>OZ253444.1:4170000-8957806 GCA_965261065.1 Bryobacterales bacterium | reverse complement strand
AACCAGTTGCCGCCCTCGGGGATCTTGGCGGCGGCGGAGATATCGGTTTTGCCGTCGCCGTTGACGTCGCCAACGCCCATGTAGTGACTGAGTCCGGGGGCGTCGTTCTGCGAGAAAACATGGCGGATCCAGCGCTCGGCCTGTCGCGGATTCTCCGGTACCTTATACCAGGCGATCGACTCCGGGTACGGCCCCTTGGCTTGCGCGCTGTTGGCGACAAGGTCGGGGCCGCCGTCGCCATCGATGTCGCCGAGGATCAGGCCGTGCGTGCCGTCGATCTCGTCATCAACCAGGTGATAAGGCCACGGTTCCGTAAGCGGATTGTCGGGCCGCTCGAGCCAGAAGACCGGCCCGGGGCTGTAAACGGCTCCGATGTAGTCGGGGTCGCCGTCTCCATCCACATCCATCACCTCGCTGTGAATAGCTGTATTGGTGGGCTCTTCGCTGATGACCGTGAGCTTCCAGTCGGGAGCGGTGTACAGGCGCGCCTGATTCTCGGCATGGACGATGACGTCGGGCAGCCCGTCTCCGGTGAAGTCGGCGGCCACGGCGGTTTGGTTCCCAAAGCCCTCGGTGACGACGTGGCGCGGCCAGTTGGTCTTCCAGGAGTCGCCGCTGATCTTGGCCTCGGCGGTTTCGGACTCGGTGGAGCAGCCGCTGAGGAGAAGAAGGGATGCGGGGACTAGAAACGTGCAAGCGGTTGTCGGCTTCATGGTAGGGCCTCCCTGGGTTTTGATAGATAAGACAGTAACACGGAGGAGGGGCCGGTGTAGGGCGTTGCTGCTTCGAACTACCATTCAGAGCCGCGGGCGTTAGCCTGCGTTGAGGACGTACTGACTATCGATTCGGCGTCGAAGTCACCGCGCGGCCTTAGCGCGCGCTTCGTCCGTCAGGTGGTAAGTGGAGAACAACACAATCTAGAGGCCTTCGAGTGGCGTCTGGGTTCGTGCCGGACCGCTCCCTGACGGTCACGGCTCGGTTGCATCAGCTCACGCCCGCGGCTCTGAGTCGCGGGTCGAACCGCGGCGGCGTTTACTCCTTCGTTCCGATGCCGAGCGCTTTCATCTTGCGGTACAGGTGGCTGCGCTCGAGTCCGAGGGCGGCGGCGGTGCGAGTCATGTTACCGTCCATGCCGTCGAGGGTCTTGAGGACGTAGTCACGCTCATAGGCCTTGCGCGCTTCTTCGAGCGTTTGGAAGCGGCCGGGCCGGGCTTGGTGGTTGGAGCCGGCGCGGCGTAGCGCCGGCAGCGGCAGTTCGTTGGCCTCGACGCGCTCGCGCCCGTGCATGATGACGATGCGCTCCATCAGGTTACGCAGCTCGCGCACGTTGCCCGGCCAAGGATAGCGCGCCAGGGCTTCGCGGGCCGCCGGCGTCAGCTCTTTTGGTTTGCGCCCGTAGGTCGAGGCGAACTCTTTCAAGAAGTAGTCCGACAGCGTCGGGATGTCTTCGGCGCGCTCGCGTAACGGCGGGACGTAGAACGGAATCACGTTGAGGCGGTAGAACAGGTCGTCGCGGAAGTTACCGTCGGCAATCTCGTCTTCGAGGCTCTTGTTAGTCGCGGCGATGACGCGCACGTCCACTTGCACGGTCTTGCCGGAGCCGACCGGCTCGAAGCGCTGCTCCTCGAGCACACGCAGCACTTTGGCTTGCGTATTGAGGCTCATGTCGCCGACTTCGTCGAGAAACAGAGTGCCGCCGTCGGCCTTCTGGAACTTGCCGACCTTGTCCTCGTGCGCGCCCGTGAACGAGCCCTTGATGTGTCCGAACAACTCGCTTTCGATCAGCTCTTCGGGAATCGCGGCGCAGTTGACTTCAACGAACGCCGCCCGAGCCCGCTCACTCTGGGCATGGATGGCGCTGGCGATCAACTCCTTGCCCGTGCCGCTCTCGCCGTAGATCAGCACCCGGCCGTTGGTCGGCGCCATCAGCCGCAACTGCTGGCGCAGGGCTTTCATCGGTACGCTGTCGCCGATGATGTTGTACTTCGTGCCGACCTGTTGGCGCAGGTTTTCGTTCTCGAGCAGCAGGCGGCGGTGATCGAGCGCGTTCTTGACGCACACCGTCACCTTGTCGATCGAGAGCGGTTTTTCGAGGAAGTCGAGCGCCCCAAGCTTGGTGGCCCTCACGGCGGTCTCGATCGTGCCGTGCCCGGAGATGACGATCACCACGGGGCGGCGCGAGGGGTCGAGCTGTTGAATGCGCTCGAGTGCCTCGAGCCCGTCGATGCCCGGCAGCCAGATATCGAGCAGCACCACGTGATAGGTGCTCTCCTCAAGCCGCGCGAGACAGTCTTCGCCCGACGCCACCGCCTCGACGCCATAGCCCTCGTCTTCGAGAATGTCGGTCAGCGAATCTCGAATGCCAGGCTCGTCATCCACGACCAGGATGCGGCTCGGCTTCACGTGCCGACTCCAACTTCAACCGGCACCCGGCTCTCCGCCGTCGGCACCTCGATCAGAAAGCGGCTGCCGGAGGGCCGGTTGTTTTCGACGCGGATGGTGGCGTTGTGCTCGCCGAGGATGCGGCTGACGATGGCGAGGCCCAGGCCGGTACCGCTCTTCTTGGTGGAAAAATACGGCAGGAAGAGCTTCTCTTTGTCCTCGGCGGAGATGCCCGGGCCCGAGTCGGCGACGGCCAGCTCGACCGTGTCGGGCAACGTGCCCGGGCCGGTGGACACCACAATCTCGCGCACCCAGGCATCTTCGAGCGCCTCGGCGGCGTTGTCGATCAAGTTCACGATGACGCGCTTGAACAGCTCGGGGTCGACCCAGACGTCGGGCAGATGTGGCGCGAGGTCGGTACGGATGGCGACGCCGGGCAAACGGCCTTGGAAGACGTCGAGAGCCGCTTCGATCACACCGTTGAGATCGGCGCGCTCGGGCTTGGCGGACGGGAAGCGGGCCAGGCGGGCGAACTCATCGACAAGCGCCCGCAACGTCTCGACCTCGCGAACGATCGTGTCGGTGCACTTCTCGAAATGCTCGCGGAGCTTCCGGCGCTCGGGCGTATCCTCGACGGTGGAGTAGCGCTTGAGCAGCCGGCTCATGCGTTCGGCCGAGAGCGCGATGGGAGTGAGAGGGTTCTTGATCTCGTGCGCCACGCGGCGCGCCACCTCTTTCCAGGCGGCGGACTTCTGCGCCCGCAGCAACTCGGTGGTATCTTCGAGCACGATCACGAACCCGGCGGGTTCGGACGTGGCGGGCTCCTCGCGCTCCAGCGCCGACACGGTCACGCCCAGGTGCAAAATCTGGCCCTCGCTCTCGATCTCGAACTCGCGCGTTGCCAGCCCGGTGCGGCGGGCGCGGTGCATCATGCGGAGCAGGTCGGTGCGGTCATCCTCGGAGAACAGATCGCTGAGGTCCCGCGGAGAGGAAGCCGCCGGCGGGGGAAAGATCTTCGCCAGCGAGGAGTTCACTTTGAGAATCTCGCCCTCGGCCGACACGGAAATCACCGCGGGCGTAATGCTGCCGAGGATGGCGTCGATGAACTGCCGCCTCGCTTCCAGCTCGACGTTGGCCTGAGCGAGGTCTTGGTTGCTTTGCTTCAGCTCTTGCGTCTTGGTTTCGAGCTGCTGCGTCATGCGGTTGAACGATGTGACCAACGCTCCCAGCTCGTCGCTCGCGGGGGCGCGGATACGATGGTCGAGATGGCCGCTCGACAGCTCGCCCGTGGCCTCGACCAGCGCCTCGATCGGAACCACAATCTGCTTTGAGAGGAACAGCGCCAGCCACGTCGCTACGAACAGCACAAAGATCGCGATCAGCGACAGCATGCCCAGGTAGAAGTAGCGGAAGTGGCGGCGGTCGCTGTGGAGCGCGGCGTAGGCGGCGTTTTGGTCTTCGATCACCGCGAGGCGGTCGAGTACCTGTTTGGGGAACTGCCATGCAAGGATGACGCGGCCCAACTCGCCGGGCTCCTCGGACTGGTCGTGGACGACGGCAGCGGCATACACATGGTCGGGGTGCAGGCGGGACGTGACCTCCTCGGTGTACATGGCGTCGGAGTCGGAATCGAGGCGCCAAGCGGGCGGTCCGCGAAAGCGGTCGCCCACGTGAAACTGTACGAGCGGGTCGCGCTCGCCGGCGGGGACCAACGCGATGTAGTGCGCGGTTTCGCCGTCAGCCAATCTTTCGAGGCGTGCGCGAAGCTCGTCGGAAACCTCGCCGGTCTCCAGCGCCGCCGCCACTTCCGGTAGCGCGGCGATGCGGCGGACGTCGGCTTCGGACTTGCTGCTGATGAGCCCGTCGGAGAGCGCCGTGGCCTGCTCGACGATTTCGCGCGTCGGCTGCGTGAACCACCTGTCGAGCGTGCGGTTCAAAAAGCTGAACGAGAAAGCGACCAGACAGACGATCGGCAGGATCGACAACGCCAGCGCGCCGACAACCAGCTTGGTCTTGATTTTCGAGCCCAGCCGGTTCTGTTGGCGCTCGATGTAGATTTTGAGCAGGCTTCGGAAGACGATGAAGCCGAGCCCGAGAACGCCGATAACGACGAGGGTCGAGACGCCCCAGAGAACGACGGTTTCCGTGGAGCTTCCCGGACGGAAGTCGCCGAAGTCAAGCGACGTCTGCCAGAAGGTGAGCACCGCCAGTGCCAGCAGAAGCACGCTGGAGGCGATCAGTGAGACTTGTTGGCTCTTGCGTTCCACCGCGGGTCAGCGCTTCAGGGGACTCGAACTGCACGTGCAACTGATTATATCAGCGGCATTTAACGAGGGAGAAACGCCCGAACGCCGTGGCAGCTTCGCCCCGCAATCCCCGATCTGGAGAAAGGTCTGCAGCGCCTGCACGTAGCGCTGCCCCGTCTCTGTGTTGTACAAGAGCGACGGACCTGTGCTGCGGAATCCCGAGCAGGTAGAATAGTTGGAGCTTCGCCCGTCGCACCGCGGGAAGCCTACGGAGATTGCCATGATCAAAACTCTTGCCGTCCTGGTGACGGTCTTTACCCTAAGCGTGCCGGCCTTCGGTCAGGAAGCGGAGGCCGCACCCACCGGCCCACAGGCGAAATCGCAAGAAGAGTTGAACGCGATGCTGCTGTGCCAGCAGGCGCCGGACAACGACCTGCGGATCGAAAGCTGCAACAAGCTGTTGGCCGAGTATCAGGACACCGAGTTCAAAGAGCTTGCCTCGTATCTGTTGATGCTCTCCTACCAGGAAAAGAATGACTTCGAGAGCATGCTCATCTTCGGGGAGCAAACGCTGGATTTGAACCCCGAGAACATCGGCGCCTTGATATCCCTTTCCTACGTCATTCCGCTTCGGACCCGCGAGCACGATCTCGATAAGGACGAGAAGCTGGCGAAGGCCGAAGATCTCGCCAAGCGAGGACTGGGCCTGCTCCCGGTCATGCCGAAGCTGAATGCCCAGATGGCGGACGAAGACTGGCTGATCATGAAGAAGGATTTCATGTCTCAGTTGCACGAGTCGATGGGCATCATTGCCTCGAAGAGGCAAGACTTCCCGGCCGCGGAGGACTCATACCGAAAGATGCTGCAGGTTGCCGAGAAGCAGACCGGCACCATGTTCTTTCGTCTTGCCGAGGCGCTCAAGCAGCAGGAGAAGTATGACGAGGCGTTGAACCTGCTCGACCAGTCGATCGCGCGCGGTGGCCATAAAATGGCAGGCGGACGGGACGCGGCGGCGATCATGAAGGCCGAGATCAAGAACAAGATGGCGGCCCCGGCAGCCCCCGCTCCCGAGGCTCCTGCACAACCGGCGCCTCAGCCGTAGCGGCACGCCTGTTTGAGGCTTCGAGTCCTGAGGATCGCAGTCCCCGCGCGCTTCCGACGGCACCCGCCGCGGAAGCGCGCTCGTGTTTCTGACGCCGTAACGCCATGGTCACCGAACACCCGAGCCAAGCTACCGCCAGCCAAAGAACGCGGGCGCTCGAAGAGCGGATCGGCTACCGCTTCGGCGATCCCGGCCTACTGGAACACGCCCTCTCGCACCGTTCCCATGCCCAAGAAGCTTCCGGAGACCGCCCTCACAATGAGCGACTCGAATTCTTCGGAGACGCGGTGTTGGGCTTCATCGTCAGCAAGAGCTTGATGGACCGCTTCCTCTCCTACACCGAGGGGCAACTGACGAAGCTGAAAGCCTTTCTTGTCAGCGCCGTCCATCTGGTGGAGGTTGCGCGGCGGCTCAGCCTGGGGGAATCACTGCTACTCGGCATAGGCGAGGAGCGATCGGGCGGACGCGACAAGAAGGCGCTGCTGGTCGACACCTTGGAGGCAGTGATCGCAGCCATCTACCTCGACGGCGGTCTGGAAGCCGCGCGGCAGTTTGTGGAGGGCCACGTCCTGACGGACGGGGCGCTCCGCGAGGCCGATGAAAACCTCGAGATTGACAACTTCAAGTCGGCGTTGCAGGAGCTTCTCCAGGGGCGGAAACTGCCTACACCCAGCTATCAGATCGTGAGCCAGAGTGGTCCTCCGCACCGCCGGACGTTCACGGTCGAGTTGCGGGTCGGCAAGCTGTTCTCCGCAACGGCCCAGGGCTCGACGAGGAAGGCCGCCGAGCAGGAGACGGCCCGACAAGGGCTGGAGTTCTTCGGCGGAGACAGGGAACCCGAACGAAACGAACCAGCGGCGACGCCCGTACAATAGAACACACAGCCATGCGGAACACGGCGACACTATCCGGCATGAGATTCTACGGGGCTCCACTGCTGGTGACTCTTCTACTGGCTGGAATAGCCTCATCCTCTCCTCCCGCGGCCTCGCCCGAGTTAGCCCAGTCGGCCCGCCGCAAGGTCGAGCGCATAGAGAACAAGCAACTGCGTTCCGGCGAAGCGGTCGTCTTGAGCGAGGATGAGATCAACTCGTTGCTTCAGTACGAGTACGCCGACCAAATCCACAACGGCGTCCGAGACGCGAGGGTGCAATTGCTCGACCAGCAGGCCGTTGTCCATAGCTACATCGACGTGGCGAAGCTGCAGAGTTCCTCGGACGGTTCGGTCGGCCTGTGGGGCATGCTCTTCGGGGGGGAGCGCGAGCTGAAAGCGGTTTGCCGGCCGATCTCATCGGGCGGACGCGCCAAGGTCGAGGTCGAATCGATCGAACTCGGCGGGTCGGGCATCTCGGGCTCGGCGCTGGAGTGGCTTCTTTCTGTCACTGTGGGCCAATCGGACTCAGGGCCCGCGAATCACCTTCCGCTGCCCGAGAATCTTCGCGAACTTCGCCTCGAGAAGGGCCGCGCGATCGTAGTCGCCTACTGAGCGGCGTCCATTCCCAGCGCGCGCTGCGGCAACCTAGCCAGCCGCGTGAAAATCACCGGGCGTTGACCCTTGGCGCCCTGGGCATCTCGTACCTGGTGGAGGATAGGCAGTGCTACGGCCAAGCAGATCACTGCACCTCCCCTTCCTCGTCGGATGGCGAGGCCTGCTGGGAGCCGCGCGTACCAAAGTAGTAGCCGACGAGAGCACCGCCAAATCCGACCACCGGCGGCAGGACAGTCTTTGCCCAATCAAGGGCACGGCCTACCTTCTCTTTCTCGACCGTGACAATGATCAAGAACGGCAGCAGCATCACGGCCGCTATCAGCAGCAGCAAGATCTTCGCGATCGGCCAGATGATCTTCGCCTACTCGGGCGAATACGGCGGGGCCTCTCTCAGGTCGACACGATCTTCCTTCGCCGGTGACTTTGTCAGGTCGAGAGGTTCTTCCTCCTCCGGCGAAGCCACGACCTTGTCCGGTGCCAACTCTTCCGCAGGGGGCCCTTCTGGGCGAGGGGCTGTCGCACGCTTTTTCTCCGGCGGTGACTTTGTCAGGTCGAGAGGTTCTTCCTCCGGCGGGGGCGCGATCTCGTCCGGTACCGGCTCTTCCGCAGGGGGCCCATCTTCGGTTGGCTCTTTGGGATCCGGCATCTTACTTCAGCAGGACCACTTGTTTGCCGTACTTTCCCTGGAGCTCCACCTTGTCCGCTTTGACCGCATGTTTGAAGAGCACAATGGCTCGCCTGAGGGCTTCGGATTTCGTGATGTCGAGGCTTTCGGTTAACATGGTCAGGTCCGCCTCCACAGGTGCCGGCAGCGTCACGCTGTAGCGTACCCCTTTGATGTTTGACATCTTAATAACTCCTTTTTGAAGATTTTTCTACCTCAAATCTACGCTTATATTACACCACATCAACGGCCCCTCTGTCAAGGTGCGCAAACCGACCGGATACGGAGCAAGGTAGCCTCTGCCTTCGTGCGGGAGCACGTCATAGGGGCTGCTCGTATGCCGCTCCGTCTCTAGTGGTGTGCAGCACTCTTGCGATCCAACCGTGATGCGGGTAGCCGGGAGGTGTTTCAGGATGCCGGGGGCCCCCACCCGAGGGTCGAACACGGGCACTGGCTCCCGGACATCGGCTTGGGTACCAGTACATTCCGCTGTGCCAAGTCGCCAAGTGTTGTAAAATGGACACACTCGAAATAGAACTGTCATCATATTATCAACGTCTTACGTCTGGCATCTGACGTGCATATCGACTAGCATCGCCAGACCCCGGCGATCCAGCGACCCCACCTTGATCACCGAAACCACGATACGGAACGCCGTCCAAGTCAGCGGCGTCGGCCTTCATAGCGGCGTCGAAGTTACCCTACGCATCGCCCCCGCTCGCGCAGGAGCGGGCATCGTGTTTTTCCGCACCGATTTGGATGGCTTCACGATCCCGGCCCGCGGAAAGTACATTGCACGGGTTAGCTACGCGACCAGCCTGATGCGCCAGGGCGTGCTGCTCTCGACCACCGAGCATCTGCTGAGCACGCTCTACAGCCTCGGCATCGACAATGCCCGCATCGACATCGACAACCTGGAAGTGCCGATTCTCGACGGCAGCGCACTGCCGTTCGTAGAGCTGCTTGGCGAGGCGGGCGTCAAGCAACTTAGTAAGCCTCGGAGCTACCTTCACATTCGTAAGCCGCTGGAGGTCGTCGAAGGAGCCAAGAGGATCTCGATCGAGCCGGCGGACGCGTTCGAGATTGTCTGCGAGACTCACTATCCGCACCCGCGGGTGGGCAACGAACGCCTTGAGCTGACGGTCACTCCCGAGCGCTATGCGCGGGAGATCGCGCCGGCGCGCACGTTTGGCTTCGAACAGGATCTGGACCGCATGCGCGACATGGGGTTGATTCGAGGCGCGTCGCTCGACAACGCGGTGTGCTTCGGCCAGGACGGCGTCTTGAACCCCGACGGCCTTCGCTTTCCCGACGAGTGTTGCCGGCACAAGGTGCTGGACTTGATCGGCGACCTGGCTCTGCTGGGCCGTCCGCTGCTCGGGCGCGTCGTCGCCGAACGCGCTGGACACGCCATGCACACGGCACTGGTCAACAAGGTCTTGAGCGATGCCGACTGCTACGAGCTGGTCACCTCGGATAAGTTGGAAACCCCTGTAGCCGAACAGGTCGCGATCGGCTAGAGCACCTGCCCGTACCAAGAAGCCCCAGTAGAAGATTCTCTGGGCTGGCGTCGACGGCTGTCCGATTGCGCGCGATGGTTTACTGCTCGCGGATCTCTTCCACCAATGTGCCGGTCGGGCGTAGGCGGCCGTTGAAGCCTTCTTCGTAGGAATGTGTTTCAATTCGCGCGCCGTCGGCGGTTGGACGCGTGACGCTGCGGACGACCTCGCGGACGCCCATCCGGCTGGGATCGGCGATGCTTCGGCTGCGTGTCGTGGTGTTTTCGATCGTCTCGCCGCCGGCACCCAGGCGCGTTTCGCGGCGAGTCGTCTGCTGCAACGCGAAACTGCCGCCCGCATTGAGGTTGCCGGCCCCGCCGCCGGAAGACGAACCGTACATCTCCACCGTTTCGGCCGTCGATCCGTCGGAGTTTTCGACCAGTCTGCCGACGGTGCGGCCTGCGAGCTCGAAGCGGTCCTGATTGACAACGCTGCGTTTCGACACCGTGGTCTCGGTAGTTGCTACGTTACCCGAACGTGTCAGCGTCGACTCTTCCCGTTCCGACTCGATCAGGCGTCCGGCGCCGTTGTCGACGTGGCGGGTGGTCTTGATTTGGGCCGACCCTTCACCTTGCTCGGAACGAACGGACTCCTCGCGCCGATACGGCTGAAATCGCTGATCAAGTGCGGGTCGTTCGGCAGTTGTGACGGTGCGTGTGGTGTTGCCCGCCTTCCGCTCCACGGTCGTGGTCCGCTCGGTGGGCCGCATGCGCCCATTGACATCGGATTCGTAAACCGTGACGATGCGTTGCACCGATCCGTCGGGCATCAACCGCTCTTCATTGCGCACGAGCTGCTGACTGACCGGGTTACCCGCCGTGTCGTAGCGGTGAGTGCGCCGCTCGGTGACGCGGCCGGCGGTAGTGCGGCTGAGCACTTGCTCGGACTCGGTGAGGTAGGGAACGTCGCGTCCGCTGCTGTTACGAAGACGCCGAGTGGTGCCCTGGGTCGTGTCGGTGGCGCGGCCCGAGATCGTAATGGCACCCGGCGTGGCACGTCCGCCGAGGTCGTAGCCGCGTTTCGTGACCGTCCTCGACTTGGGCGGCGCAGGCGTATCGGGTTCCGCCCCGGCTTCCTCGGGAGGTTTCTCGGCCGCGGCGTCTTCGTCGACTTTGGCCTCGGCTTCAGGCTTGTCGCCTTCTTCCGCTGCTTCCGGTGCAGGCTCTTCTTTACTCGCACTGGAAATCACCACGATCCCCACGGGAGAAACCGTGACGGTCGGCGGCGGTGGGGGCTCTTCGCTACGCGAGGGCTCCTCGGGAGGGGGCGTTTCCTGTCCGGCGGCCCAGGGACCGATAACGAGGGCGAAGACAAGCAGAACAAATCGCACGGGCTACCTCACGCAGAACTCTCTTTCAGTGTAACGAGGCTCTACGGCCGCGCAACGGGAAAAACCGGTACCCACGCTAGGGATTTCACCCTAACCTTGCGCCTGGGTGTTCCGAGTTGTGGGATGGAGTCCCATGGTTACGGGAGTGACGGCGATGAGCTTCATGAACTCCTCGCGCCCAGGCGTAGCACGCTAATGCCTGGACGATTCTACGCTGATTTCTTCTTCAAGCGCTTGCGGAGCACCTTGGCGAGAATGCGGCCCGTGTAGCTCTTGCGCGAACGCATGACCTGCTCCGGTGTGCCGTAGGCGACGACCTCACCTCCCTGGTCACCCCCTTCCGGGCCCAGGTCGATGATCCAATCGGCGGCCTTGATCACGTCGGGGTTGTGCTCGATGACGACGATGGTGTTGCCGAGGTCAGTGAGACGGTGCAACACCTCGAGCAGTTTCGAAACGTCCTCGAAGTGCAGGCCGGTCGTAGGCTCGTCGAGCAGGTAGAGCGTCTTGCCGGTCTGGCGCTTGCTCAACTCGCGGGCCAGCTTGATGCGTTGCGCCTCACCGCCGGAGAGCGTGGTCGATGACTGCCCCAAGTGGATGTAGCCCAGGCCCACGTCAACCAGCGTTTTCAGCTTGACGTGGATTTGCGGGATCTTCTCCATGACGGGAAGCGCTTCTTCCACCGTTGATTCCAGCAGGTCCGCGATCGACACACCCTTGTACTCCACCTGCAGCGTTTCCTGGTTGTAGCGGCGTCCGCGGCAGGCGTCGCACGTCACGTAGACGTCGGGCAGAAAGTTCATTTCGATGCGCGACTGCCCGTCGCCCTGGCAGACCTCACACCGACCACCCTTGACGTTGAAGCTGAACCGCCCCTGTTGATATCCTCGGGCGCGCGATTCCGGAAGCATGGCGTAGAGCGCGCGGATCGGCGTAAACACTCCGGTGTACGTGGCAGGGTTAGAACGCGACGTGCGGCCGATCGGCGACTGGTCGATGCGGATCACCTTGTCGACCAAGTCGGCGCCGTCGATGCTGTCGTGGCGTCCCGGCGCGGCGTTCGAGTGGTAGATCTTACGCGCCAGCGCAGGGTAGAGAATGTCGTTCACCAGCGTCGACTTTCCGCTGCCCGAAACGCCGGTCACCACAATGAACATGCCCAGCGGGAATCCCACGTCGATCCCTTTGAGGTTGTGCTCGCTTGCACCGCGCACCGTCAGCACCTTGCCGTTCGGCGAGCGCCGCTGTTCGGGTACGGGAACTTGCTTCTTGCCGGCAAGGTATTGACCCGTGAGCGAAGCGGCGGATTCCGCCACTTGCTTCGGCGTGCCGCTGGCCACTAGGTTGCCGCCGAGCCTGCCCGCGCCGATGCCCAGATCGACGACGTAGTCGGCGCGCTGGATCGTGTCAAAGTCGTGCTCGACGACGATGATCGTGTTGCCCAGATCACGCAATTGCCCAAGCGTGTTCAATAGGCGGTCGTTGTCGCGCGCATGGAGACCGATGGAAGGCTCGTCCAACACGTAGAGCACGCCGCGCAGCTCGGAGCCGATTTGCGTCGCCAGCCGTACGCGCTGTGCCTCGCCGCCCGATAGCGTGGCGGCCGAACGAGACAGGCTCAAGTAGTCCAACCCAACGGCGGTGAGAAAGCGCAGCCGCCGGCGAACCTCGTCGACGATGCGGCCCGCGACTTGTTTCTGACGTTCGGTGAGTTCGAGATCATCCATCGTCTCGACGGCGCGGGTGATCGAAAGCCCGGCTAACTCCGAGATCGAAAGGTCCGCCAGCTTGACAGCAAGGCTTTCGGGCCGCAAGCGCAGCCCCCCGCACTCCGGGCACGGGCTCGGCGACATAAAACTGGTCATCCACGAACGGTAGGTGTCGGTGGCGTAAGTCTGCTGCCACCCCTCGATCAGATGCAGCAGGCCGGAGAACGGCCGGCCGTCGCGTGGCCCGTTCGAGCCGGTCTCGCCGTAGAGAAGACGCTGCCGTTGGGTTTCGGTGAGCTGCTCGAGGCTCTTGTCGAGAGGAATCCGGGCTGACTTTGCCCCCGCGGTCAGCGATCGCTCGACGCGCGGTGCAAGCAGGCCCTGCGCGATGCCGCCGTCGAGCAGTGGCTTCGAACTGTCGGCGACCACCTTCGCGGGATCGAACTCCCAGCGGCTGCCCAGACCGCTGCACGCTTGGCATGCGCCGTAGGGACTGTTGAACGAAAACGACCGAGGCTCGAAGGCCGGGACGCTGGCGCCGCAGTCGGTGCAGGCCAGCTTCTCGGAGTACAGGCGCTCGCTGGCCCCTTCTTCCAGTACGGCCACAAGTCCGCCGGCAAGCCGGGTGGCTGTCTTGATCGAGTTTTCGAGGCGTTTACCCAGCCCTTTGCGCACGGTGAGCCGGTCGACGACCACTTCGATGGTGTGGCTGCGCCGGCGGTCCAACTCGATGTGCTCGTCGAGCGAGTACAGCTCCCCGTCCACGCGTACCTTGACGAAGCCGGAGCGCGAAAGGTCTTCGAGTTCCTTGCGGTAGATTCCCTTGCGCCCCCGAATGATCGGCGCGAGGATCATCACCTTCTTGCCGAGCTGCTGCTCGAGCACGCGTCCGACGATCTGCTCGCTCGACTGGCGGCTAATGGGGACGCCGCAGTTCGGACAATGGGGCGTGCCGATCGACGCATAGAGCAGTCGCAAGTAGTCGTAGATCTCGGTGATGGTGCCGACGGTGGAGCGCGGGCTGCGGTTGGTGGTCTTCTGCTCGATCGAGAGCGCCGGGCTCAGACCGTCGATCGAGTCCACGTCGGGACGCTCCATCTGGTCGAGAAACTGACGCGCGTAGGGCGACAGCGTCTCGACATAGCGCCGCTGGCCTTCGGCGTAAATGGTGTCGAAAGCGAGCGACGACTTGCCGGAGCCGCTCAGGCCGGTGATGACCGTGAGGCTGTTGCGCGGAATCTCGACGTGGACGTTCTTGAGGTTGTGCTGTCGTGCGCCGCGGACGGTAATTCGATCGATCATTCAGGCGGAAAATCGGGAAAGCGGACCGGGGGCCCCGCACTCATTATAGTGAGCGGCCAAAACGAGGGTCAAACCGAACCGCTTCGAACCCAGCCGCACACCTCGGCAAGCTTGGCCGATCAAGGCGACTGACTTACGCGGCGAAGCGTTGGACCTCCACTTCGGCCCCGTTGCGTACCGCTGCCTCCGCCCGGTCCATGATCTCCTTGGTCACTTCGTCCGACAGATAATACTCGCCACAGTTATCGCAGATGTTCGCAGGGACTCCCTTGAAGATGACCAACGAATCGCCACGGTGGAGTGTGACGCTCGTCTCGCCCGGCTGAGTGTTTCCGGTCCTGCAGATTAGACATTGCATGCTATTTCCTTGCGCGGAAGTCAGGCTGCCAGTTGGCGGCACTGGGCGGGTAGGCCGTGATCACGTAACAAACATGATTTTCCGGATCCTCGGCGGCCAGTACATGAAGCGGCTTGCCCTCGACGAAACCGAGAAGCAGTTCGCTCGGGAAGGGCGAATCGTCCTCGCCATGGCGCCTTCACCAACCTTCTCGGTGACGCGATAGTGCGAGATCATCTGGCCAATCATGGCCTGCCCCTAGCCTGAGGGGATTGTACCGCCGCGGGATCGGTCTTGGTAACAACTGTCGCGTTGTGAGGGGGGACAATGTCGAGCACGGTTCCGGTGCGGGTCAGGCGGGTGTCGAGGGTACCTGGCTCCCCAATGGGAAACCGTGACTTGCGAAGTTCCGGCAGCCCCTTACCGGATAACCAGAGGGTTGCGGTGGATCGTTAGGCCGCCCCACAAAAAAACGGCCCCTCTGCGTCCCGGCCCTTGGGGGTAGGCAAGTTGGTTTGCCGGGCGGGCAGAGGGGCCGAACAGGGTGTCAACCAAACTCTAGTGACAGGAATCCGGCGCTACGCTCGAAACTGCCGGTGGCCTAGTTCGTCGCGCGAACGTCGACTCGTTGAGTAAGTAGATGGCCTTTCTCGTCGAACTTTCCGATGCAGATGACACGCCACTCCGCCTGGACACCCTCGAAAGAAGAAGGTTCGTTCCGATAGGTGAAGATTGTGGCATCGTTGTAAAACACAGGCCGGACCACGTTCGGCCGGATCCGTAGGCTGATCTTCGACTGCTCGGTGTCGACCATCTGCACCCAGCCCTCGACGCGGTCAAACTCCGACTTGTTGGGTGCCGCTCCGGCTTGCATCACTAGGCTCAGACTGAGCGCAAACGCAACCGTGGCGGCCATAAACATCGATCGTCTCGTAAGCATTGTTTTCCCTCCATGAATGTCTTTCAGCGGTTAAGCTCCGCAACTGTAGGAAGTGCACGAACTCTGCCAAACGGGGTACGGACGAACGCCCCAAGTAGCTCACCCGAGTCCAAATTACTGAACCCTAAGGACTTCCCTCCTATACTGGGCCGAGCCTTGGCACTCGCCGAGGCGCTAGCTCTGGTGACGCAGGTTGACAGTTCGACCTACTCGGCTCTAGGAGGTGTACACCCGTTCGGGAAAGCCGGGAAACGCCGCGGCCGTAACCGGGCCGGCGCGATCCGCTGGAAATGAAGGGCGCGATTCGCAGGTAGGAGCCGCTCGGCGAGATCGTGGCTAGATTTCAAGCCTGTCCGGCGAACGGTTGAGCGCGCTCTGTTGACCGACTGCCGGCGCGACCGCGGTATCCAGTCACGATCCGCGGACGGGACTGTGTGGTTCGTTTCGGGGGGCTGGGTCCTACTCGGGGTCGCGGTACTCTTCGCACGAGCTCTGAACGACACGGGTGGTACTTGCTGGAGCCGGCTTGGGAGACAAGATGGCCTCTGGGCGAGTAAATAGGTTGAGAGCCGGCACTTCAGAGCTTCCCTTTCACCTGATTCGAGGTCTTGAACAAACAAGCGGGGCAGGCTGGCTTGCCTGCCTCTTATCGGCTAGCGAACTGTCAACGGTCAGGTAAGGACACCTGCACCACCCAGCGCGTTTCTTTAGTGCCACGCCTTCGCGAGACCGCTGCCGCCATGGTTGTGAATGCATAGGGGCTTCGCTTCGACCTTGGTGAACTCTTCGGCATCGTCGCCGGACGGCAGGATCATGGGCTCGGGCTCGGCCGGCAACTCGTACCGCGTTCCGTCCGGCGTGATGATGTGGGAGAGTTGAAAGCTCGCTCCATCCTGCCGGAAGACGATGCGTGCCTGGACTTCTTTGCCCGGCCGCACAAACGCGGCCTGAACCGTCTGGCAGTACACGCCGTCCTCACAGATGTCCAACCGGCCGCTCGTGCTGTCGGCGCGAATGATGTAGCCGCCCGCCTGCATGGTCTTGCCGTTCACGGCGAACGAGAAACGTACGTCCGACGAGAGGTCGCCTTCCTGCGCCGGGAAGAGGCCGGCGAAGGAAAGGGTGCTGAAGAGAAATCCGACGAGGCAAGTGCGAGTCAGGGTTGTCATGATCGATCCGTCCTTTGTCTGTCCTGTGGTTGTCATTTGCCTGGAGTACAGCAGGTACCGCGCCAAACTCGCCAGTCATCCGGCGCGAGCCGCCAAGTGTTTGATTCCAAGAAGGTTGACTCAGCGGCCGGCGAGGTGGACCGCTGCCAGGTTTATCGAGATGTACACGGGCGGGAACGCCGGCGGGAGGGGGTGTCTACGGCTGTCAACGGCCCTTGGCTTGCCCGTGGACTTGCAGGCAGACGAACCCAGCCGCACCGGAGGGCCGGATCACCCGGCCGCTCCACGGATCACGCAGGGGAAAAAGGGACTACCCGGAAGCTAGCGGTTCCAGGGCGGGACCACGCCGTTGACGCGGGCGTAGGCGATCGTCTGACCCAGGTGCTCGCTAAGATGGCCGGTCAACAGCAACAAGACGCTGCGGTAGTTGCTGTCGCGTCCGAACATCTTCGTCGCCTTTTCGAGGTCGTCGCCGGACACCTTTTCGACCGCTTGTCGCAGGTGCGCGAACGACGCCTTGACGGTGCTGACGGTCTTGGCTTGGTCGGTGGTGGACTTCTCCAGGCCCCGGGCGTCAATGCCGTCCGGCGTCGACGTCCCGATCATCCCCGGCAGTCGATAGTTCGCCGAGGCACCGTGGAGGAGCACCTCGCTGACCGACCGCACGCCTTCGCCGGGCCGCCAAGTGTACTTGTCCTGTGGGATGGACTCCGCCAAGCCAACGAACTTCGTTTCGAGAGTGTTCAGGCGCGCCAGGACATCCTTGCGGACATCACCATGCTCGGCTGCGGCACCGACGGCCACTACGCTGTGTAGAACCACTGCTACGACCGCAAATCGAATCCATCTCATTGGAATCTCTCCTTTGTCCAGCTCAGGCCTCTCCTTTGTCCAGCTCAGGCCGGGCGCGCCGGCTGTCTTTGATGTCTTACTTATGCCTTCCAGGCGACCGGGCCCCGCAACTCGCCCCAGTCCTTACTGCCGGCCAACTGTTTCCCTTCGGTCCTGATCTCACTGAGCTCGCGTTCGTCGAAGGGACGGTAAGCTCGCACGGTGGCTAGAGCCTTCTGCAACTCGGCGGTGCTCTTCACACCCATGATCGCGACTGACAAGCCCGGGATCCCCAGCGCGTAGCGCACCGCGTTCTCATAGTGCTCGGCGGCCGCGGCGAAAACCGTGCCTTCGAAGTCATAGGTGTGGACGTCGACGAAATTAGCCGCGCACATCACCAATTCGATGTCGCCGGTCTCGATGATAGGCAAGGCGCGCTTCGGCCGCAGGTGGCACGTCAGGCCGATGTGGCGGATCAAACCTTCTTTCTTCGCATCGCGCAGGGCCTGCAACGCGCCGTCTTCTCCGGTGAGCACATCGAGGTCGGGGAAACGGTCGGTCCGCCCGACGTTGTGCAAGTGAGCGACATCGAGGTAGTCGGTCTTCATCTTCAGCAGGCTTTCCTTGAGCTGCCAGGTGGCATCCTGCTTGGATGTCGCTTCGACTTTCGATACCAGGATGAACTTGTCCCGCCGGCCCTTGAGCGCCGGGCCGAGGCGGCGTTCGGCCATGCGATAAATCGGCGCGGCGTCGAGGTAGTTGACTCTCTCGTCGGCCGCCATGGCGATCACCCGGTCGACTTGCTGCTGGGTTATCCCAGGGGCCCCCAATGGGGACGTGTCGATCCCCAGCACCCCCACCGTGAGACCTGTTTTGCCCAGAGGACGCTGGGGCAATTCACCGGCCGCAGCCGCGGAGCCGGCCACCGCGGAACCGGCCGACGAAACAGCCGCCAGCGCTCCACCGGCCACCGCCGCCTTCCTGCCTAACTCCCGCCGAGTGTATTTCACTGATCCATTCGTCATGGTTTTCGCTCCCTAGGGCTCGCATGCGAGCCGGCGCGGTATCAACCGGTAGTGTATATCATCAACACCGATATTGCCGCCCGAAATCCGGGTTGAACCCACACTTCAGGAAATGTCGCAGGCGACTGATACCATAGGGAATCGCTCATGAACGGGGAACCCACCCACGACCCCGGCGGCGACCCCTACGGCCGCGCCTCGGAGACCCCGCGCGAGCAGGACGCCACGGGTTGCTCTCCGGGCGAGGCTCTTCCGCAAGCGCCCGCGGCCCCTACTCGTCCGCCCGGCTCCGGCTGGTGGACGTATTGGGATCTGTTGTACCTGCTGTTGTTCTCCTTGCCGGCATTGCTGTTGATCACCGTCGTCTGCACCGCGGCTCTGTTCGGTTTGAGTTTCCTCTTCGGGTGGGAGGTTGACATCGAAGCGCCGCAAGTCAAGGCGCCTCTGGCAATCGCAATCCAGCTTCTCTTGTGGGTAGCCGTTTTTGCGTTCATTTACGCGGTCGTCACCATAAAATACGGCTTGGCCTTCGGCCCCGCGATCGGTTGGACATCCTACTCCGGTCGGGAACCCTACTATCTCTATAGCGGCGTGGCGTTGGCCATCGCCGTAGCGTTGATCTCGACCCTGCTGCCGAAACCGGAAGGCGAAGTTCCCTTCGAGGCACTGCTCAAAGACCCCGTGAGTATCGGTTTGCTGGCGATCTTCGGGGTTCTCGTGGCCCCGGTTGTCGAGGAGATGCTCTTTCGGGGCTTCATTTTTTCAGTGGTAGACCGCTCGTTGGGGGCCGCCGCCGCCGTCGTCTCAACCAGCCTGCTGTTTTCGCTGCCGCACGGCGTTCAGTATGGCTGGCGCTGGCAAAACCTCCTCCTGCTAACCGCCGTGGGCGTTGCGTTCGGTGCCGTACGGGCGTGGACCGGGTCGGTTAGGCCTTCCGCTTTAATGCACGCCTCTTACAACGCGACGTTGTTCGCCGGACTGCTTTTCGCCGGCGAGCAAGCCGAGAAACTCTAGCGACCGAAACGAAAGACTAGAGTGGGTAAAACTATAGGCTGCTGTTGCGATAGCAGCGGTCACGTGTGGGCGGACAACGAGTCTGGCACCCGATCGCCTCTGACTGTTCGAGGTAGGCCTGTTGTCTCGGTTTCCCCAGGCTGTAGTGGTCTCCGAGATCGCTCTGGTGCCCCAGATGGCTGAGCACGCGATGGCAGACACCTCGCTTCGCAAAACGGCAGCCCAGCCCGGTGAGGTCCCGCGAATGGCGCAACAGTTGTTGGCCAACAAGACCTCACCGCTCCTGGTATCGCAGCCGGCCGTCGGAGGCTCGGCTGTTGGCTCGGCCGCTGTCACGTCGCGGCCGGCCATACGCACACCTCTCGAAGCAGTGAGGTCGGATGCGGTCTGGGGAGAGGTGGCTAGCGCTACGGTGGCGCCCCAGATCGTGGCAAGTAGAAGAGAAAGCATCTTATGAGTCATGGTCAATTGGCCCCCTGTTTTCGTGTCAGCAGGGTTCATCGCTATTCCTCGCCGTGGAAGAGCACGTTCTCGGCGGCGACTTCGTAGTCCGTGCCCCAGATGACCGAGTTGCCCCACGGCGAATCCGTTCCCCAGACCACTCCGGTGGCTTCCGGCATGCCGCCGGTACCCCAGACCACTCCCGTGCCCCAGATTACCGAGGTGCCCCAGACCACGGAGTTATCTTCCACAATGATGCTCGTGCCCCAAACCACCGAGGTGCCCCAGACCACCGAGGTGCCCCAGACCACTCCCGTGCCCCAGACAACCGAGTCGTCGGTGACCAAGGTCACCTCACCGGTAACTTCGTCGAAGACAGCCACCGGGGAGGCCGCTGCCAGATTGCTAGGCGCAACCTCGTTGTCCGACAGCGCGGCATAAACGTCCAAGTAACCCGCGCCAACGGTGAAGATGTTGTACTCGCTGGTGAAGGTCTCGCCCGTGTCCGGGTCCGTCGCGGTACTCATGGAGGGGAAGGTCTTCGAAGCCGTCTTCATCAAGTGCGCTTTGACCTGGTCCGGCGTCAAGTTCGGATCTTTCTCGAGCAGCAGCGCGGCAGCACCGCTCACCATCGGGGTCGCCATGCTGGTGCCGCTGAGCTTGAAATAGTACGGCGAAGTGGTGGTCGGATCTCCATAATTCTTGTAGTAGGAGAGAAGAACTTGAGTCTCCGGGTTGGAGTCGGCAGTCGGCGAGTAGAGCGACAACAGGGAGACCAGCCGATTGCCGGGCGCCACTAGATCCGGCTTGACCACGTGATCGATCAAGGTCGGCCCCTTGGAGCTGTAGCTGGCGATCTCGTCGTCGGCTTTGACTGCGGTATACATCGTCTTCATGGCGCCGACGGTTATGACAGCGGGATGATTGCCGGGAGAGGTGATCGTCGCGTAACCCTCGTTGTCGAAAGAGTTGTCCCGGCCAAGATTGCCGGCTGCAACGACGGTAACGATGCCGGCGTTCCAAGCGGCTTCGACCGCCTGGCACAAAGGATCCGTCGTGTAGCTTTCATAGACGGGCCGGCCTAGCGAGAGATTGATGACGCGGATGTTATGGACATCCTTTAACTCGATGGCCCGCTGAATCGCGGCAATCACAGCACTGTCGGTCCCTACGCCAGTCTGGTCGAGCACGCGCAGGTCGATCAGGTTGGCCTCGGGAGCAACGCCGCGGAAGGTGTGCGTGGACTGTGTCCCGGTGGAGTGTAAGCCATTGCCGGCAAGGATCCCTGCGACGTGAGTCCCATGCCCGTACTGGTCGTTACTGTTGCCATCGATAAAGTTTGCGGCATAGACAATCAGCGACGTGTCGTCAAAATCAGTCAAGTCTTCGCTTTCGGAGATGCCGCTGTCGATGACGGCGACGCCGATGCCCGCACCATCTCAGCCGTACTGCTGGGCGGTATCGGCCCCAACGGTAGGATGAGCATAGTCGAGCGCGGCGTTTACGTCACGGTCCGGCGAGACGTACTTGATGCGCGGGTTGTGGGCCAGGCCCTGCAAGGCCTTCACCGGCATCGAGAACACGGCTCCGTCAATCGCCGGCAGCTTGCGCTTCAACTCGCCGCTGTTGATTGAGTTGAAGTGGCTCTGGCCGGGTGCTTCGTTGAATTGAATGATGACATCGACCTTCTCACCGCCCTGGTCGGGCAGGTCCGGCGCCAGCCGGCTCTGTGGTTGCCCGAACGCTACCGCCGAGGCCGTAATGAAAAGTGCCAACTTGAGTATCGTGTTCCGCATGAGCCGGGTATCCACTTGACTCAGGTGACCCCAACATCTTGTAGTTGGGCTCACAGCGTCTTAGCGTCCCAATCGGCGACGATCGAGCGGTACGGCGTCGGCTCCACCGCCATGGCCTGCTGCACAAGGCGGTAGAAGAGCTTGCCCCGACTGCGTGATCTGCGCCGATTGAAGCGGAACACGAACTCGTCGAGATAGTAGTCCAGATGCTCGTGGCTGACCGCCCCCTGATGCGTGCCCAGCATCCAGCGCTTGAGTAGCGAGATCGCCAAGTGCACCCTCGGCAGTAGCTGCGAGGCCTGCTCGCGGCGGTTGTTAATCGAGATGATACGACGCTGGTAGTCCTTCTTCTTGAGCGGATCGTAGCCCGACCAGTTGTCGGTAACAACCACGTTGCCCGGCTCGACCGACTCCTCGACGAAGGGCATCAAACTGGCCGCCGAGGCGTTCTGAACGCGCTGCATGCGGATGCGCCCCAGCCCGGTGCCTCTCTCTTCCGCGGCGACTGCAATCAACGCTTTACGCTCGGTCTGCCGGCCGATTACCCCTTCTTCTTCAGCGCCCCAGTAGGTCTCATCGACCTCGACGAGGCCCGTCAATCGCTCCCGCCCCGGGCGCACCATCGCTCGCCTCAGCTTGTGCATCCAAGGCCAGGCGGTTTGGTAACTGCCCAGTCCCAGAACGCGCTGTAGACCCAGGGCGCTGGCCCCATTCTTCTGCGTGGTGATGGTCCACATCGCCCGGAACCACAGCCGCAGCGGCTTGCGTGTGTCTTGAAAGATCGTGCCGGCGGTGACGGAGGTTTGCCGCCCGCAGCGAGCGCATTCGAACCACACTTTGCGCACCGGCCAAGCGCGCTCATGCCCACACCTTGGACAGCGGAAACCCTCTGGCCAGCGCAAGGCGAACAGATAGTCGCGGCAAGCCTCCTCGCTCGCAAAGTGAGACTCGAATTCGAGTTGGTCGCGCGGGTAATCCTCCACCAGGCCCTACACTACATCTTGGGGTCACCTGAGTCAAGTGGATACCCAGCCCGCATGATTCGTCTCCCTTTCAATTTGAATTCCTTCTTGCACATTTGATCGTTCTTAGTTCTCACCGTGGATCATCACGTTGAGATCGCCCGAAATCGCATCCGCTCCGGCCGAGTAGACGGGCTCGGAAGTACTGTCAGTGGTCGTGTTGCCGCGCCCCGGCTTTTTGCTGGAGCTGCTGGAGGTCGTCGGCTCGGACGTTGATTCGCTTTCCGGCGTGCTGGTTCCCCAGATCGCCGACAAGTCTTCGGTGGTCTCAGTGCCCCAAACTGCACTGGTGCCCCAGATGGCGCTGGTACCCCAGATGGCGCTGGTTGCGTCAAGAAACACGGTCGTGCCCCAAACTGCACTGGTGCCCCAGATCGCGGACGTGCCCCAAATCGCCGAAGCATCTCCGACAACAAAGACCTGGCCGGACTCCGGGTCAAACACGGCGGACGGCGACGCGGCGCTGAAACCGGCAGCCGAGACCTCGTCGGAGGAGAGGGCGGCCTGTACGTCCAAGTAGCCCGCCCCGATCGTGAAGATGTCGTACTGACTGACAAAGCTCTCCCCTGTGACCTCGTCGAACGCCACACTGGACGTCGGGAAAGTCTTCGACGCGGTTTTCATCAACCTGGCCTTGACCTGGTCCGGTGTCAGGTGGGGCTCCTTCTGCAACAGCAGCGCCGCCGCGCCGCTCACCATGGGTGTTGCCATGGAGGTGCCGCTTAGGCGGAAGTACTCCACCGAGCTATCCGATCCCTGGTCCGTCGGCTCGTAGTAAGACAGAGGCACGAGGTTCTGCGGGTACTCCTGGTACACGTAGGTCTGCTTCCAACCCAGGGAGACGATGCGGTTTCCGGGAGCTACGATATCGGGCTTGACAACGTGGTCAACTGAGGTCGGGCCCTTCGAGCTGTAGCTGGCCACTTCGTCATCCGCTCGGGCCATTGTGGAACGCGTCTTCATGGCACCCACAGTAATGACCAGCGGGTGGTTTCCGGGAGAAGCAACCGTCCCATAGTCGTCATTCCCGTACGAGTTCTCGCGGCCCTGATTGCCGGCAGCAACGACCACGACGATGCCGGCCCGCCACGCCGCCTCGACCGCCTGGCAGAGTGGATCCTGGTCGTAGCTCTCAAACACCGGGCGTCCGAGCGAAAGGTTCAGGATCCGGATGTTGTATTGATCCTTGAGCTCAATCGCGCGCTGGATCGCGGCGATCACGGCGCTCTCAGTACCCACGCCCTCTTGATTCAGCACCCTCAAGTCAACGAGATGGGCTTTCGTTGCGACCCCCCGGAAAAGCCCGTCGCTCTCATGACCGTTACCGGCGATGATGCCTCCCACATGGCTGCCGTGGCCGAAGTCATCACCTGGCTTGCCCCCCTTTGAAAGAAAGCTTTCGCTGTGGACCACTCGGAGGCGGAGGTCCCAATGGTCGTTGACCCCGCTGTCAATGACGGCCACACCAACACCCTCGCCGTCGTAACCGAAGGCCGTAGCCAAGTCGGCACCAACGGTCGGAGTGGCGTAGTCCAGAGTGGCGAACACCGGGCGGTCCGGCGAAATGTAGGCGATGTCAGGGTCGGCCGCTAGTGCCTCCAGCTTGTCGGCGGTTACGGTGAAGGTAGCGCTGCGCACCAAGCCGAGCCGCTTCTTCAACGTGCCGCCCTGACGGCGAACTTTGTTTAGCTGCTTCTCGCGGGGGTTCCGCTTGAATCGGACGATGACGTTCGTTTCCTCCGCGGGTCTCTCCGCTCTCAGCCGCTTGAGGTCGCGGGAGAGTTTGGGCGAGGCCGCAAACGAGAGGGATGCCGCAAAAAGGATGAGTAGGAGTGCTCGCAACTGCTTCATTTGTTGCTCCAGATTTGAATCGATCCGACGGATGGATGTCGCCTGGGTATAGGCACACCCAAGGCCATTCCGACAAAGGAGACTAAACCGTTGAACAAAAGGTACTTAGAGGTCAACCCGGGAAAGAACTACGTGAGACAGAATGTCGTGCGAAGACCGTTGTCGTGGAGGAGGGATTTGACCGAAGTTACTGATTCGATGAGTCTTCCCGTCAGACAGGACAATTTGTCCACCGCAGGACAACTTGTCCGGTCGAAATGTTCTTTTGGCCGGCTGCAATACCCGCAGAGGCTCGATGCGGAGCCGCAGGACTGCCCAGAGAACAGCGGCACCGTCCAGGTAACCCTCGCTGTTCCGGAACCCAGTCACAGAATCTTCATCCCACAGGATCAACAACATACAGCGGAAAAGGCCAAGCCTGGTATCCACTTGACTCAGGTGACCCCAACATCTTGTAGTTGGGCTCACAGCGTCTTAGCGTCCCAATCGGCGACGATCGAGCGGTACGGCGTCGGCTCCACCGCCATGGCCTGCTGCACAAGGCGGTAGAAGAGCTTGCCCCGACTGCGTGATCTGCGCCGATTGAAGCGGAACACGAACTCGTCGAGATAGTAGTCCAGATGCTCGTGGCTGACCGCCCCCTGATGCGTGCCCAGCATCCAGCGCTTGAGTAGCGAGATCGCCAAGTGCACCCTCGGCAGTAGCTGCGAGGCCTGCTCGCGGCGGTTGTTAATCGAGATGATACGACGCTGGTAGTCCTTCTTCTTGAGCGGATCGTAGCCCGACCAGTTGTCGGTAACAACCACGCTGCCCGGCTCGACCGACTCCTCGACGAAGGGCATCAAACTGGCCGCCGAGGCGTTCTGAACGCGCTGCATGCGGATGCGCCCCAGCCCGGTGCCTCTCTCTTCCGCGGCGACTGCAATCAACGCTTTACGCTCGGTCTGCCGGCCGATTACCCCTTCTTCTTCAGCGCCCCAGTAGGTCTCATCGACCTCGACGAGGCCCGTCAATCGCTCCCGCCCCGGGCGCACCATCGCTCGCCTCAGCTTGTGCATCCAAGGCCAGGCGGTTTGGTAACTGCCCAGTCCCAGAACGCGCTGTAGACCCAGGGCGCTGGCCCCATTCTTCTGCGTGGTGATGGTCCACATCGCCCGGAACCACAGCCGCAGCGGCTTGCGTGTGTCTTGAAAGATCGTGCCGGCGGTGACGGAGGTTTGTCGCCCGCAGCGAGCGCATTCGAACCACACTTTGCGCACCGGCCAAGCGCGCTCATGCCCACACCTTGGACAGCGGAAACCCTCTGGCCAGCGCAAGGCGAACAGATAGTCGCGGCAAGCCTCCTCGCTCGCAAAGCGAGACTCGAATTCGAGTTGGTCGCGCGGGTAATCCTCCACCAGGCCCTACACTACATCTTGGGGTCACCTGAGTCAAGTGGATACCCAGCAAGGCCAATTACCCCAGACCTGTGCGCTACCCTAAGACTGGGAGTGGCGGAGCTTGACAACCCATGGATGACAGGTTGCCCAAAACCTAGCCAAACTGTGCCAAAAGGCCGACCAGCCCGCGCAGCGCCCGGGCTTCAGGTTTTCACGGTTCACGAATCACGATTCACAAATCACTAGAAACCTCATGGTCAAGACAATCGAATGGACCGGCGACGCCGCCGTCATGATCGACCAGCGCAAGTTGCCGGCCGAGGAAGTCTACGTCACCTGCCGCGGCTACGAGGACGTGGCCGAGGCGATTCGCTCGATGGTCATTCGGGGCGCGCCCGCCATCGGCGTGGCCGCCGCGATGGGCGTTGCGTTGGGTGTCAAGCAAGCCCTTGCCGGGGCACCGGACGGAGCAGCCTCGTTGAGTAGACCCGAGGGCGAGGCGCTCGACAGCCGGATGGAAACGATCTGCTCGACGCTCGCCGGCACGCGGCCCACAGCCGTCAATCTGTTTTGGGCGATCGACCGCATGAAGAAACGCTACGGCGAGCTTCGGTCGGACGGCGCCGGGGGCCGGGCGCTCCAAGACGCGCTCGAAGAGGAGGCGAAGCGGGTCCTCGAGGAAGATATCGCCATCAATCGGGCCATGGGACAACATGGTGCGGCACTTCTCCCCGAAGGAGCGAAGGTCATGACCCACTGCAACGCCGGCGCGCTCGCCACGGGCGGGTACGGTACCGCGCTCGGGGTGATTCGGGCAGCGGTCGAGGGCGGCAACCCGGTCGCGGTGTTCGCCAACGAGACGCGGCCCTTCTTGCAGGGCGCCCGGCTGACCGTGTGGGAGTTGCAGCAGGACCACATCCCCGTCACGCTGCTGACCGACAACATGGCGGGCCACTTCCTGCGGTCGGGCGAGGTGGGCGCGGTAGTGGTGGGCGCCGACCGCATCGCTGCCAACGGTGACGTCGCCAACAAGATCGGCACCTACTCGGTGGCCGTGCTGGCGAGGGAAAACGGCGTGCCGTTCTACGTCGCCGCTCCAATCTCGACGCTCGACCTGTCGCTTGCTTCAGGCGACGCGATCCCGATCGAGGAGCGTAGCCCGGAGGAGGTCACCAACCTTCAAGGCGTCCCGGTGGCGCCGCCGGAGACCGCCGTTCGCAACCCCGCCTTCGATGTCACGCCCAACCGGTACGTCGCGGCCATCATCACCCAGCGCGGCGTGGCCCGCGCGCCTTTTACCGAGTCACTCGCGCGGCTGGCCGCCGAGGACGCCGGATCATCGGGGGCGGGCGCCTAACGGTCCGTGGCAAAGTGGGAGGCGGCGCGGCTCGCAATGTAGGGGCACGGCATGCCGTGCCCGCTTGGCTGGACCGCCGCAACGGGGCAGAAAACCTCGGAGAAGATTGGCGACAAACCTGACTTCCGGCAGATCGCTGATGCGAGCCGGGCCGTGCTTGGTATGCTCGTAGCGGCGAAAACAACGATGGCCGTCGAGTCACAAATCCAGCCAACCGCCGAGTCGTCCATCGCGGCGAATGGTACGCCGATCGCGGACCGAGAAAAAGCGCCGCGTACGTCCGCGGCTCCCTCGCCCCTCCGGCTCTCGGTCATCATCCCCGCCCGCAACGAGGAAGCACAGATCGCAGCGGCCATCGAACAAGTTGTGAACGCCGGCGTTGCCGAAGTCATCGTGGTGGACGGGGAGAGCACCGACCGGACCCGCGAGCTCGCCCGAGCGAGTGGGGCGACGGTGCTCACGTCCGCGCCGGGACGTGGTCAACAACAGAACCTCGGCGCACAAGCCGCGAGTGGCGACATGCTGTTGTTTCTGCACGCCGACACACGCCTGCCGTTCGACTTCGCCGAGCACATTGCCTCCACGCTACGAAGAGATGGGGCCTCGGCAGGCGCCTTCCGGCTCCGGATCGCCGGCTCTGGGCGAGCCTTGCGGCTGGTGGAGAAAATGGCCGACTGGCGTTCGCGGATCTTCCAGTTGCCCTACGGCGACCAGGCGATCTTCGTGAAGGCCGAAACGTTCCGCCGCTCCGGTGGATTCGCCGACGTCCCGCTGATGGAGGACTTCGATCTGATGCGCCGTCTGCGGCGGCAGGGACGGGTCGAGCTGGCGTCTGCCTCGGTCACCACATCGGCGCGCCGCTGGCGGAAGCTGGGTGTGTGGCGCGCCACCTGGACCAACCAGCTTTGCATCCTGGCGCACTTGCTCGGAATCTCCTGTCATCGCATCGCGCGTTGGCGCGAGCGATTCGACCGGTCGTTCTGAGCGAGTTTTCTATTCTTCGATCAACTCGAGTAAGACTCCGCCGGTGGACTTCGGGTGCACGAAGACGTAACGGTATCCTTCGGCGCCGGTTTGGATCTCGTCGGTGACCAGACGCCGCCCGTCCGCCTTCATCGTCTCGACCGCGGCGCTCAGATCCGGCACCTTCAGCGCGATATGGTGGATGCCGCCTCCGCGCTTCTCCAGGAAGCGTGCGATGGGCGAATCAGGAGATGTCGCTTCGAGCAACTCGATCCTAGGCTCGCCGGTCGCCAGCCCGGTCGGCAACATCGCCACGCGCACCTGCTCGTGCGGCACCTCGACGATCGCGGAGGGCTGTAGCCCCAAGTTGTCTTGGTAGAACGCCAGCGCCTCGTCCAGCGAAACGACGGCGATGCCGATGTGGTCGATCCGCGGTCCGGTCATCGCGCTCCGGAGAGAAACTCTTCAACAGCCCTCTCCGCGAAGTCGTATGGGTTGAGGGTCTTGCGAACGACGTCCTGCGCCGCTTGGATAAACTGGTGTTCTGGAAGCTTTTCTGAAAACAAGCTCGCCGTCAACCGCTCGCGGATCATCGCGACTAAGCGGGCTTTCCAGTAATCCACCTCATACTGCTCGCCCACCGGACATTCTTCTAAAGCGGAAAGCAGCTCGGCGATCCCTTTGTCTTCGGTTGCAACGGTGCGGACGATGGCGGGTCGAGGCTGCCCGTCCGCGGGACTGAGTGACAGAAGAGCCTCCAACTCGGACTCGACGCGGTCCGCGCCGGGCTGGTCGGCTTTGTTGATCACGAAGATGTCGGCAATTTCCATAATGCCGGCCTTGAGCGCCTGAACATCGTCGCCCATCGACGGCGTCAGGACCACCGCTACCACCGGCGCCAGTTGCACGATGTCGACCTCGGCCTGCCCCACACCGACCGTCTCGATCAGCACGGCGTCGTAGCCGGCCGCTTCGAGAACCAGTAGGAGGTCCGCCGTTTGCGGCGCCAGCCCTCCCAACGTGCCACGTGACGCCATCGAGCGGATGAAGACGCCGGGGTCCGCGTAATGGGCTTGCATGCGCACGCGGTCGCCAAGGACGGAGCCGCCACTGAACGGACTGGTTGGGTCGATCGCAACGACAGCGACGCGCTTGCCTTCGCCTCGTAGACGGGTGGTCATTCGGTCGACCAGCGTGCTCTTGCCGGCACCCGGCGCACCGGTCACCCCGATGCGCCGCCGCTTGCCCGAATGGGCAAACAACAGACGAAGCAGCCGCTCACTGTCGGGGCCGCGGTTTTCGACTTCCGAAAGCGCCCTCGCCAGCGCCCGCGCATCCCCCTGGCAAACATTTTCCGCCCAATCGTTGACGTTCATCTTTGTCAGAGGCGCGTCCCGCCACGAACGGAACGTTTCACGGTAGACCGTTAGCTTAGCGGATGCCCCCGGCAACCGAGCCGCAGTATCCTAGAGACGTGCAAGAGCAACCGCCGATGTCCTAAGCTGTGCCCGACATCGGTGCGATGCGGCGGTTGTGAAACGTCGGGGCCTAGAGTGCCACTCTCGGCAACGTCGCCTGTGCGCCGGCGGCGATTGTTGACACGCTCCGAGCCTACGGTTCGCAAGCCACAACTACAAGCACACTAAGAATCAGTCACAAAATAACCTTGTCAATCTAGGGTCTTGCGGGGAAGGAGCGTGTAGTTCCACTCCCCGTGAAACTTGTCTCGGCGCAGCTTGAGGGCCGCCATCTGCTGGTGGGTGATCTTGATGCCGGTCGGATAACTGCCCGTGTCGAGTTCGGCATGGACTTGCAATCCCGTTCGCGTCGTCGTCGCGGCGATCAGATTCACGATCACCTCATGGCTGATCAGCGGCTTGCCGCGCCAGTTCTGACTGATGTAGGAAAACAGCCGGTGCTCAATCTTGTTCCACTTGCTGGTGCCGGGCGGGAAGTGACACACCGCGATCCGCAGCCCGGTTTCGTCCGCCAGCTTCTGCAATTCCAGCTTCCACAGCCGCGGACGCGAGCCATTGCTGCCGCCCGCGTCGGCGGTGATCAGCAAGCGCTTCGCCTGCGGATAAGCGGCCTGCCCCATCGAGCGCCACCAGCGGCGGATCGTCTCGACCGCAAACGCCGCCGTGTCATGATCCACCCCGACGCTGACCCAACCCCGGTTGCGCGCCATGTCATAGACCCCGTAGGGCGTGGCCCGGCCCAGTTCGGGAATCGGAAAATCATGCACCCGCACCTTCTCCGGATCACCCTTCGGCCGTAGCTCCCGCCCGTTGTTTTTGAAGTCTCCCACCAGTTCCCGCTTCTTCGTGTCGACCGAGATGGCGGGCTGGCGGTGAGCCAAAAAACGCTTCACCTTGCGGTTAATCTGTTCAAACTGAGCGTTGCGGTCGGGATGCTTCGTTCCTTCTTTCGTCTTGCGGTTGGCTTGCAGGCGGTAATCCAGCTGGTGCAGCAGCTCGGCCACCATGCGATGACTCGTTGGGTGGCCCCTCCGTTCGAGTTCGGCGGCTAGCTTGCGGACACTTTTCAACGTCCAGCGCAGGGGGGATTCCGGATCGCCGCGCGTGAGTGGCTCGACCAGCCGTTCCAGCTCGCTCTTGAGAGTGGGGTCTTTCGTGACGCTTCGCTTGCGCCCGCCGCCCCGACGCCGGATGCGGCCGGGCGGAGGCCCAGCGGGCTCGGTTAACTCCTGGCGGCCACGGGCAATGACTTGCCGTGAGACCCCGGTCGCTCGGGCCACTGCCGAGATGCCGCCGCGCCCCAGGGCCAAGCTTTCCGCGGCCACCAGCAGCCGCCGCGAACGTTCATCGAGCACCCCTCGCAGCGCCTCATAACGACGCTTGATGGCTGCCGGCTCGCTCACCCTTCCAGAGTAAGTGAAAACAATTCTAGATGCAAATGTTATTTTGTGACAGTTTCTAAGCTACGGACCGCTCTGGAAGCTGTATCGCCTCGACACCAAGGTATCGGTCTTCGAGCCCGACGCACTTTGGTACGTCACTCACTGGGGAGAGATCGAGTTTGCGGCGTTCGACCTTCGGCGAGCGGTTGTGGCTGGGTCAAAGCTGCCCTACGCCTACCTTGTCGAGCGAGCCGAGGAGGCCCAAGTCGACAATGACATGACCGAGGAAACTGTTCGGCAGCGGCTCAACTCCCACGGCGAGAAGCTGCTTCGATGGTCCTTTCAGCGCGTGATCGAGCGCTGTCGCGAGTGGGGAATCCCGGCCTACCTGTTGATGGTTCCCGACTTGGGCGCTCCGGGCGGCTCCCGTAACGACGGCCGCAAGGTGATGGAAATCGGCCGCAGCACGGGCTTCACGGTGGTCGACCTTGATGCTGCCTACCGCGGCGGCCCGCTGGGAAAGGCACTATGGCTTGCTCCCTGGGATAATCACCCCAACGCCCGCGCGCACCGCTTGATCGCAGACGAGTTGTACTCGCGGATGCGGCGGTATGTACCGGGTGCCGGGAAGTCACGAGTTGGGGAGTCGGGAGATACGGGCAGTGGACCATGAGGGTTACGGCTCGGTTTCGGGACGCGTGTCCCAAGGCGTGTCAGAAACCGAGAGCCACCCTTGCAGCTCCGGGGTGGACGCTGCGGTTCACCCCTACAGCCGGGAGCGAATAACAAGCCGCGTACCAGGTTGATACCAGCGCGCGGGCGGGCGCAGGGGCCCGCCCCTACAAGGGTTCACCCGCCGGCCAGCGTGGGTTCAGCGGCCCGCAAGTGTTCAGGGGACTCCGGCCGGTGGCGGGTCGTAGTCGCCTTGAACCTGTACGTCCGCGCCGGCCTCCGGAACCTCCTTGCCGAGCGCCCAGTAGATCCCGTTGACTACCAGCCGCCGGACTGATTCCAGGCGGAAGTCGTCCGGGTGGCCCAGGGTTGTGAAAAACACGCGCGCGCCGCGGTAGGTCTTGGTCCACGCGACGGGCTGGGGGCCGTGATCGACGCCCTTGCCGGGATTGACGGTTCGCCCAATGAGCAGCGGCATCGAGTCGCCGTGGAGCGGATCGACCACGTACAGCCAGGAAGGCACGTGGAACTCCGGGTCTACACCTCGCAGGATCGGGTGGGACATCCGGCCGCGAGCGACGGAGACATCGGTGCTCGACGCGTGGCCGTGATGCCGAATCCACTTTTGGCCGAAGACATCGATCCCAAAGCCGTCATTGAGTCGCTCCTGCTTATGGCCTTCGCCGTACATGAAAGCGTGCGTAGTCGTACGGAGGCCGACCAGCGGGTTGCCCGAGTTGACGAAGTCGAGCAACAGCTTGAGCTGGCCGTCAGGCAACTGGCGGAAACGGACGTAGATTACAGCCAAATCGGTGTCCTCGAGTGCCTCGAGTCCCTCGATGTTGTTCTGTGTTTGGGGAGTTGGCCGGGCGTAGGCGATGCTGGTCCTCATGCCGTGCCGCGCTTCGAGGATCTTGGCGATCATCGGCATGGAGTACTCGGAGCGGTACTCGTCGTCCCCGGTGACAAAGACCACAGGCGGTTGCCCGGCGGCCAGGTTCGGAGGCAGGCTCAGAGCCAGCCAAACCAGCGGTAGGAGCACGGTTGCGAACTGGATCATCTTTGCCGGCTGCATTGACAGCTTCATTCCGAGAACGCGCGGACCCAAGCGCCATTCATCATAGGCAATCGGTCTTAGTAGTACGCATTCGGGGCCACCTCTTCGAGGCCCCTCATGTCTCGCGGAATGCCGACGTTGCCCGCCCGGAGGCGCGTGTCGCCCCAAAGCAGGGCCTCTGCGCGACCGAACGGCGTCGCGATCTTAAAACATTTTGACCTCAAAATGTTACAATTACTCCAACCTAGACATCGACTGGAAACCGAACTCGCCCCTGCCGCGTGCAAAGCTTGGGCGACGAAGCGCCGATGAACTTCTGCGACACGACGAGACCCGACTGCCGCAAGCCTCGCAGAGCCGGCCTCGGGCGTACGGGGAAGCCCTGGCGGGTGATGCCGGCGGGCAGTCGTAGTTCCTACTAACCGAACCGATGCTCTGCATTCATTGCGGCCATTGGAGTGACCCGGCGGACAACCGTTGTTCCCATTGTGGACGCCGCGTTGAGCGTTCGCGCCCGGACACGTGGCAGCGCTCAGGCCTGGAGCCGGGCCGGCGGGCGGCGGCGGCCGGAGAAGCCTCGGCGGAGATGCCTCCCCCGGAACCACAGTGGAAGAAGCAGCTTGACCTAAAGCTCGAAACCTACCGCAGCCGGCAGAAGGCCGGTGCGGATGGACCGGTCGGAGCCGAGGCGGCGCGGGGCCTAGCTCCCCTGCCGGAGCCGTCGAACAAGCCGAGCATCCTCTCTTTCGATCCTGGTAAACGTGACTCGGTGGCGGTTGAAGCTCCGCTTCCGAGTCCCGATACCGGCGCGGGCGCCGGCTGGCGGGCGGCATTGGAACGAGCCTCGCCGGCCCCGAAACTGCCGCCCCTGCACCGCCCGCCCGAGCCTGTGGAGGCGCTACCGGAACGGCTGACGTCGCGCGAGACCGCGCGGGTTGAATCCTCCGAGACCGGGTTGGAGGACGACGACGCCTACCCACGCGCCGCGCCGATTCGGCTCCGTGCCATGGCCGGTCTTCTCGACCTGACGCTGGTGCTGATCGCACTCGGTATCTTTGTGGGGGTGCTTCACGCCTTGAGCGGCACGATCGCTCCCGACGAGGAAGGGCTTCGCTCGCTTCTATTCGCCTTCTTCGGCATCCTCACGTTCTACTGGATTTTCTACCTCCGCTACATTGGCGAGACAGCCGGGATGCACTGGCTGGGCCTACGCGTGCTCGACTTTAACGCCGAGCTGCCCGATGACCGACAGCGCTGGGCGCGCGCACTGGGTACCATCCTCAGCACGACGGCTCTAGGGCTGGGCTTTGTCTGGGCGATGGCCGATGAAGAGCACCTGACCTGGCACGACCGGCTGTCGAAGACGTTCGTGACACGGGCGCGGCCGGCACGCCGGCCCACAGAAGCGTCCAGCCGAACCCTGCGCCAGGAGCGGCCCGCCCTGACGAAGGCCGCCCACCGGGCCTAAGGCCTAGTCCGGCTAGCCTGCGACGCGAATTCCGATCACGGCCAGCATGCGGCCGGCCTGTGTCCCCTCGCGGCGGTAGGAATAGAACTGATCGGCCCCGCAGGCGGTACACAGCCCCGCACCCCAGACTTTTGATGTGTTGACCCCGGCCTCGATCAGTTGCAGGCGATTGGCTTTGGGGAGGTCGAGGTGGGGCTTGCCGCGGATCTGGACCGCCGAGTTGACGAACTGATCGGCAACCTCGGAGCCCACCTCGTAGCAACAAGGACCGATGCCGGGACCCATCACGACTTCCAACTCGCCGGGCGGCGAGCCGAACTCCTGCTTCATCCGCTTGACCGCGCGGGCGGCGATCCCTTTGGCGGTTCCACGCCAGCCGGCATGAACCGCGGCGACGGCCCGCCGCTCTCGATCCACATACAACAGCGGCAGGCAATCGGCTGTGCGCACCCCGAGTAGACATCCGGCGGCGCTCGTCAGTAAGCCATCGGCTTCGGGTCGCGGTGAGTGTGAGATCGAAGCGGCTTCAGGCTTCACCAAGTGCAGACGGTCGGAGTGAACCTGGCGGACGGATGCCAGCCTCATGGGGCCGGCGCTCAATGGCAGCGGCAGTTCATCCGCAACGGTCTCGGAGGAGAAGTTGCCGGCGGCCCGCATGGTGAAGGCGTGGGAGAGCCATGGAATCTCGTCCCATGGCTGGAACCTCAACAGTCCCCGCGACTCGCCTTTACCTATCTGGAACGGCATGAGTCAGCACACCGCCGCGCCGCCCGGCCCGCCGGTCAAGGCTTGATGAACCACGGGAAATCGGGGACGAACTGATAGCCCAACCGTGATTGCAAGTAGTAGATCGCCACGAGCACGATGACGACGAGAATCAAGGCAGTGATGATGATGATCCTCCGCCAAGGCACTCCGCGGCCCTCGCGGTACAGCACAAACAGATAGCTCGCGCCGATGCCGACGAAGAACAGCATGATCATCGGCGCCGCGAACAGGATCATGTTGAAGATATCGGGTGTAGGCGTGATCACCGCCGCCAAGACGAAGATGAGCAGAATCGCGTAGCGCACGTTGGTCAGTAGAAAGCTGGGGCTTGCGATGCGCAGCACGGTAAGGCCGAAGATCGCGATCGGCAACTGGAACACAACACCGAGGCCGAGCATGATGCTCACAAACGTGCCGTAGTAGGCGTTCACGCTGATCATCGACTGAATGTCGACTTCCTGCCCGACGCCGAGCAGGAACTCGAGCGCGAAACGCAGGGCCACGAAGTAGCCGAACGCGCCCCCGAGCAGAAACAGGACGGTCGTAGCGAGAATGAAGGGCATGGCCCAGCGCCGCTCACGCTGATACAGTCCCGGTGCGATGAATGCCCACATCTGGTAGCCCAACCAGGGGGCCGCGAGGAAGATCGCCGCCACGATCGGAAGTTTCAACCACAGCAAGTGGAACTGCTCGATCGGCGTGATCGCCACGAGCTGGACGTTCAGATCAGACGGCAGGTTTTCAACGGCCCGGTCGAAAGGCTGCCTCATCCAGCCAAAGAGTTGAGTCTTGAAGACGAGCGCGACGCCATAGGCGACTACCAATCCCGACAGCGAGTGCAGGATGCGCGTCCGTAGCTCCTCGAGATGTTCGATAAACGACATGCGCGCCATGCCCTCTTCGTCATTGTCGGACTCCTCCTCGGGCTCGGACGGAGGGGGCGTCGGCGGCGTCGACCCGCCGGCAGCGGCCGCGGTGACCGCCTTGGTTTCGGTCTCGGGCCCGGCCTGGTCGTATTCGTAGTCGTCGTAGGGATCGTCGTAGTAAGTGGAGTCCGGTGCCGACTCGTCCGCCTGTTCGGTGGGCTTCGATTCCGGAGGCTGCTCGGCCGGAGCGTCTTGAGAAACGTCTTGCGGGGTGTCTTGATCCGTACCGGTGCCACCCTCGTCGTCCGGAGGTTCTCCCGAACCTCCCCCGCCGCTGGGGGCCGGGGTATCTGGATCGCCCGTGGGGTCTTCGTCGCCGCTGTCGGGGCTCCCATGCGGTACCTTCTCTTCGGATCCCTCTGGCTTTTCGGAGCCCTCTGGCGTTTCGGGTTTCGCGGGGCTCGGGTCTGTTTCGGATTCCGTGGGGCCTGCGTCGGCGGGAGAGTCACCGCCGGCAGTGGAGCCGCCCGTGTCCTCTGGTTCGCCCGGAGTAGGGCTCTCCGAGTCGCGGTTCTCCCGCGAGTCTTGATCGTCAGAACTCATTTAATCTCGTACTAGCCGGCTTTGACTTCCGAGGGGTCGGCGCCGGCGCTCGATTGAGCGGGTTTGGCCGTGTCAACCGCCGCCGCGGTCGTCACCGCGGCAGTACTACCGTTCGACTCGCCAGTGCTGGAGGCGGTTTCGGTCTTCGGTGCTGAGGAAGTAGAGGAGGACGTGGAAGAGTCGTCCGCCGAGTCGCCGGCGTCGTACGGCGTGTCGTCGTACTCGGAGTAGTAGTCGTCCTCGCTGTCGTCGTAGTTCGTGCTGAGTTGCTTGTTTACTTCGGAACTGATTTCCTTGGTGACTTCCTTGACCTCCGTGTTTTCGCGTTCGATGTTGTCCATCTCGGTCTGGAAGGTCGAGCGCAGTTCATTGGAGGCTCGGCGGAACTCCGCCATACCCTTGCCGAAGGTCCGGCCCAGCTCGGGTAGTTTCTTCGGACCGAACACGAGCAGTGCGATCACGAAGATGAAAATCAGTTCTGGAATGCCAAGGGGTCCCATGAATTGTCTTCCGAAGTGCGGGAAGCGCCCACTTGATGATAGCGGCGGGTCTGAGAGGGAGTCAACAGACGATCTCGACGCGCTGCCGCGTGGGGCCTCTTGTGCCGACTAGGTTTCCTGCTCTTCCTCGTGTTCCTCTTGCACCAGCTCGCCCTCCAGCCAGTCGAGGTAGTCTCGCGAGCCGTCCACGATGGGAATCACGACCAGTTCCGGCAGCTCGTAGCTGTGGAGCTTCTGGAGGACGGATTGGACCTCCCCCACCAAGCCCCGCGCGGTCTTGATCAGCAACAGCAACTCGGTATCGTTCTCGACTTGGCCTTGCCAACGGTAGTAGGAGAGCAGCCCGGGAACGACGTTGACACAGGCGGCCAGCCGATGGTCAATCAGGTGCCGAGCCAGCTTTTCGGCTTCGGTGACGTTGCCACAGGTGGAAAGGACGATCACTTTGTCGGTCATGGACGCCTTCTAGGGTACGGTACTGGCGCGTGGCCTGCCCAGCCGGGAATTCTAACCACCTGACGGTCGAAGCACGCAATCAGGCCGTCAGGACTTCTCACGCACTTCGCCTCGCCACGTGGTTAGAATTCCGGGCTAGGCCATGCCGCCGAGGAGAATCGAGCGGACTTCCTCGTTGGCGTCTTCGAGCCAGCGGTGGATGTCTTCGAGCGCCGCGCGGACGTCTCGGGTGGGCTGCCAGCCCCGCACGTCGCTCACGCGCCGATGGTCGGTAACGTAGATCCTGACGTCGGCGGGACGCGTTTCCGGGTCGGGCGAGATGGGAATCTTGCGGCCCGTCACCTCCCGGCACAGATCCGTCAGCTCGCGCAACGAGGCGCTATGCGGTAGCCCTCCCCCGACGTTGAAACGTTTGCCCTGGTAGTCGGCGAAGTGGCGAATTTGGTCGATAACGAGATCACACATGTCGTCGATGTGCAAGACGTCGCGCACCTGTTTGCCAACGCTCCCGAAGCCGATATAGCGCAGCGGCTGTTCGAGCGCGTGAGCGGCCAGCCAGAGCACGATCACCCCCTGGTCGCTCTTGGCCATTTGGCGCGGGCCGGCGATGAGCCCGGCGCGGTTGATGACGAAGCGAAAACCGTAGGCGTCGGCGTACTCCTCAACCAGGTACTCGGAAACCAACTTGGTCGTGCCGTAGATCGATCGCGGACCGTCAAGCGGAAAATCTTCCGCGATGCCGTGCTCGGACACGCCCCCGATGTCCTGCTGCTTGGCAAGAGCAAATCGCCGGCCCTCTTCGACAAACCCGAGGTTGTTCAGGACCCGATAAGGGTAAACGCGGCTGGTGGAGAGAAACAGCACATCCGCCCCGGCTTGCCGGGCCAGCTCCAGGCATTGAAACGTGCCCACGACATTGGTCTCGACGGCGTACCGCGCGGAACCGCGGTGGCCCGCCGTGGGATAGCCCGCCATGGCCGAAGGCTCCGCCGCGCAGTCGAGGATGAGGTCCGGCTGCTTGGGAAGCGCGGCAAGAGCTTCACCGTTGCGTACGTCGCCCCGCACAAACTCGACGCCGTGGCGCTCGAGCAGAGGAAGATTCGTTTCCGACCCGGCGCGGCTCAAATTGTCTAACGCAATTACGTGCATGCCTTCGAACGCCCCGGTCAACGCGACGGAGAGATGGGAGCCGACGAACCCCGCTCCTCCGGTCACAAGGATGGCTTTGTACATGCGGACTCAGACGCTGGGCCGGTCGAGGGTCTTCTTCGCGGCCGTGCGGGGCTTACGGAGATAGTCGCCGCGGGAAAGATGCTTCTCCAGCCATAGGTACAGAACGATGAACAGATAACGGCTGCCCATCTCCTTGATCTTGAGCTTCGAGAATCCCGTGGCCCGGTTGGTCCAAGAGATGGGCAGGACGGCGAAGCTGAAACCGCGGATCATGGCCTTGAGAGGCATTTCCACCGTCAGGTTGAAGTGCGACGAGATGAGGGGCTGCATGCCATCGATCGCCGCCCGGCGGTAGCACTTGAAGGCGTTGGTCGTGTCGTTGTATCCGGTGCCGAACAGCAGCATGACGAACCAGTTGGCGAGGCGGTTTATGAACAGCTTGTGGACCGGGTAGTCATGCACCTTGCCGTCTTTCATGAACCGGGGACCCGAAAGCGCAATCGTAGCCCTCGATCAGTTTTTGGTAGCACCGGACAAGGTCGTCGGGACTGTCGGAACTATCGGCCATCACCACCGCGATCGCATCACCCTGGGCTTCCATCAGCCCGCGGCGCACCGCCAGACCGAAGCCATGCGGGCCGGGGTTGGTCACAAGTCGGACCGCTTCGTTGCGGGTCCCCAGCGCGGAGACGACGCCGGATGTGTCGTCGCTGCTGCCATCGTCGACAACGATGATCTCGAACGGCACCGAGTTCGCCTGTAGGGTGGCGGCCAAGCTCTCCACCGTGGAACCGACGGCTTCCGCCTCATCTCGGGCTGGAATGACAACCGAGAGCTTCAACCGCGTTCCCCCTTTCGCAACCGCACTAGGCTTTCAAGGTCCCGACGTTTTGCTCGACGATCTCGCTGACAATCCTTGGGATGTCGTACTCGATCTTCCACGCCGGGAAGCTCTTGCGAGTCTTTGACAGATCGGAGATGTAGCAAATGTGGTCCCCGAGACGATGGCCGTCGTCGTAGCGGTAGTCAAGCGTAAAGCCCATACCGTCGAGCAGATCGATGGTCTCGAGAATCGAGAGGCTGTTGGCCCGTCCGCCACCCAAATTGAAGACCTCGCCCTGGCGTGGGTGCTTGAAAAATTCGAGAAACAGCGTGGCGACATCGCCGGGCGTGGAGCTGGTCGCGGACCTGCTTTCCCCCGTAGCCGTAGATCGTATAGGGCTTGCCGGTGACGGCGCAGTGGACGATGTAGGCCAAGTAGCCGTGCAACTCGATGGCGGCGTGCATCGGGCCCGTCAGGCACCCGGCTCGAAAGACGCCCACCGGCATGTCGAAGTAGCGCCCGAACTCCTGGCAAAGGATGTCGGCCGCGGCCTTCGAGGCCCCGAACAGCGAGTGCAGGCAATGGTCGATCGACAGGTTCTCGTCAATGCCGTCGCGCCCGTCGGCGTAGTCGTAGCGCTTCTCCTTCTCGACCAACTCGAGATGATTCGGGCGGTCGCCATACACTTTGTTGGTGCTGGTGAAGCAGAACGGCGACTCGCGGCAGAAATCGCGTACGGCCACGAGCAGGTTGAGCGTCCCGACGGCATTGATGTCGAAATCCTCATACGGGATCGAGGCGGCCTTATCGTGGGAGGGCTGCCCAGCGGTGTGGATGACGAAGCCCGGCTTCTCCTGCTCGAAGAGATCCCGAACTGCCTGTCGATCGCGGATATCGAGCCCCGCGTGGCGATAGCCTGGCAGCGAGGAGCGCAGGGAGGTTACGACCGGCTCCGTGGATCCGCCTTGGCCGAAAAGCGCCTGTCTGGTGTTGTTGTCGATGCCGACGACGTCCCACCCGCGCTCGCAGAGCAGGCGTACGCATTCGGAGCCGATCAACCCCCCCCCCCCGATCCCGTGACGAGCGCTTTCATGGATGACTCGCGCGCCTTGCTGCGCGTCTCCCTTAGGGTAGGCCACATTTCGACCAACAATCCAGACCTCCAACCGGGGCGCGGGCAGGCGACCGGCCTGGCTTTCTGCCGAATCGGGGATGGTCAGGGCCTTGGCATCGACTTCGATCGTCGCCTACGATGCTTGGAGTGCCTATCCCTGGAATGCCTATGCTTGAAGTGCGGACCATCCTAGCCTTTCTTCTGCTCTGCTCCACGATGCTGGCCCAGAATCAGCGGCCCCGAGCCCGAGAACTCGGTATCGAGCCCGGCGTCTTTTCGCCTGGGCCCCTCAATGCGATCACCGATGTCGCGGGAGTGAAAGTGGGGCATCGCACTGTGATCCAGGGAGACAGCGTGCGCACCGGGGCGACGGCGATCCTGCCTCATGACGGCAATCTGTTTCAAGACAAAGTCCCGGCGGCCGTCTATGTCTTCAACGCCTTCGGGAAGCTGGTGGGCTCAACGCAGGTCGAGGAGCTGGGAGTCATCGAGACGCCGATCTTGCTAACGAACACCTTGGCCGTGTGGGCGGCAGCCGACGCGCTCAAGCACCACACCTTGCAGCAGCCCGGGAATGAAAGTGTGCGCTCGGTCAATCCGGTTGTGGGCGAGACGAACGACGGGCGACTGAACGATATACGGGGCGAGCACCTCAAGCGCGAGGACTTTCTGGCCGCGCTGCGGAACGCCCGCGGCGGCCCGGTCGACGAAGGGGCCGTGGGCGCGGGCACCGGGACGATCGCCTTCGGATTCAAGGGCGGGATCGGGACCAGTTCGCGACGGCTGGCTTCGGATCATGGCGGCTACACCCTGGGCGTCCTGGTGCAATCGAACTTCGGCGGAGTGTTGACCATCGACGGTGTTCCGGTGGGCAAGGAACTTGGCCGGCATCGCTTTGCCGAAGCCGGGGATAAGGGCGCTGGGGATGGGGACGCTCGGGATGAGGACGAATCCGCCGACGTCGCCGAAGGGTCGATCATGATGGTAGTCGCCACCGACGCGCCCGCCGACGCCCGCCAGCTCAAGCGAATCGCACGGCGGGCCACCCTGGGGCTGGCGCGTACCGGCTCGTCCGGCGGCCACGGGAGCGGCGATTTCGTCATCGCCTTCTCGACGAACCGCGAGCCCAGGCGCGGCATGCCGGACGACGATCTCTCGCCGCTGTTTCAGGCCGCTATCGAGGCCACCGAAGAGGCGGTCTACAACTCGATGTTTCGCGCGAGCTCGATGGAAGGCAAGGACGGCCGCCGGGCGGAGGCGCTGCCTATCGACACGGTGCGGGCCATCCTCGAAAAGTATGGCCGCTAGTTCCAGGCAACCCGCGCACCGGGGGCGTTTCGTTCAGGGCAGAATCTTGACCCCACCCGCGCGGATGGGACTCTGATCGTGACGACTCCGCCGCCGCGGTTTGAAGTCGTAGCCGAGTGTCTCCACACGCGTGCCCGGGCGGGGCTGCTTCACACGGCACACGGGGTCGTCGAAACTCCCGTTTTCATGCCGGTCGGCACCCAGGCCACGGTCAAGGGCCTGACCCAGCGCACGCTAGCCGAAGACTTGGACACTCCCATCGTCCTGGCCAACACCTATCACCTCTACCTGCGCCCTGGCCATCAGACCATCGCCGACCTTGGCGGGCTGCACCGCTTCATGAGCTGGGACCGGCCGATTGTGACCGATTCAGGCGGGTTCCAGGTGTTCAGCCTGTCGTCGCTGCGAAAGCTGACCGACGACGGGGTTGTCTTTCGCTCGCACCTCGACGGCTCGGAGCATGTTTTCACCGCCGAGTCGACGCTCGACGTCCAGCGCGCCCTCGGTAGCGATGTGATGATGGTGCTCGACGAGTGCACCGAGTACCCGGTCGGCCGCGAACGCGCGCGGGAGTCGATGGGCCGGACCCTGCGGTGGGCCCGCCGAGCCTTCGCGCACTGGCGCGAAGCGGCGCCCGGCGAGCCTCCGGCCGCGGCCCAACAACTGCTTTTCCCCATCGTGCAAGGGTCGATGTACCCCGACCTGCGCCGTGACTGCGCCCGCCAGCTCCTCGACCTCGACGCGCCCGGATACGCCGTCGGAGGGCTCTCGGTCGGCGAGCCGCGCTCGCTCAGCTACGAGATGGTCGAGGCCACCGAAGACCTGCTCCCCCGCGGCCGCCCCCGCTACGTCATGGGCGTGGGCATGCTTCACGAGTTGGGGGAGTACGTCGCCCGCGGGGTCGACATGATGGATTGCGTACTGCCCACGCGCAACGCCCGCAACGGCTACCTGTTCACCTCCAAGGGCCGGCTGGTCATCAAGAACCGCGCCTGGGCGGCCGATCCGCGCCCGATTGACGAGGCTTGCCCCTGTTACACCTGTCAAAACTATTCACGAGCCTATCTGCGGCACCTGTTCCTGGCGCGGGAGATGCTCTACTCCACCCTGGCGACCCTCCACAACCTGTTCGCCTACCTTGACACCATGCGTCAGATCCGGCAAGCTATATTGCTTGGGGACCTCCCCGGTTGTCTGTCCCTAATTCGCTCTCGTCAAGAGGGCGGCGACTGAGAAATCTCACCCGGACAACCTTCCCGTTCCTGGTTCGATGCGATTGTTGACGACGGAGGCCCTGATGGGCAGGGCGCCGCACGGGAATGGGTATGACGGGAGGAGCGAGTTAGGCGGAACTGGTGATCACCGAACCTCAGATCATGCCGGCGATACTGCTGCAGGCATCGCCTGGGGCGGGCGGCTTTTTCGCGCCGCTCATCTTGATGGTGGTGATCTTTTACCTGGTGCTGTTTCTGCCCATGCGGCGGAGGCAGAGGAAAACCGAAGAGATGCTCCGAAACCTGCAGAACGGCGACCAAGTTGTGACCAACGGCGGACTGGCAGGTACGATCGTAGGTCTTGGCGAGGAAGACAACAGTGTTACCCTGCGCATCAAGCCCGACAACGTCAAACTGCAGTTTTCGCGTAGCGCGGTGACGGGCTTGATCAACCAGGAAGAGGAAAAGAAAGGCTAGGATCAACAGGCCTGGCGGCGCACCCCGGCTCTCTCCATTCACGATATGAAGGGCAACCTCCTCAAGCGGTTCGCGATAGCGCTCTCAGTGGCCCTCGTGGCCCTCTATGGCGTGATCGGCTTGCCATCGTCGATGGACGACGTCTACGCCCATCTCGAAGAGAACATCAACTTGGGCCTTGACCTCAAGGGCGGCGTCCACTTGATTCTGCAGGTCCAGGTGCAGGACGCCATCCGTGCTGAGGCCGACCGTACCATGGCCCGGCTGAAGCAGCAACTCTCCCGCGAGATGATGATTCAGCAGGCGGCGGTCGAGCGTAACGACCCGCAAACGATTGCAGAAGCCGATTCCATCGTCATCACGGTCGACGGGATACCGACCGACCGGGCCAGTGATTTTCGCGGCATGATTGACGGCGCCTTCGCCGAGTGGATCGCGGCCGCGAAGACCTCCACGAGTTGGGATCTGCGGTTGCGTCCGTTCGCTCTCTCGGGCATCAAGACGGATACGGTCACGCAGTCCATCGCAACGATCGAGAACCGAGTCAACGGACTGGGGCTCACCGAACCCACGATTCAGCAACACGGGCGCGCCGACGCCGAGTACGAGATTCTGGTGCAGTTGCCCGGCGTGGGGGATCCGGCACGCGTCATGGAGATTCTCCAGATGACCGCGCTGCTGGAGATTCAAGAAGTACTTGACGGGCCTTTCCCCTCCAGCCAGGCGGCTCTGGGTGCCCACAACGGCATCTTGCCCCCCAACAGCGAATTGCTGCCCTACGCGTCCCGCGACCAGGTCGGAAGCCTCGCCGAGCAATGGTACATCCTCAACAGCGTGCCTGAGATCACCGGAAGCGACCTCCGCAATGCCCGCCCGGGGCGCTCCACCGAGACGCAGGTCTGGGAGGTGCAGTTCGTGCTCTCCCCGGAGGCCGGCGTGCGGTTTGGCAGCTTCACCGGAGCGAATATCGGCAAGCGGCTGTCGGTGGTTCTCGACGGCCGGATCAAGAACGTTGCCACGATTCAAGGCCGCATCACCGACACGGGTGTGATCGAGGGCCTCAGTGGCCAGCAGGAGGCCCAGGACCTTGGGCTCGTTCTGCGGGCCGGGGCACTACCGGCCGCGGTGGAGTTTCTCGAAGAGCGCACCGTCGGCGCGTCGCTTGGCGCCGATTCGATTCAGCAGGGCGTCCGTAGCTCGCTGCTCGGCTTGGCGCTGATCGTGATCTGCATGCTGATCTACTACAAGGGCGCCGGGGTCAACGCGGTGCTGGCGTTGTTGCTGAACCTGATCATCCTGCTGGCCACGCTGAGCTACCTGGGCTTTGCGCTGACGCTGCCGGGCATCGCCGGCATCGTTCTCACGATCGGCATGGCGGTCGACGCCAACGTGCTGATCTTCGAACGCGTCCGCGAGGAGCTGCGCACCGGCAAAGGGGTGGTCGCCTCGCTCAACGCGGGTTTCGGAAAAGCGTTCCTGACGATTATCGACACCAACGTGACGACGATCATCGCCGCGGGATTCCTGTTCCTGTTCGGCGGCGGGGCGGTGCGGGGCTTTGCGGTCACGTTGGCTATCGGCCTGATCGCGAACTTGTTCACCTCCGTTTTCGTCTCCCGCCTGATCTTCGACTTCGTGCTATCGCGAAAACAGCAGGTCAAGGAGTTGAGTATCTGATGGCGCCCGCGCTCAGTATCCGCCCGCGGCGTCGCCGAAATTTCGGTATCGGGGCATCCCCGGTGGACACACAAGTACTAGTACAAAGAGGAGTCAGTCTCGGACGAAATAGGGGCATTTGAAGGTCGCCAGGGCCCGGTCGGGAACTTTTTACCATCCCGCGGTGTCTAGACCTTCGGAGCCCGAGACGCATGGGTTTTCATGGAGCTTTTCAAGGCGACGAACATTGACTTCCTGGGTCATCGCAAGAAGTTTTTTGCGTTGTCGCTGGCGCTGTTTGTGGCGGGCGCGGCGAGCTTGGTTATGAGAGGCGGTCCGCGAGTCGGAATCGACTTCAAGGGCGGCACGCTGGTCTATGTCAAGTTCAAGGACGCGCCGCGCGTCGACGAGATCCGCGCGGCTCTCACCGGCAAGGGCCTGGCGGTGGCCACGCTGCAGCCTTTCGAAGAGGGCCCCGACAGTCATGAGCTCAAGATCGATCTCGATCTCACCGAGGACGAAGTGGTGACCGAAGGCAAAGACCGCATCGTCGAGACGCTCCGTGAGCTCTATGGCGGAGAAGCGAACAAGCTTGATTTCAACAACACCACGGCTGAGCCACTGATCGAGCGGCTGCGGGCGAACGCGAAGCTGACCGCGTCCTCGTTGACGGCCGAAGAAGTCGAGGACGGCGCCGCCGCCTTGATCGCATTTCGCGACCAGCCCCCCCAGTCGGGGCTGGTCAAGGAATTTTCAGAAGTGACTTCCGTTCCGGGCGTCAATCCTGATATCATAGCGGCGCTCCAGGAGGAGGCTTACCTCGGCGCGTTTGCGATTCGAGGTGGAGGATCTGTCGGACCGAAGATCAGCGCGGACCTGCAGTGGCAGGCCTTCAAGGCGACTCTGTTCGCGCTCGGCGGCATGCTGCTGTACATCGCGTTCCGCTTCGAGTGGATCTACGGAATCGCGGCGGTTGCGGCGGTCTTTCATGACGTTCTGATCACGGTGGGTTTTTTCTCGTTGTTCGACCGCGAGATTGAGCTCACGGTCATTGCCGCGTTCCTCACCTTGGTCGGATACTCGATGAACGATACGATCGTGATCTTTGACCGCGTGAGAGAGAACCGCAAGTTGAGCCGGCGGCGGTCGCTGGAGGACTTGCTGAACTTGAGTGTGAACCAAACACTGGGACGGACCGTGCTGACGTCCGGGCTGACGCTGGTCGCCGTGCTGTGCCTGTTCGTCTTTGGCGGCGAAGTACTCAGAGGCTTCTCGTTCGCGCTGGTCGTGGGAGTCTTGATTGGTACCTACTCCTCGGTGTTCGTGGCCAGCCCGATCCTGCTATGGTGGCAGGGCGTGGCGGCGGCGCGGGGAGGAAGGCGAGGCCGCCGCCGTTGAGCCCGGCGCAGGGGTGTTGCGTTTCGGAGCGTGAACGAATAGGATAGGCCAGTGAGATCGTCTGGACGGTTGTAGCGAGAACGTATTGAGACAAACGAGCAAAAAGGAGCCACGACCATGTTTGAACAAAGCCTAATGGAACTCAGCATCGGAAAGACGAAGACGCCCTGGGCAGTGGCGGTCTCGTTCACCCTACAGGCCATCTTCGTTGTAGGGCTTCTGCTGTATCCGTTGCTGCAATACTACGAGTTGCCGGCGACGGAACTCATGACCTTCTTGGTGGCGCCGCCACCGCCACCGCCACCGCCTCCGCCGCCGTCGGAGATAGTGATGAAGAAGATAATCAAGGAGTTCGATGCCGGGCAGTTGACCCAGCCGAAGGCGATCCCTGACAAGGTAGCGATCATCGAGGAACAGGACATCCCCCCCGCCGCCGGCATCGCGGGCGTCGTAGGCGGTGTAGCGGGAGGCAGCATTGGAGGAAGCCTCGGTGGAGTCATTGGAGGCATCATCTCCAACAACCCCATTGTGGCCCCGCCTCCGCCTCCCCCGCCGGTGAAGAAAGTCAAGGCGACACCGAAACGAATTCGCGTGGGCGGCAGCGTGCAGAAAGCGCGGATCGCTAAGAGGGTGAATCCTGTCTATCCGGCCCTGGCCCGCCAGGCGCGGATCCAGGGAACCGTTAAGTTGACGGCGATCATCGCGCGTGACGGCACGGTTCAAAAGCTCGAGGTGAGCGGCGGTCACCCGCTGTTGGTCCCCGCCGCTCTCGAAGCGGTAAAGCAGTGGCGGTACAAGCCGACCTTGCTTAACGGCGAGCCGGTCGAAGTGGTCACTCAGGTTGACGTGATCTTCAAGCTCACCGGCTGAAGAGATCTCGGCGGCTGGGCTAACGCTGAACAGGCGCCAAGTCTGTCCGCGAACGAAAGATTGAAAAAAACAGGAGGACGTTCCAGATGTTTACTCAGTTATCCGCATGGAGCATGGTGTTGCTTCAGCAAGAGGTCGGTTTCGACATGATTTCGATGTGGAACCAGATGGGTTTTGGCGCCCGCGCGGTCGTCATCATCATGTTCCTGATGTCGGCTTGGTCCATCGGCGTCATGATCGATCGTTGGATCGCCTTCAATGCGGCCCGCAAGCAGTCGCGGCAGTATGCTCCCGCCGTGGCCGGCGCGTTGCGTGAAGGCAAGCTCGAAGAGGCTGTCAAGGTCTCCGAGCGGTATAAGAAGAGCCATCTTGCCAAGGTCGTAGTGGCGGGTCTGCAGGAATTCACCGCCCATCAGATGAGCACCGAGATCCCGGGCGAGACCATTGCGTCGTCGCAAAGAGCTCTCGAGCGTTCGCAAGCCATCGTTCACGCCGAGTTAAACCGCGGCTTGAGTGGTCTGGCTACGATCGGTTCGACCGCCCCGTTCGTCGGGTTGTTCGGCACCGTTATAGGCATCATTAACGCCTTCGAAGGTATTTCGTCCGAGAAGTCCACGGGCCTGGGGGCGGTGGCCGGCGGCATCTCCGAGGCTCTCGTCGCAACTGCCATCGGTCTGTTCGTTGCCATCCCTGCCGTGTGGATGTTCAACTACTTCAATTCGAAGGTGGAGGCATTCGATGTCGAGATGGATAACTCCAGCTCAGAGTTGATCGACTACTTCTTGAAGAAAACCCAAAAAGCAGCCGCGGGCTGATCGAGACCGTTTTTTTTGGGGGGGGGGGGGGGGGACTGTGCCGCTCTCGAAACAAGGGGCGGCCGGACCCCAAAGCGCCAGACAACGGCTACATCCGCTAGCGTCGGAACAAGCGAAGGAGTGATCTATGGCTAGGCGCCTCAAAACTGAAAAAAAGGCGATCGTCGACATCAACGTGACTCCGATGGTCGACGTGATGTTGGTTCTGTTGATCATCTTCATGGTCATCACGCCCATGCTTAGCAAAGGCGTGAGCGTCGACATGGTCCGTACCCGGAACCATATCGCCATGGATGAAGCCGACCGGGAAGACGCCCTGGTTGTGGCCGTCACTCGGGACGGCAATGTCTTCTTGGGGCGTACGAAGATCGAGGCTAGCGAGTTAGGCGCCCAAGCGAAGGAGGTGTTGGCCAATCGGCTTGACAAGACCGTCTATGTCAAGAGCGACCAGCGTGCGCGCTACGAGCGAGTTGTCGAAGTGGTCAATATTCTTCGTTCCGCGGGCTGCGATCAGGTCGGGCTCATCACGGAGAAGCTAGAGGAGCGAACGGGGCTTGTCACTCCGCAGTAAGGTAGTAGCAGGTCCTGCGGGCCGGCCTGCGGACTGCGGCAGGATAGCATCGAGGAAGCTGGAGGAGGAGGACACTTACTATGTCAATGAACGTGGGCGGCGGCGCTGGCGGCCCGATTGTTACCATCAACATGACGCCGATGATTGATGTGCTTTTGGTGTTGTTGATTATCTTCATGGTGATTACGCCTCTGACCCCCAAGGGATTGGAAGCCTTGGTGCCCCAGCCAAACCCGGATGCGGAGCCGCAGCCGGAGAGCAACAACAGGACGGTAGTCGTTTCGGTCAATGCCGATAAGAGCATTCTCATCAACCGTGATCCCACGGGGAAAGACGTGCTCGGCGACCGGTTGAACGACATATTCAAGACGAGGGCAGAGCGTGTCATGTTTGTTCGCGGCGCTCCGTCGTTGGACTTTATCGAGGTGGCGGAGGTCATCGACATCGCCAAAGGGGCGGGAGTTGACAAGGTTGGCTTGCTGACCGAGAATCTCGAAGACGGCGGCTAATTCAGAGGGGGGGGCTGCGGCGGGTGGCGCTTCGGACGACTCGGTCGCCTCCCCAACCAACGGAGAAAGAAAGATGGAGAAGAAGATTCGGAATCTGATGTCCGCAGTCGTTCCCGTAGTGGCTGTAGCGCTGATCGGTTGCCAAAGCCAGGTGAACTACCTCAAAGCTCGCAATGAGCTCAACAACGGCGTCCGCGCCTTTGCCTCCGCGAACTATGTTGGAGCGGTGGCATCTTTCGACCAGGCGATTGAGCATGACCCCGAGCTACTCGACGCCCGCTCCTATCGGGCCTATTGCTACATGATGCAGATCATTCCCGGTGGAGAATCCGACGAAAACATGCGGGTGGCGGAGCAAGCTCTCGAGGGCTTTCAGGACGTGCTCGATCGCGACCCAAACAATCAGTTGGCGTTGTCGAGCATCGCGTCGGTGTACTTCAACATCAAGGACTTCGAGAAGGCTAGGGAAGCCTACCGCAAGGTCATCGCGGAGTACCCCGAGAGCAAAGAGGCCTACTACACGGTCGGTGTCATCAACTGGACCGAAAGCTACCAGCCCCGTCTCGAAATTCGCGCCAGCTTAGGAATGGCTCCGGAGGACCCGGGTCCTATCAAGGACCAGAAAGCCCGGGAGGAACTGGCCGAAACCACTGCGCCGCTGATTGAAGAAGGTCTGGACGTGCTCACCAAGGCGGTCGAGATCGATCCGGACTACAGCGATGCCATGGCCTACGTGAACCTTCTGTATCGTGAGCGCGCGGACCTCTCCGAGACCACCGAAGCCTACGAACAAGACATCGCGGCCGCGAACGATTGGGCGATGAAGAGCCTCGAGGCCAGCAAACGTAAGGCCCAAGATGATCTCGAGGAAGCGTTCTAGATCGCAGCCATCTTATAATGAGCCCTGAGGCGCGCCGGTTATGGCCCGCCCTCAGGGCTTTTTGCTTTCCGGGCATCCGGAACGTCCCTCGGCGGGTTCCCCCTTGGCGGATTCCATGTCCAGCCTACCTGTCACCGCCGATATCTCACCCAGCGGAGACCCCGTCTCCCAGCGCTTCCAGATTCTCGAACAGAAGCTCCGCCAGTCCCGGCCGAGTGACGACTACGACGCGCTACGCCGGGCCTTTGCTTTCGCCTGCGAGCATCACGGGTCGCAGAAGCGCCGCTCCGGCGAGCCTTACATCACCCATCCGCTTGAGGTCGCATGCCTGTTGGCCGACATGCGGCTGGATATGGTTTGCGTCATTACCGGACTGCTGCACGACGTAATCGAGGACACGGGCACAACGCTCGCGGAAGTCGAAAAGCACTTTGGGCCCGATGTCGCCGCGTGTGTCGACGGGGTCACCAAACTGGGCCGCATCGATTACTCTTCATCGGAAGCCCGTCAGGCGGAGACCTTCCGCAAGATGCTGCTGGCGATGGTCAAGGACATCCGCGTCATTTTGGTCAAGTTGTCGGACCGGCTGCACAACATGCGGACGCTCTACCACCTACCGGAGGAGAAGCAGCACCAGATCGCCCGCGAGACGTCAGAGATCTACGCTCCCATCGCACTCAGGCTCGGGATGGGCAAGGTTCGCGGCGAGTTGGAGAATCTGGCCTTCCGCTACCTGGAGCCGCAAGCCTTCGAAGAGATCAGCGGACAGCTCGAATCCCGCCGCGAGGCCAGTCAAGAGTTTCTCGATCATGTCCGAGAGATCATGACGGACAAGCTCGTCGAGGCCGGCATCCCGGCGCGCATCGAGGGACGTGTCAAGCGGGCTTTCTCGATCCACGAGAAACTCGGACGCCAACGGATCTCGCTCGACCAGGTGTACGACCTGCTGGCCTTACGTGTCATCACCGACTCGGTTCGGAACTGCTACGCCGTCCTGGGTGTGATCCACAGCTCCTGGCGGCCGGTACCCGGGCGCATCAAAGACTTCATCGCGATGCCGCGCCCCAACCTCTACCAGTCCCTGCACACTTCCGTCATTACCGATCAAGGGCAGACTTTCGAGTTCCAGATCCGATCCGAAGAAATGCATCGTATGGCCGAGGAAGGCATTTGTGCGCACTGGAAGTACAAGGAGGGGTGCCAAGGCGCGCACGCCGAGGACGGGCACGTCGCCTGGCTGCGCCAATTGGTCGACTGGCAGCGGGAGGTCAAGGACCCCAGCGATTTCCTCGCGGCGCTCAAGCTGGACCTCTACCCCGAGGAGGTGTACGTCTTCACGCCCAAGGGCCGACTCATCGTTCTACCCCGGGGGGCGACCCCGGTGGATTTCGCCTACGCGATTCATACCGAGGTCGGACATCGCTGTGTCGGCGCGAAGCGCAACGGTCGCATCGTCCCTCTTAAGCAGCAGCTCCGCAACGGCGACATCATCGAGATCCTCACGCAGTCGGGGCACGCCCCGAGCAGCGACTGGCTCAATATCGTCAAGACGTCACGAGCGCGCAGCAAGATCAAGCACTGGTTGAACGTTTATCGCAGGCAGAAGGCCGAGGAGATCGGCCAAAAACTGCTTGAAAAGGAGGCCCGGCGTTTCAGCGTCTCGCTCAAGAAGGCGACCCGCGAGTCCATGGAGAAGACCTGCCGAGACTACGGCTGCCCGCGCCCCTCGGACCTCTACGCCGGGCTCGGCTATGGACGCTTTTCGGCGCGGCAGGTGCTGGGCAAACTGCTTCCCGATGAGGTCCGCGTAGCCAAGGCTCCGCGCCCCCAGGTGTCCGCGGCAGAGGGGAAAGCGGCCACCCGCGAAGCCCCGAGAGGCGACGCCCTGGTCGTGACCGGTCTCGATGACGTGATGGCCTACCGGGCGCGCTGCTGCAACCCCATCGGCGGCGAACCGATCGTCGGCTACGTGACGCGCGGCAAGGGCGTGGCGGTCCACTCCCGCAACTGTCCCAATGTCGAGAACTTGATGTATGAAGCCGAGCGGCGAATCGACGTCCAGTGGGCCGGCAGTCGCGACCTCACCTATCAGACACGGCTATCCATTCACGTTGACGACCGCCCGGGCTTGCTCAACGACCTGACCAACATCCTGACGCAGGAGGATGTCAACATCTCGCGGGTGGAGAGCCGCGCGTCGACGGCCAAGGGTCCGGGCGTGGTCGAGATGACCATCGCCGTCAACGACGTCGAGCAGCTAGACCGGATCGTCGCGTCCATGCGACGCGTCCCCGACGTCCACGACGTTTCCCGCAGCCACCGCCTGTAGGGCCCCCGGCGCAAGCCGCTGAGTTGCTCCAACGGCCTTTTGAACTGACCGGGTCATAGGTAACACTTTATGCCAAGCACATAGGTAACACTTTTTCGGGCCGGCTGATGCGAAGTCTGCGCTAACTCTCGTGGAATCAGGGCACTGGCAAAGCTTTCTTCGGCCGAGGCTAGGCTGGGCCATCGCCTTGGTAAGCGGAGGAAACCAAAGGAGTTCGGCCCCGGTTCTGTCAAGGCCTCGCGCCCGCGAGCCGACAGGGGAGCCTTGACAGGTTCGGGGGCGAACTCCAGCCTTGAATAGCAAGGCGATGGTCCATGTGTTACCTATGTGCTTGGCATAAAGTGTTACCCATGTGCCCGGTCAATACCGACGGTTACCTATCTCCCGGCAAGTTGAGACGGTCCGTTCCGCCGCTCAATCCACGTAGGCGATGCAGTCGATCTGCAGCAACTGCCCCGGCCGCCGAAATCCTGTTGCGCCAAAATAATTCCGCGCCGGCCGCGGGTCGGGGAAGAACTTGTTGTACTCCTCTGTCATCGGCGCCCAGTTGTTCACCGGGTCGACCAGCGACACCTGTACCTTGAGCACATTGGCCATCGAAGAGCCCGCTTTCTCCAGCGACTCCTTCATGATCGTCAAGGCATCCTTTGTCTGCTGGCGGACGTCGCCCGGCCCATCGGGCCGTCGGCTCGGATACCACCCTCCGATCCCGCCCATGAACAGCAGGTGACCAGAACGCAACGGACCTGCCGTCTTCTCTTTCTTCGGCGTCCACCCGTCGGCGGCCTCTGCCGTCGAGGCCCCCGCCAGGCCCAGCGCAACCGCCATCATCGCTTGGCGCCGGTTGTTCGATTTCTTTTCAGCCATCTTTCGTGAATCCTCCTTGGTCCGTTCGCCGGTCGGCGAACAAGATCCAAACCATAACACAGGGTAGGCCGGACCGAGCAGGGCCTCCGAAACCTGTCCACTGATACAATCGACGATTGCCGCCGCCACGGCATCGTGGCTTCAACGATGTTCAAGAAGATCCTAGTCGCCAACCGAGGCGAGATCGCCGTGCGGGTGCTTCGAACCTGCCGGGCGATGGGCCTTCCGACGGTCGCCCTGTATTCCGATGCCGACCGCGCGGCACGGCACGTTCGGCTGGCGGACGAGGCTGTGCACATCGGCCCCTCCCCGGCGGCTGAGAGTTATCTCTCGATCGAGCGCATCCTCGATGCGGTCCGCCAGACCGGGGCCGACGCCGTCCATCCCGGCTATGGATTTCTGAGCGAGAATCCAGCCTTCGCCGAGGCATGCGCGGCTACCGCCGTCAAGTTTATCGGCCCCTCCCCGGACGCGATGGCACTCATGGGCTCGAAGACCCGCTCACGCCAGATCATGCAGCAGGCCGGTCTTCCGGTTGTTCCGGGGACGACGGCGCCTCTCGGTTCGCACGCGGAGGCTGAGCGCGTCGCGGACGAGATCGGCTTTCCCATCATGCTCAAGGCTTCCGGCGGCGGTGGCGGCAAGGGGATGCGCCTGGTGCGGTCCAGGGGAGAATTGGCATCCGCCTATGAGCAGGCGCGCGACGAGGCGAGCGGGGCTTTCGGGGACTCGGATCTGTACATCGAGAAGGCGATCGTCGCGCCTCGGCACATCGAGGTACAGGTCCTCGCCGACGAGCATGGCCGGGTCATCCATCTCGGCGAGCGCGAGTGCTCGGTGCAGAGACGCCACCAGAAGGTCCTCGAGGAGTGCCCGTCGCCATTCCTGGCGGGCCACCCGGAGGTCCGGGAGAGGCTAACGGCCACCGGCGTCCAGGCGGCCAAGGCCGCGGGCTACACCAACGCCGGAACCGTCGAATTTCTCATGGACGGCGACCACAACTTCTACTTCCTTGAAATGAACACCCGTCTCCAAGTCGAGCACCCGGTCACCGAGATGGTGACCGGCCTCGACCTGGTCAAAGAGCAGATCCTGATCGCGGCAGGCGAAAAGCTGCCCTACCGGCAAGAGGAAATCCCATGGCTGGGCAGTGCGATCGAGTGCCGCATCTACGCCGAAGACCCGCACAACAGTTTCTTCCCGTCGCCGGGCCGTATTGTTGCTTTGGACGAGCCCTCCGGCCCCGGCGTGCGGGTCGACTCGGCGGCCTACACCGGCTGGGACGTTCCGATCGAATACGATCCACTGATCGCGAAACTGATCGTTTGGGCGCCGTCGCGTCTTGAGGCGATTGAACGTTTGCGCTCGGCGCTCGGGGAGTATCACATCGGGGGTATTCGCACGACGCTGCCTTTCTTTCACGACATCGTCCGCGACGAGGAGTTCCGGCGCGGCGAGGTCGACACGGACTTCATCGACAAGAGGTCCGGACGCAGCGCGGCGGCTCCGGCGGAAGAGGAAGAGCGCGTCGCTCTCCTCACCGCGGCAATCCACTTTTTGAAACAGGGCGGCCGGGAACGAAGTCCGAGCGTGGCGCCGAGCGCCTGGAAGAGCGTGGGTAGGCGTTCCCTGTTGCGGTGAGTTGTCGCCGAATCGCAGGGGCGTCTCAGACTCGCCTTTGCCTCGATACCGTTACCTGCCTAAAGCTGATGAACCCAGGCACCGCGCCTGCACCGAGCAAGGAAACCCCCGAAGCCAATCCCCGATGAAGCTCGACACCTCGATCAACAGCGAACCTCGTGTTCTGGAGTTGCATGTCTCGGGTGATTCTTCCCAGGTACGCTTCGCGGTGGACTCCGTCGAGGGAACGGCCGACATCGTGGAGGTCGAGCCCGGCATCTACTCGATTGTCGTCTCGGGACGAAGCTTCGAGGTCCGCATCGGCGACGGAGACGAGGTCTACAGCGCGACGGTCAATGGCCGAACCTACGACATTGCGGTCCGTGATCCCAGGCGTCGCAGCCGCCGTGACGCATCCCTCCAGGCCGCCGGTCCGCAACCCATTCGCGCTCCGATGCCCGGCAAGATCGTGCGTGTGAAGGTCAGCGTCGGCGACGCGGTGGCCGCCGGGGACGGCTTAGTCGTTGTCGAGGCCATGAAGATGCAGAACGAGTTGAAGGCGCCCAAGGCGGGTACGGTAACGGCAGTCGAGGTCGCAGAAGGCGGCTCCGTCGCGGCGGGTGAAGTTCTGGTGGTCGTGGAGTAGCATGAGGTAACGATGGCGGGTCAAGCGAAATGCCCGAAATGCGCCGGTACCGGCTGGCACGAAGTGACGAAAGGCGGCGTCGTGGCCGTCGAGCGCTGCGAGTGCGTCGAGCAAGACCGTAAGGAGTCACTGGCTGGCCGCTCTGCCATCCCCGCGCGATTCGAAGCCGCGGGGTTCGATAATTTCATCCCCCCTAGCGACAATCCTCGCGCCGCCCAGGTGTTGACCGATGCGATGATCGACGCGAGCGGCTACGCCCGTGAATTCCCTCTTACGCCTAAGCCAGGACTCCTGTTTCAAGGGCCGTCGGGTGTGGGCAAGACTCACCTCGCCGTGGCCGTGTTACGGGAGCTGGTCGGTCGCGGTTTTGAGTGCATGTTCTTTGATTACCAGAACCTGCTCGATAAGATCCGGGCCGGCTACAACCCTGCCGCCGGCGCCAGCGAACGGGCAGCCTATCAGGCTGCGCTCGACACCGAGGTGCTGCTGCTCGATGACCTCGGCTCGCATCGCGTGACGGAATGGGTGGAAGATACCGTTACGGCCATCATCAATCACCGCTACAACCACAAGAAAGCGCTGATCGTCACAACAAACCTGCCTGACGAGGCTTTGGGAGACCGCAAGCGCGAGGCGCCGACCAGTACAAGCAACTACCGCGTCAGAGACATGCTAGCTGAACGCATTGGCTCCCGAGCCCATTCCCGCCTATTCGAAATGTGCAAGGTAGTCCGCATCGAGGCTCACGACTACCGCTTCAAAGATCTCAAGCGGCCGCGATAGTGGCGCCGGCCTCTAGGCTTGCCGAGTCCAGGCTTTTCGAAACTCAGGCCCTCGAAGTGCAGCGGGATTGCCCCATGCACTCACCAAGTCCGATCGATGCCGACCACCTGAACTCCCTCGGACTGCTTGCGGACGTACACGGTTACGGTCTTGGCCTCGTCCTCACCCCGAATCTTCGCGCCGAAGTAGGCTCCGAGCGGTGCGCTACGGGTCTCCGCCGGAAGCGCCATGCCGGTGACCCCGTCGATCGGAGCGTGCTCTTCCGAGTCGTTGTTGAAGCGTGACCACTGTACTTTGTAGTCGCGCTTGTCGACCAGTCCGTACTTGATCTGAAGGTCCTCGAACGTGATCCGCCCGTCCTCAATCAGGAAGTTGTCGAGCGGCAGCACCTTGGCGAAATAGGTCTCACCGATCCGGTCTCGGTGCGTGATGAGGTACTCCGTCAGAAGACGGGTCGCTTCGGGGTCGCTGAACTTCGCTTCGCCAACCAGCGCACGGATGGCCTCGTCGGTGAAAGCCATCACTTTCTTGGCGGCCCAGAATTCATCGTCCGGCAGCCGGTTCTGAAAAGCAGGATTGGGATAATTCGGCTTCCACTCCTCAGGCTCGAAGCTCCCTTGCTCGATCATCCCCAGCGCGGGGTGCTTGATGTACTTGTCCCGCATCCAGCGCGGCGTGTAGAGGCCCAGCGTGACCAGTTGAGCGAGGGCCGGCTTGAACTCCCAGAAGTAGGCGTTGCCGTCCCGCGCGGTGTTGGACGTGACACTCGCGCTACCAAACATCGCCCCGAAATCGATCAGGTAGTGTTTGATGAATTTGGAGTCGCCTTCGTCGACGAGCAAATCCATGTTGTTGATGGCCCGCGAGTCGTTGTGGTTCAGCCAGGCCGCGAACACGAATAAGCCCCGCAAGTCGCGCCGGTGTTCGTGCGGCACGATGTCGTTGACGTCGTCCGAGCGCGTCCCGTGGTAGCGAAACTCCCCGAGGAATTTGCCCGATAGAAAGCGGCTGGCAACACCGCGGATCCGTCCCTGCCGGTCACGCGGCACCTTGGCCAGCATGAGCGTGACGTCGCGTCGCTTCATGATCCGATCCCGTCCGGCGGTCGCGTCGAACAAGCGCACCAGCTCCCCAAGAGCGAGTCGATCCTCCTTGAAAGTCACAATGTAGTTCTCGGGAGCGTTGTAGCCGAGAGCGTGGAAGAACTTCGCTCCGATGACATCCGACGCCGTAGCCATTTCGGGATTGGTCGGCGGGTCGAACTTGAGCAAATACATCCTCCCGGCCGCGTCTTTGATTCGAAAGCCGGGTGTCACGCCGCTGGTCTTGGCTCCAACAATCGTCCATGGGCCGTCGAGCGAAGGCGACTTGTCGTTCCCCGGGCCGCGAACCAGATCTTCGACGCTCATCTTATGGGCGCCGATGCGGTTGATGAACCACGCCGGATCATCAGGAACCTCATCCAGCGTATTCACCGCCTGCGACGGAATGAGCTCCGGTGAGCGTTTCTTCTTCGAGTGCCGCTCGCCCGGCTGGCCGAAGGTGTTCTGGTAGAGATCGTAGAAGTCGTTCAGCTTGCGGGATTTGGCATCCTCGACGTGCAGCGGCGCCGGCTGCTTGTCGAGCGGATCATCGTCGTAGAACCTCTGGGCCCCCAGCAGCAGCGGTGTGAGCAGCGTTAGCGCGATCGCTCTGTGCATCATCTCGACCTCTTCGATCGCCTCAGAAGATGTTCCCAAACTTCAACCAGATCATCGTCCGCTCGTGGCTGAAGCCCACATCGATCCGTAGAAACGTGGCGTTCTGCACGTTGAACCGGAACCCGAAACCCGCCGTGGCCTCCAAGTCATGGAAGTTGAGCTGAGACGTCTTCGGGACCGCCTTGCCCGCGTCGAAAAAGATCGCCGCGTCAAGACCGGTGAACGCCTCCCAGCGGTACTCCGCATTGGTCACGATCGAGTTGTTGTCGTAGAAACGGTACGGCCGGAAGCCGCGCACGTCGTCCGATCCGCCCACCACGGGCTGCAAGTAGAACGGCACGGTCTGGGCGCCGTTCGTGAACGTCATCATCGTGCGGGCCCGCAGCGCGATCACCCGCCGGTCGTTGAAGAATGGAATAAACTGTTGCGCCTCGAGGTGCAGCACCTTGAAATCGTGCAGAGCCAGCTCGCGGTCGTCGTAGTAAGTAAACCGCGCCAGATAGTTGCCGCCATTGCGGGCCCCGAACGGGTTGTCGCGGTAGTCGAACTGGGCGAAGAACCCGGTCCGCAAGTAGTCGGTCTGGTCGTCGAGACCGGGCGTGTTCTGTGGCGTGAAAACGTCGGCCGTTTGCGCGATGTCGTCGCGGCTGCCCGGTCCTGTGTTCACCTACAGGGATCCGCCCGTGAAGCCGATGCTGAGCGGGCGCCTCAGCCCGTGCCGAAAGGGCCGGTACCCGATCGTCACGTCCGAGCTCAATTCCTCCAGACGGAAGTTCGTGCGGCTCCCCTCGGCCGAGTCGGGCCCCTGGCCGAAATAGTCGATCTTCGGTAGATTGCGTTGTGCGGCATAGAAGTCGATGAACAGCCTCTCGTCGAACAGCTTGGGCAGAGAGGCCTGCAAGTCGATCACCACGCCGCCCCCGGACGTGGCTGCGGCCGAAGTCCGGAAAGTCAGGTTCCCGTCGGCGAGGTCCTGGCGCAGGTACTGCGGCCCGAGCGCAAAGCCCTGTCCGGTCGGGAGCCCGCCCATTCGCAGAGTGAGCCCGTGGAACCCAGTGGCCAGCCGCTCGATGATATGGCTGTCAACAATGGAGTTCAACCGCTTCTCGGCCGTGGACAGCTCCTCGGGTTGGGCCTGCGCCGCCTTTTCACGTCGCGCCTGTTGGATCTCTTCGGTCCGCGAGGAGGGTTGCGCGCCTAGAGGGTGGACTGCGCCCAGCGCCGCGCAAAGGACGGCCAACCAAAGGAGGGCCTTTCTCAGGGGCAAATGAGCCCAAGGCGCACGGCGGTGGGGTGGAACACGCATCCTGAAGGTGAAACCAACTAGCTTCGCACAGTATTCCCGTTTCGTGGTTTCGTTACACGGCACCTGTCGCGTGAGACCGCGGGGCCCGCCGTTGTGCCGGGCCTTGGCCCGGTCTCCGCAAGAACGGCAGGCTTGCACCAGCCCGGGATCGACCCTCAGCGCCTAAGCCGATTCAGTGTGTATGCAGCGATCGTGGTGGCCAGCGGCTCACCGTCCGCCGCGCGGATGCCCTTGGGCCGCAACTCGTACACCCGGCGGGGCACGAGCCCGTCGACCGTCAGCTCGACGCGCAGCCCATCATCGGAAATCGATATACCGGTAACGTTCACCGGAGTCACGTCCGTCTTCGGCGAGCCGTAGGTGCGGTGATAGAGGTAGTAGTAATGGGTCATCGAGTACGCCGAGGTGTCCGCCGCCGTCTCGCGGTCCACCGGCTTGGTGAAGACCAACTCAAAGCCCGTCTTCGTCAGCTGCATCTCGAGGATGTCCATCGGCACTTTGCCCGTCCACACGATGCGTTGCAAGCCCTCGGTAGCGCCGCCCCAAACACGCGAGGTTTGCGCCACATAGAGCGCCTTGCCGTCCGGTGAGAGCGCCAAGCGGTTGTTGCTGGTTCGCAGGCCATTGCCGTAGACGAACGGGAAGGTTGAGCCTTGGTACTCGCCGTCCACGATCTCGAGATACACCCGGTGGATCCGCGGGTAGGTCCACTCGGCGACGAACATTTGACCGGCGTAAGGGCCGAACTTCCCCTCGCTCAGATCAAACAGCGGTTGCGCGACCGAGCCACCCATGTCGTTTTGCGGGAACAGGATCGCCGGCAGCTTGCGCATCTTCTGTAGTTCCTCGACACGCGCTTCGACCGGGTCGCGACCCCGAAACGCCGGCAACCAGTTGAGCGCCGCCGGATGGCCGTGGAAGGCCCCCTGCGTCACGTGATGGAGCGGCGACGTGCCTACCCAGTCGCCCTGGTTGTCGGCGACGAAGATCTCTCCTTCCGGGCTGCGGACGATGCCGTTCGACTGCCGGAAGCCGCACGAGATGGGCGAGAGCTTCCCCTGGGGAGTGATCTTGACGGCGCAGCCGCGGTACGGCACCGGCGAGTAGTGCCCGACCTGATTCACCTTGCCCTCTTCGGGCTGTTCCGATTGGCGGCCTCGCTTGGTCAATTCACCGCGAAAAGGGGGCCGCGGGTTGGCGCCGCTCGACGCCAGCGAAAGCGCGACGTAGAAGTTCCCCTCGGCGTCCCGCTGGGGCCCGGAGAGTAACTCGTGGTAATTGCCCGACAGGCCCCAAGCGTCGCTGATCGTTTCGTAGGTGTCGGCCGTTCCATCGCCGTCCGTGTCGGCCACGCGCGTGAGTTCCGGCACTTGCGCCACGAAGATCTCGCCGGCCTCGCCCGGCAGAATTCCCAGCGGCGTGTGCAGTCCCTCGGCAAACTTGCGCCACCTGGACGTTTGTGGGTCCAAAGAGTAAACGTAGCCGCGCCGGAAGCAGGCGTAGAGTTTGCCGTCGGGAGCGAATGCGATAGCGCTGACCTCGGGGGCGATGCCCTGAGGGGTCGGCACGGATTCGACGCGATAGGCGTCGGCGGGGACCTGCCCCCGTGCGCCGAGAGCGCCCAGCGCAAGACCCAACGCCAAGGCCTTCATCCGTCGCATGTAGCTCGTTCGCACCGCTCAGCGGCCCTCCGCCGAAACAGAACGCACCGTCACCTCGAACGTGACGTTCACCCCCTGCGGAATCAGCACCTTGCCGCCCGCGAAGGCGCCTAGCGACGTGCTGACGCTAACCCTGGCGGGTTCGGCCGCGAGGAACCACATCGCTTGCTCAACCCGCCCGATCTTGAACTCCCGAACAACCCCGTCATGACCCTCGGTGGCGCGCACCGTCTCGTACACGTCGATGCCATCCACCTGGTAGTGGAACTCCGGGGACCCCTCGACAAGCCGATAGCCGCGATACCGGCGTTGCGGGATTCTGTCGGCATCACCCACCCGTAGCGGAAAGCCCTCCGAGCGGTAGAAGATCTCGCCGACCAGATCCGCCGTCCGCGTCAGCCGCGTCTTCGGGTCGCGTTTCTCGTACAGCGTGCCCGTCATGTCGACGTATCCACCGAGCCAGGCATAACGTAGTCGCGATTCCCCGGGGTCGAAACAGTAGGAGACCCCGCCCGGCAGGCCCACGGCGAACGCCGACGGGGTGGCTTCGGGCATGTCCCAGCGGATCACGATCGGCCGGTCGGCCGGGATGGGTTGCGCTTCGCTTCCCGGTTCGGTGCGGACCTCGGCGAAGCCTTCGGGCAGCGGCATGCGCTCGCCCATCGAGAGCACCGCCCACAGAGCGTCGATCTTCTCCCGCGCCTCAGCCGGCTCCATCGGGCCGAAGTAGTTCGGCATCGACGTGCCGGAGACAATCCGCGCCGGGTCACGCATCCAACGGTAAAACCAGCCGTACCGCAGCCTCTGTGCGGCGTGTGTCAAGTCGGGACCGTTCTCGCCCAGTGACCGCCGCTCGCGCCAGCCGTGGCAGCCAATGCAGCCCAAACCGCCCTTGTCGCCGTTGACCCCCAAGATGCCTACCCCGTGGGTTTCGGCGGTTTCCGTCGCCGGGGGCGCTTCGTCTCCGGTGCCGGGCTTCAGGCCAGCCGCCTTGGCGAATCCGGCAGTCAACTTCTCAACCTGTCCCGATTCATAGTGGGGCATGCGCAATTCGAGCCTCCTGTGGATGCGCCGTTTCCGGGTCAAAACTTCCGCGAGCCAATCCCCTTGCACCATCCCGCCGACGCCGGTCAGCGACGGGGCCTTCTCCGGAACCGGCCCCGTCGGCCCCACTGGCCCCATGGCGTGGCAACTCAGGCAGCGGAGATCGTCCAGCGCGTTGTAGAACTCGTAGACCGGCGCGGGGCTCACGTCCGGGCGGGCCGAATACGCGCGAACGAAGGCCTGTAGAGCGTGCCTCTCGTCACCTGTCAGCCGGTAGCGTGGCGTCTGAGCAGGCGGCTCGTCGGCCAGGCAGCCACGCTCGGGAGTCAGTCGCTCCAGCGGAGCCGCACGATGTTCGTTGGCCAACGGTTGCGGGTCCCGCAATAGGTGGCAAGCCAAGCACCCCGCCGTACGCACCAGTTCCTTCCCGCGGGCCGCATTACCGCCCTCGAAATCCTCCTCGAACGCCGGGTTCGTCGACTCGAGTAGAGACGCGGCCAACGGTCCGGCCTCCTCGCGCGTCAGCAGCATGGACGGCATTCCGCCGCCGGGGTCGAACTTCCCGGGCTGCATCAGATACTCCGTCAGCGCACCGAGCGTCGTCTTCGAGCCCATGCCGTCGAGGGCGAGCGCATCACGCCGGTGACAGGCACCGCAGCCGAGCGTCGAAAAGATGCTCGCTCCGCGCCTCCGATCGTGCCGTGGCACCTTCTCGATCTCAGCCGGCGGCTCCCCACCGCTCAGCGAGGTCAGATACGCCGCAACGTCGCGCCGCCCGGCGTCTTCAAGCATTCGTGGCATGGTCGCATCCCCCCGAAAGGCCGAGGGGTCCGCGAGCCAGTGATACACCCATTCGCGCTTCGTTCGCGAGCCCAGCCCCGTCAGCCGGGGGCCCATGCGTGGCCTCAGCGACGGGGAGTTCGCCGCGTGGCAGTTGACACAGCCCAGCTTGCGCGCCAACGCACGGCCGCGTTCGATCAGGTCGCCCCGCGCCCGGTCGGCACCCGCCGGATCATGGAGGAACCGTCCGTCGCGAACCGGCTCCCAATCGAAGTGTTCCGCCTTCCACTCGAGCCGCAGGACCGCCTCGCCTGGCTTGCGCCGGTAGCTCAGGCGAATCGGGTGCCGCCCCGGCGACAGGCGCACCCCCGCGTCCCCCACAGCCGAGCCCCCGATGGTGACCCGCGGCCCGCCGCGAAACCGACCCCCGCGAAACCGGTAGGTGCCGGCCTGCAGAATGGAGATCAATCCTCGCCACTCGCCATCAAACGCAGGCCCGAGCGATGGATGAACCGACTCCTCCGTCTCGAGGTGAAAGTTCGGCGAGGGGACTGCCAAGCGGACCGTGTGGTTGCCCTGGCGGTAGGTTGCCGCCAAGCCGGGCCGCAAGCCGTCGCCCGCTTCGGAATCCGAATCCGCGCCCCACAGACCTGAGGCGAGCAAGCAGGTCAGTACGGCGAACGACAAACGAGTCATGGTTCGATCGATGCAGCAGGCGGTGATCCGTCGGCAGGCCGCCGCCAACCAGAGATCAAGTATACGATCTCGACGGCGCGCCCCGATGGCAGCGACACAACGAGCCCGGAAACCGAGCCCCGAACGCAAGTGAGGGGTAAATCCGCCACCCGATGACTCTGAGGTAGCGAACCCGTTGCCGGAGTTCCGGGTTGGGTTTGTCAAACGTGCTTGTCCCCCCGAACGCGAGTGGGGGGCGGGCGATGCCCCTGTGCCATCCGGTGGCGGATCTACCCCTCACTTGCGTTCGGGGCTCGGTTTCTCGATGGGTCCACCACCTATACTGGAAGCACTTTTGTGTGAGCTCGAAACGTCTGCGAGGCCCGGCAGCGGTCCCAGAGCGTATCTCATCACCTTTACCTGCTACGGTACGAGACTCCACGGCGACGAGGACGGATCCGTCGACCGTTTCCATAACCAGCCGCATACGCGGTTGTTGGACGAGAACCCAGGAAGGGAACGGTTCGAGCGGAGCCTTTCCAAGCACCCGGCCGACACGTTGGGCGTCGAGGAACGCGCCGTGGTTCTCGAAGCGATCCGGCAGCACGCCGGGTATCGCGGATGGGTACTACACGCCGCGCACGTCCGATCGAACCATGTTCACGTTGTGGTCGACGCGGCCGTGCGATCTGAAAAGGTCATGACGCAGTTCAAGGGGCGCGCCTCACGGGCGTTGAATCGATCGGAGCGGCGGGAGGGGGGTTGGGCTCGTCACGGAAGCACGAGATACCTGTGGGAGACGGGTGAGGTCGACGCCGCGGTCGAGTATGTGGCGCACCAGCAAGGTCCCGCGATGGCGGTGTATGTCAATCCAAACCGCTGGGTGGAGCGACCAAACCAGAAACCGAGCCAGGAAGGTGAGTGATGGGTGCGATGCCTCAAAGTCGTCCGGTGGCGGATCTACCCCTCACTTGCGTTCGGGGCTCGGTTTCCTGGCGCACCTTGGCCGGAAGGCGAGCCCTCATCGGCGTAGTCGCTTCCTCTTCGGGCAATCTCCGCCTTGATCCGTTGCCCCCGACGGCTAACACCACCGGTGTATACTCTGACGCATCAGGAGGCTTTCCACCCATGACCAACAACAACCTGCCCCGGCGCGACTTCATCGGCAGATCAGCCGCCGGCCTGGCCTTGGCCGCCATGCCCAAGCCCGGCCGCGCTCAAGCGAGCGCCAACGATCGCATCCAGATCGGCATCATCGGCCCCGGCGGCCGCGGTACCGGTCTCATGAAGGACTGCATCGAGTACGGCAGCCAGTACAACGCCCGCCTCACCGCCGTCTGCGACATCTGGAACAAGCGCCTCGACGCGGCGGCAAAGCTGGTTCGCGAGTCCTACAGCATCGAGCCCAAAGCGACGCCCCGCTACGAAGAGCTTCTCGACGACAAGGACATCGACGCGGTCATCATCGCCACGCCCGACTTCCAGCATTCGAAGATGCTCAAGGCGGCCATCGAGGCCGGCAAGCACGTCTACTGCGAGAAACCCATGGGCAACGTGCTCTCCGAGCTGAACGCGGCCTACGAAGCAATCGAGAAGTCCGACCGCGTGGTCCAGCTTGGAACCCAGCGCCGCAGTTACCCGCAGTACCAGACCGCTGCCGACTGGATTCGCGAAGGCCGCATCGGCGACGTTGCGAAAGTCGATGTCATCTGGAATGCCTACAGCAAGTACCGCTGGGCCCGTAAGCCCGAAGACCTCAACTCGCTCAAGGAAAGCGACGTCGACTGGGAACGCTTCCTGATGGGCAAGCCGTACCGTCCCTTCGACCCCAAGATCTATCGCTCGTTCCGGCTCTTCCGCGAGTTCTCGAGCGCCATCATCGACCAATGGATGACGCACGGCATCGATGTCGTCCACATGCTGACCGGCGAGCCGTATCCCACGAGTGTCGTCGCCGACGGCGCCATTCTCAAGTGGCGCGACTACCGCGAGAACCCCGACACCATGCAAGCCGTGCTCAAGTACGGCAGCGGCGACAAGCAGTTCCTCGCCACCTACGCCACCTGTTTGATCAACAACTCGGGCAGCGTCACCCGCGTACAGGGCACCAAGGGAACCATGCTGGTCGAGAACGAGTGGAAGCTCGTGGGCGACGACAGCAAGAACCCTGACATGCCCAAGGAGCCGGTCGAGATCCCCGAGAAGCCCGGCGTCAAGCACCACATGGCGAACTGGCTCGATTGCGTCCGCCGGCGCGCCCCGCAAGATTGTTACGCGCCGCCGCTGGCGGGTTATGGGCACTCGGTGGCATGCATCATGACGACGGATGCGCAGTGGAGCGGCCGCCGCATGGTGTTCGATCCCGAGCGGCGTGAAATTCAAGAAGGTTGACGCAAGCGTCTTCCCGTCAGCCGCCGAGGTGAGCTATGGACAGGAGAAGTTTCACCAAGACCCTGGGTGCCGCGGCGGTGGCGGCCTCCTCGGCGGCTGCGGCCGCCCCTGCGTCGGCGAAAGTAAAGGTCGGCCTGATCACCCACGCCGAAGGCGCCCATCTCAGCGCCTACTTTCCAGCCTTGGCCGAGGCCGAAGAAGTCGAGTCGGTTGCGCTTTCCGACCCGAGCGGCGACACCATCGCAGCCGCCCGCAAGGCCCTCGGCTCCAAGCTTGCGTCCACCTACAGCGATCCCGGCGCCATGCTCGCCGCTGAAAAGCCCGCCATGGCCCTCGTCTCGATGGAAGCCAAACTCTCACCCCCGGCCATCGATGCGGCTCTCGACGCCGGTTGCCACGTGATGGCGGAAAAACCATCCTGCGTCCGCGCGGAAGACTTCGAGCCGCTGGTTCGCAAGGCCAACCAGAATAATCTCTATCTGATGCTAGCCCTCGCCAACCGGCTCAATCCTGAGGTGCGCGAGGCGCGGCGTCTCATCCAGGAAGGGAAGATAGGCAAGATCTACGGAACCGAAATCCATCTCATCGCCGACCAGACGCGCCTCACGCGGCCTAGCTACCACGATACCTGGCGCGCCAAGAAAGCTCGCGGAGGAGGCGGCCACCTCATCTGGCTGGGGATCCACTGGCTCGATCTGGCCATGTTCATGACTGGATCACGCATCAGCGAGGTGGCAGGCTTCACCGGAGTCGTCGGCGGACAGCCCCTTGACACCGAAGACTCGGCCGCCCTGGCCCTCAAGTTCGACAACGGCACTTTCGGCACCGTCACCTCCGGCTACTACCTCGACAAGGGGTACCATTCGCACATCAAGATCTGGGGCTCACACGGCTGGCTGCAGATCGACAAGCACGGTGGCGAGCCGCTCCAGTGGTACAGCCGCAAGGACGCCGAGCCCGCCATCCGCAGCTTTCAGCCGCCCGACGTGCCTACCGGCTACTCGCCGTTCGTGCGGGCCTGTGTGCGCGCCTCCGCCGGGCTCGAACCGGCGCCCCTCACCGCCGACGACAGCCTCTATGTCCTCAAAGTCGTCTTCGCCGGCTACAAGGCGGCCGAGACCGGCCGCACGCAGCGGGTAGCTTAGCAGGGTGTTTCGCAAGTACGGTTACGTTTCGTGTTTGCAATGTAGGGGCATGCCGTGCCCGCTTCAGGTGCAATGGCACTCTACTTGCACGATGCAAGCCGCGAAGCGGCGCTGGATGTAGCCCAGCGGCGAGGCTCGGTAGGCCCAACCGCAGCAGGCACCCCTGCCCTTTTGGCCGACTTCAGCCCAGGCTGGAAACCAACTTCAAGCCGCGAAGCGGCGTTGGATGTTAGCCCTGGGTGGAGGCGAAGCCGAAACCCAGGGTCCCGTCCGCCAGCGCGTTTGAGCCCTGAAAGGGCGATGGAAAAGAACCTCGTCAGCACGAGTCCCTACGCCAGCAGCTTCTCGGCCACAGTCCCCGCCACATCGGTCAACCGAAAGTCGCGGCCGGCGTGGAAGTGGGTGAGCTTCTTGTGGTCCAGCCCGAGAATATGCAGCACCGTCGCATGCAGATCGTGGATGTGCATGCGGTCTTCCACCGCGTGATACCCAAACTCGTCGGTCGCACCGTAGACGAAACCCGGCTTGACGCCGGCCCCCGCCATCCACGACGTATAGCCATAGGGGTTGTGGTCGCGCCCATCCCCGGATTGCGCAACCGGTGTGCGGCCGAACTCCCCGCTCCAAACGACCAGCGTGTCTTTGAGTAGCCCGCGGGATCGCAAGTCCGTCAGCAGCCCGGCGATCGGTTGATCGACCTGCTGGGCCCGGCCCACGTGGTTGGGAACGAGCTGCGAGTGGGCGTCCCACCCAACCGGGTTGCCCACGCGATACGTATGCGAGGCCTGTACGAAGCGCACGCCACGCTCCGACAGCCGCCGCGCCACCAGACACTGCCAGCCGAAGTCGCGCGACTCTTCGTCGTCCAGCCCGTAGAGCTTCTTGGTGGCTTCGGACTCCTTCACAATATCGAACGCCTCGGGCGCTTCGGTCTGCATGCGCGCCGCTAACTCGAAAGCCTGGATCCTCCCCTCGAGCTGCGGGTCGAAGCGGGCCCGCTCGGCGCTGCGGCGGTTGATCTTGTCGAGCATCTCGAGCTCGAAACGCTGCTGTTCGGGCGTGAGGCCGCGATTCTCGAGGTATTGAATCGGCTCCTTCAAATCGTCGGGACCGAGCGCCGCATAGCCGATCGCCGTTCCTTCGTAGGCCGCCGGCAGGAAGCCCGCGCTGTAGTTCTTCGCGCCGCCGTGGAACAGCGTCGGCTTGATCGTGATGAACCCCGGCAGGTTCTGGTTCTCCGTGCCGAGGCCATAGACCACCCACGAGCCCCAACTCGGCCGCGTAAAGGTATTCGTCCCCGTATGAAGCTGCATCAACGCGCCGCCATGCGCGACGCTGTCGCCCACCATCGAGCGAACGAAGCACATCTCGTCGGCGTGCGTCGCCAGATTCGGAAACAGCTCGCTGATCTCGATACCGCTTTGGCCGCGCTTCTTGAATTCGAACGGCGACTTCAGCAACCCGCCCACTTGCTCCTCCGCGAACGTCAACGGGCGTTTGAACGGCAGCGGCTCGCCGTGATGACGAGCCAGCGCCGGCTTGGGGTCGAACGTATCGAGATGCGACGGTCCGCCATGCATGAAGAGAAAAATGACTCGCTGCGCCCGGGCGGGGAAGTGCGTCGTTTTCGGAGCGAGGGGATCGCGCGCCTCTTCGGCGGCCAGCAGCGCTCGCAGGCCCAGCAGCCCGAAGCCGCAAGCCGTCTGCCGCAGCAGCGCACGGCGCGACACCGGCCGACCGACGGACGATTCCACAGGCAGTCTCATTGGATGTAGATGAAATCGTTCGAAGCGAGCAGGATCTTGCAGTAGCTTTGCCAGGCAGCCAGGGCAGACTCACCGTAGTAGTAGGCCGGCTGATCGGACAAGCGATGCTCTTTCGCATGGCGCGAGCCTTCAATCGTCGCAAAGTCCATCTCGGTTGCACTGCTTCGGAACTCGGCGACATAGGCGAGGCCCTCGGCAATCTCGGCTTCGGTCGGCTCCTTGGCCAGCGCCGTCAACCAGGCGCTACGGACGCGCCGCTCATCCGGCATGCGGCGCTCGGCGAGTACGCGGCGAGCCAAGCCCTTCGCCACGCGCGAGACGAACTCGCTGTTCATCATGAACAAAGCTTGTGGCGCGACATTCGTGCTCGCCCGTGCCCCGGTGCTCGTCGTTGCGTCGCCAAAATCGAACAGCGTGAGTAACTTGGCGATGTTCGCGCGCCGCAGGGGCAGGTAGACCGTCCGCCGGTAGCTCTTCGACACGTCGAAGGGCGGAAGCTGGTTCGTCGTCGTCATGCCCTGTCCAATGCCGGTTTGGATGGTTCCCCCCATGCCGAAGTCGATGGTGCCTTCGATCGCCAACAGCGAGTCACGAATCTCCTCGGCCTCCATGCGCCGCCGGTTGAAGCGCGACCAGTGCCGGTTCTCCGGATCCGATTCGTAGCCGCCGGCATCGACTTCGGTACTCATCTGATAGGCGTTCGACAACACAATCAGCCGATGCATCGCTTTCACCGACCAGCCGCCGCGGACGAACTCCGCGGCCAGGTAGTCGAGCAGTTCGGGATGGGTGGGCCGCTCGCCCAGCTTGCCGAAGTTGTTCGGCGTGCGGACCAAGCCCTCGCCGAAGTGCCATTGCCAGATGCGGTTCACCATCACGCGAGCCGTGAGAGGGTTCTCGGCGCTCGCGAGCCAGCGGGCCAACTCCATGCGGCCGCTGCCCTCGGTGATGGCCGGCTCGTTCTCACCCGTCAGAATCACGGGGAAGGACTTCGGCGCCGCCTCACCCAAACGTCGCACATTGCCGCTGATAAAGACGTGTTGCTCCACGGGCTTGTCCTCGGCCACGGCGTTAGCCATGGGCGGCTTCGGAGGCAGGGCCGCCGTCAGCCCTTCCAACTCGGCCTCGAGGCTTGCCAGCGCTTCGAGAGCATCCTTGGTGAAGATCGCACTGCGGGCGTCTTTGGCGATGGCTAACGGACCCCTGCCGCGGGTCGTCTCGTAGAAGAAGCGATTCTCACCTGCGAAGAAGCGGGGTCTTTCGGGTGCATCCTCCCCTTTGGCAACAGCCTCGGCGAACTGTTCTCGCCACTGTGCCAAGCCCTCGTACCGCTTGGTGGCCGTCTTCTCGAACTCGGCTTGATAGTCACGGGCCACGGCTTCCAGCGAATCTGCATCGGCCTCATGCCACCGGTCGAGGTGCGGCCGTACCTCTTTCGACGGCGTGAGCAGGTAATCGGCCCACTTGTCGAGCAGTTCGGAATCGAGGCCGTGCTTCACGGCTACCGTGGTCACGGCCTCGCTGGGTTGACCCACTTCCTGTGTCTCAGCGCTGTCCTCGCCCGTAGTCTCTTGCTCTCGAGCGGTAGCGGTCTGAACGTCCCGCGTCGCGACAAGATACGCGGGGATTCCTGGCATCAGAGCCATCGCGTGACGTGCCGTCTGCTCTTCCAAGACATTGGTGATCTGCTGCTTTTTGATCTCCATCTTCTTCTGGTGGTCGTAGTAGCGGTCGGCCACCTCACCCGGCACCAGCGGCGCGAAGTACAGCTTCGATACATGCGCCTCCCAGTCCTCGAGCTGCCTTGTGCTCGCGAAGATCGAGGCCATGGAGTAGTAGTCGCGCGTGCGGATCGGGTCGAACTTGTGATCGTGGCAGCGCGCGCACTGTAGCGTCAGCCCAAGAAGCGCTTTGCCGACCACCTCGATCTGCTCGTCGACGATGTCGTAGAACATCTTCTTCTTGTCCTGCTCGGCGATGAGCTTGGGGCCGAGCGCGAGAAAGCCCGTCGCGACGATGCCGAGCGTGTTGACTTCGCCGGGCTTCGCACTTCCGTCTCGGGGCGGCAGCAGGTCGCCGGCGATCTGCTCTTGCACAAAGCGGTCGTAGGGCAAGTCGTCGTTGAAGGCGTCGACGACGTAGTCGCGATACTTCCACGCGTACGGATACTTGTGGTCTTCGTCAACGCCGGTCGAGTCGGCGTAGCGCGCCACGTCGAGCCAGTGGCGCCCCCAGCGTTCGCCGTAGCGGGAGGATGCGAGCAGCCGCTCGACCACCTTGCGGTAGGCGCCGGGCGAGTCATCTTCAACGAAGTCGTGGATTTCACGCGCTGTCGGAGGCAGCCCGGTCAGGTCGTACGTCACGCGGCGCAGCAGCGTGAGCCTGTCGGCCGGCGTGGCGGGTTCGAGCCCCTCCGCCTCCATTCGCGCGAGCAGGAAGCGGTCGATGGGCGTGCGCACCCAGGCTTCGTTCTTCACCGCGGGCGGGGTCTGGTCCTTTGCCGGTTGGAAGGCCCAGAAGGCCCGCTCTTCATCGGTGATCGGCTGGCCTGGAGCGCGGGTCTTGATCTTGGCCGCGCGGGCCTCTTCGGGCCACGGCGCTCTCATCTCGACCCATCGAGTGAGGTCGGCAATCTCCCGCTCGCTCAACTTGCCCGCCGGCGGCATCTTGATCTTGCCTTGATACGCGACGGCCGTGATCAAACCGCTGGCGGCGGGGTCACCCGGCACGACGACCGGCTTCATGCCGGCGGCCGACTCCTCGCGCGTCAAGCCCTCAGGGCGGGAAAGGTCGAGTCCGCCCATCTGCTGCTTCGGCCCGTGGCACTCGACGCACTTAGCGGCAAACAGCGGACGGATCTTCAACTCGAAGAACTCAACCGGCTCGGATGTTTGCGCACCCGCCATGCCGGCGAGCGCCATAGCCGCCGGCAGCCAGACCCCAAGTCGATGCAGCGACAACCCACGCATACGAACAGAGTACCCGATAGGCACATCGGCGAGCGCAGGCCGCGCCCCGCGCTCCGTCATTGACGCTCGGGCACGATGGCCCGCGGGCCGGCTATTCCTCGGTGTAGTCTTCCGTGACGAACTTCAGTGCAAAGGCGCGGTCGACCAGTTCGCGCGTCAAACGATAGGGGCGGCTCTCGAAGTTCATCAGGTCCACGGCAACTCGAATCACATCGCGGGGATGACAGCGCCGAAGTTTGCGGGACCCGTTGCGGTAATGGCGATCGAGCACGTACTGGGGCAGGTCTTCCGGGTACTCGATCTTGATCTGTGCGCAGTACTGGTGAAAGATCGTGGTGTACTCTTCCTCGGAAGGGTTCTTCATGAAGAGCTTGTATTCCAGCCGCCGAAGAAACGCTTCGTCACCCAACTCGGCAGGGTTGAGGTTCGAGGAAAAGATGATGAAGCACTCAAAAGGCACCTGGATCTTCGCGCCCGTGCGGAATCGCAGGAAGTCGACCTCCGTATCAAGCGGGTAGATCCAGCGATTGAGCAGCTCGGTCGGCGTGATCTGCTGACGTCCGAGGTCGTCCACGAGGTAGATGCCGTTGTTGGCCTTCATCTGGTACGGCGCGTCGTAGATCTTGGCGCCGGGGATGTACATCAGGTCGAGCATGTCCATCGTGAGCTCGCCGCCGGTGGCGAGAAAGGGACGGCGGCACTTGGCCCAGCGCTGGTCGAACGGCGCCTCTTCGGTCAGGGCGACGCTAACCGAGTCGGCGTCGACGCGCTGGTGGTGTAGCGAGTCGAAAACCTTGATGAGCTGCCCTTCAGCTTCAACGACATAGGGAATGAAAACAGGCTCGGAGTCGATCTTCGAGAGCTGCTCGGAGAGGAAGCTCTTGCCATTGCCCGGTTTTCCATAGACGAGCATGGAGCGGAACGCGTTCACCGCCGGCCCCACCATGCCGAGGTACTCGTCGTTGATGATTGCGTCTTGCAGAGCGGTCTTGAGCTTTGCCTTGGTCATCCAACCCGGCTTGATGTGCTGGCGGTGGACGGCGTCGACGTACTGCTCGAGGGGCACCGGAGCGGGTCCGACGAGTTGATTGCCTTCGAGATACTCCTTGGCCCGCGTGCGCCCCGACTCGGAGAGCGCGAAGCTGGCTGAGATCGTCCCAATGCTGGAGGAACGCTTCGTCTCGAGCAGCCGCGCCTGTCTGAGTACCTGCAAGACCGGTTCGATCACGCTAAAACGCAGCCCAAGCGCCTTCGATAGCTCGCGGCCGGTGACCTCAGGCCGGAAGTAGAGGTTCTTCAGAAGAAGCTGCTCGACCAACGATTCCGATAGGCCGGCCTGCTGGAGCGAGTTTGGCGACTCCGGACTGAAGTGATTGGACTCGATCTCGGTGTTTTGCCAAGGTTTAACAGCGGCTGCGTTCATCTACGTATTCCCTGCGACCCAGCCCCCATTATCGGATCGAGGCCGCACAACCGGGAAGGCGGGAAAGCTTGGGATTAGGTAGGTAATACGCCCCTACCCGGCTCGGGAAGATACCTCAGATCCCCTAGAGCAATAGTTCCAAGAAGGCTAAGGAGGGTATCGGGCCGTGATGCACGCGCGAAAACGGGATTGTTTAGAAGACCCGCTTGGTAAGGCGGGATACGTCGAAGCGGGCGGTGTCAGCGATTGCCATCACGGCCATGACACCGGCTTGGATGGGGTCGGTTACTACCAGGTCGGCGGCGTCGGGGGCGCTGCCGGCCATGTTTAGGCAAATCACGCGAAGGCCTTTGGCGCGGACCTCGCGGATGGCATCCTCGATAGCTCCGCCCATCAAAGCTCCGGCCAGCACCAACGCTCGGGCGCGCGGTAGCCGCGCCACCGCGCGAACGGCTTCGGCTAGCTCGACTTCGCCGATCAGGGGAATCGTGTCGACCGAGATGCGTTCGCCGCGCAGGTTGTGACGGTCGGCCTCCGAGATTGCGCCCAGCGCGACCTGACCGACCTGGGCCCCGCCGCCGATGATGATGATGCGCTTGCCGAAGATTCTCTTGAGGGTGCGCTGCTCCGACACCGTCACGACGACTGGGAGCACGCGCAATTCTTCAATGATCGGATCGAGCGATTCGATACCGCAGATCTCGAAGAAGACCGTCTCGATCGGCTTTTGGCTGTCGAGGATCGCGACCCAAGTGATGTCGCCGCCGAGACGGGCGATGACGCCGGTGAGCTGGTGCATCACGCCCCGCTCATTCCTCGTCTCCACCGACAACCCGAAGGTTACCGATTCCTGTCCTTCCGCTTGTTCCGGCACATTTGCCCCCGGCCCGGCAGGCCACACGAACTCTAGTATATCCACAGGGTACCCGCGGCTCGCGCCGGGGGCGGGGGGGGGGGCGGTTAGGCAGTTGGCGCGGCTGCAAAAGATGGATCGCAAACCGTTCGGATATAATGCCAGGCGAAACAAGCCCAGAAACAAGCGAGGAGTTCCTATGCCAATGCCTTTCACAAGACGGGACATGCTACGGATGTTGGGGGCGGCGGCCGCGTCACCGGCGCTGCCGTCCTTCGCCGCCGACAAGACCATGCGCGGCGCGTTCATCATCATGGCGACGCCCTACACCGAGGCCAAGGAGGTCGACTACGAAGACCTAGCCGGCGAGGTCGACTTCCTCGACAAGAGCGGCGTGCAGGGCATGGTGTGGCCGCAGTTCGCCAGCGAATACCCCTACCTGAAAAAGGAAGAGCGCTTTCGCGGAATGGAAGTGCTGGCCAAGGCGGCCAAGGGGAAGAAGCCGGCCCTCGTGCTGGGTGTCCAGGCGCCGAACACCGAGCAGATGCTCGAGTTCGCCCGCCACGCCGAGAAGGTCGAGCCGGACGCCTTGATCGCTATGCCGCCCAAGGAGGCGACGTCACTCGACTACTATCGCGTCTACTATAGCGAGCTTTGCAAGCTCGCCAAGCGGCCGGTTTTCATCCAGACGACGGGTGGCGCGAAGGACGTGGAGGCCACTGTCGAATTCATCATCGAGATGGCGGAGAAGTTCCCCAACTTCGGCTACATCAAGGAAGAGTATAAGCCGGTCATGGAGCGCATGCTGAAGCTCGCCAAGTACCGGCCGAAGGTGATCAAGAGCGTGTTCAGCGGTGCGGCGGGACGCGGCTGGCCCTATGAGATGCGGTATGGCCTCGACGGGACCATGCCTGGCGCCATGTACGCCGACATCTACGCCCTGCTTTGGGAGCTACATCTGAAGGGTGACCGCGACAAGATTCGCGAGATCTTCAGCAAGCTGATGTTGATGATCAACCTCGACGCGCACATCCCGGGCGTGCGCAATTACATGTTCAAACGCCGCGGCATCTTCAAGACCACCAAGTCGCGCCGGGGGGACTACACCTGGTCCGAGGACGCCATCGCCGAGATCGAGCACAACTTCGCCGCGCTGAAACCGTACTTGCGCGTCTAATAGAGTGTCGCGGAGATCCCAGCGAGACTGTAGGGGAGGGCCCCCGTGCCCGCCCGCCCTCGGCTCGAGTTCGTGTCAACATCAGGCGCGCGGAGGTACCCGATGATCGAACGACGAAACTTTCTCAAGGGTGCCGGCCTGCTCGGCGTCACCGGGCTGCTCGGCCGAAGCTGGGCAAGCCCCGCCGCACCGGCACTGTTGCAGGTCGGCTACGCCGAGACCGACATCACCCCCGACATCGGGATGGAACAGCCCGGCGGGTACGGTAAGGCCTACCACCAGAAGTTCCACGATGCCTGCAAGGTGCGCGCCGCTGTTTTCGATGACGGCAGCAAGCGTGTCGCGTTGGTCGGTACCGACACGCTAATGATTCCCCGTCACGTCGTCCTCGCCGCGAGAGAGGAGATCCGCCGCAAGTCCGGCATCGCCGCGGACGCCATCTTGATCGGCGCGTCGCATTCGCATTCCTCCGGGCCCGTCGGGATGGTGCAGCCCGGCGAGTACGACCACGCGTCGAAGTTCGTCCAAGAGCTGGCGTACGAGAAGTCATCCGCCGCTGACCCGAAGTTCTTGCGTTACGTAGAGGACCAGCTCGTCTCGGCGGTCCTGCAAGCCAACGGTTCGCGCGCCGAGCGGCCCTGCGGCGTCGGCTCTGGGCACGAGAAGGAGGCGGCCTACAACCGGCGCTTCCGCATGAAGAACGGCCGCACCCAGACGCACCCACGGCAGGGCAACCCCAACATCATCGAGCCCTCCGGCCCGACCGATCCCGAAGTCGGCGTCATCGGCACGTTCGACCGCAACGGCAACCTCGTCGGTTGCGTGGTGAACTACGCCTGCCACGCCACGACGAGCCCGGGAGGTATCTCGGCCAACTGGATCTACTACCTAGAGAAGACCATCCGTGGCGTCTTCGGCGACAAGGTGGTCGTGGTGTTCCTCGCCGGCGCCAACGGCGACATTACCCAGGTCAACAACCTCAGCCCCTACATCAATCCGGGCCGCGAGGAGTGGGCGCGGCTCGTCGGCAGCCGCGTCGGGGCCGAGGCCGTTAAGGTGCTCGCTTCGATGCACACCGGCCCGATGGGCCCGGTCGACTCCACGCTGGAGGTCCTTGCCATTCCCAGGCGCACCCCCAGCCCCGAACGTGTCAAACGCTCGACCGAACTCATCAACCAAGGGCCCGACAAGGCCGGCCGCAGCGAGTGGACCTTCGCCAAAGAGATCGTGATGCTCGACGCCTTGATCGCCAAGACGCCCGTGGTCGATGTCGAAGTGCAGGCGGTGCAAGTCGGGCCGGCTGTGTTCGTTTCGAATCCGGCGGAGTACTTCGTCGAATATGGGCTCGACATCAAGAAGCGCAGCAAGTTCCCGTTCACCTATCCCGTGGAGTTAGCGAACGGCTGCGTCGGCTACGTGCCAACGGAGGAGGCCTTGAGCCCCACCGGCGGCGGCTATGAAACGCGCCTCACCAGCTACAGTAATCTCGAACGGACCGCCGGCACCCAGATCGCCGACGCCGGCGTGCGGCTTGCGAACCGGCTCACGCCTGGCAAAGCGCCGCGTCGCGCACCGCACGCGCCGTTCTCGGGCGAAGGCTGGTCCTACGGCAGCGTCCCAGCCGAGTTACAGTAGGACAGGGCCACCGTTAAACCAGGGGCGCGTTACGAGCGACCGTGCATCGCGGCCCGGCCAACAGGAGCAAAACAGATGTACAAAGGAATCGAACACACCGCCATCGCCTCTCCCGACCCCGAGGCCCTCGCCACCTGGTACGACAAGACGCTCGGCTTTCCCATCGTCCACCGCTACGGGGGCAACGTCTTCGTTCGCGCGCCCGACTCGACGATGCTCGAGATCATTCCGTCCGAAGGCGATGCCGTCGCAACCGAGATGAAGACGCCCGGCATCCGCCACCTCGCCATCGCCGTCGACGACTTCGACGCCGGCAAGCAAGACCTGACCGGGAAAGGGGTGGAGATCGTCCAGGAGCTCAATGCCGGAGGAAACCGCTTGGCGTTCTTCCTCGACCCGGAGGGCAACATCCTGCACCTGATCCACCGCGCTGACCCAATCTAGGGGGTCCAATTCAAGGGTCCGACGCAAGGGGGTGGCGCGCGCCTCCCGGCGGGCAGCGTCGGCCCCGGGCCGACTCGGGACTCACTAACTCGCACGGGCTACGCACTTGATAGCCCCAGGCGTCGAGGATGCAGCTTGTGGGGGCGGACCGCTGTTTCCGCCCCTGGCGTGGCGACTGGCAATAGGTTCTCTTGATGTTGAAACTGAAAGCAACTGAGCGGCTGAACTGACCGGGTCATAGGTAACACTTTATGCCAAGCACATAGGTAACACTTTTCGTCCGGGGTGGGGCTTGACGCAGGGAGCCCGGAGGGCGACCAGAGTCAAGTCCCACCCCCGGACGAAGGGCCCGCCGCTGGGCCCTTGCTCGGGCGCAACCGCCGCTCTCGTTCCTCGAATACTCCCAACTCATAAAAGGAAAACCACACTCGCCACACGCCCTCCTCGATCTCCTCCACCCCGACCCGCTCCCCGTTGAGTCCCTTGCCGACGAACACTCGTTGACGCCGCCAGCGAATCCGCCCATCCATCACGCGCCGCACCTGCATCGGCGCCGCATACTCCGGCTCGTCCACCCGCGACGGATACGCCCGCGCCGCGCCGTGATAACACTCACCAGGGGTTCGCAACTCCAGTCCCTGGTGCGGTCGCTCCTCGTTGTAGTCGCTGCGAAAGCCATCAAACGCCCGTTGCTGCGCTCGCAGATTCGCCGCTGGCGGCGCGGCGGTCTCTTGCTTCAGCGTACGGTGCATCCGCTCATGCCGCCCGTTCTGTTCCGGATGTCCCGGCTCGATCCGCTCGGGACAGATCCCCAACTTGATCCACCACACTGCCAGCCGCCCCAGCCCGTGCACCGCCAGGGTCGCAAACGGCGGCCCGTTGTCGGTGCGCATCACCCGCGGCAGTCCAAACTCTCGAAACGTCGCCTCGAACAACGGCCGAACATGGTCCCCGTCCGGTTTCGTCACCGCCTGGCACCGCAACAGGTAGCGGCTGGCCGCGTCCGAGATCGTTAAGGGATCGCAGCGCCGGCCGTCTTGGGTGCGAAACCAGCCTTTGAAGTCGGCGCACCAAACCTGGTTGGGCTGCTTGCCTGGCGTCAGCGGCAGCGGGGTCGGTGCGGCGCGGGGCCGGCGTCGTCGAGGCACGCTCAGACCGTGTCGTCGCAGCAGATTTCCGATCGTGCTCACCGCCGGCCATGCCACGTCGGGCTGCCTTCGCTGCAGCCGCGCCCTCAAGGTGACCGCACCTCAGCGACTGTGCTGCACCCGCAGAGCGAGAATCTCTTGCTCGATCGCGGCCGCGGTCTGACCGGGATGGCGTTGCGGCGCCCGGGAGTGGTCCTGCAAACCTTCCCAGCTCTGCTGCTGGTAGCGCTGCAGCCATTTGTAGCCGGTCTTGCGGCTCACCGAGTAGCGCCGGCACAGCTCGGCCATCGACTCCTCGTCTCTTTCCCAGTCCACGATAAAATGGGTTCTCTCGTCTCGCACACAGGTCTCCTGCCACGGCATAAAGCATTCCCTCCCAGAAATGTTCTATGCCTCAAAGTGTTACCTATGTGCTTGGCATCATGTGTTACCCATGTGCCCGGTTAATACCCGGCGCCGGGGTGGACGCAGCGGTCCACCCCTACACCATGAACTGAGGCGGTAAGACTCCTGTAGGTACACCTCGCCCAATGAGGACAAGGTTCTCGTTGCGCTATGCACATGGGGCTACCTTCCCGTGTCTCACGAAACCTCCCAGAGTGCGGCACAGAACCCGCTTCACGCAGAAAGCCATCCCAACCTTGAGCATCAGCGCGGAGCAAGAACGTTCCCACTACGACCGGGCCTACGGCCAACATCTGGCGGCTCCCGACCATGCCCTTGCTTGCAGCCGGGACATCCTGCTGCGGCAGATCCACGACCCGGCCAGCCCCATGTACGAGAGACGTCTCCTTTACGTCCAGGTGCTCGACGAGCTGCTCGCCGTGCCGGTCGACGGCCTCACCGCACTCGACTACGGCTGCGGCACCGGCGAATGGGGCGTCATGCTGGCCACCGAAGGTGCGCGGGCCGCGTTGCTCGATCTCTCGCCGGTGGCGATCGACGTGGCTCGGCGGCGCGCCGAGGCCAGCGGCATCCTCGACCGCGTCCGCCTCTGTGCCCAAGATGCAAGCGACCTGTCGGAGTTCGAAGACGGCGAGTTTGATCTCGTCTACGCCGGAGCGGCTCTCCATCACACCCTGAAGTACCCGAACGCCTTCGCCGAGCTTCTGCGTGTGCTCAAGCCAGGCGGCCGGCTCGTGATGGCCGAGGGATACGGCAACAATCGGCTCCTCAGTTGGGCCCGCCGGACCCGCCAACGGCTCGCCGGCGAACCGGTCGAGGCCGGCGAGGGCATCGTCCTCGGCGATCCTGAAATCCGCCTCTTGGGAGAACACATGAGCCGGGTGGACGTCACGCCGCTCAATCTGTTCGCCATGGCCAAGCGCCTGTTCCGCGGACGATTCACCAGCCCCGCCGTTCGCCGCGTCATGCGCATGCTCGAATCACTCGACGCCGCTTGCTTCCGCCGGTTCCCAAGCACTCGCAGGCTTTGCGGCGAAGCCGTCATCGTCTGCCATCGGTGAACACGCCCCGCTCTGGCGTGACGGTTCGACTCGCCACGACAGAGCCGCGGATGTAAATCCGCGGGCGCGCGGGCGAAAGCCCGCGCCGGCACCCCTGCCGGGGCGCAATGCCCGGTCCGCCACTCAGAGCTACTGACCCGGTCTTGCGACCGGGTCAGTAGCTCTGAGTGGTAGGTCGATCGGCTACGCCGGGCCCGGAGCTTTGTACGGACGCATAACTCGAAGCCGTAGCGTGGATCTCGGTTTTGAGATCCGCGGCCTTTCTCCTCGAGCCCCCGGGGGCCTACCGACCGATGCCGCACATTACCCGAAACCGCGGCAGCCTCTCCGCCGTAGGAGTAGAATGAGGCAGGTAGAAAACTGATGAAGCCCCGATCGAGGAAGCACTATGCGGTATGGGCGATGGTTCTCACCGTTGGCCCCGTGGGCCTGTGGAGCCAAACCGACCCTGCGCCCCCGCCCGACCCGCCGAAACAGCAGGCCGAGGGTCTTCAAACCCGCGAACCGCCTCCCAAAGACAGCATCATCGTGCCCCGCGGCACCCGCGTACCTCTGGTACTCATCAACAGCATTAGCACCAAGAACTCCGCCGCCGGCGACCTCGTCTATCTCGAATCCGTCTATCCCGTCGCGATTGGCGGACGCATCCTGATCCCCCCGGGCACCTATGTCTCGGGCAAGGTCACCAGCGTCAAGCGTCCCGGGCGCATCAAGGGCAAGGGCGAGCTTTTTCTGCGCTTCGAGAATATGATTCTGCCCAATGGCACGATTCGCGACTTTACCGCGCGCGTCGGGGCCCTTGACGGACGTTCTCCCGAGGGTTTCGAGCGCGACGAGGGCAAGATCACCAGCGAATCGAACAAGGGTAAAGACGCCGGCACCGTGGCCCAAACTACTGCGGCGGGCACGTCGATCGGGGCCATTGCGGGCGCGGCCGGCGGACGCGCGGGTATGGGCCTCGGCGTCGGCGCGGCTGCGGGCGTAGCCGCCGGACTGGCCACCGTCCTGGCGACGCGCGGTCCGGAGGCGGTGCTCGAGAAGGGCACCCAACTCGACATGGTGCTCGACCGCGACCTCCATTTCACCGAAGCCGAAGTCACCTTCGACGACCCCTTGCGCCGTCCCGGCGGCAACGGCGGTGGCCCCGATCCCAACCGCAACCGCTCCAACTCCGGCGGCAGCCTCGGCCGTTTTCCTCCGTTCTAAGCACCCAGCCCAGCCCGCTCTACCTCAAGGTGCGCACGTATGCGGCGTGCCGCGCCCGCTTCATTGCTGGGGTCACTTCTTCTCCTCCGGGATGGCTGTTTCGAGGTCGGCGATGCGGTTGGCGAGGGTGCCGGAGCGGTGGGCAGTGGCCGCGACGGAGTGGGCCGAGAGCAGGGCGACCAGCGCCAGTTGCTGCCGCTGGGTGAGGGCCGGTTCCGGGTCGGCGGACACCACGGAAAGCTCGCTGGCCGGCTGGAGCTGGCAGGATCTGTCAGGATTTGGCGCGGTTTTCGGGGTGATTCTAAGGATTCTTTATGTTCTTCCTGTCCTTCACTTATGGGTCACCTCGCATGGCACCGGTGCGGATCGGTGACCAGGATTGGGATTGTGGTGTTCCGCTTGTTGTTCTGTAGGGGCGACGGATCGTCCGTTTGCTTTCTTCGCCTCTAGTGTAAGGGGCGGTTAGTTCGTTTCGTGGGACTTAGCTCCGCTCGCGGTCACGGAAGAGGATGTCCGGAACTCCGTTGAAACAGGCGCTCTCCAGAACCTCCAGTCTACGCCGCTTGGGCCTGCGTGGCAGGCGGTTGCGGACGTAGCTTTTCGAGCGCGGCGAGCAGCTTCGGCAGATCTCGGTAGCCTTTGATCCGCCGAAAGTTGCCCTCGGTCACCCACAGTGCCGAACCCACCCAGCGCTCCAAGTGATCACCCCGCTGCCAACACTTCACCCGACGGCACACCGTCTCCACCACCGAGAACGTCGACTCAATCGGGTTCGTCGTCGCCAGCATTCGACGCAGCCAGCCTTCCAACGGTAACCGGTTCACCGTCAGCGTCTCGTCCAGACCTTCTGCGAGGGAGCGGGCCGCCGACGGATTCAACTCCTGCAGCTCGCGGTGCAGCTTCTCGAGCGCTCGCTTCGCGTCCGCCGTCGACTTCATCGAGTACGCCGCTTGCATCTTGCGATCGACGTCCTGGCGATACTCCTCGGTCAAGTGCGCGACGACGTTGCGGCGCTTGTGAAGTTGACAGCGTTGGATCAACGCCGCCTCGCCGGCGTGCTGGCGCACGGCCTTGACCAGCGCCTTGGCGCCGTCGACGATGTAGAGTCGCGGCTGCGTGAAATCGACCCCGCGGTCCGCCAGATCCGCGAACAATTCCGAGACAACCGCCGCGTTCTCCGTCGCGCCCTGACGCATCCCCAGCACCCTCTTTCGGCCGTCGTTGTTGACTCCCAGCGCCACGATCAGATGCTGTCCTTTAAACTCCACGCCGTCGACATAGAGGGCGCAGAACTCGAGCTTCGACAAGTCACGCTCCAACAACTCGCGCACCTTGCGCCGCGACACACCAATGAAATGCTCGCTCACCGCCGACTTCTCGATCCCGTACGACTCGGCGAATTCCCGCACCACCTTGCCGTAGTTCCGCGTCGAGAGCCCGAGCATGAGCTTGTCCCAAACGGTTTCGTCGAGCGACTTATTGCGGCGGAACAACTCGTAGCTGCCCAGCGTCTGTTCGTGGCCCTCGGCCGAGCGCACCCGTGGTCGTCCGATCTTCGTCTTCTGGCCGTCGACGATGAGGAAACCGCGCTCGGTGCCCCAGCGATAGCCTTGCTCGTCTTGCCGACGTTTCGAGCGTTCGCCGGCGAGCTGGCGCACCTCGCCTTCCATGATGAGCTGCCTCAGCTCCAGGCCGGCTTGGCGCATCAGTTCACCGACGCCTTCCTGTAAAGCGGCGGCGACCTCCTTGAGTGGCCGGTGCAGTGGGATCTCTCGATCCTCCTGCTGAGCTTGTTCGCGGAATCTCCGGACCGCTTTCGCGCGGTCAATCGGGTATCTTCTTTTCACAGCGACTCTCCTTTCTCCTATGACAAACAACATCCCGAGTCTACCTCAGGCTCGGTTGGAGAGTCGCTGCTTTCTACGGATTAACGGACATCCTCTCGTCGATATCCACAGATACACAAGGCCGACGAGCTGTGGACAACCCTCTACCCATGACCACCGCGGAATCAACTATATGGGGTATCCACTTGCTTGGACCAACCACAAGATGTAGGATGCGGGGATGGTTGACGAATCCGGACCGCATCCGGTTGGCGGCGTTGACTATCCCAGAACCCGGCAGGAATTCGACGAGCTTGGTATCCACTTGACTCAGGTGACCCCAAGATGTAGTGTAGGGCCTGGTGGAGGATTACCCGCGCGACCAACTCGAATTCGAGTCTCACTTTGCGAGCGAGGAGGCTTGCCGCGACTATCTGTTCGCCTTGCGCTGGCCAGAGGGTTTCCGCTGTCCAAGGTGTGGGCATGAGCGCGCTTGGCCGGTGCGCAAAGTGTGGTTCGAATGCGCTCGCTGCGGGCGGCAAACCTCCGTCACCGCCGGCACGATCTTTCAAGACACACGCAAGCCGCTGCGGCTGTGGTTCCGGGCGATGTGGACCATCACCACGCAGAAGAATGGGGCCAGCGCCCTGGGTCTACAGCGCGTTCTGGGACTGGGCAGTTACCAAACCGCCTGGCCTTGGATGCACAAGCTGAGGCGAGCGATGGTGCGCCCGGGGCGGGAGCGATTGACGGGCCTCGTCGAGGTCGATGAGACCTACTGGGGCGCTGAAGAAGAAGGGGTAATCGGCCGGCAGACCGAGCGTAAAGCGTTGATTGCAGTCGCCGCGGAAGAGAGAGGCACCGGGCTGGGGCGCATCCGCATGCAGCGCGTTCAGAACGCCTCGGCGGCCAGTTTGATGCCCTTCGTCGAGGAGTCGGTCGAGCCGGGCAGCGTGGTTGTTACCGACAACTGGTCGGGCTACGATCCGCTCAAGAAGAAGGACTACCAGCGTCGTATCATCTCGATTAACAACCGCCGCGAGCAGGCCTCGCAGCTACTGCCGAGGGTGCACTTGGCGATCTCGCTACTCAAGCGCTGGATGCTGGGCACGCATCAGGGGGCGGTCAGCCACGAGCATCTGGACTACTATCTCGACGAGTTCGTGTTCCGCTTCAATCGGCGCAGATCACGCAGTCGGGGCAAGCTCTTCTACCGCCTTGTGCAGCAGGCCATGGCGGTGGAGCCGACGCCGTACCGCTCGATCGTCGCCGATTGGGACGCTAAGACGCTGTGAGCCCAACTACAAGATGTTGGGGTCACCTGAGTCAAGTGGATACCCGGCTTACGGATTACTGATGGCTCATTTCGCGATCCGCGGGTTGATGCACGAGGCGACGCTGCACGCGGACGAAGATCCGGACCGATTATCGTACCTGCCTGCGGTGCGGGTGATGCGACGCAAGATGGCCCGGGCGGTCGCTCTCCCCCCCGCGGGACCAGAACGCGTTGGATGAGGCGGTGTTGCGGGAACTACTGGGGGAGCGTGCGCACTCGAGCCGCGGGATGCAACGACCGCGCGGCGTCAAGCGCAAGATGAGCAACTACAAGGTACGATCGCGTGGCGCGGTGTCCCGCAAGAGAACTGACTTCGCCTCCTGCGTCAGAATACTTAAATGAAGAGTATTGGGGCTAGACCGGGTCAGTCGCTCTGAGTGGCGGGTCGGAAACGGTCACGTTGGATTGGGGAACGGAGCGGTCGCCTGTGGCTTACGTACGACTTTGGGAAGAGGCGGCACCTGTCCCCAGCGGTGCGGGATGCTAGACTAATCCTGCTCAAGTGGCCGCTGTCGCGGTCGCCGGGCGTTTGAGGTTCGGGATGAAGAAGAAAGCTGTGTATGCCGCGCTGATGGCGCTTGGCGTCCTGCACCAGGACTTCTGGCTCTGGGACTCGACGACGCTCGTGTTCGGGTTTCTACCGGTGGGGCTGGCCTACCACGCGGTCTACTCGCTGATGGCCGCGTTCCTTTGGTACTTGGCGCTCCGCTACGCCTGGCCCCATGACGTGGAGGCCTTCGCTGAAGGCAAGCCAGACGATTTCGCCAAGAGCGGGGAGGGCTCCGCCGAATGACGCAGCTTGTCGTAATGGCGGTCTATCTTTCCGTGTTGCTGGCTCTCGGGCTGACGAGCAACCGATTTTTCCGCGGCACGGCGAAGGACTACTTCCTGGCGAGCCACTCGATCGGTCCGGTGATCCTGCTGATGTCAGTGTTCGGGACCACGATGACCGCCTTCGCGCTGGTGGGCAGCTCGGGCGAGGCCTATCGGGCCGGCATCGGCGTCTACGGCATGATGGCGTCGTGGTCGGGGCTGATCCACGCGGCGGTGTTCTTCTTCGTCGGGATCAGGCTGTGGGCGCTCGGCAAACGCTGTGGGTTCGTCACGCAGGTGCAGTATTTTCGCAGCCGCTTTGAAAGTGATGCGCTCGGGACGATGCTGTTCCCCATCCTGGTGGGCCTGGTGATTCCGTATCTGCTGACCGGGCTGCTGGGAGCGCGCGCCGTGGTGTTGGCCCTGACGCGGGGCGCCGCGCCGGATGTCTTTCCGGAAACCGGCGGCGCGGTGCCGCCGTGGCTGACCGGGCTGGTGATCTGCGGCGTCGTGCTCTTCTATATCTTTTACGGCGGCTTGCGGGCCGCCGCCTGGGCCCATACGTTTCAGACGTGCGTGTTCATGGTCACCGGCATTATCGCCTTCTGGGTGATTTCGTCGGCGCTGGGCGGGCTGACGGCGGCGAGCGCGAAGGTGCTCGAAACGTATCCCGAGCGCCTGATGCGGGGCGAGGAGATCACACAGTTACACTTCCTAACGTATTGCTTCATCCCGCTGTCGGTGGGGATGTTCCCGCACCTGTTCCAGCATTGGCTGACAGCACGCTCCGCCAAAACCTTCCGCCTCACCGTGGTGGCACACCCGATTTTCATCATGCTGGTGTGGGTGCCTTGCGTGCTGATCGGCGTGTGGGCGACGTCGGCGACGATGGGGGACGGGTCGTTGGTGGTGCCCGAAGGCGCGCGGCCCAACACGGAACTCGCCATCATGGTCGCCAAGCTGACCGGTCCGGCGCTGGGGGGCCTGCTGGGGGCGGGGATTCTGGCGGCGATCATGTCGTCGCTCGATTCGCAGTTCTTCTGCCTGGGCACGATGTTCACGAACGACATTGTGATCCACCACTTCGGCGAGGGGCGGTTCGACGACAAGCAGCGCGTGAAGCTGGCGCGGATCTTCATCATCGCGATCGTCGGGATCACCTACCTGCTGTCGCTGGCGGAGCCGCGGGCGGTTTTCACGCTGGGCGTGTGGTGCTTCAGCGGCTTTGCGAGTTTGTTCCCGCTGGTGTTCTTGTCGCTCTATTGGCGGCGCGCGACGAAGGCGGGAGCGATCGCGTCGGTGGTAACGATGGCGGCCGTTTGGTTCCTGCTGTTCCGGGAAAGCGGCTACGGGGTAGATCGCGGGTTCCTGTTCCTGGGGATGATGCCGGTGGCGACGATTTTCGCGGCGTCGCTGGTTGCGATGGTGGGAGTGTCGTTGGTGACCGAGGCACCGTCGGAGAAAACGTTGCGGAAGTTTTTCCCGCCGCGGCGTGGGTCATCGCGGGTGCCGCATGAAGAAGGGGTTGCGGCGGACTGACGCGGAGTCGGTAGGTCGCGGGTTTTCCAACGCCCTTTCAGGGCTCCCGGTCTGAATGGGTGGGTACCCAGGGTTGCGCCCTCACGGGCTTCACCCTGGGCTAACATCCTACGCCGCTTCGCGGCTGCCTCGCGTACGAATCGAGTGGCATCGCAGATGGTCTAGGAGCGTGTGTCTGTTTCGCGGACTTGTCGTTTCCTACGCCCCTCCAGGGCTTACGGGTATCATCGCCGGGTACCCCCGGCTGAAGCCGGGGGCTATTTTCCATCCGCCCCTCCGGGGCGAAAAGGTAAACCCGCGGATCTCAACACCGAGATCCGCGCTACAGGCTTCGCGGCTGCCCGAGCAGGCGGTCGTGCGCTTTTCTAGAACAGGTTTCGGCGAACGAGGGACAAGAGCCGAGCGGGGCTCGGCACGCCACGGGCCGGGGCGACCGGTTTGGACTGGTGGATCGAGGGCGGACCAGGATGCCGGTCGCGGCGCGGGCACGGCATGCCGTGCGCCCTACGTAGCAAGGCGTTGATGTTCGTGCTGCGATGAAGATCGCCTACATTACGGCGGGCGCCGGGGGGATGATCTGCGGCAACTGTCTCCGCGACAACACGCTGGCGCGGGCGCTGATCGGCCTCGGGCATGACGTTCAGCTCATCCCGACCTATACGCCGATTCGCACCGACGAGGAGAACGTCAGCCTCGACCGCGTCTTCCTGGGCGGCATCAACGTCTATCTGCAGAGTTACCTTCCGTTCCTGCGTCACGCGCCTGGTTTTGTCAAGCGGCTTTGGGACCATCCGGCGCTGCTCGGCTGGGTGGCGCAGCGCGCCGTCAAGACGCAGCCGGAAAAGCTGGGCGGATTGACCGTGTCGGTGATCGAAGGGGCCGACGGGCCGCATGCGAAGGAGGTCGGCCGGTTGGTGGAGTGGCTCGGATCGTGGCGCCCGGACGTCGTCCACCTGACGAACTCGATGCTTGGGGGCATTGCGCCGGCGGTGCGGCGGGAGTTGGAGATCCCGGTGGTGTGTTCGCTGCAGGGCGAGGACTACTTTCTCTCGAAGCTGGCCTCGCCGCATCAAGAGCGTGCTTTCGAGGCGTTGCGCAAGGCGGCTGAGTCGGTCGACGTGTTCGTTGCACCGTGCCGCGATCACGCCGAGGCCATGGCACCTTTGCTGGGTGTGGAGGAGGAGGCGATTCGGGTGGTGCGTCCCGGTATCGACCTGGCGGGGTTCGAGGGGGCGCCATCCGCGGAGCCCCGGGGGGACGCGGGTGAGTTCGTGGTCGGCTACTTGGCGCGGGTCTGTCCGGAGAAGGGCTTGCACTTGCTGGCGGAAGCTGTGCATCATTTGCGATCGAGGCAGCCCGCGGCGGGACGGCGCATTCGCCTTCGCGTGGCGGGATGGCTCGGGACGGAGCATGAGTCCTATCTTGTGCAGGTGCGGTGGCAGATCGGCGAGTGGGGGTTCGAGGATGATTTCGAATACCTGGGGACGATTGACCGCGAGGCCAAGCTCGCCTTCCTCAAGAGCCTTGATGTGCTTTGCGTGCCGGCTTGCTATCGCGCGCCCAAGGGGGCGTATGTGCTGGAGGCGTTGGCGAGCGGCGTCCCGGTCGTCGAGCCGCGGCTGGGTGTGTTCCCCGAGTGGATCGAGGCGACGGGCGGCGGGCTGTTGTTTGAACCTGAAGATGTGCAGGAGCTTGGTGGGTGCTTGGAGCGGCTGCTGGAAGATCCGGAAGAGGCTGCCGGGTTGGGGAAGCGCGGGCAAGAGGTGGTTCACGCGCGTTTCAGCAACCGGCACATGGCCGAGGAGATGCTGGGCGTCTACCGCGGGCTGGGCGGTTCTCACGAAACAGCTTTGTAGGTCCGCTATTCTCAACGGGAGTGATCTCTTGAAGCCCGACTGTTATTTCGGGTCTAGCGGCTTTCGAGGGAAGGGAAGGTTCGTGCCGGACCGCTCCCTGACGGTCACGGCTCGGTTGCGTAGGTAGTCGAAGGAGATCTGAGGAGTATGGCTTTTGAATTCCATCACCGGCGGCGGATCTACTGGCAGGAAACCGACATGGCCGGCATCATCCACTTCACGAACTACTTCCGCTACATGGAGGAGACCGAGGCCGAGTTTCTGCACTCGCTGGGGCTTGGGCACCTGGAGACCCGCAGGCGGTACGGAATCATGGCCCCGCGCGTCCACGCCGAATGCGACTTCATCAAGACGGTGACCTACAGCGACGAGTTGGACATCCACCTGTGGGTCTTCAAGAAGGGCCAGTCGTCGCTCGGGTATGAGTTTTCCTTCAAGCATGACGGCGAGGAGGTGGCACACGGCCGCATGATTGTTGCGTGCGTGACGAAGGATGAGAATGACAAGATGACGTCCGCTCCGATCCCGAAGGCGCTAGACGAGTTGCTGGAGGTGGCGCCGTTTGCGCGGGAGGGGGGACAATGAAGAATTGGAACGGGTAGGGGCGTTCCAGCCCTTCCCACGCTATGTCATCCAGCCGCGTCTCGATTCGAATAAACGAAAGCCTGCGCAACAGGCTTGCCGAGCAGGCCACCGTGACGGGGAGGCCCCAGAGCGAGTTGGTTCGAGATGCGCTGCAGGAGTATCTGACTCGCCGTGATCAAAGCGAGAGTGCCTATGAGACGGCGACAAGGCTCGGGCTGATTGGCTGTGTGAAGGATGCGCCGCCGGACTTGAGCACGAACCCGCGCTACTTCGAAGGATTCCCCTCCAGTACCGTGACTCGGAAGCGGCCGCGCCGGAAGAGGAGAGCGTGAAACACCTGCCGGCGAGGATGCCCCTGGGAACTCGATAACTCTCGGCGTTAGCCACATGACCGCGCAGCCTACCGAACTCGCCGTTGTTGATCTCTATAAGGAGTACCCGACGCCGAGCGAGCCGCTGGTGGTGGTTCGCGATGTCTCGTTCGAGATGCGGCGCGGCGAGGCGCTGGCCATCATGGGACCGTCGGGCTCGGGGAAGAGCACGCTGCTCTATATGCTCGGCGCGCTTGAGAAACCCACGCGCGGTGCGGTGACGGTCGGCGCCCGCGATCCGTTCGCGCTACCCGAGGCTGAACTTGCGGCGTTTCGCAACCAGCAGGTTGGTTTTGTCTTCCAGGAGCATCACCTGCTGCCGCAGTGCTCGGCTCTTGAAAATGTGCTGATTCCCACCATGGCGCCCGGTGCCGGCGGGGCCGGGTCGGACGCCGAGGAACGGGCGCGGCACTTACTCGAGCGCGTGGGCTTAAGCGATCGGGCCGAGCACCGTCCGGCCGAGCTGTCGGGGGGCGAACGCCAGCGCGTCGCGATCGCCCGGGCGCTGATCAACCGGGCTCCACTCATCCTCGCCGATGAGCCCACCGGCAATCTCGACCGGCATACGGCCGGGGCTGTTGCCGACTTGCTGCTCGATCTTCACCGAGAAGAAAACACGATTCTAATTGCGGTGACTCACAGCGCGGAGCTGGCACAGCGGTTCCCGCTCCGGGCGGAACTGCTCGATGGGCGGCTGGAGTTCGCCGAAGCGATTCGTTGAGTTCGCCGACGCGCTTCGATAGCCCCAGTTACGTCCGCTACGTCCGCGACGCAGGCTCGTCTCGGACCATCTCTTCCAGGCAGACTCGCGGACAGATCGCCCCGCGAATGTAGTCGATGAGGTGGGTGGCGACACCCCGAATGCGCTTCTCGGCGGCTGGGTCGAGGCAGCGGCCGTCTTCATCGAACACCTTGTGTACCCCGGCGATGGAGGCCGGCCCCGGCAGCACGATCGCTCCCACATGCGAACACACGCTGTGCAGGTGCTCCAGCGCCTTGATGGCGCCGATCGCCCCCGCGGCGACTCCCAACAGCGCGACCGGCTTCCCGCTCATCACCGACGGGAAGCCCAGGTGTTCGATCAGCAGCTTGATGACGCTGCTGTAACTACCGTGGTACTCGGGCGTGGCGAGCACGACGCCGGTGGCGGCGGTAACTTTCTCCTTCAACGCATCCATCGTTGCGGCGTCTTGCGAGCCGGGAAGGCGGAGGTCGAGTTGGGCGGGGTCGACGACCTCGACCGCGACATCATCGTGCTTGCCCAGCTCGTCCACGACGAGCGCCATGGCCTTGGCGGTATTGTTCCCCGCCCTCGCGCTGCCAATCATGGCGACGATGCGGATGGGGGTGTTGTTGTCGGGCATGCTCTTCTCCTTATGTCGAGTCTAGCGGAGGTGAGGGCATGCGAGTGCCCTAGCGCAAGCGCGGACTTCCGTCCGCGCCTCTGAAGCGTTGAATGGCACGGTCGCGTCAGGCCGGGACGCCGGGCGGGCAGCAAGGCTTGCGTACGGATTGTTCATCCATCGGTATCGCCCGGCCAGGAGCGCACCAGCCGGTCCAATTCCGCAAGCCGGCCGAGCAAGCCGGGGAACTCATCGAGGCGGAGCGCGTTCGCTCCATCGGAGAGCGCCTTCTCGGGCTGTTCGTGGACCTCGAAGAACAACGCGTCCACCCCGGCGGCCACACCCGCGCGCGCCAGCGTCTCGATGAACTCCGGCTGGCCTCCGCTCGACGCCTGGCCGCCACCGGAGCCGCCACTGGAGTCTCCGCCGGGGCCACCACCTTGTCCGCCGCCGGGGAGCTGCAAACTGTGCGTGACGTCGAGCACCACCGGGTATCCGAGCTGCCGCATGACCGGCAGGCCGCGGAAGTCGACCACGAGGTTGCCGTAGCCGAAACTCGTGCCGCGCTCGGTGAGCAAGATACGGTCGTTGCCCGTCGAGGCGACTTTGTCGGCCGCGTAGCGCAGGTCCCAAGGCGCCAGGAACTGGCCTTTCTTGATGTTGACCGGCCGGCCGCTGCCCCCGGCTTCGACGAGCAGGTCGGTCTGGCGGCAGAGGAACGCCGGAATCTGGAGCACGTCGCAGACCTGTGCCGCCGGGGCGACCTGGCGAACGTCGTGCACGTCGGTCAGCACGGGCAGGCCCGTTTGCTTCTTGACGTCAGCCAAAATCGCCAGCCCTTCGTCGGGGCCGGGTCCGCGGAAGGAGCCGAGGCTAGTACGATTTGCCTTGTCGTAGGAGGCCTTGAAGATGACCGGCAGCTCAGCCGCCGATGCCGCTTCGCGAACCGCACGCGCCGTTGCCACAGCGTGCTCGCGCGACTCGATCACACAAGGGCCGGCGATGACGACGAGGGGAACGCCGCCACCGATCTTGACGGAGCCGATTTCGATCGCGTTCACGAGATCAGGAGGACGGCGCCATGGCGAATGTCCACTCCACAACCCTGGCCGCCGCCGGGGCGGCGCGGCCGTTCGCGCTACTGCATGCTGCGCACTCGCAGAAACTGCTCAGCTTCGGCCTCCTTGCGGTCCTGGAGCCGGCTCTTATGGTAGTGGTAGCCCGCCTCGACGAACGCCTGGAACAGAGGATGCGGCTCCAGCGGTTTCGACTTGAACTCGGGATGAAACTGGCAGCCCAGGTACCAGGGATGGCCGGGCAGCTCGCAAATCTCCACATACAAGGCGTCGGGGGTTTCGCCTGCGATCACCATCCCCTGGGAGGTGATCGCCTCCTCGTACTCGCGGTTGAACTCGTAGCGGTGGCGATGCCGCTCGTGAATCTCGGTACGCCCGTAGGCCAACTCGGCGAAACTGCCCTCGGCCAGCCGGCAAGGCCAACTGCCGAGCCGCATCGTTCCCCCAAGGTCCTCGACGCCCTTCAACTCGCGCAACTTGAAGAACAGCCGCTGGGGCGTTGCCGGGTCGAACTCGGTCGAGTGTGACTGCTCGAGCCCACACACGTTGCGGGCATACTCGATGACCATCGTCTGCATGCCGAGACAGATGCCGAAATAGGGCACGCGCTGCTCGCGGGCATAGCGGATAGCCTCGATCATCCCCTCGATGCCGCGGGTGCCGAAGCCGCCGGGCACGAGAATCGCGTCGAGATCGCCCAACTGCTGCGCCGCCGTCTCTCGCGTGATACCCTCGGCCTCGACCCACTGGATCAGTACCCGGAGGCTGTGCGTGAGCCCGCCGTGCAGCAGCGCCTCCTTGAGGCTCTTATAGGAGTCCTCGTAGTCGACGTACTTGCCGATGATGCCGATTGTGATCTCATCGGCCGGATGCCGCAGGCGGTCGAGCATCTCCTCCCAGTCGCGCAGGTCGCGCGCCGGCGGGTCCATGCCGAAACAGCGCAAGATGATTTCGTCGACGCTTTCCTGCGCCAGGTTGACGGGGACGCGATAGACCGAATCGACGTCGCGGGCGGCGATGACGGCTGCCTTGTCGACGTCGCAGAAGAGCGCAATTTTCTCGCGCAGTTCGCGGGACAGGTCGGTTTCGGTGCGGCACAGCAGAATGTCGGGCTGGATGCCCAGCGCCCGCAGCTCCTTGACGCTGTGCTGGGTGGGTTTGGTCTTCAGCTCGCCGGCGGCGGCGATCCACGGCACCAAAGTGACGTGAACGAAGACGGAGTTCTCGCGGCCCAACTCGTGCCGCATCTGGCGGATCGCCTCGAGAAACGGCAGCGACTCGATATCGCCCACCGTCCCGCCGATCTCGACGATCACGATGTCGACGTCGTCGGCCGAGATCTTACGCATGGCGGCCTTGATCTCGTTCGTCACGTGCGGGATGACCTGCACGGTCTTGCCCAGATAGTCGCCCCGCCGCTCCTTGGCGAGGATGCGCTCGTAGATGCGTCCGCTGGTGACGTTGTTGGCCTGGGTGAGCTTGGCGTGGGTGAAGCGCTCGTAGTGCCCCAGGTCGAGGTCGGTCTCGGCGCCGTCGTCGGTGACGAAAACCTCGCCGTGTTGAAACGGGCTCATCGTGCCGGGGTCGACGTTGAGATAGGGGTCGAACTTCTGCAGGTTCACGCGCAGGCCGCGGCTCTCGAGCAGACAACCCATCGAAGCGGCCGCGATGCCCTTGCCTAACGAGGAGACGACGCCTCCGGTCACAAAAATATACTTTTTTTCTTCACTCATGCAGGCGCTCCGAGAACGGGCGAGGCGGTCCGCTTGGCTCCGCGGTGGACAAGAAGGGCGGACCCTACCGACAAGCTACCGGCGGCAGCGGAAGACAGCGGTTTTCGGGGGCTAGTGGGGCCGTTTCGCGCTTCGGTGGGTTTGTCGCGGCGAAAACGAACCATGCGTTTCGGGAAGGTGTTGGTGCGCGGAGACGGAGCATCCGCCACAGTGAACATTCTACTCTGTTGAAGCCCAATGATAATGTCCCCTTGAGCGCCCAATAGAAATGTCCCCTACTCTGAGGCTCCGAAGGAGGAGCCGAGAGTGGGAAGGACATGGATGAGTGCCAAGGAGTTGAGGCGCGGCGAAGTGCTGAGCCGAGTGAAACGAGGGGAACTGAAGTTGACCGCAGCCGCCGAGCTGCTGGAGGTCAGCTACCGCCATGCGAAGCGTCTGAAGAAGCGTTACCGTGCGGGCGGGGCCAAGGCTTTGGTGCACGGTAACGTCGGCCGTGCTTCGAACCGAGCCGATCAGAAGCGACGCCAGCAGGTTCTCGAGTTGGTGCGCGAGAACTATGCGGGCGAGGGGCACGAGCGCTTCGGGTCGACGCTGGCGTCGGAACATCTGGCAGCCGACCACGGCCTGGAAGTGCCGCGCGAAACACTGCGGCGCTGGATGCTCGCCGCGGGTCTGTGGAGCCGCCGTCGCAAGCGCCAACCGCATCGCACCCGGCGCCAACGCAAAGCGCACTTCGGCGAGCTGATTCAACTCGACGGTTCGCACCACCACTGGCTGGAAGAACGCGGCCCGAAAGCCTGTCTGATGAACTTCGTCGATGACGCGACCGGTGTGGCGCTGTGCCGTTTCTCGGACCAGGAAACGACCTGGGCCGCGGCCGATCTGCTCGCAGCCTGGGTACGTCAACACGGCGTTCCCAAGGCGTTGTACTGCGACTGGAAAAACGTCTACCAGCGCCAGCCGACGTCGCGGGAAGCGCTGGCAGGCATCAAGCCCGAGACGCAGTTCGGGCGCATGTGTGCCAAGCTCGGCATTACGATCATGGCGGCTTCCTCGCCGCAAGCCAAGGGCCGAGTGGAGCGCCATCACGGCACGCACCAAGACCGCCTGATCAAGAAGATGCGGCTGCGCGGGATCGTCGAGTACGAGGCGGCGAACCGTTATCTCGACGAGGAGTACCTGGCCGAGCACAACGAGCGCTTCGCCTGTGAGCCGGCGGCGGCAGCGGACTTTCACCAGGCGCTCCCCCGCGGCACCGAGCTGCGAGGCGTGTTCTGTTGCGAGTACGAACGCGTGGTGAGCAACGACCGGGTGGTGCGTTTCGAGAATCGTTGTTTGCAGTTGAAGCCGAAACGCAACCAGGGCGTGGGGGCGGGGGCACGGGTGACGGTCCAACAGTGGCGCGATGAGAGCTTGCAGGTGAGGTTTGACGGGCACGAGATCGAGCACGACGTGATCGCCACGCCGACGCCACAGTTGCGGACGAAGCCAGCACCACAGCAGCGTCCGGGAGGCGGGCGCAAGCCGGCGGCGGACCACCCCTGGCGGCGAGCTGTGTTACGGAAAAAACGGGCTGCGAATACATAAGAGGGCTGTGGAAATGCCGGGTCGGATGGAAAGCGTGGAAAATCTCTCGAGGCAGCAGTACCGGGTTCGAGGAGCGGTGGATGGTTTTCCACCCTTCCCACCGCCCCTTGGAAATCGCTACGCGATTCCCACAGTTCCACAGCCCCGACGACGACGATATCTCTCCTACGAACAAGAAACACAAGGGGACACTTCTATCGAGCTACCGAGGGGGACATTTCTATTGGGCGTTGACACAGTGAACATTCTACTCTAGCACGGTCGCAGGCGCTATGATAAAATCAGGTCGCCTGCAAGGGCGGCGGCGGCGCAATACCGGCCGGCACAACGCTGAACGGACAAGGGGAGGGAGGTCGAGCGTGGCGGCATCTGCTTTTCGCAGTGTTGTTCTAGTCTCTACTACGCTCGGGATCCTGTGTTTGTTTCCCGCCCTGCCTGCCCAAGCGGCCGACGCAAAAGTCGGCCTCAAGAACCCCACGCCAGAACCTGTTATCGAGTCAAATCGGGCCAGCCGCATCACCGTTGACGTTCAGCTGGCCTTGATCAATGTGACTGTCACCGACCCTATGAACCGCTTGGTGACGGGCCTCGAGAAAAAGCATTTCACGGTCAGGGAAGACAAGGTGGTGCAGGAGATTACGCAGTTCGGCGCCGAGGATGCGCCGTTATCTCTGGGCATCGTGTTCGACGCCAGCTCGAGCATGGGCCACAAGATGAGCAAGGCCCGCGAGGCGGTGGCGCAGTTCTTCAAGTCGTCGAATCCAGAGGACGAGTTCTTCCTGGTGCAGTTCAACAATCGGCCGGAAATGGTGTCCGGTTTCACCCGCTCGGTCGAGCAGATCCAGAACCGCCTCACCTTCACTCAATCCAAGGGCCGCACGGCGTTGCTCGACGCCATCTACCTCGCGATCACCAAGATGAAAGAAGCCTCGAACTCTAAAAAGGCCCTGCTCGTAATCTCCGACGGCGGCGACAACAGCAGCCGCTACACCGAGCGCGAGATCAAGCGCTTGGTTCGCGAGGCCGACGTCCAGATCTACGCCATCGGGATATTCGAGCCCATCTCGTCGCGTGGACGGACCTCCGAGGAGTTGAACGGGCCGAACCTTCTCTCTGAGATTGCCGAGCAAACGGGCGGACGGCAGTTCCCCGTCGAGAACCTGAACGAGCTTCCCGACATCGCGGCCAAGATCGGAATCGAGCTTCGGAACCAGTACGTCTTGGGCTACGTCCCTAGCAATCAGGAGAAGGACGGCAAGTGGCGGCGGGTCAAAGTCGAGATGAAGAAGATCCGTGGCATGCCTCGGCTTCGTCCGTACTTTCGATTGGGCTACTACGCCCCCTCGCGGTAGCCGCCGATTAGAACTTTGGCGGCGGACGGCGAGAAGCGGCGGTCGATGGGCAACGGAATCGACATGAGAAATGCAAGGCGGAGTGGCGGCTGGGCCGTGGCGGCCCTTAGTATGACCCTGAGCACGGCTCTGGTGCTGGGTCTCTCGCTGCTATCCGCGCAGACAGCCTCCAAGCCGGCTAGGAACGAGTCCGATACAGGCATCACCTTCACCGCCGATACGCGTCTGGTCGTGTTGCACACGACCGTCCAAGACAAGAAGAACCACCTCGTGACCTACCTTCCACAAGAATCGTTCCGTGTCTACGAGGACGACGTGCTCCAGCGTCTCACGCTGTTCCGGCGCGAAGACGTGCCGGTGTCGCTCGGCATCCTGGTCGATAACAGCGGCAGCATGATTGACAAGCGCCGCAAGGTCAACGCCGCGGCTTTGTCGTTCGTCAAGGCGTCGAACCCTCAGGACGAGGTCTTCATCGTCAACTTCAATGACGAAGCGTTTCTCGACGCCCCGTTTACGGCTGACTTGCCGCGCCTGCAGGACGGCCTGCAGCGGATCGACTCGCGGGGTGGCACGGCCCTCTATGAGGCGATCACCATGTCGCTCGATTACATGGAAGAAGAGGCCCAGCGTGACAAGCGGGTGCTGCTCGTGATCAGCGACGGCGAAGACAATGCCAGCCCGTCGAACATCGAGGTCCTGGTGCGCCGCCTACAGGCCTCCGAGGAGCGCACGGTCATCTATGCCATCGGGCTGCTGAGCGAAGAGGACCGCCGCTCGGCCAAACGAGCCAGCCGGGCGATAGGGCACATCGTCAAGGCCACCGGCGGCGCCGCCTTCTTCCCGCTAGATGTCGACGAGGTGGGCGCGATCACGCAGCGTGTGGCGCACGACATCCGAAATCAGTACACGCTCGCGTACTCGCCGAGCAATCCGGGAGGGCAAGGCTTTCACCGCGTGAAGGTTGTGCTTGCCGGCAAGGCCAAGAAGCACACGGTGCGGCACCGGCCAGGCTATTTCACCCAGTAATCCGGCGCGAGAATCCGCCGCGCTGGGTCTGTCTTCATCTCTTTCCATGCAGCGGACGGCGAAGCTCCGCGCCATCGCGCGCTTCCTTTGGACGGCCACACGGGGCTATCGGCTGCGGCCCTGGGCCAGTCCTTATCTGCGGTGGCGCATCGAAACCTACCAGGGCCGGCCGGCGGACCGTGTCGATGCCCGCTACTTCCACCGGTTCACGTGGCGGCATCGCCGTGAGCTGTGGCGGTTTCTTTGCTGGGCCGGCGAGATGGGCGTGTCGGCACGCTCGTCCAAGGCTGCTTCCGGGCCGCACGCGTAGGCGGCTGGAGAAGCGGCCAGGTCGGCCGCGATCAACGCGGGGCAGGTTTGCTTGGCTGCTATGCGGTAACAACGCCCAGCGGTTTCCGCGCCATCCAGGCGCCGCGGGTAAAGTCCGGAAAGTCCACGGTCCTGCTGTTATCGGCGATCGAGCGCTCGCTCAACTCAGACACCGCGCAGAGGGCCGCCCCGTCGTAGACGTCGGTGTCGAGGGGCTGACCGTTCCGCAGGCAGTAGACGAGGCGATAGGCCTGGACGAAGTCCATGCCGCCGTGGCCGGAGCCCTTGGCTTTCTCCTGCAGGTCACGCCATAGAGGGTGCTCATACTGGCCCGCATAATCCTTGATGAGGTCCTCCCACGTGTGCTCGGGGCTTTTGCCATCTAGGTAGATCTTGGCGTCCGGGTACTTCTGCACGAGGCCCTTGGTGCCCTGGATCAGATAGTCCCGGCTGTAGGGACGGGGTGTGCTGGTATCGTGCGTGACCATCACGGTCTGCCCGGCGCGCGTGCGGATCATTGAGGTCACAACATCGCCCAGGGCGATATCAAGCTCTGCCTGGGGGCTTTCGGGGCCAAACTCAGTGGCCACGAACTCCTGGAGGCTTTGTGACTTCGAACTCATCGCCACCATGTGGTCGAACTGGTTGCCACGGTTGATGTTCAGACATTGCGCCACCGGACCGAGCCCGTGCGTGGGATACAGGTCGCCGTTGCGCCGGAGAGCGTGTTGGAGCCGCCAGAGCTTCCGGCCGTCACGGCCGCTGAACTTGCCGGCACGCAGATCGTGCAGATAGCCGCAGCGGGCGTGTACCAGGTCCCCGAGCAGATTCTGTCGGACCATGTTGAGAACCATGAGTTCGACACGATCGTAGTTGCAGTTCTCCATCTGCACGCAGTAGCGACCGGTCTGCTCGGAGGTCTCAACAAGTTCCCAGCACTCCTCGAGTGTCACGGCGATGGGCACTTCGCTGGCCGCGTGCTTTCCGTTCTTCATGGCCTCGACACAGACCGGTGTGTGCCAACGCCAGGGGGTCGCGGTGAAGACGAGATCGAGGTCGTCGCGGGCACAGAGACGCTTGTAGTCTGTGTCCCCTTGGGAGTAGCCCTCTGGTTGCGGCTGACCGGCTTCGGTCACCATCTTTTGGGCGCGCACGACCTTGCTTTCGAGGATGTCGCATACGGCGCGAATCTCAACACCCTCGAGCTTCAAGAGGTTGCCAAGGTTCCCGCGCCCTCGTCCTCCGATACCGACGAATCCGATGCGGACCTTGTCCATCGGTTTTGCGGTGCGTTCCGGGACGGCGGCAACCGCGAGCGGCGCGCTAGCGCCCACCGCGGCGATCTGGTTCAGAAATTGTCTTCGATTGTAGGCTGCTGACATGACTCTTCCTCCTCCCCGGACAGGGAGACGGGCAAGGCCGGTCCCGAGTGGACCGATTGGCAGACAGATTCTAACACCGTGAGCTAGTTGTCGCGCACAACGCTTCCGCTGAGCTAACCACAGAGTCGGCCCCCAAACCCGGCAAGGAACGTAAGCCAATCGGGTAGAATCGCGGCATGCTTCGTTACGCTGTCCTTCTGCTCGTTGTACACGCCTCGAGTGCTTGGGCCCAGAGTGATGCCGGGGCCCGGAGTGACCCATTCGCCTCGGTCGCCCGTAATACCTTCGCGGACCTGGTCAAGCTGTCTCCGGACCCCCCTGCGGTTGATGTCCGGGTTCACGGGAAGCGGGAAGAAGAGAAACTACGCATCGAGGACATCTCGTGGTCGTCGTTGGACGGCGAGACCGTGCCGGCCTTTGTCGTCCGGCCGGCAGATGCCGACGGCCGGCTTCCCGCCGTGATCTGCCTGCACGGCAGCAGCGGCAACCGAGACGCGATGATGACGAAGGAGTTCGGGCCGGGTGAATGGACACGTCCCGGCCGCGACGAGCCGCATACGCGCATGTTGGGGTGGGCGCGCGAGTTGGCGCGACGTGGCTATCTGGCCCTCGCGATGACCCAGCGGGGACTCGACCGCCGTAGCCCGCCGATCAACGCACAGGCGAACGTGCTACTCACCCGCAACCGCACCGCCATGGGAGCGGTGCTGCACGAGATCCGCCAGGCGGTGACCTATCTCGCGGAGCGACCCGACGTCCACCCCGGCCGCATCGGGGCCACCGGCATGTCGTTCGGTGGCATCACGTCGTTCTATCTGTGGGTGTTGGATGATCGCCTGGCCGCCGCGGCGCCACTGTGCGGCGGTGTCGGCTCGGTCGACGTCTTCGGACGCCAGAGCCCGCGCGTCTCCTACCACGGCACGTACTGGTGGATCCCCGGGATGCTCGATAAGGGCGACCAAGCCGACTTTGCCGCCGCGATCGCGCCGAAACCGCTCATGCTGTGGGCACCGACTGAAGACGTGGGCATGCCGAAAGCCGGAGTCGATCAATTCGTCGCCAAGGTCCGGTCGGCGTATGAGCGCGCCGGTAGGCCCTCGGCGTTTGTGGTTCATCAGCAGCCGGGGGAGCATTCGTTCACCGTTGAGGCGTTCGAGGCGATGGTGCGGTTCTTTGATGAGCACCTCCGATAGGCGGGCGCCAACTGACGCTAGGCCAGTCTGAGGTCGGTCTACAAGGGGCTGAGACGCTGCAAGCACCCGGCGGCTTACAATAGGGGTCGATTGTTTCGAGGAGCATGATTTGAAGCGAAATCTGCTATTGCGATCGTTGGGCGCGGTGGTTTTGCTGGTACAGGCCGCCTCCATGTTCGGAGGCGACGTCACGCCGGAACGCTTGAACCAAGCCGCGAAAGAGCCTCATAACTGGCTCACTTACTACGGCAACTACAACGCCTGGCGCTACAGCGCGCTCGACCAGGTCCATCGCTATAACGTCGATAAGCTCGTCCCTGTCTGGACGTTCCAGACCGGCGAGATTGATGGCGGCTTGCAGTCCTCGCCTCTCGTCGTCGACGGCGTCATGTACATCACCGGCGCTTGGAACCGGGTCTTCGCGATCAATGCCGTCACGGGCGAAGAGTTGTGGCACTACTACCACCCGCGCACCGAGGAGATCCCGGGGCTCTACGGCACCTGGAACCGCGGCGTGGCCATCGGGCACGACCTGGTCTTCATGGGCACGCTCGACAACAAGCTGGTCGCCCTCGACGCCAAGACAGGCCGCGAGGTCTGGCAAGTCGAGATCGAGAACGCCAAGCAGTGCGGCTGCAACATCACGAGCGCTCCGCTACTGGTCAAGGACAAGATCATCACCGGCGTCACCGGCGGCGACTCCGCCCATCGTGGATACATCAATGCCTTCGACGCCAGGACCGGTCGTCATGCATGGCGGTTCTGGACGATCCCCGGTCCCGGTGAGCCCGGCAACGATACTTGGAAAGGCGATAGCTGGAGGTTCGGAGGCGGGTCGAGCTGGATCCCTGGCTCCTACGACCCCGAACTCGACCTGCTTTACTGGGGCGTCGGCAACCCAGCGGCGGACTTCTACGGCGATTCGCGCCAGGGCGACAACCTCTACACCGACTCGATCGTCGCTCTCGATCCCGACACCGGCAAGCTCCAGTGGCACTACCAGGAAGTGCCCCACGACGTCTGGGACTGGGACAGCGCCTACGAAATCGTCCTGGTTGATCTCGAATACCGTGGGCGCAAGCGCAAGCTGATCGTCAACCCCAACAAGGGCGGCTACACCTGGGTGCTCGACCGAACTAACGGTGAATTCATCAAAGCTTGGCCGCTGGCAGAGAACATCGACTGGATCACGGGCATTGACGAAGAGGGCAACCTGATCGGACGCAAGGAACCGATCGTCGGGCAGTACATGAAGATGTGTCCGTCGATCGGCGGCGGCCGCAGTTGGAACCACGGGGCCTATAGCCCGAAGACCGGTTGGTTTTACTCGACCGGCATCGAATGGTGCCAAACGGTCATCTCGCGTCCTGAAGAACCCCGCGAGGGCATGACCTACTTCGGCGGCGAGTTCACACTCGAGCCGCCGAACAAGGGCGAGGCCGGTGGACACCTTTCCGCCTACGACCCGATCACGGGCGAGCGCCATTGGCAGATTCGGCACAAGTACCCGCTACTGGCCTCGCAGCTTGCCACAGCGGGCAATCTGCTCTTTACCGGTGACGCCACCGGACGCGCCTTTGCCCTCGACACCGAGACCGGGAAGGAGCTGTGGTCGTTCCGTACCGGCTCTGGGATCCGAAGTTCTCCGATGACGTATGCAGTCGACGGCAAGCAGTACGTGGCGATCCCGAGTGGCTGGGGCTCGGCGCTGGCCGGCTTGATGACCCAGCTCTGGCCCGAAGCGAAAGACTTCCCCAGCGGCGCGACGCTGTTCGTGTTCGCGCTACCGGAGTAGGAAAGAATGGCAAATCGCATTGCTCGAGAAACTGCAGGGGCGGGCCCCCGCACCCGCCCGCGGTTTTCCCCTCTCTCGCGTGAGCTGGACGTTGCCCGGCCGGGGCGGGCCGGCGCTGGGGCCGGCCCCTACATGGGCGGGGCGCTGCAACTCCTAGTCTGCGTGGGCTTGGCTTTGGCGCCACTGGCAGCCCAAACCACCGTCGATCTCACCAACGTGTCGGTCATCGCCAAGGGCAACGACCTCTTCGCCAAGAACTGCGCCACCGGCTACTGCCACGGCGCCGAAGGACGCGCCGCCCGCGGTCCCGACCTGCGCAACCGTGACTGGGACCCGCGAAAGCTCTACTCCTCCGTTCGCGACGGCGTGCCGGGCACGACCATGCCGCCGTGGAACAACATCCTCCCCGACGAAGACCTCTGGGCCGTCACCGGATACATCATCAGCTTGGGAACGACCAGGCTGACCGGTTCGGCCGGCACGATCACGGTGGGATCGGCTGCTGCCGGGCGCGCAGAGTTGACAGGCGAAGCCAAGCGCGGCCACGACTTGTTCTTCGATCTCAACAACCAGAAGCGCTGCGCCATCTGCCACCGCCTCGGCGGCAAAGGGACAGCGGTGGGGCCGGATCTTTCAAGCGCCTCGGGCAAGTCGGCCGAGGCGTTGATGAACGACATCGTGAACCCCGACGCGTCGATCGCCGAGGGCTTCGAACAGACCGTCGTGACCTCGAAAGCGGGCGATACCATCGCCGGGGTCAAACAGTCGCAAACCGACGAGGTGATTCGCGTTTACGACAGCGAGGCGATCCCTCCGCCGCTCCGCACGTTCTACCGCGATAGCGTACGGAGCACGACGACGCGCAAGGAGTCCTCTATGCCCGCGAACTACGATCAGTTCTATACGCGGAACGAGTTGCAGGCCATCGTGGCCTATCTCAAGTCGGGCAACTTCTGAGCCCAACATGGAGCGAAAACAGCTCCGCAATCGGAACCAGTCTGCGACTTCGTTCGATGCCTCGGCACAGAGAGGAGGCAGCACGTGCATCGCTCTAGCCCGACTTTCGGTGCGGCACAAGCCCTGACGTCACTCGAACGCCTCTGGTCTAGGCAATCCGCTCCCCAGCAGAGCGATAGAAAGCAGCCACAGCACGATCTGTGCGTGATCGCTTCGAACCTACGTGGGACAATAGCTGCGTCGTCGTTGAGGTGCCATCGCAAGACCATCAGCCATGTGGGCCGTACAACTAAGCCACGCCCTCCGAAGCCTTGTGGCCCTCTCCCTGGTCAGCGTGCTGCCCGTCGCCTCGGAGACAGTCGAGGGCTTGTGGCAGAAAGACCCGAGGTCGGACCGCAATCTGTTTCGATTCGGCTCAGTCTCCCACCACCTAGTCCACTCCGTTGGCCTCGCACCAACTCATCAACGCCTCGCTACTGAACCCGGCGTCGCCCCGCACCACGATGTGCACCTGCGGCCAGACTTCGCGGATCTGTTCGACGATGCGCTCGAGTTCGGGCTGCGCCCCGACCGCCGGGTCTTGATTCGCCTCCCGCTGCCGCGCGCACAGCAGCTGTTCCACCGAGAAGATGTACAGCGGCAAGTAGCAGTAGTGGTTGTAATAGCCGTGAAAGAAGCGTCCTTGTTGGTTCCCGTGCAAGGGCGTGTCGGTGGCGTCGACGTCGAGGACGATCTGCTCGGGCGGCGTTGGGTGCGCTTCGACAAACAAGTCAACCAACAGGCGGTCGACGCGCTCGAAATCGCAGCGGATCTTCTTATAGCGGTCGGGGCTCTCGGTGGAGCGCTCCAGCCGATTCAGGGTCGACTTGCCGGCCAGCAGAGCCAGCAGAGCCAGCAGAGCCAGCAGAGCCAGCAGCGGATCGCGGCGCAACTCGTCGTGATCGTTGAGGTCTTCGTAGCCCAGCGCCAGCGTGTAGACGCGTTGCGAGATGAGCTGCTCGACGCTGTGTTCGATGCGCTGGGGGTCGCGCCGATCGTGGAAGCAAGCGGCCAGCCGCGGCAACAGGTTGAGGCGTTGATCGACTTGGCGCAGCAGCAGGGCGCCGGCATCGGAGGTGATGGCGCCGCCATCGAAGCGAGCGACCACGTCGCGGCGGCCGTGGGGTTCAAAGATGAACGAGGTTTGGGTACACTCGGTAGACATCAGGCTGCTTCCTCCTGTTGGTTCTGGTGGCTGAAACATTCTCCCAACAAATGTTTTAAGCCACAGGAAGCAGCCTGATTGCCATCTCCTGGTGAGATTTCCGGGCTAGAGCGAGCGATGGAACGACAGCGACGGCGTCAACGATCCTCTCGTTGTTGGCGTCGAAAAGCTCGACAGAACTGATCCACCTGGTGCTCGAATCGGGTTTCGATCCGAATCAGATGGATGCGGAAGGTCGATATCCTCTGACGGCTGCGGCTCGGGCGGGCCGCGTGGACGCGGTTCGTCTACTCCTCGACGTGGGGAGCGAGGTCGATGCCGTGAACAGAGACGGCCGCACAGCGCTGAGCCATGCGGCCGAGAAGGGGTGGCGGGAGATTGTTCGCGTCCTTCTGGCAGCCGGCGCAGACACCGAAAGCCGAAACCAAAAGGAGCAAACAGTCTTGATGGAAGTGGCGGCTACGAGTCGCTCGTCACTGCTCGAATCACTCCTTGAGTGGGACGCGGACGTTGACGCGCGCGACGCAGAAGGGAGGACCGTGTTGATAACGGCTGCCGGGGCTGCCCGACTTGACAATGTGCGTATTCTGCTCACCCACAAGCCTGACCTTGATGCGACGGACAACGAGGGCAAGAGTGCAACGGATTACGCCGGCGAACGCAGGCGGAACGACACCATCGAAGCGATCGAGGCCGAGAGAAAACGGCGCTGACACGAGTGCCAACAAACCGGCGGTCAGCCGCCCTGCCCTTCGTAGACGAGAGAGCGCACTTCGCTCCAGCGACCGTCAATCGACAGGCCCTCGCCTTTGGTCATAACCGTTTTGAGCCGAAACTCAAACGGTGGGCGGGCATACTGCGGCGTCGGAGTAACGCCTGCACGGCCCGCGCAAGAAACTGCAACCAAGTACGCATCATTACCCAGCTTACCGCGACAAACAGCGTCCGATAGCGAACCTGCTCGGCCGTGGAGTTGGCTGCCCCTAGCTCAGCAGCGCCTTCTTGCAGTACTCAAAACAACGCTGAACTTCCGCCACCGTGTCGCCCCCCTTGTACTCGTACTCAATGTTCGCCGGGATGTCGTACTTCTTCTCGCGCAGCAGTTGCAGCACTTCGACGATCTTCGTGTCGCCTTCGCCGAAGGGCACGTTGTCGCCTTGGTCGCGCTTGCGGTCTTTGATGTGCAGGGTGACGATGTCGGCGTGGTGCTTGTCGAGGTACTCGACAGGGTCGAAGTTGGCGGCGGTGAAGTGGCCGATGTCGAGGTTAATGGCGATGTGGTCGGACGTCCCCCCTCGAGCGGCGGCGAAGTCATCGGGTGTGGCGAATTCGTTCTCGCGGATGCGGGAGTGATTGTGCATGCCGACGCGCATCCCGTGCTTCTTCGCGAAGGAGTCGATGCGCTTGGCGGTGGAAACGTTCGAAGACGCGGTCATCACCTTGGCTCCCAGGGCCTTAGCCATCTCGAAGCCGCGCTCCATCTCACTGTCGGAGAAGTCGTCGCGGAAGCTGTAGTTGAAGGCGTAGAGATCGATGCCCGCGTCTCGGAACTGCCGGCCGACCTGCTCGAAATGGTCCAGCGAAACCGCCTCGCGCCATTGCCTGAGTTGCTCGCGATCGCCGCGAGTTTCTTCGGGCTCGACGTGGCCTGAGTACAGCTCGCAGACGCCGAGGCCCACCTCGACATAGCCCTCGATCGCCTTCTCGAGAGAGCGGTCGCGGAAGCTGTAGCTTTGGCTGCCGATGCGCACACCCGCGACGGTGGAGTCGATCTGCTGCGCGCCGCCGGCCTTGGGGGCGGCGGGCTCCTCTTTCGGGGCTTCCTCCGGCGCACAAGCGGCCGCCCCGAGCACTCCGCCGAGAGCCACGCGGTGGAAGGTTCGACGATCGATGGTGGACATGGGGCTCCTCCTTGCCCGAACCAGCGGGCAACTTTGGGATCATAGCGCATCCCAACGACAGCCAAGCGAGGGGTCGGCGGGCACGAAAAAAAGGGGTCGCCGGCTACAACCCCCGCCAATCCGACGTTCCATCATCGATAGGAACAGTAACGGTACTTCCGTTCCAGCGAAGAATGTAACCTTTCAGGTATTGTTTCGCAACGCGAATGCAGGCATAATTTAGGCAATGCATGTCCACACAAAGGAGATTCATGCGGTCGGCTCCCAGATGGTCCACATGATCTGCGACCGCATCGACAATTCCCCGGAGTTCCGTGCCTTGATCGAGGGTGATGGCGTCTGCATCGCCAAGGTGTTCCCCAACGCCTTTGAAGCCGACGTGTGGCTCCACGATCTGTTCCATCGCATGTTTCGGGGCCACCGCTGCGACCTGGGCTGCATCCGCTTGCCTCACGTCGAGTTCCTGGCCGACGAGGCCCAACTCGAACGCCTGGCGGGTCTGCCCGACCTTCACTTGCGCTAACCCGTTCCTCCGTTTGGCGTGACTACCGACACCACAAGCCCGGAAACCGAGCCGTGACCGTCAGGGGCTGTGAAATATTCCTCCCAGCCGCTGCGGTGCAAACGCGGCGGCCCCGGCGCCCGCAACAGGATTTTTCAGCGCCGCCCTCGCCGATCGAGGCTCCTCGGCCGCTCTCGATGCCCCCAAGGCCCTAGATGGCCTCCCTGGGGCCCCTGAAACGCCTTGAGAGCGCCTTTTTTGCCCCGCCCGGCCTCCGCCTACGCAGCCAGGGCCGCCGCCGGGCACACCGCGGGCTCACCCCTCCTCCACAGCAGCCGAATCCAATGCGCCACGTGGTACGCCAACAACGACCACAGCAGCTCGTCCCGCGCCTTCCGCAATCCTCGCAAGCGAAACTTCCGCAGCCCGAGGCGCTCCTTCAACCAGGCGTTCGGAAATTCCGCCACCGCCGCCCTCTTGCCATACGCCGCTTGCGCCTCCTTGCTCTCCATGTGCTTGCGGTGCGCCACCATCAGCGCATCCTCGGCCTGCAGCCGCGACACCGTGCGCCCTTGCTTCCCACTCTTCGGGCAGCACGGCAGCCGCACCCGGCAGTCCCGACAATCCGATCCCTTCGCCTGCTATTGGCGATACGTCCGCTCTCGCTTCGTCGATCCGCGCTGGAACGCCAGATCCTTGCCTTGCGGGCAGCGCAGCACGTCCGCCCCCTCGTCGTAGACGAACACGTGCGCCCGAAACTCCCAAGCAAGGCCGGCCGCTTTCTCGGCCGCGCGGCAGGCCCGCTGCGGATCCGGCGGCGGCGAGACGAACTCCACCTCGGCGGCGGCCGTCGCCCCCACGTTGGCACGGCGCGCGTAGCTGGCGTCGGCGAGCGCTTGGCGCGGCTTGTCGTCCATACACCGCTCGACGTCCGAGAGCGTCGGCATGAGTTGCTCGGCGTCGCTGGCGCAGCTGGTCAACTCGACCCCGACCACGATCTTGTGCTTCTCGTCGGTCGCCAACTGCGCGTTGTATCCCACCCCGTATCCGCCGTTGCTTTCGTGTTGCACGCGCGCCTCGGGCTCGGTCGCGCTCACCCGAGCCTGCTCGCGTTCCTGGGGCGTCTTCTTCGCCGCCTCGACTTTCTGCAGCTCGGCTAGCGCTTGCGTGAGCCGCTCCACACGCTCTCTTGCCGCCCGCCGCCGCGCCGCTTGTCGCTGCTGGGTGACCTGCTCGCTCTGCTCGCTGTCTTGCCACTCCGCGACCCGCTGTCGCGCCGCCTCCAGATGCCGCTCCAGCGTCGGCCGCCGGCATCGCGAGCTCGACGAGGCTTGCGAGCGCAGGCGCGTACCATCCACCGTCACTTGCTCGAGCTCGATCAAACCTTCTTCGCTCAGCAACGCCAGCACTTCGGTGAACAGTTGGTCGAGCGCCTCGGAGTGCGAGCTACGAAAATCCGAGAGCGTCTGGTGCGAGATCACCTCCAGCCCGCACAGCCACAGCAGCGCCGGATGATGTTCGCTCAGCCGTTCGATCTGGCGCGCCGAGCCGATGCCTTCGCTCAAGGCCCAGACCCACACGGCGACCAGCAACCGGGGCGGCCAAGCGGGCCGACCGGCCAGGCCCTGGCGGGTGCGTAGCGGGGCGTCCAAGCCGTCGAGGTTGAGCCGCCCGGCGAGTTCCCAGATCGCCCGCGCGGGGTGATCGGGACCGATCAGGGCTTCGACGTCGACGGCGGCGAAGGTGAACTGGTTGCGATTGGGGGTTTTGAGCTTGAGTGCGTCGGGAGGCGTGGGCTCGCGCGCGGCTTGGGGGCCCTGTTCGAGTTCGAGGAGGATTCTCTGTTCAGCCATACAATACAGAAGACGACCCTCCGAGGCCGGAGGTTATCCAAACATTTCGATATCTGCTTGTTTCAGGGTAATTTTTCACAGCCCCTCAGGGAGCGGTCCGGCACGAACCCTCACGCCACCCCGGAAGCCTCTGGAACCGAGACAGCGTTCGGTATTCAAACCTAGGGGCTCCGGCCTCGTCCCCGGCGGTCGACGGGCTGGACATGTTCGGACCCGGTGATACAATCAACATCGAAAGGTTCCGTTCACCATCTTTCAGGGAGGCGAGGCGTGCCGGGCAAACAAAACCGGGAACAATTCCAAGATCTGTGTGAACTGGGCACCAAGCGGCTCATGGAAGGCCGGGTCTCCGAAGCCATCGAGCTGTACGAAAAAAGCATCGACGTCAAGCCCACGGCCGAGGGCTACACTTTTCGCGGATGGGCGATCTCGTTTCTCGGATATCTCGACGAAGCCATCGAGGATTGCAAGAAAGCCATCCAACTCGACCCCGAGTTCGGCAACCCCTACAACGACATCGGCGTCTACCTGATGCAACTCGGCAAGCTCGATGACGCCGTCCCGTGGCTGCAACAAGCCAAGCGCGCCAAGCGTTACGAGCCCCGCCACTTCCCTTACCTCAACCTGGGACGCGTGTTCCTGGCCAAGGGTGACGAGATGCGCGCGCTCGACGAGTTCGTCAAAGCGCTCGAGCTTCATCCCGGCGATGCGGGCGCGCTCGAAGGTATGAAGAAGATCAAGTATTCCGTGAACTGAACGCCCGCAGCACCGCCAACCCGTTCTGCTCGCCAACACCGTCCTGCCCAGCAACGAACGCGGTGCCCATCGCATCTTCAACATACTCAGGCCGCCGCATCCCGACGAGCGTGCACGAGAGCCCGTCCAAACCGCCGAGGACGCCCAAGGCTATTTGGCTCAACGACTGGTCGTCGGCCGCGTAACCGGTCTCCGCCAGTCGCCCCCGGATTTCGTCTGAGGCCCCCTGCTGCTTGGCGCTGATGTGCCGTTCCATTGACGCCAGCAGCGCGTTCAACTGTTCGACGAACGTGCGCAGCCAGTCTCGCCGCTCCTGGTGCTCCTTCGACTTCTCCCGCGCATCCACCAGCCAGGCCTGGATCGGTTCGACCACGTGACGCCCAGCCACCTGCTCCCAATTCATGGGTGAGTCGACCTGTGGGACGATGCGAAGCAGTAACTCCGACGGTGTCTCTCCGCTCGCAAGCCTGACGCCTTCACCGCTCAGTTCCGGCCACCGCGCCTCATGCCGGCTGAGGGGTTCCAACACCGCACCCAGCGCGTCGAGGTCCGGCGAAAGAGTGCCCGGCTCCGCCCAATCCGCCAGCCGAATCATCTGATTCTGATGGAACGCGTTCAGCGGCCGATTCGCCAATACGCCCAATCCATGGTCGCGGCAGAACTCAAGCACCGTCCGGCCCTCATTGTTCGACTCGATAGCGCCACCCGCCTCGTAGAGGTTCAACGGCAACTGAACGACCCGGAAATGATGATCGTCCGAAACCGCCTGCGCTTCCACCAAACAACGCGCCACGCTGGTCATCGTGGTGGGTCGGTCGCGCCCCTCGAACGGGGGCTGCCCGAAGTTGTTTGAGCTAACGCCGTAGAAGCCAATCCGCCCTGCCTCGACCTGCCCTTCGAGATACCGGAAAGCCTCCCGGATACGCCGGTAGAACTCGTCGTGGTCGTCCGCCGTCAACGGACGCCGATGCGCGGCGTCTTCCAGATAGTACTCCGGGTTATGGAGCAGGTACACATCCACCGAATCGCGCTGCATTCGCTCCAGCGACCGCTCGACCTGGGTCTCGAGAAACTCGGGATGGATCGAGTGCCAGATGCCCGGGCCGTACTCGACTACCTCGGGAAAGGAGCGCCCCTGGGCAAGCGCCATGTTCTGCCCTTGAATGTATCCCCCCTTGGTGACGACGATCACCCGTCCCGGTGGAATGCCTCGCAGCACTTTCCCGACGAGCACTTCCGAGGCGCCGTCGCCATAATTGGCGCTGGTGTCGATGAGGTTGCCGCCGCGCGCCAAATACGCGCGCAACGCCGCTTCGTGGCCGGCGTTGCCGTCCATGGTCCGGTAGCAGCCGAAGCCGAGCGGGTGGCAGTCAAGCCCCGTGGAGCCCAGGGGACGCAGTGTGGTCATTCCGGCACGTGATCCTCGTAGTCCTTGAGGATAGCGTGGGCCACCGAGATGGGTAGCTCGTCCCGGGTGCCGCCGTCGCGGTCATAGTCGGTTTGCAGGCGATTCCAGTCTTCGGCAAGGCCGGTTTGTATCTGGACCAGCCCCGGATCCTCGAACGCCTCGCCGGTCCGGAAGTTCAGTTCACAAGCAAAGATGCGTCCCGGCTGCTCGGGATGATGGAGGGGCATCCCAAACTTGCGGCAGATCAGCGGACGGTGTTCGTAGAGAGCACAAGCTCCCTCCACAAGCGCCGGGCAAGCCAGCCGTGTCTCGGGACGCGGCAAGCTGCCCCATGCCTGAATGAACCCGTGCCGGCGCATCAACTCGTCGCGCGCCGGCAGGTACGCCCGGGCGTTCTCGGCGAGCCTATTGCGCGTCTCGGCCGGTAGGTCCTTGACGCCGCGCGAAACCTCTGCCGCCTCGACCTCGGTGATGTGGAAGATATGGTGACAGCAGTCCGTGCAGCCTTCACGGCATTGCATGCGGTGCCCCATCAACCGCCGATGCCGCTTGCGATTCCGCGCAAACTCGCGGCCGACGGCGCTATAGCATTCCTTCAATCGATCGAGATATCGGCCCATGGCGATTCGGAAACCGAGCCGTGACCGTCAGGGAGCGGTCCGGCACGAACTCCGGCGCGTCCTCGGGCGGCTCTAGACCGAGACATCTTTAGGCGATTCGCCAATATGACTCGGCATCTGACGCCACACATGGCGCCCTAAGAAATCAATCGGCGGAAACCCGCTCCACCCACCAGCCCGTGTCAACGAATCGGCAACGCGATCGCCTCGGCGATCTCGCCCAGCCGGCGCCCGTTCCACGTCACATCGGCTACCACCGCAATCGAGTGCGTTGTGAAGGCACCGGGAAAGGTCACCGTCAACTCACACTCCGTGACTGCCCGGGCCCCCGCCTGCAACTCCACCCCATCCGGCTCGATCTTCACCCCCGCGACTGACCGAAAACTTACCGTACACGCCCTCGTCTCCGTTTCATGATTCGTCACGCGAAGCTTCAACCTCCGCACCTCGCCGCGACGAACGCGGAACTTGTAGGGATAGAACTCAATCCACTGCGGATCCATGCCCAAGTTTGGATGCGGCTGGTCCAGTATCCGCTCGAAGCGCCCCTGCCACTCGTCCATCCAGTCGCGCCAGCGCTCGACCTTGTCCCGCTCGAACGGAACGGCGCCGCCGTGCCCTGTAAGAACAGTGTCGGGCGCGTGATCGAGAATCTGGCGGGACATATCCCGATAGCTCGACACCGGCGTGCGGTTTTTCGGGATGAACGAATGAATGTAGTCTCGCTGCTCGCGGAAGCTCAGGCCCGAGACGTTGTCGCCGATCGAGAGGAACTTCTTCCCATCGGCCTCGAACCAGATCAGTTGGTGATAGAGCGTCTGGCCGGGATGCTGCTCGATGTAGAACCGCATACCGCGCCACTCGAATGCCTCACCCCGTTCCACCGTGCGATCGACACTCACACCCTCGGGGAGCAAGCACGGCATGTCGTAGTTTTCCGGGCGCTCGAGAATGTCGGCCAGCTCGCGCGACGCCGCCACCCGAGTCCCATAGCGGTTCTTCAACGCCGGATAGCCGGCTAAGTGATCGTCGTGGTAGTGGGTGGGCAGAAACCATTCGACCGACGTGATCCCTAACTCCGGATCGAGGTAAGGCGTCACATTGTCGATGAAGCGGTGCGGATTCGCATTGATCGGCGCGTTTGAAGCATAGCCGCAATCGATCAGCAACCCGTGGCCCTGATCGTCTTGCACGATGTACGTCCGGGCCTCGGTGTTGGCGATCTCATGAACATGCTCTGTCACCTTCCGAAATCGCGGCTGGTAGTATTCGTACGCGCGGCCATGGAACAACTCGTACAGCCGCTCGAAGTCCTCCCGCAGCGATCGGATCGCCTCGGGTGTCACGCGAAACGGCTCCCCATGTCCCGGCAGCAGCCAGTCGGCCTCGAGCGACTCGACCCACCGCAGGCTCTCGAGTTGATTCACATGACCCTGGAAGTCCATGTAGCGCCACTGGGTTGAGTAGTACTCGTGGATCTTGCCGGGGGCGCTCAGCAAATCCCCGCACGCCAGGAAGCGCTTGCCATCGAGTTCAAACCGATAGCCCACCGACCCGAACGTGTGACCCGGCAGCGGCACGCAATCGAACCGGATGCCGCGCCACTCGATCGCTTCGTAGTCGCGAACATAGAAGTCACCGGTCAGGTCGGTCAGCGGTCCGAAGCACGGATAGAACGAGGTGTAGTTATCGAAGATGTCATACGAAGCGCGCAGCAGGTCCGTCTCCTCGAAGTAGCGCTTCTCGCAGAACGGGATACCCACCTTGGTGGCTTGTTGCTGCCAAACGGCGGCGCCCGCACACTGGTCGCGGTGGAAATGCGTGAGTAACAGTTGTTCCACGCGTGCCGCCGGCGAGCCCCTCAACGCCTCGGGAGAAAAGTCCGTACCGCAATCGATCAGCAGCCCCGCCTCCCCATCGGTCATGAGGTAAGCGCTGCACGTGTCGTCGATCCAATACAAGTGTTCGCTGCACTGCTTCATCGTCCGGCCTCTCTGCACACGCTCGCGCGATCGTCGCACCCGCGGCTACGCTTCCGTAAATTGTACATTTCCGGACTCCGTCGCAGGCCGAGCGAGACAACGCCCCGGGCGCTACAATTCAGGCGACGGAGCAGACCATGATACGACTCTCCCTTCTCGCCGTTACCTTTCTCGCAGCGATGTTTCTGGCCACGACGTTTGTGACTGTGACTGGGCCCGCCTTCGCTCAAGCCCCTGGGGCCGAGGCCGCCCGGATCCACCGTGACGCCCTCGTCTTTGACGCGCATCTCCACTTTGTCAACCGCCAACTCTATCTAGGCGGCGACATCGGCGAGCGCCTGCCGGGGCCGATGAGCGGCATCGGTATCGATCTACCGAACGCGAAGGACGGCGGGATCGATGCTATGTTCCTCAATCTCTACGTCGAGCCCGAGTACGTCGAGCATGGCTACGAGGTCAAGCAAACCGTCAAGCTCATCGAGCTCGCCCGCGAACAGATCCACAACAACCGCGACACGATCGAGATGGCTCTGAACGCCGACGATGTCGAACGCATTGCCCGATCCGGCAAGATCGCCGCGGTGCTTGATCTCGAGGGCGCCTTCGACAAGGAGGGCGACCTCGGCGTGCTCCGCGGGCTCTACAACCTGGGGCTGCGGTCGCTTCAGATCGCGGGCAATTCGAAGAACCATGAGTTCGCCGATTCGTCCTGCTGCACCGCGCGTTGGGGCGGCATCAACGATCACGGGCGTGCGGTGATTCGCGAGATGAACCGGCTGGGGATAGTCATCAATCTCGCCCACGCATCCGAGGCGACTTGGATGCAAGTCGTAGAGGCCAGCGACGACCCCGTGGTGGCCACCCATCAAGGCATGCGCGCCCTCAACCCGGACCACCCCGCCAACGCCGGCGACGAGATGGTCAAGGCGCTGGCCGCCAAAGGAGGCGTGCTGGCCGTTCACTTCAGCCCGAACACGTGGAGCCCGTTGTTTTTCCGGGAGTTTCCGAAGTCGTCGCGCGGCCTACCGCCGTCCGCGCCGCTCCCCGCACTGTCCGCCCATCCTAGAATCGCGGAGATCGCCAATCGCCATCGGGTCTCGTATGCGAGACCCTACCGCATGCCGCCCGCCGAGATCATCGAGCCAGTCACGCGCTTCGTCGACGCGATAGACTACGCGGTCGAGCTCATCGGCGAGGACAACGTCGCCCTGGGGTCGGACTTCGGCGGCGGCATCAACTCCCGCGGCGGCATGACCAACGTCCGCGAGTACCCCAGCCTGACGCGGGCGCTCGTCGAGAAGGGCTACTCTGAAGAAAGAATTCGCAAGATTCTCGGCGGCAACTGGCTGCGTGTCTTCCGCGAGATCACACAGTAACTGGGGCAAGTCAGGCGCCGAGAGCCATGCGTAGCGGGCATAGAATATGACGAGGTGAAGATACGTGACATCCTCAAGGCGATTCATGCTGACGGGTGGCGTCTTGTCCAACAGAAAGGGAGTCACCGGCAATTCAAACATCCCGAAAAAAGAGGTCGTGTCACCGTGGCGGGTCATCCGTCAAAAGAACTCGCCGTAGAGACGCTGAAGAGCATCAAACGACAAGCAGGGCTGGAGTCATGAGATACGTTGTTATCTACGAGAAGACGACCACGGGCTACAGCGCGTACGCCCCGGATATTCCCGGCTGCATCGCTGCGGGGGGAACCCGCGAGGAAGCCGAGTGCCTCATGCGCGGGGCGATTGAGATGCACCTGCGAGGCCTCAAGGAAGACGGTGAGCCGGTTCCGGAACCCACTACCGTTGCCGACTACATCCACGCATCCACTTGAGTGGACCTTCGCCATGCAAGCGACCCAATCCCCTTTTCGATTGACCGTGAAACCGTTGTCCGGCACGCTCGGGGCGGAGGTGACGGACATCGATCTGGCCGGCTCTCTCAGTGACCCACTTGTCGCCGCCATCAAGCAAGCCTTCCACAGCCATCTCGTGCTGGTCTTCCCGGAGCAGCAACTCACACCCGCGGACCAGCTCGCCTTCACTCGATTGTTCGGGCCGGTCGAACCACACCCACTGGCCTCACGCCGGGGCATCGAGGGGCACCCCGAAGTCCTCGTCTTCGAAAACAAGAAGGGCACGCCCGGCGCGCGCAACGACTTCTGGCATTCCGACATCTCGTTCGCCGAGAAGCCGCCCGCTTGCTCGGTGCTCTACGCCCGCACAATCACCGAGGGCTGCGGCGACACCATGTTCTGCAATATGTACCACGCCTACGACGAGTTGTCGGAAGGAATGCGGCGGATGCTCGACGGCCTCACCGCGATGCACACCAGCGCGCCGCTCGCCCAACGGAACCGCGCCGGTGTGAGCGATGGCCGGCCGATCGCCGACATCCCGCCGCCGGCGGAGCACCCGGCCGTCCGGACCCACCCCGAGACCGGCCGCAAGGCGCTGTACGTCAATCCTTACTTCACGTCGCACTTCGCCGCGATGACCGAAGACGAGAGCCGGCCGCTGCTCGAGTTCCTCCACCTGCATGCCACGCGCCCCGAAAACGTCTTCCGCCACCGCTGGCGCCAAGGCGACCTTCTGCTGTGGGACAACCGTTGCGCGATGCACTACGCCGTCTACGACTACGACGACACCAAGCCGCGTCTGATGAATCGCACCACCGCGGCCGGCGACCGGCCAACGTGAGTAGTCGCTTTCGGACCACTGCGTGTGGTAGCCACAACGGCGTCAGGCGCTCTCCGCCGGTTTCGCCTGCGCTCGTAATTGCGCTACACTTCTTGCGTGGGCCTCCCGGCTGCCGACAGCGGCTATTCGCGTTCGCAGGTCAGGCGCATCCTCAAGATCCGTGAGAACCGCTTGCGCTCGTGGGAGCGTCACGGGTTGTGCGAGGAGCGGGGAGAGTTCCGCTTCTCCGACCTAGTCGCCCTGCGTACGCTCCTCAAGCTGCGGCAAGATAGCATCCCGCCGCGCCGCATCAAAGATTCCCTCTCGGCACTGCGCAAGTCGCTCCCCGGCGTCGAGCAGCCGCTGACCGAGCTGAAGATCGTCGCCAACGGCCGCCGCCTGGAGGTCAACCTGCCTGGCGCGCGCATGGAGGCCATCACCGGGCAGCTACTGCTTGAGTTCGAAAGCTCCGCCCCGACGCCCAAAACGGTAGTGCACGCCACCGGGCGCAACGGCTTCGAAAAGCTACAGCAAGCCGAGCGCTGGTTCCGCCAAGGGCTCGAAATCGAGGAGCAGGGCGTCGACGATGAGGGCGCGATGAACGCCTATGAGCGCGCCTTGGAACTCAACCCCGATGCGGCCGGAGCGTGGGTCAACATCGGCACGCTGCGCTACCGCCGCGGCGACCTTGGCGAGGCCGAGCGCTGCTATCGTGAAGCGCTGCGGACCTCGCCGCACTACCCGCTGGCGCACTTCAATCTGGGCAACATCAGCGAAGAGACCAGCCGTCTCGACGAAGCCATCGAATGCTACGAGTTGGCCCTACGCCTGCAGCCGAATTACGCCGACGCCCATTACAACCTCGCCCTGGTCTACGAAAGGCAGCGCGAGCCGATGCGCGCGGCCAAGCATTGGCGAGAGTACCTGCAACTCGACTCGAGCAGCCCTTGGTCGCGCATCGCCCGCCAGCAACTCGACACCCTGCTACAAGTCATGCCCGGCGGCCGCCAAGACTAGCCTCCCGATTCCTAAGCAACCTGGTCGACGCCCTACGCCCTTGACATCCCAACGGAGCCGGCGAGCCCAGAAGTAGGGGCACAGCACGCTGTGCGCGTGTTCGGGTCAAGTCGCCCGTTCGAAGCCGCCGGGCACGGCATGCCGTGCCCCTACTTCAAGGCACCACGACGCGCAGAATCCGCGTCTCGACCGTAATCCGGTCCAACAACGAGTCCCCTGAGACCAGCCTCCCGAAGTTTGTGTAGCGGCCTTCCCACAAAGGCTGCGGCGCGAGGCAAATGATGAAGCGTGCCGCCGCTGAATCCTTGTGGCCTTCGGCCATGGCAAGGCTGCCCCTCAGGAACGGCTCGCGATTGATCTCCGTGCGAATCGTATAGTCCGGCATCTTTGAATCCGACCCGGGGCGGTCCGTCTCACGAGGATCGCCCGCCAACGCGTAACTCCCCGGCACGACATCGACGAAACGCTGCCCGGTGTAGAATCCCTCACGGGCCAACTCAATAAAGTTCCGCGCGGTCAGTGGAGCGTTCGCGTAGTCGAGCTTCAACTCGATCTCGCCAACCGACGTCTCGATGCGAATCAGGCGGCTGGTCGAGCGGGCGATGCGCTGATACTCCGCTTCGTCGTAGCGAACGTCCGCGGGCCCGATCTTCTCGTCGTGGTCCTCGTTGAAAAGCAACCGCAGGTGTTTCACCGCGCGGATACGAACCCGGCGGACGGGATCGTCAAGAGCCTTCTCGAACAACGCCTTCGCCGCGGACGAAGCGCCGCCCTGTCCACTGGTCCCACGCGCCGCACAATCCAAAGCAGCCAGCCGCGTGGCCGGGTCGTCCGACGCACCGTCGTAAGCGGAGCGGCAGGTCTCGACCGAAGCCGACGGCAACAACTCGAGCGCGACCCACCGCACACGGGGATCGGCATCACCGACCGCCTCCCGCAGAAATCGCTCGGCATCGAGATGCTTCGCTTCCGCGAGCGCTCGCAGGATCGCGGGGCGCGCGGGGCGCGCGAAATCTTCATCCGCCTCCCAAACCCTCGACGCCCACTCCAACAGCGGTGGCGGGCTGCGAGGCCCCGCTCCCGACAGCAAGCTCTCGATCGCCGCCGCATGCCGATACCTCTCCGGCAACTCGCCGCCCGCTTCGGAGAAGAGAGACGGCGCACCCAGTTTCGCCAGCGCGATCTCCGCCCGATAGGAAACCGGCGACGCGCGTCCACGCAGCGACTCGATCAGCGGCGCGGCTTTCGAGTCACCGAAGTTACCGAAGGCCTCGACCGCGGCTGCGCGCACGTTCTCGTTGCGGTGCCCCAGCGACTCGACCAGCAGCGGCAACGCGTCGGGCCGTTTGACCTCGCCAATCGATCGCAGTCCCTGCATGACCACCTTGGGGTCAGGATCATCGATGGCCGCCACCAGCGCCTGCCGCACTTCCTTTGACGGCTTCGCTCGTGCTAGCCCGCGCGCGGCCTCCAGGCGGATCCATGGATTGCGGTCGCGCATCAGGTTGATGAACGACCGCGTCAGCTCTTCGCCGACGTCGGCCTCCAGGTCAAGCAGGGCCTGGGTCGCGGCCCAGCGCGTCTCCTGATCATCGGAGCGCCGACGGGCCGCGATCCACGGGACGGCCTCGCGCTTCCCCAGCCGCACCAGCGCGGCCATCGTCACCGGCAGCGGCGCGGCCGTCTGCGTCAACCGCGGATACGCCTCCTGCGCCCGTAGCTTGCCCAAGGCCTCGACGACGTCGGTGACGACGATGCGCTCGTTATCGGCAAGCGCCGCCATCAGGCCGGCCACGGCGGCCGCACGAGGCTCGCGGCCCAACTCGGCTCGTGTGTCGCGGTCGTCCATCTCGCCGATCGCGAAGGCGGCCTCGGCGCGCACTCGTGGGATTGGGTCCTCGAGCGCTTCGAGCAGCAAGCCGAGCGTCGACTCGTCCCCGATCCGCCCCAGCGCCCGGCAAGCCCGCACGCGATGCTCGGCGATCGTCGACGCGAGCTTCTCGACGAGCCAATCGTCGACCGTCCGCCGGTCTTCCCGTTGAAGGAAATCGCCCTCGATGCGGTGCGTCGGACGGGTCAGCACCAACCAACCCGCCGCCGCGCTCAGCAGCAGCATGCACACGCCGAGAAACTTGATCTCGTAGCGCTTGACGAGCTCGATCACCAAGTCGAAATGGTATCAGACAGGGTGGGGCCGTCTTGTTCGCTTTCGTCCAGTCTTGTCCTCTGTTGCCAGCTTCCTCGCGGAGGGCGCGTCGGTCTTACCGGGCCAGCCGACCCCAGGCACGCTCGAACGGCTCGAGATCGGGCCACGGCCCGTTCAGCGCCGTCATGAATGCGGTGAGGTCCACCCTCGCTGTGTCGGTGAAGTAAAGCGGGTCGACCTCCGAGTGCCCCACCTGGGCTTTTGCTGCGTGGCTGTAGTGGTCGAGCACCACACCCATCGATGAAAACCGGCCGTCGTGCATGAACGGTTCACGGTTTTTCCAATTGCGCAGGGACGGCGTTTTGAAGGCCCCCTTGTCCCGCTCGCGGTTGGTGACGGAGTAGCGCCCGACGTCGTCCGGCGTGCCGGTGCCAATGTTGTGGAAATCGCCATCGGTGAAGTTCGAGCCGGAGTGGCAGACGGCACATTGGCCCGTGCCGAAGAAGATCAGGCGGCCCCGCTCTTGGGACTCGGTCAATGCGCTGCGGTCACCGGTGAGCCAGCGGTCGTAGGGCGTTTCGCCGGTGACGAGCCTGCGCTCAAAGGCGGCCAGGGCACCTAGAATATCGCCGATACCAACCTCGGCGACACCCGCCGCCGCGAAGGCCTTGCGATACGCGGGGTCGGCGCGAATCCGCGCTTCCGCCTCGTTGAGGTTGAGGTCCATTTCGATCTCGGAGGTGATGGGGCCTTTCGCTTGCTCCTCGAGAGACAGAGCGCGTCCGTCCCAGAAGAAGGCTGTTGCTTCCTTGAGGTTGACCACCGTCGGGGTGCTGCGCGGCAGCACGTCGTTGTGGGCGCCTTTGGCTAGCGCGACACCGCCCTCGTAACCCTTTTCGGGCAGGTGGCACGAGCCGCATGAGAAGTTCCCCGGCCCCGACAGAATCTTGTCGAAGAACAGTTTCCAGCCGATGGCTTCGAGAGGCTTGACTCCGGCGGTGGACGACCCGAGGTCCGACGCCCGCAAGAACCAGGAGAGGGAGACGATGAGGGCGCTCAACACGCAGGCTTGGCCAAACGGCACCAACCGAGTCCGGGTCAAGCTCCGAGTCACGCCCTGATTGTACAACGCACCCTCCCGCAGAACGGACAGTTCGGGTGGGTGCCCGTAGCGCGGATCTCGGTTTTAAGATCCGCGCCTTTCGCCCTAGAGGGGCCCAAGGAATGTACGTCCGGGTACATGGGTAACTTCTTACGAGGAGCGATTCCTGGGGTTTTCGTACGGATTCCGGCCCCGGCGCTTGGCGCATAATGCGCTCGATGCGTTGACGGTCGGCATCAGCACGAAACGGGTGAGGTGGGTTCTCGACGCAGGCATCCAGGGGTTCTTGGCAACATTGACCATGAGTGGCTGATCCGGTTCCTGGAGCACGAGATCGCCGACCGACGCATCCTACGCCTGATCCAGAAATGGCTTAAGGCCGGAGTGTCAGAAGACGGTGAGTGGTCGGGGACGAAGGTGGGCACTCCGAAAGTGGCGACGGGCCGCGTGATCGTGGTCCGTTACGCCGACAACTTCGTGCTGGGATTCGAGCATCGGGCCGATGCTGAGCGCTTTCTCGAAGAGCTTCGAGAGTGCTTGGGGAGGTTGGGCTCGAACGGCATCCGGGCAAGACGCGGTTGATCGAGTTCGGTCGTTGGGTGATCGCCGAACGGCGCAAACGTGGGGCGGGGAAACCGAGCACTTTCGATTTTCTAGGGTTCACGCATATCTGCGAGATCAATAGAAAGAGCGGCTATTTCGTGGTGAAACGCAAGACGATGCGAAAGCGAAAACGGATGAAGTTGCCGGAAATAAAGCGGCAGTTTCGGATGCGGATGCACGCGCCGGTCGGGTCCGCACCCAAGGTCAGTTCAGGTAGATGAACTCGTTAGTGCCGAGGAGGATCTGTGCGTACTCCGCCCAGGGGGTGTGGCTCAGTTCGTCCCTGCGGGACTTGAGGAGGGTTTGGGCGTGATCGATCTCGGTCGACGTGGGATTGCGGGCAAGCGTGCGGCGGTAGAGCGCCCGGATCTTCGCCTCCGGGTCCTTGATGTCGTGAACCACGAGGGCCAGGCTCTTGGCCTGGTACCACATCCATTGGCTGTTGAGGACGAACAGTTGCTGCAGGGGCGTCGTGGTGACCTGGCGCTGCGGCGTGTGCTGAGTGGCGTCGGGGTAGTCGTAGAGCTGGAAGATCGGGTGCGGCCGGCCGCGGCTGATCTTCGAATAGACGGTGCGGCGGGCGTCACATTCGGTGTCCACCGGGAGCGAAGGGCCCCCAGCCGCCGTTTTGTCCCTGCACGGAGACGAGCCAGTTGATACCGATCTTCGCCGCCTGCTCGGGTGAGCGGGCGGGCTTTTCAGGTTTCTTGGGTGGTTCGGGTTGCTGTTCTGTGGTTGACTTCGGCGGGACGCTGTCACCGTGAGCGGTGTCGGGGTCGAAAGCGTGCCAGCCGACGGTTAGGATTACGGCCGCAGCCGCACCAATCCATAGTGATCGCATTGTGTGGATCTCCTTTGGGTAAGCCGGGTATCCACTTGACTCAGGTGACCCCAACATCTTGTAGTTGGGCTCACAGCGTCTTAGCGTCCCAATCGGCGACGATCGAGCGGTACGGCGTCGGCTCCACCGCCATGGCCTGCTGCACAAGGCGGTAGAAGAGCTTGCCCCGACTGCGTGATCTGCGCCGATTGAAGCGGAACACGAACTCGTCGAGATAGTAGTCCAGATGCTCGTGGCTGACCGCCCCCTGATGCGTGCCCAGCATCCAGCGCTTGAGTAGCGAGATCGCCAAGTGCACCCTCGGCAGTAGCTGCGAGGCCTGCTCGCGGCGGTTGTTAATCGAGATGATACGACGCTGGTAGTCCTTCTTCTTGAGCGGATCGTAGCCCGACCAGTTGTCGGTAACAACCACGCTGCCCGGCTCGACCGACTCCTCGACGAAGGGCATCAAACTGGCCGCCGAGGCGTTCTGAACGCGCTGCATGCGGATGCGCCCCAGCCCGGTGCCTCTCTCTTCCGCGGCGACTGCAATCAACGCTTTACGCTCGGTCTGCCGGCCGATTACCCCTTCTTCTTCAGCGCCCCAGTAGGTCTCATCGACCTCGACGAGGCCCGTCAATCGCTCCCGCCCCGGGCGCACCATCGCTCGCCTCAGCTTGTGCATCCAAGGCCAGGCGGTTTGGTAACTGCCCAGTCCCAGAACGCGCTGTAGACCCAGGGCGCTGGCCCCATTCTTCTGCGTGGTGATGGTCCACATCGCCCGGAACCACAGCCGCAGCGGCTTGCGTGTGTCTTGAAAGATCGTGCCGGCGGTGACGGAGGTTTGCCGCCCGCAGCGAGCGCATTCGAACCACACTTTGCGCACCGGCCAAGCGCGCTCATGCCCACACCTTGGACAGCGGAAACCCTCTGGCCAGCGCAAGGCGAACAGATAGTCGCGGCAAGCCTCCTCGCTCGCAAAGTGAGACTCGAATTCGAGTTGGTCGCGCGGGTAATCCTCCACCAGGCCCTACACTACATCTTGGGGTCACCTGAGTCAAGTGGATACCCAGCTTGGGTAATTGACGCGGCGGCCGCCGTGTGTCTTGTCACTGTTCTTTGACGCACGAGGGGTGGAATTTGTTTAGCGGCGGGACATAGGCCAGTGTGATGAATCGTACATTAGCGCGAGCCGATGTGGGAAACTGAGGCCGGCTTGAAGGTCAGAGACCTGCTGCGCCTCCTGGAGAAGGACGGATGGCGACTCGCGCGAACCCGAGGGAGCCACCGGCAGTTCAAGCACCGCCGCAATCCCATGACGGTTACCGTGGCTGGGAAGGCAGGCGTTGATGTGCCACCAGGAACGCTGAACTCCATTCTCAAGCAAGCCGGACTGAAAAAGTGAGGGCCACTGGAATGCGTTACATGGTCGTCGTCGAACGCGGAGAGACGAGCTGGGGGGCTCACGTACCGGACCTACCCGGCTGCGTAGCCGTGGGCGAGACAAGAGACGAAGTATTGCATCTCGTACGCGAAGCCATCGATCTCCACATCGAGGCACTGAAGGAGGATGACCTCCCTGTGCCCCCGCCAAGCTCCGAAGGTGAGTTCGTGGAAATCAGCGCAGCCTAGCCTGGCCCAGGGCGGCCGAGAACTCGTTGCTGGTTCGAGGCGGGCGATTCGGCGGACGCGCCACTGGCTTCGGCGACCTGTGGGACGAGCTCGAGTTCGCGAGGGAGACTACGTCACCAGAGAGAAGAACCACCGGTCAGCAGTTGACAGTTGGGGTGACTGTCCCCTGTGGACTGTACAGAACCGTGTCAATAATGCGAAAATTCACATAGACGTGATGGCTACCTAAAGGATGGCGAAATGGCAAGAAAGACGCGAACAGCCCCTTATCGAGAACCAGTAATGGATTGGCTTCAGGATCACCGCACGAACTGTTATTCAGCGCTAGTGAAACTTCCGACCGGTACGTACCTTGAGCTGGTTAAGGATGCTCACGAGCAACGCGGTGGTATTTCGGGACAACGTGAGGTACTCAAAACAACCACTGCTAAGAGAATTCGCGATCGTATGATCGCTGACATCCGAGCAGGCGCTGTCCTACCCCCAGTGGTGATTGGCGTGATTGTCGACAAGAAGCAAAGGGCGACAGGGCCGAAAGACCAAGCAGCCTTCATTAAGAGTATTTCAAAACAGAACCTTTCTATCATCGACGGCATGCAGCGTACGGCATCGCTTATTGAAGCAGGAAATACCGATCCAGATGTATTCGCACGAGACATGAGGGTCGAGTTTTGGGTAGCTAAATCCGTTCGAGCATTGATCTATCGAATGCTGGTCCTCAATACGGGACAGGTTCCATGGACGCTTGCTCGCCAACTTTCTGTCGTGTATGCACCACTGCTCGAAGAGATCAAGAAAAATGTTCCCAACCTTGAGAGGATCTTCACACCAGACCGGTCAGGACGACGTGTAGGCGGCGGGCAATTCAGTCCGGACTCGCTCGTGGAGCTATACCTTGCGTTTTCTCTTCGCAAAACCAACAGCCTGGTATCCACTTGACTCAGGTGACCCCAACATCTTGTAGTTGGGCTCACAGCGTCTTAGCGTCCCAATCGGCGACGATCGAGCGGTACGGCGTCGGCTCCACCGCCATGGCCTGCTGCACAAGGCGGTAGAAGAGCTTGCCCCGACTGCGTGATCTGCGCCGATTGAAGCGGAACACGAACTCGTCGAGATAGTAGTCCAGATGCTCGTGGCTGACCGCCCCCTGATGCGTGCCCAGCATCCAGCGCTTGAGTAGCGAGATCGCCAAGTGCACCCTCGGCAGTAGCTGCGAGGCCTGCTCGCGGCGGTTGTTAATCGAGATGATACGACGCTGGTAGTCCTTCTTCTTGAGCGGATCGTAGCCCGACCAGTTGTCGGTAACAACCACGCTGCCCGGCTCGACCGACTCCTCGACGAAGGGCATCAAACTGGCCGCCGAGGCGTTCTGAACGCGCTGCATGCGGATGCGCCCCAGCCCGGTGCCTCTCTCTTCCGCGGCGACTGCAATCAACGCTTTACGCTCGGTCTGCCGGCCGATTACCCCTTCTTCTTCAGCGCCCCAGTAGGTCTCATCGACCTCGACGAGGCCCGTCAATCGCTCCCGCCCCGGGCGCACCATCGCTCGCCTCAGCTTGTGCATCCAAGTCCAGGCGGTTTGGTAACTGCCCAGTCCCAGAACGCGCTGTAGACCCAGGGCGCTGGCCCCATTCTTCTGCGTGGTGATGGTCCACATCGCCCGGAACCACAGCCGCAGCGGCTTGCGTGTGTCTTGAAAGATCGTGCCGGCGGTGACGGAGGTTTGCCGCCCGCAGCGAACGCATTCGAACCACACTTTGCGCACCGGCCAAGCGCGCTCATGCCCACACCTTGGACAGCGGAAACCCTCTGGCCAGCGCAAGGCGAACAGATAGTCGCGGCAAGCCTCCTCGCTCGCAAAGCGAGACTCGAATTCGAGTTGGTCGCGCGGGTAATCCTCCACCAGGCCCTACACTACATCTTGGGGTCACCTGAGTCAAGTGGATACCAAGCTTGAGTGAAATCCTTGACAAGAAGGTGGGTCAGGTCGGAAGATACGAGCGTACAGTATTCAATGAGGCCTTTAAGGTTCTCATCGATGAAGGGTTCAACGTACCAAATATGGAACCTTGCTGGCGAGCTAGCTAATGTCGTCACGCAATATGAAAGAGGCTAATATTGCGGTGTTCAGTTCGCTGGATCAATACTGTCTGAGCCGGGCAGAACCGATTTCAAATGCCGGTCAACCTCGCTGGATTAAGACGAGCAGTTTTGGGAGACGTTTTCTAAAGTGTGCCACTTTAGTAGATGAGCTAGCATATTCTGCCACACTTAAGACCGCTCGATTCGATCTCGCCAATCGCGCTTATTTCGTTACATCGGGGTTCGACGTACCAGAAGCACCAGACCGCCTGCGAACAGAGGGCCTAGACGGTGGCCTTTTGACGACATTCTTGGCGGAGATTGCGCCTAGCCCTGTCGCCCAACCCTCTGAGATACATGATGTTGTTGGGTTCGCTGACAAGACGTACGCGCCTGATTACGAAGGGCATGACCCGTCACTCGTTGCCAGTCTCTATCCCAAGATTCAAGTATTTTCAATCCAAGACTTGCTGAAGGAAGAGTCGTTCAAGGTATTCTTTATCATCTGCCTTTCCGACAGGCGGATTGAACAGTGGATTGATGCGCAACTGGCCGAGACACTCAACGTAGTAACGAAGTCGAGCCCGACAGCTATTCCATATGAGACCTTGTGCCGGTCCATTCTGGACATGGATCCAAGTGCCCTCTTTCTGGCGCTGTATCGCTGCTTGGAAGCGCTGTATGCACACACGCAAACGCACCAGCTGATGACGGCGCTCGACATGTCGAAGCCATGGACTGAAATGGCCCAAACTCTCGAGGAGACGCTGGGATGGTATCCACGTGAGGAGCCAAGCCTGGAGGCATTGCTACAGCACGCAGCGCCGGAAAACCTGCAGGAGGTCGTGTCAGCTTTGGACGATACAATCCCGGATGGCACCAGAAGTTCGTCGTACGCCGCAAAACGAATCTACCAGCTTCGGAATGCCCTGGTTCACTACCGTCCGTTCCACCGTAGTAAGTCTTCATTCAAGCACCTGGACTGGAACCGACTATGCGAAGCCATGGTTCTGCTCGTCGTCCGCATTTATGGCGAGGTTAACAAGTCCTGGGAGCAGCCAACGGCGAACAGCTGAGGGCCGGATTGAGCGGGAATAGTCGTCGTGCCAATCGGTGACTGCCAATCGGTGACTGCCAATCGGTTGCCAATGGGTGACAGTCACCGATTGGGTGTCTGGGCTGCACCCTTGTCGTAGCCTATCGGTAGCCTATCGGTGACAGACCGTCACCGAATCCCGACCGAATCCCGCAAGCTGGGTATCCACTTGACTCAGGTGACCCCAAGATGTAGTGTAGGGCCTGGTGGAGGATTACCCGCGCGACCAACTCGAATTCGAGTCTCGCTTTGCGAGCGCGGAGGCTTGCCGCGACTATCTGTTCGCCTTGCGCTGGCCAGAGGGTTTCCGCTGTCCAAGGTGTGGGCATGAGCGCGCTTGGCCGGTGCGCAAAGTGTGGTTCGAATGCGCTCGCTGCGGGCGGCAAACCTCCGTCACCGCCGGCACGATCTTTCAAGACACACGCAAGCCGCTGCGGCTGTGGTTCCGGGCGATGTGGACCATCACCACGCAGAAGAATGGGGCCAGCGCCCTGGGTCTACAGCGCGTTCTGGGACTGGGCAGTTACCAAACCGCCTGGCCTTGGATGCACAAGCTGAGGCGAGCGATGGTGCGCCCGGGGCGGGAGCGATTGACGGGCCTCGTCGAGGTCGATGAGACCTACTGGGGCGCTGAAGAAGAAGGGGTAATCGGCCGGCAGACCGAGCGTAAAGCGTTGATTGCAGTCGCCGCGGAAGAGAGAGGCACCGGGCTGGGGCGCATCCGCATGCAGCGCGTTCAGAACGCCTCGGCGGCCAGTTTGATGCCCTTCGTCGAGGAGTCGGTCGAGCCGGGCAGCGTGGTTGTTACCGACAACTGGTCGGGCTACGATCCGCTCAAGAAGAAGGACTACCAGCGTCGTATCATCTCGATTAACAACCGCCGCGAGCAGGCCTCGCAGCTACTGCCGAGGGTGCACTTGGCGATCTCGCTACTCAAGCGCTGGATGCTGGGCACGCATCAGGGGGCGGTCAGCCACGAGCATCTGGACTACTATCTCGACGAGTTCGTGTTCCGCTTCAATCGGCGCAGATCACGCAGTCGGGGCAAGCTCTTCTACCGCCTTGTGCAGCAGGCCATGGCGGTGGAGCCGACGCCGTACCGCTCGATCGTCGCCGATTGGGACGCTAAGACGCTGTGAGCCCAACTACAAGATGTTGGGGTCACCTGAGTCAAGTGGATACCAGGCTCCCGCAATTGCCTGACTGTCACCGAATCCCGCGTCCGTTTTTCGTTGACGAGTCAAGGGCTACAAGCAGCTGCCGAAACTCTTGGCGGAACTCGCCAAGTTCAACACGCCGCCTCCGGCTCAGGCCCGGGCGGCGTAAACTACAACCTTCGGAGAGCCGCGCGTTTCAACGGAAACTCGGACATCCTCTCACCTAAGGTTTGCGGGTCACTGAGGTTGCGTGAAAGACAGAACCGCCGCCCGAAAAGCGGGGTTTGACAGGAGCGCCTCGGAGCAACAGCATGTCTCCCTGCTTTAGCTGAAATAGAATTTCAGAAGCTGGGTATCCACTTGACTCAGGTGACCCCAAGATGTAGTGTAGGGCCTGGTGGAGGATTACCCGCGCGACCAACTCGAATTCGAGTCTCACTTTGCGAGCGAGGAGGCTTGCCGCGACTATCTGTTCGCCTTGCGCTGGCCAGAGGGTTTCCGCTGTCCAAGGTGTGGGCATGAGCGCGCTTGGCCGGTGCGCAAAGTGTGGTTCGAATGCGCTCGCTGCGGGCGGCAAACCTCCGTCACCGCCGGCACGATCTTTCAAGACACACGCAAGCCGCTGCGGCTGTGGTTCCGGGCGATGTGGACCATCACCACGCATAAGAATGGGGCCAGCGCCCTGGGTCTACAGCGCGTTCTGGGACTGGGCAGTTACCAAACCGCCTGGCCTTGGATGCACAAGCTGAGGCGAGCGATGGTGCGCCCGGGGCGGGAGCGATTGACGGGCCTCGTCGAGGTCGATGAGACCTACTGGGGCGCTGAAGAAGAAGGGGTAATCGGCCGGCAGACCGAGCGTAAAGCGTTGATTGCAGTCGCCGCGGAAGAGAGAGGCACCGGGCTGGGGCGCATCCGCATGCAGCGCGTTCAGAACGCCTCGGCGGCCAGTTTGATGCCCTTCGTCGAGGAGTCGGTCGAGCCGGGCAGCGTGGTTGTTACCGACAACTGGTCGGGCTACGATCCGCTCAAGAAGAAGGACTACCAGCGTCGTATCATCTCGATTAACAACCGCCGCGAGCAGGCTTCGCAGCTACTGCCGAGGGTGCACTTGGCGATCTCGCTACTCAAGCGCTGGATGCTGGGCACGCATCAGGGGGCGGTCAGCCACGAGCATCTGGACTACTATCTCGACGAGTTCGTGTTCCGCTTCAATCGGCGCAGATCACGCAGTCGGGGCAAGCTCTTCTACCGCCTTGTGCAGCAGGCCATGGCGGTGGAGCCGACGCCGTACCGCTCGATCGTCGCCGATTGGGACGCTAAGACGCTGTGAGCCCAACTACAAGATGTTGGGGTCACCTGAGTCAAGTGGATACCCGGCCTGCGCATTTCTGGGTCATGATTTCCATTTTGGCTTCTCCGCTCGCCATCAGTATACACCTGCCCGCCTCCACGTGGGCCTCCAGCCCATTTTTCACCTCCAAGCCGCTCCTCTGGGCATCTGGGAGAGACTGGGCTGCACCCGTGGCGTGAGACAGCGTAGATAGGGACAGCTTGCCGTTCGCTGGAAAATCGGTCGCGGTAGGGACGTCGGTCGCCCGACGCCCCCCGCACAGATCCGTACGTGAGCGTTGACTCATACGGCTCCTACCTCGGATGCATGGCCGCAAATCGCACGTTCGGAAACGGATGATACGTGTGAGCCTTGGGCAAGAAGCGCCTCTCGATCTCGTAGTAACGTCGCCAGCTCATTCGATGCTTCTGGCTCCTTCGCCGCAACGTTCGCAGCCAGAGCCACGACACCGCGCCGCGAAAACTCGCCAGCGTTCGAAAGTTGCCCGGCACGCCGTGATAACGAAAGTAGCCGCCCACCACCGAACGCAGCCATTCCCCCAGCGGTTCCGCATCCACATTTCTTGAGGGTCGGAAACATTTGATTTAGCAAGTGTTTTCGCTCGTCCTCCAGGTCCGAGCAGATTCGCATTCCCCCGGCGGACTTGACCCATGTGTTATTCTGATATATATTAATTATACCAGTCATGAAGGCGGCCCCCACTCGCTCTCATCTCTCGGATGCCGAACGTAGGCTCCGCTCCCGCATCGCGCAGCTCGTCCATGGCCGCTGGTTGCTGCACGGCACGCTGGCGCCCCGCCAACGCACCTGCGGCAAGCCCACCTGTCGCTGTGCTCGCGGTCAGCTTCACGCCTCGTTGTATTTGGTGCGGAATCGCCAAGGGCAACTGCAGCAGCTGTTTGTGCCCCGCCACTGGGAGGCCCGCGTCCGCCAGGCCGTGGCCGACTACCAGCAACTCCAACGGCTCCTCGACGAGGTCTCCGAGCGTGAATGGAAGCGGCTCCGAAGCCGCCGGGAGGAATGACGTTCTTCGACGCCTGCTGCACTACGCCGAGAAGGTCTACGGTCTGCGGGACTCGCTGCTGGCCGCCGTCGGCGACACCAGGCCGCGGCCGCGCATCCCGACGCGGGTGGTGCTGCAGTCGGTGCTGGTGCTGTTCTGGACACGGCTGGGCAGCCTCAACGCGTTAGAGACGCTAGCGCCCGCACCGTTTTGGAAACAGTGGTTGGGCCGCGAGATGCCCAGCGCCGACACCCTCGGGCGCGTCTACAGCCGGCTCGATGCCGCCGCGGTGCGGGCAGCGATTCATCACGTCTACGAACGGCTCAAGCGCAACAAGGCCCTGCCCGGGATCGGCGGGCTGGGCGTGGCCGTGCTCGACGGCCATGAGTCTCACGCCAGCTACCGCCGTTGCTGTCGAGGATGCTTGAAGCGCACCGTGCAGCGCCGCGATGGCCAGCAGATGCAATACTACCATCGCCAAGTCACACTGCTGTTGCTCTCCGATGCGCCCCCCGGCTCCGAACCGCTGCGACTGTTGCTCGACGCCGAGCCGCAACGGCCCGGCGAGGACGAGATGGCCGCGGCGCACCGTTTGCTGGCGCGAGTTCTCGAGACCTATCCGCGAGCCTTTGACGTCGTGTTGGCCGATGCTCTCTACGCCACCGCCCCGTTTATCAACTTCTTATTGGGGCATGGCAAAGACGCCGTGATCGTGCTCAAGGACGAGCGCCGCAACCTCTATCAAGACGTCCAAGGGCTGTGGCCGACCACGGCGCCCCAACGCGGCGACTATCAAGGTCGCGATTGCCAGTGGTGGGATCACGAGGGCCTGGTGTCGTGGCCGCAGGTGCAGCAGCCGCTGCGGGTGGTTCGTTCCGTCGAGAGCTGGCAGCAGTATTCGCAACTCGACTCCCAACCGCATCCGCATCACAGCGAGTGGGTGTGGGTGACGACCCTTTCCTCACTGCAGGTTCGGACCGCGCGGGTGGTAAGGTTGGGCCATCAACGCTGGGACATCGAGAATCAGGGTTTCAACGAGTTAGTCAACGGCTGGCACGCCGACCACGTATATAAGCACGACCCCGCGGCGATCGAGAACTTTCTGTTGACGGTGTTTCTGGCTTTTAATCTCTTCCACGTTTTTGTTGCGCGCAATCTCAAGGCATCGCTGCGGCGCAGCAAGCCGCGAGTCTTTTGGGCGCGCGCGATGGCGGCTGATCTGTATCAGGCGGCGGCTTGCCCGTACGGCTCGGGGCCCTCGCCATAGCGAGCGGGTGGTTTTCTTTCTCCCTGCCATCCTGCGCTGCCACCACGCCGCCGAGCGGCAGCCGAGCGTAGCGGTGTCTTCCGCAGCCGACTTCGGGCCCCGCCGAGGCCCTCGTCCGGCTGCGAATCTGCTCGCCCCGCTCGCCCCGCACCTAACTCGCTCGTTCCCCAATCACTTCCCGGCTCTCGCCCGACCGCGTTGCGGAATCGCTGCCATTCCCCGGTCTCACGCATCGGCGCGTGCATCCGCATTCGAAGCTGCCGCTTGGCCCGAAGGGGACAGTCACCCTAACCCTCAACCGCTGACCCCTACTTCTTCTGCCCGGTGAGGCAGGCTCCCTCTCGCGGTTTGCGTCACGTCGCCCCAAACGAGTCACAGAACTTTCAAATCTTCACCTCACTGATTCCAAACGACTTAACCAACCAGCCCCCCTTTTAACACCACACCCCACCGGTATCCTGAGAGTGAAGAACGCCGGCCCAATGGCCGGCGCACCGGGCCGCGCGGACCAAACCGCGCGGCTTTTTCACTTTCAAGGAGAATCACTATGTCGACACAAGCACAACGGAAGGCGAACCGTCAAAACGCCAAGAAATCAACCGGCCCCCGCACCCCCGAGGGCAAAGCCCGCTCTTCACAAAACGCACTCAAGCACGGCCTCCTCGCCCGTGACGCCGTCATGGCCGACGAGGACCCCGCCGAATACGACCGGCAACTCCAAATCCTCGAAGAAAACCTCTTCCCCAAGAACGCCATCGAATTCGAGCTCGTCCTCCAGATCGCCGACTCTCGTTGGCGCCTCCGCCGCATCACCCGCATCGAGGCCGGCCTTACCACCTACCAGTACCACGGCACCGACCGCGCCACCCGCGAACGCTACCCCGACACCGTCGTCCCCGGCCGCAACGGCGAGAACCAACTGCTGGGCAAGAGCATGCAAGACCACACCCAGGCCCTCCACAACCTGGCCCGCTACCGCACCATGACGAGCCGCGACATCACGCGCGCTCTGCGGATGATCCGGCAACTGCGCAAAGACGAGTTCGAGTGCAAAGAGAATCGCGCTGCGAACGGGGCGATCCACCGTCCGACCGTCACCGACCCGGACCCCTACAACACCCCCGACCCGATGGAACCGCAACCGCCGCGCTACGAGCCCCCGGCCGCAGCAGCGCAGACGTCCAACCCGATCGGCTTCCGCGCCGAGTTCGTGCCCAGCCCCCAAGCGACGCTCGGCGACGAATCACGATTCACGAATCACGCATCACGAAAACCAAACCACGGGTTACCAAGGATGGGCCGACCGCATAGAGGAACCCAAAGCCCGTGAAAACAAAGGGCTTGAGCACCGCCGAAGCCCTCAGGACGAATTACGGAACGAACCGCACCCCCATGGCGCCCGTTCCGAGCCGCCTGGCAGCGGGGGTAATCGCGAGGTAACGCCGCCCAACAGCGCAAAAACAACGCCGAGGCCAACGACAACATGAGACGCTACACCCCCCGTGCGCCCAAAGGCCGTGCGCCCGCTCATACGCTCGAACTTCTGGAAGCGACCCTGGCGTGTCGCTAGGCGGCGGGCTGGTAAGATTGGCGTTTTCATGCGGCGTTACCTCAGACACGCGGGCCGGTCACGGATGCTGCCCGTTGCGCTCGCCATCCCGCTGATGGTGATGCTGGGTTGCGCGGGGCCGAGCACGTCTCCGCAGGGTCCATTGGTGTTCGCAGCGGCCAGCCTCAAGGACGTGCTCGAAGAAATCGGCGGCGAGTTCGAGAGCCGCAACGGCCACCCGCCGGTGTTCAACTTCGCGGGCTCCAACGTCTTGGCGTTGCAGGTCGAGGCAACTGAATCCGCCGACGTCTTCCTGTCTGCAAGCGAGCGCTGGATGGATTACGTCGAACAGAAACAGCTCCTCGTCGCCGGCACGCGGCGCTCGTTCCTCTCCAACCGCCTGGTCATCATTGCGAACCGCGCCAGCGGCCTCGAGCTGGAGCATCCGGCGGACCTTGCTTCGGCCGAGTTCCGATTCCTGTCAGTGGCGAACCCGGAGGCCGTCCCGGCCGGAGGTTACGCCAAGGAGTTTCTCGAAAACGTCGCGGTTGATGGGAAGACCCTTTGGGACCAAGTACGCAGCCGCGTCGCGCCGGCGCCTAATGTGCGCGCCGCCCTGGGTATGGTGGAGGCCCAACCCGACGTCATCGGCATTGTCTACCAGACCGATGCCGCTATATCTGATAAGGTGCGGGTCGTGCTGCCGGTACCGCAGTCAATGCCTCCCGACATCAGCTACGCAGCCGCCCAGGTTCGCGGCGGCCGCAACCCTGAAGCCGCGCGCGCCTTCCTCGAGTTCCTGGCAAGCCCTGAAGCCGTGGAACTCTTCCGCAAGCACGGCTTCGTGATTCCCGAAGGGTTCCCGGCCGAATGACCGAATCGACGCTCAACGCGATCCTTCTGACGCTCCAGGTCGCTTCGGTCGCGACGCTCCTGGTCCTCATCCCCGGGATCTTGTTGGCGTATCTGCTGGCGCGAGTCGAGTTCCGCTTTAAGAGCATCGTCTCGACGCTGGTCGGCCTGCCCTTGGTCTTGCCACCCACCGCCGTGGGCTATCTGCTCTTGCGGATGCTCGCCACCGACGGCTGGCTGGGCCGCAACACAATCGGCTTTGACCTCGGCATTTTGCTCACGTGGAAGGCGGCGATCTTGGCTTCGGCCGTGATGGCCACGCCGCTCGTGGTGCGAACGGCGCGCGTGGCGTTCGAAGGCGTCGATCCGGGGCTCGAGATGATGGCTCGCACGCTGGGACACGGCCCGGTCTCGACGTTCTTTCGCTACACCTTGCCGTTGGCGTCGCGGGGGCTCTTGGCGGCCACGATCTTGGGATTCACGCGCGCCATCGGCGAGTTCGGCGCGACCGTCACGATCGCCGGCAACATTCCCGGACACACGCAGACTCTTGCCTTGGCGATCTTCTCCGCGCAGCAGGTGGGCGACGACCGCTCCGCCTACGTGCTGGTGTCGATGGCTCTGCTCGTGGGATTCGCTAGCATTCTGGTATCGGAGCACCTCTCGAGGCAGCGGCCGAGACAACACCACGCGCAATGAGTCCCGAACAGCAATGAGCCCCGAACAACTATCCGTCGAAGTATTCCTTCGTCTGGACCACTTCGACCTGCGCGCGGCTTTCACGGCAACCCGTCACGTCACCGGCATCTTCGGGCCCTCCGGAGCGGGCAAGACCAGCCTGCTGCAATCGATCACCGGACTGAAGCGCCGCGCCACGGGCCGGCTGTCCCTGGGCGATGACGTGTGGCTCGACTCGACGCAACGCGTCTACGTCCGGCCCGAGTCGCGCCGCATTGGCTACGTGCCGCAAGAGGGACTGCTGTTCCCCCACCACAATGTACGACGCAACCTGCTGGCGGGCGCGGCGCGGGCGCGGCGTTCGGGAAACTCGCTCGAGCGGACTTTCCGAACCGTTTGCGAACTCCTTGAAATCACGCCACTACTCGATCGGGACGTCGCGACGTTGTCGGGCGGCGAGCGGCAACGTGTCGCGCTCGGACGGGCGATTTGTTCCGGGCCGCGGCTACTGCTGCTCGACGAGCCGCTGGCTTCGCTGGATGTTCCTTTGCGACGACGAGTTCTGCCCTTCCTACGGCGGGTCGTCGATCAGTTTCAGATTCCCATGCTGCTGGTTTCGCACGACCCCATGGAAGTCCAGGCGCTCTGTGACGAGTTGATTGTGCTTTCCGAAGGCAAGGTTGTGACCAAGGGCGAGCCGCCGGACGTGCTCACCGACCCGCGGGTGTTTCCCGCAACGCTGCCCGCCGGTTTTGAGAACATCCTGCCCTGCACCGTCGTCCAGTCGAGCGACCAGCGCAGGGAAGTCTCCCTCAGCCCCGGCAATCCGTCGTTGCGGCTGGCCGTTTCCGGCGCGCGCAGCTCGCCCGGCCGGCGCATGTGGGTCGGCATCCCGGCGCGGGACATCATCCTATCGAGCGCCCACCCGGTAGGGCTGTCGGCACCGAACGTCCTGCCGGGCCGGGTTGTCAGCGTGCAGTCCGTTGACGAGCTTCGCCTGATCACGGTTTCGGTCGCTGATGAAGTTCGCAACGTAGCGGTGGAGGTCACGCCGGCGGCCTGCGATGAGCTGAAGCTGGCCCAGGGCAGCCGCGTGTTCCTGATCATCAACACGGCGAGTTGCGTTCTCTACGACTCCGACTTCACGTCCTCTGCCTTTGCGGACAAGATCGGAGGGTGAGTGCAGTGCCAAGCCTTAAAGAAGTGCCAGACACTGCGCATTCGCAAGATTGTCTGGCTGATTACGAAGAAAAACTCTATGGCTTTCTGACGAAAACCGACGAAAACCGTTGCATTGCGGCCGTGGATCGGCTACACTGTCAGTGCTAGGACGGCCAACAAAGAAACCCTGGTAAGAACAAGTGTGCAGCGGCTGCTAATACCGGGGCAAATTGAGGATGCCCGCGGCAAGGGTCGACGCCGGCCATGGTTGTCTGTAGGCGTGCCGGTTCACATCCTATTCTGGACGCTTATACTCCATAACATTTGGCCGCTCCTTGCTGGGAGGACGCTTCTCCCGCTTCCAACGGCAAGGAGACCTCGTTAGGTGGATCCCATGGCGATCCAACAAAAAACATTCTGCACTGATATTCGCCCCACGCCATGAAGTCGCCAAGCCTTTCGATTACTCCTTTGTAAGACTGAGATCAGGTGGACAGCGAGGGCTCTTGGAATGACAGACAACCAACCCAGGAATGCCGAGATTCTCTACAAGGCTCGCAGGACGGCTGGAGTTATGGTGTTTGTCCTTATGGGTATCCTCTTAATTGGGGGCAGCCTAATCCTTGGTGATTTCGAGAGGCTCGGACGTCCGGGTTGGATTGTTTTCTTTGCGATGTACTGCCTTTGGGCCCTCATCGGTTTAGCCGATTGTTTGCTGTTCTACGTCAGGTTCAGTGACCAGGGCATTGTTTGCCGCAATTGGTGGGGACGAACCAGGTCTTATACCTATGACCAGGTCGCACGGTTCGACGAGCTCCTGTTGAGGGGAGGAGTCAAGATCATTTTTACCGACGGCAAGGAGACCTCGTTGGGTGGATCCCATGGCGATCCAATACAAAAGATTCTGCACAAATATTCGCCCCACGCCATGAAGTCGACAAGCCTTTCGATTACTCCTTAGTAAGACTGAGATCAGGTGGACAGCGAGGGCTCTTGAAATGACCGACAACCAACCCAGGAATGCCGAGATTCTCTACAAGGCTCGCAGGACGGCTGGAGTTACGATGCTTGTCCTGCAGGGTGTCGGTTTAATTGGGCGGGGGTCCTGTTCGCTGCAAATTTAGGGAGACTCGGACGTCCGGGTTGGATTGTTGTATTTGCGATGTACTGCCTTGGGACCCTCATCGGTTTAGCCGATTGGTTGCTGTCTTACGTCAGGTTCAGTGACCGAGGCATTGTTTGCCGCAATTGGTGGGGACGAACCAGATCTTATACCTATGACCAGGTCGTAGGGTTCGACGAGCCCCTGTCGGGCCACGCAGTCAAGATCGTTTTTGCCGACGGCAAGAAGATCTCGTTAGGAGGATCCCATGGCGATCCAATACAAGAGATTCTGTACAAGTATTCGCCCCACGCCATGAAGTCGAGAGGCCTTTCGATTACTCCTTAGTGAGACCGAGATCAGGTGGACAGCGAGGACTCTCGAAATGACGGACAACCAACCCAGGAATGCCGACATTCTCTACCAAGCTCACATGCAGAAGCGGAAGCTGTTTCTACTTGCTGCAGGCGTGCAGGCGGTTGCTTTCGCCTGGATTGTGGCCCTCCTGGTGTTCCAATATCCCAGGGCACACGAATATCCGAGTCTCGCTCCTCTTCAGGTGATAGGCGGCCTTGGTGTCCTCGTCGTTTTTTGCCTTCTTGGTCTGTTCTCCGTCAAATTCAGCAACCGAGGTATCGTTTATCACAAGCTGGGTATCCACTTGACTCAGGTGACCCCAAGATGTAGTGTAGGGCCTGGTGGAGGATTATCCGCGCGACCAACTCGAATTCGAGTCTCGCTTTGCGAGCGAGGAGGCTTGCCGCGACTATCTGTTCGCCTTGCGCTGGCCAGAGGGTTTCCGCTGTCCAAGGTGTGGGCATGAGCGCGCTTGGCCGGTGCGCAAAGTGTGGTTCGAATGCGCTCGCTGCGGGCGGCAAACCTCCGTCACCGCCGGCACGATCTTTCAAGACACACGCAAGCCGCTGCGGCTGTGGTTCCGGGCGATGTGGACCATCACCACGCAGAAGAATGGGGCCAGCGACCTGGGTCTACAGCGCGTTCTGGGACTGGGCAGTTACCAAACCGCCTGGCCTTGGATGCACAAGCTGAGGCGAGCGATGGTGCGCCCGGGGCGGGAGCGATTGACGGGCCTCGTCGAGGTCGATGAGACCTACTGGGGCGCTGAAGAAGAAGGGGTAATCGGCCGGCAGACCGAGCGTAAAGCGTTGATTGCAGTCGCCGCGGAAGAGAGAGGCACCGGGCTGGGGCGCATCCGCATGCAGCGCGTTCAGAACGCCTCGGCGGCCAGTTTGATGCCCTTCGTCGAGGAGTCGGTCGAGCCGGGCAGCGTGGTTGTTACCGACAACTGGTCGGGCTACGATCCGCTCAAGAAGAAGGACTACCAGCGTCGTATCATCTCGATTAACAACCGCCGCGAGCAGGCCTCGCAGCTACTGCCGAGGGTGCACTTGGCGATCTCGCTACTCAAGCGCTGGATGCTGGGCACGCATCAGGGGGCGGTCAGCCACGAGCATCTGGACTACTATCTCGACGAGTTCGTGTTCCGCTTCAATCGGCGCAGATCACGCAGTCGGGGCAAGCTCTTCTACCGCCTTGTGCAGCAGGCCATGGCGGTGGAGCCGACGCCGTACCGCTCGATCGTCGCCGATTGGGACGCTAAGACGCTGTGAGCCCAACTACAAGATGTTGGGGTCACCTGAGTCAAGTGGATACCCGGCTATCGCAATTGGTGGGGACGAAGCCGATCTTATAGCTATGACCAGGTCGTAGGGTTCAACCAGTTGCTTGGCGGACAAGTAAGGATGTTCCTCGCTGATGGGAGGGAGATCTTCTTGAGAAATCCATCCGATAGCGAGCCAGTGATCAGGATTCTGGATAAGTATACGCCCCACGCCAAGACGACCATGTTTTCGATTTCTTCCTACTGAGACGCGGATCGGGCGGGTGGAGAGGCTCTCGCCATGAGACACAGCGAACCCCCACATTCCTGTTGTAAGTACGTCCGGTCATGCCATAGAGACGCCAAAGGGATCAGCTGTGGCAGACTTTTATTGGTGGCGGACTCTCTTTCGTCCTTGCGTTGATTGCCAGGCTTACGGGCAAGAAGGTGCTCCGCCTTTCAGCTACAGGCTGGACTGTCGTTGGTGGTGCACTGATATTGGATGGTGTGATCGATGGCGGAATCCAAACATCAAAGATAATGAAAATGGGACCTGAAATGTGTAGAACGAGATGCCGATCGGCAGGAAGATCCGCAGTTCTGGGATCTGTGGCGTCCAACCCAGCTTGACGAGCAGGGCTTCAGCGCTCCCGACCGCGAAGTTCGTGTACTTGAAGTAGCCCAAGAGACCCAAGTTGTCTGCAAGGGTGAGCCAAAGCAGAGTCTTGCGTTTGCGGGGATCATCCAACTCATAGATTCTGCGGCCGATGTAGAAGTCGAAGCTGCTCGAGTAGAGCAGCAGAATCACCAAAAACCCTCTAATGCACTTGCCCTTGTTTCTCTTTACCAGGTGTACATCGTTTTCCGTTTGTCAAAGCGTATCCAAGACGATGTGGCCGGTGGCTTTGCGAGTCGCTGAGCGCGATGGTCGAGTCGAAAGCAGCCCCCGGATATTCACACCGTGGAACAGACCGTGGATTGAGGTCGATGGGAAGAGGATCGAAGTGAGTTTGGATGAGCATGCAGAACTGAGACCTGGCGATCAAGTTAGTGTGGAATACCTGCCGCGGTCCCGTGTCGCAGTCTTCGCCAGCGGGAAGAGGGGTTCGGTGTTGGGCGTGTAGAGTGTGCGGAATCGAAGGTGCTGGACATCGGCTTCATTCAATTGGCGTCTTCCCGCCTCTATGCGCTACCAGTACAAACGCGAACCTCTTACCGCAGATGAAGTGACCCGCTTGGCCAACGCCTGCAACCCCCACGAAGAGAAACTAGTTGTCTGGACCCGTCTCCCTACTGGTTGCATCAACGCTTCACCCTAGCCCCGGACCAGCCGGGTACCCGCCGGCTCTACTATTTGACGAGCCACCTCAACACCGAAGGCACGCCGATCGAAAACTGGAAGCTGCCCCTGGTGAGCACGGAGGCTTCGGTCAAGAAGTTCCTCTCGAAGTGAGAGCGCGTCACCGCGACGGGCGCCTATTCACAGATCTCGCTGTAATACTCTTCGTAGAGCGGGATAATCTTCGTCGAGCAGAACTTGCTCTGGGCGGTTTCGCGTGCCGCTGACGCCATCGAGTCGTGCAGCGCCGAGTCCGTCAGCAGGGAACGGGTCGCATCCGCCATCGCCTCGACGTCACCAACCGGCAGCAGCATCCCGTCGTGGCCGTGTGTGACGACCTCGGGCAACCCTCCGACATCCGAGGCGACGGACGGAACGCCGCAGGCCATCGACTCGAGTGCCGCCAAGCCGAAGCCCTCCATCTCGCTGGGGAGTAGCAGCACGTCCGCCAAGCCCAGTAACGGCGCCACCTGAAGCTGCTTGCCCAGGAACACGACCCGGTCCGCCACGCCGAGTTCGCGGGCCAGGGACTCGGCCGGACCGCGCTCGGGCCCGTCACCCACCATCACCAGCCGCAAGAGCACGTCGCCGGCGACCCGAGCGAAAATGCGCACGCAATCGAGTGGACGCTTGACCGGCCGGAAGTTCGACAGGTGGAAGAGAATCTTCTCCTCGGGCCGGGCGAGGCGCGCGCGGCACTCGGGGTCTTCGACGCGGTGATAGAGGTCACAATTGACGAAGTTCGGAATCACGCGAATCTCATTCTCAATGCCGAATACCTCAACCGTGCGGTCGTGCAGGTAACGGCTGATGGTCGTCACGCCGGGGCTCTGCTCGATGGAGAAGCGCGTGATCGGAAAGTACGACGGCTCGTTGCCCACCAGCGTGACGTCGGTGCCGTGCAGGGTGGTAATGAACGGCAGCGGGCGCGGGGCCGCCATCTGGCTCGCCAGCAGCGCGCTGATCGAATGGGGAATCGCATAGTGGACGTGCAGCAGGTCAAGCTTCGCTGACTCGGCAACCTGGACCATGCGCGACGCCAGTGCCAGGCTGTACGGCGGGTACTGAAACAGCGGGTAGTTGCCGACCTCGACCTCGTGGTAGTGGATGTTGGGCGACTCGGTACTCAGCCGGATCGGGTTGGCGTAGGTGATGAAGTGGACCTCATGATCGCGCGCTGCCAGTTCCATGCCCAGCTCGGTGGCGACGACGCCACTGCCTCCGTAGGTCGGGTAACAGGTGATTCCGATTTTCATGACCGGGGTTCGGTGAACGTTGGGCGGCGGTGTGGGGTAGAACCGCGGGCACGGCATGCCGCGCCCCTACTTTGTGGATTGCGTCACCTCGACCTGTACCACAGACTGCTCGCCTTCACACCTTGGTGACGACGGCGACCGGCTCCGGCGTTCGGCCCAGCTTCGCGGCGATGTGATCAGCAATCTGCATACCGTGGAAGCGTCCGTTCTCGATGAATATCTCGTTCGTGTGCATGCCCGCCACGATGACCCCGGCAAGGTAGATGCCGGGACGCAGGCTTTCGAGCGTCTCTGGATCGGTGCGGGGTTTCTGCGTTTCGGGCTCAAGCACGATGCCAGTGCGTCGTAGGAAATCGAGGTCCGGTGAGTACCCCGTCATTGCCAGCACGAAGTCGTTGGGGAGCGTCTTCTCCCCGTCCGGCGTGGCGATGCGGATCTCGCGCTGCGTAATCGCGAGCACGCTGGACTCGAAGTAGCTCGCGATCTCGCCGTTCTTGAGACGGTTGTCGATGTCGGGCCGGATCCAGTATTTGATCTTGTCTCTGAGCTTGCTGTCGCGATGGATGAGCGTGACGCGCCCTCCGGCGCGGTAGACCTCGAGCGCCGTGATGGCAGCCGAGTTCTTGCCGCCGATCACCGCGACGTCACAGTCGTAGAACGGGTGCGGCTCGCGATAGTAGTGGAAGACTTTGGGCAGATCCTCGCCCGGCACGTTCATCTTGACGGGAATGTCGTAGTATCCCGTCGCCAGGATAATCTTGCCCGCTCGGTACTGCCCGGCCCCATCCCGCCTCGACGTGGTCGTGACGAGAAACGCGCCGTCCTCGCCTTGGATGTTGTCCACGTTCTCGTACTGGCGGATGTCGAGCCGGTAGTGCTCGGCGGCGCGGCGATAGTATTTGAGGGCTTCGCCGCGGGTGGGTTTCTCGCCTGCGGCCGTCATTGGGATGTCGCCGATCTCGAGCAGCTCGGGAGTGGTGAAGAACGTCATGTTGGTGGGGTAGTGGTAGAGCGAATTGACCACGCACCCCTTCTCGACGACGACGGCGTCGAGCCCGCGCCGCTTCAGTTCGATGCCGCACGAGAGCCCGGTCGGACCGGCGCCTACGATCAGGACATCGAACACGCTTGCATCGGAACTACGCGGAGAAGACAGCGACATTGACCAGGGGGAGGGAAGATCCAGAGTTCCATTGTAACGGGTCGCCGGAAGCGCTCCCTTCTAGCACTTGCTTGCTAACCGCCGCTCAGAGCCGTAGGCGTCAGCCTGCGATGAGATGCTTCGCGGCCGCCTTGAGGTTGTATGGAGAGAGGCCGTTTCGCCAACACTGAGGCAGCTCAACGCGGGCTCACGCCCGCGGCTCCGAGCGGCGATTTGCGGCGACCAGGTCGTCTTGAAGCGCGGAGCTAAATGCGCAATCAATGTCTGAGTGGCAGGCGTCCGCTAGCGGACTGGCTTGAGGGGGAAGGCCCTGTTCGGGTCGGGGCGGGTCGTGGCCTTGGACGGGCCGTCATCCTCGTCACCGCGCTCGCACGCCAGCCGCAGCCCGTGCAGGGCTAGCTCGAAGCGGTCTCGGATGCCGGTCTTCTCGAAGATATGCATCAGATGGATCTTCACCGTGCCTGTCGCGATGCTGAGCGTCTCGGCGATCTCGCGGTTCTTCATTCCCTTGGAGACCAACTCGGCCACCTGCTGTTCGCGCGGCGTGAGCGGACGGGTTCGCGGACGGCCAAGGGGGGAGTCTTGGCTGTAGAACAGGTTCTCGGTCCAGATTTCCTTGCGTGAGACCGTGTCTAGGCAGTGAAACAACGCCGGGATCGTCGCGGTCTTGCGGACGATGCCCCGCGCGCCGCCCTGTAGTGCGCGGAAGCATTCGACATCGGAGATTGTGGAGGCCCAGATTACGATCCGGGTTTCAGGAAAGCGCCGGCGAACATCTCCCACCCATTCCAACAGGGCGTGCATCCCGTAGGCCCGGTCGACGATCACAATGCCGGGCTCGATATCTTCCAAGCAGGCCGAGGCTTCTTCCAAGGTGCTTCCCCCGCCGGCCAGGGTGTAGTCCAGGGACCGGCTCAGGACGGCCTTGAGGCCTTCGTGCAGAATCGGTTGGGCGTCGCAGAGGAAAACAGAAATCATCGAAGGTCCATTTCCTTTGTCCCACGGAGTCAGGGAAGACGTGGTGGCATGACTCTCTGAGATTTGTCATCGTCACATCCCCCCGATTCCTACAGTAGATTCGTGCGCGAACCGGGATTCCGGGGACGGGTCCCCGGGAGAGCCGAGCGGACCCCCCCCCAAGCCGGATATATTTTTCCTAAAGCTCGGCCACGGCGGCCGATAAGAAGGGCGACGGCGAAATCACGGTGCGTTCACGAGGGTCGTCCCATCGTCGCGTCCAGAGCATAAGGCCGCAGCAGCAGGAGATCGATTAGTGTCCACCAAAACGCCGCAACTTCATTCGTCTAATCAGCACTACTGAGGGAGATCTCATGAAAGAAAAGTTCAACCGCATGATCTGCAGGATTCGCATGATTGTCGACGATGTCGAGGGTCAGGACATGGTGGAATACGCCCTGTTGGCCGGTTTCGTCGCCGTCGCTGCCGGGGCCTTGCTGCCGAGCATCAGCACCAGCGTCAGCACGATCTTTTCGCGTATGGGTAGCGTCCTTACCGCCGCGGCCACGTAGTCCTGCGCGCCATGCATCATTGCCAACCATCTGCCCCCGCGGGGCTTGTCCCCGCGGGAGACCCTGCTGGGAGCTGTCTGCTCCCCGCAAGTCAGGAGACCCAGAATGAAAACGCTCACGCGGGCCCTGCAAAGGCTTGCGATTTGGGGGCGGGACGAAGGCCAAGACCTCGTCGAGTACGCCCTCTTGGGGGGATTCATCGCTCTGGCCAGCGGTTTCTTCGCTCCGAGCATGACCGAAAGCATGGACACGATCTACTCCCGGCTGGCATCCAAACTCGTCGAGGCCGCTGGCGAGTAGCGCCCTTCCCGCCACCTTGGCAAGCAAGAAGCGGCGGCAGAGGTTTCGATTTCGTCGAGTTCTCTCGTGCCGCGCTGCTCTCCGGCGCCGGCCTTGCCACGCCGCCTCGGCCCAGGCTTGTGCTCAGACGATCGACCTAGCGCCCGGCCGCCTGATTCGGGCAAACATGCTTCTGTCTCCTGGCTCCGCCCCTCGCCCGGGACCCCGGATCGCGACGGGCTATGCCCAGGCTTCCCTGCCGGACTATCCCCCACGGTGGCTTCGGTTGATCTCACGAGTCACCACACCCTGGCCGATGAGATAACTAGTTTCCCTCTCCGCGATCCGTCTGCGTACGGCGTCGCCGGGTCGGACCAAATTGGCCGGCTGGCCGGCGTCGAGCCGGGGAGTCCGGCAAGGGAGAAACAGCGATGAACCCTAGATTCTTGTTGGCCCTGGCGATCTCGGCCGGCGTGGCCTTGGTCGTGTCGGGCATCTTCTATCAGATCGCGGTCCGCGATCGGGCGTCGAAAACCGAGGAGGTCGTCATGGAGGAGATCGTCGTGGCGACGAAAGATCTCAACACCGGGGCGACGATCACGGCGGCCGACTTGAGAATGGAGCCCTGGCCCAGCAACAGCATCATCGAGGGGAGCTTCACGGAAATCGACGGGCTCGTCAGCCGCGTTCCGATCGGACGCATCTTGGCGAACGAGCCGATCGTCGAGCGCCGGCTTGCCGAACCGGGCTCCGGATTCGGCTTGGCGCCGAAGGTGCCACTGGGCATGCGGGCGATGTCGGTCCGCGTCAACGACGTGATCGGCGTCTCGGGGTTCGTGCTGCCGGAAGCGCGCGTGGACGTACTGGTGACCGGAAATCCGCGCGGCGTCAACGAGGCCGGCGGACGCATGACGAAGACGATCTTGAGCAACGTCCGGGTGATCTCGGCAGGAGAGAACCTCGAGCCGGATGCCTCGGGCCGGCCGCAGCGCGTCGCCGTGGTGACCCTGCTGGTCACACCGGAGCAGGCCGAACTACTAACCCTTGCAGGCTCGCAGGGACGATTGCAGATGGTGCTGCGCAACTCGCGGGACGAGAAAGTCGCCGAGACCAAGGGCGTCCGCGAGCCGTAAATCTTCTTCGCCAAACTCCAACCCAAGAAGGTCGTGCGGCCCCGGCCGCGCCCCCGGCCGGTCGTTCAGGTGGCCGCGCCGCCACCGCCGGCACCTCCGATTCAACTGGAAGTCATTCGTGGCAATCGAAGGTCGGTGGAGTCCTTTGCGTCTCAGCGCCAATGAAGGAGCGCACCGGGGACCCATCGCCGGGCGCAGGACACGGCAGCGCCGCGCGGCCGGCGGCCGTTGGACCGGGAGTGATGCGTGAGCGAGTGGAGTGGCGAGTCCCCCCGGCAGCTGACCGCGCTGCTGATCTGCCCGGATCCGAACCTGAGCCGGCAGTTCCAGGACGCCTGCGCCTCGCTCGATGGATTCACGGTCGCCCTCGAATTCAGCGACTACCCAACGCCCGCGCAACTCAGTGACCGCATTGCGCAGTCCCAGGTCAACGCCGTCTTACTCGATGTCGGTTCGAACCGCGACACCGCCCTCAACCTCTCGAGCCTGTTCTTAAACCACTGGCCCAGCGTCACCGCGGTCGGCCTCCACCAAAGCAACGACCCCGACGCCATCTTGCAGTGCATGAGGGGCGGCTGCACCGAGTTCCTGTGCAGCCCCTTCCCGGCGGGCGACTTGGCACAGGCGGCTGAGCGCATCTTACGGCGCAAAGCGGTCGAGACTCGGCCCGAGCAACCGTCGAAGGGTCGCTTGCTGGCTTTCGCGCCGGTCAAGGGCGGTTCCGGCGCGAGCACGATTGCGGCGAATATCGCTTACCAGATTCATCGCGCCTCGATGGGGCGCGTTCTACTCGCCGACTTCAACATCGCCGCCGGCATAACGTCGTTCTTGCTCCGTGTCACGCATCAGTACAGCGTGCTCGACGCGCTCAGACACGCCGGCGAGATCGATGCCGCCCTGTGGGGCTCGCTGGTGGTCCAGCGCGACGGGATCGACCTACTGCTCGCGCCGGAGCGGCCCGAGCCGGCTATCATCGAACCGCAACCGGTGCAGGCTGTTCTGGAACACACCCGCGCCATCTACGACTACGTGGTCGTCGATCTCGGCAGCGTGTGCGGGTCGATGTCGATGGCAACACTTTCGGTCGCGGACAGCATCTACCTGGTCTGCAGCTCCGATCTGGCGTCGCTGTTCATGATGCGCCGCACGATTCCCCTCATCGAGGAGCTGGGCTACACGCGCGACCACATCAAGATCCTGGTCAATCGCGTGGGCGCGCGCGCGGAGGTCTCCCTCGCCGACATGGAGAAGATCTTCCGGGCCTCGGTCCACGCGACCTTCCCGCCAGACACCGCGGCCGTGCAGAAGGCCCTGCGCGAGGGCGTGCCGCTGACGGAAAACTGCGAGTTGAGCAAGAGCTTGCACAGGTTCGTCAAAGAAACTCTGGGCAACGAGTCGCGAGCGGCGCCTCGAACGTTCGGAGTCCGGGCCTTGAAAGAGCTGCTGGGAGGAACGTAGGACGCGGCGCGCTACGTCCGGCGCTGGGCAAAGCGGAGATCGACTAGGCGCCGGAGGCCGCCTTCAGCGCACGGAACTCCATGTGCTCCTGCAAGTAGGAAGTGCAGACCTCGGGATGGAGAGCGGGGCTGATCATCTGCCCCTGAAACCCATCACACTTCTTAGCTCGGAGGAAGGCCAACTGCTCCTCGGTGTCGATGCCGTCGGCCGTTACTTTGAGCCCGAAGCTATGGGCCAATTCAATGAGGCCGCCGGTAATGGCGCCGCCGGTCGGATCGCTCCTCAACTCGCGAATAAACTCCCCGTCGATCTTCAAGGCGTGGATGGGGAAACGGCGCAGGTAGATGAGGGAGGAGTACTCCATGCCCAGTTCCCCGACCACGATCTGTACGCCGGTCGCCGTCATCTCCTGCAATTCCTCCACCGTCGCTGCCGAGCTTTCTAGCAGAGCACTCTCGCTCAGAGCGATGCGCAGCAATCGGGGATCGAGGCCCGTGTCGCCCAGCGCGCGGCTCACCGCGGCGAACAGGTTGGGCTGTTGGGCCGCTTGCGGAGGCAGCCCGACCGTGACTCGAATCGATTGAACCCCGGCGTCCTGCCACTGCTTGGCCTGCTCGCAAGACTGGCGAATCATCCAGTCCCGGATGGAAGCGGTCAGCCCGGCGTCTTCGCCGGCGGGCAGGAAAAGCTCCGGCGGCAGCGGACCCCGTTCGGGATGCTCCCAACGCAGCTTCGCTTCGCATTCACGGACCCTGCCGCTCGGCAGCATTGCGATCGGTTGGTAGAGAAGGGAGAGCCGTCCATTCTCGAGGGTCTGTTGAAGGTCTTCCACCGGTCCCGCCGCGGATTCGGCGAGACCGACATCCTGTTGGTGGATCTGGTGTCTTCCGCCGCCCAGGGTCTTGGCATGATACATCGCCGCATCGGCGTCGCGGAGGAAGTCGGCCGGCTTGTCGTGGGAGAGCGAGCTGAGTGCGATGCCGATGCTGACCGAAACGGCCAGCTCGTGCGCGCCGATCTTGACCGGGAGTTCGAGGCTCTTTTGAATGCGTTGGGCGATGTAGGAGGCCTCGGTTTCACCTCCCAACCGCGTGAGCAGAATGGCGAACTCGTCGCCACCAATCCGGGCGATGGTATCACCGGGCCGCACCGAGTGTTTCAAGCGGTTCGCGATCGCGATCAGTACCTGGTCCCCGACCGCGTGGCCCAAGGTATCGTTGAGCTGCTTGAAGCGGTCGACATCTAGGTAGAGCAGAGCGAAGAACTGGCTCGGCTGGCTGAAGCTTTTGGTTGCCGCGCGCTGGAGTTGGCCCCGGAAGTAGGCGCGATTCGGCAGGTCGGTGAGCGGGTCGTGCCAGGCGTCGTGCTTGAGCCGGGCCTCCTGGCGTTTCTGGTCGGTGATGTCGGTGAGCCAGCCCACGAGCCGGATCGGCCGGTCGGACGCGTCTCTCACGGCGACACCGCGCGCCTGCACCCAGCGGTAGTTGCCGTCCTGATGCAGGACCCTGTGCTCGCTTTGAAACTGGGCGGCTCCTCGGTGGAGGTGGTCGGACAGGCTCCCCAGCACCCGGCCCAGGTCTTTGCTGTGGACCCGCTTCAACCACTCGTCGGGGTTGTCATCGATCTCGCTCTCGCCGTACCCTAGCACGCTCTTCCAGCGTGGCGAGAAATAGATCTCGTTCGTCTCCAGGTTCCAGTCCCAGAGGCCGTCATTGCTCACGCTGGCGGCGACGGCGTAGCGTTCTTGGCTTTCCGACACGGTTTCACTTGCTCCTACCGGCGGTGACGCCGGCGCCTGGCGAAGGCCCTTGCCCTTTCAAGCGTAGCGAGCCGTACCCCCATTTTCGAATCAGGGAAATTACTTAGGTTCTCCAGGGTTTTCACTCTACACCCAGACCGTCGCGATGCGGGTTCACACGGTGGGCGTGACGCCTTGAAGCCTCCTCCACGCCGCATCGAACGGCTCCGTCCGGCGCAAGGGCCGCGGATCCGGCTCCTGTCCCGGGCTAGTTCTTTGGTTATATGACCCTGCGAACGGGCCTCGCAACACGGCCAGCCGGGCTCAGGGCTTCGGACTTTGTCTTTAGGGAAATCCCACGCTCCCTAGGGTGAACGCCCGGTCGCCCGCGTCCGCGCCGTTGGGATATTGTGCCAACAGGCACCTGTGCCGCCGGGAGTCGCGTTCGGGTGCCGCCCTGGCGCGCAGGGTGCCGGACGTCACCGTTCTCGACCGCCGTTCGTGTCATGAGCGAACACGGCGACTGTGGCGGTCCGCCGGAAACGACGAAGCGATGCAGCGCTGGTTAGCCAAGTGCCGCAACAGTTTGTGCCTGATGGCGCTCGCGGCGTGCCTCGCTCTGGCTCAATTCCTCGATCCCGCCACGACCCGCGACTGGCTCTCCCCCGGACTGATGACCGTCCTGGCGATTGGCATGGCGGGGACGAAGCTGCGCTTTCCGCAGGTGCGGGGCTCACTGGCGGTCAGTGATGTGTTCAGCTTCGGGGTGGTGATCAGCGTTCCAGTGCTCGTGGCTCCTGCCGTGTTGTCGCTCATCGCGGTCGTCGCGTCACGTTTCGAGCCGGCCCAACGATCCGGTGTCGGCGGGCGGCCAATTCGGATCCTTGCAATCGCCCTGATCGCCGCCGCCGTGGGCGGGGCGTATCCATGGCTGATTTCGCAGATCGGCGATTGGGCGGTGCTGATAGTGGCGGCCGTTGCCTACCTTTGGCTGAGTGCGCTGGGTGCGTCGCTGAGAGATCTGACGGTTTACCGTGGGAGGGTGCTCTGGTCGAGGACACTCAGCTACCTTCCCTTGGTAGCGCTGTTTACGCCGGCAGCGTTCTTCGTCGCCCGAGCGTCCGAGCTTTTGTCGTTCTCCAGCCAAGCCTCCCCCCTCTGGGCTGGCGGCTCTGTGATTGTCGTCCTCTACGTGGTATTGCAGATGCGCTGGGGACCGGTCTATGTGGACACTCTCCGGCGGGACGAGATGGAGGCCCTGGACCTACGCGCTGTCGAAGCCCTTGCCCTCGCCGTCGAAGCCAAGGACAGCGTCAGCGGTACGCACCTCAAGCGCGTCCAGTTCTACAGCGTCGAAATCGGCAAAGCTTTCAACTGCAGCCGGTCCGAGATTCGCGCGCTCGAGTTCGGCGCCTTGCTCCACGACATCGGGAAGATCGCCGTCCCCGAGGAGCTTCTCAGCAAGCCCAGCCGCCTCTCCCCACAAGAGTTCAGCCAAGTTGCAAGCCATGTCGAGATCGGCGCTGAGATTCTCTCGACCGTGGACTTCCCGTTCCCTGTTGCCGAACTGGTTCGCTGCCATCACGAAAGCTGGGACGGCAGCGGCTATCCCCGCGGCTTGAAGAGCGAGGAAATTCCGCTGACGGCCCGCATTCTGACCGTGGTCGACAACTTCGACGCGCTCACCTCCGACCGGCCCTACCGCGCGGCACTGACGGTCGAAAGCGCCGTCGAAACCATGGTCGCCCGGCGTGGCTCGCTGTTCGACCCGCAGGTGGTCGACACGCTCGTGGAACTGCTGCCGCAGCTCGAGGCGGAGTTGAGCCGTGACCCTGAATTCCTGCGCGGACGCTTCGAAGCGAGCCATTCGCACCAGAACGGGTCGGCCCTGGTAGAACAAACGTCTCTGACCCCTCAAGAGAGACTAGAGAGCCTGAAGCAATCCCGGACGGTCGCACGCCAGTCCACCGACTCGATTCTGTTCGGGGCTCTCACTCGTCTCCAAGCTAGCTTGGCCGGGACGCTCTCGCGCCGGGAGCTGATGCAGTTCCTTGTTCCGGTGTATGCGGAGAGCGTGCCTTTTGACGAATGCGCCGTGTTTGTTGTCGAGGCGCACGAACTGAAAGCCGCTTACTGCAGCGGGCCGAAGGGCGATCTGCTGCAGGGTACCGTAGTCCCGGTCGACAACAGCCCGACTGGCTGGGTGGCGGCTCACGGGCACAGCCTGCTGAACGGAAATCCCACCGGCGAGCACGGGGATCTGGGCCGCGCCAACTCTCTTCTTGGCCTGCAATCCGCTTTGGTCACGCCGCTGTGGGCGGGCGGCAAGGTGGCGGGTACACTCAACTTCTACTCGCGCGAAGCAGGGTTCTTCTCAAAAGAACAAGCCGGCATCATGGAGGAGCTGACCAGGGAGTTAGGCAGCCGTCTGTGGGAAGCACCCATGTACGCCGACCCGGAACAAAGGCACATCGATCCCCTTACCGACTTGCCGAACGCTCGGCAGGCCTTGCGTACCCTCCGCACCGAGGTGAGTCTGGCCGCACGCTCGGGCGATTTCGTGTCCGCACTTTGCGTCGATGTGGATCGTTTCCGCTTTCTCAACTCCCGGTGCGGCCACACCCTCGGCAACGAGATCCTGACCGTGCTTGCCCGCCTGCTCGAGGACGAGCTCCGCGACTTCGACTTCCTGGCCCGCCTGGGCGACGACCGCTTTCTCGCGATTGGCACGGGCCTGGACCGTTCGCAGATCCAGCCCATCGTGAGCCACGTCGAGTCGACCGCCAAACTGCAATTCGACCAGATCAGCCTGGGCCTCGACGGCTCGGTGTCGATCAGCGCCGGCGGCGCTTGCTTCCCCGAAGATGCCGGCTCGGCGGAGACCCTCCTGCTGACGGCCTACCAGAGTCTTTACCAAGAAAAACTCGCGCGAGGGCCGATCACCTTGAACGCCAATGGCTCGGCCTTTGTCGCGATGTCGAGCGCGGCGGTGTAGCTCACGCCGAGCGCCCGCAAACATTCCCGATCGACAGCCCATCGGCTCCCTCGGACCTCCGTGTATCTCGCCCGCAAGGTTCGATCGCTAGAATTGGTACAAGCCCGGGGCCACCGCGATGCCGCCGGAGATCTGCTCCGCTCCAACACCCAACCCTCGGGCGAAGACTCAACTCGACGGATGAACAACCACATCCTCAGGTGGCTGGTCCCGGGGATCGCCCTCTTCTCGCTCATCCTGCTTCCCTTCGCCCTTTACGATGAGCCAATCACTCGCTTTGCCGAAGGCTTTGTCGAAACGCGGCAACCGTCTTGGCTCGTCGGCGCCGGTTTGGCCGGCTTGCTCGCTTCCGACATCCTGCTGCCGGTGCCGTCGAGCTTTGTGGGCACGGCGTCGGGGTATCTGCTGGGCTTTTGGGGCGGTGCATTCGCCACCTGGGCGGGTTTGAGTGCCGGCGGACTAGTTGGCTACTGGCTCGGTAGCCGCTTTGGACGCAGCCTCACTCGCCGGTTCGTCGGCGACGATGAACTAGAGCGAGCCGGCCGTCTGTGGACGACCTACGGCCACTGGGTGCTGGTGGTTTTCCGCGCTGTTCCGGTCTTGGCCGAAGCAACGGTCTTGTTTGCCGGGACCATCACTATGCCTCTGCGCCGGTTTCTTTGGTTAACGGCCCTTTCGAATCTCGGGGTTGCACTGGCGTACGCGGGCATCGGTGCCTATGCCGTCAGCACAGATTCCTTCTTGTTGGCATTCGGTGGCTCGGTCGCGCTGCCAGCCCTGTTCATGCTGCTAGGGCGCCGAAGCAACTCGCGGGACGCCGCCGAGCCCTAACGTTGAGGGTTCGTCTCAGGAGGGCCGCGCGCGCAACCGCGCAGCACGAAAGTTCATCCAGCTGCCCGACAGAGCCAACAGCGACAGGGCGAACAAGTAAACGCCGTTGGTGAAGTGGTCCATCCCGGCGAACGTGTAGGACGAGCGTGTGACGGTGCACACCAGCGTACTGACCACCACCGCATTCCAAGCCAGCATCAACAGTGCTCCGGCACGCGATCGAAAGGCCAAGCCCGTTGCCAACAGCGCGAACAGCCCGCTACCGACCAGCGTATAGATGAGGGCGTCCCCCTCCACCAGAGGTATCACATCGAGGTAAACGTCTTGGCCGCTCGACCACCCGAGAAGGCCCACGCTTAACAGGAACAAGCCCAGGACCAAATTGAAAGCAAACGTGATCAGGCGCAACACGCCTCGAACGAGGAACATAAAGCGAACTCAGGGGCAAACTCGGGAACACCGAATTGTACCGAAGTCACGGGGACTGTCGCATACGCTGTCTATACTGAACGGAGTTCTATGCTGCCCGTTCGGCTTGCCGCCGCCCTCACGCTGATCGCGCTCCTTCCGGCCTCGGCCATCGAGCGCGAACCTGCCGATGTCTACCGCGAGCGCCGCCACGAACTGGCGCGCAGCCACCTGGACGGCGTAATCCTGCTGTTCGGTGCTGGCGAGAAAGAGGCCCAGTCTCCCCGTTCGCACTTCTACCAGGAGAGCAACTTCTACTACCTCACCGGCTGGGACGAGCCCGGTGCCGCCTTGCTGCTGGTGCCGCCCAAGCCGCCCGATCATGCCTACCGAGAAGTCCTGTTCCTGCCTCTTGTAAACCCGGCCGCGGAGCGTTGGACCGGACCGAGAACCCACGCCGGCACGCCCGACGCCGGGCTGAAAACCGGGTTCGACGAAGTGAGCGAAGAAGCAGCTCTTTTCTCCGCCGTCGAGGCAGCCCTGGGCGTTCACCCCAAGCTCTACAGTGTGCTCTGGAAGGCCTCGAGCTACGGCCAGCAGCTCGAGCCGGACCGCCGAGACCGCCTGGGGCAACTCGCTCCCGAGCACGAACCGCTCGACCTGCGGCCCACCCTGACGCGCATGCGCTCGATCAAGTCCGCCAGCGAGATTGCTTTGATTCAGAAGGCGGTCGACGCCACTGTGGCAGCTCACCGCCGTGCGTGGACCGACGTGCGCCCGGGCCGGTTCGAGTACCAGATCATGGCGCCCATGCTCGCCGAGCTGGTCAGCCGCGGTTGTCTGCGCCCGGCCTATCCGCCGATCATCGGCAGCGGGCGTAACGCGACGGTTCTGCACTACACACGCACGTCGGGACGACTCAAGCCGGGCAAGCTGGTCCTCATGGACGTCGGCGGCGAATACGCGCACTACGCCGCCGATATCACCCGCACCGTTCCCGTCAGCGGCACGTTCAGCTCCCGCCAGCGCGAGATCTATGAACTCGTCCTGGGTGCCCAGCAGGGGGTGATCGGTGCGGTCAAGCCCGGCATGAAGCTCGGCGGCCACGGCCGCGAAAGCCTTCACCACGTAGCGATGCAGTACTTCGAAAAGCATGGCCGCGAGGTCCTGGACGGCGCCGTCGGCAACCTCTTTCCGCACGGGATCGGTCATCATGTCGGCTTGGAGGTCCATGACCCCGCTGGACCGGCCGTGCCTCTTGAGCCGGGCATGGTCATCACGGTCGAGCCCGGCCTCTACTTCTCCGAAGAAGGACTGGGTGTTCGCATCGAAGACATGGTGCTGGTGACCCCCGGCGGCTCGCGCGTTCTGAGCGAGTCGCTGCCCCGCACGGTTCACGAGATCGAGCGCGCAATGAAGAAGTGAAAGACGGCGTCGCTCCCAGCTACGAGCGTACAGACTGGTGATCTGGAGTCCAGCTACAGCAGCGATTCCGCAACGCGGTCGGGCGAGAGCCGGGAAGTGATTGGGGAACGAGCGAGTTAGGTGCGGGGCGAGCGGGGCGAGCAGATTCGCAGCCGGACGAGGGCCTCGGCGGGGCCCGAAGTCGGCCGCGGAAGACACCGCTACGCTCGGCTGCCGCTCGGCGGCGTGGTGGCAGCGCAGGATGGCAGGGAGAAAGAAAACCACCCGCTCGCTATGGCGAGGGCCCCGAGCCGTACGGGCAAGCCGCCGCCTGATACAGATCAGCCGCCATCGCGCGCGCCCAAAAGACTCGCGGCTTGCTGCGCCGCAGCGATGCCTTGAGATTGCGCGCAACAAAAACGTGGAAGAGATTAAAAGCCAGAAACACCGTCAACAGAAAGTTCTCGATCGCCGCGGGGTCGTGCTTATATACGTGGTCGGCGTGCCAGCCGTTGACTAACTCGTTGAAACCCTGATTCTCGATGTCCCAGCGTTGATGGCCCAACCTTACCACCCGCGCGGTCCGAACCTGCAGTGAGGAAAGGGTCGTCACCCACACCCACTCGCTGTGATGCGGATGCGGTTGGGAGTCGAGTTGCGAATACTGCTGCCAGCTCTCGACGGAACGAACCACCCGCAGCGGCTGCTGCACCTGCGGCCACGACACCAGGCCCTCGTGATCCCACCACTGGCAATCGCGACCTTGATAGTCGCCGCGTTGGGGCGCCGTGGTCGGCCACAGCCCTTGGACGTCTTGATAGAGGTTGCGGCGCTCGTCCTTGAGCACGATCACGGCGTCTTTGCCATGCCCCAATAAGAAGTTGATAAACGGGGCGGTGGCGTAGAGAGCATCGGCCAACACGACGTCAAAGGCTCGCGGATAGGTCTCGAGAACTCGCGCCAGCAAACGGTGCGCCGCGGCCATCTCGTCCTCGCCGGGCCGTTGCAGCTCGGCGTCGAGCAACAGTCGCAGCGGTTCGGAGCCGGGGGGCGCATCGGAGAGCAACAGCAGTGTGACTTGGCGATGGTAGTATTGCATCTGCTGGCCATCGCGGCGCTGCACGGTGCGCTTCAAGCATCCTCGACAGCAACGGCGGTAGCTGGCGTGAGACTCATGGCCGTCGAGCACGGCCACGCCCAGCCCGCCGATCCCGGGCAGGGCCTTGTTGCGCTTGAGCCGTTCGTAGACGTGATGAATCGCTGCCCGCACCGCGGCGGCATCGAGCCGGCTGTAGACGCGCCCGAGGGTGTCGGCGCTGGGCATCTCGCGGCCCAACCACTGTTTCCAAAACGGTGCGGGCGCTAGCATCTCTAACGCGTTGAGGCTGCCCAGCCGTGTCCAGAACAGCACCAGCACCGACTGCAGCACCACCCGCGTCGGGATGCGCGGCCGCGGCCTGGTGTCGCCGACGGCGGCCAGCAGCGAGTCCCGCAGACCGTAGACCTTCTCGGCGTAGTGCAGCAGGCGTCGAAGAACGTCATTCCTCCCGGCGGCTTCGGAGCCGCTTCCATTCACGCTCGGAGACCTCGTCGAGGAGCCGTTGGAGTTGCTGGTAGGCGGCCACGGCCTGGCGGACGCGGGCCTCCCAGTGGCGGGGCACAAACAGCTGCTGCAGTTGCCCTTGGCGATTCCGCACCAAATACAACGAGGCGTGAAGCTGACCGCGAGCACAGCGACAGGTGGGCTTGCCGCAGGTGCGTTGGCGGGGCGCCAGCGTGCCGTGCAGCAACCAGCGGCCATGGACGAGCTGCGCGATGCGGGAGCGGAGCCTACGTTCGGCATCCGAGAGATGAGAGCGAGTGGGGGCCGCCTTCATGACTGGTATAATTAATATATATCAGAATAACACATGGGTCAAGTCCGCCGGGGGAATGCGAATCTGCTCGGACCTGGAGGACGAGCGAAAACACTTGCTAAATCAAATGTTTCCGACCCTCAAGAAATGTGGATGCGGAACCGCTGCAGCTACAGGGGTCCACCCCGGGGTCCACCCCTACGGTTGGGAAGCGGTGTTCGCAATGTGGGTTCGGAACCGGGTCGGGCTACGCCTTAGGGCTTAGGCAAAAGGTAGGTGACCCCATCGCCAATGAGGAGGCGCATTGCAGCCGCGTTGACACGTAGGTGTCGCTTGGCGAGAATGGACGCTGCTGTTCGTGAACAACCGTTTTGGCAGACCCGGAGGCCCTTGATGTTATCCGCCCTTGTGTCATTCGTCCCGCGCGAGAGCCGCACCGTTGGCCTCGCCCTGTTGTGCTCGCTGATCCTCGCGGGCCTCGGCGCCGGCCCTGCACGGGCCGCGGCTGATTCCGAGCGGCCGAATATTCTGTTCATCTATACCGACGACCATTCCTATCGCACGGTGGGGGCCTATCCGCAGTCGTACCCCTGGGTCCGTACGCCGACCATCGACAGCCTGGCCGAGGAGGGCGTGCGCTTCGAGTCAGCCTATATCGGGACGTGGTGCATGCCCTCGCGGGCCACGCTGCTGACCGGCCATCATCAGTTTGGTGTTGAATCGATGCGTATGGAAGGGCCATATCCGGGCAGCGCGTACGACCCGGAGAAGTGCCCGTTCTGGCCGAAGGTGTTCCGCGAGAACGGCTACTTCACCGCGCACATCGGCAAATGGCACACCGGCATCGACACAGGCCATGGCCGCGATTGGGACTTCCAAATCGTCTGGAACCGGCCCAAATACACCGAGACGAACCAGCACTATTACTACGACCAGCCCATCACTTATCAGGGCGGCGAGACCAAAATGCTCAAGCGGTACTCGACCGACCAGTACACCGATTGGGCCGTCGATCTCATCGGCGGCGAGGGCCGCGATACCGATAAGCCGTGGTACTTGTGGCTGTGTTACGGGGCGGTGCACAGTCCGTTCACGCCGGCCGACCGCCATCTCGAGGACTATGCCGGGATCGACTTTGACACACCCGCGGACATCTTTCCGATGCGGCCCGGCAAGCCTGCCTGGGCGCAGAAGATCAACGCCTGGGAAAAAGGCCCCGGCGGCACGCCGATGTTTCGCGGACGCTCGATCACGTCGTGGGTAAGGCAATATCACCAGGGCGTGCTAGCGCTCGACGAAGGAATCAAGCGGGTGCTGGCGGCGCTCGACGAGAGCGGGCAACGCGAGAACACGCTGATTGTTTTCACCTCCGACCAGGGTCTCGCCTGGGGCCAGCACGGCTTTCGCGGCACGAAAGTGGCGGCTTATGACGCCAACATCCGCTCGCCGATGATCATTAGCTTCCCCGGGCGCATTGCCGAAGGGGCCGTGGTGGATCACCCGGTGGGCGGCGTGGATATCGTCCCGACCATTTTCAGCTTCGCGGGAATCGATCTGCCGTGGAAGATGCATGGCAACGATCTCACGCCTCTACTCAAGAACCCCAAGGCCGACTGGCCGTACCCGATGATGCTCACCGGCACGGGTCGCAAGTACGGGTCCGATACGAATGTCATCCCCCGCGACGAGGGCGCCTTCCACGGGAACGTTCCCTGGTACGTGATGCTTCGGGAGGGACGGTACAAGTACGTGCGTCCGCTGATCGAAGATATCGAGGAACTCTACGACCTGACTGAGGACCCCGACGAGCTCGACAACCTGGCCGTGAAGGCAGAGCACAAGGAGACGCTGAAGCGCCTGCGGGCCAGCGCCATTGCCGAGTTGCGCAAGGACGGCGCCGGGTTTGTCGACAACATGCCGGCCGTACGCGAAGGCTTGTAGGGCGGCGCGGCCGGCGGACCTCGCCACACGTTGGAGGACCATCGAGTTTTCCAACACCCTTTCAGGGCTGCCGCAGTAAGGGGTTCGGTATCCAGGGTTCCGCCTGACGGCTTGACCTGGGTTAACATCCAGCACCGCTTCGCGGCTTGGCGCTTTTGGGCGGACGCAGCGGTCCGCCCCTACAGCTATCTCCCGGTCAGTTCAAAGGGGCCGCGGTGGGCAGCGCTGGCGGCTCCGAAGCCGGTTCAGTTTCAACACGGACGAAAAGACGCTGTGCTGGGGCCCGGGGCGGACCCGCCCGGCCTAGTGTGCCCAGCATGGGCTGTTTACTTGTGAGTTGCAATGTACTCACCGCAACCGATGGAGGTAACCGTAGGGAACCGCAAGGTGGATCTCGAGGCGGATGCCGCGGGCCAAGCTGAAGGAAGCGGGGAACAAACCTTCGACCGTAGGAACACGAACCGGCAGAGAGGCCGCGTACGGGTGGCAAGCTGGCTAGGCACAGTGAAGCCCCATGTCCATCCGAGACGTGCGAGGTAGAGCCGGACGGTATGAAGGGAAAGAAACAGCACCTTACCTGGGGAGAGCTCCTTGGTGAGAGCGAAGGAGAAGTCAGCAGAGGCCATAGTAGCGAGGAAGGCGGGTAACGCCGCTGGAGCCAAGGGCCGAAGGACCAAGGAGCAAAGCTAGAAGAGCGACTGATTATGACACCACACCGACGAGGTTTCCCGGAGTCCCGGGCCGCAAGGCCCTGCTGGATCGGGAACTGGAGACGCGCGGGCTGAGCTTGTGCCGTTACGCGGACGACGGTGCGCCACGAGCGCAGAGAGGGCCGCAAGGGCCTCGAAGTGTGGAACTGCTCGACTGATGAGGGTAGGCCCCTCGGAACCGGCTTGCAGGAGCAGGTTCCAAACCACCTTCGGCGGCTGTGGCCAAAAGCCATGGTCGTGAGCACAGAAGGAAAAGGCCTGGAAAGAACCAGGTCAGGTGACTGGCAAGAAGAGGACCGCAAGGGAACCACTGAGGACGTGTCGAAAGCGTAGGGATGATGTCAAAACCGTAGGGAGTCGTTACGGCGGGACGAGTGGCGGCGGCGCCTGTTTACGGACCGCAACGGCATCCGGCATTAAGGGGGCCTGAGCTTGCCGAGAGGCGGTGGAGCGGAACGTGGGAACCTGAGCCTCCGATGCAAACGGAGAAGCCACAAGTGGAAGAACCATGAGGACGAGAGTACGGAAGCGGAGTGCAGGGGCGGAACAACCTGTAGTAGCGAGGAAGTCCCCGAGAAAGGGATGGAGCAAAGGGGTTGTGTCAGGGAGCCGAATGCAATGAGCCAACCAGCAATGGGAGGAGACAATGAGTGAGGCAAAGCCGTTTTGTATTTCCAAGGGGGAGGTCTGGGAAGCGTCTATTGAATCCCGCAAATTATTATGACACTTTTTGATAGTTTGGAGCATCTATATATGTATGGGCAACCCCAAAGGTGTGAAGCGGGATTTCAAGGCCCTGGAGAAGCGCCGTTTCGAAGCGATGCGGCTGCTCGACCAAGGCCACAATCAGTCCGAGACGGCAAGACGGCTGAAAGTCGCTCGCCAAACCGTCAGTGCGTGGCGGCGACAATACCGCGAGCAGGGTGCGGCCGGACTCCGCCAGGCCGGGCGCGCCGGACGCAAGCCGCTCCTCGATGCCGCACAACGCGAACGCCTGACGTCGCTGTTGCTGGAAGGCCCGCAAGCCCACGGCTTCCCCACGCCCCTGTGGAGCTGTCCGCGGGTGGCTCGGCTGATCGGAGACGAGTTCGGGGTCGACTACCACGAAGGCCACGTCTGGAAGATCCTGCGAGCGCTCGACTGGAGCCCGCAACGCCCGGTCGGAAAGGCGCGCGAGCGCAACGAAGAGCAGATCCGCACCTGGAAGCGCAAGACCTGGACGCGCATTAAAAAAAAGCCCAAAACGAAGGTCGTACGCTCGTCTTCATCGACGAAAGCGGATTGAGTCAGAAGCCGCATCGCTGCCGCACCTGGGCGCCACGCGGCCAAACACCGGTGCTGCAGTTTAACTTCAATTGGGAGAAGCTTTCCGTCTCGGCGGGGCTGACGCTGCGTAACTTCTACTTTCGGCTCTATCCCGGTGCGATCGGCAAAGAGCAAGTGATCGACTTTCTCAAGGCGTTGGTACGTCATATCGATCGGCCGCTGCTGATCGTCTGGGACCGGCTGCCTGCGCACCGTAGCCGCCTGGTGCAAGAGTTCATCCAACTCTCCGAAGGTCACATCGCAACCGAGTACTTGCCACCCTATGCGCCGGAGTTGAATCCGGTGGAATACATCTGGGCTTACTGGAAGCAGCACGAGTTGCCGAACGTCTGTCCGAAGGACTACGGCGAGCTGAACGAGCGGGCCCGCAAGGCACTCCGCCGCATGCACCGCAAACCGCGTTTGATCACGGCCTTCTGGAAACAGTCTTCTCTTTGCTTCGAGTGACGGGATATTATGCGGGACTCAATAAGCGGGTGAAGGCGAACCCAGGAGCGGCAGGGGTCGACGGACAGTCGATTACGGATTGTGAGAAGAAGCTGAAAGGCAACCTCGATAAGATCTGGAATCGGATGTCGTCGGGCAGCTACTTTCCGCCGCCGGTGCGCACGGTGAAGATACCGAAAGCGAACGGTGGGGAAAGGAGCCTGGGCATTCCGACCGTAGCAGATCGGATCGCGCAAATGGTGGTGAAGTCGAGACTGGGTGCGCGACAAGAAAGTGATGATTTGCGGGTCCCCCTTTTTTTGCGTGCGAATCCTTACGCAGTGATACGTTAGGAAAGGAGGCGTACTATGCCCGAATCTCTCGTCGCGCTCGAACGTCAACGAAAGACCATCCTCGCTCGGATTCTCGATCTAGGAGACTTCCGCAGCGGATCCATCAGCGCTGTCAGCGGCCGCTGCGGCAAACCGTCCTGCCGCTGCCATCAGCCCGGCCAGCCCGCTCATGGCCCGAACTACCACCTGACCAGGAAGGTCAACGGCAAGACCGTGAGTGAGACCTTTTCCTCGCCCGCCCAGCGGCGCAAAGCGCAACGCGAAGTTGAGGCTTTTCACCGCTTCCGGGAGCTGAGCCGACAACTGCTCGAAGTCAACGAACAGATCTGCCGCTTGCGCCCCGTCGCCGAGGACGCCGAGCTGAGTCCGCAGGAAAAAAAACGGCCGAGGCGATCCAGCAAGAAGTCGCCGTAGAAGTAGGGAGGCTGCTACGGGTCGTCTTGTGTGAGAGGCGCAAGCGCGGGTCGCTCGACCTCGAAGCCGTCGAACAGGCGACGCGCGACGCGCTGCATCAAGCCGGCGCTGTCTTGCTCGAGACGCTGTTGAACGAAGACGCGGCCGGCGAATCGCAGCAGCCCTGCGCCTGCGGCTCGCCAGCGCGCTACGCCGGTCGGCGGTCGAAGAAGCTCGTCACGATGCTGGGCGAGGTCGTCGTCGAACGGCCGTACTATCACTGCAGCCGCTGCGGCAAAGGCTTCGCGCCGCACGACCAAGAGCTGGCCGTCAAAGCGACGCAGTATTCGCCAGGCGTGCGCCGCATGACGGCGCTGGTCGGCTCCGAGACGTCGTTCGATCGCGGTCGCGCGTTGCTCGACGAGTTGGCCGGAGTGCGGCTGACCGCCAAGGCTGTCGAGCGCGAAGCCGAGGCGATCGGCGAAGATGTCGCCAGCGAAGAACAAGCCGCGATCGCGCGCGCCGTACCGCTGGAGCTTCCTGCGATGTCAGGACCTGAAACTCCGATTCTCTACATCGAGATGGACGGCACGGGCGTACCGGTCACCGCCGCCGAGACGGCCGGCCGCAAGGGTAAGGACGGCGGCCCGGCCGGCACGCGCGAGGTCAAGCTCGGCTGTGTGTTCACGCAAACAAGCTGCGACGAACAAGGCCGTCCCGTGCGCGACGAAGACTCGACCAGCTACACCGGCGCGATCGAGGACGCCGCCGCCTTCGGACGCCGCATTTACAGCGAGGCTTGGCGACGGGGTTGGAGTCGGGCGCGCAAGAAGGTCGTGCTTGGCGACGGTGCGGGCTGGATCTGGAATCTTTCGCACGAATACTTTCCCGGCGCGATCGAGATCGTCGACTTGTATCACGCTCGCGAACATCTGTGGGAGCTGGCGTCGAAGCTGTTTCCCCAACAACAAAAGCGCCTCCGCGGTTGGGCGTGGCGCATGCAGAAAAAGCTCGACGCGGGGCGCATCGAGCAACTCGTCACTGCGCTGCGCGAGATCGAAACCGACGACCCGGAGTTGGCGCATCCGCTGGCGCTGGAGGCGGACTACTTCCAGCGCCATGCGGAGCGCATGCGTTACGGCGAGTTTCGCCGGCAGGGCTTGTTTGTGGGCTCAGGCGTGATCGAGGCGGGTTGCCGCACCGTCATTGCGAGTCGGTTGAAGCGCTCGGGCATGTTCTGGAGCGTGCGCGGCGCGAACGCTATCACGGCTTTGCGTTGCGCACGGCTCAGCAACCGCTTCGACGACTACTGGGAGAATCGCGCTCGCGCGGCCTGAGCCTCACAAATTTGTCGCACACCCTCGAGACTGGAGCCGGAGGTGGAACCGCTGTTTCATCCGGATTCCTACGGCTATCGGCCGGGAAAATCGGCATGGGATGCAGTGGGCAAGGCGCGGCAGCGATGCTGGCGTCAGGACTGGATCATCGATCTGGACATCCAGGGCTTCTTCGACAACGTCGACCAAGATCTGCTGAGGCGGACAGTAAGGAAACACGCCAAGGACAAGTGGGTCGTACTCTACATCGAGCGCTGGTTGCAGGCTCCGATCGAAGAGGAAGATGGCCCGCTGGTCCCGCGTGAGAAAGGCACGCCGCAAGGCGGAGTCATCAGCCCCCTGTTAGCCAATCTGTTCCTGCACGACGCCTTTGATCGGTGGCTGGCGAAGCGCTATCCGCAGGTGTGGTTTGAGCGTTACGCCGACGATGCCATCGTGCATGGCAGGACGGAGAGGCAAGCCCAGGAGGTTCGGGCGGCCATCGCCGCACGTTGGAGGGAATGCGGGCTGGAACTTCATCCCGAGAAGACGAAGATCGTCTACTGCAGGGATGAGGATCGGCGAAGGACGTATCCGAACGAGAAGTTCGATTTCCTCGGTTACACTTTTCGGCCGCGGAGATCGAAGAATCGTTTTGAGAAGTACTTCATCAACTTCAGCCCCGCCATTTCCGATCGGGCAGTGAAGGCGATTCGGGTGGAGATTCGGAGCTGGAAGCTGCACTTACGCAGTGACAAGAGCATCGAGGATCTGTCGCGGATGTTCAACCCGAAGATCCGAGGCTGGCTGCAGTACTACGGGCGGTATGATCGCTCGGCGCTGTATCCGCCGAGGCGTCAACTCGATCGAGCGCTGGCCCGCTGGGCCTATCGGAAATACAAGAAGCTGCGCGGCCATCTGCGCCGGGCGACGCACTGGGTGGCGCGGATTTCACGGCGTGACCCAAGGTTGTTTGCTCACTGGCAGTTGGGCGTGCGGCGTGGCTCCCTGGTGGGAGCCGTATGAGCGGAGACGTTCACGTACGGTTCTGAGAGAGCGTCGGGGTGCGATTCCCCGGCGCTACTCACCGCAACGTCTATGGGAGCAGCGAGGCGGCAGCGAAGCGGGTGTTGGCGGGGATCGGGGACTGGATCGAGAGGCATCTGCGATTGCGAGTGAACCGTGTCAAGAGCGGGGCAGGGAGGCCTTGGGAGCGGAAGTTTCTGGGGTTTCGCATCAACCGCCAAGGGCAGCGAGAAGTGGCGCCGCAAAGTGTTGCACGATTCAAGCAGAAGGTGCGAGAGATTTGGCGCAGTTGTCGCCGTGTCACGAGTCGGGAATTACGCGACGAGTGGCGGCGGTATGTGGTGGGCTGGTGGGGATAGTACCGGCTGGCCCAGGAGCGCCGGAATGTCTTTCGGCTGGAAGGTTGGATCCGGCGACACAGGCGGAAGTGCTTTTGGCTGCGTTGGCACAAGGCGCGAGGCCGCCAGAGAGCGTTACGGCGGCTGGGAGTGGGCGAAGGGCTGCTGCGTGTAGTCGCGACGCGTCGTGGAGCGTGGAGTATGGCGCATCATGTGTTGTTGCACACGGGGCTGTCGAACGCCATTCTGAGACGCTACGGGTTGGTGGTGCCATCGAATCTTGCGGCGTGTCGGTAAAGTCGCCGGGTCCAACCGCCGGATACGGAAAACCGTATGTCCGGTGGTGTGGGAGGGTGCCGGGGCGCAATCCCCGTCACCCGACCCGATCAAGCGCTTCGCGCGGAAGTCGCCTGAAGGCGCCTCAAGGCGACTCGGAGGACAGGTTCGCGACCGTACCGAGCAACCGCCCTGGCCGCGCAAGGGTGGTGCACGCCAAACTCACCCGGTAGCCATTCCTGCCAACTCCGTGGTGCATCAACGAGATGTGCGGGCAAAGATCGTCGGCTCGATCGGCCTAGGACAAGATGGTCTGCTAGGCTGTGTCTTCGCCCGGCCACGTCTTCACTGGTGATCGCCGGGCAAGGAATTCCAGAGAAGGGATCACGGGAAGCGGGTCCCGGCAAAGGACTCGCAGAGAAGGAGCTACTGTGAAGAGCAGTAACGAAGCGCGTAGCTTGGCGGGTCAGATCGCTGTCGTGACTGGCGCCGCCCAGGGGCTTGGCCTGGGCATCGCCGAGCAACTGGCGACCGATGGCGCCGAGGTCTTCCTGACCGACGTTCAGCTCGATAAGGCGGAAGCGGCTTCCGAGAGGCTGGTCGCACAAGGCTTACGCACGCATGCCCGGCTCCTCGACGTGACCAACAGTGCGGCGGTCGATGCGTTTTTTGAGTCGCTGGTTTCCGAACACGGGCGCGTAGACCTGTTGGTGAACAATGCCGGGATGGGCCAGGAAGTCCAGCCGACGATCGAGGTCAGCGATGAGGAGTGGACGCGCGTGATCGATATCAACCTCACCGGGACGTTCCGCACCTCCCGGGCCGCGGGACGCGTGATGGAGCGGCAGGAGTCGGGCGCCATCGTCAACCTGGCCTCGATCAACGCCCACAGTCCCGCGGCGCTGGTCGCGTCGTACAACGCGGCGAAAGCGGCGGTGTTGAGTTTGACCAAGACGCTAGCGATGGAGTTGGCGCCGTACGGCGTCCGCGTGAATGCGGTGAGTCCGGGTCCGGTCTACACTGCGTTCAACAGGAAGGTCATGGCACAGCGGTCGGTGACGCTGGGTCTCGGCGAGGACGACATGGTCGAGCGCGTCCGCAAGGCGATCCCCTTGGGGCGTTGGGGCGAGGCGGCCGATATCGCGCAGGCTGTGTCGTTTCTTTTGAGTCCCGCGGCGTCGTGGATCACCGGCGAGGTACTGCAGGTGAATGGGGGGTTGTCGGGTGTGTCGGCGGCGCCACCGAAGAAGCAAACCGAGCCGTGACCGTGAGGGAGCGGTCCGGCACAGGCCCTTGGGCAACTCGAAGCCGCCTCGGTGGCAGTCGGTGCTTCGGGGTGTCTCGATGATCGTCAGCCATTTCCGCGCGGACCGCGTCGGTAGCATAAGCCCACGTGCCCGCGGCTATAGATGCGCGGTTCTCAAGGAACGGTTCTGTGAGGCCCTATCTTCAACAAGGGCGATTGTTGAGCACCGAACGCGGTGCCGGTTCTAGAACCTTCCGAGGGGCGTGGGAGTTCGTGCCGGACCGCTCCCTCACGGTCACGGCTCGGTTTTCCGGGCTCGTGGTGTCGGTGGTTATGCGGGCGACGTTGGCCCGGAGGCCAGGGCTGCAGATCAGGAGGACCGCGCCACGCCGCTAGCGGGTATCGTGCGCCGGCATATGCTCCCCCGACTGGCTGCTAGAATGCACGCGTGATCGAGGAGGTTGTTCGATGAACCTGCGAAAGAGAGTCTGCGTCGCTCTGGTTGCGCTGGCGGCCCTGGCAACGCTGCCGCTGGCTGGGCAGCGGGAACAGGCCGAACGCTATGCGCGGCGGCCATCGGTGCCGGGCGTTCATGGGTTGGTCACGTCGGGACACCCGCTGGCGTCGATGGCGGGTATGCAGGTTCTGCTCAAGGGAGGCAACGCGATCGACGCGTCGGTTGCGGTGCTCGCAACGTTGAACGTCGTGAGGCCCCAGATGTCGGGGGCGGGTGGCAACGGGTTCTTCACCATCTACGACAAGGCTTCGGGTGAAGTCTACTCGCTCGGCGCGACCGGTGCCGCGCCGTTGAAACTTGACCCGGAAAAGGTCACGGCGGACGATCTTTCCCGTGGCATCCTGGCCGGCAAGGTGCCCGGCTTGTTTGGAGGCTGGGTTGCCGCGCTCGACCGCTTTGGCACGATGAGCCTCGGCGAGTTACTCGAACCGGCCATAGGCTACGCCGCCAATGGGCATCCAATCGAGGCGTCCGTCGCCGGCGGTATTCGGAGCCTCAAGGACGTCTTCGACAAATTCCCGTCGAGCCAGAAGATGTTCCGGCCGGGCGGCCGCGTGCCCGAGCCGGACGAGCGCTTCACCATGCCCGACTTGGCCGCGACGTTCCGCAAGCTCGTCGAAGTCGAGCAGAAGGCGCTGGGCCAAGGTAAGTCGCGGTCCGACGCCCTGCAGGCCGCGTTCGACCGCTTCTACAAGGGCGACATCGCGCAGGAAATGGCCCGCTTCTACAAAAAGAACAAAGGGCTCTTCACGATGAAGGACTTTCGGGCCTACGAGCCGATCTGGGCCGAGCCGGTGCATACGATCTACCGCGGCTACGACGTCTACAGCAGTCCGTCGACGTCGCGGGGCGGGCTGGAAGTCATCATGCAGTTGAACCTGATCGAGGGGTTCGACGTGAAGCAGCTCGGCCACAACTCGCCGGAAACGCTGCATCTGATCGCGGAGTCGATCAAGCTCGCCAAAGCCGACATCTATCACTATGTGGCGGATCCGAAGTTCACCCAGATGCCGACCGAAGGGATGGTCTCGAAAGACTACGCAGCGCGACGGCGGGGGATCATCCATCAGCGCGAGGCGAGCGAGTACCTCAAGCCGGGCGCGCCGCCGGGGGCGGCCCAGGCTACGGCCACCGAGAAGGCGCTGCGTGAGTCCCAGCGGCCGACGCTGTCGGACCGTTCGCAAGACGGTAGCACCGATAGCTTCTCCGTGGTCGACAAGTTTGGCAACGCGGTCGCCTGCACGCCGACGCACGGCAGCGCCTTCGGTACCGGCGTGGTGGTGGGCAATACGGGTCTGACCTTCAACAACGGCACCCGCCACGGCTCGACGTCGCCTTATTCCGACAGCGTCAACTACGTCAAGGGCGGGCAGATTGCGATCCTCAACAACTCGCCCATCATCGTGTTGAAGAACGGCCAGTTCGTTATGGCTGTCGGAACGCCCGGCGGGGAGACGATTGGGCAGACGCAGTTCCAGGTGTTGCTCAACGTGATCGATTTTGGCATGACGATCCAAGAAGCTATCGCCGCCCCGAGGGTTGCGCTGGTCGCCGAGCCCAACTTCTACAAGCCCGGCGCCGAGATCACCGTCCGCGCCGAGGGCAGGATCTCCGAGCAGGTACTTGGGCGGCTGGGAGCGCTGGGGCACAAGGTCGAGGCGATTTCCGGGTACAGCCTGGGCAGCATGCAAGGCATCTTGGTCAACCAGAAGACCGGGACGATGGCCGCCGGGGCTGATCCGCGGCGAGTCGCCTATGCCGTCGGCTGGTGATCGCGCGAGCGATTTGCGGAGCTAGCGAGACCCGGGCCGCACCGGCACATCGAACCTCAGCTCGTTCATGAAGCGGCCTCGCATGTGGCCCAGCCAGGGGTCGACGTAGCGCTTGTTGAGGTCGATGGTCGTCAAGGCGACCGTGCCCTCATCCTCGGCTTGCGCGAGGATTTCTCCATCGGGGTCCATCACTAAGGTGGGGTAGTTGTAGCCGGACGTCGCCACGAAGACGTGGTTCTCGATGGCGCGAGCCTTGCCCAGAGCCTCGTTGCCGCCCCAGATCGGTGTCAATAACAGTTCCGCGCCGGCCAAGGCCAGAGCGCGGGCCGGGTCGGCGTACTGGATGTCCCAACAGATCATCAGGCCGACCTTGCCGAAGTCCGTCGTGAAGACCGGATATGCATCGCCGGGCGTTAGCAGCCCGTGGCAAAACCGAGAACCGCGCGAATCGCAACGTAGGGGCACGGCATGCCGTGCCCGCCTGCTCGACCGACCGCAACATGTAGGGGTATCAAACAAACTTGACAAGAAACCATGCTTTCACCACGGGCTGCTAGGCCGCCCTCGATTTCTTCGCGAGGAAGGTAGACCTTGCGGTACTTCCCTACGACTTCGCCCTGGCGGTCGAGCAGGACGGCGGTGTTGTAGATGGCCTGTCCGTCGCGCTCGTAGATGCCCGCGGCGAGGTAGGCCTTCTTGGCGCGGGCCGCCTCGGCGAGGGCCCGGGTGGTTGGTCCGGGGATCGGCTCGGCTACCTCCGAGTAACTCTTTCCGGTCCCAACGACCGTAATGCCTTCGGGTAGAAGAATGATGTCGGCTTCTTCCGGGACCCGGCTTTCAACCACGTCAAGAAACCGCCCTACGCTGACTTCTCGCGAACCGGTCTTGCGAGGCTGCAAGTTGACCGAGGCGACGCGAACGAGCCGGGGTGATGGAGTCTCGATGGGGGCGAGCGAAACCTCATCCCACCAGACCCGCCCGTTGGCGGAGTGAAACAGGAAAAGTTGAATCTTGACCGCCGCGGCTTCGGCGGGAGCGGGGGCTTCGAGGCGAACACGCCTCCAGCCGCCCTCGTCGGTGACGGTGTAGGCATAGTCGGGCCGGCCCGCGCGCTTGCCCGAAGCTTCCGACCAATCGAGTCGCGCGACGAACTGCAGCGACTCGTCGGTGAGGCCTTCGGCCTGATAGTGGGCGCTGAAGCGGTACCACTTCTCGGGTTGGATGTCGGCGACGAGCCCTTCCCAGCCGCCGTAGGCAGCCGGGTTGCCCTCGGTCGCCACCGCCAGCGAGCCGGCGTCGCCGCGACTGCGGCTCGAGTCATGCGCCACGAACGTGCGGGGTGCGATCTCGGGCCGGGCCGCCCAGGTTGTCCAGCGGATGGGTTCACCTTTCGCGTTGGGCTCGAACCCGGACTGACGGAGTTCCAGCGGTGCGGCTGAGGCGATCGATGAAACGACAATCAGCGAAGCTGGGTATCCACTTGACTCAGGTGACCCCAAGATGTAGTGTAGGGCCTGGTGGAGGATTACCCGCGCGACCAACTCGAATTCGAGTCTCACTTTGCGAGCGAGGAGGCTTGCCGCGACTATCTGTTCGCCTTGCGCTGGCCAGAGGGTTTCCGCTGTCCAAGGTGTGGGCATGAGCGCGCTTGGCCGGTGCGCAAAGTGTGGTTCGAATGCGCTCGCTGCGGGCGGCAAACCTCCGTCACCGCCGGCACGATCTTTCAAGACACACGCAAGCCGCTGCGGCTGTGGTTCCGGGCGATGTGGACCATCACCACGCAGAAGAATGGGGCCAGCGCCCTGGGTCTACAGCGCGTTCTGGGACTGGGCAGTTACCAAACCGCCTGGCCTTGGATGCACAAGCTGAGGCGAGCGATGGTGCGCCCGGGGCGGGAGCGATTGACGGGCCTCGTCGAGGTCGATGAGACCTACTGGGGCGCTGAAGAAGAAGGGGTAATCGGCCGGCAGACCGAGCGTAAAGCGTTGATTGCAGTCGCCGCGGAAGAGAGAGGCACCGGGCTGGGGCGCATCCGCATGCAGCGCGTTCAGAACGCCTCGGCGGCCAGTTTGATGCCCTTCGTCGAGGAGTCGGTCGAGCCGGGCAGCGTGGTTGTTACCGACAACTGGTCGGGCTACGATCCGCTCAAGAAGAAGGACTACCAGCGTCGTATCATCTCGATTAACAACCGCCGCGAGCAGGCCTCGCAGCTACTGCCGAGGGTGCACTTGGCGATCTCGCTACTCAAGCGCTGGATGCTGGGCACGCATCAGGGGGCGGTCAGCCACGAGCATCTGGACTACTATCTCGACGAGTTCGTGTTCCGCTTCAATCGGCGCAGATCACGCAGTCGGGGCAAGCTCTTCTACCGCCTTGTGCAGCAGGCCATGGCGGTGGAGCCGACGCCGTACCGCTCGATCGTCGCCGATTGGGACGCTAAGACGCTGTGAGCCCAACTACAAGATGTTGGGGTCACCTGAGTCAAGTGGATATCCGGCTCAGCGAAAACAGGAAAAAGATGAACCGCATGCTCGCTCCCCTAGTCCCTAGCAGTGCGCCGACGATCGTCTGACTGTGAACGATTGTACTCCGATCGCCGATGGCTGTTGTTGAAGCCCAATGATAATGTCCCCTTGAGCGCCCAATAGAAATGTCCCCTACTCTGAGGCTCCGAAGGAGGAGCCGAGAGTGGGAAGGACATGGATGAGTGCCAAGGAGTTGAGGCGCGGCGAAGTGCTGAGTCGAGTGAAACGAGGGGAACTGAAGTTGACCGCAGCCGCCGAGCTGCTGGAGGTCAGCTACCGCCATGCGAAGCGTCTGAAGAAGCGTTACCGTGCGAGCGGGGCCAAGGCTTTGGTGCACGGTAACGTCGGCCGCGCTTCGAACCGAGCCGATCAGAAGCGACGCCAGCAGGTTATCGAGTTGGTGCGCGAGAACTATGCGGGCGAGGGGCACGAGCGCTTCGGGCCGACGCTGGCGTCGGAACATCTGGCAGCCGACCACGGCCTGGAAGTGCCGCGCGAAACGCTGCGGCGCTGGATGCTCGCCGCGGGTCTGTGGAGCCGCCGTCGCAAGCGCCAACCGCATCGCACCCGGCGCCAACGCAAAGCGCACTTCGGCGAGCTGATTCAACTCGACGGTTCGCACCACCACTGGCTGGAAGAACGCGGTCCGAAAGCCTGTCTGATGAACTTCGTCGATGACGCGACCGGTGTGGCGCTGTGCCGTTTCTCGGACCAGGAAACGACCTGGGCCGCGGCCGATCTGCTCGCAGCCTGGGTGTGTCAACACGGCGTTCCCAAGGCGTTGTACTGCGACTGGAAAAACGTCTACCAGCGCCAGCCGACGTCGCGGGAAGCACTGGAAGGCATCAAGCCCGAGACGCAGTTCGGCCGCATGTGCGCGAAGCTCGGCATTGGCATCATTGCCGCTTCGTCGCCGCAAGCCAAGGGACGTGTCGAACGTCATCACGGCACGCACCAAGACCGCCTGATCAAGAAGATGCGGCTGCGGGGGATCGTCGATTACGAAGCGGCGAACCGTTATCTCGACGAGGAGTACCTGGCCGAGCACAACGAGCGCTTCGCCTGCGAGCCGGCGGCGGGAGCGGACTTTCACCAGGCGCTCCCCCGTGGCACCGACCTACGAGGGGTGTTCTGTTGCGAGTACGAACGGGTGGTGAGCAACGACCGGGTGGTGCGGTTTGAGAATCGCTGCTTGCAGTTGAAGCCGAAACGCAACCAGGGCGTGGGGGCGGGCGCACGGGTGACGGTCCAACAGTGGCGCGATCAAAGCCTGCAGGTGCAGTTTGAGGGGCGCGAGATCGAGCACGAAGTGATTGCCACGCCGGTGCCGCAGCCACGGGCGAAGCCGGCAGCGCAGCGGCGTGTGGTGGGCGGGGCCAAGCCGGCGGCGAACCACCCCTGGCGGCGACCCATGTTGCGGAAAACACGATCTGCGAATTCATAAGAGGGCTGTGGAAATGCCGGGTCGGATGGAAAGGGTGGAAAACCTTCTCGAGGCAGCCGTGCCGGGTTCGAGGAGCCGTGGGTGGTTTTCCACCCTTCCCACCGCCCCTTGGAAATCGCTACGCGATTCCCACAGTTCCACAGCCCCGACGACGACGATTCTCTCCTATCACCAAGGGGACACTTCTGGACTGGACCCCTACGGCGAGGCCAAGAAATTAGGGACGGGTTGCAGTTGACTGAAAAAGCATAGCGAATCCAGCCCAATGGGGGCATGATCAAGTTAGCCGGGGAAGCGGAGGCGGGCTCTGCTGGAGAGCAACTCGCCAAGGAATACCCGGCCGCAGACTCATCGAAACGATGAGGGCGGGGTGTGCGCCTACTCAGGCCGCATCCCGCCTTGTGCTGCGCCATCGGATCGATAGATCTGCTCATGCCTTACGAAAACTCAGGCGGCGTCAGCCGCCTCTTCCCACAGCCGCTCATACTCTTGCGGCGGCCGGTAGCCCAGCGACGAATGCAATCGTGTGCGATTGTATTCCTGCTCAATATAAGCCCCGATCGCGGCCTGCGCCTGGGCCAAACTTTCATACTCGTTGCAGTTGACTTCCTCGCTTTTCAAAGTCTTGAAAAAGCTTTCCACGTACGCGTTGTCCTGCGGGCAGCCTTTGCGGCTCATCGATATCCTCGCGCCCGCTTGCCGCAGTGTGGCCACATAAGCTTCCGCAGCGTACTGCGAACCTTGATCGGAATGATGAATCCAACCCGGCGCCGGACGCCGGCTGCTCAACGCTTGGTGCAGCGCCGCCAGCGGCAATTCGGTTTTCAGGTTCGGACCCACGGCCCAACCCACCACGCGCCGCGAATACACGTCCAACACCACCGCCACATAGACGAAGTGGTTTCCCAATCGCACGTAGCTGAGATCCGAGCCCCACAGCTTGTTGGGACCCGTGGGTTGGACCTCGCGCGTCAGGTTCTCGTAACACCGCAACGAGTGCTTCGAATCGGTCGTTTGCGGAACGGTGCGGCGACGTCGCCGCAAGAGATTCTCTTCGCGCATCACCCGCTGCACGCGCTTGCGATTGACCAGTAGCTTTTGACGGCGCACCTGTTGGGTCGTCCGCCGGGTGCCGTAGGCCGGATGGTCCAAGGCGGCCTGGACAATGGCCTGCCGCAGTTCCCCGACCGGCTCGCGGTCGGGTTTGCCCTGGCGGTAGAGGCTGGCTCGCGCCAGCCCGCTCAAGCGGCACAAATCGCGTGCGCTCATGTTGCCTTGCCGCCTTGCGGCTCGTACTTCGTTAGCGACGCGCCGGTTCCACTGACGATGCTCGGCCGGCGCAGATCCTCGACACGCCGCAAGGCTGCGGACAAAAAATCAATCTCCCTGGCCTGGCGGCCGACTTTGCGTTCCAGCTCCGCGAGACGGGCCTGGGCTTCGCGGCCGGGCTCGACGCGGGCGCTGCCGCCCGGACGCCGTCCAGCGCCGGGAAAAGCTCCCTCGACGCCGTAGCGCTCGACTTGTGCCAGCCAGTCGTAGAGCTTTTCGCGCTTCACCTCGAGCTCGCGTGCTAGAGCCGAGCCCGACTCGCCGGCTTCGAGCCGCCGGACGGCCGCCAGCTTGAACTCCTTCGTGAATCGTCTTCGAGACAATTGAACCTCCTTCCCGTTCCCTGGTTCATTGTCCCTTCTTTCCTGGTCTCGCTTTTCGGGTCCATTCCAGTGGAAACAGTTATGAGACGTCCCGTTCGTTTTGCTCCCGCCGTCCGGTGGAAAGCCCAGGGCCTGATTACCGGCCGGCTCCGGCTGTGCGCTTTGTTGGCGCTCGTGCTGGCTGTGCCCTCCGGGGCCACGCTCGTGCCCACGATGAGCGTGGAACAGATGATTGACGACTCGGAAGTCGTCGTCCACGGCAAGGTATGGCGAACGTGGGCCGCATGGGACGACGCCCACCAGAACATCTGGACCCACTACGAGATCCTGGTCGCCGACGTTCTCAAAGGCTCGGTGGACGGCAAGTTCGTCGTCAGCGAGCCGGGCGGCACGGTCGGCGAACTTTCGATGGCGATCGCCGGCACACCCACCTATCAAGTCGGCGAGGAGGTGGTCGTGTTCGCTGTGCGAACCCCGCTCGGCTTGATGCGGACGTGCGGCTGGGGCCAGGGGCAGTTCGCCGTGGTCACCGCGGAGGGATCTTCGGAGAAAGTGGTGCTGTCGCCCAGGCTGGGCGTGGAACTCGTGGACCCGTCAGCCAAGAGGGCGGCGGCCTCGGGTGTCGCGACTGCGCGCAAGGCCTTGCACGGACTTCCGCTGAACGAGTTCAAGGCCCAGCTCGGTGATCTGATTCGCGCCCGCGCCGGAAGGGAGGGCCGCTAACATGCGCTGCATTCTCTTTCTGACTCCACTCCTGTTTCTGGTTGCCGGCAACGCCGAGGCCTACGTCCGAGCAACCACCGAGGGGATCCAAACCGGCACTGCGCGCAGCCGTGCGGATAACGCCAACATTGTCTTTCTGGTCAACGACCAGACTGTCGCCGGCTTGAAAAATCGGGACGACAAGTTCATCATCACAGCCGACAGCGACCCGATGGGGGCCCTGCAAAGGGCGGCCGCCCAATGGGACAACGCGCCGGACGGCAACTTGAGCTTTTCCCCGCTCGCGACAACCACTCGCGGCATCGATGGGGGAGACAATATGCACGTGATTCATTTCGTCGATACAGACGAGGCGCGAACGATTGTGATGACTGCGCTTGCGGTCGCTCGGTCGTTCTTCTTTGCCGATGGGGTGCATGTTGACACAGACATCGTTTTCAATCCCACCGGCGTTGCTTTTAATCCCCCTCGGGACGCTCCATTCGCGACCACCCTCCAAACCCTGACGTTCGACATTGAGTCCGTGGCGGCGCATGAGATTGGCCATTCGCTGGGGCTGGCTCACTCCGGTGCCATCGGCGCCACAATGTTCCCGCGCACGGGGCCAGCCACCGCGGCCAACCGCGCCTTGAAGGAAGACGAGCTGGCTTTCGTGAGGGATGTCTATCCGGCGGCCGGGACACAGGGCAACTTTGGAAGCATCACGGGCACGATCTCTGTTGGAGCGACACTTTCGAAGGGAGGGGGAGGGACCGCCAACGGTGTCTTCGTGACGGCGGTCAATCCCGACACGGGTGCGGTCGTGACAGCCCTCTCTAACGTGACCAATGGAACGTACCGGGTCGGCCGGCTGCGGCCTGGCAGCTATCTGGTCTCGGCCGAGCCGGCTGACGGGCCGGCGTTTTTCTTCGACTATTCCGGAGCGAACCGGAACTTGATCAATCCGAATGTACAGGACGCCTTCTTCGGCGGCAGCGCCTCGCCCACGCCGGTGAACGTGACGGCGGGCGGGAACGCAGCCGTCGATTTCGCCGTCGGCGCCGGCCCTCCCGCAGTCAGCATCGTTGAGATTGCCCGGGCCCCCGCGAGCGACCCCAACCGATTCACTAATCGTGGCGCCGGCGCCCTCCTCCTAAACCCGGGAGAAGCGTTGGATCTGCTGCTGGGGGGCCCCGGATTGGATCAAACTCTTGGGGATGCCAATGTGCGCATCCTCAACTCGAACATTACGATCCGGCCGGGAACGGTCTTCTTCGACCAGTTCGGATTGCTGAGAATGACGATCGATGTCGCGGCTGCGGTGGCGGGAGTTCAGTTGGCCTCGATTGTTGTAACGAAGGGTGGCGACACGGCGCTCTACAGCGGTGGGTTGGTGATTGAGGGGACGGGCGGCCCGCCGCCCCCTCCCCCACCACCTCCGCCCACCCACGAGGTCACGGGCGTATTCGATGCCGCCGGCTTCCAGGGACTGATCTCCCCCGGGTCGATCGTTGCGGTGGGCGGCCTCTTTACCGACGTGACGGCGACTGCCACTGCGGTTCCTCTCCCGACCAACCTCGATGGCTTCTCGGTCACTTTCAACGGCATCCCAGGCGCCATGTTCGACGTCTTCGACGGCCCCTTTGACCAGGCCAACGTCCAAATGCCTTGGGGCCTCGACGTGAGCGCCGGCACGGTCAACGTACGAGTGCGCTGGACCGACGCAGGCGGAACCATCGAGAGCCAGCCTTTTGCAGTTCCCGCCGCCCCGGCCTCGCACGGAATCTTCGAATTCCCCTTCGGCCAAGCCATTGTCACGAACTTCAGCCTCGCTGGTGACGATGTCATTCAGGGCTCGTGGGCGCAGCCGGCAGGCTCGGTTCCGGGTGTGGTGGAGCAGCCCGCGGCCATCGGCGGGGTCATCACTTTGTGGAGCAACGGCCTCGGGCCGGTGATGCCGGCGCCTCCTCCGACAGGCGCCGCTCCAGGCGCCGCGCTCTTCGTGGAGAAGACGATACGGGTACTGGTCGGCGGGGTGCAGGCGGCGGTGCTCGGAAGTGTTCTGCATGGCGGTTCGATAGGCCTGAATCAGATCAACGCCATTGTGCCCGACGGAGTCACTCCGGGCGACGCGGTGCCTATCGTGATCGAAGTCGACTGCGGTGACGGGAACGTGTTCCGCAGCCGCGCCGGCGTGACCATCGCCGTGCGGCCGCGGCCGTAGCCTCACCGTATATTTTTGCCTCTGCGAAGGTGACGGAGCAGCGCCGAGCGCTTCATCCGACTAGGATCGTCTCGGTCTCGGCATCGTCGGGGACGGCGCGCATCGCGTCCTCGCGGCGATCCTGCAGGACGAGCGCGATGGACTCCGCCAGACTTCTTCGGCACTCTTCCTTGGTGCGGCTCTGCCCGTTTGCACCGGGAACCTCGGGGCAGTAACCGATGATCCAATCGCCATCCCGCTCGTATACGGCAGTGAACTCGTTGTTCATGAGCTGTTCCCAGTATAGGTCGATGGTGCGAGCCGCTGCGGCGTCGGCTATGGTTGGGCCTCCCGATTCAGCGAACGCGGCATGGGCTGGCCTAGACGCCTTTGAGTGGCGTCGGGGTTCGTGCCGGACCGCTCCCTTACGGTCACGGCTCTGTAGGCGCCAGGGCCTTCTGCACGAGAGGCCGCAATGAGTCCGGCAGATCGAGTTGAAGGGCTGCCTGGTGACCTCGCGGCGACATCTTCTTCCAGGTGCGGCGGAGGATGTTGACGAGCTTGTCCTCCTCGTGCTCTTCCGCGAAATCCCCCAGGTAGAATTCGAGAAACACCAGGCAGATCACGTCCTCGAGCAACTGACAGTCGGGGTCGGTCTTGAGGCGCTCCTTACGTAGAAGAGACTGGACCCGAGAGATCGTCGTCTCGTCGTAGCCGACCTCCTGAAGAATCATCCCTGCCGTCTCGGCGTGAAACCGGCCGAGGTCGGTCCGCCAGCGGCGATAGCCATAGCGGCCCTCGGGGTAGTCCTCGCGCGGAATCTCCCAGCGGCGGATGTGCTGGGAGCGTACCGCGAGCCGCACCGCTTCGGATGCCTCGGGCTCGAGCTGGTCTAGCCACCGGCTCATCCGTCGGGCATAGAGAAGCTCCTTGGGGTGCTCGCGCCCCTCGTGGACTTCTCGGTTGGGATCCTCGCTGTTCGCCCGATCGAATTGCTGGATGGCTTGTTCGAAGCGCTGCACTTTATTGTTCATCCGCGAACCGGCCATCAGTGCGCAGCCTCGACCGGACCGCCACCGAGTGCCACCGCGAAGACCTCGATCCAGGCTCGATCCGTGGGGGATGGCGTGCCGGTGGTCTCGATTCCGCAGTCTTATTCTACGCCGCCCCCGGCTCCGTTTTCGGGCCGAATCAACTGCTCTTGATACACTTAGACGGCGCTTATGGACTACGATCTGTTGATCATCGGTAGTGGCCCCGGCGGCTATGTAGCGGCCATTCGAGCGGCACAGTACGGACTGAAGGTCGGCGTCGTCGAGAAAGACCCCAAGCTTGGCGGCACCTGTCTGCATGTGGGCTGCATCCCGACCAAAGCGCTACTGCACTACGCCGACCTGTACGAAAACGCGCTGCACAGCGAGGAGTGGGGCCTTACGCAAAAGGGTATCGAGCTGGATTTCGCACGGGTTGGTCAGCGAAAAAATCAGGTCGTCACCAAGCACGCCAAGGGCGTTGAATTCCTGCTCAAGAAGAACAAGATCGAGTGGATCAAAGGTTACGGAAAGCTGCTTGGCGGGGGCAAGATCGAAGTCGCGGCACCGAAGGGCGACCGGACGCTGGCGGCGAAGAACGTCATCCTCGCCACGGGCTCGGAGGCACGGATGCTCCCCGGGCTCGACGTCGATCCCGAGCGCATCCTGACCAACATCGAGATCCTGGATCTCAAGGAAGTCCCCAAGTCGCTGGCGATCATCGGGGGAGGCGCTGTTGGCGTCGAGTTCGCCTCGATCTATCGCAGCTTCGGTTCGGAGGTGACCATTCTCGAGATGTTGCCGCGGCTGGTGCCGATTGAGGACGAGGAAGTCTCGGCCGAGTTGGCGCGCGCCTTCCGCAAGAGGGGCATCCGCCTGGAGGTCGGGGCGAAGGTCGAGTCGGTGAAGAACGCTCGGGGCGGGGTCAACGTCGAGTTCGCCGACTCGGATGGCAAGAAGCAGAAGCTCTCGGTCGAGAAGTTGCTGGTCGCCGTCGGCCGCAAGCCCAACACCGAGAACGTGGGACTCGAGAACACCAAAATCAAGAGCGAGCGTGGCTTCGTCTTCGTGGACGAGTGGATGCAGACCGCCGAGCCGAACGTCTACGCCATTGGCGACATTGTCGCCGGGACGCCCCAGTTGGCCCACGTCGCTTCGATGGAAGGCCTCGTCGCCGTGGGACGGATCGCCGGCAAGGATGTCGAGCCGATCAATTATTTGCACAACCCCTCGGCCACGTACTGCGAGCCGCCGATCGGCTCCGTCGGGCGCACCGAGGCGCAGGCGCGGGAGAAGGGTTACAAAGTCAAAGTAGGTAAGTTCGGCTTCGGGGCCAACAGCAAGGCGTCGATTCTCGGACGGCACGGCGGCTTCGTGAAGGTGGTCGCCGACGAAAAGTACGGTGAAATTCTCGGCGTGCACATCATCGGACCCGCCGCGACTGAGCTGATTAGCGAGGCCGTGGTTGCGATGGCGACCGAAGCCACCGTCGAGTCGATCATGACGACGATCCACTCTCACCCGACGCTGTCGGAGGCCGTGCAGGAAGCTTTTAATAACGTTTATGGCCTGACGATCAACGCGTAAGACGATGGGTGTCTCCACTGTAACGGACTCAGAAGCCGGCCTCGAAGCGGTTGGCCTGGTTGGGAATGGCGCGGCTGGGATTGCTCCGGGCCGGGACGCGCCCGGCTGCTGCTATGAAGACCTCGGGCGGATGTCCTTCGCAGCGGCGTGGGATCTGCAACGCGATGTCGCCGCTCAGCGCAAGGAGGGTCGAATCAGCGACCGGCTGCTCTTTGTCGAGCACCCCCACGTGATCACGCTGGGCCGCAACGCGCAACAGCAGAACCTATTGCTACCGCGGGAAAGCCTCGAGCGCCTCGGTATCGAATTGCACGAGACGAACCGTGGCGGCGATGTGACCTACCACGGGCCGGGGCAGATCGTCGCCTATCCGATCTTGGATCTGCGCGAATGGAAGCGCGACGTCGGGGCCTACGTGCGCGCTCTGGAGCAGGTCATGATCGATGCCGTGGCGGAGTTCGGCGTCGGAGCCGGGAGGGTCGAGGGCGCGACAGGCGCGTGGGCCGGCGAAGCAAAACTGGGTGCGATCGGCGTGCACATCAGCCGCTGGGTCACTTCGCACGGATTCGCTTTGAATGTCTCGCCCGACATGCGCTACTTCGGCTACATCGTGCCCTGCGGGTTGCACAAGCCGGTCACGTCGATGGAGCGCTTGCTGGGCCGCGCGCCCGAGCGTGATGTCGTGATGTCGGCGCTAGTACGGAGTTTCGGGCGAGTGTTTGGTCGAACGATGGAGCCGGTGGTTAGCTGACCCCTAGACGTCTGAAGAACGCAACAACGGAACAAGGGTGTCAAGTTTTCAACGAGCGTGCAGCGGAAACAACCGAGCCCCGAACGCGAGTGAGGGGTCAATCCGCACCTGGCGGCACGGAGTCGTTGCACCCGTCACTGGCGTTCGGGGCTCGGTTTCTCCGCGCGCTCGTCGGTTTGAGGTCGAAGACTTCGCCAGCTAGCTAATGGACCTCTGACCAATCGGACTGTGAGGACAACATGAGTGACGTCGTCATGCCCCAGATGGGCGAGAGCATCGTCGAAGGCACGATCACCAAATGGATGAAGCAAGTCGGCGAGAAGGTCGAGCGCGACGAACCTTTGTTCGAGATCTCGACCGACAAGGTCGACACGGAGGTGCCTTCTCCGGTGGCGGGCGTGCTGCAGAAGATCTTCGTCGAAGAAGGCCAGACGGTCGAGATCAACACGCTGGTGGCCCGTATCGGAGACGGTGTGGGAGGAGGCGAGGAGGCAGCGTCGCCCGCGAAAGCTGAGTCCGCGCCGGCCGAATCTGAACCGCCGCCGGCGAAAGAGACTGCCCCGGCAGCCGACGCTGCGGCCACGGCCACAACCAAAGCAGGGGCGAACGGGGACGGCCGGGTCCGCTCATCGCCTCTGGTGCGGCGTCTTGCCAAAGAGAACGGCATCGATCTCACGCAGGTGCCGGGCACCGGCCAGGGCGGACGGATCTCGAAGAAAGACATCGAAGCCTATCTCAAGACGCGCGGGGCGGCCCCCGCCGCCGCGGCTGCTTCCGGAGTGGCCCTGGGCAAAGCGATCGGCACGTTCCGGCCGGCGCCCGAGGCCCGCTTCGGCGAGCACACCGTTGAACCGCTTTCGACGATGCGGCGAAAGATCGCCGAGCACATGTCGCTCACCATGGGGCTGGCGCCTCACGTCTCGACGGTCCACCAGATCGACTGCACGGCGGTGGCCAAGCTGCGCGACGAGCAGAAGCAGAAGTTCTACGAGCACAACGCCGTCAAGTTGACCTTCATGCCGTTCTTCTTGCGGGCGGCGGCCGCGGCGCTCAAGGAATTCCCGGCGGTCAACGCGTCCCTCGACGCCGATCAGGTCGTCTACCACCGTGAGGTCAACATCGCCGTGGCGGTCGCGATCGATGGCGGTTTGATCGTGCCGGTGATCCGCGCCGTTGATGAGAAGAGCATCTTGGGGCTCCAGCGCGCCGTGAATGACCTGGCGTCGCGGTCACGCACCAAGCAGCTCAAGCCCGATGAGGTGACGCAGTCCACGTTTTCCATCTCCAACTACGGCAGTTTCGGCAGCCTGCTCGCGACGCCCGCGATCAACCAACCGAACTCGGCAATCCTCGGGCTGGGAGCGATTCACAAAGCTCCGGTGGTCGTGAACGACGCGATCGCGATCCGGTCCATCTGCTACGCCACGCTGACGTTTGACCACCGGCTGCTCGACGGGGCCTTAGCGGATCAGTTCATGACGCATCTCAGGGGCGTCATCGAGAATTGGACTGAGCCTGTCGTTTAGGTGGCGGGCCGGGTAGCGAGGGTCTTCAGTTCCGCACATCTCTGATCTCAGCTTCGCACGCGGCTTCAAACCCGGCCGGCCGGGTGCGCGGAGAGTAGGGGTTACTCCCTAAGTCCCTCCTGTTTCTCTACGTAGCGACCTCGTAGCTACGTGCTAGTTCGTTAGATTGGCCAGGTCGGGGTGTATAATCACAGTGTTCCCGCTCACAGCTTATGACAGCGATCTTCTGGGTACTACTACCAATTCTGGTCTCGGTCGGCTCGGCACTGCTGGCGGTGTGGATCTGGCAGCGGCGGCTGGAAGTGCAACTCGCCCGCGAGCGGCAGGCGCTGTCGGAAGCGCGCGTAGCCCTCGAATCGCAACAGCAAACCTTCGAAGAACTCGACCGATTGCGGGCGGAGGCCGTGCGCAAGCAGTCGCTCGACGAGTTCCTGGCTGAGCTGCGAACCGAACAGCGGCGTTTTCTGCGCCAGCAGAAGATGCTATTCGCCAACCGCAAGTGTCTGGTGGTTCAAGAGCGGCTCTACTTCCGCAACATCCCCCTCTGTAACTGGGTCGAGCACGAAGTCATGATCGAAGAGGGCGCCGATATCGAGGATGTCGCCAAGACGTTGTCGGTGTTCACTCCCGAGTTGCGAGAGAGTGGTGCGCCGGCCAACAAGAACGGGCCAGCCAACACGAACGGCACGGGCGTCGGCGGCATTATCGAGGCGGCGGTCGCCAAGATGCTCGGTTGAGCGCCCCTCGATCACGTCCTCAGTTCCGCCAAGTCCTGAAACAGTTCCAACGCCTCGGGGTTGGCCAGCGCGTCGCGGTTCTTGACGGGCCGGTTGTCGATTACGTTCCGCACGGCCAACTCCGCGATCTTGCCGTTGAGAGTGCGTGGGATGTCGGCCACCTGCAGGATCTTGGCGGGCACGTGGCGGGGGCTGGCGTGGGTGCGGATCTGTTGCCGAATGTGGGCCGCCAGAGTCTCATCGAGGGTCAGCCCCTCCCGCAACTTGACGAACAGCAATACCCGCACGTCGTTGTCCCAACTCTGGCCCACCACGACCGCCTCAAGTACGTCCGGTAGATGCTCGACAGGACGGTAGATCTCCGCCGTGCCGATGCGTACGCCCCCCGGATTGAGCACGGCATCCGACCGCCCCCAAATGATCATCCCGCCGTGCTCGGTCAGCTCGCAGTAGTCGCCGTGATGCCAGACCCCGGGAAAGGTTTCGAAGTAAGCGGCTCGGTACTTGGCGTCGCCGGGGTCGTTCCAGAAGCCGACCGGCATCGGCGGGAACGGTGCGGTGCACACCAGCTCACCCTTTCCGCTCGGCAGCGAGCGGCCGTCTTCGCCGTACACCTCAACCTTCATCCCCAGGCCCGGCGTCTGGATCTCGCCGCGATAGACAGGGCCGATCGGATTGCCCAGCGCGAAGCAGGAGACCAGGTCGGTGCCGCCGGCGATCGACGAGAGCCGCACGTCCTGCTTGACGCTGCCGTAGACGTAATCAAACCCCTCCGCCGCCAGCGGCGACCCGGTCGAGAGGATGGCCTTCAGCGCGCCCAGGGCGTGCGTCTTTGCCGGCTCGACACCGGCCTTCTCCGCCGCGGCGAGATACTTGGCGCTGGTACCGAACACCGTGATGCGCTCATCGGCGGCCATGTCGAACAGGCGGTTGGGCGTGGGGTCGAACGGTGAGCCGTCGTAAAGCATGACCGTCGCCCCGACAGCCAAGCTGCTGATCAGCCAGTTCCACATCATCCAACCGCAAGTCGTGAAGTAGAAGATGCGGTCGTCACGGCAGAGGTCGTTGTGGAGCACAAGCTCCTTGAGGTGTTGCAGCAAGACCCCTCCCGCCTTGTGCACGATGCACTTCGGCGGACCGGTGGTGCCGGAGGAGTAGAGGATGTAGACCGGATGGTCGAACGGAAGCGACCGGAACTCGATATCGTTGGCAGGCTCGGATTGGAAGTCCCGGTAACTCTGAGCCGAGCGTATCGAGGACATCTCCGGGTGCTCGCTTGTGTAGGGTACGACGACGACGGTTTCGATCGACGGGACACGCCGGGCAATCTCGGCCGTGCGCTCCAAACAGTCGAAGGTACGGCCCTTGAAGAGGTAGCCATCGGCGGCAAACAAGATCTTGGGTTCGATCTGTCCAAAGCGGTCGAGAACGCCATCGAGGCCGAAGTCCGGGGAACAGGATGACCAGATCGCCCCAAGGCTCGCCGCGGCCAGCAGGGCCACCACGGTTTCGGGCATGTTCGGCATAAAGCCCGCGACGCGATCGCCTGTGCTGACGCCCGCCCGGCGCAAGCCCGCCGCGACACGTCCGACTTCGTCGTAGAGTTCGGCGTAGGTCAGCCTACGCTGAGCGCCCGACTCGTTCCAAAAAACCAGGGCCTCCTGGTCGTCGCGATAACGGAGGAGGTTGCGGGTGAAGTTGAGCCGGGCCTCGGGGAACCACTCAGCCCCCGGCATGCGATCGAAGCCGCGAACGGTTTCGTCGCCTTCGTACTCGGCGACCACGTCACAGAAGCGCCACACCGACCGCCAGAAACGGTCCGGCTGGGTGATCGACCATTGGTAGAGGGCTTGAAAGTCAGGGAAGGGAGGTAAGCCCCACTCCTTCTCGGCGGACCGCATGAAGGCGGTCAGGTTCGATTGCTCAACCTGGCCGGAGGTTGGAGTCCAGAGATGGTGTGTAGTGGTCAAAGCCGGGGACTCCGCGTTGGCTGCCTAGCTGCATTTGAAGAAGGCGGCTTGTGAACCAGGATACTACTGGGCTGCAGGTTCGAGTGTGAGGGCCGGCGTGCCTGTTGGTGCTGACGGGCGGGCGCAGGGGCCCGCCCCTACAAGGCCTACCCAACCAGAGGCTGCTCGGTCCGAAGGGCGATCGGGTCGGGTGACGGGGATTGCGCCCCGGCACCCTCCCACACCACCGGACATACGGTTTTCCGTATCCGGCGGTTGGACCCAGCGACTTTACCCGCACGCCGCAAGATTCGATGGCACCACAAACCCGTAGCGCTTTAGAATGGCGTTCGACAGCCCCGTGTGCAACAACTCGTTGCTCGACATGAACCATGCCCCGCGACGCGTTGGCACCAACGCGAGCAGCCGCTCGCCCACTCCCAGCCGGCGTAACCTCCGCCGGCGGCCCTTCACACTATGCCAGCGCAACCAAAAGCACTTCCGCCTGTGTCGCCGTATCCAGCCTTCCAGCCGAAAGACATTCCGGCGCTCCTGGGCCAGCCGGTACTATCCCCACCAGCCCACCACGTATCGCCGCCACTCGTTGCGTAACGCCCGACTCGTGACACTGCGACAACTGCGCCAAATCTCTCGCACCTTCTGTTTGAATCGTTCCACACTCTGCGGCGCCACTTCTCGCTGCCCGCGGTGGTTGATTCGAAACCCCAGAAACTTTCGCTCCCATGGCCTCCCTGTCCCGCTCTTGGCACGGTTCACTCGCAAACGCAGATGCCTCTCGATCCAGTCCCCGATCCCCGCCAGCACCCGCTTCGCCGCCGCCTCGCTGCTCACATAGACGTTGCAGTCGTCGGCATAGCGGCAAAAGCTCAGCCCGCGGTTCTCCAGTTCCCGATCCAGCGCATCCAGGTAGAGGTTTGCCAACAGCGGCGACAACGGTCCACCTTGCGGCGTCCCTTTCTCGCTGCGTACCACCACCCCCGCCGCCATCACCCCGGCTCGCAAATACCGCCCGATCAACCGCAGCACTCTCTTGTCCCAAATCCCTTCCGCGATCCGTTGCATCAGAATGTCGTGGTTGACGTGGTCGAAGAACTGCGCGATATCGATAGCCACCACCCAGTCCTTGCCCTCGCGGACGTATTCTTGCGCCGCTCGTACGGCGTCGTGCGCGCTGCGCCTCGGACGAAAACCGTAGCTCGACTCGCTGAACCGCGGATCGAAAATCGGTTGCAACACTTGCAGCAATGCTTGCTGTACCACCCGATCCATCACCGTCGGTATGCCGAGCCGACGCGTCCCCCCGTTCGGCTTCGGGATGTCCACCCGCCTCACCGGGCTCGGCGTCCATCGCCCGGCCACGAGTTTCGCCCGCATCTTCGCACCGCGGCGCCGCCAATGAACTTCGAGTTCGTCGACGGTCATCCGATCGATCCCAGCCGCGCCGCGGTTGCGTTTGACCGCCGCCCGCGCCCGTGCCAGGTTCTGCTCGGCAACCACCTCGTCCATCAGATCTTCGTGCATTGCTTTCTGTCGAGAGTTTCGCGACACGCACCCTGGCTTCGGCCAGCCTCGGCCCGCAGCGGCTCCACCGCTTCTGCCTTGGCCTGCTCCCCGTTTCGTTCCCCCGTGAGGGGAAGGACCTTGCGGCCCGGGACTCCGGGAAACCTCGTCGGTGCTTCTGTCAGTCGCTGCTCTAGCTTCGCTCCTTGGTCCTTCGGCCCTTGGCTCCAGCGGCATTACCCGCCTTCTTCGCTACTATGGCTTCTGCTGACTTCTCCTTCGCTCTCACCAAGGAGTTCTCCCCAGGTAAGGCGCTGTTTCTTTCCCTTCATACCGTCCGGCTCTACCTCGCACGTCTGGATGGACTTTGGGCTTCACTGTGGCCAGCAAGCTTACCGCCCGTACGCGGCCTCTCTGCCGATTCGTGTTCCTACGGTCGAAGGTTTGTTCCCCGCTTCCTTCAGCTTGGCCGCGTGGCTTGCGCCCCACGACTTCCGCTCTGCGGTTCCCTACGGTTACCTCCATCGGTCCCGGTGAGTACCTTGCAACTCACAAGAAACAGCCCATGCTGGGCACACTGGCGCGCGGGTTCACACCCGCGCCTCTGTTGTGTAGGGTCGATGTTCGCGCCAAGCTAGCAGCCTGAGATGCGAGTGGCCGGCGGGCACGGCATGCCGTGCCGCTACTTTGCAGGCTGAACCGCCAAGTGTGTTAGCGAAACAGATTGCCTAGAACGCCACGGCAACGGTCACGAAGTCCGAAATGGCGTTGCTGGTGAGGATCGCCACCGACACCGCCGCGCCGACGGTTTGCAGTTGAGGCACGATGACGTTGATCTGGTAGAGCCCGACGAAGCCCGGCGCGGCGCCACTGAAGGTGATGACACCCTGTAGCGCCTCGAACCCGAACAGAACTGCAATGTTTGGGTCGGTTGTCAGGCTCAGCGGGTTTACGGGGCCGGCTACGCCGTCGCCCAGAGGAGGCTGTAGCGCACCCAGGCCCGTGAGCAGGATGCTGACGAACTCTCCCGGCGAGGTTGGGTCGGCCTCGGTCACGGGCAAGAAAGTCAGCGAGTGAACGATGATGCCTGGTCCAAGGCCGTTTAGGGCAGTCGAGAACACTCCCGGACTTGTGGCCGCCAGAGGAACGAGCACGGTGTTCGACGGCACGCCGCCGTTTGCAACGACGATCGTTGCCAGCGTGCCTGCTGTCGCGAACGGCACCTGCAGGTTGATCTGGACCCCTGAGACGAAAAACAGCGGGGCCGGCACGCCGTTGATCGTGACGACGACGCCACCCAGCGTGGTCGGCAGCGGGGTCGTTGCCGCCAGGACCGTGCCGGCCGCCATCCCACTCCCGAACAGAGACACGATGGTACCGGCGGCAATCGGGAAAGTCGGCGGTGCGAATGAGGCCCCATTGATCACTCCGGGGTTGAGGAATACCGCCCCGCCCGCGAAGGCTGGTACGCGTATCCCAATGAAAATGCCGTGAAAGAAGCCAGGCGCGCCCAGCGGGCTCACCTGTGCGCCAACAACGGCTCTGGGGACCAGAGCGGCGCCTTTGGCGGCGTTGTCGGCTGCGAGGGCCGCGCCGGTTCCCCCGGGTGCACCGATCGCCATGTTGAGGCCACCGAGTTCAAGCACGGCCCCGAGTTGGCCTCGGCTGTCGGCGTCAATGCTGTAGACGTTTACCGTGCTGAAATCGGAAGTGGTGAGATTGGCCAGGAGTCGCTCGGCGATCGTCGCTACGCCCACACCGGTGGTCGACAGTCCTCCCACCGCGGAGGTGTAGCTTCCAAAGGCGGGATCGGCAATCACCTCCGCGAACCAGTACGTACCATCCCAATCCGCGTCAGCGGCGGAGTCACTGAAGTTACGCACGGCCACGAAGACTTCCCGCGCGCCGGCCTCGGTGCCAAAGCCGATCAGATAGTTGCCGTCGGCTGAGACGAAAATGTCGTGCGCGCCGTTGAACAACGTAAGCTCCGGACCGAGCGTCGCGGTACCGCTGCCATCCGCGGCGAGAGCATAGGTCGCCACCGTGTCTTCCTCGAAGTTCACGTCCCCGATCGCGTTGACGGCGTGGCCGCGGGCGTTAATCGAGGTGAACGAACCGGCACCATCTGCTTCGATCGACAGCAGCGCGGTGGTAATGGCATCGCCGACGCCCCCGGGGAACCCCAGCGTGGAGCCCGTGTAGCTGCCTGTGAGCAGGCTATTGTCCTTAGCAGCCCCCGCCTTGATGGCGACGAACAGGTCGTAGGAGTCATCGAGCGCGCTTGTCGACGAGCCGATCAGGACCTCGGAGTCGACACCGAGGCGCGCATCGATCTCGAGCGTATCGGCAATGGGGTTCGTCAGAGTCGCGAAGGCGTTTGACATGACTTCGTAGGTCCCAACGCCGGCGGCGGCGCTCACGGCATCCCCTCCCGAGCCTTGCCTGCCCGCGAAGGTGTAGGCGCCCGTCCCGTCGAAGGTGATCGTCCCACCGAGGTTGGTCGCGTCCGAGACGGACCCCGCCGGTGTGATCTCGGCCAACAAGTGAACGAAGTAGTAGTCACCGCTGAGCGACGAGTTGTCCAAATCCTGCGCCGTGAGCAGCAACGGGACAAGAGCCAGAGAGGAAAGCCGGAGGAGCAGTTTCATGCTATTGATTCCCTTTAGACGGGGACGGTCGAGCCGAGGCACAAGTGCACCGACGGGAGTACGCCGGAGAAGCGCTATTCACAGTTGTTAAGCAGCTATGGTTAATCCTGCCCGAATCGAAGTCCAAATTGCAATGCAGGTTTCAACGTACCGAAGTTCCTAAACCCCCCGATGGAGCGGTAAGTTTCGGTCAGAGACGACATCCTCTCTATGACGGTCAGCCGCGCGGGTCAACCCGAGAGAGGCGCAACCGAGCCCGGCACGCTTGTAGCTCTTCACCGTACCGAATCGCTGCCGGGCGCGCAACTTTTGGATGTACGCTGGGTTTCATGGGAGAAGGAGCGCCGCTGAGTACGGACCGATAGGTAACTGACGAAAGGTAACTCGCCGAAAGGCGCCTCACCGAGCCGATCTGATAGATACCGAGCTCCCGGACGGCAGGCGACGAACGATGGAAGACGCAAATCATCACCCTGGGCTTTTTGGTGGAGCGGATCGCATGAAACGAACTCATCAAATCAACATTCATCAGATCATTGGCGCCGCCGGGCTGATCGGGCTCGCGTTGGCCTTGGCCCCGTTTGCGGGTCCCTTGCGGGGTCAGGAGACGATCGACGATGAGTACGCCGATATCGGCGTACCTCACGCGGAGTGCTCTTTCTTCACCGCAAAACGGGAGCAGATTCTCAAGGTCGGCCTCGACGCCAACCTGTTGGCCATGTCGCAGCGCTCGGAGTTGACCGCGGGCGTCGTGGCAGCCTTGCCGAAGAGTCGGCCGTTCCGTAGCCGCGCGGCGGTGAACAGCGCGTACGCGAGTGGGTCGATTGACGACCGCGTTTTCAGCCGGCTGAATGCTGAAGGCGTGTCCCCGGCGCCGCCGGCGACCGACACGGCGTTCCTGAGGCGGGTCACTGTGGACCTGACCGGCCGTATTCCTACCGCCCAGGAAGTGATCCAGTTCGTCGCCGACCCCTCGGCCGACAAACGGGCGCGGGCGATCGATCGGCTGCTGGCGACCCCGCAGTGGGCGGATCGCTGGGCGATGTTCTTCGGAGACCTGCTCCGCAACACAGTGGTGACCGCGCAGGTGAACCGCTATCCCGATGGCCGCGACGCCTTTCACTTGTACCTGCGGGACTCGATGCGGGCCAACAAGCCCTACGACCAGATGGCGCGCGAGATTCTGTCGTCGGGCGGAGCCAATGACGGGCGCTACTACCCCGAGGAGTTCGATAGCTACCAGCAGTTCGTGGATCTCACCGAGGACTACGAAGGCAATCCGGTCACGCCAACCCCGTCGAGCTACATCGTGGGCGGGCTGACCCGGGGAGGGCCGCTGCATGACACCTGGGACGCCATGGCCAACAACGTCGCGCGGGACTTCCTGGGCATCAGCCAAATGGATTGCATCCTGTGTCACGACGGCGATGGGCACCTCGACTCGATCAGCGTTTGGGGGGGGACAGGCGAAGCGGCTCGAAGCCTGGCAGTTGGCGTCGTTCTTCGCCCAGACCGTGCTCACCCGGCCGCGCCGAATTCCACAGCCGCCTGACGGTGAGAGACGCGCTCGGGCGCGCTGGTGGGTCGTTCGCGACTCGAGTGAAATCCTCGACCGCCGGGGCCAGCCGCTCGAGTTGCAGTACACGCTCAACACCACAACCGGTAACCGGCCCTCCCGGCAGCCCGACGACGCCGGCGGTGCCACCACAGTCGCCCCGGTTTATCCCTTTGGTGGCGCCACCCCCAAAGGGGGCGAGTCGCGGCGCGAGGCGGTGGGACGTGCACTCACCGAGGATATTCAGTTTTCACGTGCCATCGTCAACTACATCTGGAGAGAATTCTTCGGCCGCGGGATCGTCGAGCCGCCGGACCAGTTTGACCTGGGCCGTCTCGACCCCGACAATCCTCCCCCGGACCCGTGGGAGATCCAACCCTCTCACCCGCGCCTGCTACAGAACCTGGCCGAGTCATTCGTGGCGAACGGCTATGACCTCCAATGGCTCATGCGCGATATCACGAACTCCCGCGCCTATCAGCTTTCCTCCCGTTACGACGGCGAGTGGAATGCCGGCTACGAGCCACTGCTTGCCCGCCATCAGGTGAGGCGGCTGGACGCCGAGGCGATCCACGATGCCTTGGTTACCTCCAGCGGCATCTTTCAGCCCTATTTTGTTTCGCGCTCTCTGGGGCCGATCATCTTTGCCAAGCAGTTCCCGGACGTACAGTTTCTCCCCCGTGCACCACGGCGCCAGCGCGATCGGCCGTCGGACGAAGCGAACTTCACCTTTGCCGCTTTCGGTCTGCTTGAAGCTTACCTGCGAGGCGACCGCGAACAGACCCCGCGCAGCAGCGAAGCGACGATTATTCAGGCGTTGCACCAGATGAACAGCCCGTTGGTGCTGGAACGCGTCAAGGCGTCCCGGCAAGACGGCATACTGGCGACGGTATTGAACGAATCGGATGCCGCCGTGGTAACCATTCTTTATCTGCAGGTTCTGAGCCGCTATCCCACGCCCGACGAACTAGCCGCCGGGCTGGCCCTGCTTGTAAGCGGCGACCGCACCCAGCAGGCCGAGGACTTGATGTGGAGTCTCTACAACAGCGTTGAATCCATCTTTAACTACTAGTTTCAAGCCAACAAGGGGCCATCTCATGAGCGAGCGAGACCGTTTTCATAAACTGATCGAGAAGCATCCGCATCCGCACGTCAGCTTTCATCAGCGTCCGCACGCGACGCGGCGGCAGTTCTTTCGCATGGTCGGTGGAGGCCTGTCGGGGTACTTCCTGGGCGGGCCATGGATGCCTTCCGAAGCCCGGGCGATGGGGAGCGTCGAGCCGAAGAACACCGCGAAGCAGATGATTTTCATCTTCCTTTCAGGCGCTCCCAGCGGCGTCGATATGTTCGATTTGAAGTTTCTCGATGGTGTGACGCCCACGGACTTCGCTCCGGAGACGATCAACGGAATTGAATTCCCAACGGGGCTCTTGCCCAACACCGCTCAGATTCTCGACAAGCTGGCGATCATCCGCTCCGGGCTGTCGTGGGCGTTGGCTCACAATCTGGCGCAGACCTGGTTCCAGATCGGCCGCAATCCGACTTCGGCACTCGGCGGCGTGTCTCCGCACTTCGGGAGTGTGATTGCCCGTCATACGGACGCGGAGCGCCGCCCCGACCAGATCTTCCCTTCGTTTATCGCATTGAATGCGCAGAATGCCCCTGGGGCGGGCTACTTCCCGGCCGAGTTCAGCCCCTTCAAGACGGTGCCGAGCGCCGACGGGCTTGCGAACACGGACCATGCCGACGGTCAGGCACGCTTTGAAAAGCGTTGGGACTTATTGCAGACGATCGATGCTCCGCTGCGCTGCGCCGATTCTCCTCTGGGCAGCTCCGTCGCGGGCATGAGCGAGTTCTACGACAGCGCACGGGACTTGATGTTCAACCCGGTCGTGGGCGACGCCTTTAGCTTTACCGACGAAGAGAGCGCCGCCTACGGCGGGACGGAACTCGGCAACGCCTGTTTGCTTGCCAAGAAGATCGTTGCGGCTGACCAGGGCACCAAGGTCGTTCAGGTGACGCATGGCGGTTGGGACCATCACGCGGGCATCTACGACCGCAACGAGGTCAACGGCCGTGACGTGGGCGACAACCTCTACGCCCGCTGCGGGGAGCTCGATCCGGCTCTCTCGAAGCTCGTCACCGACCTGGAGGCCGATGGTTTGCTGGACGATACCCTGGTTCTCGTTTGTGGTGAGTTCGGCCGCACCACCGGCGTGCTCACGAATGATCGCAATGGCCGTGATCACTACTTGCAGATGTTCTACGTGATGGCGGGCGGGGGCGTCAAAGGCGGCACGGTGATCGGCGAGACGGACCCGACCGGCTCATTCACGATCGATCCCGGCTGGTCGCGGTTCCGGGACATTCGGCCCGAGGACATGGAGGCCACGGTTTATTCGCTGCTCGGCATTGATTGGACCACGGTGATGACGGACGATCCCTTGGGACGCGGATTCTACTACGTGCCCGAAGCCGACAAGGACATCTACGGACCGGTTCACGAGGTGTGTGGTTAGACCGTGATAACCATATCCGAAAATGTGGGGCAAGCCGTGCCCTGCGGTCTCGAGAGTACAACTCGACCCGAACGCGGGCACAGCATGCTGTGCCCCTACTCTCCGGCCGCCGGTTCCGTTGGAAGACCGAGCGCGCAGCCCTCGGCTCGTTGGGACAAGAGAAACGCGTTTCCGGTCAGTGTCCCGCTTGAATCACGCCTGCGTGAACTCCATGCCCGTAAAGCTCACCACCGATTGCTCGTCGATGTTCCACTGCTCGTAGCTCAACACGCGCCCTCGCGCGGCCTTTACCGACGCAAGAAAAGTGTAGACCGGCGAATAGCCACACCAGCGTAGATCGTCTTGGTTGGGGTGGACCAACTCGTAGAAGCCTTCGGCATTGCCGGCGCAGACCTCCCGTAGCCGGGCTTCGTCGCGCGCCCGGACCTCTTCGAGCGGGCCCTGCCCGGACTTCGCGATGAAATCGTCGCCGTAGCGGCGTCCGATATGTGCCAGGTCAATGCCGAGGATCCACACCAAGCGGTCGCGATGCTCCTCGGCCATCTCGCCGAGGGTGTCGAAGAAGCGCCGCACGGTTTCATTCTTCTCGGGCGCCTTGTGGCTGAAGAGGCTCTCGGCGAGAGGGCCGCAGAGGATGGGCACGACCTTGACGTCCGGCTTGTTGAGCGCGTGCTGTAGGAAGACGCACTGAAACTCGATGGAATGCTCTGTGGCGTGGCAGTAGTCCTCCATAACGACGGAGTCCGGCGCGCGCTGCTCAAGCCAATCGACCAGACCGCGGTCGGTCTCGAGGCGTCCGAGCGGGGTAACGTAACTCTTGCGCGTCAGCCCGAACTTCTCGGGCTGGCCGTAGTGCGACGTGCCCAGAATCACGAAGGTCTTGTCGGCGTAGCCCGGGTGCAATCGGCTGTAGGCCGCGGCGTAGCTCTTGAATCCGCCGTGTGGGCTGACGTGGGGTGCGGCTAGAGCGACCAGCGAGTCGGTTTCAGTTGCGGAAGGTTTGAGGCCGGCGCCGTACTCGCGAAGCTGTTGGCGTAGCGGCTCGGGCTCGTCCGGATAGGCGGCGCCGGCATGGGACGCGGGGCGGTGGTCGGCTTCGGCGAACTCACGATGCTTGCGGTCGCGCATTGCGTAAAACTCGTCGGTCTCGACAAAGCCGCACTCTCGTAGGGTCTTGGTCAGGTCGCGGCCGGCTTCCCCGGCGCCCAGATCGCCCGTCGCTTGAACGAGACGGGCCTGCAAGTCGAGCTCGGTTTTCTGCCCGTCGAACAGGACTAAGGCCTGCGCCAGGATCGGCGGCACAATGATCATCGACTCGGTGTAGCGAAACGGATCGCGGATGAACAGCCCCGGCTGCTCGGCTACGGGCGAGGGCATAATGTCGAGCTCTCGGCGGAGGCGGGGGAGAGGGTTGCTCATCGCGGATTGGACGGGCTGGGTATCAACACTATCTTACGCGCGATGTGGTCCCACTATCCGGCCCCGTTCCGAGCAGGATCCGCCCGTAAGCCGGTGGGAGTCTGTGTCGTAACGCCCTCATGACTCGACGGACTGGCACGAAGAGCGTGGATGTGTTTGCGTTGCGTCCACCCGTAGCGTGTGGAGAGGAGAAGATCTCAAACGCCCCTGCCGCTGCCGGGGCTCGGAACTATGGGCGGGAGCACATGTGTGCGTTGTTGGGAAGCGCGGCCCCGCCGCGCGGCTCGTCTTCAACCGTTTCACGTCGTTGTTCAGGTTCAACACGAACGCCAGCGCCGTGATCGAACACGACCCGCATCGGCCCCCACTCACCGCAATACGTCTCGAAGGCTTGGACGTGGGTGCGGACGCGGACGCGCTCGATGATGTGTCCTTCCAGATCGAGCACGCAGACGTGCGAGTATTGGTCGCCGAGGTCGAGGCCAACGACGACGTTGATGCCTTGTTCAATCATCTTGTGTTGGAGCTGTGACAATGCTTCGATGCGTTTGCTATGGTTCTTCAGAATGTGTAGTTTCTTTCGTTACCAGAACGGTTTTGGGATTCGCCCCGCGTCATGGAAGGGGCGGGGCGAAGCCCGTCACTCGGGAGCGCACCGCACTCCCCGAGACCGAGAGTCTCCTCATTTCATCTCCGTTGTGGCAGGTGGATACGATCGTGGCGAAAGATGTGCCGCCAAGGGCACTTGTGGGTATCCTAGAGGGGGCGGGGCTCGAACCATGAAGTGGGCGATTGTGACCGAGAAGAGCGAGAACGGGTACGGGGGATACTCCCCGGACTTTCCCGGGGTCGGTGTCGTCGGAGATACTCCGGATGAGGTCCGCTTGTTGCTAGGAGAAGCGATGGAGCTCTACCTGGAGGAAGTCGGCAAGCAGCCTGAGCGCAAGCCTAGCCGCTAGGGTTCTCCCGCACAAGCCTGCACGTCGATCGAAAGTCACTGCCCGTGCCGCTATCGGAAGACCACCTATGACCAATGTACGTGACGAATACAAGTTTGACGAACTGACCTGGCCTGAGATCAACAAGGCCATCGAGATGGGCAAGATTCCCATCATCCCCACGGGCTCGGTCGAGCAGCACGGCCATCACTTGCCGCTCAAGGTCGATCACCTCTGCGCCAACGCCGTGGCCACCGAGGCGGCGCGCTTGCGTCCCGAGATCAGTCTGGTGCTGCCGCCGGTCAGCTACGGCTACGTGCACCATGTGATGGACTTCCCCGGCACACTCAACATCCACTTCGAGCACTTCATCCAGTACGTGCTCGACATCTGCAAGAGCCTCGCTTATCACGGCTTCAAGAAGATGGTCATCGTCAATGGCCACGGCTCGAACGGCCCGCTGGTCGACTTGGTCGGACGACGGCTGATCGTCGAGACTGACGCCCATTGCTGCTTTTGCAACTGGTGGCAGATGTTGAAGGTGACGCCCGACTTTGACTCACAGTGGCGCGAGAGCATCTTCCCCGGCGGCTGTTCTCACGCGGGCGAACTCGAGACCTCCATGCTGCTTCATCTCGCGCCGGAGAGCGTCCGTAAAGACAAGATCAAGAGCGAGATTGCCAAGACCAACAAGACCGGCTCGAAGTTCACCTGGACGGATCTGTTCGCCAAAGGTCCGATGAGCATGGTAGAGTGGACCAGCCAATACAGCTACAGCGGCGTGATGGGGGAAGCCGAGAAAGCGACCGCCGAGAAGGGCAAGATCGTTTTCGAGGAGGCCAGCCGCAATCTGGCCGACTTCATTGCCGAGTATCACGCCCGCAAGATCGAGCCGCGCACGCCGCACCAGGCGCGGCGGCCGACCTTCCCGCTCTCGTTCCCGACCGACTAGATTGATGGCCCAAGCCAGCCGTGTTAGCGAATCGAGCGGAGCCATTCGATGCGCTCGGCTTGCGAGCCGAAGTGTGTGGTCACGACCCACTTGGGCTCGTCGGATTCGTTGCCAGGCGCCCGCGGTGGGATCTGTTTGGCGTACAACTCCCCGAGAATGCCGCAGTCGCTGAGCTCCTCGATCTCCGTTCGCGGGAGCGCCGACCCCTCGAGGAAGACCTCGACATCTGGATACTGTGCTATTTCGCCGACCCGCTCGCCGGCCGGTGTTTTCTCGAGCGCCTTGAGGTCGGGCCCGTAAAACGCCATCTTGAAGACAACACGGTGACCCCGATCGCAACGTTCGATCGAAAAACCACAAAGCGTTTGGATCAGCACGTCGTCGAGGTCGAGGAGGGCGTCTTTGAGGCTGCGGTACATGGGTGGGATTCGATTTGATTGTTCCACGCGACCCACACTGAGGCATTACGAAACCACTCAGCGAAACCCAGAGCCGCGGGCGTGAGCCCGCGTTAAGCGGTATCGAGCCGCGGGAGAGGGCCGGGGCATCGTCGGTGCTTCGAAGCGGATCAGCGCAAGTTTACGCTTGCGGCTCTGAGTGGCGGTTGGCGCCGCGTGGTTTAGCCCGAAGACCCCATCGCGCTTCAGCGCAACACCAGCAGAATCGAATCCGAGGCGATGCTAATAAACGGCTCGGGGTAAAGTCCGATTAACAGCGTGAGCACACCGCTGCCAACGATCGCCACCTTGGTCCCGAAGCCCGGCTCCACCATGGCGGGCTCGATGTCGTCGGTGAGAAACATGGCGCGGACAATGCGGAAGTAGTAATACGCCGCGACGGCCACGTAGAGCGCCGCCACGATCGCCAGCAAATACTGGCCTGCTTCGAGCAGTGCAAGAAAGATGAAGTACTTGCCGTAGAAACCCGCGGCGGGAGGAATGCCCGCCAGCGACAGGATCAGGATCAGCATGAGCATCGCGTATCCGGGATGCCGCTGCATCAGGCCGTTCAAATCGTCGATGTCTTCGGCTGCGTGGCCCTCGCGCCGCAAAGCCGCGACCAGGGCGAACACGCCGAAGTTCATGAGCATGTAGACCAGCAGGTAGACCATCACGCCCTTGAGGCCGGTTTCATTACCCGCCACGAGCCCGAGCAGAATGTAACCGGCGTGCGAAATCGAGCTGTAGGCCAGCAAGCGCTTGAGGTTGTTCTGCGTGATGGCGGCGACGTTTCCAATGGTCATTGTTGCTAGGGCGACGAAGCCGCACAGAGGGATCCAGAGCTCGCTCACCGACCCAAGCGGGACCAGGAAAATGCGCATCAATAAGGCAAACGAGGCAGCCTTCGACGCCACCGAAACGTAGGCCGTGATGGGCGTCGGCGCGCCTTCATAGACGTCGGGCGCCCACATGTGGAACGGCACAACGGAGATCTTGAAAAACAGTCCGATCGACGTCGTGATAATCGCCAGCAGCAAAACAGGGTCGCTCGGCTCGCGTGCGGAGACGGCCTCGGCAATCTGCCGCAGGCCGGTCGAGCCGCTCAGGCCATAGAACAGCGAAAAGCCGTATGCCAGAAAGCCGCTCGAGAAGGCGCCCAGCAGCAGGTACTTCATCGCCGCTTCGTTCGCCCGCAACTGGCGCCGCAAGAAGCCGACCATAACGTAGAAGCTGAGCGCCATCAACTCGAGGCCGATGAAGAGCGTGACCAGGTCGTAGCCCGAGGCCATGATCGACATGCCGGCCTGCGCGAACAGAATCAGAGCATAGTACTCGCCTCGGCTCGCACCCTCCTGCTCCAGGTAGCGCACCGAGATGATGATGGCCAACACTGCCGAGCCGACGAAGAGGGCGTTGAAGAAGACCGAAAAGCCGTCAATGACCAGGGAGTCGTTCAGAGCAAAGCGCCGGCTATTGATCGAGACATCGCTGAAGTGCTGCCACACCGAGATAGCGACGAACGCCTCGCCGATCAGCGCGGTCAACGCGTTCCAGCGGCCCTGACGCAACAAAAAGCCCGTCAGCAGGATGCCGCAGCCGAACAGACACAGCAACACAGCCGGCTTCAAGGCAAAGAAGTCGGCTTCCGTGAAAAAGCTGCTGGGATCGAAACCGTTCATTCCTGCACCATCCCGGCCAACGCGCGTTTCTCATGCAGCGGGTTCGGGATGCCGTTGCGGCTGTAGTAGTCCGGATCGACGCGCTCGACGAGCTTCGCCACGGGCTTTTCCATGATCTCGAAGTAGGGCTTGGGGTAAAGGCCAATCCAGAAGCACCACACAACCAGCGGGACCATCACGACGATCTCGCGCAGGTTCACGTCGACCAGCTTCTCGTTCTTTTCGTTGGTGATCGGCCCCAGCATGGTCCGCTGGAACAGCCACAACAGGTAGGCCGCGCCCAGTACGATGCCCAGCACGGCAAAGGCCGCCCAGGTCGGGTTGCGCTCGAAGGCGCCTCGCAGGATCGTGAACTCACCGATGAAGCCGTTCAACCCCGGCATGCCCGCCGAGGCGAACATCGATATCAAGAAGATCACCGTGTAGACCGGCATGCGATTCGATAGGCCGCCGTAGTCGGCAATCTCCAGGGTGTGCCTTTGCTCGTAAACGACCCCGACGATCAAGAAGAGAAGGGGTGTCGAAATGCCGTGGTTGATGCCCTGCAGCATGGCCCCGGCAATGCCGTTGGGGTTCAGGGCTATCAGGCCCAAGGTGCAGAATCCCAAGTGGCTCACCGACGAGTAGGCCACCAGCTTCTTCCAGTTCTTCTGCATCAGAGAAACCAACGCGCCGTAGACGATCGCAATCACCGACAGCGCGGCGACAATCTGCACCGTGGTCGGATCCATCGCCGCTTCGGGCAGGAGCGGGAACGAGAAGCGGAACATCCCGTACAGCCCCATCTTCAGCAAGATGCCGGCCAGGATGACTGAGCCCGCCGTCGGCGCCTCGGTATGCGCGTCGGGCAGCCAAGTGTGGAAGGGGAACATCGGCACCTTGATGGCGAACGCTACAAAGAAGCCCCAGAAAAGCCAGATCTGCATCTCGAGCGGCACTTGGGTCTTCATCAGGTCTTCGAGCGCAAAGGTGTAGACCCCGAATTGCTCGGCATGCTTGAAGTAAAGCGCCAGCATCGCCAGCAGCATCAGCACCGAGCCGGCCAGCGTGTAGAGGAAGAACTTGATCGCGGCGTAGAGTCGGCGGGCGTGTCCCCAGATGCCGATGATGAAGTACATCGGCACCAGCATGACCTCCCAGAAAACGTAGAACAGGAACAGGTCAAGCGCCATGAAGACGCCGAGCATGCCGGCCTGGAGAAACAGGAAGAAGGCGTAGTACTCTTTCACGCGGTCCTGGATCGCTGACCACGACGAGAGGATCGACAGGAATCCGACCACCGTCGTCAACATGATCAACAGCAGCGCGACGCCGTCGATCCCCAGGTGATAGTCGGCGCCCAGGGACGGGATCCACGACAGCCGTTCGACGAACTGGAAGTCGGCGGTCGACTTGTCGAACCAGAACACCAGCGGAAGCGAAACCAGGAAGCCGATGAAGGCCACCACATTGGCCACGATCCGGATCAGGTTCTTGTTCTCCTTGGGGAGCAGAAACAGGATGAACATGCCCACCAGGGGAGTGAGCCAGACAATACTGAGAATGTGCTCTTTCATGACGTTTGTGACATCCCTAGCGGGGAGATTCCGAGAGCGTGCCTGTTTGCCTCATTGTTCGACGTCTAGAACAGGAAATAACTCACAATCCCTAATGCGCCCAGGACGATGAACAAGGCGTAGTTCTGTACCAAGCCCGTCTGCAACATGCGCAGCGGGTAGGAAGCGAACTTGACCATGAACGCCGTCAGCCGCACCGTGCCGTCCACGATCCAGGTGTCCCACCAAATGCTCACACTGGAGGTGAAACGCGTCAGCCACCCCGCGCCGTTGACCCCGCCGTCGATCACGGTTTTGTCGAAACCGGCCAAGGCTGTGCCTCCGCCTTTGGCGAAGCCGTCCACGAACAGGGCGCCGTAGATCTCATCCACGAAATACTTGTTGTAGAGCAGGCGGTGCAGCCCGCCGCCGAGCGCTCGTTCCATGGCGTCGCCTTCGCGCTTACGGTTGAACATCTTCCACGCCAGGAAGATTCCCGCGAAGGCCAGCCCTACCGAGAGCCCCATCAGAAGCCATTCCATGATGGTCTCGTGATGGGCCTCTGCTGCCTCATGCATCTCAGGACCGGCGGTGACGGGCGCAAGCTGATGCTCGAGAAAAGTGACGTGCAGGCCGATGTCGTTGAACGCCACCGGCGTTGCGACCCAGCCCCCGAAGAGGCTGCCGAGGGCAAGCACGATGAGCGGTATCGTCATGGTCCTTGGCGATTCGTGGACGTGGACTTTCGGGTCCACTCGGTTGTCGCCGTAAAACGTCAGATACATCAGCCGGAACATATAGAAGGCCGTGAACCCGGCGGTGAGGAAGCCCAAAACCCACAGCCAGCGGAAGGAGCCGTCATGCGCCGACCAGGCCTGCCAGAGAATCTCATCTTTCGAAAAGAAACCTGCCATTAAGGGGAAGCCGGCAATCGCCAGGGCGCCGGTCATCATCGTCCAATGGGTTATCGGTATCTTGTCCCGCAACGCACCCATCTTGCGCATGTCTTGCTCGCCGCCGACCGCGTGAATCACCGAGCCCGAGCCGAGGAACAGAAGCGCTTTGAAGAACGCGTGGGTATAAAGGTGGAAGATGGCGACCCAAAACGCCCCGACGCCGCAGGCCAGGAACATGTAGCCGAGTTGGCTGACCGTCGAGTACGCGAGCACGCGCTTGATGTCGTGCTGTACCAGCGCGATCGTTGCCGCGAAGATCGCCGTCAGACCGCCGACGACCGCTACGATCGCCATCGTCTGCGGCGCCAGCACGTAGATCGCGCTCGACCGCGCCACCATGTAGACGCCCGCCGTCACCATCGTCGCCGCGTGGATCAGCGCCGACACCGGCGTCGGGCCCTCCATGGCGTCGGGCAGCCAAACATAGAGCGGAAGCTGTGCCGATTTACCGGCGGCGCCAACGAAAAATAGCAGCGTGATCATGCTTAGCACGCCGAAGGTCGCGGTCTCCGCCGCCAGGCCACTCGCCTCGAGCGCCGGTCCGATCTCAGTGAAGGTCAGCGTGCCCAGCGCGGTGAAGGTCAGCAGCATGCCCAGCACAAACGCCGCGTCACCGATACGGTTCACCAGGAACGCCTTGTTCGCCGCGTCCGAAGCCGACTTGCGATGGAAGTAGAACCCGATCAGTAAATAGCTGCACAGGCCCACGCCCTCCCAACCGACGAACAACAACACATAGTTGTTCGCTAGCACCAAGGTCAGCATGAAGAAGAGGAACAGGTTGAGGTATCCGAAGAAGCGGTAATACCCTCCGTCGTGCGCCATGTAGCCGATCGAGTAGACGTGAATCAGAAAGCCCACGCCGCTGACGACCAGAATCATCACGCTGCTTAGCGGGTCGAGCAGGAAACCCCAGTCCGCGGTGAAGTTGGCCAGCGCCCCCGACGATGTCGCCGACTTCAGGCCCGCCAGCCACGTGAACTTGATCACCTCATGGGAATGGCCCTCGACGCCCTGTAACTGAAACACGGCCCCCAGGGAAAAAATGAACGAGAGCAGCACCATGCCGGGGCAGAGCAAGCTGATCAGCTTCTTGCCCGGCGGCTCGTGGTGTTCGCCGTGGCCGTGATCGTCGTGGCCGCCAGTGCTCTGCGGGTCGAGCCGCCGCCCGAACAGCAGCATCAATAGCGCCCCGACCAGCGGGAACATCGGGATCAGCCAGATGCTATCGAGGAAAAACATGTTGGAAGCTCGTTCGTCTCCAGTGCGGGCCGGCTACCAGCGGAGGATATCGACTTCGTCGGCGTGCACCGTCTCCTTGTTCTTGAACAGCGCGATCAGGATCCCCAGGCCCACCGCCGCCTCGGCCGCCGCGTCGGTGATCATAAAGATGGTGAAGACCTGCCCGTTCACGTTCTGTAGGTAGTTCGAGAAAGCCACCAGGTTGATGTTGACCGCGTTGAGGATCAACTCGATCGACATCAGAATCACGATGATGTTGCGTCGCGTCAACACGCCGACGGTCCCGATGATCAGGAGGGCCAGACTGAGAACCAGATAGTGAGGTGTCGATACGGGAAACATGATGTGGTTACGTCTTGTCCTACGGTGTCGGCGACTCGTTGTCGGTCTGCGCCTTCGCCATCACCACCGCGCCGATGATCGCTACCAGCAGCAGGATCGACGCCAACTCGAAGGGCAGCAGATATTCGGAGAACAGCACCTGCCCGACTTCCTCTGAGTTCGTCGTCAACGAACCGATCTCCGCGGGCGGGGGACGATCGGCGAACTTGAACTCTGCGAATCCCTTCGACAGGAAGTACATCAACTCCGCCGTCAGCAACCCGGTACAGAGGAGGGCGGCCCACAACTGCGAAGAGAAGCGGCGCTGTTTCGCCTCTTCGTTGACCGGCACCAGCATGATCACGAACAGATACAGCACCACGATGCCGCCGATGTAGACGATCACCTGCACGCCGGCGATGAACTCAGCGCCCTGCAGCAGGTAGAGCCCGGCCACGCCCACCAAGGCATTCACGAGCCACACCGCCGAGTGGACGACGTTGCGGCGCGTGATCGTCATCAAAGCGCTGAACAGAATCTGCACAGCGAAAAGGTAGAACAGAATGCTGTCTAGGTGATCTAGCGACATTGCCGGGCTGGTCCGCGAGTTCGCAAAGGGCGTTCTCGAACGAAGTTAATCAGGATACACCAAAAGGCCTAGGCCCAGCAGGCGGCTGCCGAGACCTCGCAGGGCCTCGGGCGGAACTTGCTGTCAGTTCCGGCAAGGATTGCAGGTAGCGTCTCAGTTCGCTCCCGCGGGCTCGATGGCGGGACCCCGCCGGTGGCTTCGTACAGACCAAAGGTGTGAGCTGGGAGGTCGCGGTGGGCACAGCATGCTGTGCCCCTACTTCTCTCGCCAACCTGACACAGCACCGACCGGGTAGGTGAGACCAAACAAAGTCACGTCTGTGTGTACACTGTTAAGGTCGACCCCTGATCTGTCTACACGTAGCTTCAATAATGGGTCAGGAACTTCGGGTTAAAGGGCCTGATTCCGTTGATCAAGACAAGGCCTCTAAAGGAAACCGCCGAGTGAACGATCTCTTGCCCACGAAAGAGCAGAGACCAGCCGGCGATGAGCCTCTCCGCCAGTTGCTCATCGGCGTGGACGCGATGGAGTGGACGTTGGTCCAGCGTTGGGCGGCGCAGGGAAAACTGCCCACCTTCCGACGGCTCCTGGAGGAAGGTGCTCGGGCTGAACTATCGACGACCGGCCAGTACCTTCCAGACTCGGTGTGGACAACGCTCTGCTACGGTGTCAATCCGGGCAAGATCGAGAAGTACTTCTATGTGCAGTATGACCCAGCCACAGGGTCACTTCGTTACGCGGCGGACCTCGAGATGCGGGGCCAACCCTTCTGGCACTACCTCAGCGAGGCGGGAAGGCGAGTCGGGGTCGTCGACATTCCGCATCTGCCGTTCAAGGAAGTGCCTCATGGTTTCCACCTGATGAACTGGGGGGCCCACGACAACAAGGGTGGTGCCATCACGAGCCCGCCCTCCTTGCTGGCCGAGGTGCAGAAGTGCTTCGGCAGCCATCCGGTCGGAGATTGCGAAAGATACAACAAGGATGTCAAATCCCTTCGCAGGCTCCGCGGGGACATTCTGCGTGGGGTCGCCACGCACGGAGAGCTTTTCCGGTGGCTCATGACGACGAAGCCCTGGGACGTGTTCCTGTGTGAGTTCCCCGCGGCCCATTGCGCGGGACACCATTTTTGGAGCTATATAGATCCCTCGCATCCGCTCCACGAGGAATCCGACCCCGAGGGACTCGCGGACACAGTCGAGCAGACCTACCGCGCCATTGACCGCGAAATCGGAGAGATGTTGGAAGTCGCTGGAAGGCAGACCCGGGCATTCGTCTTTGCCCCTCATGGTATGGGACCGCTTTCTCACGCTTCCTGGAACCTGAATGAGATCCTGGATCTGCTTGGATTCGGTGAGGGCTCCGAACGCCGCGCGCCAGACCATCCGTCACGCCGCGGAAAGCTTAATCCTTGGCGTATCGTGAAAATGGTCGTGCCATCGAAGCTACAATACGCGATCAAAGATCGCCTTCCCAAGAGGCTTCAGGACGAACTCGTGTTCCGCTGGTACGCCGCGTGCCGCAAGTATAGTGGCAGAAAAGCCTTTGCTGTTCCGAACAACGAAGTAACCGGCGCCGTCCGCATCAGCGTGCGAGGGCGAGACCGCGGTGGGCTGGTCGAGCCGGGGCCCGAATACCGAACGATCTGTAACGACATCAAGGAAGCCCTCTTCGAACTATCCGATCCCGTTACGGGACGTCCCGTGGTGAAAAAGGTCACTTTTCTACACGACCTTTGTCACGGACCCTTCGTCGAGGGCCTGTCGGACCTTTCGATCCTTTGGGACTCGACCTTCCCGTGGGATTCGCTGGAATCGCCTCGGTTCGGAACCCTTCACATCCGGCGGCAGGATTCCCGCAGCGGTTCCCACACACCGCAGAGTTTCTTACTCGCCACCGGGCCTGGGGTCCCAGCCGGTGTTGAACTCGAGGGCTGCTCTACCTATGACATCGCCCCCACTGTGCTCGAAGGCGCCGGTGTACCGCCCCCTCAGCACTTGGACGGGCAAGCCATCAAGATGCAAGGGGTCGAGTCCACCGCTTGAGATCACTCGGCTAGCCCCACCGCCGGGTGCCGGAAGCCAAACTGGACCGCGCGGCCGGATTGTCACCGACGGCCCGGCGGTTGCCTGACCCGAGCCCTCTCTCTCGCGAGCGCGAGGTTTTTCTGAATGCGCCTATCGTTAGGCTTGAGTGCATCCGCCCGTTCAAAGTGTCCCAGTGCCTCGATGACCTGCCCCTGATTGAACAGATGGCTTCCCATGTCATTGCGGATGATCGCTTCTTCCTCGTTCCATTTCGGTCCCGCCGGCATCACGGCGCGAGCCGTCGGGCTGACGGCAACGAAGGTCTTCATCACGTTGAGGTCGGGCGGGTCCCACGTGAAAGACTGGGTAAACGACAGGTGCATATGTAGAAGGGCTGAGAGGATCACCATGCCCCAGGCCGCCAACCGCCAACGACGCCACGGGAATTGTTTTTCGAGCTGAAGAGCCAGGCCGACGACCGCGAGAATCATCCAAAGCGGAACAAAGTCATGGGCATAGCGGCGGCCCGCGGATGCGAAACAAAGCATCACCCCAAAAGCCAGGCCGGAGGAGATCGCCGCGGCGCCGACGAACAGCTTAAGGTCGTGCGGCCGGTCTGCACGCCACAGCGGCCAACACAGAATAGCTAGCAGAAGAAAGGGCGACCCGATCAGTAGGGAAGACATATCTTCGGCGCGGGTCGTGTTGACCAGCGGCAGCCAGCCTTCGTGCACGAGCCACGGGAAGTCTCCAACGAGCTGGATGGGCGCCAGGAGATAGTGCCGCAGGTTTTCCGGTACTCGGCCGGGGTCAAAAGGCGCGAGGCCCGCCGTGATAGAGGGCAAGTATCGGTTGCCGTACTCTCAGGGCGAGCCGAAACGTGCCTGGTTGTAGGCCATCAACAGCGTTCCCGAAACGAGGATCGGTAGGCTGTAGGCGCCAACGTGAGACGCCGCGGTCGAAAGCGGGTGCTTGCGAAGGTACTGAATGATCAGCAAGACAAGGCCCAGCACGATCCCTGACACAGCCAGGGATACGCGGGACGCCGTCGCCACACCGATCCCCAGCCCAGCGGCCAACGCCCACTTCCACGAACCCTGTTCCTGGTAGTGAAGCAGCGCGAGAAACGCGCCCATCACGCCGAGCACGCCGAAGACAATGCTCTCGTGATAGACCGTCCCACGAAGCGACACCAGGGCCGTTGGGGTGCCCAGCGCAAATGCAAAAGCCGGGTATCCACTTGACTCAGGTGACCCCAACATCTTGTAGTTGGGCTCACAGCGTCTTAGCGTCCCAATCGGCGACGATCGAGCGGTACGGCGTCGGCTCCACCGCCATGGCCTGCTGCACAAGGCGGTAGAAGAGCTTGCCCCGACTGCGTGATCTGCGCCGATTGAAGCGGAACACGAACTCGTCGAGATAGTAGTCCAGATGCTCGTGGCTGACCGCCCCCTGATGCGTGCCCAGCATCCAGCGCTTGAGTAGCGAGATCGCCAAGTGCACCCTCGGCAGTAGCTGCGAGGCCTGCTCGCGGCGGTTGTTAATCGAGATGATACGACGCTGGTAGTCCTTCTTCTTGAGCGGATCGTAGCCCGACCAGTTGTCGGTAACAACCACGCTGCCCGGCTCGACCGACTCCTCGACGAAGGGCATCAAACTGGCCGCCGAGGCGTTCTGAACGCGCTGCATGCGGATGCGCCCCAACCCGGTGCCTCTCTCTTCCGCGGCGACTGCAATCAACGCTTTACGCTCGGTCTGCCGGCCGATTACCCCTTCTTCTTCAGCGCCCCAGTAGGTCTCATCGACCTCGACGAGGCCCGTCAATCGCTCCCGCCCCGGGCGCACCATCGCTCGCCTCAGCTTGTGCATCCAAGGCCAGGCGGTTTGGTAACTGCCCAGTCCCAGAACGCGCTGTAGACCCAGGGCGCTGGCCCCATTCTTCTGCGTGGTGATGGTCCACATCGCCCGGAACCACAGCCGCAGCGGCTTGCGTGTGTCTTGAAAGATCGTGCCGGCGGTGACGGAGGTTTGCCGCCCGCAGCGAGCGCATTCGAACCACACTTTGCGCACCGGCCAAGCGCGCTCATGCCCACACCTTGGACAGCGGAAACCCTCTGGCCAGCGCAAGGCGAACAGATAGTCGCGGCAAGCCTCCTCGCTCGCAAAGCGAGACTCGAATTCGAGTTGGTCGCGCGGGTAATCCTCCACCAGGCCCTACACTACATCTTGGGGTCACCTGAGTCAAGTGGATACCCAGCATGCAAAAAAGAAACAGAGACAAGCAGGTTTCGGTAAGCCTGGAAAGAAACGCCTCCGCAGCACCAGCATGATCTGTAGAAAGACCAAGCTAGTCAGCCAGCCGGCCAAGATGCACGCGACGCGGTCGGACAACGGCAAGCCGATCAACTTCGCAAGGAGGTGAACCAACCCTGGAAACGGCCCCCACTGCAGGTAGTAGCGACCTTCGTAGGGAATCATGTCGTGCAAGTACGTTTGGTCAGGACGAATGTCGATGTGCAGCTGCCCCTTGAGGAAAGCGTCGGCCAGCAGGTCGTAGTAACCCATGAGGTTGCTGAAGTCGAACTGGCCCCAGGTTCCGACAACCGAAAAAATGAGTAACAGGGCGCCCGTCGATAGCGCCCACTCTCTGAGAGAGAAGGACGTGGAGTCGCCGGCAGGAGGCTTCGCCGGCATCGCGGATGACTTCGTTCCGGGCACAACACCCCGAGCCTTGCCGGGTCTCTGCAGGCCGGCGGGTTGCCTACCGACACCTCGCCGTCTCTTCCGCCGGTCAGTCATCAGGTTGGGAGAACGCAACGCTTGGAGGGCACCCTCAAACCGAGCCGTGACCGTAAGGGAGCGGTTGCCTTGAGGCCGTGATCGCTTCCGAAGCTCGTTCGTGTCCTACCAGGGTTCGCTACCAACGAAGGACGTCCAGATGCTAGCGACTTCTTCGCAAAGAAAGAGCCGGCACACGCAATTGTATAGCAAAGCAGCGGGGGTCACCGGGCCATGTAGCGCCCCGTTTGCTCCGAAAGAAGGGTTTCCGTGGCCTCGGTCGAGAGCGGTGTCGAATGAGGATGAAAGCTAGAACTTGTACTCGGTGGGCAGGGGACCTTCTTCCAATATTTGACGGTCCCAGATCGCGCCTTCGCGCGTGTAGGAGGCCAGCTCGAAGTCCTGCGTCAACTCCAAGGCGTCTACCGGACACGCGTCTTCGCACAGCCCGCAGAACATGCAGCGCGACGTGTCGTAGATGAACGTGGTCAGTTCTTTGCGCCGGGTTTCCTTGTTGCGCTCGGCGCCGACGACGATCAAGGTTTCCGGGCAGGCTAGGGCGCACAGGTTGCAGGCGATGCAAAGCGTCTCGTTAGTTTCGGGGTGGACGTTCAGACGCGGCGCCCCGCGGTAGCGCTCCGCCACCGAAGGTCTCTCTTCGGGGTACTGCTCGGTGTAGACGAGCGAGGGTTTTTGATTGCGGAAGGTGACCCACAGACCCCTCACCAGGTCGACCAGAAAGACAGTTTTCAGAAACTCCTTCATAGCCCCATTATCCTCCAGTCCCCTACGAAGTTGCCAGCATGACGACTCCGTTGACGATCAGGGACCCGATGCTGATTGGGATCAGGTACTTCCAACCCACATCCATCAACTGGTCGTAACGGAACCGAGGGAAAGTTCCCCGATACCAAATGAAGGTGTAGATAAGTATCAACACCTTGAACAAGAACCAGAAGAAGCCAATGATCAGCTCGTTGACCGCCGGGAAAGCAAAGAGGCCGGCTACGAAGAACATTCCCAACGCCACGACTCCGATCACGGCCTTCTGTTCAGGTAGCAACAACCGCTTGATTCCGATCGAGCAACCGCCGCCGATGACAACGAACAGCAGAATCGGAAACACAACGTTCAGCGGCATCTCGAGAGCCGCCACGTTCGGGAACGGTCGCAGCCATCCGCCGAAGAACACGGTGACGGCGATGCTGCAAATCACAAAGATGCTGGCGTACTCGGCCAGGAAGTACAGCGCAAAGCGAAATCCACTGTATTCAGTGTGGAAGCCGGCGACGATCTCCGACTCGGCCTCTGGTAAATCAAAGGGCGCGCGGTTCGTTTCTGCGACCCCGGCGATCAAGAACAAAACCGTCGGTACGAGCATCAGCCCGTAGTTCGCAAAAGCGATCCAGACGCCCTTGTCGAGTTGGGTCTGAATGATGCCCTGCATGCTCAGGGTCTCGGCCACCATCAGCGCCGTGACCACCGCAAACCCTAGAGGCACCTCATAGCTCACCATCTGCGCCGCCGAGCGCAGCGAGCCCAGTAGCGAATACTTACTGTTGGCCGACCAGCCGCCCAAGATCAGGCCCAAAGCCCCGATGGACGACATCGCCAGGACGAACAGAATGCCGATGTTGACGTCGGCCACGTAGAACCTGTCACTCAGCGGGAGCACGGCGAACGCCGTCAACGCTGTGAATGTCGAGAGCACCGGTGCGCCCCAAAAAATCCACTTATCCGCCGCCGCGGGGATGATGTCTTCCTTGAGCAGCAACTTGAAGGCGTCCGCCAACGGTTGGAGAAACCCGTAGGGGCCTACGCGCATCGGGCCCAGCCGAACTTGCAAATCCGCCAAGACTTTACGTTCGGCTAGCACGATGTAGCCCGCGACCAGAGGGAATAGCAGAATGATCAGGACGGTCGCGATGAGCGACTGAAGGTAGGGATTGCTGAGCAGGTCTTCCACGGTACGATCTCTTCGGGCTCTTTCGGGGCTTCTATCTCACAAGGTGACGATCACAGCGCCGCTAACGGTCTACCTCGCCCAGAACAATATCCAGCGTCCCGATGATCGCCACCACGTCCGCCACCAACGATCCACGGCACATCTCATCGAGCGCCTGCAAGTTTACGAACGACGGCGGACGCACCCTCAGCCGGTAGGGCTGAGTCGATCCATCGCTGACGATGAAGTATCCCAGCTCGCCCTTGGGGGCCTCAATCGACACATAGGCCTCCCCAATGGGGGGCTTGAAGACCTTCGACACCTTGCCTTTGATCGGACCGCTGGGTAGACCGTCCACTGCCTGGCGAATAATGCGAACCGACTGCCGGAATTCCTTCATCCGTACCAGGTAGCGGTCGTAGGTGTCGCCGTTCTGGCACGTCGGGATGTCGAAATCGTACTTCTCATAGCCGGAGTAGGGCATGGCCTTGCGAATGTCCCACTCGACCCCCGCCGCCCGCAGCACCGGACCGGTCACGCCGTAGGCCTTGCAATCATCGGCTTCGAGGATGCCCACGCCCTTTGTGCGAGCCACCCAGATGCGGTTGGTCGTCAGGAGCTCTTCGTACTCGTCGACTTTCTTGTCAAACCAGTCGCAGAAGGCGTGGCAGTCTTTCTCGAACGTGTCGTAGGTCTCGTACTGCAAGCCGCCGATGCGGAAAGCGTGCGTGGTCAGCCGCGCGCCGCAGTATTTCTCGAAGATCTTGAGGACCTCTTCGCGCTCCCGAAAGCAGTAGAAGACCGGTGTGATGGCCCCAATATCGAGTGCGTGCGTGCCCAGCCACAACAAGTGGCTGGCGATACGGTTCAGCTCGGTGAGAATCACCCGCACGCACTGAGCCCGCTCGGGCACCTCCACGCCGCCAAGCTCCTCGGACGCCAGACAGTAGCCCAGCCCGTTCGAGACAGCGGCAACATAATCCATGCGGTCCACATAGGGAGCGAACTGTTGATAGGTGCGGTTTTCGGCGATCTTCTCCACGCCGCGGTGCAGATAACCGATGACGCACTCGGTCCCCAACACCTTCTCGCCGTCGAGCTTCAAGATCACCCGCAGCACGCCGTGGGTCGACGGGTGTTGCGGGCCCATGTTGAGGACCATCTCATTGCTATCGAGAAACGTCGTATGCGTGGCCATCTATTGCCCGCTCTCGATCTGGAGGTTCTCCCGCACCCAGGCCTCGTCCTGCTGAATGATGGAGTAGTCCTTGCGAAGCGGGTGTCCCTCCCACTCGTCGGGCATGAGGATTCGGGTCATGTTGGGATGGCCTTCGAACTCGATGCCGAACATGTCGAACACCTCGCGCTCCAACCAGTTGGCCGTGGGGTACGCCTCAGAGGCTGTGGGCGCCTTCTCTCCCTCGTCCGCCTGGGCTTTGACGCGAACGCGGATGTTCTGGCGGAACGAGTAGAGAATCCAGAACAGGTCGAACCGCTTCCCGTCTTCTCGCTTGGGGTAGTCGGCGGCGGTGATATCGACCAGGTAATCGAAGTCTTCCTCGTCCTTGAGATGGTTGATGATAGCAATCACCGACGGCAGGTCGGCGACGACGAAGTCCTGCCCGCGGTACGTCGAACACTCTTTGATGGAGTCGCCGAAGCGCTGTTTGAGCCCGTCCGCGATTGGGCCCTCCCAAGGCTCGGCCTCCATCACGGTCGGCGCCTTCTTGGGCGGAGGCTTCGCCGCCGCTGGTTTCTCAGTCGCAGCCGGCTTGGCGGTGGCAGCATCGCCCGAGGGCGCCGCGGGTTTTTCCGCGGCAGGCGCAGCCTCGGCAGCCGGTTTCGCCTCCGGTGCCGCCTCGGAGCTTACCGAGGGTGGGCTTACCTGGGGCTCGGTCGGCTTGTCGGATGTCGGTGGTGTGGAGTCGGGTGGAGCTTCACCCTCAGGCCTGTTCTCGTCTGCCATGTTTCAGTATAGACTTCGAAGCCTGAAGAGAGCCCGCCGCCGCGCAACCGAATTTCGAGCGACCCTAAGTCGTATCACAGTCGAAATTTGGGTGTCAACAAAGGCCGTCTTTCGAGACGAGTACTTCGTGTTGCTAGACGTCCGTGTCTGGTGCAGGCCTCAGTTCTTCAAGTGAGAACGGACAAGAAGATGTCGCGGCACGTCGTGCCCGCTGACAGAGGGTGCCCGCGGACCGAGGTTGTAACTGCAAGCCGCCGGGAGTAGACTGTGGCCGTCCCGTTGTCGAACCACGGGACACCCGAGGTCCCATGAAACCGACACGCTCCATCCTTCTCGCCGCCGGCGTCGTTCTTGGCGTGCTCTCTGCTCCGGCGCCTGCGCAAGAGCCTCGCCGCTTCACGCGCGCACCACACCTCTCCGGACCCGACGATCCAGAACGCGGCAAAGTCCGAGGCACAATCCAGCTCGGCGAAACCGTCATCATCGAGATTCCCGGCGGCTTTGACAGCATCCTCGAACCGGGAGTCGTTCCCGAGTTGAGCGAGCGCCGCCACTCTCGCCGTGGCGGACCGTTCGAGATCGAGGGCATCAAGCCCGGCGACTGGGTGGCGATCCACATTATTGACGTCGAGCCTGGCCCCTATGGCTACTACAACAACGGCGGCCCGTTTCGCGGCAGCCTTCGTCGTGTGGCGCCGGTCAGAGACGGCATGCTGCACTTCCCGCCGGACTTCGTCGTCCCGGTGCGGCCCATGGTGGGCATCGTGCAGCTCGAGCCGCGCCTCAACCATCCCGGCGGGGCCTGGAACCATGGTGGCAACCTCGACCTGAACTCGGTGCAACCGGGCAGCACGGTCTATATTCGGGCGCAGCGTTACAAGGGCTTGCTGACCATCGGCGACACCCATGCCTACCAGGGCGACGGCGAGCTAACCGGCACGGGTGTCGAGATCGACACGACCGTGACGATCAAGGTCGAGCGCGGGCCCGAGTTCCCCAACGGTGGGGTCGTGGTCGAAACGGCGGACAAGTGGTACGCCACCGGTGTCGCCGCCGACTGGGAAACCGCGCTCCAAGTCGGCTGGACCGAGGCCGTCGCATTGGTCCAGCACCTCCACGGCACGACCGCCGAACACGCCAACCGCATCGTCGGCACCATCGGCGACGCGCTGCCCGGCTACGCCGCCGGAAAGCTCAACAACCGCGGCTTTCCGAACGAGCGTGCTTACGTCACGCTTCAGATCGGCATTCCTAAATCGCTGCGGCGCACGGGGCAGCCGTTCAAGCCTTGATGTAGGGGCACAGCATACTGTGCCCGCCCCGACTTGAACCAAGCGACTTGAACCATGCGATTTCGAGCAAGCGGCAAGATTCGGAATGGTTTGCGCGGCGCGCGACCACGTTTTCGCCAACGTGCTAGCTTCTTAGTCCGGCCACAATTCCTCGTGGCCCGAAGCCATCCAACTCTCATCAGGAGGATCTCATGGAACGAAGGAATTTCCTTGGGCGCTCGCTGGTGGGCGGCCTCGCCGCCGGCGCTGCCGCACAAGCCCAGCAACCGAAGCAGCAGTTCTCCGAATCCGGCGGAGGCGGCTCGACCGACTGGCACGTTGACGAAATCCACGTCGAGCGCAAACAGTCCGGCAAGCCCCACAAGGGCAAGATGCTGGCCGCCATCCAGCCGCACACCGACGACATCCCGATTTACGCCGGCGGCACGGTGCTCAAGCTCATCGACGAGGGCTACGAGGGCATCCTCATCAACATGTCAAACGATGAGATGGCCGGCCGCGGCGCCACCTTCGGCGAGGTGATTCGCAACAACGAGCTCGATACGCGCGAGGTCGCCCGGCGCATGGGCCTGAGGGAAACGGTCTTCCTCAACTACCGCAACCACATCATGGACGGTGCGCAGATGCTCGAAATGCGCGCGCGGCTCATCTTTCTGTTTCGGGTCTACAAGATCGACACCATCATCGTCTACGACCCCTCGGGCCTCTACGAGCGCAACCCCGACCACTACACCACCGCCAAAGCCGTCGAGGCTGCCGCCTGGATGTGCGGGTCGAAGTGGGACTATCCCGAGCATTTCAAAGCCGGCCTCGAGCCTTACTCCGTCAAGGACCGCTACTACTTCTCGCGTGGTCCGCAGCTCACCAACCGCGTCGTCGATATTGGCGACTACATGGACAAGAAAGCGTGGGTCAACGTCGCCAACGTCACCCAGGGCCCAGCCGGCGACAACGGAGCGCGGCTCCGGGCGCGGCTGGCCGCCGAGGGCAAGCGCCTGCCGTTGCTGGGCAACGACGATGACACCGCCAACGTGGAGTACACGAAGCACATCGCGCTGCGCCGCGACCGCGAGCGCGGACAGCGCCACGGCATCGAATACGGCGAGTACTTCCACTACATCGCGCCGTCGCAACCCTATGCGGACCGTTACGTGGAAGAGAACGCAGTGGCGTTGTAGAACACCGTGCCCTTGTAGCCCAGTGGGAGCACGCGTTCCCCGTCACAAACGGGCGTGATCGCTGTCGATCACTCTGGCTTGTAGGGGAGGGCCCCGCGTCCGCCCGCGCACCTGTAGTCCCAAGTCGTCGACCAAGCCGCCGGGAGAGCGCGGGGCCCCTCCCCTACGGTGGTATTGACGTTGCGCTTGGGAAGAAGAGCCGCTCCTCCGCGGCCAGAATCTCAGCCTTATCGGGCACCTGCTCTCGCTCCTCCGCCAGGTAGGAGCGGAAGGCGTCAGCGACTAGCAAGCGAGCGTCGGGCCCGTAGCTACTCAGTTCGCTGTCGATCCAGTCGCCGGTGGCTTCCTGGCCAGCCTCCGAGCCCAGAGTCGCCCGCGTTCGCGACTCGAACTCGGGGACGAAGTGCTCGCCGAAGTGACGCTTTCTTTCAAGCGAAACCAAGTCTGAGATGCGGTAGGCATAATCGGGAAGCTCGACGTCGACGATCGCCAGCATGTACTTCATGAAGGCGTTCGAGAACTCCTCGACCTCACCATCGATCCGGCTACGCAACGCTAGGAACTCCTCATCGGAGGCGTCGGGCCCGAGCGGGCCGGAAGGCTTCTCGATGTATACCTTGTTCTTCGGTTCGGTACCCGAAGGCCGGATGCTGGCTTTGAGGCCGCCCTCGAAGTGGAACGTCAGGAAGTTTCGGGCACTGCGGTCGGTCTCGGATTTGAACTCCCCATACTGGCGGGTGTCCCAGTAGTCGTTGAGCGTGGCGACCTTGAGTCCGGCGAGCTCGGCCGGCGGATTCTCTCGTAACTCTTGCTGGATCTGTGCAATCGACGCCGTGCCCGCCGCCCCCTGCATGATCGTCGAGCGCAGGTAGTTGCGGTGGTAGCCGTAGCGCTTGTAGGTGTCGATCAAGTACTCGTAGACGCTGCTGCCCTTCTCGCGAAGCTCTGAAGTCAACTCCGCCAGAACCACTGCCGCCCCCGCGGCGTCCTTATCACGGATATGGGGCGTGACAAGCAGTCCGTGGCTCTCTTCGGCCGCCACGACGAAATCGTCGAGCCCGGCCTCGACGTCCCGGAATCGTCCGTCCCGCTCCAAGTGATCGATGATGTCGCCGACGTACTTGAAGCCGACTAGCAAGTCGCCGACCACTTGGGCCCCAAACGACTTGGCAATGCGGGCCATCAATTCCGTCGTGACCTGGGTCTTGAGCACCACGGGATTCTTTGGCAGCTTGCCCGCGCGTTGCAGCGACTCCAGCCGGTAGCGAGTCACGAGGACGGCGAATTCATTGCCGTTCACAAACGCATACTCGCCCTGCCAGGGGACGGCGCCGCCAAGGCGATCCGCATCGGGATCCGTCGCCAGCACTAGATCCGCCCCCACCTCTTTCGCTAGTTTGATCCCGGCCTCCAACGACTCCGGCACTTCCGGGTTGGGCGTACGGAACTTGACGTTGGCGAAATCCCCGCGGCACTCGCGCTGTGACTCCACCGTGAAGAACTGTTCACCTTCCGCAAACCCCATGGCGTTGAGGCAGGCCCCGACCGTGTTAGCTCCGGTCCCGTGCAGAGGAGTGAAGACAATCTTGGCCGGGCCCGCCTCGCTTCGCAGGCAGAGTCCAAGATTTAGGTCGAGGTAAGCCTTGCGGTCGGCCTTGGTGACCGGTTGAACCAACCCTGACGCCAAGGCATCCCCGTAGGACATGCTCTCGATGCCGCTGATGGTCTCGACGATCTTGACCATCTGCTCATCGTAAGGAGGGATTTCCTGGCCGCCGCGGTCGTTGTAGAACTTGCCACCGTTGTCGTCGGGATGGTTGTGGGACGCGCTGACGTTCAAGCCCCCGTGGGCGCCGTAGTGCCGGATGAGGAACGACAACTCAGGTGTCGAGATGTAGTCTTCCAATTCGTCCGCGAGTAGATAGACTTGGACGCCCGCGGCACAGTAGACGGCCGTTGCTAGGTGAGCGAAGTCTTTTGACGAAAGGCCCACCAGTGGATTCGGAACGTCCGTCGGATACAGCCGCCGCAGGTCGCTATAGCGCCGAACGTCGTACGCCACGACCACCTTCAGGCCGGTCTCTTCGCCGAAGCGCTGCTTGAGATAGGTGACATGGCCCTGCACCGATGAGGCCATGGTGTAAGGGTTGATGCGATTCGGTCCGATGCCCACGGGCCCGCGGCGGCCGCCGGTGCCAAAGGGCATCACCTGGTAGAAGCTATCGAGCAGCAGTTCGAACTGTCCGTTGGTGATGATCCACTCAAGCAGCGGACGGTACCCGCCCGGCGTGGCGCTCCCCAAACCCTCGCCGGCTAGGGCCTCGCTACTCAGGCCCTCGAACTTGTCGTGGATTAGCCAGTCTTCGAGGTGCTTGAGCGCGGCCCCCTTCACGGCCTCGGAGACATCGAGCGCAAGAAATCCCTCCCGGGCCTGGTCGAGGAGTTCACGTTCGCCCACGGCAGGTAGCGCGACTACGGTTCTGTGGGACCATCCGCCGGCTCGCCGCCGGGGACGGGTTCGGGGCCCTGCCAATAGCCCGGCCGGTAACGGACCTTGAAGGCCTCGTAGTTCACCTCGACCTTGATGCGGTGAAAGATGCCGCTGTCGTTGAGATTCGTGGGCCGGTAGCTCAGCAGGTACTGGCTGCGCAGGTCCTCTCCAATACCCTGGATCGACTCCTCCAAGCCGGTGCGGGTACGTGGGCTGTAGTCCTTGCCGCCCGTCCCCTTGGCCAGCAGTTCGAGGGGGTTGCTGAAGACCAGGTTCTTCGCGCCGCGCACCATGTCGATGATGATCGGAATGACGTTCGTCGTGATGTCGACATTGTGTTGCATCTGCACGGTGGAGGTCATCGCCGTTCCGGGGACGCTCGGCCGCGCCTGCACGCCCGGCGGGATCGGATCGCGCATTCGCTTGGGTTCGCGTGTCAGGCGCGCCGACAAGCTCGAGAGCCGGACCGGGTACACCATGATCTCGTGAATCTGCGCGGTCCGAAGCGTCTCGCCCAAACCCACTTCGCTCGCCGTCTCCTGAGATTCTGAGATGACCACAATCACCTTGCGGTGCGTCTGCGGCCGGCGCACCAGCATCCGAATTGCCTCGAAGACACCGTCGCTCAGGCGAACCGCGTCACTGCCGATCGTGATCTTCTTGAGGGCCCGGTCGATCTCCTTGTGATCGGCGGTGAAATCCTGCATCAGCCGGACACGGTTGTCGAAGGCTATGATCGCGGCCTGACCGAACTCGCCCAACACCAGATCGGTGAACAACACGGCGGTCTTGCGCACGTCCGGCAAGATGCCTTCGACCCGTGCGCTCGACTGTACGCAGATGACCATCGAAATGGGAAGGAACGCGATCTCGAAGCTATCGATCGCCTGTAGCTGATCGTTGTCGTAGATGGAAAAATCAACGCCCTCGAGCCCGTTGACGTACACCCCGTTGCCGTCGGTGACCGTGACCGGAACCGTGACTTCCGTGACACCGGACCGGAAGGTGACATCGTCCGCGACGGAGAGCACTTCATCGTCGGCACCCCCTTCGGAGCGTTGCGCCCAGAGGCCTGGAGCCACCGTCAGCAGGCCGAGCAAGCCCAGCAGAACCGCTCTCGTGCCAAGCCCGCTGGTTCTTCGCCGCGCTATAGAATGCTTCATCACAAAATGCATCAAGAAATGCATGGCCGCTCCCGCTTCGATTCTAGCCGTCCGGCTCTCACCGTTGTTTCGGTGTACGTTTCATGGGAGGTTAGAGTTTCCGCAGACGGGCTTCTCATCCACGCGGGGCGGCATGCTTTCAATCCCCGCGCCGGTACTGGCCGCTCTTGCCGCCGGATTTTTCGAGCAGGTACACTCTGCTGATCTCGATCGACTTGTCGAGCGCCTTGGTCATGTCATACACCGTCAAGGCCGCCACGGAGGCCGCCGTGAGCGCCTCCATCTCGACGCCGGTCGGGCCCTCGGAGCTGACGTGCGAGACGATCTCCACTCCGTCATCCTTCAGCGTGACCTCGACATCCACTCGGGTCAGCAACAAGGGGTGACACAGCGGGATCAGGTCCGACGTGCGCTTGGCCGCGCCGATACCCGCGATCCGGGCGACTTCCAGCGGGTTGCCCTTCGGGTTTTCGGGCAGCTTCCCGAGAACCTCGGGCGACATCTTGACGAAAGCATGGGCGCGCGCGGTCCGCAGCGTGTGCTTCTTCTCGCTGACATCGACCATCCGCACCGCGCCGCTTTCGTCGAAATGAGAAAGCTTGTTCACCGCGGCAGCACCGAGATCCATTCACCGGCCTTCCAGGACGATCGATCCGGCGTGGCGACCAGAAAGCAGTCAGCACGCGCGAACGCGGCCAGATCCCCCGACCCCTGCCATTTTAGCGGATTGACCGTGACGTCGCCGTAGTCGCCTTCGATCGTTGCCGGCAGGAACCGTGTCAGCACCGGCTTGTGCTTGAAGTCTTCGCCAAGACGGGCGTGGGTGAACGGCAGAGGGGAAGAGCGGCGTCCCGCCAGGCGGTGCAAAGCGACCCGGGCGAACACCTCGAACGTTACCATGGTCGAGATCGGGTTGCCTGGCAGCCCGAAGACCGGCTTCCCGCGGACGCATCCGAAGACGAGCGGCTTGCCGGGCTGAATCGCCACGCGGGTGAAGAAAAACTCGGCACCCAACTCGTTCAGTACCCGCTCGACGTAGTCGTACTTGCCCGCCGACGCGCCGCCCGACATCAACAGCAGGTCGGCGTTGAGACCTTGCTCCACCAACTCGCGCGTGCGGTCGAGTTGATCGGGGGCAATCGGCAGGATCTCCGGCTCCCCACCCTGGCGTCTGACCTGCGCCGCGAGCGAGTAGGCGTTCGAGTTGCGTATCTGGAAAAGCTCGGGCTTGGCCGCGATTTCGAGGACCTCGTCTCCCGTCGAAAGGATGGCTACACGGGGCCGTTGATATACGCGAACTTCACTCTTGCCGACCGAGCCCAGCAAAGCGACTTCCGGGTAGCCCAACGCGACGCCAGGTTCGAGCACCACGTTCCCGGCCCTCACCTCGGTACCCTTGAAGATCAGGTTCTTGCCGCTCGGCACGCCGCTTTCGAGAATGACGTCGCCGCCCTCCTGCCGGGAGTATTCCTGCATCACAACCGCGTCGGCGCCCTCGGGGCCCGGCGCGCCGGTCATGATGTGGATCGCCTCGCCGGATTGGATGCGAAACTTCGACGGCTCGCCCGCCCGCGTTTCCCCAAGCAACGTCAGCCGTGCCGGCGGGTCGGCCACGTCGCTCGCCAACACGGCATAGCCGTCCCGAGTCGACCGGTTGAAGGGAGGATAGTCGCGATCGGCCTCGACGGGCTCGGCCAGGACCCGCCCGGCGGCAGCATCGAGGGGAACGACATCCGTCGAAGCAGCGGAAGCCAAAGCGTCCATCTTCTCGGCGATGAGCGCCCGGGCGTCTTCACAGCTCAGCAGCGGCATAGGGTTAACATCCCGGCTCGAGAGTGTGCTGTCTACCGCGCGCCCGTCGCAAGCAGCGACTCCAGCTTCGAACCCGGCACCAAGATCGTCTCGTCCCGCTCCGGGCCGGTGGAGATCGCGCCCACTTCGATGCCCGTCTGGTCTGAAAGATAGGTCAGGTAATCTTTCGCGCCCTGGGGCAGCGCGTCGTAGTCGGTGATCCCCTGCGTCTTTCCACTCCATCCCGGGCGCTCGTCATAAACCGGCTCGACGGCCTCGAGGACTCCCGTCAGCGCAGGCATCTCCGAAAGTAGTTCTCCCTGGTAGCGGTAGGCCGTGCACACAGGAATCACGTCGAGGCGGTCGAGCACGTCGAGCTTCGTAACGATGAGCGACGCGAAGCCATTGACCATGTGAGCGTACTTGAGCAGCGGAACGTCGAACCAGCCGCAGCGCCGCGGCCGGCCGGTGACGGACCCGAACTCGGCGCCTTCCTCGCGCAGCAGGGCGGCTTTCTCGTCATGAGCTTCGGTCTGGAACGGACCGCTGCCCACGCGGGTCGCATACGCCTTGGCGATCCCCACCACCGCGTCGATGTGCACGGGCGATACCCCGAGGCCTGTGGCGATGCCCCCCGCAGTTGCGTTCGACGACGTAACGAACGGGTACGTGCCGTGGTCGATGTCGAGCATCGTCCCCTGCGCGCCTTCGAACAACACGCGCTTGCCTTCGCCGATGGCTCGCTGCAGATAGGCAGACGTATCGCGGACAAAGGGCCGCAGCCGGTCGGCGTAGCCTAAGTACTGCTCTACGATCGCCTCGATGTCCCACGGTTCATGGATGCGTAGCGCCTGGGCGATGATGTTCTTCTCCTCGGCGATGGCCTTGAAGCGGCTGCGAAACGTTGGCTCGTCGATCAACTCGGCCAGCCGAATACCGCGCCGCCCGACTTTATCCTCGTAGCTCGGTCCGATCCCTCGCGAGGTGGTCCCGATACGAACCTTCCCCGGAGTGTCCTCGCTCGCCCTCTCCATCATGCGGTGATAGGGGAAGATCACATGCGCGCGGTTGCTGACGAACAGGTTTCCACGGACGGCGACACCTGCCTCCTCGAGGGTATCGATCTCGGTGAGCAATGCCGCCGGATCGATGACGACGCCGTTGCCGATCACAACCTTCTTGCCCGGCCGCAGGATGCCGCTCGGTACGAGTTTCAGAATGAACTTGCTGTCGTCGATCCGGACGGTGTGCCCGGCATTGTGGCCGCCTTGCGCGCGCGCCACGACATCGAAGCGATCCGCGACGAGATCGACGATTTTCCCCTTGCCCTCGTCGCCCCATTGCGTGCCGAGGATAACCAGATTGGCCATAGTCTTCCTTTGAATCCCCAAGCACCCGCGCGGATGCGTGGCGAAGCCCGATACGGCGTAAATGTCCGGTGATCGTACGGGGAATCTAGTTCAATCCCCATCTTAGCGAGTCCGCGCAAGGCCCGCAGGGCGTGCACGGCAAGCCAAAGTCTGATAACTTTACGGGCGCGCCCAGGCCATCCGTATGCCAACCGTCGATCGCAGACTCATCCCCGGCATCTTGCTCGTCGCCTTGGGAATTCTATTGATTCTGAGCAACTTCGGAGTCATCGACGCATGGAGCTGGGCCCATGAATATTGGCCCCGGCTCTTGGTCGGCGTGGGGATGCTGTGGGTTATCGATCCGAGCAGCCGTGGGCTGGGCGTGGCTGCGATCATCATCGGCTCCGTCTTCGAGTTATCAAAGCTCGGCATTCTCGACATCAGCGTCCACGATCTCAGGCGCTACTGGCCGCTGCTTCTTGTGGCCTTCGGTCTGAACATCTTGATCCGGCACCGGGCCCGCGGCGGATGGGTGGGCGGCGTGATCGTACTGGCCCTCGGAATCGTGTTCCAGGTTCAGCAACTCGGTTGGGCGAACATCCCGATCTGGCAGTTGTGGCCCGTCGTGTTGATCGCCTTGGGACTCTCGATGCTCAACAAAGCTCTCGAGAGACGCAAGCGCCCCCGCTAGATTCGCCGCTGAGTCTCCCTGCTGAGCCCTGGCAATTAGCCGCTGGCCGCAAGAGAGGTTTGGTCCTCGCCAAGCGAGACGTACCTACTGTAGTCTTGCCGGCTCAGGTCACGCTGTAGGGGTGAACCGCTGCTTTCACCCCGGCGTGTCAGAGCTGCGCTCGGTTTCTGCGTGAAGGAGAAGCCGCGCACCCGGCTGTGCTGACCGGGAGACCGGCAATACCCGGCGGCGGGGCGAACACAGCGGTCCGCCCCTACAAGCTGTAGCCTCGACACTTCGGGATATCAAGGGCCCGGCCCTCGGGCAGTTAGGCCTTTGTCAGAAAGACCGGCAGTCCGGCTTTGTTCGAATAGTTCGGGCGGAAGCGGTCGAGGTTGTACATCGTGTCCACGTCCACCTGACGCGCGCCTAGTGCGGGATCGGGGAGATCGGCATCCGTGTAACAGCCGTTCTGAATCGCCATCATGCGGCCGTGCCCGCCGTCTGCGATGCACTCGATGGCCATCGTTGCGAAGGTGTAGGCAATCATCTTGTCGAGAAAGTCGGGGCTGCCGCTGCGGAGGTCGTAGGTAAGGTCGCTCACCACGGTGTCCTCGCTGGATCTGACCTTCACTTGATCACTGAACGCCTCGGCGATGCTCATCTTCTTGCGGTGCCCGTAGTCGTCCGGCGGACCGTACTCTTGCACCTCGCGTCCCTTCCACGTCGCTCCTTCCGACATGATGACCAACGAGTAGCGGCTGGGGTTGTTGTTCTTGTCGTTGACGAGAACCTCGATCAGCTTGTCGAGGTCGAACGGCGCTTCCGGAATACAGCAACGGATCGATGTCACATAGGCCGTGTAGAAAGCCGTATAGCCGGCGTCGCGCCCGAAGATACGGAAGATCCCGATGCGCTCGTGCGAGCCAACCGTCGTCCGCTGCCGCCGCACTGCGTCCACGGCGCGGGTCAGCGCGGTGGAGAAACCAACGCAATATTCGGTGTTCTGTACGTCGTTGTCCATCGTTTTCGGAACAGCCACGACCGGGAATCCCTCTGCGTCGAGCACCGAGGCGTAACTCAGCGTGTCGTCACCCCCGATGGGTAGCAGATAGTCGAGCTCGAGTTTCTGCAGGTTCTCGAGCACGACCGGCGTCATGTCCACCTTGCCGGGCTCGACTTCCTTGAGAGAGCCCAGCCGGGGCTTGACGTGCTCAGGCACCTGATCGACCGGCATCTTCGACGGCTTGGTCCGCGAGGTGTGAAGGAACGTACCACCGAAACGATCGACGGTCCGGGTGTTATCGCGGTTCAACGGCAGAATGTACTCGTCGTCGTGGTGATTGTTGAGTTGGGCGTGGGTGAGGCCCTTCCAGCCGCGTCGGATACCGATCAACTCGAAATCACAACCGGTGCCTCCGTACACCACGGACTTAATCACGGCGTTCAAACCAGGGACGTCGCCGCCGCCCGTCAACACACTGATCCTTTTCTTGGCCATATGATCAGAGCCCTTCAGAGCTACCCGAGAAAGGGAGCGCTCGGCTCGCCGAGTTCCCAGTCGAGGTGATTGATGTAGAGCAGAATGAGAGATTTCGAATACTTGTCGCGGAAATGGTCCAAAACGCGTTGCTGCCAACCCTCGGTGAGTTGGCCTTTTGCCGTGCCGTCCTTATCGAAAAACCCGTTGCCATCGTGGGGGATCTCGAGAAAGTCCAGCACGTCGGCGACCATTGCCAGGTTGGAGACAAGAACACCCTGTGCCAGGTCGCGCGCCAGATCTTGGTTCGCGCTCTCCAACTGCCCCCACAAGCGTGGCACGGCCTTGCGCAACCGCTCGCGATTGAGTTTGTGGAGGCCTGCATGTATCTTCAGCGGCTCGTACACCTGATAGGTACGCAGGCTACCCATCGAGATGCTCTTGACGAGTTCCTCAAACGCCGACCGCTCAAGCGCCAGGAAGACATCGTTCAACTCCATTCGTCCGAGAATAACACAGGCCTGCCAGGGCTCCATTACGGTCCCGACAGACGCCGCGCCGCCTCGACGTGGGCCTCATATCCCGCCGCACCGAACAGGACGAACGTCGCCTGCTCAATTCCACAATCGGCGTGTTTGAGATAGTCGGACACAGTCGTCAGGGCCACCGTCGCGGCCTCGGCCAAGGGGTAGCCGTAGACACCGGTGCTGATCGAAGGGAAAGTGACGCTCTTGGCGCCCTTCTCTTCCGCAAGCCGCAGAGACGTGCGGTAGCACGAGGCGAGTAGCTCCGGCTCGCCTCGTTTTCCGTCGCGATAAACCGGCCCCACGGCGTGGATCACGTACTGGGCGGGCAGCCGCCCGGCCCCCGTCACCACGGCGCTGCCGGTAGCGCACTTGCCGATGCGCGGCCGGATCTCGTCCAGCTCCGCCATGATCGAGGGGCCGCCGGCGCGGTGGATCGCTCCGTCCACGCCGCCGCCGCCCACCAGACCGGAGTTTGCCGCGTTGACGATCGCGTCGGCGGTAACTTTCGTGATATCGCCCTCGACGAGTGACAGTTTGGCGCGGTTAACCGTGAAATCCATAAAGGCTGATCACAGCCATTCTATCCGAGCCGGCTTCCACCCGCGGAGGGTACGTATCACAAGCCCGCACACCCGACAGATCTCCGTTGCCCGCCCCATGCCGATCAGGCAGAATGACCATATGGACTCAACATCGACCCCACCCGAAGGTGCGACCCCGTGGTATCGACCCAAAGCCGTCTTCATTCTGACCTGCTTACTGTTTCCGCCCGCCGGACTCGTGCTGCTCTGGATGCGGCCAAGCCGAGGTCTTGTCGGCAAGGCGGCCCTCTCGCTGGGCTTGGCGGCCCTCTTCGTCGTGCACCTGGTCTCCTTCTACGGCTTGCGGGTCGAGGTGGCCGGTAGCGGCATGCGACCCATGTTCACCTTCCACAACGAGGAAGTGCACCTGAACGCCCTCGAAGCGAGGGACAACGAGGAAGCCGGCACGGTCCAGGCCGCCAGCCTCGCGCCGGCCCTCTCGGGCAGCTCCTACTGGACCGACTACCGCGGGCCGGGCCGCGACGGACACTACCAGCAAACCCCGATCCGCACCGATTGGCCCAAGGACGGACTGCCGGAGCTTTGGCGGCAGAAGGTGGGCGGCGGGTACGCCTCGGTTGTGGTTGCAGAGGGGCGCGTCTTCACGATCGAGCAGCGGCGTAAAGAAGAGGCCGTCGCCGCGTATGACTTCGCCACGGGCAAGCAGGTCTGGGTCAACTCCTGGTCCGCCGGCTTTCAAGAGTCGATGGGCGGACCGGGTCCGCGGGCGACCCCCACTTGGCACGAAGGCAAAGTCTACGCCCTCGGGGCCGAAGGCGAGTTGCGCGCGCTGGACGCTCAAACGGGGAAGGTCCTCTGGCGCCGCAACATCCTTACCGAGAATGGAGCCTCGAACCTGACCTGGGCGATGTCGGGGGCCCCGCTCGTGTTGGAAGAGAAAGTGATCGTGCTTCCTGGTGGACCGGGAGGCAAGTCGATCGTCGCCTATCACAAAGAGACGGGTGAGCCCATCTGGCGAGCTTTGGACGACAGACAAGCCTATACGTCCCCGATGCTGGTAACCCTCGCCGGAAAGCTCCAGGTCGTGATGGTCAGCGCGGCGCGCCTTCTGGCCGTCGACCCCGCCGACGGCTCTCTGCTGTGGGACTACCCTTGGAGCACCTCGTACGACGCCAATTGCGCGCAGCCGCTGGTTGTCGACGAGGACCATATCTTCGTTTCATCCGGTTATGGCCATGGAGCGGCGTTGCTGAAAATCGTCCCCGGCGGAGGAGGTTTCAAGGCGGTTGAAGTCTGGAACAAGAACACGATGAAGAACAAGTTCAACAGCTCTGTTCTTTACGAAGGTCACGTTTACGGGCTGGATGAGGCCATTCTGGCCTGCGTCGATGTGCGCACCGGCGAGCGCAGGTGGAAGGGCGGCCGGTACGGGTTCGGTCAGGTGCTGCTAGCCGATGGCCACCTGATCGTGACGACCGAGAGAGGCGACGTCGTGCTCGTCAAGGCCACGCCCGACGGCCATCAGGAACTGGCGCGCTTCTCCGCCGTCAACGGTAAGACCTGGAACACGCCCGCGATTGCCGATGGAAAGCTGATTGTCCGCAACCAGACCGAGATGGTCTGCTACGACTTGTCGACAACGTGAGTTATGTCGGCGTTCCGCGGTGGCCTACTGGTTTTGATCGATGTACTGGCGCATCGTGCCGAGATTCGTCGACGTGTACAAGTGGCTGTGGTCCCGCAGGTACTCACAACGCGTTCGTCCGTCTGTATCCGGTCGTTGGTTGGCCGTGATGAGACCTGGATTCGCCGAGCCGAGCGCGCGGCCCCAACAGTCGTAGCGGAGGGTCGCTCCCGGCTTCCGCGGCGGGATGGCACGAGAAAGCCAGTCGTTCATGAGTTGCTCGACACGGGGGTCCTGGCAGATGCCGCTGCCTCCCGTTCCCGAAACCGCGGCACACATCCCGGCAAATCTGCCCGCGCTCGAGACCGCCCCTGGCCAACCTCCCAAGCAGGTTCCATTCCAGCTACTATGCATTGGCGCGTCTTTCTCACCGTAGTTCCCAGTGAAGGTTCCGTTTCCGCTATGGGTGAAGCGAAGACCTCCCCAGCGCCCGCTGCGGTACCTCCAGGTACCCTCCAGCACATTCCCGTTAATCAAACCCGTCACCGTTCGGCCGGAGCCATAGCTTCCCGCTGCTTCGTTCCCTCGAACGCTAATCGTCAGTTCTCCAAAAGCCGGGTATCCACTTGACTCAGGTGACCCCAACATCTTGTAGTTGGGCTCACAGCGTCTTAGCGTCCCAATCGGCGACGATCGAGCGGTACGGCGTCGGCTCCACCGCCATGGCCTGCTGCACAAGGCGGTAGAAGAGCTTGCCCCGACTGCGTGATCTGCGCCGATTGAAGCGGAACACGAACTCGTCGAGATAGTAGTCCAGATGCTCGTGGCTGACCGCCCCCTGATGCGTGCCCAGCATCCAGCGCTTGAGTAGCGAGATCGCCAAGTGCACCCTCGGCAGTAGCTGCGAGGCCTGCTCGCGGCGGTTGTTAATCGAGATGATACGACGCTGGTAGTCCTTCTTCTTGAGCGGATCGTAGCCCGACCAGTTGTCGGTAACAACCACGCTGCCCGGCTCGACCGACTCCTCGACGAAGGGCATCAAACTGGCCGCCGAGGCGTTCTGAACGCGCTGCATGCGGATGCGCCCCAGCCCGGTGCCTCTCTCTTCCGCGGCGACTGCAATCAACGCTTTACGCTCGGTCTGCCGGCCGATTACCACTTCTTCTTCAGCGCCCCAGTAGGTCTCATCGACCTCGACGAGGCCCGTCAATCGCTCCCGCCCCGGGCGCACCATCGCTCGCCTCAGCTTGTGCATCCAAGGCCAGGCGGTTTGGTAACTGCCCAGTCCCAGAACGCGCTGTAGACCCAGGGCGCTGGCCCCATTCTTCTGCGTGGTGATGGTCCACATCGCCCGGAACCACAGCCGCAGCGGCTTGCGTGTGTCTTGAAAGATCGTGCCGGCGGTGACGGAGGTTTGCCGCCCGCAGCGAGCGCATTCGAACCACACTTTGCGCACCGGCCAAGCGCGCTCATGCCCACACCTTGGACAGCGGAAACCCTCTGGCCAGCGCAAGGCGAACAGATAGTCGCGGCAAGCCTCCTCGCTCGCAAAGTGAGACTCGAATTCGAGTTGGTCGCGCGGGTAATCCTCCACCAGGCCCTACACTACATCTTGGGGTCACCTGAGTCAAGTGGATACCCAGCCTCCAAAATTCGTCTTCCACCGGCCGGCAAAAGTAGTTGCACAGCCAGCCGTTGATCCGCCCGAACCAACAGAGGGTGTCAGCCCAGGCCCTGCGGGACTCGCTCCAGGTGAACCGGGCCGCGTCGGTGGGGAAGTCCCTGGGGGTGACGCAGTTCCTGACGACGAAACCCGCGTTCCCGGCAAGCTCTTGCCACAGGAGCCGGTCCAGTTGCTGGTCAGCGCCCCGTCTTTCTCTCCCCACTTGCCCGTGAACTTGCCGTTTCCATCATGGACAAATCGGAATCGGCCCCACAGTCCGTTCGGGTACTTCCAGGTGCCCGCAAACACCGAGCCTCGGATGGTCCCTGTAAGGGTACGTCCGGACCCGTACCTGGCCGACGCTTGATCGCCGCTCGACCAGATCGGCATCGTGCCGTAGTTGGTCTTCCATTCGCCGTCGAAGCTTCGGAGGCAAGACTGCCCGTTGATTGCTGGGACAACGATGACAAGCAGAGCTGCAGAAAAAAGAATTCTTGAGCAGAATGAGAGCCGAAAGGTCATGCCAGCCTCCCTTGGTCAGAGACGTCGTCGTGAACCCGGTTTTTCTCGCTCCGGCTCGTGACGCACCTCAACAGTATAGGCACGCTGAAGAGCAAAGTCTTGCGGGCCGGCCACCGGGGGTGCGCGACATGAAAGTGCCAAGTGGTTGGGGTACGGTCTGGGGTGCGGTGTCCTAGCGTATATAATACGCTAGGATAAGAAGGAGGTGTCCCATGCCCGATTCCCTGCCCGCCTTGGAGTACCGTCGCCACGCGATCTTCCAGCAGATGCTTGCCTTGGGTGATTTTCGCCAAGGCTCCGTCACCACCACTCAAGGCCCTTGCGGCAAACCCACCTGCCGCTGTCGTCAGCACGGTCATCCCGGCCATGGCCCGCACTGGCGGTTGACCTACAAATCCCGCGGCAAGACCGTCACCCAGAGCCTCTCCGACCCGGCGGCTCGCCGTAAGACTCAGCGGGAGATCACCGCCTTTCGGCGCTTCCAGCAGCTAAGCCGAGAACTCATCGAAGTCAACGAGAAGATCTGCCGCTTGCGGCCCGTTGAGCAAGAGTCCGAGTCGGCAGCGTCTGTGACGCCGCAGGAAAAAAAACGGCCGCGGCGATCCAACAAGAAGTCGCCCAAGAAGTCGAACAGTTGCTGACTCTGATCTTCGCCGCCCGGCGCAAGCAGCAGCACTGGGACCTGGAAGCGCTGGAGACGGCCACCCGTGCGGCACTGCACCGAGCCGGCGCGAAGTTGCTCGAGCAACTGTTGGAGGCGCCCGCCGACGCCGCGCCTGAGCCATCCTGTCGCTGCGGCCGTCGCACCCGTCACCGCGGTCGGCGGCCCAAGACCGTGGTGAGTGTGCTCGGCGCGGTCGCGATCGAACGGCCCTACTACCTCTGCTCGGCGTGCCATCAGGGACAGTTCCCCTTTGACCGCGAACTCGATGTCGACAACACGCACTACTCTCCCGGCGTGCGCCGCATGATGGCGCTGGTGGGCAGCGAGTCGTCGTTTGAAAGCAGTCGCGAGCAACTGCGGGTGTTAGCCGGTTTGGACGTTACCACCAAAGCCATCGAGCGCGGCGCCGAGGCGATCGGGGCCGACCTCGGCGCCCGCGAACAACAACAGATCCAACGGGCGGTGCAACTGCCGCTGCCCGCGGTGGCCGGGGCCGACATTCCGGTTCTCTACATCGAGATGGACGGCACCGGGGTGCCGATGGTGGCGGCCGAGACGGCGGGACGAGCCGGCAAAAAGGACCGCGAGCGCGCCCGCACGCGGGAGGTCAAGCTCGGCTGTGTGTTCACGCAAGCCGAGGGCAAGCCAGGCGACCGACCCGTGCGTGAGGAAGGGTCGACGAGCTATACGGGAGCGATCGAGGGCGCCGAGGCGTTTGGGCGACGCCTCTGGCAGCAGGCCTGGGAGCGCGGCTGGGGGCGGGCGAACAAGAAGGTGGTAATCGGCGACGGAGCCGCCTGGATCTGGAACCTCTCGCATCAATACTTCGCGGGCGCGATCGAAATCGTGGATCTCTATCATGCGCGCCAGCACTTGTGGGAGTTGGCGGCGCAACTGGGGCTCGACGACGAGCCCAGCCGGCGGCGCTGGACCCAGCAACGGCTCCGCCAACTCGATCAGGGTCAGATCAAGAAGTTGGTGGCGGCCCTACGAGGTGTGGTGGCCCCGCAGCCGGATCTGGCTCGTCGACTGACGAGCGAAGCGGAGTACTTCGAACACAACGCCGAGCGGATGCGCTATCCGCACTTTCGCAAGCAGGGATTGTTCATCGGTTCAGGGGTGATCGAGGCGGGATGCAAGACGGTAGTGGCGCAACGTCTGAAGCGCTCGGGCATGTTCTGGACGGTACGCGGCGCGAACGCCATCCTGGCGCTACGCTGCGCCCGCCTCAGCGGCCGCTTCGAAGACTACTGGGAATCCCGCACCCAGGCCGGATGAGCGGCACTTTTATGTCGCGCACCCGGCCACCGGTTGCCTGGATGTGCCGCAGGGGTTCTCGCCAGGGAGACTGGAGGGATACTCCTACGACCGATCGGCTCACTGCTTGGTCGTTGAAAAGAACACAAGCAGCTTCAGGTCGTCCTCAATGCTGTGGAAATGATGCGCCGCGCCGGCCTTGACGAAGATGACGCCGCCGGGCTCGATCGGATAGTCCTCACCTTCGACGCGGATCGTGCCGCAGCCGCCTTCCACGTAGTAGACCTCGTCATTCTCGTGCGGGCTTTGCGGATCGTCTGCCCCCGCCTTGAGGACGTATACCCCGCAATAGAGCGATGGAACCTTGAGGAAGGGCAGCCACGACTTGCCCGATTGCCCCTGTTTGCTCAACAGCTCCGAGATGGAGAAGACTTCGACAGGCTTCACGTCGTCACCCGTTGCCTGTGCGGCAGCGACGCCGCGCCCCGCTCCGGCTGCGGCCCCCCAGAACGGCCATGACCTTGAGGAAAGATCTCCGCATCAGACGATCGCCTCCCCGATTGCCCGTTCGCCCAACAATGCGTGGCGGCTATTGTGTTGCGTCGGCGCGGCAATGGCTGCAAAGACACGATCGACTAGCCGTCTTTTAACCCGCCGTACACCAATGCCGCCAGCACGCCGCCCAGCGGACACGCCACCAAATAAATCCACAGCGTCGACAGGGCGTTCGGCGCGCTGCTAAAAAGCGCCGGCCCGAGAGACCGCGCCGGGTTCAGCGACGCACCCGTCAGCGGTCCGCCCATCAGGATGCAGAACACCAGTGTCAGACCGATCGCGATCGGAGCCAGGTTGCCCGCCTTGCCGCTCACCGCCGTGAAATAGATCGAGTTCACCAGCAGGAACGTCAGGATCACTTCCAGGACAAAGGCCTGCGCCGTCCCGATACCGTCCGCGGGAACAGTCGCCCCTAACGTGCCCGCCTTGGCGCCGAGAACATAGTTCAGCACCGCTGCACCGGCGATGCCGCCGAGCAACTGCACGACGATGTACCCCACCGCCTTGCCGAACTCGATCTGCTTGCCCACCAGCAGGCCGATCGTCACGGCCGGGTTGATGTGCGTACCCGAAATCGACCCGTACGAGAAAGCGAACGCCAACACGACCAGGCCGTGGGCGAACGCGACCGCGACGAGACTGCCGCTGATGACGCCCGCGCCGGCGCCGATGAAGATGAGCGTGAACGTCCCGATAAATTCCGCGACCAACGCTTTCTTGTCCATGTGTTTTCCTCCCTCACTACCCGAATCAGCTTGCGCTGCGGACCCCCTACTCTAGAACGAACCCTTCCCCGAGCGCCACCCACTCCGACACCGTTCAGCTCTCCGAACGTCCCCCCTTCAGGCAAGCGGAGTTGCTCACACAGACCACACTCGAGGTCGGCGAGAGGATATCGCTCATGTACCCAGCGGCAAGAAGTATTGCGTGCCTCGGACCGGCCGGCTCAACTCCTGAAGCAGCTCCTCCAAATCACTTTCTCGCTGTACGAAATCCACTCGGCTGGTATCCACGACCAGCACGTCCGATCCCTTGTAGTGCGAGAAGAAGTGTTCGTAGGCGCGGACGACTTCTTCCAGATACTCGTCAGAAATATTTGCCTCTGAAGCGACGTTCTTGCGAGCAATCCGTTCCCGCAACACTTGCGGCGTCGCTTTCAGGTAGACGACAAGGTCCGGCGGCGGTAACTGCTCTTTGAAGTGTTCGTAGTAGCCGTTGTAGACTTTTACCTCTTCGTCATTGAGGTTGATGTACGCGAACAGCTTGTCCTTCTCGAAGAGATAGTCGGCGACGATGGGGGTGAGCGAACGGTCGCCGGCAATGCCCTGCAACTGTTGAAACCGTTGAATCAAGAAATACATCTGGGCACTGAACGACGAGCCGGGGCGCCCACGGTAGAAATCGGTGAGAAACGGGTTATCTTCCGAATCGAGAATGGTCTGGGCATGGATGCGATCCGCCAATGCCTGCGCCAGGCTTGACTTGCCGACGCGCAACGGTCCTTCGATAGCGATGTAGCGGGCCGGGCTCATGTGGGCATCTGTCTCGGTTGATTCATGGTCGAAGGTCTTGCTCCCGGCCTCGGAATCGCTGCTTCAGAATCGCAAATGTACTTGCGGTCCCTCGGGCCGTTCCACTTGAAAATACTCGAACGCCAGCCTCGTCCCCACGCGGCCGCGGGGAGTGCGGTCGAGAAAACCCAACTGCATCAGGTAGGGTTCGTACACTTCTTCGATCGTGTTGGCGTCCTCACCCACCGAGGCGGCGATTGTGTTGAGCCCTACGGGGCCGCCCGAGTACTTTCCCAGAATCGTGCGCATAACTTTCTGGTCGATCTCGTCCAAACCATGCGGATCGACCTCCAACAGATCGAGCGCCGTCTGCCCGACCAATCGGTTGATTGTACCGTCCCCGCGGACCTGCGAATAGTCGCGCACCCGGCGCAGCAGCCGATTGGCAATGCGCGGCGTCCCTCGGCTACGCTGGGCGATTTCTTCGGCACCCCCTTTATCGATCTCTAGCCCAAGCATGCGAGCCGAGCGGAACACGATCGCCGTCAACTCCGACGCCTCATACGGGTTCAGCCGCAGCGTCAAGCCGAATCGCGCGCGCAACGGGGCCGACAGCAGCCCGGCTCGCGTGGTCGCGCCGATGGCGGTGAAGGGGGGTAGGGGAATTGAATGGGTGCGTGCACCGGGGCCGCTGCCGATCATCAGATCGACCCGAAAATCTTCGAGCGCGGCGTAGAGCATCTCTTCGACATCGGGCAACAGGCGATGCACTTCATCCACGAAAAACACTTGCTTCGCTTCGATCGCCGTCAGTGCCCCGGTTAGGTCCAGCTTCTTCTGAAGCACGGGCCCCGAGGTCAAATCGACCTTGACGCCAAGCTCGAGGGCGATGATGTTGGCGAGCGTCGTCTTGCCAAGACCGGGGGGTCCGTAGAGCAGCACATGATCCATCGCCTCGTCGCGACCGCGGGCGGCCTCGATCGCGATCGACAGGTTCTCTTTGAGCTTCGCCTGCCCGACGAAATCCGACAGCAGCCGCGGCCGCAGGGTGAGATCGAACTGGCGATCCTCCTCCTGAACGTCGGCCGAGACGATGCGCGTGTCCACCATACCTTGAGCTTACCGGCCCACCAGATCCAGCGACCGGCGGAAGAGCGGCTCGAACTCGTTCGCAATACCCTCATCCACGGCTTTGCGCACGGCTTTCTGGGCGGCGTCACGCGTGCAGCCGAGGTTGAGCATGGCGGAGACAACGTCCTGTTGGGTGTGGCCGGCGAGGCCTTCCTCGGTTCCCTCGGTCGGCGCCTCGTCGAGAGCCCCGAGCTTCTCACGCAGCTCAAGGACCATGCGCTCGCCGGTCTTGCGCCCCACGCCGGGAATGCGCGTCAGCCGTTTCGCGTCACCAGCCCGGATCGCGGTCGTCAACTCATCGATCGGTACGCCGGAGAGAATCGTCACCGCCAAGCGCGGCCCGATACCGCTGACGCTGATCAGTTTTTCGAAAAGGTCCTTCTCGCCGGCGCTGGCGAATCCAAACAGCGCCAGAGCGTCTTCTCGAACGTGCGTGTAGGTGTGAAGCGAGACTTCGCCGCCCGGTTGCCCGAGCCGCGAAAACGTAGAAACCGGGATCGTGACCCCGTAGCCTACCCCGCCAACGTCGACCAGGGCGAAGTTCGGTTGTTTTTCCAGCAGCTTTCCACGGAGACGAGCGATCATTCAAGGCCGGCGAAACCTGGCCGCCATCAGAGCCAAATTATGGCAACCGCCCCAAGGGGTGTCAAGCTCAAGCGGTTTATGATGATAGCGGCCCAGTTAACTTGGGCAACCGTCGCCCGCTCAGCGACTGAACCCCTGTCACGCTCTGCGCTCTATGGCTCTAAGAAGAGTATTCGTCGACAGCATCGATGCGGGTCGAGCCGTCCTCAACGGCGACCGCGCCCATCATCTCTCCCGCGTGGCACGCCTCCAGAAGGGGGAAGAAGTCGAGGCCTCTGACGGGGAGGGCCTGTTCCTCGCGACCGTGTCCCGCGCCGCCCGAACGAGTCTTGAGTTCGAAATCAAGCGGCAACTGCCCGTGCCCCGCCCGGGCCCGAGCATTCGACTCGAGATGGCAATCTTCAAGTTCGCGCGTCTGGAGTGGCTCATCGAAAAGGTCACCGAGATAGGGGTCGCCGCGATCGTACACATTGCCGCGGAGCGCAGCGGAAAGAACTTGGTCGAGGCCGCGCCCAAGCGTAGCGAGCGCTGGCGGCGAATTGCGGAAGAGGCCGCCCTGCAGTCGAGACGGATGGCGCCGCCCGCGATCGAGCCGGCCGTTGTGTTCGACAAGCTTATCTCAGGTGTGCCGGCAACCGAGGCGAAACCAGCCTTGCGGCTGATACTTGATCCGGGCGGCCGGCGGCTCAAGGACGAGCTGGAGTGGTGGGTCCGCTCGGACTCTGCCGTCGAGGCTTCTCTGCTAGTCGGCCCCGAAGGCGGCTGGACTGAAAGCGAACTGTCGGCCTCCCAAGCCAAAGGCTATGTACCCGTTTCGATAGGACTCTCCATCTTGTGGGCGGAAACCGCCGCCCTCTCCGCCTTCGCCGTCGTCGCTCACCTGCTCCAACCCGCGCCACCAGCGAAGCCATGACCGACACGCCCGTAGCGTACCGACACAACGGGCACGCTTGACGGCAACCGGGAGCACAGGGGCGCGAGCCGGTGAGCCGTCACGGCCCCGCCCTTCCCGGTGGGTCGCTAGCCTGTTGCCGTGCAACAAGTTAACGAGACCGAGAGCCGCACAAACCATCTCGTTCGCAGTTCCCCGCTCCAAGATCTGCTCCCTACTCAGGATTCCCGCGCGGCATCCGATATATGGCTTGAGGGTTGCTACGTCTACACGCAGGGACGCGATGGCTAACGCATTGAGGACTCTCTGGGGCTGCCGGCATTCGCGAACGACGATGCCAATCACCTTGCGGGCGCATGGCGAAAACTCCAGGCGAGGCTCCTCGACCTACATGGTGTGCCTGGAGTGCGGTGAAGAGATCCCCTACAGTTGGTTGCTCATGCGGCCGGTGCGGGAGCCGCTTCGGCCCCTCCGCTGGGTGCGCTCCGTTCTCCTGGGTATAGGGCTACTTCATACCAGTAGCCCAGTGATCGTGTCCAAGAGCACATAGGCCGGCGGTGGCCTGCCGCCGCTTCGTGGACGCAGCCGCTCGGGTTATCAGACGATAAGAGAACTGGGTCGCGGTCGAACCCGAGTCCCTCGCCTCGCAGCCTCAGCCAAGTACCGTCGTGTACCATCCGCCCCTCAGCTTTGAACTAGCGACCCTCGCCGTCCAACTGGCCGCCATCGCGGCGCAGGTCCACCTCTTCTTGTTGTTGCGAGAGCGTTTTGCCGCATCGAGCAATCCCTCATCGAACAACCCCTGGGCCGCTGCGCTCCTGTGGCTCGCCCTGCCCGCGAGCCTGGTGCTGGCGGGTTGCTCCGAGCTTCTCGATTGGGACCAATTGCTGATTGGGTCTGCTCGAGCGCCGGTGGCTTTGCGCCTCGTGGGGTCTGCGTGGGTCGCGGGTTGTGTCGGAGCGTACTTCGTCGTTTTGACCCTGCGCACGTGGCGGCGCTACCAGGCTCGCCCGCGGACGACCGGTGTTCCGGGTGATGCAGCCAGGCTTACGCCTCCCGACCTTTCCCGCCGCCGGCTCGTTTCGAACCTCACACAGGTCGCGGTGGCGGCGCCCTTCGTCATGGGAGGTTACGGTGTTTTCGTTGGGCGCAAGGATCTCGAGCTTCGCGAAGTGGACGTTCCCATCACCGGCCTCGCCGAATCGCTCGACGGCCTGCGCCTTACGCAGATTAGCGACCTGCATTGCAGCTCGTATCTAACGCCCTCCGACGTGAGACGGGTCGTCCATCTGGTCAATGAAACCCACCCTGACCTGGCTTTCGTCACCGGCGATCTGATCACGCTCCCGTGCGACCCGCTTGGTGACTGCATCGACGTTCTCTCGGAGATCAAGGCCGCCGCCGGAGTTTTCGGTTGCATGGGGAACCACGAGAGCTACGCGCTCTCCGAGACGCGTGCGGAAGACTACGGCCGCGCCAGCGATTCCGCAACGCGGTCGGGCGAGAGCAGGGAAGTGATTGGGGAACGAGCGAGTTAGGTGCGGGGCGAGCGGGGCGAGCAGATTCGCAGCCGGACGAGGGCCTCGGCGGGGCCCGAAGTCGGCCGCGGAAGACACCGCTACGCTCGGCTGCCGCTCGGCAGCTTGGGTGGCAGCGCAGGATGGCAGGGAGAAAGAAAACCACCCGCTCGCTATGGCGAGGGCCCCGAGCCGTACGGGCAAGCCGCCGCCTGATACAGATCAGCCGCCAGCACGCGCGCCCAAAAGACTCGAGGCTTGCTGCGCCGCAGCGATGCCTTGAGATTGCGCGCAACAAAAACGTGGAAGAGATTAAAAGCCAGAAACACCGTCAACAGAAAGTTCTCGATCGCCGCGGGGTCGTGCTTATATACGTGGTCGGCGTGCCAGCCGTTGACTAACTCGTTGAAACCCTGATTCTCGATGTCCCAGCGTTGATGGCCCAACCTTACCACCCGCGCGGTCCGAACCTGCAGTGAGGAAAGGGTCGTCACCCACACCCACTCGCTGTGATGCGGATGCGGTTGGGAGTCGAGTTGCGAATACTGCTGCCAGCTCTCGACGGAACGAACCACCCGCAGCGGCTGCTGCACCTGCGGCCACGACACCAGGCCCTCGTGATCCCACCACTGGCAATCGCGACCTTGATAGTCGCCGCGTTGGGGCGCCGTGGTCGGCCACAGCCCTTGGACGTCTTGATAGAGGTTGCGGCGCTCGTCCTTGAGCACGATCACGGCGTCTTTGCCATGCCCCAATAAGAAGTTGATAAACGGGGCGGTGGCGTAGAGAGCATCGGCCAACACGACGTCAAAGGCTCGCGGATAGGTATCGAGAACTCGCGCCAGCAAACGGTGCGCCGCGGCCATCTCGTCCTCGCCGGGCCGTTGCGGCTCGGCGTCGAGCAACAGTCGCAGCGGTTCGGAGCCGGGGGGCGCATCGGAGAGCAACAGCAGTGTGACTTGGCGATGGTAGTATTGCACCTGCTCGCCATCGCGGCGCTGCACGGTGCGCTTCAAGCATCCTCGACAGCAACGGCGGTAGCTGGCGTGAGACTCATGGCCGTCGAGCACGGCCATGCCCAGCCCGCCGATCCCGGGCAGGGCCTTGTTGCGCTTGAGTCGTTCGTAGACGTGATGAATCGCTGCCCGCACCGCGGCGGCATCGAGCCGGCTGTAGACGCGCCCGAGGGTGTCGGCGCTGGGCATCTCGCGGCCCAACCACTGTTTCCAAAACGGTGCGGGCGCTAGCGTCTCTAACGCGTTGAGGCTGCCCAGCCGTGTCCAGAACAGCACCAGCACCGACTGCAGCACCACCCGCGTCGGGATGCGCGGCCGCGGCCTGGTGTCGCCGACGGCGGCCAGCAGCGAGTCCCGCAGACCGTAGACCTTCTCGGCGTAGTGCAGCAGGCGTCGAAGAACGTCATTCCTCCCGGCGGCTTCGGAGCCGCTTCCATTCACGCTCGGAGACCTCGTCGAGGAGCCGTTGGAGTTGCTGGTAGGCGGCCACGGCCTGGCGGACGCGGGGCTCCCAGCTGCGGGGCACAAACAGCTGCTGCAGTTGCCCTTTCAGACTCCGCACCAAATACAACGAGGCGTGAAGCTGACCGCGAGCACAGCGACAGGTGGGCTTGCCGCAGGTGCGTTGGCGGGGCGCCAGCGTGCCGTGCAGCAATCAGCGGCCATGGACGAGCTGCGCGATGCGGGAGCGGAGCCTACGCTCGGCATCCGAGAGATGAGAGCGAGTGGGGGCCGCCTTCATGACTGGTATAATTAATATATATCAGAATAACACATGGGTCAAGTCCGCCGGGGGAATGCGAATCTGCTCGGACCTGGAGGACGAGCGAAAACACTTGCTAAATCAAATGTTTCCGACCCTCAAGAAATGTGGATGCGGAACCGCTGCGGCCGCGCCACCGGTATCGAGTTCCTGCGGCAACGGTCGGAAGTCCTGGAGTTCGGCAAGACGAGGCTTAACCTTTGCGGTGTCGACTATCAGCGCAAGGCGTATCCTTACTTGCAGGGCGCGGAACGCATGGTCAAACCCGGCTCCCTCAACGTGTTGCTCACGCACAATCCTGACGTCTTCCCTGTCGCGGCGGAGATGGGCTACGATTTGGTTTTGGCCGGACACACGCACGGCGGCCAAGTGACCGTCGAGATCCTTGAGCAGTGGGCCAACGCCGGCCATTTCTTCACGCCCTTCGTGGCTGGCGAGTATCGGCTGGGGAAGTCCATGCTCTACGTCAATCGGGGGATCGGCACTGTCAATCTGCCGATGCGCATCGGTGCCACCCCTGAGGTTACGTTGCTGACCCTACGTCGCGCTTGACCTACCGCCGCTTTTCTAGACATGCGCTACCTCGTCCTCAGTGACATCCACGCCAATTGGGAGGCCCTGCAGGCCGTACTCGGCGACACCGAAGGACTCTATGACGAGATCTGCTGTCTCGGTGATGTCGTGGGCTATGGGGCGGACCCGAATTCGGTCACCGAGTGGGTGCGCGAAAACGTCCCACAGGTGATTCGGGGCAATCACGATAAGGCCTGCTGCGGCCTCGACGACCTGAGCCTGTTCAACCCCATCGCTCGCGCCGCGGCCGAGTGGACACTCCGCGTGCTCACGCCCGAGAACCAAGCCTACCTAGGCGGCCTCGCCCAAGGGCCGATGGAGGTCAACGGGTTCCTCATGGTTCACGGCTCGGTTCTTGATGAGGACGAGTACCTGATTGAACCCGACGACGCGTTGCCGCAGTTTGAACCCGCCGGCGGCCGCCTGGTCTTCTTCGGGCACACCCATATCCAGGGCGGGTTTCTGCACTGGGATGCCGACCAACAGTTCGAGATGTCACAGTCGCCACCCGAGGGCAAGCGCTTGCGCTACGTCGAGGGCAAGGGCCACTTAATCAATCCGGGATCCGTGGGACAGCCGCGCGACGCCCAATGGCAGGCCGGTTACGCGATCTATGATTCGGACGAGAAACTCATCGAGTTCCGCCGCTGCCCCTACGACATCGCTGCCGCACAGAAAAAGATCCGCGCCGCCGGACTACCTCCTGCCCTTGCCGAACGCCTGGCCCACGGGCACTAGCGGGGGAGCCTCTGCTCCTCTCCTCCAGCGCTTCCGGCCCTTTTTCGCGCGCACCGAACTGCAATTCGCGTTGATCGTTGTAACGTGTGTCAAAGCACACACTTCGCGTTGACAACATCCAGGGTGTTGGCTATATTGAACGCACTGGCGGAACGGGGGTATCGCCAGAGGTTAGGATCGACCGGCGGTTTCGGTGCGATAAGAGTGGTAGATACCGAAGCCGGTATCCTGAGTAGCAGGTTCAGGTTTCTCGGATCGTTTTCCATCCTCAGCGAAGCTGGGAGTGTCTGCGTTGGCCCTGCGCAAGTGTCAGGGACGACGAACATCGAAGGGTGACATGCCTGGCGAATCGGACGTAGCTCGATCGAAAGCCGCCCTTGAAGACGAAATGCCCCCGGCGCCGCACCCCTTCTTGGCGCCGCACACGTCCGGCGACGCAGTAGACGCGGGCTCCGAGAGCCCGCCGGCCGACCCGGATGAGGAGCCCTCCTTTGTAAGCACCGCATCTGAGTTGGATCCGGGTCATTCGGAACCGCCGGTGGCCGACGCCAGCCGGTCTGAGTCCACCGATTCGACGCCCGCTGATCCGATTCCTGCCGGGCAAGCCGAAGCAGACGGCTCCCGTGCTATCACCGAAGGCCTGGCAGCGAACCCCTCCGACACGGCCGTGTCCGAGCCTGATGAGGGCCCTGCGGTATATCGGGAGGTAGCGGAGCCGCAAGAGGCTCCAGATAGTTCACCAGCTGCCTACACCGACGCAGCGGCAGCCTCGGCCACAGCCATCGAACCTGCCGCCGAAGACCCTTCTGCAGGGCTGGCGGACCAAAAACCACCCGCTGCCGTTGCGCCAGTCGCCACTGGAAGCACGACTCCAGAGCCAGCAACGAGAAAGCCGGCCACTAGCGAGCCGATCGCCGAACCTCCCACTCCTCCCGCGTCTCCTCCGGCTGCAACCGCCGCCGTGGCGACGCCCGCGGAGGGGTCAGTGCCCGGCATGCCTCCCGCGCTTCCCGAAGGCGCCGAGGCCGAATCAGACGCGGACGTCCCTGAGGTTCCCGACTACGACGCACACATGGACGAGACGGCCGACCGCAGCTGGCTGCGCACGGGAGAGATTCGCCGCGGCCAGGTGGTCAGCATCACCGACACGGGGGTGATCGTCGACATCGGTAGCAAGACGGAGGGCGTCGCGCCACTCGACGACTTTCGCGACGATGCCGGTGAGCTGCGGGTGAAAGTCGGCGATGAGATCGATGTTCTGGTCGAAGCCGTGGGAGCCGGCGAATACGCTTCCCTTTCTCATCGCCGCGCGAAGCAGTCGAAGATATGGGAAGGTCTCGAGCAAGCTTCGCGGAACCAACAACCCGTGCAGGCGAAGATCGTCTCCAAGGTCAAGGGCGGACTTTCAGCCGACGTGGGTGTCCTAGCTTTCCTGCCCGGCTCGCAGGTCGACTTGCGTCCGGTGGCCGATCTCGACTCGCTCATCGGCGAGGATCTACCGGTCCGCATTGTCAAGATCAACCGGAAACGTGGCAACGTCGTGGTCTCTCGGCGGGCGCTGCTCGAAGAAGCGCGCGAGCGATTGAAGCAAGAAACCTTGAGCAAGTTGACCGAGGGCGGCGAGATCACCGGTACCGTCAAGAATGTGACTGACTACGGGGCATTCGTCGACCTGGGCGGCCTCGATGGCTTGATCCACGTCACCGACATCTCTTACGGACGCATCAAGAGCCCCTCAGATGTCTTGCGGCCCGGGCAGGAAGTCACCGCCAAGGTCCTGAAGTTCGACTCGGCGAAAGACCGGGTTTCGCTCAGCTTGAAGCACATGCACCCCGACCCTTGGGCCCACGTGGAAGAGCATTTCCTGGCGGGCAAAAAGGTGACCGGACGGGTGACCAGCCTGAGTGACTACGGCGTGTTCGTGGAGTTGGAACCGGGCGTGGAGGGCCTGATCCACCTGACCGAGCTGACGTGGTCGCGGCACCGTCCGCATCCGTCGAAGGTGTATTCGATTGGCGACGAGATCGAGGCTGTCGTCCTGAAAGTGAAGCGCAAGGAGCGGCGCATCTCGCTCAGCGCCAAGAAACTGCGGCCGAATCCCTGGTCGAACCCGAGCGAACGATACCAGACCGGTACCGTCGTCGAAGGCCGCGTCGGCAACCTGACCTCCTACGGAGCCTTTGTCGAGGTGGAAGAGGGAGTGGACGGGTTGATCCACGTGAGCGATCTTTCCTGGACGAAGCGCATCAATCATCCCAAGGAAGTTCTTAAGAAAGGCGACCGGGTTCGTGCGGTCGTGTTGCAGGTCGATTCCGAGAAGCACCGGATCGCCCTGGGTCTCAAGCAGCTTGAGCCCGACATTTGGGAGACCTTCCTCAGCCAATACGCCCCGGGCGATGTCCTCTCCGGGCTGGTTTGCCGGCGCACGAAGTTCGGTGTGTTTGTCGAGCTGGTTCCGGGCGTCGAGGGGCTCTGCCACCAGTCAGAAATGAAACGGGCGTCGAAAAAGAAGGGTAAGAAGGGCTTGGAAGTCGGCCGACAGTATTCCTTCCGCATCATCAAGCTTGACGAGTTCGACAAGAAGATCGCGCTGTCACGCCGCGACGTCGAAGATAAGCCCAAGGGTGCCGAGCCTGGCGTCAACTCCGTCCCCCGCATGAAGCCTGCAGGCCAAGTGCTGGCGCAGCCCGCTGAACTCTCAGCCGAGCCCGCCCCCCTACCGTAGGACCCCAATGGCGCCCGCGGCTTCCCTTTCCGAATCCAGTGCAGTATCCTGCCGGGCGGGAGGATAACTATGAGTAGAGGTATCTTCGCGGCGTTCTTGTTGCTTTCGTGTTCCCTGACCCTCGGCGCACAGCCCTACGACCTGCTCCTCAAAGGGGGTCATCTGATTGACCCCCACAACGAGGTCAACGCACGGATGGACGTCGCGATTGCCGGCGGCAAGATCGCCCGGGTGGACGAGGACCTTCCCGCGTCTAGAGCGAAGAAGACCATCGACGTCTCGGGACTCTATGTCACGCCCGGCTTCGTCGATCTGCACACGCACATCGTCATCGGCAGCGGCCTCAAGGGCACGCTGCCTGTTGAGCAGAACGTTTACGTCGACAGCCACACGTTGCGCAGCGGCGTGACGACAGCGGTCGACGCAGGGACCAGCGGCTGGCGCGACTTCCCCGACTTCAAGAAGAAGATCATCGACTTCGTGAGCACCAAGCGCGGCTATGTGCAGACGCGCGTCTTGGCTCTGCTCAACATCGTCGGGCACGGTGAGGCCGGCGAGCCCTACGAGCAGGATGTCGACGACATGGATCCCGAGGCGACCGCGGCGGCGGCGAAGAAGTACAAGGACTACGTTGTCGGCATCAAGACGGCCCACTACCGCGGCCCCGAGTGGGTGGCGGTCGAGCGCGCCGTCGAGGCGGGCAAGCTCGCCGACATCCCGGTGATGGTCGACTTTGGCGCGTTTCGTCCCGAACGCCCGTTTGAAGAGATGGTGCTCGATAAGCTGCGTCCGGGCGACATGTACACGCACACCTACCACGGCTCGGTGCCCATGCTCGATGACACTGGCAAGGTCCGCGAGTACCTGTTTCAAGCACGGAAACGCGGTGTGAAGTTCGACGTCGGACACGGAGCCGGCAGCTTCTGGTGGCGGCAGGCGGTTCCGGCTGTCAAGCAGGGTTTCTTGCCCGACTCCATCTCGACCGACCTGCACGTCATCAGCATGAACCAGGGCATGAAAGACATGACGAACGTTATGTCCAAGTTCTTGAACCTCGGCGTCCCGCTCTACGAGGTGGTGAAGCGGTCGACAATCCACCCGGCCATGCAGATCAAGAGGCCCGAGTTGGGCCACCTCACCGTCGGAGCGGTAGCCGACATCGCCGTGCTACGCATGGAGGAAGGGCGCTTCGGTTTTCTCGACGTGAGGAACGCGCGGCTCGACGGCACGAAGCGGCTGCGATGCGAACTCACGCTGCGCGAGGGCCACGTGGTGTGGGACCTCAACGGCCTCGCCGGCGAGGACTGGAAGAGTTTCTATGGCGTCGAATGAGCGGTTGGCGTTGATCGCTGTTTCAGACGGATCGGCCGCCCTGCTACCTTGTCTGATATATGGTGGACGGTCACCAGGATGTACGTTTTCTGCCGGCCTCCTCTTTCGGAGTCGATTTTCTGGCCGACCTCTACACGCGAACCTTCGCCGACTACTTCGTCCCATGCCTGGTGACCCCCGAAGATCTCGCCGGGTACATTCGGATCGAGCAACTCGATCTCGACCGCTGTCCGGTGATGCTGATAGGAGAGACGCCGGTTGGCTTCGCAACGGTAGGGGTCCGCGGAGTGGAATCCTACTGCAAGGGTTTCGGCGTGATTGTGCCGTTCCGCGGCAAAGGACTGTCTCACCCCCTCTGCGAGGAGATGGTCCAGTGGGCGCGGGAGGCCGGCGCGCGGCGGATGGGCCTCGGTGTCATCAAAGAGAACACGCGCGCCGTCAACACGTATCAGCGGGCCGGCTTTCAACCTCTGCGGGAGTTGGTGTCGCTCGAATGGCAGGCGGACGGCACGAATCTCCCCTCCGCTGAGAGCTCGCCGGACGCGGTCACGACCGCCGACCCCGCAGCGCTGCTAGCGCACTTCGACGACTTGCACGCTGTCAGGCCGATTTGGAACCGCGACCTGCCCTCACTGCGTGAGATCAACGACCTGCAAGGGGTAGCGGTTCTCTCGAAGGGCGCTCCGGCCGCGTACGTTCTGTTTCAGGCCGGGTCGGAAGCGGCGGAGATCGTGGATCTGGGCGCGCGGGTCGGCGACGCCGCGTCCCAACAGCCTCTGCAAGCGGTGTTGTCCACACTACAGCGGCAGCATCCAACCATCGTCTGCTACAACGAGCCGGCCGACAACCCGCTGCTGGACGCCTTGCTCGCGGCCGGCTTTCGCGAAATCGTGCGGCGCTACGAGTTGGTACGCGTGCTCTGACAGGCTTCTCCTCGAAGCGCCGATAGGTTTATCCTGGATGCTTAACCAACATGCGAGATCGCTTGACTAGGTACGGGTTGCTTGTGCCAGGGGTGTTTGGCCGTGGGGCCTTGCTCACCATCTTGTGGCTGGCGATATCAGCAGCGCCTCAGCTCCACCCACAAGAAACACAGAACTCGGACTCCGACGGTGCGCGCAAGAGCCTGGCCGTCACGTATCCGGAGCGAACCACAGTCGAGGTGCAGTTCAGGGGCACGCGCCGCTTGCCGGAGGCCCGGGGCAAGGCGACGGTTCGGCGGCGACGGGGGGCGGCGGAGATCGATATCCGCATCGAGCGCATGAAGCCCGCCCTGTTCGGCGGCGAGTACAACACCTACGTTCTGTGGACGGTCTCACCCGAGGGTGTCGTCGTCAATACGGGCGAGCTGATTCTGCGAGGCGCCAAGAGCCGGCTGAACACGTCCACGCCCCTGTCGACCTTCGGCATGTTCGTGACGTCGGAGCCACACTTTTTGGTGAGCCGGCCCAGCTCGTTCGTGGTCCTGCAGAACGTCAGCGCTTCGTTGTTGGCGGGCAAGCGCGTCGACACCTCCATCGTCAGCTACCAGGGCTTTGCGGGCGAGTACGCGTTCGAGCGCGAGACCTTGGCCGAGATTCCCCGGAGCCAGGGGGAGTACCGCGTTGAGCGCCAGCAGGCGATGACCGCGATGAGTCTGGCCGAGAAGGCGCAAGCACGCCGCTACGCGCCCGAGGAGCTCAACAAGGCGCAAAAGGCGGTCGATCGGATGCTGGAGGCATTCGGCAACGGCGTCAAAGAGCGAGACCTCGCGCTGCCGGCCCGCGCCGCCGTGCGCGCGGCGGTCGAGGCGCAGACGCGCGCCGAAGAGCGCGCCGACCAGGCGGCACGAGACGCCCGGACCCGCGAAATCGCGGACTTGAGGGTCGCCAAGGCCGAAGCCGAAGCCGCTCAGGCCCAGGCACAACAGGAGGCGGCTGCGGCACAACGGGAGCGCGCAGAGGCGCTCGAAGCCAAAGCCGAAGCGCAAGAGGCGGTGCGGCAGGCGAAGATCGAACAGCAGCAAGCACAGCAGATGATGCGGCTGGCGGAAACGGAGGCCGAGCGCCTGACCGGCCTCAAGGAAGAAGCGGAGCGATACGCCGCCGCGGCACGATCCCGGCTCCAGAATGCGCTGAACCAGGTGGTCGAAACGCACGAAACGGCTCGCGGCGTCGTGGTCAACCTGCCGGACATCCTGTTCGCCTCGGGCAGGACGACGCTGCGTCCGAAGGCAAAAGAAGTCCTCAGCCGTCTCGCGGGCATCCTCCTGGTCATGCCCGACTTCGAGCTAAGCATCGAAGGCCACACCGACAGCACCGGCGGCACGGCGATCAACCAACGGCTCTCGGAACGGCGCGCGAACGCCGTCCGCGCTTACCTTGAGGAAGCCGGCATTGCCGCCGGGGAGATGGTCACCATGGGCCTCGGCGAGTCACAGCCGATCGCCGACAATCGCACCGCCGCGGGACGCAGCAAGAACCGCCGCGTGGAGATCGTTATCGCCGAAACCGGCGGCGCATAGCTCTGAGGACAGCACCCCAACCCTTCCAATCAGTGATTCGGTCTTTGATCTAAGTGAACGGGTCTGCCTCTTCGGCAGTGTTGGAAGCGCCACCGCAATCAGGTAAACCTCGTCGCTGCACTAACGAGTTGTCGGCTCACTCCCCCGGTCTCGAGAGCCTACCCAACAGCCGTAGAACTTCTGCCCGAATCTTCGTCTCCGCCTGTTGTTCGAGGCAGCTTGAGCGCGCGGCCCAGGTTTCGTAACCACCCCATTCGTGCTGTTGGGCGGTGGGCAGGTATCCGAAGTACCCGTTGGCCAACTCGATCGTGAAAGTTGGCTTCAGGGCGCTCTGCCGCTTGATGGCCAAGCCGGTTTCGGCGAAAAAACTTCGCAGGGAATCGCGGCCACCCCTAAGCGGCCGATCCCGAAAGCCTGCATTGGCACGTTGAGGGTCGCTGGGTAGTCCGCCAAAGCCAGGGTCTCGCGGGCATAAACCTGAGACCGGGTGAGCGGCGCTGCCCCCTTAGAATCCGTCACAAAATAACCTTGTCAATCTAGGGTCTTGCGGGGAAGGAGCGTGTAGTTCCACTCCCCGTGAAACTTGTCTCGGCGCAGCTTGAGGGCCGCCATCTGCTGGTGGGTGATCTTGATGCCGGTCGGATAACTGCCCGTGTCGAGTTCGGCATGGACTTGCAATCCCGTTCGCGTCGTCGTCGCGGCGATCAGATTCACGATCACCTCATGGCTGATCAGCGGCTTGCCGCGCCAGTTCTGACTGATGTAGGAAAACAGCCGGTGCTCAATCTTGTTCCACTTGCTGGTGCCGGGCGGGAAGTGACACACCGCGATCCGCAGCCCGGTTTCGTCCGCCAGCTTCTGCAATTCCAGCTTCCACAGCCGCGGACGCGAGCCATTGCTGCCGCCCGCGTCGGCGGTGATCAGCAAGCGCTTCGCCTGCGGATAAGCGGCCTGCCCCATCGAGCGCCACCAGCGGCGGATCGTCTCGACCGCAAACGCCGCCGTGTCATGATCCACCCCGACGCTGACCCAACCCCGGTTGCGCGCCATGTCATAGACCCCGTAGGGCGTGGCCCGGCCCAGTTCGGGAATCGGAAAATCATGCACCCGCACCTTCTCCGGATCACCCTTCGGCCGTAGCTCCCGCCCGTTGTTTTTGAAATCTCCCACCAGTTCCCGCTTCTTCGTGTCGACCGAGATGGCGGGCTGGCGGTGAGCCAAAAAACGCTTCACCTTGCGGTTAATCTGTTCAAACTGAGCGTTGCGGTCGGGATGCTTCGTTCCTTCTTTCGTCTTGCGGTTGGCTTGCAGGCGGTAACCCAGCTGGTGCAGCAGCTCGGCCACCATGCGATGACTCGTTGGGTGGCCCCTCCGTTCGAGTTCGGCGGCTAGCTTGCGGACACTTTTCAACGTCCAGCGCAGGGGGGATTCCGGATCGCCGCGCGTGAGTGGCTCGACCAGCCGCTCCAGCTCGCTCTTGAGAGTGGGGTCTTTCGTGACGCTTCGCTTGCGCCCGCCGCCCCGACGCCGGATGCGGCCGGGCGGAGGCCCAGCGGGCTCGGTTAACTCCTGGCGGCCACGGGCAATGACTTGCCGTGAGACCCCGGTCGCTCGGGCCACTGCCGAGATGCCGCCGCGCCCCAGGGCCAAGCTTTCCGCGGCCACCAGCAGCCGCCGCGAACGTTCATCGAGCACCCCTCGCAGCGCCTCATAACGACGCTTGATGGCTGCCGGCTCGCTCACCCTTCCAGAGTAAGTGAAAACAATTCTAGATGCAAATGTTATTTTGTGACAGTTTCTTAGCTCGCGACCAAACCTCACGGGCCCACCGGAGACGCCGTTCGTCCGGCCGGCGCACTCCCAGTTCGAGCCGACTCTGAGCCGCCGCCAGAGAGACTTGGTTCTCGTAGTCGGCCTCCTTCGAAATGCGGACCGCCGCGTCGGCCAAGTCGTTGGCAACCCCTCGCATGCGCGAGTATGGCTGCGACCGCTCCGGCTTCCTGAGAAAGTCTATGGCATTGACGTCGCCGCTCGTACCGTTCGACATTATGGCGACAAACGGCATGTCGGGATGCTCGGAAGCCAGTAATTCACTGACGCGATCGGCGAACATTCCGAAGTAGTCGGCGCTGATATCTCCTCGTCGCGAACCGCCCACGTAGTGAAGTCCGTAGTTGGCCAGCAGCGCCAAAGCCCGCCCGTCATCGTGCCGCAGCGAGACCACGAACAGCTCAGGATCGACCGGCCCTGCGGGCCGAACGAGATCGGGGCTGGCTCGAGGTGGGTTCATTCGAACGCGGTCGCCTTGCTCCCCGAAAGGGTTAGGACGAATGGACTCGGCCTTCATAAACCAGCGCCGGTTGAATAGAAACTCGGGCCGTTGCACCGCTCCCCAGGCAATGTGGGCAGGAGCGAGATTGTTGACAGCCCGCGTGATGCTGTCGGCCATACGGCGAGGAAGAAACTCTCGGTACCACCGCTCCAGCTCTCCGTCCGTCACGCCCAGCCGTGGAGTGCTGTGGGTATGGGTCGCGGCCATCAGCATGTGCTCGGTAGGCATACCCGTAGCTTCCGATGCGAGTTCCTTGGCCTCGTCCATTACGTCTTGCCAGAGCATGGTGCTATCGCAAATGACGATCGCCATCCGTGTCGAGCCGTCGTCTAGTGCAAGACAACGCGCGTGCAGCTCATCGTGCACGTGCCGGGCCGGGCCGTTTTGTGAGATCGGTCCGTCGAGCGAGATGCCGAGGGGGGGTGTGATATTACTGGTGGCCGCACCGGCGCGCAAGCGCCCCGGGGAAGACGTGGCGGAGCGGCCCTCCCCGGTGCCGCTCAAGGCTGCGCCGATCGAGGGAGGGATCGCTGAGAGTAAATCCCGTCGTGTCATATCAGACAGAGTCGCAAAGTGTGCTGGATGGCGTGCGCCGCTCGCTTCTTCTCAACGAAGAAATCGATTGCGGTGCGTAACCAATTGCCGGGTGGCACTCTCAACCAATTTTTCGCCGCTGCCTGCCGCCACCCTTGTACTAATCACTTCGTAGGCGCCCTGCGGATAGGCACGGCGATCTGGCACATAGCCGATTGAGCCGTTGGCCAGCTCCGCAACGATTGTCAATGGGAAGGGTGAGGCGATCTTGATGGCCTTCCCCAACTCGACAAAGATCTCTCCCGGCAATCCCACCCACGCGATTTGATCTCCCAATTTGATGAGCTGAACCCGGCCTCGATGGGCTTGCCGTTGCGCTTCTCGATGTCAAGGGAAATTCCATGCCGCCGACCGTATCGAGGTGATTGGCGAAGTTCACATACGTCGCCAGGGGTTCGCGATCGGGCGTTGAGAACTAGACGACGGGAACGTCAGGATCGATAGCGCCAATCGGATGGACGATATCCGGGTTGAGCTTGCCGGGATTCCAACCGACTCGGCCGTCCTTCATCCGAAACCGGCGAATGAACCTGATGGAGTCCTCGTGGCCCACGGCCGTGGAGAGTTGCGCGGGCTGAAGGTCCGCAACGGCCTTCGCGACGCTCTCGGCGATCCAGCCCGACAAGGCCTTGTGGTAGTTGGTGGCGATCTTTTCCGTGGCGGCATCCACACCCTTGAGCCGCGCGCCCATCTCCGGACCTGTGTGCGAATGAGTCGCGCTGATCATGACGAACTTGCCCGGAATGCCCTTCCGTGACTCGATGCGGCGGCGCGCCTCCGCAACGAAGCGCTCAGGGATGGACACGAGGTCGAGCGCGCCTGTCATGACGACGGCGGGCTCAACGTGCTCCGCCGCCTTGCGGACGCTTTCAGCGATCTGGCCGGGCAGTATCAGCCGAAACTGCCGAGAGACTTCCATCTCTCCGCCAAAGTATTTGTCGAAGCTCGCGCGGCCCGGCATGAAAGGCCCCGAATGGGTGTGCGTGGCGCTGATCATGACGTGACTGCCCGGGATGCCGGTGTTCTGTTCGATCAACTGGCGAGCTTCGCTCACGACTTCGTCGCTGACGGCAATCAGGTCGCATGCCACCAGCGCGGCACGGACTCCGTCCTTCTCGAGGACCAGCGCCTTGGTATGAAGGTCGTCAAGCACCCCTTCCGACACACGCAGCGAGTAAGAGCCCGCCATCGGCATCCCTGCCGGCGGCGTGATGACGACCGACGCCGTTCCGATTCGCAGATCCGCCGCTCCGAGCGGAAGGAGGGAAACCAGGATCAGCAACAATCCACAGGGGCCTGGCACGATGCCGCGTCGCCTACGATCAGGGCTGGGTTTTGCATCGTTCGACTTGCCCGCTGTAGACCTCAAGTCCCCAGGGCCTTGAGATAGGCGATCAGGTCGGCCATATCCTGCACGCTGATCGTCTCCTCCAGATCCTCGGGCATGGGTGAGACACTGAGCTAATACATGCTCTTGACGTTGCCCCGCAGGATGGTGTCTTCCTCGCCCTTCGCCCGACGGATCGTAACCGTCGTCGGGGTCTCCTTGGCGATGATCCCCGAGAGGGATCGCCCGTCGACTGTGTTGACCAGATACTCCTCAAAGCCGGTTTCGACCGACTGATTCGGCATCAGGATGTCGGCAAGGAAGACCTCCTTGTAACGTGTTGTGAGGGAGAGCAGATCGGGGCCCACCTCGTGGCCCAGGTCTCCGACCCTGTGGCACTCCGCGCACGACTCTCGGAATATATCGAGGCCCCGGCCCGACAAGCCACAGGACGACGTGAAGTGGCCGATCTGGGAATCGTGAATGTGCAGAGGGTTCTCGGTAACAGGGTACACCGGCGCAGAGTGATCGAGTCCCGACGGCGAGTAGTAAGCCTTTTCGACCGCGAGATATGGGTTTTGCTTCAAGTAGCGGCTTTCGATCACTAAGTGACGGACATAGTCGTTGTTCCAGGTTGTAAAGCGATCACCCCAGTGGTCGAAGAAATTGCCGAACTGCGAAACGCCGCCGAGCGCCTCGAGGCGAGCCCCGTCGGGCCGGAAGCGGACGTCTTCCGCGCGGATGTCGAGCGGCGGAGCATCGGGGTGATCAGGGAACCGCAGGGCGTCACCCGGATGACCAAACTCATCCACGTACTTCCGCGGCCGGATCACCCGCGGGTAGTTGGCGTAGATCCAGTTGTCGACCCCATATCGCAAGCCGTTGACGCGCAGTTGCGGATTTGTGGCCGAAAACCCGGTGAGCACGACCCGGCGTACGTCGGTCCGGCCGTCTCCGTCCGTGTCTTCCAAGTAAAGAATGTCGGGCGCCGAGGTAACCAACACGCCGTCGCGCCAGCGCATGACGCCGTTGGGAAAGTTGAGCTGGTCGGCGAAGACTGTGCTGTTCTCGTAGTAGCCGTCGCCGTCGAAAGACTGTCTCCTACACGGGCGTCAGGCCAGCTTTTCCAACTGGCGCAGCGCCGAGCCCACCATCTTGGGTGCGGCGTGCGTTTCCAGGAAGCTCGATTTGGCGCGCCAGGTTTCATACCCGCCGTGCTCGTGGCCTTCGACAGTGGGGATGTAGCCCCGATAGTCGTTCGCCAACTCGATGAGGAACTGCGTTTTGAACGGGCTCTTCTTCTTGACTTCCAGGCCCAACTCGACAAACGCCTCCCCGGGAAAGGTGGCAATTCCCAGATCACCAATCCGCATCGTTTGGACGAAGGTCTTGACCGTTGGCGCGAAGGTCTCACTCATGATGAGAGTTTCGCGAGCATAGATCTGCGCGCGGTCGCGGTAGTTGCCTTCTTTCGGCGCGCCCGCCAGGATCTTGCGCGCCTGCGCCACATCCGCCGCGGTGGGCAAGCGGACGCCCAGCCCTATCTCTTCCAGAGAGGCACCCAGTTCGACCGAGTCGTGATACTCGATCGAGCGCCAAGTCCGGTAGCTCTCAGCCGCCAGAATGTCGGCGTAGCGCTTCATCTGCGCATAGGGCGGGTGCCGGACCGAGGGCTTCAAAAAATCGACACCGTTGATGTTTCCCGAGCAGGCGTTGGCCAGAATGGGAACAAAAGGCGGGAAGCGTTGGGACGGCCTCACGTCGGCGATTCGTGCCATTGCCCTCGCCCACTGGCCGAAGTAGTCGGCCGTGATATGAGTAGACGCCCCCGGACCTACGTAATGCAGCGCATAGCTCCCCAGGACGCAAATGGGCTGCCCGTCAAGTGATTCGACCGCCAGAATGCCCACCTCCGGGTCGGTCGGACCAGCGGCTCGGACCAGATCGGAGCTTGCCCGGGGCGGATTCATTCTGACCGTGTCGGTCGTGCGTCCGAAGGGGTCAGGCGGGATCGTCCCCGGCTTCATGAAGAACCGGCGATTGAAGACCAGCCGATCTTCTCTCCCGACCCCCCATCCGATTCGGGTCGGCTGTAGTCGATTGGCCGCCAGACGCACGGCATCGGCGATCCGAACGCTCAACCAGTCCTGGTAGGCGGGGTCGGCCTCGCTTTGGAAAAGATGAGCCGCCGGCGGAGCGCTGTGAGTGTGCGTCGCCGACACGAGCGCATGACTTGCCGGGATCTGGGTTTGCTCGCGGATCAGCTCTTTGGCGCGGTCGATGATCTTTCGTGGGACAACGCAAGAGTCGACGATGGCCAAGGCCAGCCGGGTGCTGCCGTTGTCCAGCACCAAGCTGCGCACGTGCAGTTCATCGTGCACTTCGTCGGCGATGCGGTTGCGCATCGACCCGGCCAGCGAGCAGCCCAGCGAGGGAGTGATGTTGTAAGTTGCCGCTCCGGCGCGCAGTTTCCCTGCCAGTGCGCGGACGATCCGCGGAAAGCCGAGCCCTGCCGTGGAAGCGGTGAGAGCTCCCAGCAGCAGTTGCCGTCGATTCATGGGAAACGGGGACGATGGTTTTCGACCACAAGTCATCGTCCGTTCTTCATGTTTTTGGAACTCGCTCATCAACAACTGCTCCCGAGAAAGACTGGATGCGATACGATATCCGTCTCCCTACTTCAGTTCAGGCGGCACGTTACCGTAGGACCACGGCTTCGCACCAATCCCGTCACCGTCCGCGCTAACCGGTGAAGCCTTCGGCGGATGGGGGACCGCGCCGGGCTCGAGTGACCCCGCCAGCCTGACCGCTGCTTCCACGATCTGCCGGCCCGCGGACGGAACGAGATTACTGTAACTCGTCAGCCGGGTCTCGTAGCCCCCGCCGTGGGGCCCCAGCGCCTCCTCGGTGGGTATGTAGCCCGCCGTGCCATTGGCGAGCTCGACGGGAACGGTAAAGGGGAAACCGCTTCGCTTCCGCAGCCGCAGTCCGAAGTCGACGAACATCTCGCCCGGAGTGGAGAGAAAGACTGCCGGACCGACCTGGATCGCCTGGATCTCGACATCCAGCTCAGGCGCTTTTTGAACCAGCGCATCCAGCAAGACGATCTCTTTCGCGAAAGTCCACTCTGTGGGCCCCACCGCCGGGGGATCCTTTTTGGCAATCTGCAGGCTATCCCGGACGCGCTGCGAGTCCGGTTTGCGCCGGGCAAGACGGATGGTTTCTGAGTGAGCCGCAACAGGGCCCAACGAGCCGCCATGGGATGCAAGCAGGACCTTGACGGCTTCCGCGCCGACGCGGCCTCCGACCAGAATCGCTTCCTCTTCTCCGGATTTCCTTTTGTAGGGACTGAGATTGTCGACCTGGGTCACATCTCCGCAGAAGCCTTGCAGAAAGACTACGGTGACATCGGGCCCCAAGACGCCTCGAATGGTCTTCTCGAGATAGTAGATCCAGTTGGCTGAGATGCCGCCGGGGTTCGTCGTTGCGTGGCAGGAATAGTTGACGACACAACCTCGGAGTTTGCGGTCTTCGCCCCAAGCACCCAGGACGGTCACGACCGGGTCGGTAGGGCCCGCCGGCCCCAAAATATCCGGATTCCCCTGCCCGGGATGCGAGTAGGAGAGGCCGTTGCGCATCCGAAAGCGGCGGTTAAAAGCGACCTGGTCCTCGCTCCCGGCGCCGATGCTGCAACTCATGGGAGCGCGCTGGTCGAAAGCCCGGCACACAGCCGCAACAATCTTTTGTTCGACCGTACGGGAATAGTCAGCATCGTCCAACGTCGAGTGTTCGTAAGCCAGGCGTTGGACGAACTCGGAGGCGTGATCGTAGTCGCCCTTCTTGATCATGCCGATTGGGCCTGAAGAGTGAGAGTGCGAAGCCCCGATCATGACGGCCGGACCGGGCACACCACAGCGGCCTTCGATGTCCGCGCGAGCCCGATCGACGATGTACCGAGGCACCAGCAGCGCATCGAGGCCCACCAATGCGACTGCGTTTGAGCCGTCGTCGAAGACGGCGACTCGGACTTTACACGGGTCATGGATCGTCGTGTGGTACGACTTGCCGTATCCACCCGGCTGCTCACTGCCCACCTCAGGGGTGATGTCTTCCTCGGCGAACCCGACTTTGAGAAGTGGGCTGTTGGCGTTGGGTGGTGATGGTAGGGCGAAGGCTGTTCCCGCGAGCGGAACACGGAGGGCGGTTCGAAACAGGTCTCTGCGATTCACGAGGCTACCTGCCTGGAAAACGACGGTGTCAACGTTCGCCGTTCGAAAAAAAAGGCGGGCCGCTTACAACGCCGCCCGCCCGAAGACAAGGGGTCATAGAGCGACAGCCGGTTGAAACCGGCTGCCGCTGTTGGGTCAGAACTCAATACGAGCTCTGATAAAGATCTCCCGCTTGGCGTCCTTTTCCCGGCTGCTGCGGGTCCGCGCGATCTGAGCCACCTGAGCCGGCCGGCTGATGTTCAAGTTCGGGAAGCGGAAGTGCGGGTGATTGAAGACATTCTGGAATAACCCCTGCAAAACGAACCCCACCCGCTCGGTGATGTTGAACCTCTTGAGCAGGCTCAAGTGATGCAGGTTCCAGCCCGGGCCCTCCAGAACGTTCGTCCCCGAGTTGCCGAACCGGCCCAGCGGAGGCGCTGCAAACGCCGACGCGTCGAACCAGCGGTCGATCTGCCGGCTGCCGGCAGCCAGATTGCCGTCCGCGATACGATCGGGCCTGCCGCCAAAACTATTCGTGTTGGACGGATCCGCTCCACTGAAACTCGGCGAGAAGAACTGGCCGCTTTGTAGGTACGCGATCCAGCCCAACTGCCAGCCGCCCAGAGCCGCATCCACCACCGCGGGAGCGTCGCTCAGCAACGACTTGCCCCGGCCGATCGGCAGAATCCACGTCGTGTTGATGACACCCCGGTGGCGCGAGTTGTACTGTTCGCGGTTAAACGCCAGTGGCGCGTAGGGATCTTCCAAGTTCAGGAAGTTCGACATGTTGTGCGACATCGTGTAGTGACCGTCGAACGTCAGCGCCCCCATTTTGCGAGTGACCTGGAACTGGAGAGCGTTGTAGTTGTTCTCGCCGTCGTTTCGCCAGAATCTAGTGTTGACGAACTGCGGATACGGCCGCCGGCTCGCATCGAACGCCTCCAGGCTCGGTACGGGCTTGTTGATGTTGAGCCGGTAGTTCATGTTCTTGTTGGTCGACCCCATGTACGACAAGCGAAGCCCGAGGTCGCCGACCTGCTTTTCGACACTCACGTTGTACTGGTGAATCAAGCCGTTCTCCGTCGTGTTGGGATAGCCGTCGATGTTCTGCGAGGGTACGCTCGCGAGACTCAGATCGGGGAACGGATTCGGAAACGCCAGGAGGGGAACGCCGTTGGTGACGGAGTTGAAATACGTCTCGGTGATCTGGAAGGGGCCCGTCGACAGCGCCCGGTGGAAGCGGCCCAGGCCCTCGCTGTACTGCCCGTATCCGCCCCGGACGACGAAGTCGTCTCGTATACGATACGCAAGGCCGATCCTGGGCCGGAGGTTCCCGGATTTCGGACTTGGAATCACCTCCCCGGCGACGACATTGATCGTGTCGGGGTAGAGTGGGCTGACGCTGCTTAGAGCCGCGTCCGGGACAATCACGTTGCCCGTATTCGGATCCCAGTTGTACTGCAGGCCGTCATCGAACTTCGTGGCACCGAAGTAGTCCCAGCGCACGCCCATGTCGAGCGTGACTCGCTGGCTGACCTTGAATGTATCGGTGACAAAGAAGCCGAGTTCATGGGACTTTCGGGTCCGGTTCGTGAAGGGATCCAGGCGCTGGCTCCGGCCCGGGAGTCCCAGCAGGAAGTCGGCGTAGGGCACTCCGGATACCCTTCCGTCGAACCGGAAGCTGCCGTACGTTCCTTCAAACACTTGCGAGTCGAAGTCGTTGAAAGTCCGCAACTGCGGCCCAAACTTGATGGTGTGGCGGCCCTTGGTCCAAGTGGTCGAGTTCGAGTACTGGAAGTTGCGCTCGTCTTGCACGACCCCACCCGGTCGAACCTTCATTGACGTTAGCCCGGTCACGTCCATCCGCGGGAAGCCCATCGCGCTCAGACCCTGTGGGTTCACACCCTGCAGACCGATGCGTTGTACGACGTCGTCTCCGAAGACCGGTGAGACACCCTGGATCGTGGTGCCATCCTCAACATAGTCCTTGATCCAACCCCAACGGAACTCGTTGATGAGGTTGGGCGAGAAGATGTGAGTGTCGGCGATGACCACCGAGTGGTGGTCCCGTTCGCGCGTCCATGTGGCCCAGGGCAGGTCGCGCGCCAGGATGTAGGGTGTTATTCGATTGATGAAGCGGGCGTAGAGATGATTCTTGTCGCCGAAACGATGGTCCACACGAGGGGTAATGGAGTCCCACGTCAGGATGTCTTGCGGGTAGGGATGGACGAACTCGAAGTTGTTCACCCGGAGGTCGGGGCCGCCGCGGTTCGGCGGCGGCATAAATTCCTGTTGAACCTTCAGCGACACATCGCTGAAGCGGCTGCTTGGAATCATCTTGTTAGGGAACGGCTGCCCGCTAGCCGGGTCCATCACCGGCGTGGACTCAGAAGAGAAGTCTCCCGTGCGAAATGCCGTTGGAGCCACGTTCCGATTGAAGAAGCTGCCGGCGGGGATTCGAATCACACTGTAGCCAAAGAAGAAGAACGTCCTGTTCTTGAAGACCGGACCGCTCACGTTGAAGCCGCCACGATGCTGCTTGAAGGGCGTCTTTGTCTGCTCAAAAAAGTCACGGGCGTTCAACGCCGAGTTGATGTGGTCGTAGTAGAAGCGGCCGTGAAACTGGTTGGTGCCGCTCTTGCCGGTCATCCCGAAGCCCACGGCGCGGGCGTATTCGGCGGACTGGTTCGACGTGATGACTTGCAGTTCCTCGAAATCGTTCATGTTCTGAACCAGATTCACCACGCCATCATTGGCAATACCGTCCATCTGCTCTTGGGCCTGACTGGTGTTTTGGCCTCCGATGCGAATGGACCAGCCTCCCGCGGGGGTCTGGACGCCAGGCTGGGTGGTCATGTGAGCTTGCGGAAAGAAGCTGTAGCTGAGTGGGCTGTCGACGAATTTATCGGTGTTGAAGTTGCCGGAGATCTTGCTTCCTTCGGTGGTAATCAGCGCGGCGCCCGCCGTGACCGTGATCTCCGTGCCCACCGTTCCCAACTGCATCGGCGCGTCGATGCGCCGGGTCTCGCGGGACGTGATGACGATGTTGTCGGCTATGAAGTTCTGGAACCCAGCGGCTTCGGCTGTGAGCCGATAGATTCCAGGGCCCACGAGCGGGATCTCGAAGTTCCCGGCCTCGTCCGTTTCCAAAGTTCGAGCGGCGTTGGTTTCAGTGTTTAACAGAGTGATGGTTACGGCCGGGATCACGGCGCCTGTCTGATCCGTCGCCGTCCCGCGTATCGTTGAGAGGTCCGTCTGCGCCACGAGAGCCGGGCAGAAGACCATGAGCGCGAACAGGAGCCCGCACAGTGCAGTCCTGTTCAAGCCATGATTTTTCGTCGCTTCAGTAGAGGCAATCATCCTTTTCTCCTGAGTTCGTCTCCGAGGGGAAGCGGTCTCTCGACCGACCTCTTGATTGCGGCCTGTTTGGCGAAGAGACCCTCAGATCCTCGCCGCCGACCTGTTCAGCCGCTCCAAAAACTCTAGGTGATTTAGTCTTTCGTTGTCAAGCAAACGAATATCAATTTGTCAACGCCCAATAGAAATGTCCCCCTCGGTAGCTCGATAGAAGTGTCCCCTTGTGTTTCTTGTTCGTAGGAGAGATATCGTCGTCGTCGGGGCTGTGGAACTGTGGGAATCGCGTAGCGATTTCCAAGGGGCGGTGGGAAGGGTGGAAAACCATCCACCGCTCCTCGAACCCGGTACTGCTGCCTCGAGAGATTTTCCACGCTTTCCATCCGACCCGGCATTTCCACAGCCCTCTTATGTATTCGCAGCCCGTTTTTTCCGTAACACAGCTCGCCGCCAGGGGTGGTCCGCCGCCGGCTTGCGCCCGCCCCCCGGACGCTGCTGTGGTGCTGGCTTCGTCCGCAGCTGTGGCGTCGGCGTGGCGATCACGTCGTGCTCGATCTCGTGCCCGTCAAACCTCACCTGCAAGCTCTCATCGCGCCACTGTTGGACCGTCACCCGTGCCCCCGCCCCCACGCCCTGGTTGCGTTTCGGCTTCAACTGCAAACAACGATTCTCGAAACGCACCACCCGGTCGTTGCTCACCACCCGTTCGTACTCGCAACAGAACACCCCTCGCAGCTCGGTGCCGCGGGGGAGCGCCTGGTGAAAGTCCGCTGCCGCCGCCGGCTCACAGGCGAAGCGCTCGTTGTGCTCGGCCAGGTACTCCTCGTCGAGATAACGGTTCGCCGCCTCGTACTCGACGATCCCGCGCAGCCGCATCTTCTTGATCAGGCGGTCTTGGTGCGTGCCGTGATGGCGCTCCACTCGGCCCTTGGCTTGCGGCGAGGAAGCCGCCATGATCGTAATGCCGAGCTTGGCACACATGCGCCCGAACTGCGTCTCGGGCTTGATGCCTGCCAGCACTTCCCGCGACGTCGGCTGGCGCTGGTAGACGTTTTTCCAGTCGCAGTACAACGCCTTGGGAACGCCGTGTTGACGTACCCAGGCTGCGAGCAGATCGGCCGCGGCCCAGGTCGTTTCCTGGTCCGAGAAACGGCACAGCGCCACACCGGTCGCGTCATCGACGAAGTTCATCAGACAGGCTTTCGGGCCGCGTTCTTCCAGCCAGTGGTGGTGCGAACCGTCGAGTTGAATCAGCTCGCCGAAGTGCGCTTTGCGTTGGCGCCGGGTGCGATGCGGTTGGCGCTTGCGACGGCGGCTCCACAGACCCGCGGCGAGCATCCAGCGCCGCAGTGTTTCGCGCGGCACTTCCAGGCCGTGGTCGGCTGCCAGATGTTCCGACGCCAGCGTCGGCCCGAAGCGCTCGTGCTCCTCGCCCGCATAGTTCTCGCGCACCAACTCGAGAACCTGCTGGCGTCGCTTCTGATCGGCTCGGTTCGAAGCACGGCCGACGTTACCGTGCACCAAAGCCTTGGCCCCGCCCGCACGGTAACGCTTCTTCAGACGCTTCGCATGGCGGTAGCTGACCTCCAGCAGCTCGGCGGCTTCGGTCAACTTCAGTTCCCCTCGTTTCACTCGGCTCAGCACTTCGCCGCGCCTCAACTCCTTGGCACTCATCCATGTCCTTCCCACTCTCGGCTCCTCCTTCGGAGCCTCAGAGTAGGGGACATTTCTATTGGGCGCTCAAGGGGACATTATCATTGGGCTTCAACAGCAAACGAATATCAATTCCCCAGCGGCCAGGTTGCTGGGTTGGAACCCCGGTTGCAACCCTGGGTTGATACGACCTTCAGCGACGTGCGAAGATGACAGTTCCCCCCCAGAACAAGACCGCGCCGCGGCGCCCAGCATGGCGGGGCGCCCCAGATCATGCCAAAGGTTGCCAACCAGTGGTTACAGGAGATCCTCCGGCTGCTTTACAAGCGGAGGACGGCAACGCGAACCGACATCATCCAGAGAACAGGCCTCAATCCGGCCAGCGTGAGCCATGCCCTTCGCCTGCTTCTGAATCGCGGTACGGTGCTCAAAGTCGGCGAAAGGCAATCGAACGGCGGCCGGCCGAGCGATGTGCTCGCGTTGAACCCGGAGGCGGGGTACTTCGCCGCCCTCGACCTCGAGGGGCGCAGCATCCGATTTGCACTATCGAACTTTGTCGGCGACATCCGATGCCGCTGGGAAGAGGATTTCGAGCAGGGCAAGCCACTACGGCTCGACAAGCTCACAGCGGGGGTCTCGCGGATACTGCAGGATCTCGATGAACAGCAGCGATCTCGCGTCGTAGCGGCAGGCGTGAGCTATCCCGGGCTGCTCGACCCGGAAGGTCGACTGACGGCGTTCAACCTAGGCTGGCGAAGGTTCCCTTTTCTAACCGAACTGCGCCAGGCACTGCACCTGCCGGTTTTCGCGGAACACGACAAGCATAGCTGCGTGATGGCGGAACGCTGGCTGGGTTGCGCCCAAGACTACCGCAACGGTCTCTTTGTCATTGTCGAGCGCGGAATCGGCCTAGGCGTATTTCTTGATGGGAAGCCGGTGGACGGCTGGCGCGGTACGGTCGGCGAACTCGGGCACTGCATCGTTGAGCCTGACGCAGATGATTTGTGCGGCTGTGGGCGAAGAGGTTGCGTCGAATCCATAGCGTCGAGCGGCAACATCGTCCGGCAGTACCGCGAACGGGCCGGCGAGGCCGGCGCCGGCTGCCGACGAGTCACGGATGTGTTCGAGCAAGCTCGGCGCGGCGACGAAACCGCCAAGGCGGTGCTCGACCGAGCCGGAAAAGCGTTGGGCCGCGCTCTCTCGTATGCCATTCAGTTCCTGAACCCCGAGATTGTTATCTTGGGGGGCGACATCATTGCGGGCGAAGACGTGCTGCTGCCCATCGTCAAAGAAGAGATCATTCGTTGCACATTGCCGGAAGTCCTGAGTGGCGTTAAGATCACCCTCAGCAGCTTGGGCCTTGACATACGACTCCGGGGCGCTGTGTCGATGGCGTTCCGCACGAGTCTACGGAACCCCGATCTGTTGGAGAAGATGTGCGCACCGGTCCTGACGGGACAGCAACCAAGCGGGCCCCAGGGGCCTTACCGCCGCGCGGACGAGGAATTGCTTCCGGCGAGTCAGCCCGTCGATCGCGGCTAACTGCGCTGGGGATCAAGCTCGTTCCCATTTGTAATCCCCAAATTCAGCTCGCGCGCCTCCTTCGTGTTGGGTCTTGGGCGTTGCCGGGTGTTCTCCTCGCAAGCATCCTGGTGCAAGCGGCGATCGCCGCTGACGAGAAACCACCGCTTTACACAGCCGGCCGCGACGCGGGCTACGTATCACCTGCGATATGCGCCTCCTGTCACCAAGACATAGCGGCTCGGTTTGGACGGACGGGCATGGGGCGCTCCTTTTTCAAGCTGACGCCGGGGAGCGCCGTCGCCGACTTCAGCGGGCAACAGCCGTTCTATCACGCAGCGTCACGACGCTATTACCTGGCCTACGAGAAGGACGGCCGCTACTTCATCCGGCGCTACCAGCAAGGATCGAATGGCGGGCACGTCAATGTGCTGGAGAAGGAGATCCACTACGTGATGGGCTCCGGCAATCACGCCCGTGGTTACATCCACCGTACGACTGAGAATCGGTTACTCCAACTTCCTCTCACCTGGTACTCGGAGAGTGGTGGTTTCTGGGAGATGGCGCCCGGGTACGACCAGCCGGGGCATCCGGACTTTCGCCGCGAAGTCGACTACGAATGCATGAGTTGTCACAACGGCTACCCGGACGTCCCCGTCGGCTCGGATGCGAACGGGAGGTCACCCGTTTACCCGGGCCGAATCCCGGAGGGCATCGATTGTCAACGCTGTCACGGACCCGGTCGCGAGCATGTGGCGGCAGCCCAAAGAGAGGCGGGGTCGGTGGAGATTCGAACCTCGATAGTGAACCCGGCACGCTTGTCCGCGGACCGCCAAATCGAGGTCTGCATGCAATGCCATCTCGAAACCACCAGCCGGGAACTTCCGCACTCCGTCTGGCGCTACGGCCAGGGGCCTTTCTCGTACCGGCCGGGCGCGCCACTGAGCGCATCGGTGCTGCACTTCGATCACGCGCCAGGGGGCGGCTGGGATGACAAGTTCGAGGTCGTCAACGCCGTCTACCGGCTTCGGAAATCCGCCTGCTTCATCAAGAGCAAGGGCTCGCTCACCTGCACGACCTGCCACGATCCCCACGACGCGCCGCGCGGGGACGAAGCGGTCCAGCGCTTTTCCAGCATCTGCCTCGGGTGCCACGACCAGCGAATCCAGATGGCCGTCGAACGAGGCAGCCACCCCGCCGCAGCCGAATGCGTCACTTGCCACATGCCGAAGCGGCGTGCCGAGGATGCGGTCCACGTACGCCTGACGGATCATCTGATTTTGCGGCGGCCCGCGTCGGACGCAATCCCTGAACGGAAACCCTATCTCGGCAAAGTGGTCCTCTACTATCCTCCCGGCGAGCCCGTGACCGTCGAGGACCAGCTCTATCTCGCCGTCGCCCAGGTCAAAGACCGAGTAAATCTGAAACAAGGCCTGGACGGACTGAAGTCTCTCCTCGAAAAGCACCAGCCGACCCGTCCCGAGTTCCCGTTCGAGCTCGGGGAGGCGTACCGAGCGGCAGGCCGCTGGGACGCGGCGATCGAGTGGTACGAAAAGTCGTTGGAGAGTGACGCAGCCTTTTGGCCCGCGTCGCGCGGGCTCGGACTGACCTTGATCGAGACCGGAGAAGCCTCAAAGTCGGTCAAGGCCCTTGAAAACGCGGCTTCGCGCAGCCCGGAAGAACCTTCCGTCCTTAACGCTCTTGGCGACGCCTACTATCGAGCGGGGCAACTGGCGCAAGCCGTAGTCACTTTGCAGAAGGCCCGTGAACTTCATCCCGATTTGGCCGAACCCTACAACAACTTGGGTGTTGTGTATTCGGCTCAACGCAAAACTGCAGCGGCCAAAGCGATGTTTCTGGAATCCGTTCGACGAAGGCCGGACTATGCCGCCGCCCACCGCAACCTCGCGAGCCTGCTTGCGAACGACGACCCGGAGCGCGCTGTTGGGCACCTCGAAGAAGCGGTCCGGCTAGAACCCGAGAATCTACGGTTTCATTTCGAACTGGGTGTATTGGCGATCAAGACCGGCAGTGCCGAGAAGGCGAGGGCCCACCTGGAACGCGCGGGGCAAAGCAGCGATGCGGCTCTGCGCAAAGCCGCACGGGAACTGCTCGAAAAAATGAGATAGATACCTGTCGATGGTGAGCTATTGCTGTGATCGGGAAGCTCGGACGTGCTCTAGGTTCCGCCGCGCACCGTCGAAGTCCGGCCGCAACCTGAGGGCTTCCTCGAAACACTGCACGGCGTCTCGCAGCTTGCCCTGCCGGGCAAAGGCTGTGCCCATGTTGTTCCAGGCCTCCGGATAGTTCGGACGGGCCGCAATCGCTTCACGGTAGGCCCGCACGGCATCATTCAACCGGCCTTGCCGGGCAAGCAAGAGGCCCCTGTTGTAAAGGGCCTCCGCGAACGACGGCTTCAGCCGGATCGCCGCCTCGATGTGACGCAACGCCTCCTCCACCTGCCCCATGGCTGCGAGAGCGCCCCCGAGCGCATAGCGGGACTCCGCCGAAGTCGGATCTAGACGGACAGCCTGGTCGAGCACGGGCAGCGCCTCGCCGAATCGGCCCGCCGCCGCCAGCGATGCCCCGAGGTGATAGTGGGCCGACGGCGACTCCTGCGCGATTTCGATGGCCCGCCGAAACTCGGCGTGCGCCGCGTCCGCCCGGCCCAGCTTCAGCAGCATCACTCCGAGGTTCTCACGCGCCTGTGCGAAGGACGGCCGCATTTCGATCGCGCGTTGAAAGTGTGCCAAGGCCGCGGCACTCTGCTGCTGCTCCATCGCAATCAGCCCGAGGTTGTTCTCCGCCTCGGGGTAGTGGGGCCGCAACCGCAACGCCTCTTCGTACGCCTCGACGGCCTCATCGGGCTCTTCCTGTTTCTGCAGGACAGAACCCAGTCCAAAATGCCCGGCGGCATTCTCGGTGTCGGCGTTCAGGACCTCCCGAAAGGCCGCCGACGCCTCTTCGTAAGCGCCCGCCTCTCGCGATGACGCACCCAGCGACGTAAGCCAATACAGGTTGCCCGGAACCGACTTCAGCATGACCCGCCACTGACTCGCGGCCTCCCGCGACGAGCCACCGGCATCGAGCAGTTCCGCGTAGCGCCGCCGAAGATGTAGATTCTCCGGCGCTCGTGCGACCGCGGATTCGTAAGCTTCCGTGGCCGCCACCCTCCACTCACCCAGCGTCCGATCCCCCAACAAATCTGCAAGTCGGGCGGCGGTCGCCGCTTTCGCATCGCCATAGTCCAGTTGGTTCGGGAAAGGGGGCTGTTCCATCAGATCGGCGATGTCTCGCCACATTCGATAGCGGTCCCAGCGTGTCAACACAATCTGGCTAGCGATACTCTCCTCCGTCGCGGTTCGACCGGTCTTGCGAGCGCCGTTTTGCTCCAAATCGTCTCGGAGCGAACCGGCGATGGATCTGGCCAGCAGGTAGTTCCCCGCGAAGTTCAAGTGGACGTGCTCGTAGAACCACTCCGCGCCCACAAGTCCATGCGTGCTCGCATCGTCGAAGAGCTTTTCAGCATCGACGAGGATAAGACCCTGTTCGCCGAGCTGCGTTGCTGTCTCCCGTATCACGGCATTTAGGCGGGAGTCCGCCCGGAAGCGCAACGTGTCCAAATCCCGAGCCCATTCGAAATGCTGCAGCGCCTCGCCGTACCGCCCCACCGCCCGCAGACATTGGGCTAAACGAAAAGCGAGATCCGCGTTCCGATGGTCGAAACTATTCGCAACGGCGAAATCCTTGACTGCCTCGGTGCAACGTTCGTTTGCCTGATGTGCCACGCCTGCTTGATAGGCTTTCTCCCACTGCCGCAACCGCTCGCCTTCGAGTTCGAGATGCTGCGCCGCGAAAGGGGCACTGTCCGCCAAGTTGACCGCCACAGTCGAGAGAACCACGCGGGCGCCGGCGTCGATTCCCGCCCGACTGATGTCGAGCAGATTGGCGCGAAAGTTGTGGTAAACCGTCTCCAATCGCGGGTCACCCCAGGGGACTTGGTTATCGAGAAACATCGCCATCCCCTTCCACTCTTTCGGGGGGCCATCGGGGCTACCCCAGCCCGCGACCGCCTGATGCAGCATCTGACCCGTCCGAGTCGCCCGAAGCCGGATAGCGGCCCTCACCAGCGGCAGGGCCGAGCCGGCATCACCAGAAACCGATGAGGGTCCGTAGGGCCCAACGACCTCGTTGTTTCCCAAATAGATCACCAGGGCGTCGGGCTCGTACCGGGCGCACTCCCGCGCGATCGGCAGCGCCACGTGCGAGTTCGTCGCCGTCATCGCTACATTGATCACCTCGACGTTGAGGCCCTCATACTCTTCGCGCAGCAGGGCCTCCAGCACTCGTGCCACGCCGAACGCAGGCTCGGGAAATCCCATCGCCGCGGAACCGCCCACAACGAAGATGCGATACGTTCCCTCCGGCTTTACCCGCCGGAACCGCTCGATTTCGGGCGTGCGTGCGATGGACGCGGGAAAGAAACGGTGGCCGAAGAACTGGTTCGTGACGATGGTTCCCGGCTCGGCGGTTTCGACGAAAAACGGTGTAGGCCGCCCGAACCCACCCAGCCGCAATCCCCCTTCGAGTACCAGCAGGAACACCGCCGGCGCGGCCACCAAAGCAGCGACTCGAAACAGCCACAGCCGTGCGCCGCTGGATCGAGTCAGCTTCGTACCCTCAGTTTCCCCCATGGATCGAGATGTTTTCATACACCCTGCACTGCGGGATCTCCCCCGAGGATAACCTGCCGCCATGCCCGCACTCGTTTCGTTGACTTGCCTGAGAGTGAAACCTACGATGGGGAGGTGTTGACGTCCCCCACCCGGCGGCCGCTATGTAGCGTCTTCATCGCAGCGGCCCTGACCTGGGCCGGGTGCTCGGATCAGCCGACGGTCGTTTCCGCCGAGCCTCCTGACCTGCCCCAATTTCAGCTAGACGTTATCCCCGCAGCGGCTCGCGCCGACATCGAAGAAGCACTCTTTGCGGCACAACAGAATCTCGCCGATGCTGGCCTGTCGGGACGCCTAGGGATGATTCTCCACGCCTACAAGCAGTACGAATCCGCCGCCTCTTGTTACGAGCGCGCCCATGCCATCGCCCCCAGCGAATTCCGTTGGGCATACTACCTCGGAACCGTCCGTTTCCTGCTCGGCCGTGACGCAGCCGCCACAGCGCCGCTTCGCCAAGCCCTGGAGCTCGACCCCAAATACCTTCCCGCCCATATCAAACTCGCGCAAGTTCTTTTTTCACTCCAAGACTACGAAGCCAGCGAGCAGGAATATCGTGCCGCACTCTCACAAGAACCAACCTCGGCGCTCGCGCACTACGGTCTCGGACGCGTCGTCGCCGCGCGCGATGGTGCCGCGGCTGCCATCAAACACTTTCGCCGCGCCTGCGAACTCTCACCGACCTTTGGAGCCGCCCACTACGCCCTCGCGCAAGCTTATCGAGCCGCGCGCGACAACGCGAAGGCGGATGCTCACCTGGCGATGTTTGAGCAGAATCGATCCGGCGACGAGCCTCTGGAAGACCCACTCCTCTACGAAATCTCTTCGCTGGAGCGAAGTCCCGCCAACAATCACTATCAGCAGGGACTCACCCTGGCCGACGCGGGCAATGTCGAGGGAGCCATCCAGGAATTCGAAAAGGCCCTTGGGGCGGATCCGGATCTCATCCAGGCACAGGTCAATCTCGTTTCCCTCTACGGAAGCCTCGGTCGGGTGGAAGATGTTGAGCGGCACTACGAGGCGGCCGCCGGAAAGTATCCCCGTCAAGCTGACCTTCACTACAACTACGCCGTATTCCAAGCAGACCAAACCCGTTATGTGGAGGCCGAGAAAGCCTTTCGCCAAGCGGTGAAGGCCGATCCCGCTTTCGCGGAAGCCCACGGCAACCTTGGACAGGCACTAGAGGCTCAGCGTCGCGTGGCCGAAGCCGAAAAACACTACCGCCTCGCGGTGCGCCACAAACCGGCCTACCGTCTCGCGCATTTCCACCTCGGTCGTATTCTCTTCGCCCAGGGCAAGACCGACGAAGGTCTCCAACATTTCGTGAAAACCCTGACCCCCGAGGATGAAGAAACACCAAAGTACATGCTCGATGTTGCGGTCGCCTACGCCCGCAGCGGCGACACCGCAAGCGCTCGCCGCTACGCCCTGCGAGCTCGAGAGCGTTCCACCCTGCTCGAACAAACCGAGGTTGCCTTGATGAGCAACAAGATTCTCGAGAAGTTGGGAGGCCAGGGTCACTGACCGACGAGGCACCAGCAGGGGCCGCGAGAAGGGTTGTTCGGGCTCTGCTCGTCCTCCTCTCCGTGCTCTCGCTGATCCCGTCGTGCGGAACCGGGACTCTCGAGACTGCGAGAGGCCCGAGCCGCCCCTCGTTTCGCCAAGCCGCCCGCGAAACGGGACTGAACTTTCAGCACTTCACGGGCGCCAGCGGTGACTACTACCTGCCGGAGATCACAGGCGCGGGCGTCGCGCTCTTCGACTACGACAACGACGGGGACCTTGACGTTTATCTTCTCCAAGGCTCCAGCCTCGGCTCGGACCAAAACGAATCACCCTCGTTCCCGCCGCCCGAAGAGCCCCCGCTGCCCAAAGAGTACTCGCCCGGCAACCGCCTGTTTCGCAACGATCTGGTTCCATCGGGACGCCTGCAATTCACCGATGTCACCGAAGTCGCCCGCGTGGGCCACGAGAGCTATGGCATGGGCGTCGCAGTAGGTGACTACGACGCCGATGGTAACCTCGATCTCTATGTCACCAACTTCGGCCCCAATGTTCTCTACCACGGTAACGGCGACGGGACCTTCACTGATGTAACCGTCCAAAGCGGCGCCGCCGACAACCGCTGGAGCACCAGCGCGGCCTTCCTTGACTACGACGGCGATGATGACCTGGACCTTTTCTACACAAGCTACGTCGACTTCTCGATCGAGAACAATCGCGAATGCTACGAACCCGCGGGCGCGCGCGACTATTGTGACCCGGCGGTCTATACGCCCGTTCCCGACCGGCTCCTCCGCAACGATGGCGAAGGCCGCTTTAGCGATGTCACCGCGAGTGCAGGCATCGATCAAGCTTTTGGCAGCGGACTCGGCGTGACCTGCACTGACTTCAACGGCGACCATCTCGTCGATATCTACGTCGCCAATGACGGTAATCCCAACCAACTCTGGATGAATCAGGGCGGGGGCCGCTTCGAAGACACGGGGCTGGTCTCCGGCGCGGCCCTCAACGCTGATGGCCGCGCCGAAGCCGGCATGGGCGTCACGGCGGCTGACTTCGATCAGGACGGCGACCAGGACCTCTTCATGACCCACTTGGCGCGCGAAACCAACACTCTTTACCTCAACGACGGCCAAGGCCGTTTCGAAGACGCCACGTCTCGATACGGCCTTGCTATGCAGAGTTTTCCTTTCACAGGATTCGGCGCGGCTTGGTTCGACTACGACAGCGACGGCTTTTTTGATCTCTTCATCGCCAACGGCGCCGTCACTATGATCGAAAGCCAACGGGGCAGCCCCTACCCGTTTCGCCAGACCAACCAGCTTTTCCGGAACGAGGCGGGACGGCGTTTCCGCGAGATGAGCGGCGAGGCCGGCGACGCTTTCGCGCAAGCCGAAGTAAGCCGCGGCGCGGCGTTCGGCGACATCGACAACGATGGCGATGTCGACATCGTGGTCGCCAACAACAACGGACCCGCCCATCTGCTTCTCAACGAAACGCCACACCAGGATTCTTGGCTGCAGCTCCGCCTCCAGTTCGGCGGCGGCAACCGCGAGGGCATCGGCGCCGAGGTAGCTGTCGTCCGGCCCGGATTGCCGCTCTTGATTCGGCTTGTCCGCCGGGATGGCAGCTACCTCAGCTCCAGTGACGCCCGTCTTCACTTTGGACTGGGCGAATCCAAAGCCAGCCGAGTGGTAGTTCGATGGCCGTCCGGTCAAAAAGAAACGTTCCGCGTCGAAAACAAACGGTCGGAAACGCTCCGCCGAGGCCGGGGCTTGCCGACGGGCAAGGAAACCAGTCCGAACGAGTGACGTCCTCTTCGCCAGCCAATCCATCCACCGAGGGTTCCGCCCCGGGCGGACGCCGCGGGCGCGTCCTGTCCGTTTGGGACCTGATCATCTTCGGCGTTGTGCTCATTCAGCCCATCGCCCCGGTGGGTATCTTCGGAATCGTCCTCATCAAATCGCGGGGACACGTGGTGTTAACCATCGTCATCGCGATGGTGGCCATGATGCTGACCGCCTTCAGTTACGTGCGCATGGCTGCCCGATACCCCTCGGCCGGTTCAGCGTACACCTATGTGGGTCGCACCTTCGGGCCCTACGCCGGCTTCTTGACGGGCTGGGCGATGTTTCTCGACTACTTGATCATTCCGGCCATCAACACCGTCTATGGCGCGCTCACCATGCAACGCCTTGTGCCGGCAATACCATATTCGGTTTGGGCGGCCCTGATTGTCGGTTTGCTTACGCTCTTGAACCTGCGCGGCGTTCGCTCGATGGCCCGCGCGAACACACTCATGCTCGCGGTGATGACTGCCGTTATTGGTGGGTTCGTGCTCTTGGCCATCCGCTATCTGTTCCAGTTGCAAGGTCTGGGTGGTGTGTTTTCCCTCCAGACGATCTACAACCCGCAGACTTTCGACGCCCGTGCTGTTCTCTCAGCAACCTCGCTTGCCGCGCTCACCTACATCGGCTTTGACGGAGTTACAACGCTAGCCGAGGAAGTGAAGAACCCGCGGCGCAACGTGCCTCTCGCCACGGTCCTCGTTTGCCTGTTCACCGGCATTTTCAGTGGAGTCGAGGTGTACTTGGGGCAGCGCGTTTGGCCTGACTACGAAACCTTCCCCAACATCGAAACCGCATTCATGGACGTCACGCAACGGGTGGGCGGCGTGCTGCTGTTTCAGGCCGTCGGCGCGATTGTGGTTGTCGCCTGCCTCGGCGCCGGTCTCAGCGGACAAGCGGGCGCCGCCCGTCTTCTCTATGGGATGGGCCGCGACAACATGTTGCCGCGCAGGTTCTTCGGCCGGCTGGATGCCAAGCACGGCATCCCCGTCTTCAATGTCCTATTGATAGGCTTGCTTACATTCGTCGCCGCGCTGCTGTTGCCCTACGAGCGGGCGGTTGCGCTGCTCAACTTCGGGGCCTTCCTCTCCTTCATGGGCGTTAACCTGGCGGCGATCCGCGAATTCGTCTTCCGCCCCGCCCCGCAAGGGCGACGGAACCTGGCACGTGACCTCATCGCTCCGGCTCTGGGCTTCTTCTTCTGCCTCGGAATCTGGTGGAACCTTCCGACACTCGCCCGCGTGTCCGGGGGCGTCTGGTTCGCGTTCGGGATCGTCTACCTCGCTGTGAAAACACGAGGCTTCCGGGTCAAGCCGGCAGTGATGGAATTCGTCCAGGATTGAACCGGCTGCTGCTTACCAAGAGAGGAATCCCCCATCCAAGACTAGAGCTTGGCCATTCATGTAGCCGGAAGCCTCGGATGCGAGATAGACGATCGTGCCTTCCAGCTCTTCCAGCTTCCCCATGCGTCCCATCGGAACTTTCGCGAGGAGTTTCTCGCCGAGCTCCTTATTCTCTTCAAACGCCCAAACCGTCTGATCGGAGCGAAAGAAACCCGGCGCAAGGGCAACGACGTGTAGCCCCCGCGGAGCCCATTCCACTGCGAGCTCTCGGGTGAGCCCGAGCACCCCCGCCTTACTTGTCACATACGAGACCTGCGATACGTAGCTTGATGCGCTGATCCCGTACATCGAGGCGATGTTGATGATCTTGCCCTGACCCCGCGGCAGCATGTGCCTGGCAGCCTGCTGCGCACAGGTAAACAAGCCCGTCAGATTCGTATCGATCACGCTGCGCCACTGGGCTTCGGTCATCGACTCTGCATCGGCCACCGCAGAGATGCCGGCATTGTTCACCAGGATGTCGATCTTCCCAAACTCCTCCACCGTTTGGGCCACCATGGTTTCCACATCCTGATGCCGGCAAATGTCGGTCTCGATCGGCAAGACGCGCCGTCCGTGCTGCTCCAACTCATCTGCTACGTCTGTTAGCTGTGCGAGATCGCGCGCCGCGATTGCCACATCACAACCCGCCTTCGCCAATCCGCGGGCAAAACTCACGCCAAGACCGCGTGAAGCACCCGTAACGACCGCCACACGGCCCGTCAAATCGAACATCGATAGAAGGCTGGAATCCATCTCGATTCGCTTGCGCTAGTAACCGACCCCAACCGGGGCCCTGCGTTCGGCCGACTCGATAATCGCCAGCAAGACCTTCGTGACCTTACACCCGTCATCGAGCGTTGACTGCACCTGCTTGCCCGTCGCTACGCACTCGACGAAATCCCTCACGCTCTCGTACGCAAGGCCGACCCGGCGGTCTCGAATCAGCGGACCATCCAGGATATCCGGATGATCGCTCGAGTCTTCTAGGTACCGTTCTATCAACTGGTTGTGTGTCAGGTCCATGTTGATCATGCCCTTGCTGCCCAGAATGTTGACCTTGAAGTCGTTCACGGACGGATTCGTGTTCGGCACGATCCAGTTGTTCTCGAGGGTAACGATGATTCCCGACTGAAACTCCAGGATCGCCTGATAGATATCAGGCACATCGATGCCCTTCGCCTTCAGTACTTCCGACCGGGCAACCGCGTACACCCGCTCCACCTCGTCGTCGAACAGGTACCGCAGGGTATCCACGGCGTGACTGCCGAGAAACCAAAGGACAGAACTCTTCCCGGCCCATGGCAGCATTTGCGTCGGGACGTGGATCGTGTCGTTCAGGCGCAGGTACCCGGAAATGATCGAACCGAGTTTCCCCTGCGCGATGTCGTCCCTAGCGATCACAATCGGTGGACACCAACGGCAGTGGAAATCCACCATGAAGACGACGCCGGCCGATCTGACCGCCGCGCCAATCCGGTCCAGATCTTCGTGCGTTGTCGCCAGAGGCTTCTCGACGATGATATGCTTGCCGGCCTCCGCTGCCGCCACAACGGGACCTGCGTGGGCAAAGTCCGGCGTGGCGACCGCTACCGCATCGATCTCCGGATCGCGCACCAGCGCGGCGGCATCCGTGTAGACCTTGCACCCACCGTGGTGTGCGGCGACCTGTTCGGCCCGTTCCTCAACCAAGTCGCAAACCGCTGTCAACGAAGCCAGATGGTGAGTCGAATAGACCTCGGTATGGACTCGACCCCAACCCCCCACCCCGACAACACCGAATCTGACTTTTTTCATGCCCGTCCATTGTACGGTGTGAGAGGCGACGGCCTCGCAACCTGCCGGCTCTGCTAATCCCATGGCCCCGGGTTCGGGCTACTCTCGCCTTACGCCACCCGGCCGTTTGGCGGCGTCACGCACGGGGTAGCGCAGACTCCAGACCTTGGGAACTTGCTTCTGCATTTCGTCGAGAGCGGTCCGCAACCGCGCGACGACCTCAGGGTGCTGCTCGTGGAGATTGCGGGTTTCGGTCGGATCCCACTCGATGTCGTAGAGTTCCGGCGGATCGAGTGGTCGATCGCGATTGGCGGCGTGCAGTTTCCAGCGACCGTCGCGGATCGCCGTCACGTTGTCGGCATAGACCCACACGAAGGGTTTCTCGCGCCGGAAACGGCCTTTCCCCGCAAGCAAGGGCCAAATGTCCTGGCCATCATATACACGATCACTCGGTAGCCGGCCGCCGGCCAACTTCAGCAGCGTCGGGAACAGGTCATAGGCGATGGCGGGCGTGTCGATCACCTGTTCGGTAGGGATTCTTCCGGGCCAGCGGGCTATGAAGGGAACGCGGACTCCCCCTTCGTACGAGTCTCGAATACGACCGCGAAGGCCCCACTGGTTCTTGCGCTCGTCGAAGTTGTTTTCGGCGTCGCCGCGGTCACGGTACCGTTGCGCGAGCGCTTCCAACTCCTCGTCCAACGACGTCGCCAGCACAGCGTATTCGTACAACACGCCGCCTTCGACCACTTCGGTCAGTCCCAACGATAGCTGTCGCGGCTGGCTCCCCACGCTTGGATCAAAGGCCAACGAGTCGCGCATTGGGCGGCCTAACACGATCACTTCTCGGCTGCGGCTCCAGCCCTGCAACGGTAACTGAGAACGCACGCCTTGCCAGCCTTGTCCGGCCGGCGTCCAGTCATCTGAGGCGAACAAGCGCGTGATCAGCCGTTTCACCCCGGCGGTCTGGCGCAGTCGAAACAGCTAGTCGACGCCACGCTGTGCGGCTCCCAGCAGCGCTTGTTCGCTGCCCCAATGAGCATCGCCGCGCAGCCACTTTGGCCGGCGCTCGGGCCCCAGCTCATCCAAGAACTGCCACCAACGAGGCTGCGCATACGACGGCGCCGTCTGATTGCCCTGCTGCACTTCCACTCCCAGCAACAGCCGAATGTTCGCCGCCCTGTAGCTGGGATCAACGTGCGCGGGACGCCCCGGCTTGGCGGGGTTGTAGCCCGGCCGCGCGCCCTCTTGGGAGCCGTAGAGCGGCTTGACCGTGGCGTCGACATCGAGAATCCACTCCTCTGCCAGCCACTCTTCGTAGCTGCGTTTGAGGTGGCCGTCGAGCCATGGTTGGCAAGCGTCTTCGTCGACGGACTTGAAGGCTCGCCGCGCCGAGTCTTCGCTGACCCGCTTGTTCACGCCCAGCAACTGCGGCGCCAGCGTATCGGCGCGCAGCGCGTCAAGGTGGGCATAGCGCCGCTGCCCGGCCAGCACGCTCAACAACAACGTTGCAAGAACTTCGCGCTTGGCCGGCGCATTCGGACTCGTGTAACTGAGCGGGCCGTCCTTCACCCAAGCTTCGAACAGCTCCGAGGTTTTGAGAAACTCGACGAAGTAGGGCCGCTGCCCGAAGGCGGTCACGCCGGCCTCTTCGTCCATCCGAGCCCCCTGGACTTCCCAGCGCAGCTCAACCTTGCCCGAGAAGGTTTCGACTGTTGCGACCGGCTGATCCTGGTCCCCTTGCTGGTGTTCGACTTCACCCTGCGGGTGAACTCGTCGCAACGCTTTGGATTTGCTCATGCCCCTGATTCTAATGGCTTACCGGCGATTCTGGCGGAGGTCAACCGCCGTTTCTAGGTTGAGCCACGTCCCGGTCAGGTCAACCGCTGCCGTACGACGTGGGTTGGAGAACCCTGGGCGCGGGCTGTGGCCCGTGAGCCACAAGCCCGCTAACACCCTGTCAGTTGACGCTTTTGTCGGGCACTTCGCGCAGGAACTTGTCGACGACCTCGCGCTGTTGCGTCTCGGTGAGGGAAGACTGGATCAGTCGGCCCGCGGCCTGGATCGCCAGGTCGGCCGCCATGCCGCGAATTTCCGCCAGCGCCGCCCGCTGCTCAGCTTCGAGCCGCTCCATCCCCTGATCGACGATACGGCGCGACTCGGCTGTGGCTTCGTCGAGGATGCGCTGCCGTGAATGGTCCGCATCCTCGCGGGCCTGGTGGACGATTTGCTCCGACTTCTGAATCGCCTCGTCCACGCGGCGCTGGTTTTCAGCCACCACGCCTTCGGTATCCCGCTGCGCCTTCTGGGCTTGTTGCAGCGCGTCTTCGATCTTTTTCTCGCGCTCGTCAAGCGCCTCGAGGATCGGCTTCCAGGCGATCTTGCGCAGAACGACCAGAAGGGTGAAGAAGATGATGATCGTCCAGATCATCAACCCGGGTTCGAAACGAAGTAAAGCGCTTTCGCCTGCCATCACGCCCTACCGAATCAGGATGATCAGCAAGCATCCGACGACCGAGATGACTGCCACGCCTTCCAACAGAAAGAGAGGCAATTGGACCGCGGCTTGAATGTCTTTCGCCGCTTGTGGCTGGCGAGCGATGCCTTCCGCCGCCGCGGCGGCCAGGCGCCCGATGCCGATGCCGGCGCCGACGACCACAAGGCCGCCACCGACCGCGGCGCCGAAATAGTGCAGGCCGCCCATCTCGCCCCCGCTACCGTCTTGGGCTAGCGCGGCGCTAGGCGCCACCAATAGCAGCGTCAGGGTAAAGAGCATAAGGCCGGCTGCTCGTTTTGCGTTGAACTTCATGTGAGAATTCTCCTCCGGAGTTTCCTTGGAATCTAGTGAGAGGAATGGACGACCATCCCGATAAATAATGCCGACAGCAAAGTGAATACGTACGCTTGAATCAAGGCGACGATGATCTCGAGCAAATACATGGCCACGGCCAGCGGCACCGAGAAAAACACGCCGACCAGGATGCTCTGGAAGATAAAGACGAACGAGATCATGACGAGGATTACGATGTGACCCGCCATCATATTGGCGCCAAGACGAATCGTCAGCGCGATGGGCTTGACCAACGTGCCGAGAGTTTCGATAAAGATCAGCATAGGGGCCAGAGCGAGCGGCGTGCCCTCCGGAACCATGTGTTTGACGTAACCGATTGGCCCTTGGACGATGATGCCCGCGCCGATGATCAGCACTAGGGTGACCGCCGCTAACGCACTCGTTACATTGATGTTACTGGTAGCCGTATAGGCGCCCGGAAACAACCCCAGCAGATTGCAGGTCAGGATAAAGAAAAAGAGCGTCAGCAAGAAGGGTGCGAACATGCGTCCGTACCTGGGGCCCATGTGCGCGATCGCGATCTCGTCCCGAATGAACACGACCAGGAACTCGAGCAGGTTGCTGACTCCTTTGGGCGCTCCACGCGAAACCCGCGACTTCCTCAAGAAGACACTCAGCACCACAATGAGAAAGACAGCGGCGAGGAGCATCATCACAACGCCCTTGGAGATGCCCCACTGTGCCAGCGACGGGTAGTCGTGGTTGGCGACGTGATGGATCAGCACGTCGGAGAGGCTTTCCTCCCCGCCGTGTTCGCCACCACCCGCGGCAGCCAACAAGGCAAACGGCCAAGACATCGTCATCTCGTTCCGATCAACCGCTGATAGCGAATCCCTTCGATGATCTGCGCGGCCAAGTAGCTCGCCATCAAACCAATCGTAAAAGTGCGAGGCTCAAGACCTGTGAGCGTCAAAACCAGCACCAACACCCCAAGTACCCAGATGGTTCTCACCACCACTCCCAGCAGCGAAAGTTTCCAGAAAGCCGCCGTTGGCCGGGCTCCCCACCAGCGCAACAGCAACTCAGAGATGCCCATCGTCGCCGCGCCACACAGCAAGCCACAAACCGCCGCGACCATCATCGCTTGAGCCACATGATCTTCGCCAGGTTGTAGAAACCCACTACGATACCGACCAACAGGCCGATCAAGATCCCGGCCTGTTTGGCCTCGAAGTACTCGCCTACCAGGTACCCGATCAACAGGCACCCCAGGATGCTGCCGCTCAGTGTCCAACCTGCGTCGGCGGCCGGCGCGGCACGTTTCCACCACGGGCCGTCGCCATCAGCATCTTTCATCGGAAAGCACTCGGGCGCGCGACCCGCGTCACGAGATCCGGCTTCTTCCTGAGGGGTGATCGACCTGGAAAGAGAGCAAGCTTACAAAATATGAAGATAACAGAACGGTCACGGCCCCAGCAAGTTCGGTGCTCTTGGCCGTGAATCCGGCCGATCGACCACTGACCTGCGCTACAATCCTGCGAGCGTATGCAACCGATCAAGGCCCCCTGTCTGATCCAGATCTGCCTTCTCGCACTCCTCCTCTGCCTCAGCTCGTGCGCCGGTGGACCCGACGTCGAGTTCAGCCTCAAAGACCACTACACCAAAGCCGAGCGCCGAATCCCGATGCGCGACGGCGTCGAGCTCTTCACGATCGTCTACTCCCCCAAAGACGCGTCCCAAACGTACCCCATCCTGCTGACCCGCTCTCCGTACTCCATCGCTCCCTACGCCCCGGACGAGTTCCCCGACCGCCTCGGGCCCTCTGAGGCCTTCGACCGCGACGGTTACATCTTCGTTTACCAAGACGTGCGGGGCCGCTACGAGTCCGAGGGCGAGTTCGAGCTGATCAGGCCCCACAACCCGAACAAACAGGGACCCTCTGACGTCGACGAAAGCAGCGACACCCACGACACGATCGAGTGGCTGCTCGCCAACGTCCCAAACCACAACGGACGCGTCGGGCAATGGGGCATCTCCTACCCCGGCTGGGAGGCGGCCATGGGCATGATCGACGCGCACCCCGCGCTCAAGGCTTCCTCGCCACAGGCCTCACCCACCGACATGTTCGTCTGGGACGATTGGCACCACAACGGCGCCTTCCGCCCCTTGATCGGCCTCTCGTGGCTCCCCAGCCAGGTGGGGGTGCAGCGTGACCGCGCCGGTGAATTCCCGTTCGAGTACGGCACGCCGTGGGGATACAAGTTCATGCTCGACGTGGGCCCCCTGTCGCGAATTAACGAGCTCTATTTCCACGGCAGAATCCGCGAGTGGAACGAGTTCATGGAGCATGGCACCTACGACGACTATTGGCGGAACCAAACCCTGGTGCCCCACCTCACGAACGTCAACCACGCCGTGCTCAGCGTCACCGGCTGGTTCGACTCGGAAGACTTCTACGGGCCCATCTCGATCTACAAGAAGATCGAGAAGGAAACGCCCGACAACCTCAGCACGCTGGTCGCCGGGCCATGGTCGCACGGTGCCTGGGGCCGTGAGGACGGCGCCCGGTTCGGCGAGATCGACTTTGGCTCGAAGACCTCCCTTTACTTCAGGGAGCAGATCGAATACCCCTTCTTCAGCCACTATCTCAAGGACAAGGGTGAGTGGAACACCCCCGAAGCCGTCATGTTCGAGACCGGTGGCAACCGCTGGCACACGCATGACCGCTGGCCTCCGAAAGACGTCGCTCCGAACAACTTATACTTCCGAGCTGACGGCAGGCTCTCTTTCAATCCCCCCCAAGAAACTGGTGACGGCGCTCACGACGCCTATGTCAGCGACCCTGCCAAACCCGTTCCCTATACAACCGCGATCCGCACCGACCAAGGGCACGAGTACCTCATCGAAGATCAGCGCTTCGCATCCACGCGCCCCGACGTGCTGGTTTACGAAAGCGATGTCCTCGACGAAGACGTGACCATCGCGGGTCCGATCCCGGTCAACCTCTTCGTCTCGAGCTCAGGCACCGACTCGGACTGGATCGCGAAGCTCATCGACGTTTTCCCCGGCGACACGCCCCCCAATGACCGCGGCACCCAGATGGGCGACTTCCAGATGCTGGTCGCCGGCATGGTGATGCGCGCGAAGTTCCGCAACAGTCTCACTACGCCCGAACCGCTGGTTCCCAACCAGGTTACGCATCTGGACTTCAACCTGCTCGACCGCTACCACACCTTCTTGAAAGGTCACCGCATCATGGTGCAAGTGCAGAGTACCTGGTTCCCGCTGGTCGACCGCAATCCGCAGAGGTTCGTAGACATCTACCTCGCCAAAGAGTCTGACTTCCAGAAAGTAACGCAGCGCGTATACCGATCCACCGCCTACCCCTCGCATCTCGCCCTCCCGTCGAAGACATAGGACGTGGCGCACGCCCGTGCCGAGCCGAGCCCCGCTCGGCTCTTGCTGCGCTTCCCACCGATTCCTCTCTAGCGAAGTACACCGCCGCCTTCGATATAATTCGCGTTGACGAGCCGTGTAGCCCGACGGGGAGGCCGAAATGCAGTTTGCTTGCTGTCCGGGGGTCCGAACGTTCTTGAAAGCGCTGGCCGCGACCGCGGCGTTGGCATCCATCGCGTGGTTGCTGATGCCGGGTTCCGCCGCCGGACGCGAGGGCGTCGCGACCTATGAGATCAAGGCCGGTGCGACCCAGCGGACCACCCTGCCAGTAGAGAACGGCCGCTTCTACGGGCTCCTTGTCTCAGCACCGGATCTCGCCGAGTTTCACGAGGGTGACACCGTCACCGTGGCCTACCGTGGCCCTTCCGGACATACCCTCACCAAGTCCCTGCACGCCGGTGACTCGGACTTCTACCTGACCCTCAAGCCCCGCGCGTCGGGCGAAGCAACAGTCTCGCTCACCGGAAAGAGCCTCCGCGCCACGGTGCGGTTGCAAGTCGAGCTCACCGAGATGTCGGTCGAAACAACGGCCGATGTCCACTTGGCCGCGGCAGGCAACTCGACGTGGAAGACCGCGCAGCCGATCAATCTGGATACAACCGTCTACGCCGCCGCCGATGACCGCCCCTACATCCCGTCCGTGGGCAACGCCCAGGAAATCTTCGAGCAGATGCTCGACGGCGTCCACTGGTATCGCTTCGACTACCAGGGCCCCGGCGAAAAGCTCGTCCACATCAACCTCGATATTCTCGACCGCGACGTGCCGGTCGACGTCGCCCTCTTCACGCTCCGAGACGGCGAGCCGATTGAGTACACCCGAGGTATCGAGCGCTTCGAGCCCGAAAAATCAACCGTGCTGCACGGGCTGTACAAATTCATCGCGCGCGTCATCGAGCCCGGCACCTACTACCTGCGCGTGATGGGCAACCATCCCGCGTACCAGCTTCAGACCGAGACCTACCCGGTGCCGCCCTACGACGATCCGAAACAGGCGATCCGCACCGCCATGGACTACATCGTCCGCAAGGGCGATAGCTGGCACGCCAACGTCCCCCGCAACGGCTACGTCGCCCTGCGCACGACCAACCCCGTCCAAGAGACGCGCCTGTGCATCGCCTGTCACCCGACGCATTTCTCGACGCGTTCGGAGATGATCGCCTTCGAGAACGGCTACCCGGTTCGCGCCAGGACGAGCCTGCAATTCCTCATCGAGCGACTCTCGAACAACCCGCGTCCGCTCTATGGCAAGACCGACGCCTCGTGGGCGCGCATGATCCACGCGCCGGGCAACGTTCTCAGCCGGCTAGCCTACATCGTCGATAAGTTCGACCGCTCGATCTCGGGCGAGCGCCGCGACGAACTCTACCGCGGCATCGGCGAGTACCTCGAGATGTACTGGGCCGGCATGAAAGAGCCCGACGACGAATCGAACGGCAACCTGCCGCGCATCTCGGGTTTCGAGGTCGCCTATCACAGCGGCGTTCTGTTCAATGACTCCCGCCGCCGCACCGGCGAGGCGAAATACTCGGAGCTTCACCGCCAAACCGAGCAGGCCGTCGTCAACGGCGACCCCAACGACATGCTCGATCTAGCTTGGCAAACCATCGCCCTGACGCACTTCGGTCCGAAGAAGCATCGCGCCAAGATCGACGCCAACGTCGAGAAGATCTTCAGCTACCAAAAGAAGGACGGCAGTTGGGCCATGCCCTTTGGCATGGAGATCATCGAGTACGACCTACGCAAGAAGCAGATCAAGCGCAAGAAGATCCCGCATCGTCCCGGCCAGGAGGGCCCGCGCAGCTCCGAGTTCCAGACCTACCACGCGATCTACGCGCTGGCTCGCGCCGGCGTCTCGTTGGACGACCCACGCCTCCGCAAGGCGGTCGAGCTATGCCTCAGTCGGCAGACGTCGAGCGGCGCCTGGCAGGGCTCGCCCGAATACAAGAACTTCGACACACCATTCCGCGACACGCAATACGCCATCATGGCGCTCTCGACGCTTTTCCCCGGGCCGAACGCCGCACACCGAAACCGAGCCGTGACCGTAAGGGAGCGGTCTGACTACTCAACGCATCTCCCACAGCCCACTGCCTCGCAAGCTATCAGGCGCTTGAAGTCTACAGGCTGGAACGTCGGCTTCCCCGCGCCGCCGTCAACCTTCGACAAGCAGAACGTACTGGCCACGCTACAAGCACTCGACCGCCATTGGGACCGTCCCTCCGACGACACCGCCGCTGCCATCCGCGACCTGCTCGATTCCCAGCACGTGTTGGTGCGCTACCAGGCCGCCGTGGCCCTGGGACGCTTTGCCGACACGGGCGCGATCTACCCCCTGGCCCGCCGCCTCGGCGACCCCAGCAAGATCGTCCAACGCGCCGCGGCGTGGGCGCTGCGCCAAATTGCCTCCCGCAAGCCCGAGGCGCGCGCGCAATCGGTGGCCGCGATCCGCCGCGCCCTGCGCTCTGAGAACTCCCGAGCCCGCTGGGGCGCCGCACGCATCTTCAACCAGCATTTCAAATACATCTCCGAAGACTGGAAGCTCGGCCGCGAGCTCGTCCGCATGGCCTGGCACGAGCCCGTCCCCGCCGTACAGATGCAGGCGCTGCAAGGCCTCTACCAGTGGTGGTTCTGGGACCGCGACGTCGAGCACAAGAAAGAGATCGAGATCGCCTTGGTCAACGGCCTCGGACGCGAAGCGCATCCCTGGGTGCGCCGCAACTTCATCGAGGCCTACTACAACGTGATGGACGACAACGTCCGCTACCTCTATTCATCGTGGATCGTCCGCGTCAAGCGCGAGCAAGACCGCGAGGCCATCAAGAGCGGCCACCGCGACAACATGCGCGAGCAGGCCGCGCGCTTCCACAAAGCCGTGCTCGAAGGCGACGAGCTACGGCGTGACGGGATGCTGCGCTCCCTCTACAGCCACGTCCTGCGGCAGGGCTCGGGCGACTTGAGCCGCCTGGCGTTCGGCGACATCAGCTCACTCAACGGCACGCCCGTGCCCGAAACGATCGCCGGCCCGTGGGTCAACGGGTACAAGTGGTTCGCGGTGTATGACCCGCTGACGACCGACCGCATGGGCAGCAAGGTGCGCGCCGGCAACGACAAAGAGCCGCCGCCTTTCTATGAAGATTCGGCCCCGCTGATGAACGAGGCGCTGCTCGCGACGCTGTCCGCCGACTCGCCCGACCTGGCCGTGCGGACGATGCGCGCCCTGCGCTACCTGCGGCCGTTTCGCGTGTCGCCGGCGCTGGCCGAGCGGTTGTTGTCTCTGATGGCCGACGGCCCGGCCGAGATCCGCGAAGAGATCGCGCAAGGCGTGGAAGAGCTGCTGCCGTCGGCGTCGATCGACGACCCCAAGGTGGCCTCGCAACTCGGCGTTCTGTTGCAAGGCGACGTGGTGGCCGTGCGGGCGGCGACCGCCGTTCTCACCAGCGACAAGCAAAGCGCACTACTGGCCTCGAGTCGTGTCGAGGGCGCCCTGGTGACTCGCCTCAGCACAGCGAGCGCGGATGATCCTGTCTTCCCTTATTTGATCGAGGTGCTTGCCGCCTCACCGACGTTGAGCCAAGACTCCAAGCTGATCGCCCGCGCCGCCGGCTCCCTTCTAAGCGGCAGCGAAGAATCGAAACTCGCGGTGGTCAAGCTCATCGTCCACCGCCCGGCGATTTTGGATTCCGCGGACGTCCGATCCGTCTATACGCGCTACGTCGAGACCGCCGGCCCCAAGTCGTTCGCGAAGACGCTGGCGCTGTTGGGCGAACTCGACTACAAAGACGATCGCCAGGCCGCCGCGATCGGCGAAATCCGTTCCCTGCTGCTGCGCGGCATGACGCACCCCGACGCCCAGGTGCGCGTCGCTTCGCTGACGGCCGTCCGCACGATCGAGCCCTTGCAGGACGCCCCGGAAGTCCTCTCACGCTTGCGCGAGCTGCTCGATGACGGCGACCGCGAGGTACGCAACTCGGCGCTGGCGTTCCAAGCCTCGCTCGACGCGCGCGCCGGACGCGAGGGCTTCGACACCGGCCAACTGCTCGACTACGAGTACTTCAAGGCGCACATCCAACCGATTCTCACCGCAAAGGGCTCCGACGGTCTGGCGTGCGTCAACTGCCACGCCAACCACACGATCTTCAAGCTGGTCGAGCCCGACGAGTACGGCGTGTTGGCCGAGGCGCACATCCGCGGCAACTACTCCGCGGCCATCGGCGTCGTGAACTTGAAGGATCCGCAAAGCAGTCTACTGGTCAACAAACCGACCTCGCGCGACGACAGCGCCGGCATCGGCGACAGCCAACGCTTCTCCCACGGCGGCGACCTGCGCTGGGCCACGGGCATGAACAGCCCTGAGTACCGCACGATCCTGCGCTGGATTCAGGGCGAGCGCCTGGGCTCCGCCGAAGCGGGCTCCGAGTAGCAGCGGGTTCCATTCTGAACTTGCCGGGGCGTAGGTAACCTTTGTAGGGGCGAACCGCTGCGTTCGCCCGAAAGCCTCAAGCGCCACGCCTGTTCCTTGCCCGAAACAAACGGTCCGCGCCTTTCGCCCCAAAGGGGCCGAAGGATAATAGCCCACGGTTTCAACCGTGGGTATGCGGCCGATAATTCTGAGAGCCCTGAGGGGGCGCAGGAAGAGCCGCGAAGCGGCCATGATGTTAGCCCGAACGAACCATCCGCTCCCGACGTGTGGCGCACGCCCGTGGCGTGCCGAGCCGAGCCACGCTCGGCTCTTGTCCCGCCTATCACCACCGCTGCTCCTCGTCCCCCACCAATCATCGCGCCCGACACGACAGACCGTTTGCGTCGTGGCGCGGGCCTTCTGGCCTGCAGCGTCGACCTCCGGGTCGACGTCTCCTCTTCATCACCACCGACACCACGGACCCAAAACCGAGCCGTGACCTTCAGCCTGGGTCGCACACCGCGATAATACCCAGAAGACCGTAGCGCGGATCTCGATTTTGAGATCCGCGGGTTTACCCGTCGACGGTCCGTCGAGAGGCCCCACACGCGACCACCCATGAAACGCGCCCTCATCACCGGCGGCACCGGCTTCGTCGGCGCAAACCTCGCCCGCCGCCTCCTGCGCGACGGCCACGAGGTCCACCTGCTCGTCCGCCCCGACCACCACTCCTGGCGCATCGACTCGATCAAACCCGACCTCCACCTCCACACCGCCTCCATCACCGACGCGGACTCGGTCACCCGCGCCGTCCGCGCCGCGCGCCCCGACTGGGTCTTCCACCTGGCGGCCTACGGAGCCTACCCCACCCAGCAGGACACAAAGCTCATGTTCAACACCAACATCCTCGGGACCATCAAGCTGATCGATGCCTGTCTGGCGGACGGGTTTGAGGCCTTCGTCCATGCCGGGTCATCATCGGAGTACGGCCGCCGCACAGAGCCTCATTCAGAGACGGACCCGCCGCAACCGGAGACCGATTACGCCTCAACCAAGCTCACGGCCACGGAAGCGTGTTGCCGGAAAGCCGCGGAGACCGGCGCCGCGATCACGACTCTCCGTCTCTACTCGATCTACGGACCCTACGAAGAGCCCACCCGCTTGATCCCGCGCCTGATCGTCGAGGGCCGCCGCGGTCGTTGGCCCCCTCTGGCGAGTCCCGAAACCGCCCGCGACTTCGTCCATGTCGACGACGCCGTGGACGCCTTCTTCCTGGCCGCCCAGCCCAACGCCCCCAAACCGGGAGCAACCCCGCCGGGAGCCAACTTGCCTAGCCCCATCCCACCGGGTGCCATCTTCAACGTCGGTACCGGCGTGCAAACAACCCTGACCGACGCAGTCGCGGCAACCCGCGATCTCTTCGGCATCGCACCCGACCCCCAGTGGGCCTCCATACCCGACCGCTCATGGGACACCGCCACCTGGGTCGCCGACAACCGCCTAATCCGCGACGCCCTCGGCTGGCGCCCCCGCCTCACCTTCCCCGAAGGCCTCCGCCGCACCGCCGACTGGTACGCCGCCCACCCGGAACTACACGATGTATATGAGGTGGTCGCCGGCTAGGCCCATGTAAATGCCGAACCAGACCGCGGTTCTTGGCTTGCGATCGAGATGTCCGCCGAGCACGACCGATTCGTCAGGGGTCGACCCGATTGGCCGCCGTGGTTTGTCTTCGCGCCTCTGTGGTATAAGATGTGGTGTCAGTCCACGGGACGACGAACCTAAGCGGCTTAGCGCCGATCGTCCGTGATTCCCTACTATTCCGTCAACCGACGGCGACAGAATGAAGCGCTACAAGGTTATCTCATTGTTCTCCGGTGCGATGGGGTTGGATCTCGGACTGGAAAAGACGGGTAGATTCGAAGTGCTGGCAGCCGTTGAAAAAGAGAAGGTCTTCTGCGACACTATCCGCACCAATCGGGATGCAGGAAGGCTCAGTAGACGCCTCAAAGTCTTCGAAAGGGATGTCGCCGAAGTCGATCCGCAAGAGATCCTCAAATCCAGTGGCTTGAAACCCGGGGAAGTCGACGTCCTCGTCGGTGGTCCTCCCTGTCAAAGCTTCAGTACCGCAGGAAGAAGACGGACCACTCAGGATACTCGCGGTACGCTGCTCTGGGATTTCCTTCGATTTGTACGAGTCCTCAGGCCGCGCTTCTTTCTAATGGAGAACGTTCGCGGGCTTCTCTCTGCCGCGATAAGACATCGGCCAATCAAACTACGTCCGAACAGCGGGGGCCGACCACTCCAGCCGGACGAAGAAGCAGGTTCGGTCGTTCGCCTTTTTGCTGGGGAGCTTCAGCACATCGATGCAGCTTCCTATCATATGGACTGTTTTGAAGTGAATGCGGTCAACTACGGTGCGCCGCAGCTTCGTGAAAGAGCTTTTTTTGTGGGTAACCGCTACAACGACTTTGTGGATTTCCCGGACCCCACCCATGAATCCCCTGAGGCGAGCCGTTCTGGACAGCATGAACTTTTCGGAACCCACAATGATGAGACGATAGCCTGGCGCACTTTGGGCGACGCTATTCGCGGCCTGAAAGAGGCGGAACCGGTCATCATCGACTTCAGTCCCCGGAAGAAAAGCTATCTGGACAAGGTTCCCGCTGGGTCGAACTGGCGCAGTCTTCCGATGGATATTCAAAGGGAATCGATGGGTTCCGCGTGGTCAGCCAAAGGGGGGCGCTCTGGGTGGTGGAGGAGGCTGAGCTTCGATCTTCCTTGCCCGACGCTTGTCACGATGCCTAATCATGCAAGCACCGCGCTTTGTCACCCTGACGAAGTTCGGGCCCTCACGCTGCGGGAATACGCAGCCATACAGGAGTTTCCAGTTGACTGGTGCTTCCGAGGCACGCCTGCCCAGCAATACGAACAGGCGGGAAACGCTGTTCCGTTACGACTAGGCACAATCGCAGGCGAGGTGATCGCAGAACATCTGGATACACTGCGTCAGCGAAGATGGCAGCCTTATCGAAGAAGCCTGGTATCCACTTGACTCAGGTGACCCCAACATCTTGTAGTTGGGCTCACAGCGTCTTAGCGTCCCAATCGGCGACGATCGAGCGGTACGGCGTCGGCTCCACCGCCATGGCCTGCTGCACAAGACGGTAGAAGAGCTTGCCCCGACTGCGTGATCTGCGCCGATTGAAGCGGAACACGAACTCGTCGAGATAGTAGTCCAGATGCTCGTGGCTGACCGCCCCCTGATGCGTGCCCAGCATCCAGCGCTTGAGTAGCGAGATCGCCAAGTGCACCCTCGGCAGTAGCTGCGAGGCCTGCTCGCGGCGGTTGTTAATCGAGATGATACGACGCTGGTAGTCCTTCTTCTTGAGCGGATCGTAGCCCGACCAGTTGTCGGTAACAACCACGCTGCCCGGCTCGACCGACTCCTCGACGAAGGGCATCAAACTGGCCGCCGAGGCGTTCTGAACGCGCTGCATGCGGATGCTCCCAAGCCCGGTGCCTCTCTCTTCCGCGGCGACTGCAATCAACGCTTTACGCTCGGTCTGCCGGCCGATTACCCCTTCTTCTTCAGCGCCCCAGTAGGTCTCATCGACCTCGACGAGGCCCGTCAATCGCTCCCGCCCCGGGCGCACCATCGCTCGCCTCAGCTTGTGCATCCAAGGCCAGGCGGTTTGGTAACTGCCCAGTCCCAGAACGCGCTGTAGACCCAGGGCGCTGGCCCCATTCTTCTGCGTGGTGATGGTCCACATCGCCCGGAACCACAGCCGCAGCGGCTTGCGTGTGTCTTGAAAGATCGTACCGGCGGTGACGGAGGTTTGCCGCCCGCAGCGAGCGCATTCGAACCACACTTTGCGCACCGGCCAAGCGCGCTCATGCCCACACCTTGGACAGCGGAAACCCTCTGGCCAGCGCAAGGCGAACAGATAGTCGCGGCAAGCCTCCTCGCTCGCAAAGTGAGACTCGAATTCGAGTTGGTCGCGCGGGTAATCCTCCACCAGGCCCTACACTACATCTTGGGGTCACCTGAGTCAAGTGGATACCCAGCTCGAAGAAAACAGAGTTCCTATCGCGTCGTCTACATTCAGTCACACGTTCGTACGCGTCAATGGTACAAGAACGGTCGTGTTTTTGTTCGCTCGGACGGCGGTGCTCAGGATGGTACCGCTTACGGGCTCCCCAAGGTACAGCGCAAAACCACCAGACTGACCGCAAGCTAGGCTTCCTGTGACTAGCAAAGTTTTCCGAACCAGACGTTTCAGGCGAAGAAGGCTCCAGAGCGACCTTCCCGCCGACACTTACGCGAAGATCGTGCACGAGACTAAAGCACTTCTCGAACGGAGGTTCAAGGCGTTAGCGCTAGGGTTCACTGACATAAAGGAGACGAACTTCAATCCTCTCCTGCTTCTAATCACGGCACCGGTCTACAACATTTTCAGTCCGTTCGAGGTTGCTGAGCGCCTTCAGCTTGGCAAGGCCTATCACGGTGACGATACGGCGTTTGGTCGATTCGGTGAAGAAAAGTTACTGCCGCTCTTTGGCGCCGTAGAAAGTATCGAGAAGCGGCAGGGCGGTGCATCCTGGGAGCCGGTCGACAAGGAGATTACCCTCGATGAGCACAGGTATCTATTGATCATAAAGGCCGGCCCATGGACGATGAATCAGTCTCATGCAAATAGTATGATCGATAAGTTGCCCGCCATCCACGAGCAGACAGGCTGCCGAGTTGGTCGACCAGAAGTTACATAATCCGGACTGGTTCGACTATTTGGTCGGTCGAGACTTTTGGGAGTTCGTTAGTGGCGTTAGGGATGTGCATAAGCAGTTGTTCCGGGCGATCCGCGAAGCGCAAAGAGATTTTGCTAAAGAGCACAAGGACGAGACCTTTCACGAAAGACTTGTTGCCAATCGAGTGAAGATTGCGGCATCTCTGAGAAAGCAGTTTGACGTAGCAGAGGAGGAGGACTTCTGGGAGACATTGTTTAACAACATGTTTTGAGTTGCGTGTTTGCGAGTCTCTCACGAGGTTGAGTTACTAGTTGGAGAGAGTACTAAAAGACAAGCTTCCTAAAGGTCAGTTCTCCGAGGTGTCTTCGACGCGATCGGAAGCCATGGCTGCGGTCAGGGGACGGGATAACAAAACTACCGAAAGGCGATTACGGTCAGCCTTGGTGCGCGCAGGAATCAGTGGTTGGAATCTTCATGGGAAGCAGTTGCCTGGTTGCCCGGACTTCGTTTTCGTCGGGCGACGACTGGCTGTATTCGTAGACGGTTGTTTCTGGCACGGTTGTCCAAGGTGTGGCCACTACCCACGGACGCGGGGGGCGTTCTGGAAGGCCAAGATAGATCGCACTAGGGACCGTGACCGTGAGAGGAATAAGGAACTGAGGAAGAGGGGCTGGAAAGTGCTGCGTTTCTGGGAGCACGACCTTCAGAGCAAGCTCGAGCAGTGCGTACAGAAGGTACGGAGCGCTCTCGGTAGGCGATAGACTCACCCGTGATTATCGCCGCGTACAGGCCGGACCCAGCCCGCTGGAATGAGGACTTCTCAAGGAGGATTTCGTGAGCAAGGGAGGAGCTTGACGCGATCGAGTCCGCTGCCGGCTAGGCGCCCTATTTGTCGTAGCCCGATGCCCGCAAGCTGGATGAAGTACGCCAGGCACTCCGCAAGGCAGACCTCAAGGCCACGAACCGGCTCGGCCGTGTTTATCAACTGACGCCTGTCGCGGTCTAGCTGCTTCGGCTATCCGTGAGTCACGGATTTCTCAGAATTGTATTCCCCGTCTTTTCAAATACTTGCCCACCCGCTCGGCCCGAAATCCTACTACGTGCGTGTTAGCCTGATACCGGAAACGACCGGTGCGGACAGATCGCCGGACCAACAACGACCGTTTCCTGCGCAGGCAGTTTCGATGTTGCTCTCCGAAAATATGTAAGCGACCTTCCCCCGCGAACGGCAGCTCCTGACTGAATCGGTCAGGTGAGGACCGTCCGTTCAAGCCTGCCTTTTCGCTCCTATCCTGGGCGGGCCGCTGAGGTCATCACAGACTGGAGCCAGAGGGCCCTCTTTTTTGAACCGAGCCGTGACCGTAAGGGAGCGGTCCGGCACGCCAGGGGAAACTTCCACCCCAGGTCGCTAGGGAAGCAGGTAAACGGGTAGCGCGGATCTGCTTTCGTATCCGCGGGCTTTGAGGTTTGAACACGATCGGTGGTTCCGGTTACCGCGGTCGTGCAGCACAAGTGTGTCCAGCCCATCCAAACCCCACCGCGGCCATCAGGGACCGGTCACCCCAGCTACACACCGCGACAAGGTGCTAGAGCAGAACTACGTCTCGGCTCGCCCGAACCGAGCCCCGACCGCAAGGGAGTGGGTACGATGCACCAGGAACCTATCCACCAACAAATCAGACCCACTCTGCAACTCTGTCTGGCGTGGCGCAGGTCCCCCAGACCTGCCGTGTCAGTACTCATACCGACACTTGGGTACAGCTCCCGCGGGCAGGCCGACCGCAGCTCACCGGCCGACGGGAAGCCCGAGAAAGTGCCATATCGTTCCATTTCGTTTCACGAGGTCGCCGCCGAACTCGCCGCGACCGAAGGGCTTCGGGCCGCCGCCGAGGGCTGGCAGAGGCGACTAGAGCTGATACAACATCCAGTAGATCGCTACGCCGGTCACCGAGACGTACATCCAGATGGGCCAAGTCCAGCGGGCGATGCGGCGGTGCCGGTCGAACTGTTCGCGCCAGGCCCGGTAGAGGGTGATGAGCGCCAGCGGCACGATCGCCGCCGCCAGCACGATGTGCGTGATCAGAATCGTGAAGTAGACGGGGCGGATCCAGCCCTGCTTCGTGAACGGCACCGACCCGACGTAGTAGTGGTAGATCAGGTAGCTCGTCAGGAACAGACAGGAGGTGACAAACGCCGACGTCATCGCCAACCTGTGGCGGGCGACGTCTTTGCGGCGGATGAAATAGTAGCCCGCCGCCAGCAGCACCGCGCTGATCGAATTCAAGCAGGCGTTCAGCGCCGGTAGGTCTGTGATCTCCACGGGTTCAGGATCGGGCGATGTAGGATCGGGAAACGTAGGGGCACGGCATGCCGTGCCCGGCAGCTTCGAACGGGCCACTGGAATCCAACGCGGGGAACCGAACAACCGGAACGCGAACACGGGCACAGCATGCTGTGCCCTTACTTTCGGTTTGCGTTTCCGTTGGGACCATCAAGGGCGTGACTCTTGGCCAGTCACTTTCCAGCGCCTCAACTCAAGCTGTCAGGCGACGGGCGGTTGGTCTGGTAAAAGGCTGCAGCCAGCGTCACCGCCGCGAACACCAACGTCACTGCCCAGCAAACGCCGAGGGACGGTCCGGCGACCTCCGCTCCGGCCGGGGCGAGATAGTGCCGCAGCGCCGTGAGGCCGTAGCTGAGCGGGTTGATGACCATGACCCAACGCACCCAGGCCGCGGCGCCTTCGGCCGGGAAGATCGCCCCCGAAAGCAGCCACATCGGCATGAGCACGATGTTCATCACGGAGTGAAAGCCTTGCACCGAGTTCAGCCACCACGCGAAGAAGAAGCCCAGCCCGGTCAGCCCGACGGCGAGAGCTACCAGCACCGCAAACAGCATGGGAATGCGAGAGAGATCGATCGACATCCCCGCGAGCGGAGCCAACGGCAAAAACACCAGCCCTTGCATCACGCCGATAGTCGTCGCGCCGAGAATTTTGCCCACCACCAACGCCCAGCGCGAAACCGGCGCCACCAGCACGGACAGGATGAATCCTTCGCGGCGGTCTTCGATGATCGAGATGTTCGAGAACATCGCCGTGAACAACACGACGAGCGCAATCGACCCGGGAAAGAAGAACTGCAAATAGTCGCCCTCGCCGCCGGTGGACGTGCGCAGCGAGGTGCCGAAGCCCGAGCCCAGCAGCAGCCAGAAGACCAGAGGCGTGGCCAGTCCGGCGATCACCCGGCTGCGCTGCCGGTAGAAACTCCGAATCTCGCGCAACCAGAGGGTAAAAATGCTCAGCAGCAGGCTCGGCCGCACAGCCGCTTCCGACCGAGGGTGCGAGCGCGCCGGAGCGGCGGCCGCGGGCTGGTCGATCATCACCGGTTGCTGGCTTGCCATGGAGCACCTAGTCCGGCGGGCCTTGGCTTCAGGACCGGGACGCCGAATCTTCCATTATCCCTGATCGCTCTCGGCTTCTCCGAAGCGATGACCGGTCATGTGGATAAAGACGTCTTCGAGGTTGGGGTGCGAGACGGTGACCGAGTCAACCTGATCCGCCAGCGCTTGCATCAATTGCGCGACCATCTCGGCTCCTTCGGGGTGCTCGAATCGGACGCTGCCGTTGACGACGTCGGCGGCAATGCCGAAGCGGTCATTGATCTGACGCGACAGGTTTTCGGAGTCACGGGAGGCCAGCACGACCACCACGTCGCCGCCGATCTGCTGCTTCAAGGCCCTGGGCGTCCCTTCGCCGACCAATGCGCCGTGGTCGAGGATAGCCAGCCGGTCACACTTGTCGGCTTCGTCGAGCAAGTGGGTTGTGAGCAGAACCGTCACGCCCTCGTCGCGCCGCAACACTTGCAGGTACTCCCAGAAGTCGAGGCGGGCGCCTGGGTCGATGCCCGTGCTGGGCTCGTCGAGCAGCAGCAGGTCGGGCTGGTGCATAAGACCCTTCGCCAACTCGACGCGCCGGCGCAGGCCGCCGGAGAGTGTGTCGACGACGTCGCCGCGTCGATCCGACAGCCCGACGCGCTCGAGGACGTCATCGCTCCGCCGCGTCAACTCCTGCCCGCGAAGCCCGTAGAGATGCCCTTGGTGCATCAGGTTCTCGGCGGCCGTGAGCCGGCGATCGAGGCTTTGGTTCTGGAAGACGACGCCGATGCGTCGCCGCACGGCGAGCGGCTCACGGGCGACGTCGAGGCCGAACAGCCGCGCGCTGCCCGCGTCGGGAACCAACAGGGTCGAGAGGACGCGGAACAAGGTGGTCTTCCCGCCACCGTTTGGCCCGAGCAAGCCAAAAATTTCGCCCGGAGCGACCGAGAAGCTTATGCCGTCGAGGGCCGTCCGATCGCCATAGCGATAGGTCAGATTCTCGACTTCTACTGCGGGAGAGCCAGCCATAGTCGTCTTTCACGCACCTTAGCACACCGTTTGGAAAAGCCCGCCGCAGCTGTTTTCGCAAGGTGGGGAAGGCTTGGCCCGAGCAAACGGGTCAGCCCGGCGGCAGTTCGCCGAGGTTCTTGAGGATGCGCCTCGCGACGCGGTCTGGGTACCCGAACTCATCCCCTAGTACGCCCTTTAGCGCCTCGACGACCGGGGCGCTCGACTCACCAAGCGACTCGAGAGCATGGGCCGCTTGCAGCCGGACGCCTCCATTTTGGCTGCGCAGCCCGTTAATAAGCACAGGGAGGCCGGCCTCGGTATTGCCATGCCGGCACAAGCCGTAGGCGGCCCAGATACGCACCTCACTCGCCGAGTCATTCAGAACCGATTGCAGGCGCTCAATGGCTGGCCGGCCGGGGTCCGCCATTTCTGCCAGAGAGCGCACCGCCCAATAACGCACGGCCCTGTCGTCGTGGCTCGATGCAGTTAGCACAGCATCTACCGCGCCGAGTGCCTGTGGGTCGCGCCGCGCGATCTCTCCCATAGCGCGAACAGCGGCCAGCCGGTCGAGACGCTCCTCCGAATCGATTCGGGTGTTCCACTCGCCAAGCGCACGGCCCATGAGTTCGGGTTCCGGACCACCGCAACACCAGTGACCTACGACGAATAAGGTCGCAACGAGCGACAAGGTGCGCCGCGGAACTGGGCGCTTGCGGAGGGCCATGGCGTTTCTAGAGAGTATCAGGTCCGCTAGGCTTTCGCGGCCTGGGACCCTGTCCAGAGAGTGGCCGCGCCGGGCTCGGATTCGAGCCCGGCGGCGCCCACGATTCCGGCTCGATACCCCCGGTTGGGGTCGGAAGAAAACAAATGGCGATGTTATTGCTATACTGATCTCAAATTCATTTCTTTTCTTGCGAATTCCAAGATGCCCGTCGCGGAATCACCTATTCGTGTCCTCGTCGTCGACGACGACCCCTCGATCATTGATCTCGTCAGCGCGATCCTCCACAAGGAGGACTATCAGGTAATTACCGCGACCGACGGGCGCAGGGCCATGGAAGAAACGCAGCGGCACTCGCCGCAGTTGGTGATCCTCGACTTGGCTCTGCCGGATGTCTCGGGCCTAGAAGTCTGCCGCGAGTTGAGGCGCTGGTATGAAGCGCCCATCTTGATCCTTTCAGCCGATGGAGAGAAGGTCACGATCGTGGCCGCGCTCGACTGGGGCGCCGACGATTATCTCACCAAACCATTCCATCACCGTGAACTACTGGCCCGCGTGCGCTCCCTCTTGCGGCGTGCGGCGGCGCGGCAGGAGGGCCAACCGGTGGTCCAAGTCGGCGGGCTTCGAATCGATCTTCCCAAGCGCCGTGTCTACCGCGAAGGGAAAGATGTCGATGTCTCGCGAACCGAGTTCGACATCCTCACGTGCCTAGTGCAGCACCTGGATCGCGTGGTGACGGGGGGGACGATTCTCAGCAAAGTCTGGGGGCCCTCCCATGGGGACTACACGCAGACCTTGCGTGTCCACATTGCCCACATCCGCCAGAAAATGGAACCCGATCCCTCGAAGCCGGCGTATTTACTCACCGAGCACGGCGTGGGCTATCGCCTGACCTCACCGCAAGAGGTGAAGGGCGCCGCGGTTGGCCAGGGTTCCTAGCTCGAATTTCACACCGCGACGCGAAGTGCGGCGGCTGCCCAAGGAAACGGGATAGTCTCGCTCCACCTGTGCGCTGCGTGAGGGCGTCGCCCGTGCTCAGACCTGTTGGATCTCGTCGGCCATCACGAAGAACTGGAAACGTTCGGGCGGCAACGAGGCGTCGTGGCAGTTGGATCCGTGGGACCAAGTCTCATAGGCCGTGCCGGCCAGTGATTTATTGAGCAGGAACAAGAACTGATCGGAGAAGAAGTCGATCGGCGGTGGCTGGCGAAACGTAAGACGGAAGCCCACAGCATTTTCGAGGTGGACGTCACCCCTGGCCACCTGCTTATCGGCTAGGAGCGTTACGAAGCTGCTGCGGCCGGCATGAGGCCAAAGGTCGGCGCGCAGGAGCGGGCGCAGGGCCGGCTGATGCTCGAAGGTGGTCTCGCATTGTCGAATCCACTCGAGGATCGACTCACCCCAGCACCAATGCGTTAGGAACTTCGAGTACTGCTCGGCTAGGTTGACGGCCAATCCCATCTTGTTGTACTCGACGACGATCTCCGGGGCCGCCCGGTCGAACATGGCGTCGGAGAGCAGTTCGTCGTCGGCGACAATCTGCTCCGCGGTCGCCACCGTTGAGTCGAGTTGCGAGGCTTTGTTCTCTTCCTTGAGCAAGAGCGGCGGCAATTCATGCACCTTGTCGCCTGGGATCTCGACGTACTTGCGATCACCAAGTATCTTCATCACCGGCTCCATTGCCTTGCTACCCGAATAGACGTTCGGCGCGCCCTGGGGTTTCGGACCATTGTTTCAGTGCATCATATTCTAAAACCAACAGTTGTGCAATATGTTCTGGGCGGCGGCGGCTAGCGAGGAACCCCTGGGAGGCCGCCTCTGGTTTTCTTATCGGCACTTTTGGCACCGCACGGGGCCGGGGCGCCGTGCCCGTGTTACAAGCTTTTCAAGTACGCCAGTAGGTCAGCCATGGCCTGGAGGTCGATCTCATTCTCGAGGTCTTCGGGCATGGGCGAGACGCTCAGCGACCGCAGCTCCGCGATGGACTTGCGCGGCACAACGTCCTGCTCACCCTTGGCGCGGCGCAGAGTGACGCTGTCGGGCGTCTCTACGGCGATGACGCCCGAGATCTGGCGGCCGTCGGTGGTTTCGACCAGATACTCTTCGTAGCCCGCCTCGATGCTTTCATTGGGCATCAAGATGTCCGTCATCAGAACCTCTTTATTGCGAATCACGACACTGAGCAGGTCGGGCCCGACCTCGTCGCCCATATCGCCCACCTTGTGGCACTCGGCGCATACTTGGCGAAAGACATTGCGGCCGGCATCGGCGTCAGCGTCGAGACGCAAGGCAGGACGGTACTTCTCATAAACGGCATGGCGATCGCTGACCAGCGAATCGCTGAACAAGGCATCGGCGCGGGCTCGGATTTGCGGGTCGGAGTGCCGCAGTAACTGGCGCTGCCGGCCGCGGCTCAACGACCAAGGCTGCACCTGCCCGGATTCGATCGCGCCGAGCAGCTTCGAGACGGCTTCCTTGTGGCTCCACAGGGCGTTGACCGCTGTTTCGCGAACACGCCCGGTGAAGGTTCGCCATCCTTCGATGAGAGGGTCCGCGGCCTCGGCGCCACGCGTGCGCACGTAGGATTCGACCGCGGGCGCCTTTAGCTGTTCGGACTGCCGCGGGGAGAGGAAGGCCTCTATGGAGTCCGCGGTCCCACCGGTGGGGTCGAGCCCCATGAGCCGGATCGCCACCGCGCGCTCGGCGGTGTCGAGGGTGGCGTCGTGAGCCCGCGAGGACGCCTCCCGAAGCAGCTTGCGCAGTTGCGGCGAATCGACAGGGTTTAGCGCCAGCGCTACTTGCAGCGATACGTCCCGCGTGGTGGAAGCGGAACCTGCAAGCAAGGGCAGCAGGCGGCTCTGCGCCGCGGGCAGTTGCGGCGGGGCGCCTTGCGAGACGCCGGCGGCGAGACCGCGCAAGCCGGTCTCCTTCCACCATGCGTCACCGCGCCCCCGAGCCAGAGACTCGAGCAGCCGCGCGATCTCCTGGTCGTTCCGCCGGGCCCCGACGACCGCGGACAGCCCTCGGAGCAGGTCGGTCTTCCCGTCCGACGGTTGATCGAGGAATCCGGCTTTCGCAGTGAACGTCTGGAACCAATCCATTGCGCTCCAACCGGGGGCGCTAGCGGACGCCGACGCCAGCAGGGCGGTTCTAAACCATGGGCTGTCGAGATGGCGTGACGCGGTTCGCTCGATTGGTTCGATGTCGCTCCGCTTCGAGAATGTCCCCAAGCTCAAGACCGCCTGCAACTGGACCTTCTCGACGGGGTCGTCGAGCAGCTTCAGCAAACGGGGCCGGAGTTGACCCTCCGGCACCCGCGCTTCGGCCAGCCGGATCGCGTGCTCGCGCAGGGCCGGGTGAGGATCATCGAGCGCTTCCAGTAGGAGCGCGTCGTCGAGTCCGGCGTCGAACTCCCCGAGGCCCTCCAGCGTCCATAGGGCATGGAGCCGGGCGATAGCTGACTCCTTGTCTCGCGCCATCTCTTCAAGAGCGGGGGCGACCGAACGATCCCCGCGATCCACGAGCAAACGCTGCGCCGTCGTGCGCCACCACAGGTTCGGGTGCCGGAGATGCTCGACGAGTTGGCTCGAATCCGCGTTGGCTAGTCGCGGCGGTTCCGTCGGCCCGGATGCCTCATGAACGACCCGGTAGATCCTGCCGCACTGCGCGGCGGGACGGTACTCGATGTGGTCCATGATCTCCTTGGGAGCGTACTCGGGATGCTCGACCACGGGGCGGTGATAGTCCGCCACGTAGAGGGCTCCGTCGGGTCCCGTGGCGGTGAACACCGGCCGAAACCAACTGTCGGTCGAGGCGAGAAACTCGGCGTCTTGATGGGCGCGGCGGGCCGCGAAGGTCGGCCCGTCGGGCACGAGCAGGTCGCGGTGCACGACGTTGTGGACTGGGTCACAGGTGAACGACGTCGATTCGTAACCGGGCGGAAACCGCCCACCCGTATAGACCGAAATCCCACACGCCGACGTGAACCGGCCGTGCTGCGAGTCATGAATATATTGCGGTTTAGTCGTGACCTGAAACAGCGCCGCGGCGTTCTCGTGGTCAGAGACGGAATGCATCGCCGCCGGATTGCTGAGATACGGATTGCGGCCGAGGTAAGACTGGCCGACGACCACATGGCGCAGATGGTCGTTGTTCCAAACGGTGAAACGATTACCCCAGGCATCGAACGCGTTCCCGTATTGGGAGTTGCCCGACACGGCTTCGACCAGCCCCGCGGCCGGCTTAAAGCGAACGTCGCGCGAACGCACATCGACGGGCGGGTTGCCAGGGTGGGCCGGGAAGCTGAGCGGGCGGCCCCGGTCGCCGAACTCCTTGGCGTAGCGGACCGGCGAGGGCACGCGCGGGTAGGCGGCGTAGATCCAGTTATCGATGCCGTATAGCAGGCCGTTGACCCGCAACTGCGGATTGGTGGCCGCGAAGCCGGTGAGCACGACGTCCTTCACGTCGGCGCGTCCATCGCCGTCGGTGTCGCCCAGGTAGAGAACGTCGGGCGCGGTGGTAACGAGGACGCCGTCCTTCCAAGCCGTCACTCCGTTGGGAAGCGAGAGGCCGTCGGCGAAGACCGTGACGTGCTCGTAACGTCCGTCGCCATCGCGGTCCTCCAGCAGCTTGACGCGTCCCTGGGGCTCGGCGTGGAGCGGGTAGTCGCGCATCTCGACGACGAACAAGCGGCCCTGCTCGTCGAACGCCATCGCCACCGGGTCGATGACGTCGGGCTCGGCGGCGACCAGCTCGATGCGAAAGCCGGCGGGGAGTTGAAACGTATCGAGCGCTGCCTCGGGCGAGTACGGTGGCTGGGGCTGTTGGCAGCCCAGCGCTGCGAGCAGAATCGCCGAAGCTAGGAGCAGGATGTGCACGGGGCACGGGTTGTTTTCGAGTCGCACGGGCATCTTCCTTTCGCCGTGGTATTGATAATACACAGGCGTGGCACGGAGCGGAGGTTGCGCTAGCGCAGAACGGATCAGCGCCGAACGCCTCGACCGGTTCCGCCAGACGGCTTCACCGCCGGCTAACATCCCGCGTCCGCTTCGCGGACTCGCGTCATGATGAGGTCCAACGACCCGAGGGAAGGGGCAGGTTTCTCGTCAAGGCTGTCGGTTGTAGCTGCGTGTGGCGGCAAGCGGGCACAGTGTGTTGTTGCCCTACTTCGCGGTTCGCGGATTCCGTCCGGATATCAAGGGCGCAGCCTTTGGCTAGTTCCTCTTCGACAACTCGTCGAGGGTTTCGCTGACGACGTGGAGCATGATGGCGAAACTCTGCGCGCTGAGCTTGTCGATCGTATCTTGCTCGGTGTGCCAGTAGCGATTGCCGGGGCCGTAGTCGAAATCGATCAGGTCGACCGCGGGCACGCCGGCATCGACGAAGGGAAGGTGGTCGTCCTCGATGTATCGCGCCGGGCCTGAGGGGAAGGCGTCGGCATAGCCGAGCCGGCCCGCCGTGTGCCAGATGAGGTCGCGCAACCAGGGGGTGGAGTATCGCTCGTGGGCTAGACCGAGGCGGGCGTCGCCAATCATGTCAACGTTAATGAGCGCCCGGATGCGCGGCAAGACGCCCTCTCTCTTCCAGGCCGCGAGTTGCCGGCGGCTCCCATAGGTGTGGTCGGTCTCATCCCACTGGACGACGGCTTCCTCGCCGTCGAAGAACACCAGCCACACCGGGTGGTCGCGTTCGCCCTCCGCCAACAGCCCGGCGAGAGCCAACAGGAAGCCCGTCGAAGAACCGCCGTCGTTGGCGCCGACGAAGTGGAGGCCAGGGCGGTGATACGTGTCGTAATGGCCGGAGACCACCACGAGGCGATCGGACCGGCCGGGGAAGCGGGCAATCAAGTTCACCATCTCGAGCGGTCCGCGCGGGGTTTGGGCAGTGAACGGCTCGCGGTCGACGTCCGCGCCGAGGCGCGAGAGCTCAGCGGCGATGAGCTCCCGTTGCTTGCGATGCGCCGCGGAGGCCGGGGGCCGCGGACCGAGCTTGACGACGCGGCGGGTCCAACCGAGGGCGGTCTGGCCGGCGGCCATCCACTTTGGATCGGGAGTCTGCGTCTGCAGGGGGCACAGCGAGCCCGCCAGTAGCGGGACACAGAGAAGTAAGACTTGCGCGCGAAGCATGATTGGTGGAGGCGGGCTACCCCTTGCGGACGGCCTCGATCATTACGGTCGAACCGGCGGCGCCCGCCGCCTCCAGCAGCGCCAGGGGCGTGGAAGCCGCGACGAGGCCGAGATAAAGCACGTCCTTGAAGAGGCAAGCGGCGGGCCCCTCGTTCGGCCGGCGCACGCGCCGCGCGACCGGCTCGAGCTGCGGACAGAGGCTCGAGGCCAGGCCCGCCGGATTGTCTCGCAGCGAGAAGAACTTGCGGCGCTTCACTTCGAAGCCTGTCACGTCGAGCAAGTCCTCGAGGTCTTCCGCGCGGAAATGGATCAGGTGGCGCGGCACATTCAATCCGCTCCAGCGCTCGCCGAAGAGCAGGAACTGCCAGCAGGCGGCGTTGGGGGCCTGCACGAAAAGCTTGCCCTCGGGGCCGAGCAGATCGCCGACCGCCAGCAGAGCCTCCATTGGGTCGGGCAGATGTTCGAGGACGTGGAACATCGTGACCGTTCGAAACGCCCCGGGCGAGAACGGGAAGCGGGGCAACGATCCGCACACCGCCGGCGCGGCGTAGGCGGCGACCGCGCTACGAGCCGCGAAGCACGAACTATCGACCCCAATGGCGGGTATGTCACGCCCGCGGAGGCCGTGAAGAAACGCCCCCCCGCCGCAGCCCACGTCCAGCGCTAGACCCGCTCGGTCGATCGAATGCAGGACGAAGCGGACATGATCGAGCACCACGAATTGGCGATACAACTCGGCCAGCCGTCCGGCGGCCGAGCGATCGGCTTTCCACCAATAACGCTCGGGGTAGAAGGATGCGAGTTCACCGGGCGAGGGCCGCGGCTCGAGGCGGATCAGCGCACAGTGCGAGCACTCGACAATGTTGAAGCGAGTATCCGTCGCGCCGTAGAGACGGTCGGTGGCGCGAAACAGCGTCAGGTACGACTCTCCCTCGCAGCGAGGGCAGATCGGCAGCGCGCGGGCGCCGTTGGAGTTGCCGTGGGACACGGTTCGCGAGAAGGGTTAGGAGTCGCTGGACACGAGATCCCGCAGGGAGACGCGGGAGTCTCGAATGAGCCGGGTAATTTCCGGGGGAGAGAGCCGCCGTAGCAAGCGGACCTGACGCCGCTTGCGGAGCATAGCCGGCGCGCCGCTCCAGCCCGCAATATGGCCCTTGACCAGGCATCTTAGCAGTCGATAGGGGCCCAACGAGGCCATCCAACGTTCTCCTTCTCCCCGGCCCCGCACGGCCGCGGCCACCGTCGCCGCTGCCCGCAGAGCGAAGTAGAAGGGGTTGAGCCAGAGCAAGCGCCACGGAAACAGTTTGACTGCCAGCCAGATGCGGTTGCGCTCGATCAGAAACGCACGGCGCTCTGAGTGCCGGCCGAGCGTCGCGCCCAGGCGGTGGTAGACGCGCGCCTGGGGAACATAAAGGCAGCGCCAGCCCGCGATGCGTGCGCGGAGACCCAACTCGGCGTCATCGCCATAGGCGAAGAAGTCTTCGTCGAAGCCGCCAATCTCATCGAGTAGTTGCTTGCGATAGAGGGCTGCGCATCCATCGGGCCACGCGACCTCCTCTGGCTGGTCGTACTGGCCGCGGTCCTGCTCGCCGCTGCCCCGGCCGCAATTCTGGCCATCGGGATAGATGACGTGCCCACTTTGTCGATGACGCCCCGGTTGCTGAAAGACAGCACCTTCGAGGCAGCCATCCCGATCCGCGGATTTCGTTCCAGCGCCCCGGCCAACGCCCCAACCAGGGCAGCTAGCCAACCAGGGTCGGCTTCGGCGTCGTTGTTCAGCAAAGCGATATACGTACCTCGAGCTCGCCGGATCGCCTGATTGTTGGCCGCGCAGAAGCCATGGTTCTCTGCGTTGCGGATCCAGTGGTGGCGGCCTTGGAACTCGGCCTGCTCGGCCAAGGCCGACGATCCATCGGTCGAGCCGTTGTCGACGACGAGAACTTCGAAATCCTGGTAGCTCTGCCGGGCAAGGGAACGCAGACAGCAGCGAAGAAGCTCGCGGCGGTTCCAGTTAACGACGACTACCGAGACGAGGGGTAGCAAAGGGAGTCATCCGATCCACGGTGTTTCCTTGAAACCACAGATGAACACGGATGAACGCAGATTAAACCTCGTTACCGAGGGTCCGCGGTTTAGCTCAGGCGCATCATCACCTAGGAGCGGATCCTCACAGGTCCAAATAAAACACATCATCAACCAAGCACATCATCAACTAGGTGCAGTCACAGAGTTCATCTGTGTTTATCTGTGGCTCCCCTGAGCTCCAACATTTATGTCGCGCACCCCAGCGGCTTCCAGCGGCTACGGGTGTGCGACAAATTTGTGAGGCTCAGGCCGCGCGAGCGCGATTCTCCCAGTAGTCGTCGAAGCGGTTGCTGAGCCGTGCGCAACGCAAAGCCGTGATAGCGTTCGCGCCGCGCACGCTCCAGAACATGCCCGAGCGCTTCAACCGACTCGCAATGACGGTGCGGCAACCCGCCTCGATCACGCCTGAGCCCACAAACAAGCCCTGCCGGCGAAACTCGCCGTAACGCATGCGCTCCGCATGGCGCTGTAAGTAGTCCGCCTCCAGCGCCAGCGGATGCGCCAACTCCGGGTCGTCGGTTTCGATCTCGCGCAGCGCAGTGACGAGTTGCTCGATGCGCCCCGCGTCGAGCTTTTTCTGCATGCGCCGCGCCCAACCGCGGAGGCGCTTTTGTTGTTGGGGAAACAGCTTCGACGCCAGCTCCCACAGATGTTCGCGAGCGTGATACAAGTCGACGATCTCGATCGCGCCGGGAAAGTATTCGTGCGAAAGATTCCAGATCCAGCCCGCACCGTCGCCAAGCACGACCTTCTTGCGCGCCCGACTCCAACCCCGTCGCCAAGCCTCGCTGTAAATGCGGCGTCCGAAGGCGGCGGCGTCCTCGATCGCGCCGGTGTAGCTGGTCGAGTCTTCGTCGCGCACGGGACGGCCTTGTTCGTCGCAGCTTGTTTGCGTGAACACACAGCCGAGCTTGACCTCGCGCGTGCCGGCCGGGCCGCCGTCCTTACCCTTGCGGCCGGCCGTCTCGGCGGCGGTGACCGGTACGCCCGTGCCGTCCATCTCGATGTAGAGAATCGGAGTTTCAGGTCCTGACATCGCAGGAAGCTCCAGCGGTACGGCGCGCGCGATCGCGGCTTGTTCTTCGCTGGCGACATCTTCGCCGATCGCCTCGGCTTCGCGCTCGACAGCCTTGGCGGTCAGCCGCACTCCGGCCAACTCGTCGAGCAACGCGCGACCGCGATCGAACGACGTCTCGGAGCCGACCAGCGCCGTCATGCGGCGCACGCCTGGCGAATACTGCGTCGCTTTGACGGCCAGCTCTTGGTCGTGCGGCGCGAAGCCTTTGCCGCAGCGGCTGCAGTGATAGTACGGCCGTTCGACGACGACCTCGCCCAGCATCGTGACGAGCTTCTTCGGCCGCCGACCGGCGTAGCGCGCTGGCGAGCCGCAGGTGCAGGGCTGCTGCGATTCGCCGGCCGCGTCTTCGTTCAACAGCGTCTCGAGCAAGACAGCGCCGGCTTGATGCAGCGCGTCGCGCGTCGCCTGTTCGACGGCTTCGAGGTCGAGCGACCCGCGCTTGCGCCTCTCACACAAGACGACCCGTAGCAGCCTCCCTACTTCTACGGCGACTTCTTGCTGGATCGCCTCGGCCGTTTTTTTTCCTGCGGACTCAGCTCGGCGTCCTCGGCGACGGGGCGCAAGCGGCAGATCTGTTCGTTGACTTCGAGCAGTTGTCGGCTCAGCTCCCGGAAGCGGTGAAAAGCCTCAACTTCGCGTTGCGCTTTGCACCGCTGGGCGGGCGAGGAAAAGGTCTCACTCACGGTCTTGCCGTTGACCTTCCTGGTCAGGCGGTAGTTCGGGCCATGAGCGGGCTGGCCGGGCTGATGGCAGCGGCAGGACGGTTTGCCGCAGCGGCCGCTGACAGCGCTGATGGATCCGCTGCGGAAGTCTCCTAGATCGAGAATCCGAGCGAGGATGGCCTTTCGTTGACGTTCGAGCGCGACGAGAGATTCGGGCATAGTACGCCTCCTTTCCTAACGTATCACTACGTAAGGATTCGCACGCAAAAAAGGGGAACCCGCAAATCATCACTTTCTTGTCGCGCACCCAGCGGCTAGGGTGTGCGACAAATTTGTGAGGCTCAGGCCGCGCGAGCGCGATTCTCCCAGTAGTCGTCGAAGCGGTTGCTGAGCCGTGCGCAACGCAAAGCCGTGATAGCGTTCGCGCCGCGCACGCTCCAGAACATGCCCGAGCGCTTCAACCGACTCGCAATGACGGTGCGGCAACCCGCCTCGATCACGCCTGAGCCCACAAACAAGCCCTGCCGGCGAAACTCGCCGTAACGCATGCGCTCCGCATGGCGCTGGAAGTAGTCCGCCTCCAGCGCCAGCGGATGCGCCAACTCCGGGTCGTCGGTTTCGATCTCGCGCAGCGCAGTGACGAGTTGCTAGATGCGCCCCGCGTCGAGCTTTTTCTGCATGCGCCGCGCCCAACCGCGGAGGCGCTTTTGTTGTTGGGGAAACAGCTTCGACGCCAGCTCCCACAGATGTTCGCGAGCGTGATACAAGTCGACGATCTCGATCGCGCCGGGAAAGTATTCGTGCGAAAGATTCCAGATCCAGCCCGCACCGTCGCCAAGCACGACCTTCTTGCGCGCCCGACTCCAACCCCGTCGCCAAGCCTCGCTGTAAATGCGGCGTCCGAAGGCGACGGCGTCCTCGATCGCGCCGGTGTAGCTGGTCGAGTCTTCGTCGCGCACGGGACGGCCTTGTTCGTCGCAGCTTGTTTGCGTGAACACACAGCCGAGCTTGACCTCGCGCGTGCCGGCCGAGCCGCCGTCCTTGCCCTTGCGGCCGGTCGTCTCGGCGGCGGTGACCGGTACGCCCGTGCCGTCCATCTCGATGTAGAGAATCGGAGTTTCAGGTCCTGACATCGCAGGAAGCTCCAGCGGTACGGCGCGCGCGATCGCGGCTTGTTCTTCGCTGGCGACATCTTCGCCGATCGCCTCGGCTTCGCGCTCGACAGCCTTGGCGGTCAGCCGCACTCCGGCCAACTCGTCGAGCAACGCGCGACCGCGATCGAACGACGTCTCGGAGCCGACCAGCGCCGTCATGCGGCGCACGCCTGGCGAATACTGCGTCGCTTTGACGGCCAGCTCTTGGTCGTGCGGCGCGAAGCCTTTGCCGCAGCGGCTGCAGTGATAGTACGGCCGTTCGACGACGACCTCGCCCAGCATCGTGACGAGCTTCTTCGGCCGCCGACCGGCGTAGCGCGCTGGCGAGCCGCAGGCGCAGGGCTGCTGCGATTCGCCGGCCGCGTCTTCGTTCAACAGCGTCTCGAGCAAGACAGCGCCGGCTTGATGCAGCGCGTCGCGCGTCGCCTGTTCGACGGCTTCGAGGTCGAGCGACCCGCGCTTGCGCCTCTCACACAAGACGACCCGTAGCAGCCTCCCTACTTCTACGGCGACTTCTTGCTGGATCGCCTCGGCCGTTTTTTTTCCTGCGGACTCAGCTCGGCGTCCTCGGCGACGGGGCGCAAGCGGCAGATCTGTTCGTTGACTTCGAGCAGTTGTCGGCTCAGCTCCCGGAAGCGGTGAAAAGCCTCAACTTCGCGTTGCGCTTTGCGCCGCTGGGCGGGCGAGGAAAAGGTCTCACTCACGGTCTTGCCGTTGACCTTCCTGGTCAGGCGGTAGTTCGGGCCATGAGCGGGCTGGCCGGGCTGATGGCAGCGGCAGGACGGTTTGCCGCAGCGGCCGCTGACAGCGCTGATGGATCCGCTGCGGAAGTCTCCTAGATCGAGAATCCGAGCGAGGATGGTCTTTCGTTGACGTTCGAGCGCGACGAGAGATTCGAGCATAGTACGCCTCCTTTCCTAACATATCACTACGTAAGGATTCGCACGCAAAAAAGGGGAACCCGCAAATCATCACTTTCTTGTCGCGCACCCCAGCGGCTACTGTTGTAGCCCAATCAAAATGTCCCCTTTTGCGCCCAATAGAAATGTCCCCTCTGGATCAGGTTCGTGGTCGGCCCCTTCGCCTTGCAAGCTGATGATGGCGACGCCGAGGGACCCATCAAGGGTTCGCGAAGCCAAGCCCTACGGGCCCGCCCTTGACTGCTCCCTCGCCGTCGCGAAAACAGCACTCTGCTCAACAAGGCGAAGGGGCTCAAGAGCGTACGGCAAAAGGGGACATCTCTACTGGGCTACAGAGGGGGACATTTCTATCGGGCTACGACACGCACCCCAGCGGCTACTTGTGAAACCCAAGAGATTATTATATCCTTATAATGTAGTGGCTTGGCCTTATGCGTCGACTGGGCGAACGTCTAAAATCTGAACGCGAAGCGCAGGGCATTACGCTCAAGGATCTCGCGGCGAAGACGTGCGTGAGCGTGCGCCTGCTCTCGGCAATCGAGAGCGAGGACTTCGATCAGCTTCCAGGCGGTGTGTTCAACGTGTCGTTCGTCCGGCAGTACGCGCGCCATGTGGGCTTGGACGAAGACGAGATCGTGGCCGAATTCAACGAGATCGCCCGTCCGGGCGAGTTGAAGTTGATCGACCGGGAGCAGGACGCTGCCAGTGGCATCCAACCCCCCCCCGGCGTCAGCTTGGCCGAACGGTTCGTCGAGTATGCGCGCCGCTATCAGTTGACTCCGCCCGTCGCGCTTACCTTGGTGCTGGTAATGATCGCGACCGGCGTCATGTTCAGCAACTGGGACTGGGACAGCGGCTTTTCATCAGTCACCGACCTGCTGCCACGACGGAGCAAGACGCTTGCGCAAGATACGGAGGCGCCTGCTTTATCGGCGGAAGAGGCCGCGCGGGTGTCCAATCTCCCGCCCTCTCCTCCTCCGGCTCCGCCCAAGGCTGTGCGGGTGCTACTCGAGATGAGCGCTACCGTATGGATTCGTGCCTCCGCGGATGGAGAACGGCAGTTCCAGCGAACGCTTCAAGCCGGGGATTCGAGAGTGATTGAAGGGGACGAGTCGGTTCGACTGCTGATCGGGAACGCCGGTGCCGTAGCGGCCAAACTCAACGGGGAGCCACTTCCCCGTTTCGGCGGGTCGGGCCAGGTGCGGCGCGTACTGTTGACGCCCGCGGGCATGGAGATTATTTTCCCTCCCAAGAAACCCGAGGGGTCCGACAAGTCAACGCCCGTCCGTGCGGGCTCTGAGACGCCGGCTTCCAGTGACACCGCCGAACCCGTGCTGGCCGGCGTCCGCCCTTCCAACTAGCCGGAGAATTCCGGAACGAGGACATACTGAGATGAAAACCCATCGGCGGGCGTTTGCCCAGACCCTCGCGGCCGCACCGCTCGCCTTGGCCGGGCTCCCCGCGAGTTCAGCCCGGGCCGCCCAAACGAAGGGCTCGCGGATCAAGAAAGTCGATGTGATCCCGGTCGGGATCGAGTTCCGCACCGCCTTCAACATTGGGGTGGGCAAAGTCGGCGGCAAGGGAATGCCGGCCAAGTACGTGTACGTGAAGGTGACGACGGACGATGGCCAGGTCGGCTGGGGCGCGACCACAACGGTACCCAACTGGAGCTATGAGACGGCCGAGGCTGTGGTCGGCACGCTGCGGCATTACCTCGCACCGCTCGCTATCGGCCGCACGGCGTTCGAGTGGAACTCGCTCAAGAAGGAGATGGACGCGAAGATTCGTCCCGCGGTAAGCAACGGCGCGCCGTTCGCGAAAAGCGCGATCGAGATCGCGTTCCTTGACTTGGCCGGACAGGTGACGGGCCAGCCGCTCCACCGGCTCTTGGGCGGCAAGGTGCACGACACGATTGACCTCTGCTACGCCGTCAGCATCGACGAGCCGGAAGCGATGGCCGACGAGGTGAGCCGCTGGCCGGCCTGCTGGTGTTTCAAGGTGAAGGTGTCGGGCGACGCCGACAAGGATCTCCTGCGGTTGCGTGCCATCAGTGACGCCCGTCCGGACGCAGTGATCTGGCTCGATGCCAACCAGTCGTACCAACCGATCGCCCTGGAACGTTTTCTAAGGGCGCTGCCGGAGTTCGAGAACATTCGCTGCTTCGAGCAGCCGGTACGCAGCGAAGACTGGCTCGGAATGCGACGCGTCCGAGAAAAGAGCCCCTACCCGGTGGCGATCGACGAGGGCTGCTTCTCGTCATTCGACGTAGCCCGCATGGCCAGCTTGGACGCGGCGGACCTGGTCGTACTCAAGGTTCCCAAGAGCGGCGGCGTCACGAATTGCTACAAGAGCGCGGTTGTCTCTGAAGCTCACGGCCTGGGCTTGCTTGGCAGCGGACTCACCGACGCCGGGGTCAGCTTCATGGCCGCGATTCATCTGTACTCGACGCTCGACCTGCTGCTCCCGCCCGAACTCAACGGGCCGCAGTTCCTGGTGGACATGATGGCCGACGGTATCGAGCAACAAGGCGTCACGGTCACCGTGCCCGACACGCCTGGCTTGGGCATCACCGTCTCGGAGGAAAAACTCCGCGAGCATGAGTTCAAACTGGGGTAGGAAGTCGGCTCAGAACTTCGCCAACTCGCGAACGACCGCATCGACGCCGCTGCGCGAGTACACCGTGCACAACCGCTGCTCTTCCGCCGACACCGGAGTCGATCGGATCAACTCCGATTCCGCGAGGCTGCTGCGGCTGGGGATCCAGAAGCTGCCGTCCTCGAACTGTACGTGGCTCACATAGCCGCTCATTCCGCTGATGGCGAAGTCCGACCCGCCACGCGCGGACTTCGGCTTGAACACAAAGGCCCGGTCCGTCCGGGTCGAGGTCGCCTCGCCCGGCTGCAACCGAAAGTCGCGGCCCGGCGACGGGACCGATCCGGCCGTGTAGCTGGTGCCTTGCGAATCGCGAACCAGCCAACCCATCTCGAAATAGCGGACCGGCTTGCCCGAGAGGTTCTTGACCGTGATCTGAGGTGAGCGGGCGCGCGACCCGTCTACCAGTGCCCGGCCGGCCACCATTTCGAGGGGGGCATCCGGCAGCCTGAGCGGCGCCATCTCGACGGTCTGCCCTTCAGACCCGCGCGTCGTTGGCGTGATTCTGCCGGCCAGACTCAGGTCGATCCGCGCGTCGAGTCGCGGACGCCGCGCCTGCCGATCAAGGCTCGCACGGATCTCCGCCTCCAGCCGGTTTGGGCCGCCTCCCTCGAGCAGCGCCTGGAAGTGGCGTCGGTCGCGATCGGCTTCGAGTTCCCACACCATCAACTGACGTCGTGAGTTGAACTCGTCAGGGCCGTGGAAGGTGAGATTCGACAACAGCACGCCATCCACTTCGACCGAGACCGCGTGTTCGCTCTGCAACGGAAACGGCCGAATCAACCGCAGGTCGACGCGCGCCGCGACCGTCTCATCCGGCGCTACGTTCAGGCTCGGCAAGCCCACCGACGCCTTGCCGCCCGGCGAGAGCGGCTGCGTTACCACGCCGAGGATCAAACCGCGCAGATAGTGACTGCTGTCGTTGCGAATCTCGAGGGCGCAACGCAGGTCGATCACAATCACGGCGCCGAGAATCTGGATTGTCGTCTCGCTGACGTCGCGCGAGAGGATCGACAGCGGCACGTCGGGAGCCAGGCGGATGTCGATCGCCTTCTCGGGCTCTTGCCATAGAGAGTCCGGCCCGATAAGGCCGGCCGAGGGCCGCTGCGCCCATGCCGCGGGAGGCGAGTGGAGAATCCACGCTGCCGCGACCAGCGCGGCCAGCACCAACCCCACGATCCATTTATTGCGCGTAGACATGGGTAATCGTAATGTTGCCGGTTGTTGAATCCACGGTGCGGAACCGCAACCAGCCGTCCGCACTAACTCCTACCTCTACATCGCCCCCGAAGGATACCGGGACAATCGACAGTCCGCCGGTGACGGTCATGCCGGTGGAGGACAGGGCGCGCCTCGGTACATTTCTGAACTGCCGCTCATTCGCCTGTACCGGCGCGATGGCGTCGGCCAACAGCGTCTCTCTGGCCGACTCGCTCGACGAAGCCCCGGTCACAGGAACCGTTGCGGGAACCGCTCCAGGCTGTGCCGTCGGGGCCATCGGCCGAGGTGTATCGGCGGGCAAGGTATCACTGGGGGAGGGGCGCGCCTCCGCGGCCGCCGGCTCTTCCTTCAATTCCACCCGTGCACCAACTTCCGACGAAGCTCGGCTGTCGCTCCCGGCCTGGCCGTCGCGGTCGGCCCGGCTCTCGCTCTCGGCGACGAGCGAGAAGCCGACACGGGGGCCCTCCACCCTGTCGGCTTCGCTCTCTTTTTTCAGCGTCGCGGCGAATTTCCCCGGAGCCTCGCCTGCGAGTCCGTCCGCGAATCCGCGCCGGAGTTCATCCCGCGACTCGGCCGAACCTTCCAATCTGTCCAGCTCGGCTGCGGATCGCTCCGGCATGACCCGGCTCAACTCTGCAACCGATCCCACCATATCGGGACCGGGACGCATAGGAATCTGGTAAACAACGACCGCCAAACTCACGGCCGCCGCCATGGTCAACCCTACGCGCCAGACCATCGGACCTACAGGCACCCGCCGGCGCTCCTCGCGTGTGTCCTGCAGGGGCACAGCCTCGGTGACGACCGGCTGAGAAACCGCAGCCGGTTCCTCCAGCCACTCGCGGATTTGCCGCGCCATGCCGTCCCAATCCAGCGAGGGAAGCTCGGCCAACTCGGCCAAGTCGCCCTGCAAGTGGAAGAAATCGGCGACCGTACCGCGGCACCACTCGCATCCCTGCAAGTGCCTCTCGATACGCCAGCGCGCCAGGGGGCCCAACTCGCCGCCGGCAAACAGCGCGAGGTCGGTTTCCTTCGGATGGCCGACAAATAGCAGGCTCATGGTTTCCGCCCCTTTGCGTACTTGCGGAACTTCACCCGGGCATTGGCAATGTGCGACCGGACAGTCGCTGGCGAACAGCCCAATTGCGCGGCCACTTCCACCGCCGGCAAGCCCTCGATGTCCCTGAGAATCAACGCCGCCCGCTCCCTCTCCGACAACAGCCTCAGCCCGTCCTCGATATAAGCGCGCTTCTCACTGCGAAGCACCGCCTGCTCGGGCGACTCCGAGGGCATCTCGGGCGCTTTGTCGAGTTCCTCGAAAGTCACCCGCTTGCGCTTTCGCACAAAATCGAGAGCCGTGTTCACGGCGATGCGTCCCAACCATTGCGCGGCTTTTTTGGGGTCTTTGAGTTGCTCGCGCCGGCCCAGCGCCTTGATGAACGCCTCTTGGGTGAGGTCCTGTGCATCGGGCACATTGCCCACCACCCGGTAGATCAGCCGGAAGACCCTACGCATATTGGCCTCGACGAACTCGTCGTCCGTCGAGACGCGCACTTCGGCCTCTACTGAGGAGTAGCGGTCGGCTTCCATGATCGCTGGCGGCGCAATTGGAGACATACCGGCGTGATTCGACCTCTCACTAAGGGATGACGGCCCAATCGTGCAAACGTGCAACAATAAATGGGCCTCGAGCCCTCTTTCCGGGGCCTACCCGTGGCCCGTAACAGGGCCGGGGGCTTGGCCGGCAACCAGATGCGAAGCGTCTCCATCGTCGGAACGGGGATGACCCGGTTCGGCGTCCATTCCGAGCTTACCATCAGGGATTTGGCCGCGGAAGCCGGACAGCAGAGCCTCGACGACGCCCGGACGTCGTCGGACCGCGTCGAAGCACTCTACCTGGGCAATTTCGCCGGCCCTTCGTTCGTCGGCCAGAACCACCTGGCCCCCTATGTGGGGTCGGCGCTGGGACTGGAGCGGGTTCCCTGCACCCGATTCGAGGCCGCCTGCGCCTCGAGCGGGTCCGCCTTCTTTCACGCCTATAGCGCCGTTGCCGGGGGGTTGTACGACCTCGTGCTGGTCATCGGCGTCGAGTTGATGACGTCACAAACCACCGCGCGGACGACCGACATCCTCGCCTCCGCGGGCGATCTGGGCGGCGAAATCAAGGCCGGTGCAACGTTTCCGTCGCTGTTTGCCATGATCGCCCAGCGCCATATGTACCAGTACGGTACGACCCGCGAGCACCTGGCGGCGGTGGCGGTCAAGAACCACGCCAACGGCGCGAAGAACCCGCTGGCGCACCTGCGCAAGCCCATCACGATGGAGAAGGCCCTATCGGCCCGCATGATCGCCGAGCCGTTGACGCTCTACGACTGCTCGCTCATCAGCGACGGCGCGGCGGCGGTGCTGCTGTGTCCGACGGAGCGTGCCGGCGAGTTTGGCGACAAGCCGGTACGCGTGCTCGGCGTGGCGCAGGCGTCCGACCACGTGGCGCTTGATGAGAAGGACGACATTACGACGTTCCCGGCCGTTGAGGCCGCCGCACAAAAGGCCTACCAAGCCGCGGGACTTGAGGCCCGCGACATCGACTTCGCCGAGCTGCACGACTGCTTCACGATCGCCGAGATCATCGCGCTCGAAGACCTGGGGTTCGTCAAGCGCGGCCAAGGCGGCCCGGCGACTTTCGAAGGCTACACCGCCGCGGATGGTGAGAAGCCGGTCAACACCAGCGGCGGACTCAAGTCGAAGGGCCATCCCGTCGGCGCCACCGGCGTCGCGCAGATTCGCGAAGTGGTGGAGCAGATCCGGGGCGACTGCGGCGAGAGGCAGCTTCCGAAGACCCGCGTTGGCCTGACGGAGAACCTGGGCGGCTCCGGTGCGACGTGTGTCGTCGGCATTTACGCGGCATGACCGGCTACCGCTGTACTAAGGCTGACTCTGGGACTGGCTCCGGCACAGGGACCGGCAAGGTCTTCCTCCACCGTCCCAGCCGAGCCCAATGCCCTCAGGGCGAGATCAAAGAGACCGAGCTGAGCGGCCGCGGCACAATCTACTCCCAGACCACCCTCCACGCCGCGGCCGAGCCCTTCGAGAAGGACCTCCCCTTCCAGATGGCTATCATCGAACTCGAAGAAGGCCCCCGCCTGACCGCCCGCATCGAAGGCGAGCCGGCCGCAATCGGCGACTCGGTCCAAGCGGCCCGCGAGGCTGACGGCGTTTGGTTTTTCACCAAGTAATCGACGGCTTCACGAGCACTGGTGGCGCAGATCCCATGCGTGTCGATCTGCCGATAATGCAAGCGTCGAACAATCATAGCCCATGAATTCATCCATGGGCTATGATTGTGACGCCCTTCAGGGCTCGGGCCTGTGGTTGGATCAGTCAGTTTGCGCCAACAGGCAACCCGGATTCCTATGCGTGGCTCGGTTGTGGTGCGGCGCACCGTTGCGGTGGACCGGAGCTCAAGCGATCGTTAATATCCTTACGTACGGATTTGGGTCCGTAACCCTTCACCGTCAGGGTGGATCTCTATGGCATAATTGGTGCTCCCCCGTCTAAAGCGCGGGGATCTTGGGGCCGAGCGTCGCGACCGGCTGCGAAAGCAGCTCTCAGTCGAGAGGATTATCAGAACCGCTCGGTCGGCATAAAATGCGGAGATAGGGAAGCAGCCCTCCTCAGCGCGCTGTGCTGCGAGTTGATTTCTGTTAGAAGTTCCATTTCACACTAGTGAGGTAGAGTCGCATGAGTTATTTGAGTTCACCGCGTCTGCACTTTTCTGGGACATTCAGGGCCGATCCAAGCACACTGAACAACACGCCGGATAATTTTAACTTGAACAACAACTTTCCGCCGAACAACGGGAGCGAGGTCAGTAATAACCTCCAGCTCTACTGGAACCCCAACGGGACGGCCGCATTCGAGTTGGCCTGTGAGGTGACGAAGGTGTGCTACGCGGACGGCTCCACGGCGACGACCGCAGAAGCGGACAGCCTCGTGGGGCAGCCGCTGTACTCATTGAACAACGACTCGAATTTCAAGGGCGCCAAGGTCGTGGATCTCGATCCGATGCAGCAGAACGTCACCGAAATCTATGGTTTGCAGGTGGGCATCGGAACCCAGGACGCGTCAGGCGGAGCCAACATCCTGTCCGCGATGTTCAGGACCGCCGCCTATTCCAACGCCTGGATTCAGGTGGTAGGAGGGCAAGGAGACTACGCCGGCAGCGTCATTTACCAGTCGGTGTTGCAGTTGAGCGATGTGTCCGCGGATTTTAAGAACTCCCCTTTTCTGAAGAGCTTGGAGGGTGCCGGCGCTGTTGGAAACCCTCCCGCGCTGTCGATGAGTTTCGTGCTGCGCTCGTTCAACGGCAGTTCGCACCAATACCTGGTGAACGACAACGCGCTCGCCCAGATGAACCTCGACGGAGTCCCGAAATCGGTCACCGATAAATTGCAACCACTAAAGGAATACAACCAGGGGCCGAATGGTGGCCGAGACCCCGATGGCCAGATTCCCACCACCAGTTATTTTGCGAAACTGCTGAAGGCGATGCTGACGAAGGAGGAATACAACGCGTATCAGCAGTTTATTATTGCCCGCACCGAACAGAAGTACACGCCGAAGACCGACTACGATTTCACCTGGGGTCAGGCGTTTGGCACGATCGGCTTACAGTCGTTGACCGAACCAGAATTCTTTACCCCAGATCGCATGCTCACACCGGTCGCGGTCGCGCTGACCGCCCCGCCAATACAGGTGCCGACGGATGCGGGAACCTACGCCGGCTATTTCGCGCCCTGTAAGCTGAATCAGTACACCAACGCCCAGGGTCAGGAGTGCGCTTGTGTGACGGTGAACCTCGGAAATTCACTGCCGTCTACCCAGCCGGCAGCGGACACCGATTCCTATGTGGACGTGGCTTCGCTACAGAACCTGCAGCTCTGTTGTTTTCCGGACGGTCTTGCCGAAAAGCCGAAACTACTTGGCGAGATTGCCTACGCGGAAAGTGATTTCTATATGCAGGATGCGGGGATGGTGGATGTGCCGATTGAGGCGACGGACGTTGGCCTGATCGAAAAGACGCCGCTGGGAATTGTATCGGTGAATGCGGCAGGTGCGGTCCAGAAGATCGTGTTGCAAGAGAACTCGGAGGGCTACTATCTGCGTGCGAATCAGTTCGTCTACCGGATGAATCCGGGGATGACGGAGCCGGAGGTGATCAATCCAGCGTCTGCCGAGGTTGAGATCTATGCCAGCCAGTTTGGGGAACCGGTCGCCGGGCAGGAGATCGAGGTGTCGATGATCCCATCGTTGGAGGCGGCCGTCTACTCGAACAATACCTTGGGGACGTCCATGATAGGTATCTGTCAAGGATGGACGCAGTCATCCGAATCCTCCCGTCAGCGGGGGCGTTGTCTTCAGCAGTGACGCTTCGCAGCCCGAGCGTTTTTGCGAATCAAGTCGCAAGGTCAACGAGTCACGTGACCAGACATCCATGTGCGCGCATCGGGTCGCCCCACCGTACCGGCCGGGGGACCGTCGCGGAAGATTCAGTTTGGGTTTTCAGGCCCGCCGGCCTCGAAACAGAGATACGGACGCATCAGAAATTTCCCAGGAAACTCCCAGCAAACTCCTTCGCGTAGTCCCCAACAGGCGAGGACCGGCGGGCCGCTCGTGACACCGCACAGCGTCGATGAAACTCTTCGTTTCTCCTTTTAACAGAAAAAAAGCAAATTCTCCTCGTTACGCCTCGGCCGCAACCCGCGGCACGAACGCGCGGCCACTGGTGTCCACGGCCCGCAGATACGCCACCAACTTGCGCGCCACGGCCAACGTCGCGCGATTGCGAGACCCGCGCGTCAACTCCCGCTCATGGACGTCGTGCAGTTGCGGGTTCCAGCGCGGCGCGAGTTTCGCCGCCTCGATCAGCACCCGCTGCAAATGCTTGTTGCGCTGCTTCGACAGCGGTCCCCGCTGCGTCTTGCCGGCCGACTCGCGCTGTGCCGAACACAACCCACAGTAACTCACCGCCTGGCCCAGCGAACCGAAGCGCTCGGGCTCGACGGTCTCCAGCGCCCAGGTCAACGCCGTCACCTCCCCCACGCCGCGAATCGACTGCAGCAACTCGACGCGTTCCCGCAACAGCGGATGGCGCCGCAATCCGCGCAGTAACTCCTGCTGCAAACGATCGAACATTTCCAGGCTGCCGCGGGTGATGGCGAGCAGCTCGATCACCGACTCGGGCGTGTCGCGCAGGCTGTCGAGATAGGAGTAGAAATAGTTGCGCCCGTGCAGCCGCCGGGCATCGTAGGGTTCGCCCACTTCCATCAGTAGCCCGCTGATTTTGTTCTTCATGCGGACGGCTTCGCCCAGCAGCAGATTGCGATAGCGCAGCACGCGCCGCAACTCGCGCAGGGCAGGCGGCGCCACGTAGCAGCGCGGCAGCAGGTTGCAGCGCAGCAGGTCACTGATCTTGGTGGCGTCGAGACGGTCGTTCTTCTTCTTGGCGCAGGCGATGGCCTTGAGCATGGCCGGGTGTGCGACTTGCAGTTCCTGGGCGAAGGGCTGGAGGTGATCGTAAATCCAGCCGGTAAACAGGGTGGCTTCGAGCGCGCCCACCCAAGGGCGCTCGAGGGCTGACGCCCAAGCGGTCAGGGCGGCGCGAGTGGCCGCGACCTGACCGCGCTGGACGATCGTTCCGTCCCCGGTTTTGATGCAGAAGCTGATGCTTTTCTTATGGACATCGAGTCCGATGTAGTAGAGTTCTGGCATGGAATCCTCCTGGGATTGGCTCTGAGCCGACCGCGTGGCCGCTCTCAGCATTTTGCCCCCGGGAGGATTCCTCTTTGCCACTACCTATGCATTGAAACAGGGGGCACCACCGGCATGGTGAACATGTCGCTGCCGCGGGAAGCGGTCGAATTGGACGGAGTGACAGATGCGCCGGTGACCATCAAGACGGGCGCCGATGGCAAGGCGCTGTTGCCGGTGAGGGGTCTGAATCCGGGCAACCCGCGGGGATACATGGATGGGCAGATCTACTTTCTCCGCTACGGGTTTAAAGACCCATCGATTCAAAACAGTTATGTGCAGAGCCCAGATGACCTGATCAGTCTGCACGTCTACGAAGCCCAGCCCGCCATCGAAGACGTGACTTGGGAGAATTTTGTCCAAGAGGTGCTTGGGCAGTATGCAAAGATCTACCCGGTCATGAGTTTCCTCAAACTGGACGATGAGGCGTGCGTCATCGCCAACGTCGAGAAGATTCGCCAGGTGCTAACGATGAGTGTGAATTCAGGCGGGCACATGCCAGTCACGCGCGATCTGTCGGAGAGCCGATTGCCGCTGATCCTTGAGTGGCTAGACAAGGTCAGCCCTCCACCGCCCCCGCCGACCGACTAGGCTCTTTCGAAGCGGGACGATTGTTGGGACTGCGTATTGCAGCGGTACGGGCTAAGGACTCCTCCGAGCCTGCGATCATGGTTTCCAGGATCTGATCAGGCTGGCGCGCCCGGGCCAGCTCGTAGGCCGTTTGCAGGCGCAGCCAATGGTCGGCGTTGGACCATCCGGCCTTGGCCAAGCGGATCGCCATGTCCGGGGAGATTCCCGACTGGCCGTTGATCACGCGCGAGAGCGTATGGCGGGTGACGCCCAAGACCCTTGCGCCTTCGGTCACGCTGAGCTGCAGCGGCTCCAAACAGGCGTCCTTGATCGAGCGGCCCGGGTGCGGCGGGTTCTTCATGGCCATGGCTCTTGCTCCATTCGATCGGGCTGTCTGCAGTGCCACGATGGCGCGCTAGTCCCGTTGGTAGAGAAAGGCCGCGTCGACCCGCCGGCTACCGGAGCCGTCGTTGACGACGTACTGCGGGACGCGGGGCTTGCCGGCGCGGGTGCGGTAGGACCACAGCGACGCCGCAGCGTGCTCGCCGTCGTTGCGCAGCGCGTAGAAACCGATGTGGATGGCCTGGAGGCGTTCGAGGTCGTCGTTGTAGTTGCGCGAGACGCGCTTGAGCACGTCGAGACAGGCCTCTTTGGGGCTCATGCCGTGGCGCATGTTCTCGACCACGGTGTGGCCGCCGGCGACGCGGATGTTCTCCTCGCCGCGGCCGGTCGAGCCGCCCGCGCCGACGTCCTGGTCGACGTAGAGCCCGGCGCCGATGATGGGCGAGTCGCCGACGCGTCCGGGGATCTTGAACGCCAGGCCGCTCGTCGTCGTGCAGCCGGACATTTCGCCCTTGCGGTTGAGCGCCAGACAGTTGATCGTGCCCTTGGGCGGGTCGACGGCGATGCGGCGGGCCCAGGCGAACCACTCGGGCCTAGCGTCGGGGAAGCGGCGACGCAGGCGGGCTTCTTGTGCTTCCTGTTCATCAGGTGGCGCGTCGAGGCCGGGACCCCAGTCGTTCTCGCGCGATTCCTTCCAGGTGAGCCACGCGAGGCGCGCCTTGTCGGTGAGCAGGTCTTCTTCGTCGAAGCCGTGGGCTTTGGCGAATCGCAGGGCACCCTCGCCGACGAGCATGACGTGGTCGGTGCGTTCCATCACCAACTGCGCGACTTTGGACGGCGTCTTGATGTTACGCAGCGAGGCGACACTGCCCGCGCGCCGAGTGGGGCCGTGCATGACGCAGGCGTCCAACTCGACGACGCCGTCTTCGTTGGGAAGCCCGTCGTAGCCGACGCCGCTGTCTTCGGGGTCGAGTTCCGGCAGGTTAACGCCCGCGATGACGGCGTCGAGCGTGTCCTCGCCGGCTTGCAGCCGCTCGATGACGCGTTCGCAGCAGGCGAGGCCGTTCGAGCTGGAGATGGCGATGTCGCCGGGGGCAGCCGCCGCGGAATGGGGGGCGGCAGCCGCCGTAACGGAGATGAGGGAACCTTGCAGAATGCTTCGACGGGAGATCATGCGCGCTCCTTGGAGAAGATTATCCACAGATGAACACAGATTCTCTGGACTTCGATTGTGGGTGGGATTACCGATGCTGCCGGGCACAGCATGCTGTGCCCCTACATTTCGTTTCGCGGGCACCATTGGGATGTCAGCGTACTTGAATCGAATAGGGCGTGATCCGGAGCATGCCGCCCTGCAACAGCGACGGGCCTAGGGGCAAGCCGGCCAGGCGCGAGCGCACCACGGAAACCCACGCAGGCTCGTTCACCCAAGTGTCGGCGTCGAACAGAGCTTCGAACGGGTTCTTGGGGGCCGGGTAGGGCACCAGTTGGATCTCTTCGTCCGCCTCGATCCCGGCTGCCTCTCTGACCAGCTCGATGGCGCGGTCGAATCCGCCCAACTCGTCGACCAGGCCCTGCTGCTCGGCCTGGCTTCCCATCCAGACACGGCCTTGCGCGACCTCGTCGATCTCTTCCCACTCGCGTTCGCGGGACTCGGCCACTTTGTCGACAAAGCCCTTATAAAAGATCTCGATGTCGCCGCGCAGCTTGGCGCGCTCGTCGTCGTTCAACGATCGATAGTCGCTATAGATGTCGGCGAAGCGGCCTCGTTTGATGACTTCCTTCTTGAGGCCGATCTTTTCGTACAGCCCGCGCAGGTTGATCTTGCCGTAGAAAACGCCGATCGAGCCGGTGTAGGTGCCGGGGTAGGCCAACACCGGCGCGCCGGCCATGGCGATGTAGTAGCCGCCCGAGGCCGCCACGTCAGAAAACGAGACGACGAGCGGCTTTTCGTCGCGCAGCAGATTGACCTCGCGCCAAATCTGATCGGAGGCGACGGCGTCACCGCCTGGCGAATTGATCCTCAGAATGACAGCCTTGATGTCGTCGTCTTCGCGCAGCTTGCGCAGCGTGGCCGAGAAGGAATCCGACCCCAGGATCGTCAAGCCGGTGAAGGGATCGGTCTGGCCTGCGCCGCTCAGAATCTCGCCGACGGCATATACGACAGCGACTTGATTCTCAGCGCCGAAGCCGAGCGAGTCGGGCAGCGTGTTGCGATACTCGCTGTACTTGACCTGGCGCAGCTCATCGAGTTCGAGGGTCTCTTTGATGTGATCTTCCAACTCGTCTCGGTACTTGAGGCCGTCGATCAGTCCGGCGTCGAGGGCCTGCCGCGGCAGGAAGGGTCCGGTTTCGACGATCTGCCGCATCTCTTCTTCAGATTTCCCGCGAGCCACGCCGACCGTGGTCAAGAAACGGCTGTAGACGTCGTCCAGAATCGAGTTCCAGACTTCGCGGTACTCGTCCGACATGCTGGTTCGCACGTAGGGTTCCACGGCGCTCTTGTACTTGCCGACCCGATGGAGTTCGGCCTCGATACCGAGCTTGGCGAGCGTCTCGGTGTAGAAGCTGGCTTCGATTCGCAGGCCTTTGACGTCGAGCATGCCTTCCGGAGACATGTAGACTTCGTCGGCGGCGCTAGCAACGAGGTAGTCGATCGTGCTGCCGGTGGTTAGGAACGCGAAGACCGGCTTGCCGGCTTGCTTGAACTTCTCGATGCCCCAACGGATCTCCTGTGCTTTGGCCCAACCGGCCCCCAGGCCCCCCAGATGGAGGGTCAAGGCGCGGATACGGTCGTCCTCGGCGGCCTTTTCGAAGACGTTACGCAGCTCCAGCACGGTCGGAGGGGGACCGGTACGAAGCATCTGGATCGAGAAGCCGTCGATGTGCTCGGGAATGCGTCCGCTCAGTCGAATGGTGAGCACGGAGTCGGCCTCGATGCCGGGCTCGAACGACTGCACGGCCACGCCCGCCAGGACTAGAAAAACTACGAACAGGACCACCAGAATGATTCCGCTGATGATGCCGAGCAGGTACTTGACCATGGCCAATGACTCCTATCCGACCGTTTTCGCAGAGTGGGGAGGGGCGTGTCTCCCGGGCTTACGGGTTTGCCCGGAGATGCTCGTCCGGAGATCGATTGAGCTGGCCCGCGCGGCCGGCGCGCAGAGAGCCCCCCACAGCGATCTCCGGGAGGATCAGAGCGCGGTCTTATTGTATCCGAGCCCCGGTGGAGCTCCGATGCGGGGTGCCGCCACGGCCCCGCCACGATTCTTAAGGGCCGGACGGCACGGCCTCAGCGTTCGATGGCGATTTCCACCGTGTTACTGCGCCGGCCGTCGGAGAACTCAAGGGTTATCGGCGTGCGGTCGTTGGTCGCCAACGGCACGGGCAGGAAGAGGTTGATCTGGAACAGCCCCACGAAGCCCGGCGCCAATCCGGCGAAGAAGGGCCGCACGGGCAAGCCGAAGATGCCAAACCCGACCAGCACATCGGGGACCGAATCGGCCACCGAAAGCGGATCGAGCGGCCCGACGGCTCCGGTCGCCACGGCGGGCGTTACGCTGCCCAAGCCGGTAGCCCAGACCACGATCGCGTCTCCCGGGCGGGCCGGCGCCGCGGGAAGTCCGGCGGCCGCGCCGACTGCGGTGGGAAGCGGGAAGTTCCCTTGCGTGAAGTTGGTGACGATTCCGTACTGCCCGATGTTGAGAAGGAAGATGCCGGGAGAACGGATATCAATGGCCGCCGAAGTGGGGTTCCCCATCGCGTCGTCCCTCATCACCCGGATCGTGGCCGCCCCCACGGGGATCTCGTACGGCACCTGGAAGTTGACCTGACCGAACGAGACGAAAAAGAGCGGGGCCTCGATGCCGTTGATCAGCACCTTCACCCCCGCCAGGTTGGTGGGCAGCGGCGTCTCGGTGGCGCCGGCCGTCGCCGACGCGAGGTGAATGCCAAAGATCGTTCCAATGGCTCCGGGCCCGAGCGGCTGAAAGGCGCTGAAGCTGGCTCCGTTCACCGCGTCGCGGAAGTTGGACTCGGGCGGCCCGGCCGGCTGGACGATGAAAATGACCAGCAGAGTGCATGGGGCGTTGGCGGCGTTGGTGTTGAACCGGAGTTGTCCGGTGTACATGCCGGGTACCAGAGCACCCACGGTGGCGCGAGCGGTATACACGTTTCCGCCCAGGTCTTCGATGCCAAGCCAGTCGCCGCCGGTGTCGGTCTCGACGTCGACGCTATCGACGACCAAGTCGCCGGCACCGCGGTTGCTGACCACGAGCGTCCGCACGACACCGCCATGTTCCTCGGCGACTCCTTCGGCGCTGAAGAAGTCGAGTTAATCGATGCCTAGGTCGGCAATGGGTCCCTCGGTAACCGTCAGGGTCACGGGCACGGCCCGGTTGTCGGGTCCGAAGCTCGAACCGCCGACGGTGAAGGTCCCGTCGTTCGCGCCGACGACGACACCGGGCCGGTGGGTGCCGATCACCTGATGATTGTGAACTGCCTGAAGTGAGCCGAGACCCGATGAGGAAACGGACAGGAATGAACCCGCCGACGTCGTGGTGATGGTGGGCGAGGGGCCTCCCGCGGTTTGGAATTCCGCGGTATCGGTTGCACCCCCCACATTGGGCACGAACAGGTCCACGCGATCGGGCACGTTCGTCCCGACGTAGATACGGACCCGCACTCGCTGCGGCGCGTCGAGGGCGGCCGGATCCCGCACCTCGACTTGGCCCTCATAGGTTCCCGGCGCCAAGCCCGCGGCGGCGAAACGGACGGCGATGACGGTGCAGGTGCGGCCCGCGTCGAAGGTACACGGGGCCATGCCCGTGACCTCGGGCAGCAGCCATGGCGAGGGTCCGCCATTGACTGTCGGCGCCAGCGCCCCGTCGCCCTCGTTCACGGCCTCGATGGAAAGATCTCCCGGGCCATCCGTGCCGGGCGTGATCCAAACCGGCTGAACGTCGCCGTTCGCCTGTCGCAGCGTCAAGGGAACGACGAGTCTCAGCGTCGGATCGGCAAGCAGCGGCTGCAAGCCAAAGACAAACAGTCCTAGACAAAGGGAGGTAATAGTCCTGCCCATGATTCTACCCTCGACGAATGGAGACTCAGCGCGAACGCGTGCAGTGTATCTATTGTATACCGTGTTCCGGCAGGGTGGTGTTCGTTTTCTCACGTGCACGAAGATGGTGCTCGCAGCCGGTCGGAAACCCTTGACCTGTCTGTTCCCGATGGTTCATGATTTATGGGCGCGTAGGAGACACTGTTATGGAAATGAGCATCAAGTTGACTGTCAACGGACAGGAGTACGAGCGTGCCGTCGAGCCGCGCCGGCTCCTAGTCCATTTTCTTCGCGAAGACCTCGGCCTTACCGGCACCCACATTGGCTGTGAGACCACCGTGTGCGGCGCCTGCACGGTGATGATCGAAGGACGTGCCGTGAAGTCGTGCGCCGTGCTGGCCGTGCAGGCCGACGGCAAGGACGTGATCACCATCGAAGGCATGGCGGAGAACGGCGCCCTCCACGCCGTGCAGGAAGCCTTCTGGAACGAGCACGGGTTGCAATGCGGCTTCTGTACGCCGGGCATGATCATGGCGGTCGATCAGTTGCTGAGCGATAACCCCGACCCGTCGCGGGATGAGATCCGGCACGGGGTCGAAGGCAACCTATGCCGCTGCACCGGCTATCAGCACATCGTGAACGCGGTCGAGGCCGCGGCCAAAGCAAAGGGGGCTGGAGCGTAAACCATGGCCACGACAACCACCGTACCGAAACTCAAGACTCACGTCGGCGAGCGCATCCGCCGCGTTGAAGACCCGCGCCTTATCACCGGCACGGCCACGTATGTAGACGACATCACCAAACCCGGCATGCTGTACGCCGCGATTCTCCGCAGCCCTTACGCGGCCGCGAACATCAAGAGCATCTCGATCGAGAAGGCACTGGAGCTGCCCGGGGTCAAGGCCGTCTATACCGGCGAGGACGTCAAGTCCATCGGGGGAGTGCCCTGTGCCGGGTCCATGCCCACGCTGCGGATTCCCGAGCACAAGATCCTGGCGCAGGACCGCGTCTACTACGTCGGCCATCCCGTCGCCGCCGTCGTCGCCAGCGACCGTTACATTGCGGCCGACGGCCTCGATCGGATCGAGGTCGACTACGAACCGACCGAGGTGATCTCTGACCCGGAGAAAGCGCTCAACGATGATGCGCCGCGGGTGCATCCGGAGTATCCCGACAACGTCTCGTTCACCTTTCAACAATCGGGCGGTGACGTTGAAAAAGCCTTCGCCGAGGCGGATGTGATCGTCACAGAGCGAGTGCTGGTGCCTCGTCTGGCGCCGACGCCGATGGAAACGCGCGGGGTGGTGGCCGACTACGACGCCGGCACCAAGGAGTTGACCCTTCACTCGTCGACGCAGATTCCTCACCTGCTCAAGACGCAGTTGGCCGTGCAATTAGGTCTGCCCGAGCACCACGTGCGGGTCATCGCGCCCGAGGTCGGCGGCGGATTCGGAAGCAAGTGCAACGTCTGGGCTGAGGAAGCCCTGGCCTGCAAGATCGCTATTGATCTCAAGCAGCCCGTCAAGTGGATCGAGAACCGGCGCGAGAGCATCCAAGTAGTCGCCCACGGGCGGGCCCACATCGACGACGTCGAATTGGCGGCCACGAAAGACGGCACTCTCACCGGTTTGAAGCTCAGCATCCTGCTCGACAACGGCGCGCACCACCAATTGCTTACGCCCATCATCCCCACACTCGCCGTGCTCATGCTACCGGGCCTCTACAAGTTCAAGAACTTTTCGGCCGACCTGAAGGGCGTTTTTACCAACCGCGCACCGACTGACCTCTACCGGGGCGCCGGACGACCGGAAGCCACCTTCGTCATCGAACGCATCGTTGACAAGATGGCGGCGAAGCTCGGCATGGACCCGGCTGAGCTGCGGCTGAAGAACTTCCCAGCCGCCTCGGAGTTCCCTTTCGAGACCGCCACGGGTCTCAGCTACGACAGCGGCGACTACGCCGCGACCTTCAACAAAGCCCTCGACATGATCGACTACAAGAAGCTCCGTAAAGAACAAACGCAAGCCCGCCAGGAAGGCCGCCTCATGGGCATCGGCATCTCGACCTACGGCGAGCTCTGCGCCTTCGGACCGTCGCCGGCACTGCCGGCCGGGGGCTGGGAAAGCGCCACGGTCAGCGTGGAGGCGACCGGTACCGTCACCGTCATGACCGGCATCTCACCTCACGGGCAGGGCGAGGAGACCAGCTTCGCGCAGATGACGGCCGATGCGCTCGGCGTCGCGATGGACGACGTGGCCGTTGTTCACGGAGACACGGCGCGGGTTTACTACGGCATCGGCACGTTCGGCAGCCGCGGCATCTCGATCGGGGGCAGCGCGCTGCACCTGGCGCTGCAAGACATCGTCGAGAAAGCCACCAAGCACGCCGCCCACCTGCTAGGCGTCGAGGCGGCGTCGGTGAGTTTCGAGAACGGCACGTTCACATCGAGCGCGACCGACAAGACGCTCACCTTCGGCGACGTGGCTCTCGAGGTGCACCTCTGCCACAACTTGCCGCCGGGGACCGAACCCGGTCTCTCGGTGACACGCTTCTTCGAGCCCAGCAACTTCGCCTTCCCCTACGGTGCGCATATCTGCGTCGTGGAAGTCGACAAGGAGACGGGCGAGACGAAGATCCTGCGTTACGTCGCGGTCGATGACTGCGGCAAGGTCATCAACCCGCTGCTGGTCGACGGTCAGATCCACGGCGGCGTCGCGCAAGGTCTCGGCCCGGCTTTCCTCGAAGGCGTGGTCTATGACGACGAGGGTCAACTGCTGACCGGCACGCTGATGGACTACGCCATCCCCAAGGCCAAGCACATGCCTTGGATCGAATCGGAACGCACCGAGACGCCCTCGCCGGTCAATCCGCTGGGCGTAAAGGGAGTCGGCGAGGCCGGCACGATCGGCTCGCTACCGGCGATGGTCAACGCTGTCGTCGATGCGCTCTCGCCGCTCGGCGTGGAGCACGTTGACATCCCCATGACCCCGCCATCGATTTGGAAGGTGATCCACGAAAGGAGTCAGTCATGATTCCCGCGAACTTCGATTACTCCGCGCCGGAGACTCTCACCGACGCTCTCAAGCTGCTGGCCGACCATCCTGACAGCAAGGTGCTGGCGGGCGGGCAAAGCTTGATTCCGATGCTCAAGTTCCGGCTGGCGCAGCCCAGTCACTTGGTGGATCTCGATCGGATTCTCGACCTGAACTTCATCGCCGAGGAGAATGGGACCATTCGCATCGGGGCGATGACGACTCACAACCAGGTCGAGACGTCGGAGTTATTACAGGCCAAGTGCCCGCTGCTGGCGAAGACCGCCGCCGAGATCGGTGACGTTCAGGTGCGCAACCGGGGCACGATCGGCGGCAGCATTGTCCATGCCGATCCGGCTGCCGACTACCCGGCGGCGCTGCTGGCACTCGAGGCCAGGGTGCGGCTGGTCAGCTCGGGTGGCGAGCGAGTGCTCGCCATCGACGAATTCATCGTCGATGCCTTGACGACGGCGATTGAAGATGGGGAGGTATTGGCCGAGGTCCAAGTTGCCGCCGAGACCAACGGCGCCGGCACGGCCTACCGGACGATCGTCCAACCCGCCTCCGGCTACGCGGTTGTCGGCGCGGCCGTCCGGTTGGCTGTTGTCGCCGGCAAGATCTCCTTGGCGCGTGTGGGCGTGACAGGTGTTTCTTCGAAGGCTTATCGCGCCACAGCGGTCGAAGCAGCGCTCGAAGGCCAGGCGGCAAACGCCGAGACCTTTGCCGCCGCCGCGCAGCATGCAGCGGACGGGGTCGAGGCGCTCAGCGACATCCACGCGTCGGCGGAGTATCGCGCCCATCTTGCCTCGGTGCAGGTACGCCGGGCACTCGAAGACGCTGCCGGCGGCTGATGAAGGTCCGCGGCCAGTACACGCTGCCGGCGCCTCAGGAGACGGTCTGGAACGCGCTGCTCGATCCTGAGGTGCTGGCCCGCACTCTGCCCGGGTGCGAGTCCCTCGAGCCCGCCGGGCCCGACGAGTATCGCATGAAGATGAAGCTGGCGATCTCATCGGTGCAGGGTTTCTTCGACGGCAAGGTGCGGCTGGAAGACCAACAGCCTCCCAGCAGCTACCGCCTCCAGGTCGAGGGCCGAGGCAAGGTGGGCTTCGTAGACGGCGGTGGCGCCCTCCGGCTCGAACCGAATGCCGACAACGACGGCGAGACGGTGGTCCACTACGAAGGAGACGTCAAGGTAGGCGGCCTCATCGCCGCGGTTGGCCAACGCCTGCTCGATATGACTTCGAAGATGATGATCAAGCGCTTCTTCACCGCCCTATCGGCAGAGCTGAACCCATAACGGGCTACCCGTACTAAGCCTTTTGGTCATAGTACTAGTACTATAGTCAGGTCAGTCGCGGTGGTCGGTGGGGTGAAACCACGATTTGAGGGCCGTGTTGTAGCCCAATCAAAATGTCCCCTTTTGCGCCCAATAGAAATGTCCCCTCTGGATCAGGTTCGTGGTCGGCCCCTTCGCCTTGCAAGCTGATGATGGCGACGCCGAGGGACCCATCAAGGGTTCGCGAAGCCAAGCCCTACGGGCCCGCCCTTGACTGCTCCCTCGCCGTCGCGAAAACAGCACTCTGCTCAACAAGGCGAAGGGGCTCAAGAGCGTACGGCAAAAGGGGACATCTCTACTGGGCTACAGAGGGGGACATTTCTATCGGGCTACGACACCACGATTTGAGGGCCGTTGCGCGGATGCTTAGACTTGATGGAGGCGGCTAAGTAGGTGCGGAGGCCTGCATGTTTGTCCTTGGTGTAATGATCATCGTGTCGTGGTTGTTCTGCTTCGTCTACTACGACGACATCTTCCCTCGAAACGTCAACGTCGGTCTGGTGATTGCCGGTCTTGCCAGCATGGGCTGGGGCCTGTTGCGCGGCAAGAACTAACAGACGCGCCGGTTTACGCGGCCCGAGGCAGAGAAGTGGGCGCCCCGTCGGCGGCAAAGCCCCTCGCTAACCCCCTTCAGGTGGCTTCCGCGCGAAGCGCTTGTAGGCCGGTTGTTCACGGCCGGCAACGCGGTCCTGGTTGCGTTGCCCGGGCGCTTCGGGCGGACGCACCTGTGTTGCGCGCCGCTTTCGCCCAACCGCCAAACTCGTTCAAACAAAGTCAAAACCCGCGGATCTCACCACCGAGATCCGCGCTACGGGTCGAACCCGATACGGGTTAAACCTGCTACAGGAGCTGCCGCCCGCAGGGGAGGATCGCGCTACTTCTTATCGGAGAGCAACATCGAAACTGCCTGGCCAGGAAACGGTCGTGTTGATCCGGCGATCCGTCCTCACCGGTCGTTTCCGGTATCACGGTAGCATTCGCATGTGAGGTTGCCGGGGTATTCCGGAGCCAATGGCTGAAAGGGCAGGGAATAAAATTTTGAGGAATCGGTGACCGAGACGGGTCGGCGTGGTGGGAGGCGGTGGTTGTGTCGCCCCTTTCAGGGCTCAAGGCTGGTGGGGGTCGGTGTCCCTGGGCTCACGCCCAGGGCTGTTATTTGGATCACCCCTTCGGGGTTCGGTGTCAGAAACCATTCACCGTGACAACGAACCCGAACCCCGAGCCGGGAACGAGACGAGTCGGCGTGGTGGGGGGGCTGGGTTTGGTGGTTTGGCTGTGATTGCGGAATAATACAGAGCGACCGATGCCGGAACTCAGCGAAGAGCAGCGCAAATTGCTGATGCGCGCGGGACGGGGCGCCGTGGCGTCGATTCCGTTTGTCGGGGCCTTTCTGGAGCAAGTGAGCTTCGGGCCGCGCGACGACCAGGAGGCTGCCGAGCTTCGGAAGATTATCGACTCCCTGGCCCAGGCGCAACGAGAAGCCGACGCAACGGTGGAAGAGATCCTGCAATCGGTTCGCAGCGAGGCGAGCAGCGAACTCTCGGCGAAGGTCGACGAAATCCTCGCGCTGATTCCGCAACCCGCCGAACCGCCGGGGCGTACGCCCGTCCCGACCGTTTTCATCTCGTCGACGATCGACGATCTGGGCGACCAACGGGAGAAAGCAAAGGACGCGGCGAATCGGGCTGAGTTTCTGCCCGTCGTCTCGCAATACCTCCCCGCCAGCCAACACAAACGGGCACTGGACCTGTGCCTCGAACGCGCGGCGCAAGCCGACGTGCTGGTGGTCATCGTGGGCCACCGTTACGGTTCGGTGCCGCCGGACGGCAACAGGGACGAGAAGAGCATCACCTGGTTGGAGTGCGAAGCCGCCGGGCCGGACACGGAGATTCTCGCCTTTCTGGTCGATCCTGCCTTTCCGGGCCTTGATGCGACCAAAGAACAACAAAGGCTCATGGATGCTCTAGCCAAGGGGGACGACATCACCCAGCTCGCGGTCGAAGTGCAACGCAACATCCGAAAGCTCGAGGAGTTTCGCCAGTGGCGCAGCAGTGATGCACGAAACTTCCACCGCAAAACCTTCACCAACCCGGAGAGTCTGAAGTTTGAGATCTATTACGCCCTAACCGAGTGGCGAAAGCGCAACACGCGGTTCACCAAAACTCTCGCGCCTGTCGAGCGGCCTCCGGCCGACCCGGCCAAGTATCTCGAGTGGCTCAGTAATCACACCGGTTTCATCAACATCCGCGGGCTTCAGGTGGGGACGGGAGAGGCGCACCGCTTTCCGATCGAGTAGCTATACATCACGCTGACCACTGCCGCGGAAAGGCCGCCCGAGCAGAGGGGCAAGTCTCAGCGCACGAAAGAGGAGCTGTCAGAGCTTGTCGTGGAGCGGGAGGCCGCCTCGGTTCCTCTGCATAACGCGCTCAAATCCGACCGGCTAGTGATCGTCGGCGACCCCGGCTCGGGCAAGACGACCTTTCTGCACCGCATCTGTTATGCCCTCGCGCAGACGTTGCTGGAAGAGGAACCTGAAGCGGCGAAAGAGCGCCTCGGCATCGACGGCAAGCCGTTCCCGGTCTTCGTGCGGATCGGAGAGCTGGCCGAGCACATCCGCCTGTGCCACGAAGATCCGGCGCGCCCTGGCCCGGTCAGCGCCGACGCGCCCACGTGGCTGCCGAACTTCCTGGCTACCAGAAGCGAGGAGATGGGCTGGGGCCTCGATGAGGATTTCTTCCGGCAGACTCTTGAGAGCGGCTAGGCGATCATCTTGCTCGACGGCTTGGACGAGGCCCCCGGCCGCGTCGAGCGCGAGTCGATTGTCAAGATGTTCGAACACGCCACCACAGCGTTTGGCCAATGCCGGTTCGTGGTCACGACCCGTCCGCGGGCCTACGAAGGCGAGGCAGTGCTCAGTGGATTTCGGCGGGCTGAGATTGAGCCGCTGACGCCGGAAGCCATTGACACGTTCTTGCAGCATTGGTGCGAAGGACTCTACCAGGGGGGCGCGGATGCCGAGCGTCATCGCGGGGAGCTGACCGAAGCCCTCCGCAGTCGGCCCGAGATCCACCGTATGGCGAGCAACCCGGTCATGCTGACAGCCCTGGCGGTCGTTCACTGGAACGAGAACCGGCTGCCGGAGCAGCGGGCCGAGCTGTATGAGTCGGTCCTGAAGTGGCTCTTGCGGGCCCGCGAACAGAAGGCGGAGAGGGCCTCGTCGGAGGTGTGCGCGCGGCGTTTCCGAAGGCTTGCGCTCAAGATGCAGAATCACCCTGACGGGCGTCAGGCGCAAGTCACCAAGCGTTGGGCGGCCGAGGCGATCGAAGACACCTTCGGCGCGGAGACCCAAGAAGGGCGCATCGAGCAGGCGGAAACGTTCCTCGACGAAGAGGAGATTGACAGCGGCGTGATTACCAGCGTGGGCCGCGAGGTGCGTTTCTGGCATGCCGGGTATCCACTTGACTCAGGTGACCCCAACATCTTGTAGTTGGGCTCACAGCGTCTTAGCGTCCCAATCGGCGACGATCGAGCGGTACGGCGTCGGCTCCACCGCCATGGCCTGCTGCACAAGGCGGTAGAAGAGCTTGCCCCGACTGCGTGATCTGCGCCGATTGAAGCGGAACACGAACTCGTCGAGATAGTAGTCCAGATGCTCGTGGTTGACCGCCCCCTGATGCGTGCCCAGCATCCAGCGCTTGAGTAGCGAGATCGCCAAGTGCACCCTCGGCAGTAGCTGCGAGGCCTGCTCGCGGCGGTTGTTAATCGAGATGATACGACGCTGGTAGTCCTTCTTCTTGAGCGGATCGTAGCCCGACCAGTTGTCGGTAACAACCACGCTGCCCGGCTCGACCGACTCCTCGACGAAGGGCATCAAACTGGCCGCCGAGGCGTTCTGAACGCGCTGCATGCGGATGCGCCCCAGCCCGGTGCCTCTCTCTTCCGCGGCGACTGCAATCAACGCTTTACGCTCGGTCTGCCGGCCGATTACCCCTTCTTCTTCAGCGCCCCAGTAGGTCTCATCGACCTCGACGAGGCCCGTCAATCGCTCCCGCCCCGGGCGCACCATCGCTCGCCTCAGCTTGTGCATCCAAGGCCAGGCGGTTTGGTAACTGCCCAGTCCCAGAACGCGCTGTAGACCCAGGGCGCTGGCCCCATTCTTCTGCGTGGTGATGGTCCACATCGCCCGGAACCACAGCCGCAGCGGCTTGCGTGTGTCTTGAAAGATCGTGCCGGCGGTGACGGAGGTTTGCCGCCCGCAGCGAGCGCATTCGAACCACACTTTGCGCACCGGCCAAGCGCGCTCATGCCCACACCTTGGACAGCGGAAACCCTCTGGCCAGCGCAAGGCGAACAGATAGTCGCGGCAAGCCTCCTCGCTCGCAAAGCGAGACTCGAATTCGAGTTGGTCGCGCGGGTAATCCTCCACCAGGCCCTACACTACATCTTGGGGTCACCTGAGTCAAGTGGATACCCAGCTCTGGCATTTGACGTTTCAGGAGTACCTGGCGGCGCGGGCTGTGGCGGGGTGGGGAGAGGAGAAACAGCTCGAACTGCTTTTTGAGGACGACCGGCTCCACGAGCCCGAGTGGCGCGAGGTGCTGGAGCTGTTCGGCGGCGTGCTGCATGAGCAGGGGCGCGAGAAGGTCGATGCCTTTGTGTCGGCGGTGCTAGGCCGGCTGGGTGATGAACCTACGTTGGCGGAGCGGGCGCGGTGCATCGGGTTGTTGGGGGCGATGGTGCGGGATCTGACGCCGCTCGAGTACGAGCCCGTAGACCCGGCGTATCGCGAGACACTCGAGGCCGTGATGGACATCTTCGACGCCGAGAAGGCCGAGAACGTGGCGTTTCAAGACCGGCTCGATGCCGCCGAAGCGCTGGGGCAGGCGGGTGACCCGCGGCTCGATGAGGACAACTGGGTCACTATCCCGGCCGGCACGTTCCGGATGGGCTCGGAAGATAAGGACGCCGACGATGATGAAAAGCCGGTGCACGAGGTCGAGCTGGACGCCTTCCGGATCGGGCGTTATCCGGTCACCGTGCAGGAGTTTGCGAGGTTTGTCGACGACGGCGGCTACCAGGAGCCGCACTGGTGGAAGCACCCGGAGGGTCTTGGCAAGTACGAGGAGCCCCGAGACTGGGACGAGCAGGTAAATCGGCGCAACCATCCGGTGACACGGGTCAGTTGGTACGAGGCGGCGGCCTACTGCGAGTGGCTCAGCGAGCGGCTGGGAGCGGACGTGCGACTGCCGACCGAAGCTGAGTGGGAGCGGGCGCCTTGTGGCGGGAAGGTGAGGAAGTATCCCTGGGGTGATGAGATTGACCCGTCGCGCGCCAACTACCGCCACGATGACTCGCCGGGGCAGACGACACCGGTGGGCCTGTACCCGCGTGGGGCGAGCCTGGAAGGGCTGCGCGACATGGCCGGGAATGTGTGGGAGTGGTGCGCTGACAGGTTCCAAGACAACTACTATGGTGATTCGCCAAAAGTAAACCCCACGGGGCCGTTGGAGGGAGAATCTCGGGTCGTTCGCGGCGGCTCGTGGGTCTACGATCCGGGGGGTGTTCGTTCGTCGTACCGCAACTGGTTCGAGCCGGGCGACAGGTTCGGCAGTCTGGGGTTCCGTTGCGTCGGGGAAGTTTTCCCTTGATTCTTTCCCCTTTTCCCTTTACGGGGTCCAGGGGCGGAGCCCCTGGCCGCGATATTTCTTGGACCGAGTGCTCCTAGCAGACGCCGTTGTAGCGTAACGCCGACGCCCAGGGCGGATTCCGCTGTGGTACAACAACGAGTTCGAAGGGCGGACCATACCACGGCGAACGGGCATGCCCGTTCGCCGTGCGCCAAGTCCTAATTTGTCGTCGTGGGCCGCTGTTCGAAGAAGGCGTGCGGTCACGCCGCAAAGTGTGGAACGATGCAAGCAGAAGGTGCGAGAGATTTGGCGCAGTTGTCGCAGTGTCACGAGTCGGGAATTACGCGACGAGTGGCGGCGGTATGTGGTGGGCTGGTGGGGATAGTACCGGCTGGCCCAGGAGCGTCGGAATGTCTTTCGGCTGGACGGTTGGATCCGGCGACACATGCGGAAGTGCTTTTGGCTGCGCTGGCACAAGAAGCGAGGCCGCCAGAGAGCGTTACGGCGGCTGGGAGTGGGGGAACGGCTGCTGCGTGTGGTATCGACGCGTCGCGGGGCGTGGAGTACGGCGCGCCACGCGTTGCTGCACACGGGGTTGTCGAACGCCATTCTGAGACGCTACGGGTTGGTGGTGCCATCGAATCTTGCGGCGTGTCGGTAAGGCCGCCGAGTCCAACCGCCGGATACGGAAAACCGTATGTCCGGTGGTGTGGGAGGGTGCCGGGGCGCAATCCCCGTCACCCGACCCGATCGCCGGGCTTTCACTCTTGCGCTAGAGGCCGAGCTGTTTGCAGATGGCGTCGACGCGTTGCTTGACGGCTTCGTCCATCTTGATGACGTCGGGCCAGGGACGCGTGAAGCCCTCCTCGGGCCATTTGCGGGTCGCGTCAATGCCCATCTTCGAGCCGTAGTTCGCCAGACGGCTCGAATGGTCGAGCTGGTCGATCGGCCCCATCGTGAACTGGATGTCGCGCTCGGGGTCAATGTTGTTCAGGGCCTTCCAAGTGACTTCGCTCAGGTTCTGAACGTCGACATCGTGGTCGACGACGACGATGCACTTCGTGAACATGGCCTGTCCCAAGCCCCAGATGGCGTTCATGACCTTGCGCGCCTGCAGCGGGTAGGACTTGCGGATCGAGAGGATCATCAGGTTGTGGAAGATGCCCTCGGCCGGTAGGTTGATGTCGACCACCTCGGGCATCTGTAGGCGCATCAGCGGCAAGAAAGCGCGCTCGATCGTCTTGCCCATGTAGAAGTCCTCCATGGGCGGCGGACCGACGATGGTGGTGGCGTAGATGGGGTTCTTGCGCTGCGTGATGCAGGTTACGTGGAACACCGGAAAGTCGTCTTCAAGGGAATAGAAGCCCGTGTGGTCGCCGAACGGACCTTCGGTCTTCAGCTCGCCAAGTTTGACGTAGCCTTCCAGCACGATCTCAGCGTTGGCGGGCACTTCGAGATCCACGGTCTCGCACTTGACCAACTCGACGGGCTTCGAGCGCAGAAAGCCGGCGAAGAGCATCTCGTCAAGGTCCGGCGGCAGGGGGAGGATTCCCGAGAACATCGTGGCCGAGTCGGCGCCGATCGCGACTGCCACTTCCATTCGCTCTTCAGTGCCCTCGGCCAGACGGCGGCGGTAATGCTCGGCGCCTTGCTTGTGGGTCTGCCAGTGCATGCCGGTCGATCGGTCGTCGTAGATCTGGAGCCGATAGACTCCAACGTTGCGCTTGCCGGTGACTGGATTGCGGGAGAACACGAGCGGCAGGGTGATGAAACGGCCGCCGTCCTGCGGCCAGCATTTCAGGACCGGGTAGTCGAAGAGAGAGAAGTCGTCTTTCTTGATGACCTCTTTCACCGGGCCGCTCTTGACCTCTTTGGGAAAGAACGACCCCATCTCGGTCAGCTTCGGCAGCATCTTCAGCTTGCCGACGAGACCCTGCGGGGTCTTCATCTCGAGGTACCCGGCGATGCGCGCGGCGATGTCGTCTACCGAGTTGACCTCGAGGGCGATCTCCATCTTGCGCATGCCTGCAAAGCCGTTGATGAGAACCGGGATGTCGTAGCCCTTGGGATTCTCGAACAGCAGGGCGGGGCCGTTTTGCTTGACGGCGCGGTCGGCGATCTCGGTGATTTCGAGGATCGGATCAACCTCGTCGGCGATACGCTTTAACTCGCCGTTTTTCTCGAGGGCGCGGATGAATTCGCGAAGGTCGGTGTAGGCCATAGAAGTCACACCCTTACGGGCGCGATGTCGTTTCGGTGCCGGGGCCTTGCTGCAAGAAGGCGAGCAGGTCGGCGATCTTTCCCAAGTCGTAGGTGTCGAGCAATCCGTCCGGCATCCCCGAGACGCTCGACAGGCGGCGGTCGCGGATTTGTTCCTTCGGAATGGCTACGGGGCGGTCCGCGTCGGGAAGCATGATCGTGATGCGGTCCTCGTCCTCGGAGAGAATCAGGCCGTCGAGAATGTCGTTGTCTTCGGTCTCGATGATGTGTGACTGGTACTGGTCGGAGATGGTTCGCGAAGGCCACAGTACCGCTTCCAGCATGTCGCGGCGCTTGAATCGGTTCGCGATGCTCGTCAAGTCGGGCCCGTAGTCTTTGCCAAGGTCGCCAAAGCGGTGGCAGCGCGAGCATTCTTCGTCGTACACGGCCTTCCCGCGCGAGGGCTCGGCGCGGACGATCATCGGGCTCAAGATCGTATGGTCGAAGATCTCTTGCTCGCTCAGCCCCTTCGAGTTGTCCTGCCGGGCGAAGACGCGGGCTCGAACGTAGCCATTGCCTCCGCGAACGAGGCCCGCGGCTTCGAGGTCTTCGATCGGTGCGAAGTCGGGTATTGCGCGGTAGGCCATCTGCTGCTCGTCCTCCGAGAAGAACTCCAGCGAGGAGTCGAACAGGCGGTTGATGAAGCCGGGGAAGCTGGCCCCGCCGCGCCAGTGCCGCGCTTTCTGAAACCAAGAGAGCAGTGTCTCTTTCTGATTCTTGGTCCAGCCGTTTTTGATCTCGCGCAAGCAATAGACGTAGTGGATTTGGAGTTGCTGGTTGTCGTCGCCGTCCGGCAGGGCCATGAGAATTTTGGCAATCGCCGACGAGTCACCAGCATAACCCATGGTACGGGCATACTCACGGCTGAGCCGCTCGTCGGAGGCCGGGAAGCGCGATGCCGCGATTTCAGAAGCCTGCTTTCGCAATGCGGGTGGACAACCGTCAGCGAATTCCACGCAAGCCAAGTGGAAGACCCGCAGCATACGAAGCTCGTTGTCGGTGGAGAGATCGCCGGCGGCGAGAAAGCTGAGCGCCCGGTTGGCGGCGCTGTTGGCGTCGGACTCGCCCGTGGATGTTCTGAGCAGCGCCACCAAGCCCTCGGCAGCGGCCACCGGGTCTTGCTCATCGAGGACGAGTTGCCGCCACTCATCGCGGGGTGTGCGCTCTAGCGCGACGCGCCCGGCGTAGCGCGTCCAGCGGTCGCGGTCGCCCAGCAGGCTATAAAGGTCGGCGAGGGGAGCGAAGCTCGGCTGGTCGGCGGAGAGCCCCATACGCACCACGGCCTCGGCCGCGCGGCGCCGCACCAGGGGGTCCGAGTCGTTAAGACCCGAAGCCGCGATCGCCTTGGCGCGGTCACTGCCATGCTGGCCGACGACATGCATGGCGGCGGCGCGAACCAGCGGGTGCGCGTCCTTCGCCAGGGGCCGCAGAAGCTCGGCGCGTGGTTTGGGCGCGTGCTGTTGCAGAAGCATCAGCGCCTGCACGCGGTCGTTTGCCTGGAACGAGTCGGTGAGAGCCACCCGTTGCAATTCCGGCCCCCAACCCTCTCCGAGCGCCTGCTTGGTCTTCTCGACGGCGGCCCAGCCCCAACTCGACAGCGGCTGTGGCTGGCGGATGGCGGCCCAAACGCCCTTCGACTTCCGCCAGTTGTCGTTCGAACGGCGGCCCTTGTAGGCCACGCGGTAGAAACCGCCCGCGGTATCGCGGCCTCCCATCGTGAAGTAAACCATGCCGTCGGGCCCCACTTCGAGGTCCGTCACATTGAGCGGCTCGCCATAAACGAAGTCGATGGGCTCATCGGCCAGCTTGTAGGTCGCGCCGTCGCGCACCATGCGCATCAGCACGATGCGTCCGCGCGACCAGTCGGCTTGGAGAAAAGCATCAAAGTAGTCGGCGGGATAAGCGTGGTGATGATAGAACTCGACGCCGACGGGCGAGCCGCGTCCCAGGTCGCGCACGGCCGGCAAGCTGTCGAGATAGTACGGCGGAAACTTGCCCGAGCCCGTTCGCCAGCCGTAGTCCCCCCCGGGGACGACGTGCACGGACCGCACGTCGCGGTACCAGGGCATGTTGACGTCCCACTCCATGTCGCTGTCGAACGTGAACAGCTCGCCCTGCCAGTTATAGGCGTGGTTGAAGGCGTTGCGGAAGCCGCCGGCCAGGAGCGAGTACTTGAGGCGGTCGAGCCGCAGCCTCGAGACGGTACCGCCCGGAGCCATGATGCCGACCGCGTGCCCCCGCGCGTCCATGTAGCGGTCGAGGAGTTGCGATTCCCTGTATCCCCGCAAGGGCGACAGCGGGTCGATCAACTCGTCCGAAACGAAAGTGTGGTTGCCGAGCATCACCGACGGATGACCGTCGGGGCCACGGCGAATATCGTGTGGGCCGTGTTCGCCGATGCTCCCCTTGAAGTCGTGCAGCTTCTCGAAGGTGTCGGCCCCGTCGTCGCCGTCGGTGTCTTCGAGTTTGTAGAGGCCGGCTTGCTCGTTTTCGGTGTCGTTGCCGATGGCGTAGAGCGTGCGGCCGTCAAACCACATGCCGTGCAGCATCTGGACCTTGTCGCTGAAGACCTTCTCGGCTTCGTAGACTCCGTCGCCGTCGTGGTCGAACAAGATCGTCGGATGCCCGCGCTCGCGAGAAACGACGGGGCGGCCGAAGCTGTCGAAGGTGACCTGGATTAGCGTCTCGACTTGGCTATCCGGCAACAGCGGCTCGACGACGAAACCCGCCGGCACTTCAAAGGGCCCCTCGAATGCAGGTTCCGGGAGCAAGTACCTACAGCCGCCCAAGAGAACGGCGAGAAGAAGCGAAAACACGCGGACTCGAATCATCTTGCTTTCCCGGTGCAGACTAACAAGTCTAGCGGAGGTAAAGACGCCGGTGTGTTTGCGTTTGCGCCGAGGCCTGGGCCGGCGGAGATAATAGGGCATGCCTGTCAGCTTCACCCAGGTGGATGCCTTCACTTCCGAACCTTTTCATGGCAACCCCGCCGCCGTTTGCCTCCTGCCGGAGCCGCGAGCGGACGACTGGTTGCAGGCGGTTGCGCGGGAGATGAACCTCGCCGAGACCGCCTTCCTGAGGCCGGCCGATGAAGGTTACGAGTTGCGCTGGTTCACGTCCACTGTTGAGGTAGACCTGTGCGGTCACGCCACGCTGGCAAGCGCGCACGTACTGTGGGAGTCGGGGCGCCTTGCTCCCCCCGAGGCCGCGCGATTCCACACCCGCGGCGGCCTGCTAACCGCCCGGCGCGAGGGCGGAACCATCGAGATGGACTTCCCCGCGACTCCGGCCGTACCGGTGGAGGCTCCGCCAGGGCTCGACGAGGGTTTAGGGGTGAAGCCCACGCATGTCGCGAAGAGCCAATTCGACTACCTGGCCGAACTTGAGTCGGAGCAAGAGGTCCGCGAGCTGCAACCGAACTTCCACGTGCTCCGCTCCCTTCCTTCGCGCGGGGTGATCGTTACTGCAAAGGGCGGCGGCTACGATTTCGTGTCGCGGTTCTTCGCGCCGCAGTCAGGTGTGGATGAAGACCCTGTCACAGGCTCGGCGCACTGCTGTCTGGGACCCTACTGGCAGGCCAAGCTGGGCCGGGACGAGTTTCGCGCCTACCAGGCCTCGGCCCGCGGCGGCGAAGTCGGCGTGCGCATCGCGGGTGAGAGGGTCTATTTGCTGGGGAAAGCGGTCACGGTGATCCGCGGCGAGATCTTGTAGGAACTGGTGGGTCGGGAGTGGCCGGCATCCGCCCCGAACGGGTTCAACGCAGGCTCACGCCCGCGGCTCTGAGTAGCGCCCTCCACACCTTACGTGCCCCGACGACAACCTACAGCGGCTTTGCTATCATCACGGCTTCCGCTCAACGCCCGTACGCGATAACGCGTCATGGAACCCTCCTATCGCCGCAGCCGAAAAGAAGCCATCGTGGCTGGGATTATCTTTGTCCTCGCAGCCACCTGGACGGTGACGGCCTGCTACTTGCTTGGGTACGGCAAGCCGGTGCGATCGATCGGCGGCATACCGCACTGGGTGCTGTGGGGCATCTTCCTGCCCTGGGCGGTCTTCTTTGTCGTGAACTGCTGGTTCTCGCTGTTCTATATACGCGATGACGACACCCTCGAGGCCGAGCAGCGAGAATCCCGCGAGCGGGACCCGCAAGGCAGCTAGGCCGCATGTACTCGTCCAACGCGCAGGTCTGGTTCGCTTTCATCCTCTATCTGGCCGTCACCTTCGGACTCGCCTACTTCGCCCACCGCCGGGCATCGAAGCAAGCCTTCATGGAGGACTTCTTCGTGGCGGGCCGCCAGATCGGTCCCTTGGTTCTCGGGCTGACCTGGATCGCGACGGCCGCGAGCGGCGGCACCTTCATCGGCTCACCGGCTCTGGCGCACACCTATGGCTGGTCGGTGATGCTTTGGATCTGTTCGTATATGGTGGTCGCCACCACAGGGATGGGGCTGTTCGGCAAGCGGATCGCGGAGATCGGTCGACGCACAGGGGCGTTGACCTTCCCCGACTTGCTGCGCGACCGCTTTGAAAGCAAGGCGATCGAGAACGTCTCGGGCGTGGCGATTGTCATCCTGCACATCGCGTATCTGGTGGCTCAGTACGTAGCAGGAGCTCGCGTGATCGAGGCGGTGCTCGGCGTGCCCTACCACGCGGGCGTGTTGGGATTCGCTCTGACGGTGAGTCTCTACACCGCCTATGGAGGCTTCCGGGCTGTCGCGTGGACCGACGCCTTTCAAGCCGTGGTGATGCTCTTCGGCGTGTTGATCACCGCGGGTTTCGCCGTCTGGAAGATGGGCGGGTTGAGCGCCGTGTTTGACGAACTGGTGGCGCAATCGCCGGACCTCGTCGCGACGCCGGGTCCCGACAATTTTCTGCCGCCCGCCGCGGCGATTTCGTTTTTTTGTGTCTGGGCACTCGCCTCGCCGGCGCAACCTGCACTGATCACGTGCTTCTTGGCCTGCCGTGATACGAAAGCCCTCAAGCGGGCCTGTTTTCTGATTGGCGTCTATATTACGCTGCTGTACCCTTGCGTGATCGGTATCGGTATCGTCGGCCGTGCGCTCGTACCGGAGCTGGAAGCGGCCGACCACGCCACGCCCGCCACCATCGTGAGCGCTGTCCCGCCGGTCCTGGCCGGGTTCGTATTGGCCGCGCCGCTGGCGGCGATCATGTCGACGATCAGTTCGTTTTTACTGGTGTCGAGCAGCGCAATCGTTCGCGACCTCTACGAACGAAACTTGCCTCAACCGCTTCCGGAGCGTCGCGCCCGTAACCTGAGCCACGCCGCCACGTTCTTCGTCGCCGGTGTTGCGTTTGCGTTTGCGTTGCAGCCGCCACAGTTCTTGCAGTACATTGTGGTGTTCGCTGGAACCGGGCTGGCGACGACGTTCCTGTTTCAATGCATAGGTAGTGGCAAAGAGGAATCCTCCCGGGGGCAAAATGCTGAGAGCGGCCACGCGGTCGGCTCAGAGCCAATCCCAGGAGGATTCCATGCCAGAACTCTACTACATCGGACTCGATGTCCATAAGAAAAGCATCAGCTTCTGCATCAAAACCGGGGACGGAACGATCGTCCAGCGCGGTCAGGTCGCGGCCACTCGCGCCGCCCTGACCGCTTGGGCGTCAGCCCTCGAGCGCCCTTGGGTGGGCGCGCTCGAAGCCACCCTGTTTACCGGCTGGATTTACGATCACCTCCAGCCCTTCGCCCAGGAACTGCAAGTCGCACACCCGGCCATGCTCAAGGCCATCGCCTGCGCCAAGAAGAAGAACGACCGTCTCGACGCCACCAAGATCAGTGACCTGCTGCGCTGCAACCTGCTGCCGCGCTGCTACGTGGCGCCGCCTGCCCTGCGCGAGTTGCGGCGCGTGCTGCGCTATCGCAATCTGCTGCTGGGCGAAGCCGTCCGCATGAAGAACAAAATCAGCGGGCTACTGATGGAAGTGGGCGAACCCTACGATGCCCGGCGGCTGCACGGGCGCAACTATTTCTACTCCTATCTCGACAGCCTGCGCGACACGCCCGAGTCGGTGATCGAGCTGCTCGCCATCACCCGCGGCAGCCTGGAAATGTTCGATCGTTTGCAGCAGGAGTTACTGCGCGGATTGCGGCGCCATCCGCTGTTGCGGGAACGCGTCGAGTTGCTGCAATCGATTCGCGGCGTGGGGGAGGTGACGGCGTTGACCTGGGCGCTGGAGACCGTCGAGCCCGAGCGCTTCGGTTCGCTGGGCCAGGCGGTGAGTTACTGTGGGTTGTGTTCGGCACAGCGCGAGTCGGCCGGCAAGACGCAGCGGGGACCGCTGTCGAAGCAGCGCAACAAGCATTTGCAGCGGGTGCTGATCGAGGCGGCGAAACTCGCGCCGCGCTGGAACCCGCAACTGCACGACGTCCATGAGCGGGAGTTGACGCGCGGGTCTCGCAATCGCGCGACGTTGGCCGTGGCGCGCAAGTTGGTGGCGTATCTGCGGGCCGTGGACACCAGTGGCCGCGCGTTCGTGCCGCGGGTTGCGGCCGAGGCGTAACGAGGAGAATTTGCTTTTTTTCTGTTAAAAGGAGAGCCTGGTATCCACTTGACTCAGGTGACCCCAACATCTTGTAATTGGGCTCACCGCGTCTTAGCGTCCCAATCGGCGACGATCGAGCGGTACGGCGTCGGCTCCACCGCCATGGCCTGCTGCACAAGGCGGTAGAAGAGCTTGCCCCGACTGCGTGATCTGCGCCGATTGAAGCGGAACACGAACTCGTCGAGATAGTAGTCCAGATGCTCGTGGCTGACCGCCCCCTGATGCGTGCCCAGCATCCAGCGCTTGAGTAGCGAGATCGCCAAGTGCACCCTCGGCAGTAGCTGCGAGGCCTGCTCGCGGCGGTTGTTAATCGAGATGATACGACGCTGGTAGTCCTTCTTCTTGAGCGGATCGTAGCCCGACCAGTTGTCGGTAACAACCACGCTGCCCGGCTCGACCGACTCCTCGACGAAGGGCATCAAACTGGCCGCCGAGGCGTTCTGAACGCGCTGCATGCGGATGCGCCCCAGCCCGGTGCCTCTCTCTTCCGCGGCGACTGCAATCAACGCTTTACGCTCGGTCTGCCGGCCGATTACCCCTTCTTCTTCAGCGCCCCAGTAGGTCTCATCGACCTCGACGAGGCCCGTCAATCGCTCCCGCCCCGGGCGCACCATCGCTCGCCTCAGCTTGTGCATCCAAGGCCAGGCGGTTTGGTAACTGCCCAGTCCCAGAACGCGCTGTAGACCCAGGGCGCTGGCCCCATTCTTCTGCGTGGTGATGGTCCACATCGCCCGGAACCACAGCCGCAGCGGCTTGCGTGTGTCTTGAAAGATCGTGCCGGCGGTGACGGAGGTTTGCCGCCCGCAGCGAGCGCATTCGAACCACACTTTGCGCACCGGCCAAGCGCGCTCATGCCCACACCTTGGACAGCGGAAACCCTCTGGCCAGCGCAAGGCGAACAGATAGTCGCGGCAAGCCTCCTCGCTCGCAAAGTGAGACTCGAATTCGAGTTGGTCGCGCGGGTAATCCTCCACCAGGCCCTACACTACATCTTGGGGTCACCTGAGTCAAGTGGATACCCAGCAAAGGAGAAACGAAGAGTTTCATCGACGCTGTGCGGTGTCACGAGCGGCCCGCCGGTCCTCGCCTGTTGGGGACTACGCGAAGGAGTTTGCTGGGAGTTTCCTGGGAAATTTCTGATGCGTCCGTATCTCTGTTTCGAGGCCGGCGGGCCTGAAAACCCAAACTGAATCTTCCGCGACGGTCCCCCGGCCGGTACGGTGGGGCGACCCGATGCGCGCACATGGATGTCTGGTCACGTGACTCGTTGACCTTGCGACTTGATTCGCAAAAACGCTCGGGCTGCGAAGCGTCACTGCTGAAGACAACGCCCCCGCTGACGGGAGGATTCGGATGACTGCGTCCATCCTTGACAGATACCTATCATGGATGTTCCCGACGGTGTTGGGCGTCTACTGGCCACGTATGAACAAGGCCGGGTGCTTGGCGGGGTTGCTAGGCGGGTTTCTCTCGTTCCTCGTTCAGTACGTGATTTTTATCTGGCGCGGTCTACAGAGCTTTGGCGGATTCGATCCGTTTATCTGGTCGCTACTGGTGTCGGTAGTCTCGATCGTGGCCGTAACCCTGTTGACTCCCGCGGGACCCGAGCGCCTGCGGCAACGCTATTTCAGCGAGGCGACTTGAACCGGCGACCACACCTCCTTCCGCGCGTTCTGAAAGCAAGGGTGACTCACTGATGGCCGACCGAAAGCAACTGAACCTCCTCAAGAAGGACGTCGACGCCTGGAATCAGTGGAGGGACGAGAATCCCGACATCGTCCCAGACCTCAGCGGCGCCGATCTCGCCAACACCGACCTGAACGTAGCGAATCTAGCCGCGGCTGGGCTCAAGAGCGCCAACCTTGTCATGACCAACCTCTGCGGGGCGGACCTCAGAGGCGCGGACCTGCGGGACGCCAACCTCGTGGGCGCCCGCATGATCGGCGTCGATCTGGTCAGGGCCGACCTGCGGGGCGCCGACCTGCGCACTGCTGAAAATCTCACCGAAGAGCAGATCGCCGAAACACGAGGCAACCGCAAGACCCACCTGCCCGACGGATTGAAGCATCCGCCCGGTTGGTCGCGCTGACCTGCCGTCTCGGTTTCCACACCTCGGGCCACAAAAAGGGAAGCGCTTCGCCATTCCCTTTGAACAAAATTCTCCTAAGGAAGATTTTCTTGTTCCCGCGGGGCGGAATCCGCAGTACAATGGGAGCCGGCTCGACCGCCGGTAGCCGCGGGCGGTCTGCCAGGAAGGTAATCCGCCATGCCGGATGATCTCATCTTTCAGCCGCTTAGCTTTCGAAACCTCACCGTCAAGAACCGTATTTTCCGTTCCAATATCTCAGGCCGATTCGACAACTATGATGGATCGGGAAACCCGGCCCGCATCAACTGGGAACTGAAGTTCGCCCGCGGGGGCGTCGGGGCGATCATTTCGTCGTTCGTCCCCATCCTCATTCGAGGGCGCATCGTTCCCAACTACGCCACCATCGAGCGCGACGACCGCATCCCGTTCTGGAAAGAGCTGGGCCGCCGCGTTCACGAGCACGACTGCAAGTTCATCATGCAGCTCAGCCACGCCGGCCGTCAGCGCGACATCGGCGGGATCTAATTCGGAAGGGTAGGCCTCAGCTCGACGGACAAGCCCGAAGAAATCCACGGCTTTGAGTGCGAGCGCATGACGCCGGCGCAGATCAAAGAAACGGTCGACGCGTTCGCCCAGGGAGCGCGCCGCGCCCGCGAGGCCGGTCTCGACGGCGTGGAGTTGCACGGCGCCAATGGATACCTGATCACGCAGTTCCTCAGTTCCGCCATCAATGACCGCGAGGATGAGTACGGGGGGCCGCTCGAGAACCGCGCCCGCTTCGTGCGCGAGGTTGTGACGGCCATCCGCCGCGAGGTCGGAGACGACTTCCACTTGCAGATGAAGATCAGTGCCGTCGAGCACCACAACTCCCTGAGCATCTTCCCCGCCCTCGACTCCCCCGGCAACAAGCTGGAAGACTCCATTCAAGTCTGCAAGTGGCTGGAAGAAGACGGAGTAGACGCGATTCATGTCTCGACCGGCAGCACTTTTCCGCATCCGCTCAATCCGGCGGGGGACTTGCCACTCGAAGACTCCATTCGGAACTACGACTCGGTCATCTCCAGCGGGCTCAACACGTATCGCAACTACCGTCTGTTCCGCAGCAGGATCTTCGGACCGCTGTTACGCAGACAATGGAACGAAGCGCACGGTGGCGAGATCGAGGGACGTCTGTTGCCCGAAGCGCAGGCCATCAAGGAAGCAGTCGGCGTCCCCGTTCTGTGCACGGGTGGGTTTCAGACAGCGTCGGTGATCCGCAAGGCCCTCACCGATGGTCAGTGCGATGCCGTCACGATTGCGCGGCCTCTGGTTGCCAATAACGATCTGGTGAAGATGTTCGCCGACGGGCGGGACGTCCCCGATGTGCCGTGCACCTACTGCAACAAATGCCTGGTCAACGTCACCGAGAACCCGCTAGGCTGCTACGAAGAAAGCCGGTTTGATTCCTACGACCAGATGGTCGAGCAAATCCTGTCGGTTTTTGAACCCGCGCCCTTCACCGAACAGGGGACCGGGGCCGCCGCCGGTGAGCCGGGCTGAGAAAGCCATATTGCGTGCGGGACGCCATGATCCCGCTCCGCCAAGATTGATGCGAGGAGGACGCGATGAACGGAGAAGACCCAAAGCCGCAACTAGCAAAAGACACCCCGCTGGAGTCGAGAGACGCCGACCATTGGACGAATTTCTTTAGAAACCGGGTTCCATGGTATGAGTTGCCGACGTTTCTCGGCTTGATGCGGGTGTTTGGCATCCGCGACAGGATGCGGAAGAGAAATCTCCAAGACACAACCAACGTGGCGTCCGCGGGGCCGTTGCCCGCCGTGGATGAGACGGTGCGGCATTTGGACGCCCGCACGCCGGACGGCACGCTCAACGACCTCGAAACCCCAACCATGGGCGCCGTGGAGACGCGGTTCGGCCGCAACGTGCCGCTCGAGAGTACGATCCCCGAGCCCGAGCCGCAACTGCTCACGCCCAGCCCGCGCGTCGTCAGCCGCGAGTTGATGACGCGCACCGAGTTCACGCCGGCGACGATCCTGAACCTGTTGGCCGCCGCTTGGATCCAGTTCCAAGTCCACGACTGGTTCAGCCACGGCAAGAACGAGCAAGAGAAGCCCTTCAAGCTCACGCTCACCGAGGACGACCCTTGGCCGGGTGACGAGATGGAGATTCGGCGTACGCGCAAAGATCCCACCCGCGACCCCAACTCCGACGATCCCATCCCCACCTCTCTCAACACCGAGACCCATTGGTGGGACGCGTCACAGATCTACGGCAGCAGCAAGGCCGTCATGGACGCGGTCCGCTCCGGCATGGACGGCAAACTGGTCATCGGCAACGACGGCCTGATACCCATCAGTCCCGTCAACGGCATCGAGATCACGGGCGTGACCGGCAACTGGTGGATCGGGCTGGCCTTGCTCCATACCCTATTCACCTTGGAGCACAACGCCATTTGCAACAAGCTGATCGAGGAGTTCCCCGACCTGTCGGACGAGGACCTGTACGTCAAGGCGCGGCTGATCAACTCCGCCCTGATCGCCAAGATTCACACCGTCGACTGGACTCCGGCCATCCTCCCTCACCCGACCACGGCTCGGGGCGTGCCCGCGAATTGGTGGGGCCTAGGGGGTGAAGACGACCTTCGGCGGAGGGGACGCCCCAGCGGCAGAAAGGTCATCAGTGACATCATCAGCGGCACACCCGGTTCTGAGACCGACCATCACGGCGTGCCGTTCGCCATGACCGAGGAATTCGTCTCGGTCTACCGCATGCACCCGTTGATGCCCGATGAGTTCGTGTTCCGCGCGCTCGCCGACAACGCCGAGCTCGCTAAGAAAACGTTGCCCGAGGTTTTTGGCCGCGAGTCACGGCCGTTGCTCGAGCAGGTGACCATGGCCAACGCGTTCTACTCGTTCGGTATCGCGTTTCCCGGTGCGATTCAAATGCACAACTATCCCAAGTTCCTGCAGACACTCGAGAGGGAGACGGGTCCCACGATCGATCTGGCCGCGGTGGACATCCTGCGCGATCGCGAGCGGGGCGTGCCACGCTACAACGACTTCCGCAAGCTGGTGGGCAAGGAGCCGGTCGAATCCTTCGAGGAGCTGACCGAGGATGCCACGTGGCGCGAAGAGATCCGCAAGGTCTACGACAACGACATCAACCGCGTCGATGTGATGGTGGGCATGTACGCCGAGAAGCTGCCGGACGGGTTCGGTTTCAGCGATACGGCGTTTCGTATCTTCATCTTGATGGCGTCGCGCCGGCTCAAGAGCGACCGCTTCTTGAGCGAGGACTACAGGCCCGAGATCTATACGCAGCCCGGGATTGACTGGGTCGAGGGGAACAACATGCGGACGGTGCTGCTGCGGCACTTCCCGGAGTTGGCGCCGGCGATGGGCGACATCGAGAACGCCTTCGAGCCTTGGAAGCCAACAGGGGGGTAGCAACCCGCGCGGACGCCGCGACCCGCCTCCACAAACGACTGGCGGTGTTGGGCGGACGCAGGGGTCCACCCCTACACAGGTCCATGGCAGCCCCAGGGGCGGTCGGACAACCTGCGCCCGGGATCGGCCCCCCGGGGCCGCGATCACCACGAATCGCCGGTCTGTGGCGGGGGTGGCGCGGAACCGCCCCTACGCGGCTAGATCGGCAGCGCTGGCCGCGCCGTAGAAGCTGTACCAGGGCTTGGCTTCTTTCAAGCAGTCGTTGACGTTGTTGATGTTCCTCACGCCCTGGTCTTGTAGCCACTCCTCCAGTGCGGCCGGGCCCTGCTTGCCGTAAACGGGGATGCCTTCTTTCCAGGTGGCGCGCCCGCACAGAACGCCCGCGAAGTTCACCCCGGCTTCCGCCGCCCAGCGCAGCGATTCGGTGAACTGCTCGTTGCTAACCCCGGCGCTGAGATAGATGAACGGCCGGCCGGCCAGCTCCGCTGCCTCGCGGTAGCACTCAAGCGCTTCGTCTTTGCTGTAGGCCTTTTCACCGGTGAAGACGCCGGCGCCTTCCGCGAAGGCCAGGTTGACCGGGATTTCGATCTTCAGCACGTCAACGCAGTACTGGTCTTTCGAAAACTCCTGCACGCTGCGCATGACGACGTCGGGCTTCTGCTTGGCGAAATCGAGTCCCTTCTCGTCACCGCCCGCCGCGTCGTAGCCAACCAACTCGAGGAAGAACGGGATGTCACACGCCACGCACTCGGCGCCGATGCGCTCCGTCCAGGCGTGCTTGTGCTCGTTCACCGCTTCGTCTTCAAACGGCGTGTAGTAGAGCAGGATCTTCACCGCGTTCGCGCCCAGCTCTTTGATGCGGTGCGCCGACACGTCCGGCAGAAGATCAGGCAGCCGGCCCGGCTGGGTATTGTCATACCCGGATTTCTCGTACGACAGCAGCAGACCGGCCTGCGGGTCGCGCGCACTCGCGGCCTCGAGCCCCCATTCCGGGTCGAGCAGAATGGCGCTCGCATGGGGCGTCAACACCTTCGAGACGGCCACCTTGAACTCGCTCATCATCTCGTCGGTGACGTCGTCTTGGTCGATGCCCTTGTTGGCCGCAATGGCTTTCTGCAGCGAGCCCCGCTGGTCCATGGCCGCGGCGGCGATCACGCCACGGTCATTGGAAAGCGCTTGCAGGTTCTCGATCTTGCCGGGTGTCAGTTTCATCTGCGAAACTCCTCGAAAACATCTTATACGGTATCGGCGGACTCCGTCGGATGCTGATGCCCTGGGGCTACATCCGCTGGAAAAACTGCTGCGCCTCCTGCACATCGCTGAGGATCTGTTCTTTCAATGCCTCGGCGGATGGAAACTTCTGTTCGTCGCGGAGCCGAAGATGAAAGGCCAGTTGGATGCGCTCCGGCGGCTCGCCCGTCAATTCGTCAAGCAAGTGGGTTTCGACCGACACGTCGTGCCCGTTGAAGGTCGGACGCTTGCCGACGTTCGTGATCGACTTCCATTGGCGGCCCGACTGCAAGTCGCGGGTCAGGGTGACGTACACGCCCCACTTCGGCAGCGACTCGCTCTCTGGAGCCACGTTGAGCGTCGGAACTGTTTGCCGCGAACCGACCCCGTGGCCCGGTACGACCGGGCCCTCGAGCGTGAACGGACGGTTGAGCAGCCGGCACGCCTCGGTGAGGTCGCCCCGGCTCACAGCCTTGCGAACTCTCGTGCTGCTGGCGGGTTCGCCGCCGACCACGACCGGCGGCACGGCTTCCGCGTCGAACCCGAGTTGCCGGCCCAAATTGCTCAGCGTCGCGAAGTCGCCCGCCTGCCGGTGGCCGAACCGGAAGTTCTCTCCCACAATAACCGCCCTCGCGTGCAGCCGCTCCACGAGCACCTCGCGAACGAACTGCTCCGGGTTCAGCAAGGCCGTTTGCTCGTTAAAAGCCAGGATGACCGCTGCGCCGATGCCGCACTCGCCGAAGCGGCTCACGCGCTCGCCTGGTGAACTGAGCAACAAAGGAGCGTTCGCGGGGCGGACGATCCGCATCGGATGCGGGTCGAAAATCATCGCCGCGGACTGCAAGTTCAGCGCCCGCGCCCGTTCGACCGTTCGCTCCAGGATTGCCTGGTGCCCCTTGTGGATGCCGTCGAAATTCCCGATCGTCAGAGCGCAGGGCGGCAAATCGACCGGAACTTCATCCAAGCCCCGATAACTCCTAATCATCTTCCGCGACCTCGATTCGAAGGCCGTCATGCGCCAACTCGACGTGGTCAGGCAGCTCAGCCGACGTCCCGGCGTGGGGCAGATCGTGACAGATGTGGGTGAAATACGCGCGCTTGGGCCTGAGTCTTTTCACCCAGGCCAGTGCCTGATCGAGGGTGGAGTGCATCGGATGTGGGATGCGCCGTAACGCGTCGAGAAAGAGCACATCGAGGTCTTCCAGCAACCCCAGCGAACTCTCCGGGATGTCGCTGTGGTCCGTTAGATAGGCCGCCCGCCCGAACCGAAAACCCACAATCGTCCGCGGACCATGCAACACGGGTACCGGCACAAAAGGCAGTCCGAACAATTCTACCCCGCCGCCGTTGAGCGGATGCGCCTTCACCCGGGGCACGCCGCCCGGGTGCGCGGCCTCACCCTCGAAAGCATAAGCAAACATCCTCTGGATGCTGCCGAGCGACTCCGGGGTCGCATACACCGGAATGCGCTCCCTGCGCCCGTAGTTGAACGGACGGATGTCGTCGAGCCCCATGATGTGGTCAGCATGAGCGTGCGTGTAGAGGATGGCGTCAAGACTTCGCAACCGAGCCCGCAAAGCCTGCTGCCGCAGGTCGGGCGTCGTGTCGATGAGCACGTTCCTGGCCGTTTCTCCATCTTCGAAGCTGACCAGGATCGACGGCCGCAGGCGCTTGTCGCGTGGATCGTCGGAGAGACAAACTCGGCAATCGCAGCCGATGGTTGGCACGCCGACACTGGTGCCCGATCCCAGTACCGTGATGCGGAGGTTGCGCGGCGGCGGCATGATTTGCTTCTTCGGGTTTGCCTCGCGGGATGAGTCGCCCGGCAGGCAGCAGGCGGGAAGGCCCCGGCTTAGGCCTTGGCTGCTTTGTTGATCTCTTCGACCCGCTGGATGTATCGGAACCGCAACTCGGTGAGGGTGTTGTCAAGCAACCGAGACTCCTCGAGAGTCAGATTGCCTTGCGTTTTGGTTTTGAGCACGTCCAACAGGTCGATCGAGTGGCGCGCGACCTCCAAATCCGGCGTGCGGCCCTCGGGCACCCCGTCGCCCCCTAGTTGCATCTGCGCCTGAATCGCCAGGGAAACGATCAGGAGTTCGAAGGTGGCCGGCGGGAGCGGCGGTGAACCCGGTGAAGCAGAGGCTTGGGGTTCGGACGCAGGCGGGTTTGCCGACGTGTCCGCCTGCGGCGCTTCCGCTTGCGGTGCCTGAGTCCGCGGCGTAGCAGGCTCCGGCACCGCGGGCTCCGGCGACTCAGGCTGAGGTTCCCCGGCCGCCTCCGCTTGCGTCTCCTCGTTTTCTTCGAGCGGCTGTCCCTCTGAAGAGAAACGCCGCCGGTCGCTCACTTTGAAAGATGGGTCTGTGCTTTCGTCCACCACGGAGATCATTCTACAATAGCGACCCGCCGCTGCCGCGCTGGTAGCGGCCGGTCGGAGGGATCGCGGGATCAGTACGCGATTCTTTGGATGCTGCTGGGGGTCGCGGCACGCGGGCACGGCATGCCGTGCAGCGACAGAAACGCTAGGGGATCTTCTGATAATCTCCGGCTGTATTCCACTCGGGGAAGCCCAGCCCCTTTTCGTCAAACACCAACTCGCCGGCGCGCACGGTGAGCACGGCCCGCAGTCTCTTGTCGGCCAGGCGCTTCTTCCTCCAGGCGTCGGAGTAGGCGAAGATCCCATCTTCCAATTCGAAGACGGCGATGTCGGCCGCCTTACCCTCGCCGAGCGTTCCCAACTCAGGGAACTTGTTGATCACCTGGGCCGGACGCGCGGTCGAGCGAAAAATCGCCTCTTCGAGCGACATGCCGAGCACCAACATCTTCGAGATGCAGTTCGGCATGTCGGACCTCGTCGAGAAGATGCTGGAGTTGTGCAGGTCGGTGCTGATGGTGTCGGGATAGAAGCCTTGCGCCATGGCCTTCGCCGCCGCCGGCCAGACGAAACTGCCGTTGCCGTGGCCGAGGTCGAACAGCCGCCCTTTCTCGCGCGCCTCGTACATGTAGGGCTGCACCTTGCCGCTGAAGCGGTCGACGATCTCGAGGTGACGATCGTTGAACATGTGCGTGTGGATGTCACCCGGGCGGAAATACTTAAGCAGCTTGGTCTGCGTGTCGCGGTCGTTGCTGGTGAGGATGCTGTTGTCGACGATCATCGGCACGCCGGCCATGTTGCCCGCCTTGACCGCTTGCTCAAGGTTGAAGTAGTCGCGGCGGCCGTAGTGGGCGCATTTGATCCCGACAATCAGGCCGGGATACTGCTTGATCTTGGCGGCTAGCTTGTCGGCGTCCATGTCGTCGATGTCACTTTCGGTGCCCACCATTCCCGCGCCGACGACGTTGATGAAGGCCAGCACGCGGGTCTTCGAACGGTCGACAACCGTCTCCTTGAACGTCTCGAACGTGCGCCATCCCGAGCCGCCGCAATCGACGATCGTGGTCGTGCCGGTCAGCAGGTGCGTGTCATCGGGCCAAAGCGAGCCCCCATAGCCGAACACATGGGCATGGAGGTCGATCAGCCCCGGTGTTACGTAGAGGCCCGTTGCATCGATGGTCTTCTTGGCTTGGTCTTCGGGGATGTCGCGCGCGACCTTGGCGATCGTCTCGCCGGCGACCGCGACGTCCATCACGGCGTTGATCTCGTTGGCGCCGTCGATCACGTGACCGTTCTTGATCAGCAGGTCGTATTGCTGGGCAACCGCGGGGGCGGCAAGGAGATGTAAGCTGCATCCCGCCAGCAGGACGGCCAGGGCCGCGAACGCCGCTCGCGTGGACAGGTTCACAGGATTCATGGAAGTGCGGTTCACGGCCTATACGATACTACAAACCGTTCGTAAACCGGCTTGGCCGCAAGCGGTGCGTACGGCGTAGGCTTCGTACGCTGAACGAATTAAGGAGGTTCCAAACCCTCTGATACAATGATCCTGGCGGCACTCAAAGACCTCGTATGGCCAACGCTTCCAAAGTCCAAGTGGACTCTTTTGTCACGCAGTGCAACGGGCAGATGGTCCCGATCAATAACGCGTTCAGCTACTTCGCGGCGATGCCCGTGGAAGAGGCCGACCTGCGGCAATGGCTCTACGAGCCCGTCGCGTCGGTTCCACCGAACGTAGGCGACGTGCTGCCGAAGCTGCGCATCATTCTAGTCCCGTACCTCGAGGCGGCCCCGGCGGAGTCGCCGAACGGAAAGAGCTCCAAGGGGTCGAGCGCCGCGGCCAAGGTTCACAAGAAATCCGAGTCGCTGAAGTTGGTTTCGTTTCGCCGCCCGGCGGGACCGCGCCGGCTCGTGTCGTACTACACCGACCACGAAGGACAGACGTTTCTTTTTCTCGCCGTGCAGGATCAGGACATCGCCGACTACCACTACACTTTCTTCAACAGCCTGGCGGCCCTGATCAGCCGGCGTATGACCTCCAAGGGGCGAGAGCGCTTCAATAGGGTGGTTCGAGACGAGCTTCTCGACCAAAGCCACGGCGAGGTGGACGAGTCGAGCTGGAGCCTGAAGGAAGAGGTGCTCCGCCGGCACGCCGATCCGAAGCGCAACTCGAAGGTCGTCACCGACTACTTCCAGCAGGCGCTCGAGGATACGCTGACCCTCTACTTCCACGGCCTTTGTTGCGACATCGACGTCGATGCCGGTCCGCGGCAACTCTCGAGCCGCAACCTGCGCCGTCGGCTGCTGCTGCTTCGCGAGATACTGCCGCCCCCGAGCGGATTCGCGTTGTTTCCCGAAGAGCTCTGACGCTGGAGCTTTGCAAATCTCCATCGCCGTGCAAGCCGCTTCCGAGACTGACCGCCGGCCGCTCGAAGGGCCGATCGACACCGAAGAAGAACTCGAAGAGCGGCTCTCACGCCCGACCGAGGCCGATGTGGCCGCCATGGCCGCGCTCGAGGGCGACCTCCTCATCGTCGGCGTCTCGGGCAAGATGGGGCCTAGCTTGGCTCGGCTGGCGAAGAGGGCTTGCGAGCAGGCGGGAATCGACAAGAAGATCCTCGGCGTCGCCCGCTTCTCGCAGCCCGGCACGCGCGCGTTCTTCGAGACGCACGGTATCGAGACGCGGGTCTGCGATCTGCTCGACCGAGCCGATTTGGCGAACGTCCCAGACTACCCCAATGTTCTCTTCATGGCGGGCCAGAAGTTTGGGACCAGCGGCAATCAGCCGCTGACGTGGGCCACCAACACCTACCTGCCTGCCCTGGTGGCCGAGCGCTTCCGCGATTCGCGGATCGTGGCTTTCTCAACCGGCAACGTCTACCCGCTGACCCCGGCGGCGGCGGGCGGGCCTCGCGAGGGTGATGCGACCGGACCGGTGGGCGAATACGCCCAGTCGGCGCTGGGACGCGAGCGGATGTTCGAGTACTTCTCGGCAAGGCACCAGACTCCTGTCGCGATCTTGCGCCTGAACTACGCCATCGATCTGCGCTACGGCGTGCTGCGCGACGTGGCGGAAAAGGTGTTTGCGCGCAGGCCGATCGATCTCACGATGGGCCACGCGAATGTGATCTGGCAGCGTGACGCCAATTCGGTGGCGCTGCGGGCGTTCGCGCACTGCTCCTGCCCACCGTTTATCCTCAACCTGACCGGCGCGGAAACGGTGTCGGTGCGATCGCTCGCCGAGCAGTTTGGGAAGATCTGGGGTGTGGAGCCAGTGTTCGAGGGCACGGAAAGCGAGACGGCGCTGCTGAGTGATGCGTCACGGTGCCGAGAAATGTTCGGACTGCCCGAGGTTTCTCTCGACGAGATGGTCGCCTGGACCGCCCACTGGGTTGGACGCGGCGGGCGAAGCCTGGGCAAACCGACGCACTTTGAAAGCCGTAGCGGTGACTTCTGAGCCGGCGAATCCCAAGAAAACGATGAGCATGAATACGGCGCCCCTGCCTCCGCGAGGCATACTCCGGCGACTGCGCGAAGGCGTGGTGATCCCCGCGCATCCGCTGGCCTTGACCCGCGAGCGCAAGCTCGATGAGCGGCGGCAGCGCGCGCTGACGCGCTACTATCACGCCGCCGGCGCGGGGGGCGTCGCGGTGGGCGTTCACACCACGCAGTTTGAGATTCGCGACCCGAAGGTCGGCCTGTTTCGGCCGGTGCTCGAGCTGGCCGCCGAGACACTCGACGCCGAGGAGTCCAAGCGCGGCCCGCGCATGATTCGGATCGCGGGCATTTGCGGACCGACGCAGCAAGCCGTCAAGGAGGCCGAGACCGCCGTGGACCAGGGTTACCACGCCGGCTTGCTCAGCCTGGGGGCGCTCGTCGACGCTTCGGTCGCCAAGCTGCTGGAGCACGCCGAAGCGGTGGCGGAGGTGATCCCGGTCTTCGGCTTCTACTTGCAGCCCTCGGTCGGCGGGCGCATCCTGCCGTATGAGTTCTGGCGGAAGTTTGTCGAGATCGACAACGTGGTGGCGATCAAGATTGCCCCGTTCAACCGCTACCAAACTCTGGACGTCGTTCGCGCCGTCATCGAGGCGCGCCGGGTGCGGGCGATTGCTCTCTACACCGGCAACGACGATACGATCATCAGCGACCTGCTGACGACCTTTCGCTTCTCACAGCACAAGAACGCCCCCGGCGCGCGCATCGTCGGCGGCTTGCTGGGACACTGGGCCTTTTGGACACGCCGCGCGGTGACGCAGCTCGACGAGTGCCGGCGGATCACCGTCGAGCAGAAGCTGCCAATCCCTCAGAGCATGCTGACCCTCGCCGCTCAGGTAACGGACGCGAACGCGGCGGCCTTCGATCCGCGGCACTTGTTCGCGGGCTGCATTTCGGGCATTAACGAGATCCTGCACCGGCAAGGCTTGCTGGCGGGGCGCTGGTGCTTGAACCCGAAGGAGTCGCTGTCGCCGGGACAGATGGCGGAGATCGATCGGGTGTATGCCGCTTACCCTCATCTCCATGACGATGAGTTCGTGGCGTATCATCTGGACTCGTGGTTGCGGTAGGGGCCGGACTGTCCTGACCCCTCACTCGTGTTCGGGGCTCTGATTCTCATGGCGACACGGCTCTACTTCATCGTTGGCGATTTGCTCTCGAATACCCTACTCGGGGGCATCGTCGGCGTCGCTTGCACGGCGATCTTCGGGGAAGCGTGGCCGATGATTCCGGCCATGTTGCTCGGCATGGTGTTGGGGATGGTGATCGCGGTGCCGGTTCAACTGGTCTGCCACTTCTTCTTCGGCGCCTTCGAGGTGATGCTGCCCATGATGCTCACCGGCATGGCCGCCGGGATGGTGGTTTCGATGGCGGCCTCGATAAGCCGCCTGAGCCTGCAGGGGGGCACGCTTCTTGGCATCGCGGCGGGCGTAGCGATCTTGGGGTTCACCTACACGGCGAATGCGCTGTTGACGAGAGAGGTGCAGCAATGGACCGAGTAGCGCGCCGCAAGTGGGACACCGCCTCGAAGGGCTACGACTTCATCAACTCCCGCGGGCCCCACAAGCGCTGGGCGGGCTACAAGCGGGCTTTCTACGCACCGATGCGCGGCAGGGTGCTTTTTCTGGCCGTGGGTACGGGTCTCGACTTGGAGTTCTTTCCAACCGAACAGGACGTGACCGGGCTCGACATCAGCGCCGGGATGCTCGAGAAGGCCCGTCCCCGCGCCCGGGAATACGACGGCAAGATCGAGTTGCTGGAAATGGATGCGCAGGAGATGGCGTTGGCCGATAACACGTTCGATCAGGTGTTCACGTCCTGCACCTTTTGCTCCGTGCCCGACCCGGTGCAGGGGCTGCGCGAACTGCACTGCGTGCTGAAGCCTGGAGGCGAACTGCGCATGTTCGAGCACACCGGCAGCCGTTGGTTTCCGTTCAACCTGATGCTGCACATGATGAACCCGGTCAGCCGCCGGCTGGGGCCGGAGTTGATCCGCGATACCGTGGGCAATATCGAGACGGCAGGTTTTGCGTTGCGCGAGGTGCGGAACCTGTACTTGGACGTAGTGAAGACCATCGTGGCGGTGAAGCCGGCAGGCGACGCTTGACCTGCGCACAAACGTTTTCCTAGACCCGTACCCCGATGATCCAAGAGCCAGGGTCTGGCGGACGGAGAACGCGAAACGGTGCGGGACGCTACCTAGACCTTCTTGCCGTCCTTGCGCATTTCGGCCAGGACGCTTTCGATGCCGCGTTTGTTGATGATCTTGATTGCCTTGGCACTCACGCGCAGCTTGATCCAGCGCTTCTCGCTGGGGATCCAGAAGCGCTTGTCGTGCAGGTTGGGCTCGAAGCGGCGCCGAGTTTTGTTGTTCGCGTGCGAGACATTATTGCCCGACATGGGTCTCTTGCCGGTAACCACGCAGACCTTGGCCATAAGTAGATCTCCTGCTTGTTCTATACTTCGGTAGTGCTTCCTGGGGTGGGTTGCCGGCGGTCTGAACCAGCCTGCTCTGCTGCTTAGATTCATGATAGCAGACCCCAGCGGAGGCCACGGACGCCAAGAGGCCGCCAAAGGAAGCCCCCTCAACCCAAGCCCATAAGGCATTTCCCTGATCGTACTACTCTAGGGGGAGGCGGCAAACTAGGAATTCGTGGTGGCGGCGTTCCTCAATCCGTGGACTCTCGGGGTCGTGTTCCAGGCCCTGATGGTGGTGCATTTCATCCGCCATCGGCCGGAGTCGTATTGGTTCTGGGTGATCGTTTTCCTCGGGCCGATCGGCGCGGCAGTGTACTTCTTCGTCGAGTTCCTGCCGGGGGTCCAATGGAAGATGCCGGCGATCGAGCGCTGGGAGCGCCGCCGGCGGCGGCAGTGGCTCGAGCAGATGGTGAGCGAGAGCCCGACGCAGGACGCGCTGACCGAGCTTGCGTGGATCCGCGGCAAGGACGGCGACTACCAGCAGGCGGTCGAGCTGTTTGGCGAGGCGCTCGACCGCGACCCCGGCGACCTCGACTGCCTGTACGGCCGCGGCCTGTCGGCGATCGAGACCGGCGACTACGGCGCCGCGGTGGACGACTTGCGGGCATTGGCCGCGGCCGACGCCACCTACAAGCTGCACAAGGGGAATCTCGCCATGGCCGACGCCTATGAAGGCCTGGGCGAAGAAGACAACGCGGTCGAAGTCTACCGATCGATCCTCGCCAACACACCGATCTCCCGTGCCTACTACGGCCTGGGCAAGCTCCTGGCGAAACGTGGCGAAGCGAAGAAGGCGCGCGAGATGATGCAAGCGATTCTCACTAAGCAGATGGGCCTGCCGCGCTATCTACGCCGCCAAGAGCGCCCCTGGGTCTGGCGGGCGCGCCGGTTCTTGAAGACCCTCTCGGGGTAGGCGAGCTAGCAACGGCCCGGCAGTGGCATCCCGATCATCGCCCCAGTTCTGGGCGCGAATCCGTGCGAACCCAAGAAACCGAACCCGGAACGCAAGTGACGGGTAAATCCGCTCGGTTCGACAGGCAAGCCCTTTCCCCGGCGTAACAAGAAACAGATCACCACCGTCGAGCAGTTGCTTCCCTGGTGATCCGGCAAGCAAAGAACCCGTCACCTTCCTCGCGGCCGGGCAATCGATCCAAGTACTCACTTGCAACGAAAGCGGTTCTCTCACTCAGAACGGCCTCCACAACTTGGCGGTTCTCTTCGGGTTCCAGAGAGCAAGTCGAGTACACGAGAATCCCATCCTTCGCGAGGGTGTCGAGGCCGCGGCTGAGAATCCGCCGTTGCTTACGGGCGAGATCCGCGAGATCGTCCTCCGTGAGCCGCCACTTGATCTCGGGATTCCGCGCCAGCGTCCCGGTTCCGGAGCAAGGCGCATCGACGAGTACACGATCGAAAGAGCTCCGAAAGGGCAACTCAGCTTCAGCGTCGACAACGACTAGCGGCACCGGGCACGTTTCGAGCCGCCGCATCGTGCTCAGGCGGTGCAGATGCCGGTCGGCGGCCACCGCGCGCAAATCGCCACCGGCGGATTCGAGCGCTTGATAGGTCTTGCCGCCGGGCGCCGCGCAGAGGTCTAGGAATCCCAGCCTCGGGAATCGTCTGCCTGGGGCCAAGTCCAACAGGGGAACGATCGCCTGCGACCCCAAGTCCTGGATGCGGACCCTCCCCTCCCGGAAGCATTCGGTAGCAGCGGGCCGGCCCGACAGCACCCGGCGGCACGCGGCCAGCTCGGTCGGTGCAGTCTCGATGCCTTCCCGCGCGAGGCGTTCCAGTGTTTCCCCGACCGGGAAACGGACGTTCAGCCGCAGATAGGTCGGAGGTGGCGTCTGGTTAAACCGCAGAATCCTGTTAGCTGCGTCGTCCCCGTAGTTGCGCTGCCAGCGCTCGACCAGCCACGTCGGGTGGGCCAGTTCTCGCTCGCGGCCGCCATCGTGCTCCGGGGACTCCCGCTCGGGAAGCCGCCGCAGCACGGCGTTGACCAACCCCATTGCCGAGCGCTTCCGGGCCCGCTTGACCAACTCGACGCTTTCCGACACGGCCGCCCGGTCGGGAATCCGCTCCAGGTAGCGAAGCTGGTAGGCGCCGATCCGTAGCGCGATCCGCACCTCCGGGTCGAGTTTCTCGACCGGCCGCCCGGCGGCCTGCCGCAACAAGTCGTCCAGCGCGCCTTGCCAGCGCAAGCTCCCGAGTACGAGTTCGGTGGCGAGGGCGCGGTCGCGCAGGTCCATCTCCGCCAGCTCCGGCGACGTGTGCAGCAACTCGGACGAGTAGCCGCCGGTCTCTACGCGCTTCAGTATCCGGTAGGCGGCTCTCCGCGCCGGCGACAGTGCCATCACCTGGGTACGATAACAAGAGCGCGAGTAAGTGAGACTGCAGCCGACTTGGGTTCTATGTGGGGACCCGCGCTACAGAGGCGTGGACGGGAGTCCACGCTCCCGCGGATTACATCCACGCCGCTGTAAAGGAAATGGGGACGTCTCAGTGTCACGGCCTGGATCTTGTGGGCGGATTTAGGGGTACAGGAGCCCAGGACAGGCCTGCTCCACCATGAGCCCGCGAGGGTCCGATTGAGCGACCGCCCGACGCCGGAACGCTCCGAAACGCCGTGTTATAATGCCCTTGAAATAAGGGTCTTACGGCCCTTCGAGCGCTGACAGAAGGCCGGATGACCTCCGACGTTGAACTCGTCGTCACCAGTGACACCCGCTGGCTTCGGTTGATCCGGTGCGTCATCGAGGAGTTCAGTGCTCGTGCTGGTTTGGACTCCAAGACCACGCACGAAGTCATGCTGGCGGTCGACGAAGCGGTATCGAACGTCATCAAACACTCCTACAAAGGCGCCCCGGACCAGAAGATCTCTTTGCGGTGCGAGGAGGTCGAGGGCGGCGTGGAGGTGGAGGTCAGGGATCAAGGCGAACCCTTCGACCCGGCCGAGCGCGAGACGCCTCCCCCTGACGAACTGCGAGCTGGGGGCCGAGGAGTCTACCTGATTCGCTCAGTCATGGACGAGGTTGAATACCGGCGGGACGGCTCGACGAATTGCGTGCGGATGAGGAAGCGGCACCCGGCGCACGTGCCCTAAGTGGCAGAACCTATGGAACTCAACGTCAAACGCGAAGGCCCGCGCTCCGTCGTCTATGTCACCGGAGACATTGATCTTCATTCCTCACCGGAGTTGCGCCAGACGGTCCTCGAATTGTTCCAAAAGAGGGGCCAGGAGCAGATCATCGTCAACCTGGCCGGCGTCCCCTACATCGATAGCTCGGGGATCGCCAGTTGGGTGGAGGGTTTGCAAGAGGCGCGCAAGAGAAACGGACGTTTCGTCCTGGTTGGGCTCAACGACGGTCCCCGCCACGTGTTGGAGTTGACCCGGTTGCTAAACGTATTCGAGGTGGCCGAGAGCGAAGAGGAGGCCGCCGGCTAGGCCGCGGGCGGATCGTACGACCTCGCAACCCGCGTGAGTGAAAACTTCGCCGAGTTGCCGGCCTAGTTCTCAGCAGAGCCATGTCCATCTTCGCAGCCGTCGGCAAGGGCACGATCGAACGAATCGAGTACGTTGGCGGCCTCGCGGTCCAGTTTTACCGCGGGGTGGTTTCGTCGTGGCGCGCCAATCCTATCACCGGCAGCAAGCCTCGTTGGCAAACGACCGTCCGGCAGATGGCGGTGGTGGGTGTCAACGCGTTACCGGTGGTTTGCCTGATCGCCGCCTGCACGGGGCTGATCATGGCGCTGCAGGGCGGCGCCGAGATGCGTCGGCTCGGCGCCATGCAACTCGTCATCAACCTGGTCGCGGTCAGCATCACGCGCGAGTTGGGGCCGCTGATCACCGCGATTGTCGTGGTGGGGCGGTCGGGCTCGTCGTTTTCGGCTGAGATCGGCACCATGGTAGTGACCGAGGAGGTTGACGCGTTGCGTTCGATGGCGCTCGACCCGGTAGAGTTCCTACTAGTCCCCAAGTACGTCGCCATGATGGTGATGTTGCCCTGCCTGACCATCGCGGCCAATACAGCGGGCATCCTGGCCGGGGGCATCTTTGTCCACTTCGCGCTCGACATGGGGTTGACGTTGTACGTTCGGCGGGTGCTCGATGTGCTGGTTCTGCGCGACATCGTCAGCGGACTGATCAAGAGCATCGCCTTCGGCACGATCATCGTCCACGTGGGCTGCTTCGAGGGCTTCAACGTTAGTGGCGGGCCGGTGGGCGTCGGACGCGCCACCACCTCGGCTGTGGTGAAGTCGATCTTCCTGGTGGTATTGGCCGATCTGCTGTTTACCGCATTCTTCTACTTCTTCTGGAGATGAGCGAGCACACCCAAGAGACTCGGGCTACGAACGGGGGCCCGCCGGACGCCGATACCATCATCTCGGTGCGCGAGGTGGTCGTGTGCTACGGCGAGAAGACCATCCTGAGCGGCGTCAATCTCGATATCCGCCGCGGTGAGACGATGGTGATCATGGGCGGCAGCGGCTCGGGCAAAAGCACGCTGTTGCGGCGCATCATCGGCCTCGAGAGACCGACCTCGGGACGCATTTTCGTCAAGGGCGTCGAGATCACCTCCTGCACGGAGAAGCAGCTCAACGAGATCCGGCGTATTATGGGTGTTTCATTCCAGAGCGCGGCCCTGTTCAACTCGATGACGCTGGCCGATAACGTGGCGCTGCCGCTTCGCGAGCACACCAAGCTGGCCGAGCCCACGATCCGCTTGATGACGCGGATGAAGCTTGAGCAGGTGGGCCTGGGCGACGCCGAGGAGCTTTATCCGGCCCAACTCTCGGGAGGGATGCGCAAGCGCGCGTCGGTGGCGCGGGCGGTGGCGATGGATCCCGAGATCTTGATGTTCGACGAGCCGTCGGCGGGCCTCGACCCGATCATCGCGGCCGAGATCGATTCGCTGATCCTCGATCTCAAGAGCGCGTTCAAGATGACCATCGTCGTCGTCACGCATGAACTGGCCAGCGCCTTTCTGATCGCCGACCGCATGTGCATGCTGCGGCATGGCAAGATCCTGGCCGTCGGGACCACCGAGGACATACGCAACAGCGACAATCCGAGGATCCGGCAGTTCTTGGACCGAATCCCTGATAAAGTAACCGGAGACCACGAAGCATATCTGAAGCGGTTGACGCAACGCTAGGCTGCTTTTCTCGCCACGTAGCGAGAAAAGCAGGCTAAGGCGTCCGCGTCGAGGAAGCAGTCAGCAGGCGAGCATGAGCAACGAAGCGAAAGTCGGAGTCTTTGTGATCGTCGCCTTGATCATCTTCGTGGCGACGTTCATCTCAGTGGCCAACGTTCAAGTGGCTGGCGAGAAGGTTCTCTACAAGACCTATTTCCGTTTCGCGGGTGGCTTGGAGTCGGGCAACACGGTTCGGTTCGGCGGACTCAAGTCGGGCGTGGTGACCGTCGTTCGTCCGTGGGAGGATGACCCCACCCGTATCGAGGTACTGATGGAGGTGCGCGGCGACGTGCCGGTGAACGCCAAGTCAGTCGCCAAGATCACTTCATTGAGCGCCCTGGGCCAGAACTACCTCGAGATCACGCCCGGCGAGGTGGAGGCGCCGCGGATCGAGCCCGAGGGGACGATCCCATCGATGGAAACCGCCACGATTGGTGACGTCACCGAGAAAATCACCGAGATCGCCGACACCGCCCAACTCCTAATGAAGGACGTGCGGCGCGACTTCCACCGCATCACCGACGACGCTGAGATACTGCTGGTCAACCTGCAGAAGCTGACGAACGAGGAAAATCAGGAAAGAATCGAGGACCTGCTCGACAACACCAACAGCCTCGTCGCCGATCTGAAGCCGCGCATCGTGGACGTGACCGACCAGCTCAACGCGACGATGCGGAACGTCGACCAGCTCTCCGAAGACTTTCGCGTCGTCGCGAAGACCGCTAATACGACGATCTTGAACCTCAACCGCACGCTCGACGAAGCGCGCGAGCCTCTGAAGCGCGACCTCGAAGAGTTGGAGCTCACGCTCCAGAAGGCGCGCGAGCTGTTGGAGGATGTGCGCGGACTCGTCGCGACGAATGAGGACAACATCAACGAGTCGGTCGAAAACTTCCGCAACGCCTCCGAGAACGTCGAGCAACTCACCGACGAGCTGCGCCAGCGCCCCTGGAGCCTGATCCGCGTCAAGCCCAAGCCCGACCGCCAGGTTCCGTTGCCGCGCGCGTCCGGCGGGAACTAGCGACAAGCTGCGCCCTTGTTATCCCGCGGTGTCGAGGAAGCAGGCCATGGATAGGCTCGCTCCCGCTCCGCGCCTAGCGCGCGAAGTAGCCGCCCCGTGTTCGGATGGTCGTTCGTGGCCGGCGGGCCTTGACTTCGATCTTGCGCCAGGAGTCGTCGAAGTTCTGGTCTGCCGGATAGTAGGAGAGGTGGTAGACGCTGCGAAGCTCGTTGGCGACGCGCGGATAGACCGGGTCGAGGTCGCGGATCGAGCTTGCCCGGAACAGCAGGCCCCCGGTGCGCTCGGCCAGCTCCTCCAAGCGGCGGAGCGCGACCTTCGACCACTCTTCGGGCACGCGGGCGCCGCTCCGCAGCGTATCGAGAAAGATGGGGTAGATGAGCGTTTCCATCCCCGTGGCCGCCAGACTCAACTGCTTGAACGGCACCACCGAGGGCAGCCCGCCCATCGACCGTGACGCCTTGCCGGCGCCGTTCGAGGGGCCGCGGATCTGGTTGTCAAGACCGTCGGAAAGGACCAACAGCGCGTTGCGCTCCCCGCTGTGCCGGCGCAATTCGTGCGTGTACGCGAAGACCATCGAATCGTAGAGCGGCGAGCCGCCCGGCAGATCGGGGATCGTGCGAAGCGCACGTCGCAGATGTTTGCGGTCATTGGTTAAAGGGGAGATCACACGGAACAGATTGCCAACCATGGCATAGACAGCAACGCGGTCCTGCGGTCGAGCGATCGTCACGAAGCTCTCGGCCGCCTCGATCATCGCCTGGCGGTCTTGCTCGGTGCTTCCGCTCCAATCGAGAAGTAGCGCTAGATTGAAGGGAACTTCCTCGGACCGGATCGAGGAAACCTCCTGCGGCTTGCCGTCCTCGAAGATCTGGAATTGGTCCTTCCCGAGGCCCTCGACGGCGCCGCCGGAGCGGTCGGTAGCCGAAACCATCAAGTTGACCAAGCGGACGTCGGCGGTGAAGCGGACTTCGCCGGTCTCCGGGCCTGAAGAACCAGGAGGCGGTTCGGGCGGATGGGGCGCGGCGTGCTCGGCGGCCGCCGGCTCGTCCGGCGTGCCGGGAATTCCGAGCAGGTCTTGGAGGATCGCGGGGGCCTGCCAGGGAAGTTTGACGGGGAAGTCGCTAGGGATGGGAGCGTTTGCCAGGATGATCTTGCCCGGCGACTCTGCGCGGACATGGACGCGCGAATAGGTGACTTGCGACGGATCGAGGCTGTCTTGCATCTGCCAGGTTTCGCGGTCTACCCGGGAGCGGCGGGCCCCGGCGGTGAACGCGAAGCCCCGCGGCACGACGTATTGTTGGGGCGCGCGACTCGAATCGACCGAAAAGCGCGTCGCTGCCCAAGGCACCGTCAGCCGGATATCCCCGCTCTCGGTGGAGAGGTCGGCGCGGCCCACCATGCCGCTGAGCACGATGGTACCCGTGCGGGTCTGCACCTCGAGGTCAGTGCCGTAAGGAAGGTCGACGACCAGGCGGATGGGCTTCGAGTCGGTCGAGCGGCAGTTGATGAGCGTAAGTTCGCCGCCCATCTGTTTCGTGATCTCCGTATCGCCTCGGCGCACCTGGCCTTTCGGGCCGCTTTGGCCCACGCGCAGTTCCTTGACGTTGGCAACGCGGACGAACACGCTCCCGGCGGGGTTGTTCACGCGGACGGTGTCGGCGGCGACGGCGACCGGTAAGGCCGCGGCCGCGAAGGCGAACCAGCCCACTCGTGCGATGCATGTCACGGTGACAAGCGAGTGCTCCGGTATTGTCCCACGATTTGCGGGCAATCTCGTCGGGGCGGGGGTGATCGGCGACATATCGGGTCGCGGCCGCGGGGCGGCGTGTTGGTCTTTGGACCGTCAGGCGCACCTATACCGGTCTTGCCGGCTCAGTTTGTGTTGTAGGGGTGGACCGCTACGTCCACCCCGGCGCCGGGTATTAACCGGGCACATGGGTAACACATGATGCCAAGCACATAGGTAACACTTTGAGGCATAGAACATTTCTGGGAGGGAATGCTTTATGCCGTGGCAGGAGACCTGTGTGCGAGACGAGAGAACCCATTTTATCGTGGACTGGGAAAGAGACGAGGAGTCGATGGCCGAGCTGTGCCGGCGCTACTCGGTGAGCCGCAAGACCGGCTACAAATGGCTGCAGCGCTACCAGCAGCAGAGCTGGGAAGGTTTGCAGGACCACTCCCGGGCGCCGCAACGCCATCCCGGTCAGACCGCGGCCGCGATCGAGCAAGAGATTCTCGCTCTGCGGGCGCAGCACAGTCGCTGGGGTGCGGTCACCTTGAGGGCGCGGCTGCAGCGAAGGCAGCCCGACGTGGCATGGCCGGCGGTGAGCACGATCGGAAATCTGCTGCGACGAGACGGTCTGAGCGTGCCCCGACGACGCCGGCCCCGCGCCGCACCGACCCCGCTGCCGCTGACGCCAGGCAAGCAGCCCAACCAGGTTTGGTGCGCCGACTTCAAAGGCTGGTTTCGCACCCAAGACGGCCGGCGCTGCGATCCCTTAACGATCTCGGACGCGGCCAGCCGCTACCTGTTGCGGTGCCAGGCGGTGACGAAACCGGACGGGGACCATGTTCGGCCGTTGTTCGAGGCGACGTTTCGAGAGTTTGGACTGCCGCGGGTGATGCGCACCGACAACGGGCCGCCGTTTGCGACCCTGGCGGTGCACGGGCTGGGGCGGCTGGCAGTGTGGTGGATCAAGTTGGGGATCTGTCCCGAGCGGATCGAGCCGGGACATCCGGAACAGAACGGGCGGCATGAGCGGATGCACCGTACGCTGAAGCAAGAGACCGCCGCGCCGCCAGCGGCGAATCTGCGAGCGCAGCAACGGGCGTTTGATGGCTTTCGCAGCGACTACAACGAGGAGCGACCGCACCAGGGACTGGAGTTGCGAACCCCTGGTGAGTGTTATCACGGCGCGGCGCGGGCGTATCCGTCGCGGGTGGACGAGCCGGAGTATGCGGCGCCGATGCAGGTGCGGCGCGTGATGGATGGGCGGATTCGCTGGCGGCGTCAACGAGTGTTCGTCGGCAAGGGACTCAACGGGGAGCGGGTCGGGGTGGAGGAGATCGAGGAGGGCGTGTGGCGAGTGTGGTTTTCCTTTTATGAGTTGGGAGTATTCGAGGAACGAGAGCGGCGGTTGCGCCCGAGCAAGGGCCCAGCGGCGGGCCCTTCGTCCGGGGGTGGGACTTGACTCTGGTCGCCCTCCGGGCTCCCTGCGTCAAGCCCCACCCCGGACGAAAAGTGTTACCTATGTGCTTGGCATAAAGTGTTACCTATGACCCGGTCAGTTCAGTGCCCTCGAAGCACACCGTAAGAATCACAGTCCCCTCCAGCCGCGCAGCGGCGCTTTAATACTGGCCCCGGAGCGTTTCTTGTTCCTCACCTCTCATCCTGGGGCTCGCTCCCCAGGCCGGTATTAACCGGACCACTTCACCTCAGCAGGCATGTCCTACTCTGACTGACCGCACCCTTGCGGGTGAGGCCTCGGCAGCAAAACAATCGGGCCGCTGCCTCTTGCGAAGCAGCGGCCCGGGGTAAAGGTTTGAACTCTGTCTACGAGGCGCTTACCAGATGAACCGTCCGCTGTACCGGGGTGGGTGTGCGACAAATTTGTGAGGCTCAGGCCGCGCGAGCGCGATTCTCCCAGTAGTCGTCGAAGCGGTTGCTGAGCCGTGCGCAACGCAAAGCCGTGATAGCGTTCGCGCCGCGCACGCTCCAGAACATGCCCGAGCGCTTCAACCGACTCGCAATGACGGTGCGGCAACCCGCCTCGATCACGCCTGAGCCCACAAACAAGCCCTGCCGGCGAAACTCGCCGTAACGCATGCGCTCCGCATGGCGCTGTAAGTAGTCCGCCTCCAGCGCCAGCGGATGCGCCAACTCCGGGTCGTCGGTTTCGATCTCGCGCAGCGCAGTGACGAGTTGCTCGATGCGCCCCGCGTCGAGCTTTTTCTGCATGCGCCGCGCCCAACCGCGGAGGCGCTTTTGTTGTTGGGGAAACAGCTTCGACGCCAGCTCCCACAGATGTTCGCGAGCGTGATACAAGTCGACGATCTCGATCGCGCCGGGAAAGTATTCGTGCGAAAGATTCCAGATCCAGCCCGCACCGTCGCCAAGCACGACCTTCTTGCGCGCCCGACTCCAACCCCGTCGCCAAGCCTCGCTGTAAATGCGGCGTCCGAAGGCGGCGGCGTCCTCGATCGCGCCGGTGTAGCTGGTCGAGTCTTCGTCGCGCACGGGACGGCCTTGTTCGTCGCAGCTTGTTTGCGTGAACACACAGCCGAGCTTGACCTCGCGCGTGCCGGCCGGGCCGCCGTCCTTACCCTTGCGGCCGGCCGTCTCGGCGGCGGTGACAGGTACGCCCGTGCCGTCCATCTCGATGTAGAGAATCGGAGTTTCAGGTCCTGACATCGCAGGAAGCTCCAGCGGTACGGCGCGCGCGATCGCGGCTTGTTCTTCGCTGGCGACATCTTCGCCGATCGCCTCGGCTTCGCGCTCGACAGCCTTGGCGGTCAGCCGCACTCCGGCCAACTCGTCGAGCAACGCGCGACCGCGATCGAACGACGTCTCGGAGCCGACCAGCGCCGTCATGCGGCGCACGCCTGGCGAATACTGCGTCGCTTTGACGGCCAGCTCTTGGTCGTGCGGCGCGAAGCCTTTGCCGCAGCGGCTGCAGTGATAGTACGGCCGTTCGACGACGACCTCGCCCAGCATCGTGACGAGCTTCTTCGGCCGCCGACCGGCGTAGCGCGCTGGCGAGCCGCAGGCGCAGGGCTGCTGCGATTCGCCGGCCGCGTCTTCGTTCAACAGCGTCTCGAGCAAGACAGCGCCGGCTTGATGCAGCGCGTCGCGCGTCGCCTGTTCGACGGCTTCGAGGTCGAGCGACCCGCGCTTGCGCCTCTCACACAAGACGACCCGTAGCAGCCTCCCTACTTCTACGGCGACTTCTTGCTGGATCGCCTCGGTCGTTTTTTTTCCTGCGGACTCAGCTCGGCGTCCTCGGCGACGGGGCGCAAGCGGCAGATCTGTTCGTTGACTTCGAGCAGTTGTCGGCTCAGCTCCCGGAAGCGGTGAAAAGCCTCAACTTCGCGTTGCGCTTTGCGCCGCTGGGCGGGCGAGGAAAAGGTCTCACTCACGGTCTTGCCGTTGACCTTCCTGGTCAGGTGGTAGTTCGGGCCATGAGCGGGCTGGCCGGGCTGATGGCAGCGGCAGGACGGTTTGCCGCAGCGGCCGCTGACAGCGCTGATGGATCCGCTGCGGAAGTCTCCTAGATCGAGAATCCGAGCGAGGATGGCCTTTCGTTGACGTTCGAGCGCGACGAGAGATTCGGGCATAGTACGCCTCCTTTCCTAACGTATCACTACGTAAGGATTCGCACGCAAAAAAGGGGAACCCGCAAATCATCACTTTCTTGTCGCGCACCCTACCGGGGTCATCTACTTGACACAAGGCACAGGTTTTGATATACTAGTCTTGTGAGCGAGATAGATCCTTTCCTTTCAGTGGCTTCGGTTCTTTTCCGTCCTTCTCGTGGGCCACTCGGTACAACTCCTCCCGAGCCTTCTTCGGGAACAACCGCTTCAGGGCTTGCTCAGTCGTCAACTCGATTGCTGGTTTCTTACGAGGCATACCATGGACCTTCTAACACTGTTTGACCGCTTCCACTCCGAAGAGCGCTGCGCAGAGTACCTCGAAGGGCTCCGCTGGCCGGAGGGCGTACGTTGCCCGCGCTGCGACTCGGATAAGATATCGCGCATCCTGAAGCGCGCTCAGTTCGATTGCGACTCATGCCGTTACCAATTCTCCGTCAAGGCCGGGACGATCTTCCACGATTCTCACTTGCCGCTTCGCAAGTGGTTCGCCGCCGTCTATCTGATGTGCGAGTCCCGTAAAGGCGTCTCGGCCAACCAGTTGAAGCGGACCCTGAAGGTAGCCTACAAGACCGCATGGTACCTCTGTCATCGTGTCCGAGCGGCCCTGAAAGACGCCGATACCGAACCACTTGAGGGGACGGTCGAAGTTGACGAGACTTTCATCGGCGGGAAAGCCAAAGGAAAAGGCAGAGGTTACACCGGCAACAAAGCTATGGTCTTGGGAGCCATCGAGCGCGGCGGCGGTATCCGTTTGACCGTCGAGAAGCGCCGGGACCGCAAGACGCTGCACGAGTTCATTGAGACGCACGCGCCCGATGCCGAGAAGGTCTATACCGACGATTTTATAGCCTACAAAGGCATCGAGGACGAAGACACCGCGCACGAAAGCGTAAACCATTCGGTTGGCGAGTACGTGCGCGGAGACGTGCATACCAACAGTGTAGAGGGCGTGTTCTCGCTGTTCAAGCGGTCGATCGTCGGGGCGTATCATCAGGTCAGCGTGAAGCATCTTCCGGCCTACTTGGACGAGTTCGAGTTCCGGTTTGACAATCGGAACAATCCGTACCTGTTTCGGGATACGCTGCTTATTGAGTCCCGCATAATATCCCGTCACTCGAAGCAAAGCGAAGACTGTTTCCAGAAGGCCGTGATCAAACGCGGTTTGCGGTGCATGCGGCGGAGTGCCTTGCGGACCCGCTCGTTCAGCTCGCCGTAGTCCTTCGGACAGACGTTCGGCAACTCGTGCTGCTTCCAGTAAGCCCAGATGTATTCCACCGGATTCAACTCCGGCGCATAGGGTGGCAAGTACTCGGTTGCGATGTGGCCTTCGGAGAGTTGGATGAACTCTTGCACCAGGCGGCTACGGTGCGCAGGCAGCCGGTCCCAGACGATCAGCAGCGGCCGATCGATATGACGTACCAACGCCTTGAGAAAGTCGATCACTTGCTCTTTGCCGATCGCACCGGGATAGAGCCGAAAGTAGAAGTTACGCAGCGTCAGCCCCGCCGAGACGGAAAGCTTCTCCCAATTGAAGTTAAACTGCAGCACCGGTGTTTGGCCGCGTGGCGCCCAGGTGCGGCAGCGATGCGGCTTCTGACTCAATCCGCTTTCGTCGATGAAGACGAGCGTACGGCCTTCGTTTTGGGCTTTTTTTTAATGCGCGTCCAGGTCTTGCGCTTCCAGGTGCGGATCTGCTCTTCGTTGCGCTCGCGCGCCTTTCCGACCGGGCGTTGCGGGCTCCAGTCGAGCGCTCGCAGGATCTTCCAGACGTGGCCTTCGTGGTAGTCGACCCCGAACTCGTCTCCGATCAGCCGAGCCACCCGCGGACAGCTCCACAGGGGCGTGGGGAAGCCGTGGGCTTGCGGGCCTTCCAGCAACAGCGACGTCAGGCGTTCGCGTTGTGCGGCATCGAGGAGCGGCTTGCGTCCGGCGCGCCCGGCCTGGCGGAGTCCGGCCGCACCCTGCTCGCGGTATTGCCGCCGCCACGCACTGACGGTTTGGCGAGCGACTTTCAGCCGTCTTGCCGTCTCGGACTGATTGTGGCCTTGGTCGAGCAGCCGCATCGCTTCGAAACGGCGCTTCTCCAGGGCCTTGAAATCCCGCTTCACACCTTTGGGGTTGCCCATACATATATAGATGCTCCAAACTATCAAAAAGTGTCATAATAATTTGCGGGATTCAATAGGTTGATTGCCTCGGAAGCCGTTACGTATGAAACTCTTACGTCTTAATTAGGCCTTCTGGATTCTCTTCCTGCCTCATCATGGCTTGGAACTCTTTTAGAACTTCAGATTTTACCTTGTCCATATATTCGTCTCTTATTTGAAGTAGCATAATGCCATCATTTGTAAATTCCTTGCTACATCCTGGGCAACCCACACACTGCGTTTGCGCCACGTCCCTTTTGCAATGTTGACAATGTGGTCCTGCTATCAGATTAGACACCGCCCCTGACCATAGATCATCAACTTGGTACTCGTCGTAACCGTCTACGAACCCTGGATCTATGCGCCATAAGAACTCGCAACACTCATACCATCTCGGTTTAGTTTCCTGCGATCGGCCTGCCGATTGTGGTGCAGGATGACTCGCCAAAGACCCTATTAGACTTCCATCTTCTATTGGTGATGTTGAGTAATGCCAGCGGGATACAATCCGTATTTTGACCCGTCTTGGGACATCCCATGCCCACAGAGATAGTGCAAGCGCGATGAAAAACACCCACGGACGCGGGTCGATCACAGTGTCCCACACACCCCACCTCTGGAGTAAATGTTGCCATTGTTGTGCGTCGTCCCAGTCGCCGGGTAAGCCGAGAAACTGCTTAAACGTGAGCCAAGCGGCCCATACTGTGCAGACGACGCGCCACACCCATATGCCGACCAGCTTCCACACGTTGCGAGGTTATCAAGTGTCATCACTTGTGTCAAGTAGATAACCCCGCGCTGTACTGGAACTCGCGGCCGAAGTGCGTGCGGATCTTGCTGCTGATGCGGCCGAAGTTTCCACTGTTGACGTTGGTGGACGGGTTGCGGCCCATGAAGCTGTTCGCTCGGCGCAACCTGGCGGATCAACCACAGGTCAGAGCTTCATACCATCGCCGGAGTTCTGGGCGCGAATCCGCACGAACCCAAGAAACCAAGCCCAGAACGCAAGTGACGGGTAAATCCGCTCGGTTCGGCAGGCCATCGCGGCCCTGCTCCCGAGGCAACGAGAAACCGATCACCACCGCTGAGCAGATCAAGGAGCGTTCAACACGCGACCAGCAGGCACCGATGGGGAACCCGCGTCAGGTCTTCGAACCCGTGGCGCGACTAACTGGGTTCGGACCATAGTGGTCCATCTAATGATTCCGACCAACAATAACTCTCAAGCGCCGCGGACGCCGAAGGTCAAGCGCGGCGCTTGGCGGTCCAGCGTGCCATGCCGTACTCGCCAAGGCTGACCTCGCCGCTCATGTGGTCGCCCTGAACGTCGCCTATGAAGTTGTAGTGCAAGCCGGTGGCCTCGACTTTGCCGCCACCCGTAAAATCGACCTTGTTCCCGCTGACCGTCCCGCGGACCGGGGCGCTCGTAATCCGGCCCACGTGCTGGCCGGTCAGATGGTTACCGTCGGAGGCTAGGTATACCTTGTGCTGCGTCGAGCCGACCGAGAACTGGATGTCGACGACCCAGTGGCCATCAACGGTGACGGTGGGGGGCTCGAGCGGCGGTTTCGGCTTCTCGCCGGGCGCGTTGGAGAAGATGTCGTAGAGCCGCTCGGCGACCATCTTCTGCTCGCCGTCATACATGGCGCACGGACGGAGGATGAAAGCGTTGCCGCTGCCCCCGGCATGCGTCATGACACGCGGTTCCCCGTCGAGGAGCGCCTTGCCAACCTCGCCGGCGGTGAGGCCGATCTTCTTGGGGTCCCACTCGACGTTGAGGACGGGGTAGTTCGCCGCCGTGCGCGGCTGGCGGACGTTTGTCTTGACGCCGTCGACCTTGGTGATACGGCTGGTGATGTGCTTGTACCAGGAGCGCCAGAGGTCGTCTTCGGCTTGGCGGTTGCGGGGACCGTTGATCAACGCCTCGACTGCGGCGACCGCGCCCATGACCTCTTCCTTGCTGACCTTCATGGCGCGCGCGAACGCATGGTGCGGCGCGCTGTTCATGAAGGCGGCCGTGATGAGGTCTTTGCGGCCGAGCAGGATGCCCGCGGTTTGCGGTCCCCTGAGGATTTTGCCGCCGCTGTAGGCGACCAGGTCGACCCCTTGGGACAGTAACGGGTTCGGAACCAGCGGCAAGTCGGCCGCGGCGTCGATCAGCACCGGCACACCGTTCTTGTGCGAGGCGGCCACGAATTCGGCGAGCGAAAAGGGGTTGCCATCGCGAAGAACGTTGACCTGAGCATGCGACATCGCGGTTCGCGGACCAAAAGCTTTTTCGAGGTCACTCAGCGAATCGACCTCGACCATCCGAATGCCCGTGGTGCGGACGGCGTGGTCATAGGTACTGCGCGACCACCTGGGCACGACAACTTCGTTCTTGATGCCAGTGGTGTCGGGGAGTTGCTGCGCTTTCTCCGGATCACCTCCGGCGACGCAGGCGAGCGTTCCGCACGTGACGGCCCCGGCCGCTCCGGAGCTGACCATGGCCGCCTCGGCACCAAGCAACTCGGCGATGCGCGGGCCGGCCTTGGCCATCAACTCATCGAGGTTGACGTGGTAGAACGCCGCTTCGTGGGTGGCTTCGACGACTTCGGGCAGCGCGGCAGAGCCGCCGTTGATGGTGTATGTAGATGTGCAGTTGACAAACGGCCGGACGCCAATCCGTTCGTAGACGTTAGGTCCGCCGCCCCGCACGGGCAGGCGGGCGGCGCTGGCCGCCGCGGCGGCGCTCGATGGGAATGCCGCTAACAGCCCGGCGGCGGAAGCCATCGAACCGACGCGGAAAACGTCGCGACGGCTCGGATTCGATCCGTTCTTCTGAGTAACTTTCTTCATCGCTGGAACTCCTTGAGTGAGGGAGGCCGGACCCGCGGCGAGGATGCGCGTCGGGCGATGTCGGCCAAACCTGATTCTCTGCGGCGCGCTTGGGCGCGCCAGCTTGCCCCAAGCATACACCAATCTCTTTCCGATGTCAGCGGCGGACACAGGCTCTGTCAACGCCCAATAGAAATGTCCCCCTCGGTAGCTCGATAGAAGTGTCCCCTTGTGTTTCTTGTTCGTAGGAGAGATATCGTCGTCGTCGGGGCTGTGGAACTGTGGGGATCGCGTAGCGATTTCCAAGGGGCGGTGGGAAGGGTGGAAAACCATCCACCGCTCCTCGAACCCGGTACTGCTGCCTCGAGAGATTTTCCACGCTTTCCATCCGACCCGGCATTTCCACAGCCCTCTTATGTATTCGCAGCCCGTTTTTTCCGTAACACAGCTCGCCGCCAGGGGTGGTCCGCCGCCGGCTTGCGCCCGTCCCCCGGACGCTGCTGTGGTGCTGGCTTCGTCCGCAGCTGTGGCGTCGGCGTGGCGATCACGTCGTGCTCGATCTCGTGCCCGTCAAACCTCACCTGCAAGCTCTCATCGCGCCACTGTTGGACCGTCACCCGTGCACCCGCCCCCACGCCCTGGTTGCGTTTCGGCTTCAACTGTAAACAACGATTCTCGAAACGCACCACCCGGTCGTTGCTCACCACGCGTTCGTACTCGCAACAGAACACCCCTCGCAGTTCGGTGCCGCGGGGGAGCGCCTGGTGAAAGTCCGCTCCCGCCGCCGGCTCACAGGCGAAGCGCTCGTTGTGCTCGGCCAGGTACTCCTCGTCGAGATAACGGTTCGCCGCCTCGTACTCGACGATCCCGCGCAGCCGCATCTTCTTGATCAGGCGGTCTTGGTGCGTGCCGTGATGGCGCTCCACTCGGCCCTTGGCTTGCGGCGAGGAAGCCGCCATGATCGTAATGCCGAGCTTGGCACACATGCGCCCGAACTGCGTCTCGGGCTTGATGCCTGCCAGCACTTCCCGCGACGTCGGCTGGCGCTGGTAGACGTTTTTCCAGTCGCAGTACAACGCCTTGGGAACGCCGTGTTGACGCACCCAGGCTGCGAGCAGATCGGCCGCGGCCCAGGTCGTTTCCTGGTCCGAGAAACGGCACAGCGCCACACCGGTCGCGTCATCGACGAAGTTCATCAGACAGGCTTTCGGGCCGCGTTCTTCCAGCCAGTGGTGGTGCGAACCGTCGAGTTGAATCAGCTCGCCGAAGTGCGCTTTGCGTTGGCGCCGGGTGCGATGCGGTTGGCGCTTGCGACGGCGGCTCCACAGACCCGCGGCGAGCATCCAGCGCCGCAGTGTTTCGCGCGGCACTTCCAGGCCGTGGTCGGCTGCCAGATGTTCCGACGCCAGCGTCGGCCCGAAGCGCTCGTGCCCCTCGCCCGCATAGTTCTCGCGCACCAACTCGAGAACCTGCTGGCGTCGCTTCTGATCGGCTCGGTTCGAAGCACGGCCGACGTTACCGTGCACCAAAGCCTTGGCCCCGCCCGCACGGTAACGCTTCTTCAGACGCTTCGCATGGCGGTAGCTGACCTCCAGCAGCTCGGCGGCTGCGGTCAACTTCAGTTCCCCTCGTTTCACTCGGCTCAGCACTTCGCCGCGCCTCAACTCCTTTACACTCATCCATGTCCTTCCCACTCTCGGCTCCTCCTTCGGAGCCTCAGAGTAGGGGACATTTCTATTGGGCGCTCATGGGGACATTATCATTGGGCTTCAACACACTTGTGAACAGCACCACTCCCGATTTTGCCACGGGCTGCTAGGGATTCTTGATCTCGCGCTCGTAGTTGATGATCGTGTCGATCACCCCGATCTCGACACGGCGGTTCTTCTGCCGCGCTTTCGACGACTTGGATTTCATGCGCGGACTCGTTTCCCCGAAGCCCTCGACCTCGACAAGCTCCTCGGGAACCCCGGCTGTGACTATGTACTTCCCCACCGCTCGCGCGCGCCGCAACGAAAGATCTTTGTTGTAGACCGCCGGGCCGAGGTCGTCGGTGTGCCCGTACACCTGCAACCGATAGCCGTGCGAGGCCAGCAAGACGCCGGCGATACGGCTGAGCATCTCGCGGTTCTCGGGCCGCAGGGTGTCGTTGTCGAAGTCAAACAGGAACGAATCCTCGCCCAGGTTTACCACCATTCCCATGGGGGTGCGGCGGGTCTCGGTGATGCGGTTCAGGGCTTGCTGCATGCGGTCGAGTTCCTGCTCGCGCTGTTTGCGCAGGCGCTCGGCCTCGGCTCTCATCTCGGCCGCTTCCTCGCGGGCGCGGCCGGTTTCCTGCCGCGAACGGTCGGCGTCCTCGCGCGCCAGCTCTCGTTCCAGCTCGGCTCGGATGCGGGCGTCGCGCGACCGCCGCGCCAGCTCCGCCGTCTCGGCCGCCTGGGCGGTGGCGGCTTCGCTCTCCGCTTTGACCTGCGCAGTTTCTTGACGGGATTCCTCTAGGTTCTGCGCCAAGTTCCCAGCTCGCCGCTCGGTGTCGCTGAGACGAGCTTCGAGCGCGGTCGACTGCTGCCACACCTTCCACAGCAGCCCGATCGAGATCAGAAGGGCCACCGCGGTAAAGATCAGCAAAGCCGGGTGAGCCGAGCGCGACCCGGCGGGTGCGCGCACTTCGGGAGAGTTCCGTGGAGGATCCGCCATCTGTCCTTCATTGTCGCAACCGGGGCGGCATGTATCAATTGAAAACGGAAAGGCGTGGTGGGTTTACGCACAAACCGGAGCAGGGCATCCCTCGCCCGGCTTCACCCTCCGCGTTCTTCTATCCGGTAAAGGTGGGAATCCGTGCGCAAGAAGAGAGCTCCGTCCGTCGGGGCGATCGTGGCGAACGTACGGCCGTCGACTTGGTTCTCCGCCAGCTTCTTGAAGCTGAGTCCAGGTTCGACTACGGTGGTGAGGCCCTCTTCGTTCTGAAAGTAGATCCGCCCATCGGCCAACAACGGTGACGCCGCGTATTTCCCTTTCAACCGCGCGCGCCAGTGGTTCTTGCCGGTCTTCGCATCGAAGCAGGAGGCAATACCCTGGTCGCTGACGACGTAGATCTCGTCGCCGGCTAGCAGCGGCGAGGAAGTCAACGGGATACCCCGGCTCGAGCTCCACACCACGTGGGACTGAGTCACGTCACCGCGCCCGTTGGGTCTCACGGCAAACAAGATCGGCTTATAGAAACCCGACGTGACGTAGACCAGACCGTGGCCGTACACCGGCCGGGGTACATTCGAGAATCCTTCGTAGCGGATGAACCAAAGTTCTTCGCCGGTTTCGACGTCGTAGCTCACGGTCGCGTCCGCGCCGATGCTGACCGCCTGGTCGCGGCCGCCGGCTCGAATCACCAACGGCGTAGTGAACGCCATGCGGTTTTCCCGGCGGTCGGTACGCCAGCGGACGGCGCCGGTATTCTTGTCGAGCGCGACCACGAACTGACGGTCAGTGCCGTCGCAGTTGATCACCAGCAGATTCCCCGACAAGGCCGGGGAGCCTCCTTGCCCATGGCCGGGCGCGAAACGCAGCTCCTGGTTGCGCCAGATTACCTCGCCCGTTGAGGCCGAGAGCGCCGCCGTCCCTTGCGTGCCGAAGTGCAGGTACACGCGATCGCCTTCGAGAATCGGCGTCGGCGTCGCGTGGCTATTCTTGCGATGGGCCTTGCCCGGCTTGTCCTGACGAAAGACTTCCACGTCCAGCAGCCGCTGCCCCGAGGTCTTGTCAAACGAAACGGCCCGCAGCGACCGCCCCTCGTCGGTGGCCGTGGTCATCCATATCCTTTCGCCGCGAATCACCGGCGACGACCAGCCCAGTCCGGGGACGGGCACTTTCCAGACTACGTTGAGCGATTCACTCCAACGCAGCGGCAGGCCGGTCTCGGTCGCCTGCCCCTGCCCCGTGGGGCCGCGAAATTCGGGCCAGTCGGCGGCCCCCGCCTGGGCAAGCAGCCCCCAAGCGGCGAACATAGCCGGGATGAGCCGCGGGGTGGGGACAAACCGCATTGCGAAACTGCGAACGCGAGGCATCAAGATCCAAAGGTAGCACAGCACCACGCCGATAGCGGCCGGTTGACGGTAAGGCAGGCCGTGCCGACGGGCCGCAGTGCTGAGGTCGCGTGCTGATGCGCGGCCGGAAGGGCGCTTCTCGGTGCTAACCTTATCGGAGATACAATGAAACTTCTGGTTCCCAATCGACGTTTGGGGCCAGTATTGTTCTTTCTACGGGACTGGAAGTCGTTCTCGTGCCACCGCTTGCGACGTGCGACTCGGAACTCAACCGCCCGGCAAGAGGCTCGCTTCGTCCTGATCGAGTGCCAGTGAGCTATTGTTTACTGTTCTGAGCATGACACGCGTCCGCTTTGCGCCCTCGCCCACTGGTTACCTTCATATAGGGGGCGCTCGAACATTCATCTTCAACTGGCTTCATGCTCGCCGCCAGGGCGGTGTCGTAGTTCTCCGCATCGACGACACTGACGTCGAACGGAACACGCAGACCTCTCTCGATTCCATCTACGAAGGTCTCCAATGGCTCGAACTAGGGTGGGACGAGCTCTACCGTCAATCCGAGCGTCTCGATCTACATCGCCGGGCCGCCTGGGCTATTTTCGAAAAGGGGCTTGCCTATCGCGACTTCACGCCCGCCGCTACGGTGCTTGAGAATTCGGGGGCGCTTGAGAATCCGAGCGGAGGATGGCTTTTCAATCCGGGCATGCGCGAGCTAACCCGTGAGGAGAGTGATCGCCGTGCCGACGCGGGCGAACCCTTCGTCCTACGCTTCAGAGTGCCGCGCGACTCACGCCCCGAGGTTGTTGTATCGGATCTCGTCTACGGGACCGTGAGCAAGGCTACCGGCGACCTCGAGGATTTCGCGCTGCTGCGCTCGACCGGCATGCCGACCTATCACATGGCCTCCTGCGCTGACGATGCCGATCTCCGCATCACGGACATCCTGCGTGGCCAAGAACATCTGGCGAACACGTTCAAGCACGTGCTGATCTTCGAAGCGCTTGGCGTCGAGGCGCCGAGGATGGCTCACCTGCCGCTGTTGATGGCGCCTGACGGTGCCAAGCTATCAAAACGCGTCCACGGTCCGGTGGTTAGCGTTGCAACGTATCGCGACGCCGGTTTCCTGCCGCCTGCGTTCGTAAATTTCCTTTGCCTGCTGGGGTGGTCGCCAAAGAATGACCGCGAGAAGATGTCGCGCGACGAGCTTGTCGAGCTATTCTCGCTCGACGGCATCAACCGCAGCAACGCAACCATCAACTTCACTGACGAGGAACCCTTCGATCCTAAGGCCGTGTGGCTGAATGCTGAGCATATCCGGGCACTCGATGTCGATGACCTCGCGCAGCGATTGATGCCCTACGCCCAACAAGCCGGGTTTGCAAATGCCACGCCGGAAAAGCTTCGCGCCATAGCTCCGCTGATCCGTGAGCGAATCCGCTTATTGCGCGATGTGGGCACTGTCGCTGATTTCTTCTTCACGGAACCGCGGTCCTACGATCCCGCGGAATTGATCCCAAAAAAGGGAGATGCAGCCATGGCTGCGCAGGCGCTCCGTAAGTCGAAGGAGGTTCTGTCAACTGTGTCCGCCTTCGATCACGCAACACTTGAGGCGGTGCTTCGCACCGCTGCCACTGAACTGAGTGTGAAGGCAGGACAGATGTTCCAGCCCGTTCGCGTCGCAGTTTGCGGGCGCAAGAACGCACCGCCGCTCTTCGAAACCCTCGAGGTGCTCGGGCGTGACACCGTGCTGACCCGTCTCGAGTTTGCTTTAGGAATTGTCTAATGAAGGACGCCGATTTACCCCGGTCGAATTTCGTTCGTGATGGGATTCTCTCCGACACTGCGAGCGGAAAATATGGCGGACGTGTGCGTACCCGCTTTCCACCAGAACCCAATGGCTACCTGCACGTCGGCCACGCCAAGAGCATCATGCTCAACTTCGGCCTCGCGGAAGAGTTCGGCGGCAAGTGCAATTTGCGTTTCGACGACACCAATCCCATTAAGGAAGAGTCCGAGTACGTAGAGTCGATCATCGAAGATGTGAGATGGTTGGGCGGCGATTTTGGCGACCGGCCCTTCTACGCATCCGACTACTTCCAGCAGTTGTACGACTGGGCCGTCGACCTCATCAAAAAGGGCAAGGCCTATGTTTGCGACTTGAGCGGCGACCAAGTGCGAGAGACGCGCGGCACGCTGACTGAAGCAGGAAAGAACAGTCCTTATCGGGAGAGAAGCGTCGACGAGAATCTGGACCTCTTCGCGCGTATGAAAGAGGGCGAGTTCCCTAACGGCTCGCGCACCCTGCGCGCCAAAATCGACATGGCCTCGCCGAATCTCAACATGCGGGATCCGGTCATGTACCGCATCCTGCACGCCGAGCATCATCGTACGGGCAATCGTTGGTGCATTTATCCCATGTACGACTGGACGCACGGTCAATGCGACTCCATCGAGGGCGTCACCCACTCGATATGCACGCTCGAGTTTGAAGATCATCGTCCACTCTATGACTGGTATCTCGATCAGCTCGGCGTCTTCCATCCACAGCAGATTGAGTTCGACCGGTTGAACCTGACGTACACCGTCATGAGCAAGCGCAAGCTGCTGCAGCTCGTGCAACAGGGCGTGGTGGAAGGCTGGGATGATCCCCGTATGCCGACGATTAGAGGGATGCGCCGGCGTGGCTACTCGCCACAAGGTTTGCGCGATTTCGCGCGCAATCTCGGCGTGTCGAAGACGAGCGGGTTCACGGAGTTTGAGAACCTTGAACATTACATCCGGGCGGATCTGAATCGGACGTCTCCGCGCGTGATGACGGTCTTGCGCCCCCTCAAGCTCGTGTTGACGAACTATCCGGAAGGCCAAGGGGAGTTTGTGGAAGCCATCAACAACCCCGAGAACGCGGATGCAGGCACGCGAACCGTACCCTTTGGCCGCGAACTCTGGATCGAGCGGGAGGACTTCCGCGAGGAGCCTCCAAAACGGTACTACCGACTTTATCCGGGGAATGAAGTCCGACTGCGGTATGGCTACATCATCAAGTGTGACCATGCTGTGAAAGACCCCGTTACGGGCGAGGTCACGGAGATTCACTGCACATACGATCCACAGTCGCGCAGCGGCCGGCAAACGCGGAGAGTGAAGTCAACCATTCACTGGGTTTCGGCAGCGGAGGCGATTCCAGTAGAGGTTCGGCTCTATGACAAGCTGTTCACCGTCGAAAATCCAAATGAGTCACCCGAAGGTCAAGATTTCACGATGTACTTAAACCCGAAATCGCTCGAAGTGGTCCACGGCAAAGCCGAGCCGTCGCTGGCGAGTGCCCGGCCTGGCGACCGCTATCAGTTCGAGAGGCTTGGGTATTTCTGCGCAGATACGTCGTCGAAGGCCGAGCGGCTCGTCTTCAATCGTACTGTCGAGCTGCGGGACGAATGGGCGAGGCTTCAGAAGCGATTGTAAGGAGCCGTCCCGAAGCACAACCGAAACAAACGCCGCCTGCCCCAAAAACCACCCATCGGCTCCATAAAAACTTCCAATTGGACGCAACGCCTCCGCACCCAGTAGCTTGCAGGTATGACGCTGGAGACCCTACCCCCGAGCGACGCACCTCCTCCCGGGAGCGACGGTGCGGGAAGCGCGCTGCAGGAAGCGACACGAGTCGATTTGCTTCACGAGATCGGCAGCCGCTTGGCCGCCACCGACGCGTTGCAAACCGTGCGCGGGCGCATTGTCGAGCTGTTGACCGACATCATCCAGTGCGACTCCTGCTTCGTGTACGTCCTCGAAGGCGCTCCCCCCCCCCCGGCGCTCCCCAGCAAGAGTAGCCTCGGAGGCAGCCGCGCCGTATGGGGCGCGGGTCCTCACAGTTCACGAATCACGAATCACGACTCCCGCGTTGACTCCCGCGCCGTTCCGTCTTACAATCTAAATTTAGGGAAGCCTAAATTTAAGGTTCACGATGCCTTCGCAAGCCGTTGACGACTACCTGAAGGCGATTTTCGAGATCGCGGGGGACCGCAGCCGCGCCTCCACCGCCGCGCTCGCCAAGAAGCTGGGGGTTGCTCCGGCTTCGGTCACCGGTATGCTCCAGAAGCTCGCCGAGCAGAACCCACCTTCCGTCGAGTACGAGAAACATCACGGCGCGCGCCTCAGCGAGCCCGGCCGGCGGCGCGCGCTCGAAGTGATTCGTCACCACCGGCTGATCGAGCTGTTCCTTCATCGAACGCTTGGCTACACCTGGGACGAAGTGCACGACGAAGCCGAGAAGCTCGAGCACGCCATCTCGGAAACGCTCGAAGACCGCATCGCCGAAGCGCTGGGCAACCCCGAAGTCGACCCTCACGGCCATCCCATCCCGCGCAGGGACGGCTCGATTCCCAAGCGGCGCGATCTGCCGCTGCTCGAGATGGTGGTGGGAGGGTCGGCGACGGTTTCGCGCGTGTCGGACCGTGATCCGGCCGTGTTGCGCTACCTCTCGGGGATCGGTATCGTCCCAGGCGTGCAGGTCAGCTTGAAAGAAAAAGGACCCTTCGACGGCCCTCTGATGCTCGGCGTGGACGGCATCGCCGAGACGCGCGCCTTGGGACCGCGCGTCGCCGCCGAGATCCATGTGATCCCCGCGCCGCGGACCGCGCCGCAAGAAGAGGCCAAGGGCAAGGCAGCCAAGGGAGAGGCAAAGGCGAAGTAGGGGCGAGGGCGGGCCATCGATGTCCGCCAAAACGAGGCCCTCGACTCGGGACCATCATGCAGGACGCATCGTCATTCTCCGGCGTTCTACTCGTGATCATCCTGATCGCGATCGCCACCTTCTTGCCCGGTTTCGGATTGTGGGCGCAGTGGCGCAAACACCGAATGCAGCAGCGCCGACGCCTGTTCGAGGACGCTTTGAAGCACATCATGACTTGGGAGCACCGCGGTCAAGTGGCTAGCCCCGAGTCCCTGGCCGGCGCACTGGGCTTGTCACAGCGCCGGGTGCTGAACCTCGTCACTCAGATGGAGTCGCGCGGTTTGTTGGCGGGCGGGTCTGAGGGTCTTCGCCTGACGTCGGAGGGCGAGAGTTGGGCGCTGCACGTGATGCGCGCTCACCGCCTGTGGGAGCGCTATCTGGCCGACGACGCGGACATGCCGATGGCGCGACTTCACCAGGCGGCGGAAAAGGCCGAGCACGAGTTGACGCCGGAGAGCCTCGACGTGCTCGACGCCCACCTGGGCCATCCGCAGCGCGACCCGCATGGCGATCCGATCCCGACGCGCGAAGGGGCCCTAGCGCCGCTCAAGGCGGTCTCGCTGACCGAGTGGCCATCGGGGAAGCCGGCGCGCATCGTACACATCGAAGATGAGCCCGACGTCATCTTCCGGCAAATCCTGGCCGCCGGCCTCCGTCCCGGCAGTGCGATCCGCGTCCTTGATGACACGCCCGAACGTTTGGTGATTAGCGACGGCGAAAGCGAGCACCGCCTGGCGCACGTCGTCGCGGCGAACATTCAGGTGGCCGAAGCCGCTGTCGCGGGCCGTCCCGAGGGCGCCAAACGGCTCTCCGACCTGCGCGAAGGCGAAGCAGCGAGGGTCATCGAGCTCGACGCCGAATGCCGCGGTTTCCGCCGCCGCCGCTTGCTCGATCTCGGCATGACGAGAAACGCCCGCGTCGAGCCGGCGCTCGACAATACCTTCGGCGACCCGCGGGCCTACCGCGTACGGGGCACGCTGATCGCCCTCCGCAAGCAGCAGGCCGACCAGATCTGGGTACGGCCGCTCGAAGGGTTATCCAAGGAAACCGAACACGCGGGAGTGGCACAAGCATGAGCACAAATCCGGAATCGCAGGGATGTGAAAGCTGCCCGGCCTACGGGGCGCTCGCCCAGATGGGCGTTTCACTGGGCAAGTATGACCACCTCGTCGCGTTGGCGGGCAACCCCAACACCGGCAAGTCGTCGGTCTTCAACGCGCTCACCGGCCTGCGCCAGCACGTCGGCAACTGGACCGGCAAGACCGTGAAGCGCGCCGAGGGCGGCTATGCCTTCCAAGACAAGCACTACAAGCTGGTCGACCTGCCCGGCACCTACTCGCTTCTCTCCGCTTCGGAGGACGAAGAGATTAGCCGCAACTTCATCCTCTTCGGACGCCCCGATTGCACCGTCGTCGTCGTCGACGCCACGGCGCTCGAGCGCAACCTCAACCTCGTTTTGCAGTTGCTCGAAATCACCGACCGCGTGGTCGTCTGCGTCAACTTGATGGACGAGGCCAAGCGCAAGGGCATGGACGTCGATGTCCGCAGCCTGGCGCGTGACCTCGGTGTCCCGGCCGTCCCCACCGTGGCCCGCACCAAAGAGGGCCTGCACGAATTGGTGCGGACGGTCGCGGAAGTGATCGCGGGCGACATACGGACCAAGCCGCGGCGGTCCGCGCCTCCGCCGGAGCTACAAGAGGCCGTCGACGAGTTGGTGCCGATGATCGAGCAGTTGGCGCCCGGCGTACCGAACGCGCGCTGGCTCGCCTTTCGCCTGCTCGACGGCGACCACAAGGTGCGCCAGGCGATTCTCTCCGGCGAGCTGACGGATCTGGAGGCGGCGCAAGCGGGGCCGGTTGAAACGACCAGCCGGGTGATCGCGATTCAAGGGGCGCAATGAGCACGAAGACGGCCGATCCGAAAACCGTGCTGTTGCGCGCCGACGAGTTGCGCCGGCAACTCGGCGAAGACTTCCGCGACCGCATTGTTACCTCGCTCTACTCCGACGCCGAGCGCATCGCCGAGCGTTCCGTGCACGTTGGCGCGCGGCGCGGGTGGGACCTGGATCAGTACATCGACCGCATCGTTACCTCGCCCTTCTTCGGCCTGCCGCTGATGCTGTTCATCCTGGCGGCCATCTTCTGGCTCACGATCATCGGCGCCAACTATCCCTCGCAGAAGCTGGCCGAGATGTTCTTCTGGTTCGAAAACGAGGCGGTCGTGGCATTCCAAAGCTGGGGCGTGCCGTGGTGGATTACCGGATTCATTTGGAACGGCGTCTATCGCGGACTCGCCTGGGTAATAAGCGTCATGCTGCCGCCGATGGCGATCTTCTTCCCGATGTTCACGATCTTGGAAGATCTCGGCTACCTCCCGCGTGTCGCCTTCAACATGGACTGGCTGTTTCGCAAAGCCGGCGCGCATGGCAAGCAGGCGCTGACCATGGCGATGGGCTTCGGCTGCAACGCAGCGGGCATCACCGCGACGCGCGTGATCGACTCGCCCCGCGAACGGCTTATCGCCATCCTCACCAACAACTTCGTGCCCTGCAACGGACGCTTCCCGACCCTGATCATGCTGGCGATCATCTTCGTCGCGGCGGCCTTCCCGCCGATGTTCGCATCGTTCGCCGCGGCAGGCGCGGTGGTGGGCGTGGTGCTGATTGGCGTGGGCTTTACGCTGCTGTCGTCATGGCTGCTGGCGCGAACGGTGCTGCAAGGGGAGGCCTCGGCATTCACTCTTGAGTTGCCGCCGTATCGCCGTCCCAGCATCTTGCGAATCCTCTACACGTCGCTGATCGATCGGACGATCTTCGTCCTGGGCCGCGCGATTCTCACCGCCGCGCCCGCCGGCGCCGTGATCTGGGTGCTGGCCAACATCGAATGGAACGGCGTCAGCCTGGCGCAGCACTCCGCCGACTTCATGCAGCCACTCGGCTACGCCATCGGACTCGACGGCGTGGTGCTATTGGCCTACGTGATCGCCATTCCCGCCAACGAGATCGTCGTCCCCACGATGCTGATGGTCTACATGGGCACGGGCATGATGAGCGACGTGACGTCGTATGACGAAATCCGCACGCTGCTCATCGACGAGAACGGCTGGACGATGCTGACCGCCGTCAACCTGATGCTGTTCTCGCTTCTGCACAACCCCTGCGCAACGACCATCCTCACGATTTGGAAAGAGACGCGCAGCGCCCGCTGGACCATCATAGGCTCCCTGATGCCGCTGGTTTTCGCTTTCTTGGTAACCTTCGCCGTGGCCACCTTGTGGCGGCTGATGGTGTGATCGATAGCCCTTGCCAGGCGAAGTAGCCGCATTCCGGAGCAGGGGCCCTCGCTGGCCCGCGCCTTGAGACGGGCGCGCTACGAATACGCCATCTACCTGAATCGGGGCAGGAAGCGGAGTCAGATTGAGGCGTCGCTGTATGCCGTCGGCACTAGTCCTTGTTGCACGTCCTCGTGCCATAGACCGCAACCCAACTTACAGGTCTTGCAGCGACCTGCAGTTGTCGGCGTTATAGACCGCTTGCAGATCTTGCAGTGAAGTATGGCACCTGGGGGCAGCGTGTGCTCTTCTTTCAACGGCGGGGTATCCACCCCAAAACGAGCCTTGCTGGCAAGTGGGACAACGTGCGCCATCAACTCTGGCATTTGCTCCGGGGTGACTATGGCCTGTATTGTATGAGCAAACTCAAGGATATCGCGATCGAACTGCGCGTGATATTTCTTTCGTCGGCGTCGTTCGTATATCAAGTGTCCGAACCACCCGACCAAACCAGCGATGAGTCCCCCTAAGACGTGGGCGAGGAATCCTAGCACCACGTGATTGAGTTCTGCGTTCATCTATGACCCTAACTCCTGTCGTAGGCTGACCCGGGTGAAACCCGTCCTGGTCGGCCTAAGCGCGGATCACTAAGCCAGGATTTCCATTTTGGCCCTGGCACGGTGACAGTATACACCCGCACTGCCCCGAATATCAGGTCTTTGGTGGTGTCCTAACAGTGTGTTGCTCTTGGTGGCGGTCGCGCGAGGGCGGGCCGCCAGTGGATCACGTAGGCATCTCCCAATCTTTAGGATCATCGAACAGGCCAGGGTTGTCCGGGTAGACCGGCGCAATCCAGTCGAGGTCCTTCTGGAACTCGTCGTAATCGGTGTGACGCTTCATAAGCCAGATCACGGCCCCCAAGTGCAGTAGTAATTCAGGCCTCCCAAGCTCCTCGCTTGTCCACGGGTGCAGCTTGTTGCTGGGCCTCCCCCGTTCGCTCCTGCGTTCTTTGAGCGCCCGGAGTAGGCCAGGGGCGATCCTCTTCCAAACGAGGTCGTTGGTCAAGTGACCGAAGTACTGCGGCAATTTCATGTCGGATGATGAGGGATGACGAGGGACAGCCACCGATGATGAGGGACAGCCACCGAACTCTGTTATCCTCATTGGCGGAAGCTGGGCGGCGGCGGGAAAGCGAATGCCCGAGTTGACAGTTGAACTACTGAAGACCGAAGCGAAGGCGTTCGCCGGAATCGAATCCAGCCATGACGAGCCCGCACTCTTCGGTGTCACCGACGGAAAGGCGGTCGGTACGTACTTCGAGCACAAGTTCCAGTCATACCTACATGGAAAGCATGACTACATCGAAGGCTCCTCCGCCAAGGGCATCGATTTCCCGGGCCTCGGCGTCGACATGAAGGTGACGAGCACCAAACAGCCACAATCGTCCTGCCCCTACAAGTCGGCTCGCCAGAAGATCTATGGCCTAGGCTACTCACTCCTAATCTTCGTGTATGAGAAGACCGACAACGCCGACAACTCGACCAGTCGTCTAAACCCGCATTTTCAATTTGATGTTTGACATCCCGACCTTCCAGCGGCCTTGAGCGTCTTTATTCATAGGGGCTAGAGCCCGATGAGGACGCCATGGAGGCCAACACCCAATGGGTGAAAAACAAACCAAGCCATTCCAGCTAAGTTTCAATGGACTTCTCAAAGTCGATTTCCAGGGATCGCACGTCACTTCCGACGGTGGCCTGATTTTGGTTCGCGAACTGGACGAACGGCTCGGTCTCGGAGAACTGATTGACGAGCATCTCAGCGACTCCCGGCAAGGCACAAACAAGCAGTTCACGCTCGCTGATCTGTTGCGGCAGTCGGTTTACAGCCGACTCGCCGGCTACGAGGACCTCAACGACGCCGAGCGGGTTTCGATCGATCCGACGTTTCGGCTGATCGGTTCGCAGAAGATCTGGGATCGCGGTGCGGCCTTGACCTCGACGCTGCACGGCTTCGAGACGGAGATGCTGGCGAGCGAAGAGAACCTGCTGGGGCTGATGGCGCTGAACCGAGAGCTGGTCGGGCAAGCGGAAGCGTTCGACGACGCCGAGCGGGTCGTTCTGGACCTGGACTCCACCGAGAGTCCGGTCCATGGCCAACAGGAAGGCAGTGCCTACAACGGACACTTCGAGTCGGTCTGCTACCACCCGTTGCTTTTGTTCAACGGTCATGGTGATTGCCTCGCTGCCAAGCTGCGTCCAGGCAACGTGCACAGCGCCGAGGACTGGGATGAGCTCTTGTTGCCGGAGATCGAGCGCCAACAGGCTGCGGGCAAGCAGGTCGCCTTCCGGGGCGATGCGGCCTTTGCGAAGCCGGAAGTTTATGAGGCTTCGGAGGAACACGGAGTACAGTACGCCATTCGCATTCCGGCCAACAAGAGCTTGGAGCTGGAGATCGAAGACATCCTGTTTCGCCCGCCGGGAAGGCCTTCCCGCAAGCCCTTGGTGCGCTACAAGAGTTTTCGCTATCAGGCGGAGAGTTGGTCGCAGGCGAGGCGGATCGTCGCTAAGGTCGAGCATCACCAGGGCGAGCTGTTCCCGCGCGTCGGATTCATCGTGACGAGCATGAGCTTGCCGAGCCGCTCGGTGGTGCGCTTCTACAACAAGCGCGGCACGGCGGAACAGTGGATCAAGGAAGGCAAGCAGGCGACGCACTGGACGCGATTGTCGTGCCATCGATTTCGGGCCAACGAAGTGCGGTTGCAACTGAGCGTGCTGGCCTACAACCTGGGCAATCTTTGGCGGCGGCTGGGGCTTCCGCAGCGAATCAAGAGTTGGTCGCTGACGAGCTTGCAACACAGGTTGATGAAGACCGGCGGTCGGCTGGTCAAGCACGCGCGGTATTACTGGCTCTTATTGGCGGAGGGACATCTGAACCGGCGGCTGTTCGGCGACATGCTGCACAAGATCTGGGCGCTGCCGCTGCCGAGTGGGTAGCATTGCCGGAGTGAGGATCAACAGCTTTTGGCTCCAAAAGGTTTCGCAAGGAGCAGTGTCGGCCGGAGCGCCGTTCAAGCCGCTCAATCAACGACTGTGAGCGGTCGAACCAGCTCTGGCGACTACCAGCAGAGGTGATGTGCAGGGTTCAGCGTGAAAGGACGTGCTGTTCGGAGCGGAGCGGGTGTATACTGTGGCCGTGCCAGGGCCAAAATGGAAATCCTGGTTAAAGTCCGGAGGGCCGGCATCGGGGGTCGCTATTTCAATGGCGACGCCATCCCCTCGTTTCGCCTTGAATCGCACACGATCGATATCACCGGGACTCTCCACCGCCCCTTCGATGAAGGCCGGAAGCGAGACATCCACGGGTTTCGAATTCGACGACCCAGTATCAGCATTGGCAACGGCGATCTCGCTGCGAGCCTCTTCATCGGGCCGACCGGAGGAACGCGACCAGAGCACATCGATCGTGTTCGGCGGCAGCGGGCGCGTGAAGCTTCGCTCTTCCCACAGGGGTGGGTCGGTCTGCTGAGAGAAATAGCGAGTACGGTGCTGTTCCGCCCCCTCGCTGACCGTTGGACGAATGACTCGAAGCTGGTAGACGTGGTCCGGTCCGCCGCCACCCTTGAAGGGCTCAACACGCAAGACATAGCGCCCGGCGCGTTTGAACCGGTAGGTGATCACGGCCTCATTCGAACGGCCGGGGTAGTGTGTCGGCTCGTCGTTGTAAGCCAGGCGCGTCAGGCGAGCAGGATTGTGCCAACTCCCCGTCGGCGCAAAGAGCGTTAGTACCGGGTCGGTCGAGGAGGAGCCGGCGTAGGCTTCAAACCGCAGCCGCTCTCCCGCGGACACGGCGAATTCGTAATAGTCGGCCTCGGCCTTCCGGCGGAACGTTCCGTTGACCACCACCGGAAACTCGTCTAATCGCTGGGCAAACTGAGGATCGGAATGCGGCGTCCCAACTTCCTCGATCACCGGATCGCGATTCACGCGGAACCGTAACGCGTCCGTCAAACCATTAGGCGTAATCAGGCGCATCCAGTACAAGCCGGCCCCTGCCGCTTCGTGAATGCGCAGCCGAAGCACGGCCTTGTACTTCCGGTCCGGCGTGGCTTGCTTCACCTCTTCACCCTCGGTCGCCGGCTCGATGGGCTCGACACGCTCAATGTCGGCGCTCAGCTTGTCGGTATCGAAGCGAGCGGCATAGGCGCCTTCCAGAGCGGTCCCACGCACCTCCACGGTTAACTCTTTTCCAGGATTGCCTCCCATCGGAAATGCAGAAAGCAGCTTGGGTTCCGGGAGCGGCCCAGCCTGCGACCGACCGAGAAAGAGTCCGGGGGCGAGTGCGATCAGAAGCAAGCACCAAAGGCGCAGGCCAAACCGAAAAACGTCGGCGGTCCGACGAGTGGCAGGCGGGTTCGGAGCAACAACCCGGTGTGGGTGGCAAACCGGCAGTACGGCTGTAGGAACCGCAAGCGATCTACTGCCCGGACCTCCCCTGTGTCTCCAGGTCATGATCATTGACGGGTCGTCGTTTAACCCAACATGAATGTACCACATGGGTCACGGCTCCGTAATGTCCCCGTTCCGTAAGTGAAGGCCTCAGAATCCTTACCAAAACCGGAACGAGGAACCCATGGCGCCCCGTCCTGCCGCAGCCGTAACACCCACCACTTCAGAGGCACGGGCGGAAGTCCGCGCTTCCGGCCCGGGCTACACCTCCTCGGCGCCAACCCCGACTCAGAGCCGCAAGCGTGAGCTTGCGCTGAGCCCTTGCAAGAGCCAGAACAGTCATCTAAAAGTAGCGATACGATTCTTTTTGGCGGGCCTGTATTCATAGACGGATTAATACTGCTTGGCGTACTTCCTCAAGCTTTTCGACTCTTCCTTTGATTGGAGGTTCTTTTTCCCCGAGACGCAAAGTGTTTTGGGGTTCGGGTTAGTAGGCGTAGCCTCCGCTTGCTCTTGCTAACGGTATTTGGCAGTTTGTCGACAGCTCAAGTCTTCAGCGGCTACAGTCAGTCGACTTTCCTGATTCCAAGAGCGATCCCGCACTGACTAAAACTGCGAGTCAGAGCGTCTTGCGCGGGATCGAGTCGGCTGGCGTCGAGGCCTCGGGCGTCTGGGTGCTGGTAATACTCTTCGCGTTCGCCCTGAAAGGTGCGGGCCTAGTACTGCTATGTTATAAAAAGTCTGAGCCACAGAATGGGCAGCGGTCGAGCTGACGCAGAATGTGGCGACCGATTTGCCTCCGCAGCGTCGCAATCGAGCTCGGGTTATGCCGCTCGGGTCGAATCGGGCGCCCCGCGCGGGCGGAAGTCCCACGGCGGCTTGGGAGGGGTAGCTGCAATCGGCCGATTCGTGTCGAGGGGGAAAAAAGGCTCCGCTCAGCCACCAGGAACCCATACGCCGCAATGCAAAGGGTGGCGTGATGATGAAAACCCCGCCAGCCGCGTCCTTCGTAGTGACCCAGTCCCAACTCTTGCTTGAGCTCCTGGTAGTCGCGCTCGATGATCCAGCGGTGCTTGGCCAACCCGACCAGATCCTTGCGGGTCGTTGTAGCGCCGAGGTTCGCCAACCAGTAGCGGGTCGGTTCCGCCTGTTTCGCAGGCCACTCGATCAACAGCCACTGCTTGGGGTGCGGTTCGTATTGTTCGTAGTCGCGACGCGCCGGCCGCACTCGCACGGCGGCGAAACGCGAGCGCAGCGTCTGGCGGGCCCCCTCCCTCCAGCTCAGCGCGCGGAACGCCTGGGTCGCCAACAGCTCGTCGGCCAGCTCCTGTACCGTGACGGGCTGCTGCTTGCCGCGTCGCAACCGCTTCGGCGGCCGCCCGCAACCGGAGTACTTCTTCGGCGCCAGAGGCCCTTGCCCCGGTCGCCACACGGTCGTCGAACTCTGGATTCCGACGACATACTCAAGTCCCCGTTGCGCCAGTTCGCCGCGAAACGCGCTGTCGTTGCCGTAGGCGGCATCGGCCAACACGACCCCCGGCTCGAGTTCGTCTGCGATTGCCTGACGAATCTGGCCCAGCGCGATCTCGGGTTTCGTCTCAAAGCGGATCTCGTCGGGCACGCCGGCTGTGCCTCGCCGTTTTCGATCGTCGGCCCAGCCCTGGGGCAGGTACAGGCGGTAGGCGATCGGCAGCGAGGCCTTCCCGGTAGCGACCGACAGACTCACCGCGACTTGACAGTTTTCTTGTTTGCCTCGTTGTCCGCAATACTGGTGCGCCACGCCGACCGAGTGCTTGCCCTTCTTGGGAAAGGACGTGTCGTCGAGGATCCAGGCCACGACGGGCGAGGTCTTCTTCATCGCCTGCAGCACGCGGCCCCGCACGGCGGCGAGCAGAGGGTGGAGTGAACGTAAGGAGACAGGTGGTGGAGGGTTGTTTGGGTGTGGAGAGAGTGGGTTGGTTTTGCAGTACAAGGTTTAAGTAGACGGGTTGTCTAGGGGGGTATTGATGTTCTTAGTGGGCAGGGATTGAGGCGTGTCTTGGGGGAGGCGGGTTTGATGGGTTGGTTGTTTGGAGGGTGAGGGTATGAGTGTTGGGTATTCATTGAGTCATGTTCGTCGGGCGTTTGGGTGGTTGGGTCATGGGGAGGAGTATTCGGAGTTGAATGGGTTTCATCCTCTTTATCGGAGGGGGAGAGAGCATGTGGAGTGGAATGTGAGGCATGAGAGTTTTCCGGTGGTTTCGTATGTGCGGAGTGAGCGTGGTGTGGTGAGTTTTGTGCGGAAGTATGGTCGGTCTCGGATGGTGTGTTTGGGGGGTGAATCGTCGGGAGAAGGTGTTTCGGAATGAGAACGGGTATGCGCGGAGTGCGTTGGAGACGGAGTGTGGGTTGAGTGAGAATCTCCTGTTGGATTTTGATTTCGAGTCAGGAGCGGTGAGCGAGGCGCGGGTGCGTGCGTTCGAGTTGCCGGTGTGCCGGTTCAGCCGGAACAGCGTTGCGGACGAGTGGGTCACACAGCTGCTCCGGCAAGGCGATGCCAAAGTGTTCAAGAAGTACTCGCAGATGAAGCTCCAAATGAAGCGGGAAGCACTTGAGCGCTTGGATCGTCACGCGAATGAGAGGAGCGGTTTTGATACAGCACGGCCCAGCTAAAGGAGTCTTGATACAGTTCTGATACAGTTTGGGCCAAACCGAAGCCGAGCCGAGGGAAGCCATGATTGGAGATGGTTTAGAATCAAAGAGTACCGCCTGTCGGGGCGTAGCGCAGCCTGGTAGCGCGCCTGCTTCGGGAGCAGGAGGTCCGGAGTTCAAATCTCCGCGCCCCGACCATTCCCTTCAACAAGTTGCGAGCGTCCGCCCGCATCCGAAGTGTCGATTGTGACGCAGATTGTGACGTAACCCCCTCCAGAAAGTCCCAATCAGCTCGCCTTCTCCGCAAGATCGCCGGTCACGGCCAGCGGCTTCTGCATCAGCCCCGAACTCAGTTTTTCTACCGCGGCGCGCTTGGCTTCCATCCGCACGTGGCTGTAGTGCTCCAGCATCTCGCGCGTCAGATGGCCAGTAATCGCCATCAGTGTCGCGTCCGCTGCTCCCGCCTCGGCCATCTCCGTGATCGCGGTGTGGCGCAGGTCGTGGAAGCGGAAACCTTTCAGCCCGGCCGCCTTCGTCAAAGAGCGCCACGCCGTTCTCCAGGACTTCTGGTGGCGGTTGGGGTTGATCTGCCCGCGCTCGCAGGCTGGGAAGACGTAGTGGTCTGGGTCGGCGCAGCCCAGGGTGTCAACCCAGGGCTTCCGCCCGCTCTCTCAGACGAGCGAAGGCAGCCATCGCGTCGTCGTTCAAAGGGATCGTCCGTTTCCCCGAGTCATTCTTGCTGCGATTGATCCGCACCTCTCGCTTGAACAGATCGACCTCCCTCCAGCGAATGCTCTTCAATTCCACGCCGCGGCAGGTGGTCGAGGCCGCCAGGACAGCGGCACAGTACGTCACAAGCCACGCCGGCTTTTTCGGGGCCGTCTGAAAGAGACCCTTCTTCTCCTCTGCCGCAAGGGCTCGACCGATGTGCGATGTCTCGGAGTACATCGTGACGTCTTCGGCCAGCATCGCCCAACGCTTGGCCTTCTTCAGCATCCGCCGCAGGACGGCTACCTCCATGTTGATTGTGCGACCCGACACACCTTCACCGATCCGGGCCTCTTGGTAGGCAGAGATGTCCCCGGACGTGATTCGTGCGAGGGTCTTCTTGCCGAGATGCCGTCGCAGGGCAACGAGACGCTCCTTCTCGAACTGGGTCGTGCGCTCGGCAACCCGCTTCTTGCGCTCCTTCAGGTATTGGTCAGCCGCTGCTCCGAATGGCAGACGACCGAATGCCTTGCCAGTCGGCGCTGCCACCTTCCCGGCCTGGATCTGCGCAATCAACTCCTTCTCACGGTTTTTCGCCTCACGTTTGTCGCTTGTCTTCAAGGACTGCCGAAACCGTTCCGCATTGACGGTGACATCGGCCCACCATGTGTTGTCTCGCTTCCACAGAGCCATACGCTTACCTCCTCACGAACTTGCTTCAGCACGCTTCCTGCGATGTGTGTGCTTCTTGCCGCTGCCCTTTGGACGACCACCCTTCTTGCCGTTCTCACGGGCGATCTCTTGAATCCTCTCCAAGCCCAGTCGCTTGACGCGCGCCTTGTAGGAGCGCTTACCGAGCCAACTGGTGAAGCGGCGCACTTCAGTCTGAGTCATAATTATATCCTAAGCTGTTTTGGTTATTTTGTCAAGCTACCTTGAACCATCGAGCGTCACGGCTTGCCCTGATCGGCTATATATGTGTAGGGTTGCGCCCGGACCTCAGGCGGGCGGACCTCAGCGAACGCAGGTCCATTGACCTCATTTGCTTCCTGGGAGGTGTCTCGGGTCTCCGGCGCGGACGTTGAACTTTTCCTTGAGGGCATGTACAGCCCTAACGGCCTCAGGATCGTCGATCGTGGTGATCAGCCGAATCTCGTCTGCGGTGTAGACGGTGCCCCGAGGTTCTCCAAGCTTGCGAGCGTCTTCCTCGTCGGCGACAAGCCAAAGAGTCTGCTTGACCAGGTTGGAGTACAGAGCGACGGCCGTGCCCTTCAAGACCCGCTCCAAGGGCTCCTCTTCCAGTAGCCTCAGAGCCTCGGGCTTCCGCTCCCTTATGACGGTCAGCGCAGCCTCGACATCAGGCGGGCGGGAACGGGCAACCCGGCAGCGGATTCGGCCAGCCTCAAGCTCCACACCGCCTGACGAACGTACCGTTTCGATGGCTTGCTCTACCGTCATCGACAGATCTAGATGCGGATTTTTGGTCTTGCTCGTAACGTACTGATTCAACTAGTCTTGAGTGCTCTCGCTGAGTAAAAATACAAAAATCCGTGCCCTAGGAGTGGACTTTTAGATTTGCCGGGTATCCACTTGACTCAGGTGACCCCAACATCTTGTAGTTGGGCTCACAGCGTCTTAGCGTCCCAATCGGCGACGATCGAGCGGTACGGCGTCGGCTCCACCGCCATGGCCTGCTGCACAAGGCGGTAGAAGAGCTTGCCCCGACTGCGTGATCTGCGCCGATTGAAGCGGAACACGAACTCGTCGAGATAGTAGTCCAGATGCTCGTGGCTGACCGCCCCCTGATGCGTGCCCAGCATCCAGCGCTTGAGTAGCGAGATCGCCAAGTGCACCCTCGGCAGTAGCTGCGAGGCCTGCTCGCGGCGGTTGTTAATCGAGATGATACGACGCTGGTAGTCCTTCTTCTTGAGCGGATCGTAGCCCGACCAGTTGCCGGTAACAACCACGCTGCCCGGCTCGACCGACTCCTCTACGAAGGGCATCAAACTGGCCGCCGAGGCGTTCTGAACGCGCTGCATGCGGATGCGCCCCAGCCCGGTGCCTCTCTCTTCCGCGGCGACTGCAATCAACGCTTTACGCTCGGTCTGCCGGCCGATTACCCCTTCTTCTTCAGCGTCCCAGTAGGTCTCATCGACCTCGACGAGGCCCGTCAATCGCTCCCGCCCCGGGCGCACCATCGCTCGCCTCAGCTTGTGCATCCAAGGCCAGGCGGTTTGGTAACTGCCCAGTCCCAGAACGCGCTGTAGACCCAGGGCGCTGGTCCCATTCTTCTGCGTGGTGATGGTCCACATCGCCCGGAACCACAGCCGCAGCGGCTTGCGTGTGTCTTGAAAGATCGTGCCGACGGTGACGGAGGTTTGCCGCCCGCAGCGAGCGCATTCGAACCACACTTTGCGCACCGGCCAAGCGCGCTCATGCCCACACCTTGGACAGCGGAAACCCTCTGGCCAGCGCAAGGCGAACAGATAGTCGCGGCAAGCCTCCTCGCTTGCAAAGTGAGACTCGAATTCGAGTTGGTCGCGCGGGTAATCCTCCACCAGGCCCTACACTACATCTTGGGGTCACCTGAGTCAAGTGGATACCCAGCTTAGATTTTTGCCCGTAGGGGTCAGATCACGACATCCTCGGTCTCTTGTGCCAACTCGTACCGGTACTCCCTCTTCTCGCCCTTGGACCGACTCAAGTGCCCCGACTCGACGCCGGCCTTCAGGGCTTGTCGAACTTGCTGCTTGCTGAAGCCGTCGGCGCTAAGCGCCTCGATGATCTGCTTCTGATTGGCACCGGGGTATTCGGCGAGAAAGTGCTCAATCGCCTCAGACGTGGTTTCGGCCCGATCAGGAATGTCGCATGTGAAGAAGCCTTCTCCTTGCCGGAACTCCATTGCCACATCCTGGCCGGGAGCGGCACGGCCCTTGAAGCACTTCAGCAGCAGTCGCTCGAGCTTGCCTTCATCCTGTGAAAGGCTCTTCAACCAGTACGCGCTGTCAACAGACGCCTTGATGTCAGAGGAGCCTCTGTACTGCTTGGCGGTCTCGGCCTTGCCGCTATGGTGGATGACCAGCACAGTCGCACCGAGATTGGCCAGGCCCCGGAACTGATCCATAAACTCTCTCGTGTCGGTTGAATCCTGTTCGGAACCCTCATGGAAGGCGATCAGCGGATCGTAGATGATCAGCCCCTTCTTCTCGTATGCAAACCTCTGAATGATCGCCGACCCCGGACCCGGCGGCTGTGAATCGATCCACCCGCCCCAGATGCGAAGCTCGGGCGTTTCCTCCACTCCCAGGTTGCGCAACTTGTCCTTGACCACGTAAAGCGGGTTCTCACCGTCGAGATAAAGCACCGGCAGACGCATCACTTCCCTGCCAAGGAAGGGCTGACCCCTTGCAACAGCGCCCGCCACTGCATATGCGACCCAGGATTTCCCCGTGCCGCTCTCGGACGAGGTCATGGTGACGCTGCCTCGCGGGATCAGGTTCTCGACTGCCCATTCGAGGCGAGACTCTAGCATCCAGACAGAAAGCAACTGTGACAGGTCGGTGATCGACCTCCGCGCACGCTGGGTTTCGGCGGGCAAGGGTAACCATCGGCGCTCTAGCTCGGCCAGGAGGACTTCATCAAGAACGGGAGCGTTGCGCACCAGTTCCGCCAATTCCTCCTGCTGGGTATCCACTTGACTCAGGTGACCCCAAGATGTAGTGTAGGGCTTGGTGGAGGATTACCCGCGCGACCAACTCGAATTCGAGTCTCACTTTGCGAGCGAGGAGGCTTGCCGCGACTATCTGTTCGCCTTGCGCTGGCCAGAGGGTTTCCGCTGTCCAAGGTGTGGGCATGAGCGCGCTTGGCCGGTGCGCAAAGTGTGGTTCGAATGCGCTCGCTGCGGGCGGCAAACCTCCGTCACCGCCGGCACGATCTTTCAAGACACACGCAAGCCGCTGCGGCTGTGGTTCCGGGCGATGTGGATCATCACCACGCAGAAGAATGGGGCCAGCGCCCTGGGTCTACAGCGCGTTCTGGGACTGGGCAGTTACCAAACCGCCTGGCCTTGGATGCACAAGCTGAGGCGAGCGATGGTGCGCCCGGGGCGGGAGCGATTGACGGGCCTCGTCGAGGTCGATGAGACCTACTGGGGCGCTGAAGAAGAAGGGGTAATCGGCCGGCAGACCGAGCGTAAAGCGTTGATTGCAGTCGCCGCGGAAGAGAGAGGCACCGGGCTGGGGCGCATCCGCATGCAGCGCGTTCAGAACGCCTCGGCGGCCAGTTTGATGCCCTTCGTCGAGGAGTCGGTCGAGCCGGGCAGCGTGGTTGTTACCGACAACTGGTCGGGCTACGATCCGCTCAAGAAGAAGGACTACCAGCGTCGTATCATCTCGATTAACAACCGCCGCGAGCAGGCCTCGCAGCTACTGCCGAGGGTGCACTTGGCGATCTCGCTACTCAAGCGCTGGATGCTGGGCACGCATCAGGGGGCGGTCAGCCACGAGCATCTGGACTACTATCTCGACGAGTTCGTGTTCCGCTTCAATCGGCGCAGATCACGCAGTCGGGGCAAGCTCTTCTACCGCCTTGTGCAGCAGGCCATGGCGGTGGAGCCGACGCCGTACCGCTCGATCGTCGCCGATTGGGACGCTAAGACGCTGTGAGCCCAACTACAAGATGTTGGGGTCACCTGAGTCAAGTGGATACCCGGCTTCCTCCTTTGTGTGTCCAGCCTCAATCCAATCGCTGATATCGCCCTTGTCGGGAAGGTCCGGCAGCTCGACAATCTTGATTGCTCTGGCCACGCCGAGCAGGGAACGAGCCCGTTGAATCGCATCCTCTCGGCCGTCCTGGTCGTTGTCGAACAGGATGACGACCTGCTTTCCGGCCAGGTATTTGGAGTGTTCGTCATCCCACTGACCAGCCGCCCCTGCTGTCGTTGCAGGGATGTGCCAGTCCCATAGGCGGTCCGCGTCCTTCTCGCCTTCGACCGTGTAGACGACCTCGGGCTTGAGGATCTCCGGCAGCCGATAGGGAACTCGGCGAACCCCCTGCAAATCCCAGATCCACGCTAAACATCCTCCACGTAATCTTCGTGGAAGCCGAGCATACGGCAGACTACCAGATGACCACTGGGTTGGTTGGCATCCTGAATAACGAAGGGAACAAGGACGACCTCATCGCGTTCATGAGTGACAAGATGCTGCCAGTCGACGAAATCGTGACCGCCAACATCGCCGAAGAACTGATGCAGAAGTCTCTCGAGATCGGATACCTCACGATCTCGAACGCGCTGCAGTGGCGGCTACAATACCGTCGAGTGATCGATAAGGCAGGCTCGGTCCCAGGGGTGATTCGCGTAAAATGAGAGTCCAAAAGGCCAAGCAGAGCATCGAATTTGGAGACTTCCAGACTCTAGAACGCCTGGCTAGAGAGGTTTGTAGCCTACTTGCTCGCATTGGGGTCTCACCAGCCTCCGTGGTGGAACCTACCTGCGGCAAAGGCGCTTTTCTCTCGGCAGCCCTACGCGTATTCCCCAACGCTGAGGTTCGCGGCTACGAATGCAATCCGAAGTACGCTCGAGCATCTCGGAAGGCGCTTGCTGAGCATCCTCGCCTTAGGGTCGAGTGTCGCGACTTCTTTCAGGTTGCCTGGGATGCTGAACTGTCAGGCCTCCAAGATCCACTGGTCGTCCTTGGAAACCCCCCCTGGGTAACCAACTCCGCCGTAGGTTCGCTGGGCGGCCGCAATCTGCCTCGAAAGGCAAACATAGATGGGCTGCGTGGAATCGAGGCGCTCACAGGCCGCTCGAATTTCGATATCTCGGAATGGATGCTCCGAGAGAACATGAGGTGGCTCGAAGGGAGAGTTGGAGCAATGGCCGTTCTCTGTAAAACGAGCGTTGCTCGCAAGGCGTTGGGTTCCTCTTGGTCAGGAGGCCTTCAGATCGAATCCGCCGCGATCTATCGAATCAACTCGATGAGAGATTTTGGTGTCTCGGTCGACGCTTGCCTATTTGTAGTCCGTATGAAGCCCGGATCGCGCACGACAGAGTGCAATGTGTACGAGGCCTTGGATTCTCCGACTCCCTCGTCTCGCTTCGGCATGCGGGATGGCTGTCTTGTATCGAATCTGGAGGCGTACGATCGCCTTGCGTTCCTATTTTCGGACGGGCTCATAGGGTGGCGCTCAGGTGTCAAGCACGACTGCAGCCGAGTCTTCGAGCTTGGGCTTTCAACGAACCAAGGCAGTTTCGTCAATGGGCTGGGCGAGACGGTATCGATTGAGGCGGAGGTCGCCTTCCCTCTTTTGAAAAGTTCCGACATCGCCCGAGGCCGGGAGCCGCGCAAATGGATCCTCATCCCCCACAGATCCATGGACGAGTCTCCGCTAGATCTCGGGAGTCGCGCTCCGGCGGCTTGGCAGTACCTGCTCTCACACTCGAATGCTCTCGCCAAGCGAGGGAGTTCGATCTACAGCAAAAGGCCGCAATTCTCGATCTTCGGAATCGGACCTTACTCGTTCGCACCCTGGAAGGTCGCTATTTCCGGGCTTTACAAGGAGCTCACCTTCTCCAAGGTCGGCCCTATCGAGGGGCGCCCGGTACTGTTCGACGACACGTGCTACTTCTTCCCATGTGACTCTGAAGAGGAGTGCGTGCTGCTCCACGAGCTTGTCTCTTTCTCGGTTGCCACCGATTTCTGGTCATCTCTTATATTCTGGGACTCCAAGCGGCCCATAAGCGCCAAGCTCTTGAACGTCCTAGACTTAGCTACCCTTGCGAGGGCACTCTAGCGCTGGACTCCAACAGCGAGGCTCCTTGCGGAAAGGCAGATGACGCCGTACTCAAAATCAAACCACCAGGCTATGCTGTTCCACGAGGTATAGCCGCCATACCTCCCCGGCTAGAGCGGTTTCACAGATGACGTAAACCGCATCCGAAGATGCTTTCGCTATAAGCTAGCGCGTCGATGCTAGGCAGCCCCAAGAGTTGTCTATTCTATTCCTGAAAATGCTCTAGTACCGGCGCGCGCCTTCCCACAACATGGCGCTGGAGTTGATCGCCAACTACATCTTCGAGAAGCGTGTGGTGGGAGCCAGAAACCGTGGGGGACGTTCGGGGACAGTTCGGACAGTTCGGGGACAAAAGCCCGAACTCGGGTTGGCAAGGCGACCTCGCGGCGCTGCTCGACGTGGACCAGCTTTACGCAACGATTCCGCTGCGCAACATCCTCCATCGTCGGAACCACAGTCACAGCTTCATCCCACAGAATCAATAACTTACGGCGAAAACGGCCGATTACCGCAGGCCGATGCGTTACCCTGAGACCGGAGAGGGGGACGTGACGACACATGAATGACAACTTTGCGGAAAACCTTGCCAAACTGTGCCAAAAGGCCGACCAGCCGGCGCGGGTCACCAACGTGGCAATCCAGCCCCATACCACGCCCGGGACCTTGGGATAGATGAAGCGTTTCCATTCCAGCACTAGTGTCCTGTCATAATTAATACTGTTGAAGCCCAATGATAATGTCCCCTTGAGCGCCCAATAGAAATGTCCCCTACTCTGAGGCTCCGAAGGAGGAGCCGAGAGTGGGAAGGACATGGATGAGTGCCAAGGAGTTGAGGCGCGGCGAAGTGCTGAGCCGAGTGAAACGAGGGGAACTGAAGTTGACCGAAGCCGCCGAGCTGCTGGAGGTCAGCTACCGCCATGCGAAGCGTCTGAAGAAGCGTTACCGTGCGGGCGGGGCCAAGGCTTTGGTGCACGGTAACGTCGGCCGTGCTTCGAACCGAACCGATCAGAAGCGACGCCAGCAGGTTCTCGAGTTGGTGCGCGAGAACTATGCGGGCGAGGGGCACGAGCGCTTCGGGCCGACGCTGGCGTCGGAACATCTGGCAGCCGACCACGGCCTGGAAGTGCCGCGCGAAACACTGCGGCGCTGGATGCTCGCCGCGGGTCTGTGGAGCCGCCGTCGCAAGCGCCAACCGCATCGCACCCGGCGCCAACGCAAAGCGCACTTCGGCGAGCTGATTCAACTCGACGGTTCGCACCACCACTGGTTGGAAGAACGCGGTCCGAAAGCCTGTCTGATGAACTTCGTCGATGACGCGACCGGTGTGGCGCTGTGCCGTTTCTCGGACCAGGAAACGACCTGGGCCGCGGCCGATCTGCTCGCAGCCTGGGTGCGTCAACACGGCGTTCCCAAGGTGTTGTACTGCGACTGGAAAAACGTCTACCAGCGCCAGCCGACGTCGCGGGAAGCGCTGGCAGGCATCAAGCCCGAGACGCAGTTCGGGCGCATGTGTGCCAAGCTCGGCATTACGATCATGGCGGCTTCCTCGCCGCAAGCCAAGGGCCGAGTGGAGCGCCATCACGGCACGCACCAAGACCGCCTGATCAAGAAGATGCGGCTGCGCGGGATCGTCGAGTACGAGGCGGCGAACCGTTATCTCGACGAGGAGTACCTGGCCGAGCACAACGAGCGCTTCGCCTGTGAGCCGGCGGCGGCAGCGGACTTTCACCAGGCGCTCCCCCGCGGCACCGAGCTGCGAGGGGTGTTCTGTTGCGAGTACGAACGGGTGGTGAGCAACGACCGGGTGGTGCGTTTCGAGAATCGTTGTTTGCAGTTGAAGCCGAAACGCAACCAGGGCGTGGGGGCGGGGGCACGGGTGACGGTCCAACAGTGGCGCGATGAGAGCTTGCAGGTGAGGTTTGACGGGCACGAGATCGAGCACGACGTGATCGCCACGCCGACGCCACAGCTGCGGACGAAGCCAGCACCACAGCAGCGTCCGGGGGGCGGGCGCAAGTCGGCGGCGGACCACCCCTGGCGGCGAGCTGTGTTACGGAAAAAACGGGCTGCGAATACATAAGAGGGCTGTGGAAATGCCGGGTCGGATGGAAAGCGTGGAAAATCTCTCGAGGCAGCAGTACCGGGTTCGAGGAGCGGTGGATGGTTTTCCACCCTTCCCACCGCCCCTTGGAAATCGCTACGCGATTCCCACAGTTCCACAGCCCCGACGACGACGATATCTCTCCTACGAACAAGAAACACAAGGGGACACTTCTATCGAGCTACCGAGGGGGACATTTCTATTGGGCGTTGACAATGTCATAATTAATACTGTTGAAGCCCAATGATAATGTCCCCTTGAGCGCCCAATAGAAATGTCCCCTACTCTGAGGCTCCGAAGGAGGAGCCGAGAGTGGGAAGGACATGGATGAGTGCCAAGGAGTTGAGGCGCGGCGAAGTGCTGAGCCGAGTGAAACGAGGGGAACTGAAGTTGACCGAAGCCGCCGAGCTGCTGGAGGTCAGCTACCGCCATGCGAAGCGTCTGAAGAAGCGTTACCGTGCGGGCGGGGCCAAGGCTTTGGTGCACGGTAACGTCGGCCGTGCTTCGAACCGAGCCGATCAGAAGCGACGCCAGCAGGTTCTCGAGTTGGTGCGCGAGAACTATGCGGGCGAGGGGCACGAGCGCTTCGGGCCGACGCTGGCGTCGGAACATCTGGCAGCCGACCACGGCCTGGAAGTGCCGCGCGAAACACTGCGGCGCTGGATGCTCGCCGCGGGTCTGTGGAGCCGCCGTCGCAAGCGCCAACCGCATCGCACCCGGCGCCAACGCAAAGCGCACTTCGGCGAGCTGATTCAACTCGACGGTTCGCACCACCACTGGCTGGAAGAACGCGGCCCGAAAGCCTGTCTGATGAACTTCGTCGATGACGCGACCGGTGTGGCGCTGTGCCGTTTCTCGGACCAGGAAACGACCTGGGCCGCGGCCGATCTGCTCGCAGCCTGGGTACGTCAACACGACGTTCCCAAGGCGTTGTACTGCGACTGGAAAAACGTCTACCAGCGCCAGCCGACGTCGCGGGAAGCGCTGGCAGGCATCAAGCCCGAGACGCAGTTCGGGCGCATGTGTGCCAAGCTCGGCATTACGATCATGGCGGCTTCCTCGCCGCAAGCCAAGGGCCGAGTGGAGCGCCATCACGGCACGCACCAAGACCGCCTGATCAAGAAGATGCGGCTGCGCGGGATCGTCGAGTACGAGGCGGCGAACCGTTATCTCGACGAGGAGTACCTGGCCGAGCACAACGAGCGCTTCGCCTGTGAGCCGGCGGCGGCAGCGGACTTTCACCAGGCGCTCCCCCGCGGCACCGAGCTGCGAGGCGTGTTCTGTTGCGAGTACGAACGGGTGGTGAGCAACGACCGGGTGGTGCGTTTCGAGAATCGTTGTTTGCAGTTGAAGCCGAAACGCAACCAGGGCGTGGGGGCGGGGGCACGGGTGACGGTCCAACAGTGGCGCGATGAGAGCTTGCAGGTGAGGTTTGACGGGCACGAGATCGAGCACGACGTGATCGCCACGCCGACGCCACAGCTGCGGACGAAGCCAGCACCACAGCAGCGTCCGGGGGGCGGGCGCAAGCCGGCGGCGGACCACCCCTGGCGGCGAGCTGTGTTACGGAAAAAACGGGCTGCGAATACATAAGAGGGCTGTGGAAATGCCGGGTCGGATGGAAAGCGTGGAAAATCTCTCGAGGCAGCAGTACCGGGTTCGAGGAGCGGTGGATGGTTTTCCACCCTTCCCACCGCCCCTTGGAAATCGCTACGCGATTCCCACAGTTCCACAGCCCCGACGACGACGATATCTCTCCTACGAACAAGAAACACAAGGGGACACTTCTATCGAGCTACCGAGGGGGACATTTCTATTGGGCGTTGACAATGTCATAATTAATACTTGACATTAGAGCGATTTTGGATTACGCTAGGGCGTGTTTGCTCCGGCGCCCCCTCTTACATTCGGCGAAAGTCAAAAGTCGCGGATCGAATCGTTGCTGCGGACGGGCAGCACTCCCCAGAAGACAGCGACCCGCTGCCGCATCCTTTTGCTGGCTCACCAGGGGGTGGCGAATGCTGCCATCGCCCGGCAGTTGAACGTATCTCGTCCCACCGTGCTGGCGATGCGCAGCGCTTTCGCCAAGAGCGGCCTGACCGCCGTCAGCGCTGTCCGTAGGCGCAAGCGCTCAGCCAAAGTGTTGACGCCGGAGTTGGAACAGCGGATTCTTGACGTCACCTTGAAGACCCGCCCCGGGGACGGCAGCACCCACTGGAGCGTACGGACTCTTGCCAAGCAGATGGGAATCTCCAGAGGCATCGTCCATCGCGTTTGGCGCCGCCACGATGTGCAGCCACATCGCGTGGAAAAGTTCAAGCTATCCAAGGATCCGCACTTCGAAGAAAAGGTGCGGGACATCGTCGGTCTCTATCTGAACCCTCCCGACCGGGCGTTGGTGCTATGTGTCGACGAAAAGAGTCAGATTCAAGCCTTGGATCGCACGGCCCCCATCTTGCCGTTGCGGCCGGGCTTGCCGGAGCGGCAAACCCACGACTACAAGCGCCATGGCACGACGACCTTGTTTGCCGCTTTCAACATTCTCAACGGCAAAATGATCGGCACTTGCCAAGCCCGCCAACGCAGCCGGGAATTCGTCCGGTTCCTCAATCACCTGGAAAAGCAACTCGAGCGCGGCGTGGAAGTTCATCTCATCCTGGACAACTACGGCACTCATAAGAGCGCCGAGGTCCAGCGTTGGCGGCAACCGAAGAAGAGAAAGCGATTCCACTTCCATTTCACCCCGTCCGGCAGTTCCTGGATAAACCAGGTCGAGCGCTTCTTCGCCTTGATCACCGCAAGAATGATCCGCCGCGGAACCTTCCACAGCGTGAACGAGTTGGGAAAAGCCATCTACCAGTGGTTGGCGAACTGGAATGGCGACCCGGCTCCGTTCGCCTGGAAGGCCTCCGCGGACGTCATTCTCGACAAGGTCCGGCGTTGTAAAGAATTATCCGAGACAGGAGACTAGCGAGACCGGTTGCAGAAGAGGCTTACAATGGAGCGGGGCGGCGAAAGTGTTCCGGGCTGCGGACTCACTACGGCTCCTCGGCCATGCGCAAGAGCGTATCCCGCAGGCAAGCGTCAACCAGCACGTTCGCGTCGAGGACGGCCGTGTAGTTACTCATCAGGTAGGACTACCCGATCATACGTACCGTCTTCAACGTCGCGCCGCGCCATCTCGTCGAGAGCCTTATGCCGCTTCTGGTCCCGCTCCTTCTTGAACTCCAGCAGGTCCTTGAGGTAGATCCGCCGGTGCGTGCCGACCATGTGAAAGGTCAGCTTTCCATCCGCCAGAAGCCGCACGAAGAACTGACGGGAGACCCCTAGGAGATCCGCCGCCTGCTGGGTGGTCAACTCCTGCATGTAGGGCACGATCGAGATCGCTTGGCCCCTCTCGAGCAGCGCGAGGACCTTCAGGAACAAGCCGTACAAGTCGCTGGGAATCTTGTGGCGCCGGCCCGTAGGCCCCACAAGCGCAGCGGCCCCCGACTGCATCATCTTCTGCAGGAGGCGCACCTGTTCCGTTTCCGACTCGGGTATCGAGAACGGATCGGTCGGAACCGAGCTGCTGGATGCTGGCATGTCGAGTTCGAGCGGTGCTGAATAGCAGCTGAATAGCGGCCATAAAGCACCGCACGATCTGCTACACTTACAATCGAATGTCCGGCCAGTCTAACGATGGTGTGAGAATCTACATTCGCCCCTCACCAGAGGTCGTCGGCTATCTGGAGGAGCTGGCACGAATTGGCGTCCACGGCAAAACGAAGTCCGAGGTCGCCAGGACATTTGTGGCGAATGAAGTCGAACGGATGATACGAGAGGGGTTCGTGAAGCTTCGCCGGCTTCCGACGAAACGGAAATAAGATCTTCGCGCTGAAGGCGAGGTTAAGGATTCGTGGAGCGGATCGATATCTATGCGGGTCACGACCCGAGGGATGTGCCCATTTACCAGCTGGCGGAGGCCGCCCGCTACCTTGGCCTTTCCGCCGCAACGCTCCGTTCGTGGGTAGTTGGTCGATCCTACCCGCGCGGTGAAGGCGAGGCGTTCTTTGAGCCGCTGATAGACCTGCCCGACCCGTCAAACTCTCGCCTGTCCTTCACGAACTTGGTGGAAGCCCACGTGCTCCGTGCTCTTCGTGCCAAGCACCGAGTCCCTATGCGGGAAGTTAGACAGGCTCTCGAATACGCCCAGGGAAAGTGCAACATCCAGCGCCTATTGGTGAGTCGCGAGCTCAGGGCGGCCCCAGGAAACCTCTTTCTGGACCGATACGGGAGTCTCATTAACCTGGGCAAGTCGGGTCAGCTCGCGATTCGGCGGGTCTTGGACGCTTATCTGGGGCGTCTCGATCGGGATGTCGAAGGTTTGCCACTGCGCCTGTATCCATTCACCCCGGAGCAGAACCTTGCGGGACCCAAGCGGATTGTGATCGATCCTCGTGTTTCTTTCGGCAGGCCGGTGCTGGTGGATCACGGTATCAGCACAGGAGCGATCGTCGATCGGATCGATGCCGGGGAGTCCGTCCAAGCTGTCGCCGATGACTACGGTCTGACCGATGACGAGGTTGCCGAAGCAATCGTCTACGAGCGGGCCGCCTGAGCCTGTCTTCTTTGTAGACCGAGACCTGAGCGCGAAGGTCTTCTTCCGCGTCCTCTCTGACGCAGGAATCTCAGTCAAGAGCCCCGATTCTTTGTTTGCCCTGACACGCCGGACGAAGAGTGGCTGCCTTTTGTCGGTGAGAAGAAGTGGGTCGTACTTACGCACAACAAACGAATGCGATACACATCCCTTCAGACAGACATTCTGATGCGGGCGGGTCTGCGAACGTTCGTTCTTGTCGGGAAGGCCCAGCATCGCGAGTTGGCCGAGAACTTCGTTGGCTCCTACCCCAAAGTCGTTCGATTCCTCAGTAAGCACCAAGGACCGTTCATGGCCAAAGTCCATCGAGGCCCGGGTCGCCTGGAAATGTGGCTCTCCGAGGATGAATGGAAGCGAGCCCGCCTGAAGCGCGGCCAGCTCAGTTAGGTGGCGGGAGGCACAGGACCGAAGGGGGGAACGTGGAGGGACTGGAACGTGGAGCTTGGAATCAAGGAAGCGCTTCCGGCGCTAGCGAGACCGGTTGCAGAAGAGGCTTACAATGGAGCGGGGCGGCGAAAGTGTTCCGGGCTGCGGACTCATTGCGAGTTCCGTTCTCCCAACGAACGTGCCCTTCTCTTTCGCCGCCCTTCGCTCGATGCATCTAGATCAGATCGCTTCGACTACTGGCCCAACGGGTTTTCTCGAAGGGATCCGTCTTCGCGGAAGGGAAGTGACACATCGACGGCCGTAGGACTTACGCAGCGGCCGCCTCGGCGGAATTGCGCGTTGCCGAACCCAATCGTAATGCCAAATCCGCCGTTCTCGCGCCACTCCTTCCAGTGACCGGAGCCGGCCCTGGCCGTGACGATGTCCCAGTCCATGCCGTCGTGACCGACGTCCTGAGCGTAATCGCCGTGCATGTTGATCTCGTCACCCTCTTGCGTGGCGATTCCGTTCCAATCCGGGAACGTATCGGAGTACCAGCGGTAGCGCAGGTGTGTGCCTACCTGTCCGATGACGAAGAAGCACAGCCCCTGTGTGGTTTGGGGCGTGTGGACTGGGCTCGAATCATTGAAGAAGGTAATGGTCCAACGGTTGCCACCCTGAACGAGATTGGGTAGGGGTCGCACCTGAGCGGATGCGCTGACGGATAGGGTCAGCAGCACCAAGACACCTAAGCTCAGGGTTGCAACTGCTTTGATCGTAGGTTGTGTCAAAGTGAATCTCCTTTGGTATGTTCTGTGAATTGAGAATATGAATCGCAGGCCGTGCCGGCCCCTGGTCACACTTGTCCCGCATGGGATACAGCGATCCCGCTACCGACAGCCGGCATAACTTCCATGCCGTCGTTGTCTCGAAAGGGTTAATCGATACTTTCGTTACGCAAGAAAGCTCCGATTTATCACGGGCAGGGTAAAACCAGCAGTCTGACGAAAGGGCGGCGCGGCCCACCACTCGCACTGTAGTCGGCAACTAGAGGGCCAAACCTCAAACGGTCCATAGTTGGTGAATTAACGGACATATAGCAGAAACCCTCGGACTCCCGCGTAGCGAACGGACACGTTGTACGTGTAAACTTCACCCGGGAAAGCGATCGACCCGAACACGACCCTGAGCAACACGCTCTCGGATCTGAACTATACTGATGCCGCCCGTCGCAAACGCTCGAGTGCGCGGACCAGGCCCGGGGAGGGGCCGCCAGAGTGAGCACCATGACGCGCAGACAGTGGCTCCAGACGGCGGCCTTTGCGGCTGCTGCGCCCCCCACGCCGGGAGGGGCTGAGTCCCGGGTGGACTCCCCGCACCCCAACATCCTGCTGGTGCTCGCCGACGACCTCGGCTACGGCGACCTGGCCTGCTACGGCCACGACATCATCCGGACGCCCAACCTCGACCGCTTCGCCGCCGAAGGCCTGCGCTTCACCGACTGCTACGCCGGCGCCGCCAACTGCTCCCCGTCGCGCGCCGCTCTCATGACCGGCTGCACTCCCACCCGCGTCGGTATCCACAACTGGATTCCCATGCTATCGCCCATGCACCTGCGTCCCGAGGAGGTCACCGTCGCGACGCTGCTACGTGACGCCGGCTATGCCACCTCGCACGTCGGCAAGTGGCACCTCAACGGCATGTTCAACCTCACCGGCCAGCCGCAGCCCTCCGATCACGGCTTCGATCACTGGTTCTCGACACAAAACAACGCTCTGCCCAACCACCGCAACCCCTACAACTTCGTGCGCAACGGCATTCCCGTCGGGCCACGCGAGGGCTACGCGGCCGACATCGTCGCCGACGAGGCGATCCATTGGCTCCGCGAGGAGCGCGACAAGAGCAAGCCGTTCTTCCAGTTCGTGTGTTTCCACGAACCGCACGAACCGATCGCCTCGCACCAGCGGTACACCGACCTCTATCCATCCGACGACCCCAGCTACTCGGCGCATCACGGCAACGTCACCCAGATGGACCACGCCTTCGGCAAGCTGATGCGCGCGCTCGATGAGATGAACCTGCGCGACAACACACTCGTCTTCTTCACCTCCGACAACGGACCCGCGATCACAAGCATCCACCCTCACGGGTCCGCCGGACCGTTGCGCGACAAGAAGGGCTACCTCTACGAAGGCGGCATCCGGGTCCCCGGCATGCTGCGCTGGCCCGGGCACACCCAGGCGGGGCAAGTGAGCGGCGAACCCATCTGCGGCGTGGATTGGCTGCCGACTGTTTGCGAGGTGGCGGGCATCGCGCCTCCGAGCGACCGCGCCATCGACGGGACCAGCCTCCTGCCGCTGCTTGACGGGAGCGGCGCCGACCGGGTCATCAACCGGCGCACACCCCTCTACTGGCACTTCAACGCCGCGCAAGGCAAGCCTAAGGTGGCCATGCGCACAGGCGACTGGAAACTGCTGGCCCACCTGTCAGGGCCCGACGTGCCCCCCCGTGGCAGCATCAAAGAGGAAGTACAACAGGCCCTCAAGACCGCCGAACTCTCGACGATGGAGCTATACAATCTGCGCCGGGACATCGGCGAAACCGACGACCGCTCTTCCCGCGAGCCCGAGCGCCTGCGCGGGATGGCCCTTGCGCTGGGGACTCTCTACCACGAGGTGCGCGACGAGAGCCCGCTCTGGCCCGCCTGGGAGTTCGCGCGCTACGAGTCGGGCCGCATCGAGTGGCCGCCCTACCGCAAGCCCCGCCGATAGAGGTTCACAATGTAGGGGCACGGCATGCCGTGCCCGCGTGCCGCCGAGCGCGCGGCGTCTTTCGCGTTGGGATGCGCGCCACTAGGCCGGGCCAAACGTAAGACGCCTTTCGGCCCGCGCTTCTACTCCGAACCCACTTCGGCCGGACCTGACGTCCCCTCACCCCCGGCCCTAGGGGCATTGACATACTTCTCGACGATGGGAAACAGCTCTTCGCCCTCGAAGATGCCGCGGTTCAACAGGTTGTAGCCGAAGTCCTCTTGGATCCAACCCTTTTGGTCAATGATGAAAACGTGCGGCACCTCGAAGCTTGGGCGCTGCGGCGTGAGCTTGAAGTAGGAGATCGCCACCTGCCGGCAGTCGAACAAGATCACACTGTCCTGCAAGTTGTTCTTGGTCTGGTAGTCACGCACCGTCGCCTGGTTTTCGGGCGGCGAGTTGACGATCGACAGCACCTGAAGGCGGCCTCGGTACTCCTTCTGAAGCGCCCCCAGCACCTCGGAGAAACCGCTGCAATGGGGACAATCCGTCTTCATGATGTTGACCAAGACGACCTTGCCGCGATAGTCGTACAGGTCGTGCTGCTTGAGGTTCGGGTCGGGCAACGAGAACCCCGGAGCACGGCGATTCGACAGCTCGCCCGCCGCCCAGCCGGCGGTCACCAGCGCGAGCATCAATCCGCACAAAACCACACTTCTTCGCATACCTAGCACCCTATCACAGCACCCGATCAGCGGTTCCGATCCGACGTACGGCGCGTCCCGAATCCGTGCCTAAGGCGAAGCCGTGTCATGTAGGGGCACGGCATGCCGTGCCCTCGGCGTCGCAACTGCCGCCAACTTCCCTTTCCCGCACCCCCGCCAATAACCGGCTCCTCTACCAACCCTTTGCTATCCTGCATGGGGAGGTCGCCGTTCCCCCATGAATTTCCATCCTTTCTTTGCCGCGCTACTCGCATTTTTCCTCACATTCTCCGCGTGGACGCCCGTATTGCCCGCCGCGCCGCAAGCCGACGACGAGCCGGCCGACGAGGTCTCCGACGAGCCCACCCCGACCTACGACGAAGCCCGCGCCGAGGCGCACGCCTATGCCGCGCAGTACAAGGAGTTCCTCTCCGAGGCGCGCACCGAAGTCACCGTGGTCGAGGAATCCATTCGCCTGGCCGAGCAGCAGGGCTTTCGCGCCTTCAGCGAAGACAGTGCTCTCACTCCCGGCGTCAAGTTCTACGCCAACAACCGTGACCGCGCCTTAGTGCTGTTCGTCGTCGGCGAGCGGCCGATCCGCGAGGGCCTGCGGATCATCGCCGCCCACATCGATTCCCCGCACCTTGATCTCAAGCCGCATCCGCTCCAAGCCTCCGGTGGCTTCGTCAAGCTCCAGACACTGCCCAACGGATACCTCAAGACCTACCAGTGGGTGAACCGGCCCCTGGCGTTGATCGGCCGCGTTTACAAGAAAGACGGCCAGATCGTCTCGATCAACGTCGGGCTGCGTCCCAGCGACCCGGTGTTCGTCATCCCCGACCTGGCGCCGCACGTCGACACCTCCCAACGCAAGCGCACCGCCCGGCGCGTGATCGGCGGAGAAGAGATGGACCCGGTCGCCTACTCGCGCGTCACCAAGGAGCAGTCCAAGGTCTTGACGAACGCGAAGGATCATCTCAAGAATGTCTACGGTATCGAAGAGGAGGATTTCGTCAGCGCCGAACTGAGCTTCGTGCCCGCCCAAGCGCCGGCCGACGTAGGTTTCGACGGCGGACTCCTCGGGGCCTACGGGCAGGACGACCGATCGAGCGCCTACGCCGCCTTGCGCGCCCTGCTCGACCTCGACGGCCCTCGTTTCACCAGCGTTGTTTTCCTCGCTGACAACGAAGAAACCGGCAGCAACAACAACACTGGGGCGAAGTCCTCGGCGCTCAACGATCTGCTAGCCGAAATGATCTTTCGCCAGGAAGGCGACGGCTACCGCGACATCTTGGTTCGCCGGGCGCTGCGCGATACCCTGGTCGTCTCTGCCGACGCCAACCCGGGCGTCCATCCCATCTGGTCGTCGAGCCTCGAGCGTGCCAACGCGCCGAGGCTGGGCAAAGGCGTGAACATCAAGCTCTACGGACGCGGCCTGAGTCCCAACGCCGAAGTCACGGCTCGCCTGCGCAAGCTCTTCGACGACAACGATATCCCCTGGCAGACGATGACCTACAAGGTCGGCGCCGGCGGCGGCGGCACCTTGGGGCCCTTCCTGGCCGACGACAACATGGAGGTCATTGACATCGGCATTCCCATACTGTCGCTGCACTCCCCCTTCGAGATCAGCTCCAAGTCCGACCTCCACGCCCTTTACCGCGCGATGGCCGTTTTCTTCGACAAGATCGACAAGGAAACCGAGCCGTGACCGTAAGGGGCCGTGAAAAAATCGGCCCCGCAGACCCGCCACAACTGTGCCATCCAACACGACCGCGCCGCGAACGGGAGTCCGCGATTTCTCTCGGCGCAATGCGGATTCATGCTACCACGTCACCGAGCCCCGGTACGGGGCGTTTGAAAGTAGCCCACCGCGCAAGCGGTGGGTCAAGGCCGTGAAACGATCTCCAGCCCCGGCAGGGGCGTTTGAGGTTCTTGTCCCTAACACCTAGTCAGTGGGGCCGGGTTAGGGCACCTGCCTTCGGAGGTCCACAACGATCGGGTCTTGGGAAGCAGGTAAGACTCAAACGCCCCCTACCGGGGCTCCCGATTCGTTGGTGGCTTCTTCCCACGACTTGCGTCGTGGGCTACTTTCCATCGCCCCGTACCGGGGCTTGGCTTCGTGGTTGGCGGCACCGGGTTGCGCCCAGGGGGAACCGCGGGTTCCCACCCCAAGCGGTACCGACCTTTTGCTGTCCCGCACAAGCATAGGCCGTCACGTCGAAGGTCCCACTGAACGTTGTGGCAGCGCCGTCCGTAAAGAAGACGATCACGTTCAGCGGATCGGGATCCTTAAGAGTAATCAAAGCGTCGTAGGCGAGCCACAGGCCGTCACTCGAATTCGTTCCGGAATTGACCGAGGTCAATTGGTTGATCAAGTTGACGAGATCCGGCTTGAAGGCGGTGGCAGGGGCACGATCCAACCACGTCGCGGTCCCGAAACTCACCAAGCCCAGCTTGTCTCGGGTGGCGTCGAAGTGGTCGACGAACTGGCTGGAGGCAAATTGTAAGTCTTGAAACGCCGTGGGACCTGGGTTCGAGCCCGGCGAGTTCTTCATCGAGCCCGAGCGGTCGAGAACCAACATCAGATTCACGTCGCGCCGCAGAGCGGTCGCCGAGGCACTGATGGGCAAATCGTTATAGCCCGCGAAGCGCAGGAAGTACGTCGGCACCGTGACCGTCGCCGCCACCAGGACGGTGCGTGTTCCGTCCCCGTTGTCGATGATCGTCGGCGTGTCGTAGTTGCGGGAACCGGCCATCATGAAATCGTCGGGGAAGTTGGCGTCGAACAACTGCTGTACCATCAGGTTCACCGCCGCTTGCTGCTCGGCCTGCGTTTCGCCCTCGCTGAGCGCGCGCGCGGCGGCCAGGGCGGCGGCGTCCACACTCGTCACGAGCTTCGCTTTCACCGCGTACGCATAGATCAGATCCACCGCATGGCGGCCATGCTGACCAGGAGAACCGAGAGCGCCGCAATCAGTGGAATGACTTGGCCATACCCGCTAGCGTGTTCCCGGCGATCGCGAAGCGAACGCCCTCACGGACGGCGTGATGGAGAGTGGCCTTCACGAACACGGTGTAGGAAAAGTCAAATGCCGCGAACAGTAGCGCCATCAGGAGCACGAAAACCATGCTGAAGGTAATGACGGTTTGGCCGCGCCTGCCACGGCGCGGACGCCCAGTTTTAGCGACGGCGGTGCTTGTGGAAATACCCATGTCCACGGCTCATATCGGCCGGGATGGGCGATTCGAGAGTCTTTTTTGCGGGCGGATCGGACGAAGAGCCGTCGCTCGTCCACACCTTGTCTCGACGTTGTAGTAGCCGCGAAGCGGCGTTGGATGTTAGCCCGGCGGTGAAGCCGAAGCCGTCAGGAGTAACCCCGGGTAGGGTGCTTTTTCGCCGGGAGCCCTGGGGCGATGGAAGAGTCTCGAGGTATCGAGTGGCTGCAACCCAGACCGCCGCGAGCCCGGGCTAGTCTTGGACGGTGGCCGGGACCGGTGAGCGGGGGGGGCGGGTTCGAAATCTTCATCGGCTTGAGCACGAAATAGCCCTTGGCGAGTTGCGGCTTGAGTTCGAGGGCCTTCTCGAAGTGCTGGATCGCTTCCTGCTCACGGCCCAACGAGCGGGCCACCGAACCCAGGTTGAGGTGGGCTTCGGCGAAGTCCGGCTTGAGCTGAAGAGCTTCGGAATATCGGTCGAGCGCCTTTTTATGCTCGCCGGCTTTCTGCTCGAGTAGGCCCGCATTGAAAAGGATCTCCGGCGAGTCCTTCTTGAAAGCGACGAGCTTGCCATAGAGGCTGCGCGCGCCATCGAGGTCCTGTTCGCGGACCCGAATCGAAGCCAGACCCAACATCGCCTCCGCTTCCTCGGGATGGAGTTCAAGGGTCTTCTCAAACGCCCCGCCGGCGCGATCCGTCTGGTTGAGTTTGAGGTGAGCGACGCCCAGGTTCATCCAGGCGTCGGCCCAGTCGGGCTTGAGTTCCGTACAGCGTTCGTAGGCGGCGGCGGCCTTCTCCCATTCCTCGGCCTTTTGCATGGCGATGGCGAGGCGGAAGATCGGCTCGGGCGAGTCGGTAATCTTGGCGATCGTCGAGTAGCACGAGACCGCGGCCTCCAGGTCGCCCGCCTTCTCGAGCAGCGCCGCCATGCCGTAGTGCGCCGGCACAGAGTTGGGGTCGAGTTCCAGGATCCTTTCGTAGCTCGTCCTGGCGTCCTGGTCCCGCCCCACCTCCTGCAGGCAGGCGCCCAGGTTGAGGGCTGATTCCATCGAGTCCGGCCTGAGCCGCAGAGCACCGGTGTAGGGCTCGATCGCAGACTCCGGCTCTTCCAGCTTTTGATTGACCAGCCCAAGGTTGTGCCAGCCTTCAAACGAGTCCGGGCTGACCTTCACCAGTTGCTGATAGTGCGTGCGTGCCGTCGAGAGGAAGCCCTCGCGGTAACAGGCAAATGCCAGTCCCTCGAGCGCCTTGACCGAGTCGGAGTTTAACTGTAGGATCTGCCGGAAGCAGTTGGCCGCCTCGGTATACTGCTCGGTCTCGGTATAGAGGCCCGCCAGGTTCGAGAGCACTTCTTCCGATTCCGGCTTCAACTCCAGTGCCCGCCGGTAGTACTCGACGGCTTCGCGATGATCCTCGTCCAACTGGTGCGACACGCCCAGCCCGAAGATCGCCGTGTACGACTCCGGATCAAACTGCAGATAGTCGTGATAGGCTTGCTTGGCGCCTGCGAGGTCCTTGAGCTTGAGACAGGCCCCGGCCAACCCAAGGTACGCGTCGCCCAATGCCCGCTCATGTTGGACGGCGGCGGCGAAGGCATCCCGCGCCCCCTCATAGCGGCCGATCGCTTCCAGCGCCAGCCCTAGTGTAGGGCACCATAAATACTGTAACTTATATTGGCTTCCCATCGTCTCTATTAACAGGAGGCATGGGATGCGAAGAGCACAACCAGTAACTTTGAACACAGCGCAATGCAAGCAGTTGGACCGCTACGCGCGCGGCCGCCAAGTCGCCGTTCGTCTCGCCCTGCGAGCCAGGATTGTCCTGCTGGCCGCCCACGGTCTCGAGAATAAGCAGATCGCCGCACAGCTCGGTGTCTCGCGGCAGTTGGTGGCCCGCTGGCGCACGCGCTTTCTCGAAAGCGGCATCGCCGGCATTGCAAAAGACGCCCCACGGCCCGGTCGTACACCTGCCGTCTCGAAGCAGAAAGTACAGCAGATCATCCACAAGACCACCCGCGAGAAACCGTCCAACGCCACACACTGGAGCCGCCGCACCATGGCCGCCGCGGCCGGCGTCAGCGCTTCCACCGTGGGACGGATTTGGCGCGCCCATGGCCTCAAGCCCCACCGCGTCAAGACCTTCAAGCTCAGCAATGACCCGCGTTTCGCCGAGAAACTCGACGACATCGTCGGACTCTATCTCAATCCGCCTGAGCATGCTCTGGTTCTCTCGCTCGATGAGAAGTCCCAAATCCAAGCCCTCGATCGCACCCAACCCGGCCTGCCGCTCAAAAAGGGACGCGGCCAAACGATGACCCACGATTACAAGCGCAACGGCACGACCACCCTGTTTGCGGCGCTCAACACTCTTGACGGCAGCGTGATCGCCGAGTGCATGCCCCGACACAGCCACCAGGAATGGTTGCGCTTCCTGCGCTTAATTGACCGCCGCACTCCCAAGGACAAACAGCTTCATCTCATCGTGGACAACTATGCCACCCACAAGCATGCCGCTGTGAAGCGTTGGCTCGATCGTCACCCGCGCTTCCACATTCATTTCACCCCGACCTCGGCGTCGTGGCTGAACATGGTCGAGCGATTCTTTCGCGATCTCACCGTCAAGCGCCTGCGCCGCGGCGTGTTTCGCAGCGTGGACGAGCTCGTCGCCGCCATTGACGACTACATAGCCCAGCACAACGAGCATCCCACGCCCTTCATCTGGACAGCGACCGCCTCCGACATCCTCGAGAAAGTCAAGCGCGGACGTGCCGCCCTGCATAAGGTGCAATCTGCTTGACGCACTACACTAGGTTGAACTGCGCCGCGCCGTTCGTCGGATCCAGGCTAACCAGTTCACCGTAGGCTTCCGAGGCCTTCTCGAAGTCGCGGCCCTCAAGATAAATCTGTGCCATGGCCGTGTTGACTTCGGCCATGTCCTCGCCGGCTTCTCTCGCCTTGAGGAGTTCTTCCAGCGCCTGATCGAGTTGCCCCCGCAGGTAGTACCGCACGGCGGCGGCATAGTGCTGCGTTGCCTCGCTGACGTCTTCGCGGGCAGCTTGTGATGGCTCGGACGGCTCGGCGAACTCTTCCACCAGCCGCGGGGCGGCCGCCCGCGAGTCGCCGTTGGACTCGGCCCGTTGGGCTTCAGCGCCGAGTTCGCCCGGCACGGCCTCTTGCTCCGCCGGATTCCTTTTGCGCAAGTCGCCGAAGATGTTCATGCACGTGTTCCCTGAAGGCGTCGAGGGCACACACACCCCCTGACGCAACCGGGCTACCATTAAAAATGTACACTGGCCGCCTCGGGGTTGCAGTCGGGTATTTACCTCAATTCATCCGACGATTCAAGGGGCTGTTCCCCTTATGCCCTTAGCGGACTCTGCAAGGGGAAGCCCAGCTTCCCGGCACTCCATCCCCAGCGCTCCAGCGGCAACGCTCAACCTACCGAGAACCGTTGGGTTTCAAAATCCATCTCCTCCAACATCGCTTCCGAGTCACGGGCGACCGGTTCCGCCAAAATCAGCTCGGTTACGGTCATCTCTCCCGGTCCCGGGGCCTCGGGTTCGTGGCCGGCCAGCAAGCTTTGCGGCAGGACAAGCTCCGAGTGAGGCGCCATCGGGCCCTCGTTCTCGGTCAACGGCGGGACCGGGTCCGGAGCATCCGCCTCCGTCACCCCCCCCGGACCGTCAGGTTGTCCAACAGCGAGTCTACCGTCATATGCCGCTGGATCGCCTCGATCACCCACTCGGCTTCCGAAGGACCGCACGCCGATTCCAACGGCAACGGCCCGACCCCGAGTTCCAGCGCTTCCGCGGCCGGGAGGGCAGGGGCGAGAAGCGAGGTCGGACCCTCCGTTTGGGAGCCTCCGTTCGCATCCGATCCCGCCGGCGTTTGTGAGGAGCCGAACGACGCCTTCGGTTCGACAGGCAGCAGTTCGAGGTGAGGCTCGATGTCAACGGGTCGCGATCGGTCGGAACTCGGGGGACTGGCTTCGGCCGGAGTGTAGCTTGGCTGGCCCGCCGCCTTCTGCGCAGACACTGGAAAGGCAAGTACTTTGCCGTCGGCGTCAACTTCACGGGACGGCGTCTTCGCGTCTGGAAGAGTCGTCTCCGTCAATCGCGCGATCGCGTCTGCCGCGGCGCTGTGCTCAGCCTCCACGTCCGCGTTGAGTTCCTTGGCCGCGTCGGGGGACGATAGGGCCTCGCCACCCGACAGGTTCAGCACGGCTTCTTCGAACGCCGCGTGCGCGGGCTCGTTGTCCTCGACCTGGGCCGGCAACTCGGCGTCAAGTCCCTCGAGCGCTGTCCCCGCATCGCCTTCAGCCAGGCGCGACAACAACGAGATGGCATGCTCGGCGCCGATATCGGCGGGGGGGGCCGCTTCGAGTTCAGCGCTCGGTGCCGGCTCGAACAGGTCCAGGCCGGCTGGGCCCTCTGACTCAGCTTCAGGGTCGACTTGCATCGCCGACGCCAGGGCCGCGTCGAGGATCTCGAAGCCCTGAGATTCGGGAGTCTTGCCGGCGCCGGCCACGAGAGGGGAATCCCCGCCAAGCTCGCCATGCAACAAGGCACCAGGGGCGATTCGCTCGTCGGTTTGAAGGGGAGGACCGGGGGCATCGGAAGTCGGTAGGCCAACTTGCTCCTCGCTTTCCCGCGCGCTGCTCTCGGCGCTTTCCCCCGCGCTGCTCTCGGTGCCGGTATCCGCCGTGATGCTTCCATCGCGGCTGTTCTTGACCAGGTCGTGCAAGGCCTGCAGTGCGTCTTCAGCTGTCTGCTCGAGGACAACGTCGGCGGTGGGGGTCTCCAACCCGGGAATCGAGTCGACGACGTGGTTGGGCTGGGGTGAGAAGTCCTGTCCCGCCTGGACGGCATCCTGTGATGCTGTCTGTAACGCCTCGCCGTGCACCGCTTCACCGACGTCCGGCCAAGCAGCCTGCTCGCGAGATGCTGGAAAACTCTGCTCGTACCACACCGGCTCTGGCTCGGCTGGTGGTGCTTGCGGAAGCCCGTCCTTCCACAACGGCGCGGCCTCGTCTTGCAACGATTGCAGCGACGGCAACGGCGGCAAGGTGAGACTCTCCTCGCCCTTTGGCTCCTCGGGAGGCCACAGCAATGCCTCGGAAGGCTCGGCACCCAGGGCGCTCTCGGCCGGCGCTACCTCGCGCGGAGCCGCCGGCATTTCGGGTCGTGCTGGGGGGGGGGGCCGCCAAGTCCTCAAAAGGCAGCGGTGGCCGCTCCGCATCGGCGGCATCCTCGTCGGCCATCAGCCGGCTCAGCGTCTGATTGCGGTAGGCTTCGGCGTGCTCACCCGAGCAGAACTCCGACTCCTTCGCCCATCGCCGGAAGGGAGAGATCTTTCCATGGCAGAGCACGCAGCGCATAGCTTGACGGGAGTTCGAACAAGCTCACGAACGACGACCGCTTGTGGGGAGACTCCTCCATTTGCATTCTGGGACATTAGTAACACGAAGACGATCAGCGATGGGTGCGCGACAAGAAAGTGATGATTTGCGGGTTCCCCTTTTTTGCGTGCGAATCCTTACGTAGTGATACGTTAGGAAAGGAGGCGTACTATGCCCGAATCTCTCGTCGCGCTCGAACGTCAACGAAAGGCCATCCTCGCTCGGATTCTCGATCTAGGAGACTTCCGCAGCGGATCCATCAGCGCTGTCAGCGGCCGCTGCGGCAAACCGTCCTGCCGCTGCCATCAGCCCGGCCAGCCCGCTCATGGCCCGAACTACCACCTGACCAGGAAGGTCAACGGCAAGACCGTGAGTGAGACCTTTTCCTCGCCCGCCCAGCGGCGCAAAGCGCAACGCGAAGTTGAGGCTTTTCACCGCTTCCGGGAGCTGAGCCGACAACTGCTCGAAGTCAACGAACAGATCTGCCGCTTGCGCCCCGTCGCCGAGGACGCCGAGCTGAGTCCGCAGGAAAAAAAACGGCCGAGGCGATCCAGCAAGAAGTCGCCGTAGAAGTAGGGAGGCTGCTACGGGTCGTCTTGTGTGAGAGGCGCAAGCGCGGGTCGCTCGACCTCGAAGCCGTCGAACAGGCGACGCGCGACGCGCTGCATCAAGCCGGCGCTGTCTTGCTCGAGACGCTGTTGAACGAAGACGCGGCCGGCGAATCGCAGCAGCCCTGCGCCTGCGGCTCGCCAGCGCGCTACGCCGGTCGGCGGTCGAAGAAGCTCGTCACGATGCTGGGCGAGGTCGTCGTCGAACGGCCGTACTATCACTGCAGCCGCTGCGGCAAAGGCTTCGCGCCGCACGACCAAGAGCTGGCCGTCAAAGCGACGCAGTATTCGCCAGGCGTGCGCCGCATGACGGCGCTGGTCGGCTCCGAGACGTCGTTCGATCGCGGTCGCGCGTTGCTCGACGAGTTGGCCGGAGTGCGGCTGACCGCCAAGGCTGTCGAGCGCGAAGCCGAGGCGATCGGCGAAGATGTCGCCAGCGAAGAACAAGCCGCGATCGCGCGCGCCGTACCGCTGGAGCTTCCTGCGATGTCAGGACCTGAAACTCCGATTCTCTACATCGAGATGGACGGCACGGGCGTACCGGTCACCGCCGCCGAGACGGCCGGCCGCAAGGGTAAGGACGGCGGCCCGGCCGGCACGCGCGAGGTCAAGCTCGGCTGTGTGTTCACGCAAACAAGCTGCGACGAACAAGGCCGTCCCGTGCGCGACGAAGACTCGACCAGCTACACCGGCGCGATCGAGGACGCCGCCGCCTTCGGACGCCGCATTTACAGCGAGGCTTGGCGACGGGGTTGGAGTCGGGCGCGCAAGAAGGTCGTGCTTGGCGACGGTGCGGGCTGGATCTGGAATCTTTCGCACGAATACTTTCCCGGCGCGATCGAGATCGTCGACTTGTATCACGCTCGCGAACATCTGTGGGAGCTGGCGTCGAAGCTGTTTCCCCAACAACAAAAGCGCCTCCGCGGTTGGGCGTGGCGCATGCAGAAAAAGCTCGACGCGGGGCGCATCGAGCAACTCGTCACTGCGCTGCGCGAGATCGAAACCGACGACCCGGAGTTGGCGCATCCGCTGGCGCTGGAGGCGGACTACTTCCAGCGCCATGCGGAGCGCATGCGTTACGGCGAGTTTCGCCGGCAGGGCTTGTTTGTGGGCTCAGGCGTGATCGAGGCGGGTTGCCGCACCGTCATTGCGAGTCGGTTGAAGCGCTCGGGCATGTTCTGGAGCGTGCGCGGCGCGAACGCTATCACGGCTTTGCGTTGCGCACGGCTCAGCAACCGCTTCGACGACTACTGGGAGAATCGCGCTCGCGCGGCCTGAGCCTCACAAATTTGTCGCACACCCATCAGCGATCCCTCTTAATCGCCGCCCGAAAACCACGTACGGCCCAAGCCGGCCGCGGCCGCGACGAGACAAAATCCGCCGGGCGGCTCCCTACTTCGCCGGGCGCAACGAGTCCAGCATCTTTCGGAAGTCGGCTTCGCCCGCGGCGACCGTCTTCCGGGGCCCGACGAACTTGAAAAAGATCGGTGCTTCGGGGCCGTCGGCAATCGCACCGATCAGGCGATATCCGGGTTTCGGCGTCGCCTGGCGAGCCATAGGGAAGGCTTTGAACAGGTGGGTTCCCGTGATGTCGACGGTGGTGAGTTTGATGCCGTTGATGGTGCGGGCTGAGACCTTTGCCAATTCGTCGGCGGGCTTACCGTCGGCCGTGCGGAACTGGCCGATCCAGCGCTTCACGTTGGCGTCGGCACTTCCGCCCTGGCCGCGGCCAAAGTAGTAGACGCCACACTCGGCGGCATCGCTGTCCCCGGCCACCGGAGCCACGCGATAGTTCGCGGCCCGCCTCGGTTTGGTGAGCGGCACCCACGTCTCCGGTGGCGTCCAACTGAGGCCCCCGGCGGTCTCCGCCCACAACGACGAGACAGTAAGAGAGGCCCCGACAACGGCCCCTATGCAGACGAGTCGCTTTCGCAACGACAACATACTACGTACCCCCAAAACACCGCAAAGACCATCAGTATAGCTAAGGCCCACCGTAGCCAAAGTAGCCCCGCGAGCGAGACTCGCAGCGGTCTTCCGCCGCCGCGAAGAGCCGGAGCACAGACGTTGCTTTGATATGCTGAGACTCAACGGGGCCAATGAATTCCTGCATTTACTCAGGTCTGCGCTGGCTGGCCAACTCTGGAATTCAGGCCGAATCAGGGGGCGTTTCGAGTTGCTACGAGGCCGGCGAGCGCCGTTACCGCCCCGTCTCGACCGCCAGCACCGCCTACTTCATCAGCACGTTGCTGGGTACGGGCTGCGCGGAAGGTGACCCGCCCAGCGCGCAGGCGTTACAGGCGGCGCGCTTCCTGATGGAGCAGGCATTCGACCTCTCCACCGACTTATTCCCGTTCGAGATGCCCAACGGCGACGGCTCCTCCCGGCCACCGGCGCGCTTTCTCGACTGCGGCATCGTCATCCGCGCGCTGCTTGATCTGTGGCGCGCCACGAGCGACGAGGCGTATCGCGATTGCGCCGAGCGCTGCGGCCTGGCCATGCACTCGCGGATGGCGACCGTGGACGGCGGCTTCTTTCCCATCTACGACCTCGCCTACGACCAGCCCGAGTTCGGCAGCGGGTCCTGGCCGGTGGAGGCGGGCGTGCACCAACTCAAGGTCGGTCTGGCTTTCCGAGAGCTGACCGAGGCGACCGGTCTGGGCGAATTCGAAACCGATGTCGAGGTGCTCCGTAAATGGTGCCTGTGCCGCCACGAGGCGTTTCTTCATAGCGACGGTGACGCCGAAGACACGATGAGCCGGTTGCACGCCTACTGCTGCTTCCTCGAGGGCCTTCTGCCCACGGCCGCCCTCGAGGCCGAGAGCGCGCGCGTGCTGCAGTTCGGCATCCTGCAGGTCGAGAATCTCATCGACGACATTAGCGAAGAGTTCCTGCGCTGTGACGTGCTCGCGCAGTTGCTGCGGCTACGCCTGTTCGCCGACAACGGGGGCGTGATGGAACTCGACCAGCACCGCGCCGACGAAGAGGCCGCCTTGATCACCGAGTTCCAGATGCAGACGCTCGACCCCAAGGCCGAAGGCGGCTTCGCCCTCGCCCGCCGCGCCGGTGCGATGGTTCCCCACTTCAGTCCGGCAGCCACGGGCTTCGCGATTCAGGCCCTGGCCATCTGGGACCAACTCGAGGACGGCAAGTTCGCCGACGACTGGCGCAAGCTGGTTTGAGTCGAGGCCGATACGCCGCCTCAGGCCTTCCGCACGGCCTTCGAGGCCTTTCCCACGGGGGCCTTGCGGGACGATCGTTTTTTCGTTGACTTCTTCTTGGCGGTTTTCTTGCGGGTGGCTTTGCGCGTGGGTCCGCCGGCGGCAAGACGCGCGGCGCGGGCTTCAAGCAGTTCGACCGCGTCGTCGACGGTCAGGGTTTCGGGCTGCATGCCCTGACGCAGCGAGGCATTCAGCTCGCCGTCGGTCACATAGGGGCCGAAGCGCCCGGACTTGATCACCAGCGGCTGCTCGTTGACCGGGTGCTTGCCCATCTCGCGCAGCACGGTCGCCTGCGCCGCGCGGCGGCGGCCCTTCGGCTGCTTCAACAGCTCGACGGCCTGCTCGAGGGTGATCTCGAGCGGAGACTGCTCGGGCGGGATCGAGCGGATCTCCTCACCCCACTTGACGTAAGGCCCGAAGCGTCCGTTCGTTGCGATGACTTCTTTCTGGTCGTCCGGATGGTTGCCGACCGCGCGCGGCATCGACAGCAGCCGTAGCGCCAAGTCGAGATCGACCTCTTCGGGCTGCATGTTCGGCAACAGCGAAGCCATCTTGGGCTTGTTGCCTTCCGAGGCGACGCCGAGTTGCACGTAAGGTCCGAAGCGGCCGTTCTTAAGGTAGACGGGTTGGTCGGTTTCAGGGTCGCTTCCCAGAGTTTCGGGTTCCTTGGCCGACTCCTCGAGCAGCTTGACCGCGGCCTCGACGCTCATCTCATCGGGCGGCTGCATGTCGGGCAGGCCGGTGCGCAGTTCGCCGTTGCTCAGAAAGGGACCATAGCGCCCGATGCGCACCTCGATCGTCTCGCCAGTTTCCGTCTCACCGAGAGGAATGCCGCACACTTCGCGCGGGTCGATCGAGCTCTCGCCGGCCTTGATCAGCGCTTTGAGCCCCTGATGCCCGTTACCGAAGTAGAACTTGCGGAGGTACGCGACGCGCTCGGCCTCCCCGCGCGAAATGGCGTCAAGCTCATCCTCCAGCCTCGCCGTGAACGCATAGTCGAGCAAGTCGGTGAAGAACCGCTCGAGCAGGCCCACCACGCCGATCGCGATAAACGTCGGCACCAGCGCCGTGCCCTTCTTGAAGGCATAGGAGCGGGAGAGAACCAGCCGCACGATGGTGGCCCACGTGCTTGGGCGTCCGATGCCGAGCCTTTCGAGTTCCTTGATCAGCGAACCCTCGGTGTAGCGGGGCGGAGGTTGCGTCGTGCGATCCAACGGCTCGAACGCCTTGGTTTCGAGCGTCTCGCCTTCGGCCAGCTTGGGCAGGAGCTTTTCCTTATCAGCCAGCTCGGCCCCGGGGTCGTCGCTTCCCTCGACGTACGCGCGCAGGAACCCGGGGAACTCGATCGTCTTGCCGGAGGCTCGGAAGCGCGCGTCGCCGCAGGCGACCTGCACCGAGATGGTGGTGCCGCGGGCATTCGGCATCTGGCTGGCGACGGTGCGCTTCCAGATCATCTCGTACAGCTTGAACGCCTCGACGCCCAACGACCTCTCGACCTCCCCCATCGGCGTGAACGACTCGCCGGCGGGCCGGATCGCCTCGTGCGCCTCCTGCGCGTTCCGCACCTTGGTGGTGTACACACGCGCTTGCGCGGGCAGGTACGCGGCGCCGAACTCCTTCTCGATCACGGCGCGGGCGCCCGCCAGCGCTTCGTTCGAAAGCGTCGTCGAATCGGTGCGCATGTAGGTGATGAAACCGTTTTCATACAGCCGCTGCGCGATGCTCATGGTGCGCTCGGCCGAGAAGCGCAGCTTGCGGTTGCCTTCCTGCTGCAGCGTGCTGGTGACGAAGGGCGCGGCCGGCGAGGTGCTGTAAGGCTTCTCCTCGACCGAAGCCACCCGCGGCGTTTCGGTGAGCAGCCGCTCTTGCAAGGCCCGCACCTGCTGCTCATTGAGCGCCGTGACGGCTTTCGGGTTCTTCAGCTCGCCGGTGTCGGGATTGAAGTCCTTGCCAATCGCGACACGCTGCTCGCCGACCGCGCTCAACTCCGCTTCGAACTCCGACAGGCCGTCGCCGGCGCCCGGCTTGCGGAAGTTCGCCTTGAGGCCCCAGTAGTTGGCCGAGCGGAAGCGAATCCGCGCCCGCTCGCGCTCGACGAGCAGCCGCACGGCTACGCTCTGCACGCGGCCGGCGCTGAGCCGAGGCGCCATCTTTTTCCACAGCAGCGGGCTGACTTCGTACCCAAAGAGCCGGTCGACAATGCGCCGCGTCTCCTGCGCGTTGACCAGGTCTTGATTGACGTCGCGCGCCTGCTCGAGAGATTGTTCGATGGCCGACCGCGTGATCTCGTGAAAGACGAGCCGCTTGACCGGCACCTTGGGCTTGAGCACTTCGAGTAGATGCCAACTGATCGACTCTCCCTCGCGGTCTTCGTCCGTCGCGAGGTAGATGACGTCGGCGCCCTGCACGGCGGCCCGCAGTTCCTTGACCTGGCTCTTCTTGCTGTCAGGGACGACGTAGAGCGGCTCGAACTCGGCATCGATATTGATGCCCAGCCGCGCCCACGGCTCCTTCTTGAGCTTGGCGGGGATCTCGGCCGCGCTGTCGGGCAGATCGCGGATGTGCCCGTTCGAGGCGAGGACCTCGAATCCCTTGCCGAGGAACTTCGAGATGGTCCGCGCCTTGGTAGGCGACTCGACGATCACAAGGGACCGCCCTTTCGATTCTTTTGCCATGCCGATTGTTTGCTTGGGGGGAGTCCGTGTCTAGGTGACCCAAACCCGCACGAAGTGTTTCCCGGGAAGCTGCTTCACCACGCCGCACAACTCCAACTCACCGAGAGCCGAGAGGATCTCCGACGGAGAATTCTGCTCACAGCTTCGAATGATCTCATCGATGTGTTTTGACGTGTCCACTTCCAATTGTGGCAGCAACTTCTTGGCGAGGGGCGATGCACTCGCCTCCCACAGTGATGCCTGCGCGGGCTCAGAGGTTTCAACCTTCTTCCCGTCCGAGCCCTGCTGATAACGCCGCGCCGCCTCGCGGCGCACCTCCACCGGCAACTCTTCGAGCACGTCGGCGGATTCCTGAATCAGCTTGGCGCCTTGCTTGATCAGCAGGTTCGCGCCCCAACTGGGTTTCGAGACAATGCTGCCCGGTATGGCGTAGACGTCGCGCCCTTGATCAAGCGCGAGCCGCGCGGTAATCAGCGACCCACTGTACTGCGCAGCCTCAACCACCATCACCCCCAGACTCAATCCACTAATAACACGATTCCGTATCGGGAAGTTTTGCGGGAACGCCGTGGCCCCCATCGGGAACTCGGAAACGAGCAGTCCCCGCTCGACGATCTCGGCCGCTAACTTCTTGTTTTCACGAGGGTAAACCACGTCCACCCCACAGCCCAGCACGCCGATCGTGGTCCCGCGCGCCTGCAAGGCGCCGCGGTGGGCGTAGCTGTCGATTCCCCGCGCCATACCGCTCACGATGGGCAGACCCGCTTCGGACAATTCGCGGCTCAGCTTCTGCGAAACGGCCATCCCGTAGGGCGTGGGCCTGCGGGCGCCCACGACGGCGACGCCCGCCGTGCTCAGCAACTCGACCCGGCCGCGCGCATAGAGCAAGATCGGCGGGCCGAAGATTTCTTTCAGCCGGGCCGGGTAGCGCGAATCGTGAAACGGGACGACCTCGACGCCCGCGCCCTCGACCTTGCGCGTCTCCTCGGCGGCGTCCTCAAAGGACGTACCCGAGTGAATCGCCTGGGCCACGGCCTGGCGGAGCCCCCAGGAGCGCAACTCGCTGAGCGACGCGTGGAAGATCCTCTCGGGGTCTCCGAAACTCTTGATCAGCTTGAGAGCGTTCCGCGCACCGAGCCCCGGAACCAAGTGCAGGGCCAGCCAGTAAAGCTGCGCTTCCGGGCCGGCGGCCACTTGTGGCATTTTATGTTCTGAGAATCAACGTATCAGGGCTGAGGCGTGGGTGCAAGATCGGTGGTTCGTGTTTCGTGATCCGTGAGTCGTGATTCGTCCCTTGGCTCGGGGCTTGCGGGTAGCTCCCGTAGCGCGGGTCTCGATTTGAGATCCGCGGGTTTGACTCCCATGAACCGACCGGGAGATCGGCGACCGCTTTGCCCGCTGGCACGCCGCCCGATCCAAACCCATTCCGTCAACACCGGGATCGACCGCCCAACCCGCCCCCTGCTGATTGGATGTCTGGGTTTCCAAGCCGCGCCGCGGCGCCTTAATACTAGCCCCGGGTGCCAACCCGGGGACCGGTCGCCCAACACACCTCTCTATCTGATTCGGGGCCTTGGTCCGGCGTCCGAAGACGTCGGTCCAAGGCCCCGAGTCAGGTGGGCTGCTGACGCCCAAGGCTCAGCCCGTAGCGCGGATCTCGGTCTTGAGATCCGCGGCCTTCCCTCGATCCAACGCGCACCCACGCCTCCGCCATGCGCCACGGTCTCACCAAACCGCGTGCTTGACGAACCAGCCTCCCGCTCCGTCAACCCAACACCGCCCGGCCCTCGCCCCGCCAACGCATGCGACCTCTGCTTAGCCGCGAAGCGGCGGCCGGATGTTAGCCCTGGGTGCCGGCGAAGCCGAAACCCAGGGTACCGTCCCCTACACCCTTCCAGCCCTGAAAGGGGCGTTGGACCAGCTCCGAAGCAACGGCTTGAGCCCATCGAAAAGTAGTAGCCTGTTTCAATGCATAGGTAGTGGCAAAGAGGAATCCTCCCGGGGGCAAAATGCTGAGAGCGGCCACGCGGTCGGCTCAGAGCCAATCCCAGCAGGATTCCATGCCAGAACTCTACTACATCGGACTCGATGTCCATAAGAAAAGCATCAGCTTCTGCATCAAAACCGGGGACGGAACGATCGTCCAGCGCGGTCAGGTCGCGGCCACTCGCGCCGCCCTGACCGCTTGGGCGTCAGCCCTCGAGCGCCCTTGGGTGGGCGCGCTCGAAGCCACCCTGTTTACCGGCTGGATTTACGATCACCTCCAGCCCTTCGCCCAGGAACTGCAAGTCGCACACCCGGCCATGCTCAAGGCCATCGCCTGCGCCAAGAAGAAGAACGACCGTCTCGACGCCACCAAGATCAGTGACCTGCTGCGCTGCAACCTGCTGCCGCGCTGCTACGTGGCGCCGCCTGCCCTGCGCGAGTTGCGGCGCGTGCTGCGCTATCGCAATCTGCTGCTGGGCGAAGCCGTCCGCATGAAGAACAAAATCAGCGGGCTACTGATGGAAGTGGGCGAACCCTACGATGCCAGGCGGCTGCACGGGCGCAACTATTTCTACTCCTATCTCGACAGCCTGCGCGACACGCCCGAGTCGGTGATCGAGCTGCTCGCCATCACCCGCGGCAGCCTGGAAATGTTCGATCGTTTGCAGCAGGAGTTACTGCGCGGATTGCGGCGCCATCCGCTGTTGCGGGAACGCGTCGAGTTGCTGCAGTCGATTCGCGGCGTGGGGGAGGTGACGGCGTTGACCTGGGCGCTGGAGACCGTCGAGCCCGAGCGCTTCGGTTCGCTGGGCCAGGCGGTGAGTTACTGTGGGTTGTGTTCGGCACAGCGCGAGTCGGCCGGCAAGACGCAGCGGGGACCGCTGTCGAAGCAGCGCAACAAGCATTTGCAGCGGGTGCTGATCGAGGCGGCGAAACTCGCGCCGCGCTGGAACCCGCAACTGCACGACGTCCATGAGCGGGAGTTGACGCGCGGGTCTCGCAATCGCGCGACGTTGGCCGTGGCGCGCAAGTTGGTGGCGTATCTGCGGGCCGTGGACACCAGTGGCCGCGCGTTCGTGCCGCGGGTTGCGGCCGAGGCGTAACGAGGAGAATTTGCTTTTTTTCTGTTAAAAGGAGAAACGAAGAGTTTCATCGACGCTGTGCGGTGTCACGAGCGGCCCGCCGGTCCTCGCCTGTTGGGGACTACGCGAAGGAGTTTGCTGGGAGTTTCCTGGGAAATTTCTGATGCGTCCGTATCTCTGTTTCGAGGCCGGCGGGCCTGAAAACCCAAACTGAATCTTCCGCGACGGTCCCCCGGCCGGTACGGTGGGGCGACCCGATGCGCGCACATGGATGTCTGGTCACGTGACTCGTTGACCTTGCGACTTGATTCGCAAAAACGCTCGGGCTGCGAAGCGTCACTGCTGAAGACAACGCCCCCGCTGACGGGAGGATTCGGATGACTGCGTCCATCCTTGACAGATACCTATCATGGATGTCCCCCACTTTCCCCCCACTTTTCCCGGACGGGGTACGAGACACTAACTATTTCTTCCTTTTAAATAGACGCGTCAATAACCATACGCTTCCGATCACTGCGCCCACAATTGTTCCAAACTTCATACCTACATCCACGCCTCTAACCTCCTCAGCGCCTTGGGCGTGAGCAGAAGGTACAGTGAGAATAATCGTGCAAACAATGACAGCTGCGCACATGACGTAATGTTTTTTGCTCATCTGGGTTTAACCTCCAACCAGAATTTCCGATGCCTGGTATCCACTTGACTCAGGTGACCCCAACATCTTGTAGTTGGGCTCACAGCGTCTTAGCGTCCCAATCGGCGACGATCGAGCGGTACGGCGTCGGCTCCACCGCCATGGCCTGCTGCACAAGGCGGTAGAAGAGCTTGCCCCGACTGCGTGATCTGCGCCGATTGAAGCGGAACACGAACTCGTCGAGATAGTAGTCCAGATGCTCGTGGCTGACCGCCCCCTGATGCGTGCCCAGCATCCAGCGCTTGAGTAGCGAGATCGCCAAGTGCACCCTCGGCAGTAGCTGCGAGGCCTGCTCGCGGCGGTTGTTAATCGAGATGATACGACGCTGGTAGTCCTTCTTCTTGAGCGGATCGTAGCCCGACCAGTTGTCGGTAACAACCACGCTGCCCGGCTCGACCGACTCCTCGACGAAGGGCATCAAACTGGCCGCCGAGGCGTTCTGAACGCGCTGCATGCGGATGCGCCCCAGCCCGGTGCCTCTCTCTTCCGCGGCGACTGCAATCAACGCTTTACGCTCGGTCTGCCGGCCGATTACCCCTTCTTCTTCAGCGCCCCAGTAGGTCTCATCGACCTCGACGAGGCCCGTCAATCGCTCCCGCCCCGGGCGCACCATCGCTCGCCTCAGCTTGTGCATCCAAGGCCAGGCGGTTTGGTAACTGCCCAGTCCCAGAACGCGCTGTAGACCCAGGGCGCTGGCCCCATTCTTCTGCGTGGTGATGGTCCACATCGCCCGGAACCACAGCCGCAGCGGCTTGCGTGTGTCTTGAAAGATCGTGCCGGCGGTGACGGAGGTTTGCCGCCCGCAGCGAGCGCATTCGAACCACACTTTGCGCACCGGCCAAGCGCGCTCATGCCCACACCTTGGACAGCGGAAACCCTCTGGCCAGCGCAAGGCGAACAGATAGTCGCGGCAAGCCTCCTCGCTCGCAAAGCGAGACTCGAATTCGAGTTGGTCGCGCGGGTAATCCTCCACCAAGCCCTACACTACATCTTGGGGTCACCTGAGTCAAGTGGATACCCAGCTTTCCGATTTGGATCTTCAGCAACCACATCCTACTCCCTCTCTCGTCCTGCATGCAACAACCTTGCCGCTGGGAGCCACGCGTCGGTCCGGTCGAGGTGCTGCGAAGGCGCTAGGGTCCAGACCGCACGCTTCGGCGTATCCCTTGACGACGAGCGCGACCGACTGGGACGTGAGGCGCTGCGTCTGAAGCTGTCCGTGGCGATTCACCGAACGAAAGACGGGACCGTCGGTGACAGTGCTCGCTTCTAGCCACGCTTTCAATGACCGCACGGGACACGTCGCGGGATTCGATCCAAACGGAAGCCCAACCTTGCGGCCCTCCCCTTCCTGATCGGTCTTGGAACGTCGGAGAGTCACGACGAGACCCTCGTTCGTGAACTCAAGATCGTCCACATCGAGGCTAACGAGTTCGGATCGTCGGAAGGCACCCGCGAAACCGAGTAACAGCAAGGCGCGATCGCGAACGCCTTTCAACCCTTCCGGCAGCGCCTCGATCATCCTTCGGAGGTCCTCGGTCATCAAGGGCTTCTTGCCGTCCTGTCTGACGCCCTTGGATCGTCGAATACCGGCCATGGTTGTACGAACTTCGGGTGACAGGGTGGGGGAATCGTAACCGGCGAGCTTGTGGGCCTGTGAGATGGCGGAAAGCGCCGCTTGAATCGAGCCCGGCTTGTGATCCTCGGCCAGGAAGGCGGCATAGGCGGCAGTTGTAGCGGGCCCAAAAGGGCCCAAAAGGGGACGGAGCCACTACTGTCCCATCATAAGTCGAATAGAGTCAGTTGGTTGGAGGGATGGAGTGGTGGAAGTTGGGAATCGAGGCCCTCCAACACCTGTAAAATGGGCGTTTTCTCGAAGCCGGGTATCCACTTGACTCAGGTGACCCCAACATCTTGTAGTTGGGCTCACAGCGTCTTAGCGTCCCAATCGGCGACGATCGAGCGGTACGGCGTCGGCTCCACCGCCATGGCCTGCTGCACAAGGCGGTAGAAGAGCTTGCCCCGACTGCGTGATCTGCGCCGATTGAAGCGGAACACGAACTCGTCGAGATAGTAGTCCAGATGCTCGTGGCTGACCGCCCCCTGATGCGTGCCCAGCATCCAGCGCTTGAGTAGCGAGATCGCCAAGTGCACCCTCGGCAGTAGCTGCGAGGCCTGCTCGCGGCGGTTGTTAATCGAGATGATACGACGCTGGTAGTCCTTCTTCTTGAGCGGATCGTAGCCCGACCAGTTGTCGGTAACAACCACGCTGCCCGGCTCGACCGACTCCTCGACGAAGGGCATCAAACTGGCCGCCGAGGCGTTCTGAACGCGCTGCATGCGGATGCGCCCCAGCCCGGTGCCTCTCTCTTCCGCGGCGACTGCAATCAACGCTTTACGCTCGGTCTGCCGGCCGATTACCCCTTCTTCTTCAGCGCCCCAGTAGGTCTCATCGACCTCGACGAGGCCCGTCAATCGCTCCCGCCCCGGGCGCACCATCGCTCGCCTCAGCTTGTGCATCCAAGTCCAGGCGGTTTGGTAACTGCCCAGTCCCAGAACGCGCTGTAGACCCAGGGCGCTGGCCCCATTCTTCTGCGTGGTGATGGTCCACATCGCCCGGAACCACAGCCGCAGCGGCTTGCGTGTGTCTTGAAAGATCGTGCCGGCGGTGACGGAGGTTTGCCGCCCGCAGCGAGCGCATTCGAACCACACTTTGCGCACCGGCCAAGCGCGCTCATGCCCACACCTTGGACAGCGGAAACCCTCTGGCCAGCGCAAGGCGAACAGATAGTCGCGGCAAGCCTCCTCGCTCGCAAAGTGAGACTCGAATTCGAGTTGGTCGCGCGGGTAATCCTCCACCAGGCCCTACACTACATCTTGGGGTCACCTGAGTCAAGTGGATACCCAGCTTCTCGAAAACGGTGGCGCTGAGAATCTGTAGAATTCGGGAGAGACTGGCCTCGATGCCGAGCTGTTTCTTCAGAATCGCCACCATCAGATAGACGATCACCCCGACCCAGATCTGCGTCTTCACCGCGTTCGCCGACGTGCCGTAGAACTTCTTGATGCGGAGGTGTTGTTTGATCCACTTGAAGAATAATTCCACATCCCAGCGACGCTTGTTGAGTTGCGCAATCGTGAGCGCAGGCAACAGAAAATTGTTCGTCAGGAAACGCAGGCGAAGGTTCTGCGGCTCATCCCAATAGCGGATCAGCCGAGTGGGGGCGGGATAGTCGCGGGCCGAATTCTGGCCGGTGAGTACGATCGTCTGATCTGAGCGTAGGCCCGTCGTTTTGTCCACGCGATGGGAGTAGCGGCGGCGGTACTGCATGTTGGTTCGAGCCCGCACGACGAAGAAAGTGGCCGCCAGCGTGAACCGGTAGAGGCGGGCAAAATGAATGTACCCGCGGTCCATGACATAGCAGGCCCCTGGCTCCAGCACGAGATCATCCAACACGCTGACATCGCTGACGTGCGCCGACGTCACGCGAATAAAGCTGGGAATACTGCCGCGCAGGTCCAACAGGGTATGGACCTTCACGGCTGCTTTCGTGCGTTGGAAGGGAGCCCACGGGAACAACGACAAGCACAGATCGATGGTGGTGGAGTCCAGGGCGTAGGCTGTCTGCTCCAATTCCAGCCCCAGATTTTCGTGGGAGTAGAGTTGCCGGGCTTGACGGATGAGGATCTGAGCAACATCGGCGTAGATGCGCCAGTCGCGTTTCAAGTTGGCATTCGCCAGCGTGTTGCGGGAGATATTGCCGCGAAAGCCCATATGGTAGAGCCGTGGTTGTACGGCGCGGAGACAAACTTCGATATCGCGCAGACTCTCCCGCGAGGTGAGTTGGGCGAAAGCAAGACACCGGAACTGGTCGAGACACGAAAAGCGCTGCACCTTGTGATGTCCCCGGTAGCGCTCGACGCAACGGCGGAACTCAACCCAGGGGAACAAATCCATCAGCTGCGAGAAAACGGTCCGTCCGACATGCATGACCCAGCATCGTACAGGCAGGCAGGCCGCCGATGGCGTTCAAATCGATTTGCCTTGAAACCAACCCTATTACGCTGTGAAATCGTGACTTACGGAGTTTCTACGAATCGACGTTGGGACAGTAGTGGGACGGAGCCCTTTTCGGTACGAGCCCGTAGCGGGGATCTCGGTTCTGAGATCCGTGCGGTCTTCCCTCAACCCACCCAATCAGTCACAGAACTTTCAAATCCTCACTCCACTGATTCCAAACCACTTACCCCGTCGGGGGCCCTTTTACCCCAACCACCCCAGCGTATCCTGAAGGTGAAGAACGCTGGCCCAATGGCCGACGTTACCGGGCCGCGCGGGCCAACCGCGCGGCTTTTTCACTTTCAAGGAGAATCACTATGTCTACACAAGCACAACGGAAGGCGAACCGCCAAAACGCCAAGAAATCAACCGGCCCCCGCACCCCCGAGGGCAAAGCCCGCTCCTCCAAAAACGCACTCAAGCACGGCCTCCTCGCTCGCGACGCCGTCATGGCCGACGAGGACCCCGCCGAATACGACCGCCAACTCCAAATCCTCGAAGAAAACCTCTTCCCCAAGAACGCCATCGAATTCGAGCTCGTCCTCCAGATCGCCGACTCTCGTTGGCGCCTCCGCCGCATCACCCGCATCGAGGCCGGCCTCACCACCTACCAGTACCACGGCACCGACCGCGCCACCCGCGAACGCTACCTCAACACCATCGTCCCGGGCCGCAACGGCGAGAACCAACTGCTGGGCAAGAGCATGCAGGACCACACCCAGGCCCTCCACAACCTGGCCCGCTACCGCACCATGACGAGCCGCGACATCACGCGCGCTCTGCGGATGATCCGGCAACTGCGCAAAGACGAGTTCGACTGCAAAGAGAATCGCGCCGCCAACGGGGCGATCCACCGTCCGACCGTCACCGACCCGGACCCCTACACCACCCCCGACCCGATGGAACCACAACCGCCGCGCTACGAGCCCCCGGCCGCAGCAGCGCAGACCTCCAACCCGATCGGCTTCCGCGCCGAGTTCGTGCCCAGCCCCCAAGCGACGCTCGGCGGCGAATCACGAATCACGAATCACGCATCACGAAAATCAAACCACGGGTCACCCAGGAGGGACCGAGGCCACAGACGAACCCAAGGCCCCGTGAAAACAAAGGGCTTGAGCACCGCCGAAGCCCTCAGGACGAACTACGGAACGAACCGCACCCCCGTGGCGCCCGCTCCGAGCCGCCTGGCAACGGAGGTACTGAGGAGGTAATCGCCGCCCAACAGCGCAAAAACAACGTCGACACCAACGACAACATGAGACCCTACACCCCCCGTGCGCCCAAAGTCGGGGCGGGGGGACAGAGTCCGGACTCGGTCCGTGGAATCCAATCTCAAGTCGATCTACCGGCCGGATCAGACGCCGGCCGCGCTGCTGAGTCAAGCGCCAGTCTCGCGACCCACCTGGCTGGGACTTGGACGGACGAGGAAGCGGATGAGTTCGATGCGCTTCTCAGGGAACAGCGTCGTATCGATCCAGAGCTTTGGTCTTCCCTGCCATCTCGTTGAATACAGTCGTTGTGTTGACATAGGTAATCGCCCAACGTACTGTTGTAGTAACGTTAGGCGGGAGTTTGTGGTGCAGGAACGCTCTACGCGAAGAAACTTGGGGTTGGCTTTGCTTGCCACGGCCATGGCGGCGGCAGTGCTTGTGGCTCCCCAACTCGGGCCCGCCCAGTCAGGCGCCCAGTCACCCCCCGTTGTCTCCCCCGAGCGGGCCGGGCGCAGGTTGTACGTCAATCATATCCAGCCGCTGTTTGAAAAACACTGTATCGCCTGCCACAAGGCCGACGCGAAGCAGGGCGGGCTCGAGATGACCAGCCGCGATGCGCTGCTCACCGGCGGTGGACGCGGTCCGGCGATTGTGCCCGGCGATGCGAGGGCGAGCCTGCTCTACGATGTCGTGGCTCATCGCCAAGAGCCGCGCATGCCGTTCGCCGCCGAGAAGCTTTCGGATGAGGCGGTCGCTCTGATCGGGTTGTGGATCGACCTAGGCGCGCCCTACGTTGAGACGGCTGTGGCGGTCGCGGCCCAAGGAAGTACCGCGGGTGGCGGGTCCTTCGAAGACGTTCGACCCGTTCTCGAGTCGCGATGTCTGGTCTGCCATGGCGGCAAGTTCAAACAAGCCGGGCTCGACATCTCGACGCGCGAAAAGCTGCTCCGTGGCAGCGACGAACACAAGGACGTGGTGGTGCCCGGCGACGCCGTGGCGAGCCTGCTGGTCAAGAAGATTCGTCACGAACACGAGCCGGGCATGCCGTATCAAAGCGCCAAGCTGCCCGACGACGCGATCGGGAAGATCGAAGCCTGGATCAATTCGCAGGCACCCTACGTCGCCACGCTCGTGATGCCCGAGGATGCGCCGCAACAGGCTTTCTCGCACGGCAGCGACCACTGGGCGTATCAGAAGCCCGTCGACAGCCCCGTTCCGGAGGTGCGTAACCGCGGCTGGGTCAGGAATCCCATCGACGCCTTCATCGCCGCCGAACACGACAAGCACGGGCTCAAGCCGCTGCCCGAAGCCGGCAAGCGCCTGCTTGTCCGCCGCTTGTACCTCGACTTGCTGGGTTTGCCTCCGACGCCCCAGCAGGTCAGCGCTTTCCTGAACGACCCGAGCCCCAACGCCTATGAGCGGCTCGTCGACCGGCTACTCGACAGCCCCCAATACGGCGAACGCTGGGGCCGCCACTGGATGGACATCTGGCGCTATAGCGACTGGTATGGCCGCCGCTCCGCCGGCGATGTCCGCAACGGCCAACCCTTTGTCTGGCACTGGCGCGATTGGATCATCGAGTCACTGAACGAAGACAAGCCCTACGACCGCATGATCCACGAGATGCTTGCGGCCGATGAGATCGCACCGACCGACACCGACGCCCTGCGCGCGACCGGTTACCTCGTTCGCAACTGGTTCATCTTCAACCGCAACGTTTGGGTGCGCGACACGGTCGAGTACACCGCCGCTGGTTTCCTGGGCGTCACGATGAAGTGTGCCCGTTGCCACGATCACAAGTTCGACCCGATTGCGCAGGAGGAGTATTACAAGCTGCGCGCCTTCTTCGAACCGCACGACGTCCGCACCGACCGCATCGCCGGCGAGCCGAACCTCGAGAAGGATGGTCTGGCACGGGTCTACGACGCGGAGCCGCGTGAACCACGGACCGAAGTGCCTTTCAAACCCGGTATCTTCGAGAAGACCTATCGCTTCATCGGCGGCAATGAGAACAACCCCGACAAGGAGAATCCTCTCGACCCGGGTGTGCCGGAGATTCTCGCCAGCGCGTCGAACCCGATCGAGATCCAGCCGGTCGACCTCCCGATCGAGTCATACTATCCGGACTTGCGGCCGGCCATCCATGACGATCTTCTCTCCGAGGCGCAAACCGAAGTCGAGCGTGCCGAAGCCGCGCTCGATAAGGCGAAGCGCGACCTCGAGGAGGCTGAGCGCCGGCGATCCGACGGTGGGACGAGCGAGGCCGGGGCCATCGCGGAAGCCGAAAAACTGGACTTCAACAAGGACGTCAAACCGATTCTCGGCACCCACTGCACCTTATGCCACAGCGCCCGAGTTTCCAAGAGCGGCTTGAACCTCACATCGGCCGATACGATCGCGCAGGGCGCATCGATCAGCGGTCCGGTCGTCATCCCTGGCAAGAGCGCCGAAAGCCCGCTCATCACGTTCCTGACCGGCGAGGCCAAGCCGCGCATGCCCTATCGCCAGTCGCCGCTTGCCGAGGCCAAGATCGCAACGATCGCCAAGTGGATCGACCAGATGCCGCCGGAAGATCCGGAGATCACCTTGCGCCGCGCCAAGGATGCCGTTGCGGTGGCTGAACGAAAGCTCGCCTGGGCGCGCGCCAACCGGCCCGCCGTCGCGGCGCGCATCGCGGCCGAGAAAGCCAAGTACGCCGAGCCGCCGGCCGCCAATGCCGACGAACTCGCCAAGACGGCCCTCGACGCCGAACGTCACGCCCATTTGCTGCGGGGGCGGATGGAGTTGCTCGACGCCCAACAGCGCTTGGACGAAGCGCTGCGCTCTCCGCAGCCCGCCGACGACGATGCCCGCGCTGCCCGTGAAAAGAAAGTCGCCGCCGCCACCAAACGGCTTGGGCAGGCGCAGGACGCTCTCGGCAAGGCGGCCAAGGAATACACGCCGCTTGGGAAGGTCTATCCGAAAAAGAGCACCGGCCGGCGCACAGCATTAGCGAAATGGATCACCGGCAAGGACAATCCGCTCACCGCGCGTGTTGCCGTTAATCACATATGGATGCGCCACTTCGGCGAACCGCTTGTCCCGACGGTTTCGAACTTCGGCCTCAACGGGAAGCCGCCCACGCATCCCGAGCTACTCGACTGGCTGGCCGTTCACTTCATGGAAAACAGTTGGAGCATGAAGAAGCTCCACCGGCTGATGCTGACCAGCAGCACCTACCGCATGCGGTCGGGCGGGCGCGATCGGGAGCACCCGAACCTGGGCGCCGACGCCGAGAATCACTGGTACTGGCGCATGAACCCGCGCCGCATGGAAGCCGAAACCGTCCGCGACAGTGTTCTCGCCGTCTCGGGCCAGTTGGACACGACCATGGGCGGCCCCGAACTCGACGAAAGTATGGGCCAGACCTCGCGCCGCCGCAGCCTCTACTTCACGCACACGCCGAATTCGCAGATGCAGTTTCTCACGTTGTTCGACGGCGGTAACGCGACGGAGTGTTATGAGCGCTACGAGAGCATCATGCCCCAGCAGGCTTTGGCCATGAGCAACAGCAAACTGAGCCTGAGGCTCTCGCGGCTGTTGGCGCGCAAGCTCCAGGGCGATGAGTCCGCGGACGACGCGACGTTCATCCGGTTGGCGTTCGAAGCCGTCCTCGGACGTCCGCCGAACGATGCCGAGCGGTCAGAGACACGGAACTTCCTCAAGAGCCAAGCCGCCCTGTTCCGCGACCCAGCGAGACTGACACGTTTTCGCGCGGCCGAGGAGAGCGCGGTACCCGCTTCTACGGATTCCACTCTGCGCGCCCGCGAGAATCTGGTGCACGTCTTATTCAATCGCAACGAATTTGTGGTGGTACGCTAAGGACGATGTTGGGCTAGGCATGCCGTGCCCACGGATGCTACACGGAACTGCAAAACGGGGCAACCATGAAACAACCTGCTATCTCCGCGGCCTGTTCCTGCGGACGCGTCAACCGCCGGGCCTTTCTGTCGGACCTCGGCATGGGCTTTACCGGTCTGGCCCTCGGTGCCATGCTCCAACGCGACGGCATCGGGCGCGCGGCCACCACCTACGAGCCCGCCGCCTGGACGCCTCCCACGGGTCTGCCGCACTTCGCCCCCAAGGCCAAGAGCGTCATCTGGCTTTTCATGCAGGGCGGCACGAGCCACCTCGAGAGCTTCGATCCCAAGCCGGAGCTGAACAAATACGCCGGCAAGACCATCTCCGACACGCCGCACGCTCACATTCTCGAATCGAACCGGCTCAAGGACAACGTCGTCGAGTTCACCGCCGCCACGCGCAAGTTGATGAAGACCGTCTACCCAATGCAGGTCGGCTTCACCAAGCGCGGGCAAAGCGGCATCGAAGTCAGCGATTGGTGGCCGCACCTGGGCGGCGTCATCGACGACGTTGCCGTCATCCGCTCGATGTGGACCACCGACAACGACCACGCGGCGCAGCTCCAGTTCCACACCGGCCGTCACATCTTCCAGGGCTACTTCCCGTCGATCGGCTCGTGGGCGCACTACGGCCTCGGATCGCTAAACGACAACATGCCGCAATTCGTCGTCCTCGGCGGAGGCGTCCCGCCACAGCTCGGCGGGCCGGCGGCCGTGGGCGGCGACTACCTCGGCCCCGAACACAACGGCGTCGATCTCAACGTCGACCCCGACGATCCGCTGCCGTTCGCGCGTCCCGGGGACGTGTACCGCGAGGAGCAGGCCGGCGAGTTCGAGTTATTGCAAAAGCTCAACCGCATGGAGGGCGTGCAATACCCCGACGATCCCGCCTTGCGCGCGCGCATCAAGTCGTACGAGATGGCGTTCCGCATGCAGACCTCCGTCCCCGAGCTGTTCCAGTTCAACGACGAATCAGCGGCCACGCGCAAGCTCTACGGGATTGGCGAGAAGCCGACCGACTACTGGGGGCAGATCCTGCTTACGTCGCGACGCCTGGTCGAGCGCGGCGTACGTTTTGTGCAGTGCTTCCACGGCTATCACGACAACGGCGGCGGCGGTTGGGATGCCCACTCCGAGTTGAAGAAAAACCATTCGAAGCTTTCGATGGAAGCCGACCTGCCCATCGCCGGGCTGTTGAGGGATTTGAAGTCCCGCGGCCTGCTTGACGAAACGTTGGTCGTGTGGGGCACGGAGTTCGGACGCACGCCGGGCGTTGAGGGAGATCGCGGCGGACGCGACCACCACCCCTTCGGTTTTTCTTGTTGGATGGCCGGCGGCGGCATTAAAGGCGGCGTGGTCAACGGCGCGACCGACGAGCTAGGCTTCCACGCCGTCGAAGACCGCCACTACGTCACCGATATCCACGCCACGGTGTTGCATCAGTTGGGCCTCGACCCGAAGAAGCTCGACGTCCCCGGCCACAAACGGCTTGAGATTGATTACGGTAAGCCGATCCGGGCAATCATCGGGTAAACGACCCCTCAGCGCTTCCTTGCCGTCGCAGGCTTCCGTGCCGCCGAGCACTATGGATGTCATAGGTAGCCGGCCTTTCCAAACTACAATAAGGGCAACATGACGAAGCAGGTTGAGGCAGTATACGAAAAGGGCGTCCTGCGTCCCCTCGATCCGTTGCCGCTGAAAGAGCACCAACGGGTCAGGGTCACCGTCTACTCCGCCACCGATGAGGACGACTGGCGCGCCCAGGAGTTCATGGAAAAGGTAGCGTCCGACCTCGCTTGCACTCCAACCCTAGGGGAAGTCCGCCGACGGCTTTCCAAGATTCCAGGGTCTCTCGCGTCTGACTTCATCGCCGAGCGCGAGGAAACCTAGTTGCCCGGCTTCTTTCTCGACTCGAGCGCGCTCGCCAAGCTCTACCATCCCGAACGCGGCTCCGACCAAGTCGAACGCCTATTTGAGCAACCGGACTGCCAAATCCTGATCTCACGTCTCACGGTCGTCGAGGTTCAATCCGTCCTTGTGGGCAAGGTCCGGGCCGGAATGATTGGCGAAGACGACGTCGAGGCTGTCCGCAAGCGATTTTTCGGCGACATTGGAGGGCGCCTGATCGATGTGGCCGCAGTCGGCGAGCCTCACTTTGAAACGGCGGGAGACTTGATTCGGCGGCACGCGACAACCCGGCGGCTGAGAACGCTCGATGCGTTGCAGCTTGCCGTCGCATTGGATCTTAGATCGCGAGCCGTTCTCGATCACTTCGTGGCTGCTGATAAGGTCCTCTGTGCTGTCGCAGCGAGCGAGGGCGTTTCAGCCATAAACCCAGAAGATTGATCGCTTTCAAAGCGGCAGAAACGGCTTGAGATCGACTGCGGCAAGCCGATTGAGGGCATCATCGCGTAGAGGCGAGGCGAGTTCATCTACGTACTCGCGAGACGGGCGATCGAGACGCTGTAGTCGGCGAACTGGGAGCTGAGCAAGCGCCACTCTTTGGCTAAGGCGCGCACTTTGGCATCGTAGGATTAGACCCTTTTCGTGAGCCTCGTAAGCCCAGTTCGCGAGTGCCGCTTTGATGGTTTCAGCCTTCTCCCAGTCCTCTTGCCGCAGACCACCCCGCGAGACGCGGTCGAGCTTGGCAAAGATCTCAAGCGGGTTCGACGAGGCTGGGTTGTGGACAGGGTTCAACTCGCTTGCAAAATACAAGTCGATGCGTCCACTGTTGATTCTGTTGGAAACCTGCAGACTGAGCATTGCTTGGGCGGAGTATCCCGCCCTCGGGGTCGGTGCGGCCGTTTCTGTCATTGCGTGACTTGGGTTCTGAAGGGTTCCGGAAAGCCGCAGGCCGTTTGCTTTTCATGCCGAAGCTCCTATGAAGGGTATCACAGAGAACTACAACGGAACGGAAACAGAGGGCCTGATTAACATCAGAAGCGGTAGAATTGCGGGGCACGACTGACAGCCGCGCAGGGGGCAGACCGATGAGCGTAACGAGACGGCGGTTTCAGGGGCAATTGGTCAAGACCACTTTGGCCGGGGCGGCGGTAGCGGTGGTGGGTTGTACGCAATCGGCGTCGGACGACTAGGCTATCAACGATCACTCTGCTGCCGACCCACCCGCCCGTAGCTCCCAATCCTCCTACATGACCTGGGACCTGCCGCCCCGTCCCGACCCTCGGCCTTACGCGCGGCACAACATCCCTCTTGGCAACAAGGCGCGTATTCAACTCGAGGCCGTCATCGACGTGATTGACGAGGACTCGGCCACCGTCGAGCAGTTCGTGCTGATCGCGGCGTGCCGCACCGAGTGGGTCTACGCGGAGACGGGCTTGTTCCAGACCCCCAGCCGCGAATACCGCAACATCTACTCGCTAGCCGAGCAACGCGGCATGGGACGCGCCATCACCTACCAAGGTGAGCCGAACCGAGGCGAACCTATCACCGACTCGTTTCGATCGGTTGAGATCGACATCGCTCGCTTCGCGTCCTCGCGCGTGCTCGACTCGCCGGCGGCGATCAACGAGGCGACCGAGAACAACGTTCCGTTGATCGGGCGCACAGAGATTCACGAGCCCGAGGGCGGCAAGCGCTACGTCCTCGAATACCCGATCAAGACGATGAACTTCCGTCCCGAGAGTGCGTCGTTTCATGTCGATACCGGGCCGCTGCTCGCGCCTGACTTCGGCAGCAACGAGCCGAAGCCGATCGACCGGCTGGAGATGGCTCACATCGCGTACAACCGGCTCGACCGCGCCGAGTTCATTCTGAGGCGGCCGACGCCGATCACCGACGAAGCCGGCCGCGAAGTCGCCCGCGTGCTGCACTATTCGGAAGTGCGGGAACACCCGGCGGCGACGAAGATCTTGACCGGGCAAGCAAGCTGACGGGCGGGAGATCTTACTGCGTGCCGGCGACGGCGGTGAGTGATTGCTCGAGCTCTGCGATCTTGCCCGCCAGGGTGGACGGAGACGGGTCGAGGGCGGCGGCTTCTTTGAGGTAGCGCAGCAGGTCTTGGCCGGAGTCGGTGGGAAACTCGAGCCGTTTGCCGCGATGGATGGTCGAGAGGGCGCCGCCTTCGATGACCAGGCAGGCGCTGCGGTGACCATAAGGCTCCGCCATTCCCACGTCAATAAGAACGGCCCAGCCGCCGAGGCGGGGCATCACGGTGCCGTCGGTGACGGTGTGCCCCATCACGATTCGCTTTGCTCCGAGGCCGCCCAGGACGGCCTCGAGATGGGCCGCTTCGGTGGCTTCATCGTGTTGCGCCAGCCCGCGGTACCACAACGGGCCCTCCGAATCGACGGTCATTCCGGCCGGGAATTTTTCCCTGGAATCCATCAGCTCGCGGCGAATCGTGCCATTCAGTTCCTTGAGGGGCACTCCGGCGTACTTCGGTCCGATGCCTCCGTGGAGGAACAGCGTGTCGTTGACCTTGATGACCGCGTTGTGCCCGGCAATCCAGCGGCCGTACTTGCCGCTAGGGGCGAAACTGCGGCGATGCTCGAAACGGCCCAAGCGGTTATCGTCTTGCCACGTCCGCAGATAGGCGTCGTCGAAGGAAGGGAGCCCAGCGGGCGGAGGGTTGCTCTTCAAGTACTCCATGTGTTGCTTGTAGGCCCGTTCGCGCAGCTTCTCCGATCCCTCGTCGCGGAAGGCCTCGTACTCGCCGTCATGAATGTAGCGCAGGTCACCGTAGACGTTCATCGCCTCGTGGTTCCCGATCAAGGCGTGCACGTAGCCCTTCGCCTTGCGCGACTGCTTCTCGAGCTTCATCAGCAGGTCCATGACCTTGCGCGAATCGGGGCCGCGGTCGGGCACGTCGCCGGTTTGCACGAGATGGGTGTTGGCGCCGGTCCAATTGGCGTTGGCATCCACCAAGCCCGCGGCTTGGAGCACGGCGAAAAACTGGTCGTAGTCGCCGTGCACATCACCGACGGCGACGATGCGCTCGACGCCCGTCCAGGTGTCTTTGGCGAAGGCCGAACCCGCGGCCAGCAGTGCCAGGGTGAGAATCGGCGCGGCGAACGAAAATCTGCGTGTAATCGGACGGGTGATCATGGGGGCACCCTACGTATCGACGTTTGTCCTCACCTTAGCAGTTTCGTTTTTCGGCGAGACAGACCCGAAAACGCCGGTTGCGCAGCATGATATTGGGACGATCTTCCCGGACGAGCAGAACGGCTTTGGCCGCGACCGCGAACGAACTAGGGCTTGGCGCCTTCGGGATAGACGACCGGGTTGCCGGCCTCTTTCCACTCGGTGATGCCGCCGTATTGGATGCCCACGTGGCCGGCCTCGGCCAGCATCTTGGCGGCGCGGGAGGCGCGCCCTCCGCGCATGCAGTAGGTGATGACTTTCTTGTCTTTGGGGATCTCGGAGAGACGGCCTTCGAGGTCATCGATCGGGATGTTGACGTAGCCCTCGATCGCTCCATGCTCGGCCAGTTCTTCGGGCCGGCGAACGTCAAGCAGGTAGAGGTCCGCGCCGCCGTCGAGCCGCGCCTTTAATTCAACGGCGTCGAAGGGTTTGGACTCGTCGGTTTCGACCGGCGGTTGGTGTGCGGCTTCGTTGGCTGGAGTCTCGGCCGGTTCGGGAGAGGAGCAGGCCGCCAGCGCGAAGCAAGCCAGCCAGATAAGGTGGATGAGTGCTGTTCGTTTCATGCCGTTGAAACCTCCTGAGGAGTCAGTATAGACCAACGCCAGAGCCCTGCCCTGCTATGCGGCGGCCGTGTCGCGGTGGCGCAGGCGGTCGATCGTGACGGCGGCGACGATGATCGATCCCGTCAGAACGTCCTGCACCCAGTTGGGCACGCCTTTCATGCTCAGTCCGTTGCGGATGACCGCCATCAGCATGGCGCCCGCGATCGAGCCGACCACGCTACCCTCTCCGCCATGTAAACTGCCGCCTCCGATAACGACCGAGGCGATCATGTCGAGTTCCATGCCCTTGGCGGCGGTGGGGTCGCCGACGGTGAGCCGGCTGAACTGCATCAGCCCGCCGAAGCCAATCAGCAGGCCCCCGAGTGAGTAGATGTAGAACTTGACGCGCTCGACGCGGACGCCGCAGATGCGGGCGGTGTTCTCGTTCGATCCGATGGCGAAGATGTGGCGTCCCAGGATGGTGTTGCGCAACAGGAGCCACACGATCACCGCCAGCAGCAAGGTCGCCCACACGCCTGGCGCCACGATCAACCAAGCGGGCGCGGGGAATTTGGCGAGCATGGAATTGAGCCACGTGATCGGGGCGTCGATTTTCTGCTCGTGCGCGACGCCGGTGGCCGCGCCTCGGAAGATCAGCAAGGTGCCGAGCGTGATGATGAATGGGACAAGCTTCAATCGCGTGATCAGCAGGCCGTTGACCGCGCCGCACGCGCCGCCGACCAGCACCCCCGCCACGGCCGCGGTCAGGGGCGAGGCGCCGGCTTCGAGCAGACGTGCGATCGTGACCGTCGAGAGCGCTATCACCGAGCCGGCGCTGAGATCAATGCCGCCCGAGATGATGATCAGCGTCATCCCCAGCGCGCCGGCGGTCACGATCACGCTTTGGGTCAGGACGGTGACCCGGTTAAAGCTCGAGTAGAAAGGCTCACCCGCCCAAAAGCAGAAGAAGAGGTATACGGTGACGAGGCCGATCAACGGGCCCAGGCTCTTCATGTTCCTCACGACCGGATGACCCCGGTAAAACCGCACTGGTCAGGGTTCGGGACCGTAGGCCGACGGGCTAGGCTGCGTCGTCGAAACAGGCTGTTTTCTTCGGAGGAGATGGTTCGACCCATGACGAGACGTGAACTGTTGAAGATTGCCGCCGGCTTGCCGGTCGGTGTTGCTTGTCGGAAGCCGCGGTGGCGGCGGTCAGCCACTCGGCGCAGAAGTTCGCCAAAATCGAAACCTTCATCCTACGCCACCCCCCTGCCCCCGACAAGCCGGACCGGTTGCTCAAGACGCGCAACAGCCTACCGGGGAGACCATCTGGAGGTGCCGACCGGGCCGGCACTGGGCGTCGCCTTTGACGAGCCAGAGCTTGTGCTCTGGGGACAGCCAGCCCTTTTTAGCGCGGGAAAGATAGCGGCAAGCTGTTGATTCCGTGGACGCGCGAAAAAGGGCTGGCAGTCCCCGAAGGGAAGCCTCGAACTTCCGTCACAGGCTGCTACAGGCGGGGGCGTCGCAAGCCCTGTGGCATACTGGTTTTGAGCCCGAGAGCCCCTGTTTGTTGGTTGCGGCTATCTTTCGACGTTGGAGCCGATAAGGGGTTGAGGAGGTCCATGTCCCAGCAGCCGACCCTTGAGGTGGAGAGTGTTCATCCGCTGCCGCCGATGATCCTGCATCCGTTCACCGAGTCCGCCTCGACCGTGCGAGTGTTGGAGAGCGCCAAGGCGTCGCTGTCGACTCTCAAGGGCGGCGAAGGCTCCTCGGAAGAGATGGGTGATCTGGACCGCCAACTTCTCGACGGCCGCTATGCCGAGGTGCGCATGCTGTTCTATGTCGGCAAGGACGTGTATCGCTGGCTGGAGCAATGTATCGAGGGTTGCATCCGGGAGCCGGATCTGGTGAAGGCGAATCTTCAGCCGCAGAGCTTCGCCCATTTGCTGATCAAACAGACCCCCCTCGACGTGATCGAGAAGCTCAAGAGTTGGGGCGTTATCGAGTACCCGCGCATCTTCTCGCGCTCGATCGGTATCTTCGTGCAGTTTCGCGAGCCGCCCGCGCAGGAGAATCTACAAGCCGATTACCTTCGCTACTACTTCCGCTATGCCGACTACGCCTATGCCGCGTGGCGGGACTTGACCAAGAGCCCCATCCTGCCCGAAGAGAAGTTCCCGTTCACGCTCTACGCCTCGGGTGAGTATACGAGGATGCTGGAGCGGGAGTGGGAGAGCTCGAGTAGCGAGTCGGTGTAGGGGGGCCCTGAGCAGGCAGAGGCTCACGCCGCATCCGGCCTAGCTCGATCCTTGATCGCCGTTACCATCAGCATTGATAGCACCGCGGCCGCTAAGCCGAAGATGAAGCTGGCCGGGAAACCCGACTGGTCAACCAGCCATCCATGCACTGCGGGGCCGAAGAAAGCCGCCGGCGCGGCGAGTTGGATCAGAGCCAGGTTGCGTGTGCCGGCTTCGGGCGACGAGAGCACGGCCGCGAAGTTCGGGAAGTAGGTGCCGCCGAGTTGTCCGGCGCCGATCAGCCCGAAGGCGAACAGATACCCGTAGCCGGGCACCGTCCACGCCCATACGACGCTCGCGCAGAGCAGTGCCGACGACGTCAACGCGCTCATGCGCAGCCCGTAGCGCATGGCCAGCAGGCCCAGCCCGTACCCACCGACGGACTTGAAGCCGAACAGCAAGGCGTTCTGGTAACCGGCGAAGTTCTTGGGGTCCTGGCCGAGTTTTTCTCTGGCGAGCAGGGAAATGTTGGGAATGATCGCCAGCACGATATACCACAGCCAGTAGCCCAACCAGGCGAGCACCAGGGACCTTGACCGGCTGAACTCACGCACGCTGCCCAGTAGATAGCCGAACAGCGGCTTGCGGGGCTCGTCGGCCAGTGGGGCGAGGTCGTATTGGGTGCTGACCCAGGCCACGCCCGCGATGCAGGGGACGGCGACGAGATAGATCGCCGCGAAGTCGTAGGGGAATTCGAGAAAGGTGAAGTTCGGGTCGAGCACCCACTGCGCGGCCAGTGAGCCGGCGACGGCCGAGAAGGGCGTGAGGGTGAACGTTTGCTTAAGGACGCGGATGCGGCCTTCCGAGGTTGTGCCGCGCGTTAGGCATTGCAGTTGAAAGACCATCGAAATCGAACTTGAGAACCCTTGCAGCAACCCTTGCAGGATGACCACGGTGATGCGGAAATCGCTCGATGCCGGCAGCGCGAGCGAGAGGAAGACCAGGCTCAGTAGGGTGGCGGTGACGACATTGGCCCACACGACCACGTTGCGCTCCAGGCGATGCGGCACGAGCCACGAAAGAAACAGCGGCGCCAAGGCGCCGAGCTTGTAGCCGACGAGTGGTAGGTTGGCTATGGTCGCGCTTGCGCCTAGCTTGTCGATGAGCGCTGCCTGCACGATGCCGACGTAGACGGCGGGCGCGGCGAAGTAGATGAGCAGGTAGCTGATGAGGAAGACGCGCGCGTTGCGGCGCGTCATCTCTTCGGTGATGAGGTCGCCGTAGGCGGCGCTGCCGGTTGCGTCCAGCTTCGGCGTGTCGTTCGACATGCGGTGGATCGCGGTTCGACCCTCTACGAGGACTCGACCCAGTCGGGGTACTTCTCGTGAAGGATGCGGCGGCACTCCTCGTAGACCGACATCGGTAAGCCTTCGTAGGGCGAGAGCAACCGCAACGGCATCGGCAGCCCGCCGAGCCGGACGAGCACTTTGTCGTAGGCGCCGTCGATCTTGTCGTGGGCTCGCATGGGGGCCGTCACGTCGGCGACCACGGTCATGTACTCCTTGTGAAAGCGGAAGAGCCTTTCGACCTGGCCGCTGACGGCGTACTCGAACAGCTCCTTGGTCTTCGACGGCAGCATCGGTCCGAACGAGCTGAGCACCGAGCACTCCCCGCAAAGCGTTCCAAACGCGAACATGCCCTCACTGAGAAAGTGCTGCAGCTCCGGCGCTTTCTTGAGCAGGTCGATCGTCGAGGCGTGGTTGGTGGCGGTGTTCTTGGTGGCGACGAGGTTGGGTACGGCGTCGGCTATGCGGCGGTAGTGGTCGCCGGCAAGGACGCGCTTGGTGCGCGGCAGATTGTAGTGCAGGAACTTGCAGTCGGGAAACCTGCCGCAGACGTCGCTGAAGAACCGCAGCATCTCGGTGTCGTCGAGCACGCCCCAGGAGGGCAGAGAGATCTGGAACGTCCGGAAACCTGTGTCATAGGCGAAGGAAATGCGCTCGACGATGTTGGCTGTTGATAGGCCGATCACGCCGACTTGCGGGAAGATGTCGTCGCCGCGAGTTTCCTCGTGAAAGATCTTGACGATTTGTTGAAAGCGGGCGGTGTCGACGGCGTAGCCCTCCCCGGCGGTGCCGAAGATGTAGAGGTTGTTGAAACCGGCTTGGAGGGTGTGGCGAACCTCTTCGCGAAAGAGATCTTCGAGAAGGTTCTCGTTATCGTCCCAGGGCATTTCGCAACTGACGAGGATGGCTTGTTGGTAGCGCATGGTTAAATGTCCGAAGTTAGGTTTGGTGGTGCGGCGGTTTCGCTGGTGAGGCCAGGTTAGCTGATTGGCCAAGTCGCCTGGTTGAGCATGTTCTCGTCGTCGATGGCAATCTGCTCGATCGCTGAGATAACCTCGCCGGGAAGCGGCCCGGACTCGGCGAAGCGGACCGCCGCTTCCACCTCCTCCACGCCCGACGCGCCTACCAGCGCCGTGTGGATCGGCGACCGGTCCGGCGGCGAGTTTAGCAGCCAACGGTAGGCCAACTCCGGCAGGGCTTCGTCGTCGCACACGATGGTGTTCTTCAAGCCCTCAATCGCCGACCGCAGGGGCGCCAACTCATCGGGCAATTCGCGATAGCGGTATGTGAGCGCTCCCTTCAATAACACCGAGCGGGCGACGACACCGACATCCTTCTCCGCGGCTCGTTGCAGCACCCCTTGCTCCGGACGCCGGTCGAGCAGGCTGTACGCGAGCTGGATGCAGTCGCAGCGGCCCGACTCGATCGCTTTGCGCGCACTCTCCATACCGTAGACGCTCGCGCCAATATAGCGAATTGACCCGGCTTGCCGCAGGTCTTCGAGGGTGTCGAACACTTCCTCCCGGTCGAGAATTGCCGGCGAGCCGCTGTGGAGCATCATCACGTCGATCACGTCGGTTTGGAGCGCCCGCAAGCTCTCGGCCACCGACTTCCGGCAGTGGTCTATCAGGTCTTGGCTCGAAAGTCTTTCGCCCTCGTGAAGCGGTACTTTCGAGGCCAGGATGAACTCGCCGCGGCGGGAGGCGAGCGTACGTCCGATGATGGCTTCGCTGTCGCCGTAGGCGCGGGCGGTATCGATGAAGTTGATGCCGAGGTCGAGGGCGCGGTGGAGCAGGCGGGCGGCTTCGTCTTCGTGGGGTCGGCGTTCGCGGCCGGGTGTCGGGATGCCGTAGTCGATTCCAATCTCGACGGTGCCGAGAGAGATCTCAGAGACCTCGAGGTTTGTTTTTCCGAGCCTGCGTCTGCGCAACAAGTCACTCTATTGTATGGGCACGATGTTTCATCGACTGCGGGTTGAGCCATGCCGCCGCGATTGGAAGCTGATTCGGATTAACCATGGGCGCTCGGGGTCGTGTCTCTTTTTTGGGTTGCAGTAGAAGGTCGGATGACGTCGGGCCCACGATCACCCGAATCCTTCACGGCCCTTACGGCGGCCGGGGGGTGGCTGAAGCCGGCGGAAGAAGGACGTTCAAACACCCTTCCAAGGCGGCAGCGGAGCGGAACCGGCCGTAAACGACCGGCCTACAACGCGCTTCGCGCGGAAGCCGCCTGAAGGCGGCCTGAAGGCGACTGCTTCGGTGCGGCATGGGCGCAGGCTGAACCTGAGACACCACCAGATCTCGGAGGTCGGGCGCTTTTCCAGTTAGAATGGTCACAATCCGCATGAGTTTCCTGAGATCGACATTCGCGCTGACGGTCCTGCTAGGCGCTCTTCCCGCTATCGCCGCGGACGCTGCCGATTGGAGGGTTCCTCTTGACGCCGGGAACCTGGCCGAGGATCAGAGCGAGTACAAGAAGGCGGAGAAGGAGCTTACGAAGGCGTGTCGTCTGGCGTCCGCGGAATTGAACGATCACGCGGCGGGCCGAACCGCGTGCGTCCGCCTAGCTCAGGTACAGGCGGTGCGCGGACGTCTGATGGCGGCGAACAAGACTCTCAACCGGTTGGTCGACGCGCTGCGTGAAAGAGGAAGTCTGGAAGACCTGGCGGTGACCCTACTCGAATTGTCCGACATCGAGGCCGCGCGTTCGCAGTTCGATTCAGTCGTGGAACACTTGCGGGAAGCTCTGCGAATCGTACCCGGCCTTTCGGGACCCCTGCGAGTGAGAACCCTCACCCAGACTGCGCAGCATTATCTTGCGGTCGGTAGGGAGGACACCGGCACTGCACTGCTCGATCGTGCTCAGGCTGAATTGCTTACGGGTTTGAGCATGCATGACGCTGCCGCGGTGATCGCCGTCTCCCACCTTGCTGGGCTTCTCCGTGCTAACGAATACAGGAACGACGCCGCAACAGTCCTTCAACCCGTCGTTCGTGCCGCCAGAGAGAGATTCGCCGCGTCAAGGGGCACTCCCCGAGACCTGCAGAAGGCGTACGAACGGGCAGCCCACCTCCAGGCCGCTCTACTTGCAGATCAGGAGCAGCACGATGACTCCGAAGCCCTTCGCCGAGAGATCGATCAATGGGAGAAACTCTGGAACCCTCCCTCGGGCTCGGTTAGGCCAGACGAGGTGTCCGCTCCCCCGCTTGCGCCGCAAAGTCGAGCCGTCGTACACGGAAGGCGCAACGAACGCAGGGGCCCAGGGAACCGCCATTCTGGAGGTCGCAATCTGGCCGGACGGCAAGGCTCACGACATCCGAATCCTCCGACGGCTTCCGTATGGACTCACGTGGAAGGCCGTCGCAGCGGTTCGAAAATGGCGCTTCAAGCCCGGCGAGAAGCTGGGAGAACCGGTGAAGGTGACCGCGACGATCGAGGTGAACTTCCGACTGCGGTGACAACCCGGTCTGCGCCCCTTCCGCATCGCTAACCACTGGTGCCGGGTTTGCCCGTCAGGCGCGGCAGGACAACGAGGGCGTTCTGGTTGGCGACTTTCTCGCGGACCTCATCCGTCACGGCCAGCGTTTCGAGTAACCGCACAAAGGGCGCCGGCGCGTAGAGCGGCGCGTCCGTGCCAAAACAGACTCGCTCCGGCCCGGCCGCCTCGATCAGCGCCTCGACGGCTCCGGTGTTGAAGGCCCGCAACGTGCCCATGTCGAACCACACGTTCTCCAGCGGCCGTTTCGTCCATGCGTCGATCGCCCGTTGGCGAAGGCCCAGCACGCCCACGCCCAGATGCGCGGCGATGAATCGCGTCGCGGGGAAGCGTGACGCAAACTCCAGATAGCTTTCGATCGGCACGTTGGCCGATTCGTTGCCAACGTGGCTCAAGACCGGCAGCCCCGACGGCCCGATGACTTCTTCCATCAACCGCGCCAAGCCATGCGTGAGAACGTCGTACTGCCCTAAGACCGGGTGCAGTTTGACACCGACCACGTCGGGATTCGAGACGCCTTCCGCAACCCAGCGACGCGAGGCCTCGAAATGGTAGGGGTGCGCGACGACCATGGCGCTCAGCATTTCGTGCTTGGCGACCTCGGCAAGCGTGGAGGCATTGCCCGCGTCGAGCCCCCCGTAGCAGGCCTCGATCGAAAAGGCGACGCCGTGGGTCACGCCGGCCTCGCGGTACAGCCCGCAGAGGCGCGAGCCGTCGGCGCTCATCTCGCTGCAGGTCGATTGCCCGAGGTGCGCGTGAACGTCGATGATCGGTCGATTCGTTGAAGGCATGGCTACCATCCGCGCGGCGGGTCCCAGATGACTACTTTGGTGAACGCGTTCTTCGGGGCGATGCCCTTGTCGCCGAAGGAATCCCGTTCGCCGTAGACGACGTAGTAGACCGTCACGAGCCGCCCGTCGGAGCGCTCGATCGTCACCGGGTAGCCGATGTCGGAGTGGTCGCCGTCCCACGCGAGCGCGACACGGTCGTTCTTCGACCAGGTGGCGCCTTCGTCGGTGCTGATCATGGCTTGCACGCCGTAGGGCTTATTGCGTTCTCCGTAGGTCAGCAGGATGTTGCCGGAACGAAGCCGCAAGAGGTCGGCGGGGTGTTCACGGTCTTTGGTGATGCGGGTTGGCTGGTTCCAGCGGCGGCCGTGGTCGGCACTGAACGACGAGGCGAGATAGGCGCCGTCGTCCGAGCGCATGACGGCCATCAGCCGGCCGTCCTTCAGCTCCAACAGGCAGGTTTCGTTGAAGCCGTGGGCAATGACGGTCAGATTGCCCCAGCTCTTCCCACCGTCACGGGAGCGAACGACGTAGCTGAAGGTTCCCCGTTGATCGGCAGGCTTTGACGGCTCTTTGCCGGCGGCGCGTAGTTTCTCGAGACCGCCGGGATCATCTTCGGGCGTCCGCGGGAGATAACCCCCGTAGCCGGAGAGCAGCAGCGAACCGTCGTCGAGTCCGAGAATCCGTCCAAAGGGGTAGCCCCAGGTCAGCGGCTGCACGTCGACGGGTACCGGCGCTTGCCAGGTTTCGCCGCTGTCTTTGGACCGAAGGACGTAAGCGTTCGCCTTCCAACCTTCGTGCGAGTATTTGGCGCCAGGCCAGGAGTACGAGACCGCGCCGAGCAGCAGCGTGCCGTCGGCCAGCAGTCCCGAGGCTATCACGCCGTCGTCGGCCGCGGGCCGGTCGAAGATCGTCTTGGGCGCGGACCACGTCTTGCCGCCGTCGGTCGAGCGCGCCAGGCCCGCCTTGCCACCCTTCCCAACGTGTGCCGCGCCGTATTTAAAAGTGGCGAGCAAGTCCCCGTTGGGCGCGGCGATTACTCTCGGGAAGTACCCGCCTTGGAAGACAACGTGACGTTCCGCCTTGAGGTCGCGGATGCGCAGGGCCTCCTGCGCTCCGATCGGTCGAAGAGCGGCTAAGCCGAAGAAGCCGAGGGTGAGCAGGAGCCTTGTTGTCATCTTCTGTCTGCGCGCTGTCGACCGTACAGGCGCGTGTACAGATCCAATCGTCCCACAACAAGCGGGCTAGCGGAGCCGCGTATCGGGCGCACACTGAATTCCGGCATAATAGCTCGAATGACCAAGAGTCGAGTGTTGGAGAAACTTCGTGGCGGGGACTTTGTCAAGGTGGCCGGGGTGAGCCGTGTCACCGATCCGTGGCTGGCCGAAACAGTCGGCCGCATCGGGTACGACTGCATCTGGTTCGACATGGAGCACCGGTCGCACGGCTACGACAAGGTCGACCCCATGTCCCTTGCCTGCCGCGCAACCGGCATCGACCTGATGGTGCGCGTTCACAAGTCGGAGTATGGCGACCCGATGCGCGCACTCGAGTTCGGCGCGAACGGTTTGATGGTCCCTCACATTCGCAGCGCGGCCGAGGCGAAGCAGTGGGTCGACTGGGCGCGCTTTCCGCCGCTCGGCAAGCGCGGCTTCGACGGCGCCGGCGCCGACGCCAACTACGCCATGGACGACCCGCGAGAGTACCTCGAGCACGTCGCGAAGGAGGTTTTCCTCGCGTTCCAGATCGAGGACAAGGAGGCGGTCGAGCACATAGACGAGATCGCCGACGTCGAGGGCTTCGATCTGTTCTTCGTCGGCATGGCGGACCTGAGCTTGAGCTACGGCCTGCCGCTCGACTTCAACAACCCCACGCTGCAAGGCGTTCTCGATCGCGTGAACGAGGCGGCTACGGCAACCGGCCGCTGGTGGGGGACGCCGACCGGCACGCCCGAGCATGCCCAGAACATCCTCGACCGGGGAGGACGGATGATCACCGCCGGGGGCGACCACATGGCGCTGGTGAATGGTTTCCGCGATTCGTTCGCGGGGTTCTCGGACGTGAGTGTACGCTAGCCCCGCCGCCTCTTGAACTCCCAGGCGCTACGAACGGCGGATTCGAGGTCGTGCTCGGCGCGCCAGCCCAGTTGCTTCTGGATCTTGCGCGGATCGGCCACTAACTCGGGCGGATCGCCTTCGCGCCGGGGCGCGGGGGTTTCTTGGATAGGACGGCCCGTGACACGCCGCGCGGTCTCGATGACCTCACGCACCGAGTGCCCGCGCCCTGTCCCGACGTTGAAGCCGCCGCTTAACCCCTCCGGGGCGTCCAAGGTGCGGATGTGGGCGTCGGCAAGGTCCTCGACGTGGATGTAGTCGCGGATGCAGGTGCCGTCCGGCGTGGGGTAATCCTCGCCTAGCACCTGAATGCCTTCGCGCTCGCCCGCTGCTGCCTGGAGCACCAGCGGAATCAAGTGTGTCTCGGGGTCGTGCCTTTCGCCGCGCTCGCGCGTCGCCCCGCAGGCGTTGAAGTATCGCAGGCAGAAGTAAGCCAAGCCGTGAGCCTGACGGCGCCACCGCAAGGCCCTTTCCAGAGCGAGTTTGGTTTCACCGTAAGGGTTGACGGGATTCATCGCGGCCGATTCGTTAATCGGCATCGAAGCGGGCTCACCGAAGACGACACAGGTCGACGAGAAGATGAATCGGCGTACTCCCGCCGACTGAATCTCCTCGAGTAGCGCGAGCGCCTTGGCCACGTTGTTGTCGTAATAGAGGCCGGGATCCTGACTGGACTCGCCCACCAGCGCAAAGGCCGCGAAGTGCATCACCGATTCGATGGGGTGCCGCTGGAAGACCTGGCGCAACGCCTCTCGATCGCCAATGTCGCCCTGTACGAAGATCGCTTGGCCGGGGACCGCGTCGCCGTAACCGCGGGAGAGGTTGTCGTACACCAGCACCTCACCGCCGCGCGCGAGGAGCCGCTCGGTGACGATTCTACCGATGTAACCTGCGCCACCGGTAACGAGGATCAAGCCGACACCCTTCTCATGCCACTTGAATTGGGATCTTCAGGCATCAAGACGAATGGGAGGGGAGGACGGAAGACAGCTTGTGCACCCGAGTACCCGGGCGCGCGCGCTGATTGTGGGGCCTGGAGGACTCCCAAAACCCCAGCCGGTTTGTGAGCCTCAGTTCCGGAAGGGCGGCGGCGTGGCGCAGGAGGGCTGGATGCAAAACGGTCTGATGATCCCACCGACCACGGGGTAGAAGAAGATGTGAGTCGTGACGATCGGGATTCCGAAGCGGCAGTTGATCCCGCAACCAGCGCCGCGCCAAACCGTAGTGCCCACCTGGTTCCGTACCTCGCCGGTTTGGTTGCCCAGAGGCCCGAGCCACTCGGGCCTCTCTTTTTCGTCCACCCGCGTTGCCGCGCCCGTCGCCGTGCCACCGGCCGTGCCGGCGCTAAGGTACAAGGCATTCATCCCATCGGTGGCGACCATCGGCTCCGAGCCCATCGAAGAAATACCGCCGCCGGCCGAACCGCCCGGAGCCGCACCCGCGATGCCGCCCGCGGGAATCCCGCCTCCAAGGATTCCGCCACCTTCACCACTGCTGATGAAACCACCGGAGGCACCCGCCAGCGCACCCAGCAGCAGTCCGGCCTTCTCGCCAATGGCGGAGTTCAATTTGCCGAGCTTGCCGAGATGCTTGAGTTCCGCGGCCTGGACGGCGCCGATCTCGAGGGCTGCGTCGGTCTCGCTGATCCGAATCTCGTCCCTCGTATTGGCAAACGTCGCCATTGAACCCGCTTCCACCGTCCGAACCTCTTTGCCGTTCGGGCGAAGAACGGTGATCTCGCCGCTCTCCACCGACACGGCGAAGACATCGGCGCGGGAAATGTAAAGCGCCGCTTTCGTATCACGGTCCCGCGGAACCACTCGCAGGCCCGCGACGTGTAGGGGGCGCTCGGTTTGACCAATAGCGACGATTTCCAGCGATCCACCGTCGAGCTGCAGGGCAGTCTGCGAAACCTGGACCTGGGAGCCAACACCAATCAAGAAGCGCCAACCGTCCTGGAGGTTCAACCGCGTCGGGAGATGGCCGCTGGTGACGGACTCTCCCTCGAAGACTGTGACCTGTCCGGTGACCTCGGAACCTCCCGCCACGAACTGCGAATCCGAAACCGCGAAGCCCACCGTCGGACGCAGCCCTGCGGCAAGGGTAATCGCCGAGAGTAATCCCGCGACCATCAGAAAGATCCCTCGGACTCTGGTCATATTCCTCATGTCTTAGCGCACAAACTCCCCCAAGTAAGCCTTGTCTGAGGGGAGGCAGACAGAATTATATTATCCCCTTGCCGGGTAACTGGAGTCAAGTGCGGGTAGTGTCTGAAATCTGCGTTGAACCTCACGAGAGCAGTTCCGCCAGGTCCCACACATGATCCGTGATCCCCGCTTCCATCGCCGGGGTGACTCTGATGGTGCTGTGAATCCGACAGAAATCATAGTACCCGAAGTGCAAGCAGAGCGCGGCCCAATGGTTCTCCCACTTCTTTGAGAAGCCGTTCGTCAATCGGGTCAGGCGGCGCATGTGCATCCTCATCGTGAGGTTCTGGCGCTCGACGTGGCTCGTGCTGATCCGCTTCGAGTCCGGGCTCCCCATGACCTTCTTCTGCTTGCAGCCGATGCAGTGAGCGGGACTGTAGCGCTTCTCTTCGCTCTTGTCCTCGGCGTACTGTTTGATCAGCATTCCGTAGTCGGCGCGGCCCTCAAGGGCATCCTCGATTGCCGTGATGTACGGCTTGAAGCCATCGGTTGAGATCTGGAACTTCTGGGTTGAGGTAGAGAACCGCAAGCCTTCAACGAAGGCGTCCGTGGTCGCCTGATCCCGGCGGCCCAGGGCGAAGTTGAGAACCAGTTTCGTGTTCCGCTCGATCGCAACGAACGTGTAGGCGTCGCCGATCGTGGCGTCCGTGGCCACTTCCTCGGGGGTCTTGTGACCTTCCTTCTTGCGGATGTAGCCCCAAATCTCGTCACACTGCACGTCCGTCACGGGAACGTTCACGATCAGCCGTCCCATGACCTTCTCGCACTTCTCGCCAGCGAGAACCAAGACCTTCATGATGGTGTTTCGGTCCAGGCCCGTGATGCGCTCAGTGCTCCGAATGCTGTTGCCCTCCAACAGCAGTTGGACGGCCAGCAAAGCCTTGTCCTGCGGAATGTACATCGTGCCTAGGGTCCGCTCATGAGGCTCCGTGAAGGTCTTGCGGCACTTCGGACAGCGAAACCGGCACAAGCCATTCCGATGCTTCCCGAAGCGTTGACACTTTCGGCCACAGTCCTGGCAAGTCATTGCAGGGGTTGCTTTTACATCCGCCTTCATGGTTCTATTATACAGCGAACGCTCGCTGTTGTCAAGACGCAAATGTGCAGAAAAAGGCCCCTGGGGGGCTAGTCGTTCCCCAGGGGCCTCAAGGGCTATTCAAACAGATAGGATTAGGCGTACTGGCAGGACATGGTGTCTGGGTCGATCAGGAGCTGAGGCTGGATCAATGGAGCAGCTTTCCCCATTTCTTCAAAGTGTCCCACTAGTTCCCTGAGGTCTTCGACCCTAAGGTGTTCGAGCAGACCATCACCCAGAGCAATAGTGATCATGCGAATCAACCGATCCTTGGACGGTGAAATAGTCAACTTGCCATTCTCGTACTTTGACAGATTCGTGTGATCACATCCTAGCTTCTTGGCGAACTGCTTGGACGACAGCCCGATGTACTTCCTCAGGAACCGGATCTCTAGGCCCGTAAGGCGTCGCTCAGCGCTCAACACATGCAATGCGACGGATTTCATCAGGCCATTCAGATTCGGGATGATTGGGTCTTCCTCTCCACATTCACTACAGCGGACGACTTGAATCTCTTGCAGGAGCAGCGGTAGGCCGAATTCTAGAAACAGGAACTCGCCCTTTTCGACGCTGCAATCAGCAGCGCAGTTCGAGCATTTGGTGGCATGGGTCATACGTCAGTCCCTCTTCTTGGCTTCAACTGTCCAAGCAGTGATCAAGAACGCGTGATCTACCGACTTGAAGCTGAAAATTATGACTAGCCATTTGCCCTCTGGTTCGTATCCCTCGATGGTGTACTTCCATTCTCCAGTTTTGATGTCATGCTCTGGCGGAGCAAAGATTCTCCCCGTCTTCCCCATGACGTGCCAAGCATCAGCGAACTCCAGACCTTCCGCGACCAACTCCTGTCGAAAGTGGCGGCCCGGTCTGACCTCGCCCTTCTCTAGGCAGTGGTGCAACAGATCCACAGCCTCTTGCAGGCTGAGAACAGCTATCTGCATATGTTGGCATTCTACCAACTATTCTACATGATGTCAAGAACATCAATCAAGCCACAAGATGTTGTGGCGCTCATCCAAGATCACCTAAGTGTTAGTGTTTTCTTTCACTTCAGCATTCTGTGACGTTCGTCGGGAACTCTTTTTTGGCCGGCCTCCCGCCCGCGTCTTCCGCTTGGCCGCAAGCTGACGGAAGTACTCGGAGCCGCGCTTCGCGGTTGTAGAGCCGCCCTTGTGACCCAGGACGGCAGCAGGCGACATCTTGGTTTGGGCGATCAGGTCGTCAGTGAGCGCCAGAGCCGTGCTCAGCAGTTCTCGGCTTCGGGCGGTACGGTTCTGGGGTAGGGGTGTCGTTGCGAGGATCAGGTCAACTTCGGAGATTAGATTCTTGAGGGCTCGCAGATCGGTCCGGTTCGATGCCATACTTCAACGGTACGGCAGATTGACCCTAAAAGCAAGCGTTCGCTGTTTTCGGATCAACGCACTTTTCAGACAGTACCCAAGTGCGCTCTAGGGGGTTTCCTCACTGCGAGAGCCGAGGCAGAGGTGTGAGTACCCATTGCAAAGCATTGATAGGACTAAAGTTCGTAGTTCGGCACCCACTCTGCTAGGCGGCCGCGACGACACCCTTCGGCCCGTCTGTCGCCCGTCAGGGCGCTTCGGCCAGAATGGGCACCGTTTTGTCTAATGAGTACACGCCGGGGTCGAGTACGGGGTCGATTTCCACGGTTCTGCCGAACAGTTCGAACCTTTTCTCTCCGTCGCGCTCGCTGCGAATATTCCACGGGAACTTCACGCCGCCCACAGGCCGGTACTTGGAGAACACCGATTTCTCTTCGAACGGCACGCCCTTGGGGTCGCGCCAGGTGTGGATCTGCTGGACGGGAAGCCGATCGGAGCGGCGGAGGAAAAACGTGATTCCCTCAGAGTTGTTGTCGGTGACCTCGACGACATCGGCCGGAATGTTGTCGATGATTTCCGCGCCCCGGTAGTAGAAGTAGATGCCGGGCTCGTTGAGCCGGTAGCGCAGGAAATAGAAGATGTCCCGGCGTGCGGCCTCGCGGTAGCGGGAGATACGTTCGGTAGGCAAAGGTCGCGCGCCGCGGAAGGTGACTTCCCAGCCTTCGCCGTTTCGGTACAGGTTGAAGTAGTCGCCCTTCTCCGTAAAGATCTCTCGTCGGCTCACGGGCAGCCATTCCGCCCCGGCGTCCTCCTTCATCGGCCCAAAGTGCTGGTAGACGGTCATTTTGGCGAGGCCGCGGATGTTTTGCCGGTAGAAGGCGTAGGCGCGGCCGTACTGGACGATGTCTTGAATCTGCAGAAACCGATGTCCTCCGAGGGCATCGAGGCACTGTTCCATGAGTTGCCTGCCCTTTTCCTGGCGCGTCTGAGCGGACAGCGAGGCCGCTGCCGGCAGCAGCAACAAAGGCGTCTGGAGCAGGGTGCGCCGCGTAAGAGCGCGGGCGCGTGGCAAGGAGCGTTGCTGAGCGTGACGGCGGGTCATGGCACCTGGAGAGTTCAAGATCGACAAGGCCGAGCCGGCCCTGATACCAGAAGCGACGCGCGCCGGGCGTCTGGCGTTGCGTTCCATAGCAAGTGTAGCAACCATGGGGCTTGCGAGAACGGTTGCGCAAGACTTCGGTAGGATCGGCGTCGCGGAAGAAAGAGGCCTGTGACGGTCTCAAACCGCCTGCAACGGTGGCGGTCGCATGGCCGGTTCCCGAGGTTGCGGTATCTTCAAGAGCGATGGACGGTAGCGCGACTGGCGGGGCGGTGTTTCGTGACTCCCGTCAGGCGGAGCAGGCCCTTCACCGGCTTGGGCCGCTGCTGCCCGAGGGCGGGCTGAGCACGCTCAAGCTGCTTCTGCGGCGGGTGCCTGATCCGGATGCCGCGCTCTACGGCCTGGAGCGTCTCGTGTTGGCGGGCCGGGAAAGGGCCGACCGCCTGTTCGCGCCGACCACGCGGCTGCGTGCCGCCACGACGGCCTTCGCCCACAGCCGCTACCTAACCGACACTCTCCTGCGCCACCCCGAGCTGCTCGAATGGGCTGTCGAGGAGGACAACCTCTACCGGGTGACCTCCGTGCAGGATCTGCGTTCGTCGCTCGGCTGGGAGCCGGCCGGCTGGGGCGACGATCAGTTGGCCCTGACCCTGGCTCGCTTCAAGAGGATGCATATTCTCCGCATCGCCCTCCGTGACCTGCTCGGTGTCGCGACCGTCGCGGAAGTGACCGAAGAGCTGGCCAACCTCGCCGACGCTCTGCTGCAGGGCGCGCAGGAACACGTCCAGCAAAGGCTCCTGCAGCGCTTCGGGCGTCCCCTGACCGAGGCCGACACCGGTCCGATCGAGTGCCACTTTGTCGTGTTGGGGTTGGGAAAACACGGCGGCCGGGAGCTCAACTACAGCTCCGACATCGACCTGATGTACCTCTACACCGGAGACGGCCGGACCGCCGGGCCTATCTCGATCTCCAACCGCGAGTTCTTCACGCTGCTTGCGAACCAACTCACCGACCTGCTCTCGCGTCTGACGCTCGAAGGATCCTGCTATCGCGTCGACCTGCGCCTGCGGCCGGAGGGCGCGATGGGGGACGTGGTTTTGACCGTCGGCACGGCAGCGGCGTACTACGATCGCCGGGCCCGCGATTGGGAGCTACAGATGCTGATCAAGGCGCGCCCGGTCGCCGGGGAATTGCCGCTCGGAGGGGCCTTCCTCAGACTGGTCGAGCCCAAGATCTACCAGACCTCGACCGACTTCTCAACCATCGAGCGCGTGGCGGAGACGCGCGACCGGATCCAGCAGAAACTACGGCACAGAGCCAAGACGGGCCTGAACGTAAAGCTGGCTCGCGGAGGCATACGGGACATTGAGTTCTTGGCGCAGTGCCTGCAGCGGCTCTACGGCGGAGCCGACCCGTGGGTACGGCATGGCGGCACGCTGCTGTCGTTGGGACGCCTACGCGACAAAGGCTACTTGTCGATCCCCGACTACGCGCAGCTGAATGCGACCTATCAGTACCTGCGTGTAGTCGAGCATCGGCTTCAGATCCAGGAGAACCATCAGACCCATACGCTGCCACAGGATCCCGAGCAACTCGTCCTGTTGACGCGCAAGATGCACGATCTGATTCCTCTCGACTCCGGCGGCGACGGCCTGCTCAAGCAACTCCGCGCGCGCATGGATAGAGTGACCGAGATTTACGAACGAGTGGTCCACGCGCAGTTGCCGTCACCCGCCCCCGAGCCCCTCGAACCAGCCGAGCAACCGGTCCCGGACCAGTCCGAGCCGGTCGCCGAGCATTCCTGGCAGAGCCAACTACGGCATTTTGAGCGGGATCTGCCGGGACTGGCCGCCCGCCTGCTGGCGCTGCCGATTCGGTGGGGCAGCCGCCACTTCCAACACCTGCTGAATCAGCTTGTCTCCACGCCGTTTTGGCTGGTGGAGCTCGAGAACTCCCCGCCGCTGCTTCACTGCGTGGCCGATTTGGTCGAGCACAGCCCCTATCTGGCCGAGCACCTGATTCGACATCCCGAGGACATGGCGCGGCTCAAATCGGTCGCAACGCCGTTTTCCGAAGGCGACAGCCAGGCAGGACCCGGGGCGGATGCCGTTCCTCCAGTAGGCACAGAAATCACTTTCGACGAGCGCCCGGATGTCATTGAATTTCTGGCGAACCAAGAGACCCTGCAAGAGAAGTCCGATTGGCTAAGGCGCTTCTACCGCCACGAAATGTTCCGAATCCTCGCCGAGAGCATCCATCGGCGCCAGGCCATCTTCGCCACTCTCGAACAGACAAGCCGGCTGGCCGACTTCGTGATCCGCGCCGCGTATCAGGTTGCCCTGGATCACGTGCGTCGGACGGCCGGGTGGGGCCACAGCGAGCCGGCCATGAACGTCATCGCGCTTGGCCGCCTGGGCATCATGGAGTTCGACCTGGGCTCGGACGTCGATCTTGTCTTCGTGCTGCCCGATGAGACGGTTGGTGAGCGCGAGCGGTGGACCCAGGTCGTGGAACGCCTGATTGAAATCACGTCCAGCTACACGCGCGAGGGCATGATCTTCGCGGTGGACACCCGTCTACGGCCGATGGGACGTGACGGCGAGTTGGTGCAGTCGGAGTCCCAGTTCAAGAGTTACTTCGCCGACCGGGCCGAAGCTTGGGAAGCGATCACCTATATGAAAGCCCGCGCCGTGGCCGGAGATCTCGACCGAGGCACGAGCTTCCTGAGCGAGCTGCAGGATGTCGGCGGGCGTCGCCATGGCCAGAGCGGAGACTTGGCCCGGCTGCTGGTGGCCATGCGGGCCCGTTTGGAAAGGGAACAAGGGCTCGGCCATCCGATGAAGGCCGGACCGGGCGGCTATTACGACATCGATTTCATCTTGATGTATCTGCGCCTCCGAAACGCCGGCAAGTTCTTCAAGCACCTGGCCACGCCCGAGAGAATCGCCATAATCCATACCCTCGGCGGTCTCAGCGGCGAGCAGGCGGACCTGTTGCATCGCAACGCTGTCTTTTTCCGCGCGCTCGACCATGCCATCCGCGTCTCGACGGGCCACTCCTCAAGCGAGATCCCCAACGCGAGATCGCAGCAGCACATCTTGAGCGAGCTGGTCGGCCGCTGGAGCTTGTTGAAGCCTCAATCTCACGAACTGGCGACGCTCGCTGAAAAGGTTCAGCGGACGACCAGGGAAGTCTTTGACGACGTGTTTGGGGCGGGGCGTATTTGAGGCGTCCGCTGTTTGAGGTGGGGCTTAGTGCAGCGCGGGGGCGGCGAGAATCAGGGCGATCACGTTGTAGGCCACCAGGCACGCGAAGAAGACATTCACGCTCCGCAGCAGCTTGTGGCGGGCGCGGGTCACGCAGTAGAGAGCCAGGCAAACGGCAACGACCTTTATCAGCAGCAGGCCGGTCAGTGCCGAGGGGCTCTCTCTCATGGCCCACTTGACAACCGGGTTCAACTCCGCGATGCCGTACATCATGAACGCGATGGTCGTCAGGGCATCGAGTACTTGCAGATAGACAAACTCGACCAGTAGGTTCATCGAAGAACTCTCCTCCTCCAGTTCATCGACATATGCCGATGGCGACCACAGCCCTAGTCCACCCCAGCCGCCAACAAGAAGCCTCCCTAGGGACAGGGACTACGGGAACCCTAAGTGGTTTTACTAGTAGACCACTAGGTCGTTCACCTTAGCAAGCGGAAAACAGTACCGATTTTCGATAGGACCGAAGTACTAGTACTACTGTGTTATAAAACATGCTAGCATAAAAGTGTGCCGAACAAGGAGTCGGCGTCAGGCAAACAGCAACAACGTTTCGCGGCTTATCTCGACAGCCTGGCGCGTGCCGCGAGACATGCCGACCGCAGCGAGCCCTTGAAAGCTTATTGCCGCGGTCTCCTACTGCCCATCGAGCGCAAATGCGTGGAGCCGATGGCGGCACGCCTCGCCCCGCACAACGTTCGCCGTACGCACCAGTCGCTGCATCATCTGGTCGCCGACTCGCCGTGGGACGACGACGCCCTGCTCGCCGCCGTGCGGGGCCGCGTGCTGCAGGCGATGAAGAAGACCTCGCCCGTCGTGGCCTGGATCGTTGATGACACGTCCTTCCCCAAGAAGGGCAAACACTCGGTCGGCGTGGCGCACCAGTATTGCGGACAACTCGGCAAACAAGAAAACTGTCGAGTGGCGGTGAGCCTGTCGGTCGCCACCTCGAAAGCCTCACTGCCGATCGCCTACCGCCTGTACCTGCCCGCGTCCTGGGCCGACGATCGAAAACGGCGACGCAAAACCCGCGTGCCCGACGAGATCCGCTTGGAGACGAAACCACAGATCGCACTGGGCCAGATTCGACAGGCGCTCGAAGATGACATCGAGCCGGGGGTCGTGTTGGCCGATGTCGCCTACGGCAACGACAGCGCGTTTCGCAACGAACTGGCGCAACGGGGACTCAAGTATGTCGTCGGCATCCGGAGTTCGACGACCGTGTGGCGAGCGGGGCAAGGGCCTCTGCCGGCGAAGAAATACTCCGGTCGCGGTCGGCCGCCGAAGCGGTTGCGACGCGGCAAACAGCAGCCCGTCACGGTGAAGGAGCTGGCCGGCGAGCTGTTGGCGACCAAAGCCTTCCGCGCGCTGAGCTGGAGGGAAGGGACCGGCCAGACGCTACGTTCTCGTTTCGCTGCCGTACGCGTGCGGCCGGCGCGTCGCGACTACGAACAACACGAACCGCACCCCGAGCAGTGGCTGTTGATCGAGTGGCCGGCGAAACAGGCGGAACCGACCCACTACTGGTTGGCGAACCTAGGCGTCAAAACGACCCGCAAGAATCTGGTCGGGTTGGCCAAGCACCGCTGGATCATCGAGCGCGACTACCAGGAGCTCAAGCAAGAGTTGGGACTGGGTCACTACGAAGGACGCGGCTGGCGGGGCTTTCATCATCACGCCACCCTTTGCATTGCGGCGTATGGGTTCCTGGTGGCTGAGCGGAGCCTTTTTTCCCCCTCGACACGAATCGACCGATTACAGCTACCCCTCCCCAAGCCGCCGTGGGACTTCCGCCCGCGCGGGGCGCCCGATTCGACCCGAGCGGCATAACCCGAGCTCGATTGCGACGCTGCGGAGGCAAATCGGTCGCCACATTCTGCGTCAGCTTCCTTGCTGTCCTTTTTGTGGCTCCGGCTTTTTATAACACAGTAGTACTAGCGGCAGGGGTGTTTAGTCTTGCCTTCCCAATACGCGGCGCGTGTCGAACACCAAAGACAGCCGCTTTCTCCGAGCCCCACCCGTCCTGTCATGGGGGCGGTCCGACACAAGCTCCCGGTTGCCTACGGACCGATCGCAGACCAGCCCGTGAACCGCCCATCCGCCAAGTTCGCGCTACCATGGAAGTTCGCTTTCGCCAGAGGGCTCCTGCCGAACGGCTCGCTCGATGCCCCGGCTTCTGGGGCCGTCACTTTCTTACCCGGTATGTCGATTCCCGATTTGAGAAGCGGGCTTCGCGCCTCGACGCCTCAGCTTGTGCGCGGTGTGATCGGCGGCGTCTTGATGGGCTTGGTCAATCTGGTCCCTGGGATTTCGGGCGGTACGATGCTGCTGGCGGCGGGTGTCTATCCGCAGTTCATCCAGGGGATCGCCGAGGTTACAACGTTGCGGTTTCGCCGGTCGACACTGCTGATGTTGGCCGCGATCGGCGGGTCGGGCTTGTTGGCAATCATTGCGTTGGCCGGTCTCGTCAAGGGTCTGGTGATCGATCATCGCTGGGTGATGTACAGCCTGTTTATCGGGCTCACGCTTGGCGGCGTGCCGGTCGTTTGGCGGCTGCTGCGTCCGCTGACGGCCAGTGCCGCGGCCGGGGCGGTGGGCGGTGTGGCGGTGATGGCGGGCATGGCTTGGCTGCAGCTCGGCGGCGGAGACGCGGGGCCGACAGGGGCGGGCACGTTGGTGGTTATGCTGGCGGGCGTGGCAGGCGCGTCGGCGATGATTCTACCGGGCATCTCAGGCAGTTATCTGTGGCTGATCATGGGCCAGTACCTGACGATCTTGGCGGCGATCGAAGGGCTAAAGACCGGCCTGCTCGGCGGTGGGGGCTTCGCGTGGGAGAGGGTGGCGGGCTCCATGTCGATCTTGGCTCCCCTGGGGATCGGTGTCGTCGTCGGAGTGGTCGGCATCAGCAACCTGATGCGCTTGCTGATGGCCCGCTTCGAGAAGGCAACCCTGGGCGTTCTGCTGGGCCTGCTGCTCGGGGCGGTGCTGGGGTTGTGGCCGTTTCAGCATGGTGTCCGGCCCGAGCCCGGAACGACGGTCAAGGGACGGGTGATGAGCCAGGAATTGATTGCCGGACTCGAACCCAAGGACTACCCGCTTGAGAGGTTTGCCCCGAGCGGGTTTCAGGTCGGCGTGTCCGTCTTGCTTGTGGGCGTGGGTTTCCTGATAACGCAGGGTGTGTCGTTTGTCGGCCGGACGCGCGAGTAGTTGAGAACTTTCATTCGGTAATCCTCATGGAAGAGGCGCTCGTACACTTTTTCCAAGGCCTCCACTCCGGCTTATTGACGCTGGTGATTGCAGCCAGTTTGGCGGTCCTGGCCAAGGCGGCGGACTGGCTCGTGGACGAGGCGGTTGAGCTGTCGTCGCGGTCCGGCGTTCCGAAGGTTGTGATCGGCGCGACGATCGTCAGCCTCGGCACTACCGCGCCCGAGGCGGCTGTGTCGGTTTTTGCCGCCATTCAAGGAAAGCCGGACTTGGCCCTGGGCAATGCGGTGGGGTCGATCATCTGCGACACGGGCCTCATCCTGGGCCTCGCCAGCGTCATCGCGCCTCTCAAGCTCGACCGCAAGATCGTCAACCGCCAGGGCTGGATTCAACTGGGTGCGGCGGTCGCGCTGGTCGCTTGCAGCTTCCCCTGGAGTACCCCGGCGCAAGTCTTTTCCTCGGGCGGTAACCTTCCGCGGTCGGTCGGAGTGATTTTTCTCGGTTGTCTTGCCGTCTATATGTGGCAGTCGATCCGATGGGCGCGACAGGAGCCGGCTGCCAACGGGATGGCCGAGGAAGTCGAACACCACAAGCTGCTCTTCGGATTGGGAAAGCTGGTGGGTGCGATTGCGCTGGTTGTGGTCGCGGCGCGCGTTTTGATTCCGGCGGTGAGTGAGCTCGCCCACCGCTGGGATGTTCCGCAGAGCATCATCGCGGCCACGCTGGTGGCCTTCGGCACGTCGCTGCCGGAACTGGTGACGGCGGTCACGGCGGCGCGCCGCGGGCATGGCGAGCTGGCGGTAGGCAACGTGGTTGGCGCGGACATCTTGAACGTGCTGTTCGTCGCCGGTGCGGCGGCAGCCGTAACACCGGGAGGCTTGATGGCCGGCGGCCACTTCTTCCTCGTGCTGTACCCGATCATGTTGCTGATTCTGCTGGTGTTTCGGGTGGGGATCATCTTCTCGGGCTCGCTGATGAAGCGCACATTTGGGTATATCCTGTTGCTGGCGTACGCGGTGTACATGGTGGTGAGTTACCTAGTCCCGACCGGGGCGTGACAGCGCTAGCGCGTCAAGGTCTTCGCGCCTGCTATCCCGACGGAATTGCCGAACTGAAATGTAGGGGCATGCCGTGCCCGCCTTTCGCAACATTTCATGGACACACCAGACTTTTTGTAGGGGTGGATCCCCGCGTCCGCCCGACAGCCGCAACCGGCACTCCTGCCCTTCGGCCGAAACAGGTCCCGGTCGAAAACGAACTCCAAGCCGTAACTGGAGAGCGTCCGGTATCGCCCTGGCACAATGGCTTAGAAAAAAGGGGGGCGCGCCCGCGGCCCGGAGGCCGCGAGCGCAGGGGGGAATTCGTTCGGTTGCTTGGGTTAGAACGGTCAAGACGTTGGCGCGACCGAGCCCCGAGTCATCTCGACCTTGGCTTTGCTGACATAACCGCTGACCTTGTCTTTGCCGACCGAGGTGACGATGATCTCGAAGGGTTGCGACGACCCGGCCAGATAGAAGCGCAGGGCCTCGTGCACGTGCTTCTTTTTCTGCTCGATCTTGCGGTCATCGGCGATCATCTCGAGCGTATAGCGGCTGTGCTTGCGGCTGGTGTTCTTGAGCCGCATCGAGATGCCGCCCACTCGGGTCATGGTCTTTGACTTGGCGAGGGTGAAGGGGACGTACTCGCGTTCGCCCAAACGGCGTAGGTCGGTGATCTCCGAGCGGTTGCGGCCGACTTCGCCGTCGAGGTCCATCAGATGGCCGCGGGTCGCCGTCAAAGCCGCGCCCGACTCCTTGACGCGGAAGTCGACCTGATCGAGGTCGGTCTTCACCTCTCCCAGCTCGCCGCGCACCTGGTTAACGCCCTCTTGGGCCTCGCCGGCCTTGCCGGAGACGGTGTGGATCTCGCCTAGCAACATCTCCTGCTGCTCGCGCTGCTTCTTCGACACGCTTTCGGCGAGCTTCTTGGTGCGCCATTGGGAGTTGGCGTCCACCTTCTTCGTGCCGCGGGTTTGTGCGGCTTTGAACTCCTCTCGCAGCGTGTCCACGGAGCGGCGCGTTTCGCCCATCTGGTGCGTTGACGAGGTCTGGATGCGAGCCATTTCCTGATTGAGTGCTTGGCGCAGGGTGTGCGACTCCACCTCGAGTTGGTTGATGCGGCTAAAGAAGTAGCCGTTCAGCACGACCGCTCCGACGACGGAGACGGTCCAGAGAAAGATGTGGTGCTTCGATTTCTTGGTCGGTTGAGGTTCGGGTGTCATGAGGCTCATGGGTTGCTCCTTCCCGTTTCGTTGGCTTCTCGGATGCTGTCCACCGCCAGGTAGTGCAAGAGTGATGCCAGACGAGGCCTTTCGGGCGTGCTGGCCCCCTATCTCTTTGATAAGGAATGAAATAGAAGCAAGATCCGGCGCGCTGACGATGCTGAGAAGCGCGCCGGCGGGTGTGTAGATTTGAAACGCTACGGTAAGTTTTTCCAGCGACGGATGCTGGGTCCCTTGCCGTCCTGAGTCCCGAAGAATCGAGACTCGGCAAGGCTGGAGCTTTACGCCACATCGTGCCAGGACTAACCACTTTTGTTCCAATGATGCTTAGATCAGGCGGGTAGTGGACCAAAGGGAGAACCATGGAAGGCAAGCCGGTTAGCGATTCCTATTCCGAGCTCTCTGAGCTGGCGCTGCCGAACGACTCGAACGGCTTGAACACGCTGCTCGGCGGCAAGATCATGCACCTGGTCGATGTCGCAGGAGCGCTGGCCGCGTCGCGTCACAGCCGGTGTTTCGTCGTGACGGCGTCGTTCGATCACATGGATTTCGTCGCGCCGGTTTACATCGGCAACTTGGTAGTGCTGCGAGCGGCTGTGAACCGAGCCTATCGGACATCGATGGAGATCGGAGTGAAGGTGTTTGCCGAGGACCTGCGTACGGCCGAGGTGCGTCACGTGGCGTCAGCGTATCTGACGTTCGTGGCCGTGGATGGGGAGAGGAAGCCTGTCGCGGTAGCCCCGGTGGTGCCGTCGAGTGAGGAAGAGTTGAGGCGGCATGAAGAAGCCGGCGAACGCCGCAAGTATAGGCTGTCGCGCAGGAGCAGGAAGTCGGAGTCAGGTGGGGGTTGATTGTGGAGGCGTTGGGGTGCACTTCAATTCGTATTCACCCGCAGTGTGCCCAGACCAGACCGCCGTGTTTCAGGGTCATCTTCTGGTAGAAACACCCTGTCCTTTCAGGATCATCTTGTATCGGACCACTCTCTGAGTTACTCTCAAGTAGAGGTGCGTGTAGCATGCTCGTGCTACCCGAGACAGGCTGAGCGAGGCCGATCGCGTTGTTCATGAGTTACTCCACCGTCTTCTGGACCGTTCTCGTCCTACTGTTGGCGGGAGGCTTTCTCTATTCCGTTCTCCTGTGGCTGCGCGGCCGTTGGGAAGAAAAGCACCAGACGCAACTCGGAAGCCTCTACGACCTTGCCGAAGACGTCATGGGGTCCTCCGAGCCCGCTGCCGTCGTGCGGCGAATGGGCGAGATCCTCCCCCGCATCACCGACTGCACCCACGCAGCCGTTTGGATTCTCGACCCGGCGAGCCAACAACTCGAATTCCAGGCCGGGACCGAAGAGCCGGTGTCCGTTTCCTTGTCGCTGGACTCTATGAGCGGTGCCGTCACCTGCTTCCGCAATCGCGTCATGACCGAGGTGGCCGACGCTGAGAATTGTCCCTTCGTCTCGCAGGAAACCGCGCGGCATCTGGGCCAGAAGTCGCTGCTCTACATGCCGATCATCGCCGACGGCGCCTGCCTGGGTGTGATCGAAGTCGAAGACCGCGACCGCAAGCGGGCGCATCCGGCTTTGGGCCTGCCGTGGCACCGCGTCCTCGCCGCCGGGGGCCGCATCGCTCTGCCGGGTCACGCCGGGGAAGAACAACGCCTGCGGCTCAAAGCTGAGGGCGTGCAGTTCGCCGGCGCCCGCGTGCGCATGGACCTGCACCGGTACACCAAGCTGTCGCGGCGCTTCAAGCGTGCGTCACGCGCGTCCCGCCGCGAGAGTTTACAGTAGTCTCGGTCATCGCCGTGTCGCGACATGCCGTGCCCGGCATCGTTGCTCTCGGAGTAACGGTCGGCGCCTAGTCTGTCGGCTTGTGCGGGTAGCCGCCATTCGGCGGATCGAAGTAGCCGTTGCCGTCGAGATCGACGAAAATGGGATTCGTGAACGAGAACGAACTGAAGTGGGAGAACGGCTTTTCCCAGCGGCGCTCCGACGTGGCAATCACCAGGTACCAGGCGTCGCGGGCTGGCTTCACTGTGATCTCTTGCGCGAACCGCAGCGCTTGATTGGGGTCCCCCGCTTCAACGGAAAATGTCTCGACCACCTCGCCGTTCGAGACGATCTCAACCCGATCCACCGGGATCCAAGGCGCCGACTGCACCTCGACGTTGAGACTGACCGCGCCATCGCGGTCGCCAATCATCGATCCCACCGGCGCGCCGTTCGCGGTGAACCGGACATAGGGCCCGAATGACGCGGTCGAGGCCCGGTTCTTGAGCGCGTTGACGACGTCATAGGGGTCGATCTCCCACGGCTTGTCGGTGTCGGAGAGAACGTAGTTGCGCGGGTAGCCCGGCAGCTCTTTGGGATAACGATGCGCGTCGGTGTTGGCCACCCCGGTCATCAGAACGCCGCGGTTCAACAGGCTATACCAGTCCTTGAGTTTCTGGTCGACCAGCGGCGAACGGCCGATGTGGTCGGCTGGGCTATCGGTGAGCGCGTTGAAGACTTCGACCTGATCGAACCCGGTTTCGAAATACGGGTAGTCGAACTTCGAGGTCTCGCGGTTCAGCCGGCCGTCAAAGTAACCGCTCTCGGCGTTGGGCGTCAGGCGCCGCGGGTGATTGATCTGTACGATCTCGTCGCCGGGGTTTCGCCGCAGCAGGCGCAGGAACTCGCCGGGTGTTTGGATCGCCTTGCGAAACCCGCGATCCCGCCAGCGATTCAACGACATCGGAAAACTGTTGAAGTGGCCAAAGCTGGTATCGACTTCCGCGCCGACGACCGACGTCATGAAACGATCAAGCTGCAAATCCCGGATGTAGGGCGAGTAGTCCTTGAGGATGTTGTGGTCGGTGGCCGTGAGCAGGTCGATACCCTCCGCCGCCGAAACAATCGCCCCGTCGCGCATGGCGAACATCAAGTGCAGATGGAAGTCCGAGGAGATGAAGCCTCGCGTGTCGATGGCGCGATCGAGCGTGGACGCGAGAAAGGTGGTCTCCCCTTCACGGATCGTGACCTGCTGATGGTCGAGCGTGTACTCGGTGCCGCGCGAGATGTAGACGTCGTATTCACCCACCGGCATGGTCTTGACCTCGCGCCCCGAGGCGGTGACGAGGAAGTTCTGGAAGCGTCCCACCGTCGGCAGGTCGGCCCGGCCGTCCGCGTGGGAGAAGTAAAGACGCGACGGCAGGTGGATGCCGGTCTTGCCTTCGATCACCTCGAGCGACAGCGTGCCCACGGGCCCGCCGGCTTCCATCACAAAGCGCAGGTCCGGGTCGGGTTCGGGCGCCGGGCCGGCGGCGGTCGTCACGCGGTCGTCGAGCAGAATCCAGGCTGCGGCGAGCAGCGCCACCAGGCCGAGACGAAGCACTACTACTGCGATTGATCGTTTCATGGCTCCCGCTTGTGTGTCTGTGTTTCCGGCCGTCATTATAGGCGAAAGCCGCCTGCGGAGCGACGATCCCCAGATCATCCGCAGATTCCACAGATTCACGCAGATTCCTTTCAAGGCTCATGGCCAGGCCTTTCATCTGTGAAGATCAGCGTAATCCGCGGATCACTCCTTCATCACAGCCCCGCACTTTCTCCGCCAGCCCGCTCTGAATGATGTCGGTGGAACGATCTGGGACTCCCGGGATCTCGACGTTGCTGTCTCTATCCTCCGACTACACCGTACCAGGAGGGTGGGCGTGACTGGCGCAAACTCAATCTGAGGGAAGGCTGTGCTCAAGTCTCGGACGAAGTCCTCGCCCAAATCGAATGCCAGAACGACCTTCATGATCTCTGAACTGAAGTTTCCGATTCGCTCTCCTATCAGCGCGATTGTACATGCGGAGCCGGCCCGAGCACAACGACTCCGCCGCCCGAAGGCGGGTAGACAGGCTTGACGAAGACCTGACTCTGACCTCGGGGCCGCCAAACGAGACAGGACGCGAGTCCGCGAAGGGGACGGAAGGATCATAGCCCGCGGTGGAGCCGTCAGGCGGAACCGTGGGTTCCCGATCTACCATCACGGCAAGCCCCGCAGGGGCGTAGGAGAGGTCACAAGGCGTCTCGCGGCTGCATCTCTGGCAGCATCTCGCACCGCGGCGGACGAACCTTCGGCCCGCATGCGATCCAGCACGTCAGCTCGGATCCGTTTGGCCTGCCGGGAGCTGAAGTGGAGGATCCCGCTCACCGCCTCCTTGAGCTGCTTGCGATCCCAGCCGGGTCGCATCAGGCCGGCCAGGGAGTGTTTCCCCGAGCCCAGCAGCAAGTGGCCGATTTCGTGGGCGATCAGGTGACCCAAGATAACGGGCCGCTCATCCGCACTCCGCCATCCGGGCAACCCTTGTATCCTGTCGAAAAAGATGCCGGCCACGTACCCAAACTCAGCTTTGCCGCCATGCAGGGCGATACCCAGAACGCGCGGCCGAAGACCGTAGCGCTTGGCCATCGAATGAGGAAGAAGTCGCAACACTAAATCGGTGGGACCCTGATTGTCCGTACAAGCCGCATCCGCCAGCCCCACGACTCCGGGCCGTTTGCAATCCACCCAGACGGTCTCGATCTCGATGTTCCGAAAAACCGAGGCCGCGGCTGTCTTCGCGCGCCGCAGGGTGTCCTCGGACGCCCCGGCATAGTCATAGACTCGTACCGTCAACCGCAAGGGCTCCTTCACCTTGCTCGCGGCCGGCGTCCGCGCCAAAGCGGGCAAAGCGAACCCGACAACAAGAACAAAAAGGAAGCAATCTCTGACTGACCTGCTCATGGCTCTCACCTCCGTGAATGGGTTGGTGAGGCCGAGAGTGAGTCAGATTAGGTGGTAGGCCAACAGGGCGGCGCCCTAAATCTCAGGACAGCCGAGGTATTTAGTCGGTAACAGGTAAGTGATGCAAACTAAATCGCTTGGTCGTTACGCTTGTCCAAGAAACTAAGATTTTCGCCGGCAAAACCGGTGGTATAATCTAGCCGGACGAAGCCGGCAAGGCGCCTTGCCGGGAGAACAGGAATGATGGGGAGCGTCGGCGGACCAAGAGCTGTCAAGTTCGGGACGTTTGAGCTGGACCTTGCGGCCGGCGAACTGCGTAAGAACGGCTTGAAGGTCCGTCTTCAGGAGCAGCCGTTTCGTCTGCTGACCTTCCTGGTGCAGCGGCCCGGAGATCTGGTGAGCCGCGAGGAGCTGCGCGAAAAGCTGTGGCCCGCCGACACCTACGTCGATTTCGACAAGCCGGGTATCCACTTGACTCAGGTGACCCCAACATCTTGTAGTTGGGCTCACAGCGTCTTAGCGTCCCAATCGGCGACGATCGAGCGGTACGGCGTCGGCTCCACCGCCATGGCCTGCTGCACAAGGCGGTAGAAGAGCTTGCCCCGACTGCGTGATCTGCGCCGATTGAAGCGGAACACGAACTCGTCGAGATAGTAGTCCAGATGCTCGTGGCTGACCGCCCCCTGATGCGTGCCCAGCATCCAGCGCTTGAGTAGCGAGATCGCCAAGTGCACCCTCGGCAGTAGCTGCGAGGCCTGCTCGCGGCGGTTGTTAATCGAGATGATACGACGCTGGTAGTCCTTCTTCTTGAGCGGATCGTAGCCCGACCAGTTGTCGGTAACAACCACGCTGCCCGGCTCGACCGACTCCTCGACGAAGGGCATCAAACTGGCCGCCGAGGCGTTCTGAACGCGCTGCATGCGGATGCGCCCCAGCCCGGTGCCTCTCTCTTCCGCGGCGACTGCAATCAACGCTTTACGCTCGGTCTGCCGGCCGATTACCCCTTCTTCTTCAGCGCCCAGTAGGTCTCATCGACCTCGACGAGGCCCGTCAATCGCTCCCGCCCCGGGCGCACCATCGCTCGCCTCAGCTTGTGCATCCAAGGCCAGGCGGTTTGGTAACTGCCCAGTCCCAGAACGCGCTGTAGACCCAGGGCGCTGGCCCCATTCTTCTGCGTGGTGATGGTCCACATCGCCCGGAACCACAGCCGCAGCGGCTTGCGTGTGTCTTGAAAGATCGTGCCGGCGGTGACGGAGGTTTGCCGCCCGCAGCGAGCGCATTCGAACCACACTTTGCGCACCGGCCAAGCGCGCTCATGCCCACACCTTGGACAGCGGAAACCCTCTGGCCAGCGCAAGGCGAACAGATAGTCGCGGCAAGCCTCCTCGCTCGCAAAGCGAGACTCGAATTCGAGTTGGTCGCGCGGGTAATCCTCCACCAGGCCCTACACTACATCTTGGGGTCACCTGAGTCAAGTGGATACCCAGCTTCTACAATAGTCTTAATACGGCCGCCAGCAAACTCCGGGAGGCTCTGGGGGACTCGGCTGCGAGCCCGCGCTTCGTCGAAACCCTGCCTCGCCGCGGCTACCGGTTTATCGCGCCCCTAGAGCGGCACGGCCAAGTGGGGGATGTATCTTCCGCCGTACCACCCACCCCAGCGGAGCTGAAAACTCCCGCACAACAGGTTTCGCAGGCAACTCTGCGTCGCGCTCGTCGCCGGCAACTGGTGCTCGCAGCGGCGCTCGCTATCGCTGTTGGCCTGGTCGTTGTCCCTTGGCTTCGCTCACCACCTCCTGCCGAGGAAGCCCCCCTGCGCAGATTTGCCTTCACACCGCCGGTCCCTGTTCGTGCCGACAGACTCATCGGCAATCTCGCCATCTCACCCAACGGAAGGCATATCGCGTTTGTCACCGCGGGTGCGGAGGGAAAGCTGTGGGTTCAGGACCTCGATCGGCAGGAACCACGGGCCATCGAAGGCACCGAAGGAGCTAGGAGGCCGTTTTGGTCTCCAGACAGTGATTTCATCGGGTTTGCTGCCGGCGCGGAGCTCAAGAAAATCTCGGTTCAGGGCGGGGTGGCTATCCGGGTTTGCGAAATGCCCAGCTCTATTTTTTTTTGGGGGGGGGGGAGCCTGGAGCGCCGACGGCGAGCTGATCGTCTTCAGCTCAGCCAGCCCGCCCAGGCTCTCGCACAGGCTCCATGAAGTCCCCGCCCGCGGAGGTACTGCCAACCGGCTCGTCTGGGCGGAGGAGTCGGAACAGTCATCGGCACGGATAGAGGCCACCCCCCACTTCTTGCCGTCCGAAGCCGGGGACCGTGTCCTGCTGTTTTCAGCATTCGGCGGGGGCTCCACCATGGGCTCCAAACTCATGGTTCAAGATCTCAGGATCGGCCGACGAGAGCTTCTCGGGCCTGGCGTTGCTCCGGTCTATTCCCTAGCGGCCATCTTTTGTATCGGGCGGGGCTCACGACCTACGACCTTTGGGCGCTGCCGTTTTCTTTGGACACGTTGAAGGCCACCGGGGAGGCCTTCCTCATCGCCCAGAATAGCCTCGGCCCAACAGTTGCAACCGATGGAACATTGGTCTACCTCGACAGCTCCAGCACGTCGCAACGGCAGCGGCAACTGGTTTGGCTCAACCGTCGTGGCGACAAGGTCGGAGAGATCGGCTTACCGCAGGAGGGTATCCAGTACCCGACACTCTCCCCGGATGGGCGGCTCGTGGGTGTCCAGGCGACGGAGGGATCGAACTATGACATGTGGGTTTGGGATATGACCCGCGCCGTGAAGACCCGCTTGACCACGGGCCCGGAGACAGATGGCGTGCCGCTTTGGTCGCCTACCGGAGAGGAGGCGGCGTTCTCTTCCCATCGAGCGGGCAACTGGGACATCTTCCTGCGGCAGGCCGATGGCAGCGGCGCGGCGAAGGTGCTGGTCGCTTCACCTCGCGACGAGAACGTCACCGACTGGTCCCGGGATGGGAAGTATCTTCTCTACTTGCTAGACGATCCGGAAACCGGAACCGACCTTGGGTATCTGGAGCGCAACGAAGACGGCAGCGCCTGGGAGCCGCACCCATTTCTGCACACACCGTTCAACGAACGAGCAGCGAAATTCTCACCCGACGGCCGCTATGTCGCCTACGTGTCGGACGAGTCGGGTGAATGGGAAGTCTATGCGAGGCCCTTCCCCCAGGGCGGCCGGCGGTCGACGGTGTCGAGCAACGGCGGGAGCCAGCCGCGCTGGAGCCGGGACGGCAAAGAGCTGTTCTATGTCGAGGGGAGCACGTTGGTGGCGGTTTCCGTCTCGAGCGGTGCGGCGTTTTCGGTGGGCTTGGCGAGGCGCCTGTTTGAGCATGGTGCGCGACATAAAAGTGCCGCTCATCCGGCCTGGGTGCGGGATTCCCAGTAGTCTTCGAAGCGGCCGCTGAGGCGGGCGCAGCGTAGCGCCAGGATGGCGTTCGCGCCGCGTACCGTCCAGAACATGCCCGAGCGCTTCAGACGTTGCGCCACTACCGTCTTGCATCCCGCCTCGATCACCCCTGAACCGATGAACAATCCCTGCTTGCGAAAGTGCGGATAGCGCATCCGCTCGGCGTTGTGTTCGAAGTACTCCGCTTCGCTCGTCAGTCGACGAGCCAGATCCGGCTGCGGGGCCACCACACCTCGTAGGGCCGCCACCAACTTCTTGATCTGACCCTGATCGAGTTGGCGGAGCCGTTGCTGGGTCCAGCGCCGCCGGCTGGGCTCGTCGTCGAGCCCCAGTTGCGCCGCCAACTCCCACAAGTGCTGGCGCGCATGATAGAGGTCCACGATTTCGATCGCGCCCGCGAAGTATTGATGCGAGAGGTTCCAGATCCAGGCGGCTCCGTCGCCGATTACCACCTTCTTGTTCGCCCGCCCCCAGCCGCGCTCCCAGGCCTGCTGCCAGAGGCGTCGCCCAAACGCCTCGGCGCCCTCGATCGCTCCCGTATAGCTCGTCGACCCTTCCTCACGCACGGGTCGGTCGCCTGGCTTGCCCTCGGCTTGCGTGAACACACAGCCGAGCTTGACCTCCCGCGTGCGGGCGCGCTCGCGGTCCTTTTTGCCGGCTCGTCCCGCCGTCTCGGCCGCCACCATCGGCACCCCGGTGCCGTCCATCTCGATGTAGAGAATCGGAATGTCGGCCCCGGCCACCGCGGGCAGCGGCAGTTGCACCGCCCGTTGGATCTGTTGTTGTTCGCGGGCGTCGAGGTCGGCCCCGATCGCCTCGGCGCCGCGCTCGATGGCTTTGGTGGTAACGTCCAAACCGGCTAACACCCGCAGTTGCTCGCGACTGCTTTCAAACGACGACTCGCTGCCCACCAGCGCCATCATGCGGCGCACGCCGGGAGAGTAGTGCGTGTTGTCGACATCGAGTTCGCGGTCAAAGGGGAACTGTCCCTGATGGCACGCCGAGCAGAGGTAGTAGGGCCGTTCGATCGCGACCGCGCCGAGCACACTCACCACGGTCTTGGGCCGCCGACCGCGGTGACGGGTGCGACGGCCGCAGCGACAGGATGGCTCAGGCGCGGCGTCGGCGGGCGCCTCCAACAGTTGCTCGAGCAACTTCGCGCCGGCTCGGTGCAGTGCCGCACGGGTGGCCGTCTCCAGCGCTTCCAGGTCCCAGTGCTGCTGCTTGCGCCGGGCGGCGAAGATCAGAGTCAGCAACTGTTCGACTTCTTGGGCGACTTCTTGTTGGATCGCCGCGGCCGTTTTTTTTCCTGCGGCGTCACAGACGCTGCCGACTCGGACTCTTGCTCAACGGGCCGCAAGCGGCAGATCTTCTCGTTGACTTCGATGAGTTCTCGGCTTAGCTGCTGGAAGCGCCGAAAGGCGGTGATCTCCCGCTGAGTCTTACGGCGAGCCGCCGGGTCGGAGAGGCTCTGGGTGACGGTCTTGCCGCGGGATTTGTAGGTCAACCGCCAGTGCGGGCCATGGCCGGGATGACCGCGCTGACGACAGCGGCAGGTGGGTTTGCCGCAAGGGCCTTGAGTGGTGGTGACGGAGCCTTGGCGAAAATCACCCAAGGCAAGCATCTGCTGGAAGATCGCGTGGCGACGGTACTCCAAGGCGGGCAGGGAATCGGGCATGGGACACCTCCTTCTTATCCTAGCGTATTATATACGCTAGGACACCGCACCCCAGACCGTACCCCAACCACTTGGCACTTTCATGTCGCGCACCCGTTTGAGCATCCGAGCTTGAGAGACAATGAAGGATCGTTGTCGTACCCCAAGTACGACGTCTCGGCCGACGGCCGGCAGTTTGTCTTGCCTGAGCGAGTGGACCTGGGCGCAGAGGCCCCCGAGCCCTCGATCCGCGTCGTCCAGAACTGGTTCGAAGAATTCCGTGACCGCCAGGAAGACTCACGCTAAAGTGGCCGCGTAGGAGGACTGCCACTGGAAACCTTGGTCGAACTTCTCGCGGATCATCCGGCACGAATGCGTCTTGGCGTGTCGAACCAGTGCAGCCACATTCTGATCGATCCGGTCAGGAGGCCCGCGCCACAACGTGCAGGGCGGAGCCTCGGATTTCAGAAGCCGGCTGGGTGGACGCAGCGGTCCACCCCTACGGTCGGTATTGACCGGGCACATGGGTAACACTTTATGCCAAGCACATAGGTAACACATGGACCATCGCCTTGCTATTCAAGGCTGGAGTTCGCCCCCGAACCTGTCAAGGCTCCCCTGTCGGCTCGCGGGCGCGAGGCCTTGACAGAACCGGGGCGGAACTCCTTTGGTTTCCTCCGCTTACCAAGGCGATGGCCCAGCCTAGCCTCGGCCGAAGAAAGCTTTGCCAGTGCCCTGATTCCACGAGAGTTAGCGCAGACTTCGCATCAGCCGGCCCGAAAAAGTGTTACCTATGTGCTTGGCATAAAGTGTTACCCATGTCCCGGTCAGCACAGGTCGATTGAGGAAGCGCTTCTGTGGGAGAAGTCGGGGACATCCATGATAGGTATCTGTCAAGGATGGACGCAGTCATCCGAATCCTCCCGTCAGCGGGGGCGTTGTCTTCAGCAGTGACGCTTCGCAGCCCGAGCGTTTTTGCGAATCAAGTCGCAAGGTCAACGAGTCACGTGACCAGACATCCATGTGCGCGCATCGGGTCGCCCCACCGTACCGGCCGGGGGACCGTCGCGGAAGATTCAGTTTGGGTTTTCAGGCCCGCCGGCCTCGAAACAGAGATACGGACGCATCAGAAATTTCCCAGGAAACTCCCAGCAAACTCCTTCGCGTAGTCCCCAACAGGCGAGTACCGGCGGGCCGCTCGTGACACCGCACAGCGTCGATGAAACTCTTCGTTTCTCCTTTTAACAGAAAAAAAGCAAATTCTCCTCGTTACGCCTCGGCCGCAACCCGCGGCACGAACGTGCGGCCACTGGTGTCCACGGCCCGCAGATACGCCACCAACTTGCGCGCCACGGCCAACGTCGCGCGATTGCGAGACCCGCGCGTCAACTCCCGCTCATGGACGTCGTGCAGTTGCGGGTTCCAGCGCGGCGCGAGTTTCGCCGCCTCGATCAGCACCCGCTGCAAATGCTTGTTGCGCTGCTTCGACAGCGGTCCCCGCTGCGTCTTGCCGGCCGACTCGCGCTGTGCCGAACACAACCCACAGTAACTCACCGCCTGGCCCAGCGAACCGAAGCGCTCGGGCTCGACGGTCTCCAGCGCCCAGGTCAACGCCGTCACCTCCCCCACGCCGCGAATCGACTGCAGCAACTCGACGCGTTCCCGCAACAGCGGATGGCGCCGCAATCCGCGCAGTAACTCCTGCTGCAAACGATCGAACATTTCCAGGCTACCGCGGGTGATGGCGAGCAGCTCGATCACCGACTCGGGCGTGTCGCTCAGGCTGTCGAGATAGGAGTAGAAATAGTTGCGCCCGTGCAGCCGCCGGGCATCGTAGGGTTCGCCCACTTCCATCAGTAGCCCGCTGATTTTGTTCTTCATGCGGACGGCTTCGCCCAGCAGCAGATTGCGATAGCGCAGCACGCGCCGCAACTCGCGCAGGGCAGGCGGCGCCACGTAGCAGCGCGGCAGCAGGTTGCAGCGCAGCAGGTCACTGATCTTGGTGGCGTCGAGACGGTCGTTCTTCTTCTTGGCGCAGGCGATGGCCTTGAGCATGGCCGGGTGTGCGACTTGCAGTTCCTGGGCGAAGGGCTGGAGGTGATCGTAAATCCAGCCGGTAAACAGGGTGGCTTCGAGCGCGCCCACCCAAGGGCGCTCGAGGGCTGACGCCCAAGCGGTCAGGGCGGCGCGAGTGGCCGCGACCTGACCGCGCTGGACGATCGTTCCGTCCCCGGTTTTGATGCAGAAGCTGATGCTTTTCTTATGGACATCGAGTCCGATGTAGTAGAGTTCTGGCATGGAATCCTCCTGGGATTGGCTCTGAGCCGACCGCGTGGCCGCTCTCAGCATTTTGCCCCCGGGAGGATTCCTCTTTGCCACTACCTATGCATTGAAACAGGCTACTACTTTCCAGACTTTCCCCCGACTCTCCCCGACTTGCCCGGACGATCCTCCGGGCAAGCCCGCCTTCTCGTCGTTTAACTTGACAATGCCGTGGCTTGATCTTTCAGTCAAGATTGCCAGAAGGAAAGGACGACCGGGATTGCTCGTGCCGTAGCGCCCACTACCGGATCTACCTTCGTCCGACTAACGGATCCAGAAACTTGTAGAATTCCTGCGTCGCCGGATCGTCGGGCTTGCCGAGGCCGTTATTCAAGCGGCTGTGGTTGCTGTCACGCTTGCCATACGATCTGGCCGGGATCTCCGCTGCCTTCAGCACGCTCTCAAGACGCCGTGCCTGGGCTCGCGTGTCCGGATTACCGGGAAAATACAGGATGAGGAACGGCGGTATCCCTTTGCCCTTCGCCACATGCGTCACGGCCGAAAAATCAACGTGTTTCTCCGGGTCGTTTCCGAATTTCTGGCGATGACCAAAGGTAAACACCTTGCCACCGTAGAGCGCTTGCCGGTGCTCCGCCGTCATGATGATTTTGGGAATGTCGTAAGTATCGCCGTCCACCGGGACGCAGCCCTTGAGGACATCGAACGGCACACCTTCTTTCTTCACGTAACGCTCATCGGTGCAGATCAACGCCGCCACCTGGGCGCCGGCGGAATGTCCACCGACAAAGATCCGCGTGGGGTCGCCGCCATACTTGGCGATGTTCCGGTGCACCCAGCCGAGGGACCGGGCGACGTCGCCCATCAGCTCGTCCATTTCCACTTCCGGCAGCAGTCGGTAGTTCGTCGAGACAAAGACAAATCCTCGCTCGGTCAGCGCCGTGGGCTTCAGTGCGACATCGCTCTTGTCCCCAGCTCTTGTCCCCAACCTGCCATCCACCTCCGTGGATCCAAAACATGACGGGCAAGCTCTTCCCGGCCGGTTCTTCCGGCGTGTAGATATCGAGGACGTGGCGTTTGTGACCGTTCTCCACGTAGCGAATGTCAGACGTCAGCTTCTGGGCGGTGGCGCCGTTGCTAAGGAAGAGAAACGGGAGAACGAAAGCGGGAACGAACCTGAAATTCATGGCGTTGATCCTCTTTGAACGAAGTAAGGGAAACGAGAGGTCAGGTCTCAGTGTTTGGCAGCTCATTGCCGAATACGACGATTGCGGTTCGTTCGAGCTTTGCTGCTCATGAGTTCATGCGCAAGTATAATCAAACTCCGCGTGGTGTGCCCACGAGGAACCCATCCCCAGCCCTCCGCAGGAACTGGCCCTGGTTGCCCTGCTCTCGGCCCGCTCCACACGCCCGCCGCCTTACCAATCACGAATCACGGTTCACGAATAACGACCAACAGCGTCAGCTTGTTAGGCGTAACACGAGTTGTTCCATGATGATGCGGTCGTCAGGGCGTTGGCGGCGCAGGTCGCGGTCGGCGTGAAAGAGCCGGCGCAGCGCGGTTTCAAGCTCGGTACGGGTGAAGCGGCCGGCGATTTCGAGAACCTGGCGCGCGCGAGTGGGCCACATGCGCATGCCGTGCCCTTGAAAGAAGCGGCCGACGTCTTGCGCATTGCGTAGCTTCTGCTCACTTACGACCAGCGCGTGCCGGAAAAGGCCGGCGAGGAGGTTGATCTGGATGGGCCAGTATTCGCCCGTGCCGGCAAGCGTGTCGAGGACGTCCAACGCCCGGCGGCGGTCTTTGCGGGAGAGGGCGTCGGAGAACTCATACATCCCACTCTGCCGCGCTTCCGGGACCAGCGCTTCGATGTCGACACTGGTGACGGGCGTTTCTTTCTCAACATAGAGCGAGAGTTTCTCCAACTCGTTCGCGATGCGGCCCATGTCGCCGGCCAGCAATTCGACCAACTCGGCGAGCGTCTCTTGTCCGATGGTCAGCTTCAGCCGCTTGGCCCAGGCGGCGGCGGTGGACATGGCTTCGCTCGAGGAGAGCCTTTCGAGGTCAATGCGTTCGGGCACGGAGGCGAAGAACTTGGCGACGCGGTCGATCTTGGCTTTGTCGTCGCGGTCGGTCGAGTCATAGCGTGTGGCCTCGATGAGAATGACCACGCCCGGCGTCTGGTTGCGGAAGTAACGGCTGAGCGCCTCGCTCTCGGGCGAACCGGCCGAAGTGACCCGCTTCGGCAGGACCGCTTCCGCGCGCTGCCCGACGATCAAACGCGACGTGGCAAACAGCGAGAGCGTGCGGGCGTCATCGAGCAGCTTCTCGATCGGCTGCTGCGACAGATCGAACTCGACGACCGCTTCCGACTCCTCACCCGGCGCCCCGCCCAGAGCGGCCGTCATCAACGCCCGCCGGCAGAGATCTCGATAGAACTGCTCGTTGCCGAGAAACAGATATCCAGCGGCCGGCGTCGAGGTCTTGATCTGCTGCAGGAACTTCCGGGGCTTCATGGAGGATCTTGGACTCGGACGCGCGGCTGCGCTGTTCCCCGCGTAGGATATCACCTACGCAGCAATCTAAACGCGATCTCGCGCCCTTGCCCGCCGGGATACGCCAAGTAGATCCACAACATTGCCAAGGGTTCCAACAGCCGCGCGTTGGCCAGTGGACCGGCGTCGATCGGATCGAACCCGATATCGCCCGCAAGCTGACGAGCCGCCTGCTTGGCCGCCTCGTCATCACCGGCGTAGAACATCGTCGCCGCCTGCCCGCCGTAGTCGGGGTTCTCCATGTTGTTGGAGCCGGTGGTGTTGAAGATCTTCACCACCCGCGCTCCCCCGGCCCAGCCCGCGACTTGCTCCGCGGCGGACGTATCGTGCCCTACCACCAAGCCACTCAGGTCCGGCTTGAGGGGGTTGGTGCAGTCGAACAGAATCTTCCCCCCGAGGTCGCCGCAGTTGCGAATCGCATCCTCGGTCGCCGAGCCCCAGGGCGTGGTCAGCACGACAACCTCGCCATGCGCCGCCGCCTCGGCAATCGAGCCGGCGGAACTGCCCGCCGCGGCTCCGACCAGCGCCTGCACTTTGCTCGCCGACGGGTCCCGCACGCCCCACTTCACCTCGTGTCCCGCCTTGGCCCAGGCCGTATCCAGTGTTCCCCCAACGTTTCCCGCTGCAATGATCCCGATCTTCATTTGCCTCGCTCCCTTCTCTCCCAGGAAAACACACTCGGTAGCTCAAGAGCGACCGGCTCGAGCGGTTCCACCCGCACGGATAGGGTCGCGAGTTCAGAGCCCGTCGCTCCCGCCAGGTTGGTTTTTTCCTGCTTGCTGGTCGTCGCGAGTGGTTTTAGCGACGCTGCTCCTCACGAGACTGTTCCTCACCAGGAAGCGTCCGTCAAACAGTATCGGTACGCCTTCTCCCTGAAAGGCGGAGTCGTGTTTCCCTCGCACAGCGTGAATGTGCAGATGGGGCTCGGAAGTGTTTCCGGAGTTACCGACCCGGCCCAGCTCTTGTTCCTGCCCAATACGGTCGCCGGGCCGGACCTTCAGGCTCCCCGGCATCAAGTGGGCCGGGACCATCCTGATGTCGCCGCAGTGGAGCACCAGGTGGTTGCCGGCGAGATTCTCGCGGTCCTGTTGGGGTGGAATGAGGTCGGGTAGTCCATCGACCGCCGTGGCCACGGTGCCTTCACAGGGACTGTAGACGGCGTCCCCGTAGATTTCGTAGCGGTCGAGCGTCCGCGGGTACAGGCCCCATGCTCGCAAGCTCAGCGAATTCAGCTTGGCGATGTCGAGTGCGAAACGCTGGGCACGATCGACGTTGTGATAGTTCACGACTGGGTTGGAGCCTCCATGCCCTACCGCATACGTTCCTTGCCTGAGGGGGAAGGCCATCTCGACGGGACTCTCATCCAACCAGCGGCCGGACAACGCCGTCAGACTACAGGCGGCTTCCCGCCTGCTTCAAGCAGTGGGTAGTGCCCTCATCCCGCGTTGCCTGGTAGAGGCTGGCTTCGACCAGCTCGAACCGCTCCCGAGTCCCGAGGTTGTTGGTCTCCTCGTTCTACGCTAGGCAGCTTTCGAACTGATCCCAGAAGCGGCAGGACTTTCTTGTTTCGGTGGCGGGCGCCGCCTCCGGAGCGCCGGGCTCGGATTGGGGAGAATTAATACCGGGCGGTATGTAAGAGTAGACCAAGAACTGGTTGTCACCGTACTGGATGGAACCCCAGCCGGTTCTCTCGGTGTTCGCTGGGCTCATTGGGAGACCCCCTGCGGTGGTTTCAAGGTTCTGAGGTAGTCGGTCATCGTGTTGCTACAGTGCTTAAGGACTTCGGGGTTGTGCGCGGTCTTGGCCAGGCCGGCCGAGCCCTCCATTGAGGCAACGAAAAAGCATGCGCTCGCGTCGGGGTCGATGTCTTGCCGAACGTGGCCCGAGTGCTGTCCACGGCGCAGGGCGTCAGCGACGGCGCCGCGCCAGAGGGTGAACAGAGCATCGAGTCTCCGGCGGAAGCCTTCGTCGACGGGCGACATCTCTTGCGCCAGGTTGTTGAGAGGACAACCCTTTTCGCAGCAGATACTTGCATCATCCTTTGAATAGTGGGAAAGAATCCCAATGAGACCCTCGACCGGGTCCTCGACACGTCCCAGTGGCACCACCCAACGCTCGACGATCTCGTGATGGATCAGCTCGTCGACAACCGCGTAGCCGAGGTCGGCCTTGGTCGGGAAGTGGTGGTAGAGCGCGCCCTTGGTGACGCCGGTGTTGGAGAGGATGCTGTCCAAGCTGGCGGCGCGAAAGCCGTTGTGGTGAATCTCGTTGAAGGCGGCTTCGAGCAACTGCCGCCGCGTTTCGTCCGGGGTACGTTTGACGGCGACGACCATGGATTGGCTGGGGGTGGTTGACTGGCGTGCCGCTTCCATACCGACTAGTATGTATGTTTTGAGGCGGGCTGTCAAGTGGTTTTTGGGGACATCCATGATAGGTATCTGTCAAGGATGGACGCAGTCATCCGAATCCTCCCGTCAGCGGGGGCGTTGTCTTCAGCAGTGACGCTTCGCAGCCCGAGCGTTTTTGCGAATCAAGTCGCAAGGTCAACGAGTCACGTGACCAGACATCCATGTGCGCGCATCGGGTCGCCCCACCGTACCGGCCGGGGGACCGTCGCGGAAGATTCAGTTTGGGTTTTCAGGCCCGCCGGCCTCGAAACAGAGATACGGACGCATCAGAAATTTCCCAGGAAACTCCCAGCAAACTCCTTCGCGTAGTCCCCAACAGGCGAGGACCGGCGGGCCGCTCGTGACACCGCACAGCGTCGATGAAACTCTTCGTTTCTCCTTTTAACAGAAAAAAAGCAAATTCTCCTCGTTACGCCTCGGCCGCAACCCGCGGCACGAACGCGCGGCCACTGGTGTCCACGGCCCGCAGATACGCCACCAACTTGCGCGCCACGGCCAACGTCGCGCGATTGCGAGACCCGCGCGTCAACTCCCGCTCATGGACGTCGTGCAGTTGCGGGTTCCAGCGCGGCGCGAGTTTCGCCGCCTCGATCAGCACCCGCTGCAAATGCTTGTTGCGCTGCTTCGACAGCGGTCCCCGCTGCGTCTTGCCGGCCGACTCGCGCTGTGCCGAACACAACCCACAGTAACTCACCGCCTGGCCCAGCGAACCGAAGCGCTCGGGCTCGACGGTCTCCAGCGCCCAGGTCAACGCCGTCACCTCCCCCACGCCGCGAATCGACTGCAGCAACTCGACGCGTTCCCGCAACAGCGGATGGCGCCGCAATCCGCGCAGTAACTCCTGCTGCAAACGATCGAACATTTCCAGGCTGCCGCGGGTGATGGCGAGCAGCTCGATCACCGACTCGGGCGTGTCGCTCAGGCTGTCGAGATAGGAGTAGAAATAGTTGCGCCCGTGCAGCCGCCGGGCATCGTAGGGTTCGCTCACTTCCATCAGTAGCCCGCTGATTTTGTTCTTCATGCGGACGGCTTCGCCCACCAGCAGATTGCGATAGCGCAGCACGCGCCGCAACTCGTGCAGGGCAGGCGGCGCCACGTAGCAGCGCGGCAGCAGGTTGCAGCGCAGCAGGTCACTGATCTTGGTGGCGTCGAGACGGTCGTTCTTCTTCTTGGCGCAGGCGATGGCCTTGAGCATGGCCGGGTGTGCGACTTGCAGTTCCTGGGCGAAGGGCTGGAGGTGATCGTAAATCCAGCCGGTAAACAGGGTGGCTTCGAGCGCGCCCACCCAAGGGCGCTCGAGGGCTGACGCCCAAGCGGTCAGGGCGGCGCGAGTGGCCGCGACCTGACCGCGCTGGACGATCGTTCCGTCCCCGGTTTTGATGCAGAAGCTGATGCTTTTCTTATGGACATCGAGTCCGATGTAGTAGGGTTCTGGCATGGAATCCTCCTGGGATTGGCTCTGAGCCGACCGCGTGGCCGCTCTCAGCATTTTGCCCCCGGGAGGATTCCTCTTTGCCACTACCTATGCATTGAAACAGGCTACGACTTTTTTTGAGTTAGGAGAGGCGTCAACATGTCTTCGAACATCGGACCGCAATGTCTTCGACTTGCCGTGCTGCCGGCCATCGCATCACTGATCAGTGCCGGTGGACAGGCCCAAACCGCCCCCCAGCAAGTCGTCTTCAACGTGCAGATCGTGCAGGCGGACACGGTCGCCGGCAACGCTTTCGCCTCCAAGCGCGAGCGTCAGGCGGTCGACTTCAACCGCACCGACCAGATGAACATCCACGTACTGCGCGAGAACACGCCGCTCGACACGCTGGTCGCCGCGCAGACCCGCGCCAACGCGGCCGAGTTGGTCAGCCTGCCGAAGATGACCACCACCGCCGGCGCAGGGAACTCGTTTGGCTGGGCCCACTTCCTCATCGACGGACGCTACCCTGTTTCAATGCATAGGTAGTGGCAAAGAGGAATCCTCCCGGGGGCAAAATGCTGAGAGCGGCCACGCGGTCGGCTCAGAGCCAATCCCAGGAGGATTCCATGCCAGAACTCTACTACATCGGACTCGATGTCCATAAGAAAAGCATCAGCTTCTGCATCAAAACCGGGGACGGAACGATCGTCCAGCGCGGTCAGGTCGCGGCCACTCGCGCCGCCCTGACCGCTTGGGCGTCAGCCCTCGAGCGCCCTTGGGTGGGCGCGCTCGAAGCCACCCTGTTTACCGGCTGGATTTACGATCACCTCCAGCCCTTCGCCCAGGAACTGCAAGTCGCACACCCGGCCATGCTCAAGGCCATCGCCTGCGCCAAGAAGAAGAACGACCGTCTCGACGCCACCAAGATCAGTGACCTGCTGCGCTGCAACCTGCTGCCGCGCTGCTACGTGGCGCCGCCTGCCCTGCGCGAGTTGCGGCGCGTGCTGCGCTATCGCAATCTGCTGCTGGGCGAAGCCGTCCGCATGAAGAACAAAATCAGCGGGCTACTGATGGAAGTGGGCGAACCCTACGATGCCCGGCGGCTGCACGGGCGCAACTATTTCTACTCCTATCTCGACAGCCTGCGCGACACGCCCGAGTCGGTGATCGAGCTGCTCGCCATCACCCGCGGCAGCCTGGAAATGTTCGATCGTTTGCAGCAGGAGTTACTGCGCGGATTGCGGCGCCATCCGCTGTTGCGGGAACGCGTCGAGTTGCTGCAATCGATTCGCGGCGTGGGGGAGGTGACGGCGTTGACCTGGGCGCTGGAGACCGTCGAGCCCGAGCGCTTCGGTTCGCTGGGCCAGGCGGTGAGTTACTGTGGGTTGTGTTCGGCACAGCGCGAGTCGGCCGGCAAGACGCAGCGGGGACCGCTGTCGAAGCAGCGCAACAAGCATTTGCAGCGGGTGCTGATCGAGGCGGCGAAACTCGCGCCGCGCTGGAACCCGCAACTGCACGACGTCCATGAGCGGGAGTTGACGCGCGGGTCTCGCAATCGCGCGACGTTGGCCGTGGCGCGCAAGTTGGTGGCGTATCTGCGGGCCGTGGACACCAGTGGCCGCGCGTTCGTGCCGCGGGTTGCGGCCGAGGCGTAACGAGGAGAATTTGCTTTTTTTCTGTTAAAAGGAGAAACGAAGAGTTTCATCGACGCTGTGCGGTGTCACGAGCGGCCCGCCGGTCCTCGCCTGTTGGGGACTACGCGAAGGAGTTTGCTGGGAGTTTCCTGGGAAATTTCTGATGCGTCCGTATCTCTGTTTCGAGGCCGGCGGGCCTGAAAACCCAAACTGAATCTTCCGCGACGGTCCCCCGGCCGGTACGGTGGGGCGACCCGATGCGCGCACATGGATGTCTGGTCACGTGACTCGTTGACCTTGCGACTTGATTCGCAAAAACGCTCGGGCTGCGAAGCGTCACTGCTGAAGACAACGCCCCCGCTGACGGGAGGATTCGGATGACTGCGTCCATCCTTGACAGATACCTATCATGGATGTCACGAGCGGCCCGCCGGTCCTCGCCTGTTGGGGACTACGCGAAGGAGTTTGCTGGGAGTTTCCTGGGAAATTTCTGATGCGTCCGTATCTCTGTTTCGAGGCCGGCGGGCCTGAAAACCCAAACTGAATCTTCCGCGACGGTCCCTCGGCCGGTACGGTGGGGCGACCCGATGCGCGCACATGGATGTCTGGTCACGTGACTCGTTGACCTTGCGACTTGATTCGCAAAAACGCTCGGGCTGCGAAGCGTCACTGCTGAAGACAACGCCCCGCTGACGGGGGGATTCGGATGACTGCGTCCATCCTTGACAGATACCTATCATGGAGGTCCCCACCATCGACGACCCCGCCGCGCCCGCCGGCCAGCCTGCCTCCAACGCAGCCGCGTCGCCGAAATCGGAATTTGGCGTTCGATGAACCTAGAACCGGCAGGTAGGCGAGGCAATCGGCAAGGCGGAGGTTGGTGCCGACGACCCTGCCGTGGAGGAAATCGCGAAAGATCCAGCTCAGGATCAGTCGCCGCCGGCTCGGTGAAGCCCAACTGCTCCGCAGTGGCCGCTACGCGCTTGAGAAAGCCGCTCGCCGCTTCCAACGCCCGTCGCAGCTGGCCCGCTTTGGCGTGCGAACTCGTGATTGTCAGCGTCGTCTGCCGCCCGTGCCGCGCGCGCCGCGCAAGGCCGTACAGCCGCAAGGGCCGCGTTGTGATCGCTTCGCCCTTGCCGCCCGCCGCCAACCGCGTGAACAGCCCCCACCCGTCGTAGATCAACGCAATCACGCCCGCCATCACCCGGCTGCGCTTCAACTCGCGTGTCGTGTAGCCCGTCCAACCCCACTGGTTCTTCAGCTCGTCGAAGTTGTTCTCGGCGTCGCCGCGGTCGCGGTACAACTGCGCGATCGCTTCCAACTCCTCCTCGAGCGACGTCGCCAGCACGACCTACTCGTACAACACGCCGCCTTCGACCCCTTCGCTCAGCTCCCCGCCATGTAGGCGTGATAGGCGTGCGACGGGCGCCCCGGCTTGGCCGGGTGGTAGCCCAACTGCCCGCCCTGCTGAGAGCCGTAGAGCGGCTTGACCGTCGCGTCGACGTCCGAGAATCCAGCCCTGTTTGAGCCACTCTTCGTAGCTCCACTCGAGGTGTCGCTCGAGCCGCTGTGGCAAGCCTCTTGGTCGACTTGCTTGAAGGCGCGCCGCGCCGAGTCCTCACTGACCAGCTTGTTCACGCCCAGCAATGTCGGCGCGTAGCGCGTCGATGTGGGCGTAGCGCCGCTGCCCCGCCACAACGCTCAACAGCAGCGTCGCCAACACGTCGCGCTTGTCGGGAGTGTTCGGGCTGGTGTAGCTCAGCGGGCAATCTTTCAGCCAGGCCTCGAACAGTCCTGAGGTCTTGAGAAACTCGACGAAGTTGGGCCATTGCCCGCAGGCCGTCACCCCGGCCTCTTGGTCCCAGCGGAGCCCGACCTTGCCGCCGAAGGTTTCCCCCGCCCCGGTCCGCTCGTCCTCACAGGCCTGCTCGACTTCACCCTGCGGGTGAACTTGTCCCAACGCTTCCGATTCGCTCATGCCCCCAATTCTAAGGGGCTTGTTGCCACTTGGGTGGTGTCTAACTGCCGTTTGCAGGATAATGGCTTGTGACCCATCCAACCACCGAGGAACCCATGAGCTACCAAAAAAAATGCCCTGTCGACGGGCTGGGCGTCTATCCCATCGTCAAGCGGGGTGACGACCTCAAGCACCTCTCCTTCCAACTGATCGAGTTGGGCGGCTCGCTCAACGAGGTCACCATCGAGAGCGGCGAGGAAGAGCTGGCGGTGGACTTCTATTCGGGGCCCGTGCGCGTCGAAGTTAGCTCGCCGGCCGGCAACCTGACGGCCGAGACCCCGCCGCGCAAGTCCATCCGCGAGCCCGGCGGGATGCTCTACGTTCCCTCGGATGCGACCCTCAAGCTCACCTTGCTCGACGGCTCGGCCCGCGTCAGCGTCGCCGGAGCGCTCGGCAAGCCAGGCGTCGCGCCGCAACTCGTCTCGCGCAACGAGGTCGACACCAAACCGGTGGGCCGCGAGAACTGGCATCGCACCTTGCATACATACATCGCGAACAACATCGATGCACGCCACCTGATCGCGGGCGAGACGGTGAACGATCCGGGCAGCTGGTCGAGTTGCCCGCCGCACAAGCATGACCGCGACAACCCGCCCGCCGAGGTGCCGATGGAAGAGGTCTACTACTTCCAGCTCGAGCCGAAGGAAGGCTTCGGGTTCATGCGCATCTACTCCGATCCGGCCGACCCCGAGCCTTTCGATTACGCCTACGCCGTCGAGGACGGCGACACGGTCATGATCCCGCGCGGCTATCACCCAGTGGTGGCGTTCCCCGCCTATACGTTGAACTACACATGGATTCTGGCGGGTGAGGGGAGGACCTACGGTGCCTGGGCCGAGGACCCGCGATACGCGTGGATTAAGGAGGGGTAGGGAACAGCCGCGGATCTCAATCGAGATCATCCGTGGTAGGGGCTTGGGCTTACCGATACATCTTTGGCGGGTCCAAAGTCGCTGGGAAAGGTGTATCGCCCCTTTGAGGGCTTCCGGAAGACAGTCGTCGCGTACCACCGGCTGAAGCCGGGGGGCTATTTTCGGTACGTCCCGAGGACATAGGTGACAGATCTACCCAGGCACATGGGTAACAGATTGTTCGAGAATCCAGAACAGACGGAGGTGATTCTGTTTTGGCTTGGAAGGAGACTCATGTGCACGACGAAAGAGTGAATTTCGTGAGGGAACTCGAAACCGGCGACGAATCGATCGCAGATCTCTGCCGTGTCTACGGCGTGAGCCGTAAGACCGGCTACAAGTGGTTGGCTCGCTACGAACGCGAGGGCGTGGCCGGTCTGGCGGATCGCTCGCGCGCACCGCGTGGGCATCCCAACGCCGTCGGCGACGACGAGCAGGCCGCCATCCTCGCGTTGCGCGGGCAACGGCCTAGCTGGGGCGAACGCAAGCGGCATGCCTTTCTCCAGCGTCACCACCCCGAGCAGGCCTGGCCCTCGCCGTCCACCATCGGCGCGATTCTCAAACGCCACGGGCTCACCTACGCGCGCCGCCGGCGCCGCTACGCGACCCCGAGTTCGACGCTGAGCGATGCCACGGCGCCCAACTTCGTCTGGGCCATCGACTTCAAAGGACACTTCTGTACCGGCGACGGGGTGCGCTGCGATCCGCTGACGATCTCCGATACGGCCAGCCGCTATCTGTTGCGCTGTCAGGCGGTCGAGAGGCCCGACTTTGCGCACGTGCGGCCGTTGTTGGAAGCGACGTTCCGCGAGTACGGGCTGCCGCGGGCGTTGCGCTCCGACAACGGACCGCCGTTTGCGTCGCCGGTGGTGGGCGGGCTGAGCCGGCTGAGCGTGTGGTTCTTGCGGCTGGGCGTCGTGCCGGGGAGCGCATCGAGCCGGGCCACCCGGAGCAGAACGGGCGGCACGAGCGAATGCATCGCACCTTGAAACAGGAGACCGCCCAGCCGCCGAAAGCGACGGCGGCAGGGACAGCAACGGGCGTTCGCTCGCTTCCAGGGCGACTACAACGAGCAACGGCCGCATGAGGCGTTGGGGATGGCGACGCCGGCGAGCGTGTCTGTGCCCTCAGAGCGAGCGTATCCGGCGCGGCTGCCGGCGATGGAGTATCCGATCGGCTACGAGCGACGGCGGGTTTACCAACAGGGCGACTTTCATTGGCGCAACCGGGCGATTTTTCTTAGTGAGGTATTGGCGGGCGAGACGGTCGGTTTGGAGCAGGACGAGGAGGGCTGGCGGATCTGGTTTGGTGCGGTGCTGTTGGCGCGACTGGACCGGGAGCCACTGTTGCGAGCGCGGCGGACCGGTACCAGGAGTCGGGCGCGGGTGCCGGTCGAGTGTTTGGGACGCGCTGCCGCTCGCCCTACGGGCTCCCGACACCGCGTCCCAAACACAGCGTCGAGGGAGGCTGCAGAGAAAGAGTCTTCCCCTGGAGAAACATAGAAAAGTGTTACCCATGTACCCGGACGTACAATTTCTTCGGCCCCTCGGGGCGAAAGGCCGGGGATCTCAAGATCGATCGCTGGGTAATCCACGCCGTGTTGGCGCAGGCGGGAACGGCGAATCATTCCAAGGGAACGCGGGTACGGTCGTGGGGCTCGAGTTGCTGCCTCCACTGGAGAGGAACCTCTTCAGGCAGATAGCAGAGCTTGTCGTCGCAGGCCTGATAACTCCGCGTGCCGTCGCACTAGCGACGAATGATAGAGGGGTCGTCGTCGTACCGGTACCGCATATGGCAGTCTTGGCAGGCGTTATAGATCTGTTCTCCGGACGCGAAAATGGCGGCCGCATCCTTGGTCTCCGCCGCCTTCAAGGCGACCGCGCCGGCATCGACTAGCGCCTGGGCCCTCTCCATCCAGACTTCCGCGTCCTTGGCGCGGCTTCCAATCATGAGCAGGTTCCCGGCTTCCGTCAGTATTACGGCGCTACTCTGGACGGCGGCCCACTCCTCATCGTTCCTCGGGTATATCTCCTCGGTTCCTTCGTATGAGATGATCGTCCCGACTGACTCCCACACCGCGTCGGCGTTGGGATAGACCACATCGTGCATGAGCTGCTGCACGCTCGCGACCGGTTTGAATGGTGGCTGCGACGCGGCCTCGCTCTCGGCCACCCTGTTCCCCTGGACGATAGCCTCCTCAGTCCGGGCACAGGCACCCATCAGCACGGCAACGACGACCCCCGTGACGAGGAGGACGACTCTCCATACGCTTGCCTTCTGCATGGAACACGCTCCTTTCAGGGATCTGGCCTCCGGGGTGAATCTGCCTGACCCTTGCCGGATGGTCGAGTCAGGCCGCTCGGTTCCTATGTCACTCGGTGTCCAACTTGACTCCAGAGACCGTCAGGTCAGGGCGTCAGCGGCTCTTGCTTCGCAGCCTGTTTTTTGGCGGCCTTTTCATCGGCGCGAGCGCCACCGAGGATGAGGCCAATAGCTGTATTCCCCTCGTGGCACGCGTACTCAAACATCTGATAGTCCTGATCCCTCGTCAAGGGCATCGTGACTTTCCAGGGTTTCGTATACGCTTCCGGATCCTCGATCGTAACTTCGTAGCCGATCGTGTCTGCCTCGACCAGCGTGAAGCGTTCGACCACATGTAAGGCCTCGCTCTGGGGGAGGCCCATGATGCGCTGGGACGCACCCCTTGACTCGACCCGTCCCTTGTCAGTGAAGTTGGTCGTGTCGACTACTAGCGTATTGCCCTCCCAGTGGCCGCGCGAATCGCCCAGCCATAGGCGGATCTTCGGTCCGACATGCGGGCCGCCATCCAGGGGAATGATGCGAGCGTCATGGATCATCTCGTAGAGAATCACCACGTGCCCAGGAGTTTGCAGAATCTGATAGGCGTTGTTGTAGGCAGTGGGAAACATCGAACCCGGCACACCGCGCGTGATACAGCGATCCCACAAGCTCATGTGCTCGTAGGAGTCGGTGCTGTGTGCGCGGTTGTCGTCTCGCTTCGCCTCCGCTTCCGGCCTCACGGGGACTTTCCCATCGGGCGGGTCCACAACCAGCGACGTTTGCCTGGTCGAGAGTACCTCGCTTCCGGAGTCGAACCAGAACCGGTTGTAGCCGCCAACGGTGCCCGGTGGGGATGTGCCATCAGCAGCAGCGTTCTTTTGTGCTGTTTGCTGTTCCAATTCAGAGGCTTCCTCTTCGCTAAGAAAGTCCTTCCCCGACAGCTCATCGGGTCGTTCGAAGGGCGTGATGGTTTCGTTCGTCCAGATCCCCTGCAGATCGGGATGGCCCCACGATGTATGTGGCGGCGTCCACGTGTCGGCCGCGGCCGCCGGGGCCTGACCGGCAACAGGTAAGGCTGCCAGCGACACGACCGCGACCGCGGTTGCTACGACACTCATTGAAGTGAGAAATGGATGGCTCATCTGAAACCTCCCGGCGTGCTAGCGTCCTTGACAACGATAGTGATACGACTGTCAAAGAGTCAGCGGCTCTTCTCCTGCGGTTTCCTTTGGAATCGTACCAGAGCTGCACAAAGCGTGGGGTTACCATTGCAGTCCCCAGCAGTCCCCACACCCCGCTAGCGACCACTGAAGCATTCTGATAGATTCTTCAACAGCTCTTCAGATTCCGGTGGATGACGGGCTCGGCTGTGATTCTCCACGGAGCGGGAGGGCGTCCGACAATGGCTTTGCTTCCTTTCTTCGAATGGCTGGAGAATACATCCGGGAGCATTGCGATCCGGGAATCGATCTTGTTCTACCCGCTGGTCGAGACGACCCATGTACTGACGCTGTGCCTGTTCCTTGGGATGACTGCCATGTGGGACCTGCGCCTGCTGGGGCTAGCGATGCAGCGTGTGCCTGTCTCACAGGTCGGGGGCCGTCTGTTGCCGTTGGCCGTGGCGGGCTTCGTGCTGATGGTCACCAGCGGAGGGCTGCTGTTCTATTCCGGTCCGGTAAGGGCTGCCCAAAACATCTTCTTTCAGGTCAAGATGGTGATGATCGTCTTGGCGTGCGTGAACGCGTTTGTCTTTCACAAGACAGTGTATCGCCGGGTGGCGGATTGGGACCAAGCGGCTGTCACTCCATTCCGGGCTAGGGTGGCGGGCTTTTGGTCCTTGGTGCTGTGGGCCGGCGTCGTCGTCGCAGGGCGAATGCAAGCGTATAACTGGTTCGACTAGTGGGGCTGCCCATGTCTCTGTTGTCTTTCTTTGAGTGGTGCGAAGACACGGCGGTGGGCCACGCGATCCGCGACTCGCTGTGGCTTTTCCCCGTCATCGAGTCAGTGCATCTCCTCGCCCTGGCTTTGATCGGCGGAGCCATTTTGGTGGTCGACCTGCGTCTGCTCGGCTATGGATTGCGGCCCCAGCCTGTTGCGCAGCTGGCGCGGGACGCCCAGCCATGGTTGATCGGCGGTCTTCTCGTCATGGTGTCCACGGGGATTCTGCTGTTCCTTTCGGAGTCGATCAAGTGCTACTACAGCCCCCCATTCTGGGACAAGATGAGGTTCCTTGTCGTGGCGATCCTGTTTACCTTTACGGTGCGCCGCCAGGTTGCCGCGGCCGCTGAGACACGCCTGAGACCGATCTGGGGTAAGCTGGTCGCCCTGGTCTCCCTCGGGCTCTGGTTCGGCGTGGGGTTCTCAGGGCGCTGGATCGCCTTTTACTGAGATGGGATCCCCTGACAACATCCGAGACCAGCCGGGGACGTGGCGCTTTTACAGGTCCGTGCCACCGGCTTCCTGTTCTGCTTAGGGGGTGTTCTACGCGCCGGAAAATCGGCATGGGCCTTTGCCCAGCAGAGCGTGCGCGACAACCACTCGTCTATCGCTTCGGCTCCCTGGAGTCTCTTCCATCTCGTGGGGCGCCGCTACCGGAGGAGCCGAGAAACAGCTGGCGCCCATCGGGGAACGTGAGATCCCTGCCGTTTGCCTTCATCGACCCGTCCTTTGCCTGATAGCCATCGACAGCGATCTTCGTTCCAGGCAGCAGGGAATTCTTTGTAAAACCGCGCCTGAGCAGGGTGTTCGGGGTGCCGCCTTCGATCATCCACGTTTCCAGCTTGCCGTCAGCGCCTTTCACCTCGACGTGGATCCAGCAATGCGGATTGATCCATTCCATCTTTGAGACCGTTCCCTCCAACTTGACTGGCTTATTCGCGTCAAATTCCGCCGCAAACGCGTGATGCGCCCACACCGGCACGGCGGCCAGAAACAGACCGAGACCGGCCGCCACCAAGGCTAGTTTTGTTCGCATCACACCTACCTCCTGCGGTTGAAGTGTAGCGTACCACTTGATGTGGAGACGTGTCCAAATTGGCGGCTGCCGGGTATTTCGCCCCCCTCAGGGGTGCTTCGACTCCCTTGGTTGCTTCTTCGCAGCTGCCTCAGCGGCCTTGTCCTGAGCGCGTGCTCCACTGAGGACGAGCCCAACGGCTTTGTTCCCCTCGTGGCAAGCGTACTCAAACATCTGATAATCTTGATCCCTCTTCAAGGGCATCGCCACTTTCCACGGTCTCGTGTAAACCTCTGGATCCTCGATGGTAACTTCGTAGCCGATCGTGTCCGCGTCGACGAGCGTGAAGCGTTCGACCACATGCAAGGCCTCGCTGTTGAAGATGCCCTTGATGCGCCCGGACCCACCGTGTGACGTGATCCAGCCTTTGTAAGTGAAATTGGTGGTGTCGACGACCAGCGTATTCTCCTCCCAGTGGCCGCGCGAGTCGCCCATCCATAAGCGGATCTTCGGTTCGACATGTGGATCGCCATCCAGGGGGATGATGCGAGCATCGTGAATCATCTCGTAGAGAATCACCACGTACTCAGGAGTTTGCAGAATCTGGTAGGCGTTGTTGTAGGCGGTGGGGAACATCGAACCCGGCACGCCGCGCGTGATGCAGCGGTCCCACAGGCTCATGTACTCGTAGGAGTCGGTGGTGTGTGCACGGTTGTCGTCTCGCTTCGCCTCCGCCTCCGGCCTCACGGGGACTCGCCCGTCCGGCGGGTCCACAACCAGCGACGTTTGCCTGGTCGAGAGGACCTCGGTTCCGGAGTCCATCCAGAAGTTGTTGTAGCCGCCAACGCTGCCCGGTGGGGATGTTCCATCAGCAGCAGCGATCTTTTGTGCTGTCTGCTGTTCCAACTGGGAGGCTTCCTCTTCGGTAAGGAACTGTTGCCCCGCCAGCTCGCTAGGCCGTTCGAAGGGCGTAATGGTTTCGTTCGTCCAGATCCCCTGCAGATCGGGATGGCCCCATAGTGTCTGTGGCGGAGTCCATGTATCGGCCGCGGCCCTTGGGGCCTGACCGGCAACAGGTAAGGCCGCCAGCGACATGACCGCGATCACCGTCGCTACAACACCCATTGAAGTAAGAAATTGACAGCCCATCGGAACCCTCCCTACTGGCTCGCACCCTTGCGAAGGTGCCCATACATGAGTTCTTCCACGAACTCGACACACTTGAATTCCAGGAGTTGAACGTTTTCGTCCAGCCGGCGATAGAGAGGCATGCTCATCTTCCAGGGTCGCGTAAACACCTTTGGATCCTCGATGGTGACTTCGTACCTGAGAGCGTTCGGGCCGATGGCAGTGTAGCGTTCGACCACATGAAGGGCTTCGCTATGGAAATTGCCGGCGCTGTCGAACCAAGTGTCGGGAACCTGACTTGTCACGTCGACGACGAGCGTCCCTTCCTCCCAGCGGCCGCGCGAATGTCCCATCCAGGAGTCGATCTGACTCTCGAAATCCGGCCTGCTCATGTAGATGACCCGAGAAGCGCTCGCAAACTCGTAGGCAATCAGGATGTACTCCGGAGTCTGGACGATTTGAAACGGAAAGGGCATGTACGTGGCGCGCGGTACGCCTGGCAGGTAGCACTTCACGACCGGATCAAGGGCCAGCCAGTTTTCAAGGTTCTTCTTCTTTTCTTGCGCCGCCCACGGCTGGTAAGGGATCTCACCGCCCCCCACGACGCCAAGCCCTGCTGGAATTGCGCCGACCGCGCCGAGCGCAACCACCGGTCCCGGTCGCGCAGCATGGCCCTGAATATCCCAATGTGCCGTGCCGAGGGCCTGCCAAATACCGTTGAAGTTGGGTTTGCCGTCCGCCGTCCGCGGGGCCTGAGCAGCGGTCGGTTCCACGGCCAGCGAGAGGATGGCTGCTGCTGCGGCGCTAACCGCTGCAATCTTCACGCTTCCGAACCGATTTCGCATCTGATCGATCTCCTCTCCCAATCGGCTACACAGAACATTGCAGCGAGCCGCCAGCACCCGTGCCGGCGACACCCGAGGGGCTCGCCAACATCCTCTTGCCCATAGGCGGTATACACCCCTATCATTTCGATGTCAAGTCCCGGAGTTGTCCAATGCAGAATGATCCTGACCGAGAACGGCGAACGCCATTATCTTTGGAGACAATGCTAGGACAGAAGTTCGCAGCAACGGGCGCCTGATCACACCGGTCTCCCCCCCTGCGCGGCTGCTAGAATGCAGTCGAACCGGACGGAGGGCCAACTGACTATTGCCTTAATACGACTTCGTTTGCCAACAGTTTTCGAAACTCCCGACGATCGCCGAATGAGAGCAGCAGAAGACCGGCATCAAGTGCCCCGACCGAGAAGACCGAGCGCGAGTGGGCGGCCTTCTGCGCCGTCACTTCGAGGAAAGCCAACCCAAGGCCTGGGTAGTCGAGGGTAGTCACTGGGGCCCCAGCTGAAGCAGTTTGAAACTGAACAATCGGAAGGACTCTGATTCGAGCTAGGAGGGTCACGGTGGCTGACTTCGACGTTGTTGTGATCGGGAGCGGCTTCGGCGGAGCCGTTGCGGCTTGCCGATTGGCGGAGGCCGGCTCTACGGTGCTCGTCTTGGAGCGCGGCCGCCGCTGGAAGAGACAGGAGTACCCCAGCGTCTCCAGAGACGACTGGATCTGGGACGACGACAATCCCCACCGCGCCAACGGCTGGTTCGACATTCGCCTCTTCAATACGATCTCGACCGTGGCTGGAGCAGGCGTAGGTGGAGGGTCGCTCCACTATGCGAACGTATTGATCAACGCCACGCCGGACCTGTTCGAGGATGGCTGGCCGGAAGAGATCACCTTCGCGGAACTTAGCGAAAAATACTATCCCAAAGTCGACGCGGTCCTCAAGCCCCAACTGCTTCCCAGGAATCAGTGGTCCAACCACACCAAGCTACTGCAAGAGGCCGCAAAAAGGGCCGGCTTTGAAGATCGCTTCCGCACACTCGAGCTCGGCATCAAATTCAACGAGGACTATAACTACGACGCCTCACAGGAGTCCAATCCTGACGACAGCGTCTTCGAACCCAATGACCAGGGGATCGAACAAGGTTTCTGTGTGCACCTCGGCCAGTGCCTGTTGGGCTGCCCCGTGGAAGCCCGCAACACCTCGGCACTCAACTACATCCCGAGAGCCGAGAAAAGCGGCGCCGAGATGCGGCCACTGCACATCGTTCGCTACATCCACCCAGAGAACGGCCACTACCGCGTCCACTACGACCGCATCACCGACGGGCGACTGGTACGAGGACACGTTAGCGCCCGCATCGTTGTCGTCGGCACCGGCTCACTCGGTTCCAGCGAAATCCTGCTGCGATGTCGAAACCAGTACAGAACCCTGCCACAAATCTCGTCGATGCTTGGTCACAGGTGGAGCAGCAATGCCAACTATCTAACGTTCGCCAACCACCCCAACCACGAGGTGTACCCGACACGGGGACCGAGCATCACCGCGGCCATCAGCTTCTTGGATGGGTCTGAGCACAAAGACAGCCGCTTCTTTATCGAGGATCTCGGCCTTGCCGATCTGCTTGACGACTTTCGTGACAACCTGACCAAACCACTCGCCGGGGCTCAACGCTTCGAAAGGCCGTTGAGAACGATCCATGGCGAGTTGGGCGACAGACTGTTCAAAAACTTGATGTTTTGGTTCGCTCAAGGCCGTGACGAGCCGACCGGGCGGCTGCGGTTACGGAGAGCCTTCCTGGGGATACTCGGGTCCTTAAAGCTAAACCTGAGGTGGGATCGCGGCGGCGCGCGAAAGGTTGTCGATGCCATCCAAGAGATCCACACGACTCTGGCCAAGAACACGGATGGGAACATCTTTTTTCAGCCGAGGAACGCCCTGATCACGGCGCATCCCCTGGGCGGTTGCCCGATGGGTCAGACTTCCCGGGAGGGCGTCGTCGATCACCGCGGAGCCGTCTTCGGCTACGAGAATCTCTACGTTGCTGACGGAGCAATCCTCCCGAAAGCCATTGGCCACAACTCTTCAAAAACCATCGCCGCGCTGGCGGAGCGAATCGCCGACAAGATCGTGGAGGAAGAGCAATGATAGGTGAGAAGCTGTTCGATTCTGTTGCTAGGTCAGCAGCTTGGTGATGAGGTTACCGCCGACGTCGGTCAAGCGAAAGTCACGCCCGCGGAACTTGAAGGTCAGCTTGGTGTGGTCGATCCCCAGCAAGTGGAGAATCGTGGCCTGAATGTCGTGCACATGGACGGCGTCCTCGACGGGTGAGAAGCCGATCTCGTCTGTTTCACCGATCGTCTGGCCGGGTTTGGTACCGCCTCCCGCGAACCACATGGTGAAGGCATCGATGTGATGGTTGCGGCCGATCGTGTCCCGTACTTCGCCCATCGGGGTGCGGCCGAATTCGCCGCCCCAGATGACCAACGTGTCTTTGAGCAGACCGCGCTGCTTGAGATCGCGGATCAGGGCCGCGATGGCCTGGTCGATGTCCAAGCAGACCTCATCCAGGCTGTTCTCCAGGTTTTCGGTGCGGCCACCATGATGGTCCCAGCTCGAATGGTAGAGCTGGATGAACCGCACGCCGCGCTCGACGAGCCGCCGCGCCAGGATGCAGTTGTTCGCGAACGACTTGGCGCCCGCTTCGGCGCCGTACGCCTTGAGCGTCGCTTCCGACTCGGTTGAAAAGTCAATGAGCTCTGGGCCACTGGTTTGCATGCGGTGCGCCATTTCGTAGGCGGAGATCCTGGTCGAAATCTCTGGGTCACCCACCTGCTTGAGTTGCATTCCGTTGAGATCGAGAACCGCATCGATCGTCGCCTCTTGACGCTCGGCGTTGAATCCCGGCGGATTCGACATGTTCAGAATCGGATCACCCCCGCTACGAAAGGGCACGCCTTGATGGGCTGTCGGCAAGAATCCGCTGGCCCAATTCAGCGCACCACCCCGCGGGCCTCGCGGTCCTGACTGCAAGACGACGAATCCGGGCAGATCCTTCGACTCGCTACCGATGCCGTAGCTGACCCATGAACCCAGGCTCGGACGCCCGAAGATCGGGGTGCCGGTGTTCATCATGATTTTCGCCGGCGCGTGGTTGAAGTTATCGGTGTGGATCGACTTAATGAAAGCCAGGTCGTCGACGACCTGAGCCGTGTGCGGAAAACACTCCGACACCCATTGACCCGACTGACCATGGCGTTGGAACTTCCGCTTCGTCCCAAGAAGCCTCGGCGGGTCCTTCGTAAAGCTCTCCATGAAGGCAAAGCGCTTGCCTTCCATCATTGAGGGCGGAATCGGTTTACCGTTCAGCTTTTGCAGTTTCGGCTTGCGTTCCCACAGCTCGAACTGGCTCGGAGCGCCGGCCATGAACAGGTAGATGACGTTCTTCGCTTTCGGAGTGAAGTGCAGCTTCTCGAGTAACGGTCCGCCGCGCGCCGAGCCAAACAGCGAGTCACCTACGATGAGAGAAGTCAGCGCCGTCTTGCCGAGGCCGACACCGCATTGCTCGAAGAAGTGTCGGCGGGTGGTGCGTTCGAGGGCTCGGTCTTGCAGATCCTTGGGTTGCATCATTGCCTCGTCACGAATTCGTCAAGGTTGAGCAGGACGCGCGAGGTGGCGGTCCAGGCCGCCAGTAGCGGAGTGTCGTCGCTTTCGGATGCTTCGCCGACTACCTTTCGCGTCGGTTCGGGATGAGTCCGAAAGTCGTCGAGCATTCTCGCAAGAAACGTCCGCAGCCGCGTCTCTTCTTCGGGTTCCGGCACCCGCGCCAAACAGCGCTCAAAAGCGTACCGGATGCGCTCGGCACGCGTTTCGCCTCCCTGCTTGAGGATAACCCCGGCGAGGGCCCGAGAAAACTCGGCCTGTGTCTGGTCGTTGAGTAGGGTCAGCGCCTGCAGAGGCGTGTTCGAGCGATTGCGCCGCGTCGTCGTGGACTGCGCGTTCGGGGCATCAAACATCGCCAAGCCTGGATAGGCGGCGGAGCGGCGAAAAAACGTGTACATACCGCGGCGGTAGCGGTTCGGTCCTTCGTCGGTCTTCCACTCGCGATTGACCTGCGTAAACAGCCCGGATCCCTCCGGCTGCGGCGGAAAGACGCTCGGCCCGCCGACCTCGCGGGTGAGCAAACCGGACGCCGTAAGCGCTGCATCCCGGATGATCTCCGCCTCCAGGCGTAGCCGGTTCTGTCTCGCCAAGAGCCGGTTGTCCGGATCGAGTTCCGACAACTCGGACCGCGCTGCCGACGACTGCCGATAGGTCGCCGAGGTGACGATCAGGCGATGCATCTCCTTCATACTCCAATCGCGGCGTACGAATTCGGAGGCCAGCCAGTCCAACAGTTGCGGGTGGCTGGGCGGCGTCCCTTGCGAGCCAAAGTCGTTCTCAGTCTCCACCAATCCCAAACCGAAATAGCGCTGCCACATGCGGTTCACGGTCACCCTTGCGGTGAGAGGGTTTTCGGGCGAAACCAGCCAGCGAGCCAGATCCAGCCGGTTGGCATTTCCCGCACCGGGCGAGGCCGGGAGAACGGCCGGAGTTCCGGGACCAACCGGGTCGCCCTTTTGCGTGAAGTCGCCGGACACATGGATGAAGGCCTCGCGCGGCTGAGGCAACTCGCGCATGATCAAAGCTGTATCGAGCTTCGGTTCGGCCGCCCGAAGCGCGCGCAGACCGTCCCGTCGCGCTTCCCGGGCGGGGTCTTGTGAGGCGAAAAAGCGGTCCAGCACCCCCTTTTCAAGCGAGACCCGCTGCTCGGGTGGGGTTTCGAGAATTTCACGGATGTATGGCGCGATCTCTGCGCGCTCCTCGTTGGAAAGTCCGTGTTCCCAATTGGCCAGTTTCTTCGCCAACTCCTTCTCGTAAGCTTCCAGCTCTTTCTCAAGGATCGAGATCTGGCGCCGGATCGCCTCTCGACCTGCGAAGTCTTCGGGCTCGCCGAACTCGAGAATCGGGTCCAATGTACGTTTGTCACCTTCCTCGACAGAAGATGCACCTCGTTCGTCCACGTTGTTAAAGAACGCATAGAGCCGGTAGAAATCCTGCTGTGAGATTGGGTCGAATTTATGGTCGTGGCATCGGGCGCAGCCCACCGTCAGACCTAGGAGCGCCGCTCCGGTCGTGCTGACACGATCGACGACGGCTTCCACGCGGTACTGCTCAAAGTCGATTCCGCCCTCCTCATTGACCATCGTGTTGCGGTGAAAGCCTGTGGCGACGAGTTGGTCTTGTGTCGGATTAGGAAGCAGGTCGCCCGCGAGTTGCTCCGTGACGAACCGGTCGAACGCCATGTCGCTGTTGAGCGCGTTGATTACCCAGTCGCGGTATCTCCACATCGAGCGCGTGCCGTCGATCGAATAGCCGTTCGAGTCGGCATAGCGCGCGACGTCGAGCCAATGACGTCCCCAGCGCTCGCCGTAGTGAGGCGAATCGAGCAGGCGATTCACCACACGCTCGTAGGCGCCTGGCTCGGTGTCGGCAAGGAACTCGGCAATCTCTTCGGGAGTTGGCGGCAGGCCGGTCAAATCGAGACTGACGCGGCGAAGCAGAGTCCGCTGCGATGCAGCCGGCGAAGGTCGAAGCTGCTCCGATTCCAGCCGAGTTAAGACAAACTGGTCGATCGGATTCCGGACCCATTGCCTCCCATCGACGGGCGGCGGCTCAGGACGGCTGACCGGTTGAAACGCCCAGTGCGAAGGGCCCGCGCGTTCGGCCTTTTCGTCGGCCCCGACACCCCATGCGGCTCCGGAGCGAACCCATTCTGTCAACGCTGTCACTTCGTGGCTTTCCAGCGGTCCCATAGGCGGCATCTTTAACTCGCCCGCCCGTCTGACTGCCTGAATCAAAAGGCTTTGGTCCGGTTGTCCTGGAATGACCGCGGAGCCGCGTCCGCCCCCCAGCATGGCGCTCTCGCGGGATGCCAGCGAAAGCCCGCTCATCTTGGCTTCGTCGTTGTGGCAACCAAGGCAGTTCTTGACGAACAGAGGGCGGACCTTTTCCTCGAAGACCCTGACCTCCTGAGGGTCCGCTTGGGCACATAGCAGGTGCGCCGCCGAAACCCCCAGCATCACCACCGTCGCCAGCCGGAGGATGCTCGATTGTCCCGCTTTTCCCAAAATCACTGCCTCCATTCTAGAACCGAACAAAGTGAACAACCCGGCGGACTTCGTTTCGCCTGACGGTCGATCTATTTAGGCGATGACCTCGGTGATGGGGTTGCCGAAGTCGATCTCGAGGCGCTTGCGGCCGGGGACTGTGAGCCTGCGTGGATCGAGGCCCAGTTGGTGCAGTACGGTGGCGTGGATGTCTGTGACGTAATGGCGGTTCTCGACAGCATGGAAACCGAGCTCGTCGGTGGCCCCGTGGGCGATACCGCCCTTGATGCCTCCGCCGGCCATCCAGACGGAAAAGCCGAACGGGTGATGGTCGCGGCCAGTTCCGCCTTGGGCGGCCGGCGTGCGGCCGAACTCGGTGACCCAGACAACCATCGTTTCCTCCAGCATCCCGCGCTGCTTGAGATCCTTGAGTAACGCCCCGATCGGCTGGTCCACCTTGGGGCACAACTCGCCGTGATTCTTTTTGACGTCCTTATGGGCGTCCCAGGCGTTACCGCCTTTCCCGCCGTGATACACCTGCACGAATCGGACGCCACTCTCGACGAGACGGCGGGCAGCCAGGCATTTCTCGGCGAAAGGCCGCGTGACCTCGTTGTCAAAACCGTAGAGCCTCCTGACCGATTCCTTTTCTTGCTTAAACCGGAAAATCTCTGGGACGGCGGTTTGCATCCGGAAGGCGAGCTCGTAGGATTTGATACGCGCGCGCGTAGCCGCGTCACTGGGGTATTCGACCTCGACGAGGCCATTGAGGTCCCGCAGAAGTTCGAACTCGCCCTGCTGCTCTTCGCGGTACACCTCCGGTCCCGGAGAAGCGAAGGGCAAAGGATTCTTGGGGTCAACCCGCAGCCGGACACCCGCGTGCTCGGGCCCGAGGTAGTCCGCACCGTGCGCGGTTTCCAAGTTATTTCCGAGGGTGTTGCCGAAGACGACGAACTGGGGCAAGTTTTCGTTGAGCGCGCCCAGCCCGTAGTGAACCCAGGAGCCGATCGTTGGGAAGTCGCCTTCGAGCATATGGCGGCCCGTCTGAAACTGGATCTGGGCCCCGTGGTTGTTGTCAGTGGTCCACATCGAGCGAATGACGGCCAGGTCGTCGGCCATCCCGCCGACATGAGGCCACCAGTCACTGATGTCAATGCCGCTCTGGCCCCGTTTGCCGTGGCCGATCTGCATCGGCAGTAGAGTGCTGTGGATCTTGTGCTGGCCGGCAATGACTTCGCGGAGGTTCTCTTTGACGAACGGAGAGTCGAGCGAATCCTTATAAGGCGTCTCGATGATTTTTTTGCCGCCGTACTTATTGACGTCCGGCTTGGGATCAAAGGATTCCAGGTGGCTGACGCCGCCGAGCATGAACAGCCAGATGACGTTCTTGGCTTTCGGCGTGAAGTGAGGCTTGCCGTCCGGTGGAGTCCAGACGCCGGCCGAACCGGTGGCGCCCATGCCGTCACGCTGGAGCATCGCTCCTAGAACGAGACCGGTGAACCCCATGCCGCAATCGGCGAGGAAAGTCCGGCGGTGGATGTTGCCGCAGCCGCAAGCGCTTGTGGCATGTCGCGGAGATTCCCCAGGCGTAGGAGTATCCAGCGAGACTGTAGGGGCGGGCCCCCGTGCCCGCCCAGCTGCTCGTTTACCATTCCGTGCCTTGGTGTTCATGGCGGTCCTGCTTACCGAATCGTAACAAACTCGTTGTGATTGAACAGCACGTGGATCAAGTTCTCGCGCGCCCGAAGCCAGGGCTCGGTGGCGGGCGGCACCGAGCTCGTCTCTCCGCCCTCAAATGCCGACAGCTTTCCGGGATCTCGCAGTCGGTCAGCTTGGGAATTCAGAAAGCCCTTGGACCGCGCGCGTTCCTTTTGCGTCGGTGGGCGGCCGAGCACACGTTCAAACGCGGCGTTCACGAAAGCCGCGGGACGCCCTCGGTCCGCGGCTTGTTCGGTCAGATCCCGTGCCAGCAGGCGCGCCTGCGTGAGGCCAAGCCTGCTGTTCGCCAACGCCAACGCCTGTTGGGGGACGACCGTTTCGAGCCGCTCATAACATTCTAGCGGATTGGCTGGGTCGAAGGCGCTGAGGAACTGCATCTGCAGGTCCGGTGTGTGCTGGAAGTAGACGCTGCGCCGTGGTACAGCCGCACCTTCGGCTTGGTCGATTTCCGTTCCCCCCATCATCGAATCGAGGCTTCCGCTGACGTGGAGCACGCTGTCGCGAACCACCTCGGCCTCCATGCGCCGGGGGCTCATTCGCCACAGGTAAATGTTGTCGGGGTCTTTGGAGCGGTTGGAGCCGGCCACGTGTCGCTCCGATGACTGCATGCGGTAGGTATTACTGGTCACCATGAGGCGGTGCATCGCCTTCATGCTCCAGTCCTGGGCCATGAACTCCACGGCCAGCCAGTCGAGCAACTCGGGGTGTGTCGGCGGCTTGCCGGACAAGCCGAAGTTGGCCACCGTGGGAACCAAGGCGCTTCCGAAGTGGCGGCGCCACATATGGTTGACAGCAACCCGGGCGGTCAAAGGGTTGCTTTTGCCCGCGATCCATTTTGCTAGGGCCAAGCGCCGCCCGGTACTGGTCTCGGGATACATCTCGCCGACCGGCGTGTACTCCGGGTGAGACTCCAGCGCCTCTTGGGCCGCCTCGAGCTGTTCGCGGGCTTTGGTGAGCTTCTTTTCGATGTCTTTGTCGAGCGGGTCCTCTGCGCCTTCTGTTTCCTTCAGGAGCTGTTGGACCCGAAGCACGCTCTCGTCGGCCAGACGCAGGTTGGCGACGCGTTCAACCTTCTTCGCCGCCAGTGCCAGAGCTTCCCAGTTGGAGTCCCGCAGATCGCTAAGCTTGGCCTTGTCCGCCGCAATGCGAGCTTCCAGCGCCGGCAGCCTTGATCGAGCCGTGGCGAGGACTTTTTCCGCCACCGCGTGGGCGGCTTCGGCATTCCTTAGCCTCGTTGCCGGATCCACTTCCTCTTCGCTTGCCTCTTCTCCAGGCTCAGCCGGTTTAGAAGAAGAAACGGCAGGCTGCGGTAGCCCCTCCGCGCCTCCCTGCGCAAGCCGGCGTCTTGTAGCCGCAATCTCTTCGACCGCCTCGGCCACATCTTTTTCGGCCTTCTCGATCTCCTGCTTGGCTTGTGTAACGAGGTCCTCGTGGACGAAGGGACGGAAATCAGGGTACCGGGCTTCGAGATCCACGGAGAGGGGTTGAATGTTCAGTTTGGAGCCTCCGACAGCACGCGGCACACCGGGTTCCAGAGGTCTCTCTTCGACGGGCTTGGCTTCGTCACCACCGAGGAAAAGAAAGGTTTTTACACTCAGGTCGCGATCGTAGACGCGTGGGATGCCGGCTTGGGAGAGATCAGGTTCGCCGGGCACCCTGTCGGTGCGCACGTCGTGAGGCTCAAAGAACGCCCGAAAGCGGTAGTACTCTTCCTGTTGAATGGGATCGTACTTGTGATCGTGGCAGCGGGCGCACTTTAAGGTGATGCCGAGGAAGCCCGCGGCGGTGTGCTCGACCGTATCCTGGAGCCAAACGTTGCGACTGAACTTGTACCAGTTGCGGGCCAAGTAACCGGTAGCGCGCAACACTTTGGGATCGTTCGGAGCGACCTCGTCGCCGGCGAGCATCTCCACGATCATTCGGTCGTAGCCTTTGTTTTCGTTGACGGCATCGATGATCCAGTCGCGCCAGTGCCAGATGTGGTACTGCGCGTTGCGTAGCTCGTCGATTTGGCGGAAGCCGTACCAATCGCTGTAGCGCCAGACATCCATCCAGTGCCGTCCCCACCGCTCGCCATAGCGGGCACTCTCAAGTAACTGATCCACGACTGTTTCGTAGGCGTCGTCGGAGGCATCCGCGAGAAAGGCTTCGGTCTGCTCGGGTGTCGGCGGCAATCCGATAAGATCCAGGTAGACTCGCCGGAGCAAGACACGTCTCTGGGCGGGCGGCACCGGGTTCAGACCCCGTCTCTTGTGTTCGGCAGCGATAAAGGCGTCGATGGTATTGCGCACCCAGCGGGCGTTGCTGACCTCGGGAACGTCAGGGCGGGTTGGGGGCTGAAACGCCCAATGATTCGTCGAGTGTGTCCCGGCATCTTTCTTGTCGGCAAAGACAAGAGCGGCATCGTAGGGCGCCCCGGCGTTGACCCATTTCACAACGTGCGCCAACGCCTCGTCGGGAAGTTTGCCGGCCATGAAAGGCATGTGGGGCTTCTGCTTGTGCCGCACCAGTTGTACGAGCAGGCTTGGTTCAGGGCTATCGGCAACGATGGCCGGGCCGCGGCTACCGCCGCGCAGCAAGCCCGCGCGTGTGGAAAGGTCGAGGCCGGACTGCTTCAACTCGCTGTTGTGACACCCCAGACAGCGCGTTTCGAGCAGCGGCCGAATGTGTTGGCCAAACAGGGACGCCGCTGGATCCGCCCGAGGTCGCGTACTCGTCTGGGTATCGGCATCTTGGCCGGACGCCTGCGCAGCACACAAGCCGAACGCAACAGCGATTGTGAATGGCAGTGCGAACAGACGGTTGCGTCGCAATGCGCTTGACCGATCGCTCGCCAAGGCCCTGAACATGGTTGGCTCTATGTTACACCAGTCCTCAGTCAGTCGGACTGTGCTCTCGGAGCCGGTCCACCTGCCGTCGGGAGTGCACGGGCCATCGGGCCGCGCTCTGAATCTCTCGCCAAGGTAGTGATTCCACGCGGGTTCGGGAAGAATGGGTTCTTCAAGCGACCTAAGAAACTGTGCGCCGGTGGGCGCGCTCCCGCCAAAACCTCAGTCGCACGTGCGGGACAGCTTCGCCCAACCCACGGCGCCGCCCGAAGGGTTAGCTAGCGGACGGGAGCCACGTCCTTACCGCGAGACCGGCATCTGCTCAAGGCGAGCCGTCGCTCCTTGCCCGATCAAGCTCGTCCCACAGCCAGAATCCCTACTATCTCCGTCGAGATGACATATTTGGTAGCCACAACGGCTTCGAGGAACCAGCAACGCGGGCGCAGGCGGACCTTGAGGCCGTTCTTGTGCAGCTCACCGGCTGCCAAGTCCAAATCGATACTGCTAAGACGAATAGCGCGAGTCATCCTGGGTTCCCGCGGTTGTGTCGCGAGTTTGTGCAAATCTAACTGGGTCAGCCATCGCGTTGGAAACCTGGGGAGATTGTACCGCCGTAGGATGTTCACTGAGTCCTCCGTCCGCGAGTTACTTCCGACAGGTCCGTCTCTGGGAACTTGGTCCTGCTTGCAGGCGCGGAACTCTTCGTACCAATTCTCGACAACGCCAACGGTGAACCGATGAAGGAGAAGCAGCGTGGGCGCCCCGCCCACGTGAATGTACTAAACTCAACCCAGCGCACTGCCTCCTCGGTTCCGTTCTCAGAACTTCATGGCATCGGAAGCTTCCTGGCGTCGGATCTCCGCAATCTTCGAAGAGGCGCTGACCATTTCGCCCGAGCGTCGCGACGATTGGATCGATGAGGCCTGCGGCGGCGACGGCGCGATCCGTCAGAAGGTGGAAAGACTCCTCGCTGCCAACGACCACTCCAAGGGAGTCCTCGACGCTCTCCCTTTCAAGACATCGCCCGCCGAAAGCGCCGGCGCTCCATTCGTCATGCCGGCCGGCACGCGCATCGGGTCCTATCGCATCGTCGCGGAAAACGGCCGCGGCGGTATGGGCATCGTCTACGAAGCCGTCGACACCCGCCTCGAACGCACCGTTGCTCTCAAGGTCCTCTATCCTTACCTCCTGAACGACACCGAAGTGAAGGCTCGCTTCAAACGCGAAGCGCAGGCTGCCGCTTCTCTCAACCACCCCAACATCTGCCACGTCTACGAAATCGGGGAGACCGAAGAACAGCTCTACATCTCGATGGCCTATATCGAGGGCAAGAACCTCGAACAACGCATAAAAGTCGGCCCTCTCAAGCTCGAACAGGCCCTCGACATCGCCACGCAAGCCGCCCGCGGACTCCAAGCCGCCCACGCCAAGAGCATCGTCCACCGCGACATCAAGCCCTCGAACATCATGGTGGGCGATGACGGCCATGTCACGGTCATGGACTTTGGCCTGGCGCAACTTTCGGACCGCTCGACTCTCACGCGAGAAGGCGCTGTCCTCGGGACGGCCGCCTACATGTCGCCTGAGCAGGCGCGCGGGCAGCAGACCGACCCTCGAACTGATATCTGGTCTCTAGGCGTCGTGCTTTATGAGATGCTAGCCGGCCGGCGGCCCTTTACCGGCGAGTACGAACAAGCGATCTCTTACGAAATCGTCAATGAGGAGCCCGAGCCCCTCACAGCCGTGCGCAGTGGCATCCCGATGGACTTGGAGCGCCTCGTCCAGAAAGCGCTGGCAAAGCGAGTAGACGAGCGTTACGCAAACGCCGAGAGTGTGCTCGTCGATCTGCGTGTACTCAGCCGCAGGGCCGGGAACGAGACCACGATCGGATCCCGGCGCCGGCATTCGAGCACCCCCGTGCCCCGGGAGGGCATTCTCCAACGCCGTGTGCCCCTCTCTGGAGTGCTCGCGGTCGGAACGCTTCTGACCGCCGTGGCCGCGACTTGGTTCTGGCTGGCAACCGGCGAGCCCTCAGCCGACCTGCTTTCTCGGTCCAAGTTGACGCGACTCACGACCGGCGTCGGCCTCACCACGACACCTGCTCTCTCCTTCGACGGAAACCTGGTGGCGTACGCATGCGATCGCGGCGACGAAGACAACCTCGACATCTGGATGCAGCAAGTTTCAGGCGGCCCCGCTGTACGTCTCACCGAAGACCCGGCCGCCGACCAGAGACCTGCCTTTTCGCCCGACGGCAAGACCATCGCGTTTCAATCCGACCGTGAAGGGGGCGGCGTCTACGTTATTCCGACACTGGGCGGCAGGCCACGACTCGTCGTCCGTGGTGGACAGCGTCCGCGCTTCTCCCGCGACGGCCGTTCGATTACTTACTACGCAGGCCCGCCCAGCTCGTTGAAAGGAACCACGGTCCATGTTGTTTCGTCTGACGGAGGCGAACCGCGTGCGCTCGTCCGCGATTTCGAAGTGTCGGCTATGCCCATCTGGGCTCCCGACAGCCGGCACGTCCTCTTCTGGGGTAATCGCCCAGGCGAGCCACTCGACATTTGGAAGGTCCGGACCGAGGGGGGCTCTCCTGTCGCTACTGGCGCCGCCGCAAGCCTACGCGACGAAGGTTTGAACCTGATCTCCCTCGATGGTTGGGCGCAGAGCGGCGACTACGTTGTCTTCTCGGGAATCGTGGAAGACAGCGTAAACCTCTGGCGGCTACCCGTTTCCTCAGGATCGTGGGGCATTTCGCGACGGCCTGAGCGGCTCACACTCGGAGCGGATGAACGGGAAGCCTCCGTGGGGCCTGATGGCCGAATCGTCTTCACCACAAGCGTCCGCAGAATCAACCTCTGGCGGCTGCCCCTGAGTGTCAACGACGGACTTCGCCCCGGAACCATGGAACGTCTCACCGAAGGCGCCACCGCGGATTTCAGCCCGGATGTCACCCTCGACGGGGCCCGCGTCTCGTTCCGCTCGGGCCGCTCCGGCAACATCGACGCCTGGATTCAAGACGTCCGGACGCGCCGCCAGACGCCCCTGACAACAAACGCCGCGGCCGAAAGCGCCCCCCGGCTCAACCACGACGGTTCACAAGTCGCCTTTTCTATAGTTGAGAATGGCCGGCGCCCGATCTACGCAGTCAGCGCCGACACCGGTCTGGCGCGGAAAATCTGCGACCACTGTGGTCCGCCGCACGGCTGGACCACCGACGGTGGCCGCATCGTTTACCAGCACGTCGAGCGAAAGAAGTCGGCCATCCACTTGCTCGACCTTGCCACCGGGGAACATGGCCCGATCGCCCGGCACACCGATTTCCCGCTCTTTGCCGCGCGCCTTTCCCGTGACGACCAATGGCTCGCCTTCAAGGGAGACGTCACAATCGACCGAACACAAATCTTCGTCGCTCGGATGCCCAGCGGTAAATCGATCTCGCAAACACCCATCCCTGTCGAAACGTGGATTCCCGTCAGCGGTACCGAGACTTGGGACGACCTACCGCGCTGGTCGCCCAACGGAAAGCTGATCTACTTCACATCCGACCGCGACGGCTTCCGTTGCATCTGGGCCCAGCGTTTTGACCCGATGGCCGGACAGACCGTCGGCGAACCCTTCGCCGTACGGCACTTCCATCGCCGCCGCCTCTCCCTTTCGACCCTGAGGCTCTCCGAGCTGGAGCTCGCCGTTTCCCGGTCCGGCCTCTATTTCCCTCTGGCCGAAGTCACCGGCAACATCTGGCTCGCTGAACCCGCCCGACCACAACCGTAAACGGGTCTGGGCCGCCACGCCTCTAGGTTGCCTTTCTTAGTGCGCCTTGAGCGGCGCGGACAGCTTGTGTGAGGAAGGGGCTCACTCCCTGTAGCTGTCGGTAGTGTGGAAGCTGACGAGCGACATTGGGTCGTCGTCGGGATGGAGGTTGCCCGGCCAGGTACAGCAAGGTTTTACAGAAACCGGTGCTCGCCGCCAGGTGGCGACTGTAGATGATTTGTAGTTGCTAAAACGCTCAGATTTCAACAGGTTACAGCACACTGAGTCCTGTAACCTATTGAAAACTTTGGTCGGGGCGGCAGGATTTGAACCTGCGACCCTCTGCTCCCAAAAACAGATGCCATCGTCAACCCTTGGTCCCGTGTTTTCAACTACTTAGGTTTCAATGGCTTACGGGCGGCGTGTTGAAATGTGTTGAAATGCGTGGTTCTTGGGTGCTTTGAACAGCTACAGAATTATCTACAGTGCCCTGGAGTGACCACCCATCTCCGAGACAGTCTGCGGTTGCGACCCCGCTGGGTGTTAGGCGCAAGTCCCTGGTGATGACGAAGTTGAGAGGCCCGATCGAGTTTTTGGACACCACGGGCAGGACCGCTGGCAGAACAACCGGGCCGAGGTTTCCCACGAAGCGACCCGCCAGCGAGAGCGCCAGATGAGACGGTTCAAATCCGTGCGGCACGCACAATGTTTCCTCTCGCGCCACGGCCCGATCAACAATCTGTTCCTGCTGCGCCGACAAGGCCTAAAGGCGAGACACTATCGATTGCTGCGAGAGCGGGCGTTCAAAGGGCGGCGTGACGGTGAGCGTCGCGAGCCGCACTTGCGTCGTCCACTCAACAAGTTGACAGTACCCATTTTCGGATCACGCAGGGGCCCCATCGTGGTAGAAGAACTCGCGAGTGAAGTAGTTGGTTCGTCCGCTGCCGTCTTTGAACTTGGTGAGGTCGGCGAGTGCCAACGTTCCGCCGGGGATCCGCAGTTGCAACCGGCTCTCCATGAAGCCGAAGTCGTAGCTGGCGAGCAATGACAGGGTCCGAACCCCCGCCTCATCGACACAGGTGCAGACCTCGACCTCGGCGTCGCCCCAGTCAACGGGCCCGCGAGCCCCGGTGCCGTGCACACGGACGCCAGTCCCGCCGTGGTGTTCCGCAATGCGAATCTCCGCGATGCCGCGGCTCCCGGCGTCGGCGTTGCGCCACCTGCCGAGCATCGGCTCCAGGTCTATCGCTGCGGGTTGCTCGATGCCACCGAAAAGCGATTCGTTTACGGCCGCCTTCGACTCTCTGCCGGCGATAGGCGCAAGTGCCGGCTGGACCGCAAAGAATTCCCGCGAGAAGTAGCCGATCCGGCCGCCGGGGTAGGTCTTGTACGTACCGAGGACAAGGAGGCCGAGGTTGAGGTTGCCCTGGAGCAGACCTTCGTAGACCCCGAATTCGCGGCGGGCGGTGAAGGCGAGGGGCGAGGGCGAGGCGATCCCGCCGTAGAGAATGCTATCTTCCCAGGCGATCTGATCGCCGCCCTGCGGCCCATGGCTGAGGACCACGAGCTCGCCGCCTCGCACTTCCAGGTCGAGGCGGGACAGCCCCTGGGTCGAACCGGAAGTATTGATCCAGGTGCCGGCGAAGGCCGCGGGATCAAGAGCCACGGGCCGTTCGGGCTCAACCTGGTCACGCAGCCGTAGAGCCTTCATCGGCCCCCCGAACGGTAGTAGAGCTCCCGGGTGACGTAATCCCGGCGCCCGCTGCCGTCGCGAAAGCGATTGAAAGTGGTCACCGCCAGGATGCCTTTGTTCTGGCGCACCTGCAGCTCGCTCTCCATGAAACCGAAGTCGTAGTGTCCGAGCATGCAGGCGCTAGGGACGTCGTCCTCCTCGACGCAGGCATAGACCTCGCCCGGCGTGACGCCCCAGTCCAGTAGCCCGTCGGGATGGGCGCCCCAGAACCGTATGTCCACGCCCTTTTTCCGGCGCTCGACGGCGATCTCGACGACGCCCCGCGACCGTGTCTGGGTGTTGTGCCAGCGCCCGAGGATGATCGCCGGGTCGACCGGCCCGGGCTCGGCGCGGTTGCCGAAATCGAGATCCTTAAGGCAGAGCATGGGGTCTCCGCCACCGGCGGCGATCGGTCCCGGCCCGACGGCCGCGTGCCGCGAACCCGAGGAACGGGCGAGGAACTCTCGGGCGAGGTAGCCCCGGCGGTTGCTTCCGTCATCGAAAGAGCGGTAGACCCCGAGGACCGCCACCCCGAGCTTGAGATTCGCTTGCAGGCGGCTACGCGTGGAGCCGAAGTCGTAGTCGAGGATGAAGCCCGCCCCGGTGTCGGAGGCGACCCCGTCGGTGTAGAGAGCGGTGGCGGCCACCTCCCCCCAGGCGATCTCACCTCCGAGCCCGGCGCCGTAGACACGCGCCCGGAGCTCGCCGCCGGCGATCGCCAGCTTCAGGGCGGCGATGCCGCGCGTCGCGGGGTCGGAGCTCTTCCAGGTTCCTTCGAAACCCGACAGGTCGGGAGGCCGGACGGCGGCACCTGTGGCGGAGTCGCCGTCCACCTGTCGCATGGCTTGCAAGGCCGTCACGTCTCCTCCGATGAACGCACTCTCCGCAGACCTCCTGAGGCTGTCCGCAGTCTATCGAACGCCGTTCGACCGCGACGATCCGGGGCCCTCGCGGGACTGGATCCAACTCCGCAGCATCAGCCGTTCAGAGGTCTGGCGGTCACCATGGATCGGGGTGCGTGAATGCAGGGTGCGGCGGTTGTCCATGAACAGCAGCTCGCCTTCTTCCATCAGAAAGTCGAAGACCCTGTCGCTGCGCGTGATCAGCTCGTCGAGGCTGTCCAGGATCTCGGTCATCGAGTCGGACAACTCAGTCGCCTCCCGGGCGGCGTCGATAGTATACCGCCGCCAGCGGACGGTCGACGGACCGAGGATAGGGCGCCAGACCACGCCACCTCCGAGATAGTCCGCGATCTGCCAGGGAACGGGCTCTCGCTCCAGGCGTTGCACCGCATCGGAGCCGACACGCTCGCCGATTTCGCGCCGCAGCGTCGCCACGTCGAGAACGCGCGAGCGCCCCCCCCCCCCCCCGCCGCGGTCCGGGCGAACGCAGGCCATCGAGATCACCTCGACCGGTTCGGGCCAGTCGGCGCTGTCGGTATGCAGCCGCTCGCTCTCGGTGCGGCGACCGTCGCCCGTCCTGATGTCGGTGGCGGGCTGGATGTAGTGTACTAGCTGAGCCCGCGGCTTCTGGTAAGGACGCGCCACTAGGCTTCCGAATGCCCGGTTGACGGCGACGAACAGACGGTTGCCTTCGTCTAAGGCGAGGCCGCCGAGAAGAGCACAGTAAGGCTCGCGTAACAGTCGGCACTCGATCTCCCGGACGAGCCAATCGAATCCATCACCCGTGCTGGCGCGGATCGCGTCGTGGAGCCGCGCCTGCACCCACCGCGAGTAAAAATCCTTGTTTTCGTACGGTTGCTGGCTCTCGGCCGCGCGCCGGAGGTCCCGGGCGAGGACCATCGGCACCTCGATCCTTGATGAGCTTGGAAGGGGCGGCATGAAGTCTCTCTAGCTCGTCACTGCCAATGGCAGCGTCAAGTCGATGATGGTCTTACACCTACCGTATCAAAAGTCTTGGCCAGAACGGCCTCCCGACCGAGCCATGACGCGGGCCATTCCGGAAGACCAGGGCCGGCAAGCTGTACCGGATACCCAGGCGCGTGTAGTCGGCAAGAAAAGGTTCTGCCATGGCAGCCGACATGTGGGCGTCGATGTGCGATGGTTGTAGGCCAGCCCGTGACGCGAGTTACACCTAGCCCGTCCATCTCACGCAGCACAGCCTGGGACCTAGAGCCGGCCGAAAGTAACTTTCCCTCGGGATGCAGATAGCCGAGGTTGTCGACGAGACCGCTGTCGGGCGCGGGGCGAGAGACCGGGCGCCAGCGGCAGTGTGGCCACTCGCTGGTCAAAGTGATGTGTAGCCCTATGTCCAGAGTCGGGTCGTCGCGGCACCAGGAGACGACTCCGGGAAACCACGGGCAGGGCACCATCACACGCAGCGGAGGAGACAAGTCCTCCGCCTAGGAGCTCGCGGCACGCCGCAACACTCGCCTGGGAGAAACCGAGATCATCCGCGTGAACGACGACCACTCGGTCATCCGTCTCGAAACCGAGTCTTTGCAGGAGCTCTGCGGATCCACCCCTACTGCTGTTCATCTTGAGATCCTCCGAACTACCATTCGAATCGCCCGACGATGGCATCCCCGAACAGCGCGCGCTTGTAGGGATACATCTGACCCGCCGCCATGTAACGGTCGCCGTCCTCGCGGACCCGAAGTACCTGGAACGTCAGATCAAGCTTACCCAGATTGGATTTGTGGTGCTCTTCCCGATCCCAGGCGAAGAGCTGAGCGACTCTCACATTCGGATATTGCAGATTGGCGCTCAGCCCGACCAGAGACGCAGGTCGACGATGGCCGCAGACCCGCACCTGTCCCAACCATCGGGGTGTTCCCAGCACCCCTGCAGGTAGCGACGGGCCTTCCCTATTCGTCCACCGCGGTCAAGGACTTTGTGCGGTCGCATGGAAGTGCTCCGAAAACCTCCCCTACAACGGTTCTTCGACCGCGAAAGTTGCGAGACCGCGACCAAGCCGTCTCACTTGGTCCACACCGTCGTCAGGTCGGTGGCCCCCTCCTCCCGGTGTTCTGGAGCGGGCAGGACCAACCTCAGCCTTCTCATCACCGCCCACACCCGTTTCCGAGAAGCCACCACCTCTTGCCAGCGCAGGTAGGCGTGGATCTTCCTCACTCCCCAGGCCGGGTGAGAACTCGCAAACTCGCGAACCTTCGCCTCCAGTCCCGCCCGAGCACTGCTCCTCACCGGTGCGGGCCCACACCGCGACTGGTAGTACGCCTGGTGGCTGATCCCGAACACCGCGCACACCTGCCTCACCGTTGCCCGCCCGTAAGTGGTGTCGCGGTTCACTTGGACCACTTCCCGGGCATCGTAGGGCGCTCAGCAAGGATGCGCTCCAGTAGCTCCTTCTTGATGGCCACGTCCGTGCACGCCCGCTCCACCTGCTTGAGTCTCTTCTCGAGCCTCCAGCTCGCGCGGGCTCTTGCCTGTCCCCCTGCCGCAGCGCCTGCGACATCCCCTCCAGCGCGTAGTGACGCCACTTCTCCACCGTGCTCTGGCGTACCCCGAAGCGCTGGGCGAGCTGGTCCACACGGGCCTTGCCGGACGCCAGTTCCAGGACCGCTGAGCCACGGTCCTCCATGCTGCGTATCGCCGATCTCCACTACACCATCCAGATCGTGATGGGGTGGAGCGACTTCCATCCGAACCGGTTCGTGATCCACGGCAAGGAGTACGGTGTCTCTCACGCCGGCGGTATCGGGTTCTCGGACAACACCGACGAGGTACGGCTCGCCGATTTCGGGTTCCGTGATCGCGAATGCTTCCTCGGCCCTTTGATTTGGATGTCTCGATGGCTTTGGCCGTCGCGACCCTTATCAGTTCTAGAGTCGCTTCGGTCGGGTCTCCCACACCGAAATCAATCGGCTCGAGTTCTTGGGACGCGAGTTGTGCGACGCGCTCATCGGGCTCGGCAAAGGTGTAGTTCGGCAGTCCGTAGGCAATGCGCGATCCCGTTATTAGCAGAGAAAATCCACTGTAAAGAAGACCCCTCGAGGGCGCCTCTTGTAAATGCGGTCACGAGTTCCACGCCCGAGATCCGAGGACTGTTGAAGCCCAATGATAATGTCCCCTTGAGCGCCCAATAGAAATGTCCCCTACTCTGAGGCTCCGAAGGAGGAGCCGAGAGTGGGAAGGACATGGATGAGTGCCAAGGAGTTGAGGCGCGGCGAAGTGCTGAGCCGAGTGAAACGAGGAGAACTGAAGTTGACCGAAGCCGCCGAGCTGCTGGAGGTCAGCTACCGCCATGCGAAGCGTCTGAAGAAGCGTTACCGTGCGGGCGGGGCCAAGGCTTTGGTGCACGGTAACGTCGGCCGTGCTTCGAACCGAGCCGATCAGAAGCGACGCCAGCAGGTTCTCGAGTTGGTGCGCGAGAACTATGCGGGCGAGGGGCACGAGCGCTTCGGGCCGACGCTGGCGTCGGAACATCTGGCAGCCGACCACGGCCTGGAAGTGCCGCGCGAAACACTGCGGCGCTGGATGCTCGCCGCGGGTCTGTGGAGCCGCCGTCGCAAGCGCCAACCGCATCGCACCCGGCGCCAACGCAAAGCGCACTTCGGCGAGCTGATTCAACTCGACGGTTCGCACCACCACTGGCTGGAAGAACGCGGCCCGAAAGCCTGTCTGATGAACTTCGTCGATGACGCGACCGGTGTGGCGCTGTGCCGTTTCTCGGACCAGGAAACGACCTGGGCCGCGGCCGATCTGCTCGCAGCCTGGGTGCGTCAACACGGCGTTCCCAAGGCGTTGTACTGCGACTGGAAAAACGTCTACCAGCGCCAGCCGACGTCGCGGGAAGCGCTGGCAGGCATCAAGCCCGAGACGCAGTTCGGGCGCATGTGTGCCAAGCTCGGCATTACGATCATGGCGGCTTCCTCGCCGCAAGCCAAGGGCCGAGTGGAGCGCCATCACGGCACGCACCAAGACCGCCTGATCAAGAAGATGCGGCTGCGCGGGATCGTCGAGTACGAGGCGGCGAACCGTTATCTCGACGAGGAGTACCTGGCCGAGCACAACGAGCGCTTCGCCTGTGAGCCGGCGGCGGCAGCGGACTTTCACCAGGCGCTCCCCCGCGGCACCGAGCTGCGAGGGGTGTTCTGTTGCGAGTACGAACGGGTGGTGAGCAACGACCGGGTGGTGCGTTTCGAGAATCGTTGTTTGCAGTTGAAGCCGAAACGCAACCAGGGCGTGGGGGCGGGGGCACGGGTGACGGTCCAACAGTGGCGCGATGAGAGCTTGCAGGTGAGGTTTGACGGGCACGAGATCGAGCACGACGTGATCGCCACGCCGACGCCACAGCTGCGGACGAAACCAGCACCACAGCAGCGTCCGGAGGGCGGGCGCAAGCCGGCGGCGGACCACCCCTGGCGGCGAGCTGTGTTACGGAAAAAACGGGCTGCGAATACATAAGAGGGCTGTGGAAATGCCGGGTCGGATGGAAAGCGTGGAAAATCTCTCGAGGCAGCAGTACCGGGTTCGAGGAGCGGTGGATGGTTTTCCACCCTTCCCACCGCCCCTTGGAAATCGCTACGCGATTCCCACAGTTCCACCGCCCCGACGACGACGATATCTCTCCTACGAACAAGAAACACAAGGGGACACTTCTATCGAGCTACCGAGGGGGACATTTCTATTGGGCGTTGACAGCCCGAGATCCGAGGACTTGACGAACCACGGTGCGAATCTCTATCCTTGGTTCGCAATCGACCGCGGGGAAATCTCCTACCGTGACGGGCCGACTCTCTCAGTACCAGGTCGAGCGCTATCAGCGTGACGGCGTGGTTTTCCCGGTCCCCCTGCTGTCTCCCGCTGAGGTGTCCCAGTGCCGCGGTGCGCTCCAATCACTGACCGACGCTCACTTCGGTGGCTCTCTGAAGCGCATCGACAACCTCCACTTCTTCTTCGATTGGGCGAGTCGTCTCGCGACGCATGAGGCTCTGGCCGACGCGGTCGAGACGATCTTGGGGCAGGACATTCTCGTTTACAGCACATTGATCTTCACCAAACCGCCGAACGATTCGAGCTACGTATCGTGGCACCAGGATAGTGCCTATTCGAACCTACACCTGAGCCCGTCGGTCTCGGCATGGATCGCTCTCGCACTGAGCAACGAGCACTCCGGCTGTATGCGCGTGATTCCGGGATCCCATCGTTTGGGGCGACTCGAGCATGGCAACGTAAGTGACGACGCGAATCTTCTGCAACGCGGCGAGCACGTCATCGCCGAGGTGGACGACGACCGTGCCTTGGATGTCGTCTTACAACCTGGCGAGGTTTCGCTTCATCAAAGCAACCTCATCCACGGTTCGAATCCCAACCGATCCAACGAGCCCCGCGTCGGCTTCATCGTACGCTATGTGACCAGTAATTTTGCGGGACGCTCGGGTCTACCCGTCATGCGAGTTCGTGGCGATGGTGAAAGCGACCATTTGGAACTGGTCGAACGGCCGGTTCCAGCGGACATGTCGAGTGCATTCGCCGCGTGGCAAGAGTTCCGTCCGGGGTAGGTTCCGCATGACCCGCAAGGTTCCGATCGCTACCGAGGGAGCGCCTCCGTCCACCGGCACTCACACTCAAGCCCTCCGCGTGGGCAAGCTGGTCTTCCTCACCGGCCAAACTGGCCGCGAGCCCTCGACCGGGATCCTGGCCTATGGGTTGGAGAACCAAACACGGCGCACGCTGGCGAACATCGAAGCCGTTCTGGATGCCGCCGGCTGCACGGCGGCTGATATCGTGGACGTAAAGTTCATCATGACGGACCTCAAATACTTCAACCCTGCGGACAAGATCTATTCCGCTTGGCTCCCGCCGCGTGAGGAAGTTCCCCTACCGGCGTGCACCGCGTTCGTCGTCACCGCGTTGCCCGCTGGCGCCCTCATCATCATCGAGGCGACCGCTTTGCTTCCGGAAGCGTAGCCCGGGTTCAGGCCGATGGTTTCGTGCCGATGAGGTAGTCTTCGACCAACCCGCTTTCGGAGCAGCCCGCCCAACTTCCATAGCACGGCTCACCGAGCTTGGACCCATCGCTCGCGAAGGACGCTCGCACGAAGTCCTCGTCATAGGCGCCCAGACCGCGCCGGTTGGGCCCCTCGGTGATCACGGATCCGGTACGGTAACGGAACCTAAGGGGGTCTTGCCCGTAGGGAAGCGACGGTCCCAGCGTCTCGTTCACCAAGAAGAACGTCGCCAGAAAACGTCCGCCCGGTTTGAGCACCCGCTGCGCTTCCGACACGTAATGTTCGAACTCCTCCGGAAGCATGTACGGAAAGACCGAGAACGCGACGACCACGTCGAAACTGCCGTCGGCATAAGGAAACCTGAACGCCGTCGGGTCGAGCGTTCCATTCGGCTTGTAGGCTTTGTTGCGAATATTGGCGATGTGGAACTTGAAGTTGGCGTGATCGACGGTCACGTGTCTTTGGGCCCATTGCACGTGCTCGCGCTGTGGATCGAGGCCTTCATACCGGCCTCGACCGTCGAGGTAGCCCGTAAGCGCCTGCCCCAGCGGTCCCCAACTGCAACCGATATCGAGGATACTGTCGTCCGAGCTCAGGCCGAGTTCGTTTCGGCAGAGTTCTGCGAGCCGCCGAACCTTCTCGTCCACCAACGCGCTCGGCACTTCCGGCGGAAACGGCGGTTGACCGACGACCGACGCCGTCATGGGAATCTGGTACCCGACCTCGACCGGAACGTTTCCGAACGGCGCGAGGTCGAGCAGGTCCACCTGGCCCGGGTAGACGATCGAGAGAAGGATCACGTTGGAAGGATGGTCGAAGCGCAGCTTCATGTACTTGAACTCGACGATGTTGGAGCAGTACAGCCAGAGATTTCTCCCGGTCCGAAAGAACTCCGCGAAGGCGGGGCTTTCCAATCCCTCGATCCGGGTATTCACTTCCGTGAGCAGGGTTTTGGTGATGCCGAAGTGATCGAGCGCATATTGCCAGCTCGCTTCGCATGATCGATTGGAAGAACCGCGTGATTTTGGAAGCTCGCCGCGCTCCTTCATGGCGAAATTTTCGCGAATGAAGACTTCCTCGTCCGTTTCGACTTCGTAGTCCTGGTTCTTCAGCCGATCGAGGAAGTCGCCCTTGCTCGAGCTGATGGCGAACACGCGTCGCACCACCTGGAAATAGGCCATTGCATGCGAGTTGATGTCGAAGAACGTGACTTCTTTGGGTCGCCAGAGCGGGAGCAAGTTCAATCCATAGAGCCCGCCGACGGCGCTCACCATATGGACGTTCTCGCGACGCGCGGGATCGAGATCACCGTACGCCGCTTCGATCTCGGCGAACTCACCGAAAGAACCATCTTGGTACCCGTCGTCGGTGCCGTAGTAGACCTGCGCGACGTCTCCAAATATATGCTGGTTGAAACTACTGGGCGCCTCTTGCGGCAAGCTCACGTGTTCCCTCCTTTTGGGACGTGCCGCCTTTTTTACCACAGACGGACGGTCGATCGTTCGCTTTTGTCAACGGCGATGACGTGTGGACGGGGTCCCGCCAATGCGATACATTGCGTATCGGACCCGAGTCACGATCCCGACGGGGCCGGAGGCGCGTCCGTGAACTTCACTTACCTAGAGCCCGAGCAACGCGAGTCGTTCGAGAAGGACGGCTTTCTCGTAGTGCGCAAGGCCCTCGATCCGGGCACCATCGAGGGCCTCGTCGAGGAGGGAGATCAGCTGGCTCAGGGCTTTCTCACCAAGCCCGAGGTTCTCGACCGACCGGAATACAACCATCTGGATCTGAGGCCGGGCTTGTTGCGAAGCGGAGTGTTTCGGGATCTGGTCTCGCACTCCGCGACCGTTCCACTCATCGTTCAGCTGCTCAGCCCGAACATTCATCTCCATTCCACCTCGTTGACCTACAAGCGTCCGGAGAATCCGAATGCGCCAACGTTCCGACGCGGATGGCACCGCGATATCCGCATCCCCGAGGATCTCGGACACCGTGGCCTACCGTGTGTGGGTATCAAAGTCTGCTACTGCCTGACCGATTTTCATCGACTCAACTCGGGTATGACCCTGATGGCGAGAGGAAGCCATCTGCGGAGCACGCCGCTCGTCATTCCCGAAGGACGGGTCGATCCGGTCGACGTGGAAGTATGCGACCTGGAGCTCGATGCCGGCGACGCGCTCCTGTTCGAGAACCGCATTTTTCACACCGCCGCGCCGAACTCGACCGACCGTGCGTCGAAGGTCGTGATCTATGGCTATGCATATCGATGGATGAAGCAGGAAGTGTATCTCGATTCACCGGGCACCGATTCTTCTTTGGGAAACCGATCTGATTACGCAGCAGTTCCTGGGCCGATACAGAGATATCGACACGCGACCCTGGGCGCTTTCAGACTGAGCGGAAACGCACGGCATCCGCCCGGAGACGGCATCGTGATCAGCGGTTTCAAGATGCAGGCGCGGCCGTGAAGCTGAGGTTTCATTGGATGCTCCCTCAGGGCGGCGAAGTCGTCGAGAAGACGGCGGTTATGGCGGCACGCTACCGGATCGACGCGACGCGGCCGACGTCTGCGGCCTCCCGCCCGGACTTAGACGGCTGGCTCGCCTTCGTGCGGTGCGCCGAAGAAGCGGGAATTGACTCGGTCCTCATCTCGTTAAGCCGCTACGAGCCCGATCCCCTGCTGGTGAGCGGCGCTTTGGGTCGGCTGACCGAGAAGCTCAAATTCATCGTCGCCTACCGATCCGGCCTGATGCAGCCGGCGCCTTTCGTCCAGCAGATGAATACCCTTTCCGCGCTGACGGGGGGGCGGATCGCGTTGAATCTTGTGGCGGGAAGCTCCGTGGACGAGCAGCACGGCTACGGAGACTTCCTAGCTCATGACGAGAGGTATGCGCGGGCCGAGGAGTTTCTCGCGGTGTGCCGCGCGTTTTGGGATAGCGAGGGAAGCATCGACTTCGACGGCCGATACTACAAGGTCAAAGGCGGAAGGCTCAACACCCGTTTTCTGGCGCCGGATCGAAAGGCGCCCGAGATTTACGTGTCCGGACACTCGAAGGCGGCGGAGCAGCTCGCGTTCAACCAGGGCTCGTGCCTACTCCGGGTCGCGGGCGCCCCGGAGAAGCTGGAACCCCTGGTTGAACGCTGCCTGGAGCATGGGGTGGAAGTCTGTCTGCGGATGTGCGTCCTGTGCCGATCCACTCGGGAAGAGGCGGTTCGGGTCGCCGAGTCGCTCCTGCCGGCGGAGGACGGAAGCCTGCTCGAGCCCAGCGCTCCGGTCAACGACGACTCTCAAATGCATCGGGAAGCCCCGCAAGTCGCAGATGAGGCGAGCTGGCTAACTCGCTCCCTGTGGACCGGGTTGGTTCCTTACCGCAGTCCCGTGTGGACGACGCTTCTGGGCACGCCCGAAGAGATCGCCGAAGCGCTTGTCGAGTACAAGCGAATCGGCGTCAGCCAGTTCATCATGTCCGGGTGGCCGGAATGCGACGAAGTGACGATCTTCGGACGGGACGTCGTGCCTCTCGTCCGGAAAGCCGAGGCATCTTAGACGCCGCGTATCGTCCGTCGTGAAAGGCCTATGAAGGAGGTCGGGAGATTGACCGAGAAGCTCCGTATCCAAACTAACGCAGCGCCGCCGGCAACGGGTACCTACTCCCAGGCGACGCGGGCCGGCGATCTGGTATTCGTGACGGGCCAGACCGGCCGTGACCCCGAGACGAGCAAGCTTGAGGTCGGACTCGAAGCACAGACTCGACGTATGTTGGCGAATATCGAAGCCGTGTTGTCCGCCGCAGGTTGCACGCCCGCGGATATCGTTCGGTCCACTCTGTTGATGTCAGATATCAAGAGCTTTAAGACGGTGGATCAGATCTACGCCGCTTGGCTCCCTGATCATCGAACGACGCCGCTCCCGACTCGAACGGCGTTCGCGACCGCAGCACTTCCGGCCGGGGCACTCGTCATGCTCGAAGTCGTCGCTCTCTATCCGTCCGACGGATAGCCGCCCCGCGCCTCGGCTACCGCCCGAGGCACACGTGGTCGATCGCTGCCGCTCGATGACTCCTCTGATGGCGGACAAGCTCCTGCCCCGCCCGCCGAACCCGATCGAGTTGGGCGTGGTTGGTTTCGTCCAGCCGATAGCGGATTCGCTCCGTCGAGTCTTTTTTCGACGCCGAAACGTTGTGTTGACCCTTACGAATCCGAGCTCGAGGAGGGCGCCGCTTAGCCTGCGGTCCGTGAGAAGAAGCGCGCCGGTCGCGGGAAACTCGCTACCGGAGCGTTGGGGTTGTACGCAGAATCTATACGAGAAGTTAGATGCAGAGATTCCCAGCACTACCCAGATGCAAGAGACATTCTATGATCCAGTTGCTCAGCATGCCCTGGTCACCGTGCCGCCCCTAATGTTCATGAACCATTATCGCCCGCTTCCGAAGTCGTTCCAGCGGTCCGCCGCCGTTCAAATCACGGCAAGGGAAAAACAGCTCTAAGAGGCCGTCCGTTTGGTTGACTGGCAATGCCGCGAGGCTGAGATCGCGTATCAGATGCTGCGGGCGGCTATGGCCACGGGCAGGTTTCCAGACGTTGAAACATGGTCGCTATCGCTTGATCCGAAAATGAGGGCCGCTCTAATTCGGGCTGGCTTCCGACGCGTCGAGAGGACGGACACGAAATCTCATCCGGCGGCCGGGCCACTGATCATCAGAGTATCCGAGACCGGACGTGACGGAGAGTTCGACTGCGTCTAGAGCCCTCCCTCCAGGACGGGTATCGGAAAAGCTCTCTAAGCCTTGGCGAAACAGTCAATTGCCGCCCGTTAGTGACTATATAAAGCGAGCCTGGTATCCACTTGACTCAGGTGACCCCAACATCTTGTAGTTGGGCTCACAGCGTCTTAGCGTCCCAATCGGCGACGATCGAGCGGTACGGCGTCGGCTCCACCGCCATGGCCTGCTGCACAAGGCGGTAGAAGAGCTTGCCCCGACTGCGTGATCTGCGCCGATTGAAGCGGAACACGAACTCGTCGAGATAGTAGTCCAGATGCTCGTGGCTGACCGCCCCCTGATGCGTGCCCAGCATCCAGCGCTTGAGTAGCGAGATCGCCAAGTGCACCCTCGGCAGTAGCTGCGAGGCCTGCTCGCGGCGGTTGTTAATCGAGATGATACGACGCTGGTAGTCCTTCTTCTTGAGCGGATCGTAGCCCGACCAGTTGTCGGTAACAACCACGCTGCCCGGCTCGACCGACTCCTCGACGAAGGGCATCAAACTGGCCGCCGAGGCGTTCTGAACGCGCTGCATGCGGATGCGCCCCAGCCCGGTGCCTCTCTCTTCCGCGGCGACTGCAATCAACGCTTTACGCTCGGTCTGCCGGCCGATTACCCCTTCTTCTTCAGCGCCCCAGTAGGTCTCATCGACCTCGACGAGGCCCGTCAATCGCTCCCGCCCCGGGCGCACCATCGCTCGCCTCAGCTTGTGCATCCAAGGCCAGGCGGTTTGGTAACTGCCCAGTCCCAGAACGCGCTGTAGACCCAGGGCGCTGGCCCCATTCTTCTGCGTGGTGATGGTCCACATCGCCCGGAACCACAGCCGCAGCGGCTTGTGTGTGTCTTGAAAGATCGTGCCGGCGGTGACGGAGGTTTGCCGCCCGCAGCGAGCGCATTCGAACCACACTTTGCGCACCGGCCAAGCGCGCGCATGCTCACACCTTGGACAGCGGAAACCCTCTGGCCAGCGCAAGGCGAACAGATAGTCGCGGCAAGCCTCCTCGCTCGCAAAGCGAGACTCGAATTCGAGTTGGTCGCGCGGGTAATCCTCCACCAGGCCCTACACTACATCTTGGGGTCACCTGAGTAAAGTGGATACCCAGCACGGCTGATTAGGCAGTAGTGCTGCATTTCGTTGTTGGCCGGGGCTGTTACGGTCGCCGCCGGAAAGAGCCTCTTCATCAGCTCGGCGGTGTGATACACATGACAGCTCTCCTGCTCATTCTCCGGGTAGGTGGGGATACTGTCTTCATCGACGAAGAGGTCGGTTCCTTTTAGCAACGTGCAGCAAGACGCGCCATGCGCCCGAGCCAGCATTTCGGGAATGTCGATCACCACACCCTCGGCCCTCAGTCTCTCCAGGCGCCACTGCAGGTTGTTGCCGCCGTACCTGTCCGGCCAAGAGTGAAAGTGGGGATCAATGAAAGTGAACGCCAATATGCCCTTCGGCGCAAGAAGGCCCAAGAGCTGCGGAACGAGATTCGCAATTTCGCCAGGATCCATGCTGGTGAACACTGAATACGTCGCAATGATGTCGAACCGCTGACCGGGGTCGGGGATTTCGAGATCTTTGATTCCGCGTGAATTGTAGTAGAAGCTGTAGCGATTGTAGAAATGCCAGTGGGCGTTCGGGTAGTCGGCCCGGCCACGTGCAATGGCCTCCTCGACGACGTCGATACACGAGTATCGACCCTGTTCGATCGTCGTGTCGGGATCTCGCAGTAGTCCGCCGTCGCTTCCCCCGAAATCCAGGACGTTCTTTCCTCCCCAGTCCCCCACCGCGAGTTGGTCCGAGAAGTACTTGAACAGATCGGTCCTGGCCACCAGATAGCTCATATCGACCCCTCAGTGTCAACGACCACGTGAAAGCGCACGATTCTGACCAGGTGTCGGGAGGATGCAAAGGAACTTGCCCGTCGTGCTTATCCTCGCCGAAGGCGCGCCTCTGGCCAGCGTCCTGGCAGAACCTGGTCTCCCCGATGGACATGCGTCTGGAGACGACTGCGGACGCAAGATCATGTGCCCGACCACTGATCAAGAACCGCGGTTTCACATGGCCGATAACACCTCAGCGTTCATCTGGTATCTCTCCGTGGCCGGTCTTGCTGCCGCCGGACGGGTTCTCCGCCCAGGCTGCCCACGTGGCGCCGACATTCCGGGGGCGTACCCGTGCCGGACCGAAGCTGTTGCTTTAACGTCTTCATGAATGGGCATCTCCTTGCCCACGGCCCCACTCTGGCGTCGGGATGCCACCATGGCCCGTCTCTTCCAGGCGTGCCAGCTGCGTGGCTCTGTACTGCCTGAAGGCATCGGCCTGCACCGCAGTGAGCTTGTCGATGTTTATCGATCGATCCATGGCAGTAAGTCGGTCCCGTATCAGTCCTAACTCCTGCTTCCGACTGAGGGGGGTTCCGGGGCATGCGCGGCCTATGCGAGTTTGATCGTCAATGCGGCGCACGTGCGTCCACACTTCTGGCAAGACAACGACGGCGCATTCCTGGTACACGCGCACCTCGAGCTCCCAGTCCTCGCACGAGCCGAGATCCACGGCAAACAATGGCTGGCCGAGCTTCGAAACCGCGCTTCGCCTCAAAGTGATTGAGCCAATCGAAATGCCGTTTGGGCAGACCATCCACGGCCACGGAGCATTGTGCAGCCAGCCGACATGCCCCCGATTCGCGGCGAGCGCACCGTTTCGTTCGAATCGGCTGATCTCGCTCAGCTTCCCTTCAAACATCACCGCACTGTCCGAGACGACCGCTTCCGCATCAGGGAACCGCTCGAGGACGCTCAGTTCGGCATTCAGCTTGCCAGGCAGCCACAGATCGTCCGAATCGAGAAACGCAAGCAAGTCACCCCTGGCTTCCTTGACGCCCGCATTGCGGGCTGCGCTGATGCCGGTTCGGCAAGGGATGCGCACAAGCCTGATCCGCCCCCCGAATCGCTCCCCGAGAAGTTTGGCTGTGCCGTCGGTCGAACCATCATCGATGACGACCACCTCGACCACACTTTCGTCGCCTTGACTCAAAGCACTTTCAATCGAGTCGCAGACAAGGTGAGCCCGATTCCAGCTTGGGATCACGACCGACAGCACCGGACGCTTCATGCTTCGCTTCACAGTAACCCGCGAACGTCAGCGAGCCTCGTCGTAGTGGATCTGCAGTTCGCTCGAACAATACGCTGCTACCGCGTCCTCGAAGGATCCCGCGGCCGGCCGCTCGATGAGCCGGACGCCGGGCGGCGGAGTGCCTCGCATCACAGATACAGGATATCGATCGTTCAGGATATCTGAACTCGAGTAACTGGCAGAAAGACCGATTCGCGGACCGTCTGATCGGTTTGGGTTTGATCCATGCAATGCACAGGGGTGATGTACGCTCATCTCGCCGGGACGCATCTCGATGTCCTTGGGTGCATCGAGGCCTGGCGGAATGCTCGTAAAGACGCCCGAAAGCTCGCTTCCGACGGCTCGGCCGCTCGACCATCCAGGCGGGCGCTCCTGCGGCTCGGGGTGCGTCGTGTGGGGGATGAGATGGAGGAAGCGGTGCGACCGGGGTACCACCCGGAGACAGCCGTTGCCCACGGTAGCTTCGGTGAGGCCGAGCCAGATCGCAGGGGAGCGAGCATGAGTGATTCCTTCCGTGATGCCATCCTGGTGCCAGTCGACGTGCGCATCGCTGTTGCCGTACTTGTAGAACACTCTGGTGGATTTGAGAACAAAGTTCGGGCCTAGCAGCCGCTCGAGGTGGTCCAGGAGTCGTCGATGAGTGCACAGCTCCCACGCCCAGCCGAAGAAACGGTGCGTCCCGTCCAGACGCGTAACGCGGCCGCCAAGGGCTTCGCACGTCTTATCGACGGCGGCCCGATAGTGGCGAACCTCGTCCCCCGAGAGCACGGGTAGCGATTCGACATACCCGGCTTCATGGTAGCTCGCGATCTGCTCGTCGGTGATTGTTTGAGAGTGCGTAGTCATTCCTGTTCCTAGCGTGACTGTGCGTGGCTCGCCCGCACTCGACCGGGGCCTGCGCTCGAGGGCCACGCTGTCGGGCGGCACTCTACGCGGCGCGTGCCTCGTGCCGTCATTAATCACACCTGTGCGTGACCATACCTGCCAGAACCCTCTCTATTGCGTCGTACGTCGTTCGATCATCGTGTCCATGGTACACATTCTTCCTCTGGAAGAGGCAGTCCGGGTTTCCAGGCCATACTTCGAGTAGCGCGTTGTGCTTCATTCCTTCAGCAATTGCGTATAGACAGCTTTGATTCCCGACAAAACACTCACTTGCACTTATGACCTCTGCCGCCTGCAGGAGATTCTTTGTCTCCAAGTAGGGGACGTGTCCAACCGTGCTGTTGGAATAGCGGTGCTTTTCCGGCGTCCCAAGGAACACCGCTTCCTTCCCAAGGGAGGAGTGTACCGCTTTTCAGGGGAAGTGATCGCTGGTGTATCTCTGAGTTCTGTTGAACACGATTCGGGAGAGCCTGCTTGGCTCAACACTCAGCCACTGCTTCTCCTGTCGTGTCAACATCGTGAGCCAACGCCTGCCACGTAACCAGATTGACTGTTCTTGCCCGATCGTATTCTCTCTGCAAGGGCTGCAAAGAACGGCCGCCGGAAGGCGTCTCCGTCAACATCAGCATCATGTTTCTCTGATGGTTCAACGGTTTCGACGTATTCCTGGTACTCGAGAAGCTCCTGGATCGTCTTCCAGGCTCTGTTCTCCAGAAGGTTCTGCCTGGTTGGGGGACCGGCGGGATCAGCCCGAGTGATCTTCAGCTTGCCTCCCATTGCCCGCATGACCGGCAGGAAATAGACAATGTCCCCGAGATCTCCCGAATGAGAGAAGCTCTTCAACTGTCGTGGCTGATGATTGCGGGTAGAAATCGGTATCCGCGGTAGCTCGGCGTAGCCCTCATCATCGGCGGAGCGTGTCACTCGCGCACCAAACTTGACAATACCACACCCGTCAGTCTCGACCCACTCGAGGCCACCATCCTCATGCCCGAATCTTTGTGCTGGCCTACAACCTGGGCAACCTGTGGCGACGGCTTGGACTGCCGAACGGGATCAAGAACTGGTCGCCAACGAGTTTGCAGCATCGGCTGGTGAAGACCGGCGGTCGGCTGGTGGAGCACGCTCGCTATTACTGGCTCCTGCCGGCCGATGGACATCTCAACCGGAAGCTGTTCGGCCAGATGCTGGGGAGGATCTGGGCGCTACCTGTGCCAGGAGGCTAACGCGCCGAGGGCAGAGCAGCTGGAGCGGGGAGTTGTTGAGAGGCAACGTCGGAGCGGTGTCGGCAGAGGAGCCGCTCGCGCTCCAGGAACGCCTTGATCAGACCCGATCTGAAGGCTGAACCGGCGAAAAACGGAGGATCGAACGTGAAACAGTGCGAAGAACGTGTTGAAGCCCAATGATAATGTCCCCTTGAGCGCCCAATAGAAATGTCCCCTACTCTGAGGCTCCGAAGGAGGAGCCGAGAGTGGGAAGGACATGGATGAGTGCCAAGGAGTTGAGGCGCGGCGAAGTGCTGAGCCGAGTGAAACGAGGAGAACTGAAGTTGACCGAAGCCGCCGAGCTGCTGGAGGTCAGCTACCGCCATGCGAAGCGTCTGAAGAAGCGTTACCGTGCGGGCGGGGCCAAGGCTTTGGTGCACGGTAACGTCGGCCGTGCTTCGAACCGAGCCGATCAGAAGCGACGCCAGCAGGTTCTCGAGTTGGTGCGCGAGAACTATGCGGGCGAGGGGCACGAGCGCTTCGGGCCGACGCTGGCGTCGGAACATCTGGCAGCCGACCACGGCCTGGAAGTGCCGCGCGAAACACTGCGGCGCTGGATGCTCGCCGCGGGTCTGTGGAGCCGCCGTCGCAAGCGCCAACCGCATCGCACCCGGCGCCAACGCAAAGCGCACTTCGGCGAGCTGATTCAACTCGACGGTTCGCACCACCACTGGCTGGAAGAACGCGGTCCGAAAGCCTGTCTGATGAACTTCGTCGATGACGCGACCGGTGTGGCGCTGTGCCGTTTCTCGGACCAGGAAACGACCTGGGCCGCGGCCGATCTGCTCGCAGCCTGGGTACGTCAACACGGCGTTCCCAAGGCGTTGTACTGCGACTGGAAAAACGTCTACCAGCGCCAGCCGACGTCGCGGGAAGTGCTGGCAGGCATCAAGCCCGAGACGCAGTTCGGGCGCATGTGTGCCAAGCTCGGCATTACGATCATGGCGGCTTCCTCGCCGCAAGCCAAGGGCCGAGTGGAGCGCCATCACGGCACGCACCAAGACCGCCTGATCAAGAAGATGCGGCTGCGCGGGATCGTCGAGTACGAGGCGGCGAACCGTTATCTCGACGAGGAGTACCTGGCCGAGCACAACGAGCGCTTCGCCTGTGAGCCGACGGCGGCAGCGGACTTTCACCAGGCGCTCCCCCGCGGCACCGAGCTGCGAGGGGTGTTCTGTTGCGAGTACGAACGCGTGGTGAGCAACGACCGGGTGGTGCGTTTCGAGAATCGTTGTTTGCAGTTGAAGCCGAAACGCAACCAGGGCGTGGGGGCGGGGGCACGGGTGACGGTCCAACAGTGGCGCGATGAGAGCTTGCAGGTGAGGTTTGACGGGCACGAGATCGAGCACGACGTGATCGCCACGCCGACGCCACAGCTGCGGACGAAGCCAGCACCACAGCAGCGTCCGGGGGGCGGGCGCAAGCCGGCGGCGGACCACCCCTGGCGGCGAGCTGTGTTACGGAAAAAACGGGCTGCGAATACATAAGAGGGCTGTGGAAATGCCGGGTCGGATGGAAAGCGTGGAAAATCTCTCGAGGCAGCAGTACCGGGTTCGAGGAGCGGTGGATGGTTTTCCACCCTTCCCACCGCCCCTTGGAAATCGCTACGCGATTCCCACAGTTCCACAGCCCCGACGACGACGATATCTCTCCTACGAACAAGAAACACAAGGGGACACTTCTATCGAGCTACCGAGGGGGACATTTCTATTGGGCGTTGACAAACAGTGCGAAGAACGTTGCTCCCCGGCCGTGGCTCGCGTATACTGTCCGTGCCCGGATGGCCAAAACAGGGAAATCCTGGCCAAGCCTTTCACTAACTGACGTTATGGGGAGCGCCGAAGCAGCGAGGAACGATAGCGGGGGACGCGATTCGAGCCAGCCCGAATCTCGTGGCGAGCGAAACCCTTGCCTGGCGGTCATCATACCTTACCGTGACCGGGCGGCCCACCTCGATCTATTGCTGCCCGCGATCACGGCTTTCCTGGAAGATCGCGCCATCAACCACACCGTCCTTATCGTCGAGCAAAACGGCTCCCGACCCTTCAACCGCGGCAAGCTGCTCAACGTCGGCTTTCGTCTGACCGAGGGCGACAGTACCTATGTGTGCTTTCACGACGTGGACCTGATGCCCGAAGGCTCGGAATGCGATTACTCACCGGTCCCCTGTCCAACCCAACTCGCGGTGTATCCCCCCCCCCCACCTATCAATTCCCCTGGGAGGATCCCTGGGGCGGCGTCACGCTGTTTCCGCGACAGGATTTCGAACGCGCTAACGGCTTCTCGAACGGCTACTGGGGCTGGGGTGCGGAGGACAACGACCTCCAACTCCGCTGCCGGCGGATCGGCCTCGAGATGGACCAGCGACCCGGCCGCTACACCGCCCTGTGGCACCCGCCACGCGGCGACAACACCCTAGGGCACCCTCGAGAGCCGTCACCCCACACCGTGCGCAACCGACGACGACTGGGGCGAATGATCCGGTGTGAGCTCGAATGGCGCGCCGAAGGCCTGGCGGATCTTGAGTTTGAGATCCTCGCCGAACGGCTGGTGGGAAGACGTCACCGTTTCGTCTCGGTGGATATCTGAAGCTAGCGCGTCTCCAGGGCCAAAACGGAAATCCGTGGCTAGTATTGTCACCTTCAAGGAGGGCAGATCTATGACGGACCCGGCCGCGACTGCGTCTGCTTTAACTCCTTGCGCGATCCGTGACCAATTGCTTCAAGATTGTGCGGCAATGGCCAAGGATTCGCTCTCGTCGGGGATTGAGGTTCCGGGAGACGCGCTTCAGCTTCTTGCAGAAGAATGCGATTCGAAAGAGGCGCCAAAAGGAGTCGATCTCGCGGTTCGAAGACTAGGCAAGATTCACTCACGCCTGGCAGCCCTCGTGGCTCCGGCGACGCCAAAGTCGATTCTCTACACCCAAGCGTCACAGGGAAGTTTCTTTCGAGCCAAGGGCTCCACCCAACTATTAAGGCGCCTTGTGTACATGGCCCTCGGGTCGCTGGCCGTTTACATCTTTACGGGAGCATCCCCTGCCCAGTGAGTCTGATAAGCGACCCTCGCAGCTTGACGCCGAACTCAGCGCTTAACCACGTAGCCATCAGAACTGGGTGGAATTTCGTACTTTTTCATAACGTCCCCGCGCGGCTTTCCCCCTTTGACTGCTCGCTGCTGTAATTGTGCCACTGGTCAGCGCGGCTGAAAATAGACCGGCGGTACCTTTTCAACTATTGAGTCCCGCATAATATCCCGTCACTCGAAGCAAAGAGAAGACTGTTTCCAGAAGGCCGTGATCAAACGCGGTTTGCGGTGCATGCGGCGGAGTGCCTTGCGGGCCCGCTCGTTCAGCTCGCCGTAGTCCTTCGGACAGACGTTCGGCAACTCGTGCTGCTTCCAGTAAGCCCAGATGTATTCCACCGGATTCAACTCCGGCGCATAGGGTGGCAAGTACTCGGTTGCGATGTGGCCTTCGGAGAGTTGGATGAACTCTTGCACCAGGCGGCTACGGTGCGCCGGCAGCCGGTCCCAGACGATCAGCAGCGGCCGATCGATATGACGTACCAACGCCTTGAGAAAGTCGATCACTTGCTCTTTGCCGATCGCACCGGGATAGAGCCGAAAGTAGAAGTTACGCAGCGTCAGCCCCGCCGAGACGGAAAGCTTCTCCCAATTGAAGTTAAACTGCAGCACCGGTGTTTGGCCGCGTGGCGCCCAGGTGCGGCAGCGATGCGGCTTCTGACTCAATCCGCTTTCGTCGATGAAGACGAGCGTACGGCCTTCGTTGTGGGCTTTTTTTTAATGCGCGTCCAGGTCTTGCGCTTCCAGGTGCGGATCTGCTCTTCGTTGCGCTCGCGCGCCTTTCCGACCGGGCGTTGCGGGCTCCAGTCGAGCGCTCGCAGGATCTTCCAGACGTGGCCTTCGTGGTAGTCGACCCCGAACTCGTCTCCGATCAGCCGAGCCACCCGCGGACAGCTCCACAGGGGCGTGGGGAAGCCGTGGGCTTGCGGGCCTTCCAGCAACAGCGACGTCAGGCGTTCGCGTTGTGCGGCATCGAGGAGCGGCTTGCGTCCGGCGCGCCCGGCCTGGCGGAGTCCGGCCGCACCCTGCTCGCGGTATTGCCGCCGCCACGCACTGACGGTTTGGCGAGCGACTTTCAGCCGTCTTGCCGTCTCGGACTGATTGTGGCCTTGGTCGAGCAGCCGCATCGCTTCGAAACGGCGCTTCTCCAGGGCCTTGAAATCCCGCTTCACACCTTTGGGGTTGCCCATACATATATAGATGCTCCAAACTATCAAAAAGTGTCATAATAATTTGCGGGATTAAATAGGAGCCTCTTCCTAGTGGCGTACGCCGTTCCAACGGGAGGGTTTTCGGTCTGTGTGTGGTTTGGCGGCATTGGAGGACTCGCGTCTCGGGTGCTTGAGCCGCCTGTGCTGGCGGAACTCGCGGGAAAGTCTTCAGGAGATGGAGACGGCCGCCGCGTGGCTCGTCTCGGTGGCTTGGCGCCTGCTGGCGAGGTGGTCGAGGATACGCTCGCTGGCCCGGCCATCGCCGTAGGGGTTGGCGGCCGAAGCCATCTGTCTGTAGCTGACGGGGTCGGTGAGAAGGGTATTGACATTGTCAATGATGGAACCGGCCTCGGTGCCAACGAGCCGGAGAGCCCCGGTCCGAATCCCCTCCCCCCGTTCCGTGACGTTCCGCAAAACCAGCACTGGCCGGTCCAGCGAAGGAGCTTCCTCCTGAATCCCTCCCGAATCGGTAAGGATCAGGTGTGACCGGCTGATGAGCTGCACGAACGGCTCGTAGTCAAGTGGTCCGAGGAGGTGTACTCGTGGTAGGTCCGCCAGTTCGTCGCGGACGATCCGCTGCACTTTGGGATTGAGGTGAACGGCGTAAACAATCTCAACATCGGGATAAGTCTCGATGATCCGGCGCATGGCGCGGCAAATCTGCCGGATAGGCTCACCCCAGTTTTCCCTACGATGAGTCGTTGCCAGGATGACGCGCCGCCGCTCGAAGTCTAGCTCTCGGAGCACGGGGTCTTGAAACTCGTACTCGGGCCGAACCGTGGCCAGTAGTGCATCGATGACCGTGTTGCCTGTCACGTGGATTTGCTCACCCGGAATGCCTTCCGCAAGCAAATTCTCTCGGGTCGCCTCGGTGGGAGCGAAGTGCCAGTCTGCCCTGGGGGTCACGAGGCGGCGATTAATCTCCTCGGGAAACGGCTGATACTTGTCGTGGGTGCGCAGCCCGGCCTCCACGTGGGCGATGGGGATCTTCAGATAGAAAGCGGCAAGCGAGCTCGCCAGAACAGTGGTGGTGTCCCCCTGAACTACGACGACATCGGGTCGCTCTTCTCGCATGATCGGTTCCAGTCCTAGCAACACACGGCTGGTAACGGAAAAGATGCTCTGCTCGCTCTCCATGATGTCGAGATCATGGTGCGGCCGGATCGCGAACAAGTCCAAGACCTGGTCGAGCATTTCCCGGTGCTGAGCCGAGACCGTTACGACGGAATCGAACTCCGCCGCCCGCCGATCGAGGGCCTTGACAACCGGCGCGAGCTTGATGGCTTCCGGGCGTGTGCCAAAGACTGTCATTACCTTGATCACGATCTTTGTCTCCTTGGGTCACGGAACGTCGAGCCGCGGGCCGGCCGTCCCGTGAGTGGTTCCAGCAGTAGGTAACTTGTGAGGCTCGAAGGCCGCGAGATAGTCGTGATATAGCTGTGCGGCCCGAGGACCGCCGAGCGGCGTCATGTACTCCAGCATGCTGAAAGCCAGGGCCGGGAGCATGCTGTGTCGTCCCGCGACCTGAAGCTGCCGTTGCACACGATCGAGTGGAGCGGGGCCCGCCTGGAAAGCGCTCCCCTTGGTTGAACTCGTTTGGAAGAGTTCCACAACCACCTGAAGCTCAGTGCCAGCCGCCTCCGCAGACCGGCGCAATAGCTTGAGATAGGTGGCGACCTCGTGCGGGGGGATTCTGTCGGCGCCCACGCCATCTTGAAACATCAAGATGTCGACCGGCGCCGCGGCGAGCACGCGGCCCCAGAAAGCCGCTAATTGCCGCGGACTCAGCCGCGCGTTCGAGAAGCCGGAGATCGCAATGCTCTTGACCGGCGAGGTTGCGCGCAAATGAGCGACCACTCTGGTAAGGTACTCAACCAACACTTCCTCGGCAAGGGGATCCCGCCAGTTTGTGTCGTCGATCTCCTGGAGAATGTACCAGCCAGCTACAGACCGATGCCCTTCCATCAGCGGGCGCAACTCTCGGGCAATCTCTTCTAGCTTGTTTGAGGCGCGCTGCAAGGTGACGCGAACCAGCGTGGGGTCGCGGTTCACGGCCACCCAGAATCCGGAATCGTAGTGCAACCCAACCCAGACTCTGATGCGGGCGTTATCCGCGCGATGCAGTATGTGCTCCAGTAGAGACGGACGCCCCGGCTGCGAGGCGGCGTAGAACCGGGATTCGTCATACGCCGACCACTGAACGACAAGCTGCGCGACACCAAGCCGGCGCAGATAGGCAAACAAGCTGTCCCACTGTGCTGGTGTCCAGCCCTGGTGCTTGTCCAGGAGTTGGAGAAATGTTCCTCCCAAGCGTGCCGGTGCTGAGTCAAGAAGCTGCGCCCGCATTGGGGCAGACAACAGCAGGGACGCGATCAACGCCACGTACGGCCAGACGTTCAGCCTGAATCCAAATGCCAGCATTTTCTCTCGCTAAAAGCTAAACATACTCCCGGCGACGAACCCTCGGTACCTGCGCTCGGGCATCCCGGCAATCAGGCCAAATGTCCTCCCTACACGATACTGGAGTCACAGTTCAAGGCTAGTATCGGAGGTCTGGTAGCGCCGATCGCGGCCACGCAACCGGAGGGCCACGCCGGCTCCCGTTTCCCAGTAAGACTCCCCGAAGCTTCCCGTCAGGTACGACTGCCCGAGCACAAATGCGTGAGGGCTGATGCGGAACCGATTCCTGGCGTTGTAGGCGATCCCCTGCCGCAATTCTCCGTAATAGGCCAAGATGGCTATTCACTGTTGAAGCCCAATGATAATGTCCCCTTGAGCGCCCAATAGAAATGTCCCCTACTCTGAGGCTCCGAAGGAGGAGCCGAGAGTGGGAAGGACATGGATGAGTGCCAAGGAGTTGAGGCGCGGCGAAGTGCTGAGCCGAGTGAAACGAGGAGAACTGAAGTTGACCGAAGCCGCCGAGCTGCTGGAGGTCAGCTACCGCCATGCGAAGCGTCTGAAGAAGCGTTACCGTGCGGGCGGGGCCAAGGCTTTGGTGCACGGTAACGTCGGCCGTGCTTCGAACCGAGCCGATCAGAAGCGACGCCAGCAGGTTCTCGAGTTGGTGCGCGAGAACTATGCGGGCGAGGGGCACGAGCGCTTCGGGCCGACGCTGGCGTCGGAACATCTGGCAGCCGACCACGGCCTGGAAGTGCCGCGCGAAACACTGCGGCGCTGGATGCTCGCCGCGGGTCTGTGGAGCCGCCGTCGCAAGCGCCAACCGCATCGCACCCGGCGCCAACGCAAAGCGCACTTCGGCGAGCTGATTCAACTCGACGGTTCGCACCACCACTGGCTGGAAGAACGCGGCCCGAAAGCCTGTCTGATGAACTTCGTCGATGACGCGACCGGTGTGGCGCTGTGCCGTTTCTCGGACCAGGAAACGACCTGGGCCGCGGCCGATCTGCTCGCAGCCTGGGTGCGTCAACACGGCGTTCCCAAGGCGTTGTACTGCGACTGGAAAAACGTCTACCAGCGCCAGCCGACGTCGCGGGAAGCGCTGGCAGGCATCAAGCCCGAGACGCAGTTCGGGCGCATGTGTGCCAAGCTCGGCATTACGATCATGGCGGCTTCCTCGCCGCAAGCCAAGGGCCGAGTGGAGCGTCATCACGGCACGCACCAAGACCGCCTGATCAAGAAGATGCGGCTGCGCGGGATCGTCGAGTACGAGGCGGCGAACCGTTATCTCGACGAGGAGTACCTGGCCGAGCACAACGAGCGCTTCGCCTGTGAGCCGGCGGCGGCAGCGGACTTTCACCAGGCGCTCCCCCGCGGCACCGAGCTGCGAGGGGTGTTCTGTTGCGAGTACGAACGGGTGGTGAGCAACGACCGAGTGGTGCGTTTCGAGAATCGTTGTTTGCAGTTGAAGCCGAAACGCAACCAGGGCGTGGGGGCGGGGGCACGGGTGACGGTCCAACAGTGGCGCGATGAGAGCTTGCAGGTGAGGTTTGACGGGCACGAGATCGAGCACGACGTGATCGCCACGCCGACGCCACAGCTGCGGACGAAGCCAGCACCACAGCAGCGTCCGGGGGGCGGGCGCAAGCCGGCGGCGGACCACCCCTGGCGGCGAGCTGTGTTACGGAAAAAACGGGCTGCGAATACATAAGAGGGCTGTGGAAATGCCGGGTCGGATGGAAAGCGTGGAAAATCTCTCGAGGCAGCAGTACCGGGTTCGAGGAGCGGTGGATGGTTTTCCACCCTTCCCACCGCCCCTTGGAAATCGCTACGCGATTCCCACAGTTCCACAGCCCCGACGACGACGATATCTCTCCTACGAACAAGAAACACAAGGGGACACTTCTATCGAGCTACCGAGGGGGACATTTCTATTGGGCGTTGACACAAGATGGCTATTCACTTGACTCAGGTGACCCCAAGAGGTAGGATCCGGGGCGGTGGAGGATTATCCCCGGAATCTGGCTGAGTTCGAGGAGCGTTTCGCCAGCGAGCAGGCCTGTCGAGAGTATCTGTGTCAACTCCGCTGGCCGGAGGGTTTTCGTTGCCCGCGAGGCGGGCATGACAAATCCTGGGCGGTGCGCACGGCGCTGCTCGAGTGCGCCAGCTGCGGGCATCAGGCTTCGGCGACCGCAGGCACAATCTTTCAAGACACCCGCAAGCCGCTGCAGAGTTGGTTTCGAGCGATGTGGTGGCTGACCAGCCAGAAGAACGGCGCGAGCGCTCTGGGATTGCAGCGGGTGGTGGGCCTGGGCAGCTACAAGACCGCCTGTACCTGGTTGCACAAGCTCCGGCGCGCGATGGTGCGGCCCGGACGCGATCGACTCAGCGGGCGTGTGGAGGTTGACGAGACCTACTGGGGAGCCCTGGAGGAGGGCGTGCGCGGTCGCCAAACCGACGCTAAAGCGTTGATTGTAGTAGCCGCCGAGGAAGACGGCGCCGGCAGCGGGCGGATTCGGATGCGCACTATTGCGAACGCCTCCGCAGACAGCCGGATGGCCTTCGTCGGCGAGTCGATCGAATCCGGCAGCGTGGTCCATACCGACGGCTGGCTGGGCTACGAGCCGCTTCAACGTCACGGCTATCGCCACGAGGTGAGCTTCCTGGAGGGGCCACCCTCCCGAGCGTCCGAACTGCTGCCTCGGGTGCACCGCGTGGTGTCGTTATTGAAGCGCTGGCTGCTGGGCACGCATCAAGGAGCGGTCAGCCACGAGCATCTCGACTACTACCTCGACGAATGTACGTTTCGCTTCAATCGTCGCAAGTCCAGGAGTCGAGGCAAGCTCTTTTAGCGCCTGGTTCAGCCGGCCGTCGCCGTGGAACCAACGCCCTACAAATCGATGGTCGGAGGCGTCGCGAGAAGCCCGACGGGCAACCACAACATGTAGTGGCTATTTCGAGCTACCTGAGTCAAGTGAATACCCATCTAGGTTAGAACCCGCGGGCTATGCGCAAAGTAAGCAAGGTCATTCAGCAAAACGGAGTAGTGACCACACTTTTGGTGCAACCGAAAGCCCGCCTCCGAACTCTTGGAGTGAGTCGCGCGAAACAGCAGGTTGCCACGCGACAAAGACCCGATCCCGAAAAGCCGCTCTGCGCCGAACCTCAGGTTCTCCCTTTTGAACGGCTTGTATCGGAACCCCACCCCGAGCTGAGAGAAGCGCTCGTCAATGTGGGTGGACGATCCTCAGCCCAAGCGACGAACCCGCCCACAAACTGATGCCCCGTGTGCACCTGGTGGCGTCGCTTCTGAAACGTTGGTTGCTGGGGACGCATCCAGGAGCGGTGAGCCAGCCGCCTCACGACTACTACCTCGATGAATTCACCTTCCGCTTCAACCGCCGCCGCTCACGGGCACGCGGGTTGCTGTTTTACCGCCTGCCGCAGAACGCTGTCCGGGTCGATCGGTGCCGTACAGTCGGCTCGTGGGAGGAAAATCGGGGGCAGACCACCACAGGTAGTATGGGGTCCAAGCAAGTGGATACCCCATTATCAGTCATTGCCTCTCCTTTCCAAGGACGCACTGAGTGACATCCGAAGAACAGGGCAAAGGCGATCGTCCACATCAACACCCAGGGCGGAAGGGGGTCAGCGGTGGCCGGCGCCGGTGCCAGCATCAATGTCAAGAACAGGAGCGCCCAGGCAGGCCGCCGGCGCGTCCAAACGTGGCGAGTGGGCGGCGTCGCATCGGTGACGCCGCCCACACCGCCTACGCAGCCGCGATGCCGAGCGACCCAGCCATAATCGGCCCGCAGCATTGCCATCCCCAATGGGGCGCGGGCGAGCCATGACAGAGGACGCGCCCACCAGACCCGTCGGGCCAGGTAAACAACGCTGTCGGCTCCAGGGAGAGGTAGCCCGGTTTGCGGCAGAACCCGCATCGAGTCGAATGCCGCGCTTGGGGGAAGGCCCAATGCAGTTGCTAGGCGCGGGTCCCGCGAGGCTACCTGGAGCGTCTGCAAGGCGAACCCTGCGCGGTGCAGCACGCCTCCGAAGCGCCTCGCCAGGGCCGTGCAGAAGGAGCCACTGTCCGTCGTAGAAGACGGTGGCTACGGGCCGTAGGATTGCTATGTCCGTTGTTTCAGTGGTAACAGAAGAACCTCCGAAAGAAGTCCCCTGCTCTCGATCTGACCCGGGTTGAACCCTAGGCGGCGTCCGCCACGCCTCTAACGGGTCAATTGTCATGTGGATCATAGTTTCTGACATTTCAGTCTATACAGATAATACTGCAACAACCTCTGTTTGTCAAGCCCCTCGACGGGCAGAACATTGGTGAAGCGCCCGGGGACGAGTGCCTGCGCCGCGGAGGGGCGGCTAAGGGTTGCCAAGTGCAGTCGATATGGGTAGAAGTGCTCTCGCACGCTGCGACTCGGTAGCCGCGCCCCGCAAGGGGAAGCACCTAGACAGGGCCATCAGGTATCCCTCTTACGACTGGTTCATAAGGACATATCCCTAGGTGAATTTGGTACGGATGCTCCATTCTCAAATGCTCGATGAACTGTCAAGATGAGAAGGCAAGAAGTCGAGATTTTGACGGGTTTCGCCATGCAAATCATCCAAACAACGACCAATAAAACGATGACGTTCGATCGTGCGCTTCAGAGACTGGCCGGAGCTGTGCTCATTCAGGCCCTCCAGGACGCCAGCAGCGGACCAAGGCGCACGCGCGATGAAGCGATCGACTGGCTTTTCGGCCGCACCAACGGCAAGTTCAGCTTTGAGTTCTGTTGTAGCTTGCTGGGACGCGACTCCCGCGACGTGTTGCATCGGTTGCAGCGCTTCGCCTTCATGCCACACCCGACCGAGTGGCAGTCGCAGCCATCGCAGCCATCGCAGCGGTCGCAGCCGTCACACGCTGCCGCCGTCAACTACTTCGCCGACTAACAGCCGACGTCCGCGACCGGCCCAACGACTCCCGCCAGGTAGTCGTTTCTCTCCTGTTGCGCAGAATTGTTTACCTGAAACAACGGCCGCCTGGTTTTTTGCGATGGCCGGTTTTGGTGGGTTCGGGACCGACTTCGGTCCTACCCAGACGTGGAACCCGGTCGTACGACGGTCGCCTCGTTCTCGGGGGCCACCCCTTCCTTCCGTCATTCATCCCGGCCGGCTTCGTCCTCGAAGGTTCCAGAAGCGTTTGAGTACACTGGAGGTGTTTCAAGCCATCGTCGGGTGGGGCTGCGAACCTCGTCTCGAATCGGCGATAGCGGCCGGCAGTAAACACATACTCCCGGCGGAGGCGCCTTTCCGATGAATACACCTTGGGGTGAGATCGCCGTTAGTGACGCGCATGCTCATCTGTTCTCGAGAAATTTCTTCCGCATCCTCGCCTCGCAAAAGAAGGACCTCCATGCCCGCCAGCCAGGCAAAGCTGCCCACGAAGCCCCCGACGAAGCGATCGTCAAGCAGTTGGGATGGGAGCTGCCGCCCGACGACAACGCCGAGCTAGCCAAGCGCTGGGTCGCTGAACTGGACCGCCACGGGGTGGAGCGCATCTGCCTGATGGCCAGCCTCCCGGGGGACGAGTCCTCGGCCGCCGACGCGGCGCGGGCCTTCCCCGACCGCATCCACGGCTATTTCATGCTTAACCCGCTGGCGCCCGATGCCGCGGCCGGCGCGCGGGCGGGCGTCGACGACATGGGCCTCAAAGGGCTCTGCCTCTTCCCGGCCATGCACCGCTTTTCGGTCCAGGACGAACGGCTCGGGCCGATCTATGAGTTCGCGTCGGGCAAGAAGGTCGTGGTGTTCGTTCACATGGGCGTGCTGACGGTGGGCGTGCGCAAGAAGCTCGGGCTTGCCTCGAAGTTCGACATGAGCCGGTCAAACCCGATCGACCTGCACCGCGTCGCGCTCGAGTACCCGGACGTCCAATTCGTCATTCCGCACTTCGGAGCCGGGTACCTGCGCGAGGTATTGATGCTGGGGGATCTGGCGCCGAACGTCTACCTCGATACATCGAGTTCAAACTCGTGGGTCAAATACGAAACGCCCGACGTGGATCTGACCACCGTCTTCCGCAAGGCGCTCGAGGTCTACGGGCCGCAGCGGCTGCTGTTCGGGTCGGATTCCTCCTTCTTCCCGCGCGGTTGGAACGCCGGCGTCATCGAGGTGCAGTTGGAGGTGCTGAGGGAACTGGGAGTCGAGGAGCAGGATGTGCGAGCGATTCTTGGCGGGAACCTGAAAAGACTGCTTGGCATAGCGTAGCCGTCCCGCCTATCGAGGCAGGATCATGCCGCCTTGGCGCTCCTCGGCCGTGGGCTCCGGAGGGAATCGCGTGGACCAGTTCTCGAGGTACTTGTAGCCCGTCCCGGTGTTGTAGATGACGATTTCGTCGTCGGACTTGAGGAAGCCGTTGCCCAGCAAGACCTCGAGCGCGGCGATGCAGGCGGCGCCCTCGGGAGCGGCGAAGATGCCCTCGGTTTCGGCAAGCGCCTGGCCCGCGTCGAGCATGTGTTGATCCGACACCGCGACGCAGGTGCCTCCGCTTTCGCGCACGGCGCGCAAAACCAGGAAGTCGCCGATAGCCTTCGGAACACGTAGGCCGCTCGCCAGAGTCGTAGCGTTCTCGCAGAAGGAGGAGTCGTCACGTCCTTCCTCGAACGCCTGGACGATCGGAGCGCAACCCTCGGCCTGCACCGAGATCATCTTCGGTCGCTTCGAGCCGATCCATCCAAGCTGCTCCATCTCGTCGAAGGCCTTCCACATGCCGATCAGGCCCACGCCCCCGCCGGTGGGATAGAAGACCGCGTCGGGTAGACGCCAACCCAACTGCTCAGCCAACTCGAGCCCCATGGTCTTCTTGCCCTCGATGCGGTAGGGCTCTTTGAGCGTCGAGACGTCGAACCAGCCCTCGGCGTCTTTGCGTTCGGCGACGATCTTGCCGCAGTCGCTGATCAGGCCGTCCACAAGCGTGACGTAAGCGCCGCACATCTTCGACTCGATGTAGTTGGCTTGCGGCACATCACGCGGCATGAAGATATGGGCCTCCATGCCTGCCGCCGCAGCGTAGGCGGCCATCGCGCCGCCGGCGTTTCCGGCCGAGGGCGCGGCGAGCTTTTGGATGCCGAGTTCCTTGGCCATCGACACGGCGCAGGCCATCCCGCGCGCCTTGAAGGTGCCGGTGGGGTTGAGGCTCTCGTCCTTGACCCAGAGCTGTTGCGCGCCCAGCCGCCGGCCGAGACGGGGCGCGGCGAGCAGTGGTGTGTGCCCCTCGCCGAGCGTGACGATGTTGGCAGGGTCGGCGACCGGCAGCAGTGGCCCGTAGCGCCACATCGAGTTGGGGCCGCGGGCGACCTCGTCGCGGCTGAATTGCTCACGGGCCTTCGCCAGATCATAGTGGACGAGCAACGGCGCGCCGCTCGCCGACAGGTTATGAACCTGCCCGGCCGGAAGCCGCTCGCCGGTCTTGCTGCACGTTAGATGAGAAACGAACGTCATAATGATGGGATGGACTGGCCGGTGCGTGTCCGGCCGGCCACAAGCCAAGCAGTATGGTACACCTCAGCCCACTACGTCTAGCCGTCGTCGCCCTGCTGACCGCGTGTGTCGCCCTCGCCGGCGAATACGCCGTCCTTCACACCGGTTTCCGCATCGCCGCCGAGCGTCACGAGACGCGGGGCGATCAGGTGCGGCTGTTCACGGGCGAGGGCGCGTTCATGGACCTGCCTGCCGCGGCGGTTGCCCGCTTCGAGCCCGACGGTAAGATTGATCCGGTGGGCGCACCAGCCTCAGCCGTACCCGAGCCGGATGAGACGCTCGACGCGGTCGTCGACCGGTTCTCCGCGGAGCTTGGCTTGCCCCCGGCGCTCGTGCACAGCGTCATCGCAGCCGAGTCCGCCTATGACCCGCACGCGGTTTCGCCAAAAGGGGCGGTCGGCCTGATGCAACTCATGCCGGAGACGGCTCGCGAGTTGAACGTCACCGACCGCCGCAACCCGAGCGAGAACGTACGCGGCGGCACCGCCTACCTCAAGCAGCTTCTCGACCGCTACGCAGGCTCTCGCGATTCGCTCTTGCGTGCCCTCGCCGCCTACAACGCAGGCCCGGCCCGCGTGGACGCCTACGACGGCCTTCCGCCTTACAACGAAACCCGAGCATTCGTCCGCCGGGTGATCGAGCGCTTTCTGGCGCTGACCGAACCCGCGGCCGACGACTAACCTGCATTTTTCGCCACACCGCTGGTGAGGCGAGGGGCGCGGCAAGGCCGTACGCTCGTGGCCGAATACCCGACGACACCCGCTCTTTGGTTGGTTTGGTCATGTTCCCTTTAGGGCCGCCCAGCCGGCTGGATGGCTGGCGGAGGACGCTGGGTTGGCACAGTTTGGCAAGGTTTTGTGATCGGCCAAGTTGGGCCGCGACCCGGGAAACGGCCTGGGCGGCGAGCCCAGGTGTCGGTAAGAGTGCCGACACGACAGGAACCGACCGTGATCCGTGAACCGTGATTCAGAAAACCGTGGAAGCCGGAGTCGTGAATCGTACGGGGCCGCGCCTGCCGATCGTGGCCTCTTTTGGCCGCCGTTGGCTGCTTTTGACTGCTCTCTATAGGGGCCATCGGGGTCCGGGTGCAGGGGTGCCCTGCGGGTTGTTGCCGTCGGGGTCGGGGCGCTGATTGAGCCGCGCTTACAGCGCTCGACGGAATCTGGTGTGGGTCGGTGTCCCTGGGCTCACGCCCAGGGCTCATCGTTGGATCACTCCTGCGGGGTTGGTCATGGCGCCACGCGGCGGTTGATTCGCTATTGTGTGGGCCGATGACGCTGGGCTCACGCGCGGCGCTGCCATCGGGGCTGTGGTCTGAAGAACGCCCGCGGGGTGGCCCCTCGGGGCACTTTCCCCCACTTTCCCGGATCGGTGACCAGGACTTGGGATCGTGGTGTTGCATCTCCTACTCTGTTGGGGCGACGGATTGCCCGTTAGCTTTCCTCGCTTCCAGTATAGGAGTCGGTGGTGCGGGCGGCGGGACAGTCGGAGAGGTAAGTGATTGAAAGGATGGGAGAAATTATGGCACAAATATACTTGACTCAGCAGGGTCAGGGGGTAGACGATCAGAATCATGGCTACCACGGGGATTCTCGTTTCTGTCGGGATTGCCGGAGAAAGCGCGAAAGCGTAGGTATCTAATGCCCGTCCAGGCTTTCGTGGATGACAGCGGGGGGAAGGGTCATGGAACGCATTTCGTTCTTGCTGGCCTGATTGCGGATGCGGAGAATTGGGCTCAGTTCTCGGATGCGTGGCACCTGTGTCTCGGGCAAGATCCGGCGATTGCCTACTTCAAGATGCGCGAGGCTACCGGTCTTAGTGGACAGTTCCATAGATTCAGCAAACCGCGCAGAGATGAGAAGCTCCGCTCACTCGCTGCTCTTGTGGATCAGTATGCCGACACGGCAACACTATCCATCATTGATCTGGACGCACACAGCAAGACGTGGGGGAGAACTGAACACAAGCCTCTTAACGAGGTCTATTTTTGGCCTTTTCAGAATACGATTCTCGCCTCTGAGAACGGCGGAGCCAAAATAGACCACAGAGCGGCGATTCTAAGCCGCGTGAGGGCGGCGCAAAATTAGACCGCCCAGGTGGTCCGCGTAGCATCCCAGAGGTGTTTTGTGGAACACCGGAGGGATGTATCAAGTGGAGCTATACGCTCAAGTACGGCGGAGTGTCATCGTTGAGGGGCTGAGTGAACGCGAGGCCGTCAAACGGTTCGGTTTGGCGCGGGAGACGGTGCGCAAGATGCTGCGCTACAAGGCGCCGCCGGGCTATCGGCGGCGTCAACCGGTGAAGCGGCCGAAGCTGGATTCGTTCACAGGAATCATTGATCAGATACTGCTTGACGATCAGCAGCAGCCGAGGAAACAGCGTCACACGGCACAGCGCATCTTCGACCGCTTGCGCGACGAGTACGACTTCACGGGCGGTTACACAATCATCAAGGACTACGTTCGCGAGAAGAAGCTGGGCGGTCAAGAGATGTTTGTGCCGCTGGCACATCCTCCTGGCGATGCGCAAGCTGACTTCGGTGAAGCACTGGTTGTCATTGACGGAGTGCAGCGTAAGGCCCACTTCTTGGTGGTCGATCTACCGCACAGCGATGACGCCTTTGTAAAAGCCTTTCCCGCCGAGACGACGGAAGCCTTTTGCGAAGGACACAACGCCGCGTTTCGCTACTTTGGCGGTGTGCCGCGCAGCATTGTCTACGACAACACGAAGTTGGCGGTAGCAAGGATTCTCGGCGACGGTACGCGCAAACGCACACGAGCGTTCAGTGAGTTGCAGTCGCACTACTTGTTCGCTGATCGTTTCGGCCGGCCAGGCAAGGGTAACGACAAAGGCAAGGTGGAAGGCTTGGTGGGCTATGGGCGGCGCAACTTCATGGTGCCGATCCCCCGGTTCTCAAGTTGGGAAGCCTTCAACGAACACCTCGAAGCCAAGTGCCGCAAGAACCGTGAGCGGCGCTTGCGGCGACACACCGAAACGATCGGAGAACGCTTTGAGCGCGACGCGAAAGCGTTGCTGCCATTGCCGTCCGCGCCCTACGATGCCTGCGACAAACGTACGACCCGGGTGACGTCGTTGTCGCTGGTGCGCTATCGGACCAACGACTACTCGGTGCCGACGCGCTACGGCCATCGCCAGGTGTTGCTCAAAGCCTATGTGGACGAAGTAGTGATCTGTTGCGGCAGCGAAGAGATCGCACGCCACCGGCGCAGTTACGAACGCGAAGAGTTGATCTTCGATCCCGTCCATTATCTGGCGTTGCTGGAGCGCAAGACGAATGCGCTCGATCAAGCCGCGCCGTTGGTGGGTTGGGATCTACCGCCCGAGTTTCCGCGATTACGACGCCTGCTCGAAGTCCGCTTGGGCAAAGCGGGCAAGCGCGAGTACGTGCAGGTGTTGCGTCTGCTGGAGGACTTTCGGCTGGAGCATGTTGCGGCGGCGGTGCGCCAAGCCTGCGAACTGGGAACGATCGGCTTCGACGCCGTCAAGCATCTGTTGCTGTGCGCGATCGAACAACGTCCGCCACGGCTGGACTTAACGAAGTATCCTCACCTGCCGACGGCTCAAGTCGAGCAGACTTCGGCAGCGTCCTATCTCGCGCTCTTGGGGCAAGGAGCGGGCTGATGGCGAAGTCGAATCTCTTACTGGAAGCCCATCTGAAAGCGTTGCGGCTGCCGACTTTCCTGCGCGAGTACGACAAAGTGGCGCGGCAATGCGCCGCCGAGGGCTTGGACTGTAGGAGCTTCCTGAAGCAACTCTGCGAGTTGGAACTGCTCGACCGAGATCAGCGGGCGACTGAACGTCGCATCAAAGCAGCCAAGTTTCCCGTGACGAAAAGTCTCGACACATTCGACTTCCTAGCGTTGCCTTCGTTAAACAAGAAGCTCGTGCTGGAGCTGGCGCGCTGTGAGTTCATCGACCGTCGCGAGAACGTCTTGGCTCTGGGCAACTCCGGCACCGGCAAGACGCATCTCGCCCTGGCGCTAGGCCTGGCCGCTTGTCAGAGCGGTTATCGAACACGCTTCACCACGGCTGCGGCACTGGTCAATGAACTGCTCGAAGCCCGCGACGAGCGACGGCTGCTGCGCTTCCAAAAACAACTTGCCAAGCAGGATCTGCTGATCGTCGATGAACTGGGCTATGTGCCGCTGTCGAAGACCGGCGCTGAGCTGCTGTTCGAGATCTTCTCGCAACGCTATGAACAAGGCTCCACGATGCTGACCTCAAACTTGCCGTTCACCGAGTGGACAGAGGTGCTCGGGTCCGAGCGCATGACCGGCGCTCTGCTCGATCGCCTCACCCACCACGTTCACATCCTGGAGATGAACGGCGAAAGCTTCCGCCTCAAACAGAGTCAAAAGAAACGGTCTCGCTCTTCCGACTGACCCGCCCGCCGCTCGCGCCGGTTTTCGTGGGCCGCCTTCCACTACGCCTGGGTCGCCCTAAAGGGCGCCCTCAGGCTCCGTTCCAGCCGTCCCACGAAAACCGCTACCACTCCCCCAACTGGTCTAGTTTTACTCCGCCGAAGTGGTCTAATTTCTCTCCGCCCTTGACAGAACTGGCCGAAGCTATCAAGCTACCTCCGCGGTCCTGGACGCCCGAATCACTCTGGCGCGCCTACGAGACGCTCGACCAATCCAAGGTACGAGGCTCCGGCGGCAGGATGCTCACCGACATCGTTTCGCTCGTTCGCTTCGCACTCCAGCAAGAGGACGAGTTGCGGCCCTTTCGTCAAGGGGTGGACGAACGGTACGACTCGTGGCTGGCTACCCAGGAAAGTCAGGGGCGAGAGTTTACCGAAGAGCAGCGCGAGTGGTTGAGGTTGATTCGGGATCAGATCGCATCCAGCATGGCTATCAATGCCGATGATTTCGAGTACTCACCCTTCGCTCAAAAGGGCGGGCTCGGCAAGGCCTATCAGGTCTTTGGGCAGGATCTGAACAACCTGCTGGCCGAACTGAACACCTCCCTGGCAGCGTGATACCCAACTCAATGCAAAACTCTTTGCCATCAAGCTGGACGCGGACCATGATCGGAGAGATCGTTGATCTAAACCAGGATTTCCATTTTGGCCCTGGCACGGCCACAGTATACACCCGCTCCGCTCCGAACAGCACGTCCTTTCACGCTGAACCCTGCACATCACCTCTGCTGGTAGTCGCCAGAGCTGGTTCGACCGCTCACAGTCGTTGATTGAGCGGCTTGAACGGCGCTCCGGCCGACACTGCTCCTTGCGAAACCTTTTGGAGCCAAAAGCTGTTGATCCTCACTCCGGCAATGCTACCCACTCGGCAGCGGCAGCGCCCAGATCTTGTGCAGCATGTCGCCGAACAGCCGCCGGTTCAGATGTCCCTCCGCCAATAAGAGCCAGTAATACCGCGCGTGCTTGACCAGCCGACCGCCGGTCTTCATCAACCTGTGTTGCAAGCTCGTCAGCGACCAACTCTTGATTCGCTGCGGAAGCCCCAGCCGCCGCCAAAGATTGCCCAGGTTGTAGGCCAGCACGCTCAGTTGCAACCGCACTTCGTTGGCCCGAAATCGATGGCACGACAATCGCGTCCAGTGCGTCGCCTGCTTGCCTTCCTTGATCCACTGTTCCGCCGTGCCGCGCTTGTTGTAGAAGCGCACCACCGAGCGGCTCGGCAAGCTCATGCTCGTCACGATGAATCCGACGCGCGGGAACAGCTCGCCCTGGTGATGCTCGACCTTAGCGACGATCCGCCTCGCCTGCGACCAACTCTCCGCCTGATAGCGAAAACTCTTGTAGCGCACCAAGGGCTTGCGGGAAGGCCTTCCCGGCGGGCGAAACAGGATGTCTTCGATCTCCAGCTCCAAGCTCTTGTTGGCCGGAATGCGAATGGCGTACTGTACTCCGCGTTCCTCCGAAGCCTCATAAACTTCCGGCTTCGCAAAGGCCGCATCGCCCCGGAAGGCGACCTGCTTGCCCGCAGCCTGTTGGCGCTCGATCTCCGGCAACAAGAGCTCATCCCAGTCCTCGGCGCTGTGCACGTTGCCTGGACGCAGCTTGGCAGCGAGGCAATCACCATGACCGTTGAACAAAAGCAACGGGTGGTAGCAGACCGACTCGAAGTGTCCGTTGTAGGCACTGCCTTCCTGTTGGCCATGGACCGGACTCTCGGTGGAGTCCAGGTCCAGAACGACCCGCTCGGCGTCGTCGAACGCTTCCGCTTGCCCGACCAGCTCTCGGTTCAGCGCCATCAGCCCCAGCAGGTTCTCTTCGCTCGCCAGCATCTCCGTCTCGAAGCCGTGCAGCGTCGAGGTCAAGGCCGCACCGCGATCCCAGATCTTCTGCGAACCGATCAGCCGAAACGTCGGATCGATCGAAACCCGCTCGGCGTCGTTGAGGTCCTCGTAGCCGGCGAGTCGGCTGTAAACCGACTGCCGCAACAGATCAGCGAGCGTGAACTGCTTGTTTGTGCCTTGCCGGGAGTCGCTGAGATGCTCGTCAATCAGTTCTCCGAGACCGAGCCGTTCGTCCAGTTCGCGAACCAAAATCAGGCCACCGTCGGAAGTGACGTGCGATCCCTGGAAATCGACTTTGAGAAGTCCATTGAAACTTAGCTGGAATGGCTTGGTTTGTTTTTCACCCATTGGGTGTTGGCCTCCATGGCGTCCTCATCGGGCTCTAGCCCCTATGAATAAAGACGCTCAAGGCCGCTGGAAGGTCGGGATGTCAAACATCAAATTGAAAATGCGGGTTACATCCCAAGCTTCGGTGAAGTTCACGTCGGTGAGATGCTCGTAACGCCGACCTCGCGCCGGCTGACCATGTTGCGCTTCCTTTTGGGCTGTCCTTGTGAAGGCTGCGTATGCTGCGGCGATGTTTGCGACAACGGCTCGTGGAACCCTTAGGGCGGCGCTCCTTCCTAGCCCTATTGAGTGCGGGCGCGTGCGCCCGGCGCGCCGAGACGAACTGCGAAGACGAGCTTGATATTGCCCGCAAGTTGTTTCGCAAGGGCGAGCTTACTTTGGCGCTTGACCGGTGTGAAGCCTGTCTGCCGCTCCTCGCCGACGCTGGGCGCGACGATGCGCTGATGAACCAATTTCGGCTCCTGCGGGCCGAGGTCCTCATTTACCAAGGCAAGGCCCTCGATTCGCTGGCCCAGCTCGATGAGATACCCCGAGAGAGACTCAACACGGGGGATCTGGCCACTTACTGGATGCACCGCGGCTACGCCCAGTGCCTGCTTTCGCAGTTCGACAAGGCCAAGAGTCAACTCCTTCGAGCCGAGTCACTTGCAGCCGGCCTGGCAAACCCTTCCCTGCTACGGTAGGTCACCCTGATCAAAGGAACCGTCGCCGCGCGAAGCGGTGACTTCGCCGAGGGGGAACGGCTTTTGCGATTCACCCTGAACATGACGGATGCCGGACGAGATCCATTCGTGGAGGCGATAGCGTCCAGCAACCTGAGGATGGTTTACCTCCGTCGTCGACGCTACGACGAAGCGCTCGACTGGTTCGATAAGGCGATCCAGATGAATCGCGAGATTGATTCCCGCAAGCCGGGTATCCACTTGACTCAGGTGACCCCAACATCTTGTAGTTGGGCTCACAGCGTCTTAGCGTCCCAATCGGCGACGATCGAGCGGTACGGCGTCGGCTCCACCGCCATGGCCTGCTGCACAAGGCGGTAGAAGAGCTTGCCCCGACTGCGTGATCTGCGCCGATTGAAGCGGAACACGAACTCGTCGAGATAGTAGTCCAGATGCTCGTGGCTGACCGCCCCCTGATGCGTGCCCAGCATCCAGCGCTTGAGTAGCGAGATCGCCAAGTGCACCCTCGGCAGTAGCTGCGAGGCCTGCTCGCGGCGGTTGTTAATCGAGATGATACGACGCTGGTAGTCCTTCTTCTTGAGCGGATCGTAGCCCGACCAGTTGTCGGTAACAACCACGCTGCCCGGCTCGACCGACTCCTCGACGAAGGGCATCAAACTGGCCGCCGAGGCGTTCTGAACGCGCTGCATGCGGATGCGCCCCAGCCCGGTGCCTCTCTCTTCCGCGGCGACTGCAATCAACGCTTTACGCTCGGTCTGCCGGCCGATTACCCCTTCTTCTTCAGCGCCCCAGTAGGTCTCATCGACCTCGACGAGGCCCGTCAATCGCTCCCGCCCCGGGCGCACCATCGCTCGCCTCAGCTTGTGCATCCAAGGCCAGGCGGTTTGGTAACTGCCCAGTCCCAGAACGCGCTGTAGACCCAGGGCGCTGGCCCCATTCTTCTGCGTGGTGATGGTCCACATCGCCCGGAACCACAGCCGCAGCGGCTTGCGTGTGTCTTGAAAGATCGTGCCGGCGGTGACGGAGGTTTGCCGCCCGCAGCGAGCGCATTCGAACCACACTTTGCGCACCGGCCAAGCGCGCTCATGCCCACACCTTGGACAGCGGAAACCCTCTGGCCAGCGCAAGGCGAACAGATAGTCGCGGCAAGCCTCCTCGCTCGCAAAGTGAGACTAGAATTCGAGTTGGTCGCGCGGGTAATCCTCCACCAGGCCCTACACTACATCTTGGGGTCACCTGAGTCAAGTGGATACCCAGCTCCCGCAATTCTCTGGCAAAAGGCCTCGGCAATCGTGGCATCTGCTACTTCCGGCTCGGTCGAAACGAGCTTGCCCGGTCGAGTTACAGGGATGCGTTGAAAATCCATGAGGCGGTCGGCAACCCGCTCGACGTCCAACGCTGGTTGGGCGACATAGGGAATATCCACTATCGGGAAGGTGACCTGGACCAGGCTCGCGAATACTATCAGCGCGCGCTGAAGATTGCGCGCCCTCTCTCCGAACCGGAGTCAGTCGTCATGTGGCTCAACAATCTTGCCACTGTGTCTCTTAACTTCGGGGCCATCGACGACGCCGAGCGCTACAACGGCGAGGCCTTGAAGTTGCGGGAGGTCGTCGGGGACAAGGGTACCCGCCTGGCCTCGCAGATTGACTTCGCCCGCGTTCAAGAGGCGCGGCAACGTACGGCGAGCCGAGAACGCTTACCTCGAAGCGATCCGGCTCTCCGACGATCGGCCTGACAAGCAGCTAGATGCGCTGTCCCTTTTGGGCGAACTCTACCTCGACACCGGACAGCCAGCCAAGGCGAAGTCGCAGCTCGTTGCGGCGCTCGATGTGATCGACCGTGCCCGCGACAGACTCCAGCGAACACAGTCCAAGATCAGTTATCTCGCGACGCTCATGCGCCCTTATCGCGCCTACGTCGATTTGCTGATGGGGCTCGGCCGCGCCGAGGAGGCCTTCGAGGTTGCCGACGCGAGCCGTGCCCGGACGCTCGCCGAGAAGCTCGATCAACCGCTCATGGGTCGGACTCAAGCAAATCTCGTCCCGGCGGTCTCCCGCCTCGGGGTCAACGACACCGTCATTCTCAGCTACTGGTTGGCGCCTCGACGGTCCTTCCTCTGGGCGGCCTCTGGCGGCGGCCTCGCGGCATTCGAACTTCCTCCGCGGAAGGAGATTGAGTCGCTCGTCACCGCCTATCAGGAGCGCATGACCAGACGGCTTCGAGACCCAATCGAGACTGCGGACGCCGGCGGACGCCGGCTGTTCGATATCCTTATTGGTCCCGCAGCGCACCTGATCCCGCCGCAAGCGCGAATCATCCTCGTGCCGGACGGGATTCTGAGCAGCCTAAACTTTGAGTCGTTGCTCGCCCCCGGATCGCCGCCACACTATTGGATCGAGGACGTGACGGTGCTGGTTACGTCGTCGCTTCGCGTCCTACTTCAGTCCCGGCCGGCCCCGTTACGGGACGAGAACCTGCTGTTGATCGGCGACGCCGATGCGGCCGGGGAAGATTTCCCAAAACTTCCTTCGGCCCGGCGGGAAATGGATGCGGTGCACGACCGTTGGGGTCCCCGGAGGACAGTCGTGCTACGCGGCGCCCAGGCCAACGTCAGCGCGTATCGAGAGCTTCAGCCCGGCCGCTTCCGGCTGATTCACTTCGCCGCCCACGCCGAGGCCAATCGCGAGAGTCCGCTCGATTCGGCGGTCATCCTCAGCCGGCAGGACGGCCGTTTCAAGCTCTACGCGCGGGATGTACTGGAAACTCCGCTTCGCGCTCAGCTCGTCACCTTGTCGGCCTGCCGTAGCGCCGGCTCCGCGATCTACGCCGGCGAAGGCCTGGTAGGCCTTGCATGGGCCTTCCTGAGAGCCGGCGCCGGCAACGTCGTTGGCGGGCTCTGGAACGTGGCGGATTCATCGACCGCCGAAATGATGGAGAGCTTCTACGCCGGGCTGGCGGCCGGTCAAGCTCCCGCTGAGGCACTACGTGCCGCCAAACTCAACCTCATCGCAAGCGGCGGCAACCATCGCAAACCCTTTTATTGGGCTCCGTTCCAAATCCACACCACCTGGCCCTCCTAGTCGATTCTCTGTAACGCTCGTGGCCCAAGAATCACTAACCTATAGCGGCTGACGAAAAGGCGGCTGTGGCCGGACTCTGACTGCAGGCGCGTCGTCTACTGATCGCAGAAAGGAGCTAGCAATGTCACAAATTGTATCGAGTAGCTTGGGCAACGAGCAAGTCGCGGAGGTTGTGAACGGTTGGGCTTTCCTTGAACGCAATCGCGACTGGCTGACTGGCGTGCTCGCTGTCATCATCTCCCTAATCGTGATGCTGTTCTTCCACAACAGCTTCGACGATCTGGACGAACTTCGGGATCTAACCCTGCTGATCTCCGTGCTAGGCGGCTCGATCGGCGGCATCCGGGCCCTGGAAAAACGACACAACAAGAAGCAGTAGCGATAGCTAGAGGGGAGTTTGGGGACCGGAAGTTGTGAATTTATTGCCAAACTGGTCGGAACGGCCCACCTAGGCCCTTTAGTATCAGTGCGCGACTCGCGCCGAACGAGTCTATTCACAGCTTCCGGGAGCCCGAACTCGGATTGGCGAGGCCATGCGGCAAGGGCGGAAGCGAATGCCACGCGCGGCTCGGGTGGTGGCGGACGGGGTGCCGTACATCACCCAGTAAGACAACAACTGTCAGGCTGTCTTCCTGGTTGACGAATACCGGCGGTTCTATCTGGAAGCGTTGAACCGAAGATTGTCGCCGCTGCTGATTCGGACAATCTACCTACCTTGAACTGATACAATCCCAGGTGTTCGAGCGGGTTCGGTGAAACCATCGACTCTCCAGGGGCGTTTTCCGACAGCATCATGGGGTGCGTTCCTGCTCATCGGGACTTTCGCGCTGCTGGCGATCCCGAATGTGGCCGCTGACGAAGCCGACCGCCGCGTGGCCGAGTGGGTACTGGCCATGGGCGGCTGGGTTGAACTCGAGGGCGATCGCCAGAAGATCCACAATGCCGCCGAGTTACCGGCCGGAGATTTCCGTCTCGCCGTGGTCGATCTGGTCGGCTGCAACGTCAACCCGCCCGACCTGCAGCACCTCGGCGGGCTGGGATATCTCAAAGCCCTGCATCTGCCTGGCCCAATCTGGAGCCGCAACGCCGACGGTGGCAAAGACCTCAGCCGCGAGCTGCGGCACCTCGCGCCCGTAACCTCGCTCGAACGCCTAACCTTCAGCTACCACTTTCTCGACGGCATTCGCTTCAACGACTCGGGTCTGGAAGAGATCGCCAATCTGACCAACCTCACCGAGTTGACGCTGCGTCAGACCGGCGTCAAAGGCCACGCACTCGCCCCGTTTCGGCGCCTGGAAGCACTCGACGTCACTCTCTCTTCCTTCGACGACGAAGGGATGCAACAGTTGGCCGGCATGGAGTGGCTGCGCCGCCTGCGCCTCGGGGACACGCTGGTCACCGACGAAGGCCTGGCGAACCTCCGCGCGCTCAAGGAGTTGGAGGAGCTGGATCTGCGCGGCACGCAGGTGAGTGACGCCGGGCTCATACACCTCAAAGACCTGCCGCAATTGCGCAAGCTCAACCTGCAAGGCCTCGACGTGTCCGACGCCGGACTTGACTACCTGCAAGCGATGACCCGGCTCGAAGAGTTGAGTCTCTACCGCACGAAGGTGACCAATGCCGGGCTCGACAAACTCCGGCGCTTCCGGCGTCTGCGGCAGCTCGATCTTCGATACACACGCGCCACCCGGGCGGGCGTCGAAACCTTGCAGCAAGCGCTCGCCGACACACGGTTCGTCTTTGTCGAGACATCTTTGCGCGCGCCGCGCTTGGCCGGCAGCACCGCCGAGCCAAGCGACCCAACCGACGCAGGCGTGGCTGAGTGGGTGCTGTCGATGGGCGGGCGGCCCCGACTCGAACAAGACTCGCTCGTGGAGGTTTCGTTCAAGTCCACCGCGGTCTCCGACGGCCAACTCAAATCGCTTTCCGGTTTGGCGAATCTCCGCGTGTTAGACCTTGAAGCGACCGAGGTCGGCGACCTGGGCCTGGCGCACTTGTCATCCCTGGCAAGCCTTGAGGATCTGCGGCTCGACAGTACCTCGGTATCCGACGGCGGGCTGGTTCACCTCGAAGGGCTGGCGGGCCTGCGAAAGCTCTCTCTCAATCACACCTACGTCGAAGGGCCGGGTCTTGCCCACTTGTTGGCCTTGCGGGATCTCGCAGACCTCAGCCTGCGCGACACTCCGCTCACAGACGGCGGCGTCGCCACGCTGAGCCAGTTGTCGTGGATCCGCAGCCTCTCGCTGGCCTATACCGACATCACCGACCAGGGCGTGCTGCACCTGGAACGCTTCCGCGATTTACGCAAGCTCGATCTCACCGGGACGGACGTCGGAGACGACGGACTCAAGGCCTTGCGGCCGCTGAAGACCCTCACGGATCTTTCGCTGCGCTACAGCCGGCTCACCGACGACGGGCTGCTCCACCTGGCCGCGCTCAAGCACCTGCAAAGACTAGAACTGGTGCGCACGCGAGTGACCGACCTAGGCCTCGAAGGTCTCGCCGAACTGACGCAACTGACGCACCTCAACCTCGACCACACCGACGTCACCGACGAGGGCCTCTGCCACCTGGAAGGTCTCACCCAACTGCGAGACCTCAACCTCGACAACACCTACGTGACCGACAACGGCATCCGCCGGCTCGAGAAGTTCACCGAGCTACGCTCGCTCAACCTCTATCACACCTTTGTCACCGCCGACGGGCACCAGCGCCTGAAGGCCGCGCTACCCGGCTGCGAGATCATCTGGGATCCCGACTCCGCCCTGCCCAACCGCCGCCGCTCCTGACAACCGCGCCTGCAAGCCACGGCGCCTCGACTCCCCCTGGTCACCCCGAGCCCGGAAACCGAGCCGTGACCGTAAGGGAGCGGTCCGGCACGAACTCTCCACGCCCAAGAAAGGCCCTAGAACCGAGCGCGCAGCGCGGATCTCGGTTTTGAGATCCGCGGCCTTGACCCTTCGAGCCCCATTGCCGATCTGCCTTCCAGGACAGCCAAATCCTGAAACCGCCCCACTGTGTTGAAGCCCAATGATAATGTCCCCTTGAGCGCCCAATAGAAATGTCCCCTACTCTGAGGCTCCGAAGGAGGAGCCGAGAGTGGGAAGGACATGGATGAGTGCCAAGGAGTTGAGGCGCGGCGAAGTGCTGAGCCGAGTGAAACGAGGGGAACTGAAGTTGACCGCAGCCGCCGAGCTGCTGGAGGTCAGCTACCGCCATGCGAAGCGTCTGAAGAAGCGTTACCGTGCGGGCGGGGCCAAGGCTTTGGTGCACGGTAACGTCGGCCGTGCTTCGAACCGAGCCGATCAGAAGCGACGCCAGCAGGTTCTCGAGTTGGTGCGCGAGAACTATGCGGGCGAGGGGCACGAGCGCTTCGGGCCGACGCTGGCGTCGGAACATCTGGCAGCCGACCACGGCCTGGAAGTGCCGCGCGAAACACTGCGGCGCTGGATGCTCGCCGCGGGTCTGTGGAGCCGCCGTCGCAAGCGCCAACCGCATCGCACCCGGCGCCAACGCAAAGCGCACTTCGGCGAGCTGATTCAACTCGACGGTTCGCACCACCACTGGCTGGAAGAACGCGGCCCGAAAGCCTGTCTGATGAACTTCGTCGATGACGCGACCGGTGTGGCGCTGTGCCGTTTCTCGGACCAGGAAACGACCTGGGCCGCGGCCGATCTGCTCGCAGCCTGGGTACGTCAACACGGCGTTCCCAAGGCGTTGTACTGCGACTGGAAAAACGTCTACCAGCGCCAGCCGACGTCGCGGGAAGCGCTGGCAGGCATCAAGCCCGAGACGCAGTTCGGGCGCATGTGTGCCAAGCTCGGCATTACGATCATGGCGGCTTCCTCGCCGCAAGCCAAGGGCCGAGTGGAGCGCCATCACGGCACGCACCAAGACCGCCTGATCAAGAAGATGCGGCTGCGCGGGATCGTCGAGTACGAGGCGGCGAACCGTTATCTCGACGAGGAGTACCTGGCCGAGCACAACGAGCGCTTCGCCTGTGAGCCGGCGGCGGCAGCGGACTTTCACCAGGCGCTCCCCCGCGGCACCGAGCTGCGAGGGGTGTTCTGTTGCGAGTACGAACGCGTGGTGAGCAACGACCGGGTGGTGCGTTTCGAGAATCGTTGTTTGCAGTTGAAGCCGAAACGCAACCAGGGCGTGGGGGCGGGGGCACGGGTGACGGTCCAACAGTGGCGCGATGAGAGCTTGCAGGTGAGGTTTGACGGGCACGAGATCGAGCACGACGTGATCGCCACGCCGACGCCACAGCTGCGGACGAAGCCAGCACCACAGCAGCGTCCGGGGGGCGGGCGCAAGCCGGCGGCGAACCACCCCTGGCGGCGAGCTGTGTTACTGAAAAAACGGGCTGCGAATACATAAGAGGGCTGTGGAAATGCCGGGTCGGATGGAAAGCGTGGAAAATCTCTCGAGGCAGCAGTACCGGGTTCGAGGAGCGGTGGATGGTTTTCCACCCTTCCCACCGCCCCTTGGAAATCGCTACGCGATTCCCACAGTTCCACAGCCCCGACGACGACGATATCTCTCCTACGAACAAGAAACACAAGGGGACACTTCTATCGAGCTACCGAGGGGGACATTTCTATTGGGCGTTGACACTGAAACCGCCCCACTGCCTGCGCACAACAACTGCTGTGCTAAACTAGCCCCGTTCGCTCACAGGAGAATACCAGCATGAAAGCAACGCGCAGGATCTTCATGGCCGCCGTGGCGGGCGGCGTTGCAACGTGGAGTTGCGGGCCCTCGATGCCCTCCGAGTTCAATCGATTCGTCCGCTACGAGCAAGGCGGCGAAGTCCACTTCGGCGGACTCGACGGTGAGACCGTCTATGAGATCGAGGGTGATCTGTTCGGTAGCCGCATCCCCACGGGCAAGAGCGCGCCCTTGGCCGACGTCAAGCTGCTCTACCCGATCGAGCCCACGAAGGTCATCGCGCTGGCAGGCAACTACTTGAGCCACATCGGCGACAGCGAGCCGCCGGCGTACCCCGAGCCCTTCTACAAGCCCATCACCAGCCTGGCGAACCCCGGCGACCCGATCATCTTCCCCGAGGGCGCCCAGGACGTCCACTATGAGTGCGAGTTCGTGATCGTCATCGGCAGGAAGGCCCACAAAGTCTCGGTGGAGGACGCGCCCAACTACATCCTCGGCTACACCGCCGGCAACGACGTGAGCGAGCGCAACTGGCAGGGAGGCTCGATCGACGGCCCCGAAAACAAGGACATGCAGTGGTGGCGCGCCAAGGGATCCGACACCTTCGGGCCGATGGGCCCGGCCATCGCCGTGGGTCTCGACTTCGAGAAATCCAAGATTCAGACCCGCCTCAACGGCGAAGTCCGCCAGGAGCAAATGCTCAGCGACCTGATCCACAAGCCGGCCGAGGTGGTGAGCTTCATCAGTCAAGCCGTCACTTTGGAACCGGGGGACGTGATCTTCACGGGCACCCCCGGGGACACGGAGGCGATGAAGGCGGGTGACACGGTCGAGGTCGAGATCGACGGCATCGGAATCCTCAGCAACCCGGTCAAAGGGTAGTCCGGCAACGGTCGGGTGCTACACTAGCCCAACTCAGCTCGCCACCCCCAACTCGGAATCGATATGCCGACAACACGCAGAACATTCATGACCGCACTTGCGGTCGGAGGTGCAGCCATGGCTCAATCGTCCGGTGGTTCAGCAGGAGTCACCCACTACGTCCGATATGAAGCGGGCGGCCAAACGTCTTACGGAATCCTCGACGGCGACACGATCCAGCCGATCGCGGGCGACCTGTTCGGCGACCGCGCGCCGGCCGGCGACCCCGTCAAGCTGAGCGACGTGAAACTGCGCTACCCCTGCGAGCCGCCCAAGGTGCTGTGCGTCGGACTCAACTACAAGAGCCACCTCGCCGGCCGCACGCCGCCCGAGTCGCCCGAGATCTTCTACAAACCGCCGACCGCGTTGCAGGATCCGGGCGGCGACATTGTGATTCCCGCCGGCTCCAAAGACCTCCACTACGAGGCGGAGTTCGTCATCGTCATCAGCCGCAAAGCCAGCCGTGTCTCCGAGGCGGACGCTCCTGACTACATCCTCGGCTACACCTGCGGCAACGACGTCTCCGACCGCAACTGGCAGGGCGGCTCCATCGACGGCGAGGACACCAAGGACGTGCAGTGGTGGCGCGCCAAGGGCTCCGACACCTTCGCCCCCATGGGACCGTCGATCGCCGCGGGCCTCGACTTCAGCAAGTCGCGCATCCAGTGCCGTCTCAACGGCGAGGTCAAGCAGAACCAACTGGTGAGCGACCTGCTGTTCGGGCCGGCAGCCATCGTCAGCCACATCAGCAAGTATGTAACCCTCACGCCGGGCGACGTCATCTTCACCGGCACGCCCGGCGCTACCAGCGCCATGAAGACCGGCGACGAGGTTGAGGTCGAGATCACCGGCATCGGTGTGCTCAAGAACACGGTCGTCGCCGGCTAGCGCGCGGGCGAGCGACCCGCAACCAACCGAGCCGTGACCATAAGGGAGCGGTCCGGCACGAACCCTCGTGCTATTCCGGAAGCCGGGTATCCACTTGACTCAGGTGACCCCAACATCTTGTAGTTGGGCTCACAGCGTCTTAGCGTCCCAATCGGCGACGATCGAGCGGTACGGCGTCGGCTCCACCGCCATGGCCTGCTGCACAAGGCGGTAGAAGAGCTTGCCCCGACTGCGTGATCTGCGCCGATTGAAGCGGAACACGAACTCGTCGAGATAGTAGTCCAGATGCTCGTGGCTGACCGCCCCCTGATGCGTGCCCAGCATCCAGCGCTTGAGTAGCGAGATCGCCAAGTGCACCCTCGGCAGTAGCTGCGAGGCCTGCTCGCGGCGGTTGTTAATCGAGATGATACGACGCTGGTAGTCCTTCTTCTTGAGCGGATCGTAGCCCGACCAGTTGTCGGTAACAACCACGCTGCCCGGCTCGACCGACTCCTCGACGAAGGGCATCAAACTGGCCGCCGAGGCGTTCTGAACGCGCTGCATGCGGATGCGCCCCAGCCCGGTGCCTCTCTCTTCCGCGGCGACTGCAATCAACGCTTTACGCTCGGTCTGCCGGCCGATTACCCCTTCTTCTTCAGCGCCCCAGTAGGTCTCATCGACCTCGACGAGGCCCGTCAATCGCTCCCGCCCCGGGCGCACCATCGCTCGCCTCAGCTTGTGCATCCAAGGCCAGGCGGTTTGGTAACTGCCCAGTCCCAGAACGCGCTGTAGACCCAGGGCGCTGGCCCCATTCTTCTGCGTGGTGATGGTCCACATCGCCCGGAACCACAGCCGCAGCGGCTTGCGTGTGTCTTGAAAGATCGTGCCGGCGGTGACGGAGGTTTGCCGCCCGCAGCGAGCGCATTCGAACCACACTTTGCGCACCGGCCAAGCGCGCTCATGCCCACACCTTGGACAGCGGAAACCCTCTGGCCAGCGCAAGGCGAACAGATAGTCGCGGCAAGCCTCCTCGCTCGCAAAGCGAGACTCGAATTCGAGTTGGTCGCGCGGGTAATCCTCCACCAGGCCCTACACTACATCTTGGGGTCACCTGAGTCAAGTGGATACCCAGCTTCCGGAATTCCGTGGATCAGGACGATCTCGCTCCTACGAAGAGATTGTGAGTCGACTGCCCCCGAACCCTCCCCACACCGGTGACGCGCGCCGGCTGGGCGGCCTTTTGGCACAGTTTGGCAAGGCTTTCGGTGAAGTCATCATTCACGGATCGTCACGTTCCCCACGTCCCCCCCCCCACTCCGATCTCAGGGTAGCGCACCCGTCTCTTGCAATCGGCCGTTTTCCCCGTAAGTTATTGATTCTGTGGGATGAAGATTCTGTGACTGAGGCTCCGAAGATTGAGGATGTTGCACAGCGGAATCGGTGTGTAGCATTGCCCCACATCGAGCAGGGCCGCGAGGTCGCCTGCCAACCCGAGTTCGGGCTTTGCCCGGAGTCTGCACTCACTCGCCGCGAAGGAGAACGCTCGCGGTGCCATGCCGAACCGCTCCCGGCGGCTACGGCTCGGTTGGGCGTCGGTATTCTTCCACCAGTAACGAGAATTGAGCGACAATAACGCACAGCTTTGAATGCCAACCCCATGATCGGCACCACGATCTCCCACTACCACATCACCGAGAAACTTGGTGAAGGCGGCATGGGGGTGGTCTACAAAGCCACCGACACCAAACTCGACCGCCCTGTGGCCCTCAAATTCCTCGCGCCGCACCTGCTCCGTGACGAGGAAGGCCGCAAGCGCTTCGAGCGCGAAGCCAAGGCCGCCGCGTCGCTCGACCATCCCAACATCTGCACCGTTCACGAGATCGACGAGGCCGAGGGGCGGACGTTCATCGTCATGGCCTTCCTCGAGGGCCGGCCGCTGAGCAAGAAAATCGCCGAAGGTCCATTCAAGCTGCCCGAGGCCCTGTCGATCGCGATTCAGATCGCCGAAGGCCTCGAAGCGGCCCACGACAAAGGCATTGTCCACCGAGACATCAAGCCCGACAACGTAATGCTAATGAAGGGCTCGCGTGGGTTCGTGAAACTCATGGACTTCGGGCTGGCACAACTCGCCGAAAGCTCAAAGCTCACCCGTGAGGGCACTACTTTAGGAACTCCGATCTACATGTCCCCCGAACAGGCGTTGGGAGACCCCACCGACAGGCGCTCAGATGTCTGGGGACTCGGTGTCGTTCTCTACGAGATGGTGGCAGGGCGGCCGCCGTTCCAAGGCGAGGTCGATCAGGCTGTCATCTATTCAATTGCCAACGGGCAGCACGAACCGCTGACCGCCGTGCGTACTGGGGTGCCAAAGGACCTCGAACGGATCGTTGACAAGTGCCTGGCGAAGGAAGCCGAGGAGCGCTACCAGCATGTGAGCGACTTGCTCGTCGATTTGCAGGCGCTACGCCGCGACCTGGAACCGCAAACCTCTAAGGTCGCAACCCAACCGGTAGCTGCCAGGCGCACCTCACCGGCTGTCATCGTGGCGGCCGCTGCCATTCTGCTCGCTGCCGTCGGCCTCACTTGGTGGTTCACCCGCTCATCCGAACTGCCCTCACCATCGGTCCCTCAATACAAACTGAGCCAAGTCACCCAAGACACCGGCTATTCAGGAAGCCCGGCCCTGTCGCCCGACGGCAAGCTCTTGGCTTACGCTTCCGACCGCGCCGAAGAGGAGAACCTCGACATCTGGGTCCAGCAGGTTGCCGGCGGTGAGCCCATACGCCTCACAACCCATCCCACCAACGAGCACTCTCCGTCTTTCTCCCCCGACGGCAGCCGGATCGTCTTCGAATCAGGCCGTGACGGCGGCGGCATCTATGTGATCCCGGCGCTTGGTGGGAATGCCAAGCGCGTAGCGGACAGCAGTATCCATGGTTCCGTTGGCACCCAACCCCGTTTCTCTCCTGACGGAGAATGGATCAGCTATTCACACCGCAAGGTCGATGAACAACTCCAATTCTCTGACCCAGCATACATCGTCCCAGCTGCCGGCGGCCCAGCTCGCGAGTTGGAATCTGGGTTATCCGTCTCACGCTACCCAGTCTGGTCGCCCGATGGGAAGCACTTGCTCGTGGAAGGGAGCATTGAGTCAAGGGCATTCGGGCGATTCGTTGAACTTGACTGGTGGGCTGTGCCGGTGGACGGCGGAAGAGCCATTCGCTTGGACGCTGGACACGTACTAGCAGAAGCCGGGCTTGAATTGGGCACTCCTTTCGCGTGGTTGGCCGATGGCAACCGCATCGTCTTCACGGCGTCACTCAGGGGAGGCGCAACGAACCTGTGGCAGGTTCGCATCTCATCGGACGACTGGCGCTTGGCCGGCGAACCTCAGCGGCTGACTTCCGGAACGGGAGAAGACGACCCTTCCGCGGCTTCGGACGGCCTGATCGCATTCACAAATTCGTCCTTGAACTCGGACATCTGGACCCTGCGTGTCGACATGAACCGGGCTGAGGCGATCGGGACACCGGAACGGGTCATCAGCGGGCTAAGTCAAGAGACTCACCCGACGCTGTCGGCCGACGGGCGAAAGCTTCTGTTCGTTTCCGACCGGGCCGGTAATTCGGATGTCTGGCTTCGCGATCTGGCAACCGGCAGCGATCAGCCGGTAACGATCAGCGCTCAGCCGGAACTTCGTGGAGTCATCTCGCCGGATGGCGCCAGGGCCGCCTTTGTACGCGACGAAGAAAGAACGCGAAACCTCTATGTGAGTGACCTCGCGAGCGGAACGGAGAAACAGCTACTGCAAGACATCGGCAACGTTTTCTACTGGCTGCCGGACGGGAAGAAGATCCTGTACTATTCACGTCCTCCTATTCGATGGCTGACGTTCGATGTTGAGACGGGTGAGGGCACCGATCTCGGGATTGGGCATTCTCAGTACCCGGTTGGTGCCTTGCGATTTTCTGCCGACCAACGCTGGGTCTCGTTCAAGCTCACGATCGAGCACGGCCGGCTGGGCCCCCTCTTTGTCGCCCCCGTTGAGGGCGACACCGTCGCTGATGAGAGTCGTTGGGTTCAGATTACCGACAACCATTACGAGGGGCACAGTTGGTGGTCGCCCGATGGTAACGTGCTCTACTTTCATTCCCTGCGGGATGGTTTCTGGTGCATCTGGACGCAGCGCCTCGACCCGGGGACCAAGAAGGCCGTCGGAACACCAACCGCCCTGCAGCACTTCCATGGGCTACGGCGACTCGGGGCAGCAACCCTCTTTGGCTATGGGGTGACGCCGGACCGGCTCTACTTTCCCATCGGCGAGACCAAAGCCAACGTCTGGCTGGCCGAGCCGCAAACCGAGCCGTGACCGTAAGGGAGCGGTCCGGCACGAACCCTCGGCCTTCCAAGCATGTGCCTAGTGTAGTGCGTCAAGCAGATTGCACCTTATGCAGGGCGGCACGTCCTCGCTTGACTTTCTCGAGGATGTCGGAGGCGGTCGCTGTCCAGATGAAGGGCGTGGGATGCTCGTTGTGCTGGGCGATGTAGTCGTCAATGGCGGCGACGAGCTCGTCCACGCTGCGAAACACGCCGCGGCGCAGGCGCTTGACGGTGAGATCGCGAAAGAATCGCTCGACCATGTTCAGCCACGACGCCGAGGTCGGGGTGAAATGAATGTGGAAGCGCGGGTGACGATCGAGCCAACGCTTCACAGCGGCATGCTTGTGGGTGGCATAGTTGTCCACGATGAGATGAAGCTGTTTGTCCTTGGGAGTGCGGCGGTCAATTAAGCGCAGGAAGCGCAACCATTCCTGGTGGCTGTGTCGGGGCATGCACTCGGCGATCACGCTGCCGTCAAGAGTGTTGAGCGCCGCAAACAGGGTGGTCGTGCCGTTGCGCTTGTAATCGTGGGTCATCGTTTGGCCGCGTCCCTTTTTGAGCGGCAGGCCGGGTTGGGTGCGATCGAGGGCTTGGATTTGGGACTTCTCATCGAGCGAGAGAACCAGAGCATGCTCAGGCGGATTGAGATAGAGTCCGACGATGTCGTCGAGTTTCTCGGCGAAACGCGGGTCATTGCTGAGCTTGAAGGTCTTGACGCGGTGGGGCTTGAGGCCATGGGCGCGCCAAATCCGTCCCACGGTGGAAGCGCTGACGCCGGCCGCGGCGGCCATGGTGCGGCGGCTCCAGTGGGTGGCGTTGGACGGTTTCTCGCGGGTGGTCTTGTGGATGATCTGCTGTACTTTCTGCTTCGAGACGGCAGGTGTACGACCGGGCCGTGGGGCGTCTTTTGCAATGCCGGCGATGCCGCTTTCGAGAAAGCGCGTGCGCCAGCGGGCCACCAACTGCCGCGAGACACCGAGCTGTGCGGCGATCTGCTTATTCTCGAGACCGTGGGCGGCCAGCAGGACAATCCTGGCTCGCAGGGCGAGACGAACGGCGACTTGGCGGCCGCGCGCGTAGCGGTCCAACTGCTTGCATTGCGCTGTGTTCAAAGTTACTGGTTGTGCTCTTCGCATCCCATGCCTCCTGTTAATAGAGACGATGGGAAGCCAATATAAGTTACAGTATTTATGGTGCCCTACACTAGAGCAGTAGAACCCCACCACCTGCAAGGTGGGCTTCAGCGGTCACCGCCGGTAAGTCGGACAGGTCCGCAGGAGGATGGTTCGCGGGCGAGGTGTTCCGACCTAGAGCCCTCTGGGGTAACGGCAGGGTCCCTGCCGGACCGCTCCCTTACGGTCACGGTTCGGTTGCTTCGCCGCGCCAGTCCTGGCCACTTGCGGTACCCCCATGCCGGGGTTACAATGACGGGACGATTCGGGCCCTCAGGTGCAAAGGGCCGTTTTGGAACAACTTGAAACGAAGTGAGAGGGAGGAGAAGTGCCATGCTGGGGAGGATGACGAGTCGATCTTTGTATGCGCTGCCGGCGCTTGTGATCGTGGTTGCGTTGGGGACCATCGCCTGTGAGGCCCCGCCGCCACCCGAGCCCGAGGCCGCCGCGCCCGAGTTCCCGGAACTGGCCGGCTACGCCGAAATGGAGGTCCCCGCCGACAACGCCATGACGGCCGAGAAGGTCGCCCTGGGCAAGCAGCTCTACTACGACAAGCGGCTCAGCGGCGACGGCAACCGCTCCTGCTACGGCTGTCACCTCAAAGAGAACGGCCTCACCGACGGCAAGCCGCTAGCCATCGGCGCGTTCGACAAGACTCTGACGCGCTCAAGCCCCACCCTGTGGAACATCGGCTACCATTCCGAGTTCTACTGGGACGGCCGCTCCAACGCGCTCGAGAAACAGGTGCAAGGCGCCTGGGGCGGCGGCAACATGGGTGCTTCCGGCAAGGGCGATGCGCCGAGCATGGACGACATCTGCGCCAAGCTCAACGAGATTTCCGGCTACAAGGACCAGTTCCAGGCGATCTTCGGCGAGGACGCCAGTCCCGGCAACGTCGCCATGGCCGTGGCCTCGTTCATGCGGACGATCGTCGCCGCCGATTCCGCCTGGGTGCGCTTTCGCGCAGGCGACGATGCGGCCATCAGCGAGCAGGCCAAGAAGGGCTGGCAGATCTTCAGCGAGAAGGCCAAGTGCACCAACTGCCACGACGGCCTCCTGCTGACCGACTTGCAGTACCACAACGTCGGCATCGGCATGGACAAGGAGACCCCCAACGTCGGTCGTGCCAAGGTGAGCGGCGACGAGAAGGACACCGGCGCCTTCAAGACGCCCACCCTGCTCGACATCAGCAAGTCCGCGCCCTACGGGCACGACGGCAGCATCGCCACGCTCGAGGAGGCTGTCGACATCATGACCAGCGGCGGCAAGGCCAACCAGTGGCTCGACGAGAAAAACCTCGCCGACGCCAAGGACGCCAACCTGACCGATGAGGAAAAAGCCGACATCGTGGCCTTCCTCAAAGCCCTCGACGTGGACTACACCATCACTGAGCCAACCCTGCCCTAGGGCGGACTTCCAGGCCGACCCATCGTCGCCGAGGGCGGGCCGCGGGCTCGCCCTCATTCCCATTCGAGTCGAGTCCGATGCCGCCCTCCGCCACCCCTGAGCATCTGGTCTTCATCAGTCATAGCAGTGCCGATACCTGGGTTGCGAAACAAATCGCGCGCGAGGTGGCCGACTGCGGCGCTAAACCGTTCCTGAATGAAGCAGAGATCGATGTCGGGGCGGATTTCGAAGAAGATATCCTCGAGTTCTTGGAGCGAGCCCACGAACTCGTCGTCCTGTTGACCTCGTGGGCGCTCGAACGTCCCTACGTCTGGACCGAGCTCGGCGCCGCATGGGGACGTCGCATCCCGATCGTCGCGCTTCTTCACGGGCTCAACGCCGGGGAGTTACAATCAAGACTAGGAATTCCTGGTCTGCTGAAGAAGCGCAACTTCGTGGACTTGAACGAAGTCGACAAATACTTTACCCAGCTTCGTGACCGCGTCAGCAACAACACGGACCAAAGCGTGACCGCGGAATGATGGACAAGCCGAGCGTATTCATTTCTCACGCTCCCTCCGACGACGAGTGGGTGCGGAGGTTCTCAAAGGAGATGGAGAATCGAGGTTTGTCTGTCTGGCTTGACCTGGCGGCGCTTCGGGCTGGTGACGACCTGCGGGAGGGGATCGAAAAGGGCCTGCGAGAAAGTGATGCCGTCATAGCGGTTGTCACCCAGGACAACATCAGAAGCCCCAGCCTGCTATTCGAGATCGGTGCCGCGGTGGGGATGGGCAAGCGCGTGATCGCAATCGTCCCTCCGAATTTCGATCTTTCTTTGGTGCCCCAGCCGCTGCGAACCCGAAAGTTCTTGGTCAGGGGCTAACCAGAGGAAACCGCCGATGCCTTGGCAAACGCTACCTCCGAGTCGATTGCGTAGCGTGGCTTCGCCTGCCGGCCCGGCTCCATCGCCGAGGCCTCGGTAACAGCGCCCTTCCTGCTGGGCAGACTTCTAGGCCGGCGCTTTTGGGCGGGTACGGTTCGCGCCACGGCAAGTAAGCAAAGGCGCTTGCGCTCTCGACGGTATTCGGTCATTGTCTTCTCAAGGTCAACGCGCGTAAACTGACAGCAGGGTCTAGGGGAAGCACCTTCTGCCATCGCCGTTGAGCGGACCTTCATCAAGCATGTCCAAGCTGTTGTTTGTAGGCGCCCTTCTCGCTGCCGCCGCTCCTCATCTCCTCGCGCAGGTCCGGTTTGCCGACGTGCGTGACGCGGCCGGGGTGGGGTCGGACTTCTACTCCTCCCAAACCATCCACGGCCTCGGGATTAATTGGATCGACTTCGACAACGACGACCGTCCCGACATGTTCATGGTTAACGGCGGCGACGGCGACGACCCGCACCTCTACCGCAACAACGGAGACGGCACGTTCACCAACATGGACCCGCTGCTGCCCCCGCTTCCCGGCGGCGTCGATTTCGCCAGTTCCGTGTTCGCCGACTACGACAACGACGGCGACTCCGACATCTATATCTTCACCGATAACCAAGACTTCAACGGCGCACGGCAACCGAACGTGCCCGACGGCTCGCCCAACATTCTTCTGAAGAGCCATTGGGCCGAGAACGGAGGCAGGTTCATTCCCGGCGAGCCCCTGTTTGAGGACGTGGCGCCCGCGGCCGGCGTCGACGATCTCGCTGAAATTCCCTTCGGTCCCTTGCCTGGAATGCGCTCCAAGACGGGCGGTTGGGTCGACTACGACCGCGACGGCTGCGTCGACCTCTATGTCGGACACCTGGTCATGGGCCCCGCGGGCGGCCGAATCGCCAATCGCGACCGCTTTTACCGTAACCGTTGCGACGGCACTTTCGAAGACGTCACCGCTGCCAGCCGGATCAACCTGGGCGACGACGAGTTGACATACCGCGCAGCGCTCGCTTTCATCGCCGCCCATCTCGACGACGATCTCTGGCCGGATCTCTACGTCGTCGATGTAAACGATCTACAGATGCGATTCCATCGCGACTTTCTGTTTCTGAACAACGCAGACGGTACCTTTACCGACGCCACCGGATTGTCCGAGGGGCTGGGGGACGACTCCCAGGCGGGGATGGGCGTCGATGTCGGCGATATCGACCTCGACGGCGACTGGGACATCTACATCACCGACCTGCTCAACACCGGTCGCGATGCGCCGCCGAGAGGGAATGTCTTCTACTTGAGCAACGGGGATGGGACCTTCCAGGACAACTCGGCGCCGCAAGCCGGCGTCTCCGGCCACCGTTCCTGGGGGGTGAACTTCTTTGACGTCGACCACGATGGCTACGAAGACTTCGCCGTGGCCACGATGGGGGGGGGGCTCGACCCTTTCTTGTTCATGAACAACCGCGACGGGACATTCCGCGACGTGGCGGTGGAGGCGGGTCTGACCCTGACGGACGGGCGCGGGAGCGCTGTCGCGGACTTCGACAACGATGGCGACATGGATCTGGCGATGATCAACCAGGGCGGCCTGCTCGGCCTGTTTCGCAACGACACCGAGCCCAAAGGCAACTGGCTTCGTATCCGCCCGCGCGCCACCCTGAGTAACCGATCGGCGATCGGTACGCTCATCAAGGTGCGGGCAGGTCCCATGAATCTGATGCGGCAGATCAAGGGCGGGTCGAGCGCGCATTCGCAAGACGAGATGGTCGCGCACTTCGGCCTCGCCGATGCCGTGAAGGTCGATCGAATCGAAGTCTATTGGCCCAGCGGCGCTGAAGACGTCCTCACCAACGTCGATCCGAACCAGGTGCTGACCATCACAGAGGGCACAACCGACGCCCCCCAGCCCGAGGTCCATACGATCCCGGCGTTTGTGGGCTTCGGTGCAACCGCACTCGCGGCCCAAGCCGACGCAACCGTCCGCGTCATCAACGAGGGCTCCGAGCCACTCGCAGTCACCCGAATCACGAGCGACAACCCCAACTTCTGGATTTCCGATGGAAGCGGCCCCTTTGAACTGCCCCCTTATGGAGGGTCCCGGGATGTGCCGGTCCACTTCGTCCCGACCGCTACCGGCGTCACCAGCGGACAACTCAGCATTGCCTGCAACGACCCGGACGAGCCGGTCAAGATTGTGCGGTTGGAAGGTCGAGGCACGGGCGAAATCCCGATTCGTCTGCGGCTCCATCAGGCCCGTAGCCGACTGCTCCGGCAAGACCCGTGACGGTCGTCGGGAACCTGTGTCGGCGCCGGCGCTGACCTCTACCGGCTCGGCTCCATCACCGACACTTGCGTCACCGCGATCTTGCCGCTGAAGCACACCTCGACGTCGCTGCCTTCGCGGCGTGCCCGGTCGGCGTAGCGTCCGTCGTAATGAAACGACTCCGCCTCGTCTCGAAAGCTCAGCGGCAAGGGTGACGGATCGAGCGGACAATAGACCACCTCGGGACGGTGCGGCCCGGCATCCGGCGCGGGCAGGTTGATGTTCCAGAACGTCCCGGGCGTCCAGGGCCGGTCCATCAGATCCGCCAACAGGGGCTGCACCCATTCAATCGCCCGCGCCCAGTCACGATCATCGAGCGGACGGTCGTGATAGTGCGACACCGCGATCCCCGGCACGCCGCGCAAGGCGGCTTCGCGCACCGCCGCCACCGTACCGGAGTGATAAACGTCGACGCCAAGGTTCCCGCCGTTGTTGATGCCGGAGAGCACCCAGGCGATGTCGGCGCCAAAGCGGTACAGTCCCACGCGAACGCAGTCCGCCGGGGTGCCATCGAGGGAGTGGCGGCCGTCATCGAGCAGCTCCAAACGGATGGGGCGGTCGGTGGTCGTGCTGTGGCTACACCCCGACGCCGCGCCTTGAGGAGCGATCATGACGTGCCGCTGACCGTCAACGCACTCGCGCAACGCCGCCAAGCCGGGCGCATGAATACCGTCGTCATTGGTAAGCAGGATCTTCATCGAGGCGCTAGCCGGCTCCCGGCGAGTTCTTATTGTTACAGAAGGCCGTTTTGGCTTGGCGATCGCCCCATCGGCCAAGTACACTGGGTCTATTGCCTACAGCTCTTCGGTCCGGGCCCTATCGACTCTTTTTCTACTCGGCCGATCGCGACGAGCCGCCCCACATCCATGTGGAGCGGGGACAGTCCGGGGCGAAGTTTTGGTTGGAACCGGTGCGGCTCGAACGAAGTGGTGGATTCGGCCCTGCGGAGCTTCGACGAATCGAGCGACTAGTTGTGGAATACGCTCCGTTATTGTTAAGGGAATGGGATGAGTACTTTGGAGACTGAACTTCGAGAAGCTACGGCTCAGAGCGTCAGCCTAGGAGAGGACACTCTGGTCGTAGATCTTGCCGATGGAAGGACGATCACGGTCCCGTTAACCTGGTACCCGAGGCTTGCGGGCGGCACGCCGGCGGAACGAGCGAACTGGCGCCTCATTGGTGGCGGTGAGGGTATCCACTGGCCGGACTTGGACGAAGACATCAACGTGCAGAGCCTGCTGGCCGGCCGAAGGTCCGGCGAGACGCAGGAGTCTCTGCGTCGGTGGATCGAGGGGCGGAAAACGGCAGGTTGAATAGAAGCGGGATGGCGTCGAACAGGTCTAGACGATCACCAATGAGTACTCCGAGTACCCGATCCCAAGTTTTCCTTTGCTGGGCGCTGGCGGCGGCGTTGATGGTCTCGCCAGTCCCCGCCCAGGACTCGACGGGCATCTCGGCCGGCGACTTGCTTCCGCCGCCGCTGAAGTCTTACAAGGGCCGCGCCATTGCCCAGACGATGAGCTTCCACGGCGCGCCATGGCTTACTCGCGAGACGCGCGAGGCCGAGGAGAACCCCAAATCGCTACTCAAGGCCCTGAAGCTCAAGAAAGGCCAGACCGTGGTAGACATCGGCTGCGGCAACGGCTTCTACACGCTCCAGATGGCGAAGCGCGTCGGCAAAAAAGGCCGCGTGCTCGCGGTTGACATCCAGCAGGAGATGCTCGACCTGCTCGATGAGCGCGCCCGCCAGGCCGGCGTTGACAACGTCGAACCCATTCTCGGCAGTCCGGCCGATCCCCGGCTACCGCGGGGCGAGGTCGACTTGATCCTGCTCGTCGATGTTTATCACGAGTTCGCCTATCCCGAGCAAATGCTGGCAGCGATGCGCGAAAGCCTCAAGCCCGACGGCCTGATCGCGCTCGCCGAGTACCGCTGGGAAGACCCCGCCGTGCCCATCAAAATTCTCCACAAGATGAGCAAGGAGCAGATCCTCAAGGAATACCTGCCCAACGGCTTCAAGCTCGTTCGCGAATTCGACAAGCTCCCCTGGCAGCACCTGATGTTCTTCGGCAGGACGTAAAAAACCCGAGGCCACGGGTCGGCGGCCCAACCGCGAAACGTCAGGAGATCGCGTGCCCCTGGAGTCTTAGGCCAATTCACGAATCACGAATCACGAATCTACTGATCCAGATCCAACAGCTTGATGCTGCGAAACCACGCGGGCGAGTTGTGATGGGTGAGGGCGATATAACCCGGCCCCTTGATGCCGAAGCCTGGAATCCGCCGGAACTTCGTCTGGTCTACGCGGTCGAGAAGTTCTTTCGAGTTGAACTCGAACGCGGCGATCCGGACGCCGTTCAACCAGTGTTCCCCGTACACGCCGCGCACAACGATCCGCGAGCGGTTCCACTCGCCCGGCGAGTTGAGCTTCTTGTTGCTCGGGGCGGCGAGCAGATACAGCGCCCCGGTGGCGCCGTACTCGGAACCCGGCTTGGCGGAGAGGTCCGCGTCGTCGAGCAACTGGTACTCCGGGCCCGTCGCCCGCAAACGCGCCTTGCGTTTCCAACTCTCGGGCATGTCGGGACGGTAGCCGGGGCCGACCCAGGCCTTCTGGACGAGGTACTTGATGCCGCTGTTGCCGCCTTTGAGCAGCTTCCAGTCGAATCGAAGTTCGAAGTTGCGGTAGGGCCGCACGGTTACCAGGTCGCCGCCGGAGTTGTCGGCGAGCGTGCGGATCGTGCCGTCCTCGATGGCCCACGATTGGCTCGGGAACGGCGTGTTGTCGAACCCCTCCCAGCCTTTCGAAGTCGTGCCATCGAAGAGCAGCACCCAGCCCGCGGCGGTCTCCTCGGGCGTGAGCTGGTTCGGTGGCGTGGGGTCGCCTGCTTGCAGCGTGGTGACGGCGAGCAGGGTCAGCAGGGTCAGGCGCATGGCTTGGCACATCATAGCTCGACCACCGCTCAGCGGTTCGAGTGCTATTGAGGCGCGCCAGACCGGAGGGAACCACTAGGCCGCGGGACGCCGGTCCTTGGCGCGACTCGGGCGGATCAGCACTTCCGCGGGAATGCCGAACTCTTGGTGAAGCCGCCGAATCATCGCCAACGACAGGCCACGTTGACCGTTCAACACCTCATGTACGCGGCTGCGGTTCCCGATGACCCCGACAAGCGCACGGTGGTCTTCCCCCAACTGCTCCAATCGAAAACGAATCGCTTCGATGGGATCCGGCGCATCGATCGGATGGCCGCTCTGTTCGTAGGCTTCCACCAGAGTGATGAGCACGTCGAGGCGGTCCCCCCGGGGCGTTCCTTCCTGGGCGCCCCAGAGCTTTTCAATCTCGACCAGCGCCGCCTCATGGTCTTTTTAGGTTCGAATCGGCTTGATCTTCATGGCAGACTGTAGTGGCGTCAACCTTTGCTTCTTGCGAACAACCATAGCAATTGGAGGTGTTGCACCGAGGCCCAAATCCGTACGTAAGGATTGTAACGATTGCTTGAAGCTCCGGTCCGCCGCAACTGTGCGCCGCACAACAAACGAGCCGGGGATGGGAATCCGGGTTGCCTCTTGGCGGAAACTGACGCATCCTAACCACAGGCCCGAGCCCGGACGGGCGTCACAATCATAGCCCATGGATTCATCCATGGGGGTCAGTCAATAGCAACCTCCACCCGCCTGAGACTGTTTCTTGTTGCGCCCCGGTCAACGACCGCGCGCAACAAGAAACAGCCTCAGGCGAAACCAGCTGATGCAGGCGTTCGGAACCCATGGATTGTTGAAGCCCAATGATAATGTCCCCTTGAGCGCCCAATAGAAATGTCCCCTACTCTGAGGCTCCGAAGGAGGAGCCGAGAGTGGGAAGGACATGGATGAGTGCCAAGGAGTTGAGGCGCGGCGAAGTGCTGAGCCGAGTGAAACGAGGGGAACTGAAGTTGACCGCAGCCGCCGAGCTGCTGGAGGTCAGCTACCGCCATGCGAAGCGTCTGAAGAAGCGTTACCGTGCGGGCGGGGCCAAGGCTTTGGTGCACGGTAACGTCGGCCGTGCTTCGAACCGAGCCGATCAGAAGCGACGCCAGCAGGTTCTCGAGTTGGTGCGCGAGAACTATGCGGGCGAGGGGCACGAGCGCTTCGGGCCGACGCTGGCGTCGGAACATCTGGCAGCCGACCACGGCCTGGAAGTGCCGCGCGAAACACTGCGGCGCTGGATGCTCGCCGCGGGTCTGTGGAGCCGCCGTCGCAAGCGCCAACCGCATCGCACCCGGCGCCAACGCAAAGCGCACTTCGGCGAGCTGATTCAACTCGACGGTTCGCACCACCACTGGCTGGAAGAACGCGGCCCGAAAGCCTGTCTGATGAACTTCGTCGATGACGCGACCGGTGTGGCGCTGTGCCGTTTCTCGGACCAGGAAACGACCTGGGCCGCGGCCGATCTGCTCGCAGCCTGGGTACGTCAACACGGCGTTCCCAAGGCGTTGTACTGCGACTGGAAAAACGTCTACCAGCGCCAGCCGACGTCGCGGGAAGCGCTGGCAGGCATCAAGCCCGAGACGCAGTTCGGGCGCATGTGTGCCAAGCTCGGCATTACGATCATGGCGGCTTCCTCGCCGCAAGCCAAGGGCCGAGTGGAGCGCCATCACGGCACGCACCAAGACCGCCTGATCAAGAAGATGCGGCTGCGCGGGATCGTCGAGTACGAGGCGGCGAACCGTTATCTCGACGAGGAGTACCTGGCCGAGCACAACGAGCGCTTCGCCTGTGAGCCGGCGGCGGCAGCGGACTTTCACCAGGCGCTCCCCCGCGGCACCGAGCTGCGAGGGGTGTTCTGTTGCGAGTACGAACGGGTGGTGAGCAACGACCGGGTGGTGCGTTTCGAGAATCGTTGTTTGCAGTTGAAGCCGAAACGCAACCAGGGCGTGGGGGCGGGGGCACGGGTGACGGTCCAACAGTGGCGCGATGAGAGCTTGCAGGTGAGGTTTGACGGGCACGAGATCGAGCACGACGTGATCGCCACGCCGACGCCACAGCTGCGGACGAAGCCAGCACCACAGCAGCGTCCGGGGGGCGGGCGCAAGCCGGCGGCGAACCACCCCTGGCGGCGAGCTGTGTTACTGAAAAAACGGGCTGCGAATACATAAGAGGGCTGTGGAAATGCCGGGTCGGATGGAAAGCGTGGAAAATCTCTCGAGGCAGCAGTACCGGGTTCGAGGAGCGGTGGATGGTTTTCCACCCTTCCCACCGCCCCTTGGAAATCGCTACGCGATTCCCACAGTTCCACAGCCCCGACGACGACGATATCTCTCCTACGAACAAGAAACACAAGGGGACACTTCTATCGAGCTACCGAGGGGGACATTTCTATTGGGCGTTGACATTCGGAACCCATGGATGAATCCATGGGCTATGATTGTTCGACCCTTGCAGGGTCCGCAGATCAACACGCCCAACCAACCAGTCCGCACACCCTCAACACCCGGCGGGTGAGCCAAGCGCAAACACATCTGCTCTCGTCCAGCTACCTCCGCCGAGTCATGAGGGCGTGACGAGACACGGTCCCGCCGGCTCACGGACGGATCTGGGACCGAGCGGTGAGTGCGCAAGCGCAACGGCCTGCTCAAGGTCTGCGTAGTAGAATGGGCCGACCCCGCAACGGGAAGGACGCAACCCCACACATGAATTTCGAATTCCCCGACAAGGTCCACGATCTCCGCGCACGCCTCACGGCCTTCCTCGATGAGTACATCTACCCCAACGAGAAGACCTTCGAGCAACAACTCGACGAGCACGGCCGGTGGCAACTCCCGCCCATCATCGAAGAGTTGAAGAGCAAGGCGCGCGCCGAGGGCCTCTGGAACGTCTTCTGCCGCGATCCCCACTACGGCCCCGGCCTCTCCAACTTCGAGTACGCGCCGCTGTGCGAGGTCATGGGACGGTCATTGATCGCGCCCGAGGTCTTCAACTGTAACGCCCCCGACGTGGGCAACATGGAAACCCTCCTGCTCTACGGCGCCGAAGAGCACAAGAAACAATGGATCGAGCCCCTGCTCGCCGGCGAGATACGCTCCTGTTTCTTGATGACCGAGCCCGATGTCGCCTCTTCGGACGCAACGAACATCCGCGCGACCATCGTCCGCGACGGCGCCTACTACGTCCTCAACGGACGCAAGTGGTGGACCACCGGGGCCGGCGACCAGCGCTGCAAGATCGGCATCTTCATGGGCAAGACCGATCCCGCCGCGCCAAAGCACAAACAGCAGTCGATGATCCTCGTGCCGATGGATGCCCTCGGCCTGACCGTCAAGCGCCTGCTTAGCGTGTACGGCTACGACGAGGCGCCGCACGGCCACGCCGAGGTGACCTTCGAGAATGTGCGCGTCCCGGCGTCGAACCTGCTGCTCGGCGAGGGACGCGGCTTCGAGATCGCCCAGGGACGCCTCGGGCCCGGCCGCATCCATCACTGCATGCGCCTGATCGGCATGGCTGAACGCGCGCTCGAAGCGATGTGCGGGCGCGTCCGGCAGCGTGTCGCCTTCGGCAAGCCGTTGGCCGAGCAAGGAACGATCCGCGCCGACATCGCCGACTCGCGGATCGAGATCGAGCAGGTCCGCCTGCTGACGCTCAAAGCCGCACACATGATGGACACCGTCGGCAGCAAAGCCGCCCGCGCCGAGATTTCCATGATCAAGGTCGCCGCCCCCAACATGGCGCTACGGGTGATCGACCGCGCCGTGCAAGCCCACGGCGGCGCGGGCGTGTCGGCCGACGTCCCTCTCGCGGCCCTATGGGCCCATGCCCGCACGTTGCGCCTGGCCGATGGTCCCGATGAGGTTCACCGCGAGGCAATAGCGAAGTTGGAGCTACGCAAGTTCGACTAACCTCGCACCGTCGATCGCATCGCCTAGCGCCCCAGCTTTAGCGCAAACGCTCCCGACCCCACGCTCAGAGCCGCAGGCGTTAGCCTGCGTTGAGCAGCCGCCAACCACGCACCAACCCGAATAGGGGGCCAGTTTGGTGTCCGCTACGCGTGCGCGGGTAGAGCGCCTGGCCGTGGCGGTGGACGCTCGCAGCGGTCTTTTCTCGTAGCGATGACTACTTGTGGCGGTAGTCGCTCGTAGCGGCGGCTGCACGTACCGGTGGGTTGCCTGCGGCGCTGGTTACTCGTAGCGGTGGATACTCGTACCGGTGTTTGCTCGTAGCGGTCGGGAAGGACCACGCCTATTCTCCGAGTCGCCTTCAGGCGCCTTCAGGCGGCTTCCGCGCGCAGCGCGTTGTAGGCCGGTCGTTTACGGCCGGTTACCGGTTGCCGCGCGCTCTTCCCAGGGCGCTTCAGCGTCCTTCCCCAACCGGGCTTCAGCCATCCTCGATCGCCGAGCCGCGCTCCCAGGGCAGCGGAACCCTGAACTTGGCCCACTTACCCCTTTTCAAGCACCCGCAGCGGTCATGCTAAGATATCTCCGACCTACTCAGGCATGACGAACCATCGAGCGACAAAGCCCTTGCCATTACCGACCGTGCTATTGGTCGGTACGCTTCTCTTCCTCCTCAACGCCTCGGCCGCCGACCTGCCCGTGGTCGAACCCCCTCCCGGCAAGGTCCTGATGGTCGCCCAACCCCACCACGACGACCACACCACCGACTACGGCTTGGCCGGCTTGGTCAGCCGTTTCATTGACAGCGGCTACAAGGCCTACTACGTTCGCGGATCCAACGACGAGAAGGACGGCCGTCACGGCTACCCGCGCAACGACATCATCAACCTCAAAGAGACCTACGACGCCATCCGCATCCTGCGCATGGAAGACGAGATCATCAGCCTCAATTGGCGCAACAACTTCGAGAGCCCCTTCCCGCTCAACGAGTTGCGCGAGCAGTTGATCTTTCTCGTTCGCAAGTACAAGCCCGACGCCGTCGCCGGCCACAACGGCTGGGAGCATTACCAGAAGAACCCCGGCCACCGCAATCTCGCCTGGATGTTCGCTGAAGCCTATTGGCTGGCCGGCTACCGCAACGTCCACCCGGAGCACTTTGAGCTGGGCGTCGAGCCCCACGAGACCTATCACTACTTCGGCAAGGCGCGGCTCGACTGGGGACTCGGACACCGTCCCAACGTCGCCATTGAATCCAACGAGAGCCAGATCAAACTAAAAGAGAAAGCGATTCACGCGCACCAAAACGTCTACGCCAGTCCCGGCGGCGCGCGCTCCATGAAGAACCGCTTGGCCGCCAAGGGTCTCTACCTGCCCGAACTCGAAAACATCAGCGACGACACCACCGCCGGCAACATGATGATCGAGTGGCACATGAACTGGATCTCTCGCCGCTGGGGCAAGGAGGCGGGTGTCAAGTACGCGGAAGACTACTACTACATGGACGAGTTCAGCCACCTGCCCGGTTTGAAAAAGTACCTCGCCGCCAACACGAAGAAGAAGTAACGGTGAAGAAGTAACGTGGAGAACGAATGAAGCGCAGCATCGCAGTCGCACTACCGCTGGCTCTGGCGTCGTGGGTCGGCCCCACGGCATCGGCCCAGATCGGGGAAACCAACAACACCGTTCTCGTGGTGACGTCCGACGCGAGCCACTACGTCGTGCACGCCGGCGGCACGGTCGCGAAGATGGTCGACGCCGGGATGGACGCCATCGTCATCCGCGTCGGCAACGACGAGAAAGACTCCTGGGACCTCTCGCCCGAGGAGACCGCGCTGCGAACCAAGCAAGAGAGCGAGGCGGCGGCCAAGATCCTTGGCGTGAAGAAAGTCATCTCGCTCGGCTTCCGCTCTTCGGAGTTGCGCGACGTGCCCTTCTCGACGATGCGCGACCGCCTCATCTTTTACATTCGCGTGCACAAGCCAAAGGTGATGTTCGTCCCGAACCCGTACACGGAGCACGAGCGCAATCACGACCGCTACTACACGGGCCGCGCCGCCGAAGACGCCTGGCGTGCCGCCGCCTTTCCAAACTACTTGCCGGCCACGAAAGACACCGACCTGAAGTCCCACCTCACGCCCGAGCTCTACTATTACGCCTCGCCGGTCGATCCCCACCGCCGCGAGCCCGAGTCCACCGAAACCTTCGTCCCTCAACCGAAGATGGTCGACATCTCGGCGACTTTCGACAAGAAGCTCAAAGCTGCCCAGGCGCTCAAGACGATCAATCACAGCCTCGCCATGCGGCTGAAGCAGCGCCTCGACTCCACCGATCGCCGGCTCGGCACGCTCGAGAAAGTCGACGAGGCATCCATCAACAAGCTGACCGAAGAGCGGGTACGCGGCCTGTCGGCACTGTCGGCCGAAGGGACCAGCTACGACGCTGCCGAAGAGTTCCGTTACGCCGGCGTCGAGTTCCGCATCCCCGCCAAGTACCGCTAGCCTGGCCTTGCGCTCCAAGGAGAGCCGCACCGGCGAGGCGAAGACCTTTCGGCAAAGGAGGATTCATTCCCGGCTCCCTGTGGCCCCGGAGGGGCCAGACATGATAGCCCACGGCTTCAGCCGTGGGAAAAGTCGATCAGACGCGCCGAGCCCTGGAAGGGCGATACAAACGGCGGCAACCCTCATCCGTGTCAGCGCCGGTCTCGCGAAGGACGGGGCATCGGCCTCCAGGCTTACTCCGTCTCCAGGCCCGCAAAGTGGCAAACTGTTCGTTGCCACCTGTCTCGCCATGAATCGCGAGACCCCCGGAACAATCGCCACCCACTCGCCGAACCATGCTCGCCGCCTTCCTCACGGCCTTCCAATCACTGACCCGCATCCCAGTTCCGTCACCTCGCAAGCCTCCCGACTCCACCACCATTGCCAGCTCCGCCATCTTCTACCCACTCGTCGGTGCGGTGATCGGCCTCGCCGGCTGGGGCTTCTACGCACTGCTCGACAAACATCTCCCCCGCACGATCCTGATGATCGGCATCCTGATCCTGTGGGCTTTCCTCACCGGCGGACTGCATGAAGACGGCCTGGCCGACACCTTCGACGGATTCGGCGGCCGCACCACGCGCGATGAGGTCCTGGCGGTGATGAAGGACAGCCGTATCGGCACCTACGCCACGGTGGCGCTCATCTTCGTCAGCCTGCTTCGCTGGCAAAGCCTCGTGTTGATCCCCGCCACCGAAACAGCCTTCGCCCTGATGATCGGGCAAGTCCTCCCCCGCGCGGGCGCCGTCGTATTGGCCTGGGCGGCGGGCCCGGCCACCGCGGGCTCGGGCGGCTCTCTCGCCGGCGGCTTGCGCGGAGGGCACGTGGCCGCGACGGTTGCGGTGGCTGCGCTCCTCGCAATCCCCTGGCTCTGCTGGCAAACGGCCGCAGCCGCTGGTCTGTGCCTGCTAGTCGTCCTCGCGCTGCGGGTCTACTTCCGCCGCAGGATCGGCGGCGTCACGGGCGACTGCCTCGGGACGGCGGTTCTGCTACAAGAGGTCGCGGTCCTCCTCTTAGTACTCTGTCGTACGCGCTAGCGTCCAAATGAAACAGCAAAGCGTACCCAGTAATGGTGACGCGGGCCTCCTGGCCGACGTCTCCCCGAGCCCGAAAAACCGAGCCGTGACCGTCAGGGAGCGGTCCGGCACGAACCCCGACACACCTCGGAAGGCTCTAGGCTAGAACCCAAGATTCGCCACCTCACACCCTCAACGTGCCTACCGACAAACCACAAATCTACTTGGCCCGCCACGGCGCCGGTGCTTCCGCCGGCACCGTACTCGGTTCGACCGACCCTCCCCTCACCGCTGACGGTCGCCGCCAAGCCGCCGACCTCGCCCGCCAACTCACGCCCCTCGGCATCGACCGAATCGTCGCCAGCGCCCTGCGCCGCGCGTCGGAAACAGCCCAACTCGTAGCGAGCGAGTTGGGCCTCTCGGTCGAAACCGACCCCCGCCTCAACGAAATCTCCTACGGCGCCTGGGACGGTCTCACCTGGGACGAGATCGAGCGCTCTGATCCCGAGACGGCCGCGCGCAAGCTCGACGATTGGTGGTCGGTGACGCCCGAGGGCGGTGAAAGCACCGGCGCCTTCGTCACGAGGCTCCGCGATGCGTGGCGATCGTTGGCGGCGCACCCGGCACGGGTGACCCTCGTCGTCGCCCACCTCGGGGTCAACGCCGTCTTGGCCGAACTGGCGAGAGGCTCCGGCGGCCACGACTCCGGCATCGACTGGGCGCGAGTCAGCAGTTTTCAACAGGACCACGCCACCTTCTTCGCGGCGACCGCGAACGACCTACAATGACCGTAGAGATGGTAGGATCCTAGCAGCCCGTGGTGAAACCGAGAACCGCGCGAATCGCAATGTAGGGGCACGGCATGCCGTGCCCGCCTGCTCGACCGATCGCAACATGTAGGGGTATCAAACAAACTTGACAAGAAACCATGCTTTTACCACGGACTGCTAGCCTAGACATGATTGCCGGAAGAGCACAAGCCGTTCGACGCGAAAAAACAACAGTGCCCCCCCGCAAGCAGGCGCCGAAGACGCTACTCGCCCAAACCCTCCGCGCCATTCCGGCGGCCGACGACTCGGCGTTAGCGTCCGAAATCCAAGCCCGCCTCGATCAGCTCACCAAACCCCGCGGGAGCCTCGGACGTCTCGAGGAACTCGCCCTCCGCTACGGGCTGGCCACGGCCAAGTCCATGTGGCCCATGCCCCGCAAGACGCTATTCGTGTTCTGTGCCGATCACGGAGTCGCCGCCGAAGGGGTCAGCGCCTATCCGCAAGACGTGACCCACCAGATGGTCGAGAACTTTCTCTCGGGCGGGGCGGCGGTGAACGTCCTGTGCCGCCAATACGACATCGACCCCGTCGTCGTCGACATGGGCGTCAACCACACGTTCGACTCCTCGCGCGGCATCGTCGATCGCAAGGTCGCCTTCGGGACGCGCAATCTGCTTCGCGAGCCCGCGATGACCCGGCCCGAGGCCGTCCAGTCGGTCGAGACCGGGGTGTCGCTCGCCGAAGCCGCCGTCAAGCTCGACTACGGCATCCTGGCGGTCGGCGAGATGGGCATCGCCAACACGACGGCGGCGAGTGCGATCGTCGCTGCGTTGGCGAGCGTGAAGGCCGGCGAAGTCGCGGGGCCGGGTACCGGCCTCACCGAGCCGCAACGCCGGGCGAAGGCTCAGGTGATTCAGCAGGCGCTCGACTTGCACGCACCCGATCCCGCCGACCCGCTGGCCGTGCTATCGGCCGTTGGCGGCTTCGAGATCGGAGGGATGTGCGGCTTCCTGCTGGGCGCGGCCGCGAACCGCAGGCCGGTCGTCGTGGACGGTTTCATCGCATCGGCGGCCGCTCTGCTGGCGTTGCGGCTGGCGCCGAACGTCCGGGATTATCTGTTCTTCTCCCATCGCTCGGCCGAACCGGGGCATCAGGTGCTGCTCGATCTGGTCGACGCGCGCCCATTGCTGTCGCTCGATATGCGCCTGGGCGAAGGAACGGGTGCGGCGCTGGCAATCGGTGTGCTCGAATCGGCCCTGCGGCTCTATCGCGAGATGGCGACATTCGAATCAGCGGGAGTCACGGCTCGGTTTGACCGTCTTTAAACTCGGCGAACCAGTTTTGCACGACGCGGATGGACTGCTGTACTTCTTGCTTAGCCTCGATCTGTTCCCAAACCACAAAGCGCCGCCCATCAGGGGTGACGTCGTAAGCTAGAGCGTTGCCGTCTTTCAGCAACAGACCCGGCGACGAGAACAGTGGTTTCGGTGTGCCGACCGTCAACTCGGGACTTGTCGAAACGGGAACCGCCATCAACGTGTCGCCTTCCACATAGAACAGCTCTTCCCCCTCAACCCGCCAGCGGGGCTGAGACCCTCCGTTCACCGATACCCGCCGCCGTCCTCCGGCATCGGGGAATCTGCGGATGTAAACCTCGTACTCGCCCGACTCGTCGGCACTGTAGGCCACATAGCGGCCATCCGGTGAAAACTTCGCCGTACGCTCGTTGAATCGCGACTGAAGGAACAGCACCGCATCATAGGAGGAGCCGTCATCGCTCCTTTCTAAGTACCAAAGGTCATATTCCCGGCTTCCTACCCGCCGCCGGAAAAACAACAGAATCTTCTCATCCGTTGACCAGTCCGTGATGTATTGACGAAACTCCGGGGCCGTAAGGATCAGAGTCGGCTCCTGGCTGCCGTCCGTGGGAATGATGTAGAGGTCACGGTCTCCAGTTCGGCTGGAGGAATAGGCCAGCCGATCCCCTTTGGGCGACCAGGTTGGGAGGATATCCGTCCCTTCATACCGGGTCAATCGGGTCTTCAGCGGACGATCGACTTCGTGGATCCAGATATCACTATTTCCACCCTCGTTACCCGCAACGGCCACACGGCGGCCGTCCGGCGAAAGCGCGGGATACCCAATTCTACTCTGTGGTTGACCGATTCTCCCCAGTTTGTTCCCCGCGCGGTCGCGCCACAGAAGTTGCTGGGCGCCTCCAACCTGATGAAGGTAGACCAGTGTTCCGTCGTTTGAGATCGAGTGCCTTCTGGTGTCCCGTTCGATCGGAAAAGGCTCTCCTGTCGGCTCCATCTCCGCCAAAGAGAAGGGCAAGGCCCAGAGATCACCCACCCACAACTGGCTCTGGTAGAGAATATGGCCGGTTGGAGAGTAGACCGGACTCAGCCCCGACCCCAGTTCCTGTTGCTGCCCCGTTTGAAGATCGAGCACGTGGAAGGCGGGTCGCTGACCACGGCCGGTACCATAGACATTACTGCCAGTAGCAAAGAGAAGCTTCCGCTGTCCCTCCAGGGGCAAGAAGTGCAGTTGGCTAAAGTCCGCACCTCGCCTGTCCTTCTGGTCGATGCCAACGGCCTTCGGGACGCCGCCTTGTGAGGACACCTCAAACAAGCCTTCCGGGTTGCTGAAAACGATGGTGCTGCCGTCCGGGCTCCACGAACATCCCAATACCGTGCTGTACGAAGCCTCACAGAGCGTGGCTACCGGACCGCCCTGAAGTGAGACCTTCTTCATCTCCCGACCATCCCGGAATGCAACGAACTGGCTGTCGGGAGAGACGCATGGGAATCCAAAGTCCTCGACGCCTTCCAGTGCGCGGGGCTCGAACTGATCGAGATCGTGGACCAAAACTTTTCCCGCGCTGTCTTTGAGGAAAATGTGCTGACCGTTCGGCGTGATGTGGGCGTTGGCGATTGCAGCTTCAACGGGTATCGCAAACTTTCGCAGTGGCATCTCCTGTGAGGTTCGCGAACTGCCAAGCCACAACGCGGCGAAGCCCACCGCGGTCAACGCCAACACCCCTAAGTCAATCTGTTGAAGACGCCGGTTCCGCGCGGCGGCGCGAGCGGCTGATTCAGTGACGACCCGCACGTCGACGACGCGTTTCTTCTGGGTGTCCTCGGCGCGGTAGACGACACTGTCACCCGTTTCATCCACGTCTTCGATGACGCGGTACTTCGCGAGCGGGTGCTCGGATGCTTCCGCTGGGGAATGTAGGGGCACAGCATGCTGTGCCCGTGTTCCTGTTGTCTCCTCAGGCGCGGCGGGCACGGCATGCCGTGCCCCTACAGATCCAGCTGGGGCAGTGCGCAAGATCGTCGGCTTGCCGGATTCGAGTGTCTTCTTGAGGCTGCGCAGATCCACGCGCATGTCAGCCACGTGCTGGTAACGCTCTTCGGGCTTCTTCGCCAGGGCCTTGCCCACGGTTCGATCCAGCTCGGTGGGTAAACCCGTCCGAAGCGCGGTCAACGGTTCCTGCGCTTCGTTGATGATTGAGTAGATGATCGCCTGCTCGTGCTCGTAGTCGAATGGAGGCTTACCGGCGATCATCTCGTAAAGCACAACCCCGACGCCCCAGATGTCACCGCGGCGGTCCGTCGCCTCGCCCAAGGTTTGCTCCGGGCACATGTAGGCCGGTGTGCCGAGTGTCGTGCCGCTCTTGGTCAGCTTCGATCGTCCTGCCAGATGAGCCAACCCAAAGTCGGTGATCTTCACGCGACCCTTCCGCGTCAGCATGATGTTCGCCGGCTTGATGTCGCGGTGAGTGACGCCGTTTTCATGGGCTTCCTGCAAGCCCTCGCACATCTGGATGGCGACATCCAGCGCTTCGTCAATCTTCAGCGGGCGCTCTTTGATCCTGTCGGAGAGCACCGGCCCATCCACCAAGGCCATGGCCATGAACGTACGGCCATCCGCCTCACCGATGTCGTAAACGGCGGCGATGTTGGGATGGTCGAGCAGCGCGGCCGACTGTGCTTCGCGAAGAAAGCGGGCCTTTTGCTCCTCGTCACCCAGCGTTTGCTCCGACAGAAACTTGAGAGCGACGCTGCGCTTCAGCCACGTGTCCTCGGCCTTGTAGACGACACCCATCCCGCCTTCCCCGAGCTTCTCGGTGATCTTGTAGTGCGAGATGGTTTGGCCGATCATGATCAGGTCCTCTGGTGTGGCGTAAGGCTCCAGCCTTGCCGAGTCTCGATTCTTCGGGACTCAGGACCGCAAACGACCGAGTAGTCGCTATAGGCCGCGGACCTGAGAACCGACGAATCGGTCCTCGGCAAGCCTGGAGCCTTACGCCACGTGTCGTTCGGGCTTCTGGTGGGTCTCGATACAGGGTAGCCCTGCGGCCGACCCGTCTCGGACCGTTCCCTCACGGTCACGGCTCGGTTGGAAAAGAGACCCGTATGCCAAGGGAATTGTACCGCTACCGATCAAGGGGTTGCTCCTGCGCCCGGCGCGCGATAGCATGTCGGCGGGGGACGTTGCCCCCGGAGGTGTGCGCATGCGCTGGGCGATCGGGATCATCGTTGGGATGCTGGGCTTGCTGGCGCTCGCCGGCGCGGAGGCGCCCGACCTCGGCTATCGGCTCGATGCCAACTGGCCAAACCTGCCGCCGGGGACGCACTTCGCCGAGGTGTCGGCGGTGGACGTCGATGGGCAGGGCAACGTTTACGTCTTTCATCGCGGCGAAGAACCGATCATGGTCTTCAGCCCCGAGGGGAAGCTGCTGCGCTCCTTCGGCAAGGGCCTCTTCGACGCGCCGCACGGGCTCCGCATCGACCCCGAAGGGAACCTCTGGGCGGCGGATACCGGCTCGCACATCGTCGTCAAGCTGAGCCCCGAGGGCCGGCTGCTGCTGCTGCTCGGCCGCCGCGGCCAGCCCGCAGTCACCAACGAGCGTTTCGACCGGCCCACCGACGTAGCCTTCGCGGCGAACGGCGACGTCTACGTCTCGGACGGCTACGGCAACTCGCGCGTCGTCAAGTACAACAAAGACGGCGACTACCTCACCGAGTGGGGCAAAAAGGGAATCGGGAAGGGTGAATTCAACCTGCCGCACGCGATCGTCACCGACAAGGCCGGCCGCGTCTATGTCGCGGATCGAGAGAATTTTCGCGTGCAGATCTTCGACGCCGACGGCAAGTTCCTCGAGCAGTGGACTCACGTCGGCTCCCCCTTCGGCTTCGCCATGACCGACGACGGCTTCTTGTTCATGGCCGATGGCTACAACGACCGCGTGCTCAAGCTCGACCTCGACGGCAAGATTCTCGGCTCGATCGGCCGCCACGGCCGCGCTCCAGGCCGTTTCGATGTCGTGCATCATCTGGCGGTTGGTCCTCGAGGAAGCGTCTACGCAGCCGAGATCGTCAACCTGCGCGTCCAACGCTTCGTGCCCCGGTAGGGGCGTCGGCCCGCAGCCACACCAAAGGCGCCAAGCATCGACAGGAGTGTCGATGCGGCAGACGTGGGCGTCCGCGCCACAAACCCGATGGGCGCAAGCGCGGACCTTTTGCCGAAACACCAAGAAACATCAATCGCCGCGTACTGGGGCTCGGTGACGTGGTAGGATGGCATTGCGCCGAAGGGGAACCGCAGACTCCCGTCCGCAGCTCGGTTGTTTTGGGTGGCACGGCTGCGGCGGGCCCGAGGACTAAGCCCGATTGTTTCACGGCCCCTTGCAGTCACGGCTCGGTTGCTTGCGCGCCCTGATCCGCAAGAACAACCTGCGCACAGTTATACCCCGGCAACCCGGTGATGTTTCCGCCGGGATGGCAGCACGAGCCACACAGATACAACCCCGGAAGATGGCCCCGGTAATGCCCCGCGCCGGGGAACGGCCGGTGATACCCAACCTGCCCGTTTGTGAACGCCCCGACCAGCAGATCCCCCTCCGCCATGTTAGGGAAGGTACGTTCGGTGTCGAGCGCGCTGCGAACGAACCAGTCTTCGATCGAGTCATGGAGATTCGGCGCGTACGTTGTCCAGAAGTCGATCAGCCGGCGGCCATGGTCTTCCTTGTCTCGGTCCCAGTTCTCAGCATCGCCACGTAACCGATACGGCAGCTTCTCCCACATGAAGGAGGTATGTTTGCCTTTCGGAGCCTGCGAAGGGTCGAACACAGTCGGCGTCGCGCCCCACATCACCGTCGGCGGAATCGTCCCCGCCTCGTGATGACGAACGATGTCCGAGAACGCGGCAACATCATCTAGGCCAAGAATGACCATGAAGGCCTTCGCGAGATGGGGGTTCTTCTCGACGGCGCGATAGTGGGGCGGCTCGCGAAGCGCTACGTTCAGCGAAAAGAGCGCCCCGATCAGGTTGTACTGGAAGCGGGCGGCCCGCTCGCGCCACTCACGGGGCACGGCATCATCATCGAACAGATCGAGAAACGTCTGCCGCGGATTCAGTCCTGACACGACGAAGTGCCGTGCCCGAATGACGTCCCCACCTTCCGTCAGCACCCCGATGGTCCGGCCGCCTTCCGTCAAGATCTTCGCCGGTGTCGTATCGAGCTGCACTTCGCCCCCACTCTCGTGCACCGCCGACAGCAGCGCCCGCGCCAGGTTCGCCGATCCGCCGACACACATCTGCGCCTTCCCCTTGCTCGCCAACAGCGCCGGAATGTGATGCCCAAACCCACGGCACCGCAGATCGACCTCGCGCAAGCCGTTGAAGAAAAGGAGCGCCCTTTTGACAGCGGCGCTTTCAAACTCGCGCTCGACGAACTCCAGCGGCGAGAGCCGGCTCACGTCAAGCAGCAGTCGACCCTCGGAGCTTTTCTCGAGCAACGCCCGGCGGCGGTCGGGTGGAAGAGGCGGTGATTGGCTTTCCGGCGCGAGGATCGTCTCGACGATGGGTCCGAAGTCGTCCCGCCAACGCCGCAGCGTCTTGGCGTCCTTGGCGCTAAAACGCTCGAACGAGTCGACGGTCTTCCCGAACTCAGTCCACCACTCGAGCGTCTCCCCACTCTTGAGAACGAGGGCGGCATTCAACTCGGGCTCGAGGTAGCGCGCGCCCCGGGCTTCGAGATCGAGGTCCCGATACCAGGGCATCTGCGTTACGGCCCGATGAAAGAAGGAGTGCGTGTTGTGGAGGAAGCCCGGGCGTCGCGGGTTTTCGATCGTCGTCAGCCCGCCGCCAGCCGTATCGAGGCGCTCCAGGCAGATCGTCTTGAAGCCGGCACGCCCCAGGTACGCCTGCAAGATCAGGCTATTGTGCCCGGCGCCCAGGATGATGCCGTCGTATTCCATAGGCGGGGACGAGCGGCGGCGCTGCCGCAATTTCAACGCTGCGCCGTGCGTTGGCAGCGCCGTACGTCCGAGAGCAGGTGGCGCACTCTGACGGCTACAGCCGGACGACTGGGTGCCGCCTGACCAAGTACCAAACCGCCACCAGCGCCATCAGCACTCCGTTGACCGCGACAACCACGGGCGCGCCCGTGCGGCTGGCAATGACGCCGGCCAGCAGGTTGCCGAGCGGCATCGCGCCGCGAAACGCCGTATTGTAAACGCTCATGATGCGGCCGCGCATCTCCTCTTTGGCCTGCAGTTGGACGAGTGAATTGACCAAAGCAAACACGCCGAGAATTGCCCAGCCCGAAAGCAGTAGAAAAATGCAGGCCAGCCACAGTTCTCGGCTCAGCGCGAACCCGACCAACGTTCCGCCGAGCAGGATCTGCATGAAGAGCGACCGGCGGCCCTTGTTCGGCATGTTGCCCTGCCAGGCAATGTAGAGGGCCCCGAGCACGGCGCCGCCTCCCCAGAACGCCATCATCATCGAATAGCCGCGCGGGTCCAACTGAAAGATGTCACGCGCGAAGGCGGGCAGCATCGTCACCAAGGGTGTTCCGAGAAAGGCGGTGATCGGCGCCAGAACGACAAGCGTGAGAATCACAGGGTGGCGGTACACGTGTCGCAAACCCTCGGCAAGGCTATGGAGCATGTCCACGTCGGTCTTCCGCGGAACGAAGCTGACGCGGATGATGTAGAGCGCGGTAATCACCGCCAGGAACGACGTGCCGTTGATCGCAAAGCAGGTGGTGGCCCCCAGGGCCGTGAACGCGACACCGCCGATCATGGCGCCGACCACGCGCGCCAGCGTGAACTGAATCGACAACAGCGCGATGGCGTTCGGCAGATGCTTCTTTTCGACCAGGGAGGGGATCAGCGCTTGGTAGGCGGGCCCCCCGAACGCCTGTCCCAAACCGTTCACGAAAGCCGCCGCGAGAATGTGCCAAACCTCGATCCGGTCAAAGCCCACCAGCAGAGCCAGCGCGAAGGCGCTCGACATTTGCACGTACTGCGACCCGAGCAACAGCTTGCGGCGGTCCATGCGGTCGGCCAGCACGCCGCCGAATAGCGAGAGCAGCAGGATCGGCGCGCCGTTCAGAAAGGCCGTGAGCCCCAGGTAAAACTCGCTGCGCGTGATGTCGTAAACCAGCCAGCTCTGGGCAACCTCTTGGACGAAGAATCCCGTCGTCGAGGTGAAGGCCCCGAACCACATCCATCGGAAGTTGACGTAGTGAAAGGCTTGGAATGTTGTTCTGAAGACGCCGTGCTTCCCGGCGGGCGTGTCGACTGACTCCTCGTCAGGCGTCAAGGCGGGTGCGTCGGTGGGTGTCTCGGTGGGTGCCGCGGCCAGCGCCTCGGCGAACACATCAACGGGTGTCGCGGCCAGCTTGTCAGAGGCTGCCGCGGCGGTGGTCTCGCGGAGGTCGCCGGTCGCTTTCGAAGGAGGGTTCATCGTCCAGACAGATCATTCGCGAGGGGAAAAGACGGACTACCGGAGCCGCGGACCCCTAATCATCCCATAGAGGGGAAGAGGCCAGGAAGAGAGAAGACGCGTCGCGGGTAAACCGCCGGCCCGCTACGCACGTCGTATCCCTTGGCGGACAACCCGCGTTTGGCTTCCCCCCGCGGGGATATAATCGGTAACTCGGAGCGGAGGGTAGCCTCACAGGTCGTGTTCACTGCGTGCTTTCGACTCCTCTCCCCGAAAGGGTACCCATGTCACAACCCCTAGCCGCTGACCACAGCGGCATCGCCGGCCACCCCCGCGGGCTCACGACGCTCTTCTTCACCGAGATGTGGGAGCGCTTCAGCTACTACGGCATGCGGGCGCTGCTCGTTCTGTTCATGACGGCCCCGCTTGCCGGCGTGAACCCCGGCCTCGGGTTCGACGTGGGCCAATCAACCGCAATCTACGGCCTCTACACGTCGATGGTCTACCTCCTTTCGCTCCCCGGCGGCTGGGTGGCGGACCGCATCTGGGGGCAGCGGAAAGCCGTCTTCGTAGGCGGCTGCATCATCGCGGCCGGCCATTTCTCGATGGCGGTGCCGGCCCTGCCGACGTTCTATCTGGGGTTGATTCTCATTACGCTTGGGACCGGCCTTCTCAAGCCCAACGTCAGCACCATGGTCGCCGACCTCTACCCCGAGGGCGGCGCGCGTCGTGACGCCGGTTTTTCCATCTTCTACATGGGCATCAATCTGGGCGCCTTCCTTGGCACCATCCTGTGCGGGTTCATTGGCGAAGGCTACAGCTTCCATTGGGGCTTCTCGTTGGCCGGCATCGGGATGGTAGCGGGACTCGTGCAGTACAAGTTGGGCGCGCCTCGGCTGGGCCAAGCCGGCTCGCTCAAAGGCAACGATCCGCCGGAAGCCATCAGCCGCAGGAGCCGAACCTTTTTCACCGCGGTTGCGGGGGTCGGAGCCGCGGTAGCGCTGTTTGCCTACCTGGCCATCTCCGGAGCGATCGCGGTCACGATCCAGGTAGTCGCGGCCTGGCTCGGATCCGGCATCTTGGTTCTGAGCGGCCTGTTCTTCGTGTACCTGTTTGTGGCGGCAGGGCTAACGAAGACGGAAAAGAAGCGTCTCTGGGTGATCGTCTGGCTCTACCTGTTGGCGGCGATGTTCTGGTCGGGCTTTGAGCAGGCCGGCTCGTCGATGAATCTGTTCGCGCGCGACCTCACCGACCGCGTCATCTTTGATTGGGAAATGCCCGCCAGTTGGCTGCAAAACATCAATCCCATCTTTATCGTCATCTTCGCGCCGATCTTCGGCTGGCTGTGGACTTGGCTTGCGAGACGGAACGCGAACCCTTCGACGGCGGTGAAGTTCGCCCTCGGATTATTCGGCTTGGCGGCCGGCTTCTTCGTGATCTCGTGGGGGGCGGCGCAGGCCAGTGCGGAAAACGGTGTTTCGATGTCGTGGCTGGTGGTCACCTACTTCCTGCACACGGTGGGCGAGCTGTGCCTCTCGCCGGTGGGGTTATCTTCGATGACCAAGCTGGCGCCGAAAGGCCGGGTCGGGCAAATGATGGGCGTGTGGTTTATCGCGGCGGCTTTGGGGAACCTTATCGCGGGCCTTGTCGCCGGCCGCCTCGAGCAACTTGCGCCGAGTGAGCTGTTCTGGAACGTCGCGTGGGTCGTCGCGGTGACGGGACTGGTCGCCTTGCTCGTAAGTCCCGGCATTCGCCGGCTGATGGGCGACGGAGATGGCTAGTCGTCGCTTGATCGCGTATCGCATCGCGCTCCTGGCGGGTTTGCTGGCGGCCCGCACCGCCACTGCCGCCGCTAGCGAACTCCCTCCGGCGGCCGACATCGAAGCCGACTTCGCGCGCGACATCGAACCGATCTTCCAGAAACACTGCTACTCCTGCCACGGCGAAGACATAGCCATGAACGGCTACAGCCTGTGGCGCAGCAAGGAGGCCAAGCGCGGCGGCTATTCCGGTCTGCCCGCGATCACCTCGGGCGACAGCGCCGGCAGCCGGCTCATTCGTCTCGTCGCGGGACTGGAAGATAACCTCGTCATGCCGCCGACCGGCGGCCGATTGGGCGCAGCAGAGATCGCCATCCTGCGCGCGTGGATCGACCAGGGCGCCAAGTGGTCACGCCGCCCCAACGAATCGAAACGAGAAGCCGAGCAGCCCTGGCTGCACATGGACTACGGCCCGGTCATCTCCGCAGCCTTCACCGTCCGCGAGCCCGAGGACCCGCGCACCGACAAGGCCCCCGGCGACAACGTGGCCTACAAGGGCCATGCCATCGCGCTGAACGAAGAGAAATCCGCGGCCGTTCTCTTCGATACCGAGCTGCTGCGCTACGCCGCCGGGTGGACGGGCGACTTCCTCGCCCTCACCGGCACGGTCTTCGACTGGAAGCACGGCCCGCACCCCTACGTCGCGGGCGATGTGCTGTTCGAGAACCCCATGGCCCCCGGCTGGGCGCGCGACGGCAGCTTCGAAGACCCGCGCAAGGACGGCTTCGGGCGCCTGCCGGACCGCTGGGCCAAGTATCGCGGACGGTATGTGCACGGCGAGAGGACCGTGTTGGCCTACACCGTCGGCCACACGCCGGTGTTGGAGCTACCCGGCTTTCAGAGGATCGGCGGCTTCGAGATCTTTACCCGTACGTTCGAGATCGAGCCGACGCGCCACAACCTGGTGCTACAGCTCGCCTGGCATCCAAAGCGGTTTGCCACCCCGTTCGATGTACGCGCGCCCAGTGGGCACGGCGTGCCAAGGCCTCAGATCACTCGATCGGCGGCGGGCACGCTGATCCGCTTTCGCGGCCCGATGGAGTTGAACTCGGGCGGGCTGGGCGCCAAGCTCTCGTTCGGCGGCGCTTCCCTAGTAGTGGGCGTAGCGGGCATCGACAAGGCTGCACGCTGGGACCCGAGTGATCCCCACCACATCCGGCTGCGCGTTCCGGCTTTGAACGAGACCCAGCGGTTCAAGGTCTACATGGCCCGCGTGCCGAAGCGCAAGCATCGCGAGTTCGGGGATATTGTCGAGAATGCCGTGCCGCCCGAATCGCCGACCGACTACACGCAAGGCGGGCCCACGCGCTTCCCGCAAACCGTCAAGACCCAAGGCAAGCGCGGCACGGGCGCCGGACCCTACGTGATCGACGAGCTGACCCTGCCTTTCGACAACCCGTGGAAGTCGTGGATGCGTCCGGGCGACTTCGCGTTCTTCTCCGACGATCGCGCGGTGATGACCACCTGGAGCGGCGACGTCTGGATCGTCTCCGGCGTGGATGACGATCTCGCCGAGCTGACCTGGAAGCGTTACGCCACGGGCTTCCACCAGCCGCTGGGCGTCGAGGTCGTCGACGGCGTGGTCTACGTGCTCGACCGCAACCAGGTCACGCGCCTTCACGACCTCAACGGCGACGGCGAGGCCGATTTCTACGAGAACTTCAATAACGACTTCCACGCGACGCATCACTTCCACGAGTTCACCTTCGACCTCGACACCGACCGCGAAGGCAACTTCTACTTCGCCAAAGCCGCGCGACACGCCCTGCCCGCCAAGGTCGAGCACCACGGCACGATCATGAAGCTCGACCCCGCGGGCAAGAAGCTCGAGGTTGTCTGCAACGGCTTCCGCGTTCCCAACGGCGTGGCCGTCGGACCGAACGGCGAGATCACCACCTCTGACCAGGAAGGCCACTGGATCCCATCGACCCGCATCAACTGGTGCTCGCCCGGCAGCTTTCACGGCAACATGTGGGGCGGCGGCGTCGACCCCGAGCGCACCGACTACGACCCGCCCATCACGTTCCTGCCGGTCGACGTCGACAACTCGGGTGCCGGCCAGGCCTGGGTCGACAGCAAGCGCTGGGGCCCGTTCGAGGGCGGGCTCGTACACTCGTCGTTCGGGCAGGGCAAGATCTTCCTGATGCTGATGGAACGCGTGGGCGGGGCCATCCAAGACGGTGTGATCCAAGGGGGCGTGATTCAAGGCGGCGCTACGCCTTTTCCGCTCGACTTCGACACCGGCCTGATGCGACCCGCTTTCCGCGCGCAAGACGGGCAACTCTACCTCTGCGGGCTCTACGGCTGGGGCACGAAGAAGAAGGCGGTGGGCGGTTTCTACCGTGTACGCTATACGGGCAAGCCGCTCTACATGCCGGTCGAGCTGCACGTCTCGGCGCGGGGCGTCGAGATTACCTTCACCCAGCCGCTCGACCCGGCCTCCGCGGAAGATGCGGGCAACTACACCGCCCGCCGCTGGAACTACAAATGGACCAGCCGCTACGGTTCCGACCTCTTCCGCCTCGACGGCGATCAGGGGACCGAGACGATGACGATCCGCTCCGCGCGCCTCTCGGGCGATGAGAAGACCGTGCTCCTCGATATCGACGACCTGCGCGAGGTCATGCAGATGCAGATCAGCTTCCGCCTCAAAGCCGCCGACGGTACGCCGATCACGCAAGAGATCCACCACACGGTGAACAAGCTGAGTACCCGGCGCGGGAAGGAGTTGGTGGTTGAATATGAGTAGCGGCGTCCGAAACTATGCCGCCTGCCGCGGATGAACATTCTTTTCAATCTCAATCTGCGACTCACGAGCCGCTGACTCGAGATCGTACCGCCCCTGCAAGTTCACCCAGAACTGTGCTGTGCTTCCGAAATAGCGGGCCAGTCGCAGCGCCGTGTCCGCGGTGATGGCACGCCGACAATGCACAATCTCGCTGACCCGCGTCACGGGAACGTGCAGGTCGCGAGCCAGACGATTCATGCTGAGCCCCAGGGGTTTCATCAGGTCTTCTTGGAGGATCTCACCCGGATGAACCGGCGGCAGTCGGTTGGCTTCTTTCTTGTTCCTCGGCATATGCCTCCTTCTCGTCTGGTCAGTGATAGTCCACAATCTCGACCTGGTGTGTGTGACCATCCTCCCAAACAAAACAGATCCGGAACTGGTCGTTGATGCGAATGCTATGCTGGCCTTGCCGGTCGCCCTTGAGGGCCTCCAGATGGTTGCCCGGGAAGATGCCAAGGTCTGACAAGTTGCCGGCAGCGTCCAGTTGCATCAGCTTCCGCTGGGCGACCCGTTCGATGTTCCGGAACCGCCGACTTCTGCGACCTTCGAAGAGTGCAGCCGTCTCCTTGCATCGAAAGGACTGGATCACCTGCTGTCAGTATATAACGTCTCACGTTACACTTGACACGGGACCCCTATCTTGGCCGGGCATATAGCCTAGAAGGAGCTTCCCATGCCGATGCGTTCCTCCAACCGGCGCTCGTTCTTGAAAACCAGCGCGATCGCCGCCTGCGCATGGCCGGCCGCGGCCCTTGCCGCCGAGACGGCCCAGCCAGACCCGGTTCTCCTGCCCGCGGACCACATCGCCGCTGTCAACCGCCGGCGTCGCATCGTCGTCCAGTTCGACGCCTTCAGCCAGCTCGGCACCGATTTCGAACCATGGATCGATTACCGCTTCCGCTACGCCGACGAGCCCAGCAGCCAGATCGACAGCTTGTGGTGGGACATTGGCGCCGACCCGGGCACAGCCGCCTATCCCAGCAAAGTCCTGCCGGCGTTCGACTACCGGGCGCTCGACCCCTGGCGCGAGCAGGGCATCGACTGGTCCGGCGAGCTGATCAATCAAACCCGCCGGCGCAAGCTCGAGGTCTTCTGGAACCACCGCATCAGCGAAGTTGAGATCGCACCCGAGGGTGGCCTCGAGTTGAAGCGAATGAATCCGATCAAAGAGGCCAACCCCGACTGGGTGATCAAGACCTGGTGGTGGCAGGGCATGTGGAACCTCGCCGTGCCGGGTGTGCGCGAGTTCAAGATCAAGGTCCTGCGCGAGCTGGCCGAGAACTACCAGCTCGACGGCTTCCAGCTTGACTTCGCCCGCCACATGCCGTGCCTCGAGCCAGGCCGCCAGTGGGAGTTGCGCGGCCACGTCACCACCTTCGTCCGCATGGTGCGCGAGATGCTGCTCGACGTCGCCCGCAAGCAAGGCCGCCCCATCCTACTCGCGGCCCGCGTGCCACGCAGCATCAAGGGTTGCCGCGTCGACGGCCTCGACATCGCCGAGTGGGCGCGGCAGAACCTGCTCGACATCCTGACGCTCGGCTCGCGCTCGGTCGAGGTGGATGTCGAGGGCTACCGCCGCGCGATCGACGGCCGCAACATCAAGCTGCAACCCTGCTTCGACGACCATCACACGACCGACGGCTATCGCAATCCGCCGATCGAGGTGTTTCGCGGCGCTTTCGCCAACTGGTGGCAGCAAGGCGCCGACAGCGTCTTGACCTTCAACTGGTCGAACGCGCCGCCCGAGGCCTGCAAGAAGATCGGCGCGCGCCCCGGCCCGCTCTCGCAGCGTCAGGCCTATCGCGAAGTCGGCAGCCCCGAGACGCTGCGGCTCAAGAACAAGGTCTTCTTCGTCGAGCGGCGCGGCGGATACCCCTGGTCCACCGGCTACTTCAACCACAACCGCGACTCGCCGCTGCCGGCCACCCTCGCCAACCACGGCCCGCCGACGACCCTGGCCCTTCGCATCGCCGATCCCGTCCGCGCACTCGCCGACCGAGTTCAGTCGATCCGGCTGCGGGCCGTGCTCTTCCGCAAGCCTGCACCCACGGACCCGGGCTTCCTCGAGGGGGACGAGTTTGAAGCGCGCTTGAACGGCGTCCCGCTGGAGTCGGCGCTACGGGACCTCGACTGGAAAGACCCGCAGATCTTCTCGCCCAAGCCGCAGCGCACCTCGGGCGGCACCGGCATCTTCGAAGTCGATGCCAAGCAGAAGCTGTTGCGGCTGGAGTTTGCGGTCGATCCGCGGCTATGCAAGCTGGGCGAAAACCGCGCCGAGATTCGCATCGTCCGCCGCGCCCCCTACCGCCCCCGCGCCGAGATCGTCCTCGAGAAGCTGGAGCTACATCTGAGCTACGCGGGGTGAGACTCGATTCTGCACCAGACGAGGGCCCGCCTGGGGGGAGAGAGATGCAGGCATAGAGGCTATCGAGGGGCCTCAGGGTTCGTGCCGGACCGCTCCCTTACGGTCACGGCTCGGTTGGGTTGCACTTCGCCGCGTGCCAGAAGCGGTTGCTGGCCGGAAGCCCGCTCCTGCCCCTTCACAACCTCACAACTTGCAACTTCACAACTTCACAACTTCACAACGGCAGAATCACTTCCCGGTCGGGATCAAACTTCAACCGCCGCTTCTCGAGGTAGGCGATATTACCGAGGTGCGACGCTTGCGCCGAGCGGTGGCCCACCCAAACATCGCCGTTCGGACGCTTACGACTCCGAACACAATCGACGAAATTATTGACGTGATCGACCGTCATGTCGCCCTCGGCCTCGACCACCACGGGCTCGGGCACGGGGGCCCCGCGCTCACGCTTCGGGTAGAACGTGTACCGGCGGCGGGTGATGACGAGCCGCCCCTCCGTCCCAACCATCTCGATACCAGAGCCCTGGAGACCCGGGGCCAGGGTGGCCTCGAACGTCGCGGTCCACTCCTGCCGGTACTCGAGCAGGACGTGAATCGTGTCGGGGGCTGTGCGGCCGTCCTTGTAGTGGTAGACCCCGCCGGCGGCAACGGCCGACACCGGGTCGTCCTGCCCCATGAACATGTGGACGGCGTCGATCCAATGCGTGAAGAGATCGGTGATCTGCCCGCCTCCGAAATCGAGGTACGCGCGGAAGTTGAAGTACTGCTGCGGATCGTACTCGCGCCACTTGACGGGCCCCAAATAGCGCGCCCAATCGAGGTTCGACGGTTGCGCCTGGAGTGACGCCGGCGCCAGCCGCAGATGCGCGCCGTTGCCGTGCCACCAGGTGCGCGCCACGGTGACCTTGCCGAGCCTGCCGCTATCGAAGTACTCCTCCTTGGCTTGCAAGTAATGCTTCGCCGAGCGCTGCTGCATGCCCACCTGGCAGACGCGGTTGTGCAGGCGCACTTCCTTGACGATGCGAGGGCCTTCCTCGATGTTCAGCGTGAGCGGTTTCTCGACGTAGACGTCTTTGCCCGCGCGGACGGCGTCGATCACGATCCCGGCGTGCCAGTGATCGGGCGTCGCGACCAGCACGGCGTCGACGTCTTTCTGGTCGAGCAGCTTGCGGTGGTCCTTGAAGCCGCGCGCCCCCTCGGCGCTCGCGAGCACCTGGTCGATTCGCTTGCTATAGACGTCGCAGGCTGCCGTCACCTTCACCGTAGGGTTTTTCTGAAACGCCCGCGTGACGCCTCGGCCTCGCCCGCCGCAGCCGATCAAGCCCAGCCGAACCGTGTCGTTGGCCCCCAGGACGCGGTTATAGGAAGCCGCACTAGCCGCCAGCGCGGTCCCGGCCAAGCCCCGAAGTACGTCTCTGCGATGCAATTTGGAGTCCACCATAGGCGCAAATCATAGCACACAGGGCCGCTCTCTCCGGCCCCAAAAAAGTTCCATACCGCCGCCCTACTCCTCGCCAAGGTCTCGAAGCGCCTGCTCAACCTCGTCGGTCCCCGGAAAGCCGGCCTGTCTGCCGGTTTCGACGGCCAGCGTCAGCAGACGCCGCGCTTCGTCCTTGATCCCGGCGCGGGCCAGGACCCCCCCCGAGCGTGCCGGCCACGTGGAAGACCCCTTCGGCGTTACGCGTTTCCATGGCCAGTGACAGCGCCTCGGACCAGAGGGAGAGCGCCTTCTCCCCGTCGCCTGCCCGCAATGCGGTGTGTGCCATGTTGTGCAGGCTATTGGTCATACCCAGCTTGTCCCCAATCTTTGTCCCCAATCTCACGGCGGATTTCGAGGCCCTGTTCGAGACAGCGCAGGGCGGTCTCGTGGTCCCCCCCGGGCAATGTAGATCTGGCTGATGTTGTTCAGCGTGGTCCCTTCGCCCGCTTTGTCCCCGGTCTCGCGGCGGATTTAGAGGCTCTGTTCGAGGTAGCGTAGGGCGCTCTGGTAGTCCCCCCGGGCAGCATAGACCTGGCTGATGTTGTTCAGCGCGGTCCCTTCGCCCGCTTTGTCCCCGATCTCGTGGAGGATTTCGAGGCCCTGTTCGAGGTGGCGCAGGGACGTCTTGTTGGAATGGACCCGAAAAGCGAGACCAGGAAAGAAGGGACAATGAACCAGGGAACGGGAAGGAGGTTCAATTGTCTCGAAGACGATTCACGAAGGAGTTCAAGCTGGCGGCCGTCCGGCGGCTCGAAGCCGGCGAGTCGGGCTCGGCTCTAGCACGCGAGCTCGAGGTGAAGCGCGAAAAGCTCTACGACTGGCTGGCACAAGTCGAGCGCTACGGCGTCGAGGGAGCTTTTCCCGGCGCTGGACGGCGTCCGGGCGGCAGCGCCCGCGTCGAGCCCGGCCGCGAAGCCCAGGCCCGTCTCGCGGAGCTGGAACGCAAAGTTGGCCGCCAGGCCATGGAGATTGATTTTTTGTCCGCAGCCTTGCGGCGTGTCGAGGATCTGCGCCGGCCGAGCATCGTCAGTGGAACCGGCGCGTCGCTAACGAAGTACGAGCCGCAAGGCGGCAAGGCAACATGCGCGCACGCGATTTGTGCCGCTTGAGCGGGCTGGCGCGAGCCAGCCTCTACCGCCAGGGCAAACCCGACCGCGAGCCGGTCGGGGAACTGCGGCAGGCCATTGTCCAGGCCGCCTTGGACCATCCGGCCTACGGCACCCGGCGGACGACCCAACAGGTGCGCCGTCAAAAGCTACTGGTCAATCGCAAGCGCGTGCAGCGGGTGATGCGCGAAGAGAATCTCTTGCGGCGACGTCGCCGCACCGTTCCGCAAACGACCGATTCGAAGCACTCGTTGCGGTGTTACGAGAACCTGACGCGCGAGGTCCAACCCACGGGTCCCAACAAGCTGTGGGGCTCGGATCTCAGCTACGTGCGATTGGGAAACCACTTCGTCTATGTGGCGGTGGTGTTGGACGTGTATTCGCGGCGCGTGGTGGGTTGGGCCGTGGGTCCGAACCTGAAAACCGAATTGCCGCTGGCGGCGCTGCACCAAGCGTTGAGCAGCCGGCGTCCGGCGCCGGGTTGGATTCATCATTCCGATCAAGGTTCGCAGTACGTTGCGGAAGCTTATGTGGCCACACTGCGGCAAGCGGGCGCGAGGATATCGATGAGCCGCAAAGGCTGCCCGCAGGACAACGCGTACGTGGAAAGCTTTTTCAAGACTTTGAAAAGCGAGGAAGTCAACTGCAACGAGTATGAAAGTTTGGCCCAGGCGCAGGCCGCGATCGGGGCTTATATTGAGCAGGAATACAATCGCACACGATTGCATTCGTCGCTGGGCTACCGGCCGCCGCAAGAGTATGAGCGGCTGTGGGAAGAGGCGGCTGACGCCGCCTGAGTTTTCGTAAGGCATGAGCAGATCTATCGATCCGATGGCGCAGCACAAGGCGGGATGCGGCCTGAGTAGGCGCACACCCCGCCCTCATCGTTTCGATGAGTCTGCGGCCGGGTATTCCTTGGCGGGTTGCTCTCCAGCAGAGCCCGCCTCCGCTTCCCCGGCTAACTTGATCATGCCCCCATTGGGCTGGATTCGCTATGCTTTTTCAGTCAACTGCAACCCGTCCCTAATTTCTTGGCCTCGCCGTAGGGGTCCAGTCCATGTAGTCCCCCCGGGTAAGCGCGACGGCCCCCATGTTGCTGAGCGTGGTCCCTTCGCCCGCTTTGTCCCCGGTCTCGCGGCGGATTTCGAGGCATTGTTCAAGGTAGCGCAGGGCCGTCTCGTAGTCCCCCCGGAGATCATAGATCGCACTGATGTTGTTCAGCGTGGCTCCGCGGTCGACTGGTTCTTCGGCAAGCGGAAGCGCCTGCTCGAACGCCTCCAAGGCCTCCTGCGGCGAACCTAACGGCAAGAGGCACGTGCCATACCGGTTCCAGGCCCACCAAGGCGCCGCCGGCGCGGGCCGCTCGACGATCTCCCTGCACAGATCCTTGGCTTCGGCCAGGTTGCCGATTCGGTGGTAGAAGTCGGTAACGCCTTCGGCCAGCTCGTCCGCCGCCTCATGCTTGCCGGCCAGGCGGAAGTGATGAATGGCCTCCAGATAGTCGCTCCATACGCGGGAGAGATAGCGCCCCTGGAAGCGATGATATTTGCCGATGGCCTCGTGCAGGCCCTCCCGCTCCTTACCCTCGAAACCAGGGCCTCCCAGCAGCTCCCGTACAACCGGCGGCGCCAGGAAATACTCCAGCTCCAGCGACGGTTCATACGCCATCTCGAGCAGCGAATACTCCAGTAGGCGCGTCCGGCTCGTCTCGTGAAGCTCAGGCTGGTTGTCGACCGCCAGCAATCCGTCCGCGGTGAACGGCACGCGGTAGAGCGATGCGGCCCGGAGCAGACGGTCCTGCTCCGGGGTGAGCTGCCCGCGAAGCGCTGTAAAGAGCAGGTTCTGCCGCATCGCCTCCAGCACCACTTCGGTGGCCTCTTCCAGAGTCCCCGGCGGCGCTTTCACCGCTTCCAATGCGGCCACCAGCGGTTCCGCCCGCTCCATTCCCCCCACCAACAGTTGGGCCATCCACTCGAGCGCCCGGTGATTCCCTCCCAGCCGCTGGTAGATCGCACGCTTCTGCGGCGCGCCCATCTTCTCGGCACCCATCTCAGCGGGCCAGTCGAGCCGATTCATGCGCCGCAGCACGTCTCCGTAGGGGGCGTCCGGCACTCGGCACACGTGCGGCGCCCCTTCCGGCAGGTCGCGGAGCGCGTAGCGGCCCGTCAACAGCACACGCGTCGGCGAGGGCAGCGCGCAAGCCTCGCGCAGAAACCACAGGCTCTCCTCGTGTTCCGCCGGAACCTCGAGCGTGTACATGTCCTGCAGGGACTCCAGGTTGTCGAGCACGAACGCGCAAGGGCGCTCGCGCCGGGCGAGCGAATTCAAGAGGCGGGCCATCCGTTTCCGTGGGTCTGGCTCGGCCTGGATGTCAGCGAGTAAAGCCGCGTCCTCGTCACCGTCAAAGGCTTCCTGCCTCAACAGCTCATAGAGCATGCCCAGATCGAAGGGCGCGCGGAAGCCCAGCAGCCGCGTCTGTGGCTCGCGTTCGAGCAGCGAGCGCGCAAAGTACCCGGCGAGCGCCGTTTTGCCGACGCCGCCGGGCCCGCTGAAGAGCAGCCGCGGCGCCCTGCCCTCCACGAACCCACGCAGATGCTCCCGGATGAACATGCGCCGGCCAATGAAGGCGGCGCGCGAGGGCAGCTCTATGCTGCGGTCTCCGTTAACGACGGTGGGCAGAGGCGGACGTTCGATCTGCGTGCCGGGCGCGGCGGGGTCGAGCAACGCGCCGTCCGCCGTGCGGTCAAGCAACACCGGCAGCGACCATTGGCCGAATAGGTCTCCCAGAGCTTCCCCTCGCGCCGGATCGTTACCTTGCTCAGTCCAATCGCCGTCGGCCACTTTCCCGCGCGCCAGGGTCACCGCGCGACCGAGGACCTCTCCCTGCGCGGCGCGCCGGAACAGCTCGGCGCTAAAGACAGAGGCCGCAGCGTCGGAGACGGAGAGACGCATTCCCAACACACGTTCTATGTCGGCCTCGTGGATCTTGCGGGCCACGCTGGTGATCGAGGCCGCGCTTTCCTCCGCCCGGGCGCTACGACAGGCCGAAAGTACAACGAGTCCGGGACGGCGCCCTTTTGACAGCCCGTCCATTTGGGCAGCCAGGGTGCTTCCAGCGACGGGAGCGCTGCGGCTGGTTCGCTTGTCTTCGAACAGCAGGCCCCACTCGTTTTTCCCTTCACTGCCCCGCGCTTCAGTACCGTGCATGCTCAGGATGACGGCGTGGTAGAAACGCTTTTCAAGGCGCTCGAGAAGCGTATCAAGGGCCCCATCCTCCGCCACGTCGATGTCCAGGTCACCCTTGGCCCAGGGGCCATCGAGGGCGGTGAAGAGAAGCTCTTCCTCGCGCTCAAAGTCCAGGCGGCTCTTCTCCGCGTCGAGATCCACAGGCGAGGAGATGAACAGCAGAATGCGGAACGGCTTGGCCGCCACCAGAGGGGCCTTGCTGCCCTCGCCCCGCACCCGCCTCGAGACGACCGCCCAGGGATGCCGCCCCAGAAAACCCAAGCCCGGATCGCCGTGATACAGTAGCTCCCACGGCCAGTGTTGGAACTTCTCGCCCGTGACGACCAGCCGGGCCGGCGTCCCAGAGTCGTCGTCGCGGGCCTTGTCGATCGCATCGAGGACCTGCTTGTCGCTGAGGCCGGATGCCTCCCATAGCAGAGTGCCGATCTGCTCCAGAAGCCCGGTCTGCCCGATGGGGCGCGGGCCGCCGACCGGGTTGTCCAACTGCCAGTCGAGTGTCTCGACCAGCTTGTTGAGCGCGGCTTCGGGCTTCGCCTCAATCCGCGGGACAATTGTGATGGGCTCGGGCATCGGTCCCTACGGCTCCAACCGCTTGCTGGGAAGGCGGCGAAGGAGGTCGACGTCAGGGATGTATTTGCGAGGCACGGTGACCTTGACCTTTTCGTCGCAGTAGAGACACTCGACGACCTTCTCGCTCTCCCCTTCGGCGTCCGGGTTCGCAAGGGGGAACCGAACCCGGAAGTCTTTGCCGCAGTATGCGCATTCGACAACAAACGTCTTCGATTCCTCAGGCATTTCGGCTCCTAGTTGACCAGCGGCCACACAGCGGAGAGAATCCCCACCACGAACAACAGTGCGCCCCCGAGCAGGTAGCGGTACTTGCGGTCCCTGGCGGCCAGATAGGCCTTCTTCCAGGATTGTGGCTCGCTCTCGCCCGCCTTGTACTTGCGGGGCAAAAGGACCAGAACGAGAGCCACGATGCTCGCCGCCCAACACAGGAACGGGAAGTACCAAACGAAGCTCGCCGCCGTATCCTTCCCGAGCGAGAGCTTGAAGGCAGCCAGAAACAGGCCGGAGGTCGTCGCGGTCGCCCCCACCAGAAACTTGGCGACCTCTTCGATGCGCTCGGTGCTTTCGACCGGTTCCTTGAACGATCGCTCGTAGTAATACTTGTCCTCTTCGGTCAAGCGCTGGGACTTCAGCCTCTCGACGGGCTCCCGGTCTGGTGCGTCGTTGGCCATGGTGGGCGTCCCCTGAGGGTTCCGCGTCAGCCTGCGTCAACGCTCGTCGGGATCACTTCGACGGCGAGATATCGAAACCGAGAATACTTCTGGGCTTCAATCCGCGAATAGTCGCGCCGGTTTAGCGGGTATTTTGATGTAGTCATCTCGGCATCGACAGCATAGCCGAGCTACAGCTGCGGTGCAACGTCCTTCACACTGCTTTTTTAACGTTGCTGGAGTCTCAGGTGGCCGCGGACGTCTCCGGGTGTTCCTCGACCTCGATCTCATCGCCAGCTTCGGTGCCGCTCTCCTCGGCCGCGCCCGCGGGTAGCTCGACGACGCTCGACGCGCGCAAGCTGCCGGCCAGGCGCCAAGGCTTGAGCCGGTGCACGACCTTGGTCACCCGTTTCTTGCGGTTCAGAAAGACGAGGTCAATCGTGAACTTCATCCAAAACGTGTGAACGGCTTCCGTTGGGTTGATCCACAACCCCGTGCCCTTCTCGAGCCCCGTCCGGCCGAGCAAGCCGCGATTCCGCGTGCGTGCGCTGTCGGCGACCTCGACGGCCTCCCCGAGCACAGTCTGTTTGGAACAGTTGACGAGTCTGACGGTCCGCATGCCGTCCCTTTCGACACAAGCAGTCGGGATGTGACGCCGGCACGGGGGGTCCGGCGCACCATCCCAACCTATCACGACCGCGGCCAACCTATCACGACCGTGGATGCCAAAGCGTCCGAGCCCTTGGGAGGGCAACCGATGCCGCCCCGCTGCTCTCCCGAAAACCGTGCTCTGCCGAGGCCCGTGCTCTCCCAAGGCCCGGCAACGCCTAGACAGCCAGAGGCAAGATGTCCTCACCCCGCCCGAGCTCGTACGGCCTACGGGGCATGGCCCGATCGGCTTTCGGTGGCTGGGTGCAGGGCTTGACGGCGGTCTTCAGGCGCACGGCGAAATAGTCGCGCGGTGGGTAGAGCCCATACGGCTCCAGCTCGTAGAAGATTCTGCCGAGATGCTCCTCGATGCGATAGACGGCGTGATAAAAGGCGCCCCGGTTGATCCCGAACCGCCGGCCGTAGAGCTTCCAGTCCGCGCCCAGCAAGAAGTGGTACCGGAAGATCTTGTAGTGAAAGGCATCGAGGTGGCGTCGGCTCACCAGCTCGAAATCGGCAATGTACTCCTCCTCCTTCCTCGACCACGAGTTGCGATGGGTCTTGCCCCGCGGATTCCTCTCAAACGACGCCGTGCGGCAGTGCCCGCGGCCGAGGCTGATTCGGAAGCGCTGATGACAAGCACGAAAAACGGCTCGTAGAGCGCAGCCGCAGGGGACAAGTTCTCCTTTGTTCACGCGATGGATCCCGGACCCGTTGCAGTTCGTGCACGAGGCGGCGCCCAGCATGTATAGTTCGGACACGTTCCATTCCATGGGTTCCTCACTCCTTGATGTGTGGTTTTTTTGTTGTCTGTTGTCGTTTGTTCTTCGCAAGCGCTGCCGGGCCGAAGCCCGGTGCACCCACAACCAGGGACAGTGCTACCGACGATTATTCCCGTGCTACCGGGAAGCGTCAACAGAGAGGATCACAAGTGTTCTGGGCGGCGGAATTGCCGATGTGGGATGAATACTTTATCTTTTTGGAACTCATGTCGTCTCAGTAACCTAGGCAAATCAGTCACTTAGGATACACAGTTTTTCAATTATACACAGATATTCTAAATTTGATAACATGATATAGCCTATTTCTAACAGCTATATGGGCGGTCCTCCAGGCTTCCGAGAGATCGCAGCCCGCCTGTTGCACTACTTGAACGAGCGGGTCCGGCGAGGGGAACTCACCGAGCGCGGATTGGCTCGGCTGACGGGGTACTCGCAGCCCCACGCCCACAACGTTCTGAAGGGAGCGCGCGTTCTTGGGATGGAGTTGGCCGACCAGGTCATGGGATTGCTCGACATCCCGTTGACCTCGCTGCTGACGCAGGAGGAGCTGGCCGGGCGCGCCCCTCCCGATGTCGCGAGTGGCGTCCCGGTACCGATCCTCGACGGTTACCTGGGAGGGGGGTCGTCGTACCCGCGGTTGTCGCCGTCGCTCGAACGGCGCTCCCTTCCGGCTTCCCTTGTGTCGGGCCTGGTGAGTCCTGTCCTGGTGCGTGCTCATGCAGATGAGAAGTTCATGTGGCCGCTGATCTGGCCGCGGGACTTGCTGCTTCTCGACCGCTCGCCCAGGGAGCGCCGCCGGCCCGTGTTCGAAGGGGTTTACGCGCTATCTTGGGCCAAGAAGGGTCATCTCACGCGGTGCCGCCGGGTCGGGCAGGCGCTCGTGGTCATGGTCGACGAGCCGGTGGACCCTCCCCCGATCTCGAAGCCGATCTCACTCGAGAAGCGAAACATCCTCGACATTGTCCAAGGCAAGGTCGTCTGGCTCGAGCGAGAGCTCGCCGGCCCTGTCTGAGGGCTTGCGCCCGCGAAATAGGAGTCAGGATCCGCGCATCGCCGTCTGCAGTCCCTCGCCTACGGAGGCGACGTCGTGGCTGGTGGGGTTCTGGAACGGCCGCAGGCCGAACTCAGGCAGGGACGCGAAGATGTGGTCGAAGATGTCGGCCTGGATGGCCTCATAGTTCGCCCAGACCTGATCGTTGCTGAAAACGTAGATCTCGAGCGGCAGACCTTTCTCGGTCGGCTGGAGCTGGCGGATCAAGAAGGTCATCTCTTGGTGGATCTTGGGGTGGTTCCGCAAGTACGCGACGAGGTAGGAGCGGAAGGTGCCGATGTTGGTCATCCGCCGGCCGTTGACCAGCACCGATTCGTCGACGTCGTGTTTCTGGTTGAAGGCATCAAGCTCCTTTCGCTTTTGTTCGACGTAGCCCTTGAGTAGCTCAACTTTGGAGAACTCCTCGATCATCTCGGGCGAGCAGAAGCGGATACTGCTGATGTCGATGAACACCGAGCGCTTGATGCGGCGGCCCCCCGACTCGCTCATGCCACGCCAGTTCTTGAACGAGTCCGCGATCAGGGCATAGGTGGGGATAGTGGTGATGGTCTTGTCCCAGTTGCGGACCTTGACGGTGTTCAAGGTGATCTCGATGACATCGCCGTCGGCGCCGTACTTGGTCATCTCAATCCAATCACCGGGGCGCAACATGTTGTTGGCAACGAGTTGGATGCCCGCGACCAGCCCCAGGATCGAGTCTTTGAAAATCAAGAGGATGACGGCCGTCAGCGCGCCCAAGCCGGTGAGTAGATAGAGCGGTGACTTGTCGATGACAATCGACAAAGCGAAGATCAAGACCGCAACAGTCAACACGATCTTCACGACCTGTAGGTAGCCGACGATCGGGACGCGTTGGGCGACTTCGTACTTCTGGTAGATGTCGTTAACCGCATTGAGGAGCGCATTGACGGCCGCCAGCCCGGCCAGCAGCATGTAGACTTGGGCGCCGCGGCGCGCCAGCTCGATCAGACCGGGCGTCTGAAGCGCCAGCGGCGCCATGCCGTAGATCACCAAGGCGGGGGCGAGGTGCGAGAGCCGATGAAACGCCTTGTGGCGTACGAGGATATCGTCCCAATCGGTCTTGGTTCGCAGTGCGATTTGATGTGCCGCCCGCAGAATGATCCCCTTGGTGACCGCGTTGGCAACGATCGCGAGAATCACAACGCCGAGGACCTCGACGCCTTCGATCACCCACGTCGCGTACTGGCCGACGAGTCCGGCATCGGTTAGCAAACGGTGCAGTTGATCAAGCACGGTGGTTTTCCTTTGGCGACGCTGTCATCACAACAGCCGTGGCGAGACACGAGACTTTCCCACGATAGGTGACGCGGCCAACGAGCCGCAACTTGCGCCACGACAAGCGGCGCGACGAAATGCGTGCGTACCGCGAGCCCGGCAACCGGCCCGTCACGTTCCCTGCTCGTCCAAGAGGCCGAGGGCGTGTTCGGGGTAGGGCGACACCTGCCACAGGTGGCGATGCTCTTCCTTGGCGAAGCGGCCGCCGTAGAGCCGCTCGAACATATCGAGCAGCGGATCGAAGAACCCGCCGGTGTTGACCATCAACACCGGCTTCTGATGCATGTGTAGCAGCCGTAACGTCAGGATCTCGACCAACTCATCGATGGTGCCGAACCCGCCGGGCAGCACGACGAAGGCGTCGGAGCGGCTTTCCATGACGGACTTTCGCTGACGCAGATCGTCGGTAACGATCAGCTCGTCGGCCTCCTCGTAGGCGATTCCCTTGCTCTTGAACACTTCAGGAATCACGCCCACCACGCGCCCGCCGCCTTCGTGGACCGCCCGCGCGACGGCGCGCATCAGCCCGAGGTCGGTCCCGCCGAAAACGAGCGTGTCACCTCGCCGCCCGATACCAAGGCCGAGTTCACGGGCGGCCTCGAAGAACTGGTCGTGAACGTGATTGCTTGACGAGCAGAACACGCAGATGGATTTGGACATGGGGTGTAGCTCTCGATCGTCGACGGGCCTAAGCAGTCATTGTAGTTTCCGTCATTGCCCTGTAGTTTCCGATTGCAATGCGTGGCTCGGCGGACCCGTCGGGTTCGCAGCCGCAGCGGCCAGGCCGGACTCCCTTCGTAGCCGAAATGTCATCATAGTGGGAAGTGTCCCGCGGTTCGCTTGTACCCCTGCTGACTGAATTGCTCACGAACGGACGCCTGGAACCCGGGCGATCGGGAGTCCTGCGTGTCGAGCGCCTCTGCTTCCCGCTGATCGCTGTCCTGTTGGCGACTTCGGGGTTGGTGGCGGCCGGCTTGGCCGCCGCCGATGGGCAACCAAGCGGACGCCAAGCGTCGGGCGCCAAGCCCCAACCCGCGGCAGCCGTGGCAAAGCCTCCGGCGACCGCAAGCGAAGCGGCCGGCGCAACCGAAGACGCCGCGGAAGAGAGCCCAGCAGCCACGCCGACGGCGGAAACCCAGCCGCTCGAAGACCGCGAAGCTCTTAATCTGGCGGGCCAGACCGACTCCTCGTCGGGGGAGAGCCGCCGCAACGAGAATGTCCAGTTCAACGCCGTCGACAACAATGCCCTGCGGGAACTGAATACGCGGCTCGGCACCACCGCGACGATCGTCCAGGAGTTCGAACCGGGACGCCGTTACTTCGGCACCGAGTTCGGCGGCTCGGCGACCCGGCCGATCCATCCACCCGGCCGAACCGCCGCGGGCGTGCACGGCAGCCTTGACGCGGCTCACAACAACAGTATTTTCAGCGCCCGCTCGTTCTTTCAGGTCGGTGCCGTAAAGCCCGCCCGCGAGAACGACGCCGGCTTCACTCTTAGCGCCCCGGTGTGGCGCGGCGGCTCGCTGTTCCTCGAAGGCAGTCGCCAGGCGATCCGTGGAAGCGTGAACGGCAATGTTCTCGTGCCGCGACCCGATGAGCGAACCCCGATCTTCAATCACCCCGACACGCGCGTCAACGATCCGGCGACGTTGGCGGCGGTCCAACAGATCCTGGGCGCCTACCCGAACGAGGCACCCAACCGCACCGACATCAACCCGCGGGCGCTCAACACGAATGCTCCCCAAAGGATCGACACCGACGTCGGCGGGATCCAACTCGACCAGGAGTTCGGGGCTCTCGATCGGCTGATCACGCGCTATCGCTTCACGTCGCAACAGGTTGATGCGTTTCAGCTCGTCACGGGCCAAAACCCCGACACGACGATCCGGAATCATAGCGCCCGCCTGGGCTGGACGCGCACCTGGAGTCCACGCACGGTGATGGACCTCTCGGCGGGGTTTGATCGAGTCGGCTCGCTGCTCACGCCCGAGGAGAATGCCATCCCCCGCGACGTTAGCTTCGGCGACGCGATCGAACGTCTCGGACCCGGCTCGGAGATCCCGCTCGACCGTGCCCAGAACCAGTTCCTGTACGGAGCGCGAGTGCGGCACGTGCGGGGCCCGCACAATCTCACGGCCGGGTTCGAGCTGCTGCGGCGCCAGTTCAACGGCATCGAGACCAGCAGCCGGCGCGGCGTGATGGGGTTTCGCAACGACTTCGGGCGGGACGCCATCACGAACCTGCGCCTGGGCATCCCAAGCCGATTCTCCGGCGCCCTGGGCGAAAGCCATATGGGATTTCGCAATTGGGACACGCAGTACTTCGTGGGCGACGAATGGCGGGCAAAGCCCAATCTCACGCTCAGCATGGGTCTGCGCTACTCGCCGGTCACGAGGCCGACTGAAGTCAGCGGCCGGGTGGATGTGGGGTTCCCGTGCGACTGCAACAACGTCGGCGGCCACTTCGGTTTCGCCTACGAGCTGCCGCGCCAGTGGGGCGTGGTGCGCGCGGGGTACGGACTGCACTACGCCGAGGTCTACCCGGCGACCTACCACCAGGTGCGCTTCAATCCGCCGGCGGTGTTCAAGATCTCCAACGATGCCCCCGACTTGGTCGACCCCTTGGAGGGCCGGCGCTTCGAGGACCTCGATCCCAACGACCGCGCCACGTCGTTCCGGAACGACCCGCGGCTGGTATCTCCCTACGCGCAGCAGTACAACTTCAGTTGGGAACCGCTGCCCGGAAGGGTTTGGCGGCTCCAGCTCGGGTATGTCGGCAGCCGGTCGCAGAAGCTGTTCATGAAGTGGTACACAAACCGCGCCGTCGACGTGCCGGGCACCACGCCCACAAGTGGGAACATCAACGACCGCCGGCCCGATCAGAACTTCTTCGACATCCGCAAGATCATCAACAGCTCGCGCGGCTACTTCGATGCCGCTCGGGCGTCGCTCGTGTTGCGCGACTGGAACGGCGTGACGGTCGACGCGTCGTATTGGTTCAGCAAGGCGATTGACCTGGGCGCGGGTTATACCGACACCGGCGCGGGAGCATCGTCGCTGCGCAGCCGTAACCAGTCGGAGTTTCTGATTCACGAGGACCTGCGGGGGCTCAGCAGCTTCGACCAGACGCACGCCTTTCTGTGGAGCATGAACTACCTGACCCCGGCGTTCGGCGCGCAGGGACGGCTGGCGCGAAACGTGCTGGGGCAGTGGAACCTCTCGACGGTGGTTTTGCTGAAGACCGGGACGCCCTTCACGATTCTGTCGGGTTCGGACTCGCCGGGATTCGGCAACCTAGACGGATCCAGCGGCGACCGTCCGCACGTGGTCGATCCGGCGGTACTGGGCCGCAGCGTGAGCCACCCCGACACGTCGGCCTCGCTGCTGCCCACGACGGCGTTTGCGTTCATGCGGGTCGGCGACACGCGGGGCAACGTCGGCCGCAATACATTTCGCAAGGACGGGATTCGGAACGTCAACGCGGCGCTGTCGCGAACCTGGAACGTGCGGGTCGACAAGTCGTTCACGTTCCGCGCCGAGTCGATCAACTTCTTCAACGTGCCGCAGTTCGCCGAGCCGGGGCGGACGTTGGCCGCCGCCGACTTTGGGCAGATCACCAACACCCTCAACGACGGCCGCACGTTTCGGTTCCTTTTGCGGTTCGCGTTTTAGGCGGCGCGGCTGTGGGGGCCGACCCGGTTGAGAGCCTGGTGGCGGGCCAGAGTGAGACAGAATGGAACGAAATGGCACGGGTGCGGGTTTTTGGCTGCCGGAGTGGAAGACCGGCGGCGGTGTCGCGTGATTTGGGAGCGGATGGTACGGGTCCGAGGCAGCGCACTCACTCCCTTGCGGTCGGGGCTCGGTTCGGGCGGGCCGGACGCAGTTCTGCTCTAGCGGCTCGGGGTAGACGTGTGTGGTCGGGGTGCCGGACCGCTCCCTCAGGGGCTGTGACAAAAACGCTGGAGGATTGTAGGGGCGGGCCCCCGTGCCCGCCCGATCCTGCCCTGGCATTGCAAGTCATCAGCAAAGCGCGGGCGGGCGCGGGGGCCCGCCCCTACAATTGCGCCGGCTTCGTTCATGGACATCGATTTTTTCACAGCCCCTCACAGTCACGGCTCGGGTTGGGCGCACTTGTGCTGCTTGTTCAGTTGGCTTTCGCGTTTCGAAATCCTAACAACCAAGTCCTTTCAAAAAAAGAGGGCCCTCTGGCTCCCGTCTGTGGAGATCTCAGCGACCCGCTCAAGATAGGAGCGAAAGAGCGGGCTTGAACGGACGGTCCGCACCTGCCGCGGATCTCAAAATCGAGATCCACGCTACGGGTTAAACCCCGATAGGGTCAAAACCCGCGGATCTCAAAACCGAGATCCGCGCTACGGTCAAACCCTACGGTCGAACCCGTTGCAGGAGCGGCCGCCCGCGGGGGAAGATCGCTCTACTTCTTTCCGGAGAGCAACAACGAAACTGCCTGGCCAGGAAACGGTCGTGTTGGTCCGGCGATCTGTCCGCACCGGTCGTTTCCGGTATCAGGCTAACACGCACAGTGCAAGGTTCCGGGGTAGGTGGAGGGGCAAGTGGTTGAGCGCGCAGGGAATAAAGTTTTGCAAAATCCGTGACTCATCGAGCGGGAGGTCGGGGCCAGGCTACTATGGCGTACCGGCCTCACTTGCCCTCAGCTCTTCGAGGAGGAGGCGCAGCTCGACGGCGTCGTCATAGTCGAGCTTGGGGTCGTCGGCGAGGGCGGGGTCGCGATCGCCGGCTAGGATGGCTTGGAGGGCGGGGATGAGCGGCTGGAGGTAGGCTGGGAAGTTGGGCGCTTGGGCCAAGGCGGCGAGCTCGGCGGAGACCTGCTCAGCGTTGCCGTCGGCCAGGGCTTGGCGGACGCCGTCGTAGATCTGGCGGGAACGGTTCAGGTTCTCGCCGCCGTCGCGGCGGTAGGTGAGGTAGAGCCGGATGGCTTCCTGTCGGGCAGCGGTCGCGGCGGTGGGGGCACCGACGGCGCGCTCTAGGTTGTGGAGGATGCCGTAGGTTGTCCAGGGCTCGGCGGCGTGGCCGAAGGGCTTCTTACACTCAATCGCCCGCTCCAGCTCGCGGCGGGCTTCGTCGTGGCGCTGGAGCGTGATGAGTTGGTTGGCGGCGTTGCTGCGGCGAAGGCCTTCGGCTTTCGAGTCCCCCAGCTCGACGGCGATGTCGGCTGCCTGGCGGTAGAAGCGCACGGCCTCCTCGCGACGCCCCATCTGCGAGTAGAGATTGCCAAGCTGGTTTAGCGTTGTCGCTGCCAACGTGCGGTCGCCGATGCGCATCTTGATCTGCAAGGAGCGCTGGTAGGCCTGCTCGGCGGCCTCGGGCTGGCCGGCCTCCTCGTGTACCCTGCCGATCTGGTGCCAGGCGATGGCGACGTGACTGTCCTCGCCTTGCTGTTCGAAGATCCCGCGCGCTTGCTGGTGGGCGTCGAGGGCTTCTTGGTAGCGGCCCTGCAGCATGCGCACCGTGCCGAGCTGGCCTTGGCCTGTGGCGACGTCTCTCGGGTCGTTGCGCTGCTTGTCTAGCTCAATGGCCTCTTCGTAGGCCGCCGCCGCTTCGTCCAGCCGACCGAGGGCCGTGAGGCAGTCCGCCCGCTCCGTCAGGGCGACGGAGGCCATGCGCGCAGCGTGTTGGTCGCCGGCGGCGGCCAGTTTCTCAAAGCGCCTGCGGGCTTCGACCAGCGGCTCGAGCGCCGAACCGGCGCTGCCGGCCCTATTGAGCGCGCGCCCGAGGTGGATGTGGGCCTCCGCGAGGGCATAGGAGGCCTCGGGGAAGGCCTGTTCGCCAGCCGACTGCGCCTGTTCAACGAGCGCCTGCGCGGCCTGGACCGCCTCGGCGTGCCGGCCAGCCTCGGTCAGCCGTTCTACCGCCGCGGCCGCGGCCACGAAGCCTGCGTGGCTCCACTCGCCCAGATCCTTCGCCGCCTCCTCCCGAATCTCCGCCGCCCGCGCGAGCGCCCGCGGCCGGCCGAGGTTATGTAGCAGGCCCTCGATGTCGGTGGCCATGTCGACTACGCGGGCGGCGCCGGCCGTGCGGCTCAGGCGCTCCAGGGCGGCCAGCAGGTTCGGCAGCTCCAGCAGCGCCAGGTTGTAGGCAAGCTTGGGGTCCTTCTGCCGCTGCTGGTACAAGAAGCCCGCCAGTTGTGCCATCGCCTCGACCCAGCGCGCCCGGGTCGCCTCGCGGTCCTCGGGGCTCAGCTCTCCGGCCAGCAGCGGCCCCAGCGCCGGGTCCAGGCGCAGGTAGGGCAGCCCCTCGGGCGGCAACAACGCCGCCAGCCCAACCTGAGCCAACTGGGCTGCCAACGGGACAACTTCCTGTGGCTGCAGTTCCAGAACCATACCGATCGTCAGCAGGCTCCCGCCGCCCTCAAACACCGCCAGCCCCCGAATCTTCTCCCGCATCCCCTCCGGCAGCCTTCTGAGCGACAGCTCCACGCTTGCAAACAACGATCGCTCCCGATCATCCGGGTGCTTTTCGGCCAGCGCCGCCATCAACTCGCCCAACCCCTCGGTCGCAGCCTTCACCCCTGTCGCCGCCACCTCCCCCGCCAGCAGCACCAAACTGCGCGCGTGGCAGTTGACGGCGTCGACAAGGCGGTTGATCTCGTGCTCGCTCTCGCCCGGGTCGGCCGGCAGCGGTGCGCTCTGCTCCTCGCCCAGCACCTTGCCCACCAGCCGCACCGCGTCGCCCCGATCGAGCCGGCTAATCTCGATGTGATTCGCCGCAAACGGCGCGGGCATCCGCTGCCGGCTCGTGAACACCAGCCGCGTGTCTCCGGCCTTCCGCAGACTCTGGAAAAGGTCCACGAGTCCGTCCAGCCTTTTCTGGTCGAACGCGTCTGCCTCCACGGAGTCCTTCGGAGGCTCCAGCACGCTCTCCATGTTGTCGAAGACGATCAACGTCGGTCGCTCGCTAAGCGCCCGCTCGACCAGCTTGAGCCCCTCGTCGTGGTCGGTCCCGCCCTGGCCCTCGTAGCCGGCGACGAGCTGGGGGCCCAGCGCAAACAGCGCCTTGACCGCGTCATCATCCTTGCCGGCCTCGACACACACGAACGCCGCCCGATCGAAGCGCCGCGACTCCACCAGCCAGCGCGCCAACTCGACCCCCAGCGTCGTCTTGCCCTCGCCCCCCTCGCCGCGCAGCACGACGTAGCGCTCGCGCTCGAGCAGCCGCTCGGCCGCCAACAGCTCGCGGCTGCGCCCGATGAAGGTGTGCGGCGGCGTCTCGGGCAGCTCACCCAGAGCCGCTTCGCGCCGCTCCCTGATGAGCCGCTGCACGTCCTCCGCCGGCGTCTCGCGGATCAACTGCGGGTCCTGCTCCTCCTGAAACAGCACCGGCACGAACCAGTCGTCGAGGTGCAAGTCGCCCGTGAACGTCTTGCCGCGGAACTTGTCGTGAAACAGCGCCCGCTGCCCGGCCAGCATGGCCTCACCGACGCTCTGTCCCTTCATCAGCTCGGGATAGAACGTTTCGACAAAGCGCTTGGCGGTTTCGACCAACACGCTGTGGCTCATCGCCGCCACCGAGGCGACGCCCGACTGGAGCAGCTTGCCGGCCACCGAGGCGGTTGGGTCCTTGTCCGTGCGGGCGCTCTGGCAGGCCTCTAGGAAAAACAGCGGCACGCGATGATCGCGCAGGCTGGCGGCGAGTTTTTCCGCGTCGACGATGTCTGAAGCGCGCTTCTGGAGCTTTTTCGAGTCTTTCGGGTCTTCGAAGCACAGCGCCCCGAGGGCCTGCGTCTTCGAGGAAACCCCGTGCCCGTCGAAATGGACGACGTGATACGACTTTTCCGCCTCCGCGGCCGTGCGCAGCTCCTCTTCGAGCGCCTGGGCGGTTGGCGGCGTCAGAATCTTGAACTCAGCCAGCTCGCCAAGCCCCGCGAGAGCCTCGACGACCGGCTTGGCGCTGATGCGATGGTCGATGTACAGCGCGTGCTCGTCCTCCGGCCGCGGGCTGACCAGCAGCACCCGGATCGGCGGGTTGGTGGCCGTCGGCTCGCGATAGTCCTTGTTCGGCAGCCGCCGCCGCACCGAGACGCCACGTGTCCCTTCAAACAGGTAGCCCTTTTCATCACGGATCAGCTCCCATGGCAGACCGAGCAACAGGGTGGCGGCCTCCTTGGCGGTGGCTTCCTCGTCCTCGGTGGCTCCGGCAATGAGGGTCTGATCGACGAAGACCGTGAGGCGCCGAGCGCCGCCCTTGGGAGCGGTTTCCCAGCGCTGAAACGCTTTGCCGCCGGCCTCGTGCTTGAGCTCGGAGTAGATCAGGCGTCCCCACTCGGGGAGCTTAGCCTCGATCTCTTTGGCTCGCTCGGTGAAATGCTCGTTGGCCCAGGCCGAGTAGCGTTCCAAGTACCAGCGAATGTCGTCGGTTTCGATGGGGCCGAGGGGCGCGGTGATCGTGAAACGGTTCTCCCCGCGGATTCGATCGCTGCCGTCGGGCGGTTGAAAGAACAACTCGGCGGTGGCCCGAGCGCGCCGCTTGCCGTCGATGGTGACAAGCTTGGGGTCCCTTAGCTCGAGGATCAGGTCGGCGACTGGTTTTGCTTGCTGTTTTTGGGCGGGTTTCGGGTCGGTCGGCAGGCGCAGGCCGAGGGCGGCTTCGATCTTAGGTAGAGCTTTGTCGACACCACCCGGGCCTTCATCGAGTTTGATTGCCACCGGTTCCTCGTCGAACCAGAGCTCAAGCGCATCGGAATCGACATCCGGCAGCAGAACCGGGATGACCTTATAGTTCTCTCCCCGTTTTTTTGAACATCGAGAGCACACTTGATCTCTCGTCGGACCCACTTCGAATTGACCGCATTGTTGCTCAGCACGACCACGAAGTGCCGCGCGCTCTCGATTGCGTCGACGACCTTCTTCTCGAGCTTGTCGCCGCCGGTTAAGCGCCTCGAATCCGTCCAGGCATCGACGAACAGATCGCCGAGAGCGGCCTGAAGTTTGTTAACGACGTCGTCGTCCTTGCTGGAATGCGAGACGAAAACGTGGCTCGGCTGCTTTTTGGGTGCAGCGGACATCGGAAGTTCCAGTATATGGGCGAAACCCGAAAAATCCCAAGATTTTATTGCATCGGGAACCAACGAGGTTCCGAGGTCCGAGCGTCAGCGAGGGGTGCGGAGGCTCCCACCGGCGATCCGGCCGACCAAGGTCTTGGGCGAACCCGCACCTCCAAGCGGCGGGCCTTCCAGGTTGCCTTGCCGTACTCGCCGAAGAATCGCCGACAGGCGTAAGCTAGTAGGACATGGCTTTGGTGAAGAGACCAAAACTTGCTCCGTGGAGCCACTTGCTGGGAGGTAACATGTCGCATCCGAGGGGACACGTCCGTAGTTCCGGTATGTTGGTGATCGTGGCCGGCTGGATCTTCTGTTGCCCGGCAGCCGCTGAGGTCATCTCGGTGTCAGTGCCGTTCGTGGCTCCCAAGGGAGACTATGTCACGCAACAGGACCGCTACTACCGGTTTCGCATTCCGGGCATGATCGTCGCGCCGGATGGGTCGGTGTTGCTCTTTGCCGAGGCGCGGCGCGGAGAGGGCAGCGACCCCCGGCGCGACAAGAATGCTCCGATCGATCTCGTCATGCGGCGGAGTACCGACAACGGTCGAACCTGGCAGCCGATGGTGGTCATCGATTCCGGATTCCGTCCCAACGGCGATCTGGCCGATTTCGCCGACCCGACGCCGGTACTCGACGCAACGACCGGGACGGTGTTCTTGTTCTATGGTCAGTGGCCCGACATGGCGCCATTGACTGTTGCGTATGGCCAAAGCACCGACCCCGCTGACGGCAACCATGTTGTGTGGGTCCGCTCGAGTCGCGACAACGGCAAGACCTGGTCGGATCGCAAACAAGTCATCTATCCGGACGAGCCGCACGAAACCAGCGACGGGCTCTATTGGCGCCAAGCCGAGCCCGGCCCGGGCAACGGCATCCAGCTTCAATGGCAAGACGAGGCCTCGCGCAACGGCCGCCTGGTGATTCCGGCCAAGCGCAGCGGCTCAAAAACACCCGGCGGTCCGGTTACGGTCGAACCGTTCGTGTACTATTCCGACGACCACGGTAAGAGCTGGCAGGTGGGCAAGGTCACCGCGGGACCCGAAGCCAACGAGGACGAAGTTGTCGAGCTAACTGACGGCCGGGTGCTTCTGGACGGCAGGCAGAACAGCGGTGATTTCCGCCGCCGCCATCTCAGCAGCGATGGCGGGGTGACCTGGGGGCCCGATCGTCCCGACAGCATCCCTATCACGCGGGTAGACGGCTCTCTGGTCCGCTATTCCGCCAAACGCGCCGGCCACGACCGTGATCGAATCCTTTTTTCCTGTCCGCGCGGCGATGCCGGGCTCAACCGCAACAACATCATGGTCTGGACCAGCTACGACGAAGGCAAGACTTTCACCAACCCGGTTCAATTCAACAACGGATTCGCCGCCTATTCGGTCCTGCAACGCTTGGCCGACGGCACGATCGGCATGGTAGTCGAAACCGCGAAGGAGGCGGGAGCCAGATACGGCGAGATCACCTTCTACCGTTTCGACCTCGCCGAATTGGAACCCGAGCCCCCAAGCCCATAGATAGTGGCCGCCAGCCAGCCCCGACAATCTCCTATCATGGATGTGCCGGCTAGCGCTCTTGTTGACGAGCCCGTCAATCGGGGTGGTCTAGTGGCCGCCGGTCCGGTGAGGGCTCGGGATCGACCGAAGTGGGCGAGGTCCCTCTGCCGCTCGATCCGCAGGACCGAACCTGAATACCAAGGAGAACAACATGGGTGACAAAGGCAAGAAAGACAAAGGCAAGAAAGAGAAGAAGAAACCGGCGCAGCTAAGCCTAAAGGAAAAACGAAAAGCAAAAGCCGAAGCAGCAAGCCGCAAGAGTTCATAGAAGCCTGCGCAAGAGGCGGGAGTTGGCCGGGTCTCCGTTCGGTAATTGGCGGGAAGCGCTGCTATCTGGAGCTGTCTTCGCGCTGGTCGCGACAGGCATTGGGGGCACCCTCGTTCTTTCATGCTCGACCGTCTGGACGAGTGCCGCCAGTGCAACCTAGAATAGGGGAGGCTATCCCTACCTTCATGAAAAAGCTACAGAATCCCAGGTTCAGCCGCGAACCTGACCCTGGCCTCTCCGCAGCGGTGTTGCGTTTGTTTCTTACCCTCGCGGTCTGCATCACGGCCGCGGAAACGGCAAACGCCTCCGCCACCGAGGCGAGTGCCTTGTTCCGGCAGTATTGCGTCCAGTGCCATGGCGAAGCAGCAACTACGGCAGGAATTGACCTCAAGAGACTGACCTCCCGAAACTCGATTGGCGACAGCTTCAAGCAGTGGCGGAAGGTCCAGGCCGTTCTGGAGCAGAAGCGGATGCCGCCGGAGGGCATGCCTCAACCAAGCGAAGCCGAACGGCGTCAGGCTGCCGAGTGGATTAGAACGGAACTGAACGATTTCGCGGAGACGCACGATGGTGAACCAGGGCAGGTGACGGTGCGCCGCCTGACGAGCGGCGAATACGCCTACACGGTCCGTGACCTGACGGGCCTCGACTACAACGTGGAGCGCGACTTCGCGGGTGATGCGGTCGGTGGTGAAGGTTTCACGAACTTCGGTGGCGTGCAGTTCATGGCCGATGCCAATATCGAGAGCTATCTCGAGGCGGCGAAGCGCATCGCGGACCATGCTGTGATCGGTGCGGGGCCGCTGTCGTTCTATCAAGATCCCGGGATGAGCGGCTTCGAGCTGTCGGCGATCCACCGCATTCACGCCATTTATCGCAAGCACGGTTTCCGCGCCGTGGCCGCGGAAGGGGGCCGGGCGTTTGGCCTGGAGCGGTATGGCAGGGCTTTGTACGCCTGTTGGCGCTACCGTCATCGAGAAGTCTTGGGAGAAGGCGACATTTCGTTGGACGACCTTGCAAAGCGCGAGAACGTGAGTCCTCGTTTCCTCCAACACATCTGGGCGGTCGTACGACAGTCATCCCCGAGCCACCCGACTTCCGAAGTGGTTTCGCTGTGGCGGGACTTGCCCGAACCGGAGGGTCCCGGGAACGCCGAGAGCGAGGCGGCCACCAGTCAGCAGTGCGAAGAGATCCAGCAGTTCGTCATCAACTGACCACGGTGGCTGTTTGCGGCGGGCGCTTTGGCCGCGGGCGGCGCCGGCGACGAGCGGGCTCTCGTCATCACCGATGAATCTCTGGCGGGCGCGGTGACTCACAAGCTGCGGTTCACCTCGCGGGATAGGGATGACAAATCGGGCTTCTATCTTTCGATCGTCCCGGTCAATCCCGCGTCGAGCGAGAATCCCGTGGTCGTCTGGCGCAATGCAACGATCCGGGAACTGCGCGCGGACAGAAGCCGCGGCCCTAAGCAGACTCTCCTGTCCGTCCTTGACGAACAAACCGCCCGGAAGCTGGCCTTCGGGCAGCGACCCGACGGCGGAGCCGTGGGGTCGAATGACTTCGCGACCGAGGGCGAGACCCGGCTATTTCTCCCGATGACGCCGCGGGAAGGTACGCTGGGATTTCAATTGAGCGTTAGTGTGGAGGTTGGCCTGGAGCGGTCGAACGACGCCGTGTTGCGGTGCACCATCACCGATCGCAAAGGCCCCGCCGCGTTAACGCCGGTATGGGCGCTGCTGGCCGATCCCCAGAGCGAAGGTTTTCAAGCCTGGAAGCGGAACGTCCTCGAATACGCCGCGAACCTGCCGCAGACTTCCCACGGTGAGCCGACTCCATCGGACAGAGACCCCATCCCTCGGCCTTTTGACAACACCTATAACCAACCTGAGCGCGACAGCTTCCACTACCGCGCCAAGTACTTTCGAGACGATCAGTTTTTGGTCGACAAGATGCTTGATGACACCGCCCGGCAGGAGCTCGAGGACGCATGGGCGGATTTATTCGCGTCATTTGAGTATCACGACTCCTTTGTTGGCTTGCTCGTTAACAAGTACGGCTTTGAGTTGAACGACAAGGGCATTGGCGAGTTGGAAGAGGGGGAGATCGAAAAACTTCCCGCCGAGCCCCGCCCGTATGTCAAAGCTCTTCGGGCCGAGTACGAAGCCGTGGTTGCCGCGCAGATGGCCGCGCATCCGCGCCACATCGAAGACGCGATCGCGTTCGCGAGCCGCGCGTGGCGACGGCCGCTCTGGCCGCGTGAGAAGGATCGTCTGCGGTCGTTCTATACGACGCTGCGGGAGGACGGAGGACTCGATCACCGAAAAGCCATCCGCGCATTACTGACTCGCATCCTCGTTGCGCCGGCTTTTCTCTATCGGCTCGAGGCGCCCGAGGAGTTGACCGCTGTGACTCCGCTCTCGGATTGGGAGATGGCCAGCCGGCTGAGCTACTTCCTGTGGTCGTCTGTTCCCGATGACGAACTGCGGCGCGCGGCGAAAGAGGGCGAATTGAGCGACCCGCAACAGATCCGCCGCCACGCCAAGCGGATGCTCGCCGACCCCAAGGCGCGCCGCTTAGCAACAGAGTTCTTCGGGCAGTGGCTCGGGTTTTACCGTTTCGATCAACATCGCGGAGTCGACAAGAGCCGCTTTCCGGGATTCACGGAAGCAGTGAAGGCGGCGATGTATGACGAGGCGGTCTCGTTCTTCGAGTACGTGATTCGGGAGGGCCGTCCGATTCGCGAAATCGTTTCGGCTGACTACACCTTTCTGAATAAGACGCTGGCGAAGCACTACGGAGTCGAGAAGGAAGTCGCTTCCACCGATCGCGTCGAGAAAGTTGAGGGAGCCGACGAGTTCCAGCGCGGCGGCTTGCTGCGTCTGGGAGCCGTGCTGACCGTGACATCCGCGCCACGGTGGACGAGCCCCGTGAAGCGCGGTGATTGGGTACTGCGGCGGGTGCTGGGAACGCCCACGCCGACGCCGCCGGCGGACGCCGGGTCGATCCCGGCCGACGAGAAGCTTTTCTGCGGGCTCACGATGTGCGAACAACTCGCGGCACACCGGCGCAATCTCTCGTGTGTGAGTTGCCATTCGCGCATCGATCCCCTCGGCTTCCCGCTCGAGCACTACGACGCCGTGGGCCGCTGGCGGGCCGAGTATTCCGACGGCAAGCCGATTGACGCAACTACCTTGCTCGGCGACACTACTCGTATCGATGGCGTGACCGGGCTGGTCGATCATTTGGAAACGAAACAGAGTCAGGTTCTTCGTACGCTCTCGTCGAAGCTGCTGGGATACGCGCTTGGGCGTGCGATACTACTGTCGGATCAGCCACTTATCGACCGGCTTGTGGGCGTCGGCGATCAAGGGATGTTTGCGGAATTGGCGTCGGAGATCGCAGCCAGCCGGCAGTTTCGGTATCGGCGCGGAAGAGAAGACACCGGACCAGGCTCCGTGCAGAGCCGTGTCGCCGCGGAAGATTGATGCGACAGATGGCAAGATGAGGCACACTGAAAGAAGACCGATGCAGCGTCAACCATCAAGAAGACGTTTCCTGCGAGGGGCGGGTGTGGCCCTGGCACTGCCATGGATGGAATCGTTGCCGCTTGGGGCTGCCGAGGGGAAAGCGACAGCCAAACAGGCGGGTCTGGACAAGCCGCCTACGCGCTTCGGCATTGTCTACTTCTCGAATGGTGTCGAGCCGGCTCACTGGTGGGCCAAAGGCCAAGGGGCTTCGATGCAAATCGGCCCGGGCCTCACGCCGATGATGCCGCACCGCGAGGACATCACCTTCATTCGCGGGCTCTACAACCAGGCCGCGGTTGACTCCTCCAGTCCTCACCTGGGCCGCATGCCCAACCTGCTCTCGGGCGCGACGATCAGCCTCGACCCCAGCGACATCCGCGTTGGCAAGACGATGGACCAGGTGCTTTCTCAGCGGATCGGGCATCAAACCGCCGTACCGAGTCTGGCCCTGGGCATCGAGCCGAATGAGCTGCGTCTCGAAGACGGCGTGTCGATGATCTACGCCTCTTGTATCTCGTGGGCGTCTGATACGAAACCCGCCACCAAGGAGATCTATCCCGCGCGGGCCTTCGAGCGCTTGGTCGGCGACGGCAAGGGGCGCGAACTTGATCTGAGCGTGCTCGACTCGGTGCTCGAAGAGGCACACCACCTCCAGCCCAAGATTAGCCGCGGCGACCGCCGCAAGCTCGACGAGTATATGGAATCGGTCCGCGACATCGAGAAGCGCATCGAACGCGCCTCGCGTGAGGACCGCCTCGAAGGTTGGCGGCCGACGCTCAGCGAACCCGACATGCCGCGCCCGGACGACGACTTGCCGCAGGATGTCCCCGTGCACATGAAGCTGATGATGGACCTCATTGTCCTGGCATTCCAGATGGACAAGACGCGCATCGCCACGTGCATGCTCAACAACGATCTGTCGCAGATGAACTTCGGCTTTCTTGACGGTGTGCAGGGTGCGTTGCACCTCGATCTCACGCATAACGGCAAGGCGCCGGAACTGGAAGCGATGTACCTCGAGACCAACCGGTTCCACGTGCAGCAGTTCGCCTACCTGCTCGACCGTATGAAACAGATCGACGAGGGCGGCCGGTCACTGCTCGACAGTTCGATGCTCATGTGCTGCTCGAACCTGTTAGACGGCGACGCCCACAGCGCCGAACAGATGCCAATCCTACTCGCCGCCGCCGGCGGCGGACTCAAACCGGGGCGTGTCCTCGACTACCTCGACAAGGGCGACGACAACCGCCGTGCTTGCAGCCTTTACCTGTCGTTGATGGACCGAATGGGGGTCGAGCTTGACCGCTTTGGCGACACGGATAAGCGGCTGGTCAATCTCTAACCCCCCGCAATTGGTTCGATCTGGCGGCTGTGGCTGCTGACTCATCGAACTCGGCTGCCGCGAACTCGATGTGAACTCGATGTTGCCCGCCCAGACGAAGGGGAGTACCATGTTGCCGTCGGAGTTCCAAGTTGGAAATTCTCATTTGATATGAGGAGGTGTCCGATGCGGTTTCGCTTCATGACGGGTCTCATCATCGTCTTTGCGTTGACGAGTGCGTCGGCGTATGCACGGCCGGAAGGCGGTCCGCGGGCCGATTTTGTATCACTTTTCAACGGAACGGATCTAGCCGGCTGGAAGATACCCGAAGGCGACAACGGCCACTGGAAGGTTGTCGACCGTGTCATCGACTACGACGCGCGCAGCGAAGCGCCAGGCGAGAAGGATCTTTGGACGCAAGAAGAGTACGGCGATTTCGTTCTTCGTTTGGACTGGCGTTTCAAGGCGGCGCCCGTCTATACGAACGGCCGCATCCTGTTGCCGGATGGAAGTGAGAAACTGGACGAGAACGGCGAGCCGATTAAGATCAGGTTCCCTGACGCCGACTCCGGGATCCTACTACGAGGCGGGCCACAGATCAATATCTGGTGCTGGCCGGCGGGCTCGGGTGAGCTATGGAGCGTTCGGCGCAACCAGAAGCTGCCGGTCGAGGTGCGTGCCGCGGCGACGCCCAAACTGCACGCCGACAAGAACATCGGCGAATGGAACACCGTTGAGATTACAGCCCAAGGAAGCCGCGTGACCGTCATTCTCAACGGCCACAAGGTGATCGACAACGCGCTGGTCCCCGAGCTTCGCTCGAAAGCCCTATCGGGTTACAGCATGATGGCCGGTGGCAAGATGGAAAATGGTTGTACGCGCCAAGCCTGATTCAGTTTCGGAATCTCTACGTTGAGGAAATGTAGGATGACGTAACTTTGGCGGAGTGGGGCTTCGAATATGGTACGACGAGACGCCCGAGGGACATAGTATCGTGTCGGCCGGCTCCCTGCGTTGATGGACAGGCTACCGCCCAGAGTCAGGCGGGCGCGCGCTGTTTGACCCAAGTCTTGCGTTCGTGTGACTCGGGAAGCGCTCGTCATCGGCCGAGTAGCCACTCGACCGAGTTCCGCATCAAGCGCTGAAACATCGGGTGCTCCATGGCCTCGCGCGTGTGGCCCGGAGCCAAGTGTACGAGCCGGCCCTTGCCGGGCTCGTAGACCCAACCGGCCGCCGCCTCGCGTTCGCCGTCGTCTGAGCGGTTGCGCAGCAGCAGGTGCACTTTGCCTTCTTGATAGGGCGGCGTGTGTTGTTCGTCGGCGACAGAGAAATCCTCCACGCCTTGCGTAATCGGATGGTCACGGTCCACCACCGTCACGCGAAAACGCTCGAGCGGCCCGTGACCGATGTAGCGCCCGCCCACCAGGTCGAGGTAGGGACCGCCCTTGGGGTACAGGCCCATCGAGTTGTGTAGGTTCAGAAAGCCTCCGCCGCCCTCCACAAAATCGACCACGGCTTTCTCCTGCTCCGGAGTCATCCAGATCTGGTACTTCGCTCCGCGTTCGGTGCCGTTGGGCCACAGCATGCCGTCCTTGAGGATGACCAGCAGTTGGACCCGCGAGAGGTTCTCCGCCGTCAGCGCACGGGCATCGAAGGTGAAGTGCGGCGTGACGCTTGCCGCGCGGAAGACCTTGCGCAGGGCTACTTCGATGTGCTCCGGCTCGTGGTAGCGATCGGCGATGAGCACGAGGGCGTGTGGACGTGCGTCGTTCGAACGGGGTGGCCGGCCGTGGAACGGCGCCGACGGTACGGTCAGCTCACGGTAGACATGCTTCACGTCCTGTTCGCGCGTTTGATCGTAGGGGATCCAGACGAAGTATTCGGCGGGCATCCTCACACCGGGAAAGATCCGGGCGGGCGGCCAACCCAGCGCAAGGCCGTAAGCCACCTGGCGGCGCAACTCCACGAGATACCATCGCAGCCGAGCCAACACGTGGGCGTCACCCCAGGAACCGAAGCCCGGCACGACGTGGTTCGGCTGCAAGGCCTCGAGTTTGCGGATCGCCTCGACCCACTTCGCGGAGTCGCTGCCGGGCAGTTCGGCGCGAGGTCCGTTGACCCCCACCGGACCCGCGTACACGACTTTTCTCGTCGGCAGATGAACCGCGGCGGCTCCCTCGGCGGCCGAGTGGTCGAGCGGGACGAAGTCCACCGGGACCGAGCCGTCGACGATGCGGGTCGTTTCGCTGTAGATTCGCAGGCGGGCGGGCGAAAGCGTGGCGGAGTGCATCACCAGATCCTCGGCGATGCCGCGTGTGACCACCGCTTCGGTTATGCCTGCGCCGAGTAACGACTCCACGATTGCTTCGTCGCCCTTCTGGTAGCGAGTGAGGACAAGACGGTCGGGTGCCTTGCCGCTGATCCGCCGAACTTCCGCGAGGTACTCGCCTGTCTCGACGCCACGAGGCAGATCCACCAGGAGCGTCGAGTCGGCCAGTTCGATCCAGGCGCAGTTCGCCGACTGATGTTTGGAGGCGAACCCGGCGACGTGAATACCGGGGGCGATCTCTTCGTGATGGGGTAGGGTTGAGGCGGCTGACACCAGCGATGCCAACAGCAGGGAAAGACCGAATACCTTGCGGAGCATGGTGTCTATCGTAGCGGTCCGCGAGGCTAACCGCACCGGCGGTGATCGTGACGCGCGGCGGGAACGCCGGCTCCGGCGTGGCCCCTCTCCCTCAACCTTCGCTACACTCCGGAGCGTGGGTTTTGCCATACCCTTGCGATTCGTCCCGCGGCCGCTTGCCCTGGGGGGTTTTCGTCGCCAGAGTCAAAGGGGGCAACTGCTGCAGTCCGAGCAGTTGAACGGCACCGTGCCCACCGAGAACTCAAGCGGAACCTCCTGTTGAAGCCCAATGATAATGTCCCCTTGAGCGCCCAATAGAAATATCCCCTACTCTGAGGCTCCGAAGGAGGAGCCGAGAGTGGGAAGGACATGGATGAGTGCCAAGGAGTTGAGGCGCGGCGAAGTGCTGAGCCGAGTGAAACGAGGGGAACTGAAGTTGACCGAAGCCGCCGAGCTGCTGGAGGTCAGCTACCGCCATGCGAAGCGTCTGAAGAAGCGTTACCGTGCGGGCGGGGCCAAGGCTTTGGTGCACGGTAACGTCGGCCGTGCTTCGAACCGAGCCGATCAGAAGCGACGCCAGCAGGTTCTCGAGTTGGTGCGCGAGAACTATGCGGGCGAGGGGCACGAGCGCTTCGGGCCGACGCTGGCGTCGGAACATCTGGCAGCCGACCACGGCCTGGAAGTGCCGCGCGAAACACTGCGGCGCTGGATGCTCGCCGCGGGTCTGTGGAGCCGCCGTCGCAAGCGCCAACCGCATCGCACCCGGCGCCAACGCAAAGCGCACTTCGGCGAGCTGATTCAACTCGACGGTTCGCACCACCACTGGCTGGAAGAACGCGGCCCGAAAGCCTGTCTGATGAACTTCGTCGATGACGCGACCGGTGTGGCGCTGTGTCGTTTCTCGAACCAGGAAACGACCTGGGCCGCGGCCGATCTGCTCGCAGCCTGGGTGCGTCAACACGGCGTTCCCAAGGCGTTGTACTGCGACTGGAAAAACGTCTACCAGCGCCAGCCGACGTCGCGGGAAGCGCTGGCAGGCATCAAGCCCGAGACGCAGTTCGGGCGCATGTGTGCCAAGCTCGGCATTACGATCATGGCGGCTTCCTCGCCGCAAGCCAAGGGCCGAGTGGAGCGCCATCACGGCACGCACCAAGACCGCCTGATCAAGAAGATGCGGCTGCGCGGGATCGTCGAGTACGAGGCGGCGAACCGTTATCTCGACGAGGAGTACCTGGCCGAGCACAACGAGCGCTTCGCCTGTGAGCCGGCGGCGGCAGCGGACTTTCACCAGGCGCTCCCCCGCGGCACCGAGCTGTGAGGGGTGTTCTGTTGCGAGTACGAACGGGTGGTGAGCAACGACCGGGTGGTGCGTTTCGAGAATCGTTGTTTGCAGTTGAAGCCGAAACGCAACCAGGGCGTGGGGGCGGGGGCACGGGTGACGGTCCAACAGTGGCGCGATGAGAGCTTGCAGGTGAGGTTTGACGGGCACGAGATCGAGCACGACGTGATCGCCACGCCGACGCCACAGCTGCGGACGAAGCCAGCACCACAGCAGCGTCCGGGGGGCGGGCGCAAGCCGGCGGCGAACCACCCCTGGCGGCGAGCTGTGTTACTGAAAAAACGGGCTGCGAATACATAAGAGGGCTGTGGAAATGCCGGGTCGGATGGAAAGCGTGGAAAATCTCTCGAGGCAGCAGTACCGGGTTCGAGGAGCGGTGGATGGTTTTCCACCCTTCCCACCGCCCCTTGGAAATCGCTACGCGATTCCCACAGTTCCACAGCCCCGACGACGACGATATCTCTCCTACGAACAAGAAACACAAGGGGACACTTCTATCGAGCTACCGAGGGGGACATTTCTATTGGGCGTTGACACTCAAGCGGAACCTCCTGGCGGGTCACAGGCTACGATGTTACGCTGACAGCGACAAGCGGCGGGAAGCCGTCGCGATGAAAGGCCTTTGTCTTATGCAACGAACGGGTGCGCTCTTATCCGTAGTCTTTCTTCTGGTATGCCAGACCGCGTTGGCTCAGACTCAACCCCGCTACGACATCCTGCTCAAGGGCGGGCACGTCATCGATCCTCAGAACGAGATCAACGAACTCCAGGATGTGGCGATCGCTGAGGGAAAGATTGCCCGAGTCGCCTCCGACATTCCTCCGGCCGAGGCTCGGAGGGTGGTCGACGTCGCCGGCCTCTACGTGACGCCTGGGCTGATCGACATCCATGTGCACGTCTACACCGGTACCGGCCGGAAGCGCGGCTACAACGGCGACAGCAGCGTCTATCCGGACGGCTTCACGTTCCGCGCGGGGACCACGACCGTCGTGGACGTCGGCAGTTCCGGCTGGCGTCAGTTCGAGGACTTCAAGGACCGTGTCATCGACCGCTCTCGGACTCGTGTTCTCTCCATGCTCAACATCGTAGGCAGTGGCATGACGAGCGGCCCGGAAGAGCACGACACCGCTGAGATGGACGCTAAGGCGACGGCCGCGATGGCCAAGAAGTACCCGGACACCATCGTGGGTGTGAAGAGCGCACACTACCGGCATTCGGATTGGACATCGGTCGAGCGCGCCGTCGAGGCTGGAACCTTGGCGAACATTCCCGTCATGGTCGACTTCGGATCCAATCACCCTGAGACGCGCCCCCTGGCGGATTTGCTGACCAAGAAGCTCCGGCCGGGCGACATCTACACTCACTGCTTCTCCGGCAACCGCGATGAGCTGGATTTCAGAACCAACAAAATAAACCCCGGCATGTTCGCGGGCCGGGAACGCGGCATCTACTTTGACATCGGCCACGGGGGAGGAAGCTTCCGGTGGAATGTCGCGGTGGCAGCGCTGGAACAGGGATTTCCGCCTGATTCGATCTCGACGGATCTGCACATCGGCAGCATGAACAGCGGCATGAAGACGATGCTGAACACCGTCTCGAAGATCTATAACCTCAACGTGCCGCTCTATGACGTCATCAAGATGTCCACGAGCAATCCGGCCAAGGAGATCAAACGTCCGGACCTGGGCCATCTCAGTGTCGGAGCGGTGGCCGATGTAGCCGTCATGCGCGAGGACCAAGGTGTCTTCGGCTTCGCTGATTCGTCGAGAGCCCGCTACACGGGCACGAAACTGCTGGTCTGCGAACTGACCCTGCGCGAAGGCGATGTCGCGTGGGATTTGAATGGCCGGGCCGGCGTCCACTGGAAAGACGCGCCGGAGCGGAGCCGGCGAGGACGGAGACGCGACCGCGGCCGGTAATCACGAGCAGTCTCAAAGGACAACGTCAGCGGGACACTACCATGAAAATCAACCATCTTGCCATCGGACTTCTACTTGGGAGCTCGGTCCTGAGCGCGGACGCCCCCTACGAACTGCTCCTCCAGGGAGGCCACGTTCTCGATCCCAAAAACAACGTCAACGCGACGATGGATGTAGCGATCGCTGACGGCAAAGTAGCCCGTGTCGCACCCGATATTGATCCAATCCTGGCACGTCAAGTCGTCGACGTTTCCGGCTTCTACGTAACGCCGGAACTGGTCGACATCCACGTCCATGTCTACGCGGGAACCGGTATGCGGGGCGCCTATTCCGGAGACAATAGCGTTTACCCCGATGGCCACACGTTTCGCAGCGGTGTCACGACCGTTGTCGACGTAGGCAGTTCCGGCTGGCGTAACTTCGAGGATTTCAAAGACCGTATCATCGACCGCTCGCGCACCCGTGTCCTAGCCATGCTCAACATCGTCGGCAAGGGCATGGGCGGCGGCGAGATCGAGCAAAACCCCGATGACATGGACGCCAAGGCGACTGCCGACATGGCGAAGAAGCACCCGGACACTATCGTCGGTGTCAAAACGGCCCACTACCGAGCGCCGAACTGGACGGCTGTCGACCGCGCCGTCGAGGCTGGCACGCTGGCGGATATTCCGGTGATGGTCGACTTCGGTTCTTTCACCAAACAGCGCCCCTTTGAAGAACTCGTAACAAAGCGGCTCCGGCCGGGTGACATGTACACACACATGTACCTGAGCCGAGTGCCCATGTTTGATGCGAGCGGCAAGCTTCGGCCCTACCTTCTCGATGCCCGCAAACGAGGGGTCAAGTTCGATGTCGGCCACGGCGGCGGGAGTTTCGTCTGGAAGCAGGCCATCCCCGCAATCAAGCAAGGCTGGATCCCCGATTCGATCTCGACCGACCTGCACATCACCAGCATGAATCGCGGCATGAAGAACATGACGAACGTCATGTCGAAGATCCTGAACCAGGGAGTCTCGATCTACGACGTGGTGAAGATGTCCACCTGGCACCCCGCGCAGCAGATCAAACGCACTGAATTCGGCCACTTGAGCGTCGGAGCGGTAGCGGACGTGGCGGTGCTGCGCGTTGACGAAGGAGAGTTCGGCTTCCTGGACGTTCGCAACGGCCGCTTCATGGGAGACAAGCTCATTGTCGCGGAGATGACCGTTCACGACGGGAGAGTGGTCTGGGATCTCAACGCCCGTTCCAGCCCGGATTGGATGACCTATTACCGCAATCAACGCCGCGCACGTTTCCGGGGCCGCGGGCGGCGCACCACCCGGGGACAAGGGGGGAGCACCATCCCCGCCGCGCCTACCACACGGTGAGCAAGAGAAAGACTCTCCCCGTTCCGACGCTGGGCGCGAGAAGGAAAACTTGGCCGCCACGATTCGACTCACGGTCAACGGTGAAGAGCGGTCCGTAGAGACCGATTCCCAACGGCCTCTGCTCGAGGTCCTCCGCGAAGATCTTCAACTTACCGGGACAAAGTACGGCTGCGGCGAAGGCGAATGCCGTGCTTGTACGGTCTTGCTCGACGGCCGCCCGGCAACCTCTTGTCTGACGCCGGTGGCCTCCGCGGAAGGCAAGCAGATCGTCACCATCGAGGGGCTGGCTCCAAAGCAGGGGCTTCACCCCGTCCAACAGGCGTTCCTCGATGCCGGAGCGATGCAGTGCGGGTATTGCGTGCCTGGGATGATCCTCACGGCGGCGGCGCTGCTCGAACGCAATCCGAACCCAAGCGATCGAGAAACCGAAGAGGCGCTCAACGGCAACCTCTGCCGCTGTTGCGGCTATCGGAGCATCGTGGCGGCTGTCCGTCTGGCCGCTCGGAAGGGCCGACCCGCCGAAGGGACGGAGACTGAACGGAATGCCGATGCCATCTGAGCGGGAAGATCTCTTCGAGCCCGAGCGCTACGAGCTCGCCGAGGGGCTTCCTTATCGATTTGAGCTTGACCGGCGTGGGTTCCTAGGGGCCGCCGGCGCGGGGTTGCTGATCACCGTCTCCGGGTCGGTCGGCTGCCGGCAACTAGGCGCGGCGGCCGAAGGTGTCGCTCCGAGTCGGCTGCACATCGCCAACGACGGCCTGATTACCGTTATGACCGGCAAGGTTGAAGTCGGTCAAGGTTCCCGTACACAACTGACGCAGGCGGCTGCCGAAGAAATGCGCGTTCCGGTTGACTCGGTCGGGTTGGTCATGGCAGACACCGACCGCGTGCCGGATGACGGTTCCACCGCGGGGAGCCGCACGACTCCACGCACGGTTCCGGCTGTACGCAAAGCCGCCGCAGCGGCTCGGGAAATTCTCATCCGATCGGCAGCCGAACTGTGGAGTGTTTCAGTCGAGGGGTTGCAAGTCCGGGAGGGGACCGTCTCTCATCCCGAAGGCGCACAAAAGCTGACCTACGGCGATCTGGCTGCTTCTGAGCAACTCACGGCAACACTCGCCGAGTCGGCGCCGGAGGACGTTTCTCTCACGCGAGTCGAGCGCTGGGAAGTGTTGGGTCAGTCCGTTCCGCACGTTGACGGCAGAGACATTGTGACCGGCGCGCACCGTTTTCCTTCAGACATCGTGCGTCCCGGCATGCTCCACGGAAAGATCCTTCGAGCGCCTTCCTACGGGGCGACGCTCTCGAAGATCGATCTCGCTCCCGCCGAGAAGATGAAACACGTCACCGTTGTCCGAGACGGGGGCTTCGTCGGCTGCGTGGCGCCGACCTCCCGCCAGGCTCAGCAAGCGCTCGACGCGGTCGCGCAGACGGCTCAATGGCAGACCTCGGATCATCCCTCCAGCACTGAGCTGTTTTCTTACTTGAAGCAGCATGCCGTGAGGGAAGGGACATCCATGATAGGTATCTGTCAAGGATGGACGCAGTCATCCGAATCCTCCCGTCAGCGGGGGCGTTGTCTTCAGCAGTGACGCTTCGCAGCCCGAGCGTTTTTGCGAATCAAGTCGCAAGGTCAACGAGTCACGTGACCAGACATCCATGTGCGCGCATCGGGTCGCCCCACCGTACCGGCCGGGGGACCGTCGCGGAAGATTCAGTTTGGGTTTTCAGGCCCGCCGGCCTCGAAACAGAGATACGGACGCATCAGAAATTTCCCAGGAAACTCCCAGCAAACTCCTTCGCGTAGTCCCCAACAGGCGAGGACCGGCGGGCCGCTCGTGACACCGCACAGCGTCGATGAAACTCTTCGTTTCTCCTTTTAACATAAAAAAAGCAAAGCCTGGTATCCACTTGACTCAGGTGACCCCAACATCTTGTAGTTGGGCTCACAGCGTCTTAGCGTCCCAATCGGCGACGATCGAGCGGTACGGCGTCGGCTCCACCGCCATGGCCTGCTGCACAAGGCGGTAGAAGAGCTTGCCCCGACTGCGTGATCTGCGCCGATTGAAGCGGAACACGAACTCGTCGAGATAGTAGTCCAGATGCTCGTGGCTGACCGCCCCCTGATGCGTGCCCAGCATCCAGCGCTTGAGTAGCGAGATCGCCAAGTGCACCCTCGGCAGTAGCTGCGAGGCCTGCTCGCGGCGGTTGTTAATCGAGATGATACGACGCTGGTAGTCCTTCTTCTTGAGCGGATCGTAGCCCGACCAGTTGTCGGTAACAACCACGCTGCCCGGCTCGACCGACTCCTCGACGAAGGGCATCAAACTGGCCGCCGAGGCGTTCTGAACGCGCTGCATGCGGATGCGCCCCAGCCCGGTGCCTCTCTCTTCCGCGGCGACTGCAATCAACGCTTTACGCTCGGTCTGCCGGCCGATTACCCCTTCTTCTTCAGCGCCCCAGTAGGTCTCATCGACCTCGACGAGGCCCGTCAATCGCTCCCGCCCCGGGCGCACCATCGCTCGCCTCAGCTTGTGCATCCAAGGCCAGGCGGTTTGGTAACTGCCCAGTCCCAGAACGCGCTGTAGACCCAGGGCGCTGGCCCCATTCTTCTGCGTGGTGATGGTCCACATCGCCCGGAACCACAGCCGCAGCGGTTTGCGTGTGTCTTGAAAGATCGTGCCGGCGGTGACGGAGGTTTGCCGCCCGCAGCGAGCGCATTCGAACCACACTTTGCGCACCGGCCAAGCGCGCTCATGCCCACACCTTGGACAGCGGAAACCCTCTGGCCAGCGCAAGGCGAACAGATAGTCGCGGCAAGCCTCCTCGCTCGCAAAGCGAGACTCGAATTCGAGTTGGTCGCGCGGGTAATCCTCCACCAGGCCCTACACTACATCTTGGGGTCACCTGAGTCAAGTGGATACCCAGCAAAGCAAATTCTCCTCGTTACGCCTCGGCCGCAACCCGCGGCACGAACGCGCGGCCACTGGTGTCCACGGCCCGCAGATACGCCACCAACTTGCGCGCCACGGCCAACGTCGCGCGATTGCGAGACCCGCGCGTCAACTCCCGCTCATGGACGTCGTGCAGTTGCGGGTTCCAGCGCGGCGCGAGTTTCGCCGCCTCGATCAGCACCCGCTGCAAATGCTTGTTGCGCTGCTTCGACAGCGGTCCCCGCTGCGTCTTGCCGGCCGACTCGCGCTGTGCCGAACACAACCCACAGTAACTCACCGCCTGGCCCAGCGAACCGAAGCGCTCGGGCTCGACGGTCTCCAGCGCCCAGGTCAACGCCGTCACCTCCCCCACGCCGCGAATCGACTGCAGCAACTCGACGCGTTCCCGCAACAGCGGATGGCGCCGCAATCCGCGCAGTAACTCCTGCTGCAAACGATCGAACATTTCCAGGCTGCCGCGGGTGATGGCGAGCAGCTCGATCACCGACTCGGGCGTGTCGCTCAGGCTGTCGAGATAGGAGTAGAAATAGTTGCGCCCGTGCAGCCGCCGGGCATCGTAGGGTTCGCCCACTTCCATCAGTAGCCCGCTGATTTTGTTCTTCATGCGGACGGCTTCGCCCAGCAGCAGATTGCGATAGCGCAGCACGCGCCGCAACTCGCGCAGGGCAGGCGGCGCCACGTAGCAGCGCGGCAGCAGGTTGCAGCGCAGCAGGTCACTGATCTTGGTGGCGTCGAGACGGTCGTTCTTCTTCTTGGCGCAGGCGATGGCCTTGAGCATGGCCGGGTGTGCGACTTGCAGTTCCTGGGCGAAGGGCTGGAGGTGATCGTAAATCCAGCCGGTAAACAGGGTGGCTTCGAGCGCGCCCACCCAAGGGCGCTCGAGGGCTGACGCCCAAGCGGTCAGGGCGGCGCGAGTGGCCGCGACCTGACCGCGCTGGACGATCGTTCCGTCCCCGGTTTTGATGCAGAAGCTGATGCTTTTCTTATGGACATCGAGTCCGATGTAGTAGAGTTCTGGCATGGAATCCTCCTGGGATTGGCTCTGAGCCGACCGCGTGGCCGCTCTCAGCATTTTGCCCCCGGGAGGATTCCTCTTTGCCACTACCTATGCATTGAAACAGGGAGACGGGGACCTCGCAGCCGCGCCAAAGGCTCGGTGCGAGAACGTTTTTCCGCGGCGAAGCGGACGCTCACGGCGACGTATCAGGTTCCCTACATCCAGCACGCTCCGATGGAGCCCCGAGCCGCTGTGGCGGAATGGAAAGACGGCAAGGTGACGGTCTGGACCGGAACGCAACGCCCGAACGGGGTCCATCAACAGTTGGTCGAGGCATTCCGGCTCACCGCCGACAACGTTCGGGTCATCGTTCCCGACACGGGCGGAGGTTTCGGTGGCAAGCACACCGGCGAGGTGGCGATTGAGGCTGCGCGGCTGGCCAAAGAGGCCGGGCGTGCGGTGTCGCTGCGCTGGACCCGCGAAGAAGAGTTCGCCTGGGCCTATTTCAGGCCCGCCGGCCTGTTTGAGGTTCGGGCGGGGATGGATGATCGCGGTTCGATCCTGGCCTGGGACTTCACCAATTACAACGCAGGAACCTCGGGACTGGAGTCGCCTTACAATCTCCCCAACACGGCTACGCAGTACTTCCCGTCTGAATCGCCTCTCCGCGAAGGTTCCTATCGAGGGATTGCGGCGACCACGAACAACTACGCGCGGGAATCGTTCATGGACGAGCTGGCCGCCGCCGCAAACGTTGACCCGTTGGAGTTTCGCCTGCTCAATCTAGACGATACACGTATGGAAGCGGTGCTGCGCCAAGCCGCCGAGGGTTTCGGCTGGCAAGAACAGCGCAGTCGAAAGCCAGGCGTCGGCGTCGGGCTCGCCGCCGGTTTTGAGAAAGGCTCTTATGTCGCGGCATGCGTCGAGGTCGAAGTGGACCGAGGCAGGGGAAGCGTCCGGGTGCTGCGGATTGTCGAGGCCTTCGAGTGCGGCGCAATCCAGAATCCACGGAATCTGAAAGCGCAAGTCGAAGGCTCCATCATCCAAGGGCTTGGCGGTGCCTTGACCGAAGAGATCCGTTTCGAAAACGGGCGGCTGCTTAACGGCAGTTTTGCCCGCTACCGTGTGCCTCGTTTCCAAGATATCCCGCCGATTGAAACGATCCTGATCGATCGCAAAGACCTGCCCTCAGTAGGTGGGGGCGAGACGCCCATCATCGCCATCGCTCCGGCGATCGCCAACGCTGTCTACAGCGCAACCGGCGTGCGGGTGCGCTCGCTGCCGATTACGGGTGACGCGCTCAGCCGAGCGTAGTCGCGTCGCTGCAAGTCCAGCGACCTCCAGGAAGAGATCCATCTCCCTGGTATGACGTCTCCTCCGACGGGCGTTTCCTCATGATCGAGGACGCCGACCATCGATCCATCTCGTCGAGGCCTGGCACGAAGAGTTCCACACCCGCGAGCAGGACTAAGTCTCGCCCCGTTCGATCAACGTCCTCCGTGGATTCTGCTACTCTTCTTCAGTCATAACTGCAGTTTTGGGGGTTGGTGGGGACGCCTTCCTGGTTCGATCAACCACGCTCCACCTGACGACTGCTCCACGGAGAATCTCTAATGAAACCTTTGACGGGCATACTGCTTACATTGCTGATCGCCACCATCGCGCTCGTCGCCGATGATGGCAAGCCGCTGGCACCGACCCACGCCAATGTGTCCTACGGACCTCATGCGATGGACGTGCTCGATTTCTGGAAGGCGGAAGGTGCTGGTCCACGACCTTTGCTTGTGTACATTCACGGTGGCGGCTGGACCGGGGGAGACAAGAAGCAGTCTCCTGATCGAATTCGCCCCTATCTGGAAAAGGGAGTCTCCTATGCCGCGATCAACTACCGTTTGAGCGGCGAGGCCCCACTGCCGGCTCCGGTTCACGATGCGGCGCGGGCGATTCAATTCATTCGATCGAGAGCTTCAGAGTGGAACATCAACAAGACAAGGATCGCTCTCACAGGCGGCAGTGCGGGAGCCTGCACGTCGATGTGGATCCTGCTGCACGACGATCTGGCCGATCCGCACGCGTCAGATCCGGTGCTCCGCGAGTCGACGCGAGTGACGGCAGCAGCCGTCTCCGGAGGCCAAACGTCGATCGATCCCAAGGTGATCGAACCCTGGCTGGGACCCAACGTGCTGAAACACCGCATGATCAACATGGCCGTCGGCGAGAAGACGATCGAAGGAGCCCTGAAGAACTACGAGAAACACCGCGATCTCTACGTGGAGTTTTCACCCTACAACCATCTGACAGCAGACGACCCGCCGCTGTTCATGACGTACGGAAACAACATGAAACTGCCATCGGAGAACGCCGGACACGGAATTCACCATCCTGTGTACGGTGTGAAGATGAAGGAGAAGGCGGATAGCGTCGGGCACGAATGCCATCTCTTGATCGAAGGTGTTTCGAAATCCGAGAGGTTCGCCGGCGCGAAAGATTTCCTGTTGGCGAAGCTGCTGGCTCGATAGCATTTCGGCCGGCTCCAGCATGCCGCTCTGTCGATACGGCGATTCGATCTAGCCAGAGCCAGTGGAATGTCGAGGAGATTCCTTAGTGAAAAGCGGGCTCGGAGTTCTGCTGGGACGGCAACCAGCAGCCAAGGGCGATTCACTCAAGTTGTTGATATGTAGAGTACTTATGTCGCCCTTTCTTCGAAGGACTCCGAGAATCAGTGACGGCTGGGTGCGGCAGAAGGTCGGTCGCTGTCTCTGGTCCCTCCGTGAAAAGGGCTCCGTCCCCTTTGGGCTCCCCCTTTGGGCTCCCCGGTCGAGGTCTTCACGAAGTCCGCCCCTGCTAGGCGGGCCAGCACCGCGCCCTGAATCTTCTGCGTCTCATCGAGGCACGCCATCTCCAGGATCACCTTCAACTTCGCGCCCGCCTCGTGCGTCAGATCCGCCAGCGAGCTAACCTCGGTATACACCGAATCCAACCGGCCCGACCGCAGAGCGCCGATATTGACGACCATGTCCAACTCGTCGGCGCCTAGCTTCAGCGCCTGCTCCGCCTCCGCGCGTTTGACCGGCGCCGTGTTCGCGCCGTGCGGAAAGCCGATCACAGTGCACACCTTCTGGTCAACGCGAGCCAGTTCCCGGACCGCCAATCCCACACGGCACGGATGAACGCATACCGACCAAAACCCGTATTGCCGTGCCTCTCGGCACAGCCGGGCCACATCAGCATCGGCAGCAGCAGTGTATGGTCGATCAGCCCCGCGATGCCTTCTGTCGGCGCAACCCAATCCGGACAGGCCGCGCCCGCCGGCCCAGGCTCGATACCCTCCCCAGGGGCAGTGGTACACGCACCGCAGCCGGGCTCAACAATGTCGGCCTCAGCCAGGCCAGGCGCACTTCCATTACGGCCGAGTCGCGCCGAAGCGGTCTCGGCGACATCCCGCGCCAGCCGGACAATCTCCTCCCGCGTCATCGGTTTGATCAGTTGTCCCGGAGGTCGAGTTTCATTCTCTCTTATTTGGCGAACCCGTGCCGCCCGTTTCACAGGCGGTCCCGGCACCGGCTAGAGACCCGCCTCGGCATTCGCCGGCCTGATTCCTACACATGGCCGACTGTATCTCAGGTTAAACCGGCGGCAAGACCGTGACACCGGCTTCTACCAGTTCCCCAAGTCAAAACTGGGCTCTACAACGCGAAATACGGTCATATGGCAACCTGCCGTGTCCCTGCCGGTTTGGGGTGTTGATTACCGCGTAACTAAGAAGGAAGACTGTGGGCTTCGCCGCTGCCGCGCGGATGAACTGAGTGAAGTACTGGAACCAAAGTCAAAGTACTAGGACCTTTGAAGCTTGACTACCCCAGTCTTTGTAGATAGCCTTGGGTGATCGGCAAGAGCCGAGGAAATCGAAGAGGAGGAAAAAATGAAGGAAACTGGAATCAAGAGGTTGATCATACTGACGGCAGTAAGCCTCGCCGGCTTGGCGTCTCTTGGCGTGCAGCCTGCGCTGGCGCTTCCCTGTGGCACCACGATCAGCGTGGATACGACCCTCACGTCAAATGTCGGACCTTGTATCGGGGACGGGTTGATCATCGACACAGCCGGGGTGACGCTTGACCTTAACAAGAAAAAGATTAGGGGCAGCGGAGCCTGTAGCGCGAATCCGGCGTGCTTCACCCCGGCATTCCCGCAAAGCGGTAGCGGGGTGGTCGTGGACGGGGTCGCAAATGTCACGATCAAAAATGGCACGATCGAGGACAGCTTTCGGAATGGTATTGACGTCAGAGCTGGTAGCGATAACACCCTTATCGAAAACCTCACAATCAAAGACGACTTGGTGTTTGCGGTTTTCGTGCGCGGGTCCGACGACGTGGTCGTCAGGGATACCAAGATGAGGAATCTTGCTGGCAACGGGCTCGATGTCGTCAGCGCCGACAACTTTACCTTGGAGAACAACGAGATCAAGAAGGCCAGCAAGGCCCGGCAACTCATAGCCGGGGTGGAATGTGGGATCGGTAACGGCATCTTCATTTTTGGCTCGGCGGGCGCCCAGATCTTGAACAACAAGTTCGACGACATCAGTCAGTCCGCCATCTTGTATTGGGATTCCGACGACGGTTTGATCGACAACAACCATGTGAACAAGACGAGCTTTCTTCCGTGCGGGCCCCCTGCCAATGGCGGCACCGATTTCGGCGCGATCACGATCGTTGCCGGGTCCACTCGCACCATCGTCAGCAGGAACACGGTGCGGAAAACCACGGTCCAAGCGGGGATCGGCTTGCGCTCCGCAGTGGAGGACATCCAAATCCATCACAACTTCCTGGAGAAGAATAACGTGGGGATCTTCCTCAGCAACGGCCTAAGCAACGCGGCGCCGGCCATTCACAACAACTGCATTGCAAAGAGCACGACCTGAATCGGCCTCCAGGTCGACCCACTGACTGGGGCGACCTATGTTGCAAACGCCGAGAATAACTTCTGGGATGCGAAAGATGGACCCTCGGGTGACGGGCCGCTGGGCGGTCTGCTCACCGGTAGTGGCGAGTCGATCGACCAGAAGGCGACCGATGCAGTGGATGTGGAGCCATTCCTTTCCAAGTGCCGTATCAAGCCGGCTGGCGGCAGGGGCGGCGGGGATGATGATGATGATAACGATGACGACGACTAAAGTTTCCGCAGCGCTTCGGCGAAACTAACCTCTCTCCGGGCGGCAGCTTTCCTTCCCAAGGAGGCTGCCGCCCGCTCATCAACACATCGCTTCGACATCACGTCCCGACCGCACCACCCGGCCGGCGAGTATTGGTATGGTTGTTGCATTCCTGCCCTTTTTTGGGGAAAGCCGTTCCGGGATACGAGGAGGTACCACCATGATCAAAGCGTTACTGCGTCACAGGGACGGGCTCTCGAGCGGACGGAGCTGGTTGCGCAGCGTCGTCAAAAACATGCAGCTTGGATTGATCGAAGCCGGCCATCCGATGACGGCCGACGGGCAGTTCGGAGAGATTCGGTGACAGTCACCGAATTGGCTCGAAGTGATTCCGATCCGTGGTTGAACCGGGCTTTCGGGGCCGACGGCATCCAAGTTGGTGTTGAAAACAAAGGATCTATCGGAATCCCGACCGACCGAGCCTGCCGGTAGCGTGGTCGAATTGACACAATTCCGTGCCTGTCACCGATACGCCTGTCACCGATATGCCATGTCACCGATATGCCATGTCACCGATTGGAGCGAACCCCCGAGATGAGACAGTAGAAAGAGGGACACTTTTCAGCGAATGGAAAGGAGTCCGCAATGGAGAGTCTCAAGGGGCGCAAGCCGCGGGTGTTTTCGGTGGAGTTCAAACAAGGGGCGGCGCGGCGGCTGCTGGCCGGAGAAAGCGCCAGCGCGATGAGCTGCGAGTTGGCCGTCAAACGGGCGGTGCTGTATCGTTGGCGCGACGCCTATCGCCGCGAGGGCGTGGGCGGGTTGAGCCGCCGCCGCGGACGCCCACCAGCCGGACAAGGGCCGCCACCCAAGCCGCCTCGCGATCCACGCCCAAGGCCCTCTCGGCGTCGAACCGCTCTGCGAGCTCGGACGAGTGACTCGCGCGGGGTTCTATCGCCGTTTCGCCGAGCGGTCGCCGGCCGCCTGTGAGGTGGAGATGCGCGACCGCATCCAGCGCATCGCCTTGCAAAACCGCCGCTACGGCTACCGCCGCGTGGGGGCCGAGCTGCGGCGGCAGGGCTTCGTGGTGAATCACAAAAAGGTGTTGCGGCTGTTGCGCGAGGACAACCTGCTGGCGGTGAAGAAGCGGCGTTTCGTGCTGACGACCGAGACGTCGCCGTTCCTGCCCGTCTATCCGAATCTGGCGCAGCGCCTGCACGTGGATGGCTTGGATCAGCTGTGGGTGGCCGACCTCACCTACATCCGGTTGCGGGAGACGTTCGTGTACCTGGCGGTGGTGCTGGACGCCTACTCGCGGCGGGCGATCGGGTGGGAGTTGGGCGAGACGCTGGAGACGAAGCTGACGCTGGCGGCGCTGCGGCAAGCGCTGGCGAGCCGGCAGGCCGGGCCGGGGCTGGTGCATCATTCCGACCAAGGGGTGCAGTACACCTCGCGCGCGTATGTGTAACTGTTGGAGAGTCGCGGCGTGCTGCTGTCGATGAGCCGCCGCGGCAACCTCTATGACAATGCGCGCGCCGAGAGCTTCATGAAGACGCTCAAGAGCGAGGAAGTGGCGATGAACCGTTATCGCGACTTGGCCCAGGCGCGGGCCTCGATCGGACATTTCCTCGAGCAGATTTACAACCGGCGACGGTTGCATTCGTCGCTGGGATACGTGCCGCCGGTGGAGTTGAAGCCGGGGTGGCGTCAAGAGAGCGGCGTGAGCCGGGGAGGGTGCGGTATGGGTTTTCTGAGGCATGAGGAAATCTATCGATCCGATAAGGAGGCCCGAAGCGGCGAAAGGGCCGCTCCGGGCGCTCATCGTTTCGATGAGTTTCCAGCCGGGTATTCCTTGGCGGGTTGCTCCCCAGCAGAGCCCGCCTCCGCTTCCCCGGCCGGTTATAGTATCGGAGAAAAGGACGGCGCTGGAAACCTTTTTCCAGCGAACGGCAATCTGTCCCTATTTACGCTGTCTCACGACAGGGGTGCAGCCCACAACCTACCGACGCGTTCGCGTGCGAAAAATGGCTGACTGTCACCAGAGCACACGCCTCGAAGAATCGATGTCCACCTACTCGCGTCGAGACTGGCTCAGCACGACCCTGGGCGCGGCATCAGCCGCGGCGCTCACACCGCGCGCCTCTGCCAAGAAGACGAAATCCCCAGAACTGAACGTCCTCTTCATCGCGGTGGATGACCTGCGCCCGGCCCTGGGCTGCTACGGTCTCGCGAACGCCCGCACGCCGAATATCGACGCCTTGGCGGCGGATGGGGTGCTGTTCAGCCGCGCCCATTGTCAGCAGGCCGTGTGCAGCCCTTCGCGCACGTCACTGATGACCGGCCTGCGCCCCGACGCGACGCGCGTCTACGACCTCGAAACGCACTTCCGGCGCTACCGGCCCGACGCCGTGACCTTGCCGCAGCACTTCAAGCAGCACGGCTACATCAGCGCCGCCTTCAGCAAGATCTATCACAAGCCGGCGATGGACGATTACCCGTCGTGGAGTATGCCGTCGTGGATCCCCGACTTCCACGAGTGGAACAGCGCCGAGAGCCAAGCCTACGTCACTCGGAACTGGCGGGCGCTTCGCGAAGCCGGCTGGCGGTCGAACGAGCGCTTCTACTACGAGCCCTCTAAGCGCAAGCCGAAAGTCGAGGGACAGCGCGGTTGGGGCATGCCCAGTTGGGAGAGCCGCGCAGTACCCGACCACGCCTTACCCGACGGCATGACCGCCGACGCCGTCATCAAGGCCATCAATCTGTTGAAGAGCCGCCGGTTCTTCGTGGCCGCCGGATTCCTCAAGCCCCACCTGCCGTTCGTAGCGCCCGAAAAATACTACGACTTGCACCCGGCGTCGGAGATCGACTTGGCGCCGTTCACAGACGCGCCGGCCGACGCGCCACCTTACGCACTGCACAATTCTGGCGAGATGCGGGGGTACACCGACATCCCGCGAGAGGGCCCGATTGATGAGAAGAAAGCGCGCGAGTTGATCCGCGGCTATCGCGCGTCGGTTAGCTACGTCGATGCGCAAATCGGCCGCGTGATCACCGCGCTCGACCGAAATGGGCTACGCGAGAATACCGTCATCGTCTTGTGGGGCGACCACGGCTACCATCTCGGCGATCACGGCCTGTGGAACAAGCACACCAACTTCGAGGCTGCCACGCGCTCGCCGTTGATCGTCAGCGCTCCGGGCCGGTTGAACAAAGCAAGAAGACCGATGGCCTCACCGAGTTCGTCGACATCTATCCGTCGCTGTGCGAGTTGTGCGGCATTCCCCGCCCCGAGGGTCTCGAGGGATCGAGCTTCGTGCCGCTCATCGACGACCCGAACCGGTTGTGGAAACGCGCCGTCTTCAGCCAATACCCTCGCGAGATCCCCGGCGTCGGCCCCGGCATGGGGCAATCGATGCGCACCCGCCGCTACCGCTACACCGAGTGGCGCGCCGACGATGCGCCGTTCCAATCCGCCGAGTTGTACGACTACGAAACCGACCCCTACGAGACGACCAACATCGCCAATCGTCCCGAAAACGTCAGCCTGGTGAACGGCCTTTCCGGCATGCTGAGCGACGGCTGGCGCTCGTCCCTGCCGCCCACCGAGGGGCCGGAGTAGGCTTCTCTGCCTGAGCGTGATTTCCGCTTCACTTATCCCCCGGAGGCGAGATGAATCCGGGCGACGCCGTAGACCAGAAACTCCGGTGTCGAGAACGTCACCCGCCCATCCGCTGATTCCGACGGCACTTCCAGGACCTCCGGCTCCTCGGGCGTGAGCCATTCCACTCGGCTCGCGCTCGCACCTTGCGGCAGCACCACGCTCGCCTCAATCGCGGGCGAAGCGATCGGCCGTTCATGCTGCGCGCCGCGCGCCGCTCCGTCCGGCTCCTTGCGGTGGTAGTTCACGAAATGAACCGTGATCTCATTGCCTACCGTCGGCCGGCTCGCCGACACCCGAACCGTCTTCGGAGCTTGGAACCGGCTGAAACCTTCGAGGGCTTCGTCCGTCATCGAGTAACGCGACGAGATCGTGTAGACGCGCCGGTACGCCGACAGCATCTCGGGCGTGGCGATGTCGTCCGGCAACACGTCGAACAGCACATGCTCATCCAGCAGCCGGAAGGCAACCTCGCGAAACGCGGCCATCGACTTGCCGAACTTGCCTTCGTGCAAGTGCTTGCGCGGGAACAAGACGACCGCCTCGCCATGCGGCCGGTTGGCGTGGTAGACCTCCTGGTTTTCGCGCAGGAAGCCGTGGTAGTGCACGAACTCGCGGCGGGCGTCAGCGTCCGTGAAGTCGTTGTGCATCGCCATCGACGCGCCGCCGTTGGCGGCCAGCTCGGCCATCGAGCTGCGCACGCGCGTGGTTTCGTACTTGCAGACCGTGTACGGCTTGTCGCCCGACGCGCCCCGGATGTAGCGCATCTGCAGGGTCGTCTCGCCCAGTTCGCCCTTGGCGAGGTCGGTCTTGCTGAAGTAGCCGCCGACGCAATACCACAGATAGTCCTCGCCCTTGCTCCAAAGCTCGGCGGGCAGCAGCGCACGCTCGTCGGTCCAACCGGTTTGCGGATAGAGGAACCCGTAGAGGTGCAGCCAGGTCGAGGCGATCAAGTCGGGCTTGAGCGAGCGTCCGTAGTCGAGGAACACCTCGTCGTAGGCCTCTTTGTTCGTGAGGTCGGAAAAGCGCAGCATCTCGAGCCGCAACGGCGTCGTTTCTTGCGGATCATGCCGCGAGACGATTTCGCTGAAGCGGTGCGCCTCGAGATCGTCGATGCCAAACTCCACCCGCAGTTGCGACGGCGTGTAGCGGCCTGCCAGGTGCTTCTTGAACGCGCGCCGGCAGTGCTCGCACACACAGTTGTTACGGTAGAGGTAGTTGATCACGAAGCCGTCCACGCCGGCGTCGATGCCGCGCTTGACGAACGCTTTGAGCACGTTCCGCCAGTGCGGATTGTTCAGGCAGCCGTAGTAGACGCCGTATGGCTTGGCGTCGGAGTCGTGGTGGATGATCGGGCTGCCGTCGGCGTTGCGCTGCACGAGCGCCATCGGATCGTCGACCGGCTTGGGACCGAACGCCTCCTCGTCCCACAGGTCGCGGTAGAACTCGAAGAAGCCGCCGGTGGGGTTTTCGGGATCATCGGGAATCCCCATCATGAACTTCGACACGCCGAAGTGGCCGATCGCCTTCACGTTGCGTTTGCGTAGCTCGGCGTTGATGTTGGCAAAGAATTCAAGATTCGCTTCCATGCCCGCTTTGCCCGTCGCCATGGGGATCGCGCCGGCGTGGGTCGGTAGAACCGTACCGGTCAGACCCTTCCCATGTTCATCGAGGTGCGCCATCGCGTAGAAGTCATTGCCGTAGAAACCCACCTGGGCCACTTCCGGCTTGACGTCGTCGACGAATTCCAGATACCCCGGCTCGGTGTACTTCTGTCGGTGCACGATCATCCGCGTGAACTCGAGCCGTTGCTGTTCGTTGATCTGAGAGGTGGGCGGGGGGGCTTCGTGTTGCGAGCACCCCACGTCGAGGATGAGCAAGGTCGAGAGAACGCCAAGCACAACGCCGTAGGTTGAAAACAAATACCGCATGGTGGGACGAACCTCCTCTAAACTGTCGCCGGGCGCGGCCGGCGGGTTCAGTGTACATCGCCGGCGGCCCGGGCGGGTGGACGACGGACAACTGGCAGTGAGTGGATTTCGCACGCGCTACGCTTGCGCGGTCGCAATAGTTACTCGTGGCGGCCGACAAGGACCCGATTATTCCGTGAACCGCCTTCAGGAGCCTTCCGGGCGAAGCGCTTGTAGGCCGGTCGTTTTACGGCTGGTTGCCCACCGCCGCCACTCACTGCGCCGCAGGGTGCTTTCAGCGTCCTTTCTTGGACGGCTTCAGCAGCCCCTAAGGTTTTTCCGCGATCAGCCGATAGAGCAAAGGTTATGGCCCAGTCTTTGGAAAGACGCAAACGCCCGCGCAGCGGCGTCCCGTTGCCGCAGGGATTTCAGATCATGGTCGACGAACGTGGCGGCAAGCCCCGGGCGCTCGCCGCCAAACTACTCGATTTCAACGAAGAGGGCGTGGGGGTCGAGATGTTCGTAGCGGTCCGCGTGGGGTCACCCGTCTCGGTGGAAGGCCGGCTGAAGTCCTCCGAGCTGGAGTTGCTCGTCAGCGGCACCGCCCGTGTCATCCACTCGCGGCGGCTGCGCGACGGCAACTACCGCGTCGGCCTCTCGCTCGACGACGTGGCCTACCGCAAGTCCGCGTGAAACGGCGGTGCAAGCCCCCGGCTTGGCCCGCTCTGTGGTCCCGACCCACAACAGTCCCGCCCCGGTGTGGCACCGGTCCCCAGACCTGCCGTGTCGGACTCTTACCGACACATGGGTTTCGGTGCCGCCGCCTCGTCAACCAGCAGCCCAAGCATCGACAAAAGTGTCGACGCGACAGACGTAAGCGTCCGCACCACCCGGAATCCGTCGCTACACTCTGAGCACCGATTTGCGCCCAGGCCGGCGCAAGAGAGACCCCATCCCAGCTCCTCGCTATACTTTCTGCTGGCCGAGGGTGAGGAGCGCGGGGGGTATGTTTCTAGCCTTCCAGTGAACGGATTCCCGGGTTCTCAAGTGTGCCGAAGAGAGCGATGTTGCTATCCTGACTCGGCCGGGACGAGCCCATGATGAATAACACGTTTCCAAGATGTCGCCTACATCGCTGTGTCGCGGCCTTGCTGATGGCGGGTGTGATCGCCATCCCCGCCACGCTCTACCCCGCCACGCGACCGGTCATCATGGGCATCCGAGGAGTGGTCGTCTCTGGACATCACCAGGCCAGCGATGCCGGGCTAACCATGCTCAAGCAAGGCGGCAACGCCGTGGACGCCGGCGTCGCGACCGTCCTGGCGCAAGCCGTCGTCGAGTTCAATCGCTTCGGGATCGGTGGCGAGGTTCCGATCCTGATCTACGTTGCCGAGGAAAAGAAGGTCATTTCGATCAGCGGCCAAGACCCGGCTCCGGCCGCCGCCACCATCGAGTGGTTCCGCAGCCGCGGCATCGAGCTGATCCCGGGCGACGGGTTTCTGCCCGCCACCGTCCCCGCCGTGATCGACTCGCTGCTGCTGGCGCTGGACCGCTACGGCACGATGACTATCGCGCAGGTGGCCGCGCCCGCCATCGATCTCGCCGGCAACGGTTTCGCCATGTACGGCGAGTTCAAGGGCCACATAGAAGAGCAGGAACAGCGGTTTCGCAACCAATGGTCGACGTCGGCCGAAGTTTTCCTGCCCGGCGGCGAAGTCCCCGAGATCGGTGACCTGTTCGTTCAGAAAGACTTGGCCCGCACGCTGCAGCGCCTGGTGGACGCCGAGGCAGCGCACAAGAGCGAGGGACGTTCGGCCGGCATCCAAGCCGCCCGCGACCTCTTCTACCGCGGCGAGTTGGCGCGCGAGATCGTCCGCTTCCAACGCGAGTTCAAGAGCCGCGACGCCAACGGCTTCACCTCGAACGGCCTGCTCGTCGAAGACGACTTGGCCAATTACCGCGCGCGCGTCGTACCTCCTGCCAAGACCTCCTACCGCGGTGTCGACGTCTACAAGATCGGCTTCTGGTCGCAGGGGCCGGTGCTGCTGCAGGCGCTCAACATCCTCGAGGACTACGATCTCGCCTCGCTCGGCCACAACTCGGCCGCCTATATTCACCTGTTGGCCGAGGCCATGAAGCTAGCCTTCGCGGACCGCGAATGGTATTACGCCGACCCGGATTTCGTCGGCGTTCCCAAAGAGGGTTTGCTCTCAAAAGCGTACGCCGCCGAACGAGGCAAGCTGATCGACCCGGAAGCACCGTCCCTGGTCCTGCAGCCGGGCAACCCGTATCCGTTCCAGCCTCAGCAAACCTCGCACGCTCCCATCCCTGAGTCGATCGCCTTCCGCCCGGGTGAGAAAGGAACTACCGGTACGCGCGTCGCCGACCGCGAAGGCAACGTGTTCTCCGCGACGCCCAGCGGCGGCTGGTTCCGCCACTCCCCGATCGTCAAGGGACTGGGATTCGTGCTCAACAACCGCGCCCAGATCTTCTGGCTCGACGAGACGAGGGCCAACAAGCTCGAGCCCGGCAAACGTCCGCGCACGACGCTGACCCCGAGCCTGGCCGTAAGGGACGGACGTCCCTACCTGGCCTGGGGTACGCCCGGCGGCGACGCGCAAGACCAAGTCAATCTGCAGTTCCTGCTCAACGTCGTCGATTTCGGCATGGACATCCAGGCAGCCATCGACGCGCCGCTGTTTCAGATCTTCGATTTCCCCAGCTCGTTCTACCCGCGCAGCCACCTACCCGGCGCCATGCGGGTCGAGACTCGAGTCGCGCCCGAAGTGCTCGAGGAACTCGAACAGATGGGCCACTCGGTGCGCCCCGCGGGCGACTGGGCCATCGGCGACGCCACCGCCGTGAGGGTCGACCCCGACCGGGGCATGTTGTTTGGCGCCGCCAGCCCGAGACGCGACAAGTCCTACGCGCTCGGTTGGTAGCGCGGTTTCTCGCAAAGGCGCGCTACGGATTTCTCGCAAAGGCGCAAAGAGCGCAAAGAAAAGATGGGATCTTGGCGTCTTGGCGGTCCTTGGCGTCCTTTGCGAGAAACGGCTATCCTTCGGTCATGCACCGCACGGTCCTTGCCCTCGGCCTACTCCTATCCACAGCCCTCACCGCCGCCGACCACCCCACCGCCCAGATCTCGAACGGCCCCGTCACGGCCAAGCTCTACCTCCCCGACCCCGACAACGGCTACTACCGCGGCACCCGCTTCGACTGGTCGGGCGTCATCTACAGCCTGACCTACGCGGGCCACGAATACTTCGGCGAGTGGCAAAAGTCCGACGACCCCAACCTCCACGACCGCATCACCGGCCCGGTCGAATCCTTCAGCACCAACGCCAAGGCTCTCGGCTATGACGAGGCCCCACCCGGCGGCACCTTCATGCGTATCGGCATCGGTGTTTGCGAGAAGCCCAAGGAGGAGGACTTCCGCTGGCGACACACCTACAAGGTCGCCGACCCCGGCCGCTGGACGACCCGCCACGGCAAGAACTGGATCGAATTCGTCCACGAAGTCACCGACCCTAAGACCGGCTACGGCTATCACTACACCAAGCGCCTGACTCTCACGCCCGGCAAGCCCGAGCTGGTCATCGACCACGTCCTGGCCAACACCGGCAAGAAAACCATCGAGACCGACGTCTACAACCACAACTTCTTCGTGATCGACAACCAGCCCACCGGCCCCGACTTCGTGGTGCGCTTTCCGTTCGATCTCACCGCCGACAAAGACCTCAAGGGCTACGGCGAGGTGCGCGGCCGCGAGTTGATCTACCGCAAGGAGATCCCGCAAGGCGAATACATCATCACGCTCTTCGATGGCTATCGACAGCAGGCCGACGACCATCGCTTCGCCATTGAAAACCGCAAGGTGAAGGCCGGCGTCCGCATGGCGACCGACAAGCCGATGTCGAAGCTGCAGTTCTGGTCGCCCCACACGACGCTGTGCCCCGAGCCCTTCATCGACCTCAAGATCGAGCCCGGCCAAGCCGACCGCTGGTCGATCCGCTACGAGTTCTATACGCTTGAATAGGCCTGGGTTGCACAAGTACGTGCCGGGGCCGGTTCACGCGGCATCTAGTCGCTCGCGTCTGGATCATGAGCCAACTGCTCGCGAAGCAGCTTGTACCCGCACCAGCATGCCCTCGACCCTCCGTGATTCTCCGCGCGTTCCGCAGAACTCGCCATTGCTGTGGATCTCTGTGTCACCCCTGCGCTCAAGATGAGCCATATAGATGACATCGAATTCTGGGGCCCTTGAGCCGTACAGTTTGACTGCGAAGCCTTCGAGCCTCAGAGATTCGCCCCAAGTGCCTACACGTTCGCCTTCAGGAACCCACGGCGTGTCACCTCTTCTCTCGATATGAGCCATGTAAAGCATTCTCAGCCCTGGAATAGGTGGGCTTATGCTCAGCCGGAAGGCTTCTAGCCTCTTGTGCTGACCTCGACTGCCAGCGAACTCATCCTCCCCGAATGCCACCTCTCCCACACCTTCGAGGTAAGCTGTTCCCTGGATGCGGACCGACACATGGGCCTTTGGCAAGACCGTTGGTGCCAGCGTTTCAATCTCGGCCTTTAGCAGTTGTTCTTTTGCGGAAACGTGAAGTCGCCCAGATGAAATTCGGTCGCGTAGCAGGTAGACTACTGCGACAACCGCCACACAAATGATACCGATAATATAAGTGGCATCAGAACCCATTACCGTCCCCTTGCAACAGAAGAGCATAGCGTACATCCGCCCGGCATGCTAACGTTCAAGAGAACGCCGCGCATACGAGCAACCGGCAGGGCTAAGGAGAATCTGATCTGAGACCATGTGCAGAAACATCAAGACCCTTTTCAACTTCGATCCGCCCGCAACCGACGAAGAGATCCGCGCGGCATCGGTGCAGTTCGTGCGCAAGCTCAGCGGGTTTACCAAACCATCGAAAGCCAATGAGTCCGCCTTCGAACGCGCCGTGGACGACGTCTCGCACATCGCTCGTGACCTGATCGACTCCCTCGTCACCGTGGCCCCTGCGCGTGACCGCGAGGTCGAAGCCGCCAGGGCCCGCGCCCGCACCGCCCGGCGATTCGGCTGACCCGCGTGGCGGCTGCCGGCGGTTGAACTACGCAAGCCGGGTATCCACTTGACTCAGGTGACCCCAACATCTTGTAGTTGGGCTCACAGCGTCTTAGCGTCCCAATCGGCGACGATCGAGCGGTACGGCGTCGGCTCCACCGCCATGGCCTGCTGCACAAGGCGGTAGAAGAGCTTGCCCCGACTGCGTGATCTGCGCCGATTGAAGCGGAACACGAACTCGTCGAGATAGTAGTCCAGATGCTCGTGGCTGACCGCCCCCTGATGCGTGCCCAGCATCCAGCGCTTGAGTAGCGAGATCGCCAAGTGCACCCTCGGCAGTAGCTGCGAGGCCTGCTCGCGGCGGTTGTTAATCGAGATGATACGACGCTGGTAGTCCTTCTTCTTGAGCGGATCGTAGCCCGACCAGTTGTCGGTAACAACCACGCTGCCCGGCTCGACCGACTCCTCGACGAAGGGCATCAAACTGGCCGCCGAGGCGTTCTGAACGCGCTGCATGCGGATGCGCCCCAGCCCGGTGCCTCTCTCTTCCGCGGCGACTGCAATCAACGCTTTACGCTCGGTCTGCCGGCCGATTACCCCTTCTTCTTCAGCGCCCCAGTAGGTCTCATCGACCTCGACGAGGCCCGTCAATCGCTCCCGCCCCGGGCGCACCATCGCTCGCCTCAGCTTGTGCATCCAAGGCCAGGCGGTTTGGTAACTGCCCAGTCCCAGAACGCGCTGTAGACCCAGGGCGCTGGCCCCATTCTTCTGCGTGGTGATGGTCCACATCGCCCGGAACCACAGCCGCAGCGGCTTGCGTGTGTCTTGAAAGATCGTGCCGGCGGTGACGGAGGTTTGCCGCCCGCAGCGAGCGCATTCGAACCACACTTTGCGCACCGGCCAAGCGCGCTCATGCCCACACCTTGGACAGCGGAAACCCTCTGGCCAGCGCAAGGCGAACAGATAGTCGCGGCAAGCCTCCTCGCTCGCAAAGCGAGACTCGAATTCGAGTTGGTCGCGCGGGTAATCCTCCACCAGGCCCTACACTACATCTTGGGGTCACCTGAGTCAAGTGGATACCCAGCTTAGAGATAAGATGAGAAATAGGAGTTAGCTGGCATTTCCCTGTTGAATCAGCGGATCAATGGCCATGGCGCCAAGTTGATGCTCCGACCTGAGACGAATTGAACAGCGCCAGCCTTGCTTATCCTTGCGGTCTGCGTGGAACGCGCGTTGATCAAGCCGCTACCTTCGCGACTCCGCGATCTGTAGTAGCATCTGCTCGGCCAGCCACTCCGCTTCGCGCTTGTTGCGGATGCCGCGCCCGGCGGTCACCTTGCGGCCGTGCTTGCGATGCATCTCGATGTCGTAGTATGCCTGGCCGGACTGTGTTGTCGTCTGGTTCTGCTGCATCCCGATGTGCAACTTCACGTCGCTGACCTCCACGCACGGGATCACGGTTGTCGTTCGAAAGCCCAAAGTCAAGCGATGAACCCGTACCTCGCCCGATTCGACTACCACGCGGTTTGAGGTGAACCATAGATCGACCGTGAACACCAACATCAACAGCGTGAACAGGCCGGTCATGATGGGAAAGAGCAAGAAGATCTCCAGGTGAAGCTGAAGCCAGATCGCCCCGGCAAAGATCAGCAGAAAAGTCGTGACCGAGAGCGCCGCTCCTACGTTCCGCGCGGCCGGGAAGAAGTATTCGGTGCCGCCGCCGGCGCTCAACCGGACCGCAATCGTCGCAGTCTTCGGGTCGAACTCTTTCTTCACCTCGGACCGGAAGGTGAACGCCCCCTCCTCAGGCGGCTCGGGTGAACTTGCCGGCGTCTTGAATACCGGCACCTCGAACTGTGTGCGGTAATCGATGCCGGCAACCTTGGCGGTGGCTTCCAGCCGCCAGACGACCTTGCTCCCAGAGTCGGGCTCATCCGTTTCGCGGCACTCGAACGGGACGTAGAAATCGACCGGGAATGTCAAGCCCGGCAGCCCGGCGTATAGGTGCTCCCGTCCGACCGTGCGTTGGTCTTGCCATAGGATGCTCTCGTGCATCGAACGGTTGCTCTCTGAGTCGCGGCGCTGGTGGACACACGTCAGGCTGAGCCCGACGCCCTCCTCGGGCGGCGACTGCAAGCCGCTCTGGATGGTCCCGCGCAGGCGCCCTCCGACCACACCCGGCACTGCCGACATCTGGAAGACCGACACGCTGAACTTCCTCCAGCGCGCGGTGGCCCGCAGTCCCCAGATCACAAACCCGATGGCGGCGAGCGGAAAAACAAGGCCCAGCAGCGCCGGGTGATTGCCCTTGTCGATGACTTCTTCGGGGATCGAGATGACCGTCGGCGCCGAGAGGACGGTCGTGAAGAACGCCATGACCCACGCCAGCGTCATCGTGGCACGGCTCGACCCTTCGATGCGTCCGCTCGCCCAGCCGGGCTTCCACATCCACGGCTGGTCCGGGTGGACTGCTTTCAGGCGGGCCTCTTCGGCCAGCTTACCTGCGGCGATGCGGCTCCAAATCAGCAGCCCGAACCCACCGCCCCCGAAAACCAGGGCGGCTATGAGAATCAAGGTGAGCTGCTGCCAATCCTCGACGCCCCACGCGAAGCGGCCCACGACGTCGTAGGCCAGCCACAGGCCCACGCCGCAAAACGGCAGCGCGAAGAGCGTCAAGCAACCGGCCCCTTGTTGGTTTGTGTTTGTTCCGGTGGTCATCGACCTCCCCTTCTTGTGAACCAACGGGTCGTCTCGACTACCTTCCCAAGTCTTTCCCGATCACCTGCGCCGCGTTGTAACCCGCCGCTCCCATAACGCCGCCGCCCGGGTGCGTTCCCGTCCCGCACAGATACAGGTTGCGGATCGGCGTACGGTAGCGCGCCCAGCCCATCACCGGCCGGCTCCAGAACATTTGGTCGAGGCTCATCGCCCCGTGGAAGATGTTCCCGCCGGTGAGGCCGTACGTGCGTTCGAGGTCGAGCGACGTCAACACTTGCCGGTCGAGGATGATCGAGCGGATGTTGGGGGCGTACTCGGCGATGCAATCGATCACCCGGTCGGCGTAGGAGTCGCGGATGCCGTCCCAGCCACCCTCCGCCAACGGGCCCTCCGTAAAGCTATACGGGGCGTACTGCACGAAAATCCCCATGATGTGCTTGCCCGCGGGCGCCAGCGAGGGATCGTAGACGGTCGGCAAGGTCATCTCGATGATTGTTGAAGCCCAATGATAATGTCCTCTACTCTGAGGCTCCGAAGGAGGAGCCGAGAGTGGGAAGGACATGGATGAGTGCCAAGGAGTTGAGGCGCGGCGAAGTGCTGAGCCGAGTGAAACGAGGGGAACTGAAGTTGACCGAAGCCGCCGAGCTGCTGGAGGTCAGCTACCGCCATGCGAAGCGTCTGAAGAAGCGTTACCGTGCGGGCGGGGCCAAGGCTTTGGTGCACGGTAACGTCGGCCGTGCTTCGAACCGAGCCGATCAGAAGCGACGCCAGCAGGTTCTCGAGTTGGTGCGCGAGAACTATGCGGGCGAGGGGCACGAGCGCTTCGGGCCGACGCTGGCGTCGGAACATCTGGCAGCCGACCACGGCCTGGAAGTGCCGCGCGAAACACTGCGGCGCTGGATGCTCGCCGCGGGTCTGTGGAGCCGCCGTCGCAAGCGCCAACCGCATCGCACCCGGCGCCAACGCAAAGCGCACTTCGGCGAGCTGATTCAACTCGACGGTTCGCACCACCACTGGCTGGAAGAACGCGGCCCGAAAGCCTGTCTGATGAACTTCGTCGATGACGCGACCGGTGTGGCGCTGTGCCGTTTCTCGGACCAGGAAACGACCTGGGCCGCGGCCGATCTGCTCGCAGCCTGGGTACGTCAACACGGCGTTCCCAAGGCGTTGTACTGCGACTGGAAAAACGTCTACCAGCGCCAGCCGACGTCGCGGGAAGCGCTGGCAGGCATCAAGCCCGAGACGCAGTTCGGGCGCATGTGTGCCAAGCTCGGCATTACGATCATGGCGGCTTCCTCGCCGCAAGCCAAGGGCCGAGTGGAGCGCCATCACGGCACGCACCAAGACCGCCTGATCAAGAAGATGCGGCTGCGCGGGATCGTCGAGTACGAGGCGGCGAACCGTTATCTCGACGAGGAGTACCTGGCCGAGCACAACGAGCGCTTCGCCTGTGAGCCGGCGGCGGCAGCGGACTTTCACCAGGCGCTCCCCCGCGGCACCGAGCTGCGAGGGGTGTTCTGTTGCGAGTACGAACGGGTGGTGAGCAACGACCGGGTGGTGCGTTTCGAGAATCGTTGTTTGCAGTTGAAGCCGAAACGCAACCAGGGCGTGGGGGCGGGGGCACGGGTGACGGTCCAACAGTGGCGCGATGAGAGCTTGCAGGTGAGGTTTGACGGGCACGAGATCGAGCACGACGTGATCGCCACGCCGACGCCACAGCTGCGGACGAAGCCAGCACCACAGCAGCGTCCGGGGGGCGGGCGCAAGCCGGCGGCGGACCACCCCTGGCGGCGAGCTGTGTTACGGAAAAAACGGGCTGCGAATACATAAGAGGGCTGTGGAAATGCCGGGTCGGATGGAAAGCGTGGAAAATCTCTCGAGGCAGCAGTACCGGGTTCGAGGAGCGGTGGATGGTTTTCCACCCTTCCCACCGCCCCTTGGAAATCGCTACGCGATTCCCACAGTTCCACAGCCCCGACGACGACGATATCTCTCCTACGAACAAGAAACACAAGGGGACACTTCTATCGAGCTACCGAGGGGGACATTTCTATTGGGCGTTGACAATTGCTCCCGCCGCGTCTTGACTTTCCCGCTGACGGTATGCGATCGTTGCTATTCCTTTCCAGCGAGGCGGTTTATACCCGCATGGATGCGCCCGTTTTATGGCCGAAGGTAGAGAGCTGCACTTGAATCTGGAGAGCAAGCTCTCGAGTGTAGACGCAGCCGAGTTGATCGCTCAGCGCATGCTTGATCAGCACGGATGCGGCCCTGACTTGGTCGAGCGTATCGGCATGGCCGTGAGGGAATGCATGGCCAATGCGGTGAGCCACGGAAATGGATATAGTAGTGACAAGTCGGTGTACTTTTCGGTTGCCACCGACCCGAGCCGACTATCCATCACCATCAAGGACGAAGGGAACGGATTCAACCCCGACGATGTGCCCGATCCCCTCGCGGGCGACAACCTGCTGAAGAGTTCCGGGCGGGGGTTGCTTCTGATGCGGTCCTTCGCCGACGAAGTGAGTATCCGTTCCGCGGATCCCCACGGCACCGAAGTGGTGATGGTTAAGAGTTTCGAGCAAGATCCGAGCCACAAGGAGGAGGAAGTGAGTCTATCAACCAGTATTCGTGAAGTGGACGGTGTCACGATCGTCGACCTCAGCGGACGGATTACCCTCGGAGAAGCGTCCGAGAAGCTTCGGGACACCGTCCGGGAAATCGTCAGTAATAGGCAGACCAAGATTCTGCTGAACCTGGGAGACGTCGGCTACATCGACAGTCCGGGCTTGGGTCAGTTGGTATCGAGCTACACCACGGCCAAAACGAAAGGGTCGACTGTAAAGCTGGTCAACGTGCAGGAGAAGGTCAACGACCTGCTGCAGATCACCAAGCTCTACACCGTCTTCGACATCTTTCCGAACGAAACCGACGCCGTCCTCAGCTTCTCGTAGTAACGCGGCCGGCCACACGTTGCAGCAACAGAGCCCCAGGCGCATGCCTGGGGTTCTTCTGTTTGCCTGTTCGCCGACCACGGCGGCGCTGTAAACCGCGATCCCTCAACCCAAATTCAGAGCCGCGCGCGTCAGCCCGCGCTGATCCGCCGCGAAGCGAGAGGTTGTCTCCGGCAGGCAACCGAGCCGTGACCGTAAGGGAGCGGTCCGGCACGAACCCTGGTACACCTCAAACCCTTCTAGACCAGCGGCAGCGACAATCTCCGGCGCCCTTGAGATCGCCACCGAAGAAACCGAGCCTGAAACGCAAGTGACGGGTAAATCCGCTCCATCCGGCGCGCAAGCGCGGACCTTTTGCCGAAGCACCAAGAAACCTCAAATGCCCTTACCGGGGCTGGGATCGTATTGGGGCGTGGTTGACCACCGCTTCCGCGGTGGGCTACTGTCAGTCGCCCCTTACCGGGGCTCGGAATCGTGGCCGGGCGCATCGACTTGCGCCATGCGCAAGCCAGAGAGGCTGTCGCCGTAGCCGACCGGCGGCCGCCGTGGCAAACGAAACGGCTCAACGCAGGCTGACGCCCGCGGCTCCTCAGGAAGAGCTTTGTTGCCTATCGCCGGCTTGGCGAAAAGGGAAAGGCGGCCGAAGCACTAGGCCGTTTCCGAAAGCTGAAACAAGCAGACAACCTGGCTGAGACGGAGCGCCACGTCAGTACCGCCCCAAAATTGTAGATGTGGCGTGTCCACTTCATTCAGGTACACCCTACGGGTTGTGGCCTCGCGGCTCCGGAACCGCCATGTGAGATTGCCAGAATCGTGCGAGTGGCCGCAAAGACGGCCCACACGTGAATTCATTGCGGAGGCAGGTTTCTGGCGGCAGTTCCGAGAGCCGCACGCGCTCCGCAGCCCCACGCCGCGCCAGAGCAGTGACCTCGGTCGCCTCCCCTCCCGCATCCCACAAAACACCCCAAGAATGTTTTGCAGAACCCTGGCGGCGGTTTTAACCCGCCGCTCTGTGGTCTATTTTTGCTCCGCCGTCTCCAAGCATGCCTAACGTTTAGCCCAGTAACCAGAACAAGCCAAAGCTGTATAGGCTCCGGTGTCGGTCATAATGTCGGTCGGGTTGAGCTCGGTCTGTTGCTCGAGAACGACAGCGAGCAGAACCAAGCTGTCCCGCAGAGTGCCGGGCACGGTGATCGCGTTCAGTCCGGTGAACCGATCAGGGACCAGGTTGTAGTAGGTGACGCCACGCTCGTAGGCGAAGTACTTCGGATTCGGGCCGGCATGCGGCGGGTCCGGGACGCTTCGGCCCGAGAGCTTGATCTCTTTCGTGAAGGAGTCGGTCGAACCGGGCAGCGTGGTCCACACTGACGGCTGGCCGGGCTACGAGCCGCTGCAGAGGAACGGTTACGTGCACCAAAGAACGTTCTCGGACTCGCCAAGTTCCTCGCAGAGAGAAGAATCCCGCATGTCTCTCGGATCTACCTACCAGACCCCGGTCAGCTTCCACCAGGCGACCCCGACTGTCCCCCACACGGCTAGGTTCCACAGCGAAACCTGGAATCCAACCCTCCACCATTGGCTGAAACTCACGTGGTTTTGGGAGAAGTACATTGGGGCCGGGGAGGTGCCGTAGTGCGTCAGGCCAGCAGCCAAGTTCGCCAAGCACGCAAAAGCGAAAACTACGAGACCGACCAGCGCACCCTGCCCCAGCAGCAATGCCACAAAGGGAGGAAGCATCGACAAGATATGGATCGTGATGCTGGCAAAACCGTAGTGCGCGTAAAAGTAAATCAAGAGGGATAACGTATGCTGCTCCTGACCGTTTTACCGGCGTCAAAACCCGAACTGCAAAAAGAACCGAAAAGTCCGGCCGTCGTTGAGCGTGTTCGTGATCCGTCCAAAATTCGGATCGGCAAGAGACGTGCCCGGCTGCGCAAACTGTGGAGTGTTGAAGAGATTGATCGACTCGGCCCGGAGGGTAACCGCTCTTTCGCCACCCAAAGGCCACCGCCGGGACAGCGCTGCGTTGATATTCCGAATCCCATCCTTGCGAAACGTATTGCGCCCCAAATTCCCCGCCCGTTCCTGTGGCCGGATGAACTCGAACGCCGAACGCGGCAGTGCCGCCGCGGAGGTATCGGGGTTGTCTACCGTCCGACCGAGAATTTCCGGGCCCACGACGTTAGGGCGATCACTCGTCGAGCCGTCCACGTTTCCGAAACCCGGAGCATCCGACCCAGATAACACGGAGAAGGGCGTGCCCTTTTTGAAGAGCACCACTCCGGAGAATTCCCATCCACCCAGCGTTTGCCGTATCCAGGCCGGTCTACCCGCGAGCCGCGGTGCCTCATGCACCAGGCGGATCAAAGCCGCATGGGGCTGGTCAAAGTTGCTCAAGGCCTTCAAGTCCCCATGCACATCAAATTGGAACTGGCTCTCAGCTCCGCCGGTCGCCGGCTCGGCGGTTGTCGTAGTGTAGTCGCTGCCGAGGTCAATCGCCTTACTGAACCAGTACGACCCCTCGATCGACAAGCCTTTCCATCGCGGGACGCGGAGCGTTGCCTTCGCAGCGTCGAAATAGGAGCGCGAGCCGTTCAAGATCTGCCGTCTTTCCAGAAACTCGGGCTGTGGGCGCCGTGCATTGACGGTGCTTGTAGTCTGGTCAAATCCCGGCTTGGGGACAGCCCGATTCATAGCCCACAAAGCCAGCAACTTGTGCGAGCGGCTTCCGATATAACCCAAAACGAGCGGCCAATTCCGCGCCACCGGAATCTCCCAGCTGAAGTTGTACTGATGCGAGTAGGGCGTCACGAAATTGGGAGAGAATTCGAAAGTCGTCGCCGGCGTGTCGGGGTCGAGGTTGCCGGTGTTCAGCCCGGCAAGAGGGTCCACGAGGTCGGGCGTCTGAATCCCCAGCCGCCGGTTGCCTGGAGGGTTGAAACGAATTTGACTGAATGCAACAGGGAAGATCTCCCCGTACTGCACACCATAAGCACCGCGCAGCACGCCGGCACCCGCACGATACGCAAATCCGAACCGCGGCGCAAGGTTGTTGCAATCGCAGGAATAGGGGAACGAGTTCAAATTATTGACCTCGTCCGGCACCGTGACCATTTGATAGCGTAGGCCGAGGTGGAGAGTCAGCTTTGCCGTTGCTCGCCACGCATCACCGATATAGAACTGGGAATCCCAGTTCCGGAAGCCGCGATGAACGTTCCCAATCGAAACAGAATAGCTGCTGGCCGTGCCTTGGCGGAGGTTGGTAATCGCATCGCGGCCGAAGTCATTGCGAAACGAAAACACGCCGCTGTGCAAGTTGCTCTCGAAGCCGTTGACTTGTTGGCGGCCCAGTTCGAAGCCCGCGGTCCACTGATGGTCTCCTCGTATGTGCCGCAGACGTCCCGCGGAAAGAGTCCGGTTCCTCGCGCGGTTAATTGGAATGCTAAGTCCGGGCCCCAGGCGCGACACCACCGAACCGGCAGAGATCAGCGGACCCGACCAAGCCTGATCGGCAACGAGCAACGACCCGACGCGGCGAAAACCGGTGGAAAACTCTGTGCTTGTGGCCGGGGACCAGGTGCGCGTCCAAGTAAGGCGCGCGTCGTGCGACTTGGTCCGTGTGTCGGGATTCTGGCCGGCGACAAGCTGGAAGGCCTCCACCGTTTGCGAAGTGAATTGGTAGAGCAACGTAAGCCGGTCCGCGTCGCTCAGGTTCTGGTCGAGCCGGGCTCTGACGTTGTCGTTGTCGATAAGTTGGGGCGCGTTGGTGTTGAGGGCCCGCGGATCGATGTCGATGCGGTTCGGCAGTGTGGCGGGAAACGCGGCAAGAATCTGTGAAACCAACTCACGGGTCGCGGGATCGGTGGCGAGGGGGGTGCGCTCGTCGGCCGCGGGCACCAGAACGTTTCCGTTGACCTGACCGCGCAGCTTGCGCTGGCTGCCGCCGACGCTGAGGAAGGTCCTCTCGCCGAGCGGCACCGCTAACGCGAAGCCATAGTCGTTGGTCCGCGCAGGCTGCACCTTGCCGACCTGAAAAAACGAACGCGCACTGAAGACACGGTTGTTGTGGCCCCAGAAGAACTGGCCATGGAAGTCCGACACGCTTGAGGCATCGACGTGAAGCGGACGCTGAGGCTGACCACCGAACTCGTTGCCGAAATAGCTTTGCTCGACCTTGTACTCCCTGATGATCGTGGCCGTGGTGCCCATGCGCCGGTTGAGCTCCTTGAGCACGTTGTTGTCGATCAGCGTGAGGCGGACGTTCTCGTTCCGGCGCGACTCGCCGCCCCCCGAGTCAACCTCCCCCAGCAGGTTGAGGGCAGTACGCGCACCGGCGTCGGTAAGGGGGAAAGGGGCCGCCTCGGGCTTGGCTCGGACGGGCTCAGGGGCCTTGACGGTCCATGCGGGAACGGCGGCACGGGCCGAGCCCTGCTTCTCGGCCGTCGGCTCGGCCGCTGGGGCCACGGCAGCGCACAGCAGCAGCGCGGCGCAGGCAGTAAATAGAAACCGCAGTCGGCGGTTTCGCCTCCTCATGGCTATTCCCGCCGAAGTTCGCCGGGCGGGATCTCGAAGTGCAGCGTGGCGCAACGTTTGGCCTCCTTCCCGGCGCCCTCTATAGAGGATACAACGCCCTACCGCAACTCATCCTGCGCGTTTCAACGGAGCAAGCGCTCTTTGATCCTTAGCAGCTTTTGTTCGATCAACGGACGACCTTCTTGTCCAGGATTTCCGTTTTAGCCATCCCGGCACGGTCAGGGTACTCCAATCCACGGCTCGGATTCAAGGTCTTCGTTCTCTTTTAACGATCGATGCGCCGTGCGCTCCCGTTTCGGTCGCTGAATTGCGCTCGATCGCCGCGTTCCAGCGCACTGGAGGGCTTTTCGCCGACACGGCTCCGAGTGGCTCCCTCTTCAGTAACCCAGCCTCTCTTGTCCGTCGCAGCCCGTCGCCAGTTACCCGCCCGGCACAGGCAGCGCCCAGATTCTCCCAGCATCTCGCCGAACAGCTTGCGGTTCAGATGCCCGTCGGCCAACAGCAGCCAATAATACCGCGCGTGCTTGAGCAGCCGACCGCCTGTCTTCATCAACCGGTGCTGCAAGCTCGTCAGCGACCAGCTCTTGATCCGGTGGGGCAGTCCCAGCCGCCGCCAGAGGTTGCCGAGGTTGTAGGCCAGCACGCTGAGTTGTAGCCGCACCTCGTTTGCTCGAAAACGGTGACACGACAGCCTGGTCCAACTCGTTGCCTGCTTGCCTTCCTTGATCCACTGCTCCGCCGTGCCGCGCTTGTTGTAGAAGCGCACCAGCGAGCGGCTCGGCAAGGCCATGCTCGTGACGATGAAACCGACGCGCGGGAACAGTTCGCCTGCGTGATGCTCGACCTTGGCGACGATCCGCCGAGGCTTCGACCAGCTCTCGGTTTGATAGCGGAAGCTCTTGTAGCGCACCAGGGGCTTGAGCGAGGGTCTGCCCGGCGGACGGAACAGAATATCTTCGATCTCCAGCTCTAGGTTCTTGTTCGCTGGAATGCGGATCACGTAGTCTGCAGTGCGCCCTTCCAACGCGTCGTAAAGCTCCGGCTTGGCAAAGGCGGCGTCGGCCCGGAACGTCACTCGTTTGCCCTCGGCCTGTTGGCGCTCGATCTCGGGCAGCAGCAGTTCGTCCCAGTCCTCGGCGCTGGACACGTTGCCGGGCCGCAACTTCGCAGCAAGACAATCGCCGTGCTGATTAAACAGCAGCAGCGGGTGATAGCAGACGGACTCGAAGTGGCCGTTATAGACGCTGCCCTCTTGTTGGCCGTGGACAGGGCTCTCCGTGGAGTCCATGTCGAGCACCACGCGGTCTGAACCGTCGGCAGCTTCGGCTTGAGCGACCAACTCGCGGTTCACCGCCATCAGCCCCAGCAGGTTCTCTTCACTGGACAGAAATTCTGCCTCGAAACTTTGCCGTCGCGAGGTGAGCGCCGCGCCGCGATCCCAGTTCTTCTTTGAGCCGATCAGGCGAAAAGTCGGGTCAGCCGACACTCGAATAGCATCGTTGAGATCCTCGTAGCTTGCGAGTCGGCTGTAGACAGACTGTGGTAGCAAATCGGCCAGTGGGAACTTCTTGTTCGAGCCTTGTCGCGAGTCGCTGAGATGCTCCTCGATCAGCTTCCCGAGCCCGAGCCGTTCGTCCAACTCACGGATGCGGATCAGCCCACCATCAGAGGTGACACGCGAGCCCTGGAAATCGACCTTCAGTGACCCGTCGAAAGACAGTTGAAAAGGCTTGCTTTGTTTTTCACCCACTGGGTGTTGACCTCCATGGCGTCCTGACGTGGCTTGAACCCCTATAAATAAAGACGCTGAAGGCCGCTATAAGGTCGGGATGCCGAAATCAAATTGGAAATGCGGATTGTCCGTCCCTTGTTTTCAACGGGAGTAGTTTTTGTTCTAGACCCGCATTTTCAATTTGATGTATGAGCTTCAGACCATCCAGCGACCTTCAGCGTCTTTATTGATAGGGGCTAGAGCCCGATAAGGACGCCATGGAGGTCAACACCCGATGGATGAAAAAGAAAACAAGCCGTTTCAGCTCACGTTCAATGGATTTCTCAAAGTCGATTTCCAAGGATCGCGAGTCACCTCGGATGGCGGTCTGATTCTCGTTCGCGAACTGGATGAACGACTCGGACTCGGGAAGCTGATCGACGAGCATATCAGCGACTCGCGACAAGGCTTGAACAAGAAGTTCGCGCTGGCCGATCTGCTGCGGCAGTCGGTCTACAGCCGACTCGCTGGCTACGAGGACCTCAATGACGCCGTTCGAGTATCCGCCGATCCGACCTTTCGCTTGATCGGCTCGAAGAGGAACTGGGATCGCGGAGCAGCCTTGACCTCGACGCTGCATGGCTTCGAGACGGAGATGCTGGCGAGCGAAGAGAACTTGCTGGGGCTGATGGCAGTGAACCGGGAGCTGGTCGCGCAAGCCGAAGCTCCCGACGGTTCAGACCGCGTGGTGCTCGACATGGACTCCACGGAGAGCCCCGTCCACGGCCAACAGGAAGGCAGTGCCTACAACGGCCATTTTGAGTCCCTCTGCTATCACCCGCTGTTGCTGTTCAACCAGCACGGCGACTGCCTAGGCGCGAAGCTGCGTCCCGGCAACGTGCACAGCGCCGAGGACTGGGACGAGCTGCTACTGCCGGAGATCGAACGACAACAGGCGGAGGGCAAACAGGTGACGTTCCGTGCCGACGCCGCCTTCGCCAAGCCCGAGATCTACGAGGCGATGGAGGAGCGCGGCGTGGACTACGTGATTCGCATCCCGGCGAACAAGAGCCTGGAGCTGGAGATCGAGGACATCCTGTTTCGGCCACCGGGCAGGCCGAACGCCAAGCCCCTAGTGCGCTACAAGAGTTTTCGCTATCAGGCCGAGAGCTGGTCGAAGGCAAGGCGAGTTGTCGCCAAGGTCGAGCATCACCAGGGCGAACTATTCCCGCGCGTCGGATTTGTCGTGACGAGCATGAGCTTGCCGAGCCGCTCGGTCGTGCGGTTCTACAACAAGCGCGGCACGGCGGAGCAGTGGATCAAAGAAGGCAAACAGGCCACGCACTGGACCCGCTTGTCGTGTCACCGCTTCCGAGCCAACGAGGTACGGCTGCAACTCAGCGTGCTGGCCTACAACCTGGGCAACCTGTGGCGGCGGCTAGGGCTGCCGCAGCGAATCAAAAGCTGGTCGCTAACGAGTTTGCAACACAGGTTGATGAAGACCGGCGGTCGGCTGGTCAAGCATGCTCGCTACTACTGGTTGCTGCTGGCGGAGGGGCATCTGAACCGGCGGCTGTTCGGTGACATGCTGCATAGGATCTGGGCGCTGCCTGTGCCGGGTGGGTAGCGTTGCCCGGGCGAGGATCAACAGTTTTTGGCTCCAAAAAGGTTTCGCAGGGAGCAGTGTCGGCCGGAGCGCCGTTCAGTCCGCTCAATCAACGTCTGTGAGCGGACGGACGAGCCCTGGCGCCTACCGGCGGAGGTGATGTGCAGGGTTCAGCGCGAAAAGACGTGGTATTCGGCGCAGCGGGGGTGTATCCTGTGACCGTGCCAGGGCCAAAATGGAAATCCTAGCTAGACCCTTCCGAGGCGCGTGAGGGTTCGTGCCGGACCGCTCCCTGACGGTCACGGCTCGGTTCGTCCGCATTGCGCTAACCCCCTCCTTTCCCTGAAAATGGAGTCCGCAGGGCCGAACCCATGGCGCTCCCAGACCAGAATTTCGACATTTTTGTGAGCTACAGCCACAAAGACAAGGACTGGGTGCGCAACTGGCTGTTGCCGGAACTCGAAGCGGCGGGCGTCAGCTATTGCATTGATGATGACCACTTCGACATCGGCGTAGCGGCGCTCATCAACATGGAACGGGCCGTCGAGCAAAGCCGCAAGGCCCTGCTCGTGCTCAGTGAGAACTGGGTCGCGAGCGAGTACACGAACTTCGAAGCCCTACTTCTACAGACCGAAGATGCTATCGGCCTGCGGCAATCCTTCCTCCCGCTGAAGCTCGACGACTGCACGCTCTCTCGCCGCCTGGGTATCTTCTCTTGGGCGGATTTTCGAACCGAAGCGGACCGCGAGCGGAACATCACCCGCGTCACTGCGCAAATCCTCGAGGGCAAGGCGCAGCCGACACAACGCCCGCGCCTTCGGGACCGCTTCGTACACCCCTACCCGCTGCCGAAACACTTCACGGGACGCGTCGCCGAGCGGCGCGGGCTCACCGAGTGGCTGACCGCCGGAGAAGACCCCATCTACGCGCTCGTCGCCATCGGCGGGATGGGCAAGTCGGCGCTGACCTGGGCCTGGATCAAGCGCGACGTTCTCGGGCAGAATCTTCCCGAGGCTGTTGCGGACTCGGAGGAAGACGCAACGAAATGCCGCGTGCCCGAGGCGGCGCGGCCGGAGAGCGTCTTCTGGTGGTCGTTCTACGACGACCGCTCCAGCTTCCCTGGTTTTCTGCGCCAAGCGCTGCACTACGTAAGCGACGGCAAAGAAAACCCGGACGAGTTGGCAAGCGACTATGACCGAGCCGTTGCCCTGCTCGAATGGCTGCAGCAGCGGCGTGTGTTGCTGGTGCTCGACGGGTTCGAGCGCGAATTGCGCGGGTACACGAGCTTGTCGGCGGCCTACCAGGGCGACGCGTTCGACCCGGGCGAACGGCCACGCGAGTGCTGCGACCCTCATGCAGCGGGCTTGCTAAAGGACGGCGCAGCTTTACTGACAGGCGACTCGGCCGGGCGGCTGTTGCTCACGAGCCGGCTCTTCCCGCGTGAGCTGGATGGGCTGGCGGGCTGCCTGCGGCGCGACTTGGATGAGTTCACCGCGGATGATGCTGAGCACTTCTTCCGTGCCGGGGGGATTCGCGGAACGAGCGCCGAGTTCGCAGCGGCATGGGAGCGCTACGGGCGGCATCCGCTCACCGTGAGCCTGATGGCCGGGCAGATCGCCGAGGACCTATTGAGCAACGTGGCCGCGTTTCGTTCGCCCGTCGAGTACAAGCTGCTGAAGGCGGCGCTCCCGCAAGCGAGCGAGGGCGAGGCGAAGGCGGCGGTGAAGACACTGCGCGAGCGCGGGATGCTGCTTCAACAGAAGTCGCGGGATGGTGCGCGCTACGATCTGCACCCGATGGTCCGGCAGTACGCCTACGACCGGCTGACGGACAAGACCGGCGTCCACTCGCGCTTGCGCAAATACTTCTCGGATGTGCCGGACGTGGACGTTCAGAAGATCGAGAGCGTGGACGACCTGCGGCCGGTGATTGAACTGTACCACCACACAGTACGGGCAGGGCTGTATGAGGAGGGTGCGCGACAAGAAAGTGATGATTTGCGGGTTCCCCTTTTTTGCGTGCTGATCCTTACGTAGTGATATGTTAGGAAAGGAGGCGTACTATGCCCGAATCTCTCGTCGCGCTCGAACGTCAACGAAAGGCCATCCTCGCTCGGATTCTCGATCTAGGAGACTTCCGCAGCGGATCCATCAGCGCTGTCAGCGGCCGCTGCGGCAAACCGTCCTGCCGCTGCCATCAGCCCGGCCAGCCCGCTCATGGCCCGAACTACCGCCTGACCAGGAAGGTCAACGGCAAGACCGTGAGTGAGACCTTTTCCTCGCCCGCCCAGCGGCGCAAAGCGCAACGCGAAGTTGAGGCTTTTCACCGCTTCCGGGAGCTGAGCCGACAACTGCTCGAAGTCAACGAACAGATCTGCCGCTTGCGCCCCGTCGCCGAGGACGCCGAGCTGAGTCCGCAGGAAAAAAAACGACCGAGGCGATCCAGCAAGAAGTCGCCGTAGAAGTAGGGAGGCTGCTACGGGTCGTCTTGTGTGAGAGGCGCAAGCGCGGGTCGCTCGACCTCGAAGCCGTCGAACAGGCGACGCGCGACGCGCTGCATCAAGCCGGCGCTGTCTTGCTCGAGACGCTGTTGAACGAAGACGCGGCCGGCGAATCGCAGCAGCCCTGCGCCTGCGGCTCGCCAGCGCGCTACGCCGGTCGGCGGCCGAAGAAGCTCGTCACGATGCTGGGCGAGGTCGTCGTCGAACGGCCGCACTATCACTGCAGCCGCTGCGGCAAAGGCTTCGCGCCGCACGACCAAGAGCTGGCCGTCAAAGCGACGCAGTATTCGCCAGGCGTGCGCCGCATGACGGCGCTGGTCGGCTCCGAGACGTCGTTCGATCGCGGTCGCGCGTTGCTCGACGAGTTGGCCGGAGTGCGGCTGACCGCCAAGGCTGTCGAGCGCGAAGCCGAGGCGATCGGCGAAGATGTCGCCAGCGAAGAACAAGCCGCGATCGCGCGCGCCGTACCGCTGGAACTTCCTGCGATGTCAGGACCTGAAACTCCGATTCTCTACATCGAGATGGACGGCACGGGCGTACCTGTCACCGCCGCCGAGACGGCCGGCCGCAAGGGTAAGGACGGCGGCCCGGCCGGCACGCGCGAGGTCAAGCTCGGCTGTGTGTTCACGCAAACAAGCTGCGACGAACAAGGCCGTCCCGTGCGCGACGAAGACTCGACCAGCTACACCGGCGCGATCGAGGACGCCGCCGCCTTCGGACGCCGCATTTACAGCGAGGCTTGGCGACGGGGTTGGAGTCGGGCGCGCAAGAAGGTCGTGCTTGGCGACGGTGCGGGCTGGATCTGGAATCTTTCGCACGAATACTTTCCCGGCGCGATCGAGATCGTCGACTTGTATCACGCTCGCGAACATCTGTGGGAGCTGGCGTCGAAGCTGTTTCCCCAACAACAAAAGCGCCTCCGCGGTTGGGCGCGGCGCATGCAGAAAAAGCTCGACGCGGGGCGCATCGAGCAACTCGTCACTGCGCTGCGCGAGATCGAAACCGACGACCCGGAGTTGGCGCATCCGCTGGCGCTGGAGGCGGACTACTTCCAGCGCCATGCGGAGCGCATGCGTTACGGCGAGTTTCGCCGGCAGGGCTTGTTTGTGGGCTCAGGCGTGATCGAGGCGGGTTGCCGCACCGTCATTGCGAGTCGGTTGAAGCGCTCGGGCATGTTCTGGAGCGTGCGCGGCGCGAACGCTATCACGGCTTTGCGTTGCGCACGGCTCAGCAACCGCTTCGACGACTACTGGGAGAATCGCGCTCGCGCGGCCTGAGCCTCACAAATTTGTCGCACACCCGTATGAGGACGCGCTTTGGCTGTACCGTGGTCGGCTGAGGGATCAGCTCTACTTTCAGCTCGGGGGCTATCAGGTTTCAGCGGAGCTGTTGGCGGCCCTGTTCCCCGATGGGGAAGACCAGTTGCCACGGCTCAACTCGAAGCAGCAACAGTCTTGGGTGCTGAACGAACTTGGTGGCTCATATCACATGCTCGGCCGGTCACGGCAGGCCGCAGCCCTGGCGGAGGAGGCGACGTGCATCGATGAGAAGGAGAGTTTCAAAGCGGGTCTCGCGGTCAAGATCTCAAACCTAGGCCAAGAGCAAGTCAACCTGGGTGAGTTGGCCGCCGCCGAGCGCAACCACCGCCGCTGCGTCGAGTTGAGTCAGGAGGCGCACAAAAACTGGGAATGTGTGGGCCATCAAGAGCTCGGCCTTACGCTGGCGATCCAAGCGCGGTTTGATGAAGCGGACGAAGAACTGAAGCAGGCGCTCGAGAACTTTAAAGATCAAGGCGACCTCCAGGGCGCCGGGGTCATCTGGGCCTATCGCGCCCTGCGGCGCCTGCTCTTGGGCGAACCGCGCGAGGCCTTCGAGGCCGCCGAACAGGCACTGGCCTTCTGGGAGAATAGTGCCAAGGAGACTTACCCGAACGCTCGCGACCGCGTCCGCGTCGAATGGCTCGTCGGCTGGGCTCACACCGCGCTCGCGGCTCGAGCCAAGCGCAATCGCACCTCGCACTTCACCAAAGCCGAAACCTGCCTCAGCGAAGCCCTGACCCACTGCCGCCGCATCCAACTTGTTGAGTCCGAGGGCGACATCCTGCTCGCCCTGGCCCGTTGGCATCGGCTCAAAGACGATGCCGCCCAAGCCGCCAAGCTCGCCCACGAAGCCCTCGACATCGCCGACCGTTGTGAGTACCGCCTGCAGCAGGCCGACATCCGCAACTTCCTGGCCCAACTCGCCCTCGAACGCGAAGAGCCCACCGCCGCCCGCGAGCACGCCGAGATTGCCCGCGAACGCGCGCTGTGCGACGAGCCCGAGCACAACCCCGTCCACTGCTACAAACCCGCCCTCGACGAAGCCGATCGCTTGCTCAAGCTATGCAACGGCAAAGCACAGCGGGCGTAACAGCCACGCCCCTACGTGCCGGGTCTCACGAGGCGTTTTCGATCCCACGGCGAACGTCCTGACATCGACCTCGTGCGCCCCAAACCCCACTCAGAGCCGCAAGCGTCAGCTTGCGTTGATCCGCCGCGTTGGAAACAAGGCCGCCGCTGAGCAGCCGGCAGCACCGCAAAAAGATACCGAGCCCCGAACGCCAGTGAGCTCAGCCACCGGCAAGGCCGGATGGAACAAATGTGTGACCCGGCAAATGGTCCCGGGAGCCTCGGCTTCCCACTCTCGCGACCGTTCTAGGCTCGAATCCATGCCAACTCAAGAAGCCGAGATGAAATGAGGAGACTCGCGGTTTCGGGAGTGCGGTACGCTCCCGAGTGACGGGCTTCGCCCCGCCCGTTCCATGACGCGGGGCGAATCCCGAAATCTCTTCTTATAACGAAAGGAACTACGAACTATGAAGAACCATAGCAAAGCCATCGAAGCCTTGTCACAACCGCAACACGAGATGATCGAACAAGGCATGAACGTCGTCGCCGGTCTGGACCTGGGTGACCAGTACTCCCACGTCTGTCTGCTCGATCTGGAAGGAAACATCGTGGAACGCGTGCGCGTGCGCACCACCGTCCAGCAGTTCGAGAAGTACTTCGGCGCGTGGGCGTCGATGCGGGTGGTGTTCGAAGCCGGCACCCACTCGCTGTGGGTCTACCGGCTGCTGGAACGCCTCGGTCACGAAGCGCTGATGGCCGACACGCATCGGCTGGCGCTGATCACGCAATCGCTGTCGAAGGGCGATGAGCGCGACGCCGCCACGTTGGGCGAGTTGGGACTGCGGATGCCCCAGATGCTCAACCCCGTGCAGCCGTGTTCGCTCGAGACGCAACAGGATCGCACCCTGCTGCGGGCACGCGAGGGCGCGGTCGCCGCGCGCACCAAACTGATCAACTTGGTGAGGGGCACGGTGAAAAGTTTCGGCGAACGCTTGCCGAAGTCGGGCACCGAGGCCTTTGCAAAGAAGGCCGGCGCGGCGATGCCGGCGTCGCTGCGCGAGACGCTGAGCCCGTTGCTGCTGGTGATTCAACACCTCAGCGACGAGATCCGCCGCTACGACAAAAAGATTGAGCAGTTGGGCGAAGAGAAATATCCGCAGACCCGGCGGATGCGCTCGATCCGAGGGGTGGGGCCGATCACGTCGTTGGCGTTCGTGCTGAACCTGGACAACGACGCCACGAAGTTGAAGAGCAGCCGAGCGGCGGGACCGCGGATGGGGCTGCGTCCGAAGAAGCGCGACTCGGGGAAGAGTTCCCCGCAGTTGAGCATCACCAAGAGCGGCGACCCGATGCTGCGGAAGCTATTGGTGCAATGTGCGCAGTACGTGTTGGGACACCACGGCACGGACTCGGCGCTGCGGCGCTGGGGCTTGCGATTGGCGGCGCGGGGCGGCAAGGCAGCGAAGCGCAAGGCGGTGGTGGCGGTGGCGCGCAAGTTAGCGATCCTGCTGCATGTGTTGTGGAAGCGCGAGGTGGACTTTGATCCGTTCTACGGCAGCCAGGACCCGAAGCCGCCCGTCGAAGCGGCCCCCGTGTCGGGGTCGGGGTCCGAGCCGGCGGGATGAGTTGAGCGGCACGAAGGAAGCCGGATCAGGTCAGTAGTACGAGTTCGCAAGGCGGAGGAAAGGAAGCCCCCAGCGAAGGGAACACGTCGGACACCGAGTTCGTAGCGACTGCGCGTTCCGGGCCGGCCAGCAGGACAAGGCCGCAGCTGAGACAGCAGCGCTGCTAAGACTGAACTTCAAAGAGCACCGCGTCGCGGACGACGCCAAAGAGAGTGCGGATGGAAGCCAGGTCGGACGTGCCCCAGAAACTGAAGTTTCCCCGAGGCCCCTTGCCAGTTGACAAAGCGAATCTCCTCATGGAAGCCCGGAACGCAAGTGACGGGTCAATCCGCCCCATCTGGCAGGCCATCGCGGCCCTTTCCCCGAGGCAACAAGGAACAGCTCACCGTCCTCGAGGCGGCACAGAATCATCAACTCACGAGAAGGGTCACAGACGGGGCGTAAATCCACCACCCGGCGGCTAACCCTAACCCCTGACGGTCGCGGTGGTACGTTCTACGACTTTCTCTTAGAGCAAAATGCGGCGAGAGGCCGATTTGCGGCAGCCCTGGGGGCCCGCCAAAATAGAAAGAAGTGGAAGCGCAAATCAGATTCACCCGGCCCGGCATCGGCCACATCTCCATGGTCGTGCTGCTCTTAGCCGGCCTGCTCAGCGGGTTCTTCTGGCTGGGATACTGGACGTCGGAAATGACCTCGCGGGCCGCCGATCCGCCGGAGGTCCAAACCGAATCGACCGACCCTGATCAGCCCAGGAATCCTGCGCCCACGCCCACCCAGCAACTCGATATTCGGTCCGACGACGTCGTGCGGTTGTAGCCGTGGTGCTCCTCGCCACCTGACTCTGAAACTCGCCGCGAGTTCGGCGGTATGCCATCCTTCCCCGGAAGCATCCCATTAATACCAGCCCGGGGCGTGAGCCCCGGGTACGAGGGCACAGCCAAACTAAGCGACACAGGACCTTCGGCCCCGGTTCAACCGGGGCCGAAGGTCCTGGAGGGGTGGGTGGCGCAGCATCCCTGGCTCGGGCCCTCGGCCCAGTATTAATCCAGACGTTGGAACACCGGACGACCTGTGCACGCCAGAACGCCGCCATGACCTCGTCGTGCCGGCTCGCCCGTCCGCGGCAAGATTCCCCCGGCTCGCTCCAACTTGCCCAGGGGACCATCAAAACGGTACGGTACAGAATTGTTCCGCCGGGACCGAGCCCAACCGCTCGACACTCCCGTATATCACGTTGGATCGAACATGAAACCAGTTGTCTTTCTCCCCGAAGGTCTGCAGCCCGCGGGCGTGGCCCTGCTTGAACAACACTGCGACTGCATCATCCCGCCGAAAGGCCGGCACCAAGAGCACTGGTCGTCGCTCTATCAATCGGATGCCGTCATCCTGCGCGGCGCGTGCGTCACCGCCGACGACCTCGCCAAGACCGACCGCCTCCAGGTGATCGCCAAGCACGGCGCCGGGACGGACAACATCGACGTCCCTGCGGCGACGGCCAGGGGCATCCCGGTGGTCTATACGCCGACGGCGCCGACCGTCCCGGTGGCGGAGTTCACCTTGGGGTTGATGATCAGCTTGGGACGCAAGCTGGGCGCCGCCGACGCCACGGTACGCGAAGGCCGCTTCACCGAACGGCTCGGCTTGATGGGCATCGAGTTCGACGGCAAGACCTTGGGCGTGATCGGCCTCGGCGAGATCGGCCGCCGCGTGGCCCGCAGCGCCGCCGGGGGGCTCAACATGCGCGTCGTCGGTTACGACCCCTTTGTCTCGCCGGAAAGCTACGACGGGCCGGCCGTGATCGAAGACTCGTTGGAGGCGTTGCTGGAGCAGTCGGACATCGTTACGTTGCATGTCCCGCTGACCAAGGGGACGCACCACCTAATCAACGAAGAGCGGTTACGGGCGATGAAACCGACGGCGCTGATCATCAATACTTCGCGGGGCTCGGTGATTGACGAGGCGGCGCTCGTGCCGGCGCTCGAGCAAGGCCGCTTGGGCGGTGCGGCGCTCGACGTATTCGAGCAGGAACCGTTAACCGCGGACAGCCCGCTGTGCCGGCTGCCGAACGTCGTCCTGGCGCCGCACATCGCCTCGGCCACCCCGGAGGCGATGGATCGCATGTCGCTCGGCGCGGCGCAAGGCGTGTTGGATGTCTTGCAGGGGCGGGTGGCGGAGTATGTCATCAACCGGGAGGGGTTGAAGTAGGGGCGGCATCGCTGTTGCTCGCAAAGGCGCAAAACGCAAAGGAAACCCAAACAAGAACGAATCGTTGCAGGCCTGGCGGCTTTGTGAGAAGGTTGAGACCTACCTCGCTCTCAAGGAGTTACCTAATGAATCCCTCAATCGTCTCCCGGAGGCAGTTTCTCGGTACGTCCGCCGCGGCGTCGATGGCGATGGCGGCGCCCCAAGCGACCACTGGGAACGAGCGTATCGACCACGCACGCCGGGCCGCCCTCGACATTCTCAAACCCAGCCGCCGCGATCTCGACTACGGGCTCAAGCTCCACGCCGAGTCGCTCGTCTTCGACTGCTACGGGTTCTCGCCGCGCGCCGCGGCCGACGGCGACGCCTTGAAGCAGGCCATGGAAGCGGGTGCGTCCGACATGGAACTGCAAGACATGCGGGAGGACATGACCATGACCCGCCCGGGTACCGACCCCGCCGAGCGCAAAGAGTTCCTCGAAGCCTGGCGTGCCGCCGGCATGACCTGCATCTTCCAGAACGCCGGCGAAGAAAGCAGCGAGCCCTTACGCCTGCTCAAACGGCTGGCCCGGTTCACCTATCTGACCGACAAGATGGGCAACGAGTTGCGCCGCGCCGCCAAGCCCGACGACATCGTCCAAGCCAAGAAGGATAACGTTGGCTGCCTCTACTTCTCGGGCAACGGCGTGCCGTTGACGCTGGACTGGGTCTCCGCCGAGGACGAGCTCCGCTACGTGCGCATCTTCTTCCAACTCGGCATTCGCATGATGCACATGACCTACAATCGCCGCAACCGTCTGGGCGACGGCTGTGCCGAGACGGCAAACGGAGGACTGAGCGACCTCGGCCGGGCCGCTGTCGATGAGCTGAACCGTGTAGGAGTGATTGTCGACGTGGCGCACTCAGGCTGGCAGACTAGCCTCGAAGCGGCTCAACGCTCCCAACGGCCGATGGTCGCCAGCCATTCGACCTGCGGCGCGCTGTACAAACACATCCGCTCGAAACCCGACAACGTGATTCGCGCCATCTCCGACACGGGCGGATACATCGGCATCTGCTGCATCTCGCGCTTCTTGCGTCACAGTGGTGATATTCGCGCCCTGCTCGACCACATCGACCACGTCGTGAAAAAGTTCGGGGCAGACCATGTTGCCATCGGCACAGACGTGGCCTACACCTCGCGCCTGGCCGATCGCGAAAGCGCCAAGCTTCCCCGGCGCGGGCCCCGCCGGCCCCGCCTCGCCGCCCTGTGGCCCCCGGACGACTTCAAGACCACCGACCGTATGCGACAAAGCATCGCTTGGACCAACTGGCCGATGTTCACGGTGGGTATGGTGCAGCGCGGCTACAAGGACGAGCAGATTCGGAAGATCATCGGGGAGAACGTGTTGCGCGTAACGCGCGCGGCGCTCGCGTGAATGGCGGGCCGTTACGACGCGCGGCGGATGCGCGCGCCCACGGCCGATAACTTTTCTTCCATGTGTTCGTAGCCCCGATCAACGTGGTACACGCGGTCGATGACAGTCTCGCCCTCGGCGGCGAGCGCGGCCAACACCAGCCCGGCGCTGGCTCGCAGGTCCGACGCCATCACGTTCGCCCCGCTGAGCACCGTCTTGCCGCGAACCGTGGCACGGTTGCCGTCGAGCCGGATATCGGCGCCCATACGGCTCAGCTCGGGCACGTGCATGAAGCGGTTCTCGAAAATCGTCTCGGTGATCTGTGACATGCCCTCGGCCTGCGTCATCAGCGCCATGAACTGTGCCTGCATGTCGGTCGGGAAGCCGGGGTGCTCTCGGGTCTCCAGGTCGACACCCCGCAACGGACCGTCGGCGCGTACCGTGATCAAGCCGGGCGATAGGGCGGAAATCTCAACGCCCGCCTGACGCATCCCTTCAAGCAACGCCTCGAGGTGCCCGGCCTCAAGGCCTTCGATCGTCAGCGGGTTCCCGACGAGCGCGCCCGCGATGACGTACGTGCCCGCCTCGATGCGGTCGGGGATGATGCGGTGCCGCGCGCCGCCCAGCCGTGAGACGCCATGAACGCGAATCGTCGTCGACCCCGCGCCCTCGATCGACGCGCCCATCTTGATCAGCAAGTTCGCGAGGTCAACCACCTCCGGCTCGCGCGCGGCGTTTTCGAGCACGGTTTCCCCTTCGGCGAGGACGGCGGCCATCAGCAAATCTTCGGTCCCGGTAACGGTGATGGGTTCGAAGCGAACCGACGTCCCATTGAGTCCCCGCGGCGCAGAGGCGCGGATGTAGCCGTGCTCCTGCGTAATCACCGCGCCCAGCTTCTCCAACCCGGCCATGTGCAGGTTGATTGGACGCGCGCCGATCGCACAGCCGCCGGGCAGCGACACCCGAGCCTCTCCGGCCCGCGCGACCAGCGGGCCGAGCACCAGGCTCGACGCCCGCATTGTCTTCACCAAGTCGTAGGGCGCTTCGGGGCGCTGCACCCCGCTGCTACGAATGCGGTAGGTGCCGCTGTCGGCCGCAGCCTCAACCTCAGCTCCAATACTTTCGAGCAGCCGGGTCATGGTGCGGACATCCCGCACGGAGGGCAGGTTTTCGAGGACGATTTCGTCGCTGGTCAGCAGCGAGGCGGCGAGCACGGGTAAGGCCGCGTTCTTGGCACCGCTGATACGGATGGTTCCCGAGAGCGCGTGGCCGCCTTCGATGACGAATCTGTCCATCGAGTCACACGTCTCCGGCGGGACGCAGCGCTTTCCACAAGTGCCCGCCCGTCTCTTCGAGGCGCTTCTCGGCCGCGGCGCGGTCCACACCGAGCGTCGCAATGACAATCGCGACGCGGACGCTGTTGTCGGCGGCTTCGAGTGCACGCGCGGCGTCCTCAGAGCTGCACGGGACGACCTCCGCGACAATGCGGCGGGCGCGGTCGAGCAGCTTGGCACTCTTGGGCTGCACGTTGATCATCAGGTTGCCGAGCACGTAGCCCATTCTCACCATGACGGCTGTCGAGATCATGTTGAGTACGAGCTTTTGCGCCGTGCCGCTCTTCATACGGCTCGAACCGGTGATGACTTCCGCGCCGGTGGCCGGGGTGATGGCGATGTCGGCTTGGCGCGCGAGTTCGGAGTCGGGGTTGGAGCTGAGGCCGACGGCCAACGCGCCGACGCTGCGTGCGTAGGAGACGCCTCCCAGCGCGTAGGGTGTGCGTCCGCTCGCTGAGATCGCAATGAGTGAGTCCACGGGCGTGAAGCCGCGGCCGTGCAAGTCCTCTTCGGCGGCCTCGAAGCGGTCTTCGCTGGCCTCCGACGAACGAACCAGAGCCATCGCCCCACCGGCGATCACGCCCTGCACGCGTTCGGGATCGACGCCAAAGGTGGGCGGACACTCCGCGGCGTCGAGAACCCCCAGCCGCCCGCTGGTGCCCGCGCCCAGATAGAACAGGCGCCCGCCGCGCTGGAATCGTTCGACGATGGCATCCACGGCCTCCGCCACGTACGGGATTTCGGCTTCGACCGCCGCGGCGACCTGTTGATCCTGACGATTGATGACTTCGAGGAGTTCGCGGGTAGGGAGGCGGTCGATGTGCTCGGAGGCGGGGTTTCGTTGCTCTGTGACGAGGTTCTCAAGCACCGGCCCCGAAGTATAACAAAGGGTCGATGGCGCTCCTTCACGAGACGCGGTCCCGTCACCGCTCGGAGCAAAGCGCAACTGGGCGAACAACAACTCGGAGCGGCGGGCGTCAGCCTGCGTTGATGAACCGCCACTCCCGTAGAAGTCTCAATGCGCACCCAGTCCTTGTCGGCTACCTTACGCCCTGACCGTCTGCGCTACTTTGTAGGGAACAGTGACGACACGTCGTGCCAGGACGAATCGCAACCGAGTCTTCCGGTTTGCGCAATGGTCGCTCTTCGCGGCATCGTTGACCGTTCTCGCCGCACCCGCCGCCACTTGGAAGGCCTCCGGCCGCCTCGATGCCCTACTCGAAGAGGCCATCGAGGATGGCATCACGCCCGGCGCCGTGCTGATCGTCGGCCGCCGGACCGAAATCCTCCACCGCAAAGCTTACGGCTACCGCAGCCTCGAGCCCGAGCGCGAGCGGATGACCCTTGACACCATCTTCGACTGCGCTTCACTGACGAAGGTCGTCGCGACCGCTCCCGCCATCATGCAGTTGGTGGAGCAGGGCAAGCTGCGCCTCAACGACCGCCTCACGAAACATCTGCCCGACTTCGCGGATCGTGAGTCCGACATCCGCATCGTCGATCTGCTTACGCACTTCTCCGGCCTGCGGCCCGACGTTGATCTCGAACCGGAGTGGTCGGGCTATGAGACCGGCATCGCGCTGGCCTATCGGGAAACGCCCATCGCGCCGTTGCGATCGCGATTCATCTACAGCGACATCAACTACCTGTTGCTGGCCGAGGTGGTGCGGAAAATGAGCGGGCAGCCGCTCGACCGGTACGCCGCGAAATACGTGTTCGAACCGCTGGGTATGAGCGAGACCCAGTTCCGTCCTCCCGCGGCGCTTCGGCCCCGAATCGCGCCGACCGAGAGACTGCCGAACGACGAGATCTTGCGAGGTGTTGTGCATGACCCGACGACCCGTTACATGGGAGGCGTCGCGGGGCACGCGGGCGTGTTCTCGACTGCCGACGATCTGAGCCGGTTCGCACGGATGATGCTCAACAGCGGGCAGGGGAGCAACACGCGGCTGGGCAATGGCCGGGCGGGCGACGCGCGCGTCCTGAGCCCGCTCAGCGTGCTCAAGATGACCACGCCGCAAAGCCCGCCCGATCATCCGGCCGTGCGCGGACTGGGCTGGGACCTCGACTCGCCCTACGCCTCCCCGCGCGGCGATCTGTGGCCACTGGGCTCCTTCGGGCACACCGGTTTCACCGGCACGTCGATGTGGATCGACCCTTTTACCGAGACCTATGTCGTACTGATGACGAACCGAGTCCACCCGGCGGTCGCGATGTCGGTGGTCGATCTGCGAAGCAAGGTGGCCACAATCGTCGCCGCCGCCCTTGAAGACGTTGACGTCGCAGGTCTTCGCGAAAGGGCTTGGGCGGCGAGGCTGCGGCAACAGCGCCGCGCCACCGGTTCGGCCCGTGCCAAGCCCTTGCTGACCGGCCTCGATGTGATGGTGCGCGACCGCTTCGAGCCGTTCCAAGGCCAGAGGGTTGGGCTCATCACCAACCACACGGGCATCGATCGAAAACGCCGCCGCAATATCGACCTGTTCGCCGAGGCCCCCGGAGTCGAACTCGCCGCGATCTTGTCTCCCGAGCACGGCCTCGCCGGACGGTTGGATCAAGCCCGCATTGCCGATTCGGCGGACACTGCAACCGGGACGCCGGTCTACAGCTTGTATCAAGGCGACCGCCGGCGTCCCACGGCCGAGATGCTACGCGGCATCGATGTCCTGGTGTTCGACATCCAAGACATCGGCGCAAGATTTTACACGTATATCACGACCATGGCCTACGCCATGGAGGAAGCGGCGCGGCACGACATTCCGTTCTACGTGCTCGATCGGCCGAACCCGGTGACGGGAGTCGCGGTCGAGGGTCCGATGCTCGACGAATTCTACCGCTCGTTCATCGGTTATTTTCCGATGCCCGTCCGGCACGGCATGACCGCCGGCGAGTTGGCCCGGATGTTCAACCAAGAGAGGAAGATCGGCGCGGAACTCACGGTGATCGCCATGGAGGGATGGGCCCGCACCGATTGGTTCGACGAGACCGGGTTGCCGTGGGTCAACCCCTCACCGAACATCCGCACGCTCGAACAAGCGCTGCTCTACCCAGGGATCGCCCTGCTCGAAGGCCTGCCCAACTATTCGGTGGGACGCGGCACCTCGACGCCGTTCGAATTCGTGGGGGCGGACTGGATGGATGGCGAAGCGATCGCGGCCTTTCTCAACGGCCGTAACCTGACGGGGGTTCGTTTCTACCCTGCCGAGCGCAAGCCGACGGCCTCGCGGTTTGCAGGCGAGCCGATCTCGGGCGTGCAGATTTCCGTGCTGGATCGAGACGCCGTTCAGCCGACGTTGGTGGGGCTAGAACTGGCGGCGGCGCTGCTTCGGTTCCATTCGGACCGAATCGACTTGGATCGAACAGCAAAGCTGATCGGGAATGCCGAGACGATCGAGGCGCTCGAAGAGCGCAGAACAGCCACCGCCGTTTGGGCTCTTTGGGAAAGGGCGAAGAGAAGGTTTCTCCCCGTACGGCGGCGATACCTGCTTTACTAGCGCAAGTTCCACCAGGTCCACGGGGTTCGCCCGGGAGCCGGGGACGGGCTCCCGAAGCAGATACCTCAACTACTCTTCTTCAGCTTTGGCTCGGTTCTTGGAACCCAGCGGCCGGCCACGCCGACGCTCCTGGGCGTCCTTCATCCATGACGGCGGCCGACCGCGACGCTTCCCCCTGCCCCGCGCCAGCCGTTCCAGGGAGATGATCGCATCTTCAATTTGCTCCCTTTCGTGCCGCAACTCACCGAGAATCTTGTTGACATCCATCAGGCAGACCTCCAATTAACGTTCGAGTGGACGCTATCCCAAAGGGTTTTGCGGATCCTCGATCGGCAATCGGCCGGGGGCCTCGATATCGGACCTCTGTTCTGAAACTGGAACAGTAGACTGCAAAACTAGCGCCCTACAGCACTCTTATAGCAAAGGGAAAAAGCGATGTCAACCAATTTGTTCTGGTTTGTCAACGCCCAATAGAAATGTCCCCCTCGGTAGCTCGATAGAAGTGTCCCCTTGTGTTTCTTGTTCGTAGGAGAGATATCGTCGTCGTCGGGGCTGTGGAACTGTGGGAATCGCGTAGCGATTTCCAAGGGGCGGTGGGAAGGGTGGAAAACCATCCACCGCTCCTCGAACCCGGTACTGCTGCCTCGAGAGATTTTCCACGCTTTCCATCCGACCCGGCATTTCCACAGCCCTCTTATGTATTCGCAGCCCGTTTTTTCAGTAACACAGCTCGCCGCCAGGGGTGGTTCGCCGCCGGCTTGCGCCCGCCCCCCGGACGCTGCTGTGGTGCTGGCTTCGTCCGCAGCTGTGGCGTCGGCGTGGCGATCACGTCGTGCTCGATCTCGTGCCCGTCAAACCTCACCTGCAAGCTCTCATCGCGCCACTGTTGGACCGTCACCCGTGCCCCCGCCCCCACGCCCTGGTTGCGTTTCGGCTTCAACTGCAAACAACGATTCTCGAAACGCACCACCCGGTCGTTGCTCACCACCCGTTCGTACTCGCAACAGAACACCCCTCGCAGCTCGGTGCCGCGGGGGAGCGCCTGGTGAAAGTCCGCTGCCGCCGCCGGCTCACAGGCGAAGCGCTCGTTGTGCTCGGCCAGGTACTCCTCGTCGAGATAACGGTTCGCCGCCTCGTACTCGACGATCCCGCGCAGCCGCATCTTCTTGATCAGGCGGTCTTGGTGCGTGCCGTGATGGCGCTCCACTCGGCCCTTGGCTTGCGGCGAGGAAGCCGCCATGATCGTAATGCCGAGCTTGGCACACATGCGCCCGAACTGCGTCTCGGGCTTGATGCCTGCCAGCGCTTCCCGCGACGTCGGCTGGCGCTGGTAGACGTTTTTCCAGTCGCAGTACAACGCCTTGGGAACGCCGTGTTGACGTACCCAGGCTGCGAGCAGATCGGCCGCGGCCCAGGTCGTTTCCTGGTCCGAGAAACGGCACAGCGCCACACCGGTCGCGTCATCGACGAAGTTCATCAGACAGGCTTTCGGGCCGCGTTCTTCCAGCCAGTGGTGGTGCGAACCGTCGAGTTGAATCAGCTCGCCGAAGTGCGCTTTGCGTTGGCGCCGGGTGCGATGCGGTTGGCGCTTGCGACGGCGGCTCCACAGACCCGCGGCGAGCATCCAGCGCCGCAGTGTTTCGCGCGGCACTTCCAGGCCGTGGTCGGCTGCCAGATGTTCCGACGCCAGCGTCGGCCCGAAGCGCTCGTGCCCCTCGCCCGCATAGTTCTCGCGCACCAACTCGAGAACCTGCTGGCGTCGCTTCTGATCGGCTCGGTTCGAAGCACGGCCGACGTTACCGTGCACCAAAGCCTTGGCCCCGCCCGCACGGTAACGCTTCTTCAGACGCTTCGCATGGCGGTAGCTGACCTCCAGCAGCTCGGCGGCTTCGGTCAACTTCAGTTCCCCTCGTTTCACTCGGCTCAGCACTTCGCCGCGCCTCAACTCCTTGGCACTCATCCATGTCCTTCCCACTCTCGGCTCCTCCTTCGGAGCCTCAGAGTAGGGGACATTTCTATTGGGCGCTCAAGGGGACATTATCATTGGGCTTCAACACCAATTTGTTCTGGTTTCAGAGCAAAATTTTTCTTTCGAGGGGGCTACGTTTCGCCGTCAGGCGTCTCGGTGATTGACGATACCGCAGGCGATTGGCATTTGGCCGAGGGGCCACCGGATCGAATGGCGATAGTGTTCAGGGCCCATGCTCCCTATTATGCACCAAAACGGTCGCGTTGAGAAGCCCTAAATTTGCGGGCGCGAAAATAAAACGGCAGGCCCGCCGCGATGAACAGAAGACCCATCAGCGATTCCCGCGGAGAATCGAACAGCGTCATCACGACCAGACATGCCGCCATCAGGACGAACAGGGCGGGCACGACGGGGTAGCCGAGGGTGCGGTACGGCCGGTGCAGGTCCGGTTGCTTGCGGCGCAGCACGAACACGGTGGCGGCCGTCATACCGTAGAGAATCCAACTGGCGAAGATCACGTACGTGAAAAGCTCCTCGAAATTGCCGGTCAGCACGAGCACGGCAGACCAGGCGCTGAGCGTGACGATCGAAACGTGGGGCGTACGAAAGCGGGAGTGGACGCGTCCCAGCGCGGGAAAGAAGTAGCGGTCGCTCGCCATGGCATAGGGCACGCGCGCGCCGGAAAGAATCGAGCCGTTGAGCGCTGCAAAGATGGAGATCATGGCCGCCAGAGCCACGGCGTCGCCGCCGGCGTCCCCCAAGAACTTGCGTGCGGCTTCGCTGGCGACGCGGTCGGCGACCGCCGCTTCCGACGCCGAGAGGGCGTAGAAGTAGGCGACATTGGTCACGAGGTAGATCGAGAGGACCGCCAGGATGCCGTAGATCAACGAGCGCGGGATGTTCTTGTGGGGCTCGCTGATCTCGCCCGAGACCATGTTCAGGTTGTTCCATCCGTCGTAAGCCCACAGCGCCGCCACCAGGGCCGCGAAGAAACCGGTCAGGCCCCCGGTGTGCGAGACGGTCGAAGCCAGGTTCTCGGTACTGCCGCCCCCGAGCAACGCCGCCAGCAGCACGATCGCGAGGATCAGGACGATCTTCAAAGCCGTCACCCACGATTGCACCCGCCCGCCAACCTTGACCCCGAAGTAATTCACCCAGGCCAGGCCGAAAATCAACCCCATGGCGAGGATCTGGCCGTAGCTGACGCTCAACGACCAGCCGGCAAAGGGCGACGGAATGACGAACGCCGGGGATTCGAGCTGCGGCCAGAAGTTGGCCAGGTAGTAGAAGAAGGCCGTGGCCAAGGTGGCGATGCTGCCGCTCTTGGCGACCGCGAATTGCGTCCAGCCGTAAAGGAAACTCGGCAGCGGACCGTAGGCTTCGCGCAGATAGACGTATTCCCCCCCGGCGTGCGGCAGGGCGGCCCCAAGCTCGGCGTACGTGAGGGCCCCCGCCAGCGAGAGCAGCCCGCCGACCGCGAACACGGCCAGAACCATGGTGGGCGTTCCCACCTCGGCGATCATGGTCTTGGGCACCAGGAAGATGCCGCTGCCGATGATCGTTCCGACGACGATCGACGCGGCTTCCCAGCGTCCCAGCGAACGCACCAGACTGGGCTGAGCCGGGGTGGGCTGAGCGTCGGGAGGATCCGTGGCGGATGCCGGTCGTGAGTGCCCTGAGGGTCTGTCTGCTTCCATGGAACTCCTCTTACGGGCTCACGGGCTTTGACTTGGCGCCCAGCAACGACGCTGCGCAACCTGCGGCAAAGGTAGTGGTCGCTCCGATGACGACGTACCACGTCCAGGCGACCGTGGTTCCGAACGTGACATAGAGAATCACGGCCAGCCCGATGACCCAGGCCGCGATCGCATCGTTTTCTCTCACGCGGCGAGTCAAGACCCCCAGTCCGAAAACCCCCAGCAGGGCGCCCAACGGGACCGAGGCGATGGCCAGTCCCGCCTCCAGCACCGAACCCCACTCGCGCGCCAGCACGGCGATCCCGATCAGCACCGCTCCCCAGAAAAGCGTCACGCGCCGGGAGAGCTTCAGGTACTGCTCTTCGGTGATCCGATCTTCGGAGATCCGAGGCCGTCTGAGCCTCGATTTATCAAACCCGGATCTGCTAAAAAGCGGGATGTAGAAATCCATCACGGTCGCCGACGCCAGCGAGTTCAAGGCGGCGCTCAGGTTCGACATGGCCGCCGCCAGGATGGCTGCCACCACGATCCCGGCGGCGGGTGTGGGTAGGTGGGTCCAAACGAACTCCGGGTACAGGCGGTCGAGCGGCTCCGGCGGCGCTGTGCCCGCGCTTTGGTGAAGCACGTATAGCGTGACGCCGATCACAAGGAACAGCGTGAACTGAAAGGCGATGACGATCCAGCTTGATAGCAGCGCCAGTCGGCTGTCGCGCTCGGTCTTGGCGCTGAGCAGCCGTTGCACAAAAAGCTGGTCGGTGCCGTGGGTAGCGGTGGTGAGAAACGCACCGCCCAGCAGCCCGGCCCAGAAGGTATAGGTGCGCGAGAAGAATTCCCGTGTGGGCTCGAAGCCGAAGTCGAACACCTGGAACTTCCCCGCCGCGGACGCCGTGCGGCTAACCGTGTCCCAACCGCCGGGGATCTCGTCGAGAATCAAGACGAAACTCAACACGGCGCCCGAGACGTAGAGAACCATCTGTACGACGTCGGTCCAGATGACGGCCTTCATGCCGCCTTCAAAGGTGTAGAACAGAGTCAGCAGCGAGATGATTACGATCGAGGCGAACTCACCGGTGTCCAGCACCACGGAAACGACCAGCGAGATGGCAAACACGCGCACGCCTTCAGCCAGCGACCGCGTCACCAGAAAGGTCGCCGCGGTCAAGCGCCGCACCCGCTCCCCAAACCTTTCCCGCATCAGCTCGTAGGCGGTAAACATGCGGCCCCGGAAGTACCGCGGGATGAACACGACCGAGATGACCAGCCGGCCCACCAAATAGCCCATCACGAGTTGCAGGAATCCGAGGTTGCCGCCGAAGGCCAGGGCGGGCGTGCCGATGATCGTCAGGGTGCTCGTCTCGGCGGCGACGATCGAGAGCGAGATGGCCCACCAGGGGGCGCTTTTGCCCCCGAGGAAGTAGTCCTGCAGGGACTTTTGGGAACGCCGGAACCGAGCGCCAAATGCGGTGATCGTGATAAGATAGACGGCGATAAGGCTGACGTCGAGAAGGCGATCGGGCAACATCCGGCTCCGGAAGGGAGCCAGGATTGTATCAGATCGCGCAACGCACCTCTTTCGGGGCACGTCTTCTCGAGTGGAAGCCGAGTTTCAGACGTGGCTAGCCCCGAGAGGCGGGTCCGCCGGCTGAAAAATTTGCCGGCCGAGCCCTTGCTAACGGCACGTAGCTGCTATATACTCCCCGATTGGTCCCGACGTTCTCGAAACCGAAGCGGAGTCTGACTGGAGCTTGCCCGCCGCGGACTATTGGGAGATCTGAATCTGGACTGTTGGAGTTCTGACTATGCTAAGACGATTCACTCACCTCACCCTGACCGCCTGTCTCGCCCTCTTGGTGACCGGCGCCGCCATGCCCTCGCCGCAGGAAAAAACGGAGAAGCGGCCCAAGGACCAGAAGGAATACGAGCTGATCAACAGCTCGTTCAGCGAAACGAACGCAGCCAAGAAGGTCCAGTTCTTGGACCAGTGGGCGAAGGACTATCCTGAGACGGCGTTCGACGTTGAGCGATTGCAGCATTACATGCGAGCCTACCAGGGCGCGAACCAGCCGGCCAAGGCAGTAGGGGTCGCGAAGGATCTGCTCAAGACGAAGGCGGGGGATTTCGAGGCCCACGCCACGATCAGCGGCCTCACGCCGATGTTGGGTAAGACGGATGCAGCGACGTTGAGTGACGGCGAGTCCGCGGCGAAAGCGCTCGTAGGCGGCGCGATCGACAAGCAGTTCCAGTCCGCCAACAAGCCGCAGCAGGTGAGCGCGCAGCAATGGAACGACGCCAAGAAGCAGGTCCAGACCTCGGCGCATCAGACGTTGGGCTGGATCGCCATGCAGCGCAAGGACCATAAGGTGGCGGAAGCCGCGTTTACGAAGGCCTTGAAACTCAACCCCAACTCCGGACAGCTCTCCTACTGGCTTGCAGACGTCGTGAGAGAACAGAAAGACCCGGACAAGACCGAGCTCGTCATGTTTTCCCTGGCGCGGGCCGCCGTCCACTCCGGCCCGGGCGCGTTGACCCCCGAGGCGCGGCAACAGGTCGCCGAGTACCTGGCGCAGGTCTACAAGGGTTACGCAGGCACCGAAGAGGGCCTTGCTGAGCTGAAGGAAACCGCCAAGACCCAAGCCTTCCCGCCGGCGAGTCTAAAGATCGAGGGCGCCGCTACGCGAGCGTTCAAGGCGGAGCAGAAGTCGCGCAAGGAGAACCCGTTGCTGTGGCGGTTCCTCGACCTCAAGGCGACGCTGCTCAGTGAGCGGGGCGCCGCGGTTTGGACCGATCTCAACGGCAAGCTGACTCCGGAGATGCGGATGTTCGTGGTGTCGGCGAACCCGCCGAACCGTCCCCAGACCATCAACCTAAGCAGCAAGCAGGGCGGCGCTGTGGAGTTGGTGCTGAACCTCGAAAACCGCTTGCGGACGGCCGTGGGTTCGGGGCGGCAGATTACCTTCGAAGGAGTCGCGTCCGGTCTCACCAAAGAACCGTTCAGACTGACGCTGAAAGACGGCAAGCTGAAGTAGCCCTCGCTTTTCACAACGTGCATCGGCCCATGTCGCCGATTTGTCCAAAGTAGGCCGGTAGATATGGGTTCAGATGTAGGGGCACCGCATGCCGTGCCCGCCTGTTGCGACGGCCACCCCTGCCCTTGACCGGCGCACACCGTCGGCTCCAACGCCATCTACCGTCAGGTTGAGCGCAACGCTCCACCTACCCCATGGCCCTGACTTCGCCGAGCACACGTCCGGCCCGTGCAAGCCACCGAACCCCATTTTCAGCTTGCCTTGTCGCTGCCATTCTTTCCACAACGGCGCCGGCCGTTTCAGCCGAGCCAACTGTAGCCTTTCGCGTCCAGTTCGGTCTGACTGACACCGCGCCCTCGGATTGGAGCGGGTCTCTGCGGGTCAGCGGCGGTGGGGTCGCTCGCCTATGGAGCTGGCGGCCGCGGCCGGGTGATCGGATCGATGGAACAACTTGGCGGTTCGCCACGCGCGAAGGGCCGCAGCGCCAGGGCTTGGGACGCTACGGCCGCCTGCTCTCTCTGCCCGTCCCACCCTACGTCACCATTCCCGGCCTGATTGTCCACGCCGAAGCAACCGCGGTAACTGAGGTGACGTTCGACACGCCGCGTGGCCGGTTTATGGTGAAGCCGGCGGAGGTGGCTGTCGGCGCGCCGCGAACTTTCCTTCACGGAGCCGTCGCCGCGGATCGTGTCCCGGCGGCGGAGATGATCTCCGACTACTACTACGAAGACGATTCCATCGCGCTGCTCGGAGGCCCTGGAGAAAAATTGTGGGCGGCGTGGATCGGTTATCGTGACGGCACGGAGACAACCCGTGCGCGTCTTTGGAACGGAGATGCTTGGGAGCCGATGCCAGGCCCCGGAAGCGGTCGCCGCGACCGCTTTCGGATGAAGCTGGGCCGTGACCGCCAAGGTAGGGTCTGGGCGGTTTGGTCCGAGCAGAAGAACGGAAACTGGGATCTCTACGGCTGCTACCTGGCCGGCGAGGACTGGTCGGCTCCCGAGCGGCTGACGACCGACGCCCAACCCGACGCGTTCCACAGCCTCGCCAACGACGCCAACGGCTACATGTGGCTTGTCTGGCAGGGCTTCCGCCGAGGCCAAGCCGATATCTTCGCCCGGCGCTTCGACGGCGACACGTGGTCGCCGGCCGAGCAGGTCTCGACGTCCCCCGCCAACGATTGGGAGCCCGCGATCGCGGCCGATGCGACGGGCCGCGTCTACGTGGCGTGGGACAGCTACGGCAAGGGCAACTACGACGTGATGATGCGTAGATTCTCGCAAGGAACCTGGTCCGACCCCATCGCCGTCGCCGCGACCGCGAACTACGAAGCGCACGTCAGCCTGGCCTGCGACGCCCAGAACCGCCTCTGGGCCGCCTGGAACGAGAGCGGCGCCGAGTGGGGCAAGGACACCGGCTTCCACGTCTTCAAGGAAGGAACGCAGCTCTACCAGTCCCGCTCGATCGGGATGGGTGTTTACGAAAACGGTGCGTGGAAGACCCCAGCCGCCGACATCAACCGGTCGTTGCCCGATGATCTCCGCGACTACAACGACTTGCCTCGGCTTCAACTGGACGGGGACGGTCGCATGTGGGTTTTCTTCCGCCACCGCCTGCTGCGTTTTCGGCATCAGGCTAATACGGGAGACAGCGCGCACTGGGCTGCTTGGGAAATCTGGGGAACCGCGTACGAGGGCGGCCGTTGGATGACGCCGATGCATCTTCCGTTCAGCGGCGGCCGTCAGGACATGCGCTTCGACCTGGCTCTCGACGGTGAAGGCCGGCTCTACGCCGCCTGGCCGACCGACCACCGCGACTACGAGGACTTCCTCTTCAGGGAAGCGGAAGTGCACGCCGCGCGTTTGCCCGTACCCAAGGGGCCGGCCGAGCCGCCCAAGCTGAAGCCCCGTACGACCCCGGCCATGTTCGCCGCATCGCCGATTCATCCCAACGAGGCGCGCGACGTCCAATTGATCCGGGACTACAAGATCGAGTCGGGCGGCAAGACCTATCGCATCTACCGCGGCGACACTCACCGCCACACCGAGTTCTCCTTCGACGGGCACAACGACGGCAGCTTGCTCGACGCCTACCGCTACGCGCTCGACGCGGCCTCGCTCGACTATCTAGGCGTGAGTGAGCACATCGGCAAGAGCCTGCCCGACGGCACCCGCGGGGCCGCCGGCGCCGCGGAAACTCCCTACTACAGTTGGCTCGGGCAGAAGACGGTTGACCTGTTTACGCTGCCGGGCTCATTCATGCCGCTGTATGTCTACGAGCGCAGCGCCCGTTACCCCAACGGCCACCGTAACATCATCTTCGCCAAGCGGGGCAACCCGGGCCTGACGATCCCGCTCGAAGAGCAGCATGGCCCCGTCCCCGCGGCGGCGCTCTACAACTATCTGCGGCGATACAACGGCATCGCCATTCCGCATACGCCGACCGGCTCGGGGACGGACTGGCGCGAGAACGATCCCACCGTCGAGCCGCTGGTCGAGATCTACCAAGGCATGCGCACGTCAGCCGAGTACGAAGGCGCGCCACGCGCGCAGCACCGCGACAACCCGCTCACCGGCGCCCCTCGGGAGAAGGGCTTCGTGTGGAACGCCTGGGCGAAGGGCCACAAGATCGGTGTGCAGGCGAGTTCGGACCACGTGTCGACGCACATCTCCTACGCCTGCACGATCGCTGAAGAGTTCACCCGCGAGGGCTTGCTCGACGCCATGCGCAAGCGGCACTCCTACGCCGCCACCGACAACATCATCCTCGACTACCGGCTCAAGGCCGATGGCACGGAGTTCCTGCAAGGGGATGTGGCGGGCAAGGTGGGCGAGTTCCGGCTGTGGGTGAACGTCGTGGGGACGGCGCCCATCCGGCAGATCGACATCATCAAGAACAACACCTTCGTCCACACGCGACAAAATCCGGGCCGCGAGGTCAACTTCTCGTTCGTCGACAACGAGCCGACGCCGGGCGAGAGCTACTACTACGTGCGAGTGATTCAGGTCGACGATCAGATCGCCTGGTCGTCGCCGATCTGGGTGGAGAGATAGCGGCTACACCAACTCTTTGACAGGCTCGCCAGTGGTGTCTTCGAACGAGTTCGCGATCTTGATGGGGCGGCCGACCGGCGTCATGTACTCCTGCGTCCAGTCGATGCCCATGGCTTTGTAGATGGTCGCGAACAGGTCGCCGATGCTGGTCTTGCGCTCGACCACCACCGCGGCGCGCTCGTCGCTTTCGCCGACCGTCAGACCCGTGTTGAGCCCGCCGCCGCCGATCGCGAGCGACCAGCACTGCGGCCAATGGTCGCGTCCCAGGCCCGGGTTGATGTTGGGCGTGCGGCCGAACTCGCCCATCGCCACGACGATGGTCTCGTCGTACAGGCCCCGCGCGACCAGATCGTCGATCAACGCTGACAGCGAATGATCGAGCGGCGGGGTCAGGCGGTCCTGGTGGCCTTTGTCGTTATTGGAATGCGTGTCCCAGGAGTTGCCATGGAAACCGGCCGCCGTCACGAACCGCGTGCCGGACTCGACCAACCGCCGCGCTAGGAGTAAACTCTGGCCGACCGAATCCCGGCCATAGGCGTCGCGGGTCTTCTCCGATTCTTTCGACAGGTCGAAAGCGTTCTGCACACCCGGCGTGAGTAGCATCTCCCAGGCCTTCTGGGTGAACGCGTCCATCTTGGCGTGCTCGGCGCTCTCGACTCGATTACGATAGGTGCGATCGACAATGTCGAGAAACGCGCGGCGGTTTTCAACGGCCGCGGGCGCCACTGACTTCGGTAGGCTCAGGTCGGTCACCTCGAAGTCGTCTTTCGAGGGGTCGGGGATCAACATCGGCGCATAGTCGGGCCCCAGAAACGCTGACCGGAACGACTCCTGATACTGCTGGCTGCGCTCCCAGCGCGGAACGATCACGTAGGGCGGCATCCCGTTCGCCGGACCCAATTCCTTCCCGACGATCGAGCCCAGGCTCGGGAACTGCATCGCCGGATTGTGCAAGTGCCCCGTCGCGGCGTAGTGCACCGCCTGCGGATGGTCGTCGCCGAAAGAACTCATCGAGCGAATGACCGCCAGCTTGTCCATGCGCTTAGCGAGCTTGGGGAGGAGTTCAGTCACTTGGATGCCGGCGACATTGGTTGAGATCGGGCGGAACGAGCTGTTGGTCTTCGGGTCCCAGGTGTCCATCTGGGCCGGGCCGCCTTCGAGCCACAGCAGGATGCAGGACTTCGCCTTGGCTTGGGAGCCGAGCCGCGCCGGTGTCGCCGCTTGCATACTGAGCGACTGGGCAAGATTCATCCCGAGGAAGCCCAGCGAGCCGACCTTGAGGAAGTCACGCCGACCCCACTGCTCCCGGGTACCGATCAAACAGCCCTTTTGTCTCAACACAACAAACCTCCGGCCACGCCACTCTCGGCAACGTAGGGGCCACATGCCAGCCCCACTTCGCAACCATTACAAGTGTACCGCAACATTCAGTGATTTTCCGCAAACTCACGCGAGCTAATGACGGCCCACTGCAGGTCCTGCAGCGCCTGCTCCCTGGTGGGGGTCTGAGCGATCAGGGCTTGCAGGGCGCGGACCTCCTCTCGGGCGGGCAAGCGGGCGAGCGCGGCCAGGTACAACTCCTCGATGATCTTTTCGTCCGAGGCGCCGGCTTCGTACATCTGAAACACTCGCGCGCCGTCGGCCCACAGCTTGTCGTTGTAGGTCGTCCCGGCGAGCATGTGCAGCGCTTGCGTCAGCTTCGGGGTCGCGTCGCGTTCGGGCACCGAAAAGCGGTTGGCCCGCCCGTAGAGGTCAAGGAAGACCGAGGGGTAGATGTCGGTTTCCTTCAGTTGCACGGCACGGGTCCCCTTCGGGGCCGTGCCGCCCTTCCACACTCCGCGGTTCGTACCCACTTCGAATCGCTCTTGGACGCCCGTCACGTCGGTGATGGCGTCGAACAGGATCTCCGCATCGAGCGACCGCGGAAGCGAGTGCGAATAGTTGATGCGATCCGCTGCATTGGTTTCATTCGTCGCGCCCGAGAGCTGGTAGGTCCGCGAGTTCGCGATCAGCCTCATCAACCTCTTCAGCTTGTAGCCGTTCGCGGAGAAGTCCTTCGCGAGCCGGCTCAACAAGGCCGGATGCGTCGCCGGATTCGTACTCCGGAAGTCATCCACCGGATTGACAAACCCACGGCCGAAATAGTGCTTCCAGATGCGATTGACCGTCGCCTCGGCAAAGTAGGGATGAGCCGTCATCCACTCAGCCAACTCGCGCCGCGGGAAGTCGCTCTTGTCGAAAGGAACGGCCGTACCGTCGAGCAACATCGGCTGGACGGGTTCCTGTGTGCGAGGGTGGACGACCCGCATCTCTTTCGGGCTGGGAACGTCCGGGGCCACTTCCTTCCCGCCGGGGAAGTCGAAAATGACCGACCGCTCGTTGCCACCGAACTTGAACATTGGCCCGAAGAAGGCCGTCATGCCCCAAAACTGATCCTGCGTCCACTCTTCGTAAGGGTGGTCGTGGCATTGGGCGCAGTCGAGCCGCCGGCCCAGGTAGACACGCACCTCCTCGCCCATTGCGTTTTCAGGCGGAGGGATCTGCAGGTAGGGCAGGTAGTGCCGCGTCGGTGCGCTGTAACCCTGAGCGGCGATGCGCTCACGGGCGACCTCGTCGTACGGCCGGTCCTGCTCGACCGCGTCTCGAATCCACTCCCAGTACATCTGCGTCCACTTGGGATTGATGCCCACCGGGAAGATCGCGACGCGGTAGAGGTCGGCGAAGCGGAACGTCCAATAGTCGACGTACTCGGGCGACTCGAGCAAAGTGTCGATCAGCTTCTCGCGCTTGCGCGGATCCCGGTCGGCCAGGAACTCGCGGACACGATGAGGCGGCGGCAGCCGGCCGGTCAGGTCCAAACAAACACGCCGCAGGAACTCGCTGTCGCTCGAAAGTTCCGACGGCACGATGTTGAACTTGCGTAGTTTCGCGAAGACCTCTTCGTCGATGAGATTGTTGCGGGGAATGTCGGGATAGTTCGCCAAGGGCTCGGCCACCACGCCGACACCGACTCGCGCGTTGCGCCCGGCGGCTTTGATGAGGATGGCCGTTTCACCCGGCTTGGCGGCTTCAATCAGGCCCTCGGCCGATACCTCGGCGACGCTCGACTCGTTCACCTCGTAGAGCACTTGGTGCGTCAAGTCTTCCTGGCTGCCGTCCGAGTAGTGCGCCGTGACCAGAACGCGCTGGGTCTCGCCCTGTTCGAGAACGACGTCTTTCGGGAAGGTTTCGAGCCGGACCACTTTGGGCGTTTTCTCGTCGCCTTCCTTGCCGTAAGGGGCCCCTTCGCGAATCCAGTTGAGGATCGTCTCGTAGTCGTCCGAGCCCTTCTCGAAACGCGGCCCGCCGCCATGGGCGATTTCCATGGTGGCTTTTTGGAGCAGCAGACTGGCCGCGGGGTTGTCTTTATTGATGCGCGGCTCGGCGGGTCCGCCCGACTCGTCCGTCAGCACCTGGAAGATGCCGCCCTCGACGATCCACTTGTAGTCGTCGTGCGGATGGACGCCGTTGTCGGAGAGCTTGAAGCCGTTCTGTCCCTTGACGCCGCCATGGCAGCCACTGCTATTGCATCCCCGGCGCGTGAAGATCCCGACGACGTCGCGTGCGAAGCTGAACGGACGCTCCTCAGCGGACCCTTTGACGCGCAGGGTTGCCGTGGCTTTGTGGGTGCCGACGATGGCCTCGACACCGGTCTCGCCGTCGGCGGATGAGAACAGACGCCCGGCGTTGTCGATGCGCCCGACGTCGCTGTTTGAGAGCGAGAACCGCGTTTGCCCGGTGACATCGCGTTCCCGGCCGTCGGCGACCTTGCCCATCACGACGAACTGTTGCGAGGCGTTCTTGCCGGAGAGCGTGCGCGCATCGGGGACCAGGCGAATGGAGGCGATCTCGGATTGCGAGTCGCCAGCGGCGGCGCTTGTCCCGAGGGGCATTGCCACGGCCGCAAGCAGGGCGGCACTTGCGGCAACGGCGATCCGTGTTCTCAAAAGCCTATGCGGTGTTGTTCTAGCGGTCATCGTGAGTACACCTGTAACCAATATCGACTGTGTACACCATACCATTCCAGCCGCCTCCCTAGCGGTGGCTCAGGCGCGAAGCAGCGACGCGAAACCGAGCCGTGACCGTGAGGGGCTGTGAAAAAATACTGGGGGGATTGTAGGGGCGGGTCCCCGTGCCCGCCCGACCCCGCCCCGGACATCGCAAGTCATCAGCAAAGCGCGGGCGGGCGCAGGGGCCCGCCCCTACAATTGCGCCAGCTTCCACGGATGTTGATGGACACCGATTCTTTCACAGCCCCTGAGGGAGCGGTCCGGCACGAACCCTCACGTAACACAAGGACTTCTAGACTCTACCCCGCTCGCCACTCGACACATGCGACCTTCGACTTAGCCGCGGATATCAAAACCAAGATCCGCGCTGTGGGCTGCCGTCTCCGAACTGACCTGAGGTGAGTGTCGGTGGAACGATCTGGCACTCCCGGGAGCTCGACGCCGCGGGCCGGAGGCCCGTGCCACACCAAGAGCGCCAAGCATCGACAGGAGTGTCGATGCGGCAGACGTGGGCGTCCGCGCCACAACGCCGATGGGCGCACAGCCTTTGGGCGCACGGGGGGTGTAGTGTCTCATGTTGTCGTTGGTGTCGACGTTGTTTTTGCGCTGTTGGGCCGCGATTACCTCCCTAGTACCTCCGTTGCCAGGCGGCTCGGAACGGGTGCGACGGGGGTGCGGTTCGTTCCGTAATTCGTCCTGAGGGCTTCGGCGGTGCTCAAGCCCTTTGTTTTCACGGGGCCTTGGGTTCGTCTGTGGCCGCGGTCCCTCCTGGGTGACCCGTGGTTTGGTTTTCGTGATGCGTGATTCGTGAATCGTGATTCGCCGCCGAGCGTCGCTTGGGGGCTGGGCACGGACTGGGAGGAAAGGCCGCGGATCTCAAAACCGAGGTCCGCGCTACGCGCCGCGACGTTTTGCGCGGGGCCGGGCTGCCGGGCACGGCATGCCGTGCCCCTACATTCGGGACACCCGTCCTCGGTTTGCACCGACTGCGACTGGGCGCGGAAGCCTATCGGGTTGGATGTCTGTGCTGCCGCGGCCGGGGGCTCGTAGCGCGGCGGTTGGGGTTCCATCGGGTCGGGGGTGTTGTAGGGGTCCGGGTCGGTGACGGTGGGACGGTGGATCGCCCTGTTCGCCGCGCGATTCTCTTTGCACTCGTACTCGTCTTTGCGCAGTTGCCGGATCATCCGCAGAGCGCGCGTGATGTCGCGGCTCGTCATGGTGCGGTAGCGGGCCAGGTTGTGGAGGGCCTGGGTGTGGTCCTGCATGCTCTTGCCCAGGAGTTGGTTTTCGCCGTTGCGGCCCGGGACGACGGTGTCGGGGTAGCGTTCGCGGGTGGCGCGGTCGGTGCCGTGGTACTGGTAGGTGGTGAGGCCGGCCTCGATGCGGGTGATCCGGCGCAGGCGCCACCGGGCGTCGGCGATTTGGAGGACGAACTCGAATTCGATGGCGTTTTTGGGGAAGAGGTTTTCTTCGAGGATTTGGAGTTGCCGGTCGTATTCGGCGGGGTCCTCGTCGGCCATGACGGCGTCGCGGGCGAGCAGGCCGTGCTTGAGTGCGTTTTTGGAGGAGCGAGCTTTGCCCTCGGGGGTGCGGGGGCCGGTGGACTTCTTGGCGTTTTGACGGTTCGCCTTCCGTTGTGCTTGTGTTGGCATAGTGCTTTCTCCTTGAAAATGAAAAAGCCGCGCGGTTGGCCCGCGCGGCTCGGTACGCCGGCCATTGGGCTGACGTTCTTCGCTTTCAGGATACGATGAGGTCTTGGGGGTGAAAGGGGGCTGCGCAGGCTAAGTGTTGTGGAATGAGGGAGATCAAAACCTGAAAGTTCTGTGACCGAAATCGGTGGTTGGGGGAATGCCACGGATCTCAAAACCGAGATCCGCGCTACGGGCCCGTACCGCCTCACCCTCGCCCGCAACCCCACGCCCGCCGAGGTCGACCACGCCCAAACCTTCCTCACCGCCCGTGAGCAAGACCTAGGCCACACCCCCTGGCCCGAGTACGCCCAGATCCTGCTAGGCACGAGCGAATTCATCTATCTACATTGACTTTGGGCGGGCGACCTGCGCAAGGTGGGGTGATGACCCCGGCTACAACGTTGCTTGCTTGAACCAGATGAGAAACGGTGCGCCTAAACCTAAACCTATCCTGGATCGGGCAGGCCTACCTTCTACTGATGCTGCACTCCTGGTCGTATTGCGATCTGGATCCCGGCCGGCTCTGTCGGTTTGTGAGCGCTACCCAATACGACGACTGGCGCTGGGAAACACTCGATACCTTCACGTGGGCAAAGTGTCGCTGATGTTTTACGATTGGCTTAGGGATGGTAATAATCAATTACTTGGTATGAGGGTTTGCCGTTTCGCAGATTGGGAGGAACTCTGTAAGTCTTTGGCGCACCTGGACGGCGTGGTTGTAGCGGGGGATCAAATAGGTGTTGAGATTTATCTGTCGGAAGAGCGGGCTATTGAGCCTGCGCTGTCGTGCGACCAGGCGTTTATGTACAACGAACTCTTTCGGTCGCGAGACGGTGAGTGCGTGCTCGCATTCGGATGCGAGTGTCTAGGAGAGTCAGATTGGAAAAGATTACATGACCTCGATGTGGAATGGGTTCAGTTCCAGGTTGAGGTCTGTGACCCATTGGAGCGAACGTTGAGTGGTGTGAAGGCTAAGGTCTTGGATGCTGTTTTTACTAGCTCGATGAAAGTGGATCGTTGGTCAGGTCGAGTTGTTAAGTGGATCAACCGTACTAAATAAAGCAGGTACGAACTATTATCTTGGAATACTACCCGGCTGACGCCGAATGAACAAATACGAAATGTTCATTTATCCAGGATTTCCATTTTGGCCCTGGCACGGTCACAGGATACACCCCCGCTGCGCCGAATACCACGTCTTTTCGCGCTGAACCCTGCACATCACCTCCGCCGGTAGGCGCCAGGGCTCGTCCGTCCGCTCACAGACGTTGATTGAGCGGACTGAACGGCGCTCCGGCCGACACTGCTCCCTGCGAAACCTTTTTGGAGCCAAAAACTGTTGATCCTCGCCCGGGCAACGCTACCCACCCGGCACAGGCAGCGCCCAGATCCTATGCAGCATGTCACCGAACAGCCGCCGGTTCAGATGCCCCTCCGCCAGCAGCAACCAGTAGTAGCGAGCATGCTTGACCAGCCGACCGCCGGTCTTCATCAACCTGTGTTGCAAACTCGTTAGCGACCAGCTTTTGATTCGCTGCGGCAGCCCTAGCCGCCGCCACAGGTTGCCCAGGTTGTAGGCCAGCACGCTGAGTTGCAGCCGTACCTCGTTGGCTCGGAAGCGGTGACACGACAAGCGGGTCCAGTGCGTGGCCTGTTTGCCTTCTTTGATCCACTGCTCCGCCGTGCCGCGCTTGTTGTAGAACCGCACGACCGAGCGGCTCGGCAAGCTCATGCTCGTCACGACAAATCCGACGCGCGGGAATAGTTCGCCCTGGTGATGCTCGACCTTGGCGACAACTCGCCTTGCCTTCGACCAGCTCTCGGCCTGATAGCGAAAACTCTTGTAGCGCACTAGGGGCTTGGCGTTCGGCCTGCCCGGTGGCCGAAACAGGATGTCCTCGATCTCCAGCTCCAGGCTCTTGTTCGCCGGGATGCGAATCACGTAGTCCACGCCGCGCTCCTCCATCGCCTCGTAGATCTCGGGCTTGGCGAAGGCGGCGTCGGCGCGGAACGTCACCTGTTTGTCCTCCGCCTGTTGTCGTTCGATCTCCGGCAGTAGCAGCTCGTCCCAGTCCTCGGCGCTGTGCACGTTGCCGGGACGCAGCTTCGCGCCTAGGCAGTCGCCGTGCTGGTTGAACAGCAACAGCGGGTGATAGCAGAGGGACTCAAAATGGCCGTTGTAGGCACTGCCTTCCTGTTGGCCGTGGACGGGGCTCTCCGTGGAGTCCATGTCGAGCACCACGCGGTCTGAACCGTCGGGAGCTTCGGCTTGCGCGACCAGCTCCCGGTTCACTGCCATCAGCCCCAGCAAGTTCTCTTCGCTCGCCAGCATCTCCGTCTCGAAGCCATGCAGCGTCGAGGTCAAGGCTGCTCCGCGATCCCAGTTCCTCTTCGAGCCGATCAAGCGAAAGGTCGGATCGGCGGATACTCGAACGGCGTCATTGAGGTCCTCGTAGCCAGCGAGTCGGCTGTAGACCGACTGCCGCAGCAGATCGGCCAGCGCGAACTTCTTGTTCAAGCCTTGTCGCGAGTCGCTGAGATGCTCGTCGATCAGCTTCCCGAGTCCGAGTCGTTCATCCAGTTCGCGAACGAGAATCAGACCGCCATCCGAGGTGACTCGCGATCCTTGGAAATCGACTTTGAGAAATCCATTGAACGTGAGCTGAAACGGCTTGTTTTCTTTTTCACCCATCGGGTGTTGACCTCCATGGCGTCCTTATCGGGCTCTAGCCCCTATCAATAAAGACGCTGAAGGTCGCTGGATGGTCTGAAGCTCATACATCAAATTGAAAATGCGGGTTTATTGGAGCAAGGAGGACAAGGCTTTCGTAGCGGACGTACCCGAGCTTCCGGGGTGCACCGCACACGGCCCGACCCAGGAAGCCGCCCTAGCCAACGCCCAGGAGGCGGTCCGGCTCTGGCTGGACACAGCGCAAGAGTTTGGTGATCCGATTCCCGAACCGAAGGGTCGCCGCTCGATCTTTGCTTGAGAAAGGGCGCTGCTTCCTTGGGCTTCCCGTCCCCTTTGGCCCCCTGCAATTCTTCGGGTTCTGTCCCAGAATTTCCTTGATGGCTTGGGCCTCGACCTCCCCGCGAATGCCTAACTCGTCGAGGAAGTCGGAGAACTCCTGACCACGGTGTTCGGGTTTCATTGTTGGCCTTCTTTCCTGCGTTTGCGCGCCAGTTCGATATCCGGCTTTCCACACATCAGCGTGTCATTCTTGGCACGAATGGTCAAGCGGCCAGTTCGTGATCCGTCTGTAGGCTGGCGGGAGTTTGTGTGGTGATCCCCTGATGTCTCGACGGGTGGGGTTGGAAGAGAGCGGATGTGTTTGGGTTTGGCTCACCTGCCGGGTGTTCGGGTGTTGAGGGTAGAAGATCTCAGCGGCCCCTGGCGGTGCTCCAGATTCGTTGGTTATGGGTGTCGATTTGCGACCCTGCAAGGGTCGAACAATCCTAGCCCATGGATGAATCCATGGGCTAGGATTGTGGCGCCCTACCGGGCTCGGACCTGTGGTTGGATGCATCAGGTTGCGCCGAGGGAGAACCGCGGGCTTCCGTCCGCGGCTCTGTTGTGGTGCGGGGCACGGTTTCGGCTGACCGAGGCTTCAAGCGATCGTCGGAACCCTTATGTACGGATTTAGGGACGAGCTCGCACACAATTGTGCGAAGATGTGACTTTGCGACGGTCGGCGTGATGTCTTCATTCTCTTATCCCGCGCGCTTTGAACGCGACGAGGCCGGACGACGCGTCGTGCACTTCCCGGACTTCCCCGAAGCCCACACCGACGGCAAAGACCTGAAGGAAGCGTTTGAGGAAGCCTTGGATTGCCTGGGTAGCGTGATTGCTTTTCGGATCGTTGAGAAAGCAGAAGTTCCCCCACCCTCAGCTCTCAAGCGTGGACAACGGCTGGTACCGGTCCCTCTCTGGATCGCCGGGAAGCGGGCGCTCTACCGCGCCATGCGGGAGCAGGGCATCAACAACAGCGAACTTGCGCGACGCTTGGGCGTTCGGGAAACAGTTGTCCGCCGCATGCTCGACCCCAACCACGCCACCAAAGCCGAACGCCTCCAAGCCGCCCTGGCTGTTCTAGGCAAGCACCTCGTGATCGCAGTGCAAGACGCCGCGTGAGTGAGTTCCTCGAACGCTCTTAGGCGGCCCGCTGCTTCTGGAGTCAGCTATACTTCGAGCAGATCATGCAACAGGTGAAGCGAAATGGCTAGGCCTTTACCCATGCCTCCGGCCGGCTTCGACGAACTGCCGGTTGAAGACAAGGTTGACTACGTGGAATCGCTTTGGGACCGAGTGGCCGCTTCGCCCGACTCGCTTCCGGTTCCGGAGTGGCATCGGGACATTCTCGACAAGCGCGTCAGAGACTACGAAGCCGATCCTGACCGAGGGGAGTCCTGGGAGTCGGTGCGAGACCGGCTGCAAGCCAAGCTGGCCCGAGATCCGCAGTCTCCATAGATGTCGGAGCTGCTGTTCCGCCCCGAGGCAGTTTCCGACATCGAAGAGGCGGTGGGGTGGTATGAGGAACGCCGACCCGGCCTCGGGCGTCGGTTGCTTTATGATCTGGACGATCTGTTCCGGCGCGTTCGTCAGCGGCCGTTGTACTTCCCAGTGGTCGGCTCCGACGTTCGCAGAGCGATGCTACGCAAGTTCCCCTACGCGGTCTATTTCCGTTTCGAGGAGAATAAGTTCTTAGTGGTATTGGCCGTGCTCCACCTGAAACGGTGGCCCGGTACGTGGCGGCAAAGGCAATAAGCCCCAGACGTCCATCCGCATACGACCCTACGCCACTTTGTCCTTCTCGTGAGGCAGACCCTCCATAGGACACTCCGCCGTTCCGATCGTCGATCGCGTCAGGGATTCGGCGTTCTCGCGCGCGGCGTCGGGCTGGTTCACCCAGGTGCGATAGAACTCGAAGGGGCACTCGGCGACGCCCTTATCGCCTTCTCCCGAGCGCAGGACGCCGGTGTAGCCGCGATGTAGCAGCTTGAAGAGGTGGTTTTGCGACTGGCCGTTGCGGCGGAAGTCGCGGAGCAGCGATTTCGAGATCGCCGCGTACTGGACGCCGTTCTCCTCCTCGCCGCACTCACCGAGCGTGCGTCCGTCGAAGCCGACGATCGCCGAGTGGCCGAAGTAGGAGTAAACACCATCGAACCCGGAGGCGTTGGCCACCGCCACGTAGACGTTATTCATCCAGGCCATCGCTTTCGACACCATGATCTGCTGGTCTTTCGCCGGGTACATGTAGCCCTGGCAGCGCACGATGAGTTCAGCGCCGCGCATGGCGCAGTCACGCCAAATCTCCGGATAGTTGCCGTCGTCACAAATGATGAGGCTGGTCTTGAGACCCTTCGGCCCTTCCGAGACATACGTGCAGTCGCCCGGATACCAGCCTTCGATGGGGCACCACGGTAGAATCTTGCGGTACCGCTGAACGATTTCACCCTGGGCATTCATCAGAATCAGGGTGTTGTAGGGCGGCTTGTTGGGGTGGTCGTCGTGGCGCTCGCCGGTGAGGGAGAACACGCCCCAGGTTCCCGCCTTGCGGCAGGCTTCGGCGAAGATCTCCGTCTCTTCCCCGGGGATCGATGATGCCGTCGCGAACATCTCCGCTTCGTCGTACATGATGCCGTGCGTGCTGTACTCGGGGAAGACGATCAGGTCCATCCCCGGCAACCCGAGCTTGATGCCTTGGATCATCTCGGCGATCTTGCGGCAGTTGCCGAGGACTTCCTCTCGGGTGTGCAGTCGCGGCATCTTGTAGTTGATGACCGCGACGCCGACGGTGTCGGCGCTGCTGGAAATGTCTCCGTGTATCATGGCGGGTCTCCTTCCGGGTTATCCGGGACGCTTCAGGGGCGCCAACATTGTACTCTCAATTTCCGAAGTGATGGGTCTTCTACGCCTTGCACGTCTGGAAGGGCGTACAGCCGGCATACTGGGGCCACAGCCTGAGGGGCAACCCTAAGGAGCAACGTGGTACAACTCTTGGGGAACGGACTGGAGAGCATCACGGACATGCAAGACATACGGATGGCGGCGGTAAGCATGAATGGCCGGCTGGGCGAACCGGCGACGGTCTTGGATGAGATCGCCGAGTGGACGCGGAAGGCGGTCGCCGAGGGCGCGGAGCTGGTTCTCTTTCCTGAGTTGGTGATTCACGGGCATTGCACCCCCAACACCTACGAGCTGGCCGAGGCGGTCCCCGACGGACCGAGCACCGAACGGCTGTGCCAGATTGCCGTCGAGCACAAGGTCGTGCTGTGCGCCGGACTCAGTGAAAAGGAAAACGATCTGGTGTACAACACGCAAATCGTCGCCGGGCCCGACGGCTACATCGGCAAACAGCGAAAGATCCACCTGTCACGCGACGAGGTCCTGTTCTACAAGGGCGGACGCGAGATGCCGGTGTTCGACATCGGCAAGTGCAAGATCGGTATCCAGATCTGTTACGACAAGAACTTTCCGGAGATCTCGCGCATCCTCTGCCTGCGGGGTGCCGAGCTGCTGCTGATGCCGCATGCCGCCCGCGAGAAGACATGGGACGAGAGCGCCGACTCACAGCGGGCGGCGCGGCAGCACATGGCGCATTACTACCGCACGATGATTGCGACCCGGTCGATCGAGAACTCGTGCTTCTGCGCCGTCGCCGACCAGGTGGGCCGCGCCGGCTACGTCGACAACTACCCTAGGGACAACCCCGCCCAGCCGCATCACCCCGGTGCGGCGATCATCACGGGTCCGTCGGGGGAGATTCTCGCCCAGACGCAGGACGAGAAGATCGAGCCCGAGATGGTAGTGACCACGCTCGAGGCCGCCGCGATCAACGAGCAACGCGCGCTGCCGAACTTCACTCTCAAGACGCGCCGGCCGGAGTTGTTTGGGGAGTTGGTGGCAGAGCAGGTGCGTTGCTGAGCGGAGCTAAGCAGGAGGGCCGAAGGCCGAGAGAGCGGACGGGCACGGGGGCCCGCCCCTACGGTTCGCAAAGGATGGAGGCGCTGCCCGACCGGCCTAGTTTCGTACCTTCGCCGTTTGGCAGCTACGCCGCTTGGGTAGTGGCTCAGTTTCAGCCATGACGGTCTCAGGAACACCGGATCAGCCATCCACGGTGGCTCAAGCCGGTGTATCGGAACGACGCTGAAGCGCCCTGGGCAGGAGCGAAGGGCCACGCTGAACCGGCCGTAAACGACCGGCCTACAACGCGCTTCGCGCGGAAGCCGCCTGAAGGCGACTTGAGAAACGACGGCCTTCCGGCACAGTGTGCAGTGCACGCCCATCACCCAGCGTGGCGCAGCCAAATTGAGCTGCTACCGCCGCTTGACACTAGCACCCCACCACGGCTAGCCTTGAGAAGCTGTCGGGTCAGTTTGACCCAGCGGCAACACATCACCGCTTTGCAGGTGCCCACAGGGGCATAAAAGGGAAGTCCGGTGAAAAACCGGCGCGGTCCCGCCACTGTAAGTGGGGAGCGGCTCCAACGAATGCCACTCGGCGCACGCCGCCGGGGAAGGCTGGAAGCCGCGACGAAGGTCAACGCCTTCGAGACCCATGAGCCAGGAGACCTGCCTGCGAAGCCGTAGGACTTGGATTCCGCGTGGAGACGGAAATGGTTCGGCCACTACTCTCAGCCACATACCTTTCCCGTCTCCTTGCGTGGCCGAAGGAGACTGCTCATGTTTGCCCATTTCCTTCGCCGGATGCGGGGCACATCCGGTGACGCTCGTTTGAGGTGTAGATTCTTTTCGCCGGCGATGCGTGCCGGCCGGCGGACAAAAGTGCCCGCCGCCGCTCTCTGGCTGCTCGCCGCGCTCGTCACGCTTCCGGATCTCCCAGCGCAGTTCGGCGCGAGGATTCAGGGCGCGACGGTTCAGGGGACGGTCACCGATCCATCCGGCGGGGCCGTGCCGGAGGCGACGGTTTCCGTGCAGGCGCGCGACGGGAGTATCCGCCGCCGCACGTCGACCGATAGCGAGGGCGCTTACCGAATCGAGGCGCTGCCCGCGGGCGCCTACGTGGCGACGGTCGAGACGACAAGCTTCGCAACCGGTGCCTCCCATAGCGTCTCCCTCTCAAGTGGCGAGCACACGACGCTCGACATCGAGCTATCGCTCGACCGCCTGCGCACAGAAGTCGTCGTGACGGCCTCGACGACTCCGCTGACCGTTGACCAGGTTTCGAAAGCGCTCGACACCGTCAGCGGCCGCGAGGCGGAACTGCGTGGCGAGTACACCGTCGCCGAAGCCTTGCGCCAAACACCCGGTCTGCGCGTGAGGCGGCAGCGGGGCCCAGGCGGCAACACCAGCATCCAAGTTCGCGGCATGCGCACCGAAGACACCGCCGTGCTGATAGACGGCTTCCGTTTTCGTGACGGCGCGGCGATCGGGGGGGACGCCGGCTCGTTCCTGGCCGACCTGATGCTCGCTAACATCGAGCGCATCGAGGTTTTGCGCGGTTCGGGATCGTCGATCTATGGAACCGGCGCTACCGGCGGGGCGGTGAACATCGTCAGCGATCAGGGTGGTGGCCGGCCACACGGCGAGATACGTGCGGAAGGCGGCGGCCTTGGCCTGTTGCGCGGCGTCGCTCGATTTGGTGGAGGCGCCTCGAGGGAGCGTCTCAATTATAGTGGCGGCATCTCCCATCTCAATGTGAGTCGTGGCGTTGACGGCGCCGACGCCTATCGCAACTCGACGGGACACGGCGTCGTGCAGTATGCTTTCAGCCCGTCGGCGACGCTCAGCGGCCGCGTTTTCGCGGCGGACACGTTCATTCAACTCAACGACAGCAGCTTCATCCCGTTCGAGGCGGAGGCAAGTCTGCCCGCAACCGGCGCCATCGAGGCGATTCCCCTGCCGCGTGACCAGCAGCGCAGACTCGAGGCCGGCCAGCCCTTCGAGATCGGCAATGCCAACTTCGTGCCGGATGTCAACGACCCCGACAACCGGCGGTCCGCGTCGTTTCTGGCCGCGGCCGTCGGCTACACGCAACGGCTAAGCCGCACGGCCTCTTTTCGCGTCGATTATCAGACGGTCAACACCGACCGCAACTTCCGCGATGGTCCTGGCGGCGTACGTTTCGAGCCACAGTTCAACAACTCCAGCTCGTTCGATGCGCGCATCGGCACGGCTCGCGCACGAGGGGACCTTGAGCTCGGCCCCCAGCACCTCTTCTCGCTCGGCTACGAGTTTGAGCGCGAACGATACGATTCGCCATCGGCCGACGAGCACCCCGACCCGGCGCAACGCGTGACCTCGCGCGCGGAGATGAAGCAGCGCAGCCACATCGTGTTCGCGCAAGATCAGATCCGGCTCCTCGACAGCCGCCTGCAACTCTCGCTCTCGGGCCGTGCCCGGGCGTTTCGCTTGTCGCAGCCTACGTTCACGGGCGGAGACTCGCCCTACGCCGACATCCCGCTCGAGCCACCGAAGACAGCGCTGACCGGAGACGGCGCCATCTCCTACCACTTCGCCGGCTCGGGAACCAAGATTCGCGCGCACGCCGGCAATGCTTTCAAGGCACCATCGATGTTTCAGCGCTTCGGGTCGTCGTTCTTCTTCGGGTCGTTCAGTCCATTTGGCGATCCGAGACTCCGCCCGGAGAGGACGGTTGCTTTCGATGGCGGCATCGATCAATGGGTAGCCAACGGCCGTGTGAGGCTCAGCGGGACGTACTTCTACACCCGGTTGCAGGAGGTCATCATCTTCGATTTCTCCGGCGGGATCGATCCTGCCACGGACCCATTCGGCCGCTTTGGCGGCTATCGCAACGTAGGCGGAGGTTTGGCGCGCGGCACCGAGCTGAGTGTCTCGGCCGCACCGGCCCGGGGCACGGACCTGCGGGCGTCCTACACCTACACCAACTCCGACCAGCGGACCTCCGAGGTCGCGGGCGGCGACTTTTTCCGGACGTTCGGCGTTTCCGATCACATCTTTGCGGTCACGCTGTTGCAGCGCATTGGCCCTCAGGTAGATGTCGCCTTCGACTTCTTCGCCGCGTCGGACAATCCAGCACCGTTCTTCACCAGCGGCGGAACGCGGCCTCTGCTGTTTGCCGGTCCGAAGAAAGCAGACATCATGCTCACCTACACAATGCCGCTCTCGGACCGCCGAAACGTCAAGATCTTCGGGAAGCTCGAGAACGCGTTCGACCACGAGTACTTCGAGTTGGGCTTCCGCTCGCCCGGACTGTGGGGCGTGGTGGGCATGTCGTTCGGTTTCTAGCTGCGTCCCAACGCAACCGCGTCACCCACGACGACAGAGCTAATGACCCGGTCTGGCGGCGGTGGCTCGGCGGCAAGGCACACCGCAGGCGTGGCGCAGGTCTTCCGCGACGGCCCCCGCCGCTGAGGCGAGACGACCCGTTGCGCACCCATGGATGTCTGGTCACGTGACTCGTTGACCCTGTGAGTTGATTCGCAAAAACGCTCGAGCCGCGAAGCGTCATCGTGGAAGACCACGCCCCCGTCACGGGAGGATTCGGATGACTGCGTCCATCCTTGACAGATACCTATCATGGATGTCCCCAGTTTCCCCGACTTTCCCAGAGGTAGGAAATCTGATCGTCTCGACTAGCGCACTCGCGGCCGGCCTGGCTCGTCCCGTCGTTCACAAAGCTTTCGTAGGGGCGATGGCGTGCTGGTCCACCTTCGGAACCTCGTCAAGTGACTACAGTGTCATAATGTGTGGTGACAACACTATGGGCATCTTCAAGCAGGACGCCTTCGAGGAGATTTCAGGATGAGCCAGGCACAGCGTTTTCCGCCGCACTGAGCTGTAGCCGGCGAGGAGAAGGCCCATGGAACCGGATCTGAATCAACAACGGCGCCAGGCTCACGCCATGCTCGACCTGCTTTCGGCCGACAAGCTCAACGTGGTGCGCAACCTGCTCGAAGTGATGGTGGAGCCGCTCGCACGCGCCCTGGCGCTGGCACCCATCGAGGACGAGGAGCTGACGCCCGAGACGGTCGCGGCGCTCGAGGGGGCCCGCGCCTCGCTCGATCGCGGCGAGGGCGTCCCGCATGAAGAGATCCAGCGCGAGCTCGGGCTGAGCGGGTGAGCGAAGAGACCGCGCCCGAGCGCATCGCCGTCGTGTGGGCGCCCGAGGCTCGCGCCGATTTGCGGGCCATCGACCGCGAAACCGCCTGCAGATTTTACACTGCCTCGACCGCTACCTAGCCGAACGCAGCGGCGACGTCAAGAAGCTTAAACCGCCGCTCGTCGGCTTTCGGCTGCGTTGCGGCGACTATCGCCTCTTCTTCGATCTCGAAGGCCCCGACAAGATCCGCGTCGCCGTCGTCCGCCACCGCTCCCAGGCCTACCGCTGACAGCGGCTCCCGGTGACTCCCTGAACCGAAAAACCGTCCGATGCAGTCTAGATCTAGACCTTGGCCTGCACCCCCCTGTCGTGAGACAGGGAAAACAGGGACAGGTCACCGTTTGCTGGAACAAAGATTTCCAACGCCTCCCACCAGTCTTCCCCTCGGTTCACCCCCTTCCACACCTCGAAGTCCAACAACCTCAGCCGGTCGCGGCCTTCGGCATGCGCCCGCGCACTCGACCATCCGTACGCGAGCGCGTCCACGACGATGCCCGGCATCTTCACCCTGACCCAGACGGATGCCCACCGGCTGGAGCCGCGAATTGAAGCACGTCTGTTCCTCCAGGCCGTTGGAATAAGTGAACAGGTGCGCCGCCCCGTGCGGCGCGTAGGCGAACGACGAGGCGTAGTTTGTCACGGGTTCGGTGCCGATCTGTCCGGCGGCGTTGGCGAGGCGACTGGCCTGGTCGTAGTTGTAGGTCAGCACGCGGCCCGAGGGGTTGGTCTGCTGCCCCGCGCCAATCTTGCCACCTTCACGCTACACTGTCGTGTGGCCCCACCGCGGGTCAGGAGGTAACCATGCATCGCTCGCGCAAGAAACACTTGATCCTTGGCATACTGGCGGCTGCGGCTCTCGCCGCGGTCCCCGGATGCACCCCGCCCGAGGGGAGCGGTGATGTAGAGAGCAAGGAGTCCTCGTCTATGACCGACTCGCTGAAAAGCGCACTCACATTCCACGCGTCGTTTGAGGACGGCCCCGACGCAGCCTTTGCGCTCGGCGACCGCCGCATCTACACTGCGCCCTCCTACGAGAAGCAAGATCAGGCCCTCCTCGGCATCGGCAACCCGGCCGTCGAAATCGTCGCCGATGCGGGACGCTTCGGGCACGCCCTCAGGTTCAACAAGAAAAACGTGCACGCCATCTTCTACCGCGGCGAGAAGAACGCCGCCTTCACCGACAACGACTGGAGCGGCAGCGTCTCCTTCTGGCTGAATCTCAACCCCGACGAAGACCTCGAGCCGGGCTACTGCGATCCGATCCAGGTCACCGACTCGGCCTACAACGACTCTGCCGTCTGGACCGACTTCACCAAGGACGACCACCCGCGCCACTTTCGGCTCGGCGTCTTCGGCGAGCTCAAAGCGTGGAACCCCGAGGACAAGCCGCCCACCGAGAACCCCGATTTTCTCAACCGTCTGGTGGTCGTCTCAGAGGCGCCGTTTGAGCGCGGCAAGTGGACACATGTGGTCGCGACTTACGACAAGCTGGGCGGCGGCTCCGGGACGGCCAAGCTGTATCTTGACGGGAAGCTTCAGGGGACTTCTGAGAACATCGCCGAAGCGTTTACGTGGGACATGGCGCGGGCGGCTTTCCGCATTGGCGTCAACTATGTCGGCCTGTTCGACGAAGCGGCGCTATTCAACCGCCCGCTGACGGCGGACGAGGTGGCGGCGCTCCACGCGCTGGAAGGCGGCGTGGCGGACATCCACCCGTAACGCCGGCGCAGCGGAGGACCACCGTGTCCGTCGCTCGAACCGGTGTAATCATTGGATATCGAAGGAGGACGATCGTTTGGCAGAGCAGGTAAAACGTGTCCGACACAAGCTGATGTGCGACTGCGGTGCGGAGTTGGAGATGACCGTGGTCATTCGGTATGAAGAAGGGGGCTTCGGGACGACGAAGCAGGAGATCGAAGGCGAGCCCTTCTGGCAACATATGTTGCACTGCGTGGGTGAGTAGAGGCAGGTTTCAGATCCGCCCACGGCTTGTGGCTGCCCGATCGCCGTGCAGAGTATAGGGCGCGACATGTGTCGTCCACGGCCTGCCGGGCCCTTACATTTCAATAGGGAGTTAGCCATGCGATGGAAATGGTCCTTACTGATCATAGGATTCTGCGCCGCTTGCAGCATTCCCAGCGACCAGCCGGCCGAGAAGCAGGCCGCGGCCCCCGCGCCCGTGGCCAAACCCCCGGATGAAAGCCACCGGTTCCCGTTAAAAGATCGCGTCAAGGTGGAACTCGTTGACAACCACATCATGGGTAAGGACTTCCTGGCGGGTGGCAACGTAGCCGAATACAACCGCGGCGGCAAGACCTACCGCCTGTTCCTGACGCAGGCCAAGAACCCCCAGGCAGCGGCGCTGCTACTTTACGACTACCAGAACACCCTCAGCGATGTGAAGCTCTTGGCGCACATGGGCGGCTTCTTTGGCAAAGACGGCACCGAAGACGTTTTGCTGCTTTCAAAGGACAAGTGGCTCGTGGGGGTCGCTGGGTTGCCCGAAAAGGATGCTGATCTGGTAGCGCGGGATTTTGCGGCGCGGCTGTATTAGAGTTCTCGCAAAGGCGCAAAGGCGCAAAGGTGCAAAGGCGCAAAGTACCTGAAGGAACGAAGGACCGGAAGGAGCTGGGTGACGGGAAGTTTCGTGAGCCAGAGGCGGGTTGCTTGTAGCGCCCTGAGTGTTTTCGCTTTGGCTCTCGCTCTCTGTTGTGCCGGCTGCGGCGCGGCGGAAGAACCGGCGTCGCTCGCGCCGCCGAACATTCTGTTTGCCATCTCCGACGATCAGTCGTGACCTCACGCCGGCGCTTACGGCGACACGAACGTCTCGACACCTGCCTTCGATCGAGTGGCCCGCGAAGGGGCCCTGTTCACCCATTCTTTTACCGCGGCACCCTCGTGCACGCCGTCCCGCGGCGCCGTCTTGACCGGACAGGCCATCTGGCGGCTCGGGGAGGCCGGCATGCTCATGGGCACGTTTCCTCCCGAGCTTGACGTCTTTCCCCGCTTGCTCGAAGATGCCGGATACGACATCGGTTATACCGGCAAAGGCTGGGGCCCCGGCGAATACCAAGCCGCGGGACAAACCGAGTATCCGATTGGCCCGGCCTACAACGACCACGAGTACGAATCGGTTCCCGACGGCATCCGCAACGTCGACTACGCGGCGAACTTCGAGCAGTTCCTCGCCGCGCGCGAGGACGGGAAACCTTTCTGCTTCTGGTTCGGCGCGTCCGAGCCGCATCGGCGTTACGAAAAGGGTGCGGGCCTGCGCAAGGGTAAAACCACTGAAACCGTCGCCGTGCCCGCCTTCCTACCCGACACCAAAGAGATCCGCAGCGACATCCTCGACTACTACGTCGAGATCGAGTGGTTCGACTCGCACCTGGGGCGCATGATCGAGGCGCTCGACGAGGCCGGCGAACTTGACAACACGTTGATCGTCGTCACCTCCGATAACGGCATGCCGTTCCCTCGCGCCAAGACGACGCTCTATGACTGGGGCACGCGCATGCCGCTCGCCATCCGCTGGCCGCGGAGCGTCAAAGCCGGACGGGTGATCGACGACCTCGTCAGCCACACGGATTTCGCCCCAACGTTCCTCGAAGCGGCCGGGCTGCCGGTGCCCAAGGCCATGTCGGGCCGCAGCCTCATGCCCCTGCTCGCTTCGAGTGAATCCGATCAAGGGGCGGGCCGCGACCACGCCTTCACCGCCATCGAGAGGCACACCTGGTGCCGGCCGAATGGGGCGCTCTACCCGTCGCGGGCGATCCGTACTCGTGAGTTTCTCTACATCCGCAACTACGCGCCGGACCGCTGGCCGGCCGGCGACCCCGACTTCGACGCCGCGCCGCAGGGTTTCTATGGAGACATCGACCGCTGTCCAACGAAGGCTTTCATGATGGAGCCGGTCAACCGGACGCGCTTTCCGCGCGAGTTCGAGTGGGGTTTCGGCAAGCGGCCGGCCGAGGAGTTATTCGAGATCTCCAACGACCCCGGGCAGGTGAACAATCTCGCCTCCGACCCCGCGTATGCCGACGTCAAGAGGCAACTCAGCGCCGATCTTGACGAACACCTGGCCGCCACGAAAGATCCGCGTGCCGAAGGCAAGGCACCGTGGGAGACCTACCCCTACTACCGCCGCGGCGAGGCACGGGTGCCGAAGTAAGCGCCCAATCTATATGCATGGTTCTGACGACCGCATGACGCTTAGCCCTGCGAGTCGTGACCCGCTCTCCTGGCCTACCGCATCAGTACCTACTGATAATGAGTGATGTCAGTGCTTATCTCACCGATCTGGCTTCGCGCCCTGCCGCACTTCGGCCAACTCCGGCAGGTCGTCATCGGCTTTGTGCCAGATGCCCTGCAACTCGGCGTAGGTGTCTCGCGCCTTCCGCGAGTCGCCTGCCTTGGCCGCCGCGCGAGCCAATCCCAGCAACGACAAAGCCCGGCGCGGCGCACGGTCCAGCGCCCGCTCGAACTGCTCTCGCGCCTCTTCGGGCCGGTCCAACTCGAGCAGTATCTCGCCGAATAACTCGTGCGCCGGCTTGACCGGGTACGGCGGACCATAGCCCAGGCTCAACTCGTCCTCGGCGGCGACGGCGGATTGCATGATCTGTGCCGCGCCGGCAGCTTTCCCTTCCGCCAGCCGAAGCAGCGCTTCCAACTCGAGCGCTGTCACCTCCGCGCCTCGAAGGGGGCCGAGATAATCGACCCCACCCTCGCCGGACTCCTTCTCAATCCGCTCCCGCTCTTCGTCAAGGAACGACCTCAGTTTGGCGAGCTTGCTCTTCGCTCGGGTTGCGTCGCCTTTCTTGACTGCGCTCATCCCATGAACGAAGAGGTCCTTTGCGGCAGCGGCCGTCCTCAAGCCTGTGGTGTCCACCTCGATAGAGTCAGCCTTCCATTGGCGGCTCTCGACGCGGTAGTGCGAGCGCAAAGCGACGAGATGCCGCCGAGTGAGTTTCGAGCCGCTCTTCTCAGCATCGGCTTCGATGATGCCGAGCAGCTTGCCCGCCTCGCGATAACGCCCTTGCTGCAGGTAGGCATACTCGAGCCACCACAGGGCGTGGTATCCGCGGTCCTCGACACCCAAGTTCTTACGTTGCACCCTTGCCTCAGCAGCCTCCCAGGAATCTTCGTTCGACGCGGCGGCTTCATCCCACATGCCCAGCGAAACGAAAACGTGGGAGGGCATGTGCAGCGCATGGGCAGCGGCCGGAGCGATCTTGGCGTAAACCCGCGCCGCCCGCAGGCCGAGGGGAGCGTGGACCGGGTCGTCGTAGGAGTGGACCAGATAGTGCGCGGCGCCGGGGTGGAGAGGGTTCTTGGCGAATACCTCCTCGGCAAGCGCCGCCGCCTGCATATAGATGCGGAAGTCGCGCCCGTCGTGCGAGGTGCCGAGGGTGGCCAGGGCACGAAGGGAGGCGGCTTCGAGATCATCGGGATACTTCTCGGCAATCCGGCGAATGGCTTCCAGGTAAGCGAAGTCGCGCTCTTCCTTGGTGCCCTCGCCATAGAGCACCTCGACCGTACGCAGATAATCTTTCTCGCGCTCGGTGGGCGCCTTGGCTAGGCGCTCCTCGGGCGTCGGCGCCAGCCGCGCCAGCACCTCGCGGGCGGCCTCGGCGTCCTGCTGCTCCCAGAGAGGGTGGTTGTGCGTCAGCGCCTCGCCCCAATACGCCATGGCGAAGTCAGGTTCGATTTGTTGTGCCTGCTGGAAGGCTTCGGCGGCATCTTCGAACTCGAAGCTGTGCAGCAGCAACGCACCCCGGATGAAGTGCTCCTGCGCCTCGGGTGAGCCGGAGGTGGGGAAGTCGATCTTTCCCAGCTCAGACCCGGCCGGAGCCGAGCGGTCTTGGCAGCCGAGCGAGACGAGCCCCCCTAGGCAAACAAGAACCGAGATGACCAAGCGCGTTCGATGTTTCCGCATGTGAAATTTCATAGCGGCGTTCCTCTCCAAGTTCCGCGTACCATCTTGCGTACCATCTTATCCGGGTTGGGACCGAACGATACTCGGTCGCCAGCCTTCACTTCGCCGCCCGACGTCGCACTGCCCAGTATCCGATGCCCTGCAAGAGCATCGACACGACCAACAGCACTGCGGAGACTTGGTAGGGCAGCCGCAAGTCGCCGCCTCTAGACAGATACCCGCCGCCGAGTGAACCGCCGCTGAATCCCACCGCCAGTGTCGCTTCGTGCATCCCGCCGGCCACGCCTTTGCTCTTGTGGCCGAAACTCGTCGTGCTGTAGAAAATGCCGCTGAAGTATATGTATCCCGCCATGACGCCGACACACATCAGCCCCACCGCCAGCAGCGGCACCTTCGAAGTAAAGCTCAAAAGAACGAGCCCGGCGGCAGCGATGGCCTTCACGGCCAGGGAGGGCGAGATCCGGTGCCGCCAGAAATCGGTGAAGTGCAGCAGGAAGTACATCCCGACGACGACCACGCGAGTCGCCGCAAGCATCGCCCCGTGAACCGACGCAGGAATGCCCAGCTCGGTGGCGAGTTGCGGAAAGACAAAGAAGATCAAGCTCATCGAAAGGGCCGACATAATGTTCGATGCCCAGCCGGCAAAGGCGAAGAAACGGACGGGCACAGAGATGGCCCGGCCATTTTGCAACGGGGTCTCCCGGTTTGCGACTTGGCGATTCGCCGTTCTCACTCGTGCGAGGGCGATCAGCGGGATGATCATCAGCGAAGCGCCCATCGCCAGCTTGAGCGAGAGACCCGGGTCGACAGCAAACAGCAAGCCTCCGGTGGACTGACCCAGCAACATCCCCATGTTCCACGACAAGCAGTACAAGACCAACGGCTGGCTTGCTTCCCGGCTGACGTCGCCGGTCCGCTGGCCTGTGGTCAGCAGGGCAATGAGCGGCGGGAAGGCCATCGCCGCGGCCATCCCCATCAGAGCCGCCTCCAGGTATGCCAGCGGCGGGTCCATTGAATACAGCGCGACCGCCAGGCAAACCATGAACATCAACGCGCCCGCGGCAATGAACCGCCGTCGGCCCACCCGGTCGGATAGGTGACCGAACAGAGCCGCACAGACGGCGTACGTCAGCGAGAGAGAACCACCCACGATGCCCAGTTGCATCGTGTCGCCGAAGTGCTCGGCCAAATAACGCGTGAGCGTAAAGAGGAACAGCATCTGGACGAAATCGCCCAGCGTGGCGATGAGGTAGAGCAGCATGTCAAATGTCCGCCGAGTCGTCGTTCAGATGCATCGCGTGGTCTTACAGACGCAAGCCGGCCCTAGTGGACTGTCGCGGAGATTCCTTAGGCGTAGGAGTATCCAGCGAGAACTTGTGCTGACCGGGACATGGGTAAGACCAACTGTAGGGGCGGGCCCCTGTGCCCGCCCGGCTGCTGGTCTTACCATAGGTTTTCTCTGCGACAGTTCACCAGGTATAGTAGGGGCTTCCTTGTAAGCCCTCTATTGTCGCCCTTGGGGAGGATCAACATGCACCGACGGAAATTCCTATCCACGTCTTCGGCCGCGGCCGCCGGAGCAGCCCTGACCGGCTGCGGGGGACCGCCATCGGAATCCGCCCACTCGCCTGCGCCGCGGAAGCCCGTCAAGATGTACGTCGCCACCCAGCGCGCCGAACCCACCGACGAAGCGATGGCGTTCATCGTGCGCCACGGCGTCAAACACGCCTGCATCGAGCCGCCCGGTCCTGGTGAGGACGGCTACTGGACGCTCGAAGACATCGAGCGCACCCGCGACCTAGCCGCCAAGCACGGCGTCAAGATGATCGCCTTCCACATGCCCTTTCTCGGCAGCACTCACGTCGACAACAAGAAGCGTCCGGCGATCATGATGGGCAAATCCCCCGAGCGCGATCGGGACATCGAACTGGTGCAGAAAATGATCGTCTCGCTGTCGAAGTCAGGCGTCGGGATGTTCATGTACAACCTGAACCTGTTGGGCGGCATGAAAGGCGGTGGCGTCGAACCGCTCCGCGGTGGCGCGGTTTCGCGAGTCTGGCGACTCAAGGACCGCGTGGAAGACCCGCCGTTGACCAAGGCCGGCCGTGTCACCGAAGAGATGTTCTGGGAGAGGATCACTTACTTCCTCGACCGTGTGATCCCGGTTTGCAACGAATACAAGGTGCGCGCCGCCTGCCATCCCCACGACCCGCCGGGACCCGACGAGGGTTTTCAGGGCATCATCCGCGTGCTCGGCACCCCGGAGGGGTTGAAGAAGCTCGTCTCGATCCGGGAGAGCCCCTACCACGGGCTCAACTTGTGTCTGGGGTCGACGTGCGAAATGCTCAAGGATCCCGACAAAGAAATCCACGACGTGGTCCGCTACTTTGGCGAGCGGAAGAAGATCTTCAACACCCACTTCCGCAACATCCGCGGGGGCCTCGACGACTTCCAAGAGACCTTCCCCGACAATGGCGACGTCAACATGCCCCGGCTGGCGCGAACGCTTCACGAAGTCGACTACGAGTACGGCCTCATGCCCGACCACGTCCCGAGGCACCCCGACGATCCCAAGGCCCGCCAGGCCTTCGCCTTCTGCTTCGGCTACATCAAGGCCGTCCTGCAATCACTGGAGACCCCCGGCTGAGAAACCGCGCACGCGCCGGGCGTGCCGGGCCGGTCTGAGCTAGGCCGAATTTCGTATCTAGGCCACGGGGGACCGATTCACACCCGGCCACCGTTCCGAGCGACAGCCCCACAAACCGGGCCGTAACCGTCACGGGCTGTGAAAAAGTACTGGGGACATCCATGATAGGTATCTGTCAAGGATGGACGCAGTCATCCGAATCCTCCCGTCAGCGGGGGCGTTGTCTTCAGCAGTGACGCTTCGCAGCCCGAGCGTTTTTGCGAATCAAGTCGCAAGGTCAACGAGTCACGTGACCAGACATCCATGTGCGCGCATCGGGTCGCCCCACCGTACCGGCCGGGGGACCGTCGCGGAAGATTCAGTTTGGGTTTTCAGGCCCGCCGGCCTCGAAACAGAGATACGGACGCATCAGAAATTTCCCAGGAAACTCCCAGCAAACTCCTTCGCGTAGTCCCCAACAGGCGAGGACCGGCGGGCCGCTCGTGACACCGCACAGCGTCGATGAAACTCTTCGTTTCTCCTTTTAACAGAAAAAAAGCAAATTCTCCTCGTTACGCCTCGGCCGCAACCCGCGGCACGAACGCGCGGCCACTGGTGTCCACGGCCCGCAGATACGCCACCAACTTGCGCGCCACGGCCAACGTCGCGCGATTGCGAGACCCGCGCGTCAACTCCCGCTCATGGACGTCGTGCAGTTGCGGGTTCCAGCGCGGCGCGAGTTTCGCCGCCTCGATCAGCACCCGCTGCAAATGCTTGTTGCGCTGCTTCGACAGCGGTCCCCGCTGCGTCTTGCCGGCCGACTCGCGCTGTGCCGAACACAACCCACAGTAACTCACCGCCTGGCCCAGCGAACCGAAGCGCTCGGGCTCGACGGTCTCCAGCGCCCAGGTCAACGCCGTCACCTCCCCCACGCCGCGAATCGACTGCAGCAACTCGACGCGTTCCCGCAACAGCGGATGGCGCCGCAATCCGCGCAGTAACTCCTGCTGCAAACGATCGAACATTTCCAGGCTACCGCGGGTGATGGCGAGCAGCTCGATCACCGACTCGGGCGTGTCGCTCAGGCTGTCGAGATAGGAGTAGAAATAGTTGCGCCCGTGCAGCCGCCGGGCATCGTAGGGTTCGCCCACTTCCATCAGTAGCCCGCTGATTTTGTTCTTCATGCGGACGGCTTCGCCCAGCAGCAGATTGCGATAGCGCAGCACGCGCCGCAACTCGCGCAGGGCAGGCGGCGCCACGTAGCAGCGCGGCAGCAGGTTGCAGCGCAGCAGGTCACTGATCTTGGTGGCGTCGAGACGGTCGTTCTTCTTCTTGGCGCAGGCGATGGCCTTGAGCATGGCCGGGTGTGCGACTTGCAGTTCCTGGGCGAAGGGCTGGAGGTGATCGTAAATCCAGCCGGTAAACAGGGTGGCTTCGAGCGCGCCCACCCAAGGGCGCTCGAGGGCTGACGCCCAAGCGGTCAGGGCGGCGCGAGTGGCCGCGACCTGACCGCGCTGGACGATCGTTCCGTCCCCGGTTTTGATGCAGAAGCTGATGCTTTTCTTATGGACATCGAGTCCGATGTAGTAGAGTTCTGGCATGGAATCCTCCTGGGATTGGCTCTGAGCCGACCGCGTGGCCGCTCTCAGCATTTTGCCCCCGGGAGGATTCCTCTTTGCCACTACCTATGCATTGAAACAGTGAGCCGCTGGAAGAAGATTCAGGACCAGCCTGCGCTTCGGCTAGAATGTTGTCGAACATGCCGGTACCAGCGCGGCCCAAGATCTACCACATCGTGCATGTGGACCGGCTGGCGTCGATCGTGGCCGATGGTTGCTTGTGGTGTGATGCGGAAGTCGTCCGGCGCGTCCCGGAAGGCACGACGATCGGCATGACCGGCGTCAAACAGCGGCGTCTTGACGAATTGACCCTCAGCAGCCATCCCGGGTTGCACGTGGGCGATTGCGTGCCGTTCTATTTCTGCCCGCGATCAGTCATGCTTTATTTGATCCATCGGGCCAACCAGCCGGGACTGAGCTATCACGACGGGCAAGATCCTATAGTCCACCTCGAGGCTGATCTGCACACGGTCGTTGATTGGGCGGACCGGAACGATCGTTCCTGGGCTTTCACACTCTCAAATGCAGGGGCCCGTTACTTCGAGGAGCGCTCCGAGCTTGGCAGCCTGGGCGAGATCGACTGGGAAGCCGTCGAGGCAAGAGACTGGCGCGAGCACAAAGAAGGTAAACAAGCGGAGTTTCTGCTCGAGCAAAGCTTCCCCTGGGATCTGGTGGAGCGCGTCGGCGTGTTAACCCAAGCGACCTATCGGGGCGTGGCTGATGCGTTGCCCTCCGGCGGTCACCGGCCGCCGGTTGAGATTCGCCGTGAGTGGTACTACTAAAGAGGAGATGCCGGCCATGATCGAATTCAAGAGCGGCGACATCCTGGAGGACGATGCCGAAGCCCTTGTCAACACGGTGAATTGTGTAGGCGTGATGGGGCGAGGCATCGCGTTGCAGTTCAAGGACGCATTTCCGCAGAACTTCAGGGCCTACGCCGAGGCTTGCCAGCAGGACCAGGTGCGGCCGGGCCAGATGTTCGTCTTCGAGACCGGGCAACTGACTGCGCCACGCTACATTATCAACTTCCCCACCAAGCGCCACTGGCGCGGCAAGAGCCGGATGAACGACATCGAAGCGGGGCTGGCGGCGCTGGTGGAAGTGCTCCGCGAGAAACGCATTCGCTCGGTCGCGATACCTCCGCTTGGCAGCGGCCTCGGGGGGCTGGATTGGACCGAAGTCAAGGAGCGTATCGAAACGGCCATGCGGCCGCTCAGCGATGTGTGCGTGACGGTCTATGAGCCGAAGGGAGCGCCCACCTCCGACAAGATGACGCATAGCCGTGAGGTGCCCAGAATGACGGCCGGCCGCGCGGCGCTGGTGGAGCTGATGCACCAGTACCTCTGTGGCCTGCTCGATCCGTTCGTCACCCTCTTGGAAGTGCACAAGTTGATGTATTTCATGCAGGAAGCAGGCGAGCCGCTGAAGTTGAAATTCAAGCAGGCGCCCTATGGTCCCTACGCGGAGAATCTGCGCCATGTACTGCACGCCATCGAGGGGCACCTCGTTTCCGGTCATGCCGATGGTGGCGACCTGCCCGACAAGCAGTTGAAGCTGGTGCCGGGAGCCACCGCCGATGCCGCGACATTCCTTGAGCAGCACAACGATACGCGCTCCCGCTTCGACAAGGTAACGGCGCTGGTCGAAGGCTTCGAGTCGCCTTTTGGGTTGGAGCTTCTGTCCACAGTGCATTGGGTCATGAAGCATGAGGCCGTTGACGGCCTCGATGATGTCGTGACTCGCACCTACGCCTGGAATCCTCGCAAAAGGCAGTTCACACGACGTCAGATTGGTATCGCTGTGAACGTGCTGTCACAGAAAGACTGGATCGAACCTTTGGACACGAGAAGCAGCGGATGAAGCTTCACTTCCGAATATCGGTGGATATCGGTGACCGGAGCCCACTATCGCTGCCGCGATCGCCAGGGAAGTTATGGGTCGCGGTAGGGATGCCGGTCGCCCAGCACCCCCCGCACAGATCCGTACGTGAGCGTCAACTCATACGGCTCCTACCTTGGATGATGGCGGTGAGGAGATGAACCATTGCCACCTCCCCTCCGCACGCTCGCTGGCCTCGGTGACACCGCAGTCCGCCTCGGAGTGCGGACGGTGCGCCGCCGACGAACGTTCTCCTTGGTGCCGGCCCTTCCCTCCAGATCCTCCGCCAGCGGTCGGCCGCCTTTGTTCGAACCCTTCGTCGGTACTATGGCCGGCTCCGACTCCTCCACCCCGTACACGTGGGTCGTACGGCGTTTGGACCGCCCCGGACACTCATCGTTTCGATGAGTCTGCGGCCGGGTATTCCTTGGCGGGTTGCTCTCCAGCAGAGCCCGCTTCCGCTTCCCCGGCTAACTTGATCATGCCCCCATTGGGCTGGATTCGCTATGCTTTTTCAGTCAACTGCAACCCGTCCCTAATTTCTTGGCCTCGCCGTAGGGGTCCAGTCCAACCTTCTTTCTTGGCCTCAACAAACGCCCGCACTCCAAACCGGCAGAGAGTCGGGGAGGAAGGAGCCCCACAACGAAGGAATAGCGAACCACGTTGACCTCGAGTCATGCGCCGGCGGTGGTGACATCGCGGGTGAAGCGTTGACAGAGGCACTGGCGGGCCGGGCTATGGAGCCGTGAAATAACTCGTCTCGGGGGCCGACCTTGTTGACTGGAGGGGAAGGCCACGTCAGGCGTCGCGCTAGCGCAAGCGGCGACTGGCCCCGGCGCGGTCGAAGAACCAGGGCACGTCAGGAAACTCTCTGCGCGAGAACCGGGAGACCTCCGCCCCGCTCTGCTGCTTGCAGGCCGGCGGGTGAAGGCCAACGCCGTACGACCCACGTGTACGGGGCGGAGGAGTCGGAGCGGGCCATAGTACCTGCGAAGGGTCCGAACAAAGGCGGCCGACCGCCGGCGGAGGATCCGGAGGGAAGGGCCCGCACCAAGGAGAACGTCGGCGTGCCTGGCACGGTCCGCACTCCGAGGCGGGTGGCTGTGTCACGAGGGCTCGGCGGCGTGCGGTGAGGCGCTGCCTGGCAGCGTTCGCCCCGCCCTTATCCGAGGTAGGAGCCGTATGAGTTGACGCTCACGTACGGATCTGTGCGGGGGGTGCTGGGCGACCGGCATCCCTACCGCGACCCCTAACCGGTTGTCTGAGCCGTCCCACCCAACCACTGGCCTCCGGCGCCGGCAACCGAACGCGCACAGGGGGAATTGAGTGGGTCTGCCTAATCGGTCCGCACAGCAAGATTCTTCTCGGTGGCAAGGTTGGTTGAGCCGCCCCCTTGTAGGGCTCAAGAGATGTTGCCGGAGATCGGTGTCCCTGGGCTCACGCCCAGGGCTGCTATCTGGACCCCCCCTTCGGGGTTCGCGATCGTGGCCGGCCTGGGTCGCCGATGAGGGCAGTCACTCCTATGTCGAGGCTGGGTACAGCGTCCCGCGAAAAGGGCAAACCACTCTTGTCAGAAGGCGAACCGCAGCAGAAACTGAAACGTGCGGCCGTCGTTGAGGGTGTTGGTAATTTGCGCGAAGCTCGGCGCTGTCAGTTGCCGGCTCGGCTCGGCGAACTGGGGTGCATTGAGAAGATTAATGGACTCCGCCCGCAGGGTGAGGGTCTTCTCGGCGGCGACCTTCCAGTTGCGCGAGAGCGCGAAGTTGATATTACGGATACTGTCCTTGCGAAAAGTGTTTCGTCCGACGTTGCCGGCCGTCTCGCCAGGCTGAATAAACGCGAAAGCGGAGCGAGGGAGCCGTTCGGCGGACGTATCCGGATGGTCGATGGTGCGCCCGAGAAGGGAGGGGTCGAGGATGTGGACGCGGTCGGCGCTCGATCCGTCCACGTTGCCAAACCCAGGCCCGTCAGAGCCGCTGGACACCGTAAACGGGGTGCCCGGCTTGAGAAGAAGCACCGAAAACATCTCCCAGCTTCCGAACATCTTTTGAGCCCACCTGGTTGTTCCGACCAGGCCGGGGGTTTGATAGCCAATACGCCAAAGGAAAGCGTGGGGTTGATGAAAATCACTGACCGACTTCACGTCGCCGTGTACGTCGAACTCGCTTTGGCTACGCCCGCGAAAGCTGTCTCTTGAATTTCCGGTGCTCGAGTAGTTGGCCCCCAGGTCGATCGCTTTGCTGAACCAGTAGGAAGCGTCCAAGGTCAGGCCGCGCCAGCGTGGCGCCGTCAGCGTGGCCCGCGCGGCATCATAATACGCGCGAGAGCCGTTGAGGATCGTGCGGTTCTCTAAGGTTTCGGGGTTGGGCCGCCGCTCATTCACCGTGCTTGTGAGGAGCGGAATCCCTGGGACGGGCTGCGCTCGATTGGTGGGCCACATGCTGACCAACTGGTGCGAGCGGCTCCCTACGTAACCGAGCCGAAGCACCCATGCGCGCGCCGGGCTCAGCTCCCAACTGAAGTTGTATTGATGGGAGTAGGGGGCGACAAGGTCAGGAGAGATGACGAACAAAGAGGGTCTCGCGTCGGGGTCGGCCGGGTCTACGATCACTCCCTCCAGTGGGTTGAGTATGTTGGGTGCGGGCAGACGAAGGCGAAGATTACTCGGGGGATTGAATCGCGACTGCCCGAAGGTCGCTGAGAAAATTTCCCCGAAATGCACGCCGTAGGCGCCCCGTATCGCTCCCCACTTATCGTTGATGCGATAGGCGAAGCCGAATCGCGGGGCCACGTTATCGCAGTCGCAACTGTAGGGAAGGTCGTTCAGGCCGTTGACCTCGGCCGGCCGCGTCAGAGGTTGGTAGCGCAGGCCGAAGTGCAGGGTCAGGTCGGAGCTGACTCGCCAGTCGTCGCCGACGTAATACTGAAGGTCCCAGTAACGAAAGCCTCGGTGCGTGTTGCCGAGGCCCTTCAGATAGGAGGTCGGGGTCCCAAGGCGAAGGTTCGTGATGGTGTCGCGCGGCTGGCCCGACTCGTCTAAGAAGTCGTTGCCGAAAGAAAAGATTCCCAAGTGCGACGAGCTTTCGACCCCGTTGACTTGCTTGCGAAAAACGTCAAACCCAGTCGTCAGAGAGTGCCGGCCGCGGACATGCCTGACCCGGGTGGCGTACCGGAATCGGTTCTGGGCACGATCGATGGGGATACTGGAGCTGCTGCCCAGCGTCTCGAGGATCCGAGAGGTGTAGATCATCGGCCCGAGGTTCGATTCATCGGGCACGATCAGGGACGTGACGCGGTTGAAACCCGCCGACACGTCCATCGTGGTCGCCGCGGACCAGGTGCGGTTCCATGTAACGCGTGCATCGTGCGATCGGGTCGTGGTGTTGGGGTTCTGCCCGTTCACCAGTTGAAACGCATTTACTTTTTGGGTCTTGAAGTTGTAGCCGAACGAGAAACGATCGCGGTCCCGCCAGGCTTGATCGAGGCGCGCCCCGATCGCGTCGTTGTTGATCTCTTGCGGCGCATTCGTGTTGAGCGCCCGCGGATCGATGTCGGTGCGGTTGGGCAGTTCCGCCGGGAAGGCGTCGATGATTTGCTGCACGAAGGCGCGCGTCGCCGGATCCGTGGCGAGCGCCGTCCGCTCATCGGGCCCCAGGACCAGCACGTTACCGTTCACGCTGCCGCGGATGCGCTGTTGGCTGCCGTCGACGAAGAGATCGCCACCGCGCCACAGTGGCACTCCGAGGCCAAAGCCGTAGTCATTCGTTCTTGCCGGTTTGACGTCACCCACCTGGAAGAACGAGCGCGCAGAGAAAAGACTGTTGTTGTGTGACTCGTAGAGGCTGCCGCGTATGCGTGAAACCTTCGACGCACCTAAGTGTAACGAAGACGTCGGGGGGCCGCCGAATTCCGCCCCAAAATAGCCATGCTCGACTTCGAACTCATTCACGATGGTGGCCGTGGTTCCGACGCGGCGGTTCAGCTCGTTGAGAACGTTGTTATCAATCAGCGTGATCTGAACGTTTTCATTGCGGCGGCTTTCCCCGGAGTTCGTATCTACTCGGCCTAGAAGGTTGAGGGTCGTGCGTTCGCTCGAGGCGGGCGTGCCTGGTTCGCCGCTCGCCAAAGGCCCGGTGGACGACGGATCCGCATCCGCCTCACCTTCGCGCGGGCTTTCCGGTGTGGCTGCCGAACCGGCGGCGGAACTGCCAGGAGGGTCGCCGGCGCTCGACACCGCAGACTGGGTCGCTGCGGACTGAGGCGCCGACGAGGATCCGCCGCTTTGAGACGGCAACGGGCTCGCGTCGAGAAGAAGCACGAGGAGAAGCACAATGACACAAACGAGACGCACGTACGCTCGACTCAAGCTGTTGCCGAACCCTCTGTAGCAGAACATGATGCGAAGGCGAACCAACCCACTGTGAACAGCATATCCGATCCGCCGACCGTTCGCGGCGAGTCCGCAAGGGCGGCGAGCACCGGTGTGTGGAGCAATCGACGGCGGCCTGTTCTCATGCGGAGGGATCGACTAGACTTAAGGAAGGTGTGCCATGAATAAGCTGGATGGCTTCGAGCATGTGAGTCCCTGCAAGAAAGCTGGGACGACATGGAAGGCGACAGTTGGGTACGCCACTGCGAACTTTGCGCCCAGAAAGTTTACAACCTCTCTGCCCTGACTCGGGCTGAAGCTGAACGCCTGTTGTCTCGAAGCGAGGGGCGGATCTGCACCAAGTTCTACCGGCGTCCCGACGGAACCATCCTCACTCAACCGTGCCCTTCGAGCATTCGGAGGGCTTGGGGAAGCGCGCTAAAATTGGTTGCGGCGATTGGCTTTGCCATCCCGGCCTTTGCGCACGACTCGATTTGGTGCGTGCCCTCGAGCGCTAGATTCGAACGCAAGAGCTACGAGGGGAACAAATCTCTCTTGTCCGGCACTGTTGCCGACCAGACAGGCGTTCGCCTTCCAGGCTACGACCGAAGCGACCTGCTAGCCGTTGTCTCGGTGACCAGGCTCAGATCTGACGAGACTCACAACGTGAAGGTCGATGACAAGGGCCGTTTCTCCATTGAACTGGTTCCCGGGCAGTACGAATTGCGTGTCGAAGCCCCCGGCTTCAAGAGTTACTTGAAGAAATCCCTCCGTCTCCCAAGCAGCACTGCCGTTTCCGCCGCGGTCACCCTCGCGGTTGGTTCTATGGGCGGTAATGCCTAGCGAGCGGCTCATCCTGTAGCGAGACCGGCACACGGCGAGGACAACAAAGCTCCAGCCCTACCCCGCCTTCACCCAGCGCAAACAGACCGGCCGCGGGACGCGAAGCACTTGGCCGGTCGGCGTCAGTTCGCCCGATTGCGCGTCGAGACGAAACACGACCACCGTGCCGCTGTTCTGGTTCTCGACAAGAAGGAAGTTGCCGCGGAACGCGAGTTCGTAAGAGGCGATGCGGGCTTCGAGTTCGCTGGTGTCGGAACGCTCAGCGGCGTGCTTTTCGTTGAACCAGCGCAGTAGGTCCAGTTCGGAGCGCTGTGCAGTTTGCGTGATTCCCCGGCGGCGCTTGAGGTCGACGATGGGCGTGTGGCCGTTGCGGAAAAGCGTGCCCTGGTAGGCGGCGGGCAGGAATCCATTACCCCAGACGCCGGCGCCGCCGATCGTCGCGCCGCGGCGGTCGCCGAGGACGATGAAGCCGGGCAGGTCCTGATTCTCGCTGCCGAGGCCGTACGTGACCCAAGCGCCGATCGAGGCGCTACCGGGGAACTGACTGCCAGTGAGCGTGTGGTAGACGGCGGGGCCGTGGTTGTTGTTGTCGACCTTGATGCCGTGGATAAAAGCCAGGTCGTCAACGCGTTCCGCGAGAGCGGGGAGCAGGTCGGTGACCCAGCGGCCCGACTCGCCGTGCTGCCGCAGTGGCCAGTAGGACGGGATGATGCGATTCGGGGCGACAGCGAAGGTGTTGATTTCGCCGACCGTACGGTGCTGGCGCGGCATCTGCAGGCCCGCGAGCTTTTCAAGCGCCGGCTTGTACTCGAAGGTATCCATCTGGCTTACGCCGCCTTCCATAAAGAGGAAGATACAGCTCTTCGCCTTGGCTGGACGGTGCCGTGGTTTGACCGCCAGTGGATGTTCGAGTTGGGGGGCGGCGGGCGCGGACTCAGCGGCCAACATGTCGAGCAGCGCGAGGCCGCCGAGTCCGAGGTACGACTCGGAGAGGAATCGCCGGCGTGACAAAGCGCGTCTCTGTTGGCTGCGCATGAGTGCCCCTGACGTATGATACGTATAGAATACGTATATGACAAGGAAGCTGACCATCACCGTCTCGGAAGAGGTCTATGAGGGCCTGCACGCTAAAATCGGCCGCGGACGCATCAGCCGTTTTATCGGCGCCCTCGCCCGCCCGCACGTCGTGGACGACGCACTCGACGAGGCCTACCAAGCCATGGCCGCCGATCAGCGCCGCGAGGCCGAAGCCCTGGAATGGGCGGAAAACCTGACCGCCGACGTGGCCGATGAAACGCGCTGAGGCCTGGTGGGTCAACTTCGACCCCGCGATGGGCGGCGAGATCCGCAAGACCCGCCCTGCCGTGATCGTGAGTCGCGATGCCTCCAACCGCCATCTCAATCGGGTCCAAGTCGTCCCGCTGACCAGCAGCACGACAAGGCTCTACCCTTGCGAGGCCTACGTCAGCCTCGGCAATCAGACGGCGAAAGCCATGGCCGACCAGCTTACGACCGTCTCGAAAAAACGTCTTCGCACCCGCATCGGCTTTCTTTCTCCCGAAGACATGGACAGCATCGAGCGCATCATCCGCCTCCAACTCGATCTGGCCTGACAAATCCCCAACAGCCGGCGCCGCACTTCCCTTCAGGGACGCTCGACGCTACGGACCCCACGCAACTCACTGATCGTGACCTCCTCGGGAACCGCATGCGAGCAGGATTAGGTGACCAGAATTCGGTCAGGATTCGGTGACAATCAGGATTCGGTGACAGGCAGGCAATTGAGGCGATTTGACCACAGTCTACGGAGGCTGGGGTGGTTGGAATTCACATAAGACCCTTTGTTTTCAACGCCAACTTCGGGTCGTCGCCCCCTGCAAGCCCGGTTCAACTGCGGATCGGTATCGCTTCGGGCAGATTGGTTGACCGTCATCGGTCGCCTGTCATCCATCGCCCTATGTAGTTCGTTTCAATCCCTATCGGTACGGCTCCATGGCTTGCATCGCCGCTGCCTTCAGTAGGTTGTACTCGCTGAGTCTCGTACAGCCGAAGATCTGAACGCCTCGCTGGCGCTCGCCTTCGTACTCGGCCCTGTCTTTCGGCATGATCGCCGGTTCCACGGCCAGGCCTCTGGCCAGCGCAGCTTCGATCACGGTCTCCATGGCGGCGAGCACGTCTGGGTGCTCCCATTGGCCGTGGAGGTTCATCGTAGCGGCTAGGTCGCCCGGGCCGAAGACGATGCCGTCGATGCCGGCCACCGACACGATGGCTTCGATGTTCCGCACCCCGAGGACCGATTCGATCTTGGGGATGATGAGAATGGCCTCGTTGGCGGCCTTGCAGTACCCGGCCACGTCGGAGCTGTCGTAGTCGGCGTTAGCGCCCAGCGCCAGGCCGCGCTCACCTGCGGGCGCGTACCTGGACCAGCGCACGAGCTCTTCGACCTGTCCGGCCGTGTCGGCGTGGGAGAGCACGATGCCAAGGGCGCCGGCATCGAGCGCGCGCGACACCAGCAAGCGATCGGGGGACACCACGGTCACCAGCGGCGCCAGGTGATTGTCGCGGGCGAGAACGAGGAAGTTGGTGAGCGTCTCGTCGTTGTGCACCACGTGCTCGGTGTCTACCATGACGAAGTCGAAGCCTGCCTGCACGGCGATCTTGACGACCGACGGCCGCAGCGACTCGAAGACGTTGAGCCCCTTCACCGCCTCGCCCTTCTTGAGGGCCTCTCTGACATGGTTGGCGATCACAATGCGTGTCCGTGGGGGCCAGACCCGTAGCTGGCAAGAACAACACCCCGCACCAACGATCCGTCCAAAATGGTACCAGCAGGCGGCACCGGGCTGTTGTCCACCGCGAAACCCTGCCCACCGAGCCTCATCCGGCAGCCACCCAGCCCGCTGGAGGGCCCCAGTGCAAAGCGGGCAGAACCGAACATTTTGCGGACATTCCGGTCACGGGCGTGCTGCCCTTCGGTGGAGCACCCCCAGCACCTCCCCCATGCAGCACCCAACCCGCTGTGCCATCATCGGTGGTTCGGATCACCACAACACCCGTGGAGGGACTCAGACCATGAGCTGGAACTTCGAACTCGTCGATGGCCCCTACAGCGGCGTCACCGAAGGGCCCGCCTGGGACGGATTGGGCCTGCTGTTCACGCACATCCCCACCAGCCGCATCCTGCGGTTCGACGCCAAGGCCGGCTCGTCGTCGGTCTATCGCGAGGGGACCAACTACGCCAACGGGCTGATGTTCGACCCCGCAGGGCGGCTGTTTGCCTGCGAGGGCGATGCGCGGCGCGTCGTGCGCTATGAGCCGGGCGGCGGCGCGACGGTCTTGACCGACAGCTTCGAAGGCAAGCGCTTCAACATCCCCAACGATCTCGCCATCGACCTCGAAGGACGCATCTGGTTTACCGACCCCTACTATGAAGGCGCCGCCGGCCCGTGGAGCGAGGACCGCTCTCACAAGGAACTCGACCACGACTCCGTCTACCGGCTCGACCCGCAAGCCGACGGTTCCTACGCCCTCAGCCGCGTCACGTTCGACACGACGCGGCCCAACGGCTTGCTGTTCTCGCTCGACCACAAGACGCTCTACGTCGCGCAAAGCGGGCGGCGTCCGGACGAGAAGCGCCAACTGCGTGGCTACCCGGTCAACAGCGACGGGACGTTAGGCGACGGCGCGGTGCTGCATGACTTCGGCGAGAATCGCGGCATCGACGGTATGGTTCTCGACACCGAAGGCAACATCGTAGCGACCGCCGGGTGGGAGTTGGGCGGTCCCGGGCCGTCGATCTACGTCTTCGGCCCTGATGGTGAGGTGATCGAGCGGCATCCGGTCGAGGCGAACCGGCCGACCAACTGCACGTTTGCCGAAGACGACCTCAAGACGCTCTACGTGACCTCGACCGACGGCCATCTGTTCCGCGCGCGGACGGAGCGCCAAGGCCGGCTGCACTACCCCTGAAGATTCGCGCCTGTTTCATTGACGAACGCTCTCACGGCGAACGGCGTGGCAATCAGCGGGTCATCTTCCTTAACCAAGTCTTCCGCGTTTGACCAGCTTCCGTCAGGTTGCTGCAACGGCCGGAGAGCTTCGCTGACCCTTGGCTCGCGAGCCAAGCCGAGCCTGCGCAGCGCTTCGGTGCTCGCGGCGGCGTAGTAGTAGCGCAGTCCTTGCGGCCAACGGCGATAGGCCTCTCCCTCGAAGCCGGTCGCTCCGTTGGCGCGGTGATGCGCAGTGAGCCACCGGGCCGCCGCTTGGACACGTTTGTCGGTGGGGCCGTAGCCCAAAGCCAAAAGCGACAAGATGCCGTCCGCGGTCGCGGTGCCATAGCTGCGAAACCGGTCGCCGTCTTCGCCCGCCTTATTGGCGTCGAGCACGACGGTTGAAAAATAGAAGCCGCCGTCCAGCGTACCCGGCTTGCCGGCATCGTAGTTGTGGCAGCGCTCGACGTAGACGCGCGCCTTCTGCATGGCCGGGCCGTCCGGCGGCACGCCCATGACCGCCAAGGCTTGAAGCACGTTTCGCGTCATCGATAGATCGACGTGCCCTGCGTTCGGCGGCGTACGCACGTCGCCGCCCATGCCCCAAGCTCCGTAGGGAGCGTCGTGAGGATGCCAGCCATTCTGTTCGGTGAACTGCTGGCGGCGAAGATAGTCAACCATCGGAGCAGTGTTGATCAGCCGGTTAGGCAGCTCGACCCGCACCAGCGACTTCAACGCGAACGCCGTCGCGTAGTTGGGATAGTCGGGTAGCGACGGGTCCGCTCGTCCAAGCGCACCGTCGGCGTCAACGTTATGCAGCATGAACGAGACGGCTTGCACGACCTTCTTGCGTTCGGGTTGGTAGACGCTTTGCGGTACCTGCAACAACGCGTCGAGCACAAACGGCGTGAGCGATTGGCCCGAGCGCAGCAGCCCATAGTGGTTGCTGTGCCAGGCGCCATCGTCCGCTTGCCGGCTCCACAGGTATCGAGCCGCGCGCCGCAACGATTCGACAGCATCGGCTTCGGGATCGACTAAGAAACTGGGCCGCGACAGCGCTCCCGTACAGCCGGCGCCGGCGAGCAAAGCCGTCGTGAGAAAAGCGCGGCGTGAGACGGGTACGTGATGGTAGACCGGGGCATCGGTCGTCGGATGCCCCGGGGATGTTGACTTGGCCATGGCCTACCCGTCGCTTGCTCCCGGACGAGTCTCGTCCTTCGGCGCCTTGTCGGACAGGATGGTCAGAATCGCCGCGCTGGTCACCGCGACTCGCCCCGTGATGCAGTGATGACCGGCCCACGAGCCGTCATGGTTCTGCAGCCGCGCGAGTTGGGTCTTGATGTCGCTATTCCACTTCTCCCAATCCTTGCCGCCGGTGCGGCGCAGACTGTCGCTGATGTTGAGGTACGAGAAGAACTCCTCGCCGCCCATCGACCCGAAGCCGCGTACGAAGCCGTCGCTCGATAAGTCCTTGGTAACGGCCGCGATCTCCTGGGCGTTCCGTTCACGGTCGGCCTCGGTGCGGCTGAGTTGCTCGATGACCTGTGCGCCTTTGTAGAGCGCGACCCCGGCCGACGAGGCATCCACGGGACGGCCGGTGGCAACCCGTCCGCCCGCGATGCCCGCCGAGCTGAGAATGTCGCCGGCGGTACGCCCCGGCCCGGTGGCTGCCGGCAGCGCTTCGACCGACGCCTTGGTGTATTCGTCGACCCTGGCCAGCACCTTGTCGCTCACGTCAACGCCCTTCTGCTTCGCCGCAAACAGGCTGCGGGATGCCATCGACGTGCCCAGAATCGGCGCCCATCCGCCACTGAGGTTCCAACTGCCGTCCTCTTGCTGGTGGCCCTCGATCTTGCGGACGCATTTATCGAGCGCCAAGCGGACGCGTTCGTTCGACTTGGCGTTGGCCATCTTACCGTCCAGTTCGGTCAGCAGCATCGAGGTCAGAAAGGTATCGATGTTGGGGCCGAGCTTACGTTGGATCTGCGTACCAGTCACAGCGGTCACGGCCAGATCTTCATCGGGACTCTTCTCGACGTGTCCCAAGATGAACTCGACCGCTTCGTTGATCGCCTTGCTGTGTTTGCCGCTGGTGGGGGTGTGACCGGCGCGCAACAGGGCCAGTGTGGCGACGGCGGTGTTGGCGACGTCGTTGCCGTTGGTTTCGAGGTTTTCGCCATCACGGACGAACGACGTCTCGCCGCCGTCCTGCCCCCAGCCGCCGTTTTGGCCCTGCACGGAGACGAGCCAGTTGATACCGATCTTCGCCGCCTGCTCGGGTGAGCGGGCGGGCTTTTCAGGTTTCTTGGGTGGTTCGGGTTGCTGTTCTGTGGTTGACTTCGGCGGGACGCTGTCACCGTGAGCGGTGTCGGGGTCGAAAGCGTGCCAGCCGACGGTTAGGATTACGGCCGCAGCCGCACCAATCCATAGTGATCGCATTGTGTGGATCTCCTTTGGGTAAATGACGCGGCGGCCGCCGTGTGTCTTGTCATTGTTCTTTGACGCACGAGGGGTGGAATTTGTTTAGCGGCGGGACATAGGACAGTGTGATGAATCGTACATTCCCGCGAGGCGATGTGGGAAGCTGGGAGCAGCTTGAAGGTCAGAGACCTGCTGGAATGCGTTATCGGGTAGTCGTCGAGCGCGGAGAGACGAGTTGGGGGGGCTCACGTACCGGACCTCCCCGGCTGTGTGGCCGTGGGCGACACAACAGACGAAGTACTGCGACTGGTCCGCAAAGCCATCGACCTCCACATCGAGGTTCTGATTATGAGGCAGGATGGCCTCCCAGAGCCCCCACCGAGGCTCCGAATGTGAGTTCGTGCAAGTCAGCGCAGCCTAGCCGAGGGCTAGCGACCGAGGGCACGACGGGAAGGAGCAGGTGGGCGTTTGCGCTAGCTAGAGTTCTCGATGAAGCGGCTGTGGCTGTCGCGCCTATAAGCCTAAATCCCCAATCCTCAAGAAAAAGTTTGCTCGCGTACGAGGTACTTCTTCACCGCGTCGCGATTGATTGTGTAGCCCAGGCCAGGACGGTCGAGGACTGGGTAGGAGCCGTCCTTCAGCTCGAACGGTTCGTTGAGGAGTGTGTCGATCCAGCTATAGGGCCCGACCATGTCGTAAGCCTTGGTGAGGTGCGGCATGCAGGCAGCGACGTGCAGGCCCATCGCCGCGCCGGGGCCGTAGGCTACGGTCTGCGACCAGCCGTTCATACCGAGACCATGTGCGAAGTGTGACAGGCGTAGGGTCTCGAAGTGGCTGCCAGCTCCCACGATGGCGTGGTCGAGAGCGCCCGCTTGGAAGGCGATGACGAGCGCGTCCATGCCGATGTGATCGGCGATAGGGAGGTGGATGGTCTCCCGGAGTCGACGCCATTCGGAGTAGGTGCCGCCGAATGCGCGCTTGGTGATAGGGCTTTCGAGGGCGTCCATCTTGTGGCCGCGCAGCCGCCGCGCGACCTCTTGGACGGCCCAGACCTCGCGGAGGCGTCAGCGAATGTCCGGCCGTACGGCCATGCCGGGCTGCAGTTTGTGGATCGCCTCGACGCGATCGGTGACGTAGCGAATCCGTTTCTCGTCGCTATCCTCGCGCGGGGTGATGCATTTCATCTTGTACAGGCGGAAGCCGTGCTCCCAGCCCCACTGCGCATGTTCCGCGGTATGTTGCGGTGTCTTGTAGCCAGTGGTTTGCGCGACCAGAACTTTGTCACGCAACCGGCCACCGAGTAGCTGCCAGACCGGTACGCCGAGGGCCTGGCCGCGCAGGTCGAGAACCGCCTGTTCGAACGCGCCGACGAGCCCGACGCCGGGCGACTGAAGATTGACCTTGAGAACGTCGCGCCCGACCCAGGTTGGGAGGTCTGCGACGATTCGCGCCTCGGACGTCCGGTAGATGTTCGTCAAACCCGTCAGGCCCTGGTCGGTTTCGATCTCGGCGATGTGGTTGTCGACCCGCTGGTGCTCGGGCTGGCCGTAGAAATCGTCGGACCACCACCACTTGCGCTCCGGCACGTTCACCACGGAAAGCTTGATCCGCGTGATCTTGATCGACCCCGGCGCGGGATCGACCCTAGCGCCCCAGCCGGGGTTCGCCCCGAAGACGGCCGCCGCCGAGGCCGTCAGAGAGTTGATGAGAAACTGTCGCCGATTGATGTGTGAGGTCAATGAGATCCCCTCCCGGTTCGAGCAAATCGTATCACAGATCTTCATCGCCGCCTCTCGAAGGGTGGAATGCCGAGGCCGTGTAGCAAGTCTGCCAGTTCGGGACCGTCTTCGTAGGCGCAGATCCGCCCCTCGCGGCTGAGCCGTGGATGCACGCCGATCTCGACGCCTCCGCGCAAGGATGCGAGGACCGGCCGTACGTCTTCCGCCGAGCCGAAGTGCCGGCACTGGGCCAGCCCGTGGCGTACCAGGCGATTGTTGTAGAGCGTCTTGTAGGTTTGCTTCGCGATGCCGAGCCCCTGGCCCACGTTGCGGCTCAAGCGAATGCGCGGGATCTTCTGGCGCTGCGCCACGCGAATCGCGATCGTCCCGATCGCCCACTCGGTGTGATGGTGATGATGCGAGTCGAGGTGGATTGGGCGAATGCCGCGGCGCACGCAGGCATCGAGTTGCGTATTCAGTTCTTCCTCAACTGCTTGAGCGTCCGGCGACGATAAGCGGACCACCCGGCCACGGCCTCGGAACGAGCCGTCGTCGCCGCAGAAGCGGCGGCACGCCGCCATGGCTCGGCTGAGGGGACGTCCCTCAGAGAGGTTGAAGTGCAGCCCGATAAGGCTGAGCAAATCGTGTGCTTCGGCGAGTTCGCAGGCGTCTTCGAAGCCGGGCATGTTCGGCATGAGCGAGCTGCTCGAGAGCAGGCCCTGCTCAAACGCGGCGAGGATTGCGTGGTTAGTCTGTGCGTCGAGCCCGAAATCGTCCGCGTTGACAATGATCTCTGGCGGCATGCGCTCTTCACGGAGAGGTCCCGCCGGGCGGGACAAGCCTCGAAACCGACGTTGCAGGGTTCCAAGTGAGAACGGTTTGGCTCATGGAAGCCCAACCGCGTTTTCATTGTAGAGCGGTTCTTGCGGATGCCCTCGTGACCCCTGCCTAGTCAGAGGTGCAAACACGACGGAGGATGCTGTTGCGCTGAGGCGCGAGAAGAACGTTAGATCCCGGTTGGTGCGGGCGCGTCGGCTTCGATGCGCCGGTACTGTACGTCTAGGAACGCGACACCGATGCGATAGTGGTCCTTGCCAATCGGCCGACAGTGGACGACGCGGCCGCGGGCCTCGAAGCCCAGCGAATACTCGGGATTCACGAGATTCGCCGTCATCTCGATCTCCTGTCCGACATCGAGCCGGTGAGAGATGTCAAGCCCGACGCCGCCGTAGCTGAAGTCCCAGAGCTTGGCGGTCAGTACGGGTCGATCGGCGGGCCGGTCGAGGGAGCGGACGATGACATCTTGTCCGCTGTGGTGTTGGCTGCGGGCGTGCCGCCGCCGTCGGGCCCACGCGGCCTGCGCCTCTTCTTGAGGCCGTTGCAAGGATTGGTTCGGCGGTCGCGGCGTCATGTGGGCAGGCCGTTACAAGGCCTGTTCTTCGGCTACTTTGTACCTAAAGCGAACAAGGCGGATGAACCGCCATGACCCGCGGGGCTGGGTTCGGTGGGGGAGGAGGCCGATGAACCGCTAAGAACCCAATATGTCCTTGCTACGGCTCTAGTGTGCCCTACCCACGCGCGGCCCACAACGCCGGTTTTCCCCTGGATTTGGGCTGGGGTTCTACCTGAGTGGCCCGGGTACGGAGGTTCCGTCCCGCCCTAGCAGAAGGGCTAGTTTGAAGGCGGCGCGTTGCCTAGCCTCGTGCGTATGCTCAACAAATCCATCGACCGCAGTCCCCACAGGCAAGGGACGGCGAACAAGGCCGCGGCCGCCAGCACGGCCATCAGAGCCTGCGAACGCGACGCAGCGACATCTGCCAGCGGCTGGCCGAGGATGGCGAGCACGAATGCGGGCCCGAGAGCAAAGAGCGCCGGCCGAAGGCAACATCTGCGGACGAAATCCGACGTTGAAACCTCGAGGGTCATGTTGATGGCAAGCAGAAACCACACGCCGGCGCCCACGACCGCCAGGCTAGACCCCACCGCCAGGCCCGTCACGCCGCCGATCGACAATCCGGCGGGTGAGAGCACCAGCGTCAGCGCTGTCCCAAACAGTGCGCTACGTGCTTGGATGCCTGGGCGGCCGATCGCCTGGGAGATCAGTCCTCCGAGCGACAGCGGCGCCGTGACCAAGTAGCCGGCGCAGAAGATGCGAATCCAAACAGCGACGTCCTCATACCCTGGGCCCAGTCAGGCCGAAGTCAAGAAAGGTGCCGCCAGAATCACAAAGCCGAGAACCGCGAACGACACGAACGCGAGAAACCGAGTTCCTTCGAAGTAGAGGGTCAACAGCGCTTTACGGTCGCGCTTGGCGCTAAGGTCGCTGGCATAGGGCAGTGCGGCAGTGACTAGGAGATGAGGCAGAATCCGCGCGTGGGTCCCGACCTGTACGGCCGGCTGGTACCGGCCCAGGGCGGCAACACCGCCGACCAGACTGAGCAGCACGCGATCGAAGCCGAACGTCAAGATCTCACATAGCCTCGCCACTTGAATCTTCCAGCCAAACGAGAAAAGCTCCTTCCATACCGGCCATTTCACGTGGCGCAGGGTAAGCTCCAGGCTTGGGCAGAGCCGCCGCGAAAGCTGGTGGTTGATGACGGCGCTTACCAGCTTGACGACTAAGCTCGCGACCACGAGACCTCTCACCCCCCAGCCTTTCTCCAGTACAAAGACGACAGCCCCAACGTTCGCCAGGCTTGTGATGATCACGAGCTGGTTGGCACGGTCCATGCGCTGAATGCCGGGGAGGATAGAGGTAAAGACCGTCAGCGCGATTGAAAGGAACAGCGTGGCGGCAACGAACGTCACGACGAATGTTCCTTCCTCGATCATGTGGTCCGGCATCGCGTTGGCACTGAGCTCTCGAAAGGAGTGCACGAGCCATGGGCCGAGCAAGATGGAAGCGGGGCCCACAATCACAAACGCTCCGAAGTAGAAGAAGAAGCTCGTGCTAACGATCTCCGAGAGCTTCGTAGGGTTCTGCTGGGGCCGGGCGTATGCGATCTGCCGGACCAGGCTCGACTGGATCCCTAGATCCGCGAGCGAGAAGTAACCGATCAGAAGATTCGCCAGCGCCCACAGACCAAAGCGCTCCTGACCCACCCGTGCGAGGATGTAGGGCGTTAGAAACAGGCCGACCAAGACGGTCGCCACCCTGCCGACGCCGTTCCACAGCGTGTTGGAGATCAGGCGTGACTGTGGTGATGGGCTCATGAGCCGATTCTTGCCGTCGCCCTAGCGGGCCGCCCCTGACTGCTCAAGAGTGCGGATCAGGAGCTGCGCCGTGGAGCGCCATGAAAAATTACCGAGGCTGGGTATCCACTTGACTCAGGTGACCCCAAGATGTAGTGTAGGGCCTGGTGGAGGATTACCCGCGCGACCAACTCGAATTCGAGTCTCGCTTTGCGAGCGAGGAGGCTTGCCGCGACTATCTGTTCGCCTTGCGCTGGCCAGAGGGTTTCCGCTGTCCAAGGTGTGGGCATGAGCGCGCTTGGCCGGTGCGCAAAGTGTGGTTCGAATGCGCTCGCTGCGGGCGACAAACCTCCGTCACCGCCGGCACGATCTTTCAAGACACACGCAAGCCGCTGCGGCTGTGGTTCCGGGCGATGTGGACCATCACCACGCAGAAGAATGGGGCCAGCGCCCTGGGTCTACAGCGCGTTCTGGGACTGGGCAGTTACCAAACCGCCTGGCCTTGGATGCACAAGCTGAGGCGAGCGATGGTGCGCCCGGGGCGGGAGCGATTGACGGGCCTCGTCGAGGTCGATGAGACCTACTGGGGCGCTGAAGAAGAAGGGGTAATCGGCCGGCAGACCGAGCGTAAAGCGTTGATTGCAGTCGCCGCGGAAGAGAGAGGCACCGGGCTTGGGAGCATCCGCATGCAGCGCGTTCAGAACGCCTCGGCGGCCAGTTTGATGCCCTTCGTCGAGGAGTCGGTCGAGCCGGGCAGCGTGGTTGTTACCGACAACTGGTCGGGCTACGATCCGCTCAAGAAGAAGGACTACCAGCGTCGTATCATCTCGATTAACAACCGCCGCGAGCAGGCCTCGCAGCTACTGCCGAGGGTGCACTTGGCGATCTCGCTACTCAAGCGCTGGATGCTGGGCACGCATCAGGGGGCGGTCAGCCACGAGCATCTGGACTACTATCTCGACGAGTTCGTGTTCCGCTTCAATCGGCGCAGATCACGCAGTCGGGGCAAGCTCTTCTACCGCCTTGTGCAGCAGGCCATGGCGGTGGAGCCGACGCCGTACCGCTCGATCGTCGCCGATTGGGACGCTAAGACGCTGTGAGCCCAACTACAAGATGTTGGGGTCACCTGAGTCAAGTGGATACCCGGCTTACCGAGAACGTGTTGCCGGAGTTGCGCCGCTTTCTCGCGGGGCTCTTCAGGGCTTTCGAAAACGTGGCGCATCCGAGCAGCTAGGTCGTCGATATCGGGCTCGCACCAGGTCAGGTCTTCCTTCCAATCGAACGCTTCGGTCTCGAGGCACCGGCCCACCGGCACGAGCTGATACGACACCGGCTCGATCCATTTCTCCGGACAGTAATCGACCGGACCGCCGAAGTGGGGCATGATAAGCGGCAGGCCGATGGCGGCCGCGTCGAGGATCTTCATCCCGAAACCCTCGCCGCGATACGGGGCGACAAACGCCGAATGGGCCGCGTAGAACGAAGCTAGTTCCGGCTTGGGAAGGAAGTTGGCGTAATAGAGGATTTCCAGACCATCCGCGCCGCCAAGCAGCGAGCGGGTCAACTCGCTGGTTCTACCATAGTCCTTGACGACCAGACAGACATCGTCGCCCGGCGTAAAGGCCCGTCCGTAGGCCTGCATCAGCAGATCGAGCCCGTAGCGGTAAGGATCATAGGAGTTCACCACCGCAAGAAAGCGAAAGGACTTCCGCGTCGGCAACGGCAGGGGCTCGGGCGTGGCCTTGAACTCCGGCGAATAGCCGTGGGGGAGAACCACGATCTTTTCGTCCGCGACACCGAGGCGCAACAGCACGTCCTTGGCGAAGTGGGAAGGGGCCAGTTTGAGGCTAGGGCGGTCGCACAACTCGGCCAACCAGTCGCTCAGCCTACCCCGCCGCTCCAAGTAGAAGTTCGACACGAACAACTCGAAGTCGGGCTGGACTTGCTGAGCCAGACGGCGATAGGCAGGCCAGAAATGGGCCCACGTGATTCGGGGAGCAGCGCCGCCGGAGGGCTCGTGTTTGACAGCCCCCCAGTCATCGATACGGGCGGGGAACGAGAGTGCTTGTAGCTGGTCCGCCAGCTCGCGGGCCACCCAGAGGAGCGCGTTCTCTTGGCGTGGCATCAGAAACAGAGCCCGGGGCTTCTGTTGCTGCTCCCTTCGGGAGTGCGAGAGATCGGCCGAGTCGTGGGCGGTGGCGCGGTTCGGAGCGGCGTGAGGGTGGCCCTGGGGCGAGCCGGTTTGAGACCGGGCTCTGCGGTACAGGGCCGGGAAAAGAGGCGGCAGATCTTCCATCGGCGCACGGCGCCGCTCGAAACCATGCCGGGCGAACGTACGGTCCCACCAATCTCTCGTTTCGAGAACAACCGGGGGCTCACCAGCTTCTGCGATGGGAAACAGCGCTTGCGGGTAGGTTGGGATCGAAGCCACGACAAACTCGCCGGTGACTCGATGTAGTTGTGCGAGCGCCAACTCGAGTTCGCCAGGGCCGAGGTGCTCTAACAGGTCGAGCACGATGACCGTGCGGTAGGTCGAGTCGCAGGACCGCAACGCCGCAACAGTCTGTTGTTCTGCTAGCTCGATGCCGGCGACGTGAGTGTAACCGGCCCTCTCAAGCGCCCCGACTACATCGTTGACGCCAAACCCGACAACACAAATCGAGTCATCCCACGCCGGGAAGCTGTATTCCGCCAGTTTGACGACAGACTTGAGGTATTGCGGCCGAATGGGCGACCGAGACGTGACCGACGGCGAAGATCGCCCTACCGCCTTGCCCCGTGAGTACCGCGGGACGAGTGACATGCGCAGCCATGAATGGGCCGTTCGCCGCTCACCCGTGAGTAGTTTCTGAGCCGCAACAGCGGCGAACACAACGGGCCTCCAGCGCCCTCGCGAATCATGGCGTGCCAGGTGGCGCACGGCGCGGTCGGCCAGCGCCTCGTTTCCCGCGGGCCGGCCGGGCGAGACTCCCGGGGTCACGGGCTCACCTTGCGGAGGAACTCGAAGCGCTCGTCGGCCGACATCCACGCGACCTTGTAGCGGGTGTCACCCATGCGCAGCCGCTCAACGGCTTCGGAAACCAAGGAGCCACCAAGCAGCTCTTGCATGGCCCCCGCGTCGCGGTCGTACAGAATGATTTGGAACCGGCTGAGCTGTTCGGAGTCCGGGTCAGCCGCCAGCACAAACTGGTCTTGCTCGACATCGCCCGCCACCCAGGGCCCGTGAAGGATTGCGTAGGGGTAGTGGAGCCCGCTCGCCAGCACGGGGCCTTCCGTTGACGGCGAGGCGCTGATCTCCCGTAAACCTTCGGCGTAGCTACGTCTGGCCGTCGACTCCGAAAGCAAGTAGCCCTGCCGGCTGTGCCAGGCGTCGCGCAAACTGACGGTGAGTGCCACCAAGGCGACGAGTGCGATGACGGCTTTAGCGACCTGGGGAGGCAGTCCCGCGAGACGTCCGTCCGCGGCTCTCCACAGGTGAACGTAGCCGATCGCGGCACACAAGTGCGCCGCGACGGCCGTGGGCAACAGGAAACGTTCGAAGAGCGGCAGTCCCATCGAGTGGAGCACCCCACAATACGCCAGAGGAACCAAGGCAAGAGCAACGAGCACAGCCCCGGCCCGGGGCAGTTTCCGGGCGGCGGCGTACCAACCAAGTGGTACTATCACCGCGTACCAGATCAACGGGCGGAGCAGACCGCCGAGGAAGTCGATGCAGGTCATCAAGAAGCCATCTGCACCCTCGGGAGCCGCGACCGCTCGGAGGACTTCCGCGTTATGCCGGGCGATCTCTTGACTGGAAAGATGGTCGCTGGTCAGAGCCATGCTCATGAGAGAGTGGCTCGCGAGGACCACGACCACCGTCAAGAGGGTCAGGGTGGCGCGGGTTGCCATGGCAGCCGCTCCTTTTTTTCGGACCTGCCAGGCGAGAACGACGCCGAGCAAACCGAGAAACACGACACCTTCCTGACGAACCAACGCGGCCAGCACCAGCCACAACCCAGCGTGCTCGTTTACTTCCGGGCCGCGCTCACGGAGAAGCATCACTGCCGCCCCCAGCAAACACAGCAGAAACAGCACCGTTGAGTTGCCCCCGAACGTACCTTCCCACATAGCACGATTCGCAAGAAGGAAAACCGCGAAGACCGCACCCGCCGCAGCGGAGTACGCCCGAGTCAACAACCAGAAGCCGGCGCTCACAACGAGCGCCGAGGTGACTACCGAGCGCGCCAGGACTCCCGGCAGGCCGGCCATCTCGTATGCAAGACCGTCGACGATGATCGGCAGGAACTTGGGGACCGCCATTTGCCAGTTGTCAACGGCAACCCCTTCGCGAAGCAGGTCCCAGCCCACGAGCAGGCTGAGCGTATCGCTGTCCAGGGCGCCCGCGCCGATTTCCGCTCCGACGATCAGATAGGCACAAACGGCGGCCACTGCCACGGCCGCGGCGGCCGCCTTCTCCTGGCTAGATGTCTTCGGAAGAATCTTCCTGTCCTCGCTGAACTACGATCGTCCTGTTCATCCATCCGACGACAGCCAGCGCTCCCGATGGATGAGCTCCTTCATCTTGACGCTGATGTGGTACTCATGCACGGCACGCAGCAGGCAATAGTGCAGCCCGGCCGCCCCATCGAGCAGGCCTGCGCGCCCGACGTACATGTAGAGGAACCGCAACAGCGGCCGAAACGGCAGGCGCACCCAGAGGCGCTTCGCCAAGCGCTTGTAGCGGACCGCGCCGTGCAGTTGGCGATCCATGGCCAAGGGCTCGCGGCGATAGCGCAAGTAGACCTGGGCATCCCAATCGGAGTATTGGTTATGGCGCTCCAGGTAGCGGTAGAGGTCGCGCAGGTCGCGATGGATCAGGTCGTATTTGAGATAGCCAACGGCGCCGTCGAGGATCAGGTGTTCGTGCACCTTACTGTCGCGGCGCGCTTTGCCCGGCGTTTTGACGCGCTCGTAGTGTCCCAGCTTGTGTTTGAAAAGCCGTAGTGTCCAACTGGGATACAGGCCTGCGTGGCGGACCCAACGCCCCATGAAGATGAGCCGGCGGTTGAGGTAGTAACCATCTCGTGCATCCTTGTTACGAATCGTGTCGAGGATCTCTTGGGCAAGCTCTGGTGGCACCCGCTCGTCAGCGTCGATATAGAGCACCCACTCATTGTGGAAAGGGAGATTCTCGAGCGCCCAATCGTCCTTCTTCATCGAACCATCGAAGTGGAATTGATACACCTTCGCGCCCAACCCTTCGGCGGCCTCCACGGTGCAGTCGCTCGATTGGGAATCGATGACGAAGACCTCGTCGGCCCATTGAACGGTCGCGAGGCAGCCGGGGAGATTCTCTTCCTCGTTCTTCACCGGAATGAAGACCGAGACGTTGGCGGAGGAAGACATCTAGGCTGCCACCTCTTCGGCGACGCGGAACAACTCGTCAAAGTGCTTCCCCCAGTCGAACCGGCGCGCGCGTTGCGGCCCGGCGGCGGCCAACTGCCGGCGAAGCGAGGGGTCCTCCACGAGCCTCAGCCACTGTGCGCTCAACTGCTCGGCATCGAGCGCGGGGAAGTAGAGCGCCGCGTCACCTGCTACCTCACGATGCGTGGGGATATCTGATGCCAACACGGGCAGGCCGGCGGCCATCCCCTCGACCACGGTGAAGCTGAAGGATTCCACGTAGCCCGCCGCGATCAAGCCATGAACCGATCCGAAGACGCTTCCAAGACGATCGTACGGTACCTGCCCGAGACAAGTTACAGAGTCTGTCAGGTCAAGTTCTCGCAGCAAGTGGTAGGCCCTGGTGGTGTCGTAACCACCGAGTTTGAGACCGGGCTCGAGACGAGTGCTCAGCAGCAGCCGAACCGGACAGGCCGTTTTCTTCCGTAGCAAAGACAAGGCGTGGAATACGGTTTCGAAGTTGCGGAAGTAGTTGTAGAAGCTATGAATGAGGAAACGGAGCTCGCCTGACGGGTCGGGTGTGCTCCGACTCCTGTCCTTGGTAGGCGGCTGGTGGTGACCGAACGAGACGCTGTGGAAGGATGGGTCTCGCCTTCGCATGGCGCGCCCTAACATGTCGGCCATGGCCTTCGTGGGCGTGATGACGGCGGTCGCTGCTTCGGCGGACCATACAGCCATCCGCGTCCGGAGCAGGTGGCTCAAGACCCATCCGTAGTGCCGCCTCGAAAGCAGGTCCCTCCGATAACGGCGACAGAAGTACAGAGCGTTGGCGCTCACGAGCACGACAGGCGCCGGCGACCACAACGGGCAGAAATTTCCGAGGCACAGCAAGACTCCGGCGGCGTCCCGTCGCAGTTGCCTCGGCAGCACAAACTGCTCCCATAACAGGCGGCCAGCGAAGCCCGCATGTGCCAAGCGGCTGGTGTGGACCTGGATGTGCGCAGGTAGGTCGCGGTACTCAGCGAGCGCGGCGGGCGGCACCCAGAGGTCGACTTGGTGTGAGGGCAGGCCTCTCAGCCGCTTCGTCAGGTGGAACAAGTAGGTCTTGCCTCCGCCGGCTGTCGAGGCAATGGCGTTGATCACAATCCTCATGAAGCTGCCACCGAACGAAGGGCCCGTTGGAATCCGTCGACGGCACGCTCGTAGTTCCACTCGGCCACGATGCCGCGAGAGGCGTCGCCGAACGCTCCGACTTCCTCATCCGTAAGCCGGGCGAACCGCTTCAGCGATTAGATAATCGATTCCTCGTCCACCGGATCGAACAGATAGCCATTCCGTCCCTCACGGACCAGATCAATGGCACAACCACATCTTCGAGAGACCAGCACGGGTAGGCCGCTTGCCATCGCTTCGTTGACGACCAAGCCCCAACCTTCCGAAAGGGAGGGGAGGATCAATCCGTCCACTATGGCGTAGAGCTTGGCCACTTCCTCTTGTGACTCGAAGCTGCGAAAGAAGACATGGGTTAAGCCGAGCCGCTGGGCTTCTTGTCGGAGGCGGGACTCTTGGGGGCCGCTTCCCAGAATGAGCAGCGAGACCTGCGATGGCCCGCAAGCCTGCATGGCTCGGAGAAGAGCGGCGAGGTTTTTTTCGAGCGCGAGCCTGCCCGCGAACAACAACAGCCGTCCTGAGGGCAGCCCCTCGCTGCGGCGGATCTCCTGGCGGTGTGGCCGGTACCGGTCGGCAACCGTGCCGAACCACTCATTGTCGACGGCGAAGGGCGCGAGGAAGCGGCGCTCGGAGCGGACGCCGAAGTGTTCCCAATAGCGGTCGTTGGCGGTGCCAATCGTGAGGGCGCCGGCGGCATGGCTGGTGAAATACCGTACGACTCGTTCCTTGACCCACGCCATCTTCATCGGTCCGCCGTCTCGGCGAAAGACGAGGCTGTCGGGATTGCGGTCACATCGCAGGAAGTAGGGGACCTGTCTTCGGGCTGCCCAGCGCATCGCCTGGTACTGACTTTGATAGCTGTGGCCGTATACCACCAAAGCATCGGGCCGAAACCCGGCAAGGCGCCGTGTGAGGGTCGGATTGACGGCGCCGAGCAGCGGGAGCGGATAGCAACGCTCGGGCGTGAGGCACGGGACGAACTCCGCGGGGTAGTCCAGCGGACCGTTGGTCCAGCCCCGCAGAGAGTCGCGGCCATGCAGATAGAAGACGCGCATCTCGGAAGTGCTCAGACGCGCCAGCCGGGCAAACAGCGGACCTCGATAGGGAGCCGGAGCAATCGCGATGACGGCCAGCCGCATACAGGCGTCAGTGAGCGCCGGCGGCCGCCGGAGCCGGCCTGGCTCGTACGGTACGCCAGGGCTGGAAGGCTTGTGCCGCCGCTGGACGGGGTGCGGGACGCGGTCGACTCATCGCGATGTGGAGAAAGAAGCATTGGAACAGTTGAAACCAGAAGAGCCCGCTGCCGGGCGCTGCCATCCAGCCCTCGAGAAAAGAGTTCGCGAAACCCGCCCACGCGGCGCCGACAATGCCGGTGAACCAAGGGTCCCGGACGGCACGAGCATAGGCGGCCGAGCGGAAGAGAATGACCAGCATCGCCAGGTAAAAAGGAACTGTGCCGATCAGCCCTACCTGGCCCAGCATCGCCCACAGGTTCGAACCCTGCTCCCGCTTCAGGTAGCGGAAGGTCCCGAGCGACCACTGGGCTTCGTAATCACTGGTGATCCCGAACCCTACGCCGAGCCACGGATGCTTGAGGAAGTTGTCGTAGCCGTGCCGCCATTGCTCCGCTCTGGCACTGACTAGTATATAGTTTCACTAAAACATACCCACTCTAGGTGACCTCAAGCGACTCGAACTTCCTCCAGCGGTGAACTACTGGAGCGGCGTTGATCTCCGCGATTCCTTTCAGGATTCGTTCCCGAAACTCCGCCCAGGACTCGACTCGTATTCGCTTTAAGAATGTGCGCGCCATCTTGCCAAACAGCGTCTCGACTATGTTGAGCCAGGACCCGTGGGTGGGCGTATGCACATATTTGAAGCGGTTCGGACGCGTCGCCAAGTAGGCTTTCGTCTCCTTCGATATGTGCGAGGAATGATTGTCCAAGATCAATCGGATCGTGCACTCGTCCGGGTAAAATTGGTCCAGATCCTGGAGCAGCAAGATGAATTCCCGACTGCGGTGACGCCGCTCCACCCGCGCCGTCACCCGACCGCTATGCAAGTCCAGCGCCGCCAGAATCGAGCAAGTTCCTAGACGTTTGTACTCGTAATCGCGAGCCACGCTGGGATGCCGCCCAGGCTTCGGCGGCAGGTCCGGCGCGACGTTGGCGATCGCTTGCACGCCGGGCTTCTCGTCTACCGAAACCGTGATCACCTCCGGCGAGAGGCCGTCGCGAGGGCTTTCATTCTGCCAAGCCACTTCGCGGTAGACCAGCAACACCTGCCGCATCTTGGACTCAAAATCGGGATCGCGACGCTCCAGGTAGTACTTCACCTTCTCTGGATGCAGAGGTTGCTCGGCCAGGATCCGGTGGACGGTCGCCTTAGCCGCTTGGTCCAACGCCGGATAGCCTGCTTCCACGGCATGCCGGCGCACGTGTAGAGCCAGCGCACTGCGGGTCCAGAGTTCGGCGGCGTAACCGAGTTGCTTGGGTTTGCTACAGGCCAAATGCACCACCCAGGCCTTGGCATCGGCGGTGATGAGGGGCTGCTGGGGACGATGATAGGCATCCTTGAGCGCTGCTTCCACGCCCATGGCGAGGGCTCGATCGATCCATTTGCCGACGCTTTTGCGGGTCATCTTCACGGTTCGCATAATCTCGGCAATGGTCTCGCCGGAATGATAACGCCACAGAATCTCAGCCCTCTGCACCTCCCGAACCGGAGCCGTCCGCGAACCACGCAGCCGCTCCAGATGCTGCACCTCTGCGGGGCTGAGTTGCAGCTTGAGACGCTTCTACTTTCCTGCCATGCCTTCAGCCTAGCAGGAACCGTTGCTGTATGAGTATGTTTTCTTGAAACGCTATACTAGGCTCTCTTGTGTCTTGCCCTTGTAGATCCAGTTTTCCACTCTTTGGACGGTTCGGGTCGGCCGCGCCAACATCACCACGGTCAACGCGACCACCGCCAGTACGCCGAAGCGGGTGAGCTGGTTTCGGGGATGAGTCGCCCAGACGACGAAGGTTCCTACCAGACAGGCGAGAACACTCGCGCGCGACCAGGAGAGCATCAGCAGGTAAACCAGAGCCACCATCAGAATCGCGGTGGCTTGGCTCTTGGTGGAGGGTCTTCGTCTGGCGTAGACGAACTGGCATGCCAACAGCGGCAGAACGAACGCAATCATGACACCAAGCCCGTTCGCATTGCCGGCGATACCGCGATAGGCCCCGAGTTGAAAGGTCTGCCCGAAGCCAAAGAAAAGCGCCGCGATGTCTCCAATCAGGATCGGCAGGAGCAGCACGATCCACGCTTGAACCCACTTTTTCGCCGCCAGGGCCCCGTAGGTTCCCACCACCCAGCGCGCACTCAGCGAGAACGCAGCGTAGGCCGTAACGAGGACGAACCATTTCGACAAGGACAGCGTGATCGAGGTCGAAACGGCGATGGTCAGCAATGCTGCCGCTGCATAGACACCCAGCAGTGCAACGAAAGGGGTACTGCTCTTTCCACGAAACCGGCCGCTAACCTTGGCGCACCGAAACCACAGCACAGCGGTCCCGCCGAAGATGAGCGCCCAGCGGATCTTGTCGGTATACCAGACCGGCAGACCTCCCATGAGCGTGGGCAGCATGGGGCCCAGTGCCACCGCAATCGCGGCATACTGAATCGGCAGAAAGAGGATACACAGCACGATCGCGACGGTCACGAACTCGATTCCCGACTGGCCACGGCTGGGGACAGCCAGAAAGAGTGCGCACCACAGCAAGCCCAATACGAGTTTGGCGTTCGGCTTCAATCCGGTATCCCGACCTGCGCCGGCGGAGGGGAGGGTGTTCATGCCGCAGTCCTCCTCGATACGCCCCTGCGGCGCCTGCATTCGGGCTGAACCTGCGATAGGATTGCCAAGCTGACCATCACTAGACCAGGGATTTGAAAGGGGAACTCAACCAAGCTGTGCATACCCGCGCCCGCCAAAGGCAGAATTCTGCCAAGCCAAGCCTCCGCCGGGTACTTGCCCCTGAACAGCAGCACGATCAGGGCGAGGATAGCGATTGGTCCGGCAATCCCCAACTCCATGGCGAACTCGAGAGGGTCGTTATGCGCGTGGTCCCAGCGGTGCCCGTCATCAAACGGGGCGAACGCCGGAAAGACAAACTGAAAACTGCCCAGCCCATAGCCTTGCAGTGGGCGGGTCTCGAAGATGTCCCACGTGGCTGCGGCGACCTCGACGCGATTGATGTCCTGCTCCAACGCGGTGAAGCGTTGGAGCAACTTGTCCGTTCCCGCCGCTAGCGTCAGGCCGATGGCGATGGCCGAGAGAACCCCGACCTTAAGGAGTAGACGGCCCCGCGATCCGCGTGTGACCGGTCCTTTGCTCCACAGCGCGCTCACAAGAAGCACGGTCAAAACCTCAGCCGCGACAATAACCGCCCCCGCGCGAGAACCGCAAACCACGACGGAAGCCAGCATCAGGCCACAGAGAACGAAGTAGATCAGTTGCTTTTCGCTGTCGCGCAAGGCCAACAGCAGTGCCCCGGGAAGTAGCAGCTCCATCAGAACTGCAAAGTGGTTCTTATCGACGAACGGACCGAATACTTGTGCGCCCGGCGCCGGACGCGTCCAGTAGATCAGGTCGGGTGAGGTGTAGAACTGCACCAGCGCCAGGACGGCCAACAGGAAGCCGAACCAGACGAGCGCAATCGAGAACTTCCTGCGAATCTCCGCGTCCCAAGAGACGTTGGCGCAAAGGAAGAAGAAGAAGGCAAACGAGATCCACTTCAGCGCTTCTCCAGCGGTCTGGTAGGGCGTCGCAGTCCAGTTCAGGACGTACTGCAGGCAGCCTATGGCCCCCACGAGAGCGGCAGGAATGACCAAGGGGTTCCAGATGAAGGCAAACGGTGAAACGAGGCGGCGAATCATCCACACAACCGCCAACGAGAGCACGGTCACTTCCGTGACCATGAGAGCCCATGTCTCCACCGCCCCGAAAGCAAGAACCGAGAAGGCCATGACCGCGAATAGTATCCGGGCAGACCAAGATCGAAATCGATATCGAGTCATGGCCGATTCCGTCCACCTGTGCGCGGAGTGCCTGACTTTTCGTCCGGGTAGAATGCCAGATTGCCGGTGCGCAGAAGGCCGTCTTTGCGGGTTGTCCCCGGTGCCCGTTCGTACTCCAGGACTAAACGCAGCAGGCGAGTCTCGCTGCCGGTCTTGACGGCGAGGGACGTGAGTCTCGGTTGCTCGGTCGCTTCGAGCGAGGAGGTGCGGGCAAGCCGCTGATCGGAGGCGGCGTCAAAGACGGTCCAGTGGATTCCGCTCTCCTGGGCAAGCCCTTGCGTCTGGTAGGCGAAGTCGAAGCGGTACTGACGGTTCGGCTCGGCGGGGAGCAACTGTTCGAGCAGCGAGGCGAATTTCTCTTGGGTTCCGCTGAAGGAGAACTCGATCTCTCCCGGCCTATCGGGGGCGCCTTTCGCTTCCCACTGAATGCCGGCCGGCCGCAACACGCGCCAGTCGAACCCTCGACCCGAGAGTGGCAACCGGAACTCCCCGTTCGTCAGCAGCGGACCCTGCGAGGGGGACAACGCCCCGTAGGGTAGCAGACCGATTTCGCAAAGACGGTTCCAGATGCTTAGCGCCTCCGTCACCTCGCCGTTGCCTAACAGGGAATCGACAAGCGCCACGAAAGAGCCGAGTGAGCGGGGCGCGATGTCGCTTTGCAAGCGGTCCCAGACCTGGGTGGCGCCCTCCAGACGATTCGTCTCGAGCAGGTAGCCGAAGTAGCGGTGGTTGATGGCAGGCACATCAGGGATGCCGTTGTCGAGGATCACACGCGGGTCGTCGAAGGCCCGCCAGCACAAGTCGACCGCGGGGCGGAACCCACGGGGCGCGAAGACGATGGTTTCCCGAATCCAGTGCCAGAACTCGGGGACGCGCCCTTGCCGTAGGTAAAAGTTCGCAAGATTCCATCGGGACTCGAAGCCGTTGTTGATCCCGAATGCCTTCTGTAGGTGTTCTTCAGCCTGCGCGGGTTCACCATCGAGTTCCAGTTGGATCGCTAGCGCGATCCAGGCTTCCGAATCGTAGGGACTGACTTCGACGGCCCTTTGAAAGTGGGCAATGGTATGTCCGGAAGGGGCGCCCATGCGGGCCTGCGTTCGGCCGAGACGAACCCAGCCGGTGCTGTTCTGCGGCGTCAGCCGGACGGCGCGCTCAAGCGATTCGAGCGTGGGATAAGCGATGCCGTGCTCAGCGATGAGCCGACGAACCGAGGTGTGGATAGCCAGGAGGCTCACGGCGCAGGCGGCCAATACCGAGAGGACGGCCAGCGGAGTATTTCGCAGCCGGCGGGGAGGGCTGGGCGGCTTGGGACGGTCTGGCTTAACGATTGACGCCATGAACTGAAGTTATGACAACAAGGCCATTGGACGTTCCCCGAGGCGATCACTCGGTCGAGCGCTTCGGCGGGGATAAGGACCCTGGTGACAAACGGCGAACTCTCGCGCAGACGTTTGCGTATCTACGCCTCGTCCTCATTGCTGCGGTAGTAGCTGTAGTAATAAGATTGATAACCGTTCTGGTCACCCTGCCTGACCTGGTTCAGGACCAACCCGATGACGTTGGCCCGCACGCGCCGCACCTGGCGGAAACCCGCCGCAACCATGTCGCGGGAGGTTTGCCCTGCTCGTGCGACCAGCACGACGCCGTCTACCATTGTGGCCAAGATCATGCTGTCGGCGGACGCCAGCAAGGGGGCTGAGTCGACGATCACGTAGTCGAACTTCTCACGAAGCTCATCGAAGACAGGCCCCATGTTACCCGCCAACAGCTCGTTCGGCCGCCGAACACTCGGGCCACGAGGCAGAATGTGCAACGACGGGAGCGACTCGATTTGACTTACAGCATCATCGAGAGCGCAACGGCCCTCTAGGAGCGATGACAGGCCAACTTGATTATTGAGTCCGAAGCTCGTGTGCACAGTGGGACGGCGTAGGTCTGCGTCCACTAGCAGCACCCGCTGTCGCGGGGACTGCTGTGCAATCGCGGCCGCCAGGCCGGACGAAACCGTGCTCTTGCCCTCGGCGGGAACTGCGCTGGAGACCAGAAGCAGCTTCCAATCAGCAGCGTCGGGGGAGAGCAGAAGGCTAGTGCGCAGCATGGAGAAGCCTTCCACAATGGCGTGAGCTTCGTGACCGGTGTCCAGGCGAGGTGCATTTGCCTCGGACGCGGCGGGCAGCAGATACGTCTGGGGCTTTTTGTTGCCGGCCAGCCGCGGAAGATTCGCCAGAACCGGCACGCGCAGCCACCGCTCGACCTGCGCGGTGTCCCGCACCGTGCGGTCGAGATAGTCCGCAAGTACGGCGGCGCCGATCCCGAATGCCGAGGAGGCCAAAAAGGCCCAAAGCAAGTACTTGGGAATATCCGGGTAGACGGATTTCATGGGAAGAGCCGCCGGCTCGGCCAAACGGACCTCGGTCTCCCTGACCGTACTTTGCAGGCCCACCTGCTGGACCGTTCCGAGCAACTGCTCCTACAAAGCGGTCGTGGCGTCCGCCTCCCTCCGGAGGCTGCCATACTCGACGGCGAGTTCAGAAAGCTGGTCGACCTGTGACCTTTTTCCCAGGTAGCGTTCCCGGACTGCCTCCTCCCGAAGAACGACTTCTTGGTATTCCGCTTCCATTCGCTCGAGCTGCGATTGCCGCGCCTTCTCAAGCAGGCCGTCAATCCGCTCTATGCGCGCCTGCTGCGCTTTGTAACGCGGATGATTCGGCCCGTACCGGGTGCTTAGCTCGAAGAGCTGCCCCTCGAGATCCTGTCGCCGCTGGATGACGGGCGCGATGGGCGAACCCTCGGCGTAGAACAGCAGGGCCTCCAACTCTCCAGCTTCGATGCTGCGATAGGCCGTTTCTTTGCGGACTCTTTCGGCTTGGGTGGTAAGGAGTTCTTCCTGCAACCTGCCCAACTCTTCCGTGATAAGATCGGGCCGACCCTGTGGGCGGGTGATGTTGTGCTCGCGCTCGTAAGCAAGCAGGGACTGTTGGGCGCGCTCGGATCGGGCCTGGAGCTCCTCCAGTTGGAGGTCCAACCAGTTCTGCAGGCGCCGGCTCTCTTCGTAGCGCGTCTTGTAGCCCCTGTCAATATAGGCCTTGGCGACACTGTTGGCTATGTCGCGACAGAGTTCCGGGCTGACGGAGCGGTATTGGATCAACAGCAGGTACGTGCCGGGCAACATGCTCGCCGACAGACCCGGCAAGCTGGTTGGTACGACCGGATCCCCATGCCCCGGATAGCCGAATAATGGGCTGCGGCCAAGGCCGAGGTCGCCAGCCACCGCCTCGGCGATGTCGGGGCTGTTGATCAGGCGTAATTGTGTTTCGATCACCTTGCTCTCGTTACGGACGTTATAGCTGACCATGTCCGAGCCCAACCGAGTCATGGGGTTCAGATTCGCCAACTCGATCAGCGCTGCGGATTCATACAACGGGGTCAACTGGAGGGCATAGAGAAGAGTTGCAGCCACGACAGCAAGCACGAAACCCGAGATCTTCCAGCTATGCCGCCGCAGCACCCGGAGGTAGTGCCACACCAGCGCCGTCGGGCTTTCGCTCTCGTCAGCGCCCGGATACACAAACTCCTCGCCCGCGGGCGAACCGGGGCTCGGCTCCGGCGCCGGCCGATACTCGGTCATCTCCATAGGAAGTTCATGCCCCGCCACATCATCTGGAACGCAGCGGCGTCAATCAGGCGGTAGACGTACTGTCGAGTACGGCTGGTCGGGAAATAGATCACGTCTCCCGGCTGGGCTCGCAAGTCCAGTACCTCGATTTCATCACTTTGCCGACGTTAACCACGATGCGGTCTTTCTCACTCGGGGCCCCGGGCCGTGATCGCAAGATGATGGCTTTATTGTTCGATTCCGGAGTGGTGCCGCCCGCAGCCGCCAAGAGCTGCAGAAACTCAATCCCTTCCTCCTCGGTGATGTCGACCATGCCCGGTTTACGGATGGCCCCCATAACGAACACCTTCTCGGGCTGGATGACACGGACGGTCTCCCCGCCGTAGAGCGCCAACTACTGGGTCCCGTTGACGCCTTGGCTGAAGTCTGCCGTGGGAATCCGCAGGGTCTCGGGACGGCCACCGTCCTTCCCAGAACGAGTGACCAAGATCTCCGCGCCGGGGTTCTCCAGCCCGCCGGCCTTGCCGATAGCATCGAGCAGGGTGGTCGGTCCGACAGCAGGGAAGACGACCGGCTGCCGTACCGATCCCGTGACACGAACCGGGTTCCCATGGGCCTCACGAACATATACGGCTACGACAGGGGCGACCAGCAAGCCCTCGGCAACCAAAGCCTGCGCGATGGCTTCTTCAGCCTCGACGTAAGTGAGCCCAACTACCGAAGTCGCCTTCTTGAATATGGGAAGGCGAATCGTGCCGTCCCGAGCGACCCGAACGGTCCTGGCGAATTCCGGTGCCTCGTAGACGCTGACTTGGAGAAGATCGTAAAGACCGATACGATACTCGGGGTAGGGTGCGGAGAACAGAGAAACGTTTTCCCCCGACGGATCCACCGTCTGGAAACCACCACCGCGAGATCTTCCCGGCAGCGCAGTCTGCTCCGGGGAGCCGGCGCTGTCGAAGGTGCGTCCCACGCCCCCGGCAGGGCGGCTCGCCGTGGCCGGCACCGCGAAAGGCGTAATCTCCTGCGCAAGCACCGACGTTCCTGCCAGCAGGACCGAAAGCCACAAGCCGCCGGCGCGGCCTATCCCAAGACGAATCATCTCCGTCAATAAGTTACGTGGAATCCTCATCAGAGTTTGCCTCAACCGTACCTCGGTCCTAGTCAGTCGGGAGCGCCTCTGGCTCCCGGGGCCGCTTGGGCTTCGAGCACACGCGACAGCTCACCTGTCTGCGGGCCGCCACTGTCAAAAGGCGGACCGCCTCTGGCGGGAAGTTAAGGGCCGAACGTGCAAAACGCCGCTGCCTGTCGCTATCTCCGTCTGCCCAAGGTACGAGACCCTTTGGCTCAGCGTCCCCTGCGCAGCTATCGGCAACCCTGCTTTGGCCCAGTATCCACTAGTGTAGACCAATTCTTGATCCCCGTCATCCAAAATCGTCCACTCCCTTTCACCCCCAAAGAGCCCCCATCGCGAGACAGAAGCCTCGTGGCCGCTGCCTCGGTGGCACGATTCTCACAATCGTGCTAACTTGGGTCGGGGTCGCATCGTTGCACATTCCTGACGGTTTTTTATCGGCACCGGTATGGATTTGCCTCGACGCAGGGGCTGTTCCTACGGTGGGCTACTTCGTTCGGCGGACGCAACAGCGCCTGGATCCCGCCAGGGTTCCGCTGCTGGGGGTGCTGGGCTCGTTCGTTTTCGCCGCGCAGATGATCAACTTCCCGGTCGGGGCCGGCACCTCGGGTCACCTGGTCGGAGGGGCACTGCTGGGTCTCACCCTCGGACGCCACGCCGCAACGGTCGTTATGACAGCGATTCTGGTAGTCCAGGCGCTGGTGTTTCAAGACGGAGGCGTGCTGGCACTAGGTGCCAATGTGATCAATATGGCCGTCGTGGGGGTCTGGGCCGGCTCCCTACCGATGAGTTGGTTCGGACGGCGAGGTTCCCGCGCCCGTTACTGGGCGGCGTTCCTGGGTGGATGGCTCTCGCTGATGGCCGGGGCGACGCTCGCGGGCCTTGAATTGACCTTGTCAAACGTGGCGCCTGCCGGATCCCTGATGGCGTCAATGATCGCCATTCACGCACTCACGGGGGTGGCGGAGGGCCTGATTACGGCTGCCAGCCTGGTGGCGATCGAGCGGCTCAACCCAGCCTTCGTCCACACGGAGGAAGCCGGATGAGGGACGGTCCATGACGAAGGTTCTCATGGTCTTCGGGGTGATAAGCCTCGTGCTGGTCATCTTCGGGGTTCTGGTGGCGTCGTCGCTACCGGATGGTCTGGAGTCCGTCGCGGAGACGCTCGGGTTTGCCAAGCGAGCCGATGAGGGAGGCTTCGCCGGCGTCTTTGCCCATTACGAAACTAGCTTCATCGGAAACTCCTGGCTATCCAAAGTGGCCGCGGGATTGGTTGGCCTCGCAATCATGGCCGGCCTGTGTGTCGTCCTGGGGCGATCGTTGCGCCGGAGGGAACACTAGGTGCACCACCTAACGCTGGACCGCTGGAGCTTGCAAGAGAGCCCGGTCCACCGGCTCGATGCACGAGTCAAGATCGTCGCCGCGCTTCTGATTCTCCTTTCGCTGGCCTTGACGGCAAGGACCGCCTGGGGAGCCCATGTCACCTACTTCCTGGTGCTCTCGTTGACAGCTCTGGCGGCTCGGCTTCCGGTCACGTCGCTGCTGTTACGTACGTTGGTTGTCTTGCCGTTCGTCGGCGGCGTCGTATTGCTCAACCTGTGGGGCGGCGACACCGGACGGGCCGTTGAGGTCTTCTTGCGAAGCGTCCTGTCGGCATACACAGCCCTGCTGTTGCTCGCAACGACGCCGTTTGCCCGGCTGTTGCGGGGACTCGAGATGTTGCGCGTGCCGGCTTTCTTCTTGATGATCCTTTACTTCGTGTACCGCTATCTGTTTCTACTGGTCGACCAGGTACAGAACATGCGGCGCGCCAAGGAGTGCCGGGCGCCCAGGGGCCGGCGGGAATCGATGTTGCGGGCAGCTTCGGGAGCGCTCGCGGTGCTGTTCGCCCGCAGCTACGAGCGGGCGGAGAAGGTCCACCGAGCGCTGTTGGCGCGGGGTTTCCAGGGTCATTTCATCCTTCTCGAGGCTCCGCATCTGCGCCGCCGCGATTGGACTTTCTTGCTGGGGTGTGTGGGGCTTCTGCTTGCCGTCCATGGAACGGTGTTGTGGAAGGGCTTGGCCTAGGACGGAGTCACGGCCGGTGCTGCAAGAGATGGACCTGCTCATCCAAGTCCGCGATCTTCATTACAACTACCCGGACGGTACTCCGGCTTTGCAAGGGGTAAGCTTCACGCTTGGCTCCGGTGAAACAGTCGCGGTGCTCGGGGCGAACGGGTCGGGCAAAACCACCTTCCTGCTGCATCTGGTGGGACTGCTACGAGGTCGAGGTGAGATCGCTGTGTGCGGCGAAGCCTTGCGCAAAAAGAATATCGAGTTCGCCCGCCAGAAGATCGGCGTGCTGTTTCAGGACTCTGATGACCAACTCTTCATGCCCACGGTGGCGGAGGACGTCGCCTTCGGCCCACTCAACATGGGCCTCGACGAGACGAACGTTCGGCGGCGGGTCGAGGAGTCCCTGCGACTGGTGGGGATGCACGAGGCGGCCTCCCGCCCCCCTTACCACCTGAGCGCGGGAGAGAAACGGCGCGTGGCTTTGGCAGGGGTGCTCGCTATGGACCCCGAGATCATCGTCCTTGATGAGCCGGCAACGTTTCTAGATCCGCCCGGAAGATCGGCGCTGATTGAGATCCTGCAAAGCCTGCCACAGGCCAAAATAATCGTCACTCACGACCTGGACCTGGCGAGGCATCTGGCAACACGGGCCGTCTTCTTCGAAAAGGGACGCATTGCCATGGACGGGCCGCTCGAACAGGTCGTCGAGCGCTTCGGGTGGGACACGACGGCCCCCAGGAATCGGGCGGAACGAGCCGTGTCATAGCAGCCCCGATATGACACGGGGCAAACCTGTAGGCTGACGCTACAGCAGCGAGCTGAGATAGTTGAAGATCTCGGCTTGGCTCCAGTCTTCCGGGCCGATGTATTTTCGGATGACGATCCCGTCGCGGTCGATCAGGTAGGTCTCGGGGTACTTGACGGTGCCGAAGAGCGTGCTAGCCTGGCGTTCGGGGTCTCGCCCCGTGGGGAAGCGGATGTTCGCGCTTTCCAGGAAGCCTTCGTACTCGTCCTTGTTCTCGTCGACACTGATCCCGAGCACTACCAGGCCCCGGCCGCTGAGCCGTTCTTGAACCAGATTCAGAGAAGGCATCTCGTCCACACAGGGCGGGCACCAAGTAGCCCAGAAGTTCAACAGCACGAACTTGCCGCTGAAGTCGGCCAGCCGCAACCCCTGGCCGTCGTCCCCGGTGATGTTGAATTCCGGCGCCCGATCGCCCACTTCGACCTTATACACGCGGAAGTACGGAACCACGCGATAGAGCAAAGTGATCGTCAGCCCCGCCAGCAGGGCCGCTACAACGGCATCCCGTCTTGTCCATGCCATAATGAGAACGTTGATTCTCCATGGTAACAACGCACAGGGGCGGACGGTAAATGGTGCTGATTACCCGCCGCGTCGAGTTTTCGGCCTCACACTACTGCGCCAATCCGGCGCTGGGACGCGAAGAGAACGAGGCGCTGTTCGGCAAGGCAAGCCGCCCCAGCGGCCATGGGCACAACTACGTTCTCGAAGTGACGGTCGCGGGCGATGTGGACCCGGTTCATGGCATGATCATGGACCTCAAGGAGTTGAAACAGATCATCAACGACGAAGTCGTGGCGATCTACGATCACCGCTTTCTCAACCACGAAGTGCCACCGTTTGACCGCACCATTCCGACCGCGGAGAACATCGCGCAAGACATTTGGCGGCGGATCGAGACCCAGGTACGCGCGCGAAACTGCCGCCTGCACGGCGTCCGTCTCTACGAGACGCCCGACCTCTACGTCGACTACTTCGGCGAGGCTGCCTAGGAGCTGCCGTTGCTGCGGCTGACCAAGCGCTACCCGTTTTCCGCGTCCCACCGCTTGCATACCGCCAAGCTGAGCGAGGAAGAGAACCAACGCCTGTTCGGCAAGTGCAACAATCCATACGGTCACGGCCACAACTACACGCTCGAAGTGAGCGTTGAAGGGGTGTCCGACGAGCAGTCCGGCATGATTCTCGCTCGTCCGGTGCTCGATCGGATCGTCGAGCGGGCGGTACTTTCGAAGATCGACCACGCCGACCTGAACAGCGACCTGGAAGATTTTCACGATGTCGTCCCCACGACGGAGAATCTGGCGCTTCTCATCGACCGCTGGCTGCAGTCGGAGTGGAGCCGCGAGTTTGCCGGCCGTCCCGTACGACTCAGTCGGATTCGGGTCGAAGAAACTGCGCGAAACAGCTTTGAAGTAACGAATGGAACCCATGATGCCTAACCCAACCGGCATGGAAGCACTGATGGACGACCTAGAAGGGTCCGAGCAGACCGACTCGCCCATTGCCGAGCTGATCCACAGCCTATTGACGGAACTCGGCGAGAACCCGCAACGGGAGGGCCTCAGCCGAACGCCCGTCCGCGCGGCCAAGGCCTGGGTGGACCTAACCAGGGGCTACCACATGGACTCCGAGTCGATCCTCAACGGCGCGCTGTTCGAGGTTTCCTACGACGAGATGGTGATCGTGAAAGACATCGAGATGTTCAGCTTGTGCGAGCACCATCTGCTGCCCTTCTTTGGGAAGGTCCATATAGCCTACATCCCGAATAAGAAGGTCATCGGGCTTAGCAAGATGGCTCGTCTGGTCGAGATGTACGCGCGGCGGCTCCAGATTCAAGAGCGGATGACGACCGAGATCGCCAGGACCATTGAGAAAGCGATTGAGCCCGCTGGAGTAGGAGTGATCGTCGAGGCTCGCCATTTGTGTATGATGATGCGCGGCGTCGAAAAGCAGCATTCCTCAGCCGTGACCAGCACCATGCTGGGGGAGTTCCGCGAGAAGCAGCAGACCCGTGAAGAGTTCCTGTCCCTCATCCGCAGCCCCGGTGGCGGGGTTTGAGCCCCCTGCCAATTGCTTCGGTCGCCGTCACTTCCCCAGTACCCACTGCCGATTGAAGCGGGCCCAGCGGACGTCTCGGCCACCCTCGGCAAGCTGTTGCTGCCAGAGGGCAACGAAGGTGCCGTCGGCGGCTTGCGTGATGCTCGGATAAGACACCTGTGGCCCGTCTGACTCCGCGACGTTGCGCGGGGGACTCCAGGTACGACCGCCATCGGCGGAGATCGCCACGCTCAGGGGGCGGCGGTTCACGGGAGAGTTGTTCCAAATGGCGATAATCTCGTCGCTTCGGTCGAGCCGCCACAATCCCGTGGGCGTATTGTGGCCTGTCAGCGAGCTGGGACGCGGGGGCGCCCACGTGAGACCGCCGTCGCGACTTCGGCTCTCGTAGTGATGGCTTGATCCGGTCCGCATTACCATCAGAATCTCTCCGTCAGCCAACTCAACGATCGCCGGTTCGTCGAGGCCGTTGGTGGAGTAGGGCGTCATTTTAGGGATCCAGACGTGCAGTGCGCCGAAAGGCCTCCAGTGGACGCCGTCGGTCGATCGCAGGGCGCCGGCCGCGATATTCATCTCGCCCTCGGTGCGCGCCGGCGTGCCCTTCTCGGCCCACAAGTCCCAGGAGTAGCCCATCAGCAGCGTCCCGTCCCCCAGGCGCAGGCCCTTGTGCTGCTTGCCGGCGACGTACTGCTTGGGCATCGAGATCTCGACCGGAGTCGACCAGCTCTTGCCGTCGTCCTCGGTCTTGACCATGAACACCGTGCTCCTGTCGATCGTTTTCAGCTCGACCTCGCGGGTCGTGCAATAGACGAAGGTGCGCGGGCCGTCGACAATAACGTTGGGATCGCCGTCCCACAGTCCGGGATTGTCGACAATTTCCGAGGGGCTGGACCAGGTGCGGCCCCCGTCGTCCGACAGCGCCGCCATCACCCGCGCACTGGACTGATCACGCGAGTAGGCCCCGAATACGGCCAGCAAGCGGCCACTGGTGAGCCGTGCGACCGTCGGGTAGGCGTTGTGGTAGAGACGGGCGCCGCCGGATTTGACGACCACCTCTGTCTCGAAAAACGGACCGTCGGCCGCCCGAGCGGGCGCCCAGTAAACGAGCAACGCCACGATCCAGGTGTAGGCCCAAAGTTGCTTCAAAGAAACTGGCATGTTCCTGTTTTGCAAGTCTTGCTCAATGCCTATCGTGAACACTATTGACCTCCTCAATTCAGATCAGTCCAGACCCGATGGCGACAGCGAGCAGCAGAAGCAGCACCCCCACAAGCCGCCGAACAAACGTCATCGTCACCTTTGGCAGCAGTTTGGCACCGAGAAACGATCCCAGGAACGCGGCCAGCGTGGCGGTCGCCAGAAGCTGGAAGACGGCCGGGTCCGAGAACTGGTCCGCTCCTCGCTGAAGCGCCTTCGCACCATACACTCCCAGCCGCGTGAGGTCCACCGCGACGGCGCAAACAACGTTCGTCCCGACGAAGGCCTCCTTCGACAATCTCCATTGCAGAATGAAGGCGGACCGCAGCGCACCCTGATGGCCTGAGAGTCCCCCGAACAGCCCTGAGAGAAAACCGCCCAGCGGCAGCCAGCGCTTGCCGAACTGAAGCGTGTCGAAGAAGGCAATCAATTCGAACAACGCAAAAATCGCGATCAGCACCCCGATGACCAGGCCGATCCAGGTGATCGCGTGGCTGCGGCCGCCGAGGTTCCAGCGGGCGATCGCCTCCAGTTCGGAAACATGGGCCAGCAACGTCGCGCCCAGCAACGCCGCGGGAATGGCGGGCAGACCGAAGCGAACGGCGACCGGCCAGGAGGCATGCTTGCCGATGAGTCCAACCTTGAAGAGATTGTTGGCCAGGTGAACGATGGCAGTCGCGCCCACCGCCACCTCCAACGGGAAGAACAGCGCGAACACGGGCATCAGCAGCGTGCCGAGGCCGAAGCCGGAAAACAGGGTCAGCGCCGCCACGATCAGCGACGCTAGGGCAACCCACAAGAGAGACATCATCCCACTGGCGGGAACGCTACAACAAAGCGCTCTCCCGCGCGATGGGATTCTAGCATCCTGGGTCCGCCGATGCTGCCGGAAGCCTACCCCACCCGCTTGCCGTTTACCGCCTGGTCAGGTTGTGGATGCCGTTGGTGGCCGGGCGCGGTACGGGCACGGGGCCGGGGTTGAGTTCGTAGTCTTCTGGCAGGTCAAGGCCCGCGGCGCGGAACATGGCGTACACGGGCAGGTCTTCGTCGGCGCGCTCGAACGTTATCTCCGCCTGATCGTGGTCGAAGTCGACCTCGATCAAGTCACCGGCGTGAATCTGTTCGGTCGCGATCAGGTTCGCCATGGGATAGACGAGTGAGCGCTCGATCGACCGCTTCAAGTGCCGGGCGCCGTACTTGGCGTCGGTCCCGTGTTCGAGCAGATAGTCCTTGCTCGCGGAGGTGAGCTGGAAGAGGAACGGCGTGCCGTTGAAGACGCGCTTCTGCACGTAGGCCAACTCGAGATCGAGGATCTGCCGCAGTTCCTCATCTCCCAGCGTCTTGAAGACGACGATCTTGTCGAGACGGTTGATGAACTCCGGCGTGAACTTGCGGCGCGCAGCGGAGATGCCGGCTTTCGAGATGCGCGCGCTGATCTTGTCAGAACGCAGGTCCTTCGGCTCCGGACGGTTGGCTGCGAAACCCAACTCCGGGCTCGTCATGGCGCTCATCTCGGCGGCGCCAAGGTTGCTCGTCATGAAGATCATCGTCTTCGAGAAGTCCACCCGCCGGTTGTCACCGAGGGTGAGCGTGGCCTTGTCGAGAATGCCGAGCAGCAGGTTCCACAGGGCGTCGCTGGCCTTTTCGATCTCGTCGAAAAGGATAAACGAGATCTTGAGCTTCTCGGTGTGGAACTGATTCAAGACCTCTTGGCTCAGTAGCGGATGTGTCTCGCGATGCCCAAGGTAGCCGGAGGGAGAACCGATCAGCTTCGCGATCTCATGGCTATGCTGGAACTCGGCGCAATCGATCTTGATCACGGCCCGTTCGTCGCCGAGCAGCGACTCGGCCGTGGCTTCGACGGCCCGGGTCTTGCCGGTGCCGGTGGGTCCTAGGAACAGGAAGTTGCCCACCGGACGCCCCGGGCTGTTCATTCCCGCCAGGTAGGTCTGATAGACGTTGATGATCTGCTCGATGGCCTCGCCCTGCCCGATGATGCGCCGCCGCAGGTCCGATTCAAGTTTCTCGGCTTCCCGGCCCGTGAGGGCGGGGTCAAGCTTCTTTTTGACTGTTGCCGGGTATCCCACTTTCAGGCTCCTAACCGCGCTACTTTTTTGTCGCGGCCGGCGTCCGTCACAAAACAACATATCGGCCAGCCACCAAGGCTCCTGTACGACAAAAATTGTTAGCGGGTGCGGAGCCGCCAAGCTCTGTGCGCCTCTGTACACAGTGTAGAGTCCGATTCCCCTCCAGCCGAGTCTGCGAACGACGAATCGCTTGAAAACAAACGAGAAAGCGATTTTGTTTTTCTGTGACTCCGCCGAGCGATTCCCGGTATTGAGGTCGCCAGTAGCTCTATCGAACCCCGCGGGCCATGGTGCTAGAATGTGGGGGCCTCGGAGGGGAAGCAACGAAATGGGACGAACGAGAAGGCTTGAGAGCAGAACGCTGAGGGGGACGCTGGGTGCGATCGCGCTGCTGCTGCTGTTCGTCTCCACCCTGGCGGCGCAGCGGAGCAAGAACATCATCGTGATCACGGCCGGCTCAGGCGACTATCTGTTCGCCTGCGGCGGCACGCTCGCCAACTTCATCGACGAAGGGTACAACGTTTACGTCTTGCAAGCCGCCAACGACGAGAAGGACTCCGTTGCGCTAGGACCGGCCGAGACGCGCCTCGCCAACGTCGAGGAGGCCGAGAAGGCCGCGCGCATGCTCGGCGTCCGCGAGATCCTCAACATCAATGACAAGAGCGGCGAGCTTTCCCACAGCTCCAGCAACGAGATGCGGAACCATTACTCGATCATGATCCGCTACTGGAAGCCGGAGAAACTCTTCCTGCCCGATCCCTACGTCCACTACGAGCCCGACTGGGACCAATTCTTCACGGCGCGGGCGGCCGAGGAGACCAGCTACTCGAACGCCGGGTACTTTCTGCCCGAGGCCACGCGGGCCGGCCTGCGCGGACACGGGCCGCGCGAAACCTACTACTACACAACGTACCGGCCCTACCGCCCGGGAGAGGGCGGCCACCGGGCGGCGAAGTTCATGCCGGTCGACATCACGAAGACTTTCAACCGCAAGGTCGCGGCGATCCAGGCGCTCCGGAACCGCAACCACCGCTATGCGGTTCACACGAAAGCGCGACTCGCGATGGCGGGCAAGCCGAGTTCGTTGCTGAACGAGATCACCGAGCCGTCGACGCGCGCGCTGATCCGCGCCTACGTCGAGGAGTTGTCGTCTGCGGTCGGCGCGAAGCACGGCTTCAAGTACGGCGAGGAGTTCAACTACCACGGCCGCCCCTGGGACGACGAATCGTCGTCCATCGCTCCGTGGGTGATGGAGCGTGCCAAGCCCATTCCGTAGGGGCGGGGGCCCACTCATCGGACGCGGCGTCCGCCCGTCGGCTGCTGAGCCGTTGCAAAACCCAGCGCAAAAATAGGAGCGAATTCATGTCATCAATCAACCGCAGGAACTTCCTTGCCGGGAGCGCTGCTTCCACGTTAGCGGGAGCGAGTGCGGCATCCGCGGCAGGCGCAGCCAAGACCCCGCTGAACCCTGAAGCGGACCGCCATGTTTACCTGACCGGCGACGGCGTGCCGCTCAAGCCTCGTGAGTGGGCGGCGCTGCTGCACCAAGTCGCCACCGACAACGAGATCAAACTCGATAGCTACTCTGTCGGGGGCCCCATTGACGAACTCGAAGCCAAGTTCGCTCAACTCCTCGGCAAGGAAGCGGCCATCTTCTTCGGCACGGGAACCCTGGCGAACCAGATCGCGGTGAGGCACATTGCCGAAACCGACACCAAAGTCATCGTCCCGCGCGAAAGCCACTACTACGCCGACTCGGTCAATTGCGGGCCGATCCTCAGCAATCTGGAATTGATCCCAATGGGAACGGGCCGGGCGACGTTCACCTTCGATGAGGTAAAAGAGGAAGTCGAGTGGAACGCCGGCCTGCGCGGTAACAAGGCCGTCGGCGCGATCATGATCGAGTCCCCGGTGCGGCGCAAAGATGGCGAGGTGTTTGACTTCGCCGAGATGAAGAAGATTTGTGCCTACGCGCGGGAACAAGGCATTCGCACGCACCTCGACGGCGCCCGCATGTTCCTCGCGGCGCCCTACTCAGGCGTTTCGGTCCGGGAATACGCCGACCAGTTCGACACGCTCTACGTGTCGCTCCACAAGTACTTCAACGGGGGCTGCGGGGCGGTGGTGGCCGGCCCGAAGAAGTACATCGAGCCGATGGTCGACACGCGGCGGATGTTCGGAGGCGCTCTTCCCAAAGCTTGGATGTATGCGTCCGTCGTGCTCCACTACATGGATGGTTTCGAGCAGCGCTACCGCTCCGCCGTCGACAACACCGAGAAGCTCTGGAAGAAGCTCGACCAGCATTCGCGCTTCCGCGTCGAACGCGTTCCGAACGGCTCGAACATCGTGGCCCTGCACATGAAGGCCGACCCGAAGAAAGTCGGAGCCGCGCTGGCGGAGCGGGGCGTCACTATCTCGACCGGCGGCAAGTCTTCGGGCGACGGATGGCAGCGTGTCTTGCTGCGCGTAAACGAGACCGCGAGTCGCCGCTCTCCCGATGAAGTTGCGGCGCTCTTCAGCGAGGCGGTTGAAGCGGCGGGCTAGTCGTTGGGGTCGAGCCGCCAGCGAACCACCTGCGCGTACCACTTGCCATCAGCCGACCTGCCTCCTTTGTTCAACGGGGTATTCCCGAGCGCCGTCACGATCGTGTCATCCGGCAGGACGACGCTTGCGGCGTATCCGTGCCCGGGGCTCAGCCGGTAGGATTCCGGGGCCCAGGTTTGTCCTTGGTCGCGGCTGATGCGCGCCCTGACGTCACCCACCTCGTAAGGATAGCGTCGCTCATGAACAAGCACGACGGTACCGTCCGATAGCTGAACCAAGTGCCCGTGAGCTTCACCGAAGACGATGTCCATCGCGCCGGTGCGTTCCCTCCGGACGGGTCGGAAGCCCGCCCACGTGCGCCCGCGATCGGTTGAATCGGCCAGGAAGACTCGCTTCCCGACCGAGCCCTGCCTCTGCTGGTCGGCAGCGGCGATGTCTTTCGGTTCGTTGGCCGGGGTCGGCGCTTCGGCATAACGCTGATAGCGGATGGCCGCCAGCAATCCGCCCGACGCAAGCGCCAGAACATTCGTTTCCGTACCCCATTCTTGGAGCAGACTTTGCTCCCCCCAGGTCCGTCCACCGTCGTTTGAGCGGTACACATAGGTCGTCCAATGAAGCGGCCCTTGCCAGGTTCCGGAGGCCGGGTCCCGCTCTTTGATTTTGCTACTTGCCGGGCCCAAGCGCGTGGGCCACAGGATCGTCCCGTCTTTCAGTTCCGTCATGCAGTTCTGATTGCCGCCGGCGGCGTCGAATGGGGCGCGGTCCACGATCCGGCTCCACGGCTCCCAGGTGTTCCCGCCGTCCTTACTGCGAATGACAAAGTCGGTCTCGTGTTCGGACGAGTGGTAGGCCCAGAGCAGAGTCCCGTGTCGAAGGACTACGAACGAATTGTAGTTCGCCCTTTCAGAAGTGGGCGGGTCGAGCGAGCCGACATCGATCGGGCGCGTCTCCCACGTGCGTCCGCCATCGGTGGAAGCGAAGATCTTGGCGTACAGAGCGATGTAGATCGTGCCATCAGAACTCATGCCGATCCCGGGGTCGCCCCGCCACAGCATGTCGGGATAGTCCAGAGGGATGTATTCGGCCTTCAGGGCGCCCATTCGCTTTCCATCCCGCATGATTTCGATCTCAGCGTTGCTCGTAATCGGCGCAAACTGAACCGATAGGCCGGCTAAGTCTGTGGAAGTCTCGTTGCTCCCGCAGGCGGCATAGAGTACGACCCCAAGAGAAACGAGTGCGATCCAGGAAGGTAAACCGCTGACTGCTTTCAAACAGGGCATCGGGCGTGGCTCCCGTCAATTGAGAGGCGGCTCTTGACGAAACATTGGTCAGAAATTCCTTTCTCTCCAGCAATCGGACCGACTCAAATAGCAGACTCCGTTCGCGGAAGCCGGCCCTGCTGTGATATGCTATCTCCGCCAACGCGGGAGGTAAAAGTGGGTGACAGCGAAGAGCAAAGCGTCGAGGAGCTGATCGGCAACCTAGCGCACGAGGACTTCCACGTTCGCGAGGCGGCCACGGTGGAGCTTCGCAGAAGGGGTTTGCGCGTGATCCCCGCTCTAGAAACGGCCCTGGAGAACTCGCGGGATACAGAGCAGCGCGGCCGGCTCCAGCAGTTGATTGAGGTGATTCCCGGCGACCCTGCGCTACGTGACGAGCGCAAAAAGCTGAGGGCTGAACGTAAGATCCTCAAGGAGAACCTGCCCCGTCTTCGGGAAAGGCTGGAAAGAGCCAAGACCAATCTTGAAGCCTGGAAGGAGAAGATCGAGAGCGTGAATCCGGACGACGAGGACTGGGACGAAGTCATGGTCGCTTACGAGAACATCTTAGATCACATCGACCAGGTCCTCCCGGACATCATCGAGAAGCTCGAGGAAGAGATTCGCGAAACGGAGGCACGGCTAGGGGAGATCGACGCCCGCGTGAAGGAGATCAACGAGAAGCTCCCAAGTTAACACCTTGAGTGAACAACTAAAGGGCGTAGCCTCCTCGGGATGCCGTCGGCGTTCAGTTGCGCCTTGTCGAGCACGCCGGGCTGATGGTCTACGGGATCGGTCACATTGCCGCTTCGCATGGTGCGCACACCAAAGCGATCAGTCCCTACCTCCGAGGGCGGTCTTGAGTGAAGCTGTCGAGTTGCGAAGAAATGTAGCGTGGCTACCGCGCGGCCTTCCGGCGCGGGACGCGAACGGTGTATTCGCGTTGAGCGTCCGCGGCGATGTCAGCCTCGTCGAATAGCACCGGCCGAAGCTTTTTCTGCGAAAACAGCTCGGTTTGGTCGCTGAAGTGAGGCGAAGCGGGGTCGCCGGACTGCGAGTAGGTCAGAATGCCTTTCGCGCGAGAACCCTCCGCTGTGTATTCCACGCCCAGCAGGAAGCTGGTCCCCCCGGCGATGGGGTAGCCCTGCTCGCTGAGAAAGCGACTACCTTCAACTTGCTTGGGCATCCGCATCGGCTCAAGTGTCGTCGAGTTCGATCCGCTACCAAGCGCGTTGAGCAGGCCCTCGTGACTACCTTGGCCGCCATGGACGGGGATGCGGCGGCCTGCCTTGAAGGTGTACTGCACCTCTCCGAGGGGAACGTCGAGAGGGGTATCGCGTGATTTCAGAAGCTCCACAGCACGGGCCAGGTTTTCGAGTGCGGTGTCTGCGTCCGCCAACCGGTGCGGGGTGCCTACCGGGTCGACCGGGTCGAAGTCCCTGTCGAAGAGGCTGCCTTTGCCCCGCAAGTCGTGGCCGGGGTAGCGGCTGATGAACTCCCGGAACACCACGGCGCCGCGGCTGTCGAGATCGTAGCGACCGTCCCATGACCCGAGGACAGCACAGGCCTCACTTAGGTCAACGGACCGCGTATCGAGTGAGAAGATAGACCGTTCCTGGCAACGCTCGACCAGCGCGGTCCGAATCAACTCGGCCGTGTAGCTCCGGTTGCTGAGAATCGCGTCGAGCGCCTCGTCCAAGCTGAACCTGCCGTCGGCGTCGGGCGAACGGTTCGAGAGGGTCAGGTCATTGTTGCGCGTGCGGAGAGAAAGCGCCGTGCCCTGGTCGCCGTGAAGGGCTGAGTAAGGGCCCGTGATCAACTCTGAAGAGTTGGCCAGCCAGAAACTGTCGTTCGCGTTGAAGACATAGTCCCTGCGCTCGAGCCGCGGCATGGCTTCGTATGGCACAACGCCGGGGTCGCGGGCGGCCGGGTCGTCGAGCCAATCGGCCGTGGGGTCGCCCCCGTCAAGCACGACCATGCGCCGATTCCCGAGATTTCGGACGAGATCGTCTGATTCGAGTTGCTCTTTCCACGCCGCGACAACATCAGGCCACAGGTTCGGAGTGGCCGCCGTATCGGCGTACCAGGCACGGCCATCGGCGCTCACGGCGATCGTATTGACGAAAGGCATCCCCTGAAAACGCGCATGGGCCTCGATGAACTCGTCGAGGCTGCCGGCACGATTCATGGCGAACCACTGTGGACCGGCCTCGTCGTTGTCCCAGTTGGCGTCGCGCACGGCCAGCGCATGCTCAGCCGTCCAGCCGACGCCAGGGAGGGCGATGACCGGGCCGTGGTGCGAGAAGTAGACTTTGCGCTCGTACGGTCGTACCTCTCCGCTCTCGAGCCGAACATCCACGGAGACCGTCTTGACGGTCATCTCTCTTTCGCCGTTTCCGTACCGGTAGGTCGTGGGCTTGCCCGGCAACAGGTCAAGACGGTACAGAGTGAATCTCTTGCCGGCCGACACCGTGTGAGTCCAAGCCACGGCCTTGTTGAATCCGATCGCGACACCGGGCACACCCAAAAGGCTTGCCCCGTAGACATCCAGCTTGCCGCGAATGGCGAGATGTTTCTCCCAGAACCGATTGGACCCGACCCATGGGAAGTGCGGGTTCGCGACGAGTAGGCCTCCAGCGGTTTCGGAACGTTTGCTGCCGATGGCCCAACCGTTGCTCGCCTGATCGAGTTGTTCTGGCCAAGATGGCGCACTGTGGCTGAACGGGCTCCCCAGCCCATGAGTGAGCTTCTGTGCGTCGTCGGGGCTTGGCGGCTGTGCGGACCCAATCACCCCGGCGAAGCGAGTAGTGGTAAGAGTCACCATGTAGAGGTAAGCGGCTATGTCCTCCGTGCTGATCGGGACGACCCAGCCCTCGCCGGTACACCAGCCGGGGACGGCGTCCCTGCCCGTCTCGGCCAAGTAGTGGTTGTAGCCCGCGGCGAACCCGGCGAGCCAGTCGCGGTAGTCGCGATCTTGTCCGCGGAGATGTTCGGACGCCCGTGCATAGACCCCGAGGCCCTTCATCGCGACATCGCCATAGAAGTGGCGGTTGCCTCCGCCGGGACCGAAGTAACGCGATCGCTCGCCGCGGACGCGAACCATCTGATCGGCGATCGAGCAAAGGTGATCTTCGGCTTGCGCGTAGCCCTCCCCGAATCCCAGGCTGCCGACGTCGCGAGCCTCGATGTGTGGGATGTTGTAACTCGTCCGGCGGATACGCGCCTGGAAGGCCTGCGGGGCCGCGCAATTGAAAGTGAGCAGCGCTGGGAGAACGGCTAGCCAAACCTTCCCCGGCGACCAACCGGTCAGGGCGGCCCGTGCGGGCCTAACGGCATCTACCACGGTTGCGGTCTTTTCGTGAAGCGGCGTCCTATTTCCGCCGTACTCCGGGCGCTCGTCGCTCCGATCATTACCCCCTCGCGGAGGCGGTCTTCCACGTTGTGATCTTTGACGACGTCGAGGAAGGCAATGCCGGCGGCCTTGCAGGCGGCTTGCACGCGGGCACGTGCCTTGGCAATGGTCGGCGGGTAGGGCGGGTCGTGCACCTCGGTGATCCCGTAGGAGAGCCCCATGTCGCCCGGCCCCCACTCGGCATAGCCGATGCCGGGGATCTTGGTGGTCATCTCGGCGACGTCGACGGCGTACTTGTCCTCGATCTTCAAGCCCAGGAGCAGCTCGCCATTGGGGTCGAGCGGCCAAGGCTCCGCCCGTTCCATGTATTCCTTGGGCGACAGGCCCCAGACACGGGAGGCATTGAGTTGGCCGCCGTTGCCCCGCATGCCCTCGCCAATCGGGTCGGGTCCCTTGCGGTGCGCAAACCGCGCGGCTTCGACGAAAGCTCTCACCGCCCCTGGCGTTCGCGCGTGGTTCAAGGTGACCCCATGAACACCCGCCGGAAGCACCTGCTGGATGATCCAGTGGTTCGCCCGGACCGTCGCCTCGTCGTAGCCGCCAATCGGCAGCACCACCTGCACTGCAGGCGTGCGGTGGCCGCTCTTGGTGGGGCCCCCTTGGATCAGCCCGGCCATGAACTCGCGCAGCTCGGTCACGTCATAGGCGCCGAACTCCATCTCGTAGATGATGAAGTCGGCCCAGGTCTGCGCCAGGCGCAGGCCCTCTTTGTAGCCTCCCTGGCTGCCGCCGCGGCCTTCGGTGAAGTAGTAGATCGGCTGCTTGTGCGCGAGAAGATCGACGGCCTTGCTGATGCGCTTGGGCTTGGGTGCTGATTGAGCGTCGCCCAACGGCAGTAGCATGCCGAGCAGAACAAGAGCGGGTAAGATCCAGACAAACTTCCTCACGATGCCTCCAAAAACGTGCGTTGAATGGTGTGAACCACAGAGTATCGTATATGGCAGAGCGGGCCGAGTCAGGGCTTGTTCGATAGAGCCGCTTTCGGGATCTTGCAGCCGATCGTTCCGGCGATCGCCGCAACATCGTATTCGCCCTGAAACCCAATGAGCTGGTGCGCGGCCCACGGTTCGAGACCGTGCTCGTCAACCAGCCAGCGCACCATATCCGTCGTTGCGATCTTGAGCGCCTCATTCAGGGTGTCGCCCGACTTGTTGCCGATGCTGATCAAATAGTCGTCGTTCTCAATCCGCAGTGTCGTGAGCTGGGCATTCTTCTTGAGGTCGATCGTGAACTCGACGTCTAGCGAGGTCTCGACGCCCGAGCCAACGGCCTCGCCATCGCCCTGAACAGCGTGCCCGTCGCCGAACATCAAGAAGCCGCCCTCGTGGTAGACGGGAATGTAGACGGTGGCCCCCTCTTTGACTTCCTTGTAATCCATGTTGCCGCCCCAGTTGCCGGTCGGACCCGAACGCGGGGCATCGTCGCCGGCGGGTGGGACGCCGATGCAGCCGAGAAGTGGTTGCGCCTTGAACTCCAGCTTGATCTTCGTGCTCACGGGTTCGCGCATGCGGACCGTGTTGCGTTCAAGATCAATGACCCAGGGGACGAGATCGGTGCGGCCTTCGAGGAAGTTGTCCGGGCCGCCAAGAACCATGGCCTTTTCATAGAGCCGCGGCTGCCGTTCGTAATCCTCGGTAAGGGCATAACCGCCAATGTGGTAGGCCGTGTATCCCCAGTTGCGGTTCAGGCGGACCTTGTCGAGATGCACTACGAGGGCGTCGCCCGGACGCGCGCCCTCGACGTAGAACGGGCCGGTGAGTGGGTTCCCGTGCGTCTTGGTACGGCGAACGCCCTGGAAGTCCCAACCGGCCGAGTCCACGGTCTTGGTGATGATCCTGTCGCCGGGCCGGATGCGGGCCTCGATGGGGTGATTGCGGTCGAAGGTGTGATGGTTGCGCTCGTTGATGACGCGGTGCACTTCGGCCCTCCCTAGTGACGGAAGCAGTAGCACCGCCACTGCGAGTGTGTTTCTGACCCATAAAAGCTTCTTGGACATCACGTCCGAGAATATACCAGGCAGCTGCCCGATCCGGCATCGGCTGCTGCCAAGCACCGCCCCTGGGTCACCTCCTCCTGCAGCGTCCCAAGCTGCGTGGCTCGTTCCGGAATTGTATGCTCATAGAGACGTGAACCTTCAACGCCGACGATTGGCCCTTTGGGCGCCTTGTGCCCTGTCAATCCTGATTGCGATGTTTCCGCCCAACGCGGTGGGCGAACCATCCTCGGATGACGCCGGGGCCGGCTTTCAAGAATCGGTGCGGCCGTTTCTCGCCAAGCACTGTACGGCCTGCCACAGCGCCGACGTGGCCATGGCGGAGCTGAACTTCCAAGTCTTCTCGGATGCCACGTCCACCCTCAAGGATACTCACACCTGGGAGCGCATCGAAAAAGTGCTGGCCGAAGGGCGCATGCCTCCCGAGGGGCGTCCGCGGCCAACCGGTGACGAAACGGGTCTCGTCTTGCGATGGATCGAGACCGAGCTGAAGCGGAGCGCGGAGGAGCGTCCTCCCGACCCCGGCCGCGTCACCGCCCGCCGCCTCAATCGCGCTGAATACAACAACACGGTCCGCGATCTCGTCGGGGTCGACTTTCGGCCCGCCGGCGACTTCCCCGCCGACGATACAGGTTACGGTTTCGACAACATCGGCGACGTGCTTTCGCTCTCGCCCGTACTGATGGAGCGCTACCTGGCCGCCGCCGAGCAGATCGCCGAACAGGCGATTGTAGCCGAGCCATACGTCGAGCCGACGCGCGAGAGCTTTTTGGCTCCCCGTGCACCGGAAGAGAACACACTCGAGAAGCCTAACCCCATCCCGTACTCGCGGGAGGGGGCGATCCGTTTCAAGCACGAGTTCCCGGCCAACGCCGACTATGAACTCCGGGTGCGCTGGGTCGATCGACGGGAAGTTCCAAAGCCCGGACCCGGCAACCCCAACCCGCCCAAGCCCCCGCCGCTGCCATTCGAGATTACGGTGGATGGCGAGCGCATCGAGGTCGTCAAGATCCCACCGGGAGCCTACGCCGATCGGCAGCGCGACCTGATGGTGGCATTCGACGCCGGGGTCCACGCGATCGAAGGCCGCTTTCTGGTCGATGTGACGAAGATCCCCGACCACCAGGCCAAGGATTACAAGAAGCCTCGGCGCATGGCCTTCCTCGACCGCGCGGAGATCCATGGGCCATTCAGCCGCAAGTCGCCGCCCCTCACCCCCAGCCACAAGAAGATCTTCGTTTGTGGCCACCGGAACTGGCAGCATGGGCCTGGTTGTTCGCAACAGATCGTGGCCAATCTGGCCCGCAACGCCTACCGCCGGCCCGTGGGGCAGGACGAGATCGACGCGCTCAAGCGTCTCGTCGCGCTGGCGCAGGAGTCGGGCGACTCCTTCGAGCAGGGCATCCAATTGGCTCTCAAGGCGGTGTTGGTTTCGCCGCACTTTCTGTTCCGGATCGAACAGGACCCCAACCCTAACGACCCGCGGGCGGCGCATCCGATCAATCAATACGAGTTGGCGTCGCGGCTCTCGTACTTCTTGTGGAGCAGCACGCCCGACCAGCGGCTGTTGCAACACGCCACTGACCTCGAGTTGCGCGACCAGGCGGCGCTCGAGACCGAGGTCACCCGGATGTTGGCGAGCCCCAAGTCCCGAGCGCTAGTCGACAACTTTGTGGGCCAGTGGCTCGAGCTTCGCAATCTCGATACCGCCTCCCCCGACCCGGACCGCTTCCCCGACTTCGACGAAGATCTCCGGCAAGCGATGCGGCGCGAGACCGAGCTGTTCTTCGAGACCGTCATGCATGAGGACCGCAGCATCCTCGACCTGCTCGACGCGCGCTTCACGTTCCTCAACGAGCGGCTGGCGCGGCACTACGGAGTGGAAGGCGTCGATGGCCCGCAGTTCCGGCGGGTGAGCCTCGCTGGCGGCCGGCGGAGCGGCGTGTTGACGCAGGGCAGCATTCTCACGATCACGTCATACCCCACGCGCACCTCGCCGGTCTTGCGCGGCAAGTGGCTGCTCGACAATATCTTGGGCGCACCTCCCCCGCCTCCGCCGGCAGCGGTGAGTCTGGACGAAGCCGAAGCGAGTAAGGGGCGGACGTTGCGGGAACGTTTGGAAACCCACCGCGCGGACCCGGATTGCGCCGTTTGCCACACCAAGATGGACGCACTCGGCTTCAGTCTCGAGAACTATGACCCCGTGGGCCGCTGGCGGACCCACGAGGGCGACCTGCCGCTCGATACCTCCGGCGCGCTGCCGGGAGGCCACTCCTTCACCACCCCGAGCGAGATGAAGGCGGTGCTGCGGCTCAAGAAGGATGAGTTTGCCCGTTGTTTGGCCGAAAAGATGTTAACCTACGCACTAGGCCGTGGGCTAGAGAGCTACGACCGTCCCGCGATCGAACACATCCTGCGGGAAGTCGCCGAGGACGATTACCGTTTCTCGCGGCTGGTGATCGCAATTGTGAATAGCAGGCCCTTCCAGATGCGACGGGGCGACGGAGGGACGCGATGATGACGCGCCAACCCCTTTCGAGACGAGCCCTTTCCAGGCGAGCGATGCTGCGAGGCATGGGCGCCGCCTTGGCGCTGCCCTTCCTCGACGCGATGGTCCCGGCGTTCGCCGGCAGCGCGAGCAAGCTCACCACAGGCAAGCCTCCGGTGCGGATGGCTATTACCTATGTCCCCAACGGGATCATCATGGAGGACTGGACTCCCGCCGAGGTCGGCAGCAAATTCAACCTGCCGAAGGTGCTCGAGCCGGTCGCGGACTTCCGCAACGACATCCTCATGTTCTCCGGGCTGACCCATAACAACGGCCGGGCGCTGGGCGACGGGCCCGGTGACCACGCCCGCGCGGCCGCCTCGTTTCTCACCGGCGTTCACCCGCGAAAGACGGACGGCGCCGACATTCAGAACGGCGTCTCGGTCGATCAGGTGGCGGCGCAGATGCTGGGCGACCGTACCCGTTTCGCTTCGATCGAGTTGGGCACTGAGCACGGCCGGCGGGCGGGCAACTGCGACTCGGGCTACAGTTGCGCGTACAGCAATAGCGTTTCTTGGCGTAACGAAACCGTGCCCATGCCACCGGAGGTCAACCCGCGGCTGGTGTTCGAGCGCTTGTTTGGGCGTGCCGGCACGAAAGACGATCCCGCGGCGCGGGCAAAGCGGCGACGGTATGACAAGAGCATCCTCGATTTCGTTCAAGAGGACACCCGTAAGCTGAAGGGTGATCTCGGCCCGACCGACCGGCGCAAACTGGACGAATACTTGGACGCGGTTCGCGAGATCGAAAAGAGGATTACGGATGCCGAGACGTCATCCTCTGACGCCGAGCCCACGATCGATCGTCCGGCGGGCATTCCGGTCTCGTTCGCCGACCATACGAAGCTGATGTTCGATCTTCAAGTCGTTGCCTTCCAGACGGATTTGACGCGAATCACTTCGTTCATGCTCGGTCGCGAGGGCAGTAACCGTACGTACCGGGAAATCGGCGTACCGTATGCCCACCACGGCTTGACCCACCACCAGAACGACGAAGAGAAGATCCGGCAGATCAGCAGCATCAACCGCTTTCACATGGAGCAGTTCGCATACTTCCTCCAGCGGTTGGACTCGATCAAAGAGAGTGACGGCACGCTGCTCGACCACTCGATGGTCCTGTACGGCAGTGGTCTCGCCGACGGCAACAAGCACACCCATCACGACCTGCCGGTTCTGGTCGCAGGCCACGGCGGCGGCGCGCTGCACCCAGGCCGCCACACCCGCTATCCCGAGGAAACACCGATGACGAATCTGTACCTCTCGATGCTCGACATCATGGGAGTGCAGCCGGAGTCGGTGGGTGATTCCAACGGCAAGTTAGAGCATCTGTCGGACATCTGATCTCCCTTGAGGAGTCCTGTCGGCGATGGCCTCAGGTGAAGTCACCGGGACGGGCGAAGGCGTCGTTCGCTCTCTCCCTAGCGGCGTAGCGACTCTTTGATGTCTCCGATGAACGAACCTGTCATCGCTCCACCTGCCAAGTGCCGGAACACACTCGGCTGCGCGCTGCCCATAGTGGCGGTAGCGGTTGCTTGCTTCTCGCTCCCAGCGCGTGCTGACCACTGCCTCCAAATCGACGAGAAGACCGGCCGCCGCGCCGCCGAGTTGATTCGGGAGGCGCGCGAATTGGTCTACAAGGATTGGCAACAGCCGGTACAAGTGGAGACGGCCGAGTGGGTCGACGGCAGTGTACGGGTCAACGGGGAGCTGGCAGTGGACCTGGCCTATGTCTACATCCCAAGTTCCGGCGACCGCTACGAGAACCTGGGCTGGAAAACCGACTGCGGATTGAACGACATCCCGCGTACGGTCCCTCGCTCCCCGTTTGCTCCGGGGAAGCCGGCCACCTACGAGAGAGCGAAGCCGCAGGTGCTGGGGATCGTGGAAATCCCGGCCCTGTTTGACTGGGTGGCGCAAGCCCAGGGGCGCCCTTTAACGGGAGAGCCGATCCCCATCCGCGAGGAAACCAAGCCCGATTCCGTCGCTGTGCGAGAGGTCTCGCGATCGCAGGAACTGGCCGGCGCCGAGTACTCGTACGAGGCCTCGGGAGCGATCGTATCCGAGCAGTGGGGAAACTGGTTTCGGGTCGCGTCGCAGCATGGCCAGAGCGGCTGGGTGGGTCCGGATCACATCGGGACCTTCCACCCGCTTCAGAACCTGCTGCTGGAACACCTGTCTTATCTCAACGAGCGTTGGGATGGGCTGATCTTCGAAGAGCCGGACCCCGTGTCGCCCGCGCGAGGAATCGACGCGACGTGGCGCAACCACCTGGGCCGCGAAGTGCCCATCGAGGTAGTTGGCTATCGTTGGATGAACGGCTACCTGTGGATCGAAGTCGTCATCCTATCGGGGAGCCCCTGCGCAGCTGCCGAGAAGCCCGCGGCGCTGGGCCAGGGCTGGGTACGTGCCCACGACACGCTGGGACGGTCCTCGGCGTGGCTCTACTCGCGCGGGTGTTGAAATCGGTCGCGGGCTGCAAGTTTCCGTCATTGCTCAGGGGAGGTTTGTCATGGCACAGGTTACGGTTACCAGCCTCGACAACTATCAGACACTTGTCACTACCGATAATCATGCGTTGCTCGCCGATGAGCCGAAGGGTGTGGGCGACGGTCTGGGTCCCGACCCTTACGAGCTGTTACTGAGCTCTCTTGGCGTTTGCACGGCGATGACGCTCGAAATGTACGCGCGGCGCAAGGGGTGGGCCTTGGGCAAGGTCCGCCTCGAGCTGTCTCATGGGCGGGTGCATGCGCGGGACTGCGAAGAATGCGAAGCCGACGACGGTCTGGTCGACCGGATCAACGTGCGGATGCACTTCGAGGGCGACCTCGACGCGGAGCAACGAGAGCGGCTGGCCTACATTGCAACCCGCTGCCCGGTCAGAAAGACGATCGATTCCGGACCGGTAATTACGGAAGAGTTGGTGGGGTGAAGAGCGGCGCCTGACAAAGTGTCAATATCCCGCAGGGTCGAAGATGCAGCTTTGTGCTGACCGGAACATGGATCATACCGCTTGTAGGGGCGGGCCCCAGCGCCCGCCCGGCAGCCGCACTTCTCTCGCTCAGAAACCGAGATCTGCTCCTCCGAAGTGGTATTAACCGGGGCGGACACAGCGGTCCGCCCCTACACCATGTACCGAGCCGGCAAGACGGCTCCTGCTTCGCCTCGCCTAACGAGGATATCCGCGTTAGGCTGTGCAAAGGCTAGGATCCGGCTGAGAGAATCTGCTTCGCCCCCGACCTCATGAACAGGAAGTCGCTGCCGAGAGTCATGTAGGCGGCCCCCTTCGCGTGCCACTCGTCCACCTCCTCGCGCGTGCCGCCGGTCATCCCGTAGGGAATGCCGGCCGCCGAGGCCTTGCGAAGCGCCTCTTCACAAAGAGCCATCAACGCAGGGCTACGGGCGAAGGCGGTCCACTGGCTGGCGCCGTCGGCTCCTGCACTCTCACCGGCGGGCTTAACCAACGACTGCCCCGGTTCGAGCATCGAGAACGCGACATCGTTCGGCCCGACGAAAACCGCGTCCACGCCCGGCAGGGCCAGGATCTCCTCCAAGTTGCGGATGGCGTCGGCGCTCTCGATTTGAATGATCAGGGTGGCCAGCCGGTCGGCCTCGGCCATGTACGCGGGAGCGCCGAAACTGTACCGCGCGGCGCGATAGGGTCCGAAACTACGCCTGCCCACGGGCGGAAACTTGGCGGCCTCGATGGCGCGGCGAGCCTCCTCGACGGAGTTGACCATGGGAACCATCACCGCGCCCACGCCCTGATCGAAGAGCCAGTTGATGATGTGATAGTCGTTTTCGGGAGCGCGGACGACCGGTGTGACGTCCGTGCCCCGAAAGGCCCCTAGCAGACCGGGGAAGTCGGATTGCGTCAGCTCGCAGTGCTGCAAGTCGAGAATCGCGAAGTCGACGCCTAGCTCGGTCATCACCTCCGCGCTGGCGTAGCTTGAAAAGGTGCACCAACTGCCGATCAGCTTCGACCCGCTGCGCAATCGGTCGGAGAATGTCGTAGCCATCCCGGCATTCTACGCGGTCTGGGTCGAAACCGAAATTCCTCCTGATGCATACCCCTTGCGGTTAAGAGCGGAGATCCGGCCGGCACGCCGGACGTGCCGAGCCTTCCGCGGAAGGGATAGCTCAATCGCCACGGGTACGGCTCCCACGGCGGCGTGTCGCGCGTTCTTGGCCGTGGTAGCATCAGTCTCGACATCATGGCGGACGACATGTGGTACCTTGCCGAATCCGAGTCCATGGGATGAACAACCGGAAGCCAAGCCGTCGAAGCTTCTTGAGCGGTGCGCTCGGTTCCGCCCTCGGTCCGTTCATCCCCCTCGCGCTCGCGGCGAAGACGAGCTTCCGCTATGTCCTCTCCTCTTGCATGTATGGGACGACCCCACTAGAGGAGATTCTTCCTGAAGTCGCCAAGATCGGGGCCGAGCACATCGACATCTGGCCTCGTGTACACGGCAACCAGCGCGAGCAGGTCGAGGAGATGGGTGGCGAGGCCTTCGGCCGCCTTCTCGCCAGGCACCAGGTCAAATTGGGCGTGGTGACCCGTTATGACCTCGGCCCGTTCAAACTGCGGGACGAAATGCGGTTCGCGCGCGCTTTTGGCGGCAAGCTGCTCATCACGGGCGGCCACGGCCCGAAGGGTCTCGGCGGGGCGGAGTTGCGGGCGGCCGTGAAGGTCTTCGCCGAGCAGATGAAGCCGCCTATCGCCGCCGCCGAAGAATCCCAAGTGACGATCGGCATCGGGAATCACGGGAACGGTCTCATCGACGCCCCGGACGCGGTGAAGTGGCTCGTCGAGTTCGCGCCGTCGAGAGCGCTCGGCATTGCCCTGGCTCCCTATCACCTTCCGCAGGACTCGTCGCTGATCGCCCAACTCATCCGCGACCTTGGAGAACGAATGGTGATGTTCTACGCCTGGCAGCACGGCAAGGGCGCATCCAAAAAGCTGCCCAAAGCCGAGGAGCTGGAGCAGTTGCCCGGCCGCGGCTCCCTCGACTTCACGGCCATCGTTGCGGCCCTCAAGCAGACCGCCTACTCGGGCTTCACATCGATCTTCATGCACCCGGTGCCGCGAGGCATACCGATCCTCGAGCCCACGACAGCAGTAACGGAGGAAGTCAATCGGGCGCGAGCGCACCTGGAATCCCTCGGGTGACCGCTCGGGCGGCGTTGTAGCCCCCGTGACAAGGGCGTCGTTTGGGGGGCGTTGTTGGGGTCTTTGACGCTGGTCCCGGAAGACCTTATACTGGATAAAAGGGTGTAGGCTCAAGGGCCTGTGCGTCCTGGGGCGTTGACTATCCAGGCAGGGTTCCCGGCTCAACAGTAACCACCCGGTGCGGGTGTGTCGAGGAGGATAGGCCCGGGCTGGCGTAGCTCAGTTGGTAGAGCATCTGATTTGTAATCAGACGGTCGGGGGTTCGAGTCCCTCCGCCAGCTCCACTGAGCGACGGGTCGAGCTCGCGGCGTAGATTGCTTCGGATCAAGTTAAGCAAGTCAGGCTTTCCGGCGGGAGTAACTCAATGGTAGAGTCACAGCCTTCCAAGCTGTTGGTTGCGGGTTCGATTCCCGTCTCCCGCTCCAGAGTTCTCCCCTAGCGGCATCGGGTTCGGGAACAAGATAAGCCGATGTAGCTCAGTTGGTAGAGCGCGTCCTTGGTAAGGACGAGGTCACCGGTTCGAGCCCGGTCATCGGCTCCAGCATTCGCGATTTTCCCGACGCGGAAGTGTTGCGGTTCAGCAGGACTGGTTCGGAGGAACCGGAAAGAGGCAATTGCGAGACACAGGGATCTAAGTTCAGCGGACGGGTGGCCGAGTGGTTAAAGGCAGCAGACTGTAAATCTGCCGGACTCAGTCCTACAGAGGTTCGAATCCTCTCCCGTCCACCACCAAATTTCTTGCCGATTTCAACAGAGCGAAGAGAGGCGAAGATGGCGAAGGAGAAATTTGATCGCAGCAAGCCGCACGTGAACGTGGGGACGATCGGACATATCGATCACGGCAAGACGACGCTGACCGCGGCCATCACCAAGGTGCTGCAGAAGCACGATGCCAGCGTGTCGTTCCGCTCGTTCGACTCGATCGACAACGCGCCGGAGGAAAAAGCCCGCGGCATCACCATCGCCGTGGCCCACGTCGAGTACCAGACGGCCAATCGCCATTACGCGCACGTCGACTGTCCCGGCCACGCCGACTACATCAAGAACATGATCACCGGCGCGGCCCAGATGGATGGCGCCATCCTCGTGGTCGCCGCCACCGACGGGCCGATGCCGCAAACCCGCGAGCACATCCTGCTGGCGCGGCAGGTGGGCGTGCCGCATGTGGTGGTGTTTCTCAACAAGTGCGACGCGGTCGACGATCCCGAGTTGCTCGAGTTGGTGGAGCTGGAAGTGCGCGAGTTGCTGACGAGTTACGGTTTTCCGGGCGACGACATCCCGGTGATCCAGGGCTCGGCGCTGAAGGCGCTCGACGGCGACGAAGAGGCCGAGAAAGATATCGAGAAGCTGATGGAGGCGGTCGACAGCTACATTCCGACGCCGCAGCGGGACAAGGACAAGCCGTTCTCGATGCCGATCGAAGACATTTTCTCGATCTCGGGCCGCGGCACGGTGGTGACGGGGCGGATCGAGCGCGGGACGGTGAAGGTGGGCGAGGAGATGGAGATCATCGGGTTCCGCGAGACGCAGAAGAAGGTGATCACGGGCGTCGAGATGTTCAAGAAACTTTTGGACCAGGGCGAAGCAGGCGACAACGTGGGGTTACTGGTGCGCGGATTGGAGAAGGACGAGGTGGAGCGCGGGCAGGTAGTGGCGAAGCCGGGGTCGATCAAGCCGCACACGAAATTCAAGGGCGAAGTGTACGTACTGAAGAAGGACGAAGGGGGCCGGCACACGCCGTTCTTCAAGGGGTACCGGCCGCAGTTTTACTTCCGGACGACGGACGTGACGGGGGTGGCGCAGTTGCCGGAGGGGACGGAGATGGTGATGCCGGGAGACAACGTGACGATGGAAGTGGAGTTGATCTCACCGGTAGCGATGGAGCAGGGGTTGCGGTTTGCGATCCGGGAAGGCTCGCGAACGATCGGCGCCGGTACTGTCTCCGAAGTCGTTGAGTAGCGGGTCACTGAAAACTGGATTCGGAGGTTGCGAGGAGGAACGAATGGCGAGAGAGATCGTGACTCTGGAGTGCACAGAGACGAAGGATCGTAACTACACGACGACGAAGAACAAGAAGAAAACGCCGAACCGGCTTGAGTTGAAGAAATATTCTCCTCGGCTGCGTCGCCACACGGTCCACCGCGAGGTCAAGTAGAAGAGCCAGACAGAGCCAGACGGCTGGGGTGTTGAAGCCCAATGATAATGTCCCCTTGAGCGCCCAATAGAAATGTCCCCTACTCTGAGGCTCCGAAGGAGGAGCCGAGAGTGGGAAGGACATGGATGAGTGCCAAGGAGTTGAGGCGCGGCGAAGTGCTGAGCCGAGTGAAACGAGGAGAACTGAAGTTGACCGAAGCCGCCGAGCTGCTGGAGGTCAGCTACCGCCATGCGAAGCGTCTGAAGAAGCGTTACCGTGCGGGCGGGGCCAAGGCTTTGGTGCACGGTAACGTCGGCCGTGCTTCGAACCGAGCCGATCAGAAGCGACGCCAGCAGGTTCTCGAGTTGGTGCGCGAGAACTATGCGGGCGAGGGGCACGAGCGCTTCGGGCCGACGCTGGCGTCGGAACATCTGGCAGCCGACCACGGCCTGGAAGTGCCGCGCGAAACACTGCGGCGCTGGATGCTCGCCGCGGGTCTGTGGAGCCGCCGTCGCAAGCGCCAACCGCATCGCACCCGGCGCCAACGCAAAGCGCACTTCGGCGAGCTGATTCAACTCGACGGTTCGCACCACCACTGGCTGGAAGAACGCGGCCCGAAAGCCTGTCTGATGAACTTCGTCGATGACGCGACCGGTGTGGCGCTGTGCCGTTTCTCGGACCAGGAAACGACCTGGGCCGCGGCCGATCTGCTCGCAGCCTGGGTGCGTCAACACGGCGTTCCCAAGGCGTTGTACTGCGACTGGAAAAACGTCTACCAGCGCCAGCCGACGTCGCGGGAAGCGCTGGCAGGCATCAAGCCCGAGACGCAGTTCGGGCGCATGTGTGCCAAGCTCGGCATTACGATCATGGCGGCTTCCTCGCCGCAAGCCAAGGGCCGAGTGGAGCGCCATCACGGCACGCACCAAGACCGCCTGATCAAGAAGATGCGGCTGCGCGGGATCGTCGAGTACGAGGCGGCGAACCGTTATCTCGACGAGGAGTACCTGGCCGAGCACAACGAGCGCTTCGCCTGTGAGCCGGCGGCGGCAGCGGACTTTCACCAGGCGCTCCCCCGCGGCACCGAGCTGCGAGGGGTGTTCTGTTGCGAGTACGAACGCGTGGTGAGCAACGACCGGGTGGTGCGTTTCGAGAATCGTTGTTTGCAGTTGAAGCCGAAACGCAACCAGGGCGTGGGGGCGGGGGCACGGGTGACGGTCCAACAGTGGCGCGATGAGAGCTTGCAGGTGAGGTTTGACGGGCACGAGATCGAGCACGACGTGATCGCCACGCCGACGCCACAGCTGCGGACGAAACCAGCACCACAGCAGCGTCCGGAGGGCGGGCGCAAGCCGGCGGCGGACCACCCCTGGCGGCGAGCTGTGTTACGGAAAAAACGGGCTGCGAATACATAAGAGGGCTGTGGAAATGCCGGGTCGGATGGAAAGCGTGGAAAATCTCTCGAGGCAGCAGTACCGGGTTCGAGGAGCGGTGGATGGTTTTCCACCCTTCCCACCGCCCCTTGGAAATCGCTACGCGATTCCCACAGTTCCACAGCCCCGACGACGACGATATCTCTCCTACGAACAAGAAACACAAGGGGACACTTCTATCGAGCTACCGAGGGGGACATTTCTATTGGGCGTTGACAAGCCAGACGGCTGGGGTAGCGCAACCGGCCCCCTGGATGCGAAGATAAGGGGAGCCGGCCGCTCCCTAGGGGCGTAGGTTCAACGGTAGACCAGCGGTCTCCAAAACCGCGAGTGGGGGTTCGAATCCCTCCGCCCCTGCCACCCCTGAAGCTCAACAGTTCATTCGGGTAGGTGTGGATAGGTAGGTCGTGCGGCAAGGAGCAGAGTGATGGCAACGGTCGCGAAACGCGGATCGGGTTCAAAGAAAGCCGCCCAGGGCGGTATCGGCGGAGTGCTGACTGCGATTCCGACTTGGCCCTCCCGGTTTCGCGCTTATGTAGACGGCCTGGAGCGCGAAATGCGGCTGGTGACTTGGCCCAGCCGGAAGCAGGTGCAAGCGACCACCGTCGTGGTGTTGGTAACGGTATTTGCCTTCGCGCTGTTTTTCGGTGTGGTGGACTATCTTCTGGCCCTGGGACAGACGAATCTGTACCAGCAGTTTACTCGGTAGCCCTCGATGCAAGGAAGGGAGTCAGTCTTGTGAGCGAAATGGAGCCGATCAACGAGGTTACCGAGGTTGAGGCGGAGACGGCTCCGGTAGCGACCGAGATGGCCGAAGAGGCCCCCGTCGAGGACCCGGTAACGGCAGAGCCGGTTGAAGAGGCTCCCGTGGACCAGGCTTCAGTGGCCCCCGCGGCGGAGGAAACCGTGGAGGAAGCTCCGGCGCAGGAAGAGACTCCGGAGGTCTCGGCCGCGGAAGAGGTTCCAGCGGAGGAACCCGCGCAGGACGAGGCTCCCGAGGAACCGGTCGTGGAAGACGCCTCAGAGGTTCCGGTGGAGGAAGCAGCGACAGCCCTACCGACGGCGGAGGAGGCTGTGGAGGCCCCCGAAGTCGAGGCGGCCGCGGAGGTCGAACAAGCGCCGGCGGTTGACGAGCTCCCTGAGGAGGTTGAAGAAGCCGCCGCGGCGACCGCGCAAGTCTCGGTGGGCGTACCGGGTATGGACTGGTACATCATCCACACCTACTCGGGTTTTGAGAACAAGGTCAAGGAGAGCCTCCTTTCGCGGGCACAGGCTTTCGGGCTAGAGGAGCGTATCGGCGAGCTGCTGATTCCTACCGAAGACGTGGTTGAGATGAAGGGCGGCAAAAAGGTCACCAGTAAGCGGTTGCTCTATCCCGGCTACGTGTTGGTGCAACTGAAGATGGATGACGAACTATGGCACGTGGTACGGAACACGCCCCGCGTGACGAGCTTCGTGGGCAGCGGTCAGATGCCGACACCCCTCGCTGACGACGAGGTCAACCAGATTCTCTACCGGCAGACGGTGTCGAAGGAGAAGCCGCGGCCCAAGATGACCTTCGACCACAACGACCGGGTCAAGATCATCGACGGTCCGTTCTCCAATTTCACCGGGACGGTGGAAGAGGTCAACGAAGATCGCAGTACGATCAAGGTGATGGTAACGATCTTCGGGCGAGGTACGCCGGTCGAGCTGGAATATTTTCAGGTCGAGAAAGAGAAAGTCTAGGCGAATAGGTCATGGCAAAGAGAATCAAGTCGCAGATCAAGTTGCAGATCATGGCTGGAAAGGCCACGCCGGCGCCGCCGGTCGGGCCGGCTTTGGGTCAGGCGGGGATCAACATCATGGACTTCTGCAAGGCATTCAACGCCAAGACGTCCACCAACGATCTCGACGGGCTGATTGTGCCGGTCGTAATTTCGGTCTACCAAGACCGATCGTACTCGTTCGTCACGAAGACGCCTCCGGCCTCGGTGCTCCTGAAGCGCGCCGCGAATTTGGCGAAGGGATCGGGTGAGCCGAACCGGAACAAAGTCGGCTCGGTGACGAGCCGGCAGGTGGAGGAGATCGCCAAGGCGAAGGCACCCGATCTCAACAGCAACGACCTCGAGGCGGCGGTCAAGATCATCAGCGGGACGGCTCGCAGCATGGGAATCCGGATCGAGGGCGCATAAACCCGAGAGAGGCCCCTCCACTACCGTGGGGGGCCTAAAGGGAGAGGAACGTCATGGCAGGTAAGCGAGGCAAGAAATACAAGGCGGCCGCCGAGAAGCTGACCGCACAGGATTACCCGCTCACGGAAGCGATCCCGTTTCTCAAAGAGAACAAGGTCGCCTCCTTCGACGAGAGCGTTGAAGTCCACATGAACTTGGGCGTCAATCCCAAACACGCCGATCAGATGGTCCGCGGCACGGTCGTTCTGCCCCATGGGCTGGGCAAATCGAAAAAGGTGCTCGTGATCGCGGCGGGCGACAAGGCCAAAGAGGCCGAGGACGCCGGCGCCGACCACGTGGGCGGAGAGGATCTGGTCAAGAAGATCCAGACCGAAAACTGGCTCGACTTCGACGCCGTGGTCTCCACACCCGACATGATGAAGTTCGTAGGGCGCCTGGGCAAGATTCTCGGACCCAGAGGCCTGATGCCGAATCCCAAGACAGGCACGGTGACGATGGACGTCGCCCAAGCGGTCCAGGAGATCAAGGCCGGCAAAGTCGAGTTCCGTGTCGACAAAGGCGGCGTGATCCATGTGCCGGTTGGAAAGCTGAGTTTTTCTACCGAGAAGTTGCACGAGAACGCGACAGTGCTGATTCAGGCTGTGGTCAAGGCCAAGCCCGCCGCGGCGAAAGGGCGCTACGTCGAGGCGGTCACGATGTGCTCGACGATGAGCCCGGCGGTGCGGCTCAATGTCTCGGATCTCACGACGTAAGGGCTGATAGCGATGAAGACCAAGGCAACTAAAACCGCTGACCTCGATCAGCTTCGCAACGACTTGGCGACCTCGCCAACCGTGTTCCTTTGCGCGTTTGAAGGCTTGAAGGTCGCCGAGGACTACGACCTTCGCAAACAGATTCGCGCCACCGGGGCAAGCTACCGCGTTCTCAAGAATCGCCTGGCTCTGCTGGCCTCGGAAGGTACGCCCTACGAGGAGGTGCTGTCGAACCTGACCGGCATGACCTCGCTGGCCTTCGGCGGAGACGACCCCGTCGCGCTCGTCAAGGCTTTAGTGGCGTACGGCAAAGACCACGTGGTGTTTACGTTCAAGGCCGGCGTCGTCGAGGGGCGGGTGCTCGATGTGGCCGCGTTAAACGAGTTGGCGAAGCTGCCGGGCCGCGATGACCTGCACGCCAAGCTGTTGTTCCTTATTCAGGCGCCTGCGCAAAGGCTGGCGACGGTGATCAATGCCGTGGGACGAAACTTGGCGGTGGTGATTGATCAGGGGGTTCAGGAGAAGAAGTTCGCTTCCTGACCGCTACAACCAGATTACTGGGCGGGCCGCGCCCGCCGGGAGAGAGAAGGAGTTACGACCAACATGGCTGATGTAAACGCGATTTCTGAACAGATTCAAGGCCTCACGCTGCTGGAAGCGGCCGACCTGGTGAAGACACTCGAAGAGAAACTGGGCGTTTCGGCCGCGGCCGCGGCTGTGGCCGTGGGGCCCGGCGCCGCGCCGGCGGCGGAGGCGGAGGAGGAGCAGACCGAGTTCTCGGTGATGCTCACCGGCGTAGCCGGCAACAAGATCTCGGTCATCAAGGCGGTTCGTGCAGTGACCAGCCTAGGCCTCAAAGAGGCCAAAGACCTAGTCGACAATCCTCCCAAGGCGGTCAAGGAGAATATCGCCAAAGACGAGGCCGAAGCGCTTCAGGCGAAACTGACCGAGGCCGGAGCGACAGTCGAGCTGAAGTAGTCCCCGGCCGCGCAGTCGAGAACCTCTACTGACGCTCCGGGCCTTGCCCCGGACGCCGATCCGGGGGGATGACGCGGTATAACGGTGGAGCCGGTGTCCGCTTGGCCGTAAGCCATCAGAAGCTCAGCTCCGATCGACTGAGTGCGTTGAGGAAACGGTATACGGCGGTCGATTTCGCCACACTCGAGCCGTCGAAGAAGGACCAATCGGTCCAAGTAGCATGCCGGGTCGCCCTCCGCACCGATCTTCTTCTGACACAACTGTCGGTAGCTCGGACCCCGGTTTTGAGGTCCGCGCCACAAGCGTGCCGGGGGGGGCGATTGCAAGGCGACGAGATGCGCAAGTCACGCTAACTTGTCGTAGTCGCTGTGCGAGCCAATCCAGAACCAGGTCACGCGGTCCTTCTCACGTATCCCGAGGACCCGATAGCCTATTCCAACCCGGGCCGACCAAGTGTCTTCCTCGTGTTTTACTTGCTTGAAGTGCAAACTGGGGTGGAAGGGATCTTGCGTGAACAACCGAAATGCCTCCCGAGCTTGACGACGTACGGAGGAGGGGAGACCCTCGATCAGCGGCTAAAACGGATCAGTCGCGAACGACCTCATAGGTCGTCAGGAATGAGTTCTCGGACCCGGCCCGCCTGGATGTCCGCCCGGGCTTCGTGAGCGAGGCTCCGAAGCGCCGTCCGCTTCTTCGCAAGGGCAGCGTCCCACTCTTTTCCCCCGGCAATCTCCTGCAACACCCGCGATCCCAACGCATGTTGATCCTTGTCGGGCAGGTCCGCAGCGGCCTTGAACGCCTTTTCCAGTAGGTGTGTTACTGCTGTCAACTATTGTAGGCCGACACCGGCTGGTAGATTCCTTGCAGGTGAGTGACGCTAATCGCCACCCAGCCACGGGGTCGATCTTGCGGGCCGAACAGCTTGGCATGGCCCAAGCCGACGGCGCCCGGCGAGGTAGCGCCAAAGTAGTCGAGATGCAGCTTGTCGATGCCGTGGCTCTCCACGTAGCGGGCCAGGCGATGCAGGTCCTGGCCTCAGTCCAGATTGCTGTCGCCTAGCCCCTCGTGTTCCCGGCCTTTCGCGAAAGAGTTGAAGTACGCCAGGTAATCAGGGCGGTGGCCCAATGCGCGAGAGGAGCCTGCTCCGAACCGATCGCAAAGTTACCGTCCTGATAGGCCGCAGACCTTCTGCGATGTGGTAGCCCTCGTCGTAGGTGGCATTGAACTCGCTGTAGGTGTCCACAACCCGGAACACCATCAACAGACCAAGCGCCGACACCAAACACACCTCGCCCCACCGGCCCCATGGCGAAAGACCTCCGGTGTTTTTGGAATCGTTCACAAAGTAGCGGGAAACTCTTCCAGACCCAAGCCCGCCGACAAGTCAGTCGCCGCCAATGTAGTACAGCCAGATCGACTTGCCGATCTTGACGCGGGGCTGGCGGCCTTTCAGCCAGGCAGACTTCGGCTCGTAGATCCCCTGAACATGGGTAACGCTGCTCGCCACCCAGCCGCGGGGGCGGTCTTGCGGGCCGAATTTCGTCGTCTGCTTCAGGCCCAGGATCTCGGGCGATGTGGTCCCGAAGTATCGCAGTGCCAGTGATTCGATCCCCTGCTGTTTCGCGTAGAGGCTCAGGCGGTGTAGATCCTGCCCCCAGTCGAGATTGCTATCCCCCAAGACCTCATGTTCGCTGCCTCGTGCGAAAGAGTTGAAATAAGACAGATAGTCCGGGCGCGCGGCCCACGACTCGCCGGCATGCCATCCGAGCAGCAGAAGCCCGAGGGCCATGGTCAGTCGAGGGCGTCGACGCCCCCCGCCGGGGCCAAAACAACTCGCGGCCGAGATTGCCAGCAGAGGATACATCGGAAGGATATGCCGCACCCCGACGTTGATCGAGCTAGTCATCGACACGAGCAAGACTCCCGCCGCCGCGACCCAAGGGCACAGAGAACCAAGCGCGCTGTCGTTCCGCCACAGCAGAAGTATGCCGGAACCCGCAATCAACAAAAGAAACGGCAAGGGGGTTTTCACCGCGAGCACCACCGGGAAATAGTGCCGCCATCCCCCGGTGCCGACTTCGCCCAGCAGAAAGGCCTCATGCCCCCGCCGGGCATGGTCGACGACCCACGAGACGCCGGTAGCGGCATCTTGCAACGGGATCGGAACCTCCTCCGCCACCCAATACAACGTCCGGCTCAACGCCGAGCCTGGTTGTACGGCGCGATCCACTGTGGCGTAGGGGCGGCGGCTGGGGTCACGCAGCGGGCGCGCCTCGAACCCAAAGCAAGCCCATAGCGCTAGCAAAGCGGACGCGCTGAAGAGTAGAAGTTGCGATGCGCCAGCCCGAACGTCGCCGGTGCCCCCGGGGTTCGTATGTGCCCGGCCGTGCCATCGAGACAAGAGGAAGAAGCCTGCCAAGAAAACCGGCAGATAGGCCAGTGCCGAGTACTTCGAACCAACAGCGAAGCCGGCAATGCATCCGGCGACTGCGGCCCGGCGAGCACTCGGGGCTTGGCACCAGCGCCAAGCGGTGTAGGCTGCGGCCGTCAGCAGGGCCGCTAGGGCGAAATCCACCGTCGCGAGCCCGGCGTGGGCAAGCAGGTTCGGTGAGAACGCAACAAGCGCGCAGGCCACACACCCGGCGAGCACTCCGTACAGATCCACCGTCCAGCGGTACACGAAGAAGATCAGTACCGGTATGAAGAGCAGCACTCCGCCGCGTGCCAGCCTGAGCGTGGTCCAGTATTCCCCTTGTTCCTCAAGCAGGGACCGGGCAAAATGAACAAGATGGTCCCCGGAGCCGGCGCTGCGATGGAAGACCGTGCGGTACTCGACACCACGCCGATGCGGCAGCCAACCAATGGCCCACCGCGCTAGCGGAGGTTGCTCGGCGCCGCTGGCGAATCGCCCATGCTGGTTGGCCTCGAGGCCGGCGGCGATGTGATAGGGCTCGTCGTAGGTGGCGTTGAACTCGTGGTACGTCGCGGTGACCTGCCACAGCATCACCAACCCGAGAGCCACCGGGACCAGAGCGTGAGGCAGGCCGGCCGGGCCGCGCCCAGTTCCGCTCTGATGATTGTTCATGAGGATTCGGCGGCCGGAAGGCACCTCACGTCGAAGTCTGTCCCCGCGCGGCCGGGCCTTGCGGAAAACCGATTTTTTTGATTAGCGCCGCGTATCGCGGATGTGTTCGGACCGGATCGAACAGGGGTTCGCACTGCAAGTAGGCCAGCGCCGAAGCGTCTTGCTCGAAGGCTTGCTCCATATAATCCATCGCAAGATCGAGATTCCCCCGCATGATTTCGAGGATCGCCCGGGCCGACGGCGGCAAGGGGCGGTTCTCGGCATGCGGTCGAGTTCATCGAGATAAGACTGTGCCTTCTCGGGATCCCGGAGCTTGACATGGGACGTCGCAAGCGCGATTAGTACGGTGAATTCGTCTCCCCCATACTCGCCCAGTTTCTCGAACGCCGCCAGCCCCTCCTGGTTGAGACCCTTCTGGCCGTAGCTCACTCCCAGGTCGAAATAGACGCCGGAGAACTGCGGATGCAACTCGATCGTGCGCTGGAACTGCTCGATCGCCTCGTCGTAGCGCCGGCAGAAATGCAGGATCCGGCCCACGGCCGTGCTGATGATCGGGGCCAACGGGTCAAGCTCATAAGCCCGCCGGATCTCGGTCTCAGCTTCCTCATAGCGAGTCATGGCCGCTAGAAACATCGCGAACTGATGATGGGCGGTGGCGTACCCGTCATTTAGCTCAATCGCCCGGCGGAACTCCTTCTCGGCCCCCGTCCAGTTCCTATCCATGCGGTAGTACACCAGTGCCAGGGCCGTGTGAGCTTCACACGACTCCTCGTCCATGTCGACCGCTTGCAGCGCCGTGTGCTTGGCTTTCTCCCGCGCGCCCTCCCGGTCACGGCAGGGATACTGGCCGTATCCGAGCAGCAGATACGCCTCGCTCAACCCCGCCAGCGGATAAGCGAAGTCGCAGTCGGCGCAATTGGACTTTTCGAAACACTCGATCGCCTTCAGGATGTCCTCGTAGCCGCGCCGGTTCAGATGGTAGCGTCCCTGTAGATATTGGTTGTACGCCTCGACGTCAGCGGTTCGCTTTTTGACGAGGGTCTGCTTTTCACCGCCGACCAGCTTGAGCCGCAGGTTCTCTACAATCCCCTGCGAGATTTCGTCCTGGACCGCGAAGACATCTTCCATCTCGCGGTCGAAGCGGCGTGACCATAGGTGGTAGCCGTCGGCGACGTTGACGTGTTGCGCGGTAATCCGAAAGCGATTGCCCAGCTTGCGAACGCTCCCTTCTAGAATCGTCTGCACGTCGAGTTGCTCACCCACCTTGCGTACGTCGTACGCCTCGCCCTTGAACTGGAACGAGGATGTGCGCGAGACGACCTTCAGCCCTCTAATCGATGTCAGCGCGTTGATGATCTCCTCGGTAATGCCGTCGCAGAAGTACTCCTGGTCCCGCTCCGGGCTCATGTCGACAAACGGCAGCACTGCAATCGTGGGGTCGGGGGGCCGCACCGCGCGGACCCGCGTCGTCTCGATGCTCAGCTCGCCCCGGACGTGCTCGAGGCCGGCCAGTATGTCGTCCATCGTTCCGTAGCGCTGCGCGGGATTCTTGGCGAGCAACTTGCGCACAAGTCGCTCGAAACTCTCAGGCAGATCGTCCCGGTATGGGCGGATCGGTGGCGGCGGCGTGTTGACGATGTCGTAGAGCATCGCTTCGGCGGGCTGGCCGGCGTAGGGCACCTCGCCCATGGCTAGCTCAAACAGCACGACGCCGAAGGAGAAGATGTCGGAGCGATGGTCAATCGCAAGTCCCTGCGCTTGCTCCGGCGACATGTAGGCGGCGGTCCCCGTTGTTCCTTCTCCCGGTTGAGACGGCTTGTTCTCCGCGACCAGGGCTACGCCGAAGTCGGTGAGCTTCACATCGCCCTCGGCTGTCAACAGCGCGTTGTCAGTCTTCACGTCACGGTGGATGATGCCGTGCCGATGCGCATGCGCCAGCCCACGGCCGATCTGGCGGGCGCAGTCGATGACGGTGCGGGGGCTGAGTCCCCCACCCTTCCGGCTCTTGCGAATCTTCCCGCGCAGCGTCCCGCCGGGAAGATATTCAAGCGCCATGAAGGGCTTGTCGGTGCCGTCTTCGACCTCGTAGATCGTGGCGACGTTGGGATGATTCAGGCGTGAAAGTGCCCGCGCTTCCTTGAACAGGAGCTCTACTTCTTCGGTGGACGCCGACAGCGTGGGCGACAACAACTTCAGCGCGACCAAGCGATCGAGCTTGATGTCGCGCGCCTTGTACACCACGCCCATACCGCCTTCGGCGATCTGTTCGAGGATCTCGTAATGGGAAAGGTTCTGAACCGCCACGGCTGAGTTCTATTATCTCGTACCGGGCGCTTCGGCTCAGGCTGAACCCTTCCGTCATACTCGTAGGCATGGTCAGCGAGATTCTCGACTCGGGTGATCCAACGGTCTACGACATCAAGACCCGTGCGCCGGGCCCGGCGGGGAGCCTTCCGCTCACGGCCGAGATGCTGCGACGGCGTCCCAGTGGCGATATCTTTGGCTGGACCCAGGACGCCGGCATGGGTTGGGACCCGGCCACACTGGGCGGCAAGGAATTCCTGATCCTCAGCACCCAAGGCGGCATCCGCGCCCCCGACGGGAGCCCCATCGCTCTGGGTTACCACACCGGCCACTTTGAAGTGGGCTTACTGATGGAAGAGGCGGCCCATGAGTTGAAGGCGGCGGGCGCGATCCCCTTCGCCGGCTTCTGCAGTGACCCATGCGACGGCCGCACACAGGGGACGCCGGGCATGATGGACAGCCTGCCCTACCGCAACGACGCGGCTCAAGTGCTGCGCAGGCTGATCCGATCGCTGCCAACGCGCCGAGGCGTACTCGGCGTGGCCACCTGCGACAAAGGTTTGCCGGCGATGATGATCGCCCTCGCATCGATGCACGATCTTCCGACCGTGCTGATTCCCGGTGGTGTCACGCTACCGGCTTCGGACGGCGAAGACGCCGGGGCGGTTCAAACCATCGGCGCCCGCTTTTCACACGGCAAGCTCACGTTAGCGGAGGCGTCGGAACTCGGCTGCCGCGCCTGCGGCTCGCCTGGCGGCGGCTGCCAGTTCCTCGGTACGGCCGCCACCGCCCAGGTCGTCAGCGAGGCGCTTGGCCTGTCGCTGCCGCACTCCGCGCTCGCGCCGTCGGGTCAGGCGGTCTGGAAGGACGCCGCGCGCCGTTCGGCCCGCGCCGTGCAGCACCTGGAAGCCGGCGGCATCACGACGAAGGACGTCCTCACCGACGCCTCCGTGCGCAATGCCATGGCCGTGCATGCAGCCTTCGGCGGCTCGACCAACCTGCTGCTTCACCTCCCTGCCGTGGCTTTCGCCGCGGGTCTGCCGCGCCCCACCGTAGAGGAGTGGGCTGAGGTGAACCGCCGCGTGCCGCGACTGGTCGACGTTCTGCCCAACGGCCCGCGTATGCATCCGACCGTGCGCGTGTTTCTGGCGGGTGGCGTACCGGAAGTGATGCTGCACCTCAGGCGCTTGGGTTTGCTCGAAACATCGGCGCTCACCGCCACCGGCGAGTCCCTCGACACCGTGCTTGACTGGTGGGAGGGCTGCGAACGGCGCCGGAACTTCCGGGACCAGTTGCAGGCGAGAGACGGAGTCGACCCCGACGACGTCATCATGGACTCGGGCAAAGCCCGCGCCGAGGGCCTGACCAGCACCATCACGTTTTGCTGCGGCAATCTCGCGCCGGAAGGCTCGGTCGTCAAGAGCACGGCAATCGACCCAAGCATCGTCGACGCCGACGGCGTGTATCGCAAGACCGGGCCGGCACGCGTATTCCTTCGGGAGGCCGATGCCATCGAGGCGATCCGGTCAGGACAAATCCAGGCCGGCGATGTGATGGTCTTGATCTGCCTGGGGCCCATGGGCTCGGGCATGGAGGAGATCTACCAGATCACCTCGGCGCTCAAGTATCTGCCGTTCGGCAAACAGGTCGCGGTGATTACGGACGCGCGTTTCTCAGGCGTCTCGACCGGAGCGTGCATCGGCCACGTCGGCCCTGAGGCGCTCGCGGGGGGACCGATCGGCAAACTGCGCGAGGGTGATCGCATTCAGATCACCGTCGACCGCAACCGGCTGGAGGGGAGCATCAACTTTATCGGCGAGCCGGACGAGGCGACCGAGCCCGGGAAAGGGAGCCCCGAGAAAGGAAACCAACTACTCGCCGCCCGTCCTCCCCGCGAGGATCTTTCCGCGAATCCAGAACTTCCTGACGACACCCGCCTGTGGGCGGCCCTCCAAGGCTTGAGCGGTGGTACCTGGGGCGGCTGCGTCTACGACGTCGACGCTATTCTGGCGGCACTCGACCGTTAGCCGCGACAGCCAACCGAGCCGTGACAGTTAGGGAGCGGTCCGGCGCGAACCCTTGCACCACTCCAAGGCATCTAGCCTAGCCGGTCCGGAAATCCGGTGCTCGCGGTCGCCGGTCAAACCGCCCCGGGAGGGACTGAGACTCTAAATGACCACTTGACTAGTCAAGTGGTCATTATTAGAATGAAAGCATGGAAGAAGCCACCGTTGGGGCCAGCGAGTTTAAGGCCAAGTGTCTCCGCATACTCGACGAAGTGGCCGAGCACGGCCGGACCCTGGTCATCACCAAGCATGGTCGGCCGATAGCGAAAGTTACGCCGGTGCAAGAGCGTCGCAAGCCGATGATGGGCCGTTGGAAGGGCATCGTGCAGATCAAGGGTGACATCGTTAACTTCAATGTTGCTGACGATTGGGAGTCGGCCCGCTAGTGGCGGACGTACTGCTCGACACTCACATCGTCGTGTGGTGGTCGAGCGCGCCTGAGCGCCTAACGCGGCGTCAGCGCGCCATCTTGAAAGCAAAGCCGCAATCGGGTGAAACCGTCGCCATTAGCGCCATCACCCTGTGGGAACTGGCTATGCTTGCCGAGAAGGGGAGGATTCAGATCCCGATGTCGATTGATTCGTGGTTGGAAGAAATCGAGACGGACTCTGAAATCGTAGTACTACCCCTGACGCGAGAAGTTGCGCTCGACAGTGTTCGTCTGGGCTCTGAGTTCCCGAAGGATCCGGCGGACCGCATCATTGTGGCCACCGCGCGTTGCAACGGTCTCTCGCTGCTTACATCTGATGAACAGATCCTCCGTTCTCAGAAAGTGCCCGTCATCTGAGCAACCACAGTTCGCAGAGAGCTCACCAACGGAACCCGCGAAAGGAAATCTCATGGTCAAGGGACAACGGCTGGTCTCGAAGTCATCACTCCTCGTCTTTGCCGCCATCATTCTCGCCGGCCCTACTCTCGTATCGAGAGCCGAGCCGCCGGCCGCGGAACCTTCGTTCGAAGTCATCCACGCAGCGAAGTGGCCGAAGCGCCGGTTCGGGTATCGCGGCATGCCGGGCGACATCGAGCTGCTCAAAGACGGTCGTCTGCTGCTCGCCTACACCTCCTACGATCCGGAGGGCCGGATTCTCGCTCGCCACTCCGACGACCAGGGAAAAACGTGGGGCCCCAAGTTCATCCTGCTCGAGAAGCCCGTCGACGGCGAGAAAGCAAACTACGCCCACCCAAGTTTCCTCCGCCTCCCCAGCGGACAGATCTTGATGTCGTACATGTACATTTCCGGCTCCATGCCGCGCTACGGGCAGAGCTACTACCGCCGCTCCAACGACGAGGGCCGCACCTGGGGCGAGCAGTTCGTCATGACGCCCTACCCCGGCTACCACCTCGTGCACAACGACAAGCTGGTGCAGCTCTCCTCGGGGCGCATCATCGCGCCGGTCGAGCACGAGCTTGCCGAAGAGGGCGGCGATCACCGCGGCTTCGTCAGCTACGTTTTCTATTCCGACGACAACGCGTTGAGCTGGCGCATGAGCAAGAACATGATCAACGTCCTGCCGGTTGAATCGCAGGAGCCCCACGTCGTCGAGCTCAACGACGGACGCCTGATGATGCTCTGCCGCACCTACAGCGGCTACGTGGTTCGCTCGTACTCGCGCGATCAAGGCGCAAGCTGGACCGAAGGCGAACACCTGCGCGACCTGAAGCTACCTCCCAACTCGTCCGCTCTCAACGTCAAGCGGATCCCTTCGACCGGCGATCTCTTGCTGCTGCGTTGTGCCGGCGGTGTCGACAGGCGCCGCACGCCCTTCGTCTCGGCGATCTCCCGCGACGACGGCAACACCTGGACCGACGAGCGCGTCATCATGGGCGACCCCAACGACGACTACGGCTACCCCAGCCTCTTGTTTCTCGACGGCACCGCCGTCATCAGCTTCCACAAACGCGACGGCCTCTATGTCGCCCGCATCCCGATTGACTGGTTCTACGGCAAGTAGGCGACGAGTCACGCTGGCTGGGGGTTCGATGGTTCGGGGACGAGGCCGGACCGTATCTCTTCACGCGATCAGCGACAGCGTCGTTCCTATGCTCGACGACGAGTCCTTCGAGTCGAACTCGCCGGCCTGGGACGACCGGTTTTGTTCCTGGAGTTTCTCCAGTTGTTCCTGCTGTTCCGCGGCGAGTTCCTGCCGTGCGGCGGCTTCGATGGCGGCGGCCTGGGCCGCGACGGCGCGGTCCTGGCCGGAAGGGTTGGCCGGTGCGCTGGCGGCCGCCCGAACCTGCTGGGCCTTCTGGATCGTCGCTTGCGGGTCGCCCGACACCGGGGAGGTGTCGATGCTCACTTCGCCCCCGACCGCATACTGCTTGCCGTCCGGCCCGGTGGTGTAGCTGAAGGAGACACCCCGCGCCAAACCTCCCGCGGCGGCCAGATGAGCTTGCTCGTGCGCCCGAACCTCTCGGTCGGTCTGCGTCAATTCGGCGATGATCGAGCGCTCTTCCGCCGTGAGCCCGTCGGGGCCTTCCGCCTGCGGATCGGTATTCGGCACCGCCGCGCTTTCGGGCTGTTCGGCTGTTTGTCCTATGGGTTCCGCACCGGCCGCCTCGCCCGCCTGCGGATTTGGCTGATTCGACGTTGGCCGCAGGAATGTAGCAGCGGAACTCGATACAGGCGAAATCATGGGCGCACGAACCTCTAAGGCTCACATCGGCCGCCTGGAAGGCCCGATGAACGGAATCCGCAGCCCAGCCTCCGCCAGCAACTGCCAAACGAGCCTATAATTCGACAGGGCTTGATGGTCGGCAAAACGAGCGAGTTGTTAACGGCTCCCTCCGGAGCAGTCACCCCGGCTCGGCCAAGTCCCTTGTTGTAGCGATGATTGGCCAAACCATCTCGCACTACCGCATCACCGAGAAACTCGGTGAAGGCGGCATGGGTGTCGTCTACAAGGCCGAAGACACCCGGCTGGAGCGCACGGTCGCGATCAAGTTCCTCGCCACGCACCTGCTCGCCAACGAAGACAGCCGCAAGCGATTCCTCCGGGAGGCGAAGGCCGCAGCGTCGCTTGATCATCCCAACATCTGCACCGTCCACGAAATCGGAGAAGCCGACGGGCAGACCTTCTTGGTGATGGCGCACGTCGCCGGCCGGAGCGTCGCCGAGAAAATCGAGCAGCGTCCGCTGAAACTCGACGACGCGCTCGACATCGCGATCCAAACCGCACAGGGTTTGCAGGCCGCGCACGAAAAAGGTATGGTGCACCGCGACATCAAGCCCGCCAACGTGATGGTCAGTGACAAGGGCCACGCCACCATCATGGATTTCGGTCTGGCACGACTCTCGACTCACTCCCATCTGACCAAAGAGGGTGCCACGCTCGGAACGGCGGCCTACATGCCGCCGGAGCAGCTCCAGGGCAAGCCCGTCGACCAGCGCGCCGACATCTGGTCTTTGGGCGCCGTGATCTACGAGATGGTTACCGGCCAGCGGGCGTTCCACGCGGAGTACGAACAAGCCGTCGCGTACACCATCCTCAACGAGGAACCCGAGCCGATCACCGCCCTCCGCGCGGGCGTGCCGATGGAACTCGAGTGGATCGTCTCCAAAGCCCTCGCCAAAGCGGCGGAAGAGCGCTACCAGCAGGTTGAGGAGGTGCTCGTCGATCTGCGAATGCTCAAGAAGAAGCAGGCGTCAGGCAAATCAACCCTCCCCCCGTTAGGGACGCAACGTGCCGCGCTCGTGCCTTCTGACGGAGACTCCATAACGCGGGTGCAGCACACCGCGCCGCTGCATCCCGGCAGCGAGTCCGTGGCGGACCTCCTGACCAAGTACCGTGTGATCGAAGATCTGGGTCTTGAAGGCGAAGGCAGGATCTACCATGCCGAAGATACCGAAGAGAAGCGCTCGGTGACGATCCGGGTGCTCCCGCAGTCCGTGACGCACAGGCTTGAGTTGCAACAGCGCCGTAGGCAGCGGCTCTCGACAATAATCCCGGTAGTTTCCCTCGCCCTCGCTGCCGTGTTTGCAGCCCTTTGGCTGCATCAGCCCGAGCCGCAAGCCTCCCTGCGAAAGCTGACGCTTCACACCGGCGACAACGTCTCCCGCCCGGCCATCTCTCCCGACGGGCGTCACATCGCCTATCTAGCCGGAACCGCTGGACAACGGGCCCTGCGGGTTCACGACCTCGACCAAGACGAGCCGCGCCAGATCGCCGGCCCGGGACAGCTCAGCGCCCCGTTTTGGTCGCCCGACGGCGTGTTTCTCGCGTTTCGCTCCGGTACCGAGCTGAAGAAGATTCCGATGCAAGGCGGAACCGCGGTCACGCTGTGCACGCTGCCGGGACAAGATGTTTCCAGCGGCGCCTGGAGTCCCGATGGCGGCTCGATCGTTTTCGGGGGCATCCGGCCTTGGAGCCTTTATGAGGTCCCGGCTCAGGGAGGGCCGCCCGAGGTCATCCTCGACCCACCCGAAGGCTACCCCTATCTGATGTACCCGCACTTCTTGCCCTTGAGCGACGGCAGCCGACAACTACTCTACGCCGCACACCAAACCGCGGAAACCGGCCGCGTCGTGGTACGCGATCTCGAAACGGGAGAACAACAAGAACTGATCAACGGGTCGCAGCCCGTTTACGCGTCGACCGGCGAGTTGATCTACCAAAGTCTCAACCCACGGGGTGTGTGGGCGCTGCCATTCTCGGTCGAGACCCTCGGCGCGGCGGGCGAGTCATTTCCGATTCGTGAGTTCGCGAGCGATCCCAGCGTGGCTGCGGACGGAACGCTGGTTTACCTGGCCTCGGGCGATGCCGGAATGCAGCAGTTGGTTTGGCGAGACCGCGCGGGCAAGAGGGTTGGAACGATCGGCCAACCCCGCAGGCCGGCATCCAGTCGCCGGCGCTCTCGCTCGACGGCACGCGCGTGGCCGTAAGGGGCTTCGAGAACGAGAACTGGGATATTTGGATCCACGATGCAACCAGGGGTTCCAAGACCCGCCTGACGTTCCATCCGGCGGCCGAGGACAACCCGACTTGGCTGCCGTCGGGAGAGGCGATCTCCTTCTCGTCCAGCCGCAACGGCAACATGGACTTGTTTCTCAAATCGGCGAACGGTCGAGGGGAAGCGGAAGTACTCCGGGCAACCGAAGGCAACGAGTACGGGTTCCAGTGGTCCCGTGACGGGATGCACCTGTTGTTCGACCAGGTTCATCCCGACAGGTTCATGGACCTCTACTACCTGCGGCGTCAGCCCGAGGGCGGCGGCTATGAGCGGCTCCCTATCGCCGAGACACCCTACGATGAGTTGTCGGCCCACCTTTCGCCCGACGGCCGCTTGGTGGCGTACGAATCGAACGAATCGGGCCGTTATGAGGTGTACATCCAACCGTTTCCAGAGGGCGAGGGCCGCTGGCAAGTATCTTCGCGAGGCGGCAGCCAGCCTCGCTGGAGCGGGGCCGGCAACGAAATCTTCTACGTTCTCGACGGGACGATCATGGCGGTGACGGTCCGAACCTCGCCGCGCGTCTCGGCGGGCGAACCGAAGCCGCTCTTTGAAGCCGGAGACGCCTTGGCCGGCCGCGGACATCGCTACGACGTGGCGGCCGACGGCAAGCGCTTCGTCCTCGTCGAGTCGGTTGGCGAGGCGCCTTCGCCCGTCATCAGCGTCGTCGAAAACTGGTTCACTGAGTTTCGGGACCGGTGAGCTGAGCCGTGACCGCAAGGCGCGGCGATGCCGCATCAGCAGTCTCGGTCGGAGCCACTACCAGGCCTTGGATGCGGCTGCTTCTGAGACTCCGATTGGCCCCGTGAGTACGGGTTCGATCCCAGCCGCCCGTTGTGACTCGAGCGCCTTGTTCCTCGTTTCGAGTTCGGCGATCCTGTCGCGTAGTTTTTATACGATCGGCTGCATCTCCTCGACCGTATACCGTGGCTGGATGTGTTGCGTGCAGTTGACATCCCAGGCCTTCACGTGGAAGACAAGAACCCTTTGCGGCCGCGCTTGATAGTCGGGGTCGGTCACCCGGTCAAGTAGCACCGGATCCTTTTCGACGAATTCCGCTGTTCCCCAAATCTTGATGCGATGTTGACTGGGGTAGTCCATCAAGAAGATGAAGGCTTTGTCGTTCTCGGTCAGGTTGCCTAGTGAGATGTACTGCGCGTTGCCGACGTAGTCGGCGATCGCCAGCGTCTTCTCGTCGAGCACCTTCAGAAACCCCTTGGGGCCTCCGCGATGCTGGATGTAGGGCTGGCCGTCGGCGCCGGCCGTGCCGAGGTAGAAGGATTCACGTTCAGCGATGAACTCCTCCAGCTCCGGCGTAATCACATCGTTCCAGCCCCCTCGTTGCTCCATCTTGGCGTAGGCGGTTCTTGAGCCTCTGGCTTCCTGGGCGGCTTTGACTGCCGGCGTAAAGGCAATGTTGCTGATGGGGCGGTGCATGCTTCATCCTCCTCATGAAGGGCCGCCGGACTCACACCGGCGGCCCGTTAGACTTGACGTTCGTTTAGGCAACCGCAACTCGATCGTCTTGCCGAACGACCTTCCTCTCAAGGAAATCGCGCATCAAGTTGGCAATGACTTCACCGTCCTCTTCCAGAGCGAAGTGCCCCGTATCGAGCAAGTGGTAGTCGATGTTCTTCAAGTCGCGCTTGTAGGGCTCGGCGCCCTCGCCGGGAAAGATGTAGTCGTTCTTTCCCCACGCGATCAGCGTCGGCGGTTGATGCTTGCGGAAGTAGGCCTGCCACTCGGGGTACAGCGGTGGATTCGTCCCGTAGCTGGAGAACAGCTCGATCTGGATGGCTTTGTTCCCCGGACGATCGAGCAAGTACTGGTCGTTGAACCAGTTGTCCGGTGCGATCGCCTCGACGTTGCGAACGCCGTGGGTGTACTGCCACTTCGTCGCCTCGATCGTTAACAGCGAGTCCCGCAGGACCTTGGCGTTCTCGGGTGTCTTGTCCTTCCAGTAGGCCTTGATCGGGTTCCAGAATTCCCGCAGGCCCTCTTCGTAGGCGTTGCCATTCTGGATGATCAGCGAGTCAACCCGCTCCGGATGCTTGGCGGCGAGGCGGTAGCCTACCTGGGCGCCGTAGTCCATCAAGTAGATGCTGTAGCGTTCCAGGCCGATCGTCTCAACGAAGCGGTCGACGACCTCGGCCAGGTTGTCGAACGAGTAGTCGAAGTCCTTCAGGTCGGGCATCGCGCTTGCGCCGTAACCGGGATAGTCCGGAGCCACCAAGTGGAACCGATCCGACAACCGCGGAATCAAGTTCCGGAACATGTGGGACGACGTGGGAAAGCCGTGAAGCAGCAGGACCGTCGGTGCGTCTGTGGGTCCGGCTTCGCGATAGAAGATATCCAGTCCATCAATCTCAATCGAGCGATGCATGGTTTGCTGCGTTGTTTGCGACATGATTTTCTCCTTGGGTAGTCAGTTGTTGGTGTGTGTTTTGAAGGGCGGGCCGCGCCATAGCAGCCCGCCTAGTTCATGGTCAATCCGTCACCTCTCCGCCGAGCTTTTCCACCACTTCGTCGGTGGTCCAAACGGCGCTGGCGATGAAGCGGAAGTTCGTGAGCACCGCTTTGTAACCGTCGCCCTCCGCCACCTGAGCGGCAGCCGTGCCGTCGCTGATAACCGCAACCTCGAAGCCCTGCTCGCCCAGCTCACGCATATGGCTCTCGGTACAGAGATTGGCGGACATGCCGGCCAAGATCACCCGGTCGATGCCCCGCTTCCGCAACTGCAGAACGAGATCGTTCGTCTCGGGGCCGTAGACCTTGTGCGGGCTGCTGACGACGGTCTCACCGTCTTCGATGTAGCGCTTGTACTGCTTCAGCCAGTCAGCCCCGGAACCCTCAAAGCCCTTAACGCTCAACGCGCCCGCACGATCGAACATGCCGATCTTGTGCATCAACGCTTCGAGCGCGCCTTCGAACTTCCAGCCGTGGTCGGTGGGGTAGTAGTAGTGCGGCGAAACGAAAACCGGAATGCCGCGAGCCTTGGCCAGCTTGAACAGCGTGTCGATGTTCTCGACCGTCTTGTTCTCTGTGACGCTCTTGCCGACTACGCCCCATGTGGCTCCTTCGGGACTCAGAAAGTCGTTTTGCGGATCAGTGATGACCAAGGCCGTGTTGGCCGGGTCGATCGTCATGCCCGGGTTGGGCAGTTGAGCAAGAGCGCCGGTCACCAGGAGGACGGCGGCGACCGCACTCAGTAGGGTCAGGATAGATTTGTTTCGGCGGTTCATTCTCAGGTTTCGGATTGTCATTGTGTTTGTCCCTTGTGATGTCGATTCGGTTCAGCAGCCAAAGGTGACTGCGCTGTATGAGATACACGTAGCTGTCCAAAACCCAACAAAGCATCTAGGTGACTGATTTCATTAAGTTTCTAGAGCACTTGGGAGGCTCGACGACGGAAACGAAGTCTCGTCAAAACTACGATATATCGTTGACATACGACGAGATCTCGTATCTAATTGGTACAAGTCCATGACGAGCGCGGAACCTCAGGGCAGCAGAGAGCAGACCGAGCCCCGGTCTCTCAACCTGGAGCTGCTTCAGTCCATCTCTCTGGCTGTGGCGGGCGCTCGTGACGTTGACAGCGTGCTTCAGATGATTGTCACTGGACTGGCCGACGAGGCGTCCTGCACGCTGGCCCGCATCTGGCTGGTCGCTCCCGGTGACATTTGCGAACGATGCCCCATGCGGGCTGAGTGTCCGGATCAGCAACAGTGCTTGCACTTAAAGGCGAGCATGGGAAGGCCGACGAACCCTGAGAGCGGCGACCAGTGGCATCGCATGGACGGTGACTTCCAGCGCTTCCCTCTGGGCATCCGGATCATTGGACGCGTCGGCGCGAGCGGGGAATCGGAACGCCTGCTAGACACGGCAGGCGACAAGCAGTGGATCGGCCACGACGACTGGCTGCGTCGAGAGGGCATCCGCTCGTTTGTCGGCCACCCACTCTCGTTTCGAGGCGAGATTCTCGGTGTGCTTGGAGTCTTCACGCGGGCAGGATTGGGTCTGCAAGAAGTGGCTTGGCTGCGCCTGTTCGCGGACCACGCCGCGATAGCGATCGCCAACGCCCGAACCTTTGAGGAGATCGAGCAGCTCCATCGCCGGCTGGAACTCGAGAACGAGTACCTGCGGCAAGAAGTCAAAGTTGCGCACGGGTTCGGAGATCTGATCGGTCAAAGCTCAGCGTTGAGGAAAGTCTTGGACCAGGTCGGCCTCGTGGGACCCGCCGACACGACCGCCTTGATTTGTGGCGAATCGGGTACAGGGAAGGAGCTCATCGCGAGGGCGATTCACGAGCGCAGCCGCCGCAAGGACCGTGCGCTGGTAACTGTGAACTGCGGTTCCGTGCCTCGGGAGCTGTTCGAAAGCGAATTCTTCGGCCACGTCAAAGGGGCGTTTACCGGAGCGATTCGGGATCGCGTCGGCCGTTTCCAACTGGCCGACGGGGGTACGCTCTTTCTGGATGAAATCGGCGAGATCCCCTTGGATCTGCAAAGCAAGTTGTTGCGTGTCTTGCAGGAAGGGACGTTCGAGCGCGTTGGGGAGGATCGCGCGCGCAAGGTGGACGTCAGAGTCATCGCGGCAACCAATCGGGACTTGAAACAGGAAGCCGATGCCGGACGGTTCCGGGAAGATCTGTACTACCGGCTCAGTGTATTCCCCATCGAGGTGGCTCCTCTCCGTGAGAGGTTGGGCGACGTGCCGATGCTGGCCGTCCATTTCCTCGAGCAGGCCTGCCGGCGGTTGCGTGTTCCTCCGCAAAAGCTCAAGCGCCGTCATGTCGAAGCGCTTCAGCGCTACCACTGGCCGGGCAACGTCCGGGAGCTGCAGAACATCATCGAGAGAGCGGTCATCGGAGCGCAGTCGGGCCCTCTAGAGTTTGCTTTGCCTTCGGACTCAAACGACAGCCAACGGGCTTCCATCGCAAGTGGCAAATCGCAAGGCCGCTCCGAGGAGATTCACAAATACAGCGAACTCAGACGCCAAGAGCGCGAGAATCTGCTGGTGGCTTTGGAGGCGACGCATTGGAGGATCTCCGGCCCAGCCGGAGCCGCCAAGCTGCTCGGGCTGAGGCCCACGACTCTGGCCTCCAAAATCAAGGCCCTCGGTTTGCGGGAGAAATGAAGTGGCCCAGGCTGCTGAATCTCTGAGGCTCCAGGGAGTCGCACGCCTCGCGGGGCTCCTTGCAGCAGCCGTGCTCCTGACGCTCGGATCCGCTATGGCTCAGACTGCTTGGCCGGGGGCGACTTGGGAAACGATCTCCCCGGCCCAAGCCGGACTGAACAACGAACAACTGATGGCCGCCCGAGAGTATGCACTAAGCGGCGGGGGCTCCGGCTTCATTACCCGAAACGGAAAGCTCGTTCTTTCCTGGGGCGACGAAGCCAAGCTCTACGACCTCAAGTCGACAACGAAATCGATCGGTTTTACCGCGATGGGCCTGGCGATGCTCGACGGCAAGTTGAGCCTGAGCGACCGAGCCGCCGATTGCCATCCGCAATTCGCGGTTCCGCCGGAGCAGAATCGGCAAACTCGGTGGCGCGACCAAATCAGGCTACTGCCCTTGGCGACCCACACCGCGGGATTCGAGAAGCCGGGCGGCTATGCGAAGCTCCTGTTCCCGCCCGGCACGAAGTGGGCCTACAGCGATGGTGGTCCGAACTGGCTTGCCGAGTGCACTACTCTCGCCTACCGCGGAGACATCGAGGACCTCCTTTTCGAGCGTGTCTTCAACCACCTCAACATCACTCGCGATGACTTGCGCTGGCGAACGCACCGATACCGTGACGCTCAACTTGACGGTATCGCGCGCCGCGAATTCGGCTCCGGTGTCAACGTTCGCGCTCCGTCGATCGAAAAGGTCGGACAAGGGCCGGCCGGACTCAAAGCCAGCGGCATGTTGATGGTCGACGGCGTCCTCTACATGTGGATACGGAACGCCGCGAACTCTCTTCTGGCCTGGTCGGAGGATCACGACAAGACCTGGCAAGAAGCGGACTGGCGACTTGTCTCAAGCTTCGGCGCCCCCACGTTCCTGAATTTCGGCAAGAACTACCGGGGCGCGCGGGACCACTTCGTCTACGTCTCCTCTCACGACCACGACAGCGCCTACGAACCGGCCGATCGTATGGTCCTCGCCCGTGTTTCGAAGACGTTGGTTCGAGACAAAGCCGCATACCAGTACTTCGCGGGACTCGATGCCTCCGGCCGACCGCGATGGAGAGGTTCGGCCGACGCCCGCGCCGGAGTGTTCGAGCACCCCGGCCGCGTTTACCGCTCCGGTATCACCTACAACGCCGGCCTCGAGCGGTACCTGTGGTGCCAGATCATCCCCGGCAGCGACACGCGCTTTCTCGGGCGGGTTCGGCGTCTACGACGCCCCCGAGCCCTGGGGCCCCTGGACCACCGTCTACTTCACCGAGCAATGGGACGTCGGCCCCGGCGAGACGTGCAGCTTCCCGACCAAGTGGATGAGCTCCGACGGCAAGACCATCCACATGGTCTTCTCCGGCGACGACTGGTTCTCGGTTCGGCGAGCAACACTCACTGCCGCGCCGCGTTGACTCCCGAAGCCCCACATCGTGGCCGCCTCCCTCTCGGTTAGCGATAGTCGTTAGCCCCATATCCGGGAGATCGAGCGTTCGCCGACACCAGTGGACGGCTCGGCAACGTGGCAGGATTTGGCAGGATTTGGCAGGATCTGGCAGGATTTGGCGGGGTTTTGCCAGCGTTCCTAAGTCTAGTGCGTGTCGTGACAAACTTCACAATCATTCGGCGCCTCGTACTGCTCGTGGCACTTCATGCAAGCATACATGCCGACCGACCGCTCCTGAAACAACACCTCACGCGCCGCAACCTCGCCATGGCAAACCGCGCAATCGACCCTCGCTTCCCGGTGGTGCACTTCGTGAGAAAAGTAAACGAACTCCTTCATGCGGTACACCCGGTTCCATTCGATGGGTGTGGCCGTCTTCTCCGCTTCGGCTAGCTTCCGGATATCCGGGCTCTCGGGTTTGACCGCCACATGGCACGCCATGCACTTCGCCTCGGCCGGGAATCCCGCGAAGTCTCCGGGGTCCTCGATCGTATGGCAGTCCAGGCATTGGAGGCCCAGCCCGACGTGTTTCTTATGGCTAAACGGCAGCGGCTGCTCGACGGGCTTGCCGGGCTTAAATTCCGGCGGCGGTTTCGGAGGCTTGCGCGCCACCTGACCCCACCCCAGCCCCGCCAAAACAAGCGTGGCGGCAACAAAGAACGCGGGGCTCTCCTTCATGAGGTCGGCAACGCGAAAGCTGTGAAGCCCGCCTTTGGCCCTTTGCCCTTCACCGTTGACAGGGGACTCGCAGCCGCCACGACGAACTGCCGTCCGTCGACTTCGTAGGTCGACGGTGTCGCCAACCCGATGCCGCCGAGTTGGTGTTGCCAGAGAATCTTACCGTCACCCTGATCGAACGCCCGCAACCTGCCGTCTTCCGCCCCCGCGGAAAACAGTAACCCACTCTTGGTCGCGATGTTGCCGCCGCGATTATACGTACCCGTCGGTGGGATGCCGCGTTTCGTGAGTTCGTCGTATTCCCCGAGCGGCACTTGCCACAGAATCTTGCACGCGTTGAGGTCGATGGCCGACAACCGGCCCCAGGGAGGCGTAATGGCCGGGTAGCCCTCTTCATCCCTCGGCCGCAGATAGCCCGTGTGCTCATACGGACGATAGGAACCCTCGGCCGACTTCATGAGGCGCAGGCTCCAGGGAATCTCGTTGTGATTCACGAACAGAACGCCCTTCTCCGCCACCCAACTTCCACCGCCCCACAAACCGCCGCCATGGTATCCGGGGAATACGAGAACTTCCTTGTCCACCATTGGCGGCGTAAACATCGGCGCGAAAACGACATCCTTCATTCGCTCGTTGACGAGGTACTCGTGCGACTCCTTCGAGAGATGGGCCACGTCATCCCGCGTCATCGAGAGCCTGCTGAACGGCGGCGGCTTCGTCACGAACGGCTGCGTCGGCCACGCTTCTTCACCGGGCACGGTCGACTTCGCCACGGGACGTTCCTCGATCGGATAGAGCGGCTTGCCCGTCTCGCGGTCCAGCAGCACCACCCATCCCAGCTTCGTGACCTGCGCCACCGCGTCGACGGCTCTCCCCTCGTGCTGCACGGTAACGAGGTTCGGCGCACACGGGATGTCGTAGTCAAACAGGTCGTGATGAACCGTCTGGTAGTGCCAGACTCTTTCGCCCGTTTCCGCCTTCAGGCACAGGACGCAGTTCCCGAACAGATTCTCGCCAATCCGATCGCCGCCCCAGAAGTCGAACGCCGGCGAACCCGTGCCGAGGAAGAGGAGTCCGCGCTCGTGGTCGATGCTGACGCCGCCCCAGCAGTTTGCGCCGCCGGATGTCTTCCACGAATCCTTCGACCACGTCTCGTAGCCGAACTCGCCCGGATGGGGAATCGTGTGGAAGATCCAGCGTCGCTTCCCGGTACGGCAGTCATACGCTCGAATGTGGCCCGGCGCCGACTTCTCCGGCCCTTCGCCCGGCACCGACATGACGATCAGCAGGTCTTGGTAGACGGCGGGCGGCGTCCGCGAAACGACCGACTCGATGTCGTCCAGGCTGCGATCAAGATCTTTTTCCAACTCGATGGCGCCGCCCGTGCCGAAGCCGTCGATCAGCTTGCCGGTCTTGGCGTTGATCGCGAAGATATGCTCGCGGACGGCCGCGAAGATCCGCTCCTCCGCACCGTCCTTCCAGTACGTCACACCACGTGACGTGCCCACCGCCTGTCTGCGGCGCCGGCCGTCGTCGAAACCCTGGTTCGACCAAATCAGTTTGCCGCTGTGCGCCTCGATCGCGTGTGAGTGGAGTCCATGCGCGGAGACATACATGATGCCGTCAACGACGATCGGCGTACACTGCACGATGCCTTGTTCGCGCACACGCGGCGGCAGGGTCTCAAGTTCCCAGACGGGCTCGAGGTGCTCGACGTTGTCCTTCGTGATCTCGTCGAGCGGCGCAAAGCGGCTGGAGTGAGCATCCCCCGCATACTCCCGCCACTCCCACGGCTTGGTGTCGGCCGCGCCGGCACGCAGCGATGCCGCCAGCACCGACCCCGCCCCCGCCAAGAACGTTCTACGCTTCATCAGACCTCCGGAAAAGCTCTCTTAAGAAGCCTAGCAACTAGCGCTCGGAAAACCGAGCCGTGACCGTAAGGGAGCGGTCCGGCACGTCCTCCGACACACACACGAGAGCTCCTAGCGCAGAACCAGAGCCGCGGGTGGGAACCCGCGGTCCGCAGCCCAGAGCGCGCATCCCGGCCGATAGCGCGGACCTCGGTCTGACATCCGCGGCTGTGACTTACCCCAACGCCTCCAACAACCGATCCACATCCTGCTGGTTACTGAAAACCGACGGCGAGATCCGCAACTTGTTTCCAAACCGCATCGCCGCATGCACACCGGCACTCCGCAGCTTCTTCATCGTCCCAGCCGGGTCACTCGCGCGGAACACCACGATCGGGCTCTCATTACCCTCTGGCGTGATCGAGGGATACCCCATCTTGGGCAGTTCTTTCCGTAGCCGGTCGGTCAACCCACGCACATGGTTGCGGATGTTGTCGACGCCAAGCTCAAGGACGTATTTCACGCTCTCCTGCGCGCAGATCGCTCCTTCGTACGACGGGTAGCTCACCTCGTAACAGGCAGGCGCCGGACGCGGCTCGAACCCAATCTCATCCATCTCCGGATCAGGCTTCTCGACCCACGGAGCATAGTTGAACCGGACGCCGCCGGAGTGCTGCGTCGGTTTTGCAACGGTCCGTTGCAGGTCTTCCCGCACGTACATAAAGCCGAACCCTTTGACCCCCATCAGCCACTTGTATGTCGAGCAAGCCGCAAAGTCGATACCCATCGCGCGGACGTCGATGGGCACCGCGCCCGCTGCCTGAATGACGTCCACGTAAACATAAGCGCCGTGCGCGTGGGCCAAGTCGCTGATCGCCTTCACGTCGGAGAGGTATCCGTTGACGTTCGACACCAAGGTAATCGAGACCAACTTCGTATTGCGGTCGACGGCCTTCTCCATGTCGCGAAGGTCAATCTGCCAGTCGCGATGCTTGACGACGCGAAGGTCGAGGCCTTCCTGCTGCCGCATCTTGTAGTTGTAGAGGGCCGCGGTGTAGTGCAGGTCGTTGGTGACGACGTTGCCGCCGGCCAGCGTGTCTTGCATGCCATTGAGCAAGTTGCTCTCGGCCTCGATGGTGCTGCGCGCGAAGGCGATCTCCTTGGGCTTCGCGTTGATGAGCTTCGCGAACAGGTTCTTCGCTTCCGTGCGCGGCTCGGCCCACGACGGCCACCAAGGCTCGCCAACCTCATGAGTCGCCCAATCGATATAGCGATGAAGCGCCGCTGACGAATGGACGCTTAGCGGATGCGACGACGCGCAGTCGAAATAGGCGGCGGTTCGCGCTCTCGGAAAATCAGCTCGCACCGCGTCAAAGTCGGGCGCTCCCGAACCCGACGCCGCACGCGGGGCCGCGGAGGCTGCTGAGGCAACCGAAGCCGCCGAGGTGGCGGTGGTCAAGAACTGACGTCGATTCATGGCTTGTCACTCCAAAAGGAAAGTAACAGCGCCCCGGATGTAAACCCGCGGGCCCGCCGCTAGGCGCGGAAAGCTTGGCAAAAGTCGAGTCGCGAATCTGTGTCGATCAGCACGACTCATCGAACCTCGCCCACGTTGGCGTCCGCTACCCTTGCGCGGCTACAGCGGTTGCTCGTAGCGGCCGCGAGGGACCAGGGTTGCCGCGGCATGTCCCTGAGTGCCGACAGCCACGTCGGTGGACGCGCGGCGGGTGGTCGGTCTTTTGGCACGGTTTGGCAAGGTTTTCGCAAGGTTGTCATTCCTGCGTTGCGACTCTGGCCCTCTCGGGTCTCAGTGTAGCGTACAAGGGCGGGCGTTATTCGCCTTTTCCGCCGTAAGTTATTGATTCTATGGGATGATAATTCTGTGACTGGGATTCCGAAGATGGGGGAGGTTGTACAGCGGAATCGTCGGTGCAACGCTGGTCCACAGAGAGCAGCCGAACTGCCCCCGAACTGCCGCGGTCGGCAGGTTTCATCGGCCGCCCAGGTTTTCGTACCACCTGATGTTGGCGGTTCTCGCACCAATGCAGACGATATCGGCGCGGCCATCGCCGCTAAGGTCGGCCACGTCGCAACCGGCGGCCGCCATACCGCCGCTGTCGAGCACTGCGCGATGCCATTTTGTACCGCGATCGTCTGCCGGGTAGTAGAGGTACGCGCTTGCACCCGGACCGCGGTAGCCTGCCACGATCTCGTCGAGCCCGTCACCGTTGAAATCGCCCACCTCAACGGCGTGGCCGTCCTCGAAGCTGGAGTCAATCACGTGGCGAGTTGGGTCGTCTCGAGAGATATCGGGGTAGACCACCACCTGATGTCCGTGCCACGGCTCCAAGGTCACGAGGAATCGATCTGGGAATCGGCCGGCGACCCGGCTTGTCCCCAGGCGCCCCACGCGGATCTCGCTCGCGCCGCCGCCGGGCCGCGAAGCGAGGTCACCGGCGGTCAATTGACGGTGGGTCCACGTTAGCTTGTCTTCGTCACCGCTCGACTGCTGCAGCCACACGCCCCCGAAACTCGCCGTGAGGACCGCCGTCGGTCCCGACCCGTCCCACGCCACCACGCATCCCGTGCACGACGCCGTCGAGCGCATCGTATATCATCCTGCGCTTCCACTCACCCGGGGGGTGCGCGACATGAAAGTGCCATCAGGCGGCTTGGGCGCGGATTCCCAGTAGTCCTCGAAGCGGCCGCTGAGACGGGCGCAGCGTAGCACCACGATGGCGTTAGCGCCGCGCACCGTCCAGAACATGCCCGAGCGCTTGAGTCGCTGCGCCACCACCGTCTTGCAACCCGCTTCGATCACTCCCGAGCCGATCAACAGCCCTTGCTTGCGAAAGCGCGGATAGCGCATCGTTTTCTTCCGCGGCGTGAGGGACGCCGCTGGTTCCTGCTCTTGCTCGACGGGACGCAAGCGGCAGATCTTCTCGTTGACTTCGACAAAGCTACGGCAGAGTTCCCGGAACTTGTGGTGTGCGGCGACTTCGCGCTGGGCTTTGTGCAAGGCGGCGGGCGAGGAGAAGGATTCCTAGACGTATTTGCCGTTGACATAGCGTGTCAAGCGGTAGTTAGCCCAAGTTCGTCACAGCGGCGGGTGCAGTCCGACTAAGCTCTTTAGCCAGGATTTCCATTTTGGCCCTGGCACGGCCACAGTATACACCCGCTCCGCTCCGAACAGCACGTCCTTTCACGCTGAACCCTGCACATCACCTCTGCTGGTAGTCGCCAGAGCTGGTTCGACCGCTCACAGTCGTTGATTGAGCGGCTTGAACGGCGCTCCGGCCGACACTGCTCCTTGCGAAACCTTTTGGAGCCAAAAGCTGTTGATCCTCACTCCGGCAATGCTACCCACTCGGCAGCGGCAGCGCCCAGATCTTGTGCAGCATGTCGCCGAACAGCCGCCGGTTCAGATGTGCCTCCGCCAATAAGAGCCAGTAATACCGCGCGTGCTTGACCAGCCGACCGCCGGTCTTCATCAACCTGTGTTGCAAGCTCGTCAGCGACCAACTCTTGATTCGCTGCGGAAGCCCCAGCCGCCGCCAAAGATTGCCCAGGTTGTAGGCCAGCACGCTCAGTTGCAACCGCACTTCGTTGGCCCGAAATCGATGGCACGACAATCGCGTCCAGTGCGTCGCCTGCTTGCCTTCCTTGATCCACTGTTCCGCCGTGCCGCGCTTGTTGTAGAAGCGCACCACCGAGCGACTCGGCAAGCTCATGCTCGTCACGATGAATCCGACGCGCGGGAACAGCTCGCCCTGGTGATGCTCGACCTTAGCGACGATCCGCCTCGCCTGCGACCAACTCTCCGCCTGATAGCGAAAACTCTTGTAGCGCACCAAGGGCTTGCGGGAAGGCCTTCCCGGCGGGCGAAACAGGATGTCTTCGATCTCCAGCTCCAAGCTCTTGTTGGCCGGAATGCGAATGGCGTACTGTACTCCGCGTTCCTCCGAAGCCTCATAAACTTCCGGCTTCGCAAAGGCCGCATCGCCCCGGAAGGCGACCTGCTTGCCCGCAGCCTGTTGGCGCTCGATCTCCGGCAACAAGAGCTCATTCCAGTCCTCGGCGCTGTGCACGTTGCCTGGACGCAGCTTGGCAGCGAGGCAATCACCATGACCGTTGAACAAAAGCAACGGGTGGTAGCAGACCGACTCGAAGTGTCCGTTGTAGGCACTGCCTTCCTGTTGGCCATGGACCGGACTCTCGGTGGAGTCCAGGTCCAGAACGACCCGCTCGGCGTCGTCGAACGCTTCCGCTTGCCCGACCAGCTCTCGGTTCAGCGCCATCAGCCCCAGCAGGTTCTCTTCGCTCGCCAGCATCTCCGTCTCGAAGCCGTGCAGCGTCGAGGTCAAGGCCGCACCGCGATCCCAGATCTTCTGCGAACCGATCAGCCGAAACGCCGGATCGATCGAAACCCGCTCGGCGTCGTTGAGGTCCTCGTAGCCGGCGAGTCGGCTGTAAACCGACTGCCGCAACAGATCAGCGAGCGTGAACTGCTTGTTTGTGCCTTGCCGGGAGTCGCTGAGATGCTCGTCAATCAGTTCTCCGAGACCGAGCCGTTCGTCCAGTTCGCGAACCAAAATCAGGCCACCGTCGGAAGTGACGTGCGATCCCTGGAAATCGACTTTGAGAAGTCCATTGAAACTTAGCTGGAATGGCTTGGTTTGTTTTTCACCCATTGGGTGTTGGCCTCCATGGCGTCCTCATCGGGCTCTAGCCCCTATGAATAAAGACGCTCAAGGCCGCTGGAAGGTCGGGATGTCAAACATCAAATTGAAAATGCGGGTTTAGAATGAGCGTTGGGTTGGGCAAAGTCTGCACTACATTCCGTGTCAAAACGGAGCCGCTTCGGCAGTGACAGACCGAGTTGATCCAGCAGAGTTTGCTGCTCGGCGCTCGGGGTCGTGATCCGTCGCAGACGAATCTCACGACCTTCCGTGGTCGGCAAAATGATGTCGGCACTATGCAGCCGGCTTAGCAGATCCAAAGCCCGGGCCGGAGAAAGATTCGACCGCCGGCGTAACAGCAGATGTTTCAGCGTCACCCACATCGCATAGCCCAAAAACGCCACCAGAATGTGAGCCTTCGCCCGCCTCTCCCGTTGGTGGAAGATCGGCCGGATCGACAGTTCGCTCTTCAGTGCGCGAAACGTCGCTTCGACTTCCGTCAGTTGAATGTAGCTCGTCCAGAGTTGCTCCGGATCGGTGTCGGGCAAGTTCGTCCGCAACAGATACGCCCCTTCCCGGGCTTGCTGCCAGCTTTGACGTTCCGCGATCGCCTCCCACTCCACCCGCAGCCCCCCCCTCCTGCTCGACGACTGCGATCGAGTAGAGGTCGGCCACCTGCGGATGCCGCGCCTGGATGCTCCCCAGCCGCCGCTCGATCTTGGGCCGGTCTTGCAGCTTCCCCTCCTCCACTCGCTGCGCCAAGGCGCGCAGGGCCTTCTCCAGGCGCGCCGAAAATCGACTGCGCATCGCCTGCTCCTTCTCTTGGCGCGCCGTGGACCGGCACAGGATGTAGGTTTCTTCCCCCTGCGGCGTCGGCACGAGCTTCACTTCCACCTCGGGACGCACCTGGCGCCAACCCTCCTCCAGCAGTTCCCGCTCGAACTGCTTCAGCTTCGCGCGCGGCGTTCCCACCAGATACTGCCCCTGGCGGCGCCGTAACGCTTCCAGGTTCTCTTCGCTGACAATCCCGCGGTCCAACACCCACACCCGCCGGGCCTGGCCGTACTTGCGCTCCACCATCCGCAACACCGCTTCCAGTGTGGTGACATCGGCTCGGTTTCCATCGAAGGTTTCGTAGCTCAACGGGAAACCTTCTGTGTTCACGATCAGCGCCAGCACCACTTGCTTGCAGTCGGGCCGATGGTCGCGCGAGTAGCCGCGCTGCATCATCGGATTGTTCAGGGCCGCTGCTTCGACGTAGCTGCTGGTGAGATCGTAGAGCAGCACGTCGAACTCGGCGGCGAACAACTCCCCCCAACGCTGCTTGAGATGACGCTCCAGCTTCGTCTTGTGCGGCAGCAGACGGTCCAGGCAGCGGTACAACCGGGTGTCGTTGATCTTGCCCTCTTAGATCCCCAGCAGATCGTCCAGCGCCGTGGCCGGATACCAGCGCTGCTCGATCGCCAACTCACTGCCTGGCGCGCACAGGCGGTTGATCGCCAGCACCGCCGCGACTCGCGACCAGGGCACGTCCGCCGGATCGTCTTCGCGATCCAATACCTCCTCGCAGAACCGGTCCAGACCCAGACGCCGCCACAACTCCCGTCCCAGAAGACCGTCCCCGAAACGGCGTGTTCGTTCCAGGCGCACGCGGTCCAGCAGCACCCGAGCCACCTCCGTTTCCCCGCGCGGGGGTTCCACATCGGAGGGGAACAATTTCAGCTGCCGACTCTCGCCGTGCTCGTTGAATACGGCGGTGATCTTGAGCCAACGGGCCCGCGCCGCGTCATTGAGCTCGCCCAGGTAACACAGCCGTCGCTGCCGCGGTCCGTCGGGGGTGCGCACGGTCTCGACCAACGACCAGTAGGTGTGGTCCTTGCCGTCCTTGTGTCTGCGGTGCGGCCGCAAAAACATTCTGCGAAAATATTGTCACGAATGCGCAGCCATTTCAAGAGGGTAGGTCTGCACTACATCGGTTCTGGCGAGGGTGCGTTCGAAGTATCAATCACTTACACTCGTTCGCAGACCCAAATTCGTTAGAATCACCGTCGCCGTGACGAAGTTGGGCTAGCTAACTCCCCGACGAGCCAACACTGCCTCATCCAGACGAATGGCTAGCCTGTTTGGGTTCTTCATCTACGCGCGTAAGCCCGACTCAGGCGGTCGTCTTGACCTTATCCAGCAAGGCCGGGAGCTCGGCGGGCGCCGACGCCCGAATCGAAAAGGCGTAGCGGCGTTGCGGATCAGTGTCGCGCGTCAGCGTGTAGCCGCCCGAGCCGAACAAAACATCCAGCGCCGACTCGATCGAGGGTTTCAGCGCCGTGTCGGTCGCCTCGTTATTCGGGAAGTTCAGCCGATCGTTGATGAACAGCTCCCACGACCCTGGTTCGAGCTTGAGACTAGCCGGATACTCCGGCTCTTCGAGAATCGCCAGCGTCAACTCGAGGCAGCGCCGGAAGGCCTCGATCACACGCTCCTCCTCGGAGCCCTCAAAGCCCGTCTTGCCGCTGTAGAGCAATCCGAGCCCGGGATCATCGCGGTTGATCGAATAATTGCCCTGCTTGCCGACGAGCAGAATCCCCGGCCCCTTGGCCATGTGCGCGTAGTCGGCTAGATCGATCCACTGGGCCGGATGCGTCTTGTCCTGCCGCCAGCGGCCGAAGATTGCCAGGAAGGGGTCAAGGCGAAGGCGCGTCGGCGCGTCGGCGAGAAGCTTTACGTGGATGCGTTGGAGGTCGGGGGACATGGGAAGATCGTGTTTCGAATGTCGTGTTTCGTCTCTCGCGGAGCCCGCGGGACGCGAGCGAAAGTTGGCCGGCCGAGGTCGTTCCAGTAAAACTCCGGTCGGGCTGTAACCTGGTGGCGCCGCCTCCCGCCTTTGCGATTGAAGCCGTCCTGTCTAGGCGGCTTCAACCCTCCCTTTCGAAGGATCGGGCCAGTAGCTGGTGAGTTGGGGGTATAGTCACTCAGCTATTGGCCCGTCCTGGCCCAATCCCGCCTTGGCATGGCATCGCGGCGCTAGGTTTGAGTGTAGACGGTCTGCGCCTGCTCGATGAACAAAGTCGTCTCCTCCACGCGCTTGCGGGCCCGCTCGGCGCTGATCCCGTCGATCGGCTCCTCGGCGGAGCGGAAGAAATTCTCGGCGAACGGCTTCAAAAACATCCCCGCGTCATAGAAGTGTGTGCGGAACTCGGCGACCGTGTCGTAGCGGTCTGAGAGCAGCAGGCCGCGCGTCGAGAGCAAGCCATCGGAGGCTTTGACCGACGCCTCGAACGACTTCCGTGCGGCGTCTTCCCACAGGCCCTCGTCGAGCGACAATGTCGCTTCGAAGTTCAGCCGGTCGGCGTCCTCCAGCATAAACTCGGCCTGGTCGACCACTTCACCGGCGCACTCACCCACACCGAGGGACTTCTTGTACTCCCACGGCTGCCGGTTGTCCTCGTAGAGATCGGGCGTCTCGTCAAAGCTGGTCGTGACGGTGAACTCGCTAAGCTCCTCCTTCAAGCGAACCCGGCCCAGGCGGTCGGAGAACTCGGCGAAGCTCTCGCCTTCCCGCTTCTCCTTGCCGTAGAGATCGCTGAGCTTGGCAATCGCCGCCGGCGCGTGTTTGGCGGCTACCTTGCCGACGGTGAGGCCGTAGGAAGCCGCGTTGTTCTTCGCCGTCCCGCCGGTGAGGATCTGGAACACCGGTGCCGAGTGGTTTCCCTTGCGCTGCACGGAGCCGAACAACCCGATGTCAGCAATGTGGTGCTGGCCGCAGGAATTGAAGCAGCCGCTGATCTTCACCTTAACGTCGTCACGGTCGGCCAGCCGCGCCATGCCGTTTCCGAAGCCCTCATGCAGCACGGCGGCCAGTCCTCTCGACGAGGCAATTCCCAGCTTGCACGAATCCGTCCCCGGGCACGCGGTCACGTCGGCGAGCCGGCCCGCCCCGGCGTCGGCCAGGTGCAACTCCTTGAGGCCCTCGTAGAACGCCACCAGATCGCCGTTCGCCACCCAGCGCACCAGGAAGTTCTGATCGACGGTGGTGCGGATCGTATCGTTGATGTAGCGCCGGCAAAGGTTGGCGAACCCCCGCAACTGATCGGCCGAGATGTCGCCGAGCGGCAGGAACACCTCGACCATCGAGTAACCCTGCTGGTTCTGTGGCCGGACGTTGACGTCGAGCCAGCGCCGTAGAGCGGGGTCAGCCCCGTCCGGTGCCTGGAGTTCCGACGGAGGCTTGAGCGGCTGGTCGCTGTAGTCAGCCATCGCCTGCTCCAGCTCACTCGCCCAGCGGGGGTCTTCGCGTAGCTTGCCGCGCTCTTCGGCGACTTGGCGCTTGAACTCCTCGAGCCCAAGCTTGGCGATCAAAAACTTCATGCGCGCCTTGGCGCGGTTCTGCTTCTCGCCAAGGCGAGCGAAAACCCGGGCGATGGCCTGAGCCAGAGGCAGCATCTCGTCCGCCGGCACGAACTCGCTGTAAAGTTCCGCCTGGAACGGCAGTGCGCCGAGGCCTCCTCCGACGAACACCTTGAATCCCTCGACCTTGGCGCCGTTCGCGTCCCGCACCTTCGCAATCACGCCGATGTCGTGCATCCGCGCCAGCCCGCAAGCATGGTCGTCGCAGCCCGAGTAGGCGATCTTGAACTTGCGGCCAAAGTTCTGCGCATCGGGATGCCGCAGCAGGAAGTACGCCATCGCCTTCGAATACGGCGTGATGTCGAACGTCTCGTCTGTGCAAACACCGGCCTGCGGGCAGGCCGTCACGTTACGGACCGCGTTGCCGCAGGCCTCGCGAGTCGTGATGCCGACTTCGGCCAGCCGCCGCATCAGGTTGGGCGTATCGTTGATGTCGATGTAGTGATACTGGAAGTCTTGGCGGGTGGTGATGTGGGCCACGCCCACGGCGTACTCTTCACACAGGTCGGCCAGTTGGACCATCTTGGCGGTGTCGACGATCCCCATGGGGATCTTGATGCGCTGCATCTGAACACCGTCTTGCCGCTGCCCGTATACCCCGTGCCGCAGACGAAACTCCAGGAAGACCTTCTCCGCCATCTGGCCCGACTGGACCCGGCGCAACTCGGTCTCGAAGACGTCGATCTCTTCCCTGGCGGCCGGTGGAAGGTGAGCCCAGCGGTCGTCGCCGGCGGTATTGGGCGCGGTTGTCGCGGTAGCCATGGATGCACCTCCCCTGGCGATCGCGCGATCTCTACTATGCTGGTAGGGATGAGCGATTGCTATCTCTACTATCTTGATAGAAATAGACCCTTTTGTCAATTGAGGCAGCCTCCGACTATAGGGAGAGGAACTCAAGCATATGGCAGCGCTGGACGGGCGTCAATGCATCCCTAAAGCCTGCGAAATCAATCACCTACGAAATCGGGGCCCAAGGGGTCCGAGCAGCATCTTAACCTAGTAAGCGTGCAATACAGATGATGGACTTCGAGCTCACCGAAGAGCAATGCGATCTCCGGGCCATGGTTCGCGAGTTTGCTGAGGCCGAGATCCGTCCGCACGTCATGGAGTGGGACGAGCAGCAGGACTTCCCAACCGAGGTGCTCAAGAAGCTCGGCCGGCTGGGGGTCCTCGGGGTCGTCTTCCCCGAGCAAGACGGCGGCGCCGGGATGGGCTATATCGAATACGCGCTCATCATGGAGGAGTTGGCCCGCGTCGACCCGTCGATCGCGCTCAGCGTGGGGGCGCACATCTCACTGGCCACCGGACACATCTACATGCACGGTAGCCCCGAGCAGAAGAGCAAGTATGTTCCCAAGCTCGCCTCGGGCGAGTGGATCGGGTGCTGGTCTCTGACCGAGCCCGAAGCGGGTTCCGACGCCGCCGGCACCCGCACGGCCGCGGTGCTCGACGGCGACGCCTGGGTCTTGGACGGCTCGAAGACGTTCACGACCAACGCCCAACGCGCGGATTTATGCGTGGCTACGGCCCTGACCGACCCGGGGTCAGGAACGCATGGCATCTCCGCGTTCGTCATCGAGAAGGGCACGCCCGGCTTCAGCCTGGGCCGCAAGGAGAACAAGCTCGGCATGCGCGCCAGCGATACCAGCGAGGTGATCTTCTCCGACTGCCGCCTTTCCTCCGAGCACATGATCGGCAAGCGCGGGCACGGCTTCGTCGATGCGATGAAGATCCTCGACGGCGGACGCATCTCGATCGCCGCACTCGGGGTCGGCCTGGCGCAGGGGGCATACGAGGCCGCCTTGAGCTACTCGAAGGAACGCCGCCAGTTCGGCAAGAGAATCTCCGAGTTCCAAGCCATCCAGCACAAGCTAACCGACATGGCGACCGAGATCGACGCCTCGCGCCTGCTCACGTTCCGCGCCGCTTGGATGCTCGATCAAGGACACCGCGTGACGAAGGAGTCCTCGATGGCGAAGCTCTTCTCCAGCGAGACGGCGGTCCGCGTGGCGAACGAGGCTGTCCAAGTCCACGGCGGCTACGGTTTCACGAAAGACTACCCGGTCGAGAAGTTCTATCGCGACGTTAAACTGCTGACCATCGGCGAGGGGACGAGCGAGATCCAGCGCATGATCATCGCCCGCCAGATCCTGAAGGATTAGTGGCCCGCAACCACAGCCCCGGTGATCTGGCTGACCGCTCCCTGACCCGGACGAGCCGGAACCAAGCGTCCGTGAAACCGCAACCTGAAGGCGAAACGCGTCTGGCTCCCTACGACAGGCCACGCTCCTAACCGGCCGATCCCGCCCGTCCGGATGCAAACAGGCCCGTTCACGGGCCTTGGTTTCGACTAGGCCAGGCGTTCGACGCCTGGTAGAACGACCCCGAGTGAACGCCTCAGGCCCCTTTCAGGGGCCTTACCCAAACCGGCTTGAGCCATGAGCCGGCCCTGCTTCACAAGGTCGATTCCGAGATCAACCTCCACCTTGCCTGGCCGCAACCGCGAGCGGCTCAAGCCGGGTGAGAATGCTACGAAATGGAACGAAATGGGACGGTCGCGGGGTTCTTGGCTTCCTATGAGCAGGGCGCGATGCGTCGCTTCGTCGGATGGCCGGGCCGGACGGAGTTCTGCTCTAGGATCTGTGTCAACAGACTCCACTGCAACACCGGACCGCTCCCTCACGGTCATGGCTCGGTTCAAGATCGGTTCAAAAAAAGAGGGCCCTCTGGCTCCAGTCTGTGATGACCTCAGTGGCCCGCCCAGGATAGGAGCGAAAAGACGGGCTTGAACGGACGGTCCTCACCTGACGGATTGCGTCAGGAGCTGCCGTTCGCGGGGGAAGGTCGCTTACCTATTTTCGGAGAGCAACATCGAAACTGCCTGGCCAGGAAACGGTCGTTGTTGGTCCGGCGATCTGTCCGCACCGGTCGTTCCCAATATCAGGCTAGCACTCGTCGGTGGGGGTTCCGAGTCGGCAGGGAGGCAAGTTGTTGAAAAGGCGATAAAAAAAAGTTCGGCAATTCCGTGATGCCCTGTCATGGACCGCATCAGCAAAGGGCTCCGTCCCCTTTAGGGCCGTCGTTTTTCGGTGCGTTGATCGAAGAGAGCAGCACTTGCCCTGGACTGCCCATCATACAGTCAAGCGAAGCCGTGATCAGCTAAGTGCCTTTGTTGGAGCAAGTTAAGAACTGAAGGCGGCTGTTTGATGGTGCGAGCGCGACATACCGCCATCTATGGGCGGACGAGGGCTAATGTCGTTCGTTTCGTGGGGCTTAGTGCTGCTCGCGGCCGCGGAACTCTTCGAACCAGTTCTGGACCACACGGATGGTCCAGGCTCCTGCGTGGCACGCGACGGTTTCCCGCACCGAGGGGAGACATCTTGCATGAAGCAAAGCGGGCAATCGGGGACGCTTAACCAGGATTTCCATTTTGGCCCTGGCACGGCCACAGTATACACCCGCTCCGCTCCGAACAGCACGTCCTTTCACGCTGAACCCTGCACATCACCTCTGCTGGTAGTCGCCAGAGCTGGTTCGACCGCTCACAGTCGTTGATTGAGCGGCTTGAACGGCGCTCCGGCCGACACTGCTCCTTGCGAAACCTTTTGGAGCCAAAAGCTGTTGATCCTCACTCCGGCAATGCTACCCACTCGGCAGCGGCAGCGCCCAGATCTTGTGCAGCATGTCGCCGAACAGCCGCCGGTTCAGATGTCCCTCCGCCAATAAGAGCCAGTAATACCGCGCGTGCTTGACCAGCCGACCGCCGGTCTTCATCAACCTGTGTTGCAAGCTCGTCAGCGACCAACTCTTGATTCGCTGCGGAAGCCCCAGCCGCCGCCAAAGATTGCCCAGGTTGTAGGCCAGCACGCTCAGTTGCAACCGCACTTCGTTGGCCCGAAATCGATGGCACGACAATCGCGTCCAGTGCGTCGCCTGCTTGCCTTCCTTGATCCACTGTTCCGCCGTGCCGCGCTTGTTGTAGAAGCGCACCACCGAGCGACTCGGCAAGCTCATGCTCGTCACGATGAATCCGACGCGCGGGAACAGCTCGCCCTGGTGATGCTCGACCTTAGCGACGATCCGCCTCGCCTGCGACCAACTCTCCGCCTGATAGCGAAAACTCTTGTAGCGCACCAAGGGCTTGCGGGAAGGCCTTCCCGGCGGGCGAAACAGGATGTCTTCGATCTCCAGCTCCAAGCTCTTGTTGGCCGGAATGCGAATGGCGTACTGTACTCCGCGTTCCTCCGAAGCCTCATAAACTTCCGGCTTCGCAAAGGCCGCATCGCCCCGGAAGGCGACCTGCTTGCCCGCAGCCTGTTGGCGCTCGATCTCCGGCAACAAGAGCTCATCCCAGTCCTCGGCGCTGTGCACGTTGCCTGGACGCAGCTTGGCAGCGAGGCAATCACCATGACCGTTGAACAAAAGCAACGGGTGGTAGCAGACCGACTCGAAGTGTCCGTTGTAGGCACTGCCTTCCTGTTGGCCATGGACCGGACTCTCGGTGGAGTCCAGGTCCAGAACGACCCGCTCGGCGTCGTCGAACGCTTCCGCTTGCCCGACCAGCTCTCGGTTCAGCGCCATCAGCCCCAGCAGGTTCTCTTCGCTCGCCAGCATCTCCGTCTCGAAGCCGTGCAGCGTCGAGGTCAAGGCCGCACCGCGATCCCAGATCTTCTGCGAACCGATCAGCCGAAACGTCGGATCGATCGAAACCCGCTCGGCGTCGTTGAGGTCCTCGTAGCCGGCGAGTCGGCTGTAAACCGACTGCCGCAACAGATCAGCGAGCGTGAACTGCTTGTTTGTGCCTTGCCGGGAGTCGCTGAGATGCTCGTCAATCAGTTCTCCGAGACCGAGCCGTTCGTCCAGTTCGCGAACCAAAATCAGGCCACCGTCGGAAGTGACGTGCGATCCCTGGAAATCGACTTTGAGAAGTCCATTGAAACTTAGCTGGAATGGCTTGGTTTGTTTTTCACCCATTGGGTGTTGGCCTCCATGGCGTCCTCATCGGGCTCTAGCCCCTATGAATAAAGACGCTCAAGGCCGCTGGAAGGTCGGGATGTCAAACATCAAATTGAAAATGCGGGCTTAATGGAGTCTCCCAAAATAGTCGATTCTATCCCTTACGAGCCGCGACAGAAAGCGAAATCCGAGAGTGGTTCACCAGGAGCGCCACAGGCTTTCTGAGGTATGGGCCAAGACCGAGCTGACCAACAAATCGATGTGCTTCCAGACGCCCGCAAAGCGACGGTCTGCTAGCGAGCTGCCGCAAAAACGTTGACCGTCGCCGGGGTAGGATTTGGGTGGAACGAGACCCGCCGAAGGCGCTCATTTCAAGTTCACACTCCCAAACGCAGGTAAGGAATCGGAGCAAGCATGATGCAACCAGACGAGCAACTTCGTGCCGCGACCGTTTTATTAGTTGAAGACAACCCGGCTGACCAGGACCTCGCACGTCGCGCGCTCGACAGAGGTGTGATTCATTGTGACTTGCGTGTTGTCTCGAATGGCGAGGAGGCGATGGATTATCTCCGTCAGCGCGAGAAGTTCTCGACCCCGGCGTCGTGCCCCAGACCTGACCTCATCCTCTTGGACTTGAACATGCCAAGGCTCGATGGGAGACAAGTTCTTGAGCGCATGAGGGCTGACTCTAACCTGGACACCATTCCCGTCGTCGTGCTCACTACGTCGCGGCAAGAAGAGGATGTCGTGCGGAGCTACAAACTGGGCTGTAACTCATTCATCCAGAAGCCCATCGAGGTCCAGGACTTCGTCGCCGCCTTGGAGCAATTGGGCACCTACTGGCTGAAGCTCGTCGTCCCCCCCCCCCCCACACTGCCGACTAGTCATGAGCGGGCAAACACTCAAGATTCTGCTCATCGACGACAACCCCGCGGATGCTGAACTGCTGCGGCGTCTCTTGAACAAGATTCCCGAGTTTCAGGTTGAATTCGCTCACTGCTTGGACGCCGAGAGTGGTCAGCAAGCCTTAGCTGCGGAGAAGACCGATTGTCTGTTGCTCGACTATCGCCTCGGAGGAGACGATGGTCTGGAGGTGCTCGATTCGGTCCGCACGCTCGGCAATGACGTTCCTGTCATCGTTCTTACCGGCGCCGGTAACGAGGCCGTGGCGGTCGAGGCGATGAAACGGGACGCACAAGATTACATGGTCAAAGATGTCGTGGTGCGCGAGGTGATGACGTCGAAGGCCCTCTATCGAGCTATCGCTAACGCCGTTGAACAGGTCAGACTCCAGAGACTAGTGGCCGAAAAACAGAGAGAGCTCGAAGCTTTCGTTTCGGTTGCCTCGCACGATTTGAAGACCCCGCTGTGCTCTGTCAGAAACAATGTGGAAGTGATACTTGACTTCTATCGGGACAAGCCTCTGGACGCCGAGGGCAATGAGTTTCTTGTAGCGGCTGTTCGGATGGTGGACCGCATGGCGAAGATGCTGGACAGCCTTCTGGAATACTCCCGCGCGGGAAGGTCCGCGAAGGTCCTCGTCCCGGTTAACCTCAAGTCGTGCATGCAGTCTGTCGTAGAAAACTTGAAGGCTCTCATCGAAGAGACGCAAGCAAGGGTTATCGTGGGTCTCATGCCGCCGGCGGTGTCGGGAGACGAAGGTGCACTCGTCCAGCTGCTCCAGAATCTGATCTCCAACGGCATCAAATTTAGGCACAGGGAGCCGGTCGTCGTGAATCTTACGTCCCGTCGCGAAGGCGACCGGTGGAGAATCTCGGTAGAGGACAACGGGATTGGCATCGACGCGCAGCACCACGCAGCGATCTTCGCGCCCTTCAAACGCCTCCATTCACGGCAAGAATTCGACGGCTCAGGCATCGGCCTTGCGACCTGTAAGAGAATCGTGGGCCAACACGGCGGGCAGCTTTGGGTGGAGTCCGCACTCGGGCAGGGCGCTACGTTTCACTTCACACTGCCAGATGCTGCGTCAGATGGCTGACGGCTATCCAGCGACAAACCGTCAGCACCCCTGTCTGGCGGCAGTTAGAGCATCTATTGAATCCCGCAAATTATTATGACACTTTTTGATAGTTTGGAGCATCTATATCCCGCATTTTCAATTTGATGTATAAGCTTCAGACCATCCAGCGACCTTCAGCGTCTTTATTGATAGGGGCTAGAGCCCGATAAGGACGCCATGGAGGTCAACACCCGATGGGTGAAAAAGAAAACAAGCCGTTTCAGCTCACGTTCAATGGATTTCTCAAAGTCGATTTCCAAGGATCGCGAGTCACCTCGGATGGCGGTCTGATTCTCGTTCGCGAACTGGATGAACGACTCGGACTCGGGAAGCTGATCGACGAGCATCTCAGCGACTCGCGACAAGGCTTGAACAAGAAGTTCCCGCTGGTCGATCTGCTGCGGCAGTCGGTCTACAGCCGACTCGCTGGCTACGAGGACCTCAATGACGTCGTTCGAGTATCCGCCGATCCGACCTTTCGCTTGATCGGCTCGAAGAGGAACTGGGATCGCGGAGCAGCCTTGACCTCGACGCTGCATGGCTTCGAGACGGAGATGCTGGCGAGCGAAGAGAACTTGCTGGGGCTGATGGCAGTGAACCGGGAGCTGGTCGCGCAAGCCGAAGCTCCCGACGGTTCAGACCGCGTGGTGCTCGACATGGACTCCACGGAGAGCCCCGTCCACGGCCAACAGGAAGGCAGTGCCTACAACGGCCATTTTGAGTCCCTCTGCTATCACCCGCTGTTGCTGTTCAACCAGCACGGCGACTGCCTAGGCGCGAAGCTGCGTCCCGGCAACGTGCACAGCGCCGAGGACTGGGACGAGCTGCTACTGCCGGAGATCGAACGACAACAGGCGGAGGGCAAACAGGTGACGTTCCGTGCCGACGCCGCCTTCGCCAAGCCCGAGATCTACGAGGCGATGGAGGAGCGCGGCGTGGACTACGTGATTCGCATCCCGGCGAACAAGAGCCTGGAGCTGGAGATCGAGGACATCCTGTTTCGGCCACCGGGCAGGCCGAACGCCAAGCCCCTAGTGCGCTACAAGAGTTTTCGCTATCAGGCCGAGAGCTGGTCGAAGGCAAGGCGAGTTGTCGCCAAGGTCGAGCATCACCAGGGCGAACTATTCCCGCGCGTCGGATTTGTCGTGACGAGCATGAGCTTGCCGAGCCGCTCGGTCGTGCGGTTCTACAACAAGCGCGGCACGGCGGAGCAGTGGATCAAAGAAGGCAAACAGGCCACGCACTGGACCCGCTTGTCGTGTCACCGCTTCCGAGCCAACGAGGTACGGCTGCAACTCAGCGTGCTGGCCTACAACCTGGGCAACCTGTGGCGGCGGCTAGGGCTGCCGCAGCGAATCAAAAGCTGGTCGCTAACGAGTTTGCAACACAGGTTGATGAAGACCGGCGGTCGGCTGGTCAAGCATGCTCGCTACTACTGGTTGCTGCTGGCGGAGGGGCATCTGAACCGGCGGCTGTTCGGTGACATGCTGCATAGGATCTGGGCGCTGCCTGTGCCGGGTGGGTAGCGTTGCCCGGGCGAGGATCAACAGTTTTTGGCTCCAAAAAGGTTTCGCAGGGAGCAGTGTCGGCCGGAGCGCCGTTCAGTCCGCTCAATCAACGTCTGTGAGCGGACGGACGAGCCCTGGCGCCTACCGGCGGAGGTGATGTGCAGGGTTCAGCGCGAAAAGACGTGGTATTCGGCGCAGCGGGGGTGTATCCTGTGACCGTGCCAGGGCCAAAATGGAAATCCTGGCCATATATGTATGGGCAACCCCAAAGGTGTGAAGCGGGATTTCAAGGCCCTGGAGAAGCGCCGTTTCGAAGCGATGCGGCTGCTCCACCAAGGCCACAATCAGTCCGAGACGACAAGACGGCTGAAAGTCGCTCGCCAAACCGTCAGTGCGTGGCGGCGGCAATACCGCGAGCAGGGTGCGGCCGGACTCCGCCAGGTCGGGCGCGCCGGACGCAAGCCGCTCCTCGATGCCGCACAACGCGAACGCCTGACGTCGCTGCTGCTGGAAGGCCCGCAAGCCCACGGCTTCCCCACGCCCCTGTGGAGCTGTCCGCGGGTGGCTCGGCTGATCGGAGACGAGTTCGGGGTCGACTACCACGAAGGCCACGTCTGGAAGATCCTGCGAGCGCTCGACTGGAGCCCGCAACGCCCGGTCGGAAAGGCGCGCGAGCGCAACGAAGAGCGGATCCGCACCTGGAAGCGCAAGACCTGGACGCGCATTAAAAAAAAGCCCAAAACGAAGGCCGTACGCTCGTCTTCATCGACGAAAGCGGATTGAGTCAGAAGCCGCATCGCTGCCGCACCTGGGCGCCACGTGGCCAAACACCGGTGCTGCAGTTTAACTTCAATTGGGAGAAGCTTTCCGTCTCGGCGGGGCTGACGCTGCGTAACTTCTACTTCCGGCTCTATCCCGGTGCGATCGGCAAAGAGCAAGTGATCGACTTTCTCAAGGCGTTGGTACGTCATATCGATCGCCCGCTGCTGATCGTCTGGGACCGGCTGCCGGCGCACCGTAGCCGCCTGGTGCAAGAGTTCATCCAGCTCTCCGAAGGCCACATCGCAACCGAGTACTTGCCACCCTATGCGCCGGAGTTGAATCCGGTGGAATACATCTGGGCTTACTGGAAGCAGCACGAGTTGCCGAACGTCTGTCCGAAGGACTACGGCGAGCTGAACGAGCGGGCCCGCAAGGCACTCCGCCGCATGCACCGCAAACCGCGTTTGATCACGGCCTTCTGGAAACAGTCTTCTCTTTGCTTCGAGTGACGGGATATTATGCGGGACTCAATAGGCGATATGGCCGCAGCAGCGGTGGGCTTAGCCAGCCCCTTTTAGGGGGATGAAACCGTAAACCGAACGAACGGACGAAGAGTACTCCGAGGGTTACTCATGAGAACTTTGTCTCGTTGGTCTAACTACAACTCCGCCCGGTCATACAGCTTGATTGCCGTCGGCGTGCCGATTGGATCCCGCAGGGCGCCGCACAGGGCGTGGCTTACCCCCGCCCTCCGTGCGCTGACGGTGGCCGCGTTGCTCGTCCCGTCCGTCTTCGCCGGTCCAAACGCATCGGACGAGCCGTCCAAAGTGCGGACCGCAGCGAAGCTCACCTACTACCGCGATGCCCGCAATTACGGAACGATGAACATCATGACGAGCACCGCCGGGCTCCCGCTCGGCCTGAGTTTCTGGGGATTTACCGACATCCACGGCAACCAGGGCGCAGAGGGCGCGGACGAGTTCGCGCGGTACTTCATGGAGTACCGGCTCAGCCGCCCGCTGCCCAAGCAATACGTCGGCATCCAGGGTCGCGGCTTCCAGGCCGAGTACAACGACTTCCAGGGAACGGGTAACAGCCTGGCGCGGTTCGGGGTTACCTTTCGGCATCGCACATACGGCGAGAGGGGCTGGCTGCAGTGGCGCTACTTCCCGGTCGAGACGGACGGTGATGGAGGACAGGCGAGCCTCATCTATTTCTTTCCGCTCTCGAAACGCGCCGCGATCGGCGGGTTCGCCGATTGGAATTGGACCCGCGCGCGGAAGGGCCGCTGGGTCCTTGAGCCGCAGTTGACCTACAGGCTCACCAATCGCTTAGCCGTCGCGCTCGAGCTGCGCCACAACGACTTTGAACGCATCAACCCTCGCATCCAAGGCACCGGAGTCGCGCTCGGGCTGGAGGCGTCATTTTGAGCTGGAAGCGCTTGCTACCGGTGATCATAACCGCCGTTGCCGGCGTCATGCTGTCGCTGTGGGGTTTCCTCTTTCTACAAGGCCGCGAACAGCAGGTGCTGGAGGCTAACTTTCGGTCGATGGCGCGTGACCAGGTAGCAACAATCGAGCGCGAGATCCAAGCGAATCTGGAGGTCCTTGAATCGCTGCGGGCATTCTACTCGGCGGTCCCCGCCGCAGGTTTCGAGGAGTTCACGTCTTTCGTACAGCCTCTGCTGCAACAACACCGAACGATCCAGGCCCTGGAGTGGATCCCGCGCATTCCCCTCGAAGAAAGGAGCGAGTACGTATCGCAAGCTCGCAGCCACTATCCACAGTTCGAAATCACCGAACGGCAAGCGCAGGGAGTGATGGTGCCGGCCGGGACTCGGAGTGAGTATTTCCCGGTCTACCAGGTTGCTCCGTACGAGGGCAATGAGGCCGCGCTCGGCTTCGACCTGGCATCCAACCCAACTCGTCTGCAAGCGCTTGAAGCAGCCCGCGCGAGCCGACAGCCCACGGCGACGGCGAGGATCACGCTCGTACAAGAGGACTCAAACCAGTTCGGGTTCTTGGTGTTCTCGCCCGTGTACGAAGCCGGCGAGCTACGCACGGCCGGCGACCATTCACGCTCCCTCAAGGGTTTTGTACTGGCCGTCTATCGCGTCGGCGACATGATCGAGAAGTCGCTCAGCTATCTTACCGAGCAGTCACTGTCCCTCCGTGTGGAAGACCGTTCGTCAGACACGGCGAGCGATCTGCTGTTTGGCGTTGAACACTCGGCCCCCGCCGCCGCCGGCCTCAGCTATCAAGCCGACATCGCGGTTGCGGACCGGCGCTGGACCGTTCGGTGCACGGCAACACCGGAGTTGCTTGCCGACTACGATACGACGCAGAGGTGGTTCTTTCTCGGGGCGGCGCTTCTGTTTACAACCGCTGCAGCAGGTTTCGTGGGGGTCAGCCGCAACCGCGAAGTCCGCGTGGCCGAACTGGTACGCGCCCGCACTGGGGAGCTATCGGCTTCGAAGAAGGTCGCCGAGAAGCGTGCCGAGGAACTGTCGGAAGCCAACCAAGAGCTTGAGCAGTTCGCGTATGCGGCTTCCCACGACCTCCAGGAACCGGTTCGAACTCTTGTCTCGTTCAGCACCTTCCTCCGAGAAGACCTGGGTGACGAGCTATCGCCCGAGGCCGCCACCGACTTGGAACACATCACGAACGCGGCGCGGCGCATGCAGCGGCTGGTCAGGGACTTGCTGGCCTTGTCCCGCGCTAGCCGTTCCGCCCTTCAGATGACTGAAGTGGTCCTCGAAGACTGTGTCAGGGATTCCCTGGACGCTCTACGAGAACGCGTGACAGAGACGGGCGCCCGGGTTGAACAAATGCAATTGCCTGTCGTTTCAGGCGACCGCCGGCTGCTGACGCAGCTATTCCAAAACCTTCTGAGTAATGCGATGAAATTCCAGTGCGGTAAGGAGACGCCTGCAATAACGATCGCCGCACGGCGGCAAGATTAAATGTGGCTGGTCGAAGTGAAGGACAACGGCATTGGCATCGAACAAGAATACGCGGATCAAATCTTTGCCCCCTTCAAACGTCTTCACGGTCTGGAGGACTACGAGGGAAGCGGAGTCGGATTAGCAATCTGCCGGCGCGCGGTTGAACGGCATAGCGGCCGGATATGGGTCGAGTCCAAGCCGGGCAATGGATCACGTTTCCAGTTCACGCTCCCTGCCAATGAACCAAAGACATGAACGATGGCAAGAAGCGAAGATTACAAACGTTCTGCCGTCGTGCTGCTGGCCGACGACAATCCGGCGGATCAGGAAATCGCTCGCCGCGTTCTGGGGTCCGGGGGTTTTCGCTGTGAGCTTTACATGGTCAACGACGGCGTTGAAGCGCTGGACTATCTGACGCGGACATTCGCGGAGCCCGATACGCACCCCCGCCCGGATCTACTGTTGCTCGACATCAACATGCCCAGAAAGTCGGGAATGGATGTGCTCAGACATATCAAAGGCGACGCGGACTTGCGGAGAATCCCGGTCCTGATGCTAACAACCTAGCAATCGGAGCGTGATGTCGCATTGGCCTACGACCTTGGGTGCAATTCATTCATTACAAAGCCCATTGACGTGCCGCAGTTCATCGAGGCTCTAGAGAATCTGGGTAAATACTGGCTGGATGTCGTTGGAATGGACCCGAAAAGCGAGACCAGGAAAGAAGGGACAATGAACCAGGGAACGGGAAGGAGGTTCAATTGTCTCGAAGACGATTCACGAAGGAGTTCAAGCTGGCGGCCGTCCGGCGGCTCGAAGCCGGCGAGTCGGGCTCGGCTCTAGCACGCGAGCTCGAGGTGAAGCGCGAAAAGCTCTACGACTGGCTGGCACAAGTCGAGCGCTACGGCGTCGAGGGAGCTTTTCCCGGCGCTGGACGGCGTCCGGGCGGCAGCGCCCGCGTCGAGCCCGGCCGCGAAGCCCAGGCCCGTCTCGCGGAGCTGGAACGCAAAGTCGGCCGCCAGGCCATGGAGATTGATTTTTTGTCCGCAGCCTTGCGGCGTGTCGAGGATCTGCGCCGGCCGAGCATCGTCAGTGGAACCGGCGCGTCGCTAACGAAGTACGAGCCGCAAGGCGGCAAGGCAACATGAGCGCACGCGATTTGTGCCGCTTGAGCGGGCTGGCGCGAGCCAGCCTCTACCGCCAGGGCAAACCCGACCGCGAGCCGGTCGGGGAACTGCGGCAGGCCATTGTCCAGGCCGCCTTGGACCATCCGGCCTACGGCACCCGGCGGACGACCCAACAGGTGCGCCGTCAAAAGCTACTGGTCAATCGCAAGCGCGTGCAGCGGGTGATGCGCGAAGAGAATCTCTTGCGGCGACGTCGCCGCACCGTTCCGCAAACGACCGATTCGAAGCACTCGTTGCGGTGTTACGAGAACCTGACGCGCGAGGTCCAACCCACGGGTCCCAACAAGCTGTGGGGCTCGGATCTCAGCTACGTGCGATTGGGAAACCACTTCGTCTATGTGGCGGTGGTGTTGGACGTGTATTCGCGGCGCGTGGTGGGGTGGGCCGTGGGTCCGAACCTGAAAACCGAATTGCCGCTGGCGGCGCTGCACCAAGCGTTGAGCAGCCGGCGTCCGGCGCCGGGTTGGATTCATCATTCCGATCAAGGTTCGCAGTACGCTGCGGAAGCTTATGTGGCCACACTGCGGCAAGCGGGCGCGAGGATATCGATGAGCCGCAAAGGCTGCCCGCAGGACAACGCGTACGTGGAAAGCTTTTTCAAGACTTTGAAAAGCGAGGAAGTCAACTGCAACGAGTATGAAAGTTTGGCCCAGGCGCAGGCCGCGATCGGGGCTTATATTGAGCAGGAATACAATCGCACACGATTGCATTCGTCGCTGGGCTACCGGCCGCCGCAAGAGTATGAGCGGCTGTGGGAAGAGGCGGCTGACGCCGCCTGAGTTTTCGTAAGGCATGAGCAGATCTATCGATCCGATGGCGCAGCACAAGGCGGGATGCGGCCTGAGTAGGCGCACACCCCGCCCTCATCGTTTCGATGAGTCTGCGGCCGGGTATTCCTTGGCGGGTTGCTCTCCAGCAGAGCCCGCCTCCGCTTCCCCGGCTAACTTGATCATGCCCCCATTGGGCTGGATTCGCTATGCTTTTTCAGTCAACTGCAACCCGTCCCTAATTTCTTGGCCTCGCCGTAGGGGTCCAGTCCAGCCCTGTCCCCACTTTTTGGGTCGGTGGAGAGTCAAGTGGTTGAAAACGCGGCGAAAAAAAGTTCGGGAAGTCTGTGACTCTCCGTCACGGCCGGACCGGCAAGGGGCTCCCGTCCCCTTTAGCCCATCTTGTCCGAGCGCCGGGAAGGTGTAGATTTGTAGTGACGAGCGATTGGGTCGTGGCACGGCCCGACCCACGTCGGACCGCCACCAGCAAGACCTTCACCATCCATGCATCCGGAGAGAAAAGGCATCCTCTACACGGTTCTGGCGATGATGCTCTTCGCCTCCATGGACGCTGCCTCGAAATACCTCGTGGTCCAATACTCTGTCGTCCAGATCGTTTGGATCCGTTACCTGTTCTTTGTCGTGTTCGCGGTCCTGGCCATCGGCCCCTCCCGGCTTGCGTCCACCCTTCGGACCGGGCGAGCTTCGCTGCAAGTCATCCGTTCGGTCGTTCTCGTCGGGGAAGTTGCCAGCTTCGTCGTCGCGTTTCGTTACCTGCCGCTGGCCGACGTTCATGGCATTGCCGCCATCACCCCGGTGCTGACGGTCGCTCTGGCGGCCCTCGCACTGCGCGAGAAGGTCGGGACGCATCGCTGGGTCGCGGCCGCCGTGGGGTTTCTGGGTGTTCTGGTCATCATCCGGCCGGGCGGGGGCGTCATGGGTGTCACGGCTCTGATCCCATTGCTGGCCGCCACCTTGTGGGCGGTCTATCAGATTCTGGTTCGTCTGGTCAGCCGAACCGACCCGACGGACACGACCTGGCTCTACACCGGGTTGGTGGGATTGGCCCTCTCGAGCTTCGCAGCCCCGTTTCGATGGCGGACCCCCGATGCGGAGGGGTGGGCTTTGCTTCTGTTGGTCGGATTGCTAGGAAGCTGTGCACACTGGTCGCTGATCAAGGCCCTCCACGCCGCACCGGCTTCGACCCTGCAGCCTTTCAACTACACCATCACTGTGTGGGCGGCCGTGATGGGCTGGCTTGTTTTCGGGCATCTCCCCGATACTTGGACGGTGGTCGGCACGATCATCGTCGTCGCCGGCGGAGTCTATGCCCTACGAGGCGAAGGTTGACCCGGGCGCGACAACGGTGAACACCAGGACAGAAAAGGGCTCCGTCCGGCTCCGTCCCCTTTAGGGCCCACGTCCATGAAAGGTCCCACCGTGATTCGCAAAAGCGAGTCTTGATAGAGCTCAGTGCGGCCCGCGTCAAGGGTGTCGCCCAAATCGGCGTCACGCTGGTGAGTCCCGAAACCTCGACAGACGACATCGACATCGAAACCGACAGCTACGTGGTTTCGGCCAAGAAGACACACGGTAAGGACGCAAAGAAAATCGGCATTGGAGCTGGTGTTGGGGCCGCGATCGGAGCGATCGCGGGCGGGGGCTCGGGCGCGGCGAAGGGCGCCGGTCTCGGCGCAGGAGCTGGAACCGGAGCCGTACTTGCAACTCGCGGGGACCAGGTCGTCATACCAGCTGAGTCGATCGTCTCGTTCAGGCTCGCCGCGCCTATCTCGGTCTCAGCCGACTAATCGTCGTCGTCATCCCCTCGGTAGCGACGCCGCCGGTAGTAGTGATCGTCATCGTCGTCGTCATCGTCGTCTCGATAGTGGCCGCGATCGTAGTAGCCGTCGTCGTAGGGGTCGTGGTGTCCGTGATAGACCCGATTGTGCCCACAGATGTTGCAGGCGCGTTGATAGCGCCGGTGCTTGCGATAGTGGCCCCGATCGCAATAGCGCCGCTGGCTCCTATGCGACTTGCTCCAAGCGACGTAGCTGCCGAATGACCCGATGTATACCTGAAGGTCGCCGAAGCCTCGGAAGCCACGAGAGTGTGCGGGAACAGATAGGATTGCGGCTAAGCCTAGAATCAGTAGTAGGTTCTTGATCATCGAGGGTACCTCTATGGTCGGAAGTACGGCGCGTACACTCATATATAAGCAGTTCTCGGGCCAAACACATTCCTGTCTATTTTCAATAGGTTAGAGCGTTGCCTGGCGCCTGGATGGCTGAAAAGCACCACCAGGCTGGGTTGTCACAGGCACGATGACGATGACTAGACCTTCACGCCCGAGTGTAAGGGCCGCATCTCGGGACCCTACTACAGATTCAATGCCGACCCAGGAGAAGCCTCCAGAACAACTAAGGGCAAACCCTGATTCACCCGACTGCGGCGATCACCCGATGCTATTAGAAGGATCATGCATCGGGAATCAATTCGGATCGTCCGCGGCATCTTGGCGCTCCGTTAGCCGGCCCTCGTCACGTTGAGGCGGCCCGACCCAGTCCGGTGGTAGGCGATGGCGTTTCAAATCGGGGAAACCGTTGGCAGCTATGAAGTCCTCCAGGTTCTGAGCACCTCGGGGCGAGGCGTGTCGTACAAAGTACGGAACACGCTGGCGCAGCGCTTCGAGGTGTTGAAAGTCCTGCCCAAGGAGCTGCGGGAGGACCACGAGCGCGTGCAGCGGTTCCTGCGCGAAGTGCAGATTCACGCCCGTCTGGTCCACCCCAACATCGTTTCCTTCTACAACGCCATGGAGATGAACGGGCAGTTGGTCATGACCACCGAGCTGGTGGAAGGACCGACTCTCGAGGAGCGGCTTCGAGCAGGTCCGGCACCCATCAACACAGCTATTGACTACGGGCTTCAGGCTTTATCCGCCCTGGCCCATGCGCATGAGAACGGCGTGGTACATCGGAACATCGCCCCCGCCAGCATGATCATTACCTCCAACGGCACGCTCAAGCTGACGGAATTTGAGCTTGCGAAAACCGCAACGGACGCGCGGCTTACCATGACGGGGGACGTGATCGGCTGCATGGACTACATCTCTCCCGAGCAAGTCAAAGGGGCCTCTAGGCCCGATCCTCGAACCGACATCTATTCCTTGGGCGCGGTGCTGTACGAACTGGTAACTGGTAAGAAGCTGTTTTCCTTCAAGAGTCAGTTCGAGGTCATGCAGGCCCACGTCCAACAAGACCCCACCGCGCCCCGTGAAATTCGTGCCGACCTCCCCGAGGAGTTAGACTGGGCCATCCGCACGGCTCTGGCCAAGGAGCCATCGCGCAGGTTTCAGAGTGCCAAGGAATTTCGAGTTGCCCTTGAGCGCGTCACACCGCTAGGCGGGGAGGCGACCCGGGAGAAGGCTCTGGGATTCGCGGAAGTTCCCACGAACCCCGCCGCAGGCAGGACGGCCGCGGGCGTCCATGGCCTTCCGTTAAGCGCAGCAGGTCCGGGAGAGATCCCGCACGCGGCTGGAGTCAGCGAAGGCACACTCCTAGATTCCGCCGAATCGGCTGAGAAGAGGACACTGCGGCCTTCCCTCTCCCCAGAACCGCCAACCAATCCAAAGACTGCTTGGAAGATCGGAATGCTGGCGGACAATTCCGAGAGCCTGCAGCCTATCCAAGTCGGAGTCATTGGGTTCTTCATTGCGGCTGCTACGTTCGTGACTCTCATGGTCATCCTCGATTGGTAGCTACCAGCGTCTGGACCGCTCGGCCCGAATTCCAACTACGCTCAGAATGCCGTTGGCAGCACTGTTGAAGGAGAGGGATGCACCGTCGCCAGATCCCACCCGAGGGAGAATGAGATGGGCGTGCGGACGTTCTTTCACGGCAGCCCACGGGGGACGAGTCCGGTCGTGACTCGATGGGGACAATGAGCTTTCAGATTGGCGACACTGTCGGCGACTACAAGATCGCAGGAGTGGTTGGCTCCGGTGGGATGGGCCAGGTCTTCAAAGTCGAACATGCTGTCACAGGACGGGTGGAAGCGATGAAGGTCCTGGCCGGCTACGGCGAGGACGACAGTGAAGAATCTCATCGTTCGCTGCGAGAAATCCAGGTTCAAGCCAAGCTTGATCACCCGAATATCGTTGCCGTCCACAACGCCTTTCGACGAAATGATCACCTGGTCATGATTATGGAATTCGTCGAAGGTGATTCTCTCGAGGCTGTAATCAAAGCAGGACCGATTCCGCTGCCGGTCGGACTCGACTACATCGATCAGGCTTTGTGCGGCCTCAGTTACGCTCACGCACATGACGTCGTGCACCGGGATATCAAACCGGCCAATCTTATCGTGGCTCCCGATGGGACGGTCAAACTGACGGACTTCGGTCTCGCGAAGAACATCAAGGACCACAGTCTGACCGAGACGGGCGCCGTGATCGGGTCGTTGTACTACATTTCGCCGGAGCAAGTGCAAGGAGCCCAGACACTAGACGGCCGTGCGGACCTCTATTCGCTGGGCGTGTTGCTTTATCACGTGGCAACCGGCAGGAAGCCCTTTGACGCAGACCAATCGTACTCGTTGATGGTTGCGCACGTCTCGCAGCGGCCGGAGCCTCCCTGCAAGATCGTCCCCTCGCTGCCCTCGCTCCTAAACGAAGTCATCCTGACCGCTCTTGAAAAGAATCCCGACGAGCGGTTTCAGTCGGCGGATGAATTTCGGGTGTGCGACAAATTTGTGAGGTTCAGGCCGCGCGAGCGCGATTCTCCCAGTAGTCGTCGAAGCGGTTGCTGAGCCGTGCGCAACGCAAAGCCGTGATAGCGTTCGCGCCGCGCACGCTCCAGAACATGCCCGAGCGCTTCAACCGACTCGCAATGACGGTGCGGCAACCCGCCTCGATCACGCCTGAGCCCACAAACAAGCCCTGCCGGCGAAACTCGCCGTAACGCATGCGCTCCGCATGGCGCTGGAAGTAGTCCGCCTCCAGCGCCAGCGGATGCGCCAACTCCGGGTCGTCGGTTTCGATCTCGCGCAGCGCAGTGACGAGTTGCTCGATGCGCCCCGCGTCGAGCTTTTTCTGCATGCGCCGCGCCCAACCGCGGAGGCGCTTTTGTTGTTGGGGAAACAGCTTCGACGCCAGCTCCCACAGATGTTCGCGAGCGTGATACAAGTCGACGATCTCGATCGCGCCGGGAAAGTATTCGTGCGAAAGATTCCAGATCCAGCCCGCACCGTCGCCAAGCACGACCTTCTTGCGCGCCCGACTCCAACCCCGTCGCCAAGCCTCGCTGTAAATGCGGCGTCCGAAGGCGGCGGCGTCCTCGATCGCGCCGGTGTAGCTGGTCGAGTCTTCGTCGCGCACGGGACGGCCTTGTTCGTCGCAGCTTGTTTGCGTGAACACACAGCCGAGCTTGACCTCGCGCGTGCCGGCCGGGCCGCCGTCCTTGCCCTTGCGGCCGGCCGTCTCGGCGGCGGTGACCGGTACGCCCGTGCCGTCCATCTCGATGTAGAGAATCGGAGTTTCAGGTCCTGACATCGCAGGAAGCTCCAGCGGTACGGCGCGCGCGATCGCGGCTTGTTCTTCGCTGGCGACATCTTCGCCGATCGCCTCGGCTTCGCGCTCGACAGCCTTGGCGGTCAGCCGCACTCCGGCCAACTCGTCGAGCAACGCGCGACCGCGATCGAACGACGTCTCGGAGCCGACCAGCGCCGTCATGCGGCGCACGCCTGGCGAATACTGCGTCGCTTTGACGACCAGCTCTTGGTCGTGCGGCGCGAAGCCTTTGCCGCAGCGGCTGCAGTGATAGTACGGCCGTTCGACGACGACCTCGCCCAGCATCGTGACGAGCTTCTTCGGCCGCCGACCGGCGTAGCGCGCTGGCGAGCCGCAGGCGCAGGGCTGCTGCGATTCGCCGGCCGCGTCTTCGTTCAACAGCGTCTCGAGCAAGACAGCGCCGGCTTGATGCAGCGCGTCGCGCGTCGCCTGTTCGACGGCTTCGAGGTCGAGCGACCCGCGCTTGCGCCTCTCACACAAGACGACCCGTAGCAGCCTCCCTACTTCTACGGCGACTTCTTGCTGGATCGCCTCGGCCGTTTTTTTCCTGCGGACTCAGCTCGGCGTCCTCGGCGACGGGGCGCAAGCGGCAGATCTGTTCGTTGACTTCGAGCAGTTGTCGGCTCAGCTCCCGGAAGCGGTGAAAAGCCTCAACTTCGCGTTGCGCTTTGCGCCGCTGGGCGGGCGAGGAAAAGGTCTCACTCACGGTCTTGCCGTTGACCTTCCTGGTCAGGCGGTAGTTCGGGCCATGAGCGGGCTGGTCGGGCTGATGGCAGCGGCAGGACGGTTTGCCGCAGCGGCCGCTGACAGCGCTGATGGATCCGCTGCGGAAGTCTCCTAGATCGAGAATCCGAGCGAGGATGGCCTTTCGTTGACGTTCGAGCGCGACGAGAGATTCGGGCATAGTACGCCTCCTTTCCTAACGTATCACTACGTAAGGATTCGCACGCAAAAAAGGGGAACCCGCAAATCATCACTTTCTTGTCGCGCACCCATGAATTTCGTGATGCTGTTGTTCGTGTGATAGGTGTGCTAGGCGACAGCCCAACCGAGGACAGCCGGGCACGGGCGGAGCATTCGGGTGGTCAGCTCCGCGCAGAAGCTGCAGCAGAAAGGCCGTCCTCTTCCCAACCTCTTGAGCGATCGTCGGCTGCCAAACCGCCTCGTGAAGCCCAGGAGATCACTCAGTAACTTCGGCCGGATCGAACCGAGGAGTCGTCGAAAACTAGGCCGGCACATTCTTTTGCAGCGACGGCATTGAAAAACGCCCGGCCTGGGCTCTCGCACCGACGCACGGTGGCGGCGCTTCTGCGTTCTCGCGCTGCCATTCTCGCGTTGAGCGGGGCTGCCGCGGCTGTTCTTCTTACCCTTATCTTCGGTGGTCCGCAGCAGACTTTCTCTGATGGCTCACCTGACCAGGAGATTGTCCAGCTTGAGGAAGACCCACAAAAGGGAAGCCCCTTTCCCGAACTGAAAGCCCGTGGAGGCAACGCTGCTTCTGAACCGACGGGGCCTGTCCCACGAAAGCCCAACCCTGCCGAACCTTCACCGCGGAAAGCAGCAGAAGGGCGATCATCCGAGGAGCCGGAACCATCCAGTCTGACGAAACACGAAGAGGTGAAGCCGTCCCCGGTGCGTCTTCCTAGCAGACAGCGATCCGAGGAAGCTGACTCTGAGCCGTCGAATCCCTACAGGTTAGTTCGGTCGTTGAACTCCGGCACGGGCGTGTGGGCGCTTACTTTTAGCCCCGACGGCCGCTGGGTCTCGGCAGCGACCGACAACAATACGGTGAAGATCTGGAGAGCGGCGAACGGAGAGGAGGCTGCCACCTTGAGAGGCCACAAGGCTCGGGTTGTGGCGCTATCCTTCAGCCCTGACGGTCGCTATCTCGCTTCGGGTAGTTGGGACGGCACAGCGAAACTCTGGGACGTAAGCGGCCGGCGCTTGGTTCGTTCTCTTAGACACAAGAAGAGTGTATCGTCGGTAGCCTTCAGCGCCGATGGGGGCCGCTTGGCCTGCGGTTCCTCCGACAAGACCATCAGGGTTTGGGATCTTCAAACAGGAACCGTGTTGCGACAGCTACGGGGTCATAAACGCGAAATGCAGGCGCTCGCGTTCAGTCCGGGCGGTGACTTTTTGGCCTCCGTGTCCGCTGAGAAAACTGTGAGGCTGTGGCCATTGGAAACCGGGGACCGCTACGAGCTGAGCGGCCCAGAGCTGGGAGCAACGGCGGTGACTTTTAGCGCCGACGGCCGACGGCTCGCTGCAGCCGGTGGCGACCGGGTCAAAGTATGGGACGTTCAGACCAGACGCGAAACTCAAGTCAAAGACGCGCCCGGCTGGCTCCACGCTCTTGCTCCCACCCCCGACGGGAGCTTCTTAGCGTTAGGAGCGACACCAGAGGCCGTAAGGCTTTGGGATGTCGGCAAGGCTGGTGCGGTCTCCAGCTTCACCGCGGACGAGGCGCTGCGGTCGATCGCGGTGAGCCCTGGAGGAAATCGGCTGGCCACTGCGACCGAGGAGGGAACCATTCACATCTGGGAAATCAAGCGTTGAGCAACGGGCGGCTCACGCTACTCCTTCGATTCATCGAGCAGTACCAGCATTCTGCATACTGCCAAACGAAAAAGCCTCCTTCACTCTCCCCCGCACGCCAGGCCGATCCATCGGGAATGCCCCGCAACGGACACAAAGGCGTCATCTCCTTCCGGCGCGCAGTTGCTCCGAACGGTTGCGGGGGGAAGCCTTCTGCAAAAGGCTGACCAGCCGACGTCCCGCCCCTGGCACGGGCACGCCACTTCCAAGCAAAACCTGGCGTGCGGGAATCTCACGCCCATACAGCTTCCGGTTAGCCTTCCAATCCTGGCGAAGAGTCGAGCCCTCCACGGACACCCCGGCGAAGAGCCCGCGCGACCGCGAGTAACTAAGGATTTCCGCGCGCATGTACGCGTCGGTGGCCGCCTCGGCGGCACGGCCTTTCGGGCCTGCCACAGCCGCCGCGTCGGCGCCGAGCTTGACCTTGCTCTTGAGCATGGACTCGGCGCCCTTAGGGTTCATGACCAGCAGGAAGAAATCAGTTGCCTGACCGCCGAGCTGAAAACCGATATTGCCCCCTTCGAGACGGACCATGGCCGGGGACCCCCACGACCCCGTGAAATTCTCTCCCCGGCGACACGTCATCGCTCCCCGGCCATAGCTTCCGCCAATTCCTAGGGCGAACTTTTTCATGGACGGGATCACCACGACACACTCCGCCTTGTCCAGAAGCTCCCTCGGTAGCCCGTCAGGGACGTTGAGGATCTCTTCCACCACGGTGGCGCAGCGCGCCAGGCGCTGGTGCACCTTGGCCGCAACCGCCGGCGATGGTTCAAGCATGAGAATGACTAATAGAAGAGCACTGAGTCGCACGATTCACCTCTGGGGGAAGCCGTTTTTCAGGTCAGCTATTGCCGCAGGATTTCCCCTACAATCTCGACTGCGTCGAGAACGGCCGCTGTCTTCGGATCGTACACTACCACACGACTGCCGATTCGCCCGCGTCGAGTGCCCATGGGAACACCGGGCAGCTGCCTTTCGAGATCGGGCGGCAAGGGCTCGACTCGGTCCCGCAGGCCGGGAGGCAGCGGCCTTCCCGGTCGGATCTGTTTTTCGATCCCTGGGGGCAGGGTGTTCCCAGCACGCGGCCGTTCTCGGAAGAAGTCGATAATGATTTCGACATCAAGCCGACCGAAGCCAATGTGGCCGTCTTTACGGCGTTCGCGCTCCGCTTCCCGCGCCTCCTTCCAAGCCTCCCTTTCCCGTTCCCGGATGTCCTTCCCATACTCACGCTCGGCTTCCCGCGCGTCCTTCCAGGCTTCCCGGGCGTCCTCGTCGGCAGCCTTGCGGTGCTCACGCTCGGCCTCTCGGACGGCCTTGTCATACTCCTTTTCGGTCTCCCGCCTCTGTTTTCGCGCCTCGCGCTCGGCGTTTCGTTCTCCGGCTGTGGACGCAGAGGGGCAGATCAGGACCGCCGCGACCGCAGTGAAGAACATGAACCTTGTAAATACGTTTGCCATAGATGCCTCCCGTCGGACTCACCGAGAACGTCCGGTTTCTAGAGACGCGGCTGCGAAGCCCCCAGTTTCCGTGGCCCCTGGTTTCATTAGATTCTGAAGCGCGGCGCGGCGTCGATAGGTGAAACACTTCGGTTCTTCACGGGGAAGCCAGTAGAACAGAACGGTTGAGAGCTAAAATCCTGGGCGGTTTCTGATTCATCCTCCGCCTTGTCCAGAAGCTTCCTCCGTATCCCGTGGGACCTAAAGGGGGACCTAAAGGGGACGGAGCCCTTTTTGCACGCGCCTGGTCATCCCGCAACTGCACGTTGCGCCTTGCGTTGTGGTGGGCGTCCCGGTCCTCGCAGCGCCAGACACCGTGCGGTGCTACGCTCGAAAGCCTTCACGAAAGCCTCACTCCCCAAGGGCACCCCCCGCTGCGTCGCCTCCCGGAGATGCTGGACCGTCTCTGCATCCAACGGTCGGCTCAGACACTCCGCCCAGTCACCCCGCCCTCGCACCTCTCGCCACAGCGAGAAGTCGATGAGTCCGAGCGGGTCCTCCTGCTCGACGTGCGCCCGAGCGCTTGACCACGGGTACTCCTGCGCGTCCCCGACCATTCCCGCTCGCACAGGATTCAGGTCCACGTACGCCAGCGCCGTGATCAAGTGATCGCGGTCAAGGCAAGACGAGAAGAAACGGTTCTGCCACAGGTGTCCGCTGCGCCCGTAATGCTCATTGAAGGTCTGCGCGTAGCGGGAGTGTGTTCGCCGCAGCGTATTCGCCAGTGAATCCAGCCGCTTGGGGACCGACACCAGATGCACGTGGTTCGTCATCAGGCAGTAACCGAGGATCTGCACACCGCACAGGCGGCTGTGTTGGGTGAGCAGCTGGATGTACCGGTAGCGGTCAGCGTCGAGCAGGAAAACGTCCTGGCGGTTATTGCCTCTCTGGGTGATGTGATGCGGGGCGCCCACCGCCACCACCCGCGCTTGGCGGGGCATATATTCGAAGGCGGTGCGACTATCTCACACTTCCTCCCCCCGCCGAAAAGGGCTCCGTCCGCTCCGTCCCCTTTTGGGAGCCTTGGCCTGTCGAAACCTCCCGTGCCCAAGGGTTGATCCAGTCGTGGCGAAATCCCTCCCATGCAACCTCAGGAGCTCAGCACGGTGAGGCTGGGACGATCCTTGTTGTGGCTTACGTGACCGCTAAAGCGATGTTATCTCCCGTATCGGACACGGTGACCGAAGCCTCGTCAGAGACGCTGGCCGCCATGGCGCTGTAGCCGCCGGACCCCACGGCAAGCTCGTAAGGTGCGGTGTACCTCGAAAGATCGAGCCCAATCGATCCCCCAGAGTTGAGAATGACGGAAATATGCCGTCCGTTAGCTGTAGTCATGTCAAAAGTAGCGTCGTTGGACGTTTCGTTTACTAAAGTCATGATATCGACCCCCTCTCGGAAAAGTATGCTATTCACGTTTCTTGGATAGCCTGGACCGTCCAAACAGGGATTTCCATTTTGGCCATCCTAGCACAGATAGGGTAGCCGATCCCCAGCTGCCATGCAACGGTTTGCACACGGCTGCCAACGTTCCGCACTCCTTTCGCCGCCGCTCCGGTCGTCGAATGCTGCCCGATCGGGTTCCATTCGGCAGTTCGGGGACAAGAAGTTGTGAATTTATTGCCAAATTGGCCACAGAGGCCCACCTAAGTCCCTTGGTATCAGTGCACGACTCGCGCCGAGACGAATTTATTCACAGCTTCCAAAGCCCGAACTCGGGTTGGCAAGGTGACCTCGCGGCGCCGCTCGATGTGGCCCAGCGTTCCCTAACGATTCCACTGCGCAAATCCTCCCTCGCCGAACCACCAGTCACAGAATCTTCATCCCACAGAATCAATCACTTACGGCGAAAACGGTCGATTGCCTCAGGCCGGTGCGATACCCTGAGAACAGAGAGGAGAACGCGACAACCCATGAGTGGCAACGCCGCCAAAAACCTTTGCCAAACCTTGCCAAAAGGCCACGGAGGTCACCGACATGATCCGCAGATGACGCAGATTCACACAGATTGTTCTGAGGGCTGTCTCGGTGGATCGTTCATCTGCGAGAATCTGCGTAATCTGTGGATGGATCGATCGTCCCTCCGAAGCGCCAGCGGCCGTGGGGGCCTGTGGTACCGTGGATAGCGTGAAACGACTCGGGATGGCTTTACTCCTGCTGGCTGGCGTTCTCGCGGCCGGTGAGCCTCGCCTGGAGCCCCTGACGGGTAGTCCGCCGCATCCCGCCGACAACCCCGGCACGCCGGAGAAGATCAAGCTCGGCGAGAGGCTGTTCTTCGAGCAGATGCTGTCGGGCGAGCATCGCCGCAGTTGCGCCACCTGTCACAAGCCGGAATTGCTGTTCATGGACGGGCTGAGCCGCGCCTGGGGCTTGCACGACATGGAACTGCGCCGCAAGACGCCGGGTCTGCTCAACGTCGGCTGGCAGCGCAGTCTGTTCTCCGACGGGCGCGTCAAAACGCTCGAGAAACAGGCCGCCGAGCCGCTCAAGCATCCTCTGGAAATGCACCTCGATCCAGCGGAAGCCGTGGAACGCATCCGCGAGGACCCGCTTTATCCACAGTTGTTCGAGAAGGTCTTTCCGGGCGAGCCGATTACTTTCGACCTGGTGGCCAAGGCGATCGCGGCTTACGAGCGGACGCTGGTTTCCTACGACAGCGATCTTGACCGTTACCTGCTCGGGGATGAAACAGCCCTCAAGCCGGCGGCGCTCCGTGGAATGGGACTCTTCACCGGTAAAGCCGGGTGCGTGAAGTGCCACAACGGTCCACTACTCACCGACCACGAACGTCACTACACCGGTGTCCCGGAAATCGTGGGCGGCACGGCCCCGGGCACCAAGCACAAGACCCAGACGCTGCGCGATGTGGCCCGGCGGTCGTCGTTCATGCATAACGGCCACTACCTGAAGCTGAGCCACGTCATCGACCACTACACTCGCGGAGGCTCACCGCCGGATGGTCTGGCCGTTGAGATCAGCCCGGTGGAGTTGACCGAAGATGACAGATCCGACTTGATGGCGTTCTTCAAGGCGCTCAATGGGCGCGTGATCAAGCAGTTGGAAGAGTCGCCGCGCGAGATCGGCCGTTGGGACCCCACCATTAAGAGAACCCCGAAATCGAACAAGGACGCCGCGCCCGAAAACCCAAGCTACGTCAACAAGTGAAGTGGCAATGTTGGGGGCACGGCATGCCCTGCCCGGCAGCTTCGAACGAGCGAACCTGAACCGACACGCGCACAGCATGCTGTGCCCTTACTTTTCGGTTCGCGGGTTCCGTTGGGATAGGCGCGATTAGGGCAGTTCTGCCCGGACAACGCACCCTCAAGCCTCGCCAAGGGCCTTCATCCGCGCCGCTGGGTCTTCTTGCAGGAACGCGTGCGTGGCGAGGTCGGTATCCACGTCGGCGGAGAGTAGCGTCTCCTTGCCCAACTCCGAGGCCGCTACCAGCAAGCCGTCCGGCCCGATGATCAGCGACCGGCAGTTATTGCGCTGATGGCACATGTTCGCTGAGACGAAGTAGAGCGTGTTCTCGGCGGCGCGGGCGGTCAGCAGGGCCTCGTGAACCGGCAACTTCCACTCCATGCCGGGCAGGAAGTGATTGCACTGCGGGTGGAAGACGACCTTCGCGCCCGCGCGCGCCAACTCGCGGGTCGTCTCAGGAAACCGAAAGCCTTCGAAGCAAATCACCAGGCCCATCGGCACGCCCTTGAACTCGAACAGAGTGGGGCCCGTGCCTGCCGAGTAGGCCTTGGCGTCCATCGGCGTGATTCTTGACTTGTGGTGGACGGCGAGCCGCTGCCCTTGCTGGTCGCAGACAACGGCGCTGTTGAAGGGTTTGGCGCCCGCATTCGGAACCTCGGTGCCCACGATCACGCCCAGCGATAGTTCGCGGCAATGCTCGGCGATGCGGTCCAGCGCCTCGGCGAGGGCGTCGGCTTCGCACGGTGCTTCCGGCGTCAGCATCCCGACCCGGTAACCTGGCAGATGGGTCTCGGGGAAGCAGAGCAGCTCAACGCCGTCGGACGCGGCCCGCTCCATGAACTCCAGGATCTTGCCGAGGTTTTGGGCGAGTTCAGCGGTCTGAGGAACCTGGGCGACACCGATGCGATGCTTCGACATGTTGCTCTCCTAACGTCTCGTTGCTCGGCGCCACGCGACTTGATGGCGCGTAAGATTGCCATCGTAACAAGATGGCCTGATCGACGATTCCCTGTTCTACGCTGGGGCGGCTCCGTGCTACGATTCCCAGTTGAGCGGCGGACAATCGACTGCCGCGACAAACTGCGGCGTGATGACACGATTTGTGAGTTTTGCGGTCGTTCTGGTGCTTGCCACAGTCGCCACCGCGGCGGCGCAGGATACCCCTCCGGATAACCGCATCGCCCAACTCAGCTCGGACGACCTCAAGCAGGGCGAAAGCCTCTTCCAAGCCCACTGCGCTCTTTGCCACGGCATTGGCGGGACTGGCGGGCGAGGTCCCAGCTTGCGCGTGGGGAGCCTACGCCGCGCCTCCGACGACCAGGCGCTGTTTCGCATCATTCGCGGCGGCGTCAAAGGGACGGAAATGCCGCCCAGTTGGATGTTCAGCGACGCCGAGATCTGGCGTGCTGCCGGGTACATTCGCTCGCTAGGGCGCGTCGAGCGAGAGCAACTGAGCGGCAATGCCGATCGAGGCCAGGCGATCTACCAGGGCAAGGGCGGGTGTGCCGGATGTCACATCGTCGGGGGACAAGGCGGCAGCCTCGGTCCCGACTTGACCGCGATCGGCGCCAGCCGCGGCGCTTCGCATCTGCGCGAGGCCCTACTCGACCCTGGTGCGGCGGCGCCCAAGGGGCACCCGATGATCCGGGCCGAGCGAGCCGATGGGAGCACTCTCCGCGGGATGAAGGTCAACGAAGATGCGTTCACGATCCAGCTTCGTGACGGAGGCAACCGCTTCCACTCGCTGCGGAAACGCGAATTGAAGTCGCTCTACGAGGAGGACAAGGCGAGCCTCATGCCGAGCTATCGCGACTCGCTGTCGGCGGCTGAGATCGAGGACGTCGTGGCCTACCTGGCCGGCCTGCGAGGCAAGTCATGACCCGCGTACCTGGCGCGCCTTGTCCGCTGCAACGGCTGATTCCCTTGCGCATTGTCGCGGTCTCTCTGGCCGCCGTTGCCCTCGCGTCCGCCCAAGTCCCCTACGACCGGCTCGTCAAGGCCGACAGCGACCCCGGCAATTGGCTGATGTACTCGCGCACCTACGACGCGCAACGCTTTAGCCCGCTCGATCAAATCACCAAGGACAACGTCGGCGGCCTGCAGCCGGTGTGGATCTACCAGATCGAGGAGTCGGGACAGATCGAGAACACCCCGCTGGTCGTCGATGGCGTGATGTACGTGACCGAGCCGCTGGCGCGCGTGACGGCGCTCGATGTCCACAGCGGCCGGCCGTTGTGGAGTTGGAATCGGCCCATGCCCGACGACGTGCTCACCATCGGCTTCGGACAGACCAACCGCGGCGTCGCCATCCTGGACGAGACGGTCTTCGTCGGCACGCTCGACGCCCACCTGGTGGCGCTCGATGCGAAGTCGGGGGCCGAGCGCTGGGACGTGGCCGTGGGCGACAACAAACTCGGCGTCTCGATCACCGCCGCGCCGCTGGCGATCGACGGCAAAGTCATCGTCGGCATCAGCGGCGGCGAGGCGGGCGTGCGCGGCTATCTCGATGCCTACGACGCCAAGACCGGCGAGCGCGCCTGGCGCTTCTGGACCATCCCCGGCCCGGGCGAGCCCGGCCACGACACCTGGCGACCGAACCAGGGGGGCGGCGACAGTTGGAAGACCGGAGGTGGCGCCACGTGGCTGACCGGTGCGTACGATCCCGAAACGAAGCTGTTGTTCTGGGGCACGGGCAACCCGGCGCCCGACTGGAACGGCGACTCGCGTCCCGGCGACAACCTCTATACGTGTTCGCTCGTGGCGGTCGACGCCGACACCGGCAAGCTCAAATGGCACTTCCAGTTCACGCCCCACGACGTGCATGACTGGGACGCGAATCAGATCCCCGTCCTGCTCGAGATGGAGATCGAGGGACGGCGGCGCAAGCTGGTCGCGATGGCGAACCGCAACGGCTTCTACTATCTGCTCGACCGCAAAACGGGCAAGTTCCTGCATGGCACGCCTTACGCGAAGCAGACCTGGGCCGAGGGGCTCGACGCCGACGGCCGGCCCATCCTGATCCCCGATAAGGCGCCGACACCAGAAGGCAACTTCGTCTATCCGAGCCTGCAAGGGTCGACCAACTGGGCCAGCCCGGCCTACAGTCCGCTGACACGGCTGTTCTACGTTTCCGTGCGCGAGATGGGAGCGTACTATTTCAAGGGTGAGGCCATTTACAAACCGGGGACGTTGTTTGTGGGCGGCGGCGAGCGCCGGCTGGAAGACGAGGCCTGGGGAGCGGTTCGCGCGCTCGACGCCACGACCGGCAAGATGGAGTGGGAGTTCCGCGTACCGTCCCCGCCCTGGTGCGGCGTGATGGCCACCGCCGGCGGGCTGGTGTTTGGCGGCTCGCACGAGGGGAACTTCTACGCCCTCGACGCGTCCAACGGCGAGCCGCTATGGCAGCTCCAGTTGGGCGGGGAAGTTCGCACCAACGCGATCTCGTTCCTCATCGACGGTAAGCAGCACATCGCCGTCGCCGCCGGCCAGGCGTTCTTCGTGTTCGCACTACCGGACAGCATGTCATCGAACTGACCGCGTGATACGATTGCCGTAATCCAAGGTCACTACTGCGATGCTGGGAAGAAGAAGATACCTGGTTTTCCTGCTGGTGTTCCTGCTCGTCGTGGTAGTGGTTCTGGGGCTTTCTTGTGAGAGGGATAAGGAGCTCGACTCGATGAGTCAACAGGCGGCTTCTGATGCCGTTCCCGGATGGGTGATCTTCCCCGAGAAAGAGTGGCAGAGCATCGCGCCGGAAGAGGCCTTCGCTCAGCCGGTATCGAGTCATGTCACAAGCCACGCGGCCAAGACGGACCTATTGGAGTGGGATGCATGGGTCTCGAGGACTAGTGACAAAGTCAAAGGTTCGGCGTTCTTCGGCGAAGATCACAGCGGCAGTCGCTGGGGTGTGGCCATCGCGTGGGGAGGGTATTTGTTGCAGACCTTCGGCGATCCGGATTACCGCTATCAGACGGCGTCACTCGGCAAGTCATTCACCATGGCGTGCTTGCAGTTAGCTGTGGATGAAGGCCTGATCGAGAGCGCCGACGACTTGATCAAGGATTCCTGGACCGGTGAGGGGCAGTTAAACGGCCCTCACAAGTATCTCGACCACGCTCATCACCGTCGGTTGAGTTTCTTGCAACTGAGCAAGCACATCGGCGGCTTTCCGGTAACCAATGGGCATACCTGACAGGATTGCCGGAACTATTCGAACGTCGCCCCGCCTTGGTCCAACTGCACCGGCGACCCGGACCATGACAACTACTCTCATGCCGAGCCAGGCACGGTGGAGCCGGTCTACAGCAGCGGCGGCTACTGGCGGCTGTCGCAAGCCCTGACCGCCGTTTGGAAGAAAGACCTCAAGCAGGTCATGGATGAGAAGATCTTCGGCGCCCTGGGGATTCCTCCCGAGCGATGGGACTGGACGCCCGGCCGCAAGGTCCGTGAAGACAATACCCTGTATCCCGAGATGCCGGGCTACGGACTCTACCTGGACCCGCCTTATGAGATCGAGGGCAATGTCGTGCGAGGTGGGCCGGGATGGGTGGTCATGAGCGCCAAGGACCTCGCCCGATACGGTCTGCTGCTAGCCACGCGGGGCGTCTGGAAAGGAGAGCGCCTCGTTAGCGATACGGACCTTCTGCGAGCGCACGGCGGCGGCAACGGAAGCTTCGTGGCCGGCCTTGGCCACGGCGTCATGCTCTCCTTTGGCAAGGTGACCGCCGCTGGTGTTGACTTTCTTGACGTTCCGGTGCATTTGTTCATCGGTCGAGAACCCGGGCTAGCGAGTCCGCGACCTCAGACTGATCAGCGACACTAGAGAAACGGAGCGGGAACGCCAGTGACGGGTTCGCAGCCGCTATACCACCGGCGGGGGATTTACCCCTCACTTGCGTTCGGGGCTCGGTTTCTTCCGCGGCGGCGATCCTGGAAAACGTGGCACCTGTTGTCGATTTGATGCTTGCATCCGACGCCCGGTTCAGCGGTTCTCCTCAGGTCCCCGGCGCCAGGTAACCCACGTAGCTCAGGTACAGCCCGATTGCGAGCACCACGACGAACATGGCGGTTATCATCGGCGAAAATGCCATTCCGACATACCTGCCGATCGACGCGGGCGCCAGCAGCAGCACAATCCCTTTGACCAAACCCAGCCATCCCGCGACGGTGATGATCGCTCTCCAGTCGGCCACCCAGACGTTGTGGCTGACGACGATCAACAGGCCGAAGACCGTCGCCAGCAATCCGCCCAGGTAGGTGAGCGCCATGTTGTCGGCGTACTCCTGCATGAGACGTTCGAAGTTCTTTCGATTGGCCATGCCCGCGGCGAACCCAATGACGCAATACGGACCGATAAGTTTCGCGAGAAAAATGGAAGTTTCCAAGACGTACCTCCTAACCCATCGGTGGTTGGGCTCCCGAGACCGTAGCACGGACGGTCGGACCGAGCAACCGAGCCGGAACGCCAGTGACGGGTGAGCTCAACCCTTCATCCAGGAGGTCCTTCACGGACAGGGAGACATCCCGTTTCGGGACTTGACACGAACCGAGATTGACTGTATCTACAATCGTAGATACACTAAGCAATGAACTTCGAGTGGGACGAGGAGAAGCGACGGCGAAATCTCGAAAAGCACGGCATCGACTTCGCAAAGGTTCTGCCTGTCTTCGACAGCCCCGAGGCGCTGACAATCGAGGATGAAAGCAAGGACTACGGGGAGCGTCGCTTCATCCTGCTTTGCCCTCTTGACACCGTGATGATACACGTGACCTTCACATACCGTGACGATGCAATCCGGATCATCTCAGCCCGGCGCGCCACCCGGAGGGAGCATCGCGAATATGCCAGAAGAAAACATCACTAAGGCAGTTCTCACGACCGACGGACGCGTGCTGATCGAACAGCCCGACGGTTCCTATCGTCCCGCCGAAGACGAGACCGATTGGGAACGTGTCCGAACGATGTCTGACGAAGAGGTTGAGGCGGGCGCCGCCGCCGACCCCCACGCCATCCTCAGCGACGACGACTGGAACCACCTGAAAGTAGTGGAACCACCGGGGAAACGCCTTCTCAGTATCCGGCTCGACACCGATGTGCTCGCCTGGTTTCGGCAGCAAGGGCGCGGCTACCAAACCCGCATCAACGCCATCCTCCGCGCCTATATGGAACGGCGCCGGGAGCAGGGAACCGGGCAATGACCAAGAATGGGTCGGGTCGCCGCGGAGCAGCGTCTTAGCGTCCGAGTCGGTACGCCCGCTCGGCAGTCTCCCGGTCGTAGTACCCCCGGCGAACGTCTTCCAAGACCAATTCTCTGGGACGTTCTTGCGGGTCGCCGTAGCCCCCGCCGCCGGGCGTCTCAAGTCGCAGCGAATCGCCCGCCTGCATCGCGACGCCCTCGTCTTTGGTCAGGTGCTCGGGCGTGTAAGGCTCCCCCTTGAGGAAAAACGTGTGCTTCGCCATTTGTGCGGGCTCGCCTCCCAAAACCCCAAACGGCGCAAAGCGGCCGCGATCGCCGAGCAGCGAGGCTCGGGCTTCTCCACGGCGGATTTCGAACTCGAAGATGACGCCCAAGCCACCACGCCGCATTCCCGCACCACCGGAGCCTTCGCGGATGGCGTACTGCTTGAACAGCACCGGGTAGTGCGACTCGAAGATCTCGAGCGCCTGCGTACGGGCGACAGCCAGCGTCGGGTTGCCGTTGATTAGCCCGTCAGTCAGATAGTTGCCGCCATAGCCGCCCCCGATGAACGAATAGAAAACGTAGTAGCCCGACTCGGGGTCCTCGCCGCCAACGGCCAGGTTCGTCACCGTGCCCATCGGGCCGGCGTAGGCGCGCTCGGGGATCGCCTTGCCCAGTGCCCCCAGCACCACGTCGATCATGCGCTGGCAAACCTCCGCCGCGCAGCCCGACACCGGCCGCGGCGGCTGCGCGTTCAGAAACGTCGTCTCCGGGATGTCGAACGTAAACGGCGCAAAGCACCCGGCGTTGATCGGCACGTCCGGAAAGGTATGCTTGAACGCAATGTAGGCGCCGGCCATGGTCGTACTCAGCACACTGTTGAGCGGACCGCGGCATGGCGGGCTGCTTTTCGAGAAATCGAGATGCACATCGCTGCCCTTGACATGCATATCGAGGTCGATCGTCAACGGCCGCCAGTCGACGCCGTCGCTGTCGATGTGCTCCTCGAACGTGTAGGTCCCGTCGGGAATGGTCTCGATGTGGCTGCGCATCAACTGTTCCGAGCGCACCTTCAGCTCGCCGATCGCGCCGAAGACCGTCTCCTCGCCGTAACGGTCGAGCAGCTTCGTCAGCCGCTCGGCGCCGACTTCAAGCGATGTCACCTGCGCGATCAGGTCCCCCTGGCGCTCCTCGGGCACGCGGACGTTGTGCAGGATGATTTCGACCAGCTCGCGGTGCAGCACCCCTCGGTTAAGCAGGCGTAGCGGCGGCATGCGCAGCCCTTCTTGATAGATCTCGGTGGCCTTGGTCGAGAACCCGCCCGGGACGCGCCCGCCGATGTCGGGCCAGTGGCCGCTGTTGGCGAGAAAGGCTGTCAACCGTCCGCGATAGAAGAACGGCTTCACCATCTTGACGTCCATCAGGTGCGTGCCGCCGAGGTAGGGGTCGTTGATGATGTAGACGTCGCCCGGCGCGGGATCGGCGATCTGCTCTATCACCGAGCGGACGGTGAACTCCATCACGTAGATGAAGTTCGGCAGCCCGCGTGGCCCCTGCATCACGACCTCGCCGTTCGCTGCCTCGTAGATGCCGCTGGCGCGGTCGAAACCGTCGGATATGACCGGCGAGAAGGCCATACGCTCGAGCGTGGCATCCATCTCGTCGGAGATCTGCTCGAGGCTGCCGCGGATGACAGCCAGCGTGATGGGATCGATCTCGTTTGCCATGGTTGCCAATTCATTTACCGGGGGGAGTGCCGGGCACAGCATGCTGTGCCCCTACAGAGTCTAGCCGCACACTCGCCTCACGACGTAGGGGCACGGCATGCCGTGCCCGCGGCTTCTGATCTGTGACGCGCCACAAACCAAATACGCGGCCGGGTTCTGAAACACCGTGCTCACATCACCTCGACAAGTAAATTCCCCGCGTCATCCACCTGGGCTCGCGTGCCGGGCTCCAGCCAGGTCGTCGTATCAGGCTGCTCGATCACCGCCGGCCCGGTTAACTCCGCGCCTCGGGGCAGCGCCGCCCGTTCGTACGTCGGGCACTCGACGAAACCGCCCTCCGCGTGGACCGCCCTTGTACCCTTCGACGCCTCTTCTACGGACGCCCGCGGCTGCGGCAAGCGGTCCTTAAGCAACACATCCGGGCGCACGCCGATTACCGACGTCCGCAGATTCATCAACCGGATCGGCATGCGCGCGAGCAGGTCCTCGAGCCCTTCGAACTGCTCGGCCACGCGCCCGAAACGGCGCACGTACGCTTCGCGAAAGCTCGCTTCCACCTGCTCACGAGTGAGCGACCCAGCGGGAAGGGAAGTGCGAATCAGGTGTGTCTGCCCTTCGTAAGAGAGTTCGGCTTCCCTCACGATGCTGACCCGATCGAGCGGTAGGTTTTCTCTGCGCAGGAACTTCTCTCCTTCCCGCTGATGATTCGCGAAAATCGTCTCCATCTCGTCCGGCTCGAGGTCCTTCAACCGGCGATTCACCATCGTCACGAAATCGCGGCGCAAGTCCGCGATGGCGCAGCCCCAGGCCGACGCGATCCCCGGATAGAACGGGACGATGCCCCGCCGCGCTCCGATCTCCCGCAGCAGGAAGCTGATGAAGAGTGGCCCACCTCCGCCGAACGCGAATAGAGAGAAGTCGCGCGGGTCGTGGCCGCGGTCAATCGAGATGCGGCGGATGCTCCCGGCGATGTGGTTGTTGGCGACGGTAATAACGGCCGAGGCGGCCTCTTCGATCGAAAGCCCGAGTTGCGTCCCGATCTTCTCGTCGATGGTCGCCCGTGCCCGTTCGACATCGAGCGCGAAGCCCTCGCCGCCGGCAATCGGGTAGTGACGGTTGATCCGCCCCAGCACCACGTTGGCATCGGTGACGGTCGGCTCTTCACCGCCCCGTCCGTAACACACAGGCCCCGGCTCGGCCCCGGCGCTTTGCGGACCCACCTGCAGCACTCCTCCCGAGTCGACCCGCGCGATGCTGCCGCCACCGGCCCCGACTGTATGAATGTCGATCATCGACACCATAATGGGGATGCCGAACTCCAGCTCCCGGCCGCTTGAGAGCATGGGTTTGCCTTCGACCACCAGCGACACGTCAAGACTTGTCCCTCCCATGTCGTACGCGATCAAGTTGTCGAAACCGCTCTCGCCGGCGATCTTCGTGGCCGCGATCACGCCGGCCGCCGGACCCGACAGGACCGTGTTCACCGAGCGCGTTCCGGCCGCTTCGACCGACATCATGCCACCGTTAGACTGCATGATGAGCAGGTCCTTGTGATAGCCGCTCTCCCGTAGACGCCCCTGCAGACGATCGAGATAGCGCCCCACAACCGGTTGCACATAGGCGTTGACGACGGCCGTGCTCGTTCGCTCGAATTCGCGAAATAGCGGCAACACGTCCGACGACGCCACGACGCGAAGCTCCGGCCACCGGCTCTCCAAAACGGCTTTCGCCCGCCGCTCGTGCGCGGGGTTGATGTAGGAGTTCAAAAAGCTCAGAACGATCGCTTCAACGCCGTCGGCGGCCAATTGCTCGGCCGCTTCGATCAACTCGTCTTCGTCGAGCGGCGTCAGCACGTCGCCTTCGGCCGAGATGCGTTCTGCGACTTCGAGCCGGTGATAGCGTGGAATCAGCGGTTCGTACGACCCCGTCAGCCCGTATAGGTGCGGGCGGTCGCGGCGGCGTAGTTCAAGAATGTCCCGAAAGCCTCGTGTGGAGATCAGTCCACAACGCCCGCCCTTGCGCTCGAGGATGGCGTTCGTCGCCACGGTCGTGCCGTGCACGACCAACTCGATCTCCGTATAGGAAATATCGAGCCCGTCGAGCCCCGCTGGGAGTGCGCGCGAGGGGTCGTCCGGCGTGCTCGCGACCTTGCCGATCTCGAGCGACGGGCTATCGAGATCAAGCACGACCACGTCGGTAAACGTCCCGCCGATATCGACCCCGACCAGCTTCCCCATGAGCGATCTGGACAGTATAGAGGTCCAGCGGGGCTACTGCCGGAGGCGCATTCCAAGCCAGTCGACCGCACGGCTCCGAAGCGAAAAAGTAGGGGCACAGCATGCTGTGCCCGTGTTCTGGATCAGGTTGCCGCCTCGAAGCTGCAGGACACAGGATGCGGCGCCCCTACATAAACAGTTAGCGGTCGAGGCTGGAGCGAAAAGGTTCGGTCAGGGGAACGATCCACGGCCACCGCCACAGCGTGCGCGGTTGCGCCGCGAGGTCCACCTCGGGATCAATCAGGTCCTGCCGCTTACGGCCGTTGAGGCGGGCGCGGGACCGCACTCGCACTTGTGGGTTCTAGACGCCGTTCTCCCGGGCCTCGTCGGCGAGAAAGTGAGCAAAGTGGAGGATCATATCCGGCCGGGTCGACATCTTGCGGGCCTGCCGGCTGGTCAGGTATTCGTCGTGGTCCACCGCCCAGGTTTGATCCTTGTCCGGATCGCTCACCAGAAAGCGGATCGAGGCCGACTTGGTGCGCAGCTTCATGTGCCAGGAGAAGTTGTGCCCCTCCTCGGTCCAGTTCACATTGCCCGGATAGAGCCAGTGCCGCAACGGCATGAAGAGTTGAATGCCGAAGTAAACACCGAGGCAGGCCACGATGAACTTAGGAGACGGACGCCGCCACGCCGGCGCTTCCCAGGGCCGCCGGGCAAACCGCTTCCGCGACGACGACGACGCACGGACCCGCGCTTTGCGCCGCACGTGTTCCTCATACACCGGCCACGAGAAGTGAAACCAATGCGCCGGCAAGAAGATCAGAGTGGCGAAAATCATGAACCACGGGAAGATGCCGATACTGAATAACTTCACGTTCATCAGGTGAAACAACGTGATCGACCCTAGCGCAAAAAAGCGAGTGGGGCGCCACAGGATGGCCGGGACAACCAACAGATCCAGCAGCATCCCGGAGTAGGCCATAAGGAAGACCATCCACTCTTCGGTAAACAGCGAGCCGATGATGGGGAAGTCCGTGCTGTCGGCCAGCCACATGCGAAGCGGCTCGCCGCGCAGCCAGTCGCCGTTGATCTTGGCGATGCCGCCGTAGAAATAGACGAGCTGGGTATCCACTTGACTCAGGTGACCACAAGATGTAGTGTAGGGCCTGGTGGAGGATTACCCGCGCGACCAACTCGAATTCGAGTCTCACTTTGCGAGCGAGGAGGCTTGCCGCGACTATCTGTTCGCCTTGCGCTGGCCAGAGGGTTTCCGCTGTCCAAGGTGTGGGCATGAGCGCGCTTGGCCGGTGCGCAAAGTGTGGTTCGAATGCGCTCGCTGCGGGCGGCAAACCTCCGTCACCGCCGGCACGATCTTTCAAGACACACGCAAGCCGCTGCGGCTGTGGTTCCGGGCGATGTGGACCATCACCACGCAGAAGAATGGGGCCAGCGCCCTGGGTCTACAGCGCGTTCTGGGACTGGGTAGTTACCAAACCGCCTGGCCTTGGATGCACAAGCTGAGGCGAGCGATGGTGCGCCCGGGGCGGGAGCGATTGACGGGCCTCGTCGAGGTCGATGAGACCTACTGGGACGCTGAAGAAGAAGGGGTAATCGGCCGGCAGACCGAGCGTAAAGCGTTGATTGCAGTCGCCGCGGAAGAGAGAGGCACCGGGCTGGGGCGCATCCGCATGCAGCGCGTTCAGAACGCCTCGGCGGCCAGTTTGATGCCCTTCGTCGAGGAGTCGGTCGAGCCGGGCAGCGTGGTTGTTACCGACAACTGGTCGGGCTACGATCCGCTCAAGAAGAAGGACTACCAGCGTCGTATCATCTCGATTAACAACCGCCGCGAGCAGGCCTCGCAGCTACTGCCGAGGGTGCACTTGGCGATCTCGCTACTCAAGCGCTGGATGCTGGGCACGCATCAGGGGGCGGTCAGCCACGAGCATCTGGACTACTATCTCGACGAGTTCGTGTTCCGCTTCAATCGGCGCAGATCACGCAGTCGGGGCAAGCTCTTCTACCGCCTTGTGCAGCAGGCCATGGCGGTGGAGCCGACGCCGTACCGCTCGATCGTCGCCGATTGGGACGCTAAGACGCTGTGAGCCCAACTACAAGATGTTGGGGTCACCTGAGTCAAGTGGATACCCGGCATAGACGATTCCCAGTTGCGCTTGTAGCGTCCACAGCGTCCAAACGGGAGCGGTATCGGAGCGAATCTCGGGCCGCCGGGTCGCATCCAGGGAGAATGTACGGTGAGCCGGAACGAAGATCATCAAAAAGCTCACTAGGCTGACCATGTAGAAGTGGTTGAGGTACGTGGACTGTTCGAGCAGAAACATGTATGTGAACGCGAAGAAGAAAAGCGTCGCACTCAACCGATAGCGATACCCCAACGCGATACATACCGCTAGGATGGCCATCACCGCGAAGTGATAGTACATGCCGTCACCGGGCCACGGATGCACCCAGCCGAAGCCGAAATACGTGAAATGAAAGGGCTTGTCGATCCAGTAGCGCGCGATCCAGCCGGCATCGGTGTAGCGCCAGCACTCCCACAGCATGATGGCCCCGAAGACAATGCGGAAGTAGGCCAGCGGGGCGATGTCTACCGGATCGAAGAGACGCCGCCAGAGCTCTTTCAGGCCGGGTTTCGCCTTCCGCACCGGGGGGGGGGCGGGCCGTTCGGCTACGGGGATCGGGGGTTCGACGACTTGGCTCATGGCACGAACCTTCCTTCTACTACCTCGGCAGATCCTCGGAGCGAAAGTCCTCCGCCAAGCCCCTTCGCGGAGGAGAAATACGCTAACGGAATTATACCCGAGCCCGCTTTTGTTGCGACTAGGCGATCGGCCTTAGACGAGCGTATGCTCAGCGGACTCCAGAACCGCCCGTAGGCCGATGCGCATTGTCGGAAAGTAGGGGCATGGCATGCCGTGCCCGCGCCGCGATGGCATCCGCATCCGCCGTGCAGTCGGGTCTGGCAAAGCCTGGAGCAGAGAAGCGGCGGAGCAGAGATGATGTCGAGCAACCCTTCCGACCGGGTTTCTCCTACACTGGTGAAACCCCTCGCCAATCGGTGCCTGCCTGCCGATTGCGTCAACCCATGAATCTCGGCCCTCGATTCGACGAAGCTCTCTCGCCTATGCGAGCGAGCTTCACCGCCACCAGAGCCGCAAGGGCGGCAACGTGCCCTACCTGGCCCACCTTCTCGCCGCCGCGGCTTTGGTGTTGGATCACGGCGGTGACGAAGACGAGGCCATCGCCGCCCTTCTGCACGACGCAATCGAAGACCAGGGCGGCGCTCCGATACGGGAAGAGATCGAACGTCGCTTCGGCCCCCGGGTCGCCGGCATCGTCGAGGGCTGTACCGATACGGACATAACGCCCAAGCCTCCCTGGGAGGAACGAAAACGTGCCTTTGTTGCGAGGCTGGCGTCGGCTCCCGAGTCCGTCCGGCTCGTGTGCGCCGCCGACAAGCTGCACAATGCCCGCTCGACGTTGAACGACTACCGCGGCGTGGGCGATGAGGTATGGGAGCGCTTCAGCGGTGGCAAACAAGGCTCGCTGTGGTACTACCAGGCCCTGGTTGGGGCCCTCAGGCGGTCCGGCACGACTCCCCTGATCGACGAGTTGAGCCGTGTCGTCAGCGAACTTGTGGCCCTCGCCGGTGATCGTTCCGACCGAGTTGGTGAAACGGGGGGCCCACCCCGCGAATCTAAGTAAGTAGTGAGGGCGGTGACGGACCTCCGGGAGGCGTTCCGTGGTCATAGGCACACTGAAAGAAATCAAGAACGGGGAGACCCGGGTGGGCTTGGTTCCCAGCGGGGTGATGGCGTTGCGTGAATCGGGCCACGAGGTGCTGGTCGAAGCCGGGGCGGGCGAGGGCAGCTCGATCCCAGACAAGGACTACCGCCAAGCCGGTGCAATCCTGGTGGACTCCGCCGCCGACGTCTGGCGGCAGGCCGAGATCGTCATTAAGGTGAAGGAACCGCAGCCGGTCGAGACGGGATACCTGCGTCCCGGCCTGGTACTGTTCACGTACCTGCACCTCGCGCCGCTGCCTGATTTGACCCGGCAGTTGCTCGACGCCCGCGTCACAGGGATCGCCTATGAGACCGTCCAGGAGCCCGACGGCCGGCTGCCGCTGCTCGAGCCCATGAGCGAGGTTGCCGGGCGGCTCTCGGTGCAGGTTGGCGCCCAGTACCTCGAGAAGTACTACGACGGACGCGGCGTATTGCTCGGGGGCGTGCCGGGCGTTCCGCCGCCGCCGGTCGTGGTCATCGGCGGGGGCATCGTGGGGACCAATGCCGCGCGGGTCGCCGAGGGTCTCGGCGCGCACGTCACAGTGATCGATAAGAACCTCAAGCGTCTGCGCGAACTCGACGACATGTTCCTCGGGAAGGTCACCACTCTGGCCTCTAACCCCACCCATATCGCCGAGGTGCTGCCGCGTGCCGATCTACTCATCGGGGCAGTGCTGGTGCCGGGAGCGTCGGCACCCAAGGTGATCCGCCGCGACATGATCCGCGGCATGAAGAAGGGCTCGGTGTTCGTCGATGTCGCGATTGACCAGGGAGGCTGCGCTGAGACCTCGCGGCCGACCTCGCACAGCGATCCGGTATACGAGGTCGACGGCGTGCGTCACTACTGCGTGACCAACATGCCTGCCCTGGTGCCGAACACGTCGACCTTCGCCCTTACCAACGCCACTCTGCCCTATCTGCAACGCATGGCCGACGGCGGCGCCGAGGCTGCCTTCGCGGCAGACCCAGCCCTGCGCGCCGGCGTCAATACCCATCAAGGCGCTCTCACCAGCCACGCCGTCGCCGAGTCACAAGGGCGCGAGTGGCAAGAAATCCCGTCCGGCTGACGATCGTAGGCGCGGAGTTTTCGTTCGCACCTCCACAAGCCACACGCCACACGCCGCAGCCGAAAGTCGCAGCCTGCTCAAGGCGCCGCTCAGTACCGGCGAGCGCGATCGGCACCGTCGAAAGGGCCTCCCCTACAATCAAGCAAGCATGGGTGTTCTCGACAACGAGGAGTTTTATCGCATCGGCAAGCTGCCGCCATACGTTTTCGCCGTTATCAACGAGATGCGGGCGAAAGCGCGCGCGGCGCAGCTCGATGTGATCGACCTCGGGATGGGCAATCCCGATGGAGCCACGCCCCGGCCCATCGTGTCTAAACTGGCCGATGCGGCCCGCGACAAGCGCAACCACCGCTACTCGATGTCACGGGGCATTCCGAGGCTGCGGGACGAGATCTGCAAGCGCTATCAAGCCAAATACAACGTGGCTCTTGACCCGGAAACCGAGGCCATCGTCACCATGGGCGCCAAAGATGCCCTCGCGCATCTGCTTTTCGCCGTCATCGGGCCGGGCGACGCGGTCATCGCGCCCGACCCCTCCTACCCCATCCACCAGTGGGGCATGGTGATGGCCGATGGGCAACCGTGCAACCTGCCGCTCACGACACCGGACGATTTCCTTAACCGCATCGAGGACTTCTATCGCAAGGCGAGCGGTCCACCGAAGATGATCCTCGTTTCGTTCCCACACAACCCGACGACGACCTGCGTCGAGATACCGTTCTTCGAGCGCCTAGTCGAGTTGGCGCACAAGCACGGCACGATGATCGTCCACGACCTCGCCTACGCCGACCTGGGCTTCGACGGGTACTCGCCACCCAGTATTCTCCAAGTGCCCGGCGCCAAAGATGTCGCCGTCGAGATCTTCTCGATGTCGAAGAGCTACAACATGGCCGGCTGGCGGGTCGGGTTCTGCCTTGGAAATCCGAAGATGATCGCGGCGTTAGGGCGAATCAAGAGCTACCTCGACTACGGCGTGTTTCAGCCCATCCAGATCGCCTCGATCATCGCCCTCCGTGAGTGTGAAGAGGACACCAAGAAGATCTGCCAGACCTATCAGAACCGACGCGACGTGCTGGTCGAGGGCCTCCACCGGGCCGGTTGGATGGTGGAGCCGCCACTGGCCACGATGTTTCTGTGGGCGAAGATTCCTGAGCGCTACGAGTGGGCGGGATCGCTGGAGTTCGCCAAGCTGATGCTCGAGAAGGCCCTCGTGGCGGTCTCACCGGGGATCGGCTTCGGCCCGAACGGCGAAGGGTATGTGCGGTTTGCGCTGGTCGAGAACGAGCACCGCACCCGGCAGGCGACCAGGGGCATCAAGAAGCTGCTGCGGGATTGAGTTCCAAGCATTTCACGCAAAGGCGCAAAGTCGCCAAGAAAACCTTTGCGGTCTTTGCGGCTTTGCGTGAGACTCTACTCACAACCTGTTAACGATGCGCTTGATCCCTTGCTTGATGAGCGCCACATTGAAGTTGATCAGCAGCCCCAACCGCTTGTCGGCCAGCCGCAAGTAGGTAAGGAGCTGCTTGTGATGAACCGGGTTCACTGCCTCAACCGACTTGATCTCGACGATGACCTTCTTCTCAACCACCAAGTCCGCACGAAACCCGAGGTCCACGCGCTACCCTTCGTAGACTACCGGAATCGCCTGCTGTCGCTCGACGCTCAAACCACGCTTCCGCAACTCAGCGCTTAGGACCGTCTCGTACACCGACTCTAGCAATCCAGGACCCAGAGTCGTATGGATCTTGTATGCAGCGTCTACAATCTCCCGGGCAATCTCATTCTCTGTCATCCATTAGGTTCTCTTTGCGTCTTTGCGTCTTTGCGAGAAACGCCTTTAAGACTTCGCTACCAAGATTCCGAGGGCAATGGACCGGATTTTCGTCTGAGGGGTCTCGGCACGCGAGAGCAGGATGAGGGGCACCTTGGCTCCGACGACGACCCCCCCGGACTCGCCTTTAGCGAAATACAGGATTGCGCGATACAAGATGTTCGCTGATTCGATATCCGGCGGCAAGAAGATGTCGGTGTTCTCGACGATCGGGCTTTCGATCCCTTTGCGGTCCGCCGCAAAGCGGCTCAACGGGACATCGAGGGCGATCGGGCCCTCCACGTAAGCGTCAGTGATCTGCCCTCGCCGGTTCATGCCCGCAAGGGCCGCGGCGTCTACTGTGGCGGGCATGTCGGGGTTCACAAACTCGAGCCCGCAGAGCACGGCCACGTTAGGCTTTTGAATCCCGATCGCGTGCGCCACCCTGATGGCGTTGCGGCAGAGTTCAGCTTTCTGCGCCAGTGTGGGGGCAATATTGATTGCCGCGTCCGTCATCAACATCAGGCGATCGATTCCCGGAACCTGAAACACAATCACCTGGCTCAGTGAGCCGCCCGTGCGGAGTCCACTCTCCCTTGAAAGCACCGCCCGCATCAGCTTGGCGGTGCTGATCTTTCCCTTCATCAAGAGATTCGCTTTGCCTTCCCGCACTAGTTGGATGGCTTGTCGCGCGGCCTCCTCTTCGTCGGGTTCGTGGAGCACCTGGTCGGCGGAAACGTCCAGCCCCGCGGTTGCAGCGTGGGATTGGATCTTGTCGGAGTCTCCGACGAACGTAGCGTCCGCCAGACCCAGGTCCTTGGCCTGTTTGAGTGCCTCGATGACGTCCGGGTCGTGCCCGGCCGCCACGGCGATCTTGGCCGGTCCATGCGAACGGGCGGCTTCGACTAGTTCATCCAGAGTACGCAACGGTTCCCTCCAGAGCTTGTTGTCAACCTAGGTGGTGATGCTTTGTGGTGAGGCCTTCTGGTGAGGCATGGCGCGAGCAGGTGCGACGAGCGCAGCCATGCTCGGCGCTTCCGCCTCCAGTGTCAACTTCGCGGATCACGCAAGGGCCTGCCGACGATGCCCCGCATGTGGGGTCTCTTCTACGCAGGCTGTTTGGCGCCGACAAGCTCGTCAACGATCGAGTTGAACTGCTCGTCGGTGAGCAGGGCTTTTGTCTCGATCGACTGCTGCTTGACGCGGGTGACGATTTCGTTGGCCTCTTCCGGTGTCGCCTCACGGCCACTCTTCTCGAGGCGCTCCTCGACGTTCGCCAAGCCGCTCCCCTTGCCGAGGGCGACCTCGACGCCCGGACGTCCGACCATCTCAGGAGCAAAGGGGATGTATTCGAGGGGTTCCACAACCTTGCAGCGGCGATGGAACATGCTCACGATGCCCGATTCGATGTTGTAAAGCCAATCTCCGACGATCGGCCGATTGGGGGGCACTTTGAATCCTGCAAGTTCTTGTACCAGCTTCGACAGCTCGTAGAAGGTTTCGGTCTTGATCTCGAGGTCGACGCCGTAGAGAGCGCGCAAGGCCATGACCGTGTCTTCCAGTGGAACGTTGCCGGCGCGCTCGCCCGTGCCGGTGACGGTCACATGGGCAACGGAGGCGCCGCTGGCCAAAGCGGCGATCGTATTCGCCACCCCCAGCCCGAAATCCTCGTGGCAGTGAATCTCGATGGGTTGCTTGAAGCGGGCTCTGAACTTCTTCACGACCATGCCAACGGCTTCCGGCGTGCACCCGCCGAAGGAGTCCGCCAGCGTCATCGAGTCCATATGTCCTTCCGTAGACACCTTCTCGATGAGATCCATGAGCTCGTTGAGATCCGATCGCGTGCTGTCGATGGTGAAGAAAACCGTGTACAGTCCCGCCTCTTTGGCAGCCAAGGTGGTTTCAATCGAGGACTTCACCGCCCAGTTCATCGTCTTGCCGTAGGCGTTACGGATGATGTGCTCGCTGGAGGGGATCTCGGTGATGATGCCGTGAACGCCACACTCCTTGGCCAGCTTGACATCGGCCGGCATACAGCGCGCAAAGGAGAAGATCTCAGGCCCCAAATCGAGTGCCACGATGTCCTTGATCGCGGCTTCATCCTCGGCGGAGACGGCCGGCATACCGGCTTCGATCCGATGCACCCCCGCCTCGGTCAGCTTCTTGGCAATCGCCACCTTCTCTTGCCGGCGAAAGACGATCCCGGTTTGCTGCTCTCCGTCTCGAAGAGTGACGTCATGGATCCTTATCTTCTCCGGAAAGTTGAGCTGGCTGCGTACGTCTTCGGCGTAGTTCCAGGGGCTGACGAACCACTGATCCGTCTTCCAGGGCTGACTCATACGGGGTCTCCTAAGCAGGTAAAGATTCCCCGCCATTATACAGGACGCTGAGGCGCGCGTTCCAGTTCGCACCGTCACCCTCTCGTCACCTTCGGCCCAACTACTGATAGAGGCTCCGTGCAGCCATTTGAGCCTGACTTCAGGGCTCGTGCGCGGGAGGTTCGAGGATCTCCGCTAGGCTACAATGAAGCCCTGGGTGGGGCTTGATCCCTTGCCAGACCATCCACGATCGTTCGTCTCCCCACGAAGGGCCCGTAGCTCAGTGGATAGAGCAGCCGCCTCCTAAGCGGCAGGTCGTGCGTTCGAGTCGCACCGGGCCCGCCACCTGCACCGAATGGCCCAGAGTCCGCTGGAGGATGCTGCGATCTCGACCCGTATCAGTCTATCCACCCGAGCCTCGCCGGAGCGGGATGGAGCGCTGATCGTGGGTCGCCCGGGGACCAGTAGCGCTCCGTTGGGTTCAGTCAATCGGACTTGCGGCGGGCCACCGCCAGGAGAGAAGTGCCAACCGGGGGCTTCCAACGCCGGGCAATCAACCGAGCTTCGCCCGATAAAAGAAACGTCAGTACTTCGTTTAACACCGGGACGATCGCCAGCTCCTGTTTCGCCAGGGCTTCCACCGTGCGCGGCTCTTCAAGAGAGCCCTGCCATAATCCCCCCGCAAACCTGCGCCGTAGCCAAACCAGAGGATAGATCGTTGACATGAACTGTGTCAGGTGACTCACTTCGTAACCCGCAGCCTCGAGCTTCTCTTGCAACTCAGCTTCAGCGTAACGTCGGCAATGACGAGAGGCGATGTCGAAGTAACTCCAGAGGGCGCGATGGGCGGGAACGGTTACCAATAACGTTCCTGACGGGGTCAGTGCGTCGCGCAACCGGCAGAGGAGGCCGATATCGTCGTCGATATGCTCGATCACATCGAAAGCCCCGACCATCTCAAACTGTACGGAAAAGGGTAAACGCGCCACATCCGCCAGCACCAGATCGGAGCCGGACCGGCGCCTCGCGTACTGTAATCCTTCAGCGAACACATCCACTCCGAGAGCGGATCCCCCGACCGACGCATCGGCAAGAGCGCCCAAGAGGTGCCCAGTCCCGCAGCCGATCTCAAGCACTCGATAACCCGTGGGAAACTGTCGAACGATGTCGCGGACGATCGCGGTAATTACCTTCTGGCGGCCTCGAAACCAAAAGTGCCGCTCCTCAACGTCCGCGATCGATTCATAGTATGCGAGGTCGTAATTCGCGCCCACAACAGGTCCGTCGCTCACGCTTTCACCTGCACTCTATGCTCGAAACTGTACTATCGTCTCGATAACTCGTTCCTGATCCTGTCTGGAAAGGCCTGTGTAGAAGGGCAAACGCACAAGCTGCCGGCTGACGACTCCCTCGCCGCAACTCACGTTCTTAGTCTCGTGAAAGCTGAGGGTTGCCAAGGAGCCGAAGGTGCCCAAGGGCTTGTCGCGGTACTCCCCGAAGAGTCCCTGCGCATTGTCCTCGACCAGGCTGACATCACGCTGCGCGGCAATCTGCAGTATCGATCTCATCTCACACCCGACGCCAGCATAATGGACCGGCACGAGGGCTTTGGTCCTGTCAGTGATTAACTCCTCAACGTGACGTTCATCGAGATTCAGGGTATCCGATCGAATGTCGCAGAACACGGGTCGCGCGCCCCGCGCGACAAAGGCGTTGACAGTCGACACGAACGTAAACGATGGAACGATCACCTCGTCCCCGGGCTGAATATTCAACAGCACCGCAGCCATTTCCAAAGCGTCTGTACAAGAGGTCGTCAGCAACGTCCGTGGACCGCCCAGCAGTTGCTGTAGCACCTCCTCGCAGCGTCGGGTAAACGTCCCATTCCCCGAGATCTGGCCCTCCTCAACGACCTGTCTGAGATGGTCATACTCGTTACCCCCTACGAACACCCGATTGAATGGGATCAAAGACACACCTCCTTTCCAGATAATAATCGAACACCAGTGTCCTCAAGACTACCGCACAAGGCCCAATCCTCCCCTCCAAAGGCCTCGTACGTTTTCCGCCCCGGCAGAGCCCTTTACTCTGCACCCGGCGCGCGATCGCCAACCGTAGACTTGCACTCCCGTCCACCTGTCTCCCAGGCCTGCCCATCCACATTTACATCGAGTCGCTACAAAAGTATGGGTGTTCACCACGATACCTGGGCTATCTCTCAAGCACTAGTCCGACTCCAGTCAGCGACCTCGTCGACACTCTGTCGTTTACCCCGGCCACCGGAATTGACCAGGGTCCCGAAGTTGTAAACGCCGAAATATAAAGACAAGTGACATCAAGCGAGAGACGGCCTATCAACAAGACACAAACCGCAACCACTAACTGCACATCACCTCTGCTGGTAGTCGCCAGAGCTGGTTCGACCGCTCACAGTCGTTGATTGAGCGGCTTGAACGGCGCTCCGGCCGACACTGCTCCTTGCGAAACCTTTTGGAGCCAAAAGCTGTTGATCCTCACTCCGGCAATGCTACCCACTCGGCAGCGGCAGCGCCCAGATCTTGTGCAGCATGTCGCCGAACAGCCGCCGGTTCAGATGTCCCTCCGCCAATAAGAGCCAGTAATACCGCGCGTGCTTGACCAGCCGACCGCCGGTCTTCATCAACCTGTGTTGCAAGCTCGTCAGCGACCAACTCTTGATTCGCTGCGGAAGCCCCAGCCGCCGCCAAAGATTGCCCAGGTTGTAGGCCAGCACGCTCAGTTGCAACCGCACTTCGTTGGCCCGAAATCGATGGCACGACAATCGCGTCCAGTGCGTCGCCTGCTTGCCTTCCTTGATCCACTGTTCCGCCGTGCCGCGCTTGTTGTAGAAGCGCACCACCGAGCGGCTCGGCAAGCTCATGCTCGTCACGATGAATCCGACGCGCGGGAACAGCTCGCCCTGGTGATGCTCGACCTTAGCGACGATCCGCCTCGCCTGCGACCAACTCTCCGCCTGATAGCGAAAACTCTTGTAGCGCACCAAGGGCTTGCGGGAAGGCCTTCCCGGCGGGCGAAACAGGATGTCTTCGATCTCCAGCTCCAAGCTCTTGTTGGCCGGAATGCGAATGGCGTACTGTACTCCGTGTTCCTCCGAAGCCTCATAAACTTCCGGCTTCGCAAAGGCCGCATCGCCCCGGAAGGCGACCTGCTTGCCCGCAGCCTGTTGGCGCTCGATCTCCGGCAACAAGAGCTCATCCCAGTCCTCGGCGCTGTGCACGTTGCCTGGACGCAGCTTGGCAGCGAGGCAATCACCATGACCGTTGAACAAAAGCAACGGGTGGTAGCAGACCGACTCGAAGTGTCCGTTGTAGGCACTGCCTTCCTGTTGGCCATGGACCGGACTCTCGGTGGAGTCCAGGTCCAGAACGACCCGCTCGGCGTCGTCGAACGCTTCCGCTTGCCCGACCAGCTCTCGGTTCAGCGCCATCAGCCCCAGCAGGTTCTCTTCGCTCGCCAGCATCTCCGTCTCGAAGCCGTGCAGCGTCGAGGTCAAGGCCGCACCGCGATCCCAGATCTTCTGCGAACCGATCAGCCGAAACGTCGGATCGATCGAAACCCGCTCGGCGTCGTTGAGGTCCTCGTAGCCGGCGAGTCGGCTGTAAACCGACTGCCGCAACAGATCAGCGAGCGTGAACTGCTTGTTTGTGCCTTGCCGGGAGTCGCTGAGATGCTCGTCAATCAGTTCTCCGAGACCGAGCCGTTCGTCCAGTTCGCGAACCAAAATCAGGCCACCGTCGGAAGTGACGTGCGATCCCTGGAAATCGACTTTGAGAAGTCCATTGAAACTTAGCTGGAATGGCTTGGTTTGTTTTTCACCCAGCTGGGTATCCACTTGACTCAGGTGACCACAAGATGTAGTGTAGGGCCTGGTGGAGGATTACCCGCGCGACCAACTCGAATTCGAGTCTCACTTTGCGAGCGAGGAGGCTTGCCGCGACTATCTGTTCGCCTTGCGCTGGCCAGAGGGTTTCCGCTGTCCAAGGTGTGGGCATGAGCGCGCTTGGCCGGTGCGCAAAGTGTGGTTCGAATGCGCTCGCTGCGGGCGGCAAACCTCCGTCACCGCCGGCACGATCTTTCAAGACACACGCAAGCCGCTGCGGCTGTGGTTCCGGGCGATGTGGACCATCACCACGCAGAAGAATGGGGCCAGCGCCCTGGGTCTACAGCGCGTTCTGGGACTGGGCAGTTACCAAACCGCCTGGCCTTGGATGCACAAGCTGAGGCGAGCGATGGTGCGCCCGGGGCGGGAGCGATTGACGGGCCTCGTCGAGGTCGATGAGACCTACTGGGGCGCTGAAGAAGAAGGGGTAATCGGCCGGCAGACCGAGCGTAAAGCGTTGATTGCAGTCGCCGCGGAAGAGAGAGGCACCGGGCTGGGGCGCATCCGCATGCAGCGCGTTCAGAACGCCTCGGCGGCCAGTTTGATGCCCTTCGTCGAGGAGTCGGTCGAGCCGGGCAGCGTGGTTGTTACCGACAACTGGTCGGGCTACGATCCGCTCAAGAAGAAGGACTACCAGCGTCGTATCATCTCGATTAACAACCGCCGCGAGCAGGCCTCGCAGCTACTGCCGAGGGTGCACTTGGCGATCTCGCTACTCAAGCGCTGGATGCTGGGCACGCATCAGGGGGCGGTCAGCCACGAGCATCTGGACTACTATCTCGACGAGTTCGTGTTCCGCTTCAATCGGCGCAGATCACGCAGTCGGGGCAAGCTCTTCTACCGCCTTGTGCAGCAGGCCATGGCGGTGGAGCCGACGCCGTACCGCTCGATCGTCGCCGATTGGGACGCTAAGACGCTGTGAGCCCAACTACAAGATGTTGGGGTCACCTGAGTCAAGTGGATACCCGGCTTCACCCATTGGGTGTTGGCCTCCATGGCGTCCTCATCGGGCGCTAGCCCCTATGAATAAAGACGCTCAAGGCCGCTGGAAGGTCGGGATGTCAAACATCAAATTGAAAATGCGGGCTAACACGGTCGCCAAGCCAGCAAGCATCGGTTGCGAACATCGTGGCGACCGTCGGTTGTCGCAAGGTTCAAACGAAACGGCTCGAGGATTCACTGTGCTACTGAGACGATGGCACTTGTTCCTGCGACCAAACACGGTCGCTTACGTCAACGAAATCGAGATCGAACGCTCCGGAAAAATAGGCACGATCGTCCAATAAAGGGTAATCGCCGCCGAGATATTCATTGAACAGTAGTCGAAAAGTATTGACGGAGGACATCCGCGGATAGAGTTTCCTCGCCGCATCTCCAGGTAGGTAGAATGCGCTCAAGATTCCGAATCGTTCTTTCACGTCCGACGTCTCAGAGACCTCGGTCAACCCTAGCCCAGGTCCATGATCTCCCTGTACGACGATGACTGGCGGCTTCGTCGAATTCGCCAAGCTGGGTATCCACTTGACTCAGGTGACCCCAAGATGTAGTGTAGGGCCTGGTGGAGGATTACCCGCGCGACCAACTCGAATTCGAGTCTCGCTTTGCGAGCGAGGAGGCTTGCCGCGACTATCTGTTCGCCTTGCGCTGGCCAGAGGGTTTCCGCTGTCCAAGGTGTGGGCATGAGCGCGCTTGGCCGGTGCGCAAAGTGTGGTTCGAATGCGCTCGCTGCGGGCGGCAAACCTCCGTCACCGCCGGCACGATCTTTCAAGACACACGCAAGCCGCTGCGGCTGTGGTTCCGGGCGATGTGGACCATCACCACGCAGAAGAATGGGGCCAGCGCCCTGGGTCTACAGCGCGTTCTGGGACTGGGCAGTTACCAAACCGCCTGGCCTTGGATGCACAAGCTGAGGCGAGCGATGGTGCGCCCGGGGCGGGAGCGATTGACGGGCCTCGTCGAGGTCGATGAGACCTACTGTGGCGCTGAAGAAGAAGGGGTAATCGGCCGGCAGACCGAGCGTAAAGCGTTGATTGCAGTCGCCGCGGAAGAGAGAGGCACCGGGCTGGGGCGCATCCGCATGCAGCGCGTTCAGAACGCCTCGGCGGCCAGTTTGATGCCCTTCGTCGAGGAGTCGGTCGAGCCGGACAGCGTGGTTGTTACCGACAACTGGTCGGGCTACGATCCGCTCAAGAAGAAGGACTACCAGCGTCGTATCATCTCGATTAACAACCGCCGCGAGCAGGCCTCGCAGCTGCTGCCGAGGGTGCACTTGGCGATCTCGCTACTCAAGCGCTGGATGCTGGGCACGCATCAGGGGGCGGTCAGCCACGAGCATCTGGACTACTATCTCGACGAGTTCGTGTTCCGCTTCAATCGGCGCAGATCACGCAGTCGGGGCAAGCTCTTCTACCGCCTTGTGCAGCAGGCCATGGCGGTGGAGCCGACGCCGTACCGCTCGATCGTCGCCGATTGGGACGCTAAGACGCTGTGAGCCCAACTACAAGATGTTGGGGTCACCTGAGTCAAGTGGATACCCGGCTTCGCCAAAATGCCATCAATCGCCGCTTCGACGTATTGGCTAAGGCCCTGAACCTGTGATGCGTAGGCCTGCCGGTACCAAGTCGACCAGCCAGGTATGATACGTCGCTCATGGTGCCAGATTGTCCGATCATATAGACCGTGCCGCGACAGACTCCCGCCGTTGTCATCAAATACGAACGGCGCATGGGGGCAAAGGACATGGACAACGATGAATTTCGGTGAATCCAGACAGGCCACCTCGGGAAGCCGTTCGAGTGAGAAAACAATGTCTCCTCGACTTCGATCGTGAGGCGATGCGCCGAACCGGGCAAGGATCGGGTCAAGGACCGTACCTTCCAGCAGGGCCCTCTCGAACTCGGTCAGGGCAAAGGGGGAGGCGAACTCTGAAGATGCAAGCGCCCTTGTCACGTTGTAACCGGATCGATTGCCCATCGTACGATACCCACGCATTTCTAGAAACCGCTGCGCCGCGGAGTCCGCGATGTACGACCGGAAGTAGTCGACGGCCGCCCACCATCCATCCTTCGTCGCAGGCAACTCGCCAAGCTGGTCGAGATGGTTGCGTAGATAGGTCAGATTGAATGTTGCCGCCAGCGACAGATGAGTGTGAGCATAGTTGGAAATGGCCTCGTCGATTACATGGAACCCCCTTGTCCGCAATGCCTTGACAAGAGCCACGTTCTTCATGCCAAAGCGTGCCTGCAATACGTCCTCGCGTCCATGAGCGTCAAGAATAATGAAAATAGATATCTGGTTGTTCAGCACCTTTGGGTGGAGACTCAATCGCCGGGCTTGCCGGGCGGCGTTGTACGTCTGCATTGGGGGAAGCTCTGGGAGGTCCCACAGCCGACCAACTCACCAGTACCAGCGGCGCGACCACAATCGCGACACCGACCCAATGCAGACACTTGGTGAGAGGTATCATTGTAGAACGGGTTCTGCGTAGAGAGATTACGGCGACCGCCGCGATGAGGAGCCAAAACAGGAAGTAGTATCTGGCACGAAAAACCTCTGATGGCACGATAGTACGTGCGGGGCCGTACACAAACACTGCGGCCAATGCGAATAGTGTCAGCAAAGCGGACTTACGCAGGTTCCGCAGCATGACGTAACTGGCGACGTACGCTAACAGAACGAGTGCCGTGGCGGTGACGAAGGGGCGAAACAGATCGCTGACTGGGAGTTGGTGATAGTTGTCTGCGAACAGGGCTGCGATCGGAGCCAAGGCAAACCAAAAAGGATACAGAGCCACCAAAGTTCTCGTTGCGGTAGAGTCTTCTCGCAAGATGTCCATTCCGACGCTGCTAGCACTGCTCTGGCTAGGCCACAACGAACTTTAGAACTCCACATTGCAGCGGCAAGGCGGACGTCAGTCTTGGAACCATTTGTGGAATGTGTAAAAGACGGAATCCAGTTGAAAACCGAGTGATGTCCACACCGCTTGCGGTGGGAGATTGATAACCTGCGTCGAGATAATAAATCGCTTGGCACCCCATGCGGCAGCCTCTCTCAAGCCTTCGGCCATCAGGGTTCGACCAATACCCTGGCCCCGCGCTGTGGGCCTAGTAGCAAAGAGTAATCCCTCCGCTTGCTCGGCGAGTCGTAACGTCAGAAAGCCGAGAGTTTCCGCCTGCCGCGCCGCTACGAGATTCCGGTCGGCGACTGCCGAGTCCACGCAGGAGCGGCGAGCCCATGAAGAATACACCTTATCACATGCATCCTCGGGCAAACGGGGATCAGCGTGGTAGTGTCCGATGTAGCCAGTAAATGCTTCCTTTGCAATCTCCTCTAGCACGTCGGCGTCAGTTGAAGTCGCATGGCGGATCGAAACCGTTGCCGTACAACCCGGAATACGGTCCGCCAACGATCGCCCATAGTACACCAAGGAGTCCATGAGGCGGAAGCCGCTCTTCTCGAGAGCATGCACGGTTTCGAATTCACCGGCGGGGCAGCGGGCGATGAGAAGCTTCACGGACTCGGTACGGGTGTAAGAAAGAATCTCTGCGACGTTCTCCTTTTTGACGCATAGGCCGCGGGCTGTCCGAATACCAAAGCGTTGTTCCTCAAGGGGCGATAGAGCGACAGTGAACCGAGCGAGCGACACGGCTGGATTAGTCCTGCGTTTTCGAAACGAGCGCCTCGTGGGCTGAACCGACCCGACATCGTTCCGCATAGGGTGGCCGATCCATCGATCGATAGTGCATCTCCGCGAGGTACTCACCGATGATACCCAAAGCGAATAACTGCACTCCCGAAAAGATAGACAACGAGCACGCCAAGAACGCAAAACCGGCAACAGGGCTTCCTTCCAACAGATACCGAACGATCACAAAAAGCAACAGACCGAAGCCAAACAGAGTAAAAGAGAATCCCAAAAAGCTGGCCCAGCGTAACGGTTGGACACTGAAGCCGGTGACCATATTACCGGCATGACGAAGTAACTTCCCCAACGTGTAATTCGAGTGTCCTAGTGTTCGTCTTTCGTGTCGAACTTCAATCGCGCTGAACTTGTTGGTGGCCCATGTGAGCAAGACGTCGATCGACACAAACGGTCCTTGATAGGTCTCGAAACCCTTCCTCAGATCAGCTCGCAAGATTCGAAAGCTGCTGACGCTCCTTGCGGTCTCAGCCCCCATCGCGGTCTGGAGGGCCAGTTTCGTGGCGCTCGAAGCCAGGTTTCGCCATAACCCATGTTCTTGCTGTTGCGGAGTCCCGTATACGACGTCGTAGCCTTCGCCCAGCTTCTCGATCAACTTCGGTACTTCTTCCGGGGGGTTCTGGAGGTCATCATCCAGCGTAACAATGAGGTCATTCCGAGCCGCACGAATGCCGCACAGCAGGGCGTTGTGTTGACCGTAGTTTCGCATCAGATCGATCCCGCTCACTCCCGGAGAGTGCGAAACAACTTCACAGATGGTCTTCCAGCTTCGATCGTTGCTGCCGTCGTTGACGAGGATCACTTCCCACGTGTCGGCGCACATGGGTAGCACAAGGCAGAGACGCTCCACCAGCGGAGACAGGCTCTCTTCACCGTTAAAGACGGGCACAACAATGGAGACGCTTGGTCGAGAACTCATGATAGCCGCAAAGCTGTAGGAGGTGGCCTCCCGACAATTGTACAACGTTTCGGCTAGATCCAAGCAGCGCCAGACATCGGCTCCTAGGTCTGCTGGCATTTCGTTCAACATACTCGGTCGTGGAGCAAATGCTAGAATCGTCCCTGGGAGGCGTTCAACCTTGGCGCGATTGCCGCTTGATACCCTGGCCAGGGCCGCCGAGCGACACATTGAGAAGCGGGCGGCTTGGTACCTCACAATCCTCACCACCGGCTATGGACTGAGTGTAGTTCTTCAGGCGGCGCGGAAACCGTTCTGGTATTACGAACTGTTTACGGTCTATATGTGTCGTCTGGAGGGGTTCGACGGCATCTGGTCTGCGTTGAAGAATGGCGTCGACCTCAACCCCCCGTTCATGTATGGATTGGTAAAACTCTCGCAGGCGGCGCTTGGAGAAGGCCACGTCGGAACGCGCGTTCCGATGATGGTCGGGTTTTGGCTTATGAGCTTGGGGCTTTATTTGTTCCTCAGGCGCTACACGACCGTCAGCCTGTCGTTGGTAGGTGCCCTGTTCCCCGCGGCCACGAACGCCTTCGATTACTCCTTCGAGGCACGTCCCTACGGGATCATCCTCGGTTGCGCCGGCATCGGCCTCCTGTGTTGGCAACAGGCCGGTGTTTCCGGTCGTAGTAGGTTTTGGTTGCTCGGCTTTAGCGTGATTTTGGCATCGGGTTTACTGAGTCACTGCTACGCTGTCCTATTGTTGTTTCCTTTCTTCCTTGGAGAGGTCGCTCGCACTCTAATGAACAGGCGGATCGACTGGCCGATGTGGCTGTCCCTGGGTATCGCCGGGCTGCCGGTGTTACTGTACCCGACGCTTTTAGAGGCAGGACGGCCGCAGTTTGAGGTGTACCCCAATTTTGTCCCCAAGCTGTCGGCAATACCAGATTTCTACAGGTACCTGCTCTACCCCGCGATCCCCGCAATTACTTTCACGGTACTCATGGGAGCGCTTCTCAAAGGTTCGGCCAACTCAAATCACGAACAGGGTCTTCATCCCAACCACAGATTGCCGATTCCCGAAATTATTGTCTTGGCGGGGTTCCTGATAATACCCATTCTTGCCGTTCTTGTGGCGCGCCTCTATACGGGAGCCTATGAGGGCCGCTACGGCCTGCCAGCGGTGGTTGGCCTGGCGGGGCTTTTCTCACTCGGCGCCTCGGCACTTTGGCGACGGAGTGCGATCATGGGGCCGGTTTTGTTACTATTGTTTGTTGCGGTGTTGACGGAAAAGAACATCGTGGTAGCCAAGAACTTTCTCGGTCGATCCGCTCCGCCGTCGGCCGATGCGCATGTTCTCTCTTACCCCCTCGTCGGTGAGGACCTGTTGGAAATTGCGATTGATCGAGGCCAGCCAATCGCTATCAACCATTTTCAGCCATTCCTCGAGTTTGACTACTACGCGTCTCCAAAGTTGGCCTCTTCAATGTTTCTGTTAACCAACCCCGAGGCTGCGGGCGCTTACACCGGTCAGTCAATGTTTGATAGCTACGCCGAGGGAGCGAGCATGTGGTTTCCAATCCGCGGCCGGATCGAGAAGTACAGTGAGTTTGTTGGATCTCACAAGCGGTTTCTCGTGTATCACAAACCGTGGGGGACGGACTGGCTTGTGCGGAAACTGCTAGATGACGGGGCCCGGCTCGAGCTGATCAAGACCGCCGGTCTGCAGGGTCTGTATCAGGTCGTTTTCGAGGAGCCCCCGGGCACGCGAGCGAAGCAGCCTCCCTTCGCGAGGTGACCACTGAGAGCATCGCATATTGCGAGCCGCCATGTTATTCTACTCGGCGAATCGGGCGAGCCGTTGCTAAGAACCTGCGCCTTGGCTGAGTGCGCCGTGGGTATTGCCGCCGACTTGGTGCTGTTGCGATGAATAGATAGGAGAAACGATGACGACACTGGAACCCTTGCAGGTGGGAGTAATGTTCTGGACGGGCGGTGTGTTAGGGATGGATGCGAGTCCCGGCGAGATCGCGGCGATGGTCAAGAGCCTGGGCGTACGTTGCGGCCAGATCGGCATCCATGGCGAGGCCGACCTCGGCCCCGCCAGCCAGGCGGCTTGGAAGGAAGCGTTGGCCGCCCACGATCTCACGGTCGTTACCGCCTTTCCCGCCTTCGTCGGCGAGAGTTACGCCGACATCCCCACCGTCGAGAAGACCGTCGGCTACATTCCCCGCGCGACCCGCGAGGAGCGCGAGAAACGCACTTACGAAGCCAGCGATTTCGCGCATGCGCTCGGGATTCCGGGCGTAGCCACGCACGTTGGCTTCGTCCCCGAAGATCACAGCGACCCCGACTATGTCGCTGTGCGCGATATGGTTCGGCGCGTCTGCGACCACTGTGCCGGCAACGGCCAGACGTTTGCACTGGAAACAGGGCAGGAGCCGGCCGAGACGCTCAAGGCCTTCATCCTCGATGTCGATCGCCCGAACCTCGGGGTAAACTTCGACCCGGCGAACATGATTCTGTACGGCTCGGGCGAACCCCTCGAAGCGCTCGAAGTCGTCAGCCAATGGCTAACGTCCGTGCATTGCAAGGATGCCAAGTGGCCGACCACCAAGGGTGAATGGGGCGCGGAAACGCCTCTCGGAGAGGGCGATGTCGGTATGGACCGCTACGTAGCCAAGCTTAAGGAAGTCGGCTACACCGCTCCGTTAGCGATCGAGCGCGAAATCACCGGCGAGGCGCAACGCGCCGACCTTACCTCGGCGATCGCGCTTCTCAATCGGCTGCGAACAAGCTGACGGCACTGCCTCGAAGCTCTCGACGATGCAGGCTCCCGAGAGGCGCTCACCATGACGCTCCGCCTAACGCTCGTCAGTGTGGTCATCGCCGCGGGACTGGGTGCCTGCGGTAATGGCGAACCGGCGTCGGTCGTTCAAGCGGCCAACCGCCACCAGCAGCGGCGCGAGGCCATGGTGCGGGACCAGATCCGCGCCCGCGGCGTCCGTTCCGCAGAGGTGCTCGACGCCCTGCGCAAGGTCCAGCGGCACCTGTTCGTACCCGATGATTTGGTCGACGTGGCTTACTCCGACCGGCCGCTGCGGATCGGCCACGGCCAGACCATTTCGCAGCCCTACATCGTCGGCTTCATGAGCGACCTGCTCGAAGTCGAGCCCGATCACAAGGTGCTCGAGATCGGTACCGGCTCGGGCTACCAAGCCGCGATTCTCGCCGAGCTGGCGGGCGAGGTCTACACAATTGAGATCGTCGAAGCGCTGGGGCATCGAGCACGAGAAACCCTCGCCGGCTTGGGCTACGAGAACATCCACGTGCGCATTGGGAACGGCTACCTCGGGTGGCCCGAGGCGGCCCCCTTCGACCGCATCGTCGTCACTGCCGCGCCTGAACAGATGCCGCAGGCCTTGGTCGACCAACTCAAGCCCGGCGGGCGGCTACTGGCTCCGGTGGGGCCGGTCTACGGCGCGCAGGAGATTATTCTGCTCACGAAAGACCGCTCCGGCAAGGTCAGTCGCCGCTCGGTGCTGCCGGTGCGGTTCGTGCCGATGGTCCAGAAGCCCACTGACGCGACAATACCGTGAAGCGGTGGCTCCACGTCGATGAATCCGGAGCCCCACCTAACGCATCTACAACTATAGTGGCGGCGCTTTCAGCCGCGTCACCACACCCCAAAATGAAACTCAACGAAGAGATCCAGCACGTGCTGGCGGGCTACGCGATCCCAGAGCCCGCTCTGAACACGATCGCCGCGGCCATGGAGCAGGTCGACAAGAACAAGATCGCCCCCGGGCTGGATCTCGGCGCGCGGGCGCCCGAGATCCGTTTGCCGGACATCTATGAGAAAGAGGTATCGCTCAACGCACAGCTCGTCGCGGGACCCGTGGTGCTGACGTTCTTCCGTGGCGACTGGTGCCCGATCTGCAACCTGCAACTCCGTGCCTTGCAGCGGGCGTTGCCGGACATCCGAGCGGCAGGCGCGTCGTTGCTGGCTGTCACGCCGCAGTCGATGACCCACACGCTTTCACTTGCGGAGAAAGCGGAACTGGAGTTCACCCTGCTCAGCGACGCCGACCAGCAAGTCATCCGCGAGTACCGGCTGCAGTTCCTGCTGCCATCAGAGGTGCAGCAGATCTACCTCGGCGTGTACGGCCTCGACTTGGGCAAACAGAACGCAGACGGCAGTTGGAACCTGCCTGTGCCGGGGACGTTCATCATCGACCAGGAGGGTGTCATCCGAAGGCGGCACGTCACCGCCGATTTCACGCAGCGCATGGAACCCGACGATGTGATCGAAGCGCTGGCCGCGCTCTCGGTCAAGGCGGCGTCATGAGGTCTCTGAACCCTCAACCTTAGTAGGGTGTTGCAACTCTAATGTCTTCCCGCGCCGGCCTTTCGCCCCGGAGGGGCCGAGGGATAATAGCCCCGGCTTCAGCCGGGCGTTTCGGGCGATGATGTACGGAAGCCCTGAAGGGGCATAGGAAAAGCCACCGGGGCGGTTGAGCGGCTGCACGCTGGAGAGCATCCCGTACTTCACCGAAGGAACTCCACCAAACTACCACCCGATCTCGTAGACCTGGTCGGTCGTGCGCGCGACCTGTGCGATCGCGGCGACTTCGTGGACCCGCAGGATGTGCGCGCCGCCCAGAATCGCCAGTGTCGAGGCGGCGGCGGCCCCGTATAGACGATCAGACTCCGTGGCTCGCACCGAGCCGGTTAGAAAGACCTTGCGCGAAGGGCTGACGAGGATCGGCTGCTGCAGCGCCGCGAGCCGATCGAGCTGGGCCAGGATCTTAAAGTTCTCGAGTCCTCGCTTGCCCAACTCGATCCCCGGGTCGACCACGATGCGGCGCCGGTCGATGCCGGCCCCGCGGGCGCGGGCGACGCTCGATTCCAGCTCGCGGCCCACCGTTCCCATCAGGTCGTGCAGCGGGGGCAGCTTGTTCCACGTATCCGGCCTGCCCCGCATGTGCGTCACGATCAGACCCGTGTCGGACTCATTGACCACCCGGGCGACTCGTGGGTCAAACGACAGTCCGCTCACGTCGTTGATGATCTGGACGCCCAAATCGACCGCGCGCTCGGCCGTCGCCGCGTTGTAGGTATTGATCGAGAGCGGCACGTCGAGATTGTGCCGCAGCTTGCGCAACACGGGAACCAGCGCCCGCAACTCCTCGTCGTCGGAGACTCGCTGCTCGCCCACACGAATCGGGTCGGCGTTGACCTCGACCAGATCGGCGCCTTCCTGCTGCATCTTCAGGGCGCGGTCGAGCACGGCGGCGGGGTCGGCGCGTTGTTCGCCGCTGTGGAGGTCGAGCACGCCCATGATCAGGGTCCGCATGCCCAGGGTGATGTGCTGGTCTTGGACGAGCCAGTCGTAGCGGCGGCGCACCGGTGTCATGCGCGGAACTCCGTTCGCTGCACGGCGTAGCGGTCCAGCTTCTCGCGGTCGACGCAATAGCCCATGCCGGGTCCCTCGGGGAGGTGGATGAAACCGTTGGCGTCGATTGTAATGAGCGGGTCAACCACGTCGTCCTCGTACCAACGCTTTGACGCCTCGACATCGGTCGGGTAATTGAAAGCCGGCAGCGTCGCCAGGTGCAGCCCTTGCGCCGAGGCGATGCCCAACTCGGGCATGGTCCCCAGCCAGATGCCGAGGCCTGCTTCGGCGGCGCGCCGGTACATCGCCCGCGCGGCGCTCAACCCGCCGACCCTCTGCACTTTGATGTTGATAATCTTCACCGACCCAAGCTCGATCATTTTATCCAGCGCCGCTTGACTCTCGGCGGATTCGTCCGCGCACACCGGCGTCTTGACGTTCTGTTGCAGTTCGGCCATCTCTTCCAGCGCCTTTGCTGCGAACGGTTGCTCGAACATCATCAGGCCGAAGCGGTCGAGTTCATGGAACACCGCCACGTGGTCGAGAGTGTAGGCGGTGTTGGCATCCACCATCAGCGCCAGGTCGCCGAAGCGCTCGCGGATGGCAGCGATCGGTTCCACGTCCCAGCCAGGCTGGATCTTGATCTTGACTCGGCGATACCCCTCGCGTTGGTAGCGCTCCACTCGTTCGAGCAGCTCCTCGATCGTGTCGAAGATGCCGATCGCCACGCCGGACTCGATCGGCCGCGGCTCGGAACCCAGCATACGCCAGAGCGGTTCGCCCGCTTCGTGGCAGGCGAGGTCCCACGATGCGCCTTCGAGCGCTGCCCGCGCAAACGCCTCGCCTGGGACCTGTTCGAGCGCCGGCCCCACGTGCTCCGGGCCCTCGAACTCAGACTCGATCCACAGCGGGATCAGCTCCTCCTCCAGTCGCTGCCAACTCGACTCAGCGGTCTCGGCTGAGTACGCGCCGCCCGGCAGCGGCCCCGCCTCACCGTAACCGGCGTGCACACCTCGCCGAATCTCGACGATCGTGCTGATGCGGTCCGCCGCCACGCCGTTCGAAATGCGAAATGGCTCCTCGAACGGGATCGAGACTTTCCAAAGTGTGATTGTCGTCGTCATGAATCAGCCGTACTCGAATCCCGCGGTTGCAAATTGCTGACACTCGCCAATCCCGCTCTGCAACCTGGAGCAGGAGCCGGTCGTGCGCGCCATGCGCACAAGTCGCCGCTTCGCCTCGAATCCAAGAGCCTCGGCCAGGGCTTTGACTTCCTGATTATCGGGTAGCAGGTCCCAGAAGACCGGCTCCCCCGGGTGCCGGCTCAGCAGAAAACGAATCAGCCGATCGGCGTCCTCGGTTTGCTCGGCCACGCAGGGGCCCAGAAAGCGAGCATTCGAGCCGGGCCGCGACATCAAATAGGCTCCGGGCAGCGTCCAAGTTTGGTGGCGCTCGGCAAGCAGGCCCAGCAGCGCCGCGCGATCGACACCGAATGCCTGGCGGTCCAGCGCGACGATGTCGGCCACCCCGGTCAACGGCGGCGGATCGTCGCTATCCGTCGTGGCCGATGCCTGTGATTTGACAATCATCCCCCAGCGCTCGATCGGCGCCTCATCCTCGAAACCCAAATCCAGGTAGAGCGGCCGCCCCATATCGGTGGCATCCAGCTTGACACAGCCGACGCCCCGTGCCTCGGTGAATGCCAGCGCATGCTTCATCAGCGACCGCGCAATGCCGCGGCGGCGGAACTCGGGCAGCACCAGCACCATGCCGATCCAAGCCAGGTCCGTGCCGTAGCACACCGCTGTTGTCGCGCTCGCGACCGCCCCGTCCACCTCGTAGACCCAGCATCCTTCCGGCTCGACGTCCAGTACGGTCGCCCAGTCCTGCTCGGTCTGATTCCAGCCGGCGGACTCCTTGAGACGCATCCCGGCGGGGATGTCGTCCTTCGTCATGCGGCGAATCATGGCGTGCCGTATTTCTTCTGGTAGAAGTAAAAGCCCAGGATGGCCAGCAGCGCGATGGCACCGGTCACGGCCATAGCAACATAATTGCGATCGTAGAGCTGCGAACCGATCACCGTGCTAAAGAGCAGCGCCGGTGTTCGCGCCAAGCCAGAGATAATCACAAACTCCCCCAGCCGCAGTTGCGTGAGCCCCGCTCCGTATGACATCGCATCTTTCGGCATGCCGGGAATCAGGAACAGCACAAACAGCGCCGACTTGCCCTTGCGCGACTGGAACGCTTCGTCGATCCGCTCCAGGCGTTTGGCACCCAGTACCTTCTCCATGACCGGCCGTCCGACCAGTCGGGCGAACGAATAGTTGAACCCCGACCCCAGCATGATGCCGACGACCGAGTAGACGAAGCCCAGCCAAGCCCCGAAAACGTACCCGGCGGCGACCTGGGTAATCTCGCCGGCACGGCGAAGATCACGACCTGCACGAACTGCAGGCCGATGCAAACCAGCGGCCCCAAGCTGCCTTCTTGCCGCAGGGTCTCGACGAGTTGCTCGTGGTCGCTCAGACGCGAGATCAGGCCATACTTCCAGGCGGCGTAAACCAGCAGCCCGAGGGCTACGGTGGCGGCGATCGCCGTCAGGGTGCGTGTGCGCAAAGCGATTTCGTATTCTAGCGCGACCATGCCGCGCGAACCCCTATCACAGCGAACTCAAGCAGACCGAGCTTGTAGCCCGTAGCGCGGATCTCGGTTTTGAGATCCGCGGCTTTGACTTCTGGAGCAGCCGAGCGTCCGGCCCGCCCGAACTGTGGGATTGCGTGAGGGAGGGTCCGTCCTGGTCGTCGTCGTTCTGGTTGTGCGCTTCTGGGTCGCCGCTATTCTGGCCGTTGGGGGGTCCGGACATCACAAACATCGGCTCGGCAGGCCCACCTTTGCCCGCTAATGCCCGCTTTAGCCCGTTCTCCAGAGGGGCCCTTTGGGGTTCCTTATTCATGAGTCACCTCGCATGGCACCGGTGCGGATCGGCGACGGGAAGGGCGATGGAGCCGGTCCCACGGTAGTAGGGATTGTTGCTGTTGTTCCGTGGGAGTGACTCATCGCCTTCAACCTTTCTTGCCCCCAGTATAGTTGTCGATGGTGGGGGTGACGGGGTGTCTGAGCAAGTAAGTTGTTGAAGGGGATGGGAGATATTTTTTTTGAAAACCTGTGATGGAACTTCCCCGCCGAGTCGGCGTTGTTAGGCATTGCCGGTTCATGGCTCAAGCCAGTTTGGGTAAGGCCCCTGGAAGGGGCCTGATGGATTCGATCGGGGTTACTGTACCAGGCGTAAAACGCCTGGCCTATTTGAAACCAAGGCCCGTTGAACGGGCCTGATTCATGCGACCGCGGTCACTTTACCAGGCGTACAACCCCGGGAACCCTTCGCCCCACCACCCAATTGGTTCGGTGCCTGGGGACTACGGCTAAGCCGCAGTCCCCAGACACCGAAAAGAAATCTCCTCAGGCCCTACCTTCCCGGGGCTCTCGCCACCGGGCTAGTATTAATCAAACCACCCAACATCATTGAGCCAGCCGTTGTACGGCCGGTTTCCCTGATCGCCTCGCAGCAACCAGGCAGGTTTGGCGGCCTTACCGTGGCGGGCTTGAGCCGTTCACGATGGGGGGTTGGACCGCCTCACCGTCAGAACACCGCTGCCCAACTCAACAAAACTACAACATGCACCTACCGGTTCACGATAAAATCGAACCGGCATGATCGGGCAAACAATCTCGCACTACAAGATCACCGAGAAGCTTGGTGAAGGCGGGATTGGTGTCGTCTACAAGGCCAAGGATACGAAGCTCGATCGGCCCGTGGCGCTGAAGTTCCTCGCGCCGCATTTGCTGCGCGACGAAGAAGGCCGCAAACGCTTCGAGCGCGAAGCGAAGGCCGCGGCCAAGCTTGACCATCCCAACATCTGCACGGTCTACGAGATCGACGAGGCCGATGGACGCACTTTCATTGTCATGGCCTTCCTCGAAGGCCGGCCGCTGAGCGAGCGCATCGACGAAGGTCCGCTGAAGTTGACCGAGGCGCTCTCGATTGCGATTCAGATGGCCGAGGGACTGGAAGCCGCGCACGACAAAGGCATCACGCATCGCGACATCAAGCCCGACAACGTGATGTTGATGTCGGGCTCGCGCGGCCTCGTCAAGCTGATGGACTTCGGCCTGGCGCAGCTTGCCGGCAGCTCGAAGTTGACGCGCGAGGGGACGACGCTGGGAACCCCCGCCTACATGTCGCCCGAGCAAGCGTCAGGCGAGCCGACCGACCCCCGTGCGGACATCTGGGGCCTCGGCGCCGTCCTCTACGAGATGGTCGCGGGCCGGCTGCCTTTCCAGGGTGAGGTCGATCAAGCGGTCATCTATGCCATCGTCAACGAGCAGCCCGAGCCCCTGACGGCTTTGCGCACCGGCGTTCCGAAGGACCTGGAGCGAATCGTCGACAAGTGCTTGGCGAAAGAAGCCGACGAGCGCTACCAGCACGTCACCGACCTGCTCGTTGATTTGCAGGCATGCCGCCACGTCCTGGAGTCCGAGTCGGACAGAGCGGGCCAAAAACCAGCAGAGGCAACAAAGACGTCACCCGCCCTGATCGGTACCGGGGCCGTGGTTCTGCTGACCGTCCTTGGACTGGGCTGGTGGTTCGGCAGTTCGTCGGAATCGAGCGTCGAGCCGCCGCCGGCCTACAACCTGACAGCAATCACCCAGGATACGGGCTACACGGGGCAACCGGCCCTATCGCCGGACGGAAGGCTTCTGGCGTTCGCCTCAGACCGTAGCGGCGAGGGCAACCTCGACATCTATGTGCAGCAGCTTGGCGGCGGCGATCCCATTCCTCTCACGACCGACGAGGCTGACGACGAAACGCCTTCGTTTTCGCCCGATGGCAACCGTGTTGTGTTCCGGTCCGGCCGCGACGGTGGCGGCATCTACGTCGTCCCCGCGCTCGGGGGAAACCCGAGACGAATTGCCGATGGTGGCCGGGATCCGCAGTTTTCTCCGGACGGCGCTTCGGTGAGCTATGTCCTACCGGAAGTTAATACCGCGAACCAGATATTTCGTAGATCCTGGATCGCCCCGGCGTCTGGAGGCACGGCCCGGCAACTCGAGACGAACCTGGGCATCGCTGTTCCACTGGCGTGGTCACCTGATGGGCAGCATTTGTTGGTAGTCGGCAGTACGGAGCCCAGTGAGTTCGGCCGTACAACCCAACTCGACTGGTGGCTCGTGCCGCTGGAAGGCGGAGAAGCCACCTCTCTAGAGGTTCGCGAACCGTTCGAGGCCGCTGGGCTGGTCCTTAGCGGCAGTTGGCGGTTTTTTCCCGGCCCGCAGACTTGGTTAAGGGAAGGAAACTGGCTTATCTTCGACGCTCGTACGCAGGGTGCCTCCCGGAACCTGTGGCGCATTCGGATCTCTCCCGAGGAGGGTCGGTTGCTCGGCGAGCCCCAGAAGTTGACGTCCGGAGTCGGTGAACAGGAAGCTTCCGCTGCACAGGACGGTCGCATCGCCTTCATGAACGTCAGCAACAACTGGGACATCTGGAGTCTACCCCTCGATGCCAACCGCGCCGAAGTGAAAGGCGATCCCGAGCGCGTCGTGTCGGGACTTAGCACGGACTTGTATCCGTCAGTTTCAGCAGACGGCCGCAAGCTGGTCTACAGGTCCGGCCGGGCCGGCAACCCCGACATCTGGCTGCGGGATCTCGAGACAAACGAGGATACGCAGGTCACTGTAGGTCCGGGATCGGAATCCAGGGGCGTGATCTCGCCGGATGGCACGAAGGTTGTCTTCCGGCGAGTCGAGCAGGGAAAGACCAACATCTATCTGATTGAGCTCGGCCGGGGCTCAGAGCAACTCCGGCTGGAGGATGTCGGCAGTCACATGGACTGGACACCGGATGGAAAGAAGATTCTGTTCTACACCACCTCGCCCATTCGCTGGAAGACGGTCGATGTCGAAACGGGCCAACAGCAGGATCTGGGACTTCAGCACCCGCAACATCCGGTGCACAGCGTCCGGTTCTCTCCTGACCAGAACTGGGTCTCTTTCAAACTGCAAAGCGCGGCTGCACCGGTTTACATCACCAGGATGATCGGGGGGACAGCGCAGGATCAAGACCAGTGGATTTCCATCGAGGATTCGTTAGGCACAGGTCACTCGTGGTGGTCGCCCGACGGCAACACGCTGTACTTTCTGTCGGTCAGAGATGAGTTCCAATGCATCTGGGCCCAGTCGCTCGACCCGTCAACCAAGCAGCCGCAAGGGCCGCTCAAAGCCCTGCAACACCTCCACGGACGCCTTCGCTATGACGTCGCGGGTGCGCCCTTCGGTTATGGTCTGACCACCGACAAGCACTACCTTCCGCTCAGAGAAACCAAGGCCAACATCTACCTCGCCGAGCCGCAATAGAACCTGAACATTCTCGGGCAAACCATCTCGCACTATCGAAGCACCGACAAACTCGGTGAAGGCGGGATGGGGGTCATCGACATGAGCGTCGCTGCGGCAGACGTAGGCGTCCACGCCACGTGCCGTTCGGGCTCCTGTTGGGTCTAGCCTGCATTTCTCACCACCTGACGGCCGAAGCACGCGATAAGGCCGCCATTACGTCGTTCCGCTTGCTCGCCGTGCTCAACGTACAGTAAGTACGCCTCCGCGCGCCAAGCTTTGCGGGCCTCGTACTGGCGACCTTCTCACGCACTTCGCCTCGCCACGTGGTGAGAAATGCAGGCTAGAAACACTGCACACCGGGGGAGACCCGTCTCGGACCGCTCCCTCAGGGGCTGTGAAAAAATGCTGGGGACAGTCAGCCGCGGCCTGATCAAACCATTGGGTTGAGCGGTAGCCGGCATCCGAATCAGGTTTCACGCCACCACAGGAGTTCTCGGCGCGAATCCGCGCGAACCCAAGAAGCCGAGCCCCGAACGCAAGTGACGGGTCAACGCGGCCGGTTCGATAGGTAACCCCGGACCCTTTGCCGAAGCACCAAACCTCAAACGCCCCGTACCGGGGCTGGAGATCGTTTGGCGGCTTCTTCCCACGACTTGCGTCGTGGGCTACTTGCCATCGCCCCGTACCGAGGCTTGGGTTCGTGGTTGGATGCACCGGGTTGCGCCCAGAGGGAACCGCGGGTTCCCACCCGCGGCTCGGCTGTGTCGTTGGATGCCTCAACTTGCACGATGAGTTGCTGCGAGGCTCCCCGCTGTGTCAACCGTGTACTCCCGATTTTTTCACGGCCCCTCACGGTCACGGCTCGGTTGGAGGATGGGTCTTTGCCGCCGGATCTGCGACGCAGGTGCGTCGCTAACCTCAAAGGGTGGCCCAAATAACAGCCCCGGGACGTACCTCACGCTTACCCGCCGAGCTGGGTGCGGCCGGCGTCGATGAGGATGGTTTCGGCAGTGATCGAAGTCGCGTCGGCCGCGAGGAAGAGGCAGACCTTGGCGACCTCTTCGACGGTGGAGATGCGTTCTAAGGCGCTGGTCTTCGCGCCCTCGGTGAAGGTGGAGTCCGGCCAGCCGGCGAAGCGTGTATGCACGAGGCCGGGCGCTATGGCGTTGACGCGGATTTCGGGCGCCAACACCCGCGCGAGCGACTTGGTCATGTTGACCATCGCCGCCTTCGAGGCCGAATAGACGATCGAGCTGCCGGCGGCGTGCCAGGCTGAGGCGGACGTGTTGTTGATGATCGAGGCGCCGGGGTGTTTCTTGAGTAGCGGAGCGGCGGCGCGCGCGCAGTAGAACGCGCCGCGGAGGTTAGTGTTGAGCGTGCGGTCCCAGATCTCGTCGGTCAAGTCTTCCAGCTTGTGGTGCGGCGTGACCTTGCTCCAGCCGGCGTTGTTGACGAGGATGTCGAGCCGTCCCCAACGGTCTTCGGCAGCCGCCATCGTGGCGCGGGCGTCGGCGTCGCTCGAGACGTCGGCTTGATGCGCGACGGCTTCGCCGCCCGCTTGCTGGATACCCGCCACGACCTCGTCGGCTTCGGCTTCGGAGGCGCGGTAGTTGACCAGTACTTTGGCGCCCTCGGCGGCGAATAACTCGGCGATCGCACGGCCCATGCCCGTCGCCGCGCCGGTGACCACGGCGACACGTCCATCAAGTTTCATGTCGATGCCTTTCTGCTTTTCTGTCTTTCCGGGAGGTCAAAGCTTGAAGAGTTCGCGCAGGCGCTTGGTTTGGGCGCGGCTGACGGGGATTTCGGTTTGCTTCTTGTCGCTCATGCGCAGTTGATAGCTGGATTTGAACCAAGGCACGACCTCCTGGATCTTGTTGATATTGACCAGGTAGGAGCGGTGCGGACGCCAGAAGGCGTTGGGGTCGAGGTGCGACTGCAGCTCTTCGATCGTGCGGTAGTTCGACATGCCTTCGATCTGGCTCGAGGCCACCGTAATGATGCCGTCCTGGATGGTGGCGTAGACGATGTCGCTCGCGTCGATCAGGATCATCCGGTTTCGAGCGTTGAGTACCAGTTTGGCCGGCCGGGCCACGCTGGTTTGGAGTTGCGCGAGCAGCCGTTCCATCGAGACCGCTTCCGTCGATGGGGACTCGATGAGCTTGTGCGCACGCTCGATCGACATCGCCAGGCGCTCCTTCTCGATCGGCTTGAGCAGGTAATCCACTGCGTTGACCTCGAAAGCCTCCACCGCGTACTGGTCATAGGCGGTGGCGAAAACGAAGTGCGGCAGTGGCTTGCCGCCCTCGACCAGCTTACGGACGACGCCGAGACCGTCGAGGCCGGGCATCTGCACGTCCATGAAGACCAGATCGGGCTCGAGTTGCCGGATGAGCCGCACTGCCTCCGGTCCGTCGCCGGCGCTGCCGACGATCTCAACCGCCGGGAAAGACTTGAGCAGGAAAGCCAACTCCTCGCGCGCGAGTACCTCGTCGTCCACGATGAGCGCGCTGAGGGTTGCCGCCGCTTTTTGCTTGCCCGGCATCACCCCCACTCTACCGGGGAGTTGATCCTGGCGTCCAGCTCGCAATCCGTCTGTAAGCCGGCGGGAGTCTGTGTCGTAAAGTTTTCCACGGCTTGCGCCGATGGGACGGCAGGCTGAGCGCGTGTGCCCGCGGATTTACATCCGCGGCTCTGACGTGGCGGGTGGGCACGGTGGCGGCGGGCCGTAGTTTTTTGCATCCAAACTGCCCGCTCGATGATCTAAAGAGACAAGGAACAAGGAGCAACGATCATGGCAGAGAACAAGAGCTACATCACCGCAACCGATCAGACCTTTGACAGTGAAGTAATCGAGAGCGAACAGCCCGTGCTGGTGGATTTCTGGGCCCCGTGGTGCGGCCCGTGTCGCGTTCTCGGGCCGGTGGTCGAAGAGCTGGCCGTTGAGTTCGATGGGCGGGCGAAGGTGGTGAAGGTCAATGTGGACGATAGCCCGCAGGTCGCGCAGCGATTCGGCATCCGGTCGATCCCGACGCTTCTTTTCTTCCAAGGGGGAGAAGTGGTCGACACGACCGTCGGTGTCAGGCCGAAGCCGGACCTGGCCGCCAAATTGACCGCCCTGGCTCCGGCAGCCTAAATGGAAGGATCGGTGTTACGTTGGTCCGTGGGCGGGTCTGAGACCCGCCCTGAGTCCGGCCGGGTAGGAAAAGCGAAATGGCAGTGAAGATGTATTCAACCGGATGGTGCGCTGACTGCTGGCGGGCGAAGCGCTTTCTGAAGGCCAACTCGATCGTGTTTGAAGAGATCAATATCGACAAGAGCGACGAAGCGGCCGAACTCGTCATGAAACACAACGATGGCAAGCGCCGCGTTCCCACGTTTGACATCGACGGTTCGTATCACGGCAATCCGCCGCTGAGCGAACTGGCCCAACTGCTAGGCATCCCGTAGACTGTCTGGAGGGCCCAGCCATGGGCCAACCAGCCCAATCTTGAAACTGAACACAGTAGGGATAACGACGCCATGAGCCAAACCGACGGAGACGCGGGTTCCCAACGGCCCGACCTCTCCGCGTTCGACAAAGTCGACTTCTCCGAAGCCGAGCACCGCGCGATTATTATCGTCGGCGCCGGGCCGGCGGGATTCACCGCGGCTCTCTATTCGGCTCGCGCGAACCTCGCACCTCTCCTGTTCCAAGGGCCCGAGCCCGGCGGACAGCTCGTTACGACGACGGACGTCGAGAACTACCCGGGCTTCCCCGACGGCATCATGGGGCCTGAGATGATGGAGAAGTTCGAGGCCCAGGCGGCTCGCTTCGGGACCGATATTCGCTACGGGACGGTTACTGACGTGGACTTCTCGCAGCATCCGTTTCGGTTGCTGGTCGACGGCACGAAACCGTTCGTTGCCGATGCGGTGATCGTCTCGACCGGTGCGTCCGCACAGTATCTCGGTCTCGAAAACGAGAAGCGCCTCTTGGGTCACGGGGTGTCGGCTTGCGCGACGTGCGACGGCGCGTTCTTCCGCGACATGAAGCTGGCGGTGGTCGGCGGGGGCGACACGGCGATGGAGGAGGCGTTATTCTTGACGCGCTTCGCCACCGAAGTGCATCTGATCCACCGGCGCGACGAGCTACGCGCCTCGAAGATCATGCAACAGCGTGCCCGCGAGAACGAGAAGATCCACTTCGTGTGGAACACAGTCGTCGAAGATGTCTTGGGCGGCAAGGAAGTCGAGGCGGTGATGCTCAAGAACGTGAAGACCGGCGAGACGTCCCGGCTCGACGTGGGAGGGTTCTTTCTCGCCATCGGCCACAAGCCCAACACTGCGGTCTTCCAAGGCTGGCTGGATATGGATGAGGTGGGCTATATACGGACCGTGCCCAATTCCACGTACACCAATATTGAAGGCGTGTTCGCTTCGGGCGACGCGCAGGACCACGTGTACCGCCAGGCTGTGACCGCGGCGGGCACGGGCTGCATGGCGGCGATCGATGCCGAGCGCTGGTTGGCCGAGCATCCGCGGGTTGAAAGCCCGGCAGCGTCGGTGCAGCAAGCCTGAGGGCCGCGGCGGCCCTTGCTCTTACACCCGAGTTGTTACAATCGTTGTCCACGGTTCCCCTCCTAGGGAGCCGGTACTGCGTTGCAAGGAGTGATCACCTGATGGCCCGTAAACTCGCTCAATTCGGTCTTCTGTTCACGGTCGCCGGTCTGCTAAGCGGCATCGCCACGGCGGGCGACAAGAAACTGATCCATTGCTTCTATTTCACGCCCATCGCCGAGGCCACCCAAGACGACTGGACTGCTTTCAACAAGGCGTCTGACGAACTACCCGACAAGATCCCCGGGCTAAGCAAAGTTTGGCGGGGGAAGCTGCGCCGGCCGTACAACTCCTACAATTCCGAAGGCCTAAAGAGGGTCCGCGAATACGGCGTCTGCATGGAACTTGACGACGAAGACGCGTTGTCGGTCTACGCTGATCACCCGGCCCACACCGAGTGGATCAAGGTCTATGAGAAGGTGCGACAGCGCGGCACGTCGACGTACGACATTCTGGGCGAATAGCCTGTAAGGGGTGCTTGGCCCTGCCTGCCTGCCCTAGCCTGCTCGCCCAGCCGGAATGAAACCCTTCATCCGCATCGCAAACGGGCAGGGCTTCTGGGGTGATTGGCTCGAAGCTCCGGTCCGGCAAGTCGAACAGGGGCCGATCGACTACCTCGTCCTCGACTATCTGGCCGAGGTGACGATGTCGATCCTGCAGAAGCAGAAATCGCGCGACCCCTCGCAAGGCTACGCCCGCGACTTTGTCTCGCTTACCGGGCGGCTGTTCCCGCAGCTCCTTGAAAAAGGCGTTCGCGTCATCTCGAACGCGGGCGGCGTCAACCCTGTCGACTGCGCCCAGGCGGTCGTGGAGGCGGCTCGCTCGCAGGGCTTACGGGGCGCGAAGGTGGCCGTTGTCACCGGTGATGACATCTTCGACCGTCTCGACGAGATGCTCGCCCGCGGCGTTGGGTTCGATGACATGGATTCGGGCCGTCCGATCGAGACGGTAAGGTCGGCCATTCTCAGCGCCAACGTCTATCTGGGCGCGTTTCCGCTCGTGGAAGCGCTCAAGACCGGGGCACAGGTGGTGATCGCCGGGCGTTCAACCGACACCGCGCTGACGTTGGCGCCGATGGTTCACGAGTTTGGCTGGGGTGAAGAAGACTGGGATCGGCTCGCCGCCGGCACGGTCGCCGGACACATCATCGAGTGCGGCGGGCAAGCGACGGGCGGCAACTGCCAACTCGACTGGCAAGCGATCCCCGACCTCGCCAACATCGGCTTCCCGATCGCCGAGGCCTATCCCGATGGCCGCTTTCGCATCACCAAGCACGAAGGCACGGGCGGACGGGTCAACTCCGCCGTCGTGAAGGAGCAGTTGCTCTATGAGTTGGGTGATCCGCGTGAGTACATCACGCCGGATTGCGTCGCTGACTTCACGACCATCCAGCTCGAAGACGAGGGGCCGGACCGAGTGATGGTCAGTGGCATTCAAGGCCGTGAGAGGCCGCCCACGCTCAAGACGTCGATCACTTACTCGGCAGGGTGGAAGGCGCTGGGAACGCTGGTGTATAGCTGGCCGGACGCGGTGGCGAAGGCCCAAGCGGCCGACCGCATCGTAAGGGAAAGGCTCGGAGACCTCGGGCTGGCTTTCGACGAGATCCACACGGAGTTTCTGGGGGCGGGCGCGTGCCACGGCCCTGCCGCGGTGCCGAGCCCCGACCCGCCTGAAGTACAGATACGTATCGGTGTGCGGGGGCAGGACCGCGCGGCGGTCGATCGGTTTACGAGAGAGCTGATCCCACTCGTGCTCAATGGCCCGCCCACGGCAACCGGCTTCGGCGAAGGCCGGCCGCGCGTGCAGGAGGTCGTGGCTTATTGGTCGTCTCTGCTTCCGCGCGAGGAGATCACGACGAGCATCCACGTGTACGATGTCGAGTGGGAGCGACGCCGTGGCAGTTGCTAATGCACTTCGTCTTCGTCTCCGTGACTACACGCCCACGGACTTGCCGCGGCTGTCGGAGATCGATCGCGAGTGCTTCCCACCCGAAATCGCCTGTGCCGTCAATCAACTTCGTACGATGATGCGCGGCGGCGCGGGCTTCGCGTTGGTAGCCGAGGTCGAGCACGAAGGCATTGTGGGCTTTGTGATCGCTTCGAAGCTCGAGCCGAAACTGGGTCACATCGTCAGTCTCGATGTGTTGTCGCGATTCCGGCGCCAGGGGATCGGCACATCGCTGATGCGTGCGGCGGAGGAACGCCTGGCCTGCCTGGGAGCCGAAGGCCTGCGACTCGAGACCCCCGAGTACAGCCGCGGCGCCCAGGAGTTGTACCGAAAGCTGGGGTTTCGCCGGGTGGGCTTCATCGAGCGGTACTACTCGAATGCCTCCGGTGGTTGGGTCATGGAGAAGCCCCTGACCTCAGATCTCGCCGCCTCCGGCAAGGCGGCGGCCGGCTGATCACCAAACCCTGACCCGCGATGAGCAGTCTTGTCCAAATCGGGAAGGTCGACTTCCACTTCGAGTGCCAGCGCGGCTGCCTCGAATGTTGCACGCAGACCGGGGAGGTCTATCTCACCGAGGACGACGCACAACGCATCGCCGCCCACCTGGGGCAGACCACCGAGCACTTCCTGACCACGCTATGCGAGACGGACGCGAACGGCGACCTGCGGCTCACCACGCCTGCCGACAAAGCGTGCCACTTCCTGTTCGAAGGCGGCTGTTCGATCCACGAGGTCAAACCGCTGCAATGCCGTGCCTTCCCGTTCTGGCCCGAGAACGTTACCGGCCGCCGCGTATGGGAAAAGGTAGGCAAGGTGTGCCCGGGCATCGGCGTGGGGCCGGTCCTCCCTATCGAGGACGTGCGCGCCGCGGCACAGGAATGCAAAGACGAGCTGCCGTAGTGCGGCTCGCCGACGCATTCACCATCTTGGCGCCGCCACACGCCGCGCAGCCACCCCTACAGGGGCTACAACGTCGCGGAAAGGGCCAATCCACCGCCCCTTGCATGATTCTGTTATCCTGCTGTATCCAGAGCGCTTGGCCAGGGGACTGGGTTGCTGACAAGGAGGTTGTTCTTGGCAGGGCCGTCACTGAAAATCACCGATTCCCGTACATCGAAAGACTACGAGGTCGAGATCACCAACCGTACGGTTCGGGCTCTCGATCTGCGCCCCATCAGGGAAGATCCCGAAGAGTTCGGGATGATGACCTACGACCCGGGCTACACGAACACGGCCTCCTGCACCAGCCGAATCACGTTCATCGACGGCGAGAAAGGCATTCTTCGCTACCGCGGCTACCCGATCGAGCAGCTTGCGGAGAACTGCACCTACACCGAGGTCGCCTACCTGCTGCTGCACGGCGAGTTGCCGACGGCTTCGGAACTCTCCGGTTGGAACGACGAAATCAACCATCACACGATGGTCCACGAAAACATCAAGAAGTTCGTGGACGGCTTCCTCTACGACGCGCACCCGATGGGTATGCTCGTCAGCTCGGTGGCGGCGCTTTCGACCTTCTATCCCGACGCCAAGAACATTGAAAGCCGCTCCAACCGCCGCCTGCAGCAACTGCGGCTGATCGGCAAAATGCCGGCGCTGGCGGCGTACGCCTTTCGCCACAGTCTGGGCCTGCCCTACGCCTATCCGGATAACGACCTGAGTTATACCGAGAATTTCATGAATATGCTTTGGAAGAGGACGGAGCTGCGATACAAGTCGAGCCCCGTACTCGCCAAGGCCCTCGACGTGTTGTTCATCCTGCACGCCGACCACGAGCAGAACTGCAGCACGTCCACCATGCGCACCGTGGCCAGCGCCAACTCCGACCCCTATGTGGCGACCTCGGCGGCGGCGGGCGCGCTCTACGGGCCGCTGCACGGCGGTGCGAACGAGGCGGTCCTGCAGATGCTCGACGAGATCGGCTCGATGGACAAGATCCCCGACTTCATCAAGCGCGTCAAGGCGGGCGAGGTTCGTTTGATGGGATTCGGACACCGCGTGTACAAGAACTACGACCCGCGCGCCCGCATCATCGGGAACATCGCCGACGATGTCTTCGAGGTCACCGGTAAAAGCGCGAAGATCGACCTGGCCAAGGAACTGGAGCGCATTGCTCTCGAGGACGACTACTTCGTCAAGCGCAAGCTGTACCCCAATGTGGACTTCTACTCCGGGATCATCTACGAAGCGATGGGCTTCCGTCCCGAGATGTTCACGGTCTTGTTCGCGATTCCGCGCACGTCGGGCTGGCTGGCGCACTGGGAGGAGTTGATGGACGATCCCGAACGCCGCATCTCCCGCCCGCGCCAGGTCTACCTGGGCCCGGAAGAGAAGACCTTCGTCCCAATCGGCGACCGCCTCGGCCAAGCCCGCGAGTCCCGCAAGTAGGGCGTCGGTGCCGGAGCCTCAATGCGGACGGGTTCGGAAAGTTTTGTGGAAATCAGTGACTGGCGGCTACGGTGTGCGCTGGGTGGTCGTCCTTCATCGCCCCCTCATCTAGCAGATACTCTTCGATGAGTGAAAGTCCCTCCTCATGCAGCCCGAACGCTCGGGCTTGATCGACCGTCGTACTACGGCTCATCCAACTGATCTTCCAGTTGCGATTCAGGAATGAGTCGGGAAGAATGACGGGCAGACCACGACTTGTTGTGTGGCGGATCGTCAAATTCTCTCGCTGGTGCCACCAGCAATAACTCACCATCTCCGTGCAACTGAATCCGCGCCGATCACTCGGTGTGCTCTGTCGCAGGCATAGCTACGGTGCTCGTCGGTGACCGATTCTTGATTTCTGGGCGACAGAATCATCGAGTAGTCCGAGTGCAACGGGTAGATCGGGCTGCGTTTGACCACACCCGTCGTGAGCGCTTCGACAACGGCCGGGTCCTCGATTCCGTCCCGCACGTGAATCCAGGCGTGCTTCATGAAACCGGGAATCGCCAGGTTCGACAAGTGTCCCCGGTTTCGGTGCAGGCCGATGTCTCCTGATTCGATCAGGGACAGCGCGGGCAGGATTTCGTCGAAATCCACATCATGGTCATGCTTCGCCCAGGTGAACCAAGGGAACGACCGTAAAGTTCTCACCTCCCCGGCAAACTCGATGAGGTTCCTCCAGGCGCCATCGGCAGCTTTCGAAAGCGCACTCGCCGCGGAGTCGGGTGGGTCGGCCGGCGCGCCTCCGGCCGATGGACCGGCGCTACGGTGGTTGATTTCGGGGCCCGCCATACGCGGCCCCATTATCGCAAACCTCGACTGTGCTACAGGCGGTTGGACGAGGACGAGCAGCCGGAGCTAGCGCGGAAACCGAGCCCCGAAGGCGGTGCGCTCAGCTCGCCCCGTGCCGTAACCTTCAGGTTGCGGTTGCCCACCCCTGCGGCTCAGAGCATGTGCCCCCGTCTGTGTTTTTGGGAAGAGCCTAGTGCTCGCGGTTTCTCTCGCCCGTGATACCGAAGATGAGCTGCTCCAGCGGATCGGGTTCGTCTTCGCGGAAGTCGACCCAGTGCATCCCACCTAGAAACACGGGCAGGCTGGGCTTACTCTGGGCGCTGGGAAGGGCCACCGGAATGACGGGGCATTCCCGCTTGACGAACTCGCGTAGGAACGCGTCGATCTCCAACTCCTGCCATGGGCCCTGACCGTCTTTGCCGACGAACACCGCCGTGGACTTGATCGTCTCGATCTGCGCTTCCAAAGCCTTCTGCCACGGCTTTCCAGGCCGAAGCTGCTCCACATCCAGCCAGGGCAGAATACCCTTTCCCTTCAGCTTTTCCGCGATCTCCCGCACAGCTTTGCGGGCGGAGCTTTTATACGACAGAAACACGTCGAAGTCGTTCGTGGCGAGCTTGCCGTCCAGCGCTGTTTTAGCGGTGCCGCGGTCGCGTTGTTCGTCGGCGGCGCGGTCCATGGCCGCGAGGGTTTCGCGGTCGGCGGCGACCCGCTCTGCTCGATCGAGTAAGGAGAACTCGGTATCGCAGACGCTGCAGCGTGCCTGGTCGAATCCCCGCGCCTGTCGAGCCTTGACTTGCTGGTCCGTGAGGGACGTTTCGCACCCCGGGCAAACGAAGATCCGCCAGCGGACGACGCTTTCCGGCAGCGCTCGGCGCAGCAGGTGTGTCTCGACGTATCGCTCGAAGTCGAGGCGGCGCGGCTCGCTCGTTTCTTTGTCGAAAAAGAGAGTCAACTCACCGCTTCCCTCCTCGGGTTCGTGCAGGAAGACGCCGCAACGCCCGTCGGCGGCCGGACGGAAGGTCGCGGCGTTCTTCCACATCTCGTCTTTGGTGAACACCCCGCTGTGCGAGAGCCGCACGGCCAACGTGGCGTAGAGGTTGAGCACGGATCCGTCGAAGCGGAAGACGACAACCTTGCCCGGGGGATCGGGCGCCTCGGGCCAATCGCGGGTGAACTGGGCGGGGAAGACGAGGTCTTCGTCCTCGCGCAGAGCGATCTCGTTTTCGAGCAGCTCCTCGACGGTGGCGATCAGCAGCAGCTTTTCCTGCTCGCGGTCGGCGACGCGGTCTTCAGTGGGAATCGGGAAGCGGCCTTGGCGGGCGTCCTGCTCGCGGAGGGATCCCAGCCCGTCCGGCTCATCACGGGCGGCGTTGACCATCGCGGCGGCGTAGGAGTCGAGGTACTCGGGCTGCAGCAGCACCAGGCCGCCGAAGCTCAAGCGCCGGATCAGCCCACGGCTCTGGACAAGACGGATGCAGGTGTCGAACTGGGTGCGCAGGTCCCCCGGGTCGCTCTTCTTGCGGCCGCTTTCGAGGAACAGTCGGTAGAGGTCGTCGACGCTCGAAAGGACGCGGCCTTTCTTCTTCTCCTTGATGAGGAATTCTTTGATGCGCTGGAACAGCTCGTCCGAGCTGACGACGGGCAGAGCGTCCCAATCGATCGCTTTGCGGATCGCCTGTTTCAACTCGTCGATCCGCAGGCCTTCCTTGGCGCTGGTTTCGAGGTAGGCATCGAAGCCCAAGCGCCGGATCTGCTCGTTGATGCGCGCGCGGCTGACGCCCACGCGGCCGCGGTCGGTGCGCGCTGCCACGAGGATCTTTTTGGTGGTAGGAGCCCCGTCGCCTGCCGCGCGCTGGGCCTGACGCAGGGCGCGGTCCCAGTGGCGGAGGCCGGCGAAGAGGTCGGTTTCGCTCTTGGCGTCGAAGACGACCAGGGCGACGGCAACCTCGTTGAGCGAGAGCTGGTGCACCAGGCGGTAGCCGGGCTGGCCGGCCAGATCCCAGAGCAGGGTCTCGCGGGTGAGGGTTTGGCCTCGGTTGCGGGTCTTCTGGGTTTGGAAGGTCCAGACGTTGCGCTTGTGGGTCGAGTCGGTGCGCCGGTATTTCTTGCCGGAGAGGCCGAGGCCGAGGCCGAGGCCTGTCTTGCCCACACCCGAGTCGCCGACCAGAACGACCTTGGCGTTGCTGTAGCGGACGGAGCCTGGCGAGGCTCGCTCGCCGAGGGGCAGGTCGACTCGGAAGAGGTAAATGGCCTTGCCGCCTTCGCAGGAGGCCGCCAGCAGCGGCGCGGTGGGGTGCCAGGCGAGGGCGTTGTTGACGTCCTCGACGAAACCCGCGCTGACCGTGGCCACGCAGGCCCAGGTGTCACAGCGCCACAGGCGGATGTCCCCGTCGTCGGCGCCGGAGGCGAGCAGGCGGCCGTCGGGGGAGAAGATGGTGGGGAGGACTTGGCCTGAATGTCCCTCTAGCCCGGCGAGTTGCTTCGCCGAGGCCGCCTCCCAGATGCGGACGCTTGGTGGCTCGGTTGAAGCGAGCAGCGTGCTGTCGGGCGACCAGGCGACGTTCCAGATGTTGCCTCCCCCCTTCATGCTATGAGTTGCCTCGAAGGTCTCTACCTGCCAAAGGCGAACGGTACGGTCATCCGACCCCGAGGCGAGTCGTGAGCCGTCGGGGGACCAAGCTACCGAGTTAACGGCTGTAGAATGGCCCTCAAGGGTCGCCGCCTCGTCGCCAGTGAACGGGTCCCAGACCTTGACTGTTTCGTCGTCGCTCGCCGACGCGACGAGACGCCCGTCCGGCGACCAGGCGGCGGAGTTAACCTCATTGGCGTGTCCTTTGAGGATATGCAAGCTCCTGCCGGTCTCGGCCTTCCAAATGCCGACGGTTTTGTCTCCTGAGCCGGAGGCGAGCCGCCGCCCGTCCGGGGACCAGGAGAGGCTGTGCACCCAACCGCTGTGGCCCCGGAGCAACCGCGGCTTGGCCCACGTCCGCGCGTCCCACACGCGAATCGCTCCCTTGTCGAACCCGGCTGCGAGCCGGGCGCCGTCCGGCGACCAAGCAAGGGCGCGGCACCGGTCGTCCTCACCGAACCCCTTCAGGCTTCGCTCCCGGCTCACGCCGGCCGGCAGCTTGAGTTTGGCGGCCATTTCCTACCTCACCAACGCGGTCATTCTACAGCAGCTTCCCCTCCGAGCGTTTTTTCCTGCCTAGCGCCCAGCCCCAATGTCCGTCGCATCGTTCTCCGCCTCGACCGTTCGGAGTGCAAGAAAAAGTGGGGAGTTCAGGGGCAGGTCGCTCACATCCGGCCGTCACCCCTCATCCAACGCCAACCACAAGCACAAAGCGCGATCCAGGAGGCGGATTTCGGCGGGCTGGAGCGTGCCGATGCGCCGGCGGATGCGGTCGCGCCGGAGGGCGACCAGCTTGTCCACCATCAATTGGGAATCCCGTTTGAGCCCGTTGCCGGCCCTGGGACTGACAGAGAGCCGAAACAGAGGCGCGTCAATGAGGTCGGACGTCACCGGGCAGACCACAACGCTCGCGTGCGTTGGATTGAACAGGTCCGACTGCACAACGACCGCCGGACGCGGCTTGCCGTCGTCTCCCCCATACTCTTCTGGGGACACGACCAGGACAACGTCACCGCGGGCTACGTCCATCCTGTCGTGTCCGCCACGGACGCCCAGGCGTCCTCGTCGGCCTGCGGCTTCTTGCTCCCCAGCAACGACTGGCGTCGCGCCTCCGCCGCCAACGAGCGCGCTTCATGGCGGTCCAGGTAGTCTTCGAGCGCGTGCACGATGATCCAGTTCTTGCGGCGCTTGGACTGGCGAACAAAACGGTCCAACCGTGTCATGAGTTCGTCGGGCAATCGGAAACTGGATGTGAGCGACATCTAAGCTGAGAATAACACAAATTGCAACACATCTATAGCGCGCATCTACCGACCCCACGAAACCGAGCCCCGAACGCAAGAGAGGGGTAAATCCACCCCCGTTGGCAACGCAGCCCCGGACCCGTCACGCGCGCTCGGGTTGAGATCTCATGATCCGCGGATTACGCAGATTCACGCAGATTTTTCTGGCGCCTGTCGGGATTCATCTTTCATCGGGGAAATCTGCGTAATCTGTGGATCGATCGATTCTCCGTCAGCGGGCTCTGCGGCATCGCACCCGTCACTTGCGCTCCGGGCTTGGTTTCTTGCCAAAGCAGTAGAGCATCCCGGCCGTCCTGAGATACAACCGCCCGTCAGCGATCGCCGGCGTAGCATGGCATTCTTCGTTGAGTTCGTTGACCGCCAAAATCTCCGGCTCAGGGCCCGCCCGCAACACCGTCACCGCACCGCCCTGGCTCACGAAAAACACCTTGCCGTCCGCCGCTATCGGGGAGGCGTAGTAGTGGTCGACACCGCCCCGCAGGCGCATGCGCTTCACCACGTCGCCCGTTTGGGGATCGAGCACGGTCAGAATCCCCCCGTCGTTGATCATGTAGAGCACGCGCTCATACAGCAACGGCGACGGCAACTGCGGCACGGCCCGCGGATACGTCCAGCGCAAGGTCGCGGCCGTGCGGTCGCCGCGCGGCCGGCCCTCGGGCTCGAGCCGGATGGCCCGCAACCCGTTCTCCGAGGCCTGCGCCGCGGCATAGAGACGCCACTCGCCGGCATCGAGGCGCCCGTCGCGGTCGCGATCGCTGAATCCCACCAACTGACGCAGGCGCCCGTCGGGCAACTCGTCCCGCGCCAGCCGCCCGTCGCCGTTCGCGTCGTATGCGGCCACGGCCTCGGCAAACGCCGGTACCGTCACCTGCCGTCCCGTATCGTTCGCGGGAACATTGTACCCGGCGACGTAGACCGTGCGGCCGCCCATCTGAGTGCCAACATGCCCGCCGATCCCTCTGCTGATGACTGGCAGCGACTTCATCTCCGACGGCAGCCCGTTCACCCACCAGACGCTCTCGCCGGTCTGGGCCGCGTAGGCGTCCATGCGGAAGGAGCCGGGCGCGAGGATCTGCTTCGTGCCGTCGCCGGCGTCGTACACGACGGGCGTCGAGTGTCCGCTGACGGCGTCGGGACGGGGCCTGCGCCAGCGAACGCGCCCGGTCTTCTTGTCGACGGCCAGGATGAACGAGTCGGTGCGCTGATCGCAGACGAGCACGACCAGATCGTCGACGACGATGGGCGACGCTCCCATGCCGTAGGAGTTATCGAACGGCCCCAGTGGCAGCCGCCAGCGTTCGTTGCCTTCGAAGTCATAGGAGAGCAGCCCGAAATCGCCAAAGAAGACGTAGACGCTGTTGTGGTCGGTCGCCGCGCTCGCCGCCGCGGGATGGTTGCGCCGGTCGAGCTTCTCCGACCGAGGACGCGGACACTCGCGCCGCCACAGTTCCTCGCCGGTCGTACGGCTGAAGCAGAGGGTGTAGAGCTTGTCGTCTTCGACGGCCGTCAGAAACACCCGGCCGCCGCTGATCACCGGCGACGAACGCCCCGGCGGCACAGCCGTCTTCCAAACGACATTCTCATCAAGCCCGAAACGAGCCGGCAGGCCCGAGGTCTCGGCGACCCCCGAGCCGTTGGGCCCGCGAAACTGCTGCCACTCGGATGGTGGATGAAAGATGGTTGGGGGTGGCGGCTTGAGGCGCTCTTGCCCGCCGACAACTCCAACCCATAGCGCAGGCAGTATGGGGCCCAGGGCCAGCAGATCCGCCGGCAAGAGCCAACCGGCTCGCTTACGGTGCATCGTTCACGAAGGTCACCCACCCGAACGCTTCCGGTACGTGGAAGCTCGGCCGCGGGGTGTTGACCGGCGACCAAGTGCTGTACTGCGGATTCGTGGTTCCGCCGGCGCGGTTGAGGTTGAGCCGCCAGCGGTCGCCGTCGTGTGGCGGGGTGTGTGCCGCGTCCTTCTCGAAGTTCTTGAACGGGATGGCGATCTCGAGAATCCAGTGGTCGTCGTCGGCGGAATCGACCTTGAGCGAGCGGCCGTAGTGGGACGTCCACCGCCGTACGCCGACCGGCTCGGAGAACCGTCCGCCGCGCCACCAGTCGCCCCGGATGAAGTTGAGCATCGTCCCGATGACGTTCAACTCGAAGCCGTAGTAGTTGCGAACCTTATCGGGGTTCGGGCTGACGAAGACCTCGACGCAATCGTCGCGCGAGACCGGCCCGTGGCGCCGCGTTACGTTGGCCGAAATGTGCTTGTCGTAACAGTAGTAGCCGACGTAGAGGTTCGTGTCGTCCCACAGCACCTTGGCAACGGTCTTCTCTTTCGCGCCGCTGGTCCACCAATTGAAGTGGAAGTCGCCGACGGGCGCGGCCCTCTTCCAAGCCGCCTCGTCGAGCCGCCCGTCGATGTTGATGGGCCCGGGTGCGCGGTGGATGTCGTAGGACGGCAGGTCCTGTGCCACGCCCAAGCCAGGTATGAGGAGCAGAGTCAAAATGTATCGAGGGAGCTGCATCATGGGCCGCGGTTTCCGGTTCTGAAAATATCACATCGAGGCTCGGGCTGTGGCTGATCTCGCGAGAGGATGGTGTCTCTGATTGGGTTTCAGGAGAAGTCTCGAGAGGACGCCGGTGCATGATCGCGTGAATCTTTCGGGGTCGGGGTGGGGGCTGGGACGGGGCTGAAAGCCAGCCGAGGAAGGACGTTCAACACGCCCTTCCAGCGTAGTTGCGAGCGCCGAATCGGCCGCAAACAGCCGGTCCATAACGCGCTTCGGGCGGAACCCGACTGAAGGCTGGTTGAAGCCGGCTGGGCGGACGCAGCGGCCCGCCCCAGTAGCGGCCCGCCCCTGCTGACTTCGCGCGGCCGGCGGCTGCCGGCTCGGAATCCGGCGGGTTGAATCGATCATGGTCCAAGAGGCAACGGCGGAGTGGCGGGGTCCGGCGGTGGACCAACGGGCGGGCCACGCTGATGTTCCCCCGACTGCCGGAAAACGCCCGCCGCTCTGTTATGATCGACCCGGGGGGGCCTTCCCGGCACCTCGATGCCTCTGATGGCGCTATTTAGAAAGTCCGACGGCCCCGAAGAGCCCTCCGAACCCCGACGCGTGCGCACCGAGGGGTTGTGGATCAAGTGCGACTCCTGCCGCACGATCATCTGGAAGAAGGACCTCGAAGCCAACCTGATGGTCTGCGAGAAGTGCGATTTCCACTTCAAGATCGACGCGCATTCGCGGTTGAACCTTCTGTTCGACGAGCCCTGGGAGGAGTTCGACCAAGGACTCCGCACCACCGACGCCCTGAAGTTTGTCGACCAACGCAGCTATCAGGAGCGGCTCGAGAAGGCAGAAGCCGCCACCGGCCTCAAGGACGCGGTGATCTGTGCGGTCGGACCCCTGGCAGGCCGGCCGGTGGCGATCTGCGCCATGGAGTACCGCTTCATCGGCGGTAGCATGGGCGTGGTGGTCGGCGAGAAGATCACGCTGGCAATCGAGCGCGCCGTGGAGCAAGGCATGCCGGTGATCATCATCTCCGCCTCCGGCGGTGCGCGGATGATGGAAGGCGCGCTGAGCCTGATGCAGATGGCCAAGGTCTCGGCTGCACTCACCCGGCTCGCCGCCGCCCGGCTGCCGTATGTCAGCGTCCTGACCGACCCAACTACCGGCGGCGTGACCGCCAGCTACGCCATGCTGGGGGACCTCAACATCGCCGAGCCCGGCGCGTTGATTGGCTTCGCCGGCCCCCGCGTCATCGAGCAGACCATTCGCCAGAAACTACCGAAGGGGTTCCAGCGATCCGAGTTCCTCCTCGAACACGGCATGCTCGACGCCTTGGTGTCGCGCAAAAAGATGAAGACCTTCGTGGCACACGCGCTGGACTTCTTTATCGGCCCGGCACAATAGCCCGGCGGGCATGACCTACCCAGATGCTGTCGAGTACCTGCTCTCGCTGATCGGACCCTTGCGTTCTTCGAACTTCGGCCTCGAGCGGATGCAGCGCTTGGCGGCCGCGCTAGGGAATCCCGAGAAGAGCTTCCGCGTCGTCCACATCGCCGGCACCAACGGCAAAGGCTCGACCGCCGCCATGATAGAGGCCGGCCTGCGGGCCGCCGGACACACCACCGGACTCTTCACCTCGCCCCACCTGGTGCGTTTCAACGAGCGCATCCGGCTGAACGGCGAGGAGATTGGCGACTCGGATTTCGCCGCGACCGTCGACGAGGTTCGTGCTGCCAACGACCGCCTCGCGGAGGAACTCGGACCTCACAGCCACCCCACGCTTTTCGAGTCGATGACCGCCGCGGCTTTTTGCGCTTTTCGCGAGGCAGGGATTGAGTGGGGCGTGGTGGAAGTCGGCCTCGGCGGCCGATTGGACGCGACCAACATCGTTCAATCCGAGTTGGCGGTCATCACGCCGATCCATTTCGATCACGAGGCCTATCTCGGCAACGGCGCCGCGGCCATCGCCGGAGAGAAGGCGGGCATCGTGAAGCCGGGCCTCGTGAGGCCGGGCTTGGTGGAATCGAAAACGAGCGTCGTGACGGCGCCTCAGATGCCCGAAGCGCTGGCGGTCATCCAAAAGCGATGCGCTGAGGTGGGGGCCTCCCTGGTCCGTGTGGGGTCGGACTGGACGGCGGAGAACCTGAGCCACACCGACGGCCGCTACCGCTTCGAGGCGGTCTGCAATACGAGGACCTGCAACACGGGGATTGGCCATACGCCGACGGGCGATCGCCTGCCTGTCGAGCTAGCCCTGGCCGGTGAGCATCAGGTCGAGAACGCCCTCACTGCGATTGCGGCGCTCGACTCTTTAGGCGTTGAGGCGGAGGCGATCCGCGCCGGCCTCGCCGACGTGCGCTGGCCCGGACGCATCGAACGCCTGGGAACCCACCCCGAGATTCTCGTCGACGCGGCCCACAATCCTTCCGGCGCGCGCGCGCTGGCGAAGTTCCTGCGGGAGCATCGTGCGGGCCGGCGCATGCATCTCGTGTACGGCGCGGTGCGGGACAAGGCCATCGAAGAGGCGACTGGCTTGCTTTTCCCCTGTGTCGATCGAGTGATCCTGACGCGCTCCAAAATCAGCCGCTCGGTCAGCCCCGAGGGACTGTTGGCGATGGTGGACCATCATCACGAAAACATGTCGGTGGCGCCGAACGTGCGCGAGGCGCTGGAGCGAGCGAAGGCAGGGGCCGCTCCGGACGACGTGATCGTGATTGCCGGATCGATCTTTCTGGTCGGCGAAGTGAAAGAAGTCCTTGAGTCTGTTGATACATTGGTTCGGGAGCCGCGATGAGCTAACGGCTGAACGGTCGGCGGGCTCAACGAATCAGAATATGCTCAGCTACCTTCGCTCGGTTCTGTGGATGTGCCCGCTGATCGCGGTGGCAACAGCTTTCATGTGGGCCGTGTCGCTGGCGGTGTCGCTGTTCGACGGGACGGGCCGCCTGCAGCACAAGGTGGCCGTCGCTTGGGCGCGGATGCTACTGCGCATCTGCATGATCCGGGTGGATGTGCTGGGCGCAGAGACGCTCGACCGGGATCAGCAGTACGTCTTCGTCTCGAACCACTCCAGCTTGGTCGACACACCGGTGATGTTCGCCTCGATGCCGCGCGAGTTTCGGATTCTGGCTCGGCACGGGCTCTGGAAGGTTCCGTTCGTCGGCTGGCACCTGAACCGCGCGGGACATGTCCCTGTAGAGCGTGAGAACCCGCGGGCCGCCGCCCGCAGCCTGGGGCACGCCGCAGAGAAGCTACGTGACGGCTCGTCGCTGCTGATATTTCCCGAAGGCGGTCGAACGCGCGAGGCGAAGATGCGGCGTTTTAAACAGGGCGCGGCCGCGATAGCCATTCAGGCGCAGCACCCGATCGTGCCCATGGCGCTGGTCGGGACGCGGAAGATCCTGCCCCCCCATTCAGCCCACCTACACCCCGGACGCGCCGAGCTGCGTGTGGGGAAGCCGATCCCGACGGTGGGTCTGACGAACCGTGACGCTGTCCAGCTCATGCGCGACGTGCAGCAGACGGTCGGGGTGTTAGCCGAACCGCCGCTGGCGGTCAAGGCGGCTCCGTAAGCGGCTTCGGCGCTTGCAGTTGGGAACCGGCCGGGTTCCATCCTGGAGCCGTGCGAACCGTTTCTGTCACCACTGAGCAGAGGCGGTTGCGGCGGCTGGGCGCACGCAGCGGTCCGCCCCTACGAAAATAGCCGCACCGGCGGGTCAGGTTGACTCGGTGCGTGATGCCGGACCCCCGACAAAAAACTACGCCGGCTCGGGAGGAGATCCCGAGCCGGCGTAGGTGGGTTCGTGTGTGGGAAGAGCCGAGGCTGCCTTGGCCAGTAGCTATGATTCGGGACACTAATTGCCGGCTTGGTGTGAGCCGACACCGACCTAGATCGCCTCTTCTGTCCCATAAGACGAACGGCGCGAGGTTTTTTTGGCGTAGGGCCATTCTTTTCTTGTGATGAACCGCACCCCGGACCCAGCCAGATTCCCGTAACCTAATGGTGCTGCTGTAGTTAAGTCGTTTCGCGGCTCAATTGACAACCGCCCGACGCGGCAGGACAATAGGAAGGGTAGGACTCGCTTGCCGTAAGAACGACTGCCTGATTCGTCTAGTACATTCAGGCACAGCGGCACATAGGGGCCCCTGTGCAAGGATTTGGCCACCCGAAATCCGCAGCCTGGGAGACAGAGGAGCTGTTCGCGGAGTGCCGCGACAGCTTGGTCAGGTACCTCCGTTATCACCTGGACGACGCGGAAGAGGCAGAAGACCTAGCGCAGGAAAGCTTCCTTCGATTCTTCGAAACCCGCAGCCGCGACGAGCAGATTGAGCAGCCGAAAGCCTGGCTGTTCCGAGTGGCACGAAACTTGCTGGTTGATCGGGGGCGGAAGAAGAAACCGGAGTTACTCGATCAGAACGGTTGGGCCAAAGTCGAAAGGCGTCTAACGGCATCGCCGGCTTCGATCGATACGAAGATTTACTTGTCGCAATTGCCGTGGGGCGATTTGAGTCCCATGGAGCTTGAATGCCTGCGGTTGCGTACCGAAGGCCTTAAGTTGCGGGAGGTGGGAGAGGTCTTGAATCTGACGATCTCTTCTGTTGTCAGTTACTTAGCACGGGCCGCCAAGAAGTTGGGGGCGGTTGAGGGTGATGACAAGAGCACATCTAAGCACGGAAGAACTCCTGCTGCAGTTTGACAGGGAGCTGACCGCCGAGCGTACCACGCACCTGGACGAGTGTGAACAGTGCCAGTGCGCCCTGGTTGATCTGGCCGCCGTGCTGCACGAGGCCGAGTTGGAACTGAGGGCATCCGTGCCCGAGGAAGCCGCCGAGCGCCATCAGGCCTCGTGGGCCGCGCTTGAGTCGCGTTTGCAGGCCAGTGATCTCGCCGCGGCAAAGGTCACGCCCTTCCCGTTGCGGTGGGCGGCGGTGTACGCGGCGGCGGCAGCCTTGGGCTTCGTTGTCATCAGCGGCTATCTCTCTCTGGAGTTTTTCGGCACGCCGAGGCAAGCGCCGGTTGAGATCGCGGATGTGGTTGAGCCCACGGCGACGCCGAGGGCGGCCCAAACGGTTGCGCCTGAACCGGCTGCTCCCAATAGGAACTTCTCGGTCGAGGAATACTCATCCGCCGTTGTGCCGCCGGAGACCGCTCTCGATATACCGCCGGCGGTTGAAGAGCCACGCAATGCACTGGCGCGATACGAGTTGACTGAGGCTGAAGAGGCAACGCAGCCGCCCGCGCTCGCGGTCGTTGCCGAGTTCTCAGGGCCTTCGGTGGACCCGCAGCCGGTTTCGACAGCTCTCCTAGCCGACGTGCTCTCGACCGTCCCGCTCCTGCCGGAACCGACGGTGCAAGAGCCGGCACGGTCCCGGCCGATTCAAGAACTTGCGGACCTGAGCCCAAGAGCCGCCCAAGCGGTGGTCGACGGCCATTGGGTCCTCTACCAGGCCAACGTCTGGCGGGAGGACATCGTCCCGGTCTGGACGGATGCCGGCCTGGTGCTGCAAGGCAGTGTGGAGAACGAGGCCGCCAAACATCAGGTGCTGCGCGCGATCGGACGCGCCGGGGGCGAAAGCGCGATCGCGATTGACCTTCGGCTGCGCGACGTCGCATCGAGCGCCCCGAGAGTCGCCTTGGCTTCCTCGGAAGTGCAGCGACACCCCTTGGGCGGGCTCGTGCGGAGTTCGCTGCTAACGCACTTTGGCGACACGGCTCGCCGGTCGTTCGTCGCGCCGGAGCCGTCGGTGCTGCAAGGCGAAATTGACCGCTTCGTCAGCGAGGTCTTCAAGAGCCAGTCCGAGTTGCTGGCCCATGCCTACGCTCTGAAGAGCGTTCTCGGCCGAGTGGACGGGGAGCGGGCGGAAGCGCTTGGGCCCGATGCCCGTGCCAAGATCCGCAAGCTTGCACAATTCCACCTAAGCGCTGTGAACGACGCGCAGGCGCGCATCTACGACCGCCTTTCCGAGACACTGCCCAGGAAGTTCTGGAGCTACCGGGCGTTGAAGAAAAACCTGGCGCCGAAACAGAACTGGCGCAGCGAAATCGCCACTCTGCTAGGCGACACGTTGGAGCTGGACTCGACACTCACCGCGCTTCTCAGCACGCCTGAGGCGACGCTGGACGCTTCCCAGACCAATCTCTCCTGTGGATCTCTCCTTAGCCGCATCCGAGGCCGGGTGCGCCATCTACGAGCCGGTACCGACAGCCTGCGGTAGGCGGCCCATGGCCCGATGCCCAGTCCTAGCGTGGACGGCGTCTTTGGCGCTAGCGGCCGGTCTGTGCGCCCAGTCGACGCCATCCGGCGTGATCCACGGACGGGTCGTCGATCCCCAGCAGGTTCCCCTTCCCAGTGTCGCGGTTGAGCTGATCGACTTCTCGATCGGCCGGCCGATCGCGGCCCACACCGACGCGCAGGGCCGCTTTACCTTCTCGGGGCTGCGGAGCGGCAAGTACTCGCTCGCGTTTCAACTCGAGGACTACGTTGCGCAGAGGCTTGGCCCCTATGAGTTGCTGCCCGGTCTGCCTCGTGAAGTGAACGTCGAGCTGCGCCCGCTGTCGGCCCCGCTGACGAGGGCGAAGGCGGGTCTTGAAGGCATCGCTCTCGAGTACGGACTCGTGCGGGAGCAGATCGAAAGCGTGCCGGTGTTGTTGGGGAGCGAGGGCCGTACGTCGGCGGACAAGTTGCTGCTGCTCGTGCCGGGCATGAGTCCGGTGGAGTCGCTGGAGGTCAGTCCTTTCTCCGGGCGGGGCGCGGCGGTCTCGGCCAACGGCTCGCGGCGGTCGGCGATCAACTACAAGTTCGACGGCGCGCCAAACAACTCGCAGAACCGTTTGACCGGAGCGCAGGCCGCGACGTTCGGGCCGGTCCCCGAGGCGGTCGAGACGTTCCGTGTCATCACGCACACCTATTCGGCCGCGGAAGGACGCAACGCCGGCGCCGTTGTCTCGCCGATCACCCGGTCGGGAGGCAACAGTTGGCATGGGCAGTTGCGCACCTTCTGGCGACCCGGCCAAGGCGATCCGCTGGAGAGCTTCGACGGCTCGTACGACTCGCTCAGCGGCTGGGCGGGAGGGGGTCAAATTGGCGGGCCGATCACTCGCAAGCACCGTCTGTTCATGTTCCTCGACGCGGAAGGTTGGCTGGCGGAGCGACGCCATAACGGTGTCGCCACGGTGCTAACCGCCGCCGAAAGAGGGGGAGATCTTTCGAACGCGCCGGCGGCGAACAGGCCATTCGCCCCAGGAACTCCGGACCCCTACCCCAACGGCATTCTGCCCGCCAGTGCGCGAAATCCGCTGATGGACAAGTACCTAGACGCGTTTGTCCCGCTACCCAACCTGGGCACAAACCTCCACCAGTCGGAGATCAAGCTCGATTCGAGCGGCCAGATGCTACTCGGGCGCATCGACTACGGGCGCGGAAGTTGGTCGCTGAGCGGCAGTCACCACACCTTTCGCAACACCGTGCTCGATCCCTTGACCGATGTACTGTTGACCTCGCCCGGCATTACTGAACAGCGCCGCCAACTCGCCGGCAACTCGCAGATTACTCTTGTCTACTCGCCGTCGGCGCGATGGACGAATGCCACCCGCTTCGCCGCCCAGCGGCTCTCGATCGGCCTTTGGCAGGGGATCCCGGAGTTCCGCAACACCACGGCGCAGGGCTTCGGCTTCGATTTCGAAAGCTTCGGCAGCAATCCGGGAATGCTGCCGAACCTCACGCTGTTCAACAACGACGGTACGGAGAAGCTGCGCATCGCGCCGTTCCTTTTCAGCGAGTCGTCGGTACAGACAACGTTTCAGATCAGCAACGATGTGTCGTACCGTCGAGGCGGCCACGTGTTCCGGGGCGGCATCTCGTTCCACCGCGGCCTGTGGCCGTTCGCGAACTTCGAGAATCCGGCCGGCAGCTTCGGTTTCGCGTCGGGATCGTTCCAGGGAACGCGCAACAGCGTCGGCAATCTGCTCACAGGGATTCCCAGTGAGTATCGGTTGCAAACGCCTCGCAGCCTCGACCTTCGGTGGCACGAGCTATCGCTCTACGGCGAAGCCGAACGGCGGCTCTGGCGTGGAGCGCAGCTTACCCTGGGCCTGCGGTACGAGGCACAGCCGCCCGCCGTCGATAGCCTCGATCGCATTGCGGCGTTTCGGGAAGACATCGATACGCAGGCATTCGAGGCCACTCTGTCCAACCTGATCTTCGCCGGTGATCCCGACGGCGACAATGGCCCGCTGCCGCGCTCGACGATCGCCGACGACGGACGTCAGTTCGCCCCGCGCATCGGCCTGACGATCTCGCCAAGCTCAGACGCCCGCTTGGCGCGTTGGATCTTCGGCGAAGCGGGCCGTTCGGTTTTCCGCGCGTCCTACGGCATGTTTTACGACTTCGGGACCCTGGCGGGATCGAGCGCCGCCGCCCTATTCCAAGCCACTTATCCGCCCTTTAGCACCGACCGCCGCTTCAACTTCACGTCGGTGACCGACACGCGCGGCAGCTTCGAGGCCCCGTTCTCGAACGTTCCCGCGCCGACCACGGCATCGATTCGCACGACGTCGGTCAGCTATCCGATGCTGGTCTTCGACCGCAACTTCAAGAATGCTGTAGCTCATCACTGGACAGTCGGGTGGCAGCGGCTGCTGCCCGGAAGGGTGTTTTTTGGCGCCACCTATGTTGGCACGCGGTCTCTGCGGCTGCAGCGGCAACGCGAGCTCAACGTCTTCTCCCGCAGCGGGCTTCTGGGATTCGGTTTCATTCGTCAGATGCGGCGGTTTTCGCAATACAGCGACATTCGCCAGTTCGAGAGTTCCGGTAACGGCCGCTACAACGCCGTCCAGATTCGCGGGACCCGCTACCTGACCCGTGGGCTGGCCTTTGACGTGAGCTACAACTGGGCCAAGGCCTTCGATAACGGCAGCACCACCTTTGGCGATGAGTTGGCCACCGAGCCTTGGGCGCGCTCGAACTTTGACCGCCGCAACATGCTCACCGCGTCGTGGTTCTATCAGGTGCGTCTGGCGCCGGGGGTGCGCGACCGTGTCCCCTGGGCCGACCGCTGGCAGGTCAGCGGCATTTGGCGATGGCGCGCAGGTTTGCCGCTCGACATCCGCCAGATACAGGACCCCACCTTCAGCTTCGTGGCGATCGGGCGTCCGGACCAGATTGGCGAATTTCGCCGCCTGGACCCCAGCAAGACACAAACGTTCAGTCTCGCCGACGGCCGTACGATCACCGGCCGCTTCGCGTTCGACCCGACGGCGTTCCAGCGGGTCGTGCCGACTGACTTCGACGAGTTGCGCCCCGGCACCGTACAGAGGAACGATTTCACGTCGCAAGGGTTCCAGCAGTGGGATTTCCGAGTCACCCGGCCCTGGCCCCTTGGGGAATCGATGTCGACCACCATAGGCCTGGATCTTCTCAACGTGTTCGACAACAAGAACTGGGACTTGCCCTTCCAGAACATCGACCATCCCTTCTTCGGCGTCGTTCGGACGGAAGGTTTGTCGCGAACGTTTCAGGCCAACGTGCGCTTCAACTTCTAGCCCCGGCCGGGCGCGCCCGCGGCGGTGACTCTATCCTGGTGCGGGCCCGGCGTCGTATCCCCGGGCTTCGGACGGGGGCGAGCAGTAGAGCGAGGACTCGACAGAGTGGCTTACTCAACCACAAAATCAGCGAAAAACACTTCTTTCAATTCAGCCGTCTCGATCAAGGGTTTCAATTCGGTTTGAATCTCTTCGCGGAATGCTTGCTTGCCTTTGGGGTCGACAAGGTTCCTGTAGGTTTTCGCGGTGAGTAAGGTAATCACCCTGTCACGTAGGCGAGCCATCAGCAGAGCGTTGCCCTCGATATCGGCGATCTCGCTCTCGGGGGCCACCGCGAGCTTAACCTGAACCCGCGCGTGGCGGTTGGGGTCGTTGATGTTGGTCAAGAAGGTTTCCAATTCGAGCACTCCGGCCGCCGGTTCCACCGGCTCACCGGCCTCCCCCTCGGAGCTGCACGCGGCTCCCGCAAGAAGGATGCAGGCGGCAAGAAGCACCGCACTAGTCTTTGGTTTGTTCACTCGAGTTTCCTCCTTTTTCGGCCTCTCGCTCGCCGACTAGTGTAGTGCGTCAAGCAGATTGCACCTTATGCAGGGCGGCACGTCCGCGCTTGACTTTCTCGAGGATGTCGGAGGCGGTCGCTGTCCAGATGAAGGGCGTGGGATGCTCGTTGTGCTGAGCGATGTAGTCGTCAATGGCGGCGACGAGCTCGTCCACGCTGCGAAACACGCCGCGGCGCAGGCGCTTGACGGTGAGATCGCGAAAGAATCGCTCGACCATGTTCAGCCACGACGCCGAGGTCGGGGTGAAATGAATGTGGAAGCGCGGGTGACGATCGAGCCAACGCTTCACAGCGGCATGCTTGTGGGTGGCATAGTTGTCCACGATGAGATGAAGCTGTTTGTCCTTGGGAATGCGGCGGTCAATTAAGCGCAGGAAGCGCAACCATTCCTGGTGGCTGTGTCGGGGCATGCACTCGGCGATCACGCTGCCGTCAAGAGTGTTGAGCGCCGCAAACAGGGTGGTCGTGCCGTTGCGCTTGTAATCGTGGGTCATCGTTTGGCCGCGTCCCTTTTTGAGCGGCAGGCCGGGTTGGGTGCGATCGAGGGCTTGGATTTGGGACTTCTCATCGAGCGAGAGAACCAGAGCATGCTCAGGCGGATTGAGATAGAGTCCGACGATGTCGTCGAGTTTCTCGGCGAAACGCGGGTCATTGCTGAGCTTGAAGGTCTTGACGCGGTGGGGCTTGAGGCCATGGGCGCGCCAAATCCGTCCCACGGTGGAAGCGCTGACGCCGGCCGCGGCGGCCATGGTGCGGCGGCTCCAGTGGGTGGCGTTGGACGGTTTCTCGCGGGTGGTCTTGTGGATGATCTGCTGTACTTTCTGCTTCGAGACGGCAGGTGTACGACCGGGCCGTGGGGCGTCTTTTGCAATGCCGGCGATGCCGCTTTCGAGAAAGCGCGTGCGCCAGCGGGCCACCAACTGCCGCGAGACACCGAGCTGTGCGGCGATCTGCTTATTCTCGAGACCGTGGGCGGCCAGCAGGACAATCCTGGCTCGCAGGGCGAGACGAACGGCGACTTGGCGGCCGCGCGCGTAGCGGTCCAACTGCTTGCATTGCGCTGTGTTCAAAGTTACTGGTTGTGCTCTTCGCATCCCATGCCTCCTGTTAATAGAGACGATGGGAAGCCAATATAAGTTACAGTATTTATGGTGCCCTACACTAGCTCTTCCAGGTCTCGTCGATCCACATCCTCGGCCTGGTCAACAAGAACGAACTCCACACGCCGATTCGCCGCTCGTCCCTTCGCCGTATCGTTGCCGGCGATGGGAATGCTGTGGGCCTGTCCGATAGCCCGCATGCGGACCGGCTGCACTCCTTTTCCCGCCAGGTACCGCACCGCCTGACCAGCCCGAGTCGCCGAGAGCTCCCAGTTGCTGGGGTGGACTTGGGTTGCGATCGGCACGTTGTCGGTATGGCCGAGGATGTCGACCGAGCGGTTGGACTCCGAGATGAGAGCCGCCAGTCCATCAAGGATTGGCAGCGCCTTCTTGTTGATCTGAGCGGCACCCTACTCGAATAGCAAGTCGCCGCTGAGCTGAAGCACAACGCCTCTTTTGGTGACCCTGGCTTCGCCGTGCTGCCCCAACCCCAAGTTTTCGAGCATCTCTCGAAGTTCCTGGGCGGTCTTCTCCCGCTCCGCAGCCTTCCCCTCCCCCTGCTTGGGGTCTTCATACGGTAATAGCTTTTCGCCCGTAGGGATGTCGGAGAGAGCGAAGTCCGACTTCATGCCCAGTGCATTTCGAACCGACCCCGCCATGACCCGGAACTTGATAATCTCCGTGTTCGAGAACGAAAGCAGCAGGACGAAAAAGGTCAGCAGCAGCGACATGAGGTCGGCGAAAGTGACCATCCAGTCCGGCGCGCCTGCCTTTGCCTCTTCGGGTTCTTGTTCCATGGTTAGCTCTTGGCTTCCCCTTTGGCTTCTTCTTCACGATGCTTGGGAGCGAGGAATGACTTGAGCTTCTGCGAGATCTGATTGGGGTTCTCGCCGCTGACCATCCCGAGGACCCCCTCCATGCACACCATCATGCTCAGCGCCTCTTCCTGTGAGCGGACTTTGAGCTTGTCGGCCAACGGCAGGCAGATCACGTTGGCGAGTATGGCGCCGTAAAGCGTCGTCAGCAGGGCGATGGCCATGGCAGGCCCGATGCTTGACGGGTCCTCCATCGACGCAAGCATCTGTACCAGGCCGATCAGCGTGCCGATCATGCCGAACGCCGGCGCGGCGGCTCCCATGCCCTCGAGGACCCCCTGTCCGCGCTTGTGGCGGCCGACCGTGGATCGAATGTCCGTCTCGAGGATCGAGCGAATCTGGTCCGGCTCGACGCCGTCCACGCCCAGCTCGACCCCCTTGCCGAGGAAGACGTAGTCGATTTCGACGTTCTCCAGCGCGAGCATGCCGTTCTTGCGCGCCTGCTTGCACAATTGAACGATCTGAGTGATGAGCGGAATCGGCTCGGGCACCTTGACCGTGAAGGCCTTCATCACAACGCCGAAGGTTCCCAACACCGTGGCCAACGGGTTGCGCATCAGGGTTGCGCCGATCGTGCCCCCGATGACGACGAGTGCCGACGGCACATTGACGAACATGATGGGCGAGCCGCCCATCACGATCGCGGCCACCACAAGAATAATGGACAGAACTATGCCGATGATCGTTGCTGGATCCATCACCACCCCGTAATGAGGTCCCTCTGACTGCGTATCGACGTGCGGGAGGGAAACTTGAGTCAGCGTGGGTGATCTGCTCCACCAGGCGAGAGGCTGTCGTTTCTCGGGGCAACGCCCCCGCAAAGAACTGAGATCTGGGGGCGACCCGCTCGACGATTCGCCCATCGCGGACTGCGACGGCGAGCCCCTGCGCCGCGCCGGCCGAGGCCGAGGACGGATCTAGCTCTTGGAGGGATTGTGCCTGGGAGCTTCGTCGTTGGGAACGACTCGAAGCAGGCCTCGGACGGCAGAATTCAAGTGGCAAGCCCGAGCCTGACGGACGCTGCCCTCGACGCGGTGTAGCTCGGAACCGTGGAGGATCTTGGTCGGCGTCATCAACGATTGCCCCGTTGCTGTCCGGTGTCTGCGAGACCAGAGGTGGGCAGCGCAGAGCCGGATGGCGATTCCTGCTCCACCTCGAAGCGATAGTCAGCCGATACCCGGTAGATTCGATCGGCATCGCGGCGCAGCGTATGCTCGTGTCGCGCGTACGCTTCGTACGTAACCCGGTGTTTGGCGTCTGCTTGTTGATCGCTGTAGTGTCTTTCCGCCGTGTCTCGCCCCGCCGACATCCGGGCGCTGTGTTCGAGCGAGCGCGGCAGCAGGACGTATTTCAAGTCCCACAGCCCGTCGAAGTCTTGATAACACCAAGCGAAGCCGTCCAGTAAGATTGCCGCCTTGGGAGCGAGAGTTCCGCGGGACACCAACCGCGGGGCTCGATCCGGATAGCGCTCGTAGGATCTATCTGGAATGGACTTCCCCTCACGAAGGCTAATCAGATCCCGTTTGAGCTGGTCCATGTCCCGCGCCGCGTGATCAATGCCGGTGACCCCGAGCCCCTCGCGAACGTCGCGCGAGTAGATCTCGCGGTCATCGACCAACGTCAGGACCCGGTAACCCCCGAGCCTGTCGGCGATCTCGGCGCAAAGGGCGGTCTTGCCCGTGGCCGGCGGCCCGGTGACCATCACAACGACAGGGTTGGAGACACCCGCGCCCGCGGACGCTTCCGCGAGGCGCGCCACGATGTCCCTCGTGATCTCAGAAGCAACCTCGGCGGCGGTCATCATCAATCGGGCCCTGTTCCGACTGAGTCGCACACGCGGCCCAGGCCAGAAACAAGAAGCTCCACCAATACGTTACAACGATTGGTAAGACCTCTTGACGATGGACTCTTTCACCCAGTTCGCGCTAGGCGCGGCTATAGGCGGGGCCGCCCTGGGCCCACGCGCCGGACGCAAAGCTATTCTCTGGGGAGGAGTCTGCGGCACGCTGCCGGACCTCGATATCTTCGTGCCGCTGGGCGACCCGGTCTCGGACTTTACCTACCACCGAGGCGTCAGCCATGCTTTCTTTTTTCTGACGCTGGCCGCGCCCGTGGTGGCGGCGCTGATCTGGAGGCTGCACCCAGATCTCCGCGGATCCTATGGCCGGGTCCTGTGGATGGTTTGGCTCTGTTTGGTGACTCATCCGCTGCTTGATGCCTTCACGGTTTACGGGACGCAGGTCCTGCTGCCGTTCAGCGACTACCCGGTTGCCTGGTCGACCCTGTTCATTATCGACCCGCTCTATACGTTGCCGTTAGTGGTCGGCGTCGTGGCTGCTTGGTACGGTGTCGCGAGAGCACCCCAAAGGGCTTACCGCGTGTGTGTGGCCGGGTTGCTGCTCAGTTCCGGCTATGTGCTGGCGTCAATGGCGGCGAAGATTCACGTCGATCGCGTAACCGAGGCTGCGCTCGAGGAACGGGGTATTGGGGGCACGCCGTTTTTCACCACGCCCACTACGTTCAACACCCTGCTTTGGCGCATCGTGGTCATGCAGCCGGAGGGTGGCCCAGACGGCCATGGCGCTTACCTGGAAGGCTTCTACTCGCCTCTCGACCGTTCCGGCTCCATCGAATTCGTCAGCTACCCGAGCCGGCCGGTTCTGCTCAACGACATCGCCGGCGAGTGGGCGGTGCAGCGCCTCCAATGGTTCACCAAAGGTTTCTACCGCGTGCGCGAGGACGAGCAAGGCATAGTCCTCACCGATCTGCGTATGGGACAGGAACCGTTCTACGTCTTTTCCTTTCGCGTGGGCCGGCGGGCCAGCCCACAGATCGTCCCCGTGTTCCCTCAACAGGTGCCGCCCGAGCGCGTCGATCTCGAGAGCTTGATCTGGATCTGGAACCGGATCATGAGACGATTCTGATCCAGCCCCCACGCGTGAACCCGCTCAGCCCAGGCCGGCCAGGCCCGGCGCGGGCCGTCCAGCGGAGCTGGTGAGCTACAGTTGAGTTCCAGCCCGTAGGTTCCACCCCTGTGCCAATGAATTTCCTCGCGAAACTCAAGACCGTGCTCGAGATGATCAAGTTCGAGCACTCGGTCTTCGCTCTGCCCTTCGCCCTGACGGGGGCGATGCTGGCCGTGCGCGAAAGCGGCCTTCCTTGGGCCACCACGGCGGGCAAGTTCGGCTGGATCGTCCTCGCCATGGTGGCCGCGCGATCGGCCGCCATGGCCTTCAACCGCGTCTCCGACGCTGACATTGACTCCTTGAATCCGCGTACGAGGGTGCGCGCCATTCCGGCCGGGTTGGTCACGAAGTCGTTCACGTGGGGCTTCATCGTGTTCTGGTCCGGAGTCCTTGTGCTGGCGGCGTACATGCTCAATCCACTTTGCTTTAAGCTGTCTCCGGTGGCGCTGGCGGTGGTGCTGGGATACTCCTACACCAAGCGCATCACGGCCCTGTCTCATCTGGTACTGGGTTTCGCGCTCGGCATCGCGCCCGCCGCCGCTTGGATTGCGGTCCGCGGTACGTTGGACCCGCGAATTCTCTTACTTACCGCCGCCGTGATGTTCTGGACGGCCGGCTTTGACATCATCTATTCCTGCCAAGATCGTGAGTTCGACGCGGGTACCGGACTGCATAGCGTTCCCCGAGCGCTCGGCGTCAAGAATGCCTTGCTCGTCTCACGGCTGCTCCACGTCGCGATGGTCTTGCTGTTGGTCTGGTTGTCTCAGTCGTTTGGCCTGGGCTTGTTGAGTTGGGTGGGGATTGGGGTCGTCGCCGCGTTGCTGCTGTACGAGCACAGCCTGGTGAAGCCGCACGATCTCTCGCGCGTGAACGCCGCCTTCTTCACCGTGAACGGTTTCGTCAGCGTGCTGTTCTTCCTCTTCTGGGCCGCGGACGTGTTGTGGGCCGCCTAGGCGAAGGCGATCCCACCGGCGCTTAATGTGTATAGTAAGGAAAATCATACACATGCTACGGGGGGTTCCCGATGAGAACAAACATCGTGATTGACGACGAACTCATGAAACAGGTCCTCCGTGCTACCGGCCTTCGCACGAAGCGTGAAGCGGTGGACCTCGGTCTTCGAACACTGCTGAAGATCGAACAGCAGCAGCGCATCCGCAAGTATCGCGGCAAGCTCCACTGGGAAGGCGACCTGGCACGGTCACGCGAGGGCCGTTCATGACGGTCGTTGATTCGAGCGTCTGGATCAGTTACTTCTCCTCATCCGTCGAGACCGACAAGACAAGGGAACTCGACCGGCTCCTCTCGCGGGATCGAATCGTCGTTGGCGACTTGATTCTGGCCGAGGTGTTGCAGGGCTTTCGTGCCGACAAGGACTACCGGACAGCCAAGTCGCTGCTTTTGTCACTCGAGTATCGCGACATGACGAGCCACGAGCTCGCTATGCGGAGCGCCGACAATTATCGGTGGCTGAGAAAGCGAGGCGTTACCGTGTGCAGGACGATTGACGTGTTGATCGCCACGTTCTGTCTGGTTGAAGACTTGCCGCTGCTACACGACGATCACGATTTCTTGCCCTTCGAGGAGTATCTGGGTTTGCGGTCAGTCGGAGTGCTGTGACGGGAAGCCCCCAGCCGGGCCTTGGTCGGCTTCGATATCGCGAGGTGCGAGCAACAGCACGACGCCGTCGACGACCTCACGTAGACGCTTGTTTGAGAGTGTGCCGATCTTGCCGCGCAACTGAGATTTGTCAACCGTAACGACTTGCGAGATGTTCACCACGCTCCTCTTCCGCAGTCCGGCCTCGCCTCGCGCCAACAGTACGTTGCCGGGCGCGGCAGCGCGCTTCAAATTGGACGTCAAGGCGCAAACCACAACCGTCTGGATACGGCTCCGGTTGAACAGGTTGTTCTGAATCACAACCTGCGGGCGCCGGTAGGCCGGTTCGGAGCCTGTCGGTTCCCGGAGGTCGACCCAGTAGATGTCTCCCTGCCGGATCACTCTTCTCGCTTCACCAACCGCGCGTGTTGTTTGCGCATCTGCTCGAGAAGCGCGGTTTCCTCTTCGTCCAGCTCGTCTTCATAGGCGGCGTTGATCTCCGCCAAGAGGCGCTGATTCTCTCTGCGGCGCAAGAAATCCTCCAGAGCCATGGCGAACAAGCGGCTCCGCGAGACCTTGAGTTCCCGCGCGAGGGTCTCACCGGCGTTGAATAGGCTTTCGCTTAGCGAGACGGCGGTTTTGACGGTCTGAGGCATTGTATGGTCTCTGTTTATACCCGAAAGTATACCATGAGTAGGAGTAAACTGCCGCCCTGATGTGGGCACACAAGACCTTGCTCGCGCTGCTGTCGCGGGTCGTCCCTCGCGAACCGCCATGCTATTCTCATGGTTCTACGCCCGCTGGGGAACCAGCGGTGGCAGCGCGCCATGCAACCCCACTTCGACGACCCCTTGCTGCGCCCGATTGCCGAGAAGGTCCTCCGCGGCGAGCGGCTGAGCTTCGACGACGGCTTGGCGCTCTATCGTTCCGGTGACTTGCTCGGCATCGGCTACCTTGCCAACCACGTCCGCGAGAAGCTCAACGGCAACACGACCTACTTCAACGTCAACCGCCACATCAACCCGACAAACGTCTGTGTCGCCGCTTGCAAGCTGTGCGCCTTCGGTCGCCAAGTCCGCGACACGAAGGCCTACACGATGTCGCTCGAGCAGGTCTGGGAGATCGCCGGACAAGGCTACAGCGAGGCGGTCTCGGAATTCCACATCGTCGGCGGACTGCACCCGGAACTGGACCTCGATTGGTTCTGTGAGATGATCCGCGGCCTGCGCGAGCGCTATCCACAGGTGCACCTGAAGGCCTTCACGATGGTCGAGATCGGCTATCTCGCGCGGCGCGCCAAGGTTTCCATTGAGGAGGCGTTGCTTCGGCTTAAAGACGCCGGGGTGCACTCGCTGCCGGGCGGCGGTGCCGAGATTTTCGAAGAGCGCGTCCGCCGCATCATCTGCGACCACAAGATCGACGGCGAGGAGTGGCTCTCGACCGCGCGAACCGCCCACCGACTGGGCCTCAAGTCGAACGCCACGATGCTTTACGGCCACGTCGAGACGGAGGAAGACCGCGTCGACCATCTGATCAAACTGCGGGAATTGCAAGACGAAACCGGAGGCTTCCAGACCTTCATCCCGCTCGCCTTCCACCCCGCGAACACGCCGATGGACCATCTGCCGGCGACCTCGGGCTTCGACGACATCAAGAACATCGCCATCTCGCGCCTATTACTCGACAACTTCCCGCACATCAAGGCCTACTGGATCATGATGACGCCCAAGGTCGCCCAGGTCGCCCAGCGCTTTGGCGCCGATGATCTCGACGGGACGGTGGTTGAGGAGAAGATCTACCACGACGCCGGCGCGACCACCTCGCAGCTCTTGCGGCGGGAAGAGTTGCTACGGCTGATCCGCGAGGCCGGCCGCGAGCCGATAGAGCGTGACACCCTCTATCGCCCGGTTCAGCGCGAGGAAGCAACGTTCACTGTGCTGGTCTAGGCCCTTTCGCCGAGGTTCGTTCATCCGACCATGTAGGGGCACGGCATGCCGTGCCCGAAGGCCTCGGACGAGCGAGGTGATCCGAAACACGGGCACAGCATGCTGCGCCCCTACATTTCGATTCGCCGCTTCCGTATGGGAAGGACAAGGGCTGCCTTGGCTTGCCACCCCGTGGCGCTACAATCATGAATTCGTACCAACGTAACCGAAAGACATCTCCATGACTGACAACCCTACGCCCGACGCCGCTTCCGTCGTCGAACAAGAAAAGCGGTACCTGTTTCAAAACTACGGCCGCTACCCGCTTACGATCGTCAAGGGCGAGGGCTGCTACGTCTTCGATCCCGACGGCAAGCGCTACATCGACTTCATCTCCGGTATTGGCGTCAACGCGCTGGGACACGCCCACTCCCGCGTGCTCAAGGCCATCTGCGACCAAGTGGGCACGTTGATGCACTGCTCGAACCTCTACTATCACCCCTACCAGGGCCCCTTGGCCGAGAAGCTGAGCAGCCTCAGCGGGCTCGACCGCGCCTTCTTCTGCAACAGCGGCGCCGAGTCGGTCGAGACCGCCCTCAAGATCGCCAAAGGCCACGGACGCAAGCACGGCACCGACAAGTTCGAGATCGTCGCCCTCCATGACTCCTTCGCCGGACGGTCGCTCGGCGCGGTCTCTGTCACCGGCCAGCCCAAGTATCGCGAGCCCTTCGAGCCGCTCATCCCCGGCGTCAAGTTCGTCGACCCCAACGACGCGACCGCGCTCGAAGCCGCCGTCTCCGACAAAACGGCCGGCATCATCCTCGAGCCGATCCTAGGGGAGGGAGGCATCGTCCAACTCGACCGTGCCTTCGCGGCCAAGGCCGTTGAACTCGGGAAGAAGCACAACGCGCTCGTCATCTTCGATGAGATCCAGTGCGGCCTCGGCCGAACCGGCGAGCACTTCGCTTTCCAGCGCTGGAACAGCGACTCCTCCGGCAAGCCAAATATGGGCGAGCCCATCATGCCCGACATCGTCTTGCTTGCCAAGCCGCTGGGCGCGGGCATCCCGATTGGCTGTGTGCTCGCAACCGACGAAGCTTCCCAGGTGCTGTCGGCCGGCATGCACGGCACAACCTTCGGCGGCAATGCGCTGGCATGCCGCTTGGCGCTTGAATTCCTCGCTGTGCTTGAAGAGATCTTACCGGCCATTCGCCGGACCGGCGAGTACTTCGAGCAGCGCCTCAACGGACTCGTCGACAAGTACGACTTCGTCGAAGGCGTGCGCGGCCGCGGTTTGATGCGCGGGCTCAATCTCACGATCCCCGGCGGCTGGGCGGTTGGTGAAGCGCTGGAGCGCGGCTTCCTGATCAACTGCACAGCCGGCACCGTCCTGCGCTTCCTGCCCCCATACGTCATCGAGCACGGCCACATCGACCAACTGGTGCAAGCACTCGACGCGATGTTCGAGCAGGGCCCTCCGGCTGAAGGCTAGCCTGGAGCCTTGAGCTTCGCTCAGCCGCACTCCGCGTCAACCCGCCCTTCACATTGACCAGCCGTTCAAGGGCGGCTCTGGCGGCACGGCCAGCGCGTCGTTCGAAGATGCATATGACCACCAACCCACGGTGGTGTATTCATCAACCCTAAGGATTGGACGGCTCACTTCTGAAAACTACCCATATGTGGAAATATCCTTTGACATCGCCACAAGATGATGTACACTATGGGAACGTCACCCTCTTGCAACATAGGCCACCCTCCCGCTGTGGTCATAAGTAGCTGAGTGGCGACTCACAACAAGAATACTAGCAGGGCGACTGTCCCCTAGAGGACTGCGTTACGAAAACACGGCTGGGAGAGCGAAAGAATGGGTGAGATCAGTGTTGATCTGGCGGCAAAGGTAGACGAACTCTCATCAAGAATCGCCGAGCGGGAAGGCCTCTCATTCCCCCGGTTCTTCACCACGGACTTGGACTCCGGCCAGACCCCGTACGACGCGCTGGATTGGGAAACGCGCACCGCCTCGATCGCCAACGAGAAGGGCGAAGTCATCTTCGAACAGCGCGAAGTGGAGATGCCGCGCGATTGGTCGCAGACGGCCGCCAATATCGTCGTCAGCAAGTACTTTCACGGTCGTGTCGGCACGCCCGAGCGCGAGAGCAGTCTCAAGCAGCTCGTCCACCGGGTGGTCGACACGATCGCCGACTGGGGCGCGGCGGGCGGTTACTTCGCCACCACCGATGACGTAGAGAACTTCCGCGGCGAACTGGCGCATCTTATGCTCACGCAGAAGGCCAGCTTCAACTCACCGGTCTGGTTCAACGTCGGCGTGAGAGAAGCGCGCGGCTACGGCTGGGCCTGGGACGCGCGGACCGAAAGCGTCACGCAGCTCGAGCCCGGCATTCATCGTCCGCAGTGCTCGGCCTGCTTCATCATCTCGGCCGAAGACACCATGGAATCGATCATGGACCTCGCCAAAACCGAGGGCATGCTCTTCAAGTGGGGCTCAGGGACAGGTTCGAACCTTTCGAAGATTCGTGAGGAAGACGCCACTCTTGGCGGCGGCGGCCGCGCCTCGGGCCCGGTTTCGTTCATGAAGGGCTTCGACGCCTTCGCCGGCGTAATTAAGTCGGGCGGCAAGACGCGCCGCGCCGCCAAGATGGTGATCCTTAACGCTGATCACCCCGACATCGACAAGTTCATCGGCTGCAAGGCGCGCGAGGAGCGCAAGGCCTGGACGCTGATCGGCGCCGGCTACGACGCGGCCATTGACGGAGACGTCTACAGCTCGATCTTCTTCCAAAACGCCAACAACTCGGTCCGCGCTACCGACGAGTTCATGCTGGCGGCCCTCAACGACGAGGATTGGTGGACCCGGTCGGTCGTCAACGGCCAACCCAAGGAGCGCCACAAGGCGAAAGAACTGCTGCGGCAGATCGCCGAGGCCACGCACCAGTGCGGCGACCCCGGCATGCAGTTCGACACCACGGTCAACCGCTGGCATCCCTGCAAGAACACCGATCGCATCAATGCCTCGAATCCATGCTCGGAATACATGTTCCTTGACGATTCGGCCTGCAACCTCTCCTCCATCAACTTGATGCGGTTCAACAGGTCCAACGGCGAATTCAATGCCGAGGCCTTCCGCCACGCTGTCGATACGCTGATCATCGCGCAGGAGATTCTAGTCGATAACGCCAGCTACCCGACTGAGAAGATCGGTGCTAACTCCCACGCCTACCGGCCCCTGGGGCTCGGTTACGCCAACCTCGGCGCGTTGCTGATGTCGATGGGTGTTCCCTATGACAGCGACGAAGGCCGCGACGTGGCCGCCTCGATCACCTCGACGATGTGCGGACAGGCCTACCTCACCAGCGCCCGCATCGCCGAAACTGTCGGACCGTTCGACGGTTATGACCACAACCGCGAACCCTTCCTCGAAGTCATCCGCATGCACCGCCAAGCCTCGAAGAAAATCAGCGGACAGTACGTGGAAGACTCCCTGCACCGCGCCGCGCAACAGTGCTGGGATGACGCCTACGAAATGGGACGCCGCCACGGCTACCGCAACGGCCAAGTCACCGTCATCGCGCCGACCGGCACGATCGGCTTCATGATGGACTGCGACACGACCGGCGTCGAGCCTGAGCTGGCGCTCATCAAATACAAGAAGCTCGTCGGCGGGGGTGTGATCAAGATCGTCAACAACACGGTCGAGCAGTCGCTGCTCAAGCTTGGCTACTCGCCCGAGCACGCCAGCGAGATGGTCAGCCACATCGATTCGACCGGCACGATCGAGGGCGCGCCGCACCTCGACCAGAAACACCTGCCTGTGTTCGATTGCAGCTTCCGGGCGCAGAACAGCGAAAGGTCGATTCACTACTTGGGCCATCTGCGCATGATGGGTGCCGTGCAGCCGTTCATCTCAGGCGCGATCTCGAAGACGATCAACATGCCCAAGGAGTCGACCGTCGACGAGATCGTGAACGCCTACGTGGAAGCCTGGCGTCTCGGCGTCAAGTCGGTGGCCATCTATCGCGATGGCTCGAAAGGCGCACAGCCTCTCAATACAGGCAAGCAGTCGGATGAGCAGGCCGAAGGCGAGACGGCCGTCGCACCCATCGAGAAAATCGTCTACCGGCCACAGCGGCTTAAGCTGTCTGACGAGCGCCAGTCGCTCACGCATAAGTTCGGGGTTGGCGGACACGAAGGTTATATCACGGTCGGAATGTACGAGAACGGTAAGCCGGGCGAGATCTTCATCCGGATGTCGAAGGAAGGCTCCACCATCAGCGGGTTGATGGACAGCTTCGCCACCGCCGTATCGATGGCGTTGCAGTACGGGGTGCCGCTGCAGGCGCTGGTCGACAAGTTCGCGCACGTGCGCTTCGAACCCAGTGGCTGGACCGGTTCGAAGGAGATCCCCTACGCCAAGTCCATCATGGACTACATTTTCCGTTGGCTGGGCACCCGCTTCATCTCGGAGGAGTACAAGCAAACGGAGGTGGGTGAGACGCTCAAGCTCCGTCAGACCGAGCCCGATCCGCAGCAAGCGCTCATGTTCAACGCGGCGCCCATGGACGCGCCGATCTGCTCGGAATGTGGCTCGCTGATGACGAGTAACGGCAGTTGCTACAAATGCGAGAACTGCGGCTCGACTTCCGGCTGCAGTTAGTTAGGTCGTTGTTGTTGGATGCGTTCCTCCTCTCCCGGGCGAGAGGGCCAGAGCCTTCCGGTCCTCTCGCCCGGGGATTTTGTTTTTCCGCTCGGCTCGGCAAAGGCGGGGTGTGCAAGCGCCGGCGTACGGTGTGGCCACACCCGCCAGAACGGTGCCTTCTATCGGCGAAGACCCCCACAGAGAATGTGTGACAGTGCCGGCGGACAGCTACGCGTCGCGGCTAGCTTGCGGTTGTCGCGGTGTTCGAGGGCTCTGAGGGCTCTTCTCCCCAGAGGTTGGTGCGTAGCTCTTCCAGGCGGTGTTCGGCGGCGTCGCGGATGTAGCGGTACTGGTCGTTCTTGGCGACTTCCTGAAGCACCGCTTCGTCTTTGAGCTTCTTGACCGCCTTGCGGCGGATCTCTTCGTCTTCGGAGTTCTTGGCAAGAAAGGCGTACACGCCGTCGCCGGGATTGCGGTCCCGAACGATATCGAAGACTCGATGCCGCACGAACCAATCACGGTCGCGGGCCGCCATTTCCTGTAGAGTCCCCATGTCCGACAGCGTCCCGGCCGCTTCAATGCGCACGTCGGGATTGCTGTGTTTCCACTTCGGCCGAAATAGATTAAACAGTCCCATGGTGTAGGCGTCGTCCGCGCCCCAGTCTACTGATTGTAACCCCCGCGAACGCCGGAGCAGAGTCCTCGATCGAGGTGGGTCGTGATTCGTGATTGGCGAACCCCTCGGGCGGATCTTCGCCGCACCCGTCCTAGTCGATCTTCTTGATCCAGCGAATGGAGCGCATGCCCTCTACGAAGCCCTCTGCTTCGTAGAGTTGATTCCCCACCTCGTTGGTCGTCAAGCAGTCGAGGTGAGCGTAGACGGCGCCCATATCCTTGAAATATTGCATGAGGCCCCGCAGCATCTCGCGCCCGAGCCCCTCGCCCTGATGCCTCTGCGTAACGGCCAGCAGGTCAATGAAACCCATTGCCGTCTTGGGATCGTAGGTCCCGGTTGCGCAAGCCACCACGCCGCCGTCGAGCTCGCCGACCAGGATGACTTGCGTCTCGAACACTTTCTCTAGCCGTAGCTTCCAGCGGTCGCGCCAGTCGAGACCGTTCATCAAACCGAACTTCTCGTCGGCTGTCTTGAACCAGGTGATCGGCTCGAAGCTATCGAGGATCATGGCCTTGAGCCGAGGGTGTTCGGCAGGCTCGGCGAGTCGGAAGGTTAGCGGCATGACAGCGTCTCTGTTCCTTGCGGGCGGGCGGGTGCAAAACCACGTTGCTATGTGGCAACAATGTTGACGAGCTTGTCGGGCACGACGACGACCTTGCGTATGGTTTTCGCCTCAAGATGGGGCGCCGCCTTCGGATCGTCCTTCGCCAAGCGCTCCAACTCATCTCGCCCGGTGCCCCGCGGCACCGCTAGGCGTGCTCTAAGCTTACCGTTCACCTGCACCACGACCTCGACCTGATCGTCCCGCGCCAACACCGGATCGGCTTCCGGCCAGGCCGCTCGCAACACCGGCCCTTGGTGTCCTAGCTCCCGCCACAGTTCTTCGGCCAAGTGCGGCGCGAACGGTCCAATCAATAGGACCGTCTTCGACATGACCTCGCGCAACACGCCGGGCGAGATTTCCGCTTCGTGCGTGTAGAGATCGTTCGTCAACTCCATCACGGCGGCCAGCGAGGTATTGAAGTGCCAACGCGTCTCGAAGTCGCTTGTGATCTTCTCGATCGTCTGATGAAGCTTGCGCAGCACAGCGCGGTCGGCGTCGTTGGCTGGTTCGGCCGTCGCTTCGGCGTCCGTACTGCCGGCGGTGTTGCGGGCCACAAACCGGTAGAGCCGCGTGAGAAAGCGATTCATGCCGTCAATGCCGGCGTCCTGCCAGTCAAGGTCCTTCTCCGGCGGGGCGGCGAACAGCGAGAACACCCGCGCGACATCGGCTCCGTACTTCCTGAGGAAATCGTCGGCGCTGACAACGTTGCCCTTGCTCTTCGACATCTTGGCGCCGTCGCGAATCACCATCCCCTGAGTGAACAGGCGCTTGGCGGGTTCATTCCAGTCGATCAGCCCCAGGTCGCGCATCATCTTCGTGAAGAACCGGCTGTAGATCAGGTGCAGCACGGCGTGCTCGACGCCACCAATGTATTGATCAATCGGGAACCAGGCCTTGACCCTCTCCGGCGCATAAGGCGCCTGATCGTTCTTCGGGTCGCAGTAGCGGTAGAAGTACCATGACGAATCGATGAACGTATCCATCGTGTCGCACTCGCGCTCGGCCGGGCCGTTGCACTTAGGGCAATCGACGTTCAAGAACTCCGGCACGGACTTGAGCGGCGACTCGCCGGTGCCGGTGAGCTTCACGTTCGCCGGCAGCACCACCGGCAACTGATCTTCCGGCACAGGGACGACGCCGCAGGCCTTGCAGTGGATCATGGGGATCGGCGTGCCCCAGTAGCGCTGGCGCGAGATTCCCCAGTCCTTCAACCGATACCTGACCGACGCTTTGCCGAAACCGTGTTCGACGGCGTGATCGTTCATCTTGACGATGGCCTCGGCGCTGGGCAAGCCGCTGAAGGGCCCGGAGTTCTCCGAGACTCCATAGGTGGCGTAGGCCTCGGTCATCGTCTCGCCGTCACCGAGTTCGCCGTCGGTGGGACGAATGACCGGCCGCACCGCGATGCCGTACTTGCGGCAAAACTCAAAGTCGCGCTGGTCGTGCGCCGGGACGGCCATGATGGCGCCGGTGCCGTACTCCATCAACACGAAGTTGCCGATCCAGATCGGCATGCGTTCGCCGTTGTAGGGGTTGATGACGTAGCGTCCGGTCGCGACGCCCTCTTTCTCGACGTCCGCCGCGTCTTTGCGTGTGGCCGATTCGATCAGGGGCTGCGCCTGCTCCTCCAGTCCGAACTTGACCACCCAGGGATGCTGCGGAGCCACGATCAGGCACGTCGCCCCATAGATCGTGTCCACACGGGTGGTGAAGATCGTGACTTTCTCGTCGGAATCTTCGAGCTGGAAATCGACCTCCGTGCCGACGGACTTGCCGATCCAGTTCTTCTGCATCGTAAGGACACGCTCGGGCCAGCCACCATCGAGCTCGGCGTGGTGGTCGAGAAGCTGGTCGGCGTAGTCGGTGATGCGCAAGAACCACTGGTCGAGCGTGCGCTGCTCAACCGCGGTTTCCTCATGACGCCAGCAGCAGCCGTCGACCACCTGTTCATTGGCGAGGACGGTATTGCATTCGGGGCACCAGTTGAGTTGCGCTTTCTTGCGATACGCCAAGCCGCGCTCGTACATCTTGAGGAAGAACCACTGGTTCCAGCGGTAGTAGCCGGGCTCACAGCTCGAGATTTCAGTCGACCAGTCGTAGCTGAAACCGAAGCGCCGAAGCTGGTCTTTCATCGTGGCGCTGTTCTCGCGCGTCCACTCGCCGGGGTCCCGATTATTCTTGATCGCGGCGTTCTCGGCGGGCAGACCAAAGGAATCCCAGCCCATCGAGTGCAGCACGCGAAAGCCGCGCATGCACTTATAGCGGGCCAGCGCGTCGCCGATGGAATAGTTGCGCATGTGCCCCATGTGAAGCGTGCCGCTAGGGTAGGGCAGCATTTCGAGCACGTAGTACTTCGGGCGCGACTCGTCGAGGTCGGTACGGAATAGGTCGTCCTCTTCCCACTGGTGTTGCCAACGGGCTTCGATCTCTTTAGGGTTGTATTGCTTCTCTTCCATCGGCGTGGGCATCGGTGCCGGCATGGGGGCACGTAACGGGGACAGCTTTAGGGACCGCGAGCGGCGGGTCTAGTGCCGGACGCGCCGCCGTTTCGATAGGGACTTGAGCGCTTGCACGTTCTTGTGGTGAGTGCCGAGTTCGTCGGCCGGCGTTTCGAGAATGAACGGCTTGGTGCGCCACTTCGGGTGGTTCAGGATGCGCCGGAAAGCGTCACTCCCGATCTCGCCTTCGCCGATGTGCTCATGGCGATCGGCGTGAGAGCCCAGAGGCGTCCGCGAGTCGTTGGCGTGGATGACCTTCACGCTATCGAGGCCGATGGTTTGCTCGATTAATTCGGTGGTCTTCTTGAGTCCCGCGGCGGTCGAGACGTCGTAGCCGGCTTCGAAGCAATGGGCTGTGTCGATGCAGAAGCCGGCCGGGATGGCTACTCTTTTCTGAATGCGCCGGCGCAGCTCGGCCAGTTCGGTGAAGTCCCGGCCCATGGTTTGCCCCCCGCCCGCGGTGTTCTCGAGCAGAAGCTGCAACCCGTTCCAGCCCGACCCGTTCGAGCCCACCCCCTTGACGGCCTGGGCGATGGACGAGGCCAGCACGTTCATCGCTTTGTCGAGCGTCTGGCCGCGGTAGCTGCCCGGATGGATCACGAGGTAGTCTGCGCCGATCAGCAGCGCGCGCCGAACCTCGTCGCGGAAGGCCTCGATCGATTTGTTGCGAACGCCCGTATCGGCGGCGGCCATGTTGGTCAGGTAGTTGCCGTGGATGACGAGCGGCGAGAGGTCGTGCTCGGCCCGCGCGTCCTTCAATTGGGCAACGCCATTCGGGTCGAGCGGCGCCGAACGCCACATGCGCGGGCTGCGCGTGAAGATCTGCAGCGTGTTGCAGCCCAACTCAAGCGCCTCGTTCGCGGCATTGACCAAGCCGCCCGCGATCGAGGTATGCGCCCCGATGCGCCGAACCGTTTCGGATCCCCTCGTATGCATCGAAATTACGATCGTATCAAAGCTGTGACAGCGCGCTCGGAGAAAGCACGCGTCTCCACTGGCCTCCTCGGCCCTGCACTACGCTCTGAGTCGCGAACGTTGGCGATTCGTCGGAGGTGCAAATGCCCCCGAAGAATCAGATCGAGGCCAACAACTCCTTCGCAGTCAGCCCGGCTCGAGCGATCAGGGTACGTAGGGTCCCGCGGGCAACGCGGGAGTGGTCCGGGACAGACAGAGTCGCCATGTGACCGGGTTTGGTAAGGATGATGTGGCTGCCGCGGCGGCGCGCAACGCGCCAACCGTGACGCTCGAAGACCTTTACGACTTCGGCAGGCCGAAGGATCGGAAGTGCCGGCACTAGACCGCTACTTCGATCTCTCGCGTCTTGAGCGTGAGGGGCAGTCCCTTCTCCCGCCGGACTGCCAAGCACTCTCGGATCGCGTCATGCAAGTTCAGCTCGGCCTCTGCCTCGGTAGGACCTTGGCTCACACAACCGGGAATCGCCGGGCACTCCGCGACATAGACACCGTCTTCATCCTGAAAGACTGTGATCGGCAGCTTCATCGGCACGCCTTCGTCTATTGCGAGTATCGCACAACCATGTCGAACCGACGACCAGACGATCGCCGGAATGTCAACGCCCAATAGAAATGTCCCCCTCGGTAGCTCGATAGAAGTGTCCCCTTGTGGTTCTTGTTTGTAGGAGAGATATCGTCGTCGTCGGGGCTGTGGAACTGTGGGAATCGCGTAGCGATTTCCAAGGGGCGGTGGGAAGGGTGGAAAACCATCCACCGCTCCTCGAACCCGGTACTGCTGCCTCGAGAGATTTTCCACGCTTTCCATCCGACCCGGCATTTCCACAGCCCTCTTATGTATTCGCAGCCCGTTTTTTCCGTAACACAGCTCGCCGCCAGGGGTGGTCCGCCGCCGGCTTGCGCCCGCCCCCCGGACGCTGCTGTGGTGCTGGCTTCGTCCGCAGCTGTGGCGTCGGCGTGGCGATCACGTCGTGCTCGATCTCGTGCCCGTCAAACCTCACCTGCAAGCTCTCATCGCGCCACTGTTGGACCGTCACCCGTGCCCCCGCCCCCACGCCCTGGTTGCGTTTCGGCTTCAACTGCAAACAACGATTCTCGAAACGCACCACCCGGTCGTTGCTCACCACCCGTTCGTACTCGCAACAGAACACCCCTCGCAGCTCGGTGCCGCGGGGGAGCGCCTGGTGAAAGTCCGCTGCCGCCGCCGGCTCACAGGCGAAGCGCTCGTTGTGCTCGGCCAGGTACTCCTCGTCGAGATAACGGTTCGCCGCCTCGTACTCGACGATCCCGCGCAGCCGCATCTTCTTGATCAGGCGGTCTTGGTGCGTGCCGTGATGGCGCTCCACTCGGCCCTTGGCTTGCGGCGAGGAAGCCGCCATGATCGTAATGCCGAGCTTGGCACACATGCGCCCGAACTGCGTCTCGGGCTTGATGCCTGCCAGCGCTTCCCGCGACGTCGGCTGGCGCTGGTAGACGTTTTTCCAGTCGCAGTACAACGCCTTGGGAACGCCGTGTTGACGTACCCAGGCTGCGAGCAGATCGGCCGCGGCCCAGGTCGTTTCCTGGTTCGAGAAACGGCACAGCGCCACACCGGTCGCGTCATCGACGAAGTTCATCAGACAGGCTTTCGGGCCGCGTTCTTCCAGCCAGTGGTGGTGCGAACCGTCGAGTTGAATCAGCTCGCCGAAGTGCGCTTTGCGTTGGCGCCGGGTGCGATGCGGTTGGCGCTTGCGACGGCGGCTCCACAGACCCGCGGCGAGCATCCAGCGCCGCAGTGTTTCGCGCGGCACTTCCAGGCCGTGGTCGGCTGCCAGATGTTCCGACGCCAGCGTCGGCCCGAAGCGCTCGTGCCCCTCGCCCGCATAGTTCTCGCGCACCAACTCGAGAACCTGCTGGCGTCGCTTCTGATCGGCTCGGTTCGAAGCACGGCCGACGTTACCGTGCACCAAAGCCTTGGCCCCGCCCGCACGGTAACGCTTCTTCAGACGCTTCGCATGGCGGTAGCTGACCTCCAGCAGCTCGGCGGCTTCGGTCAACTTCAGTTCCCCTCGTTTCACTCGGCTCAGCACTTCGCCGCGCCTCAACTCCTTGGCACTCATCCATGTCCTTCCCACTCTCGGCTCCTCCTTCGGAGCCTCAGAGTAGGGGACATTTCTATTGGGCGCTCAAGGGGACATTATCATTGGGCTTCAACACCAGACGATCGCCGGAAGCGGGCCAACGTAACGTTTCGAGAGTCTATGCTCGCGTTGAGAAACGAGAGTGTGCTTGCTGCGCCGCGAGTACGGCCGCGCCTTGCACAATGACCTGCTCGCGGAGCGCGCTGGGGACCAATCGATACTGATCGCGAAAACAGGGGGCCACCCGGTCGGCGACATATTCACGGAGCAAATCAAGGAACGCTCGGTTGCCCGACCCGACCCCTCCGCCGACCACGAACACCTCGGGAGCGAGCAGGTTGATCGCGGCCGATACCGCCAGGCTCAGGTAGGCGGCCGCACGGTCCACCACTGCGGTCGCGAACTCGTCTCCCTCTTCCCAGGCAGCCATAATGTCTTTGCTGGACACTTTGCTCACGGGGTGAAAACGACCGGCCAATCGGCTGGCCTGCCATCCAGAAAGGTCTTCGCCGGCCACGTGTGCGGCCAGTTGGCTGATGCCCGGCCCGGAGCAGACCGCTTCGGCGCAGCCCCGACCGCCACAGGGACAGGGCAGGCCGTCGGGCATCACCACGATGTGGCCGATCTCAGCCTCGCCGACATCGCTCATCGCCTGGATGCGCCCGTCGCGAACGAAGCCTCCGCCGATGCCGGTCCCCACCGTCATGTAGAAGACGCTGCCGAAGCCCTTGCCGGCACCGAAATGAGCTTCGGCCAGCGCCCCGAGCTTGCAGTCATTCTCCACCGCAACGGGCAGCCCGAACTCAGTATCGAGCGTTTTGACGACTTGGAGGTCGTCCCATCCGTCCTCATGCAGGCAGGAGAAGGGCTGCCGCGTAGAGCGACGGACGTAACCACCGAACCCGAAGCCGCAGGCGCGGAAGCCCCGTCCCTCGTGCTCATGCTTGGCCTTCAACTCGCGGCCGGCTTCGAGCAGGCGTCGCAGGCTTGTGTCGGCCCGGTCGCCCTCGTCGCGGTAGAGAATTTCGGTTTCGAGAATCCGGCAGTCGTCGCCCGCCACGCCGGCCACGAGCTTGGTGCCGCCGGTTTCGAACACGAGATAAGCGGAGTCGCTCACGGGAGAAGGGTGATTATAGCTGGCCGGGAATCGGACGACGAGCATCAAACCATGGCAGAAGCCCCGCCGCCCGCCGTCGCGGTATGATACTCGCTTTCCGGACCGAAGCAATGCGCATCCACGCCATATCCCTCTCTCTGATGTCGCAGGTACAGAAGAGCCGCCTGGCGGCGTTGGGCGAGTTGCGCTACGACGACGCCGTGCTGGGCGACACCGGCATCGGCGAAAAGTGCCGTGGCGCGGATCTGCTGGTCATCACTCCTCGCCTGGCGGTCGATATCACCCCCTACCTCAAGGGTTGCCGCTTCATCTCGGTGCAGGCCGCCGGCACGGACGCGCTTGACCTGCCGGCGCTGCGGGGGCTGGGCATCGTCGTCTCGAACGTGCCGGAGTTCTGCACCGATGCCGTCGCTGAGCAAGCGTTCGCGCTGCTGCTGGGGGTGACGAAGAAGCTCGAGCAGGGTCCGCCGCTGCTTCGAGCCGGCGGCTGGACGACGGCCCTGGCCTACACCACGTTGGGGCTGCGCGGGAAGACCCTGGGACTGTTCGGCTGCGGCAAGATCGGCAGCCGCATCGCGGAAATTGCCGCCGGGTTTGACATGCGGGTGCTGGCGACCGTCGGCAACCCGGACCGTCCCCGCCCGGTCGAAACGGTACCTTTCGAGACGCTGCTCGCCGAGAGCGACTTCCTGGTGCTGGCCGCGCCGGCCAACGAAGCGACCACAGGCATTTTCAACGAATCGGCGTTTGCGAAAGCCCGGTCCGGCGCCGTCTTGATCGACATCAGCCGCGCGGCGCTCGTCGATGTCCCGGCGATGATCGAGGCGCTTGATGAGGGACGTCTCGCCGGGGCAGGGTTCGACGTCTTTGCGCCGGAGCCGCCTCCTTCTGATGATCCGTTGCTGCATCACGCCAAAGTGCTCGTGAGCCCGCACGTGGCGTGGGGGACCGACGACACCGTCGAGCGGTTGCTCGACCTGAGCATCGCGAATGCCGAGGCTTTCCTGCGAGGTGAGCCCGTGAATGTGGTTACATAGAGGGGCTGACGCGAAGGACCGCGGGACCGGCGCCGGCGGGAGCTCGATAGCAAAGGAGGAGCGCAAGCCTGGGTGTGGCGCGCGCCTCCGGCGGGCAGGACCGGCGTCCGCGCCGGTCTTCTTCGCTCTGGGGCAGCGGCTGGGCGCCACATACGTCGACCCGGAGGTCGACGCAGCAGGCCTGGAGGCCCGCGCCACATCGGGTCAGTCTGGTTAGGAGTTCACCATGAGATCGTACGCGTATCGTGCAGTTTTGTTGACGGTGGTTCTGGGAGCCTTTGCGGCCACGGGGGTCTTTGCGCAATCGGGTAACCGCCCGCAGCCCCGCAAGCTCAAGCCCGGCTGGACGCAGCTCTTTAACGGCAAGGATTTCACCAACTGGCGCAAGGTCGGCGCCGAGAAGTGGGAAGTGGACGAGAACGGCGCCATCCTCGGTCAGGGCATCTCGGACAAGTACGGCTACCTCGCCACCGAGAAGAGCTACCGCGACTTCCACCTCTCGATCCGCTTCAAGTGCGAGGCCGAGGGTAATAGTGGCGTCTACATCCACACCAAGTTTGAGGGCGACACGCCCAAGATCATCGCCGGACGCCAAGTCGAGATCGACCCTGTCATCGGCAACCGCAGCCCGACCGGGGGTGTCTACGGCGACGGCCGCGGCTGGGTCGCCTGGCCCGCCCCGGAGTTCAACGCCGTAATGCGTCCCTACGACTGGAACGACATGCTCATCCAAGTCGAGGGCAATCGCTACATCGTTCACCTCAACGGCATCCAGATCCTAGACTTCACCTACCCCTCGCCGATCTCGGAAGAAGGCGTCATCGCCCTGCAGCTTCACTCCGGCGGCAAGGGCCGCATGCGGTTCCGGGATATCTACATTCGCGACCTGACCGCGCGATAGCCGGCGGCGCTCAAGGAGACCCGGCGCTAGCCAGGCTCGGGCCGGACCCTGACCTCGTAGACTCGCAGGCCATCGGCAAAGCCTTTCAGCTCGACACGAGCGCCGTCTTCGAGTAGCTTGGGCAGCACCCACCCGATGCTCCCGAAAACGAGGAAGTGGTCGTGCGTCTCGACGAACGCAGCGTACGCCACCACGTTAAGCGGAACCCACTGAGCGAAGCGCGAGAGAGCGTGTCCTCCCATCGCCGTGCCGCGATACTGAAATGCCGCCTCGCGATCGGTAAGGGAGTACAGCCGGGCCGCTCGCGCCTTGGGCTGTGCTGACCGGGACATGGGTAACACTTTATGCCAAGCACATAGGTAACACTTTTTCGGGCCGGCTGATGCGAAGTCTGCGCTAACTCTCGTGGAATCAGGGCACTGGCAAAGCTTTCTTCGGCCGAGGCTAGGCTGGGCCATCGCCTTGGTAAGCGGAGGAAACCAAAGGAGTTCGGCCCCGGTTCTGTCAAGGCCTCGCGCCCGCGAGCCGACAGGGGAGCCTTGACAGGTTCGGGGGCGAACTCCAGCCTTAAATAGCAAGGCGATGGTCCATGTGTTACCTATGTGCTTGGCATAAAGTGTTACCCATGTGCCCGGTCAATACCGGGCCAATAGTGCGCCAGGGGCAGGTACTGCGAGCCGTGCGGCATGACGATCGGCAGATCGCCAAGCGGCGAGAAATAGTTGAGTTCGGCCAGTTGACCTTCGGCATAAGAAGCTCCCTGGCTCTGACGAACCAGCGACGCCTGCTGCCACAGAAACCACCCCGCCAGCACGACAAAAAGCCCGGCCGCGACTGCATTGCCGTGGCTCCTGCGGAGATGTCCGTACAGTGCCGCCGCGACGAGAATGCAGAAGCCGATCACGACCACACCCACGTACCGCGCGGCCCACGCTTCGGTCACAAAACGCGCAAGCAAGAACGCCGGCAGGGGGATCGCCAGCAGGCCGAGGCACGCCGCGGTTTCTTCAAGCGGGAGCACCGGGCCCGGATTCGCTTCGGCCTCCACATCGCTCGGCCGCCCGGCACCACCCAGGGCGATCAGTGCCAACCCGACCAGCAGCAAGGGCGCCGTGCCGCCCAGCAGTTCAACGTAGACCTGCACCAAATCACCCCAGGAAAGACTTCTTGCGAAGTGCTCGGCAAACGTGCCTGACGAGGCAATGATCGGCAGCAGAAAAAGCACCGCCGAGGCTCCAATAGCCAACATGAACCACACCGACCGATCAACCCTCCCTCGCCGCCGGGTTCGGACAAGTTCGCCGAGCGCAATCGCAGGCACCAAGAAAACCGCGTAGTAGTGGGTCATGATGGCCACGAACAAACTCAACGCCAGACCCGGCAGGGCTATGCTCCGGCGTCGGCCCTCCGCGCTGAGCTGCCAGCACAACAGCGCTAGGGCCGCACAAGCCAGCACCAGTGGATAGGGCCGTGCATCGAGGCGCGAAAGCTGCGTGCCGGTCGCGAACAGCAACAACATGGCGACCCCCGCGTGCAGGGCATCGGTGCGCCGCTTGACGAAGAAGAAAACGCACAGGCTCAGGACCCAAAAGCCCGCGATCGCCGGCGCCCGCAAGCCCAACTCCCCGGCGCCGAGAACTGCCTGGCTCCAGTGGCTGAACCAGTAGTGGGCCGGAGGGTGCAGATCCGCCCCCGCGGCCAACGCGTTCCAGATCGCCACCGGGCTCGGCAGATTCGAGATGTAGAAGGTGAAAAGCTCGTCGTACCACATCACCCGCCACGCCGCATAAAGCCCCGTGGCCACCCAATAACACACAGAAAACAAAGTCAGGAAAAGCAGCCAATGCGCCTCCATCGAGCGTTGAAGGGCTGTGGCCAGGTTGTGTACGCGAGTCAAAGAGGGTGATCGCTCCCCACCCGGGGTCTCGGTCGGCGTAACAAAGCCTGTGGGCCTTGAGCAGCCGGCCACTGCGACGGCCGGATTTAGCGGTTTCGTGTCCCCTCCCGGTGTCGATAAGTAAGCTGACGTGTGTACGCCGCGAACGCCGAGCCGACGCTCCCGAAGGATCTGCCTCCTCATTAGCGAGGCGAAGTGCGCGAGAAGGCCGTCAGTGCTCGATGTGCAGAAAGCCCCCGGCGGGGGAGACGTAGTCGCCAATGTGGAGCCGCACCGGCTGGTCGCCCTCGGGCATGAGATCCGAGATCGTCAGATTGACTTGATACAGGCCCGCGTTACCTCCACTGACACCGACATAGAGCAGGCGAGCCGGCGTCACCTCGACGCCGCCGACCGTCACTCGCGTGGGCAGCGTCACGCCGGCGGGGCCGTCGGGAAGCTCGCCGGCCTCGAACAGCGGCGCCGTCATCCCGAAGCCGGTACCGAAAATGGCGACGGTATCACCCGCCCCGGCGGCGACCACGGCTAGGCCTTTCGCAAACAATCCGTCCGGCCCGATGAACTCACCGGTCGCGACATTGATCGCCGCCACCGGGTTGACTCCGTCGGCCCGGAGATCGAAATAGAAGAACTCCGGCGCTGCCGGCGCCAACTCCACAAACGCCACATTGCTGCGCTCTTCCATTGCGGTGTCGCAATGGAGCAGCGCCTGAACCTCGACCTCGCCGAAACGCGCCCGCGTCGGAGCTTGGACGTTGAGCTGCCGCCGGGTTACCGTGAACATGCGTGACCGCTCGCCGTCGATCTCGACGCAGACCCCGCCCAGCCGGGTCGGTACGCGCCCATCGACGAGATCAGCCGGGCCGACCTGCACAAAAAGCCTTCCTCAGCGAAGGCGTTGCCGTAGATCGTAATGATTCCGTTCGGTGAGATCGACGAAACCGGAGGGACACTGAGGCCCGCCCCGAGGATGCCTCCCGCGGCAATCTGTGGCACGCCACCGAATTCGGTCAAATCGAACTTGGCGGCGAAAACGTCAGTCGGCCCGCGCGGCCGGAACCGCCGAAACGCTCCGGGCGTGACTGGGAAGTCGTTTCTTCCGAGAAACTCGAAAACGCCGGCCACAACCGCCTTCTCTTCCGGCGTGAGCACCAAGCCATTCGATGCGATGCGCAGACTGTCCCCGCCGCCGAAGTAACTGGAATAGAGGAGCCGGTCGCCGGAACTGCTCAGCTTGCTGACGAAGATGTCAAACGCCCCGGCGTAGGTAGGGTCGTCCGCGTCGGCCGTCACCGGGAAGTCGGCGCTTCTGGTGGATCCGATAACGTAGATCGAGCCCTCCCGATCGACCGCAATGGCCGCTCCCACGTCGTCGTCGCTGCCGCCGAGGAACGTCGAGTAAAGAAGCGTTTGTCTCGCGGCACTGAATTTGGCGACGAACGCATCGCGCGCCCCGGCCACCACGGTTGAAAGCGCGCCGCGTGTCGTGGGGAACCCGAAACCTCGCGTTGATCCGGTGACGTAGGCGTTCCCTCCTGAGTCGATCGCGATATTAGCGTCGTCCTCGTCCTGGTTCCCGCCCAGGTAGGTGGTGTAGACCGGAGGGTCTCCCGAGGCGTCGAGTTTGATGACGAAGACGTCGCTACCGCCCGCCCTTGCCGGCTGAAAGGCACCGGGGCTCGTGGGCAGGTCTTGGCTTTCGGTGATTCCGGCTATGTAGGCGCAGCCCGTGTCGTCCAAGACCATCGACCGTACACGCTCGCGTCCCGAGCCCCCGAAGTACGTTGCGTAAAGCAGCTCGCTGCCCGCCGGGTTCAACTTGGCCAGAAAGCCATCCGCTCCGCCGCCATTGAATACATGATCGTAGGCGCCCACGGTGGTGGGGAGCGAGCCGTCCGACTCGCCCACGACGTAGACGCTTCCTTCGTCGTCCACCCTTACGACCGTGACGCTCTCGGCTGCCGGGCCGCCTAGAAACGTCGAGTAGACAAGAGCGCCCCCGGTACCGTCGATCTTGGTGATGAATCCATCGACAGCGCCATTGAAGGTAGTGTCGAACGCCCCATCGGTGATCGGGAACTTGAGTGGGGCGCCAAGTTTTTCATGCTCCCCTACGACATAGGCGTTCCCCTCCGCATCGACATCGATATGATGGGCCGCTTCGATATCGGCTCCGCCGAGGAAGGTTGAGTAGAAGATGTCCGTCCCGTCGGCGGTGAGTTTCGTAACGTTGACGTCCGTGAATAGGTCGTACTGGAGATCGAAACCATTTCTCGCGGGGAAGTCAAAGCTGTCGGTCGTCGTCGCGACGTACGCGTTCCCTTCAGCGTCGACCGCCACGCCTCCCACAATGTCGTCCGCCAGGCCCCCCAGAAAGGTGGCAAATTCGACGACCGGGTCGATCAAAAGAGGGTAGTCCTCACGATACGCTCCGAGGGAGAAGCTCACCGTCGAGTCATCCTCCAGATGGAATTGCGCCTCGACTTCCACCTGCTCGCCGCCGATCGTCTGGAAGACCCCGGGCCGTCGTAGACGGAGCGCTCCCTCACCGCTTTCGATGATGAGCTCACCCTGCGCGACCTGCTCGATGGACGACGCTCCCTCAAACGCCAATCGAATCGGTTCTGCATCGGCGCCCGGCGCGACCAGGAAGTCGAACTCGAGCCTGCCGCCTGTGCCGCGGTAGGTCAGGTCGATACCCGGATAGACGTCCTGCACGTCCACTCTCCGGAAATGCGGCACGCCCTTTCGCCAGCGATCCGGGTCGCCGCCCAGGTAGTAGTTGCTCACGCCACCGGTCGGCTCCACGCCCTGAACCTCGCTTGGCTCGCGGGCGCCCTTCAAACTCATGCGCACGACCTCAATGGTTGATGCTCGCTCCTGCTCCCGCCCTTCCTCATGACTGGACCGCGAGTGTGAAGGGGCCCGCCCGGCCCGCAACACGAACACCGTTTCTTGCCCGGTGATGAAGAGGTTGTAGCCCGCGGTCCGCGACGCGAAGCGGACCTCGGGATCGAACTGCCCCTGATTCGGCTCGAAGACGACCGGCGCGCGGGAAAGCAGGTTCGCCGGTGTCGAGCCTCTGGGCGCCGGCAGATCTCCGCCTCTCGTGCTTCGCAACACTGTCTCCGGGCCCCTGTTCTCGGTGGAGGTCTTCGTTTCGGCGCCGGCGAGGAGCCCGACGGATCCAAAAAACAATAGGATTGTGCTCAATTCAAGTTTCACGGTGGGGTCTTTCCTGGCGCGTGACGTCGACAGTCTCGGCAGCGTGCCTACAGGATATCGAAAGGCGCTATGCATCCGCACGCATCGTGTCAACGCCCAATAGAAATGTCCCCCTCGGTAGCTCGATAGAAGTGTCCCCTTGTGTTTCTTGTTCGTAGGAGAGATATCGTCGTCGTCGGGGCTGTGGAACTGTGGGAATCGCGTAGCGATTTCCAAGGGGCGGTGGGAAGGGTGGAAAACCATCCACCGCTCCTCGAACCCGGTACTGCTGCCTCGAGAGATTTTCCACGCTTTCCATCCGACCCGGCATTTCCACAGCCCTCTTATGTATTCGCAGCCCGTTTTTTCCGTAACACAGCTCGCCGCCAGGGGTGGTCCGCCGCCGGCTTGCGCCCGCCCCCCGGACGCTGCTGTGGTGCTGGCTTCGTCCGCAGCTGTGGCGTCGGCGTGGCGATCACGTCGTGCTCGATCTCGTGCCCGTCAAACCTCACCTGCAAGCTCTCATCGCGCCACTGTTGGACCGTCACCCGTGCCCCCGCCCCCACGCCCTGGTTGCGTTTCGGCTTCAACTGCAAACAACGATTCTCGAAACGCACCACCCGGTCGTTGCTCACCACCCGTTCGTACTCGCAACAGAACACCCCTCGCAGCTCGGTGCCGCGGGGGAGCGCCTGGTGAAAGTCCGCTGCCGCCGCCGGCTCACAGGCGAAGCGCTCGTTGTGCTCGGCCAAATACTCCTCGTCGAGATAACGGTTCGCCGCCTCGTACTCGACGATCCCGCGCAGCCGCATCTTCTTGATCAGGCGGTCTTGGTGCGTGCCGTGATGGCGCTCCACTCGGCCCTTGGCTTGCGGCGAGGAAGCCGCCATGATCGTAATGCCGAGCTTGGCACACATGCGCCCGAACTGCGTCTCGGGCTTGATGCCTGCCAGCGCTTCCCGCGACGTCGGCTGGCGCTGGTAGACGTTTTTACAGTCGCAGTACAACGCCTTGGGAACGCCGTGTTGACGTACCCAGGCTGCGAGCAGATCGGCCGCGGCCCAGGTCGTTTCCTGGTCCGAGAAACGGCACAGCGCCACACCGGTCGCGTCATCGACGAAGTTCATCAGACAGGCTTTCGGACCGCGTTCTTCCAGCCAGTGGTGGTGCGAACCGTCGAGTTGAATCAGCTCGCCGAAGTGCGCTTTGCGTTGGCGCCGGGTGCGATGCGGTTGGCGCTTGCGACGGCGGCTCCACAGACCCGCGGCGAGCATCCAGCGCCGCAGTGTTTCGCGCGGCACTTCCAGGCCGTGGTCGGCTGCCAGATGTTCCGACGCCAGCGTCGGCCCGAAGCGCTCGTGCCCCTCGCCCGCATAGTTCTCGCGCACCAACTCGAGAACCTGCTGGCGTCGCTTCTGATCGGCTCGGTTCGAAGCACGGCCGACGTTACCGTGCACCAAAGCCTTGGCCCCGCCCGCACGGTAACGCTTCTTCAGACGCTTCGCATGGCGGTAGCTGACCTCCAGCAGCTCGGCGGCTTCGGTCAACTTCAGTTCCCCTCGTTTCACTCGGCTCAGCATTTCGCCGCGCCTCAACTCCTTGGCACTCATCCATGTCCTTCCCACTCTCGGCTCCTCCTTCGGAGCCTCAGAGTAGGGGACATTTCTATTGGGCGTTCAAGGGGACATTATCATTGGGCTTCAACATGCATCCGCACGCATCGGGCAGCCGCATCGGGCATCCGCACCAGGTTGCACGGCACGGCGGCCGTGGGGTCACCGTGGCTCGACTCTCCGATGTCTCGCCCCCGGTATCGCATGACTGGATCGGCGGGTTAGGATGACGAAGATAGGCCGACCCGACATCATGATTCGCCACGTTCTGGTTCCCGTTGATTTCTCACGCCTGTGCGCGGCTGCAGCGCGTTATGCCGTCGCGCTGGTTGATCGATTCGAGGCCGCGCTGACCTTCGCGCATGTGGTCCCGGGCCTGCCCTAGGTGCTGATCATCGGTCGCGGTCACGCCTCGGACACCTCCAGCAGGCTCGCCACCCACGCCTACGGGATCGTTCGCGAGTCCCCGTGTCCGGTCATCAGCATTTGAACTCTTGGCCGGTTGCGGGCCTCCTACGACGGAGGCTCGAGCGCCTCGAGGACGTTGAGAAACTCCTCCCAATGAGTGAACTTGACGCGCGGACGGTCGACGGGCATGCCGCGGACCCTCTCGAGCGTGTCCAATTCCTCCCAGTCATCGAAGGTGATGAATCGCGCTCCGCGGTCCTCGATCAACTTTGTGATTTCGTCGGGATTTGACTGAGACGGCTCGATCAGGACGCCTTTCGACAGGTCCTCCAGCATGCGCTCGACGGTTTCCTTGGCGTCGCCGTTGTTGGTCCCGATCAGGCCGGTCGGCCCGCGCTTGATCCAGCCGCTGACATAAACGCCCGGCAGCGGCTCACCGGTGGCCGAATCGACAACGCGGCCCTGGCGACTGGGAATCACGCCTACGTCCGCATCAAACGGCAGACCCGGGAGCCGCACGCCACGGTACCCCACGGCGCGGAGCACGAGGCCCGCCTCGATCGTCTCGTATCGGCCGGTGGGCCGGAAATGAGTTGCGCCCGACTCGCCCGTGTAGCACTCGTTCTTCTCGAGGCGTACGCCGCGCACATGGCCGTTCTCATCCCCCAGGATCTCGACCGGAGACACGAGGAAGCGAATGATCAACTTCTTCGGCTTCGCCGGGTCCGGAGGGCGAGCGTACCGCCTCAGGATCCCAATCTTTCGCGCAGTGACCGGGTCCTGGAGTTGATCGAGGTTCATGCAGAGGTGCTCCGTTTCGCCGGGGTCTAGCATCGCCACGGTCTCCGCCTCGGCCAGGTCGCCCAACTCCGACAGCTCGGCGCTCGTAAAGGCGGCCTGGGCCGGCCCCCGACGGCCCAGGAGATGAACGTCCCGCACGCCGCTCCCGCGGAGAGTGTCGAGTGCGTAGTCGGCCACGTCGGTCGGCGTCAACTCTTCGGGGCTGAGGCAAAGGATGCGAGCGACGTCCACGGCGACATTGCCTACCCCGACTACCACCGCGCTCGGACGGCTGAGATCGAACTGCTTGCCGGAGAAGTCCGGGTGGCCGTTGTACCAGGCGACGAACTCCGCGGCCGAGTGGCTGCCCGCCAGATCTTCCCCGTGAATGTTCAGGCGGCGGTCCCCTTGGGCTCCGGCAGCAAGCACGATCTGGTGATAGCGGGCGCGAAGGTCGTCGAAGTCAACATCCTTGCCAAACTCCACGTCACCGAAGAAGCGGTAGCGGGGATCGCGGGCCAGCTTCTGGTAGACCCTGGTGACCGACTTGATCTTGGGATGGTCGGGGGCGACGCCCTGACGCACTAATCCGAAGGGTGTCGGCAGACGATCGAACATGTCCACGCGAATGGAGGGGCTCCCACCGTGGCCGGCGACGCCAAGACTACTGTTGAAAAGGTGCCGCAAGACGTAAAACCCGGCCGGGCCGGCGCCAACGACGGCCACGCGCAAAGGGTATTCAGTTGTTCCATGAGACATGATTCCCCCTATCCGATCCCGAGTTCATCCGCCATTTCGACCGGTGAGCCGCAGACGGGACAGATCATCGAACCACAGAATCGGCATACGAGTGGAGTGGCCACAGCTTGGACACAACGGGGACAATAAGAATCCGGGGCAGCCGCCGCTGACGGTGGTTGCTCGGAAGCATCCGGCGGCAGCTCCGTCAGGCAGTCGCCGCAACGAAGCGACGATGTCTGGAGCGGCAGACGCCCGGCCGCCTCCGGCACAGTGGCCTCGTCATTCTCAGGCATGTTCGACTCGTTACTATCATACTGTCGATCCCACGGCGGGACACAAAACGGCCCATTTCGTTCCCGCCGCGCCTGGACTCATCGCGAGAAGACACCCCGGCGGCTGCTCGCCGCCGTCGCCGCACTCGTCTGCACAGCGCTGCTGAGCACCTGCTCGAACCAGCCTACGGCGCCACAAGTAGAGGAAACCTTCGTCGCCCGCAAAGGCGTCGGGTTACGAAGCGAGCTGAAGCGAGAGGCCCCGGTCGTGGCCACCCTCGACCTGGGCGAACGCGTCGAGATCATCGCGCGCCGCCGCCGATTCGTCAAGGTCCGGACTTCATCGGGTGCGGTGGGCTGGACGCGGGATACCCGCCTGGCAACACCGGCACTGCGGCAGATGATGGCGCAGCTTCGCGACCAGACACGCGCCGAGCCAGGTCAGGGCACGTTGCGGGCGCTGTATACGCTCAACGTGCATCTTGAGCCCTATCGCTGGTCCCCGACGACCTATCAGCTCCGCGAGGATGAAGACGCCGCACTGTTGCGGCACCGCTTGGTCGACCGCCTGCCGCATGCCCGGCAAGAAGGGAGGCCGCCCCCGGCGCCGACCGGGCTCGATGATTGGTATCTGGTCCGAACCACGAACGGCCAGGCCGGCTGGGTGCTCACGACCGGCATGTACTCGGCAATTCCTGACGAGGTCAAGCAATACGCCGAGCGGCGGCGCATCACGTCCTACTTCGCGCTCGACGAAGTCGAAGATCCGCGCCTGCAGAAGCCCAAGAAAACCTGGTTGTGGACCCAGATCACACGGAGCAAGCAGCCGCATGAATTCGACCAGATTCGCGTGTTCATGTGGAGCCGCCGCCGCCAGTCCTATGAAACGATCAAGCTCGAGCGGAACCTGACAGGGTACTTGCCCGTGCGCATTCATGAGAAGGTCGAGGCGCAGCGCGGCACGGGGCCCGGGTTCACGATCGTTGTCGAGAAGAAAGGGAAGCGGGTCGAACGGACCTACGTTCTCCTCAAATACCGGGTCTACCGCGTGGACGAAAAACCGGCGAGGCCCCCGCCCCCGCCGATTCGCTTCGTCACGGCCGAGCCACCGCGGGAACCGCCTCTCGGACTGATGGATCGGCTTTGGGCGCTGTGGCGGAAAAGCATGTAGTCCTTGGCAGGACGGCGGCACGCGCTCAGTTGAAGCATCAACGGATTCAACGATAGTTGGGGCGCACTCGGGGATGCCGCGTCGGCGCGACGAACAGAGCGGTCCTCCGACGCGCGCGCGCATCTAATACGTAGACGTCCGTATCGAAAGGACGAGCCCAGTGGACGAACGACTCAAAGCGCTGATGCAGGAGCTCGACAACGCGATCAACGACACGCTGTCGGAATCCGAGAGCATCGCTCAAGTGATCGGCGAGATCAAGAAGGAAGGCTACGACGTTTGTCTCACGATCAATGCGACGATTGGGTTCGAGGCCCGCGCCGAGAAAGCGGCGGGCCGCGTTCACGACGACGCGTTCCCGCCGGACGATCCGTCGCGATAAGGGCCGTAATACAGGATTCGCCGCAGACGCTTGTTATAGTCTATGGATGGTTGCTCGCCTTCTTGATGCCTGCGGGCGGCATCCCGTTGACCGCACGCCCGTGTGGTTCATGCGGCAGGCAGGACGCTACATGCCGGAGTATCGCCGGCTTCGCGCGGACCATTCCATTCTCGAGATCTGCAAGACCCCGAGACTAGCGGCTGAGGTAACGCTGCAGCCCATCGAAGTCCTCGATGTCGACGCCGCCATCATCTTTGCCGACTTGCTCCTTCCCCTGGAACCGATGGGCCTCAAACTCGAATTCGTCGCCGGCGACGGCCCAGTGATCCACAACCCGATACGAACCACCGGGGCCGTCGACGCGCTGAACACGCGCGACGTCGACCAACTCAACTACGTCGGCGAGGCCATCCAGGAAGCCAAGGGCCTGCTCGGCGGGCGCGTACCCGTGATCGGGTTCGTCGGGGCCCCGTTCACGCTCGCCAGCTACATGATCGAGGGCGGCGGCTCGCGCCACTATCTTCAGGCGAAAAAGTTGCTGTACTCCGATCCAAAGACCTGGCAGCGGCTGATGGAAAAGATCGTCGAGGTGGTGGTGCCGTTCGCCGCGAGCCAAGTGAGCCACGGGGCGGAGGTGATCCAGATTTTCGATAGCTGGGTAGGCGCGCTGTCGCCGGGCGACTACGAAAAGTGCGTGCTGCCCTATACCCGGATCCTAGTGCGCGCGATCCAGTCGACCGGTGTGCCGGTGATCTACTTCTCCACGGGCGGCAGCAGCTACGTCGAGCTGCTGCACGAGGCAGGGGGTGAAGTGTTGGGCCTCGACTGGCGCATTCGTCTCGACGACGCTTGGCGCCGCATCCGCTACGAAGCAGCGGTGCAAGGCAACCTTGACCCCGTCGCGTTATTTGCGCCGTTGCCGAAACTGCGTGCACGGGTCGAGGACGTTCTGCGCCACGCGGGCGACCGTCCGGGCTTCATTTTCAATCTGGGTCACGGTATCCTGCCCGAGACGCCGGTCGAGAACGTCAAAGCTGTTGTGGCGATGGTACGCGAGTTCTCCGCGACAGCCGCCGCCGACTAGCGGCTCCTTGCCAGTTGACCAAGCGAATCTCCTCATGCAAGCCCCGAACGCGAGTGAGGGATCATGCTGCCGACCGACGGCTTTGAGGCAGCGGACCCGTCACTGACGTTCCGGGCCCGGTTTCTACATTGCCGCGGGTCGGTTTGACGCCGCAGACCTCGCTAATACGAGACCCTGTACTTCTCGATAATCTCCTCGTCCAATTCGATGCCTAGGCCCGGGCCCTGCGGGACGGGCACGCGTCCTTGTTCGAGCGGCGGCAGGTTTTTCACGAGCTTGCGCATTAGTGGCGACTCCCGCAAGCAATACTCAACCAGGTCGCCGTTCGGGGTCGACGCCATCCAGTGCAACGATGCGGTGAGGTTGATGCCCGTGCTGAAGCAATGCGACACGCAGCGCCGCCCGGCCTCCTCGGCCAACGCGGAAACCTTCCTACACACGGTCAAGCCGCCGCAAAAGGCAACATCGGGCTGAACAACATGCAGGCCACGCTCGATCAGGTCTTCGAAGTCCCAGTGCGTCACATCTCCTTCCCCGGCGGCGATCGGCACCGGCGACCAACGACATAGCTCTTGATACCCCTTGCGGTCGTCCTGCTTGAGGGGCTCCTCGAGCCAACCAAGGTGGAAGGGCTCGAACAGCTTGGCCCGCTCAAGGGCCGTTTTCCAATCCCAGGCGTGACCGGCGTCCGCCATCAGCTCGTGATCATCACCAAGAACATCGCGGGCAGCTTCGATGTGGGCGACATCCACGGCGGGATCTTTACCGAAGGGCTCCCAGCCGAACTTGACCGCCCTTAACCCCAGGTCGATGGCGTCCCGCGCCAGCTTGGCGGTCCCTTCCGGCGTGTCGCCGAACAGATAGCTGGCGTATGCACGGACGCTGTCGCGATACCCGCCGCCAAGCAGTTCGTAGAGCGGCTTGCCCTCCACCTTGCCGCGGATGTCCCACAGCGCGATGTCCACCCCGCTGATGGCGTGGATCGCCACGCCGCGGCGTCCGTAGCGGTTGGTGTGGTGATACATCCGCTCCCAGAGCTCCTCGTCGAGCGGGTCTTGCCCGACCAGAATGTGCCGCAGCCCATGCCGCCGTTGGGCCGAGCGCGGCGCTTCGATGACCGCTTTCGCAACATAGGACTGGCTGGTGACCTCGCCGATGCCCGTCACCCCCTCGTCGGTGTGCACCAGCACGACCAGGACGTCCTGCGTACCGTCGGCGAGCTCGGCGACATCGGGCAAGCGCAGGTGGATCGCTTCAACGTCGGTGATTCTCATGAGTCGGGTTCACCCGTATCCCAGTGTACCTTCGGAGGCATCGTAGGACTAAGTAGAGGCCTTCGAGTTGCGTCAGGGTTCGTGCCGGACCGCTTCCTTACGGGTCTGTGAAAAAACGGGGTCCGCGGTTGACACCGCTGGAAGCCCGCACCTGCTCCCACGCACCTGCTCATGGTGCAGGTCGATGCGTTCGCGCACGGTTCCTAGCCCCGGTAGGGGCGTTTGAGACTTGTTGTTCCTGACACCCAGTGGGTGGACTGCCATGCACTGCTCGAAAAGCCGCTCAAAAAGTGGTGAATTATTTCTTGTTGCCCGGCAAAAGGGCCGCACATGTGCTTCCTCGGAGTGTTGAAGCCCAATGATAATGTCCCCTTGAGCGCCCAATAGAAATGTCCCCTACTCTGAGGCTCCGAAGGAGGAGCCGAGAGTGGGAAGGACATGGATGAGTGCCAAGGAGTTGAGGCGCGGCGAAGTGCTGAGCCGAGTGAAACGAGGGGAACTGAAGTTGACCGAAGCCGCCGAGCTGCTGGAGGTCAGCTACCGCCATGCGAAGCGTCTGAAGAAGCGTTACCGTGCGGGCGGGGCCAAGGCTTTGGTGCACGGTAACGTCGGCCGTGCTTCGAACCGAGCCGATCAGAAGCGACGCCAGCAGGTTCTCGAGTTGGTGCGCGAGAACTATGCGGGCGAGGGGCACGAGCGCTTCGGGCCGACGCTGGCGTCGGAACATCTGGCAGCCGACCACGGCCTGGAAGTGCCGCGCGAAACACTGCGGCGCTGGATGCTCGCCGCGGGTCTGTGGAGCCGCCGTCGCAAGCGCCAACCGCATCGCACCCGGCGCCAACGCAAAGCGCACTTCGGCGAGCTGATTCAACTCGACGGTTCGCACCACCACTGGCTGGAAGAACGCGGCCCGAAAGCCTGTCTGATGAACTTCGTCGATGACGCGACCGGTGTGGCGCTGTGCCGTTTCTCGGACCAGGAAACGACCTGGGCCGCGGCCGATCTGCTCGCAGCCTGGGTACGTCAACACGACGTTCCCAAGGCGTTGTACTGCGACTGGAAAAACGTCTACCAGCGCCAGCCGACGTCGCGGGAAGCGCTGGCAGGCATCAAGCCCGAGACGCAGTTCGGGCGCATGTGTGCCAAGCTCGGCATTACGATCATGGCGGCTTCCTCGCCGCAAGCCAAGGGCCGAGTGGAGCGCCATCACGGCACGCACCAAGACCGCCTGATCAAGAAGATGCGGCTGCGCGGGATCGTCGAGTACGAGGCGGCGAACCGTTATCTCGACGAGGAGTACCTGGCCGAGCACAACGAGCGCTTCGCCTGTGAGCCGGCGGCGGCAGCGGACTTTCACCAGGCGCTCCCCCGCGGCACCGAGCTGCGAGGGGTGTTCTGTTGCGAGTACGAACGGGTGGTGAGCAACGACCGGGTGGTGCGTTTCGAGAATCGTTGTTTGCAGTTGAAGCCGAAACGCAACCAGGGCGTGGGGGCGGGGGCACGGGTGACGGTCCAACAGTGGCGCGATGAGAGCTTGCAGGTGAGGTTTGACGGGCACGAGATCGAGCACGACGTGATCGCCACGCCGACGCCACAGCTGCGGACGAAGCCAGCACCACAGCAGCGTCCGGGGGGCGGGCGCAAGCCGGCGGCGGACCACCCCTGGCGGCGAGCTGTGTTACGGAAAAAACGGGCTGCGAATACATAAGAGGGCTGTGGAAATGCCGGGTCGGATGGAAAGCGTGGAAAATCTCTCGAGGCAGCAGTACCGGGTTCGAGGAGCGGTGGATGGTTTTCCACCCTTCCCACCGCCCCTTGGAAATCGCTACGCGATTCCCACAGTTCCACAGCCCCGACGACGACGATATCTCTCCTACGAACAAGAAACACAAGGGGACACTTCTATCGAGCTACCGAGGGGGACATTTCTATTGGGCGTTGACAATGTGCTTCCTCGGAGTTGCGGGCTTCCCTGCGATCTGTTATGGCATTGAGCACCGATATTCTTTCGCAAGGAAGGAAAATCCGATGGGGAAGGTAACCAGATTCCGGTCGATGGCGCTTGTTGCATGCGTGCTGGCGGTGATCCTTAGCGGGTGCGCGGCGCTTCGCCTCCAAAACGATCAGCGGAGGAAAGTCGCCGACGAGGCGGCCAAGCTGGCCGAGACACTACGCTCGTCGGAGACCGATCCCTTTGCGGCGATGGAAGACGGCATCGGCGCCGTCGCGAAGGCCCGTAAGCTGGCGAACGACTACTTGTACGCGAATCGGAAGGAGGCCTTTCTTGCGGCATTCAGTGAAATGACCAGAGAGGAGCTCGCCGAGGAGTTGATGACCGCGCTGAGCGATCATCTGGAAGCGAGGAGTCTGGTCGACTCTTTGGCCCAAAGGGCTGCCGAGGGTGTGAAGACGAATCTCAAGCGGCAAGCGGCCATCCAGGGCATGGAGGAGCCGGCGGATTCGAAGATCGAGACCGTGCTTGCTGTTGTCGAGAAGCGCCTTCAGCAGGTCACCAAGGTCCAGGCCAACATCGGCGAGGCGATGAGTTCGATGAAGGGCACGGACAGCAAGCCCAACGAAGCCGGCATTCAGACCGCTGTCGCCGCCGGCGTCACCAATGCAAAGGAGTTCATCAAGAACGTCGGAAGCGATCCCCTGGTGCAGGAAAGCAGCCGGCTGCTTCTGCAGGCTGGCCAGGATCTGGCGGCTTCAGAGAAGGAGCGGCTAAAGGAGATGCGCCGGCACCTGGATGCCATGCAGGCCGTTCAGAAGGGCCTCACCAGGCGCGACGAGCTCTACCCCGGTGAGCTCTTCTTGCCGACCCTGATCCTGGTGGCATCCGACGAGGAGTACCAACAAGCGAGGGAGCGCCTGGGCAGGGCTCCTGCTAGTAAGAGAGTACTCGAGCGCAAGACCTGCCGGCAAAAAAATTGGGCGGACGCCGCAACCCTTGCGCAGTTCGTCGAGAAATCGCTCGCGGACGCCGCGAACCCGACCGGGGTTTCTGAGAGCTGCACGAAGGCGATTCAGGAGCGCTTCGGCATCGAGGCAGGGAAGTTCATCGGCTCGCTGGGCGTCATACTCTTTGACGAGAACATCTTCGACTCGCAGCAGGCGGTAGCGGCCGCCGCCGAGCTGCACCTACACAGCGTCCGCCTGTCCCGGATCAACAGCCGGCAACGGATCGATCTGGTCGGGCAGGTTACGGAGGCGCTTCGGATCTACTACCAGGGCGGTGTAACTCCGCAGCAGGCGGCACAGATGGTGCTCATGGCGGCGAACGTTCTGGCCACCGGCGCCATCGCGACCCAGCTCTAGCGAGCGCTGAACGAGGAGGACGTCGACATGAAGAAAAACGTCATGGTCGGATACGCTCTTGGTACCGTGGGCCTGCTCGCCTCCGGTTGCCAGACCCAGGCCCTGATGCGCACCAGCGCGCGAAGCGCGGCGGACCAGCTCCTGGCGGTCAAGCTCGAGGTCCAAGAGAAGGCGGGGGCAGAATCGGCCTACTACCGGAAGCAGCAAGAGCTCCTGGCCGACGTGCTCTTCCAGGCCCGGCGGGACGACTTCCAGCTTCTCCTCGAGAAGGAAGCCAGGGCGTTCGCGGCGGCCAACAAGACAGGCCAGACTGACATCGAGACCTTCCTTACCGCCTTCCTGGAGGACTGGTTGGCCAAAGAGAGCTCCCGCCAAACCAGAATCGATGAGGTCGCCGATCAGCTTGCGCAGGTCGAGACAACACTGGATGCCAGCTCCGGACAGATTGACGCCCTGCTCAAGAAGCTGCGCGTGTTGAGCGAGGCCCAGAGCAAAGCCGCGTTGGCCAAGTTCGCGGCCGGCTTTGTGGACTCGACCTACAAGGACTTCGAGGCCGCGCAGGCGACGCCAGGCCAATAGAGACGATTAGCCATACAACCTTCTTCAGACGAAAGGAAAGGTCCCAAACATGAGCCAGAACACGGATGCACTCGAAGCCATCTCCGCAGCCGAAGAGGTCTGCAACCAGACGTTGCTGAAGCTCAACGGAGTGGTCGAGCTGCAGCGGGAACTCGGCGAGGACGTGTCTCAGTCCGTGAGGCTGCGGACTCGCGCGCTTCAGAGAAAGCAGACCTTCACCCAGATCCGGCTCGAGCTCGAGGCCGCAGACGTGGTGGTGAGAGCGCCCACTCCTGAAGAGATTGCCGCCGTCAAGGAACTCCTCGCCAAAGTCAAGCAGATCTCCGTTGAGGACGCGGCGGGCGCGGCGGGCCTGAAGCTGATCGCGGATACCTTCGACACCCTGGACAGCAACACAAGGGACGTGAAGGCGTCCTGAATCGGGGTCTCGCTAGTCAGACCCGCATGATCTCCCCTTGAAGGGAAAAGGCGTCGGAGGACCCGCTGGGTTCCCCTAGGGGAGGGAGAGTTCCCTTCGGAGGCGGCACCCGCAGAGCCGGCTAGTGTGGCTCTATCAGAAACGCGTGGGACGAAAGGGCGCCGGGTCAACGGCGGGCGTTTCGCCGGTGCAAAGGTCGGCCACGAGTTCTCCGGTCGCCAGCGACATCGTCAGCCCCAGCATGGCGTGGCCGGCGGCGATTGTTAGGTTGTCCCAACCGTTCGCCGGACCGATCATCGGAATGCCGTCGGGCGTGCAGGGCCGCAGCCCGCGCCAGGTCTCGAGAATCCGTGGCTCTTGGGGTAAGCTCACAAACTCACGCGCCGCCCGCACGATCGCATCCACCCGGCGCCGCGTGATCGACTCATCGAGGCCGGCCAACTCCATCGTCCCGGCCATCCGCATCGAGCCGTCGCGCGGCGTCAGGCCGACACGCTTCTCGACAAGCACGGTGGGGGTCGTTAACTCCGGAGAGACCGGATCGACAATCAGAGCGTACCCCTTGCCGGCCTCGATGGGAACCCGCAGCTTGAGCGGACGAGCCAATCGTGGCGTCCAAGACCCGGCTGCCAGCACGAACTGTTCACCTTCAATCCGGCCACGCGCGGTACGCAACGCCGTGACGCTTCGACCGTCGGTTTCGATCGCCTGCACCTCCGTTTCGGGGACAATTGACGCGCCCTGCTTGGCCGCCAGGTCGGCCAGTTTCTCGACCGTCTTCAACGGCTCGGCGTGGGCTTCGCCCTCGTACCAAACGCCGCCGGTGAGCGGCCCCGTCAGGGCCGGTTCTTTTTCGCGCAGCTCATCGGCGTCGAGCATGCGGCCCGCGACACCCAGCTCTCCAACCACCTTCAACTCCTCACGAGCTTTGACCAACCCGCTTTGCGCATTGCAGGCGTACAGCAGCCCGGCCTGGCGAAAGTGGATCGATTCGGCGCCGTACTCCTCAACAAAGTCTTGAAACAGCTCTAAGCTGTGGCGGGCCAGCCCGGCCAGGACCGGCGCGGCGTGGCGCACATGACGGTGGGTCGAATACAACAAGAAACTTAGCAACCAGCGAGCGAGGTCGGCGTCGAGACGCGGCTTGATGTAGAGCGGCGAGTCCGGCCGCAGCAGCCACTTCGTTACCTGCCGCAGCATGCCGGGCATGGGAAGCGGCAGCGAGTGGCTGGGAACGATCCACCCCGCGTTGCCGTACGAGCATCCGTACCCAACCGCGCCCTTCTCGATCAGCGTGACCGAGACGCCGCGGCGAGTCAGGAAATACGCGCAGGCGCAACCGATGACGCCGCCGCCGACAATGACGACATCACTACGTGGAGGCATCAGTCGAGGCCCACCGGTGGCTCAGTCCGCGGGTCGCAACCTTCCGGAGGGATCGACCGCCGTGTCGACCTCCGCCACCTGCGATGCGCCGTCCTCGGGGTTCACCCGTATCACCCCGTCGGTCATCCAGCAATTCACGTAGGGGGCCTCCTTCTGCTTCGAGAGGACCCATATGAAAATCGCGCGCCGGCCCTGCTTGTGGCGCCCCTCTTTGTGGAGCAACGTGACCCTCTGTTGCACCCTCTCCCCGTCACGTTCAATCTGCGCCGTTTCGTATGACTCGAAATCGAGCATGGTGCTGTAGAGTGGGTTCCTCAGCATGCTGATGAATCGGGGCAACGGGCCGGTCATCGCGCGGTTGGCCGGCGAGGCGAAGTTGAAAGTGATCTCGATGCCGCGGTCGTTCTCCAGCCGGCTGGTGTTTTGTAGCGCGTGAAGCTGGATGGCGATGACCTGCTCGGGCGTCAGCGAAGGGTCGGGCTCGGTCGCCTCGGGCGCAGCGGTTTCGTGGTCGCCGCCCAGGGTGATGCCGCTTGCGAGTGCCAGTACGACAAGCGTCTTGATCAGGGTCCGCGTGGCGTCACTCCCGCGGGCAAAGGCCCAAGCGAGCTTGAGTCTACCGCATCCCAGGGGACGCGGGCGAGTTGCATCGTTTCAGAATGATCCGCATCTTATCGGATTACAGAACCGCATGCCTCCGGATTTCGCGCTCCGATGCTGACTAGCTTCAGGGACCGCTGCACTTAACCGCGAGCCTGCACAGCCAACCACCTTACCCCCACCAAGTCTCGCCCTCTGCCAGATGGGCCTTCACGACATCGGGATCAAGCTCGATGCCCAAACCCGGCTTATCCGGCACTGTCACAAAGCCATCTACACACAAGGGTTTGTCATGAACGATGACATCGTCCATCCAGTCGCGGCGGAAGAAGACGGTTTCGCAGGCGAAGTAGTCGCGGATGGTGGAAGCCCAGTGGGTGGTCGCCATGCCGTTTACGATGCTGCCAGTATTGTGATTCGCCACCGGGATGAAGTAGAGGTCGGCGAGATCGGCCATGCGCTTGTTCTCCAAGAAGCCGCCGGAGTTGCGCAGGTCGGGGTGGATGATGTCGAGCGCGGCGTTGACGATGAACGGCAGCGCCTCGGCCCGGCGAAACCAATTCTCACCCGTGCAGATGGGGACCGGCGACATGTTCGCGAGTCGCTTCCAGCTTTCCGAGTAGGCGACCGGCAACGGGTCTTCGAGAAACTTCGGCTTCACGTCCCGCAGCGCTTCGGCGAAGTCGATCGAGCTGCGCAGATCGAATTCCCAATGGCATCCGATCAGGATGTCGTGCTCGAAGCCGAGCGCTTCCCGGCAGTTCTCATACCCTTGCCGGATGCGGCGTACTTCGGCGCTCGACAGCATGCGGTTTGACGGGTCGCGGCCGAAGTCGTCAGACGGGCGGTTCCGGATCGGGCCGAACTTGTGCATCGTGATGCCGCTTGGCGCCTCTTTCACCTGCTGCGCCCAGTCCCGCAGGTAGGCCTTGTCAAAGTAATTGCGCGGCGTGTTGTGGTCGTAGAGGCGCACCTTGTCGCGGAACTTGCCGCCGAGCAGGGTGTGCGTCGGGACGTCGAGGATCTTGCCCGCCAAGTCCCACAGCGCCATCTCGATGCCGCTCATGGCCCGCTGCTGGTGGTGAGCGCTGCCGTCGGTGTAGCGGTAGCCGGTGTAGAGGCGGTCGATCTCGAGCGGGTCTTTTCCGATGAGGCTCTCTTTCACGCCGTGGATCGCTTCTCTGACGCCGAGGCCGGGCGAGCCGTACGCTTCGGCCATTCCGGAGATGCCCGCGTCGGTGTCGATGCGGACAAGCGTGTACGTACGCGGGCCTTGCAGCATCATCGTCTTGATGTCGGTGATCTTGACCTTGCCGTAGTGGCTGGCGCTGAGTTGGTGAAAGCCGGCGAGCCAGGCGGGGACGGCCGCAGTCGCGAGCGAGGAAAGGAAGGTACGGCGGGAGAATTGTGTCATGGCTGGATTTCGCCTCCAGCGCCATTATAAACAGCCGGCGCGCGGTGATGGACGATAATTACGGCAGTGAGCGAACGGCAATGGTCCAGAGGGGACGGGCCAAAGAGGAAGGCCACACAAAAGATCGTTGACAGATAGCCATCCCGGATGCCCAATTGGGGGCGGCCATCCTCTACTCGGCGGCTTCGCGGGCGGCTTGCAGTTTCTTCAGGCCGTCGCCCGTGGGGATGTTGATGAAGAGAACGCCCAGCATGGCGTCATCGCCCGTGTTGCGGACTTCGTGTTCGGCGTTCGGCGGGATGTAGAGAACGTCTCCTTGCGAGACCTGGTGCGCTTCGTCACCGATCATCGCCGTACCCTCGCCTTGGGTGATGACGACCAACTCTTCGGCGTCGGTGTGGATATGCAATTCCGCCACGTGGCGTCCGCCGGGGGGAATAAGCATGTGATGAACAAACTGCACGGTCTGGAGACACGTGCGCTCCGGCGGCGCTTCGGTTTCATACAGCCGCCGCACCGGGGCCGGGATGTCAGAGCGTTTGTGCCACTCGCCTTTGTCATCCTTCACCAGGTAGTTGATCACCCGGTGAGGGTTGTTGAACAGCAGGCTTTGAATGGCGCTGTAGGTTTGGGTCTTCCAGTTGGCAACAGGCATGGGAAATCACGAGAACTAGGAGTCTTGGCCCGGTGTGTAGCTGTAGGGGTGGACCGCTGCGTCCACCCCGGCGCCGCTGATCTGCTCTCACATTCAAAGCAGGCGCAACCGGTGTCGCCAAGGGCAGGCAGGGCGGCGCAGCGGCCCACCCCTACAATGGCGCCGCGACTTCACACGCTACGCCTTGCGCGGCGGCTTATCGACGATCTTTTCTTTCGCCGGGTCGAAGTAGAGCACGCGGCCGCGGCGATAGCTCTCCACAGCCATCGAGATCGTCACTTGGGCCCGGTAGGCTGTGTCGGCGTCCAGAACGGGCTTCTCGCGCGTGCGCATGCATTCGAAGAAGTTGCTCATGTGGGCGTCCCGCGGCGTCGGGTCGACGGAAATCTCGACGGATTTGTAGCCCACCTTCTCGACAAATTTCTCCTGGTGCGCGCGTTCACTTGAGACGGTGATGTAATCGGTGCGGCCTTCGAACTGGCCGTGCTCGACCATCGTAATCGTGCCCTCCTGGCCGCGAATCAGTCCCGGGATGTGGGTCGAGTTGGCCATGGACGAGCTGAGCACCAGTGAGTGGCCCTTGGCGAAGTCCGCCAGTAGGTTGAAAGTGTCGGGCACCTCACGGTCTTTGAAAGCATAGATTCCGCCGCTGGCGGTGACGCGATACGGGAATTGGGGCTCTCCCCAGCAGATGTTGAGCGGCGCGACCACGTGGTAGAACAGGTCGGTGGCGATACCGCCCGAGTAGTCCCAGAACTTGCGGAAGCGGAAGAAGCGCTCGGGGTCCCAGGATCGGTTCGGCGCCGGGCCTAGCCAAGTCTTCCAATCGATATAGTTCTCGCCCGTGCCCCGCGGCCCGGCATCGGGATCGATATCCCAGTTCCACTCGCCCCGCACCGAGTTGCGATGGTAGGAGCCCTGACTCGTCAGCAGCGGGCCGATCATGCCGTCGGCAATGGCTTTGCGGGCTTTCCACCACTGGTTGGCCGAGGTGGTTTGCGAACCGACCTGAAGCACTCGTCCGGTTTTGTTGACTTTGGCGGCTACCTTGCGGGCCTCATCGATGGTGTGGCACATCGGTTTTTCGAGATAGACGTCGTTGCCCTGATCGAGCGCATCGAGCGCGATCGTGCCATGCCAATGGTCGGGCGTGGCGACGACCACCGCGTCTATATCCGGCCGCGCGAGCACTTCGCGGTAATCGAGGGTCGCGAATTCGGCCTTCGTTTTCTCTTGCGCCACCCGTCTGCGTTTCTCATAGACGTCGCACACGGCTGCGACTTGCAGGTCGCCGCGCTCCTCGGCCATGCGCAGGATCAGGCGCATCAGGCTGCTGCCACGTCCGCCGACACCGATCAGGCCGATGTTGATGCGGTCGTTGGCCCCAACCACCCGGCCTGCCGCCGGCCTGGCGGCTGCCGCGGCCGCCGGCGCGCCGGCCAGCGACCCGACCCCGACCGCCGTCCGTACGAAGTCTCTTCGATTCACACCCTCGTCTTGCGCCATTTCTTGTGGTCCTCGATGGTTGGACTCGGGCTACCGGCGTACGCCGGACCCTGGCGAGGATTCTAGCAGACGGCGGGAGCGGATCGCCCTTGATGCCTGCCCCTGGATGCTGGAGTAGGGCGGCTACCGGATGTACTCGTCAACGGGGCCGGGCCGTAGTGCGGGATTTAAGTTCTCCAATACCGTCGTCGGACGAGAAATCAAGGCCCCCAAACACAAAAAAGGCTGGCCCGCAAGCGGGCCAGCCTTGGACTTACACTGAAGTTGTCCCCCCGGCTACTCCAGCGAATCTTCCCTGGTACATGTACAGTTTCCCACGAAATCGCCCTGCCAACAATAGCCGTTTGGGTTCATTTTGAGGAGTACTGGAGTACCTCCGCGGGCACGGTACTTCCTCCCATTGGGGAGGGTATCATTGGTACTAAACTGGGCCCGCCAAGGCCGGCGGGAATGGTGATGCGGGAGACAGCCTGTCAGCGCTTGGTGTCTCGGCCCGTGCCGGCGCCGGCGAGCGGCTCGACTCCGCCCGCGCCACAGATGGCGACGCCAGTTTCCCTCAGGGCGACGAGCAGGCGGTAGAGGATGGCGTATACCACCTGTTCACTTACCGTTTGGTCCCCGGGGAGACGGAACGAGGCGGGCAGTTCCTTGGATAGCGCAACCCGCAACCGGTGCAGCGCGTGTCCCTTGGCATCACGGCAGTTGGCGATCGTCAGCGGGGTTTGCAGCACGGCTCCCGAGACGGGGTTCACATAGAACTGACATCGAGAGAACCACGCCTGATTCGCTTCGTTGGTGGCGTCGAACAACAGGATCGGGTCCGTCGCCCCGGCCGGCCGTACCTCGATGACGATGTGCTGCTCGGTTTCCTCCAGGCTGCACTCGTAGCCGGCCTGGGCCACGAGGTTCTCGATGATCTCCTGCTCGGGCTCGAGGCCGATGAGCTGTTGTTTGCCCGCCTGGAGGATTCTCATTACGCTTTCATCTTACCACCCGCCTCCGTGGCCGCTATAGCGGCCCCACGTTGTCCGCCCCGAGGGCCGCCTCGGCCGTCTCGAAAACCGTTGACATGGTTATCATTAGATGATAACATAGACATTTGAATGAGGAAGCAGGGCGCGACCCCAGCCTGGACACTCTCTTGGACCTCGACGGCCAAGTGCTGGTAGTCGATCCTGCTGGAAAACACTGGGTGAAGTTCGCGGTCAAGCGGGTGTCGGCATGCCCTGAACGGCCGCATGGCCTGAGCTACTCACTCACTCTGCATGACGACACGAGCGCGCGTCTTGTCGGCTTTGACAATGCCCACGCCGTTCAGCCCACATCTGGGCCGAGCGGCCGTCAACGCAGCCGGCGCGACCACAAGCATCGTGTCCGCAAGGTCCGGCCTTACGACTACAAAGACGCGGCTACGTTGCTTGCGGATTTCTGGACGGAGGTGGACGCGGTGCTCAAGGAAAGAAGAGTGATCCCATGAAGAGACTGAAAGTCGGTATCGCCGGCTACGAGCAGATGAAGCGACGGACCCTCGCCGTGGCTGGTGGCGAGCACAAGCCCGGCAGAGCCGAGCCGAAAGTCTGGTTCGCCTCCATGGAGAGCTTTGCCCGTGTTCTCTCCGACAAAAACCGCGCCCTCCTCCGCCTAATCGCCGAAGCAGAGCCGGGCTCGCTCGCCGAACTGGCCGAATTGTCCGGCCGGGCCAAGTCCAATCTGTCGCGCACGCTGAAGACCATGGAACGCTACGGCCTGGTCCGGCTCAAGAAAGGCGACAGCGGCCGGATTATTCCCTGCGTACCCTACACGGACATCGTCCTTGACGTTCCCCTCGCGGCAAGGGGAGCCGAGCTTAGCAATGTGCTGGTTCAGCCGGAAGTGGAGATAGGCCGTTCTCCGTAAGTTAGTTGTTCCGCCCTTCGGGCGGGGATTTTCAAGGCATCCGGGTCTATCGATCCGATGGTATCATGGCCCGCTTCCAGGGTCGTCCCATACCTGTTTTCAGGGCGAGGTGCTCGTCCATCAGCTCGGCTAGGATCTCGTTCCTCCTCTGCAGCTTCTGTTCCAGGGCTGTGACATGCTGCTGCTCTCGTCCCCTGTCCGCAAGGGTTTGGCGTCCGAAAGCGGCTGCTCCGTTCTCGAAGAACTCCTTTACATGTAGAGGCCTGGCGATCGGCGGCGGCTGAAGGCCTGTTTCATGGTGTTCCGTCATCGCGCAAGACCTCTAGCATCGTCAGCGCATGCGCAGTTCGCTGTCAGAATCCGCACGGTCAGTTTGTACTCCCGGGTTTGCCGTGGACTCTCAATCGGCGGTTCAATACGCGTCGACCTCGTAGCGGTGGACGGCGTCTTCGTCGAGTTCCACCCCCAGGCCCGGCTTGTCGGAGACGATGGCGTAGCTGTCGCGGATGTTGATCGGCTCGACGATCAGATCGTCCACGCGCTGATAGCTGAGGATGTCGCTCGGGTACGTGCAGTTGCCGGCGGCGGCGCAGGCGTGCAGATACGACGCGTCGGTAATGCCCATGTCGTGCGATGAGCCGTGCCACACGTCCATGCCCATCGCCTTGGCGATGTAGCAGTTCGACACGAAGGCCGGCATGCTGAAAGGTGAGGTGTTGAACATGTCGGTCGCGTCGGCGCAATAGGTCTCGATCATCTTCTTGGGGTCGCTCTGGTGGTGGCACACCATGTAGCTCACCTCGTCGCGGAGCTTTCGGTAGCCTTCCAGGTCGCCCTTTGGGAACGGATCTTCGAGCACCATCATGTTGCCGATCTTGTCGAGCTCCTTGGCGATGGGTAGCGTTTTCTCGTAGTCGACGAAGCGCTGGTTGGGGTCGACGATCGCCTTGATGCCGGGGCTTCGTCGGCAATGGCTTGGATCACGTCGACCACCGGACCGCCGAGCTTGCACTTGATCTTGATCGACGTGAACCTACCCGCCTTGGCACGCTGGGCGACACGGCGCATGTCGCTGGCGTTCTTGCGTCCGCACCAGTAGCCGACCAGCACCTTGCGCTGTGCCAACCCGCCCAGCATGCGGTAGACGGGCCAGCCGACGGCCTTGCCTGCCACGTCGTAGAGGGCGGTTTCGAAGGCGCCGTAGCCGTGGCGGTCGGGCAGATCGATGTCGGTCAGGTTGAAGTCGAAGACGTTCTTGCCGGTGATGGCGTCGGCGGTTTTGCGAAGCTTGGCGCCGTCGGAGCCGCGGGTGCTCTCGCCGATCCCGACGAGGCCGGAGTCGGTGTGAATCTTGAGGATCCACTTGGGCACCATCGAAAACAGCGGCGTCTCGACGTACTCGGGGCTGTAGATGATGTCGTCCTGCATGGGGACGGCGACGCGAAACATCTCGATCTTGGTGATCTTGAGGCGATCGGTCTTGCCCACGGCGTTTTCGGGCAGCGCCGCGAGGCCGGCCGTCGCGCCGGCGGCGCCTAGCAGGTGGCGGCGTGACAGTAAGCCTTTCATGGGGGAGCTTTTCATCACGGTGCGTTTCATGATGTGGTACCTCTTCGAACGAGTCGCCTCAAGTGTACCCCGGTCGCCACGGTTGGGGGCGGAAAGAAACCGAGCGCGGAACGCAAGTGACGGGTACCGCACCCTAAGCCAAGCAAACGCCGCCGCGAGCTTTAGAGCATCGCGGCACCGGGTGTCAGACTGGCATCCAAGCGTCCACTATTACCGCTCACCAACGCTTGGAGCGTCGGACGCAATTCGCTAAGAGACAACAACTCGAGACCCGATCGAGTTTTTGGACACAATGGGATCGCTTTTAGCCGATGACGTGCCACGCGGAACAGGTTGTGAATCGGGCCGTGGACCGAGATTGCTTGCTCTACGAGCGCCCGTTTGTATCAGAGGACTACGCTATGATCTCGTCCACTACTCGGGCGGGGAACTCGTCGGTAATGCGCTCAGGGCGGCCTTCGCGCTCATAGAATAGGTTCCGGTGGTTCATGCCCAGCAGGTGAAGGATCGTGGCGTGGAAGTCATGAACACTGACCGGCTTCTCGGCCGCTTTGTAGCCGATCTCGTCGGTAGCGCCGTAGACGGTGCCGCCTTTCACGCCGCCGCCCGCCATCCAGACACTGAAACCGGACGGACCGTGGTCACGGCCGACATCACCGGCCTTGGGCTGTTGGGCGATCGGGAGACGCCCGAACTCTCCGCCCCACACGACGAGCGTCGTATCGAGCAAGCCACGGTCCTTTAGGTCCCCCAGCAGGGCGGCGATGGGCTGATCGGTTTTGCCACAGGCATAGCGCAGCCCCTTTTCGATCGCGCTGTGGTTATCCCAGATCTGGCCCTCGATGTAGATTTGCACCAACCGCACGCCCCGCTCGACCAGCCGGCGGGCCATCAAGCAGCGCTTGCCATACGACGCGGTCGACTCGTTGTTCAGCCCATAGTTCCCGCGTGTCCGATCGCTTTCCTGCGCAACGTCCAAGGCATCCGACGCCGCCAACTGCATCCGTGCCGCCAGCTCGTAACTGGCGATGCGTGCCTCGAGGTCTGTCTCGCTTGGGTGTTGCTTCAGGTGGGCTTGATCCAACCGGCGGAGCAGTGATCGCGACAACTCTACGACCGGACCGGGCCACTCTTGCTTCGGATGCAGATTCAGCACAGGCGAACCTTCCGAGCGCACCCGCGTCCCCTGATAGACGGCCGGCAAGTATCCCGCTTGCCAGTTTTGAATGTGGTTGACCGGCAAGCCCTTGGGATCGTCGAGCACGACGTACGCCGGCAGGTTCTGGTTCTCGGTACCCAGGCCGTACACCACCCACGCTCCCAGCGACGGACGGCCCGGGAACAAACGCCCCGAATGCATGATGAACAGCGAGGCTTCGTGCGCGATGTGCGTGGTGAACATCGAGCGAATCACCGCAAGGTCATCTACCCGCTTGGCGATGTGGGGCATGACATCAGAGACGTCGATGCCCGACTCGCCGTGTTTGGCGAAGGGGAAGGGCGAGGGCATCAGGCCGCCCGTCTCGCGAACGGCGCGGACTTCGCTTGCGAGATCGCGGCCCGGGGGCCGGCCGGCGTACTTGGTGAGCGCAGGTTTGGGGTCGAATAGGTCGACTTGGCTCGGCCCGCCGTTCATGAAGAGCTGAATGACTGACGTTGCCTTGGGCTCAAAGTGCGGGTGCCGCGGCTTGAGATCGTAGACCGCTCTGGGGGTTGCAGCCAGAGCGGGATTGGCCGAGAACAGTTCGTTGCCGAGCAAGGAGGCAAGGGCCATGCCGTAGAGGCCGTCGCCAACGCTCGAGAAGAAATCACGTCTGGTCGGAAGATTCGCTTTCGCGTTCATCGTTGCGTCTCAATCAATCTATGAAGAACAAGCACCCCAAGCAACGGCCCGCATAGTTCCGCTTAGTTAACATACAGAAACTCCGCCGAGTTGAGATAAATGTGGCAAAGGGATGCCAGAGCTAGCCAGCGGGCTTTGCCTGCGATCGGCTCGGCCGGCATTTCTGATTCGAGATGTGTACGCCACTCGCGGATGAGGCCACGGAGAGTCTCTTCGGCTTGTCGGGTTTCCTCCGCCGTCGGAGGACGCGACAGAGTTGTCCAGTAGACGCGCTTGATCTGCTCTTGCGGATCGTCACCGGCGGCGTCAATGACACGGCCGGCCATATATCGTGCGCTCTCGCGAACCAACTCACTGTTTTCGAGCTGCAGCGCTTGTGATGAAACGGTCGAGTGGGAACGGCGCAGGCAATTGGGGGTCAGCAGCGGGGCGTCGAAGGTCTCGAGTGCCGTCACCGGCTTGGAACGCCGCTGCAACACGTAGATACTGCGGCGGTAGCCGCGCTCCGTCGGCGTTGCGACGACTTCACCGTCCGGCCTGACTTCCACTTCGTCCGCCGGACCAAACGGGGTGGTATCCAAGCGGCCGGCCACCTTCAGGATGGAATCCCTTAGCGCGTCGGCATCGAGTCTTCGAAGCGGGAATCGCGAGAGCAACCGGTTGCCCGGGTCCACCCCCAGGACATCGGCCGCGGCACGTGAACTCTGCCGATAGACGCTCGACGTCATGATCAGCCGGTGCATCGCCTTGAGACTCCAGCCGCGCTGCACGAATTCGGTGGCCAGCCAATCGAGCAATTCAGGGTGGGTCGGAGGCGTCCCGTTGCTGCCAAAGTTGCCGGGGGTCGTGACCAATCCCGTGCCGAAGTGATGTTGCCAGATGCGGTTGACCATAACGCGGGCCGTCAGAGGGTGCTCGGGTTGCGTGAGCCATCGAGCCAGGGCTAGCCGTCTTCCCGTGGTTCCGGTGCTCCAATTCGGCCGTTCGAGTTGGTAAGGGGTAAGCCCCACGCTCAGGACCGATGGCACGCCCGGGTCCACGAGTGGCCCCTGGTTCGTGAACTCGCCGCGCAGCAGAATCCGGGTGGCCGTGGGCTCCCCACCCATGTCAAACAGTGCACGGATTCTTGGCTTCGGCTTGAGCTTCTTCTTCTCAGCGTCGATCTGTGTTTGAATCGGTTGCGCTTCCTCGCCGAAGTCCTCGAATCTCTCGGCGATCTCCTCTTGAGTCACGTTCAGCGCGGATTCGAACCGGCCCACCAGGTATTTCTGAACGCCGGTGCGCTTCTGGGGCTCGATCTCCAGCGCATCACGTAGATCCTTTCGTACCGTCTCCGGCAGCTTCCCGATCTTCTCCGCCGCCAGTTTTTCTCGCAGTGGGGCGGCTTTCTCTTGCAGGCGCTCTTCGAGTTCGTCGATTCTCTTTTGCGTGGGAGCGTTGGCTTCCTCGACCTCCCGCTGCTGACGGGTCGACAGCAGCAACAGTAGACGGGTGTTGGTCTCGTCGCAGTTCGCGCCCACGCCGATGCAACCCAAGTTGGGTGACAACCAATCATAGGGGTCGTAGGCTGTCTGCAGCGCCGCGCTGAGCCGGTAGTAGTCGCGCTGCGGCAGCGGATCGTACTTGTGATCGTGGCAGCGTGCACAGCCGATGGTCAGGCCCATGACGGTCGTACTGAAGATCTCGATCTGTGTCGCGACCACGGCCAAACGCTCCGGCATCGTATTCTGCTCGGTGCTGTAGGTAGAATCGGGACCCATCCGCAAGAAACCAGTCGCCACGAGCTTGTCTATCTGTTCGGGCGTATACTCGTCAACGGATTTGTAATCGAACAGTTCGTCACCGGCGATCTGCTCGATCAGGAACTGATCGTAGGGCTTGTCGGCGTTCAGGGATCGAATGACGTAGTCGCGGTAGCGATAGGCGTTGGGGCGGATCGAGTCGGCCGAAACCGCGCCCTCGGAGTCGGCATAGCCGGCGGCGTCGAGCCAGTAGCGCGCCCAGCGCTCGCCGTAGCGAGGTGACTCGAGCAGGCGATCCACCAGCCGCTCGTAGGCGTCGGGCCTTGGGTCCACTCGGTAGGATTCGATCTCCTCCGGCGACGGCGGAAGCCCGACCAAATCAAAGTACGCCCGCCGCATCAAGGTCAACCGATCCGCTTCCTCTGCGAAATCGAGTCGCTTCTTCTCCAGCTCGCCCAACAGAAAGGCATCGATGGGAGTGCGGACGCTGCCGTTCCGTTTGACACTCCGTTTGACCTTCGGTACGGCGGATCGCCTCGGCGACTGGAAAGACCAAAACTGCCGGTCAGCGGCGCTCACCAGCGGGTCTTCCTCAGCCTGAAACTCTACCGGCTCGTCATTGTCTGCCGGCGCGCCGGCCGCAAGCCAGCTACGCAGCTTCTCCAGCTCATCCGAAGTCAATCCCCGAACGGAAAACTCCTCCTGGAGTTCCGGAGGCGGCATCTCCCCTGTAACAATTCGCCGCACCAGCAGACTGTTAGCCGGATCGCCTGGAACAATCGCCGGACCGGACTTGCCTCCCCTGAGAAGGCTCTCGCGGGTCCGCAGGTCGAGATTCGCTTCTTGCCGCCGCCGACCGTGACACGATAAGCATTTAGCGCCCAAGATCGTCGCCATCACCTCGCGCTCGGTGACGCGCGTGGCCGCCTTCGCGGGTTCGGAGGACCCGGGTGTATCTCCGTGGGCCCCGTTTTCGATCCAGTTGCGAATCAGAGCGATCTCTTGCTTGCCCAGCGGTTTCCCGCCCATGGGCATCGCACCTGACGACACCATCGTCAGCAGCGGGCTCTCGACCGGCTTTCGGAGCACGACGGCCGGCCCTGACTTTCCTCCTCTGAGAATGTCGTCAACGGTTTGGAGAGACAGCTCGGCTTGCGGGGAATCTCCGGAGTGGCACTGCAGACAGTTCTCCCGCAGGATGGGGAGGATATGTGACGCGAAGCGCGGGGGGCCGGGCGGGTTCGCGGCAAAACCCGAAGGGGCGCTGAGGGAGACGGCGAAGACAGTGAGGCATAGCAACGAGGTCACAGCCCTCATCCCCGGAGCCACAGTTGCCTTCTGCATCACTTGCGTTCCTCGCCACGCTTGGGGTGGTTTTTCGACTTGAGTGTACCTGAGATGAGCGGGAAAGCGCGTCAACTCAGGGGCCGGGTGCTACTACGATCGGGCAGGATCCAGATCTCCCGCAGTGCGGAGGGCAGCCCCGAGAAGATCTTGCCACGCAGACCGATGACGCTCCGCCACCCAACCCTCAGTCACCCAACTCGCCCCGCGATCGTGGCCGGCGGGGTGTCCGGAGAGGTAACTGATTGAAAGGATGGGGGAAATTAGTTCTGAAAATCCGTGACTCTGGGTCCGGGGTCCGGTTTCGCTCTCCGCACAAGTCGTCCGGGTGGAGGCTCCGGGTTGGGGTTCGTCCCCGAACGCCCGAGTTCGGGCTTTGATCCCCCGAACTGCCCAAGTCACGAGGCGGCAATGTCTGCCGGGTGGACAACGTCGATGCCGGAATACCTCCTAAAGTAGGGTTAGGGGCCACTCGGCCCCCTTCCAGTCCAGGCTGAAGCTGCCCTGCGTGAGCTGCAACGATCGTTCCGGTGAAGGATACACGCCCACTTCGACGATCACGATCCCGGGGATCATTTGGGTGCCCTGCGGGGTTGGCAGGCTGCGGGACAGGTAGTCTACGCCGATCGTGCCACCTTCGACGTGGCATGTCTGGGGGTAGGCAGAGGCTGCCTCCCTTACCTTCAACTCGGAGGCGGCGAGCGATGAGGACGCAGGCACAGACAGCGCTGAAGCGAGGAGCAAGTACCGCGCCAGAGCGTTGCCGGCCCGACTGACGGTCAAGTTTCTCATCGTGCCGTTTGTATCGACGACCCTTGGGCTGCAAGCGTTACTTCTATCTCAGACCACGACTCCCTCCGCGGGCGTCTTTCGAGACATGGCGGAACAAGCCCCGGTCAGGGACTGCAAAGACCCGGGAACAAGACCCTGAGAGCAAGCTGTCCCATCCAGCGGCGACACGCTACGCTATTCCTATGAGCCTGCTCAAGCACTGCTCGAAGTTGTCGGATACCGTCCGGTCGCGCCGTTCCCTCCTGCTCGGCCTTCTGCTTGCCGGCGCCTTGTTGATCACAACGTTGGCACCGGCGGTGGCCGCCGAGGAGTTCCCCGTCACTACGCTCTTCCTGGTGCGCCACGCCGAAAAGGCCGCGCAACCGGCCGGCGATCCGCCGCTCACCGCCGCAGGACACCAACGAGCCCGTGCGCTGCTCGACGTCGTGCGCGCAGCCGGCGTCACCACGATCTTCGCCACCAACCGGATTCGCACCCAGCAGACCGCGGGGCCGACGGCCAAGGCGCTGGGACTCGACCCGAAGATCCTCGACATCCGTGACGTGGATGGACTCGTCGCCAAGATCCTCTCCGACCATCGCGGCGAGACCCTGCTCGCCGCCGGCCACAGCGGGACCGTGCCGCGCATCATCGAGAAGCTGGGTGGCGGCAAGATCCCACCCCTTGCCGAGACGCACTACGACAACCTCTTCGTCGTCACCGTCTATGCCGACGGCAAGGCGAAGGTGGTTCGTCTCAAGTACGGGGACCCAACCTGAACGGTGTTGCAGTGAGTAGCGAGGTCAGCCACAAGCCGGGTAGCGAGCCGCCCGGGCTCGATTCCGGGCCTGATCCCGAGGCCCGGCAGATACTGGCGCTGTTGGACGGCTTCCGGGCCTCGAAGGCCGTTTTCACCGCGGTCTCGCTGGGGGGGGCCTAGCGCCCTCTCGGCAGCTCGAAGCCTTCCGGCAGCGGCCGATTCTCGTCACCGCAAAGCGCTCGCATGACCTCCAGTTCCGCCGGCGTCAGATGTCCGTAGCCGTGATAGAGGAAGTGCCGTAGCCCCGCCCGACGCGAGGCTGCAAGAATGCGAAGGAAATCCCCCGCGCCCATCGGGTCGCCCCCATGGGGCCGCCGCCCGACATCGACCCAGGGGACAACCTGCTCGGGACGCTCGGAGGCCGCCAGCACGGCCCTCGTGGCGTGCTCGACAACCTGGCTGAAGAACGCGTCGGGGAACCCTCGCTCGAAGTCGAGCGCGGTCTCAACCCGCGGCAAGCGAACGCCCAACAGCATCTCGATGACTTGAAGCGCGGCACGCTCCGACAGGCCCGGGTTCCACGCGCGCAACGTCGCCAGCCAGCGATAGACCGTCCCATAGAGACCGTCGATGCCGCGGTGCCAGAAGTAGTGCTTCGGATGCAAATAGTCGGCGTAACGCACCACCGTCGGCAGGTCGTAGCCGCACAAAGGTGTGAACACCGCCGAGCGCGGCCCGATGCCGAGCTGCAGGCCGCGTCGCTGCTCCGTCATCAGACCTTTCAGTGTCTTGATGGTGCCCGTGATGACGTCGGTTCGGAAGCGCAGCCAGTTGGCCAAGCCGTCGTCGAAGCCAAGCATCTGATAGCTCCCGAAAAAGCCGCGCCCGGCGTAGGCGTCGACAACTTTGTCGTTGAGGTTGTGCAGGCGCTCTTCGAGGCGGCGGGCGGCGGCATGGAGTTCGCGCCAATCGTAATGCATCGACTCGGCCAGCGGACGAACCTTGTCGGGCAGGTCGTTGAAAATGTTCGAGCGGTGTCCCGCGGCGATCTCGAACCCCCACTCGTGCCAATCGATGATGCCGCCATCCGCCTCGGGGAACTGCGCCAGCGTGTCGAGGGCGCGCGCCGCCCAGCGGTTCGGGTTGGCGAATCGAGCAAACTTGTCTTGATCCGACGGGCCGTAGCCGGCATCGGGACGGAACACCAATATCTTCCAGCCGCGGCGCTTGGCGTCGGCAAACAGGCGGTCGAGCTTGCGGCGTTTTCCAGGAAAGAGCTGGGTCGGCGACGGGGGAGGCTCGACGCCGAGACGCCGGTAGATTCTCGGATCCGGCTGGAAGATGGCTTGGTTGCGTCCGGCGTCATCGCGGACCAGCATGCGGCCGACGACGATGCCGCGCACTCCGATGACTTCCCAGGCGTCAAGGATCCGAGGATAGTCGTCGATGACCGAGTCGAGCGGCTGGCCGAAACGGATCCAGGCCTCGAGCTTGGGAGAGTCTTCGGGCATGAACGGTGCGCTGTGTAATTACGGGCGGCGTGTTACCGGCGGTGATCGGCGACCTCGCCAGGCGAGATAGTTGGCCGCCTACGCCGGTCTGATTCTACCGTGAACAGACAAACCTGAGGGGTTGCCAATACTACGTTACGCTCGCCGAGAACGGAGATATCTTGATCACGCGCGACACAAGCGCGCAAGGCAGGCGCTACGACATTTCCTGGGAGGACGCGAGCACCAGCGTGGGAACGGTGGAGGGACTGCCGGGAGTCGAAAAGGTCGGGCGCGCCCGGCTGGGTCTGACGCCGGATCGTTCTAAAGCGATAACGCCCGACTAGAGGGCTTTCTGTAGGGCTTCGCCCAGGGTACCAACCGCTTCGGACTCCGATTCCTTCTTCGCCGGAGCGGAGGAAGCAGCAGCGCTGCCGCCGTCGGTGGCCGGGGTGCGGGCGGGTTCGTCTCTGGGGCGCCTGCCGCGCCGCACTCCGCCTCGGTTCGCGGCGGGTTTCTCGTCCTTCGGGTGGGCCGTTTTGGCCCGCAGAAGCTTGCCGTCGATGGGAGCGCGATTAAAGCGCTGGATGATCGACTCCATTTCCTCTTCGTTCGGCGCCTCGACGAAAGCGTAGCCCTTCGACTCCTGTGTTTCGAAGTCGCGGATCACACGGACGGAGTCACACACCAGATCACTGCTTTCCAGCCAGGAGCGGATGTCGTCCGCCGTTACCCAGGTGGGAAGATTGCCAAGATAAATATTTTGGGGCATTCGCGTGAAAGTCTTCCTGCTTGGATTATCCTTTCTAGCGCTTCCCACGTTGCGGGCACACAGATGCGCCACAACGCACCCGTACAAGAAGGAGGAGCCTGCTACACAAGGACACCCTGAGTATAGCACATCCCTCAAGCGGTTCCATGGCCTCGCGAAGGCGTAACGGATAGGATGCAAGTCCGCGGGCGATAGACTTCTCTCCAAAGAAACCGCTAGGATTCGAATCGTTCTCGCATACTTTCGTTAAACTCCTCTGACCCACCTTGCGGGATGCTCAGGGTCTGCCAGCCGGCGGACTGAAAATGCTTGGCGAGGAAGACGATCTGGCCGATGTGATAGGCCTGGTGGGTCAATTGCCGCTGGATGGCTTGGAGTACCGTGTGCGGCTCGGCACGGATGAGAATGGTCTTGCTCAGGTCAGCGGGCGTGAGGGATTCCATCGCTTCGAACAGGAGCCGCCATCCTTGTTCCCAGGCGTCAAGGATCGAGGCGCGCGTGTCGTCGTCGCCGACTTCAAACTCCTGATCGCGATGGCGATCGGGCTTCTCGCCGTCGGAGGTGAGGAAGTCGGTCCAGCGGGAGCGCAGGTTGCCGGCGATGTGCTTGACGATGATGGCGATACTGTTTGATTCCGTGTCGGGGGTGCGGAAGAAGTCGTCGTTCGCCACTTGCGTGATGGATTTGTCTGCGAGCGACTTGAGGCGGTGGAACTCGCGTGTCGCATCGGTGAGGTAGGACTGTGCGAGTGGGTCTTCCATTGTTGGGCTCCGATGGGCAACGCGACAGAACTCGGGGAAAGCGCGCTACGCCCCAAGCCCGGAATTGTCACGCACTTCGTCTCGCCCCGTGGTGAGAATTCCGGGCTAGGTCCAGTAAGCCTCCGGTGTGTCAGTCCGGCCATCTCAGCAAGCGCTGCTCGGACCAATAGAGGTCGTGGAACGCGACATCGTCCTTGGGGGGCCGCGGGTTCTCGATTAGGAGCGCGATCGTATCGCCGATCATGCGCGCGTCGGCCTCGTCCATTACGACCAGGTTGAGCGAAATGCGCTCGCTGCCCTGGCCGTCGCTCCCGGGGCCGTCGTCTGCGCCGCGAACCCAAATCGGCGGGTCGCCCTCGCGCAGGGCGTTGGCGAACTGGCGCGCGGTGAGACCGGTTTTCTTACGGGGAACATCCACATCCACCAGGCAGGGCCAGCGGCCTGGGCGCGAGGTGACGTGTTCCGCGACGATCTCAGCCAATCGGCGGAAGCGTGCCTTCTCGGCGGCTTTGTCGCGCGTGTACCAACGCTCGACGGCCGCCATGCAGCCGGCGACTCCTTCCTTGCCGACCTTCATCGCGCGGCCGATGCCCCAGTTCTGAAGGTAGGTGGCGCGGATCAGGTCCTTGTGGCCGCAGATCATGCCCGAGGTGGTGGCCCCCATGCGCTTGTGGGCGCTGGTGACGACCATCGAAGCACCGTCTTGGACCAGGGGACGCACGTCCCACTCACCCGCGGCGTCGACGAGAACCGGCACGCCTTGCTGCGAGGCGATTTCGGCGCACTGGGCGAGCGGAATGAAGTCACCCCCGGGATGCACCACGCCGTTTTCGACAAACCAGACGGCGGCGGTTTGCGGGCCGATGGCGTCGCGCAGATAGAACGCGTCGCAGTGGTTCGCCGTGCCGATCAGCTTGAGCTTCGCGCCGGTGAGCCGAACCATCTGGGCGATCTCGCCGCCGAAGTTGAGGTTATGGCCGAACTGCAGGACGACTTCATCGCGCATGCCGGCGGTATCGGGAAGGCGCAAGATCTTCCCCAGGTCGGCGCCGGTCATGGCGGCGGCGGTCATCACTGCCAGCCCCGCCGAGCACGAGGAGCTGACACAGCCGGCCTCAGTTCCCGCGGCTTGGGCGATCACACGGGAGGCGGCGGCTTGCAGCTCGTCGATCTCCACGTTGACCGACATGGCCTCGTTGACCGCGGCTTGCACTTCGGGCGGGACGACGTTCGCACCGACGAGGGTCGACATGCCAAGAGCGTTCAACAGACGCCGCACCCCGTGATGTTCAAGGAAGGGGCGTTCGAGGAAGGGACGTTCGAGCAAGGGGGGGTCAGGGAAGGTCTTCGCATCAGCCATAACTGGTTATTATGGTCACTATGGTCAAGCCCGGAACAACCCTCGAACGAAAAATAGTCGTCAGCGAGCAGGACGCGATCTCATTTCTCGGGGTCGACGTGAAGCCGTCGCTGGCCTCACCGCGCATGATCGGCCACATGGAGTTCGCCTGCCGGGACGCTGTTTTGCCTCATCTGGACGAGGGCCAGGACACCGTCGGCACCCACGTCAACGTCTCGCACCTGGCCGCCACGCCGTTGGGCGACGAGGTGACGTATCGGGCCACCGTGATCGAGGTGGAGGGGCGCAAGCTGACGTTCGAAGTCGAGGCGCGGGATTCGAGGGACGTTGTCGGGAAGGGCACCCACGAGCGCTACATCATCGACGTCGAACGGTTTGCGGCGGGGTTGAAGAAAAGGTTCGGGTAGCCGTGTCCGCTCACTACCGCCGGGAGAGAATGGCGAGGACTTCGTTGCCCCCGAAAGCAGTTTCGGCGACCGTCAGGCCCGCGAGTTGGTAGCCTTCGCGCGCTACCTCGTTCAGTTCGTTTTGCATCGTCGAGGTGCGATTGGTCGCCAGCACGCGGTACTCATACTGCGCCGATCGGTCGGCGGGGTCGCGCTCCAGGACGACGAGGACCTGACGTCCGCCGAACGTGGTCTCGGAAACGGACTGGGCGTGGTGGCGGTAACCGAACGCTCCCATGGTCTCCAGTTCACGCTGCATCGTGGCGGTCTTGTTTGTGGTCAAGACCTTGTACTTGAGCCGCTGAATCGGCGTTTCACCCAACGGTCTTGACATCACTACGACCAGCTCTTTTCCGCCATGGGTATCGCCTGCCATCATGGCGTGGAAGACGAATCCTTCGCCGGCGGCTTGGTTGAGCTCGTCCTCGAGCGTAGATGTCTTATTGGTGGCGAGCACCCGGAACTCATTGGTGGCCAGGTCGGGCAAGGGGAGTCGCGGCGACTCTGCCACCGCTTGGACCGCGAAGAGCGCGCTCGCCGCCAATACCGTCACGAGCGAGATGCGCGAGTGTGTTTTCGAAGTATCGTTCATGATGTAGCTCCCGGGGCGGACACCGCTGCGACGGATCGAAATACGCTTTTCCGCCTCGCTGATTGATGGACGTGTGCGCCGGGGGGCGCGTTACGAAGATTGCCGGGCCGTGCGAGGGAGGATTACTCGAGCGCGAGGTATCGCGCCGGGTTGTGCTTCGTCATCAGATCGATCTCATCCCCGGTGAAGCCGTGGGATCTGAGCTGATCGAGAAACCAAATCAGCCCGTCGGTGTGGACCGGGTTGAGAGGTTGGCCAAGGTCGCTGGTGACGATGACGTGGGCGGGGCCGACCTCCCGGATGGCTGCCGCGTAGGCTTCCACCGTCATGTCGCCGCTCGGCAGCGCGATCGCGGCGGGGAATTCGAGCAACGCGCCGAGTTGCGCCGCTTCCTTCTGGATCTCGACCGACATCCCGACCAGCGGCAGCATGGGGTGGGTGACCAGGATGCGGCCGACGCCCACGCGCTTGGCCTCGCGGATCAGCAGCAGTGACTCCGCGGGGCTCGAGTGTCCCGTCGCCAGCGCCAAGTTCAGTGTGGCTAGCAGGGCGAGAACCTCTTTGACCTCCGGAAGCAGCTTGCCGTCCCGCGAGACGGGCACGTGATTCGGATTCGGCTCGACAGTGCGGTGGTAGTGCTCGGAATCAAACGTCGGCATCCAGACGACGCGGCCGAGCCCGCCGGTCGTGCGCACCATGTGTTCGACTGCCGGAGGGTTGATACCGCCGACTGTGCGGTTCAGCGCGATGCCGCCGTAGGATTCAACGCCGGGCACGGCTTGCGAGACGAGATAGGCGAGCGACGCGGTGTGGGTGTAGTGGTTCTTGAAAAGCAGTGCACGCATGTGGTGGCGCTGCGCCATGCGGGCGGTATCGAGCGCGTCGATTGAGCGGGGGCCGCTGTCGGGAGCGCAGTGGACGTGTAGGTCAATGACGCCTTCGAGTTGGGCGAGGGCGGTGAATGGAATGGTGAGGAGGAGGAAGAGGCGTAGCATTCTAGATCTCCTTTTCTTCGGACCGGGTGCTTACCTGTCACTCGAGTTCCGGACTCGGTTACCTTTGTTCCAACAGGCGATACACTTCGCGCTTGGGGATGCCCCGTTCCTTGGCGGCGCGCTTGATCGCGTCCATGCGCGGGAGGCCTTCGTTTTCGATCAACTCGCGCACGTGAGCCGCGACATCCCGCGGAGGAGCAGCCGGCAGCGCGCCCTTCCCGATCAGCAACGTGATTTCGCCGCGCGGGCTTCCTTTCTTCTTCAGCCGGGCGGACACCTCCGACGGCGTCCCCCGCACAAACTCCTCATGCATTTTGGTCAGCTCGCGGGCGACCACGACCGCGCGCTCGCCCAGCACTTCGCCGATATCGTCAAGTGTCGTGAGAATGCGGTGCGGAGCCTCGTAGAAAACCAGGGTTGCTGTTTCCTCGGCCAGAGCCGCCAGGGCCTTGCGGCGCTGCGCGCGCCGGGCGGGCAAAAACCCGCCGAAGCGAAACGAGTCCGTGGGCAGCCCCGACGCCGCTAGCGCCGTCTCGATGGCCACGGGTCCGGGCACGGGGACCACGTTGACCCCAACGGCGATGGCCTGCTCGACGATCCGGTATCCCGGGTCGGATATCCCAGGCATCCCGGCGTCGGAGACGACCGCGATCGACTCCCCCTCGCGGGCTCGCTCGACCAACTCGGCGGCGCGCTCGGCTTCGTTGTGCTCGTGATAGCTGACGAGCGGCTTGCTGATCTCGAAGTGCCGCAGCAGGCGGCCGGTGTGACGCGTGTCCTCGCAGGCGATAGCGTCGGCCTCCTTCAACACGCGCAGCGCGCGCAGGGTGATGTCTTCGAGGTTCCCCAAGGGTGTGGCGACGAGGTAGATCGTGCCAGGCATGCCCTCTCATGGTCGTCCACACGGCTGCCGTGGGACAACTGTCCGTACCCCTCTGTCCGTACGCCTCAACGATTCTCCACCCAACCCCAGCCCAGCGAATCCGCCTCGAACCACCGCTCAGAGCCGCGGGCGTTAGCCCGCGTTGAGCAGCCGCGTTCGTGCTTGAAGCTTCTAGTTCCAGATCCGTACGCCGGCTACAGACGGATTACGGCCCTCCAGGTCCGGACGCTGAAGGCTGTCCGCTGGCACTAGAATAAGGACCTGGGCGGGTCTCAGACCCGCTTTTCAGCTTTCGGTGTTCCGTGAGACGCTTGTGTCCTGGTCACGCGCTGATCGTTCTCGGGCTGCTGAGCCTACCGGCGACCGGCTCCGCCGCCAAGTGGTTGAAGCTCGCGTCGGAACATTTCGAACTCTACAGCAGCGCCGGCAACCGCGCGGCCCGTAAGACCGCTCAGGACCTCGAACGGTTCCACCGAGTCATCGAAGCCGTCCAGAGTGGGTTCGAGGGCACGATGCCGGTGCGGGTTGTATTGTTCGGCTCGGCCCGTGACTACAACCGTTTTCGTTGGGCGAAGTCGAGCGGGAAGATGGCATACTATCTGCCCGGCCGGAAGCACGATTACATCGTCCTGCACAACAGCCGGCAGGTCCACGCCATGGCGGCGCTCCCGTCGAGGACCGGCTCGTCGACCGGGCACATCGTTTTGCGTGACCGCAAGCAGACGCTGTTTCACGAGTACGTCCACCTGGTTCAACATCAGACGACCGCGAGCCTGCCGCTGTGGCTGGAAGAGGGCGTGGCGGAACTCTACTCCAGCGTCCAAACAGGCCGGGACACCGTACGCATCGGCAAGCCGATCACCGGGCACGTCCTGACCCTGCGAGACGAGCCTCTGCTCGATTTCGAGACGCTGCTGGCAGTGAACGAGGACTCGCCCATTTATTCCGACGGGAAAGGGGCGTGGGTCTTCTATGCGCAGAGCTGGGCTTTCGCCCACATGTTGCGCTTGTCCGAACGCTACTCGGGTCGGTTCGACGACTTCGTCGCCGCCTTGGGCCGGGGCGACCCGCAGCCCGCGGCGTTTCAAAGCGTATTCGAGAAACCGATCGAGCAAGGGGAGCGGGATCTGGCGGCGTACTTGCGCCGTTTGCAGCTCAGGCAGATCGAGGTCCCGATAGGGGACGCGGCATCGAAACAAGAGGTGGAGCCCGTTGCTCTCTCACGAAGCGAAGCGAGGCTTCTTCAAGTCGATCTGCTGCTCGAACTGGGCCATGTGGCGGACGCCCAGGAGATGATCGTCCCGCTTGCTGAAGATGGACCGGCAGCCGACGTCGAAGTTCGTGCGGGCGAGTTGGCGCTTCGTTTACTCGAGTATGAGGATGCGCGAAGCCGCTTTGCTCGTGCCTTGGAGTTGGGTGCGGACACGGTCCGCGTCCACTTTGGATACGCGCAGGCGCTCGACGAAACCGGCGGCAATCGTCAAGACGTGTGGCGTCACCTCAGCCGGGCGCTCCATCTCGATGGAGGTTTCCCCGAAGCTTTGCTGTTCGCCGGCATGCTTCACAACCGCGAGTTGCGGTATGGGGACGCCGTCGCTCCGCTAGAGCGCGCGTCGCGGGCCCGGCCCCGCTGGTCCCCAATCTGGCGGGCGCTCGCGTTTGCCTACCAGCATGCCCACCAGCCGGCCGAAGCGGGCCGTGCCATCGGGCTGGCGTTAAGAACCGCCCAGACGCCACATCAGCGGCGGGAGGCAGAGTGGATTTTGACGACGATGAGCCCCAAGGTCTCCTCCGACCCATAGTACGCGACTACAGCTCCCGAGTTATCGTCACGTAGTCACGTCATCAAGCCCTGGCGCCGATGCCCGGTTGCGTTTGCCGACCCCGCAAGTGCTACGGTTATCTTTTACACCATAGTGAAGATTGCGTTTCTATTCCCCGGGCAAGGTTCGCAAGCGGCGGGAATGGGCAAGGACCTGGCCGGTGCGTATCCCGAGGCGCGGCAGCTTTTCGAGCAAGCGGACGAGGCCCTCGGTTTTTCTCTCTCGTCGCTTTGCTTCGAGGGGCCCGAAGACCAGCTCAAGCTGACGGAGAATACGCAGCCGGCGATTCTGACATGCTCGGTCGCGACCGCGGCTGTCCTGCGGGAGCGCGGGGTTACAGCGGACTACGTCGCGGGTCACAGCCTGGGCGAATACTCGGCACTCGTTGCCGCCGGAGCGCTCGACTTCGTCGACGCCGTGCAGTTGGTTCGCAAGCGGGGCCGCTACATGCAGGAGGCTGTTCCCGCGGGCGTTGGCGCCATGGCCGCGCTGGTGATGTTGCCACCCGACAAGCTGGAAGGAATCTGTCAGGAAGCGGCACAGGGAGAAGTGGTCAGTCCCGCCAATCTCAACGCGCCGACGCAGGTGGTCATCGCAGGCCACGCGGGTGCGGTGGAGAGAGCGATGGAACTGGCGAAGGCAGCCGGGGCCCGCAAGGTCGTGAAGCTCGAGGTCAGCGCGCCCTTTCATTGCGCCCTGATGAAGCCCGCGCAGGAGCGGTTGGCAAGCGACCTTGATACGATCGAATTCCGTGACTTGAGCACGCCGTTGGTCAACAATTTTGCGGCCCGTGAGGTTCGCAGCGGCGAAGAAGCGAAACAAGGCTTGAAGGACCAGGTCCCGAACCCGGTACGCTGGGAGCAGTCGGTTCGATACCTGGCCGGCGAAGGAGTGGACCATTTCATCGAGGTGGGTCCGGGCAAGGTGCTGACCGGACTGCTTCGCAGCATCGACCGTTCGTTGCGCGGTTCGAGTGTACGGGACCGTGAGTCTTTAGAGGCGGACTCTTTAGGGGTGGATTCTTTGGAGGCGCTACAGCGATGAAAGACCGAGTTGCGTTTGTCACCGGCGCCAGCCAGGGGATCGGCCGGGCTTGTGCTGCCGAGTTGGCGCGCGCCGGTGCTCGGGTCGTCGCGGGCGCCCGCCAGCAGCAGAAGCTCGCCCGACTGGTCGAGGAAATCCGAGCGGAAGGCGGGCAGGCTGAGGCGGTGCCGCTCGACGTGTCGTCGCCGGATTCGATCAAAGCCGCTTTCGCACAAGCGGCGGAACGGTTCGGCCCCGTAACGATCCTGGTGAACAATGCCGGGGTCACGCGTGACTGGTTGGCGCTGCGAATGTCGTCGGAGGCTTGGCATCAGGTGCTCGAAACGAATCTAACGGGAAGCTTTCTGTGCGTCCAGGCCGCATTGCAGGGCATGATGAAGCAGCGTTGGGGGCGCATCATCAACATCACCTCGGTAGTGGCGCTTTCGGGGAATCCCGGACAGGCGAACTACGTATCGGCGAAAGCCGGCTTGATCGGGCTGACCAAGTCGCTGGCGCTTGAAATCGCCTCGCGCAACATCACTGTCAACGCCGTCGCCCCCGGGTTTATCGCCACCGGCATGACCGAGGCGCTTGATGAGAAGATTCGCGAGAAAATCCTCACCGCGGTGCCTCTCAAGCGGATGGGGGAGCCCGAGGAAATTGCGAAAGCCGTCGCGTTTCTCGCCGGCGAGGACGCCTCGTACATCACCGGGCAGGTGTTGAGCGTGAACGGTGGGCTGTACATGTAACGGGAGTGCCTGACGGCCGACCGGCAAAGTCCTTGATAAAATGAGACTCCGTCTCGCAGACTGTAGAAGTCGGGCGCGACTAGGAGCCTTCGCGCGGGAGCTTGCGCCTGAGATTAGGCCACGGTGAATTAAGCCGCCTGCCGACACTTCGCGGATCGATCCGCCTCCATCTCAAGATTACGCCATGGCCAAATTCTTCAGCCTGCAGGAAGCCGAAGATTGTATCCCGCGCATTGAAACGTGGCTGCGGACCGCGATCGAGGCAAGAAAAGACGCCGTCGAAGCCGAGCAGGAGCTACAAGAAGTGGGTCAGCGCATCCAAATGTCGGGCGGCATGGAGATCCAACCGGCGAAGGTTGCCGGGTACCGCGCGCGCAAGGACGTTTCGGTGCGCCGGTTCAAGGAAGCGATGGAGAGCATCGAAAACTCCGGTTGCGTCATCAAAGATCTCGATGTCGGTCTGATCGACTTTCCCGCGAAGCGCGGCAGCGACGAGGTCTATCTCTGTTGGAAGCTGGGCGAGGCGCGTATCGAGTTCTGGCACGGCACCGACGAGGGGTTTGCCGGACGTAAGCGAATCGCCGGGGAATTCGGGGAGTCCGGCGGGCCGGGCCGACCGAATTGATTCGATGGTCCGGTGGCCATTACCATGGGGCCATCGCTGCGGCTCAGCCGGTGGGCTTCTCGATGATCAGCTCCATCAACTGTCCCAAGCCTGGGTAGTACTGCAAGCTCACCTTTGAGCCGGGCTGCAGTTCGTCGAGTTCGAGACCCTTTTTGCCGATGGCCTTGGCGGCCTTCTTCGACAGCTTGATTTGCTCGCGACCGCGCGGCTGAGAGAAGCTCAACTCAAGTTCCCCCTGTTTCTTCTTTTTCGGCACGATGGTGACGGTGCGCTTGTCGAGGTCGACCTTGCCGATCGTGCCCTTCAGCTTGACGACCTTGAGAACTCCCACGTCGCGATTAAGGGGAGCCGCGGGGCCGCGGCTGACGGTGTCGGTTTCGAGATTCCTTTCGCTCGACGGGCGTTGAGCAACCAGCGGCAGCACGCTAATCCAAAGAGCAAGCCCCAGGACAACCGGCTGCAGCGTAAGCCTAACCAATCTCATCTCGATACCTCACTTCACCCACTGACTTGTATTGTCGGGTGATACAGCCGGGGCGTCAAGATTCGATCGGCCGGTTCCAGCGCCCGTGACCTTTCGCCAGGCCTCTGGTCAAGCGGCTTTTTGACCCCTCGGGCGGCTTGTAACGCAGCTTGACCGTATAATGCCGGCAGGATGCTTCGAGGCTCTCTCCTCTCGCGCATGCGCGGCATCGTAGGCCCGCTACTACGATGGTTGCGCCCGAGTCCGACCATTGTGGGCGGAGCCGGTCTGAATGGAAGTGGTCCCGATGTCGCCGCGGCCGGCAACGCCGCAGTCGCCTCCAGCGCCGCCGACGACTACATCGAGTTGATGAAGAAATGCCTGATCAACTCCATCTACCGCGACTCGGGACGGGTTCCTCCCGGGATCGTCGTACCGTTCTCGCCGAAGGTGCGCGAGGAAGGGAGGGACTGGCCCGAGGCGGCCCACACCATGGTCGGGCGACGCCGGCTCGACAACGTGCACCGCTGCGTCGAAGACGTCCTGGCGCGTGCCGTCCCGGGCGACCTGATTGAAACCGGCGTCTGGCGCGGCGGGACGACGATCCTGATGCGCGCGATCTTGCGGGCCCGCGCCGATGCGACCCGGACCGTCTGGGTGGCCGACTCCTTCGAGGGCGTTCCGCCCCCGGACGCCGCACGCTACCCGGCCGACACGGGCCTGAACCTCCACCGCTACCAGCAGTTGTCGATCCCGATCGAGGAAGTCCGCGCCAACTTCGAGGCATACGGTCTGCTCGATAATCAAGTTCGGTTCTTGAAGGGTTGGTTCAAGGACACGCTGCTGTCGGCTCCCATCAAGCAGCTAGTGTAGTGCGTCAAGCAGATTGCACCTTATGCAGGGCGGCACGTCCGCGCTTGACTTTCTCGAGGATGTCGGAGGCGGTCGCTGTCCAGAGGAAGGGCGTGGGATGCTCGTTGTGCTGGGCTATGTAGTCGTCAATGGCGGCGACGAGCTCGTCCACGCTGCGAAACACGCCGCGGCGCAGGCGCTTGACGGTGAGATCGCGAAAGAATCGCTCGACCATGTTCAGCCACGACGCCGAGGTCGGGGTGAAATGAATGTGGAAGCGCGGGTGACGATCGAGCCAACGCTTCACAGCGGCATGCTTGTGGGTGGCATAGTTGTCCACGATGAGATGAAGCTGTTTGTCCGTGGGAGTGCGGCGGTCAATTAAGCGCAGGAAGCGCAACCATTCCTGGTGGCTGTGTCGGGGCATGCACTCGGCGATCACGCTGCCGTCAAGAGTGTTGAGCGCCGCAAACAGGGTGGTCGTGCCGTTGCGCTTGTAATCGTGGGTCATCGTTTGGCCGCGTCCCTTTTTGAGCGGCAGGCCGGGTTGGGTGCGATCGAGGGCTTGGATTTGGGACTTCTCATCGAGCGAGAGAACCAGAGCATGCTCAGGCGGATTGAGATAGAGTCCGACGATGTCGTCGAGTTTCTCGGCGAAACGCGGGTCATTGCTGAGCTTGAAGGTCTTGACGCGGTGGGGCTTGAGGCCATGGGCGCGCCAAATCCGTCCCACGGTGGAAGCGCTGACGCCGGCCGCGGCGGCCATGGTGCGGCGGCTCCAGTGTGTGGCGTTGGACGGTTTCTCGCGGGTGGTCTTGTGGATGATCTGCTGTACTTTCTGCTTCGAGACGGCAGGTGTACGACCGGGCCGTGGGGCGTCTTTTGCAATGCCGGCGATGCCGCTTTCGAGAAAGCGCGTGCGCCAGCGGGCCACCAACTGCCGCGAGACACCGAGCTGTGCGGCGATCTGCTTATTATCGAGACCGTGGGCGGCCAGCAGGACAATCCTGGCTCGCAGGGCGAGACGAACGGCGACTTGGCGGCCGCGCGCGTAGCGGTCCAACTGCTTGCATTGCGCTGTGTTCAAAGTTACTGGTTGTGCTCTTCGCATCCCATGCCTCCTGTTAATAGAGACGATGGGAAGCCAATATAAGTTACAGTATTTATGGTGCCCTACACTAGCCCTGATTAGACTCGACGGCGATCTCTACGAGTCGACCTTCGACGCTTTGTCGGCGTTGTATCCCAGCCTGTCCGCGGGCGGATACGTCATCATCGACGACTATGGCGCGATGGAGGCCTGCCGCCAAGCCGTTCACGACTACCGCGAGCGTCACGGTATTGAGGAGGAGATCGTCCCCATCGACTGGGCAGGAGCTTTTTGGAAGAGGGCCGGCCCGCCGTGAGCGAAGCGCCCCGCGGATCTAGCTGGGGCTAGCTATCGAGCGAAGCTACCCGTAAACCATGTAACTCGTCACCGGCCGGAACGACAGCAGCAGGCTTCCCAGCACTGGCCGGCCGAAGTTCATCGCCGGAGCGAACTTCGCCGTCAACAACGCACTCGCCACCTGTGACTTCAGCTTCAATGCAAGATGGGGAGACGCCGCCGGGACCTTCACCATGCGCAAGTCATAGACCCGGCCGTCGCGATTGACGAACACTTCGACGATGATGTCTTCCGGCACCACCAACTCCGGCGCCTCCGTGATCGTGGGACCCGCAATCCAGGTCTGTGTGAGATAGGTCAGGGGAATATCGTCCACCAACCCGCCCCGCACGAATGACAGGTGCGACATCAGCACGCCAAAGAGAACCATGGCGGACAGTACGCCCCCGAAGGCTGGGAGGGCGAGCGGCTGCAGCCAGTTCTCGAGCCACAGCTTGGCTTGGGAAATCGGATGCCACCGCACGGCTCCGGACGTAGCCAGCAGAATCCGCGTCCGAAGGGACGCCGGCGCAGTGATCTCTCGCCGGTCGCGAACGAGATCGTGGACGACCTCGCTGCTCTCGTACTGCTCGAAGCACGCAGGGCATTGCAGTAAATGCCGACGGACCAACGGGCGCTGGAACCATCCCAACTGGCCGTCGACATACGACCGAATTCTCGATGCTGCCGAACGACAATTCATAACTCACTCCGTCTGCAGCGCAGCTCCGTCGGGCAACTCGGCCGGCAGATGCTGCTGCAATCCACGCTTCAACGCTTCGCGTCCTCGAAGGATACGGGACTTCACGGTCCCGAGCGAAAGCTGAAGCATCTCGGCGATGTCGTTGTAGCTGTGGCCCTCCACGTCTCTGAGAAGCACGGCGCAACGGAGCCGTTCGTCCATCTGCCGCAGCGTCTGCTCGACGAGCGCCATCTGTTCGCGCCGGTACGTGAGATCGAAAGGCGATTTACCCTTATCGGCCAAAGCGTGCGCCGCAGGGCCTGACACGCCGTTTACTGAGTCCATCGGCGTCTCCGCACGCCGATGGCGGCTAAACCACCGCCGGCGGTTGAGCGCTTCGTTGATGGCGATACGGTAGAGCCAGGACTTCAAGCCGCAATCTCCGCGGAAGCCGCCGATCTTGCAAAAAACCTTGATGAAGACCTCCTGCGTGACGTCCGGGGCGTCCGCGGGGTCGTCAAGCAGCCGATAGACAAAGCCGTAGATCGGCTTCTGGTAGAGGTCCAGCAGTTCTTCGAACGCCCCCGGTCTTCGTGCCCGAAGCCGATCGAGCAAGTCAGCGTTCTCGTCGCAACTCGGTGCTTGTGGTTGGCTCAGGGACACTCGACAGTCCCCCCTCCCGGTTCGTATTCCACCTCAGCTTACCAGGACCGGGCAAGCTGTTCGATTCACGCCTGCACTTCTGTAGACACCACCGGCGACGGATTTGTTCCATCGTCAAAAAGAAAAGTCTGAGCCACCACCATTGGGCGACAGGATATCGCCCCAGCCCAAGTGGCTGCCGCCCGAGCCCCCGCAAGGCCTCGCCAATGTCAGCCGACAAGCGGCCCCAGCCGCAGATTCACTCTAGAGGCGCCCGCGCTTTCCGATAAGGCTCAGTAGTTGGGCAGAGAAACGAGCCGCCATGAACCCCGAAACCATCTATCAGCAGTGCCGCGAAGCGGTCCAGATTCTGTTGGCCGCGCTCGAAGCAGGTGATATTGCCCTGGTCGAGCACCAGGTGCGCGCCGTCCGGGCCTACCTCGGCCAGCGCGACCGCGGCCGCACAGGCATCTCCCTGCTCCGCGTGGAGCAGCTCGACGCCATCGAAGCCATCAACAATCAGATCGAGCGCTGCCTGCTGACCATGCGTGCGTCCGCGCACGAGGAGTTCGAGAGGATGAGAAGCACTGAGGACCTGTTGCGGCACCTCACGTTCCCCTCCGGGCCGCCCGACACGTCGTCGCTGCCGGTGTTCTAATTTAGCTGTTTTGTAAGTCCCCGATTTTCAACAGGGTCGATTTTTCGGCACCGCACGCTGTCTCGGTTATAGGGCCTTCCGAGTGGCGTGGGGGGTTCGTGCCGGACCGCTTCCTGACGGTCACGGCTCGGTTTCCAGGCTCGTGGCTCCGACTCACCGAGCCTGGCGCAGCACCGGATAGAATTGCGTAAACACATTATCCGTCGCCGCATGCTCGTCGTGGCACGACCAGCAGCGCTCTTTGGGGTAGGCGGTCGCGGTTTCCTTTTGCGACCCATCCTCGGCGATGAAGTTGAAATAGGTCCAGCTCTCGTCGAATCGTGAACTGTCTTTTACGGCTACTTCCACGCCGAGCAACTCGTCCTCGAAATGGCCCTGGCGGTTGATGGACGATTGTGAAGCGGCGCTGAGCACTTCCATCGCAATCATCGTCTTCTCGGGGAAGCGCCCGCTCTGCTGGTACTCGCGGTAGGCCGCCGGATCGAGGTAGAGGTTGTGGAACTTGGGGTGCTTCCGTTTCTCTGCGTTCTCGTCGTAGCTCATGCCGAGCGTCGCGCCGATGAAGATCCATTCGCGGTAGTCCCGCGGCCGCAGCAACTCCCCGTTGTCATTGAATCGCGGGCCGGGCTCGGCGGCAAAAAGAGCCACCGCCAAACCGGCAAGGGTTGCCCAACCCACCAGCACAGTTGCCATCGAACGAGCCATCGAAGTTTCCCCCATTATCGCCCAGCCCCCATTGTCGCCCCGTGTCGCCTGCTTGAACCAAGCGTGTGAATTGGATAGGTAAGAGCCACTTTGCCTACGCCTCAAACACCTGCTCACCGCCAACCATCGTACTCTACACCGGGATGTCGATGATCGAAAACAGATCGACCTCCATCGGGTTCTGACGCCCAGCGCGGCTGGTTCTCGCGGAGCTAGTTAACCGGCAAGCCGGGTATCCACTTGACTCAGGTGACCCCAACATCTTGTAGTTGGGCTCACAGCGTCTTAGCGTCCCAATCGGCGACGATCGAGCGGTACGGCGTCGGCTCCACCGCCATGGCCTGCTGCACAAGGCGGTAGAAGAGCTTGCCCCGACTGCGTGATCTGCGCCGATTGAAGCGGAACACGAACTCGTCGAGATAGTAGTCCAGATGCTCGTGGCTGACCGCCCCCTGATGCGTGCCCAGCATCCAGCGCTTGAGTAGCGAGATCGCCAAGTGCACCCTCGGCAGTAGCTGCGAGGCCTGCTCGCGGCGGTTGTTAATCGAGATGATACGACGCTGGTAGTCCTTCTTCTTGAGCGGATCGTAGCCCGACCAGTTGTCGGCAACAACCACGCTGCCCGGCTCGACCGACTCCTCGACGAAGGGCATCAAACTGGCCGCCGAGGCGTTCTGAACGCGCTGCATGCGGATGCGCCCCAGCCCGGTGCCTCTCTCTTCCGCGGCGACTGCAATCAACGCTTTACGCTCGGTCTGCCGGCCGATTACCCCTTCTTCTTCAGCGCCCCAGTAGGTCTCATCGACCTCGACGAGGCCCGTCAATCGCTCCCGCCCCGGGCGCACCATCGCTCGCCTCAGCTTGTGCATCCAAGGCCAGGCGGTTTGGTAACTGCCCAGTCCCAGAACGCGCTGTAGACCCAGGGCGCTGGCCCCATTCTTCTGCGTGGTGATGGTCCACATCGCCCGGAACCACAGCCGCAGCGGCTTGCGTGTGTCTTGAAAGATCGTGCCGGCGGTGACGGAGGTTTGCCGCCCGCAGCGAGCGCATTCGAACCACACTTTGCGCACCGGCCAAGCGCGCTCATGCCCACACCTTGGACAGCGGAAACCCTCTGGCCAGCGCAAGGCGAACAGATAGTCGCGGTAAGCCTCCTCGCTCGCAAAGTGAGACTCGAATTCGAGTTGGTCGCGCGGGTAATCCTCCACCAGGCCCTACACTACATCTTGGGGTCACCTGAGTCAAGTGGATACCCAGCACCGGCAATACTCGCGCACCGGACACCTGTGGAAATGGAGATTCTTGTCCTGTGCACTTGATCGGGACCAGCTTGAGTAGGGGTTCTCACACCTGAGTTCGGGCACCCTGGGGTACAAATGTGCATACAATGGAGACGGGTGAAGTTTGATTGGGATCCTGCCAAGGCCGAGTCGAACGTTCGTAAGCACGGCGTGCGCTTCGCCGACGCTGTGACGGCCTTGGAGGACGAGTTGGCACTGACGATGCGCGATCCTTTTGCGGAGGGAGAGGAGCGCTGGGTAACACTTGGCGTGGACTCGCTGGGACGGGCGCTGGGTTGTCTACACCTGGCGGGACGACTCGATCCGGGTCATCTCGGCCCGGAGAGCGACGCCCAGTGAACGCCGGCAGAGCGAGCGCCAACAGCATGGAGAGAGCCGATGAGAAAGGAATACGATTTCAGCAAAGCAAAGCGCGGTCGTGTGGTGAGGGTTCCGAAAGGAAAGACCCGGATCACGATTCGCCTCGACGACGACTTGTTGGAGTGGTTTCGGGCTCAAGTCGATCGCGCCGGCGGAGGGAACTACCAGACCGTGATCAATGACGCGCTACGGGAGCACGTCCTGCGGGTGGAAGAGCCGCTCGAAGACACGTTGCGGCGCGTCGTTCGCGAGGAACTACGGCAGGTGGGCTAGGCCGCAAGGCGCAGGTGCAGGCGTGGACGCTCCGAGCCTCACCAGACCCCTAGCCCGGAAATCTCACCAGGAGATGGCAATGAGGCTGCTTCCTGTGGCATAAAACATTTGTTGGGAGAATGTTTCAGCCACCAGAACCAACAGGAGGAAGCAGCCTGATGTCTACCGAGTGTACCCAAACCTCGTTCATCTTTGAACCCCACGGCCGCCGCGACGTGGTCGCTCGCTTCGATGGCGGCGCCATCACCTCCGATGCCGGCGCCCTGCTGCTGCGCCAAGTCGATCAACGCCTCAACCTGCTGCCGCGGCTGGCCGCTTGCTTCCACGATCGGCGCGACCCCCAGCGCATCGAGCGCATCGTCGAACAGATCCGCGAAGTCTGGCCGCAGGTGCGCATCGTGGTGCGGGGCGACGCCGGGTTCAGTAGCGAGGCGTTGATGAGTTGGTGCGAGGCCAACGGAGTGGACTAGGTGGTGGGGTTGGCGCGCAACGAGCGGCTGCGCACGCTCATCGAGGAGGCGATGCAACAGGCCGCGGCGAAACAGCAGCAGAGCGGGCAGGCGGCGCGCGAGTTTACCGAGTTTGCGTATCAGACGCGGAAGAGTTGGAGCCGGGCGCGGCGGGTGGTGGCGAAGGCCGAACAGCTCGAGGGCAAGGAGAATCCGCGCTACGTGGTGACAAGCTTGAGCGCGGACGAGTGGGCGGCCCAGCGATTGTATGAAGACTTTTACTGCCAGCGGGGCGAGAGGGAGAATCGCATCAAGGAGCAGTTGAGTTTGTTCGCCGACCGCCTGAGCACGGAGACGATGAGGGCGAATCAACTGCGGCTCTCTCTGTCGTCGCTGGCGTATGGGCTGGTGGCGGGACTGCGGCGGCTGGGGTTGGCGGGCACGGGATGGGCGCGGACGCCGACGGAGACGATCCGGCGGGTGTTGTTGAAGGTGGGCGCGCGGGTGCGAGAGACGGTGCGCAAGGTCTGGTTATCGATGGCGAGCGGGGCTATGCGTATGGGGAGTTGTTCAGGCAGGTGCATGAAGCACTGCGAGCGCCGCAAGTGAAACCGGTAGGAGTTTGAGGAGCAAGGAGAAGTTTGAAAACGGGCCCGGGAGGGTCCGAAGGGGAAAGTGTTAGGCAAACACGGGCCGAAGTGGAACAACGGCTTTTCGGGGACGGGATGGGAGGGCTGGCGAAGGTGACCGGAAGGATCGCAATCACTGCGAAGCGGACAAGAACAGAGAGCATAGGAGCCTGAGTCTCAATTGTACCCGTCTGTTGGTCGCGGAGCCGCCCCCCGGTGCTAATCATCAAAACCGCACTCAGGACCTAGATCCGGTTAGGCCCTAGGAGCCCGAAGACAAGCCCGCGAGGACACTTCGGGCGGCGGGGCTACGGCCCGAGCCCCTCACTGCAACGCGGCAAGTAGCGCCTGCTCCAATTCTTCTTTCGACATCGGCGTCGAGATAAACAACTCTTGGCGAGCGCCGCTGGCGAGAGCGATGCCCTTCCAGCCGTTGCGTGTTGGGATCGTGATGCGGATTCTCACCTTGCCCTTGGCGTCACGGACGCGCCGGATCACGCCGGGAATGATCGACTGAATCGATGGGTTCGCCTCAAGCAGTTCCTCGAGCACGGGCCGCAGGCCGTCGAGGATCGAGTGCTCTACCTTGAGCCGGTTCTTGGCTGCACGAAGCCGCATGGTGGTGGTTGCTTGACGGCTTCTCGACGAGCGCCCTGACGTCGGACCTCTAATGCATCAGGTAGCGCTGCAGCTCATCATCGCTGGCGCAGTGGGCCGAGGCGATGTCCCTTGTGATGCTGCCGTTTCGCACCAGGTCGGCGAGCGACTGCTCCATCATGATCATGCCCTCGCCGCGGCCCAGGCTGAGCTGCGAGCGCAGCATGTGATCTTCGCCCTTGCGGATCAAGTGGCGCACGGCGGTATTCGCCAGCAGGATCTCGACCGCCGGATAGCGCCCTAGGCCGTCGGCTGACGGTAGGAGCTGCTGCGCAATGATTGCCAACAGCCCCAGCGACAATTGCTGGCGAATCTGAGTTTGCCGGCCGCTGGGAAACAGATCGACAATGCGGCCCAGAGCCTGCACCGCGTCGTTGGTGTGCAAGGTCGAGAGCACCAAGTGGCCGGTCTCAGCCGCTGTCAGTACCGTGGCGACGGTTTCGGGGTCGCGCATCTCGCCCACCAGGATGACGTCGGGGTTCTGACGCAGGATGCTGCGCAGTGCACCGGCGAAGTCATGGCAATCGTGCCCGACCTCGATCTGCTCGAAGATCGACTTGCGGTTGACGTGGTAGTACTCGATCGGATCCTCGATGGTGACCACGTGATCGGGATAGTTCTGATTGACGAGTCCCATCAGCGCGGCCAGCGTCGACGTCTTGCCCGACCCGGTCGGCCCCGTCACCAAAATCAGACCCTGCTTGCGCTCGGTGAGCTTGGCGAGCGACGCGGGCAGATGCAGTGACTCGAGTGTGGGGATCTCCGCCGGCAGCAACCGTATGGCCGCCGCCAACGTGCCACGTTGAAAGTGCACGTTGGTGCGAAATCGCCCGATGCCCTCGCGCACGAAGCTGAAATCGCACGAGCGCCGCGTTTCCAACTCCTCGCGGCGCGCCGCCGACAGCATCGGCAGCACCAGCTTGTTGACATCGTCGTGATCGAGCACCGGTCCGCTGCCGTGCAGCAAGCTGCCGTTGACACGCAGCACGACGGGGCAGCCGGCCACCAGGAGCAGGTCCGACGCGCTGCGCTCGACCGCTTGGCGCAACACGGGATCGAGCGAGTCCGAATCGATCGTTACGTCCGTCTCAACGGACAGCGGCATCGACGCGGGTATCGATGAAGCCTGGGCGGTGCGCGGGGCTCGGGTGTCCGACCGATCCGGGCTCGCCTTCTCGTTCAGCTCCCGGACGATGCTCTCCAACTCAGGGTTGTATTCGGCCATATGGATATGACGGTATTGTAGCTGCGAAAGACTATCTTAAACTCGCGGATCTCAAAACCGAGATCCGCGCTACGCCTATTCCCCCAACTTCTCGAGGTACCGTGCCACGGCCCGGATACCGCGGTAGAAATTGGGCAAGTGGAACTTCTCATTCGGCGCGTGCAGGTTGTCGTCGGGCAAGCCGAAGCCCATCATCACGGTCGGGATGCCCGCGAACTGCTTGAACAGGTTTACGACGGGAATTGAGCCTCCCGAGCGGATGAACACGGCAGGCGTGCCGAAGACCTCGGTCAGCGCCTCGGCGGCCGCTCGGATCAAAGGATGGCCGGCATCGACAACCGACGGCGGACCCGCGTTGAGTTTGCGAACCGACACGACTGTACCCTTCGGGGTCAGCCCTTCCACGTAGCGCCGATATTTGTCGAATACGTCGTCGGGATACATACTTGGCGCCAGACGAATGCTGATCTTCGCGACAGCCCGCGCAGGGATGGCCGTTTTCGCTCCTTCGCCGATGAAGCCGCCGCGGATGCCGTGCACGTCGAGCGACGGCCGCGCCCAGGTGCGCTCGAGCACGCCGTATTCCGGCTCTCCGGTCAACATCGTCGAGCCCACTTCGTTCTCGAGGTATTCGCTTTCATCAAACGGCAGCCGGCTCCAGGCCTCGCGCTCGGCGTCGGTGGGCGGTTCGAGATCGTCGTAGATGCCCGGGATGAGCAACTTTCCGTCCGGGTCCTTGAGCTGCGCAATGATCTCGGCTACCGCCTGCAAGGGGTTCGGGGCCGTGCCACCGTAGACCCCGGAATGAAGATCGGTGCGCGGTCCCCGCACCGCGACCTCGGTGTAGATGCCGCCTCGCAGGCCGACGCAGAGGGTCGGCAGCTCGGGTGCGAACATCTCGGTATCGCACAACAAGGCGGCGTCAGCCCCGAGCCCGTGGCCCTGTTGCCGGAGATAGGCGTCGATCATCTCGCCGCCGGTCTCTTCTTCACCCTCGATCAGGAACTTGATGTTGATCGGTAGGCTACCCGCGGTCTGAAGGAATCCTTCCACGGCCTTGAGCAGGATGTAGGTCTGACCCTTGTCGTCCGTCGCTCCCCTGGCGAAAAGATCACCGCCGCGGACCTCAGGCTCGAAGGGAGGTGAGTGCCACTCATCCAGTGGATCGGGTGGCTGTACGTCGTAGTGCCCGTAGATGACGAGCGTCGGCTTGCCGGGTGCTTGCAACCATTCGGCGGCGACGAGGGGGTGTCCCTCGCCCTCGATCAGGCGGACGTCGCGCATGCCCATGCGCTTCAGTTCGCCGGTGAGGAAGCCGGCGGCGTGATCGATGTCGGCGCGGTGCTCGGGCAGCGTACTGATGCTGGGGATGCGGAGGAAGTCCTTGAGGCCGTCGAGGAAGTCAGTCTCGTGGGCAGCATAGTAGGATTCAAGCGGAGCGATGGGGCTCATGGCTGTTCGACGCTTTCGGTGGCTCTCAAGTCCTTGATTCCAAGTGGAGTTGGCGGGGGATTCGATTCAAGCGCTCGAGCCGTTGGCTATGGCCGGGCCCAGCCCGTGTCGGCCATGGACGCGCCAAGGGACGCAATGCAGGCCTGGGATCAGGCTACTACTTTCCGACCCTGGCCTGCCGCCGGTGGTGGTGTGATGTGCTTCCCCTGCTCAGCCGATAAGAGGGATGAGGAGGAATGCCATGCCCGACATCTTTCCTGCCTCTAAGCCCTTCGGCGACCTCGAGGTCCCTCGGTCGGAAGCGGGGCGCAAGGCGGAACTGAGCTCCCAAGCCAGACGCCGGCGGGAGCGCGAGCAGAGACACCGGCACAAACACGAACAGGACGAGGAAGGGTTGGAGGTCGACACGTTCGAACACAGGCCTCACCCTCCGATGCCGACTGAGCGAAAACCACTTAGGATTGGGAAACCCGGCCTCGCACAGTAGCTTCCCCGCTTGGGTTTCGGACGTGGGGGTTGAGCGATGTGAGGGAGACGAATAGGCCCAGACTCCTCTACAAGCTGCGTTCGAGCCTCTCGACTCTCTCTTCGATGCCTTGATAGTTCCCGATGAGGGCTTCGAGCTGAATACGCGTTCTCGAGAACGCGGACGCCGAAACCAGGCTGATCGCGGCTTGCTCATCCAGCCCTTCGAACCACGCGCGCGCCAGTTGGGCGCCGATGCTGACGATCCCGACAATCAGGTAGGAGGGGGTGCTCACGTCGGAATGTCCCGGCGTACTCCAGTACCCCGCGGCCTCGATGTAGTTAGGCGGAAAGCTCCACGCTTCGAGTAGCCAGCGGCTCACCTGGAATTGGTCCACGCCCAACACCGCGATCTCGGCCATGCGCAGGTGCATCTCGGCGCTCAGCTCTCTGACCTTCTGGTATTCCTCCGGCGTCTCCGAAAGCAGCGCGAGTTCACCTACGTTGTGCAGCAGTCCGGCGATCATAAACTCGTCGGGATTGCTGGCGTAGGCCTGCTCGGCGATTTGGTGGCAAACGACTCCGGCCGCCAAAGCAACGGATCGGCACTCCCTAGCGACTTCGGTGTGTGCCGGCAGGGAACCCATAAGCTTTGTCGCCATCAAGTGGCGTAGCAGCGTGACGAGCCGGGCGTGACCCACCACGGTCACCGCCATGGCCAGCGTCCGGATCAGGTTACTGACCCCAAAGAACGGAGAGTTGGCCAGCCGCAGCAAGTCAGCCGTGGCACCGGGGTCTTGCGATAGGATTTCCTGCAGTTGTTCGTTCGTGCAGAGCGGGTCCTCGGTCGCTTCCAGCGCCTCTTGCACGACGCGCACTGCCGCCGGAAGTTCGGTCAGCCGCCCGATCGCCCCGCGTGTCCGTTCCGCACTCGCGTTAGTCGTAACCTCCACGTGACCGCCTGGGAGGTTGATCGGCGATACTGTACAGAAAGCGTAGGGCGCGTCCGGTGTTTCGGGTAAGCCGGGTATCCACTTGACTCAGGTGACCCCAACATCTTGTAGTTGGGCTCACAGCGTCTTAGCGTCCCAATCGGCGACGATCGAGCGGTACGGCGTCGGCTCCACCGCCATGGCCTGCTGCACAAGGCGGTAGAAGAGCTTGCCCCGACTGCGTGATCTGCGCCGATTGAAGCGGAACACGAACTCGTCGAGATAGTAGTCCAGATGCTCGTGGCTGACCGCCCCCTGATGCGTGCCCAGCATCCAGCGCTTGAGTAGCGAGATCGCCAAGTGCACCCTCGGCAGTAGCTGCGAGGCCTGCTCGCGGCGGTTGTTAATCGAGATGATACGACGCTGGTAGTCCTTCTTCTTGAGCGGATCGTAGCCCGACCAGTTGTCGGTAACAACCACGCTGCCCGGCTCGACCGACTCCTCGACGAAGGGCATCAAACTGGCCGCCGAGGCGTTCTGAACGCGCTGCATGCGGATGCGCCCCAGCCCGGTGCCTCTCTCTTCCGCGGCGACTGCAATCAACGCTTTACGCTCGGTCTGCCGGCCGATTACCCCTTCTTCTTCAGCGCCCCAGTAGGTCTCATCGACCTCGACGAGGCCCGTCAATCGCTCCCGCCCCGGGCGCACCATCGCTCGCCTCAGCTTGTGCATCCAAGGCCAGGCGGTTTGGTAACTGCCCAGTCCCAGAACGCGCTGTAGACCCAGGGCGCTGGCCCCATTCTTCTGCGTGGTGATGGTCCACATCGCCCGGAACCACAGCCGCAGCGGCTTGCGTGTGTCTTGAAAGATCGTGCCGGCGGTGACGGAGGTTTGCCGCCCGCAGCGAGCGCATTCGAACCACACTTTGCGCACCGGCCAAGCGCGCTCATGCCCACACCTTGGACAGCGGAAACCCTCTGGCCAGCGCAAGGCGAACAGATAGTCGCGGCAAGCCTCCTCGCTCGCAAAGCGAGACTCGAATTCGAGTTGGTCGCGCGGGTAATCCTCCACCAGGCCCTACACTACATCTTGGGGTCACCTGAGTCAAGTGGATACCCAGCTCGGGTAAAAGGCGAAGATGACCGACTCACTGTCTTGTTGAGGCCTGGAATAGTCTGCCTGGTGCGCCGTGCCACACCCATCCTTGAGATAGCTGTTACAACGATTTCATATACTCAATGATCGCCTTCGCACCCTCGCGATCGTCGGACCAGTCGAGTTTATAGAGCGTTCCGTCTTCGTCAATATCTTTGTCGTGTCCGTGTTTGCTTACGGTCGGGAACGCGGTCGTGTCGAACTTGTAACCTTCACCTTTCCTGTATTCCTCTCCCTCGCGCCACTCAAAACCAACGTTTTCCGTGTCATAGTCCAGACGGCTCTTGATGAAGACGTCCGGTCGTTCGCTCGGAATGAGCAGATGGTGGAGCGTAGGGACCGATCCCCCGTGCAGGTACGGTGCCTGCGCCCAGATGCCGCCCAGCGGAAGGGCGTTATAGCCTTCGCAGTCTTTGGGGTCCCGCATCGCCAGGTCCGCTTTGCCTGTCAGCGGAACGCCTTCAAATTCCTTAAAGGGCGTGGTCTGCCGGCCATCAGGGGGTAGAACCACAACGCGGTCCGGAAAACCGATCGCTGTAAAGCCTGCTCGAGCGTTCTTCGCCGTGAGAGGACTCACGACGTAGACGCGGCTCAGATCCGTACCGATGTTGCCGTAGATTCTCCCGTTGTGCGGTCGATGGCAGTCGGCGCAGTTCTTTTCGAACAACGGCTTACCCTTCTTTGCCAGTTCCATGTCCACCTCGAAGGGATAGGGGGGAGCCGGCAGGTCTTCCAGCAGCTCTTGGGCAAAGGCGGCAATTCGCACATCCGTTTTGGCTCCGTAACCCATCGTCATTTCAGCGGCCATGTTGCGGTACATCGGAAGCGGGATATTGCCGTTCCACTGCCCACCTCCATCGATCAGGTCGGTCTTGCTCTCATTCCACCGGACCTTTCGTTTGCCCTGTTCCCACACCGCCATGTAGTCAGTCAGTCCCGGTGCCGGAGGCAGCCCGGTTTCCGGATCCGCATTCGGGTCCTTGGCTTTCGCGGCAGCGAAACCGATCGACATGCTGACTCCGGTCGCGTCGGCCATTCCGCCGAAACCACGCAGCATCGGCTCTTCGAACCCTTTGTAGTTCTTGTTGACCAGTTCGACGAGAGAACTCAGTTCCAGGCCCGCTCGGACCAGGAAACCACCAACGAGTGATGCGGCGTTTTCTTTGAACAGATCGATCTGCTTCGCTTCATAGTCCGCGTCGAAGCGGTTACTTCCCAGCATGTAGTTCCCATAGAAGAAGTTCGGATTCTTCCCGTGTGCGTTGTGGATGGCCTTCAGGATGGCGGAAGTCGCGCGAGCCACTTTTTTTTCGCCATCGGTTTCATCACCGATCATTTTATTAATCGTGTTCACGACTTTGACGCGATAAGCGACGAGATTGAATTCTGCATTGATGCCTCCATCGAGGTACATCATCGAGCCATCGTCCGTCCGAACGCGTCCCACGTGGCAGGCCCCGCAGGCAAAGGACGCATAGTCGGGCTTCAGGTCGCCAGGTTCGCGCCCCATACCGCTCCAGCCGACCCCACGAGCAATCGGGTAACCTTTATTTCGTTCGTCGTGAAACAGACCGACGACGTCCAGAAAGTTTTCCCTACTGCCCCACTCTTCCGGTGCAATCAGCGGCAGGCTTCGCAGGATGAGATAAGGGATGCCTTCCGTGGTCCCGAAGGGAAAATCCGCGAACCAACTGAAGGCAACCGCATTGTCATCGAGGTGCTTTTCCAGTGCTTTCGTCCGTAGAGCGCGCGCGGCGCTCCAGCCGTCGGTATCCCCGGTCGCGCTGGGGCCGGACGTATCGCATGCGGTCACCAGTAGCAGAGAGAATAGTGATATCTGTGACAGTATGGAAACTGAGGCATTCAACATAGGTCGGGTCTCTTCCTGACAGAGGAGGCACCTTCAAATCTTCGCCGAATGGTTCCAGCCGAGCGAATCCGTAGGCGTGCTCCGCCTGGTTTGTCTTGACCAGCTCTTCTCCGGGATTTTCATTTTGGCCCTGGCACCGCCACAGTATACACCCTTGCTGCTCCGAATACCACGTCTTTTCGCACAGAATGTCAACGCCCAATAGAAATGTCCCCCTCGGTAGCTCGATAGAAGTGTCCCCTTGTGTTTCTTGTTCGTAGGAGAGATATCGTCGTCGTCGGGGCTGTGGAACTGTGGGAATCGCGTAGCGATTTCCAAGGGGCGGTGGGAAGGGTGGAAAACCATCCACCGCTCCTCGAACCCGGTACTGCTGCCTCGATAGATTTTCCACGCTTTCCATCCGACCCGGCATTTCCACAGCCCTCTTATGTATTCGCAGCCCGTTTTTTCCGTAACACAGCTCGCCGCCAGGGGTGGTCCGCCGCCGGCTTGCGCCCGCCCCCCGGACGCTGCTGTGGTGCTGGCTTCGTCCGCAGCTGTGGCGTCGGCGTGGCGATCACGTCGTGCTCGATCTCGTGCCCGTCAAACCTCACCTGCAAGCTCTCATCGCGCCACTGTTGGACCGTCACCCGTGCCCCCGCCCCCACGCCCTGGTTGCGTTTCGGCTTCAACTGCAAACAACGATTCTCGAAACGCACCACCCGGTCGTTGCTCACCACCCGTTCGTACTCGCAACAGAACACCCCTCGCAGCTCGGTGCCGCGGGGGAGCGCCTGGTGAAAGTCCGCTGCCGCCGCCGGCTCACAGGCGAAGCGCTCGTTGTGCTCGGCCAGGTACTCCTCGTCGAGATAACGGTTCGCCGCCTCGTACTCGACGATCCCGCGCAGCCGCATCTTCTTGATCAGGCGGTCTTGGTGCGTGCCGTGATGGCGCTCCACTCGGCCCTTGGCTTGCGGCGAGGAAGCCGCCATGATCGTAATGCCGAGCTTGGCACACATGCGCCCGAACTGCGTCTCGGGCTTGATGCCTGCCAGCGCTTCCCGCGACGTCGGCTGGCGCTGGTAGACGTTTTTCCAGTCGCAGTACAACGCCTTGGGAACGCCGTGTTGACGTACCCAGGCTGCGAGCAGATCGGCCGCGGCCCAGGTCGTTTCCTGGTCCGAGAAACGGCACAGCGCCACACCGGTCGCGTCATCGACGAAGTTCATCAGACAGGCTTTCGGGCCGCGTTCTTCCAGCCAGTGGTGGTGCGAACCGTCGAGTTGAATCAGCTCGCCGAAGTGCGCTTTGCGTTGGCGCCGGGTGCGATGCGGTTGGCGCTTGCGACGGCGGCTCCACAGACCCGCGGCGAGCATCCAGCGCCGCAGTGTTTCGCGCGGCACTTCCAGGCCGTGGTCGGCTGCCAGATGTTCCGACGCCAGCGTCGGCCCGAAGCGCTCGTGCCCCTCGCCCGCATAGTTCTCGCGCACCAACTCGAGAACCTGCTGGCGTCGCTTCTGATCGGCTCGGTTCGAAGCACGGCCGACGTTACCGTGCACCAAAGCCTTGGCCCCGCCCGCACGGTAACGCTTCTTCAGACGCTTCGCATGGCGGTAGCTGACCTCCAGCAGCTCGGCGGCTTCGGTCAACTTCAGTTCCCCTCGTTTCACTCGGCTCAGCACTTCGCCGCGCCTCAACTCCTTGGCACTCATCCATGTCCTTCCCACTCTCGGCTCCTCCTTCGGAGCCTCAGAGTAGGGGACATTTCTATTGGGCGCTCAAGGGGACATTATCATTGGGCTTCAACACGTCTTTTCGCACAGAACCCCGCACATCATCTCCACCGGTGGGGCCAGGACTCGGCCGTCCGCGCACAGATGTTGACGGGGCGGGCGGAACGGCGCTCCAGCCGACACTGCTCCCCGCGAAACCTTTTGGGAGCCAAAGGCTGTTGATCCTCGCCTGGGCAACGCTACCCGCTCGGCGACGGCGGCGCCAAGATCTTCCGCAGCAAGTCACCGAACAGCCGCCGGTTCAGAACGGCTTGTTTCTTTTTTACCCATCGGGTGGGGATCTCTCTGGCGTCCTGATTAGGTTTGAACTCTATCAACAAAGACGCTGAAAGCCGCTAGAGAATTGGGATTTCTATCAAATTGAGAATGCGGGTTTAGCAGCCCGTGCTGAAAGTTGGGCTTCTTGTCACGACTGCAAGACACACCCACATGTTGCGGTGGGTCGAGCCGGCGGGCACGGCATGCCGTGCCCCTAGTGTGCCCAGCATGGGCTGTTTACTTGTGAGTTGCAAGGTACTCACCGCAACCGATGGAGGTAACCGTAGGGAACCGCAAGGTGGATCTCGTGGCCAACGCCGCGAGCCAAGCTGAAGGCAGCGGGGAACAAACCTTCGACCGTAGGAACACGAACCGGCAGAGAGGCCGCGTACGGGTGGCAAGCTGGCTAGGCACAGTGAAGCCCCATGTCCATCCGAGACGTGCGAGGTAGAGCCGGACGGTATGAAGGGAAAGAAACAGCACCTTACCTGGGGAGAGCTCCTTGGTGAGAGCGAAGGAGAAGTCAGCAGAGGCCATAGTAGCGAGGAAGGCGGGTAACGCCGCTGGAGCCAAGGGCCGAAGGACCAAGGAGCAAAGCTAGAAGAGCGACTGATTATGACACCACACCGACGAGGTTTCCCGGAGTCCCGGGCCGCAAGGCCCTGCTGGATCGGGAACTGGAGACGCGCGGGCTGAGCTTGTGCCGTTACGCGGACGACGGTGCGCCACGAGCGCAGAGAGGGCCGCAAGGGCCTCGAAGTGTGGAACTGCTCGACTGATGAGGGTAGGCCCCTCGGAACCGGCTTGCAGGAGCAGGTTCCAAACCACCTTCGGCGGCTGTGGCCAAAAGCCATGGTCGTGAGCACAGAAGGAAAAGGCCTGGAAAGAACCAGGTCAGGTGATTGGCAAGAAGAGGACCGCAAGGGAACCACTGAGGACGTGTCGAAAGCGTAGGGATGATGTCAAAACCGTAGGGAGTCGTTACGGCGGGACGAGTGGCGGCGGCGCCTGTTTACGGACCGCAACGGCATCCGGCATTAAGGGGGCCTGAGCTTGTCGAGAGGCGGTGGAGCGGAACGTGGGAACCTGAGCCTCCGATGCAAACGGAGAAGCCACAAGTGGAAGAACCATGAGGGCGAGAGTACGGAAGCGGAGTGCAGGGGCGGAACAACCTGTAGTAGCGAGGAAGTCCCCGAGAAAGGGATGGAGCAAAGGGGTTGTGTCAGGGAGCCGAATGCAATGAGCCAACCAGCAATGGGAGGAGACAATGAGTGAGGCAAAGCCGTTTTGTATTTCCAAGGGGGAGGTCTGGGAAGCGTCTAAGCGGGTGAAGGCGAACCCAGGAGCGGCAGGGGTCGACGGACAGTCGATTACGGATTGTGAGAAGAAGCTGAAAGGCAACCGCGATAAGATCTGGAATCGGATGTCGTCGGGCAGCTACTTTCCGCCGCCGGTGCGCACGGTGAAGATACCGAAAGCGAACGGTGGGAAAGGAGCCTGGGCATTCCGACCGTAGCAGATCGGATCGCGCAAATGGTGGTGAAGTCGAGACTGGAGCCGGAGGTGGAACCGCTGTTTCATCCGGATTCCTACGGCTATCGGCCGGGAAAATCGGCATGGGATGCAGTGGGCAAGGCGCGGCAGCGATGCTGGCGTCAGGACTGGATCATCGATCTGGACATCCAGGGCTTCTTCGACAACATCGACCAAGATCTGCTGAGGCGGGCAGTAAGGAAACACGCCAAGGACAAGTGGGTCGTACTCTACATCGAGCGCTGGTTGCAGGCTCCGATCGAAGAGGAAGATGGCCCGCTGGTCCCGCGTGAGAAAGGCACGCCGCAAGGCGGAGTCATCAGCCCCCTGTTAGCCAATCTGTTCCTGCACGACGCCTTTGATCGGTGGCTGGCGAAGCGCTATCCGCAGGTGTGGTTTGAGCGTTACGCCGACGATGCCATCGTGCATGGCAGGACGGAGAGGCAAGCCCAGGAGGTTCGGGCGGCCATCGCCGCACGTTGGAGGGAATGCGGGCTGGAACTTCATCCCGAGAAGACGAAGATCGTCTACTGCAGGGATGAGGATCGGCGAAGGACGTATCCGAACGAGAAGTTCGATTTCCTCGGTTACACTTTTCGGCCGCGGAGATCGAAGAATCGTTTTGAGAAGTACTTCATCAACTTCAGCCTCGCCATTTCCGATCGGGCAGTGAAGGCGATTCGGGTGGAGATTCGGAGCTGGAAGCTGCACTTACGCAGTGACAAGAGCATCGAGGATCTGTCGCGGATGTTCAACCCGAAGATCCGAGGCTGGCTGCAGTACTACGGGCGGTATGATCGCTCGGCGCTGTATCCGCCGAGGCGCCAACTCGATCGAGCGCTGGCCCGCTGGGCCTATCGGAAATACAAGAAGCTGCGCGGCCATCTGCGCCGGGCGACGCACTGGGTGGCGCGGATTTCACGGCGTGACCCAAGGTTGTTTGCTCACTGGCAGTTGGGCGTGCGGCGTGGCTCCCTGGTGGGAGCCGTATGAGCGGAGACGTTCACGTACGGTTCTGAGAGAGCGTCGGGGTGCGATTCCCCGGCGCTACTCACCGCAACGTCTATGGGAGCAGCGAGGCGGCAGCGAAGCGGGTGTTGGCGGGGATCGGGGACTGGATCGAGAGGCATCTGCGATTGCGAGTGAACCGTGTCAAGAGCGGGGCAGGGAGGCCTTGGGAGCGGAAGTTTCTGGGGTTTCGCATCAACCGCCAAGGGCAGCGAGAAGTGGCGCCGCAAAGTGTTGCACGATTCAAGCAGAAGGTGCGAGAGATTTGGCGCAGTTGTCGCCGTGTCACGAGTCGGGAATTACGCGACGAGTGGCGGCGGTATGTGGTGGGCTGGTGGGGATAGTACCGGCTGGCCCAGGAGCGCCGGAATGTCTTTCGGCTGGAAGGTTGGATCCGGCGACACAGGCGGAAGTGCTTTTGGCTGCGTTGGCACAAGGCGCGAGGCCGCCAGAGAGCGTTACGGCGGCTGGGAGTGGGCGAAGGGCTGCTGCGTGTAGTCGCGACGCGTCGTGGAGCGTGGAGTATGGCGCATCATGTGTTGTTGCACACGGGGCTGTCGAACGCCATTCTGAGACGCTACGGGTTGGTGGTGCCATCGAATCTTGCGGCGTGTCGGTAAAGTCGCCGGGTCCAACCGCCGGATACGGAAAACCGTATGTCCGGTGGTGTGGGAGGGTGCCGGGGCGCAATCCCCGTCACCCGACCCGATCATCCCGGGGCGCGACAGACCCCTTCTAGCGCAGGTCTTCCATGATGTATTGGAGGGAGGATTCGGGCGGGCGGCCGCCGGTGGTTTCGGAGACTTGCGCCAACGGGGCGTCGCCGAGATCGAGCAGGTCGACGAAGTTGGGCTTGTCCTCGCCGATGAAGAACACGCCGGTCAGCACTTCGCCTTTCTGGTGGTGCTGGTGCAGCGTTCGGATGGCGTCGGTCTCGCTGGTGGGGTCGTAGCCTTCCTCGATCTTCTTGAGAAGCAGCGTCGAGCCGTCGTGCAGCGTCACCTCGCGGACGGTGCCGGGCTCGAATTCCTCTTCGACCTGGATCTCGTTGAAGAAGGGGACGAAGTCCACCGAGTTGAGCTCGCTGCGGTGGTCTCGGACGTAGGTGTAGCTTTTGGTCGAGCCCTCGTGGTCGTTGAAGGTGACGCACGGGGAAATGACGTCGATCATGGCCGTGCCGCGGTGGGCGATGGCGCCTTTCAAAATCGCCTGCAACTGCTTTTTGTCGCCGGAGAAGGAGCGGGCCACGTAGGTCGCGCCGAGTTGGATCGCCAGCGCGCAGGTGTCAATGGGAGGCAGGTCGTTGGCGATGCCGCTCTTGGCCGTCGAGCCCATGTCGGCGGTGGCCGAGAACTGTCCCTTGGTGAGGCCGTAACAGCCGTTGTCTTCGATGACGTAGATGATCGGCAGGTTGCGCCGCATCAGGTGAACGAACTGGCCGATGCCGATCGAGGCGGTGTCGCCGTCGCCGGTGACGCCCAACGCCAGCAGGGTCTTGTTGGCGAGCATCGCGCCGGTGGCGACCGAGGGCATGCGTCCGTGCACGGCGTTGAACCCGTGCGACATGTTGAGAAAGTAGGCCGGCGATTTCGAGGAGCAACCGATGCCCGAAAACTTTGCGACGCGGGTCGGCTGGACGCCCATCTCGTAGAAACACTCGATGACGCGCTCGGAGATCGAGTTGTGGCCGCAGCCGGCGCAGAGCGTGGTTTTGAGGCCGCGGTAGTCCTTCAACTCGAGGCCGACGCGGTTGACCTTCTTGGGTGGCGGGGCGGTCGCGGTGCTCACAGGCCCTCCTGCTCAACAACGGATTCGGTGACGGTGCGCGCATCGAGCGGCAGTCCGCCGAAATAGCGGACGCTGCGGAGGCGCTCGATCAGGTCCGCCGGCGTGTCGGAGCGAATCAGCTCGAACAATTGGCCGTCGCGGTTCTGATCGACGATGTAAACGTGGTGGTGACGCCGGATGAAGTCCGTCAACTCTTTGTCGAACGGATAGGCCAGCAGGCGCAGATACGAGGTGCGGGCGTCGTGCTCGGCCTTCAACTGTTCGCGGCTCTCGACGATCGCCCAGTTGCTGGTGCCGCAGCCGATGAAGCCGACGGAGGCGTCTTCGACGAGGTCGATCTCCGGGCGCGGCATCATCGAACGGGCGGTCTCGAACTTACGGCTGAGCCGCTCCATGTTGCGGGCCCAGTCGGCGGGGCGTTCGCTGTATTGGGCGTGTTCGTTGTGTCCGGTGCCGCGGGTGAAGTAGGCGGCGAGCGGATGGTCGGTGCCGGGCAGCGTGCGGTAGCAGATCCCGTCGCCATCGACGTCGCGATAGCGTGAGAACTCGCCCAAGCGTTCGAGGTCGGCGGCGTCGAGCACCTTGCCGCGCTTGAAAGGCCTGGTCGGGTATTTGAACTCGTCGGCCATCCAGTAGTTCATGCCGAGGTCGAGGTCCATCATCACGAAGACGGGGGTCTGCAACTCCTCGGCGAGGTCGAAGGCCTGGCCGGTCATGGTGAAGCATTCCTCGGGCGTCGAGGGGATCAGCAGCGGGTGCTTGGTGTCGCCGTGCGACAGCGTCGCGCAAGCCAGCAGATCGCCTTGCGCGGTACGCGTGGGCAGTCCGGTCGAGGGCCCCATGCGCTGGACGTTGACGATGACGACGGGGATCTCGGCGAAATAGCCGAGGCCGATGAACTCCGACATCAGCGAGATGCCGGGGCCGGCGGTGGTGGTCATCGAGCGGGCGCCGGCCCAACCGGCGCCGATGGCCATGCCAATCGAAGCGAGTTCGTCTTCGGCCTGCACGATCGCGAACGTGGCCTTGCCGGTCTCGGGATCCATGCGGTACTGGCGCGCGTATTCGGTCAGCGACTCGGCCACGGACGACGACGGGGTGATCGGATACCAGGTGACCACGCTGACCCCGGCGAACATCGCGCCCAAAGCGACAGCCGCGTTGCCCTCGATGATGACCTTGCCGGCTGTGGCGTTCATCCGCTCGACATAGAACGGGTCGGCCTTGCCCAGCTCTTGCTTGGCGTACTCGTAACCGGCGGTGACGGCGTTCCAGTTGAGGTCCGCTGCCTTAGGCTTTCTCTTGAATTGCTTCCGCAGCGCCTTCTCGATTTCCTCGAGATCGATACCAAGCAGATAGGCCAGCACGCCGTCGTAGATGATGTTGCGGACGAGCCTGCGCAGCTTGGCGTTGGGGCAGACGGGCGTGACGATCTTGGTGAACGGAACGGGGTAGAAATGCAGGTCGGTGCGGATCGAGTCCAGATGCAGTGGCTCGTCGTAGACAACGGCGGCGTCGGCGGGAAGATCGAGCACATCGTCGCGGGCGGTTTCGGGATTCATCGCGACGAGGAAATCAATCCCGCGCTTGCGGCCGATGAACCCGTGCTTGTTGGCACGGATGGTGTACCACGTGGGCAGGCCGGCGATGTTCGACGGAAACAAGTTCTTGGCCGAAACCGGGATGCCCATCTGGAACAACGCCCGGAGCAGAACGAGATTGGCCGTCTGACTTCCGGAGCCGTTGACCGTGGCGACCTGGATGCTGAAATCGTTAACGACGCGGTCTGCGGGTGCAGGTGGACCTAAGGCCACCGGTGCAGCTTCAACTGTGGACATGCCGTTCCTTTAGCGAGAACCCGTGGACGAACCGCCCGTGTAGGGGGGGGATTACTGATCATCATAACAAAGATCCCGTGGGCGGCAAAGTTGAGGAAACGCCCTAGGTGTCTGAAAAAAAAGGGGGTGCCAGGGCCATGAGCCCGCCGCCGCCCTCTGATGAGTACGACGCGGTGGAAGGGGCCTTGGGTTTCGTTGGTGGGGGATGGGGAGGGCCGTTGCAGTCAGGGTGGGTTGCGCGCGGGCTCACTTCACACGCCCACGCCTCGGATGTGGTGGGCCAGGGCGTCGGTGCAAAATTAAGGGCTCCGCGTGGGTGGGAGTTTGTCAACGCAGGCTGACGCCTGCGGCTCTGAGTCTCAGGTTGGGAGTGTTGCGCTGAGATTGGGGAGGGCCGCCGGTATAATGGGGGACTAGCTCTCCCCTTCCTTTCGGAGTCCCCCTTTTGTCCCAAGAAGATCGGCTGTTCGAGCAGCGCTATCAAAAAATCAAGGAGATCGAGGCGCTCGGGTACTCGGCCTACCCGCGCAAGTTCGACTACACCCATACCCCGGGCCGTATCCACGAGGAGTACGAGTCGTGGGACGGCGAACGGCTCGAAAACGAGACGGTGCCGGTCAAAGTGTGCGGGCGGCTGATGACCGTCCGGCGGCAGGGCAAGGCCGGCTTCTGCCACATCCAGCAGCAAGGGGAGAAGATCCAGCTCTACGTCCGCAAGGACGAGGTGGGCGAGAGGGCGTTCGAACTCTACAAGAAGCTCGACGCCGGCGACATCATCGGAGCGGAGGGGCGGCTGTTTCGCACGCGTACGGGGGAGTTGACCGTTCGGGTTGAGCGTCTCGAGTTCCTCGCCAAGGCGCTACTGTCGCTGCCAGAGAAGTGGCACGGCTTGCAGGACGTCGAGATCCGCTATCGCCAGCGCTACCTCGATCTGCTGACCAACCCCGAGGTGCGCGCGGTCTTCCTCAAGCGGGAGAAGTTGATCGCGGCCCTGCGGCGCTCGCTCGAAAAGCGCGGGTACGTCGAAGTCGAGACGCCGATGATGCAGCCGATCTACGGGGGCGCGCTGGCGCGGCCGTTTCAAACGCATCACAACACGCTCGACGTCGACTTGTTCCTGCGCATCGCGCCGGAGCTGTATCTGAAGCGGCTGGTCGTCGGCGGCCTCGACCGCGTCTATGAAATCAACCGTAATTTCCGCAACGAGGGCGTCTCGAGCCAGCACAACCCGGAATTCACGATGCTCGAGTTCTATCAAGCCTACAGCGACTATCGCGATTTGATGGACCTGAGCGAAGAGATGCTGCGCGACGCGGCGGCGGCCGTCAACGGCGGGAACCCGGTGGTGAAGTTCGAAGGCAACACGATCGACTTCTCGACCCTGCGCCGCCTCTCTCTCAAAGAGGCGGTCGCCGAGCACTGGCCCGCCGAAGCCTCGCGCCCATCGGTGAGCGAGTTGGACGACGAAGAGCGCGTGAAGGAGCTGGTCCGGATCTACAACGAGAAGGCCGAGTCGCCGCTCAAGCTGACGGCGAACTCGTCCCCTGGCGCTTGCCTGCTGGCCTTGTTCGAGCATGCCTGCGAGACGAACCTGATTCAGCCGACGCTGGTGTACGACTATCCGGTGGAGGCGTCGCCGCTTTCGAAATCGAAGCCGGATGATCCGAACTGGGTCGAGCGGTTCGAGATCTACGCCGGGGGCATGGAGATTGCGAATGCCTACTCGGAGCTGAACGATCCGCAAGAGCAGCGGCGGCGCTTCCAGTCGCAAGTGCAGCAGCGGCAACAAGGCGAGCAAGAGGCGCACGAGATGGACGAGGACTACGTCCGCGCGCTGTGCTACGGCATGCCGCCGACGGCAGGGGAGGGCATCGGCGTTGACCGCCTGGCGATGCTGCTGACCGACTCGCGCTCGATCCGCGACGTCATCCTTTTCCCGTTGCTGCGGCCCGAAGGCGAACTCGGGCTGACGAAGCGGCTTGAGGGGCTGGACGAGTAAGTGGTGAGATAGTGGCTAGCTTCCCCTATCGACGCGGGATGAGCCCCGGATTTCGGGGCGATCAGAAGGTTGTCGTGAAAGCTGTACCGCCCCTTTCAGGGCTTGAGGAGTTTTATCGCCGGATACCCACGGTTGAAACCGTGGGCTATTGTCTCTCGGCCCCTCCGGGGCGAAACCCACGCCGAACCGCCCGACTGGGCGGCAGCCCTGAACTTCGATATCAACGATCAGGGGTCGAACCGGGCTATGCACGCCGAGCGTGCCGGGTTGCGGACCTGAGTCCCGAGGAATCGGGAAGAGAACGGCTCAGACGCCCCTGCCGGGGCTTAGGATCGTTGGGGCTGTCTACCCACGGCTTGCGCCGTGGGCTACTTTCAAACGCCCCTGCCGGGGCTACAACCTGCGTGCGCGTGCACCGGCGTGGACCGTGGTTTACTCTTCGTGAGCCATGCTGACGCTTCCTCCAGAACGTGCCGGGCGCAGGTCGTTCGAACTGTTTGTTGCCGGGCGCTACCTGCGCGCGAAGCGCAAGGAGAAGTTCATCTCGATTGTGACGCTGCTGTCGGTGGCGGGTGTCGCGATGGGGGTCACGGCGCTGGTCATCGCCATGGCCATCAACAATGGCGTGCAGCAAGACTTGCAGCGCTACCTGATGGGCGCTACGGCGCACGTCAACCTGCTCGAGAAGGAGCGCGGATTCGGAATCGAAGATTGGCGGAACTTCGTGGGCGGCTTTCAAGACGTGGAGCATGTGGTGTCGGTCGCTCCCGCCCTCTATGGGGAAGTGATGGTGTCGAGCACGGCGAGGAGCCAGGGCGCCGTGCTCAAGGGCATTGACCTGGCCAGCGAGTTGGATGTATCAGGAATGCTGGCGAACCTCAAGCAGGGGTCCGTCGATGATCTCGAGCGACCTGACGATTTCCCGGGCATCATCATCGGCGACCAACTGGCTGACCACATCGGCGCGCGCATGGAGACGCTCGTGACGGTGATCAACCCGCAGGGGGAGATGACGCCGTTCGGTCCGGTGGCGGGCGAGAAACGGTTTCGGGTCGCCGGCATCATGGATTCGGGGTTCTACCAGTACGACAATCACTGGGTCATCACCACCCTGCCGTCAGCGCAACAGGCGCTCAATCTACCGGACGTCATCAACTCAATCGAGTTCAAGATTGACGACCTGGACATGGCCGAGCAGGTGGGCGCCGAGGTCGAGGCCTTGGCCGGCGACAAGTTCTCCGCGACCAACTGGAAGGAGCAGAACCGCACGATCTTTCAAGCGCTGAAGATCGAGAAGCTGGTGACGGCGGTGACGATCGGGCTGATCATGCTGGTGGCGGCGTTGAACATCCTGACGTCGCTGGTGATGATTGTGATGGAGAAGAGCAAGGACATCGCGATCCTCAAGTCGATGGGCGCGGCGCGCAAGCAGATCCGGGCGATCTTCCTCTACCAGGGGTTGATCATCGGAACGACCGGTACGGCGGTCGGCCTCGTGCTCGGACATCTGCTGTGCTGGGTGTGCGATACGTACCAGCTCCTTCCCCTCGAGGCACAGGTGTACGGCCTGAGCTACGTTCCGTTCTCCCCTGACGTGCTGGACGCGGTTCTGGTCGCCGCGGCCGCGGTGCTGGTCAGTTATGTGACGACCATCTACCCCTCCGGCTCGGCGGCTCGCATCGTGCCGGTGGAGGTTTTGCGGTACGAGTAAAGAGTTGAAACCGGTGCGTTAGAGGAGTCGACAGGCCTTCGAGTGGCGTCAGCGATCGTGCTGGATCGCTCCCTGACGGTCACGGTTCGGTTGGTTCGGTGTGCGAGAAAGGCTCCTGCGGTTTTCCTGCGATATACTTACGCTGTTTGGCCTGACGTTGGTTGCGTGGTCCCAACGCGGCCATCGATGAGTTGAACTTACACTTTCGAGGGTACAGATGAAGGGTGTTGTCTTAGCGGGTGGTCTGGGAAGTCGGCTGGATCCCCTGACGCGCATTACGAACAAGCACTTGCTGCCGGTCTATGACAAGCCGATGGTCTATTACCCGATCAGCACGCTGGTCAGCGCGGGAATTAGAGACATCCTGATCGTCACCGGCGGGCAGAACGCGGGTGATTTCCTGCGTCTGCTGGGCAACGGCAAGGAGTTCGGCTTGAAGCACTTGAACTACACCTACCAGGAAGGCGAGGGGGGCATCGCCGAAGCCTTGGACCTGGCCGAGCACTTCTCCGAAGGAGAGAGGCTGTGTGTGATGCTGGGCGACAACATCATCGAAGGCAACATCAACGATGCCGTCGCGGCGTTCCGGAAGCAGCCGCAGGGCGCCCGCGTACTGCTCAAGGCCGTGGACGATGCGCAGCGTTTCGGCGTCGCCGAAGTGGCCGGCGAGCGGATCGCGCATATCGATGAGAAGCCTCGTCATCCGAAATCGAACTATGCGGTGACCGGGATCTATATGTACGACGAGACGGTGTTTGACAAGATCCGCAAACTCGAACCCTCGGCGCGAGGCGAACTGGAAATCACGGACGTCAACAACCTCTACATCGGCGACGGAAACCTCGCGTACTCGTTTCTCGATGGCTGGTGGACTGATGCGGGAACCTTCGAGTCTCTGCAGCGCGCGACTAATCTGGTCGCCAAGACGGGAGCCAATCTGCAGAGTCTCAACGGTTCGGACGGGGAGTGAGGGCGGACGCTGCCTTGTGGCTTTTCCATAGCCCTTTCAGGGCTCCGGACGCTGGATTTATACCCAGGGTTCCGCTGTCCAAGACCAGGACGGCTTTACCCTGGGCTAACATCCAACGCCGCTTCGCGGCTTGCTTCGGTGCAAGTAGAGTGGCATTGTGCCGAGGCTGAGATCGTGCGTTTGGGTTGCGGCTGAGAGTCTGTTCTCAGCCGGGGCTCGCGTTGACCCTCTAGGGCAGATGTGCCTGCCGCAAAGGCTGTGCTGACCGGGCACATGGGTAACACTTTATGCCAAGCACATAGGTAACACATGGACCATCGCCTTGCTATTCAAGGCTGGAGTTCGCCCCCGAACCTGTCAAGGCTCCCCTGTCGGCTCGCGGGCGCGAGGCCTTGACAGAACCGGGGCCGAACTCCTTTGGTTTCCTCCGCTTACCAAGGCGATGGCCCAGCCTAGCCTCGGCCGAAGAAAGCTTTGCCAGTGCCCTGATTCCACGAGAGTTAGCGCAGACTTCGCATCAGCCGGCCCGAAAAAGTGTTACCTATGTGCTTGGCATAAAGTGTTACCCATGTGCCCGGTCAGCACACCACTGGTGGGTGGACGCAGCGGTCCACCCCAACGAGTTCGGCGAAGGGATAGTGCGTTGCGGGTCGCCCTTGATGCCACGCCACTGACAGTCCCGTTTGGAGGGACTCGCCGCTACGTCATCGAACTCGTCCGCGCACTTGCTCAACAGTTTCCCGGCGACGAATATCACCTGGTCACCGACCCAGCGTCGTGGACTTGGCCCGAAGAGCTGCGAGGCTTTCCCAATGTCTTCGCGCGGCGGTCGCCCTGGGGCGGGCTGGCCGGCATGTGGTGGCTGAGCGGGCTGCCGTGGGAACTTCAGCGGCTAGGCGTTGATGTCTTCCACGGCACGGACTTCTCGGTACCGTACCTTCCGCTCATTCCTTCGGTGATGAGCTTCCACGATCTGTCCCCTTGGAAGGCCGGGCCGCTGCGCCCTCCGGGCTCCGAGCGTGTTCGCAACCGGGCGCGATCCGTACTCCGGCTGGCGACCTTGATCTTGACCCACACCGAGGCGATTCGAGACGAGTTGGCCGGGACGTTTGACGTTGCCCGGTCGCGTGTGCGGGCGGCTCATTTGGCGCCCTTCGAGACGCAGGGGCGGTCGGGATCCGACAGCGGGACTGTTTCCTTGGGCGCATCCGCCCCGACCCGACCGTATTTACTGTTCGTCGGCGCCCGCGAAAAGCGCAAGAATATAGGGCGGCTGATCGAATCGTGGCGAAGGGCCCGGCAACGGCTGCCGGATCTCTCGCTCATCCTGGTCGGCGCGCACGGCGAAGAGGCCGCGGCGATTTCCCCGGAAACCGGTTTGCGAATCCATGGCCCGTTGCCGGATGCGCAGATGATGGGTTTGTTGTCGGGCGCGGTTGCGTTCGTTTATCCTAGCCTGTACGAGGGATTCGGTCTCCCCGTCCTCGAAGCGATGAAGGCGGGCGTGCCGGTGATTACCTCGCGAGACCCCGCGATTAGCGAAGTGGCAAGCGGGGCTGCGGTTCAAGTCGACGTGACGTCTACGGACGCATTGAGCGGAGCGATTCTGCGTGTCGTTACGAGTTCTGAATCGCAGTTGAAGCTTCGAGAGCAGGGGATACGCCGCGCCTCCGAATTCAGTTGGCGGAGGACGGCACAGCGGACTCGTGACGTCTACAGGGAAACCATCCGCCGTTTCTGAACACCCACCGTCGCCCGAACGCGAACGGGCGCTTTTTCTGTCGGCGGAACCGCCCTTCCCGCTCGCTGGCGGGGGGCCGCTGCGTTCGGCTAGCTTGCTGCGGTTCCTGTCGGACCGGTTCCGGGTTCACCTAGTCACGTTCCAGGAAGCGGGGCAAAGCGGGCACCAGTTTGCTCAGCCCGACGGCGTCGCCGAGAGGACCACGGTGGTATCCCTGCCGCGTCACAGCCGCGGCAGGGCCGCCCGAATCGGCCGCAACGTCAGCCGGCTGCTGCGGGGCGCGTTGCCGCTGACCGACCGCTTCTGCGGACGCGACAGTCTCGATCAGGTATCGCGAGTTGTTGCGACAGATCTGGGGGCGCAGTACCTGGGGCAAAGCCGCTACTCGGTGGGTGTTATCGAGCACTTCTGGTGCGCGCCGTACATAAAGGTACTACGAAGCCGTTGCGAGCGATTGGTGCTTGATTTGCATAACGTAGAGTCGGCGCTGCATCACAGTTGCGCACGGAGCGAGCCGTGGCCGCAGAACGTGGCGCACGGGTGGTTCGAACCGAGAGCCAGAGGCATGGAGCGGGAGCTTCTTCCCCGGTTCGACTTGGTGTTGACGGCTTCGGCCCAGGACCGTGAGCGGGTCCGGGCCATCGCGCCCAAAGCAAACGTTACCGTCTTCCCCAACACCTTGCCCAAGGCGCCGCAACCTGTGGTCGAAGAGGAGAACATCATCGCCTTTTCGGGCAACCTGGAGTACCATCCCAACGTCACAGCCGTGCGATACTTCGGCCGCGAAGTCTGGCCGTTGCTGCGGGATGCGGACCCCACGTTGCGCTGGCTACTGGTCGGCAAGAACGAGTGGGCGGTTCGCTCGGATACCGAAGGCGACCCGCGCATCGAGAAAACGGGTCCGGTTCCGGACGCAGTGGAAGAGTTGGCGCGCGCGAAGGTGGTGGTCGTTCCCCTGCTCGCCGGTAGCGGGACGCGCGTCAAGATTGTAGAGGCTTGGGCCGCGGGCCGAGCCGTGGTTTCGACGACGATCGGCGCCGAAGGGTTGCCGGCCGAAGATGGAGAGAACATCTTGATCGCCGACGGGGCCGAGTCGATGGCGAGCGCGGTGCGTTCCCTGCTCGAGGATCAGGACCTCCGGCGGCGTGTGGGGCAGGCCGGGCGGCGAACGTTTGAGCAAGAACTGTGCTGGCCGCAGGCCTGGAAAACGCTGGCCGCTGAATTCGAAAGACTCTTTTCCGCCCCGCCGCACGCGGCGGCGGTCTAGGTGCGACAATACTCTTAACTATGCGGGTTGCCGTTGACGCTCACGCGATCGGTCAGCGACTGACGGGGAACGAAGTTTACGTTCGGAACCTGCTGAGCCGCTACGCCCTGCTCGAGCCCGAGTCGCAGTTCATTACGTATGTCTCGGGCGGAGACACGAACGGCTGGATTCCGGGGGGCTTCTCTCAGCGGACGGTTTCGCAGAACCCGTTCGTGCGCCTGGGCGTCGAGCTGAGCCAGAGGTTGAAGCAGGACCGTCCGGACCTGCTTCACGTGCAGTACACCGCGCCGCTGCGTTGTCCGGTGCCGATTGTGGTCACCGTGCACGACGTCAGCTTCATGGAGCATCCCGAGTACTTCACCCGGCCCCGCATGATGCAGCTTCAGCTTTCGACGCGTCACACCCTGCAGCGCGCAACAAAGATCATCACGATCAGCGAATACTCGCGCGAGAGAATCTCGCGAGTCTTCGGCATCGACCCCGACGAGATCACGGTCACCTACCTGGCGGCGGAAGAGTACTTCCGTCCCATTAATCGCGAAAGGGCGATGCGGCTGGTGGCCGACAAACTGGGCGCGATTGGTCCTTTCATCCTCAACGTGGGTGATTGGCATCCGCGCAAGAATCAGATCAGCCTAGTCCGCGCGTTTCGGGAATTGCTGGCCAAGTATCCGCATCTGCCTCACCGTCTGGTGCTGGTCGGCAAGCGGACGTGGTTCGCGCGGAAGGTGGACGACGAGATCCGTCGCTCGGGCCTGGCCGAGCGGATCGTGATTACCGATTTCGTGGACGACGAGCTGCTTCCGCTGCTCTACAACGCGGCGGACGTTTTCGTCTTCCCCTCGCTATACGAAGGGTTCGGCCTGCCGGCGGTGGAGGCGATGGCTTGCGGATGCCCCGTCGTGTGCTCGTCGGTGACGGCGCTGCCGGAAGTGGTCGACGGCGCGGCGCTGCTGTTCGATCCGCATTCGATTGAAGAGCAGGTCCGAGCGATCGGCGACCTGCTTATTGACAAGGATCTCTCGCAGCGTATGGCGAAGCTGAGCCTGCAACGGTCGAGACACTTCCATTGGCGCGAGACGGCGCGCCAAACACTCGACGTCTACTCCCAGGTGGCATCCGAACACAGTCGGGTTTCAGAGCGGAAGGAGATGGCGGTTCGTTGAACCGGGGCCGCCACCGTTTGCTCCCGTTGCTCTCCATTTTGCAAGCCGGAAAGAAGGTCTCGGCGAAGGTACGGCGTCTCGCGGTGCTTGCCGCCTTCGTGGCCGTCTTTGCGCTGCCGGCTCTGTCTCAGGCGCCTCCCTTCGTTCACCAAGAGAGCCTGGTTTACGAAATCACTTGGCCAAGCGGGCTGAGCTTGGGCGAGGCCCAGTTCACGGCGATGAAAGACGGCGAGGGATGGTCGTTCGAAGCGGTCATCAATGCCGCGTTGCCTACGATGAATATCGATGACGAGTACCGCTCGCGCACCGACGGCGAGCTTTGCTCGAAAGAGTTGATCAAGAAAGTCCGCCATGGCGAGAAGAAGCTCGATGAGAGCGTCGCCTACGACCAGAAGAAGCTCAAGGCCCGCCGGAGCATCGCCGGGGCCAACCTCGAAGAGGTCGACATCCCGCCTTGTGGCCGCGACGGGCTGGCCTTCCTATACTATTTGCGGAGCGAATTGGCGGCGGGCCGCGTCCCGCCGCCGGATGATCTCAATTTCGGCCCCCAGTATCAAGTCGTGGCGACCTACGCCGAGTCCATCGAGGTGGGGGCCGCAGGGAAGCGTTCGATGGCCGACCGCATGCTCGTGGAGCTGACCGGTCCCAACTCGCAACGCAGCTTCGAGATCTTCGTCGGCAAAGACCAGGCCCGGACGCCGCTGCTGATGCGCATCCCGTTTGACCTCGGGACCTTTTCGCTCAAGCTGTTGCAATGAGGCTTGCCGTCTTCACGCCGCTGAACCCGGCCCGCTGCGGCATCTCAGACTACTCCGAGGCGCTGCTGCCGCCGCTGGCGCGGCATGGTTCCATCGAGGTCTTCATCGACGACTACCAGGCGGATGGCTTTGGGCCGGGGGTGCAGATCCCAATCCGCCCCTACACCGAGTATCGTCCCGAGGAATTCGACGCCACGGTCTACCACGTCGGCAACAACCCACATCACGGCTATATCTACGAGATGGCGATACGGCATCCCGGCATCGTCGTGCTGCACGAGTTCAACCTGCATCACCTACTGGCCGACATCACGATCCGCAAGGGTGACTGGGACGCCTACCTGCGCGAAGCCGAATACGACGGCGGAAGCGAGGCGCTCGAGTTCGCCTGCCGCGTGAAGGCGCTGGAAGCCGGCCCTGATTACGAGGGCGTGGCGATGAACCGGCGGCTGATCGAGAGTAGCCGGGCGTTGATCGTCCACAGCCGCTTCATGGTCAACGCGGTGGCCGGAACCGGGCTCGGTGTTGCGGTGAAGAGGATCCCGCACGGCGCCTGGATCCCGGAAGTGAATCGCAACAAGCGGCGCGCGGAGTTGGGCGTAGACGAGACGACGCCGCTGATCGGGATCTTCGGGTTTCTCAAGCCGTACAAGCGCATCTCCGAATCGCTGCGCGCCATGCAGCGGCTGGTGCAAATGGATTCGCGGGCGCGCATGATCCTGGTCGGCGAGGAGCACGCCGACTATCCCGTCCGCCAGCAGATCGCGCAGTTGGGCCTGGAGCGCCACGTCAGGGTGTTGGGCTACGTTCCCATCGACGTGCTGGCCGAATCGATCGGCGCGGCCGACATCTGCCTGAACCTACGCTACCCGACGGCGGGAGAAACGTCGGGGACCTTGCTACGCGCGCTCGGCCTCGGCCGCGCGGTGTTGGTGTCGGACGTGGGAGCGTTCTCAGAGTTGAGTGACGAGATCTGCTTCAAGGTCGCTGTCGGCGACGGCGAAGTCGATCTGATCACCGACTACCTGCAATTACTATGCGCACGGCCCGAGGTCGGCGAGACGATGGGCGCGCGCGCCCGGCACTGGGTTGCGACCGAGTGCAGTTGGGACGGCGTGGCGGAGCGGTACGCCCGCTGGATTGAAGCCGTCATCGCGGGGCGGGCGGAGGCCGAGAGCGACGCCCCCGAAGATGCGGTTGCCGCGACGGCCGCCGGCGAGCATGGATCAGTCGGAACGGTGAATGCTGCGGTTGGCGAGAGCCCGCCCACGACTGCGCCTTCCCCCAAACCTGAATCTCCCCTAAGCGACTACATTCTAGGCTTCTGCGAAGGCTCCCCGGACCGCCTCTCGTACGTCGAGAAGCATTTGACGCGGCTCGTGCGCACCCTCGAGTTGACGCCTCCCGGCGAGAACGGCGACCGCATCCTCGAAATGGGCGCCTACATGCATATCACGCCCGCTCTCAAGAGCAAGCTCGGCTACGGCGAAGTGTGCGGCAGCTACCTGGGCCCGGCCGGGCGGACCGACCACAACAGCGTCACCTCCAAAACCGGCGAGGTGTTCGAGTGCGATCTGGATCTTTTCGACGCGGAAAAGGATGACTACCCGTACCCCGACGAATGTTTTTCGACCGTGCTCTGCTGCGAGCTGCTCGAGCACTTGTCCCACGACCCGATGCATCTGATGGGGGAGGTGAATCGCATCCTCAAGCCCGGCGGCCATCTCGTGCTCACGACGCCGAACATTTGCAGCGCACGCGCCGCGGCGGCCCTGCTGCTGGGCTACCATCCAGGCCTGTTTCACCAATACGTTCGGCCCGGCGAGAACGGCGAAGCCGACCCGCGTCACAGTCGTGAATACGCCCCGCGCGACGTACAAGAGATGTTCGAAGCCGGCGGCTTCGACGTGGAGCATCTCGACACTGGCCCCTACATCGCCCGCCGCTCCGCCGAGTTCGACTGGGTTACACATCTGCTGCGGCGATACAAGCTCCCCGATCACCTGCGCGAGGACGTCATCTACGCCGTGGGCAAGAAGACCGGTGGCGTGCGAGAGCGCTTCCCTTCGATCCTCTATGCCGAGGATTCCGAGTGACGACCCCCTACTCCGACTGGAAGGTCGAACGAGGCGGAGGCAGCAGCCTCGATGTCGAGTTGACGCTGGCCGAGGAAGCGAAAGCGGGCGCCAATGGCGAGAGCTACGCGGCCGGCTACCAAATCTTCGGCGCCGACAGCCGGAACCTGATTACCGAGGGACTTCGTTCGGCGGCTCCCATGCCGGACGGCGCCCGCATCGAATTATCCGTGAAGTTGCCCGCCGAGCCGGGACGCTATCGTGTCTACGTCTCCCCGGTGGGCAACACGGAAGGTTGGTCGTACGAACGCGGCTCGAAGTTCCTTCTCATCGACGCCGAAGTGAGGGACGGCGTCGTGCAGTTCGCACGCAGCGTGATGACGACGCTCGCGCGGCAGCGCTGGGCGCGACTGCGGCAAGGGGCGGCATGGGCCCTAGCGGCGCCCTTCCGCACCATTTGGCAACACCGCTCGCTGATCCGGTCGATGGTCAAGCGTGACATTCTGGGGCGCTATCGTGGCTCGTTCGGCGGGTTGTTCTGGACCGTTATCCATCCGCTGATGATGATGCTCACCTACACCTTCGTCTTCGGCGTCGTGCTACGGACACGGTTCGGCGATGACGGCCACCCAAGCAACTTCGTGCTGTACTTCCTGGCCGGGATGTTGCCCTGGCTCGCGTTGAGCGAGGCTCTCGGCCGGGCGCCGGGCGTTGTGATCGAGCACGCGAACTTTGTCAAGAAGCTGGTATTTCCGGTCGAGATCCTGCCGGTGAACCTGACCATGGCCGGCCTTGTCAGCCAGGCCTTCGGTGTCGTCATCTTTATCGGCGCCGTGCTCTATTTCGGCCGCGATCTCCGCGCCACCGCTCTGTATCTTCCCGTGCTGCTGGTTCCGCAATTCCTGCTGACACTCGGGCTGGCGTGGTTTCTGGCCGTGCTGGGGGTGTTCTTCCGTGACCTGGGACAATTGATCGGCTTCATGCTGACCGTCTGGTTCTTCACGACGCCGATCTGCTTCCCGGTGGCCTCGCTACCACAGAACTATCTGTGGCTGTTCGAGATGAATCCGATGTTCTCGCTGGTCGCCGCCTATCGCGCGGTTTTGCTGGAGGGCGTGGCGCCCGCGTGGGAACCGCTCGCCGTCTGGACGGTCCTCTCCGCAGTGTTCCTGATTCTCTCCCACGCCCTGTTCTATAAACTGAAGAGGTCGTTCTCGGACTTGATTTGAGCCGGGTCGGAGATCCGAGCGAGCCCCGAGCCCCGAACTCACGGACTTCGCACCCCTTACGAAACGGCCTCCGAACGTTGCTCGTCGCCGACAACATCTCGAAGCTCTACCGCCTCTACGGCCGTCCGGCGGACCGTCTCAAGGAAGTGCTGTGTTTCGGCTATCGCCGGCTACACAAGGACTTCTGGGCCCTCCGCGACATCGACCTGCGCGTCGAGCCGGGCGAGACGATGGGCATCATCGGACCGAACGGCAGCGGCAAGAGCACGCTGCTGCAAATCCTGTGCGGCATTCTTGAACCGACCACGGGGCGGGTCGCCCGGCAAGGCCGGGTCGCGGCGTTGCTCGAGTTGGGCGCCGGCTTCAACCCCGAGTTCAGCGGCCGCGAGAACGTCTTCATCAACGGCGAGATCATGGGCCTGAGCCGCTCTGAGATCGAGCGGGCGATGCCCTCCATCGAACGCTTCGCCGGCATCGGCGAGTTCCTGGAGCGCCCGGTAAAGACCTACTCGACGGGGATGTACGTCCGGCTGGCCTTCGCCACCGCCATCCATGTCGAACCCGATATTCTGGTGGTCGACGAGGCGCTGGCGGTGGGCGACGCCGTGTTCGCCAATCGCTGCATCCGCAAGTTCAAGGAGTTGCAGAATTCGGGGGTCACGGTCGTTTTTGTTTCTCACGACTTGGGTTTGGTCAAGCAGATCTGCAACCGGGCCGTTTTCCTGCAGGACGGAAGGGTTCAAGAAAAGGGTGACCCGGCGATGGTCGTCAACCGCTACGTAGGCTCGGTTCTGGAGCGGCAAAAGGCATTCGAGGAAGAGACGCGGCGGCTGGAGGAAAGCACCTGTGCAGGGGCCAGAACAACGGTCTCGCTCGACTACAGCCACCGCCACGGCGACCGTCTGGCCGAAGTCGTCAGTGTCGACCTGCTCAACGCGCAAGGCGAGCCGACACGGGTGGTCACGGCGGGCGACGTAGTGCGCGTCCGCGTAACGTCGCGGTTTCACGGTGACCAGCCCGGCCCGATGGTCGGCATGCTGATTCGCACGCGCACCGGACTCGATGTCTTCGGTACGAACACCTTGATCGAAAACGCCGAGATCGGCCCCTGTAGCCAAGGCGACGTCGTCGAGGTGGATTTCACCTTCGAGTGCTGGCTGACGGCACAGGAATACACGCTCACGGTCGCCACGCAGTACGACACCGGCCACAGCCACGATTGGCTCGACGACGTCATTGCCTTCCAGGTGGTTGACTCGCGGCCGTTGGCGGGCGTCGTCAACCTCCATCCGTCGATCGAGTGCCGGGTCGCCACTCGGCAGGGGCGGTAGCAGGCATTTCGTTCGCATCGCCTTTTTCGGTTCGTCGCGTGCTAATCTGCAATAGACGATTCGAGACTTCGGAATGGCCCCAAAAACAGCTCTGATTACCGGCATTACCGGTCAGGATGGATCGTATCTCGCCGAACTCTTGCTCGCGAAGGGATACGAAGTTCACGGATTGGTGCGGCGAGTCGCGCTCGAAGACCCCGAGCATAGGCTGTCGCGCATCCAGAACATTCTCGACCAACTCCATCTGCACGCCGCCTCGCTTGAAAGCTACGCCAGCGTGCATCGAGTGGTCGACGAGGTCCGGCCCGCCGAGTGCTACCATCTGGCCGCGCAGAGCTTCGTCAGCTACTCGTTCGACGATGAGTTTTCGACCATGAATACGAACATCAACGGCACGCACTTCCTTCTCGACTCGGTCAGAAACCTGGTCCCCGACTCGCGGTTCTACTTCGCCGGGTCGAGCGAACAATTCGGGCGCTCCGACGAAGTGCCGCAGTCGGAAACGACGCGATTCCATCCGCGCTCCTGCTACGGGGTCAGCAAAGTCGCCGGCTATGAGCTGAGCCGCAACTATCGAGAGGCCTACGGCCTGAACGTCAATTGCGACATCCTCTTCAACCACGAATCACCGCGCCGCGGCTTCGAGTTCGTCACGCGAAAAATCACCTACGGCGTGGCTCGGATCGCGACGGGACAGGCCGACCATCTCCGTCTCGGCAACCTCGAGGCTAAACGAGATTGGGGTCATGCCCGGGAGTACGTCGAGGCCATGTGGCTGATGTTGCAGCAGCCGTCCGGAGACGACTACGTCGTCGCCACCGGCGAAAACCACACGGTACGAGAGTTCGCCGAATTGGCGTTTTCGTTCGCGGGATTGAACTACCAAGACTACGTCGTGATCGATCCCCAGCTCCACCGGCCGCTCGAGGTCAACGCGCTGGTCGGCGACGCATCGAAAGCGAAAGAGAAGCTCGGCTGGGCTCATACCCTTGGGTTCGAAAACCTGGTGCGCGAGATGGTCTCGGCCGACTTGGAGTTGCTGGGTTGCGCTGAACATCCGCGGGTCGGCGCGACGGCAGGCTAACCCGGCATCGGGCCGGTAACCTGGACGGTCGGAGCTGAGCCGATGGGCGAGCGTTGAGCGAGTTGGGCAACCGATCAGATCCAGCAGCAAGCCGTAGCGGGGGCAAGCCGGGGCGGCTGACGCTGCGCGTTCAACCCGGCGCGTCGCGCGATGCGCTCCTCGGCAAGGTCGAGGACGCCTGGAAGATCGCCGTGCGGGCGCCGGCGGTGGAAGGCCGTGCCAATCGCGCTTGCTTGAAGTACGTGGCCGGTTTGCTCGAACGGCCCCCCTCCGCGCTCGCGATTGTGCGAGGCTGGTCGGGTCGCCTCAAGGTAGTCGAAGTCGAGGGGCTATCAGCTGCCGAGGCGGAGACCAAGCTGGAAGCCTCTCTGGGCGCATCGAAATCATGAACCTACCCAAAATCCAAGAGCAGCTTCGCGCCGCCGGCCTCGATGGCTGGCTGTTTTTCGATCATCACGTGCGCGACCCGATCGCCTACCGCGTGCTCTCGCTCACCACGCCACGACATGTGTCGCGGCGCTGGTACTACTGGATTCCGGCCGATGGCGAGCCGACCAAACTCGTCCATCGGATCGAGGCGGGAATGCTCGACCCGCTGCCCGGTGAGCGCTTGGTGTATTCGAGTTGGCAGGAGCAGCGCGAGCAACTCGGGCGCATGCTCGCCGGGGCCAAGCGCGTGGCGATGCAGTACTCGCCGAACTGCATGATCCCCTACGTCTCGCTTGTCGACGGGGGTACCATCGATCTCGTTCGCGGACTGGGGGTCGACGTGGTCAGTTCTGCGCCACTGGTGCAGTACTTCGAGGCCCGCTGGTCGACTGAGCAGTTGGAGAGTCATCGTGAAGCAGGCCGCCGCGTCGATCGCGTTCTCGCGGAAGCGTTCGCCGAGATCGGCCGCCGAGTCGACGCCGAGGGGTCCGTCCATGAGTTTTCGATCGCCGAGTTTATCCGGAGACGCTTTGCCGAAGAGGCGGTGGTCACCGTCGACGGGCCCGTAGTGGCAGTCAACGCCAACAGCGGCAACCCCCATTACGAACCGCGGGAGGGGCAGTCCCTAGCGATCGGCCGGAACGATTTCGTGCTGATCGACCTGTGGGCTAAGCTCGACCAGCCCGCCGCGGTCTACTACGACATCACGTGGACAGGGTACGTCGGAGGCGACCCGCCGTCCGAGATTCAAAACGTGTTCGAGATCGTGCGAGACGCGCGGGACGCCACGCTCGATTTCGTCGATCGCGCAGTGCGCGCGGGCGAGGAGATTCTCGGCTACCAGGTGGATGACGTGGCGCGCTCTTACATCGCTGAGAAGGGATTCGCACAGCAATTCACCCACCGCACCGGACACTCCATCGGTGAGGAGATTCACGGCAACGGAGTCAACATCGACAACCTCGAGACACGCGATGAGCGGCCCATCATCCCGCACACATGTTTCTCGATCGAGCCGGGCATCTACCTGCCGGAGTTCGGTGTACGCTGCGAGATTGATTGTTATGTGTCGGCCAAGGGCGCCGAGGCAACCGGCAAAGTGCAGAACGAAATCGTGCGAATCGAAGTGTAGGTGACCACGGGTCGAGCCCTATTGCCGCAGCGCCCCGGAGAACGCCCAGATAAACAGCGCCAACAAAAGGATGATCACGAACGCGCACCCAAACGCGCCTCCCTTGGGTGGAGGCGGTTTCTTCTTGCCCGGCTTGACCAGCTTCATTCTCGCCATATTTCTTACCCCCGGCGCCTGGGCAGCCGGTGCGCTACTTCCGAGAAAAACTCTTTCGCGGTCTGGCAGCTCTTGTCCGAGAGGTCGCGGGTCGTCATCGGAATGACCGCGCGGCGGCGCTCGTGCAGCGCCTGCTGTGTCGCCAGCCACTGCGCCTGGTGGTAGTCGGCGGTATAGCCGATGCGTTTGATCGACGCTTGCCGTTCCGAGAGGATGGGGATACTCAAACCGTGTCCGTAGCCAATGATCATTTCGTGATAGGAGTGGTTCATGGCCGGGCCTTCGTAGACGTCGGCGGGCATCTTGAGCCGCGACCGGAAAAGGGTGTCGGCGACCGCCTTCATCACCGACAGGAAGCGCTTTCCTGAAGGATTGTACCGGGTATCGCCGAAATAGGTCAGCTCACCGTAGCTGACCTTCCCGCTTGGGACGAGCGCGGCCAGCGCTTTCGCGAAGATCGCGGCGGCATTGCCGTTCTCGCAGCGCAGGTCGGCGTCGCGCAACAGGCCGAGTCGGAGCAGCAGGTCGAAGTTGACAGTGAGCCCGCCGCGCCAGCGTACGCGGCACTCGGCCGACTCGATGCGCTTCCAAGCCGATGTCGCCTGGATGCCGCCCTTTCGTTGGGCCTCGGCGTGAAGCTCGGCGGCGATCTTCTTGTAAAGCTCGACGCCGGGCTGCGTGACGAAGTTCATCTTGCGCAAGTAACCGACTCCGAACACCACGTAGTGGATGAACTGCATGTAGCGCGCCACGGCTGCTTGCCCGCTCAGCTTCAACACCGCCAGCGGATAACCGGCGCGCCGTAGCGCAGCCACCTTGGCCGTGTCGGGATTCCGCAGTCCCGCAACGTTGACGACAAGGAAGCAGCGGTCCTGCTGAGATTCTTTCGGGGACCAGTAGTTCACCAGCTTGAGCTTCTCGTTGATGGCGACCTTGATGCCGATCTGCTCGCTTTTGCCAAGGCTCTCCTCGAAGTCCTGTTTGGTCCAGATGGCGCCGCCGTGCCACGACGCGGGCAGGAAGAGCGTGAGCTTGTCCCGTCCGGCGGCGGCGTTGGCTTCGATGAACCCGGCGAGGCGGAAGGCTGCGTCGATGTCGGCGTCGCTGAGAAAGCTCGCTTGGATCCACGCGTCGAGGTTGCAGCCGTTGAGCGCCAGCGGATAGAGACTGCCGCGCGTGAGAGGGCCGCTATGGCGGCCGGCGGTCGAGTTGCCGTTGTCGGGCTGCAACTCCACACGCCGGAAGCCGCGCGACGACGCGAAGCGGTCGAGGACCGAACCGGGCAACGTCATATAGAGGAAGTTGCTTTGGTTGGGAATCTTCAGCTTGCCGTACAATTCGTCGAGCTTCTCGAGGTTTACCACCGGCTCGTACGACGTCATGCCCATCGCCATGCCAACGACCAGGCATTTTCGCAGTGCCTTGGCGAGCGGCTGCTTGTCGATCTTTTCGATGTGATCGAGAATGGCCCGCAGCTTGGCGGGGTCGGTCGAGTCGAGCAAATAGACGCGCACTCGCGGTTCGAGCAGGCCGGCGGAGAGGTAGAACGCCTTGTCCTCGGCCGAGCCGCCCATGCCGGCCCAGATGAGGTACTTGAGCGCAACCCCGTGGGCCTGCTTGATGGCCACGCGAATCTCCTCCACCTCGTCGCGGATCATCTGCGCCCAGTGGGGACTCTCCTGCGCGCGCCAGGGAAGGTGTAGCACGCCGTACCCGTTCTTGGTGACGCGGCCTTGCTTGTCGAACTCCGTGCCGATGCGCGCAAGAAGATTCGAGTTGGGGTGGAGCGATTCGAGCCCGCGTTGGCGCGCGCGCTCATCGAGCCGGCGCACGTTCTCGTAGACGCGACCGCTCACGAGCTGATCGTAGCCGGGGTTGGTGGTGGCCGAGTGGAAGGCGATCGAGAGGGGTTGCCGCGGGGGAGGCATTCCGCTTTTCTATCCTAGCTAGCGGCAAAGCGCAAGCGGCGGGGCCAGGGCTTTTGTGGTAGGGGCTGAGGCATTGTAGGGGTGGACCGCTGCGTCCACCCCGGCGCCGCGGATTTGCTCTCAGCATCAAAGCAGACACAACGGGTGTGACCGTCGTCGGGCGGGCGCAGGGGCCCGCCACTACAAAACAACGGATGCTCGGCTGCAAGCGTACTCCCGTCAGTCAAGCTGGAGGTCACTGAGAAGCTGTTGTGACGAGAGACGATTAGACTATAGGCATGATGCGGTTCTCCGTAGTGTTCTCAATCGCCGTGTGCCTGCCGTTTCCGACCCTATCGGCCCAGCCCGTGCCTGGTCCGAAAGGCGACCCGCCCGATCTCCACATCGCCCCATACCTGCAAAACGTGAAGCCGGACGGCATCACCATCATGTGGGAGACGACCGAGCCCGTCATCGGCGCGGTCGAGTTCGGGCGTAACGGCAGCTTCGAGCGCACCGTTGAGGAGGCGGAAGCCCGCACCATCCACGAACTTCACCTGACGGGGCTGGAGCATTCAACCACCTACAACTACCGGGCGCGCTATGGAGACCGCACGCTGCCGGCGGCCACCTTCACGACGGCACCACCGCCGGGCACGCCGAATTGGCGCTTGGTGGTCTACGGCGACAGCCGCTCGAATCCCGACACGCACTCGCGCAACGTGCAGCAGATCATGAAGCTCAAACCCGGCATCATTCTCAACACCGGTGACCTCGTCGCGGACGGCTCCAAGTACGAGCAGTGGAAACCGCAGTACTTCGACCCGATGCGCGGCGTCTCTGAGTATGTGCCGATCTTCCCCTGCCTGGGGAATCATGAGCGCAACGCGATCCATTACTACAACTATCATTCGCTGCCCGACGGGCAGGGCGAGGTCTACTTCTCGTTCGACTACGCCAACGCGCACATCATCTCGCTCAACAGCAACGCGAAGGACGCGCCCTACACCATCGGCCAACCGCAGACCGAGTGGCTGATTAACGACCTCAAGGCCCATCGGGACGCCACCTGGACGATCGTCTACTTCCACCATCCGCTCTTTCGGTCGCATCCGACGCGCGGCATCACCGAGCAGCGCTGGGTCTGGCAGCCGATCTTCGACGAACTCGGGGTCGACCTCGTCATCAACGGTCACGATCATTACTACATGCGCGCCTACCCGGTCGGCAACTATGCGGGTGAGCCGCGGCGGGGCGTGTTTCACCTGATCTCGGGCGGCGGCGGCGCTAACACGTATCCGATGGTGCCCAAGACCCACGCCGCGTTTCGACGGCGCGTGCACCACGTGACCGCGATCGACGTGATGGATGACCGCCTGGTCGGCCGTGCCATCGACATCGACGGCAACACCTTTGACGCGTTCGTCGTCGACCAGCAGGCAGTGAATTCGCCCGAGGAGTTCATCTCCTATGAGATTTTTGAACTCGAGCGCGACCTCGGCCAGGCGATCCGCGACATGCCTGTGACCGAAACGGATGAAGAGGGCGCTCGGGTGGACTCGGTTCTGACCGTGCCCAACCCGTTCCAGGTTCCCGTGGCGGCGACGTTCCGCTGGCGGGGGACGAACGGATGGCGGGTCGAACCCGAAGAGATGCCCATGCTCCTCGAACCCGGCCAGCCGCTGGAGCTTCCCATCCGGGCTGAAGGCACGGCCTCGGGCTTCTACCCCGTGCCTGCCGCGATCCTGGAGTTTCACGCGCCGGACGGCGAGAAGGCCTTCCGCAACGACGTCGTCGAGTTTTCTCCGCTCAAAGTGTGGAAGCGCCGAACGGTCGAGGCGACAGCGGCAAAAGAGCCGCCCGTGATCGACGGGCAACTGGACGACGCGGCTTGGCAGGGCGTTCCGAATGTCGACGGCTTGATCGACGTGCAAGGCGACCGGGCACCCGAGCGAAGGACGGTGGTGCGGCTGGCGCACCACCAGGGAACGCTCTACGTCGCGGCCATGGTCACGTCTACCGCCGGGCTCACCGAGCAGGGATATGAAGGACGCGACAATCAGCGCCTGGTCCGCGATGACCACGTCCGGCTGCACCTCGCCGTGGGGGACGAGGTCTTTCAGTTCGCCGTCAACGCCCGCGGTGCGCTGCTCGACGCCCGAGGCACAGACCGCGAGTGGAACAGCGAAGCGCTAGCCGCAACGGCGCCGCATCCGCGGGGCTGGCAAGCCGAGCTGTCCATTCCCTTGAACGATTTCCGGCCGGAGGGTGCCCCGCTGAGGGTGAACATCGTCCGCCGCGACCAGACGGCCAACCGCGAAGCCGAATTCTCCCTCACCTTCGGCGCGTCTAGTCTCGATCACCGTGTCCCGATGTACCAAAGCGACCTCGCCGCGGTGGAGCACTACGCGGATTTGGTTCTGCAGTAAGGTTATTCGTAAGCTGGATATCCACTTGACTCAGGTGACCCCAAGATGTAGTGTAGGGCCTGGTGGAGGATTACCCGCGCGACCAACTCGAATTCGAGTCTCGCTTTGCGAGCGAGGAGGCTTGCCGCGACTATCTGTTCGCCTTGCGCTGGCCAGAGGGTTTCCGCTGTCCAAGGTGTGGGCATGAGCGCGCTTGGCCGGTGCGCAAAGTGTGGTTCGAATGCGCTCGCTGCGGGCGGCAAACCTCCGTCACCGCCGGCACGATCTTTCAAGACACACGCAAGCCGCTGCGGCTGTGGTTCCGGGCGATGTGGACCATCACCACGCAGAAGAATGGGGCCAGCGCCCTGGGTCTACAGCGCGTTCTGGGACTGGGCAGTTACCAAACCGCCTGGACTTGGATGCACAAGCTGAGGCGAGCGATGGTGCGCCCGGGGCGGGAGCGATTGACGGGCCTCGTCGAGGTCGATGAGACCTACTGGGGCGCTGAAGAAGAAGGGGTAATCGGCCGGCAGACCGAGCGTAAAGCGTTGATTGCAGTCGCCGCGGAAGAGATAGGCACCGGGCTGGGGCGCATCCGCATGCAGCGCGTTCAGAACGCCTCGGCGGCCAGTTTGATGCCCTTCGTCGAGGAGTCGGTCGAGCCGGGCAGCGTGGTTGTTACCGACAACTGGTCGGGCTACGATCCGCTCAAGAAGAAGGACTACCAGCGTCGTATCATCTCGATTAACAACCGCCGCGAGCAGGCCTCGCAGCTACTGCCGAGGGTGCACTTGGCGATCTCGCTACTCAAGCGCTGGATGCTGGGCACGCATCAGGGGGCGGTCAGCCACGAGCATCTGGACTACTATCTCGACGAGTTCGTGTTCCGCTTCAATCGGCGCAGATCACGCAGTCGGGGCAAGCTCTTCTACCGCCTTGTGCAGCAGGCCATGGCGGTGGAGCCGACGCCGTACCGCTCGATCGTCGCCGATTGGGACGCTAAGACGCTGTGAGCCCAACTACAAGATGTTGGGGTCACCTGAGTCAAGTGGATACCCGGCATTCGTAATTGGTTGATGCGTGATTCGTGGCGCTGCAAGAAGCACATGGAACGGGTGAAGTTGAAACTAAGACACTACCTACCGCCCAGGCAACCTGTCGCGGCAATTTAGAAAGTTCCCCTGGTCGAAGGAGGATCGCCGTTCGTTGAGGCCGCCAATCGCTTTCAGCCGGCGATTCTGTGCGCGGGCGACGCAGGCCGTCAAGAGTTCGCAAAGCCGCGCAAGGCCGCGCTCTTGACTGCCCGGATCGCCCGCGCGGAAACACCAAACTTCCCTCTAGCAAGCGATTGGCTTCATCTGCCCGATTGTCCCAGGGGGAACTTTCTACTTTGCGGGAAAGGGGAACTTTCTAAATTGCGCCGACAACCGCCCAGGCAACCTTGCGGATCTCTCCCCCGTAGTATTATGAGGAAGACTCGCCGGGCCGCCTTTCCGCCCGCTCACGAGGTGATCCCATGAACGCACGGATGAAGTTCAGTTTTGTCTTCACCTCCACGCTCCTGACGTTGATGCTGGTCATCGGCGCCTTGCTGGGCAAGGGCAAAGACAACGAGGGCGCCTACCGGCCGCTGCAGGTCTACACCGAAGTGCTCGCTCACATCAAGAGCGACTATGTCGAAGAGCCCGACATGAAGAAGGTGACGCGGGGCGCTCTGCAGGGTCTCGTCGAGTATCTCGACCCGCTGTCAAGCTACCTTACCGCCGACCAGTATGAGAAATACGTCGCCGCCCAATCGAACGACGACGGCGGGAGCGGGCTCTCCACGGGTCTCATCCTGCTCAAACAAAGGCTCTCTTATACCCAGGCGCTAGGGGTACTGCCCGGCTCGCCGGCTGAGAAAGCGGGCATCCGTCGTGGCGATCTGATCGAAGCGCTCGACGGCCAGAGTACGCGCAACATGCCCCCGACCTACTTGCGCAGCATCCTGAGCGGCAAGCCCGACACGACGCTGCGGGTCCTTGTCAGGCCCGCGCGGCGGCCCGATGAGCCGCAGGAGCTTTCGCTCGTTCGGTCCGAAGTCAAGATTCCGCCGGTCCGTTACGAGGTTCTCAAGGACGGCGTCGGCTATATCGACATGGATTTCCTCGACGCCGCCCGGGTGGACGAGGTAGCCAAGGCGGTCCGCGAGCTGAAAGCCGATGGGGCGAGCCGGTTTGTTCTCGACCTGCGGGGTAACGCTCTGGGCGACACGGCCGAGGGTATCCGCATGGCCAATCTGTTCCTCGACGACGGAACAATCTGTTCGTTGAAGGGTCAGCAGCGTGAAGAGGAAACGTTCGCCGCGGACAAGGAATCCACGTTGACCTCAGCCCCCGTCGTCGTCATCACCGACAGAGCCACCACCGGCGGCGCGGAGCTGGTAGCCGCGGCTCTGCTCGATAACGAGCGAGGCAAGATTACCGGAGAACGCACCTACGGGCTGGCAGCTTGGCAGGAAACCATCGAACTCGACGACGGCTCGGCACTCGTGCTGTCGGTAGCAAAGTACTACCGCCCGAGCGGCAAGGCTCTCCATGACGGCGGCATCAAGCCCTCCGACCCGGTCGCTCCCGCCGAATTGCGGCGTTACCGCCTCGCGGAAATGGAGGAGTCGGAAGGCGTCGCGCCGCCCAGCTCTACAGGCCCTCCGGATCCCGCCAAAGACCCGTTCCTCAAGAAGGCCATCGAGGTACTTGGCGAAACGGCTTCCCCGACCGAGAAAGCCGCGTAGCTCAGTCTCGCCGGCTCAGTTCATGGTGTAGGGGTGGACCGCGGCGTCCACCCCGGTGCGGCGGAGTTGCTCTCGGTTTCTGCACGAAAGAGAAGCCGCATACCGGGCTGCAGGGCGGGCACAGCGGTCCGCCCCTACGAACCCGCATCCTCGCCCTTCGGTGGTTATCCTTCTTGCCCCCCACGGGCGGCCTGCAGATCTTCGGTCATTTGGCTGACGGCGCTCCACAAGAGGGTCGCCTCGTTGCTGCAGCCGACGAGCTTGACGCCCTTCCCCATCCAGAATTTGGCCAGCTCCGGCGTCCGCACCTGGATGGAAGGCCAGACTTTATGGCGTTCGCAGCACTCGATGACCTTCTCGACGGCCGTGACGAGCTTGGGGTGCTCGAACTCGCCCGGCACGCCGAGTGAAATCGAGAGATCGCCCGGACCCACCATGATCACGTCCACGCCTTCGACCGAGGCCAACTCGTCGCAGCGGTCAAGCGCCAGTTGGGTTTCGACTTGCAGCACGACAAGCGTCTGCTCGTTGTAGTGCTGCATGACCTGGTCGTACGTCCCGGCCTGATAGCCGGTGTGAGCGATCGTCAACCCGTAGCCGCGCACGCCTTGGGGTGGGAACTTGGTCCAGCTCACGGCCTCGGCAAGCTTCTCGGGCGACTCGATGCGCGGGAAGATCACACCCTCGGCACCCATGTCGAGCGCGCGGGCGATAAGCGAATACTGCAAGTCGGCCACCCGCACGATCGGTGTGATGGTCGTCATCAGCGACGCGCGGACGAGGTCTTGAATCGTCTCGATCGTGTAGCAGCCGTGTTCGGTGTCGATGAAGGCCCAGTCGAGCCCGGCAGCGGCAAACATCCTCGACATTTCCGCTGAGCGAACCTGCGTGATGCCGCAGCCGAGGGCGACCTTGCCCTGTTGAAGGAGTTGTTTGGTGTGATTGGTGCGCATGATGGTTTGGTTGAACGGGCCGGACGGATTGAGCTCGACCGGGGAGACACAATCATAGCCCACGACCGCGGTTGGCCGCCGTACTTTCCCACAAGCGGTCCGCCACCCCTTGGCGGGTGCGCGACAAGAAAGTGATGATTTGCGGGTTCCCCTTTTTTGCGTGCGAATCCTTACGTAGTGATATGTTAGGAAAGGAGGCGTACTATGCCCGAATCTCTCGTCGCGCTCGAACGTCAACGAAAGGCCATCCTCGCTCGGATTCTCGATCTAGGAGACTTCCGCAGCGGATCCATCAGCGCTGTCAGCGGCCGCTGCGGCAAACCGTCCTGCCGCTGCCATCAGCCCGGCCAGCCCGCTCATGGCCCGAACTACCGCCTGACCAGGAAGGTCAACGGCAAGACCGTGAGTGAGACCTTTTCCTCGCCCGCCCAGCGGCGCAAAGCGCAACGCGAAGTTGAGGCTTTTCACCGCTTCCGGGAGCTGAGCCGACAACTGCTCGAAGTCAACGAACAGATCTGCCGCTTGCGCCCCGTCGCCGAGGACGCCGAGCTGAGTCCGCAGGAAAAAAACGGCCGAGGCGATCCAGCAAGAAGTCGCCGTAGAAGTAGGGAGGCTGCTACGGGTCGTCTTGTGTGAGAGGCGCAAGCGCGGGTCGCTCGACCTCGAAGCCGTCGAACAGGCGACGCGCGACGCGCTGCATCAAGCCGGCGCTGTCTTGCTCGAGACGCTGTTGAACGAAGACGCGGCCGGCGAATCGCAGCAGCCCTGCGCCTGCGGCTCGCCAGCGCGCTACGCCGGTCGGCGGCCGAAGAAGCTCGTCACGATGCTGGGCGAGGTCGTCGTCGAACGGCCGTACTATCACTGCAGCCGCTGCGGCAAAGGCTTCGCGCCGCACGACCAAGAGCTGGCCGTCAAAGCGACGCAGTATTCGCCAGGCGTGCGCCGCATGACGGCGCTGGTCGGCTCCGAGACGTCGTTCGATCGCGGTCGCGCGTTGCTCGACGAGTTGGCCGGAGTGCGGCTGACCGCCAAGCCTGTCGAGCGCGAAGCCGAGGCGATCGGCGAAGATGTCGCCAGCGAAGAACAAGCCGCGATCGCGCGCGCCGTACCGCTGGAGCTTCCTGCGATGTCAGGACCTGAAACTCCGATTCTCTACATCGAGATGGACGGCACGGGCGTACCGGTCACCGCCGCCGAGACGGCCGGCCGCAAGGGCAAGGACGGCGGCCCGGCCGGCACGCGCGAGGTCAAGCTCGGCTGTGTGTTCACGCAAACAAGCTGCGACGAACAAGGCCGTCCCGTGCGCGACGAAGACTCGACCAGCTACACCGGCGCGATCGAGGACGCCGCATTTACAGCGAGGCTTGGCGACGGGGTTGGAGTCGGGCGCGCAAGAAGGTCGTGCTTGGCGACGGTGCGGGCTGGATCTGGAATCTTTCGCACGAATACTTTCCCGGCGCGATCGAGATCGTCGACTTGTATCACGCTCGCGAACATCTGTGGGAGCTGGCGTCGAAGCTGTTTCCCCAACAACAAAAGCGCCTCCGCGGTTGGGCGCGGCGCATGCAGAAAAAGCTCGACGCGGGGCGCATCGAGCAACTCGTCACTGCGCTGCGCGAGATCGAAACCGACGACCCGGAGTTGGCGCATCCGCTGGCGCTGGAGGCGGACTACTTCCAGCGCCATGCGGAGCGCATGCGTTACGGCGAGTTTCGCCGGCAGGGCTTGTTTGTGGGCTCAGGCGTGATCGAGGCGGGTTGCCGCACCGTCATTGCGAGTCGGTTGAAGCGCTCGGGCATGTTCTGGAGCGTGCGCGGCGCGAACGCTATCACGGCTTTGCGTTGCGCACGGCTCAGCAACCGCTTCGACGACTACTGGGAGAATCGCGCTCGCGCGGCCTGAGCCTCACAAATTTGTCGCACACCCCCCCTTGGCAGAACCGGCCTCAAAGGAGTACAGTTTTGCAAAGGCACTACCTAACGAGCACTGCCCAAGGAGACTGCTGTGAAACGTGCACTGACCAACACCCGCCTATCCCTCGGACGCCGAGATCTCTTCCGCGCCGCCACGTACGCCGCCGCCGCGAGCTTTGTCGGCTCCACAGCGGCTGCACCGGCTGCGCGGCTGCCCACGCGCGGCAAAGGGCCCGACGTCTATCGCCGCATTGGCGTCGAGCCGTTCATCAACCTCACCTCCACACGCACTATGAACGGAGGCGCCGTGCTGCTGCCCGAGGTGGCCGACGCCATTCATGAGGCATCCTTCTATCACGTCAATCTCCAGGAGCTGCTCGACGAGGTCCGCCCGCGCATTGCCGATCTCCTGGGGGTGCCGGGCGCCATGGTGAGCTCGGGCGCGGCGGGCGCGCTCACCATCGCGACGCTCGCTTGCATGGCCGGAGGAAACGTCGAGACGCTGCAACAACTGCCCAACACCGAGGGCATCAAGGACGAGGTCGTCGCCGTACGCTGGACCAGCTCCATCTACGATCACGCGATCCGGATGACGGGCGCGAAGATGATCAATGTCTCGACGCCCGACGACCTGGCCGGCGCGTTCGGTCCGCAGACGTTCATGGCCTTCGCAGGTTGGGGCCTCCAGCAACCGGATAGCAAGATGCCTCTTGAGAAGTTTGTCGAAGCGGCCCATGCTCACGGCGTCCCCGTGCTCATCGACGCTGCCAATGAACTACCGATGAGGCCGGACCCGTTTCTCTCGCGCGGCGCCGACCTCGTCGCCTACAGCGGCGGCAAAAGCCTGAAGGGCCCGCAGAGTGCAGGCCTGCTTCTCGGGCGCAAAGACCTGACCGACGCCGCCTACGTGGCGGCGGCTCCCCATCACACCTATGCCCGTCCGATGAAGGTCAGCAAAGAAGAGATCGTCGGCATCCTCGCGGCGGTCGAGCACCTCGTGACGAAGCGCAACGTCCAGGAGGATAACGAGCAGTACAAGTTCTGGTACCGGCACATCAGCGACCGCATCACGCAAGTGCCCGGCGTCCGCACGAAGATTACGGAGGCTCCGCGGCCCGGCTACTACCCCGAGATGCGTGTCGAGTGGGACACGGACAAGATCGGCTTGGTGGCGCGCGAGATCGGCGAGCAGTTATTGAACGGCACGCCGCGCATCATGAGTCCGGCGTATCCGAAGGAACTGGATCCGACGATGACGGAAACCAACCACTTCCTCATTCGCCCCATGGCGATGCATCCCGAAGACTACAAGGTGGTCGCCGAGCGGTTGTATGAGGTCTTGAAGAACGCGCCGGGACCCAAGCCTAAACCGGTACTCAAGCCGCCGGCCGGCAGCCTCGACGGCCATTGGGAAGTCGAGATCTCCTTTGTAACGGACACGGCCTATCACACCATGTACCTGCAGAATCGCGGCCACGAGATCACAGGGCTGCATCGGGGCCGCATCGCCCAGGGCAAGGTCAAGGGCGAGATCGACGGTGATCGCGTCTACTTTGAAAGCCGTGGCAAATACGAAGCGGCCGACATGCGGTACTTCTTCAAGGGGACGCTCAAGGGTGACGAGATGGGCGGCGAGTTGGGGCTGGGCGAGTACGGCAAGGCAACCTGGAAGGCCCGCCGTGTTTGACCGGATTACAACCGAGAATGTAGGGGCAATGCCGTGCCCGGCGGCCGGAACCGCTGAGCTGACTCGCACACGGGCACAGCGTGCTGTGCCCCTACTTTCCAGTTCACCGGTTCTATGGAGTTCGTTTGCTGCGTCCGGCGCCGGCGCTATCACCCCACCAGTGACCTGACCTTCGCTACGATGTGGCCGGCCGAAATCCCAAAACGCTCTAACAACTCAGCCGCCTTACCACTACGAGGAATCTCACAAACGGCCAGCTTGTGAACCTGTACGTTTTCAGTGGCGAGCGCCGACAAAACCGCGTCACCAATGCCGCCGTGCGGGTAATGGTCTTCGACGGTGACCAACCGCCCGCCAGTCGCCTGAGCCGCCTCGATCAACACATCACGGTCAATCGGCTGAACGCTAAACAGGTCAATCACGCGAATGGAAATACCCTCTTCCTTAAGCTGATCGTACGCAGCCAGGGCCTCAAACAGCGTGACGCCCGCGGCCACGACGGTAACGTGGTCCTCATCACTTCGCCGAACGACCTTCGCGCGCCCGACGGCGAAGTCTTCGCCGGGCTCGTAGATCACCGGCGTTGCAGGACGGCTGGTGCGCACATACACCGGGCCGGCCGTTTGGGCGGCTAGCTCGATCGCCCTCCAGGCGCTTGTCCCATCGCTCGGATAGAGCACCGTGTAGTTGGGCTCGGCACAAGTCATCGCCAGATCTTCGAGGCCCATCTGCGACGGGCCGTCCTCGCCGATCGAAATACCCGCGTGGGTACCGACGAACTTGACGTTGGTGCGGCTGATGGCGGCCATGCGCATGAAATCGTACGCGCGGCTCAGGAAACAGGCGAAGCTAGCGGCGAAGGGGATGCGGCCACGGGCGGCGAGGCCCATTGCGGCGCCCGCCATGTTCTGTTCGGCGATAAACCCTTGGAAGAAGCGCTGGGGGGTTTCTTTCTCGACCTCTTGCGTGAAGGTTGAGTTCTTGACATCTCCATCGAGGGCGACGATGCGGGGATCGGCCTTGGCCAGCGCGGCCAAGGCGGCGCCAAAGGCCCGGCGCGTGGCGACCTTGTCACCGAGCGAGTAGGTCGGCGCGGGGGAAACCGGCGCGGGGAAAATTGGCACGGCGCTCGGACTGCCGGAAGGCGCTGCCGACCCATTGCCGGAGGGCAGCTTCGGCGTCCATGTGATCTCGCGGCCCGAGAGTTGGGCCTCCAATGCCGCCAGCGCCTCGTCGGTCTGCTCGCCTTTAGGGAGCGGCTTGCCGTGCCAGCCGTTCTTGTCCGCGGCGAAGGCAATGCCCTGGCCTTTGAAGGTGCGTGCCAGCACAACGGTTGGCCGGTCGGAGGTCGCGGAGGCCTTGTCGTAGGCAGCGAGCAACTCCTCCAGGTTATGGCCGTCCACGACGAGCGCCTGCCAGCCGAACGCCTCCCACCGCGCCTGGTACGCGTCCATGTCGTGCTCGAGCTGGGTGGGCGCGCTTTGTCCCAGGCGATTCACGTCGATCGTGGCGCAGAGATTACCGAGTTTTTCCGCCGACGCCATGGCGGCAGCTTCCCAGACGGCGCCCTCGGCCGACTCTCCGTCGCCGAGCAGCACGTAGATTCGTTGGTCGGAGGCGTTGAGTCGTGCGTTCAGCCCCATCCCGACACCAGCCGAAAGCCCCTGGCCGAGCGAACCCGTCGCGAGATCGACGAACGGCAGCTTGGTCGGCGGATGCCCTTCGAGGTCCGAGTCGATGCGCCTCAAGGTCAGCAGATCTTCGACCTTGAGGAAGCCCGCCTCAGCCCAGGCCGCATACAGAATCGGCGCGGCGTGCCCTTTCGAGAGGATGAAGACGTCGTTGGCAGGATTCGCCGGGGCGGCCGGGTCGTACCGCATCACCGAGAAAAAGAGTGCCGAGACGATTTCGGCCGCCGACGCGCAACTGGTAGGATGGCCGCTGCCGGCCTCGGTCGTCGAGCGGATGGAATGGATCCGCAGTAGGGTCGCCTTGTCCCTCAACAGCGTCAGCAGATCACCTTGCGTCGCGACAGACATGCCTATCTCTCCGAATCGGGTAGAACCCGTGGCAATGCACCCAGGGCCAGAACTAAGGGCCGCACTGGCCGGGGCCCAAACTTCAGCCTCAGCGAACCCGCGTGAACACCCAAGCTCGGTTCGCCGTGGCCGCTGAATGATGAACATCGAGGCGGCCGCCCCAAAGAAAAGCGGAATCCCCATCTTAGCTTTTTCCGAAGTCACAGCAACGGCGGTCCGGCAGGCTGGGTGGACCGACTCGATTCCCTGAGCCCAGCCTGGCGACCCGCAATCAAACCTGTGCTAGATTTGAAGATATGGCAATTCCGAACGCAAAAAAGTATCGCCTGAAGAACCCGAACGGCCCCGGCTACGCAACCGTCGTGGCGGTTCTGCCCAAGAGCACCGACGTTAACGCCTATGTCAAAGACGCCGCCGCGCGCTTTGATTGGCAGGCCTGGGAAGAGGCGAAGGCGAACCAAAGCAAGGTGCGTGTCGGCCAGCAGAAACAGCGCAAGCGCTAGCGCTGCCCCCCTACAAGCGCGCTTGCAGGTTCTTGAGCGCCCGGATCGCTTCCTGCGCCACCTTGGAATTTGGGTCGTGCGTCAGCCTCTCGAGGTGCGGCATGCTGTCTTTGTTCCCACTAATCGAGATGACATAGGCGAGGTGGCTCTTCTGGTCGTTGGTGCCCCTGGCCAGCGGGTTGTAGAGCTGATCGAGGATGCTCCGGTCGCGCGCCAACTCAACCAGAAACGGCCGCGCTTCCAGACGGTGGAAGCTGGAGTTGAGGCCGTCGTAGAGGTATGACAGAAAGCTCAGGTCCCCCAAGCTGACCGCGGCGAACGCCATGGAAAGCCGGGCGGACTCGTTCTTCTCAACCGCGAAAGCATCCAGCACGATCTTCAAATCGTCCTGATTGCCTAGCCGCCCCAACCCTTCCGCCGCAGCTGCGCGAATCTGCTTATCGCGGTCTCTCAAGTACGTCACGAACAGCCCGCGCTGCTCCGGATCGGCCATTTTGGCGATGGCTATCAGCGACTGCCGCCGGATTCGCTTGCGGTCGCTGCCCTTCACCAGATTCGTCAGCTCCGGGGTCGCCTCGCGGACAAGTAGCTGGCCCATCGTTTGCACAACCTCGAATTGGACCTCCACGTCGAGGTCGTTCAGTAGGAAGATGAGATCCGGCCCGACGCTCGTGTCGCCGACCTTCTTGATCGACCGTACCGACTCCAGGATGACCATGCTGTTCTTGGACCGCAACGCCTCCATCAACTGCGGCAGAGCGGGCTTTGCGCGCAGGATGCCGACCGCCCTCGCGGCGTTGGCGCGCGATTCCATGCTGCTTCCGCCAACGACCACGCGGCCAATGGCGCTGATCACGTTGGGATCCACGGTCACATACGTGTCGATGACCCTTGGCTCGGGCTTTGCGAAACGACCTCTCAGGTTTGAGCCGAACTGCTTGAACGCGTTGGCCCATCCCCTCTGTACATAGCCCGGGTAGTAGAAGTTGATCAGCCCGTCTACGGCCAGAGCTTGAATCTCAGGGGTGGCGTCGCGGGTCGCCTGCGCCAGTGACTCGAGGCTGTGGTGCGTTCCGATGCGTACGATAGCGGCAACCGCTTCGTGACGAACGTCCACCACCGGATCACTGAGCAAAGGGCTGAGCGCGGGGATATGGTCGGCGGTGCCGTTCTTCCCGAGATTGGCCGCCGCCTTGGCGCGGCGCTTCGGGTCGGAGGACTGCAAGTCCGCTTCTTGTGCGGGCAAAGCGCCGATCACACAAGCGAGAAGAATCAGGGACGTGAGCCGCAACAAGGGCTCAACTCGTTTCATGGGGCGCATCAGGCAAACCCTCCCGGAAACCAAACGGGAACCAGACCGTTTTCGGTCTCATTATACGTATTCAATCTTTGCGCGCTGCGAGATCAGGCCGGCTTCGTAGCCCATGTCGAGCAGCTTTTGCGCGGCCTCCACGACCTCGGGCGCCATGTCGGTCGTGTAGTGGTTGACATACATGCCGACGAACTTGTCCGCCGCGCCCGGGTCGAGGCCGCGCGAGAACTCCAGCGCGTAGGAGAGCGCCGCGGCCCGATGATCGAGCGCGTACTGAATCGTCTCCCGTAAACGCCGGCAGCATTCGCGCTGGACGTCGTCGGGCAATGATCGCAACATGGCGTTCGCGCCGAGCGGCAACGGCAGGTTGTATTTGTCCTTCCACCAAGCACCCAGGTCAACCACCCGATGAACACCTGACTCGTGATACACGAGCTGCCCTTCGTGAATGATCAGGCCCGCGTCGACGCGCCCCGCAACGACTTCGTCGGTGATCTGGTCGAACGGGACGACCTTGGCCTCGAAGTCGGGCTGGAAGAGCCGCATCGTCAAGTAGGCGGTGGTTTCCAGGCCCGGAACGGCGATCGTCTTGCCTTTCAGATCTTCGGGACTGAGCGGGTGGCGGGTCACCACGATCGGTCCGTATCCATCGCCTACGCTGGAGCCGGCTGCCGTGAGCACGTATTTGTCAGCGACGTACGGATAGGCATGGTAGGAGATGGCGGTCATCTCGTAGCGGCCTTCCCGCGCCGCCTGGTTGAGCGTTTGAATGTCGCTGAGATGGTGCTCGAACGCGACCAGGGGCGAGCGGATCTGGCCGGCCGCGAGCCCATAGAACATGAAAGCATCGTCGGCGTCCGGGCTATGCGCCACAACGACCCTGTGCCGGGGTGAATCCATCTTTTTTTGTGGAACCCTCGATTGTCGCCGAAGTGGCGTTGATAAACTAAGGAATTCCCGCTGCTCCGCGCTACTGGAAGTAACGACGACCGGAGACCCGGTCAGGTTCCAACCGTAGTTAAGTAGCTACTGTAGCAGGACGCATCGGAGAGCGTATTGAGGCGCTCTAACAGGGGTGAGAGGGATGGAGAGCAACCAAGCCAAGCGCGTCGTCGCCGGTGTAAGCGACCTGTTTTTTGCTTCGAAAATCACCGAGACGGCCAAGCACGTCGGCATGCAGGTCGAGTTCGCCGGATCGGCCGAGGCCCTGCTCGCCAAGGTGTCCGAAGCCCCCGCACGCATCATTCTCGATCTAAATCAGCAGAACCTCGGGCCCGTAGCGCTGATCGGCAAGCTCAAGGCCGATCCGGCACTGGCCAACGTGCCCGTGACTGCCTTCGTAAACCACGAGTGCACCGACCTAATCGAGGAAGCCAAGCAAGCCGGCTGTGATGAGGTGCTGACCCGGGGGGCCTTCTCCCAGAGCTTGCCTGAACTGCTGGGAGGTGCCAAGTAGCCGGCTCGCAACCATGGTGTATCGCAACCATGGTGTCGGGGGTAGACCGCAGCGTCTACCCCGACGCGTCGGAGTGGTTCACGGTTTCGATGCGGACGCGAGACTGGGTGCCAGGGGCGGCGGCGGGGCTGACGCCGCGGTCAGCCCCTACAAGTGGCGTCCTCGACGTTTCGGGATTTCAGGTGCCCAGCCCTTGATCACTAGTATAGCGTTTCAAGAAAACATACTCATACAGCAATGGTTCCTGCTAGGCTGAAGGCATGGCAGGAAAGTCGAAGCGTCTCAAGCTGCAACTCAGCCCCGCAGAGGTGCAGCATCTGGAGCGGCTGCGTGGTTCGCGGACGGCTCCGGTTCGGGAGGTGCAGAGGGCTGAGATTCTGTGGCGTTATCATTCCGGCGAGACCATTGCCGAGATTATGCGAACCGTGAAGATGACCCGCAAAAGCGTCGGCAAATGGATCGATCGAGCCCTCGCCATGGGCGTGGAAGCAGCGCTCAAGGATGCCTATCATCGTCCCCAGCAGCCCCTCATCACCGCCGATGCCAAGGCCTGGGTGGTGCATTTGGCCTGTAGCAAACCCAAGCAACTCGGTTACGCCGCCGAACTCTGGACCCGCAGTGCGCTGGCTCTACACGTGCGCCGGCATGCCGTGGAAGCAGGCTATCCGGCGTTGGACCAAGCGGCTAAGGCGACCGTCCACCGGATCCTGGCCGAGCAACCCCTGCATCCAGAGAAGGTGAAGTACTACCTGGAGCGTCGCGATCCCGATTTTGAGTCCAAGATGCGGCAGGTGTTGCTGGTCTACCGCGAAGTGGCTTGGCAGAATGAAAGCCCTCGCGACGGCCTCTCGCCGGAGGTGATCACGGTTTCGGTAGACGAGAAGCCCGGCGTGCAAGCGATCGCCAACGTCGCGCCGGACCTGCCGCCGAAGCCTGGGCGGCATCCCAGCGTGGCTCGCGATTACGAGTACAAACGTCTAGGAACTTGCTCGATTCTGGCGGCGCTGGACTTGCATAGCGGTCGGGTGACGGCGCGGGTGGAGCGGCGTCACCGCAGTCGGGAATTCATCTTGCTGCTCCAGGATCTGGACCAATTTTACCCGGACGAGTGCACGATCCGATTGATCTTGGACAATCATTCCTCGCACATATCGAAGGAGACGAAAGCCTACTTGGCGACGCGTCCGAACCGCTTCAAATATGTGCATACGCCCACCCACGGGTCCTGGCTCAACATAGTCGAGACGCTGTTTGGCAAGATGGCGCGCACATTCTTAAAGCGAATACGAGTCGAGTCCTGGGCGGAGCTTCTGGAACGAATCCTGAAAGGAATCGCGGAGATCAACGCCGCTCCAGTCGTTCACCACTGGAGGAAGTTCGAGTCGCTTGAGGTCACCTAGAGTGGGTATGTTTTAGTGAAACTATATACAGCCTGGGTTAAGGCCACGGGGCGTACGGGGGGGTACGGCAAATCCTGCCGCGGCGTTTCGTGGCCTGCCACGCCCGGGTTTTGTGCATAATGGATCGACATGTCCGCCGGCTCCCCGCGCGTCGCTCGACTATTGCTCCAAGCGGCCATCGCTGCATCCCTCTCCACACTTCCAACCCCGGCCCAGCAACACCAAAGCAACCCCTTCACCTCCTTTGAAGACATCGCCGAAGGCCGCCGCCTCTATCGCCTCGACTGCGTGAACTGCCACGGCATGGACGGCGCGTCGGGACGCGGCGCCCGCTTGGCGTCGAACTATCGGCGCTACGGAAGTTCCGACCGCGAGATGTTCCGCACCATCTCGAACGGCGTGCCCGGCACGGAAATGCCCGGCTTGTGGCGCGACGAGGAAGCCGTGTGGAAGATCCTCTCCTTCGTGCGAACCATCGAGGCACAGGCGGCCGACGCCTGCGTGGCCGAGACGGGCGATGCCGCTCGAGGCCGCGAGGTCTACTTTCGGAAGGGCTCCTGCCAGACTTGTCACGCCGTCGGCATGGGTGGCGGGCGACTGGGGCCCGATCTTACGGCCGTCGGCGCCCGGCTCAGCGTCGAGCACCTGCGCGAATCGCTCGTCGAGCCCGCCAAGCAGATCCCCTACTCTCACCGCACCGTCCGGGCCACCGGTCGCGACGGCCGCATGTACGAAGGGGTGCTGCTCAACGAAGACGGCTACACGGTCCACCTGATGGACCGCCAGGAGAACATTCACTCGCTCTCGAAGGCGGACCTGCAGAATGTCGAGCACCCCCAACAGTCGCTCATGCCCTCCTATGGTGACTTGCTGGGCCAGGGAGAGACCGACGACCTACTGGCCTACCTCTGTAGCCTGGGCAGCGCCGCTGGAGAGAACGCGCAATGACTAGTGGAGTGTCGCGGAGATTCCTCAGGCATGGGAGCTGTAGGGGCGGACCCCTGTGCCCGACCGGCTACGCTGGGCTCGTGCTGTGGCTGGCTGTTACCGCATCAGCTTGGCCGCAAGTCACCAATAGTGACCTGCGGGACGCCGCCAAGACGCCCGGCAACTGGCTGACGTACTCCGGCGACTACGCAGGCACGCGCCACAGCGCCTTGGATGAGATCACCCCCGCCAACGTCGGCAAGCTGCAAGTCAAGTGGGTCTTCCAACAACCGATCCGCGAGAAGTTCGAGACCACGCCGCTGGTCGTCGACGGCGTCATGTACCTCACCCTCCCGCCCAACGACGCCTACGCGCTCGACGCGGAAACCGGCGTCGTGTTGTGGGAGTACAAGCGGGGCCTGCCGCCCAAGATCATCGTCTGCTGCGGCCAGGTCAATCGCGGACTTGCCGTCGCGGGCGACCGTTTGTTCATGGCGACGCTCGACGCCAAGGTGATCGCGCTCGACCGCAAGACCGGCCGGCTGCTGTGGGAGTCGGAGATGATCGACTACCGGCTCGGCTATGCCGCGACCCACGCCCCGCTGGTCATCAAAGACAAGGTGCTGGTCGGCGTCGCCGGCGGCGAGTACGGCATTCGCGGTTTCATCGACGCCTACAGCGTGGAAGACGGCAAGCGCTTGTGGCGGTTCTACACGGTGCCGGGCCCCGGCGAGTTTGGCCGCGACACCTGGGAGGGCGACTCCTGGAAAACCGGCGGCGCCTCCATCTGGATCACCGGCTCCTACGACCCCGAGCTGAACCTCACCTATTGGGACACCGGCAATCCGGGCCCCGATTGGAACGGGGACGTGCGCAAGGGCGACAACCTGTTTTCCGACGCCGTCGTCGCTCTCGACCCCGACACCTGTGAGCGCAAGTGGCACTTCCAATTCACGCCGCACGACGTGCATGACTGGGACGCCACCCAGGTCATGGTGCTGGTCGACCGCGAGTTCGAAGGCCGGCCGCGCAACCTGCTACTCACCGCGAACCGTAACGGCTTCTACTACGTAATCGACCGCGCCAACGGCGAGTTCCTTCACGCCGGCCCGTTCGTGAAACAGACCTGGGCCGACCGCATCGATGACAACGGGCGTCCAATCCGCGCGCCCGGCAAACTACCCACCGAAGGAGGCAACCTCGTCTACCCGGCGGTCGCCGGTGGCACCAACTGGATGTCGCCGAGCTACAGCCCCGTCACCGGCCTCTACTACGTAACGGTGCGCGAGGGCAGCAGCATCTACTTCCAAGGGGAGGCCGAATACAAGCCGGGCACGCGCTTCTGGGGAGGCCACTTCCGCAACCAGGACAAGGCCGATGACTGGACCGGCGCCGTGCGCGCCCTCGACCCGCTCACGGGCAAGCTCGTCTGGGAGCACAAGATGTTTCGTCCGGCCTGGGCGGGACTTGTTTCAACGGCGGGCGGGCTCGTTTTCGCCGGCAGCGAAGAAGACTACTTCAAGGCCCTCGACGCCAAGACGGGCAAGGAGCTTCGCTACATCAATCTCGGCGGAAGGATCGCCGCCAGCCCGATGACCTACCTCAGCAAGGGCCGCCAGCACGTTGCAATCGCCTCGGGCGGCGGCTTGTTCGTGCTCGCCCTTCCCACTGAACCTTAAACCTGGAAACGGCAGTTAGACACCACCCAAGTGGCAACAAGCCCCTTAGGATTGGGGGCATGAGCGAATCGGAAGCGTTGGGACAAGTTCACCCGCAGGGTGAAGTCGAGCAGGCCTGTGAGGACGAGCGGACCAGGGCGGGGGAAACCTTCGGCGGCAAGGTCGGGCTCCGCTGGGACCAAGAGGCCGGGGTGACGGCCTGCGGGCAATGGCCCTACTTCGTCGAGTTTCTCAAGACCTCAGGACTGTTCGAGGCCTGGCTGAAAGATTGCCCGCTGAGCTACACCAGCCCGAACCGTGCTGGCGACGTCGCTCGAGGAGGAGTTGGAAGCGATCGCGCAGTTGTACCGCGACCGCGGCGACGCCGAGAACAACTTCGACGAGCTGAAGAACCAGTGGGGTTGGACGGGCTACACGACGCGCGAGTTGAAGCGCAGCCGGGTGATGGCGGGCGTGATTGCGTTGATCTACGACGGGTGGGGGCTGTTCACGCGGTTGGCGGCGGGCGGCAAGGGCGAAGCGATCACAACGCGGCCCTTGCGGCTGCACGGCATTGCGCGGCGCACGCGGCACGGGCGGCAGACGACGCTGACGATCACGAGTTCGCACGCCAAAGCGGGCCAGGCTGCGACGGGCGTTGGAAGCGGCGAGCAGCTTTCTCAAGCGCGTAGCGGCCACTGCGGAGCAGTTGGGCTCACCGAGCCGGCGGCGACTGATCCTGAGCTGGATCTTTCGCGATTTCCTCCACGGCAGGGTCGTCGGCACCAACCTCCGCCTTGCCGATTGCCTCGCCTACCTGCCGGTTCTAGAGCAATTTCAAGTATAATATAGACGGCTGTAGCGAATCTTCCGGGGCGAGGGTCTATGGCCAGAGCCTATGCGGATGATTTGCGCCGCCTCTTGATCGAGGCGCATCAACAAAAAGAAGGCAGCCTGCCGGTGTTGGCCAAGCGCTTCCACGTCAGCCTGGGCTGGGCGAGGAAGGTGTCGGCGACGTTTCGGCGCACCGGCAGTTGGGCGCGACCGCCGTCGGGCCCCCGCGGCCGACGCAGCAAGTTCACGCCCGAGATCCGCCGCCCGGTGGGCGAGTGGATTGAGGAGCAACCCGACCTGACCTTGCACGAGTTGCAGTCGCGGCTGCTGGACGAGCTCGGGCTCCGCTCGAGCATCGGTCGGCTGTGGAGCCTGTTGCGGGAGCTGGGGTTGCGTGTAAAAAAAAGTCGCTCTACGCCGCCGAGCAAGATATCGAGGCGGTCCGCCAGCGGCGCCAGCGATGGCGCGAGCAGGTGAGCCGGATCGACCCGGACAAGCTGATTTTCCTGGACGAGAGCGGCATCGCCACGGACATGACGCGGCGCTACGGGCGGGCGCGACGCGGTCGCCGCGTCCGGGAAGGCGCGCCGGCGGGCCGCTGGCGAACGCTCAGCATCTTGGGGGCGATTCGCCGTTGCGGATGGGTGGCGGCGATGAGCATGGAGGCAGCCACCGACGCCGAGATCTTTCTCGCCTACCTAGAGCGGGTGTTGGGCCCGCCGTTGCGAGCTGGTGACGTGGTGGTGATGGACAATCTGGCGGCCCACCAGGTCGCCGGCGTGCGCGAATCCATTGAGGCGCGGGGCGCTGCGTTGCTCTATCTGCCGCCCTACTCGCCGGACTTCAACCCGATCGAGCCCTGCTGGGCTCAGCTCAAGCAACACCTGCGAGCCGCCAAGGTCCGCTCCCGGACCGCGCTGGAGGAAAGCCTCACCGATGCCCTGGCCCTCATCACCCCACAGAACGTCCAAGCCTGCTTCCGTCACTGCGGCTACGAGCTATGAAAAATTTGAAAATGCTCTAGCCGGCTCAGTTCATGGTGTAGGGGCGGACCCCTCATAAGCGCTAACTTAGCAGTGACTGTATCTGCGGGATCCGTTTGCGTGACGGCTCGCGCAGGTCGTGGGCGATTTGGTTCCAGTTGCCCATCACTCCCGCTAAGGACAAGCGGGGCTCGATCGCGTTGCAGATCTGATGAAACTCAAACTGGAACTCACGCCAGCGGCTGGCCGGTCTCTCGCTCCAACGGGTAGCCCCAGGGGGAAATGTCCTGCCCCTGGCGGCCTAGCTTTTGCCCCAACAGCGACAACAACAGCTTGCCGTAGAGCCACGCTCGTGAGCTGTCCGGATCACGGCGGACACGGCGGTTCGCCCCTACAAGCTGCGGCCGCACCCTTTCGGGATATCAAGGACGCAGGCCTTGGTTACCTGGACATCTAACACTTGCCGCGTCTGCGTGGCCGCGGAGCTCTCCGCACCCGCTCGTCCGGCAACGGCACACCGAGCACCGTCGGCGAACTCACCGGACCTCCGCGTGGGCGCCGCGGCGTGGTGATCCGGGGAGTGCTAATCACCGTTGGCGCGACCGCCGCGGGCGTCTTCTCCACCGAGACAGGTGCACCGTTGAAGCCCGGCGTCGTTACGCTGCCGCCGAAACTGCCAAACTGACCGAAGGCAAGCGCGGGGAGCAGCAGTGTCAGCGCCATCATTGTCACAAGCCGCATAGTATCTCCTGTTGTAGACGGTCGCCGGACCCCGGGGGACCGGCGGCTGAAGCCTTGGCACCCTTACTGCAAGTCCGGGGCCAGTTCGCTAACCTGTTGAAAACAACGTGTCGGTCCTGGTGCCGATGGGGTCACGCAGCGGCCGATAAGCACCAGCGTGATTGAATTCGGCCACCCGCAACCACGCCACGGTTAACCAAGATGGTAGCGGGCGGCAGCCAACCACCGTCCGCACCATCTGTCCATGATCATATAGGTCGCATGATGACTCGTTCCGACTTCGAGCATTTGGTTGACGAGGCCTGGGAGACGATTCCCGAGGAGTTCCGCGAGCGCTTCTCAAACGTCGCCATCTTCGTCGAAGACGAGCCTGGGATCGAGCACCTCCAAGCGGGCCGTGTCCCACCCGGCGGCACGCTGTTGGGGCTCTACCAGGGAGTCCCGTTGTCGAAGCGAGGTTTCGGCTACACGCTCGCGATGCCCGACAAAGTGACCCTGTTTCAGGGCCCCATCGAGCGCGCCTCCCCTTCCTACAGCGACATCCCTCGAATGGTCTACGAAACGCTCTGGCACGAGCTGGCGCACCACTTGGGGATGAACGAGAGAGAAGTGCGGGCGGCCGAGCGCCGCCGCGGAACGCTGTGAGCGCGGGCCGGGGAAGCGAAGCCAAGTCTTGGACCGGCTGCCCCAGGTCGAGGGATGGGTAGGTTGCAACTGATTCAGATTGGCCTACTGGAGTCGCGAGATGACCAAGAAACTGATCATTTCATCTAGTCTTGTCGGACTATCCTTGACCGTCTTCGCAACCGCCCAACAGAGCCCGCCAGGAAACGACACCCCGCTAACCTTTACGGAAGAAGTCGCAGCCACCGGATTCTCGGACGTAACGCTTACGAACAGCTCACGCTTGCCGATCACTGCCTACATCGTCTTTGCGAAGTACAAGGACTCGCCGACTGGCAAATTGCTAGCTGAAACCATGTTTTGGATGGACAGCGACATCACGGACGAAGAGCCTCTGAACCCAGCGGCGTCGCGGTTAGTCCATTTCGGCGGCATTCAGCACCCCGGCGTCTCTTGGCACACCGAGATTGTGGTGGAGGCGGTTGTACTGAGTGACGGTTCGACTTTTGGTAGCCGCGAATGGATCGACCACATCGTAAACCGCAGGAAGACTCTACACGAGCACCTTGGGATCGTGTTAAGTCGCCTGAATGAGGCCCGGCGCCTAGGTGCATCGCGCGAGACGCTGTCTGAAGCCATCAAAACACTGAAAACAAACGCGATGAGCAGCTTGCCGCCAAACGCTGTGCGGCGGGTGATTGGACAACGGAAGGGCATAGAGGGAGCGTATGACCTTGCGCTTATCAATTTGAGTGATGGTGACGACGATATTGCGTTGGGCCGGTTGCGCATCATCACGGATGCAGTGATCAGTCGCCGCCAAAGGTTGTCCCTCTCGAAACCCGCTATTGTGGTCGAGTAGTGATTGAATGGGCAACTCCGGTGGTATAGTTAGCCGCCCGCCCAGCGTGGCTCGCCGCCGACCTCCCGATTGGCTGAGGCTACAAGCCGGCTTCGCCAGCGTGGTAGGAGCTACGGACCAGCGGACCGGCCTCGACGTGGCGGAAACCGATATGCTCGCCGGTCTGTTTCAGCGCGCCGAATTCGGCGGGAGTGTAGTAGCGGCGAATCGGCAAGTGATCGCGGGAGGGACGCAGGTACTGTCCCAGGGTGACGACATCGACTTGGTGAGCGCGGAGGTCGCGCATCACTTCGACCACTTCCTCCTCGCTTTCACCCAAGCCCAGCATCATGCCCGACTTGGTGGGAACGTCAGGGGCCGCGCGCTTGGCATGGCGCAACATGTCGAGCGAGCGGCGGTAGTTCGAGCCGCGCCGAACGTCGTAGTAGAGCCGCGGCACGGTCTCGACATTGTGGTTGAGCACGTCGGGGCGCACGGCCAGCACTGTCTCCATGGCCTCGTGCGAGCCCATGAAATCCGGGACCAGCACTTCCACTTTGCATCCGGGCACACGCTCACGAATCGCACGAATCGTCAACGCGAAAAGCTCGGCCCCGCCGTCAGCGCGGTCGTCGCGGTCGACCGACGTCACCACGGCGTAGCGCAACCCCAGCGCGGCAACCGCATCGGCAACGCGGCGCGGTTCGTCGTAGTCGACCTCCAGCGGAGCGCCCTTCTGCACGGCGCAGAACCCGCAACGCCGGGTGCAGACGTTGCCCAGGATCATGAAGGTGGCCGTTAGATGGTTCCAGCACTCGCCAAGGTTGGGGCAGGCCGCGCTCTCGCAAACCGTGTGCAAGCCGAGGTCGCTGACGAGTGCCTTCAGCCGGCTATAGTTCTCGCCTATCGGCGCGGGCGCCCGCAGCCAGTCGGGACGCCGCCCGGCCGGACCGGGGTGAGGTCCGTCATATGCCGGGACGAGTGGTTTAGCGCCAGGCGGTTTGGCTCCAAGGGATTTAGCGCGCGGCGGAGCCTTGGCAGCGGTGTCGCCAATCTGAATGAGGTCCGCCATTCGTTGAGCCAGCCTGTACCAGCCCATTCAAACATGGGCGGCCGAAACCACCCGTCCCGCTCCCTACGGTTTCAGTGTAACGCCACGATCGGCGGCTTCTATCTGATCTTTTCGTCCTTCTCGATCTTGCCGTCGCGGATGTGAATGACGCGGTGGGCGTGCATGGCAATATCGAGCTCGTGGGTGACGACGATGATCGTGTTGCCCTGCCGGTGGAGGAGGTCGAACAGGGACATGATCTCGGTGCCGGTCGCGGTGTCGAGGTTGCCGGTGGGTTCGTCGGCAAGCAGGATCGATGGATGGTTGACGAGCGCCCGGGCGATGGCCACTCGTTGCCGCTGGCCACCGGAGAGTTCATTCGGCTTGTGGTGCATGCGGTCGAGCAGGTCCACTTGCTCAATCGCGTCGCGCGCGCCTTCGAGACGCTGCTCGGGAGCGGTGCCGCTGTAAACCAACGGCAGTTCAACGTTTTGCAGGGCGCTCAGCCGCGGCAGTAGGTTGAAGGTCTGAAAGACGAAGCCAATCTCCTTGTTGCGAATCGCCGCTAGTTCGTCATCGTTCAAATGGCTGACCAGGCGGCCTGCAATGTAATACTGCCCCTTCGACGCCGTATCGAGGCACCCGATCAGGTTCATCAGCGTCGACTTGCCGGACCCGGACGGGCCCATAATCGCAACGTACTCGCCCTTGTCGATTCCAACGTCCACGCCGGAGACGGCATGGATCTCTTGGTCGCCCATGACGTAGCTCTTCCACAGGTCGTACGTCTGAATGACAACGCCTTTTTGGCGTAGCTCTTCGCTTCGGTCTTGTTCGGCTGCGGTGAGTACTTGGGCCATGATCGGTTCGCCTGCTGGTTCGCAGGGAACCTAAAGGAGTAAGGTCCCTATCGCGGCTCGAGAAGTTACCCCTAGCAGTCAGTGTATCAACCGGTTCCGTGTATCCTTCGGTCATGCGCAGGCAGCTCGGCGGTCGCTGCCGCGTTGCTACCAAAACTCCCGGGCGTGACGCTTGACGCGGTCACCGTGGTTGCGGATCGCTTCGTAAGCGTCGCGTGCGGGCTCGCGCCAGTCGTCGAAAAGCGTTAGATTCTGCTCGAGCTCGGCACGATCGTTCGGAGCGACCAACGCCACCGAAACCGCCGGATGTGCCAGGCAGAACCGGTAGCATTCCGGCGCCGTAGGCGGTTCAAAGCCCGGCGGATCGTTTGGCGTGGAGGCAAGCAAGTCGCACCAGCGTAACCCGGTAAACGTGACGGCCGGCATGCCGCGTTCTTCGGTAACCGGGAAAACCTCGGTCTCGGCGCCTCGATGCGCGGCGTTGTAGCGGATCATCAGCAGGTCGAGATAGTGGCTGCCGCTGACAGCCTCGGCAGCTTGCGCCCAACGCGCGGCGAGTTTGCGCTGATGGCTGGTGAGGCCGATGAGTTTGAGTGCGCCTTCGCCCTTTAGGCGGTTCAGAGTGTCCCATGCCCCTCGGCGGCCGATGATCTGCTGCCACTCGTCCTCCGACTCCACGTAGTAGAGGGTCGCTACGTCGAGATAGTCGGTATTGAGTTGATCGAGGATCCACGCGAACTCGTGCTCGGCCTCGTCGGCGCCGCTGGACTTGAACTGCACGGCGACGACGACCTCCTTCCGCTTGGCGCCAAGAGCGGCGACGGTCTTCGAGAGCCCGTCCGGCTTACCGCACCAGTTGAGGTAGTTCAGGCCGCGGTCGATGGCATGGGCGACATCGTCGGGGCGCAGGTGCGTGTTGCCGCGCGTCGCGAGACCGAGACGGCGGACGCGTGGAAGGGTCGGGGCGAGTTCGGCTGTCTTGCGCATCGGTCGTTGCAGGATTGATCGTACCGTCTCCCGGTGCGCTCCGACAGCGCCATCAACGGCCGCAACGCAGGAGGTGCAACGACCCTCGCCGTCAAGCACCATCACGCGCCGCTCTTCATCAGCTTCTGCCTCAACCAGCCAAAGCGGTCGTTGAATGGCTGAGGGGGGCTGTGGGAGAACTCAGCGGCGAGTCGCTCGCGAACCTGCCCGAACGGCGGCATGGATTCTTCCACAGACTCCCCTGCGTTCGTGGGCCCGCGCAGTAGAGATGGAATCCAAACGGAGAGCGGGCGGTGTCTGTTTCGAGGCGTCGTTCCAAGCGGCTACAGTGCTTGTACTAGAATCAAGGGAACGGCCGTTCGGGGCGTAGCGCAGTCTGGTAGCGCACCTGCTTTGGGAGCAGGGGGTCGCAGGTTCAAATCCTGCCGCCCCGACCAATGTTTTCAACAACTTACGGCTGTTTCTCATCCGGCGTGAAAACCCACTGTAGATAATTTTGTAGCTGTCCAAAGGCATTGTCAAGTTAACGGCGGTCGGCGACAATCAACCGATGGGCTCACTGTATCGACGCCACCGCTTTCCACCCGAGACCATCAGCCATGCCGTTTGGCTGTACCACCGGTTCAGTCTCAGCTTTCGGGATGTCGAGGACCTTCTCGCGGAGCGTAGCATCACCGTATCCTACGAAGCCATTCGATCGTGGTGCCGGAAGTTCGGGCCGGAGTACGCCCGCACTCTGCGGAGGCGACAGGGTCGCCTCGGAGACATCTGGCACGTGGACGAGGTGTTCATCACGATCCGCGGCGAACGTCATTATCTTTGGAGAGCGGTGGACCAGGATGGCGACGTCCTCGATATCCTGGTCACACGCCACAGAGACAGGAAAGCTGCCAAACGCTTCTTTCGCAAGGTCCTGAAGCACCAGGAGAGGCCACCGCTGCAACTCGTCACCGACAAGTTGCGAAGCTATCCGGCTGCGCACCGAGAGATCTTCCCATCCGTCACACACCGAACCGGGCAATACGAAAATAACAGAGCGGAAGTCTCCCACCAGCACACCCGGGAGCAGGAACGCCAGATGCGTCGCTTCAAATCAGCGGGACAGGTTCAACGATTCCTCTCGGTCCACGGTCCGATTCACAACCTGTTCCGAGTTGCACGCCATCATCTCAAAGCGATCCACCATCGACTCCTGCGGGAGGGAGCCTTCACTGACTGGCAGACGGCGACGCGTGCCTGCTGAAGACGAGAAATCCCGGGCACACTCCAAGGCAACGCCGCCTCGGGGTCATTAACTTGACAATGCCGATTTCCCTGTCGCTTCGTCAGTGCAGATTATCGAGAACGGGACAGACGGCGACGTGCGGCTGCTTCGAGTGGACTGGCTGTTGCAGATCCGCCCTCTGAACGGACTGGGAGAAGTCGAGAACCGCATAAGAGCCACCACATGGGTTTCCAGCTGAGGATAGTCTTCCCGCGCTCTCTGGTCGAAGTAGCTGGGAAAGGCGGCCGCGTTGTCGGCCTGTAGCGCACGGCTAGCATACTTCAAGGTACGTGTGGCTGATTTGTTCTGAGCGCCCGCCAGACTGAGCGCCAGCACCAGCGCAAGCGGACCCAACCGCAGGCTAACGCCGCTCGACATTGCGTTCGAGGTAAGGCTTGAGGCCGGGCAGGTCATAGAACTCGTCCATCAGGAAGTATTCTTCACCGAACGTGACCTCGGCGTGCGAACCGTGGAGACGCGAGATGTACTGCATCCACCAGTCAGAGATCTGTACAGAAATGGCCTGGTCATCAATGTCCTCGAATTCCGGCACGTACAGATTGCGTTTGGCTAGCGCCGCACGGGTTGACTGCACTTGCTCCGGGCTCGCCGCGTATGCGCTGAAGTGATAGCCGAGTTCCTTCCGCTTCTGTTGTTCGGTGTTGAACTCCATAACGATGTTGGGCCGGTGGCCACGGCCCCAGTCCAGTCGCGCCTTGCCGTAGTAGTACGAGGCCTCGTGGGGCTCCAGTCCCAACTCGAAATGCTCCGGGTGGACGTTCCGATACCTTGCGAGCCAGAAGGCCTCAACCACCGCCCAGGAGGCGCTTCGATGGCCGGGATTCTTCTGATAGTGCTCCCAGGCGTTGTGCCCGAGTACGACGTCCGGCTTGTACTTGCGAATCAGAAGAATCAACTGCTCGCGCATTTCATCAAGCGGGAAGGGGCTCTCGAAATTGTTGCGCCAGTTGAGACTGATGACCTTCTCCATGCCCAGGGCGGTAGTGGCTTCCTCGGTCTCACGTAGGTTTCTGATGTCGTTGCGCGGGTACCCTTCCGGGCCGTCTTTCTCGTCGTTTGTCCCACGGACGTAGATGGCGCGGTAGCCCTCGTCGACGAACCGGGCGATCAGGCCGGCCAGGCCGTGGTCGGTCGTGTGATCGTCGTGGTGCGGCTGAGCGACGAGGACGACCTTGCCGGGCGGGATTTCGCCGGTGGGGAGCAGGTCCGTGGATTGTGCGCCCAGCGGCGCCAAGCCGAGGCCCGCTACCAGCAGCAACCGTTGCATCGAGATCAACACCGCCTTTTGCTCCAGCCGCACGATCATTCTATCACCGCCGGCGCCTCCACCCCGCTCAATCTCCCAAGTCCCCGAAGGCCATGGCTGAGCCATGCGCGGGAACGCTCCGATCGATGGCTGGGGCCGAGCTGTTTGCCGAGACGGTGAGTGACGGTATTCGCTCGCTTTCAGCGGAGCCGGTCAAGCTGTGGGAAGAAGAAGGCCAGCTCGACGGCCGCGGTTTAGACGTGGCAGATGTTGGGGTGGTTGAGCGCGGCGGCTGCTTTGGCTTCGCGCTCGAAGCGTTTGCGGATTTCCTGGTCGGAGACGAGATGAGCCGCAAGAAACTTCAGGGCGACGGGACGGTCGAGCTTCGTGTCCTCGGCTTTGTAGACGACACCCATGCCGCCTTCACCGAGCTTCTCGGTGATCTTGTAGTGGCTGACGGTTTGACCGATCACGACACGCCGATTCTAGCGCGATTCAAATAGATGGCGGGAACAACCGATCCGTCAAGCAAACAGTCCTTTCCGCCCAATGCCCTTCACCCAGCTCCGTGTGTGGCCGCGCCGAGACCACCTTCGATGAAGGTGCAGCTCGGGGATCTCGCATTTCGCGGGTAGCACCGCTTGGATGCGAAACCATTACAATGTCGGCCACTGACCTGGAATCAGGGGCGCGTCTGGTCCTTGAAGGATTACCGGTCCCACCTCGCTATGGAGATCTCTATGCGCCACGTTCGACGAAACCCTAGAATTGCCGTTGGGGTGCTGCTCGGCAGCATCGTTCTTCCGATCTGTTCGCTCGCTCAATCCATTGATGCAGCCAAACTGCACGAGGAAGCGATCGTAGTGGACGGCCACGTCCACATCATCACGCCCGTCTTCCACCAAGGCATCGATCCATGGAAGGTCCAGGAGACGGGGCTGTTCGATTATGCCCGCGCCAAGCAAGGCGGCCTTGATGTCGTGGTCCACACCGTCTACATCGAGGATCCCTACAACAACTACAACTACGCGGTGAAGCAGGCCTGCCGTCTGATCGAGACCTTCTACCGCGTGCTCGACGCTAACTCCGACAAGATGGAGCTGGCCCTCACCTCAGCCGACGTGCGTCGCATCGTCGCCAAGGGCAAGATGGCCGCGATCCTCGCACTCGAAGGCGGCTTTGACACGGAAGGCGACCTCGACGTCCTGCGGCTCTTCTACCGTCTCGGCGTCCGCATGATCCAGCCCCTCAGCCACAACACGACCAACGCCTTCATGGACGCGAAACTCGGGCTCACGAAATGGGGCGGCCTGACCGAGCAAGGACGCAAAGTCATCGCCGAGATGAACCGCCTGGGCATCTTGATCGACCTCTCCCACGCCGCCGAGGACGCCAAGATGCAGATCATCGAGGCGAGCCGCGCACCGGTCGTCGGCAGCCACCACGGACTGAAGCACTTCGTCGACTACCCGCGCAGCCTCTCCGATGAAGTTCTCAAGGCCATGGCCGCCAAGGGAGGGCTCATAGGCATGCACACGAGTCCCACGATGCTAAGCCGCACGTACCTGCAGTGGCGGCAGGCTCACGCGAGCGACACTGTTGCTGTTTCGCTGCGACACCTCATCGAGGACTACACCTTCTTCCGCAAGCCGTATGAAGACTTCGGCGCCTACATCCGTGAACTCGACGCCGAGATGCACGACCGCTGGGTGCGCGCCCGCACCGTTCGCGGCGGCACCGGCTACGGCACCCCCTGGCGCGAGGTGCACAAGAAGGCCGTCGACGCCGGTGCGCCCCTGCCCACCGTCGAAGACTGGACCGACCAGGTGGACTACGCGGTCGAAATGGTCGGCGACAGTCATGTCGGCATCGGCCTTGATCTGATGAGCGGCGCCGGCCTACTTGACTTCGACGCCACCAGCTACCCCCGTCTCACCGAATCCCTCGTTAAGAGGGGCTACAGCGAGCAACGCGCCAAGAAGATCCTCGGAGAGAACTGGCTCCGGCTGTTGGACGCAGCAAAGGTACTTTAGGAATCGGGGGCACATCAAAGGCCGTCGAAACGTCCAGCTAGGCCGGTCTACGACTCCCCCGACGACGTTCTGGCACGCTCCAGGGGACGTAAGCTCATGCGATGCCGATATCGCGACATCTATCTGCTGACGAGACTCTATGTGGTTCGTTTCGTTGGACTTAGTCCTGCTCGCGGTCGCGGAACTCTTCGTACCAGTTTTGGACTACGTGGATCTCGGCCTTGGTGTCCGGCGCGAGCGGTTCGACAAGTACGAACCTCTGCCCATCTGATGTCACGTCGTATTTCCGTTCTGGGGCAACCGTCCAGGCTAGGCTGGCGGAAGAGAACAGTGGCACCGGCCTCCCAATAGTCAAACTGGGACCGACGGAGATCGGCACCACCATGAGTGTCGTACCTTCTACGTAGAAGAGCTCCTGACCATCCTTGCGCCAACGGGGAAATTCACCACCGTTCGCGGATACGCGCCGCTGGTCCCGGCCATCGGGGAAGGATCGGATGTAGACTTCATGCCGTCCCGAATGATTCGATCCGTATGCGACGAGTCGTCCATCCGCCGACAAGCGAGCCCTGCCGGCAACAAAGTCAGATTGGAGAAAAGGCGCCTGATCGTATCCGCTGCCGTCCTCCTTCTTCCTCAGAAACCAGAGTTCCATGACATTGGTCGGGCCCGGCTTCTGCCGCGTGAACATCAGAACCTTCCCATCCGCCGACCAGTCGCTGACGTACTCGCGCTCGTTGGCTGACCCCACCAGCCGAACGGGCTCTCCACTCCCATCCGCGGACGTGACATAAACGTCGCGGTTGCCGCTGCGCCCCGAGGAGAACACAACCCGGTCGCCCGCCGGTGACCAGGTTGGCAGCAGATCCGTTTCCTCGTGAAAAGTCACACGAGTTTTGACGGGACGATCTACTTCATGAATCCAGATGTCGCGATTCCCGCCGTCTCTGCCATCAACCGCAACGCGCTTCTCATCGGGAGACAGGGCCGGATAGGACATCTCGGCCTGCGGTTCGCCAATCGTGCCGATCTGATTGCCGCCACGGTCCCGCCAGACGAGCTGTCGCGGCGAGCGGGTCGCCACAAGGTTGTAGACGAGGGTTCCGTCTCGAGCCACCGTCGGAGCTCTGCCTTCCTCGACGATGCGGAACGGCTCACCTATTGCCGTGAGAGTCTCCAACGAGAACGGCAGCGCCCACAGCCCCGTTTCCGTCCAGCCGGCCTGGTAGACCAGATGTCCGCTTGGTGAGTATTTTGGTACGCTTCCAGGGCCAAGATCTCGGCGCTCCCCCGTCTCCAGATCCAGCACCACCAGCCTGTGTTCAATGGTCGACGAACCGACCGCGTACACCAACCCCCGAGTACCAGCGGTTGTGGGCAGATACGTCGGATAGCCGAAAAATAGACTCTCGGACCCTTCCGCCATGTCCTGTTCCAGAAGAAGCTGGGGTTCGCCGCCTCGCGCCGACACCTCGTACAACTCGCGCCCCGAGGCGAAAGCGATCCGCTCTCCATCAGGGCTCCACGACCCATACATAAAGGGGAAGGGTTCGGTGCCAGGCAGGCTGCAGAGCGTGATCGGTTCGCCACCTTCCAGGGAGACTCGTTTCAACTCTTTCCTGGTGGCGAAAGCCAGAGACTGGCTATCCGAGGACAAGAACCCGCCGATGGCCTCTTCCATTCGTTCCAGCTCCCGGTGCGTTCCACGGTCCAGGCTGTACAACCACATGCTGATTCCCGTCGCGTCCCGGGTCACATAGGCAATTTGCCTGCCGTCTGGAGAGATGCTGCCGCCAACAACTCCGTCGGGATCCAACGAGAATCGGTTGACCGGCGCAGGAGCAGCCGAAGAGGAGCCGCTACGCCAAAGCCAAATACTCAGGCCGAGCAACATAACGGCCAGCGCAGCCATCGCGAGTCCCCTCCAGCGCTGCATTCGCTGGCGCCGTTGGGCTCTCGCCAAAGGACTTCGCGCCGACAGGACCGCCGGTTCACCGGATTCCAGTCTCTTACTCAAAGTCTCCAGGTCCACGACCAACTCGGCGGTTGATTGATATCTGTGGGCCGGGTCCTTCGCCAGACACTTGTTGACGATCCATTCGAGATCCATTGGAACGCCGGTCCGCAGCGCGGTCATCGGTTCCGGTTCTTCGTCCGTGATGGAGTACGTCACCGCCTTGTCGTAGTGACCCCGGAAAGGCTGCCGGCCGGTGACCATCTCGTAGATGACGACGCCGAGTGACCAGATGTCGGTGCGCTGGTCGACGTCCGTGCCGTGGGTCTGCTCCGGTGACATGTAGCTCACCGTGCCCATGATCTGGTTTGCGCGGGAAAGCTTCGAGCGGTCCGAGAGCCGGGCCAAGCCGAAATCCATGACGGTGACGTGTTGTCTTGAGCCCGAGCGGGCGACCATCAGGTTTGCCGGCTTGATGTCGCGGTGAACGATCTTCTTGTCGTGTGCAGCTTGTAGCCCCTGAGCGGCCTGTATCGCGATGTCGAGCGCTTCGTCCAACTTCAGCGGCCCGGGTTCGATTCTCTTGTCGAGCGGATCGCCCTCGATGAGGGCCATCGCAATGAACGTCTCACCTTCCGCCTCGGCGATTTCGTAGATGTGGCAGACGTTGGGATGATTAAGAACTGCGGAAGCTTCCGCCTCCCTGACGAAACGTGCTTTGATTTCTTGCTGGCCCAAAGAATGGGCGGCGAGGAACTTCAGGGCGACGGGGCGATTGAGATTCGTGTCCTTCGCCTTGTACACGACCCCCATCCCGCCCTCGCCGATCTTTTCAGTAATTCGGTAGTGTGAGATCTGTCGTCCGATCCTGTCGTCTGGGCCGCCGGGGTCCGAAGGGTCGTCAACATTCGCCGCGACCGCCGCGATGGCCTGCTCGAAAGTGTCATCGGACTTTGCGTCCGCGGCGAGCAGCCTCTCGACACGCTCACGTAACTCCTCGTCGCCGCCGGATTGGGCGTTGACGAACCCTGCGCGCTCGTTCGGTTCGAGGTCCATCGCTGCGAATGTGATCTCTTTGATCCTGCGCCAGCGTTCGGGAGTCATGCCCCGTGTCCCTGGCCAACTTCGTCGTGGAGCCAAGCCCGTGCCAGCCGCCATTCGCGGTTCACGGTTCGCGGAGAGACCTTCAGCGCTTTGGCGACCTCGACCTGGGTCATCCCCGTGAAATACAGTAGCTCGACGATTTCGGTCTGGCGCGGGTCGAGCTCCTTCAGCCGCGTCAGGGCCTCGTCAAGGGCGAGTAGCATCCCCGGCTGCTCGTCGCACACAAAGGCCGCGTTTGAGTCGAGCGGAACCCTGTCGAACTCACCCCCGCGTTTGGCCCGATTGCGCCGCCGCGCGTGATCGACCAGAACCTGCCGCATCGCGCGGGCCGCGCTGTAAGTAAGGTGCGCATGGTCTTTCCAGTCGATCTGCTGCCCGGCGAAGAGCCGTAGATAGGCCTCGTGGACGAGTGCGGTCGGCTGCAGAGTATGGTCCAGGCGCTCCTGGCGCATGTAGCGGCGGGCTAGTTGCCGTAACTCACCATGCACGGCTTCCGCTAATTGTGCCGCAGCGTCCTCGTAGCCATTTCGTGCTCTTTCGAGCAGCTCGGTTACTCTTCCTGTTTCGCCAGCCAATTTGGGTTGACCACCCGTCCCCCCACCATTCTAAGCCCATCCCGCGCCTGACGGAAGGCCGTGCGGAGTTCGCGGACTGATCGCAGTAGCCCATTCCGCGCGCACCCGCAAAAAGTTTTGGCGAGTTTTAGGCCGAATCGGCGCTTACCCCTAATGAGACCACAAACAGCAAGCGGACGACGTTGATCGGCATGTCCTCATAAGCCGACCTCAGAGATCCTTGCAAGTGCGGGCTCGTTACACAAATCGAAAAAAGGAATACATCGTATGCATAGACTGAATCTCAAAGTGGAAGAGCTCGAAGAACGGATTGCACCCAGCAATGGCGCTGGCTGCATCAGCATTTTTGCAACAGCAGCGCCCGGCTCGGTCGGAGCAGGCTTCAGCTCCAATGCTTCCGCAGGGAATAGCATCCCCGATTTCATTCAAGGAGAACTGCGGGAGTTCTGCCAATCACTGTAGTCAACGGAAGGGGGGCTGCTACAGTGGCCTCCCTTCTTCCCTCTATCGACCATGCCCGTGCCACCGCCAAGACTCCGGAGCGACCTTGTCATCACTCGCCAGCAGAGTGGCGCCGAAGTTTGCTTCATCGTCAAAGATCCGATTCAGCGCCGCTATTTCAGTCTCCAGGAACCTGAATACTTTATCGCCCGGAGTCTCGACGGCTAGAACTCCGTTGAAGCCGTGCGAAGCAGCGTCGAAGAAGAATTCGGGGCGAGCCTTAGTGCGGGCGATCTTAGTTCATTCATCGAGAAACTTTCGCGACTGGGCATCCTCGAATCATCCGAACACCTCCACGCGCCGGAAACCGGAATCAGAGGACGCCTGCGTGGCACGTTGCTCTACATTCGGTGGTCCGTGTTCGACCCCGATAGCCTCTTGAACTGGCTCGACGCCAGACTTCGATTCCTCTACACCCGCGGGTTCCTGGTCTTCTCGTTGCTCCTCATTTTCGCCGCGGCCTTCGTGACCGTTCTTCATGCCGGAGAGATGGGCCTGCAACTCGTCGGATCGTTTGGCTTTGGGATGCTGACTCTGGCTTGGCTGTTCGCGGTGCTGGCCGTGGTAGCGCACGAGTTCTCTCATGGCCTCACGTGCAAGCGGTTCGGCGGCGAAGTCCACGAGATGGGCATTCTCTTTCTGTTCTTCATGCCATGTCTCTATTGCAACGTCAGCGACGCTTGGCTGATCCCAGAAAAATCGAAACGCCTGTGGGTGACGTTCGCGGGAGCCTACTGCGACCTGATGGTCTGGGCACTGGCTACCCTCTTGTGGCGGATCACCGCGCCGGAGACGGCACTGAACTTGATTGCGCTGGTCTTACTTGCGGCATCCGGCGTCAAGAACCTTTTCAACTTGAACCCGCTGATCAAGTTCGATGGATACTACCTGCTGAGTGACTACCTTGAGGTGCCAAACTTGCAGCGCAAGGCATTTGCGTACTTGGCGCTGAGGTTCCGCAGGCTTGATGAATCGGCACGAGCGGCGCTGGCATCAATCGGCCGGCGGGAGCGCCGGATCTTTGCGGTTTACGGTACTCTTTCGGGGATTTACATGACTGCCATTCTCGGTTTCATCGTGATGTTTCAAGGGAGGTGGCTCGTGGATAACTTCCAAGGTTTCGGTTTCGTATTGAGTTCCGGGATCATGTTGCTTTTGTTCAGCAATCCCATACGAAAGGCTGCGCCGAACCCGCCGGCCTGGTGGGAAGCAGCAAAACAAAAACTGCTCGTTTTCAATCGCCGTGCCAGGATCTTGGCCGTGCTCGCCTTAGCCGCGGTCCTTCTGTTCTTCGTGCACATGGAACTGAAAGTAGGCGGGGAGTTCGCGGTGTTGCCTCGGCACAACGCTGATGTGCGCGCCGAGGTGGAGGGGATCATCGCCGAAGTCTACACGGACGAAGGGCAGTCAGTCGAACAGGGCGATCTGATCGTCCGCCTTTCTGACCGCGCCTTCCGCTCCGAGGCGGACAAAATCGCGGCAGAACTGGCGGAGAAACGCGCCCGGCTGAAGCTGTTGCTGGCCGGAACCCGCCCTGAGGCTATCAAGCTCGCGCAACGAGAGGTGCGCACCGCCCAGACGAGACTACTGCACTCGAGGGAGCGACACGAAGAAGCGGAGCGAATGCAAGATGAATCGCTAGCAAAGGCCGAGAGCCTGGTCGAGAACGCCCAAGATCGCCTTTCCTACGCGGAAAAGTATCTCAGGATATCGGAGACGGGCGCCTTGGAAGGCCTGATCTCGGCCAGGGAGTTGCAGAACGATCAGGAGGAAGCCGCGATACGCAAACACGAGTTGGAGCAGGCGATCGCCGACCTAAGGCTCGCTCAAGCCGACGACCTCACACAAGCCCGAACCGCCTGGGCCATGGCCGGAGATGAGCTAAGCGAAGTCCAAAGCAGGCTTGCAATGCTCCGTGCAGGCAGTAGACCTGAGGAGATCGAAGCCACACAGGCCGAAGTTGATCGTCTGGACGCTCAGCGGGACTATTTAGAACGGCAGATCGTCTTACTGGAGGTTCGCAGCCCCAGCGACGGAGTCGTCACGACCAAGAAACTCCGGGAAAAGGTTGGCCAATTCGTCCAGCAAGGAGAGTTGATCGCGGAGGTGCATGAACTGACGACGGTCGAGGCGGAGATCGCAGTCCCGGAGAAGGAAATAGCCGACGTTCAGATTGGCCAGATGGTTCTGATCAAGGCGCGCGCCTATCCGAATCGCACCTTCGTAGGCCGGGTGGCCACGATTGCTCCAGTCGTAACAGAGGTGGAAGAGAACTTCCAAGCGCGCACCCTGCACGTGACGACGACGATCCAAAACAGCACAGGCCTGCTGAAAGGCAGGATGACGGGATACGCCAAAATCTACTGTGACAGCCGACCCTTGTACCAGCTCCTTAGCCGCCGGTTGGTGCGCTATCTGCGAGTCGAGTTCTGGTCTTGGTGGTAGCCACACAGTTGTGCCGAGAACCCAAAGTGGGCGCAAAAACTCCCGGCTCGCCCGAACCTACCGAGTCACGCCAAAGACCTGGCGAAAGAGTCTCGTCTGTGTAAACAAGGTCATCTTTCGACACCCTCCCGCCCTCGCCGCTTCTCGGTGATGCGGTAGTGCCAGATGGTTTGATCGACCGAGCACAGCGATCCGATTCTGCCTCGTTTCGCATTGCTGTTGATAACAACCGATGCAACTCGCTATCCGACCACACCCCCGCTAGCCACCTGATGGGACTCGATTTGGGTCCGCTCGGTGACCGGTTGGGGAAGCTTTGACGCGCTAATCGCTCGATGCGAAATTGTTTCTCGACATCAATCCGACGCCTACGGCGTTGCGCCAACATTCTCAAAGACGACACTACCGACCCCAGTTGGAGAAGCTGGGATGACCCTATGTTAGTCGCTGCGCCTTCCACCGGCCGGTTCCATACTCGCCAAGATCGACTTCGCCGGACATCTGATCGCTCCTGGCACGCCCAGTGAAGTGGTACCGCAAGGACGTTCCTTCATACCGCGCGGAGCTACTGAACTCGATCTCGCGGCCGCTCACTCGGCCCCGGATGGCGCCACTGGCGATCCGACCTATATGCTCGCCACTCACCTGACTCTCCTGCATGGTCAGGAAGAGTTTATGGCGGGCCGACCCGACCGAATACTCGATCCACACATCCCAATGGCCTGAAACGTCAATCACTGCCGGACGCGCCTGCGGTTCAGACGGCTTCGGCCCCGGAGCATCGCGCAAGATTTCGTGCAGCCGTTCGGCAACAAGCTTCTCATCGCCCGGATAGAGCGCCGCGGCTCGAATACCGAGGGAGTGCCCGTCTCCCCCCGCATGAGCCATGATCCGTGGCTTGCCACTCAAGAGCAATTCGCCGACGTCACCAGAGGTGAGCCCGATCAGCTTCGGGTCCCAATCAATGCTCATCCGAACGTAATTGCCTTCGATCTCGCCTTCGGTGATCCGGCCCGTCACGCCGCGAACCTGCGAAACACGGTCGATGATATGCCTATACCAGCTCCGCCACAGTTCGTCTTCTTCGGATCGGTCGGGTTTGCTGGCGAGGGCTTCCACTGCCGCCAATAGACCCATGATCTCTTCTTTGCTGACCTTCATCGCGCGCGCGAACGTGTGGTGGGGCGCGCTGTTTGTGAAGGCGGCTGCGATCAGATCCTTTCGTCCCAGCAGCAACCCCGCCGTTTGAGGGCCCCTTACGATTTTTCCGCCGCTGTAGGCGACAAGATCAACGCCAAGGCGTAAGAACGGATTCGGCCGGTGTGGTGTGCCGTCCGCCGCGTCGATGAGCACCGGGACGCCGTGTTCGTGGGCAGCCCCGACGTACTCCTCCAGAGTGAACGGATTACCCGTCTCGCCCATGTGGATCAGCCCGGCAGCCATCGCTGTCTTTGGCCCGAAGGCCTTCCGAAGATCCGCTGCTGTCGTAACTTCAACGATGCGCGCCCCGACCGACCGGATCGCCTGGTCATATACGATGCGTGACCAACTCGGAATCAAGACTTCGTTCTTCAGCCCGCGTGTGTCGGGGACTTGCTGGATCTTCTCAGGGTCGCCGCCCGCGATGCAGGCGAGAGTCGCGCAGGTCACGGCGCCTGCCGCACCGGAGCTGACGTGCGCCGCCTCGGCATCGAGCAATCGGGCAATCCGGGGCCCCACGGCGGCCATGAGTTCGTCTAGATTGACGTGATAGTAGGAAGCCTGGCGGATGGCTTCGATAACTTCCAGCCGTTGCGCCGATCCGCCGTAGATCGTCGTGATCGCGGTGCAGTTGATATACGGCCGGGCGCCAAGTTTCGTATAAACCTCGGGCCCGCCACCACGCATCGGCAGCCCCGTCTTGGGATCAACCGCCGGACTTGCTGCCGCTGAAAGTCCGAGCACTTCGCGACGTGCTCTTCGAGTGGGCGAAGGAGAACTCATGTCGTGTCACCTTTGTAGAAAAGCCCACCGCCTGGTGGGCGCTCCCCAGATTCTAACCGCAAACAGCGCCAACGTACTTTCGTTCCGGAGAGCCAGTCTGAGAGGTCGGTCACAGCATTATTGATCACCGGCGGGATCGCATCCAACTTTCGGGCGGATCCCAAATCACTGTTCGCGTGAAAGCATTCTTCGGCGCGATATCCTTGGCGCCCCCCGAAGTCCCGTTCACCGCACACGACATAGTAGACGGTCAGAAGCCTGCCGTCGGAGCGCTCAATCGGTACCGGATAACCGATATCGCCATGATCAGCGTCCCAAGCAAGCATGACGCGCTCTCGGCGGTTCCAGGTCCTTCCTTCGTCGCTGCTGACCATGGCCTGAATCCCGTAGGGCTTGTTGCGCTGTCCGAAGGTTAGCAGGATTTGGCCAGACGACAGTCGTAGAAGATCGCCGGGATGCTCACGGTCTTCGGTGATCTGAACAGGCGCGCTCCAATGATAGCCTTGGTCGGTGCTGATCGACGTCGAGAGGTGTCCCGCTCCCTGCGAGCGCATCACGGCCAGCAGGGGGATACGACCACTCAAGAGCCCGGTTGACCCCGAACTCGCCGAACTCGGTGTAAACACGGCTTTGTGTTCGGGCTGCGTGGAATTGGGCTCTGTTTCCCTCAAAGGCCCCCAAGCTTCAGCCCCCAGCCGAAACCACCCACACGCCAAAACCCACTAACGCCAACCCCGCCACTTTCCCAATCCGCGCAGCGCCCGGCGCGGCCTTTTCCAGTAATACGAAAACCGTCAACCCGGCAATCCACAATAGATTCATGACCCCGCCGACGAACAGCAGCGCCATCAAAGCCCAGCAACAGCCCGTACAGTAGACGCCGTGCTTCAACCCCATCCCGAGAGCGCCCTTTGCTCCCTCGGCCCACTCGGTCGTCAGGAAACTCAACGGCGAGCGGCAGTGGTATCGCCGTAGTGGCCTTCGATGACCTCAAATCCGAACAACGCTTGGCAGCTTTCTCAATAGTTGTCGAGAACAACCGATCTGTTGAACAATCAGTTTTTTCTCGTCCTGGCGGTTGAGTCGAGTCGGGTTCTGGGTACGCCGGGAGGCCCAGGTGGGCTTCAGCCGACGGAAAGGCAGGCCGAACCGATTCTCCTCTACCGTCCTTGCCACACGGGTCCCCGGCCCGTCTCTTCCCACACACTTCGAAACTGCTGGCTGCCATCGTCATCCCAATGGTTGGTCAGAACGGCATTGCCGTATCCGGGTACCGGTCCGGGCAGGTCTGAAGAGCCAGTGCGTAGGGCCTGACGCTTCTGGCCCGGCCGAAGGTAAAGAGTGGGACCGTTCCGATAGCGGACCCGGAAAAGGAACCGTCCCGGATCGGGCCTGGAGGCGGCCGCATACTTCTCGTATTTCTGCCGGTCCAGCGTCAACCCCAGGCCGGGCCCTTCCGGGACCTGGACACTTCCAGCGACAACAGGCATGGACTCGACGGTGATGTCGTCCTTCCAGAGGTTGGCCAGCGGAATCCCAGGAAGCGTCGCCATCCTAAAGACGGCCGCCTGGTGGGCCAGGAAGGCCATGCTGAGATTCCCACCGGGCAGTTGAAGGATGAAGGGCATGCGGGTGCTCTCGGCCAGGGCGGCCAGTCTCATGTTCGTACCTACGGGAAAACGGGAGGCGACGAAGCCGTCGCAGAGTCCATGGCGGACATAAAACTCGGTGGGATCCAGTCCGTAATGAAAGATCAACGGCAGGGAACACTTGGTCCGTAACGCTTTCCAGGCCTCATGGTCCTCGACATTGATGGGGTCCTCGATTTGTCCGGCTACCGGGAACTTCTCCAGCTCCCGGAGGACTGGATACACCGCGGACAGCTCGGAATCGGCGTTGAAGTCATAGTGAATCTTGAAGCCGGGAGGCGCAGCCTCCTGCATGGCGGCGGTCTGGTCGATGGCGTTCTGAAACACATCCACGTGGTACTTGAGCCAACGGTAACCACGGGTCGAGACCTGCCGGACCTCCTCAGCCATGTCCTCGGGAGGCTGAGAGACCGTCCAGGCAGCCACCGGAACCCACTTGCGAACCTGTGGACCCAACAGCTTCCACAGGGGAATACCCAGGATCTTGCCGATCAGGTCGTACAGGGCCATGCTCATGGGCATACTGTGAGTGCTGCCGAACCAATCGAAAGGAGTCGTGTCCAGGTAAGGCGACAAGTCTTCGGGAGTCTTGGTGTCCCATTTCTCGCCGTAGCCCTCCAGACCGGTGTCCGTCCGGACGATATAGATGGTCCGAACCGAGTAATCGGATTGGCTCCGGAAGAGGGCTCTGGCGTTGTAATCGTGGAACGGTGAGATGATCTCTTTGACCTGAATGTCGGTAATCCTGGGCTGGCGGATTGGAGCTTGCTGACGATAGCGGGCCTGACCCCAGAGAGGCGTCCCCGCAGCAAAACCAGCAACCGTTGTGGTCAGCATCTTCAGGGCGTGGCGGCGGTTCAACAATGACATGGTGCCTCTAGATTAGTTGGTTTCGAGGAGACTGCCCCGTGACCATTGGCCTCAGTGATTTCATAGACGTGGCAGATACTCGGGTGATTCAGAGACGCCGCTGCCTCAGCCTCTCTCCTGAATCGGGCCTTGACTTCCTCTGCACCCAGCAGGTGGGCCGCAAGGAACTTCAGCGCGACAGGGCGCTTGAGGTTCGAGTCTTCGGCCGTGCAGACAATACCCATCCCGCCTTCACCGAGCTTCTCGGTGATGCTGTAGTGGCTGATGGTTTGACCGATCACGAAACGCCGATTCTAGCGCGATTCGGATAGCTGGCGGGAACACATTAGTTGGACGAAGCCGGGCTGGGGACTGGCGAGGAGATTGCTTATCGGGATTGGATGTTGGAACGGGTCGTTGAAACCGAGCAGAAGGTCCCCTGAGCTGTGAGTAGAGGTGGTTGGGTTTCAGGAGGAGTCGAAGGGAGCCAGGGGAAGCAGATCGGGTGGACGGAGAAGCAACTCCGCGGCCGAGAGCCATGCGACGATTCGCAGCAAGCCGCAGTGGCAGCGAGGGCAACGCCGCTCGACGGCCCGTTGCTGTTCGTCGCTGAGCATCGCGGGAGGGGGGTTGGGATCGAAGAATCGGCGAGCAGTTGGCGACACTTTGCCAGCGCCGCCGAGCGATGCCGATGAGCGAGTAGACCGAAGGAGCGGATGCGGACAAAGCCGCGCGGCAGTACAGGCAGCAAGAAGCGCCGCAGAAACTCCACTCCGTCCAAAGAGACCGTCTTGGTGCGGGGGCCGCGACGAGAACCGCGGAGTTCTAGGGACAGAGCCCGAATTCTCACGCGCGGAGTTCTAGGAGTTCTAGGGGAGTGGACTGGACCCCTACGGCGAGGCCAAGAAATTAGGGACGGGTTGCAGTTGACTGAAAAAGCATAGCGAATCCAGCCCAATGGGGGCATGATCAAGTTAGCCGGGGAAGCGGAGGCGGGCTCTGCTGGAGAGCAACCCGCCAAGGAATACCCGGCCGCAGACTCATCGAAACGATGAGGGCGGGGTGTGCGCCTACTCAGGCCGCATCCCGCCTTGTGCTGCGCCATCGGATCGATAGATCTGCTCATGCCTTACGAAAACTCAGGCGGCGTCAGCCGCCTCTTCCCACAGCCGCTCATACTCTTGCGGCGGCCGGTAGCCCAGCGACGAATGCAATCGTGTGCGATTGTATTCCTGCTCAATATAAGCCCCGATCGCGGCCTGCGCCTGGGCCAAACTTTCATACTCGTTGCAGTTGACTTCCTCGCTTTTCAAAGTCTTGAAAAAGCTTTCCACGTACGCGTTGTCCTGCGGGCAGCCTTTGCGGCTCATCGATATCCTCGCGCCCGCTTGCCGCAGTGTGGCCACATAAGCTTCCGCAGCGTACTGCGAACCTTGATCGGAATGATGAATCCAACCCGGCGCCGGACGCCGGCTGCTCAACGCTTGGTGCAGCGCCGCCAGCGGCAATTCGGTTTTCAGGTTCGGACCCACGGCCCAACCCACCACGCGCCGCGAATACACGTCCAACACCACCGCCACATAGACGAAGTGGTTTCCCAATCGCACGTAGCTGAGATCCGAGCCCCACAGCTTGTTGGGACCCGTGGGTTGGACCTCGCGCGTCAGGTTCTCGTAACACCGCAACGAGTGCTTCGAATCGGTCGTTTGCGGAACGGTGCGGCGACGTCGCCGCAAGAGATTCTCTTCGCGCATCACCCGCTGCACGCGCTTGCGATTGACCAGTAGCTTTTGACGGCGCACCTGTTGGGTCGTCCGCCGGGTGCCGTAGGCCGGATGGTCCAAGGCGGCCTGGACAATGGCCTGCCGCAGTTCCCCGACCGGCTCGCGATCGGGTTTGCCCTGGCGGTAGAGGCTGGCTCGCGCCAGCCCGCTCAAGCGGCACAAATCGCGTGCGCTCATGTTGCCTTGCCGTCTTGCGGCTCGTACTTCGTTAGCGACGCGCCGGTTCCACTGACGATGCTCGGCCGGCGCAGATCCTCGACACGCCGCAAGGCTGCGGACAAAAAATCAATCTCCATGGCCTGGCGGCCGACTTTGCGTTCCAGCTCCGCGAGACGGGCCTGGGCTTCGCGGCCGGGCTCGACGCGGGCGCTGCCGCCCGGACGCCGTCCAGCGCCGGGAAAAGCTCCCTCGACGCCGTAGCGCTCGACTTGTGCCAGCCAGTCGTAGAGCTTTTCGCGCTTCACCTCGAGCTCGCGTGCTAGAGCCGAGCCCGACTCGCCGGCTTCGAGCCGCCGGACGGCCGCCAGCTTGAACTCCTTCGTGAATCGTCTTCGAGACAATTGAACCTCCTTCCCGTTCCCTGGTTCATTGTCCCTTCTTTCCTGGTCTCGCTTTTCGGGTCCATTCCATTTTGATTGGGCTACAACAGGATATTGTGGGCTTTGTCAAGTTAACGAGCCTGAGGCGGTCTTGCCCTGAAGCGCGCTTGGGCTTCACCCGTTTAACACACACCTGTCGCCGCCTTCCAGTCGGTGAAAGCTCGCTGTGGTTCGCCAAAACTACGTAGCCGTCGCTATGTCGAGCACTACAACACGCTGCGGTTGCACAGCGCGATCGGGTTTGTGACGCCGAAGGACCTGCTGGCAGGACGCAGGGAACAGATCCACGCCGAGCGGGACCGCAAGCTGGAGCACGCTCGACAGCAACGTCAGTTACGCCGTCAGCAGGCAGCTTGACCGACAGAGGTACAATGCCGGGTGAAACGAAAGCGGGCTCTGCTGGGAAACAACCCTGCCGAGGGATAGTCCGGCGGGCTCATCGAGACGATGATCACGGGCGCGGAAGTTCCCTTCGCGCTCGTCCCCAAACCCCATTTGATCGATAGACCCCGATGCCTTGAAAATCCCTGTGGCTATGCCAGCGCCGCCGGTTGTCATCGCGGTGCGTGCGGGGTAACACTGGGGTAACAATTATTGAGTGTCTTTGCGGGGTGTCCAGCCGAGCAAGCCTCTTTAGATTCAATAGGTTAAGGGTTGAACAACGTAAAAGCACGGCTGGTTCGTAGCCAGACGCTCTATCCAACTGAGCTACGAGCGCGGATGGGTGAAGCAAAGAGCCTTTCGTTTGATCGTAGCGGGCGTCGGGGTGACTGTCAAACCTGCACGACGTCAACCCCCAGACCTGCACCGCAACCACCTTCGGTGAGGCCTCTAAACGGTCAGGGGTCCATAGCCAGGTAGATCCTGTCGCTCCGAAGTTGGATCACTACTCTCCGTGTCTTCCCGGGTATAATAGTGCCCAATATGCAACTTCACAGGCTTGTCCCGATCCGCCAGAACTTCCCCGACCGGCGCCTGCCGGATGTGGCCGCCGCCGTGCGCGCCGAGATGGAGGCAGCCGAGTGGGCCTTGGCCGTCAAGCCGGGCAGCCGTATCGCCATCGGCGTCGGCAGCCGCGGCATCACCAACATCGACGTCATCGCCAAGGCCGTCGCGGACTTCTGGCAGTCGCGGGACTGCCGGCCCTTCATCATCCCGGTGATGGGAAGCCATGGCGCCGCCACCGGACCCGGCCAGGCCGACGTGCTGGCCCATTACAAGATCACCGAAGAAACCATGGGCTGCCCCGTCGTCAGCAACCTCGATGTCGTTCCGCTCGGGACGACCGAGGACGGCGTCGAGGTGGTCATGGCAAAGGATGCCTTCGAGGCCGACGGCGTGATGCTTTGCGCGCGCGTCAAATGGCATACCGACTTCGAGGGCACGCTCGAGAGCGGCATCCACAAAATGATGGCCATCGGTCTGGGCAAGTGGGCCGGCGCGCAGGCTTATCATACCCACGGGCTCCGCCTGGGCCTTGAGCGCATCATCCGCACGGTTGGGGAGGTCGTTCTCGGCACCGGCAAGATGCTCGGCGGGATGGCGATTCTCGAGGACGCCCATCACAACACGGCCCAAGTTCACGCGGTTGGGGCCGCCGACGTGGTCGAGCGCGAAGAAGAACTACTGGCGCGGACGAAGTCGTGGAAAGCTAACATCCCGGTCAAGGAACTCGACCTACTGATCGTCGACGAGATCGGCAAGAACTTCAGCGGCGCCGGCATGGACACGAAGGTCATCAACCGCAGCGGCCGCCGCGGACCGAATACGTGGGAGAACGTACCGACAATCCGGCGTGTCTTCGCGCGCGATCTCAGTCCGCTCAGCAATGGCAACGCGGTCGGCATCGGCCTCTGTGACGTGATCGCCGACCGGCTGTACAACAAGGTCGACTTCGAGCCGACGTGGATCAACGCCCTCACCGCGTCGAGCCTGACCGCCGCGTATGTTCCGCTGCACTTCGCCGACGACCGCACGTGTATCGAAAAGATGGCGCCCACCTGCGGCAAGCTCGATCCTTCGGACATCTCGATCGCTTGGATCCGGAACAGCATGGATCTGAGCGAGTTGATGATCAGCGAGAACCTGCTCGACGAAGTGAGGCGGAATCCCGAAATCGAAATTCTCGGCGCGCCGCAAGAGATCGAGTACGACTCAGACGGGAACCTGATCAGCGTCTTGGCCGCCGAACCCGTCGCCCACTAGGCTTGGATGCCGATCTACCAAGCGGTAGTGCTGGCGCTGGTCCAGGCCGCCACGGAGTTCTTGCCGATCAGCAGCACGGCGCATCTGATTCTCGTTCCCTGGCTGCTCGGTTGGGACGATCCCGGACTTCTCTTCGACATCGCCGTCCATTTGGGGACGCTGGCGGCCGTGCTGGCCTACTTCGCCAAGACGTGGGTTCGGCTGGGTTTCTTGGCATTCGGGCGCCAGGCGCTCGTGCCGGCGGCATACGAACCCGACGCTGACCTCTACGAAAACCAGCGGCTGTTTTCTTTTCTGGTGGCGGCGACGTTTCCAGCCGGCATTGCCGGGTTGCTACTCGAAGATCATGTCGAGACGACCCTGCGCAGTCCGTTCGTGATTGGGTTCATGCTGATCGCGGTCGGCGGGTTGATCTGGTGGGCGGAGCGCCGGGGCCGGTTCGACCGCGACCTCGACCGCGTCTCGTTTGCCGACGCGATGATGATCGGCTGCGCCCAGGCCGTGGCACTGATCCCGGGGACCTCGCGCGCGGGCATTACGATCGCGGCAGCCCTGTCTCGCGGTCTGCGGCGTCCCGCCGCGGCGCGCTTTTCTTTCCTGCTCTCGTCGCCCATCATTGCGGGCGCATCGTGCAAGGCGGCGTACGACGCCTGGGGCCAAGGAGGCATCGCGCCCGAGCTGCAAGTGCCGTTCGCGGTCGGGGTGCTGGTCAGCGCGGTGAGCGGCTACGCGGTGATCGCATTCTTTCTACGGTACCTGCAGCGCGCGACGATGCTACTGTTCATCTACTACCGCGTCATCTTTGGCATAATAGTACTGGCTTTAGCGTTTTTCTTCCGCTTCCCCGGCGCCGGCGGCTGATGCCGCCGCGATCTCGGGCCGGTCAAACGGCACCGAAGCAAGCGGGGTAAGAAGGATGCGCTTTTTACAACCTACCGGCCGGCGCCGTCTCGACGAGGCGATCGGTTTTGTTGTGCTCGGCCTGGCGATTGCGTTCGCGCTGAGCCTTGTCTCCTACCATCCGTACGATCCGTCGTGGAGCGTGGCGGGGCCCTCGGGTCGCGCGCAGAATCTGTTCGGCTTTCCGGGTGCGTACTTGAGCGACGCCCTGCTGCAGGGGCTAGGCTATGGAGCGTTTCTTCTGCCGCTCTATTTCACCCTGCTGGGCTGGCGTTGGGTGCGGTCGATCCCGATGCCGACGCCGTCCGGGCGGCTGGTGGGAGCTGTCCTGCTGCTACTGGTGGTCTGTACAGCACTAGGGCTGTCGCCGCTGTCAATGTTGGCGCACGAGGCGCATCTTTCCGGGGGGGTGCTCGGGGCACTCCTGCTGGACGGGATGGTCTTCTACCTCAACGAGACGGGTGCGACGCTCGTGTTGCTGCTGACGGGGGTGGTGGCGCTGTATCTGGTCTCGTCGTTTGAAATCGCCAGCGGACGCCGCTGGTGGGTCAGCGGGCGCGGCCTGACGGCGGTTTGCCGCGAGCGTTGGGAGGCCTGGCGGGAACGACGGCGCGAGCGCGCGGCCGACAAGGCGGAGAGACGTGCCGAGACGCGGCGAATGAAGCGCGAGTCCGATGCCGAGCTTCCGGCTGCCGAGCTTCCGGCTTCTGAACCGGTTTCCAGTTCCCGGGCGGTCTCCCATTCCCAGGCGGACGTCCCGGCCGGGGAGTTCGACGAAGTCGCCGAGCAAGGCGAGCCCGAGCTGCCGCCGATCGTCCCCTACGAAGAGAACGGAACGCCCTACGGTGGAGCTCCGCCGGAAGTGGAGCCGCACAACGGCTTCGGCCCGCCGAGCTTGGAGGAGGAACCTTCGATCGATCGCCAGCCGAGGACCTATCACCTGCCCTCGACTTTGCTGCTGCGGCCGCCGTACGAACGGGGCGGCTACGATCCTGAAGAACTGCACGACGTCGCCCGCCAGATCTGCACCAAGTTCGAGGAGTTCGGCGTCGGCGGTACGGTGACGCAGATCAATCCGGGTCCTGTCGTCACGACGTTCGAGTTCCGGCCCGACCCTGGCATCAAGTACAGCCGTATTATCAACCTTTCTGAAGACCTCTGCCTGGCGCTGGAGTGCGAGTCGGTGATGGTCGAGCGCATCCCGGGCAAGTCGACGATCGGTATCGAGGTACCGAACCGCAAGCGGGAGATCATCTCGCTGCGGGAAGTGATCGAGTCGCCGGAATTCACCGACAAGAGCTCGCTGCTGACCATGGCGATCGGCAAGGACATCAACGGACGCATCAAGGTGGCCGACCTGGCGGCCATGCCGCACGTCTTGGTGGCAGGCTCGACGGGATCGGGCAAGAGCGTCCTGATCAACACCATCATCATGTCGATCCTGTTCAAGGCCAGCCCTGATGAGGTGCGTTTCATTCTGGTCGACCCAAAGACGGTCGAGCTGGGCCTCTATGTCGATATCCCGCACCTGCTGACGCCCGTTATCACCGACATGAAGAAGGCGTCGAACGCGCTCAAGAACGTGACGCGCGAGATGGAGCGGCGTTTGAAGCTGTTGGCCGAGTACGGGGTGCGCAACCTGAACCAGTTCAACCACAAGGTGGACAGGCTGAATGCGAAGCGGGCGGAAGAGGAAGAGCCGCTTGGCGAGCCGCTGCGCAAACTCCCCTACATCGTCATCGTCATCGACGAGTTAGCTGATCTGATGATGGTCGAAGGACGTCAGATCGAGGAGTCGATCACGCGCCTCGCGCAGATGGCGCGTGCCGTCGGCATCCATCTGATCCTGGCCACGCAGCGCCCAAGTGTGGACGTCATCACGGGGCTGATCAAGGCCAACGTCCCAGCGCGCATCTCGTTCCGTTTGGCCACGCGGGTTGATTCACGTACGATTCTCGACTCCATGGGCGCCGAGTCGCTGCTCGGGCAAGGCGACATGCTGTTCCTGCCGCCGGCTTCGGGACGCATGCTGCGCCTGCACGGGCCGCTTGTTACCGAAGAAGAGATCCACGCCGTGGTGCAAACCTGGAAAGACCAAGGCGCGCCCGATTACGAGAACGCGTTCCTGGCGCCGCCCATCGAGAAGGCGGAGGAAAGCGACGACAACAAGGCCGGCTTCGATGATCCGGCCTATGAAGAGGCCCTTCGGCTCGTGCTCGAGATGGGCAAGGCCTCGACCTCAACGTTGCAGCGGCGTCTGCGTCTGGGCTACGGCCGCGCGGCGCGTATTCTCGACGCCATGGAGCGCGACGGCATCATCGGCCCGCCCGACGGCAGCCGTGCGCGCGAAGTGCTCAAGAGCCCCGATTGGATGGCCGGCGTGGAGAGCTGATTGGCGGCTAAGGTCGTTGATCCGTCATCTCAGGGCTTCGCCCTAAGACGGCTGTCATAGCGCTGTGGCTCAATTGCTCCCCGCGCGTTGCTAGGCGTACTCTGAAAGTCCCTTCCTCGCACGAGCGTAGGCAACCAGACGTAGGGAGCAGGCTGATTTGGCGAGTGAAAGATTTGTCGACTACTACGATCTGTTGAGCTTGGATCTGAGCGCGTCCGTGGAGTTGGTCGAAGCATCCGTGCGAATCTTGTTGCGACGCTACGGCCAGGACAACAAGGAGACCGCCGGTGCAGAGAAGCTCGACGCAGTCAAGAAGGCCTATCTGGTGCTGTCGGACCGGCAGAACCGGGCCCAGTATGACCGCGACTACAGGCAGCGGCGCCCGGCAGAGGGGACTGCAGCGAATGCGGTGACCACGCCCGAGGCGGTCCGTGCCGAGATTCGCAAGCGATTACGTATCGTCAAGGTGCTCTACGAGCAGATGATGAAAGACTCGCACAGTGCGGCCTTGACCGCCATTGGGCTGTCGCAGGGAGTCGGCGTCCCGATCGAGCGCTTACAGTTCAGCCTGTGGTTCCTCAAGGAGAAGGGCCTGCTCATGCGGAGCGACCAAGGGGACTACTGCATCACCATCGACGGCGCCGAGTGGATCGAGAGGCACAGCTTACCGCAGCGATCTGGTGCGGTTGCGCGGGCGCCGCAAGCGGTCAACGGCGAGGTGCGTCCGGTGACGAAAGTGGTCCCGCAACTCGAGCGTAGATCGATGGCCTCGGCGAACGAACCAATGTCGCCAGGGCGCGAGAGTGCGGTGGACTTCGCAGGGCCGCGCTCGGCTTGACGCAGTTCCGTACGGATCGGTTCCTGTAGGTACGGACCGCTGCCGGTTCCGCACGCGGTTTGTGAAGCTAAACGGAGCTGCCTGTATAGCACGCTACGTCAGCCCATCTAGTCCGGACTAGCGCTCTTTCACGTCCTGGAAAACGAGAATGTGCTGCGTGGGGAGGAAGTCCATCCCCTCGACAAGCCGAAAGCCCATCGGCTCCAGCTCGGAGCGTACTTCCTCGACCGTCATCTTGTGAAGCGGCGAGATCGGTACGTCGGGGTCCTCTTTACGGTACTCGATGATCACGACCCGGCCGCCGGGCTTGAGAGAGCGGCGTACGTGCTCCATCATCGCTTCAGGGAAGGCGAGCTCGTGGTAGACATCGACCAGCAGCACGAGGTCGACCTCTCTTGTGGGTAGCAGAGGATTGTCCGGCTCGCTCAAGACAACCTTCACGTTGTCGACAGCATGCTGTTCGAGGGTCTCGCGCAAGCGGTCGAGCATGCCGGGCTGGATGTCAACGGCCATCACCCGGCCCTCGGGGCCCACGTGCTTGGCGAGCCGCCACGTGAAGTAGCCCACCCCCGCGCCCAGGTCGACGACGGTGGCGCCGTTGGGAATACCGAGGGATTCGACCACGCGGTTCGGCTGCTCTTCAGCGTCGCGCTCGGGCCTGGTGAGCCAGCCGGCATGCGCGACACTCAAGACCGGTGGAATCTGCCGCCGCTTGATCAGCTTGCCGATCTGCAGCGGACGCCGCTCGGCATCCTCGGCGAACTCTCCGGACGGCGACCCGACCCGCGCTGCACTGGGCCCGCCGCAGCTCCACAGCAGGGCAAGAGCCAGCGCCAGGGTCAGCGCCGCAGCCACCCGGTTTCGTGTTCGCCGTACCATTTCGAGTTCCTCTCGGAAGTCGCTAGACACCCACGCGCTCGGCGCTCAACAGCCCCGTGCGCGACATCAATGCTTCCAGGTCCACCCGGTCGTCGTCGCTCAACTCGATCAGTGGCAGACGCACCCGGCCGCCCTTCAGTCCGGCCAGGGTCATGGCGGTCTTGATCATCGAGCACTTGTAGCCAGGCCGCCGGTTGCGGATCTCGTAGAGCGGAACCACGATCTCGTTGAGGATCTCTTTGACCCGGCCGAAGTTCCCTTCGCGTGCCCGGTCTTGAATCTCGGCGGTGATGTGCGGCATAAAACAGGCCAGGCCGGAAGTAAAGGTGTGGACGCCATGCTGCCAGTAGCTCGGCACGAAGGGTTCCGCCATGCCGTTGACCCAGTAGTAGCGGTTGCCGAAGCGGCCCCGCACGTTGAGGTAGTGCGACAGGTTGCCGTTCTCGTCCTTGACCATGCAAATGTTCTCGACCGGAGCAAGCCGGTCGAGCAGCGAGAGCGAGAGCACGCCGCTCCACTTGGTCTGATACAGGAAGGCGGGCAACTCGGCGGCCTCGGCCACGCGCTGATAGTAACCGGCCAGGCCGGGCTCGTTCATGTCGGGCGAATAGGGCGCCATGATGATCACGGCGTCGGCCCCGGCTCGGCGCGCGATGCGCGCTTGCTCCTCAGCGGTGCGCAGGGTCTGCCCCACGCCGAAGATGAGGCCCTTCCTGCCCCGGACGAGGCCCCCGGCAATCTCGGCCAGCTCGCGGTACTCGTCGAGGGTGAGCGACTGCATCTCGCCGTTGCTGCCGCAGAAGGCCAGCGCCGCCAGCGGCGTATCCAGCATGAACTCGACGTTTTCGCCGAAGGCCGCGCCGTCGAACTCGCCGGCCTCGGAGAAGGGCGAGGCGGGGAATCCGATGATCCCCGGAAAGCGATGAAGTAATGGGTTCTCCATGCCTTGGATCTTCTCAAAACATCGACGCCGCGTCAAACCAAGAAGCTGTCTTCTGAAGATGCCTCTTTGTAAAGACGCCTCTTTGTAAAGACGACGCGCCGTGCGGCGGCGTTCCACGCACACGGCTAAGGAGAAAGATGGGCCAACCAGGCCGCCGTCAGTTGTTGATCCGCACCAACTCCGGCGTCGTCCCCACTTGGAATTTCCTGGTCTGCGGGTCGCGCCAACGGTCGATGACCGAGACCTGATGCACGCAGGAGATCGTGCAATAGGGGGCGCAGCTCTTCTCGGTCATGTACTCCCGGCGGATGTGCTCACGCGTGTAGTTCTCGAGCGGAACGCCGGGATAGCCGCGCTGCTGCGAACAATAGTGCACCAGCCCGTCTTCGCACACGTAAAGATAACGGGCGCCGGCGCGGCAGCGCCACCAGTTGTTCGGTTTGCCGGCAACCAGGTTGGCCTGGAAGGGGTTGTAGACGTTGATGCGTCCGAACGAACTTTTCGCCAGGTGGCGCACCTCTTGAAAAATACGCTGCTGGGGCACGCTGAGCGGCCGAAGCTGTCCGCTGCCGTCGTGAATGACGCCGACCGTGCCGGCGAGGCCGTAGCTCATTGCTCGCCGCGTCACTTCGAGGGCGTCTTCGGGCCGCCGGATCGCCGAGCCCAGCACGGAGTTGATGTTCACATGGAAGTCAGCGTGCTCGGCAAGTAGTTGGAGCTTCTTGTCGAGCACCTTGAGACTCTTCTTCGAGACGTCGTCCGGGTTGACGTTGTCGATGCTGATTTGCAGGTGGTCAAGCCGCGCTTGGTTCAACCGCTCGATGCGCTCGGCCGTCAGCAGATAACCGTTGGTGATGACACCCGCCATCATGCCGTGGCTTCGGATGCGCCGGATCACCTCGTCGAGTTCAGGGTGAAGAAACGGCTCGCCGCCGCTAAGGGTGACGATGCTCGTGCCCAGGCTCGCCAGACGGTCCACGCGCGAAAGGAGTGTCTCGATCGGTACCGGCGGGGAGTGGCTGTCGTACTCGTTGCAGTAGGTGCAGGAGAGGTTGCAGCGCCTTGTCGGAATCAGGTGCACCAGGATGGGATGGCTCTTGGACGCCAGCCCGTGCGCCACCATGCGAAACTCCCGCCACTTGCGGCTCATCAACCGGAGCCTCCGGCGCAAGTTCTGCTGCCTGCTTCTTCGCGTGACCGTATGGGTTTGCGTCACCGGCCTGATCCTCCTCATTGTCACCGATCCCGCCGCGGGCCGCCCGTTACCGGCGCTGTCCGCCGGAGGCGCGAGCGACTCCAAACGGTGCCGCCACCGCGCTACCCCTGCTTGACCTCCGCCGGCACGAACAGCAGCACCGGCTGCGATCTCGTGCGGCCACGGTGAAGGACGAACGAAAACACGCCGAGCGCGGCCAATATCGCGACCGCTTCGAGTGCATGCTGCTGCAAGAACGTCAACGCCGCCTCTCCGAAGTGCACGGACGCAAAGGCCAGCCCGAAGTACCGCACGGTCCGGGCCAGAGCGATCGACGCCAGGAAGCGCTCCGGCCTCATGCGGAAGACCCCTGCGGCAATGACCAACGGCCGCATCGGAAGCGGCAGCGGCAGCATCGTCGGAAGGATCAGCGCAAGAGCGCCATGGGTCTCGATCTGGAGGCGCATCTTCTCGAATTGGCCGCCGCTCAGCCTCTTCCCCAGCAGCCATCGGCTGCCGCGCTGAGACATCGTGTACAGAAGGAACGACCCCAGCGTGGAACCGATCACCGCCAGCAACGCGACCAGGTAGGCCGTGCCGGGCGCCATCGTCGCTTGCGCCAGGATCAACAGGTCAACCGACTGCGCCAGCGGAACGAAGGCTGAGTCCAGCAGGGCGATGAAGAACGGCCCCCAGATGCCCAGGGCCAGCACGCTCTGCACGACCGGGCTCTTCATGCTATTCAGCATCGATCAGGCCCACCTTCGATGCGCACACTCGAGAAACTCGCACCACCGAGTTGCGCGAAAGCACCGCCTCGCGCGTCGCCCGCAACGTGCTTTCGAGGGAGTGCCGTGGCAGCGACCGGATGATCGGCTTGATCAGCCAACCGAGTCCGAACGGAACGCCGCGGGTCAGCCCCACCACGTCCGCTTCGACGTACACGCCCTCGGGGGTTTCTTGAAAGCGCCAATAGCTGTGCAGGCGCCACAGGAAGCCATGATCTTTTCCGGGAGGCAGCTCCATCTCGCTCGGCTCGCCGGGCGCGCTCACCTCCCGGATGGCCGTGGTGTAGGAGCGGCTGTAGGCGCGGTCCGGCCCCAATTGGTGGTAGCGGACGGTATGTTGCGTATTGAGCACGACGGTGACGATCTTGTGCTTCTGGAGACGGAGGAAGATCCGGTAGTCATCGCCGTTCCTGCGAAGAAGCTTGGAATCCATCACTTCGGCCGAGTAGAAGCGCTTGTGGTTGTCGTAGTCCTGAATGGTCGACAGCGTTTCTTCCAAGGTGACCCCGGGAATGAACACTGTCCCCGGTTCCATTCTCTACTTCGGGCGATAACGCCGGGGTACAGGCAAGAACCATGCCACTGGCGGCTCATGGAAGAAAGGCCTTTCTTTTCAGTTCCGTAGCGCCGGGATGTAGCGCACGTGGCGGGTTCGACAGGGGAAGGTTGCGCCGACAGTGTCAGGCGAAACTGGCAGAGGGACCCGCAGCCACGAAGTAGCCGCCAGCGCGGGCGCTTGGCTTTACACTGGGCTAGGCATTCCTCCCGCCCAGCAAGCAACTACGACTCTGATCCTGGCGCTTACGAGAATAGGGGCCGGAACTCCGGCTGGTTGAAGTGGGCTTTCTCGACGCGCTCGGTTTCCGAGGTCACGCGCGACGTGACCCAGTGGGAGGCGTAGGCCCGCCGCCAGCGGCCGGATTCGTTGCGGTGAGATGTGTGAAGAGTCTTCGAATGATGGAACACGACCCCGCCCTTGCCCACCGGCGCCAATGACTCGCGTCTCAAGTCGATCAACTCGGGCGGCGGGACGAAGTTGTAGTCTTCGCCTGGCACTTGCTCGTGGGGCAGGATCGGCCCCCGATGCGAACCATCGATGTAGCGCAGGCAGCCATTCTCGACGTCCACGTCGTCGAGCGCGATCCAGGCGGTGATGACCTCGTCGTCAGGATGGCAACGGAAGTAGAAGTTGTCCTGGTGGTAGGGCTTGAGGGAGCCGAAATGCGGCGGCTTCATGAGCGCCTGGTCGATCAACAGCAGGGGCCTAGCGCCAAGGAGTGATTCGAGAGGCGTTAGCAGACGCTTGTTCAGAAGGAAGGAGCGGAACAGCGGGTCCTTCGCGAATGGCTCATTGATCTTGCGTGGCGCTTGGTGTACGCCATCGGAGGAGATATCGACGTTGTACCCCGGCTTCGCCGTCTCGCGCTCGCGTTCGGCCACGGCGAGCAGAGCGTCGGCGACGCGGTCAGCCTCCTCGGGCTCGAAGACGCCTTCGGCGACGAGCCAACCGGCCTCCCAGTATCGGTCACGTTGCGTTCGATCGAGGTTCACGTCGCGGACTCCGGCCTCATTCTATCCGCAACCGTCAACCTCAGTCGTAGGTCACCCAGATGGGGCTTGACCATGCCAACTCCTGATCCTTCTGCTCCACGCGAATGTAATACCAGTGCTCGCCGGTGCCGACCTCGTTGTCGGCGTACTCGAACTCGACCTCGCGCTTGCCCGGCGAGTTCTGGCCCGGGGAGATCGTGTAGATGTATTTCGCATCGCGAATCACGTGGATCTTCTCGATCTCGTCGGTGCCTTGCACGCGCACGCGAAGGTTTTGCTTCTCGTGGGCCGAGAAATCATCGCCCATGAAATGGCCGCCCAGCCAAAACTCGAGTACGATGTTGTCGGTCGCGCCGTAGGTGTGCCGCTTCTGGATCGACTCGAAGATGTCGCCGCGTGCGGGGCTGGGCGTGTAGACCATGGCGTAGGAGATGTGAGTCGAGTAGTGGTCGGAGCTGGCGATCACGCCGATGCGATGACCCTTCTTCCAGGCGTTCCAGGCCACTCCGCCGGCCTGGAAACCCCCGGCCCCGGGCTGACCGGCGCGTGCACCGCGCGGGGCGCCCTCGTGCGCGTAATTGAGCCGCGCCCCCTGGTAGATCTCGACCACCGCATCGACTTGCGGGTCGTTGTCGGACCAGTCGGTGCCCATGCCGGTGCTGCCGGAGGTGTGAGGAATCGCGATGCCGCCGGTTTCGCGAACGACGTCGTACAGCAGCTTGGTGTCGTTACGAATGCCGCTACCGAAACTCATACTGTTGAAGGTCAGCAACTCGCCGTCGGGCGAGTCAGGCAACATGAACTTCGGGTGGATCCTCTGGAAGAACGGCACGATCGGGTAGTTGCGGTGCGTGTAGACGATATTGCGATGGCCGAACGGGTTGCCGAGGTTGCGCTCATAGGCGTACAGCGTGGAGAAGCGGTCGGGGAAGTGGTACATGTCGGCCATCTTTTGCGTGACGAAGTTCCAGTAGTCCGTTCCGCCGGCCTGGTGGTCGGTCGAGGCCCCGAAGTCCATCTCGGCGGCGTCGATCATGTAGCGGTAGAACTCGGGCAGCGACCCGTCGTCGATGCCGCCGCTGTCTTGCGAGAGTTCGGTGTGACGATGCAGGTCGCCGCGCACGATGCGCAACGTCTGGTCGCGCAGCTCGATGCGGTGATCGCGAATCGCGCGGACGTCGGCTTGCTCGTTGGGATGGACTGCCGGCGCATCCAACGACGAGGGGCGGTAGTCGGAAAGCCGCGGCGTGCTCCGTTCGCCCGGCCCCTTGCCCGGCAGCGCGAGCGAGCCCGCCACCACGCGGTTTGAATGCGGGCGGCTGGCGAATGCCCAGTCGCGATTCTCATGCGGCCAAAAGGCCCAAAGCCTCCCGTTGGCCGCCGCGAGGCTCATTCGCGTGCTCTTGCGCGACCAGCTTTCGGGCAGCACGATGGGGTCGGTCCACCGGTCGCCCGCCAACCGGGTCAACGACGACTCCCAGAAAATGCTGGGACGAAACGAGCGCCGGCTGTAGCGCCGCTTGAACGACATCCATAGGTTGCCGTCCGGATCGAAGAATACAGCCGGCCGGCTTACGCTCGTCGATCCCGGCGCAAGCGGATCTTTCGGTTCGAACCCGGCGGGCGCTTTCCAAACGTTCCCATCGAGGCAGACGACTTCGATGCGCCGCGGCCCGCCCAACGGCGACCCCGGGGCTGCTGTGCCGAGGAATGCGCCCAGGTCCTTGCCCCAGTTGGCCGCACCGGTCTCCCAGGCGATCCACGGACGGCCCAGGCGATCGACGGCCACCGACGAGTGGGCCTCAAAGCGGTTGGTTGCCGTCACCGCGCGCTCGGGCGAGAGGACCCGCTCGGGTGAGAAGCTTCGCGTGTAGACGTCGTAGTTCGACGTGTAACGGTCCCAGGCGATCCAGGCCGTGCCGTTGGGGCCGACGCCGACCGAAGGCTCCCAGTCGTTCGACGACGACTCGGTCACCGAGACGGTCTCGGACCAGCGGCCATCTTTCAAATACTTGAGCCGGATCTGCGAATACCGCCCAACCATCGCCTGCCACACGACGTAGACCGTCCCGTCGGCCCCGCGCGCGACGTCGGGCTCGATGTCGGGTAGGGGATTGTTGGTCAAGCGATGACGCTGGCCCCACTCGTTGTCCTCCCACGCCATGGCGTAGAGGTCCCAATTGCCGGGGCCTTCGGTCGTGGGCCGCTGCGACCAGATCAGCCAGGGCTTGCCCCCGGCATCGGTGGTTACATGAGGCCGCCAGAGGTCTTCGGCGGTACGACCCACGGGGATAAGGCGCGTCCATTGGCCGTTTTGGTAGCGGCGGAAGTTCAGCTCCTCGCGGCGGTCGTGGTAGCTGTACCAAGTGGTCCACAGAGCGCCGGCGGGGCCGGCGGCGATCGAGGGGAAGTCGTGCTGCCGCTGTTCGGTGCCGGAGAGGTCGGTCACGGGCGGCACGCGTTGAACGGCCACGCGTCCGCCCAAGTGCCGCGTCCAGTCGCCGAACGTCGAGGACATCGGCGAGACGCTGAAGCGGCCCTTCTCGGTCTCGACGGTGAGCTTGGTGGCGGTGGACCCTCGCCCGCGCACGAGTACGCCCTTGGGGAGCACCTGCTCGGTGATCAGCGCCGGTCCGTGGCCCGAAAGGCCCGAGCCGCCCAGCACCCGTTCCACGCGCGTGTGGACCTGCCAGCGGTCCAGACCTAGTGTAGTGCGTCAAGCAGATTGCACCTTATGCAGGGCGGCACGTCCTCGCTTGACTTTCTCGAGGATGTCGGAGGCGGTCGCGGTCCAGATGAAGGGCGTGGGATGCTCGTTGTGCTGGGCGATGTAGTCGTCAATGGCGGCGACGAGCTCGTCCACGCTGCGAAACACGCCGCGGCGCAGGCGCTTGACGGTGAGATCGCGAAAGAATCGCTCGACCATGTTCAGCCACGACGCCGAGGTCGGGGTGAAATGAATGTGGAAGCGCGGGTGACGATCGAGCCAACGCTTCACAGCGGCATGCTTGTGGGTGGCATAGTTGTCCACGATGAGATGAAGCTGTTTGTCCTTGGGAGTGCGGCGGTCAATTAAGCGCAGGAAGCGCAACCATTCCTGGTGGCTGTGTCGGGGCATGCACTCGGCGATCACGCTGCCGTCAAGAGTGTTGAGCGCCGCAAACAGGGTGGTCGTGCCGTTGCGCTTGTAATCGTGGGTCATCGTTTGGCCGCGTCCCTTTTTGAGCGGCAGGCCGGGTTGGGTGCGATCGAGGGCTTGGATTTGGGACTTCTCATCGAGCGAGAGAACCAGAGCATGCTCAGGCGGATTGAGATAGAGTCCGACGATGTCGTCGAGTTTCTCGGCGAAACGCGGGTCATTGCTGAGCTTGAAGGTCTTGACGCGGTGGGGCTTGAGGCCATGGGCGCGCCAAATCCGTCCCACGGTGGAAGCGCTGACGCCGGCCGCGGCGGCCATGGTGCGGCGGCTCCAGTGGGTGGCGTTGGACGGTTTCTCGCGGGTGGTCTTGTGGATGATCTGCTGTACTTTCTGCTTCGAGACGGCAGGTGTACGACCGGGCCGTGGGGCGTCTTTTGCAATGCCGGCGATGCCGCTTTCGAGAAAGCGCGTGCGCCAGCGGGCCACCAACTGCCGCGAGACACCGAGCTGTGCGGCGATCTGCTTATTCTCGAGACCGTGGGCGGCCAGCAGGACAATCCTGGCTCGCAGGGCGAGACGAACGGCGACTTGGCGGCCGCGCACGTAGCGGTCCAACTGCTTGCATTGCGCTGTGTTCAAAGTTACTGGTTGTGCTCTTCGCATCCCATGCCTCCTGTTAATAGAGACGATGGGAAGCCAATATAAGTTACAGTATTTATGGTGCCCTACACTAGTGCGCGGTCGGGCGGCTCGAAGCGGTAGCCGCTAAGGTCGAGAACCTTGCCCCGTTCGACGGTCAAGGTCCCGTTCCACAAGGCGGGGGTGGTCTCGCCGACCCCGAACAGCACCAGCACCTGCCACAGTTCATCTTCAGGCGTGTCGCCAGGATGCCAGGTGTAGTGGTCGAGCGCGTTGTACGGCTGCTGCGCAACGGCCGGTCCGCAACCGAACACAACAAAGATGACCAGCAGAGCAACAACAAGCCTGCTTCGCGGGGGTGTCTTCATGATCACTGTCTTTCTAACCGTCTCTACACTTCGGAATTCACAACCTGCATCAAAGCCTTGATATAGCCATATCCAAACGCAAACGCCTGAAGCCGTTCCGGATCGTCGGGATGAGTGGGCATGTGGTCCGGACAAAACGCGCCTGAGAATTGCGTATCCCGCAGGATTCGCATGATCTTCAGAAAATCCATGTCGCCCTCATCCGGGAACACCTCGAGGAAATCATGGAGGCCCCCTCGGATGTTCCGCATGTGGATCTGGTGGATCTTGCCCCGTGCACCCAGGTACTCCACGATCGGAAGGATCTCGGTATTCGGGTTCTTCAACCCTTCCCCCGTCGTACCCAGACACAACTGGAAGCCGTTGTAGGGGCTGTCGACAATCGCTTCGTACCGTTTGATCGCTTCGAAAACGGACGGCGAGTCCCAGTTCTCCGCCCCTTGATAGCCGAAGGGAAGTCCCGGCGGATCGCAGGGATGGCAAGCCATCCGCACATCGGATTCCGCGGCCACGGGGATTGCTTTTTCGAGGAAGTAGGTGATGCGTTCCCAGTAGTCTTCGGACGTGACTTTGCCGGACGCGGTCGCGGGCAGGTCTTGCCAGTTGTCCTCGAGCTTGAACCCTCCGTAGGTGACCCCGCCTCGCCCGGGCGCGTGCCGGTTCCGCCGGATGGGGATCACCCTCCAGTGGTGGGTGATGACCTTGACGCCTACCTGCGATGCCTTTCGTATGTTTCCAAGGACGTTGTCGAGCCTGCGGTCGCGTTCGGGACCGTTCCTCAGCCGGATGTATTCGTCGTCCATTCTGATGGCTTCGAAGATCATTCCGTGCCGATCGCAGTTGTCTTTCATCCGCTTCATTTCGTCGAGATCCCACGCGCCGTGTTCCGATATTTTGGATACCCTTGCGGTGAGATGCTTGACGCCGTGACGCAGGTTGTATTCGAGGTTTTGCTTGCTGGTCATGTCGGCGCCACGGCCACCGACAACACTGTGGTAGTCGCCGCCGACATGCATCAGCGTGTTCTTTCTGGGCACACGCGCCGGCCGCGCGGATCCGATGCCTGCGTTGACGGAACCCGCGACCCCGGTGCCGACGAGAGAACCCGCCAACGTTCCCCCAAACTCTCTTCGTTTCATCGTGAGCACGCTCCCACTTATTGAGTCCCGCATAATATCCCGTCACTCGAAGCAAAGAGAAGACTGTTTCCAGAAGGCCGTGATCAAACGCGGTTTGCGGCGCATGCGGCGGAGTGCCTTGCGGGCCCGCTCGTTCAGCTCGCCGTAGTCCTTCGGACAGACGTTCGGCAACTCGTGCTGCTTCCAGTAAGCCCAGATGTATTCCACCGGATTCAACTCCGGCGCATAGGGTGGCAAGTACTCGGTTGCGATGTGGCCTTCGGAGAGTTGGATGAACTCTTGCACCAGGCGGCTACGGTGCGCAGGCAGCCGGTCTCAGACGATCAGCAGCGGCCGATCGATATGACGTACCAACGCCTTGAGAAAGTCGATCACTTGCTCTTTGCCGATCGCACCGGGATAGAGCCGAAAGTAGAAGTTACGCAGCGTCAGCCCCGCCGAGACGGAAAGCTTCTCCCAATTGAAGTTAGCTGGGTATCCACTTGACTCAGGTGACCCCAAGATGTAGTGTAGGGCCTGGTGGAGGATTACCCGCGCGACCAACTCGAATTCGAGTCTCACTTTGCGAGCGAGGAGGCTTGCCGCGACTATCTGTTCGCCTTGCGCTGGCCAGAGGGTTTCCGCTGTCCAAGGTGTGGGCATGAGCGCGCTTGGCCGGTGCGCAAAGTGTGGTTCGAATGCGCTCGCTGCGGGCGGCAAACCTCCGTCACCGCCGGCACGATCTTTCAAGACACACGCAAGCCGCTGCGGCTGTGGTTCCGGGCGATGTGGACCATCACCACGCAGAAGAATGGGGCCAGCGCCCTGGGTCTACAGCGCGTTCTGGGACTGGGCAGTTACCAAACCGCCTGGCCTTGGATGCACAAGCTGAGGCGAGCGATGGTGCGCCCGGGGCGGGAGCGATTGACGGGCCTCGTCGAGGTCGATGAGACCTACTGGGGCGCTGAAGAAGAAGGGGTAATCGGCCGGCAGACCGAGCGTAAAGCGTTGATTGCAGTCGCCGCGGAAGAGAGAGGCACCGGGCTTGGGAGCATCCGCATGCAGCGCGTTCAGAACGCCTCGGCGGCCAGTTTGATGCCCTTCGTCGAGGAGTCGGTCGAGCCGGGCAGCGTGGTTGTTACCGACAACTGGTCGGGCTACGATCCGCTCAAGAAGAAGGACTACCAGCGTCGTATCATCTCGATTAACAACCGCCGCGAGCAGGCCTCGCAGCTACTGCCGAGGGTGCACTTGGCGATCTCGCTACTCAAGCGCTGGATGCTGGGCACGCATCAGGGGGCGGTCAGCCACGAGCATCTGGACTACTATCTCGACGAGTTCGTGTTCCGCTTCAATCGGCGCAGATCACGCAGTCGGGGCAAGCTCTTCTACCGCCTTGTGCAGCAGGCCATGGCGGTGGAGCCGACGCCGTACCGCTCGATCGTCGCCGATTGGGACGCTAAGACGCTGTGAGCCCAACTACAAGATGTTGGGGTCACCTGAGTCAAGTGGATACCCGGCTGAAGTTAAACTGCAGCACCGGTGTTTGGCCGCGTGGCGCCCAGGTGCGGCAGCGATGCGGCTTCTGACTCAATCCGCTTTCGTCGATGAAGACGAGCGTACGGCCTTCGTTTTGGGCTTTTTTTTAATGCGCGTCCAGGTCTTGCGCTTCCAGGTGCGGATCTGCTCTTCGTTGCGCTCGCGCGCCTTTCCGACCGGGCGTTGCGGGCTCCAGTCGAGCGCTCGCAGGATCTTCCAGACGTGGCCTTCGTGGTAGTCGACCCCGAACTCGTCTCCGATCAGCCGAGCCACCCGCGGACAGCTCCACAGGGGCGTGGGGAAGCCGTGGGCTTGCGGGCCTTCCAGCAACAGCGACGTCAGGCGTTCGCGTTGTGCGGCATCGAGGAGCGGCTTGCGTCCGGCGCGCCCGGCCTGGCGGAGTCCGGCCGCACCCTGCTCGCGGTATTGCCGCCGCCACGCACTGACGGTTTGGCGAGCGACTTTCAGCCGTCTTGCCGTCTCGGACTGATTGTGGCCTTGGTCGAGCAGCCGCATCGCTTCGAAACGGCGCTTCTCCAGGGCCTTGAAACCCCGCTTCACACCTTTGGGGTTGCCCATACATATATAGATGCTCCAAACTATCAAAAAGTGTCATAATAATTTGCGGGATTCAATAGTTTGGCTGTCCTGGCGACCGACAGTGTACGCGGCTGGAGCGACAGCCGCAAGACCGACTATGTAGAGTGTCAACGCCCAATAGAAATGTCCCCCTCGGTAGCTCGATAGAAGTGTCCCCTTGTGTTTCTTGTTCGTAGGAGAGATATCGTCGTCGTCGGGGCTGTGGAACTGTGGGAATCGCGTAGCGATTTCCAAGGGGCGGTGGGAAGGGTGGAAAACCATCCACCGCTCCTCGAACCCGGTACTGCTGCCTCGATAGATTTTCCACGCTTTCCATCCGACCCGGCATTTCCACAGCCCTCTTATGTATTCGCAGCCCGTTTTTTCCGTAACACAGCTCGCCGCCAGGGGTGGTCCGCCGCCGGCTTGCGCCCGCCCCCCGGACGCTGCTGTGGTGCTGGCTTCGTCCGCAGCTGTGGCGTCGGCGTGGCGATCACGTCGTGCTCGATCTCGTGCCCGTCAAACCTCACCTGCAAGCTCTCATCGCGCCACTGTTGGACCGTCACCCGTGCCCCCGCCCCCACGCCCTGGTTGCGTTTCGGCTTCAACTGCAAACAACGATTCTCGAAACGCACCACCCGGTCGTTGCTCACCACCCGTTCGTACTCGCAACAGAACACCCCTCGCAGCTCGGTGCCGCGGGGGAGCGCCTGGTGAAAGTCCGCTGCCGCCGCCGGCTCACAGGCGAAGCGCTCGTTGTGCTCGGCCAGGTACTCCTCGTCGAGATAACGGTTCGCCGCCTCGTACTCGACGATCCCGCGCAGCCGCATCTTCTTGATCAGGCGGTCTTGGTGCGTGCCGTGATGGCGCTCCACTCGGCCCTTGGCTTGCGGCGAGGAAGCCGCCATGATCGTAATGCCGAGCTTGGCACACATGCGCCCGAACTGCGTCTCGGGCTTGATGCCTGCCAGCGCTTCCCGCGACGTCGGCTGGCGCTGGTAGACGTTTTTCCAGTCGCAGTACAACGCCTTGGGAACGCCGTGTTGACGTACCCAGGCTGCGAGCAGATCGGCCGCGGCCCAGGTCGTTTCCTGGTCCGAGAAACGGCACAGCGCCACACCGGTCGCGTCATCGACGAAGTTCATCAGACAGGCTTTCGGGCCGCGTTCTTCCAGCCAGTGGTGGTGCGAACCGTCGAGTTGAATCAGCTCGCCGAAGTGCGCTTTGCGTTGGCGCCGGGTGCGATGCGGTTGGCGCTTGCGACGGCGGCTCCACAGACCCGCGGCGAGCATCCAGCGCCGCAGTGTTTCGCGCGGCACTTCCAGGCCGTGGTCGGCTGCCAGATGTTCCGACGCCAGCGTCGGCCCGAAGCGCTCGTGCCCCTCGCCCGCATAGTTCTCGCGCACCAACTCGAGAACCTGCTGGCGTCGCTTCTGATCGGCTCGGTTCGAAGCACGGCCGACGTTACCGTGCACCAAAGCCTTGGCCCCGCCCGCACGGTAACGCTTCTTCAGACGCTTCGCATGGCGGTAGCTGACCTCCAGCAGCTCGGCGGCTGCGGTCAACTTCAGTTCCCCTCGTTTCACTCGGCTCAGCACTTCGCCGCGCCTCAACTCCTTGGCACTCATCCATGTCCTTCCCACTCTCGGCTCCTCCTTCGGAGCCTCAGAGTAGGGGACATTTCTATTGGGCGCTCAAGGGGACATTATCATTGGGCTTCAACAGACCGACTATGTAGAGGCAAGGCATGCCGTGCCCGCCGGCTCTTACGGAACAGTCTTGTAGGCTCTTTTGTTTCGACAGAGGCGATTCGGGAACTCCGAGCGCTGTCTCGGTCTAGGAACTTCCGAGGCGAGTGGGGGTTCGTGCCGGACCGCTCCCTGACGGTCACGGCTCGGTTTCCGTCATGGCGCTCTGAACAGACGAGCTGTCCCGCACGCGCGCACAGCATGCTGTGCCCCGACTTTTGGGTCGCCGGTTCCGTTGGGATATCATGGGCACAGCCCTTGATAGGTTCTTCATCCGCAACCCGATGACAAAACTCCTCCCGCTGCTCCCGCTCGCGGCTTTGGTCGCGGCGGTTTTGGTCGCGTCCTCCGCCGAACGACCACTCAATCGGCTCGGTGCGGACGAGATCCGGCAAGGCTACGCGCTGCTCTTCGACGGCAAGACCCTCGAGGGCTGGGACGGCGACCCGCGTTTGTGGCGCGTTGAGGACGGCGCGATCGTCGGCTCGTCCGACGGCCACACCATCGAGCAGAACACGTTCCTCATCCTCGACCGCCCGTTCTCGGACTTCGTGCTGCGGCTCGAGCTGAAGCTCCGCAACGGCAACAGCGGCATTCAGTTCCGTAGCAAGGTCTTCGCGGACTGGGTTGTCAAGGGCTATCAGGCCGATGCGTCCGACGCCGGCGACCGCTCGGCCTGGGGTAACTTCTACGAAGAGAAGGGCCGCGGACGCAACGTGATGAGCACGCCCACGGAAGGCTGGCTCAAGGGTAAAACGGTGGTCCGCGTCGGCGACTGGAACGACTATGAGATCTACGCCAAGGGCAACCGCATTCGCCTAACGCTCAACGGCCTCGTCACGATCAACATGCGCGACAGCCAAGCGTCCGACGGCGTGATCGCCATTCAGTTGCACAGCGGCAAGCCCATGGAGGTCCGCCTGCGCAACATCCGCATCAAGGAGCTGTGATAGTACCCTTTGTAGGGGTGGACCGCTGCGTCCACCCCGGCCGCCAGCATGCAAGAGACCCTCTTTTCCCGCAATCAGCCCGTATCGGCCTGCACGGCAGTTCCGGTCGCCGCCGCCTGCCTGCTCGCAGCCCTGCTGGCCACACCCACTGCATCCGCTCAAACCCCCCGCCACAAGATCAACCGCCTCGTCGCCGAGGCCCGGATACCAGGCGTGATCCATTCAGCAATCGGCGTCACGCGCCAAGGCACGCCGATCCCGTCCCTGCTGACCGAAGACGATCTCGACTACCACACAGGCAAGACCCGAATCCTGCTAGTCGGGGGCCTCGATGGGTCCGACGCCTCCGTCCGAACAACGCTCGCCGCGCTGAAATGGTTCTACACGGACGCGCAAGCGGAGCCCTACCGCGAGCGGTTCGCCCTGTCGGCGACCCCGGTGGCAAATCCGGACGGCTGGGCGATCGGTGTCGGCTCGTCCAACGGCTCGGGTGGTGAGCCGGCGCGCGGTTACGGGCCCCGCGGCACGGCCTACAACAGCCCAACCGATCCCGAAGCGGCGTACCTGTGGCGTTGGATCGGCATGCATGCGCCCGACTGGGTGATCGAGGTCCGAAGCGGTGTCAAGTCGGGCTGGGAGTTCGTGCCGCCCGAGTGGCCGAAGCCGGATCTGCAATTGCACCTCGTCTCAGCGAAGCTCAAGCCCGAGCACCCCATGAGAGCCGACCGCCTCTCCGCGCAACTCATTCGTGGCGCGCCCAGCGGACTTGGGCCGATCTCCGCGCTGAGCTACCGAGTCTCCGAAACAGGCCAACTCGCGTTCCTGAAGGATCTGTTGCAGATTCTGCAGCAGACCGACCCGCAAGTCCCATCGCCCGCGCGCCGCGAGATCCAACGCAGGCTTGATCGCACCCCTCTCGAAATCGCCGCTCAGTTGGCGAACCACTACGGCCACAAGCTCGACCAAGTCGCGTACATCCCCGCGTTGGCCTTGCTGGGTTGTATCCGCCTGGGCGACTTGACCAACGATCCCAAGTACCTCGCTGACGTCGAGCAGATCGTCCGCCCCTATGTCGAGGGGAAGAAACCGACACTACCGGCCAGGGCCTCCGGCAGCAATCTCTCAGGCCACTTGATCTTCAGTGAATTGGGCCGCGTGACTAGCAACCCGAGGTACATCGAGTTGTCCCGCGCGCCCGCCGAGCTGGGCTTCGACCCGCAGGGCCGGCCCAAGGCTTCGATGCCCTTCCACAACGAGATGAGCGACGCCGTCTTCATGGGCTGCGCCATTCTCGCCGAGACCGGCCAACTCACCGGCGAAACGAAATACTTCGATATGACCCTGCGGCATCTGAAGTTCATGCTCGGTCTCGACCTCCGCCCTGACGGCCTCTACCGCCACTCGCCGCTCGACGAAACGGCCTGGGGACGCGGCAACGGTTTCCCGGCTCTCGGCTTGGCCCTGAGCCTCACCGCGATGCCTGAGGCTCACCCCGGCCGCGGGGAGATACTCGATGCCTTCCGGGCCCATCTCGACGCGCTGCTGCTCCATCAGGACCCCACCGGCATGTGGCATCAAGTGATCGACCATCCTGAAAGCTACCGCGAGCTGTCATCCACGTCGATGATCACTTTCGCGATGGTTCGCGGCGTCCGCTCGGGTTGGCTCGATCGCGCGAAGTACGAGCCCGCGATCGAGAAGGCGTGGTACGGCATCCGCACGCGCGTCGGCCCGGGCGGCGGATTGGTCGACGTCTGCACCGGCACCGGCAAACAGAAGAGCCGGCGCGACTATTTCGACCGGCCGGCCGTCCTCGGCCACGACGACCGCGGCGGTGCCATGGCCCTGATGGTCTCGACCGAGATCGCCTACTGGGAGCGTGAGCGTGGGCGCTGAGCGGCCGACGCTGCGGCTCCCGCGACTCTACCCGATCATCGACAGTGTATTGCTCTCGGCACGCGGTATCGAGCCCGCCAACATGGCGCGCGCCTTGGTTGAGGCCGGTGTAGGCATCGCGCAATTCCGACACAAGGCCGTCTACACTCGTGACACGTTCGCGCAAGCGGAGGAAATCGGCCGCATCCTCCATGACGCCGGAGTCCCCTACGTCATCAACGACCGCGCCGACATCGCCATGATGGCCGGCGCCGGAGGTGTGCACGTCGGCCAGGATGACCTTCGGCCCAGAGCCGTTCGCCGGATCGTGGGGCCGTCGATGTGGATCGGCCACTCGACCCACAACGAACAGCAACTCCGCGCAGCCGAGGGCGAGTCGGTCGACTATCTCGCTATCGGCCCCATCTTCGGCACCGCTTCGAAGGAGAACCCCGACCCCACCGTGGGCCTCGACGAGCTGGTGCGGCTGCGCGCGCTGACGAGTAAGCCCCTGGTTGCCATCGGCGGCATCACCCGCGCCAACGCCCGTGAGGTGCTCGACGCCGGCGCTGACTCGGTGGCTGTGATCTCCGACCTGTTGGCCGACGACCTCCCGGCACGCCTAGCCGAGTGGATAGGGGTAGTTTCAGGCTAACTCTCGCGCGTCCAACGTATCGGAGCAGCAGGCGAGCCGCCTACTCGGGCTTCTTGTCGTCTTCGACTTTGGGGACGGCAGTCATGGTACCCAAGACCGCCTCGAAAAGTTCGGCTTTTTTGCTGGGCTTCTTTTTCGTGCCGCCCTTGCCGTGACGGTACTCGTGGGTGCTGTAGCAGGTGCGGCACTCGACCTTTGCCGCGACCCCGTCCACGATCGCAACCACCGAGTGGTTGGTCAGCATGCGGCAGCGCGTGCAGTGGTCGTCAATGACGTCGCCCAGGCGCAATTCTGACATAGGCCAACTCCTGGGGGAGAGAGGATTCACATTATTGCACAGGTGGAACGCAGCGGATCGGATGTTGCGTGCGAACGCGGGTACCCGTCACTGGCGTTCGGGGGCCGGTCGCTTGGGGGGGAGGGGCGAACATCGTTTCCATCTCGCGGCGGACTTTCGTTGCTTGTGAAGTTTCGTCGGCATCGACATCGTCCCAGTGGATTGGCTGCCCCGAGGCCACGGGACGGCGGAGCTTGACTCCATGGGCGAGGCCGATCGGCAGCGCGCCTTGGTCGAGAGAGGTTGAAGCCGGCATGAGACGGCCCCAGACGGTCGAGCCGCCCTCGCCGTCGAGGATCTCGCCGGCTGAGAGATCGCTCTTGGCGGTGGCGACGACATCGGCTTGAAAGTCGCGCGGCATGCCAGTGGGTTCGCCTCGCAGGGCGGCCGAGGCGACGCTGATTCCGAGTTCCAGGCCGATCAGATGATAGGGCCGGTAGAGCGCAGAGTAACGCCCCGAGGAATCGGTGATCAAGCCGTACTCGCTGAAGCAATCCCGCACGTAGTGCGACGGCGCTTCGAACGTGACGTAGACACCCCAGCGCAGGTCCCGCGTGACTTCGCTGCCGTCGCGGTTCAGCGATGAGACGACCTCGACCGTCCCTTTCCGGGCGAGAACACCACCTTCCGATTCTGGTTTGAGAACCTGCGGCAGATCGTCCACACCGCAGGGAGGAAACTGGAGGCCGTCGGTAGGTGGTCGAAGTCCCGTAGCGTTGGCGACGGCGGCCATCTCGATTGAGGACTTGGTCCCGTCGAGGAACGAGTTGAACATCTTGGGGTTCATGCCGGCGCGCGCTGCTTGCTCGGGAGTGAGGCCGTAATAGGGCCAGACGGTTGCGGGCGTCGAAGCATGGTACTCGGGCACGTACTTGGTGCCTTTGCCCGCGCAAACGACATCGAAGCCGGTCGCGCGGGCCCAGTCGACGAGCTCGCAGATCAGCGCGGGCTGGTCGCCGTAGGCAAGCGAGTAAACGATGCCAGCTTCGCGCGCGCGCCGGGCCAGCAGCGGTCCGGCGAGCACGTCGGCTTCGACGTTGACCATCACGATGTGGCGACGAGCGGCGCAACAGGCCAGCGCGTGGCGGATGCCGGCGGCGGGGTCGCCGGTGGCGTCGACGATGACCTCGATGCCGTCACCGCAGATGAGTGCAGCGGCGTCTTCGGTCAAGTGCGTCGAGCCGTTGCGCAAGGCCTCGGCGAAGGAGGCGGCTCTGGTTTGCTCCAGCGGCCAGTCGATCCGTTCGAGGGAGGCGCGGGCGCGTCCGAGGTCGAGGTCGCAAACGCCGATCACATGCAACCCAGGCGTGCGCCGCGCCTGCGCCAGAAACATCGAGGCGAACTTGCCCGCGCCGATGACGCTGACACCGATCGGCCGGTCGGCTCGCTGCTCGAGAAGACGATGAAGGTTCACTGGCCCACCATCATACCGGGCACGCCACCTGCCCCGGCGTTTCGACCAGCCGGGAACGAGTCGAACCGCGGATGTGAGTCTACTGTTGTGCGATGCAGTAGAGATGCTCGGCCGTGCGGATGAAGATCTCATCGCCGACCGGCGACGGCGTCGCCAGGGTGTGGCTCTCGAGTTTGTTGACGGCCAAGATCTCGAACTCGGGGCCCGCCTTGAGGACCGTCGTCGTGCCGTCTTCGCTGGTGGCGTAGATTTTGCCGTCGGCGAGGATGGGCGAGGAGCTATACGTACCTGGCTCGATGCGCTTGCGGTCCCAGACGACATCGCCCGTCTTGGCGTCAAACGCAACGGCGATGCCGCGGTCGTTGATGACGTAGATGAGCTTGCCGTCGCTCGTGGGCGTGGGTACATCGGGGCCGAGGTCGTTCTTCCACACCATGTTGGAGTTGGTGATGTCGCCGCTGCCGCCCGGATGGAAAGCGATAAAGGGACGTCCGCGGGTGCTCGAGGTGTAGACCATGTCGTTGTTGACGATGGAGGACGCGATCGTGCGATACGCCCTTTCGTGGCCGGGGTTGAGGCCGCCCATGCGCCAGAGTTCCTTGCCGCTGTCGAGGTCATGGCCGGTCACGTAGTCGCCGCCGGAGACGACGAGCTGTTGCTTGCCGTTGACCGTGGCCAGTACGGGCGTCGAGTAGTCGTCGGGCGACTCGGACGTCGCGTCGGTCGGGCGCTCGACCTTCCACAGGGTCCGGCCGGTCTTGGTGTCGACGGAGAAGACGTAGGAGGGGTCGTCGGTCTTCATGCCGTGCAGCACTTGGATGTAGAGACGCCCTTTGTGCAGTAGCGGCGAGTTCGCGTAGCCGTGATTGAGACCGAATGTACCGTAATCCTTTTGGATATCGCGCTGCCAGACTTGGTTGCCGTCGAAGTCGAAGCAAGTCAGCGTGCCGGCGCCGGTCATGGTCCAGATGTGCTTGCCGTCGGTGACGGGCGAGGGGGAGGCGAGGTTTTGCTTGCGGTGGAGGCGGTTTCCCGCGCCCATGAGCTTGCTCCAGCGAACGGAGCCGTCGGCGCGGTTGACGGCGATGAGGTACATTTTGTTCTTGTCACTGGTGGGTTCGGGGCGCGGACCGCCGGATCCGTCGCCGCGGCGTCCCCCTTTCTTGCGCCCGCCCCGCGACCGTTGCTGCAGTTGCTGGAAGCCTTCCTGGGCGGACGTGACCAAGACGGTATCGCCCCAGATGATGGGCGTGGCGGCACTCCAACTCGGCAGTTCGAGGCTCCATTTGACGTTCTCGGTCGTGCTCCAGTTTGTGGGGAGATTCTTGGCCGTTGTGCTCGTGCCGTTGAGGTGCGGGCCGCGCCACTGCGGCCAGTTGTCCGCGGCGGCGGCCGTGGCGCCGGCGGCGAGCATCAGCGACGCGACGAGTAACAGGCGTGTTGTTCGGTTGAGCAAGATCTCACCTCCGAAGGCTTGCCGGCACCCCTCGAGGGAACGCTGCGCGAGGGGGTTTTCGGCATGATATCACAGGGGCTCGCGATGGGCCCTACTCTTCCGTGATGGGCCCCATGATAAGTGGGCGGTCGCCGCGATAGAGGAGTTACAGAGGGAAGAGCTAAGGAAAAGGCTGTGGTAGCCTTGAGACCGTTGCGTGGGAGTTCGGAGGCGCCGACTCGGTCGGGGTCAATAGGAAACTGCGTTGGTGAGCGTCGAGGGCAAGGGGCGGCAAACTCCCGCCTGGGGGGCGATTGTCTTCGCGGCGGTGATGACCGTTTTTTGGGCGGTCATGGGTGCCGGGGTGGTCGATTCGGCACGGAATCATGACTTCCTGAATCTCTACGTCGGGGCGACGCTGGCGGGGTCCGGACAGTTCGCGAAGCTCTACGATCAGCAAACGCAGCTTGCTCTGGAGCGGGAGCTGGCGCCCTCGACGCCGGAGCTGATCCCCTTCGTACGCCCCCACTTCTACGCGCTGGCGTTGGCGCCGCTGTCCCTGCTGCCGCTTGACGCGGCGCTCTACGCGTGGATCGGATTGCACGTGATCCTGCTGGTGGGCTGTTGGGCGTGGGCCGGGCGGCGGTTTGGGCCGGATGCTCTGATTCTGGGGGCGCTGTACCTGCCGATGGCACTCGGCGTCGCACACGGCCAGGATGGCGTGTTCATGCTGGTGATCGCGATTGCCGCCTACGCGTTGGCAGAGCGGGGCAAGGACGCGGCGATGGCCCTGGGGCTGATGAAGTGCCACCTGTTGTTTCTCGTCCCCATGGCGATACTGGTGGGGCGGCGATGGAAGATGCTGTGGGGCTATGCGGGCGCCGCGGCCGGGCTGGTGGCGCTCTCGGCCTTGACGGGCGGCGTCGAGGGCATGACGCAGTACGTGCGGCTGCTCGAAGCCAAAGACCTGCGGCGGCTTTCGCCCTCGCCCGAGTTGATGGTCAATATCCACAGCGTCGGAGTGAACTTCGGCGTCGAGCATCCGGCGGTGACGGTGGGCCTGTTCGCTCTAGTGGTAGTTTTGATGGCCGTGGCGGTGTGGCGGGCGCCATGGTGGCAGGCGCTGGCGGCGGGGCTGACGGCGTCGGTGATGGCGGGTCCGCATGTGTTCGGCTACGACGCGGCGATGCTGCTGTTGCCGCTGTGGCTGGTCTCGTTTCACTCGACGAGCAAGCTCTCGCGGATTGCCGCGGTCATGCTCGCCGCTCCGATGATTTTCTTCTTCTCGTTTCTCGACCCGCCGTGGTCGGCGGTTCCGGCGCTGGGGTTGCTGCTGTTCCTGGCAGCGCTGGCACGGGAGAATCGCCTCGCAGGGAGCCGGCGGGTTCACGCGGCCTAAGTGAGATACCTGATAAACTTTTTGCGCCCCCTGGACGAAACTACCAGTAGCGTCCGCCGTGGCAGGCTGCTGTGACGACCCCGCTGTGACGACACTAAACTACACCTTCGAAATCGGCGATGACCGGGTGCACGCCGTGGTGCTCGAGCAGCGCTCCAAGCACCGCTGGCACGCCTTTCTGTGGGGCGGCGGGCTGCGCTTCGCCAACAGCTTCGCGCGCCGGCAAGGAGCCGAGCAATGGCTCAACAAGGTGCTGTCGCGTTACTTTCCTTCCCTGGCTCGCGAAGTATCCCGTAGCCGGTAGACCCACGCCAAGACGGGCCGCGCCGAGTTGGGCCCCGGACGGGCCGTCTCCCAACCAACTTCCCCGCTGCTCGGCGGGCTTCGATGGGCGTGGTTCGATCCGGTAAACTAGATCACTTGCTCGAAAGTTCCTGGTTCGTCCGGGTAGGGACAGAGGGGGCCGACACGATGGCTACGCAGACCGCTTTTCTGGAAGTCACGCCCGAGATTCAAGACCTGCGAGACCACCTGCGGCACTACTACGGGCGCCACCTCAAAAAAAAGTCGGACCTGAGCCAGCAGGCCTGCTGCACCGACGAGACGCAACAGCGTCATGCCGCCGTCATCGAGTTGATCCCTGAGGCGGCCAAGGACCGGCACTACGGCTGCGGTTGTCCGATTCCGGACGACGATCTGAGCGGGATCACCGTGCTCGACCTCGGGCCGGGGGCGGGCGTCGATGCCTTCATTACCTCGCACAAGGTCGGGCCGGGCGGGTTCGTCCACGGCATCGACATGACGGACGAGCAGCTTGCCATTGCCAGAGAGTATGCGCCCGCAGTCGCCCGCAACTTCGGCTACAGCGGGGTCAACACGGCCTTCCACAAAGACTTCATTGAGGTGGCGGGAGCAATCCCGGACGGCAGCATCGATCTGGTCATCTCCGACTGCGTGATCAACCTGTCACCGCGCAAGGACTTGGTGTTCCAGACCATGCAGCGCGTGCTACGGGACGGCGGTGAGTTCTACATCTCCGACATCGCATCCGATCGGCGGGTGCCCGACTCGGTGCGCGAGGATCCGGAGATGATCGCCGAATGCATCGGCGGCGCGATGTACGAGCAGGACTGGTTCGATGCGATGAAGGACACCGGGTTCGCCGATCCACGGGTCGCCAGCCGGCGGGTAGTGCAGCAGGAGGCCAAGGGCGAGCCGATTACGTTTTCGTCGCTGACGGTTCGCGCCTTCAAATTCGCTGAGCCGCTCGACCGGCGCTGCGAAGACTACGGCCAGGTGGCCGTGTACAAGGGCAACTCTCCGGGGTCGGCCGCGCGGTTCACGTTCGATGACCACCACGTCTTCGAGGCCCACCGGCCGACGGCGGTCTGCCGCAACAGCGCACGGATGATCAGCGAGACGCGGCTGGGCAAGTACTTTGAGGTGACCCCGCCGGTGAAGCACTTCGGGCTGTTCCCATGTGGCCCGGAGCCTGCTGCGGGTGATGGGCCGGCGGCGGGCTGCTGCTGATTGCAGCGCCTGTTCCTTTCACCGCATCGTAAGATGAGTGATAGGCGTATCGCCAGCTGCTTGAGCACGACGAGGTTGGCACATTGAACGTCCCAAAACCACATCCGGCTCCGACGGGTAACGCCAAGAAACAAGCCGCACGACAGCTCAAGAAACAACTGGATCTCCTGTCGGAAAGAGCCGAGGAGACCCCATTGGCCGAACTGGAAGATGCTCTCGACGAGGCAATGCGGCATGTGCGGCCGGGCTACCGCAGCATCCGCGAATGACCGTTGTTCTCGATACGAACAGGCTTGCTTCCGGCCCTGCGATTGGTCACCGCAACAGCTCTTCCAACTGGATTCGCTGGTCGGTTTTTTCGTCGCGGTATTTAACGATCACCGGCGTGTAGAGCGAGAGGTTCCAGTCTTTGCCCGCACCGGAGGTGATGGGACGGCTGCCGGCGACCACAACGGCGCCTTCGGGAATCACGAGCGGCTTGTCGCCCTCGGCGCGATGGATAGTGCTGTGGACGATGTCGTAGACCGGAGTCGAGCGGGTGAGGATGACACCCGCTCCCAGCACCGCGCCCGCGCGAACGATCGTGCCCTCATAGACGCCGCAGTTTCCGCCCACCAAGACGTTGTCTTCGATGATCACCGGCAGCGCGCCCACCGGCTCGAGGACGCCGCCGATCTGAGCCGCCGCGCTCACGTGGCAGCTCTTGCCGACCTGTGCGCAACTGCCCACTAGCGCGTGCGAGTCGATCATCGAGCCGTTGCCGACGTAGGCGCCGACGTTGATGTACATCGGCGGCATGCAGGTCACGCTCGTGCCGACGTAGCAGCCGTCGCGGACGCTCGATCCGCCGGGCACGATACGCACGCTGCTCGACAGGTCGAAGTCCCGTAGCGGGTAGGTCGATTTGTCGAAGAACGAGAGGCGGTCGCCGGACATGTCGACGGTCTTGCCCATGCGGAAGCCGGCGAGGATGCCGCGCTTGACCCAAGCGTTGACCTTCCAACCCAGCGGCGAGGCGGCGTCCGGCTCAGCCGCGCGGGCCTGGCCGGAGTTGAGGGCGGCCTTGAACTGCTGGAAGGTGACCATATCCTGCTGGCCGTATTCCTCGGGGTTCTTTTCGAATAGTTGATCGATGAGAGTTTTGAGCATGGTGTGTGGGAAAAGAGGGTGCCGCTTTACGTGACTCGGAGCTGCGGTTTTGCCCGCGCCTGGATTCTCTCCATCGTATCGGCGCCGGTTGAACCGCAGTTCGTGCGGGGTCGGAAGTCTCGTGCCAAACCTGTGTCGCCCCTTTCAGGGCTTCGAGGAAACTATTGTCGTTTACCCACGGCTGAAGCCGTGGGCTATGATCTCCCGGCCCCTCCGGGGCCGAACCCCCGACGAATGCCTTCAATCTGCCGACGCCGCGATCGGCTGGACGAGGCCGACTCCGGCGAGAACTTCCTCGATCTTGGCTTGGCTCTCCGGGCGCGGCGGCACTATCGGCAGGCGGTAGGCCAACTCGATGCGTCCCATCATTGCCAGCGCGGCTTTCACCGGCCCCGGGCTCGACTCGATGAAGTTGACCTCCATCAGCGCGTGGTAACGCCGGTGAATCTCGCGGGCGCGTTCGAAGTCGCCCTTGGCGCAGGCGTCGCAAAGTTGCGACATCTCGGCTGGGATCTCGTTCGACGCCACCGAGATGACGCCGACCCCGCCGAGCGCCATCAGCGCCAGCGTGACCGAGTCGTCGCCGGAAAGCACCGAGAACGTCTTGGGCACGACCTGGAAGATCTCGGCCATCTGCCCGATGTCGCCCGAGGCTTCCTTAACCCCAACCACGTTGTCGATCGAGGCCAGGCGCGCCAAGGTCGCGGGCGCGATGTTAATGCCGGTCCGGCTTGGGACGTTGTAGACCACGATCGGCAGGCGCGTGGCGGCGGCGATCGCGCCGTAGTGCTGGTAGAGCCCCTCAGGCGTCGGCTTGTTGTAGTAAGGCGTCACCGACAGCAGCCCGTCGACCTCCATTCTCTCCAACTCGCGAGCCAACTCGACCACAGCGCCGGTCGAATAGCCGCCGCATCCAGCCAGGATGGGGACCTTGCCCTTGGCCTCTTCCAGCGTGATCTCGACAACGCGCAGGTGCTCTTGGTGTGACAGCGTCGGGCTCTCGCCCGTGGTGCCGCACGGCACCAGGAAGTGGATGCCGCTCTCGACCTGCCAGCGCACCAGGCGGCGGAGAGCGTCTTCGTCCAACGACCCGTCTTTGCGGAAGGGCGTGACCAATGCGGTGCCGCAACCCGTGAACATCGTTGACCTCCTGCGGTGCGTCTCTGTCGCCGGTTTGACGCGGGGCCCCCTGTTTGAAGCCAGTCTGAGCCTAGCTCATCTGGTCCCAGACCGTCGAGAACTCATGGATGCCTTTGCGGCCGACGATCCAGCGGGCCGCGCGCATCGCGCCGCGGGCGAAACCGATGCGGCTGCGGGCGGTGTGCGTGAGCTGGATGGTGTCGGCCTCGGAGTCAAAGCCGATCTCGTGGCGCCCTGGAAACGCTCCGGCGCGGTTGCTCGAGACATCGATAGTGCGCTCATAGCCGCTGTCTCTCATGGCCTCGACCAACCGCAGCATGGTGCCCGAGGGGGCGTCTTTCTTCATGCTGTGGTGGATCTCGTACGCCCAGGCTTCGTATTCCTCCTCGTTGGCCAGCGTGCGCGATGCCGCCTCGACGATGCGGTAGAAAACCTGCACGCCGACGGAGAAATTCGCGCCGTAAACCAACCCGATATTATCACGCTCCACCGCGGCCTGGACGCGCGCTAATTCGTCAAGCCAGCCGGTCGTTCCGATGACCAGATTAACGCCGAGCGCCGAGATCTTATCCGCGTTGTCGGCAACCACCGGCGGGATCGAGAAGTCGATCGCCACCCCAATACCGGCGAAGTTGTCGGCCGTTATGCCCTCGCCGCCGACGTTGTTGAACTCGTCGAGCTTCAACGCCGTTTCGAAACCGAACTCGGGCGCAAGCTGCTCGACCAGGCGGCCCATCTTGCCATAGCCGACGATGGCGAGCTTGGTCGCGGGGTTCGACTCGGGCATGACAGGAAGCGGACGATTAGGCGAAAACCTCTTCGTCGATCTCGGAGAAGAACGTGTGGTGCAGGGCCTCGACCGCGGGCCGCAGGTCTTTCTCGTCAACGACGAAGCTGACGTTCAGCCGCGACGCGCCCTGCGAGATCATCCGCACGTTGACGGACTCGATCGCTTGGAAGAGCTTCGCGGCGATTCCAGGAGTATAGCGGATGTGGTCGCCCACGACGCACACGATGCCTTGTCCGGAAACAGGGGTGACTTCGGCGAATTGCTGCAGTTCGCTAGTGATCTCGGGCAGGCGGCTGGTGTCGTCGATGGTGAGCGAAACGCTGACCTCCGACGTCGTGACCATGTCGACGGCGGTCTCGTAGCGGTCGAAGATCTCGAAGATCTTCGCTAGGAAGCCGTGCGCCATGAGCATGCGTGTCGAGCGGACTTCGACGACCGTGATGCCCTCTTTGTAGACGACCGACTTGACGATGGAGTGCCCTGGAGGGTTGTCGGCGACGATGGTTGTGCCTTCGACGTCGGGCTGGCGAGAGTTGAGCACGCGAACCGGGATGCCGCTTTCCGTCGCCGGCAGCATCGTGCTGGGGTGAAGCACCCGCGCGCCGAAGTAGGCCAGCTCGGCCGCCTCGGCAAACGACATGATCTTGATGCGGCGCGCGGAGGGCAGAATCGACGGGTCGGCGGTCATCACGCCGTCGACATCGGTCCAGATCTGTACCTCCTCGACGCCGAGCCCGGCCCCGACGATCGAGGCGGTGAAGTCCGAGCCGCCGCGGCCGAGGGTTGACGTCACGCCGTCCGCGGTGGACGCAATGAAGCCGCCCATCACCGGCACCTTGCCGGCCTCAACTAGCGGCGCGACGATTTCGGTGAGGCGTGCGTTGGTCTGCTCGAGCAAAGGCGAGGCTTCGCTGAAACGATCGTTGGTGACGATAACGCGGCGGGAGTCGACATGCGCGGCGTCGAGCCCGCGGGCGCGCAAGGCCAGGGTGATCACGAAGCTCGAGAGCTGCTCGCCGTAGCTCGAGAGCGCGTCGATCGAACGAGGGGTCATCTCGCCGAGAATCGTGAGGCCCTTCAACAGTTCGGCCAGCTCGTCGAAGTGGCCGTTGAGGTGGGCGTTGAGTTCGTCGCGAGCGTCGTCCGGCGCGACGGCGCCTGCCTCTTTGACGTGGAAACTCTTAAGCGTCTCGAGTTGCGCCAGCGACTCGTCGAGCTTGCCCGCGACGGCTGCGTCCCCGGCTTCGAGCAGGCGGTCGGTCGTCTTGCCCATCGCCGATACGACCACGACGGGGCGTCGCTCGGCACGCTCGGCGATGATGCCGCAGACTCTCTGAACCGCTTCGGCGCTCTCGATGGAGCTGCCGCCGAACTTCATCACGATCATGGTGTTGTCTGATTCCCTCGGGCGAGGCTGCCGCGCTGCCTGCTGTGGGCCTGGAACCGTGGGCGGGGTTGAAGCCCACCCTACAGCCTTATTGATCTGTGATCTCGTGAATGACGCGCAGCAGATTCAGGCCGAGGATCTTGCGAATCCTTTCCTCAGAGTAACCCAGCGCTTGCAGCGCCTTTGTTATCTCAGGATAGTCGCTGATGTCCTTGATCTCGCGCGGCAGCGTTGGTCCGCCGTCGAAGTCGGAGCCCAGGCCGATGTGATCTTCGCCCACCAGATTGACGCCGTAGTCGATCACCTTGGCCAGTTGCTCGACGCCCATCCAGTACTCGTCGGGGACGCCGCTCTTGGGCACCATGGGTAGCTTCGACGCCTCGTCCGCGTCGATTTCCTCGATCGTCATCGTGCTGTACTGACCGAGCTTCTTCGAAATGTCAGCAACGAAGCCCCCACTCGGGTGCTTCCAGTCGAAGTACTTGGGATTGTTGAACGTGCTGCCCCACTGCAGCGAGATGACTCCGCCCTTGGCGGCAACGGCTTTCGCGGCCTCGTCGCTGATGCAACGAGGGAGGTCGATAAAGTGGCGGAAGCCGCCGTGCGTATAGATCACAGGGTCGGTGCTCAGCTCGACGGTCTGCTGGATGGTTTCTTCCGAGCCGTGAGCGACGTTGATGACCATGCCCAGCCGGTTCATCTCTTTGACGACGGCGCGGCCGTGCTCGTTGAGGCCGCCCCACTTGCTGACGTCGCAGCAGGAGTCGACGTAGTTGCTGGTGTAGTTGTGGGCGGTGAGTTGCGACGAGCGCAGGCCGAGGCGATAGAGGGCGCGGAGAAGATGCAGGTCGCCATCGAGGTCGAACGGGCCTTCCAGGTCGAGGAACGCGGCAATCTTTCCTTCGCGGTTGATGCGCTCAATGTCGGAGGCGGTCAGCGCCAGCTCGATCTTGTCGTTGTGCTTCTCGATCTGCGCCAAGGCAAGCTCGACGACGCGGAAGGTGTTCTTGGTCTCGTGCCGGTTGGGGTAGTACGGCTCGGCCGTGTAGACCGAGAAGAACATCGCGTCGAGGCCGCCTTCGATGGCGCGGGGCAGGTCGACGTGTCCGTCCTCGTAGCGGTCGCCCATGTCGAGGCCCTCGAGCAGTTGGCGGCTCATCCAATGGACGTGCGAGTCCATGACAAAGGCGTCGGTGTGGAGATCGCCCGTCGTGCTCTGGGCCGCACCTGGATCGGCTGATTCGGAGGGGGTGTCGCCGCCGCAGCCGAACGTGACCGCCCAGCATAAACAAGACAAAACAAACGCTTTCCGCATGTCGAGATGCTAACATAGGCCCGACCGCGTGGCCGGGGCGGCCTAGGCTAGAGGCCCTTGCGTGGCGCGAGGGTTCGTGCCGGACCGCTCCCTTACGGTCACGGCTCGGTTGCTTCCTGCGCACTTCGCCCCGCCATGTGGTGAGAACGGTAGGCTGTAGCTAGAGGATCTCGCGGGGGTAAGGGTGGAATGCCCGTAGCGCCTCCGAGTAGGAGAGCCCGGCGGTTTTGCCACGGTAGCGCGCCTGGGTTTCTTTCGAGTCTTGCGTCGGGTAGCGCGTCGAGGCAGTGAATTCCTCGTTCTTGACCAGAGCGGCAAAGCGTCCGAGCCACTCGACGGCTCGCGGCCAATCGTCGCTCACGTCGACGAACGTGTCCGGCTCGAAGCCGATCGTGTGGCGGGGCCCGTTGTCGTAGTAGTACGTCCGGCGCGGTGGACGGTAGCCGGGCGCCTCCACCAAGCGGCCCGCGTGGCGCAGCGCGGCCTTGCTCAGTTGGGCCGCGACTTCGTGGTCGGAATGGGAATCGTGCGGCCAAAGCTGGAAGGCGATATCCGGCTGCACATCGGCCACGGCCCGGGCGACCGCCTTCTTTGCATCGAGGTTCACGTCGAACTGCTGCGACTTGAAGCCGAGGTAACGCATGTCGACGCCGTACTCTTTCGCGATCGCCTTGGTGCCGATGAGCAACTCGCGGTGCCGGTCGCCGATCGGGGGCCAGTTCGTGTAATCGCCGATCAACGTGAGGGTCACGACCCGGTAGTGCTTTCGCACAGCCTGCAACAAAATACCGGGGACGCCGAAGACGCAATCGTCGTAGTGAGCGCCGATCGCCAGGACCGTCTTCTCACCAGGCATATATTTCACCGGGCATGCGAATTCACATCCGTGCGCGGGTGCTGATGTACTTCTTGCCGCTGTGGGTCAACGGCTCTTGCTTGCCGCTTTCGAGGTGGATACGCCAGATGTCCCACTGGCCGGAACGGTCGGACTCGAAGACGATCCATTGGCCGTCCCGCGAGAACCAGGGGTGGCCGTCGTTGCCGGCGGCGTTGGTGAGGTTGCGGGTGTTCGACCCGTCGATGTCGGCCAGGAAGATTTCGTCTTCGCCGCCCGCACGGTTCGTCTGCCAAGCCAGTCGTTTGCCGTCGGGCGAGACCGCCGGCCGGCGGTCCAGGTACTTCGCTCCGACGAGAACTACCGCCTTCGACCCCGGGCCATGACCGTACGAGCGCACGAGAGAAACCTCGCGAGGCTTGTACCCGCGGCTCTTCTCGTGCATAGCGATGATGCTGTCGGGGAGCGCCACACCGTTGGTGGCCTCCAGGGTTACCTCGTAGCCACCTTCGCCCCATCTGACTTGCTGTGAACGGTGCTTGCCGCAGTTGCGGTGGTACGCGAGCCGGTCGTCGATAGGCGAGACCGAAGCATGGTGCAGCGCGCAGCCCGCCTCTTCCACCACAACTTCCCGGGCACCGGTGTAGATGTTGAGCTTGATCAGTCGGGCGCCGGCGTCGTGGTCATAGCGGTTCGAGGCGAATTCCGAATAGAGCACGTGCTCCTGATCGGAGTAGAACGACGAGTGTTCGTCGTAGGTCTTGCCACTGGTGAGTTGCCGCAGTCCGGAGCCGTCTTCCTCCATGACCCAGAGCTTGCCCGCGAGAAGCTGCTCGCCGGTCTTCTCCTCGAGCTGGGCGCGCTGAAAGACGATGGGGTTGCGGTAGCTGACGGTGCTGCTCTGGGCATAGACCACCCCGGCCGCGACAACCGAGAAAACTACCACCGACGCCGCGCGGCAAAAGCCGGACCACGGGCAAGGCACAGTCAACCTCTCTCCTCCCTTCAGACCACCGGGGTCGGCACACGCAACCCCTTGATGGACTGATACACCGCACGCGTCGCCGTCGATCGGTTCAGCGTGTAAAAGTGAATTCCGGAGACCCCCTGGGTCAGCAAGTCCTCGCACTGACGGGTGGCGTGATAGGTACCGACCTGCCGCACCGCCTCGGGATCGTCTTCCACCGCTTCGATCTTCGATAGTAGCTCCGGCGGCAGCGAAGCGCCGCACATCTGCGTGAAGCGCTTGATCTGCTTGACGCTCAAGATCGGCATCATGCCAGCCAGAATCGGAATGCCAATGCCGGCGGCGGCGGCGCGATCGCGAAAGTGGAAGAAGTCTTCGTTGCTGAAGAAGAGCTGCGTGATCAGAAAGTCGACACCGGCATCCACTTTGCGCTTCAAGTTCTCCAGGTCCGCCCCGGGGTTGGTGGCCTCCGGGTGCACCTCGGGATAGCAAGCGCCTCCCAGACAGAACGAATAACCTGAACGAACGAAATCCACCAGCTCGTTGGCATACGCAAAACCACCCGGCGTCGGGACGAACTCCGCTTGACCTTTCGGCGGGTCTCCTCGCAGAGGCAGAACATTCTCAATGCCGCCGGCCTGCAGGTCGTCGAGCACCGCGCCGATCTCTTCGCGGGTCGCTCCCACGCATGTCAGGTGCGCCATTGCCTCGATCCCGATCTCGTGCTTGATGCGTTTGACCAGATCGACGGTCTTGCGGCGGGTGCTACCGCCGGCCCCGTAGGTTACGGAGACGTAGCTGGGGTCGAGCGGCTTGAGCGCCTCGATGGTCTTGAACAGGTCCACGAAGCCCGCGTCGTCTTTGGGAGGGAAGAACTCGAACGACACCGTGCGGACGTTGTTGCTGAGAATGTCGATGATCTTCATGCAGGCGTGCCGCCCTGGGGAGACCTCCGAACAGCGGCGGCTGAGCGTATTCGATTCAGTCTACCTTAGAGGAATCGGGACGGCAGCCGGCGGTAAAGTGACGCCCGGCCGGCCTCGACCCTACGACTATCGGTAGAAAAGGTTCACCAACGCGAGCGGTATCGCCGGGACGTACGAGACCAGCACCAGCACCGCCAGAAGCACGGCGATGAAGCGCACGTTGACCTTGCTGACCTCCCAGATATCGGCCTTGGCCACCGAGCAGGCGGTCATCAGAACGCTGGCCACCGGTGGCGTCTGCTGCCCGATGCCGAGATTGAGCGTGACGACGAGCCCGAAGTGCACTGGGTCGATGCCCACCGCATGCACCACCGGCATCACGATCGGCACAACCAAGATAATGGCCGCCGCCGAGTGAAGAATCATGCCTATCAGCAGAAAGAAGACGTTCAGCAGCGCCATCACAAGGTACTTGTTGTCCGTGAGCCCGACGATGCCTTCGGCGACGCGCTGCGGGATCTGCATGGCGGTGAGGTGTTCGCTCAGCAGCGCCGACGTCGCGACGAGCAGCATCACAATGGCGGTCTGCGTACCGGCCTCCACCATCCCCCGGCGGATCGTCGTCCAGTTGAGCTCGCGATAGATCAACCCGCCGATCACGAGGGCCGCTACGACGGCCAGGCCCGCACCCTCGGTGGCGGTGACCCATCCGCCAAAGATGCCACCGAGGATAATCAGCGGTAAGGCGAGGGCCCATCCGGCTTCGCGGAAAGTCGTCCACACGCGGCGAAGTTGGAAGACCTCTTCCACCGGGTAGTTGCGCCGAACGGCCAGCACGTAGGTCACGGCCATCATCGACAGGCCGCCCAACACGCCCGGGATGATCCCTGCCACGAACAGCTGGACCACCGAGGTGCCCGCCATGACGCCGTAGAGGATCATCGGGATCGAAGGCGGAATGATCACCGCCAGCGTGGCGGCTGACGACGTTACCGCCGCCGCGAAGGGCGTCGGGTAGCCCTTGCGCTTCATAGCCGGGATCAGAATCGAACCCAGCGCCGCGACGTCCGCCACGGCCGAGCCCGAAATCTCGGCGAAGAAGAGCGAGGCGCCGATCGTGACCATCGCCAGCCCGCCCCGGATGAAGCCCAGCAGTGCCGATGCGAAGGCAATCAGCCTGCGCGAGATGCCACCCTCGTTCATCAGTGAGCCGGCAAGGATGAAAAGAGGAATTGCGATCAGCGGAAACTTGGTAGCACCGTCGAAGAGGACCAGCGCGACATTCGGCAGCGCATCGAGCCCCGAAGCCGCTCCCATGGCGACCACGGCGACGACGCCGATAGCGATCGCGATCGGTACGTCGATCGCCACCAAGAGCAACAACCCCAGCAGCAGAACGAGCACGGTCACGGCGAGTCCGCCTCGCCTGCGGTACGCTCGTCGTGCCGACGCCAGTCCTCTTGAAAGCCCAACACCTCGGCGATGATGAACAACGCCGCGCCGATCGGGATTACGGACTGCGTCAATTGCACCGGCATCCAGGGCAAACTCACCAAGTAGGTTCCCTCGAGAACTCGTACCACTTCCCAGCCGGCCCATCCGGCGAGCGCGAAAAACCCGATTACGATCATCTCGCGGACAATCCATGCCGTCCGCCGCGCTCGGGCGGGTAGTGACTCGACGAGCTTGGGAAAACCGATGTGGGCTCTCTTGAGCGCGGCCAGCGACGCGCAGTAATACGTCAGCCATGCAAGCAGGATGGACGCCACCTCGTCGTACCAGACAATCGCCGCCCCGCCTTTGCGAAACACCACCGCGACCACGACGAGGGTTGCCAACGAGCCCATCAGCAGCACAACGACACTTTCGAGCATGCGCTCGAAAGCCCTACGAAACACGGAGGGTGGGGTGACCATGGGGAGGGCGTCGTGTTGAAAGGCGGGCGACGGGTTCGGACCTGACGAAGCGCCCCCAGAAAACGATTGGGGCCGCCGGTTGGAATACAGTAGTATCGGCCCTAGCGGTCGGCCAGCGCAATGGCGGCCTCGATCATCTCGCGGCCGCCCGGCACCGTCTCGCCGAACTCTTCGTAGATCGCTCGGCTCGCTGCCCGAAACGCCTCTTGGTCGGCCTCGTTGACTTCCATGCCCGCCTCGGTCAGCTCGGCGAGCAGCTCTTCGTCGATCTTCCGGGCGGTCGCGTAGACGTACTCCTGGGTGTCTTTGGCCGTCTGCTCTATGATCGACCGCACCGGCTCGGGAAGAGCGTTCCATTTTCGGGTCGACACGGTCAAGAAAGCCGGACTGTAGAGGTGGCGGGTCAGCGAAAGGTAGGTCTGCACTTCCTGGAACTTCTGGCTGTGAATCTGTGACAGCGGATTCTCCTCGCCGTCCATGACCCCGGTTTGGAGCGCGACAAAAACTTCCGACAGCGACATGGGTGTGGGGTTGGCGCCATAGGTCTGGAACATCTTCACCCGCCAGCGGCCCTTCGGCGTGCGCAACTTGATACCTTGCAAATCGCCGGGCACGGTGATGGGCCGGGCATTGTTGGTGATGTGGCGAAAGCCGTTCTCCCATACGGCGAGCACCTTATAGCCCTTGGCCTCGGTCGCGGGCGCGATCTTGCTCCAAAAAATCTCGTTCTCGATGCGGCTCATGTGGTCTCGGTCTTTGATGAGATACGGCATCTCGAACAGGCCGAACTCGTCCACCACCGACGACATGATCGTCGAGGGCAGCGAGAAGTCGATGGTGCCGAGCTTGAGCTTTTGCAGCAGCCGCTCATCGGTTCCGAGCTGGCTTGACCCGAACACGACCACGCTGGCGGCCTCGCCCAGTTTCTCATTGGCGCGGCGCGCGAACTCCTCGGCTGAGAGGGCTACCAACGAACCCGGGCTGGCCACGTGCCCCAGTTGTAGCTCGATGGGGCCCTGCTCCCCACCACCGTCGCCGCAGCCGAGGGCTCCCAGCGCCGCGAGAAAGATCCCCGACCACACGATCACCGTGCCCAACCGCTTGCTCCGGAGCCTCTGCTTGCGTTCGAAGTGCCGGTACACCGCCAGATTCAGTACGGTCACGACGACCGCTCCCGCCACGAGCGCTCCCTGCGACGCGTCGAAATAGATGAGTCTTTCAAGATGTTGAGCAATGAAGGTTCCCTCGTAGGGCACGACACCGGCCTCATGCCGGAACCAGTTCTCCACCCACGTGAGCGGGCAGATCCAGCCTCCCAGCTCGATGGACAACCCGTAGGCCATGGCGGCGAGGTGGACCCACTTCCAGCCGCGTTTCCGCCAGGCAAGCAGGGACCCGAACACGACGAAGAGAATGAACAGGAAGTGGAGGCAGACGATGAGTTCCACCCCGAGTCGCCAGAACACAAGGCTATCTTACCGTGAGGGGGTATTTAGCGTGGGGTATTCGAGCGTGCGCTCGAATGCGGAGTGGCGGATTACGACGTCTGGGGAGGCTCGTCGTCGACGGGAATTTCTTCCGGCGGGATGATCACGACGCGGCCGTCGCGCAATTCGGAAACCGAATGGCCCAGTTTCTTGCAACGCAGCAGTTCCTCGCGAACGGCTTGGCGAAGCATCTCGTCGACCTCCTCCACGTGGGAGATCAGAAAGTCGGATGGGATATTACCGTTGAGAGACATCTCGTGCGCCAACGAACTTCGACCAAGAATCAGCGTGCAGTACCACCTCCGGCCCGCTCTCGCTTCCCATCGCCATTCGGACCGGGCCGCCTACCTCTGAATTATCCCACACGGCCCACTCATGTGCCAGGGGCCGGTAGAGCTTGTGGAAGTTGGTGATCCCCCTGACATATCGTCTTCGAATGGTTTCTTCTTCGATGGCATGTCCGCCCAAGCGGACACGATCGCTAACGCGTTGGACTGCGAGATCGGCTTTCTCAAGCCAAACGAAGATCAGGTGAACCTCATACCCCTGCGTCCTCAACCCGCGCAGCCAGGGAGCAAAGGAACGCGTCGCCAGCGTCGTCTCGAAGGCGAAGCTTGCCCTTTCGCCGGCCAGTTCGCGCAACCGGTTACGCACGATCCTGCCGGCTTCGATCGCTACGCCTTCCGGTGCAAAAGCCGAGAGCCCGGCCGCGATCGTGTCCGCGTTCACGAACTCCTTCAGGTGGAGAAAGTCACGCACGATCTTTGGGGCCAAGGTCGACTTCCCGGCGCCGTTGGGCCCCGCCAGAATCACGATCTTGGGTGCAGGAGCGCTCATGGCTGGCCGTTCATGGAATGTGCGGAGGCCCGCGCTGATCTCCGTCGGCTCACAACCCCGCGCGCAGATACTCAATCACGTCGGCCATGTCTTGGCGCGACATGTCTTCCTCAAGACCATCGGGCATCAGCGACACGGTGGAGGTTCGCATTTCGGCCAGGTTCTTGCGCAAGATGGTCACATCCTCGTACTCGCCGCGTAACCGCACAGCTTCGGCCGTCTCGCCGGCCAGCAGGCCATCGTAGATGCGGCCGTTCGTGTCGACGATGATGTAGTTCGCGTAGCTGGGCTGGATGTCGTAGCTGGGGTCGAGGATGTTCAGCAACAGTTCGTCGCGGGTCTTGTTGTTGACGCCGGAGAGGTCCGGACCGATGCGGCCGCGCTCCGCCTGCCGCCGATGGCACTTGGCGCACTGGTCCTCGAAGACCTGTTTGCCGTGGTCGATGTTACCGGCGATCGCGAGCGTGTCTTGATACTCCTCCACCACGGTCGACCGTTCACTGACCTCGGCCGCGAGCAACGCCTTGGCGCGCTCTTGAACCTCGGCGTCGGGATACTGCGTCAGGCGAATCTTCGAGACCGCGTCGATCGACGGCGCGGGCACGGTGCCTGCTTCAACGGCCGCCAGCAGCGCCTGCGCCCACTCCTTCTTGCGCATCATCGCCTGAGCAACGCGCTCGCGAACCGGCGCACCGTAGCCGCTCCAGCCGGCTAACAAAGTTTCCGAGACGCCGGCGTCGTCGAAGCCCGACAACGTATCGACCGCGGCCGATTGAACCTCTTGCGGCGTGGGCGTTGTAAGAATCTTGGCGAGCACGAGATCGACTTGTGAGTACGAGCCCCCACGCAGAGCCGTGGCGGCCCGCACGCGCTTCTCGATCGCGAGATCGCTGTCGTCCGCCTCCGCCAGCGACTTCCGGATGAAGGCAGGCAGAGCAAAATACTGGGCTGCTTCGCGGGCCGCGTCCGCCACCTCTTCGGAGCGGTCGTTGACCAGCTTCATCATGATCCGCCCCGCCGACGGAATCCGAACGCCGCGGGAGCCGTCGATGGCCAAGCCCTGCGCCAGCCCGGAGAGGGCTGCAGTCCGCCACTCGACGGGACGCAGCAGGGGAGTGTCGTTGATCGCCATTAGGAACAGCGACATCTCATCAGAATTCCGGCCCGCTCCGATGATCGAGGAGAGCTGCGAGAGGAAATCCTGCCTACCCTCGGAGGGTTCGCGGAAGAACTGCCGGTGGCGCGTCAGCAAGCGGTTGAAGACCCTCATGCCCGATCCGCCCACCGAGCACAGCAATGCACTGCGAAACCAGGGGTCGTCGGCGTGCTCGGGAATCAAGCGCGCCAAGACGCGATCGTTTCGGGGAATCAGACCCAACGTTAGGATGAGCTGAAAGCGCACACGCGGGTCTTCGTCGCTCGTCATCGACGTGAGAGTTCCCGACAGCCCGGGCAGAAACGCCTCGGCCATCTTGATGGCGTTCTCGCGAATGCGCGGGTGGCCGTCGCGCAGCGCCGTGCGGATCATTGGGGCTTCGAGCGCGTCGAGCCCTTCGAGCACCCACAGTGCGTGAAGCCGCGCTTGCGGAGTTTCGCTTTCCGTCAGCACCTTCAGCAGCGGTACGGCCTCGGCATCCTGCTTCTCGACCAGCAGCCGGTGCGCCGTGCGCCGATGCCAGCCATTGGTGTGCTGGAGGGTCTCGACCAACTCCGCAGTGGTCGCGGTCCCGAGACCCGGCTTGAGGTTCCGCTGTTGGCGCGGGTTCTCTGGAGAGATGCGGTAGATGCGGCCGAGGTCGTCTCCTCGGTAGAAGTCCATCTGCAGCTTCTCTTGCAGCGCCATCGGGATCGAGCGTGGTTCCTCGATGTATTCGCGGTAGATGTCGACAACATAGAGGTTACCGTCGGGCGCATTGGCGAAGTTCGCGGGCGAAAACCAATTGTCCGGGGCGGCCAGGAACTCGCGTTCTCCTTCGGGCGCGCGATGGGCGCGATAGGTCGCCCCATGGGCCGTCATGATGTTACGGCGCACGAGGTTCCCGTTCACCTCGCCGTTGAAGATGTTTCCGACGTACTCCTCGGGGAAGGCGTCGCCGACGTAGACCGTAGCCCCGGTGGCGGCCGAGAAGCGTCCCCAAAGGTGCTCGGTTCGGCCGGGACGTGTTTCGTCATAGCGCTTCTGCCGCGCCGCGGTGCGTTCGATGCGCCACTGCTGCGGCTCGGTGAGCGGGTAGATAAAGTTCTCGTTGTCGTCGTGCTCGACGGTGAACTGCACCATGCTCGGCGGCGAGAAAAAGCGGTTCCGCAGCACGTAGCGCGCCGGCAGCACGGCGTGACTCAAGAAAGTCGTGTTCCTTGACCCAAAGCGGTGACCCCATTCGTCGAACGACATGCCGAACTGCGCCGTGCCGGCCGTTGCCTCCCACTCGTTCTTGCCGGGGTGAAAGCGAAAGTCATACCCGCGCACGATGACGCTCGGCTTGCCTGGAGACTTTGGTGAGGTGATCGTGCCCGGCCGGCTCGAGTTGGCGGTGTAGATCCAATTGTCGATGCCGTAGCGCAGACTATTGACGCGGGCTTCGGGCGACACTTCGCGGCCCTGAAAACCTGTGAACCAGACCTCACGCACGTCGGCCTTGTGGTCGCCGTCGGTGTCTTTGAAGTACAGAATATCGGGGGCAACGGTGACGAGTACGCCCCCCTTCCAAGGCATCACGCTCGAGGCTTGCAGGAGGTTGTCGACAAACAGCGTGGCGGTCTCGAACCGCCCGTCGCCGTCCTGGTCTTCGAGGAAGCGGATGCGGCTGCGGGGCTTCTCCCCTTCGTCGGGGTCGAAGGGGTAGTCGAGCATCTCGCAAACCCACAGGTCGCCGTTCTCGTCGAAGGCAATGTCGACAGGATCGACCACCTCGGGCTCGGCGGCAACGACCTCGACACGGAACCCGTCGACGATCTGCATCGCTTGGGCGGCCTGCTCGGGCGACGTGGGGTCGGTGTCGTAGGGGCCCTTTTCCGGCTCACTCGCGACGCAACCAAAACAGAGAAGAGCCATCAGAGACGCGAGCGCGCCGACGGATAACTTTCGCGCGGATACGGCGACGACGTCCCGCCGGAACATGAGTCTATTCAGCAGTACGGACATGAGAAGCAGACCATCGAGCGCGACCTTGGTAGCGGAGAAACTCATTCTACCCCGCAGCGTCAACGAGTTAGGTTGGTGGGGTGCGCGACATGAATGTGCTTGTTGATGGAGAGGTTTGGGGGTATGCTGTTTCTGAACATTGTACAATGTCCAGAAAGGAGATGTCCCCGTGCCCGACACTCTGCCCTCTCTGGAAAAGCAAAAAGCGCAGCTGCTGCAGGAGATCTCTCAACTCGGCGATCAGCGCCGCGGCTCCATTCACCACCCTCACTCGACGTTGTGGCAAACCCGGCTGCCGTTTCGCCCAGCCTGACAGCCCGCCTCATGGCCCTAACTACCGCTTGACACGCTATGTCAACCGCAAATACGTCTCGGAATCCTTCTCCTCTCCCTCCGCCTTACACAAAGCCCAGCGCGAAGTCGCCGCACACCACAAGTTCCGGGAACTCTGCCGTAGGTTTGTCGAAGTCAACGAGAAGATCTGCCGCTTGCGTCCCGTCGAGCAAGAGCGTCGTACGGCCTTGGCCTTCACCCACCGGCCTGCTGCAAACAGCAGAGCGGGGCGGAGGTCTCCCGGTTCTCGCGCAGAGAGTTTCCTGACGTGCCCTGGTTCTTCGACCGCGCCGGGGCCGGTCGCTGCTTGCGCTAGCGCGACGCCCGACGTGGCCTTCCCCTCCAGTCAACAAGGTCGGCCCCCGAAACGAGTTATTTCACGGCTCTATAGTCCGGCCCGCCAGTGCCTCTGTCAACGCTTCACCCGCGATGTCACCATCGCCGGCGCATGACTCGAGGTCAACGTGGTTCGCTATTCCTTCGGTGTGGGGCTCCTTCCTCCCCGACTCTCTGCCGGTTTATCCCGGCGCTTTCTGACCGTCCCAAATCGTGCCACCGGCCAACGCTGCCCCACGGGCAGGCGTGCTCCCTGACGGCCACGGCTAGGTTTGGCGCACGCCTGACGCCCCCCCGCATGCGCTACAGTTGGTACCGGGCCTTCCGCCGAGCGCGCCGGACAGGAGCGTCGCCGCGGGACCTCTCGATACGAAAAGCAGGGGAACCAAGGAGAGCAACATGAAGAGATCCAGAACGAGAAGAAGCTTCTTGCAGGCCACGGCGGTGGGTGCCGCGGCGGCAGGCGTAACCGGCTGCGGGGAGTCGGCACGGTCGACGATGGGCCCGACCGGCGCCACGGTGACCTACGAGAGCCTCGGCATACGCCACGTCATCAACGGCGTGGGTGTCGTCACCACGCTCGGAGGCTCGATCATGCCGCCGGAGGTCGTGGCCTCGATGGTCGAGGCGTCCAAGCACTTCATCTCCCTGATTGACTTGCAGATCGTGGCCGGCAAGAAGATCGCCGAAATCATCGGCGTACCGGCGGCGATGATCTGTTGCGGCGCGGCCTCGGGGCTGACCGTCGGGACGGCCGCCTGCCTCACCGGCGGCGACGACAAGAAGCTGCGCATGCTGCCCGATACGACCGGGATGCCCAACGAGGTGATCGTCCAGAAGGCGCACCGCTTCGGGTTCGACACGCAGATCTGGGCGGCGGGCGCCAAGCCGGTCGAGGTCGAGACGCGCGAGGAACTCGAGAAAGCCATCAACGAGAAGACCGCGATGCTCTTCTTCCTCAACGTCGGCGAACCGAAGGGTCAAATCTCGCGAGCCGAGTGGATCGAGGTGGCGAAGAAACACAACATCCCCTCGATGAACGACTGCGCCTCCGACGTGCCGCCGAAAGAGCGTCTGAGCCAGTACGTGGACGAAGGCTTCGATCTGGTGGTCTTCTCCGGTGGCAAAGGGCTGATTGGGCCGCAGGCGAGCGGCCTCGTGCTTGGTCGGCCCGATCTGGTCGAAGGGGCGCAGAAGGCGATCAGCCCCCGCGCGGGCATCGGCCGGGGGATGAAGGTCGGCAAGGAAGAGATCATGGGCCTGGTCGCCGCTGTCGAGCGCTACCACCGCATCGACCACGATGCCGAACGGCGGGAGCTCGACGCTCGCGCGGACCACGTCATCGGGACAGCGAGTGCGATCGACGGTGTGGAAGCAGAGGTTCACATTCCGCCCATCGCCAACCAAGTGCCCCATGTCCACATTCATTGGGACGCGGCGAAGAAGGGACTGACCCCAAGCGATGCCTCCAAGAAGCTACGCGACGGCGAGCCTTCGATCGCGGTATCGCAGATCGAAGACGGGCTGCGCATCTCGATGTGGATGCTCCAGCCGGGCGAGCACACCATCGTGGCATCGCGTGTGAAGGAGATCCTGAGCTAAAGGGCTGCTCGATGCGCTTCCTACGGCAACGCGAAGCACAGGATGTTCGGGCCGGAGGCGATGGCGACATACTGCTTGCCGCCGGCCAGGTAGGTCATCGGCGAGGCGCGCCAGCTATGCCCGTCGCCTTGCCGCATCGAATCGTTGGCCTGGACGTGCCATAGCTCCTTGCCGGTCCGGGCGTCGGCGGCCGCGAACGCGCCGCTGTCTTCGCCGAAAAACACCACCCCGCCCGCTGTCGACAACACACCGCCCCAACTATCGGCCTTGCCGAGGTGCGGCAGCTCCCACACGCGCTTGCCGGTCTCGAGGTCGAAGGCGCGCAGGAACATCTGCCCCGGCTCCAGCGGAATGGGCTTCCTGTTCCAGCGCAGCGGCTTGGAATAGATGCCGCACGCTTCGCGCGTATTTACGTAGAACAGGTTGGTCACCGGGTTGAAAGCCACCGACGGCCAGTTGGCCGCGCCGAGCACGTTGGGACAAACCTTGGTGCCATCCCGCGTCGGCTCCATGCCGGGGACGAGGATCGGGCGGCCGTCGTCGCCGACCGCCGTCGCCCAGGTCACCTTGTCGACGAGCTTCTCGGCCAGCAGCAACTCGCCGTTCGTACGGTCGAACACGTAGAGGAAACCGTTGCGGTTGGCTTGCACCAACAGTTGGCGGTCGCGCCCGCGATAGCGCGTGTTGAGCACCATCGACGTCTGTCCGCCGTCCCAGTCATAGAGGTCGTGGGGCGTGAACTGGTAATACCACTTCAGCTCGCCCGTGCCGGAGGCGAGCGCCAGCACCGCGTCGGTGTAGAGGTTGTCGCCCAGCCGCTCATCACCGTTCATCGACGGATAGGGGTTGCCCGTCCCCCAAAAGATCGTGTCCGTCTCGGGGTCGTAGGTGCCCGTCATCCAGGTGGCCCCGCCGCCGCCGTACTCGGTGAGCGCGGTTCCCTGCCACGTCTCCGACGCCGGCTCCCCGAGCTTCGGGACCGTGAAGACCCGCCACACTCGTTTGCCGGTGTCGGCCTTGAACGCGGAGAGAAAGCCGCGCACGCCGATGTCGCCGCCCGACACCCCGGCTACGACCATGTCCTTCACCACAAGCGGCGCGGACGTGCTGCCGTAGTTCTTCTTGTCGAGCCCCTCGATGATATCGGCCTCCCAAAGCGGCTCTCCGGTGAGGCGGTGGAGGGCGACCAGATGCACGTCGTTGGTGACTGTGTAGACGCGGTCGCCCAGTACCGCCACGCCGCGGTTGGTCCCCTTGCCCTGGCCACCGCCCTCCGTCTCCGGACGCTGGTAGTGCCAGATCGTTCGCCCGGCCCTTGCGTCGAGCGCGAAGACCTGGTTGGGGCCCGTGATGTACATCACCCCATCGACGACAACGGGCGTCAGTTGGAGCATGGGGTGGTCGATCGGGAAGATCCACTCGAGCTTGAGGTCCTTCACGTTGGAGGTGTTGATCTGGTCGAGGCGGCTGTGCCGGTCACCGCTGATCGAGCCGTGGTAGGTGAGCCAGTCGTCGGGGTTGGGATGAAGAATGTCGTCGAAGGTCGGGCCCCCGGATGAAGCAAAGGGGTGGATGTCGGAGCCGAGGGTGACACCGCCGAGCGAACTCAGATACGCGACCAGGCTGCGGCATTCGTCCGGCTTGCAAGCGGCCTCGGGCATCAAGGAGGTCCCTTCTTTGTTCACCAGGGTGAACTCGTCCGCCGCAAGCATATGGAATTGCCCTTGGAGATCCTGTAGCTGCAAGTTGTAACGGCTTTGACTGCGCGCAAAGCCGCGGAGCTTGCTGCCATCGGCCAATCGCACATTGACGACTTGGTAGCCGGGCTTGATTTCGTCCGACGGGTGCAGCACGGCTTGCCTGATCTCTTCCACCGTCCGCGTACGGGCTACGGAGGAGAGGTCCGGCCCCACAGCTTTACCTCTGCCGAACGACATGTGGCAATCCGCGCAGCCTCCCTTGCCGAAGAAGAACTGTTTGCCGGCCGCGCGGTCGCCTTCTACCGATGCATCGACCTCCGGCGCGCTCAGTGACCGCACATACGCTGTTACAGCGCTCAACGCGGCGGATGGCAAGTCGGACGGCGGCATGCCGGGCATGCCGTCTCGAATGAGCGAGCGAAGTTCGTCGATGGATTGGCGGCGGACTTTGCCGTTATTGACCAGGTTGGGCCCGCGCTCGGTGCCTCGGCCGTCGCCGTGGCAAACCTGGCAATGCTCAGCGAATACCTGCCGGCCGTCCTGCGCCGCCGCCCCGCAAGCGAGCAGCAGAAGAAACAGGGTAAGGCGCATCGTCATCGTCGAGGTATCAACCGGAAAAGTAGGGGCACGGCATGCCGTGCCCGCACGGACTGATGCACCGTTGCCGCGGAGGTGTCTGTCCCACGTCCGGCCCCACCCCGCGATAGTCTCACTCGGCGAAGCAGTAGAAGTACCCGTTGCCGCCGGTGCCTTGCAGGTCCGCTTGACCGCAACCCTGCGAGCCATGCGACGCGTTCCACGATGTGGGTGCGGGGCCGCCGCCGGTGCGGTCGTGATGGCCGACCTGCGCGCTGCCCTCGCCGCTGCTCGTCCAGTTGCCGCAGGTGTGGTCCTCGCCGTCGTCGGCGAAGGCGCGACCGTCGGAGTGGGTGCCGGTGAGGATGTCGTGCTGATTGGGGCTGTCGCTGCGGCCGTTGACGACGCCACCTTTCTCGTTGAGCGACGTCTGCTTGCCGAGCTTGTTGTTGCCCGAGTGCAGGTCGGTGATGTTCTCAGCAACCTGGACGCCCTTGGCGTTGTGCCAAGGGCCTTTGCCGATGCGATCACGGGCGTTGACGACCGGAGAGGTGGTGCTCAGGTAAGCGCGCCAGGTACGTCCGGCCGCCCCAACGGCCTTGGCCAGGGACTGGCAGTGCGCATCGGCGCCAGCCAGCCCGCCGAGGTCAGCGCCCTTGCCCGGTCCCGCACTCGTGATAAAGAAGCTCATCTTCTCGTCGGCCTCCTGCGCGACCGCCGGCTGTAACGTCGGCCCACACAGAGTTACCGAAATCAGTACGAACAAAACCTTGTTCATGGCGTTCCTCCTTGACAAAATCCGCCGCCACGGCCACCGCATTCTAACAGGCTCGTGTCAGGGAGGACACCGACCGGCTACTGCAGATCGGCTACTCCTGTCGGACCCACTCGAGCGCGGCTTTGACCAGGGAAAGCTCGACGGGGACACCGTCTTCCCATCTCAAGAACACAAAGCCCCGCGCGAGATCAACATGAAACAACTCGCCGTCGAAGCCCAGCTTGATGGCCGGCGATGTCGGCTGGCCCGCCCGTGAATGAAGGACAAGCCACGAGTCGGTGCCGTTCGTCCAGTGAACGAGCCAGTCGCGGCCGAACAGCTCAGCACCCACGATATCACCGGGCTTACGGGGGACGGGCCGAAACTCGACTCGGTGCTCGGGCGCCAATACACCACCGAACCATGAGATCGTGCTGACAGATCGTTCGGTGGTAGATAGGCTTCTGCCGGCGAAGTCGCCCTCGTGCGTCCATGCACGATCACCCCGGGAGGCCGCGGGTTGCAGTGGCCCCAGTTCTTGGCAGTCCGGCAGGGGCTGCACGAGTGGTTTCTGTCTTATGGGCCACTGCAGGACGAAACATCTCCCGGCTCGGCTGAAGAGGATGCCCCTCAATCTTGTCGTCGATATTTCGGGCTTGTCGACGAGCTCGATCGGGTTGGACTGCACCGAGGTAATCGCTAGGCGGACCACGAGCGAGACAGGATCGTCCGGCAATTGGCCTTGCACCCACAGCGAGTCCGGACCGAGAAGGCGCACCGGGACACCCGCATGGATAATTCTTTCAATCAAGCTCTGCGTATCAGTCGTGTGGATCGCGCGACCTTCAGCAGAGTCGATGATGACTGCCGGCCAGACACCGCGAACTTCACCGTCGGAGTACCTCATGCGCATTTCTTTGGCTGCGAGGTCACAGTCGCGGTCGTTATCGTACGAACCCACGCATCCAATCACACCGCCCAGCAGACCGGTTGCCCGTATGGTCCGTTCACCACCTAGGACAGGCAGCGGGTCGGGCCACGGTTCATCGCCGGGAGGCATCCAGCGAATAGAACCCGGGCGGCTGTCGTCGAACCGGCGCTGGACCACATCGAGGTACCGATCGAGTGAGTCGGGCCGGATGGGAAACCAACGAGCATCTCTCGCTTCGTAAACGCCCGTAAGCCGACGGTCGACGCCCATGCGATAGTCGTCAGAGCTCGAGTGCACGCACCCGTTCGCGACGAACTCGGCTTGGCCGTTGGCGTCGAAGTCCAGAAGCGTAACCGGCGTCGAGCCGTCGTTCGTCAACCCGTGGGTCTGGATGCGCCAGGGTACCGGGCGGCCGTTTACTTCGAACAAGAGCGTTGTTACGGTGCCACCTTGAATGCAACGGCCGTTGCCCATCCACAGGGCGCTAAACAGAAGGTCCATGCGGCCATTGCCATCGAAGTCGGCGCGGAAGACGCGTGTCGATGCTCCGACCTCGCTGACCCGTGGCATCCACATCCTCCAGGGCAACCCTTCGTTGTCAAAGCCTTCGATGCGTAGAACCTCGCTGCCGTCGGGGTAGACTCGAGCAAATCCGAGGTCAGCGGACTTGCGTTCGTCATCAATCGAGTCGAGGTGACCAACCTCGTCGATCTCAACCAAGGGGAAGGGCTGCTGAGCGATGGCCTTGACCACCGCTAAGGCAAACGCGACAACAACCCGGGCAGTCATGCTGGGTTCGGCTCCTCACTGATTATAGGCGAGAGGCCGCGGAGCCTTACCCTGCAACAGGTAGTGCGGCGACACCGAAGCTCCAAGGAGTCGACCCGCTATAATCGCGCTGATGCAGCAGCGTGTGATGCGCCCGCTCTTTCTTGCGGTCTTGCCGGTGGCCTGGGCACTGACCACATGCACCCCACCGCCCGAGGGGGCTCAGTTCTGGAAGCAGGCACACCGCGAATATGAGTCGCGCGATTACATCGACACTCTGAACTACTTGGATGACCTGCTCCGGACCGAGAACGTCTTCACTGCCCGTGCCGCCGCCCTGAAGCTTACGATTCTTGGTGGCATGGCTCGTTCCGCCCTCGAAATTGAACAGGCTTGCGCCGACGGTATCCACAGGGTTGCGGAATGGGATTCCGGTCCCTACAAGACCTGCGTCGGGCAGTTTCGCTTTCAGGCCCGTACGCGGACGCTAGGCCTTGTCGATGCCCTGGGCGAGTTCGACAAGGCCACGGCGGCCAGCGACACCGTGTCGCTCGACTTCCCGCTTCCCGACGCGTCCTCGGGACCCTCTCCGATCATCGGTCGCACGGGGGCCGGCGCCATGCCGGTCGAGAAAGTCTTCAAGGCGGCGGTCGCCCGGATCGTCGACCGTCACATCTTTCTTCAGGTGTGCGACCTTGTTGGCACGGTCGACGAGGCGGCCGTCAAGGAGATGTTCGAATCCCGTCCTGTCGATGTCTCGAAAGCTGCATTTCTAGTCGGAGTCGCAAGGACCTTGTTCGAAACAGCCGCGGTTTTTGGGGAACGCCGCCTCGACGATGAGGTGAAACATGCCGCCGTATTGGGGCACGCTCGAGAATGCCTGAAGCTCGCCCTCGAGGCCAGTGATGAGGCTTTGCAGGCGGAAGCCAGAGCGCTGAGACGTGAGATCGCCAACGAGCTGCGCCCTTATCGACCGAGGCGATGGCGATAATGGGTTTTTCGGCGCGAGTTTAGCTGACCCTCTTGTTCCGGGTCACTCCCTGTGGCTCGATGTGTGGCTCGATCGGGGATTTCGATAGCGTCTAGCGGTGGGTTCCCATGCCTTCGCGGACCGTGCCGGTTAGCGAGTGCAGGAACGCCACGAGGGCGCGTTTCTCTCCGGTTGTTAACTTCAACGGCAGAAGCTCGGGGTCGAGGTAGGGGTTGCGATTCCCCCCGCCGTCGAGGTACTCCTCCTCCCTCAGTAGCTCGTAGAACTTCTTCTCGTTGAACCAGGCGTAGGCGACGTGACGGCTGTCGGGCGAGATGGCTGAGAAGTAGGCAAACTGGCCGGCGTCGCGCTGGGGGTCCTTGTGAGTAAGACGGCGCTTGCGGCCGGTCTCTAGTTCGAGAACGGCCAGGTCACCGCTGTCGACGTCCACGAACGACAGGAAGCGGCCGTCGCGGGAGGGGGCTCCAAGGGTGTTGGTCTTCGCGTCCGCCCAGACCTGCCGGGCCTTAGGCAGGACTGAAGGCTCTTTGGCCGAGCCGACGGCGAGCACCATCAGGAGGGCAGGCAAGGCGGTCGCCTTGAGAACCCGCGGCATAGCGGTGCGTTCGACCCCCGCGGCCCAAAAAAGGCCGTGCGACCGTCATTATAGATCCCCCAGGTGCTAGCGAAGCGAGGAACATTGAGGTCGGGTGCGCGACAAGAAAGTGATGATTTGCGGGTTCCCCTTTTTTGCGCGCGAATCCTTACGTAGTGATACGTTAGGAAAGGAGGCGTACTATGCCCGAATCTCTCGTCGCGCTCGAACGTCAACGAAAGGCCATCCTCGCTCGGATTCTCGATCTAGGAGACTTCCGCAGCGGATCCATCAGCGCTGTCAGCGGCCGCTGCGGCAAACCGTCCTGCCGCTGCCATCAGCCCGGCCAGCCCGCTCATGGCCCGAACTACCACCTGACCAGGAAGGTCAACGGCAAGACCGTGAGTGAGACCTTTTCCTCGCCCGCCCAGCGGCGCAAAGCGCAACGCGAAGTTGAGGCTTTTCACCGCTTCCGGGAGCTGAGCCGACAACTGCTCGAAGTCAACGAACAGATCTGCCGCTTGCGCCCCGTCGCCGAGGACGCCGAGCTGAGTCCGCAGGAAAAAAAACGACCGAGGCGATCCAGCAAGAAGTCGCCGTAGAAGTAGGGAGGCTGCTACGGGTCGTCTTGTGTGAGAGGCGCAAGCGCGGGTCGCTCGACCTCGAAGCCGTCGAACAGGCGACGCGCGACGCGCTGCATCAAGCCGGCGCTGTCTTGCTCGAGACGCTGTTGAACGAAGACGCGGCCGGCGAATCGCAGCAGCCCTGCGCCTGCGGCTCGCCAGCGCGCTACGCCGGTCGGCGGCCGAAGAAGCTCGTCACGATGCTGGGCGAGGTCGTCGTCGAACGGCCGTACTATCACTGCAGCCGCTGCGGCAAAGGCTTCGCGCCGCACGACCAAGAGCTGGCCGTCAAAGCGACGCAGTATTCGCCAGGCGTGCGCCGCATGACGGCGCTGGTCGGCTCCGAGACGTCGTTCGATCGCGGTCGCGCGTTGCTCGACGAGTTGGCCGGAGTGCGGCTGACCGCCAAGGCTGTCGAGCGCGAAGCCGAGGCGATCGGCGAAGATGTCGCCAGCGAAGAACAAGCCGCGATCGCGCGCGCCGTACCGCTGGAGCTTCCTGCGATGTCAGGACCTGAAACTCCGATTCTCTACATCGAGATGGACGGCACGGGCGTACCGGTCACCGCCGCCGAGACGGCCGGCCGCAAGGGTAAGGACGGCGGCCCGGCCGGCACGCGCGAGGTCAAGCTCGGCTGTGTGTTCACGCAAACAAGCTGCGACGAACAAGGCCGTCCCGTGCGCGACGAAGACTCGACCAGCTACACCGGCGCGATCGAGGACGCCGCCGCCTTCGGACGCCGCATTTACAGCGAGGCTTGGCGACGGGGTTGGAGTCGGGCGCGCAAGAAGGTCGTGCTTGGCGACGGTGCGGGCTGGATCTGGAATCTTTCGCACGAATACTTTCCCGGCGCGATCGAGATCGTCGACTTGTATCACGCTCGCGAACATCTGTGGGAGCTGGCGTCGAAGCTGTTTCCCCAACAACAAAAGCGCCTCCGCGGTTGGGCGCGGCGCATGCAGAAAAAGCTCGACGCGGGGCGCATCGAGCAACTCGTCACTGCGCTGCGCGAGATCGAAACCGACGACCCGGAGTTGGCGCATCCGCTGGCGCTGGAGGCGGACTACTTCCAGCGCCATGCGGAGCGCATGCGTTACGGCGAGTTTCGCCGGCAGGGCTTGTTTGTGGGCTCAGGCGTGATCGAGGCGGGTTGCCGCACCGTCATTGCGAGTCGGTTGAAGCGCTCGGGCATGTTCTGGAGCGTGCGCGGCGCGAACGCTATCACGGCTTTGCGTTGCGCACGGCTCAGCAACCGCTTCGACGACTACTGGGAGAATCGCGCTCGCGCGGCCTGAGCCTCACAAATTTGTCGCACACCCATTGAGGTCCGCGGACGTTACCATAGGCCTTTGGCAAGGAGGGAGTCATGAGAAAAGCGCTATTTGTCGCCGCGCTGACAAGTCTTGTTGCGCTGACGGTGCTGGCTTTGACGGGCGCTGCGGCCGAGGTGGCACGCAAGATCGTGCTCCAGAACGTGCGTGTCGAGGTGACCGAGCGGTCGATCCCGCCGGGCGGCGTTCGCGAGCCCTACATTCGCCCAACGGACCAAGTGATCGTGTTTCTCAACGATGCAAGCTACGACCGTGTTGATTCCACCACGGGCGAAACCGTCCGGCGCGGCCGCAAGGGCGGGGACGTGATCTGGCACAGCCGAGGGGAGTTCGCCCCCAAGCTGGTCAACCGCGGCGCGGAGCCGTTCCGGTCATTGATCATCGCGATCAAGTAGGCGGGCCCGAGCCCGGCATGGGCCGGATGGGGGTGGATGGCTGACGATCGTCCCCTCCACCGCTGAGCTACGATAGAGTCGAGGTGGAGTTCTCGCAACACGTTAAGTCGTCGGTCAACATCGTCGGCGTTGTCGGCGAGTCCGTACGCCTGAAGAAACGCGGGGCGGACAACTACGCCGGCCTGTGTCCCTTCCACAACGAAAAGACCCCCTCGTTCAATGTCAACGAGAGGTTGCAAATCTACAAGTGCTTCGGCTGCGGCAAAGGGGGAGATGTCTTCAACTTCGTGATGGAGATGCAGGGCCTCAGCTTCCCCGAGGCCTTGGAGATGATCGCTGAGCGGCACGGAATCCCCATTCCCGCCACACGCGACGGCGAGTCGCCTGACGCGGAAACAAGGCTTCGCGCCGCCGTCTATCGCATTCATGAATTGGCCCAAGACCTGTTTCGCAAGCAATTGCTCGGAGCGCCCGGCGCATCGGTAAGGGCCTACCTCGATAAACGCGGGGTCTCGGCGGAAACTCAAGAACGCTTCGGCCTTGGCTTCGCTTTGGATTCCGGCTCCTCCCTGCTCAAGGTCCTCGAGCGCGAGGGGGTGACCCGCGAACACATGGAAGCGTCCGGGCTGATCCTCAAGCGCAACGACGGCAGCGGTTACTTCGACCGCTTCCGCGGCCGCTTGATGTTCCCGATCCACAGCGAACGTGGCAAGGTTGTCGCTTTTGCCGGTCGCGCCCTGCGGGACGACCAGCAGGCCAAGTACCTCAACTCGAGCGAGACCGCCATCTACAAGAAGAACTCCGTTCTCTACAATCTGCATCGAGCCAAAGAGGCTGTCCGCCGCGAGAATCGCGTACTCTTGGTCGAAGGTTACATGGACGTGATCGGCGTTGACCGGTCCGGCGTTTCCCTCGCCGTGGCGAGTTGCGGCACCTCGTTGACGACGCAACAAGCCCACATGATTCGCCGGCACGCCGAAACCGTGATCGTCAACTTCGACGCGGACCAAGCCGGCCAGAGCGCCACCGAACGTTCGATTGAGATCCTCCTCGAACAGGATCTCAAGGTCCGCGTCCTCACGCTGCCCGAGGGACTCGACCCCGACGAGTTCTGCGCTCGCCATGGCGGGGACCGCTACCGCGAGTTGCTCGACCTCTCGCCGGACTACTATTTCTGGCTGGCGGAGCGGGCGCGCGGGAAACACAACACGCGAACCGCCGAGGGCCGCGTGGCTGCATTCCAAGAACTGGTTCCCGCTATCAATCTGTTGCGCGACAAGATCAAACGCGTGTCGCTCGCCAACGAACTGGCCGAGCACCTCGGTGTCGAGTCCGGCTTGGTGCTGGAGCACTTTCGCCGCTCCGCCTCCGAGCGGCGCAACGAGCCTCTGGTGATCTCCACCGACGACATCTTCTCGCCGGGTGAGCGCGTCCTGGTGGGGCTGTTCCTGGAGTCGGAGGAGGCGCGCAAGGGAATGCTCGCTGACGCCGTCGCACTAGCACGGGAGTACCAACTTCCCAGCCACCGGATCATGGAGGCCCTAGACGCGGTGGTCAGCCAAGGAGAAGCGTTTCAGTTCGCCGCCGTGGAGGGACGCCTCGAATCAAAGGACCGTGAACTTCTTTCCCGCATTGTGTTCAGTCACGACCGCTATGGCTGGTCGATCGACGACGGCCGTCAGGCGCTCGAAGCCCTGCAGCGTCAGGGATGGCAGCGGCACTATCGCGCCGTCGCACGCGATATCGCCGGCGCGGAGCGAGAGGATGACCACGCCAAAGCTTTGGAACTGTTGCGAAAGAAGAAAGACCTCGAAGCGCTGGGGCGGCGTATCGGCGGTCTGCCGCAACCGCTCGCGGCGCGGGACGCTTGAGGTCGCCCGACCACCCGCGAAACTCAAACAAGAAGTTCCGTAGTCAAGTCAGGGCCAGTCGCTTTCGATGAAGTCGAGTTCGGCTGCATGCGTGGGAAGGCAGGTTGTAGAATGTGAAGATCAACTTCCATACTGGATGACTCGCTGACGCATGGTTAGGCTCGACGCCGGTACGTGGCTGTTGCTGTGTATCCGCTGCGCCGAGGGTGTGCGCCGACGGCTCCTGGCCAGACAGCTTCGAACCGTTCGATTTCGAGGCGGCAAGTGAATCAGGACATTCAACGGAATCTCCGCAAGGCCGAACAAGTCGACCGGCTGCTGAAGAACTTCAGCGCGGCCGAACTCGATGAGGTGGATCCGTCCGCCGATCCCGCGGGCAAGGCCGACAAGGCGGAAAGCCCATCGGAGGAAGCTGCCGGCGGGACGTCTGAACTCGAGGCCGCGGGAAAAAAAGCTGGAGATCCGATCCGTGTGTACTTGCGCGAGATGGGCGCGGCACCGCTACTCACGCGAGAGGGCGAAGTGGAGATCGCCCGCCGCATCGAGCGCGGCAAGACTGCGACGGCGAAGGCGGCCTTCCGGTGTCCCCGCGTCGTCCGTGAATTCCTTTCTCTCGGCGATGACCTTTCGAAAGGTACTCTCTCCGTCCGAGACGTCATCGTTCTCAACCTCGATGAGATCACCGAAGAATTGCTGGTGTCAAAGACCGAGGAGGTTCTCAGGACCGTTGCCGAAGTGGCTCGCCTGTTCAAGCGTTGCGAGCAGCAGCGGCTCCGTCTCCAAGTTACCTCACAGGCGCGGAAGCCCGCGGAAACCAAGCTCCGGAGAATGGAATTGGCCCGCGGCCGTATCCGCATGTCGCAGATCCTGCGGTGCCTCGAGATCACTCCCAAGCAGCAAGACATCTTTGTCGAGTGCATCGAGGAAGTCGTCCAGAAGCTTAAGGGGCTTGAGAAGCCGTTGGCCGCGGCCCAGCGCAATATCGAGACAACCGAGGGCGTCGACGAGTGCCGCAAACTGAAGAGCGAGATCCGTTCTCTCCGGCAGCAGATTACTCTCATCGAGAATGGGGCAGGCGCCGGCTCCAGCGAGCTGCGCCGAACGCTGCAAGTGATCCGCGACGGGCAGAGAGAAGCCGAGGCCGCCAAGCGTGAGCTCGTCGAAGCGAACCTGCGCCTGGTCGTTTCGATCGCCAAGAAGTACGCCAACCGCGGCCTGCAGTTTCTCGACTTGATTCAGGAGGGCAACATCGGTCTGATGAAGGCCGTGGACAAATTCGAGTATCAGCGGAGCTACAAGTTTTCCACCTACGCCACGTGGTGGATCCGCCAGGCGATCAGCCGCGCCATCGCCGACCAGGCGCGTACGATCCGCATCCCGGTGCACATGATCGAGACGATCAACAAGCTGATCCGCACAGCGCGGAGCATGGTGCAGGAACTCGGCCGCGAGCCCACCAATGAGGAGTTGGCCGAGCTGATGGACATCCCGCTTGCCAAGGTGCGCAAGGTCCTCAAGATCTCGCAGGAGCCAATCTCGATCGAGACGCCGATCGGCGAAGAAGACGAGTCCCACCTGGGCGACTTCCTCGAAGATCAGGAGCAGGTTTCCCCCGCCGACGCGGTGATCAACCTCAACCTTCGTTCACAAACGGCGCAGGTACTCAAGAGCTTGACGCCGCGGGAAGAAAAAGTCATTAAGATGCGCTTCGGATTGGACGACGGCAGCGAGCATACGCTTGAGGAAGTCGGCCAAAGCTTCGCCGTCACCCGTGAGCGTATCCGGCAGATCGAGGCGAAGGCGCTGCGGAAGCTCCGCCACCCCAGCCGCAGCCGACGGTTGCGCCAGTTGGTCCAGCCCGACACGTCTCCCTAGCACGGCCCCCACGGAACCAGGGTCTCGAAGCGCTCAGAGTGCGTTGCTTGGGGCCCAATTGCCGTTACACGTCTGCTACGATTCGACGATTCTTCCGTCTTGCATGTGCACGGTGCGCTCGGCGCAGTAGGTGGCCGCTTCGGGGTTGTGAGTGATCATGAGGATCGTCTGGCGAAAGCTTTTGTTGAGTTCCTTTAGCATATCGAGAACCGCGAGCGAATTCTCGGTGTCGAGGTTGCCTGTCGGTTCATCCGCGAGCAGAATTCGTGGATGATTGACCACGCCGCGGGCAATCGCCACCCGCTGCTGCTCCCCGCCGGACAAAGCGTACGGCTTGTGATGCAGTCGGTGGCTGATGTTCAGCATTCGCAGCACACCTTCGAACATCTCGTCGTCGGCGCCCGCACTGCCGCCGATGTGCTTGGCGATATCGATGTTCTCGCGGGCGGTCAAGGTCGGCAGCAGATTGAATTTCTGAAACACAAAACCGACCGTCTTCCGCCGCAACTGCGTGCGCTCGCGGTCACTCATCGCGGAGAGGTCGCGGCCGCCAACTTTCACCACGCCGGCGGTAGGGGGAGTAAGCCCTCCGATAACGTGAAACAGCGTCGATTTGCCGGACCCCGACGGTCCAAGAATGGCCAGGAACTCACCGGTGCGCGCTTGAAGGTCGACGCCTCGCAGGGCGGGTACTTCCACGCCTCCCATGCGATAGACCTTGCGCAAGGCGTTCACTTCGATGATGTAATCGTCCGGCACGTTGATGCTCAATTGTAGGTCAAGGCGCTGATCGCGTCTTGCCGAGCGGCGCGGGCCGCGGGGTAGGCCGCGCCCAAGGTCGAGCCGATCACGGCGAGCAGGCTTGCCGCCGCAATCCACTGTTGATCGATCAAAATGACCATCAACGGGAAGTTCGCTTGCACCGCAGACCGAACCAGGTAGGTGATCCCCATCCCCAGCGCAATGCCCACGGCACAGATCGCCAGGGTCTCGCGCAAAAGGATACCGATGATGAAGCCCTGCGACGCCCCGAGCGACTTCAAGATTCCCACTTCCCGGGTGCGCTCCAGAATGGCTGTGTACATCGACAACAGCACGACCAGAAAACCGATGATCACCGCGATTCCGATAATCGGGTTCACAAAGTACGACAGTACCCCCCGAACGTCGCCGGCGACCTGTGAGAGAAATTCCTCCAGACCGTAAACGGGATAGGTCGGCAACAACTCACTGATCTGCGCAACCACCCTCTCGGTTTGCGAGGGGTCGTCGAGCTTGAGGAAGATCTGGCTGAATTTGCCCTGCCATCCCATCAGCTCCTGCATCGTCTCGATGGGGATGAAGACCCGCGACATCTTGCCGGACTCGACGACGGCCGTCACGCGAAAGTCCTGATTCAGGAGCCTCACCGAATCGCCGGCACCGATCTTTTGGTAACGCGCATACACCTCGTCAACGACGGCGTCGTAGGGGCCCTCGGGCGGCCCGCCCTGAAAGTAGTTAATGCCTCCGCACATCTCCACGAAGCCGGCCCAATCGACACCGGTCACCGTCTGCAAGTTGCCCTCGGAGATCACGGTTGTTCCGACGGCCATCCGAATCTCGTGGTAGCGCTCTTGCAAGACCGCGGTGAGCTTCGATGGAATGTCCGCCGACGTCAGGCTCATCGCGGCGCTGCTCGACGACGGCCGGATGAGAATGTCGGCGGCAATGCCGCGGGTTCGGCGTTGCGACTCCTCCAACAGGCCTTCGGCCATCCCCGTCATCAGGAGAATCATCGCGACCTCCATCGCGATGGCAAGCACGCTGAGCCCTGTCCGTACAGGACGATGGCGAAGACTGCTGGTAACCATGCGGCCGATCATGGGTCCTTCTCGCTGCCTTCTTCCTCGTCCGATTGACCGATCTCCTCGATCTTCACCCCCTCGGGCGGTTTCAACACGAACCCTTCTTCAGGGACATCGACGTTGAGGAGCAACCGCAAGAAACGCACCGTCAACACATAGCCGTCCGCGGGACGGTTGATCTCGACCACGGTCGGATAGCGTATCGGCTCGCCCGGGGCCCATTCACGATACCAGGCATCCGTGACAACGTCTCCATGTAGGTCATAAACCTGCTGGCGCGCGATGTCGAGGTCGACTCGGTCGAACCAAATCTTGCGGCTTAGCCGATAACCGAACTCGGTCTTCCGAATAAAAACGACCACGTGATACGCTCGCGGGCCGTAGCTTGCGTTCTCGAGAACGGCCAGTTCCTCATCCTCTCGTCGCGCATCAACCACCAACGCTTCGAGGATGTGCTGAGGACGCACATTCTCTTCCCGCTTTCTCGACGGCTTGCTTAGCTCGTTCAGTCCCACCAGGTAGCGGTTCTTCGTCGGCAGGTGGACACTGAACGTCGTTCCGTCGGACGTAATATCAAACACCGTCGAACCCACGACCGGAAACTCCGCCCGCACGCGGATCGACGACGGCCGACGGATCAACACCAACCCGTCGGATTCCGGATAAGCCTTGATTTTCTGCCGGTCTTGGGTCAGCACCGAGAGTTGCAGGTGCACGCGGGAGCGCAACGACTCGATACCGTTGAGGCTATCGAGCTTCGAGAGCAACTCCCCCAACCCGGCCGTCCGGGTCGCCAGCGGCACGGGCGGCGGCGGCTCGGTGCGAACGAGGCATGCTGCATTGGCGACAACCAACGCCGCGACAATCACTGTAAGGAAGAAGCGGTCAAAGCGGGTGACCGCCGACAAGGCAGGAGACAAATTTGATTATATCAATAGGTTATTATCCGGCCCCAGACCGCTCGCCGGCGGCCCCAGAGGTGAACTCGGAAGCCCCGCCGGAACTCCGGCGTCGGAGCTCGATCCACTGCAAGAAGACCTCCGGGTTCTCTAGCCAAACCAGGAACCACTCGAGCAGCTCTTGTTTCTCGCGACGTTTGTCAGGGGAGAGACTCCGCCTTCCCAGCAGAAGCCGCAGTCGGTCTTTGGACTTCCGCACCGCTCGTCGAACGTCCCGCGCCCGTTCGGCATTGCCGCCGTTCCGGGCCTCCTCATACTCCCGCTGCATGTCGAGCAGCGAGGCGGCTGCTTGGTCTGTGTCTGCGAAATGCACGCGGTGACGCAGGTCCACGGGTAGGCCGCCCAGCGAGCGCGAGATCTCCACCGTCGTGGCCGAGAGCACCTCCAGCAGATAGGACCTCGAGACCGGCCTCTCCCGGCGTAACGCCTTACTGATCTCCGCCTCGATGGACGAGAGAACCTCCTCGTCAACCAACACGGGGCGGCGCTGTTCGAGGTACTGGAGAACGAGGCTTTTGATGGTGAGTCGCCCCCCGCGGCTTGTCACCGCGCCCGGCTCCGGCGGTACTGGGCGACCGCGCGGTTGTGTGCCACCAAGGTCTCGGAGAAGACGTGTCCGCGGGCTCCCTCCGACTCCGCCACGAAGAATAAGTAGTTGGTATCGGCGGGGTCGAAGGCCGCACGTAGCGCCTCCTGTCCGGGGTTAGCGATAGGCCCCGGCGGAAGGCCGGCATGCACGTAGGTATTGTAGGGATGAGGGTTGAGGAGGTCGGACTGGTAGATCTTGCCGCGGTAACGGTCCTCGATGATCAGCCCATAGACCACCGTTGGGTCGCACTGCATCAGCATCCGGCGGCGCAAGCGGTTGTGGAATACCGACGAGACCAAACGGTGCTCACGCGACGTCGGCGTCTCCTTCTCGATCATCGAGGCCAGCGTCACGACCTCGTAGGGCGTGAGGTCTGTGGTTTCCGGTACGCTCGTGTCGCGGTAGATCGAACGGAACCGCCGCGTCATCATTTCGACAACCGCCTCAGCGCTCAACGACTCGTCCAGATAATAGGTGTCGGGAAAAAGGAAGCCCTCGAGGTTTTGTGCTTCGGGGAAGAGCTCTTCCACGTAGGCGATTCGCTCGCACTGCGTCAAGAAGTCCTCGCGAGAGACCAGATCGGTTTCGGCCACAAGATCCGCGACCTCGAACCGGTTCATGCCCTCCGGCACCGTGACCGGGTAGTACCGCACGCTGCCGCGCGTCAGTACCTCGAAAGCCTCCCAAGCCGTCACGGGCCCTTCGAAGTGATACTCCCCCGCCATCAGAGTGGCTTGGGGCCGCAGCAGCCGTGCCAGTACGAACAGCCACCCCGATGGAATGACCCGCTCCGCTTCCAACTGGGCTGCAATCTCGAGGCTCGACGTTCCACGTTCGATGTTGACCGTCACACCCTGGGAAAGATCCTCGACCGGCGGCACGACGAACATCGTCCCGACACTAAGCGCCGTCAACAATAGCAGCACGGCTGCGTACTTGATCCACCAAGTCATCTGGCTACGCCGGCGGTTCCTGGTCGTGTATGCCGAAATCTTGCGTGCCGAGAAAGTCCAGATAACTCTGCAGGATCAACACGGCCGACAGCCGGTCCACCGCTTGCTTACGCTTTTCGACACTTATGCCGCTCTCCCGCAGCACTCGCGATGCCTCGCGCGTCGTCAGGCGCTCATCCCACAGAGTCACCTCGATGCCGCATCGATGGGCGAGACTGTCGGCGAAGGCCGAGGCTTCCTGAGACAACCGGCTCTCGTCGCCGCTCATATGCAGCGGGTTGCCGACAACAATCCGCGCGACCTGGCGGTCTCTTACAAGCTGCGCCAACGCTTCGATGTCCGCTTTGCGGTTCTTGCGAACTTGGGTCGGCAATCCCTGGGCGGTGATGCCCAACTCATCGCTCAGAGCTAGGCCGATCCGGCGTCTGCCGAAATCCAAAGCCAAAATCCGCCCCATGGTGCCGCCGCCCAACGTTCATTTTATTACGCCCCTGTGCTGACCGGCTGTTCATGCAATCGCCGGTGCCCGGCGGCAAGGCGTTCGAGCTTCGCGAATCCGTCACCGTTTGACCCACTTCCAACCATCCGCTATCGTGACGTTTCAGGCCCAATCCATGCAGACCGGCAAAGGTGCGACATCGGCTTCCGAGCACAGCGTTTCTCGAGACTCCCAAACCGGCGCTACGGTGCATCAGCTCACCAACCACCTCTCGGTCAACCACCCCACCTACTTCCTGCAAAGCTCGTTTACGCCCGACCAGAAGTCACTCATCTTCACGACGTACCGCACCGGCGGTGCGCAGCTCTTCGAGGCGGGCTTCCCTGACGGTGAGATCCGGCAACTCACCGCCGCCGAGCCCATTCATCCCTTCTCTCCCGCGATTGCACCCGGCGGCGAGCACATCTACTTCGTCCGTGGTGGTGCCGTGTGGATGATCAGCCGCGCCTCGCTAGAAGAGCATGGTCTCGCCGACTCGGGCGGCCAACTCGGCGAATGTTCCCTCAGCGCTGACGGCGCGTGGTACGTCGCCGCCTGTAAAAAGAACGGCCGCAGCGGCATCGTGGTCGGCGAAACGCGCGGCGGCGACCCAAGCTTCTTCGAGTTCGAGCGCACGGTCATTCACCCACAGTTCTCACCGGTCGACCCGGAGTGGATCGAGTTCGCCGGCGACCCCGCCCCCCGCATGTTTCGCATTCGCCGCGACGGCTCGGACCTCGAATGCCTCTACGAGCACGGCAACGACGAGTTCGTCGTCCACGAGACGTTTCTCGGTACGACGGGTGACTTGGTCTTCACCGTATGGCCGAAGGCCCTCAAGCGCATGAGCTGGCAAACGCTCGAGATCAGCACGATCGCCGAATTCAACGCTTGGCATATCACGCCCAACCGCGACGGCACCCGGGTGCTCTGCGATACCAACCATCCGGACATCGGCCTGCAGTTGATCGACGTCGCCACGGGAGAGCACAACACCATCTGCCTGCCCGAAAGCTCCAACGGCGGCTCGCAGTGGCTCAAGTCGCGCTACGCCTTGGCCGAGGACTGGGCCGCGGCGCAAACCGCGTCCGAAAAAGGTAAGTCGCTCAGTTGGATGGAGATGAAGACCGACTCTGTCTACGGTCCCCAGTGGACCCATCCCCACCCGTCGTTCTCACCCGATGAGACGATGGTCGCCTTCGCCAGCGACCGCAGCGGCCACACGCAAGTCTACGTCGTCGAGATCCCCGAGTCGTTGCGGTAGCGGGCACACAAGGGTCTCACGCAAAGCCCGCAAAGGTTTTCCGCGGTTTTCTTGGCGACTTGGCGTCTTTGCGAGAAACGCTTCAGGCCCGGCTCGCCTCCCAGTGCGCCTCGCCGTACTCGCCCAGGTCAACTTCGCCGCTCATTCGGTCGCCGTCGATCCTGCCGCTGAAACGGTACCCGATTGAGGTTCCTTCATAGCGCCCCGCCGTGCGGAATTCGATGTCTCGCCCCGAGACAGTACCGTGCACGTCCCCATGAGTCAGCCGCCCGATGTGGACACCCGATAGATCGTTCCCCGCTACGTTCAAGTGCAACTCGTGCTGAGTCGAACCAACGCTGAAGGTGAGCCGCACATCCCAACGCCCACCGACGCCCGCGGCAGGAGCCGTTAGCTTGGGCTTCGGCTTGGCCTTGGGAGCACCCTGGAAAACCTCATGCAACCGCTCAGCGACAAGCTTGTACTCACCGGGATACATCGCGGTCCCCCTAACCACGGTGGAGTGCCCATTGCCACCGGGAGGAAGCATGATGCGTGGCTCGCCGTCCCGCAGAGTTTGGTGCAACTCCCTCGACGTCAAGCCGATTCTCTTCGGGTCCCAGCGAACAACAAGCCGCGGATGGTAGCCGAAACGCTCCCACCCGAAGCCCTCGATCTCACTCGACACGCCGGCAACCTCGGAGACACGGTCGCCGATGTGCTTGTACCAAGCCATCCACTCGCGCTCTTCGCCATCGGGGTCGCGCTTCGTCACCAGATACTCGACCGCCGCGACCATGCCGACGATCTCCTCCTTGCTGACCTTCATGGCGCGGGCGAAGGCATGATGCGGAGCGCTGTTGGTGAACGCGGCCCGGATCAGGTCTTTTCGGCCCAGCAACAACCCGGCGCTTTGCGGCCCGCGAATCACCTTGCCGCCGCTGTGCGCCACCAGGTCTACGCCGTGCGAGAGCACAGGATGAGGCGGCACCGGCAGCGCGCCGGCGTCGTCGATCAGCACCGGCACGCCGTGTCTATGCGCCGCGGCAACCAACTGGTCAAGCGAGAACGGTCCCTTCGCCCATAAGATGCTCGATTGCGCGGTGGCCATGAACGTCTTAGACCCAAAGGCTCTCTCCAAGTCGTCGAGCGTCTCGGCCTCGACCATCTTCGCTCCAGTCGAGCGCACCGCGTGGTCGTAGATGCTGCGCGACCACTTTGGCACGACTACCTCGTTCTTGATGTCCGTCGTGTCGGGAAGCTGCTGAATCTTCTCCGGATCACCCCCAGCCAGGCAAGCCAGCGTTCCGCACGTCACCGCCGCGGCCGCTCCCGAGCCGACCATAGCGGCCTAGACTTGAAGCAGCTCCGCGATGCGCGGCCCCGCCTTCGCCATCAACTCGTCAAGGTTCACGTGATAGTGTCCGGCCTGATAGATGGCCTCGACCACTTCCGGAATCTGTGACGAGCCGCCGTTGATCGTCGTGGTGGCCGTGCAGCTAATGAACGGCCGCACGCCCAGCCGGGTGTAGACGTCCGGGCCGCGGCCGCGCGTGGGCAGAGTAACGGCAGCGCCGGACGCGGGAACACCCGCGAGGCCGGCTGCGGTCGCCAGAGAGCCGACGCGAAACCAATCGCGGCGGGTAAGTTCAGAAGATATCGTCTTGCTTTTGGATTTCATCGCGTAGCCTCCTACGGCCATAGATACGTCAACCCTGCTCGACTTGCTGTAGCAGCTTCTTCAACTTCCCGTAGTTGATCTCCATCGCTTCGATGCGCGAACCGCTGGGCGGACGGAAGTGCGTGGATACCGACAGCACCGCATCAGACCGATGGTCCCGCAAGCTCCTGAAGATCGTTGGATAGTCCACGTCGCCATCGCCCAGAGGACGGTATTCGAACTTCAACCGATGCCCGTCGATCACATGGACGTCTTTGAGATGCAGGCCGTGCAGGTAGGGCCGGATGTTCTGGAAGCCGGCCGTGGCCACATCCGCTTCGCCGCAGTTCCAGTTGTCCGCCGGCCCCCACATCACCTTCAGCCGCTTCGACCCGACTCGTTCCCAAACACGCCGATAGTTGGCCGTCGTGTTCGTGTAGTTCCAAGGCATCATCGAGATCGCCACATCCACGCTGTGCCGCTCGGCCTGTTCGGCTACCAGCGAAAACGCCTTGACTAGCTTCTCCATCTCGTTCTCGGCGATGATGCCGCCGCGGGTCATCCAACGCATCGGCCAGGTCGGCTTGCCGGCGCTGTACTCGCCCGGCCAAGCGAACGAGAACGCTCCAACCGCGCTCACGCCGATGCGCGACGCAATCTGCATGGAGCGGACGAGGTTCTCCATGTCTTTGCGAAACGCCGGGTGCTCGGCCAACGTGTCGAGGGCCAGGTCGGTGAGGTGAATCCCCTTGAAGGGGTTGCCGGCGTTCAGCAGAAAGACCTTCAAGCCGTGACGCTCGACCCGTTGCGCCATGCGGTCCGCCTCGGCGTCACTGATGCGGGCGATGTCGGTCTCGCCTTTGAGACGGTTGAACCACACGTACTCAGCGCCGATCTCTTTGGCTTTAGCCAGCTCTTCGTCGAAAGGGAGATCCAACTCAGGCATGTACATGCCGAGCTTGAAGCGATAGGGCTCTTCATCGTCCCGGCGGGCTGCCGCCGAGCCCGCGGCCATTGCCGAGGCGGCGACGCCCGCCGCCGACTTCGGAACATGGCGAAGAAACTCTCGTCGTTTCATACCGCGTATTGTGCCACTGTCCAGCGGCTCGAACAACCGGGACTCGACAAACGGAGGCCCGAGGGCTTTCGGTCGTTTGGCTTCAGCGTGACGCGGGCCTCGGAGAACAGCCAAGCGAGAACAGAACAACTGGAACGTTCTCGGCAGGCAGGGCTGTGCAGAGTCGAACGGCCCTACAGCTCGACGACCGCTTTAATCACCCCGTCGGCGTAGTCGGCCATCATATCGAACGCCTTGTAGCCCTCGCTCATCGGCATCGAGTGCGTCATGATCGAGTCGGAGCGGATCAAGCCACGCTTCATCAATGCCAGGGCGGCGTGGTCGTTGCCGTTCGATCTTTTCTGGACGCGAATCGTGAGTTCCTTGTTGAGGGCCCCCCAAAGTTCGACTCCGACCAGGGGCTCAGAGGGGATGCCGATCAACACAAACCTCCCGCCGGGGCGCAGACAATCGAGGCCGGTGTTGATGGATTCAGGCTTGCCGGCCGCGTCAAACACGACATGGACGCCGTAGGGATTCAAGTCGCGCGCGGCGTCGGCCACCGACTCTGTGGTGAAGTCGACGGCCTCGTCGGCGCCCAGCTCCAAGGCCTTCTTCAGGCGGTATGGCACGCGGTCGGCCACCAGGACGCGTGAGGCCCCGGCGAGCTTCGCCACTTGCACGGCGAGCAGGCCGATCGGTCCCGCGCCCATCACGGCCACCGACTCGCCGAATTTCAGCTCGGCCAGCTCCATCGAGTGGAGTAGAACCGCCAGCGGCTCGACGAACGCCGCGTCAGCGAAGGTCATTGAGTCGGGCATCGCAACACAGTTCTCAGCCGGAACGACTGCGTATTCGCGCAGCGCACCCGGCGCTTCGAGGCTACCCAGGAACTCAATGTGCTCACTCAGATTGCGCTGGCCCCGGACGCTGAACTCGCACTCCTTGCGCAGCACCGCGGGCTCGATGGCTACTTTGGCGCCCGTCTTAAGACTGTCGACACCCGGACCGACGCCGGCGATCTCACCACCGGGCTCGTGGCCCAGCACGATCGGATAGGGAACATCTTTGCCGCAGATGCCTCCTTCGTTGTAGTAGTGCATGTCGCTACCGCAGATGCCGACCGCGCGAATGCGCACCAGCACTTCACCGGGCCCGGGGTCAGGCGGGTCGGGCATGGGACGTACTTCGACTTCACGAAGGGCTACGAGTTGCAGTGATTCCATGGGAAGAGACTTTAGGGCCGGGCAGGGGCGCGAAACGAAAACGCCTGTCACGATTCTAACGGTTTCCGGCCGATGCCGAGAAGTGCCGACTATACTGATGTCAACGCCCAATAGAAATGTCCCCCTCGGTAGCTCGATAGAAGTGTCCCCTTGTGTTTCTTGTTCGTAGGAGAGATATCGTCGTCGTCGGGGCTGTGGAACTGTGGGAATCGCGTAGCGATTTCCAAGGGGCGGTGGGAAGGGTGGAAAACCATCCACCGCTCCTCGAACCCGGTACTGCTGCCTCGAGAGATTTTCCACGCTTTCCATCCGACCCGGCATTTCCACAGCCCTCTTATGTATTCGCAGCCCGTTTTTTCCGTAACACAGCTCGCCGCCAGGGGTGGTCCGCCGCCGGCTTGCGCCCGCCCTCCGGACGCTGCTGTGGTGCTGGTTTCGTCCGCAGCTGTGGCGTCGGCGTGGCGATCACGTCGTGCTCGATCTCGTGCCCGTCAAACCTCACCTGCAAGCTCTCATCGCGCCACTGTTGGACCGTCACCCGTGCCCCCGCCCCCACGCCCTGGTTGCGTTTCGGCTTCAACTGCAAACAACGATTCTCGAAACGCACCACCCGGTCGTTGCTCACCACGCGTTCGTACTCGCAACAGAACACCCCTCGCAGCTCGGTGCCGCGGGGGAGCGCCTGGTGAAAGTCCGCTGCCGCCGCCGGCTCACAGGCGAAGCGCTCGTTGTGCTCGGCCAGGTACTCCTCGTCGAGATAACGGTTCGCCGCCTCGTACTCGACGATCCCGCGCAGCCGCATCTTCTTGATCAGGCGGTCTTGGTGCGTGCCGTGATGGCGCTCCACTCGGCCCTTGGCTTGCGGCGAGGAAGCCGCCATGATCGTAATGCCGAGCTTGGCACACATGCGCCCGAACTGCGTCTCGGGCTTGATGCCTGCCAGCGCTTCCCGCGACGTCGGCTGGCGCTGGTAGACGTTTTTCCAGTCGCAGTACAACGCCTTGGGAACGCCGTGTTGACGTACCCAGGCTGCGAGCAGATCGGCCGCGGCCCAGGTCGTTTCCTGGTCCGAGAAACGGCACAGCGCCACACCGGTCGCGTCATCGACGAAGTTCATCAGACAGGCTTTCGGGCCGCGTTCTTCCAGCCAGTGGTGGTGCGAACCGTCGAGTTGAATCAGCTCGCCGAAGTGCGCTTTGCGTTGGCGCCGGGTGCGATGCGGTTGGCGCTTGCGACGGCGGCTCCACAGACCCGCGGCGAGCATCCAGCGCCGCAGTGTTTCGCGCGGCACTTCCAGGCCGTGGTCGGCTGCCAGATGTTCCGACGCCAGCGTCGGCCCGAAGCGCTCGTGCCCCTCGCCCGCATAGTTCTCGCGCACCAACTCGAGAACCTGCTGGCGTCGCTTCTGATCGGCTCGGTTCGAAGCACGGCCGACGTTACCGTGCACCAAAGCCTTGGCCCCGCCCGCACGGTAACGCTTCTTCAGACGCTTCGCATGGCGGTAGCTGACCTCCAGCAGCTCGGCGGCTTCGGTCAACTTCAGTTCTCCTCGTTTCACTCGGCTCAGCACTTCGCCGCGCCTCAACTCCTTGGCACTCATCCATGTCCTTCCCACTCTCGGCTCCTCCTTCGGAGCCTCAGAGTAGGGGACATTTCTATTGGGCGCTCAAGGGGACATTATCATTGGGCTTCAACAAGTGCCGACTATACTGACTACTATTGCCTATGTCCCGAAACCAATCGAGCCGCCGCGACTTCGCCAAGCTTCTCGCCGGCGGTGCGGCTGGGGCGGGGACGGCGCCGGTCTTCTCCTCCTGTGGCGCGGGCTCGTCCGGCTCGTCGACCAAGAAAAAGGTAATCGTGTTGGGCCTCGACGGGCTCGATCCCAAGATCATCCGGTCGTTGATCGAGCAGGGCCGTGCCCCCAACTTCAAGAAGCTGGCGTCGATGGGCACGTTCCAGCCGCTCGGGACGACCATGCCCGCGCTCAGCCCGGTCGCCTGGAGCAGCTTCATCACCGGGATGAGCCCCGGCGGCCACGGCATTCCCGACTTCATCGCGCGCGACCCTTACACCCACATGCCGATGTTCGCGATCTGGGAACCGCGTGACGCCGACCGCGTTCTCAGCATTGGGGACTATCAGCTTGCTTTGAGCGGAGGCGGCCCGCGGAGCTTGCGGCATGGGACCCCGTTCTGGGCCTATCTCACCGAACGGGGGATCCCGGCGACGGTCATCAAGATTCCCACGAACTTCCCCGTGGATGAGACCGCCACTCGGGCCATCAGCGGCATGGGAACACCGGACCTGACCGACTCGTTCGGCGCGTTCAGTTACTACACCACCGACTTCGCGGAGAAGTACCCGGGCTTGAGCGGCGGCGAGGTATTCCACATCCGTGTGGCGAGAGGCCGAGCCGACGCGGAGTTGGCGGGTCCGGCCAACACGCTCAAGAAGTCGGAAGAGGGCAAGCGGACGAGAATCCCGTTCAGTATTCACGCCGACCCGAGTGAGGACGTGGTCCGCATCGATATCCAAGACCAGCAGGTGGTGCTGAAAAAAGGGGAGTTCAGCGATTGGGTGCGTGTGCGGTTCGAGCTGTTGCCGATGCTGGCGGGCGTGTCGGGCATCGTGCGCTTCCTGGTCAAGGACGTGCATCCGGAGTTGCGAGTCTACGCGACGCCGGTAAATATCGATCCGGGCGACCAGGCGGCGCCGGTGACGTATCCGGCCGAGGTCGGCGGCGAGATCGCGCGGCACATCGGCCCGTTCTGGACCAAGGGCCTGCCGTCGGACACCAAAGCGCTCGACTACAAGATTTTCAGTGACGAGCATTACGCCACCCAGGCGGATCTGATCCTCAAAGATCGGCTGGCGCTGTTTGATTACGAGTGGTCGCAGTTCAAGTACGGGCTGTTTTACTTCTACGTATCGAGCACCGACCAAGACGCGCACATGCTCTGGCGCAACATGGACGAGACTCACCCCCAACACAAGGAAAGCGACCGCCGCTTCGCCGGGTTCATCCACTACCTCTACGAAGAGATGGACAAGGTGGTCGGGAAGGTGCTGCCGGCGGTGGACGACGACACACTGTTGCTTGTGTGCTCCGATCACGGCTTTGCGCAGTTTGGCCGCCAGTTTCACTTGAATACCTGGCTGCGGGACCAGGGCTACCTGGCGGTGAAGCCGGGCGCGGCGAAGAAGGAGAAGACCAGCATCGTCGACATCGACTGGGACCGGACGGCGACCTATGGCATCGGTTTCAACGGCCTTTACTTGAACCGAGTGGGCCGGGAAGAGCGCGGCATCATCGACGAGGCGAAGGGCGAGGAATTGATGGGCCGGATCACCCGGGAGTTGGAAGGCATCACCGACTCGGAGACCGGCAGACGACCCATCACCAAGGTCTACAAGGGACGGTCGATCTACACCGGCGACAAGACCGCGGAGATGGCCGACATGCTGGTGGGCTACACGCCAGGGTATCGTTGCTCGTCCGATTCAATCCTCGGCGAAACCGGCCGGGCCACCATCGACCTCAACCCCTGGGCCTGGGGCGGCGACCATTCGATGGCCTTCGACCTGGTTCCGGGCTCCCTCTTCGCCAGCGTCGCCATTCAGAAAGCCAACCCCAACATCGTCGACCTGCCCGTCACCATCCTCGACTACTTTGGCATCGAGAAGCCCTCCCAAATGGTGGGACGGTCACTACTGGGAGGGTAGGCGGCACAGAGGCGGACGGTTCTTAGAGGTAATGTTCCGGTTCTCTGCGGTCGACACCGGGAATCGTATCGAAGTCCCGATCATAGCTGCACCATGCCTCAGCGTCTTCGTGTCGACAGACGGCGGCATGCAGAGCGTCCCGAGCTGCCAGATCCGTGTGTGTGTCCAGCAGCATTCGCGCGGCATCGGTGATCTTGCTGGTGATTGGGATGATGACAGGAATGATGCTCCGGACTAGGTCGTAGGCCCTTCGTCCATCGGCCCAGCGGTTCAGAGCGCGATACCGATGCAAGATCTCTTGCAAGACCTCGGCGTCCGTTGAAGCTTGCAACTCACCGCGGGCAACCAGTGCCAAAAAGTCAATGCTTGGCCGCTTCTTGCGGTGCTCGGCCCCTACCGCATACATAAAGACGTTCGCGTCAATCAAAATCAAGCGCTTAAATCCTTGAGCGGCACCGACTCACGCTTCATTGTCTGTGGATCCGCTACAGGCAAGGAAAGCTCGCCAAGTGCCTCAACGGCCTTGAGGCGGTCTTCTGTCGACACCGAGCCATACTGCGCTACACATGCGTCACGGATGAGCCGGCCCAAACTGACGCCTCGTTGCTTTGCGACGGTACCTAGATGCAAGTACAACTCGGGACTGAAGAGGATTGTCGTCTTCTTCGAAAGCTCCATATACGTATCAGTATACAGCAGCCCTAGGATAACGCCTACTCGCGCACAAAATACTTCTTCAACCGGGTCGTGGTTGAGGGTGTAGCCCAGGCCGGGGCGGTCACTTTTCGGGGCGTAGGTTTGCCTCGCTTCTATGGGCGGGTTTGACGGCCACAAACAGCCACGAAACCATAGCTGCCACAGCCATTACGCTTCCAAAGTAGAGGCCCCACGTCCAGTCGGCGTATTCCGCAATGAGCGGTGTCAACGTGGGCGCCAGGAGGCCTCCGAGGTTGCCTCCGGTGTTGAGAATGCCGCAAGCCGAGCCGACTTCCTTGCCGGCCATGTCGATCGTGCCGGTCCAAAACGTGACGTCGGCTATCGCGGCGCATCCGAACGCCAAGGACATAAGAGCGACGGCAGCCGTCGTCCCGCTTGTGCTCGCGCCCGCGTAGAGCAAAACGGCGCCCAGGGCCAAGCCTCCCACGCCAACCCTCCGGAGGCCGGCAACACGGCCATAGCGAGCAGCGAAACGATCGCAGAGCCAGCCTCCCACCGGCATCATGAATGTGAAGGTCAGGAACAGCGCCGTCGTATAGATCGCGCTTTCAGCCGAGCCCAATCCACGAATCTCACCCAGGTAGTAGAAGATCCAATAGAAGAAGATGTACTCGAAGTATCCCAGCGCAAAATATCCAACCGTCAGCAACATCAGATTGCGGTCGGTCAGCAGGACTCGCCACCGAATCGTGGCCGTCGTTTCACCTGGCGCGCTCTCAGGACGGTCGGTCGTGTTGTAGCGATCTCGAAGTCTGGGGTGTTCTTGAGGGTAATTCCGCACATACAGAAGCCAGACGACGCCGAGAACGGCGGTGGCGACCGCCGCGGCCACAAACGACCAACGCCATCCGAACGCGGCGATCATCTTCGTGAAGAGAATGGGAGAGACCGCTCCCCCGAGACCTGCGCCACAGATCACAACGCTTTGGGCCCTTCCTCGATGGATGAGGGGAATCCAGTTGACATTCATCCGTCCGCACGTCGGATAGATGGGCGCCGTGGCGAATCCGAGTACCACGCGGACAGCAACGAAAGCCGGTACGATCCCGACGAGCGTACCAAGCCCAGGGCGGGCTGCCACGGCCGTCAGCCCAGTGAAAAGAGCGGAGCCCAGCGCCATCCACGTGAGAACGCGGCGGGGCCCGAAACGGTCGGCCCAACGTCCGCCGGGGACCATCAACAATGAGTACCCCAGGATGAACGCTGAGTACACCAGTCCCATCTCGGTCTCGGAAAGATGGAACTCCATGATAATGTCCGGACCGGCGATGGACATGATCGTTCGGTCGAAGTAACTCATGACGCTGAGACCGAACATGAGGCCAACGACGGTGAAGTGCGTTCCCGTTAGGGCACTGTCGAACGCTGGCCTGGAGGAGGGCATTGGATTCGAGGCGCTGCCGGACCAACCGAACTACACCAGGCACACCGCCCGGTCGAAGACGAATAGTCAACACTACACCACCGGGGGCGTACCTGTCCCACACCGGCTGGTTGGCCGCGGCATGCTGAATGTCCTAGCTAGCCTAGCCGGCGAGGACGGGGCAGGGCGGCAGCTACAGGCCCACGCGACAATGGTACGGTTTCCCAGCCCGTCTCTAGCGGCCTCCGCAGGGCTCACGGCACAGGCCCGGACTCCAACTCTATGTCCCAACAGCGCGTAACCGCTGAACCTTGCCATCGAGCTGCCTGAAGACACTGCCGAACGGCTCGAAGCCATTCGGAGAACATGTCCCGTGGGGCGCTGGAAGCCATCGCCGTCGACGGCTACCGGAACCAAGCGATGTCCCGCGGCCAACTGAGCCGGCTACGTGGCCTCGATTACTGGGAGACAGAGGCGTTTCTGAGGAAGCGCCAAGCCTGTCTGCCGTACGACGAGGCTGACCTCGGATGCGATCGAGGGGCGCTCAAAACCCTCACCGAGGGAAACCAGGAGTAGCGGTCGTCACCTTCCCGCTACGAGCGGCGTCACCACAATCCGGCGGAACTCGATCGGGCCGTGGTCGCCTTGCAGAACGATTGGGCCTGGCTCGGTCTCGTCGGAGTCGATCGCCATCGCTGTTAGGCCCTCCACCTTTTCTCGATCGATCAGCGTTTCGCCATTCAACATGACCCTCAGGTCTCGGCCAATCAGGGTCATTTCGAAGGTTTGCCATTCGTTGGCCGGCTTGCTGGCATTGACCGCGGGCTTGATCCGGCTGTAGAGGGCCCCGTTGCCGTGGATGCTTGCCTCCTTACCATGATCGTCGAGGATCTGGATTTCGTAACGGCCCCGCAGCCCGATGCCGCTGTTGCTGCCCGGCGCAACGCGATACTCGACGCGCAGCTTGAAGTTCCAGAACGTATCGTTGGAAACCAGCAGATCCGCTCCGTCGGAATTGCGTAAGCCTGGTATCCACTTAACTCAGGTGACCCCAACATCTTGTAGTTGGGCTCACAGCGTCTTAGCGTCCCAATCGGCGACGATCGAGCGGTACGGCGTCGGCTCCACCGCCATGGCCTGCTGCACAAGGCGGTAGAAGAGCTTGCCCCGACTGCGTGATCTGCGCCGATTGAAGCGGAACACGAACTCGTCGAGATAGTAGTCCAGATGCTCGTGGCTGACCGCCCCCTGATGCGTGCCCAGCATCCAGCGCTTGAGTAGCGAGATCGCCAAGTGCACCCTCGGCAGTAGCTGCGAGGCCTGCTCGCGGCGGTTGTTAATCGAGATGATACGACGCTGGTAGTCCTTCTTCTTGAGCGGATCGTAGCCCGACCAGTTGTCGGTAACAACCACGCTGCCCGGCTCGACCGACTCCTCGACGAAGGGCATCAAACTGGCCGCCGAGGCGTTCTGAACGCGCTGCATGCGGATGCGCCCCAGCCCGGTGCCTCTCTCTTCCGCGGCGACTGCAATCAACGCTTTACGCTCGGTCTGCCGGCCGATTACCACTTCTTCTTCAGCGCCCCAGTAGGTCTCATCGACCTCGACGAGGCCCGTCAATCGCTCCCGCCCCGGGCGCACCATCGCTCGCCTCAGCTTGTGCATCCAAGTCCAGGCGGTTTGGTAACTGCCCAGTCCCAGAACGCGCTGTAGACCCAGGGCGCTGGCCCCATTCTTCTGCGTGGTGATGGTCCACATCGCCCGGAACCACAGCCGCAGCGGCTTGCGTGTGTCTTGAAAGATCGTGCCGGCGGTGACGGAGGTTTGCCGCCCGCAGCGAGCGCATTCGAACCACACTTTGCGCACCGGCCAAGCGCGCTCATGCCCACACCTTGGACAGCGGAAACCCTCTGGCCAGCGCAAGGCGAACAGATAGTCGCGGCAAGCCTCCTCGCTCGCAAAGCGAGACTCGAATTCGAGTTGGTCGCGCGGGTAATCCTCCACCAAGCCCTACACTACATCTTGGGGTCACCTGAGTCAAGTGGATACCCAGCTTGCGTAAAACCCCGTTCTCGACGCTCCACTCCGATTCGCGGCCCGTCCGCTCAGTGTGCCAGCCCGCCAGATCCGCGCCATCGAACAGGGCGACTGGGACATCCTCACGCCAACTGCCGTCATCTTTGTCAGCAATCTCGGACGCACGCCGCCCGATCCACTCGAGCTGTTGCTTGCCGCGGATCGTCGTTCCCCGCAACTCGCCATCAACCACTCGGGTACTCGTGGCAGCGCTGATGCGCCGTCCATCGTCCAACACTCGCTCGACGCGAAACCGCAATTCACCGCCGCGAAGTTCGGCTTCGAGAAAAGGCTGCGTACGCCCGGCGGCCGCCCCGATGAGCACGCCTTCCAGGGTGCCCGTGCCCGCGTTCTTCACCTCCAGCCACATCGGGCGCGCCGGCGCAACGTTTGTGACCTCGATCACCCATCGGCCGTTAAGAGCCTCATCCGAGGCGGCCGGCCCGGCATCGCCGCAGGCACCGGGCAGCAGCGAGAATGCGAACAGCCCAATCCGTAGCATCCCAGTCCGCAGCATCATGATTTCCCCCCGGGTACTTTCGAAGCGTCGACTCTCAAAAGTTTACACCGGGCCGGTAGCGGCTCCGATATCATCAGGCCTTGATGAGGCCTCTTCGGAGGAGACACGCCGCAGCCCTCGTCCTTCTACTACTGATCGGGGCGCCCTTTCGCGGCCGCCAAAACCTTCCGCCTCGAAGTCCTACGGCGCGCCGTCACGCCGGCGTGGGTGCTAGAATCCGTCTGAGCCGCGTGGGTTCCGTGGCGCCATTCGACTCGGTAAGGCTGATCTTGTTCTTGGGAGACTAATCATTGCGCACACTGGTATTGGGAGCGGGTGGACAGTTAGGTACGGAGTTAGTCACGGAACTCGAGCGCCGAGGACATCCAGTCGTAGGGTTGGGTCGGCAGCAGCTCGATATTACTTCTGCCCCGGAAGTCGACAAAGCTTTTGACCGCCACAAGCCCGAGTGGGTCATTAACTCGGCCGCCTACAGCCTCGTCGACTTGGCCGAGAAGGAGCCCGAGTTAGCGATGAAGGTGAACGGCTTCGCCGTACGCTTGCTAGCCATCGCTTCCCAACGCGCCCGTGCCACGCTCATGCACTTCTCGACCGACCACGTGTTCGACGGCGCCAAGCCCGAACCGTACACGGAAGAAGACCTCCCCAACCCGCCTTCCGCCTACGCCGTCTCGAAACTGGCCGGCGAACTGTACGCCAAGGTGTATTGTGGCAAGCTGTTCTTGGTGCGCGTCGCCGGCGTGTTCGGGCCGGCCGGCCGCTATACGAAGCGCAGCAATTTCCCGGAACTGGTCTTGCGCAAGGCGGCAGAGGGCAGTTCGTTGCGGGTCGTTGAGGATTTTTTCGTCACTCCGACCTATGCTCCAGCACTGGCATCGAGGGCGATTGATCTGCTGGAACGCGAGCCGGCCGGGCTGTACCACCTCGGCGGCGGCACCGCCATTTCGTGGTACGACTACGCGCTGCGGATACTGGCGCTGGCGGGCCTCAAGGCCGACATCGAGCCGACCAACTACCGCGAGTACGTCACGCCGGCTCGGCGGCCCCGGCACGCGGCGCTATCGAACGCTAAGATCGAGTCGCTGGATGTCGCCAAGATGCCGCCGTTGGATGTGGCGTTGAAGGAATATCTCGAGCGGCGGGAAACAGTGCCGGCTCCGTCGTAGGGAGCACCGAGGTAAGGAACAGTAAACTAAGTCGGTCGTTTACGGCCGGTGACGTGGCACCGGCTGCTCTGCGGGGCGTTTTGAACGCCCTTCCTCGACCGGCTTCAGCCCGTACCAGCCCCGAATCCGGCCCCTGAAAGATTCGCGCGATCAGGCCCCGGCGTTCTCCGGGACTTCTGCTGAAACCCGAACGGAGACACTACCGAAAACCCCTCCGCCCGACGCGGGATCTTGCGCACGAGGGGAGGAGGGGTCTGGGAAGGCAAGTCTATTCCGTGCTCACCACCGGCCTTGCCGGCGGCTTCTCCTCGGAGAATCCCGGAGGATAGTCGGTGGGCAGCTCTTCTCCGTAGCCGGGGACCCCGCTGAGATATTCGACCTCGGGCACGACCTCGGCGGGTTCGTCTTCGCCGGCGATCTTCACCTTACGGTACATCTGGAGACCCGTACCGGCCGGGATCAAGCGCCCGACGATGACATTCTCCTTGAGGCCGCGCAGGTAGTCGACCTTGCCGCTGACGGCGGCTTCGGTCAGCACTCGAGTGGTCTCCTGGAAGGAGGCTGCGGAGATGAACGAGTCGGTCGCCAACGAGGCCTTGGTGATACCCATCAGCAACGGACGTCCTACAGCGGCCTGTTTGCCCTCGTCGCGGAGGACGTTGTTGGCCTTCTGGAACCTGAACTTGTCGACCACTTCTTCGAGCAGGAAGTCGGAGTCGCCAACGTCCTCGACCTTGATCCAGCGCATCATTTGACGAACGATCACCTCGAGGTGCTTGTCGTTGATGTTCACGCCCTGGAGCCGGTAGACCTCCTGGATTTCGTTCACCAGGTATTTCTGCAGCTCTTTCTCGCCGAGAACCGCCAGGATGTCATGGGGGTCGCGAGGACCGTCCATCAGAGGCTCGCCGGCACGCACGAGCTCACCCGGTTGGACGTTAATGTGCACGCCGCGGGGAAGCGAGTACTCGCGCTCTTCGTTGTTGTCGGCGATGACGTAGATCTTCCTCTGCCCCTTCGCCAACTCGCCGTAGCGAACCTGACCGTCGATCTCGGAGATGACCGCCGTTTCCTTCGGCCGGCGGGCTTCGAAAAGCTCGACGACGCGCGGCAGACCGCCGGTGATGTCTTTGGTCTTGGTGGTCTCGCGCGGGATCTTCGCCACGACGTCGCCGCCGTGAATGTCCTCTCCGTCGCGCACCATCACGTGGGCATTGGTTGGAATCAAGTACTTCCGCAGCACCTTGTTCTTGGCGTCGCGGATCTCGATCTGCGGCTGCCGCTTCTCATCGGGCGAATCGGTGACCACCCACTGCGACATACCGGTGACTTCGTCGACCTGCTCCTGCAAAGTGACACCTTCCTGCAAATCTTGGAAGTGGCAGTGCCCGCTGAACTCGGTCAGAATCGAAAATGTGTAAGGGTCCCACTCCAACAGGATCTGGTTTCGCGTCACCGCCTTGCCGTCTTCCACGCGAAGCTTGGCACCGTACACCACCTGGTAACGTTCTTTCTCGCGCCCTTTTTCGTCGACGACCGCTACGATGCCGTTACGGTTCATAGCCACCAGGTCGCCGTCTTTACTGCGGACGCTGGTGATGTTGATGAACTTCGTGAAGCCTTCGGATTTCGCGTCCTGCGTGGACTGTTCGCTCACGCGGGTCGCGGCGCCGCCGATGTGGAAGGTGCGCATCGTCAGCTGCGTACCCGGCTCTCCGATCGACTGAGCCGCGATCACTCCGACGGCTTCGCCGCCTTCCACTAGGCGGCCGGTAGCGAGGTTGCGCCCGTAGCACATGCGGCAAACACCACGCTCGGACTCGCAGGTGAGAACAGAACGGATATTCACGCGCTCGATGCCGGCGGCTTCGATGCCGGCAGCGAGGGGCTCGGTGATCTCTTGGCTGACCTCAACCACCTTGTTGCCTTCGTAGTCTCTGATCTCCTCGCACGACACGCGGCCGACGATGCGGTCGCGCAGGGGCTCGATGATCTCACCGGACTCGACGATCGGCTCGACATAGATGCCGTCAGTCGTGCCGCAGTCGGCTTCGTTGATGATGACGTCTTGGGCTACGTCCACGAGACGGCGCGTGAGGTAACCGGAGTCGGCCGTCTTCAGGGCCGTATCGGCGAGGCCTTTGCGCGCGCCGTGGGTTGAGATGAAGTATTGCAGTACGTTCAAGCCCTCGCGGAAGTTGGCGGTGATGGGCGTCTCGATGATCTCGCCGCTCGGCTTGGCCATCAGGCCGCGCATGCCGGAGAGCTGGCGGATCTGCTGCTTGGAGCCGCGGGCGCCGGAGTCGGCCATGATATAGATCGGGTTGATCGACGCGCCGCTGGTGTCACTCGTCTCCATGCCGGTGAACATCTCGTCAGAGACGCGCTCGGTAACCTTCGACCAGATTTCAATGATCTTGTTGTAGCGCTCGCCGTGGGTGATGGCGCCGTCGAGGTACTGTTGCTCGACCGACATGACCTCTTTCTGCGCGCCCTTCACCAGCCGCATCTTCTCTGCCGGAACGACCATATCGTCGATGCCGATCGAGATCCCGGCTTTGGTGGCGTAGTTGAACCCTAAGTCCTTCAGCTCATCGATCATCCCGACCGTCTTTTCCCGGCCCAGACGTAAATAGGAGAACTGCACGAGCTGGGTCAGCCCCTTTTTCTTGAGGAGGCCGTTGACGAACGGCATCTCGTCGGGGATGTGGTCGTTGAGGATCACACGGCCGACCGTCGTCTCCATGTGCTGCTTGGTGTACTGGACCGGCTCGGTCTGAAGGATGTTCTGGTTGTCGAAACTGTGCTTCAGGTCGATCACCGGACCCGAGTAGTAGAGCTTGATGGGCGTGAGGGTCTCGACTTCGCCCATCTCCAGGGCGAGCAGCACTTCTTCCATGCTGGCGAACGTCCGTCCCTCGCCTCGCGAACCGGGCCTGCTCTTGGTCAGGTAGTAGATGCCGAGCACCATGTCCTGTGTCGGCGTGGTGATCGGAGCCCCGTTGGCCGGCGACAGGACGTTATTGGAGCTCAGCATCAACACCTCGGCCTCCACCTGTGCTTCGGGCGACAGAGGAATGTGGACGGCCATCTGGTCGCCGTCAAAGTCCGCGTTGAAAGCGGTGCAGACCAACGGGTGGATCTTGATCGCCTTGCCTTCCACCAAAACCGGCTGGAAAGCTTGGATGCCGAGACGGTGCAACGTCGGCGCGCGGTTGAGCAGCACCGGATGGTCTTTGATCACCTCTTCGAGGATGTCCCAAACCACGGGGTCTTGCTGCTCGACGAGTTCCTTGGCCTGCTTGATGGTCGTGCAATGCCCGCGTTGTTCGAGGCGTTGGTAGATGAAGGGCTTGAATAGCTCAAGCGCCATCTGCTTGGGCAGGCCGCACTGGTTGAGCTTCAACTCCGGCCCAACGACAATGACCGAGCGCCCGGAGTAGTCGACACGCTTTCCGAGCAGGTTCTGACGGAAGCGTCCCTGCTTGCCCTTCAACGTGTCGGAGAGCGACTTCAAAGGTCGATTGTTCGCGCCACGCAACACGTGGCCGCGACGCCCGTTGTCGAACAAGGCGTCGACGGCCTCCTGCAACATGCGCTTCTCGTTGCGCACGATCACGTCGGGCGCGCTCAACTCGATGAGTTTCTTGAGCCGGTTGTTACGGTTGATCACCCGCCGGTAGAGGTCGTTGAGGTCCGAGGTGGCGAAGCGGCCGCCGTCGAGCGGCACGAGCGGCCGCAGCTCCGGAGGAATGACCGGGATCACGTCGAGGATCATCCACTCGGGCTTGTTGCCTGATCTGCGGAACGACTCGACCACCTTGAGCCGGCGCGCGAACTTCAGTTTCTTCTGGGCCGAGGTCTCCTCCTTCATCTTCACGCGAAGATCGACCGCAAGCTCGTTGAGCGGGATCTTTTTGAGGATCTCCTTGATGCCCTCGGCACCCATGAGGGCGACAAACTTGCCGGGCACTTCCTGGTCGAGTTGCCGCTTGCGCTCATCGGTGAGGACTTCGCCTTCGGTGAGGCCCGACTCTTCGTCGGCCTGCACGACGATATAGGCCTCGAAGTACAGAATGCGCTCCAACTCGCGCAGGGTGATATCGACGAGTTGGCCGATCCGCGAAGGAAGGCCCTTGAAGAACCACACGTGCGAACAGGGCGAAGCCAGTTCGATGTGTGCCAGCCTCTCGCGCCGGACGCGGCTTAGCGTCACCTCAACGCCGCACTTGTCACAAACCACACCGCGGTGCTTCATGCGCTTGTACTTGCCGCACAGGCACTCCCAGTCGGTCACCGGCCCGAAGATCTTGGCGCAGAACAGCCCGTCTCGCTCGGGCTTGAAGGTTCGGTAGTTGATGGTTTCCGGCTTCGTCACTTCTCCGTGAGACCAGCTCCGGATCTTCTCCGGGGACGCGAGGGCGATGCGAATACTATCGAAATCGGAAATCAGGTTGACGCGGTCGTATGGGCTGGATCGGTACAAGAGAACCTCCGTCTCCGTCTCGAAAACTGTCGGCTCGATGCGCTGTGACGGATCAGCGCGATGCTAGTCCGCCGCCAGGGCGGTTTCAATCATGTCGTGCTGCTTCTTGACCAACTCCACGTCGAGACACAGTGACTGGAGTTCGCGGATCAGTACGTTAAACGATTCGGGAACGCCCGGCTCCATCGCCGCTTCCCCCTTGACGATGGCTTCATAGATCTTGGCGCGGCCGTAGACATCATCAGACTTGGCCGTGAGCAGCTCCTGCAGGATGTGCGCGGCGCCGTAGGCTTCCAAGGCCCACACTTCCATCTCGCCGAAACGCTGGCCACCGAACTGCGCCTTGCCGCCCAGCGGCTGCTGGGTGATCAACGAATACGGACCGATCGAGCGGGCATGGATCTTGTCGTCGACCAGGTGCGACAGCTTCAGCATGTAGATGTACCCGACCGTCACCTCCTGCTCGAACGCCTCGCCCGTCAACCCATCGAAGAGGACGGTCTTGCCGGAGCCCGGCAGATTAGCGTCGCTGAGCTGCTTCTTGATCATCTCTTCCGTCGGCCCCTCGAACACGGGGCAGGCGAAACGGAGACCCAGCGCGTGGGCCGCCCATCCAAGGTGGGTTTCTAGGATCTGGCCCACGTTCATGCGCGAGGGCACGCCCAATGGATTCAAGACGATCTCGACCGGCGTGCCGTCCGGCAAGAACGGCATGTCTTCTTCGGGCAGGATTCGGGCGATCACGCCTTTGTTGCCGTGGCGGCCGGCCATCTTGTCGCCGACCGACAGCTTGCGCTTCATCGCGATGTAGACCTTCACCATCTTGATGACACCCGGTGACAGCTCATCACCCTTCTTCAACTTGGCGACGCGCTCGTCCGTCAGTTTTTCGAGCACCTGGATCTGCCGGACGGTCATTTCCTCAATCTCATCAATGCTCTGATTGAGATTGGGCAATTTGTCGTTGATGCGCATCCGTTTGAGGTCGCGCGCTTTCAAGCTGTCGAAAAGCTCGCGCCTCAGCGTGTCGTCCTTGGACAGCAGTTTCTTGTTGGTTCGCTCATCGTGCAGGTCGGCTAGGACGACCTTGCCACCGAGCAGTTGCTCGAGCCGTTTGGCGCGCTCGTCGTAGAGGATTCGCTTCTCGTCTTCCAGGTTGCGCTGCAAACGGGCAATCGTGGACGCCTCGATGGCCTTGGCCCGTTCGTCCTTTTCCTGCCCCTTGCGGGCGAACACCTTCGCATCGACCACGATGCCGCCGATCCCCGGGGGACAGTAGAGCGAGGCGTCTTTGACGTCGCCCGCCTTCTCACCGAAGATCGCCCGCAGCAGCTTCTCTTCGGGAGTCAACTGCGTCTCGCCTTTGGGAGTGACCTTGCCGACCAGGATGTCGCCGGGGCGCACGGTTGCGCCGATCCGAATGATGCCACTCTCATCGAGATTGCGCAGGAAGCTCTCGGCGATGTTTGGAATGTCGCGAGTGATCTCTTCGGGGCCCAACTTGGTGTCACGCCCTTCGATCTCGAACTCTTCGATGTGGATCGACGTGTAGTAGTCGTCGCGAACCAGTTTCTCGCTGACGAGGATGGCGTCTTCGAAGTTGTAGCCGCGCCAGGGCATGAAGGCAACCAGCACGTTGCGTCCGAGAGCCAACTCGCCGGCAGAGGTGCAAGGCCCGTCGGCCAACACCTGTTCCTTGGTCACTCGGTGGCCTCTTTCAACGATGGGCTTCTGATTGACGCAGGTGTTTTGGTTCGAGCGCTTGAACTTGACCAACTGGTAAATGTCGGCGCCGACTTCACGCGACATCTGCCCTTCGTGACCGGCGCCCTCGACGCGGACGATGATGCGCTCGGAGTCGACCGAGTCGACCACGCCATCGCGCTTGCACAGAACCACCGCGCCGGAGTCGCGCGCGGCCACGAGTTCCATGCCGGTCCCCACCAAGGGGGCCTCAGCCCGCAAAAGCGGTACCGCCTGACGCTGCATGTTCGAACCCATGAGGGCGCGGTTGGCGTCGTCGTTTTCGAGGAACGGAATCAAGCTGGCCGCCACCGACACGAGCTGCTTGGGGCTCACGTCAAGGTACTGGATCTCTTCGCGCCGCTTGAGCTGGAAGTCGCCCGCCACCCGGCAGTTAGCCAGCTCCGGCACGATGCGGCCCTTGGCGTCGACTTCGATGTTGGCCTGCGCGATCACGTACTTGTCCTCTTCCCAGGCCGAGAGATAGTGGCAATGCGGCTCGTACTGCGGCTGGCGGCGGCGGGCCGGCAGCCCCTTGAGTAGCTTCTCGAACTCCAACCGCCGGACGGCCTGCCCCGCTTCATAGTCGGTGCCGCCCGGGTTGAGAATCAGAACTTCGTCGACCACGACGCCATTCTCGACCCGCCGGTAGGGGCTTTCGATAAAGCCGTACTCGTTGATGCGGGCGAAGCACGAGAGCGAGCTGATCAGACCGATATTCGGACCTTCCGGTGTTTCGATCGGGCAGATCCGACCGTAGTGGGTCGGGTGCACGTCGCGAACTTCAAACCCGGCCCGCTCGCGCGATAGGCCGCCCGGCCCCAAGGCCGAAAGCCGCCGCTTGTGGGTGATCTCCGAGAGCGGGTTGGTCTGATCCATGAACTGCGAAAGCTGGCTCGATCCGAAGAACTCTCGGATGGCCGCCATCACCGGCTTGGCGTTCACCAGGTCGTGCGGCATGGCCGTCGACATTTCCTGGTACACCGACATCTTTTCCTTGATGGCCCGCTCCATCCTCACCAGGCCGATCCGGAACTGGTTCTCCAGCAGTTCGCCCACAGCGCGCACGCGCCGGTTCCCGAGGTGGTCGATGTCGTCGGTCTCGCCCAGATTGCGGCGAAGGCGTAACAGATAGCGGATCGTCGCGTAGAAGTCATCCGCCGTGAGCGTGCGCTTGTCGAGCGACGTCGCGTCGATGGAGTCGTAGAGCTTGATGTTGAACTTCATGCGGCCCACGCGGGAGAAGTCGTACTTGCGCGGGTCGAAGAACATGCCTTGAAACAATTGCGTGGCCGTCTCGAGCGTGGGCGGGTCGCCCGGCCGCAGCTTGCGGTAGATCTCGATGAGCGCGTCCTGCTGCATCGTGATCGTGTCCTTCTTGAGGGTCTCGGAGAGAACCACTCCGACCTCATCGCGCTCGGGTACCAAGATGTCGAACGTCTTTACGTCGGCTTCGAGCAGCTTGGCGATAACCTCGGCGGTGATGGCGGTATTGGCTTCCGCCAGCACTTCGCCGCCGTCGGTGTCGGCCACATCGGCTGCGAAATACGCACCCTCCAAATCCTCGGCCGCCACCGGAAGCTGATCGACCTTGGCCTTTTGGACTTCCTTGAACACGTGCGGCGTCAGCTTACGTCCCTTCGGGACGATGACTTCGCCTTTCTTGTTCTCGATCGCCTGGGACAGCTTGGTCCCGATCAGGCTCTCGGAAACCTTGCGAGAGAGCCCCTTGCCGGCGATGGTGATCTGGTCGACTTGATAAAAGCCGCGCAGGATCTCCTCGTTGGTCTTCAAGCCCAGGGCGCGCAGGAAGACGGTACCGAGGAACTTGCGCTTGCGGTCAATGCGTACGTGCAGAATGTTTTTCTGGTCGTATTCGAACTCGACCCAGCTTCCGCGGTAGGGGATAATCTTACCGAGGAAATACGTCTGCCGGTTCGCCGACTCAAAGAATGCACCCGGGGAGCGGTGGAGCTGGGAGACGATGACACGCTCGGTTCCACTGATGATGAACGTACCGTTCTCGGTCATCAGCGGAATTTCACCGAAGAAAACTTCCTGCTCCTTGATGTCGCGAATCGACTTCTCGCCTGTTTCGGGATCCTTCTCATAGATGGTCAGACGAATCGTGACCTTCAGCGGCGCGGCGTACGTCATGCCGCGTTCCTGGCACTCGTCGACCTCGTACTTCAGCTTCAGCGCGACTGGGTCGCCGCACTTCGAGCAGAAGGTCACGGAGTTCTCGTTGTAGGTCCCGCAGGCCTCGCAAGGGATTTCGGGGGGGCCGTAGGGATCGGTGCGAACCGTCGTTCCGCACTTTTTGCAGTTCGTGCGGCGATGATGCAAACCGCGCAAGTGCCCGCACTTGCACTCCCAGTCGCCGATCGAGTAGTCGACGAACTCGAGTTGACTCAGACCACGGAAGTCCGTGATCGGGAAGACCGAGGTGAAAACTGCCTGCAGGCCGATGTCGTCCCGTTCGCTCGGCAGCTTGTCCATCTGCAGAAAGCGGGCGTAGGAGTCCTTCTGAACCTCGATGAGATTCGGAATCGGGATCGCTGCCTTGATCCGCGAAAAGTCAAGTCTTCCGTTGGCTGAACCGTTGGCGCTAGCTACCATTCAAAATCTCCCGAATCTGGCGATTCGCCGGCTCCATCGGCGTGGTGGGCCACAAAACCTAGCCGGGCGTGATTGCTTTGGTTGATAAGGCGGTCCATCCGGACCGTAGGTTGGGCAAGGGCCGCGAACCGGATCGCACACTCTCGCCACGCGATGGACCCGCAAACGCAAAGCGGTCGCATGCCGACCGGAACGAGAAACCTCAAGATCGACAGTATGGGGGGCTCCTGACCCCGCTCATGAATCGAATGAAGAGGGAAGTCCCCCCGCTACACCCGTTCGGACATCACCGGACCCAGAACGGGCACACCGTTGCTAGTCGTTTCTTGGAACAAGGAAAAGGACGGACAGACGCACGTTCTCCGACGACTGGAGTATACCAAACTCAAGACGTCAGGGGCAACCGAGTCCCCGAACAGACCGGGTGCGCGGGGACGGCATCGGCCCTGAGGTCACCGCCGCGGTCATCCAGGCCATCAACGCGACCGGGGTCGAGATCGCTTGGGAGGAGTTCCAAGCCGGCAGCCTGGCGCTCGCCAACACGGGTCATGTTCTGCCGGATGGGGTACTTGACTCGCTGCGGCGCAATCATGTCGGGCTCAAGGGCCCGCTCACGACGCCCGTCGGCGAGGGCTTTCGCAGCGTCAACGTCTCCCTGCGGAAGGCCCTGGAGCTCTACGCCAACTACCGTCCGGCGCGATTCCTCCCCGGCGTCAAGACACCTTTCTCTGACCGAAAAAACTCGATCTAATCGTCTTCCGCGAAAACACCGAGGGACTCTACTCGGGTCTCGAGCACGAGGTCGTTCCCGGCGTGATCGAGAGCCTCAAGATCATCACCGAAAAAGCCAGCCTCCGCATTTCCGAGTATGCCTTTGCTTTTGCGAAGCGCGCCGGACGGAAGCAGATCGCCGCGATTCACAAAGCCAACACATGAAGCTGGGCGACGGGCTGTTCCTGCGCTGCGCGCGCCAAGTCGCCGAGAAGTATCCTGACATCGAGTACAAAGAGCTGATCATCGACAACACCTGCATGCAGCTCGTGATGCGGCCCGAGCAATTCGACGTGCTGTTGATGGAAAACCTCTACGGCGACATCGTCTCCGATCTATGCGCCGGGCGCGTGGGCGGTCTCGGCATCGTGCCCGGGGCGAACCTTGGCGACGACTGCGCCGTGTTCGAAGCCGTCCACGGCAGCGCCCCTGACATCGCCGGGAAGAACATCGCCAATCCGACGGCCCTGATGCGCGCCGCGGCCCAGATGCTCGATCACATCGGCGAGTCCGATGCCTCGAAGCGCCTCGATCAGGCCATCGACCGGACCTACGCCGCCGGCCAATCACTGACCCGCGACGTAGGCGGCCAGGCCGGCACCACCGAGTTCGCCGAGGCGGTCATCCATCAGATGCAAGCCGCAACCTCTTGAGTGGGGCACGGTCGCGCCGATCGGGCCGGCGACGGCCGGATACCCGTCAAAGCTGGATCTTCTTGTCTCTGATCTCCGCCCGAAGCTTCTCAATCGCAGGCTAGATCGGCTGCCGGCTCGTCCAGAAGCCGGCCCACAGGTCTCCCACCTTCGCGATCCGCGCGGGCATCGTCTTGATCGTGAACCGCTCCGGCCTGAGGCCGCGCCGAAGCTCCCGCGGCAACATCGGCGCCGACACCGTCGCCAGCGGGAACGGCCGCACGCTGTAGACGGCCGCCAACGGCCGCCCCTGCGCGTTCTGTGAATAGTCCACGTAGACCTTGCCCTTGCCGCGCCGCTCGATCGATCGCTCCAGCGTGACGACGTCCGGCATCTGCGCGGCCACCACCCGCGCCACGATTTCCGCGAACGCCCGGATCTGCTCGTAATCGTACTCGGCCTCGAGCGGCAACCACATATGGAATCCCGTCGCGCCCGATGTCTTCAAGAACACCGTCACTCCGATCCGCTCGAGAATCCGGTGAATCCCGCGGGCCACCTCGACGACGGTGTCGTAAGGCGTCCCCTCGGTGGGGTCCAAGTCGAAGAACACGTAGTCGGGGCTCTCCAGGTCCGGCACCGAGCTCGACCACGGGTGCTGCTCGATACAGCCCAGGTTCGCCAGGTAGAGCAACGCCGCCTGGCTCCCGGCCATCAAATAGGGGATGTCCTTCTTGCGCTCTTCCGAGTAGATGGGCTCAGTCTCCATCCACTGCGGCGTCTCTTCGGCAGCGGCCTTCTGGTAGAACGCGTCGCCGGCTGCGCCGTTCGGGTAGCGGTGCAGAACCAGCGGCCGCCCCTTCATGAACGGCAGGATCAGGTCGGCCACACGGTAGTAGTAGGCCAGCAGATCCCGTTTCGTGTAACCGGGCTCGGGGAAGTAGACCTTGTTGAGGTTGGTCAGCCGCACCGGCGTGCCGCCGATCTCGACGACCACGCTTTCTCTCTTGCCCTCGAACAACTCGGCTTCGATGGCGCGCTTGTCCCGCAGATGCGGTACGCCCGCCACAGGTACTCGCTTCGGTATCGCCGGCTCGGCGGGCTGCTCCGTTTCGAGGCAGCAGTCCCTTGGCTCGATGTCGTCACGCAGCCCCTGAAAGACCGGCGCGCGCAGTCGCAGCTCGCGCGTCCACGAACTGAACTTCACCCGCGCCACCAACTCCGGCTTGACCCAGTGCGGCTCCCCCTTGGTCTCGGGTTCCTCGGCGAACGGTCGCTTTCGAACTTCGCGCTCCTTGAGCCGCGCACCCAGCCGCGCCAGCGACTCCTCGTTGAATCCGGACCCAACCCCGCCTACGAACCGCAGGCGCCGGCCCTCGTAGAGGCCAACCAGCAACGCCCCAAAGTGCGCCCGGCCGCCGCTGGGCGACGTAAACCCGCCCACGACCGCGTCGACCTCTCGCGTCACCTTCAGCTTCACCCAGTACGGGCTCCGGCCGCCCACGTAGGGGCTGTGTGCCTGCTTGCCGACAATCCCCTCCGCGCCATGCTGTTCCGCGAGTTCGAACAACTCGGTCCCCTTTTCGGCAACGTGATCCGAGTAGCGCACGCGATCATTGCTCGTCAGGACCTGCCGCAGCAGCCGCTTGCGCTCGACCAGAGGCGCCTCGCGAAGGTCGTACCCGTCGCAGTAGAGCAAGTCGAAAACGTAGTACGTGATCGGCGCACTCGACAGCAACGAGCGCGAAGGCGTAGCTACATGCATGCGCGACTGCAACCGCTCGAAGTCGCCGCGTCCCTCGGCGTCAAGAACGACGATCTCGCCGTCGAGCACCGCCTGCCGGGCGCGGACCAAACCCGCAAGCGCCTCCAACTCCGGATAGCGGTCGGTGATGTCGTTCCCGAGGCGTGAGCGCAGCCTGCACTCGCCATCGTCGACAGACGCCAGCGCGCGAATCCCGTCCCACTTCACCTCGAACACCCAATCAGGATCGGAGAACGGCTTAGCAACTAAGGTGCCGAGCATCGGCTGAGCATCGGCCGGCAACGGCGCGGGGCGTGCGCTTTCGATGCTGTCCGCGCCGGCCGTCGCGCCGCCTTGGTCCGGCGGCAGACCCTGGCGCACCTCGTCCAGTGTGCGGCCCGTCACGGCCGAGTCGATGTGCTCTTCAACGTCCCATGCGCTGTCGGCATGCGCGTCATCGTGCTTGATCAGCAGCCAATCGTTCGGGGCCTTGCCGCCGGTCTTGGCTTGAGGCTTCGGCTTGAGCCGAACCAGAACAAAGCTCCCGCCGAGCTTCTGGCCTCGCAGAGCAAACTTTATCTCGCCTTTGGCCAATTGCTCGCTCGCCGAGTGCGACCCCTCCGGGATGTACTCACCCGTGTCCCACACGATCACAGTGCCCGCGCCGTAGTTACCCTCGGGAATGATGCCCTCGAAGTCCCCGTATTCGAGAGGATGGTCTTCGGTCATTACCGCCAGCCGCTTGTCTTTGGGATTGAGCGACGGACCCTTCGGCACCGCCCACGACTTGAGGACTCCGTCGATCTCGAGCCGCAGGTCGTAGTGCAGCCGCCGCGCCGCGTGCTTCTGGATTACGAAGCGAGCGGCCTTCGCAGCGCGCGGCCCGCCCCGTGCCGAGCTGTCGCCGCCCGCCGGCTCCGGGGTCTGATCAAACGCCCGCTTCCGACGATATTCCTTGAGCGCCATGGGTTACGAGCATTACAGTCGACCGGCCGTGACTTGACTTTTCCCCGCTAGTACACCATAGTCAAGGACATAGTACGAATTGTACAATTCGTCCGACTCAACCAATTCGCCATGACGACACTGAGAGCTTCCGAAACCCGCATTCCTCCCGATACATTCAATCGCGTAGCCTACCAAGGGGACCGTGTGCGAATCGAGCGTCGGGGCGGGCCCAGTGTCGTTGTGATCTCGGAAGAGGACGCCCGTATGCTGGAGACCCTGGAGGATCGCTACTGGGCCGAAACCGCGGACGAAGCGATAGCCGACATGGAAGCACGAGGGCAAAAGCCAGTGCCCTTGAGCAAGGTCAAAGCGAGGCTGAAGAAGTCTTGACCCATGGCTTACCGCGTCAGCCTGACGCCAACCGCCGACGGTCAACTGGCTGACTCACCGCAGCACGTCCAGAAGTGCGTCGTTCGATGGCTCGAGCTAGTCGGCCGGGAGCCTCGTCGCAAGGGAACGACCAAGCTGAAGGGCCGCGACGATCTGCGCCGTGTCCATGCGAGCCGAGACTACGTCGTGCTCTATCGGGTGGATGATTCCTCCGAGGAGGTTCTTGTTGCACGCATTGCCCATCGCAGCGAGGCTTACCGGCGGCTCCACGTAAAGCCGAAAACGACGTAGCGGCAAGTTCGGCGGGATCTCGTGGCCTAGTCGACGCCCAACCGCTACCTGAAGAACGCCGCGCAAGCCTCCGCGACCCGCTCGCCCACCTCCCGGTAGGCCTCCGGCTTGGCCCGCGGCGACGCCAACCCGTGGCCGCCACCCTCGAACTCGACCACCTCGGTACGCGCCGGGATCAGTTTGAGTGCCTGGCGCAACTCATCCAACGTCCCGAAGGGGTCTTTCGTGCCGTGGCAGAACAGCGCTGGTACGTCGAGCCGTGGAAAGTGCTCGGTGCGCAGCCGTTCCGGCTTGCCCGGCGGATGCAGCGGATAGGACGTCAGCAACAACCCGTCCGCCAGCTCAGACGCCTCGGCCGCCAGCAGGGTCGCCTGACGGCCCCCGTAGGACTGCCCGCCCAGCAACACCCGCCCCTTCACCAACTCTCGCACCGCCGTCACAGCCCGCCGCAACCCTTCCCGATCCTTTGCCGCCGAGCCACTGGGCGGCCCCTTGGGATGCTTCTGGCGAAACGGCAAGTCACACCGCAGCACCGTCACGCCCCAATTCGCCAACGCCTCTCCAATCGCGGCCAGCAGCGGCGACTGTGCGTTGCCACCCGCCCCGTGCGCGAATACGAGCCCATCGCCCGAAGCCTTCGCGGGTATATCCAGAAACCCACTCACCGCGGGCTCATCGTCAAAGCTACGTTCGAACTGCTTCACCCTAGCCATAGCCAACTACCGGCACCCATCGTACCCAAACTCGCACCGCCGACACTCCAGCGCAACACCCTCGACCCCGCCACAACAGAGGCGCGGATGTGAATCCGCGCGCCACTTCCCCCGACCGCACAGCCTTCTAACCAGTCCGTAGCGCGGATCTCATTTTTGAAATCCGCGGCTTTGCTCTCGTGTCCCGCAACACCGAATCCTTCTAGACCGTCACACTCCCCGCCGGGATATACTTCTCTGAAAGCCCCTGAAGCCATGGGCCAACCGCATGGCAAACCTATACGCAGGCACCTCCGGCTATTCCTACCCCACCTGGAAGCCGGACTTCTACCCGCCGAAGCATCCTGCCAAGAGGTTCCTCGAATACTACGCCACGCGGCTCAACAGCGTCGAGATCAACTACACCTTCCGCCGCCACCCCGCAGCCACGACGCTTGAAAACTGGGTCCAGCAGACCGGTGACGGCTTCTCGTTCTCGATCAAGGCCCACCAAAAGATCACCCACATCCTGCGTCTCAAAGACGCCAAGGACCCGACCGACTTCTTCCTGCGCTCGATCGACCCGCTCCGCGCAACCCGCCGGCTCGGCGTCGTGCTCTTCCAACTCCCTCCGAACCTGCCTTGCGATACCGGCCGTCTCGCCGCCTTCCTGGCGCACCTGCCCGACGACATGCGTTTCGCCTTCGAGTTCCGCCACAAGTCCTGGCAGGACGACGCCGTCTACCGCCTGCTCGAGCAGCACAACACCTGTTTCTGCCGCGCCGAATCGGAGAAGCTCGAAGCCCCCGAAGTCATCACCGCTGACTTCGTCTACTTCCGTCTCCGCAAGCTCGACTACACCCCCGACGATCGTGCCGCCATCGCCAAGGAAGTCCAAAACCTACTCGCGCAAGACAAGACCGTCTTCCTCTTCTTCAAGCACGAAGACACCCCCGCCGGCGCCCTCTACGCCGAGGAGATGCTGAACCTCGGCTGAACGGACCTGCGGGGACCGATCGTATCTTGAGTTCCCGTGGCTCCTAGTGAACCGCTAACCCGTGAACTCGGTCTCCTTTCTCAAGTCAACCAGGGCATCCAGACACGCACCTTCGTCTACGAGATCGCCAGCGTCCTTGCGGGCCCCAGGCCCCCAGTCTATGATGGTGTCTCCTCGCAGCCGACCGAGGTTTCTCCGCGCCCTTAGCGGCCCTTGGCGTCTTTGCGAGAAACTTCCTTCCTGCTAGCATGTGGTCGAATCATCGTGAGCCCCGACGACGCCAAACTGTTCGCCGCCAAGACGATCGAGACGTTCTACTTCTGGACCGGCGTGTTGATGTGGCTCATCCACGTCGGCTTCATGGCCTACGAAGCCGGTGTCACGAGACGCAAGAACGTGCTGATGACGATGATGAAGAACCTGCTTACCTGCGCGGTCGTGACGCCGACCTTCTTTTTGTTCGGGTGGTGGATCTACTACGCGTTCCCCCATGGATTCGTGCCGGTAGCGACTGAGGCGGCGAGCGCAGCGCTGCCTTGGAGTGCCCACATGGGGCCCAACCTGCAGGACAACATCACGGGCGTCTTCTGGTTCGCCTTCCTGTTGTTCTCGTTCACGACCGCGTCGATCATGTCAGGCGCGGTCATTGAGCGCATTCATCTGGGTGCGTACTTGTTTCTGGCGGCCGTGCTCGGTTCCGTCGTCTGGATCTTGGCCGCCTCGTGGGGCTGGAGTAGCTCGGGCTGGCTGTACACGAAGTTCGGCTTTCATGATTGGGGCGCTGGCGGTTGCGTACACACCGTGGCGGCGTTCTTCACGCTGGGAGTCCTCCTGAATCTCGGGCCCCGCTTGGGTAAATACGACGCCGCCGGAAAGCCGCAGGTCATCCTTCCGCACAACCTGCCGCTGACGATGATCGGCTTGATGCTGATCTTCACCGGGTTCTACGCCTTTTACGCAGCCTGCGCGGTCTTGCAGCCCGAAGGGCCTTGGCTGAGCATCTACCTCACGCCTATGACGCTCAGCTCCATCGCGTTTAACGTAACCATGGGTTTCGCGGGCGGAGCGATGGGGGCGTTTCTCGCCTCGCGAGGGGAGCCCTACTGGACCATCAGCGGCGGGTTGGCCGGCATGATCGCCGTCGCGTCGGGGATGGACGTTTACCATCCCGGGCTGGGCTACCTCGTCGGTCTTGTCGGCGGCATGATCGCCGTTTATTTGGGGAACTTTCTGGAGCGCAAGGGTATCGACGACGCGGTCGGGGCGTTCGCCGTCCACGGTGGCGGCGGAGTGTGGTCCATGCTGGCGCTGGGCATCTTTGCCGGTGGCTACCCCCAACATGATCAGTTCACTTCGTTGGGCGCACAACTTCTGGGCATCGTTGTGATGGCGAGCCTAGGGTTTGTGCCGGGATATCTTCTGAGCCTCGTGCTCAAGAAGAAGAACTTGCTGCGCGTCTCCACCGAAGACGAACTGCTAGGTCTCGACATCGCGGAGCTCGGAATCGAGGGTGTCGTGCCCGACGGGGCGATCATTCACGCGAGCAATTGACCGACTTTTTACGGCGACCCGCACCACTCACTCTTCACCCGGAGATCGCGACCCATGAACACAAGCCCGATTCAATCATGGGAACAATTCACTTCCGCCGGCACCGGGGCGATTTACACCTTCTCTAACAGCCCGCTCGCGGTCAAGGGCATCTGCTTGCTGGTGCTGGCTGCTGTCGTGTGGTTCATCGTGTCCTCCTACCGATTCGAAGGCCGCGGACGCGATCGAAGCGATTCCTCAAGGACTGGGAAATGACGCCCTGTATCCCGAGCGGGCTGAGGGGATTGGTGCCCGCCTCTCATCTGCCTCATCTGCTTGCTTCTCGATCGCCCATCACGATGGGCGATCGTTGCCAATCCCACTCGAGCCCGACTGACGACACAAGGGTCGTCTGGAAGTTATTGAAATCACGGGGATTATTCTTGTGTGGAAACGTCCGATCTGTGCGGGTTCTCGCGTCCTATAGGTGCTCGCTACTGCGAGCGGAGGAAGAACAAGATGGCAAACGCCAATAGCAGCACGGTAACGGGAAAGATGTCTATCGTTGACAACAAAACAAACTCGGTGCTCCACCGCTTCAGCGACTATGCAAAGCGGGAGGTGACCGTCCAAGAGGGTCAGATTAGTGTGCATCGGCCCGATACAGGAGTCACAACGGTCGTTCCGGTCCGTGACTCAGTCAGAGTCGTGCCAGATTAGGCATGTCGATGCGAGCGTGGCGGAGCCGACTCCGCCGCGCTCGTCACCGCCGATGTAGGCCGAGCCTGTGCGCTGGCCACACTGTTGAAGCCCAATGATAATGTCCCCTTGAGCGCCCAATAGAAATGTCCCCTACTCTGAGGCTCCGAAGGAGGAGCCGAGAGTGGGAAGGACATGGATGAGTGCCAAGGAGTTGAGGCGCGGCGAAGTGCTGAGCCGAGTGAAACGAGGGGAACTGAAGTTGACCGAAGCCGCCGAGCTGCTGGAGGTCAGCTACCGCCATGCGAAGCGTCTGAAGAAGCGTTACCGTGCGGGCGGGGCCAAGGCTTTGGTGCACGGTAACGTCGGCCGTGCTTCGAACCGAGCCGATCAGAAGCGACGCCAGCAGGTTCTCGAGTTGGTGCGCGAGAACTATGCGGGCGAGGGGCACGAGCGCTTCGGGCCGACGCTGGCGTCGGAACATCTGGCAGCCGACCACGGCCTGGAAGTGCCGCGCGAAACACTGCGGCGCTGGATGCTCGCCGCGGGTCTGTGGAGCCGCCGTCGCAAGCGCCAACCGCATCGCACCCGGCGCCAACGCAAAGCGCACTTCGGCGAGCTGATTCAACTCGACGGTTCGCACCACCACTGGCTGGAAGAACGCGGCCCGAAAGCCTGTCTGATGAACTTCGTCGATGACGCGACCGGTGTGGCGCTGTGCCGTTTCTCGGACCAGGAAACGACCTGGGCCGCGGCCGATCTGCTCGCAGCCTGGGTACGTCAACACGGCGTTCCCAAGGCGTTGTACTGCGACTGGAAAAACGTCTACCAGCGCCAGCCGACGTCGCGGGAAGCGCTGGCAGGCATCAAGCCCGAGACGCAGTTCGGGCGCATGTGTGCCAAGCTCGACATTACGATCATGGCGGCTTCCTCGCCGCAAGCCAAGGGCCGAGTGGAGCGCCATCACGGCACGCACCAAGACCGCCTGATCAAGAAGATGCGGCTGCGCGGGATCGTCGAGTACGAGGCGGCGAACCGTTATCTCGACGAGGAGTACCTGGCCGAGCACAACGAGCGCTTCGCCTGTGAGCCGGCGGCGGCAGCGGACTTTCACCAGGCGCTCCCCCGCGGCACCGAGCTGCGAGGGGTGTTCTGTTGCGAGTACGAACGCGTGGTGAGCAACGACCGGGTGGTGCGTTTCGAGAATCGTTGTTTGCAGTTGAAGCCGAAACGCAACCAGGGCGTGGGGGCGGGGGCACGGGTGACGGTCCAACAGTGGCGCGATGAGAGCTTGCAGGTGAGGTTTGACGGGCACGAGATCGAGCACGACGTGATCGCCACGCCGACGCCACAGCTGCGGACGAAACCAGCACCACAGCAGCGTCCGGGGGGCGGGCGCAAGCCGGCGGCGGACCACCCCTGGCGGCGAGCTGTGTTACGGAAAAAACGGGCTGCGAATACATAAGAGGGCTGTGGAAATGCCGGGTCGGATGGAAAGCGTGGAAAATCTCTCGAGGCAGCAGTACCGGGTTCGAGGAGCGGTGGATGGTTTTCCACCCTTCCCACCGCCCCTTGGAAATCGCTACGCGATTCCCACAGTTCCACAGCCCCGACGACGACGATATCTCTCCTACGAACAAGAAACACAAGGGGACACTTCTATCGAGCTACCGAGGGGGACATTTCTATTGGGCGTTGACACTGTGCGCTGGCCACACTTGACTGCCCAACCAACCAATACTACACTGAGGCCGCGAGAGAATGGATCGAGACCTACTTATCAACTTATTCCTCGACTCGAGGACCGATTTATCGAGGTTCGTGGCTAGCATTCTTTCGGAGAGACATGACCTTGTCGAAGATGTTACCCAAGATGGTTTTGTGAAAGCGGTTCAGCAGGCTGATGGAATCCGAGATCCGCACTCCGGTCGTAGCTGGCTTTTTCAGACCGCCAAGCGTTTAGCGATCGATCAGGTCCGACGACAGCCCCGATTGGTTGATCTTGACCAAGTAGATCAGCGCGCACAGCACCTAGAGCGCGCGGAACCAGTGGTTCCAGGGCCTGTATGCGCGCCGTCGTGGTATCGTGTGTTTCCGGATCTGGCACTCACATCGCGTCAGGTCGAAGTGTTCCGTAAACTAGAATCGAGTTCGTTCGAAGTGCAGTCTCTTAGAATCCGTCACAAAATAACCTTGTCAATCTAGGGTCTTGCGGGGAAGGAGCGTGTAGTTCCACTCCCCGTGAAACTTGTCTCGGCGCAGCTTGAGGGCCGCCATCTGCTGGTGGGTGATCTTGATGCCGGTCGGATAACTGCCCGTGTCGAGTTCGGCATGGACTTGCAATCCCGTTCGCGTCGTCGTCGCGGCGATCAGATTCACGATCACCTCATGGCTGATCAGCGGCTTGCCGTGCCAGTTCTGACTGATGTAGGAAAACAGCCGGTGCTCAATCTTGTTCCACTTGCTGGTGCCGGGCGGGAAGTGACACACCGCGATCCGCAGCCCGGTTTCGTCCGCCAGCTTCTGCAATTCCAGCTTCCACCGCCGCGGACGCGAGCCATTGCTGCCGCCCGCGTCGGCGGTGATCAGCAAGCGCTTCGCCTGCGGATAAGCGGCCTGCCCCATCGAGCGCCACCAGCGGCGGATCGTCTCGACCGCAAACGCCGCCGTGTCATGATCCACCCCGACGCTGACCCAACCCCGGTTGCGCGCCATGTCATAGACCCCGTAGGGCGTGGCCCGGCCCAGTTCGGGAATCGGAAAATCATGCACCCGCACCTTCTCCGGATCACCCTTCGGCCGTAGCTCCCGCCCGTTGTTTTTGAAGTCTCCCACCAGTTCCCGCTTCTTCGTGTCGACCGAGATGGCGGGCTGGCGGTGAGCCAAAAAACGCTTCACCTTGCGGTTAATCTGTTCAAACTGAGCGTTGCGGTCGGGATGCTTCGTTCCTTCTTTCGTCTTGCGGTTGGCTTGCAGGCGGTAACCCAGCTGGTGCAGCAGCTCGGCCACCATGCGATGACTCGTTGGGTGGCCCCTCCGTTCGAGTTCGGCGGCTAGCTTGCGGACACTTTTCAACGTCCAGCGCAGGGGGGATTCCGGATCGCCGCGCGTGAGTGGCTCGACCAGCCGCTCCAGCTCGCTCTTGAGAGTGGGGTCTTTCGTGACGCTTCGCTTGCGCCCGCCGCCCCGACGCCGGATGCGGCCGGGCGGAGGCCCAGCGGGCTCGGTTAACTCCTGGCGGCCACGGGCAATGACTTGCCGTGAGACCCCGGTCGCTCGGGCCACTGCCGAGATGCCGCCGCGCCCCAGGGCCAAGCTTTCCGCGGCCACCAGCAGCCGCCGCGAACGTTCATCGAGCACCCCTCGCAGCGCCTCATAACGACGCTTGATGGCTGCCGGCTCGCTCACCCTTCCAGAGTAAGTGAAAACAATTCTAGATGCAAATGTTATTTTGTGACAGTTTCTTAGTCACTCTGAACGTCGGCTTCTTCACAGGTCCAAAGATCGCCTCCGCGCCCACAGCTTACTCTCAGCTTTGATAGGCAGAGACCATAGTCGAGCGGAACTCCTTCAATTGTTAGATAAGTGCTGCGATCACATAAAGGGTGGCCCGGTTGAACTCCTGGTTCGAGGAGCACACAACGTACGGTCGTCGAACTGGGCAGCCAACGTACTGGCACCCCGACTTTCTTACTTAATGAAGCACGCTTGCGAGGCGACGAAACAGTATGCCCAGATTGATTCGCAGGAAGACCCACTTCTAAACTTCAGGCGGGCGTACAACGTTTGCCGCTTGACGGCGCTGTGTTGTCCTGGCGCGTACGAGGAGAATAGGAAGACTTTGATGGATATAGCAGCGCGCTTCCGGGATGACTCACCGCTGATAGTGCGAATGGTAAGTCGCGCGAAGCTTTGACGGGGAACCCCGATTCGATAGAACGACAGCGTGATTTTTGGTTGGCTAACTATGAGGCTGCTCCGGAACGACAACTTGTCGCTGTCGGTTACTGCGCAGCGTATTTCTCTCCTCTCAGGATTGGGCGCAGCTTGTTGACGAATCTGCACACTGGAGCGCTTACGTCGCTTCGGCACACTATCTCCGCAAACAAGAGTTTGCTACAAAAGGTTATCGTCGCGGAAGCGTTCGAGAACACAAGGGAGGCATGGTACCTTAGACCGGAATGGGCGCAAACAAATTTTCTGCGCATGCATCTAGTTATGCGGTACATGGGAGGATATTCGAGTTTGTCCACCGACGTCATTAGAAAGTCGCTCGACGTTGTGGCACTCGCTCACTCACGTTCACTCGGAGGCACCACTGCGGCTAAGACGGTCCGTAGAATGTCGCAAGGAGTGATAACCTCGCTGAAGGGCATCCTTCGAAGCTAGGAAAAAAGGGAACTGAAGAACTGAAGGGAACTGAAGGGGACAGTCAGAAAGCGCCGGGATAAACCGGCAGGGAGTCGGGGAGGAAGGAGCTCCACAGTGAAGGAGTAGCGATCCACGCTGACCTTGAGTCATGCGCCGACGGTGGTGACATCGCGGGTGAAGCGTTGACAGAGGCACTGGCGGGCTGGGCTATAGAGCCGTGAAATAGCACGTCTCGGGGGCCGACCTTGTTGACTGGAGGGGAAGGCCATATCGGTCGTCGCGCCAGCGCGAGCGGCGGCCGGCCCCGGCGCGGTCGAAGAACCGGGGCACGTCAGGGGTGCAGGGTGACCGGTATCCCTACCGCGACCCCTAACTGAAGTCAATGATCAGGCATCAACTTGACGGCAGACGCCAGAACGTGCCGGTGGTGCCGGTCACACCATCATTGTTCTGGGAGCGGTCCGGGGGCACGCGGGGAAGGACTAGACTCGGTGAAAGCGCTCTATGTCTAGTTCTCCGAACTCGCTTTGGCTTGGGTCGAACGTGATCGTGCAATTGTCGAAGAAGCCCCTCCGCCCGAGGATGGCGGCGACGGAAAGATTGTCCGAGAAACCAACCGTCGTTTCAACGATGTTTCCCATGAAGACGAGCTTGAGCCGGTGGAAATAGACGTCGCTGCTTGCACCTGCCAGCACACCTCCGAGACTGCCCTGCTGGCCGCTGGTGGTTTTGACCCCGATAGATTCCCCGATCTGCGCATGAAAAAGACACCAGGGCGAGCCTGAATCGACGATCGCTTCGACTCTCTTGCTGGTTGTATGGCGGTAGATGAGCGCTACCGTCATCATGGGAATCCAATGAACTTTTAGCTTCTCAAAAACCGGCGGCGCCGGCGACTGGGAAAGGCTTGTAGGGTAATCGCAAGAGGAACCTAGAGTACCATAGGCCTCCACGAATCAGGAACGCGGATCAGGACGGGATCCGATTCCCCGGCCTCCTCTGCATTCTCGACCACTTGCGTGTAGTTTTCACCGTTGGCGACGACGCGGGACTCGTCCTGTGAGAGCGCGACCCATGTGTTGGGGGCTGCGTCGGCAAGGATCTTGACTCTCTCTTGTGCGGACATGACAGGAACTCCCCTTCTTGTGCAACTTCTCGATCGACCGAATAACGGTATCAGAAACGATGCTGGAAGTTCAATGAGGGAAAGTGCTGAGCCTCGGACCAACGGGCCGACCCCCTTCCCTCATCGACTACCTTCACTCACCAGTTTAGATGCCGGCAAGCTGCAACGGGTTGCCGCGCGACGCTAACCACCTGATTTCGCAGGCCGTTACGAAATCCAAAAACCTGTGACCAGGTGGGCTGAATTTGTTCATGGCTTCGGGGTGGCCGGTTCGGGGGCGACGCGGATGTGGACGTCGGGACGGGTCCGCAGGCCCTTCAACTCCAATACGACGGGCACACGCGAGGGGACCCAAAGACCCAGAAGAACCCAAAGGGACCCAAAGGGGACAGTCACCCTAACTGAAGTGAATGACCACGTGTCATCCTGACGGAAGACTCCAAACCAGGATTTCCGTTTTAGCCATCCCGGCACGGTCAGGGTACTCCAATCCACGGCTCGGATTCAAGGTCTTCGTTCTCTTTTAACGATCGATGCGCCGTGCGCTCCCGTTTCGGTCGCTGAATTGCGCTCGATCGCCGCGTTCCAGCGCACTGGATGGCTTTTCGCCGACACGGCTCCGAGTGGCTCCCTTTTCAGTAACCCAGCCTCTCTTGTCCGTCGCAGCCCGTCGCCAGTTACCCGCCCGGCACAGGCAGCGCCCAGATTCTCCCAGCATCTCGCCGAACAGCTTGCGGTTCAGATGCCCGTCGGCCAACAGCAGCCAATAATACCGCGCGTGCTTGAGCAGCCGACCGCCTGTCTTCATCAACCGGTGCTGCAAGCTCGTCAGCGACCAGCTCTTGATCCGGTGGGGCAGTCCCAGCCGCCGCCAGAGGTTGCCGAGGTTGTAGGCCAGCACGCTGAGTTGTAGCCGCACCTCGTTTGCTCGAAAACGGTGACACGACAGCCTGGTCCAACTCGTTGCCTGCTTGCCTTCCTTGATCCACTGCTCCGCCGTGCCGCGCTTGTTGTAGAAGCGCACCAGCGAGCGGCTCGGCAAGGCCATGCTCGTGACGATGAAACCGACGCGCGGGAACAGTTCGCCTGCGTGATGCTCGACCTTGGCGACGATCCGCCGAGGCTTCGACCAGCTCTCGGCTTGATAGCGGAAGCTCTTGTAGCGCACCAGGGGCTTGAGCGAGGGCCTGCCCGGCGGACGGAACAGAATATCTTCGATCTCCAGCTCTAGGTTCTTGTTCGCTGGAATGCGGATCACGTAGTCTGCAGTGCGCCCTTCCAACGCGTCGTAAAGCTCCGGCTTGGCAAAGGCGGCGTCGGCCCGGAACGTCACTCGTTTGCCCTCGGCCTGTTGGCGCTCGATCTCGGGCAGCAGCAGTTCGTCCCAGTCCTCGGCGCTGGACACGTTGCCGGGCCGCAACTTCGCAGCAAGACAATCGCCGTGCTGATTAAACAGCAGCAGCGGGTGATAGCAGACGGACTCGAAGTGGCCGTTATAGACGCTGCCCTCTTGTTGGCCGTGGACAGGGCTCTCCGTGGAGTCCATGTCGAGCACCACGCGGTCTGAACCGTCGGCAGCTTCGGCTTGAGCGACCAACTCGCGGTTCACCGCCATCAGCCCCAGCAGGTTCTCTTCACTGGACAGAAATTCTGCCTCGAAACTTTGCCGTCGCGAGGTGAGCGCCGCGCCGCGATCCCAGTTCTTCTTTGAGCCGATCAGGCGAAAAGTCGGGTCAGCCGACACTCGAATAGCATCGTTGAGATCCTCGTAGCTTGCGAGTCGGCTGTAGACAGACTGTGGTAGCAAATCGGCCAGTGGGAACTTCTTGTTCGAGCCTTGTCGCGAGTCGCTGAGATGCTCCTCGATCAGCTTCCCGAGCCCGAGCCGTTCGTCCAACTCACGGATGCGGATCAGCCCACCATCAGAGGTGACACGCGAGCCCTGGAAATCGACCTTCAGTGACCCGTCGAAAGACAGTTGAAAAGGCTTGCTTTGTTTTTCACCCACTGGGTGTTGACCTCCATGGCGTCCTGACGGGGCTTGAACCCCTATAAATAAAGACGCTGAAGGCCGCTATAAGGTCGGGATGCCGAAATCAAATTGGAAATGCGGACCAAAACGTGCCGGTGATGCCGGTCACACCATCGCTGTTCTGTGCGTAGCAGGCAGTGAATATTCGACCGGGCTCGATCTCGACGGAAGAACTGTAGCCCTGGTCGCCGTTGGGTGCGGCTCGCAGCAGCCACGATGCCTCGCTCCACCGCTTTCCTCCATCGCTACTCAACCTCGCGTACAGACCGTACGGTTCGTAACGCCGACCGTAGGTCAACAGAATACGGCCATCGGACAGTTTTAGCAGCCGCGGACAGGCTCCCGACGTGATGTTGGTCTCGACGGGCCTGGTCCATGATTTGCCTCCGTTGCGGGACTCGTTTTGCCACAACAAGCCGTTGCGGCCGTCCTGGCATCGACCCACACGATGCATCCCGAGCAGATGTCCGGCACCCAGCTCGAGGATGCACGGCTCGTGATAGTACCGCGTGGCTTTGGTTCCCCTGGCCATCACCGTGGAACCCGACCACGTCTTGCCGTTGTCGTCGGATCGATACACGACGTTGGATGAGACACGGTTGGATGAGACACCCGTCAGCCCTTGGTCGATATTGCCATAGCAGGGGGCCAGCAACGCTTCCGTAGCGAGTTTGATCGCGGTCGAGCAAGTCTGCAAGCTCGGCGCGAACAGAACGTTGTGGTGCAGCGGCCAGGTGAGACCGGAGTTGTCGCTCCACGACCAGAATCCGCCGACGTTGCGGAACGGGTACTCGCGTTTGTGAGTGTGGGGAATCGCGGTTCGTTGACTTTCGGTGACCGGGACGACTTCGTGCATGGCCAAGAGCCCGCCGACCACTCCGTCGCCGAGGTAGATCGGTGCAAACTCCTGGCCCCCTCCCGCGGCGAGTTGACCGGCGTTCTCGATGTCCCAGCTCTCGCCCAGGTCGTAGGAACGAATGACGGTGATCACGCTGCGGGGGTGCGTATGGCGGACGCGCTCCTGGCTGGGCGCCTGGCGGAAGGCCATCAGCAATTCGTCACCATCGAGTCGCACGACATGCGGAAATGCCGTGTAGCTTGCCGCATCGAACAAGACATCGACCTGCCGGACAGCGGGGGGTGTCTTGACCGTGATGGATCGATCGACCTCAGCGGCGCTTGCCGCGGTTCGCTCGTCGACTGAACCGCAGACGAGGGCTCCAGCCGATGCGGCGATCGCGGACTGCCTCAGGAATTGGCGGCGCGAAGTTGGTTGTCTTGGCATCATGGGTTTCCTCGAGGCTGCTTTGTGGGACCGTTACGACGTCATCCCTAAGCTACCGCCCTAACCCGCCGCCGCACTACGTCCCCGCATGGATCGTCTCGACAATACCGTCGAGAGTTCGCTTCGCGCTCAGGATGGCGAGCATGCTGGTCTTCGGGTTCGCACTAGGCTTGTTCTCAGCCCGGACGGTAATCGTACCGAAGTCGCCCTTGCAGACGATTTCATGCTGGTTCGACGTTGCCGCGGGATCGGCGATGACCTTAACCTGCAAGTCATCAAACCCTGATGTGACAAACAGTGTGGCGGCCACGTTCACGTTCTTCGGAAAACCACGAACCGCTTCCGCGAGACCCCCGGAGAAGATCGTTCGTGCGGTGGTGAGCCCTGCAAGATCGATGCCGGCCTCGACGACGTAGGGCGCCCCGTCCAAGCCCGCGGGCGGTTTCGTCGTCGTCAAAATCAGGGACGAGATTTGTCCCGCCACTGCCTTGATCGCATCCAACCCCGCGATAGCCCCGGACGGTAGAAAGACCTCGCAATGCTTCAGTTGCTTGACCCGATCGCTCGATTCCAACAAAGCCGACGTGCTCAGCAGAAACAGCTTTCTTCCTGGGACATCGAGCCGATGGTGAGCCAAGATGGCACCGGCGACCTCTTTGTTGGCCGTTTCGACGATGAGATCGACCGCATCGACCAAGTCGTCTAGGCCGAGAGTTTCGAACCGGTCCGGGTGGATCTCAGTGAGGAGTCGGCGAATCGGGTCCGGCTCCACGTCCGAAACAGCCTGCAGGGTAAACGCCTTGTGCTGATGCACAAAGCGGGCCAACTCCAAGCCGATGTTGCCGCAGCCTACAATGCCGACCTTCAGAGCCATAGGGGATCTTGTCTCCATACTCGAACCTAATCCAAGCGCGCGCAACCCTCGGGGTAGTGTCTCAGTTTCATCTTCAGTCGTTCCATGTGGTTCCTCGGAGCCGGCCTTGTCCACGGATGAACCTCCGGCTACTGCCGAGGAATCGCTTTGCTAGCATGATGACTGCCATGGTGATGAAGCTGTTTACCATCGGGCTGAACGAGGTCAAGAAGTTCATCCCGAAGCTCTGGGGCATGGCGCGGGAGCTGTTCCATGAGGTGACGGGCTTCATTTTCTTCGCGTTCGCGCTGTTCTTCATCTTTGGCAGCGAGGGACTCATCAGCAACTTTCAAAGCATGGATAGCGACCCCAACGCGCCGTTCAAACTAGCCACGGTCGGGCTGTTCGTCCTCGTCTTGTTGGGCTTCGGCATTTCCTCCTTTCGCCGCGCTAAGCGAATCGCGCGCGACCGGTGACACGGCGGCTGACGGGGAGCCGTTTCCCGCCTCCCCTCGCGCGTCCGATGCAGGCAACGCCGTGAAAGAGCGCTACGGTCCAACTTCGTTCGACTACGCCGAGCGATTGGGCGATCCCGGCGAGCCCCCGTTTACGCGCGGTATTCACCCGGGCATGTACCGCGACCGGCTGTGGACGATGCGCCAGTATGCCGGCTTCGGCGACGCCGCGCAGTCGAACCAGCGCTACCGCTACCTGCTCTCCCAGGGCATCACCGGTCTCTCGGTCGCCTTCGATCTGCCGACGCAAATGGGCTACGACTCCGACCACCCACTGGCCGCCGGGGAAGTCGGCCGCGCCGGCGTGGCGATCAGCTCCCTGGCCGACATGGAAGAGCTGTTCGAAGGCATCCCGCTCGGCAAGGTCTCGACCTCGATGACGATCAACTCGACGGCGATGATCTTGCTGGCGATGTACGTGGCCCTGGCCCGCAAGCAAGGTGTCGAGGTCCATGAGCTGCAGGGTACCGTCCAAAACGACATCCTGAAGGAGTACATTGCGCGCGGCACGTACATCTATCCGCCGCGGCCGTCGATGCGGATTGTCACCGACCTCTTCGCTTGGGCGAGCCGCGAAGCCCCGCACTGGAACGTCATCTCGATCAGCGGCTACCACATGCGGGAGGCCGGAGCGACCGCGGTCCAGGAGGTCGCCTTCACCCTGGCGAACGCGGTGAGCTACGTCGAATCCGCACTCGCGGCCGGGCTGGCGATCGACGACTTTGCGCCCAGGCTGTCGTTCTTCTTTAGCGCGGACCGCAACTTCCTCGAGGAGATCGCCAAGTTCCGTGCCGCCCGGAGGCTCTACGCGCACCTGATGCGCGACCGTTTCGGCGCTCAGGACCCACGCTCACGGGCCATGCGGTTCCACGTGCAGACCGCCGGCTCGACGCTCACGGCGCAGCAGCCGCTCGTCAACGTCGTGCGGACCAGCTTCGAGGCCCTGGCCGCGGTACTCGGGGGCGCGCAGTCGCTGCACACGAACTCCTTCGACGAAGCCTTGGCGCTGCCGACCGAGCAGGCGGCGAAGCTGGCCCTCCGCACCCAGCAAGTGCTCGCCGAAGAGACCGGCATCGCGAACACCGCCGACCCGCTGGGCGGATCGTACGCCATCGAGGGCCTGACCGATGAGATCGAGCAAGGGGCCCGGGGCTACCTCGACAAGGTCGACGCCATGGGCGGCATGATTGCCGCCATTGAACGCGGCTTCGTGCAGCGGGAGATCCAGAGCGCCGCGTACGAGTTTCAGAAGAAGGTGGAGAGCGGCGAGCAGAAGTTGGTCGGCGTCAACGCCTATCGCTCGGAGGAGCGCCAGTCCGTGCCGATCTTTCGCATCGACGAAACGATCGAGGAACGCCGCCGCGACGCGTTGACTTCGCTGCGTGGCTCACGCGATGCAGAGCGGGTGCGCGCCTGTCTGGAACACTTGGCCGCCACCGCCCGCTCGACAGACAACCTAATGCCCGCGGTGCTGGACGCAGTCGAGGCCTACGCCACCGTCGGCGAGATTTCTGACTGCCTGCGCGAAATCTTCGGCGAGCACCAAGATCGCGTCCTGGTATGAGCGATATTTTCGGGCCTTCACCGGCAACCCAAGCCGGCCGGCGAACGTCTGTGAAAACGAGCAGCGGTCCGTCATCGGTGGGATAATTGACAATTGAGGGTCACCTGTGGCCCACGGGAGAACGACGATGAGAGTCTTGGCACTCACTACGCTTGTCACAGTTTTGGCACTGGTTGGGGGTTTTGCCATACCCGCACCAGCAGCCGACTTGGCGGTCGGCAACCTGCCGATGCCGGTCGAGCAGCTCATCGACAACTTTATCGCCAAGGAAACGGAGTTCTCCAAGGCCCGCGGCAACTACACCTACCGCCAGACGGTCAAGATCCTCGAGTACACTGACTCGGGCCGCGTGCGCGGTAAGTATGAGATCGTGCAAGACATCATCTACAGTGGGGACGGCCGGCGGAACGAGCGGGTCGTCTTCGCACCGGTTTCGACGCTTCAGAACATCAGTCTCACGCCGCAAGATATGCAGGACCTGCGCGACGTGCAGCCCTTTGTGATGACGACCGCGGAGCGCAACGATTACCACGTCCGCTATCTCGGCCCCGAGAAGGTGGACGAGATTGAGTGCTACACCTTTGCCGTGAAGCCGAAGCAACTCGAGAAGGGCAAGCGCTACTTCGAGGGGCAGATCTGGGTCGACCAGATAGATCTACAGATCGTCAAGACCTACGGCAAGGGCATCGGCAAACTCAAGAAAAATGAAGACAACCAGTTTCCCCGTTTTGAAACCTACCGCGACCAGATAGACGGCAAATACTGGTTCCCCGTCTACACTCGCGCGGATGACGTTTTGCACTTCAAGAACAGCGACCAGCGCATCCGCATGATCATCAAATACGAAGACTACAAGCAGTTCAAGAGCGACGCCGACATCACGTTCGGTGAGATCGTCGACGACACCGAAGCGCAGGAAGAGCAGCCGCCCAAACAGTAACGGGTGGCCGCTGTTTCTCTTGCTCGAACCGTGATCAGCTTACAGTAGCTGAACGCGGCGCGTCGGATCGAAGTAACATCACGCCGGGATGAAACCGCATTCCGCCTGGACGATCGCTAGCCTGAGCCTGCTGCTTTCGCTCCTGCTGAGCACCTAGGCTTTCGGTCAGAAAATCGAGTTCACGCCCATCCAGCCGGATGTCCTCGATGCTCGACTCCAGCAGCTTTCTCATCGCAACGGTGAGCGCCGAACGAAAGTCAAGGCCCTGTTTGAAGAGGCCGGTTGTCGCGACGACCTCCTGGTCGAACAGAAGATCAAGGGGTTCAAAGAGCCGAATGTCATCTGCACCTTGCCGGGCAAGACCGACGCCACCATTATCGTCGGCGCTCATTTCGACACCGTGCCTGACAGCTACGGCGCGGTCGACAACTGGTCCGGGGCATCTTTACTGCCGAGTCTGTGGCAGAGCCTGAAGGACCACGAGCGCAGCCACACGTTCGTCTTCATCGGATTCAGCGCGGAAGAGAAAGGGCTGAAGGGCTGCAAGTTCTACGCCAAGCAGCTCACCGAAGACGAGAGGGCCCAAACGCGGGCGATGGTCAATCTGGAGTGCCTCGGAATCTCTCCGACCGCTGTCTGGGTGAGCAAAGCGGATAAGAATCTCGTAAACTTCATGGGCTACATCGCGGACGTCATGAAGCTGCCTGTCTCCGGCGTCGACGTAGATAAGATTGGCACTACCGACTCTGCATCGTTTGCCAAGATTGGCATCCCCGCGATCACGATCCATGCGTTGAATCAGGAAAGTTTGAAGTACATACACAGTTCGCGCGACGAACTGAAGTTGATCGACAGCAAACAGTACCACGAGACCTATCAGCTCATCTGTGGATACCTGGCGTACCTCGACTTCGCGCTGAAGTGAGCCGGTCGTTGCGTGCCGATAGAGGTTCCGAGACCTCAGGCCGCGAGTCCACTGAACGCCTCTTCGGCTGCGCGGATGGTTGCGTCGATGTGGTCGCTGCTGTGGGCCGCGGAGAGAAACGCGGCTTCAAACTGCGAGCAGGGCAAGTAGACGCCCGACTCCAGCATCCGCCGGAAAAAGAGTGCGAAGCGGTCGGTGTCGCTCTTTGAGGCGCCGTCGAAATCGGTGACCGGCCCTTCGTTGAAAAAGAAAGTAAACATCGAGCCGACGCGGTTCACCGTCATCGGTATGCCGGCCTTCTTCGCCGCTGCTACAACGCCATCCACCAGGCGGGCGGCGTTTTGGTCGAGCGTCTCGTAGATCTCGGGTGAGTCGCGCAAAACACGCAGGGTCGCCAAGCCGCCGGCGACGGCCAGCGGGTTCCCCGAGAGCGTGCCGGCCTGGTACACGGGTCCGAGCGGGGCGACCTTGCTCATCACGTCTTTGCGGCCGCCGTAGGCGCCCACCGGCAGGCCACCGCCGATCACCTTGCCGAGCGTTGTCAGGTCCGGCTCGACACCGTAGAGCTGTTGCGCTCCGCCTAAGGTCACGCGAAAGCCGGTCATCACCTCGTCGAAGATCAGCAACGCGCCATGGCGCTCGGTGATCTCGCGCAACGCTTCCAGATAGCCGGGCGCGGGCGGGACGCATCCCATGTTGCCGACCACCGGCTCGACGATCACACAGGCGATCTTGTCGCCGTGTTGCTTGAAACAATCCCCGACGGCCTCCACCGAGTTGAACGGCAGCGGAATCGTCGTTTCGCTGAAAGACTGGGGGACGCCGCCGGAGTCCGACATGCCGAGCGTCGCGAGCCCCGAGCCCGCCTTGACCAGCAGCGAATCCACGTGGCCGTGGTAGCAGCCGATAAACTTGACGGCAAGATCGCGGCCGGTGTAGCCGCGCGCCGCGCGAAGGGCGCTCATCGTCGCTTCCGTACCGGAGTTGACGAGCCGCACCATTTCGATCGAGCCGACCAGCTCGCAGATGAGGTCCGCCATCTCGACCTCGCGCTCGGTTGGAGCGCCGAAGCTCGTGCCGGTCTTGATGACCTGATAGAGCGCCTTGGTGACACGGGTGTGCCGGTGGCCGAGAATCAGCGGTCCCCATGAGCCCACATAATCGAGATAGGCGTTGCCGTCGGCGTCATAGAGGAAAGGCCCCTGGCCACGGTCGATGAACACCGGATCGCCACCGACGGCCCGAAAAGCGCGAGCCGGCGAGTTGACACCTCCGGGGATGTGCTGCTCGGCTTTCTTGAATAGCTCGCGCGAGCGGTCGTGACCGCGGCTAACGTTCACGGAATCTCGCGGCGACCCGTTTGACTGGCCGTCTGCCGGGGTTTCCTGGTCCATGGGCTTTTGGTCCTTTCTTCGGAGGGCCGATCGGCGTTCGACCGATGGGATCTGTCTAGGATGCCGGCCCGGCTATTGTGCTACCGGGGGATGGCCTTGGGGCAACTCCTGAGAAGCCGAGCCCCCCTGCACCGTCGGGTGGCCAGGCGGCAAGCCTTGCCCACCTGCCTTCGGCTGCTCGCCGATGGGTGGGTTCGCGGGCGGGTGGCCCAGAGGCATGGCCCCTCCGCCAGCGCCCGTACCGCCATGAGCGCCCGGAGAAGAGCCGGCTACCGGTGCTTCCACGATCCATTGCGAGCCCGACCGCCGAAGACGATAGGCCATCTTCATGCTTGCCTGCGGATCCTCCCTGGTGGCGATCGTTACCTGGGCGGTCGCGTTGCTGCCGTCGTATTCGACGTTGTCGACTTCGACGGTCATTTTGCCCAATGACAGGTCCGTGAGGCCGGCGAGATGCGCACGGACCGCCTCGCGCACAGCGACATCGGACTTCTCGTCCGAGCCGCAACCCGCGATCGACAACAGTAATAACAGCACGGTGACAGGCCACGATAGCCTGCGAGGCCAATGATGAGGTCGGAGCAATGGGAGCACCCCCAAATTATAGGGGATCGACAGGGTTCGCCCTTGTCATTGCACCGTTGGCGGCGGGATGGGATGCGGTTCGAGGCGTGTGCACGGCATGCCGTGCCCCTACAGTTCAAGGCGGGCCTGCAGGGGCTCAACCTCAGCCCTGCGGGGTAGCCCGGCTGCTGGTTACACTGGGGATTCCATGTTGGATCTGAACTACTTACGCCGGAATTTCGACGAGGTCAAGCAGCGGCTGGCCTCGCGCGGGGAAGTCGAAGGGTTGGAGCGTTTTCACGAGGTCGATGGGCAGCGTCGGGCCGCGGTTACCGAGATCGAGAACCTCAAAGCGAAACGCAACGCCCTGAGCGCCGAAGTCGCCAAGGCCAAGCGTGAGGGAGGCGAGGCCGAACAAGCAATCCAGCAGAGCCGCGAGGTCGGCGGTCATGTCAAGTCCCTCGAGGACAACGTGAAGTCGCTCGACGGTGCGCTCGCAGATATTCTTCGTGGGCTCCCGAACGTCCCGCACGAGTCGGTGCCGGTGGGGACTGACGAGTCGGCCAATGTCGAGATCCGGCACTCGGGGACCCCGCGGGAGTTCGATTTCGAGCCGAAAGCGCACTGGGACATCGGACCCGAACTCGGTATCCTCAACTTCGAACAGGCTGCCAAGATCACCGGAGCGCGCTTCTCGGTCTACTGGAAAGCCGGTGCCAAACTCGAGCGGGCGTTGATGAACTTCATGCTCGACGTGCATACCGGCGAGCATGGTTACACCGAGGTGTTGCCGCCGTTCGTCGCCAACTCCGACAGCTTGTTTGGCACGGGCCAGTTGCCCAAGTTCGCCGAAGACCTGTTCAAGTTGGAAGGTACCGACTACTGGCTCATCCCTACCGCCGAGGTGCCGCTGACGAATCTGCTGCGGGACGATACGCTCGATCAAGGCGAGTTCCCTATCAAGCTGACGGCCTTCACGCCGTGCTTTCGCAGCGAAGCGGGCTCGTACGGGCGCGACGTGCGTGGCATCATCCGCCAGCACCAGTTTCAGAAAGTCGAGATGGTGAAGTTCACGCTGCCCGAGCAGAGTTACGACGAGCTGGAATCGTTGACCGCCGACGCGGAAGACATCCTCGACCGGCTCGGGCTTCCTTATCGGCGGGTGGTGCTGGCGACGGGGGATCTCGGGTTTTCGAGCGCCAAGACCTACGACCTCGAAGTTTGGCTGCCGGGCGTGAATGAGTTCAAAGAGATCTCCTCGTGCAGCAATTTCGAGGACTTCCAGGCGCGGCGGGCGGGGATCCGCTATCGCGATCCGGCCGCAAAGAAGGGCAAGTCGCAGTTCGTCCACACGTTGAATGGAAGTGGCTTGGCGATCGGCCGTACGTGGGTGGCGATTGTCGAGAATTATCAGCAGAAGGATGGGACCGTCGAGGTGCCTGCGGCGTTGCGGCCTTACCTGAACGCGGAGCGGATTCTGCCGGGTGGGGAGTTGGGGTGACGGCGGAAGGATGCCTCTCCGAGGGCCTGAGAACTGAGGAATCGGTTCTCGGCAAGGCTGGAGCCTTAGGCCACATGGCTTGGTGGCTGGATGAAGACGAAAACGCTGACTGACGCTTACGACTGCTTGGCTCCCGATGGCTCCGAGATCCGGCTGTTGACTGAGACGGAGCGGGGGAGTTCGGTCCATTGCACGCTGCCGCCGGGCCACGTGTCGTCGCCTGTGACGCATCGCACGGTGGAAGAGATGTGGTACTTCCTTGAAGGGCGGGGGCAGGTTTGGCGCAAGCAAGGGGAGCAGGAGGAAGTGGTCGACGTATCGCCGGGGGTGTCGTTGACGATCCCGCTTGGCGCGCACTTTCAGTTCCGTAGTACGGGTGAGGTGCCGTTGCGGTTTGTGATTGCGACCATGCCGCCGTGGCCGGGGGAAGATGAGGCTTACGGGGTGGAAGGGTATTGGCCTGTGGACAGCGGTGGCGCTTCGCGGTGAGGCTGTCAACGGAGGCCAGTGTTGCTGATCTAATGGCCTCTGATTCGCGTCAGGGTTCGTGCCGGACCGCTCCCTCACGGTCACGGCTCGGTTTTCTAGTAGTCGGGGAACTTCCAGATCTTGAGCGCGTTCTTGCCGAGTAGTAGCTCGCGGTCTTCGGCGCTGTAGAAGTCGCAGATCTCGTCGACGAACTCGAGTTCCTTGTCCATCGGCAACTCCCAACGGGGCCGCGGATAGCCGGTGCCCCAGACGAGTTGCTTACCGCCGAATTCCTCGTAGATCGCTTTGTAGAACGGCAGGGTGTCGAGGTAGGGGTACTTCTTGATCTCCGACATCTCGTACGGCTCGGAGTTGCTGATCCACACGTGTGGGAACTTCTTGAGCCGGAACATCTTCTTGAACTCAGCCCAGGGGTCGTCGAGCTTCAAGTCGGGCTTGCCGGCGTGATCAACGACGATGTTGACGCCTGGGAAGCGTCCGGCCATGTCTTCGAGCATCGGCATCTGGTGCGGCGCGATGTAGTAGTTGAAGCAGACGCCGAGCTTCTCGGCCTCGCGCCACAGCGGGTAGTGCTCCTTCGAGTTCAGCCAAGTGGACTTGGGGTGGTAGATGGGGCTGAAGCGCATACCCTGGAAGCCCTGCTCCTTAACCCAGTAGCGCAAGTGTTCGGCGACCTTGGGGTGCTCGGGATTGATCAGGCCGTGGGCGACGAAGAGGTGCTTGTAGGTGTGGTAGGAGTAGCTCATGTAGGAGTTGTCCCACCCGAAGTAGCGCGGGTTGATGAGGACCGCGTACTGGACATCGAAGTCCTTCATTTGCTCGACGTAGTTTTCGACCGGCGCGTCCATGCGGGCGCGCTTGAAGTCGGGCCGCTCGGGGTGGTTGAAGGGGAAGCGCGGCTCCGAGGTCCAGAACTCGATGTGGGTGTCGATGATGAGGCGCTTTTTGGGCGGAGCGGCTTGCGCGCCGGCCGCACCAGCGGCAGCCAGGGCCCCAGCGGACTGGGTGAGGAAGTCTCGTCGCGTTTTCATGGGTTCACCCCGCAGCGAGGGGCTTGAGACGTCTTGGTAAACAGCACGGTCCGCCCCTGCGTGTCTCGGGTGGTCCTATAATGGCAGATCCCCGCGGTTATCGGCTTATAAGGGTGGCGCGGGGAGCGGAGACCCTGCCATGCGAATCGGTGTGAACACGATGATCTGGTCGGGGGCGTTCGACTCGTCGATCCCGCTCGAGGCGATCAGGAAGGCGGGTGTCGATGGCATCGAGGTGCCGGCGTTCGATGCGGCGGATCTGGATGTCACCGCCCTCAAGAAGGCGCTGGCGGATTACGAGCTGGGCTGCACGTTCTGCTCGGTCAATCCGCCGGGCAAGAACCCCATCAGCGACGACGCGTCGGTGCGCGCCGCCACGCTCGATCATTGGAAGCGCTTGATTGCCGCCGCTGCCGAGACCGGCGTGGACTTGATCGCAGGGCCGACGTACTCCCCCGTCGGACATCTACCCGGCCGCCGCCGCAACGAAGACGAGTGGAAGTGGGGCGTCGAGTTCCACCAACAACTTGAGCCCGCCCTCGCCGACGCCGGTGTGGAACTGGCCGTCGAACCGCTGAACCGTTTCGAGACGTACTTCCTCAATACCGCCGATGACACTGTGCGTTTCGTTGACGAGGTCGGCAGCCCGCACGTCGGCATTCTGTTCGACACTTTTCACGCCAACATCGAGGAAAAGGATGTCGTGGCGGCGTACCGGCTGTGCGGTTCGCGGCTCAAGCACGTGCACACGTGCGAGAATGACCGGGGCGTTCCCGGCACCGGCCATACTGATTGGGCGGGAGTGCTGGGTGCGCTCAAGGAGATCGGTTACGACGGCTGGTTGACGATCGAATCTTTCAACGGGACGATCCCGGACCTCGCGGCCGCGACCGCGATCTGGCGCGATCTGGCGCCGTCGAACGACGCCATTGCTTTCGAAGGAGCGGCCTACCTGCGCAAGGCGTGGGCGGCGGCGTGACGCTCTGCAAGTGGCTACGGCTCAGTTCCCTGCAAGCCCCCATTCCAATTGAGAGAACAACACAAACATGAGCGTTGAGTGGAAATCTGACGAAGAGTTATTCGATCTTGCAAGGCGTGAGCTTTTTACCGCCGTCGTAGGCGATGCGATGGACAAGATGGGTCTACTGCATCAGTTCCTCCCGCCACAGGTGCGTCCGCTGGAGCCGTCGATGCGCACGATCGGTCGTGCCATGACCGTACTGGCGGCGGACTGGCTCGACGAACCCGAATCACCCGACCCCGAAAACCCGTTGCTGGCGCGCAACTTCGGCATCATGCTCCAAGCGCTCGATGACCTGAAGCCGAACGAGATCTACTTTGGCGGCGGCGGCTCGCCCCGCTACGCGCTGTGGGGTGAATTGATGGCCACCCGTGCCAAGATGCTCGGCTGCGTCGGCGCGGTGATGAACGGCTACTGTCGCGACGCGCATGGGTTGCTGGCGTTGGAGTTCCCAACGTTCTCGTGGGGGCCTTATGCCCAGGACTTCGCCGCGCGCGCCAAAGTGGTCGACTTCCGCTGCCGGCTCGAGGTAGCGGGTGTTAGCGTCAAGCCCGGCGATCTAGTGCTGGGTGATGTTGACGGCGTCTGCGTAGTGCCGCGGGAAGCCGAGGAAGAGGTCATCACGAAGGCGCTCGAAAAATCACGTGGGGAAAAGCTGGTGGGCAAGGCCATCGAAGGAGGGATGTCCGCCTTAGAGGCCTTTGACAAGTACGGAATCATGTAGCGGTTTTTTCACGCGGGCTGCCGCTACTTCTGCGCGACGTAACCCCGGCTGGTGCGCACCCGTGCCTTGGGGTGCTTGACCTTCACTTCCACCGACCGCCACTGGCCGTCGAAATTCTGATTCTTGGGCCGGTACGCCAAGCTGTAGACGCTACGCAGCTCGCCCGCTACCTGCGGGTAGACGGGTTCGAGGTCTTGGACCGAGCGGGCCGCGAAGAGCCGACCTCCGGTGGCCGCGGCGAGGCGCTCCATCCTCTCGCGCGATTTCCGTGCCCATCGCGGCGGTTTCTTGCCTCCGGTTTTCGGGTGGAGCAGGATCGGGTAGAGCAGGGCGCTCAGCTTACGGGCCGCTTTCTCGAAGCGGCGGTAGGAGACCTTTGACGGCGTCAGCTCGCCGCGCAGTTGATTGTCGATACCGTCGCTGATAACGATCAGGGCGTTGCGCTCGTCAGGGAGTTGGCGGAACTCGTTGGCATAGCTCAAGACCATCACGTCGTAGAGCGGTGTGCCCCCGGACAGTTCCGGCAGCGTGTCGATCAAGGTGGCCAGCGTGCGGCGGTCGTCGGTGAGCGGCGAGATGACGTGGAGCGTCCCGTTCGCCAGCGCGTGGAGGGCGACCCGGTCGTGCGGCCCGACCACGTCGAGGAAGCGCCGGGCAGCGGCCTTCATGGCGGGCCGGTCTTGCTTGGTACTGAAGCTCAAATCAAGAAGTAGGGTGAGATTGAAGGGGGACTCGCCACTGTCGAGATAGGCGATTTCCTGGAGTACGCCGTTCTCATGGACTTCGAAATCCTCGGCGGTCAGGCCCGCCAGCGCTTCGCCTTCCTCATCGTGGACAGCCACCGGCATGTTGACAATGCGAACATCGGACCTGAAGAGGACCTCGCCGTCGGTCACGGTGAGCACTTCCGGTTCGCCATCGCCGGGCGGCGGAAGTTCTATGGAGCGTCCCCTGCGGCGCAGTCGTGTTCGCTTGGGACGGACAAACAGCCGCTCAAGAGCTTCAGGCGCCTGCCAGTGGAGGCGTAGCGGCGCCTCTTGAGGAAAAGGCATCGCCCCGATCTCGACGCGGCCCGGTGTCGTGACCTTCGCCTGGATGCGCCCGTAGCTGACCCGCGACGTGCCGAGGCGGTTGGTCAACACCCAAGCATCGGGCCCGTCCTCGTTGCGCTCGACGCGTTCGACCTGCAGCTTGACGCCCTTCGGCACCACGTATTCACGCGGTTCACGCTCGGCCCCGATCCAGAGACGCGTGGCCTCCCACGGCGCAACCAGCTTCAGGTCGCCCGACTCGGTGATCAGGTCGGCGTTACGCACTAGGCCGGTGACCGAGATGCCCCCCCTTGCCGGTGAGCGCCTGCACGGCCAGTCCGTAGGGAATCTGAACGTCGATGTCGATGGGGGCCCCGTCTTCGGGAGTGCATTCGATCAGCGAAAGCTCCCCCCGCCGGATCACCCGGACGTCGCCGGGGCGGAGCTCCCGCGCCTCGCTGCTGGGATCAAGTAGCACCTTGGGCCCCCCTGTGACGCTCACGCTGATATTGCCGAACGGGTTCTCGATGCGGACCGTCGCCGCGAATAGCAGCGAGCCGCTCAACCACAGACCGAGGGCAAGGCGAAGGAGGGTGCTCACGGGTAGGCCGTATCTAATGCGATCGTATCAGGATCCCGGCGGGAGGGAGGCGTGGAAGGTAGTGGAGCAGTCTCGGGTCGCGTCTGGGGCGAACGCGTGTGGTGGCAGGCGGGCACGGCATGCCGCCCCCCTCCACATTTGAAGCTCGTATCGCCCCGAGTTGTTCGGACGGGCGTGTAGCGCGGATTGCTAAGCTGACGCCGGAAGGATTTGCAGCGATGAAACGAAGACACTTTGTCACCGCCGGCGTGGCGGCCTCCGCGGCGGCTTGTTCACCACGGGCCGACTCACCGCAGGCCGACTCCGCGGAGTCATCGAAAGCCAGGCCCCAACACAAACCGGTTCGCATGTACGTGGGGACCCAACGGTACCCAACGACGCCCGAGTTGCTCGATTACTTCAAGCGGCACGGCGTCGAACACATCGCCGGGTACTGCCCCGAACGCGGCAAGCTCTGGACGCTCGAGAGCCTCACGCACGTGCGGGCAATGTGCGAGAAGCACGGCGTCACGCTGGACTTCGCCGTCCCCAGCGGCTGGCGTAGCCGTGACCTGGTGACGGACGGCCCCGAGCGGGACCCGGCTATCGAAGGCATGCAGCAGCTTGTCACCGATTGCGCGAAGGCGGGCGTTCCGGCGGTGAAGTACAACCTCTCGTTTCTCAGCATGCAGCGCACCGGGTCGACTCCGGGGCGAGGAGGGTCCAGCTACAGTACGTGGCGTTGGGAAGACGCGAAGAAAACCACTGGGGAGTTGACCGAAGCGGGCCGGGTCACCGCCGACATCTTCTGGGAGCGAATCGAGTATTTCCTCAAGAGGGTGGTCCCGGTCGCCGACGAGCACCGCGTCCGCATCGCCTGCCATCCCCATGACCCCGGCGTGCCGCCGGAGGGCTACCGCGGTGTGGACCGCGTGCTGGGCACGCCGGAGGGCTTGAAGAAATTCGTTGCCATGCACGAGAGCCCCAACCATGGGCTCAACCTGTGCCTCGGCACGACGGCGGAGATGCTCCAAGACCCCAACCGGGAGATCCACGACGTCATCCGCTACTTCGGAGAGCGGCGGAAGATCTTCAACATTCACTTCCGGAACATCAAGGGCAAGCGCGACGACTTCATGGAAGTCTGGCCCGACGAAGGCGATATGAATATGGTCGAGGTCGCCCGTACCCTTCATGAGGTCGACTACCCCTACATGGTTATGCCCGACCACTTGCCCCGGCATCCCGATGATCCGGAGTTCGGTATGCAGGCCTTCGCCTATGGCTACGGATACATCCGAGGGATACTGCAGGCGCTGGAGGCAGGAGTTTAAGGGGCTGCCGAGGGGGTGGCTGAAGATTGTGGCGCCAAGGCAGGGCTGCGCGTCACGGAATTGTTCACGGACCACAGTCGTCCGCGGGCCACGCCTTTAACCGCAAACCAGCCGTGAGGGGATTGGGTTCCGCGCCAAGCCTAACGGCCGACTTGAAGAGGATCAACTCACAGGGAAACTCGAAGGGAAGGCGTCAGTCAGGCCAACTGCAAACGTCCGCTTTACCTTCGACGGACGAAACATTCAAAGCGGGGCATTCTCCAAAGGGCTTACCAGCTATCCGTTCCCCGCCGGGGCTTCCCGCGCCTGCTGCCCTTTCCCTTGCCGCGTCCGCGCGGGCGGTCGCCCCCGCCCCCACCGCCGCCGCCGTAATCGCCGCCGCCTCCGCCAAAGGAGGGAACACGGGGACGCGCCTCGTTCACCACCAGCGCCCGGCCACTGAAGTCTTGCCCGTTACACGTCTCGACGGCCTGATCCGCCTGTTCGTCGTCTTCGATCTCAACAAAGGCGAATCCGCGCGGATTGCCCGTGTCGCGGTCGCGGATCATCGCTACCGAATCGAGCTTGACGCCACGCTCGGTAAAAAAAGTTTCAAGGTCTCCCTCGGTTACCGAGTACGGAAGGTTCCCCACGTAGAGCTTCTTCATGTAGTCTCCATCGGTACCCGCCAACCCACAAATGATGGGTCAGCCGTCGAAGGGGCAGGAGCTGAGCCGCGGGAGAACGAAAAAGGGCGACGTTGCCGGGCGAGCCTGACGCTTCAGAATACCTGCTTATCCTCTCAGAGTCCTTTATTGAAGTCAAAGAGGGTGCGCGACAAGAAAGTGATGATTTGCGGGTTCCCCTTTTTTGCGTGCGAATCCTTACGTAGTGATACGTTAGGAAAGGAGGCGTACTATGCCCGAATCTCTCGTCGCGCTCGAACGTCAACGAAAGGCCATCCTCGCTCGGATTCTCGATCTAGGAGACTTCCGCAGCGGATCCATCAGCGCTGTCAGCGGCCGCTGCGGCAAACCGTCCTGCCGCTGCCATCAGCCCGGCCAGCCCGCTCATGGCCCGAACTACCACCTGACCAGGAAGGTCAACGGCAAGACCGTGAGTGAGACCTTTTCCTCGCCCGCCCAGCGGCGCAAAGCGCAACGCGAAGTTGAGGCTTTTCACCGCTTCCGGGAGCTGAGCCGACAACTGCTCGAAGTCAACGAACAGATCTGCCGCTTGCGCCCCGTCGCCGAGGACGCCGAGCTGAGTCCGCAGGAAAAAAAACGACCGAGGCGATCCAGCAAGAAGTCGCCGTAGAAGTAGGGAGGCTGCTACGGGTCGTCTTGTGTGAGAGGCGCAAGCGCGGGTCGCTCGACCTCGAAGCCGTCGAACAGGCGACGCGCGACGCGCTGCATCAAGCCGGCGCTGTCTTGCTCGAGACGCTGTTGAACGAAGACGCGGCCGGCGAATCGCAGCAGCCCTGCGCCTGCGGCTCGCCAGCGCGCTACGCCGGTCGGCGGCCGAAGAAGCTCGTCACGATGCTGGGCGAGGTCGTCGTCGAACGGCCGTACTATCACTGCAGCCGCTGCGGCAAAGGCTTCGCGCCGCACGACCAAGAGCTGGCCGTCAAAGCGACGCAGTATTCGCCAGGCGTGCGCCGCATGACGGCGCTGGTCGGCTCCGAGACGTCGTTCGATCGCGGTCGCGCGTTGCTCGACGAGTTGGCCGGAGTGCGGCTGACCGCCAAGGCTGTCGAGCGCGAAGCCGAGGCGATCGGCGAAGATGTCGCCAGCGAAGAACAAGCCGCGATCGCGCGCGCCGTACCGCTGGAGCTTCCTGCGATGTCAGGACCTGAAACTCCGATTCTCTACATCGAGATGGACGGCACGGGCGTACCTGTCACCGCCGCCGAGACGGCCGGCCGCAAGGGTAAGGACGGCGGCCCGGCCGGCACGCGCGAGGTCAAGCTCGGCTGTGTGTTCACGCAAACAAGCTGCGACGAACAAGGCCGTCCCGTGCGCGACGAAGACTCGACCAGCTACACCGGCGCGATCGAGGACGACGCCGCCTTCGGACGCCGCATTTACAGCGAGGCTTGGCGACGGGGTTGGAGTCGGGCGCGCAAGAAGGTCGTGCTTGGCGACGGTGCGGGCTGGATCTGGAATCTTTCGCACGAATACTTTCCCGGCGCGATCGAGATCGTCGACTTGTATCACGCTCGCGAACATCTGTGGGAGCTGGCGTCGAAGCTGTTTCCCCAACAACAAAAGCGCCTCCGCGGTTGGGCGCGGCGCATGCAGAAAAAGCTCGACGCGGGGCGCATCGAGCAACTCGTCACTGCGCTGCGCGAGATCGAAACCGACGACCCGGAGTTGGCGCATCCGCTGGCGCTGGAGGCGGACTACTTCCAGCGCCATGCGGAGCGCATGCGTTACGGCGAGTTTCGCCGGCAGGGCTTGTTTGTGGGCTCAGGCGTGATCGAGGCGGGTTGCCGCACCGTCATTGCGAGTCGGTTGAAGCGCTCGGGCATGTTCTGGAGCGTGCGCGGCGCGAACGCTATCACGGCTTTGCGTTGCGCACGGCTCAGCAACCGCTTCGACGACTACTGGGAGAATCGCGCTCGCGCGGCCTGAGCCTCACAAATTTGTCGCACACCCGGTCAAAGAGGACGGATTGTCGGACGGCGAATCGGGAACTTTTCTTCGTCAAATGGATTCTCAGCCCTTGAGCCAGCGTTCAATATCGGGGAAGAGCAGTTCCTGAATCGCGGGCTGCTCGAGATTCTCGCGAAGGATGAGGTGGGCGCCCGAGTCCATCTCCCGCACCGGTTGCTCCCCACGCAGGTGGAGCCCGATGGCCTTGGTGCTTTCGTAGCCCATCTTGAAGGGGTTCTGGACGACGATCGAGTCGATGGTGCCGGCCTTGAGCTCTTCGATCAACTCCGGGGACGCATCGTATCCGACGATTTGTACCTTGCCCGCCATGCCGCGCTGCTTGACGGCACGCACCGTACCGTCGGTGGAAGACTCGTTGTCGGCGAACAGGCCCGCCAAGTCAGGGTGAGCGGTCATCAAGTTCTCCGCTTCCGCAAGCGCCTTGGCACGGTCGGCCATGGTGTACTTGACGCCGACCACTTCGATGCCGGGGAACTGCTGCTCGATCGTGTCGACGAAACCCGACTCGCGCTTCATCGTGGAGGCGCTGCCCGGCATGAAGCCGATGACGCCGACCTTGCCCCGGCCGTCGAGGATCTTGCCCATCCTCTCCGCCGCCATGACGCCCGAGGAGTAGTTGTCGGTAGCAATAAACGAGATGATGCGATCGCTGTTGAGAGCCGAGTCGAAGATCGAGACCGGAATGCCGTGCTCGGCCGCCCGCTCGACCACGCCCACCAAGGCTTCCTCGTCCACCGAGGCGAGCACGATGCCGTCGACCTTGCGGTTAATCAGGTTCTCGACAATGGCAATTTGCCGACTCGAGTCGGTCTCGATCTGTGGGGCGTTCCAGAGGATTTCGAAGTCGAATTCGTCGGCCGCTGCGAGAGCTCCGGCGCGGACCGTCTGCCAGAAGATGTGGTTGGTGCCCTTGGGAACGACACCGATGACTCTCTTGGAGCTGTCTTGCCGGCACGCTGTTGGCGCCAACAGCAGCAGTGCCACAAGCGCGAGCATGTATCGTCGGTCAATCATGGTTTCGCTTGGAGGCGCGCCGGGCCAGAGCGACCCGCGCCCCGAGGGGTGCTCAAGCGAGGGTGGCCGGCCTAGCAGCCCGTGGCAGAAGTACGATGCCTCACTTCGGGGACTGTCACCCTTTTTCGCGCCGCCTTGGAATCAACAACTTTCACCGGCGTCCGAGCGAGAAAAAGGGCTGACTGTCCCCAGGGCACACTTCTACCACGGACTGCTAAGCGGCGAGCCCGGCACTGGCCTTCCAGGAACCGCTGCGTTCGGGCCGGCTCCCTTACTGCCGCAGGTCCGCTTCGACCTTCCCCAACTCCTCGGCTAGTTGCTCGGCTTGCCTTCTCAGTTGCTGGAGACGGGACGCCAACTGCCGGCTGAGCGCTCCGGTGTCGGGCGCCCTGGCCGGCGGCTGCCCGGTCGCGGTATCGGTACTCCCCTCTGCCGGTGCACTCGCCAACAGTGTGCCGACCGACTCTCCGCTGATCTGCGCGAGAGCCAACTCGAACGTATCTTCGTAGACCAAACGGTTTCCCATCGCCAGCACAACCTTGCGTAGCTGCGGCATGCGCGCCGATTCGGCCTGGATGTAGATCGACTCGACATACAGGAAGCTATCAGCGACCGGCAGGGCGATCATGTCTCCACGCAACACACGTGAGCCTTGCTGGCCCCATAGGGTTAGGTCTTTGGCGATTTCTTGATCCTGGTTGATGCGGGCCTCGATCTGGCTCGGCCCGAAGACCAGTTCCTGTTTCGACAAATGGTAGAAGATCAGCTCGCCCAGCTTGTCTCCGTCGCAACGAGCCGCCATCCAGCCGATCAAGTTCGGCCGGTTCCTCGGCGTGAAGGGCAACATCAACAGATACTCCGGCTCGGTTTCGCCGGGAAGCGTCGCCACGATGTAGGTCGGCCGCATCGGCGTCGGGGTATTGGAGTCCCCGGCAAGGCTCTGCGCCACTTCCCACACGTCTTCCTTGCTGTAGAAGACTTCCGCCTCACGCATGTGGAAAGTGCGATACATCTCCGCCTGAATCTGGAACATCAATTCCGGGTAGCGCACATGCTGCCGCAGCGACGCCGGCATCTCGGTCTCGTCTTTGAAGAGATGGGGGAACAGCGTCCGATAGACCTGCACGATCGGGTCGGCCGCCGCAAACTGGTAGATGGTCGCCGTCCCGTTGTAAGCGTCGACCGTAGCCTTCACTGCATTGCGAACGTAGTTGGCCCTTCCCTCCAGGGCCGGCACGTTCACCGCGGTCGAGTAAGGATGGGAATCCGACGACGTGTATCCGTCGACCATCCAGAAAAGCCGGCCATCCTCGGCGATGACCAGATACGGGTCCGGCTCCCAGTGGATGAAGGGGGCCAGATGCTCGAGCCGGTCCCGCACGTTGCGGTAGAGCATCATCCGGCTGTTCTCGTTCATCAGACCCGTCAGGACGATGTTGTACTCGCCCGTGCTGATGGACGCCGCCAGCCGCAGCCACAGCGAGTCGATGGGAAATCCGCCGGCGCCTTCGTAAGCCGTGTAGATGTTTTCAGTGCCCGAGGGGTAGTCGAACTCCGGCTCATCCGTCGCGACGAACACCGGATCGTGGGTGAACTCGCCGTAGTAGATCTCGGGCTGTGTCAGCTTGATGTCGGGTATCTTGACCTGCGGGGGCGCGTCTTGAATCAGCAACACCGGGAGCCCGTCGTCGGTGGTGCGATTCACCTCTGACATGACCAGGCCGTATCCGTGCGTGTAGATCAGGTTGCGGCTTACCCAACTTTGCCGCGCTTCGGCCGGCAACTGTCCGACGTCGATCTCACGGGTGGAGAGCAACACCTGCTTGATCTTGCCGTCGATGATGTAGCGGTCGATATCGACGTCGGCGAAGCGGTAGTAGGGCCGCAGCGCTTGGATCTGGGTGATGGTGTCATTGAAAGCGCGCCAGTCCCACAGGCGGATGTTTTCGACCAGCGTCTGATGGACGCTCACGTCGACCGTTTCCATCTGTGACGAAGTGAAGGGTTTCTCTTGCGCCCGGGTGCTTAGCCCGTAGGCTGCAATGGTCGCTTCGATATGGCGCAAGATGTAGGGCTTTTCGATCCTCAACTCGTTGGGCTTCACCTTGATCACGCTGACCACCTGCGGGACCGCCACGTTGGCGAGTAGCGCCGCGCCGAGCAGCCCACCCGCCAGTTTCAGCTTCCGCGTCGCCACGAGCGGAATCGCGACCAGCGCCGCCAGGACCACGAACCACCGAAGAGGCAGGGCGAACACCTCGTCGACGTAGTCCATCCCGGTCATGAACGGGTGTTCGTTCATCAGCAGGTTGTAGCGCCCGAGATAGAACCATGCCGCAAGGGCTAGCAGCGCGATGGAGGCCAAGATGCGGGCGAAGCCGGTCTGTGTCGCGCCGGGCAGCAGTAAAGGGTTGGGACCGGGGTCGAACTCCTCCATGGCTCCGCCCTCGGAGCGGAACTGCCGCAGGCGCTCGTAGATCTGCCAGCCCCGTCCGGAGGCCCAGAAGATCAGGGTCGAGAACACCGCCAGCACGAAGACGTAGCGCAAAAGCTGCCCGTAAAACGGGAGCTCGAAGAGATAGAACGAGAGCTCCTGCTCGAAGACGGGGTCGATCCACGCGCCGGCCGGCGTCTCGACGCCGAAGGATCCGATGTAGGCCATGACCTTCTCGGCGCTGACCGACGTGCCGATGAAGACGACCGCCACCACCAGCAGAGCCACGAGGACGATCCGCGAGTAGATTTTCGAGTGGGCCGCCGGCGAAGCCGCGAACTGCACGCCCCCGCGATGCGCCCACAGCAGGGCCAGCCAAGCTACGATCGACGCCAAGGTCGCCGGCAGAATCTGGTACATGAGCATGCTGTACCACGTGGGAAGCTGGCCCATCTCCTGCCACCACTGGTACTGGATGACCAGTTCGGAGATCGTTCGCGAACTGGCCAGCACAACCAGCACTGCGGCGGCGATGATGATGATGCGGATTTGCGAAGGCTTCATGGAGTCACTCTTTCTTCGAGAAACCTGGTTGCGGTTGAAGGGGTGAGCGTTCCGCCGGCAGGCTTGGGTACGTCATCGCATGGTAGGAATTCGCGACTGTAAGCGCAAGTCGGTGTCAGGGGCCTGGTTTCGACAACGATCGGATCGGCCCTCGCTAGGGGGCGTCGGCGACCTATAATTCATGGAGCCGTGAGCAGAGGAGCCATGAGCCGGGCCAAGATCGAGGGGATTCGAGCGTGCGTGTTCGACGCGTACGGCACGCTATTCGATGTTAACAGCGCCGCCGCGCGCCACAAGGAAGCCCTGGGAGACCGCTGGCAGCCGTTCGCCGAGGTCTGGCGGGCGAAGCAGCTTCAATACACCTGGCTGCGCGGGTTGATGCGCCGCCATGTGGACTTCTGGCAAGTGACCGGTGATGCGCTCGACTTTGCGCTGGCCCAGGGCCGCATCGATGACGCCGCCCTGCGTGAACGGCTGATGAACCTGTACCTGCAGCTCGACCCCTACCCGGAAGTCTCCGAGACGTTGCGCCGACTCAAGGAGCGCGGCTTGAAGCTTGCCATCTTGTCAAATGGTTCCCCCGAGATGTTGGCTTCGGCGGTTGAAAACGCGGAACTGGCGGACCCTCTCGACGCCGTGCTGTCCGTCGAGGAAGTGGGCACGTTCAAGCCGGACCCGGCGGTTTATCAACTGGGGGTTGAACGTCTTGGCCTACCGGCCGGCGAGATGTGCTTTGTCTCCTCGAACGCCTGGGATGCCTGTGCGGCCAAGGCGTTCGGCTATCAAGTAGTCTGGTGCAACCGGTTCGGCCAACCGCCCGAGCGTATCCCCGAAGCGCCGGATGCGGAGACCCGGGACCTTCGCGGCCTGCTGGACCAGTTCTGAAGCGGCAACCAGCCGTTGCCGACTCGCCGGTTACTCGTCAAGCAGCGCAAACGTGATCAGGGAGTCGCGCGCCGCGATGGCCACGTACTGGCGGCCGCGGAACGAGTAGGTGATCGGCGGGGCGCTGATTCGGCCGCCGGTCTGGAACTTCCATAGCACCTTGCCGCTGCGGGCGTCGAGCGCGGTAAAGTAGCCTTCGGCGTCGCCGGAGAACACCAAGCCGCCGGCCGTCGCAAGCAGTCCGCCCGAGGGGGTGCTCACCATTTTGTAGCGCCAACGAGTTTCGCCCGTCACGGGATCGACCGCCACCACCGCGCCGCTGTTGGGCTCGGCCGGGACGCCCGCCACCGTGCTGGCCTGGTACCACTGGCCCTCGATGTAGCCTTGGGTGGTCTTGTAGTAGATCTGGCAACCGTCGGTCGTGGGGAAGTAGTAGAGGCCGCTCCGCGGGCTGTAGGCGGTGGGCTGCCAGTTATGTCCGCCGCCCAGGCCCGGGCAGGCGACGTTGCCTTCCTCGGTCGGATCTTTCCCCGGAATCAGGATCGGGCGGCCGCTGGAGTCAATGCCGTCGGCCCAGGTGATCTCGGTGTAGCCTCTCGCCAGCAAGAAGTCGCCGTTGGTGCGGTCGAGCGCGTAGTAGTAGCCGTTGCGGTTGGCCTGGATGAGCGTTTTGGTCTTCTTGCCCTTGACCGTGAGATCGACGAGCACGGGATCGGCGACCGCGTCCCAGTCATGCACATCGTGCGGCGTGAACTGGAAGTGCCAGCGGAGCTTACCAGTGTCGGCATCGAGCGCCACGACAGAGCAGGTGTAGAGGTTGTCACCCGGGCGGACATCGCCGTCCATGTCCGGGCCGGGGTTGCCCGTGCCCCAGTAAACGAGGTTCAACTCCGGGTCGTAGGTCCCCGTGACCCAGGTGGAACCCCCACCGCGCTTCCAGGAATCGCCGCCCCAGGTATCGTGGCCTGGCTCGCCCGGGCCGGGGACAGTCCAAAAGCGCCAGATGCGTTTCCCGGTGTCGGCGTCGTAGGCATCGAGGAAGTCGCGCGTGCCAAACTCAGCCCCGGCGATACCGACCAGCACCATGTTCTTGACCACCAACGGCGCGGCGGTTGCCGAGTACCCCATCTTGAAGTCGTCGATGACGGTCTCCCACAGAACACCGCCGGTCTTCGCATCGAGGGCAACCAGCGTGGCTTCGAAATTGACCTTGAAAAGCTTATCTCCAAGCGCAGCGAAACCTCGATTGGGCTGGCCGCAACACCCCTGCGCGCCGTCGGGGACGGTGCTCGAGTGATGCCAGACCGAGCGGCCGGTCCGCGGGTCCACGGCCCAGGCGTGGTTGTTGTCGCCGGTCAGGTACATCAACCCATCGAAGACAAGGGGCGTCGTTTGGAACTTTCCACCGAGGCCGGTTTGGAAGATCCATTGCGGCACGAGACGTTTGACCGTCGAGGTGTTGATGTCGTTCAACTCGCTGTAGCGCCACGCCGAGTAGTTGCGGCCGTACATCAGCCACGACCCGTCGTATTGCTTAGCCTTCAGCAGACGCTCGTTGGTGACGTCGCCGGCCCAGGCTGCCGCCGCGCCGAGAAACAACGTCCCACAGATTTTGAGAAGGTGCGTCTTTAGAAAGTGCCCCTTCAAAAAGTACGTGTTCATGGCTGCGCCTCGCCGCGAAGACCTGCCAAGTAGGCCAGCAGGTCGTTGATTTCCGAGTCCCTGAGCGTGCCGCGATAGCCGGGCATCAGCGATTGGTAGCCCTTTTCGATGGATTGCACCTCGCTTCGCAGGAACGACTGGATGTTTTCGTTCGAGTCCATGACGAGCGCGGAGAAGTTGTCGTAGTTCAACCCGATGCCGACGATCTTCTTGCCTTCGTTGGTCACGACCGTCACGCGGTGGTAGTCCGGCGTGATGCTCTTGTCGGGGTCGACGATCGCTTCCCGCAAGTAAGCGGTGCTCCTCGACCGGCCGATTCGGCTGAGGTCGGGCCCGAGCCGCCCGCCCTTGTTGTCGACGCGGTGGCACCCGGCACAACCTCCCTTGCCCCAGTAGACTTCCTTGCCGGCCTTCGCATCGCCCGTGACCGACTCGCGCCCCCGGCCGGCGAGCGATCGCGTGTAAGAGACAATCCTCCACAGTGAGTTGGAGCTAATGCGCGAACCGTAGCCGGGCATCTCGGTACCGGTGAGCCCGTCGGAGATCGTGTTGAACAGCGCTTCGTCGGAGTCACCGACCGAGTAGGCGCCGAGAGTCAGGTCGGGCCCACGGCCTCCCACGCCGCCGATACCGTGACAGGGCGAACAGTAGATGCGAAACGCGCCGCGGCCTGCCTCGATCGCATCCGGGTCGCTGCCGTAGGGGTTCTTGCCGTCCTGCGCGCCCGCGCAAACGCTGCATGCCAGCAAGAGAAAGGCGACCCGTTTCCACATCACGGCTTGCAGCATAGCCGGACGCCACAGGTGTGTCAAACCGCGACGGTGTAACGGGTGCAACCGAGGTAGCAGCTACTGAGTCCCAGGCTACTCGATCCCAGGGACTGGGTACGAGGTACACATTTCCTCGACCTCGCCGCGAATCGAGGTCAAGGCGGCTTCATCCTCGTGGTTGCGAAGGGTATTGACGATCCAGCCGGCAAGGCGACGCATCTCGTCTTCTTTCATGCCGCGCGTTGTGGCGGCGGGCGTGCCAAGGCGGATGCCGCTGGGACGCAACGGGGGATTGGGGTCGTCGGGGATGATCTGCTTGTTGGTGGTGATGTTGACGGCGTCGAGGGCTTCCTCGGCGACGCGGCCGTTGATGCCGTAGCTGCCGACGACGTCGACGACCATCATGTGGTTCTCGGTACCGCCGGTAATCAACTGAGCACCACCTTCCATAAGCGACTCGGCCAAGACCAGAGCGTTGCGCAGTACTTGTTGGCAGTACTCGCGGTAAGCGGGCTGTTGCGCCTTGCCGAGCGCGACCGCGACACCAGCGACCTGGTTCATGTGGGGGCCGCCCTGCAGGCCGGGGAAGACGGACTTGTCAATGTCCTTGCGGAAGTCTTTCTTGCAGAGAATCATGCCACCACGCGGGCCACGCATCGACTTGTGCGTCGTGGTGGTCACGAAGTCGAAACCGGAGTCACAGGGATTACGCATCGCGCCGCCCGCGATCAAGCCGCCGATGTGCGAGACGTCGGCCATGGTCAGCGCGCCGACTTCATCGGCAATCTCTTTGAAGCGGGCGTAATCATAGTCGCGCGGGTAGGACGAGTAGCCGCACAGTATCATTTTCGGTTTCGACTCGACGGCCACACGGCGCAGCTCGTCGAAGTCGATACGGCCTTTTTCGTTCGGGTGGGTCTTGTAGCGGATGAAGTTGTAAAGCTTTCCCACGTGTGTCACAGGAGCACCGTGGGTCAGGTGTCCGCCATGAGAAAGATCCATCCCAAGCACGGTGTCGCCGGGCCTCAAGTAGGCCATGTAGACAGCCTGGTTCATCGGCGACCCGGAGAGCGGTTGGACATTGGCGTGCTCGGCACGGAAGAGGTCTTTGGCGCGGTCGCGGGCGATGTTCTCTACCTCGTCGGTGAACTCCTGGCCACCGTAGTAGCGGCGGCCCGGGTAGCCCTCGGAGTACTTGTTGGTCAGGACGGAGCCGAGGCAGGCGAGCACCTCCGGGTAGGTGTAGTTCTCGGAAGGGATCATCTCAATGCCGCGAGCCTGGCGATCTTCTTCGCCGACGATTGCTCCCCACACTCGGGGGTCGCTCTGCCTGAGTGATTCTCGCGGCTCTCTCACACCGTCTATCGTTGGTTTCCCGTCAGCCTTATCGGGAGCGTACATTACCTGACGCCGCCACTTGGCCTTCATACCCAACATACGTCTACCATCCAAGAAGTCCGTCGCTCGCCCTTACGGTAGCACCCGTCAGCCACTCCGTCTCGCAATGCCTCATCACGGCCTCCACGGTGTGGGTAGTGAATATGAGATCACTATAGCGCAGCTGCGACCTCCCGGGATCGATCCGCTTCCAGATCTCCTCAGGCAGCCGATCCGAGAAGATCACGATCGCCTCTTTTTTGGCCTCCAGCGCGATTCCGTACTCGAAAGGCATCCACGGGGACACGGTCGCCACAGAACCACCGCTCTCTTCATGATGCCAGATTCCAACAAAAAAATCGCAGCTTCTGATCTTCTCTCGTACTCGTTCGACGATATCCTGAAAGTCCTGTTCTCGGTATTCTTCGACGTCAAAATACTTTTCGAGCGCTTTCTTCAGAAGATCGGCATGTGCAGTTGCCCTTGTTGGGTACGACAAGAAAACACGGGGTTTTGTTTGGTTCAGCCGTTCTTCTATCTTCGTCAACAGGTCGATCCGTGACTGCGCGTAGTCCGAGTGAGGACCAGGTGATTCCTTAACTCGCGCTATGCAAGCCGAAAGCGAGCGGCGAATAGAGGCCTTCAGATTCTTGCCTCCGCTATTGGACCTCTGCAAATCATCAGTCATCGTGGCCATCTTGCCCCCCACTAGACGGCTGTGGATACTCTGGCGGTCGAACCTGTACTTCGAACTGGCGCAACTTGCTGACCGTTTTCTCGTCACAGTCGAACAACTGTTTTTCAAACCACTTCAATTTCTCGTCTTTGTCAGATGGCACTTGATTGGCTGATCCGTTTTCTGCGCCGTTACCTACATATTCCAATACTGCCTCGTACCCACTCTTGACCACGGTCTTTTTCCGGAGCAAGCTCGTGAGAATGTTAAAGTCGCCTTTAGCAATTGCGCCCGTGATCGTTGCGAGTGCTTCTGGGACATCCAAATGCACGATACCAACATAAAGGATACTGGGTACGCTCTGTTTCTTGGGAGCCGGGTATCCACTTGACTCAGGTGGCCCCAACATCTTGTAGTTGGGCTCACAGCGTCTTAGCGTCCCAATCGGCGACGATCGAGCGGTACGGCGTCGGCTCCACCGCCATGGCCTGCTGCACAAGGCGGTAGAAGAGCTTGCCCCGACTGCGTGATCTGCGCCGATTGAAGCGGAACACGAACTCGTCGAGATAGTAGTCCAGATGCTCGTGGCTGACCGCCCCCTGATGCGTGCCCAGCATCCAGCGCTTGAGTAGCGAGATCGCCAAGTGCACCCTCGGCAGTAGCTGCGAGGCCTGCTCGCGGCGGTTGTTAATCGAGATGATACGACGCTGGTAGTCCTTCTTCTTGAGCGGATCGTAGCCCGACCAGTTGTCGGTAACAACCACGCTGCCCGGCTCGACCGACTCCTCGACGAAGGGCATCAAACTGGCCGCCGAGGCGTTCTGAACGCGCTGCATGCGGATGCGCCCCAGCCCGGTGCCTCTCTCTTCCGCGGCGACTGCAATCAACGCTTTACGCTCGGTCTGCCGGCCGATTACCCCTTCTTCTTCAGCGCCCCAGTAGGTCTTATCGACCTCGACGAGGCCCGTCAATCGCTCCCGCCCCGGGCGCACCATCGCTCGCCTCAGCTTGTGCATCCAAGGCCAGGCGGTTTGGTAACTGCCCAGTCCCAGAACGCGCTGTAGACCCAGGGCGCTGGCCCCATTCTTCTGCGTGGTGATGGTCCACATCGCCCGGAACCACAGCCGCAGCGGCTTGCGTGTGTCTTGAAAGATCGTGCCGGCGGTGACGGAGGTTTGCCGCCCGCAGCGAGCGCATTCGAACCACCCTTTGCGCACCGGCCAAGCGCGCTCATGCCCACACCTTGGACAGCGGAAACCCTCTGGCCAGCGCAAGGCGAACAGATAGTCGCGGTAAGCCTCCTCGCTCGCAAAGTGAGACTCGAATTCGAGTTGGTCGCGCGGGTAATCCTCCACCAGGCCCTACACTACATCTTGGGGTCACCTGAGTCAAGTGGATACCCAGCTCTTGGGAAAGAAGACTCTGAGAGTTCGGGTTGTTGTCTCAGAACTCAGAATGTACGGGATTGGATCTTCGTCAAAGTGTGTCGTAGCAACCCGGATCTGAGCAAGCAATGAATCAGGCACTTTCAGTTTTCCGCCACGAAATGATAGTTTCGCGCCACGAAATGAACGGCTCTTGTCGCGCTCGATGGCCACTGGCTGGCTCTGGAAAGCGTCAAGTGTGAAAGGGGATACATGCTCAGCTTTGGTAAGTATTCCCCATATTCGTGGTCGAAAAGGATGACGTCACCGCACTCAGACATGATTGCCTCGTAGAGAAGCACATATCGATAGTCCGCAACCGGAACTCGGTATTTGAGCCAGGATTTCCATTTTGGCCCTGGCACGGTCACAGGATACACCCCCGCTGCGCCGAATACCACGTCTTTTCGCGCTGAACCCTGCACATCACCTCCGCCGGTAGGCGCCAGGGCTCGTCCGTCCGCTCACAGACGTTGATTGAGCGGACTGAACGGCGCTCCGGCCGACACTGCTCCCTGCGAAACCTTTTTGGAGCCAAAAACTGTTGATCCTCGCCCGGGCAACGCTACCCACCCGGCACAGGCAGCGCCCAGATCCTATGCAGCATGTCACCGAACAGCCGCCGGTTCAGATGCCCCTCCGCCAGCAGCAACCAGTAGTAGCGAGCATGCTTGACCAGCCGACCGCCGGTCTTCATCAACCTGTGTTGCAAACTCGTTAGCGACCAGCTTTTGATTCGCTGCGGCAGCCCTAGCCGCCGCCACAGGTTGCCCAGGTTGTAGGCCAGCACGCTGAGTTGCAGCCGTACCTCGTTGGCTCGGAAGCGGTGACACGACAAGCGGGTCCAGTGCGTGGCCTGTTTGCCTTCTTTGATCCACTGCTCCGCCGTGCCGCGCTTGTTGTAGAACCGCACGACCGAGCGGCTCGGCAAGCTCATGCTCGTCACGACAAATCCGACGCGCGGGAATAGTTCGCCCTGGTGATGCTCGACCTTGGCGACAACTCGCCTTGCCTTCGACCAGCTCTCGGCCTGATAGCGAAAACTCTTGTAGCGCACTAGGGGCTTGGCGTTCGGCCTGCCCGGTGGCCGAAACAGGATGTCCTCGATCTCCAGCTCCAGGCTCTTGTTCGCCGGGATGCGAATCACGTAGTCCACGCCGCGCTCCTCCATCGCCTCGTAGATCTCGGGCTTGGCGAAGGCGGCGTCGGCGCGGAACGTCACCTGTTTGCCCTCCGCCTGTTGTCGTTCGATCTCCGGCAGTAGCAGCTCGTCCCAGTCCTCGGCGCTGTGCACGTTGCCGGGACGCAGCTTCGCGCCTAGGCAGTCGCCGTGCTGGTTGAACAGCAACAGCGGGTGATAGCAGAGGGACTCAAAATGGCCGTTGTAGGCACTGCCTTCCTGTTGGCCGTGGACGGGGCTCTCCGTGGAGTCCATGTCGAGCACCACGCGGTCTGAACCGTCGGGAGCTTCGGCTTGCGCGACCAGCTCCCGGTTCACTGCCATCAGCCCCAGCAAGTTCTCTTCGCTCGCCAGCATCTCCGTCTCGAAGCCATGCAGCGTCGAGGTCAAGGCTGCTCCGCGATCCCAGTTCCTCTTCGAGCCGATCAAGCGAAAGGTCGGATCGGCGGATACTCGAACGGCGTCATTGAGGTCCTCGTAGCCAGCGAGTCGGCTGTAGACCGACTGCCGCAGCAGATCGGCCAGCGCGAACTTCTTGTTCAAGCCTTGTCGCGAGTCGCTGATATGCTCGTCGATCAGCTTCCCGAGTCCGAGTCGTTCATCCAGTTCGCGAACGAGAATCAGACCGCCATCCGAGGTGACTCGCGATCCTTGGAAATCGACTTTGAGAAATCCATTGAACGTGAGCTGAAACGGCTTGTTTTCTTTTTCACCCATCGGGTGTTGACCTCCATGGCGTCCTTATCGGGCTCTAGCCCCTATCAATAAAGACGCTGAAGGTCGCTGGATGGTCTGAAGCTCATACATCAAATTGAAAATGCGGGTTGAGTGGAGCATACCGTGAGAGGATCTCGGGCCTGCTCAGAAGACGGTCTCGGAAAAATGAGGTCCGCCAGTCCAGGACCAGATCGACCTGATGGTGGTTAAGGTAATTGATCGCAGAGCTTTCTTCTTTGACAACGTTGATGTGTAGCCGGGCGATACCTGCCAGGAGTTGGTGCACGACCCCTATTTGGTCCTTCATGGTGGCTTCGGTTCTGAACATCGAAGCCGCGTCCTGGGAGAAAGGGGTTGCACAAATCTCGCAGTGACTTTCTTGCTGGGCAGGGGATCGCATCAGACTGACGGTGACCTGAGTACCCGGGATGAAGCCCAAGTGGCCTGTGTGGAACGGCGGAATCCGAATGGCACCGTCCTCCGAGTATCGCAAGTAATCCAGTATCATCTATTGAGTCCCGCATAATATCCCGTCACTCGAAGCAAAGAGAAGACTGTTTCCAGAAGGCCGTGATCAAACGCGGTTTGCGGCGCATGCGGCGGAGTGCCTTGCTGGCCCGCTCGTTCAGCTCGCCGTAGTCCTTCGGACAGACGTTCGGCAACTCGTGCTGCTTCCAGTAAGCCCAGATGTATTCCACCGGATTCAACTCCGGCGCATAGGGTGGCAAGTACTCGGTTGCGATGTGGCCTTCGGAGAGTTGGATGAACTCTTGCACCAGGCGGCTACGGTGCGCCGGCAGCCGGTCCCAGACGATCAGCAGCGGCCGATCGATATGACGTACCAACGCCTTGAGAAAGTCGATCACTTGCTCTTTGCCGATCGCACCGGGATAGAGCCGAAAGTAGAAGTTACGCAGCGTCAGCCCCGCCGAGACGGAAAGCTTCTCCCAATTGAAGTTAAACTGCAGCACCGGTGTTTGGCCGCGTGGCGCCCAGGTGCGGCAGCGATGCGGCTTCTGACTCAATCCGCTTTCGTCGATGAAGACGAGCGTACGGCCTTCGTTTTGGGCTTTTTTTTAATGCGCGTCCAGGTCTTGCGCTTCCAGGTGCGGATCTGCTCTTCGTTGCGCTCGCGCGCCTTTCCGACCGGGCGTTGCGGGCTCCAGTCGAGCGCTCGCAGGATCTTCCAGACGTGGCCTTCGTGGTAGTCGACCCCGAACTCGTCTCCGATCAGCCGAGCCACCCGCGGACAGCTCCACAGGGGCGTGGGGAAGCCGTGGGCTTGCGGGCCTTCCAGCAACAGCGACGTCAGGCGTTCGCGTTGTGCGGCATCGAGGAGCGGCTTGCGTCCGGCGCGCCCGGCCTGGCGGAGTCCGGCCGCACCCTGCTCGCGGTATTGCCGCCGCCACGCACTGACGGTTTGGCGAGCGACTTTCAGCCGTCTTGCCGTCTCGGACTGATTGTGGCCTTGGTCGAGCAGCCGCATCGCTTCGAAACGGCGCTTCTCCAGGGCCTTGAAATCCCGCTTCACACCTTTGGGGTTGCCCATACATATATAGATGCTCCAAACTATCAAAAAGTGTCATAATAATATGCGGGAGTCAATAAGTCTGCCGGATCGCGGCTACGCGGAAGTCGCGACTCGCGCACCGACCACCGCGGCTTCCCGCGCCCACGCGAGAGGGTAGCATATGCGGTCTGGAAGTTCCATAGGGGTTTCGCCCGTGTCAACGCCCAATAGAAATGTCCCCCTCGGTAGCTCGATAGAAGTGTCCCCTTGTGTTTCTTGTTCGTAGGAGAGATATCGTCGTCGTCGGGGCTGTGGAACTGTGGGAATCGCGTAGCGATTTCCAAGGGGCGGTGGGAAGGGTGGAAAACCATCCACCGCTCCTCGAACCCGGTACTGCTGCCTCGAGAGATTTTCCACGCTTTCCATCCGACCCGGCATTTCCACAGCCCTCTTATGTATTCGCAGCCCGTTTTTTCCGTAACACAGCTCGCCACCAGGGGTGGTCCGCCGCCGGCTTGCGCCCGCCCCCCGGACGCTGCTGTGGTGCTGGCTTCGTCCGCAGCTGTGGCGTCGGCGTGGCGATCACGTCGTGCTCGATCTCGTGCCCGTCAAACCTCACCTGCAAGCTCTCATCGCGCCACTGTTGGACCGTCACCCGTGCCCCCGCCCCCACGCCCTGGTTGCGTTTCGGCTTCAACTGCAAACAACGATTCTCGAAACGCACCACCCGGTCGTTGCTCACCACCCGTTCGTACTCGCAACAGAACACCCCTCGCAGCTCGGTGCCGCGGGGGAGCGCCTGGTGAAAGTCCGCTGCCGCCGCCGGCTCACAGGCGAAGCGCTCGTTGTGCTCGGCCAGGTACTCCTCGTCGAGATAACGGTTCGCCGCCTCGTACTCGACGATCCCGCGCAGCCGCATCTTCTTGATCAGGCGGTCTTGGTGCGTGCCGTGATGGCGCTCCACTCGGCCCTTGGCTTGCGGCGAGGAAGCCGCCATGATCGTAATGCCGAGCTTGGCACACATGCGCCCGAACTGCGTCTCGGGCTTGATGCCTGCCAGCACTTCCCGCGACGTCGGCTGGCGCTGGTAGACGTTTTTCCAGTCGCAGTACAACGCCTTGGGAACGCCGTGTTGACGTACCCAGGCTGCGAGCAGATCGGCCGCGGCCCAGGTCGTTTCCTGGTCCGAGAAACGGCACAGCGCCACACCGGTCGCGTCATCGACGAAGTTCATCAGACAGGCTTTCGGGCCGCGTTCTTCCAGCCAGTGGTGGTGCGAACCGTCGAGTTGAATCAGCTCGCCGAAGTGCGCTTTGCGTTGGCGCCGGGTGCGATGCGGTTGGCGCTTGCGACGGCGGCTCCACAGACCCGCGGCGAGCATCCAGCGCCGCAGTGTTTCGCGCGGCACTTCCAGGCCGTGGTCGGCTGCCAGATGTTCCGACGCCAGCGTCGGCCCGAAGCGCTCGTGCCCCTCGCCCGCATAGTTCTCGCGCACCAACTCGAGAACCTGCTGGCGTCGCTTCTGATCGGCTCGGTTCGAAGCACGGCCGACGTTACCGTGCACCAAAGCCTTGGCCCCGCCCGCACGGTAACGCTTCTTCAGACGCTTCGCATGGCGGTAGCTGACCTCCAGCAGCTCGGCGGCTGCGGTCAACTTCAGTTCCCCTCGTTTCACTCGGCTCAGCACTTCGCCGCGCCTCAACTCCTTGGCACTCATCCATGTCCTTCCCACTCTCGGCTCCTCCTTCGGAGCCTCAGAGTAGGGGACATTTCTATTGGGCGCTCAAGGGGACATTATCATTGGGCTTCAACATAGGGGTTTCGCCCTGCGGGCCCCGCTTCTGGCCAGATTGTAATCACAGGTCTGTCGATCTGCGAAACGGCTTGTGGTGCGGAGCCTGTGCTCCCGTGTGGTCGTTTGCACTCGTCGCCGCCAGTGGCGTGCTTGCCAAGGTGCCGCTCCGTTACGGTGTTCCATCTCTATAGCTGCCGGAGGCAGCGACGTGCAACATGACGAAATGTGGGCCGCTTTCAATGAGCTGAAACAAGGCCGCCGACCGAGGGTTTCGCATTCGCGCTCTGGTCCTGTTGCAACTGTCGCCGAGTGCTAGACTCGTAGCGGTGGACTTCGAGAAGACAAGGCAGCGCATTCTGAAGATCCGGGTCCAGACGGAGGCCATCCTCCAGCAACTCACCGAGAGAAACACTCAGACCGATGAGCAAACGAAACCCTTCAGACGAGATTCCCAAGGTAGTGGGCTCGAGCGACGTGGTTCTCGTTTGCCTCTCCCGCAGCTCGATCACCAAGGAAGGCTACGTCCAGAAACAGATCAAGTTCGCCCTCGACGCCGCCGACGAGAAACCGCCAGGCACGATCTTCCTGATCCCCGTCAAGCGCGAGGAGTGTGAGGTTCCCGAGCGGCTCGGTGATGTCCATTGGACCGATTTGTTCAAGCGAGGTGGCTACCACAAGTTGAAGGGTGCTTTGCGGACGTGCGCCCAGCAATTGCAACTCCCGCTGCCCGAGGTTTCGATTCCTCGACGCCCGCAGGAGAGCCCTCCGACCCCGCGGGGATCGAAGAAAGCAGCAGTCCGCCCGACACCTGCCCTCACACAACCCCTCGAATTAGCTGCCGGGGCCCTCAGAGAGAAACCACAAGACCAGCTCGACTACGTCTGGATCCCTGCGGGGACATTCCAAATGGGTGCCACGCCGGGCGACCCAGACGCCTACGACGACGAGAAGCCTCGCCATCGAGTGGAGATAGCGAAGGGTTTTTGGATGAGTAGCACAGCGGTGACGGTCACGGCTTACACCAGGATTTCCATTTTGGCCCTGGCACGGTCACAGGATACACCCCCGCTGCGCCGAATACCACGTCTTTTCGCGCTGAACCCTGCACATCACCTCCGCCGGTAGGCGCCAGGGCTCGTCCGTCCGCTCACAGACGTTGATTGAGCGGACTGAACGGCGCTCCGGCCGACACTGCTCCCTGCGAAACCTTTTTGGAGCCAAAAACTGTTGATCCTCGCCCGGGCAACGCTACCCACCCGGCACAGGCAGCGCCCAGATCCTATGCAGCATGTCACCGAACAGCCGCCGGTTCAGATGCCCCTCCGCCAGCAGCAACCAGTAGTAGCGAGCATGCTTGACCAGCCGACCGCCGGTCTTCATCAACCTGTGTTGCAAACTCGTTAGCGACCAGCTTTTGATTCGCTGCGGCAGCCCTAGCCGCCGCCACAGGTTGCCCAGGTTGTAGGCCAGCACGCTGAGTTGCAGCCGTACCTCGTTGGCTCGGAAGCGGTGACACGACAAGCGGGTCCAGTGCGTGGCCTGTTTGCCTTCTTTGATCCACTGCTCCGCCGTGCCGCGCTTGTTGTAGAACCGCACGACCGAGCGGCTCGGCAAGCTCATGCTCGTCACGACAAATCCGACGCGCGGGAATAGTTCGCCCTGGTGATGCTCGACCTTGGCGACAACTCGCCTTGCCTTCGACCAGCTCTCGGCCTGATAGCGAAAACTCTTGTAGCGCACTAGGGGCTTGGCGTTCGGCCTGCCCGGTGGCCGAAACAGGATGTCCTCGATCTCCAGCTCCAGGCTCTTGTTCGCCGGGATGCGAATCACGTAGTCCACGCCGCGCTCCTCCATCGCCTCGTAGATCTCGGGCTTGGCGAAGGCGGCGTCGGCGCGGAACGTCACCTGTTTGCCCTCCGCCTGTTGTCGTTCGATCTCCGGCAGTAGCAGCTCGTCCCAGTCCTCGGCGCTGTGCACGTTGCCGGGACGCAGCTTCGCGCCTAGGCAGTCGCCGTGCTGGTTGAACAGCAACAGCGGGTGATAGCAGAGGGACTCAAAATGGCCGTTGTAGGCACTGCCTTCCTGTTGGCCGTGGACGGGGCTCTCCGTGGAGTCCATGTCGAGCACCACGCGGTCTGAACCGTCGGGAGCTTCGGCTTGCGCGACCAGCTCCCGGTTCACTGCCATCAGCCCCAGCAAGTTCTCTTCGCTCGCCAGCATCTCCGTCTCGAAGCCATGCAGCGTCGAGGTCAAGGCTGCTCCGCGATCCCAGTTCCTCTTCGAGCCGATCAAGCGAAAGGTCGGATCGGCGGATACTCGAACGGCGTCATTGAGGTCCTCGTAGCCAGCGAGTCGGCTGTAGACCGACTGCCGCAGCAGATCGGCCAGCGCGAACTTCTTGTTCAAGCCTTGTCGCGAGTCGCTGAGATGCTCGTCGATCAGCTGGCCGAGTCCGAGTCGTTCATCCAGTTCGCGAACGAGAATCAGACCGCCATCCGAGGTGACTCGCGATCCTTGGAAATCGACTTTGAGAAATCCATTGAACGTGAGCTGAAACGGCTTGTTTTCTTTTTCACCCATCGGGTGTTGACCTCCATGGCGTCCTTATCGGGCTCTAGCCCCTATCAATAAAGACGCTGAAGGTCGCTGGATGGTCTGAAGCTTATACATCAAATTGAAAATGCGGGTTCAGAGCTTCGAAGACTCGCCAGACAGAAAAGGAGAGGGAGCTAGCCGACATCCTCCGGAGGCACGAGGAACAGCAGCGGCGACGCCAGCAGGAGCACCGCAGGGCCGAGGAAGAATACCGGCGAGCCCGCCAGGACAACGAAGAGTTCCACCGCGGCGTCGACGAGCGGTTTGACGCCCTGGTCAAGATGATGGACGAGTGGATCCGCAAGCGCCGCAACGGCTCCAACGGACCCTCCTAGGACCCCCTCCAGGCGGACAGAGGTGCATCCTTGTCCGACGCCCGCTTCCCGATGAAACAGTCTGAAAAAACAGCGGCTTGGCGTCTCACCGACATGCATCACGTTGGCCTGACGGTGAGCGACATCGAGCGCTCGATCGTGTTCTATCGCGATGTGCTTGGGATGACGTTGGTGCGGCGGCGTCCCAGGGTCGACGCCGACTACGTGGGCCGGCAGACCGGCTACGCCGGCGTCGCGCTCAGCGTCGCCTCGTTCCAAGTATTACCGGAGAGCCGGCAGACACTCGAGGTCGTCCAATATCTCAATCACGATGGGTCGCCGATCGACCCGGCGACAAACCGCGCGGGCAGCTCCCACCTCTGTCTGCTGGTGAGCGACTTTCACGCTTGCCACGCTGAACTCAAGGCCAAGGGCGTGGACTTCAAGTCCGAACCCGTGACGATCACCGCTGGGCCCAACAAGGGCGGTATGGTGATCTATCTCTCCGACCCCGACGGCTACACGATCGAGCTTTTTCAGCCCCCGATGCGGGAGTCAGAATGAAGCCGTCCACCCTATTCGACCTCACCCGCAAGGTGGCGGTCGTGACCGGAGCCGCCCAAGGCCTCGGCGAGGTGATTGCTCGTGCGCTGACCGAGCACGGCGCTCAAACCGTGTTGGTGGATATCAACGCCGAGGCTTTGGCGTCCGCGGCGGAACGCCTCTCGTCGGCAGATAGTCCCGGCACCACGGAGGTGGCTGTTTGCGATGTCACCGACCGCGAACAGGTCGACACCTGCATCGGCAACATAATCCGACGCTATGGCCACATCGACGTGCTCGTCAACAACGCCGGTATCCACCGCCGCGCGACGCCCGTCGATTTCGCCGAGCAAGATATCGACGACGTAATCGCCGTCAACGTGCGCGGCACATTCTACATGGCAGGAGCGGTCGGAAAGCAGATGGTCGAGCAGCGCTCCGGCAGTATCATCAACCTCTCGGCTTTGGGCGGCGGGCTCGCAGGCTTAGGGCGTGGCGGCTCCATCTACGGCATGACCAAGGGCGCCATCGTCTCGCTGACGAGAGACTTGGCCGCGGAGTGGGGCAAGTACGGCGTCCGCGTGAACGCGATCGCGCCGGGATGGATGCGTACGCCCATGACCCGCGCGCTACAAAACGACCAGCAGAAGTCCGCCAAGGTGCTCGAGCGCGTGCCCCTGGGCCGGTGGGGCGAAGCCGACGAAGTCGCCGGAGTCGCGGTTTTCCTGGCTTGCGACGCGTCTTCTTACATCACGGGAACGACGATTCCTGTCGATGGCGGAGCGGCGAACGTGATCGCGATCCCAACCGAGCCGTGACCGTCAGGGAGCGGTCCGGCACGAGCCCGCAAACCGTATCGGAAGACACTAGAACCGAGAACTGCCGCTCTCGAAAAACAACCATTCTCGAAGCTGTTCGTAGAAGAAACCGCCGTGACGGATGCAACCATTCAAGGCCGCCCGGTACCGAGCAACCTGCTGGGCCAACTCCACGAGAGGTCCTTCGCTGACGCCCGCGAGCACCAGCGCGTTCTCGAACGCGCTGGCTACCTTTTCTTTCGCGATGTCCTCGACAAACGTGAAATCGCGGCCGCACGGGCAGAGGTGTTCGAGCGGTTAGCAGCGGTCGGAGAGATACGCCCACCCGCGCAAGACGGCATCGCAACCGGCGAGAGCCGCCGCCGCGAAGCGGCCCCCGAGCTCGGAGCATTCTGGAAGTCGGTCAGCGACGGGCCCGCGTTGCGCCGCGTCAGTCAGGGGCCGCGGCTGTGCGAAGTCATGGCCGCCGTCTTCGGTGAGCCCGCGCGGCCCCACGACCTGATCTACGTCCGGCCTACCGCGGTTGGCAACGCGACACGGCCGCACTATGACTACCCGTTTTTCGCGGGCCGGTCCGATCGCATCTATACCGCCTGGGTTCCACTGGGCACCGTGCCGGTCACCGACGGCCCTCTCATGATCGTCGAGGGTTCCAACCATTTCAGCGACCTGATCGACCCGATTCGCCAAGTCAACTACGATGAGGACCGCTCTAACGAGGTCGTCCAGAAAGCAGCCTATGAACGCGTGAATGCGGACCACCCGGTCGACCTGGCCGAAAAACGAGGAAGCCGGCTGCTGACCGCGGACTTCCACGCCGGCGACTTGGTCGTCTTCACAGGGTTCACTCTACACGGGTCGCTCGACAATCGCTCCCCGCTCGGACGTGTGCGGCTGTCGTTTGACGTGCGCTTCCAGCCCGAGTCCCACCCCGCCGACGACCCGCGCTATTTCGGTCCCGACCCCATCGGCACCAAGGGTGCCGGCTATGCCGACATGCGCGCCGCCCAGCCCCTGGAAGCAGCGGGCTGAACCCTCTTGCCAGATCGACGCCCGCTGCCGTCGTTCCCTCGCAGCTACCATGGGTGCACACCATGCCAAAGAAAGACAGTAAGACCAATCGCCGCGACTTGCTGAAAACAGTCGCCGGCGCCGGGGCCCTCTCATCCCTGCCCGCCTGCTCCCCCACGACAGACGAGGCCACGACTCTCCACCCCATCCGCGACGATCCCCACTCGCCCGTCAACCTGCCCGGCCGCGATCACTTCCGGCGTCCGCCAACCTGGGGCCCCGCGATCCGCGCCAACTGGAACCCGAAGAACGTCATCGTCCTGATGCTCGACAGCTTCCGCGCCGACCACCTCGGCGCTTTCGGTAACTCCAAGGTAGCGACGCCCAACCTCGACCGCTTCGCCGCCGAATCGACCCTGTTCACACGCGCCTATCCCGAAGGACTGCCGACGATCCCCGTCCGCACGAGCCTTTTCAGCGGCAAGTTCACCTATCCGTTTCGGCCCTGGCAGGTGCTGCACCCGCAAGACCACCCGTTGCTGTCAGAAATCCTCTGTAGCGAAGGCTTCCGCTCGGCGCTCGTCACCGACACCTACCACATGCACAAGCCCGGCTACGGCTTCGGGCGCGGCTTCGACGACGTGATCTGGATTCGCGGCCAGGAGGGCGACCCCTACATCCGCGACCCGCGCGTGAAGGTCGACATCGAGCCGTTCTACAAATCCCGCGCCGGCCTACCCCAGGAAGAGGACCAGATCCGCCAATACCTCGCCAACCGCCACGATTGGAACAGCGATGAGGACCACTTCACGCCGCGAGTCATGGGACAGGCGCTCGACTGGCTCAAGCGGCAAAAGAAGCGCGAGAACCTTTTTCTGTGGGTCGACTCGTTCTGCCCCCACGAGCCCTGGGACCCGCCGGACGCCTACCTCAAGAAGGTCGCGCCCGACTTCGCCGGCAAGAAGCTCATCCTCCCGACGCCCGGCGACAGCGAAGGCTATCTCGACCAAGCGGAGATGGCCAACATCCAATCGCTCTACGCGGCGGTGATCGCCTTTGTTGACCACTGCGCCGGCGACTTCCTCGACGAGGTTAAGCGCATGGGCCTCTACGAGGAGTCACTCATCATCGTGGCCACCGACCACGGCGAGCCTTTCGGCGACCATGGCATCGTGCGCAAGGTGCGCCCTTGGGCCTACGAGGAGCTGGCGCACACCTTCCTGATGATCCGCGAGCCCGGCGGACGCGGCGTCGATCGCGTCGAGTCCTACACGCAACTGACAGACATCACGGCGACGATCCTCGACTATCTCAGCATCGCGCCGCCACCCCAGATGACCTCGAGGAGCCTGATGCCGTTGATTGTCGGCCAAGAGGAGAAGGTCCGCGACTTCGCCGTCTGCTGCCACTACGGCGCGAGCCTCAACATCCGCCACGACGATTGGAGCTACCACTACTTTCTCGACGGCAACGCCAAGACCCGCGAGGGCAGCAATCTCACCAAAGACGGTCCCGAGCTATACCACCTGCGCGACGACCCCACCGAGCACAACAACCGCATATCCCAAGAGCCCGACCGCGCCCGAGATCTCGACCGCAGGCTCCGCGACTTCACGCGAAGCCTCGCGGAACACGAAGCGCAGTACGTGTAAACGGCCCGGCGTGCTGCTTCCGAAAGCAAGCGCTGCGTCGGGGTCAACTGAAATCTGTGCGCTGGTGCGGACAAACCGGGCGTTCGGCTTCGCGGCAGCAAGCGTGCGCACAGGCGGGGCCCTGACAGGTTCGCCAACCACGACCCACGCTTCTGGATCAACTCAAAAAGAGCCAACGCCGCTCGCCGCTCGCCGCTCGAAACGCAGTCAAGGTGAACCGAGCGTCCGGGGCAGCGTCTCAGTTTGGGCTTCAGTGGCAAAGGGAAAGGGCCGATATAGCGGGAGAAGGAGTAAACCTCGTGCAGACTTCGGAGATCACAGAATACCTCGTGGGTTTGCTAGATCAACCCGCCGACCATGTGCGCAGTCGTGAGCCAGAAGTCAAAGAGTTGGCTCTCGCGAACCCAGTCGCTTTTCAACAGGCTGTGCTGGACTATCTGAAAGAGGGCGCCGCGGGACCCGGGGAAGAGTTGCTCGTTAAGTTGCTGCATGGCATGGGCCTACTCTTGGAACTGCTGAGGGACCCGGAAAAGACGTCGCTTGAGGACGCGGTGTCGCTTGCTCACTTGTCCAAGCGCAATATCCTTCTGCTGGATGTTTCGCTAGCCCAGGCAATCAGGGAGCAGCCATCGGCTCAGCAGACCGACCGGATCTTGTGCATTCTGCTGGAGATCGCCGAAAACAATCGAGTCCTACCGTTATTGGTCCCTTTGCTCCGGCTGCACGATCCAAAGCTGCGTCCCAAAGCTGCCCTCGTCTTCACAAGATTTAGCCCTAGTTGCATGTTTGCGAAGGACTCACTTTTCGACGATGATCCCCGCGTCCGGTCCAACGTCATCGAAGCTTTGTGGGGACGAAGCGAGGCCTGGGCGAGGTCTGCCCTCCAAGCGGCACTGGGTGACTCAGATAACCGAGTGAGGGCCAACGCGGCGTTGGGACTACACAAACTAAGGGATCCGGCCGGCCTGCCGGTGCTGACCCGGATGGCGGAGGACCCCGACCCCCAAAGTCGGGCCAGCGCCGCGTGGGCGATGGGAGAAACCAGGGATCAGCAGTGTCTTCCGGCACTCAAGCAGTTGAGCGAAGACTCGGATGACATGGTCCGAGAGCAGTCGGTCCGGGCTATCAGCAAGATTGAGGGCTGAAACAACCACAGGTGGTAGATCCAGACTCAATTCTAGGAACGCCAAAGCGGCGAGAAGCCTGCCGTGTACTTGGATGATGACGATCGCTGCTACCAGGCCACGTGCTTGTCCCGTTGGTGCGACTCCCCCATGAAGCTTCCCCCGTGTGTCGGGGCCACGCGAGCGAGCCGGGGTCAAACCTCGCAGCGGTTTCGCCCATTCTGCTTGGCTTGATAGAGGCGCTCGTCCGCCGCTTTGATCAACGCCTGGCCATCCGCTTGCGAGCTGACGCTCTCGACAATCGCGCCGCCGATGCTGACGGTCATCCGCAGGGTCTTCCCCTCGAACTCCACCGCCGTTTCTTCGATCTTTTTTCGCACTCGTTCCGCCAGGGTTTTGACGGCAACCGGCTTGGCCGATGGCATCAGCACACAGAACTCCTCTCCCCCGTAGCGCGCCGGCAACTCGGATTCACGGCAAACTGACTCCATCGCCTTCCCCACAGCCTTGAGGACTTCATCGCCGGCCAAGTGCCCGTGAGTGTCGTTGAATCGCTTAAAGCGATCGACGTCGATCAGCAGCAACCCGAGGACGCCTGGTACTCGACCATTCATGCGGCGAACGAGGCATTGCGCCAGCGCCTCATCAAAGCTGGCGCGGTTGGCAATGCCCGTCAACTGATCGGTCTGCGCTTTCGTGCGCCACTGTTGATTGCTGGACTCCAGTTGGCTTGCTCTCTCTTCGGCCTGGTGCGCTTGGACGGCCACACTGAGGCTCGCGTGGAGCAGCCGGACCTGAGCTTGCTGCAGGATCGAGGTCATGTCGAGCGAGTCGCCGAGCTTGACGTCGAAGATTTCCGCGGTGTGCAGCACCTCCTTTTCGACCTCCAGCAAGCCTCGAGGCTGCCAACTCGTCGGCACTTCGAGGACTAGGTTCTCAGCCTCAGTCCCGCCGCCCGTGTAGGGGTCCCCGTCAGCCTGGAAGCAATTGATGATGGGATTGTTCAGCATCAGGTCAATGATGTAGGGTCCGCGAGGCGTGCTGGTGCTACAGGGAGAGCCCGCTATGTCGGGGCACGCTACCACGGTTCCCCATCGCGGACTGGCGGGTTCCGTCGTGCTCGCTTCACACCAGGGCCCCGCCCCTCCTCCAACGACCGTGTTCACGGGAAACTGATTCGTCAGGGCGGTCAACCGGCCGTCGCTGAACAACACGATGACGTTCAACGCGTCGCTGTCCGCTAAGTCGCGAAGCTCGTCATAACTCTCGTAGAGCGCGCCGGCGATGTTGGTCCACCCGCCGGGACTGTGGGCGTTAACGATGGTTTCGATTATGCCCGTCTTAGCCCGAGGGTCTAGCCGTTCACAGATCTTCAATAATAATTTCCACCATTATTTCAATCACTTACCTCTCCACCACCCCGCCGACCCCAACACACCGGCTCTTATACTAGAGGCGAAGAAAGCTGGCGGCGATCCATCGCCCCAACAGGGCCGCAGGTGGAAGACCACAATCCCAATCTTGGTCACCGATTCGCACCGCTGCCGCACGAGGTGGCCGATGAGTGGAGAACATAAAGAATCCTTAGAACCTAGTGCAAATCGGCGCCCGACGTGGAGAGAATAGGATGTATGTGCACCGTGAGAGCTGTCGGAGGGCGGCGAGTTCGAGGTTGGGCGGCTGCTCTCGCGATGGTGCTGCTGGGGCAGGCCGTCACGGCGCGGGCGCAGACGGCGTCAGGGCGGTTGTCGGGAACCGTGCTCGATCCCTCGGGCGCCGCGGTGATGGCCGCGACGGTGACGGTTCGCAGCGAAACGCAGGGCGCTGTCTTCTCGGTGGAGACGGATGCCTCCGGAGCGTTCATCGTGCTTGGCCTGCCGTCGGGGGAATACGCGGTCGAGGTGGATTTCGAGGGCTTCCAGCGCCAAGTCGTCCGCGACGTTAAGGTCGACATCGCCAGGGAGACCTCGCTGCCTCCGTTGCGGCTCGAGTTAGGGTCGGTTACCGAGGTAGTGGAGGTCGAAGGCGGGGTCTCGCAGGTGCAGACGACGACCGCCGAGATCAACTCGACCGTCACGATGGAGCAGATCCAGCACCTTCCCTTGATCGGCCGCGGTCCACTGGGGCTGATTCATCTCGAAGCGGGCGTGGCGTTCCAGGGGCGGACGCCGACGGTGATCAACGGCCAGAGAACGTCGTTCAGCAACGTCACTCTCGACGGCATCAACATTCAGGACAACTACATTCGCGACAACGGGCTCAACTTTATTCCCAACCGTCCGCTGGTCGACCAGGTGAGCGAGTTCACCATCACGACGCAGAACGGCAATGCAGCGTTCGGCGGCGGGGCGTCGCAGGTGAACTTCACCACGCCCTCGGGCACGAACGACTTCCACGGCAACGTCTACTGGCACAACCGCAATTCGGCGTTCTCGGCCAGCCAATGGTTCAGCAATAAGACCGGAACGCGGAAGCCGTTTCTCAACCTCAATCTGTCCCGCCTCAGCTGGAAATGGAGAACAGCGTTCCGCCGGTAAGCTAACGGAGGGAACGCATGAGGAAAGCACGGAAACACTACACAGCCGAAGAGAAGGTCGCCATCCTGAGACGGCATCTGCTGGACAAGGAGCCGGTCTCAACACTCTGCGACGAGCTGGCGCTGCAGCCGACGGTGTTCTACCGCTGGCAGAAGGAGTTCTTTGAGAACGGAGCCGCCACCTTCCAGACCAACAACCGCAGCCGTCGTCAGCCCGAACAGGAACGCATCGAGCGGCTGGAGAAGAAGATCCAGACCAAGGATGAGGTTCTGGCCGAGTTGATGGCCGAGCACATCGCGTTAAAAAAAAGCCTTGGGGAACTCTGACCAAAACATGGACGCCGCCCGACGTGCGCGACCAGATCGTCGATTTCGTGCGGCGCTGGTCCGACAAGACCGAGATCCACGCCGGGCGTTTCATCCAGTGGCTCGGCATCGCGCCCAGCAAGTTCTACTCCTGGCGCCGGCGCTACGGCTCTCTCAACGAGCACAACGGTTGGGTTCCCCGAGATTTCTGGCTCGAAGAGTGGGAGAAGCAGGCCATCCTCGATTTTTATCGCCAGCATCCGCTGGAAGGCTACCGGCGGTTGACGTTCATGATGCTCGACGCCGACATCGTGGCGGTCAGCCCGTCGAGCGTCTGGCGGGTGTTGAGCCGGGCGGGGCTGCTGCGCAAGTGGAACGACAAAACGTCGCTGAAAGGGACGGGCTTCCAACAGCCGCTAGAGCCGCATCAACATTGGCATATCGACGTTTCCTACATCAACATCTCGGGTACGTTCTACTACCTGTGCAGCGTGCTGGATGGCTACAGCCGTTCGATTGTGCACTGGGGCTTGCGCGAGGCGATGAAGGAGGCCGACATCGAGATCATTCTCCAAGCCGCGAAGGAGAAATACCCGGATGCCAGACCGCGCCTCATCTCCGACAACGGGCCGCAGTTCCTCGCCAAGGACTTCAAGGAATTCATCCGTATCTCGGGGATGACGCACGTGAGAACGTCGCCCTATTATCCACAGTCGAACGGCAAGTTGGAGCGTTGGCACAAATCGTTGAAGAGCGAATGTATTAGGCCGGGCGTGCCGCTGACGCCGGAGGATGCGCGTCGGCTGATCCAGCGCTATGTCGAGCACTACAACACGGTGCGCTTGCACAGCGCGATCTGGTTTGTGACGCCGGAGGACCTGCTGGCAGGACGGCGGGACGAGATCCACGCCGCCCGCGACCGCAAGCTGGAGCAGGCTCGACAGCAACGGCAGCTGCGGCGTCGCCAGGCGGCTTGACTGTGGGAGTTACAATGGCGTTGCCGGGTGAAACGGAAGCGGGCTCTGCTGGGAAGCAACCCTGCCGAGGGATAGCCCGGCGGGCTCATCGAGACGATGACCACGGGCGCGGAAGTCCTCTTTCGCGCTCGTCCCCAAACCCTATCGGATCGATAGACCCTGATGCCTTGAAAATCCCCGCCCGCAGGGCGGCATCTACACTAACGCGGAGCGCTCGCTCTCCCGTTCCGGCTGAACCGGCACAAATCAGGCAGGCGCATCGCTGGGAGGGCCGATTGTCAAGAACAAGCTGCTGTTCTATGCGAACTATGAGGCCTTCCGGCAGCGCTCGCAGACGTTGGTGAATACGGTGGTGCCTACCGGGGACGCGCGGCGCGGCCTCTTCACCTACCGTGACCTCGATGGCAACCAAGTGCGCAAGATCAACGTGCTGGACGCCGCCGTCATTGGGACCGATCCGGCGGCCGACGCATTACTGGCGCGCGTGCCGGGCCCGGAGAACATCAACAACTTCGATGTGGGCGACAGTGACTTGACGCTGCTGCGGAACACGGCCGGCTACCGCTTCAACGCGCAAGACAACAACGACCGCGACGCGGTGACCAGCCGATTGGACTACATCCTGTCGGGCCACCACTTTCTCAGCGGTACGTACCAATACACGAGAGACGAAGCGGACCGCCCCGATGCCGGACTCGGTTTCCAAACCACGCCGGTCATCAAGGAGTTCAGCCACACCCAACTGGTGTCGGCGGGGTGGAATTGGACGCCGAGTCCGCGCTGGAGCAACGAACTGCGCGGCGGCTTCAACTTGGCGCCGGGGGACTTTCGGACCAGCCAGCCGGTGCCATCGCCGCTGTTCGATGGTTTCTTCTACACCAACCCGGTCGTCAACTTCGAGCCCGAGGGCCGCAACGCCGACACGTTCAACTTGATGGATAACGCAGCGTGGCAGGCGGGGACTCACTCGATCCGGTTCGGCGGCTCGGTGCAGAAGGTCGACGTGGAGACTTTCACGACCGCGGGGGTGGCGCCCGGGTTCGACATCGGCATCAGCCTGTCGAATCCGATCGCACTCGATCCGTTTCAGTTTCCCGGTGGGGTGTCGCCGCAAGATCTCGATTCGGCCGAGAGCATATTGGCTTCGCTGGGAGGCATCATCGGCAGTGGCGGGCGAACGTTCAACGTGACCAGCCGCCAGTCCGGCTTTGTGCCGGACGCGGAGTTGCGCCGCCGCTATTCGCTGAATACGTACGGGCTCTACGCGCAAGACTCGTGGCGGGTACGTCCGAACCTGACGGTTTCCTACGGGTTGCGATGGGAGTACACGGGCCGCGTGGACGAGAGGGGCGGACTGATGCTGAGCCCCATCGTCGGCCCCGAAGGGATACGGGCCACGCTGCTGTCAAACGCCACTCTTGATTTCGCGGGCACCGCCGCCGGGCGGCCGCTCTACGGGAAAGACCTCAACAACTTCGCTCCCCAGATCGGCATCGCCTACGACCTGTTTGGCAACGGCCGCACCGCGTTGCGGATGGGCTACAGCATCAATTACGTAAACGATGAGGCGATCCTGACGGGCGAAAACGCGGCGAGTTCGAACGCGGGCTTGCAGACGGACATCGGCTCGATCGTCCTTGTCACCACCATGAACGGCTCTTTGCCCTCGTTCGAGCCACCGGAGTTTCGTCTGCCACGCACGGCGCGGGACAATTTGGCGGAGAATGCATTCTCGGCGCTGTTCTCGATGGATCCGAACATTCGCTCGCCTTACGTGCAGCAGTGGACGTTCGGCATCCAGCACGCTCTCGACGAGAGCACGGTCTTCGAGGTCCGTTACGTCGGCAACAAAGGGACGAAGCTGTGGCGAGGATTTGATCTCAACCAGGTGTTGATCCGCGAGAACGGCTTTCTCGACGACTTCCAGCGCGCCCGCTCGAATGGGTTCCTGGCGCTCGATTCGAGCGGCTCTTTCGATCCGGCATTCAACCCGTCGCTTCCGGGCAGCCAACAGTTGACGGTGTTTCCGGAACTCTTTTTGGGCGGACTGCTCAGCAATACCGCGGTGCGGTCGTTGATCCAGCGGGGCGAGACCGGCGAACTGGCGGCGACCTACTATGGACTGGGCTTCTCTCAGGGTACCGATGTCGCACTCGTGCCGAACCAGAACACCTTTGTCTCGGACCTGATCACCAACTTCTCGAACAGCAGCTACAACGCGTTGCAGGTCGAGCTGCGACGGCGGGCGTCAGCGGGCGTGCAGTTCCAGGCCAACTACACGTTCGCGAAGGTGCTGACCGATTCGAGCGGAACGCTCGTGCGCTTCGATCCGTTTCTCGACATCAACAACCCCAAGATCGGGCGCGCGCGGGCCGACTTCGACATCAACCACGTATTCAACGCCAACTTCGTGTGGCCGTTGCCGCTCGGCCCCGGCCAACGCTGGGACTACGCGCCGTTGCGTCGAGTGATGGAAGGGTGGACGGTCTCGTCGATTGTCTCGTGGCAGTCCGGCGCGCCGCTGTCGATCCTGTCCGGACGGGGCACTCTGAACCGCCGAATTCGCTCGGTCGAGAACACGGCGGTCACGGCGTTGAACAAGGGCCAACTCGATGACATCGTGCGGTTCCGCATGACCGGCGATGGGCCGTTTTTGATTGCCGAGAGCGCCATCAACCCGCGCGACAACAGCGGCGTCGCCGGAGACGGCGAGGCGCCCTTCCCCGGACAGGTGTTCTCACATCCCAGCGCGGGCGAGTTGGGCGTGCTGCAGCGGAGGCTCTTCAACTCGACGTCGGCCTTTGGGCTTGACTTGGCGGTCGATAAAACGATGCGCTTCCGAGATCCGCACTCGTTGCTGTTTGGGGTCAAGGTCGCCAACCTACTGAACCATCCCGTGTTCTTCTCGCGGAGCCACTTCCTCGACTCCACCCAGTTTGGGCGGGTGTCGGGCGTGCTGATCGGGGGGAGGGTGATCGAGTTCCAGTTGCGGTATGGGTTCTGAGGGTTGCCGGGGCGACCGGCGGGCGTTCCTGTTGCTTGGTCCGCTTGGCTAGAGCTCGATTGGGGCTAGGCGGCCATGATACAATTAACGTAGCGGTTGGGAGGGCTGCAAACGCGGTCCGTTGAACGAGAGTTCACCCGGCTGCTTTTTCTTTTTTATGCACCTTCTTTACCTCGACGACTCGGGGTCTGCCGGGAACAAGACCGAGGACTACTTCGTCCTTGGCGGTCTGTCGGTGTCTGAAGCGCAGGCGCACTGGTTTACGCAACAGCTCGATAGCCTTGCCGAGAGCATCGACGCTGCCAATCCGTCGAACGTCGAGTTCCATGCATCCGACGTTTTCTCACGCCGGACACCGCCCTGGAAAGGCATGAGCCGTGAAGAGGCGCAGGGCGTCATCAAAGCTGTGCTCCGAATCCTGCCCAAGAGTTACGACACCGCGCGGGCGTTTGCTTGCGCGGTACACAAGCCGTCGTTTCAAGAGGGAGAAGACCCCGTCGAGTCAGCATTTGAGGATCTGTGCAGCAGATTCGACAGATACCTATCGCGGCTACATGGGCAAGGGGAGCGCCAGCGCGGGCTCTTGATTCTCGATAAGACGACACATGAAACCTCCCTCCAGCGGCTTGCACGCGAGTTTCGAAGGCTGGGCACCCAGTGGGGAACGATACGCAATCTCGTAGACATTCCGTTCTTTGTTGACTCGAAGGCGTCTCGCCTAACCCAATTGGCTGATCACATCTCGTACGCCGTGTTCCGTCGGTACAACGCATCTGACACCCAATACTTCGACATCATTGCGCCCCGATTCGATTCTGCCGAGGGCGTCATCCACGGCTTGGCGTACAAGGTGGCGGCAAACACTGACTGCGTTTGTCCCGCCTGTCTCAGCCGCCGACTGGCTCGCGGTGGTGGCTCCGAGTAGCATCGCTCTCTGCTCGGTCAAGCTTAGGAACAGTAAGCTGGCGTCCTCGGCCAAGTGAGAGGCTGACCCGATCTGGTAACCTAATGCCCGAAAACCGCTTGTCAGGAGTGCCCGCCGTGAGAATACCCTTCGTTGCCGCCGCTATCTTGCTTTCGTTGGCCCTGCTGTTCGCGGGCTGTGGGCCGCAGCCCGAGGCGCCTTCCGAGGCCGCGCCTACGTTCAAGGTCGAGCGGCAGTTCATCTACCCGTCTGAATTTCCGCCGGGCAAGCCCTACAGCCCCGGTGTGCTCGTCGGCGACACGCTCTACATCGCCGGCCAGGTGAGCCTGGATCCGCAGACGCGCGAGCAGCCCGAAACGATCGAAGACCAGACGCACATGGCGATGAAGAACATGGGCCACGTGCTGCGCGCCGCCGGCATGGATTACGACAACGTCGTCACCTGCCACTGCCAGCTCGCCGACATGGACGACTATGCCGGCATGAACGGCGTCTACGGCAGCTACTACAAAGAGGGCCGCTACCCGGCGCGCACGACGCTCGAGTTCCCGGGGCTGCCGGCCGACTCGCGGCTCGAGATCACCTGTATCGCCTTCGGCGACAAGTCGCGCATCGAGGTCGTCACGCCGCCCGAGGGCGCGACGCCCCCGGCGATGGGTCCCTACTCGCCCGCCGTGTGGGCCGGTGACACGCTCTACCTCTCCGGCCAGGGGGGACGCAATCCCAAGACGAACGAACTCGACCCGACCGTCGAAGGGCAGACCAAGCAGACCCTCGACACCGTCGGCGAGATCCTCAAGGCCGCGGGCCTGGAGTTCCAGAATGCGGTGATGGTCAACCCCTACTACTTGGGTCCGGAGAACTACGGCAAGCTGAATTCGGTGTACCGCAACTATTTCCCGCTGGGCCAGCCCACGGCGCGGGCGAGCTTCTGCCTCTCGCGTCTGCCGGGGACGATCAGCACGGAAATCACCTTCATCGCTACGCGCAACATCAAGACCAAAGGCCGTGTGGTTCACCACGGCCGCCGGGCGTCGCACACGGCGGTGCCGGGGATGCTCGATGGCGACACACTCTATCTCTCGGGGAAATCCGCGCCGGGCGCCGGCGACGACATCGAGTCGCAGTTTCGCGAGTCGGTCGAATCCCACGGGCGCCTGCTCGCGCTCGCCGGCATGAGTTTGGAGAACGTCGTCAGCACCAACGTCTACTTGAAGAACCTCGACGACATGCCGAAGATGACCGAGATCTATCGCGAGTACTTCCCCCATAACCCGCCGGTGCGCACGACGTTGCAAGTGATCGAGGGCGGTCCGCGCGGGAAGGTGCTCGAGGAGTTGGCGCTGATCGCGGTCCGTTGATGGTAGCTGCGCGGTGATCACAATCGCCCCGGGATGAAATGCCGGGAACGCAACAAGGAGTCCATCCGTGAAAATGAAACGCTTTCTCAGCTTGACCGCTTGCCTCGTGTTGACGTTCTTGTTAAGCGCCGCGGGGCTCTTCGCCGACGGCCATTTCCAGGTCGAGCGCCAGTTCATCTACCCCGACGAGTTCAAGCCGGGCAAGGCCTACAGTCCCGGCGTGCTGGTCGGCGAGACGCTCTACATCGCCGGACAGATCGACAAAGACCCGCAGACCGGGGAGCAGCCCGACGGCATCGCGGCGCAGACCAAGATGGCGATGGACAACATGGGCCACGTCCTACGCGCGGCCGGCATGGACTACTCGAACGTCGTCACCTGCCACGTGCAGCTCGCCGACATGGACAACTACAAGGAGATGAACGGAATCTACGCCACCTACTACGGTCCCGACCACTTCCCGGCGCGAACGACGCTCGAGTTCCCCGGGCTGCCGGGCGGCGCGAACCTCGAAGTGAGCTGCATCGCCTACGCCGACAAGTCGAAGATCTCGCTCGTCATTCCGCCCGAGGGCTCGATCCCGGCGGCGATGGGCCCGTATCGTCCGGGGGTGTGGGCGGGCGACATGCTCTACGTCTCGGGCAGCGGCGGACGGAACCCGCAGACCAACGAGATCCCTCCCACCATCGAGGGGCAGACCGACCAGACATTGAAGACCATCGGCGCGATTCTGGGGGCCGCCGGGCTTACGCACGAGGATGCGGTGTTCGTGAACGTCTATTACCTCGATCCCGACGGTACCCAGGGGTCGACCTATGGCAAGCTCAACTCGGTCTATAAGAACTCGTTCGCGATCGGCACGGCGCCCAGCCGCGCCAGCTTCTGCTTGTCGGACCTGCCCGGAACGATCTCGACCGAGATTACGTTCGTGGCCACGCGCGACTCGGCTAACAAAGGACGCGTGGTTCCCGGTCATCGCAAGGTGAGCCCCACTTCGTCGAACGGGGGCGTGCTGGCGGGGCACACGCTGTGGACCTCGGGCAAGTCCGGCGCGGGGGAAACGCTTGAAGAGCAGATGACCAGCTCGATCGACAGCATCAAAGACATCCTGGCCTTGGCGGGCATGGATCTGAAGAACGTCGTCGACGCGCATGTGTACCTGCAAGATATCGATGCGCAGATGGGTGAGATGAACGAGCTGTTCAAGAGGTTCTTCCCCGAAAACCCGCCGGTGCGCACGACGACCGAGGTGATCCAGCGGGGGCTCGTGCAGTTGCAGGTGACGGCGGTGCGGTAGATCGAGATTCGTCAACAGGGGGTAGTGGGGTGAATCTGCGTGGATCATTGGTGGCGGTCTCGGCAGGATCGGCGGCCACCACAGCCACATCATCCCACAGCCTCCTCTAAAAGCTCATCCAGACTCCACAGGTGATCAGTCACCCCCGCCTCCATCGCCGGCGTGACCCGCAGGCTCCCGTGGATGCGGCAAAAGTTGCAGTACGCGAAGTGCAGCGCCAAGGCCGCCTCGAGCATCTCCCACTTCTTCGAGAAAGCGTAGGTCGATCGCGTCAACCGCTTGCACCACTGGCGCAGGCTCCCGTTGAACCTTTCAACATGCGCGGTGCAAACCCGATCCTCGACAGGATCTCCCATGACAGACTTGATGACAGTCGAGCCAGTGGTCCTTGAATCGGCTCAGCAGGCCCTTGCGGGACTCGGCGAAACGGCTTGATGATCTGGCTGAAGTCAGCCCGATCGTGAAGTCCTGTTTTGATTGCTCCTTCGTAAGGTTGGTAGGCATCGGAGCTGACTTGGAACCTCTCTGAAGCTGTGCTGTCTCGGATCAATGTGACGAAATCTGCGGTGCTGGCTTCGTTGCGACGACCCAGCAACCAAGCGACCACCAGCTTAGAGTGGCGTTCCAAGGCGATGTAGACGTACTGATCTCCGAGCACTTGCCAATCGTCCTTTGGTTTCAGGCGACGTTGCTTCTTCTTGACGAAGGTCCAGCATTCGTCCAATTGCAGATCCACGACCTTCACATTCCGTATGCGCCGGCGGCTGAAATCCTTGCAGGCTGAGCCAACCTGCCGAAGCAGATTGATGATGGTTTGCTTGCTCACGTTCGTGAGCCGCTCGATCGAGCGAAGCGAGTTGCCCTCGACGAGCAAATGGATCACCATCCGGACCTTCGGCCATGGTAGGTATCCGTTGCCGACGACCTTGCGAGCTTCGCTGAAGGTGCGGCGACAAGTGGGACAACGGTATCGGCTGCTCCCGTTGCGGTTGCGACCGTGCCGGTGGCAACCGGCCGCACAGTTATGACACACCATCTTGACTCTTGACCTTTCCGGCCAAATGAGTCAAAATGGAAGGCGTCTGACGACCGTCCTTTTGGCCCCGCTTGGCCTTAGGGATGTGTTTGCCCCGGCAGGTGTTACAACCACCTGTCGGGGCGTTCGTGTTTACTCTTTCAGTGCGCGATACCCTCCGTTGGGCCCGCGAACATGCTCAATCTTGCCAGCAGTAACAAGACGACTGGCGGCGCTCTTCACAGTTGACGGAGTGCCGCCGATCTTCTCGATCAAATCATTCGCGCTGAAGGCGCGGGAAACATCAGCTTTCAGAATCAGCAGGATGTTTGCTTCCGCTGAACCAACTCGCGGCTGCCTGCTGCCGTTTTGTGCGGCCGCGGGAGAACGGTCTTCAGGCCTAATCAAGTTGCCGAGCTGCCGTTCCATAGCAGACAGCTCAGCCCTGCGCCGATCAATCTCTTTGGAAAGCTCGATGACTTGCTCTAGCGGATTCATCTACAAGACATTGTAGACGTACAGATAGCAGGATGTCAAGCCGTTTCCGCAACTATTGCGAACTCATCCTGACGCCCGAAGCCACTGATTGCAATGTTCGTAGCTGATGTGGTAGGGTGATTGGGGTGGGCCTGTAGCTCAACTGGAAGAGCACCCGGCTGTAAACTGGAAGATGCGCGTTCGATTCGCGTCAGGTCCACCCCGAGAAGATTCTACCACACCTACTCGGTGTTGTAGGCCTTGACGATCCTGGCGGGTGCGCGACAAGAAAGTGATGATTTGCGGGGTCCCCTTTTTTGCGTGCGAATCCTTACGTAGTGATATGTTAGGAAAGGAGGCGTACTATGCCCGAATCTCTCGTCGCGCTCGAACGTCAACGAAAGGCCATCCTCGCTCGGATTCTCGATCTAGGAGACTTCCGCAGCGGATCCATCAGCGCTGTCAGCGGCCGCTGCGGCAAACCGTCCTGCCGCTGCCATCAGCCCGGCCAGCCCGCTCATGGCCCGAACTACCGCCTGACCAGGAAGGTCAACGGCAAGACCGTGAGTGAGACCTTTTCCTCGCCCGCCCAGCGGCGCAAAGCGCAACGCGAAGTTGAGGCTTTTCACCGCTTCCGGGAGCTGAGCCGACAACTGCTCGAAGTCAACGAACAGATCTGCCGCTTGCGCCCCGTCGCCGAGGACGCCGAGCTGAGTCCGCAGGAAAAAAACGGCCGAGGCGATCCAGCAAGAAGTCGCCGTAGAAGTAGGGAGGCTGCTACGGGTCGTCTTGTGTGAGAGGCGCAAGCGCGGGTCGCTCGACCTCGAAGCCGTCGAACAGGCGACGCGCGACGCGCTGCATCAAGCCGGCGCTGTCTTGCTCGAGACGCTGTTGAACGAAGACGCGGCCGGCGAATCGCAGCAGCCCTGCGCCTGCGGCTCGCCAGCGCGCTACGCCGGTCGGCGGCCGAAGAAGCTCGTCACGATGCTGGGCGAGGTCGTCGTCGAACGGCCGTACTATCACTGCAGCCGCTGCGGCAAAGGCTTCGCGCCGCACGACCAAGAGCTGGCCGTCAAAGCGACGCAGTATTCGCCAGGCGTGCGCCGCATGACGGCGCTGGTCGGCTCCGAGACGTCGTTCGATCGCGGTCGCGCGTTGCTCGACGAGTTGGCCGGAGTGCGGCTGACCGCCAAGGCTGTCGAGCGCGAAGCCGAGGCGATCGGCGAAGATGTCGCCAGCGAAGAACAAGCCGCGATCGCGCGCGCCGTACCGCTGGAGCTTCCTGCGATGTCAGGACCTGAAACTCCGATTCTCTACATCGAGATGGACGGCACGGGCGTACCGGTCACCGCCGCCGAGACGGCCGGCCGCAAGGGTAAGGACGGCGGCCCGGCCGGCACGCGCGAGGTCAAGCTCGGCTGTGTGTTCACGCAAACAAGCTGCGACGAACAAGGCCGTCCCGTGCGCGACGAAGACTCGACCAGCTACACCGGCGCGATCGAGGACGACGCCGCCTTCGGACGCCGCATTTACAGCGAGGCTTGGCGACGGGGTTGGAGTCGGGCGCGCAAGAAGGTCGTGCTTGGCGACGATGCGGGCTGGATCTGGAATCTTTCGCACGAATACTTTCCCGGCGCGATCGAGATCGTCGACTTGTATCACGCTCGCGAACATCTGTGGGAGCTGGCGTCGAAGCTGTTTCCCCAACAACAAAAGCGCCTCCGCGGTTGGGCGCGGCGCATGCAGAAAAAGCTCGACGCGGGGCGCATCGAGCAACTCGTCACTGCGCTGCGCGAGATCGAAACCGACGACCCGGAGTTGGCGCATCCGCTGGCGCTGGAGGCGGACTACTTCCAGCGCCATGCGGAGCGCATGCGTTACGGCGAGTTTCGCCGGCAGGGCTTGTTTGTGGGCTCAGGCGTGATCGAGGCGGGTTGCCGCACCGTCATTGCGAGTCGGTTGAAGCGCTCGGGCATGTTCTGGAGCGTGCGCGGCGCGAACGCTATCACGGCTTTGCGTTGCGCACGGCTCAGCAACCGCTTCGACGACTACTGGGAGAATCGCGCTCGCGCGGCCTGAGCCTCACAAATTTGTCGCACACCCACCTAACCCCACCCCTCCCCACCACACCCCGCCGTGCAGTACAATCCTCACAGAACTAGCGACCGAACTCGTAGGGGCGGACCGCTGCGCCCGCACACTGGTTACGACGGCCAATTCCCGCTCCTTGGCCGGCGCGAACGGTCGACGCGCAACGAAGTCCCAGCCGCGAAGCGGCGTCGGATGTTTAGCCAGGGTGAAGTCGCCAAGCGTAACCCTAGTATAGCGTTTCAATAAAACATACTCATACAGCAACGGTTCCTGCTAGGCTGAAGGCATGGCAGGAAAGTAGAAGCGTCTCAAGCTGCAACTCAGCCCCGCAGAGGTGCAGCATCTGGAGCGGCTGCGTGGTTCGCGGACGGCTCCGGTTCGGGAGGTGCAGAGGGCTGAGATTCTGTGGCGTTATCATTCCGGCGAGACCATTGCCGAGATTATGCGAACCGTGAAGATGACCCGCAAAAGCGTCGGCAAATGGATCGATCGAGCCCTCGCCATGGGCGTGGAAGCAGCGCTCAAGGATGCCTATCATCGTCCCCAGCAGCCCCTCATCACCGCCGATGCCAAGGCCTGGGTGGTGCATTTGGCCTGTAGCAAACCCAAGCAACTCGGTTACGCCGCCGAACTCTGGACCCGCAGTGCGCTGGCTCTACACGTGCGCCGGCATGCCGTGGAAGCAGGCTATCCGGCGTTGGACCAAGCGGCTAAGGCGACCGTCCACCGGATCCTGGCCGAGCAACCTCTGCATCCAGAGAAGGTGAAGTACTACCTGGAGCGTCGCGATCCCGATTTTGAGTCCAAGATGCGGCAGGTGTTGCTGGTCTACCGCGAAGTGGCTTGGCAGAATGAAAGCCCTCGCGACGGCCTCTCGCCGGAGGTGATCACGGTTTCGGTAGACGAGAAGCCCGGCGTGCAAGCGATCGCCAACGTCGCGCCGGACCTGCCGCCGAAGCCTGGGCGGCATCCCAGCGTGGCTCGCGATTACGAGTACAAACGTCTAGGAACTTGCTCGATTCTGGCGGCGCTGGACTTGCATAGCGGTCGGGTGACGGCGCGGGTGGAGCGGCGTCACCGCAGTCGGGAATTCATCTTGCTGCTCCAGGATCTGGACCAATTTTACCCGGACGAGTGCACGATCCGATTGATCTTGGACAATCATTCCTCGCACATATCGAAGGAGACGAAAGCCTACTTGGCGACGCGTCCGAACCGCTTCAAATATGTGCATACGCCCACCCACTGGTCCTGGCTCAACATAGTCGAGACGCTGTTTGGCAAGATGGCGCGCACATTCTTAAAGCGAATACGAGTCGAGTCCTGGGCGGAGCTTCTGGAACGAATCCTGAAAGGAATCGCGGAGATCAACGCCGCTCCAGTCGTTCACCGCTGGAGGAAGCTCGAGTCTCTTGAGGTCACCTAGAGTGGGTATGTTTTAGTGAAACTATATACTAGGTAGCGAACCTCTTTTGCGTCGGGCGCCCTGGAAAGGAAGCTACAAAAGGCACCACTCACAGCACGGCCGCAGCCCCGCATGAGGACTCCTTCCGTCTCCGGTCGAGTGCAATCCGGCGCTAGGCCTGCTTCGCGGCAAGGTCGCCGATGATGGGCAGTTTGTACCGCTCACCGCCATAGGCCTTGATGATCACTATGATCCAGAGGACGAAGATGCCTAGCTGCACGAGCCAACCCACCATCCCCACCAAAGCGCCGACACCGACGAAAGCCAACACAATGGTCAGGATTGTGAGCGTGATGCTGATCGCTATCGACGCTACACACAAGAAGATCGACTGGAATGCATGGAAGCGCACGAACTTGATGTTCTTGTACGGCTCGATCAGCAAGAAGATGATCGCCGGGATGAAGGTCACATACGCCAGTGCCCCCATCAAGTTGTCCTGAGAACCCGAGGCAGCCGCTGCTGCCGGAGGGGGCTGAGCAGCACCCGCACCGGGAGGAGAAGCGGCTGTGGATTCAGCGGTCGGCGGCGCGGCAGCATCAACCTCCGCGGCGGCTCCGCATTGCGGGCAAAAACTGGCGCCGCCAACATCGGCGCCACACTGTGAGCAGAATGGCATGGGATCCTATTCCTCCGTGAGAATGGCAACCGGGCCGCTCAACCGAAGAGCTAGGCCCGTGTCGCGGCAATAGTATAGCAATCCGTCTCGCAACAGGGGTTACTCCCCGAACCGAAGCTTCAAACAGAATGTAGGGGCACGGCGTGCTGTGCCCGCTTCCGACAGCGCAACCCATAGCTCGGGGTTCCGAGCCGGTCGCGGATACTCGCCCAGCCACCCCTCGACCGTCGCGTCTTCCGAACAACAAACGCGGCATCGGGGCATCTTCGCCGCTCCCTCCCAGTTGTGGCCGTATGGGCCACCACCGTGTCAGAAGGCGTCAGCCCACCATCCGAGTCCACCTTAAGTGTCAATGATAGAATGGGTTAGGATGGGCAGTCGGCTTGCCTCCGGTCTTTCCGTCATGCGCCCGAGATACGGTATGGTCTGCCTGATCGCCCTGGGGATGGGCACGGCCCTGGCGTCCGCCGCCACCCTCGAGCAGATGTCGATCGACGACCTCGTCGAGAAGTCCACAGCCGTTGTGCGCGGCCGGGCGGGTGGCCGGCGCGCCACCCAGGCCGGCGCACTGATCTATACCCTGACTGTGTTTGATGTCGCCGAGCAGTGGAAAGGCGAGCCTCTCGGGCGCACCGAGGTGGCTCTGCCCGGCGGACAGGTGGGCGGGCTCAGCCAGCGCTTCGGCGGTGTGCCGGAACTCGAGAGCGGCAACGAGTACGTGCTCTTCCTGTGGCGCGGGCCCAGCGGCCGGACGCAGATTACCGGCTTGAGCCAGGGTCTGTTCGAAGTCGAGCGCCGTCAGAATGGCGAGATCCTGGTCCGCCGCAAGCCCATCACCGACCTGGTGCTGCAGCCCGGTAGCAGCACCTCGGCGCCGCACAGCGGCAGCACGATGCCGCTCGATCAGTTGGCGATGCAGGTGCGGGCGATCCTGCAAAGGCGGGAGATGCCGGCTCCGTGAGACGGACGTTGAAGCCGAGGTTCGGTATCGCCGCCTTGCTCGCTGTTTTCGCCGCGGGGGGACTGCCGGGCTACCACCACTTCCTGCACTACCCGCCCGGTGACGGATCCGAGCCCGCGGCGCCGGTCGTCGAGAAGTTCGATCTCGCGGCGCTGACGGATCATACGGTTTTCTTCTTCGTTTCGAGCACCCGTCCGCGGACCGTCGCCAACGACAGCTACGAGGCGATGGTCAGCCAGATTCGCCAGACCCTCTCGGTCTGGGACTCGGTGCCGACCTCCGCGCTACGTGTCGCGTTCGGCGGTGTCAGCGACACCCCGCTGCCGGGCGCCGCCCCGGCGGGCGAAATTATCTTTGCCGAGCTCCCCCCCGGCGTGATCGGCCTGGGAGGCCCTGTCACGCGAGCGGATCCGCGCGACGGGGCCATGCCCATTCTGCGCTCGCAGGTGATCCTGTCGAACGACCTGACCACGGGCAGCCGTCCGCGGCCCAGTTTCTCGGAGATCTTCTTCACCAGCCTGGTTCACGAAATCGGGCATGCGCTCGGCCTGCAACACACCCTGACCAGTTCGGTGATGAGCACTGACGTCACCCGCTCCACCACCCGCGCCCTACCGCTGGCCCTCGACGACGCGACTGGGCTTTCGGTGCTCTACCCGAACCAGAACTTCCTCGACCTTCTTGGAAGCCTTTCCGGGCAAGTACTGATGGCTTCCGGCGCGCCGGTGCACATGGCGTCCGTCGTGGCGGTTAGCTCCGACGGCCGTGTGGTCAGCGCCCTGACCGCGCCAGACGGGACCTATCGCATCCAAGGGTTGGCGCCGGGCGAGTGGTTGGTGTACGTCCATCCGCTGCCGCCCGCAACCCAGGACGGCCTCGGGCCGGCTAACATCGTCTTGCCGACGGACGGGACCGACCGCGTGCTTCCGGCAAGCGGCCCCTTTCGAACCGTCTTCCACGGCGGCGCCAATCGTCCTGAGGAATCGACGCCGCTAAAAGTGGCGGCGGGCGTCGATCGCGGCGAAGTCGACTTCCGTGTCGACCCCATCCGGGCCTCCAGGCTGTTCAACGTTACAACCTTCAGCTTTCCGGGCAACGGAGCCGGCGGCGTGCATCCGGCTTTTCTGGATGTGAACCGGCTCAGCCCGTTCATTCTGGCAACGGGTCCGGGTCTGATCCAGAACCTGCAGGCGGTGTCGCTCGAAGTGCTCGGCGGCGACGTCACGGTCAGGCCCCCGGCCGTTTACCCCTTCGATGCGCGCTTCGCGATGATCCGCTTCGGGTCCACATTGTTCAGCCCTTTGACGCCGAAGCATCTGCTATTTCGCTTGGGCAACGACATCTACATCCTGCCAAGCGCGGTCCGATTCACCGCGCAACCGGCGCCGGTGATTTACTGGATCACGCCGACAGTCGGACCGGATGGCCAATTGCTGTGGCGCGTTCGCGGGGCGAACTTCGAGCCGCGCTCGACGGTTTACTTCGACGGCCTCCCGGCGCAGGCAGTAGGCTTCGACCCCTTGCTCAGCGAGATCTGGATCCGCCCGCCGGAAGGGCCGTCGGGCTGCGCGGCGGTGGTCACCGTTTACAACTCCGACGGACAAAGCTCCGCCTTCACATTGCCGGACGGCAATATTCTCTTCCCGTTTCCCAGCAGCATCGCCCCGGTGATCGAGATCTCTCCGCCATCGAGCCGGCCCGGACGCGACCTGATCGTTTCTCTCAAGGGGGTCAATACCAACTTTGTCCCTGGAGAAACCGCGGTTGGCTTCGGCACCAGCGACATCGTCGTGCGGGAAGTGCACATCGTCAGCCCGACGCGACTCGACGTCGTGGTGACGGTCCGGCCCGAGGCCGCGCCGGGTCCCTATGTGCTCAGCGTCATTCGAGGCTTGGAAGTGATCGCGTTACGCGATGCGTTTCGCGTGGAAGAGGAAGCTGCCGAAACCGAAGTCCGGCCGACTGTGCGCTTCCGTAGCCTGCTCAACAGCGCGAGCATGCGCCCGGAGATCTCTCCGGGCGTGCTGGCTACGCTCATCGGCGCGCATCTGACTGGCGACACAACGGTGGTCAAGGCGGACCCTCCTCTTGTGACGCTGAACGGCCAAGCCTGCCGAATCCTGAGTGCCGCCCCCGGCCGCATCAACCTTCAGGTGCCGTTGTCGTTGGACCTCGGTCCCGCGGTGCTCGTGGTCGAGAACGAGCGGGGCAAGGGCGACCCGATGCTGGTCGACATCCAGCGTGCTTCTCCCGGTCTCTTCGGCGCTTTTGACGCCGCCGGCGACGCGATCAGCGAAGAGAACCCGGCGATTCCGGGGCGACGACTGGTCTTGACGGCGACGGGGCTGGGCCGTCTGGCGACCCTGGCGCCGGACACCGCGGCCGCCGTCAGCCCTGCGAATCGCCCGCCCTTGATCTTGTTAGGCGGGCAACGTATCGAGCCGTCTTTGGTTCGCCCGGCGGGCAACTTCCCGGGGCTGTATGAAATCAGCTTCACCTTGCCGGCCTTTTCGACCTCCCTGTCACAGGAAGTATCGCTACTGGCCGAGGGAAGGCGCAGCAACGCGCTTCGCCTCGAGGTGCGCCGCCCCAGCCAGCCACCCGACAACCCCGCCGACCCAAATAGTTTGGCCAACCCAAATGGCCCCGATGGCCCGGACAAGCCGGATACTCCCGACACTTCTAGCCCGACGACGCCGACAGACACATTGATTCGATCAAGGAACGCGACCGCTCGTCCCAGCAGCTAAGGCCGCCTCGGCAGCGCTCGTGTCGTCTGTTCACACACCAGCCGAAGGTGCCAACCGGCGAACGAGAGTGCTTTGGGCTGCCGACGTTACAACTCTTACAATCGCCCGATAGTGGCTCAGTTTCAGCCATGACGGTCTCACGGACACCGGATCAGCCATCCACGATGGCTCAAGCCGGTGTGTAGGAAGGACGCTGAAACGCCCTGGGCAGGAACAAAGGGCCACGCTGAACCGGCCGTAAACGACCGGCCTACAACGCGCTTCGCGCGGAAGCCGCCTGAAGGCGACTTGAGAAACGATGTCCTTCCGGCACAGTGTGCAGCGCACGCTCATCACCCAGCGTGGCGCAGCCAAATTGAGCCACTACCAATCGCCCGCCTCGGTATCCCTCCGGATTCCTTCGCGGTAAGCTGAAGGCAGCCGCCCGCGTAGCGGGGCGTCTCTGCAGCCGATCTTCGACCGACAGGTCCGTGAGCCCCTGATGGCAACACTTCCGGATGTCCGTCCTCTCCCGGTTCAACTGAATCTCAACGTCCGCGGGCTCAAAGCTTCCGCCACGCTCGCGATCAACGAACGGTCCGATCAACTCCGCGAGCAGGGCCGGACGGTGTACAAGCTCGGCCTCGGGCAATCGCCGTTCCCGGTGGTGCCACCGGTAGTCGAGGCGCTACGGTCCAACGCCTTTCGCAAGGACTATCTCGAGGTCAAGGGGCTCAAAGAGCTGCGCGAGGCGGTGGCGGGCTACTACTGCCGGCGGGTCAACGCTTGCTACACCGGCGACCATGTGCTCATCGGTCCCGGGTCGAAGGAGTTGATGTTTCTCTTGCAGCTCGTCTACTACGGCGACCTGCTCATCCCCACGCCGACGTGGGTCTCGTACGCACCACAGGCCCACATCATCGGCCGCCACGTCTCGTGGCTGCAGACGCGAGAAGAGAACGCCTGGAAGCTGACACCCGACGAGCTCGAGCGCGCTTGCGGCGAGGACCTTGGACGCCCGCGCATCATGATCCTCAACTATCCGGCCAACCCGACCGGCGGAACGTACTCGGGCGAAGAGCTGGAGGCGCTGGCGATGATCGCGCGTGAGCACGGCGTAATCCTACTGTCGGACGAGATCTACGGCGAGTTGCACCATCAAGGCCGCCACATCTCCATCGCCCGCTTCTATCCGGAGGGGACGATCATCAGCGGCGGCTTGAGCAAGTGGTGTGGGGCGGGGGGCTGGCGCCTCGGCACGTTCGTCTTTCCGCCGGGTCTCGACTGGCTGCTCGAAGCCATGGCCAACGTGGCGAGTGAGACCTATACCTCGACCTCGGCGCCGATTCAATATGCGGCGGTGCGGGCTTTCGCCGGCGGCAGTGAAATCGAAACCTACCTCGCTCACTCGCGGCGCATCCTAGCGGCGTTGGGAACGCGGCTTCACCAGCAGTTGCGGGAAGCGGGTATCTCGGTGATCGAGCCGCAGGGAGCGTTCTATCTGTTCCCGTCTTTCACCGCCGGCACCAAGCGCCTGCGGGCGCGCGGGATCACGACTAGCCAGCAGCTTTGTGAGACGCTGCTCGAAGAGACGGGCGTGGCGATCCTGCCGGGCAGCCACTTCGGCCGCCCGGACGAAGAGTTGACGGCACGGCTGGCCTATGTGGACTTCGACGGCGCGCAGGCGCTGGCCGCATCAGAGGGCATCTCGCTCGATGAACAGCTCAACGGGGAGTTCCTGGAAGCGTACTGCGTGGGCGTGCTTGCGGCGATCGACAAGATCTGCGAGTGGTATCAGGGCTAGGCCCTACTTGTTCTTTTTCTTCTTGTCTTCTTTGTAGACCTTGTGGCAGGAGCGGCAGCCGCTGCCGACGCCGCCCATCCCGGCGCGAAAGGCATCGGCGTCTTTCGCCTTGGCCGCGGCTGTGGCCTGGATGGCACCGGCGATCACTTTGTTCGCCCCGCTGGTCCACGGCTCGTCCTTGACGCGGGCGCCCATAAGCAGCAACTGGCTCGACTCGCCGAGGATCGATACGTGCTCGCGTGCGTGTTTCCAGTCGTCATCGGACCGCGGTCCGCCTGCCTTCATCATCTCCGACAGCACATTCATGCTGGGGCCCTGCACGACTTCCATGATGTCGTGGACCGAGGCGACCTCTTCATACTTGTGGTCGGCGCAGACCAAACCGCTCAGCGTCAGAGCGAGAACGATAAACAATGAGGCTTTCTTCATGATGGCTTGATGTCTCCTGCGAAAAACGTGGAGGCTAGCGGTTCGTCCCTAACGAGAGCGCGAACCGAGAATGGGTCATTATAACCGAGCGGCGTGGCTGAAGCCGGCTGGGTAAGGACGCTGAAAGCGCCCTGGGGACGGAGCGAGTTCGCAACGCGTAACCGGCCGTAAAACGACCGGCCTACACGCGCTTCGCGCGGAAGGCGCCTAAAGGCGCCTCTGGAAATGGTCCGAAGCCCCGCGACCGCCGCCAGCGACTGCTCATGTAGCGCAAAGGTAGATCTCGCCAAACTAAACCACGACCCAGGTTGCGACATACTCGCCGTTACGCAGCGCAGTCCTTTTCGTCGGTTAGCTGTTGGACTTCCTTGATGAAATCATCGACGGTTTTGCCTCCGAGATCACCTTGCTTGCGGTGGCGCACCGCGACGGTGCCGGCCTCGGCCTCGCGGCCGCCGACCACCAGCATGTACGGCACCTTCTGCAACTGGGCCTCGCGGATCTTGGCGTTGACCTTCGTGCTCCGGAAGTCGCCCTCGGCCCGAATGTCTGCTTCATCGAGGCGCTTGACTACCTCCGCGGCGTAGTCGTTCTGCTTGTCGGTGATCGGCAGAACGATCGTCTGCACGGGCGCCAGCCAAACCGGGAACGCCCCGGCATAGTGCTCGACCAACACGCCGAAGAAACGCTCCACCGAGCCCCATAACGCCCGATGGACCATCACCGGCTGGTGGGCCTTGCCGTCTTCGGCGATGTATTCGAGCTCGAAACGCCGCGGCAGGTTGAAGTCGAACTGGACCGTCGAAAGCTGCCAGGAGCGGCCAATCGCATCGACTAGCTTGATGTCGATCTTGGGACCGTAGAACGCGGCTTCGTCGGGCATGATCTTGGCTTCGATGTCGCGCTCCTTGAGTGCTTGGAACAGTCCGTCCTCTGCCATCTTCCACTCCTCGGGCGAGCCGGCGTACTTGTCGCTGCCGCCGCTGTCCCAGGTTGAAAGTTCAATCGCATACTGGTCGAAGCCGAACGTCTTCAAGATGTCGAGTCCAAAATCGATACAGCCCAAAACCTCGCTCTTCACCTGTTCGGGAGTGCAGAAGATGTGCGCATCGTCTTGCGTGAAGCCGCGCACGCGCATTAGCCCGTGCATGACGCCCGAGCGTTCGTAGCGGTAGACCGTCCCCAGCTCACCCAGCCGAACCGGCAGCTCACGGTAGCTGCGCAAGCGGTCTTTGTAGATCAGGATGTGGAAGGGGCAGTTCATCGGCTTGAGCTGGTATTCGGCGTCGTCCAGCTCCATGCGCGAGAACATGTCTTTGGAGTAAAAGTCGGCGTGGCCCGAGGTCTTCCACAGGTCGTAACGGGCCAGGTGCGGCGTGTAGACCAGCCCATAGCCGCGCTTCACGTACTGCTCGCGCAGCCAATCCTCCATGATCCGTCGGATCGTCCCGCCCTTCGGGTGCCAGAAGATCAAGCCGGGCCCGGCAGCCTCTTGGACGCTGAATAAGTCCAGCTCTTTGCCGAGCTTGCGATGGTCGCGCTTCTTGGCTTCTTCGAGCCGGTGGAGATGCTGGTTGAGATCCTTCTTCGAGAAGAACGACGTGCCGTAGATGCGCTGCAGGCGGGCGTTGTTTTCGTCGCCCTTCCAGTAGGCGCCGGCGACCGAGAGCAGCTTGAAGGCCTTGATGCGGCCCATGCTCGGTAGGTGCGGGCCGCGGCAGAAGTCCTCGAAACCTTCGGTACGGTAGATCGAGATCGTGTCGCCCTCGGCTTTGTCTTCGATCAGCTCGACCTTCATCTGCTCGCCGAGTTGGCGGAAGCGTTCGAGAGTCTCTTCTCGCGGCAGCCACACACGCTCGTTGGGCGGATCGCGCTTGACGATCTGGTGCATGCGCGCTTCGAGCTTATCGAGGTCGTCGGGCGTGAAGGGCTCGTCGCGCTGGAAGTCGTAGAAGAATCCTTGGTCGGTCGGCGGACCGATACCGAGCTTGGTGTCCGGATAGAGCTCAAGCACCGCGGCGGCCAGCAGGTGCGCCGAAGTATGGCGGTACACCTCGAGCGCTTCGTCGTCGCGCGAGGTCAGCAGGCGCAGGTGGGTGCTCTCGTTGAGCGGATGCTTCAGGTCGACGAGTTGCCCGTCGGTTTGCGCCACGAGCGCCGCCTGCGCCAGCCCCGGGCTGATCGACTCGGCGATTTCGAGCGAAGTCGTGCCGGCCGGAACCTCTTTGCGGCTTCCATCGGGCAGCGTGACGGTGATCGGTTCCATGGCTTGTGACTCCAACGGGGACGAATGACTCCAGCGGAACGGGTGACGCAACGCGTCGGGCTCAACGCCAAGAGGGTCACGCGAGGCCGCGCGTCTTTCTCCCGGCAGCAGGCCTTCTCCTCAGGTCTTGGCGGATTCGGTGGACTTTGACGTCTTCGACTTTGAATCGGAGTTGCTATCGCTCTTGCTCTCGGACTTCGAGGACTTCTCAGACTTGTCGGACGTCTCGGACTTGGCTTCGGTCTTCTTCGAGTCCTTCTTGCCCTCGTCCTTCTTGCCCTCGTCGCCGTCGGACTTGCCTTTGCGAGCGTAGTCGGTCACATACCAGCCGGTTCCCTTGAACTGAATGGCAGGCGCGGAAAGCAATTTCTTGAGGGCTCCCCCGCACTCCTCACACACCGTTTGGAGGGCGTCGGAAAACTTCTGGATGACCTCGAAGCGCTTCTTGCACGCCTGGCATTCGTACTCATACAACGGCATAGAGCAAACCCATGCGGCGCATCCCGCGCAAGGCGGAATCGCAAGCCGGCCCCAATCGCATCTTGAAACAAAACCCCGGACGGAAGCCCGAAGTCGTTCGAAATCCCCGCCACTCCGTATGGCCGCCTCTCAGTATATCAAGTGGTTGTTGGCTTCCAGCTTTGCGTTGCCATGCGGAGCCGGGCAGCGGACAGAATGGGGAGGCCGAAAACGACAAGGACCCTGTCGCTCGCGGTGGTGACCCGACGCAGGTACTTGACGATCATCTCCCACCGCCGCACGCTGCCGTCAGGCCCGCTGCGAAAACCGGCCAGTTCCGAACTGGGACGGTGACGGAGCGCGGAAAAGCGGATGGCGGGGTCTTGGGCGTCACGAGCATGTGAGCGTGGTTGGACATGACGACGTAGCTCAACAGCTCGTAGTGATCCAGCTCTTCGTCGCCCCGGCGGAGCGCAGTGACCACGAGTTCAGCCACTCTTGGCTGCCGCAAATAGTGGGGTCCCGTGCGGACCGTGTCAACGTAGCGGTCCATCCAGACGAAGGCGCGTCCGGCGTTAGGCTTTCCAGGCAGAGGATAACGCCCCGCTGGCACGCTGCCGTAGAGGTGCCAGGTAAGAAACAAGGACCGGCCCTCCGGATAGACATGGGGGAGCCGGCGCCGAGGAGTGGTCACCGAAGTACGCTGTGACTGTAGCTGTTGGGCGGGGCTCGTTGCAAGGAGTGGGCGGATTCGGTGGGCCGGGCACAAGAGCCGAGCAAGGCTCGGCTCGGCACGCCACGGACGCGCGCCACGGCCGCAGATCCTAGTCTTCGACGGCGGCCGAAACCGCGTTCGACACGCGGCGGAGCAAGCGGCCGCGTTCGACCATGCGGTTGGTCAGAATCACGCACAGCAAGTCGCGCTCGGGGTCGGCCCAGGCAACCGTGCCTGTCGCGCCGGTATGGCCGAAAGTCGCCGGCGTAACCAGCTCGCCGAAGAAGTTCCAGACCAGGGAGTTGGCCAGCCCCCAGCCAAGGCCCCAGGGGGCTTGGAGGTGGGTGTTCTGGTCGGTCGTCATGGCGTGGACGCTCGCCCGGCTGAAAATGCGCCGGCCGCCGTACGTGCCGCCGTTGAGCATCGTTTGGAGCAGGACGGCCAAGTCGGGCGCGGAGCTGTGCATGCCTCCCCAAGGATGCCCCATGTCGCGCCAATAGAGGCTGTTGGGTCCGAAGCGCTCAAGGTCGGCTCGGTTCGCGGCGTTCGACGAGGTTTCGTACCACACCGTGTCGGCTATCCTACGGCCGCCCATGCCCAGAGCGCTGCCCTTCATGCCGAGCGGGCCGAACATTTCCTTCTGCTCGAAATCGCGAAGGCGCTGACCCGAGACGCGTTCGACGATCTCGGCGGCCAGCAGGATGCCCTTGCTTTGGTAGCGGAAGCTAGTTCGCGGTGTGTAGAGCAGCGGCGTTCGGGTCGCGCGGCGGACAAATTCGCTGAGGGGCGCGTGAGCCCGGCGCAAGTCGCGATTTTCGGGCAGCATGTCGGGCATCCCTGAAATGTGCGACAGCAAGTCGCGTACGCGGATCTTCGGGCGCTCCCCGCCGGTGAACTCGGGCAAATACTGCGAGACCGGATCATCGAGCGATACCAAGCCGCGGTCAACCAGGATCATGAGCGCGCAGGCGGTGACCGGCTTCGTGATCGAGGCCAACAGGAAGATGGAGTCCGGTTGTATTTGTGGAGCGCCGGGTGAAGGCGTGAGCTTGCCGAAGCCTTTCGAGAGCACGATGGTGTTGTTGCGCGCCACCGTGATGGCGGCGGCGATGACAAGTGTGAGGCCGAGTTTGTTGCAGGGTTTGGTTGTCCGGGTCATGGAGTGATCTCGCGGAGGCAGCAGCTCAGTATGTTGTCTTTTGTAGGGGCCCGCCCCTACAGAGGTGTGCTCACCAGGACATAGACAACACTCTACGCCGGTAAGCATGGGTGCGCCAGTGGCTACCTTGCGTAGTAGCCGGCACGCGCGCGTACGATGACGCCGGGGCGCTTGACGTTGATCTTCACGTTGCGCCAGCCGCCGTCGAAGACCTGGTCTTCGGGATAGTAGGCCACGCTGTAGACGCCGCGCAACTCCGCCTCGATCTGCGGAAAGACCGGGTCCAGGTCTCGAATCGATCGCGCCGGGAAGAGCCGTCCGTGGGTGGCGTCGGCGAGTGCCCACATGCGTTCTCGGGCCTTCTTTGACCAGTTGCGGCCGAAGCGCTCGCCCGAACGCAGAAACACCGGGTAGATCAGGGCGTTGATGTCACGCGCGGCCTTGGCGAGGCGCCGGAACTTGACGGCCGACGGAGCCTCTTGCTTGCTGATCTGGTTGTCGATGCCGTCGCTGATCACGATCAAGGCATTGCGCTCCCCGGGACGCTCGTGGAGGTCTTCGAAATAGGCGAGTACGATGCCGTCGTAGAGCGGCGACCCGCCGGTGACGTTGGGTAGTTGCTCGATCGTGGCGATCAGCTTGTCGCGGTCGTCCATCAAGGGCGCGATGACGTGGAAGACGTTGCCCGCGACCGCATAGACGCCCACTCGGTCGTGCGGGCCCGCCAGCGCCACCAGACGCTTTACGGCGGCGGACATGGCGGCCCGGTCCGGCTTCGTGCTGCCGCTGAGATCGAGCAGAATCGCCAGGTTGAAGGGGGCCTGGTCCGCGCCGGCGAAGGTTAGATCTTGCGCTTGGCCCTCTTCGATGACCTCGAAGTCTTCGGCGGTGAGGCCGGTCGCGGGATGCCCTTCCGCGTCGACGGCCGTGACCACCAGGTTGACCATCCGCACATCCGATCGAAAGACCGTTTCGCCCTCAGCAGCGACGACGGGCTCGGGTTCGTCCGTTCGCTTTGCCTTTGGCGGCGGCGGGATCGGCGACGGACGGAGGATTTGCTCGAGCGCGGCCGGGGCTTGCCAGGGCATTTTGATCGGCGAATTGTCCGGGATCGGGTGGTCGATGATGCGGATGAGTCCCGGCTCCTTGGCCCGCCCGCGGACCTCGCCATAGGTAATGTGGCTCGATTTGAGCTTGTCGCGCAGACGCCAGATCTTGCGAGTTTCGGTGACTTGAACGTCTTTCTTGGTGAACTTCACACGCTTGGGAAGCTTGAGCTGCTTAGGACGCTTTTCCGTATCGAACTGGATGCGCGTGGCCTGCAAAGGGACGGCCAGGCTGATGTCGCCGCTTTGGGTTCGCAGGCGCACTTTTCGGATCAGGCCGGTGATGTCGATGGCGCCCTTGTCGGTGGTCACGTCGAGCCCGTAGCCGACCGGGACGACGACGTCCAACTCGATCGGTTCGTCGTCGGCGGGCTTGCAGCGGAAGACGGTGCGGCCGGGCAGGCGGGTGATCGTGGTGTCGTCTTGGGTGACCTTGCGGTTCGTGCCGAGCCCCTCGATGTGTAGGCGCGGGCCCGAGTCGACCTTGATGTGAACGCCGCCGACCGGGTTGTGGATCTCGAGCGTCTGGGCGGAAGCCGGCGGCGCGACCGCAAGAGCAGCGAGTATGCAAGCCGACTGAACCGGAATCCAACGCATGGGCTGACCTTCCATGGTAGCGCCCGGTTCGGGGTGTAGGATAGGTTGCCGCGGCGGCGGCCGTGTACGTTTCTGGAGAGGATTCGGTGGTGGGGGAGGACAAGAGCCGAGCGTGGCTCGGCTCGGCACGCCATGGGCGTGCGCCACCCGTTACCGCCTGGTGCCCTTAATGTCGGTGTGGAACTTGAAGAGCGTCTTGCCGGCGGTGACGTAGAGGGTCTTGAGATCCGGGCCGCCGAAGGCGCAGTTGGTGATGGTGTCTTCGGGGATCGGGATGAACTGCTTCAACTTGCCGTCGGGGGAGAAGACGTGGACGCCGCATTGGGTGTCGAGGGTTTCGCTCGTGCCGCGACGCCGATGGAGGCCGGCGGCGACATAAAGGTTGCCTTCCGAGTCGATGGTCATGCCGTCGCCGCTGCGCCCGGGATAGAAGTTGTGGAACACGCGCATGTTGGTGACGCTGCCGTCCGCTTGCAGGTCATAGGCGCGGATCATGCGCGCCCCGCCTTCCCCGCCCTCGGCTTCGATCAGGTAGAACGTCTTGTCATCGGGCGAGATGACCAGGCCGTTGGGTTTTTCGATCTCGGGCTCGACGAGGATTTGCGTGATCGTGCCGTCGAGGTCGATGCGGTAGACGGCGTCGACGTTGGTCTGGTCGGGGGCCGGGTTGGCGCGCGGGCGGTCGCTGAAGTAGAGCCGCCCCTGGCTGTCGAACGTCACGTCGTTGGGTTGATTGATGCGCTTGCCCTGATAGCGGTCAGCGAGCACTTCGATCTCACCGGTCTCCATGTTGGTGCGGGTGACGCGCGGGTTGTCGGTCTCGGCGTCGCTCCCCTCACAAGCGATCAGACGCCACTGGTCGTCGAAGATCAGTCCGTTGGCGCGGTTACTGGGTTGGCGGAAGACTTCGAAGGGGCCGTCGGGCGGCAGCTTCATGATGCGGTGGCCGTAGGTATCGGTGAAGAAGACGCTGCCGTCCTTGTAGACGGTGGGACCCTCGGTGAAGGTGATCGTCGTGGCGGTTTGGACCTCGGGGATGCCGTCTTGTTGCGTCGCCTCCGGGCGGGCCGCCGGCGTGTCGGTGCGGTCGCCGCCGCAGCTCGCCGAAACGAGTAAAGCGGCAGACGATACCAGTGCTACAATGATCAGCCCGTATTCACGGTTCACGATTCCCTCCGTCTGGGTGGCGTCACGCTGAGCGAATCGTAACAGTATACAAACCGGTGCAGAAACGCCCTTTGGGTTGGCTTTCGGCGCGGCCCGTCGTGCCGGCGCCCCGATGTAGGGCAAGGAGAGTCAGGAGCGATGGCGGACGAAGCGAAACCACTGGTCGCAGTGATGATGGGAAGCACCTCGGACTGGGAGACGATGAAGACCGCCTCCGAGGTGCTGACGGACTTCGGCGTGCCCCATGAGTGCAAGGCGCTGTCGGCGCATCGCACGCCGGCGCTGGCCATGGAGTTTGCGTCGACGGCCGAGGAACGCGGGATCGAGGTGATCATCGCGGCGGCCGGCGGCGCGGCACACCTGGCGGGCGTCGTCGCGGCGCATACGCTGCTGCCGGTGCTGGGCGTTCCGATGGAGACCGTCCTCAACGGGCTCGACTCGCTGCTCTCGACGGTGCAGATGCCCGGGGGGATCCCGGTGGGCACGCTGGCCATCGGCAAGGCCGGCGCGAAGAACGCGGCGCTGCTGGCAATTGCGATTCTTGCGCGGCAGCGGCCCGACTTGCGCGAGAAGCTCGCGACGTTTCGGCGAGAGCAGACCGAGAAGGTGGCCCAGCGGTCGAATCTGCCGTAGGACGAGGCTGTTCCGATTCGCCCCATGGTGGTGGGTGAGTTGCGGGGGATTGGGAACGGGGCAGGCGAGTCCGCGAAGCGGATGCTGACGCTAAGATGGGGCCGTGAAGGGCAGCGAGTTCCTGAGAAGATTACGGCGACTGGGACGAAAGAACGGCATTCGGGTTCGCCGCGACGAAAAACGCGGCAAGGGCAGCCACGCCGCTCTCTACTACGGGCGTCACCGCACTATCATCAAGGACCTGACCAAAGAAATCAGTCCCGGCCTCCTCGACCGTCACTGCCGTGACCTGGGTATCAAGAAGGGCGATCTATAATGGAAGGGACCGAGATGGAGTCGCTAACCTATCCCGCTCTCCTCGAGCCGCGAAGTGATGGCGGCTACCTTGTGGACTTCCCTGACCTTCCCGAGGCACACACGGAGGGAGACGATCTTCAGGATTCCCTCTTGCAGGCCTCCGACTGTTTGGCCGAGGCGCTTGCGTGCCGCATCGACGACAGGGAGCCGATTCCACACCCCTCGCGGATCACCAGAAAGTATCACGCCATACACGTTCCGCTCGACGTGGCGCCGAAAGTCGATCTGTACCAAGCCATGCGCGAGCAGAGTGTAACGAACGTTGCCCTCGCTCGCAGACTGAACGTGACAGAGGCTGTGGTCCGCCGCATGCTCAGTCCCAAGCATCACACCAAGGTCGATCGCCTCGAAGCGGCTCTGCACTCGCTGGGCAAGAGCGTCAGCGTCTCCGTCAACGACGCCGCGTAGCCATCCTTGCGTAGCCCCCGACGAGGAGGGGGTGCGCGACATAAAAGTGCCGCTCATCCGGCCTGGGTGCGGGATTCCCAGTAGTCTTCGAAGCGGCCGCTGAGGCGGGCGCAGCGTAGCGCCAGGATGGCGTTCGCGCCGCGTACCGTCCAGAACATGCCCGAGCGCTTCAGACGTTGCGCCACTACCGTCTTGCATCCCGCCTCGATCACCCCTGAACCGATGAACAATCCCTGCTTGCGAAAGTGCGGATAGCGCATCCGCTCGGCGTTGTGTTCGAAGTACTCCGCTTCGCTCGTCAGTCGACGAGCCAGATCCGGCTGCGGGGCCACCACACCTCGTAGGGCCGCCACCAACTTCTTGATCTGACCCTGATCGAGTTGGCGGAGCCGTTGCTGGGTCCAGCGCCGCCGGGTGGGCTCGTCGTCGAGCCCCAGTTGCGCCGCCAACTCCCACAAGTGCTGGCGCGCATGATAGAGGTCCACGATTTCGATCGCGCCCGCGAAGTATTGATGCGAGAGGTTCCAGATCCAGGCGGCTCCGTCGCCGATTACCACCTTCTTGTTCGCCCGCCCCCAGCCGCGCTCCCAGGCCTGCTGCCAGAGGCGTCGCCCAAACGCCTCGGCGCCCTCGATCGCTCCCGTATAGCTCGTCGACCCTTCCTCACGCACGGGTCGGTCGCCTGGCTTGCCCTCGGCTTGCGTGAACACACAGCCGAGCTTGACCTCCCGCGTGCGGGCGCGCTCGCGGTCCTTTTTGCCGGCTCGTCCCGCCGTCTCGGCCGCCACCATCGGCACCCCGGTGCCGTCCATCTCGATGTAGAGAACCGGAATGTCGGCCCCGGCCACCGCGGGCAGCGGCAGTTGCACCGCCCGTTGGATCTGTTGTTGTTCGCGGGCGCCGAGGTCGGCCCCGATCGCCTCGGCGCCGCGCTCGATGGCTTTGGTGGTAACGTCCAAACCGGCTAACACCCGCAGTTGCTCGCGACTGCTTTCAAACGACGACTCGCTGCCCACCAGCGCCATCATGCGGCGCACGCCGGGAGAGTAGTGCGTGTTGTCGACATCGAGTTCGCGGTCAAAGGGGAACTGTCCCTGATGGCACGCCGAGCAGAGGTAGTAGGGCCGTTCGATCGCGACCGCGCCGAGCACACTCACCACGGTCTTGGGCCGCCGACCGCGGTGACGGGTGCGACGGCCGCAGCGACAGGATGGCTCAGGCGCGGCGTCGGCGGGCGCCTCCAACAGTTGCTCGAGCAACTTCGCGCCGGCTCGGTGCAGTGCCGCACGGGTGGCCGTCTCCAGCGCTTCCAGGTCCCAGTGCTGCTGCTTGCGCCGGGCGGCGAAGATCAGAGTCAGCAACTGTTCGACTTCTTGGGTGACTTCTTGTTGGATCGCCGCGGCCGTTTTTTTTCCTGCGGCGTCACAGACGCTGCCGACTCGGACTCTTGCTCAACGGGCCGCAAGCGGCAGATCTTCTCGTTGACTTCGATGAGTTCTCGGCTTAGCTGCTGGAAGCGCCGAAAGGCGGTGATCTCCCGCTGAGTCTTACGGCGAGCCGCCGGGTCGGAGAGGCTCTGGGTGACGGTCTTGCCGCGGGATTTGTAGGTCAACCGCCAGTGCGGGCCATGGCCGGGATGACCGCGCTGACGACAGCGGCAGGTGGGTTTGCCGCAAGGGCCTTGAGTGGTGGTGACGGAGCCTTGGCGAAAATCACCCAAGGCAAGCATCTGCTGGAAGATCGCGTGGCGACGGTACTCCAAGGCGGGCAGGGAATCGGGCATGGGACACCTCCTTCTTATCCTAGCGTATTATATACGCTAGGACACCGCACCCCAGACCGTACCCCAACCACTTGGCACTTTCATGTCGCGCACCCACGAGGAGGTAACGCACCTCATTTTTGTTCAGCAACTTCAAGAACTCGCTGAAGTCGCTCGGTAGTGGGATCGTACCCATAGAGAGTGCGGCGGATGGTTTCGATCGCCTCAAAGCGTTCGCGCGGGGTCCGGCTCAGCCAATAACGCCGGTCGTGGCGATCCTGGTCCTCGAAGGAGACGATCCAGAAGGCGGTCCGGTCGAGGGCCTTTGGGCTCCGTTTCGGCATGGTAGATCTCCAGAATAGCAGGCAGGTTGGGCTCGGGCGGGTTTGCGAAAATCTTGGAGCTAACAGTGCGACGCCGGCGAGCGTGTACGTGCCTTCGCCGCGAGTGTATCCGGCCGGCTAGCAGCTAACGGCCCGTCCAAAGAGATGGCGATGTCAGCCGGTTCGGTGGCTGTCCCTCATCTCCTTCTGTCCCTCATCTCCTTCCTCATCTCCTTCATCTCCTCCCTCATCTCCTCCTCATCTGAAGTGAACCCCAATCGTGAGACAGGCAGTTAAGGGGGTAGTCGCCGTTCGCTGCAATCCTGTTGCACGGCGGGGTTGATGTGATCCACTCTGAGAATAGCTGAGCGGAGGATAGGGCTCTGCGGGGACGCAACCCGAGCGCTGACTCAGCCGCCGGAATGGCCGGAGGCGGCCCGTGCCGCCTCCCATTCATTCTGGCCGCAAAGCGATCAATCCCGGGGGTCTGGGGGCAGAACCCCCAGCCAAGCTCCTCGTTGCCAAGCGATCTCACTGCACGGGCTCCGCAGACTGCTCGAACTCGACCGGGGGTACATACCCCAGCGCCGAGTGGAGCCGTCTTTCGTTGTACACGCGTTCGATGAACTCGTGGATTGAGACGTGGGCCTCGGCCAAGTCTCGGTATTCGGTTCGATAGACCTCCTCATACTTGAGAGTCTTCATGAAGCTCTCCGCCTGGGCGTTGTCGTAGGGATTGCCCTTGCGGCTCATGCTGATCTGGAGGCCGTGCTGGTGGAGCAAGTCCGTATAGGCTCCACAGGCATACTGTACGCCGCGATCGGAATGATGCACCAACCCCAGCGCCGGCTCACGCTGCCCCAGCGCCATGCGCAAGGCGGCCAGGGTCAACTCGGCTCGCAACGTGCGGCCCAAGGCCCAGCCAATCACCCGCCGCGAATAGGTGTCCAACAGCACCGCCAGGTAGACGAACTCTCCCCGCAGCCGGATGTAGGTGAGATCGGCGACCCATAACTGGTTGACCGCGCTCGGTGTTATCGCCGCGGCGAGGTTCGGATAGACCGCCCAGCCATGGCGTGAATCGGTCGTGACCCGGAAGGACTTGCGCCGCCAACAAAGCAAGTTGTCTTCGCGCATCAGACGCAGAACTCGTTTGTGGTTCACCGCGAAGCCGCGTCGCTTCAACTCGGCCGTGATTCTGCGGTAGCCATACGTGGGAAACGCCAGGGCGGTGCGCTGCAGGGCCTCGCGCAGCTTCATCTCGGCCGCATCGCGGCGTGACTGCGCGCGCCAGCGATAGTAACTCGCGCGACTCAGACCGGTCATCTGACACAGTGCGTTCACGGCCTGCCACTGTCCTTTCTCGGCCGCTTGCCGGATTTCTTCCAACAGGCAACCTCGCCACTGACGACGGCGGGCGGGTGATGATCCCTGAAATGCTCGCAGGCTTTTTTTAAGAAGTCGTTCTCCATCGTCAGCTGGCCGATCTTGCGCTCCAGCTCGGCGATCCGTTGCGGCTGATCCACGGCGTGGGACACGCCCTGCCGCCCTTGGCCGGGGAAAGCCAACTCGCCCCGCGCGCGCCATTCGCCGCGCCAGCGCTCCAACAGTTTGGGGCTCAGCTCGCGCTGGCGCGCCACCTCGCCGATGGTACGTCCGGCGTCAATGTCTCGCATCGCCGCTACCTTGAGTTCGCGGCTGTACACTCGTCGGGCCAAATCCATACCTCTCTCCCTTCACTGTATTAGGCCCCTTAACTTCGTGTCTCACTTCTTGGGTGCACTCCAGTCGTCCCCTTCGGCCCCTGTCCCCTTCGGCCCCTGTCCCCTTCGGCCCCCTTCGGCCCTCAGGGCAATGTGCAAGTCACGGTGAACTGGAATGGACCCGAAAAGTGGAATGGACCCGAAAAGCGAGACCAGGAAAGAAGGGACAATGAACCAGGGAACGGGAAGGAGGTTCAATTGTCTCGAAGACGATTCACGAAGGAGTTCAAGCTGGCGGCCGTCCGGCGGCTCGAAGCCGGCGAGTCGAGCTCGGCTCTAGCACGCGAGCTCGAGGTGAAGCGCGAAAAGCTCTACGACTGGCTGGCACAAGTCGAGCGCTACGGCGTCGAGGGAGCTTTTCCCGGCGCTGGACGGCGTCCGGGCGGCAGCGCCCGCGTCGAGCCCGGCCGCGAAGCCCAGACCCGTCTCGCGGAGCTGGAACGCAAAGTCGGCCGCCAGGCCATGGAGATTGATTTTTTGTCCGCAGCCTTGCGGCGTGTCGAGGATCTGCGCCGGCCGAGCATCGTCAGTGGAACCGGCGCGTCGCTAACGAAGTACGAGCCGCAAGGCGGCAAGGCAACATGAGCGCACGCGATTTGTGCCGCTTGAGCGGGCTGGCGCGAGCCAGCCTCTACCGCCAGGGCAAACCCGACCGCGAGCCGGTCGGGGAACTGCGGCAGGCCATTGTCCAGGCCGCCTTGGACCATCCGGCCTACGGCACCCGGCGGACGACCCAACAGGTGCGCCGTCAAAAGCTACTGGTCAATCGCAAGCGCGTGCAGCGGGTGATGCGCGAAGAGAATCTCTTGCGGCGACGTCGCCGCACCGTTCCGCAAACGACCGATTCGAAGCACTCGTTGCGGTGTTACGAGAACCTGACGCGCGAGGTCCAACCCACGGGTCCCAACAAGCTGTGGGGCTCGGATCTCAGCTACGTGCGATTGGGAAACCACTTCGTCTATGTGGCGGTGGTGTTGGACGTGTATTCGCGGCGCGTGGTGGGTTGGGCCGTGGGTCCGAACCTGAAAACCGAATTGCCGCTGGCGGCGCTGCACCAAGCGTTGAGCAGCCGGCGTCCGGCGCCGGGTTGGATTCATCATTCCGATCAAGGTTCGCAGTACGCTGCGGAAGCTTATGTGGCCACACTGCGGCAAGCGGGCGCGAGGATATCGATGAGCCGCAAAGGCTGCCCGCAGGACAACGCGTACGTGGAAAGCTTTTTCAAGACTTTGAAAAGCGAGGAAGTCAACTGCAACGAGTATGAAAGTTTGGCCCAGGCGCAGGCCGCGATCGGGGCTTATATTGAGCAGGAATACAATCGCACACGATTGCATTCGTCGCTGGGCTACCGGCCGCCGCAAGAGTATGAGCGGCTGTGGGAAGAGGCGGCTGACGCCGCCTGAGTTTTCGTAAGGCATGAGCAGATCTATCGATCCGATGGCGCAGCACAAGGCGGGATGCGGCCTGAGTAGGCGCACACCCCGCCCTCATCGTTTCGATGAGTCTGCGGCCGGGTATTCCTTGGCGGGTTGCTCTCCAGCAGAGCCCGCCTCCGCTTCCCCGGCTAACTTGATCATGCCCCCATTGGGCTGGATTCGCTATGCTTTTTCAGTCAACTGCAACCCGTCCCTAATTTCTTGGCCTCGCCGTAGGGGTCCAGTCCAGACTGTCCGTCGGCGTTCCCCGGCGTTCTCCCAACTTGCGAGTTTGCACCGAAAAAAGAAATGCAGCCGGGTGATTCACTTCACCCGGCTGCATCGGTACGAACGACCGAAGGCAGCTTATCCCCCCTTTTCGCACTGAACGAACGAGCTGCCGATACTAAACGCTCTCGTGCTGTTCACTACTTGTCGATAACACGGATCACGTCCTCACCCATGATCGGCGTCCCATCTGTCAACTCTCCGGTGATTGAAATTACCACTACGTCGCCATCCTCGGCAACACCCACAATGCTCTTGACGTCCTGTGTCTTGTATTTCAGAGTCAGGTCGACGAAGCCGTCGGGCCCCTCGGTGGTGCAGTCGGTTTCGTCCTGCTTCCCCGTGAGCGGCTCAAAAGGCGCAGATACATCCTCCAAACCAGCTTTCACAATAAACGAGCTGTCTAGCTCGTCGCCGCCTGGCCCCACTAGGGTCAACGTCGTGACGTCGATATCCGTGACATCGAACGTATCGCTGCCATTGATCGCCATCGGCGTGCGGCCCTTTGACTTGCAGTTGACGGGGTTGGGGCAAGACGTGGGGTGAATGTCCAGGGAGACGTCAATTCCTGGAGTTCCGCACGACTCGATGATGTCAATGATGGCATCGGCCGTGCCGAGTCCACTGGAGGGGACCATCGTGAACACCCCGCCCGTGGTTGCCGCATACTCCATCAGTTGCGCTGCTGCCCCGCCAAAACCGGCTCCGACCAAAACGGACGATATCCTGATCCCATTCGCTAGCGCAGCACCGGAAACTGCAGTCACCAGAGCTGCGTCACCGGCATCCACAATGTCGTCAAACCCACCTCCAGGAGCGTCGGTGATCACAATGTTGATCTTGACGGCCCCGGCTCGATAGTTCGCTTCCGTAAAGTTGCCGAACTGCTGTGTCGGCGCGCGGGCAGCAGCGTCGAGACCATTGACGGTGGTATTGAGGGCCTCGTTGGAGGATTCTGGTCCCCCGCCACCGAAGCCGAGCCCTAGAGCGAGCAGCGGCACAGAGACCACATCTCCCGGTGCCAGGTCGGCATTGACGATAACGCAATCATTATTACCTGGTAATCCACAGGAAAACCCTACTTCGGGAACGAACCGAGTGCCGTCCATGGTGACCAGACAGGTCCGAAAATCACCGCCGGAGGCGGCATTAATCATGGCGATGATCCCAGCTGGAGCCGTGATTGCGGCCTTGACGTTGTTGATGGCGCCGCCCATACTCCCTGTGTTGTCGACGACGAAGCAAACGTCCATGGGCTCGCAGAATGGTGCGGGCTGCGCGGATGCAACCCCCGTAAACCCGCATTTTCAATTTGATGTTTGACATCCCGACCTTCCAGCGGCCTTGAGCGTCTTTATTCATAGGGGCTAGAGCCCGATGAGGACGCCATGGAGGCCAACACCCAATGGGTGAAGCTGGGTATCCACTTGACTCAGGTGACCCCAAGATGTAGTGTAGGGCCTGGTGGAGGATTACCCGCGCGACCAACTCGAATTCTAGTCTCACTTTGCGAGCGAGGAGGCTTGCCGCGACTATCTGTTCGCCTTGCGCTGGCCAGAGGGTTTCCGCTGTCCAAGGTGTGGGCATGAGCGCGCTTGGCCGGTGCGCAAAGTGTGGTTCGAATGCGCTCGCTGCGGGCGGCAAACCTCCGTCACCGCCGGCACGATCTTTCAAGACACACGCAAGCCGCTGCGGCTGTGGTTCCGGGCGATGTGGACCATCACCACGCAGAAGAATGGGGCCAGCGCCCTGGGTCTACAGCGCGTTCTGGGACTGGGCAGTTACCAAACCGCCTGGCCTTGGATGCACAAGCTGAGGCGAGCGATGGTGCGCCCGGGGCGGGAGCGATTGACGGGCCTCGTCGAGGTCGATGAGACCTACTGGGGCGCTGAAGAAGAAGGGGTAATCGGCCGGCAGACCGAGCGTAAAGCGTTGATTGCAGTCGCCGCGGAAGAGAGAGGCACCGGGCTGGGGCGCATCCGCATGCAGCGCGTTCAGAACGCCTCGGCGGCCAGTTTGATGCCCTTCGTCGAGGAGTCGGTCGAGCCGGGCAGCGTGGTTGTTACCGACAACTGGTCGGGCTACGATCCGCTCAAGAAGAAGGACTACCAGCGTCGTATCATCTCGATTAACAACCGCCGCGAGCAGGCCTCGCAGCTACTGCCGAGGGTGCACTTGGCGATCTCGCTACTCAAGCGCTGGATGCTGGGCACGCATCAGGGGGCGGTCAGCCACGAGCATCTGGACTACTATCTCGACGAGTTCGTGTTCCGCTTCAATCGGCGCAGATCACGCAGTCGGGGCAAGCTCTTCTACCGCCTTGTGCAGCAGGCCATGGCGGTGGAGCCGACGCCGTACCGCTCGATCGTCGCCGATTGGGACGCTAAGACGCTGTGAGCCCAACTACAAGATGTTGGGGTCACCTGAGTCAAGTGGATACCCGGCTGGGTGAAAAACAAACCAAGCCATTCCAGCTAAGTTTCAATGGACTTCTCAAAGTCGATTTCCAGGGATCGCACGTCACTTCCGACGGTGGCCTGATTTTGGTTCGCGAACTGGACGAACGGCTCGGTCTCGGAGAACTGATTGACGAGCATCTCAGCGACTCCCGGCAAGACACAAACAAGCAGTTCACGCTCGCTGATCTGTTGCGGCAGTCGGTTTACAGCCGACTCGCCGGCTACGAGTACCTCAACGACGCCGAGCGGGTTTCGATCGATCCGACGTTTCGGCTGATCGGTTCGCAGAAGATCTGGGATCGCGGTGCGGCCTTGACCTCGACGCTGCACGGCTTCGAGACGGAGATGCTGGCGAGCGAAGAGAACCTGCTGGGGCTGATGGCGCTGAACCGAGAGCTGGTCGGGCAAGCGGAAGCGTTCGACGACGCCGAGCGGGTCGTTCTGGACCTGGACTCCACCGAGAGTCCGGTCCATGGCCAACAGGAAGGCAGTGCCTACAACGGACACTTCGAGTCGGTCTGCTACCACCCGTTGCTTTTGTTCAACGGTCATGGTGATTGCCTCGCTGCCAAGCTGCGTCCAGGCAACGTGCACAGCGCCGAGGACTGGGATGAGCTCTTGTTGCCGGAGATCGAGCGCCAACAGGCTGCGGGCAAGCAGGTCGCCTTCCGGGGCGATGCGGCCTTTGCGAAGCCGGAAGTTTATGAGGCTTCGGAGGAACGCGGAGTACAGTACGCCATTCGCATTCCGGCCAACAAGAGCTTGGAGCTGGAGATCGAAGACATCCTGTTTCGCCCGCCGGGAAGGCCTTCCCGCAAGCCCTTGATGCGCTACAAGAGTTTTCGCTATCAGGCGGAGAGTTGGTCGCAGGCGAGGCGGATCGTCGCTAAGGTCGAGCATCACCAGGGCGAGCTGTTCCCGCGCGTCGGATTCATCGTGACGAGCATGAGCTTGCCGAGCCGCTCGGTGGTGCGCTTCTACAACAAGCGCGGCACGGCGGAACAGTGGATCAAGGAAGGCAAGCAGGCGACGCACTGGACGCGATTGTCGTGCCATCGATTTCGGGCCAACGAAGTGCGGTTGCAACTGAGCGTGCTGGCCTACAACCTGGGCAATCTTTGGCGGCGGCTGGGGCTTCCGCAGCGAATCAAGAGTTGGTCGCTGACGAGCTTGCAACACAGGTTGATGAAGATCGGCGGTCGGCTGGTCAAGCACGCGCGGTATTACTGGCTCTTATTGGCGGAGGGACATCTGAACCGGCGGCTGTTCGGCGACATGCTGCACAAGATCTGGGCGCTGCCGCTGCCGAGTGGGTAGCATTGCCGGAGTGAGGATCAACAGCTTTTGGCTCCAAAAGGTTTCGCAAGGAGCAGTGTCGGCCGGAGCGCCGTTCAAGCCGCTCAATCAACGACTGTGAGCGGTCGAACCAGCTCTGGCGACTACCAGCAGAGGTGATGTGCAGGGTTCAGCGTGAAAGGACGTGCTGTTCGGAGCGGAGCGGGTGTATACTGTGGCCGTGCCAGGGCCAAAATGGAAATCCTGGGTAAAGCCAGGTAAAATCACAAGCGCCAAAAGCGCTGCAAACAAGACGCTTACGTTTGGTTTTCTCACTACTGTCCGGTTAGAAGTCGAATAGAATCAGTTGGTTGCGGTCATTGAGTAAGTTCGTGCGGGAGTCGGGTGCCTGCAAGGCCTGTAAAATGGGCGTTTTCTCGAAGCTGGGTATCCACTTGACTCAGGTGACCCCAAGATGTAGTATAGGGCCTGGTGGAGGATTACCCGCGCGACCAACTCGAATTCGAGTCTCGCTTTGCGAGCGAGGAGGCTTGCCGCGACTATCTGTTCGCCTTGCGCTGGCCAGAGGGTTTCCGCTGTCCAAGGTGTGGGCATGAGCGCGCTTGGCCGGTGCGCAAAGTGTGGTTCGAATGCGCTCGCTGCGGGCGGCAAACCTCCGTCACCGCCGGCACGATCTTTCAAGACACACGCAAGCCGCTGCGGCTGTGGTTCCGGGCGATGTGGACCATCACCACGCAGAAGAATGGGGCCAGCGCCCTGGGTCTACAGCGCGTTCTGGGACTGGGCAGTTACCAAACCGCCTGGCCTTGGATGCACAAGCTGAGGCGAGCGATGGTGCGCCCGGGGCGGGAGCGATTGACGGGCCTCGTCGAGGTCGATGAGACCTACTGGGGCGCTGAAGAAGAAGGGGTAATCGGCCGGCAGACCGAACGTAAAGCGTTGATTGCAGTCGCCGCGGAAGAGAGAGGCACCGGGCTGGGGCGCATCCGCATGCAGCGCGTTCAGAACGCCTCGGCGGCCAGTTTGATGCCCTTCGTCGAGGAGTCGGTCGAGCCGGGCAGCGTGGTTGTTACCGACAACTGGTCGGGCTACGATCCGCTCAAGAAGAAGGACTACCAGCGTCGTATCATCTCGATTAACAACCGCCGCGAGCAGGCCTCGCAGCTACTGCCGAGGGTGCACTTGGCGATCTCGCTACTCAAGCGCTGGATGCTGGGCACGCATCAGGGGGCGGTCAGCCACGAGCATCTGGACTACTATCTCGACGAGTTCGTGTTCCGCTTCAATCGGCGCAGATCACGCAGTCGGGGCAAGCTCTTCTACCGCCTTGTGCAGCAGGCCATGGCGGTGGAGCCGACGCCGTACCGCTCGATCGTCGCCGATTGGGACGCTAAGACGCTGTGAGCCCAACTACAAGATGTTGGGGTCACCTGAGTCAAGTGGATACCCGGTTTCTCGAATAGGGTAACGCTGAGAATGTGTAGGATTTGGTAGAGACTCGCCTCCAGGCCCAACCTCTTGCGCACGAGCGCCACCAACACGTAAACCGAGACGGCGATCCAGATTTGGGTCTTCACGGCGTTCTCGCTGGCGCCGTAGAACTTCTTGATCCGCAGGTGCTGCTTGATCCACTTGAAGAACAGCTCCACTTGCCAGCGCGAACGGTAGATCTCGGCGATGGTCAGCGCCGGGAGCGCGAAGTTATTGGTTAGGAACTTCAGCCGCTTGTTCGTCGCGGCGTCGACGTAGCTGACCCGCCGCAACGGGTCCGGATAGGCTTGGGCCGATTCGATGGCACCGAGGATGACGGTTTGATCCGAGCGCACGCCCGTGGATTTGTCGACGGGATGCGAGTAGCGCCGCTGCAGAACGACGTTCTTCTTGGTGCGCACGACGAAGAACGATGAGCAGAGGGTGAACACGAAGAGGCGTTCGAAATCGACGTAGGCCCGATCCATGACGTAGAAGGCGCCGGGCTCGGGAAGGAACTCGTCGAGGATGTTGACGTCGTGCGTTTTGCCGTCGGTAATGCGGATAAACGTGGGAATGTTGCCGTGCAGGTCCAACAGTGTGTGCATCTTCACGGCAGCCTTGCGCCGGCGGAACTGGGCCCACGGGAACAGCGAGAGGCAGAGGTCGATGGTGGTCGAGTCCAGAGCGTAGAGACTTTGATTAAGATCCACGCCGATCGGATCGCGGGCGTACAAAGGCCGCGCGATGCGAATCAAGGCCTGGGCGAAATCGGCATAGATCCGCCAGTCGCGCGACTCGTTAGCGTCGGCCAGTGTCGAGCGCGCCGGCTGGGAGCGGAACCCCATGTGGTAGAGCTTGCCGCTCACGGAGCGCAAACAGGCCTCGATGTCGCGTAGACTCTCGCGATCGGTCAGCTGGGCGAACGCCATGCACAGGAACTGGTCCCAGCAGGAGAATTTCTTTTGCGGGCAGTCGCCCCGGTAACGAGCGACACACTTCTGGAACTCATCGGAGGGAAGCTGATCCATGAGCTGAGAAAAGACAACGCGACCGAGGTTCATCCACCATTGTTGGCTCTACTCCGAGTCCGCCTCTGGATGCGTTTCTCAGCTCTGCAGTTTCAAATCGAAAAGCTGGGTATCCACTTGACTCAGGTGACCCCAAGATGTAGTGTAGGGCCTGGTGGAGGATTACCCGCGCGACCAACTCGAATTCGAGTCTCGCTTTGCGAGCGAGGAGGCTTGCCGCGACTATCTGTTCGCCTTGCGCTGGCCAGAGGGTTTCCGCTGTCCAAGGTGTGGGCATGAGCGCGCTTGGCCGGTGCGCAAAGTGTGGTTCGAATGCGCTCGCTGCGGGCGGCAAACCTCCGTCACCGCCGGCACGATCTTTCAAGACACACGCAAGCCGCTGCGGCTGTGGTTCCGGGCGATGTGGACCATCACCACGCAGAAGAATGGGGCCAGCGCCCTGGGTCTACAGCGCGTTCTGGGACTGGGCAGTTACCAAACCGCCTGGCCTTGGATGCACAAGCTGAGGCGAGCGATGGTGCGCCCGGGGCGGGAGCGATTGACGGGCCTCGTCGAGGTCGATGAGACCTACTGGGGCGCTGAAGAAGAAGTGGTAATCGGCCGGCAGACCGAGCGTAAAGCGTTGATTGCAGTCGCCGCGGAAGAGAGAGGCACCGGGCTGGGGCGCATCCGCATGCAGCGCGTTCAGAACGCCTCGGCGGCCAGTTTGATGCCCTTCGTCGAGGAGTCGGTCGAGCCGGGCAGCGTGGTTGTTACCGACAACTGGTCGGGCTACGATCCGCTCAAGAAGAAGGACTACCAGCGTCGTATCATCTCGATTAACAACCGCCGCGAGCAGGCCTCGCAGCTACTGCCGAGGGTGCACTTGGCGATCTCGCTACTCAAGCGCTGGATGCTGGGCACGCATCAGGGGGCGGTCAGCCACGAGCATCTGGACTACTATCTCGACGAGTTCGTGTTCCGCTTCAATCGGCGCAGATCACGCAGTCGGGGCAAGCTCTTCTACCGCCTTGTGCAGCAGGCCATGGCGGTGGAGCCGACGCCGTACCGCTCGATCGTCGCCGATTGGGACGCTAAGACGCTGTGAGCCCAACTACAAGATGTTGGGGTCACCTGAGTCAAGTGGATACCAGGCATAGAAAAAAGCCCAAACGGCACCTAACTGCCTGTCACCAAGGGAGTTGTCAACCTCCCAAAAACCGCCTTCCGGACAGCAGTGTGGCGCTTGTGAGATAACATCCATGCTAGGTATCTGTCAAGGATGGACGCAGGCATTGTCAACGCCCAATAGAAATGTCCCCCTCGGTAGCTCGATAGAAGTGTCCCCTTGTGTTTCTTGTTCGTAGGAGAGATATCGTCGTCGTCGGGGCTGTGGAACTGTGGGAATCGCGTAGCGATTTCCAAGGGGCGGTGGGAAGGGTGGAAAACCATCCACCGCTCCTCGAACCCGGTACTGCTGCCTCGAGAGATTTTCCACGCTTTCCATCCGACCCGGCATTTCCACAGCCCTCTTATGTATTCGCAGCCCGTTTTTTCCGTAACACAGCTCGCCGCCAGGGGTGGTCCGCCGCCGGCTTGCGCCCGCCCTCCGGACGCTGCTGTGGTGCTGGTTTCGTCCGCAGCTGTGGCGTCGGCGTGGCGATCACGTCGTGCTCGATCTCGTGCCCGTCAAACCTCACCTGCAAGCTCTCATCGCGCCACTGTTGGACCGTCACCCGTGCCCCCGCCCCCACGCCCTGGTTGCGTTTCGGCTTCAACTGCAAACAACGATTCTCGAAACGCACCACCCGGTCGTTGCTCACCACGCGTTCGTACTCGCAACAGAACACCCCTCGCAGCTCGGTGCCGCGGGGGAGCGCCTGGTGAAAGTCCGCTGCCGCCGCCGGCTCACAGGCGAAGCGCTCGTTGTGCTCGGCCAGGTACTCCTCGTCGAGATAACGGTTCGCCGCCTCGTACTCGACGATCCCGCGCAGCCGCATCTTCTTGATCAGGCGGTCTTGGTGCGTGCCGTGATGGCGCTCCACTCGGCCCTTGGCTTGCGGCGAGGAAGCCGCCATGATCGTAATGCCGAGCTTGGCACACATGCGCCCGAACTGCGTCTCGGGCTTGATGCCTGCCAGCGCTTCCCGCGACGTCGGCTGGCGCTGGTAGACGTTTTTCCAGTCGCAGTACAACGCCTTGGGAACGCCGTGTTGACGTACCCAGGCTGCGAGCAGATCGGCCGCGGCCCAGGTCGTTTCCTGGTCCGAGAAACGGCACAGCGCCACACCGGTCGCGTCATCGACGAAGTTCATCAGACAGGCTTTCGGACCGCGTTCTTCCAGCCAGTGGTGGTGCGAACCGTCGAGTTGAATCAGCTCGCCGAAGTGCGCTTTGCGTTGGCGCCGGGTGCGATGCGGTTGGCGCTTGCGACGGCGGCTCCACAGACCCGCGGCGAGCATCCAGCGCCGCAGTGTTTCGCGCGGCACTTCCAGGCCGTGGTCGGCTGCCAGATGTTCCGACGCCAGCGTCGGCCCGAAGCGCTCGTGCCCCTCGCCCGCATAGTTCTCGCGCACCAACTCGAGAACCTGCTGGCGTCGCTTCTGATCGGCTCGGTTCGAAGCACGGCCGACGTTACCGTGCACCAAAGCCTTGGCCCCGCCCGCACGGTAACGCTTCTTCAGACGCTTCGCATGGCGGTAGCTGACCTCCAGCAGCTCGGCGGCTTCGGTCAACTTCAGTTCCCCTCGTTTCACTCGGCTCAGCACTTCGCCGCGCCTCAACTCCTTGGCACTCATCCATGTCCTTCCCACTCTCGGCTCCTCCTTCGGAGCCTCAGAGTAGGGGACATTTCTATTGGGCGCTCAAGGGGACATTATCATTGGGCTTCAACAGGATGGACGCAGGCATCCGAATCCTCCCGTCAGCGGGGGCGTGTTTCCATCGCCCTGTGAGGGCTCCTGACACAAGAGGTTCGATACCCTGGGGTTCCGCCTCGCGCCACAAGGGCACACCCGTAGCTTCGCCTTGCGCTACACTTTTGAACCAAGGTGCCAACCCCCTACCGCATCGCCCTCGGCAATATCTTCACCGAATCAAACGACCTCGCCGGCAACAAGACGACGCTGGCCGACTTCGAGCGCACCGAACTGCGCCGCGGCGCCGAGATACTCGAGGCCGACGACGGCGTGGTCGGCGGTGCGCTAAGCGTCCTACGCACGGGAGACGTGGAAATCGTTCCGACGCTTGTCGCCAGCGCCTACCCCGGCGGCATCCTCACGGCTGACTGCTATCTCACGCTCAAGAACGAACTACTGGAACGCCTCCGAGCCGCGCTACCCGTCGACGGCGTGATCGCCCCCATGCACGGCGCGGCGGCGGTTGAGCGAACCGACGACCTCGACGGCGACCTCGACGGCGACCTGCTCGAAGCGATCCGGCAGGTTATCGGACCTGACATCCCGCTCGTTGCCACCCTCGACCTGCACGCGCACGTCACCGAGAAGATGGTCCGTAGCGCCAACGCCCTGCTGGCCTGGGAAACCTATCCTCACCGCGACAGCTTCTCTACCGGCGCCCGCGGCGCGCGGATGCTGCTCGACATTCTCGACGGCAAGATCCGCCCCGCGATGGCGCTGGCCAAGGTACCCGTGCTGGTAGGCGCCATCCACGGAAAAACCGAGCCGCCCGGCCCGTTCGCCGACGTCATGCAATTCGCCAAGTCGCTCGAAGAACGAGCCGAGGTGGCGTCGACCAGCGCCTTCCTCGTCCATGCGCAACTCGACTTGCCTGATATGGGCGGCGGCGGGCTCGTCATCACGAACGGCGATCCGGACCTGGCCCGGCAACTCGCCGTTGAGATCGCCGAGAGGTATTGGGAGCGCCGCTTCGATCTCGAAACCACCGGCCTCCAACCCGCCGACGCCATCGCCGCGGGACGGAAGATCGACGGCCCGGTGCTGCTGATCGAAACCGCGGACTGCGTCGGAGGCGGCGCCGCGGGCGACAGCGTGGCGACCCTGCGCGCACTGTTGCAAGCCGATCCGCCCGCGCCGGCGCTCGCCATGGTCGTTGATCCCGAAGCCGCCGCCGCGTGCTGCGGGGCCGGGGTCAACGGCGAATTGACCCTCAAACTGGGCCACAAGGTCGACACGCGCTGGGGCCAACCGATCGAGGTGACGGGCCGCGTCTCGATGCTCACCGAAGGGCGCTTCGTCTATTCAGGCGGCATCTGGGGCGGACAGCACGGCGTGATGGGCCCCTCGGCGAAGTTCGTCTCCGGCTTGGTCGAGATCCTGATCGCGACGCACCCGACGTACGACTGGGCCGATGAGCAATACCGCTCGATGGGCATGGACCCATCCGGCGCGAAGTTCATCGTCGTGAAGAACCCGATGAACTATCGTGTCGCCTACGAGGGCCGATACAAAGGGGCCTTCGTGCTCGACACACCCGGCCCCACGACGGCGGTGCTCTCGAGCGTCGACCTGCCCAACTGGCACCGCCCCTACTTCCCCAAGGACCGCGACATCCCCGGCCTCACCCCGACCGTCTACAGCAACGCAACCTAGCGCAAGCCCCCAACCTCCTGGCCTCCATCGCTCACTGCCGCCGAAACCGGCAAAGGCTCACGGATTCCGGTGCCCCGGAGCTGAACGCACATCCGTTGGGGCCGATCACGGCTGAGCATCTACCGGAAGGCACGAGCCTGCCGGCGGCGAAAGCGAACGGCCGGGTCGGATGGAGGAGGCTGGCAGCACGATTCCCCAGAGAGATATCGGAAGCTGCCAACTCGGCCGCCCGTTTCGCCACCGGACAGGACGGAGGAAATGGACCGCCAATCGAGCCCCGCCTCTCAGCGGGGCTACTTCCACTCCCTACTAATTTCAGACGCATTGCAGGCGCGTTGGTTTCTCTGGTTGGAGTTGAAAGTCGTAGGGCCTGTCCCGCCGAGAGGATTCACTCGGAAGCCATCTCGACTGCAAAGAGCCACCCTGTCGGCCCGAAGTGCCGAGCTCAGCGCGCTACACCCGCACAGTCGTAGGCGGCGGGCCCGGGCGCTTTCTTTGACTTGGCCGGTGTGCTTGCTCTACTCTGAAGGCCGCCAAACCTGGCTTGTAGCGCCTGACGGAGATTGCCATGAATCGTCGAAGCTTCCTCAATCGAACCGCCGCCGCCGCGACGGCTCTCTCGGCGTCGCGCGTACGCGGAGCCAACGACCGCATCGGTATCGGCACCATCGGGACCGGCGGCCGCGGCCGCACGCTGACGCGCTATTTCAAAGAGGCCGCGAGCGCCGACACCCGCGCCGTCTGCGATATATACGACGAAAACCGGCAGCTCGGCGCCGAGACGGCAGGCACGAACACCAAGACCTACAAAGAGTACGAGCGCCTGCTCGAGGACAAAGACATCGACGCCGTGATCGTGGCGACGCCCGACCACTGGCACGCCCGGATGACGATCGATGCTTGCGAAGCGGGCAAGGACGTCTACGTCGAGAAGCCTATGTGCCACACCGTCGGCGAGGCCTTCCAGATGATCGACGCCGTCCGGCGCACCAAGCGCGTCGTCCAAGTCGGGACCCAACGCCGCAGCTACGACCTGTTTCGCGAAGGTAAGAAGGTCATGGAGTCAGGGCAGCTTGGCGACGTGAAACTGGTCAATTCGTGGTGGTACAGCAACGTCACCCGACCGCGCGAGCCCAAAGTGAACGGCGAGGTCAACTGGCAACGCTGGCTCGGGACGTCCCCGCAGCGCGAGTTCGACCCCTTCCGCTTCCGCAACTGGTACTGGTTTCACGACTATTCCGGCGGGCTCACGGTGGGCCAAGGCGCGCACATTCTCGATTGCATCAACTGGTACATGAACGCGAAGTTTCCGGCGGCGGTGACGTGTGTTGGAACGCCGTCTGACGTGCCGGGCCTCGAGATCCCGCAAACCACCAACATCACCGTCGAATACCCTGAGGGCTTTCTGGCGGTCTTCACCCTCGGCTACAAACACATGCGCTACCATCGCGCCCACGATCAGATGAAGCAGTTTTGCGGCAGCGCGGCGCGCTTCGACGTATCTCGCGAGTCACACGTACTGTACCCGCAGACGGGTGAACTGGAAGTGAAGCCGTCGTACGAGCTCTTGCGCTATGGCACCTGGGGACGCTCAACGACCCAGCACGTCGAGAACTTCCTTGCCTCGGTGAAGTCGCGGCAAGACCCGAACGCGCCTGTCGAGGCCGGCGCTTACACGGCCGTCTCGCTGGCAATGGCAATGGAGTCACTGCGAAGCGGCAAGCGCATGCGCTTCAACGAGGCAGAGAAGCGAATGGAAGGCTGAGCGCCTCGCCTCCGACGCCCCTCCCGAGCCGAGTGGGGGCGTCGGTGCTACTTCCGGTATCGCACTCGCGCAGGGACTCCAGGCGAGAGCGAACGGAACCTGGCGGGAGCTACTTGTCCCGCCGTCCTTGATGGATCAATTCAACGATCTCATCCCTGGAGAGCCCAAGATCTACTCCCGTTACATCCAGAGGGGACTTCGTGGTCTTCTCCGGCCTTAGTACGAACGCTTGGCCATCTTTTCTGCGGATCTTAACGGACCCGGTTTGCCGCGCCTCTTCCAACAAGGCCGCCAGCCTTTGTCGAGCTTCCGAGTAGGTGTATACTCTCACCGGTTCACCTCAAGAACGTCAAGACCAAGTCGGCGCGCCGCTTCGACAAGACTGCGGTCAAGCGAGAGCATGGAACAGCGTTGCGATCGCGCGCAAACGAGAACATAGGCATCATAGGCATAGATGGCAAGCTCGTCCGCGACCGCGAGCGCGTCCGATAGCTGAACGCCGACAAAGCGTACCGGAATGTCATCGTATGCCAGCAGCGCCGCACTCGCCTCGGAGTAGGAGAAGCGATTTCGCTTTAGACCGGCTGCCAGCGCGTTGCCGATCTCCCAATGAACCGACGCCGGGGCTAGCAGGTCGTACCCCCGGGTCACCCGCACGAGACCTTGTTTGGTAGGCTCGTTCGCGACGACCGCGATGAGGGCAGAGGTGTCGACGACGCACTGCATATGGTCTTGTACAATTGTACCACTTGCTTGTTGCTTGCCAGGCTCTCATCGGCTGTGACTGCCTGAATCCACCCCGCGAATCCTGTATCCCAATATGAAGGGGCCTCAACGTCATGCGGCACATCATTCGATCCGACCGGCGTTACCACTTCGAGACTGACTGGCTCTCGGCCTACCAGCGTTTCTCGTTCGACCATGGCGCCGGGCAGGTTTGAGACCCGTCCTCCTAAGGCCATTCGTGAAGGAGACCAGAGCGTAGTTCGCTCAAGATTAGGACACTACCCTGACCGGAGGTGTTGAAGCCCAATGATAATGTCCCCTTGAGCGCCCAATAGAAATGTCCCCTACTCTGAGGCTCCGAAGGAGGAGCCGAGAGTGGGAAGGACATGGATGAGTGCCAAGGAGTTGAGGCGCGGCGAAGTGCTGAGCCGAGTGAAACGAGGAGAACTGAAGTTGACCGAAGCCGCCGAACTGCTGGAGGTCAGCTACCGCCATGCGAAGCGTCTGAAGAAGCGTTACCGTGCGGGCGGGGCCAAGGCTTTGGTGCACGGTAACGTCGGCCGTGCTTCGAACCGAGCCGATCAGAAGCGACGCCAGCAGGTTCTCGAGTTGGTGCGCGAGAACTATGCGGGCGAGGGGCACGAGCGCTTCGGGCCGACGCTGGCGTCGGAACATCTGGCAGCCGACCACGGCCTGGAAGTGCCGCGCGAAACACTGCGGCGCTGGATGCTCGCCGCGGGTCTGTGGAGCCGCCGTCGCAAGCGCCAACCGCATCGCACCCGGCGCCAACGCAAAGCGCACTTCGGCGAGCTGATTCAACTCGACGGTTCGCACCACCACTGGCTGGAAGAACGCGGCCCGAAAGCCTGTCTGATGAACTTCGTCGATGACGCGACCGGTGTGGCGCTGTGCCGTTTCTCGGACCAGGAAACGACCTGGGCCGCGGCCGATCTGCTCGCAGCCTGGGTGCGTCAACACGGCGTTCCCAAGGCGTTGTACTGCGACTGGAAAAACGTCTACCAGCGCCAGCCGACGTCGCGGGAAGCGCTGGCAGGCATCAAGCCCGAGACGCAGTTCGGGCGCATGTGTGCCAAGCTCGGCATTACGATCATGGCGGCTTCCTCGCCGCAAGCCAAGGGCCGAGTGGAGCGCCATCACGGCACGCACCAAGACCGCCTGATCAAGAAGATGCGGCTGCGCGGGATCGTCGAGTACGAGGCGGCGAACCGTTATCTCGACGAGGAGTACCTGGCCGAGCACAACGAGCGCTTCGCCTGTGAGCCGGCGGCGGCAGCGGACTTTCACCAGGCGCTCCCCCGCGGCACCGAGCTGCGAGGGGTGTTCTGTTGCGAGTACGAACGCGTGGTGAGCAACGACCGGGTGGTGCGTTTCGAGAATCGTTGTTTGCAGTTGAAGCCGAAACGCAACCAGGGCGTGGGGGCGGGGGCACGGGTGACGGTCCAACAGTGGCGCGATGAGAGCTTGCAGGTGAGGTTTGACGGGCACGAGATCGAGCACGACGTGATCGCCACGCCGACGCCACAGCTGCGGACGAAACCAGCACCACAGCAGCGTCCGGAGGGCGGGCGCAAGCCGGCGGCGGACCACCCCTGGCGGCGAGCTGTGTTACGGAAAAAACGGGCTGCGAATACATAAGAGGGCTGTGGAAATGCCGGGTCGGATGGAAAGCGTGGAAAATCTCTCGAGGCAGCAGTACCGGGTTCGAGGAGCGGTGGATGGTTTTCCACCCTTCCCACCGCCCCTTGGAAATCGCTACGCGATTCCCACAGTTCCACAGCCCCGACGACGACGATATCTCTCCTACGAACAAGAAACACAAGGGGACACTTCTATCGAGCTACCGAGGGGGACATTTCTATTGGGCGTTGACAACTACCCTGACCGGAGGATTCCTCGGTACACGGGATATACTAGTCTTGAGGAAGCATGGCCTCGCCAAGCTCCCGCTCCCTTCTCTCTATGACCTCGAACGGACGTTCGCTGCTGTTCGTAGCCGCCGTTCTCGTGATCGCGGTCCTCGTCGGAGGCCGCTACGGACCCAGCATCGGCAGCGCTGCAACAGCCCATAAGCAGGATGCAGTGGAAACCGAAGTCGCCGAGATGGCCGAGGCGATTGCGATCCTCGAGCGCGAGTACGCGGAAGAGGGCGACTTTGAGAGCGCCCTCTACAACGGGGCGATCCCGGCCATGCTGCAGCGCCTCGATCCGCACTCCATGTTCTTCGAGCCCAAGGCGTTCGAGCGGCTGCGCGAGGACCAGCGCGGCAGCTACGCCGGCGTGGGGATGCTCATTAAGCAGTTCGGCGAGGAGACGATCGTCGACTACCCCTTCCCGAAAACGCCGGCCTTTCGCGCAGGCATCCGGCCGGGCGATGTGATCGCCTCGATCGACGGCGAGTCCGCGCGGGAACTGACCGTCGATCAAGTCGCCCTCAACGTTCGTGGCCTTGAGGGGACGACAGTGCAGGTTGGGGTGCGTCGCGAAGGAGTCGACGATCTGATTGAAGTGAGCCTCGTGCGCGCAAGCATTCCACGCGCCAGCGTACCGCTCGCCTTCTACATCGACCCAGGCGTCGCCTACGTTCGGATCGACAGCTTCAACGAGACGACGGCCGACGAGATCGACAAGATTCTCGGCGAGTTCGAAAAGCAGGATCTGCGCGGGCTGCTGTTGGATCTGCGTGACAACCAAGGCGGATTGCTGTCGGCGGGCGTCCACGTTACGGAGCGCTTCCTCGATCGTGGGCAGAGTATCGTGTCGCACCACGGCCGCGCATCCCAAGAGCGAGCCTACGAGGCGAAGCGGCGGGGCGCTCGGGCGCAGTATCCAATGGTCGTCGTTACCAATTGCCACTCGGCCTCGGCTTCGGAGATCGTGGCCGGGGCGTTGCAGGACCACGATCGCGCCCTGGTCGTGGGCTCGAACACGTTTGGCAAAGGGCTGGTGCAGGCCGTTTACAATCTTTCGGGCACGGCGGGGCTGGTGCTGACGACCGCACGCTACTACACGCCGAGCGGCCGGCTGATCCAGCGGCCGTACGACGGCGTGGTTCCGGCCAGCTACTTTGACGACCCTTGCAGCGTCTCCTATCGCCCTCCCAAGCTTGACCCCAGGCTGACCGATCTTGGAAGACAGGTCTACGGCGGTGGTGGCATCGCTCCCGATGTCGAGTTGCCGGAACTGCGGCGTACGGAGTTCCAGCGTGGATTCCAGATGCGCCGCGCCTTTGAGGGCTACGCCCAGCGTTACTGCCTGGCGGAGGAAGACCTGAGGTCCGGATGGCAACCGGGGCGGGCGGACTTCGATGCCTTCGAGGCCTATTTGACTGAGCGGACGATCCCCTACACCCGCCAAGAACTCGCCGCCGAATCGAGCTGGGTCAACCGTGAACTCAAGAAGCACATCTACATCGCGTGCTTCGATATCGACGAGGGCCTACGCGCGGAGGCTGAACTCGACCCGGCCGTCCGCCAAGCGGTCGATCTACTTCCTGAAGCGGCCCAGCTCCTCGACCGCGTCACCGAGTCGCTTGCACAAAAGCGCTAAGGCTGACCGACAGGACGGGTCCGGGGCTTGCGCCCCGTTTGACCGGCTGCGCTTGTTGTGATCGGCAAATGAAACCGTTACCGAGGAACTCCCTCACGGCAGCCGTGCCGGCGCTCGCACTTGTGGGAATTCTTGTAGGAATGTCGTCCGCTGCGATTGAGAGGGAAGAGGTCATGGTCCCCATGCGGGACGGCGTGAAGCTGCGGACTAAGATCGTCCGGCCCGGCCCAGGCAGATTTCCCGTGGTGCTGATCCGCTGGTATGACACCGACTTTTGGGGAGGCATCTCAGACCGCTTCGTCGAGGCGGGCTACGTATTTGTGGGGCAGGCCACTCGCGGCCACCTTGGCTCGGAAGGCGACCAAGGCATGGACAACCGCTTCTTCGATGATGCGGAGGACGGCTATGACGGCATCGATTGGGTCAGTCGCCAACCGTGGTGCGACGGCCGAATTGCCATGTACGGCAGTTCATATTACGGCGCCACACAATGGTTGGCCGCACCGGAAGGGCACCCGAACCTGAAGGCCATCGTCCCGCAGAACGTCAACCCCGACCTGTGGCAGCGCGCCTATCGCGATCACGGCGCTCTCCAACTCGCGCACACGGCGCGGCGCATCCACGACTACTCGCCCGAGGCCAAGCAGAAGGTGGAGCGATTCGGGTATTGGAAGTGGTACCGGCACCTGCCGCTCAACACCCTCGATACCGTCGCCGGGACCCGGCGGAATAAGCTCTACCAAGACTACCTTACGCATTCCAGCTACGACGATTTCTGGAAGGCCATCGGCACGAGGCACAAGCTCGAGAAGATCCGCATCCCGGTGTACTTGATGAGCGGCTGGTACGACAACTATGCCGGCGCCACGCTCGACTACTTCGAGAAACTCACCAAGCTCGCCGCCAGCGACGAGATCCGCGTCGCCATCAGCCCGACCACGCATAGCAGGAACAAGATAGTCGGCGACCGTGACTTCTATAACAACCCCCGTGGCGACGATCCCGAGAAGGACGAAATCGGCCTCGCTATCCGCTGGCTCGACTGGGTGGTGAAGGAAAAGGACAACGGGGTTCGTGACGAACCGAAGGTGCGGATCTTTGTGATGGGCGTCAATCAATGGCGGCAGGAGCGCGAATGGCCTCTGGCGCGAACACGGTTCACCGAATACTACCTCCGTCCCGGGGAAAGCACACGCGGCCTGATGTCCACGGAGCCGCCTGGCGACAACCCGCCGACCGTCTATCGGTACGACCCCGAAGACCCCGTTCCAACGCTCGGCGGAAATCACTCTGCCACGGCCGTCCCCGGCGTGATTCGCGCGGGGCCCGTCGACCAGAGCCCCAACGAGGACCGCGAAGACGTGTTGCTGTTCACCAGCGCGCCGCTGGCCGAGGATCTCGAAGTCACCGGACCCATCACCGTTAAGCTATACGCCGCAACCTCCGCACGGGATACGGACTTCATCGGCCGGCTGATCGACGTCTACCCGGACGGTACTGCGTACAATCTCACCGAGGGCATCATCCGCGCCCGGTTTCGCGAGTCCATCTGGGAGCCGCCCCGTCTACTGGAGCCGGGCAGGATCTACGAATACACGATCAACCTACACGCCACCAGTAACGTGTTCTTGAAGGGGCATCGTATTCGCGTTCACGTGACGAGCAGCAACTTCCCGATGTGGGACCGCAATCCGAATACCGGCCACGAGCAGGGCGTGGACGCGGAGATCGAAGTCGCCGAGCAGACGATCTATCACGACCGGCAGCATCCGTCGCACATTCTGCTGCCTGTGATCCCTGAGTAGCGATAGGCAGCCGTGAGATCCCGATCGGACCGAACCTGGGTGTCGGCCGCGGCTGAACTGACCGGGTCATAGGTAACACTTTATGCCAAGCACATAGGTAACACTTTTCGTCCGGGGTGGGGCTTGACGCAGGGAGCCCGGAGGGCGACCAGAGTCAAGTCCCACCCCCGGACGAAGGGCCCGCCGCTGGGCCCTTGCTCGGGCGCAACCGCCGCTCTCGTTCCTCGAATACTCCCAACTCATAAAAGGAAAACCACACTCGCCACACGCCCTCCTCGATCTCCTCCACCCCGACCCGCTCCCCGTTGAGTCCCTTGCCGACGAACACTCGTTGACGCCGCCAGCGAATCCGCCCATCCATCACGCGCCGCACCTGCATCGGCGCCGCATACTCCGGCTCGTCCACCCGCGACGGATACGCCCGCGCCGCGCCGTGATAACACTCACCAGGGGTTCGCAACTCCAGTCCCTGGTGCGGTCGCTCCTCGTTGTAGTCGCTGCGAAAGCCATCAAACGCCCGTTGCTGCGCTCGCAGATTCGCCGCTGGCGGCGCGGCGGTCTCTTGCTTCAGCGTACGGTGCATCCGCTCATGCCGCCCGTTCTGTTCCGGATGTCCCGGCTCGATCCGCTCGGGACAGATCCCCAACTTGATTCACCACACTGCCAGCCGCCCCAGCCCGTGCACCGCCAGGGTCGCAAACGGCGGCCCGTTGTCGGTGCGCATCACCCGCGGCAGTCCAAACTCTCGAAACGTCGCCTCGAACAACGGCCGAACATGGTCCCCGTCCGGTTTCGTCACCGCCGGGCACCGCAACAGGTAGCGGCTGGCCGCGTCCGAGATCGTTAAGGGATCGCAGCGCCGGCCGTCTTGGGTGCGAAACCAGCCTTTGAAGTCGGAGCACCAAACCTGGTTGGGCTGCTTGCCTGGCGTCAGCGGCAGCGGGGTCGGTGCGGCGCGGGGCCGGCGTCGTCGGGGCACGCTCAGACCGTGTCGTCGCAGCAGATTTCCGATCGTGCTCACCGCCGGCCATGCCACGTCGGGCTGCCTTCGCTGCAGCCGCGCCCTCAAGGTGACCGCACCCCAGCGACTGTGCTGCGCCCGCAGAGCGAGAATCTCTTGCTCGATCGCGGCCGCGGTCTGACCGGGATGGCGTTGCGGCGCCCGGGAGTGGTCCTGCAAACCTTCCCAGCTCTGCTGCTGGTAGCGCTGCAGCCATTTGTAGCCGGTCTTGCGGCTCACCGAGTAGCGCCGGCACAGCTCGGCCATCGACTCCTCGTCTCTTTCCCAGTCCACGATAAAATGGGTTCTCTCGTCTCGCACACAGGTCTCCTGCCACGGCATAAAGCATTCCCTCCCAGAAATGTTCTATGCCTCAAAGTGTTACCTATGTGCTTGGCATCATGTGTTACCCATGTGCCCGGTTAATACCCGGCATTGGGGCGGATACAGCGGTCCGCCTCTACGAGAGAAAATGCACCCGTGGTGCGTCGGGGTGTTGATTTACACGCGTGTTGTGGGAGTGCTCGGCAGGTGCTTGATATACTGGTGGCAACTGCGCCTATAGAGGCTGGGCTTCGGGGAGGGCGGATCGCATGATCATTCGCAAAGCACGAGTTCTGGTGGTGTCGTTCTCGGCGATTCTGTTGTGCGGACTGTTGGGAGGCGCGCTCGGGCCGCACATCGTGGCGGCGTCGTCGGACGGCGGCGTCGACGAAAACGTCGACAGTTTCACGAAGGTGCTGGCCGTCATCGAACAGCACTACGCCGAAGCGGTAGACTCGGAAGACGTTATCTACCACGGGGCGCTGCCCAACATGCTGCATGCACTCGACCCGCACTCGCAGTTCGTGGATCCCGAGTCGTTTAACCAGTTGCGCAGCGAGCAGAAGGGCCATTATGCGGGTGTCGGGATGCAGATCGGCCCCCGCAACGGCAACACCGTCGTCATCGCGCCGTTTCCGAAAACGCCGGCCTACCGGGCGGGACTGCGGCCGGGCGACGTCATCGCGGAAGTCGATGGCGAAGCCATGGAGGGTCTGTCAGTAGGCGAGGTCGCGAAGAATCTACGCGGTCCGGTCGGCACCAAGGTCAAAATCGGTGTCGATCGACGGGGCGTCGACGGGATGATCAGGGTAGAGGTTGTCCGGGCCTCGATCGACTATCCCAGCATTTCGTCATCGTTCTTCATCAAGCCCGACGTAGGGTTCATCAAGCTCGATCGCTTCAACGAAACCACGGGCCGCGAGTTGGACGATGCCTTGGAGGGATTCAAAGGGGATCGGCTGAAGGGGCTCGTCCTCGACCTGCGGCGCAACCGAGGTGGGCTGCTCAGCGAGGGAGTTTACGTCTCGGACCGCTTTCTCGAGAAGGGCCAGGTGATCGTCTCGCACCACGGCCGTTCGTCGAACGAGCGTAAGTACGACGTCAAGAACGGCAATCGCGGCGAGGTCTACCCGATGGTCGTGCTGGTCGATTGCGACTCGGCTTCGGCTTCGGAGATCGTTGCCGGCGCATTGCAAGACCACGACCGCGCCCTGATCGCCGGCACGCCTACGTTCGGCAAGGGGCTGGTGCAGACCGTCTTTCCCCTGCCGGAGACCGCAGGGCTACTGCTGACCACCGCGCGTTACTACACGCCGACAGGCCGCCTGATCCAGCGCAGTTTTGACGACGTGTCGCTGTGGAAGTACTATTCCGACCCCTGCAGCGAGGCCTACGAGCCCGAAACCGACGACGTTCGGCTGACTGACAACGGCCGCCGCGTTTTCGGTGGAGGAGGCATCACGCCCGATGTCCGACTCGCCGAACCGAAGCTCAACGACTTTCAACTCAACCTGGCGCGAAACTATGCGATCCAGACCTTCGCGCAGGAGTACACACTCGAGCACACCGAGCTGGGTACCAGTTGGGAGGCGACCGACCTCGTGATCGAGGAGTTCCGCCAGTTTCTCTACCGCGAGAAGATCGAGTTCGAAGAAGCCGGTTTCGGCCAAAATGTTGACTACATCAAGAGAGTGCTGACGACAGAAGTGTACATTTCGGCGTTCGACTTGGACGAGGGGCAAAGGGTCAAGCACAGCCTTGACCCTATCGTCCAACAGGCGCTCGAGTTGCTGCCCAAGGCCAAGGCACTGCTTGAGTCGGCGGGCAGCCTGGTCGCCCAGCACTGAGAAGCGGCGGCGACGCCGGGCTGAGCCGTTCAATCTACACGCATATCCGGGAGTTCGCTGTACCCCGCTCGGAACGCCGCTGGAGTTGTGCCCGTGCCGGTGCTTTCCTCACTGACCACGCGCTACGGAAACGACGTCGATGGCCAACTCCTACGACGCCCTTCTGCTTCTTTCGTTCGGGGGCCCCGAGAGGCCCGAGGACGTAATCCCTTTCCTCGAGAACGTTTTGCGCGGCCGCAACGTGCCCCGCGAACGCCTGATGGAGGTGGCCGAACACTATGACAGCTTCGGCGGCAAGAGCCCCATCAACGACCAGAACCGTGCGCTCATCTCCGCGATCGAGGCGGAGTTCTCCCGCCAGGGTCTCACCCTGCCGGTCTATTGGGGCAACCGTAACTGGCATCCTCTGCTGGCCGACACGCTGCGGCAGATGACCGACGACGGTGTTCGCCGCGCCCTTGCTTTCGTGACGTCGGCCTACAGCTCCTACTCCGGCTGCCGGCAGTATCTCGATGACATTGAGGTGGCTCGCGAGCAGGTCGGACCGGACGCCCCCGAGGTCCACAAGCTGCGCGCCTTTTTCAACCATCCGGGCTTCATCGTGCCGATGGCCGAGAACGTCCGCGCGGCGATCAGCCAACTGCCCGAGGCCGAACGCGAGGCGGCGGAGTTGGTGTACACGGCCCACAGCATCCCGCTTTCAATGGCCCAATCGTCGCGCTATGTGGAACAACTGAAAGAGGCCGCCCGGCTCGTCTCGCGGGAACTCGGTCGAGACCGCTGGACATTGGTTTACCAAAGCCGCAGCGGGCCGCCGTCACAGCCATGGCTCGAGCCTGACATCTGTGACTTCTTGAGGGAACGAGCCGCGTCCGGACGCAGCCGAGCATCGGTCGTGGCGCCTATCGGGTTCATCTCTGATCATCTGGAGGTCGTCTACGATCTCGACACCGAGGCCCGTGCCGTGGCCGAAGGGGCGGGCCTGAAGATGGTGCGCGCGGCGACCGTCGGCGTCCACCCCAGCTTCGTCAGGATGATCCGCGAGTTGGTTCTGGAGCGTCTCGACGAGAACGTGCCGCGCAGATCGCTCGGCGACCTTGGCCTGCGGCCGGACGTCTGCCCCCCCGACTGCTGTCCCCGCCCGCGGCGTCCCGCCGTGTCACAAGCCTAACCGGCCGGCTGCGCTAGCCTCGCCGGGCATGCAGGATCGACCGCTGGTACTCATAGCCCGTGGACTTCAACACGCCGCTGTGGGTGCCGACCTCGCCCACATCCTCGAAGCCGAGCTTCTGGAGGATCTCCGTTAAGCAGGCCCGGTTGGGCCACCACCACGAGATTTCATCGGCCTCGGGGTCATCGCCTCCCACGTAAAGCATCGCCGGCCGGTCGTCGCTCATCTCGGGGATGAACTGGGAGAGCACGAGCGTCCCGCGGCAAAGGCGCGCGGCGGATGCGAGGGCCTCCAGCGGGTGCAATGTGTGCAGCAGGATGTCCCCCATGTACACCAGGTCGAAGCCGCCGCCGAGTTTCTCTGGCGACAGGTCGTACACGGTGGAGTAGCAGCGCTTCACCTTCGAGCCAAGCAGCCCGTGGCAAAAATGAAACGGCCCCTCCAGCAGGTTGAAGTAGCATTGCTGCTCTGTCAGACCGCCGGCGCTTGGCTCGCGGCCGGCAGCCAGCATTGCCTCGATCTTGCGAACCGTCTGATCGACCGTCTGCCCCGGGAAGCGGTCCAGGTCGGCGAGAGAAGGCACGTCGACAGATACGACCTGTGCGCCCCTCCGCTCGAACTCGAAGGCAAAGAAGCCGGTGGCGGACCCGATGTCGAGCGCGCTCATTCCGCCCATGTCGGTCGGGAACTGAAAGGCGGAGAGGCTGGAGCGATGGTCGTAGAACCCCGGCGTGACCAGGCCGTCCCTCAGCTCGATGGTGTGGTACCAGTGATAGCCTCTGACGTCACCGAGGCTGTGAGCACTCACCCGCCGGTTGAATGCCTCGACCTCCCGCGCGTAGGTCTGCGCGGCCAGAACTGCTTGCTCGTTCAGAAACCGATTCCCCCTGCCTTAACAGCGAGTGTACCCTAGCCGGCAGCCCGGGACCGTGGATTCCGTCCCCGGTTTCGGGGGTCTTCGCGGGTGGCGTGGGTCCGATTTAGTCCATCCGGACAGCAGGCCCTGTACAACGGCCTTCTCTTTCATCTGCCTCTGGGCAATGAAAAGCCCAAAAAAGAAGTCGTCTGCCAACAGCCCGGAGGGTGCTGCTAGCGGCCGGGAGACCCCTGCCAGGCCAACAAGTACCTGACGGAGGGTGTCGGACCCGTGACACCGCGAAATCTCGGGCCAAGTCAAAAAAGTATAAATTTTTGTGTTGAAGCCCAATGATAATGTCCCCTTGAGCGCCCAATAGAAATGTCCCCTACTCTGAGGCTCCGAAGGAGGAGCCGAGAGTGGGAAGGACATGGATGAGTGCCAAGGAGTTGAGGCGCGGCGAAGTGCTGAGCCGAGTGAAACGAGGGGAACTGAAGTTGACCGAAGCCGCCGAGCTGCTGGAGGTCAGCTACCGCCATGCGAAGCGTCTGAAGAAGCGTTACCGTGCGGGCGGGGCCAAGGCTTTGGTGCACGGTAACGTCGGCCGTGCTTCGAACCGAGCCGATCAGAAGCGACGCCAGCAGGTTCTCGAGTTGGTGCGCGAGAACTATGCGGGCGAGGGGCACGAGCGCTTCGGGCCGACGCTGGCGTCGGAACATCTGGCAGCCGACCACGGCCTGGAAGTGCCGCGCGAAACACTGCGGCGCTGGATGCTCGCCGCGGGTCTGTGGAGCCGCCGTCGCAAGCGCCAACCGCATCGCACCCGGCGCCAACGCAAAGCGCACTTCGGCGAGCTGATTCAACTCGACGGTTCGCACCACCACTGGCTGGAAGAACGCGGCCCGAAAGCCTGTCTGATGAACTTCGTCGATGACGCGACCGGTGTGGCGCTGTGCCGTTTCTCGGACCAGGAAACGACCTGGGCCGCGGCCGATCTGCTCGCAGCCTGGGTACGTCAACACGGCGTTCCCAAGGCGTTGTACTGCGACTGGAAAAACGTCTACCAGCGCCAGCCGACGTCGCGGGAAGCGCTGGCAGGCATCAAGCCCGAGACGCAGTTCGGGCGCATGTGTGCCAAGCTCGGCATTACGATCATGGCGGCTTCCTCGCCGCAAGCCAAGGGCCGAGTGGAGCGCCATCACGGCACGCACCAAGACCGCCTGATCAAGAAGATGCGGCTGCGCGGGATCGTCGAGTACGAGGCGGCGAACCGTTATCTCGACGAGGAGTACCTGGCCGAGCACAACGAGCGCTTCGCCTGTGAGCCGGCGGCGGCAGCGGACTTTCACCAGGCGCTCCCCCGCGGCACCGAGCTGCGAGGGGTGTTCTGTTGCGAGTACGAACGCGTGGTGAGCAACGACCGGGTGGTGCGTTTCGAGAATCGTTGTTTGCAGTTGAAGCCGAAACGCAACCAGGGCGTGGGGGCGGGGGCACGGGTGACGGTCCAACAGTGGCGCGATGAGAGCTTGCAGGTGAGGTTTGACGGGCACGAGATCGAGCACGACGTGATCGCCACGCCGACGCCACAGCTGCGGACGAAGCCAGCACCACAGCAGCGTCCGGGGGGCGGGCGCAAGCCGGCGGCGGACCACCCCTGGCGGCGAGCTGTGTTACGGAAAAAACGGGCTGCGAATACATAAGAGGGCTGTGGAAATGCCGGGTCGGATGGAAAGCGTGGAAAATCTCTCAAGGCAGCAGTACCGGGTTCGAGGAGCGGTGGATGGTTTTCCACCCTTCCCACCGCCCCTTGGAAATCGCTACGCGATTCCCACAGTTCCACAGCCCCGACGACGACGATATCTCTCCTACGAACAAGAAACACAAGGGGACACTTCTATCGAGCTACCGAGGGGGACATTTCTATTGGGCGTTGACAAAAGTATAAATTTTTGTTGCGAACTCGGCACAACTCGTGTAGGATGGTAGCCATATAGGCCTATTGGTCTTAGGTGACTTGCTGTAATACCAGGGCGCCAAGGTGGTAGAACGGATTGGAGCCTGTTGAACTCGAGGAGTTTTTATGCTCAAGAAATCGCTTTGCTTGGTATCCACTTGACTCAGGTGACCCCAAGATGTAGTGTAGGGCCTGGTGGAGGATTACCCGCGCGACCAACTCGAATTCGAGTCTCACTTTGCGAGCGAGGAGGCTTGCCGCGACTATCTGTTCGCCTTGCGCTGGCCAGAGGGTTTCCGCTGTCCAAGGTGTGGGCATGAGCGCGCTTGGCCGGTGCGCAAAGTGTGGTTCGAATGCGCTCGCTGCGGGCGGCAAACCTCCGTCACCGCCGGCACGATCTTTCAAGACACACGCAAGCCGCTGCGGCTGTGGTTCCGGGCGATGTGGACCATCACCACGCAGAAGAATGGGGCCAGCGCCCTGGGTCTACAGCGCGTTCTGGGACTGGGCAGTTACCAAACCGCCTGGCCTTGGATGCACAAGCTGAGGCGAGCGATGGTGCGCCCGGGGCGGGAGCGATTGACGGGCCTCGTCGAGGTCGATGAGACCTACTGGGGCGCTGAAGAAGAAGGGGTAATCGGCCGGCAGACCGAGCGTAAAGCGTTGATTGCAGTCGCCGCGGAAGAGAGAGGCACCGGGCTGGGGCGCATCCGCATGCAGCGCGTTCAGAACGCCTCGGCGGCCAGTTTGATGCCCTTCGTCGAGGAGTCGGTCGAGCCGGGCAGCGTGGTTGTTACCGACAACTGGTCGGGCTACGATCCGCTCAAGAAGAAGGACTACCAGCGTCGTATCATCTCGATTAACAACCGCCGCGAGCAGGCCTCGCAGCTACTGCCGAGGGTGCACTTGGCGATCTCGCTACTCAAGCGCTGGATGCTGGGCACGCATCAGGGGGCGGTCAGCCACGAGCATCTGGACTACTATCTCGACGAGTTCGTGTTCCGCTTCAATCGGCGCAGATCACGCAGTCGGGGCAAGCTCTTCTACCGGCCTTGTGCAGCAGGCCATGGCGGTGGAGCCGACGCCGTACCGCTCGATCGTCGCCGATTGGGACGCTAAGACGCTGTGAGCCCAACTACAAGATGTTGGGGTCACCTGAGTCAAGTGGATACCCGGCATCGCTTTTTGCCGTCGCGTTGACCCTGAAGGTGGTGTTGGTCGCGGTCGCGGGGTACTTCTTCTCCACAGCGCCCCAACCGGAAGAGCCGACTCTGAAGGCTGACTGCCCCATGTGTATGCCCATTCCCGATTGCTTCCCCGGGGACGGTTGCATGGACTGCTACTAGTTCGTCGTCAGGGCCGCGCTCGTGTGTTGATCCCCCGAGGCTGAAGCATACCCAGGCGTACGCGCATTGCCGATCGCACGGTGATTCGCCTCGGGTTCTCTCTTCTAGGTAGCCCCATTTACGCGTCTCGCCACGCCGTTGTCGGAGGGCAAAGGCGCGATCCTATGGTATGATGGCGTTCGTTGGGTTACGGTGTTTGGCGGCGATTCCGTGGACCAAATTAGCCTAGCCAACATCGCCATTGCCGGCATCCTTCTGGCAAGCGTGCTGCAGACGATTTGGGCTCTGAAACTCAATCGGCTGCAGCTCATCGGGATCTACCGCTTGCTCTTCGTGTACTTGCTCACGACGGCTGTAATGTCGGCGTTGGGACTGGGTCTCCACGAACTGTTCTTACGGTCGCCCAGCCCGGTCACCGCCAGCCTCTACGGATGGCATTTTGTTGTCTACCAGCCTCTGGCTTGGACGCTGTTCTTCTGTCTCATTGTGGATCTGTTCCGCAACGTCCTCTCCGGCTTCAAGGGGCTGCAGCGGCTCGGTGAGTTGGTGATGTACGTCGCGTTAGCGGGCGCGGGGGCGGTCTTTCTGGCGATGATCTTCCGTGATCTCACAGTGGATACGTGGCGCCAGTTCTGGCTATCAGGCGCCGGGAGTGTCTATTTTGGTCTCACGCTGGTCTGCTTTCTGCTGGTGTCGTTCGCCGCGTTTTTCCGATTAGCGGTCCCAAGAAATGTTAAAGTCGTGTTCGCGACGTTCGGTTTCGTGTTCGTCGTTGAAGCATCTCTGTACTTGCTGCCGGCGGTGTGGGCGGGCCTCGGTCCTAACGAAACCTGGCTCATCACTTCCCTCGTCCACCTGAGTTGCGTTGCCTTCGGAACGTTTGCGTTCAGCGCTGCCGGGGAGACGGTTGCGGCCCGTGGTGGTCCTCAGGGCGGCGAAGGTGCGTCGGCTGCCCTGAAGGGCTTCAGCGGCAGCCTGTCGCGGATCCTGCGGTCCTAACGGCTCCCTCTACTTGGATGGGCTCGAACTAGCACCAGCAAGTTCTTCTCGAGTGGCTCGCAGCGCTTCGCGTTGCACCCGAGGCAGACGGCAGCCGCGGGGTTCGGCGGCGCGTTCCCGCGCTTCCCCAAGCCGGCCCGCTGTTCGATGCAGCAGGATCAGGTTGTTGCGGGCGTCGAAGTTGCAGGGGTTGTCCGCCAGAACCTGCTCGAACTCGAGTCGGGCGTCGTTGTGACGCCCGAGCATATAGAGGGCCGCTGCATGGTTGGCGCCCGCCTGTGGGTCTCTCGGTGTGGCGTCCAGCACCAGCTTGAACTGCTCTAACGCGTGTGCCGGACGGCCGGTCTGTAGGTAGAAGACTCCGAGCTCCGCCGCCACGTCGAGGTTCGCCGAGTCGAGTTGCTTCGCTTCCCGCAGTAGTCGATGTTGCTCGTCTCGATGCTCCTGCCCGTTAGCTCCCAGAGCGCGAGCCAGTTGAAGTTTAGGACGCACTTTGTTGGGAGACGCCGCTTCGGTGGCGCGCCAGAGTGATTCCTCGGTTTGCCAATCCCACGAGCGGTAAGAACTAAGACCCACGAGCACGAGCACGGCGGTAAAGCCGACGAATCGGGGCAACCGGGCCAGCATTAGTCCCAGGCCCAGGCTCGCGCTGATCAGCGGTAAGTAAAGCCGCCTCTCCGCTACCAAGTCCGCCAGAGGCGCAACGCTCGACGTCGGCACAAGCAGAAATAGAGCGCCGAGCAGCCAGTACCAATGCGCCCGCGCCCGCGCCCGGCGAACGGCCAAGAAGACAACAGCGGCCAAGGAGATCCAGGCGGCGAGCGTTACTGCGTTTAGGCCCGCGGACAAGGGGAAGTCGCGGTCGAAGTTGAATCCAAACGGCAGGAAGAGCAAGCGGGCGTAGAGCCAGACCGCGCGTCCCTGCGTGAGCAGGTAGCTAAGCGGCGTGATTTGGCCAAGGTCGAAGGCGAACCCGGACCCTTGGGTCACCGATGCGGCATAGAGCAAGCGCGCTCCTGCCGCGGCGACCAGCACCCACATCGCCCCCCATGGTTTCAGTCACGATCGGCTATTCGCAAAGGGGGTTCTGGAACAGAAACATTCGCAGCCTGCGAAGAACAGGGGTAGTGCCGCAACCTCCTCTTTGGCGAGCAGGGCGGCGGCAAACCACAGGGTCGATTGACAGTATCGCTTGTCCGTCCAGGCTCTCCACGACAGGACCGCGAACAGAGTGGCGAGGATTGTCGCGCGCGCGAATACATAAGCCACGGGCTCGGTTTGGATCGGATGAAAAGCGAAAACCGCTGCCGCCAGCAGCGCCGCTCTGGGCCGCACGAACGACTGGAAGAGCCCCCATGCGAGCCAAGCCGTGAGACCGTGCAGAACGAGGTTGAACAGATGGTAGCCGCCGGGTGCGTCTCCACCGATCTGGTAGTTCAACCAAAAGCTGAGGTAGGTCAGTGGCCGGGTGCGCTCGGGCCGGAATACCTCCCACCATCCCGACGCGTCGGTGACGACGGGATCCCGCAGCATGTGGTAGTCATCGAAGTGGAACGACGATGTAAGCGTCGAGCCGAAGGCCACTGCGAACAGCACAACGCCGGCGAGGAGTGTTGAGAGCGACCTGCGGGGCGGCATGTTATGATCGCGTGACTAACCGTCGGCAGGAACGACGAGGGCGGGTTGGCACGGGCGTCTCGCAGTGCGGTTCGCCCCGTCTGGGACTGGCGCGGATTCTCGCATCCATTCCTCGCAACATGAAGAGAAAGATCCTCAGACCCGGCAACGCCGAAGAACGCAAGCGCCGTGTCAGCAAGATTCTGCGCCGCCTCAACAAGGACTACCCGAACGTCGAGTGCGCCTTGAAACATGTGTCGGCTTGGCAACTGCTGGCAGCAACGATTCTCTCAGCGCAGTGCACCGACGTTCGTGTCAACATGGTGACGCCCGGCTTGTTCGAGAAGCTCCCGACCGTCCAGGACATGGCCGCCGTACCGCAGGCCGTGCTCGAGCGCGAAATCCAGTCTACCGGCTTTTTCCGCAATAAGGCCAAGTCTCTGATTGGGGCGGCGCGGCGAATCCTCTCCGACTTCGGCGGTGAAGTGCCCGACACCATGGAGGAATTGCTCACGCTTCCCGGCGTGGCGCGCAAGACGGCGAACGTCGTGCTTGGCAGTTGGTTCGGCAAAGCCGGCGGCGTCGTGGTCGACACGCACGTGCAGCGCATCTCCCGCCGGCTCGACCTGACGAAGCAGAACGACCCCAAGAAGATCGAGCAGGATCTGATGCGGATTCTACCGAAGAAGAGGTGGATCCTCTACTCTCACCAGATCATTCATCATGGCCGGGGACCATGCCAAGCTCGCAAGCCGCGTTGCAGCGAGTGCAGTTTGGAAGATCTGTGCTATACGCCGGACAAGACGGTGTAGCCTATCGGAATCGAGCGAGGTGTTCTTGAGCGATGGGCGAAGTGAGCGTCGTACGCGATACCCTGACAGGCCTCAGCGGTCCATCTCTACGCGCGGGGGTCGCGGAGAGCCGAGCGGGTGAGGGGTTCGGGACGCGCAAGGAACGAGGGCCGGCTCGTTGCCGGCGAGGTGTCGACTCCCGGGATCACGCCGTCGCAGCGTTCGGCGTAGTACGGCAGGAAGTCGGGCGTCTGGGCTAACACTTCACCTGGGCCGCGCTGCATCGTCGCATCGACGATCACCGACGCGGACGATGCTTCAAACGGCCCCAATTCGAACCAGGGGTCCGAGGCGAACGTGAGTCCGCGCGCGGGCTGCTCGGGTAGCGCGATCGTAAGCGACGGCCGGTCCACGTGGTAGAACCGGCCCTGATAGTGCCAGCGCTGTGTGATCAAATCGGCCGGGCCTGGTTTCGACAACAACGAGCGCGGCCGCAAGCCGATCACGTCGAGCTGCGACAGCGATACGCCGGTTGCCATCCCTCGAACCGCCCCTTGCCCGAGACAGAACTGCCGTCCTAGGCGGCGGCCCTCGACGACGAAGTCCTGCGGCGTGGTGACAACATCGATCTCGCCGCTTTTGCTGGGATAGCCGAAGACTTCGCGGCCAAAGACCACATCGCCGCCTTCTCCGACGATGTGTGACAGGGCGTACCAACCGCGCGCGCGTCCGACGACGCAGTAGGCCAGCAACCAGGCTTCCGAAAACGGCACCGGAGACAGATCACTTGCCTCGACGCGAAAGGCCAAGATCCGCAACACGTGCCGCATGGCTCCCAGGCAAGGCGGGGGTAGGATGTTGGGATGTCTGCCGGCCCCGGCCGACAGCCGAATATCGATCATGTCGATGGGGCCGAGCCGAAGTTCCTTGCGGGCGGCATAACGGCCTGTCTCCGCGCGGCGCAGCTTCCAAGCGGTGGCTTTGTCACGCCAACCGGTGGGCGTCCAAGTCTGGCGGTCGGTGACCGGGCGATCGTAGCGGACAAGGCTCGAGGGCTGGAAGGTTCTTGCCGGTACCTTCGTGACCCAGACCGGGCGCGCGGTCGGCGACGCCGGGGCTGCGACGGAAGACTCCTCGAACGTGACGGAGCGCACCTGCTTGACAGGGAACTCAATCACGGGATCGGCCGCGGATGCCGTGGGCCATTCGAAGACGGTGTTCCTCGGGTCACATCGGCGGCTGTCGGATGCCGGGCCGCCCTGTTGGTCTGTCGCTTCTTCGGTTGTTTCGGGTGGAATGCGCCAGAGGCTGATGTCGCTCGATTCCGGGTTCGATTCGGGGCTCGATCCCGGTAAACCCCGCCGCCAGTTGGCATCGAGGCGGTAGTCGAACACGAACGTCGGCAGGTCCGCCGGGAGCTGTGACGGCCCGGAGGGCTCGTCGGTCCGGTTCGTCTCCAACCGATGGAGCAGCGCCCCGTGCCGACGTACCGATGCCCGTACCTGGCTGCCTTCGGTTTCGAGTACGACCTCAGCCTGTTTCACCGCCAGGCCGAGATACTCGCGGGCGAGCAGGCGGCCCCACTCGTGGCTGGACCAGTGCAACGGCTCGAACCAACCTCGTTCACCGTCGTATTCGACCTCGACTCGGAGAGCCGCGCCGGCGAAGGGGCCGGGCTCGATCAGGGTTCGCTCCTCGGGGATGACGCGCAAGTATTCGAGCCACACGTCCGCCCCCGTAGTGGTGAGTGGGGCCGGGAGCATGCGGGCGATGCGATCGGGGTCGGTTTGGAAGCGGACCAGGAGGCGTTGTAGCCGGACAGGATTGCGGCCGTAGATACGGGACACAGACGCGAGGACCAGGCCGGCGAGGCCCGTTCGCATGCCCGTTTGCAGGAAGTCGCGGCGGTTCGGGAGTGTGAAGGGGGGCGGCAAGCGCGGTTTACCCGGACCTCCGAAGATCCGTGCGTATCAACGGACCGATTATAGCGAAGCGGGCCGGGCTACTTCGCACTTGGCCCGACGGGTTCGGGCGTGGGTAGCTTGGGCTGAGTCGGAAGCGCGGTCGTGGCCACGTTCAAGGCGGGCAGTCCCATACTCTCGCCGAGTTCTGACAGGGTTCCGAGGTCCACCGGCCCCACGATGTTGATGACCGTGAATTCCTGCTCCTCCTCGGAGACGACGGTCATTCCCTTGACCTGCTCGTCCTCGACGTAGGAATAGATCGAAACAGTTTCAGCCTTGTTGCGATCCTTGACCTCGATCACAGGCATCCAACCGGGCGCCCTCATCTGCTTGTGAATTGGGTCGACGTCTTCGGCACCGTAAGCCTTTTTGCTTCCAAACCAGAAGCGGCGGACGTAGATACCTTTTAGGCCGCTGAGCAGCTTCTTGACCGGCTCGGTCACGCCCTTGCGAACCGCCAGCAGTTTGCTTCCGCCCGCGAGCGACTTGCCATCGAGGTTGACGCGAACCACTTGCTCCGCTCTTTCGTCGAGATGTTCAAGGTCCATCTCGAGCTGCGCCCCGGACTGCGCCCAGAGCGGCGCCACCGACCACGCCAGTATCAATAGCCACGTCAACTTCATGGTGCCGCCTCCCCCAAGCTGCGATACAACGCCGCGTCACGCGCCTTATTGATCTTGTTGCAGGCAAGTTGCAGCGAGAGAATCAACTGATCGGCCGCCCGCTCATCCGCGATGGCACCCGCCCGCCGAACGTGGCCTTGTTGAACGTAGACGCCCACGGCAAGCGACGCGGCCATTGCGCCGGCGACCGCCCAGCGCCAGATGACCGGCTTCTCACGGGCCCGCTTCTCGTTAGGAAGCTTCGTGATGGGCTGCGGTGCGCGGGCTCTTTCCGCGCGGACCCGTTGCATCACTCGGCCGGTAAAGCTGGGCGCGGGATCGCGGCGGGCATAGATGACCCGCAGCTCGTTTTCGACCTCTTGCAACTCGTCGCCCGTCAGCTTATCGTCGCGCCGTGCCATAACAAAGCTCCCCCTCCAGCGCGGGTATCTTTTCCCTGAGCCGCGCCAGCGCCCTGCGTAGGGTCGTCTTCACCGTGTTCAGAGGCATGTCAAGGACCTCGGCGATCTCGATCAGTTTCAAGTCCTCTTGAAATCGCAAGATCACCACCATGCGCATCTTGTCCGGTAAAGCATCCACCTTTTGCCGCAACGCCTCTGCCAGCATTGGGTCCCGCGGTCGTGCCTCTACGCCCGGCTCGACGACATCCTCGAGCGGCTGGTAGCGGCGATGCTTCAGCCGCCGGGTGTAGTCGATGCACTTTCTCTTGACGGCCTGCCGTAGCCAGAAGGTCAGGTGCAGGTCCGACTCGATGCGGTGCAAGTTCTTAAACAGCTCCAGGTAGACATCCTGAGCCACGTCCTCGGCGACCGCACGATTGCCGAAAAAATGATACGCGAGACTATAGACCATCGACTTGTGCGAGTCGACGATCTCCCCAAACGCTTCGGTGTCGCGAAGCGCGTTCTCAACCAGTCGCCTTGGAGCCTGGCTCACGTCTTTCTACCAGAATACGCGCTAGGAGCGTGGAAAGGTTCAAGCGGGTGCGCGACAAGAAAGTGATGATTTGCGGGGTCCCCTTTTTTGCGTGCTGATCCTTACGTAGTGATATGTTAGGAAAGGAGGCGTACTATGCCCGAATCTCTCGTCGCGCTCGAACGTCAACGAAAGGCCATCCTCGCTCGGATTCTCGATCGAGGAGACTTCCGCAGCGGATCCATCAGCGCTGTCAGCGGCCGCTGCGGCAAACCGTCCTGCCGCTGCCATCAGCCCGGCCAGCCCGCTCATGGCCCGAACTACCGCCTGACCAGGAAGGTCAACGGCAAGACCGTGAGTGAGACATTTTCCTCGCCCGCCCAGCGGCGCAAAGCGCAACGCGAAGTTGAGGCTTTTCACCGCTTCCGGGAGCTGAGCCGACAACTGCTCGAAGTCAACGAACAGATCTGCCGCTTGCGCCCCGTCGCCGAGGACGCCGAGCTGAGTCCGCAGGAAAAAAACGGCCGAGGCGATCCAGCAAGAAGTCGCCGTAGAAGTAGGGAGGCTGCTACGGGTCATCTTGTGTGAGAGGCGCAAGCGCGGGTCGCTCGACCTCGAAGCCGTCGAACAGGCGACGCGCGACGCGCTGCATCAAGCCGGCGCTGTCTTGCTCGAGACGCTGTTGAACGAAGACGCGGCCGGCGAATCGCAGCAGCCCTGCGCCTGCGGCTCGCCAGCGCGCTACGCCGGTCGGCGGCCGAAGAAGCTCGTCACGATGCTGGGCGAGGTCGTCGTCGAACGGCCGTACTATCACTGCAGCCGCTGCGGCAAAGGCTTCGCGCCTCACGACCAAGAGCTGGCCGTCAAAGCGACGCAGTATTCGCCAGGCGTGTGCCGCATGACGGCGCTGGTCGGCTCCGAGACGTCGTTCGATCGCGGTCGCGCGTTGCTCGACGAGTTGGCCGGAGTGCGGCTGACCGCCAAGGCTGTCGAGCGCGAAGCCGAGGCGATCGGCGAAGATGTCGCCAGCGAAGAACAAGCCGCGATCGCGCGCGCCGTACCGCTGGAGCTTCCTGCGATGTCAGGACCTGAAACTCCGATTCTCTACATCGAGATGGACGGCACGGGCGTACCGGTCACCGCCGCCGAGACGGCCGGCCGCAAGGGTAAGGACGGCGGCCCGGCCGGCACGCGCGAGGTCAAGCTCGGCTGTGTGTTCACGCAAACAAGCTGCGACGAACAAGGCCGTCCCGTGCGCGACGAAGACTCGACCAGCTACACCGGCGCGATCGAGGACGCCGCCGCCTTCGGACGCCGCATTTACAGCGAGGCTTGGCGACGGGGTTGGAGTCGGGCGCGCAAGAAGGTCGTGCTTGGCGACGGTGCGGGCTGGATCTGGAATCTTTCGCACGAATACTTTCCCGGCGCGATCGAGATCGTCGACTTGTATCACGCTCGCGAACATCTGTGGGAGCTGGCGTCGAAGCTGTTTCCCCAACAACAAAAGCGCCTCCGCGGTTGGGCGCGGCGCATGCAGAAAAAGCTCGACGCGGGGCGCATCGAGCAACTCGTCACTGCGCTGCGCGAGATCGAAACCGACGACCCGGAGTTGGCGCATCCGCTGGCGCTGGAGGCGGACTACTTCCAGCGCCATGCGGAGCGCATGCGTTACGGCGAGTTTCGCCGGCAGGGCTTGTTTGTGGGCTCAGGCGTGATCGAGGCGGGTTGCCGCACCGTCATTGCGAGTCGGTTGAAGCGCTCGGGCATGTTCTGGAGCGTGCGCGGCGCGAACGCTATCACGGCTTTGCGTTGCGCACGGCTCAGCAACCGCTTCGACGACTACTGGGAGAATCGCGCTCGCGCGGCCTGAGCCTCACAAATTTGTCGCACACCCGGTTCAAGCTGCCCGCGGAATTGCTCGATTCTTCTCCAGATCAGGTCGAGCACGTCAAGGAGCTGGTGGTCCGAATCCATCAAGACCAACTCGACTTGGGGTTTGTCCCGGGCATGCTGGAGCGACACCTCGGGGTCAACCAGGTCGTCGTGGCGGCCGTGAAAGATCACCGTCGGTTGGGGCGCCGCTGGGTACGGGTCGTGCCTAAGGGCCTCTTCGAAGAAGCCGTAGCCGATCGAAGCCGGCTCGTCGCGTCCGTAATGGTAAACGGGCATCTCGCCGCTCAGCTTCCAGGCCTCCATCTGCTCTTTGCCGAGGCGGTTGGCCCATCGCCTCACGAAATCGAAGGCGGGTGCAAGCAGAACCAGCGCCGGGACGAGGTCCGGCCGGCGAAACGCGTAAAGCGCCGCCAGGTATCCGCCCAGGCTTGACCCGACTAATAGACAGGGCTCGTGCTCACGCACGGCCTGGTCGACCGCCTCGAGTTGAGCGCTGACTGTCGTATCCCGGAAGTCGCCTTCGACGAGTTCGGGTTGGAAGACCTCGGCGCCCACTCCGGAGAACTTGCCGTGGAGATAGCGTCCCTTCTTCGACTGCGTGCCCGAGGCGAAGCCGTGGAGGTAAACGATGTTGGGCATCTCGGAGGTTTCGATGGTCTTCACTCCTGAATCAGCACTAGCGAGAGCCACAGCCTCAAAGCGACAAGTCAGGGCCGATGCGGTGTAAGCCTCTAGGCTTGCCGAGAACCGATTCTTCGGTTCTCAGGCCACGAGCGGCTGCTCGGTTGCCTGCCGTCCTGAGTCCCGAAGAATCGAGACTCGGCAAGGCTGGAGCCTTACGCCACATCCGCGGCTAGCTACCGCATTTCGCCGTTCTCGGCGGCCAGCACTTTGTTCAGCCGACGCTGATGCCGCTCTTCTCCGCTGAACTCGGCACCAAGGAAGGCGTGGACCAAGTCCGTTGCCAGCGCAACGCCAATAATGCGGGCCCCCAAGCACAGCACATTCAGGTCGTCGTGCTCGACGCCCTGGCGGGCCGAATAGCTGTCATGACAGAGGGCGGCGCGAATCCCGCGCACTTTGTTGGCCGCCACCGAAGCGCCGACCCCACTGCCGCAGACGACGATGCCGCGTTTGGCCTGCCCGCCGGTCACCGCCCGGGCCACGGCGAAGGCAAAGTCGGGGTAGTCGTCGGCTGCATCGTATTCGTGGGCGCCTAGGTCCACGACCTCGTGGCCGGCTCCCTCAATGATGCCGCGCAGTTCTGTCTTGAGAGGAAAACCCCCATGGTCGGAGCCGATCGCGACCTTCATGCCTTCGATCTTACAGGAATGGAGGGCGGGAGCCGTGGAGGGTGTACGGCGGTAATTTGCCGTAAGGGCGGACCGCGGACTTCCGTCCGTGGTTCTGTTGCGGCGGGCCGGGGTTACGATGTGACAAGGGGCTCGATCCTCTATCCTGGGCTCAGCCGACCGCTCCGGCGGGGTTTCGCCCTGAAGTCGGCTTCTCGATGTTCACGCCCTCGCATCCCAGCGCCTCGCCGGCCTTGCTGACCGACCTCTATGAGATCACCATGGCGCAGGGGTATTGGAAGATGGGTATGGGCCGGCACGAAGCCGTCTTTCATCTGTTCTTCCGCAAGAACCCCTTCAACGGACAGTTCACGATCGCCTGCGGCCTTGCACAAGTGATCGATTTTCTGGAGGCGTTTCGTTTCGACGAAAGCGACTGTGAATACCTGGCAACGCTCACCGGCAATGACGGGCAGCCACTCTTCCAGCCGGCGTTCCTCGATTACCTGTGCCGGCTGGAGTTTGCCTGTGATGTGGATGCGATTCCCGAGGGCACGCTCGTCTTTCCGCAAGAGCCCCTCGTCCGCGTCAAGGGCCCCCTGATTCAGGCGCAGATCATCGAGACCGCGCTGCTAACGATCCTCAACTTCCAAAGCCTCATCGCGACCAAGGCCGCCCGCATCTGCATGGCCGCGGAGGGTGATTCGGTGCTCGAATTTGGCCTGCGCCGCGCCCAAGGCCCCGACGGCGGCGTCTCGGCCAGCCGCGCCTCCTACGTCGGAGGCTGCAGCGGTACCTCGAACGTCCTGGCCGGCAAGCTGTTCGGCATTCCCGTCCGCGGCACGCACGCGCATAGCTGGATTATGTCGTTTCCCACTGAGGCGGATTCGTTCGACGCCTACGCACAGGCAATGCCGAACAACTGCATCTTCCTGGTCGACACCTACCGTACGGCCGAGGGCGTGAAGCGTGCCATCGAAGCAGGAAAGAAACTGGCGGCTGCCGGCCACAAAATGGTAGGCATTCGGCTTGACTCGGGCGACCTGGCCACGCTGAGTTGCGCCGCGCGCAGGATGCTCGACGAGGCGGGCTTCCACGACGCGCTCATCGTCGCTTCCGGCGACCTCGACGAGTACCGCATCACCGACCTCAAGAAGCGCGGGTCGAGGGTTGCCGTGTGGGGCGTCGGCACTCGTCTTTCGACGGCGCATGATGACCCCGCGCTAGGAGGCGTCTACAAGCTATCGGCGATTCGTGAGCCCGGTGGCGAGTGGAAGCACAAGCTCAAACTGTCCGACGAGCCGGCGAAGGGCTCGACACCCGGCGTGCTTCAAGTGCGGCGGTTCAGCAGGGACGGGCAATATGTGGCCGACGCGATCTACGACGAGTCGGCGCCGCCGGCCGGGGATTGGAAGCTTCATGACCCGGAGAACCCGACAGAGCCCACCATTTTCCCCGCCGATTACCCGAGCGAGGACGCGCTGGTTCCTGTGTTCCGCGCGGGACGCTGCGTCTATGACGCGGTGCCGATCGAGGCTGCTCGCCGAAGAACGATCGAGGAGTTGGAGCGGTTGGACGAGTCGGTGAAACGTCTGAAGGAGCCTGAGCCCTACCCGGTGCGGCTGGAAGCCGGTTTGTTTGCGTTGAAGCGCGGCCTGCAGGAGCAAGCGGCCCTTGATCGGGATTAAATTGCAGGCCATCGAGTGTGGCTGAGGCTAGGGCAGGGAAGCGACCGGGCGGAATGTGGCGTAAGCCTCCAGGCTTGCCGAGAACCGATTCCTCGGTTCTCATAATCAGGTCATCTATCAACCGGTGCTGCTCGGTTACTTGCCATCCTGAGTCCCGAAGAATCGAGACTCGGCAAGCCTGGAGGCTTACGCCAAATCAACCCTGGATGCTACCGATCAGCCTTACGGCCGCGGTTCGGACGCCACTGCCGCCGGCTGTTGCCAGGCGGGTATTCTTAGCGGCTTGAGGCGGTACTTGAGGATGCACCAGAGGGCGCGAAAGCCGTCTTTCATGCCGATCTTCTTGCCTTCGGCGTAGGTGCGCCCGTGATAGGCGATGCCGACCTCGTAGATGCGCGCGCCGGCCTTCGATAGTTTGGAGGTTACCTCGGGCTCGAAACCGAAACGATCTTCCTCGAGCGGGATGGCCTGGATCAACTCGCGGCGGAAAACTTTGTAGCAGGTTTCCATGTCGGTGAGGTTGAGGTCGGTCATCATGTTCGAGAGCAAGGTAAGCAGGTTGTTACCGACCGAGTGCCAAAAGTAAAGCACGCGGTGCGCTTGGGTGGTGATGAAGCGCGAGCCATAAACGGCGTCGGCCTTGCCTTCGTCGAGGGGCGCGAGAAGCTTGTGGTAGTCGTTGGGGTCGTACTCGAGGTCGGCGTCCTGAATGATGACGTAGTCGCCTCGCGCTGCCACGAAGCCCGTTTGCAGGGCGCGGCCCTTGCCCATGTTCCGCTCGTGCTGGAGCAGGGTGAGGTTGGGATGGCGTGGGGCGAGTTGGCGCAGGACGTCGCCCGTGCCGTCGCTCGAACAGTCGTCGACGACGATGATCTCCTTGTCGATGTCGACGGACTGAAGAGATCGAGGATCTCGGAAACGGTCCCCGCCTCGTTATAGACCGGGATGACGACGGAAAGCTTCATGCGGGTTGGCTCGCGACCGACCCCAAGGGTGAACAGCCTTCACTCTTAGCAGGTATCTTGTAGCGGCGTCAAAGGTTGTGTGTCAAAGGTCGTGCCGGAGGGTGTAGGCCGGCCGATCCGAGGCCCGCCCGGCTTGAACCCCTCTAAATGCGCTACCATGCGGTTCCTCATATGCTGGACGCCTCGCCAACGGACCCCTACCAACTCACCCCCGATGCCGTCCAGCAACCGCCCCGAACCCTCGGCCGCATCGTGCGCCGCATCGGCCCGGGACTCATTCTAGCCAGCGCGATCGTCGGCTCGGGCGAACTGGTCGCGACCACCGTGCTCGGCGCGGAGAACGGCTACACGCTACTGTGGCTGATCCTGGTCAGTTGCGTCGTCAAAACCGTGGTGCAAGGCGAGTTGGGCCGCTACACCGTAGGCACTGGCGAGACGGCCTTGGAGGTTTTCGATGTCAACGCCCAATAGAAATGTCCCCCTCGGTAGCTCGATAGAAGTGTCCCCTTGTGTTTCTTGTTCGTAGGAGAGATATCGTCGTCGTCGGGGCTGTGGAACTGTGGGAATCGCGTAGCGATTTCCAAGGGGCGGTGGGAAGGGTGGAAAACCATCCACCGCTCCTCGAACCCGGTACTGCTGCCTCGAGAGATTTTCCACGCTTTCCATCCGACCCGGCATTTCCACAGCCCTCTTATGTATTCGCAGCCCGTTTTTTCCGTAACACAGCTCGCCGCCAGGGGTGGTCCGCCGCCGGCTTGCGCCCGCCCTCCGGACGCTGCTGTGGTGCTGGTTTCGTCCGCAGCTGTGGCGTCGGCGTGGCGATCACGTCGTGCTCGATCTCGTGCCCGTCAAACCTCACCTGCAAGCTCTCATCGCGCCACTGTTGGACCGTCACCCGTGCCCCCGCCCCCACGCCCTGGTTGCGTTTCGGCTTCAACTGCAAACAACGATTCTCGAAACGCACCACCCGGTCGTTGCTCACCACGCGTTCGTACTCGCAACAGAACACCCCTCGCAGCTCGGTGCCGCGGGGGAGCGCCTGGTGAAAGTCCGCTGCCGCCGCCGGCTCACAGGCGAAGCGCTCGTTGTGCTCGGCCAGGTACTCCTCGTCGAGATAACGGTTCGCCGCCTCGTACTCGACGATCCCGCGCAGCCGCATCTTCTTGATCAGGCGGTCTTGGTGCGTGCCGTGATGGCGCTCCACTCGGCCCTTGGCTTGCGGCGAGGAAGCCGCCATGATCGTAATGCCGAGCTTGGCACACATGCGCCCGAACTGCGTCTCGGGCTTGATGCCTGCCAGCGCTTCCCGCGACGTCGGCTGGCGCTGGTAGACGTTTTTCCAGTCGCAGTACAACGCCTTGGGAACGCCGTGTTGACGCACCCAGGCTGCGAGCAGATCGGCCGCGGCCCAGGTCGTTTCCTGGTCCGAGAAACGGCACAGCGCCACACCGGTCGCGTCATCGACGAAGTTCATCAGACAGGCTTTCGGGCCGCGTTCTTCCAGCCAGTGGTGGTGCGAACCGTCGAGTTGAATCAGCTCGCCGAAGTGCGCTTTGCGTTGGCGCCGGGTGCGATGCGGTTGGCGCTTGCGACGGCGGCTCCACAGACCCGCGGCGAGCATCCAGCGCCGCAGTGTTTCGCGCGGCACTTCCAGGCCGTGGTCGGCTGCCAGATGTTCCGACGCCAGCGTCGGCCCGAAGCGCTCGTGCCCCTCGCCCGCATAGTTCTCGCGCACCAACTCGAGAACCTGCTGGCGTCGCTTCTGATCGGCTCGGTTCGAAGCACGGCCGACGTTACCGTGCACCAAAGCCTTGGCCCCGCCCGCACGGTAACGCTTCTTCAGACGCTTCGCATGGCGGTAGCTGACCTCCAGCAGCTCGGCGGCTTCGGTCAACTTCAGTTCTCCTCGTTTCACTCGGCTCAGCACTTCGCCGCGCCTCAACTCCTTGGCACTCATCCATGTCCTTCCCACTCTCGGCTCCTCCTTCGGAGCCTCAGAGTAGGGGACATTTCTATTGGGCGCTCAAGGGGACATTATCATTGGGCTTCAACACCTTGGAGGTTTTCGATCGCATCCCCGGACCCCGCTTTCGCGTCTCGTGGGTAGTGTGGCTGTGGTTTCTGATGATTGTCGCTACCTTGCTGACCATCGGCGCCATGCTGGGCGCCATCGGCGAGGTCATGCAGCTTCTGGTCCCGGCGGTGTCGATCAACGCCTGGGTGTGGATTATCTGTGTCGGCACGGTCATTCTATTGACCGTCGGGCGCTACGAGCTGGTCGAGAAGGTGTCGGTGGGATTGGTCGTGAGCTTCACGGCGCTCACGGTCAGCTCCGCCTTTCTGTTGGGTTCGCGTCCGGAGTACTTCTCCTGGGCCAGCGTGGTCGACGGCCTGTCATTCCATCTGCCCGAGGGAGGCCTGCTGACGGCGGTGGCCGTCTTCGGCATCACGGGGGTCGGCGCCACCGAGCTGGCCATGTACCCCTACTGGTGTATCGAGAAGGGCTACGCGCGCTTCTCGGGTCCGCCTGATGGCAGCCCGGCTTGGCGCAGCCGCGCCGGCGGCTGGATCAACGTCATGGGCGTCGACATTCTCAGCTCGATGGCCATCTATACTTTCGCGACGGTCGCCTTCTACCTACTGGGTGCGGGCGTGCTTCACGGGATGGGCGTCATGCCGCAGGGAACCGAAATGGTCAAGGCGCTCTCGAACATGTACACCGAGACGCTGGGCGGATGGTCCCACGGCCTGTTTCTCATTGGCTCGGTCGTCGTGTTCTACTCCACGGTTTTCGCCGCCACGGCGGGCCACTCGCGGATGCTCGCCGACTTGGTGGGGATGTTGGGTGTTTTTCACAAGCGCAACTACGGCGCACGGTTGAAGGCAACCCGGTTTTTTGTGGCGACTTACCTGATCGTACCGGCATTTTGCTATATGTTCATGCGCGAGCCTGTCTTGATGGTCAAGATCGGCGGGGCGACCGAAGCGTCGCTGTTGCCGGTGATCGCTTTCTCGACGATTTACCTGCGTTACCGCCACCTGCCGGCCGGCGTCGTACCCAAGGGCTGGATCACGCTTGCCCTCTGGGTCACCTCCACCATCATGCTCTTCATGATGGGCTACTCCTTGTTGGTACAGTTCGGTTGAGATCGAAATCCGTTCAACAGCGAAGCCCAGCAGGCGGACGTTGGACTTCACCGGGAAGCCCGGAGGCCTGGTGGCGCGCGCCTCCCGGCCGACGTAAGCGGCAAAGGCGCTCTAGGTGGCTGTAGACGGTCGGTTTGCTTGTTTATGCTGCCTCTACCGCCGGATCGTCACCCGCCACCGGCTTGGTGGGATCGATGACCGCCCAGAAGAGCGACCCCACCATGTAAACGGCGGCGACACCGTAGAGGGGAGCGTCCCAACCCCAGGCCTCGATAGCGTAACCGATGGCGGTGAGCGCTACGGTGCCGCCGATCTGTCCGGCGGTGTTCATCGCGCCGCTGACCGCGCCGACATGATCGCGGCCGACGTCAAGGCATAGGGCCCAATCGTTCGGCAGGGCAAACTGGATCGCGGCGTAGGCGATGGCGAGCATGCCTACCGCAAGAACCAGGTTCTCGATGCCGGTCGCCAGCAAGACGCAAACCGCGCTTACGAGGCCGGCGCCAACCCCGACGGCCCGCCTGCCGGTCTTCAGACCCAGCTTGGCGACGAGCGCATCGGTCGTGTGCCCACCCGCGTAGTTCCCGATCGCTCCAAGGACAAACGGAACCGCAACGTAGGGTGCGAAGTCCACCAAGCCCTTCCACTCCACCAGGTAGCTCGGCATCCAGAAGATGAACCAATACGTGCCGTAGCAGCGGATGTGGTACATCGTCATGATCAGCCACAGGTTGGCGCTGCGGAACATGCGGCCGAAGTCGGCGTGGTGCTCTAGCGCGGACGTTGGGCCAATGTGGGCGATCTCGGCCTCGTTGACCTTGGGCATCTCTATCGGGTTGTTGCGGAACCAGCGGTACCAAAACAACGCCCAGATGACCCCGAACGACGCGAACACGTAGAACACCGCCCTCCAGCCGAGGTGAGTGAGAATCGGCGCGATCAAGTAGGGGCCGAGAGCACCGCCCACGCTGGCCGCCGCCCATACGACGCCCTGTGCGCGTCCGCGCTCGGTGGCGGGGAACCAGCGGCGGATCACGCCCGACGCGTTGGGGTACGCGCCCGCTTCCAGCGCACCGAAGGAGAAGCGGACCAGCAACAAGACGGTGTAGCTGCGGACGACGCCGGTCAGTGCCGTGAGCGCCGACCACCAGGTGACGATGTGTGTGATGACGGCTCGCGGGCCGAAGCGGTCTCCGAGCCAGCCGCTGGGGATTTCGAACAGTCCGTAGGAAAGAGTGAAAATGCTGAAGACTAAGCCCAACTGCGACGGGGAGATGCCGAGTTCCTCTGACATCTGCGGAGCCACGACGCCGATGCAAAGCCGGTCGAGGTAGGTGATGATCGAAAATAGGAACAACATCGCCAGCACTTGCAGGCGAACGCGGGTTGGGCGCATAGGGAGTGATTATGGCAGGAACTGAGACGAGCCCGTCGGGGTCCGGGCCGGCCCGCAGGCTCACGCCCGCGGCGCTGGCGCTTATTCGATCGTCACCTTCTTGAGGTTGACGCCCGCCTCGTTCAGAAGCCCCTGGGCTACTTCGTTCAGAGGGTAGTCGAGGTTGAACACCACTTCACGGATGCCTGCGTTGATAATCATCTTGGTGCAGATCAGGCAGGGCGAGAAGGTCGAGTACAGCGCGGAGTCCTTGACGCTGATGCCGTGATAGGCCGCTTGCACGATGGCGTTCTCTTCGGCGTGCGAGCAGAGGCATTCGCCGAGCTGGGTGCCGCTGTCGGCGAGCGAGTTGCACCGCGGACAGCCGCCTTCGTTGCAGTTCTTCACGCTGCGCGGCGTGCCGTTGTATCCGGTCGAGATGATGCGCTTGTCCTTGACGATCACCGCCGCCACTTTGCGCTTCATGCAGTTCGATCGCAGGGCCACGATGCGGGCGATCTGCATGAAATACTCGTCCCAGCCGGGACGCTTGGATGCCATCAGCCACTTCGCGGCTGTCGAGTTGATCTTGGCTTTGAAGGCGTCGATGCCGGCGTCGTTGACGATTGTCTCCTCAGCCAATTCGTAGCAGGCGCAAAGTTGCTGGTGGGTGGGGTCGCCGCTGTCGAGCTCGCGCTGCTCCTGCTCGATGAACTCTTCGCGCGATTTCGGCAGGCGGTCGCCGCCGCGTTGGCGCACGCGCTCGTAACGCACGTCGAGCGGTGCATCGAGGTGCAGTAGATGAAAGTCTCCGCCGCGGCGCAACGACTCCACCTCGGAGGGGTTGCGGATCGAGTCGATCACGTAGTGGTGGTCGGGGCGGAGCCTCTCCTTGACGCGCTCGGCGAGCACCGCGGGACCGAACTCGCCGCGCAAGCGGTTGCCCATGTCGATCAGGTTCTCCCGCGTGGCCGGGCGGCCCAGACGCTCGAGTTCTTTGCGGATCTCGTCGGAGAGGGAATGAAAGTCGAAGCCCTTGGCTCGGAGATGATCGGCCGCGAGTGTCTTGCCGGAGCCGTTGGTACCGGTTAGGCCAATGATCATAAGCGGGTAGATCGGTTCATTACGATAGCAGGACAGAACGCGGCAGCGCCCGCGAAGCTGGGGGGTGTTAGAGGAGGTGGGTTCGTCGGGGCCGATCGCTGGGTACCCTGGATGCGCTGGCTCCCTAATGCCCGTTGTAGGGGCGGACCGCAGTGTTCGCCCCGCCGCCTCGGGCGACGGCTCTCTTCGCCCAGAAACCGAGCGCCACGTTGCGTGAACTGACCGGGTCATAGGTAACACTTTATGCCAAGCACATAGGTAACACTTTTCGTCCGGGGTGGGGCTTGACGCAGGGAGCCCGGAGGGCGACCAGAGTCAAGTCCCACCCCCGGACGAAGGGCCCGCCGCTGGGCCCTTGCTCGGGCGCAACCGCCGCTCTCGTTCCTCGAATACTCCCAACTCATAAAAGGAAAACCACACTCGCCACACGCCCTCCTCGATCTCCTCCACCCCGACCCGCTCCCCGTTGAGTCCCTTGCCGACGAACACTCGTTGACGCCGCCAGCGAATCCGCCCATCCATCACGCGCCGCACCTGCATCGGCGCCGCATACTCCGGCTCGTCCACTCGCGACGGATACGCCCGCGCCGCGCCGTGATAACACTCACCAGGGGTTCGCAACTCCAGTCCCTGGTGCGGTCGCTCCTCGTTGTAGTCGCTGCGAAAGCCATCAAACGCCCGTTGCTGCGCTCGCAGATTCGCCGCTGGCGGCGCGGCGGTCTCTTGCTTCAGCGTACGGTGCATCCGCTCATGCCGCCCGTTCTGTTCCGGATGTCCCGGCTCGATCCGCTCGGGACAGATCCCCAACTTGATCCACCACACTGCCAGCCGCCCCAGCCCGTGCACCGCCAGGGTCGCAAACGGCGGCCCGTTGTCGGTGCGCATCACCCGCGGCAGTCCAAACTCTCGAAACGTCGCCTCGAACAACGGCCGAACATGGTCCCCGTCCGGTTTCGTCACCGCCGGGCACCGCAACAGGTAGCGGCTGGCCGCGTCCGAGATCGTTAAGGGATCGCAGCGCCGGCCGTCTTGGGTGCGAAACCAGCCTTTGAAGTCGGCGCACCAAACCTGGTTGGGCTGCTTGCCTGGCGTCAGCGGCAGCGGGGTCGGTGCGGCGCGGGGCCGGCGTCGTCGGGGCACGCTCAGACCGTCTCGTCGCAGCAGATTTCCGATCGTGCTCACCGCCGGCCATGCCACGTCGGGCTGCCTTCGCTGCAGCCGCGCCCTCAAGGTGACCGCACCCCAGCGACTGTGCTGCGCCCGCAGAGCGAGAATCTCTTGCTCGATCGCGGCCGCGGTCTGACCGGGATGGCGTTGCGGCGCCCGGGAGTGGTCCTGCAAACCTTCCCAGCTCTGCTGCTGGTAGCGCTGCAGCCATTTGTAGCCGGTCTTGCGGCTCACCGAGTAGCGCCGGCACAGCTCGGCCATCGACTCCTCGTCTCTTTCCCAGTCCACGATAAAATGGGTTCTCTCGTCTCGCACACAGGTCTCCTGCCACGGCATAAAGCATTCCCTCCCAGAAATGTTCTATGCCTCAAAGTGTTACCTATGTGCTTGGCATCATGTGTTACCCATGTGCCCGGTTAATACCGAAGGGCTGGAGCGCCATCGTAGGCTGGGAACCGGAAGACATCGGTGATCGGCCGAGCGACTGGCTGTCGCTGATCCATCCTTACTATGCCGGTGGCGTTCGCATGGATTTGGCGGCCCATCTCAAGGGTGAGAAGGATGAGTTCGAGTGTGAGTACCGTATCCGGCACCGGGACGGAACGTATCGCTGGGTCTTGTGTCGCGGCCGGGCGGTGCGGGACAAACAGGACAAAGCAATTGAAATCTCAGGTGTTCAAACCGATGTGACGCGGCTGATCGAGGTGGAGAATCGCTTGGTCGAAGATGCTCTGCATGATCGGCTGACGGGCCTGCCCAACCGTAACTTCTTCAACGCGCATCTGCAGCAGGTGATCGAGCTACAACGTAAGGATCCGAGACTCCGATTTGCAGTTCTGTTTTTGGATCTCGATCGCTTCAAGGAGGTCAACGACACCCTGGGTCATCTCGTGGGAGATGAATTACTGGCGTCGACGGCGAAGCGCTTGCGAGACTGCCTGCGTCCTGACGATTTCGTGGCGCGTTTCGGCGGCGACGAATTTGTCGTTCTGCTCGAAAAAACAGAACATCTTAGCGAGGCTCAGGCCATGGCCTCGCGGATTCAGCAGGAGCTGTCGGCCCCGTATCAGCTTGATGACCACCAGGTGGTGGCGAAGGCCAGTATCGGGATCGTGTTAAGTGACTCTCGACTCGAAAGTGCCGAGGAGTTGATTCGGAATGCTGATATTGCCATGTATCAGGCGAAAGCGGATGGCAGGGCGCAGAATAGCGTTTATACCCCGAGCATGTACAAACGGACAGAGCGGCGCTGGAAGTTAGAGAACGCGCTACGCAAGGCCATCGACCGAAACGAGCTGGCGCTGGCCTATCAACCTCAGATCTGCCCCCAGAGCGCAAAGATCTTCGGGGCCGAGGCGTTACTGCGTTGGACGCCTCAGGAGGGGCCGGTTATCGCGCCCACTGAGTTCATTCCTTTGGCCGAGAGGTCGGACCTCATTCTGGAGATTGGCGAATGGGTGTTGCGACGGGCTTGTGAGGATGCCATGAACTGGCGCCGGCTGGATACGGATTCAGCAGAGGCAACGAAGATTTCGGTAAACCTGTCCGCCCGTCAATTGCTGCAGCCGGAATTTGCAGAGGTGGTCAAAAGGATCGTCACGGAAACGGGTATTGACCCCCAGACCCTCGAGCTTGAGCTTACCGAAAGCATTCTCATCGACAGCCTCGAGAAGGCCCCAGCGGTTTTAGGAGAGATCGCCCGACAGGGGATCACCCTGGCCATCGATGACTTCGGCACGGGCTACTGCGCGATCAGCTACTTGCTAAAACTCACGGCCAATGTGATCAAGCTGGATCGGTCTTTCGTGACGGACGTTGACCGAGACCACCGTGCCGGTGCCATCGCCAAAGGCATGATCGGCTTGGCACACGATCTAGGACTGAGAGTGATCGCCGAGGGAGTGGAAGACAGGCAACAGTTGTCGTTCTTCCAACACCATCGCTGCGACTTGGTACAGGGATACTTTACCGGTCATCCTGTCCCCGCTGAAGGGTTCCGGCTCCTGCTCTGCCAGAACCGCGCCCGTGTTTCGCCCGACCCCGCCACTTCAGAGATCAATTCTCGCGAAGCCGAGCAGCAAGTCCTTGTTCTCCAGTGAGCGTTTCTCCGAACTCGGAGGCTGGCTCAAGCAGAGAGACTCAAGGGAGCCGCAAGCATCGTCTACATGGTAGAGTCGAACCGTCGTGTTCGGCCAAACTATCAGCCACTATCGCATCCTCGAAAAGCTCGGTGAAGGTGGGATCGGTCTCGTGTATAACGCCGTGCCGCCGGCGATCCGCGTGGTAAAAAACTAGTACGAAGAGTGTTGAATCGGGCACGGAAACGATTGGAGTGAGATTGACTTGCTTCGCCCGCTCGGAGGAGTCGCCATTCGCATGACAAGGCATATCCGATACGCCGTTTTGATGGTGCTTGGGTTGGCGTTCACAACCGGGGCTGCCTCGGCGGAAGAGTGGACCCGGTTTCGCGGCCCCAACGGGTCGGGCATAGCGAACGGCGGCGGCTATCCTTCGGAGTTCGGCCCCGACAAGAATGTAGTGTGGAAGGCCGCGGTGAGGCCGGGTAAATCCTCGCCGGTCTTGACCGGGCGTCACATCTTTATCACGGCTTTCGACGAAGGCAAGATGTACACGCAGTGCTTTGACCGCCGAACGGGAAAGCTCGCCTGGGAACGGGTGGTGGAGCGAGAGCGTGAAGCGGAGCTGAACCAACTGAATGAGCCGGCATCGATTTCTCCCGTCACCGACGGCGAGAACGTGTATGTATTCTTCCGTGATGTCGGATTGCTCTCCTACGACTCCGCGGGAAAACTTCGTTGGAAGATGCTCCTTGAGCCGTTCGCGAATTACATGGGGCAGTCTTCGTCGCCGATCCTCGCCGGCGACCTGTTGATCATTCTGGCCGACCAGGACGAAGGCTCATACATTGCTGCGCTCAGTCCATTGAATGGAGAGATCGAGTGGAAGACGGCCCGCCAGGAGGGCCAGGGTTGGGCGACGCCGCTGGTTTACGACCGGCCCGGCGGGGCGCGGCAGATCCTGACCATCAGCCGCGGCTGGATCGGCAGTCATCAGCTCGACAACGGCAAGAGGTTGTGGGGGCGGAAGGCGATCCCTCCGGCCATTGTCGCCAGCCCGGTCGTCGATGGAAACACGGTCTACGCGTTCGGCTACGGCAACGCCCCGACCTCCGATTTCGCGGCGTCATTCGACAGGCGAGACACCAATGGAGACGGGGTCATGACCCGGGAGGAATACGGGAACAATGCTTTCATGGCCGGCATTGCGAAGTACCGCGGCGACCGCGACGGCCTGCTGGAAAAGCAAGAGTATGTCAGCGCCGCGCGCGAGACGGTCGCACCATCAAGTCTTGTCGCGTTCCGGTTTGAGGATACGGCCGAGCCGCGGGAGCTTTGGCGCTACGAGAGAGCCTTCAACGGCGTGATCCCGTCGGCGCTGGTCTACGACAAGGTAATTTACCTGATCAAGAACGGCGGCATTCTCGAGACGCTTGATGCCGAAACCGGGACGATGCTGAAGCGGGGGCGCGTTCGTGAAGCCATCGAGGGTTACACGGCCTCGCCGGTCGCGGCCGATGGACAAGTCTATCTGGCAAGCGAGGGCGGGAAGGTGGCCGTGTTGCGGGCCGGTGGCCAATGGGAGATTATCGCGGTTAATGATCTTGGCGGGGAGATCTTTGCGACACCGGCCTTGTCGAAGGGGAAGGTTTTCGTCCGGACGGGCGAACATCTGTATTGTTTCGGGACGTAGAGCAACGCTGCCCGCTCATCTTGCCGTCTCGGCCTGCACGGTGCAGCCGCGGGGCTATTCAGGCAAACCGAACACAACGATATTTCGTTCCGCCGCTACCGCAATGTACTGCTTGCCGCCCACCAGGTATGTCATCGGGGAAGCCTTCCAAAGCGCGTTGAGCTGGAAGTCCCAGAGCGGCTCGCCTGTTGTTGCGTCAACGGCCGCCAGCGCCCCGCTGTCATCGCCATAAAAACCAGTCCGCCGGCTGTCGACAACACGCCGCCCCAAGCTCTCGCCGGGCCGATCTGCTCCCGCTCCCAAACGCGCTTGCCGGTCTCGATATCGATCGCCCGCAGGTATTTCCGCTTCGGCTTGTCAGGGGCTACTCTCGCCGTGCCGCCGTAGAACGAGTCGCCTGCTTTCCACTCCTGGGGACGCTTGATATAAACGCCACACTTCTCGAGCGCATTCAGGTAAAACAGCCCTGTCCCGGGATGGTAGGCCGGGGACATCCAATTCGTCGCGCCCTCGACTGCCGGACATGTCACCGTCCCACCCGGCGTCGGTTCCTGACCCGGTACGCGCAGCGGCCGTCCGTCTTCGCCGATCCGCGTTGCCCAGGTCAACGCATCCACGAACGGCTCCGCGAGCAATAGTTCTCCATCCTCGCGGTCCAGCACATAGAAAAATCCGTTCCGATTCGCCTGCAGCAACAGCTTCCTCTGCTTGCCGCCCCACTCCGCATCGGCCAGAACCGGCGTCTGCACGGCGTCCCAATCGTTCAAATCGTGCGGCGTGTACTGGTAATGCCAGTGCAACGTCCCGGTCGCCGGATCGAGCGCCACGACCGAGTTCGAATAGAGGTTGTCGCCCTTGCGCTCATCGCCATTGTAGTCCGGACAAGGGTTGCCGGTCGTCCAGTAGAGAAGATCCAACTCGGGATCGTAACTGCCGGTGAGCCATGTTGCGCCGCAGCCATGAGGCAAGGCGCTGCCGATCCATGTTTCCGACAATGGCTCACCGGGCGCGGGAATCGTCCAAAAGCGCCATACCTCTTCACCGGTTGAAGCGCGATAGGCCGCAAGGAATCCCCGCGCGCCCTCGTCTCCGCCCGAGACGCCCGCGATCACCAGATCCCTCACGACCAGCGGCGCCATCGTCCCACCGTAGTTCTCCTCGTGTGCAGCCATCTTCGTGTCCCACAGCAACCGGCCTGTGAGGCGATGCAATGCGATCACCCGAGCGTCGTCCGTCACCATAAACACGCGGTCGCCGAGCACCGCCACACCGCGGTTGATCCCTGACCCGGCGTCCCCGATGACGCCTTCGGTCCGGCCGCGCCGGTAGTGCCAGATTTCGCGGCCGTTCGCTGCATCCACCGCGAACGCCTCGTTCACCGTCGTCAGGTACATCAAACCGTCGATGACCACCGGCGTTACCTGCAGCCGACGGGGCGCTCGAATCGGGAACATCCATCGTGGCGCCAGTCCCGCAACGTTCCCGGTGTCAATCTGATCCAACGCGCTGTGCCGGTTCCCACTGAGCAGTCCGTTGTAGCTCGGCCAATCGCCCCGGCGAGGCTTCTTGATGGCGTCGAACGAAACCGAGCCGGGCAGGGACTGGCCGGCGTCGCTCTTCTCGCCGGCAACCCTTCCATCCAGCCGGGTCAGGTAGGAGAGCAGACTGCGCCAATCCGCGCCACTGCCCCGAAAGGCGGGCATCACCGACTGCTCATCACGCTCGACGGCGGTTACATCCTCGCGCCGCGGGAACTGCAGCCCCTCGCGAAAATCCTGCAACTGCAAACTAAACGCCGATTCATTGCGGAGGAAGCCCCGCAAACTGCCGCCCGACGCGAGCTTGACCGTGACAACCTCATAACCCTCGGCCGGGGCCGCCCCCGGCTCTTTCAAGGCCCTCTCGATTTCCGGTAGCGTCTTTTCGCTCGCGATGTTCGACAGATCCGGGCCCACCATCTGATCGGTGATCCCCGGCGCATGGCAGGCCCCACAACTATTCTTGTCAAGGAACAACTTCCGTCCCGCCGCCACATCCCCGGCTATCGGGCTCTCGCTTGCCGGGGCTGTGCGCGAGAGGTAGAACGCCGTGAGCCGGTCCAGGTCCGTCGCGTCTAGACTCAGCGCCGGCATGCCGCGATCCGGTAATCCCTCGGTCACGATTTCGCGAAACCGCGCCTCGCGATGTCGCCGCGCCAAGCCCGGCGTCACTACATCCGGATCCCGCTCGCCACCCGTGCCGTCACCCCCATGGCAGCCTCCGCAGTGCAGCTCAAAGACTTCACGGCCTGACTCAACAGCGCCCTCGTTACCGGGTCGAGAACCTTGCACGGCAAGCGTCGCCCCTACCAGGAATCCTAGAAGGGTCGGCCGAGTCCAAAACTTGAGAGCACGGGTCACAAACACGAGTGATTGTAACCGGCTCCGAGGGGCAGAGGCACACCCTGTCGCTCCCGCCAAGCAGGCCGGGGCGAAGTACTATACTGAATGTTCGACCGCAGGACGCGATAAGGAGCCACCACCATGAATTCGCGGGTCAAGTTCGGCCTCATCATAGTCGTAATTCTCGGGGTGTTGGGCTGGCTGGCAATGGACGGAATCAACGCCAGTTCCACCTACTACGTAACCATCGAAGAGCTCACCGCCATGGACGATGCCGCCACCGCGCGGCGGTTGCGCGTGGGCGGTGATGTCAAGGACGACTCGATCGTCATCAAGGGAGACCGGGTGGAGTTCACCATTACCCAAGAGGACCGCGAATTGGACGTGATCTACATCGGGCGCGACCCTCTGCCCGACACCTTCCGCAACGGCGCGCAGGCGCTCGCGACGGGGCGGCTTCGCGGCGACAACGTCTTCGAGGCTCAGCAGATCCAAGCCAAATGCGCGTCGAAGTACGAGGCCGATCCGGGTCAGGGCGCCAAGCCGGTGTACGAATCGAAACCAGTCGACAGTCAGGCGTCGCTGTAGCGACCGGTGCGCCCGCGGGTTGCCGGGGCCGCGGGTGTAGCAGCCTTGGGGCGTTGATAGCAGTTGTGGGCTAATCCAGCGGTGTAGTACCGTTCACTCACACTCACGGCATCTCCGAACCAACATGGAAAACATCGGATACCTCACCGTCCTCCTCGGTTTCTGCCTTTCCGTCTACGCCATCATCGCCGCCCTGGTCGGCAAGTGGCGTCGGAACGCCTTCCTCGAACTCAGCGCGCAGCGGGCCGTGGCCATGATGTGGGTCATGATCACGACGGCCTCGGCGGTGCTGCTCTACGCGATCCTCACCGATGACTTCCGGCTGAGCTACGTCGCTTCGGGCAGCAACATCGACCTGCCCATCGCCTACAAGTTCGCCGCGTTCTGGGGCGGGCAGGAAGGCTCGCTGCTGTTTTGGAGCTGGATCCTGGCGACCTACTCGTTCGTCGCCGTCTACACCGCGCGGCGCAAACACCGGGACATGATCTCTTATGTCGTCGCGATCATGATGACGGTGCAGGCGTTCTTCCTGATGCTGATCACGTTCATCGTCAGCCCATTCCAGGTGCTGATGTCGGGTCCGCAGATTACGCCGGTGGTCGACGGCAGCGGACTGAACCCGTTGTTGCAGCACCCGATCATGGTGATCCACCCGCCGATGCTCTACCTGGGTTATGTCGGCTTCGCGGTGCCGTTCGCGTTCGCGATGGCGTCGCTGATCACCAAGCAACCCGGCGAACGCTGGATCCACACGACGCGCAAGTGGACGATGATCACTTGGCTGTTCCAAAGCATCGGCGTTCTACTCGGCGCGCGTTGGGCCTACGCGGTGCTCGGTTGGGGCGGCTACTGGGGCTGGGACCCGGTCGAAAACGCGTCGCTTCTCCCATGGATCACCGGAACCGCCTTTCTGCATTCGGTGATGATGCAAGAGAAGAAGGGCATGATGAGGGTGTGGAACATGGTGCTCGTCTCGGCCACCTTCCTGCTGTGCATCTTCGGGACCATGCTCACGCGCAGCGGCATGGTCAGCTCCGTCCACGCCTTCGCCCAATCGCCCATCGGCCCTTACTTCGTGTGGTACCTGACGGCCCTCACGGCAGGGACGATCTTCTTGATCTTGAGCCGCCTCGACTTTTTGAAAAGCGAGAACGAGTTGGACTCGGTGGTCTCGCGCGAGTCGAGCTTCCTTTTCAATAACGTCGTGCTGCTGGCCAGTTGCTTCGCCGTTCTATGGGGCACAATGTTCCCCGTGATCAGCGAAGCCTTGACGAACGAAAAGATCAGCGTCGGGCCCGCGTTCTTCAACAAGGTCAACATCCCGATCGCTCTGTTGCTCTTGTTCCTGACGGGAGTGGGACCGTTGTTCGCCTGGCGGCGCACGTCCCTCGACAGTCTGCGGCGGAACTTCCAATGGCCCGCCATCGTGTCGTTGCTGTTGGGCGTAGGGCTGGTGGCAGCAGGCATGCGGCACTTCTACGCCACGGTGACCTTCATCCTTTGCGCCTTCGTCGCGATCACGATCTTCGCTGAGTTCTACCGCGGCTCGCGCGTGATCCAAGAAAAACAAGGGCTCTGGCTGGGACGAGCGATGGTCGAGCTCACGCATCGCAATACCCGGCGTTACGGCGGCTACCTCGTTCATATGGCCGTCGTGCTCATGTTCATCGGCTTCGCCGGCGCGGCTTTCAACCAGGACGCACAGATGGAGATGGAAGAGGGCGACATCCTCAAGCTCGGCGTGTATGAGTTCCATCTCAAGGAACTCTCCGAAGACAACAACGCCAACTACGCCAGCGCGATGGCGGTGATCGAGGTTTACAAGGGTAGCGACTTGCTCGAAACCATGCACCCCGAGCGCCGCTTCTACCACGCCAGCGAGCAGGGCGTCGGAGAAGTCGACATCCGGGCCCGGCTCAACGAAGACATCTACGTCGTGTTCGCCGGCATGGCGACCGAGAACCAGCAACCGGTCATCCAGGTGTATATCAATCCGCTGGTGAACTGGATTTGGATTGGGGCGTTCGTGCTAGTGTTCGGCACGCTGGTCGCGCTGATTCCAAGCAAGATCAAGCTGATTCATCCTAGAACCCGTATCATCGGGACCGCGAGAAAACCTCATGCTGTGGTTGCGAAATAGTCTCGTACTGCTATTGCTGAGCACCTCCCTCCTGTTCGCGCAAAGGGTGAGCGAAGGCGGGGACGAAACCTATCGCAAGGTTCGCGAGGCCGGCGAGAAGCTGAAGTGCCAGTGTCCCTCGGGCTGTTCGTATACGGTCACGAGCTGTAACATGCTCGGGTGTTCGGGCAAAGCCCCCGCGATCGCGGACATCAAAAACTTGGTCGAGGCGGGCCTGCCGACCGAGACGATCGTCGAGCAGATGATCGCCAAGTACGGCAGCGGGGCGCGAACCGAACCGCGGACGGAGGGTTTCGGCCTGTTTGGCTGGGCGATGCCGTTTGTGGCGGTGCTACTGGGCTTGGCCGCGGCGCCGGTCGTCGCCTGGCACTGGCGCTCGAAGCACAAGCTCGCCGAGCCGGCGAATCCCGGTAGTGAAGAGGAACTGCAGCGGTATCGCGACCGGATCGAAAAGGATCTGGCGCAAATGGAATAGCCGATGTTGACCGTGGCTCTCGGCGTGCTGCTTGTGGTGCTGGCTTTTGCCGTGCCGCTGCTCGTTCGCGCCGATTCCCTGCCCCCGCCCGAGCCGGAATCTCCCACGCGGCACCTCGAAGACCGCAAGGCGGCTATCTACGAGAACCTGCGCGACCTGCAGGGCGAGTACCGCATGGGCAAGCTCTCCGACGACGACTACCAGGAGACGAAACTAGACTTGCAGAAGGAACTTGCCGGCGTGCTGGCCCAGATCGAGGCCATCGAGTCGGGGAACGCAACCACGGAGGCGTCCGCGGAAGCGGCCGGGTAGACGCCGTTTGATGCGCGCCGCAATGAGGACGTTCCACAATGTAGGGGCACGGCATGCCGTGCCCGGCGACTTCGAGCCGGCGACCTGACCAGACCACGGGCACAGCATGCCGTGCCCCTACATTTGGTTTGCCGGTGCAGTTCGGATCAGTAATCGAGGTGGTCTACGTAAGACGGCCCCAACCCAACTGATGTCAAACGTCCAATCAACCCTGGCTTGCGTGACGATGCTGCTGCTCACGGCCGGCTCCATCGCCTCGGCCCAAGTGCCCGTAGCCGGCACCGTCTACAACGAGACAACCGGGCAACCGACCAGCGGCGTCGCTCTAACGCTCGTCCGGTTCGTCGGCGGCATGTCGCCCATGGAAGAAGCCCTCAGCGGGCCCGACGGCAGCTTCGCGTTCGACAAACCGCTCCCATCCTCCGGTGGGCAGCCAATGCTGGGCATGGTCTGGGCCGAGCATGACGGGGTGCGGTATAGCACGGTCGTACAGCGCACCGCTTCGACCACCAGCTTGCGGGTGAAGGTCTATAGCACTGACGAGCGGAATCTGCCCAATCCCGATGCCCATGTCGTCATCTTCGAGCCGGGTGGCTCGGACATGGTCGTCAACGAGAGCTTCATTTTCAACAATATCGGCACGCCTCCTAGGACGTTCCGCAATCCCGAGCGAGGCACGGTGCGCTTTCTGCTTCCGTCCGAGGCAAAAGGCATCGTCCAGGTGATGACCAGCGGTCCGGCGGGAGTGCCGGTCAAAGGCACCGCCGAGCCAACCGGCGAAGAGAACACCTACAAGGTCGACTCCCCCATCAAGCCGGGCGAGAACCGGGTAGACATCACCTACCTCCTGCCGCATGCTTCCGGCGACGTATTCCGTGGCGAACTCCTTTACGACGGGGTCGCCACCCGCATCGCCGCGCCGGCGGGGGTGACCGTCGAGGGCGAAGGGGTCTCGTCACTGGGACAAGAGCCGCGCACCAAGGCAACGCTCTATGAGACTCAGCCCGTTCGCGAATACGCCGTGACCGTCACCGGACAAGGCCGCCTCGCCCCCGAGAGGGCAGCCGGAGGCGGGGGTGGCGAAACTCTGCGTGTGGCCGCCGCACCGATCGAGACCGAGCTGATGTGGATTCTGGCCCTAACCGGCTGTATCTTTGCCGTGGGGTTCTACTACCTGTTTACGTCACGGGCGCAGACGCAAGTGTCGGCGGCGCAAGCGTTGGCCGGACCGGGGCCGACGCCAGCCGCGGTGTCATCCGCCCGATCCCGCAAGCGCTCCGCTTCGTCCCGACGGAAGTGATGAGCGACCCCGCCATCCCGGCCCCAGCAATCCCGGCCCCCGCCATCTCCGTGCAAGGGGTCTGGAAGTTTTTCGGGGAGTTCCCCGCCGTACGCAACGTAAGTCTCGACGTGCCGGGTGGCGCGGTGCTCGCGTTGCTGGGCCGTAACGGCGCCGGCAAGACGACACTCATTCGCATGATGGCGGGGTTGCTGCGGCCGTCGAAGGGTGAGATCGCGCTCGCCAGCTCCCACGCGGACAACGGCGAGAGCAGCCTCAAGAATGGTGTCCCGGCGCCACCGCCCGTGGGCGTCGTCGGACACGGCCAGTGGGTATACGAAGACCTGACCGCGCGCGAGAATCTCGCCTTCTTCGCCCGCCTGTACGAGATCGCCGATGCCGATAAGAAAACGAACGACTGGCTCGAGCAGGTCGGGCTGTGGACATTCCGCGACTCGCGCGTGAACGAGTTCTCCCGTGGCATGCGCCAGCGGCTGACCATCGCCCGCGCGCTGCTGCACGACCCGGAAATCCTGCTGCTCGACGAGCCCTGGACGGCGCTCGATGACCGCGCCATGGATCTGTTATCATCCCTTCTGCTCCAAGCCCACGAGCATCAGCGAACGGTCGTGATCTGCTCCCACCAACTGCAAGAGACGCTGCGGGTGGCCACCGATCTGGCCGTGCTCGAGCGGGGCCGTTTGATCTTCAGCGGCGCGAACCAGGACGCCTTCAAATCGTCGCCGCACGACTTCTACCAGCGAATCTCGTGACCCGTTTTCTCCGGCAGGCATGGACGATTGCCTCCAAAGACCTCCGCACCGAGTTGCGCAACAAAGAGGTCATCAACGCCGCGCTGGCGTTCTCGGTAGTGGTGCTTCTGCTGTTCAGCTTCTCGTTCGATCCGGTCAGCAACCCCGACGTGCGTGACATGGCCGGCGGGTTGCTGTGGATCATCTATCTGTTCGCGGGGATCCTGATTCTGAACCGCAGCTTTGCGCGCGAGGCGGAGAACGATTGCATGGAAGCTTTGATCGCGTCGCCGGTTTCAGGCGGGGCTTTGTTCGCGGGCAAGGCATTTGCGAACGGCGTGCTGCTGGTAGCGGTGGAGTTGATCTCACTGCCGCTGTTCAGCGTGTTCTACGGCGCGCGCTGGGGTGACCGCTTCCCTGCCCTGTTCTTGGTGCTGGTTCTGGGCACGTGGGGCTTCACGGCGGTGGGGACGATCTTCAGCGCGGTCACGGCGAACAACCGTTTGCGCGAGTTGATGCTGCCGTTGTTGGTGTTCCCAATCTGCCTGCCGGCGATGATGGCGTGCGTCGAGTTGACGACACTGCTGCTCATGGGCGAGCCCATCGGCGATTCGTTGGCATGGCTGCGCCTGCTGATCGGCTTCGACATCATCTTCACGCTGCTCGGCGGCGTCCTGTTGGAAGTGGTCCTCCTCGGCTGAGCAACAAGCCGCCCCGTTCAATGTAGGGACACGGCACGCCATGCCCGCGTGCCGCAACGCCGCGCGCACCAACCTGCTCACTCGTAGGGCGGACTGCGTCGTTCTGTAGGGGCACGGCACGCCGTGCCCGCCTGCCCGACCTGCGGCAACATGTCGGTGTGCCTTACGGTCGTGACAAGAAGCCCCACCTTCACCACGGCCGCCTAGCCCGCGAAGCGGCGACCGGATGTTAGCCTGGGGTGACGCCGCTAGGCGGAACCCCAGGTATCGAACCTCTTGTGTCGAGAGCCCTGACAGGGCGATGGAAAAGTCTCGGCGGACCGAGCCGTTGTCGGCTCAACCGCAGTCCGTATCGCCCCGACTTTCCTTCCATCACGCCCACTCCCCGACAAACAGAGCCCCCAGGGGCGCCCCAAATATCAGCCCCGCGGCAAACGGGGGCATTACGGACAACTCCACGCGCCCTTCGCCTCACGAATCACGAATCACGGATCACGAACGACGGGGAAACATGGGAAACATGAGGGACAGCCACCGAAAGATGAGGGACAGCCACCGAAAGATGAGGGACAGCCACCGAACTCTCCCTGCCAGGTGCGACCGAAATCTGCGATAATGCCCCCTCTGCATGTCGAGGATGGCCCGTGTGGTCGTGGAGGGCGTTCCACATCACATCACCCAACGGGGCAACAATCGCCAAGAGGTCTTCCTGTGCGACGAGGACCGGCGGTTCTATCTCAAAACGCTTGTAGAGCGCTGCGGCCGGCACGGTGTACGGCTGCTCGGCTACTGCTTGATGAGCAACCACGTGCACCTGATCGCGGTCCCCAGCGGTGCGCCATCGTTCGCGCGGGGTATCGGGCGGGCCCATTGGCGTTATACGCAGCGATTCAACCGCCAATAGGGGCGCAGCGGGCATTGGTGGCAGAACCGCTTCCGCTCCTGTCCGCTGGGGCCGAGCCACCTGGTTTCGGCGCTGGCGTATGTCGATCTGAACCCGGTACGCGCGGGGCTCGTCGGCGACGCGCTGCACTACCCCTGGTCCAGCGCCGCGGGACACATCGAAGGTCGGGACCCCTCGGGCACGATGGATCCGGCGTCGTGGAAGGAACTGCGGATCAGGGGAGATTGGCGGGAACTGCTGGAGTCTGAGGTGGTCCAGGGGCGGGCTGGAGATCTGCGTCTAGCCACTCGATCCGGCCTGCCGTTTGGGGACCAGCAGTTCGTCAAGGAGTTGGAATCCCGATCGGGGCGATGCCTGGAACGACGTCCGCCGGGGCCTGTCCCGAAATCCAAGGGCGCATCGGCGACCGGCTGAAGCGAGTTGAGGAGTGTCGTGCCGGCGTCTGTTGCCCGGAGTCCGGTGGCTGTCCCTCATCTTCCTGACGGGCAACGAGTGAAAGCCCTCCCAGGCGCTGACTCCCGAGATCGGCGGGGGGCTATACTAGGTCCACCCGAGCCCTTGAGAACGCCTCCAGCGTCTTCTCCGGGCCTGTTTTTTGGGTGATCGGACCCCAAAACGCCGCCCCGGGCCCCAATCAGCGCCTCCGACGTGAGCTGTCGCCTTTCGCCTAAAAATTGCGACCCGTTGCGTATTCCGGGCTCATCCGATCACCACTCCGACGCCGATCGATCACCGATTCCGGACCAAAACGGATCACCTTCTTGGGCCGCCACTCGACGCTTAAGTTGTTGAAACGAGATGATGATGCGCCTACGGGTCTCGGCCCAGACCGATCATCGGAACGCTGATCGGGCAATCCCGGAAGTTGGTCAGTCCCGCCAGCCCCGAATGATCGACGTTGGGAGCGGCCACGTAAATTCGTTGTGTTCAGGAGAGGACACGTGTACAATGGGGAGGGCCGCAGGGTCAACATGGAATTCCTGGATAATTTGTGCCGGATCAAAAATGCTACCTTGAAACCACAGACTTCCCATTTTAAGCGGAACGGGAGAACCCGAAATGACAGTCTTTCTTTGTGTGTTAGCAGCTGCTTGCCTCGGTATTGGCGCCTACCTGGGCTACAAGAAATCGTGGAAGCTGGCTCTGCCCTTCACAGGCGCCATGCTGCCTTGCTTGATACTGGCGCTATACCCCCTGGACGAGTTTGAATTGACAACGGGTGGGTTCACATACAAGACGCGGGGGCCCATGATGCACGATGTCTCCCTCGATATTGAGGTAGCCGGGTATCCACTTGACTCAGGTGACCCCAACATCTTGTAGTTGGACTCACAGCGTCTTAGCGTCCCAATCGGCGACGATCGAGCGGTACGGCGTCGGCTCCACCGCCATGGCCTGCTGCACAAGGCGGTAGAAGAGCTTGCCCCGACTGCGTGATCTGCGCCGATTGAAGCGGAACACGAACTCGTCGAGATAGTAGTCCAGATGCTCGTGGCTGACCGCCCCCTGATGCGTGCCCAGCATCCAGCGCTTGAGTAGCGAGATCGCCAAGTGCACCCTCGGCAGTAGCTGCGAGGCCTGCTCGCGGCGGTTGTTAATCGAGATGATACGACGCTGGTAGTCCTTCTTCTTGAGCGGATCGTAGCCCGACCAGTTGTCGGTAACAACCACGCTGCCCGGCTCGACCGACTCCTCGACGAAGGGCATCAAACTGGCCGCCGAGGCGTTCTGAACGCGCTGCATGCGGATGCGCCCCAGCCCGGTGCCTCTCTCTTCCGCGGCGACTGCAATCAACGCTTTACGCTCGGTCTGCCGGCCGATTACCCCTTCTTCTTCAGCGCCCCAGTAGGTCTCATCGACCTCGACGAGGCCCGTCAATCGCTCCCGCCCCGGGCGCACCATCGCTCGCCTCAGCTTGTGCATCCAAGTCCAGGCGGTTTGGTAACTGCCCAGTCCCAGAACGCGCTGTAGACCCAGGGCGCTGGCCCCATTCTTCTGCGTGGTGATGGTCCACATCGCCCGGAACCACAGCCGCAGCGGCTTGCGTGTGTCTTGAAAGATCGTGCCGGCGGTGACGGAGGTTTGCCGCCCGCAGCGAGCGCATTCGAACCACACTTTGCGCACCGGCCAAGCGCGCTCATGCCCACACCTTGGACAGCGGAAACCCTCTGGCCAGCGCAAGGCGAACAGATAGTCGCGGCAAGCCTCCTCGCTCGCAAAGTGAGACTCGAATTCGAGTTGGTCGCGCGGGTAATCCTCCACCAGGCCCTACACTACATCTTGGGGTCACCTGAGTCAAGTGGATACCCAGCTTGAGGTATTGTCAGATGCGGTCAGCCGCAACGATCTGCAGGTCTTTCTAGCCAGGAATGCGTATCAGGGAGAGAGGACATCGACGGATCGGGGGATGAAATTTGACTTCCAAAACGTTCCAGCGGACGCATATACGGTGATCGTGACCACGACACGAAACACAGATTCGTTCCACCTGCAGGAGTGGCCTGTGGGTTCCCAGAATCAATTGAAAATACCTCGATTCCCTTCCACCTACCGGATCGCAGGAAAGCTGCAAGGCCTGGGAGGATCTCCGCGACCAAACGTGCTGACTATAGTGGGCGCTCGAGCAGGTGGAACGGATGCGCAGGGGTCTTTTATGATCTCGGGTTTGGAGTCGGGTACGCATGTGCTTCAGGTCAAGGGAGAATCGACCATTGATAAAACCGTCGAACTGAGATCTGAGACGTCAAAGACGGATATTGGCACCATTGTGTACCCCGACCCGGTGAAAGAGGCTCTTTTCTGTGAGGAAGTCGTCATACCGCCAGCCCGAAGCGACGCCACGGGGCTCCAGGGTTGCCGGGATCAGTTCCCGAGCACTGTTGGGCAGGTTGAGTTTTATACCCGGCTCATTGGTGCCCAAAAGGATACGACGATTTCCCATCGTTGGTACCACCGCGGTAAACAAGTTCGAAAAACAGCTGGAGGTTACCTCGGAGGACTTTCGTACGAAGAGTTCGAAAACAATCTTCGGCCAAAGGGGCGGCTGGCAAGTCCAGGTCATATCCGCAAATGAAAATGTATTGGCCGACAGAAAGTTCAATGTAATGTGAGACCGGTGCCAGTGGGATCTTGTCCTAGTGCCTACCAGCAAGGCCGCGTCATCCGCAGGGTCCAGGGTTGCTGGCAGTCTGTCGCGTGAACGTTTTATAATCGGGCTACCATGAAACGTCTAGCAGCTACCGAAAGCCGGGGAAACGAAGAGAGGGTCGGTTTGAATTGGTGAATCGTTATGGCGAAGAGGGGCCAAAAGGGGGGGCCAAAAGGGACGGAGCCCTTTTCGGTCCGAGCCCGTAGCGCGGATCTCGGTTCTGAGATCCGCGGTCTTCCCTCAACCCACCCAATCAGTCACAGAACTTTCAAATTTTTACCCCACTGATTCCAAACCACTTACCTCGTCGGGGGCCCTTTTACCCCAACCACCCCAGCGTATCCTGAAGGTGAAGAACGCCGGTCCAATGGCTGGCGTACCGGGCCGCGCGGACCAAACCGCGCGGCTTTTTAACTTTCAAGGAGAATCACTATGTCTACAGAAGCACAACGGAAGGCGAACCGCCAAAACGCCAAGAAATCCACCGGCCCTCGCACCCCTGAGGGCAAGGCTCGCTCCTCTCAAAACGCACTCAAGCACGGTCTCCTCGCCCGCGACGCCGTCATGGCCGACGAGGACCCCGCCGAATACGACCGCCAACTCCAAATCCTCGAAGAAAACCTCTTCCCCAAGAACGCCATCGAATTCGAGCTCGTCCTCCAGATCGCCGACGCCCGCTGGCGCCTGCGCCGCATCACCCGCATCGAGGCCGGCCTCACCACCTACCAGTACCACGGCACCGACCGCGCCACCCGCGAACGCTACCCCAACACCATCGTCCCCGGCCGCAACGGCGAGAACCAACTGCTTGGCAAGAGCATGCAAGACCACACCCAGGCCCTCCACAACCTGGCCCGCTACCGCACCATGACGAGCCGCGACATCACGCGCGCTCTGCGGATGATCCGGCAACTGCGCAAAGACGAGTACGAGTGCAAAGAGAATCGCGCCGCGAACGGGGCGATCCACCGTCCGACCGTCACCGACCCGGACCCCTACACCACCCCCGACCCGATGGAGCCGCAACCGCCGCGCTACGAGCCACCGGCAGCGGCAGCGCAGACCTCCAACCCGATCGGCTTCTGCGCCGAGTTCGTGCCCAGTCCCCAAGCGACGCTCGGCGGCGAATCACGATTCACGAATCACGCATCACGACAGCAGAACCACGGGTCACTAAGGAGGGACCGCGGCCACAGACGAACCCAAGGCCCCGTGAAAACAAAGGGCTTGAGCACCGCCGAAGCCCTCAGGACGAATTACGGAACGAACCGCACCCCCGTGGCGCCCGTTCCGAGCCGCCTGGCAACGGAGGTACTGGGGAGGTAATCGCCGCCCAACAGCGCAAAAACAACGTCGACACCAACGACAGCATGAGACCCTACACCCCCCGTGCGCTCAAAGGCGACGGTTTTCTGGGACGGGAGTTGTGGCGACGTCTGAGCGGTTGCGACGCGGCAAGCAGCAGGCGCTCTACATCCTCGAGGCCCAGGGCTTGGCCGTTTCCCAGTTCCAGCGGCGTGATCTGTAGTTCGGCTCGCCGCGTCGGCGGTCCTCCGGCGACGAACAGAGTAAGGATTACCCGCAAAAGTTACACACTGCGCCATTTCGCTCCGGTGCCTCCGCACCACTCCCCACAGCCGCCACGGAAGGGATCGAAACCGCCGACCTTAGCGGCACCCCATTCCCCCGTGTCGGTTGGACCCAGACCTGTGCCAAGCCTGTTTTGGTCCTTGGGGTGCTTCCGGACAACGTGCAGATCCTCTCCGACAGAGTGCTGAAAAGAACAGTGGGAGAGAGAAACGAGGGAAGAATGAGAACGCTTTCCGATGGCCTACTCGCAAGTGCCCTTGTCGTGGGAGTCGCAGCCCTGCTGTCCTCCTGCGCATCAAAGGGCTTTGTGCGAGACACCGTGGGTCCTGTGGACGCACGTCTTGAGGAAATGGAGACTCGTACCGAAGAGAACGCGGCAGCCGTTGCGAAGCTTGACCGTGACTTGGCGAGGGTTGACGAGGTCGCGCAAAGTGCCGAGGACCGCGGCCTGGACGTTGAGAAAGCCGCCGCCGTGGCCGACGAAAAAACCATCGAGGCCGGGCGCCAGGCCGACGGCGCCCGCGAGCTGGCGGAAAAGGGCTTAGGCCGCATTGACGGAGTTGAGCACGTGCTACGAGACCTTGACAACTATCGCCGGCTTGGCAAGCAGAGCGTGCTGTTTGCGTTTGGCAGCAGCCAACTCAGCGACAACGCCGGCACCGAACTCGACGGGCTCATTAGGAAGGTGGAGGGCCACGATCGCTACGCCATCGAGGTAGTCGGCTTCACCGACTCGACCGGCCCCGCTGAGCTCAACTTGGAACTGAGCCAGAGGCGGGCTGACGCCGTGGTGCGGCATCTTACGTTGAAGCACAACATCCCCCTGTTTCGAATCTTCAATGTCGGTCTGGGAAAGCAGGTCCCGGTCTCGGACAACAAGACGCGCCAGGGGCGTCGCGAGAACAGACGGGTGGAAGTGAGCGTCTACGTCGCCGGTGCAGCCGTGGCTACAGAGACGGCCGGCTCGTCTGCCGCTCGATGAAACTGGCGTACCGCTTCGATGCAACTCAATCCGCGGGAAAGGACAATCAAACGAAGATGTGGGGACGCAAAGACCGACCCGAATCCGTACCAACTCCTACGACCCCCGAGGTCGAACCGCAACGGCCACAGCGGCAGGCTCGACCGCCATCCGCCGCGTCAAGTGTCGCCAGGTTGGGCAAGTCGCTGAAGTTGAAAGGCAATCTCAGCGGAAAGGAGGATCTATACATCGACGGTGAGGTGGAAGGCAATGTCCAATTCGAAAACTGCTGCTTGACCATTGGACCGAGCGGAACCGTCAAAGCCGACATCCAGGCCCGATCGGTTGTCATCCTGGGCCGAGTCAAAGGAAACGTACAGGCTACCGACCGCACCGAGATCCGCAACAGCGGCAACCTGGAAGGCGATCTCATCACAGCCCGCGTCATCGTCGAGGAAGAAGCTATCTTCCGAGGCAGTATCGACATCGTCAAGCCGAAGGACGAGCGAGCGAGTAGTGAAGTCGCGAAGAGGGACGTACGGTCCTCGGGTATCTCGGAACAGAAGTCCACGCCCGAAACCGCCACCGCCCGCGCCGCTAAAACGAGCTGAGCCGCCTCGCGCAGGCACGGTTACCGACCTGGAAGAACGCCGAGTAACGGTCTAGGTCAGACGCCTCAAGAGCGTCCCCGGTGGCTCGACTCCGCCCCAAGCCGAGCGAAGAACGCCGGAACGGGCAGCGACCGTCCATCACTCTGATAGACTGACCGCGATGGCGTTGCGGACGACTCGGCGTGAGCTGTTGATGGGCGCTACGGGCGTGCTGCCGTTGGCGGGTGGTACCCGGCCCAAAGGCCTGTTGATCGACACACACATCCACCTGTTCGCCGCTGATCGAGAGCGTTTTCCTTATCACAAGAACGGTCCGTATCAGCCGCCCGCGGCCGATCTGGAAGACTACAAGCCCTTCATACAGCAATCGAAGATCGACCACGTGGTGATCGTCCATCCGGAGCCGTATCAGGACGACCATCGCTATCTCGAATACTGCTTCCAACACGAGCCGTCGCCGGGCTTTTTCAAGGGAACGTGCCTGTTTGATCCGCTCGCGGAGGACACGCCTTCGCGCATGGAAGCGCTGGTGAAGAAGCATCCCGGCCGCCTCGTTGCCCTGCGCGTGCACCAGATGCACGAGCGGGACGAGGCGCCTTGGATGTCGGGGGCCATCAAGAACCGCGACCTCGATGCGCCTCAAATGAAGCGGATGTGGCGCAAGGCCGGCGACTTGGGGCTAGCAGTCCAGGTGCATTTCAAGCCCTGGCATGCCCGGCGCATCGCCAACTTGGCGAAGCAGGTCCCCGATGCGCGCGTGGTGTTGGATCACCTCGGGCGGGCCGGCATGGGCACGGCGGCGGACTACCAAGAGGTCCTCAAGCTCGCGAGACTGCCCAACACGGTGATGAAGTTCTCGGGGTGGCGTTATTCGTCGAAGCAGGACCATCCCTACCGGGACGCTAAACCGGTCGTGCGTAAGGCCTATGACGCGTTCGGCCCGGACCGCATGATCTGGGGCGGTTTGGGGAAGTCGATGGAGGATTTCGCGAAGGCCGTGGAAGTGTTTGAGTTGATGTTTGACTTCGCGTCCGAGGCCGACCGGTCTAAGATCCGTGGGCTGACCGCGAAGAATCTGTATCAGTTCTGAGCCTGGGCGAACTTCGGGAGGCAGAGAAGTGAGTGAACCGGTTTCGATTGACGCCGCCGTGGCGTTCATGCACCCTGACGACGTGGTGAAGCTTTTCGTGCCAAGTTCACAGCGCGAACCAGTCACCATCGTCCCCGAGTATTCGCGTGATGAGGACGGCGTGGATACCGTAAAGGTGCTGATGGCGACCTCTCACCTGATCGTGTTCGAGGCGTCGCGTCCCAAGGGCGCGGTCGACCACATGCACGTGCATCCCGACCATGAGTCGATCGGTTACCAGAAGAAGGGGCGCGTGCGGATGACGATCGGCGACGAGACGTCGATCGTTGAGGAGGGCGACAGCTATCGTCATCCGTTGGGCATGGGGCATCAGCACGAAGTACTGGAGGACTCGGTGCGCATCGAGGTGAAGTACTATCCCGAAGGCAACGCCATCGAGTCGTGGAACGCGCTGGTCGGGCCGCACTCGGCACCAGCAGCGAGGGACAACGGCTGAGCGCGCCGTGCCGGTGAGAATCAGCGTCGTCCTTCCTGCCTACAACGAAGAGAGGTTGCTTGACGAGGCGTTGGAGTCGCTGCTCGGGCAGACCGAGCGCGACTTCGAGGTGATTGCCGTCGATGATGGATCGACAGACGGCACGCCGGCGTTGCTCGATCGGTTCGCCGCGTGGGACGGGCGGGTGAAGCCGGTCCGGCAGCCACATGCGGGGATCGTGGCGGCGCTGAACCGTGGGCTGGCCGAGGCGCAGGGAGCCTACGTTGCCCGCATGGACGCCGATGACGTTGCGAATGCTGAGCGGTTGAGGCTGCAGGCGGATTTTCTCGACCGAGAGCGGGGCGTCGGTCTCGTCAGCAGCAGGGTCGAGTATCTCGGCGATGTCGAAAAGAACGCCGGGCTCGCTCACTTCGTCGCCTGGACGAACTCGCTAACGTCGGAAGACGACATTTCTCTCTATCGGTTTGTTGAGTCGCCGCTTGTTCACCCCAGCGTCATGTTTCGGCGAGAGTTAGTGGAGCGATTCGGCGCCTACCGCGCCGGCGCGTTTCCGGAGGACTACGAGTTGTGGTTGCGTTGGATGGAGAGGGGTGTGCGGATGGCCAAACTCGAGGAGACGCTTCTCGAGTGGAGGGAGCGGCCGAACCGCCTCACACGGATCGATCCGAGGTACTCGGTGGACGCGTTCTACCGGACCAAAGCACCGTACCTCTATCGCTGGCTCGAGCGACACAACCCACACCATCCGGCGGTGATCGTGTGGGGGTCGGGCCGCACGTCCCGGCAGCGTTTGCGGTTCCTGACAGACCTGGGCGTCCGAGTGGAGGCCTACGTCGATATCGCCCCACGCAAGATCGGCCAACGAATCAGCGAAGTCGACGTGATCGGCCCGGAGGGGCTGCCGGATCCCAGCCGGTGCTTCGTGCTGGCCTGGGTGGGATCCCGTGGAGCGCGGGAGTTGATCGAGCGGGAACTGTGCAGGCAGCAGCGCCGCCGGGGCGCCCACTACCTGCCGTGCGCGTGAGCCGAAACGCGGAGCGGCGGCGGTGGAACAACGAGCGCTTGCGCCAGGCCCTGCGGATGCCGGCTACCTGGCACAAGCGTGCTGTTCCGCGAATTTGAGAACCGAGGAAGCGGCGCAGTCAATCTCATACGGGGGCAAGGCTGGAGTCTTACGCCACCTCGCTCACCGGCCACTTCAGAGAATTGCCGCCCAGATCAGACGGCTAGCTCGTTGCCGCCTTTTGCTTTGGTCGCGGCCGCCGGCGCCTGGTTCGGCTGCGTGACCTGGGTCGGCGGCCATCGGCCTCGCGTCCGGGGTTTTCATTCCTGGCGAGGCGCTCGCGTGGTTCGGTCGGCGTGACCGTCTCCGCCGCGAACTCGGGAATCTCCCGCCGAGGGATCTTCGATTTCAAGACGCGCTCGATGTCGTGGACGGCGGGTAGTTCTTCGATAGCCGCGAAAGTGTACGCCTTGCCGCTCTTCTCGGCGCGGCCGGTGCGGCCGACGCGATGCGTATACTCATCCGGCGTCCCTGGCACGTCGAAGTTGATCACGTGCGAGATGTTGGCTACGTCGATGCCACGCGCCATGACGTCGGTCGCCACGAGCACATCAACCCGCCCCTCGCGAAAGCCCTTCATCGCCCGGTCGCGCTGCGCTTGCGTCATGTTGCCTTGGATGGCCGTGGCGTTGTGTCCTGCTTGGCTGAGTTGCTCGGCCAGCCGCTTGGCGCGATGCTTCGTTCGTAGGAAGACAAGAGCCGACCTGAATTCATCGCCTTTCAACAAATGGCGCAAGAGCTGCGTCTTCTGCGTTGCTCTTACGAAGTAGAGCGCATGCTCGATCGTCGGCGCCGGCGTGGAGTGCCCCAACTCGGCTACGTGACAATCCGTTAACAGGTCGTCGGCCAGCGAGCGGAGTTCTCTCGGCATCGTTGCCGAGAACAGAAGGTTCTGGCGCTTTGCCGGCAGTAACGCCAAGATACGCCGCAGGTCGGGAAGAAAACCCATGTCGAACATTCGATCGCATTCGTCGAGCACAAGGGTCTCAATCCCACCGAGAGGCACATGACCCTGTCCCTGAAGATCGAGGAGCCGGCCGGGACAGGCGATCAAAATGTCGGGCCGCTTGGCCAGACCGCGAATCTGTGGCGGACTAGGAACGCCCCCGTAGATGGTGATCGCCGTCACTTCCGTGAACTTGGCCAAGGCGCTGATCTCGGTATGGATCTGCATCGCCAGTTCCCGCGTGGGAACAACAATCAGGGCCCGCGGACCGCGTTTCGGGTTGGCGAGCAAACGTTCGAGAATAGGCAAGGCAAAGGCCGCCGTCTTGCCGGTGCCGGTCTGGGCCAGGCCCAGCACGTCACGCCCGGCGAGTCCCGCCGGGATAGTCTCCGCCTGGATCGGCCACGGCTCGGAAAAGCCAAGGCCCTCGATGCCACGCTGGAGACTTGTTCGCAGGTTGAACTGCGAGAACCCGGTCTCAGACCGGGAAGAAACTTCAATCATGTAAAAATTTACCTTTCAGTGGCCGCCGCGCCGTGCGCGTACGAACACCGCATCTTTCAAACCCATACAACAGCGATAGGTGTGAGGGAGACTCAAACGACGCGATCTGTTGTCAGGAGACCCTGTTGTGCGTCGAGGCCACCGGGCGGCGGCCGGTCAGATACTCTGCGTATATTGTACTACAGATGGCTTGCATGGGTTTCACTTCCTCCGCTTGGACATCGGTAACGTCCCGGATCGGTTGTTGGCCGGCGATCGTGGTGCTTGTGTGTTCGCTGGGTGCGGGCGCGGCACGGGGCGAGCCGGTCGTGCCGGGGTATGAGTTGATGCTTCGGCAGCCCGGCGCTGATCTCCCCGAGGCGGGCCGGTTGTTGCTGGGTGAGTTGGGGTGCGCGAACTGCCATGAGCCGGGCGGAGACGCCAAGGGTTCGGGCAACAAGGCTGGTCCGGTGTTGACGGGGGTCGGGTCGCGTTTGCGGGCGGGCCACCTGCTGCGGTATCTGGCGGACCCCCAAAGGGTGAAGCCCGGCACAACCATGCCACGGGTGGGGCGTCACCTCACAGGAAGCCCGCGCGAGGATGCGGTGGCCGCGCTGGCCCAGTTTCTGCTTTCGTCGACGGACGACCCTTCCACGAGGAGCCGCATCGAGGGGGACGCGGGACGCGGGCAAGCGCTCTACCACAGGGTGGGTTGCGTGGCGTGCCACGAACCGGATGCCTCCTATCGGCCGGCGAGTTGGGGTTCGGACGTGCAGCCGCGGAAACCCACCCCTGCCTCGACGCCTCTCGGGCCGATGACGGTCGGGGAGTTGGGTCAGAAGTATCGGCCCGGGCAGCTCGCGCGGTTCCTGCTCAATCCCCTCCAAACCAGACCGGCGGGTCGTATGCCGCAGACGCCGTTGACCGAGCAGGAAGCGGCTGACCTGGAAGCGTATTTGGCCGGCGGCAAGGCCACGCCGGATGGGTCATCGAAACTCGACTTAACAAGAGCGGCGCAAGGCAGGGACCTGTTGAGCGCGCTAGGTTGCGCGTCTTGTCACGACATGATGGTCGACGGCAAAAAACTCAAATCGAACGTTCGTGTGAGGCCTCTTGCCGAACTCCGAAACGCGCTAACGCGCGGTTGCCTGGCCGATTCCCCGCCCCCTGCGGTACCCGACTTCGGGTTGACCGACCGGCAGCGGAAGGCACTGCGGCAAGCGATCACCGGGCCGGCCGCCGGAGGGACGGCGCGCCCGCCGCAAAGCGCGATTCAACAGAAGCTCGCCGCGCTGAACTGCCTGGCGTGCCACGCGCGAGACGGCATTGGCGGGCCGGACATGGCTCGGGCCGCTTATTTCGAAACGGTCGAGGAGCGCGACCTCGGCGATGAAGGGCGCTTCCCGCCTGGGCTCACGGGCGTCGGACGCAAGCTGACTGCGGAGGCACTTCGCCGCTCCATCCACGGTGGCGATCCCGTTCGGCCGTACCTCGCGACGCGAATGCCGGACTACGGCGCGACGCACGCCGCCACTCTCGCCGAGTTGTTCGAGCAGGCGGACCTCAGCGGCGACATCGCGCCGGTCGAGCGCAGAGGGCGCAACCGCTACGGCCGCGAGTTGGTCGGACAGGGGGGGCCTCGGTTGCGTCGGGTGCCACGACCTTCGCGGACGCAAGTCGTCGGGCATCGGCGCGATCAACCTGGCCCACTCACCGAAGCGCTTGCGGGTCGAATGGTTTCGCGATTTCCTGATCGACCCCGCTCGGTTCGCGCCGGGCACGCGCATGCCGTCGTTTTGGCCGGGCGGCGCGGCGGTGAACAAGGAAGTCCTTCGCGGCAACACGGCGCGCCAGATCGACAGCCTGTGGGTCTACCTGATGGAGATCGACCAGACGCGCCTGCCAGAGGGCATGGAGGAGAAAGAAGCTTTCGAGTTGAAGCCGGCGGATCGGACGGTTGTCTTCCGAACGTTCATGACGGGCGTCGGGATGCACGCGGTCGCCGTGGGGTTTCCAGAGCAAATCCACGCCGCGTTTGATTCGCAACAGATTCACTGGGCGCAGGCCTGGCGGGGGCGCTTTCTCGACGCGGAAAGCACTTGGGACGATCGCTTCACGCCTCTCACTCCCGCGTTGAGCGACGATCTCGTGCCGCTTCCACCGGGCCCTCCCTTCGCTTTGCTTGCCGACGAAGACTCACCGTGGCCCGATACGCCCGGCTTCCCTGCCGGGTATCGCTTCGGCGGGTTCCGTCTCGATGAAGACGGCGTGCCGACGTTTCTCTACGAGTTCGAGGGCCTGCAAGTCGAAGATCGAGTCACACCGACGCCCGATGGGCGTTCCTTACGCCGGGAGGTGCGCGTGCGGGGCCTGGCGCGAGACCTGTGGGTCCGGGCGGGTGTCGGCAAGACGATTGAATCGCTCGGCGACGGCAGCTTCCAAATCGATGGGCGGCTACGGGTTCGACTTGAGGGGGTCACGCCGGTGGTTCGGCAGTCGAGCGCCCGCACGGGTCGGGCGCGTAGTGTCGAGGTGCGTCAGGAACTGGTTGCACCGATGGACACCGTAGGTAGTGAAGTTGTTTTGATGCAGGAGTTTATGTGGTAAAGAAGAACCTTCTCTTGAGCCTTGCCCGTAGCCTCCGACCCTTGCCGCTACCGGCCATCGTGTTGCTCGCCCTGCTGACTACCGGCACCGTGGCCGCGCAGTCCGAAGACGACTACTACAAGATGATCACCCTGCCGATCCCGCAAGACCTCACCCTCGAGGTCAGCGGATTGGCACTGCTCCCCGACGGCCGCATCGCCGCCGCGATTCGCAAGGGCGAAGTGTGGATCGCAGACAACGTCTACGACGATCCGCCGACCGATGTCACGTACAAGCAGTTCGCCGGCGGGCTGCACGAACCTCTTGGGCTTGCCTACAAGGACGGCGATCTCTATCTCGTCCAACGCACCGAACTCACCCGCCTGCGCGACACCGACAACGACGGACGCGCCGATGAATACCTGACCATCGCCAAGGGCTGGGGCGTGACGGGCAACTATCACGAGTACGCTTACGGTCCGAAGTTCGATGCGGCCGGCAACATGTGGATCACGCTGAACTCCGGACTCGGCAAGAAGCCGAACCCGACCGACGACGCGTGGCGCAGCTGGAGTTTGAAGGTTTCGCCCGATGGCTCGTGGAAGCCGGTCTCGGGCGGCATGCGTTCGCCCTCAGGAATCGGCATCAACGCGGAGGGAGACGCTTTCTACACCGATCAACAAGGCCGCTGGGTGCCAACGAACACGCTCAGTCACATGCGTGAGGGCGCCTTTCACGGCTACGTCGACGCGTTGAAGCACTGCGACCGGCCGGGCGCGACATTCGAGTACAGCGGCCCGGTACCCAAGGGGTTGTCGTACCCCGAAGCGGTGAAGCAGATCCCACCATTGAAGCCGCCGGCAATCTGGTTCCCTTACCGCAAGGTCGGCATGAGCGCCACCGATGTCGTGCTCGACGCGACGAGTGGCAAGTTCGGTCCTTTCGCGGGACAGTTCTTCGTGGGTGACTTTACGCTTTCGCTCATGAGCCGCGTGTATCTTGAAAAGGTGAACGGAGAGTATCAGGGCGCGTGCTTCGTTTTCCGTGAGGGCTTCGAAAGCGCGGTACTGCGCATGGCTTTCGGAGAGGATGGCTCGCTGCTGGTTGGCATGAGCAACCGCGGCTGGAACTCGCTGGGCACCCGCTCGTTCGGGTTCCAGCGTCTTGTGTGGACTGGTGAGACGCCGTTTGAGATGAAGACCTTCGAGGCGCGTCCCGACGGGTTCGAGTTGAGTTTCACCAAGAAGGTCGACCCGGCTGAGGCCGCGGCGGTTTCTTCTTATCAACTGAGCAGCTACACCTACCACTATCACCAGACCTACGGAAGCGAGGAGATTGATACGAAGCCGCTGGCTGTGCGGTCGGCAACCGTCTCACCCGACGGTCTGAGCGTGCGGCTTGTGGTCGACGGGTTGCGCGAAGGGTATGTGCATGAGTTGCACGCTGAAGGCGTGCGGTCGGCCCGCGGAGAGGGGCTGTTGCACCCGGCTGGTTACTACACGCTGAATGAGATCCCGAGGTGAGTGACAAGGCGCTCCTTTTTCGGTAGTGTAGAAACAGAAGCCTTTGCAGCCATGACCGTCACGATCAAGCTTCCGCCCGAGAAAGAGGCAGCTGTCAAAGCGCAGGCGCAGGCCCAAGGTTTAAGCGTCGAGGAGTGGCTCCTCCGCCTCGCTGAAGAAGCCGCTGGCGGGCCCGCTCCGGTGCGTAATCTGGTAGAAGTGTGCGCCATGGTGAGAGGCTTGGCGGACGACCTGGATCTCAGCCGTAACCCCTCGACGGGCCGCACCGTTGGTCCATGAGCGGCTTTCTGCTCGACACCAACATTCCTTCAGAGCTAATACGCCCCTCGCTCGATCCACGCGTCGAAGATTGGGTTTACGGTCAGGACGCCGCATCGCTTTATCTCAGCGCCGTGACGATCGGCGAAGTTCGCAAAGGGCTCAGCATTCTACCCGACAGCAAGCGACGCATTCGATTGGAAGACTGGTTTGAGAACAACCTCGTTCCCTTGTTCGCCGGCAGAATTCTGGCGGTCACGCAAAACGTTGCAGAGCGCTGGGGAGTGCTTGATGGCAGGCGGCAATTAAGCGGCCGGCCACTCAACACAGCCGATGGCCTGATCGCGGCCACAGCACTGGAGCATGGACTCACTCTCGTGACACGGAACGTGAAGGACTACGACGACCTGGGGGTGACGATCTTGAACCCGTGGGAAGCCGCATGATTGACGCCGTGTCGCTGATCGTGGAGTGAAACAACTTCCGGGACCACCGCCAGCTAAGGTCTTGCCTTCGTCAACTCTTTAGCAACACAACCCCCTCACGCTCAACCCGCGCGAACATTTGCTTATACGCGGCCGACCCATCGTCGTCCCAGTACTCGGTCTTGATCGGAAGGTCGTATCTCATCGGGATCAGCCGCGAGCGGTCCGGGCGCACCATGAAGATCGAGTTCTTCGGGTCGGCGATGTTGTACATCTTCGTGCCGTTGTCGAACTGCGTCTTGATGATCCACTTCGGCTGTTCGGGGAGCTTCAACTTTTTCAAACGGTCGAGCTCGGCCTCATCTAGTTCGACGCCGAGGCCGGGCTTCTCCGGCACGCGCAGCAAGCCGTTAACGGGCTGCATGCGGCTTTTGACCACGTCGGACTTCCATCGCTCCGACGTGCTGATGAAGTGAAAGCTGGCCGTCGGGAACGCAGCTTGCATATGCGTGGTCATCGCGCGCGTGATGTCACCACCGACGTTCTGCAACATGAACGGCACGTTCGCCGCCTCGAATAGCCCGGCGCGACGAATCGCCATGCCGATCCTCGAGTGTCCGAGCATGTAGGCGTCGGCTGCACGGTGTAAGACCGAGTAAGTGAACTGCATCGCGGAATGGTGCAGCACCAGCGGCAGCTTGAGGCGTTTGCGCAGCTCGATGTAGCCATCAATCTCGTTCGGCAACAGCGGGTCTTCCAAGCAGCCGGAGACGGGATACGCGGCTATCGCTTCGAGCAACTCGAACATGTGATCGTCGGTGCCGCCCATGGTCAGGTCGTAGTGGATCTTGAAGCCCTTCGGCGCGACGGCCTGCATGGCCTCGATCTGGTCGAAGATGTTCTCGAAGGGCGAGAGGTGGAACTTCATCCACGTGTAGCCCTGCGTCGAGTACTTCTCGACGGCTTCGGCCATGCGCTTGGGGTGCGTAGAGACGGTCCACGCCGAGACGGGCACCCAGCGGCGATAGCGTTGACCGAACAGCTTGTAGACGGGGACGCCGGCGGCCTTGCCCATCAGGTCGTACATCGCCGTGCCGAGCTGCAGTGAGGTCTCGTCGCCGATCCAATCGAAGGGGCTGGTGCCGATGTACTTCTCGACGACATCCGCGGCTTCCTTCTGCCCCTCGCCGAGCCCGGTGAGCCCCTTATTGGTATGGACGAGGTAGACCGAGCGGGTCGTGGGGCCGTGGTAGTGATTGAGCTGATAGGCGATCCAATCGTCGTAGTCGACGGCAATGTCGTGGGTCTCGATGTTGGTGATGCGGATATCGCCAAACACGGAGTCGGCCGTCTTCTTGGCTGCGCGTGCGGGGTCGGCGGTGGCGGCGAGTAGCCCCCCGAAGGCGCCCGCGCTGGTGGCGAGAAAGCGTCGCCGGTTCAGCGGCCCGGCACTGGCCTTTGTAACGACTTCCGGTTCCGGTTGGTTGCGATTCATGGTTTCCTCCTGAATCCGTCTGGCCGGCGGCATACGGTTCGTCAGCGGCTGCTCTCAACGCCCGCACGCGGGCACGGCATGCCGTGCCCCTACATTGCGAATTGCGCCTCTTCTCTTTGTCACGGACGGCTATGTGGTGGACAGTATAGCGCCGCGGAGAAACGCGATGGCGCGATCGACGATACAATCTCCGCAAGTAGGAAGCTGGGTTCGGGAAGGGGTACTGGATGTTGTTTTCACGTTCTTTGGGGGCGGCTGGAGCGGCCTTGGTCGTCGCAGCGGTTCTGTCGGGGCCGGTGGCCCGCGCACAGCCGGTCACCCGTGCCGACCTCGAGAAGGCGGCCGGCGACAACTCGGCATGGTTGATGTACGGCCGCGACTATTACGGCCAACGCTTCGTTAGGCTCGACCAGATCACGCCGGACAACGTCAACCGGCTGCACCCGGCCTGGGTGTTCGCTACCGGCGGCGAGAATCGCGGGTTGGAAGCCACGCCGCTGATTCACGAGGGCGTGCTTTACCTCTCGGCTGACGAATCGCGGGTGTTCGCGATCGACGCCCGTACTGGCGCGAAGAAATGGAGCTACGACCCGAAGATGTCCGATGACGTGGAGCGCGTGTACTGCTGCGGGTCAATCAACCGCGGCGTCGCGCTGTTCGGCGAGTTGGTGTACATCGGCACGATGGACGCGCGGCTGGTCGCACTCGACAAAGAGACGGGCAAGGTGGTTTGGGAAGTCGAGGTCATCGACTGGGAGCAGGGGTACAGCATCACCGGCGCGCCGCTGGTGGTCAACGGCATGGTGCTGACCGGGGTAGCCGGCGGCGAGTACGGCATCCGCGGTTTCGTCAAGGCCTTCGACGCCAAGACCGGCGAACTGCGCTGGACGACCTACACCATCCCCGGTCCGGGCGAGCCCGGCAACGACACCTGGCCCGGCGACACTTGGAAGCACGGCGGCGGCTCGACCTGGACCACTGGCGTGTACGATCCCGAGCTGAACCTGGTCTATTGGAACAGCGGCAACGCCGCGCCGTGGAACTGCCATGTGCGCAAGGGGGACAACCAGTGGACCGCCGCAACCATCGCCATCGACGCCGACAATGGCGAGATCCGGTGGGGCTATCAATACACGCCGTGGGACTGCTGGGACTACGACGCCGTCAGCACGCCGGTGCTGGCCGACGTGACGCTCGGCGACCGGGGGCTCGTCAAGGCCCTATTCCACCACGACAAGAACGGCTTCTTCTACGCGCTCGACCGCACCAACGGCAGGTTCATCTACGGCGAGCCGATCGTCCCCGGCATCACCTGGGCGTTCGGGCTTGATCCGCGGACCGGCCGCCCCGATGTGAACCCCGACATGGTGGCCGAATCCGGCGGGCCCGAGGTCGGCCCAATCATCCCCAGCCTCGAAGGCGCTATCGATTGGCAGCCGCTGGCCTACAACCCGGATCTGGGCGCGCTCTACTTCATGTCGAACCAGTGGGCGATGGGCTACAAGTTCTGGGCCGAAGACCAGTTCGAGCCACCCACGAAGGGCGAGTGGTATCTGGGCGGAGACTATCAGCAGTACCTGACCAGCGATAACCCCGGCAACTTCGTCGGCTTCGACGTGGTTAGCCGCAAGGTGCTGTGGCGCGTCGTGAGTCCCGCGCCCTTCTGGGCGGGCGCCGTGGCGACATCGAGCGGGCTGGTGTTTACGGGCGACATGCGCGGCTACTTCATGGCGATCGACGCTCGCAGCGGCGAAGTGCTTTGGCAGTTCCAGACCGGCTCGGGCATCATTGGCAGCCCCATTACCTACGAACTCGACGGGACGCAGTACGTGGCGGTGCCGTCGGGAGGCATCGGCGGCGACATGACCTTCTATTACACCGAGCCGAAGGCCGGCAATTTATGGGTGTTCGCGCTGGATGGCGGCCAGCCCGTACCTGAGCAGTCGGGGACGAACCTAACCAAGCTCGAAGGCGGCTTGCCGCGCGTCGGGGAGCCGGGTCATACGCTCGGTGGCCGGGTTTTGGCGGGATACGGCTTCCCACCCACCGAAGGCAGCGAACCGATCAAGACGGCGTCGCCGCCCGCCATGCCCACATCGGCCGAAGGGAAGGCTGCCAACCCTCTTCTAGGTAACCAGGAGGCGATCACCCAGGGCGAACGGATCTACCGCGGGCGCTGTGTAGGTTGCCACAAAGCGGGCGGGGGTGCGGGCCCGACTATATTCAAGACCAAGCTCGGCCCCGGCCGGTTCATCGAAACCGTGACGAATGGACGCCAAGGCACCAACATGGCTGCGTTCGGCCAACTGCTCTCGCGGGACGAGATCTGGCAGGTTCACGCCTATCTGATGTCTCGTGACTCGCTTTGAGTGGGCGGCCGCGGCGCTGCGTCAGTCAACCCTTCGGTCCGACCGGCGAAAACTCACGCAAGCGATGGACAACCGCGACGACCTTCTCAATCACGTAGTCGACTTCTTCTTCGGTGTTGAAGCGGCCGAGCCCAAACCGCAACGAGGCGTGGGCGAGGCCCTCGGGGACGCCCAACGCGCGCAAGACATGACTCGGTTCGGGCTCGGCAGTCGTGCAGGCTGAGCCACTCGACACGGCCACGTCGTCGAGCCCCATCAGCAGCGACTCGCCGTCGACTCCGGCGAAGCTCAGGTGCAGGTTGTTGGGTAAGCGTTGGTCGAGGCTGCCGTTAATCAGGACGTCGTCCAATGCGTTGACCAGCCCCTGCTTGAGGCGATCGCGCAGTGCGCCAAGGCGGTGTGCCTCGGTGTCCCTCTCGGCCGCCGCGACCTCGCCGGCTTTCCCCAGGCCGACAATGCCCGGTACGTTCAAGGTGCCCGAACGCATGCCGCGCTCGTGGCCGCCACCATCGATTTGCGCAGCGATCTCGACTCGCGGGTCGCGGCGACGCACGTACAACGCGCCGACGCCTTTGGGGCCGTAGATCTTGTGTCCGCTGATGGAGAGTAGGTCGATGTGGTCGGCCTCGACGTCGATCGGGACCTTGCCGAACGACTGGGCCGCGTCGATGTGGAGCAGGACGCCGTGGCGGCGCGCGATCGCGCCGACTTCGCGGATCGGTTGGATGACCCCAATCTCGTTGTTGGCGTGCAGCAAGGAGATGAGGAGGGTCTTGGGGGTGAGGGTCCTTTCGAGAGCCTCTTCGAGGGCTTGGAGGTCGAGCAGGCCGTCGAGTTTCACGGGCAGGAGCGATACGCGGAGACCGCGCCGCTCAAACTGCTTGACCGTATCGAGGACGGCTTTGTGCTCGGTTTGCCAGGTGATGATGTGGCCGCGATCGGCGTGGCGCTCGGCGACACCCTTGAGGGCTAGGTTGATCGACTCGGTCGCGCCGCTTGTGAAAACGAGCTCGCGCGTGCGTGCGCCGATGAGGTCGGCTACTTGGGCGCGTGCGGTCTCGACAGCCTCTTCGGCCTTCCAGCCGAACGCGTGATTGTGGCTGGCTGCGTTGCCGAAGTGCTCGGTGAAGTAGGGGAGCATGGCGTCCACCACGCGTGGGTCCACCGGGGTGGTGGCGTGGTGGTCCATGTAGATGGGGAGTTGCATGGGTGGCGACGAAGCGCGGAAGGAGTTGTTTTCAGCTTAGGAAAGGGGTACAACGCTGTCAATTCGTGGCTGGCGGGAACAGGTTGGGGCGTAGCGTGCCGAAGCCCGAGTTTCTGTAACTGCCCTGTTGGTTCTGGCACTATTTTGGCGGTAACTCGATTATGGCCGCATCTGAGACTCGCTGCAGGACCATGCGAATGGGCAGCTTAGACTTGCCGAAGAGGGCCTCCTTAGGTATTGGTTCGTCTGCTCCAAACCGTGAGCCACTCCAGTCAATCCGCCCTTCAAAAAGCGCATCTATTGAGTCCCGCATAATATCCCGTCACTCGAAGCAAAGAGAAGACTGTTTCCAGAAGGCCGTGATCAAACGCGGTTTGTGGTGCATGCGGCGGAGTGCCTTGCGGGCCCGCTCGTTCAGCTCGCCGTAGTCCTTCGGACAGACGTTCGGCAACTCGTGCTGCTTCCAGTAAGCCCAGATGTATTCCACCGGATTCAACTCCGGCGCATAGGGTGGCAAGTACTCGGTTGCGATGTGGCCTTCGGAGAGTTGGATGAACTCTTGCACCAGGCGGCTACGGTGCGCCGGCAGCCGGTCCCAGACGATCAGCAGCGGCCGATCGATATGACGTACCAACGCCTTGAGAAAGTCGATCACTTGCTCTTTGCCGATCGCACCGGGATAGAGCCGAAAGTAGAAGTTACGCAGCGTCAGCCCCGCCGAGACGGAAAGCTTCTCCCAATTGAAGTTAAACTGCAGCACCGGTGTTTGGCCGCGTGGCGCCCAGGTGCGGCAGCGATGCGGCTTCTGACTCAATCCGCTTTCGTCGATGAAGACGAGCGTACGGCCTTCGTTTTGGGCTTTTTTTTAATGCGCGTCCAGGTCTTGCGCTTCCAGGTGCGGATCTGCTCTTCGTTGCGCTCGCGCGCCTTTCCGACCGGGCGTTGCGGGCTCCAGTCGAGCGCTCGCAGGATCTTCCAGACGTGGCCTTCGTGGTAGTCGACCCCGAACTCGTCTCCGATCAGCCGAGCCACCCGCGGACAGCTCCACAGGGGCGTGGGGAAGCCGTGGGCTTGCGGGCCTTCCAGCAACAGCGACGTCAGGCGTTCGCGTTGTGCGGCATCGAGGAGCGGCTTGCGTCCGGCGCGCCCGGCCTGGCGGAGTCCGGCCGCACCCTGCTCGCGGTATTGCCGCCGCCACGTACTGACGGTTTGGCGAGCGACTTTCAGCCGTCTTGCCGTCTCGGACTGATTGTGGCCTTGGTCGAGCAGCCGCATCGCTTCGAAACGGCGCTTCTCCAGGGCCTTGAAATCCCGCTTCACACCTTTGGGGTTGCCCATACATATATAGATGCTCCAAACTATCAAAAAGTGTCATAATAATTTACGGGATTCAATAAGACGAATCCCCGAGCCTTTCCCTGCCTCAACAAGGAGTCGGCACCCTGGGCCAGAACGAAGTCCGGACGAGGTGTCACCTCGTCTGGCGTCACGAGAAGCACGCTAATGGCACAGTGATGCCCTATATACCACTCGCCTCTTCTTAGATGGATCAAGACACTCCTGACCTTAACGAATTGTCCTGCATACTCTTTCGGAGAGCGAGCCACATCGCAGAGGTCCACCTCGGGCATGTCCGCCCCTACAACTCCACAGACTGTCAGGCCTAGCGCGAGGCAACACACGGCACGTCGCCTATTGGTCATTTCCCAGTACGAAGGTTCTTCATGCCTTTCTCACGCAATTGTACCCAGACCTTTCGGTCAAGGAGCAACCAAGTAGTACTATTCCACGGCCTGCGAGTGACATATCTGCTCTATCGTCCAACGAACGTCGACCTATCGCACCCCAAAACGCAGTGACCGCGTTTCCTCGATGATGCGTTCCTCGACGCGCTCGAAGACATCCACCTCGAATGGGCGGTCCAGCGTATTGCCCGCTAGATCCTCGAGAACAGTGCCGACTTCCAAGTAGTAGCGGCCTGGTTGCCATGGCTGGGTGGGCGTGAAGCTCCAGCGAGTTTCCTGCTGATCGACGTGGATGTCACCCTCCACGGGCAATCTGGCTGGGGTCACCACTTGCAGCAGCCGCAGCAAGAGCGCGTGGTCGAGCGGCTCGGGAAAGGTGACGGTCAGGGCGTCGGCGGTGCCGGCCGCGGGCGGGGTGAGCTGCCACGCGGCGAGGTCGGGCGGTTCGCGGTCCGCCGGGCGGACGGTAAATGGCTTCTTGTAGTCGTGCGCCAGCGGACGGCGTTTCGCGTCGGGCCAGGCGCGGTCGACCACCAGGGTGTAGCTTTCACCCGCTTCTATCGGGACGCCCATTTCTTCGCGCGGCAGCAGCCCTCGCTTGACGCGGCCTGGGTCGAAGAACACGGTTAGTCGCCTTGCTTCGCGGTCCCATAACTCCTGGTCGAGTTCGAGAAACGGCAGGTCGATTTGCTTGCCGCTCGCGTCGAGCAGATACACGTGGCGGTAGGCCTCCCCGCGGCTCATCGGTGCGGAGAAGTGGATGTAGAACTTCAGTTGGTTCTCCGGCAGGCGATTCGATGAAGGGTAGATGTGCTCGACGAGAGTGGGCGGCCCGGGTGCTGCTTCGGGGATCTCGAATACCTTGACGATCGGTTCGCTGCGGCCGGTTAGGCGGAGCACCGCTCGGTAGCGCATGCCGGGCTCTAGAGGGAATCGTGGTTCGAAAACCAGGGTCCCGGATTCGTTGCGGTGGGCGCCGAGGATCGGGGGCTGGCCGGTGGTTACGGAACCGTCCGGGGCCTCGACATAGACAGCGAAGGCGTTGCGCCACTCGGTGGCGGAGTGCTTGCCGCCCGAGACGCGGAAGAGCGGCTTGCTTTGCGAGGTGCGGTCGAGGTGGATGTTGATCGGGGCGGATGAGGTAGAGGTTTGCGCCGGGGCCGTGAACGGAGAGGTCAGCAGAAGGCCACAGGCCGCCAGCCGAACGAGTTGGCGCGGGCCTCCCGGCCTGCAGCGTCGACTCGCGGGTCGATGTTTCCTCCGGTAAGACCACCGAAACCGAGCCGTGACCGTGAGGGAGCGGTCCGGCACGAGCCGTCCTCCCCCGTAAAAGCCGGTAGACTCGAGAGGGCGTTCGGTCTTCAAAGACAGAACTCCCGCGGCAAAAAAGGCACACACAAACTTGTCCATTAACGAGCCGCGGGCGTCAGCCCCGAACTGAGGCGTGTCGGCCAAGTAGATCGACTGTTGAATGCCGAAAGGTGTCTTCGGCTCCAAGGCCTTCCGAGGCGCGTGGGAGTTCGTGCCGGACCGCTCCCTCACGGTCACGGCTCGGTTTTCTTGCACCGGTTGCTACGGCAGCGCGATGGTCTCGATGTTGAGCGCGCCGCTCTCGGCTTGGACCAGGATCAATGCGTTCGAATCATCCAGCCGGTCAAGCTGCTGTACGCCCTTGAGCTCGGCGATCGTCTCGTAGGGCAACCCGGCGACATCGGTCTTTTCCTTGATGCCGCCGAAGGTATGGATCTTCTCGGTGGACATCTTCATGACGCCGCGGCTGCTGTTGTTCATGAGGATGTAGTCCGAGCCGCCCTTGTTGTAAACGATCATGTCGAGTGGCCGGTTGCGGTTGCCTAGCTCAGCAATGGTCGTGCCCACGACCTTCGTGCCGGGCTTGAGGTCGGAAATCGGGAACTTCACCAGCGGCGTGCAAGTGTAAGCCGCCAGCAGGTGCGGTTCCTTTTGGATCTCATAGGACACAAAGGTGCGAACCGGTGCGTTCGTTTCCCAGCGTCCGTGGGCGCCGTGGAAGATCTCGACGCTAGTCCCTTTGCCGGCCTCGGTGAACGGGTACGGCACGGCGCGCAACGAGGAGGCGAACTCCTCGTTCGACAATCCGGCGATGAAGACCTTGCCGTCGACGTAGGAGATATCCGTAATCGCCTGCACGCGGAGGCTGCGTCCGCGGCGGTCTTTGGCGTCCGCCGCCGGGGCGTCGGGCAGGCTGACCTTGGCATGCTTGACGCCATCGAGCGAGAACTCTTCAAGTTTCCCCGAGTGGTTGAGGCGAAGGATCACGGGCATGGCATCTGGACCGCGTCCGCGAGAGACCGAGAGATAGACGTTCTTCGAAATGGGGTTCACCACCATGTCGTTGACGAGGATCTGGTCGGGGGCGGTGCCGAGTAGCGCGGCGATCTTCTCATTGACGCCGCTGACCTCGACCTTGCCCGAGGAACCGGCCTTGCGGTCGCCGGTATCGAGCGCGTAGACGGCGGCTCCGATCGAGTCACCCACGAACAGAATGCCGTCGGGGCCGAATGCCAGGGCGCCGGCCGAACGTAGGTCCACCTTGCCGCTTTCTAAGGACGCGGCGGGAGTGGCGGCCGCTGCCGTCAGCGCCGCCAGCACAAGCACCACGGAGATAGACGCGAGTCGTTTGATATTCACGGGAAGTGCCTCCTGTCGATCGGAAGTCGACGGAAAAGTGTCTGAGACCCCTATAACGATCCCACCTCGGCCTCGGCGAGTCAAGCCGCCGGAGTACGGTGCGGAGTCAAGGCCAGGGGGCTCATCGTACGGGTTAGGCGAGCCTGGGCGACTAGAGGTTACGGGCAAAAACGTCGACCGGGAGGTCGACGCTGCAGGCCAGGAGGCCCGCGCCACCGAAAGAGGGCCTCGCTAGTTTGTGAAGCTGAGCGCTAGGCTCGTTGGCCGAGGCGATAAAGGTGGTGCTGGGTGCGGATGAAGAGGCTGCCGTTGGCGATGGCGGGCGAGGCCATCGCCATGCCGTCGAGGCTGCTCTTCCCCAGGACTTTGAAGTCGGGGCCCGCTTCGATTACATAGGTATCGCCATCTTCGCTGAGACAAAACACCCGGCCGTTGTACGCCCAGGGCGAGGCAGTGAACCCGGCGGCGTCGCGGGCGATGCGTTGCTTGCCGTAGATCTCCTTCCCCGTCTCAGCGTCGTAACAGAGCAGAAAACCACGGTCCATCAGCACATACAGGCGGCCTTGATAGAGCACCGGCGTCGGGTGATACGGGCCGGACTGCGGGTGGCACCAGGCGATGTAGTCGTTGCTCAGCGTGCCCTTCTCGAGCGAAATGTCGCCTGAGGCGCCCGGCCGGATGGCGTACAGCGGGCGGAACGATTCCATCTGGAAGCCGGAGCCGACAAAGAGCAGTCCGTCGCCGGAAAACGGCGAGGGGATGGCGAGAGATGTCACCCCCCGCAGGTGCCACAGAGGTTTGCCGTCGAGGCTGTAGGACCTCACCGAGTCTTTGCCGGACACGACGATCTCGCTGCGCTCGTGGTTCTCCCAGACGTACGGCGTCGCCCAGCCGCTGCCTTCATTGCGCGGCGCGGTCCAGATCTCGCGGCCCGTCGCAGCCTCCAGGGCCATGAGGACGGACCGGCCTTCGTTGTCGCGGACGATGTAGACCACGCCTTTGTGCGCGACGGGCGAGGCGGCGGTGCCGTAGCCGTAGCGGATCTCCGGGGCCGGCCATTTCTTCGACCATTGGAGCTTACCGCCGTGGTCTACCGCGTACGTGCCGAGGTGGCCGAAGTGCGCGTATACCCGCTCGCCGTCCACGGCCGGGGTCTCGGTAGCGTAGGTGTTCTTCATGTGCCGCGAGACGGACGGCACGCCTTCGGCCAGCTTCGTCTCCCAGGCCGTTCGACCGCTGGCAACGTCGAGTCCGTGGAGCATCCAGCGGTGCGCGTGAGACGGCGCGCGCGTGTCTTGCCAGTCACCGTTGCGAATCGCTTCACCCGCGGCGGAACTGCGCGCCGACGCCAGAAACACGTGGTCACCCCATACGACCGGGCTCGACCAGCCGAGGCCGGGGACCGCGCTCTTCCAGACGACGTTTTCGGTTTCGCTCCAGGTTTGGGGCAGGGCCGGGTCGTCGGGGGCGATCCCTCGTCCGTGAGGGCCGCGGAATCGGGGCCAGTTGTCGAGAGCGCCGGCGGTGCCGCGAGCCATCGGGAGTGCGAGGCCGGCGAGGATGAGTTGGCGGCGGGTGAGCACTGTCAAGTATTGTCGCCGTTTTCAAGCCTGTGTCAATGCGATTGTAGTGGCGGGCCCGTGCGCCCGTCCTACCGCCGGCGCTTGGCAATGCCCCTTACCTCAGCGTTGAAGGCGCGAGCTACCAAGCAGCGCCGGTGTGGACGCAGCGGTCCACCCCTACAAAGCGATTGCCGCGGTGCCAAGGGCGCTGGGGCAGACGCGGCGGCCGGCCCCGTGAGGTCATGTGGATGAGCGGCTTCGATGTAGCGCAATCAGGTACACTAGCTTCTTAGGAGAAGCTTCGCGGTTCCCCGCCGGAGTTTCCGTCCCGCGGCGATCCGCACGATCCGAAAGTCGCAGACTACACAGTCGTAGGGATGGCTATCCTTTCCGGGTCCCGTCAACCATAACATTCGACCGAACCCACCGGTTCTTTGAGCGGCTCCGTCCTGAGGACTTCCAAACCGGCAGTGATCAATGCTGCCGTCCTGACAATCTAAACAGTTGGAGCAAGCAGTCGTGCGCAAAACACCTAACGTTGCGCCCGTAGAGGGCAAGCTCGGCGTGTTAACACCGGGCATGGGCGCAGTCACCACCACTTTCATCGCCGGGGTCGAGTCGGTCAAGAAGGGCCTGGCCCTGCCGATCGGGTCGCTGACCCAAATGGGCCACGTCCGTCTCGGCAAGCGAACGGATGAACGCAATCCGCTCATTCGCGAACTCGTCCCGCTGGCAACGCTCAACGACCTGGTTTTCGGCGGCTGGGATATCTACGAGGACAACTGCTACGACGCCGCCGTCAACGCCAAAGTGCTCAGCCGCGAGCAACTCGACGGCGTGAAGGACGAGATGACGGCCGTGACCCCGATGCCGGCCGTTTTCGAGCACCGTTACGTCACGCGCATCGACGGGCCCAACATCAAGAAGCAGACCAACAAGAAGGAGCTGGCCGAGGCGCTGATCGAAGACATCCGTCAGTTCAAAGAAACGTCGGGCGCCACCCGGACTGTCATGGTCTGGTGCGGATCGACTGAGATCTTCCAGAAGGCTGGGGCCGCTCACCAAAGTCTGAAGGCGTTTGAGGAAGGCCTCGAGAAAAGCGACCCCGAGATCGCGCCGAGCCAAATCTATGCCTACGCGGCGCTCAAGTCAGGCGTTCCCTTCGCCAACGGGGCGCCGAACCTGACCGTGGACTTGCCCGCAATGCACGAGTTGGCGAGGGAACAGCAGGTGCCCATTTGCGGCAAGGACTACAAAACCGGCCAGACGTTCATGAAGACGCTGGTGGCACCCGGCTTGAAGGCGCGGCTGCTGGGACTGGCCGGCTGGTTCTCGACCAACATTCTCGGCAACCGCGACGGCGAGGTGCTCGACGATCCAGACTCGTTCAAGACGAAGGAAGAGAGCAAGCTGTCAGCTCTGGAGATGATCCTGCAGCCGGAGTGCTATCCCGACCTCTACAAGGGCTTCGACCACAAGGTGCGCATCAACTACTACCCGCCGCGCGGTGACAACAAAGAGGGTTGGGACAACATCGACATCTTCGGGTGGCTGGGTTACCCGATGCAGATCAAGATCAACTTCCTGTGCCGCGACTCGATCCTAGCCGCGCCGTTGGTGCTCGACCTGGCGTTGTTCCTTGATTTGGCGCAACGGGTCGGGATGTCGGGGACGCAAGAGTGGTTGTCGTTCTACTTCAAGTCGCCGATGACGGCCAAGGGTTTGTATGCCGAGCACGACATTTTCATCCAGTTGATGAAGTTGAAGAATACGCTGCGCTGGATCAAGGGCGAGGAACTGATCACTCACCTCGGGCTTGAGTACTACGATTGACGCACCCGACTCGGGACCGCCAGCAAGATCCTTGTCAAGACAAGCAGGATTCGGCAACCAGTCGCGTTCACGCGGCTTGTAGTCAACGAGGCCAGCCGTTGTACGGCTAGTTTGCCGGCTCGAGAAACCGGGCCAACTCGTCGCGCGGGAACATCGGGAGCGGACTCTGGGAGTCTCCGGCCGCTAGGAGCAACCCGGCATCTCCCGCAAGAACTTCCCCGATCGCCTGCGCCGGCACCTCGGCCGCCCGCAGACTATCGAGTGCAGTATCCGCGTCGCTCGGATCGACCGTGGCGAGCAGGGCGCCTGAGGCAAGCAGCCCAAGAGGGTCAAGCCCGAGTGCCTGGCAGACCGCCCCGCACTCCGGCAGCACAGCGATTGCCGAGCGATCGATGCGCAACCCGACACCAGCCGCCTCCGCCAACTCATGAAGGGCGGCGGCAAGCCCCCCTTCCGTCGGGTCGTGCATGGAGTGAACCCGTACCGCCGATTGCAACGCCTTGGCCGCCGGCACGACTGAGATGCCGGGCGAGCGCAGCCAGCCGGCGGCGCGCTCGATGATGGCCGAATCGACGCCCGCATCTCGCAACGTCGCGGCGTGTTCGGTCGCGAGAATCGCGGTGCCTTCGATGGCGATTCCGCCGGCCAGCAGCACCGCGTCCCCGGGCTGGGCTCCGGAGGTACGCACGAGCCGGTCGCGCGCGACCGTCCCCAACAGGCAGCCGACCAGGATGGGCCGGTCGAGCCCGACGGTGATCTCGGTGTGTCCACCAACGAGCGACACGCCGGTTTCACGGCAAGCTGTGGCGACATCTTCGAAGATCTGCTGAGCCCGGTCCCTCTCGATGCCTTCCGGCAGCAGCGCCGTCACGAGCAGCCAGCGGGGTTCGGCGCCCATCGTCGCGAGGTCGTTGCCGTTGACCGCCAGCAAGTAGCGTCCGGCGTCGTTGGCGACAAAAGTGATCGGATCGGTCTTGACGACCAACAGATCCGTGTTGCCGGAGTGAGGAACTGCCGTGTCGAGAACAGCCGCGTCCTCGCCAACCGCGCCGCCCACAACGACGGACGGGTCGTTCGAGGGCAGGGAAGCCAACAAGCCTCGCAGCAGGTCGGGAGGCAGTTTACCGGCGGGCAGTTTCACGGGCAGGTCGGGGCCAACTGGGTCTGGGTAAACTGGCTCAGGCCATCAAGCCGGATTCGCGCGAAACCGTACCACTGCGTTGCCCGTTGCGCACGACGCCGACATCGTACCCGGCCCAGCCTCCAACTCGGCCCGGGAACGCAGCCAATCTCGGCCTCAGCGCCAGCCCTCCGGCAAGTCAACGAAATATCCGGTAATCGACTTGCCCTCGGAGCGGATTTCGTAGTCCACGATGAAGCGGCGATGCTCGCCAACCGCTACCGACACCGGGTAGCCGGCGTCGTCGATCGGCTTGCCGTCGGGACGGTACTGGTAGCAAGGCAGCCGGTGACCGAAGTCCCATTGAAGGAGCCGCGGGTCGCCGGTGATGACCATCGACACCGACACCATGCGGCGGTCGGCGTAGGTCAGCAGTGGGGTGTCGCCGTGGAAATCAAGATGAGGCGGCGAGGGCGACCGGTCGCTGCGAACGTTGGTCTTCGCCGGGACATCCCACGTGCGCCCGCCGTCGCGGCTCTCGGTCTTCCAGAAGTAGCCGTCGCGAACCGCGTTGTTTCGGATGAGCCCGACGACGCGTCCGTCGCCGAGTTGTTGAACGACCCACTCATCGCCTATGAAGCCGTCCGTGTAGGGGACATCGGCCAGGGTCCATGTTGCGCCGCCGTCTCCGGAGCGCGCGGCGACGGATCCGCTGCCCGGCGCGCGGTAGATCGGCAGCACCAGGTCGCCGTTGGCAAGCGCAATGGCCGCCCCGCGGGTACGGGCGTTGAGTTCCGCCACCGGAGTTGGCCGCCCCCAAGTCGCGCCTTGGTCCCGCGAAAGCGTGATCCAACACTGCGACACCAACTCGCGAGTGTAGCTGTTGTAGCAGACCAGCCAGGTCTTGTCGGGCAACTCGACGATAGCGGCGTTGCGGTCGTCGACCCCTTCGTCATCCACGACGACCCGCGCCTTGCTCCAAGTGCGGCCACCGTCGCGGCTTTCGGTAATCATAACCCTGCCGGTGGGTGAGAATCCGTGTATGCCGTCGTCGCGCAACACGCAGACGAGCCGACCACCTGAGGCCGCCGTCACCCACGGCCAACCGGGATAGTTACCGCGGTAAACGACAACATCAGGTTCGTTCTTCGACGGCATCAGGCACACATCAAACGCTCGCAGACAGTAAGGCATATGATAGCGCGCGATTCAAGGGCAAGACAGGCTGGAGCAGACGGCGTTCTTTCGCCCCAGAGACACCGCTGACGGATTCAGAGCATGGCCAACGTTCCTTATTGAATCCCGCAAATTATTATGACACTTTTTGATAGTTTGGAGCATCTATATATGTATGGGCAACCCCAAAGGTGTGAAGCGGGATTTCAAGGCCCTGGAGAAGCGCCGTTTCGAAGCGATGCGGCTGCTCGACCAAGGCCACAATCAGTCCGAGACGGCAAGACGGCTGAAAGTCGCTCGCCAAACCGTCAGTGCGTGGCGGCGGCAATACCGCGAGCAGGGTGCGGCCGGACTCCGCCAGGCCGGGCGCGCCGGACGCAAGCCGCTCCTCGATGCCGCACAACGCGAACGCCTGACGTCGCTGTTGCTGGAAGGCCCGCAAGCTCACGGCTTCCCCACGCCCCTGTGGAGCTGTCCGCGGGTGGCTCGGCTGATCGGAGACGAGTTCGGGGTCGACTACCACGAAGGCCACGTCTGGAAGATCCTGCGAGCGCTCGACTGGAGCCCGCAACGCCCGGTCGGAAAGGCGCGCGAGCGCAACGAAGAGCAGATCCGCACCTGGAAGCGCAAGACCTGGACGCGCATTAAAAAAAAGCCCACAACGAAGGCCGTACGCTCGTCTTCATCGACGAAAGCGGATTGAGTCAGAAGCCGCATCGCTGCCGCACCTGGGCGCCACGCGGCCAAACACCGGTGCTGCAGTTTAACTTCAATTGGGAGAAGCTTTCCGTCTCGGCGGGGCTGACGCTGCGTAACTTCTACTTTCGGCTCTATCCCGGTGCGATCGGCAAAGAGCAAGTGATCGACTTTCTCAAGGCGTTGGTACGTCATATCGATCGGCCGCTGCTGATCGTCTGGGACCGGCTGCCGGCGCACCGTAGCCGCCTGGTGCAAGAGTTCATCCAACTCTCCGAAGGCCACATCGCAACCGAGTACTTGCCACCCTATGCGCCGGAGTTGAATCCGGTGGAATACATCTGGGCTTACTGGAAGCAGCACGAGTTGCCGAACGTCTGTCCGAAGGACTACGGCGAGCTGAACGAGCGGGCCCGCAAGGCACTCCGCCGCATGCACCGCAAACCGCGTTTGATCACGGCCTTCTGGAAACAGTCTTCTCTTTGCTTCGAGTGACGTGATATTATGCGGGACTCAATAAGTCACACACGGCAGGCGACCAGATCGTTCAAAATAAAAGCCTATGGTCAGAAATTGCACGGCGAGACACCGGGGGGAATCGACCGCACTATGGTACGCCAGATTGTCCTGACCCTCCTGCTGGCGGCCTTGCCGCTATCGCTGTGGGGACGCCGTGGCGACCCGCCGGTGAGCCGAGTCCGTGAAACGGCACCGCTCGAGGCCGTGTCGATCATGGGCTTGGCCATCGCCAACCTCGAAGCCAGTCTGCTCCAGGACCAGCAGGAAGATAAGTCGCTGCCGCTGCGTTACGCCGTCCCCTTGCAGGTGGATATCACCCCGGCAACCCACGGCACTTGGCAACAGTTCCCGGACGGTGGCAGGCTCTGGCGCTTGCGCTTTCACTCTCCCGGTGCAACCGACCTCAACTTCGGCTTGACCAAGTTCTTCCTGCCGGACGGCGCGACGCTGCACGTTTCAAGCGAGGAACATGACTACTACGAAGGTCCCTACACCCATCGCGACGTGAAGCCACATGGCGAGCTGTGGCTTCCGGTAGTCCCGGGCGACCGCGCCATCCTCGAACTTTACGTCCCGGCCGAACCGAATAGCGAGCCCGATCTCCACTTGACACACGTGGGCAGCGGCTACCGTGACTTGTTCGGCTTGGCGGGCCCGCCGAACCTGTCGAAAGCCGGCGAGTGCAACATCGATGTCGTTTGCCCGGAAGGTGACGAGTGGCGCGACCAGATCCTCAGTGTCGCCGTCTATTCGCTTTCGGGCCAGCGGGTCTGTACGGGCCAGATGATTGCCGATGCACCGCGTAGTTTCCGGAACTTCTTTCTCACCGCCCACCACTGTCGCGTGACCCCATCGTCTGTGCCTTCGTTCACGGTGTTCTGGAACTTTGAGTCTGTGGCATGCGGTGATTTAGGCGGAGGCTCGCTTGATCAAAACCAGGGGGGTGCCGTTGTTCGCGCGACCAGGAGGGACGTGGACGTCACCCTTTTGGAGCTGAGCAGCGACCCCGACCCCTCTTTGGGCGTCTTCTACACAGGCTGGGACCGTTCCGGCGAACCTCCCGAGGGTAGCGTCGCGATTCACCACCCCGCGGCTGACGAGAAGGCGATCAGCTTCAACACGGATATCCTGACCACGACGAACAGTTGCATTGGGAGCGGGGGGGGTGGATACTCACTGGCTCGTCGACAACTGGGAGGAAGGCACGACGGAGCGTGGCTCCTCGGGCTCGGGGCTCTGGAACCCCGACACCAAGAAGCTGGTCGGTTATCTCTCGGGAGGCGAAGCCTCGTGCGACGTGAATGCGTGCGACTGTTTCGGCAAGTTCTCCGAGGCGTGGGACGGGCCGGATGAGATGAGCCGACTGAAAGACTGGCTCGATCCGGATGATAGCGGCGTCATGATGGTCGACGGGGGGTATGCGCCGAACTTCCTGCAACTCGGCCCCCTCGGCACGGTTGACCATTGCGGACTCAGCTCCGATACGGAGAACAGTCTCTGGGAGCCAGGGGAGACGATCGAGCTGCCGGTGACGTTGCATAGCTTCCAGGCGCTCACCAACGTGGTAGTGACCTTGACCACGACGACTCCTGGAGTCACCGTCACCCGTGCGATGGCGTCTTGGCCGGACCTTGAAACAGGCGTCCCCGCGCAGACCGCGAGTTTGCCATTCGAGCTGCAATTGGCGCCGAGCGTGGCTTGCTTCTCGCAGGTAGACCTGATGCTCGAGGTCCACTCAACGGAAGAGGGACCGTTCTTCTTTGCGCCTTCGGTTCCCGTGGGCTCAAGGCTTGTACCCGAGACGCCGCTGGAAATTCCCGACGATGGGGGAGACACGGGCGATGTCGCCGCGTCGACGTTCTTTGTCCATAACGGCGCACTGTTGAACGACGTTGATGTTTTTGTGGACATCGAGCACCCCTGGGTCGGCGACTTGACGATTTCTCTCACCAGCCCCAGCGGCACGACCGTGACCCTGCTCGACAGGCCAGGCGTTCCGGACAGTAGCGTCGGTTGCAGCAACAACAACATGCAAGTCACGTTCGACGACGATGCGGTAACTGAACTGGAAGATCACTGTCCAGGATCGGTGCCATGGTTCTCCGGCGAAGCGAGAACCGTGGGGTCGCTGACCGGCCTGGAGGGTGAATTTTCGGGAGGGGAGTGGACGCTGACCGTGTCAGACAACTCGGGCGGCGACACGGGCACAATTGAGACTTGGGAACTACGCTTGGACCCGCCATTCGAGGGCGTGTGCCAGGTATGCGCAAAGTCTCGTGAGGATGCCGATCTTTCCATGACGAAAACGCCGTTGACGCCGTCTCGGGCCGGTACGGCTCGTTACCGGGTAACGGTACGAAACGCGGGCCCCTCGATCGCCACCGGGATCATGCTCGTCGAGTCGCTGGAAGGGGCGGTGGCCGGCATTGTGGCTCCGCCAGGCTGCTCGCTGGAGGGCAGGAGGGTCGTCTGCGATGTAGGGGCCGTCGTCCCCGGAGCGGGGCGCAGCTACATCATCGAAGTCGCACGGCGAGCGCCGCTGCGGGGTCGGGCACAGAGCCTTCTGACGGGCTCCGGTCAGGTGACCGGGAACGAGAAGGACCCGCAACCCGCCAACAACTAGGCGGTCATCTCGATCGGCGCGCGCTGATCCCGCCACGGGACGATCTGCTAACCTGAAACGTGCTGTTCGGAAGGCGGGACTCGCCAGTTTGGGGTCGCATTCAGCCCATTCGGCGATGAACATCTTGGGAGGACTTGATGGCAGGTAACACGCTTGAGTTGAAGGACGACTCCTTTGACGCCGATGTGCTTCAGTCCGATGTGCCGGTTTTGGTCGACTTCTGGGCTGCGTGGTGTGCGCCCTGCCGCGCCATGGCTCCGGTGATTGACGAGATCGCCGACGAGTACGTCGGAAAGCTGAAGGTCGGCAAGCTCGATGTCGACAGCAACCCCGGATCGGCCAGCCGCTATCAGGTTCGCGGCATCCCGACTCTCTTGCTTTTCAAGGACGGCAATGTTGTGGAGCAGCTTGTCGGCACCGTTCCCAAAGACCGCCTAGCTACCGCCCTGAACGGTCACGTTTAGGACTTATCTAGGCCGCCGAGATCGTACCCGGCACGCCGGTGACGGGTTCAAACACCAACATCCCCAGCCCTAGCGAGGGATGCCCTTAGGGACTTTTCACTGAGTGGCCGGCCGATCCCTCCGGAAACCCTCGTACTCGGGCCGCGCAAGCAGTGCGTGATATCCTGATGGCACTATGAACGAGGCGAATCTGCTGGTCGAGATCGCTCCGCCCGTCGCGACGCTGCGGCTCAACCGTCCCCGGCAGCGCAACGCCCTGTCGATGGACCTGATGCAGGAGCTGATTCGCGCCTTCAACGAGATCGGGGCGAACAAAGAGGTTGCGGCCGTCATTCTGGCCGGTGAAGGCCCGGTTTTCTCCGCGGGTCACGACCTGAAGGAAATGGTCGGGCGCGATATCAATGAGTACCGCCGCATCTTCGATGTCTGCACAGACCTGATGACCACCGTCCAGCGCATTCCTCAGCCGGTGATCGCCCAGGTCGACGGTATTGCCACGGCGGCGGGTTGCCAGTTGGTGGCTTCGTGCGACCTCGCCATTGCATCGGAGCAGTCAACGTTCGCCACGCCCGGCGTTCGCATCGGGTTGTTCTGCAACACGCCCATGGTGGCGCTCACGAGGGCCATCGGGCGCAAACGCGCGTTCGAAATGCTGCTGACCGGTAAGCCCATCGACGCGGCGACAGCCTGTGAGTGGGGCTTGGTGAACCGTGTCGTCCCAAAGGATGAGTTGGCGAACGCAACCAGGGAACTGGCGTGCGAAATCGCGCAGGCCAGCGAACTGGTCATCGGTCTCGGCAAAGCGGCCTTCTACGCTCAGATCGACCTTGACCAGCCCAAGGCCTATTCCTACGCCAAAGAGGTCATGAGCATGAACGCTCTCGCCGCGGACGCGCAGGAAGGCATGACCGCTTTCCTCGAAAAGCGTCCGCCCTGTTGGCAAGGCCGCTGAAGCCTGTCGCTACGGGGCTGGGACGGCTACGGGGCAGCGCCCACGGCGGTTCCAATCACTTCACCGGAAACGATGATTTCGACGCACCGGTTCTGTTGACGGCCCTCACGCGTGTCGTTCGAGGCCACGGGCACGGAGAACCCCAAGCCCACAGAGGCGACGGCGTGTTCGAGCACGCCTTGGCTCACCAAGTATTCGCGGACCCCCTCGGCGCGCTGCTCCGAGAGCTGCTGGTTGAACTCTTCGCTGCCGGTGGCGTCGGTGTGCCCTTCCGCCTGCAGGCGCAACCCGGGGTAGGCCAAGACGATGCCGGCGAGGCGGGCGAGTTTCTCGCGGGCGATGGGCCGCAGGGCATACTGTCCCGTGTCAAACAAGACGTCTGACATGTTGACGACCAGGCCACGGTCGGTGTCCCGGGTTTCGAGGACCAGGTTGAACTGCTGCAAGAGCCTGGCGCGCAGCTCGGCCTTTTCTTGTTCGGCTTGCCATCGTCCGCGCTCGGCATTGGCGGCTTGTTCCTGGGCTTGCTCGGCGGCGCGGCGGGCGGCCTCCCGCTGAAGCTCAGCTTGGGCTCGCTGGGCATCCGCTCGTGCCTGGTCGGCGGCCGCTCTCGCCGCGGCGACCTCGGCCAATAGACGGTTTCGATCGGCCTCCGCCTTCTCGGCCTCCGCTTTGGTCCGAGCCGCTTCCTCGGCGATACGGCGTGCCTCGGCTTCATTGGCCCGGGCTCGGGCCGCCTCCTCTCGTTCCGCGGCCTCGCGGCGTTCCCTCTCCAGCGCCTCTTCTTCTTGGCGTCTGACGGCGAGTTCACGAGAGTCCTCCGCGAACTGCACGGTCTGGCGGGCGTGCTGGATGACTTGCTTGCGCCTGGGTTTGTTGCCGACGAAGCGGTCAGCCATCGCCATGCTGGCCTCCGCTTTCTGGAAGATGTCGGAAGCGTAGCTGTCGGCGCCGACCGATTTGGCAATCTCCAAAGCATTGCGCGCCTGGTAGACCTCGAGCGGCACTCTCTTCAAATCGACACTCAAGGAAAGAGGGTTGGCTAAGCGTTCGTACTGGCCGCGCTGGAGCAACTCGTACTTCGTATCGATGATGAAGATGCGGCCTTTGGTGCCCTTGCGGATCTCGTTCTCCATGACGATGAGGTCGCTGGGTACGCGCACGGCAAAGTACGGTTCGGCGGTGACGATGAGTCCGAACACCTGCAGTTCCGAGGTGACGTTGAGCTTGGCCCGTCCGGTCTTGCTGAGCACCAGTTCCCCGAGATTGTTCGGTCGCCCGTCGGGGGAAATGGACCACATTACATAGGTGAGGTACTCCGTGCCGAACTGGGTGGGTGGCTTCAGGCCCTGGAACTCGACCTCGATCTCGATGTAGCCCTTCTTGCTTTCGACTTTGGCCTCGCCCCGCGCTCCCGGCATCAAGGAGGTGCCGACGAAGTCGATCTTGGTAGCGCCGCTGCGGTACTGGTAGTCAATGGCCTTCGCGGTTTTCGACACGACAGAGGCCTTGAAGACGGGCGTTTCGTCGAGTTCTTCGACGCCGGAGGAGGCCGGTTCCGCGGCTTGAGGATAGGCCGGCACGGCCAAAATCAGCAACAGGAATAACGACGTACGTGTCATGTTTCTCTCCCTCTTCGGTGTTGCCTCGATCAAGTCCAAAACCAACGTCCCTTCGATGTAGTTCTGGACTATGACGTGGGTCCACCGTTGTGCCACTACGATCCTCCCAACCGTACCACGGTGTTGAGAGCATGTATGTTCTTGATTCTACAAAATGGCATGACCGCTGAAAACGATACTTCCGCGGAATAACGTTGACCTTCGGCTCCGTTGAGTTAAGATGGTCCGATGGTCGCCGAGTCTGATGCTAGTGAGGAGATTGAGCGCCGCGTTCTTCGCGTGATCGCCGACACTCAGAAGATCGAGCTCGGCAAGATCACACCCTCCTCAACATTCGACGAACTGGGAATCGATTCGTTCGACGGCATCAATATCCTGTTTGCCCTCGAAACCGAGTTTGAAGTCCACATTCCCGATGAACAAGCGCAGGGGCTACGCGGCGTAGCACAGGCAATCCAAGGGATCGAGAGCCTCCTTGCGCAAGGGTGCGTGCCCAAGCCTGTGTGACCGAATGCGTCGCGTGGCGATCACCGGCCTCGGGTGTGTGTCGGCCCTGGGGCTTGACGCGGCCTCGTTCTGGGCCGCCCTTACCGCCGGCCGTTCGGCGATTGGTCCGCTCAGGACGCTGCCGACCGAGTCGTTGAACGTTCGGATCGGAGCCGAGGTCCGTGATTACGATCCGGCTCGTTACTTCGACCCGAAGCAACTCACGCTGTTGGACCGCTTCGCCCAGTTCGCAGTAATGGCTGCCCGCGAAGCCGTCCAGGATGCCGGACTGAATCTCGCGGGCTCGCGCGCCTCGGAGACGGCGGTCGTCCTGGGAAGTGGGGCAGGCGGGAAGACGAGCGACGACGAGGCCTTCTTCCGCCTCTATGGCAACCGCGAGCCGCGCGTCCACCCCACGGTCATCCCCCGGGTTATGGTGAGTTCCGCGGTGAGCCAGGTGACCATCGATCTTGGTATCCGCGGGCCTGCGTTCGCCGTGTCAAGCGCCTGTGCATCGGCGAGCCATGCGATCGGCCAGGCCTTTTGGATGGTGCGTCAAGGCATGGTTCGTGCCGCGCTTGCCGGTGGGAGTGAGGCGATTTTCACGATAGGGATGATGAAAGCGTGGGAGTCGCTTCGAGTGCTGGCTCCGGACACTTGCCGGCCTTTCAGCCTCAACCGCCGCGGGATGGTCCTAGGCGAGGGGGCCGGGGTGGTTGTTCTTGAGCCGCTCGAGGACGCCCGCAGCCGGGGCGCGGAAATCTATGCTGAATTGGCCGGCTTCGGCATGTCCGCGGACGCGGATCATATGGTTCAACCTTCGGCAGCGGGAGCGGCAGCGGCCATGCAGGCCGCACTGAAGGACGGGGAATTGCCGCCGTCCCGGGTTTGTTACATAAACGCCCACGGAACGGGAACGCCGAGCAACGATGTTACCGAGTCAGAGGCCATTCACCGGGTGTTCGAGCGCCACGCCGAGCAACTCGCGGTCTCGTCGACAAAATCGATGCACGGGCACGCGCTCGGGGCGTCGGGGGCGCTGGAGTTGGCTGCCACGCTGCTGGCCATGCGCCACAGCCGAGTCCCGCCCACCGCCAACTTTCAGGAACCCGATCCCCGCTGCAACCTCGACTGTGTCCCGAACGTGTCGCGGCCGATGGAGGTTGGCGCCGCGCTCTCGAATTCGTTTGCCTTCGGCGGGTTGAATGCGGTGTTGGCGGTACGGAAGCGGTTGCCGTAGGTCGCGGAGGAGCGGCTTTGTGCGTCGACTGTTGTGGTCGGGAGCCGTTTGGCGCCAGGGTCTTCCGAGATGCGCGAGGGTTCGTGCCGGACCGCTCCCTTACGGTCACGGCTCGGTTGGTTTTCGGCTGGCCACGTGGCGAGGAATGTCCTGGAGCGCGGGGCGCCGGGAGTGGATACGGTCTCGCGCGCCTAGCCGCCGTCCCAGACCATGCGTCCGTCGAGGTCGACCCATCCGCTGCCCTGCTTGACCTTGACTGGGAGAGGCCCCCGGCTTTCGAGCAGTGTCCGTCCCTCATCCGCGAAGACCATGTCGATTTCCGGTGCGAACCATCGAACCAAGAAACTGCCGGCCCGCATGCGGATGACCACGGCCGGCCGGCCGCGGCGCTCGGTTGTTTTGTGGCGTTTCAGCGTGAAACCTACGATGCGGGCGCGGGTGAGGGCCACCAGCCGGAATGAGATCTCCTCGCCGCGCATGAGTTGATTCCAATGAGCTGTGACGTGGGGCCGGATCTGATCGACGGTGAGTGTATCCGGCGTCCAGTTGTGCCGCGTGCGCGACGTCTCCGCGTTCCGCTCGATCTCGAACACCGCCCCGTCACCCGACACTGTCATCACGTACCGCTCGTCGATCTGATGCTGCACCAACTCGTGTCGCACGACTGACTGACCCGCATACGTCACCCGCTCCGTGACGGCAATCGCACCGGCTCGGTCACGAAACCGAACATTGGCCACCTTCTGACCATTCGTGGTCGCCATGGTACGTTCGAAAGTGAACAGCGGCTGGGTGGCGTCACCCTCACGGGCGAACACGCTTGCGCGCTCCACGGGCGCCGTTTGGGCAGCCAGCGACAGCGACAACCATAGGAGCAACCCACCGCGCGCTAGCGGTGCCATTTTGGTGTAGTAACGTGAGGGTCGTTGACCCCCAACGCTGGATTAGGCCCGCGCGGCCCTTGGTGCTGTATCAAAGCGTGCGTCGTCAAGACCCGGACATGCGAACGAAGAGTCATAGGGCGTCAGTAATCCTGCTTTCCCTTCTAGTATGCCTCGGCAGCGGCTGCCTGCTGCGCCTGGGCCGTCTGGAACCCGTGCCGGCGGAAGCACTCAGAGCGACTCCTGAGCGGCTTGCGCGTGGTAAGTATCTGGTCGAGCATGTGGCGGTCTGCATCGACTGCCATTCGCAACGCGATTGGAACAAGTTCTCGGCCCCGATCGTACCGGGAACCGAAGGACAGGGGGGTGAGACCTTCGACGCCAGGCATGGTGTCCGCGGTGGTGTCGTCTATGGCTCGAACATCACGCCTGCCGGTATCGCTCACTGGACCGAAGACGAGATCCTCAGGGCCATCACGGTTGGCGTGAGCCAAGATGGCAGGGCCCTTTTCCCCCTCATGCCCTACCGCAGCTACCGGCATCTGACGCGCGACGACGCGGCGGCGATTCTCGGCTACTTGCGTACGTTGAAGGCCATCGAGCATGACGTTCCGCCGAGGCGGCTCAACCCGTTCGTGCGGCTCTTCATTCGCTCCTTCACCAAAGGCACGGTGCGTCTGGCAGCCACGATCGACAAGCGGGATACCGTCGAGTACGGGCGATACTTGACCACCCTCGCCGGCTGCGCGGAGTGTCATACCCCTCGCGGCTCAACCGGCCAGCCCAAACACAAGCTCTCCCTGGCCGGCGGCGTTGGATTCACGCTCCCGCAGGGTAGAGTGATTGCGGCCAATATCACGCCCGATAAGGAAACCGGCATCGGAACCTGGAGCAAGAGCGCCTTCATCGGCCGCTTCAAGTTGTATGCGGGCCCCGAGGCCCGCGACTCACCCATCGGCCCGGGGGGAATGAACACGATTGTGCCGGTTCAGCCGGAACGGGAGAGCGAGCGCTCCGCGTTAGTGTAGATGCCGCCCTGCGGGCGGGGATTTTCAAGGCATCAGGGTCTATCGATCCGATAGGGTTTGGGGACGAGCGCGAAAGAGGACTTCCGCGCCCGTGGTCATCGTCTCGATGAGCCCGCCGGGCTATCCCTCGGCAGGGTTGCTTCCCAGCAGAGCCCGCTTCCGTTTCACCCGGCAACGCCATTGTAACTCCCACAGTCAAGCCGCCTGGCGACGCCGCAGCTGCCGTTGCTGTCGAGCCTGCTCCAGCTTGCGGTCGCGGGCGGCGTGGATCTCGTCCCGCCGTCCTGCCAGCAGGTCCTCCGGCGTCACAAACCAGATCGCGTTGTGCAAGCGCACCGTGTTGTAGTGCTCGACATAGCGCTGGATCAGCCGACGCGCATCCTCCGGCGTCAGCGGCACGCCCGGCCTAATACATTCGCTCTTCAACGATTTGTGCCAACGCTCCAACTTGCCGTTCGACTGTGGATAATAGGGCGACGTTCTCACGTGCGTCATCCCCGAGATACGGATGAATTCCTTGAAGTCCTTGGCGAGGAACTGCGGCCCGTTGTCGGAGATGAGGCGCGGTCTGGCATCCGGGTATTTCTCCTTCGCGGCTTGGAGAATGATCTCGATGTCGGCCTCCTTCATCGCCTCGCGCAAGCCCCAGTGCACAATCGAACGGCTGTAGCCATCCAGCACGCTGCACAGGTAGTAGAACGTACCCGAGATGTTGATGTAGGAAACGTCGATATGCCAATGTTGATGCGGCTCTAGCGGCTGTTGGAAGCCCGTCCCTTTCAGCGACGTTTTGTCGTTCCACTTGCGCAGCAGCCCCGCCCGGCTCAACACCCGCCAGACGCTCGACGGGCTGACCGCCACGATGTCGGCGTCGAGCATCATGAACGTCAACCGCCGGTAGCCTTCCAGCGGATGCTGGCGATAAAAATCGAGGATGGCCTGCTTCTCCCACTCTTCGAGCCAGAAATCTCGGGGAACCCAACCGTTGTGCTCGTTGAGAGAGCCGTAGCGCCGGCGCCAGGAGTAGAACTTGCTGGGCGCGATGCCGAGCCACTGGATGAAACGCCCGGCGTGGATCTCGGTCTTGTCGGACCAGCGCCGCACGAAATCGACGATCTGGTCGCGCACGTCGGGCGGCGTCCATGTTTTGGTCAGAGTTCCCCAAGGCTTTTTTTTAACGCGATGTGCTCGGCCATCAACTCGGCCAGAACCTCATCCTTGGTCTGGATCTTCTTCTCCAGCCGCGCGATGCGTTCCTGTTCGGGCTGACGACGGCTGCGGTTGTTGGTCTGGAAGGTGGCGGCTCCGTTCTCAAAGAACTCCTTCTGCCAGCGGTAGAACACCGTCGGCTGCAGCGCCAGCTCGTCGCAGAGTGTTGAGACCGGCTCCTTGTCCAGCAGATGCCGTCTCAGGATGGCGACCTTCTCTTCGGCTGTGTAGTGTTTCCGTGCTTTCCTCATGCGTTCCCTCCGTTAGCTTACCGGCGGAACGCTGTTCTCCATTTCCAGCTGAGGCGGGACACGATCATGCCTTGGACCCTGTACGCAGGCATGCGCGAAGACGATCTCGGTGCCATCTATGACTATCTCCGTCAAGTAACAGCGGTGAAGAATCGTGTGAAGACGTTTACGCCGAACACCCCGGTCGGCCGTCCGAACCACTAGTGGACTGTCGCGGAGAAAACTTGTGGCAAACGAGCAGGCGGGCGGGCACAGGGACCCGCCCCTACAGTTACCTATGTCCCGGTAGGTTCACTGTCTCGCTGCCAGGATCAGGCCCTACCCATTGGTGTTAGACTTACCAGCCGGGCGCGCGTCAGGTTGCTCGATTGGCGCCGCCGGCTGCGAGCGCTGGCTGAGTCCAGGGGGAAGCGCGGGTTCGGTTCGGCCCGCGAAAAGGCAACGTGGCAACCATCGTTGAAACATCGTCTGCGTTCCCGCCGCACTACTTCACACAGGACGAGCTCGCGGCGTTGTTGCGGGAGGCGTGGGCCGACTCGTCCGAGCGATTGGAGCTGCTCGACCGCTTTCATCGCGCCGTCGAGGTGGCGGGACGGTATATTGCGATTCCCCCTGCCGAGTACGTCGCGCGGCGCGGATTCGGCGCCCGCAACGAGGCCTGGCAGCGGGTGGCGTTGTCGCTGGGAGAGCAAGCCGTGCGATCGCTACTGGAGCGGGCCGATCTCCCGCCGGAGAAAGTTGACGAGCTCGCCTTCACCACGGTGACCGGTCTGTCGGTGCCGTCGATCGACGCTCGTCTAATGAATCGGATCCCGTTTCGTCCCGACTGCCGGCGGCTACCGTTCTTTGGACTCGGCTGCGTCGCGGGCAGCGCCGGCGTGGCGCGATTGGCCGACGCGCTGGCAGGGCGGCCGGGAGACGCGGCCCTCCTGTTGTCGGTTGAGCTGTGTTCGCTCACGATCCAGCTTGACGACCTCTCAGTGCCCAACCTGGTGTCGGCGTCGCTGTTCGGCGACGGCGCGGCGGCCGTGTTGGTCGTCGGCGACGAGCACCCGCTCGCGGGACGGGGTCCGCGGGTGGTGGCGACGCAATCGATCTTTTTTCCCGACACCGAAAAGATCATGGGCTGGGACGTGACCGACAGCGGTTTCAAGATCCTACTGAGCGCCGGCGTCCCAAAGCTGACCGAGGAGCGGTTGCGGCCGGCGGTTGACGACTTCCTCGCCTCGCACGATCTGGCGGTGAGCGACATTTCCCACTGGATTGCTCACCCCGGCGGTCCGAAGGTGCTCGACGCCATCGAGCAGGCGCTCGATCTCGAGCCCGAGGCGCTCCGCTTTAGCCGCGAAAGCCTCGCGCAGGTGGGCAATCTCTCCTCGGCGTCGGTGCTGCTGATCCTGGGTCAGACCCTGGCGCTCGAGCCCGAGCCCGGCCGCTGGGGTGTGATGTTCTCGATGGGGCCCGGGTTCTGCGCTGAGCTGTTGCTGCTGCGATGGTGACCCGCTGGCTCTTCGTCGGAGCGGTCGTTCTGCTCATCATCCAGCGGCTGTTCGAGTTGAGACGGAGCCGGCGCAACGAAACGAAGATCATTGCGGCAGGAGGCCGGGAGCACGGCGCAGGGCACTTGGCCGCGATGAAGTTGCTCCACGGCGCGTGGTTCGCAAGCATGGTGGCCGAGGTGTTTCTGCTGGAGCGGCCCATGGTCCCTGGCGTCGCGGTGGTTGCGGCGGTCGGGGTGGTCGGCGGCCAACTTCTGCGCTACGCCGCGATGCGACAGCTCGGGTGGCGGTGGAGCGTCCGCGTATTCACCGTACCTGGTGCTCCGGTGGTCGACGGCGGCGTGTTTCGCTACCTGCGCCATCCGAACTATCTCGGAGTGATCATCGAGATCGCCGCCGTGCCGTTGTTGCACGGAGCGGTTCTCACGGCGCTGGGGTTCTCCATCGCAAACGCAGTGTTGCTGGTGGTGCGGATTCGAGCCGAGGAGCGAGCCTTGCAGCTTGACAATGACTACGATCGCCGTTTCGGGGGACATCGTCGGCTAATCCCCGGAAGGCCGGCGCGAACATGAGCACGAGCGCGATCGATGTTCTCGTGGTCGGCGGCGGGCCGGCCGGCCTGGCCGCGGGAATCTCCTTCGGGCGGGCGGGGTTGCGGACGGTGGTCTGCGAGCGCGGCTCGCTGCCGGCCGACAAGCCGTGCGGGGAGGGTGTCATGCCGACCGGCCTCCGGCACCTGGAGCGTCTCGGCGTATCGGCGTACCTGCGCCCGGAGCACATGCGGCCGTTTGTCGGCGTCCATTACCTGTCGGCCACGGGGACCGGCGCTTCGGCTCGCTTCACTGAGGGGCCTGGACTGGGCATCCGCCGAACCGAGCTCTCGCGAGCTCTCTGTGAACGAGCGGCAACAATCGACGCCGTCGAGGTGCGGCCGCGGACGCGAGTGACGCTGGGGACGCGCGGGCCGAGCGGCACGCGAGCTTGGCTCGACGGCCAGGAAACGATGGCGCGCCTGGTTATTGGCGCCGATGGCATCAACTCGCTGGTCCGCCGGTGGGCGGGGCTTCAGGGTGCGTCGCATCGAAGGCGACGGTTTGCGGTGCAGCAACACTTTCGCCGCAGTCCCTGGTCGGAGTTTGTGGAGGTCCATTGGGCGGGCGGTGTGGAAGCGTACGTAACGCCGTGCGGCCCGGATGAAGTCGGCGTTGCGTTTCTGTGAGCGCCGGAGGGGACCAAGGAGGGGAGCAACGTGCGCGGCGGCCGGGGTTTGATCCGGTCGATGCTCACGCGATTCCCGCGGTTGCGCGCGTCGATCGAGGGGGCCGAGCCTTCCGCCGGCGCGCGCGCCATCGGGCCGCTACATCAGGTAGCGCGGGCACCCATCTCCGATGGCGTCGCGCTAGTCGGCGACGCCTCCGGCTACCTCGACGCGATCACCGGAGAAGGCATCAGCCTGGCCGTCGCGCAGGTCGAGGCCCTCTACGACGCCATCGGGCCGTGGCTGCGGGCGTCCGATCGGGCGCCGACGGTGCGGGACCTCGACGGCTATTGCCGGCGCATCTCCGCGATGGTCCGCCAGCACCATCTGATCACCAATCTCGTTCTGTTCCTCAGCCGGCACCCGGGGCTGGCCAACCGGGAGATCGAAGGTCTTGGCAGACAGCCGGAACTGTTTCGCTGGCTACTGTCGGCCAACATGGGTGAAGTCTCGCTGGCGTCGGTCCCCCGCCCCGACATCGTGCGACTGGTGACAGGGCTGGTTCGTGGCTGAGGTGGCACTCCACCAACACCCGCGCCCGCGAGCCGCAGTCCACCTGACCGGGAGGGGACAGATCCGCTGGCTAACGATGCACAGCAGCAGGCGGAACCAAAAGCCATTAACTATAAATTAGTGCCGGCTTGGGTTCGGCTTGAGTGCGATTTCCGGCTGCGGGGGCTCGGCGGCGAGAGCGAACGTCAACGCCACCCCCCCCCCCCCGAGCACACTCAGGCGAACGATGGTCTTCGATAGCATTGAGAATCTCCTGTTACGCTGCGTCCGACGCGTAGGCCGGCTCGGGCGGTTCATTAGCCGCGGCCAAACGTGCGGCCGTTTCTCGCGCCACGGCCATCAACGGCGCGATGCCGAACCAGCCGAAGAAGCATAGAAAGAACGCGAACCACGTCATGTGGAAGGTTCGCATCGGGGTGGTGCTGAAACTGAACAAGTTGATCTTGGTTGTCTTTCCCTTGAAATCCATTTCTCATTGCTCCAGTTCTACTTGGACGAACCCGATGCGTCGCGCAGATCACACTGCGCTCGCCGACCTTTGCTTTTTTGGATGGGCCGAACGGGTGGGTTCGACGCTAGGCCTTACGGACTTGGGAGGGCGGACTGCTTCCTACACGACACTGGGCGCGCCGCTCTTCTCCACGCGAACCGCCGCCTGCTTGTAGTTCGGCTCCCGTGAAATCGGGTCGAACGCACTTTGCGTCAGGCGGTTGGAGTTTTCTCCTCGTAATGGAACGGCATGAACACCTGGCCGGGCGCGACGATCTCGGTGACTCGCAACTCGAGGTTCTCGATCCGGCTACGCGGCGAAACGGGGGTCACGAGATCGTGGGGCTTCAGGCCAAGTCGCCGGGCGTCGCGCGGGTTCATCGCGAGCCACGCCGCCGGCGACATGCGTTCCAAAATCTTCACTTCTTTCGTTTTCGTGCGGGTATGCCAGTGCTCGACCGTGTGGCCCGTGTTGAAGACCAACGGGAAGGCGCGGCTCGGCTGAGGCACTTAGCCCGATCTCGACGTCACCTGGCTGTGCTATCGGCTACGCGGAGATGTTGCTCCTCTCGCTTGCGGCGGGCCGTGATCGCTTTCTTGTAACGGCCTACTCGGTGTTCAAGCTCGGCGGCGTTAGCGATACTTGCCGGTCCAGTCGTTCCAGCGGACGCGCGCGATGTCGACAAAGGCGTCGGCACCGGAAAGCATGCTCACCTTGGTGCCTTCGGAGTGGTTCCAACGGACGGGCACCTCGATCGCCTCGAAGCCCAGCTTCCTGGCCAAGAAGAGGATCTCGACGTCGAAACCGAAGCGGTCGAGTCTCTGGCGCTGGAAGATCGCGCGCGCGGCCTTGCTCGTGAATAACTTGAAGCCACATTGCGTGTCCCGATAGGGCAGTCCGGCAACTAAGCGCACGACGTGGTTGAACATGCGCCCCATCGTTTCGCGAAAAGCGTTCTGATGGATACCGATCAGGGAGCGATCGAGCGCGCGGGACCCGATGGCGATGTCATAGGGCCCAGCCGAGCCGCCGCCAGCCGAGACGGCCGCGATTAGTTTGTCGCATTCCTCGATTGGGGCGGACAGATCGGCGTCGGTGAAGAGGATCCATTCCCAGCGCGCTTTCTCAACCCCGTGCCGCACGCTGTAGCCTTTGCCGCGGTTGCCCGGGTTCGAGAGGACGGTCATCGATAGGCGTTCGTCCCCTATGTCGTTCGCTTGCTGTTGCGCGACGCGGAACGTGCCGTCGGTGGAGCCGTCGTCGATGACAAGGATCTCCGCCGGACGATCGGGTGTTCTTTGCAGATAGGCCACCACGTTACTGAGCGTGGCGGGCAGGCGAGACTCTTCGTTGTAGGCCGGGATGATGACGGAGAGGGAAGAGAGCAAGGGGAGCCGCTCCGGGGCGGCGATGACCGCCGCGATCGCGCTAGTGCTTGGCCGCCATGAGAACCCGCAGGCGGCGTGCCCGGTCGGGACCGCGCAGGGCGTGCAGTGCTTTGGCCTCGATCTGTCGGATGCGCTCGCGGGTGACGGCGAACTCCTGACCGATCTCTTCCAGGGTGTGCTCGCGGTCGCAGTCGATGCCGAATCGCATGCGGATGACCTTCTCTTCTTTGGGCGACAGGGTTTTGAGGACGTCGGCGGTTTCGTCTTGGACGTTCGACTCAATCACGGCCTCGACCGGCGAGCCGACCCAACGGTCTTCCAAAAGATCGCCCAGCGCGGACTCGCCGTCGCGCCCGACCGGGGTTTCCAGCGAGACCGGGTCACGCGAGATGGTCTTGAGCTTTTGGACCTTCTCGGAGGTGATCTCCATGCGGTCGCCGATCTCGTCGTTGGTCGGCGTACGGCCCAGGTCTTTCTCCAGTTCGCGCGAGGCCCGCAGAAACTTGTTCATGCTCTCGTTCATGTGCACCGGGATGCGGATGGTGCGCGACTGATCCGCGATGGCGCGGGTGATCGCCTGGCGAATCCACCAAGTAGCATAGGTCGAGAACTTGTAGCCGCGGCGGTACTCGAACTTCTCGGCGGCGCGCATCAGGCCGATGTTGCCTTCCTGAATGAGGTCGAGCAGATGCAGGCCGCGGTTCACGTATTTCTTGGCGACGGACACGACCAGCCGAAGATTGGCTTCGACCAGCGACTTCTTGGCCCGCTCGGCCTCGCAGAAACCGGAGATGATGCGGCGCGTCGTGTGCCGGATGTCCGTCACAGTCAAATCGTAGGAGGCTTCCGCCGTGCGGATCTCTCGGCGGATCTCGCGCTGGGCCGCCGTGTTGCTGGTGTTCTTACGGCTTGACTTCGATTTGAGCCGTTGCAACTCGGAATAAAGCGGCTCGAGGTTGGCTTGCACGCGCTGCAGTTCGGTGGTGAACTCGTCCCACTTGCTCTGCTGGAACGGTACCATCTGGATGGCTTTCGACAGCTTGATGATCAGTCGCTTGGACTTGTACTGCATGCGGCGCAAGACGTGCACATTGCGCTTAGGAGTGCGCAGAAGCTGGGTCTGCACGCCCGCCAGTTGACGGTAGACGCGTGCGACGCGGGCCAGCCGTTGCTTGGCGTTGTTGCGCTTCTTGTTGCGCTGCGCTTCGGTGTCGTCGATATGGACGATCTCGGCGATCGAGTCGACCTCGATTTCGCCCTTCCTGATCAATTCGTAGAGGCCCAGGATCCGTTTGACAATCAGGGGTGAGCGCGAGATTGCCCGAAGCATCTGGGTCTTGCCACGCTCCATGCGCCGGGCCAGGTCGACTTCGCCTTGCCGCGTCAGCAGCGGGACCGAGCCCATCTCCCTCAGATAGACGCGGACCGGGTCGTCGGTGAAAATGGTCTCTTCGGCAGCGGGTTGCACCGAGTCGAGATCGGGGCTTTCTCCGCTGCGACCCCCGATGAAGCTTTCTGACTCGTCCATCCCGGGCTTGCGCCGGTCAGTCGAGTCGGATATGAACTGCTCCTCAAACTGATCCACGATCGTATCCTTGGCTCTCATATCGACTCGACGGGGTGCAGTTTTCCACAGGGATGCGGACTCGCGCATGGCATCCAGGCTGTGTCGGAAAGATTCAAAACTGAGGTGTCTACGATACTCGCGTGCGAACGGGTTGCCACGTCACCTGAAAGCGATTCTGCGGCTGCCTGCTCGAACAACACTTACGGTGCGTGAGGATTCCTCTCAGGTCGGATCCCCCATGCGTCATTCTCCGAAACCCACACAGAAGCTTCACCCGCGTACAAGCCTCGTGCACAGGAGTGAGCCTCTTGATCAGTATCGGGCAAAGAGGGGCTATTTGCAACAGAAAATATCGTATGGAGTATTAGTGCACTCAATACTATGGCAATAGTGCCCTCCGGCTCAGGAGGCTGCCTTGAAGTCCATCGGTCACTTGGCGGTATCGGGAGGAGGGCTGCCGTCGATCGGTCGAGAGATGCCTAAGTCGAGCTAATTCAGCTTCTTATGCTTCATTAGCGTGGTCAGCTCCTTGAGAAACTCCTCCTCATCCTGGAAGTCCCGATAAACCGAGGCGAAACGAACATAGGCCACCTTGTCGAGCTGCTTCAGACGGTCCATGAGGCGCTCGCCGATCGTGGTGGTTGAGCACTCCCGTTCGGACGCCCCAATGACCATCTGCTCGGCCTCGTTGACCAGATCCTCGAGATTGGGCATGCTCACGGGACGCTTCTCGCAGGCATGCAGGAGGCCGTTCAAGACTTTCTGGCGGTCGAACTTCTCGCGGCGGCCGTCCTTCTTGACCACCATGTAGGGGATCTCGTCGATTCTCTCGTAGGTGGTAAAACGGCGGCTGCACGACAGGCATTCACGGCGGCGGCGGATTGCCGCTCCCTCCTTGCTTTCGCGGGAGTCAACGACCTTATCGCCCAATTGACCGCAGAACGGGCAGAGCATCGGATCTGGTTTCCTCTGTGTTCCTGTGTGGCGCGCGGCGGTCCCCGGCTTGCCCCCCCAGAGCTGCCGGCCCAGAGTTGCAGGCCAGGGGCCAACCGGACATTAAGGCTTTGATTCTAGCTCACGAAGGCCGGTCCATCGAATGCCCTCCCGCGCCATGATCACCGCGGCGGGGAGCACCACGGCGATAAAGCTCAAGAACCAGATCAAGACGGCGGTGCTCGACGCGGCCTCGACGGGAACGCCGAACAGCTCGGTCAGCACCAGCACGGCGGCCACCTGTACGCCTCTCCCGATGCCCGGCAACTGGAACATCGAGCCGACCATGACGAGTCCCATGAAGACGAGCACCTCGCTGACCCCGAGGTTGAATTGGGGCACGCAGGCGACCAGCACCGCGCGGAAGCAGAAGGCAATCAATGTCCAGTTGGCGATGCTGAGGAGCAGGGTCAACGCCAAGCTGCGGCCTTGGCGCAGGCTGCGCAGCCCTTCGCCGAAGAGGGCGAGCTTGTCGGCCAGACGGCCCAGGCGTTCGGCCCAGTGGCCTCCGGCGCGGGGATGCAGCCGCACGCGCAACCGCGCCACCAGCCGGGCGGACAACTCGTCGTAATAGCCGTGCAACACGATCAGCAGAACCAACAGCCCGACGATCGTTACCCCAACCACGCGGGTGAGTGGGTTCCACCAGCCCGGTAACCCCGGAGCCCACCCCTCGGCCGAGCCGCCGGGTGCAATGTGCATCTGTCCCAGGGCCAAGACCAGTCCTGCGAGCAGAATCAACATACCGAAAGGCCTGGTATCCACTTGACTCAGGTGACCCCAACATCTTGTAGTTGGGCTCACAGCGTCTTAGCGTCCCAATCGGCGACGATCGAGCGGTACGGCGTCGGCTCCACCGCCATGGCCTGCTGCACAAGGCGGTAGAAGAGCTTGCCCCGACTGCGTGATCTGCGCCGATTGAAGCGGAACACGAACTCGTCGAGATAGTAGTCCAGATGCTCGTGGCTGACCGCCCCCTGATGCGTGCCCAGCATCCAGCGCTTGAGTAGCGAGATCGCCAAGTGCACCCTCGGCAGTAGCTGCGAGGCCTGCTCGCGGCGGTTGTTAATCGAGATGATACGACGCTGGTAGTCCTTCTTCTTGAGCGGATCGTAGCCCGACCAGTTGTCGGTAACAACCACGCTGCCCGGCTCGACCGACTCCTCGACGAAGGGCATCAAACTGGCCGCCGAGGCGTTCTGAACGCGCTGCATGCGGATGCGCCCCAGCCCGGTGCCTCTCTCTTCCGCGGCGACTGCAATCAACGCTTTACGCTCGGTCTGCCGGCCGATTACCCCTTCTTCTTCAGCGCCCCAGTAGGTCTCATCGACCTCGACGAGGTCCGTCAATCGCTCCCGCCCCGGGCGCACCATCGCTCGCCTCAGCTTGTGCATCCAAGGCCAGGCGGTTTGGTAACTGCCCAGTCCCAGAACGCGCTGTAGACCCAGGGCGCTGACCCCATTCTTCTGCGTGGTGATGGTCCACATCGCCCGGAACCACAGCCGCAGCGGCTTGCGTGTGTCTTGAAAGATCGTGCCGGCGGTGACGGAGGTTTGCCGCCCGCAGCGAGCGCATTCGAACCACACTTTGCGCACCGGCCAAGCGCGCTCATGCCCACACCTTGGACAGCGGAAACCCTCTGGCCAGCGCAAGGCGAACAGATAGTCGCGGCAAGCCTCCTCGCTCGCAAAGCGAGACTCGAATTCGAGTTGGTCGCGCGGGTAATCCTCCACCAGGCCCTACACTACATCTTGAGGTCACCTGAGTCAAGTGGATACCCAGCATCGAAAGAACGCTCGATCACCCAGATGGCCAGTTGGCTGGAGATGGGCGTCTGCTCCTTGCGTGCGATTAGGTAGGGTCGGACGATCTCCGCGGGACGCCCCAGAATACCCATCGCGCCGAAGCCTACCACCGTCGCCGAAAGCAGATTACCGAAGCTCGCATCGGGCTTGATCGGATCGAGGAAGATTTTCCAACGAAGGGCGCGCACCGCATAGCTGCCGTAGATGGCGCCCGCGGCAAGTCCCAGCCAAAGCCAGTCGGCCTCACGAAAGTTGGCCCAGAACCGGCTGACGCTGAAGGTCTTCCATTCAGGGTTGGTGTAGAGCGAGTAGGCGAGGGCGGCACCGAGAACCAAGCCGGCCGCCACAAAGGCCATATGCCGCCGGCCTTTCAATCAACACCACCTGCGTTGGGCATCGTAGGCGGGGGGTGGAGAGGCAACCCGATGCAAAACGCCGAATCCAGCAAGCCCTTAGCATAGGGCGTTGGTTGGTTGGAAGTCCAAAGGGGCGGGAACCACCGATGAACGCAGATCAAGACAGGTTTTGCAGGCTTCCTGGTTTGGCCCTTCATCTGTATGAACCTGCGTTCATTCGTGGTTCATTTCCTCCGGGTTCGAATGACGGTTCGCGAATCACCGTTCACGACTCACGGTTTGGCCTTTTCATCTGACCCGAATGCGGTACAATGCAGCCGGTCGTTCTACAGCAGTTGCGTGCCGCTGAGAGGAACGCGCTGGAAAAGTGAGGAACTCATTATGCGCAAGGCTGTCGACTATTTACGGCATAAGATCGGGCCGAAGCTGAGGAGAGGCGCTTGGGTAGCGGCATGGTTGATCCTGTTTCTGTTGCTGTTCCGTTCAACGACCTGGTTCGACACCATTTACTACAACCTGGTGGATCACGACGCGGATCGCGGCGCGACGACGGTCCAGGCGGACCTGTTTGGAGATTCCTTCGCGCGAGTGGTTTATCTGGATCAGGGATGGGAGGAGGACGACAGTCTGTGGTTCTACAACATCACGCAGGGTTCGGACCTCCTGCCGTATGACTTCTTTATTGCTCTCGAGCAGGAGAGCTCGCAGGAACTCTTCCGCTCCCCGGAGAATATGAACGGGTTCCGCTATCTGCCCCAAAAGCAGACGAGGAGCAATCCGGATGCCTTGCCGGTGGGGATGGTGGCGGACACCTATCGAGGAAAGAAGTACATGGGCTACACATGCGCGGCGTGTCACTGTTCGCAAGTGAACTACAACGGCGTGGGAATCCGTATTGACGGCGGCCCGGCTGCGGCCGACATGGACGGGTTCATGCTTGCCCTTGGGGCTTCGCTGTCGGCGATGTCGACGGATGAGGCCAAACGGCAGCGCTTCGTGGCGGCAGTACTCGAGGCCGGCAACTATGGAAGCGCCGCGGAGGTGGAGGCCGATCGGAAAACCTACCTGCTGCGGGTGAAGGCGTATAACTTCTTCAACGAGAGCCGGTTCAAAGATACGCCTGTGCCGTATGGGTACGCGAGGCTGGATGCGTTTGGGTGAAGCTGGGTATCCACTTGACTCAGGTGACCCCAAGATGTAGTGTAGGGCTTGGTGGAGGATTACCCGCGCGACCAACTCGAATTCGAGTCTCGCTTTGCGAGCGAGGAGGCTTGCCGCGACTATCTGTTCGCCTTGCGCTGGCCAGAGGGTTTCCGCTGTCCAAGGTGTGGGCATGAGCGCGCTTGGCCGGTGCGCAAAGTGTGGTTCGAATGCGCTCGCTGCGGGCGGCAAACCTCCGTCACCGCCGGCACGATCTTTCAAGACACACGCAAGCCGCTGCGGCTGTGGTTCCGGGCGATGTGGACCATCACCACGCAGAAGAATGGGGCCAGCGCCCTGGGTCTACAGCGCGTTCTGGGACTGGGCAGTTACCAAACCGCCTGGCCTTGGATGCACAAGCTGAGGCGAGCGATGGTGCGCCCGGGGCGGGAGCGATTGACGGGCCTCGTCAAGGTCGATGAGACCTACTGGGGCGCTGAAGAAGAAGGGGTAATCGGCCGGCAGACCGAGCGTAAAGCGTTGATTGCAGTCGCCGCGGAAGAGAGAGGCACCGGGCTGGGGCGCATCCGCATGCAGCGCGTTCAGAACGCCTCGGCGGCCAGTTTGATGCCCTTCGTCGAGGAGTCGGTCGAGCCGGGCAGCGTGGTTGTTACCGACAACTGGTCGGGCTACGATCCGCTCAAGAAGAAGGACTACCAGCGTCGTATCATCTCGATTAACAACCGCCGCGAGCAGGCCTCGCAGCTACTGCCGAGGGTGCACTTGGCGATCTCGCTACTCAAGCGCTGGATGCTGGGCACGCATCAGGGGGCGGTCAGCCACGAGCATCTGGACTACTATCTCGACGAGTTCGTGTTCCGCTTCAATCGGCGCAGATCACGCAGTCGGGGCAAGCTCTTCTACCGCCTTGTGCAGCAGGCCATGGCGGTGGAGCCGACGCCGTACCGCTCGATCGTCGCCGATTGGGACGCTAAGACGCTGTGAGCCCAACTACAAGATGTTGGGGTCACCTGAGTCAAGTGGATACCAGGCTGGGCGAATTTACAACCGTGTGCTCGAGCATGTGCTGAATCCAGAGGCCTTGCGAGCCGTCTTGACCGGCGCTCTGCCGCCGGCAGAGACGGAGAAGCTGTTGAAGACATTGCAGCCCGCGCTGACGAGCGAGAACCGGGACCATCTCATGGAGCGGTTGGTCTCGCTTTTGTCAGTGGAGGAGCGACGCCTGCTTCGTGATCAGTTGTTCAACTCGCCGAATGCCCCGGTGAGTTATCCGTTTCTCTGGGACATTCCGCAGCACGACTATGTGCAATGGAACGGGATTGGAGCGAATGCCGGGGTGGGGCCGATCGGACGGAATGCGGGTGAAGTGATCGGCGTATTCGGCACGCTCGATTGGGAGCAGAAGGACGGCTTCACGGTGGCGTCGGTGCTAAGCGGGCAGGAGTTCGGGCCGAAGCATATCAGCTTCCAATCGTCGGTGAACGTGCATAACCTGCGGCAGATCGAGGACCGGTTGTGGAGCCTCGAGTCACCAACCTGGGCGGATGCGGTGAAAAAGGCGGGCCTGCCGGCGATTGATGACGCGGGCAGGAAGCGCGGGGCGCGCCTATTTGATGAGTACTGCGCGGCGTGCCATGCCGAGATTGACCGCACGAGCGAAAGCCGACGGATTGTGGCGCGGATGGACAACCTGGAGGAGTCGGGTACCGACCCCACGACGGCGACGAACAGCGTCGATTACGCGGGCTTCAGCGGGATTGTGCGTAATCAGTATGTGAGCACGGAGGTGGGAAGCGTGTTGCTCGATACGCGGGCTCCGGTGGCGGCAATATTGACCAAAGCGACGGCAAGCGTTGTCGCGACCCCGGACCCTGATAAGTGGTTCTTTACGCGAGGTGCGGATTGGGCGGTTGGCCTGATTAACGGATTCCTCAGCAACCCGATCAAGCCGTCGGTGAAGGCGGGCAGCTATAAGCCGGATACGACCGCGGCGCCGTTTGAATCGCTGCGGGCGTATAAGGGACGGTCGTTGAACGGAATCTGGGCGACCGCGCCGTATTTGCACAACGGGTCTGTGCCGACACTGTATGACCTGCTGCTGCCTGCTAGCCCGAAGGAGAATGATCCGCCCGATCCGCCCGAGACGCAGTACCGTCCGCAGAGATTCATGGTGGGTTCGCGCGAACTGGATGCGACGAAAGTCGGCTTCAAGCACGGGGAGAACGAGTACGACGGATTCCTGTTCGACACAACGAAGCCGAGTAACAGCAATGCCGGCCACGAGTACGGCACCCGGGAAATGACAGACCAGGACCGCTGGGATCTCGTGGAGTTTTTGAAGAGCCTATAGGCAGAATCTCGCACTACGACTCCTCACCGACGTACAGGCGGGGCGTACCGCTTGCGCCTTCTCCCGCCGGTCTGTCCTTCGCGACGGGCATCGCTGAGGTCTTCCGGTTCTCGTGCGGGGAGTTTCCAGGGTCGGCGCCCGGAACTCAGGATTTCGCGGCTCGATAGCCGGCCCGCCAGTGCCTCTGTCAACGCTTCAACCGCAGCGTCGCCGGCGCACGACGCGAGGTCAGCGTGGTTCGCTACTCCTTCACTGTGGGGCTCTCTCATCCCCTACTCCCCGCCGGTTTATCCCGGCGCTTTTGGACAGTGCCCCGGAGTGAGGCATCGTTCTTCTGTCACGGGCTGCTAAGTCCCATGCCCTGGGTCTTCCGCTCTTACTTTCAGCTCGTCTTCGTCGTAGTAGTCGATCTTGTGAAGTGGCATCACGACGCTCGAGAGGACGTTGAGCAGGTGCCCGCCGATGCGTTTGTAGTAGCGGGCTCCCAGGACGAGGGCGGCGACCTTGCCCGCTTCGTAGTTCTGCCCGGCGATGCGGATGAGCAGGCCATCGGAGCGGCGAGCGTAGTCCTTGCCTTGGCGGATGAAAGCCAAGGCTCGCTCGCGGTCGGAGTCCGCGAAGACCTCCGACGCCGCTTGGAAGGCCTCTTCGACGCCCTGGCGAATCGCCCGCAGCTCGCCGACGATGTCATCGTCGGGCAAATCTCCGCTGTAGATGTCGACGACTTCGCCTAGATTCTTGGCGTAGTCACCGATGCGCTCGACGTCCTTGACGAGGCTCATCAGCAGGAGGCAGTAGGGGACGTCCGTCGTGTTGCCGCGGGTCGCCAGATGCGCGACAACGTGCTTGCGGATCGAGCGCTCCAGCGAATTCACTTCCACGTCGGACTCGTACAACCGGCTGCGCACCTCCGGCGCCGTGACCTCGCGAAAGTAGATCTCTCCCGCCGCCCTGGTCATCTGATTCGCCAGGCCCAGCATCCTGGCGAATTTCTCGCCCATCTCGCCCAGAGGTTTGCCCGGACGGAAGATCCTCAATAACTGGTCAAGCATAGAATGCCTCCGGCTTAGTTCAAGAAGCGGTTGAGAAACGCAAACAGGGCCGGCAGCCCGAAGAACGTAACCACCACGTAGACCAACGCCCAGCGGCGAGATTGGACCGCGATGTCGGCGAAACGCCGCGCGGCCGCCAGCGGGATCTCGCGGATCGCTCGCACCGGGTAGATCATCACCGTGCCGGTGAGATTGAACAGCAGATGAACCAGCGCAACGACAACGCCGGCCTGCGCGTTGGCCCCGGCGGCCGCCATCGAGGCCAGCAACGCCGTGACGGTTGTCCCAATGTTAGCACCGAGAGTAATGGGGAAAGCCTGCCGCAACGTGATAATGCCGGCGCCGGCCAGGGGGACGAGCAGCGACGTCGTGATCGAGCTGGACTGCACCATCACCGTAACGACCGCTCCGATCAGCATCGACAACATCACACTGCGGCCAAGGAAGTGGTTGATGAACACCTCAACGCGGGCCTGCATGGCCGAGCGCATCACCGACACCAACAAGAAGAGTGCACCGACAATGAGAACGCCACTGACGGCGATGATCAGCGTGCCTTGGGCGGGCCCCGTTTCGAAAAAAGCCTCGCTGCCAGCAACAATAGGCTGAACCCCCGCCTTCAACGCGTCCTTGAGCGGGCTGCTGTACTTGAAGCCCTCGACGCCTCCGACCATTCCGGCCAGGGCCTCCGCCATCCTGCGCAGGTACCCGGTCATCAACTCCAGCGGTAACAGCACCGCCACCGTCATGAAATTGAAGAAGTCATGGCAGGTCGCTACCGAGAAGGCGCGCCGAAACTCATCGCGGCGCGCCATGTGAGCCAGCGACACGAACGTGTTCGTAACCGTGGTCCCGATGTTCGCGCCCATGACCATCGGAATGGCGTTGGCGATCGGCAGGGGATTTTCGGGCGCGGCGACCAGAGCCACGATCATCGACGTCGACACCGACGAGCTTTGCACCAAGGTCGTCGCCAGGATGCCGACCATCAACCCGATAAAAGGGTTTGCCGTGGCGGTGAAGAACGTGTCGAGCAAGTCATGGCCCAACAGCTTGAAGCCGTCGCCGAGACCTCGCACGCCGACGAGGAAAATGAAAAGCAGAAAGATGACGGCGAATGCCTTGCCGAGCGCGAGAGCGGCGCTGGAGTTCTGGGCTGTGGTCATGAAGGACGAAGACGGGGAGCGCGTGCCCCGCTGCCCGCCCTGGAAGAACAAGCGGCGTTTCGGGGAATCAATCTCTATGGTACAGAAAGGCTACAGCATCCAGCTTATAGGGTTTCCTGGCTGAGCACGGGCAGCAAGTCGGAGGGTTCGGGGACCGGGGATTCGTCCCCCTCCAAGTCAAGGAATCGCGTGTCGAGGAGGCGAGCCGTGTCGAGACGCTTCATGGCCGAGGTGATGTTCTCGAGCACGTGAGGATTGTGCTGCTTGATCTGGTCGAGGAACGATCGCAAGTTCTCGCGCACGGTGCCCGTCTTGTACGAGCAAACACAGGGCGTGAGGGGAATACCCTTTTGGTCGGCGTACCCGGAAGTGATCTCTTCGGAAACGTAAACCAGGGGGCGAATCAGCCGGAAATCTTTCGATCGCGAGTGGGTCACCGCGGGCAAGGCGCTGAGCCGGCCGGTATAGAGGGTGTTACGCAGTAGGGCCTCGCAGAAATCGTCTTGCGTGTGGCCAAGCGCGACCACGTTGCAGCCCAGCTCGGAAGCGATCTCGTACACCGCGCGGCGGCGGTACCGGCTGCAGAGGTCGCACCCGTGGTCGGGCTGGTCTTGAATCAGTTGGAACGACGGCTCGTCGCGGTAGTAGATCCACTCGACGCCCCGTCCCTTCATGTAGTCACCCAGCGGCTCGATGGGACGGTCGAACTTGCCCTGCTCCACCGTAAAGGCCTGGAGCCGAAAGGCGACGGGCGACTTCCTCTGAAGCTGCAACAACGCGTCCAGCAACGCCAGCGAGTCCTTTCCCCCGGAGACGCCCACGGCGATGCGATCGCCGCCGCGAATCATGTTATAGTCTTGAAGCGCGCGGCCGACCCGCCGCAGCAGTGCTTTTGAGAAGTCCATTGGTTTCAGGGCAACACGGGGGATTCCCAGGACGCAGCGCGGGAAGTCACTCCTCCCGGCGACAATCAAATTATAGCTGGCTGCTTGCGGGGCGGAGGACTGCTCCGTGCGGTAGTGCGTCGTACCCACTTCGCTACCGTCTGTGCGGCGTAGCGTGCAACCCCCCGACAAGACCTCCCCACACGGCTCTACCCGTAGATCGTAAGGAGACTCTCATGAACGCCGTACCGCGACTGACTGTTCTGATCCTCCTCTGCCCGCTCGCCCTCGTGGCGCAGTATGACCTGCTCATCAAGGGCGGCCATGTCATCGACGCCAAGAACGACATCGATCAGGCGATGGACGTCGCTGTCCAAGACGGCAAGATCGCCGCCGTCGAGGCCGGTATCGACGAATCGAAAGCCAAGAAGGTCATCGACGCCGCGGGCCTTTACGTCACGCCCGGCCTGATCGACATCCACGTGCACGTCTACGCGGGGACGGGTATTCGAGCGCTCACCGGGGACAGCAGCGTTTATCCCGACGGCCACAGCTTCCGCAGCGGCGTGACGACCATGGTTGATGTCGGCAGCTCAGGCTGGCGCAACTTCCCCGACTTCAAGCAGCGCGTGATCGACCGCGCGAAAACAAGAGTGTTGGCGATGTTGAACATTGTGGGCGGCGGAATGGGGGGTGGCGCGATCGAGCAGAACCTCGACGATATGGACGCTCAGGCCACCGCCAAGGTCGCCAAACAGTACGCGGATACGGTCGTCGGCATCAAGACCGCCCACTACTCAGGGCCGGAGTGGATTCCCGTCGATCGGGCGATCGAGGCTGGCAAGCTGGCGAACATACCGATCATGGTCGACTTTGGCATCTTCCACCCCGCCCGGCCTTTCGAAGAATTGGTCACCAAGCGGCTGCGGCCCGGCGATATGTATACGCACACCTTCCTTGGGCGCGTGCCCATGCTTGACGAGAACGGCAAGGTCCGTCCCTATCTGTTCGAAGCGCAGAAACGGAGTGTCAAGTTCGACGTCGGCCACGGTGGCGGCAGCTTCTGGTGGCGGCTGGCGGCGCCGACGCTCAAGCAGGGCTTCATCCCCGACTCGATCTCGACCGACCTGCACATCGGCAGCATGAACGCCGGCATGAAGAACATGCTCAACGTCATGTCGAAGATCCTGAGCCACGGGGTGTCGCTTCAGGACGTCGTCAGCAAGTCGACCTGGCAGCCGGCGCAGCAGATCAAGCGCCCCGAGCTGGGGCATCTCAGCGTTGGAGCCGTTGCCGATGTCGCGGTGATCCGAATGGACGAAGGCTCATTCGGCTTCCTGGATGTGCGCAAGGCCCGCGCCATGGGCAACCGCCTCCTGACGGCTGAGCTGACCCTCAAGGACGGCCAGATCATGTGGGACCTTAACGGCTTGGCCGGTACGCCGTGGGAGAAATACTACAGCGATCCCGAAAAGCGGAATTGAGGGACAAGCTGCATTGAGGAAGAATTGGCATCGAGTCAACCAGCGGTGACAACCATGAATAAGCTTTTCGTTTCCCTCGTCTTCATCCTGCTGCCCGCGGGCTTGCCGGCGCAGGCAAGCTACGACATTCTCCTCAAGGGCGGCCATGTTATCGATCCGAAGAACGACATCAGCCGCACGATGGACGTAGCCGTCAAAGATGGCAAGATCGCCGCCGTCGAGGCTGATATTCCCGAGAGCTCGGCCGAGAAGGTCGTGGACGTCAAAGGGCTCTACGTCACGCCGGGCCTCATCGACATTCACGTCCACGTCTACGCGGGCACCGGCATGCGCCGCGCCTACTCGGGCGACAGCAGTGTCTACCCCGACGGCTTCACGTTCCGCACCGGTGTCACCACGGTCGTCGACGTCGGCAGCTCCGGTTGGCGCAACTTTGAAGACTTCAAAGACCGCGTCATCGACCGTTCGCAAACGCGCGTCCTCGCCATGCTCAACATCGCCGGCAAGGGCATGGGCGGCGGCCGAGTTGAGCAGGATACCGATGACATGGACGCCGAGGCCACGGCCAACATGGCCAAGAAGCATCCCGAAACCATCGTCGGAGTGAAGTCGGCCCACTACGCCCACCCCGACTGGACGTCGGTCGAACGCGCGGTCGAGGCCGGTACGCTGGCCGACATCCCCGTCATGATCGACTTCGGGTCGAACCATCCCGAGCGCCCCCTCGCCGAACTACTCACGGTCAAGCTGCGGCCCGGCGATATCTACACCCACATGTATTCGGGCATTCGCGGGGAACTCGACCGCGAGACGGGCAAGATCAGCCAAGGCATGCACGGCGGACGCAAGCGCGGCGTGTTCTTCGACGTCGGCCACGGCGGCGGCAGCTTCTTCTGGTGGGTGGCCGTGCCGGGCCTCAAAGAGGGGTTCCTGCCCGATTCGATCTCCACCGATTTGCACGTCGGCAGCATGAACGGCGGGATGAAAGAGATGATCAACGTGATGTCGAAGATCTACAACTTCGACGTGCCGCTCGAAGACGTGATCAAGATGTCGACCTGGAACCCGGCGCAACAGATCAAGCGAACGAAACTGGGGCACTTGACCGTCGGCGCAGGTGCGGACATCGCGGTCATTCGCGAGGACCAGGGGGTCTTCGGGCTCCTCGACTCGCGTCGCGCGCGATACACCGGCACGAAGCTCCTGGTGGACGAGTTGACGCTGCGCGACGGCAAGGTGGTTTGGGACCTGAACGGCCGCGCCGGAGTTGGTTGGAAGAAGTTCTACAGCAAGTAAGGGTGTAGCCTGCTACATCCGTTGCTGCGGGCACACAGGAGAACGAATATGAAAGCCGTCACGTTGGTGCTTGGGTTGCTTCTGTTAGCAGCGAACCTACCCGCCCAAGCGCCCTACGACCTGCTCATCAAAGGCGGTCATGTCATCGATCCCGCCAACCGGCTCAACCGTGTCATGGACGTGGGCATCGCCGGTGGCAAGATCGCGCGCGTCGCCCCCAGCATCGACCCCATCGAGGCGCGCCGCACGGTCAACGCCGACGGTCTTTACGTCACGCCGGGACTGGTCGATATCCACGTACACGTGTATGCGGGTACCGGCATGCGCGGCGCCTATTCGGGCGACAACAGCGTCTATCCCGACGGCCATACATTCCGCTCCGGCGTCACCACCGTCGTGGACGTCGGCAGCTCGGGTTGGCGCAACTTCGAAGACTTCAAGGACCGCGTGATCGACCGTTCACAAACGCGCGTGCTCTCGATGTTGAACATCGTCGGTGGGGGCATGGGCGGCCGCCCAGTGGAGCAGAACACCGACGACATGGACGCCGCCGCCACCGCGAAGATGGCCCGCAAGCACCCCGACACCATCGTCGGCGTCAAGACGGCCCACTATCAGGCGCCCAACTGGATCGCCGTCGATCGGGCCGTCGAGGCCGGCAAGCAGGCCGACGTCCCAGTGATGGTCGACTTCGGCGACTTCACGGCCGAGCGGCCCTTCGAGGAGTTGGTCACGAAGCGCCTGAGGCCGGGCGACATGTACACGCACATGTACCTGGGCCCGGTACCGATCTTCGACGACCAGGGCAGGGTGCGGCCCTATCTGCACGAGGCCCGCAAGCGCGGCGTCAAGTTCGACGTGGGTCACGGCGGCGGCAGCTTTCGCTGGAACCAGGCCATCCCGGCGATCGAGCAAGGCTGGGTGCCCGACTCGATCTCGACGGACCTCCACATCGGCAGCATGAACCGCGCCATGAAGAACATGCTCAACCTCATGTCGAAAATCCTCAACCAGGACGTTTCGCTCTACGACGTCATCAAGATGTCGACCCTCAACCCGGCGATGCAGATCAAGCGGCCGGAGTTAGGAAATCTGAGTGTCGGCTCTGAGGCGGATGTGGCTGTGTTGCGCCTCGACCGCGAGAGGTTCGGGTTTCTCGACGTGGGCAACGCTCGCTTCACCGGCGACAAGCTGTTGGTCGGCGAACTGACGCTCCGCGGCGGACGCGTCGTCTGGGATCTCAACGGCCGAGCCAGTTCCGACTGGCGCGACGCCTATGGCGCACAGTTACGCTTCGGCCGCAGGGGCCGCTCTGGAGCGGGAAGAACGAGTCGGCCATGATGTGGCGTAAGGCTCCCGCCTTGCCGAGTCTCGATTCGTCGGGACTCAGGTCCTCGGGGAGTCAGAGGGTTGCTCAGAAGTTGTCGGCAAGGATCTGGCGCTTAGCGCCCAGCGGGCACGGCATGCCGTGCCCCTACATTTCAATGAGGGGATGAGGGGATGACGAGAATGAAGTGGATTATTCAATTGGTCTTGATGTTGGCGCTGGGCGGCTTGCTCAACGCGCAAACCCGTTACGATCTACTGCTCAAGGGCGGGCACGTCATCGACCCCAAGAACAGCATCAATCAACCGATGGACGTCGCCATCGCCGGCAGCAAGATCGCCCGCGTGGCCGAGAACATCTCGCCCACCGAAGCCAAGCAGACTGTCGATGTCGCGGGCTTCTACGTCACGCCGGGGTTAATTGACATCCACGTCCACGTCTACACCGGCACGGGCAACAAAGACTCCTACACCGGCGACCGCAGTGTCTATCCCGACGGCTTCACCTTTCGTAGCGGCGTCACTACCGTCGTCGATGCCGGCAGCTCCGGCTGGACAAACTTCCCCGACTTCAAGAGCCGCGTCATCGACATCTCGAAGACGCGCGTCCTGGCCCTGCTCAACATCGTCGGCAAAGGCATGGCCGGCCGCCAGAAAATCGAGCAGGACATGACGGATATGGACCCCGAGGCCACCGCCAAACGGGCCAAGGAATACCCCGGCGTCGTGGTCGGCATCAAGTCCGCTCACTTCGCGGGGCCGGAATGGACCTCGGTCGACAGCGCCGTCGCGGCCGGCAAGATCGCCGACCTGCCGGTGATGATCGACTTCGGTACGTTTCGCAAGGAACGCCCCTTCCAGGAGCTCGTGCTCGATCACCTTCGTCCGGGCGACATCTATACGCACGGCTACAAGCAACAAGTGCCCTATCTCGACGAGAAGGGCAAGCTGCTGCCGTATCTGTGGCAGGCGCGCAAGCGCGGCGTGAAGTTCGACATCGGCCACGGCGGCGGCAGCTTCTCGTGGAAGAACGGTGTGCCGGCGATCCGCCAGGGTTTTGTTCCCGATTCGATCTCGACCGATCTGCACATCGGCAGCATGAACGACGGCATGAAGAACATGCTCAACGTGATGTCGAAGGTGCTGAACCTGGGCGTTTCGCTCGCGGATGTGATCAAGATGTCAACGCTCAATCCGGCGAATCAGATGAAGCAGAGCCAACTTGGCCATCTGAGTGAAGGCGCGGGCGCCGACATCGCGGTGCTGCGAGTCGACCACGGCCGTTTCGGGCTCGTGGATGCACAGGGCTCGCGCTTTGACGCGACGAAGCTGCTCGAGTGCGAGCTGACCCTGCGCGACGGCCAGGTCGTCTGGGACCTGAACGGACGCACGAGCCCCGACTGGCGAGAGTACTGGGGCAAGCTGTAGGGGCACGGCGTGCCGTGCCCGTGGCTCCGAAAAATCCCTCGATGTGGGATCGCTCCGCGCCCCGGGAGGGGCGAGACATGATAGCCCACGGCTCCAGACGTGGGCAGGCGGCAAAACTTTCGGGAGCCCTGTAAGGGCACACATCTTTTTCGCAATCGCACTAGCCAAGCCAACTACTCGATCAAAACAATCGAAACCATGAAGACTCTAACCCCAGCCACCGTCGCCATTGCTCTCTTGCTGTTCGTCTCCGGTTGTCAAAGCCCACCCGCAGGCCCGTTCGATCTCGTCCTCCAAGGCGGACACGTCATCGACCCCAATAACAACATCGACGGGCCGATGGATGTCGGCATTACCGACGGCAAGATCGCGGCCGTCTATCAAGGCCTGCCGACCGACAGCGCCGAGAAGGTCGTCGATGTCTCGGGCTTGTATGTCACGCCGGGCCTAATCGACCTCCACGTGCACGTCTATGCCGGGACCGGCCTCAAGGCGCTCACCGGCGACAGCAGCGTCTACCCGGACGACCACAGCTTCCGCAGCGGCGTCACGACCATGGTCGACGTCGGCAGCTCAGGCCACCGCAATTTCGAGGACTTCAAAGACCGCGTCATCGACCGCGCCAAAACGCGTGTCCTCGTCATGTTGAACGTGGCCGGAGGCGGCATGGGTCCCGATGGCGAGCAGAACATTGAAGACATGGAGCCCGAGAAGATCGCGGCGATGGCCAAGAAATATCCCGACACCATCGTCGGTATCAAGACGGCGCACTACGGCGCGGCCGATTGGACATCCGTCGAGCGCGCAGTCGAGGCGGGCAACCTCGCCGACATTCCCGTGATGGTCGATTTCGGCTCGAATCATCCCGAGCGCCCGCTGGCCGACCTCGTTACGAAGAAGCTGCGCCCCGGCGATATCTACACGCACATGTACTCCGGCCGCCGCGACGAACTGATTGACGGTAAAGTGAACCCCGGCCTGTTTGAAGGGCGCGAGCGCGGCGTCAAATTCGACGTCGGCCACGGAGGCGGCAGCTTCTACTGGTATGTGGCCGCGCCATCGATCGAACAGGGTTTTCCGCCTGACTCCATCTCCACCGACCTCCACATCGGCAGCATGAACGGCGGCATGAAGACCATGGCCAACACGGCGTCGAAGATCCTCGCCTTGGGCGTCCCGCTGGCCGACGTGATTCGCATGTCGACCTGGAACCCGGCGCAGCAGGTCAAGCGGCCTGACCTTGGCCAACTCAGCGTCGGTGCCGTGGCCGATGTGGTCGTGCTCGACGCCAAGGCCGGCAAGTTCGGCTTCCTCGACTCCAGCCGCCAAGCCGTCGCCAACGGCGACACCCTTCTGGTGCCCGAGTTAACCATCAAAGACGGCAACGTCGAGTGGGACCTCAACGGCATCGCCGGCGAAGCCTGGGAAACCTTCTACGCCAAGGAAGAGAACCAGTCTGAGTAAGTCCGCGCACAGTCATGCAGGCGGAGGTGGATTGACCGCTGGGCGGCTCGTGTAGACTGAAGAGCCCAAATGCACTACCATGGAGATGTAGGAAGCCAGCAATGATCGATCGCAACTTCGAAAAGGCTCGACTGGACTTTCTGGCGGGAGTGCAGGCGCTTCGTTCAGCGCAGCCCCAACCCAACCCCTACCAGGGCCCGCCCGGGCATTTTTCCCTCACTCCCCTTGGGACTTCTACCGCCCCGGCTGCTGATCCGATTCATTCTCCACCTCAGCATCAGTGGTTGAAGAAATTCTTTGGTCTTGGTTAATTGGACGAGCGCCCTTCTCTTCTTCTGACCGAAGCAGCGCTACGCAGTTCGCCAAATCGAAGAAGAACGGCGCGGTCATAGCCTGAAAAACCTCGCGGCGTTCCTGGGTGCCCAGGATGAAGGGTCGATTTGCGTGCAGGCTTACCACGGCGAATGGCTTCCCGCTGGCGTCCACCAAGGGCCATGAAATGAAGCTCTTCATATAGCGTTCGTGGCCCTGGAAATACTCGCGCAAGTCGTCGAGGACCGACGTACGAAAATCCCCTTTCTCGGTGCACCATTTCATCAACTTGGAGACATCCCCTTGACCTTCCGGTCGATTGTTGGCAAATGCCAAGGGTGCCCCGTTGAGAACTCGCCACTTGTCCTTGTACTTCGTCGTCTCCGGTACCGGCAGCGCTAGGGGTTTGAGGTCCGGGTCGGGATCGCTGCCCTCGATGCCCGTATGATTGCTGAGGTTGCAGCACAGACTGAGCACGCCGCTGAGATACTTGTGATCGATCTCTGGATCGACGAATTTGAGGGCAGCGAGGACGTCGTTGTTGAAGTACGGCGCCGCACCGGAACTCTCAACGTAGACCATCACGTTCGCCGCATACCTCGCAGGTTGTCCGTCGACCAAAGGTGTGCCATCGTAGCTCAGAGCAAGAGAAGTGATGGCAGAGAGCAAGTCGCGAATTGCCGTCTCTATAGCTTGGACAGAGTCATCGCCCTCCCCCTTCGGCTTCAAAGAGTCATCGTCCTTCTTCCTCGGCCTGGGGTGTCGAGGCACGTTGGCTTCCAGAGCGAAGGTTGTGTGCAGGGCTAACTTGGCAAACCTTCCGCGGAAGTCCGACAGGGGCAGAACACGACTCTCCTGTGCTTCGGCCTGATGGCGTGCAACGACCAAACCGAAGAGGCATAGAGAGGCCAACCAAAACAGGAACGCCGTCCATGAAAACGATCCCCATTCCGTATAGCAACAAAAATGGAATGCTGAACCAATGTCTATAAAGTACCTCGAGCCCAGAATTCCTACGGCGACAGCGAGAATCGAATTCATCGCTGGCACGAACGGAGAAAGTAGCTTGCCCCTAATTCCCTCGGACACGTCCGTATTCTGACACAACTTTGATCATGCAGCGTCTGATTAAATTCAACCAGGCAGGAGCCTTAGGCAGGCGTATACCCACTTCATCTCTGACCGAGCAAAGGCCGCCTCACCGCAGCGACTCGATCGCATCTTCTACATCCGCGATGCCCACCTCGTTGTCGAACGGGCCCCCTGTCAGCCGATAGCGCACGGCCCCTTCGCGGTCGAGCACCAACACCGCCGGGACATCTTCGATCCCGAGCCGATGCATCGCCTGCTCGACATCCGCGCGCAACACGTAGTGGGGGAACCTGGCGTCTCGCTGTAGCACAAGCGCGAGCGCCTCGGCCATGGCGACCGGGTCGTCGTGCTCATCGAGCGTGACACTGAGGAACGCGATGTTGTCATACGCCTCCCTCTGTTGCAGAGCGACAAATTCGGGGAACAATTTGAGGCAGGGGCGGCACCACGTCGCCCAGACCAGCACGGCCGCGATCTCGCCGTGATGGTCGCCGGTGACGCGATCCCAGTCCTCAAGAGGGACCGGCTCAACTTTGGGGGTGTGGGAGCACGCGGCGAGTAAAATCAAGAGCAGCGCCGTCGCGAGGAACTTCAACGGGCTACTTCTCGAGCTTGATCTTGAAGTTGTAGATCACTTCGTCGCGCCCGTCCAGCGAGCTCACGGTGCGCTTGCGGCTGGAGTCCTCTTTGTAGCGAGCGACCATCTCGTAGTCGGTCGAGAAGTCCAGACCGTGGAAGTAGTACGAGCCATCGGCCGGCGTGATGAACGACTTGACCTGAAGCGACCGCGTGTTCTTTAGCTGCACGACGGCGGCGGTCAGAGGGTTTTCAGACTGATCCGTCACGAGGCCCTTGACCGAGCGACTGGGAGCAGCCTTCTTTTTCTTCTTTTGCGCGTCGAGTGTCGCCGTCGTGGCTAGAATCAGCAACGCGGCCAACAGCGCGACGACCCAAGTTTGGTGCTTCCGCATCGTCTGTCTCTCCCTATCCAGCAACTCAGCCGCGGGCGTTGGGCTTCCTTCCTCGGCCCACGGGCACGGTATTACCCTTGAATGACGCGCCGCCCTGGCCCGGCGTTGCCCTCTATTTCAATTTCGACGGCGTCAGTCGAAACGTCGTGATCGACTTCTGCCCTTCATAAACGTCCGCCGTTTTCTCTTGCGCTTCGAAACCCTTGGCCGTTACCGTCACGACGTAGCTAGTCTCGACCGCGGGCACGCGAATGGCATACTCACCGCGGCGGTCGCTGACAGCCTCGCCCTTGAGCTTGGGGTTGTCCTTGTTGACAGCCTTGACCTTCGCTCCCCGCAACGCCAAGCCGCTCTCGTGAAACACGGTGCCACTGATGACCCCCAGGGGAGCTTGGGTGCGCTTCTTTTTCGGCCCCGCGGATAGTGCGCCGAGAACAAGCGGCAACACAAGCAGCACCGCCCAGGCTCGCGGACTCGGGTGTCGCTGTGCCATAACCGTCACTCTCCTGATCGTCGCGCATCCGCCAAGTGAGTGCAACACACGCCAGAGCCGAGCCCCGAACGCGAGTGAGGAAGAGCGCGGGTCTTCGCCCGCGCACGCAGGTTTATATCCGCTGCTCTGGAGCGTTGGATGACACGGTTGCGACGGGCCGGGGCAACGCCACCTTTCCGCCATTCCCACCGCTATGCTGGAATCAGGAAACCCCGATGTCCCGAGAATACCCATCGCATCCCGTCGTCGGAGTGGGCGCGATCATCTTGGACGGCAACCGCGTCCTCCTCGTACGCCGCGCGAACGCTCCGCTCGAAGGGGTCTGGTCGATCCCCGGGGGGCGCCTCGAACTCGGCGAGACCTTAACCGAAGGCCTGCACCGCGAGGTCCGCGAAGAGACCGGCCTCCGCATTGAGATTCTCGACCAGGTGGAAGTATTCGAGCGAATCATGCGCGATGGCGACGACCGCGTTCAGTATCATTATGTGCTGATCGACTACCTCTGCGAGCCGGCCGGCGGAGTACTCCGCGCGGCCGATGACGCCGACGACGCCCGCTGGGTCGAGCAACACGAGATGGCGGAACTCACCATGACCGAAGGCACGCCGGCGGTCATCAACAAGGCCTTTCAACTCCGCGACCGCCTCGCAGTTCGCTCGTAACGCAACATGCCGCTTCGATCCGCCGACGCCCTGGAGTTTTTCGGACTCCTCGAAGTCCTCAAGCGCTACGTTGCGAGCCCGCTCGGCGAGTGGCAAATCGAGGAGCTTCGCGCCGAGCCCCTGCACCCGTCGCGGGAAAGCGCGGAAGAAAATCTGGCCGAGGTTGCCGAAGCGATCGACTTCTTGGAACGGGCGAAGGCGGAAGCGGGGCGGTCGGGCACGCCTGTGACGCTTCGATTCGGCGGCCTCCGCGACATGCGGCCCGCCGTCGAGACGATGGGCGTCGCGGGGACCGTGCTCGAAGGCCCCGAGATCCAAGGCCTCATCGACGTGATCGATCGCGCGGAGCAATCGCGCGTTCTCCTCGAACCCACCGCACTCCGCACGCCCCGCCTCGCCGCCTACGCCGAGCGCCTCGCGGACTTCCGCCCGTTGCTGCGCGAGCTCTCGGGCAAGATCGAGCCGAACGGCGAAGTCGCCGACAGCGCCAGCCCGGAGTTGGCCAAAATCCGCCGGCAGATCGAGCAACAGCGCAACCTGATCAACAAGACCCTTGAGCGGTTCGTCCGCAGCCACTACCAAGAGGGACTGCTGCAAGAGGACTACGTCACCATTCGCAACGGCCGTCTGGTCGTGCCGGTCAAGACGAGCTGGAAGTGGAAGGTCAAGGGCGTGATTCACGGCACCAGCTCAACAGGACAGACGGTGTTCGTCGAGCCGGTCGAGTCGATCGAGCTGAACAACCGCATCGTCAAGATGCTCGAAGACGAGCATGCCGAGGTACGCCGCATCCTCATCGAATTGACGGAACGCTTGCGGCGGGACTTGCCTGAGATTGCGACCGCCATCCAACTACTTGCCGAGCTGGAGATGCTGTTTGCCAAGGCGCGCTTCGCAACCGATTTCCACTGCGCCATTCCGTCATTCAACCAAGGTGATCTGTTTCAACTGCGGCTGAAGCGCGCGCGGCATCCTCTTCTCGAAGACGTGCTGCGACGTGCGGGGCGGTCGGTGTCGGCGATTTCGCTGACGCTCGACCCGGACCGCCGCGTGCTGCTCATCAGTGGTCCCAATGCGGGTGGCAAGACCGTCGTGCTGAAGACCGTCGGATTGCTGGCCCTTATGGCACAAGCCGGCTTGCCGGTTCCGGCGGACGAAGCGGAGTTCCCGTGGTTCGACCAGGTCCTCGCCGACATCGGCGACCTGCAATCCATCGCCGAGAGCCTGAGCACCTTCTCCGCGCACATCGAGCAGTTGAAAGCCATGATGCAGCTTGCCGACAAGCGCTGCCTGGTCTTGATGGACGAGCTGGGAGCCGCGACCGATCCCGAGGAGGGAGGCGCCCTGGGCGTGGCGGTCATCGAGCACTTCCTCGAACGCGGCGGCTTCACGATCGCGTCCACTCATCTGCCCGCGCTCAAGACCTATGCTGCCACCGCGTCAGGCGTCGAGAACGCGGCGGTCGGCTTCGACGAAGAGACCTTCGCGCCCAACTATAAGCTTCACGTCGGCGTGCCGGGCCAGTCGGCCGGGCTCGAAATGGCGCGCCGCCTCGGCGTGCCTGATTCGGTGATCGCGCGAGCACGCCAGGCCATGAGCACGCAGGCCGAGGACGCGGTGCGATACGTCCGGCAACTTCACGAGCAAATCGAGGAACACGACCGCGCGCGAAATGAGCTGCGCCGCGCGGAAGTGGAGTTGGCAAGGAAGCGTCAGGCGCTAGAACGAGAGATGGCGCAACGAGAGGCGGCCAAGGTTGCCGAACTCGAGCGGCGGGTTGAGAAGCTGGTGCGCCGCTTCGAAGCCGAGCACCGCGCCGCGATCGACAAGCTCGACGAAGCGCAGGCAGCCCGCCGAGCCGCCAAGGAGGCAAGCCGGCAGGCTACGAAGCGACGCGCCGACTTGAAGCGCGAAATCCAATCCGTCATCGAAAAGGCCCCGCGACAGGACGCCGAGCCGGTCGTCGACCAGACCGAACTCGCTCCCGGACGCCGGGTGCGCCTTGGCGACATCGGCGCCGTCGGCCGGCTCGTTCGCGAACTGGCGAGCGGACAGTGGGAGGTCGAGGTCGGCAGCCTCAAGATGCACGTCGACCGCCGCGAGATCACCGAGCTACTTCCCGATGCGGCGCCGCTGCCGGCGGGCTCACCCAGCAGGATTACGATCACGACCGCCGCTCGAGACTCCAAGTCGTTGTCGGAGATCAACGTGATCGGCCACAACTCCGAGAGCGCCCGCGAAGCCGTCGACAAGTTCCTCGATGACGCCGTACTCGCCGAGGTGGGCCGAGTGCGCGTGATCCACGGCCACGGCATGCAGGTGTTGCGCAAGACGCTTTGGAAGATGTTCGCCGGCCATCCTCACGTCGAGCGCTACTACCAGGCCGAGCAACAAGAGGGCGGAGCCGGTGCGACGATCGTCGAGGTCAAGCAATAGCCCGATGCTGACACCAGGGATGGGCGCCAGGAAGCAGGTGGGGTGCACAAACCAAACTCAGAGCCGCATGCGTAAGCTTGCGGTGAGATGCAGCGAGCCGAGTTAGCGTTCGCAAGAGGCCGAGAAGGCTCGGCTGCGGAGCGATTCCACAGGCCGACGGAGGCACTCAACGCAGGCTCATGCCTGCGGCTCAGAGTGGCGAAGGGGGAGCCCGATAGTCTCCACCGCGAACTCAGCGAATCGGAAAGCCCGCCCGCTTTCACCATCCAGCGGTGTGCTAGCCTAGGCTCGCAGGAGCGGAACGATGATGAGGCTTCCAGTTCTCGGCGTCATGTTCAGCGTGGCCATGCTGTTGCAGGCCGAGCCCGGCAAAGTCCCGGAAGGATTCCAGTCGATCTTCAACCACGCCAACCTGGCCGGGTGGCACGTCAGCATGACCAACCACCACGGCAACACGACCGAGTGGCGCGTCTTGGAAAAGGCCTTGACCGGCCGCCAGCGGCCCGACGGCAACGGCGGCCTCCTGCTGAGCGACGAGCGCTACCGCGACTTCGAGCTGTATGTCGAGGTCAAGCCCGACTTCGGCTGCGATAGCGGCCTGTTTCTGCGCTCCAACGCCAACGGACAGGCCTACCAGGTCATGCTCGACTATCTCGATGGCGGCAACGTCGGCGGCATTTACGGCGAGCGCTTGGACGGGGCCGAGAGAACGCTCTCCAACAACTGGCAATCGGTCTGGCGCAAGGACGACTGGAATGCCTTCCGCGTGCGGATGGAAGGCGAGGCCCCGCGCATCACGGTGTGGCTCAACGGCACCAAGATCACCGAGTTCCAAGACACGGCGAATCACGCGGCTGGAGGCGCAACCGACGGCATGATTGGTGTCCAGGTGCACGGCGGAGCGAGCTGGGTGAAAGACGGCTATCACCGCTTCCGCAACATCGCTGTCAAAGTACTGAAGTAGAAACACAGCCACCCAAGGGCGTATTACACTACGCCCGGTAGCTGCTGTTGGCACGGCCGTTCACGGCCAACGTGGCCCGGCTCGCGGACGCGCGCTGCAACTCTATCGCCGCCGCAACGATGAGTTCTCTCAACCACCCCCGCCGCCGCTTCGGCAGACTCTTCGGCGACCTGCGGGTACGGCCGAAGCTGATCGTCCTGCACAACCTGTTCTTCTTGGTGCTGACCTGTGCCGCCTACTTCTCCCTGATCCCTCTCGCCGAAGACCGTATCGCAACCGCCCGAGAGAGGGAGATCTCACTGGCCCGCCAAATGCTCGCCACCGGCCAGACCCCTTCGGTCGACGCCTTCCCTAGCTACGTCCACGAAAACGGCGCGACGCTCGTGCCTCCCGTTCCCCCGCAGGTGAGACAGTGGCTCGACGCTCATCCCGGCGCAGTGCGAAGCGACCCGAGCGCCCCCGAGCATCTCTACCGTAAGGGCCCCGCAACGGGAAGCTACGCCCGCCTGACCATCCCCTCGGGCTTTTACGAAGGCTCCGTTGGTCAAGCCAAGTTCACCCTCTTCGCCATCCTCGGAACCCTCTATCTCCTCGCCGTCGCCCTGCTCGAGCTGGTGATCATGCCCCGCCACGTCTACCGGCCCATCCGCTTGACGCTCAAAGCCGACGAGGCCGTCCGTGACGACGACCGTCACCACGAACTGATCGACGAGGCCGAGATTCCCGGCGACGAAATCGGCGACATCATGCGTTCGCGCAACAAAACCGTCTCAAACCTGCGCAACCAGGGGGCGCATCTTGAAAGCGCACTGGCTCGGCTCAAGCAGTTGGCCGCCGACCTCCAACGCAAGAACGACATGTTGGAGGCTGCCCGCACCAAGCTGGCCGCCCAAGACCGTCTCGCCAGCCTGGGCCTGCTCAGTGCCAGCGTGGCGCATGAGCTGAACACGCCGCTCGCCGTCCTGCGGGGCTCAATCGAAAAACTCATCGAGACGGTCGACAGTCCGTCAACTCTACGCCGGCTTAAGCGCATGCAACACGTCACGGACCGGCTCAGCGGCATCAGTGCCGGCTTGCTTGATTTCTCGCGGCCCAGCCGTGAAGTCAACGAACCCGTCAAAATGCGAACTCTGGTGGACGAAGCCTGGAGCCTGGTCGCGATCGACGAAAAGGCCTCGGGTATCCGCTTCAGCAACCGTGTGCCCGAAGACACGCACGTGGTCGGCAACCGCGACCGCCTGATGCAGCTCTTCGTCAACCTCTTGCGCAACGCGATGTACGCGATCCCGGCCAGCGGCACGGTCGTCGTGCAAGGCAAGACCGAAGCCCCCGACGAGCAGCGTTGGGTCACCGTGGCCGTCGAGGACGACGGCGTCGGCATCCCCGAAGACGTACTGCCCAACATCTTCGAGGCGTTCGTCACCAGCCGCCTCGACGCCCGTGGCACCGGGTTGGGACTGGCTGTCGCCGAAACCATCGTCGAGCAACACGGTGGAAGGATCATGGCGGGCAACCGGCCCGAAGGAGGCGCTCGCTTGGAAGTTCGGCTGCCCGCGGGAACCGCCACGCCGGAGAGCGCCCCAGCGTCGGACCAACCGAGTAGTCCATCCCAAGGGACGATCTCCTCTCAAGGGAAGAGCCCCGTCCAAAGGAGTAATCTAGTGAAGGGATGACACCCGCCTCCCAGCCCGTCGTTTCGCCCGCCAAGAAGAGCGCCCTGGTAGACATTGCCGTCCTCGACGACGACGTCGACTTCATCAACTACATCGAAGACTGCCTCAACGACGAGGGGCTTTACACCGTCCGCGCCTTCACGCACCCTGACGACCTGTTCCAAGCGTGCCAAGAGAAGGCGCCGCACATCGTCCTGCTCGATATGAAGATGGGCCCCTTCAAGGGCGAGGATGTGCTCGACGAGCTACAGGCGCGGCATCCGGACGTCTGCGTCATCATCGTCACAGGGTATCCCTCGCTCGAGGGGATGCGCGCCACGTTCAAGAAGAGGGTCTTCGACTACCTTGCCAAGCCGTTCTCTCTGATTCAGTTGCGCCAGACCCTTTCGAACGCCATCGACACGCACGGGCTGGGACGTACGCCGCAGGAGGTCGTGCGCGAAAAACTCGGCCATCGCATCAAGGTGTTGCGAGTCGAGCGCAAGTGGTCGCTCAAAGACACCGCCGGCCAAACCGGCATCAGCATCTCGCAGCTCAGCTCGATCGAACGCGGCACGCACATGCCGAGCATCGAAAGCCTCCTTGCGTTGTGCCGTGCGTTTGACAGCAAGCCATCCGACCTGTTTGCATCGATCGATTTCTAAAGTGGAGACGTTATGAAAGCGGCCGCCGACAGGGCTGAATCCAAAACCCAAGCCCTCTACCGCCACGCCAAGACCCTCATCCCGGGCGGCACGCAGCTCCTCAGCAAGCGGCCGGAGCAGTTCGCGCCCGACCAATGGCCGGCCTACTACCAAGAGGCCCACGGCTGTGAAGTCACCGACCTCGATGGTCGCAAGTACATCGACATGTCGATCATGGGTATCGGCTCGTGCCTGCTCGGTTACGACGACCCTGACGTGAGGGAGGCCGTTGTGGGCCGCGTCCGGGCCGGGTCGATGTGCACGCTCAACAATCCCGAAGAAGTGGAGCTGGCCGAGCTTCTGACTTCCATTCACCCCTGGGCCGAGAACGTACGCTACGCGCGCTCGGGCGGCGAGTCGATGTCGATCGCCGTGCGCATCGCCCGCGCTAAGACCAAGCGAAGCCTGGTCGCCATTTGCGGCTATCACGGCTGGCACGACTGGTATCTGGCCGCCAACCTCGCCCCGGAAGGCGCGGTCGATCAACTCAAGGGCCACCTGCTGCCGGGGCTGTCGCCGGACGGCGTACCCAAGCCGCTCGCCGGCACCGTCGTGGCCTTCGAGTACAACCGCCTCGATCAACTTGGGGAGATTATCTCCAACTTCGGCGGCGACTTGGCCGCCGTCGTCATGGAGCCGACACGCTCCGCCGATCCCGATCCCGGTTTCTTGGAGGGTGTCCGTGCTCTGTGCGGGAAAATCGGCGCCGTGCTCATCTTCGACGAGATCAGTGTCGGCTGGCGTCTGATTCTCGGCGGCGCGCATTTGAAGTACGGCGTCGAGCCCGACATAGCCGTCTTCTCGAAGGCCATCAGCAACGGCCACCCGATGGCCGCCATACTCGGACGCGAAGACACGATGCAGGCCGCCCAGGAGACCTTCATCTCGAGCACCTACTGGACCGAAGGGGTCGGCCCCGCGGCGGCCGTGGCCACCATCCGCAAGATGCAGCGCATCGACGTCCCGGCGCACGTAGCCGCCATCGGGCAGCAGTGGCGCGAGGGCGTATCGGCCATCGCCAAGCGTCATGGGGTACCGCTCGAGGTCGGAGGCCACCCGGCCATCTCGAAGTTCTCATTCACGCACTCGGATTCACTCGCGCTCGAAACGCTGTTCACCGTACGCATGCTCGACCGCGGCTTCCTGGCCGGCACCGGCCTCTACGCGACCCTCGCTCACCAGCCGCAACACGTCGAAAGCTACCTGGCCGCGGCGGATGAAGTGTTCCCCGAAGTAGCGGCGGCGATCGAAAATGGCGATGCGGAGAACCGCATCGGCGGACCGGTGCATCACACCGGCTTTCGCCGTCTCGCGTAGCAGCAACGTCCAAGATGTAGGGGCACAGCGTGCTGTGCCCGCTTGCCCTCCTGGCGCCACTGTATCCCTTGTTAGGATGTTCGGCATGATGACTCGATCGTGGGGGGTTACCTGCCGCATTGCTGTTGCTGCCCTGTTCCTCGGCGGCGCACTCGCAGTTGTCACTTCCAATCCTCTGCACTCCCAAACCGACAACTCTTCCTGGCATATCGGTCTGGCCCGCGTGAAGATCACGCCCGAGAATCCGATACGGATGGCCGGGTACGCCTCACGCACGAAGCCTTTCGAAGGTGTCGACGCCGACCTCTTCGCCAAGGCCATGGCCTTCGAGGACTCCGATGGCAATCAAAGCCTGCTGATCACAGCGGACATGATCCGCTTCCCAGGGTGGCTGTCGGAGGCGGTTTGCCGCCGCCTCAAGGAGTCCGCGGGTATCGAACGAAACGCCGTTCTGCTCAACGCCTCCCACACGCACACCGGCCCCGCGCTTGATCCCGCGCGCTATGACGCGCCCGCGGACGATATCAATGACAGCCAGGCCTACGCACGCAAACTCGAGGACAAGCTCGTCGCGATCGGCCGCCAAGCACTCGCCGACCTGAAGCCGGCGCGGCTAGGCTGGGACACAGGCCTGGTCAACTTCCCCATGAACCGGCGCGAGTTCACCGAGCGCGGCGTACGATTAGGCGTCAACCCGCGCGGCCCGGTGGACCGCGGCGTCCCTGTGCTGCGGGTCGACGACGCCGGTGGTAAGCTACGGGCCGTGCTCTTCGGCACGGCCAGCCACAACACAACGCTCACCGGCCGTTCCCTGCAGATCAGCGGCGACTTCACCGGCTACGCACAAGCCTACATCGAGCACAGGTATCCGGGCGTGCAGGCGATGTTCCTCACCGGTTGCGGTGGCGATGCCAACCCCTATCCACGCGGGAACCGGGGCTTCGCCGAGCAACACGGCGCGGAACTCGGCGGCGAAGTCGTCCGGGTGCTCGCCGGCCAACTCAAGTCGGTACGCGGACCGATCCGCACCGAGCTTGCGCGCGTCGACTTGCCGCTAAAGAGCTTCACACGCGCGCAGATCGAAGAGGTTGTAAACGCACGGTCGTCTTACCTCAGCTATTTCGCGAAGAGCGCCCTGGCTGTTCTCGATCGCGGAGAGCCTCTGCCCAAAACCTTCGAGGCCCCGTTCGCTGTCTGGCAGTTCGGTGGCAGCCTCACGCTCGTCGGCTTCAGCCAAGAAACCGTCGTCGGCTATGTCGACATGACCGAAACAGCCCTCGGCCCTCTGAACCTCTGGGTCGCCGGCTATTGCAACGACGTCTCGGGCTACCTACCCACGACGCGCATCTTGTCGGAGGGCGGCTACGAAACCCGTGGCCTCTACGACGGTGTCGGCGTGTTCGCGCCGGGCGTCGAGGACGTGGTGATGAAGACCATCACCAACCTCGCGCGCAAAGCGGGACGTGAGATTCCCGTGCACTAAGCAGATAAGCCGCAGGCGGCTTACGGGATACGATAAAAGAGGTCCCCAGTGGGTAAGGGGTTTAGGTAAGAAGAGGAAAGGTAGGACTACGGGCGGACGGCTTACAAAAGACGAAATAACTAATGATTTTTTTCGTGCTAAATAGAAAGGGGCGGTCACGCCTCGGCCGACCTCTTACCGGCATCACTGTGGGCTCTCTGCCCTTGCCTGCGCGAACCGCGCCTAAGGCTTTCTGTGTCAGCCGGTTACCTGCGCCGTGCGATTTCCTACGGCGCTACAGTTAGATCGGTTCTTGATCGCGTGACCGCCCTCTTCCGATCGGTGGTTCTATGGCGACCTCCTAATGGCTTTGTTTCGCCGTAGCGATAGGCCCCGAAATATTTTCGATGCCAGTTCTGTTATACACTCGACATGAAGGCCTGTCAAGGAGATTTTTCTTCGGGTGTTACGCCTTCGATCCGGCTCCCGGCGGGCTACTTTCAGTCGCCCCTTACCGGGGCGAGGATTCGTGGTTGGACGCACCGGGTTGATCTCAGGGGAAACCGCGGATTCCCATCCGCGGCTCGGAACCGTGGCCTGGTGCGGCAGCTCCAGGCTGAGGCGTCCGGCGGTGATCAAGGCCTAGGTAGGGATTTGGGCCCAACCATCCAGCCACCCAGCCGCGATGCCCACCGTCGACAGCATTGCGGTACTGTACGGTTGTTGGTGAACCTGCCTTTCAGTCGCACCGCGCTCGCCTGCCTGTCCGCGCTGGCACTTCTCGCCGCGCCCGCCTGCTCGCTCAAGACGTACGCCATCAACATGGTGGGCGACGCGCTGGCCTCGGGCAATTCCGTCTACGCGACGGACGAAGACGTCGAGCTGGTCGGCGAGGCCTTGCCGTTCGGCCTGAAGCTCGTCGAGAGTCTGCTATTGGAGTCGCCCGAGCATCGCGGCCTGCTGATCACCGCAAGCCAGGGATTCGTGCTCTACTCGTTCGCGTACGTCGACTACCCTGCCGAAGTCATGGCTGAGGAAGACCTCGACCGCGCCCGCGAGATGCGCACCCGCGCCCGCAAGCTCTACCTGCGCGCCTTGGGTTACGGACTTCGCGGGCTCGAACGCTCCTACACCGGCTTCACCGCGCAGCTCGCGACCGACCCCAAAGCCGCTGCCGCCCGAATTCTCAATCGCAAGAAGAAGCAGCTCGACCTGCCCTTCCTCTACTGGTCCGCCGCCGCCCTCGGTCTCGCGGTCTCCTCCTCGCGCAACGATGCGGCGATGCTCGCTCGCCTGCCCGAGGTCGACGCCCTGCTCGGCCGCGCTCTCGAACTCGACGAGAGCTGGGACGACGGCGCTTTCCACGAGTTCCAAGTGACCCTCGCCGGCGCTAAGCCCACCACGCCCGACCGCGCCGTCATCGACCACCACTACCAGCGTGCCCTCAGCCTCTCCGGAGGCACCAGCGCCGGCCTCTACGTGGCCTACGCGGAGATCGTCTCGATCCCCGACCAAAACCGCGCGCAATTCCGCACCCTCCTCGATAAGGCCCTCGCGGTCGACCCGGACGCGCGCGAAGAAGATCGCCTCGCTAACCTGCTGGCTCACCGGCGTGCCAAGTGGCTGCTCGATCGCATCGATGAGTTATTCTTTGAAGAGGAAGAAGCCGAGCCGGAAGCGACGCCATGAAACCTCCTTTGCTACGCCGTCTCATCCCGTTGGTAACCCTTGGTGTACTGTTGGGCGCCGCCTCGCCTCTCTCGGCGCGCCGGGTGCTCGTCAAGCTCGGCACGTCCGCGCCGAAGAACTCCAGTTGGCACGATGCGTTGAGCTACCTGCGCCAGGAGTGGCGTAAGATCTCGGGCGGCGACGTCAAGGTCAACATCTACGCCGGGGGCGTGGCCGGAGACGACAACGAACTCGTGCGCAAGATCCGCCGCGGCGGCATGGACGCCATCGCCGTCTCGGGCATCGGACTTTCGCGCATTGATGATGGGGTCGATTGCCTCAGTATCCCCATGATGGTGCGGTCTTACGAGGAGCTGGACTATGTGCGCGAGCACATCACCGCGAAACTCGAGCAGCGCATCGAGCAGAAGGGTTTTGTCGTTTTGAATTGGGTGGATGTCGGCTGGGTTCATTTCTTCACCACAAAACCGGCGCCGTCCCTCGATGACATCCGCAAGCAAAAGCTCTGGATCTCGACGGGCGACCCCGATACGGAAAAGCTCTACAAGCAGTTGAAGTTCCAGGTTGTGCCTCTACCCGTCACCGACATGCTGACTTCTCTCCAGACCGGCTTGATTGAGGCCTTCCAAGCGCCGCCTTTGTTCGCCATGCTCGAGAGATCCTACCAGCAGGTCGGCTACATGACCGCCGTCCGCTGGGCGCCACTGATGGGTGCCACCCTCATCAGCAAGCGTTCGTGGGATCGCATTCCCAGCGAGTACCACGCCGCCATGCGCAAGGCCGCGCAAGAAGCAGGCGACAAACTGCGCGGCGAAATCCGCAGGCTCGACACCGATGCCATCGCGCAAATGAAGCAGCGTGGCTTGAAAGTGATCGAGGCGGACTCGGCCACCCTCGCCGATTGGCAGACCCAAGCTGAAGACGCCTACCCCACCCTGCGCGGCACCATGGTTCCGCCCGATCTCTTCGACGAGGTTCGCCGCCTGCGCGACGAGTACCGCGCCAAGAACGCCGGCGACTAGCGTGGTGTGAAAACCGAGCCGTGACCGTCAGGGAGCGGTCCGGCACGAGCCAACGAGCTTCAGTCGGTGGGTGCTGGAGACCGTAGCGCGGATCTCGATTTTGAAATCCGCGGCCTTTCTCTCCGCTCGCCCGTGCATCTGGGGATCTGTAGCCGCCCAGGTAGCACCCCACCCGGCTCCGGTCCGCGCCCCTGATATCCTGAAGCGTCATCGGCTCTCGCCCCGTCGCCCGCCAAGCTGGATCCCATGGAATCCACCCCTACCACGCCGTTCGCCCGCATCGAGAACGCTCTGGCCATCGCGGTGCTCGCGGCGATGGCGATCATGCCGCTGGCGGAGATCGTCGGACGCAAGTGGCTCGGCGGGGGCATCCCCGGCTCGTTCCCAATCGTTCAACACCTCACCTTGTGGATCACCTTCATCGGCGCCGCATTGGCCGCCCGCTCCGACCGCCTCCTAGCGCTCTCGACGGCCACCTTTCTGCCCGACGCATGGCGCAATAGTGTCCAGATGTTCACCTCCGGGCTCGCCGCCGGTATCACCGCCGTCCTGATTTGGGCGAGCTTCGACCTGGTGCGCGTCGACTTCGAGTTCGGCGACGAGGTCGCCTGGAGCATTCCCGTGTGGCTGGCCGAATGCATCATGCCCATCAGCCTCGCCGTCGTGGCGGCGCGATTGATCGGCCGCGTCGCCGGCAACCAGTCTGGCAACCACTCCGGCAACCGCTGGATGCGTCTGCTGCCCGCACTAGGACTGCTGATCCCCTTCGCGTTCGGCCTGATCGAGATCCCAGAGGAATCAGGCCTACTCGTCCCGTCCATACTGGTCATCGTCGTTGGTACCGCCCTGGGTCTCCCCATCTACGCCGCCATCGGAGGCGCCGCTCTGGTGCTCTTCTGGCACGAGGGCACCCCCGTCTCGGCCGTTCCCGGCGAAACCTACCGCTTGACGACCGAGGCGATGCTTCCCGCCATTCCGCTGTTTACGCTCGGCGGATACATCCTCGCCGAGGGGGGTTCGGGCAAGCGCCTGATGCGGGTTTTCGCGGCCTGGGTCGGCTGGATGCCGGGTGGCTTGGCGATCATGGTCACCGTGGTGCTCGCGTTCTTCACCCCGCTGACGGGGGCCTCGGGCATCACGATCCTTTCCATGGGCGGGCTGCTGCTGCCGATGCTCGTCAAGGCGCACTACCCCGAGAAGACCTCCGTCGGATTGGTCACCGTCTCGGGATCCATCGGCCTGCTGTTCCCGCCGAGCCTGCCTGTGATCCTGTACGCCTTCTACGCCGAGCTGCCTTTCAAGCGGCTGTTCGTCGGCGGGCTGTTGCCGGGCTTCCTGCTCGTGATAGTCGTAGCCGCCTGGGCCGCGCATCGCGGCTGGCGCGCGGGCGCCGAGCGGACGCCGTTTGAACGCCGGGAGGCTCTCTCCGCGCTTTGGGAGGGCAAGTGGGAGATTCTACTGCCTTTCGTCGTGCTCGGCGGCATCTTCGGCGGGTACGCGACGCTGGTCGAAGCGGCCGCCATCACGGTGCTCTATGCCTTCGTCGTGCAGTGCTTCATCTTCAGGGACCTGCATGTGAGGCGCGACTTGCCGCGCGTGTTCGTCGAAAGCGCCACCCTGGTCGGCGGCTTCATGATCATCCTCGGCGTGGCGCTCGGCTTCACCAACTACCTCGTCATCGCCGAAGTCCCCTCACAGGCCTTGGAGTGGGTGCAGGCCAACATCGAATCGAAGATCGTCTTCCTGCTGGCGCTCAACGTGTTCCTGATCATCGTCGGCGCGCTGATGGACATCTACTCGGCGATTCTTGTGATCGTTCCGCTGATCACGCCCATGGCCGCGGCCTACGGCATCGACCCGGTACACCTCGGCATCATCTTCCTCGCCAACATGGAACTCGGCTACCTGATGCCGCCGATGGGAGAGAACCTGTTCCTCTCCTCCTACCGCTTCGAGCAACCCCTGACGCGGGTGTACGCCTCGACCCTCCCCTACGTCGTCATGCTGCTGATCGCCGTACTGCTGATCACCTACGTCCCCGAGATGACCCTCTGGCTCGTCGAACTCACCGGCGTCTAGTCCGCGCCTTCACCCGCTTCTCATGCGCCCGGCACAACGCTCTTTGCTTGACAGTCATAGTCCTACTCTCGCTAGCTCATTCCTCTTTGCTGTTTGCGCGAAGGAAAGACGTGTAGCCGGCTTCATCGAGTGTGCCGGCCGCCAGCTCGCGAACGGCCTGCGCCGCGTCCTCTTCCCTGGCGGTGAAGCGATACCCGTTCAACTCCAGAAACAGAATGCCGACCACAAAGCCCGCGCGCTTGTTGCCGTCAACAAAAGGATGGTTGCGCACGATGCCCGCCGTGTAGGCCGTCGCCATGTCGATGATGTCGGGCGTCTCCCCATAGGCGTAAAGCTGCCGCGGCCGCGCCAGGGCGGATTGCAGCAAGGCTTCGTCACGTAAGCCCGCCGCGCCGCCGTGCAGCGCAAGCAGGCGACCATGCAGAGTCAGCGCGTCGCGCTCCTCGATCCAGACCGGCTCCGTCACTTGGCCAGAACGTGCAGCGTGTTGCGATAGCGTCCGATGATGTCTTCGGCCTTTGTCATCTTCTTTTCAAAGGCGGGATCGTAGGGCGACAGATGGTAGCTGCCGTCCGGCGCTTCGGTCAGGAACAAGGGTTCCCCGTCTTTCGTACCCAGCCGGTTGATGACATCCTTCGGCAGGACGACGCCGAGCGAGTTGCCGAATTTGCGGACCTTGAGTGCACGCATGAACGCCTCCTATTTGTTATTACTATTGTAATAATATTTGGGCCGTTTGGCAAAAACTGGTAGTGGCTCAATTTGCTGTGCCACGCTGGGTGATGGGCGTGCGCTGCACACTGTGCCGGAAGGCCATCGTTTCTGAAGTCGCCTTCAGGCGGCTTCCGCGCGAAGCGCGTTGTAGGCCGGTCGTTTACGGCCGGTTCAGCGTGGCCCTTCGTTCCTGCCCAGGGCGCTTCAGCGTCCTTCCGACACACCGGCTTGAGCCACCGTGGATGGCGGATCCGGTGTCCGTGAGACCGTCATGGCTGAAACTGAGCCACTACCCAAGAACTCAAAGGGGGGAAACGCGATCAAGACCTTGTTCTGACTGGCAAAAGCTTGCCACCCATCCCAATGGGAGGAATCAGGAGAATCAAAGACGCCAGTACCTTTCCGAAAGCACTCGAAGGCGTCGAAGTGGTGGTATCGAGTGCGAACGCCGTCCTTGCGCAGTCGCTTGGAATCCACGCAGGCCGCATCAACGACGCATCCAGCCACCGCTACCCCAAATGCTCCGCCAACCCGCCCACATCCGCCAACACCGCCCGCGGTTCATAAACCTCCAACTCCTCCCGCGGCGTCATGCCCGTTAACAGCGCAATGAACGGCACGCCCGCTCGCTTGGCCGTTTCGGCATCTGTGACACTATCGCCCACATAGACCATCTCCTCCGGCTTGGCCTCCAGCCGTTCGGCCGCCATCAACAAGCCTTCGGGATGCGGCTTGAACTCCCTCACGTCCTCGCCGCCGACAATCGTGTCGAACAGGTCACGCAGCCCCTCCCGCTCGAGCGTCGCCTCGATACGCATACGGAACTTCGTTGACACGATCCCCAGCCGATAGCCCCGGCGCTTCAGCTCCCGGACCGCGTCCGGCACACCGGGCAGCATCACCGTCCACTGGACCATCACTTCGTCGGACCGCGCGCGGAAGAACGCCCGAAACTCCTCGGCGCGGTGCCGATGCGGCTCAGCGGCGAGCCGTCCCAGCGTCTCGGGCAGCGACAACCCGATCGTCCGCCGGATCTCATCCTCGGCAGGCACCGTGAGGCCCATCGCGTTGAACGCCACGGTGACACACTCGACGACGGCGCGGGAGGAGTCCGCCAACGTATAGTCGAAATCGAAAACGACGGTTTCAGTTGAAGCCCGCAAGAGAAGCACCGGATTGTATCAGCCCCATGAGCCGGCAGGTAGCCGGGCTATAATGTGACCTTCGCAAACACGCCCTTCGCGACGGCTGAATCATGTCCAAAGCCACCATCGTCTCTCTCCTCTTCGGTCTTGCCGTCCTGGCGACGCTCGTGTATTCGACGCTCGGCTTGGGGCAATACAGTTGCGAGGTGTGCATGACCTACAACGGCAACCAAAACTGCTCGACAGCGTCGGCGCCCACGCGCGAGGAGGCCACCCGCACCGCCAGCGACGTCGCCTGCGCGCCCATCTCTTCTGGCATGACCGAGAGCATCCAGTGCTCCAACACGCCCCCCGATAGCGTCACCTGCACGAAGCAATAATGGAGGAACCTATGCCCCGCGCGCTGTCGCCCAACACCCTCTCTCGCCGTTCCTTCCTACAGCGCGCTACCACCACCGCCGCCCTGGCAGCCGGCCCGGCCGCGAACGTCCTGGGGGCCCAGGCAGCCGACTCGTTCGACCTGATCGTCGCCGGCGGCACCGTGATCGATCCCTACAACGAAACCAACAAAATAGCCGATGTCGGCATCAAAGCCGGCAAGATCGTTCGCGTGGCCGACAAGCTGCCCCGCGGCAACGCCCGCGTGCTCGACGCCGCGGGCCTCTACGTCTCGCCGGGATGGATCGATCTGCACGCGCACGTCTTCATCGGAACAAGTTCCAGCGCCGTCCATCCCGATCGCGATGCCGGGGTGCACGCCGGCGTGACCACGCTGGCCGATCCAGGCGGGTTTCGCTCAAGCGGCTTTCACGAGTTCCGCAGCGAGATTATCGACAAATCAACGACGCGTGTCCTAGGGTTCGTCAACGTCGCGGCTCACCGCAACAAGAAGGGCACGCCGATGCAGGGCGACTGGTCGCTGTTCGATCAGCAACTGACCATCAAGACCATCGCCGAGAACAAGGACGTGCTCAAAGGCGTCAAGGTGCTCTCCTCCAACCGGCACGCCGGCAACCTGGGTATCATACCCACCAAGCTCGCCGTGCAGGCCGCCCGCGAGACCGGCACCCATGTCGTGGCCCACATCGGCATGGCGCCGCCGCTGATTCAAGACGTGCTCAATCTACTCGGCCCCGGTGACATCGTCACCCACTGCTTCAAAGGCTTCCCGATGGGCATCTTTCATCGCAACGGACGGCCCGTGGCCGAAGCCTGGAAAGCATTGGAGCGCGGCGTCCGCTTCGACCTCGGACACGGACAAGGCAGCTTCGCCTGGGCCGCCGGACGCAACGCCCAGACTCACAACTTCCCGCTACACTCGCTCTCCACCGACATTCACCAAGGCAACGTCAAGGGCCCCATCTGGACCTATGGCCGCACCATGGCCAAGTTCCTGCACCTCGGCTACCCGCTCGCCGACGTCGTCAGGACCGCGACCCTCGGGCCGACGGAGCTCATCGACGAAGGCAAGGAACTCGGTTCGCTCTCCGCCGAAACCGTGGCCGATCTCACCGTCTTCCAAGTCGTGCAGCAGCAAACCGTGCTGACCGACAGCCTCGGCAACAGCGAGACCGGTGACCACGACATCCAACCGGCCCACTCGATTCGCGCCGGCAAAGTGATAAGCGACATGAAGATTCCACCGGCTGACGCCTAACCGCCGGTCGTACCGGTACCGTTGACCGACATCGGGACACCTTGTCACCTTCCGATCGGCGATTGGGACAAGTTGTCACTCCAGCCGCTATCGCGATTCGTCGCACAACTCGATTCCTTTGAATAGGTTCCGCACTTGGAAGGGTTTGGCCGCCTGCGTGCCCTACCAGAGGTTGGCAGTCAAAGGAGCCAACCCGTGATTCAAGAAAACGTGTCAACCGAACCTCCGACGCCCGCCCTCCCGCCGCGCCCCGCTCCCGCGCAAGAATCGGTCCAGGCTACGCACGATGAACGCCGGCGCAAGCCGCGCACGCCCCTCTACTGCACCGACAAGCTGACGATCACGTCCCCCGCAACCACGCTCTCCGTGCTGGCACGCGATTTCAGTCGAGGCGGAATGGCAGTCGATGCTCCGCAAGCCCTCAAGGAGGGCTCGACCGTCTGGCTCGCGGGACCGCTCGAGATCGACGGCTCCCGGCTGGAAGTCTCCGGGCAGGCACGCGTCGCGCACTGCCGGCCCAACCCGGACGGGCTCTTCCGCATCGGCCTGGCCTTCCAGAACGTCCACTATCGGACAGTGGACTAGCGCGTGTCGGTACAGCGGCCGCTGCGCAGCGCGAGACACTTCACCAGCCTCCTTGCTGCCGAAACCCGCCGCTCAACGTCAGGCGCGTAAACACCACGAATCGCCGGTGCTACAATTCCGCCATGACGAAACCCACTCCGCCTTCGCTCACGCGTCGAGCCTTCCTGGCGTCGTCCGCCGCGGGCGCCCTGCATGCCGCGCCTACCGGCAGGAAGATCCGCACCGCCATCTACGGCGTCGGCCATGCCCACGCCCGCGGCAAGGTCCGCACCGTCCGCTTGATGAGTGCGTTCGATCTCGTCGGCATCTGTGAGCCCGATGGGAAGCAGCCCCTAGACGACAAGGTGTTCCACGACGTTCGATGGCTCGGCGAGAAACAGATCCTCGACGATCCGTCGATCGAGCTGATCGTCGTCGAGTCGCGAGTGCAAGAGGGTCTGGGCTACGCCATCCGCGCTGTGGCCGCCGGCAAGTGGGTGCATCTCGACAAGCCGCCCGGCACGGATCTCGCGGCCCTCGAGAAGCTGTTCGCCGACGCCACGCGCCAGGGCAAGATCGTCCAGATGGGCTATCAGTGGCGCTACCATCCCGCCATGCAGGCCGCGATCGAGGCCTTCCGGCAAGGCTGGCTGGGTGAGGTCTACATGGTGCGCGCGACCATCAACAAGCCCATCGACCGCGCCACCCGTGAGGAGCTAGCAGCGTTCAAAGGCGGCATGATGTTCGAGTTGGGTTGCCACATGATCGACCGCGTCGTCGACGTGCTCGGCAAGCCGAAGCGCGTCGACAGTTGGATGCGCCACGACGCTCCGATCGATGACACGCTCGAGGACAATACGCTCGCCGTGTTTCAATTCGACCGCGCGATGGCGGAGGTCTACGTCGCGGCGCAGCAACCGAGCGGCGGCAACTACCGCACCTTCGAGATCCTCGGCACCAAGGGCACCGCCACCGTCCGTCCGTTCTCACCCTACCGGTTGATGGTTGACCTCAAAGAAGCCGCCGGCCCATACAAGGCCGGTTACCAGAAGATCGAGTACCCGCGCTCGGTGGGTCCGCCCTTCTTCGGCGACTTCCAAGAGCTCGCGGCGGTCATCCGTGGCCGTGCCAAGCCGACCTACTCCGTCGAGCACGACCTCATCACTCACGAAGCGCTGCTGAAGGCCTGCAAGCTGACCTAGCCGCCTCGGCGAAATCGAAGACGGCGCTAGCGAAATGTAGGGGCACGGCACGCCGTGCCCGCTGCTCGGCCTGCCGCAACACGTAGGGGCGCCGAAGGATGCGACAGGAGATTCTCGCTTGGACGGTCTAGGTCGTACGCTCTACTCCCGTAACAGAAAGCCCTCGGGATCAAGCACCACCCGCGCCGGCTGCCCCTTCAACGCAACGCGAACCTCGGTCAGCTCACCGTCGGTTGGAATCATCTTCACAATCGAATCGCCGCCTGCCGTCTCGATCTTCACCGGCACCACAACGCGAAACGTGGTGGGAACGCTCTCCTGGTACAACCGCAAAACGAGCCGGGCTTTCGAGCCCTTGGCCTCCATCGAATGTTCGAGGCGCAACTTCGGAATGCCCGTACCGTAAACCCACTGCTCGAAGAACTCGCGCAACTCGGCGTCGGGATACGAGGCAGGCAGCAAGTGCGCGGCCTCGGCTCGAAACTCTTCGGTACTCAATCTCTGCTGCCGATACTTCGTGCAAAGCTCGCGAAGAAGCTGGAAAAACCCTTCATCTCCCATGGCGCCCCGCAGCATGTGCACGATCCACGCGCCCTTCTCGTACACGAGCACGCGAGCGGCATCGGGAAACTGCGAAGAGCGCAGGCGGTGTCCCAGCACCACCGGCCCGGCGCTGTCCACCGGCTCACCTTGGTCGTTGCGTGCCAGCAGGGCGGTCCGGTATCCCGCGAGTACGGTGTCCATGACCCCGCGTCCGTGGCGATGCTCGAGGTAGAGCAGAGCCGAATAGGTCGCCAGCCCCTCCATCAGCCAGTCGTCACTCAACGATTGGATCGCGAGCACGTTACCCCACCACTGGTGCGAAATTTCGTGCGCGGGCAGGATCTCTTGATAGAAGAGTCTTTGCGCGGGCGTCAGATTATTGAGCGGCGCGTCTTGCGCTTGGAAGTAGCTCAGCGTCGAGGCGTACACCAACCCTGGGAAGCCCTGGCCGAAGTCGCCGGGGATCGGCGAGATCACGATCTTCTTCGTCGGCGGCGGGCCAAGACGCTCGAGAAAGTACGAGAAGGCCCCGGCGGTGCGGTCGGCAACCAGGTCGAGCCGGTCGGCGGGGCTGGGCGGGCTGGGCGAGTCCTTTTTGGTGATGAGTGAGGAAGTCGACGTGATGGTGCGGCGCGAACGGCGGCCGGGTTCGGGAGTAGGCACCAGCACCATCCGCGGCCTGGGCTGCAACCGGTTTTCGACGCCACGATTGGCACATACTTCCAGCGTGTGCCCGCCCACCTCCCGCGACACCCGCTCATAACGGCCCAGGTTGAACCCGGCCAGGCGGATCGGCGACGCGGCCCGGAATCGCGACGTCCGCAACCCGGCCTCGCGGGAGCTTTCGATCAACTCACCCGTCGCCACCAGGTCGAGGTCCTCGGGATGGTGAAACACCAACTCGTAGTTGGTGAACTGTGCCCGGCGCCGCGGATACCACGAGCCGCGGCTGCCGACGTAGTACACGCCATCGCCGGCATGGTTGATGACCGTGCCCTTGTAGTGGAATTCGATCTTGTGGCGGGCGCCCGGCGCGGGCGGCTGCGGTAGAACGAACGCAACGAGGTCGTTGCTTCGCTGCCGCGCATGGCTCGAATTCGGGCCGCGCACCTGGACGAACTCCAGCGGCTCGCCATCGAGCAACAGCTTTTCCATCTTCAATCGCTCGGAAAGCTCGAAGCCGAACCCCCGTTGCGAGGTCGAATTCGGAACGAAGTCGGCCTTGGCCACCACCTGCATCGTCAGGTCGGGATCGAGCCGCGACTCGATGTGATAGTTGTCGAGCCGGCTGTCGTCGCGCGCTTGTTTCCTGGCGCCGTCGCGGAAGCTCCTGCCGGCGAAGCGGCACCAGGTTTCGTAGTAGCTGCGTCCGTCGCGCCACACGCTCTGTCCCACCGACATCTGCTCTTCGACGTGAGGATCGATCACAACCTCGAACCGTCCCTTGGGGCCGCCGCTGATGATGGCGGCGAAGAACCCATGCGCCGGGTCCCAGGCCGAAGTGGCGTCGAAGACCACCCGCACAGCCAGCAAGTCGAGCAGGTTCTGCATCACCGGCGTCCATCGCCGAGCCAACTCGGCACCGCGCGCAGGGTCGAGCGTCGCAACCGACGCCGTCGCGAGCGAGGTGCGTAGCGCGTCGCCGGTATCGTCGGAGAAGAGCATCAAGGCGGTGCGGAACTTCTGATTGAGGATGGGCTCGCCTGTGAAGCGCGACACCGACTTCCGCTCCCGGGCGCTCGGGGGGATGAGGAGGATTTCACCCTCGTCCACCGGGTCGATGGCGAGAAACAGCGCCGCGATGGTGCGGTCTTGATAGGGCTCGGCGAACAGCAGATAGCCGTCGGTGAAGTAGAACTTGGCGTCCTCGCGCTCGAGGAAGACGTCGCGGACGCGATAGCACTGTTGGGGATCGAGCGCGGTCGTGCGGATCGCCTTCAGTTCCTCGTTGAGCGTTGGGGCGCCGGGCCCGGTCGCGGCCGGCAGCGGCAAGCCGCCGAGCAGGGCCAGGCCGGCGGTCACCAACAGCGCGGTCAGCAATAGGAACGGGCCACGACGCATGACCTTATGTTCGGTTCGCGGCGCAGCGAGGTCAAGCAGGCGCGCTGAGTCGTCGGGCGTGTCCCACGCCGCAATGACGGTTCCTGATCATTCACAAACGTAAGGGTGCCCGTTCGCGGACCTGAGAACCGAGGAATCGGTTCTCGGCGAGGCCGGAGCCTTGCGCCACGTCCTGCACGGGCTCTTCCACCCGCTGCTTTAGGATCTCTTCGTCCTACCCTTGTGCCCCGATGTCACATTTCGTGGAGGCGCCGTTTGAGGTGTTGCAGCATCAGCCGTGGGTTGTCGCAACAGGTGGGATCCACTTCGAAGAAGTTTGCTTCCAAACCCCGCCGGCGCAGCCACGCGTCACACTCGCGTTCCAGGCCGTCTTCAAACCATAAGAAGGGGACGGTCTCGTCGATGGCATCGGTCTTCAGTAGGCCGCGGGGATCGAGCGGGCCACCGATGGGAGGTGGGGAAAGAGCCGTTCTTCCAAGGGCTGGATATCTCCCTGGTGGGTACGATAACTGAGCCAGTACGGCTCGCAATGCTCGGCCACAAACAGGAGAAACTCTTCGAGAACCGTCGCAAATGAGCTGCAAATCCAGATGATCGTGGCCTCGGCGATACGGTGGATCGTAAAGGATCGTCCCGTCGATATCGATGTAGACCCGCAGTTTCTGTTGCGTCACCTGGCTGGGAGCCTCAATGGGTCAATTATGCCAGCCTGGTATCCACTTGACTCAGGTGACCCCAACATCTTGTAGTTGGACTCACAGCGTCTTAGCGTCCCAATCGGCGACGATCGAGCGGTACGGCGTCGGCTCCACCGCCATGGCCTGCTGCACAAGGCGGTAGAAGAGCTTGCCCCGACTGCGTGATCTGCGCCGATTGAAGCGGAACACGAACTCGTCGAGATAGTAGTCCAGATGCTCGTGGCTGACCGCCCCCTGATGCGTGCCCAGCATCCAGCGCTTGAGTAGCGAGATCGCCAAGTGCACCCTCGGCAGTAGCTGCGAGGCCTGCTCGCGGCGGTTGTTAATCGAGATGATACGACGCTGGTAGTCCTTCTTCTTGAGCGGATCGTAGCCCGACCAGTTGTCGGTAACAACCACGCTGCCCGGCTCGACCGACTCCTCGACGAAGGGCATCAAACTGGCCGCCGAGGCGTTCTGAACGCGCTGCATGCGGATGCGCCCCAGCCCGGTGCCTCTCTCTTCCGCGGCGACTGCAATCAACGCTTTACGCTCGGTCTGCCGGCCGATTACCCCTTCTTCTTCAGTGCCCCAGTAGGTCTCATCGACCTCGACGAGGCCCGTCAATCGCTCCCGCCCCGGGCGCACCATCGCTCGCCTCAGCTTGTGCATCCAAGGCTAGGCGGTTTGGTAACTGCCCAGTCCCAGAACGCGCTGTAGACCCAGGGCGCTGGCCCCATTCTTCTGCGTGGTGATGGTCCACATCGCCCGGAACCACAGCCGCAGCGGCTTGCGTGTGTCTTGAAAGATCGTGCCGGCGGTGACGGAGGTTTGCCGCCCGCAGCGAGCGCATTCGAACCACACTTTGCGCACCGGCCAAGCGCGCTCATGCCCACACCTTGGACAGCGGAAACCCTCTGGCCAGCGCAAGGCGAACAGATAGTCGCGGCAAGCCTCCTCGCTCGCAAAGCGAGACTCGAATTCGAGTTGGTCGCGCGGGTAATCCTCCACCAGGCCCTACACTACATCTTGGGGTCACCTGAGTCAAGTGGATACCCAGCTTATGCCAAACGGACTCGTGATCCAGATTAGGTGATGTTTGATGTCTTAGACTTGGTGCTCCCGTCGCCGCTACTCGTCCATCCTCCTATTGTCATCCAGACCCGCTCGAAGCCGATGGGTGCCGGGCGCGGGGCGGTGCTGAGCTATACCGATCCGTTTGTGAAAGAGCTCCGGCTGGGCGAGAACACGCTGCGGCATGAGCCTCTCACCGTCGCCGCGGCGCGCGCGGATTGCTGATTCATCGTGACCGACCATTCCGGCCTCGATTACCCCGGGCTCATCCGCGCCGCGAAGCTCGTGGTCGACACGCGCAACCGCCTGCGCGGCCTGGCTGACCCTCACATCGTACGTCTGTAAGTTGCGGGAATCCGACAAAACATGGGAATCGGGGGGCGATACGCCGGACCGCGGACTTCCCTCCGCGGCTCTGTTGCGGCCCCGAAGCTGCCGAACTGCTAGCCGCTCCTTTGCTCCAACCCCACGCTGACCTGTTGGCTGGGCACCGGAACACCGGCGGACGGTCTACCCTTCTGGTCCAAGATCACGCTGTGAAGAATATCGTCGAGGGACCGCGTCGGTTGCCAACCCAGCAACGACTGAATGCGCGACGCATCAGGCACGCGGCGCATCATGTCTTCAAAACCCGGCGCGTAGGCTTTCTCGTACGGCACGGAGAGAATCGTTGATCTGCTACCGGCCTTCGCCCGAATGCGCTCGGCCAGTTGCCGCATCGAAATCTCCTCGGCACCACCGATGTTGAACACCTTGCCCGTGGCACCTGGATGCCGCGCCAAGCCGATGATGGCTTCGACCACGTCGCGGACGTCACAAAAACACCGGCTCTGTGTGCCGTCGCCGTAGACCGTGATCGGTTCGCCGGCAAGCGCCTGGCTGACCAGACGCGGAATCACCATGCCATACCGGCCGCTTTGCCGCGCCCCCACGGTGTTGAACAGCCGAAACACCGTGGTCGCCAACCCGAACTCGCGGTGATAAGCCAACGCCAGGAACTCGTCCACCATCTTGCTGGCGGCGTACGACCAGCGGCTCTTCTGCGTCGGGCCCAGCAGCACGTCATCGTCCTCGGCAAACGGGATCTTGCTGCCCTTTCCGTACACCTCCGAGGTGCTCGCGACCAGCACGCGGCAGTTGTAGCGCAAGGCGGCGCGCAGTACGTGGTCGGTTCCGTTGACGTTGGTCTCAATCGTGCGCACGGGATGCTCTACGATCAGCTTCACACCAACCGCCGCGGCGAGATGAATAACCACGTCCACCTCGGAAGTCATCCGGTCGAGCACCAGAGCATTCGTGATGGGCGCTCGCGCGAAGTGAAAGTTGGGATGCGCTTCGACACTTACCAAGTTGTGTCTGCATCCGGTCGAGAGATCGTCAATCGCGAGCACGCGATGTCCCTCGGCCAGCAGGGACTCGATCAGGTGCGAGCCGATGAAGCCGGCGCCTCCCGTAACGAGGTAGGTTCGCGGTCTAGATGGCTTGGCGGGCAAGTCGAAGGTCCTTCTCTGGGCTCGATCCGGTCGTTTCGAGATAAACTCGCTCCAGAGCAGCCACGCTGCTCTGAATGTTGAATCGGCTTTTCTCGACCAGAGCGAGAGCCTCGGGCTGCGAGATCCCCTCCCGGCCCGCCACATCGAGAACCACCCGCGCCCACACCGCCGGCGGCTCCGCGAGATCGACGTGGCGAATGAGCCCCGGCGCCACGACCGCCTCCTCCGGCACGGCCGGCGAGGCAACACAGGGCAAGCCGGCGGCTTGCGATTCAATCGTCGTCATCGGCAAGCCCTCCCACAGCGACGGGAACAAAAGCACATCGATTGCCCCGCGCATCAATTGCGCGATGTCCGCGCGAAGTCCCGCGAAAACGAAGCGCCCCGCCAGGCCCAGCCGAGAGACCTTCTCTTCAATCGCGGGACGCAGCGGACCGTCGCCGACCAAGAGAAAGCGGGCCGCCGGCTGTTGCCTTGCCACCTCAGCAGCCACGTCGACAAAGAACCCGTGGTTCTTGGGTTCGCAAAATCGGCCCACGTGCCCGATGACCGTATCAGCCGGCGCGATCCCGAGGCTTTCGCGGAGCACGGCCCGATCGACCGGCGCGCGGAAGGGGGCGAGGTCGCAACCGTAATAGAGAAGTTCGAGCGAGGGACGGCTCTCCCAATCGGCCCCAAACAGCGCCCAGGCCGCCTGGCGGCTCGCGGCTAGGCGGTGCGTTGCGTAGCGCCGCATGGCGTGACCGGTGAACGCGAGGTACGCGCGCCGAACAAGCCCCGCCGCGGCGCGCTTGCCGCTGGTGTTGCTGTGGCTATGGGCGATCCGCACCGGCACGTCGGCGTCATGGGCAAGCCGCATGACGAAGCCGTTATAGGCATCCACGTGGCTGTGCACGATGTCATAGGGCCCGTGCTCTCCCAGCGCCCTCCGAAAGTTGCGCGTGTAGCCCCAGGGCCGCCTGGGGTGAAGACACGGGATGATGCTCGACCTCAACGAACGGATTTCATCGCTGTAGTCGCAATGCCGGTCGGTATGGAGCAGAAAGTCGATCCGAAACCGCTCGCGGTCGACGTGGCGCAGGATCTGCATCAGCCACGTCTCGACACCGCCGCGGTTCATCGTGCCCAACACGTTCAGCACGCGGATCGGGCGATGAGACCGGTTTTCGGACAAGGATCGAGGGCTAGGCGACACAATCGGCATCTATCTATCGTCCAGACAACCATAGGTCTTCAGAGAGGCTGTTCAACCCGCCATAACCGAGCCACGGACGGGAACCCGCGGTCACCTCGAACCGCCGTCCGTGCCTCGATCGCGGGACTAGAGGCCTCTGTCCGTGTATTCTTCCCAACGGTTTGGGTTCATGCTGCGCGCCATCGGTTCACCTTGCTCCCAGGTGTACTTCACTGCGTTGTCGACCCGATGTGGGTCCCACAGGGGGATTGTACTGCCATGCCGCGCCCACCATCGCCGTTCGGCGGAACTGGAGCCGAAACTGGGGCCTTTTGTCAACTTGTGTTTGCCGCCCGGGTCTGCAAGATTAGAGCAAAGTAGGGAGGATTGGTGATCCCGCGAACGAAACTTCTGCTGTGGACCGCGGTGCTCGTGGGAAGCGTTACCACGAACCTCTACAGCCAAGATCCGGCCCGACCTTCGGCTCCCGGGCCGGAGGCTGATCCGGTGACGAAGCTCGGCTACACGGTTTCCACGGGTGCCGCGCCCGGCTACATCGAGGACCGGGCCTGCGCGATGTGCCACGCCGAGATCTACGGCGCGTATAGCCAAACCGGAATGGCACGGTCGTTCCTGAGGCCGGCCGGCCATCAGGTGATCGAGGATTTCAGCCGAGCGCGCGGAGAGCATAAGCCTTCGAAGCGCCACTTCGCCATGGCCTTCGACGAAGGCAAGTACAGGTTCCGCCGCTACCAGAGCGATGACGAGGGTAACGCCTACAACGTCTTCGAGCGGGAGGTCGACTGGATTCTCGGCTCGGGTGATCACGCCCGGACCTACCTCTATCAAACCGAGTCCGGCGAACTCTATCAGCTCCCGATCTCCTACTACACCGCGGAAAAACTGTGGTACATGACGCCCGGCTTCGACCGGCCGAATCACGAAGGCGTGGGGAGCCGGGTGGGCCGGGAATGCATGTTCTGCCACAACGCCTATCCCAACACGGCCGAAGGTAGTGACGCCTATGGGACGCCTCCTGTGTTTCCGAAGGAGTTGCCCGAGGGTATCGGCTGCCAACGCTGCCACGGCCCGGCGGCCGAGCACGTTCGGACGGCGCTCAGTCCCGCTGCCGACCTAGAGCAGAAGCGGGCGTCAATCGTCAATCCGGCTCGCCTTGCGCCGACCTTACGAAACGACGTCTGCTACCAGTGCCATTTGCAGCCCTCGGCGGCGCTATCCGGCGTGTGGCGGTTCGGGCGTAACGACTATTCCTACCGTCCAGGCGAGCCGCTGGCCGACTACCTCGTCCAGATGGACCCGGTTGACGAGGGCAAGGACCGCGATCAACGCTTCGAGATCAACCATCACCCGTATCGCCTGGAGCAGAGCCAGTGCTTTCAAAAGAGCGAAGGCGCGCTCGCTTGCGCCACCTGTCACGACCCGCATCGCATTGTCCCCGCCGACGAGCGCGCCGCTCACTATCGCACGGCCTGCCAGACGTGCCATCAGCCTGAGAGTTACACCGCCGCACACACCGCCGCTAACCCGCCCGTCGAGCGTAACGACTGCACGACTTGCCACATGCCAAAGCAGCGCACGCAAGACGTCGTGCATGCGGTGATGACCGATCACCTCATTCGCCGCCAACCCGGTGGGGATGACCTGCTCGCGCCTCTCACCGAATCCAGACCCAAGATTACGGATGTGGAACTATTGTGGCCCAAGAGCGTCCCGAAGGAGAACGAGCAGTTCGTCTACCGCGCCATCGGGGTTTTGCGGGCAGCCGACGGTTCTCACGCCGCCGCAACCCAGCGTCTCGAACTACTGCTTTCAAGCGGCGAGATCAAACACGTTGACCCGTATCTCGACCTGGCTCGGGGCCAATTGAAGCAGCGTAAATTCGAGGCGGCGGCGGCAACGGCGAAGACGATCCTCGATCGGGATCCCGGCAACCTGCAGGCCAGGGAGTGGCTCGGGCTCGCGCTGCTGGCGGACCGCGAGCTCGATGAGGCGCACGAGCAACTCCGGCAAGTCTTGCAGCAGGACCCCAACCGGCCCGAAGCCAACTACAACCTGGGCCTTCTTCTCATCGGGAAGGACCAGTACGCCGAGGCGGTCACGCACTTCGAGACCGCGGTGAAGGCGCGCTCGAACATGGCGCTGGCCTGGTACTACCTCGGCTACGCCAACGGCAAGCTCAACCGCCTCAACGAGGCTTTTGTCAGTTATCGCCGGACGCTCCAGATCGAGCCCGCCCACACGCGCGCGTACGTCGGCGTCGGGCAGATCCTCATTCAGCAGGGGAATCGCGACGAAGCCATCCGTTATTACCGCCACGGTCTCAAGGTCGCTTCGCAGTTAGCGCCGATCGCCAAGGCCCTGGATGACGCGCTGGCTTCCACCAGGCAAAACCCCTAGATCGCAAGTCCTCGTGGCCGGAAGATCATGAGAGGGACCGGACGCCACGCATTATTCCGGATGATTCTGGTCCTCGGCCTTTGCGGCTGTTTTGCCTGCGCCACCAGTTCAGACGACACGAGCGAGCCGGGGGGCTCTCAGCTTGTGTCCGACCAAGCCCCTGCATCCACCCAAGCAATCCCGGCCGGCTCTGTCGATTCCCGGCCCCAGGCGATTCTGACGGACGTTACCAAGACTTCGGGCATCGATTTCGTGCATTTCAACGGAACCACCGGCGAGTATTTTCTGCCGGAAATTACCGGCTCGGGTGGAGCATTATTTGACTATGACAACGATGGCGACCTCGACCTTTATCTTGTTCAAGGCGCCAAGCTGACGCCTGGCCCGAACCCGCCCGGCTTCACGTGGCAAGGAAAAGGTCCACCCCAAGACCGCCTCTACCGCAACGATCTCGCCGCGCCCGGGCTCGCCGGGCCGGGCGGCAAGCCTTCGCCTCGATTCACTGACGTGACCCGGCAAGCGCGCATCGACGCGCGCGGCTACGGCATGGGCGTCGCGGCCGCCGACTTCGACGACGACGGATGGGTCGACCTCTATGTCACGAACGTCGGCCCCAACCAGATGCTTCGCAACAACGGCGATGGTACGTTCAGCGACGTAACCAAGTTCGCGGGTACCGATGATCCACGCTGGAGCACGAGCGCCACCTTCTTTGACTACGACCGTGACGGGCGGCTCGACTTGTTCGTCGCCCACTATGCTGACTTTTCGGTCGACCTCAAGCGTGAATGCTATTCGAAAAGCAGCGCGCGCGACTACTGCGGACCCGACGCCTACGACCCTATTCCCGACCGCCTGTTTCGTAATCAAGGCGGCGGGCACTTCGAAGACGTGACCGAAGCGGCCGGGCTTCACGCGGCATTCGGGGCCGGACTGGGAGTCATTGCCGTCGATTTCAACGCCGATGGCTGGACCGACCTCTACGTGACCAACGACGGCGACCCGAACCAGCTTTGGATCAACAACCGACGGGGCCGGTTCGACGACGAGGCGCTGCTGGCCGGCGTTGCTCTTAACTACATGGGGCGCGCCGAGGCGGGTATGGGCGTCGATGCAGCCGACTTCGACGGCGACGGCGACGAGGACCTTTTCATGACCCACCTCGACGGCGAATCGAACACGCTCTACGTCAACCAGGGCGACGGACTGTTCGATGACTTGACCATCAAGCTCGGGCTCCACTCGCCCAACCTTGCCTATACCGGTTTCGGGACCCGCTTCTTCGACTACGACAACGATGGCCGACTCGACCTGCCAGTGCTCAACGGTGCCGTGCGATTGCAGGAACGGCTGGCACGCAAGGGCGAGCCGTACCCTCTCCAACAGCCGAACCAACTGTTCCACAACGCCGGTACAGGGACCTTCAAGGAGGTCAGCCGCGAAGCAGGCCCGGCCCTGGATCTCGAAGAGGTGAGCCGCGGCGCCGTCTTCGGAGATGTCGACAACGACGGCGACACCGATGTCGTGGTCTGCAATAACAACGGGCGCGCGCGGCTGCTGTTGAACGAAGTCGGCAGTCGTCGGCACTGGTTGGGGCTGCGCCTTCTGGACGCTAACGGACGTGACGCTTTGCAAGCGCGGGTCGAGGTCGTGACCAACGACGGACATAGCCTGTGGCGCAGGGTACACTCAGGTGGAAGCTACTGCTCGGCCAACGACGTTCGTCTGTTGATCGGTCTCGGCGACACCGATGTCCTCCCTACCGTGCGGGTCCACTGGCCCCAGGGCGGAGTCGAGGAGTGGCGGGACTTGCCCGTCGATCGCTACCGGCCGCTGCAACAAGGGACGAGGTAGGGTCGCTAGGTGCGGCACCCGCGCCACGACCCGGCACAGCGCGAGCCCCGGCATGACGCGACTTGCTAACCATAGGAGTCTGCTGCCTTCGCTCTGCAAGGCGTTGATCGGGGTCGTCGCCCTTGCCTTGTTCACACAGGCCGGACTTCCCCAGACACCGGACGGACCGCCGGCGACACTGGCTCCCCCGCAACCCGGCCTCCTGCCGGTCCCCCTGCCGCAGCTCGACACGCTCGAGGCCTCGGTTGCCGAGCAGATCCGCGAGCTGCAAACGGCGTTCGCCGACTCCGTGGCCGCGCCCAACGCGAAGGCCGCCGACCTCGCCGAGTCCTACGGCACACTGGGACAGCTCTATCAGGCCTACGAATTGCTCGACGCGGCACAGGCCTGCTACCAGAACGCCTCGCGGCTGGCCCCTAGCGATCACCGCTGGCTGCATCTGTTAGGACGGCTGAGCCAACAGCAAGGCAAGCTGGAGCAGGCCGTCACGCACCTCGCCTCGGCTCGAAAGGCCGACCCGGCCTACGTGGCCACAGCCGTTCGGCTCGGGAACACCTACCTTCAACTCGACCGTCCGGGCGACGCGCGAGGCGAGTTTGAAGCAGCCTTGCATTTGGGCCCCGCCTCGCCCGCCGCGCAGGCCGGCCTCGGGGAGGTCGCTCTCGCCGAGCGACGCTATGCCGACGCCGCCGGACTTTTCGAGACGGCTTTGCAGAAGGTCCCGCAGGCGAACCGTCTCCACTATTCACTGGCCATGGCTTACCGCGGGACCGGCGATCTCGACAAAGCCCGCTCCCACCTCAAGCAGCGAGGCCCGGTGGGCGTGCGTCCTGACGATCCGCTCGTCGATGGGCTGCAGGATTTTCTGCAGGGTGAGCGGGTGCATCTACTGCAGGGCCGCCTGGCATTCAGCGCCGGCCGCTTCCCCGAGGCAGCGCGCGCCTTCGCCGAGGCGGTCCGCGCCCAGCCCGACAGCGAACGCGCCCGCACCAACCTCGGCACGGCGCTCGGACGTCTCGGCCAATCCGAGGCCGCCGCCAAACAGTTCCAAGAAGTGCTGCGCCTCAACCCACTGAACCCCACCGCCCACTTCAACCTCGGCGCGCTGATGATGGGCCGAGGCGCCCACGAGCAAGCGATCGAGCATTTTGACGCCGTCTTGCAGACGAACCCCAACGATGCCGAGGCCCTGCGTGAGGTGGCCAAAGCGCTGTTGAAGGTCGGACGGAACGAAGAAGCCCTGAAGCATCTGCCGGCGGTGGTGGAAAAGTTCCCCGACGACGAGGCCCCGCTAGTCACTCTCGCCGAGCTTTGGGTGATGCGGGAACGGTATCAACAGGCGCGCGATCTACTCGACGAAGCCCACCGCAAATTCCCCGCCCGAGGCCGCACGGCCCACGCCCTGGCGCGGCTGCTGGCGGCCTGTCCCAACACGGCCCTACGCGACGGTCCGCGCGCGTTGGACATCGCCGCCAAGGTGTACAACTCCACCCGCCGCGCCTCCCACGGTGAGACTGTCGCCCTGGCCCTGGCCGAGATGGGCCAGTGTGACCAAGCGGCGAAAATGCAGCGACGCCTCATCCCCGCCGCCGACAAAGCGAACGAAGCCGAGGTGGCCGTGCGCTTGCGCAAACACCTTGTCCGCTACGAAGCCGGCAGCCCCTGCAGACCCTAAGTGTTCGCGGTCCCGCTGTCTGATGTGGTCGGATGGGCGGAGGGTTGATGCCCAGCGAGGACGAAGTCTGGAGCTAGAGGCCTTTGGAGTCGTGTCAGGGTTCGTGCCGGACCGCTCCCTCAGGGGCTGTGAAAGAATCGGTGTCCATCAACATCCGTGGAAGCTGGCGCAATGGTAGGGGCGGGCCCCTGCGCCCGCCCGCGCTTTGCTGATGACTTGCGATGTCCGGGGCGGGGTCGGGCGGGCACGGGGACCCGCCCCTACAATCCTCCAGCGTTTTCTTTACAGCCCCTCACGCCCGCGGCTCGGTCTGGGTTGCCGCCGACCCGCCCGGAGCCCCTACAGTACGCCTGTCACGTCGAAGCACCAGGGCCGGGTCGTGCCCTCCTCGCCCGGCCCCCGGCCCGGCGGCGAGCCGCCCGGATCGACATCGAAAAGCTCCATCGGCTCCGGCCCCAACATGACCGAGCCGGGGAACGTGGGAAGGATGCCGACGTTGACTCCGCATGAGTCATCGATATCGTTATCCGGCACTGGGGAGCCGGTTATTCTCCCGTTGGTGTCGTCACACTCGGTGATCATCGCCCAGTCGTAACGCCCCGGGGGGATCGAGCCAGGCGGGGCGGTAAACGTAAACAGCGGCTCGGGAACTCCCGGCATCGGGTCTTGCTGACCGAGGTCGATATCGTGAAACACTTGCACGATCGGCCCGGGAAGCGGCTTGCCGGCGATGCACTCGAAAACCCAGATACTGGCGAGGTAGGCGCTGCAGGTCTCCAGGATCTTGTGCTTCCAGACGAAATCGATGGGATCAGTGGTGGCAAAGGTGTAGAGCTCCAGTTCCGGATCGGAGTCGAGGGTGAGGTTCGTGGTCCAGCAGTCCTGCAACACGTTCACGGGGTCGTTGAGCGTGTTCGTGAACGTGCAAGTGATGACCGCGCCTGGATCGAGGTCGATTGTCACCTTTTTGTTGGGCAAGTCGACGACCGAGCCACCGATGTCGCCAACGCAGCCGATGGCGTCCAGCGTCCAGCCCGCCGGCACCGTCTCGGTCACGTCGTAGCTGCCCACGGCGACGCTCATGAACGTCTTCGTGGCATCGCTTGGATCCCTCAGCGTGAAGGCTGCGCCTCCAGGGATCGTCGAGGTGAAGCCGAACGGATTGTTGTTGGCCGGTATGGCGGCTTTGATGATGTTGATCGTGCCGGTGGGGGGCGGCAGACTGAATTCGGCATCGACCGTCACGTCGCTGTTGATGGTGAAGGTACAAGGGTTTGTGGTGGTGCAGGTTGCGCCTGAGAAGGTGACAAACATACCGGTCGCCGTCGCGGCCGTCAGCGTGACCATGGTGCCATCGGCATAGTCCTCCGAGCAGTCTCCGGATGCCACGCCGGTGGTGCTGGTGCAGGAAATCCCTGTACCCATGATCGTGCCGGTGGTGTCACCGGAGCCCGTGACGGTAAGCGTCGAGCCCGAGCCGTCCGTCGGGCCGCCGCTCGGCGATATCACCGGAGCAGGGGCACTAGTGTCAACGGTGTATCCGGTACCGTCGAGATCTAAAAAGCTGTTGCCGGCATCAATCCCACTCCCGAAATTACCCGTACTCACGGGGTCGCCGACAGCCGGCGTTAGAGTTTGGGTATTAGTCAAGAGAATAAAGGAGGTAAATACCGCCCCATCTGGCATTACAAACTCGGGATCATTATCGGTATCCAATGGCCCATCCAAAAAGCTTCCAGGAGGTTCCATTCGGTAGTTGAGTCCACCCGAGTTCTCCGTAAACATGCCATCATACCCCACCCCTCCATTGCAGGCCGCTATGGTCGGCGCATTTTCAATCGTCAGGGTGTGACTCGCAGAAGCAGCGGTCGGGAAACCACCCGTCGAAGGGAAAAAGTCATCGGTATATGCCGTACCGTCGGCGAAGGTGGCGAAGAGCGTGACCTCAGCCCCATCGAGGCAGGTGTTGCTCCCAGAGACGTGGTCCAGGGTGAACGAGATCGAGAGGTCCAACGGTAGGCCGAGGGCCGGCTGGGCGAGGCCTACAAGGATCGCCAGGCTAAGGACTACTAGAAAAGTTCGCATAATGTCCTCGCTACGCTTGTGCTCGCTGTTTCCGAGATGCCGACGCTGCCCGTGGTGATGCCGTCCCGGGTACAACGAGGTTCGCTTTTCATTTCCTGACCCACGGTTTCAGCCGATACTACACCCGTGCGTGCCGTCTTCGATGCTCGGGTCGATGAGCGTCAAAGGCCCCGCATGCATTTCGATGACCCGGTCGATATTGGCGGCGTTGATGGTGGCCGTGCCAAAGGTGAGGTTGGTCTCAATCGTGAGGCCGTCGGTGTCGGTGATGTCCAGGTCACCCGTGGCATTGGAGTCTTCGCCTGTTCCGCCAATACTCAGAGGGTAGGTCTGGCCGGCCTCCAGGATGATGGTGTCGGCGCCGACGCCGCAGTCGGCTTGACCGGCGGTGTCGCTGTTGGCATTGGAGATGGCCTCCCGCAGCGAGCAACTCCCATTCGGCATTCCCCCGTCCAACTCATCAAGCGTGGTGGTGACGAGGATCTGGGCGTAGGCTGCCGGCACCGATCCGGCCCACACCAGCAGGGCCGTGAGGACGAGGAAGTAGAGGGTCTTCTTGGCGATTTGCGGCGGCGCCCACCTTCCCACGCAGAGTGTACCTGGGGGGGGAGGCGGGCCCGCGGTACTCGGTGTTGTCCTCGGGATGGCGTGTCCGCCGATCGTCAGATCCCACGGTCGTTTTCGGCAAGCGATCGCTTTGGCGCATCGTTGATTCCTCGTGCTGGGTTTGGGTGTGTAGCGTTTTCTGTGGCTGTCGAGTGCCTCCGCCGGCTGCGCCCGGCATCATCAGCCCACAACCGCGATTGGATTGCCAGGCGGGCGAGTGGCGACACCAAGTATAGGCCACGCCGTCACCCTTGTCAGCAAGTCGCGAGATAAATCGCGAGGTTTACAAATCGCCAGGTTCACTGGCGGTGGAGGGGCTTGGATCGGCGTAGGCGCGGTCCTGATCCTGGGGGGGGGGGGAGGTACGACGAAACACAATCTGCCGGCTTGCAAGCCGGTACAATGGAGGTTTGGCACCGAAGATCATTCGCGAGATCGGGGCGGCTCTCCGCAACCTGAATCCCAACGATGTCCGTGAGCTGGCGGACCAGCCAGTGACCGCCGGCATTCTCGCGCCGGATGATGCAGCCTACGCACGCATCCTCTCGTTTCTGATTCCGCCGGAGACGTCGCAGGCCAAAGCGCAACAGGCCTACCGCAGCGTCGTTCGGGTTACGAGCGACGCGGACTTCGAGCGATGCCAGTTCGGCTTGTCCGAGCCGGGCATCGCTCATCCGTCTCATTTTTATCGGTTCGATCCGTATGAGCCGGCGGCGGTTATCCCGGCCATCGTGGAGGATCACGAAGACCGTTGGATGCCCTTGGCGCTGCGGTTCCTGCCCTTTCGCGAACCTGTCATTCGACGAGTCATCTGGAAGATTAGCAAGGAGAACGCCTACTTCACGGTGGCGACCGCGCTTCCCAACGTGGTACCCAGCCTGATCAGTCTGCCCTGGGCTGTGGGCGAGTTCGCCTCGGACACAGCGGTGCTCACGATGAACCAGGTTCGCATGGCGTTCCTGATCGCCGCGGCGAGCGACAGCCAGATCGGCTACTCGGAGCAGAGCGGCCAGATCGCCTCGATCATCGGCGCCGCGTTCGGCTGGCGAGCCGTCGCCCGTGAGTTGGTGTCGAAGATTCCCGCCGGCGGAGGCTTGGTATCAAAGGGCCTGGTATCGTTCGCCGGAACCTACGTGGTGGGCATGGGGCTCGACCATCTACTGCGTGTGGGCCGCAGCCTGACGCGCCAGGAAAAGAAGCACCAATACGCCCTAGCGTACGAGCGTGGCCGGGCGGCGGTGGGCCCAATTGTAGATCGGTTGACGGGGCGCTTTTCTCCCAGCCCCGAGAGTGCCTAGCCGCCCACGGCTCGTAACCCGGCCCGAGGGTTTGGCTCCCCGAGCAAGCGCTATACTCGAATTTTCGCGTAGCCCTTTCCTCCGGCGATGACTTCGGTTCCCAAGCTGCTTGCGTTGGCGCTTCTCCTCAGCGGAAGCGCCGTCCGCGGTGACACGTTGCCTCCGGACCCGGTCGTGCGAGGCCGCCCGGAGGCAAGTATCACATCGCCGCCGCGAAAAGACGAGCCGTTCGTCTTCGTGACCGCGGACGGTGGCAAACACCAGGTCTCGGGCGACGAGTTCTCGGTCGGCCAAATCTTCGACTCACGGCTCGCCGGACGCCTGTGGCAACTCGAAGGCTCGCGCGGCGCCGACGGCGTGCTGCGCATCCACAAGCTCTTCACGGTCAAAGACGGCAAGCGCTTCCGTGTCGTTTACTACTGCGTGATCTGCAACATCTACCAGCACGAGCCCGGCCGCTGCATGTGTTGTCAAGACGGAACCGAGCTGCAGGAACTGCCCGAGGAATGAACGTCTTTCTCACAACGGCCCTTCTCGCCGGCTTGACTCTCATGCCCGCACACGCGCAGAACTACTCAGCCCGCAAAGCCGTCGTGGACGGCGTCTCCATCGTCCAACTCACCGATCAGCAATACGATACGGCCGTCTCGATCGCCCCGTCGGTAGGCAACAACGCCTATGAGATGAAGGTGAGGGGAAAGAACGTCTTCTGGTTTCCCTATGAGTCGGTGGCTGCCTTTGCCGCCAATCCCAAGTTGTGCGGCAACCCGTTCCTGGCGCCCTGGGCCAACCGGGTGGACGGGGAGGGCTTCTACGCCAATGGGCAGTACTATCGGTTCAACGACAAGCTCGGCAACATCCGCCGGGACGGCAACCAGTTCCCGATCCATGGATTGCTGCTGTACACCTCCCAGTGGGAAGTGGTGTCGCTGGATGCCGATGAGAGGGGCGCCCGCGCTGTCAGCCGGCTGCGTTTCTCGCGACACGCTGACTTGCTGGCGCAGTTCCCCTTCGCGCACACGATCGACATGACGTACCTGCTGCGTGCGGGGGCCCTCGAAGTGCGGACAAGCATCCGGAACGACGGCGCGCAGACGATGCCTCTGTCGGTCGGGTACCACCCCTACTTCCAGCTTCACGATGCGCCGCGCGACGACTGGACGGTCAGCTTGGCGGCGGAGCGGATCTGGGAACTGTCCGACAAGTTGATTCCGACCGGCGAGATTCGCCCAGTGGGGGAGGTGTTCCCGACTCCCAAGGCGATTTCCCTCCAGGAACATTTCCTCGACCACGTTTTTGGGGGTCTGGTTCGCGACGCCTCCGGGCAGGCTGTCTTCTCGGTGCGAGGAAAAAGCGAGCAGATTGAAGTGGCCTACGGTCCGAAATATCACGCGGCCGTCGTCTACGCACCTGTTGGCGATGACCGAGATTTCATCTGCTTCGAACCGATGAGCGGCATCACCAACGCCTTCAATCTGGCTCATCGCGGCCTGTACGAAGACCTCCAGACCATCCCTCCCGGCGCGTCGTGGGAGGAGAGCTATTGGATCCGGCCAAGCGGGTTCTGACGGCTAAATCAGCGTGGCGCAACCGCAATCCCGGAGTGCAGCCGGTTCCATTGAGGCTTGAGCACACGCTCCACAACTCTCTGATTTATAAGTGAGTTAGCGCCATCCGCAAGCCCAGCGGTTCCGCATCCACATTTCTTGAGGGTCGGAAACATTTGATTTAGCAAGTGTTTTCGCTCGTCCTCCAGGTCCGAGCAGATTCGCATTCCCCCGGCGGACTTGACCCATGTGTTATTCTGATATATATTAATTATACCAGTCATGAAGGCGGCCCCCACTCGCTCTCATCTCTCGGATGCCGAACGTAGGCTCCGCTCCCGCATCGCGCAGCTCGTCCATGGCCGCTGGTTGCTGCACGGCACGCTGGCGCCCCGCCAACGCACCTGCGGCAAGCCCACCTGTCGCTGTGCTCGCGGTCAGCTTCACGCCTCGTTGTATTTGGTGCGGAATCGCCAAGGGCAACTGCAGCAGCTGTTTGTGCCCCGCCACTGGGAGGCCCGCGTCCGCCAGGCCGTGGCCGACTACCAGCAACTCCAACGGCTCCTCGACGAGGTCTCCGAGCGTGAATGGAAACGGCTCCGAAGCCGCCGGGAGGAATGACGTTCTTCGACGCCTGCTGCACTACGCCGAGAAGGTCTACGGTCTGCGGGACTCGCTGCTGGCCGCCGTCGGCGACACCAGGCCGCGGCCGCGCATCCCGACGCGGGTGGTGCTGCAGTCGGTGCTGGTGCTGTTCTGGACACGGCTGGGCAGCCTCAACGCGTTAGAGACGCTAGCGCCCGCACCGTTTTGGAAACAGTGGTTGGGCCGCGAGATGCCCAGCGCCGACACCCTCGGGCGCGTCTACAGCCGGCTCGATGCCGCCGCGGTGCGGGCAGCGATTCATCACGTCTACGAACGGCTCAAGCGCAACAAGGCCCTGCCCGGGATCGGCGGGCTGGGCGTGGCCGTGCTCGACGGCCATGAGTCTCACGCCAGCTACCGCCGTTGCTGTCGAGGATGCTTGAAGCGCACCGTGCAGCGCCGCGATGGCCAGCAGATGCAATACTACCATCGCCAAGTCACACTGCTGTTGCTCTCCGATGCGCCCCCCGGCTCCGAACCGCTGCGACTGTTGCTCGACGCCGAGCCGCAACGGCCCGGCGAGGACGAGATGGCCGCGGCGCACCGTTTGCTGGCGCGAGTTCTCGAGACCTATCCGCGAGCCTTTGACGTCGTGTTGGCCGATGCTCTCTACGCCACCGCCCCGTTTATCAACTTCTTATTGGGGCATGGCAAAGACGCCGTGATCGTGCTCAAGGACGAGCGCCGCAACCTCTATCAAGACGTCCAAGGGCTGTGGCCGACCACGGCGCCCCAACGCGGCGACTATCAAGGTCGCGATTGCCAGTGGTGGGATCACGAGGGCCTGGTGTCGTGGCCGCAGGTGCAGCAGCCGCTGCGGGTGGTTCGTTCCGTCGAGAGCTGGCAGCAGTATTCGCAACTCGACTCCCAACCGCATCCGCATCACAGCGAGTGGGTGTGGGTGACGACCCTTTCCTCACTGCAGGTTCGGACCGCGCGGGTGGTAAGGTTGGGCCATCAACGCTGGGACATCGAGAATCAGGGTTTCAACGAGTTAGTCAACGGCTGGCACGCCGACCACGTATATAAGCACGACCCCGCGGCGATCGAGAACTTTCTGTTGACGGTGTTTCTGGCTTTTAATCTCTTCCACGTTTTTGTTGCGCGCAATCTCAAGGCATCGCTGCGGCGCAGCAAGCCGCGAGTCTTTTGGGCGCGCGCGATGGCGGCTGATCTGTATCAGGCGGCGGCTTGCCCGTACGGCTCGGGGCCCTCGCCATAGCGAGCGGGTGGTTTTCTTTCTCCCTGCCATCCTGCGCTGCCACCACGCCGCCGAGCGGCAGCCGAGCGTAGCGGTGTCTTCCGCGGCCGACTTCGGGCCCCGCCGAGGCCCTCGTCCGGCTGCGAATCTGCTCGCCCCGCTCGCCCCGCACCTAACTCGCTCGTTCCCCAATCACTTCCCGGCTCTCGCCCGACCGCGTTGCGGAATCGCTGACCGCCGCGGAAGGGGGTGTTGAAGCCCAATGATAATGTCCCCTTGAGCGCCCAATAGAAATGTCCCCTATTCTGAGGCTCCGAAGGAGGAGCCGAGAGTGGGAAGGACATGGATGAGTGCCAAGGAGTTGAGGCGCGGCGAAGTGCTGAGCCGAGTGAAACGAGGGGAACTGAAGTTGACCGAAGCCGCCGAGCTGCTGGAGGTCAGCTACCGCCATGCGAAGCGTCTGAAGAAGCGTTACCGTGCGGGCGGGGCCAAGGCTTTGGTGCACGGTAACGTCGGCCGTGCTTCGAACCGAGCCGATCAGAAGCGACGCCAGCAGGTTCTCGAGTTGGTGCGCGAGAACTATGCGGGCGAGGGGCACGAGCGCTTCGGGCCGACGCTGGCGTCGGAACATCTGGCAGCCGACCACGGCCTGGAAGTGCCGCGCGAAACACTGCGGCGCTGGATGCTCGCCGCGGGTCTGTGGAGCCGCCGTCGCAAGCGCCAACCGCATCGCACCCGGCGCCAACGCAAAGCGCACTTCGGCGAGCTGATTCAACTCGACGGTTCGCACCACCACTGGCTGGAAGAACGCGGCCCGAAAGCCTGTCTGATGAACTTCGTCGATGACGCGACCGGTGTGGCGCTGTGCCGTTTCTCGAACCAGGAAACGACCTGGGCCGCAGCCGATCTGCTCGCAGCCTGGGTGCGTCAACACGGTGTTCCCAAGGCGTTGTACTGCGACTGGAAAAACGTCTACCAGCGCCAGCCGACGTCGCGGGAAGCGCTGGCAGGCATCAAGCCCGAGACGCAGTTCGGGCGCATGTGTGCCAAGCTCGGCATTACGATCATGGCGGCTTCCTCGCCGCAAGCCAAGGGCCGAGTGGAGCGCCATCACGGCACGCACCAAGACCGCCTGATCAAGAAGATGCGGCTGCGCGGGATCGTCGAGTACGAGGCGGCGAACCGTTATCTCGACGAGGAGTACCTGGCCGAGCACAACGAGCGCTTCGCCTGTGAGCCGGCGGCGGCAGCGGACTTTCACCAGGCGCTCCCCCGCGGCACCGAGCTGCGAGGGGTGTTCTGTTGCGAGTACGAACGCGTGGTGAGCAACGACCGGGTGGTGCGTTTCGAGAATCGTTGTTTGCAGTTGAAGCCGAAACGCAACCAGGGCGTGGGGGCGGGGGCACGGGTGACGGTCCAACAGTGGCGCGATGAGAGCTTGCAGGTGAGGTTTGACGGGCACGAGATCGAGCACGACGTGATCGCCACGCCGACGCCACAGCTGCGGACGAAGCCAGCACCACAGCAGCGTCCGGGGGGCGGGCGCAAGCCGGCGGCGGACCACCCCTGGCGGCGAGCTGTGTTACGGAAAAAACGGGCTGCGAATACATAAGAGGGCTGTGGAAATGCCGGGTCGGATGGAAAGCGTGGAAAATCTCTCGAGGCAGCAGTACCGGGTTCGAGGAGCGGTGGATGGTTTTCCACCCTTCCCACCGCCCCTTGGAAATCGCTACGCGATTCCCACAGTTCCACAGCCCCGACGACGACGATATCTCTCCTACGAACAAGAAACACAAGGGGACACTTCTATCGAGCTACCGAGGGGGACATTTCTATTGGGCGTTGACACGCAAGCCCATGATCCTTGACATTGAGGGCCTGCTGTGCTCTAATGACTTGGCCTTATCCTGCGCAATCCCGCCGCGCTAGTCGTCTTGATTCCGCTCTGTGCGGGCGGAAATTGATCTACATCCGCGAGGTGCGTCAAGCAGGCAGATGCAGGGCTTGAGCGCGCGTTGCTGTCTTAAGGAGGTGGATACTGAACAAGCCCAAATACATCACAAAGATCAGTCAGATCGACCAGCTCAGCGAAACGGAGAAGCAACGTCTCGCGCCGGTGGGTGACAAGTTCGTGTTTCGCACGAACGACTACTACCAAGGCTTGATTAACTGGGACGACCCCGACGATCCCATCCGCCGCCTCGTGATCCCCATGGAGGAGGAGCTTGACGAGTGGGGCCGCCTCGATGCCTCACACGAGGAACTCTACACCAAGGTTCCCGGCCTCGAACACAAGTACCGCGACACGGCCCTCCTGTTGGTCAACGATGTCTGCGGGGCCTACTGCCGCTTCTGTTTCCGCAAGCGGCTGTTTATGAACGACAACGATGAGGTGGTGAAGGACGTTAGCGGAGGGCTGGCCTATATCCGCGCGCATCCGGAGATCTCCAACGTTCTCCTCACCGGAGGGGATCCTCTCATCATGTCGACCTCGAAGCTTGAGCCGATCATCGCGAAGCTCAGAGAGATCCCGCATGTGAAGATCATCCGCATCGGGACCAAGATGCCGGCTTTCAATCCGCAGCGGATTCTCGGGGATCCGAGCCTGTGGAAGATGCTCGAAACCTATAGCACCACCGACGGCCGGATCTACATCATGGCCCACTTCAACCACCCGGTGGAGTTGACGGCGGTTGCCCGGGAGGGCCTGGACACGCTCCGCAAGCACGGCGCGACGATCGTCAACCAGACCCCGATGATCCGAGGCGTCAACGACAGCAGCGCGGTCCTGTTGGAGCTGTTCAACGAGCTGTCGTACATGGGCGTGCCGCCCTATTACGTGTTCCAGTGCCGTCCGACCGAGGGCAACAGCGCTTATTCGGGGCCGCTCGAGCAGGCGTACCAGATCTTCAGCGAGGCGCAGAATCAGGCTTCGGGCCTGGCGAAACGTGCGCGGTTCAGCATGTCACACGTCAGCGGCAAGATCGAAGTCGCCGGACTCACCGAAACCCACGTGATCTTCAAGTATCACCGGGCCGCCGATCCCAAGAACACGGGCCGCGTGATGCTCTTTCGGCGGGACCCCGAAGCCCACTGGTTTGACGATTACGAAGAAGCAGCGCCCTTCCAGCCACGCCGGCCGCTTGGACGAGAGCTGCCGGTTTTGCAGATGGCAGCGGGCCGCTGCTGAAGCCACATCTGGACCGAATTCGGACCTGCGCCCAACCAAGTAGGGCTCTGCCCTGGATACTCCATTTGAATCCACGGGTGGACCACGCAAGGGCACACACTGCTGTGCCCGCAGTCGAGTCAGATTGCCTTTTCGAAGCTGCCGGGCACGGCATGCCGTGCCCCTACCGCGCCGGATGGACCGCCGGTGCCGAACGCTAACAGAATCCTGGTTACGCCTTCTGGTTAGACCAGCAACGAGCGGCTACCCGGCGGCTTCGGGCGTGACGCCTGGTAAGTCCAGAATACGCGGATTCGGCGCACGGGCAGCGGCTTCGTTCGGCGCGTAGCTGCTGCGGTAGCGCGAGGCCTTGAGGAGCAAATCGACTTCCACGGGCTGCATTCTGAGCCGCTCCGCAATTCCCGCCGTGTCCGCGCCGCTCTTGGCTAACTCGAGTACGATTTCGCGTTTTGTTCCGCGGCGGGCTTGCGGCCTCTCGATATTGGGCAACGTTGTAGATGCGTCCGAGGCCTGCGCTCGCGAAGCGGTCGTGTTGAGGCGCACCTCGAGATTCCGGACGGCAGCCTCCAAGTCTGCTTCCAGTGTCAACACTTGTACGCGAAGAGCCCGGATGCGCTGGAAGAACAGATAGCCGAGCAAGATCAGGCCTGCCTGAAAATACAGCATGAAACCGATACTGAGAGTGTCCACCGTTGCTGCTCCTTCCTACGTCAAAAGATCGATCGGATACGCTCTTTGCGGCTCACGACCTCGGTAACGCGAATACCGTAGTTTCCCTCGACGACCACAACCTCTCCTCGGGCGATCACCGCGTCATTGACGAGCACGTCTACCGGATCCGTCGCCGACCGATTCAACTCGACGATCGAGCCGGAGGCCAGCTTAAGGACATCCTCCAACAAGAGCTGCGTCCGTCCAAAGCTGACACTCAGATCGAGCTCCACGTCCATCAGCAACTCAAGGTTGTAGGTCGCCGTGGTACTCAGCCCAAGGCCGGCGCCTTCGTCGGCATCCTTCTCGCCCGTCGGCACCGTGTCGCCTGTTTCGTCAGGACTTTGTGCGGCTTGGCTCGCGCAGTCACTGGAGTGCATCCACTCCAACATGGTTTCGCTTGGTACGACGGCAAGAAGATGGTTTGCGCCCTCCAGCTTGAACAGTAGCTGGAAGCCCATTGCTCCATCCGCGGGCGCGGAGGTTTCCGCCGCCTGCGCAAACTCAACCGCCGTGCCGGCATTCTCGGCGAAGGCAGCTCCAACCACGTTGGCGGACTGCTTGACAACTTCGAGGTACGTCTCGATGACCGTGGTATCAGGAAGGTCGTCATCGCCTGCGATGACTCGGGCTATGCCGCGCGCGGTGTCCTTGGCGCAGCCGATGTCGAAGGCGGCGCCCTCGGGCAAGTTGGTGGGTAGCCGGCACCAAAAGGGATCCTGCCAGGCTTGCCACAGCTCCTCTTCGGGTAGTTGATTCTCAAACTCCACCTCGGCCAGGGTCCCCTGAAGGTCCAGCATCTTGACGACCTCCTGGAACCCCGAACTCCAGGCTTCGGAGAGCCAGTGCGCGAGGCGCTCTTGTACCCAGCGTGCGTTATCAATCGATGCCATGACCGCCTAGCGTCTTAGTGTCCCTTGGGCTTGACCTCTTGCACCAGAACTCTTCTGAAATTCTCGACCGCGACAATCTCTCCTTTGAACTTGCTTTTTCCATTGACTTGAACCTGGGCTCGCCTCCGTAGCGGCAGGTCAAGCGAAACCACGTCTCCTGCTTGCAGTCGCAGCAAGTCACGGACCATAATCTTGGCCCCGACGAGCTGCGAGTCGACTGCGACCGGTACCCGCTTCACTAGCGCCTGCATGCGGTGGCGCTCCTGCTGCGAACCGGTGCTCCGTTGAATGGACCACTGCTGCTCGAACTTCTGGCCCATCATCTTGACCAGAATGGACGGGACGCCGAAGTTCATCATGCCTCGGGCCTCGCCCATCGTGATCTCGAACCCGATAGCGACGATCGCCTCGTTGGGCGAAAGGATCTGCATTAACTGCGGCTGCGTCTCTGTCGCCTCGACGGTAAAAGTCAGTTCCGCCACCGGGGCCCATGCCTCTCGCAAGTCATGGAGAACGATGCGGACGACGCCCTCGACAATGCTGCGCTCAATCTCAGTAATCTCGCGCGTGGCCTCGGCGATCGCCGCGCCGGTCCCGCCCAGCAGCATGTCGAGCATGGGGAAGACCAGCGACGGATTCAGCTCCAGGACGGAGTTGCCCTCCATCGGCTTCATCCCAATGCTCGAGATACACGTGGGGGTGGGAAGGTATTGCAGGAACTCACCAAAGGAGAACTGCTCCACCGACACCAGACTGACGGTCACGTAGGCGCGCAGGTACGCGCCCAGCGACGACGCCAGGTTGCGCGCCAGGAAGTCGTGCATCAAGTGGATCGACCGAAGCTGCTCTTTCGGTATCCGGTCAGGCCGCCGGAAGTCGTAGGCTACAGCCGCCCGAGCGGCGCCGGCGCCTCTTTCGGAGAGGGTACCGTGCTCCTGAAACAAGCGATCGATTTCGTTTTGTGAGAGCTTGGCGCTCATTTCAGTTTCTCGTCACGGCGCGGTTCGTATGGTCCATCCAAGCCGGCGTTCATCGCGCTACGTTCCTATGTGGGCCACTTGGCTCGCAGGGACGCGCGCATGCGCAGAACGGCCTGCGATTTGAGTTGGGATACCCGAGTCTCATGCAGGTGAACGATCTGGGCGATCTGCCGTAGTGTCAGTTCCTTGTGGTAGTAGAGCGTGATGATGGTCCTTTCGACCTCGGGCAGCCGCTCGATGGCGGTTGCCACTAACCGCGAGAGCTCAGAACGCTCGAAGAGGTTCGACGGCCACTGCTCCTCGTCGTCAGAGATGAACCGTAGGACGTCGGTCCCCTCGCCTTCCCCTGGGCCCGCCTGCTCCATCGGCGCCAGGTTGATGCCACGGATTTCAACCAGCCAGCGGCGGTACTCCGCAAGGGAAACCTCCAGCTCTTCGGCTACCTCTTCTTCGGTCGGGGTGCGCTGGAGTTTCTTTTCAGCTTTCGAGATGGCGCTTTCGATCAGCTTCGACTTGCGGCGCTTGTTGCGCGGGGCCCAATCGAGACTTCGCAAACTGTCAAGAATCACTCCGCGAATCTTGTGCTCGGCGTAGGTCTTGAGCTTGACGTTCAAGGTGCGGTCGAAGTGATCGACAGCGTCGATCAACCCCAAGACGCCCGCGCTAATCAGGTCGTCGAGAACCACACTGCCGGGCACCTTGTCGTGAATCCTCGACGCGATGAGCTTCACCTGCGGCAAATGCTCAAGAATCAGGCGATCACGTTCGGAGTCGTGTTCGCGGGACTCGGGGTTTTTCGATAGCTTCGTGTACATCTTTGGTATCAATGGAGCACGGTCTTGTTGAGCAGCAAGTCAAGCACGAACGGCGCCGTGGCCGGAGCAAGGTCTTCGGGGACACGTTGCCCGTTGGTGAAAAACGAAAGAGGCAGCCTGGTGCGCGCCGTTTCGTTGAGAATCGACCCGAAGGTCTTGGTCTCGTCCAAGCGGGTGAAGAGCAGCTTGTCGGGACGGAACATGCGGAAGTTTTCGATGTTGCGTCGCAGGTCGCTCGGCTTGGCCGTCGCGCCGACCACGAGGTGGATGTCGACCCTTTCCAACTGGATCAGCACCTTGGCCAAGCGCCGTGCCTGCTCCCATTCCGCCGGGCCGTATCCGGGAGTATCGATCAGAATGAGGTCGGGCGGCTCCTCATCTTGGGGACCCTCCCGGCCCGCCAGCCTCGGTTCCCCAGCCATGATCGATTCCAACGCGCCGGGCAGCGCTTCCGGCTCGGCCACTCGTGTGACATCCATGTCAAGGACAGCGGCGTAGGCCTCCAGATGCTCGGCCGCACCGACTCGAATGGGGTCGATCGTGACGAGCCGGATGTTGCGGTCCGCGGCCAAGCCGTAGCGGAAGGCGGGTTTCGCGATGGTGGTTGTCTTGCCGGTTCCGCTTGGTCCGATGAGGGCGGCCGCTCGTGGCTCGGCACCGGGCAGGCCGAGCAGATTGGCCGTACGGCATAACAGCTCCAAACGCTGGCCTAAGATCTCCCACAGTTGATCGCGGTGCATCCCCTGGCCCGTGGCCCCTTCGAGTCCGGTGAGAAGATGCGCCGCCAGTGTGGGCTCGACCTCGTTGCGCGTCAGATACAGATAGGCCTGGGAGGCCATGGGGTCGGAGAGCAACTCGCCGCTCGTCGAGAGGAACACGACATTCTGCACCGGCTGGTGAACTTCGATGGTATGGCGCAGTTTCTCGAAGTCGTCAGAAAGCCTTGTCACCGCGTCGGAGAGGCGGCGGGTCGATCGGGATGCGGGCTTGGCGGTCGTTTCTGGCTCCAGCTCCGTCGTGGCCGCGGTGGACGCTGTGGGTTGCCCGCTCCGGAGCGCGCCGGCCGCGGCCCCCGCTGCGATGGATCTAGGGACAACTGACTCCTGGGCAGCACTTTGAGCGGCGACTCCGCCGAGCGCCCTAGTCTCGAGCCCCTTGGACTGCACGCCGAAGGCGTCTCTACGGTTCGAATAGGGTACAGAAGCGCCGGAGTTCGCCACCGGTGCACTTCGCTCTTGCCCGCCTGCGGCAATCCGCAAAGGAGGGAAGCCTCGCTGTGCGATCCCTGGAGCTGGACCGGCCGGTAGCTCGTCGCCGGTTTCCTCGACCGGAGGCACAGCCAGACCGGGGGCAGCCTCGTCGTCGATCATTTCCGGGACAAATTTCTTCCAATGGGGCAGCCCAAGCGCCGGGCCGGGGACCGGGGTGGGGGTCGGAGCCGGGGCCGCCGGCGGCGCGGCAGGCGCGCCTCGGTCCGCGCCGCGCGGGCCGCCCCGGGCGGTCCGCGCCGCGCGGGCCGCCCCGGGCGGGCAGACCGTTGCGCGGCAGCCCTTCTTCCCCCGCCGGTTCTTCCCCCGCCGGGATTGCGGTCGCGGTCCGCTGCTGCTGCGGCAGCAGCGGGGCTGTGGCTGGCGGAGGCTGCACGCTGTTTGCAACAGGGCTCGGGTACCGCGAAGGTCACTTCGTACCTGGATTCTTCTCCCTCTGTCTTTCTCGATCCAAGAAAGACTGCGCTCTCTCCCAGCTCGATTCCGGCCAAACGTGTAGCGGCTTCGATCGTCTCAGCGTGATAACTCTTGAGCTTCATGTGAGGCCTCCTTCTCAACAGCCGGCCGCAACACGCGGGCGTGTTCCCCACCCGTGGCGCGCGACCTGCCCGAACTCCTGCCGAACTTCGCTGAACAAGCTCTCCCCTCTCGTCACGAGAAGTCCTCCTACCGAATAACCCTCAGCGAGACGATCTTGACCTGCGGCGGCATCTCGCCATGCGAGAGCACCGCCAACAGCGGCAGTTCGTTCTCGACGATCTGCCGCAACGAGAACCGAATGGTGGACGAGCAGATCAGGATGGTGGGTCCCTGCAATTGGCCGACTGCCTGCTTGACCTTTTGGAGGATTTCTCCGATCGTTTTCGGCGCCAGCATGAGCCGCGTCATAATCTCCGTATGCTCGACTCCGGCCTGGATGATCTGTTCGATGGCCGGGTCCATGAAGAACGCAGGCAGCTCTCCCGTGTCATTGAGATACGGCTTAACCAAGGTGCGCGTGATCGCCTGACGCACGAACTCGGTGAGCAGCGTGGCGTTCTTGGTGGTCGCGCCGGCTTCGGCCAGCGCTTCGAGAATCGACACCCCGTCGCGGATCGAGACGCGTTCGCGCAATAGGTTCTGCAAGACGCGTTGCACCAGCGAGAGCGGCAACAACTTGGGCACCAGGTCTTCGATCAGCCGCGGGTTCTCCTCGCGGATGCGGTCGAGATAGCTGTTGGTGTCTTGACGCGTGAGCAACTCGTGCGCGTAGGTTCGGATCAGCTCTGTCAAATGGGTCGCGACAACATTAGCGGCATCGACGACGGTGTAGCCCATGACCCTGGCCTTGTCGATATCGGTGGCCGCGATCCACGTTGCGGGCAGACCAAAGGCGGGCTCGCGGCAAGCCGCGCCTTCGAGCTTGCCCTGGGCATGCCCCGGATTGATCGCCAGTTCGGCGTTCGCCTGTAACTCGAAGCGCGCCCCCTCGGCACCCTTCAGCAGGACGATGTACTCACGGGACTTGAGGTCGAGGTTGTCCGTCACACGAACCGGCTGCAGCACGAAGCCCAACTCCGTGGCTAATTGGCGGCGCACGCCGGCAATGCGCTTGAGCAACGTGTCGCCTTGCTGGGAGTCCACCAGCTTCACCAGACCGAGCCCGACCTGAATCGCCAGAGGCTCGACACGCAGCAAGCCCTCGACGTTTTCTCGATCAGCCAACGGCGCGGGCGCGGGCAATGCCGCCGGTCGGGCCGCCTTCCGGCGTAGGTTCCAGCCCAGGCCTCCGACCCCGGCGCCCAGCAGCAGGAACGGTACCGTCGGCAGTCCCGGTATGATCGCCATCGAGCCCAAAACGCCCGAGGCAATGAGTAACGGCTCCGGTTTTAGGAACAGCTGCTTGCCGAAGTCGGCTCCCAACTGCGACTCCCCCGCCGCGCGCGTCGTGATGACGCCGCCCGACACCGAGATCAGCAAGGCCGGCACGACCGTGACAAGACCATAGCCTATCGTTAGGATGGTGTAGGTCTCAAGGGCCTCACTCAGACTCATCTCGTGCTGCAAGGCGCCGATCAGGATGCCCGCAATGATATTGACGGCCGTGATGATGATGCTGGCAATCGCGTCGCGTTGGGTGAAGCGCACCGCCCCATCCATGGCCCCATAGAACTCTGCTTCGCGTGATACGTCCTGGCGGCGTTGGCGCGCCTCGGACTCATCGATGAGTCCGGCGTTGAGATCGGAGTCGATGCTCATCTGCTTGCCTGGCAGGGCGTCCAACGTGAAACGCGCGGTCACCTCCGAAATGCGGACCGCGCCGTGATTGATCACCACGTACTGGATTGCGATCAGGAGCGTGAAGATGACAATGCCGATGATGAGGTCGCCGGCCACCACGAAGTTGCCGAAGGCCTCGATCACCTCGCCGGCAGCGTCGGTACCCTGGTGGTCGCCGAGCAGAATCAGTCGCGTGCTCGAAATATTGAGCGACAGCCGCAGAATAGTCAGCAGCAGCAGCGACGGATACACGCTGAATTCAACCGGCCGAGTAATGTACATTGTCACGACCAGGGTGATGATCGAGATCGTCACGTTGACCGAGATCAACAGGTCGAGAAAGTAGAGTGGGACCGGCAGCACCATCATCAGCACGATCAGCATGATCCCCAGCGGCACCGCTGCGTTGAGCCGATTCGCTGCCGGTAGTGCGATGGTGGTAGCCATGATCAAGAGGCCGGAACCGCTGAGGGCCGAACCGGCGCTATCGGGAACACGGGATAGGCCGCTGGTTACGGCTCCGGCGACCGCCGTTGAAACTCAGGGCAAGCGCTGAGGTTCATCGTCTTTGTGACCGCACCGAATCGCGCTCGCCGCGGCTCTCAAAGACAGGAGTATCCCGGACGCTAGGGAACCCCCTTAGTCAATCGGTAGATGTGAGCGAGAATTTCAGCCACGGCGCGATAAAGATTGGCGGGAATCTCTCCGCCGATGTCGGCGCTCTGGTAGAGGGCCTGCGCCAACGGCGGGTTGACGACGATCGGGTTGTCGTGCTTTTCGGCTTCAGCACGTATTCGTAAGGCCAGATAATCCAGTCCTTTAGCGAGGACCAAGGGCGCGGCCATGACCTCGGGCTCGTACCGCAAGGCGACGGCGTAGTGAGTGGGGTTGGTGACGACAACGGTGGAATTGGAAACGGCACTCATCATGCGCTGCCGCGCCATCTCGCGTTGCAGGCGGCGCAGCTTCGCCTTGATCTGCGGGTTCCCTTCGAGGTCTTTGTGCTCTTGCCTGACTTCCTGCTTGGTCATCATGAGCTTCTTGTGGATCTTCCGCCGCTGCCGGTAGAGGTCGAACAGGCCGGCCAACAACAGCACCACCGCCGCCTTGGCGAGCAACTCGGCCAGCGCCTGGCCCATGAACGCCGCCCCGGCCTGGAAGGAAAGCTTGGGAAGCTGCAGGAAGCCGTCGATCTCATCCCGGACGATGTACCAGAACACCCAGCCGACCAGCGGCAACATCACCAGCGCCTTGAGCGTCTGGCTGAGGTTTTCGCTCGGCAGCTCAGAGAGCTTTTGCTTCGGATTGAGGCGATTGAAGTCGGGCGTGAGACGCTTGGGTGTCAGCGCAAACCCGGTTTGCGACATGTGGCTCAGGATGCCGATGCTTACCAGAACCAGCGCGTACACGCCCATGAACGACATCGGTCCGGTAGCCAGTGACGCCGTCGTCTCGCGCAGCGCTTCGATCGTGATGGTTCCCTCGAAAGCCTCGCGGAACAGTCCCCGGGTCGTCTCCACCAACCCCGCCACGGCCTCGTCGCCGTAGACCCATAGAATCAGCACCGCCGCCGCGAACTGAACGGCCGAGGTAAAGTCCTTGCTCGCAGGGACTTGCCCTTCCTCCCGCGCCTTCTGCTTGCGGCGGGGAGTTGGTTGTTCCGATCGTTGCCCTGAGTCCTCAGCCATCGCGCACTCAGCGATTCACCAAAGTAGTGATCACCTTTTGCGTTTCCGTCGCGAGGTCGTAGAACAGTCTCGGGCCGAGCAACAACAATGGGTAGATCAACGCGGTCGCGGCGATGATCTTGGCCGGGAAGGCCAGCGTGAGGAGTTGCAGCCGGCTGTTGATCTGGTTCAACAGTCCTAGAGTCAAGTCGATGAGCAGCAACACCGCGACCACCGGAAACGTCAGCCGCGCCCCGGTTTCGATAACGGCGCCCCCCAGCTCGATGAGCATCACGGCGTCGGCGGGCCGGGTGCGGAAGTGTCCCAGCGGCCAGCTCTCGAGGCTGTCGGCCAACGCCCGCACGACATGCAGATGAAGATTGAAGCCGAAGAACAGCAGGCTGGCGTGCAGGGCGAAGATCACGTTGAGAATGGAGGCGTCCACCTGGGTTGTCGGGTCGACCGTATTGATATAGGAGTAGCCCGCCTGAAAGCCGAGGATCTGGGCGGCCAGTCCGAAGGCCTCCAGCAGCAGGCCAACCGCTGCTCCGATCGCCAGGCCGAAGGCCGCCTCCGCCGCCAACATTCCCGTCAACTGCCAGGCCACAGCGGGTGATGAAAGAACGCTGGCGTCCTGCACCCCGTGGGCGAACGGCGACAGCAGGAAGGCCAAGGCCGCTGCCAACACAATCTTGGGCTGCGAAGGAAGGCGGTTGGTTCCGGGAATCGGCACGAACACCAGGATGCCCGACGTTCGTGCCAGCAGCAGAACGTAGTTGATAATCCACGCGGTGGTGAACTCAAGCGTCACGGCGACTGGCAGCTCTCGCGCCCCAAGGGTGCATCTTGTGGCAGGTCAATCGGTTTCGCGGTCATCGCGCGAAACGATCCAGCCCACCGAATAGGTCGCTCGTATACTGCACCATCCGGTCGGCCATCCAGGGCAGCAGCAACAGTAACCCGAATAGAAACACCAGCAATCGCGGTACGGAGTTGAACGCGGGATCCTGCATCGAGGTCAGGATCTGGACCAAGCTCACGACGATGCCCGCGGCGAAGCCGAGCAACAAAATCGGGCCACCCACGGTCAGGGCGGTCCAGAAGGCCTGGCGGGTCACCTCCACGGCAAGATCGACGTTCACGAGGCGCACTCTCCCAACGTCATGGATGGAATCCCTTCACCAGCGACCCGACGACCAGGTTTCAGCCATCCACCAAAACAAACAGCAGAAGCTTGAACGGCATCGAGAGCATGACCGGTGGCAACTGAATCATGCCGAGCGAAAGCGTGATCGAGGCGACGAGCAAGTCAATCACGAGAAACGGAAAGAACAGCACGGCTCCAATCTGGAAGGCGACCCGCAACTCCGAGAGCACGTAGGCCGGCATCAGGATCCTTAGTTCGAGCCCGTCGATGTTGTTGGGGCGGGGGCTGCCGGTGATGTCGAGAAAGAGCGCCACGTCCTCTTCGCGAACGAACCGCGCCATGTACTTCTTGAGCGGGTCCGCGGCCTTTTCGAGTGCCTCGTACTGGTTGATTTCGCCCTGCTGCAGAGGCACGATCGCCTCGGCGTGGACCTGGTCCACCACCGGCTGCATCAAGACCACGGTCAAGAACAGCGCCAGCCCCAACAAGGTTTTGTTTCCCGGCGCTGTCTGTGTTCCGATCGCTTGCCGCAAGAAGTGCAGCACCACCACGATTCTCAGAAAGGGCGTCAGCGACGCGATCACCGCCGGCAGCAACGTCAGCAGCAGGAGGATCTGCAGAGGCAGACCCATCTCGCCGTTGCTGTCTACGAGGGAGATACCTGGAAACGGGATCGTCGGCGGTGTGGGAGAGGAAGGCGACTGCGCCGGCAGCGGCAGAGCGCTCAGCAGCAGAAGCGAGAGCCACGGCCAGGGCTTGCGACTCCGTACTCGAATTCTCGGAGGGCATTCGGTTCGAACTCCCCGTTCCTCCCCGGAGGAACCGTCATTCGCAACCAGAAAAACTCGCCGCGCCAACATCTCCACTAGGCGGAGGATGCTCCTTTGGCCCGCCCTCCCCCTTTTTCCCAAACCAACTTCGACCACTCCTTGAACGAAACGGTTGGCACTGAGTCACCCACGGCAAGTTCGGTCAGAGACAACTCGGCCAACGTCGAGACCTGGTCCTTGGTGGTTCCAACCAGGAAGCAGCGTCCCGCAACGCGGACGAGCGAGAGTGATTTCGCCGGTCCCAGAGCGACGGACTCGATCACCGACATGTGGCGGCCTTGCCGCTGTGCCGTTCCGAACCGCCGAAGAAGCCAGAGCACTCCCCCGAGTAGTCCGAAGACGAATGCTAGAGAAAGAAGGGAGGTCCACATAAGGCCGCTACCCGGAACCCTCTTGCCCGTCGTCGGGCAGCGCCAGGTCGGTGACCCGCAGGCCCATCATGTCTTCGATCACCACGATCTCGCCGTTGCCGACGATCAGACCGTCGAGCAGCAGATCGACGTTCTCTCCCGCGGATCGCTCCATCTCGACGACGGAGTCCACTTGCAGCCTGAGAACCTCTTTGACCGTGACCCTCTTGCGGTCCAACTGCACCCCAACGTGGATCGGAATGTCGGCAAATCGCCCGAATGCCTCGTTGTCGGAGGCGTCCCCCGGAGACGACGAAACTTCCGGCGGGAGGGCGGGCGGCGGCGGCGCGGGCCTGCGCTTCGCGCCGCCGGGGGCCTTCGGCCCGAGCTTGGCTCCTTCGTCTGGGGCAGCCGCCATCAAGAATTACCGTTTCAGACTCAGCGCCTCCTGGTTCAGTTCGTCGGCCGTCGTGATCACTCGCGAGTTGGCCTGGAAGCCGCGCTGGAAAGTCAGCAGATTCGTAAACTCTTGAGCAATATCGACATTCGAGAATTCAAGCGATAGACCGACGATCGAGCCCAGCCCGGCCGTGTTCGCGGAGCCAACGACCGGCGTACCGGCCGTGGTGGACGGCACGAAGTTGTTGTTGCCCACCGCCAGCAACGATTGCGGGTTCGGAAAGCGGGCCAGCGCGGTCTGCGCCAGGGCCAAGCTCCGGCCGTCGCTGAAGAGGCCGCTGATCCTCCCGCCATCGGCGATCGAGATCGATACCAACTCGGCGGCTGCGGAGCCGTTTTGGAAGATCTCGGTGATCGCCGAAGGGGCGCCGAAACTCGAAAGCGTGGGCTGATCGAGATCGTCGAGTAGGTCCCAGGCGATCAGGAGGTCTGCCGCTCCATTCGTGTACTCAACGGCCGGTGCGACTGTGGACATATCAAGGGAGATCCCATACGGCGTCGCCGGAACAATCAAGGTCCCCGAACTGTCGAAGTCGATGGGAAAGGGTCCCGTGTCAACGAGATCGACGTCGGCCAACGGCGGTGTCGGGGGCGGGCCGGAGCCCTCCAAGATCAGATCCTCCGCCGGCATCGTCACACTGACATCGAACGAACTCGACGCCCCTGCCCGCGCCGCGACAGGGGTAAAGACCATGGTGAGAATGTGCGACTCGCCCAGCGCGTCAAAAACCTGTATCGGACGCGAGAAAGTGGTGGTGCTGCCCGCTTGGAGATTCCCTCGAATGCTGACCTCGCTCGTCGCTGTCGGATCGATCGTGCTCTGGCCTTGGAGAGTGATGTCGCCGATGGGAAGGTTCGTGTCGATGTTGTTGCTGTCGTCGCGGATCCAGCCCTGCACCAGATCGCCGTTGATGGTGACTAACTGCTGGCTCTCGTTGAGTTGAAAGTTGCCGGCGCGCGTGTACTGCCTCAGTCCCGAGTCTTCAACAATGAAGAATCCCTCTCCCTGAATAGCTGCGTCGAGTAGGCCGCCGGTGTTCTGAATGGTCCCTTGCTCGAAGCGCCGCGAAACCGTAATCGGCGCGACACCGATACCGACCTGAGAGGCCACGCCCGAGCGGCTCTGACCAATCTGCTGATAGAACAGATCGCGGAAGTCAGCGCGGCTCCCTTTGAAAGAGATGGTGTTGAGGTTCGCCAGGTTGTTGGCGATGACCTCGATCGCTCTTGAGTGGGCCCTATTGAATCCCGCAAATTATTATGACACTTTTTGATAGTTTGGAGCATCTATATATGTATGGGCAACCCCAAAGGTGTGAAGCGGGGTTTCAAGGCCCTGGAGAAGCGCCGTTTCGAAACGATGCGGCTGCTCGACCAAGGCCACAATCAGTCCGAGACGGCAAGACGGCTGAAAGTCGCTCGCCAAACCGTCAGTGCGTGGCGGCGGCAATACCGCGAGCAGGGTGCGGCCGGACTCCGCCAGGCCGGGCGCGCCGGACGCAAGCCGCTCCTCGATGCCGCACAACGCGAACGCCTGACGTCGCTGTTGCTGGAAGGCCCGCAAGCCCACGGCTTCCCCACGCCCCTGTGGAGCTGTCCGCGGGTGGCTCGGCTGATCGGAGACGAGTTCGGGGTCGACTACCACGAAGGCCACGTCTGGAAGATCCTGCGAGCGCTCGACTGGAGCCCGCAACGCCCGGTCGGAAAGGCGCGCGAGCGCAACGAAGAGCAGATCCGCACCTGGAAGCGCAAGACCTGGACGCGCATTAAAAAAAAGCCCAAAACGAAGGCCGTACGCTCGTCTTCATCGACGAAAGCGGATTGAGTCAGAAGCCGCATCGCTGCCGCACCTGGGCGCCACGCGGCCAAACACCGGTGCTGCAGTTTAACTTCAATTGGGAGAAGCTTTCCGTCTCGGCGGGGCTGACGCTGCGTAACTTCTACTTTCGGCTCTATCCCGGTGCGATCGGCAAAGAGCAAGTGATCGACTTTCTCAAGGCGTTGGTACGTCATATCGATCGGCCGCTGCTGATCGTCTGGGACCGGCTGCCTGCGCACCGTAGCCGCCTGGTGCAAGAGTTCATCCAACTCTCCGAAGGCCACATCGCAACCGAGTACTTGCCACCCTATGCGCCGGAGTTGAATCCGGTGGAATACATCTGGGCTTACTGGAAGCAGCACGAGTTGCCGAACGTCTGTCCGAAGGACTACGGCGAGCTGAACGAGCGGGCCCGCAAGGCACTCCGCCGCATGCACCGCAAACCGCGTTTGATCACGGCCTTCTGGAAACAGTCTTCTCTTTGCTTCGAGTGACGTGATATTATGCGGGACTCAATAAGACCCGACAGACCTGTGAAAAAAGCACTTGGCATAGATTCTTCCTCCTACGATGGCTGTGAATGGTGAACTCTCTCGAGCGTCCGCGGACGGCTCGCCTGCTTACTCGACCGGGCTCTCCGGCTGCGGGGGCTGTTGCCGCAGCAAGACTTCAATTGCTTTGAGTGAACTGCCCATCTCGAGCAACTGCTCGAGCGAGCTGAACTGTGCTAACTGGCTGACGAACGCGGTTGGATCTTGCGGGTTCAACGGATCCTGGTTCTGGATCTGCGTCACCAGCAGCCGAAAGAACATGTCCCGATCCGCGCCGTCGGCCAGTAAGCCGGCGGGACTGCCGCCGAGTAACGACCTGTCATTCGCCGCCGATGTGACTCCACCGATTTACATTACGCAAAACTCCTTTCAAGAAAGCTGTTGCCTAGCATCAAGACTCCGTCTGGATCCGGAAGACGGACGGGTTGGCCTGCGCGCGCCGCCCCCTCCGGAAGAACTGCCGGGGATGCCGCGAACGGCCCCCTTGCTGCCGATACGCCTCGTCGCGCCCCGAGTCCTGGCCGCCCAACGAGGCAAATGCTTGCAAACCGCGGCGACCGAGCGATTCCATCAGAGAGGGCAGGTGCTCGGCGATCACCTCACGGGCGCGCGTTGTATCGGCGCGTACCATCGCGTCCACCAAGCCGGCGCGCTCGGTCAGCCGGACGACGACACGGCCCAGTCTCTCGTCGTGCAGCAGGACGTTCATTCGGTTGGCATCGAGCTTCTTTTGCAGCGACGCCATCTCGACGATGCACTCGGTCGCGCGAGCGCTGTCGGTCTCTTGTCTGCCGGCCGCCTGGGTCTCTCGCGACTCCGCTGCGGTTGCACGGCTGTGGGTAATCACTTCCGGGCGTGGGGCCGGGGTCACGGCGCTCTCGGCCGGACGCGGCGTGTTCGCGGCGCGGGTCTCGGGCGCGGCGAGTCGCTCCCGGTCGGGCTTATCGGACGCCTGGGGTTGAGTCTGCTGGGGGCTCAGGATGGCTGGCTTGGCCTGCTTGGGTGCCTCGCCTTCGGCCTCCGACTTGCTGAGGGTGGTGGGCTCAGGCTGCCATCCCTCCGGCGGCTTGACCGCTTCAGGAGCATCGGACACGTACCGCGGCACGGTAGAAGCGAGAGCCAACTCCGTTGCCGCCAGCGTGTTGCCCTGCCGTGCTCTGGCGCCAGCTTCGGCTACGGGGGACTGGGAGGAAGCTGGCGGGGTGCTTCGCTCCGGGACCGGGAGCCCTGGTTGCTGGTTGCGCGAGGCCTGAGCCGACGCCCGCGGCCGTTCCGTATATTCCACGGGCTTGCTGCTGAGGGTTGGTCCCTCTGATCTCGGAGAGGCCGGAACTGTCGCTGGGCTGCGTGCGGGGGGGGGGGCTAGCGCTCGACGAGGTAACAACCCCTTTGGAACTAATGATTTGCCTTTTGGTCGAGCTGGGTATCCACTTGACTCAGGTGACCCCAAGATGTAGTGTAGGGCCTGGTGGAGGATTACCCGCGCGACCAACTCGAATTCGAGTCTCGCTTTGCGAGCGAGGAGGCTTGCCGCGACTATCTGTTCGCCTTGCGCTGGCCAGAGGGTTTCCGCTGTCCAAGGTGTGGGCATGAGCGCGCTTGGCCGGTGCGCAAAGTGTGGTTCGAATGCGCTCGCTGCGGGCGGCAAACCTCCGTCACCACCGGCACGATCTTTCAAGACACACGCAAGCCGCTGCAGCTGTGGTTCCGGGCGATGTGGACCATCACCACGCAGAAGAATGGGGCCAGCGCCCTGGGTCTACAGCGCGTTCTGGGACTGGGCAGTTACCAAACCGCCTGGCCTTGGATGCACAAGCTGAGGCGAGCGATGGTGCGCCCGGGGCGGGAGCGATTGACGGGCCTCGTCGAGGTCGATGAGACCTACTGGGGCGCTGAAGAAGAAGGGGTAATCGGCCGGCAGACCGAGCGTAAAGCGTTGATTGCAGTCGCCGCGGAAGAGAGAGGCACCGGGCTGGGGCGCATCCGCATGCAGCGCGTTCAGAACGCCTCGGCGGCCAGTTTGATGCCCTTCGTCGAGGAGTCGGTCGAGCCGGGCAGCGTGGTTGTTACCGACAACTGGTCGGGCTACGATCCGCTCAAGAAGAAGGACTACCAGCGTCGTATCATCTCGATTAACAACCGCCGCGAGCAGGCCTCGCAGCTACTGCCGAGGGTGCACTTGGCGATCTCGCTACTCAAGCGCTGGATGCTGGGCACGCATCAGGGGGCGGTCAGCCACGAGCATCTGGACTACTATCTCGACGAGTTCGTGTTCCGCTTCAATCGGCGCAGATCACGCAGTCGGGGCAAGCTCTTCTACCGCCTTGTGCAGCAGGCCATGGCGGTGGAGCCGACGCCGTACCGCTCGATCGTCGCCGATTGGGACGCTAAGACGCTGTGAGCCCAACTACAAGATGTTGGGGTCACCTGAGTCAAGTGGATACCCGGCTTGGTCGATTCACTGTCAGCCGGAACCTGGCGGTAATCCACAACTTCCACAGCCTGTGGACGACCTGTGGATAACGTTCGCTCCGAACCCTCGGTACGAGTCATCGACGAGAGGTCGACGTCGTCGCCTGTCAGGCCTACTTGCACGCCCGGCTGGGATTGAATCTTGATTGTGTAGGCGGTTTCGGCAGCGCTCTGGCCGAAAGCCTTGGCGTCGCCCCCCGAGGCCGCTCCGACAACTTTCGGCGGACCCGTGACGTTGCCGGCGGGTCGTCGTTGAGGTTGACTCTGGTCGGCTACAGCTTTGGCTAAAGCCCTGAATGACTCGCGGATAGTGGAGAGCGTGGGTGCGGCGATGGTCTCAGGCTGCGAGGAAGTCTCGGGAATTAGCTTCGATGATATCTTATTGACTCCCGCAAATTATTATGACACTTTTTGATAGTTTGGAGCATCTATATATGTATGGGCAACCCCAAAGGTGTGAAGCGGGATTTCAAGGCCCTGGAGAAGCGCCATTTCGAAGCGATGCGGCTGCTCCACCAAGGCCACAATCAGTCCGAGACGGCAAGACGGCTGAAAGTCGCTCGCCAAACCGTCAGTGCGTGGCGGCGGCAATACCGCGAGCAGGGTGCGGCCGGACTCCGCCAGGCCGGGCGCGCCGGACGCAAGCCGCTCCTCGATGCCGCACAATGCGAACGCCTGACGTCGCTGTTGCTGGAAGGCCCGCAAGCCCACGGCTTCCCCACGCCCCTGTGGAGCTGTCCGCGGGTGGCTCGGCTGATCGGAGACGAGTTCGGGGTCGACTACCACGAAGGCCACGTCTGGAAGATCCTGCGAGCGCTCGACTGGAGCCCGCAACGCCCGGTCGGAAAGGCGCGCGAGCGCAACGAAGAGCAGATCCGCACCTGGAAGCGCAAGACCTGGACGCGCATTAAAAAAAAGCCCACAACGAAGGCCGTACGCTCGTCTTCATCGACGAAAGCGGATTGAGTCAGAAGCCGCATCGCTGCCGCACCTGGGCGCCACGCGGCCAAACACCGGTGCTGCAGTTTAACTTCAATTGGGAGAAGCTTTCCGTCTCGGCGGGGCTGACGCTGCGTAACTTCTACTTTCGGCTCTATCCCGGTGCGATCGGCAAAGAGCAAGTGATCGACTTTCTCAAGGCGTTGGTACGTCATATCGATCGGCCGCTGCTGATCGTCTGGGACCGGCTGCCTGCGCACCGTAGCCGCCTGGTGCAAGAGTTCATCCAACTCTCCGAAGGCCACATCGCAACCGAGTACTTGCCACCCTATGCGCCGGAGTTGAATCCGGTGGAATACATCTGGGCTTACTGGAAGCAGCACGAGTTGCCGAACGTCTGTCCGAAGGACTACGGCGAGCTGAACGAGCGGGTCCGCAAGGCACTCCGCCGCATGCACCGCAAACCGCGTTTGATCACGGCCTTCTGGAAACAGTCTTCTCTTTGCTTCGAGTGACGGGATATTATGCGGGACTCAATAGAAGCAGCTTGTTCCTTATCACTGATAGCCCTATCTTGATCATTAACTTGTCGTTCTCGTGGCCGTTGGGGAGTGGCCTCGGGGACGGGACCGGATGCTTTCAGGCTTTCTGGGAGCACGGCCTGAGGGCGGTGGGACTCGGATGAGTCAGCGCCTATGCCCTCCGAGGCGGGAGCACGGTCCGCCGCAAGCGGGCCGGCAGTGGGTCTGCCGCGCACGCTGGAGTTGGGTTTGGCGCCAGATTCCGAACTGGTTCCGACTAGATCGAATGCCTTCCGTGGAGGGTGCACAACCGAGGGTTGCCCGGGTTGCGGCTGGGGTTTGCTTCGGCCCGTACCTTCGGCGGACGAGTCAGGCCGAGTCGCCGGCCGAGCGGCTTTCTGGCCCCCATCCTGTGGGAGATCTGCATCGCCGGTGCTGGGCTTCTCCCGAGGGTGCAAGGCAGGGGGCACGGATCCTTCTTGTTTCGGGGTTGGGGTCTCTGCCAGCGCTTGCGCCGTCGCTCCCTCGGACGAGGAACGCCCTTGCGCCGCGGGCGGGCGGAGTTGGTCGGTCAACGGAACCTGGTCTCCGGCCCTGACTTGTGGGACTAGAGCGACTGGCTGCTGACGCCCGGTCTCCGTTGGCGCGGTCGCTGACTCTGGATTGGGGCGGGCAGTCGGTCCGATCTGGGGCCCCTGCAGTCCAGACTTTTCAATTGTCGGCGGCACATTGCTTTCAGCGACCCCGACGACTTCGATGGCTCGGAGCCGTGCTGCACGGGCCGCGCTCGTTTCGATACCCGGGCGCTGTGTTTCGACAACGGGCTCGAGTTGGATCGTCTGTGTTCGTCGGAGCTGCGCGATCAGCTCGATCGGCGATTCCAGTTGTGCTTGTACCAGCTTGATCGCCGCCTCGGACTCAGCCTGCGCCGAAGCTCCCTGGTTACTGGTGACGTTGACGGTCGTGTCGGAGGTGCCGGCCTCTCCTGACGCGGCCCCTCCTATCACGACGAAACGCCGGCTCTGCACCGGAGGCGGTCCCGCTACCGTGACGTCCTGGCGAAGTGCACCAGCATCACCGGAATCCGTAGCAGCATCGGGATCCCTCCCAACCTCGATAAAATCAAGGCTCGGACGCCCTCGCCCGCCGCCACCGGAGGATGCTTGCTGCCGGGTTCCCTCGTCCAATAGCGCGGAAAACGACCGGCCGCCACGCGCTCGAGACCCGAAGTCGCGTTCCTCCGAACGCAGACTCGATGACGCCGCGAAGAGACCCGTACTCGCTTGGTGGGTCCCCTTCGCCGCACCGCCGGAGACTCGCGCCGCGGTTGCCGGCGAGGGCGGAGTGCCCGTGGCCAGGAAGGGTAGCGAGCCGATCGACATCGAGCCCGTGTCTGGCACGCGACGGGCCAAAACCGTTGTACGCTTCCGAGAAACGGCCTCCGTCGGAGCGCCGCAACAGGGTCCGGGGGATCGTAGCCCGTTTGGGAATCAGGGAGTTAGCTCCTCTCGGCTGACCTGGATTAGCACCGCAGTCGCCTCACCCCAAACCTCCCGCGCCCAGTACCCACCTCTACCGGGAAGCAGGCAAAAAACTGTCCAAAGACAAAACAACGGCAAGATTGACGATCCGCCAAACGCGGGATTTCGCGGAAAACGAGGCCGTTCCGGTCGCTTGCCGTTTGGCCGTGTAATTGCAGACTCCCTCCCCGATGGATCCTTCCCTACTGTCGGTGGCTTCGGGCATGAAGGCCCAGATCGAAACCCTGGAAGTACTCGGCAACAACATCGCCAATGCATCCACAACCGGATACAAGCGCGATAACGAGTTCCACCGGTTGTTTTCTTACGGCGCAGGCCCAAACCGGTTTCGAGCCGGGCGAGTTGCCTTGGATGCCCTTTGTCGAAGGATCGCGGATCGACTACGAGCAGGGTCCCCTGACGACGACCGAAGCGCCCCTCGATCTCGCTCTCTCCGGGCCGGGCTTCTTCCAGATCGAGGGGCCGAGCGGGCGACTGTACACCCGCAACGGCAGCCTCACACGCTCACCGGAAGGCCGGCTCCAGACCCCGGATGGCTTCGCGGTGCTCGACGCGCAGGAGCAGCCCATTAACATTCCGCCAGACGGTGAAGTGTCCATCGCGGCCGACGGCGTGGTCAGTGTGAACGGACTCAGCATCACGCAGATCGGCGTGGTGGAGTTCGCCGGACGGCCTCCGTTGATGAAAGCGGGCAGCAACTACTTCCAGGCGCGTGAAGGGGCCTCCCCGCAGCCCGCCGTCGCGACCTCGGTGCAACAAGGGAAACTCGAGGCCTCGAACGTCGAGGCGCCTCTCTCGGCCGTACGGTTGATCATGGCCACGCGCAACTTCGAAATGCTGCGACAGGCCGCCAGCCTGATCGGTCAGGAAATGAACGCCCGCGGCATCGAGGAACTAAGCAGTTATGGAAGGTAACGGGAAAGGAGTTTAGAACCTTTGATACGAGCACTCTTCAGCGCCGCCAGCGGCATGGTCGCGCAGCAACTGAATATCGACAACGTCGCCAACAATCTCGCTAACGCGAGCACAACCGGCTTCAAACACCGGCGCATGCAGTTCCAGGACCTCTTCTACCAGAACATGACAGCGCCGGGAACGGCCTCCGGCCAGCAGACGGTCTTCCCGTCGGGCCTGCAACTCGGCCTCGGAACCCGTGTCGTCGCCAACGCAGTGGTCTTCAAACAGGGTGACTTCGTCGCCACCGACAATCCTTTCGACGCGGTGATTCAAGGTGCCGGGTTCTTCCAGGTACGGCTGCCGAATGGCGAACTGGCCTATACGCGCGCCGGATCGTTTCACCTCGACCGCGACGGCAACATCGTGACATCCAACGGCGATCCGCTCGAGCCCGCGGTCACTATCGACCCGGACGCCTCGAACCTGACCATCGCCGCGGACGGGACCATCAGCTACACCCAGCCGGGATCGACAACGCCGACACAGAAGGGCCCCATGCAACTGGCGACGTTCCAGAATCCCGCCGGACTGCTGGCACTCGGTCGCAACTTGTTTCAACCAACCGACGCCTCCGGTGACGCCATTATCGGTGAGCCCGGAGGCCAACAAGGACACGGCACCCTGGCGCAGGGCTTCCTTGAAAGCTCGAACGTCAGTGTCGTCGAGGAGTTCATCAACATGATCGTCGGCCAGCGAACCTACGAGGCCAACGCGCGCGTGGTGCGAACGGCCGACGAAATGTATCAGGAGGCCAATGCCCTAAACCGCTAGTCGTCTCGTGCTGTTGCTTGTTGTGTTGATACCGCTGGTTCTCGCCGGCGAAACGCCGGAACTCGTCATCGAGCGCGACCGTATCACTGCCGGCGACCTCGCCGAGATGATGCCCGAGTGGGGACATATCGAGCCTTCGACGGTGCTGGCCTACGCCCCACGTCCGGGCATCCAACGGAGGCTGCGTCCCGACGAGTTGCTGCGCTGGGCGCGCCGCTACAACGTGGAGCTTGGCCGCGACTCGTTGCCCGAGGGCATCGTCGTGCGGCGGCGTCTACGCCGGCTCACCGCAGAGGAGACACGCGACTTGATCAGGTCGGCGGCGGCCCGTTACTACCGCGCGGATCCCGCGCAGGTCGAAATCACTCTGCACAACTTCACCGCCCCGCTGGTCCCGGCGGGACATTTGGAGTTCAAGCTGGGCGCGCCCCCGTAGCGGCTCAATCGGCCGGCGCGCATCACTCTGCGTTGGGAGAACGACGGTGGCCGCCGCGGATCGTTACCGATCCGGATCACGGTCGCGGTGATCGGCACGCAAGCCGTCGCTGTCAAAGACCTGCCGACCGGGACCGAACTCGAGCCCGCCGACTTCCGGTTTGAAGAAGGCCCGCTCAGGGGCCCGCCAGATCGGTATCTGTTTACAGAGCAGGAGATTGAAGATAAGAAGCTGAAGGTCCACTTGCGAGAAGGAGAGGCGCTTGAACGGCGAATGCTTAAGAAGGTCGAGGCAGTTCGCCGAGGCGACCTGCTGCAGATTCGGATTCGCTCGGGATTGATCCAGTTGCAGGCGCCGGCGCGCGCCGAGCAATCGGGTTCCATCGGCGACCGCATTCTCTGCCGTAACCTCGACAGCGGCCGAAAAATCACGGCCACAATTGTCAACTCCAAGTTCGCGGAGGTAAACCTCGATCCATGACCCTCTCCCGATGTCGTCCCACAAGCGGGCCGGTTGAATCGCCCCTTGGTGGATTCTTCCATCGCAAGGTACTGAAAGTGATCGCAACGTTAGCGCGATCGCTGGACCTAAGAACGGCGTTTCACAAGTTCAGTCATGCATCTGACAGATGCGCCTGCTGTCCTGGCAGCGCGGGCACGGCATGCCGTGCCCCTACATGGCAAACCGCACCGTCGCGCTATTTGCGAAACGCCCTAGTAACCGCCGGCATCCTGGCGGTGCTGGCGCCGCCGTTGTGGTGCCAAACAAGCGAAGGAACGCTGAACCGCTACATCGAGGAGTCACTCAGGCCGGGCCCCGAGAATACCCCCTCGGCCGGCTCACTCTACGTGAGCCGGTCATTCTTGGCCGAGTTGGCTCGAGACCCCAAGGCCGCTCGGCCGGGAGACCTGATCACGATCCGCGTCGTCGAGCAAGCCAGCGCTCTGTCGAGCAGCACGGTCTCGTCGTCGCGCGCGTCAGACTCGGGCCATTCGATCACCAACTTCTTCGGGCCCCTGAATCCGGGCGGGGCTCTAGCCAATCTCGCGAACACGTCGGGCTCAACCGCACTCGATGGGCAGGACAGCACTGGACGATCCACCAGCGTGACCACTCTCATCACCAGCCACGTGACCAACATAATGCCCAACGGCAACCTGATCATCGAGGGAATCAAGGAGATCGTGGTCAACTCCGAGCGCCAGGTGATCTGGCTGCGTGGCGCGGTGAGGCCCGTAGACCTGGCTCAAGACAACAGCGTCACCTCCGATCGCCTAGCCATGATGGAACTGCGGGTCAACGGCAAAGGGGTCGTTAACGACGCGATTCGCCGACCAAACTTCTTCATCAGGCTTCTTCATGGGATATTTCCGTTCTAACGCCTTATGTCATTGACTAAGAAAGCATTATGGTTTTCAATCTCGTTGGCGGTGCTGGTGGCATCACCCGTTTACGCAGTCCGTCTCAAAGACTTGGCCTCGATCGAAGGCGTGCGGGAAAACATGCTGATCGGGTACGGCCTCGTCGTCGGCTTGGCGGGCACGGGAGACCGCCAGCAGACGGTGTTCTCGACCCAGAGCCTGTCGAATCTCTTGCAGAAGATGGGGGTCAACGTCTCGCCCACTGCCTTGCGCGTCAACAACATCGCGGCGGTCATGGCCACCGGCTCACTGCCCGCGTTCGCCCGCCCCGGTTCGCGGATTGACGTCACCGTCTCGTCGATTGGCGACGCCCAGAACCTCCAGGGCGGCACTCTGTTGTTTACTTCACTCAAGGCAGCGAACGGCGAGGTCTACGCCGTGGCCCAGGGCCCGCTGTCGATCGGCGGCTTCTCGGCGGGGCGAGGCGGCAGCAGCGTGCAGGTCAACCACCCGACCGTCGGACGGATCCCCGAGGGGGCGGTAGTGGAGCGTGCCGCCCCGAGCGTGCCGCCGAGCCCCGACGGCTTCCGCCTGCAATTGCGCCGGCCGGACTTCACGACCTCCTCTCGGATCACCGAGATGCTCAACGAAACCTTTCCCGGTGGTGTGGCCCGCGCGGAGAACTCCGCTGCCGTGATGGTCAAGATGCCGGCAAGCTACCGCGAGCGTCCGGTCGATTTCATAGCTCGAATCGACGCGCTAGAGATCCCGACCGACCGCCTTGCGAAGGTGATCCTCAACGAGCGCACCGGGACGGTGGTTATCGGCAGCGACGTCAAGATCGCGCCCGTGGCGGTGCTCCACGGAAACCTGACGGTACAGGTGGTCACCGATTTTGTTGTGTCTCAGCCGCCGGCTTTCTCGCAGGGCGAGACCGTCGTCACCCCGCAAGTCAACGTTCAGGTTGAGGAAGAGCGGGCTCGTCAGGTACTGCTGAAGGAGGGTGCCAGCGTGGAGGAGTTGATCAAGGCGCTGATGGCGATCGGATCGACGCCGAGGGACATCATCGCCATCATGCAGAGCATCGCCGCCGCCGGCGCGCTCGAGGCCGAACTGGAGGTCATGTAAATGGTTCCGGATGCCATTCTACCGCTTAGCGTCTCCCCCCTGACCGTCTCGACGCCACAGTTCACCAAGGGTTTGTCGGTGGAGGAAGCCGCGCGCGAGTTCGAGGCCATGCTCGTGGCCCAGCTTCTCAAGACCGCGCGCGAGGCCGGCAACATGAGCGAGGACGACAACGAAGCGGCGGGTTCTGAAAGCTATCGAGAGTTCGCGGAGAAGTACCTTGCCGAAGCCATTGCAGCTACCGATGCGTTTGGCTTCTCCCGACTGATGGTAAAGGACTTAACGACAGCCTCCGGTACCAGTGGTTGAGGAAGCCGAACCATGACGAACGTTCCACGAGGAACAGATTCCCTAGTCCGCCTCTAGGTTTTCTGTGACGTTGCCGATATGCAGAGCGAGAACCTTGTCTCTCGAGATTAGTTTATGAAAATCGACGACTCGTTTTCCGCGTCGAGCGATCTTCGCTCAACACAGGTCGGCCGGACTCCCGAGGTCCAGCAACAACAAGAAGCACGCCAGAAGCAAACCGAGTCCCGTGATGACTCGGTGAATCTTTCCCCGTTGGGTGCCGAGTTGGCCCGTGCTATCGCCAACGATCCGCCCGACGTGGTGAACCGAATCGAGCAGATCGAACAGGCCGTCAACAGCGGCACGTTCACTGTCTCTTCTGAAGAGGTCGCGCAGGCATTGGTGGAAAGCGCCCTTCAGGACACGCAACTCGAGAACGCGCAGGCGGCGAGTACAGCCGCTCCGCCCTCCATTTAGGCATTCCCCGGTCACCGGACAACGGTGCGAACCGGTTGAATGCTGACGGGCGGCGGGCGGACCTGACGACGATGGAGAGACACGACCAGACCGCCCTTGACCGCCTCGCCCAGGCGATGGAAAAGGCGACCCGCCTCGCCGTCGAGGGACGCTACACCGAACTGGCCGAGCATGCCGACGCCCTGCATGCCGAGGCCTCTTCTCTCGGAGATCTAAAGGCCGGCATCGACCATGGCGCTCTGGACCGCGGCGAGGCCGCCGAGACGGCACGGCTCCTACAGCAAGAGGCATTCGCGCTGGGCCGCGTCCTGCAACACATACGGCTGGTCCAAACCGGTCTGTTGGAGATTGGCCGCGCCGCTGAGGGTGGCTATGAGCGAGACGGGCACTTCCAGGCAGGCGAGGGACGGCGACTACAAATGGAAGGTTGATCATGGGGAACCTGACCGGTGTTCTCGCGGCCGCGACGCGCACGCTGTCGAGCTACAGCCAGGCGCTAGGCGTTGTCCAAGACAACATCGCCAACGTCGCGACCCCCGGCTATGCGCGCCAACGGGTTTCGCTCGCGCCGATCTTGGTGCCTATCACCGGGCAGAACCTCGGTGTCGAGATCAGTAGCATCCAAAGCCTGCTGGACAACCTACTCGAAGCGCAAGTCCGCATCGCCGGACAAACCAGTTCGTTCTTCGGAAGCCGGGTATCCACTTGACTCAGGTGACCCCAACATCTTGTAGTTGGGCTCACAGCGTCTTAGCGTCCCAATCGGCGACGATCGAGCGGTACGGCGTCGGCTCCACCGCCATGGCCTGCTGCACAAGGCGGTAGAAGAGCTTGCCCCGACTGCGTGATCTGCGCCGATTGAAGTGGAACACGAACTCGTCGAGATAGTAGTCCAGATGCTCGTGGCTGACCGCCCCCTGATGCGTGCCCAGCATCCAGCGCTTGAGTAGCGAGATCGCCAAGTGCACCCTCGGCAGTAGCTGCGAGGCCTGCTCGCGGCGGTTGTTAATCGAGATGATACGACGCTGGTAGTCCTTCTTCTTGAGCGGATCGTAGCCCGACCAGTTGTCGGTAACAACCACGCTGCCCGGCTCGACCGACTCCTCGACGAAGGGCATCAAACTGGCCGCCGAGGCGTTCTGAACGCGCTGCATGCGGATGCGCCCCAGCCCGGTGCCTCTCTCTTCCGCGGCGACTGCAATCAACGCTTTACGCTCGGTCTGCCGGCCGATTACCACTTCTTCTTCAGCGCCCAGTAGGTCTCATCGACCTCGACGAGGCCCGTCAATCGCTCCCGCCCCGGGCGCACCATCGCTCGCCTCAGCTTGTGCATCCAAGGCCAGGCGGTTTGGTAACTGCCCAATCCCAGAACGCGCTGTAGACCCAGGGCGCTGGCCCCATTCTTCTGCGTGGTGATGGTCCACATCGCCCGGAACCACAGCCGCAGCGGCTTGCGTGTGTCTTGAAAGATCGTGCCGGCGGTGACGGAGGTTTGCCGCCCGCAGCGAGCGCATTCGAACCACACTTTGCGCACCGGCCAAGCGCGCTCATGCCCACACCTTGGACAGCGGAAACCCTCTGGCCAGCGCAAGGCGAACAGATAGTCGCGGCAAGCCTCCTCGCTCGCAAAGTGAGACTCGAATTCGAGTTGGTCGCGCGGGTAATCCTCCACCAGGCCCTACACTACATCTTGGGGTCACCTGAGTCAAGTGGATACCCAGCCTTCGGAAAAACCGCCCAGATCATCGAGAGTCTGGAACCCGCCTTCCGGTTAAGCGGCGGCAACAGTCTCGGCGAGAGTATCGACAGCTTCTTCGCGGCCGCTTCGGCGCTGTCCGTTTCTCCGGACGATTTCAATCTGCGACGTGGGCTGTTGAACGCCGCCGACAGACTGGCCCCCACGTTTCGCAAGACGAACTTCGACCTGTCCCGCGTTCAGACCAGCGTTGACACGGAGATCAACTCCACCGTGCGCCACGTCAATAGCCTCTTGCAGCAAGCGGCTGACTTGGGCGTGGCACGCGGAAGCAGCCCTGACGGGTCGTTGAACTCGTCCGCGGAAACGCGGCTCAGCCAAGTGCTGGGCGAGCTGTCGGAGTTGATTGGCTTTCGCGTCCTAGACCAGAGAGACGGCACGCTGACGATCGTGGGCAGCGGCGGAACTCCACTAGCCGTCGGAGCGACCGTCTTCCCGCTTACGGTCAGCATCGGGGCGGACTCGGCAACGCTATTCGCCTTCGGGGACACTGACGTGACCGCCGCTTTCATTGACGAGGGCGGCAGCTTGACGGCGCTCCTCGATGCGCGCAACAATACGCTGCCTCGTTTCCTCGGTGAGATTGATCGGCTGGCGAAATCGGTGGCCGACCAAGTCAACGAACAGTTCCTCCGCGGCGCCACGATTACCGGCGGACCGGGCGTGGAGTTGTTCACCTACGCCACATCGTTCTTTGAAGGCACGGGCCGCACCGCGGGCACAGCGGGCGCGGCAACACCGGCGCCCCCGGTCAGCATCGACGTTACCTTCAGCGGCGGTGTCATCGGCAGCATCACAGCCGTGCTCGACAGCTTCTTCGTGGCCGCCGCGGCACCGGCGGGACCGGCGGCAGGTGATACGGCATCCATCACTTTCACCAGTGCGGACGGCTCCATTGAGCGGACGATCACGACCGCGCCGCTGCTCGGCAGCGAGGACGCCGCGGCGCTGGCAACTCGTCTGAACGACCAGATCGCGCTGGATCCGGATCTGGCCGGGCTGATCACGTTTTCCGACAGCGGCGGCTCAATCAAAGTAGTGCTGTCTGATCAAGCAGGCCAGGGCTTCACGTTCACCTCCGAGACATCGAACGTAGCTTTCACCATGGGCATCGAGGCCGGTGGGACGCTCGGCGGCCATTCCGCCGAGGAGATCGCTGCTGCGCTCAATGCTGAAGTGGCCGCCGATGCGGCGCTCACCGCCGCCGGGATTCGCTTTTCGGCCGTGCAAGGAGAAGTTCGCATCGACGGCGACGACGCCCTCGATTTCACAATCGTTGACAATGACCCGGCTGTCACCGGCTTCGTGTCGGGACTAGCCGGCTCCGGTTCGGCGGGGGGCGCGCCGGCTGCCACGACCCTCTCGGTCGCGAACATCGGCCTGGCGGAAGTTTCGGCGGGCACGCTGTCCGCGCCCGATGGCAACGGAACCGTTCTGGCCGTCACCGCGCTCGCCGATGCACCGGTGGTGGGAGGATTAACGTTCACCGATTTCTACGCGAACCTCGTCACGGAGGTCGGCGACGCCGGCAGCGCCGCTCAGTCGCAATTCGAAACACAGGAGCTGGTCTTCATCGCGGCTCAAAACACGCGTGACACCTTCTCAGGGGTCGATATCAACGAGGAGTCGATCCAGCTTGTGCAATTCTAGCAAGCGTACCAAGCGATGTTGCGGGTGATTCAGATCGTAGACTCGCTGGCGAGTGAGCTACTCACTCTCGGTAGGTAACCCATGCGCGTGACACTGCAAGGAGAAAACAGACAAACGCTGTTTCACCTGCACCAAATCCAATCGCGGATTGCAAAGGCCGGCGCGGAGATCTCGTCCGGGCTGCGGGTCAGCAAGCCATCCGATTCCCCGGCCGACGCCGCTGGAGTGGTTCGCACGCAGAGCGAATTGAAATCGCTGGTGCAATTCCGCAGCAACCTCGAGAGCGTCCAGGCCGAGCTACGCGCCGTGGACGGTGCGTTGGCGCACGCGGCCGATAACCTTACGCGGGCCTTGACGCTCGGCGCCCAGGCGTCGAGCATCGCCGGGGACACCGAGACACGCAATCTCATCCGTATCGACCTCGAGGGGATCTTTCTAGGCCTGGTGCGGGTCGCCAACTCAACCTACTCGGACCGCTTCCTGTTCGCGGGCAACACGAACGATCAGGCACCCTTCGAGATCGACCCCAATAGCTCGGACGGTGTGGTGTATCGCGGCGATTCCTCCAGCCGCTCGATTGCTTTTCCCGACGGACGCCCCGGTCAGATCTCGCTCCCGGGCAACGGCATCTTCGCCCGGCCCGACAGTTTCGTGGGTTCGGGACGAACTCCGGGCAACGCCGGGTCCTCGGCGCCTGCTCCCCCGGTCGCGGTTGGGGTCGCCTTTTCGGGTGACGTGGACGGGGTCATCAGCGCCGACGTCGACGGCTTCTTTGTGGCAACCGCGCCGCCGGGTGTGGCCGCCGGCGGCGAGACGATTACTGTCAACTTCACGGCAGCGGACGGCTCGATCGCCGGCAGCATCACGACCGCTCCGCTGGCCGGAGGCGAAACCACCGCCCAGATCGCGGCGCTATTGAACACGGAGATCGCTAGCGACCCCAGCCTTGTCGGCGGGTTCACCTTCAGCGACGAGGGCGGCAATCTTAAGTTGGTTCAGAGCGACACCCTAGGTGTTGGATTCTCATTCACTTCGTCGGCAACGGGAGGTCTGACTACGGGGCTCGAGGGCGGCGGCGTCACCGGCGGCCAGTCGGCCGAAGAGATCGCCGCGGCGCTGAACGGACAGGTGGCCCTCAATGCCGAGTTGACGACGGCAGGCATCGTTTTCACGGTCGTCGACGGCGAGATTCAGGTCGACGGCGAGGTGGACTTCGAGTTCACCGCTATCGACTTCGACCGCGACCTCCCGCCCGGCACGGGCTTTCAGTCGGGCCTGGCGGGCACGCACATTGTCGGAGGCCGGCACAGCGCCAACGTCTTCGGTGTACTGAACGGCCTGATCGAAGATCTCAAGAACGACAACATCGAAAACCTCGACGCGAGCATCGACGGCCTGCAGAGAGCCGTCGATCAGATCGGCGGCGCCCTGGGCTTCTACGGCAGCACCCTGCGCCAGATCGATACCACGATCGACAATCTTTCCGAGCTCGAGATCGTCAACACGCAACGCCTCTCGTCGTATCAGGACGCTGACCTTCTCGATTCGATCAGCGAGCTGACAGCCGCCACAACCGCTGAGCAGTTCACGCTCCAAGTGGCGGCGAGACAGCGGCCGAACCTGCTGGACTTGTTGGCATGACCCGACGCGGCGAAGCCAAAAAAATGTCAGAACTCCTCTTCATGGCGTCCCTCCGGCCGATATGAATAATAGCGGCGAATCTGTCAAAAAAGCAGATCACAGGGAAGTGATAGCGACAGTGCCGTCAGCCCCAATGAAAAAGGAGGGGCGGAGACAATGACGACAAGTGAGGTTGGAGCAGTACAGTCCTCCGACGTAAACGCTGCCCGCCAAAGCCCACAAGGGCAGAGCGGGGAGCAGGCGGCCAAGAACCGCGAGCTGGTCAAGGCAATCAAGGCGATCAACGAAGGCCAAGAGCTCGGCCCTAACAGCGAGCTTCGCTTCGCCTTCGACCGCGGGACGGGCCAACCACTCATCAAGATCGTGGATCGGGTGACGAACGAGGTGATCTCTCAACTGCCTCCCGAGGTCATCCTGCGGGCGGCGGAGGTCCTCAAGCAGCTCAGCGAGGGAGAACGAGTCGCCTAATCACAACCGCCGGCTACTCTTCGAAGGAACGGGGAGACGGAATACATGTATGCGCAACAGTACGTGGACAATGACGTCCTCAACGTGGAACCGCTCGAACTCGTCTGTCTGCTGTACTCGAAGGCCATCGAGAAGCTCCACCAAGCACGAGACCATCTAGCCGCCGGCCGCCTCACGGAACGCAGTGAGGCCATCGGCCTGTCGATGGAGATCGTTGTGGAGTTGAAAGGGTCGCTGAGTGAAGACGGCGGGGAGATCGCCGTCAATCTCGCCCGTCTCTACGACTACCTTATCGAGAAGCTTGCCGAAGCCCACGCCGAGCAAAAGATGGAAGCGCTTGACGAATCATTGCGGCTGCTTTCGACGCTCCACGAAGGCTGGAAGGAAGCCCGATCGGCCCTGGCCGGAACCCTGGCTGGAAGCACCGACGCGGCCGTGGCGGCCTCGGCCGTCGTGCAGCCCGTGGCCGTTGAGGCGGCCGAAGCTGGCGTTGAGCGCGCCTGGACCGTCTAACCTGCCGCTTCCGATGCGCCTCCCGCATGCCGGCCGGGGGACACGGGAAGCGCCGCGGATCACCGCAAGTCCAAGCCGGCAACGGAAACCGAGCCGATGAGCCTTCCACCCCTCAGTTTTACGGGATTCAGCGAATTCTCCGACCAGTTCGCGACCATCCTCGAGCACACCTTCGAGGTGGCGAGTCTGCCGATCCAAGGTCTGCAGACCGAGCAGACCCTGCTTCTCGCCGAGAAGCAGGAGTTGGGACAACTCGAGTCGCTCATTCAGGATCTCGAAGGCGAGTTTGCGAGTCTCGGCCTGTTAGGGGCTACCGCCGCGGTGACGGCCTCGTCGTCGACGGCGACGGTAGCTTCGGTGCTGGTGACCGGTACGCCAAGCCAGGGCTCCTTTGACATCGTGGTGACATCGGCAGCCTCGACCGCGCAGGAAGCCAGCGTGACCGGCTTGGCCAACACCAACGTGGCTGCCCTGCGCGCTGACGACCTTTATGACCTGACTCTCGATACGACCACGACCAACATCGACCTGCTCACGATCGGCAGTGGCCGGACCGCGGGCGCTACCGGCGCCACGACACCCTCACCGCCCGTCAGCGTGCAGATCGATTTCACGAACGGTCTTGCGGGAAGCATCACGGCCGATCTCAACAGCTTCTTTGTAGCATCGCAGGCGCCTGCCACGATCGGGGCCGGCGACACCATCAGCGTGACCTTCGTAAGCGAGGACACAACGATCAACGAAGGGATCACCACCGTCGCGCTGACGGGCTCCGAAACCACAGCGGACATCGCTACCCTTCTCAACGATCAGATCACCGCTAACGCAAACCTGAACGGCAAGGTGAGCTTCAGCGACGAGGGCGGCAATCTGAAACTGGTCGTTGCGGACACCGCCGGACAGGGTTTCACGTTCACGTCGTCGAGCACCGGTACCGTTGTCAGTGGGCTCGAAGCCGGTGGCACTGTCGGAGGCCATTCCGCTGAGGAGATCGCCGCGGCGCTGAATGCGCAAGTGGCGCTCAACCAGACCCTGGTCAGCGCCGGCGTTGTTTTTACCGCGGAAGGCGGCGAGGTACGCGCCACCGGCAATCAGGCGTTCGACATCACTGGCACCGACAGTGCGCAGGGCACCGGCTTCGTCTCGGGGCTCGCAGGCACGCAATCGGTCTTGGGCTTTGCCAACACGCTCGAAGGTCTCCGAGACTACCTCAACACCAACACGACGACGCTCGGTGTCAAGGCGACGATCATCAACACCAGCAGCGATCCCGATAACCCCGAGTACCACCTGAATCTGACAGCGAACGAGACCGGCGCCACCACGCTGACCTTGAAGGACAGCGCCAGCGCCGATCTGCTGACAACCACCAACCAGGGTACCGACGCCGTGTTCACGGTCAATGGTCTGCCGGTGACGAACTCCGGCAACACGATCACCGACTTTTCGCCCGGCCTCACACTGACAATCGAAGACGCGGGCTCAACGACTGTGACCGTTGCCACGAACCGCGCCGCCATCTCCAACACGCTCGCCGACATCACGATCTCTTATAACGCGCTGCTGGCCGAGATCAAGACTCACGTCGGAGAGGCCGCCGGCATTCTTTCCGGCAACATCGTCGTCCGGCAGGCGCAGCAGACGCTCCGCGACATCACGTCCTTTCAAGGCACGGGGTCAATCAAGTCGATGGTGGAACTGGGTTTGGAACTTGATGAGGACGATCTGTTGTCGCTGAACGCCACGACCTTCAACGCCCTGTCGGACGCCCAGGTGCTCGGTGGACTCACTTTCATCGGCGACACAACCACGGGATTCGCGGGCACCGCCTTCACGCACCTCAAGGACCTCGCTGATCCCGTCACGGGTCAGATTCAAACCGCGATCGGCTTCCTCGATGAATCTGACGCCACGCTGACCGAGAAGATCGCCGAAACGCAAGAGCGAGTCGATCGACTCATCGCGAATGTCGAGGCGCAGTTCGCGGCCACTGATCTGCTCTTGTCGCAGTTGGAAACACAGCAGTCAACGTTGAAAACTCTGTTCGACGTCTTCCAGACCTCACAGCGGAATAACTAATGGCGACGCCATTCGAACTCGACAACTTGATTGACCGGTTAACGTGGACCAGCGAAGCTCTACTGCAAGCCGTACAAAGCCCCGCGTTCGATGCGGTAAGTCCTCTGCTCGACGAGCGTGCCGGCCAGCTAGCGTTGCTGAAGCAGTACGGCGCGGAAGGCACCCTCTCACAGGCCCAAATGGAACGGCTTGAGCGTGTGTCTGACTTGGCCCGCGAGGCGCGCAAGCCCATGGCTATCAAACGCGAAGTCCTGCGCGGGAAGATCGCTGAGCTTCGCTCGACCCGCAGCGTGCAGAAGGCACTCAAGCCCTACCGGCCTACGCTCGGCCGCCGGCTGAACGTCCGTCTATAGTCGTTGCTTATCGCGCTTGGCAGAAGCTGTCAATGGTTGCAACGATCTTGGCGGCGTGCGGGCTGTCACGGGCGTCCCTGACGGCATACGTGGGCTCGATGGGAGCGGGCCTGCGCCTGCCCTCCCCGATCTCGATCGGCTTTGACCGTAACTGTTCGGCCAGACGCGCCAAGCAGTCACTAAGCTCCGACGACTCCATCCGGTCGGCTACGGCCACGAAAGTGGCATCTTCCCATGAGTAGATATTAGCCGACGGCGGCAGTTCGTCGCGCAGGATGTCGGAGAACGCCTGTAGGACCTCCGCGGCCGACTCGTCCCCGTAACGGCGCGCGATGGCATCGACCCTCTCGACCCTCACCATCGCGAAGGCAAAGGCCTGTTGACGGTCGAGCAGTTCTCCCAGATAGCTCTCGGCGTGCCGCCTGGAAGGGAACCTCGACAGCGGAGCCGTCGAGACGAGCTGGCCGACGGCCTTGGCTTTGGAACGCGCCTGGTCCAGCCCAGCCCGCAGATCGCCGATCGTCTGCTGCGTTACGGTTTCCTGCGTGCTCACGCTCTTTTTGAGCTGCTTGAGATGCTCGGAGAGGGCACGGCGCAGCACGGAGATGTCATCGATCTCCCCGATGGCCTTCAGCGTCTCGACCGACCGGTGCAAGTTGCGGTAGTAGTCACGGTTCGACTCGTCGAGCTTGGCCGCGGTTTCCGCGAGCAGCGCGATGATGGCGGTGAGTTCGCTTTCGCGCTCACGGAGGTAGGTCTCCATCGCGTCCCAGCGCCCGTTGAGCATCCGAAGGATGTCCGCCCGTGCCCGGTCCACGCCTTCGCCGTCCTTTTGCTTTCGGAGCGAGGCCATCCATTTGGACAGATCTTCCCCTGCCTCTTGCTTCGATGTCGGCGCACGCATGCGGTCCCGCGACAGCGCAAGGGTCTCTTCAATGATCTGAAGATACGCCTCGAACAACTTCGCGGCCTCGGGAGAGACATCGAGGTGCTTCTTGATTGAAATCAGACCCACGCTAGAACCTTGACATGATGAAGATCGGCAGATTCCAGACGTTCCGTGAGGACCGGCTCTGGGAGACAGGCTCAGGTCGCACCGGGGCCTTGAGAGGCTGCCGGGATGCTACAATTTGACTGACTTCGTTCCGCCGATTGCTTCCATCCCATCCACCACCGACGATGCCTAGATCCGCACGAGGAATCCTGGTTCTTGCCTTGATTCCAGGCCTGACCGGCGGTTTGTTGCCGCTTGCGGCCCAACAGACCAACGGGGAGTTCACGCCCGAGGCGATTCGCTTCTTCGAGAGCGAAGTGCGCCCGCTGCTCCACAAGAACTGTGCGGTCTGCCACAGCGATTCGGCCAAGACCAGCGGCCTCTCGGTCGCGAGTCGAGAAGCCGTCTTGAAAGGTGGCAATCGGGGTGCGGCGGCGATCCCAGGCGACCCGAGCAACAGTGCGTTCATCAAGGCCGTGCACTACGCTTCGGAGCTGAAGATGCCTCCCACCGGCCAGCTGCCGCCCGAGGAGATCGCGGTGCTCGAGCGCTGGGTCGAGATGGGGCTGCCCTGGGCGGTGGCGCCCGTGAAGGCTTCGGCGGACGAACTGGCGAAGCACTGGTCGTTGCAGCCAGTGAAGCGTACCGGGGCGCCGGCGGTCAAGAACACGTCTTGGGGGCGCAACCCGATCGATGGTTTCGTCCTCGCAAGGCTGGAGCAAAAGGGCATCGAGCCCTCGGCGGAGGCGTCCAGGCGGACCCTGATTCGCCGCGTCACACTCGACTTGCTTGGCCTGAGTCCCTCTCCCAAAGAGGTCGAGGAGTTCCTTGCCGACACGCGTCGGGATGCCTACGAGCGGGTGGTCGATCGCTTGCTGGAATCGTCCCATTACGGCGAGCGCTGGGGACGCCACTGGCTCGACGTCGCCCGCTACGCCGACTCGAACGGTTACAACATCGATGCGCCGCGCGAGATCTGGATGTACCGCGATTGGGTCATCAACGCCCTCAATCGCGACATGCCGTTCGACCACTTCGTGATCGAGCAGATCGCGGGCGACATGCTACCGAGCCCCACCAAGGAGCAGTTGGTGGCCACCGGGTTCCATCGGAATACATTGCTGAACCTGGAGGGTGGCATCGACTTCGAGCAGTATCGAGTCGAGGCCGTGGTCGATCGCGTCGATACCACCGGTGCAGCCTTCCTCGGTCTCACGCTCGGATGCGCGCGCTGCCACGAGCACAAGTACGACCCTATCTCGCAGCAGGAGTTCTATCAGATCTTCGCGTTCTTCAATAACATCGACGAGCTAAGCGGCGAGTTCAAGAACGAGGCGGGGCGCGCCCGCGCCTACGAACCGATCATCGAGTTCGGCGAGCCGGGGGAGTACGCGAGGCGCGAAGCGATCCGGACACAGATTAAGATCCTCGAAGAAGAGCTGGCCGACTATCGCAAGACCTTGCTGGAAGGCCGAGAAGCTTGGGAGAAGAACCTCAGCGAAGAAAAGCGTATAAAGCTCAAGCCCCGTGAACAGGCCCTTTTTGCAATCCCTCCATCGGAACGCAACGACGACCAGAAGAAAGCGCTAGACGAAGCCTTCTTGCGCACCCATGCCGCCTACGTCGAGCGGACAAAGGGCGTCCGCGCTGTCAAAGATATCGAGCCGAAGATCAAGCACACGTTGGTCATGCGCGAGCTGCCCAAGCCGCGCGACGCTTACGTTCATCTCGGCGGCGACTTTCTTCGCAAGGGTGTCAGCGTCAAACCGGGGACACTCGCCGTACTGCCGCCGATGCCGCGGAAGGAAGACTACACACGCCTCGACTTCGCGCGCTGGCTGGTTGACGCGAAGAACCCGCTGACGCCGCGGGTCACGATGAATCGCGTCTGGCAGCGCTACTTCGGCAAGGGCATCGTCTCGACCGAGAACGACTTCGGCACGCAAGGCTCACCGCCCACGCACCCGCGACTGCTCGATTGGCTGGCGTCGGAGTTCATCGCGCGCGACTGGAGCCTGAAAGCGATGCATCGGCTGATCGTCACGTCAGCCACCTACCGGCAGTCGTCGCAGAGCCGGCCCGAATTGGCTGACGTCGATCCCGACAACCGCCTTCTGGCTCGTCAAAACCGCTTGAGCCTCGAGGCTGAGATCGTCCGCGACGCGGCGCTATCGGCCAGCGGTTTGCTTACATCGAAAATCGGCGGGCCGAGCGTGTTTCCGCCACAGCCGGCGGGCGCGGGACGGGTAACGCAGATCGACCGCGAGTGGACCGCCGCCGAGGACGAGGACCGCTACCGCCGCGGTCTGTACACGTACTTTTGGCGCTCGGCGCCGCACCCCGGTTTGATGGTGTTCGACGCGCCCGATTCGATGGCCGCTTGTACGCGCCGCAACCGATCGAACACTCCCTTGCAGGCGCTGACCCTGCTCAACGACGAGGCGCATCACGAGTTCGCGCAGGGGCTGGCGCAGCGCGTGTTGAAGGAAGCGCCCGCCGACAACCGCGAACGCATTGACTACGCCTTCCGCCTGGTCCTGGCGCGTCCACCGAAGCCCTCCGAGGCCGACCGGCTCGGTGACTTTCTGGCCCGCCAGCTCGACGACTTCCGCACCAAGCCGGAGGCCGCCGCGGCCGTGCTCCCCAAAGACCTCGCCGACAGCGCCGACATGTCACTCCTGGCTGCGTGGGCCACCACGTCCCGCGTCCTGTTGAACCTCGACGAGTTCATCACCCGCGAGTAGCGGCGGTTTCATCCACAACCTTGCCGGCTCAGGTCACGGTTGTGCCGACCGGCACATGGGTAGTACCTTCGACACCCGAAGCGTGTGTGTTCGCAAGTCCCAGTGCCACAAACCCTCACTCTTACCTTCGATGGAGAGGGCCTGCAGCGGCTCTGGCTTGGTTTCATCGGGTGGAAGCGCAACGTCTAGCACTAAGACAGCCTGTCTCTTGCTGTGACGCAACCGCCAAATCAGTACGGGAATGACGGTTGCCACGAGCAACAGTATTCCAATCGCACTGATCGCCAACGCCGGGTTTTCCAGCACACCGAACGGAGTTGCCGGTGTGCCATAAACGAGCAGGCCAACGCCGACGATCGTTGCGCCAGCTACTACACCAAACGCGAGGGATCGTAGGAGTGGTCCCTGCCAGCGGGCAGAACCTTGATACCGCCCTGGGTTCCGGAGAGCCTCCACACCTCAAGTCTGACCCTGGTTGTTAGTTCCGGGCAATGGGCCAGCCGGATCATTTGGGTGGAGGTACGAAAGTACCATCGACATAAGGGAAGGCGGCCAGGGATTCGTCGAGTAGGCCGTCCGCCGCGGGCACACGGACATCTGTTACGAATGTTTCAAAGAGGATGGGGTCGAGTTCGATCGAAGGGCGCTTCGCAATCGGTCTGTCTCGACCAAGTCGATGGTCCCCTCACGTGAGTCGATCGCCACTCCGTAGAACTCCCGCGCGCGAGCCGCACTGATCTTGCGCTCGCGAACGTCTCGCAGGACCCGTGCGGGCTCTCGCTCCCACGCGGGGCCATAACCGCCGCCCCCGCACGTCTCAAGTCGAATCAGATCGTCTCTTGCCACCGAGACCGTCGTCTTCGAGGGGATTTCGTGATTGGTTCCGTCAGTAATGCGCGAGTAACGTGCCGGTTTGCCATCGCCGCCGCCGAAGAGGCCCCACGGCGGGAAACGCACACGGTCCGCGAGAATCGTAAACGTTGGTTCGTGATCAATGAACTGGTACTCCCGGCACAAACCAAGTCCGCCGCGAAACCGTCCGGGACCCTCGGAGTCCGGGACCAGGCTGTACCGCGTGATGCGCACCGGATAGTTCTGCTCCGTCTCTTCGACCGGGGCGTTCTGTGTGTTTTGCACGTGCGTTTGCACGGCGTCGGGGCCATCAGAGGCGTATCGGCCGCCGTACCCCCCCGCCATCGTTTCGTAGAAGCAGTAGTACTCGCCACTGCGATGGTCGCGGCCCCCGAAACCGATCTGACAGATCATCCCCTTCGTCCCGGCGGGCACCCGATCGGGAACAACCGGGGCGAGCGCTTTGAAGAGAATCTCACACAGCCGGGCACAGACTTCCCAACCTCCCACGATCGCGGTCGGTGGCCTCGGATTGACGGCCAGACCCTCGGGCGCGATCACGTGAATCGGCTGGTAAAAGCCCTCGTTGAGAGGAATGTCAGGATCCGTCAGACACTTCAGGACGTAGACACAGGCCGTAAAGGTCTGCGTCAGGTTGCAGTTCATCGGCGCCGGCCTTTGCGCGTCCGTGCCGGTGAAGTCGAAGGTGACTCGATCGTCCTCGATCGAAACTTTCGTTTTCAGATGCACCGGCTCATTCGTGATGCCGTCATCATCGAGGCAACCCTCGGCCGTGAACGTCCCCTGCGGCAGCTTGCGAATCTCGGCTCGTACGCGCTGTCCTGCGTAGTCGATTAAGCGGTCCACGTAGCGATGAAGCACCTCCACGCCGTAACGCTCGAACAACTGAGTCAGCCGGCGAATCCCGATGTTGTTGGCGGCTACTTGCGCGCGTAAGTCACCGGACACTTCCCTGGCCGCACGCACGTTCGCGAGAAACATCTTCAAGACGTCTTCGACGACTTCGCCGCCAGCGAGCAGCTTCACGACCGGAAGGATGAAGCCCTCCTGATAGACCTCGCGAAACACCCCAATGCTGGCCGGAGCGCCGCCGCCTACGTCAACGTGATGGCAGGTGTTCGCCACATAGCCGATGAGCTTGCCTTTGAAGTAGAACGGTGAGATCAGGAAGACATCGTTCAGGTGACTCGCCTGACGGTGTGGGTCGTTGACGAGCAGCCCGTCTCCCGGTGCCAGGTTCTCGGGGCCGTATTCGGTGACGGCGCGCGGGACGATGCGGCCGGTCGTCACCAGATGCGCCGGCTGGCAAAAGGCTTGCGCCACCATGCGGCCCGCGGCGTCGACAAAGGCGCAGGAGTAATCGAGGCGCGTCTTGATGTTCGTGGAGTAGGCGGTCCTGCGCAGGGTGACCGACATTTCCTCCGTCGCCTCGACGAGGGCGTTGCGAATCACCTCGAACAGTATGGGATCGGTTGCCGCATTTTCCGTCACGGATTTTGAACCTCGTCGTACAGGACGGTAGACCATAGTATGCCGGTACGCTGGTTCACGTAAAGGGGGCATCGATCTTTGCACATCGACAGAACCGCCAATCGTTGGCGCCGGAGCGTAGGACCTGTCACTGTCTTGTGGACCACATCTCCTGGAGCAACTCGACCGTCTTGTCGACAACCATCTCCGCTGTCTCCGGCACCAACGCGGAGCCGACTCCATACGATTGCAGGAACAGCATGTCGGGAATGTGATAGCGCCGGAAGAACGACCAGCCCTCTTTCGGATAGGCGTCCTCGGTCGGGATGTACGTAAGGCAACCGTTGCTGTACCCCAGGAACAACGTTGCGGGAAAAGGCGAGCGCTGCTTGACCGCCATCCCCGACGCGGCAAACGTCTCACCGGGGAAGGCCGCGATGGCAAGCTCACCGATGCGGATGACCTGGATCGCCCCATCGAGCGCTCGCTTGCGTTGGTTCTCGACCCGGTCGAGTAGCGCACGGGCACAGTACACGTACCGCTGCGCTACGTTGAGCCGGGCTTGGCTAGCGCTCTCCGTCTGCGCCACTTCGAGACCCGCCACGCACTGCCGCTGCAACTCGCGCGCCTGCTCGAGCGTCGGGTATTCCATCAGCGGCAACTCCACCGAAACCTCTTGCACGGCGATCGTGTACTGTGGCTCATCGGTGATCGCGACCCGCGGATAGGCCGACGCCTTCGCGAGCATGCCGAAGATCTTGCGGGGCCCGCGGACCGTGTCGGTATAGAGGTTCGAGCAGACCTTGAGAACCTCGCTGCCCAGCGCGGCCCCGATGCGGTTCTTCGCGTCGGAGTTGTCCTCGTCGGCCCCGATGCCTGTGATCGGGTCAATGTCGCCGGCGTTGGCCTGCAGGAACAAACTGAGGCAGCCGTGCACACGCTCGATCAACTCACGCGCCGGGCCGACATAGTCCGGTGACCACTGCAGGTACTTTGGCCCCATCGTCACCGTATGGCAGCCATGCGCGAAGACTACCGCCTTCGGCTTGCCGTGCAAATCATCGATGCGGATGACGCGCACTTCGTGGTCCACCGGCCCGTCGGGATTCTCGCCCAGGATGATGTCACCCGCTTCATCCAGCTCTCGGCGGTTGATCCCGATGCGCGCTTCGCCCGAGCCGGTAGCCAGCCGCGCGCCGCCGAGATCGGCAACCGCCGCCGCGGCCAGACGCGGCATCTGGTCGATGACTTGAGCCTCGTATCCGGCCCGCATCTCGTGCTGCGCCGGATCGTCGTCATAGTAGTAGCCGTTCATCGTCGGGCCGCAGTGCGTGTGGCTGCAATTCAACAGCACATGAGACGCGGGTATGTCCAGTGCATCGCCCAAAGCCTGGCGCGTACCGCGCAGCAGGTTCCCGTGCAGGAACGCGAGGTCGAAGCCCACGATCGCCACGCGTGTCCCAGCGCTATCGAGAACAAGCGCCGTCAAGGTGAGGTCCTGATCTACTCCCTGCGCGACCCCTTCGCGTCCGGCGTATCCCACCATCGTCATGCCGATCGGCGGCGTGATCGTCGACCGTGCGATTCCTGCCCGCAGCATTCGTCCCTCCTTATCCAACCCGTCGTTACAAAGCCCGCGATGCGTCTCGATGGTAAGATCCTGAGTCCGGCCGGTCAAGAGCCGGCGCCGCAACGCATCGAGGACCCACGTTGAACTCCCCCAAAGTCGACCGTCCCAAGCCGTCGTCGCAGCGACGCTGGTGGGTTGTGGGCCTACTGTTCCTCGCGGTGCTGGTGAACTACATCGACCGCAACAACCTCAGCGTCGCCGCCGTACCGGTAATGGAGGAATTCGATTTCTCGCCCTTGACCGCCGGCGCACTCATGTCGGCATTCTTCTGGACCTACACCCTCCTGCAGATTCCCTCCGGCTGGGTGGTCGACCGCTTCGGGTTTCGATGGACGTACGGCGTCGCGTTCCTCCTTTGGTCTCTTTCGTCCGCGGCCCTCGGCCTAGCCCGCTCCTTTGGACAGATCTTCGGCCTTCGCATGATGCTGGGCGCGAGCCAAGCGGTCGTGCAGCCGGTCAGCTTGACCTACATTCGCACGCACTTCACCGAGCACGAACAAGGCCTGCCCACCGGCCTCTACATCTCCGGCATGATGATCGGCCCCGCCGTCGGAGGCTTTCTCGGTGGCGCGCTACTCGAAAACCTGGGTTGGCGCACCATGTTCATTCTGACCGGCCTGGTTCCGTGCCTGTGGTTGTTGCCCTGGTTCTGGCTGGCACCCAGGGGGCGACCCGCGACCGGCTCGGCCGGCCCGTCGTCACGGCGCAAGGTGCCTCTCCGGACGCTCTTCGCCAATCCCGTCGTTTGGGGCATCACGATCACGGCGTTCTTCTATTCCTACTTCTGGTATTTCTGCATGAGCTGGCTGCCGTCGTACCTGGTGATGGAGCGCGGCCTCTCGTTTCTCGAGATGGGCGTCTACACGGCCCTCCCTTTCGTCGCGATGTCGATCGTCTCATCCACCTCGGGACGGTGGGCCGACCATTGGATCGCCCGCACGGGCCGCCCGGTTTTTGTACGCAAGGTGTTTGTGATCACCGGTTACATTCTGGGAAGCTCGACGCTCGCCTTGATCTGGGTCGAGTCGAGCGCACTCGCCCTGGCGATCCTTGTGTTTGCGTTGGCCGGCATTGGTCTCACCAGCGCCAACTACTGGGCCCTGACGCAGGCGATCTCGCCGCGGTCGTTCACCGGACGGGCCATCGGATACCAAAACACCGTCAGCAACCTGGCCGGCATTTGCGCGCCCATACTGACCGGTTATCTCGTCGAACAATCAGGCAGCTTTAACTCGGCGATTGTCTTCGCCGCGACATCGCTGTGGCTTGCCGCGGCGTCCTACGCCTTTCTCGTTCGCGAGTCTCGAGCCGGCGAGATCAAGACGCTGCTTGCCGAAGCGCCGGCCCCGAACTGACGAAGGCGCCGGCTAGTCGATCAGCTTCAGCTTCACGTAGACGATGCCTTGGCCCGACGGTTGCACCGCCCAGAACACAACGAGCACCTCTCCGCCGGGTAGTACGACGGCCGCGGGCTCGCCGAAGGCGAACTCCTGCCAGGAGGAATGGTCCGCCGCACCATCACTCTGTCTCACTCGCTCGGCTTGCCAGATCAGCTCGTTGTGGCCCACCCCGAAGTCGTCTTCGGTTGGGTCGACCCGGGCCATGGCAATGCCCACCGCGTCGGCCTTGCGTTGGCAATAGAGAAACAGCGCGCCGCCGTCGGGCAGAGCCGTCAGCGCTGTCGTTTGTCCCGCGATGCCCGTCGAACGGGTCGGTGACCACGTCTCGCCTCTGTCCGACGACAAGGCGTACGCACAGGGATAATCGCTGCTGTCGCTCAACCGCATGTGCCAGCTCGTACCGAGCAGACGCCCGTCGGCCAACTCGATCACCCACGCCTCGGCGCCGCCGGAGCCCGGCTCACCGAAGCGCAACATCGAGGTGTGCGACCAGGTGCGGCCCTGATCATCGCTACGCAGCAGGACGATCTGGCCGCGGTCGACTCGAATCTCCGAGTCGTAGTTGTTGTAAGGCGCGTAGCAAGCGACCCAGCGGCCGCTGCCGAGCACTGCCATGGGACCCGGCGCCTCGGCCGAACCGGGAATCGGCAGCGGAATGGGCTGCGGCGCGCTCCAGGTTCTCCCCGCATCGGTCGAACGCGACGAGACGAGGTGATTCTGTTTCATCCCCTGGGTCTCGTCGTTCCAGAACGTCTCGCCCGGCGTGTCGATCGGGGTCTCGATGCCGTAGAGAAACAGATCGCCCGAGGCCGCGCGGCTGACCGATAGAAAGTCGGACGACCGGTCCTTGAGATGCGGCCAGATGGGGCCTTGCTCGGTCCACGTTTCTCCTAAGTCAGTGGAGCGCGACACGGTCGGCACGAAGTCGTTGACCCCGAGCTTCGACTGCACCATGTAGGTGCAGACCAGATCGCCGGAGTTGGTCAGCACGCAGCGCGACCCGGCGGCCACCGCCGTGGGAGTGTCCGGTTCGCGTCGGGTCACGAAGCCTTCGCTGATCTTTTCCCATCCCATGGCCATGGGCGCTTCACCCTTTGCCTATTGCGGATGTACCGTCACTCGTTTGACCGCGGGCGTCCCCGCCGTCTCCGTAGCGCTCAACGACAGACGCAATCGCCAGCGTCGTGCGGCCGGCATCAGGACACCAAAGTCGCTCCACCCGTCGTAGACCTCCAAACGGCCGGAGTCGCCGTCCGCCGTCCCGTCACCATCGCTATCGATCTCGACCCGCAGGCCCACTCGAACGCCCCCGAACGTGTATTGCTCCACGTCGGCGATCTTGGAGTCGGTGGTCGCGTAGTAGGTGGCCGCAACGAAGGTGTTGTCGACCCTGCGCTTGAGGTCTCCGTAGCCGGTGTCGGTGCCCGGGTACATGGATCCGTGCAGCAGTTCCGGGCCATGCCACGGCGAGCCGTTGTCGTAGGACCAGTAAACGACCGGCTTGCGCGTGTATCCGCCTCCGTTGCTATGCAAGCCGACGCCCCACAGGCGGCCTTCGCCCTTCGCATAGTCGAGTCGATTGTTGAACTGGAAATAGGGATTGCTTTCCTTGTACAGCCTCACGCGTTGCCACACGCCGTTGCTCACGCCGCCGTTGACTTGGTCAGAGATCTCAACCAGCGGCGCGAACGAACGACCCATATCAGTGCTCGCCGACTGCCAGGTATGGCCGTTGCCCGCGGCATCGCGCATCACCGCCACGATGGTGCGGTTGCCGACGTATTCGACGGCGGGCTCGAAGGTCGCCCCCGAGTCGGGATCTTCCTCGCTAACCAAGGGCCCGATCCAGCTCAGGAATCGGTAGCTTTTGCCGTTGTCCCTCGACCGCGCGAGCAGCGTGCCTGCGCGTTCCTCGTAGTGGAAATACTGAAACGCCATGTAGACGTCGGATGGATTCTCGGGGTCGACGAAGTAGTCCTCAGTCCCGATGGCGTAGGAGCCATCAGCACCGGCTACCCCCTCGACGTTGATGCGGTCGAGATCGAGCACCCAGGTCTTCCCGTTGTCTCCCGAGCGAAGCTGCTTCGTGCCCGAGCGATAGCTGGTGCGCCAGAACTGCAGGATGAGGTCGCCGTTGGGCATCTTGAAAAGGCCCGGCTCGCTGTGGGTGTATCCGTCCTCGTAGGGCAGCCCTTCGATCGGCGAGCCGTCGAACCACCGGTCGAGCTTGCTCCACGTCCTTCCCTCGTCCTTGGACGTGATGAGGTGGATCGTGTCGCGGTCGCCCCAATGAATGTGGTTAACGCCCGAGCGTAGCGCCATGATCCAACGCGTCTCATCGACGATGGCGATAAGGCAGCGGCCATACCAGTCGTGAGGCACCCGGTCGGCGTCGGTGAAAGGCGTCTCCGAGCCATCGACCACGACTGCGATCGTCTTGTTGCCGAAGAGATTGATGTCGGCTTCGACGTTGATGTGGGCTAATTCGACCGCCCCCTGCCAGTCGTGCCAGCGGCTTGTCCAATGGCCGTTGGCTGCGCCGTCGAGAACCAACCGGCCCTCGTCGATGCGTACGCCGGTCGCCGTGGCGGTGGCCTGCTTCCACTCAGCGTCGGAATCGACGGACCAGGAAGGCTGTTGGGCGGTCGCTTGGGTCGCCGGGAGTGCGGCCATCAAGAGCGCGACGAGTATTGCCGCTCGCCTAGCTCTGTTGGTTGTGGTCACTGCGTCATAAACCCCCGGGGCGGTCGATGTTGTTCCGCAACAGGCGCAGGAAGTTGCCGCCCCAGACTTTGCGAATCTCCTCCTCCGACATGCCGTGCGCCAGCATGCTGCGTGTGAGATGAACGAGCTGCGACATCTCCGGCACCACCGGCGTCGTTCGGCCGAGGCCGTCAAAGTCCGTACCGATGCCGACGTAGTCGATGCCCACCAGGTCGGCCACATAGCAGATGTGCTCGACGAAGCGGTCGATCGTCGCTTGCTCGGGGTCGGGGTGGATGAACGCCGGCGCGAAGGCGATACCCATAGCTCCGCCGGACTGGGCCAGCGCTTTGATCTGGTCGTCGGTCAAACAGCGCCAGTGATGGCAGAGCGAAAACACCGCCGTGTGGCTGACGATCGGCGGCCGCGAGAGGCTCTCGATCACCTCGAAGTACGACTTGTCGTTGATGTGAGCCAGGTCGGTGATGATGCGCAACTCGTGGTTGAGCTTAACGACCTCGCGGCCAAACGCTGATAAGCCACCGGCTTCGCGACGTTCTCTCTCCCGGTCCGCCGGCGTGCAGGGGCCGTAGGGGCTCTTCGTCCCCTGCAGAAACGTCGCTTCCGTGCCGCCTTCGCCGTGGGTGATGGCCACCGAGCGCACGCCGAGACGATGAAGCAGGCGGATGATGTCGGGCTTGCCGTCGATCCAGCGGCCAATGCCCTCGATGGCCATCAGAATGCCGATCTTGCTCTCGTCCGAGGCACGCATCGCGTCTTGAGAGGAGAGCACGAGTAGCAAGTCTTCGGGATGCTTCGCGATCTGGTCGAGGGTGTTCTCGATCGTGATCCAGATGTTGGCTATCGCGCCGTCGCCGACGATGAAGAACGCGGCGTCGTAGCCGGTCTCTTTCATGCGCGGGATGTCGGTGTGATAGGCGAGATCGCGCTCATGCCAACGGAAGGGAATCTCGCCACGGGCGACGCGCTCGACGGTTACGTCGTTGTGGCCGTCGATGATGAGCGTGCGCTGGTGGACCTCTTGGGCCTGCTCGAGGGTGACGGTCTTGGTGGCGTGCTTTTCTTTGGCCGCCGCGCTGGAGGCGAGCAGGCCGACCGAGGCGCCGGTTGCTGTTAGGAACTCACGTCTTGTCTTCATAGGGCCTCTTGTTTGCATAGGGAGTTTTCATAGGGGCTGGGTCCGGGCCGAACCGATCGTACCGCAGACGCGCGAAAGTCCGCTTGGCACGAGCGCCGGGCCTCAAGGGGCGTGTCGTCGGAATATGATCCGGACAAAAGCTGCGTTTCCTGCGTTTCCTGCGTTTCGTCTTGAGGCGATGTCGCGATTGATGAGAGAGCGCTGCCGCGGACGGGTGCGACGCAAGGGCCGGCCGTAGCGCTTCGTTTGACGGCCCTCGGATCTCGGCCTACACTACGAATGGAGCAGCGCGCAGGGGGAGGCGCAGGGGAGGTGGCGAACAAAACATCGGGGCCCGAACGCCCGGTGAAGGGCGCTTGACGGCTTTGCCAACGGTGACGCCCAACCCGTAACCGCGTTTCCCGGTTCAGCCACGAAGCGCCTGAAGGAGGAGTCCGTGGACGAGTACGGCTACAGAGTGATCTACGAGGAGTTGACCGAGGGGGGCTACCAGGTCATCGTTCCCGCACTATCGGGGATCGTGAGTTACGGTCGCACCGTCGCAGAGGCCCGTGAAATGGCCCGCGACGCCATCCGCTGCCACCTGCAAGGCTTGCGCAAAGACGGGGAGGAGATTCCCAGCGACCCCTTCGCTCGGAAAGATCCGCTGATCGAGGAACTGAAAGTATCCGTCTAGCCGGGCTCGATGCCACGCAAGCTTGCCGGCCTGAAACCGAGAGAGATCCTTCGAGTCCTGCAAAAGGCTGGATTCTACATTCACGAGACCACCGGATCGCACGTCCAACTCAAGCACTCTGACAAGCCTGGACGGGTCACCGTTCCCCACCATGCGCGCTTTGATCTGCCCGCGCCCATCGTCAAGAGCATCATCCGCCAAGCGGGATTGAGCAACAAGGAGTTCTTTGCGTTGATGGAGAAATGACCCCGCCTCAACCGTATCAGGTGCCTGAAGCAAAGTGGTAGCCTGATCACCGGCTTTGTCGAGCCGCATGCTTCGCGAGCAGGCCAGCCCCTCTCGCCGACTGGCCAAGGTAGAATGTTCGACGAAAGGCGCCGCCGTCGGATAGGTGGCGAGAAATGATCTCCCATTGAGCAATCAGGCATCAAAGCCTCCGCAACTCCGTCATCGAGTTGGCCCAAATCGAGTTCCACAGGTGGCTAACGAGGATCTGGGCGGGTAGCGAGTGGGTTCGGTTGTTCGCGCCACCTAAGTTTTCGAGGTAGAATCGGACCGACGTGATCGGCCAGACCATCTCGCACTACCGCATCACTGAGAAGCTCGGTGAAGGCGGGATGGGTGTCGTCTACAAGGCCGAGGACACCAAACTCGAACGTACCGTAGCGCTGAAGTTCCTGGCAGCGCATCTACTCAACGACGAAGAAGCCAAGGCACGCTTTCTGCGCGAGGCCAAGGCGGCGGCGGGCCTGCATCACCCCAACATCTGCCCGGTTTACGAGATCGGTGAGGCGGAGAGCAAGACTTTCATCTCGATGGCCTTCATCGAAGGGGAGCCTCTCGAAGCCAAGATCGAGCGAGGTCCGTTGTCTTTGAAAGAGGCTTTGGATATTGGCCGACAGATCGCCGACGGACTCGAAGCGGCGCATGAGAAGGGTGTCGTTCACCGCGACATCAAGCCCACCAACGTCATGGTGGATGCCAAGGGCCACTCCACAATCATGGATTTCGGCCTGGCACGGTTGACCGAAGCCTCCCGGCTCACGAAAGCCGATCAAACGATGGGCACGGTTGCCTACATGTCGCCGGAGCAGGCGCAGGGCATGGAGGTTGACGGCAGGACGGACTTGTGGGCGCTGGGTTGCGTGCTCTACGAGATGGTCGCAGGCGCGCGGCCCTTCAAAGGCGAGTATGACCAAGCGCTGCTTTATGAGATCGTCCATCAGGCACCCGAGCCTTTGACCGGAGTGCGGGCGGGCGTGCCGATGGAACTCGAACTCCTGGTCGCCAAGTGCTTGGCCAAGGAAGCCAACAGCCGTTACCAAAACGCTGGCGACCTGATCGTCGACCTTCGCAACCTAAGCGACAAGCTCAAATCCGGCCGGTCGACAATCCTCAAAACGACCACTCAGACTGTGGGGGCGCAGCATCTCACGACCTCGGACCCCACGCCCGGCACCCTGTCCCGCACTGCGAACCTCCGTCTATTTCAAACACTCTTCGCCGTGACCGCTGTAGCGCTGGCGGCCCTAGCCTTCTTTTACGTCACCCAAGAACCGCCCTCGCCCGAACCTCCTTTCCGGAAGTTCTCCTTTACACCGGAGTCCCTCTATAGCTCCGGCCACTACCCACGCGCCGCCGTTTCACCGGACGGTCGATGGATTGCCTACATCTCGGGCGATGAACCGGCCGAGCTTTGGCTGCGTTCTATGGAGAGTGAGCAGCCACGCAAGCTCGATGGAACCGAGGGGGTCATGCATAGCCCGTTTTGGTCTCGCGACAGCCGGTTTGTGGGCTTTGCCGCGGAAGGTGACTTGAAGAAGGTCGCCGTCTCCGGCGAGACGCTAGTCGTTCTCTGTCAAATTCCCGCCGGCAACACCTGGTCTGGCGCCGCTTGGAGTCCGGACAGCGGAAGAATCATCTTCAGCGCCGGCAGGCCCAGACAACTCCACGAAGTTTCCGCCCTCGGGGGAAAGCCTCGCGTGCTCTTTGAGCCGGTAGAGGGAGACAAGGGCCGAGGCAATTTCTCGCCGCATTTTCTTCCGGGCGAAGCGGTCCGTCTTTCACTCCTGTTCGATGTTGGAGTCATGACATCCCGTGACATCTATCTGTGGGACTTCGAGACCGGGGAGTCCGTGAGGCTCGCCGAGGGGTCAAGGCCGTTCTATTCGCCGACTGGGCATGTGCTTTATCAGCCTAGGCCTTTCTACGGCGGAATCTGGGCTCTGCCTTTTTCTCTGGAAACGCTTCGGCCGACCGGCGAGGCCTTCCCCGTTTCGGAGAATGTTGGCGGCCCAAGTCTTGCGACTGACGGCACACTAGTCACCGTGGATGTCGACGGAGGCGAGGGCCAGAGGTTGGTCTGGCGAGATCGCCGTGGAGGAAAGATCGGCGAAATCGGTCGTCCTCAGGCGATCATTGAGGCCCCGGAGATCTCGCCGAACGGTCGTCTGGTGGCGGTTTACGGACTCGAACACGTCAGTGACGGGGGTGACATCTGGTTGCACGAAACGAGACGTGCGATGAGTCGGCGGCTGACCACCGACGCAGCCAGGGATGCTTTTCCGACCTGGTCACCCGACGGGCAAGAGTTGGCTTTTCAGACCGAACGGCAGGGCAACGGCGACCTGTACTTGCAGCGGGTCGAAGGAGACGGCAAAGCCCTCGAGTTGGCCGTCTCACGAGACAGGGAGGCCGGCTCAGACTTCTCGCCCGACGGCAGGACACTGATATTCGGACGCAAAAGTGAGACCTTTGACCTATGGTTGCTCAGGCGCGACGAGGCAGGCAAGGTGCTGGAGATGAGAGAGTTTCTGGCGACCGGATTCAGTGAGGGCCGGCCCCAGATTTCTCCTGATGGACGGTTCGTTGCCTACTGGTCGGATGAATCGGGCGTGAACGAAGTCTATGTGCGCGACTTCCCCGCCGGCGCGAGGCGCTGGCCGGTCTCGGTCCGCGGCGGCGGTCAGCCCCGCTGGAGCGCGGACGGAACCGAGCTTTACTACGTCGAGGGCAATACCCTCGTAGCGGTGGAAGTGTCCACCGAGCCGGAATTCCGCGTCGGCAAGACAGAGCGATTGTTCGCCGACCCAAGCTTTTTCGGGACGGCATGGGACTACGACGTATCCGCTGACGGCCGATTCGTGACGGTCGAGGACGTCATCCCCGAAGGCGAGACACGCCACAAACCTTCTATCCACATCACCCAAAACTGGTACGAGCAATTCCGCGACCGCGAGCAGGACTAAGTCACACGGAACGAACGACATAGAGACTCGTTCACGGAAAGGTGTTGGGATATCCGGTTCCCGCCAACAATCGCCACCTTCAGTTCCTACGTGTTCCAAGAAGGGAACCTAGCGCGATCGCAGCCTCACTTGACTGCGTGAATCACAGGCGGTCGAGGTAGCGGCGGGGGCATTTGGCGACCATGGTGTATTTCGGGTCGACCATGTTGCCGAGCCACATTTGTCCGACCTGGCCGAGGAAATGATAGGCCCTCATGCGGTCGAAGCCGTAGTCGCTGACCATCCAGTCGATGAGCTCGACCCACGCGATCCGGGCGGCCGCCTCCAAGGGACGAGCGCTGCCGGCCACCATGACAAAGTCGTCGCTCACGATGCGGGGCCAGTTGACCGTGTACCCCTTCTTGACCTCGAACGAGACCGTGACGCGGGCGGGAATCTCCAACGCCACGCCGGTGAGCTCGCCGTCGCCCTGGCTGGCGTGAGCGTCACCGGTGAAGAAGTGCGCACCCTCGACATGGACGTGGAACCACACTTCGTTGCCGGGCCGCGTCTCCACGCAGTCCATGTTGCCGCCGTAGTAATCGGGCGTGAGAGCGTTGACGGCCTCGATCTCGGGTGCGACGCCCATCGTTCCCAGGAACGGCTCGTAGGGAATCACGCGCTGCTCGTCGAAGTGTATCCCTGCGTTGTCGATTGGCAGGAACAGCCATTGCTCCTCGAGCGGCGGCTGCAAATTTGGGTCGAGCTTGGTGGAGGTTAGGCCCCCGAAGTAGGGGATCGTGCCCGTGATGGCGTGGTCCCTGGTGGGCACGATGTCGTGGATCGTGACAGCGAGCGTGTCGCCGGGCTGGGCTCCGTTGACGACGATCGGCCCGGTTTGTGGATTCAGAAAGGGGTAGGTACAGACGTCAGAGAAACGCCGCACCTCGGGCGTCATCTTGTTCTCGAATGCGTCGACGGTGTGAATCACGACCGTCTCACCCGGCTCGACGGTGGCGATGGGCGGGTGAAACGGCGAGTAGGTGTAGCGATAGGGGCCGGTCTGATGGATTTCGCGAGTGCTCATGATGGGCGATCTTGTTGTATCAAATCATGCTGGGTGCGCACCGACTTCCACATGCGGGCGCGATCGAACTCCGGACGGCTCAGCCGGGGGCTGGGTGACACAACTCTTCGGAGGGCGGTGGAGGGGGATTTGATATTAGCCTGGTATCCACTTGACTCAGGTGACCCCAACATCTTGTAGTTGGGCTCACAGCGTCTTAGCGTCCCAATCGGCGACGATCGAGCGGTACGGCGTCGGCTCCACCGCCATGGCCTGCTGCACAAGGCGGTAGAAGAGCTTGCCCCGACTGCGTGATCTGCGCCGATTGAAGCGGAACACGAACTCGTCGAGATAGTAGTCCAGATGCTCGTGGCTGACCGCCCCCTGATGCGTGCCCAGCATCCAGCGCTTGAGTAGCGAGATCGCCAAGTGCACCCTCGGCAGTAGCTGCGAGGCCTGCTCGCGGCGGTTGTTAATCGAGATGATACGACGCTGGTAGTCCTTCTTCTTGAGCGGATCGTAGCCCGACCAGTTGTCGGTAACAACCACGCTGCCCGGCTCGACCGACTCCTCGACGAAGGGCATCAAACTGGCCGCCGAGGCGTTCTGAACGCGCTGCATGCGGATGCGCCCCAGCCCGGTGCCTCTCTCTTCCGCGGCGACTGCAATCAACGCTTTACGCTCGGTCTGCCGGCCGATTACCCCTTCTTCTTCAGCGCCCCAGTAGGTCTCATCGACCTCGACGAGGCCCGTCAATCGCTCCCGCCCCGGGCGCACCATCGCTCGCCTCAGCTTGTGCATCCAAGGCCAGGCGGTTTGGTAACTGCCCAGTCCCAGAACGCGCTGTAGACCCAGGGCGCTGGCCCCATTCTTCTGCGTGGTGATGGTCCACATCGCCCGGAACCACAGCCGCAGCGGCTTGCGTGTGTCTTGAAAGATCGTGCCGGCGGTGACGGAGGTTTGCCGCCCGCAGCGAGCGCATTCGAACCACACTTTGCGCACCGGCCAAGCGCGCTCATGCCCACACCTTGGACAGCGGAAACCCTCTGGCCAGCGCAAGGCGAACAGATAGTCGCGGCAAGCCTCCTCGCTCGCAAAGTGAGACTCGAATTCGAGTTGGTCGCGCGGGTAATCCTCCACCAGGCCCTACACTACATCTTGGGGTCACCTGAGTCAAGTGGATACCCAGCTGATATTATTCGTATGCCACGGGAGCGGAGGAGGGATGACGATGAAAGGTTATTTGGGTGTAACGGCGCTGTTTTTGGCTGTGACGGTGCTGCCGGCGCAGGAGCCATCTTTCCGCGAAGAGACGTTCCATGGGAGGCATGCATACGTGCTCGAGACTGCCCGGGTGCGCGTGAGCGCGCTACGCGGGGCCGGACACCTGGCCGAGATTCGGCTCAAGTCTAGCGATCCGAAGGTGAGCGTCAATCCCATGCGCGTGCCGCACTTCCCGACGATCGAGCCTTGGGAGTACGACGCTGCCAAGCACGACCAGGTCTATGGCGGGGGAACGGCGCGCATCTTGCAGGCTGGGTACATGGGCCATCTGCTGAATTTCCCGACCTTTGGCGGTCCGTCGGATGCGGAAGCGCGCGCCGGACTGGGCAATCATGGCGAGGCGCTGAGCGTCGAGTGGAGGAAGGACGCGGCGACGGCGGGCGCCGACGGCGTGCGGCTGGTCTATTCGGGCCATCTGCCCAGCACGCAATACAACGTTGGCCGCACGCTCGATCTGCCCGCCGACGAGAGCGTCCTCTATATCGAGGAGTGGGTCGAGAATCTGCTGGCATTCGATCGGCCGGCGCATTGGGTGCAGCATGCGACGTTCGGTCCGCCGTTCGTCGAGCCGGCAAGAACGTACTCGATATGTCAGCGACCAAGGGTGAGGTGCGCGGCGGCGACCGCGCCTCGGCGATGCTCTCGCCCGGGCCGGTTCAGTGGCCCGAAGGCACCGCGCACGACGGCAAGAAGGTCAGTCTGCGCAAGATGCAAACGCGGCCCAATTCCGGCACCTACTACGCTGTGTTGATGGACCCCAGCCGCGAGCGCAGCTTCTTCACCATGTTCCACAAAGACCACCGCGTGCTGATCGGTTACATATGGCACACAAAAGACTTCCCGTGGATGGGCGATTGGCAGGAGAATCAAGGAAATACCGGGCTTCCGTGGAAACGGCAGGTCGTGGCGCGCGGCATGGAGTTTGGTACCACGCCGTTCGGCGGGCCGATGGCGCAGGTGGTTGAACGCGGCAGCCTTTACGGCGTGCCGGTCTACCGTTGGATCGGCGCACGCGAACGCGCCACGGTGCGGTACGTGGCGTTTCTGAGTGAGATCCCAGACGGCTATCAGGGTGTTGAGAACGTCGAAGTCAGGGCGGGACAGATTGTGATTACCGAGCGCGAGACCGGAAAGATGATCAGCCTCAAAAGTTCGAGGAGTTGGTAGACGTGACAGCCCGACGGTATCCAAGCACCCGGCAAGCGAGAATCCCGCCGGTTTGCAGGCTGGGCGTCGGGAGGGTTGGGAGTCTCTTGAGGCGAGGTCTTCGGGGGCTTCCGGGTGTGGCCTACTTGGCCGTGCTGCTCTCGACGGCACCGGTCGCGGCGCAGGACGCGAAGCTGTTTGTCACGGTTTTCGATGAGAAGACTGGTGAGCCGATCAAGGACTTGGAGGCCCGGAACTTCCAGATCATCGACGGCAAGACGCGGCTAAGAATCCGTCACAAAATAACCTTGTCAATCTATGGTCTTGCGGGGAAGGAGCGTGTAGTTCCACTCCCCGTGAAACTTGTCTCGGCGCAGCTTGAGGGCCGCCATCTGCTGGTGGGTGATCTTGATGCCGGTCGGATAACTGCCCGTGTCGAGTTCGGCATGGACTTGCAATCCCGTTCGCGTCGTCGTCGCGGCGATCAGATTCACGATCACCTCATGGCTGATCAGCGGCTTGCCGTGCCAGTTCTGACTGATGTAGGAAAACAGCCGGTGCTCAATCTTGTTCCACTTGCTGGTGCCGGGCGGGAAGTGACACACCGCGATCCGCAGCCCGGTTTCGTCCGCCAGCTTCTGCAATTCCAGCTTCCACAGCCGCGGACGCGAGCCATTGCTGCCGCCCGCGTCGGCGGTGATCAGCAAGCGCTTCGCCTGCGGATAAGCGGCCTGCCCCATCGAGCGCCACCAGCGGCGGATCGTCTCGACCGCAAACGCCGCCGTGTCATGATCCACCTCGACGCTGACCCAACCCCGGTTGCGCGCCATGTCATAGACCCCGTAGGGCGTGGCCCGGCCCAGTTCGGGAATCGGAAAATCATGCACCCGCACCTTCTCCGGATCACCCTTCGGCCGTAGCTCCCGCCCGTTGTTTTTGAAATCTCCCACCAGTTCCCGCTTCTTCGTGTCGACCGAGATGGCGGGCTGGCGGTGAGCCAAAAAACGCTTCACCTTGCGGTTAATCTGTTCAAACTGAGCGTTGCGGTCGGGATGCTTCGTTCCTTCTTTCGTCTTGCGGTTGGCTTGCAGGCGGTAACCCAGCTGGTGCAGCAGCTCGGCCACCATGCGATGACTCGTTGGGTGGCCCCTCCGTTCGAGTTCGGCGGCTAGCTTGCGGACACTTTTCAACGTCCAGCGCAGGGGGGATTCCGGATCGCCGCGCGTGAGTGGCTCGACCAGCCGCTCCAGCTCGCTCTTGAGAGTGGGGTCTTTCGTGACGCTTCGCTTGCGCCCGCCGCCCCGACGCCGGATGCGGCCGGGCGGAGGCCCAGCGGGCTCGGTTAACTCCTGGCGGCCACGGGCAATGACTTGCCGTGAGACCCCGGTCGCTCGGGCCACTGCCGAGATGCCGCCGCGCCCCAGGGCCAAGCTTTCCGCGGCCACCAGCAGCCGCCGCGAACGTTCATCGAGCACCCCTCGCAGCGCCTCATAACGACGCTTGATGGCTGCCGGCTCGCTCACCCTTCCAGAGTAAGTGAAAACAATTCTAGATGCAAATGTTATTTTGTGACAGTTTCTAACGATCGATGGCGCGGCGTTCAAGGAAGAGCTGGCGGACATTATGCTGCTCATCGACACGAGCCTAGTGGGGGAGATGGTCCGTCCTCTGGCAGCGGCCTTTGTCGAAGGGATAGGCGATGAGGAGCAGATGGCCATCGTGTCGTACCACAACTCGGCGGACCTGATTCAGGATTTCACGACGAGCCGCAAGCTTCTTCACGGTGCGCTCGAACAGGTGGAGTACGGGAATAGCCCACGGGTGCTTGACGCGCTGTTTGCCGCCATCGACGGAGGGTTCGAATACAGCAGGGCGCGGCGGGTGATCGTGCTGTTGTCGGCCGGCGTGGAGGGGCGGAGCCGTGTGAGCGAGGCCGAGATTATCCAGTTGGCCCGGCAGCGGGGAGTGTCCATCTATCCCGTGTATGTGATGGGCGTCGAGCGGGGGATGTTTCGCCGGCTTGCGGGAGGTACGGGGGGGGGGGCTTACTTCGCGGCGAAGAGGCTGAAGTTGAAACCCGCTGAGTTGAGCCGGCGGGTGTACTCGGTGGTGCGTGGTTGTTACGAGATTGGGGTGAGCGGCGTTTATAGCTTGGGCGACCGGATCAAGGTAGAAGTGGTGGGGCTGGGGAAGTCGAAGCGGAAGATTCGGGCGACGAGCTTGGCGCGGGAGTGAGTGAGGGTAAGCTGGGCCAGTGCACTCCAGAGATCCCACCACCCACCCCCGCGGCAAATGCAGGGCCGTCAAGCGGAGCTACAGCGAGAGCGAAGTTGGGAACCAAAGCTGTTGATCCTCATTCCGGCAATGTTACCCACTCGGTAACGGTAGCGCCCAGATCTTGTGCAGCCTGTCGCCCGATCGCTACAATATCGTACGTGGACGTGACTTGCACGACGCCACGGTCAAGTCCGAACTGCACTTCAATAACGTTGAAAAAGCTTGTGGCAAGACAACTTCAAGACAACTCTCACACCCGGACGAACTTGGCGCCCGTAGGCTCTTACCCTAGAATGTGCGAACGTGGCGGAACTGGCAGACGCGCTAGATTTAGGTTCTAGTTCCCGAAAGGGAGTGGGGGTTCGACTCCCCCCGTTCGCACCAATCAATTCAGTAACTTACGGAGTCACCCACCTCTTGTGATTCCTCAGTCTCGCCAGGTGTGCCCAAAGTGTGCCCAGTCGTGCTCCTTTCAAGTTCCGAAAAGTGCTCCTCCAATCGCGCGGCCGCAGTGTGCAGGTCCCGCCGACTGACGATGTTGTATCGGTCGAAGACTGACCGAGTCTTGTGCCCCGAGATCGCCATCGCCACTCGTTCGGGTACGCCGGCCCGCACGAGGTTACGAACACCCGTTCGCCGCAGGTCGTGAAAAAGCTTCGTCGGTCGCCCTCGATCCGTGTCCCAGAGACCAGCATCTTCAGCGGCTAAATCCCAGGCTCTCTGAAAGTTCCGAATGGGCTTTCCCTGCCGAAAGAAAACCCAGGGGCATTCGGGCCATAGCTGGTCCCTGATCTCCCGTTATAGCACGAGTATGTCGTATAGTTCCCCTATCATCGGGATGTCGCGACCTTCGTCGTTCTTGGTCTCCCCAGGCTCCAAGCGCCCGACCCGCTCTGCGAACTCGACTTGCGACCAACACAGTCCTAGGATCTCGCCCCTGCGACAGCCGGTGTAGTAGCCGAACGCTATCACCGGGCGTAGGTACTCAGGGAGGCTCGCCCTCATCAACAGGAACTCCTCGTGCTCGAAGATGTGCCGGTTCAGCCGGAACGGGAGAGCGAGCGCTCCGCGTTAGTGTAGATGCCGCCCTGCGGGCGGGGATTTTCAAGGCATCAGGGTCTATCGATCCGATAGGGTTTGGGGACGAGCGCGAAAGAGGACTTCCGCGCCCGTGGTCATCGTCTCGATGAGCCCGCCGGGCTATCCCTCGGCAGGGTTGCTTCCCAGCAGAGCCCGCTTCCGTTTCACTCGGCAACGCCATTGTAACTCCCACAGTCAAGCCGCCTGGCGACGCCGCAGCTGCCGTTGCTGTCGAGCCTGCTCCAGCTTGCGGTCGCGGGCGGCGTGGATCTCGTCCCGCCGTCCTGCCAGCAGGTCCTCCGGCGTCACAAACCCGATCGCGCTGTGCAAGCGCACCGTGTTGTAGTGCTCGACATAGCGCTGGATCAGCCGACGCGCATCCTCCGGCGTCAGCGGCACGCCCGGCCTAATACATTCGCTCTTCAACGATTTGTGCCAACGCTCCAACTTGCCGTTCGACTGTGGATAATAGGGCGACGTTCTCACGTGCGTCATCCCCGAGATACGGATGAATTCCTTGAAGTCCTTGGCGAGGAACTGCGGCCCGTTGTCGGAGATGAGGCGCGGTCTGGCATCCGGGTATTTCTCCTTCGCGGCTTGGAGAATGATCTCGATGTCGGCCTCCTTCATCGCCTCGCGCAAGCCCCAGTGCACAATCGAACGGCTGTAGCCATCCAGCACGCTGCACAGGTAGTAGAACGTACCCGAGATGTTGATGTAGGAAACGTCGATATGCCAATGTTGATGCGGCTCTAGCGGCTGTTGGAAGCCCGTCCCTTTCAGCGACGTTTTGTCGTTCCACTTGCGCAGCAGCCCCGCCCGGCTCAACACCCGCCAGACGCTCGACGGGCTGACCGCCACGATATCGGCGTCGAGCATCATGAACGTCAACCGCCGGTAGCCTTCCAGCGGATGCTGGCGATAAAAATCGAGGATGGCCTGCTTCTCCCACTCTTCGAGCCAGAAATCTCGGGGAACCCAACCGTTGTGCTCGTTGAGAGAGCCGTAGCGCCGGCGCCAGGAGTAGAACTTGCTGGGCGCGATGCCGAGCCACTGGATGAAACGCCCGGCGTGGATCTCGGTCTTGTCGGACCAGCGCCGCACGAAATCGACGATCTGGTCGCGCACGTCGGGCGGCGTCCATGTTTTGGTCAGAGTTCCCCAAGGCTTTTTTTTAACGCGATGTGCTCGGCCATCAACTCGGCCAGAACCTCATCCTTGGTCTGGATCTTCTTCTCCAGCCGCGCGATGCGTTCCTGTTCGGGCTGACGACGGCTGCGGTTGTTGGTCTGGAAGGTGGCGGCTCCGTTCTCAAAGAACTCCTTCTGCCAGCGGTAGAACACCGTCGGCTGCAGCGCCAGCTCGTCGCAGAGTGTTGAGACCGGCTCCTTGTCCAGCAGATGCCGTCTCAGGATGGCGACCTTCTCTTCGGCTGTGTAGTGTTTCCGTGCTTTCCTCATGCGTTCCCTCCGTTAGCTTACCGGCGGAACGCTGTGCTCCATTTCCAGCTGAGGCGGGACAAAGAACCCCTTCCTCGGCGGAGGCTCGCCCAGTTTCGGAATCCTCGGTACACTCTTCACGCTCGGTGGTATAGCATCGCGAGCCAAGCGGAACGCTCGATGCAAGCAAGAAAGTTCTCGGTTGATCGTAGAGTTGGAGATTCCTTGCTCGCGACGCTCCATGATGTATCCGGCAATCTGTCGAGTGCCGACCGAGGACGCCTTTCCCTGGCCGAAGAACGGCCTTAGATGGCCGTCAACGTATCGGACCCACTCGACGGACTTGGCATTCACCTCAAAGTCGGCGATGAGGTCGTCCAGCAGCTCGGCTACGGTTATTCTCTCCGCAACAGGTCCGGCGTAGGTGCCCCTGTCGATCTCCTGAAGCCGCTGCCGCAACAGCCGTTCGGCTTCACCGTATCGCGTGCTCTTGCTGCTCTCCCGAACCTTCTTCCCGTTGACCCAGTATTGAATCCACCACGGCTTGAGGGTGAGTTCGGTACCGTCTGGGAGTTTCTTCCTTCGTTGGTTACAAGCGCATCGAATTGGCTTCGGGTGGACAGCACCAACGCCCGATCTGCCGGGTAGGCACCCTTCATGGCCACCTCTCAGCAGGAGGGCCGTAGCCCCCTTCCTTGACCTGTTGGAAGTGGACCAAGTCCTCGAACAGGCTGTGGGCGAAGGAAACGAACTCGAACGCTCCACCCGCCCATTCTGGCCAGTCGAGACATGACATGCGCCACCGGATGAAGGCCGCGAGGTCTTCCGCGCCGGGAGTCCCGCTTTTTCCCAAGGCGTCGATCTTCAGGAGCAAGCTCCTGACACGCCTCGACCGCGTCTCGTTGGGTGCATGCACGGCGGTCGAATCTCTCACCGTTTGCTCAGGCACAGTCTGCTTCGATTTCGTATGTTCTGATGGCATCACTTTTCTCTTAGCCGTCTGGTTGCCGGTTCTCACGCCTGCGCAGGCGGCTCTTGTTTGGTTTCCTACCGTCGCTTGCGGCAGTCGCGACGACCGCCGACCTCGGCCCGCGGCGTGCCATTGCGTGTCCGGCTCCCTTCTACCTCACGCCTTCCCCGACTGGGCGCCGGTGTCGGCAGCGCCGCCATCCGAACATGTCTGACCCGGTGCGGAGGTTCATCAGTTGCCGAGCCGCATCCTCGGCCGGGCCGGCGTCGATCCAGCCGGAGAGTAGACCCGCCTCGGGCCTGGCGAGGACGACTTCGACGCCGACCCTCTCAGCGGTCATCTGCAACTGCGCCACGGACCCGACCCAAAGCAGTCGGCCGAGATCTGCCACCTGGCCTCACGCGATGGCCACAGCACCACACCAGTCCGGCCTCGGAACTTGCGGTCCATCAGATAGACCGCTCGGAGCGAGACGCCGGCGGCCACCGGCCACTTCAGGTAACCGTCCCGCATCCCCAACCAGAGCGCCTCTACCTGTTCGCCGCTCAGCTCCCAGATCCACTCAAAGTCACGCTTCACAATCCGACGGGCGATCTCTTCGTCGTCAGGATCGAGGCCCATGTGCCGGATGCTTTCCAAGCTCTGTACCACAAGCTTCAACTTATGGAACAGCCACGCCCTCACGTTCCGTGCGTGGTATTAGTGAACCGAGAGTTGCACGTGCAATGGCCGCCGGCGATCACAACTCACGGCATGGGTCGAGGAGGGGTTCCCAGCGACGCCGCACCCCGGCGCCGCTCCCTGCCCCGGTCTGCAAGACGGTCTCCCAGTTGGCCTCCCAGTTCCGTCAACAGCACGGCCTGCAGGATCGTTCAGCGGGTGACCGCATCGCCCGGATGCTGAAGGCCTCCATTACCCCCAGGCGACCGAAGGGCAGACCCGTCAGTCCCGGAGTCCGACGTGCGGCGGAGATGCAACAGCAGGGGACTGAGTGGACGACCATCTACGCGGCCGTCATCCCGGACTTCAGCGGGATGGACAAATACCAGCGGGCGTACTGGACCCCAAGGTTGCGGCGGAACGTCAATGCCTACATGAAGCGGCGTGATCTGCAATGCAAGCGGCGCGGCGTCAAATAAGCCTGCCCGCTTGTCGTGTCGAGGGTGCCAAATCTGTAGAGTCACGGAGGGATCGAGGATGCCTTCGTCCCCGTTGTGTGGCAGTGTGGCCGGAGCGCGGGTCGAGGGTAATCGCCGACCACGAAGGGGCGCGGCGTGAGCGATGAGAAGAAGGGCCGGTTTCACCAGCGCCTGTGGGACCCGGTGCTGGCATTGCTCAAGCAAGGGTTGACGCCCGAGGAAGTGGCGTTGGCGCTCGCCGTGAGTGCCGGCCTCGGCGTCTGTCCGGTCCCGGGCGTCACGACTGCGCCGTGCGTCCTGGCGCGCCTGGCTCTGCGGCGGTTCAACCCGGTAGCCCTGCAAGTGGCCAACTACGCGGTCTGGCCTCTCCAACTCCTCCTGCTGTTCCCCTTCTTTCGCATGGGGCTGCGTTGTTCAGCTACGAAATGCCCGTATGCTCGCTGGCGGAAGTGCTGCACCGGTTTGATGAATTGGGTTTCAGGGAGGCCGTCGGTACCCTATGGGGGGCTATCTGGCGGGCCGTCCTGCTGTGGGCGCTGGCGGCGGTGCCGGTGGTGGCCGCCCTGTTTTTGGCACTACGTGCGTTGACTCGAAGCCTAGCTCGCGGCCTGAAGGAGTAGGTGCGTTCACAACACTGCGCCTTGGTCTGAGCGGAGTTCTACCCCTTCGACGAGCTTCTGAGGGCGGGCCGACGGAAAGGTGGACGGTACCGGATTTCGCGACATCTAACGACCAACGGAGGCTATGTGGTTCGTTTCGAAGGGCTTATTGAGTCCCGCATAATATCCCGTCACTCGAAGCAAAGAGAAGACTGTTTCCAGAAGGCCGTGATCAAACGCGGTTTGCGGTGCATGCGGCGGAGTGCCTTGCGGACCCGCTCGTTCAGCTCGCCGTAGTCCTTCGGACAGACGTTCGGCAACTCGTGCTGCTTCCAGTAAGCCCAGATGTATTCCACCGGATTCAACTCCGGCGCATAGGGTGGCAAGTACTCGGTTGCGATGTGGCCTTCGGAGAGTTGGATGAACTCTTGCACCAGGCGGCTACGGTGCGCAGGCAGCCGGTCCCAGACGATCAGCAGCGGCCGATCGATATGACGTACCAACGCCTTGAGAAAGTCGATCACTTGCTCTTTGCCGATCGCACCGGGATAGAGCCGAAAGTAGAAGTTACGCAGCGTCAGCCCCGCCGAGACGGAAAGCTTCTCCCAATTGAAGTTAAACTGCAGCACCGGTGTTTGGCCGCGTGGCGCCCAGGTGCGGCAGCGATGCGGCTTCTGACTCAATCCGCTTTCGTCGATGAAGACGAGCGTACGGCCTTCGTTTTGGGCTTTTTTTTAATGCGCGTCCAGGTCTTGCGCTTCCAGGTGCGGATCTGCTCTTCGTTGCGCTCGCGCGCCTTTCCGACCGGGCGTTGCGGGCTCCAGTCGAGCGCTCGCAGGATCTTCCAGACGTGGCCTTCGTGGTAGTCGACCCCGAACTCGTCTCCGATCAGCCGAGCCACCCGCGGACAGCTCCACAGGGGCGTGGGGAAGCCGTGGGCTTGCGGGCCTTCCAGCAACAGCGACGTCAGGCGTTCGCGTTGTGCGGCATCGAGGAGCGGCTTGCGTCCGGCGCGCCCGGCCTGGCGGAGTCCGGCCGCACCCTGCTCGCGGTATTGCCGCCGCCACGCACTGACGGTTTGGCGAGCGACTTTCAGCCGTCTTGCCGTCTCGGACTGATTGTGGCCTTGGTCGAGCAGCCGCATCGCTTCGAAACGGCGCTTCTCCAGGGCCTTGAAATCCCGCTTCACACCTTTGGGGTTGCCCATACATATATAGATGCTCCAAACTATCAAAAAGTGTCATAATAATTTGCGGGAGTCAATAGTTGTGTTCGCGGCGCGGGGAGCCTTCACGCCAGTTGTTCGCTACTGAGCCGCCACCGGCTCGGCCAGCCAGATGTTGGCTTTGCGTTCGCTAAGCCGGAGATAAAGACGATCGCTGGTCCTGGTCCCTCCAGCGACGGGGCGAACGCGCCCGTGGAAGTGCTGTATTGACTTCAGGGACCCTTGCGGCTTCTTGGTTGCAGGCTCCAAAGGCTGGGCATAGAGGCAGCGGAACCCGTCGCGAAGATCCGTGAAGTAGAGTGTGTTTCCGTCGGGTGACCACCAAGAGCGGCTAGCGACCGAATCCTTGGTGATCTGAATCCATCCGTCGTGTGCGGTTGGTTGGCCCTGCTCGATATGGGAAATGAAGAGCAGCCATTCGGGTTGGACCGCAAGAGTGAACGCGAGCCACTCATCATCGGGAGAGAATCGAAGCGCTGCCGGTTGGTACTCGGGGTGTGTGAGATCGACATCGGCTTGATCACCTGTCTCCGCATCCACGGTCTTCCAGCGTATAGGCGGAGGCGTGTAGTACAGGATTCGTTTGCCTCCCGGCATCCAGTCAAACACGCTGCCGACGCCCTCGACCAAGCGCTTCGCTCTCCTTTCCACGAGGTCCATCACGTACAGGTTGACTTGGTCTTGCTCCTGGCGGACGAACGAGACCATCGAACCGTCGGGTGAAATCATTCCGCGGTGCTCGCTCTCCAGAGTGATCGTTATAGGCGTGTCCTCGCCGGTTTCCAGGTCATGAAGCCAGATATCGAGATTACCGGCGCGGTCTGACACGTAGGCAAGCTTTTGCCCATCATCCGAGATCGATGGGTGCCGCTCGTCGCTCAGTCCTGAGACGACCCTCTCCGGTTCTCCGCGCACCTCGGCGCGATTGGCGTTGAGCGGCAAGCTCCAGATATCCCCATCGCGCGCTGGGTTAACGAACGCGATTCGGCCGTCATGGGAGGCGGAAGGGTCTTCCTCGCCTGTTCCCGAGGTGAGCCGCTGGGGCTCACCGATAAGTCTTGCGTCGCTGGGTGAGATTCGAACCTGCCACAGATTGGCGGCCGCACCAACGATCGCCCCAGTGAAGACTACCCGGTTACCGTCAGCTAGCCAAGCGCGAGGAGCCGGGAAATACCTGTAAAAGACATCGGTGGTTCTCGCTGGTACGATTCCACGTCCTTCGAATAGCCCTCTAGCTCCTAGTCGAACGGGCTCGCCTCCCGCGGCGGGCCCAAGCCACCAGTCGAGGTTCATCTGCTTGCCACTTACAAGCGGCTCCTCGCTCCCTATAAACATCAGATGCTGTCCGTCGGGTGACCAGATCGGTGCCATGGCAATTGGCAGGCCCATCTCCACGGCCTGCGGTGGACCGCCGGAAGCCGGGACGATCTCAATACGGATGAAGTATTGCCAATCGCTATCTTTCCTAAGTCGAGAATAACTGACCCACTTCCCATCTGGAGAGAAACAGGGTGTCGATATCCTCTCCCCTCGCCCGCCACGTCCAATGCGTGTCGGACTTCCGCCGAGCGCCGGAACCACGTAAATCCCGCTATCATCGCGGTCGTAAATAAAGACGATTTGGCTACCGTCGGGCGAGAATGACGGCTCGTAGTCGTCGGCTTCGTGCTGAGTCAGGCGGACCGGATTTCCCCCGCCGGTCAGTTGCTGCACCCAGATATCGAGGTTCCCATCGCCGTCGCGGTCCGAAGCATAAGCCAGCAGTTTGCCGTCGGGCGAAAGAGCCGGATCGGCGGTGTAACCCGTGTCGCGTGTAATCTGGGTCAGTTTGTATTGGGGGGGGGGGGGGGGGAGGGGCTGGCTGGGAGAAGCGCGTGAGCCACCAAGCTAAGCCCAGACCCGCTAGAACCACCGCAGCGCCGGCGGCTGCGAGCGTCGCTCGATTGACAGGCGTGGCCCTCGCGCCAGACTTTGGTGTCCCGGGTTCCAGAGCGCGGCGGCAGGCTTGCAGATCCACAAGCAGATCGGTGACGTGCTGGTAGCGCTCCTCGGCATCTTTCGCCAGGCACTTGTCAGCGATCCGTTCAAGCTCCTTTGGCACTCCCGTGCGCAGGGCGGTCAGCGGTCCGTGCTGCTCGTTGACAATGGCATAGATGACGGCTTGATCGACCTCGCCTTGGAACGGTGGCCGCCCTGCCACCATCTCGTAGAGAACGACGCCGAGTCCCCAGACATCCGAGCGGCTATCGGTCGGTTCCCCGAGCGCCTGCTCAGGGGACATGTAGATCGGAGTCCCTAACGTCGTACCCTCGCGGGTCAGCTTTGAGCTTTCAGCAAGCTGCGCCAGCCCGAAGTCCATCAACTTCACGAGCCCGCGTGAACCCTTCATCAACATCACGTTGTCGGGCTTGATGTCGCGATGGACAATGCCTTTCTCGTGCGCGGCTTCCAAGCCCTCAGCCATTTGGATCGCGATCGAGAGGGCCTCGGGAAGCTTCAGAGGACCATCGCCAATCTTTTTGCTCAGCGGCCGGCCCTCGAGGAAGGCCATGGCGATGAAGCTTTGATCATCGGCCTGACCGATTTCGTAAACGGTGCAGATGTTAGGGTGGTCGAGCGCCGCAGCCGCCTGCGCTTCGCGCCGGAACCTCTTGCGGCCTTCTTCATCTTGGAGCGGGTGCGGCGCGAGAAACTTGAGGGCAACGGGCCGGTTGAGTTCGGTGTCGGTGGCCTTATAGACGACACCCATCCCGCCTTCACCGAGCTTCTCGGTGATCTTGTAGTGCGAGATGGTTTGGCCGATCAAGACACGCCGATTCTAGCGCGATTCAAATAGATGGCGGGAACAACCGAACCCACTCGCTACCCGCCCAGATCCTCGCTAGTCACCTGAGGGCGCTCCATTTGGGTTCAGTCGGTGCCTGGTTGAGGAAGCTCTGCACCCTGCATCGTTCAGCGAGAAATCGTTTCTCAGTATCTACCCGACGGTGACGCTTGCGCCCAAGATTCTAGCGTGAGCGGGCTGTACGAGGACCTGTATCCGATCGTCCATAGATCTCAAATCCGCACTGACGGCGCAGCGTTGAACCAGTCTGTCCACACGCCCGCGTCGTCGGCATCTCAGAGATGTGGCTTCGCCCGCCCCCCCCCCGTTATGACTGGCTAGCGGCCCAGTTAAAGAAGCGGAGTTATTGGACCGCCTGGGCCAGGCGCTCTCCCGTGTTAGGATTGGGCTTCTTGACAAGACGTAATCTGCTCGGCCGAGCGGTAGCTGGCGTTGGTGGCCCATGGGTGATGACCGCCTGTCGCAACCGGGACCGCGAGACCCCTACCAAAGGGCGGGTTCAATCTTCGTTCCATATTGCCGAGATACGTGTGCATCCGGTCGAGATGCCACGCATCTATCGGACTCGCATGGCTCGCACCGATCCCTCGGGCAAGCCAGCGTCGCTCTACCTGTTGATCGAATTCATATCCGGCGACGGCACCACGGGAGTCGGAGAGTTGTCCGACGTGGAGCCTGCGTGGCATGCGCCTGGGGTTGGTGAGTTCGAGCGTTTTCTCTCTGAGCAACTGATGGGAGCCAATGCTTCCGAGCGCCATCGGCTGAGTAAGAAAGTGGCCGAGGCGATTCCCCAGCACTGGCACGTGGAACTGCGGCGGATGTTGTGGGCCGCAGTCGATATGGCTCTGCTGGACCTCGTAGGGAAAGTGACGGGGGTTCCGGCCTATCGGCTGCTTGGCGGGCGGCATCGAACGCACGTGCCGGTTTCGTGGGTGGCATATGTACGCCACTCTAGGTTGGACGAGCAGGGAATCGAGGAAAAGGTTTCCCAGGGGTTTCGTGCCTTCAAGTTGAAAGTGGGTTCGGATCTCGCCGCCGATAGCGAGAACGTGGCAGCCATCCGGAAGATCGCCGGTCCCGGGGCGTACTTGAAGGTCGATCCCAGTGGAACGTGGGATGAGGGGGAAGCCATCGAGAACATCAGGAAGTTGGCGGAACTGGGTGTGGATGCCGTGGAAACTCCTGTGAAGGCAGCTTCACGGGATATTGCGAAGAACCGCCCCCATCTCGTCAACGAGAATCCCGACGAAGCGGCGCTGGCACTGGCCCGTGTGCGTCGGGCGGTCCCGACCAAGATCATCGAACATGTGGGCGACTTTTCAGACGAGTTTGCAGTAGCGCTGGTGCGGCACCAAGCGGTTGATGTCTTTAACATCATTCCGAGCCAAACGGGGAGCCTCAGCCGCGCCAGGCGGCTAGCCGAGTTGGCCGAAGCTGCCAGGCTTCAGGTCTTGCTGGGCAGTACCGTTGAACTCGGTCCTGGAACGGCGGCGGCCCTACATCTCGGTGTGTCGTCGAAGGCACTCACGGTGGCCTCGGACCTCATCGGGCCGGGACATCTCGAAGACGATGTGGTGACTCCGGTCTTCACCTACGAATCGGGTCGGTTGCGTGTGCCGGACGGACCCGGTTTCGGCGTGGTCCTCGACCAAGCCAAGCTGGAAGAGTACCGTCCGCGGCAGGTTCCGTTTCGAGAAAGACCTAAGCTTAACTAGTTCCTTGACCGTCTGAATATTTTACAAAGAAACATGTTCGGATCGAAATGTTTTGGGGCATGCTGGAGGTATGCATCGTGCCGCACTGCGTGTGAAAGTTTCCAAGAAAGATCAAGCGGCGCTGAAGAAGGTTCTAGGCAGCGGCATCGAGCAGGTCCGCGTGGCGATGCGCGCGGTGGCTTTGCTGCGGCTCGCCGAAGGAATGGGCGCGCCGCCGATCGCCGAAGTCCTGCCCATGACACGGCAATCGGTTCGTCATCTCGCCCGGCGCTATCAGCAGGGCGGGCTCGAACGTGCGCGCTACGACCAGCAGCGGCCCGGTGCGGCAAGCTTGCTTTCGAACCAGCAACGCCAGCGCATCATCGCCATGGTCTGCAGCGATCCGCCCAGAGGGCGCGCCCGCTGGACGGTACGGCTGGTGGCCCACGAAGCCGTCCAACGACGACTGCTCCCGCGCGTGGGCCGAGAGACCATCCGCATCTTGCTTCTCCGCCACGACCTCCAGCCGTGGCGGAAAAAAATGTGGTGCGTGGCGGAGCTGACTGACGAGTACATCGCGCGCATGGAAGATGTGCTGGAAACATATGAGAGGCCCTATCATCAGGCGCATCCCGTCGTCTGCCTCGACGAGAAGCCGGTCACGCTGCACGCCGACGTTCGCCCCCCGACGCCCGCCGGGCCGGGACGCGAGGCTCGTTATGACAGCGAATACGAACGCCGCGGGACCGCCCATGTCTTCTGCGCGGTCGAGCCCAAAGCGGGCCGGCAGTTCACGTTCGTGACGCCGGACCGCTCAGGCGTGGCGTTTGCCAAGGCGCTGTTTGAGGTGGCCATGGCCTACCCCGAAGCGGAGACGATCCACTTGGTGATGGACAACCTCTCGACGCACAGCCGCAAGTCGCTGACGGACCTGTGCGGCGAGCAGTTCGGCGGCGAGATTTGGGATCGCTTCACTCCGCACTACACGCCGAAGCACGGCAGTTGGTTGAACCAGGCGGAAATCGAGAGCGGACTGTTCTCGAGGCCATGCTTGGGCAAGCGGCGCATCGAGGATTTGGCAAAGCTGCGCAGCGAAGCAGCCGCTTGGAACCGTCGAGTCAACCGCGAGCGGGTTAAGATCGACTGGAGATTCGACCGCAAAACGGCGCGCCGTAAGCTCGGCTATGAAAGACCATCTATCACACGGTCAAAGAACTAGCCCGTAGGAGCGTCTTCAACAAAGAAAGCTGGGACGAACAGCAAAAGGTCTCGTCGGAACAAGACTTCGGGTGGCCTATCGATCGACTTCCACAGCCGCCTACAGCTATTCTTCCGCCCGCTGAAGGAACACCTCGCTTGTCACAAGCGTATTGATCGCCGCGGACAAACGGTATCCGTTCTCTTCGAGAGCACGGCGCATCGAGAGTAAGGTGTAGAAGTCGCCGGACTGTAGATCGCGGGTCAAAGCGTACGTCATGAGACGCTTCGAAAAGTTATCGACGAACTTCCGTCGCTGCGGGCCTTCCAGAAGATAGCGCTTGAGTTCATCGAGTCCTCGCAGGATGGTGCCGTCCGGCAGGGCATACAGATCGGCGGCCAGCTCGGGGTTGACGAACTCCGGAGTCACGCGGCGTCCGATCCCGTCGAATTCTTCTAGAGCAAGGCCGAGGGGGTCCATGCGGCGGTGGCATCCCGCGCAACGCGTCTCTCGGCGGTGCCGTTCCATCGACTCAGCCAGACTCAACTGGCGCCCGTCTTTGGTTGCAACATCCTCCAGTTTTCCCACCGTGGCTGGCGGCGGTAGCGGCGGAGTACCGAGAATCTCCCGAAGGATATAGGCGCCGCGCTCCACCGCACTGCGGCGGTCAGGATGCGAAGTCAGACTCAGAATCCCGGCCATAGCCAGCAGGCCGCCGCGCCCGTCGCGATCGCCAAATTGCACTTTCTGAAACTCGGTGCCGTTGACGTTATCGATTCCGTAGTGCGCCGCGAGCTCCCCGTTCACAAACGTGAAATCAGCGTCTAGAAGACTCAAGATGCTCAGATCACGGCGAATGATCTCCTCGACAAAGTGGTGCACTTCGTCATACATCGCCCCCTGCAACGATTCGGTGAATTCCGGAAAGCGCTCCCGATTGATGTCGAGATGGTCCGCGATCTTGTTGAACTTGAGCCAGTACCCGGCGAACTGTGTTGCCAGAGATGCCGCCTTCGGATCTGACAGCATTCGCTTCACCTGAGCCTTCAATACCTCCGAATCTTGCATCCGGCGGTCAATGGCCAAACGGATCAATTCGTCGTCAGGCGGAGCAGACCACAAGAAATACGAAAGCCGCGACGCCACCTCGTGGTCGGCCATGAGCGCTGTCGCCTCGGACTTCTCCCGCTTCTTGTCGCCCCAGTTGATTTCCTTTCTTGCCCAGCGATGCTCCTCGGCCAAATAAACAAACTGAGGCGAGGCAAGAATGCCCTGCAACACCTGCCGGCAGGCACCCTCAAAGCCCTTGCCGCTCTCCATCTGCTGGTCATAAAGGCCCATCAGGCCGGCGATTTCCTCTTCGTGCAGAGGACGGCGGTAAGCTCGGGCGGCAAAGGCGGACAGGTGCCGCTGGGCGGTGGTTCGCAAGTCGGCCGGCGATGCCGCGTTCGGGGGCTTGGAACGAGCTGGTCGTGGTTCGGGATGAAAACGGATGCCCACGTCCGGATCGATCGCAGCCCGGGCCACGACCTGATCCGCCGCCTGTAAATAACGTGAGAGTTTCGAGGGAGACAGCTGCATCTCGCGGCCCTGGTTCAGGAAGCCTCCGTCACTGGCCACACCGCCGGACTGCGTCAGGCTGCTGAGACCCAGGTCAAGTCCCGTCAGCTCACGAACCGTGTTGTCGTACTCGAACGCCGTCATTTGCCGCAATCGCGGGTTGCTTGGCCGGGACGAGTCGGGCGTGACGCGCGACTCCAATTCCTTGTCGAACCACAGGCCGAACAGCTGCCGTTCTTCTTCGGAAGGCTGCCGCTCCTGCCTTGGATGAGGCATCGCACCGGTGGTGATCGAACGCGCAACCTTCCCCCACTGCTGATGCCAGGCACGCAGGTCCTCGCCAGGCCATTGTTCGGCGTAGTCCTCAATGGCGAGCCCGCCCTCGCGGCTCTTCTTGCCGTGGCAGTCATAACAATAGTGGCGAAGGAAGGGATGGATCTTTTCGTCGAAGGTCAACTCCTCAGCCGGTCCGGACAGTACCGAATACGGCACAGGTTGCGGAGCCTCCTCCGCTTCAGAAAGCGATTCTACTTCGCTCGCCGGCAGCAGCGCGCCCCCATCGATCCATTCGACAAGGACTCTGATTTGTTCCTCGGTCGGCAAAGGATTCCCGTTAGGAGGCATGACCCGCGCGTCCGTTCGAGGCAACGACACACGCTGTACGAGCCGACTTTCCAAAGATTGCTCGGCGATGATCACCGGCCCGTTGAGGCCGCCTTTAAGCGCCGCTGCAGCATCGTCTAGGCGCAAGCCGGCCATTTGTGTTTCAGGACCATGGCATCCAACACAGTATTGGGCGAAGATCGGCTGAACCTTCGCATCCCAAACGGGGGAGACGTCCTTCTTCGCCGCTAGGGCCGACCCATGGATCATCCCCAGACCAAGGATAAGAGCGAGACCACAAAGACCGATGAGGCCTCGCCGAGCGATGCGGGCAGACTTCATGGAGAGGTTCTTATGCGGCTAGTTGCGAACCCAACGACTCGCAGGCTTCCTGGAATCCGTCCAGGGGCGTGCCCATGGTTTCCGCAATCGACAAGAAGAGCCGGGACATTGAGCCATCCTCGAAATCGATAGCACGCCCGGTCTTGATCCGGCCCCCACCACTGCCGGCGAGAAGCAATGGATACTCCGTGCACGTATGGCGGTTTCCGTCCCACATGTCCGACCCGATCATGACCATCGAATTGTCAAGTAAGGTCCGATCCCCTTCCTGCGCCTCATCCATCTTCTGCAGCAGGTACGTGAATTGTGAGACATGCCATTGATTGATGAGGTGATACTGGTGAAGCGAGCTCGGCGTCTCTTTGTGGTGACTCAACGAGTGCCACTGGCCTGTGACGCCAGGCAGGAAGCTGAAGTCCATGTATTTCGGGCCATAGCTGTCGAACATGAATGTCAGCACCCGGGTCTTATCCATTCGTAGCGCCAACACGAGCAAATCAAGCATCAAGCGGGTGTGTTCGCGGAAGTTCTCTGGTTGATAAAGCGCAAAATCAGGCGTCTCGCCCGCGCCGCTCGGATCATCAGCATGAAAACGCCGAGAGATGGAAAGCTCGCCTGCCTGCTGGCGTTGCCAATCTGTCGTGTCCCGGTCTAGGCGCGCGATCCGCAGCTCTAACTCGCGAATGCCCTCGAAGTACTCGGCCAACGTCTGACTATCCTGGGCGCTGATCCGCGTTTCCAGGTGCTTAGCCTGGTCGAGCACAAAGTCGAGCACGCTCTCGTCACGCTTCAGCCAAGACTTATCGGCGAACAAAGTCGCGAAAGTCATGGCGGGATCGATCTCTTTGGCGAGCGGCCTGTCAGGGCCCCGCCAGGAGATGCTGGAATCATAGAATCCGCGACCGTTTCTTGAGGGAGCAACACCCAGGACCAGCGAACGAAACTCTGTCTGGTCAGCTATTCGCGCAGCGATCCGCTGATCGATAGAAACGCCTGACTTGTTGTTGTCCCGCCCGCCGGGCTCGCCTGTCAGAAACGAGGCGACCTTGCCGGCATGTCCGCGCACATCCTTCAGATGCGGATGCGACAAACCTTGGAGCACACTGACCTTGTGCTTGATCACTTCCAGCGGCTCAAGCGTCGGCTCGAGTGTCAGATCTTCGCCCGAACCGCAAGCTCCCCATTTATGAGTATTTACCCCCAACGGGAAGAAAGTCGTCACAAAACGGATCGGTGGCTGCCCGACCGCTTGTTCCGTCCGGGCCGCCGAGAGCGCGGCGCCCGATTCCAACCAAGGAAGAGCGAGGCTCATCCCCGCGGCCTTTAGGAAAACCCGGCGGTTTGCTTGATTCGATCTCATGGTCGATGCCCGGCGGATAACGTCAACGCATCCCACTGAGCGATTGAAGTGGGTGTCACGCAGAACGTTGACGCCGCGCGTCTTTACGGCCCTAGTATACACTCCCTTGCGCCCTGATGCCGATTCGCAAGATCCGAAGATCTTGCGGTAGGCTGGCCCTTTGATTCCTGCCTGATGGCGAACCCCGATCCAGGTCGTTGGATCTACCCTTGCCGACCAGAACCTAGCTCAGCGCACTCCTACGCCGAAGGCGTCCGTCGCGCCAGCGGCTTCGTTCTTGTCCCCTGAGGGGACTCGATTTGTGTTCAGTCGGCAACCGGTTCCAGAGGCCCCAACGGCTGATTTCGCAATGAGAAATCATTTCTCGTCATCTATGCGACGGCTATGGCATCTGGCGGCCAGGGCAGAGCCGCTACGCTACCAGTCGGTCTGCACATCGGCTCCGCTGCCTTCGATCGAGACTGATTCCTGGCCCTTGGGGAGCGTGAGATTGGAGAGGGTTATGGTACCGTCCATCCCGTTGATCCGAAGTTGCTCTGCTTGCAGCTTTTGGAGCTTTGCGGTGGCCACTGCGTTTTGTTTGGCGGGTACATCGTCCGGTCCTTCGAAACCGAGATAGATAGCAGCGAAGCTGCCACCGGTGATCTCGAGGTCTTCGATCGGCCCGACGAAGGATACCGCGCCGTCAGTCTCGACGTTCGTCAGCTTCATCTCGTGATAGCTGTTGTTGGGGAACCCTTCCCGAGGCGCGCAACGGCCGTAGATGGCGAATTGCCCGCCGGTACCGCGGACAGTGACGTTGCGCAACTCGACGTTTCTCGAGTGATCTTCCTTCCCTTCGACAAAGTGATTCCGCAGCCCAAAACCGTTGCCCGCGACGTTCTCGACGGTTGCATTCTCGACGAGGACGTTCTCCACACCATCCTCGATTTCGAAAGCATTGCCATCGGCACGGGGCGCATCGCGCGCCACGACGTTGATGAATCGAATATCCCTGGTCTTCGCGCCAGAAAACTCGTTGGCGTCACCGCTGGCGTCGAAGCCATCCTCGGCGAAGTCAGTGATCACCACGTTGCGCGCCTCGGCGTCGACACACCCGCGTCCGAAGTCGAGCCCGACGAAGGGCCGCCGAATCGTAACGTCGGTAACGCGTGCGCCCCCAATAAACCGAAATTCGATTCCCCGCGGGCGCTCGGCCCCTTCTTGTGCATAGAAGTTTGCGTCGACGGTAAGCCCGCGGATCGCGACATCGCGAATCGGGTTGTCTTCGCTGCCACTCGCGAGGATGACGGTCGGGTCGCCTTCGCCCGCCGCGTTGTCGGCGAACCGTATTGTGGCGCCCTCGCCGACGATCTCGACGCCACTCCCACGGATGAGAAGTGTCTTGCTTATCAGGTACGGCGCTTCGGCCGGGGGCACCAGAACGCGCCCACCCGCAGCGCTTGCCTCATCGATAGCGGACTGGATCGCTTGGGTGCTGTCCGTCGCGCCGTCAGCGACCGCGCCAAAGTCCGTCGCGTCGAAGTCTCCGGAGCTTCCTGAACCGCAGGCGCCCAGCAAGAGGGCGAACAGGCCAGCCATCCAAGCAATGCATAGGCGCCGGTGGTTCGCGCTGGACGCGAGGCGTGGCCTCGAATTGAACGAAGTGGGCACCTCTCTGTGGAGCACGACCCCAAGTGACCCGCCCTCCCCGGGCCTTTCGATGATGCGGTAGTGGGAGATCGTGGTGCCGATCACGACGGTCCAATTCTACCACCGTGGGGGTTGCTAATGGTAACAACCGATGTCACTTGCTCCCGGCCCAGATCCCCGCTAGCTGCCTGAGGGCACACCATTTGGGGTTGCTAGGTGACCGGTTGCCGAAGCTCTGAACCCGCATCTTTCGGGGAGAAATCGTTTCTCGGTACCATCCGACGTTGACGCCCTCGGGACTCTTGAAGCCTAGGGAAGGGCTTCCGGCGGGCGGCGGTGGTGTGCCGTCTGTTCGTAGGCGTATGCGATGCCGATGAGCGTTTGTTCGGACTGGGAGACGGCTACCTGTGCGTACTGAGGGGGAGAAACCTCGGACGATCTTCAGGCCAAACCGCCTTCGTGTCGTTAACTTGACAAAGCCCCCTTGGATGTGACCTACAAAAAAAGCCTCTCACTGGCGCTGGGGCCCTGGGCTCCGGAGCCCAGGCACTTCATCCGAGTTTCCGCCGGGCAAATTGTACCGCGCCATGCTCGTCACATGGAAAGTGGTGTCATCGCAGGCAGTCGGCTTTGGTAACATGCCGACCAGGAGAGGAACGAGCAGTGCCCGACCTGGCTGACAAAGAGTGCATCCCTTGTCGGGGCGGCGTTCCACCGTTGAAGGGCGCAGAGATCGAGCCGCTGGCCGTGCAGCTGTCCCACTGGACTGTCGTGGACGAGCATCATCTGGAGCGCCAGTATCGTTTCAAGAACTTCCGGGAGGCCCTGGATTTCACAAACAGAGTGGGCGAGCTTGCCGAGCGAGAGGGTCATCACCCCGACATTCACCTCGCCTGGGGCAAGGTGGGGATTTACCTGTGGACGCACAAGATCGACGGGCTTACGGAAAGCGACTTCGTCATGGCGGCGAAGATCGAGCGGTTAGGCAAAGAATCGTAACAGACCTTCAGCTCCCCACCCGGTCGAACCAAGCAAGGTGAGTTCCGCCGGTCTGGATCAAGCCTCCGGAAAGGTAGGCTCTGGTACCCGGAGGCCGAGCACGACTACGTTGAGCGGATCCTGGAGTTGTTACTCGACTGATCGAAACCCGGCCCATTCCTGCCAGCCGAGCAGGAGGACGACAAGTATCAATGATGGGAAACCTCAACTTGGATTGCGAACGGTAATCTACCAACACGGGGAGTTTTCACATGACCGAAAATCATCGTATGCGCTCGAACCCACTCTTCACCCGGCGTGAAATGCTGGGAATGTCCGGAAAGGCGGCCTTAGCCGGCATGGCAGCCGGTACTGTTTCGCAGGCCGCGGAAAAACGGCCTCGTATCGCCTGTGTCGTTACCTATTGGGCGGCTCCGGGATCACATGCGGATTGGATCATCACCAAGCTGTTGGACGGTTATTGGTGGCAGGGCGCCCGTACGCCTTCGCGGGTGGACGTTGTATCCGTTTACATCCATCAGCTTCAAGAAAGCGGATTGGGCCGGAAAGTGTGCGAAGAGAAAGGCATTCCCATCTTTAACAGAGTAAATGAAGCCCTCACGCTCGGGGGGAAGGAACTTGACGTGGACGGTGTCGTCCTCGTCGGAGAGCACGGGATTTATCACAGCAATCTCAAGGGACAGAAATACTATCCCCGCTGGTGGCTCTACCAGCAGATTATCCGGGTTTTCGAGCAGAGCAAGCGCTCGGTGCCGGTTTTTAACGACAAGCACCTCTCCACCAGTTGGGACGAGGCCAAGTGGATGTTTGACAAATCCCGGGAACTGGACTTCCCGCTGTACGGCGGTTCCTCCATCCCGTTCTACTACCGCAAGCCCGAGATCGAAATCGACGCCGATACGCCCATCAAGGCATCGGTCGTGGCTGGAGGCTCCGGGGCTGAGGGGAGCCTTTTCCATTGTGTCGACGTGCTCCAGTGCTTTGTGGAACGCCGCAAGGGCGGTGAGACAGGCATCGAGGCGGTGCAGTGCATTCGAGGGCCTGAAGTGTGGAAGTGGACCGACCGCAATCCTTGGGCGGGCAATCTGCTTGACGCCGTGCGGAAAAGCTTTGACATGAAGCTGAGACACTTTCAGGACACTGTCCGCGAGCCAACGGTGACGATCGTCGACTATCGTGACGGGACGAAGGCCGCGATATACGCAGCTCGGGGTGTGGGGTGGACCTACGCCGGCGACATTGAAGGCCGTAAGGACCCGACGATCATTTCGATGCTTGGCTGGCCCGGGCCCTACTCCCAGTACCACGCCGCGAACGCTTTCGAACACTGGCTCGTCGAGATGATGCTGACCAGAAAGGAACCATTCAATGCGGAGCGGCTGCTTCTGTCCACAGGGATTGTGTCGTACAACATGGATCAAACTGGGAGAACGGCCGTTACTCTGAGATCGGACGTCGCATCGAGACGCCGTTCATGGACATGACCTACCGCTCGACACGGGGACCGCTCTTTAACACTGGGCCGCGGCCACCGGTCATCCCGTACATACGGGGTTTTGAAACATAGCTTTTCGGCTTTGGCATGCGACTGGCTTTGTGCCGGGCTGGACGGTGAACGTCCCGGCTGGCACTAGCTGGCGGAAACTCAGCACAACGAAGATATTCCGACAGTAATCGGCGACAACGCCCTATGTCGTTGTCTGCCTGACAGTTAGGTGATCAGTCCCGCTCACGGAACTCTTCGTACCCGTTCTCGACAACATGGATCGAGGGTGGTCGTTCCTCCGCCTGTTCCAGTCCGCCGACTCTTGCACGCGCCCTAACGATGCGAGGTCGCTGATCCGCCTAGGTCGCAGCCAGGATTGCGCCCCACACCAGAGCATGGCGCCCTCTCCGTACGAAAGGGCGCGACATGTCGCGCCCGTGCGCTGTTGGAATGTGCCTCGAAGCGCCGCTAGATGAACGCCAGGCCGGAATCTCTGTAGCGTTGCCGGGTCTCGGCTTGCAGCTGGTTGTTTGCCAGGCCGGTGACGAACGTGATGATCGCGGCTTGGCCCGTCGCGTCCTGGCTGAAACCGTTGACCGTGAAGCGGCCGCGCATCAGGCCGTCGTTGAGGAGGCCGATCAAGATCGCTCGCAGCTCGATTTCCCAGAAGGCGGCGTCGGCGAAGGCGCACCAGCGGAACCACAGGCTTTCGCCGTTCATGTTGTGCCGGACGTCTTGAGGCCGCGCCGGGTCGTCCGGCAGCGTGTTGGCGCCAAAGTGCTGGTAGCCGTCGAAAAGCTTGGCCTGGTCGATGGGGTCGCCATAATGCTGTTGCACCGTTTGGACATGGATGCCGCTCAGGTGGGCCACGGCGGCAACGACTTCGGTTCGGTTGACGGCGGTGTTCCATTCCGCTTCCCGAGAAGGATCCAACGCGAACTGTCTCCAGCGCTGGACCTGGGCGAAGAAAGCACCGACGGATTGGTTCGTCTGGGGGGTGGCCTGGAACAGGGCTTGGTCGTCGAAGTCGCGCCAATAGTCGAGGTGGACTTGAGGATCCGTGGGACCGGGTTGAGGTTCCGGCCCGGGGCCGCCGTCCGGCGTAAGGCTGTTGATCCAGTCCTTGATGACTTCGAGCTCGCTATCGGGGATCGGAGGCCTGGCGAGCGGCATGGTCCGAAACGGGCGCCGCAACATCGTGATGATGTGCGAGGCGTCGGCGTCGCCTTTGACGATCCAGTCCTCGTCGACAAGCAGGTCAACGAACTCCGTTTCCGTCAGCACGCGTCCGGCAGTCACTCGGTCTTCACGCCAGAACTTCCGATGGATGACCTCGATTTCGAAGCCGCGGACGGCCTCTTCGAAGATCTCGACAACGCGTTGGTAACCCTCATTGGGCGGCTCGACCGGGCCCCCGGTCATGCTGTCGATGATCGCTTTTTGCTCGGCGTTGGCACGCCCGAGAATTGTTAGCAAGTCCTGGGCTTGCTGTGAAAGGTTTCCTCCCGCAGCCGCCTCAATTTGCGCGATCAGCATTTCCGATTCGAGTACGACCTCGCGGTGAGCAAGCCAGTGCTGGTTGGCGTCGGTCGGCATCTCCAACGTGTAAGGCATCTCGAATGGAGGAGCGCAAACAGCTGAGCCGCCATTGTTGTCGTGCGGAAGCTGCGGCAGAAGCTCAGAGAGCTTCTTGATGTGGCGCATCTCGAAGAACGTCCAGGTGACCAAATAGCCGCGGGGCGTGCGACCGCCCTCTAGGTTGGCTGTCGCGCCCGGCAAGAGAAAACTGTGGTGAAGGAACGAGAGCAGCAGGCGGTAGCGCAGATTGAACAGTTGCGCCCAACGCCGGGAATCCGCGTTGGGAATGCTGTCGGACCGCGTGTCCGCGGGGAACTGATGGGTCGGGACGAACTCGCTCGGGTTGGGGTACTCGACAAAGATCTGGTGTAAGAAACGGTCGAAGTGGGCCAGCGTTTCCTCACCGCCGGCTTGCATGCCCTCGCCCTGCTCTGCAATTTTCAGAAGGGCAGCTACTGCTTCGTCGCGGTTTGTGACGGGCGGAACCATCGTGTTGTACACGGCGCGCTCGCCGGTTGGGGCTGCCGCGCTGTTGGTTTCCCAGTCGACGCCCAGAGCCTGGAAGTCTACGGCCCCAGCCACAAAGTCGGAGTCCCGCAGATGATTCGGGGCTTCTTCAGGAGCGCCGTGCGGGCTGAACAGACGGATCAGCGTGTTGTAGAGCTGGCCGACGCGATTGACGTGAGGAGCCGCAATGATCCCGCCGCCGAGCGCCGCCCTCACCTGATCGACGAGCGTTTGCTGTTCCGGGCTCAGCTCGCTCTCCTCGGGCATCTCCGCCAGGATGTATTTCGCCAGCGATTGCCTCGTTAGGCGCTCCAATTCGAAGGTGAAGGGATAGATGGGCGCGACGTCGAAAGGGTAGTCTTCGCGGCCGAAGTGCAGCGGCCCGCCGATGAGAAGGAGCAGGTTCTGAACAGTGATCAGGTGGCCCATCTCCTCCTTGGCAATGCCGAGGACCAGCGACCTCCAGCGGCGGACGTCCTCGACGCGGTCGACGGGTATGCCAGCCGCATCCGGATTCAGGGAGTATCCAGCGAAGAGGTACTGCGCCATGAGCGCGTGCTCGACTTCGGCGACGGCCTGCAAAAGAAAGATCGCCTCGTCTCGGGCGGTCATAGCCGGGTCGGGGCGCGGCAGCTCCCGGTCCACGGCGGTCTGAGGCGCTGCAGCGGGGCCTAGACTCTCAAGAAGGACGGCGGATTTGTCCTCGGTGGCAGGGATCGGGCGACCTGCCGACTCAAGTGGTGTAGGTTCATCGGGTTCCTCCCAAACGCCTGTGGTCAATGACGCAGTGGATGCGGGGTAAGTGTAAACTGGGATTTCCGTTTTGGCAATCGCGACGCGTCTAGCGTAGTCGAACTCGGGCCTTCGGCGCAACGGGTTTCTGCCCTCTCTGCCACGTCTGACCTCGTTCCTCCCTGTGTCTCGCCGCCTTCGGGCCGTTTCGCTCCACGCCAGCGCATCGTTCAGGCTCGGGCGGGTCGGTTCGGCGACACTTCGCCGAGCCCGCCTCCAGCAAGTCCGCGCACCGGCTCCTCGAAGGCTCGTTGCGTCACCCTCCCGGCGCCGGCAGCGCCTCAAGCCTCGCCAGCATCTCGCCGAACAGCCGCCGATTGAGATGTCCCTCCGCCAACAGCAGCCAGTAGTAGTGGGCGTGCTTGACCAGGCGACCGCCGGTCTTCATCAGCCGGTGCTGCAAGCTCGTCATCGACCAGCTCTTGATCCGGCTCGACAGCCCCAGCCGCCGCAGGTTGCCCAGGTTGTAGGCCAGTACCGCGAGTTGCAGCCGTACTTCGTTCGACCGGAAGCGATGGCACGACAGCCGTGTCCAGCGGGTAGCCTGCTTGCCTTCCTTGATCCACTGCTCCGCCGTGCCGCGCTTGTTGTAGAAGCGCACCAGCGAGCGGCTCGGCAAGCTCATGTTCGTGACGATGAAGCCGACGCGCGGGAACAGCTCGCCGGGATGATGCTCGACCTTGGCGACGATCCGCCGGGGCTTCGACCAGCTCGCGGCCTGATAGTGGAAGTTCTTGTAGCGCACCAGCGGCTTCGCACTCGGCCTGCCCGGCGGGCGGAACAGGATGTCTTCGATCTCCAGCTCCAGGTTCTTGTTCGCCGAAATGCGGATCACATAGTTGACGCCGCGCTCTTCCAGCGCCTCGTAGATCTCCCACGACGTGACTTCAGGGCTCTTCGAAAACGGCCTGACCGAGGAGGGTGCTAGGGTTGCCAGCTTTCGCTGAGATAGAAACGAAGCAGAACCGGATGCATCAGACGGTTCACTTCCGTGGAGTGCGAGTCCAGCATTCCTTTGCCGAACGTTAAGGCACTGCGAAAAGCCTCGGGGGTCAAGTACCGCAGTCGATCTTGGGGAATCCCAAAATGATCGAGCCGCGCGATCTCGTTCCGAACGTCTCTGACCGTCTTCGGAGAATGCCATGCAAGAATCCAGCCCCAATCTCCGAAGCTCGGGACGTTGTCGTGGTATGGGACCGTCTCATATCCGACGCTGTCGAGGGTCCGCCGGACACACAAGAAAGATTCCTTTGAGTGATAGGGAGACGTGCTCTGAACCGCCATGATGCCGCCGTTGGATAGGATACGGCGCAGCTTCAAATAGAATTCGCGACTATAAAGCTTGGCAAGCTCGACGCTGTTGGGGTCAGGAAAGTCGACCACGATCACATCCCATGATCCCGACAAGCGCTGGACCATCTTGTCCGCGTCGACCGTGTATACCGATACCCGCGCTGCCTCCTCGAGGACAGGCTTTCCCGATTCGGGCAGAGTCTCGGTGTAGTCGTAGATGGGCCTCGTGGACGTCTCCGAAGCGACGCCGGAGGCACCCGCCGCCACGACCCGCGCGTCCGCGAGGGCGTCTTGGTTGAGCTCATTGAGCACGTCATCGTCGCGTGCCAGCGCAATCATGTCGGGATCGATGTCGATGAGCCGAACCTCTTCTACGTCAGGATGCTTAAGCACCTCTCTTAGTGCGAGGCCGTCTCCTCCGCCCAGAATCAGTATCCGATCGCGACGGGCGGCCAAACTCATAGCCGGGTGCACGAGCAGTTCGTGGTAAATGTGTTCGTCGCGGCTTGAGAACTGCAAGTTGCCGTTGATATAGAGGCGGTAATCGACGGGCCTGACGCCGGCCGTCATCACGAGATGTTGATACTTCGTGGTTTTGGAATAAACAATCGGCTGGTCATAGAACCTTTGCTCGAGAAGGAGGTTCCACACTCGGTTCTGGGTGTAACCGTAGCCGAGCGCCGAAGCAGTCAGTAGGATCAAGAGCAATGAAACAAACGGCCGTGCCACGGCCCGATGCCGCATGAAGTACAGGTAAGTAACCACTGCGACGACAAAGTTGACTCCCGCCACAAAGAAACTGATTTCGGTCAGTGGAAAATACTTCAGGAAGAAGTACACCCACACCAAGGCGCCGATGAAGCTGCCAATATAGTCCGTGCTGAGGACCGTTGCGATATTCGATTTGAGCGTCGGGACGTACTGTCGATTAATGCGCAAGACGAGGGGAATCTCGAGACCAATCAGAAAACCAATCGCCAGGACGAAAAAGTACTGCACCAAGGAGAAGTGGCTCTCCATCGTCGCGTAGGACGCGTACGCCGCGGTCGGGGCGAAGCCGCCCAGCAACGCCAAGAGAACTTCGACCGTCAGGAATTTCTCGACCAAACGACGATCGCTGAGCCTTTGCTGCCAGTAGCCCGCTACGCCCATCATGAGCAACATGAGGGAGATGGTTACGGAGAATTGCTCGATGCTATTGCCGAGGATGTACGTGGCTACGGTGCTGAGGACGCACTCGAAGATGAACCCGCTCGCGCCAGTGAAGAACATCGACAGAGCAAGCAGGGCGGTCGCGACACGGGGTTGGATTGTCGAAACAGAGAGTGTTTGCGAGTGAGACGTCTCCATCGGACCGGGCACAGAGTGCCAGCCATTCTACCATCCGGGCTTCGGCTGGCGACGTCCAACCTGTTTTGTATACTGAGGTTCCGTTTTCGCCCCGACACCAGCGGCAATGGCAGACCGGCCCGGCATCTCGCGACGAAGACTGCTGCAAACGGCCGCCGTAGGTGGCGTGGCCACGGCAGGTGCGGCATTCCTTTTTCGCCCTGACCGCCCGATTGAAGGCTCGTTTGTCGATCGGGGCCACGTCGCGGGTCACCGTATTCGTGACTCGCAGTCTCCCCCCCCGCCTCGCGAGAGTGTGACCGCCCCTGTGGTCGTGGTCGGCGCCGGTATCGCCGGGCTTTCCGCTGCCTGGCGCATGCATAGGCTTGGGTTTGAGGATTTTGTCGTTCTCGAGCTGGAAGACCAAGCCGGCGGAAACTCTCGCTGGGGAGAGAACGAAGTCAGCGCCTATCCATGGGGCGCACACTACATACCGGTACCGGATAAGAGAATCCCACTGGTTCAGGAGCTGTTCGAAGAGCTAGGTGTGATCCAGGAGGGCCGCTGGGATACCGGGCACTTCTGCAAAGAGCCTCAGCAGCGGCTCTTCCTCGATGGCCACTGGCAGGAAGGGCTGGAACCGGGTCCTGATGCTTCGAAATCGGACCGTGATCAGTTCGATCGCTTTTGGGACCGCATGGATTACTACCGGCAAGGAGGGGAGTTTACGATCCCCATTCAGCGGCCTGGGCAAACCAAAGACTTGGATCATATTTCGATGAAGACCTGGATGATCGAGCAGGGGTTTTTCTCGTCCAAACTGCGATGGTACGTGGACTATGCCTGTCGTGACGACTACGGCGTGTCTTACGTCGACACTTCGGCCTGGGCGGGTATCCACTACTTCGCGGCGCGCCCCAGGGAAGACATCGGAGTCCTGACCTGGACCGAGGGAAACGGTTGGATCGTCAAGCGGCTCTTGGAGAGGCTACACCCCTACCTGCGAACGTCGGCGTCGGTCCATCGGATCCTTCGGTCTGCTGGCGGCCTTGAGGTGTTGACCGAGCACGTGGTCTACAGTTGCTCGGCTGTCATCTTCGCGGCGCCGACCTTCTTGGCTCCCTACATCATTCCTGAGATTGGCCCTGACTTCCCCTCGATGGCCCGGCACGAATACTCACCTTGGTATACGGCCAATGTGACGCTTGACTGTACTCCACGGGAGAGCGGCGCTTCCCCGGCCTGGGAAAACATCCTGTACGACTCCCCCGGGCTCGGATATGTGGTAGCGACACACCAAGGGCGCGGGGCGGCCGGGGCGGAGACGGTGTGGACGTACTATCGGGCCCTGACGGAGGCTTCCCCCCGCATGGGGCGGGCCGCCTTACTGGAGACGAACTGGGATGAGCGCAAAGAAGAGATTCTGCGCGATCTCGAGCAGGCCCACCCGGACATCCGCAATTGCACACGCCGGATTGATGTGATGCGGCTGGGACACGCCATGATTCGCCCCGGCGTCGGATTCATTACCTCCGAAGCACGAAAACGGCTCGAAGAGTGGGACGGACCGATCCAGTTTGCGAGTTCCGATCTAAGCGGGATTTCGATCTTCGAAGAAGCGCAGTATCGCGGGGTGCGAGCGGCGGACCGCGTGCTCAAGCGCTTCGGTTTTCGGGATCTCGACTACGCCTGATGGTCAGAGCTCATCCCAAGCGACTTCCTGGGGCAGGATTCGCCGGCGCGCGATATAGAAAAGCGACGTTCCCTGCTTGACCACGAAATCCGAGGCTGGATTGAGATCCACGTCGCCAACCGCATCGCCCGATGCCACGGCCACCAGCGTGGCGCCAAGGCGATCTTTGAACGCCCGCTGCAAGGCGCCGAAGTTCCAGGTGCGGCTCGTATTGGAAACGTTCAAACGGTAGATCGTGTCGTCGGTCGAGTTGCTCAACAAGGACGAGATCACCGTCGTCGCCCCGGGGTCCTGAAGCGCCTGAACCATGAGGGGAACCGACAGTGGCGTGACACATTCGATGTTTGGGTCAATTCGCCTCAGATGCATTTCGTTTTCGGGCTGCCGCAGCAGAGCTACGATGTGAACGTGAGAGTTGACGCTGCGAGCCGCGAGGGTAACAACGATCGTCTCATTATCGTCGTGGCCGTGGATGAGAATGCTGGCCGCCCGTGCGACACAGGCGCGGTCCAGCACATCGTCCGACGCCAAGTCACCGTTGACGAACTTCACATCGTCCGGTAGGGGGTTCTCTTCAACCAGGTAGGAACAAAGAACGATCGAGAGGTCTTCCGCGCTCCTGTCTTGTCTGAACTCCCGGATGAGGCTCTCGGTTTCTCCCTTGGTGTAGCCGAAGATCACAAGGTGACCTGCTTCGCTCAGTTGGGTCAGACCTCTCATGCGCCTCCTTCCAAAATCAATAACCGACTCGGCCAACTTTGCCACGGCGACGGCAATGACACCGATGCCGAACAGCATGATGACCACCGCGGCCGCCCTCCCGCCAAGCGAGCCGGGGGCGATATCGCCGTAGCCCACAGTCGTGGCGGTCACAACGAACCACCAGGTGTAATCCTGTATCGAAGCCAGCGGGCTGTCAGGCCCCTCGAAGAAGGGCATCAGGGCTGCACCGAGCACGTAGAGTGTCAGCAGGAGGGCCCCGAGCCATGCCCAGCCGGCCTTGTGGACGATACGCAGCAGAGTGTCGCGAAGCCGGCGAAAACGAGCACGAGCCGTCACTGACGCCCCCGTGCCGCTAAACCGCCACCAAGGCGCCGATCATGATGGCGAGCGCAATCTGGGCGCAGACGGTCACTGAACAGGCGGCAAGGTTACGATCGCGCTCGACCTCGATCTGGAGGGTCGTATGCGGCAGGAAAGCCTTGTCGATCAACATCTGGAAGGGAATGAGCAGGGCCATCCCAACCAGCGCGCTGATGGCGAAGCCGGTGATTCCCTCGGTCCACCCGGTAAAGGGACCGGCGATAGCGAAGCTGAGGATGATACCCAGCGTGGCCAGAGTGCCGCCAAGCATCAACCCGGCGGCCGCGTTGCCTTTCTGGATCTCGTTGACGATGTTGAACGGCGTGACCCAGTCGTAGATCAGCGCGAACAGGATCAGAGTCGCCTGCCCCATGAAGAAAAAGCCGGCGGCTGTATACCACGCTCCACCCTCACCCTGAAACGAGCCAAATGCGATCAGGCCGGTAGCTGTATAGCTGCCCAACTCCGCGAATCCGACGGCGGTGTTGCGATTCTTGAGTTCGCGAGTGTTGTGAACATTGCGCAAGATGATCTTTTCAACAACGAACTCGGCCACGAACAGAAAGACAAGCAACAGGACACAGGAGAGCAGCAGTTCTCCGGTGTCTCGTAGCACTACTTCCCATCCTGCCGAGAAGCGACTGACCCCTCCGCTGACGATCCCGGCGAGACCGAAGCCGAAACCAATGCTCAAGCCACAGCGGTGCAGGGCCACCGCCAGATTGCTCTCTTCTTCGATTTGGTAATCGGCGGTGTATTCTACGGAATCGCCTCCGTCGGCCGGAGCCACGGCGGCACGAAAGCGCGCGTCTCGGAGCTTCTTGGCTAACAGAAGGATCAGAAAGACAAAAAGGGTGTCGACCGCACCGTGAACGAAAGTCTCAATGAATTGCATCACGTCCTCGTATTACTTTCCACTGCCACCGAAACCGCCCCCGCGACTCCCCGGTCCCGCTCCTCGTACGGACGCTGACACCCGCCGAAAGCCTCCCGTTCGGCCAAAGGCGGAGTTCTGATACCTGGGAGAGGTTTGGGTGGTCTTACTTCTTGTTCCGTACAACGGTGCGGCCGCCGTGCCGCCATAGTAGGGGCGTGAACCCCGATAGCCGCCCGACCAAGTGGACCAAGTATTCCGACCGTAGTAGTAGGGCGTCCCGAACAGGCTCCGGTAGAGCAAATAGGGTCCTATCCAAGTCCAGACGCTCCCTCCCCGGCCGTCTGAGGCCCAGTGACCGTATCTTGGGTTCCCGACGTAGGCCATCCCGGGCGGGGCGGCGTGGGCCAGTTTTTCATCCTCGAAGCTGCCGTACGGTTTCGCTTCGACGTCCATGCCCAGGTTGTCGACGTTGGCGAGGAAGAGTGCTACGCTGACCGCAACGAGGGCGGTCTCGGATGTCTCCCCGTTCTCTAGCACCATGTACTTGTGGTAGTAGTTCACCTTGTCGTCCTCGACCCAGTATTCGGCAGCGTTGTCGTTGCGGCTGGGCCAACTCTCTCGGGGATCGATCCGTAGGGTGTCCCATCGCCTCGGGTCGACATGCCTGTAAAGCTTCAGTCCGCTACTAAACCAGCCGGCCTTCCACTGCCCTAGGCCCACGGCTGTGTTGCCGGTGAGGTTGTTGTACGTCTCCAGATCCACCTGACGCGGGCGATAGTCGTAGTGATGCACCCTCGGGGAGTTGAGCGAGTCATCCCAACTGTACCGCCGGATGATCACGGAGTACACAGCCTGCATGTCGATCAGCGTTTTGGAGTAGCTCCGCGAAAGCTCACCTAGCTTTGCAGTGACCTGCGCGCCGGACTCCTCGAATCTCGTGGCGTTCTCCGAGAGGATCTGACGGTTGTCGCCGATCAACGCGTAGTCGGCGTCATCGGACCCGACTTTGCCTGACTCGCCCCGGATCGCTTCGTGTGCCGTCTCGGATTGGTTCACAAGTGCCGTCAGGGGCTGGAGCAGTTTGCCGATGTCCTCTTTGCGAGCCGGAAACTCGCCGGCGGTCTGGGCCGCGATCTTGCTGACAGCCTGATTCTGATCCCTCTGCTTTTGCAAGTCTGCATTTGCGCCGCGGATCAGCGCAGGCGCGTGCTCGCGGCTCTGGGTGATGAAATCGCTTCGCTCCTTCCACTCCACCGACATCTTCCGAGCGCTGGCGGTCAGCGGCGAGATCTTCTTGAGGTTGTCGTTGAGAGTCCGCAGCTCCTTTTCATCGTCCCTTTCGAGGATCGGGGCGACGGTCTTCTGATAGAGAGTTTCCGCAGAGTCGAGCATCTTGCGGGCGGCGGTGAACTTCTGCGCCCAAGATTCTTTCTCGGCGTATCGCGCAAGGGGGCCGTATTGGGCCGACTCCTGGAACTGCCGGTACGCTTGCTCTTGCGCGTCCACCTCCTGTCTGGTCTGCCCGACTCGCTTGTGAATGGCTTCGGCGAGGCTGACGGTAACATCAGGCAGGCCACCGCAAGCCGTCAGCAGAACCAGGAGAGTGGCTGTCAGATATCTGCTCATATGGCGGATCCACACACGCCCCGTCAGGCGGGGCCGCGGAAACTACTCCACGATTTCAACAGGCTGCCGCACCTCTTGGGTCGGGGACGTGCCGGGTCGCGTGCCCACGGTCCGGACCGCCGACGACCGCGTCCACACCAAGGAGTCTTCTGACGGATAAGAATGAACCGTCTCGATCTCGGCGCCCGCTGCGCCCAGCCGCGCCCACAGCAGCGTCTCGGCGGGCTTCTCCAGCCGGACTCCGGTAGGAAATTCGAACGAGAGCCCGATTTCGTCCTGCCGCGTCCGCGCCTTAGCCACGCGGGTCTTGAGATCCCCCAGCAGGCTTTCGGCCGTGCCGCGACGCAGCAGTCCTCCGTTGAAGCGGTACGCGACGTTGTCCAACTCCAGATCCAACCGTCCGCGGACGGGATTGTGCGACACGCAGCTCCCGGGCCACGTCTGCAACACGGTGTCCGAGCATACCAGAACCTCGCTCAGGCAACCAGCTCCGGCGCGAAAACGGATCAAATGGCTGGCTCCCAGGATGTACGCGTCGATCCGCATCCCGTTCGCCAATACGCGGCCCTGGCGCACTACGGTGAACAGAGCCGGGTCAACGAGGTTACTGAAGAGATGAAGCTGCAGGTCGCCGGCCGACCTGTCTTTATAAACGACCTCAGCCACTTTTGCCGCCTCCGGCCACCAAGACCTCGATGGCACTTGGATTCAAGTATTCACTCAAAACCACGTTGTGCTCATACCCGTCGTCTTCGTCTCCCCACTCTTCAATGCCGATAAACGCCTTGCTGCCCTCCTCGGCAAAGAGGTATTGGTGGAAGGGCACGCCCTGCTCGCCGCCATCGCGGTAGAAGGTCACGGCGGAGTCTTCATGGTAGTGGAAGACCCTTCTCCCATATCTCGCCACGCCTTCTTCCTCTTCAGAGATCTCCCACAGCTCTTCCTTGCCCTTCAATCCGACCTGGGCGAAGCTGAGCTTCTCCCGCGATACGTAGACCGAAACCTCGTCTTCCTTCTCCCATTCGGTGTACTGCGTCTCGCCGTCGTGCAGGCAGCGGAGAACAAGCTCGGGCCAGCGATAGCCGCTTCGTTCATACACGTTGGTACTCTCGACGCGGTAGGATTTGCCTCCGAAGCGGATGTAGGCCCCGTTCTTGACGTCTTCGATGGAGTATTTGTGGCGATCGCCGGGCGGAACCGGCTTCGGCATTTGACGGATCGCCGCGAACTGCTCTTCATAGCGTTTGCGCCGGGCGGGATCGAGGAGGGTTGCCATGTTTGTGGTAAGGGCTGAGTAGCCGCGGCTTTATCGGTGTGGCTCAGAGACTCCGTCCTACGATGCCGGCTGCTCCGGCTTCTCCTCCGGTTCTGGCGGCGTCGCCCCGGGGAGCTGCGCAGGCGGAAGATCGCCGGCTGCTTGCAACGCCTCGACCTTCGGCTCAAGCGCAGCCGACATCTTGTTCAACTCAGCGATACCCGCTCTCGCTTTTTCGGTTCCGACGGCGCGGATCTCCTCCATCTTGTCCATCGCCTCAATCAGACTGTTGTGGGCTTTCTTCACGCTTTCGAGAGCGATCACGGGGTTGTTCTGCATTTCGCCGATCTCCGCCGTCTGCCGGCCGATCGCCGCCGCGTTGGCCTCAAGCATCGCCGCGGTGCTCTCTTGGACACTCTTCACGGCGGTGGCGATCTGCTTCTGACTCGCCAGAGCCGCCTGGATGGCCAAACCGACCGTCAACAGGCTTTGCGTTACCATGACGGTGCGGTCAACCTGTTCGCAGAGCGTGTCGTTGTTCTGGATCGTCATGTCGATCGAGGCGAAAAACTGCAGATTGACCTGCTCCATCGTGCGCAGGTCCTGGACCCGCATGGCGACCCTGTGCATCATCGCTTGCAGCTTTTGCCGCTCGGCAGGATCCGTTGCTTCCGCCAACTTGTCTTCAATTTTCTGCCACAGCAACTCTCCGATGTAGGCGCTCTCCTGCACCCCACGCTGCGCCAGTCCCACCTGCTCGTAAAGCTGTTCCAGCTCAGCGTTGTCTTGCAGTAACTTGTCCTTGCCGTGCCGCAGCCCGTTCATGATGTGGTCGATTTGGGTTTGGACGGACTCGTACTTGACCGCAATCCTCTTGAGGACCGTGCCCACGCCGGGTACTTTGCCGACCCATTTTGCGATCCCGGTCGGCTGGCTGAGGACGTTGGGATTGATTTCGTCCATCGTGTGGCGCAGCTCGATCAGCGTCCTCGGGATCTCGGCGCCTTCGCCTTCGAGCTGGCCGAGCATCGTGCCGACGCGCGTTTTCAGAAGGCCGATCTCCTTGGAAGCCTTCTGCTGCTCGCGCACGCCGAGAGCGCTCAGCCTCCTCGCGACCTGCCGGTTGCCGGCGTCCTGGTGAACCTCGCCGGCGAGTTGCAACGCCGTTTCTTGCAGACGCTTCTCGTCTTCGGATTCCAGCCCTTTGGGCTTCACCGGAGTCAGAGCGACGGGTGGTGGCTGAGCCGCCTCGGCCGGGGCTGCCGGTTGTGTCGGGTTGCCTGCGCTCATGGTGGATCGATCCTCCTCTTTCGGTCGCTAGGACTCTTGAACGAAGCGGGCGCGCAAGAACGCCGCCTTTGCCCTGAAGTCTCCCTTCTTGTCGCCCTGAACCAGCTCCCCAACGTTGTCGACTTCTGCTTCCACTCCGTTCAAGCTCTTCAGCAGCTCTTGCTTCCGCTCGGCCCGATCGGCTTCGGACAAAGCCACGTAGGGCCGGACGACCTTGCTCAAATACTCCCGGGCCATCTGGTTGAGAGTCCAGGCCAACTCATGTCCAGGATACCGCTCATTGAGCTCAGGAAGGAGATCGCGCAGCTTGTCAATGATGGTCTCCACCCGGAGAAGCACGTCCGACGCAAGCCCTGCCTCGCGGATGTCGATGTTCAGTGCGACAAGGCGATCAAGCAGGGACATCAGCTCTTGGCGCGGATCGGTCTTAGCCGGCACGTCCTTCACTTTGGTCTGCCCGTCGAGATACTGGTAGACCACAATGGCCACGAGCGAGGCCACGACCGCGCTCACGGCGGCCACGACGATCAGCGGGAGCATCAGGTACACGCCCGCGCCGACGACAATCCCGGCGCTGATCGCCAACAGCCACTGCTTGGAGTTCATCTTCATCGGAGTCGTTTAGCGATCGTCATATACCTCGATGCCCCTTTTCATGATTCTTTCGGGGCATCGATGGCACTCCCGAGTGAACGTCAGCGGATGAAACCCTGCCCGAGGAAGCGTCGGTGATCCGAAGGCGCCGACTTCAGCCCTGCCTTCGGTTCGGCGCGTCAACCGCTTTGCCTCCAGGGGCGCCGGCATCCTTTCTTCTGCTGCTTAGAACGCTCCAGCGATTCTTCTTCTCATTGCTTCTTCTTTCGTTTTCTGGCTCGGGCCGGTTGCTTGGTCGTTTCCGTGTTCTTCTGGAGCGCGTCTACGGCTTTCGTCAACCGGCTGACTTTGTTCTGTAGCTTCTGCATCTCTGTTTGACGCGCCCACTTGAGGTCCTCCGCCATTTTGGATACTGCACTCTGTGCCTGATCAACCTCCTTGAGCACCTTCTTTCTGAAACGCGCGCTCGATTGCTCGGCCTTGTCCAGGAGCTCGAGCACGGCCTTCTTGCGGTCTGATCGACTGAGCTCGCCCTTCTGGATGAGATCATCGATGATCCTTTCAGCGCGCGCTTTCGTGATTTCGAACAAACCAATAGAAGCTAGCACCGTGTTTTTCAAGACCGACATCGACTGGTCTCCTCGCGCGAGGGAATCTTGGAAGTCCCATTCGCCCGTTCATGGCGGTCATGCGGCATCATCACGCTTTGTTGGTCTTTGCCTCAGTGGAAGGCAGACGGCGAGGCGGAGCCTTCCCTCTGCCCGATTCCACCCAGCCTGAAGACTCGATCCTCTCCCTCTGTCAAGTACCTGTAGTATACCCGAGCCTGACGTCCCAGCCCACTGGCACACAAAACTCTGACACACACGTCGCGCCTTTGACGACCGCGACCGAGGAGACCCGACGGTCCTCACCGCTTGCTTACGCGCGCGGCTCTAAACCAAGGGGTCGCGCCTCGGCTGGCCGCGTCCCGCGGCGCCTCCGGTATGCAGAGAAAGGCGGCGACCCGCTCGCGGGCCGCCGTGCGAAACGACCAGCAGGAATCGGCGAATAAGGCGGAACAACTAACTTGCGGAGAACGGCCTCTCTCCAGTTCCGGGTGAACCGGCACAACCAGGCCTGGATTGCCCAGAGCAGTTTTCCCATGGTGGAGTTGATTGGGCCGGTCTGAGACTTCACCGGCACGACGGTGATGCCGAGATCGGATAGATCGTAGACGGTCGAGATGACCTCACGCATGTCGCGGCCGAGACGTGAGACCTTCCACACGAGGAGCCGGTCGAACTTACGGAGAGCGGCGTCCTTCTTCATGCGCTCGAACATCGGACGAGATCGGGCGCCCTTGCGACCGGACTTGCTTTGTTCAACGTAGATGCAGAGGTCGGCGAGACGGTCAGCGACGACTGGGTTGACGCGGTAGACGGTGCGGCTTACACCTTGACCGCGCACTTCCTCCTCGACAACGCAGTACGAGAGAAGCTTTCGGATCGAGGTCCAGTCGCGCTCTGAGTCGTCCTTCTCAGCCACCTGGAGTAGGTCGGCGAATTGGTTTTCGGTGGTTTGCCGGTCAGACGAGACCCGGAAGTAGACTGCATCCATGTTAGCCCTCCAGTGGAGGGCACACTTGGGTCGAGTCAACCTGATGGCCAGGCCAAAGGTGTGTCCAAAAGTGTGCCCAACACGGTGCTTCGCTGGGCTACTCAGGGCACCTGGCGGCCGATTAGAATCAGTGGCTTGCGATTTGAGGCAACGCCGCGCAACAGAAGTTCTGAGATTTAGGTTCTAGTTCCCGAAAGGGAGTGGGGGTTCGACTCCCCCCGTTCGCACCATTCAATTCAACGACCACGACTGTGGACCCATGCCAGAAACGCGCTGTGAATTTCGGCAAGGCAGCAAGGGCCTCACCCCGGGTACGACTTTTCCAGCGGACGCTCCCACGCTACCTGCCGCTACTCTGCCCCCGAGCCGTTATCGAACCTGATCCAAGAAGTCAGTTACGGCCCTATTGAATGCCCCCGGATCCTCCAGGTTGGGCAAGTGTCCTGTCCCGGGAATCACTACGTGGCGCGAGTCCGGGATCAACTCCGCCCATCCCTTCATCTCCGCCACCGGGATCATCGGATCTTCCTCGCCCGAGATCACGAGGGTGGGCACTTTGATGTCGGGCAGTTCCGAGGTCGCATCCGGCCGTTCCGCCAGCGCCTGAAGCATTCGCGCGATGGCATCCGGCGGAGCTGCCTCGACCATCTCTCGGGCCTGCCGAACCACTTCGGGCCGACCCCCCAACGTGGTGGGCCCGAACCAGCCGGGAACCATCCGTTCGGCCGCGCCTGCCGCGCCTTGTTCTTCGACGAGCCGGGCCATTTGCCGCCGTCCTTGTTTGGCCGCCTCGGTATCACCGGCCGCACGGGTATTCGCGAGCACCAATCCGAGCAGTCGCCCGGGATAGCGTCGTGCGAAGGCAAACGAAGCGTAGCCGCCCATCGATACTCCGCCGACAACCGCCTTCTCGATATTTTGATCCGTCAGAACAGCCGCTGCCAGGTCAGCAATGTCGTCCATCGAAACCGGTCCGGCCTCCGACTCCCCCACGCCTGGCACGTCGAACCCGATGACCTTCGCGACGGACGACAGACCCTCCAACTGAGGTCCGAACATGCCGCGGTGCAACGGGAACCCGTGAATGAGAATCAGCGGCACTCCCGCGCCGCGCACGCCGATACCAACAGGCTTTCCTGCGATCGCAACGAGCATGGTATGTCTGGTCTCCCGAAGTATCCGGAGACTTGCGAGAGATTCGGGCTTGCGCGACCGCGTTTCTTAAAACGGTGTACTTAGTACAATCTCACGCCGCGCGGACCGGGCGGCCGCTCCATGTGGATGGTGTCGACGAACCGCACCTTCTGTGTCGAGTGCGTCATGACCAAGGTCTGCGTGCGCGAGCCCTCGGCGAAGAATCGCACGCCGCTGAGCATCCCGCCACCCGCCAGTCCGCCGGTAACGCCGGTGGCCGCGAACACGATCAGCTTCCCAGGCGCCAGATCCTCGGCATTATAGATCAGGTCCGGATCGGAAATGCCCATATCCTGCACGCGCTCCTTCAGCTCGGGCGTGTCGATGATCAGCCGGCCCAGCATCTCGCCGTGAAGGCAGCGCATCGCCGCGGCCGAGATCACGCCTTCGGGCGCGCCGCCGGTGCCCATCACCGCGTGGACGCTCGATCCACGAATCGCCGCCGTTACGCCGGCGGACAGGTCGCCGTCGCCAATCAGGCGGATTCGTGCCCCGGCGGTCCGAATGTCGGAGATCAACTTCTCGTGGCGCGTGCGGTTCAGCACCACGATTACCAAGTCGTCAACATCACGGTCCATGGCGCGCGCGATGCTCTTGAGGTTGTCGACCACCGGACGGTCCAACTCCACTTTGCCCTTGCACGCGGGCCCGACGATGATCTTTTCCATGTAGCAGTCCGGTGCGTGCAGCAGGCCCCCTTTCTCCGAGGCCGCGAGCACGGCCAGCGCACCGGGCGTGCCGAGGGCGCAAAGGTTCGTCCCCTCCAGAGGATCGACGGCAATGTCGATGGGCGGGAAGCGTCCCTCGGCGTCGCCGCCCTGGCCCACTTTCTCGCCGATATAGAGCATGGGCGCCTTGTCGCGCTCACCCTCGCCGATGACGATGGTGCCGTCGATGGGCAGCTCTTCGAAGGCCTGCCGCATCGCCTCCGTCGCGACGCGGTCGGATTCCCGCCGGTTGCCGTTGCCCATGGTGTGCGCGGCGGCGATCGCCGCCTGCTCCACTATCGGGACGATCCGCAACGCCAGTTCCTGCTCTTCTGCTTGAGTCATATCCCCTCTTGTTTTCCGGTCCCTAATTCTAGCTCGGCTGCCTCGATCATGGATCGGCTGGTTTTCCGTGAGCCGGGTATCCACTTGACTCAGGTGACCCCAACATCTTGTAGTTGGGCTCACAGCGTCTTAGCGTCCCAATCGGCGACGATCGAGCGGTACGGCGTCGGCTCCACCGCCATGGCCTGCTGCACAAGGCGGTAGAAGAGCTTGCCCCGACTGCGTGATCTGCGCCGATTGAAGCGGAACACGAACTCGTCGAGATAGTAGTCCAGATGCTCGTGGCTGACCGCCCCCTGATGCGTGCCCAGCATCCAGCGCTTGAGTAGCGAGATCGCCAAGTGCACCCTCGGCAGTAGCTGCGAGGCCTGCTCGCGGCGGTTGTTAATCGAGATGATACGACGCTGGTAGTCCTTCTTCTTGAGCGGATCGTAGCCCGACCAGTTGTCGGTAACAACCACGCTGCCCGGCTCGACCGACTCCTCGACGAAGGGCATCAAACTGGCCGCCGAGGCGTTCTGAACGCGCTGCATGCGGATGCGCCCCAGCCCGGTGCCTCTCTCTTCCGCGGCGACTGCAATCAACGCTTTACGCTCGGTCTGCCGGCCGATTACCCCTTCTTCTTCAGCGCCCCAGTAGGTCTCATCGACCTCGACGAGGCCCGTCAATCGCTCCCGCCCCGGGCGCACCATCGCTCGCCTCAGCTTGTGCATCCAAGGCCAGGCGGTTTGGTAACTGCCCAGTCCCAGAACGCGCTGTAGACCCAGGGCGCTGGCCCCATTCTTCTGCGTGGTGATGGTCCACATCGCCCGGAACCACAGCCGCAGCGGCTTGCGTGTGTCTTGAAAGATCGTGCCGGCGGTGACGGAGGTTTGCCGCCCGCAGCGAGCGCATTCGAACCACACTTTGCGCACCGGCCAAGCGCGCTCATGCCCACACCTTGGACAGCGGAAACCCTCTGGCCAGCGCAAGGCGAACAGATAGTCGCGGCAAGCCTCCTCGCTCGCAAAGCGAGACTCGAATTCGAGTTGGTCGCGCGGGTAATCCTCCACCAGGCCCTACACTACATCTTGGGGTCACCTGAGTCAAGTGGATACCCAGCTTCCGTGATTCGTGATGAAGCGGGGGATTCTCCATGATTCGCGGTGGCCCGCACGCCAACTCAGCGCAACCGTCCAGCCAACCACAACAGTGGCATGGGCGTTAGCCCGCGCGTGGCGCGCCGACTGCTCCCTTACGGTCACAACACCCGCTATTCTGAACATCCATGAAACTCGACGCGCCGCTCTGTGATCTGTTGGGCATTAGGTACCCGATCTTCTGCGCGCCGATGGGCTTCGTGACGGGGCCTGAGCTGGCGGGCGCGGTTAGTCAAGCCGGCGGCCTCGGCCTGATGTCGTTTAGCCGCAACCCTCCGCACTTGCTGCGGAATGATATTCGCGCCATCCGGGAACGAACGGACCGACCATTCGGTGTCAACATGTTGCTACCCGCGGACGTCAGCGAGCAGGTTGCGGTCTGCATTGAAGAGCGAGTCCCGCTGCTGTCGTTCTTCTGGGGCGATCCGTCGCCTTTCGTAGATCCCGCGCACGATGCAGGGCTGCGGGTGATTCATCAGGTCGGAAGCGTTGCCGAGGCAAAAGCCGCGGCGGATGCCGGGGTGGACGTGATCATCGCGCAGGGTGTCGAGGCGGGCGGGCACGTCAGAGGCGAGATTTCCAGCTTGACGTTGGTTCCCCGCATCGTGGATGCTGTGTCTCCCCTACCGGTGGTCGCTTCAGGGGGTATCGCCGACGCCCGCGGGCTGGTAGCGGTGCTGGCATTGGGCGCGCAGGGCGCTGTTTTCGGGACCCGGTTCCTGGTGGCCTCGGAGGCGAGAACACATCCGGTTTATCGACAGAGGATTCTGGACGCTCGCGAAGGTGACACCATTCGTACGACCCTGTTCGGTCATAGCTGGCCGAATGCCCCGCACCGGACGCTCCGCACGTCGTTCGTCGAACAGTGGCGCTCCAAGGAAGCGCGAGGCAACGAGGGTCGTCCTAGTGAGCCGGTGATCGGATCGACGACGGTTGGTGGGGAGACGGTTGAGGTTCGACGTTTTATGGGTTACACGCCTCACCGGGAAACGACCGGCGACATTGATTCGATGGCCCTCTACGCCGGCCAAGGGGTTGGTCTCGTGAACGAAGTTCAGGCCGCAGGGGAGATCGTTGGTCAGATCGCGGCGGAGGCGAGAGCCCTGATGGGTGGGTAGGAGTCCTTGAGACGTGCATGTTTTCTCGCAGAACCTGATCGAGTTCTGGACTGTCGCAACGCGGCCTCGGGCGCAAAACGGCTTGCGCGCCGGCTTACGGTGCCCACGAACCGCATTACCGAGATTGTGCCACAGAGGATGCCGACGCCGGTTGCCTCAGTTCGGGCTCTGTTTCAATGCATAGGTAGTGGCAAAGAGGAATCCTCCCGGGGGCAAAATGCTGAGAGCGGCCACGCGGTCGGCTCAGAGCCAATCCCAGGAGGATTCCATGCCAGAACTCTACTACATCGGACTCGATGTCCATAAGAAAAGCATCAGCTTCTGCATCAAAACCGGGGACGGAACGATCGTCCAGCGCGGTCAGGTCGCGGCCACTCGCGCCGCCCTGACCGCTTGGGCGTCAGCCCTCGAGCGCCCTTGGGTGGGCGCGCTCGAAGCCACCCTGTTTACCGGCTGGATTTACGATCACCTCCAGCCCTTCGCCCAGGAACTGCAAGTCGCACACCCGGCCATGCTCAAGGCCATCGCCTGCGCCAAGAAGAAGAACGACCGTCTCGACGCCACCAAGATCAGTGACCTGCTGCGCTGCAACCTGCTGCCGCGCTGCTACGTGGCGCCGCCTGCCCTGCGCGAGTTGCGGCGCGTGCTGCGCTATCGCAATCTGCTGCTGGGCGAAGCCGTCCGCATGAAGAACAAAATCAGCGGGCTACTGATGGAAGTGGGCGAACCCTACGATGCCCGGCGGCTGCACGGGCGCAACTATTTCTACTCCTATCTCGACAGCCTGCGCGACACGCCCGAGTCGGTGATCGAGCTGCTCGCCATCACCCGCGGCAGCCTGGAAATGTTCGATCGTTTGCAGCAGGAGTTACTGCGCGGATTGCGGCGCCATCCGCTGTTGCGGGAACGCGTCGAGTTGCTGCAGTCGATTCGCGGCGTGGGGGAGGTGACGGCGTTGACCTGGGCGCTGGAGACCGTCGAGCCCGAGCGCTTCGGTTCGCTGGGCCAGGCGGTGAGTTACTGTGGGTTGTGTTCGGCACAGCGCGAGTCGGCCGGCAAGACGCAGCGGGGACCGCTGTCGAAGCAGCGCAACAAGCATTTGCAGCGGGTGCTGATCGAGGCGGCGAAACTCGCGCCGCGCTGGAACCCGCAACTGCACGACGTCCATGAGCGGGAGTTGACGCGCGGGTCTCGCAATCGCGCGACGTTGGCCGTGGCGCGCAAGTTGGTGGCGTATCTGCGGGCCGTGGACACCAGTGGCCGCGCGTTCGTGCCGCGGGTTGCGGCCGAGGCGTAACGAGGAGAATTTGCTTTTTTTCTGTTAAAAGGAGAGCCTGGTATCCACTTGACTCAGGTGACCCCAAGATGTAGTGTAGGGCCTGGTGGAGGATTACCCGCGCGACCAACTCGAATTCGAGTCTCACTTTGCGAGCGAGGAGGCTTGCCGCGACTATCTGTTCGCCTTGCGCTGGCCAGAGGGTTTCCGCTGTCCAAGGTGTGGGCATGAGCGCGCTTGGCCGGTGCGCAAAGTGTGGTTCGAATGCGCTCGCTGCGGGCGGCAAACCTCCGTCACCGCCGGCACGATCTTTCAAGACACACGCAAGCCGCTGCGGCTGTGGTTCCGGGCGATGTGGACCATCACCACGCAGAAGAATGGGGCCAGCGCCCTGGGTCTACAGCGCGTTCTGGGACTGGGCAGTTACCAAACCGCCTGGCCTTGGATGCACAAGCTGAGGCGAGCGATGGTGCGCCCGGGGCGGGAGCGATTGACGGGCCTCGTCGAGGTCGATGAGACCTACTGGGGCGCTGAAGAAGAAGGGGTAATCGGCCGGCAGACCGAGCGTAAAGCGTTGATTGCAGTCGCCGCGGAAGAGAGAGGCACCGGGCTGGGGCGCATCCGCATGCAGCGCGTTCAGAACGCCTCGGCGGCCAGTTTGATGCCCTTCGTCGAGGAGTCGGTCGAGCCGGGCAGCGTGGTTGTTACCGACAACTGGTCGGGCTACGATCCGCTCAAGAAGAAGGACTACCAGCGTCGTATCATCTCGATTAACAACCGCCGCGAGCAGGCCTCGCAGCTACTGCCGAGGGTGCACTTGGCGATCTCGCTACTCAAGCGCTGGATGCTGGGCACGCATCAGGGGGCGGTCAGCCACGAGCATCTGGACTACTATCTCGACGAGTTCGTGTTCCGCTTCAATCGGCGCAGATCACGCAGTCGGGGCAAGCTCTTCTACCGCCTTGTGCAGCAGGCCATGGCGGTGGAGCCGACGCCGTACCGCTCGATCGTCGCCGATTGGGACGCTAAGACGCTGTGAGCCCAACTACAAGATGTTGGGGTCACCTGAGTCAAGTGGATACCCGGCAAAGGAGAAACGAAGAGTTTCATCGACGCTGTGCGGTGTCACGAGCGGCCCGCCGGTCCTCGCCTGTTGGGGACTACGCGAAGGAGTTTGCTGGGAGTTTCCTGGGAAATTTCTGATGCGTCCGTATCTCTGTTTCGAGGCCGGCGGACCTGAAAACCCAAACTGAATCTTCCGCGACGGTCCCCCGGCCGGTACGGTGGGGCGACCCGATGCGCGCACATGGATGTCTGGTCACGTGACTCGTTGACCTTGCGACTTGATTCGCAAAAACGCTCGGGCTGCGAAGCGTCACTGCTGAAGACAACGCCCCCGCTGACGGGAGGATTCGGATGACTGCGTCCATCCTTGACAGATACCTATCATGGATGTCCCCTCCGAGGTGTGTCCCCTCCGAGGTGATTGACGGGGTCCCGATGATCGGTTAAGGTCAGACTTCGCCTCCCCGAGAAGATGAATCGAGATTGGCCGTGTCTGTCGATCTAAACAAAACCTACGACGCGATCGTCGTCGGGACCGGCGCGGCCGGGGGAGTGGCGGCCAAAGAGCTGACGGAAGGCGGTCTCGAGGTGCTGCTGTTGGAGGCTGGACCGAAGCTCGACCCGTCTAGCTTCCTCTCCCACCGCTGGCCGTACGAGATGCCCTTTCGGGGATTCGACAAGCCGGGCGACCGGGAGAGAATCTATCCGAATCAGTGGACGTCGAGCGAATACACCCGGCCCCTCTACATCGACGAGCGGGAGCACCCCTATACGACCGCGCCGGGAACATCTTGGATCTGGGTGCGGTCGCGGTGCGTGGGCGGGAAGATCCTGCATTGGAGCCGCAACGCGCGCCGGCTGAGCGATTACGATTTCAAGGCGGCCGACCGCGATGGCTACGGCGATAATTGGCCCATCACCTACGAGGAGCTCGCCCCCTACTACGACAAGCACGAGAGCTTCGTTGGCGTCAGTGCGTCGATCGAGAACATCCCGCACCTCCCCGATGGCAAATATCTACCGCCTTTCCCGCTCAATTGCGGAGGCCGGGTATCCACTTGACTCAGGTGACCCCAACATCTTGTAGTTGGGCTCACAGCGTCTTAGCGTCCCAATCGGCGACGATCGAGCGGTACGGCGTCGGCTCCACCGCCATGGCCTGCTGCACAAGGCGGTAGAAGAGCTTGCCCCGACTGCGTGATCTGCGCCGATTGAAGCGGAACACGAACTCGTCGAGATAGTAGTCCAGATGCTCGTGGCTGACCGCCCCCTGATGCGTGCCCAGCATCCAGCGCTTGAGTAGCGAGATCGCCAAGTGCACCCTCGGCAGTAGCTGCGAGGCCTGCTCGCGGCGGTTGTTAATCGAGATGATACGACGCTGGTAGTCCTTCTTCTTGAGCGGATCGTAGCCCGACCAGTTGTCGGTAACAACCACGCTGCCCGGCTCGACCGACTCCTCGACGAAGGGCATCAAACTGGCCGCCGAGGCGTTCTGAACGCGCTGCATGCGGATGCGCCCCAGCCCGGCGCCTCTCTCTTCCGCGGCGACTGCAATCAACGCTTTACGCTCGGTCTGCCGGCCGATTACCCCTTCTTCTTCAGCGCCCCAGTAGGTCTCATCGACCTCGACGAGGCCCGTCAATCGCTCCCGCCCCGGGCGCACCATCGCTCGCCTCAGCTTGTGCATCCAAGGCCAGGCGGTTTGGTAACTGCCCAGTCCCAGAACGCGCTGTAGACCCAGGGCGCTGGCCCCATTCTTCTGCGTGGTGATGGTCCACATCGCCCGGAACCACAGCCGCAGCGGCTTGCGTGTGTCTTGAAAGATCGTGCCGGCGGTGACGGAGGTTTGCCGCCCGCAGCGAGCGCATTCGAACCACACTTTGCGCACCGGCCAAGCGCGCTCATGCCCACACCTTGGACAGCGGAAACCCTCTGGCCAGCGCAAGGCGAACAGATAGTCGCGGCAAGCCTCCTCGCTCGCAAAGCGAGACTCGAATTCGAGTTGGTCGCGCTGGTAATCCTCCACCAGGCCCTACACTACATCTTGGGGTCACCTGAGTCAAGTGGATACCCAGCTTGCGGAGAACGCATCGTCCAGAAAGTAGCTCCCACGCTGGGGCTCGGGATGCGCGTGATTCCCAAGCGCGCGGCCATGCGGTCACGCAGCATTAACGGGTTGGCGGCCTGCCACTATTGCGGTCACTGCGGCCGGGGTTGCGATATCGGGGCGTTTTGGAACTCGATCTCGGACACGCTGCCCGCTGCCGCGAAAACCGGCCGGCTGACATTGAGGCCGGACGCCGTCGTACGCGAGATCGTCGTCGACAACAACGGCAGGCCCCGCGGCGTGAGCTTCGTCGACCGGCTGAGCAAGAAAGACTACGAAGCGAAGGGGCGGGTCGTCGTCCTGGGCGCATCGGCCTTGGAGTCCACCCGCATCCTGTTGAATTCGGTTTCGCGCTTCTGGCCTAACGGCATCGCCAACTCGAGCGGCGTGCTGGGCCACTATTTGATGGACAACATAGGCGGTCCGAACGTCAGTGGCCTTTTGCCCCAATTACGGGACCGCGAGGCCGTGAACGAAGACGGCAAGGCCAGCGGGATCGATATCGTGCCCTACCGCAATATCGATTCGCGCCATCCGAAATTCATCCGCTCGTACGTTCATGAAGGAGGCTCAGGCGCTCGAGCGTTCCCCTACTTCGCCAAGTCCATGAGCGGCTACGGCCAGAAGTTCAAGCGGACGGTGCGGAGCTACTACACAGCCCCCATCGCCTTCGGCACCCGCGGCGAGATGCTCGCCCGTTTCGAGAACCATGTCGCGATCGACAAAGACGTCGTCGACGCCTGGGGCATCCCGGTGCTCAAGTTCGATTGCCGTATGAGCGACAACGAACGCGAGATGGCCAAGGACGCCGTGCAGAACTTGAAGGCCTTGATGAATGCGCTGGGGGCGGAAAACGTTAACGTTCGGGACCGGCTGATGGACCCCGGGTTTACCATCCACGGCATGGGCACGGCCCGAATGGGCGCCGACCCGAAGAAGAGCGTGCTGAACAAGTTCAATCAAGCGCACGAGGTGAAGAATCTCTTCGTGGTAGACGGCGCGAGTTTTGTAACGTCAGGCGGCTATGGGCCGACGCTTACGATCGGGGCCTTGGCAACGAGGGCATCCGACCATATCGTGAAGCAAATGAAAAGGGGCGAGTTGTAGATATGGACCGACGCACAGCGCTAAAATTGGTGGCCGCCGGCGTCGTGGCCGAGCGGGTTCAGGTCGCCGGCGGGCAGTTGATCGCCTTGGCCCAGGCCCCCGCCGAATACGAGCTCCGCTTCTTCAGTGAAGACCAGAAGGCTCTGCTCGATCGCCTGACCGAACTGATCATTCCCGCGGATGACCACTCGCCAGGCGCGCAAGCGGCAAAGGTGAGCTTGTTCATTGATCTCATGGTGTCCCACAGTAAGCCGGACGTGCAAGACCATTGGATCCGCGGCTTGGGCGCTGTAGAAAAAGAATCCCAGACCAAGTTCGAAAAGCCGTTTATCGAGTGCGACGCCGCCGAGCAAGACCGGGTCATGCAAGCGATGGCCCGGAACGAAGATCACCCGACGACCGAACTCGAGACGTTTTTCGCGGTCCTCAAATCGAGAACGATCGACGGGTACTACACCTCGGCGATCGGGATTCACGAGGAGCTCGAGTACAAAGGCAACCGTCCTCAGGCCGAGTTCGTCGGTTGCACGCACCCCGAGCACGGAGCGTAAGCGCGCCGGCTCAGCCGAACCTTTCCCTATGAAAACGCTTTCTCGGAGCCTCATCTGGATTACAGTTGCAATCATTCTCACGAGTGCGGGCGCGACTGCCCAAATATCGCCCCCCTCCTTCTCGTGGCCTGAGGGCAATCAGGCGGCGCTGAGCTTGAGCTTTGACGATGCGCGCCCGAGCCAAGTCGACGTGGGTACGGCGCTGCTGGACCGCCTCGGGACAAAGGTCACGTTTTACGTCGTGCCAAGCCGCGTCCAAGCGCGTCTGCCGGGGTGGAAGGCGGCGGTCGCAAGCGGACACGAGATCGCGAACCACTCTCTCAAACATCCTTGCACGGGCAACTTTCCCTGGTCTCGTGACAACGCGCTCGAGTCGTACACGATCGATAAGATGCGCGACGAACTAAAACTGGCCAACCGGCGCCTTGAGGTCCTGCTTGGCGTCAGTCCGACGATCTTCGCCTACCCTTGTGGACAGACGTTTGTCGGAAGAGGAAGCCAAACGCGAAGCTACGTTCCGGTCGTTGCCGAACTGTTCGCCTCAGGACGGACGTGGCTGGATGAAACCGCGAACGATCCGGCATTCTGCGATCTCGCCCAGTTGGCCTGCATCCAGATGGACGGCAAAGACTTTCCCGCGATCAAGACCCTACTGGACCAGGCGACAGAGAACGGCCAGTGGCTGATCCTCGGGGGCCACGAGATCGGCGCATCCGACCGCCAGACGACGCGCGTCAAGATGCTCGAGAAGCTGATACCGTACGCCAAGGACCCCGCGAACCGCCTGTGGATGGCACCGGTAGGAACGGTGGGGCGGTACATCGGCGACGAGCGAACCAAGGGGAATTGAACCTCAACAGCTACAGTCAAGCTCTTCGAGGACCAGCGGCGGCCGATTGACGGACGGGCAGTTCGGGGGCTGAGTTAGGTTTTCCCTTTGGGCTGTCCCCTTGGCTCTCATCTTCGTCCGTCATCTTCCACCGACACGGCACATCTGGGGACCGCCCATCAAGGCCGCGGATCTCAAAACCGAGATCCGCGCTGCAGGCTCTCGGCCCCTCCGGGGTGAAAGACGGGATAGGCTAGGGCAGCGGTTGCACTCGCACGTTTCGTAGATAGAAGCGGCCCTGGATGAATCTGTCGAGCTTCTCGCTCCGGTAGCGAACCACCATCAGCCTCAGCACGTGATCCGCCGGGCCGGCTCGGAAGGGTATCTTGACCTGCTGCCACGATGCCGTGCTCCGGACACCGTCGGAGGCGGCCAATGCTCCGGCCGGCGACTGCACCAGCAGCCGGACGCCCTCGCTTCCGGTGAGCTTCTCCGCGCGCACGTCGGCTTCGAGAACGTAGCGGCGGCCCGGTTCGACCAGGAAGTCGTGGCGGAGGTGCGAATAGGCGAGGTCGAGCGGCGTCAGGAAATGGACCTCCAGCACCCGCCCGCCGGGCTCATCCTCGCGAGGTGAAACGGACACGCCCTCGATCGGCTGCTGCACCCAGTCGAGACCGTAGCCGCGCGCGCCGAACCAACGCGAGCCGGTGGCCGCGGTGCCGGCGGGTTCGGCGAATGAGTCGTGTGACGCATCCGGCGTGGCTGTTGCAACGATTCTCCACAGGGCCCGGTATTCCAGCCCACGCCCGGCGTCGAACAGCTTGTCGAAGGTGTAGCGCAGGAGCTTGGGCGCAATGGCCAGATCGGCGCAGCCCAGCTCGTGGCAGGCGGGGACGATGGCGTCCCAGGCGGTGTCGAGGATCGTAGCGCGCATGCTCGGGACCGACGCGGCCAGCAAGCCGAGCGGGCGTGTCGCTTTTTCGATCTCGCCGGCGCGGAGATAGAGGTGGGCTAGCGGCCACTCGGTCCGCACCGAGTTGGGCTCGAGTGAACGTGCCAACTCGACCATCCGCGTGGCTGCCGGCATGTCGCCTGACATCTCGGCGATCTCCGAGCGCTTGAGCCACAGCGCCACCGAATAGGGGTGGACGCGCAGCGCCTCGATATAGAGCCGCTCGGCCTGCTGAGGGTGTCCGCCGGCCATCGACGCGTAGGCGCGCTCGTTGAGGGTCTCGGGGTCAAGGTGTTCCCACTGGCCGAGCAGCAGGGAGGCGCCGAGGAGGCTGAAGCCAGCCATCAGAAGAACGGGCAGTGCTCGGTTGACGAGAAGATTTCGCAGCTTGGGTAGAGTTGGCGTCGCCCGGCCGCCTTCCGGGGACGACGAGGGTTGCATGTCAGGTTGTTCCTGTCGAGCGGCGGCTTCGTCTGCGGCGGCCGCGGCTCCTACAATGCCGCGCGCGCATCCCAACAGCAGCGCGAACAGCGCCGCGACGGCGGGCATTCGCAGCGGGAAGTCGACGGCGGAGTGCAGCAGGATGCCCGCCACGCCGAGCAGACAACCGAAGGTCAGCCAGCGGGCTTGTGCGTCGTCGACGAGGCACGCTTGGCGGACCGTATCGAACAACAGGTAAAGCCCGCCGCCCAGCAGAAACAGGGTTGCCGGCAGGCCTAGCTCGACCAGCAGCTCCAGGTACTCCGAGTGGGCGTGATCGACGAACTTGAGCGGCAAGTAGGGTTCGCTGCGGCGGAAGGCGAAGGCAAAGGTGCCCAGTCCGGAGCCGGTCCACAAGTGGCCAGCGGCGGTGTCGAGCGAGTCGAGCCAGACGGCCACGCGGAAGGGGTCGCCGCGCTCGGCGATTAATTGGCTGAATCGTTCCGGCAAGCCGCGCAGGCCTACGGCGCCGGCTAGCAGGACGCCGCTGAGCACGCCGCCTCCCACGAGCAGGGCCGCCAGCCGCTGCCTCCAGAGCGCCCCGACCAGGGTGACCAGCGTCATCACGGTCACCACGATCACACCCATGCGCGAGAACGAGAACACGACGCCCAACCCGCACGCCGCGGCTACAGCCAATGCGGCAACAGTCCACGCGGAGTCACGGCCTTGGAACCATTGCTTCCAGCCAACGGTCGCCACCGTGGCGAACACCAAACCGAGCGCGGGGCCGAGGATGCCCTCCAGCAGCGTGGCGTAGTGGTCGCGGTTAACGAACGTGCCGTGGGCGAATTGTGAGAGCGGGTCGTCGAGCCGCTGTCCGCGAATGTGTTGATGCAGGCCCAACACCAACTCGCCCACCGCCAGCACCATCAGCGGCGCGAGCAACGCGAGCTGCGAGGTTCTCGAGCGCCGGGCGACCGTGCGCGATACACAGAAGACGGCGCAACACCCAGCCAAGACGACCGCGTCGCGCAAGGTCGCGTAAGGATAGATGCTGATGTGTGGTTCCGGCCGCACGCCATGACGGGCAAACTCGCCGATCAGGCCTTGTTGAGCTGAGGAGACCCACTCCCAGAGAGTTGGCGGCAGAGGAAGGAGTTGAACCAACGGCAGCAGGGGAATCAGCAGCGTGGGCCACGGCAGCGTCAGCCGTTCGCCCAGAGGCTTCCCCCAAACCGCTGCCAGCGTTGCGAATGCCAAAAGGCACGTGAAGACGAGGGCCTGGTCCGCAACATTGACGCCGCCCCGATGCCAGGCGAGATAGGCCACCGCGAGCGGGAGCGCCGTGGCCGGCAGGACCTCGCCCAAATTCAGTCGCGTGCGACGCCGTCTACGGCTATGGCGTCGGCGGCGTCTCTCGCGAACATGAGTGACAACCTCTTCGCTGACGGCGCTTGGCATCGACGCTCAGAGGTAGAATCGTCACGCCGAGCCTGCGGCAACAGACCGGGTGGGAAAGGGTCGTAGGGTTCTGACTGACCTCAGGAAGCAAGGGTGCGAGTAGGGCACGGATGCCGCGCCGAGTCAAATGCCGGAGCTAGCCTAGCAATTCCAGCGCTGAAGCGAACCCAGCGTGAACTTCAGCCAGTGCTTGAACCGGCCTATGGGTGAACGCGGCGTCTCGGTTTGGCCCGAGAGCAGTTCGCGCGGTACACCTTGCGCAGCGCTGCGGCCATCGCCAGCCTGCAGCGGCGGCTCACGCTCTTCGAACGGCCCCAATTCGATCTTTACCTGGCGTTCCGGCGCCTGCTCACCGCTGGGACCGACCCCTCGCACATCGTGCTTCTGCCACGGTCGCCCGTCGCTTCCCCTGGGCCGCTCGTGACTTTGCTCCATGAAGGCCTGCCGGCTGGCCGACCACTGTGAGGCAGGCAGGCGTTCGCGACCTGCCCGTAAAGGTAGGTCGTAACGAAGAGGGCCTGGCCTCTTGCTGCCTGTGGTCCTGCGGTCGGGACGACCGCGAGTTAGGCCAGTAACTCCGGAACCACGCGCCCATGCACGTCGGTGAGACGCATGTCGCGGCCGCCGTGGAAGTAGGTGAGGAGCGTGTGGTCGAGACCCATCAAGTGCAGGGCCGTGGCGTGGAGGTCGTGTACATGGACCTTGTTTTCGACCGCCGCGTAGCCGAAGTCGTCGGTAGCGCCGATCACTTGGCCGCCCTTGACGCCTCCGCCGGCCATCCAAGTGGAGAAGCCGCGCGGGCTGTGGTCGCGGCCGTTGGTGTTCTGGCTGGTCGGCGTGCGGCCGAACTCGCCGGCCCAAACGACTAACGTGTCTTCGAGAAGACCGCGGCTGTGGAGGTCGGTGAGCAGGCCGGCCATGGGCTTGTCGGTTTCGGCGCAGTGTAGCTCGTGGTTCATGTTGACGTCGCCGTGCGCGTCCCAGTTGTCGTCGCCGTGCCCGCCGCCGGAGTAGACCTGGACGAAGCGCACGCCGCGCTCGATCAGCCGGCGCGCGATGAGGCACTTGCGTCCAAACTTCTCGGAGACTTCCTGGTCGAGGCCGTAGAGCTTCTTGGTGGCCTCGGTTTCTTTCGCCAGATCAACGGCCTCGGGCGCGGACTGCTGCATGCGGAACGCTAGCTCGTAGCTGGCGATGCGAGCCCGTAGTTCGTCGTTCTCGGGCGCCGCGGCACCTGCGGGTACCTGGCTGAACTTCGTAAGCAGGTCAAGCTGTCGGCGCTGCTGCGCGCCGGTGACGCCTTCGGGCGGCTCGAGGTTCAAAATGGGGTCGCCGGTCGAACGAAACTGCGTGCCCTGATAGGTGGCCGGCATGAAGCCGGAGGCCCAGTTGGGCGGCCCGGAGATCGGTCCGCCACGATGGTCGAGCAGGACGACGTAGCCGGGCAGGTTCTGGTTTTCGGTACCCAGTCCGTAGGTCACCCACGAACCCACGCTCGGGTGCCCCTGACGCAGGAAGCCGGTGTTCATCTGCAGTAGCCCCGAGCCGTGCGCGAAGCTGTCGGCGTAGGTGCCGCGGATGACGGCAATGTCGTCGATCTTGTTGGCGAGGTTGGGGTAGAGGTCGGAGACCTCGATGCCCGACTGGCCCGACTTGGTGAACCTGCGTGTCGAGCCGAGCAGGCCGCCGAGCCGGCTCTGGCGCATCTTGAGCAGCGGGTCGGAGTTTAGGTGCGGCATCGGCTGCCCGTGCCGCTTGTTGAGCTCGGGCTTGGGGTCGAAGGTGTCGACTTGGCTCACCCCGCCGTACATGAACAGGAAGATGCAGCGCTTGGCCTTGGCGGTGAAGTGAGGCGCCTTGGGCGCTAGCGGCGATGCGGCGGCGGTGCCAGTGGCCGCGCCGGCTACCGAACCGAAGAAGCCGTCCTGAGCGAGAAGAAAAGTGAGTGCCGTGCCCGCGAAGCCACCACCGGCTTCCCACAGGAATTCACGGCGGGTCTCGCCGCAGGGGGTGAGGCGGCGCGGAGTCGTTTCCCGGGATGAGCGTCGGTCCACCATGGTCGTTCGACTCAAGTTTAGCTCAACTAGCCGCGTGATCTGAATGTCCTCTGAACAAAAGCGTCAACCATTGAAGTGTCGGGGCGGAATGTGGCGTAAGCCTCCAGGCTTGCCGAGAACCGATTCCTCGGTTTTCAGGTCCGCTACCAAAGGGAATGCTCGGTCGCTTGCCATCCTGAGTCCCGAAGAATCGAGACTCGGCAAGGCTGGAGCCTTACGCCACATGAGTGCCGACTTCCCGGTCTGAGGTAGGGGCATCTCCCCGGAAAAACTTAGCTCAAATAGAAGAACTCGTTCGTGTTGAGCAGAATCAAGCAGAACGCTTCGAGCGCCTTCATCTTGGCGTCACCCGCCTCCCGGCCCGCAGCCGCATCGTCGGCCTGGATCTGCTCGGCCTGCTTCGCCAGGAAATCCAGCGCGTCGCCCACCTGCTGCTCGGTCGGCGGACGCCCCAAAGTCAACGCAAAGGCGCGGCGCACCTGGGCCGCCGGGCCGTCGCCTGTCTCCTTCGTGAGCCTCGCCGCCAAGTCACCCGCCCGCTGGTGCGTGAACTCGCCGTTCAAGAACGTCAGCGCCTGTGGGCCGGTGGTCGAGACCCGGCGCTGCTCGCAGCTTGACGAGCTATCCGGGGTGTCGAGCAGATCCAGCTCGGGGACCGCCAGGCTGCGCTTGATGAAGATGTAGATGCTGCGCCGCGAAGCCTCTTCCTCGTTGGACGTCTCCCACCCTTTGCCGGGGACCGACTGCCCGTCGAGTACGGCCTGCGGCAGCTTTGGGAAGATGCTCGGTCCGCCCATCTTGGGATTGAGCCGGCCGCTGACGGCGAGCATCGAGTCGCGCACCGTCTCGGCTTCCATACGCCGCGGGCGCCAGCGCCACAGCAAACGGTTCTCCGCGTCGACGCGGCCCGACGCGTCGTCCCACGTCGATGACAGTTGAAACGCCGCCGAGTTGGCGATCAGGCGGTGTATGTGTTTGAGGCTCCAGCCCGAGTCGATGAATTCCGTGGCCAGGTAGTCGAGCAGCCTGGGATGGGTGGGACGCGCGCCGGCGACGCCGAAGTCGTTTTCGCTCGCGACCAGGCCTTCGCCGAAATACCACTGCCAGATGCGGTTCACCATCACGCGCGCGACCAGCGGGTTCTCTGGGCTGGTCATCCAACGCGCCAGCGCCAGCCGCCGTCCGGTCGAATAGAGCGGACGTTCCTGAGGGTCGAGCGATGTACCGCCTACAACTGTGGGAGCTTCGGCGTCGACGACCGTAGTCGGCTGGGTCGTGTCGCCCCGCGCCAAGACTCGGGTCACGGGCGGAATGGCTGTGTCTTCGTACCAGACGTAAGCGCGTGGCGGCTCGGGCGGGCGGGCCAGCTCGATGGTTTCGATCTCCCGGCGGAGGGTCTCGATGCGGCCGGCTTCCTCCAGTGTTGCGAACTGGTTGACCGCCGTGTCGAGCTTTTTCTCGAACGCCGCGACTAGTTCTTTCTCGCGATCGTTACGCCGCTCTGGCTGCTTTTGCATCGCTGACAAAGTTTCGGAGTGATCGAACAAGTTCACACTCGGAACGGCGTTGTTCCCGCTCTCGAGCGCGCGCTTCATCACCGCCTTGCGTAGCTTCGCGATCTCACCCTTGCGCCGCCCCACCTCTTGTTTGGCCCGTTCGATCGCCGTGCGGTAGGCGGCGAGTTCCTCTTCGCTGCCCACGAGGCGGTCGAGGTCGGTGCGGTTGTCCTGCGGGCGCTGGAGCGGCTCGAAGACAGCCAGCATGCGGTAGTAGTCTTCTTGCGAGAGCGGCTCGAACTTGTGATCGTGACAGCGCGCGCAACGAATCGACAGCCCGAGGAACGTCGTGGCCGTCACACCGAGGACGTCGTCGAGTTGGTCATAGCGGTCGACCCTCGGGTCGACCGGCTCGTCGTCCCACGAGCCCAGGCGCAGGAAGGTGGCGCCGATCTGCGATTCGGCGTTGGAGCCTTCGATCTCGTCGCCGGCAAGCTGTTCAGTCAAGAAGCGGTCGAAGGGCTTGTCTTTGTTGAGCGAGTTGATGACGTAGTCGCGGTAACGCCAGGCGTGCGGTTTGGCGCCGTCGCGTTCGTAACCGTTCGACTCGGCGTAGCGAACGACGTCGAGCCAGTGCCGCGCCCAACGCTCGCCGTATTGTGGTCGGGAGAGCAAGTCGTCGACGGCCTTTTCGTAGGCGCCGGGTGAGTCGTCGTCGAGGAAGGCTTGTACCTCGCGGGGCGTCGGCGGCAGACCGATCAGGGTGAGATAGGCGCGGCGGAGCAAGGTGCGTTTTGCCGCGGGGCCGACTGGTTGGATGCCCTTGTCTTCGAGCCGACTCTTGATGAACCGGTCGATCGGCGTCCGCACCCAGGTCTCGTCTTGGACTTGGGGAAGCTCGGGCCGGCGCGCCACTTCAAAGGCCCAATGGTCAAAGCCCTTGGGGCGCACGGCTTCTGTTGTCGAGGAGGAAGCCGGCTGCTCGTTGGCCTCGCCGCCGTGGGCGCCGGCGTCGATCCACTCCCCGATAAGGCGGACCTGCTCGGCGCTGAGCTTCTTCTCTCCCATCGGCATCGTTTTGTCGACGACGCGGCGGTAGAGCAGGCTGTCGTTGGCCGAGCCGCGGCGGAGCGCCGGCCCCTGGACGCCGCCCATGACCATAGCCGCGGCCGTGCGCAGGTCGAGCTCGCCCATGCGGACCTGCTCGCCGTGGCACTGGAAGCAATGCTGCGACAAGATCGGCCGGACGTCGGTGTCGAAGTCAGGACTCGCGCCAAGCACGAGCGCCGTGATGGCCAACAGAGCCGCGAGCCGCGAAGTGAAGCGAATCGGCATACACCCAGATTATGCTACAGACCGACTCATCAGACCAGTGCCTGTATCGACCGACGACCGCGCTGCCCCCTGGCAGCATCCGCCTGGTTGGCCTCTTGAGCGTCAACCGCCACTCGGAGCCGCGGGCACGGCATGCCGTGCCCCTAGTGTGCCCAGCATGGGCTGTTTACTTGTGAGTTGCAACGTACTCACCGCAACCGATGGAGGTAACCGTAGGGAACCGCAAGGTGGAAGTCGTGGGGCGCAAGCCGCGCGGCCAAGCTGAAGGCAGCGGGGAACAAACCTTCGACCGTAGGAACACGAACCGGCAGAGAGGCCGCGTACGGGCGGTAAGCTTGCTGGCCTCAGTGAAGCCCAAAGTCCATCCAGACGTGCGAGGTAGAGCCGGACGGTAGGAAGGGAAAGAAACAGCGCCTTACCTGGGGAGAGCTCCTTGGTGAGAGCGAAGGAGAAGTCAGCAGAGGCCATAGTAGCGAGAAAGGCGGGTAACGCCGCTGGAGCCAAGGGCCGAAGGACCAAGGAGCAAGGCTAGAGGAGCGACTGACATAGCGCCCAACCGGTTTCCCGGAGTCCCGGGCCGCGAGGTTCTTTCCCGCTAAGGGGAACGAAACGGGGAGCAGGCCGACGCAGAAGCGGTGGAGCCGCTGCGGGCAGAGGTCGGTGGAAGCCAGGGCGAGTGTCGCGAGACTCTCGACAGAAAGTGATGCACGAAGATCTGATGGACCAGGTGGTCGCCGAGCCGAACTTGGCGCGGGCGCGGGCGGCGGTCAAACGCAACCGCGGCGCGGCTGGGATCGATCGGATGACCGTCGACGAACTCGAAGTTCATTGGCGGCGCCGCGGTGCGAAGATGCGGGCGAAACTCGTGGCCGGGCGATGGACGCCGAGCCCGGTGAGGCGGGTGGACATCCCGAAGCCGAACGGGGGGACGCGTCGGCTCGGCATACCGACGGTGATGGATCGGGTGGTACAGCAAGCATTGCTGCAAGTGTTGCAACCGATTTTCGATCCGCGGTTCAGCGAGTCGAGCTACGGTTTTCGTCCGAGGCGCAGCGCGCACGACGCCGTTCGGGCGGCGCAAGAATACGTCCGCGAGGGCAAGGACTGGGTGGTGGATATCGATATCGCGCAGTTCTTCGACCACGTCAACCATGACATTCTGATGCAGCGGATCGCGGAAGTGATTCGGGATAAGAAGGTGTTGCGGTTGATCGGACGATATCTGCGGGCCGGGGTGATGGCGGCGGGGGTGGTGGTACGCAGCGAGGAGGGCACGCCGCAAGGCGGGCCGCTGTCTCCGTTGCTGGCGAACCTCTATCTGGATGCGCTGGATCGGGAACTGGAGAACCGCGGGCTGCGCTTTTGCCGTTATGCCGACGACTGCAACGTCTATGTGAGCAGCGAGGCGGCGGCGAAGCGAGTGTTGGCGGGGATCGGGGACTGGATCGAGAGGCATCTGCGTTTGCGAGTGAACCGTGCCAAGAGCGGGGCAGGGAGGCCGTGGGAGCGAAAGTTTCTGGGGTTTCGAATCAACCGCCAAGGGCAGCGAGAAGTAGCGCCGCAGAGTGTTGCACGATTCAAGCAGAAGGTGCGAGAGATTTGGCGCAGTGGTCGCAGTGTCACGAGTCGGGCGTTACGCGACGAGTGGCGGCGATACGTGGTGGGCTGGTGGGGATAGTACCGGCTGGCCCAGCAGCGTCGGAATGTCTTTCGGCTGGAAGGTTGGATCCGGCGACACAGGCGGAAGTGCTTTTGGCTGCGTTGGCACAAGAAGCGCGGCCGCCAGAGAGCGTTACGGCGGCTGGGGGTGGGCGAAGGGCTGCTGCGTGTAGTCGCGACGCGTCGTGGAGCGTGGAGTATGGCGCATCATGTGTGGTTGCACACGGGGCTGTCGAACGTCACTCTGAAGCGCTACGGGTTGGTGGTGCCATCGAATCTTGCGGCGTGCAGGTAAGGTCGCTGGATCCAACCGCCGGATACGGAAAACCGTATGTCCGGTGGTGTGGGAGGGTGCCGGGGCGCAATCCCCGTCACTCGACCCGATCTTTTCAGTTTGTGGGTTTCGTTGCGGTATCTGGGCGCAGCCTTTGGCTCGTCGGGAACCCGATGCTTTCGAGGTAGGGTGCCTTGCGTCTCGCGTACTGGTTCTGGCTGTTTGCGGCTCAGTCGGTCTGGGCAGCCGGCTACGTGGCGATGAAGCTGGCCGGCGCGGAGATGCCGGTGGGTGTCGTGGTTCTGTTGCGCTACGGTATCGCGTCGCTGGTGCTGGTGGCGGCGCTGCCGTGGATCGGTTTGCCTCGGCTCGAGCGGCGTGACTGGGTGCTGGTCGGTGCGCTCGGAGTGTTGAACTTCGCGTTGGCACCGACGTTGCAAGTGTCGAGCCTGTTGTACACGCAGGCGATCGACGTTTCGATTCTGATTGCCCTCGAGCCGCTGATGACCGTAGCGTTGGCGGCCCTCGCGATTCACGAACGTCCCAGCGGCGCAACCTTAACGGCCCTGTTGGTCGGGACGGCGGGCATGCTGGTGCTGTCCGGCGTCGGCTTCGGAGGTCCCGCGACCGGGGCGAGCAACCGCCTGCTCGGAAACTCGCTCTTCACGTTGTCGCTGCTGTGTGAATCGTCGGTCACGGTTGCCGGGCGCCGGCTGGCGCCACGCTATCCCGCGATGCAGGTGGTGTTCGCGATGAAGGCCGCGGGGTTTCTGGTGGCGGTGGCGGTCTTCGGAAACCTGATGGGCGATGTGGACTTCGGGGCTGTCTCGCCGGAAGCGTGGGGCTCAATCTTGTTCCTCTCCCTACTGTCGTCGATCTTTGCCTACACGGTCTGGTACCGCGTGATCAAAGTGGTGCCGGTGAACCACGTGGCGCTGAGCCTATTCTTTCAGCCGGTGGTCGGTACGCTAATTGGGTACACTTTTCTGGGTGAGACGATTGGGGCGCAGTCGTTGATTGGGGCTGTACTGGTTGTTGCGAGTCTGGCCTGGTGGCAGGTGCGGGCGGCGCAAGGCCGTGATTTGTGATTCGTAATTCGATCATAGGGAGCATGACGATGACACGACGTGATTTCTTGCAAAGCGCCGCCGCGGCGGCGGGTGTGAGCTTGGCTGCATTCAGCGGTCCCGAAGGCCTCATGGCGCAAGCGGCCGCGAAGGCCAAGCCGCTCAACCTGAAGGTGACGGATCTCAAGACCTATGTGGTGAGCCGCAGCGGCAAGCCGAACAGCTCGAACTATGTCTTCGCGAGGATCTTCACGAACCAAGGCATCGTCGGCACCGGCGAGGGCTCGGTCACCAGCAAGGCCAAGACCATGGCCGCCGCGATCGAGGAGCATAAACGCTATCTGGTCGGGCGCGATCCGACCGACATCGAAATGCACTGGCAGGCCATGTTCCGCTGGGCGCGCTGGCGCGGCGGTCCGATTCTCAACTCGGCGGTGAGCGCGGTCGAGATCGCGCTGTGGGACATTCTCGGCCAGGCGCTTGACCAGCCGATCTGGATGTTGCTTGGCGGCAAGGCGCGCGAGCGCGTGCAGATGTACGTTCACGCGGGCGGACGCTCGCCCCAGGAGTACGCGCAGAACTGGCTCCAGGTGAAACAGGACGGTTGGACGGCCTGCAAAGGCGGCTTTGTGACGACGCACAACGACGTCATCGAGCGTGTTGGCTCGGTTCGTGAGGGGATCGCCAATCTCAAGGCCGTTCGCGAAGCCGTCGGCGATGACTTCCGCATCTGCATCGACGTTCACGGCAAGGCCACCCCGACCATGGCCGTCGACTTCTGCCGCCGCGCCGAGGAGTACGCGCCCTACTTCGTGGAAGAGGCGACGCAGATCGAGGACATCGACGAGCTGGCATTCCTTCGCAGCAAGACGTCGATCCCTCTCGCGACCGGCGAGCGGCTGTTCACCAAGTGGGGTTTCAACGAGATTTGCGAGCGGCACTTGGTGGACTTCCTACAGCCCGACGTCGTCCATTGCGGCGGGATCTCGGAGTTGAAGAAGATCGGCCTGATCGGAGAGGCGCATCGCATTGAGCTAGCACCGCACAACCCGCAGAGCAACGTAAGCACGATGGCCTCGCTGCACGCCGATTTCTCGACGCCGAGTTTCGCGATCCAGGAGATCAGTCACCGCGGCCAGGACCCGTTTTGGGACGACCTGTTCCAGGGTCAGGGGCCGGCGTACGAACAGGGCTTCGCCCTTCCGCCCGACAGGCCGGGTCTCGGGGTCGGGTTCGACGAGGCGGTGGCCGCCAAGCGGCCGTATACGCCGCATATTCGACAGCAGCTTCGGTTCCCCGATGGGGGCATCGCGGATCATTAGGACGCGGTTGTTGAGCGTGCTTGCAGGCGCGATAGCGAGCCGCTGAGTAGGTCCGAGCCGGCGAGACTCGACGGATAACCGGTGGGTTCGGTTGTTATCAACAGCAATTCGTCTGCAGGGTTCTCGTGCTCGAATCGTAGACGGCGGCGAGCCGGCTTAAGGGACCCAGGCGTTTGAGTACAAGACCTTGCTTTGAGAAGAGCGAGCTACCTACACTCTAAGCGGTCCACGCTAAATTCCGCTCGGGAGGCATTCATGCTGAACTGCAGTCCCTCGTTCTTTAGTTTGCTTCGGCGACTCGGCGACTCGGTGGGTTGGTCGGCGAGACTTGGTCTGTTGATGACGGGCATGTCTTGCATGGCCGCAACCATTGGCGGTTTATCGCCGACGCACTCAACCGCGGATGCTGAGGGCATCGATATCCGCCAACTGCCGGTCGCATTCGAGGCAATTAACAAGGACGGCGCGGCGCGACGATATCACGCGCGCTTCCCGAACTATGATGTCGTCTTGAATTCCAGCGCCGTTTCGATCCGGCTATCCGACCGCACGGCTCGTGCACCCAGGGGAGCTAATCTGGCAAAATCCCCCGACGCGGCGACGCTGGAGTTGTCCCTTGAGTGGCTGACCAAGGCAAGCGTCCCAGTTGGAAAGGGCAAGTTGCGTGGCAAGGCCAACTACTTCATCGGCAACGATCCCAAGAAATGGATGAGCGGGGTACCGCTCTACGGATCCGTACTTTACCCTGACGTCTAATCAGGGGTCGACTTCCTGTTTAAGAACAACGATGGTCGTCTGGGGTATCGCATCGAACTCGATCACGGCGATGCGGTACATGAGATCGCGCTCCGGTTCGGCGGTCACGAGGGTATGCGCCTGAACGCTCAGGGAGAGATCGAGCTCTCTACTGCTGTCGGACGGGCAACCTGGACCGCACCGAAAGCGTTCTGGGAAACCGATCAAGGACTCATTCGAGCGGAAGCAACGTACGCAATCCGTGACGATGGCAGCATCGGATTCGAAATCGAGGGTCCCCTTCGTTCGGACCCGTTGATCATCGATCCGGATTTGGTCTTCTCGACTCTGCTCGGTGGGTCAGCAGGCGATTTTATTACTGCCCGTGACATAGCTGACAATGGCAATATCGTGGTTACCGGACCCACGACATCCCTCAACTTTCCTCTCTCGGCCAATCCCGCTCAGGGCAACAACGCGGGTTTCGAGGATATCTTCGTTACGATGCTTCGGCCCGACGCATCGGAGATCGTGTTCTCGACCTATCTGGGAGGACAATCCATCGAAGCAACGAACGGAATCGCGGTCATGGCGGACGGATCGGTCTCGATCTGTGGATTCACCCTGTCGACGGACTTTCCGACGACGCCAAATGCGATCCAGGCCAACATCAGCGGATTCCTCTCGGCATTTGTGTCCCAACTGTCTCAGAGCGGCGGCACACTGCCGTTCAGCAGCTACCTTGGCGGCTCGTCGCAGGACAACTGTACGTGCATGGTCACAGATCGCGAAAATCGACTGCTGCTATCCGGCTACACCGCCTCTCAGAACTTCCCAACTACGCCGACCGCCTTGTCAACCCGGTATCAGGGCGGACCGTTCGATGGCTTCTTCAGCGTATTGCGACTGGATCAACCAAACATTGAATACTCGACCTTCCTGGGAGGTTCAGGTTCTGAGTTTGAGCTAGTTCCGTTAGATGTTGAACCCGGGGTAGCTATCGAATTCGGACTGGCTCCGTGGTTGACTATCAACGACGACGGTGATGTCTATTTGGCCGGCGCCACGAGTTCCACTGATTTTGTCACCACCGACGGTAGTTTCCTTCAGGGCAGCAACAGCGCGTTCATCATGAGACTCGATGCCGAGGACTATTCGTTGAAGGCATCTACCCTTCTCAGTGGCAACAAGTTGGACGGGGCAACATCCATCGCGATTTCGAGCAACGGAAGGGTCGTTGTCGGGGGTTTGACATTATCCTCGAATTTTCCCGTGTCGAGCAGTGCGTTCCAATCTACATTTGGCGGTGGTGATTTCGATGGGTTTGTTGCGGTCCTGGATGAAAACCTTCAGACAGTTGAGTATGCCAGCTACGTCGGCGGACAGGGCTTCGACGTCTTCTTTGCTGATGCTGCTGCCGGGAACCGGATTCACGTTGGTGGGTTGACATCGTCGAACAATCTGCCATCGTCGCCAGACGCTTTGCAGGCCGGCTTTGCCGGGTCAATCGATGGCTATCTCTTAACGTTGAACTTGGGCGCCAAGGGTACGAGTACCGTGGAGTTTTCGACGTACTTCGGAGGGGTCGGGCAGGACATACTGAGTCGTCCCAAGACTACCCCCGATGGTGGAGTCTTGCTCTTTGGGTCCAGCGAAGGATTCAGGACGACCCCAGGAGTTGTAGGGGAGGACTACCGCGGCGGTCCGAGCGACGCTGCAATCTTCAAGCTTGGCAGCGGTATGGGTGGGCCGCCTCAGATCGAGTTTACTGCGGCCGGGTTAACACATTCGGCCCGGCTGGAAGCCGGCGATGTGGCCGAGGAAGAGATTGTCGCGTTGTTCGGTCTCTTCCTGGCGGATTTCGACGAAATCGCCACACTGCCCCTTGGTACTCAACTGGGTGGTGCAAGTGTGGACGTCACCGACAGCCAAGGTGTCAGCCGACCGTGCTTGATGTTCGGGGCGTTTGCCGAGAATGCACAAAGAGCGTTCTCTCAACTGAATTTTATGATTCCCGACCGCGCCGCTACGGGAGCGGCCACGCTAAGAAACTGTCACAAAATAACATTTGCATCTAGAATTGTTTTCACTTACTCTGGAAGGGTGAGCGAGCCGGCAGCCATCAAGCGTCGTTATGAGGCGCTGCGAGGGGTGCTCGATGAACGTTCGCGGCGGCTGCTGGTGGCCGCGGAAAGCTTGGCCCTGGGGCGCGGCGGCATCTCGGCAGTGGCCCGAGCGACCGGGGTCTCACGGCAAGTCATTGCCCGTGGCCACCAGGAGTTAACCGAGCCCGCTGGGCCTCCGCCCGGCCGCATCCGGCGTCGGGGCGGCGGGCGCAAGCGAAGCGTCACGAAAGACCCCACTCTCAAGAGCGAGCTGGAGCGGCTGGTCGAGCCACTCACGCGCGGCGATCCGGAATCCCCCCTGCGCTGGACGTTGAAAAGTGTCCGCAAGCTAGCCGCCGAACTCGAACGGAGGGGCCACCCAACGAGTCATCGCATGGTGGCCGAGCTGCTGCACCAGCTGGGTTACCGCCTGCAAGCCAACCGCAAGACGAAAGAAGGAACGAAGCATCCCGACCGCAACGCTCAGTTTGAACAGATTAACCGCAAGGTGAAGCGTTTTTTGGCTCACCGCCAGCCCGCCATCTCGGTCGACACGAAGAAGCGGGAACTGGTGGGAGACTTCAAAAACAACGGGCGGGAGCTACGGCCGAAGGGTGATCCGGAGAAGGTGCGGGTGCATGATTTTCCGATTCCCGAACTGGGCCGGGCCACGCCCTACGGGGTCTATGACATGGCGCGCAACCGGGGTTGGGTCAGCGTCGGGGTGGATCATGACACGGCGGCGTTTGCGGTCGAGACGATCCGCCGCTGGTGGCGCTCGATGGGGCAGGCCGCTTATCCGCAGGCGAAGCGCTTGCTGATCACCGCCGACGCGGGCGGCAGCAATGGCTCGCGTCCGCGGCGGTGGAAGCTGGAATTGCAGAAGCTGGCGGACGAAACCGGGCTGCGGATCGCGGTGTGTCACTTCCCGCCCGGCACCAGCAAGTGGAACAAGATTGAGCACCGGCTGTTTTCCTACATCAGTCAGAACTGGCGCGGCAAGCCGCTGATCAGCCATGAGGTGATCGTGAATCTGATCGCCGCGACGACGACGCGAACGGGATTGCAAGTCCATGCCGAACTCGACACGGGCAGTTATCCGACCGGCATCAAGATCACCCACCAGCAGATGGCGGCCCTCAAGCTGCGCCGAGACAAGTTTCACGGGGAGTGGAACTACACGCTCCTTCCCCGCAAGACCCTAGATTGACAAGGTTATTTTGTGACGGATTCTAACAGTGCGGCGAGCCAGCGGCGGAAGCCATTCAATCGCCATGAATGTCGTCGAGGTCGCGCCCGGCATCTTCACCGCGAATGGCGCGGGCTCGGGCCTGCCGGCCACGAATGTGCTCCGTTTCGTGGATAGCCAACTCACCGAAACAGCCCTCGTCTCGGCCACGGCGATCGATCTGGGACCGGTAAATCAGGCGTTTCTCTCGCTGTTCTTAACCGGCGTCCGGAACGGCAGCAGCGTGCAAGTCACGATCAACGGCGTACCCATGACAACCATCTTTGGACCCGCACCGTCGAGTGAGTTTGCCGGGCTTGACCAACTCAACGTACTGATCGAGCGCAGCCTCATTGGAAGCGGCCTCGTAGACGTCGTCGTTACGGTCGATGGCATTGTGGCCAATGTTGTGCAGATCAACATCCTCTAGTGCTTGTCGGCGCGCTGTGTGGCAGCGATAAGCAAGAGCGTGGCATCTCCGCGATACCACGTTCCGGCTGACCGCCGACGGTTCCTCGTCGCCCAACCCGGTACTGACGGTCCCCAGTCCTCGATCCGTGTTGTCCAAAACTGGTTTGCGGAGTCAGAGACCGCGAGCACGAGTAAACCGTACGCAATGAACTACATAGACCTCATTCGCAGATTGCTGTCGTGAAATCCGGTTCCGCCTACCTTTCCGTCGCCCGAAGCCCGCCTGGGCCTCTCGGCGGACCCATTTCACCGTCGTCTGGTAAAGAGCCGACCCGGAAGCACAGAGGTTATGCTGACAGAGATGGCTGACTGCTTCGACGACATCGTCGCGATCCTCCGTCGCCTCCAGTCGGCAGATCCTTCTGCGCGGGAAGTCATCCGGGACATCGAGCCCATCGAACCGACGGAAATCCCCGAACCCTATCGCTCCCTGCTCGTCCACGAGAGGGATATGACAGGAACGCTAGCCGGCTATTGGGGCCTGCCGATCACCCTGCGCCCCCTCACTGTCCTGCGTGACGGAAACAGCCTGTACCGCCAGGTCGTGTTGACGGCGGGTCCCGACCGAATTCCCGTCGAGGCCGGGGCAATCATCATCTACTTGGATCGCTTTCCGCCCGAAGTGCTGCCAGTGATTAGACAAAGCCAAAAGCCGCTCGGCGTCATTCTGACCGAGTACCGTGTCTCCTATGTCTCCACTCCACAAGGGTTCTTCCAGACCGAGGCGAACACGTTCCTGCAAGATGCATTCGCCGACGCCCGTGAGCAGACCCTCTATGGCCGATGCAACCGCTTGACCAACCCCGCCGGCAAACCCCTCGCCGAGGTCTTCGAGGTCCTTCCGGCAACCAGAGAGAGCTAGAGTCGAGTTGCGTTCATAGCGCCGGCATGCGCGGAGCATTCCCTCGCTAGTCTCACCTCTGGGGACTGGTTCAGGCGCTCGTCAGCTTTCGGAGCAGTCCTGATCACATCGCAGCCGAGCTGGCCCGGCTGATCCTTTGCCGGGGATGGCGAGCAAACCCGCGAGGCGGTTGACATTACATAGAAGTACCATGTATAGTTCTTCCAGGTATCACGACGGGAGATGGAAGTCGGTAAGGATCTGGTTGCCGCTTCGGCGACGCCGCTCGTGTTGGCCATCCTGGCCGAGGGCGACAGCTACGGCTACGCCATCATCAAGCGCGTGAGCGAACTCTCCGGCGGTCAACTGCAGTGGACCGACGGGATGCTCTACCCCGTACTGCATCGGCTCGAACGGCTCGATCAGATCGAGGGCCGGTGGGGGACGTCGGAGACGGGCCGCAAGCGAAAGTACTACCGCATTACGACTCAAGGGCGGGAGCACATGGCCAAGCAGCGGCGGCAGTGGCAGGTGGTGGACGCGACCTTGCGCGGCATCTGGCCAACGTCGTCCCAAGTGCTATTGGAGGAGGGCTGACGACAGTGGAGGCAGACGGGAGCGGGGGGCCGCCGGAACCCAGGATCGCCGAGTGGCGGGGCTACCTGAACCGCCGACAAGCCGTTCGGGCCGTCGACGTCGACGAGTTGGAAGACCACTTGCGCGATCAAGTCGCGGCGCTCATGGCCGCCGGTCTGACGGCCGACGAGGCGTTTTTGGTGGCCGTCAAGCGGATGGGCGAGATCGATGCGCTCTCGCGGGAGTTTGCGCAGGAGTATTCGGAACGGTTGTGGAAGCAGTTGGTGACGTCCGGCGCCGCGCCGGTCGAGTCGGGAAGCTCCGCGGGCGTCGAGTCCGTCGTGGTCGTTACGCTGGCGATCGCCGCGGCGCTGGCGGTGAAGGTTCCGATGCTGTTCGGCCTGGAGCTGAACGACGACACCGCGGGATTCTACGGACGAAACCTCAGCTTTTTTGTGCTGCCCTTCCTCACGGTTTATTTCGTTTGGAAGCGGCGCCTCGGGGCGGCAACCTGCGTCGCCCTATCCTTGGCATTCGGGGCAGCGGCCGTCTTTGCCAACATCTTTCCGTTCCAAACCGGAGGGTCCACGGAAGTCCTTGCGGTGTTGCACATGCCGATCGCACTCTGGCTGACGGTAGGAGTCGCCTACGCGGGAGGACGCTGGCGCAGCGGCCGGGAACGCATGAACTTTGTGCGATTCACGGGCGAGCTGTTTATCTACTACGTGCTGATCGCGCTGGGTGGCGGCGTGCTGACCCTCTTCACGATATTCATGTTTAACGTGATCGGCCTCGACGCGGAGTGGTTGGCGCAGGTCTGGCTGATCCCCTGTGGGGCGATGGGGGCCGTCCTGATCGGCGCCTGGCTGGTGGAGTCGAAGCAGAGCGTGATTGAGAATATGGCGCCGGTGCTGACGCGCTTGTTTACACCGCTGTTCACCGTCGTACTGTGCGCTTTCCTGGCGACCATGGCGTGGACGGGGAGCGGCATCGATGTCGCGCGCAACGCGTTGATCGGATTTGATTTGTTACTCGTGTTGGTGCTCGGCCTGCTTCTGTTCGCCATTTCGGCGCGCGACCCGCAAGCGCCGCCGGATGCCTTTGACGCGCTGCAGTTGTTGCTCGTCGTCAGCGCCCTCGTTGTCGACGCCGTGGCTCTGACCGCCATCACGGCGCGCATCTCTGAGTTCGGCTTCAGCCCGAATAAGGTGGCGGCTCTGGGAGAGAACCTCATCTTGCTGGTCAACCTGGCGGGGTCGGCATGGCTCTACGCGCGCTTCTTGCGCGGCCGAGGGCCTTTCGGCGCCCTGGAGCGGTGGCAGACGTCCTACCTGCCGGTGTACGCCGCGTGGGCGGCGATTGTGGTCGTCCTGTTTCCGCCGCTGTTTGGCTACGTCTGAAGTCTCGCGGCGCATGGACGACTGGCGTTTCGTGCGTCCCGCGTATTTCTGGAAGGCCCTAGGCTAGCAGATGCGTGGGACCCGTCTCGCATGCTCTGATCTACATCTCAGCCGTTACGAGAAAAGCGACTTCCGCAACTGGGCGATTTCGGATGTGCGCCCGTAGATTTCGTTTACTGTCGGGATATCCGGTTCCGCCTACCTTTCCGTCGCCCGAAGCCCGCCTGGGCCTCTTGGCACCACCAGAACCCTAGCCGACGCAGCGTCCTGGGCGAAGAAAATCTGTCTGCTCATGACATCGGTTGTTACCGCCACCTATGTGTCGTAGCCCAATAGAAGTGTCCCCCTCGGTAGCCCAGTAGAAATGTCCCATTGCGCGCTAAGTTCTTAAGCTCATTCGCCTTGTTGAACCGAATGCTGTTCTCACGGCGGCGAGGGAGCAGTCAAGGGCGGGCCCGTAGGGCTTGGCTTCGCGGACCCTTGACGGGTACCTCGGCGTCGCCATCATCAGTCTCCAAGGCGAAGGGGCCAGCCACAATCCTGCTCCAGAGGGGACATTTCTATTGGGCGCAAAAGGGGACATTTTGATTGGGCTTCAACATTGTTACCGCCACCTATGCTGCGGCGGTACAATTCCCTCAGGTCAGATCCGTGGTCGTCACTGCGTAACATGCTCCAGAGAAAGTCGCCATCCTGAGGCGGCATCTGCTGGACAGAGGGGTCTGAGGCCAATCCGCCCCACCCGCGACGAGGCGAAGATCACGCCTTCTGCATCGTACCGCCCACGGCTGACTGTTCAGGATATACCCGGCTGGACAGTTTCGTGGCGGCGGTTGCCCCCGTGCGTCCAGGCCTACATATCGAGCATAGCCACCATTAGTGTGCCCTTGGCGGTCGTGTTCAGCGGATCTTCGGCCAGGCTCACTTCCGAGATGGCAATCGGCAGCTCGGCCGCCTGGATCTCCTTCTCCAGGTGCTGCCGGAAGCCCTTCACCTGGGCGCTGCCGCCACTGACGGCCACTGGAACCGGCTTGTCGAACTTGGGCAGCTTGCGGCGATCCGAGAGCGCTCCTTCGAGCCCGGTCACCACAGCTCGGATCATGTCGTTGTAATAGACACCGATGGCCTGCTCGACGTTGTTACCGGAAAATCCGTTGAGCTGGAACTGCTCTTCTTTGTGCAGCCGGATCGTCGTTGGCGTTTGCCCGGTTACCGACGAGGCGCTGTAGTCGACGTAATCGCCGGCCTGCGGGGTGCTGAACGTCACCACCGGCAGTCCGAGATAGGCCAGACAGACATTGCACATGCCGCCGCCAAAGCTGATGCCGATACCGGTAAAGCCTGATCTCTCCAGTTCGGCGTAGATGACGGCCAGACCTTCGTTCAGGCTCTTGACGCTATACTCGAGCTTTTCGAGAAGCTGGGTATCCACTTGACTCAGGTGACCCCAAGATGTAGTGTAGGGCCTGGTGGAGGATTACCCGCGCGACCAACTCGAATTCGAGTCTCGCTTTGCGAGCGAGGAGGCTTGCCGCGACTATCTGTTCGCCTTGCGCTGGCCAGAGGGTTTCCGCTGTCCAAGGTGTGGGCATGAGCGCGCTTGGCCGGTGCGCAAAGTGTGGTTCGAATGCGCTCGCTGCGGGCGGCAAACCTCCGTCACCGCCGGCACGATCTTTCAAGACACACGCAAGCCGCTGCGGCTGTGGTTCCGGGCGATGTGGACCATCACCACGCAGAAGAATGGGGCCAGCGCCCTGGGCCTACAGCGCGTTCTGGGACTGGGCAGTTACCAAACCGCCTGGCCTTGGATGCACAAGCTGAGGCGAGCGATGGTGCGCCCGGGGCGGGAGCGATTGACGGGCCTCGTCGAGGTCGATGAGACCTACTGGGGCGCTGAAGAAGAAGGGGTAATCGGCCAGCAGACCGAGCGTAAAGCGTTGATTGCAGTCGCCGCGGAAGAGAGAGGCACCGGGCGGGGGCGCATCCGCATGCAGCGCGTTCAGAACGCCTCGGCGGCCAGTTTGATGCCCTTCGTCGAGGAGTCGGTCGAGCCGGGCAGCGTGGTTGTTACCGACAACTGGTCGGGCTACGATCCGCTCAAGAAGAAGGACTACCAGCGTCGTATCATCTCGATTAACAACCGCCGCGAGCAGGCCTCGCAGCTACTGCCGAGGGTGCACTTGGCGATCTCGCTACTCAAGCGCTGGATGCTGGGCACGCATCAGGGGGCGGTCAGCCACGAGCATCTGGACTACTATCTCGACGAGTTCGTGTTCCGCTTCAATCGGCGCAGATCACGCAGTCGGGGCAAGCTCTTCTACCGCCTTGTGCAGCAGGCCATGGCGGTGGAGCCGACGCCGTACCGCTCGATCGTCGCCGATTGGGACGCTAAGACGCTGTGAGCCCAACTACAAGATGTTGGGGTCACCTGAGTCAAGTGGATACCCGGCTTCGAGAATTTGCGCAATCGTACGCTCGTGGTAGATGACGTCGCTCTGGTTGTTCGGGTCGCCGCTGGGAATGCTGAAACAAATCTTCTCATCTTTTTGCGCCGGGCCACACATTTTGGTCAGGGCCAGCTCGAGCATTTGCAAGCTCTTGGGTTCGGCCGGAGCTGGGTATCCACTTGACTCAGGTGACCCCAAGATGTAGTGTAGGGCCTGGTGGAGGATTACCCGCGCGACCAACTCGAATTCGAGTCTCACTTTGCGAGCGAGGAGGCTTGCCGCGACTATCTGTTCGCCTTGCGCTGGCCAGAGGGTTTCCGCTGTCCAAGGTGTGGGCATGAGCGCGCTTGGCCGGTGCGCAAAGTGTGGTTCGAATGCGCTCGCTGCGGGCGGCAAACCTCCGTCACCGTCGGCACGATCTTTCAAGACACACGCAAGCCGCTGCGGCTGTGGTTCCGGGCGATGTGGACCATCACCACGCAGAAGAATGGGGCCAGCGCCCTGGGTCTACAGCGCGTTCTGGGACTGGGCAGTTACCAAACCGCCTGGACTTGGATGCACAAGCTGAGGCGAGCGATGGTGCGCCCGGGGCGGGAGCGATTGACGGGCCTCGTCGAGGTCGATGAGACCTACTGGGGCGCTGAAGAAGAAGGGGTAATCGGCCGGCAGACCGAGCGTAAAGCGTTGATTGCAGTCGCCGCGGAAGAGAGAGGCACCGGGCTGGGGCGCATCCGCATGCAGCGCGTTCAGAACGCCTCGGCGGCCAGTTTGATGCCCTTCGTCGAGGAGTCGGTCGAGCCGGGCAGCGTGGTTGTTACCGACAACTGGTCGGGCTACGATCCGCTCAAGAAGAAGGACTACCAGCGTCGTATCATCTCGATTAACAACCGCCGCGAGCAGGCCTCGCAGCTACTGCCGAGGGTGCACTTGGCGATCTCGCTACTCAAGCGCTGGATGCTGGGCACGCATCAGGGGGCGGTCAGCCACGAGCATCTGGACTACTATCTCGACGAGTTCGTGTTCCGCTTCAATCGGCGCAGATCACGCAGTCGGGGCAAGCTCTTCTACCGCCTTGTGCAGCAGGCCATGGCGGTGGAGCCGACGCCGTACCGCTCGATCGTCGCCGATTGGGACGCTAAGACGCTGTGAGCCCAACTACAAGATGTTGGGGTCACCTGAGTCAAGTGGATATCCGGCCGGCCGGATTCAGCAATCCGGTCCGAATCTGGCGGCGGGTCTCGCCGTTTAGAATGTTGGCGAACTCCTCGACCCGATTGCCATAGGCGAGAATCGTCGATCCTTCCACGCTGAAAAAGATCCGCTCGCGGCGCAGCATGCCTTCGGTCATCCTTGAGTAAGGAAGCGAGATGAAGGCATTCAACTGTCCCTCGTACTGATACGTGCTCTCGACGGGCCGTGCGAGCACGAGTCGGCTGGTGCCGACGTCGAGCCCTTTGGCCTTCAAGGCGTTTGGTTTGTTTGACATACGATGCTCCTTCCTTGTCGGTGCTCAGCACCGAGTTTTGAATCCGTTCTCTCAGCCGGTCTCGCCGGCTCGCATGGTCGCATCTGTGGCCTCAGTGAAGGCCTGCTGCTCGGCGCGTTGTTGGGTCAGCTCCCGCAGCCGCTCCATCCAGTCCCTCAGGCGCGCAATCTGCATTTTGCGAAGCCGCTGCAGGCTGATCTGGCGCAGCTCGGCTTCGCGCTGAAAGCGTTTTTCCGCCAGTCGTACGCCGGCCCAGACGCGGCCGCCGACTTGGTCGACGAACTGACGATCGTAGCGGAAGCCCCACTCGGCGATGCTCGGCACAGCGAGCCGGTAGTTATCCGGCAGGCCAAGCTCGGAGAAGGGGAACCGGCCGCGCCAGTCGGTGTGATATCCGACTAGGCCATTGGCGGGGTTCAGCGAAACCATCTCGTGGGTGACGACGTTGCCTTCCACGATGCCGAAGCTCTGCCTCAGAAGCGCGGTCAACAGCTGCCCCCCCCCCCCCCGCCAATTGGGCTTGCGTCAAGGGCCGGTCGGGCCTATCCGCCGAGGCGCCCAGACCGCGCTCCGTCTCGAATGCCACGTCGAGAAAGCTGTGATTCAGATTCACATACAGCTCGCCGCCCTCGGCCCAAACCGAATGGCCCGCGTGATGAGCGTATTCCTCCTCGGGAACGATACGATAGACCTTGCCGAAACGATCGATCGCGAAATTGTAGAGCCCTTTCCGCTGCAGGTAGAGCAGTAGTTGCCGGCCTTGATAGCGAATGTGGTGGTTGTAGGCCTTGGCGAGCGGAGCGAGATCACTTTCCGTCGTGTGGAAAACCAGACCGACAGGACGCTCGCGCCACTCCAGCGCTTCCGGCTGGACTTCGCCGTCGCGCGGCAAAACGGCATAAATTCGCGGCCCGGTGTGCGTCCGATAGCGGTTGTCTACTCGCAGACCGTTACTGTACAGATCCGCGCCGTCACGCGATTCGACGAGCCAGATCTCGGCCGGCGGCTGATGCGGCGCGGCGACCTCGGTGCGTTCGCTCTCGGCGTGTGCGATCGCCTCCATTACCCGCTCCGGTTCTCTGCTGCGAAATCCGACGACGCCGACGGCCCCTGCGCAGACAAGCAACCCGCTCAGCGCGAAGGTGAGCCCCCGATGGCGGATCACAGTCAGCCGACAGCGCAGCAGCCAAAAAACGAACTGTTCGCTCCAGGGAGCTCTCCGCAGTTCCGCTTGCTGCCCGCGGAAGCACGCGCCGACACACAAAGCCCGATAGATCGCGGGGCCGATCGGCCAAAGTTGGAGGAACCAGCTGTTTTGCTGCGCCACGACTGTGCAGGCACGAATGTATCGCAAGCGTTCGACTGGATCGGCAATCTTGGAGCCGTAGTCCGCAATCGTGCGGGCGGCGGCCCGATGCGGCCATCTCAATAGCCCACGCCTTGCCATAGCCTGAGCGACCCGTAGGTGATAGAACCAAGCAGGGCCTGTATTTATGCATATCGGCGCCGGCGCTGTAGGGCTTTACGCCTTTGAGTTTTGAGGGGTACGGGGGAGGAAGGGGCGCCCCGTTGGAACGAGCCTCTCAAGCGGGGGCATTTGGGACGCCGCCCAGGTGAAGCTGAAGCCGATGACACCGGACACCGACACGACCGTCCACCCGCTATACGGCAAGCAGATGGGGAGGAGTCAAGGCACCGACACCCTGGTCAAAGGCATAGCGGAACAGTTCGGGGGTCAAATGGAAGAGGCAGGCCAAAGCCCTGCTCGGCCAGTTCTCCACGGTCAAAGACGACATCGTCAACATCTTCCGCAAGATGGGTAGGCCCTGGTAGAGGTGGGCAAGGGGGTACCTGAGGACTAGGTAAAGCCAGTGGTCGAGTTTCTTCTAGGCAGCTCGCGCAAAAGTTCATTGAACTGGGATCCGGGCGTGGAGAAATTCATCATCGCGGTCGGCGGCATCGCAGCGCGGAAGAGATCGCGGCGTCCGAGGGATAGGTTGGTGTCTGTGAGTGCAGGTTTCACGGCAGTCTCCTTGAACAGCACCCTGCGAAAAGTGTACTCCTCCAAGGCGCGTTCTGCCAAGCGGGTCATTTGCTGTCCCCCAGAAGTAGCCCTCGGGAAACTCTAGTACGGAACCCGGCGGGTCCGTTATCCCGGTTCGCTGACTGTCGCTCTGCGGAGGAATCGCGGACAGCACCGGGAGGACCACTAAGTCCTCCAAAATGTATTGCATAGCGCTTGTCCGCGGATAGATGGCGGTATATTCGGAACGCATGAGTTTACACCTGCTGCAGCGCACCGGAGCGTCGTTGGGGCGGTCCCGAACCGCCGTGGGGCAGCGCCATGGAAGAAAACAATCTGTCTGATCGACGGATCGGTTGTTTTCACCAGCTTTGCCGCGGTGGTGCGATTCTAGAGGGCCAGGTCTCGAATGGTGCCAGTATGTCGGACTACCCGATCCGAAGGCCGGACCGGCGGAGAGATAAGGATCGAACGCGAAAGCAGCGCGAAGAGCGTAGTAGCACAGCCTCTGGCTCGGCTATCCTATCCGTTCCGCCATGGCCAAAAACGGAAATCCTGGTTTATACTGTTCCCCGATGCGCCGGGTCTGGCTTCTTCTTTTCCTTCTCCACCTCCCGCTAGCGCAAGCCCAGCGCACGGACGCCCAAGCGGCAAGCAACACAGTCGAACTCCTCAAGCGAATCGAAGACGCCCCACGCCTCGACTTCACGCGTGGTGAACTTCCCCTGAAGCCACCCAATGCCGCCTGGGCGGTCGAGATGGTCTCCTCGGTTGCCGCGGGTCCCGAAGGCATCACCTACGTCCTTCAGCGTGGGCCCGACGCCGATCCCGTTCTCGCGGTAGACCGGCAAGGCCGCATCCAGCGTTCCTGGGGCGCGGGATTGTACATGATTCCCCACAGCATCCGGGTCGATCCGAGCGGCAACGTCTGGACCGTCGATGCCGGCAGCTCCCATATCTATCAGTTCAGCCCCCAGGGCGAACAACTCCTGCACATCGACGTTGGCGAGATGCCCGACAAGAAAAGCCCTTTTCGAGGCGCCACCGATATCGCTTTCGCCGCGAATGGCAACCTGCTCGTCGCCGACGGCTACGGCAACGCGCGTATTCTTGAATACAGTCCCGAGGGAGAACGCCTTCGTTCCTGGGGACGTCCCGGAACCGGCCCCGCCAGATTCAACCTCCCGCACTCCATCGCCGTCGACGAGCGCGGAGTCATCTACGTCGGCGACCGCGAGAACGGCCGCATCCAACGTTTTACCCGTCAAGGCGGCTACATCGACGAATGGGACGGCCTTGGCAAGACCTACTCCCTGTTTCTTGACGGCAGCACTGTCTGGCTAGGGTCCCATCGACTCGATCAGGTCAACGGCTCACCCGGCTGGCTCATGCAGCTAGATCGGAATAACGGTAAGATCATCGGCCTCGTCGACTCAACGGGAACTCACTCCGTCAGTGTTAACGGTGAGGGAGAGCTACTCACCGGCACCCGCCCCAACCGTGTCCTCCGCTTCAGCCCTGAATGAGATCATTCGGACGACCGGCCGGCTCGAAGGCGACGAGCACCGTGTCATCTTCTCATCGAGGGTGTTTCAGAGAGTGACTTCCCGAACGCGGACGCCTTCTTGATGGCGAGGCTGTTGGCTCCGAAGTAACGGGCGCCAAGACTTCCTGGATTCGTTTCTAGCGTCTCAACCAAGCCGTCGGATCACCTGGTTTTTGGCATCCATACGGACGGGCTTCGAGTAATGAAACACGCTTACGTCCTCGCTTATGGCGGTGGGGACGCGGACGATGAACTCTATCCAGTCCGGACAGTTGAACGCTGAGTACGCCAGCTCTAGCGTCGTCAGAAGGTTCTCCGGCTCCGCCGAGAGGTCCGGAAGAAGAACCGGACCCGTATCGGTCTGATACACCATGTCCCGTTCGTTGGCGTTCATGGTCTTGACGGGGTACTCGATCGCGGCTGTGTAGCGTCCCTGTGAGAGTCTTGTGACCGCGACGAGCGGTTCGGCGGCGAGCGAGGCTTCTACGATCGCTTCCGCCGAATCGAGTAGCTCTCCTTCGCACTCGACGAGATCGACGCCCGTCGCGTCGAAACACTCAGCACGATTTCCCGTCTGCCGGAGAGGCTGTTTGCCGCTTCCCGGCGGGTAGAGGTCCACCTGAATACCGGTGTGGGCAAAGCTCTTCAGGTGCATGAACGAGTCATCGCTGAAGATCGGGACGAAATCGCCATTCGGCTCCGTCCAGATGTCACGCTCCACACCTACGCGCTCGGTCTTGCAGCCGGCGCCGAGAACGAATTGCTGCACGGCGTCGGTTTCGCGGTCGGTGATACGACAACGACATTCGATGGAGATCACACAGTTGTTGAGCGTGTACGGAGGTTGGTGGCTCGTTGTGCGCGACGGCTTGTTTAGGTTGTCGGTGCGAAAGCGAAGGAAGGAGCGGGAGAAGTCGATGGTTCTCATGAGATTTCCAGGACTGCTAACGGTACGGGACGCGGGTTACGGTACCACGAAGAGGACTCACGCGGTAGGCCCCACCTGCCGAGGCGCCTAGCAAAGGTCCGGTCGGGATGCCAGGCTTCAGCCTTGACGCTGGCCGATCGGCCTTACCAAGCCGACGCTTCGTGCTTGACGGCGGTGTGCGAGAGTGCCGGGGCACAATCCCCGTCACCCGACCCGATCATCTGGCGGAGATCGGAGCGTGACCAAACGGCGTTGCTTGGCGAACGGATAGGTATGTGGAATGGGGCGGCCCGGTGCCGGTGCTCCCGAAGCAACATTCAAGCGGCGGGGGGTCGCCGTCCCTTCCGCGCGAGGTCTTGCGCCTCGCACAACCCTGAACGTACTCTGGAGATAACATGAAGCGCTCTCGCTATTTGGTGCTACCCGTCCTGGTGATCATCTCTCTCGCCGTCGCCACGGCCTCGGTCAAGATGCCGCGCGGCCAGGTGACGGGCGAGGCGGGCCCGAGCGGCTGTCCAATCGCCTCGGTCGACGCCACGATTGAAGAGATTGACCTTGATCGGCAGGCCATCCTTGTGACGCCCAAGGGACAGGAAAAGCCCGTCGGGGTGCTCATCGGTGGCGACACGAAGTTCAGGATCCCCGGCTTCAAGAAAAAGGACCTCAGGACCGGCGGACTGGCCAAGATTCCCGCCAACGCAACGGTCAAGCTGAAGTTCTGCGCCGATACCGGCACCGTCACCGAGGTCAAGGTCAAGAAGGAGAAGAAGAAAAGCACGACATGACGCCGCCGGGGCGGTCGCGGCGCGCCTACTGGGCGCTGTGCGCGGCCCTGGGTTACGCGGCTGCCTCGCTGTGGGTCCGCTCGGACCATTCCCGTGCGGACCTTACGCTGTTCCTCACGATCTTCCTGACCCTCACCCTGCTGTGGGCGGTAGTGCTATGGCTTGCGGTCCGGCGTCCACCGGAGCGCAGGCTGATCTTCGGTGCAGCCATCCTGTTCCACCTTCTGCTCCTGCCGGCGGGCTTTGACTTCGAAACCGGCGCCTACCAACGACTGCTGCTCTACGACGACGACATCTGGCGGTATCTGTGGGAGGGGCACGTCTGGTCGGCCGGACTCAATCCGATGAAAGTTGCGCCCGAGGAGTTGGACGAGTACGAAGTGGAGTTGGAACATCCCCGGCTGTACGAGCGGCTCTATAGTGGGTCCAACTGGGATGGCTGGGGCGATCTCACCGACAATATCGGCTACCCCGAGCACGCTTCACCCTACCCCGGGGTCGCGCAGGGAGTCTTCCTTTTGGCCCACGCGATCGGGCCTGGCAGCGTGGTCGTCTTCAAGCTGTTGATGGTGGCCTTCGACCTGGGCGTCGTGTGGCTGCTGGCGGGCATCTGCCGACGGTTGGGCATGGACGACTTGCCGCTGGTCGCCTACGCCTGGTGTCCGCTGATGATCAAGGAGTTCGCGGGCTCCGGCCACCTCGACGCGGTTATCGTTTTCCTGGTGGTGGCGGCGGTACGGTTCGCGGACGGCTGGGGCAGGGTCGCCCTGGCGCTGGCGGTGCTGGTCAAGCCGACGCCGTTGGTGTTGGTCCCGGCGTTCTTCAAGCGGCTCGGCGTACGCGGCGCGCTCCTGCCGCTGGCGGCGCTGGCTCTGATCGCTTCCGATCCGCCGGAAGGCATGAAGGCCTACGCCGCCGAGTGGACCTTCAACCCGGCGCTGGGCCGGTTGCTTCCCATTCACCGGCTTGCTGAGGTGTTGTTTCCGTTGGTGGCGGTGGGGGTCGTGGCGCTGATTCTCTATCGCAACGACGACGTCTCGCCGCACGCCCTCCACCGGCAGGGACTGTGGCTGTTTGGGACCTTTCTGCTGACGACGCCGATGCTGGCGCCGTGGTATCTGACGTGGGTGTTGCCGTTCGCCGCTCTTCGCCGCGCGTGGTTCTGGCTGGCTTTATCGGGGTCGATCTTCCTCTCCTACCACGTCTACATGAACTTGCAAGAGAACCTGTGGTTCGTTGCCTTGGAGTTTGCGATTCCGGTCGCCGTCTGGTTGTGGGCGCGCCGGGCTTGCTGAGATTCGACAGCCGATGAGGATTGCTAGATCGGGTGTGGCGCGCGCCTCTGGCGGGCAGGGCCGGCGTCCTCGCCGGTCTGCTCCCGTGCTCGGGCAAACGTGCTGTGGTGGTGGAAACGTCGACCCGGAGGTCGACGCTGCAGGCCAGGAGGCCCGCGCCACCCGAGTGAGATTTCCCGGCTACGCCAACATCGCCCGGCCGCCGCTGATGGGGATCGTCTGGCCGGTCATGAAGCTCGATAGATCCGACAGCATGAAGTACGCCGTGTTGGCGATCTCTTCGGGACGGCCGAGGCGTGCAAGCGGCGTCCCGGCGATGATCTCTTGCGTGCGTTCGGGACCGAGCAACGCGCCCATCTCGGTCTCGATCAAGCCCGGCGCGATGCCGTTGATCCGTACGTTGGGCGCGAAGGCGTCGGCACAGCAGCGCACCAGCCCGTGCAGCGCCGCCTTGCTTGCCGCGTAGTGGATTTGCATCTTGCGCGGGCGGATCGCTGCCACCGACGAGATGCACACAATGCGGCCATAGCCGTTGGAGAGCATCTCGTCCTTGACGGCCATGACGGTGAGGAAAGTCCCGTCGAGATTGACCGACATGGTCTTGCGCCACGTCTCCCACGAGATCTCTTCGTGCGACTCGAGAATGCTCAACCCGGCGTTGGCCAGCAGCAGCCCGATCGGCCCCAGCGCGTCGCGGGCCTTGGCGACCATGGCGTCCACGTCCGCGGGTTTCGATATGTCGCCCTTGATGAGCACGCAGCGTCGGCCCTCGGCTTCGACGAGCGCCTGGGCTTCCTCGGCGTCCGCGTCGCGGCTGAGGTAATTGAGGGCGATGTCGGCGCCTTCCTGGGCCAGCTTGACAGCCGTCGCCCGCCCGATACCGCGCGACCCGCCGGTAATCAGCGCAACCTTTCCTGTGAACTCTTTGTCAGGGAACTCTCTATCGGCCAAGTGGAATCTCCTCCCGAAGTGCGTCTGCAAGGGGTCCGATTGTATCAGGACTTCCCAAGCAAAGGCCCGACCGGCGACAGCGTGTGCACCCCGCCAGGCCCGCGTTGTAATGCCCGCTGCTGCGTGAGCCGATTGCTCTGTGATGGCCCAGCCCAGGTTCAAATGGCCCAGCCCAGGTTCAAGCTGCTGATCGTCAACGATCGCGCGGCCCGCCCCAATCTGCCGGCATGGACCGCGCAGGAGCGTTTCGAAGCCGCCTCGGTAGCCTGCGGCCAAGCCGCCTCGTGGCTGCACAAGAATACCGCGGACGCCCTCGCATGGCACGCCGGGACGTTCACCGACGCGGCTCCCGGGCTCGTAGGCGAGTGGAAACACCAGTGCCCGCAGATGCAGATCGTGGTCGTGCTCGCCCGCCCGCCCGCTCCCCGCGACCTGGTCGCGCTGATGCATGCCGGGTGCCATGACGTCTTCGACACCGGGTCACCCGAAACACTGCGCACCGCGCCCGAGCTGCTGCTCGAGCGAATCGAGTTCGTGCGCACGCGCCGCCTCGAACGCTTAAAGCTCAAGCAGAACATGCAATACGCCGGCCTCGTGGGCGCATCGCCCGAGATGCTGCACGTCTATGAGCAGCTTCGCCACGCCGCGGCCCGCGGCGCGCCGGTGTTGATCCACGGGGAAACCGGCACCGGCAAGGGACTGGTCGCGAAAGCGATTCACGCGCTTGGCGAGCGCAACGGCAAGCCGTTCGTGACGGTCGACTGCGCCTGCCTCGCCCCGACGCTGATCGAAAGCGAACTCTACGGCGTCACGCGCGGTGCGTTTACGGGCGCCGTGGCCGACCGCGCCGGGCTGGTGCAGAGCGCGCAGACCGGCACGCTGTTTCTCGACGAGGTGGGTGAGTTGCCGCTCGATATGCAGCCCAAACTCTTGCGACTGATCGAAGAGGGCGAGGTGCGCAGCCTGGGCAGCCCCCGCAGCCAGTCGGTTGATGTGCGCACGATCTCGGCGACCACGCAGGATCTCGACGCTCTCGTCGCGGACCGTCGCTTCCGTGTCGAGCTCTACTATCGCCTGGCGGTATTACACATTGAGTTGCCGCCGCTGCGCCTGCGCCGGCACGACATCCCTCTGCTCGCGGCGCACTTCGCGTCGCGGCACCTGTTTCGCAACGAGCCGATCACCGTCACCGAAGGCGCCATGGACGTGCTGCGGCAGTACTTCTGGCCGGGGAACGTCCGCGAGCTGAAGAACGCCATCGAAGCCGCCGTGCCGACCTTGACGCGCAACTCGATTCACGTGCACAACCTGCCGCGCCGCGTCACCGAAGGCGTGCGAGTTTCGAGCGACGACGAGGGCCCGGCGTGCGCGGACGAGGCGCTCAACCTCAAGCGGCTCGAGCAAAAGGCCATCGTCCAAGCGCTTCGCCACACGCGCAACGATAAGACCAAGGCCGCGCGGCTGCTCGGCATCGGCAAGACGACGCTCTATCGCAAGCTAAAGCAGATGGGAAGCGAAGCCGCCGGCGAACAGAAGGAGCCGACCGCCGACCCGTCGGACCGGCCTTACGTAATGTAGGGGAGGCCTTGCCTAATGTAGGAGCCCGTTCGCCCAGAGCCGCGGCTCTGACGAGGCGTGCCCTACGCCGACTTCGCCGCGGCCAGCGCGGCGTCGTAGTTGGGATGGTCGGCAACCTCGGGAACGTACTCCGCGTAGGTGATGTTGTTGCCGCCATCGACCACGAACACGGCGCGCGAGTGGATGCGCAGCGCCGGGATCATCACGCCCCAAGCTTCGCCGAAGGCGCCCGTCTTGTGGTCGGAGAGCGTTTGCACCTGCTCGACGCCGGCGGCGCCGCACCAACGCTTCTGGGAGAACGGCAGGTCGGTGCTTACCGTGTAAATCTTGACGTCTCCGAGGCCGGCGGCCTCTTCGTTGAATCGCCGTGTCTCGGCGTCGCACACCGGAGTGTCGAGCGACGGCACCGCCAAGAAGACGCGGGTGCCGTTGCCGGTGGCCGCGAGGTTGACGGCGCTCATATCGTTGGCCGTCAACTCGAAATCAGGGGCCGCGTCGCCGGCCTTCAACTCGGTCCCGGCCAACGCCAGGGGATTGCCTTGCAAGGTCGTGGTTCTCTCGTCTGCCATGTCCGCCTCGAATGAAGAAATGTGGTGAAAGGACCCGGTGAAGGGTCGTGTCCGTCTGAACTCGCCCCGTTGGGATTGCCGGCCGGCTTGATGCCACGGCCCGGCGGGCCAAACAAGGCGTAACAGTCCACGCTAACAGTACCTCGGGGGAGCCGTCAAATCAGGCCGTCAGGCTGCGGCTAGCGTTGCAGGCTTGCAGGCGTGATCCGGGCAAGCTGTCGCGACCCGGAGCAAGCCCACCGTTGGTTGCTGTGCGATGTTGATCTTGCGAGAGCTATTGGACGGCCCTGCACGCTGGGGGTTCCGCGATCTCGAACATGGCTGCGTGACACCGTCGACCTACTCCGTGCCGACCGCCACTGTACGCTTACGGGTTCGAGGATGGAGAGGCTTGTTTCACCATCCCGACGAGCACCTCGCGCACCTGCTTGGTATTGAGAACCTCGCGCGTGAAAGCGATGCGCGCACCGCGCATTCCTTCCGCTGTCTTGAGCCGCACGTGAAAACCCAAGCGGTCCACCGCCGTCATTTGGGCCTCGGCGGCTTCGATGCCCCCATGAACCTGCGCCAGCTTCACGAGCGCGTCCGCATGGTCTTCGTTCATATGACGGATGATGCCTTCGGCCGAGTCGGCTAGTGGGTCGGGTTCTGCCTGGCGATAGTCTTCGGCCGCGACCCAACCCATGACGCCGAAGCCGCCGACGAAATAGACGTCCTTGACGCTCATGCGGTAGAAGGCGAAGTCGTCGTAATCGACCCAATACTTCGCGTTCGGGTAGGCTTTCAGATAAAGTTCGCGCGTCTCAGCACGGTCGGCCTCCGCGAGCGATTTCGCCTCGCCGATCAGCGTCACCCGTGCGGCCCCAAGAACGTCGACCGCGCCCGGGTCCTGCATCACCAGTAACGCCGCGCGCGGGTCGGCCTGCAAGTTTTGGGTGTGCATCGCCATGTTGCTGATCAGCAACAGTGGCCGTCCTTCGCCGTCGAGTCCGAAAGGCATGACCGAACCGAAGGGGAACCCGGGCTGCTTGCGCGACTGCGTCGACAGCGTCCCCACGCGGCCCAAATGCATCAGGGTGCGGGCCTGCTCCGCATAAGTTGGTGTCGGAACCTCGGTCGACGCTTGAGCCGAACCGGAACCGTGTTGTCCGCGAGACGTTGCCGCCATACAAACCTCCAGTTTCTATGGTACAAGGGCGGCATCGGCATTTCGATCTATCGAGTGCCCGGCAGATCCTGAAGTGGCGGTCCTGCCATGCTTCGGGCGCTCTCAGTCGAGATTGCCTACCCTTCCACTGACGCGCTGAAGGCGATAGAAGCGGTTGGACCGAATATTGCGCAGACGCAGAATCCCACCGCGTAGGAAATCGCTTCAAGTCATCGCAGCATGAAGCTGGCGGTGCCCCTCGACGATGCGGTCTGTCTCGACGGGGTCAGGTTCGAGGGACCAATCATCTCGTTTGTAGGTTCCCCCTAGAAGTACGCCGTCCGTTCGCGGAAACATGTAGAGGTTCCCGGCACCGAGCGTGATGTAGTCGACTTCGGGTTGCGGCACCAGGAACGACAACTGCCCTTTGACGGGCATGAGATCTTCGTCGCCGAACAATTCTTTCGCGCCCAGGCCCGTGCAGTTGACGACCGTTCGTTGCGGGAGCGCCAAAACCTGATTCACGTCCGTGAACTCTTGCACGACGATCTTTCCGCCGGCGAGCCGGAGGTCCCGCATCACCTCGCTGAGAAAGATGGGCGGCTCGATCAGCATCGTCGTGAAGCGTTGGACGTGTGGCACGGGAAACGGATGCTCGTCCGGTTCGAGAAGGCGATATTCTTCGTAGAGATCGGCGATGGGGTTGGTCTCGGCCCAGGTTTCGTAGTCGGGAAAGGGCCGTTCGCTGAGGAAATAGTTCGGGATCCAGCGGATGCCGTAGCGAGGGAGGTTCAGCTCTTGGAAGTACTTGTTGGCGAAGCGCGCCGCCGCTTCGTACTGTGCGCGGTACTCGGCCGTGGCTCTGCCGGGCGAGTAGGCGGCGAGGGGGGACCACTGACCGCCGGCGACGTTCGAGGTCGTGTTCGGGGGAAGGTCTTTGGTGTAGGTCGGGTATCCACTTGACTCAGGTGACCCCAACATCTTGTAGTTGGGCTCACAGCGTCTTAGCGTCCCAATCGGCGACGATCGAGCGGTACGGCGTCGGCTCCACCGCCATGGCCTGCTGCACAAGGCGGTAGAAGAGCTTGCCCCGACTGCGTGATCTGCGCCGATTGAAGCGGAACACGAACTCGTCGAGATAGTAGTCCAGATGCTCGTGGCTGACCGCCCCCTGATGCGTGCCCAGCATCCAGCGCTTGAGTAGCGAGATCGCCAAGTGCACCCTCGGCAGTAGCTGCGAGGCCTGCTCGCGGCGGTTGTTAATCGAGATGATACGACGCTGGTAGTCCTTCTTCTTGAGCGGATCGTAGCCCGACCAGTTGTCGGTAACAACCACGCTGCCCGGCTCGACCGACTCCTCGACGAAGGGCATCAAACTGGCCGCCGAGGCGTTCTGAACGCGCTGCATGCGGATGCGCCCCAGCCCGGCGCCTCTCTCTTCCGCGGCGACTGCAATCAACGCTTTACGCTCGGTCTGCCGGCCGATTACCCCTTCTTCTTCAGCGCCCCAGTAGGTCTCATCGACCTCGACGAGGCCCGTCAATCGCTCCCGCCCCGGGCGCACCATCGCTCGCCTCAGCTTGTGCATCCAAGGCCAGGCGGTTTGGTAACTGCCCAGTCCCAGAACGCGCTGTAGACCCAGGGCGCTGGCCCCATTCTTCTGCGTGGTGATGGTCCACATCGCCCGGAACCACAGCCGCAGCGGCTTGCGTGTGTCTTGAAAGATCGTGCCGGCGGTGACGGAGGTTTGCCGCCCGCAGCGAGCGCATTCGAACCACACTTTGCGCACCGGCCAAGCGCGCTCATGCCCACACCTTGGACAGCGGAAACCCTCTGGCCAGCGCAAGGCGAACAGATAGTCGCGGCAAGCCTCCTCGCTCGCAAAGTGAGACCCGAATTCGAGTTGGTCGCGCGGGTAATCCTCCACCAGGCCCTACACTACATCTTGGGGTCACCTGAGTCAAGTGGATACCCAGCTGATGTAGATCGTGGCGGAAGCCCCGCGGTCCTGCAACAGACGCGCCGTGCATAAACCCATGCAGCCCGCGCCCAGGACGGCGAACTCCTTCGCGCCGGTTTCGAGAGCCAGGTTGGCGGCGAGGTGCGCGCTGCCCCAGGAGAGCGAGATGCCAGCCCCGGTGTGTCCGTAGTTGTGGACGACGACCTTGTTGTCGAACTTGTCGGCTCGGACGACAAAACCCGAGTCGCGATGGGGTCGCAGGCCGGCGATGGTTCGGATGACACGCCCGCGGGAGACCTTCACGCGCGCGAATTTGCGGGGCGGCTGATCGAGCACTAACGAGGCTTGACGCGCGGCGCATCCGCCAGCGAGCGCCGCCGTTGAGAGCAGAGCGGATGCGCCGAGGAAGTCTCGCCGTGTGCGTCGTGGATTGCAGATGTGATTTGAGTCGCGGAACTGCTTGTCCGTGGTCATTTGTGGACATCATACATGCGCCTTATGGGCCGCGATGGACAGCAAGGGGTCACATCTCCAAGATGCACCCTTTAGCTGAGAAACCGTGAGCGGTCTCTGGTACCCGATGCGGAGTGCAATCCGGATATTCCAACACCTTTCCGCCGATTTTTTGCGGCCGGGCCCTTGATATTGAGTAGCGCCGACCGTAGCACGCTGACGCCCCGACCCGTAGGAACGTTCTCCTTCCACATCCGTCCGTGCACGGTCCCGGTTTAGCCCGTCTGGTGCGCTCGGCGCGCTGCTCCCCTCTAGATCCCGCGTTTCTTCCCTACAAGAAGTACCGGCCTTTGGCCGATACAACTGAAAGACAGCCTCGCCGCGGAGGCCCGTCCGTCCAGAGCGTCCGCATTGGGAAGAACGCTAGAAGGATTGGGGTAAACCATGCCAAAGAAGAAACTGCTCGTCCTATCTCTGATGGTTGTGCTGGCCGGTTTTAGTGGAGTGGCCTATGCCCAAGCGACCGACGGTAATATTGTCGGCTCCGTCCTCGATGCCAGTGGCGCCGCCATTCCGGGAGCCACCGTTGACCTCGAGAACACGGCCACGGGAATGCAAAGGCGCACGAAAGCGAGCGCCATCGGCCTGTACCGCTTCAGCCACGTGCCAGTCGGGGAGTACCGTCTCACAGCGGTATCGAAGGGGTTTTCGACGTCCACGCTGGAGCATGTCGGGGTCACGCTGAATCGCACGACCACGGTGAACATCGATCTGGCGGTGGCCGAGACGCGCACCGAGGTAACCGTCACCGACGCACCGGCATCGATCGACACGACCAGTTCGACGATTGGCTCCTCGTTCAGCAGCAAGCAGGCGCTCTACGGCCCCAGCGCCGACTTGGAGTACGGCGTGCTCAATCTCTCGCTGCAAGCCGCCGGGGTCACAAGCAGCGGCGGGCTTGCCCAGGGCGACGGGCCCTCCGTCGGCGGGCAGCGCGTACGCCAGAACAACTTCACCGTTGAGGGTGTCGACAACAACCGCAAAGACGCCACCGGACGCAGTATTAACGTCCCGAACGAAGCCGTCGCCGAGTTCTCGATGCTGCAAAACCAGTATGGCGCCGAGTTCGGACACTCGACCGGCGGGCAGTTCAACATCGTCATCAAGAGCGATTCGAACGAGACGCACGGGTCAGCCTACGAGTACTTCCAAAACCGCAACTTGAACGCCATCGACGAGGCGGACGCGCGGCAGGGCATCCGCGAGAACTCGCGCTACGACAACAACCGCTTTGGCGGCACCGTCGGCGGCCCGATCGTCAAGAACAAGCTGTTCTACTTCGGCTCGTTCGAGTACAACCCGATCGGTCAGGCGACCGCGCCCAACAGCGCCACCATGGCCCCGACAGCCGAGGGCTACCGGCTGCTCGAGGCCATGCCCGGCGTCTCGCAAAACAACCTCGGGGTTGTACGCGACTTCGCGGGCGCGGCGCCGACAGCAAGCACGAGCACCTCGGTCTCCGGCATTGACATACCAATCGAGGTTCTGCCCATCAGCTTCCCGACGTTTCAGAACAACTACAACTGGCTGGTCGCCATGGACTACACGACCTCGACGCGCGACGAAATCCGGTTCCGCTACATCGACGATTCCTCCGACGCCATCGACCCAACCATCAACCCCAACCTGCCGGCGTTCTCGCAGCAGCGAAGGGTGCGGGCAAAGCTGGCCACGCTGTCTGAGTACCACACGTTCGGGCCCAACCTGCTGAACTAGCTGCGCCTCAGCTACAACCGTTTCGATCAGAACGTCCCGGCCGGCAGCTTCAGCTTTCCCGGCCTCGACGCGTTTCCAAACATCCGCATCGAGCAGGATCTCAACATGCAACTCGGGCCCACCGAGACCGCGCCGCGCTCGGTCGTGCTCAACACCTATCAGCTCGTCAACAACACCAGTTGGATGCAGGGACGTCACCTGGTGAAGTTCGGCATCGACGCGCGCAAGCACATTGCGCCGACCAACTTCGTAAGCCGCGTGCGCGGGGATTATCAATACTCCGGGCTTGGTCGTTACCTGCTCGACTTCAACCCAGACATTCTGGCTGAGCGCAACGCCGGCGGCATCCCCTACGACGGCAACCAGACAAACTTCTACTGGTACATCAACGACGAGATCAAGCTGCGCCGCAACCTGACGCTGAGCCTCGGCATCCGACACGAGTACAAGGGTGTACCGACGGGCGACAAGCTGCAGGCGCTCAACGCGGCGTCGAGCGTCCCTGGGGTGTTGGAATTCCGTGAGCCGCGCGCCCAGAAGGCGAACTTCGCGCCCCGCGTCGGCCTCGCTTACTCGCCGGGCGATCGTGGCGACACCGTCATTCGCGCCGGTTTCGGCTTGGCGTACGACAACTATTTCGACAACCTGGGCGCCTTCACCAAGCCACCGCAAGTCGAGAACACGTTCCGCGTCGACAACACGACCGACATCCCCAACTTCCTGGCTAATGGCGGCATCCGGCCCGATCAACGTCCCGACGAGATCGACGACGCCACGGCGCGCGCGCTGACGTCCGGGTTCATCCCCGACCAGCACCTGCCCTACTCCATCCAATGGAATTTCGGCGTACAACGCGTCCTGGGCCGCGACTACACGGTCAACGTCCGTTATCTCGGCACGCGCGGCGTTCGACTGTTCACGCAGAACATTCTGCCGCTGCGCGCGCGCGTCAGCGCCACCAGAAATCTGCCAACGTACCTGTCCGGGCCGTCGCAGAGCGAGCTGGACGCCCTGCCGGTCACGTTGGACGACCTGAACGCCGAATCGTTTTTCCTGCCCGAGTTCGCACAGAACGGTTTCGGGCCGGTCATCTTCTCGTTCTCGAACCGTGGCAACTCGATCTATCACGGGCTGGCCACCGAAGTGACCAAACGCTTCTCGGGCGGGCTGCACTTCCACGGTGCCTGGACCTGGAGCCACAACATCGACGACAGCACGGCCGACCTGTTCTCGACCCTGCTTTCGCCGCGGCGTCCGCAAGACTTCCAAGACATGCGCAACGAGCGCGGCAACTCGTTTCTCGACCGCCGCCACCGCTTCACCATGACGTGGCTCTGGGAGACGCCGTGGATGAAGGGCAGTAACAACTGGGTCAGCCGGAACATCATAGGCAACTGGATTCTCAGCGGCATGTATACCGCCGAGTCGCCGACCTTCGCCACCGTGCAAAGCGGCACCGATTCGAACCTGAATCTCGATGCCGCAACGGACCGGGTGGTGGTAAACCCGGCCGGGACCGACGGCGTGGGCAGCGGCATCGTCCCGCTCGCCAACAGCGACGGACAGACCGTCGGCTACCTCGCCCAGAACCCGAACGCCCGCTACATCACGGCGGGCCCGGGCGCCTGGGCCACCGGCGGACGCAATACCCTGCCCTTGCACGGCATCAACAACTTCGACATGGCGGCCACCAAGCGCTTTGTGATCGGCGATGTGAAGGCGGTCGAGCTGCGTGGCGCGTTTTACAACGCTCTAAACCGCCCACAATATGTGCCGGGAAGCTTGAACTCGGTGCAGCCGGTACCGTCGAACACAACGCGCAACAATCTGATTCCGGACAACCCCGTGTTTAATGATCCAACGCGTGTGTACCGCAGCCACGCAAGGGTGGTCCACCTGGTCTTGCGTTTCGTGTTCTAGCGCTCTCAAAATCACATTCTCAAACGGGCGGAGGGCAGATTAGCGCAACGTTGAGAAAGGCGGGATGAATGGCAGCCGGACCGGAAAAGTGACGCAGTAGATCCTCTGGTACGGGCTCGATGGCACCGTTCTCCAGCAAGTCATCGGCCCGTGCGGTGGTGGAGTTTGATTTCATCGCCCCGACCGTGATGACGTAGGGATCGTTGCCGGGCGCCGTGATGGTTCCGTAGCCGTCATTGTCGAAAGAGTCGTCGCGGCTGGGGTACGGGAGTGGTGTTGGGCACCGGCGTCGTCTGGGGGACGCAGGTCGTCGTGGACGGCATGTCTGTCGTTTGGGGAACTGGCGTCGTCTGGGGCACGGGCACGCCCCAAGGCACTTCAGTGGTGTGGGGCACGGACTCACCCTTCGCCAACTCGGTCATTTGGGGAACCAGTGACGCGGTCTCGGCCATGAATGTGATGGGGTTCGGCGAGGAGTAGCCCTACTCGCCGCGACCGAGCCACCGGCCCCCCCCCCCCCCGGCGCCCGGTTTTTCTTTTGGCTGCTGCTGCCGCATGCAAACTGGCGAGGGGGCATCGCTCGGCCTTTGGCGACCTGGCCCGCCGGTACATGAGGAGCACCTTGGCCCACGGTGAGATCCAACTACCGTCCACCGTCTCGTTGGGGTAAACTCTAGTGGTCTACTGGACTGCGACTCGGGAGGGCCCTATGCGGCGTGCGTCGATTCTCTTTGTTTTTGTTCTGCTGGTGGTCCTGGCCGGCGGACCGGATCTGTTTTCCACACGGGCGAACGGGACGTTTCAGGTGGTGCACGGCTGGCCGACTTTGCCCGATGGCTTTGCGCTCGGGCAGACCACCGGCCTCGAAGTGGACTCGAAGAACCGCGTGCTGGTATTCCATCGCAGTGCGAGTCCGATCATGGCCTTCGACGGGCCGAGCGGCAAGCTGCTGGCCTCGTGGGGCGACGGCATGTTCGGCTCGGCGCACGGGTTGACTGTCGACCATGAAGACAACGTCTGGGTGACCGACGGGAAGGACCATCAGGTCTTTAAGTTCAGTCCCGAGGGCAAGCTGCTGATGACCTTGGGCGCGAAGGGCGTGCCCGGGCTTGACGGGACGCACTTCAACCGTCCGACCGACGTGCTGGTGGCGCCCAATGGCGACATCTACGTCACAGACGGCTACGGCAACCGGCGCGTCGCGCAGTTCAACTCAGCCGGCAAGTTCATCCGCGATTGGGGCAGCGAGGGCGACCAGCCGGGCCAGTTTAACAATCCGCACGGCCTCGCGATGGACAAAGACGGCAAGCTGTATGTCGCCGACCGTGAGAACTCGCGCATCCAAATCTTCACTTCCAAGGGCAAGTTCATCAAGCTGTGGAAGAGTGAAGAGCTAGGACGGCCCTGGGGCCTGGACATTGCCGACGACGGCTTTCTCTATGTCGCCGATGGCGGCGACCTGCAGCCAGATCCCCCGAATCGCAATCGCGCGATGCGGCTCGACCTGACGGGGAAGATCCACGAGACCTGGGGCTCGTTCGGCAGCGCGGACGGCCAGTTCTACTGGGCGCATGACATCGCGGTCGGGCCCGACGGCGCTGTGTACGTCTGCGATGTCAACGTCGGCATGCGCGCTCAGAAATTCGTGCGACGGTAAACGACGGTCCCGGCGGAGGCTCGCTGCCGCTTTACGCATGTAGGGGCACGGCATGCCGTGCCCGGCGGCCCCTGGCATATCGGACCCCACACTCCCTTCATGGAGGCAACCATGGATCTCGATCGACGTGACTTCATCGCGGCCGGAGGCTTGAGTTCGGCCCTCTTCTTCGGCTGCAGCCCAGCCGACTCACGAACCGGCGAAACCCTTCTCACTGCTGAAGAAGCCAGCTTCGAAACCGCGCGCGAGGCCTTTCCCTGGTCGAAGCACCAGACCTTTCTCAACAACGCAGGCAGACATCCGTGCGGTGTTCATGCCGTCACGGCCGCGCGCCAGTACTTGGACTTCATCCTCAACGGGCCCGGCCAAGGCGGCATGCCCGTCGGCGAGAGTGTTTTCGAGGAGGTCAGGCAGCTCTACGGCCAACTCGTCAACGCCAAGCCGAGCGAGATCGTCTTCGTGCAGAGCACGCTGACGGGCGAGAACCTTGTCGCCGCCGGCCTCGGACTGCACTCCGGCAAGGGCAACGTCGTGATCGACGAGCTGCACTATCACGGCGGAGCCTACATCTACCGAAAGCTCGCGGAGGCGGGCCTGGAATTGCGTGTCATCAAGCAGCGCGACTGGGTCGTGCCGATCGAGGAATACGAGCGCGCGATCGACGGCGACACCAAACTCGTCTCGATCACGTTGGCGTCGAATATCAACGGCTATCTGGCCGAGTCAAAGGCCATCAGCGACATCGCCCACGCCAACGGCGCCTATGTGTATGCGGACGTCGTGCAAGCGGCGGGTTGCATTCCGGTCGACATGCGCGCCATGGGCATCGACTTCGCGTCGACTTCGACCTATAAGTGGCTGATGGGGCTGCGGGGCCTGGGGCTGTTCTATGTTCGCGAGGAGTTGCAGGGCGACGTGCTCAAGCCGATGATGTTTGGCGACCGCCAGTACGCGAATTTCGAATACCACTACTTCCCGGGCGGTCCTCCAGGCGACGAGCCCATCAGCTATACGCCCCGCGAAGGCGCGGCCATATATGAGGTCGGCAACGTCGCGTCGATCGCGATTGGCGCGCAGCGCGAGTCGCTGAAGTACATCCTGAAGCTGGGTGTGGACAACATCCTCGCGCACGCCAAGCCGCTGTGTGACCGCTTGATCGAAGAGCTGCCCAAGCTCGGCTATCCATGCATTACCCCGCCGGGGTCGCCGACACCCATTACGGCCTTTCTGGTCGACAACCCGGATGAGACGCGCGCGAAGCTCAAGAAGGCGAACGTGGCCGCGAAAGTGAAGTGGCGCCAGATGCGCGTGTCGCCATCGGTCTTCAACAACCAGGAAGATATCGAGCGCCTGTTGAGTGCGCTATCCTGAGCCGAATTCACCGTTTCTTTCCACTGAGGTTTGCAATGATGTACGCCCGTGCTCTGATCACGCTGCTGTCTCTGTGTCTCGCGATTCCGTGCGCCGCGCAGTTCCCGCAACGCGGCCGCTACGCCGGCGGCTACATGTACAGCTTCTACGTTCCTCCCACGGCCAGCACTCCCTGGCGTCCGGCGTGGTCACCTGATGGGAAGGAGATCGCGTTTTCGATGTCCGGCTCCATCTGGAAGATCAAGGTGGGGGACACGACCGCCTATGAGCTAGCCGCCAATAAGACCTACGACAACGCGCCTGCGTGGTCGCCTGACGGCCGCTGGATCGTCTACACCGCCGAGGACGGCGAGGGCGTGAACCTCATGCTGCTCAACGTCGCCACCGGCGAGAGTACCGCCATCACGACCGGGAAGCGCTTGACCGTCGACCCCACCTGGTCCCCCGATGGCAAGACGCTCGCCTATACACGGAATGAGCCGGACACCTATCACATCTATACTCGGACGTTCGAGAACGGGCGCTTCGGCGAAGCACGCCGCATCACCGAGCCCAACAGCTTCGGCCGGTCGCGGCTCTACTTCAGCGTGTACGACGACCATATCCAACCCACGTTCTCGCCCGATGGCAAGGAGATCATTCTCGTTTCCAACCGCGGCATCACGTTGGGCTCGGGCGCCATTTGGCGCGTACCCCTCGAACCGGACGCCATGGCGAAGGCCACGCGCATCCTCCGCGAGGAGACACTCTACCGCACCAAGCCGCAGTGGTCTCACGATGGCAAGCGCATTCTCTACGCGTCGCACCGTGGCAGCGAATACACCAATCTGTATGTCCACCCGGCCCGCGAAGGCGAGCCCTATCAATTGACCCGCGACCCCTGGGACCACTTCGACCCGGCCTGGTCGCCCGACGGCGAGTGGATCGCCTACGTGTCGAACCAACACGGCGTCTCGGAGCTTCGACTGCTCAAGACCTATGGCGGCTCCGACGACCCCATTGAAATCCGGCGTCGCGTGTACAAACGGCCGATGGGCAAGCTCGAAGTCTTCATCAAAGATATGACCACCGGCGAGCTGACCCCGGCGCGCATCCAGATGAAGGCGTCAGACGGCAAGACCTACGCGCCGCCCACGACCTACCACCGCATCGCGGGACGTACGTCGAAGGAAGATTTCTACCATGCCGAGGGGCACTTCACCGTTGACGTCCCCCCCGGCGATCTGATCATCGAGGCGGTGAAGGGCATCGAGTACTGGCCCTCGCGCGCGAACCTCTACATTCACCCCAAGGGCGTGACGCAGGCGGTGCTCGAAATGCGCCGGATGGCCAACATGAACGCCCAAGGCTGGTGGAGCGGCAGTGACCACGTCCACATGAACTACGCGGGTAACCTACACAACACTCCGGAATTCATGAAGTTCGAGGCGGAGGCCGAAGACCTCGATCACGTCGGCTGGAAGATCGCCAACAAAGACAACCGCGTCTTCGACACCCATAACTTCAAAGGGCCCATCCACCCGCTTTCCAACAGTGAAACCATGATCTCGATCGGTGAGGAATACCGCCCCGCGTGGTATGGCCACATCAACTTCATCAACCTCACTAAACATTTGATCTCTCCGTTTACGACGGCCTACCAAGACACCGGCATCGACAGCCTGTATCCAAGTAACACCGACATGTTTCGTCTCGCTCGCAAGCAGGGCGCCATCGGCGGCCACGTGCACCCGTTTGGTCGCGAGCCATCGATGAAGTCGGAGTACCGCGTCGCCCAGACCTACGCCGTCGACGTCGCTCTGGAATCTTTCGAATACCTCGAAGTGCTCACCAGCGCGAGCCATTACACCAACACCTCAAAGACCTGGCACCGGTCGCTGAACTGCGGCTTCAAGGTGACGGCCTCCGCCGGCGAAGACTCGATCCTCAACCTGATTGCCACGCCGGTCATTGGATCCGCCCGCGTCTACGCCTATCTCGGCGACAAGCTCGAGTGGGACCGCTGGGTCGATGCGATCCGCAACGGGCAGACCTTCGTCAGCAACGCCCCCCTGATTCAGTTCGAGGTTGACGGAGAGATCCCTGGTGGCGAGATCCACCTACCCGCCGGTGGCGGCTCGGTCAACGTTCGCGCGACGATGGAGTCGATCGTCCCGCTCGAAACGTTCGAGATCATCCGCAACGGCAAAGTCATCGAATCCATCCCGCTCGACAAAGACAACCAGAAAGCCGTTTTCGAGAAGCGCATCGAGGTGACCGAGAGCGGCTGGTACACGCTCAAGGCCGCCGGTAGCGGCCTGCAGCACCCCATCGACGACAGCTACCCGGTCGCCGAAACGAGCCCGGTTTACGTCTACGTGGGCGACCAGCCGATCCGCTCAAAAGAAGACGCCGAATACTTCATCCAGTGGATCGACGACCTCATCACCCTCTGGGATGGCTACGAATACTGGCGCTCCGACCGCGAGAAGGACCACGTCCTAGGCCAGTTCCGCGAAGCCCGCGCCATCTTCGAGCAACGAGCCGCCGAAGCCCGCTAGCAAACCGAGCCGTGACCGTCAGGGAGCGGTCCGGCACGAACCCTCGCGCCACTCAAAGGCCTCTAGCCTGCATCTTTCGCGACTCACCATCCGAAGCCACCGCTCGATACCGGCTCGCAAACTCCAACCAAACTCAGAGCCGCAAGCATGGACTTGCGTTGACCCGTAACGAGCTGAGCCGGGAGACAGCACAGCCGCTCGATCGATTCGGCGGTACAATTGGCTACATGGTAGGAGCCGCACAGCTTTGGTGAATACCGGTTGGCGCAAGGTGACGCAAGCATTCAACGCGTTCGAGGACGCGGAACCGCCGCCGTTAGCGGAGTTCGGGGTCGGCCAGACGATCTACGTGCTCAAGGACGATGGGGTCTACATCCGGTTCAAGCGGGCACCAAGTGCACGGGAGGAATTCTACGCGCCGAGGCACTGGTTCGGGAATGTGACGGAGCCGGCCAAAGAGAAGAAGTGAGGCTGCGCCTGTCAGCCTGTTACGCCGACCCGCCACCCAGCGCCGCCGACGCCCCGGACTGCGCAAGAGAAAACAGCCCACGGCGTAGCTCGGGATCCCGTCCCGCGGTCGAAGCAGCTACGGAATGTTAGCCCCGTGTGAATGCGAAGCCGGACCCCGGGGGAAAGGGTTCTAGACGTTTCAGCGATGACCGCCGAGCCGTCTATCTTTGGTCCGACGAGCCACCAGTCTGTTTGATCACGCTCATCGCCGTGGCGATGATCGAAGCGACATCAGCCATGTTTGCCGGCAAGATCATCGTATTGTTCTCCTTGGCCAGCATGCCAAGCTTCTCGACATACTGCTCGGCGACGCGTAACTGCACCGCTTGAAACCCACCGGGCGCCTCGATCGCTTCGGCCACCCTACGAATTCCCTCGGCCGTGGCTGTCGCGACGGTCGTGATGGCGGACGCCTCTCCCTCTGCCTCATTGATTTGCCGCTGCTTTGTCGCCTCGGATTCTTTGATGACTTTCTGCTTCTCGCCCTCGGCCGTGTTGATCGCCGAGTCCCGGTGGCCCTCCGAGTCGAGAATCGTGGCGCGCTTTTCGCGCTCGGCCCGCATCTGCTTTTCCATGGCCTCGAGCACGTCGCGCGGAGGATTGATGTTCTTGATCTCGTAACGAAGTACTTTGACGCCCCAGGGTTCCGTCGCTTTGTCCAATTCATCCACGATCTGGGTATTGATGTGGGCTCGCTCCTCAAACGTCTTGTCGAGTTCGATCTTTCCGATCTCGCTACGCAACGTCGTCTGGGCAAGCTGGACGATCGCAAACATGTAATTACCGATCCCATAGGAGGCGCGCTGGGCGTCAAGTACTTTGAGATACAGGACGCCGTCCACCCCCACTTGCACGTTGTCACTCGTGATGCAGATTTGTTCCGGTATGTCCATAGCCGCCTCTTTCAACGAGTGGCGGTAACGGATGGCGTCGAGAAACGGGGCCAGAATGTGAAATCCGGCATCGAGTGTTCCGGCGTATTTTCCAAGCCTCTCAACAATGTATTGACTCTGCTGTGGGACGACCACAGCCGTCTTGGCCAGAACGATGACAACCAACAGGATCATCGCTCCCACCGCGATCAAACCCATATCCATTTTCAATCTCCTTTACGTTTGGCTACTCAGCTCGAATCCACAACTTCAGCCCGTCGACTTTTTCAACCCGGCACGATTGATCCGGACCGACAGGCGTCTCTCCTGCATTCTTCGCGTTCCATGTCGTCCCGCGCAGCTCCGCTTTCCCGAAGCCGTTGGGAGCGATTTCGTCTCGCACCATGGCCCTCTCGCCCACAAGGCTATCTACTTTCACGTCGCTTAACCCGGCCTGCATTTTCTTGAGGAGCGGAGGACGGAAGAACAGCACGGAGAACACCGACAACGCTGCGAATAGCACTCCCTGCAGCCACAGCGGCCCTGCCCAGTCAAGGGCGGTCAACAGACCGACCGCGAGGGCTCCGCAGCCGAAGAAGAAAAGGTAAAAACCACCCGGAGACGCCAACTCCAAAGCAAGCAGCACAATACCCGCGACTACCCACATCCACCAATCCATCTCTAGCCCCGCGGCGTCACGAGCATCATTTCCATGACCAGTCCACCATGACCTTCGCTGAGCCCCGATTGTACTGCCCATGTCATCGCGGCGCAACGTGCCGCAAGTCGGCTTGTCAAGAAAGGGAGCGGCCGCTCGCGACGAGCGGCCCTGCAAACCGGCGACAAGTGTCGATGTAGGCTCGCTACCGCCAACCAAACTCAGAGCCGCAAGCCAAGCCCTCAACAGGGTGTGCGACAAATTTGTGAGGCTCAGGCCGCGCGAGCGCGATTCTCCCAGTAGTCGTCGAAGCGGTTGCTGAGCCGTGCGCAACGCAAAGCCGTGATAGCGTTCGCGCCGCGCACGCTCCAGAACATGCCCGCGCGCTTCAACCGACTCGCAATGACGGTGCGGCAACCCGCCTCGATCACGCCTGAGCCCACAAACAAGCCCTGTCGGCGAAACTCGCCGTAACGCATGCGCTCCGCATGGCGCTGGAAGTAGTCCGCCTCCAGCGCCAGCGGATGCGCCAACTCCGGGTCGTCGGTTTCGATCTCGCGCAGCGCAGTGACGAGTTGCTAGATGCGCCCCGCGTCGAGCTTTTTCTGCATGCGCCGCGCCCAACCGCGGAGGCGCTTTTGTTGTTGGGGAAACAGCTTCGACGCCAGCTCCCACAGATGTTCGCGAGCGTGATACAAGTCGACGATCTCGATCGCGCCGGGAAAGTATTCGTGCGAAAGATTCCAGATCCAGCCCGCACCGTCGCCAAGCACGACCTTCTTGCGCGCCCGACTCCAACCCCGTCGCCAAGCCTCGCTGTAAATGCGGCGTCCGAAGGCGGCGTCGTCCTCGATCGCGCCGGTGTAGCTGGTCGAGTCTTCGTCGCGCACGGGACGGCCTTGTTCGTCGCAGCTTGTTTGCGTGAACACACAGCCGAGCTTGACCTCGCGCGTGCCGGCCGGGCCGCCGTCCTTACCCTTGCGGCCGGCCGTCTCGGCGGCGGTGACCGGTACGCCCGTGCCGTCCATCTCGATGTAGAGAATCGGAGTTTCAGGTCCTGACATCGCAGGAAGCTCCAGCGGTACGGCGCGCGCGATCGCGGCTTGTTCTTCGCTGGCGACATCTTCGCCGATCGCCTCGGCTTCGCGCTCGACAGGCTTGGCGGTCAGCCGCACTCCGGCCAACTCGTCGAGCAACGCGCGACCGCGATCGAACGACGTCTCGGAGCCGACCAGCGCCGTCATGCGGCGCACGCCTGGCGAATACTGCGTCGCTTTGACGGCCAGCTCTTGGTCGTGCGGCGCGAAGCCTTTGCCGCAGCGGCTGCAGTGATAGTACGGCCGTTCGACGACGACCTCGCCCAGCATCGTGACGAGCTTCTTCGGCCGCCGACCGGCGTAGCGCGCTGGCGAGCCGCAGGCGCAGGGCTGCTGCGATTCGCCGGCCGCGTCTTCGTTCAACAGCGTCTCGAGCAAGACAGCGCCGGCTTGATGCAGCGCGTCGCGCGTCGCCTGTTCGACGGCTTCGAGGTCGAGCGACCCGCGCTTGCGCCTCTCACACAAGACGACCCGTAGCAGCCTCCCTACTTCTACGGCGACTTCTTGCTGGATCGCCTCGGCCGTTTTTTTCCTGCGGACTCAGCTCGGCGTCCTCGGCGACGGGGCGCAAGCGGCAGATCTGTTCGTTGACTTCGAGCAGTTGTCGGCTCAGCTCCCGGAAGCGGTGAAAAGCCTCAACTTCGCGTTGCGCTTTGCGCCGCTGGGCGGGCGAGGAAAAGGTCTCACTCACGGTCTTGCCGTTGACCTTCCTGGTCAGGCGGTAGTTCGAGCCATGAGCGGGCTGGCCGGGCTGATGGCAGCGGCAGGACGGTTTGCCGCAGCGGCCGCTGACAGCGCTGATGGATCCGCTGCGGAAGTCTCCTAGATCGAGAATCCGAGCGAGGATGGCCTTTCGTTGACGTTCGAGCGCGACGAGAGATTCGGGCATAGTACGCCTCCTTTCCTAACGTATCATTACGTAAGGATTCGCACGCAAAAAAGGGGGGCCCGCAAATCATCACTTTCTTGTCGCGCACACCCCCTCAACACTACTCATCGACAGGGCTGTCGTCATACGCCACAATGGCGATGATGCCAACATCGTCAACGAACCCCGTCCGACCCGCTCTATCTGTTTGCGTAATCGCCCTCCTCCTCGCTCTCGCCGCCGGCGCGCAAACCTACGAGGTCCTCGACGTCCAGAGCGTCCGGATGCAGGGCAACCCAGCACAGTGGGTGCACAAAGTCGAGGCGCCGGCGAATCCCGAGGAGGTCGAATGCGACATCCTGGTCGCGGGTGCCGGGGTCGGCGGTGTGGCTGCCGCGCTACGGGCGGCCGAGCGCCGTCATTCGGTTTGCCTCGTGGAGGAGACGGATGAGATCGGCGGACAACTGCTGAGCGTGTCCGCGCTCGACGAGAACCGCTTCATCGAATTCTCCGGCGGCACGCGGAACTACTACGATCTTCGCGAACGTATTAGACGGTACTACCGCCGCCACCGGCCTCTTAAACCAGCGATTGCACAACTCGAAAACCTGAATCCCGGCTCCTGCTACGTCTCGCCTCTTTGCTTCGAGCCCCCGGTTGGGCGGCGCGCCATCGATGGGATGCTGGGGCTGCACAAGGGGCTCATCCGAACGTTTACCCGGACGCGCGTGATTGACTTGGACGTTCAAGGCGGCGAGATCCAATCGGCTCTGGCCTATCGCTTCGACACCAAAGACGTGATCCGCTTCCGGGCAAAGTTCGTGCTTGATGGGACCGAGTTGGGCGATTTGTTGCCGCTGGCGGGCGTGCCCTACGTTGTCGGCTCTGAGGCACAGAGCGAAACCGGTGAGCCCGACGCCGCCGATGAACCAAACCCGGCGTGCGTGCAGAGCTTCACCTACACGTTCATTCTCGAGCACCGCCCCGGAGAGAATCACGCCATCCCGAAGCCGCCCGACTACGAGAAGTTCCGCGACGGGCAGCCGTTCTCGATGCTCTTTCACTACTCGAAGAAGCACGGCTGGAAGGGCGACGTGCAATACAAGATGTTCGGCGACGATCCGCCGATACCCAACAACCAAACCCCGCGCCCCATCTTCTCGTGGCGGCGCGTGCTGGCAGGCAAGAACTTCACTGGCGAAAAGCAGCCCAACGACCTCGCCTTGATCAACTGGCCGCGCCAGGACTACAAAGACGAGTCGCTGCTCGACCGCACGCCCGCGGATCAGGCGCGCATCTTGCAGCAAGCCAAACGGCTGGCCTTCTCCTTCCTCTACTGGCTGCAACACGAGGTGGAGCGCGACGAGGGCGGCGGCAAGGGTTACCCCGAACTGATGTTGCGGCCCGACATGATGGCGTCGGACGACGGGCTTTCAATGTATCCCTACATCCGGGAATCGCGGCGCATTCGAGCCAAGTCGAGAGTCGTCGAGCAGGATATCGTCGACCAATATCAGCCGGGCTCGCGAGCGCGCCGGTTCCCCGACTCGGTCGGGACGGCGTTCTACATGGTCGACATCCACCCCTGTGGAGCCAACGAACGCGGGCGAATGATGATGCCGAAAGCCTTCCAGATCCCCATGGGGACTCTGCTGCCCCAAGGCGTGTCGAACCTACTGCCGGCGGGCAAGAACATCGGCGTGACGCATCTGACCAACGGCGCGTACCGGCTACATCCAGTCGAGTGGAATATCGGCGAGGCATCCGCGACGATCGCCTCGCTCGCCATTCGGGGTGGCGCGATACCGGCCTTCGAAGACGTGCAGAAGGAACTCGTCCGGGCAGGGGTGCAAGTGGTCTGGTTTGACGACCTGCACGTCGACCATCCGGCCTTCGAGCAGATTCAGTTGGCGGCGTTGCGCGGCATCTATCCGCTCAACGATCACGACCTGCATGCCTCGCCCACCGCACCGCTGACACGCGGCGAAGCGGCCCAAGCCCTGGCTGCCCATTTCGGCAGCGACCTCGACGCGCCGGGCTTGGAGCGGCTCGATGTTCGCAAGGGCCATCCCCACGCCCGCGCCATCGACCTTGCTCTCGATAGCGGCTGGATGGCGGTGGACCACCGCAACTGGTTCCACCCCGATCTTCCCTTCTATTGGGCCGACTGGCGTGAGAACAAGATGCCGTCAGCCTTGCCACCGCCGCCGGCAAATCGCACTGGCCCGGTTACGAGGCAGGATTTAGCAATGAGGTTGACGCGCCCCCGCTGACCGCCCTGCGCGGCAGCACGTAGCGCGGATCTCGGTTTTTGAGATCCGCGGCCTTGACGGCCCTCCAACTCCGTGGCGCACGCCTGTGGCGTAAGCTCCAGGTGTACAGTCTCATGACATCGTAGACAGAGTTGTTTCATGACATCGCAAACAGGTTGCATCGGAGCGATGCTCCGAACAGGAGGAGCAGAAGATACCCTGGGAAACGGTGAACATGGATCAACGACGCGTAGAGTTAGCCGTGAGAGCGGGGAAGGGCGAGGAGACGATGGCAGCTCGATGCCGGGAGTTCGGGATCTGTCGAGCGACCGGCTACAAGTGGTGGCAGCGTTGGAGACAAGGACCGCTGGAAGCCTTTCGGGAGCAGAGTCGCAGACCCAAGACGAGTCCGAAACAAACGCCGGGGTGGAAGGAAGAGCGGGTCATCGAGTTGCGGCGCCGCGGCCCGGACTGGGGAGCCGCGAAGCTCCCCTAGCGGCTGAAAGCAGAGACCGGGATCGAGTTGCCGCGCCTCACGGTGCATCGAATTCTGAAGCGTCGCGGGCGGGTGCGCCGCCGGGATTCTCACCCCGCCGCCGCGAAGCGATGCCAGCGAGGGGCGCCGAACCAGAGGTGGCAGATGGATGGCCAAGGGATGCCGGCCCCTGGGACGAATCGGCAGTTGCCGTTGTCGATCGTGGATGACCATAGCCGCTCCCTGGAGGCCTTGCGGTGGCAACAGGGGATGACGATGGCGGGGGTGCGAGAGACGGTGAGCGAGGTGTTCGAGCAAGCGGGGGTTCCGCCGCAGAGGTTGCTGGACCCTGGCGTGCCGTGATGGAACATGGAGAGTGGGATCGGGCTGACGCAATTCTCGGTGTGGCTGATGAAGCAAGGCATCGATTTGATCTTTAGTGGATACCGGCATCCGCAGACGCAGGGCAAGGTGGAGCGATTTCACGGCTCGCTCCAGAGAGCGATACGGCTGCGAGGCATGCCCGAGCCGAGCCAGTGGCAGCGCTGGCTGGACGAGTACCGCCGGGAGTACAACGAGCAACGGCCTCACGAGGCGTTGGGGATGCAGCCACCGGCGCGGCGTTGGCGGTCGAGTCCCCGGGCCTACCAGCCGGAACCGAAAGAGTGGGAATACGCTGCGGGGGTGGAGGGGCGGCGCTTGGACAGCCAAGGCCAGATCCAACTGGGCGGCAGACGCTGGGTGGTGGCCGGCGCGCTCGCCGGGGAACGAGTCGGACGGCGGCACGTCGATGAGGTCACGGTGGTTTTCTACCGCGCGACGCTGGTCCGCCTGCTCGACCGCGATTCAGGTAAGGCGGCCATGGCCGCCTTACCTGAACGCTTCCGCTGGCACGTCCCGTCTCCCTTGGCACAACAACCTGTCTACGATGTCATGAAACACAACTGTCTACCCTGTGATGAGACTTGACAGCTGGAGGGTTACGCCACATCAGCCGACTGACCTTGTCTCGCGGTCAAGCGGCGTTACCGGATCGATGAACATCCAGCACAGCAACGCCACGCCACAAACCCCCGCCGAAACGTAGAATGTCAGCGGCCAATTCCCGTCCGTCGCGCGGAGAATATACGCCACCGCCGGCGCCCCGATGAACGCCGCCATGTTCCCGGCGGTGTTCATCGAGCCCGACAAGCTCCCGGCATACTTGCCACCCACGTCCATGCAAGCGCCCCACGACACCGGCATCGTGAGATCGGTTGAAAACGCGGCCAGACCCATCACGACGATCGCCCAAAACGGCTCCTCGACCTCGAGTGATGCGATGAGCAGAGAACCCGACCCGAAGCAACCCAATCCGCCCATGAATCGCCTTGCGCGGCGCGCGCTTCCCACCCAGCCGGTCAGCTTCCCCAGCAAGAAGCCGGAAAGCAGCGAACCGATACCGGCCAGGAACAGAGGGATCCCGGCCAGCCACGCCGACTGTTCCATGCTCTGCCCGCGTCCCTCTTGAATGTAGGTGGGCAGCCAAGTGAAGTAGAAGTAGTAGCCGTATGACAAACAGAAGTACTGCAGCCACAATAGCCACACCGTTCTCGATCGGAAGAACCGTCCCCACGGGACGTTGCCGTGACCGGCCGCGTTTTCGACCGCATCTCCTATCAGCCCGCACTCCGCTTCATTGACGCTCTTGTGCCCGCGCGGGCTGTCGCGGTACCAGCGCCAGAAGAACAGCGTCCACACGATGCCCAGGAGCGAAAAGATTTCGAACGCGTGCCGCCACGAGATGAACTCCAGCAGAAAGATGACCAGTAAGGGCGAAGCCGCGCCGCCCCAGCGCGCGCTGAACCACATCAGGCCTTGAGCACGGACGCGCTCGTCCGGCGGCAGCCAGGTCGTGAACGTCTTCGTCATGACCGGGAAGACGCCGCCTTGCCCCAGGCCAAAGAGAAAACGCGCACCCACGAGAGACACGATGTTCCCCACCCATCCCGTGGCGGCTGTGAAGACCGACCACCAAACCACGATCGCCGCCAGCACGCGCCGCGGGCCGATCCAATCGCTCAACCAGCCGCCGGGCACTTGAAACAGGAAGTACCCGAGCGCGAAGGCGGAGAACGCCCAGCCCATCTGCACTTTGGTGAGGCCGAGGTCTTCGGTGATGAGCGGCGCGGCCTGCGAGATCGAGACGCGATGAATGTAAGTGATGACCGAAAGGGTGACGGCGAACACGACGACCCAGTAGCGCCCATGGGTGGGCCGTTGGTGGCCAAGGTGTGTCTGCGTGTTCATTGTTCAATACGGGCTCGCCGGCGCGTAGTGGTCCCGGCCGAAGACCATGTCGGAATAGTTCCCCGCCGGGACCGCACTCCCCGCGGGCAGCGCATACCGCTCGACCACATCTTCGTTCAGTTCGATGCCGAGCCCCGGGCCTTGCGGCATCGCGAGCTCGCCCTCCTCGACGCGTAGCTTCTCGACCAGCAAGTCGTCGATGAACGGGTTGCCGGTCTGGTCCATCTCGACCGTGATGCTGTTCGAAAGCGATGCGACGACGTGCATGTTCCCCACCATGGCGACGGCGTCGCTCCAGGTGTGCGGCGCGACTCGCAGGCCTGCCTTCTCGGCCAGTGCTCCCACGCGCCGGCACTCGGTGATGCCGCCCGCACGGCAGCAATCGGGCTGCACGATGTCGACCATCTTGCGGTCGATCAGTTCGCGAAACCCTTGCAGGCCGAAATCATTCTCACCGGCCGCCAGCGGGATGCCGTCGAGATCGGGCCGAAGCGCCAAGTAGTTGTCGACGTCCTCAGGGGTGAAGGGCTCTTCGAGCCAGAAGATGCCGGCCTCGCGAAACTCGGGCAACACGCGCCGTGCCTGTTCGAGCGAGTACCGCGCGTTGCCGTCCACTTGAATGCGCACGTCCGGGCCGACGGCCTCGCGCAGAATCTTGATGCCGGCCGAGTCGTATTCGTAGTTGCGGCCAAGCCGGGTCTTGACGGCCCGGTAGCCGTTGGAGACATGGTGCTTGGCCTCGTCTCCCAACTCCGCGGGATCGTCCTTCCACAACAGCGCGCTGGCGTAGGCCTTGACGAGATCGCGTTTCGCGCCCAGGAGCTGATACACGGGCCTGCCCGCGGCCTTGCCGCGCAGGTCCCACAGCCCCATGTCGACGCCGCCGAGCGCCGACATCGCCGCGCCCTTGCGCCCGTACCAGCGCGTGACGGAGTACATGCGGTCCCACAACCGCTCGACGTCGGTGGGATCTTCCCCAACCAGGAAGTCGCGCAACTGCCCTTCGATGACCGTGCGAACCAGCTCGGGATGCGAATAGACCGACCCCAGCCCTACGGCTCCGGTGTCGGTGTGCACCTTGACCAGGCACGTCAGCCGGCCCGTGCACAGCCCTCCAGCAAACTGAAACGCCTGCTCCGGCGGATAAGCGAAACAAAGCGTGATGACTTCAACGTCGCGAATCTTCATGAGTTTTCTGACAAGACTTGGCTGACGAATAGAGCTTCATTCGATCAGGTCACCCCAGCCACGACCCCACTTGCAACACCACCGAGTACCCCATGATCACAACAATCACCAGGGACGTTACCCACAACGCCAGCGTGATCCACCCCTTGGGCACGATCGCTCGGGGCAGGTGAACATACCGCAGGTAGATCGTCGCCAGCGACACCATCGGCAACAGCAACGCCTGCGAAACGCCGACGATCTTCACCATCACCACCGGCTCCCGCAGCAACGCGAAGAACAAGATCGGGACCAGCAGGAAGAGCAAGACGAACACGCGCGTCCACTTGAGCCTCCGCTCGTAATCCTGGCGGCCGTAGAGCCCCAGCATGACGAGGAGGTCCGCCGCCATGCGGCTGTTGCTCGCCGTCACCGTGAAGACGGTCGAATAGAAAACCACCACCGCGCCCGCCAGAAACAGATAGCGCGACCAGCCGCCGAGCGTTTCGGTATACATGTTCGCCAGCATCCTCACCATCTCGGTCCCTTGTGGAATCACGCCCAGCCCATGCAGCACGCCCGCGCCCAGCATGTAAAAGGCGATCGTCGCGAAGGTGTAGATGACCATCGAGTTCAGCACGTCGACGCCCATCACGTTGATCCAGCCGTGCGCGCGGGCCCGCCAGGCCGGGGTGTCGTCGCGCGGGCCGGTGAAACGCGCGTACCCCTTTTCGAGACACCAGTAGGGGTAGGTGATGATCTCGTTTGCTCCGATGCCGGTCAACCCGAAGACCGTCACCGCCGTGACCAGCCCCTGCTCGGGCATATGGAATGACAAGCCCTCGACCACCCGGCCCCAGGTGAAGTAGTCCGGACGGGTCAGCAACAGCAACGCCGAGCCAACGGTAGTCACCGTGAACGCCGCGACGAGCCCCATCGAGACCCGCTCGACCGTCGCATAGCGTCCGGTGAACAGCAGGACCAGCGTCACGACGGCAACCACGCAGACCCCCACCGGGATCGGCAAGCCTGGGAACACGATGCTCAGCACCTCGGCGATCGCGCCCATCATGGCGCCGATGCCGAACATCGTCGTAATCATCGCCACGAACCAAAACCACACGATCCACGACACGCCCACGCGCGGACCCGGCACGCGGTCGAGCGCTTCGAGGCTGGTCTCGCCGGTCGCCACCGTGTAGCGGCCGAACTCGCCCTGCACGACGACTTTGATCACGCAGCTAATCAGCACCAGCCACAGCAGCGCATAGCCGTTCTCGGCGCCGAGCACGGTGGCCGCGATCAACTCCCCCGAGCCGACGATCATGCTGGCCAGGATTAAACCGGGGCCGATGCGCCGAAAGATCGCGGCGAGCCCGGTGGGAGGCTGTTCGATCAGATCCGGCCGCAGGCGGTAGGGGTCTTGCGATGAGGGATGCACGGCGAGCGAACCCGCATCCTACAGCAACGGGCCTGGAACCTCAACGCTGGCGAGTCCTCGATGTCAACGCCCAATAGAAATGTCCCCCTCGGTAGCTCGATAGAAGTGTCCCCTTGTGTTTCTTGTTCGTAGGAGAGATATCGTCGTCGTCGGGGCTGTGGAACTGTGGGAATCGCGTAGCGATTTCCAAGGGGCGGTGGGAAGGGTGGAAAACCATCCACCGCTCCTCGAACCCGGTACTGCTGCCTCGAGAGATTTTCCACGCTTTCCATCCGACCCGGCATTTCCACAGCCCTCTTATGTATTCGCAGCCCGTTTTTTCCGTAACACAGCTCGCCGCCAGGGGTGGTCCGCCGCCGGCTTGCGCCCGCCCCCCGGACGCTGCTGTGGTGCTGGCTTCGTCCGCAGCTGTGGCGTCGGCGTGGCGATCACGTCGTGCTCGATCTCGTGCCCGTCAAACCTCACCTGCAAGCTCTCATCGCGCCACTGTTGGACCGTCACCCGTGCCCCCGCCCCCACGCCCTGGTTGCGTTTCGGCTTCAACTGCAAACAACGATTCTCGAAACGCACCACCCGGTCGTTGCTCACCACCCGTTCGTACTCGCAACAGAACACCCCTCGCAGCTCGGTGCCGCGGGGGAGCGCCTGGTGAAAGTCCGCTGCCGCCGCCGGCTCACAGGCGAAGCGCTCGTTGTGCTCGGCCAGGTACTCCTCGTCGAGATAACGGTTCGCCGCCTCGTACTCGACGATCCCGCGCAGCCGCATCTTCTTGATCAGGCGGTCTTGGTGCGTGCCGTGATGGCGCTCCACTCGGCCCTTGGCTTGCGGCGAGGAAGCCGCCATGATCGTAATGCCGAGCTTGGCACACATGCGCCCGAACTGCGTCTCGGGCTTGATGCCTGCCAGCGCTTCCCGCGACGTCGGCTGGCGCTGGTAGACGTTTTTCCAGTCGCAGTACAACGCCTTGGGAACGTCGTGTTGACGTACCCAGGCTGCGAGCAGATCGGCCGCGGCCCAGGTCGTTTCCTGGTCCGAGAAACGGCACAGCGCCACACCGGTCGCGTCATCGACGAAGTTCATCAGACAGGCTTTCGGGCCGCGTTCTTCCAGCCAGTGGTGGTGCGAACCGTCGAGTTGAATCAGCTCGCCGAAGTGCGCTTTGCGTTGGCGCCGGGTGCGATGCGGTTGGCGCTTGCGACGGCGGCTCCACAGACCCGCGGCGAGCATCCAGCGCCGCAGTGTTTCGCGCGGCACTTCCAGGCCGTGGTCGGCTGCCAGATGTTCCGACGCCAGCGTCGGCCCGAAGCGCTCGTGCCCCTCGCCCGCATAGTTCTCGCGCACCAACTCGAGAACCTGCTGGCGTCGCTTCTGATCGGCTCGGTTCGAAGCACGGCCGACGTTACCGTGCACCAAAGCCTTGGCCCCGCCCGCACGGTAACGCTTCTTCAGACGCTTCGCATGGCGGTAGCTGACCTCCAGCAGCTCGGCGGCTTCGGTCAACTTCAGTTCCCCTCGTTTCACTCGGCTCAGCACTTCGCCGCGCCTCAACTCCTTGGCACTCATCCATGTCCTTCCCACTCTCGGCTCCTCCTTCGGAGCCTCAGAGTAGGGGACATTTCTATTGGGCGCTCAAGGGGACATTATCATTGGGCTTCAACACGCTGGCGAGTCCTCGAACGACCCGAACGCCGTATAGTAATGGGCTGAGGCGGAAGGAAGTACTGACATGTTCGGACCTTCTCTGAAACTCGACAAAGACCTCTACGACCGGATCAAGCGCTGCTCGGACGCCGCCGGCTATTCCTCGCCGAAGGAGTTCATCCAGCACGTGCTCGAGCGCGAGCTGGGAAAGATCGAGGAAGAGTCCGAGTCGGACGAGGAGATCGTCAAGAAGATGCAGGGGCTCGGGTACATCGACTAGTGGGCTGCATCGAGAACAAGGCGGGCGCCGGAGATAATAGTCAATGCTGGGTATCCACTTGACTCAGGTGACCCCAAGATGTAGTGTAGGGCCTGGTGGAGGATTACCCGCGCGACCAACTCGAATTCGAGTCTCACTTTGCGAGCGAGGAGGCTTGCCGCGACTATCTGTTCGCCTTGCGCTGGCCAGAGGGTTTCCGCTGTCCAAGGTGTGGGCATGAGCGCGCTTGGCCGGTGCGCAAAGTGTGGTTCGAATGCGCTCGCTGCGGGCGGCAAACCTCCGTCACCGCCGGCACGATCTTTCAAGACACACGCAAGCCGCTGCGGCTGTGGTTCCGGGCGATGTGGACCATCACCACGCAGAAGAATGGGGCCAGCGCCCTGGGTCTACAGCGCGTTCTGGGACTGGGCAGTTACCAAACCGCCTGGCCTTGGATGCACAAGCTGAGGCGAGCGATGGTGCGCCCGGGGCGGGAGCGATTGACGGGCCTCGTCGAGGTCGATGAGACCTACTGGGGCGCTGAAGAAGAAGGGGTAATCGGCCGGCAGACCGAGCGTAAAGCGTTGATTGCAGTCGCCGCGGAAGAGAGAGGCACCGGGCTGGGGCGCATCCGCATGCAGCGCGTTCAGAACGCCTCGGCGGCCAGTTTGATGCCCTTCGTCGAGGAGTCGGTCGAGCCGGGCAGCGTGGTTGTTACCGACAACTGGTCGGGCTACGATCCGCTCAAGAAGAAGGACTACCAGCGTCGTATCATCTCGATTAACAACCGCCGCGAGCAGGCCTCGCAGCTACTGCCGAGGGTGCACTTGGCGATCTCGCTACTCAAGCGCTGGATGCTGGGCACGCATCAGGGGGCGGTCAGCCACGAGCATCTGGACTACTATCTCGACGAGTTCGTGTTCCGCTTCAATCGGCGCAGATCACGCAGTCGGGGCAAGCTCTTCTACCGCCTTGTGCAGCAGGCCATGGCGGTGGAGCCGACGCCGTACCGCTCGATCGTCGCCGATTGGGACGCTAAGACGCTGTGAGCCCAACGACAAGATGTTGGGGTCACCTGAGTCAAGTGGATATCCGGCTAGTCAATACATTGGTAATAAAAGAGTTGTGCATCTCGCGCATTCTGATACTGTCTTGGCTGATGTAGATCTGTATCCATTTCTGTGACTCATATGTTGCGTGTCAGTGCACTCTCCTGGTACGATGACAGCATCAATTCAACACAGGACCCACTCGGAGTTGGAATGGGTCCGTATTCTCTGGAGGGCACCGATGTCTAAGCGTGTCGTTTTTACCTTCGATGACAAGAGTCTTCGATCCTTGGAGGACGTGCAGAGCCGGGCGGAGTTCACAACTTTAGGGACTGCGGTTCTCGATTCGGTGCAAATCAACGACGCCTTGCAAGAAGAAGCACTGGAGGGCTACACCGAGGTCGTGGTACGAAACCCCAAGACAAAGATGGAGAAAACCATCATCATCCCGTCGCTGAAGAGAGTGACCAAGTCCACCAAGAAGGATGACTAGGGCGTGGCGGACGATACCCAGAATACGGAGAAGGAACCCCAAGAGGGCGGCGAAGCGGTCGCGGCGGAGGCCGAACCGCCCAAACCCACGCGCCCCCGGGATGTTGGAGAGGACCGTGTCAGGATCGCTCGGCTCCTGATCTGGATCTTGGCCGTCGGATTGCTGTTCCACTACATCGTTCTGATCACATTGAGCTTTCGCGCTGACTCCCAGGACGTGGTTGAGAAGGTTGAGGCTGTGTTCAACGCCTGGCTGCCGGTCCTCTCCGGCCTGGTGGGGTCCACCGTAACGTACTACTTTACAAGCCGGGAGACGCGTTCCTAGACGGCGCCGCCTTGCTGGTCAACCTCAGTCTTTGCGGCCCACATTCCAAACGGACCTCTCATCTTGCTGGATTCGTTCAACACCGTTTTCCGAAACGTGATCGAAGCTTTCCTACGGATCGCGACTGAAGTGCATCCGTTCTTCGGCTTGGCGGTGGTTTCCGTCCTCACCGGCATCGGCATGCTGTGGGTGTTTGGCCTTACCTCGAACCAGAAAGCCATCTCCGAGACCAAGAAGCGACTGCAAGCCTATCTACTCGAGTTGCGCCTCTATGGCGATGACCTGTCGCTCGTCTGGCAGGCTCAGAAGAACCTGGTCACCGGGAACGTGCGTTACATCGGGTTGATGCTGCGGCCGATGCTGGTTCTGACCGTGCCGCTCGTGGTCCTTCTGATTCACCTGGACGCTTTCTACGGGCGCACGCCGCTTGTGGTGGGCGAAGCGGGCATCGTCACGATGCAAGTCAGCGGGAGGCTGGGAAGCAATGCGCCCGCGCCGGAGCTGCACGCGCCCGACGGCATCACGGTCGAGACGCCCGCGGTCCGGGCGATCGAGGCGGGCCAGATGAGTTGGCGCATTCGTGCCTCGAAACCCGTCAGTGGCGACTTGCGCTTCGTGTGGCGCGACAAGGAGTGGGTCAAGTCGGTGGAGGGGGGCGTGGGTGCGCGGTACCTGTCGAGCCGCCGCGTCACGGGCGTGTGGGATGCGTTCCTTTATCCCGGGGAGAATCGTTTGGCGGCGGACGAGGTGGAGTGGATTGAGGTGAGCTATCCGGCGGGCTCGATCGAGTTCGCCGGACTGGATCTGCACTGGCTTGTCTGGTTCATGGTGCTGTCGATGGTGAGTGCCGTCCTCTTCAAAGGGCGCTTCCGAGTCGTCTTCTGACGGCCAGATGGGAACGCTGTTCTTCCACAGTTCGTCCGTAAGCTCGCGGGAGTCTGTGTCGTAACGCCTTCCTGACTCGAAGGGTGGGGTCAACAGAGAGCGCATAGGTTTACGGTTGGCCACCCGCGCGGGTGTTGAGAAGAGAAAAAAGCTCAAACGCCCCCTGCCGGGGCTGCGGATCGTTTGTTGCGTTTTCCCACGGCTTGCGCCGTGGGCTAAATTCAAACGCCCCTGGCGGGGCTCGGTCCCGTGGTTGGATCGGGCAGGTTGCGCCGAGCGGGAGCCGCGGATTTCCATCCGCGGCTCGGAAGTGGTGGGTGGCGCGGTTGCGGCGGGCCGGGGCGGCAAGCGATCGTCGGAATCCTGAGGTACGGATTTGGACTTTCCACGCCTACTTCGCCGCCCGCGTTACACTGCTGACATGCAACTGCGCCGCCTGCTGCCCGCCGTCTTCTTGGCGGCCGCGGCGCTTTGGTGGCACCAGACAAACCCCCTGCCCTCCGCCGGCGTCGCGGCGGCTTCCCCGCAAACGGCGGCACCCAGCCAAACCGCGTTCCTGATTCGCTTCGGCGTCGGTGAAGAGCAGTCCCGCGACTGGAGTGGCCACGTTCAAGTCGCCAACGGTCATGTCGCCGGCCTCGACGGCTGGCAGTTCGCGCAGACCGACGAAGTGCTGTCCGACACTGAATGGACGTGTAGCACTCGGCGCGAAACCTACTGGTACGCCCCCTGGGAGCGCAGCCTGCACGGCACCAAGCGCCTGGAGAAACTCACCGAAAAGGGCCTGCACGTGCGCTTGGAGATGAAGGGTCCGGGCAAGATTACCGTCGAGACGATGCAAGGCGAGTTTTCTTTCGTTCCTGGCGAGATCACCTGGGAGCGTCCGAAATTGTTCGGTGGCGGGGCCGTCGTGGTCAGCCGCTCACCCGCCCCAGAGCGCCTCACCGAGGGGCCGACCGCTGAGGATTACGTAACCGGAGTGCAGGCGTCGGACGGACACCGCTGGGTCGCGTACCAAAGCTACGACACCGGCGGCGACCGGCTGTGGGTGCGGCGCGATGAAGATGACCCCGTCGCCCTGACCGAAGCCGGTGCGGATCTGTTCGGTGTGCACCTGGCCGGGGGCGCGCAAGGCCGCCTCTGGGCTGTGTGGTGCGAGCAGAAGAATTCCAACTGGGACCTGTTCGCCCGCCACTACGGCGGCACGGACTGGTCGGCCACCGAACGCTTGACCAACGCCGCAGGCTCGGACATCTTTCACGCTCTCGCAAGCGACGGCGAGGGCCGCCTCTATCTCGCGTGGCAGAGCTTCCGCACCGGCAACGGCGATATCTACCTGCGGATGCACAATGGCAGCGGGTGGGGCGGAGAAGTGCAGGTCAGCGACGACCCGGCCAACGATTGGGAGCCCGACGTGGCGGTTTCCCGAGACGGTCAAGCAACCATCGTCTGGGACACCTACAGCAAAGGCGATTACGACGTCGTGATGAAGCAGCTCAGCGGCGGCAAGCTGTCTGAAACCGTCGCGGTCGCCGATTCGCCGTCGTTCGAAGCGCGCGCCACGGCGCACTACGATCCCAGCGGCCGGCTGTGGCTGGCCTGGGACGAAGGCGACGCCAACTGGGGCAAGGACTACGCGCAGGGCATCCAAGATGCCGGCATGGGCCTGCTCATGCGGCGGCAGGTGCGCGTCGCCACCTACAAGGGCGGCGAACTCAAGCAACTGCCCGGCGATCTCACCGCGGTCCTCCCGGCAGAGGAGCGCCAAGTCTTCCACGACGCGCGGCTGGCAAGCGACGGCGGCGGCAACTTGTGGGTGCTGTTTCGCTACCGTACCAACACGCCCATGACCCGGGGCGGCAATCGCTTCCGGTCGATGTTCCGCCTGGGCGCTACCAGTTTTCAAAACGGCCGCTGGATTCCCGCCGTCGAGTTCCCCCTCGCGTATGGGCGGATCGACTTTCCCGTCTCGGTCTACACCGGGCAGGATGGTCGCCCCACCGTCTTGTGGGCGAGTGACGGACGCCAATTCCCTGACGGCTTCCAACGAGACCAGGACCTCTACGTTGCTGCGTTGAAGGCCGGCCCGCGGTCCAAAACGCAAGCGAAGTTCGTTGCCTTCGAGCCCTACCCCGACCAGCCGGCCAACGTCCATCCGAACGAGGCAGCCGATGTCGCCCGCGTGCGCAACCACCGAGTCACCGTAGGCGGCAAGACCTACCGCCCCGCCCGCGGCGACATGCATCGCCACACCGACCTCTCGTGGGACGGCAACCGCGACGGATCGCTCCTCGACGCCTACCGTTACGCGCTCGATGCCGCGGCGCACGACTACCTCGGCGTGGCCGACCATCAAGCCGGGCAGGAGGTCGAATACAGTTGGTGGATGATCCAGAAGGCCGTGGACCTGTTCACGATCCCGGGCCGCTTCACGCCGCTGTATGGCTATGAGCGCAGCCGCGGATTTCCGAGCGGCCATCGCAATGCGATGTTTGCGCAGCGCGGCGTCCGGGTCGTCAAGATCATCGACGAGGAGCGCGAGAAGAACGACGAGGTCGGCGTCGAGCCCTTTTTCCAGAACCTGCGCGAGAACCGCGGCATCGTCATGTCGCACACCTCGGCCACCGGCGCTGGCACCGATTGGAGCGACCACGACCCCGAGGTCGACACGCTGGTCGAGATCTACCAGGGCTACCGCCGCAACTACGAACACGAGAGGGCGCCGCGCTCGTCCAACCGAGGGAGCCGGCCGGCCGGGTTCGTGTGGAAGGCGTGGGAGAAGGGGTTGAAGCTCGGCGTGCAGTCAAGCTCGGACCACGTCTCGACGCACACCTCTCACGGCATGGTCTACGTCGAGGACTTGACGCGCGAGAACATCATCGAGGCCATCCGCGCGCGGCGGGCGTACGCCGCGACCGACAACATCCTCGTCGACTTCCGCATCAATGGGCACTTCATGGGCGAGGTGTTCGAGACCGGGCAGCGGCTGAAGCTCGAGGCGAAGATCGCCGGTACCGGCGCGATTCGCAAGGTCGAAGTGATCAAGAACAACACCTACGTTCACACGCAGCGCGGCCAGGGGCCGGAGCTGGCCTTCACGTACGTCGATAATGATATAGAGGCGGGCGAGGCTTACTACTATATCCGCGTGGAGCAGGAGAATGGCGAGTTGGCCTGGGCCTCGCCGATTTGGGTAACGTATAGGGATCGGTAGAGTTGAAACACGAAACACGAAACACGGATCGCGAATCACGTTTCGCAGTGAGGTTAAATCCATGAGTTCGAACAATGCGATGTCTCGCCGTTCTTTTGTGGCCGGGTCGGTCGCCGCGACTTCGATGGCCGTGTCGGCGCGAGGCGCGTCCGCGAGGGCGCCGCGGGTGATCGGCGCCAACGACCGTTTGCGCATCGGCATCATCGGCGGTGGCGGCAACGCCACGGGCCACATGAAGCGGCTGATGACGATGCGCGAGGACGACAACATCGAGATCGCCGCCGTGTGCGAGATCTACCAGAAGCGGCTCGATGAGGCCGTCGAGCGGACCGGGGGTAAACCCCACAAAGACTATCGCCGGCTGCTCGACAACCCCGACATCGACTACGTGCTGATCTCGGTCCCCGAGCACTGGCACGGGCGGATGATTCTCGATGCCGCCGATGCCGGCAAGCACATGTACTGCGAGAAACCGATGACCTACTCGATCGACGAGGGCAAGAAGGTCGTCAAGAAGATCAAGCAGACCGGCGTGAAGATGCAGGTTGGCGTACAGGGCATGTCCGACGACTCCTACGAGACCGCGCAGCGCTACATCAAGGAGGGCGCGCTGGGCAAGATCGTCATGGCGCAGATCGACTATTCGCGCAACCACCTCGACGACTATTGGACCAAGCCTTTTGATGAAGACGTCCGCCCGGGCGAGAATCTCGATTGGGATGCCTTCCTTGGGCCTGCGAAGAAACGTCCGTTCGACGCTGACCGGTTCTTCGCCTGGCGGCGCTACTGGGACTATTCGAGCGGCATCGCGTCGGACCTGTTCGTGCACCGCATCACGCGCATCATTAAGGCCTGTGGCCTGACGGTGCCGTCCCGTGTGGTCGCCACCGGCGGAAAGAACTGTTTCACGACGAGTAGGGCCGAGATCCCCGACACCTTCAACATGATGGTCGACTACCCCGAGGGGATTTCAGTTCTGCTGGTTTCGTCGATGGCCAACTCCGCGAAGGTGCGCCACCTGATCCGCGGGCACGAAGCGACGCTCGAGTTCAACAAAGAGGGTTTCATCATCGAACCCGAGAAGGAGTTCGCCGACAGCCGCAAGAGGATCGTCCACACCAAGACGGGCGCCGAAGACATCACTCTTCATCATCAGAACCTGCATCGTGCCATCCGCTTTGGTGAGCCGCTCAAGTGCGATGTAGAGTTGGGCTTCCACGGCATGCTGGCGTGCCGCATGGCGGTCGAGTCGTTGCGGAAGAAGAAGTATTTGGCTTGGGACCCGCGTCGGCAGAAGGTCGTGAAGGCGTAATCCTACGCAGCCAAGGTGGCGCGGCTCGCGGTCAAGCAGCCCAGGCATTGACACGAGTGTCGATGCGGCAGACGTAGGTGTCCGCGCCCCGCCCCGGAATCTGTCCCTGCACCTCGAGCATCGACCTACGTTCCGGTGGCGGCGTTTGAGCCCTGCTCACGACCCCGTACTCGAGTAATTGGCCACACCGCGGTTCCAGAGCAGGATCGACGCGGTGAAGAACACCAGGGTTACCACCGGCAAGTACACCAAGTACGACTGGTAATCGAGCCGCCCGAGCAGGACCGTCGACGGATAAAAGCTCGCGAACCCGAAGGGGATGATCCAGCTCAGCAAGAACTGAATGAACGGGCTGTAGATGTTGAGCGGGTAGCGCCCGAAGGCGAGCATGTTGAAGATCGGCGGGATGATGCCGACGCGGTCCTCCACCCAGAACGAGACGCTCGTAAGGAGCAGGAAGACCGACAAATAGATCATGACGCCGCACCCCGTGGCGAAGACGAGGAACAGCCAGTCGAGCGGCCCGTAAGTCAAGCCCAGTTCGCGCGCCGTGTAGATGACAATGGCGAGCCCGATGAAGGCATCGCTCAGCGATTCCAGGCGGAATTGCTCGCTCATCACCTGAAACAGCGAATGCACGGGCCGCAACAAGACGCGATCAAATTTTCCTTCGATGATATAGGCTTCGCTGAAGTAGTAGAGGTTGATGCTGACCACGTTGAAGAACGAGAGCGGGATCAACCCGAAGCCGTAGAGGAACAGGATTTCGTGGAACCGCCAGCCGGCGATCTCCGGCGAGCGGCCAAAGAGCAGGAAGACAACGCCAATGCCGAAACCGGTGGCGATCACCGTGGTGGCGACCGAGACGAAGAAGTCTCCTTTGTAGGCCAGGCGGACCTTGGCGTACTGCAGGAAGTATTGAAGCAGCAGTTGGGTGTACCGGCGCACTGTGTTCGGTCAGCGGGGTCTTCCCGAAGGTAGAGGGTAGTTAATCCCCGAGAAGCCGGGGCGATTTTCCTTCGGCCCCTCTGGGGCGAAAAGCCGCGGATCCCAAAAACCGAGATGTGCGCTACGGGCTGCCCGCGAGTGCGAGACGGCACTGACGCAGGCGCCTACTTGTTCTCGTTGGGAGATTTCGACCGCTCTCCGGAAGAGGAAAGCTCGACTTTTAGCTCGGCAAGCTTGGCTTCGACCTTGGCGATCTCGCCGGAGTCCTGGTCGGCTTTGGCGCTGTTCTTCCACTCCTGGAGCGACCGCTCCCAGTGTTTACGTGCCTCATCGACCTTGCCCTGTTTGAAGTAGACGTCGGCCAGGTGGGAGTGAACGACGGGGTCCCGCTTGACGCTCTCGAGCGACCGAAGCAGGTAGCGCTCGGCGAGGTCCAGTTTCTCCTGGCGGAAGTACAGCCAGCCCAGGCTGTCGAGGTAGGCGCCGTTCTCTGGGTCGAGGTCGAGCGCTTTCTGAATCATGTCGTGGGCTTCGTCGAGCTTCTGGTTCAGGTCGGCCAACATGTAGCCCAGGTAGTTGAGCGCCGAGGCGTTCTTCGGGTCCGCCTCGATCAGATCACGAAACGCCTTCTCGGCCTCGGCGTGCCGCTTGCCGCGCTCGAGCACAGAGCCCCGCGTGAATAGAACGTCGATTTCCTGTGGCCGCGTCTTGGCCAGCTTTTCCGCCTCCGCGACGGACTTGAGCGCCTGATCGAACTTCTTGCCCTTCTCGTAAACCTGCGCCAACGCCAGGTGGACTTGAAGATCCTGCGCCTTGCCGTCGAGCAGGGACTTGAGAATCTTACTCCCCTTGCCGGAATCTCCGGTCTCGGCCAAGACCGTGGCCCGCAGGACAGCCAAACCGCGGTCGTCCGGGAACTCCTCGTACGCCTGTTGCGACCAGTCCCGCGCCTGGTCGTACCGGCGTGCGAAGCGATACGTGTCGATCACGTGTATCAGTGCCCGAGGCCTCCCCTGCGGATCGATCTCCGCCATCTGTTTGAAGACCTCGGCCGCGCGCTCAACGTTCTCTTGGCGTCGGTAGAGCAACCCGAGCTGCTCGAGGAACATCGCGCGGTTCTGGCGGTCCCGTGCCGTGTACTGCTCCTTGGCCGTTTCCTCGAGAAGCTGCTCCATGCCCTCGATGGCCTCGACGGTCTTGCCCTCGGCTTCAAACAAGAGCACGCCGTTGTAGCGGACCTCCAGCGATTCCGGCGCCAACTCGGAGGCCTTCCGCAGGTGCTCCCAGGCAAGGGCGAAGTTGCGCTCCTGGCGATAAATCTGGGACAGCCGCAGGTGATGCTCGGGGTTATTTGGTTCGCCCTCGACCAACTCCTGGTAGTGGGTGAGCGCCTCGCTGAACTGGCCGGAGAGCACCAGGTTGTTCGCCAGAGCCCGTCGGACGCGAACCGCGTTCCCGCTGCTCTGCCTGAGCAGCTCGCCGAAGACCTCTGCCGCGTCGCGATGACGTCCCACGTTTTCGTATGCGCCGCCCAGCGCCGCCAAGCTGCGGGGATCGGCCTCGCCGCTGGCTTTGATCTTCTCGAGCGCCTCGATCGCGGGACCGGGTTGGCCCATCGAAAGGTAAAGCTGCGCCAAGCTACTCAGCGCTTCGGTGGAATCCGGCTTGATCTCGAGCAGCTTCCGCAGCGACTCCTCGGCCTTTTCGTTGTCTTCGAGGATGCGGTAGAGGGTCGAAAGCTGCAGCAGCGCCTCTTCATCGTTGGGGTCAATCCCGATCACTTGCTCGAACTGCTCGACGGCCCGCTGCAACAGATCCTTATCGACCGAGCCACGTCGTTGCGATGTGGCGTACGACCGCAGGAAGCCCCCGATGACCCCGCGGGCTTCGGTGTTGTCGGGATCTTGCTCGAGGATCTTCTCCGCCTCGGCGACGGCTTCATCGAGACGGTTCGTGCGGCCGTAAAACTTGACCAGCTCGAGCCGCAGGAAACTCGACTCCGGGTCGGCCGCGAGCGCCTTCTCGTAGTTGTCGAGCGCCTTGCGGACGTACTCCTGCCGTCCGAGCTCCGCGAAGCGCATCATGTTGAGATGCGCGATCGAGTAGTGATAGTAGGCCTTAGCTCGGTCGGGCCCGGCACCGGATGCCGCGCCGGCAGGTTCCTGAGGCGACGCTACCAGCCCTCCGGCCCAGAACAGAAGGAGTGGGACCGCCAAAGCCAGCTTTTGGGGCGCCGACAGCATCTTCTTCACAGGAATTCCTCTCTGAACGCTCGGCAGGTTACAAAATGCTCATGTTAAGTATACCGTGAACGAGCCGGATGCCAGTTTCTCAAGGTTAGACGGTACCCGCTCAGCGCTGGTTGCGTGCCTCGCGGGTCGACCCGAGACGAGCACCCGACCTCGAAATCAGCTCTCTCCGTTGTTCAATACAGCGGTTCTTCCCCGGGCGGTCTCGTCTTCCAGCGCCGGTGGATCCACAGCCACTGGTCGGGATGCTCACGAACCGCCCGCTCGATGACGGCCTGGCAGCGTTGCGTGTTGGTCACCAAATCTTTCTCATCGTCCCCGCTGCTCACCATCTCCACCGGCGGATAGAACTTCAGCGTGTGGCATCGCTCCTCCTCTTTCCAGAAGGCGAACCCGGGAACGACCGTCGCGCCGGTCCGCATGGCAATCTTCGCCAAGCCGCCGGTCGCGCCGGCCTTCACGCCGAAGAAATCGACGAACACGCCATCCTCGCCGGCCGTGTTCTGGTCCGCCAGGATGCCGACCACTTCGTTGTCGCGCATGGCCCGCAACACGACACGGCTGGCATTCTGCTTGCGCACGGGCTGGTTCCCGGTAAGCGCCCGGTGGCGGTTCAGCAGCCGATCGAGATAGCGGTTGTCGAGTTCGCGGACCATCACATACATCAGGTGCCCGTGCAGCGCGTGCGTGAACGCGCTCAGTTCCCAATTGCCGAGATGCGCGGTGAGGCAGATCGTCCCCCGCCCGTTGCGCACCGCCTGTTCGTAGTTCTCGAAGCCCTCGTAGCGCATCCACTGGTCGACGTTACCCTTGTGGATACGCGGCATGCGGGCCACGGACAACAACACGCGAGCCATGTGCCGGTAGACGCCGCGGATGATCTCACTGCGCCGCGCCACGTCCAGCTCGGGCATGGCCATCCGCAGATTGCGCTCGGCCACGGCCCGCCATCGTGGGGTTGCGTGATAAGCGGCGCTAGCGATGCCGCTGGCCATGAAGCGGGCCCAGGGCAGCGGTAGCCACTCCAGCGCTTTGAGGAGGGGCCACAGCAGAAGAAACTCGGCCAGATCGCGAAGGCGGCTGCGTCTCGACACTCGTTCCAAAGATATCAGGCTGCTTTATCGCCCGTAGCGCCAAAGTAGTCCCACTGAACGCGGACGTCGATGAAGCGGAAAAGCTGTACCCAGCGGCGTTGTGTGCGAGAGCTACGTACTGGTGAAGGAGATCGGGTCGGGATCGGTGGTTTCGAGCACGATACGGCGCAGCTCCGCGATCTCGTCGATTTCTGCCGGTGTGGCCTCAGGACCAGTGGATGATCCGAGCCGAGCCTCCTCGGGAGAGGTGTGCTCCAGCTTCTCAAAGATGATGGTGAAGTCGTTGTGGTGGTTGTTGGGCATCAGGTTTACTCCACAATTAGACCACACGTTTCTTGGCCTGTGCTTCGAGTTGGCGTCTAGTGTCGGAGAGGTCGTGTTCGGTACCGCAACTAGGGCAGCGAAATTTGTTGTCTGCTGGAAAAGCCAGGCAACCCGGCTCAAGCGGTTGGGGGCTGCCGAGATTCGCTTGGATTCTGGATTCGGTCTTGCACTTGCCGCACTGCAGGCTGAAAGCGACCACATTTGCCGACTGTAGCGGTTGCTGAGGGGCGGGTATCTGTGGCGTGAGAAACTTCAGCACTTGGGATTCCGGTGTCTCGTAGATCTTATAGAGATTCGACGAGAACGTCATCTGGAGGAGCGTGTAGTACCGGGTGATTGCTTCAGCGAGTTCAGGCTGCTCGGCATAATCGGTGACCAAGAGGCGCATGTCACGGAGATCTTCAAGTTTGATCGAGCGGCCGTGTGTGAGCCAGTGGCTGTGATTGCAAAGTTGGTCGGCGATCTGTTCGGCGCGCCGTTTCCTGTCGTCGTCGGTCACGGGCTCGCGTGTGCTGGAGTGCTGGGTCCAGTTCTTGAACTTGTACAGCGCCAGCCAGTCTGTGACCAATCTCTTCGAGAAGTTGAGAGCGTTCGCTGCGCTTTGAAGCTCACCCGGAGATATACCCTGAAGGATTGGGATGTAGGCCTTGTTGAGGATACCGGTCTCTGCAACCTCGTCTTTGATCTTGTTCATGCCCTCCAGAAGAGCGTCTGCCGAAAAGCGCTTACCCTGCCAAGAAAGCTGAGCGTCAATAGGTCCTAGAGCAGAAGTAGAGCCCATAAGGATCTCATCGGCAGCCATGGCAATGATAGTACCAGCGCTTTTTGCCCATCCTGGGATGATGACAGCTATGTCGTTGTACTTCTTGCGGAGCAGACGAACTATATCTTCGGCTATTTCACCAGAGCCGCCAGGGGCCTCAAGGATGAGGTCAAGTGCCGTACCGTCCAGGTTGGCAAGTTGGTCACTGATAGGCAGGATATCAACATAACTTATAGATATTAAAGGATTTTCCTTGTTGAGATCGGCGGCAAAGACCAAAACATCCCTACCCCCACGAATTCCAGAGATTCGGCGAAGTTGGTGCTTGCGCTCGGCTGCGAGTTGCTCAAAGCTACCGGCCAAGGGTTGGCTCAGGTACTCGCTGTAGATTCCCATAAAGTTCTTCGTGGCGAAGGAGCGATCGAGCCCGGGTGCACCCTCGGCGCACTACTGCTTGTTTGCGTGGAGCCTTGAATCGTGTGCCGCCAACTCAGAACATGTAGAGCAACTCGGCCTCGCGTACCGCCACGCCACCTTCGCCCTCGGCCTCTTCGCCGTCTTTCCCGATGTAGCGGTAATATATGCCGTTCTCGCCGACGAAGACTTCGAGGTCAGCCGGCCGCTCGAGAACCCCCTGAATCAGCGTCTCCGACAGCGGGTCCTCGATGTACTTCTGCAGCGCGCGCCGCAACGGGCGGGCGCCGTAGTTGCGGTCGATGCAAGTCTTATCGAGGATGTACTGCGCCGCGTCGTCGGCCAGGCGGATGTGGATGTCCTTGCGGCCCAGGTTCTCGTTGATCTGCTCCACCATCATCTCGATGATCCGCAGGATGTCTTCATCGCTGAGCGACTGGAAGATGATCGTCTCGTCGATGCGGTTGAGGAACTCGGGATTGAAAACGCGCTTGACCTCGTTCAGTACCTCCGACTCGGCTTTCTTGTCCTCGGCCGACTCCGAGCCTCCGGCGAAGCCCATGCGCTTCTGCTTTTGCAGATAGCGGGCGCCGATGTTCGAGGTCATGATGATGATCGTGTTCTTGAAATCGACTGTGTTGCCGAGTCCGTCGGTTAACTGGCCGTCCTCGAAGACCTGCAGCAGGATGTTGAACAGGTCCGGGTGGGCCTTCTCCACCTCGTCGAGCAGGATGATCGAATAGGGTGCGCGCTTGACCCGCTCGGTCAATTGGCCGCCCTCTTCGTAGCCCACGTACCCCGGCGGCGAGCCGATCAACTTCGAGACGGAGTGCTTTTCCATGAACTCCGACATGTCGAAGCGCACGAGCGTTTTCTCGCTGCCGAACAGGAACTCGGCGAGCGCGCGGGCGACCTCGGTTTTGCCGACACCGGTCGGCCCCAGGAATAGGAAAGAGCCCGCCGGACGGTTCGCCGATTTCAACCCGGCGCGTGAGCGCCGAATCGCGCGGGAGAGCGCCGAGATGGCGTCGTCCTGGCTGACGACGCGGCGGTGCAGCTCCTCCTCGATCCGCAGGAGCTTGGCCATCTCCTCTTCCTTGATCGAGGTCATCGGCACGCCGGTCCACTTGGCGACCACTTCCTCGATGTCGTCCTTGGTGACCGTCGCCGTGGCGGTTTCGTCGAGGTTGTACTTCTCGCGCAGCGCCCGCAGGTTCTCGCGTTCCTTGCGTTCCTCGTCGGAGTAGAAGCGCGCCTTCTCGAACTCATGGTTCGCGATCGCGTTCTCCATGCGGTGCACGATGAACTTGATGCGCTTGTGGACCTCGGCGATCTCCTCGGGCATCGTCGTCTGGCGCAGCTTGACACGCGCACCGGCTTCATCAATCAGGTCGATCGCCTTGTCGGGCAGGTAGCGGTCCGGGATGTAGCGGCTTGAGGCATACACCGACGCCTCGACCGAATCATCGGTGTAGGCGACGGCGTGGAACTTCTCGTAGCGGTCCTTGATACCGAAGACAACCTGGACGGCTTCGTCTTCCGTCGGTGGCGCGACCTTGACAGCCTGGAAGCGCCTCTCGAGCGAACGATCTTTCTCGATCGACTTGCGGAACTCGCCGGGCGTGGTTGCGCCGATGCACTGGATCTCGCCACGGGAGAGAGCCGGTTTCAAGATGTTCGCCGCATCGAGCGAGCCCTCGGCCGACCCCGCTCCGACCAGCGTGTGAAGCTCGTCGATGAAGATGATGGCGTTCTGGTTCTCCATCAACTCCTTCATGATGGTCTTGAGCCGCTCTTCGAACTGCCCGCGATACTTCGTGCCGGCCACGATCAGCGACAGGTCGAGCGCCAGGATGCGCTTGTCCGCCAGGAACGACGGTACTTCGCCGTCGGCGATGCGCTGCGCCATGCCTTCGACGATGGCCGTCTTGCCGACACCCGGCTCGCCGATCAGCACCGGATTATTCTTGGTACGCCGGCACAGGATCTGCGTCACCCGTTCCAGCTCGTTCTCGCGCCCGATCAGCGGGTCGAGCAGGTTGTCGATGGCCGACTGCGTGAGGTCGCGGCTGAACTCGGCCAGCAGCGAGCTTTCCTTCGGACGGCTCGACAGCAGTTTCTCCGACTGCGAGCGCGCCAATTCTTCGCGGATCGTCGCCAGCCGCAGGCCGCGCTCGTGAAGGATCTCGGCCGCAAAGCACTTCTCCTCGCGCAGCAACCCCAACAACAGGTGCTCGGTACCGATGTGCTTGTGCGAGAGCCGCTCGGCTTCCTCGGCCGCGTAGGCCAACACCCGCTTGCACTCGTGGCTCAGAGGCAGGTCGACCGAGGTCGAGACCTTCTCGCGGATCGTGGTATGCGCCTCGATCTGCTTGCGAATCGACTCCACCGCCGCGTGGGACCGCAGGAAGCGGTTGGCCAGCGCCTTGTCTTCCCGGATGAGCCCCAGCAGCAGGTGCTCTGTCTCGATGTAAGGACTGCCGAATTGGCTCGCCTCATAGCGGGCGAAGAAGATCACCCGTCGAGCTTTCTCGGTATACCGTTCGAACATAAAGAGACCTCGCTACTCAGACCGCGCGATACTCCTTGCCTAGCTGCTCGCCTAGCGACAATTCTTCCATGATATCAGCCCCGCGACGGTTGCCACACCGCAGGGCGTCTCGGCAGCTCGGGCCGTGCACTGTAGGGGCGGACCGCCGTGCCGCCCCACCGCGACTCTTTTGGCCGGGTCTCTTTTGGCTGGGCGCCTTTCTTTGGTCGGCTCGGCCGAAACGTGTAGGGGCACGGCATGTCGCGCCCGCACCGCGAATCGCATCCCCATCTGGTTCGAAGGTACCGACGACCGGCCCTCGCCCACCGCTTGGCTATAGTAGGGAGTAATGTCGGCCGGGCTGCTGCGTTCCCTCACCCTGCTGCTCTCCCTGGCCGGCGCCGCCGGCGCTTCCGGCGCGATTCCCTCGCCGGAATCCCACTTCGGCCACGAAATGGGCGCCGACAAGCGCCTCATCGAGTGGGACGATGTCGTTCGCTACTTCCGCCGCGTAGCCGACGCTTCCGGCCACGTCGACTTCAGCGAGCTTGGTAAGTCCACCGAGGGCCGTCCGTTCGTGATGGTGACCATCGCTGCACCGGAAACACTCAAGAACCTGAGCCGGTACCGCCGGATTCAATCGAGCTTGGCCGATCCCCGCCAAACCACCCCCGACGAGGCCGAAGCATTGATCGCCGATGGCAAGGCAGTCGTTCTGATCACCTGCTCTATCCATTCCACCGAAGTCGCATCGACCCTCGCCGCCGTCGAGTTCGTCCACAAGTTGCTCACCGAAGTGACGCCCCGCCACCAAGCAATCCTGCGGGACACGATCTTCCTGCTCATCCCGTCTCTCAACCCCGACGGCGTTGACAAGGTGGCCCGTTGGTACAAGCGCTATCTCGACACCCCCTACGAGGGCGCGCCGATGACCGAGCTGTATCACAAATACGTCGGCCACGATAACAACCGCGACTGGTACTCCTTCTCCCAAGCCGAGACCCGCCTCACGGTTGAGAAGGTGCACAACGTTTGGTGGCCCCAGATCACCTACGACGTGCATCAGATGGGCGGAACCGGCGCGCGTATGTTCGTGCCGCCTTGGACCGACCCAGTGGACCCGAACATCGATCCGCTGATCGTGCAGCAGGTCAACAAAATGGGCACCGCCATGGCCGTCGACCTGACCACGGCGGGCAAGAAGGGCGTGCTGATCAACGGCATCTACGACTACTTCACGCCCGCGCGCCACTACCCGAGCTATCACGGAGGCTTGCGCCTGCTCAGTGAAGCCGCGAGCGTGCGCTACGCTTCGCCGGTCAACGTGCCGTTCTCGTCGCTCAAATCCAACGGCCGCGGGTACAACGCCCAGCAAGCCAGTTGGAACTTCCTCGAGCCCTGGGCGGGCGGGCGCTGGACGCTGCGCGACATCATCGACTACCAGCTCATCACCTTCGAGTCGTGCCTCTACAACGCCGCGCTGCAACGCGAAGATCTGCTGCGCAATTTCTACCGCATCGGCCAGCGCGTCATCAAGCGCCACAAGGACTTAGCGTACGTCATCCCGCGCCAACAACATGACCCGAGCGCCATGATGCGCTTGCTTCGCACACTGGCGTTCGGGGCGGTGGAGATCGAACGCGCCACGGACGGCTTCCGCGCCGGTGGGCGCGTGTTCCAGGCCGGTGACTACGTCATCCGCCTGGCGCAGCCCTACGGCGCTTTCGCTAAGACGTTACTCGAGAAGCAGAACTACCCGGACTTGCGCCAGTATCCGGGCGGGCCTCCCCAGCGCCCCTACGACGTAACCGCTCACAACTTGCCCTTGTTGATGGGCGTCGAGGTCGTTCCGATCAACGAGCCGTTCGAAGCCGCGCTTAAAACGCTCACGTCCCTTGATCCCCAACCGGGCTCGGTGGCCGGCGCGCCGCTGTTGCGGCTGTCGCCCAACGCTACCCGTGCCTGGACGGCGGTGAATCGTCTGCTCAACGACGGCGTGCCAGTCGATCGCGGCGAGGACGGCGCGTTCTACGTTCACGTCGAGCCAGGTGGCCCGGGCCAAGGTGGTTCTGGGCGCTCTCTCGTCGAGACGCTTGCAAGGGAGTTCGGACTGGTGTTTACCGAAGCGTCCGCCGGCTTGGCAGACCCCGCTTCCGCCAACGCCCGCTCCGATCCGCCGGGCTCGCGCCGGCGGCTGCGCACGCCGCGGGTCGGTCTCTACCGCGGGCACGTGCCGATCATGGACGAGGGTTGGACGCGCTGGGTGCTCGAACACTACGAGTTTCCCTACGAGTCGGTTGGCAACGAGCGCTTGCGGCAGGGTGGGCTGCGGCGCGACTTCGACGTGATCCTGCTGCCCGATGCCGCGCCGCGCACGCTGCACGCGGGCTATCTGGCGGGAGCGCTCTATGAAGGCGTTCAAGCGCCGCCGGAGTTTGCCGGCGGCATTGAGGACGAAGGGGCCGAAGCGCTGCGCGAGTTCATCCTCGCGGGTGGGGCCGTTCTGGCCTTTAACCGAGCCTCACAGTACGCCCTGGAGCGCCTCAAAGCGCCGGCGCGGAACGTGCTGGTGGGCCTCAGCAACAGCCAATTCTATTCGCCCGGATCGTTGCTCACCGTGCAAGCCAACACGTCGCACCCGTTGTGTTTCGGGCTGCGGCCGCGCGAGACGGTTTGGTTCGAGTCCGGCCCGGCGTTCGAGGCTTCGGTCGGGGCCGCCGAGGCGGCGGCGACGGAAGTACTTCGCTATCCGCGGCAAAACCCGTTGGCCTCGGGCTGGCTGCTGGGGGAACAGCACCTCTCCAACCGCGCGGCCGTGCTCGATGTTTCGATGGGACGCGGCCACTTGATACTCTTCGGGATTCGCCCACAGTACCGCGCGCAATCCAACGCCACGTTCAAGATGGTCTTCAACGGCCTCTACTACTGGGAGCCGTAGCAAACCCGCCTGTAAAATGTAGGGGCACGGCATGCCGTGCCCGAGGCGCGAATGGTGTTAGCCATGGCTCTGCTCCCCGCGCGCCGGAACCGCAAGTAGCGGAAACTGTCACAATCTCGAAGTGAGCCGTACTCCCCCTGCGCCTGACGATATCGCGGCCCGTGACAAGGCCTGCGTTTGGCATCCCTACACGCAGATGCAAACGGCGCCGCCGCCGATCCCGATCGCCACGGCGAAGGGTGTCTACCTGTACACCGACGACGGTCGGCGCATTCTCGACGGCATCTCGTCCTGGTGGGTCAACATCCACGGACACAGCCACCCGAAGCTCAACGAAGCCCTCGCGGCCCAGGCGCGTGAGATGGAGCACGTGATCTTCGCAGGCTTTACGCATCGCCCGGCGGTAGCGTTGGCTGAGCGGTTGACCGAGGTGTTGCCCGAGGGCCTCACGCGCATCTTTTACTCCGACAACGGCTCGACCGCCGTCGAGACCGCGCTCAAGATGGCGCGCCAGTACTGGGTGAACCGCGACGAGCCCGAGCGACGCACATTCGTCGCACTACGGTTCGCCTACCACGGCGATACTGCCGGGGCGATGTCGGTGAGCGACGAGTCGGTGTTCACCAGCGCCTTCGAGCCGATGATGTTTCGCGTCGCGAGAGCCCACGCCCCCTACTGCTACCGCTGCCCGTTGGATCTCGAGCGATCGACGTGCCAGATCGACTGCCTCGCCGATCTGGCACGCCTGCTGCGCGAGCAAGAGGGCGGCGTGGCGGCGGTGATCGTCGAGCCGATGTTGCAGGCGGCCGGGGGCATGATCGTCTGGCCGAAAGAGTTTCTGCAGGGCGTTCGGGACCTGTGCGATGAATCCAACACCTTGATGATTGCCGACGAAGTCCTAACCGGGTTCGGACGCACGGGCCGCATGTTCGCCTGCGAGCACGGGCCGGTGAGCCCCGACATCCTGTGCCTCTCGAAAGCGCTGACGGCCGGCTATCTGCCGCTTGCCGTCACGGCCGCTACCGACAACGTCTACGAAGCCTTCTTGAGCGACGACCGCGGGAAGACGTTCTTCCACGGCCACTCCTACAGCGCGAATCCGTTGGGCTGCGCGGTGGGGCTGGCGAGCCTTGATCTGTTCCGGACCGAAGGCACGCTGCAGCGGGTGGCAACCCTGGAGCAACGTTTGCGATCGGGCCTCGAACCCTTGGCGGACTTGTCCAGCGTCGGCGACGTTCGCGTCATCGGCGGCGTGGGGATTGTCGAACTCGTTGCGCGCGAACAGAGCAAATCCACCAGCGGCTATCTGGCCTCCATCGGGCCCAAACTATACGCGGAGTTTCTCGCGCGCGGGCTGCTCCTGCGGCCGTTGGGGAACGTGCTCTACTTCATGCCGCCGTATGTCATCACGGATTCCGAAACTGCCTGGGCCCTGGAGCAAATCGACGAGGTGATCCGCTCCATCTAGTCGACAGACTCGCAAACGGACCCAATCGAAACGACACCGCCGAGGACCCGCGGCCGCGAGTGTTGGTCCTCACCATAAGGTCGAACGGCGGGTGCGGCTCTCGCCTTCGACGCCGGCTGCCCGGAAGCCCGTACCAGGAAGCCTGTACGTCGGACCGCTCGATTCCACTGGCCGAGTGCAGCATCTCGATCGCGGGATCGATCCGCAAGCATTGCTGGCCCGGTGCGAGCCCGGCTCAAAGCACCGGATGGTTCGTAGGGTACTCCCAGCGGCCTTGACCGCACCTCCGTGGGTGGGACTCTGTTTGCTCACGGGCGCTGAAAACTCGTCGGGCTACCACCCTGGGTTTACGAAGAATGCCTTAGGCGCATTAAGCAAGGTCTTTTCAGGCATTACCGGCTCGTGCTTATTCAGCAGTTCTATTGAATCCCGCAAATTATTATGACACTTTTTGATAGTTTGGAGCATCTATATATGTATGGGCAACCCCAAAGGTGTGAAGCGGGATTTCAAGGCCCTGGAGAAGCGCCGTTTCGAAGCGATGCGGCTGCTCCACCAAGGCCACAATCAGTCCGAGACGGCAAGACGGCTGAAAGTCGCTCGCCAAACCGTCAGTGCGTGGCGGCGGCAATACCGCGAGCAGGGTGCGGCCGGACTCCGCCAGGCCGGGCGCGCCGGACGCAAGCCGCTCCTCGATGCCGCACAACGCGAACGCCTGACGTCGCTGTTGCTGGAAGGCCCGCAAGCCCACGGCTTCCCCACGCCCCTGTGGAGCTGTCCGCGGGTGGCTCGGCTGATCGGAGACGAGTTCGGGGTCGACTACCACGAAGGCCACGTCTGGAAGATCCTGCGAGCGCTCGACTGGAGCCCGCAACGCCCGGTCGGAAAGGCGCGCGAGCGCAACGAAGAGCAGATCCGCACCTGGAAGCGCAAGACCTGGACGCGCATTAAAAAAAGCCCAAAACGAAGGCCGTACGCTCGTCTTCATCGACGAAAGCGGATTGAGTCAGAAGCCGCATCGCTGCCGCACCTGGGCGCCACGCGGCCAAACACCGGTGCTGCAGTTTAACTTCAATTGGGAGAAGCTTTCCGTCTCGGCGGGGCTGACGCTGCGTAACTTCTACTTTCGGCTCTATCCCGGTGCGATCGGCAAAGAGCAAGTGATCGACTTTCTCAAGGCGTTGGTACGTCATATCGATCGGCCGCTGCTGATCGTCTGGGACCGGCTGCCGGCGCACCGTAGCCGCCTGGTGCAAGAGTTCATCCAACTCTCCGAAGGCCACATCGCAACCGAGTACTTGCCACCCTATGCGCCGGAGTTGAATCCGGTGGAATACATCTGGGCTTACTGGAAGCAGCACGAGTTGCCGAACGTCTGTCCGAAGGACTACGGCGAGCTGAACGAGCGGGCCCGCAAGGCACTCCGCCGCATGCACCGCAAACCGCGTTTGATCACGGCCTTCTGGAAACAGTCTTCTCTTTGCTTCGAGTGACGGGATATTATGCGGGACTCAATAGACCAGAGTTGCAGAATAGTCTACGGCGGACTCTTCGCCGGACTGTCGTGCGTACTCCCGACGCGCGTGTGAGGGTGGACTCGCGTCCGGCAGGCGAAGCCAACCGCTACATGCAACTTCGAACCAACGTTGAGGGCGAGATCAAGGCGGGACGATCGCACCGGAGCGTGGCGCCGTGGGTCGTGCTTGGGCTGTCGCTGCTTGCGACTCTCGGCGCATGGTACGCGGCGGAGTGTTACGTCGTTGGCCCGCAGAGGGTCGAAAACGGCGCCTCGTCGCCCAGCGTCGCAACGGCCGGCGACTATCCGCTGCAGGTGCTGATCGGTGGACTTGCGGTGAGCGTGTTGCTGTTTGACATCGCGCTTATGATGGCGTCGACACGCGCCAAGGCGCTCGCGGTGTCGGAGTTGATGACGCGCCGCGTGCGCGAGAGCGAGGCGCGAATGCGCGCCGTGCTCGATTACGCTCCCGAAGGCATCATTACCTTCGATTCGGAAGGCGCGGTGACTTCGTCCAACCCCGGGGCGCAGCGGCTGTTCGGACACGGGGCGGATGCACTCGAAGGGCTCCCGATTCAGGAACTCGTCGATGGCTGGTTGCCGGAGCAAACCGTGCAGGCCGCCGTTTCCAATGACGAGAAGCCTGATGGCAGCGAGCCCGACGAGATCGAGCCCGCGGCCGTCAAGACCGTAGAAGTAGTCGGACAGCGCAGGGATGGCCAGCGCTTCCCAGCCGAGCTGACGGTCAGCCACATGCGCTTCGGCGATCCGCCGCAGTGGACTGTCATTATCCGTGACATCTCTGAAAGAAAGCAGACCGAGGAGGCGCTGCGCCGCAGCGAGGAGCGCTACGCCCTGGCTGCCCGGGCCGCGAACGACGGACTCTGGGATTGGGACCTCGAAACGGACACGGTTTTCTTCTCAGCCCGCTGGAGGGCGACCCTGGGCTACGGCGAGCATGAGATCGGCGATCGTCCGGCGGAGTGGCTCGATCGTATTCACGTGGACGATCGCGACCGATTCGACAACGCGCTTAGTGATCATTTACAGGGCCGCACCCCGCACTTCAAGGCCGAATACCGCATGCGCCTCCGTGACGGTGTCTACCACTGGATGCTGGGGCGGGGCGTATCGGTGCGCGACTCGAACGGCAAGGTCGTTCGCATTGCCGGGTCGCAGACCGACATTACCTCGCGGAAGAGGGCGGAGTTGAAGCTTGTGCGCGAGGCGCTGCACGACTCCCTCACCGGGCTCTCGAACCGAACTGCCTTCTTGCGCGAACTCGACCGGCTGGTCAACGACAAGAAGGAATCAGACCGTAACTTCGCGCTCCTGTTCCTGGACCTTGATTACTTCAAGAACGTGAACGACAGCTTGGGGCACCATGCCGGCGATCAGTTCCTGGTCGCGGTTGCCGAGAGGATTCGAGGCGTGCTCCGGCCGGCCGATCGCTTGGCACGACTGGGCGGCGACGAGTTCGCGATCGCGATTCAAGACGTAAACCAGACCGACGACGTGATTCGTGTCGCCGACCGCATCCAAGAGGCGCTTTCCCACGCGATTGTGGTGGTCGGCACGGAAGTGTTTGTGACGGTGAGCATCGGCATCGCTTTGGCCACGCATCAGGGCAGGACGGCCGATCGCCTCATTCGCGAAGCCGATACGGCGATGTATCGCGCCAAGGCGGCCGGCAAGGGACGCTGCAAGGTGTTCGACGAGCACATGCAGGCCCACTCGGTACAGAGGATCTCTTGTGAGCGCTTGCTGCGTCAGGCGCTGCACCGCGACGAGTTCGTGTTGCACTATCAGCCGATCGTCTCGCTGGAGACCGGCCGCATCTCGGGGTGCGAAGCTCTGGTGCGCTGGGAGCATCCGGAGCGCGGTCTTCTCTTGCCCGATGAGTTCATCGGAGTCGCGGAGGAGATCGGGCTGATCAATCCGATCGGCGAGTGGGTGCTCGAACACGCGTGCCATCAGGTCGCCGCTTGGAAGAGTGACGGGCTGCCACCGGTTCGTCTCGCGGTGAACGTCTCGCTACGGCAATGTACGTTCGGTAATCTGCGGAGTGTCGTTTCTCAGGCATTGAGCAGCTCCGGCCTGGAACCCCACGCGTTACAACTGGAGATGACCGAAAGCGGGCTGGCGGAGAGCCCGGACGAACTGTTGAAGCCGCTCGTCGAGCTGTGCTCGGAGGGCGTTTCTTTCTCGCTCGACCACTTTGGAACGGGGAGTTCTTCGCTTATGTACTTGCGTCGCCTGCCCGTGAGCACTCTGAAAATCGGCGAGCCATCGCTACGGGAAGTAGCGGGCGATCCGCTGGATGCCGCCTTGGCGTCGGGGCTGATCGCCCTCGGCAAGAATCTCGGCTTGAAGCTGGTCGGCGAGGGAGTGGAAACAACACGGCAGCTCGAGTTCTTTAGGGATCGAGGCTGCCACGAACTACAGGGACATCTGTTGAGCCCTGCCGTCGAGGCTTCAGTGTTCTCCGAGCTTCTGGCCCGCGATGCGCGGGAGCCGTTGCTGGAGCGCGTGCAAGGCTCGAATGGTGAGGCGGTAGGAGTCGGCACTGGAGTGCGCGAACTGTGACTATACCCATCATATTGTTTGCACTCGTGCTCGTGATGGCCGTGGGGCTGGCCCTGGAGTTACTGTGCCTTTCGCGCGCGACGCCGAAGCTCGAGGAGGGCTCGGCGCTCGCCAACCAAGCGCCGGACCCCAAGCGCTTCCAAGTGATCGGGAGACTGCTGCGCCGCGACGACGGCTCGGCTGTACGTGGACGATTCGCCAAGGCTCGCCGCAAGCTCTTGCGCCGGCATCTCCGCTCTACGAAGAACGACTTCCTGCGTACGTGGTCGCTATGCCGGCTCCTGGCGCCCTACATTCAGGATCCGGATTTTGGGGGCCTCATTTTCCGCGAGCTGTTTTCCTTCTATGGCCTCTACGCATCGCTTTGGGTGCGGCACCTCAGCCACAACCGCATCTCCCCCCGCCTGGATGCTTTGGAGCTGCTGGCCTTGATGGACCGCATCAGCGACGCGGCGCAATCGGCGCTCGGCGATGCGCAGGATGTCGCGTTGGCCGCCTTCGACTCTTAGGGGCCCGGGCCCGTCCGGCTGGGCTAGTTCAGGCCACCGAGCGCTTCGACTCCCGGTAGTTTCTCGCCGGCAAGGAATTCGAGGGAGGCGCCGCCGCCGGTCGAGATGTGCGTAATGCGGTCGGCGACCCCGGCGGTTTGGAGCGCTTTCTCCGAGTCGCCCCCGCCGACGATACTGGTAGCCTGCGAGGCGGCAACCGCCTTGGCGACCTCGATGGTGCCTTGCGCGAAGGGCTCAATCTCGAAGACGCCCATCGGCCCGTTCCACACGATCATCCTGGCTCGCTCGGCCTCGGCCCAGTAGGCGGCGATTGTTTTCGGGCCGATGTCGACGCCTTTCCACCCCGTGGGAATCGGCTCGGCGGATCCGTCGACACTCTTGGCGGCGGCGTCGGTGCTGAGGTCGTCGGCGACGAGATGATCGGCCGGCAGTAGGAGCCGCTCGCCCGCGTCGGCCAGCAAGGCGGAGGCTAACTCGACCTTGTCGTCCTCTACGAGACTGTCGCCCACCGGCACGCCCTGCGACTTGAGAAAGGTGTAGGTCATCGCGCCGCCGATCAGAACGCGGTCAGCGATGCGAAGCAGATTTCGGATCACGTCGATCTTGCCCGAGATCTTGGCGCCGCCGATGATGGCGAGATACGGATGCGCGGACTGCTCGACGGCCATGGTGAGGTACTTGAGCTCCTTCTGCATCAGCAGCCCCGCGGCGCTTTGGCCAACGAGCGGGACCATGCCGGCGGTCGAGGTGTGGGCGCGGTGTGCGGCGCCGAACGCATCGTTCACATAAGCGTCACCCAGTGATGCGAGTCGTTGGGCGAACCGCGGATCGTTGGCCTCTTCGCCGGGGTGGAAGCGCAGGTTCTCCAGCAGCAGTACCTGGCCGGGTGAGAGCGCCGCGGCCTGTGTGGCGGCGGCCTCACTAGCGGCCTCCGCGCCCATCGCGACAGGCCGCTCGATCAGCTCCGCCAATCGCACCGCCACGGGCTGCAAGCTCATCTTCGGGTTCGGCTTGCCTTTGGGGCGGCCCAGGTGCGAGGCTACGATCAGCGACGCGCCCTTATCGAGGGCCAACTGAATCGTGGGCAACGCGGCGCGGATGCGCGTGTCGCTGGTGATGGTTCGGCCCTCGGCATCGAGCGGCACGTTAAAGTCGACGCGCAAGAAGACGCGCTGACCTTGCAGGTCGAGGTCGTGGATCGATCGATAGGGCATGGATGTTGAAGCAGGAAGCGCGGGACGTCGCCCGTTGCGCCCTTCGGGACCGCCAGCGGACCGCCCCTGCCGATCGCTACGGTCGGCCGGCGCCGTTTGAGGCAACTCGGCTGATCAGGTCGACGAGGCGGCTCGAGTATCCCCACTCGTTGTCGTACCAGGCGAGCACCTTGACCATGTCGCCGCCCATCACGCGGGTCATCGACGCGTCGACGATCGACGAACGGGCATCGTGCATGAAGTCGCTCGACACCAGGGGCTCTTCGGTGTAGCCCAGAATCCCTTTGAGCGGGCCTTCGGCCGCTGCTTTGAGCTTGGCGTTCACTTCCTCAACCGTGGTCGGCTTGTCGAGAACGGCAACGAGGTCGACGACGGACACGTTCGGTGTCGGCACGCGGATGGCGAATCCGTCGCATTTGCCCTTGAGGTCGGGCATCACCAGACCAATGGCCGTGGCGGCGCCGGTATGCGTGGGGATCATGTTCAAGGCGGCGGCGCGGGCCCGCCGGAGATCGGAATGAGCCAGGTCGAGCGTGCGCTGATCGTTGGTATAGCTGTGCACCGTGGTCATCGTCGCCTTACTGATGCCGAAGTTTTCATGCAGCACTTTGGCTACGGGCGCCAAGCAGTTGGTCGTGCACGAGGCGTTCGAGATGACATTGTGCTTGCCGGCGTCGTACTGATCGTCGTTGACTCCCAGCACCAGCGTAATGTCTTCCTGTTTGGCGGGAGCCGAGATGATCACCTTCTTGACGCTGTCCCGGAGGTGTTTCTTCGCATCGGGACCTTTGGTGAATAGACCGGTCGATTCAATGACGACCTCGGCGTCGACCGACCCCCAGGGGATCTGCGCCGGATCTCGCTCAACGAACACCTTGAAGCTGTGGCCGTCGACCGTGATGCCGTCATCGGTTGCGGCGACGGCGTTGTCGAGGTTGCCCAGCACGGAATCGTACTTGAGCAGGTGCGCCAGAGTCTTCGTGTCGGTGATATCGTTCACCGCGACGATTTCGACGTCCGGGCGGTCGAGCGCTACCCGATATACATTTCTCCCGATACGGCCGAAGCCGTTGATTCCTACGCGTACCGCCATGAGGGGGTCTTCTCCAGGGGCTATTTTTCTTCGTTGGGGTCTACGTCTTGTTTTACCAGGCCGCCCAGCTTCGCGTGGGCTTCCTTGATTTTGATGACTTCATCGTCCTCGAAGGTGACAAAGATGATGTCGCCGGGCGGAAGGCCATAGATCCAATCTTCCGTCTCGATACCGTCGTTGAAGTCGCGGACCTTCTTGCTGGGCTTGCCCTTGGCCAGCAGCACGGTGTCCTTATCCATGCCGACCAGTACGCGCTCTTCCTTGACCGCCTCTTGGAACTCCTCGGGCAGCTTCTCGACGAAAAGCTGAGTGGCCGAGCGTTGGTTGAAATCTAGGTAGGGCTCAAGTTGCTTTTTCACTTCGTCGGACGTGAGCGGCGGGATCGCTTCTTCGTACACCAGCGCGAGCTTGGTGCCACCGGGCGCATAGACGCTGGACCCTTGGCCCAGGTTGGTTCCCCGATTGCTGGTGCCCGAGACCTGGACGCGATGCCACCACTTGCGTCCACCCTTGATGCCGTGGTTCAACTCGATAACCAGCCGGTTGCCCTTGAACTCGACCTTCGTGATCTCGACCAGGTCGCCGACGCGGGCGGCGGGTCCGTTCTCATCGATGGCGTCAAGCCACTGGTCTTCGTCGTACCCGCCCGCGGGACGAAGGGCGAGAGCCTTCTTCGAGCGCGGGATGACCATCTTGGCCGTGCCGTGCTCGGCGGTCATCTCGCGAATCAAGTAGGCGCGCTGTTGGTCGGTGATCTTCTCTTTGGCGGCCAAGCCGGAGCCCAGCAGCAGAACCGCAATCCCCACGGCGAAACCCCGTCCCCCAGTTCGGGCCGAGCCGGTCTTTGAACAGAGAGTCATCAGTCCCATAGTCTCACCGAGTGATCTGAGATCCGAGGCAGCTTCATGATGACGATCATGGCCAAGCCCAAGGCGATCGTCACCAGCAGGCTCGCCTCCGGCCCGTAGTCGCCACCGGTCCACAAGGTCGGCCCGACGGGAACGACCGCGAATTCCACTATCTTAATTCTAAGGCCACTGAGGCTCGCGCCGGTAGCCACTAACGTGAAATTCCATCCAAAATGCGCGCCGAACGGCGTCCACAGGGATCGGCGCCACATCAGAAGGAACCCGAACAAACATCCGAAAAGGGCCGTGTTGAACAGGCCGACGTTGGACGCGTTGGGGTTACCGCCGTGCAACAGGCCGAAGAGCGCCGAGGTGCCGACGATCGCCACCGCCGGGTTGGTGGCGCGAATCAACTGCTGTAGGCCGTAGCCGCGGAACAGTAACTCTTCCCCGGCGGCGCCGGCCAACAGCCGCAACAGCAGTGGAACGGCGCCCATCGAAACCACGCTTGCGATCGCCGGGTCTCCGGCAAGAGCGGCGTCGGCGGCTCGTTCCTCGATAATGATCCACCCGGCGGCCCATTGCGTCCCGAGGATGCACAGGGCGGTCAGCCCGCCGCCGGCCGTTCCGGCGATGAACTCGCCGAGCGCGACAAGCTCGAACGACAGTCCCAACTCGCGCAGAGGCCGTCGCTGGCCCACCATCATCAGGAGCGCCGTCGACGCCGATGTGGCCAGAAACAACGCCACGATCGAAAGCAAGAGGCGGTCGGCCCCCACGAAAAAAAGGATCGCGCCGAAGGTCCACCAAAAGACAACGGTGATCACACAGAACACCACCGCTTGCAGGAGCCCGGATCGAAAACGCGGCATCCCGGCACGAAGTTGTGATGCGCCCGCGGGGGGCGGTGGGTTGACACCCGCGCCTGTGGGCAGCGATTCGAGTGGGCCGGGCTCGGGTAGGCTGTCGTTGCCGGGCGGTTGGGACATCGGTTGGGATATATGGGGGCGGGCGAAATCTCAGTCTATCTCGGACTTGCGACCGAGCGTCAGTCCCTAGGGTGGGACTTGCCGTTCGGATCAGTGCCTGTTCGGATCAGTGCCCGTTCGGGTCAGTTCTTCGAGCGGCAGCCCGGGCGGTAGTCCTCGACGGTGTCACCCGGCCCGAACGGAGATGGCTGTTCGACACCCGCCAGCCGGGCCAGTGTCGATACCATTCGCTCGAACTCCTCGCGGCTCCAGCCGACGCAACTCTCGGCGATCGTCGCGGACGGCTCGATGACAAGCGTGGTTGGCACAAACTCGATGCCGTAGACATCTGAAACCGGGAAGTCCTCGGCTTCGGCGTCGAAGAGTTGAGGCAGGCTGATCCCAAACTCTTGATTAAAGAGCTTGGTGTGTTCGGGGGTGTCTTGGGAGACGGTCCAGATCGAAGCGGCGGTGCCGGAGAACTCGCGGTACAGGCGATGGAGGAAGCCCAGCGAGTACTGGCACGTCGTACACGAGATCTTGAAGAAACTGAGAAACACCGGCCCACGATGGAGAGCGTCGCTCAGCCCGTGAGGCCGGCCCGCCGCATCGCGGAGAGTGAAGTCGGGCGCGATGGACCCGTGGGAAGGCAGGCGCAAGATGTCGCCGGCGGGCAGGGTGGGGCCGCCTGAGACGATGCTAACACCTGGCGGGCAGACGATGGTAGGACGGGCAGCGCGTGGGTGCGCGACAAGAAAGTGATGATTTGCGGGGTCCCCTTTTTTGCGTGCTAATCCTTACGTAGTGATACGTTAGGAAAGGAGGCGTACTATGCCCGAATCTCTCGTCGCGCTCGAACGTCAACGAAAGGCCATTCTCGCTCGGATTCTCGATCTAGGAGACTTCCGCAGCGGATCCATCAGCGCTGTCAGCGGCCGCTGCGGCAAACCGTCCTGCCGCTGCCATCAGCCCGGCCAGCCCGCTCATGGCCCGAACTACCGCCTGACCAGGAAGGTCAACGGCAAGATCGTGAGTGAGACCTTTTCCTCGCCCGCCCAGCGGCGCAAAGCGCAACGCGAAGTTGAGGCTTTTCACCGCTTCCGGGAGCTGAGCCGACAACTGCTCGAAGTCAACGAACAGATCTGCCGCTTGCGCCCCGTCGCCGAGGACGCCGAGCTGAGTCCGCAGGAAAAAAACGGCCGAGGCGATCCAGCAAGAAGTCGCCGTAGAAGTAGGGAGGCTGCTACGGGTCGTCTTGTGTGAGAGGCGCAAGCGCGGGTCGCTCGACCTCGAAGCCGTCGAACAGGCGACGCGCGACGCGCTGCATCAAGCCGGCGCTGTCTTGCTCGAGACGCTGTTGAACGAAGACGCGGCCGGCGAATCGCAGCAGCCCTGCGCCTGCGGCTCGCCAGCGCGCTACGCCGGTCGGCGGCCGAAGAAGCTCGTCACGATGCTGGGCGAGGTCGTCGTCGAACGGCCGTACTATCACTGCAGCCGCTGCGGCAAAGGCTTCGCGCCGCACGACCAAGAGCTGGCCGTCAAAGCGACGCAGTATTCGCCAGGCGTGCGCCGCATGACGGCGCTGGTCGGCTCCGAGACGTCGTTCGATCGCGGTCGCGCGTTGCTCGACGAGTTGGCCGGAGTGCGGCTGACCGCCAAGGCTGTCGAGCGCGAAGCCGAGGCGATCGGCGAAGATGTCGCCAGCGAAGAACAAGCCGCGATCGCGCGCGCCGTACCGCTGGAGCTTCCTGCGATGTCAGGACCTGAAACTCCGATTCTCTACATCGAGATGGACGGCACGGGCGTACCGGTCACCGCCGCCGAGACGGCCGGCCGCAAGGGTAAGGACGGCGGCCCGGCCGGCACGCGCGAGGTCAAGCTCGGCTGTGTGTTCACGCAAACAAGCTGCGACGAACAAGGCCGTCCCGTGCGCGACGAAGACTCGACCAGCTACACCGGCGCGATCGAGGACGCCGCCGCCTTCGGACGCCGCATTTACAGCGAGGCTTGGCGACGGGGTTGGAGTCGGGCGCGCAAGAAGGTCGTGCTTGGCGACGGTGCGGGCTGGATCTGGAATCTTTCGCACGAATACTTTCCCGGCGCGATCGAGATCGTCGACTTGTATCACGCTCGCGAACATCTGTGGGAGCTGGCGTCGAAGCTGTTTCCCCAACAACAAAAGCGCCTCCGCGGTTGGGCGCGGCGCATGCAGAAAAAGCTCGACGCGGGGCGCATCGAGCAACTCGTCACTGCGCTGCGCGAGATCGAAACCGACGACCCGGAGTTGGCGCATCCGCTGGCGCTGGAGGCGGACTACTTCCAGCGCCATGCGGAGCGCATGCGTTACGGCGAGTTTCGCCGGCAGGGCTTGTTTGTGGGCTCAGGCGTGATCGAGGCGGGTTGCCGCACCGTCATTGCGAGTCGGTTGAAGCGCTCGGGCATGTTCTGGAGCGTGCGCGGCGCGAACGCTATCACGGCTTTGCGTTGCGCACGGCTCAGCAACCGCTTCGACGACTACTGGGAGAATCGCGCTCGCGCGGCCTGAGCCTCACAAATTTGTCGCACACCCGCAGCGCGTCGGCGCGTCCTCTTTGACCTTCGCGGCTTCTCGCGCCTCGGCACGTCGAGCGGTTCGTGTATTGTTGGAAGGCTCGGGAGTGCTATGGTAGGAGCCGGCCACTCAGCGGGCCCTCTTCGAAGCCCATCCGATCATGACGCCGCACCGAATCCTCGATCAGCTCGGCGTCTACGTGCACCCGGGCTTCTTAACCTCCGTCGAGTGTAAGAGATTGTGCGCCGCGATCGACTTGCGAGAGAGCCACCCGGCGGTGGTCTATTCGCCGGAGACTCCAGCGGGCGTCGTGGATGAAGACTCGCGCAAGGCCATTGAAGTCTCCGGCGAAGATGACGAGTTCGACTGGCTGGCCCGGCGCTTTGAGAGCCTCCGAGCCCGCCTCGCGGAGCGTTTCGACCAGCCACTCGAACGGGTCGGCCGCCCTCGCTTCTTGATTTATCAGGAGGGCGGCTACTTTCGGCCGCATTTCGACGCACCGGCGCTCGCCGAGGGCGAACGCCCGCATATTATCCACAGCCGCAAGATCACGGCTCTCCTGTACCTCAATACCGAAGCTGACCAGACGGCGGCCAACGATACGGGAACCGGCGACTACGAGGGCGGCCGGCTGTCGTTGTATGGCCTCATGGATTACCCCGGGGCCGAGAGGCATGGTCTACCGGTTCGAGGCGAGGCCGGACTCCTGGCGGCTTTTCGTTCCGACCTGCTGCACGGCGTCAGCAAGCTGGAGCGCGGACGCCGCTACTGCGCTCTGGTGTGGTTCCGCTGACCCTTGACGCTCTGTCGCGACGGCTCGTACGTTTACAGTTCTGAGTTCAGCCCAAGGGTAGACCGTGGACTCAGTGCGTCGGGCCCGCGCGAACAGAACCCCGAGCGCGAGTGCGGGGCGCGATGCTCGAGGGATTGAGCGACCGCAAGTTAGACGGCGCTCCCCGGTTCACCTCGTACCCCAGTGGTCGGAGGATAGGCTCGGCGTAACGATGCAATGAAGTACAATCCCTGCAAGATTCACGGATGATGGCGAGAACACCCACCCCAGCTTGGCTTGTGATCGCGTGCTTCACGGCCGCCGGCTCGGTTGCGGCGCCGCAAGCCGGCGGGCCGGATCTTGAGACGGCCGCGACCGGCCTGATTGCAAAGCACTGCCTACCCTGTCATGGCCCGACGCAGACCGCGTCCGGGCTGGATTTGTCGACGCTGGCGGGCGCTCTGCGCGGCGGCACGAAGGGACCTGCGCTTGCGCCCGGTGATCCTGGGAAGAGCCTGCTATGGAAGCGCGTCTCAGCCGGCGAAATGCCGCTCGGCAATCCGTTGCAGCCACGGCTACGCGAAGTCTTCCGTGCTTGGATCACGGACGGCGCTTCGTGGAATCGACGGCTCGAGGTAGACGCCCCGCGGCGTCCGGACGCAACGTGGTGGGCTTTCAAGCCCATCGCAGACTCTCTGCCTGCGGTGCCCGATCGACTCCCTGAGCGCTGGCGGCACTCGCCCATCGACCGTCTTGTCCACGCACGCATGGCGGAAGAGGGTCTGCACCCTGGCCCGCCGGCCGATCGGCGTACTCTCCTTCGCCGAGCAACTTTCGACCTGATCGGGCTGCCGCCCACGCCCGAAGAGATAGAGGCCTTTCTCGCCGACCCTGCGCCCGATGCTTACGAAAGGCTTGTCGATCGGCTCTTGGCTTCGCCCCGATACGGCGAGCGCTGGGGGCGCCATTGGCTTGACGTCGCTCGCTTCGCCGAGAGTGAAGGCTTTGAGCGCGACTGGCTGCGCGAGAACGCCTGGCCCTATCGCGACTACGTGATTCGAAGCTTCAACGACGACAAGCCGTACGTGCGGTTTGCGCAAGAGCAGATCGCCGGGGACCTGCTGCCGCCGGTAACCCACGGCAGCATTGCCGCCACGGGATTTCTGGTCGCTGGACCCACGGACGTCGTCGGGCTTACCTCGGCCGTGGCCACGCAGAGGGAGACCGTGCGCCAGGATCAACTGGAGGAGATGGTCGGCACGGTGTCGCAGACTTTTCTCGGGCTCACCGTCAACTGCGCCCGTTGCCACGATCACAAGTTCGATCCGATCCCACAGCGCGAGTACTACCGCTTCAAGGCCGCCTTCGAAGGAGTGTGGCAGGGCGAACGGGAGCTACTTACGCCGGCCGAGCAGCGAGCCCGCCGAGACCGAACCGAGCCGTTGGAGCAACGCGTTGAGGAGATCGAGGTCGAGCTTGCGGCGCTGGAGATCCCCGTGCGAGAACGCACAGCGGTTCGGCCAGCCCAATCCGAGACCGTATCGCCCCCAACCCCGATTGCGCAGTGGACCTTCGACCTCAACAGCCGCGACTGGAAGGGACCGCTGCATGCCCGGATGCCGGATAAGGCCGAGCTGGCCGAGGGCCGCTTGCGGCCCGCGGGTGATGCCGAGTCGGTCACCCTTGAAACCGGGAAGCTGCCGCACGATGTTCGGGAGAAAACCCTCGAAGCCTGGGTCTGGGTGCGTAAGTCCCTCGATAAGCTGGCCTCCGTGCTGAGCATCGCCAACACCGAGGGCTATCGCGGTGCCGCGATGGACGGCATCCGGTACGCCGGGGGTGACGACCGCCAGTGGCAAAACACAAGCACCGCCCGGTTCCGAGATGCCAACGTGCAAGGACCGCCGGAAGAGACGGCGCAGGGGCAGCTCATCCACATCGCCATCGCGTACGCAAGCGACCATAGCATCCGCCTGTATCGCAACGGCAAGCCCTACGGCGAAGCCCACACTCCCGATCTCGCGATCAAGGCGACCCACCTGCAGACCTACCTTGCCGATGAAGCTGTCGTGTCACTCTCGGCTTCGAAGGCATTCGAACTTGAAGAAGCGCGCCTCTACGCAACGGCTCTGACCACCGAACAGGTCGAGGCTTCCTACCGAGCCGGCGTCGCTAACTTCACGGCGGCTGAGTTGGTCGCCGGCATGGCTGCCTCCGATCAATCGCGAGCGGTCGAGTTGCGTGCCGAGCTACGCGAGTTGAAAGAACAGATCAAGGCCATCCCCGAGCCGGAGCAAGTGTTTGCCGCGGAGGTCAAGCCGCCGGAGCCGACGTATCTGCTGGCGCGCGGCGACGTCAACCAGAAGGGCGAACCGGTCGCGGCCGGCGCCTTATCGTGCGTGAACGGTCTTTCGCCGGAATTCGGTCTTGAGGCCGACGCTCCCGAGGCCGATCGCCGTCTGCGGTTAGCAAGATGGGTGGCGAGTCCCGAGAATCCGCTGTTCGCCCGAGTCATGACCAATCGCGTGTGGCACTACCATTTCGGACGAGGCTTTGTGGAGAATCCGAACGACCTTGGGTTCAACGGGGGGCTGCCGACTCATCCGGCGCTGCTCGACTGGCTGGCGACGGAGTTCATCCGCGGCGGATGGAGCGTCAAGAAGCTGCACAAGTTGATCATGATGTCGGAGACGTACCGGCAGTCTTCGGATTGGCGCGCTGGCGCGGTCGCCAAAGATGCCGACAACCGGTTCCTGTGGCGATATTCACCGCGTAGGCTCGAGGGCGAAGCGGTTCGGGACGCGATGCTTTCCGTTAGCGGCTTGATGAACGAGACGATCGGCGGCCCGAGCTTCCGCCCGTTCACAACCGAGCGTCAAGGCTCGCTCGAGATCTATACGCCGGCCGACTCCAACGAGCCTGACTTCAATCGGCGGACGGTCTATCGAATGCACGTCAGTTCGGCGTCGAGCCCCTTGCTCGATTCGCTCGACTGCCCTAACCCGTCGGTCAAAGCGCCGAAGCGCATCGTAACGACAACCGCTCTGCAGGCGCTGAGCTTGATGAACAATGGGTTCGTGACGCGGCAGGCCAAGGCTTTTGCCGACCGCGTAAAGCGCGAGGCGGGCGAAGACGCGGGCGAGAGGATTCGTCGGGCCTTCCAGCTCAGTCTGGGCCGCGCTCCGAGGCAGGAGGAAGTGGCGTGGAGCGAAGGGCTGGTTCTGGAGCAAGGCTTGACGAGCTTGTGCTGGGGATTGTTCAACACCAGCGAGTTCTTGTATGTGAACTGACGAGCGGTTGAACCGGTGGACGAGCAGATGCGCAACTCGGCAACGATGCAACGCGAACCTAACCTTCTTCTGCGTCGGCGTTTTCTGCTCGATGCCGGGGCTGGTTTCGGGTGGGTGGCACTGTCTGGGCTTCTGCAGCGCGAGGCAGTCGCCGCGACGGGTGACTCCGCCTCGCCGCTGTCCGCCAGGAACCCACATTTCGAACCGAAAGCGAAGCGCGTTGTGCAGGTGTTTGCCGTCGGGGGCATGAGCCACCTCGATACCTTCGACTACAAGCCCGAGCTTGTCGCCCGCAACGGTCAGCCCTTTGACATCCAGACCTTCTTCGGGCAGGAGGGGAACCTTTACAAGGGTCCGTTCGCTTTCGAGCGGCGCGGCGCGAGCGGGTTGTGGGTCAGCAACTTGTTGCCCCACTTGGCCGGTTGTGCCGACAAGCTTACTTTCATCCGCTCGATGGTCGCGAAGAGCGCCAATCACATGCCCGCGGTTGCCCAGATGAACACAGGCTTTACGCTGAGCGGCTTCCCCAGCATGGGCTCCTGGATCACCTATGGGTTGGGAACGGCGAACGAGAATCTGCCTGCGTTTGTGGTGTTGCCGGATCCGCGCTCGGTGCCCTGGGGCGGACCTCTACAGTGGTCCGCTTCGTTCCTGCCGGCGTCGTGTCAGGGGACGGCGTTCCGTACGTCCGGCCAACCCGTGCCGGATTTAGCAACGCCCGACGAGGTCTCACCGCCACAGCGCGATGCAAGCCTCGCATGGCTCAGGCGCATGAATGAGCGATACCAGCACGAACATCCCGGCGACAGTACGCTCGAGGCGCGCCTGCGCTCTTATGAGCTGGCAGCGCGGATGCAGGTCAGCGTCCCCGAGATCAGCGACCTCGACCGGGAAAGCCCGGCCACGCGGCGACTGTATGGTGTCGATGGTGAACAGACCGATCGGCTTGGACGCCAATGCTTGCTGGCGCGCCGCTTACTCGAGCGCGGTGTGCGGGCCGTTCAGATTTTCCATGGCGGTCCCGCGAAGAGTTGGGATGCTCACTCGAGGCTCGAGAAGAACCATACCGAGATGGCTCAGGAGTACGACCAGCCCGTGGCTGGACTGCTGCAAGATCTGGCGGGCCGCGGCTTGCTTGACGACACGCTGGTAATGGGCGTCACCGAGTTTGGCCGCACGCCGGTCGCGCAGGGCGGCAGCCTGGGCCGCGACCACCATCCCGATGTTTTTACCTGCTGGATGGCGGGAGCAGGCCTCAAGCCGGGGTGCGCCTATGGCGCTTCCGATGATGTCGGCTATCGGCCGGCGGAGAATCCCGTGACGATTTACGACTACCACGCCACGGCGCTGCACCTAATGGGCATCGACCACAAGCGCCTCACCTACTATCACAACGGCATCGAGCGCCGGCTGACGGATGTGCACGGCCATGTCGTCGACGCGCTGTTTGCCTGATGGCTGGCAGTGCTCGGATGTAGTGAAGACCAGCATCAGCGTGATACGCCCGCAGCTTGCGTGATCCAGTTCCCGATGGCATGGATGACCTCCGTGGTCACGCCGAAACTGCTCTGAAGATTGTGATTGAATCCAAGGACTACGATGTCGTGCCGCAAGTTGACCTCCAGCAGACGATTCACTACTCCTATGTAGGCAATGCCGGCCACATCCGCCCTTGATTTCCGGCGGAGCGACCAACCCGGCATCACCTCACTCTGCAAGCGAGTGCCAGAGACATTCTGAAACTGCTCCACTACAGCCCTTCCGTTGAGGATCAATACCCTTACGGGAGAGTCTCGAAGGAGGAGACCCAGACTATCACCCGAGCTGGGTATCCACTTGACTCAGGTGACCCCAAGATGTAGTGTAGGGCCTGGTGGAGGATTACCCGCGCGACCAACTCGAATTCGAGTCTCACTTTGCGAGCGAGGAGGCTTGCCGCGACTATCTGTTCGCCTTGCGCTGGCCAGAGGATTTCCGCTGTCCAAGGTGTGGGCATGAGCGCGCTTGGCCGGTGCGCAAAGTGTGGCTCGAATGCGCTCGCTGCGGGCGGCAAACCTCCGTCACCGCCGGCACGATCTTTCAAGACACACGCAAGCCGCTGCGGCTGTGGTTCCGGGCGATGTGGACCATCACCACGCAGAAGAATGGGGCCAGCGCCCTGGGTCTACAGCGCGTTCTGGGACTGGGCAGTTACCAAACCGCCTGGCCTTGGATGCACAAGCTGAGGCGAGCGATGGTGCGCCCGGGGCGGGAGCGATTGACGGGCCTCGTCGAGGTCGATGAGACCTACTGGGGCGCTGAAGAAGAAGGGGTAATCGGCCGGCAGACCGAGCGTAAAGCGTTGATTGCAGTCGCCGCGGAAGAGAGAGGCACCGGGCTGGGGCGCATCCGCATGCAGCGCGTTCAGAACGCCTCGGCGGCCAGTTTGATGCCCTTCGTCGAGGAGTCGGTCGAGCCGGGCAGCGTGGTTGTTACCGACAACTGGTCGGGCTACGATCCGCTCAAGAAGAAGGACTACCAGCGTCGTATCATCTCGATTAACAACCGCCGCGAGCAGGCCTCGCAGCTACTGCCGAGGGTGCACTTGGCGATCTCGCTACTCAAGCGCTGGATGCTGGGCACGCATCAGGGGGCGGTCAGCCACGAGCATCTGGACTACTATCTCGACGAGTTCGTGTTCCGCTTCAATCGGCGCAGATCACGCAGTCGGGGCAAGCTCTTCTACCGCCTTGTGCAGCAGGCCATGGCGGTGGAGCCGACGCCGTACCGCTCGATCGTCGCCGATTGGGACGCTAAGACGCTGTGAGCCCAACTACAAGATGTTGGGGTCACCTGAGTCAAGTGGATACCCGGCTCACCCGAAATAGCCAGAAGCGATGAACGCTGCTTCGCAGTCAGCCGAGTCCATTTGCACTCAGTCGCAAAGGGAACCAAATCAAGGTGGCATGCCCCCTCCGATGGGTGGTAGTAGGAGGCCTTTGTGCCCGAAATCACTCGGTCCAGCCGCTTGAACCATGCGTACGGATTACCACGAAAATATGACCGGCACGAATCCAGAATGGTGTCCAGATGTCGAGTGTCGACTTCTGCCCATGATCGAACACCGAGCGACCCGAGGGTGTGGAATCGACGCGAACCCCCCTGAAGCTCGTTATTCGATGTATCTACAAACTCGCGATTGCTCGGGTTCAGCCCCAGCGTAGCTACCCGCGAGTTCGACACATCTCCGAACGACGGTATTGGAGCGCCCCAACGAATCACATTCGTTCCGGCTATGGCCGAGCTGTCGAGACGACCAATCAGCGTCTGTAGTATTGAGCCCGCATTTTCAATTTGATGTTTGGCATCCCGACCTTCCAGCGGCCTTGAGCGTCTTTATTCATAGGGGCTAGAGCCCGATGAGGACGCCATGGAGGCCAACACCCAATGGGTGAAGCCGGGTATCCACTTGACTCAGGTGACCCCAACATCTTGTAGTTGAGCTCACAGCGTCTTAGCGTCCCAATCGGCGACGATCGAGCGGTACGGCGTCGGCTCCACCGCCATGGCCTGCTGCACAAGGCGGTAGAAGAGCTTGCCCCGACTGCGTGATCTGCGCCGATTGAAGCGGAACACGAACTCGTCGAGATAGTAGTCCAGATGCTCGTGGCTGACCGCCCCCTGATGCGTGCCCAGCATCCAGCGCTTGAGTAGCGAGATCGCCAAGTGCACCCTCGGCAGTAGCTGCGAGGCCTGCTCGCGGCGGTTGTTAATCGAGATGATACGACGCTGGTAGTCCTTCTTCTTGAGCGGATCGTAGTCCGACCAGTTGCCGGTAACAACCACGCTGCCCGGCTCGACCGACTCCTCGACGAAGGGCATCAAACTGGCCGCCGAGGCGTTCTGAACGCGCTGCATGCGGATGCGCCCCAGCCCGGTGCCTCTCTCTTCCGCGGCGACTGCAATCAACGCTTTACGCTCGGTCTGCCGGCCGATTACCCCTTCTTCTTCAGCGCCCCAGTAGGTCTCATCGACCTCGACGAGGCCCGTCAATCGCTCCCGCCCCGGGCGCACCATCGCTCGCCTCAGCTTGTGCATCCAAGGCCAGGCGGTTTGGTAACTGCCCAGTCCCAGAACGCGCTGTAGACCCAGGGCGCTGGCCCCATTCTTCTGCGTGGTGATGGTCCACATCGCCCGGAACCACAGCCGCAGCGGCTTGCGTGTGTCTTGAAAGATCGTGCCGACGGTGACGGAGGTTTGCCGCCCGCAGCGAGCGCATTCGAACCACACTTTGCGCACCGGCCAAGCGCGCTCATGCCCACACCTTGGACAGCGGAAACCCTCTGGCCAGCGCAAGGCGAACAGATAGTCGCGGCAAGCCTCCTCGCTTGCAAAGTGAGACTCGAATTCGAGTTGGTCGCGCGGGTAATCCTCCACCAGGCCCTACACTACATCTTGGGGTCACCTGAGTCAAGTGGATACCCAGCTGGGTGAAAAACAAACCAAGCCATTCCAGCTAAGTTTCAATGGACTTCTCAAAGTCGATTTCCAGGGATCGCACGTCACTTCCGACGGTGGCCTGATTTTGGTTCGCGAACTGGACGAACGGCTCGGTCTCGGAGAACTGATTGACGAGCATCTCAGCGACTCCCGGCAAGGCACAAACAAGCAGTTCACGCTCGCTGATCTGTTGCGGCAGTCGGTTTACAGCCGACTCGCCGGCTACGAGGACCTCAACGACGCCGAGCGGGTTTCGATCGATCCGACGTTTCGGCTGATCGGTTCGCAGAAGATCTGGGATCGCGGTGCGGCCTTGACCTCGACGCTGCACGGCTTCGAGACGGAGATGCTGGCGAGCGAAGAGAACCTGCTGGGGCTGATGGCGCTGAACCGAGAGCTGGTCGGGCAAGCGGAAGCGTTCGACGACGCCGAGCGGGTCGTTCTGGACCTGGACTCCACCGAGAGTCCGGTCCATGGCCAACAGGAAGGCAGTGCCTACAACGGACACTTCGAGTCGGTCTGCTACCACCCGTTGCTTTTGTTCAACGGTCATGGTGATTGCCTCGCTGCCAAGCTGCGTCCAGGCAACGTGCACAGCGCCGAGGACTGGGATGAGCTCTTGTTGCAGGAGATCGAGCGCCAACAGGCTGCGGGCAAGCAGGTCGCCTTCCGGGGCGATGCGGCCTTTGCGAAGCCGGAAGTTTATGAGGCTTCGGAGGAACGCGGAGTACAGTACGCCATTCGCATTCCGGCCAACAAGAGCTTGGAGCTGGAGATCGAAGACATCCTGTTTCGCCCGCCGGGAAGGCCTTCCCGCAAGCCCTTGGTGCGCTACAAGAGTTTTCGCTATCAGGCGGAGAGTTGGTCGCAGGCGAGGCGGATCGTCGCTAAGGTCGAGCATCACCAGGGCGAGCTGTTCCCGCGCGTCGGATTCATCGTGACGAGCATGAGCTTGCCGAGCCGCTCGGTGGTGCGCTTCTACAACAAGCGCGGCACGGCGGAACAGTGGATCAAGGAAGGCAAGCAGGCGACGCACTGGACGCGATTGTCGTGCCATCGATTTCGGGCCAACGAAGTGCGGTTGCAACTGAGCGTGCTGGCCTACAACCTGGGCAATCTTTGGCGGCGGCTGGGGCTTCCGCAGCGAATCAAGCGTTGGTCGCTGACGAGCTTGCAACACAGGTTGATGAAGACCGGCGGTCGGCTGGTCAAGCACGCGCGGTATTACTGGCTCTTATTGGCGGAGGGACATCTGAACCGGCGGCTGTTCGGCGACATGCTGCACAAGATCTGGGCGCTGCCGCTGCCGAGTGGGTAGCATTGCCGGAGTGAGGATCAACAGCTTTTGGCTCCAAAAGGTTTCGCAAGGAGCAGTGTCGGCCGGAGCGCCGTTCAAGCCGCTCAATCACGACTGTGAGCGGTCGAACCAGCTCTGGCGACTACCAGCAGAGGTGATGTGCAGGGTTCAGCGTGAAAGGACGTGCTGTTCGGAGCGGAGCGGGTGTATACTGTGGCCGTGCCAGGGCCAAAATGGAAATCCTGGTTGAGTACATCGCCTAGCAAGGCTAAAGCATTCAATCACCAGCGACCGTTTGCAACAACTCCAACAGCGTCTCGGTAATCTTCACCGACGCTTGCTTCTCCACCCGGTTCGTGCCCAACCACGTTTCGTAGCCGCCCCATTCGTGCTGCTCGGGGGTGGGCAGGTAGCCGTTCGCTCCATTGGCAAGCTCAATCGTGAAGGTGGGCCGCAGGGGACTCACGCTCTTGAGCTTCAACCCGATCTCGACAAAAGTCTCAAACGGCACAGCTGTGATGCCAAGGTCGCCGATCCGGACGGCCTGCAGTTTGATGTCGGTGGTGTCCGGTCCCTCGTAGAGTCGGATCGCCCGCCGGGCGTAGGGCTTGGCCCGGCGAGGCAGCGTTGACTCATCCTCGGTTGCCAGCACCTGCTTCGCCTTCTCGTAGCCCTCGGCCGTCGGCTTCCTCATATCGAGCGTGATCTCCCGCTCCGCCATTGCCAGTTCCAGCGAGTCGCGGTGCTCGATCGCCTGATACGCCTCGTGGGCCTTGTCGGCGACTTTGTCGGCGACGAGACGAATCTTCTCGAAGGGTTCTCGCGCAACTCGCGGCTTCGTGAAGTTGATGTTGTTGATGTCTCCACTGGTGCCGTTGGAAAGGATGCCTACGAAGTTTTCATCCGCCCCGTCCTCGGCGAGGCGCTTGCTAATCAGCTTGGCGAACTCGCCGAAGTAATCCGCCGACACTTGCCCGCCCGGAATCCCACCGACGTAGTGCAGCGAATAGTTCGCCAGCAGCGCCAGCGGACGCCCGTCAACCGTTCTCACCGACACGACGCTGATCTCCGGGTCCGTTTGTCCCGCCGGACGCATCAGGTTGTCGCTCGCCCGCCCCGGGTTCATCTTGACGCGATCCGTCGTGCCCCCAAACGGGTCGGGGGCGATCGTCCCCTCTTTCATGAACCAGCGCCGGTTGAAAACCTCGTCGGGCAGCTCGGTGACGCCCCACCCGATCTCCGCCGGCGCCCGCCGTTCATCGGCCTGCGTAATGGCTGCTGCGATTCCGTCAATCAGTTGTTGGGAGTACTTCGTCTCCTTCGCCGTTCGCTCCGCGGTTTCAGGACCCTTCGGGCCCAAGCCCGGCCTCGCCGGCGGGGCGCTGTGCGTGTGTGTGGCCGAGACCAGCATCTTGTCCGTCGGAATCCCGGTCTGTTGCGCTGCTTGCTCTTTCGCGGCGTCGAGAATATCTCGCGGCACATAGCAACTGTCGACAACGGCGATCGCCAAGCGGGTCGTACCGTCGTCGAGCACCAACGCGCGAACGTTCAGCGGGTCGTGGGCGCTCGTGGCCGGCCGAAAGCTGAAGGAGCCAATCAGCGCTAGAGGCCAGTCGGTCGGCGTGATGTCGGCTGTAGCGGCCCCTGCTTGAAACGTCGGTCCCTGGCCGCACGAAAGCGTCAGAGTGGCGCAAGCCAAGATCACGAGCGCAATCAGTTTCCGTTGCATCTGCATTCAACCTCCTAGGACACCTGCCCGCACAGTGTAGCCGAATCGCGGCCGCGGCCCGTCACGCCAGGATGTCTTGAACCACGTTGCCGGCGACATCCGTAAGCCGGAAGTCGCGGCCCGAGTGGTGATAGGTGAGCCGGGTGTGGTCGAACCCGAGCAAATGCAGCATCGTGGCGTGCAGGTCATGCACGTGGACGGGGTTTTCGGTGGCGCGCCAGCCGAATTCATCGGTGGCTCCGTAGGCCAGGCCGCCTTTCACGCCCCCTCCGGCGAGCAGCATCGAGAAGCCGTAGGGGTTGTGGTCGCGGCCGTTCTGCAGGAATTGCCGCACGCTGACCTCGGCGGTCGGCGTGCGGCCGAACTCGCCCCCGATCAGGACCAGTGTTTCCTCCAGCAGTCCCGAGGCCTTGAGTTCCCCCAGCAGGGCCGCGATCGGCTGGTCGGCGGACGGGGCCAGCTTCTGGTGCATCATGATGTCCTCGTGATGGTCCCATGGCTCCTTGGCCTCGTAGTAAACCTGGACCGTGCGCACACCACGTTCCACCAGCCGCCGCGCGAGCAGGCAACCACGGGCGAAGTCACCGTCGCCATAGCGTTCGCGAACCTTCTCCGGTTCCTGCCGGATATCGAAGGCGTCCATCGCCTCGGCCTGCATGCGATAGGCGATCTCCATCGACTGGATCGAGGCTTCCAGTTCCGCCTCGCCCTCCCGCTGCGAAGAATGCTCTTCGTTGAGCATGCGGAGCAACTCGAGCTGACGGTGCTGTTCGGCGGAGTCGTGCTTGCTGTTGCGCAAATAGGGGATCAGTTCGTCCGGACAGGTCGCCCTGCCGTCGTTTTGGATGTGCGTTCCCTGATGCACGCCGGGCAGGAACGCCGAGCTCCACAACTCCGCTCCGACGGGCGTCGGCTTGCCCGGACATAGGATCACGAAACCCGGAAGGTTCTGGTTTTCGGTACCAAGCCCGTAGGTGGTCCACGCACCCCACGACGGCGTTCCGAGCCGGCTGCTGCCGTTGTTCATCATCAGGAGCGCCGGCGGGTGATTCGGGATGTCGGTGACCATCGAACGAATCACGCAGAGGTCATCGATGTGTCCGGCGATGCGCGGGAAGAGTTCGCTGACCTCGATGCCGCTCTGGCCATAGTGTTGGAATCGGAACGGCGAAGCCAGCAGGTTTCCGGTTTTGCGTTCGGTTTTCAAATTGCCGACCGGGCTGGGTTGGCCGTTGTACTTCGCCAGCGCCGGCTTTGGGTCGAACGAGTCGATATGCGAGACTCCGCCGTTCAGAAACAGGAAGATGACATGTTTTGCGCGCGGGGCAAAGTGGGGTTTCTTGGGCGCCAACGGTGAACGGTCGCCACCGGCCGCCGTCGAACCCAGCATGTGGGCCAGCCCTAACATGCCAAAGCCGTTGGCCATGGTCCGTAACGCATGGCGCCGGCTCATAAGCGGCGCGGTGACTCTACTCGACATAGAGAAACTCATTCGAACTCAGTAGCACCTGAGCATACTGCGGCCAAGTTCGTTCTCCTTGGTCCGTGAACTCGAGCCCCGCACGGAGTTCCCTCGCCGTGGGACCGCGTTGGAACAGGAGTTGATAGGCGCGGCTCACCTTGGCCCGGGCGTCCCGGCCCGCTTCGCACTCCAGCCGAGCGGCGAGCGTTTCCGATTGGCGCATCATGAAGTCACTATTGAGCAGGAACAGCCGCTGTAGGGGCACGGTCGTGCCGACCCGCCGGGCGCTCGTCATGTTCGGATTCGGGAAATCGAAAGTCGCGAGCATGTTGTCCAACCGCCCGCGGCTTACCTTGCCGTAGACGGTTCGGCGGGTGTTGCCCGGATCCTCGAGAGCCACGGGCGGACCGCCGCGCTTCGGGTCGAGGGCGCCCGCCGCGAATAACAGCGAATCGCGCAGCGCTTCGGCGTCGAGGCGGCGGCGTGGGTAGCGCCACAGGAGGCGATTGCCGGGGCCCAATGCGTGGTTCTCCCGGCGGATCGTGGGGCTCAGCGCGTACGTCGCCGACAACATGATCTCGCGGTGAAGCGACTTCAACGACCAGCGATTCCTGATCAGCCGCCGCGCCAGGTAGTCGAGCAGCGCGGGGTGGCTGGGGCGGTCGCCGGTCTGCCCGAAGTTGCTCGGTGTGCGGACGATCCCCTGGCCGAAATGATGTTGCCACAGCCGGTTTACGATCACTCGCGCCGTGAGAGGATTGTCGGGCGTGGCGATGGCTTCGGCCAACTCCCGTCTGCCGCTGCCGACGGTGAAAGGCGGCGGATCTCCGCGGCTCAACACTTGCAAGAACCGCCGCGGCGCTTCGTCGCCCAAGTTCTGTGGGTTCCCGCGGATGTGGACGCGCAGGTTCTTCGGCTCCGGGACGTCCTCGATGGCGCTCAGGTAAGGGTACGGCTTCGGGACCGCCCTCTCAAGCCGCGCGACTTCCTCCTGCTTCGTGGCAATAAACCTTCGCCACCGCTCGGGGAGGAAGCGTTCGAGTTGCTCGCCTTGGTAATAGAGAACCCCGTCCACGTTCGGGACCTGCCGGTTGAAGGACCCGCCGGCTTTCCCCTCGGCCAGTAGATCCTGCCACAAGATGTACTTGGGCCGATCCATCGTCTTACCTTCGACTTCACCCAACATCCGGCCGGTCGTGTACCCGTGAGAAATAATCCTATTGAACTCGTCGACTTCTTTCTTGTCGCGGATGACGTTCAGCAACAGCTTCTGGAGGCGGTCCGACTCGGCGCGGATGGCCGTCTGCTCCGCGCCCGACGCCAACGCTTCCTCCCACTTGCGCAAGAAGGGATGCTGCTTCCCAGGCCGGCGTAGGTAGTCGATCCAACGATCGAGGGTTTTCAGGTTGAGGCGGCTTCCCGTAGCCACTTCCGGTGCCTCTCTTTGAGCCGGGCCCAGGACTTTCCAGGCGGCAACCAGGTAATCGCGCGTTCGCGCGGCGAGAATGTCGCCGAGCTGGTAGCTTTCCGTTGTCAAGAAATCCTTCAGCTCGTCCCTCGCCTGCTCGTATTCCCTCTTTCGTTGTTTGAAGTTCTCGACTACGTTCGGATCGGCGAGAGGGACCTCGCGATATTGCGTACTGCGAAAGACGCCGAGCAGCGAGTAGTAGTCCTCGGTCGGAATCGGGTCGTACTTGTGGTCATGGCACTTGGCGCAGGCGCCGGTAAGGCCGAGGAAGCCGCGGGTCGCGACATCGACACGGTCGTCATCGGTGAACTCGCTCGGCGCGTCCACGAAGACCGTGAGCGCCGGGAGAAGCTTCTTGTTGTCCACGTCGGGCAGAAGGTCCGCCGCGAACTGCGCTTTGACGAAGAGGTCATAGGGCATGTCGCTGTTGAACGCCTCGATGACCCAGTCGCGGTAGTGGTAGAACTGCGGCGCGTCCCCGATAAGCACGTCGTCGGAGTAGCGCGCGATGTCGAGCCAGTAGCGTCCCCATCGTTCGCCGTAGTGCGGTGATGCCAGCAGGCGGTCGATCACCCGAGCGAAAGCGTCCGGCGATTCATCAGCCAGGAAGGCCTCGACCTCCTCCGGCGTCGGTGGCAGCCCGATCAGGTCGAACGTCGCGCGGCGAATGAGAGTCCGCTTGTCTGCCGCTCCGCCGGGCTTCAGACCCTGTGCTTCGAGCTTCGCCAGGATGAAACTGTCGACGGCGCTTCGAGGCCACGAAGCATTGTGAATAGGTGGCGGCTCGGGGTCGCCGATCGGCTGGAACGACCAGAAGGCGCGCTGCTCGGGAGTGATACGAAAGCGGCCTGTCCCGCGCGAGGCCCGCGTAGCCGCATTCGGCCAACGGGCGCCGTCCTCAATCCACATTGCAAGATCGTGCACTTCTTCCGCGCTGAGCTTGCCTTGTGGAGGCATCGCAAGCTCGGCGTGATCATGACGAACCGCTTGGAGCAGCAGGCTCTTCTCGGGATCACCCGGTACAATTGCCGGCCCGCGGCTGCCACCCTCGACCATCCCCTCCCGCGAGTCCAGGCGTAGGCCGCCGAGTTTCGACCGTGTGTGGCAGGCGAAGCAGTTCTTCGCCAAGACGGGCCGCACACGCAGTTCGAAGAACTCGTCCGCCTTGGCTGCGTATCCGGCCGAGCTGACAACGAACAGACCCACACCGAGAACAAAGCCTCGCACCGCTCCGCTTGAGAGTGCCCAAATCACGCCTTTAGTATGCCGAATCCCCCCGGACCCCAACGGTCTGAAGACCACCGTAGAGCTGGCCGCCCAGCTTCTACCTACGTCAGGGTGTGCGACAAATTTGTGAGGTTCAGGCCGCGCGAGCGCGATTCTCCCAGTAGTCGTCGAAGCGGTTGCTGAGCCGTGCGCAACGCAAAGCCGTGATAGCGTTCGCGCCGCGCACGCTCCAGAACATGCCCGAGCGCTTCAACCGACTCGCAATGACGGTGCGGCAACCCGCCTCGATCACGCCTGAGCCCACAAACAAGCCCTGCCGGCGAAACTCGCCGTAACGCATGCGCTCCGCATGGCGCTGGAAGTAGTCCGCCTCCAGCGCCAGCGGATGCGCCAACTCCGGGTCGTCGGTTTCGATCTCGCGCAGCGCAGTGACGAGTTGCTCGATGCGCCCCGCGTCGAGCTTTTTCTGCATGCGCCGCGCCCAACCGCGGAGGCGCTTTTGTTGTTGGGGAAACAGCTTCGACGCCAGCTCCCACAGATGTTCGCGAGCGTGATACAAGTCGACGATCTCGATCGCGCCGGGAAAGTATTCGTGCGAAAGATTCCAGATCCAGCCCGCACCGTCGCCAAGCACGACCTTCTTGCGCGCCCGACTCCAACCCCGTCGCCAAGCCTCGCTGTAAATGCGGCGTCCGAAGGCGGCGGCGTCCTCGATCGCGCCGGTGTAGCTGGTCGAGTCTTCGTCGCGCACGGGACGGCCTTGTTCGTCGCAGCTTGTTTGCGTGAACACACAGCCGAGCTTGACCTCGCGCGTGCCGTCCATCTCGATGTAGAGAATCGGAGTTTCAGGTCCTGACATCGCAGGAAGCTCCAGCGGTACGGCGCGCGCGATCGCGGCTTGTTCTTCGCTGGCGACATCTTCGCCGATCGCCTCGGCTTCGCGCTCGACAGCCTTGGCGGTCAGCCGCACTCCGGCCAACTCGTCGAGCAACGCGCGACCACGATCGAACGACGTCTCGGAGCCGACCAGCGCCGTCATGCGGCGCACGCCTGGCGAATACTGCGTCGCTTTGACGGCCAGCTCTTGGTCGTGCGGCGCGAAGCCTTTGCCGCAGCGGCTGCAGTGATAGTACGGCCGTTCGACGACGACCTCGCCCAGCATCGTGACGAGCTTCTTCGGCCGCCGACCGGCGTAGCGCGCTGGCGAGCCGCAGGCGCAGGGCTGCTGCGATTCGCCGGCCGCGTCTTCGTTCAACAGCGTCTCGAGCAAGACAGCGCCGGCTTGATGCAGCGCGTCGCGCGTCGCCTGTTCGACGGCTTCGAGGTCGAGCGACCCGCGCTTGCGCCTCTCACACAAGACGACCCGTAGCAGCCTCCCTACTTCTACGGCGACTTCTTGCTGGATCGCCTCGGCCGTTTTTTTCCTGCGGACTCAGCTCGGCGTCCTCGGCGACGGGGCGCAAGCGGCAGATCTGTTCGTTGACTTCGAGCAGTTGTCGGCTCAGCTCCCGGAAGCGGTGAAAAGCCTCAACTTCGCGTTGCGCTTTGCGCCGCTGGGCGGGCGAGGAAAAGGTCTCACTCACGATCTTGCCGTTGACCTTCCTGGCCAGGCGGTAGTTCGGGCCATGAGCGGGCTGGCCGGGCTGATGGCAGCGGCAGGACGGTTTGCCGCAGCGGCCGCTGACAGCGCTGATGGATCCGCTGCGGAAGTCTCCTAGATCGAGAATCCGAGCGAGGATGGCCTTTCGTTGACGTTCGAGCGCGACGAGAGATTCGGGCATAGTACGCCTCCTTTCCTAACGTATCACTACGTAAGGATTCGCACGCAAAAAAGGGGACCCGCAAATCATCACTTTCTTGTCGCGCACCCCCTACGTCATGGTCAATGCCCTCCCTGCTAAGATCACGAACGGGGTGAGGCCATGCTCGCGGAGGTCCAAATGAAGCACCGAAACCGTATGTCTTCATTGATAACAGCGACCTTGCTGTCCTCCAGCGCCGCCCTACCGGCCGACACCGTGTTCATCCACACGCACGACCGCAGTATGTCTCTCTCCTTGAAAAAACGTTGATGAGCACGTCACGTCTGAAGTCTCCCTGGCGTTTGCTGACGCTGCTTTGCCTTGGCGCGGCCGTGCTCGCGGCGAGCGATCCCCCGACGCAGTCGCCCGCTACGGCCCGCGACGCGTCGGAGAAAGCCGCTGCAGCCGACTCGGCGCCCTCGGACAACGGCCAGCCATCCTCTGCATCTGAGGAGCAGGACGAGAACACCCGCACCGAACTCAATCTTCTCGGCGAAGTGGACGTTGCCGGCGGAGAGAGCCGCCGCAACGAAAACGTCCAGATCCAGCTCATCGACAACAACGTCCTCAAAGAGCTGAACCAGCGCGTCGGAACGACCGCCACCATCCTCCGGGAATTTGACCCGGAGAAGCGATACTTCGGCAGCGAGCTCGGCGGAAGCCCGGCGAGCACAGTGCACGTGAGTCCCTCAACCGGCCAAGGGGTTCACGGCAACCTCTCCTGGGGACACAACAACAGCATCTTCAGCGCCCGCTCGTTCTTCCAGGTCGGCAGCGTTCGGCCGGCCCGCGAGAACAACTACGGCGCCGCGCTGACCGCTCCGGTGTGGAAGGGCGCGTTTTTCAGCGTCGATGCGTCGCGCGACGAGATCCGGGGCAACGTCAATGGGAACATCCTCGTGCCTCGCCCGGACGAACGAACCCCGCTGACGAATGATCCACAGAAACGCGAGTTCATCGAAAGGATCCTTGCCGCGTATCCGAAGGAGTTGCCAAACCGCACCGACATCAACGAACGCGCCCTCAACACGAACGCTCCGCAGCGAATCGACAACAACAATCTCAGCGGTCGGCTGCAGCAGGACACCTCAGACCGCGACCGGCTCATCATGCGTTACCGCTTCCGGACCCAAAAGGTCGAAGCGTTCCAGCTCGTCGGGGGGCAGAACCCGAATACCACGACGCGCTCCCACGACGCGCGGATCACGTGGAACCGGGTCTGGTCGCCCGCGACAATCACCGATTTCACGGCCGGCTTCGATCGGGTCTCGTCGATCATCCTACCTGACGAGTCGTACCCCGGCGCGAACATCTCCACCGGCTTTGTGTTCGAACGGATCGGCAGCTCGAGGGTACCGCTCGATCGCGCGCAAAACCAGTTCCGGTATGGCGGCCGCGTGCGGCAGACCCGAGGACGCCATAGCTGGAACGCCGGATTCGAGTTGATGCGCCGGCAAGTCAACGGGTCCGAGGCCAATAGCCACCTGCCTTTCTACCTCTTCCGAAATAACTTCGGCCGGGACTCGGTGACGAACTTCCTGCTGGGCGAGGCCAGCGAGTTCATCATCTCGATCGGCAACGTCCACCGCGGGTACCGCAATTGGCAGACGAGCTTCTTCTTCGGCGACGAGTGGAGAGCAACACAGAACCTCACGGTCAACATCGGCCTTCGCTACGAGCCCTGGACGGTCCCCATTGAAGTGAACCGGCTCGACACGATGCCGTTCGGGTGCGACTGCAACAATATCGGGCCGTACCTCGGGCTGGCCTATCGTTTGGGCGATCGTCTCGGCGTCATCCGTGCCGCCTATGGGTTGCACTACGGCCGAATCGCCCCGATCACCTACAGTCAGATTCGCTACAACCTTCCGGGCAACCTGCGCATCACGGTCCAGACGCCCGACCTCGTCAACCCCTTAGGCGACATCGACCCGGACGACGTTGACCCTACGACGCCCGCCACTCTCTTCCAACACGACCCCAATCTGGCGACGCCCTACTCGCACCAGTACAACTTCAGTTGGGAACTGCCGCTGGGGAATGAATGGACGTTGACCACGGGTTACGTCGGCAGCCGCACCCACAAGATCCTCTCGATGTGGAACCTCAACCGCGGGCGGCCCGTTGAGGGCATCCCTCAAATAACAGCCACGGTGAATGAACGTCGTCCTGACCGGAGTATCCTCGATATCCGCAAGTTCTTGAACGGCTCGCGAGGCTACTACGACGCCGCGAAGCTCACGGTCGCCACGCCGCGGTGGCATCGTTGGACGGTTGATGCCTCGTATTGGTTCAGCAAGGCGATTGACCTGGGTGCGCCCTACACGAGCACCGGTACCGGCCGCGATGGGTTCAACGCGCGAGGCCAGTCTGAGTTCAACGTCCACCAGGACATGAAGGGTTTGAGCGCCTTCGATCAGCGTCACGCCGTGCTGGGTCATCTTACCTACGAGACCCCTCTGCTGGGCGCCTCGCGCGCTTGGTGGAACCGTTCGCTGGAAAGCTGGCAAGTTAGCACCGTTGTTCTTCTCAAGTCCGGCACGCCCTTCTCGGTCCGCGCTGGGTCCGACGGTCCGGGCTTTGGCAACGTAGATGGGGCGAGCAGCGACCGCCCGAATCTGCTCGATCCATCGGTGCTGGGGCGAACCATCGGCCACCCGGACACTTCGCAAGAGCTGCTGCCCCCGTCCGCCTTCGGCTTCCTAGCGCCGACCGACCTTCGTGGAAATCTCGGCAGCAACACGTTTCACAAAGGCGGCATCAGCAACGTTAACGCGGCGCTGTCGAAGAACTGGCCGCTGGGCCAGGAGAGACTCCTGGTACTCCGAGCCGAGGCGATCAATCTGTTCAACCAGCCCCAGTTCGCCGAACCGGGCCGGGCCCTAACCTCCCCGAATTTCGGCCAGATCACGAACACGCTCAACGACGGCCGCACGTTCCGCTTCCTCCTACGCTTTGCCTTCTAACCGTCCAAGCAACTCGGAAACAACCGAGCCGTGACCGTCAGGGAGCGGTCCGGCACGAACCCTGCCGCCCACTCAAATACCTCTAGCCCCGGCGGGCGTTCTAAGCCCGGTCTCTCAATGGCCGTTTGGGCGGCTCGCCTTCTCGACCCTCAACTAGCGTTCGCCATCACCGGTCTGCAATACTGACCTTCCTGCTGGAGTCTGTGGGCCCGCGTCTTCAGGCTAAAACACCATGTGCGGAATCGTAGGCTACTGGGACAAAACACACGGCGACGAGGGCTCCGCGGGCGCCACTCTGTTGTCAATGCTCAAGGCCCTGGCCTGCCGCGGCCCGGACTCGGCAGGCGTCGCTCTCTACGCCTCAAAGCCCAGCGACGGGTTGGCCGTCCGAGTGAAGCTGCCCGAGAGCGGATCGAATGGCTGGGAGACGCGGTTACCTAAACTCGCGTCATCCCTCGGCACCGTTCATGACGTCGCAATCGCGGGCGACTACCTATCCTTCACGATCGAAGGCGATATCAATCCCTACGCCCTCGAAGCCGCGCTCCAACAAAACGGGCACCAAGTGGAAGTCGTCAGCATGGGCCACCGGCTCGACATCGTGAAGCAAGTCGGCTCGCCCGATCAACTCGAAGCGAGTTATCACGTCTCCAACCGGACCGGCTATCACGGCATCGGCCACACGCGCATGTCGACCGAATCGCGCGTCGACCTGAGCCACTCGCAACCGTTCTGGGCGCACGGCTCTCCCGATGTCGCCGTCGTGCACAATGGCCACATCACCAACTACCACAAGCTTCGCCGGCAGTACGAGCAACGCGGAGTCAAGTTCTACACCGAAAACGACTCGGAGGTCATCGGCGTCTACCTGGCCGCGCAACTGCGCAACGGCTTGACCCTCGAACAAGCCCTACAAGCGGCCACGGCCGCTCTCGACGGCTCGTACAGTTGCGTCGCCGCGACCGCCGACGCCATGGGATACGTCAAAGACTCCTTCTCGCACAAGCCTCTGCTGGTTGCCGAGACCGATGCCTTCGCCGCCGTGGCCACCGAAGAAGTAGCCCTGCGTGGCGCCCTCGCCGGCGACTTTTCCGTCCGTGAAGCCCAAAACAAGGAAGTGCACGTATGGCGGAACTGACTTGTGAAGGGCGCACCGTCCGCGAAGTGAACGAGGAACTTCGGCGGCGGCTGGCGGCGGGCGAAAGTGACCTCGTCGTTGCCCAGCCGGCCGCGCGCCACAACCTAGGCGTCGCTCTGCTTTCGCCGGGCAAGGTCACGTTCCAAGGCAGTGTCGGCTACTACTGCGCCGGGCTCATCGACGGAGCGAGCGTCGTGGTCGAGGGCAGCGCCGGCTGGGGCTTGGCGGAGTCGATGCTGGCCGGCAACGTTGTCGTCAAAGGGAACGCCGGCAACAGCGCCGCGGCCGCTATCCGGGGCGGCACCGTGGTAATCCACGGCGCCGCCGCCGCCCGCACGGGCGTATCCATGAAAGGCGGGACCGTCTTGGTGGCGGGCAACTGCGGCTACATGTCAGGTTTCATGGGGCAAAAAGGTGCGCTGATCGTCTGCGGCGATGCGGGCGAAGCGTTTGGGGATTCGATGTACGAGACGGTTTGCTACGTGGGCGGCCGGGCCGACGACCTGGGCGGCGACGCCGTCTTCGCCGACCTGTCGAACGATGACATCGAGCTTCTCGAAAGCACGCTGACGCAAAACCTGCCGGCGTCGATTCGAGATTCGAAACCGTCGGCCGCCCAGTTCAAAAAAATCGTCGCCGGACGTAAGCTGTGGAACTTCGATCGGGGTGAGTGGAAGACCTGGCAGGAGGCCCTGTAGAGATTCATGGCAGACTCATCCCCGCCCCGGCCAACCCTCCAGGCGAGCGGCCTATTCTCGTCGCGCGTCATCGACGACATCCAGACCAAGGCGGAAACCGGGATCTATCGCATTCGTGGCTACGGCACGCTGCGCGAGCGCTGCTGGGCGACGTTCGACGACCTGACCTTTCTCCCCTGCTCGCTGACGCGGATTCCGCTCGAGGGCTACCGCGAGAAATGCTCCTCGAAAACGGTCCTGGGAACGCGCTACGCCGAGAAGCCGATCGAGCTCGACATCCCGATCATGATCACAGGCATGAGTTGGGGGGCGCTCTCTTACAACGCGAAGGTGGCTTTGGCCAAGGGAGCGTCCGCCATCGGGTCGTCGAATACCACCGGCGACGGCGGCATGCTGGCGGCCGAGCGCGAGCATAGCCAAACGCTGATCTACGAGGTGCTCCCGTCGCGCTACGGCATCAACATCCACGACATGCGCAAAGCCGACGCCATTGAGCTGACCATCGGCCAGGGCGCGAAACCTGGCACCGGCGGCCTGTTGCTGGAATCGAAGGTCTCCGAGGTCATCGCCAAGCAGCGCGACCTGCCGGTGGGGGTCGACCAACGCAGCCCGGCGCGTCATCCCGACATGCTCGGCCCCGACGACATGATCATCAAGATCGAGGAGTTGCGCGAGGCCACCGGTTGGCAGGTGCCGATCTTCGTGAAACTGGGCGCGAGCCGCGTCTACGACGACGTGAAACTGGCCGTCAAGGCTGGTGCGGACGTCGTGGTTGTCGACGGTATGGAAGGCGGCACCGGCGCGTCTCCCGCGATCATGCAGGAGCACACCGGCATCCCGACCCTGGCCGCGGTTTGCGAAGCACGCCGGGCACTGGAAGCCAGCGGCGTCTACGGCGAGGTGCAGTTGATCATCGCCGGCGGTATTCGCGACGGGGTCGACGCCGCCAAAGCGATGGCGCTCGGCGCCGATGCCGTCTACATCGGTACGGCGGCGCTCATTGCGCTCAACTGCAACAAGCCGCTGTGGGTCGAGGACTATCAAAAGTTGGGAGCGGAGCCACACTTCTGCCATCACTGCCACACAGGCCGATGCCCGGTTGGGGTAACGACACAAGATCCGGAACTGATGGCGCGGTTGCCCATTGAGGAAGCCGCCGAGCGCGTGACGAACCTGCTGCGCGCTATGACGCTCGAAATCCAGATGCTGGCTCGTGCTTGCGGCAAGTCCGATGTCCACAATCTCGAGCCCGAAGACATGGCCGCTCTAACCGCCGAGGCTTCCGCGATTTGCGAAGTCCCCCTTGCGGGAACGAGACGGGTTTGGGGTGCACGAGACTGAATACCCTTGTATGCAACCGCACTCGATCCACTCTGCCCTGCCCCAAGAGAACAAGCAATAGCTGCTTATGCACAGCGAAAGGAGGATTCTGTACTCATTAGGCAATGCCTCCCGGCCGCGGGCCCCCGGGCTCGATTGGTGGTGTAGGGGTGGACCGCTGCGTCCACCCCGGTGCCGCTCCGTTGCGTTTCGTTGCCAACACCAAGCCAGGCCCACTGCCAAGCGCCGGCAGGGCGGACACGGCGGTCCGCCCCTACACGCTGTATCCTCGACGCTCCGGGATGTCAAGAGCGGAGCCCTTGGATAGTTAGCAATGTCGTTTCAGATCCCTTGTCCCGAGTGCGGCGGCCGCAGCGTCTATGAATTCCGTTTTGGCGGTGAGGTCATCGAGCGCCCGCAGGTGAACGCCTCTGAGGAAGAGTGGCACCGCTACCGTTACGTTCGCGCCAACAAATCGGGCGAACAAACCGAGTGGTGGTACCACCGCTCCGGGTGCCGCCAGTGGATTCAGGCCATCCGCAACACCAAGACCAACAAAGTGATCGAGGCCTTCTTCCCCGACGAAAGCCCAAGGGGGCCTCTTGGCGGCTGACAGCGAAAACAGCGAACTTGCGTTCTCCTTCAACGGCCGAACGATCCACGCCCACCCGGGCGACACCATCGGCTCGGCGCTATTCCGCGCCGGCATCCGCGTCTTCAGCCGTGGCTTCAAGACCCACCGTCCGCGCGGGCTCCTCTGCGCCGCCGGCCGCTGCCCAAACTGCCTCATGAACGTCGACGGCGTGCCCAACGTGCGCGCCTGTACCAGCCCCGTCCGCGCGGGCATCCCCGGCCGTACCCCGATGGTCGTCAAGCCCCAAAACGTTTTCCCATCGCTCGAGTTCGATTTGCTGGCGCCCGCCCAGAAGCTGCTCTCTCCGTTGATGCCCGTGGGCTGGTACTACAAGAACTTCACCAGCCTCCGCGCTTGGAAAACGGTCGAGCCCGCGATTCGGCGCGTCGCCGGATTGGGAGAAGCGCCACCCACGATCGATCAGGTCGCGGGAGAGTTCCCTCATTACGAGCACCTCCACGTGAACACCGATGTGGCGGTCGTCGGTGGTGGGCCGGCGGGACTCGCCGCGGCCATCGAGCAGGCCGGCCAAGGCAAGGGCGTGACGTTGATCGACGATCAGCCCGATCTGGGCGGTCATCTGCGATACGCCCCCGACGGTCGGGCCGAACTCGACGCCGTGCTGGCGCAGCTCCGCGAGCTGAAGACCGTCGACATCTACTCAGGCTCGCAATGCTTCGGGCTCTACGAAGGCAACCTGCTCGGCGTCCTACAGCCACGGCCGCACGATTCCGCCCGCGAGCGCTTGATCCATGTACGCGCAAAGAGCGTAACGGTCGCCACCGGATGTTACGAGGCCCCGCTGCTGTTCGAGAACAACGACCTGGTCGGCATCATGCTCAGCTCCGCCGTCGAGCGGCTGATCGGCCTCTATGGCATTCAGCCGCGCGAGCGCGCCGTCATCATCGGGGAAGGCCCCAGGGCCGAGGCTATAGCCGCGAGGCTCCGCGACGCGGGGACTGAAGTCGCCGCAACGATACCCTGCGGCCAAGTCATCGCAGCCAGCGGTCGTGGCAAGGTGCGCGGCGTCCGAACCACCAACGGACTCGTACGTTGCGACCTCCTCGTGGTGTGCGGCCATCAGATCCCCGACGCCGGGCTCCTGCACCAAGCCGGCGCCAAGCTCACGTGGGACGAATCGAAAGGCGCCTTCCTTCCGACCGACCTTCCCGCAAACATCGCGGCCGTGGGTGAGGTCACCGGCGAGAATCTCACGCCCGTCCACACGATGCCGCCCGAAACCCTCCCCGATTCGAAGTCGTGCTACGTCTGCCTCTGCGAAGACGTCACCACCCGCGACCTCCGCAAAGCCGTCCGCGAGGGCTTCGACCAGATCGAAACCATCAAGCGCTACACGACCGTATCGATGGGGCCGTGCCAGGGCCGCATGTGCCAACTCTCATCGATCGCCGTCTGCGCGCGCGAGACCAACCGCTCGATGGGCCAGACCGGCGTGACCACCAGCCGCCCGTCGAACCCGCCCGTCTCGTTGGGAGCGCTCGCCGGCCCGCGGCACCCGCCCATCAAGCGCAGCCCGCTGCACCACGAGCACGAGGCCCTCGGCGCGGTCTGGATGAACATGGGGCAGTGGAAGCGCCCACACTACTACCACAGCGACCCGGCACTCACCCGGCGCCAGTGCATCGAGAACGAGTACCGCGCCGTACGCCAGCGCGTCGGGGTCGTCGACGTCGGTCCCCTCGGGAAAATCGAAGTCCAGGGCCGCGACGCCGGCAAGCTGCTCGACAAGGTCTACACCCATCGCTTCGCAGACCTGAAGGTCGGACGCGTCCGCTATGCCGTCATCTGCGACGACACCGGCATCATTCTCGACGACGGTACCATCTCGCGCCTCGCCCCCGACTCCTACTACCTCACCACCACCACCGGCAATCTCGACTTCGTTGTGCAGTGGCTCGAGTGGTGGCTCATCGGCACCGGCTGGGACGTGCACATCACCAACGTCACCGGCGGCCGCTCGTCCGTAAACGTCGCCGGTCCCAACGCGCGCGATGTGCTTTCGCGTCTCACCGACATCGATCTCTCGACCGGTGCCTTCCGCTACATGGCCTGCCGCCAGGGTTTGGTCGCCGGCGCACCGGCCATCCTGATGCGCATTGGCTTCGTCGGCGAGGCAGGATGGGAAGTTCACGTGCCCGCCGAGTACGGAACACACGTATGGCGGTCGCTGCTGTCGGCGGGAGAGTCGTTCTGCATCCGTCCCTTCGGCGTCGAGGCGCAGCGCATGTTGCGGCTCGACAAGAAGCACGTCATCGCCGGCGTCGACACCGACGCGCTGAGCAACCCGTTCGAAGCCGACATGGCCTGGGTCGCGAAGCTCGACAAAGACGACTTCATCGGCAAGCCCGCGCTCGTGAGCCTGCAGTCCGCCGAGATGCGCGAGCGCCTGATCGGTTTCGTGATGACCGAGGACGGGTTGCCGGAAGACGGCTCCGCGGTCGTCGTCAACGGGAGCCCGGCGGGACGCGTCACCAGCGCGCGCTACTCGCCCGTCAACGGCCGCGTCGTCGGCATGGCTTGGGTCGACGCCGCTTTGGCAGATGACGGCGCCAAGATCGACGTGCGTGTCGCCGGTAAGCTCGCCAAGGCGCGCGTGCAGCAGGCGGCCTTTTATGATCCGGAGGGCGAACGGCTGCGGATGTAGTGGCCCGGACCGACAACACCATGCCTGCCGAAGAAACCAGCCCGGCCGTGAAACGCACCGCGCTCTCTGCGCTGCACGAACGCATGGGCGCCACGCGTGTCGAGCTGTCCGGGTGGGAGGCCTCCGATCACTTCGGTTCGCCCAAAGACGAAGCCGCGCAAACCCGCACCGGCGTCGGGCTCGCTGACTGCGGCTGGCTCCCCAAGTTCGCGCTCAATGGCAGCGAACTCACCGCCGCACCCGACCTCGCCGACAAGAGCCACGCCTACAAGCTCGGCCGCGGCCACTACCTCGTCACCTGCGACCTCGATGCGCGACCCGCCGTTGAAACCAGCCTCGACTCGCTCAGCCGGCCGTCGTCGAAATCAGACCCACCACCCTTCTACACGACCGACGTCACCTCCGTCTACGCGTCGTTCCTGCTCGCCGGACCCCGCAGCATCGACATTCTGCGTAAGCTCACCAGCCTCGACGTCTCCGACGCGGCCCTTCCCAACTCAGCGAGCGCGCAGGCCGAGGTCGAACACATCCACGCCATCATCGTTCGCGACGACCTCGGCGCGCTGCCCGCCTACTGGCTCCTCACCGGACGCGAATTCGGCGAGTGGTTCTGGGAAGCCGTCATGCACGCCGGCAAGGAGTTCAACATCACCCCCTTCGGCCTCGCTGCCCATCAGTTGCTACGAAAGGCCGGGAACCACTAAGCCACACCATGCAACTCGACAAAGACCGCATGTGGCGCACCCACGACCTCAAGCCGTCCTACGACGTCGTCATCATCGGCGCCGGCGTGCACGGACTCGCCACGGCCTACTACCTCGGCAAGATGTTCGGCGTCCGCAAGATCGCTCTGCTCGAAAAGTCGTACCTCGGCGCGGGCGCCAGCGGACGCAACACCGCCATTCTGCGCTCGAACTACCGCACGCCCCAAGGCGTAGCGTTCTACGACGCGTCGCTCAAGCTTTACGAACAGATGTCGAGCGAGTTGGGCTGGAACGTCCTGTTCAGCCAGTGCGGCCACATGACGCTGGGGCACACCGACACCGCCGTTTCAGGCCTGCGCGTGCGGTCTGAAACCAACCAACTGATGGGCGTCAACAGCCGCATCATCGGACCCGACGAAATCCAAAAACTCGTCCCTGGCATTGACTGCAGTGACAGGCCCCGGTACCCTATCATGGCCGCGCTCTACCACCCGCCAGGCGGCATCATCCGCCACGATGCCGTCGTCTGGGGTTACGCCCGAGCCTGCGACCGCATGGGCATCGAAATCCATCCCTACACCGAGGCGACCGGCATTAGGGTGGAGAACGGGCGCGCCGACAAAGTCGTAACGAACCGAGGCGACATCGCGGCGGGTGCCGTGGTCAACGCGACGGCGGGGTGGGCCACCACCATCTGCGACATGGCCGGCGTGGCGATGCCGATCGTTACCCACCCGTTGCAAGCCTGCGTGACCGAGCCGCTCAAGCCGTTTCTCGATACGGTCATCGTGTCCGCCAGCCTGCATGTCTACGTCAATCAGACGTCGAGGGGCGAACTGGTCATCGGCGCCGAGATCGATCCCTATCAGTCCTACAGCATGGCCAGCACGCTGCCGACGCTCGAACACATGGCCGCCTCGGCGCTCGAGCTGTTCCCGCAGTTACACCACATCAAGGTCTTGCGCCAGTGGGCGGGCATCTGCGACATGACGCCCGACTTCGCCCCGATCATCGGCGCCGCCGAAGACGTGAGCAACTTCTACGTCGATGTCGGCTGGGGGACCTACGGCTTCAAGGCGGCCCCGGCGGCCGGCCGCTATCTCGCGGAACTGATCGCGACAAAGCAAACACCCGACGTCATCGCGCCCTTCACCCCCGGCCGTTTCCGCACCGGAGACTTGGTGGGCGAAAAGGCGGCCGCGGCGGTGTCTCATTAGAAAGGAACCGATTCACTAGTCGTATGAAGGCGCAACAACCAAACAAGAGTGTCAAGTTTTCAACAAGCGTGCCGCAAAACCGAGCCGTGACCGTCAGGGAGCGGTCCGGCACGAACCCTGGGGCCTCTCCGAGGCCTCTAGCAGCCCGCGGCAAAACCGAGAACCGCGCGAATCGCAATGTAGGGGCACGGCATGCCGTGCCCGCTGCCACGCATTGCTGCAACATGTGGGGTTCGCCGAACGCACGCACCCGAAATACTGGCTCTCACCACAGGCCTCTAGGCGCCTCACGCCGTCGACGGTCGACCTACCGCTTTGAGGTCGAAGACCTCGCCGGCAAACTAACATACTCACAACCTTCAGGAGGCGAACGTGACAGCGGACGACGTAAAGAAACGCATCGAAAAAGAGCACATCGAGTACTTTCTATGCTCCTTCGTCGAGATGGGTGGCGCGCCCAAGGCGAAGCTCGTGCCGTCGACCAATTTCGACGAAATGGTCCGCGAGGGCGCGGGCTTTGCCGGCTTCGCCGCGGGACATCTCGGCCAAGGCCCCCACGACACCGACATCATGAGCATCCCCGATCTCAGCTCGCTCACCGTCGTGCCGTGGCGCAACAACATCGCCTGGCTGGCCGGGAACCTCCATGTCGACGGCGAGCCGTGGCCCTACTGTCCGCGCACGATCCTCATGCGTCAACTCGCCAAGGCCGCCGAGCAGGGCTACGTCCTGAACGTGGGCGTCGAGCCCGAGTTCATGTTGCTCAAGGAAAACGACAGCGGCCAATTCGCCCCCTGGGACGTGTACGACCGTCTCGAGAAGCCCTGCTACGACCTGCGCGCCCTGCATCGCAATCTCGACCTGATGACCGAGCTGATCGGCTACATGCAGGGGCTGGGATGGGCGCCCTACGCCAACGACCACGAAGACGCCAACTGCCAATTCGAGATCAACTGGTCCTACGCCGACGCTCTCACCACGGCCGACCGCAACACCTTTTTCAAGTGGATGGTCCGCACCATCGCGGAGCAGCACGGCCTCTGGGCCACCTTCATGCCGAAGCCCTTTGCAAACCTCACCGGCAACGGCACCCACTATCACATGAGCCTGGCCGACGCGCAGTCGGGAAAGAACCTCTTCCTCGACGACAGCGACGACCTCGGCCTCTCGCAACTGGCGCGCTGGTTCATGGGAGGCATCCTCCACCACGCCAAGGCCCTGGCCGCCGTCACCTCGCCGATCGTCAACAGCTACAAGCGCCTCACCCGCGGCGCGCCGAGTTCCGGAGCAACCTGGGCGCCGGTCTACGTGACCTACGGCCCGTCGAACCGCACGCAAATGATCCGCGTCCCTGGCCCCGGCCGCATCGAGAACCGCACGGCCGACGGCGCGTCCAACCCCTACCTGGCCTGCGCCGTGACGCTCGCCGCCGGCCTCGACGGCATCCAAAACAAGATCGACCCCGGCCAGAAGAACAACGAGAACCTCTACGTGCTCTCCGAGAGCGAACTCAGCGACCGCGGCATCAGCTTCCTCCCCACGACGCTATCGGAAGCCCTCGACTGCCTCGAACAGGACGATGTGGTGAAGGGCGCTCTCGGCGAAACCTACGCGCCCTACTACATCCAAGTCAAGCGCAACGAATGGGCCGACTACCACCAAAGCATCAGCCAATGGGAAACGGACAACTACCTGCTGGTTCATTAGTTTAGGAGCGACTGACCCGGCCTAGTGGCCTAGCGACCGGGCCTCGGCAAGAAGGAACACCGCCGGGGTGGCGCGGGCCTCCTGGCCTGCAGCGGCGGCCTCCAGGCCGACGTCTCTGCCCTCTGCAACGCGATGCTGTCCGTGCGCCCCGCGGCTTCGAATTACCGCTGTTGAAAAAGAGCTTACAAACGTGTCCCTTAGATTAGGAGCCCGTGGCGAAATCGAATTCGGCGTGCTGGGTATCCACTTGACTCAGGTGACCCCAAGATGTAGTGTAGGGCCTGGTGGAGGATTACCCGCGCGACCAACTCGAATTCGAGTCTCACTTTGCGAGCGAGGAGGCTTGCCGCGACTATCTGTTCGCCTTGCGCTGGCCAGAGGGTTTCCGCTGTCCAAGGTGTGGGCATGAGCGCGCTTGGCCGGTGCGCAAAGTGTGGTTCGAATGCGCTCGCTGCGGGCGGCAAACCTCCGTCACCGCCGGCACGATCTTTCAAGACACACGCAAGCCGCTGCGGCTGTGGTTCCGGGCGATGTGGACCATCACCACGCAGAAGAATGGGGCCAGCGCCCTGGGTCTACAGCGCGTTCTGGGACTGGGCAGTTACCAAACCGCCTGGCCTTGGATGCACAAGCTGAGGCGAGCGATGGTGCGCCCGGGGCGGGAGCGATTGACGGGCCTCGTCGAGGTCGATGAGACCTACTGGGGCGCTGAAGAAGAAGGGGTAATCGGCCGGCAGACCGAGCGTAAAGCGTTGATTGCAGTCGCCGCGGAAGAGAGAGGCACCGGGCTGGGGCGCATCCGCATGCAGCGCGTTCAGAACGCCTCGGCGGCCAGTTTGATGCCCTTCGTCGAGGAGTCGGTCGAGCCGGGCAGCGTGGTTGTTACCGACAACTGGTCGGGCTACGATCCGCTCAAGAAGAAGGACTACCAGCGTCGTATCATCTCGATTAACAACCGCCGCGAGCAGGCCTCGCAGCTACTGCCGAGGGTGCACTTGGCGATCTCGCTACTCAAGCGCTGGATGCTGGGCACGCATCAGGGGGCGGTCAGCCACGAGCATCTGGACTACTATCTCGACGAGTTCGTGTTCCGCTTCAATCGGCGCAGATCACGCAGTCGGGGCAAGCTCTTCTAACGCCTTGTGCAGCAGGCCATGGCGGTGGAGCCGACGCCGTACCTGAACTGACCGGGTCATAGGTAACACTTTATGCCAAGCACATAGGCAACACTTTTCGTCCGGGGTGGGGCTTGACGCAGGGAGCCCGGAGGGCGACCAGAGTCAAGTCCCACCCCCGGACGAAGGGCCCGCCGCTGGGCCCTTGCTCGGGCGCAACCGCCGCTCTCGTTCCTCGAATACTCCCAACTCATAAAAGGAAAACCACACTCGCCACACGCCCTCCTCGATCTCCTCCACCCCGACCCGCTCCCCGTTGAGTCCCTTGCCGACGAACACTCGTTGACGCCGCCAGCGAATCCGCCCATCCATCACGCGCCGCACCTGCATCGGCGCCGCATACTCCGGCTCGTCCACCCGCGACGGATACGCCCGCGCCGCGCCGTGATAACACTCACCAGGGGTTCGCAACTCCAGTCCCTGGTGCGATCGCTCCTCGTTGTAGTCGCTGCGAAAGCCATCAAACGCCCGTTGCTGCGCTCGCAGATTCGCCGCTGGCGGCGCGGCGGTCTCTTGCTTCAGCGTACGGTGCATCCGCTCATGCCGCCCGTTCTGTTCCGGATGTCCCGGCTCGATCCGCTCGGGACAGATCCCCAACTTGATCCACCACACTGCCAGCCGCCCCAGCCCGTGCACCGCCAGGGTCGCAAACGGCGGCCCGTTGTCGGTGCGCATCACCCGCGGCAGTCCAAACTCTCGAAACGTCGCCTCGAACAACGACCGAACATGGTCCCCGTCCGGTTTCGTCACCGCCTGGCACCGCAACAGGTAGCGGCTGGACGCGTCCGAGATCGTTAAGGGATCGCAGCGCCGGCCGTCTTGGGTGCGAAACCAGCCTTTGAAGTCGGCGCACCAAACCTGGTTGGGCTGCTTGCCTGGCGTCAGCGGCAGCGGGGTCGGTGCGGCGCGGGGCCGGCGTCGTCGGGGCACGCTCAGACCGTCTCGTCGCAGCAGATTTCCGATCGTGCTCACCGCCGGCCATGCCACGTCGGGCTGCCTTCGCTGCAGCCGCGTCCTCAAGGTGACCGCACCCCAGCGACTGTGCTGCGCCCGCAGAGCGAGAATCTCTTGCTCGATCGCGGCCGCGGTCTGACCGGGATGGCGTTGCGGCGCCCGGGAGTGGTCCTGCAAACCTTCCCAGCTCTGCTGCTGGTAGCGCTGCAGCCATTTGTAGCCGGTCTTGCGGCTCACCGAGTAGCGCCGGCACAGCTCGGCCATCGACTCCTCGTCTCTTTCCCAGTCCACGATAAAATGGGTTCTCTCGTCTCGCACACAGGTCTCCTGCCACGGCATAAAGCATTCCCTCCCAGAAATGTTCTATGCCTCAAAGTGTTACCTATGTGCTTGGCATCATATGTTACCCATGTGTCCGGTTAATACCACCGCTCGATCGTCGCCGATTGGGACGCTAAGACGCTGTGAGCCCAACTACAAGATGTTGGGGTCACCTGAGTCAAGTGGATACCCGGCTTCGGCGTTAGTCAGAACGTAGGGGCACGGCATGCCGTGCCCGTCGCCTTTCGCTCCAGAGGGGCCGAAGGATAATAGCCCTCGGCTTCAGCCGGGTGTATGCGGCCGATAATGTTCTGAAGCCCTGAAGGGGGCGATGGAAAAGCAGCGACCCGGCAAGTGGTTTCAACGGCAACAACAAGCCCATCGCACCCCGCGAATAGGCCCGCCCCACTCGTGCGTTTGACGCCCCTTCGATCTCGACCTACACTACAGATGGGCTGTGCGCCGGCGAGCCGAAGGATAAACCCGCTGTGCCAACACGAAGGCCGGCTCCATCGCGAAGCACCCGAAGGGAGAGTCCGTGGACGAGCATAGCTACAGGGTGATCTACGAGGAGTTGACCGAGGGGGGCTACCAGGTCATCGTCCCCGCACTATCGGGCATCGTGAGCTACGGTCGCACCGTCGAAGAAGCCCGCGAAATGGCCCGCGACGCCATCCGCTGCCACTTGCGAGGCTTGCGCAAAGCAGAAGTGGTAGCCCAGAAATAGTAGCCTGTCCCCGAGTTTTTGAGTTATTCCTTGGGCTTGGATCCTTCTGTTCCCATCAACTCTCGAATCAGCTCTTCAGGTAGATCTCCCGGGAAGTGCTCTTTGTCATACTCCTTAAACCTCTCAGGTACCTCCTCCGATGGTGCATCGGCATCGACACACGAAAGCTCCTCCCTAATGTCGTAGACGGGTTCGGGGGACGCGTAGAGGTTCGATAGTATCTCTACCGCGCCCTCAGGCAGACCCTCGGAGAGTCGTAGCGACTAGTTTTCATCAGCGACTGCCCCAAACGCCAGAAGGCAGTGAATAATTTTCTCGTGCTGTTCTCGGTCGAGTGTGGGCGCCATAGCTACATATTCCTTGTAAACTGCAGCGACGCGCTCCCAAACCGCAATTTCCTTGGAAGGATGAGAATCCCTTCGGAAGCCATCTACCCAGAATCTCATTGAATGAGTGTAGGCTCCGAGTAGGCAAGCACGGATCAGGCGTATCCTGCTGACGAGGTCTGGAGGAAGCTCCTCATGTTGAATCGGGCCAGGGACAAGATCGGACGGATCGATAGACTCGACGTGTGCTTTGTCGAGAAAAGAATAATGCGCGACGCGGCGTAGTATCCTCGTGAAAATATCAGGTCGGACAGCTTTTATAATCTGAACTGCTATCTGTACCGGTGTCGAGTTAGAAGAATGAATTGCCAATTTGTCTGCAAGAGGCGGACTAAATGATAGAATGTCTTCACGAGAAACATTATGCCAGATGGGAAGTATTACTTTGTCTCCAGATGCCTCGCGGGCTATCAGGCCACGCAGTTCGTATTCGGGCCACTTCTTCGCAATGAATGCGGGCGATAAGACAACTAGCCCGTAATCAGATTTCGTGAGGCCTTTGTCAATACTTCTGCTCAAGCTGTCTCCCAGTTTCAGTGCGTAGTTGTCGTACCAGACTCGGACACCAAAAGCAGCGAGAGCCGACGCAAGGGGCTCCACGAATGCGGCTTTGTCCTCGGATGCATGGGAAATGAACAGGTCCCATTCTTCCAGTGTTGGTTGCTTCATCTCCGACAATCTCCCTGTGGGCGTAAGGTCCTGGCTGACCAGCGGCCAGAGCGCAAAGCCCGGGCGCAACTCGACCGCACAGTGGTCGAGCCGGTACATGTCGACACGGCTCCGGCGGCGACACAGTTCATGATGCTCCAGGTCAACAAACGAGTCAATGCCACATCGCGTGGCCCGGCGTTTGGTACACCGCAGGGCCGTAGCAGTGACGCCTGCGGGGACGGTGCCCGAACCCAAAGTTCGCAGCCTGCCCCAAGGACACAAGCTTGCTTCTGTAGACACCGATCAAGCCGAAGCGGAGAGATTCTCCCCGCAACACACGTGGGTGCCGCGTGGCGAGACGCAGCAGAGCGAGTGCCGGGCCCTCAGGGCTATGCGACCCTGCTCCCAATTCCGCAACGTGTGAACGCTGATGCCCAGCGCTTCGGCAAACTCTCCCTGTGTCAAACCGGCGAATCGGCGCAGGGCGACGATGTCTGTCACGGGGTCAATCCGGCCGCGCATGATGCGTTCGCGCTGGTTCCGCGGCATGCCGCGCGCAAAATCTTCTTCGGTCAGCTCGCGAATGTCATCAAACCATCGGCCCCCCCATCACTTCGCTACGGGAATGATAGGGAGGACGATATGGGATGAGCGGCCGGCATCATGATAGACCGTCTGGGTGGCCACTTCGAGTTCGGCGTCCATGCCAAACTCGTTCCCCGTGTTGGGGTTTCGATCGTAATGGGGAAAGTTGCTGCTCGAAATCTCCACTCTGATTTGATGGCCCTTCTTGAACACGTTGCTGCTCGACCAGAGATCAATCGTGAATTCATAAGTGTGGCCGGGGTCCATGAGCCGTGGTGTCTCCCAGGAATCGCGATAGCGAGCCCGGATGATGCCGTCGGCTACGTTCATCGCAAAGCCGTTCGGAAACACGTCGACCAGTTTTGCTGTGAAATCGGTATCCGGAGCGCTTGACGATGCGTGAAGCTTCACTCGTATCGGACCGGTCACTTCCACATCGTTGTCAAGCTCCGGGGTAGTGTAGACCAGCACATCGTCCCGCCGCTCCGCCGTACGTTGATCGCGCGGTCCCATTGGAATCGGCGTCGTAGATTCGCCACAACACGTAGCGCCGCCAAGCGTCGGGACTGGGTTCTTGGGGTCGTACACGTAGCGGTCGGGAGGTTCGGCTCCCGAGGGCTGCGCGGCGGTCAGCCGGCCGTCACCGAACAGGGAGTTGGCCTTACCGTCACTGTGAAAGTAGTACTTCGTGTATTGGGTCCGCGCCAGCGGCCACTCGTGCTCCTCACGCCATACGTTCTCGCCCATCACAAAGATTTTCACAGGCGGTTCGTTCATGATCCCGTTGTCGATCCCCTTGAGCCAATAATCGAACCAGCGGGTTGCGGCGGCCTCGCGGTCAATCGTCTCGACCTTCGGCCCGAAGTCCATATCGCCGACGTGGCGTCCCGCGGTGCTGTGAATCCAGGGGCCAATAAGCATTTTCTGGCTTTTCCGCGATTGCTCGGTTTTGCCCCTTTTGGTCACCCCGACAAAGCTATCCGTGGCTCCTTGCAGGAAGACGTCAAACCACCCTCCCCAGCTATAAGCGGCAGCGGCGACGTTCTCGTACTTGTCGCGCAGACTCAGCTTCTTCCAATAGTCGTCGTAGCTGGGATGGCGGATCCATTCCTTATATGTCTGATTGACACGGCCGGCATTTTCGTCGCCGGTAATCAGGGGGAGGTGCCAGTACAGATTCCGTAAATGGTTTGCCGGGTCAAACCACAGGTACTGCTTCTGACGGGTCCGCGTGTGCATCTGAATAGCCATCCATCGCAGGTTGAATCCGAGCTGAAAAGCCCCTCCGGTATAGGCCCAGTTGTGATAGAAGTCCGAATAGGCGACGATCGGAAACATCGCCGTGAGGTGCGGAGGCGTCAGCGTCGCTGGACGCCATTGCGTTTGTCCTACATATGAACCCCCGTAGGTCCCCACTTTGCCGTTCGACCAGGGTTGCGCGGCGGCCCATTCAATCGCGTCGTATCCGTCCTCGTCTTCATGCACGAACGGTACCCATTCTCCCTCTGAATCTTCTCGCCCGCGGCAGTCCTGCACGACGACCGCAAAGCCCCTCTTGGCGAAGTACATGGCGCTCCGTACGTTGTTCTCGCTGTTGTTGTCGTACGGAGTCCTGATCACGACCACGCCATACTTGCCCGGCGCCTTCGGACGATAGATGTCCGTGGACAGCTTCACCCCGTCACGCATGGCGACCTTCACGTCATAGGAGAGCGTCACCTCGTACTCGGGCTGAGAGAGAGACGCCCCCGCCAACCCAGCTTGCGTCGCTGAGACGGCTAAGACCACGACCAAGGACCAGATGATTCGTTGCATGGGATGCTCCTTCCAGGTTCCGGGCCCAACCGCCCTCTTGTGCCGGCCGCTGTGCCCTACTCAGTTTCTGCCTGACGAATTGTACCGCGCCCTGCCTATTCACAGGGGCCCGCCCACATGGGAGGGTGATCGACTTGCGAAGCGCCAAGCGGGCCTTCTCGGAGATCCGACCCTACCAGAACACCACGAAGCTAAGCACCCCACCCACGGCGACCGCCGCCAGCCCGAGACCGACGGGCCACCAATCGCTGTGAGTCGGCTGCTCGCCGGGCTCGATCCGTGCCACCTGAAGCTGCGACGACCGCAGCCAGCCCGTCGCCTCCACGTGCAAGAGTTGCCCCGGCGATTCCCAACCGATCCCCAGCGATACGAGCACCATCGGTCCGGCGGTGAAGAGCACGCTGAAGATATAGCTGGCGTAGTTGTCCGCCAGCAGCGGCGGCAGGATCGCAACACCCAGCTTCTCCGCGATCACCGGCGCCAGCAACCGCAGGGCTCCGTAGCCGACCCCGACCGCCAGGCCCACGGCTCCGCTGCGCCGATGCGCGCGCGTAAAGACGCCCATCAAGTAGACGGTCAGCAGCGGCACGACAAACGCTCCGACGACGTAGATGTAAAACAGCAGCATCCCGCGCTCCTGAAGCAGAAAGGGCACGTAGGCGAAAGAGCCGAAGATGATCACCGGCGTCAGCCACTGGCCGAGCCGCAGGTAGTGGCGGTCGTCTCGGTCGACGACGAGGAAGCGCGCGTACACGTCGCGCACCAGCAGCGACGAGAGCGTGGACCCGATCGAGTCGAACGTCGAGAAGATCGCCGCGACGACGCCGGCCACGATCAGCCCCTTCAGCCCAACGCTCGTCAAGTCGCGAACCAGCAACGGGTAGATCGAGTCGCGCACCTGCAGCGAGGCCTCGAGCGGCATCAGGCTCGGGTCGGGATAGAGCGCCCGGCCCATCACGCCCACCATCAGATTCGTGAACGTCGTCACCAGCAGCAGGCCGCTCGATACGACGACCGACATCTTCAAGTCCCACTCACTGCGCGACCCGAACATACGCATCGACTGCGTATGGTTCACGATCGAGTAGCCCAACCCCATGATGAAAAAGGCGAGCGAAACGACCCACGCCGGGGTCGTTCTTACGATGCGTTGCTCGGTCTTGTCAAACGTGCCGCCGAGGCGCAGCAGGCCGTCGATTTCCTCGGCGGACTTGCCGTCGACCGAATAGCTGTCGGTCGTGCCGTGTCCTATGTGGAGCATTTGTTCGGCCAGGGCGGGGTCGTGCGCGGCGAGCTTCGCTTCCAAGCCGCCCCATCCGCCGACCACGCTCCAGGTGATCGAGAAGAGGACGAACGACGCGAGGATCATCACGATCGTTTGCAAGGCGTCGGTCAGCGCCACCGACTTGAGGCCGCCGAGAGCGGTGTAGACGGAGGCGAGCAGCGCGATCGCGCCGACCGTCCACCATGCCCCCGTCCCCCAGCCCGCGACAATCGCCAGCACAAGGTATATCGTCGTGACCATGATGCCGAGCACGAGGGTGCGGTACTGCACCTGCACGAAGACGCTCAGCACCCGCGCCACCGGCCCGAAACGGGCCTCCAGGTATTCGGCATTGGTGTACATGCCGGCCCGGTACATCGGCAGGGCGATGTAATGGGCAGTGAGGTACCAGCCGGCGACGATGCCGAACCAGTTGGTCACGAAATAGCTCAAGCCCAGGACGTACGTCCCGCCGGCGTCGGCAACGAGGTCGCTCGAGTCAATCGCCGTCGCGTACAACGAGAGCCCGACGATCCACCAAGGCAGGCTGCGACCGGCGAGAAACCAGTCGGCGCTCGACTTGGTGTCGCGGCTCCGGCGAAGCCCGTACAGGATGATCGGGCCGTTGAGCGCCAGGACGAGGGACCAGTCGAGCCAACTCATGAGAGATTTCGCGGTTGCCCGCCGGACCCGCCAAAGGCTGGGCAACGCGTCGGAAGAGGAAGAAAGAGTGTACCCGATCGGTGACGGGGGCGCGCGGCGCGTGCGGTTCGTTGTATGATTCGTAACCATGAAACGACGAACGGTCATTCAAGGCTTGGCGGCGTCGGCGGCCCCGTTGGCGGGGGCGTCCGGGGGCTGGTCGAACCGCTTTGCCGAGCAACTCCGTGACGATTTTCTGGGGCACTGGCGGAGTACCCGCGAGTACTCGCTCGAGGTGCTCGAAGCGATGCCGGCCGAGCAGTTCGATTTCAAGCCGGTCGACGAAGTGTTCACCTTCGGCGAACAATTAGAGCACTTTGCCAATTCCAATGCGGGCTACTTCTCGCGCTTCGAGAAAGACGCGCGTCCGAGCCGTCCGGAGACGCGGACGAAAGAGACCTTGCGCGAGTTCCTGACGGCGACGTTCGACTATGTGGAGGCGGTGCTTTCGGGCTTGACCGAAGAGGAGTTCTCGCGCCGCGACGTACGCTTTGGCTCGAGCACGAAGGCGCACACGGCACAGGACATCTTCCTGCGGGCCTACATGCATACGGCGCACCATCGCGGGCAGACCGTCTCGTACCTTCGGCTCAAGGGCATCACGCCTCCGCGCTGGCGGTTTCCACCGCATGGGGTGTCGTAGCCGAGGCCGGCCTGCCAAACCACACGCGGGCACGGCATGCCATGCCCCTACCTTTTGAATCCGCGTCTCCCGTATTGATTTGGACACGCCTGCGGACGTGGCGTGCCCCTATGCCCTGGGCGGTGCTACCTTCGCGGCTGGATCGGGAAGCCGCGATTGGGGTTCTGGTTCGTGTTGGGCGTGGGTTGGTTGGAGGGGGAGCCGGGCGGGGCGGGGATCGGTTGTCCGTTGGGACCGAGTATCATGCCTGGCCGGCCCGGATAGGGCTGACCAGGGACCGACGGAAAACCGGGTGTCCCTGGCGGTTGCGGATAGGGTTGCTGTGGGTACGGCTGTTGGGGATTGGTGTTGATCCCGCGGCGGCCCGAGCGAATGTTCTCGTACGGATTGGGGGTGGATCGCGTGCCGGGACGTTGGCCCGGCTGCGCCGGATTCGGCGGGAATCTGCCTGCCCTTCCGCGGGGCGCCGATCCCACGGCGGCGGGCGCGGCGCCAAAGCCGACCGCGGAGGGAGGCGCGCCAAAGCCTCCCGTGGGCGTGGTGCCCGGCTGACCAGCGGGCAGTTGTTGCGTCCCGACGCCGGCGCCGGCGGCTGCGATCTGCGGGCCTAGGGCGGCTCCGCCGAAAGCTTCGTCCGTGCGGTAGTCGTAGACGAATTCCCACTCGTTGAAGTACTCTTTACCCTCATACGTCTTGACGCCTTGCTCCTCGGCCTTCGAGGCCACGCCGGCGATGCCTCCCTTGAAACCCGAGGCCTGCTGACCGCGGTTCTGTTGGTTGCGGATGCCGGCCAAGCCGCCGGGGCGTGGTGTGGTCAGCAGGCCCTTGATGATGTTGGCCGCCTGTCCGCCGCCCTGCCCGGCGAAGGCTCCGGGGTTGCCGAACCCGGCCGGAGCGTTGCGAGGCGCTTGGGGAGCCGAGGGGGCGCTGCCAGGGCCGGTGGGGGTGCCAAGGAAGCCATAGCCGCGCTGATTCCTGCCCGCCTGTTGCCGCTGGTTCCGGCCGGGCTGGTTGTTGGGGGGAATCTGGCTGGGCAAGGTTCTGGAGTATCCCGGGTATTGGTTCTGGTTCTGCTCGCCGGCTTGCGCTTGCTGCTCCGGCGGGATGGGGTTGCCGTACTGGTCCACTGCGGGAGGGGCATTCGGATCGGGTGGTTGACCCTCTCCGGGGAGCCCCGTGTTCAGGGAGCCCTGTCCGGAAATCTCGGGGGCCGCCGATTCCCGGATGTTGCGGGCACGGTCGCCGCCGCGAAAACGGCCGTCGTTGGGTACGAAGCCGGGATAGGGCGTCTGGTAGCCGGGTTGCCGCTGCCGGGGAGGAGACGCGCCGATGGAGGTGCTGGGCTGCATGCCGCCCGCGTTGCCGCTGTTCTGTTCGTCCTCTTCTTCCACGAGGTCGTGGATGATGGAATCCTTGAACGTTCCGTCGGGACCCATGTGGATGATGCGCCACTCGTCCTCGGCGGGGTTCATCGGGTCTTTGTAGCGGCGGCGGAGGTAGCGGACGCCGTTGGTGTCCTCGAGGTCCTTCATCCGCGCGGGGTACTTCTTATGCTGGCGGAAGTAGAGCTGGATGGCACGCTTGTACTGCTTGCCGCGATAGATGAGCCGCTCCTCGCGAACCCGTTGGGCTTGCATGGCGAAACGGGGCAGCGCCAGCGCCAGGGTGACCGCCATGGCCGCCGCCATGAAGATGATGGTGATGAAGGCGTAGCCTTGTTGGGCGCGGTGGCTGGCGCTGGGCGGCCGCATTGGAAGATCCTTTCTTATTGTACGCCCGGGGGTACTTTCAGCTTGTTGCCGGCGCGAATGGACCACCGGTGGGGCGGGCACGACATGTTGCTAGATCTCCTCGAGGTTTAGGGTTTGGTCCTCGTCGAATTGCAGGTCTTTCATGACGATGCCGTTCATCCCGATGCGAACGATTTGGTAGCGCTTCTTGAAAACGTCGCCCTCGCCGCCGATGAGGATGTCCTCTCCGTCGAGCAGAAAGGCGCGCCGGCGGCGGCCGTTCGGCTCGTGGGCGAATCCGTAGTACTTGAGCTGAATGGGCGGCGCTTTCTTGGGCGTGCCGGCGGCCGACGCGGGCTTCTTGGCTGGGCCGGCCTTGACCTTGCGAGCGTCGTCGAGGCGCTTTTGGGCCTCGGCTAGCTGGTCGGCCGAAGGCGGCTCGACCTTCTTCTTGCGTTCGCCGAACTGGAACAGGTTGCGCTCGACGCCCGTGAACTCGACCGCGCGGACATTGGCGAGCAGGTCGGTCCGCAAGGTGGGGTCGACCGTCATGGGGTCGAGCACTTCGTCGTCGTTACCGGTACCGAAGGTAGGCCGGAACTGGCCACCGCTCGTTTGCGCTTGGGTCTTCGCCGGCGTGGAGCGCTTTGGCCGCGGCCGCGCCGTCTGCTGAGCCGGCTCGGGCGGCGGACGCTTGACGGTCGCCGGTCCCGCAAAGATTTGCGAGTAGACCGTGTAGGCGGCGATCAGCGACACCGCGGCCAGCACGATGACCTTGTTCTTCTCGGCCCCAACTTTCATACGTCGCGAGTGGTCACAAACCCTGAATGAACGTATCGATTTTCAGATTGATCTGCAGCTCGTTGGTATCCGAGCGTGGAACAGCCCCGAGCGCGCCGATGATGAGAAACCTCTCAGAGCGGTCCAGGCGATTCAACAGCTTCACCAGCTTGTCGTACTCTCCGCGGAAGGATGCGGTCACCGTAATGGCGCCGTATTCCTCGGCGTCGTCGATCACGTCGAGATCGTAGTTACGCTCGCGCGCCTCGATGCCCGCCTCGTTCGTCGCCTCGATCAGCTCGGCGATCAGCCTGGAGTACGTCGTGCGGCGCACCATCAAGATGTCTTGCATCAGCGCTTCGCCTTCGACACGGGCAGCTTCGATCCTGCCGACCACCATTTTGAGCGTCTCGATCTCCTTGCTCTTGCGGTCGATCTGTCCGCGCAAGGTCGTGACGAAGACGCGTTGCTCCTCTTCCCGGGCGGCCAGCGGGTGAACGGCGAAGGCGTAGAACAGCGCGTCGAATGCGAACAACGCGAGCACTGCGAAGAGCACATGCCGGCGCGAGAGGCGCCGCCGCAACCGCGACAGCCAGCGGGTCGCCCCGGCGCCGTGCCGGCTCTTCTCAGAGTTGCTGGTCATAGCTCACCGAGAAATTGTATTTGTAGGCCGGATCGTTCTCCGTGGGAGGCGATTCGCCGACGACCTCAGGAAAGCCGAACAGCTCAGACTCCTCGAGCACCTTCATCAACTCGACAAAGTCCAGCGGCGTCTCCGCTCCGACCGTCATGGCCAGGAAGATCTTGTTGTCGGGCGTGACCACGGGTCGCACCTGCACCACGCGCACCCGTGGCGGGAAGATCTGCGCAAGGTCGGCGAAGGTGCGTGTCCACGAGATTCCCTTGCGATGGAGCAGTTGGTTGAGGAACATCGACCGGCCGAGCACCTCGACGTTGGCGGGTTCGGCCAGCTTTTGCTTGAGTTCGGCTTCTTCACCCTGCAGCTTCCTGAGTTCGCCCCGAAGACGGACTTCGGTGGCGACGAGCCGCGGAGACAACTCGTGATTTTGGCTGTAGTAGATCACCTGTGCGACGGCTAGCGCGGTCAAGACGGCGGCGCACGCCGAAGAGGCGAGCGTGAACAGGCGCCGGCGGCCGAACGGCTGCGATGCGAGGTTGAGATTGAGGTTCACTTACGTTCGCTCTCTCAGTTCCTGCTCAGGTATCCCCAGATGCCCGCGTCCGATACATGAAGCGGGCCGCCGGGCGAATGAAGCGCCTCGACGGGGCAGCCCAGCTCGCCGGCAAGACGTTCGTACGCGCCGGACTCGGATTCACCGAACCCGCACAAAGCCACTTTCGAAACCGGTGTCTCGAAGTTGTCGTTGACGTATACCAGCGTGGGATAAAGGTCTCCGGCGACGTCGGTCCACACCTCCATACCCGCCGAGCCGACGCCGGGAGTCAGCTCCACCCAGCGGATCATCCGCACGACACCCTTTTCGACCGCAGCCATGGTCATCGAGCTGCCGGCGAGCTTGGCGAAGAGCACCATCTCCCCGTCGGGCAACAGGTTGAGCGCCGAGAGAGAGGAAAGGGAGACGTAGCCGGGCCACAGTCCGGCGTGTTCAAAAGGCGTTTCGTATTGGCGGACGACCTCGGGCGGCGTCGCGGCCACGAGAGCGGTCGTGCCCTTGCCGGCGGACCAGGTGCGGTAGGAGATGCGGGCCTCGTCGATATTGAAAGGGACGGTTTTCTTGAGCCGCCAGCGAATCAACCCGAGCCGTTCGTTGGCGTCGGACGGGAGCTGATCGAAGTCCAACACGGTAAGGCGCGAGCAGGCGTCGGGCAGAATGACCGTGATGTCGGGACGGCGGACGGGGCCCAACTCCTCGATCGTCTCGCGCACGGCTTCTTCGAGCACCTGGGGCTGTTGCACGTTGGGGCGTCCGGGGGCGGGGTCGACAACGCCCGGGGGCAAGTCGCGGCGTGCCCTGGCGTCAACCTCGTAGGTCTTCGGATTGCGGCGAACGGCCGAGACCGATTGCTCGCTCACCTCGAAGACGAGCAGCGGCGGCGGGTCTTGCACCGCGTACTTGAGCCGCCTCAGTAGGGATGCGCCGGTCATTAGTCGATGAACGTCACCTTGTTGATCTCGTACAGCGTCGTGATGCCGGCCCTGACGCGCTCGACCGCCGACTCACGCAGCGACGTCATGCCCTCTTGCCGGGCTGCGCGAAAGACTTCGGACGACGGCTTGCGATCGAGAATCAACTCGCGAATCAGGTCGGTCAGGTTGAGCAGCTCGTGGATGGCGGTACGTCCGCGGTACCCGGTCCCGGCGCATTCGATGCAGCCGGGGCCTTCGGCGAAATCGAAGTCGCGCCACTCGTTGGGGTCGAAGCCCGATTCCTCGAGCAGGGTGTCGGGATAGCGGACGCTGGTCTTGCAGTGCTCACAGATCACGCGCACCAGCCGCTGCGCCAGGATGCAGTTCAAGGCCGAGACAAAGTTGTACGCCTCGACGTCCATGTTGAGGAACCGTCCGAGCACGTCGACCACGTTATTGGCGTGAACGGTAGTGAACACCAAGTGGCCGGTCAGCGCCGATTGGATCGCGATCTGCGCGGTGTCGGCGTCGCGGATCTCGCCGACCATGATCTTGTCGGGGTCGTGCCGCAGGATCGAGCGCAGACCGCGGGCGAAGGTTAGGCCCTTTTTCTCGTTGACGGGGATTTGCGTGATGCCTTTGATCTGGTATTCGACCGGGTCCTCGATGGTGATGATCTTGTCTTCGTCGGTCTTGATCTCACTCAGGGCGGCGTAGAGCGTCGTTGTCTTGCCGCTGCCGGTCGGGCCGGTGACCAAGACCATCCCGTAGGGCTCACGGATGTAGCGGTCGAAGGTCTTTTGGTCTTTCTCGGAGAAGCCCACGACGTCGAGCGACAACTGGTGGAACTTCTCGCTCATCGACTCCTTGTCGAGCACGCGCAACACGGCGTCTTCGCCGTGGACGGTGGGCATGATCGAGACACGGAAGTCGATTTGCCGGCCCTTGTAGCGTACGCGGAAGCGTCCGTCTTGGGGCACCCGGCGCTCGGCGATGTCGAGCTCCGACATGACCTTGATGCGCGAAACGATGGTCTGGTCCCAGTCTTTCGAGATCGGCGGCATGGCATAGTGCAGCACGCCGTCGATGCGGTATTTGATGGCCACCTCGTCGGTGCGGGTCTCGATATGAATATCGCTGGCGCGGCGTTCGAGCGCGTTGAAGATGGTGGTGTCGACCAGGCGGATAACCGGGTTGATGTCGCTGTCGCCGGTGAGCTTCTCGATCGAGATTGTCTCATCGCCCGCGTCGTCGTCGCGGACGACGTCGAGCACGAAGCCTTCGGTGACTTCCTCGAGTACGCGTTGGGACTGTTCGGTCTTCTTGAGCAGCCCGCTGATCTGCGAGAGCGTGGCGACCTTGATGCGGACTTTCTTGTCGAGCAGTAGAGAGATTTCATCGAGTGTCGCCAATTGGCGCGGGTCGGCGATGGCGATGTCGAGACTGCCGTTGTTGGCTTCGACGGGCACGAAGTTGTAGCGGAACATCAGCTCGACCGGGATCGAGCGGAACAGTTCGGCGTCGATGCTGACGAGGGAAAGGTCGATGAACTGATAGCGGTAGCGCTCGGCGAGGGAGCGCGCTTCCTGCTCTTCGACCACCGGGTCGGCCCGCAACGGCTGTTCTTGGGTTGCCATGGTGTCGTCTAAATGTTCTCAGCCAAACTGAAGATCGGCAGATAGAGCGAGATCAGCACAAAGGCGACGAACACGCCCATGAAGATCATGATGGCCGGCTCGATGAGCGTAAGCGCGGCGGTCATCATGGTGTTGACGTCTTCGTCAAAGAATTCGGCCACCGAGGTCAGCATCGCCGGCAAAGAGCCCGTCGCCTCGCCCACATTGATCATCTCAATCGAAAGCGACGGGAAGACGCCGGCCGCCAGCAGCCCTTTCGAAAGCGGCTGTCCTTCTTTAACCATCTGCCGCGCCTGGCCCATCGCCTCCCGCAGCAGGCGCGAGCCCAGCGACTTGCCGGTGGTGTCGAGCGCTTGGAGCAGAGGGATGCCTCCCTCGAGCAGCGTGCCCAGCAGCCGGCAAAGCTGTGCGACCTGGTACTTGATCCAGATCTGACCGAAAACCGGGACTTTGAGCTTAAAACGGTCGATCGCATAGCGGACGCTCTCGGAACGCAGCCACCACGTCAGCAGCCCCGCCAGCCCGGCCAGCACGAGCACGATCAAACCGAGGCTTTCGCTGACCGTCAGCGCGAACGAAACCAGCAGTTGTGTCATGTAGGGCAGCTCGGCATCCATACTCTCGTAGAGCGAGGCGAACTCCGGAACGACGTAGGTGACCAGGAAGATGATCAGGATGCCCACCAACGTCACCAGCAGGGCGGGGTAGATGAGCGACACGGTGATCTTCTTGCGCACCGACAGGGCGACCTTCTGGTAGATGACGTAACGCTCGATGACATCGGCGAGACTGCCGCTCCTCTCGCCGGCCATCAAAGAGGTGACGTAGATGGCGGGGAAGGCGCGCCGGGCCCCGAAGGCGTCCGAGAGAGGATGTCCCGACCTGACGTCCTGGTGGATCGCTTCGAGGTGCTCACGCAAGCGGCGGTTCTTGATGTTGCCGACCAGTAACTCGAGCGACTTGAGGATCGGCAGCCCCGCGCGCGTGAGCGTGATGAACTGCTGATTGAAGATGAGAAACTGCTCGAGGTTGATGCGGCCCTTGCCGGCCGAACCCGCCTCGTCCGAAACCAGATTGCTCAAGGCCCGGCGCGGCTTGACCGAGTAGATCAGAAACCCGCGATCCGAGAAACGTTGCCGCAGTTCGTCCTCTGACTCGGCCGTCTCGACCTCTTGGTGCACGCGCCCCTGCAGGTCGGCGTACTTGCAGACGTACTCGCTCACTGCCCACCTCCGGCCAGGGGCGGCATCTCGAGGATCTCGGCACCGGCGGGCGGCTGGAACTCGAACAGCGCCGGGTCCATGCTCGCATTCACGATCTCCCATTTGAATGTAAACGTGGTGACGGTGTCGTCGCGGCCGATCACGTTGAGGCGCTCCAGGTGAAAATCGTCCGGATCGTAGCGGAACTCCACGCGGCTGTAGTAGTCCTTGCCCGGACGTCCTTCGCCGACGAGAGTGGTGCGGCCGTCGATCTCCTCGAAGTGCAGGTTACGGAACTGGCGGCGGAACCGGAGCCGCCCGAGCAGGAACGACAACGGCGCACGCAGATCGCCGGTCTGGTCGAGCCTGACGGGCCGGACTTGATTAGTTTGCCGGTTGTACATGTGCAGCACGTTGCCGTCGCCGACCAGGAGCTTCCCCGGCGGCTGCTCGTATTCCCAGCGCATCTTCTGCGGGCGCAGCAGCGACAACGTACCGCGCTCGACCCTCGGGGGCCGTCCCGCGTACGACACGGTTTGGGAGAAGTAGACCCGCAGCGTAGCCAGGCTGTTGTAATGCCGCTCGATGTTTGAAAGCACGTCACCGAGGTGGGGCCCGGCAGCGGACGACGCCGGAGGGGCTGCGGGCAGGGCCGGCGGAGCGATCGCCGCTAGCGCCATCCAGACAACCAGAGACACCACGCCTGCTTTCACGCTCACATAAGCATGACGCGCCGCCGGGTCCGACCGTTCAAGCAATTTGGCCGGGTCTTTCATTGGGATGAGACCCCGTGGAGGCCGCGCACCGGGCTATGCCGGGATGGTGGTGGAACGCCGGGCGGCCAGCCTGCATTTCGACCGTCAGGTGGCGAGAAAGGCAGGCTACGATGCGCGCGCCGAGCTCACAGCGGCCGCCACGCGTTTCTCCGAGCGGACCAGCTTCTTGAGGGTCTGGTCGGCCGTCAACCGATCGACCTGGTCGGTGATGCAGACCGAAATGATCGGCTGGCGGGAGTTCTTCAGAATGTCAACGATGTTCTGGTGACTGTCTTCGAGGTAGATGTTCTTGCCGTCGGTCAACAGGTGGACTTCGTCGCCATTGCGAACCGCCTCGAGCAGCCCCTTGCCCAATTCCTTCTCCAGGAACCGAAGGACGCGACGAATCTTTTGCAGAGAAATACCCTTTTCGCGAAGCTCGGTGATGAGCCCGACCTCGACCAACTCGCTGAGCTGGTAGATGCGCTTGTGGCCGTGTTGGACCGGGCTCACGACGCCCTGTTCGTCCCACCACTGGAGTTGGCGAAGGCTTACGCCGGTGATCTCCGCAACGTCTTGGCTGCTGAAGGTTGCAGCAGTTTGATCGAACTTGCGTGAGCGAGACTTCTTCGACTTGGACTTGAGCATGGCCGGGCAGCGCTCCCCGAGTGAGAGCCTTTGAGATTCTACGACATCAGAGGACGTCCTGGGTAGTGGGCTGTTAACCCTATGAAAACAAGGAAATTACCCGCCGCCCACGAATTGCACGATTTCCAATACCGCCCCGACGTTCACTTCGGTTGCGTCCCAGTGAGGCCTTCGCACGATCGAGCGGTTGAGTTCAACAGCCACGCGATCGGGCTCGAGACCGAGTTGAGTGAGCAAATCGGATACCGTGGTCCCCACTTCGACGGCGCACTCCTCGCCGTTGACCCGGATGTGAAAGTCGCCGGCTTCGGGGCGTCGGTGCGTGGCCTCGGCTTTGCTCGCGTTGGGTTCCGGGCTGGGGTGTTGCAAGTGCGGGGCGCCTCCTCGACTCACCTCGATTATACGGGATAGGTTGGCGGGGTACGTTGCATGGGGCCGGTGCAAATCCGGCTCCTGGGAACCCTACCCGTCGCTCGCAGGCGAACGGGCCCGTTGTGCTCAACCGACGGATTGCCCACTGGAGCTGCCGGGCTCAGTATGCGATGCCTCTCCGTCCGCAACCGGCACATCTCAGCGGTGTCCCACGCCCGCGGTTCTGTTACACAGGCTCTGTTGAGCGGGCAATTGGCGGATAAAGTTTCGGGCCGTCAGAACCGTTGTTTCGCAACGACTCGAAAAAGACAGCGGAACGGAAAAAGCGCTAGGATGAAACGTGAGGCTCCGGGTTCGCGAGCTAGTCCCTGACTCGTTATCATTTGTCTGGTGAAGATCGTTGTTTGGTGAAGGTCGGCCACGGTTGCACCGCCTCCGGCATGGAGCGTGGATCCACGCGACCGGCAACTCGGCCCTCGCCTAGCTACGCCAAGCTCGTGGGGCCTCGAACGACTTTGAGCGAATGACAGTCCTGGTGGGAGGACGAGTCACCTGTAGTGAGCCGGTTTGATCGCGTCGATATGAGGCATAGGGCCCGTGGCCCCGGGCGGATGAGGTGCTCTGACCGGGATGCATCGGACCCTCTTCTCAGAACAGGATCGCCGGCAGACGTCGCGTGCGTGGAAGCGAATTGGAAGAGCCTAAACCACACAAATACAGATATTTAGCGGATCAAGATTGACCGTTTTCACGCTTCCCGGGCGCTACGGGAACCCAGGACACGCAAGCTTCGATGGGGTTGCACAGAATCAAGAAGGGGCTCGACCTCCCGATCGCCGGGGAACCCGAGCAGCGGATCGACGACGCTCGGCAGCCATCGAAGGTGGCGCTCCTCGCGGACGACTACGTCGGCATGCGACCGACCATGCACGTGCGGGTCGGGGACGACGTGCGGCGCGGCCAACTGCTGTTCGAGGACAAGAAGACGCCCGATGTCTTCTACACGGCGCCGGCTGCCGGACACGTCACCGCCATTAACCGGGGAGCGCGCCGAGCGCTGCAGTCGGTGGTCATACAGCTTGACGCCTCGGAGCTGTCGGGGCGCGCCGAGACAGTCGAGTTCAGCAGCTTCACCGGCGATCCGCCGGGGGCCCTGAGCGACAAGCAGGTGAGAGACCTGCTGGTCGAGTCGGGCCTGTGGACGGCGCTGCGCACGCGGCCTTTCAGCAAGGTCGCGGACCCGGCTACTCGGCCTCACTCGATCTTCGTAACGGCCATCGACACGAACCCGCTGGCGCCACTGGCCGAGGTCGCCTTGACGGGCAGGGACGCCCACTTCGATCGCGGGTTGGGAAGCCTCGCCAAGCTGACGGACGGTCCGGTTTTCGTCTGCCGGCGTCAGGCGTCGCGCATCGCTGTCCCCTCCGATTCGCGCTTCCGCGACGAGACGTTCATCGGCCCCCACCCGGCCGGGACCGCCGGCGTGCACATCCACCAACTCGATCCGGTGGACCGGAACAAGGTCGTCTGGCACGTGAACTATCAGGACGTGGCGGCGATCGGCCAGCTATTCGAGAACGGGCAACTGGACGTCGGACGCGTCGTCTCGATCGCGGGTCCGGCCGTGAGGCGTCCGCGGCTGGTACGTACCCGCTTGGGGGCTTCGACCGACGACCTCTTCAGCGGCGAAACGACCGACGGGGAACTGCGCATCATCTCCGGCTCGGTGCTCGCCGGACGGACAGCGTCGGGAGATGTGTTTGGGTACCTGGGCCGATATCACCACCAAATCTCGGCGTTGACGGAGGGCCGAAACCGCGACTTCCTTGGTTGGCTGGCTCCGGGGATGAATCAGTATTCGACGATTAACACCTTTGCCTCGAAGCTGATTCCGGGAAAGAAATTTCGCTTCACCACGTCTCTCAACGGCTCGTACCGTGCGCAGGTGCCGATCGGCATGTACGAGCGCGTCATGCCGCTCGACATTCTGCCGACGTTTCTGCTGCGGGCCCTGCTGGTCGCCGACCTCGAGAGGGCCGAGGAATTGGGGTGTCTGGAGTTGGACGAAGAGGATTTGGCTCTGTGCTCGTTCGTGTGTCCAGGCAAGGTTGAGTACGGACCGCTGCTGCGCCACGTGCTGACCATCATCGAAAAGGAAGGCTGATGAAGCTACTGCGCTCCCTTCTCGACTCGCAGGGCAAGCACTTCCATCAGGGAGGCCGGCTGGAGTTCGCCTACCCGGTGTACGAAATGGTCGACACGTTCCTCTACACGCCGGGCGCCGTGACCAAGGGGGCGTCTCACGTCCGCGACGGGTTCGATCTCAAGCGCATGATGATGACCGTGGTGATCGCGCTGATCCCCGCGATCTTCATGGCGATGTACAACACCGGGTATCAGGCGCACCTTGCGATTTCACAAGGCGCGCCACCGCTGATCACCTGGCAGACCGATCTGGCAGTGGCCCTGGGCTTGGGGGCGTGGGACCCCAACGACGTGTTGGCCTGCATGGCCCATGGAGCGCTTTACTATCTACCGGTGTTGATCCTGACGTTCGCGGTCGGCGGCGGGTGCGAAGCACTGTTCGCACTGGTCCGAAAGCATGACATCAACGAAGGCTTCCTGGTGACTGGGATGCTGTTCCCGCTGATCCTGCCGCCGACCATTCCGCTGTGGCAAGTAGCGCTGGGCATCGCTTTCGGAGTGATCATCGGCAAGGAGATCTTCGGCGGCACGGGGATGAACATTCTCAACCCCGCCTTGACCGCGCGCGCGTTCCTGTTCTTCGCCTACCCGGCGCAGATTTCAGGCGACAAGGTTTGGACGGCCGCCGACACGACCGTCGACGGAGCGAGCGGTGCGACGTGGCTCGCCGAAGCAGCCGTGTTGGGCCAGAGCGCGCTGACCAAAGGCGTAAGCTGGTGGGATGCGTTCGTGGGGTTGGTGCCCGGCTCGATGGGCGAGACTTCGGCACTCGGCTGCTTGATCGGCGCGGTGATTCTAATCGCGTCGCGCGTGGGCTCGTGGCACATCATGCTCGGCGTGTTCGCCGGGTCGGCGACGTCGTCGTTGCTGCTGAACGCGATAGGCTCCGAGACCAACCCGCTTTTCGGCGTGCCGTTCTGATGGCACATCGTGCTGGGGAGCTGGGCCTTCGGCGCCGTCTACATGGCGACCGACCCGGTGTCGGCCTCGCATTCGAATACCGGCAAGTACTTCTACGGGTTCTTGATCGGGCTGTTGGCGATCTTGATTCGGGTGGTCAACCCGGCGTATCCGGAGGGGATGATGCTGGCCATCCTGTTCATGAACCTGTTCGCCGCCTTGATTGATTACTTCGTGGTTCAGGCCAACGTCAAACGCAGGAGGGCGCGCTATGCGGCATAGCGTCGGATACACGATCCTGTTTGCCGGCGCGGTTTGCGTCGTGTGCGCCATCTTGGTTTCGGGTTCCGCGGTGTCCCTGGCGGACTTGCAGACCTTCAACGCCGAACTCGACAAGCGTAAGAACGTGCTGTTAGCGGCGGGCTTGGCGGATAGCTCCGAGCGATTGAGCGCCGAGGAGATCCACACGCGCTTCGAACCAGTCAAGACGGTCGTGATTGATCTCGAAACGGGCGAGCCGGCCCCGGATGTAGATCCGGCGACCTACGATCAGCAGAAGGCGAAGTCCGACCCCGCCCAGAGCCGCGAGGCGCCCGCGAACTCGGCGTCGATCAAGCGCCTACCCCACTACGCTGTCATCTACCACGTGATCGGAGAGCAGGACAATGTGGCAATGGTCGTCCTGCCCATCGAGGGGTACGGGCTTTGGGGGACGCTGTACGGCTTCCTGGCCCTCGATGCCGATACCAAGACGGTGCGCGGGTTGACCTACTACCAGCACAAAGAGACGCCCGGGCTCGGCGGCGAGGTCGACAACCCGAAATGGAAGGCCGCGTGGCCGGGCCGCATCGCTTTCGACGACGCCGGCAAGCCCGTGATCGAGGTGATCAAAGGGCCCGCGGGGCCGCCGTCCGACGACCCGAACCACGTGGACGGCTTGGCGGGCGCGACGATTACGAGCCGCGGCATCACCAACATGCTTCGTTTCTGGCTTGGAGAAGACGGCTTCGGACCTTACCTGCAAAAGTTCCGCAAGAGCCAAAGTGTTTCGTAGGGAAGGGTTTTCAGGGACGTATCGCGAGGCGACGGTAGAGGATTTCGATGGCAGACCCGGCTAGAAAAGCGCTGCTTGATCCGCTGTTTGAAAACAACCCCATCGCCCTGCAGGTGTTGGGCATCTGCTCGGCGCTGGCGGTGACGACCAAGCTCGAAACGTCGGTGGTCATGTGCGGCGCGGTGATCTTCGTGCTGACGCTGCCGAACTTCTCGATCAGCTTGATCCGCGATCACATCCCCAGCTCGATTCGCATCATCGTGCAGTTGACGATCATCGCTTCGCTGGTGATCGTGGCCGATCAGTTCCTGAAGGCGTACCTGTATGAGATCAGCAAGCAGCTCTCGGTGTTCGTGGGGCTGATCATCACCAATTGCATCATCATGGGCCGTGCCGAGGCTTTCGCGATGCAGAACGGCCCGGGGCTAAGCATCGCCGATGGGTTGGGCAACGGGTTCGGCTACAGCGCGGTCCTGCTCATCACCGGGGCGATCCGCGAGTTGCTCGGAGCCGGCAGGCTGTTCGGTCATGTGGTGTTACCACTGGTCACCGATGGTGGCTGGTACAACCCGAACGGGCTCATGTTGACCCCGGCGAGTGCGTTCTTCATCATCGGTTTCTTGATCTGGGGCTTGCGGCTGTGGAAGCGAGATCAGATCGAGGAGGAGGGCTGAGATCGTGACGGAACACTATCTAAGCCTGGCGGTTAAGGCAATCTTTGTTGAGAACATGGCACTGGCCTTTTTCCTAGGCATGTGCTCCTTCCTGGCCGTGTCGAAAAAGGTGAGCACGGCCATCGGCCTGGGCGGAGCTGTGGTCTTCGTGCTCGTGCTGACGGTGCCGATGAACAATCTGATCTTCCGCTATCTGCTCAGCGACGGCGCGCTGGTCTGGCTGCACCCGAGTCTGGCGGAGTACGATCTATCGTTCCTCGGGTTCCTGTGCTACATCGGCACGATCGCCGCCCTGGTGCAGATCGTCGAGATGGCGCTCGACCGCTTTGTTCCGGCACTGTACAACGCGCTCGGCATCTTCCTGCCGTTGATTGCGGTTAACTGCGCGATCCTGGGTGCGTCGTTGTTCATGGTGGAGCGCCAGTACACGCTGGCCGAGAGCACGGTGTTCGGCTTGGGGTCGGGCATCGGATGGGCGCTGGCGATCATCGCCTTGGCGTCGATTCGCGAACGCATGCGCTACAGCAATGTGCCGCCGGCGCTGCGGGGCTTGGGCATGACGTTCATCCTCACGGGCTTGATGGCGATCGGCTTCATGATGTTCGGAGGGATTCAGTTGTAGCAGCGCGGGCGCGGCATGTGCCGAGCCCCGACATTGGTTTCGAGAAACGGCATTGCCGGACGAACAGAATAAGAAATGACTGTACTGCTCGGCGTCTTCATGTTCACCCTCGTCATCTTGACGTTGGTGGTGGTATTGATGGTGGCCCGCACGCGGCTGGTGGCCGGCGGTGAGGTGAATATCCTCATCAACGACGACCCCGCCAGCGCCGTTCACGTCGTGGCCGGCGGAACGCTGTTGAACGCCCTGGCCGACCAGCGGATCTTTATTCCCTCGGCCTGCGGAGGCAAGGGCACGTGCGGCACCTGCAAGGTCGATGTCGAATCGGGCGGCGGTTCGCTATTGCCCACCGAAACCAGCCACGTCACCCGCGGCGAGGCGCGCGAGGGGTGCCGCCTCTCCTGCCAGGTCAAAGTCAAGCAAGACATGAAGATCCGGCTGCCGGCCGAAATCTTCAGCGTTAAGGAATGGAAATGCAAGGTGCGCTCGAATCATAACGTAGCGACCTTTATCAAGGAGTTCGTGCTGGAGTTGCCCGAGGGCGAGGAGGTGCCATTTCGCGCCGGAGGATACATCCAGATTTCGTGCCCGCCTCACTCAGTCCATTACAAGAACATCGACGTCGAGCCGGAGTTCCGAGCTGATTGGGACAGGTTCCAGATTTGGGAAATCGACTCGGTTGTCACCGAGCCGGTCAGCCGCGCGTACTCGATGGCGAATTACCCCGACGAAAAGGGCGTCATCATGCTCAACGTGCGGGTTGCGACGCCTCCACCTCGCGCGCCAAAGGGTACGCCACCGGGCATCATGTCGTCGTTTATCTTCAGCAGGAAGCCCGGCGATGAAGTGACGATCTCGGGTCCGTTTGGTGATTTCTTCGCGAAAGACACCGACGCGGAGATGGTCTTCATCGGCGGTGGCGCGGGCATGGCACCGATGCGCTCGCACATCTTCGACCAGTTCCAGCGTGTGGACACGAAACGCAAAGTGTCGTTCTGGTATGGCGCGCGCAGCTTGCGCGAGGCCTTCTACGTCGAGGACTTTGACGGCATCCAGAAAGCGAACCCCGACAACTTCGAATGGCACATAGCCTTGTCCGAGCCCCTGCCCGAGGATAACTGGACCGGTTACAACGGCTTCATCCATCAGGTGCTCTATGACAACTACCTCAAAGACCATCCGGCGCCGGAAGACATCGAGTACTACATGTGCGGACCGCCGATGATGATGAGCGCCTGCTTCAAGATGCTCGATGACTTGGGCGTTGAGCCCGAGAACATAGCGTTTGACGATTTCGGCGGGTAGGTGGGAGTGGCGTCGCGGCTGGATTGTGGTTCGGAATATCGCTGGTTCAGCAATCGCCGTCGCTGGCCCCACAGCTCAGCGCAAGCTCACGCTTGCGGCTCCGAGTGGCGGTGAGCGGCGGCCTGGGCTGCTGCGAAGAGTCATTGTGCGGGGCTGGGAACTTCGCTCGTGATCAGAGAAGCGACACCGCTGACGGCGGGCGCGCTCCTCGGGCTGCTCTGCGCCTGCGGGCCCCAGCCGGCCGCGCTCCAGCAGTACTCCTTCCAAGGCCCGACGATGGGCACGACCTTTACCGTGAAGGTCGTCGAGGAAGACCTCACCGACCGGCAGCGCCAGGAGGTCCGCGGCACGATCGAGGCGAAACTGGAGAACGTCAATGCCAAAATGTCGACGTACCTCGACTCCTCGGAGCTTTCGCGCTTCAACCAGTCGCGGGAGACAGAGCCGGTCACGCTCTCGGCCGACACGATCGCCGTCCTCGCCGAGGCCATGCGGATTAGCGAAGCCACCGAGGGTGCGTTTGATGTGACCGTGCGACCTCTGGTGGAGGCCTGGGGATTCGGTGCTACCGAGCGCCATGAGATGCCCAGCGAAAAGGAACTGGCGAGCCTTCGGTCGCGGCTGGGGTGGCATAGAATCAAGGTGGACGAGCGGGCGAACACGATGCGGAAGTTGGCGCCGGCGGTCGAGTGTGACCTCTCGGCCATCGCCAAGGGATACGCGGTGGACCGCGTTTCGATGGCGCTAGCAAAGGCGGGTCTCGGCAATCATATGGTGGAAGTAGGCGGCGAGGTCCGGACGGCCGGACACAACGGCGCGGGACAGCCCTGGCGGATCGCTGTGGAGCGTCCGTTGAGCATGAGACGGGAGCCGCACCGCGTTCTGGCGCTCGCGGACATGGCTATGGCGACCTCGGGCGACTACCGCAACTTTCTCGAGAAGGACGGCGTGCGGCTGTCGCACACGATCGATCCGCGAACAGGACGTCCGGTGTCGCATCGCCTCGCGTCGGTGACCGTGCTTGACCCTTCCTGCATGCGGGCGGACGGCTATGCCACGGCTTTGATGGTGATGGGCGAGGATGACGGTTTCCGGTTCGCCGAGGCGCAAAATCTCGCGGCCTTGTTTCTGGTGCGCAAAGGCGGGGAGGAGCTTTCCGACAAAGCGACGGCGAGGTTCCAGGCGTTGTTTGGGGCCAACTGAAACGGCGAGCGTTGATGGACGCAGTTGGAATCAGCGCGGATCGACTGCACAGAACGAAATGGGAATCCTAGTCCTCACCGTGGTGGCGATCGCCATCATCATGCTGGCGATGGCGGTGGGCGTTGTTCTCAAACGGCCCTGTTTGCGTGGGTCCTGCGACGGCCCGGATGTTCTGGATCCGGAGGGCGACCCATTGAGTTGCGAGGCCTGCCCGCGGCGCCGCGAGAACGCGGGCAAGCAAAGCCCCACGCCGACGGCAGCGTCGTAGCGCACGCGGTCCGCCTGGTCGCCTCGCAACCCGCCGTATTGCTAGAATCTACGTCTCGGAAGGCGCGCCCGCCTGTTGCGCTACAGGGCGCGACGCTGTGACCCCGTGGGCTTGGCAACCGAGTCGCTACACCCTTTGGAGAAGAGGGAACTGACATGAAGCTGAAAAGACTGGCCCTTGCCGTGGCCGTCGTGTTCGCCGCCGCGCTGTTTTGGGTGGCCGACGAATCCCCTTCGGTCGCCCAAACCGGCGACCCGTTGATCGACGCCTTCCTGCACGTCGAGGTCGCCTCCGTGGCCGACGCGGTGGAGCAGGTCGCGGGGCAGCGCGCGCACATGTCGGCCGACGTCCAGCCGTTGTTCCCCACAAAGTTCGCCGGCTCAGCCGTGACGGTGATGCTTAAGAAGGAGGAGCATACCGACGGCCCCGCCGACTTCCAAGGCGTGCTCGACGCGATCGACGGCGCGCCGCCCGGCTCGGTCTTTGTGATCGTGCTCGAAGACGGCAAGGACACGGCCGGCATCGGCGGTTTGATGGCCACCGCGATGAAGGCGCGCGGCTTCGTCGGCGCGATCATTGACGGCGGCGCGCGCGACACGCCCCAGTTGCGCAAGATCCAGTTTCCGACCTTCAGCCGCGGCGCGGTCCCTTCGACCTCGATCAACCACTACCGCTTCGTCGGCTCAAATATCGAGGTGATGTGCGCGGGCGTGAAGGTGCGGCCGAACGACATCATCACCGCTGACGAGGACGGTGTCGCCGTCGTACCCCGCGATCGTGCGAAAGAGATTCTCGACAAAGCGATCGACAACGACCAGACCGAGCACGCGATGTACCCCTTCATCGAGAAGTTTAAGTCGATCAAGCGCGCGGTGGAGGAGTACGGGCGGATCTAATTAGCCAGCGAAACAACCGAGCCGTGACCGTGAGGGAGCGGTCAGGCACGAGCCCTGACGCTGTCCCGACCGCCTCTAGGTCGGGGAGCTGTCTCGTCCGGGAGCCGTCTTGCGGACCCAGCAGGCAGTGGCTACTGGAGTGCACCTTGCAGGCGGCGGGTGTCTACTGCCCTACCCACGTGTGGGGAACGCCGAGGGTCCCTGCCGGACCGCTCCCTTACGCTCACGGCTCGGTTTGCTGTACATTCCCCCAGCAGCGACAACAAATGCGCGACAATAGCGCTCAGCTTCACATTCCAGCAGCGATCAGCCCATGATCGGCACCACCATTTCCCATTACCACATCACCGACAAACTTGGTGAAGGCGGCATGGGCATCGTCTACAAAGCCGAAGACACGAAACTAAAACGCCCCGTCGCACTGAAATTCCTCGCGCCTCACCTCCTCCGCGACAAAGAAGGCCGCAAGCGCTTCCACCGGGAAGCGATGGCCGCCGCCGCACTCGATCACCCCAACGTCTGCACGGTCTACGAAATCGACGAAGCGGACGGCCGCACGTTCATTGTCATGGCCTTCCTCGAAGGTCAAACCCTGAGTCAAAAGATTGCCGACGGTCCGCTCAAGCTCCCCGAAGCCCTCTCCATTGCCATCCAGATGGCGGACGGACTCGAAGCCGCGCACGAAAAGGCCATCGCCCATCGCGACATCAAGCCCGACAACGTGATGCTTCTCGCAGGCTCGCGCGGACTGGTGAAGATCATGGACTTCGGCCTGGCGCAACTAGCCGGGAGTTCCAAACTCACCCAGCACGGCACGACTCTGGGTACGGTGGCCTACATGTCACCCGAGCAGGCCGAAGGCGTCGAGACAGACCGACACACAGACATCTGGTCCCTCGGTGTCGTGCTCTACGAGATGGTGACCGGACAGCAGCCGTTTCGCGGGGACTTCGACCAGGCGGTCGTGTTCTCCCTCATGAACGAGCCGCCGGAACCCTTGACAGCAGTCCGAACGGGTGTGCCCAAGGAGCTGGAACGCATCGTCAACAAGTGCCTGGCGAAGAAAGCCGACGAGCGCTATCAGCACGCCGACGAGTTGTTGGTCGGTCTTCAGGCGTTGCGGCGCGATCTGGAGCCACAACCGTCCCAAGTCCGGCCGGTACCGACGCCGGCAAAGCGCGCGGTGCATGCGATCTCCGGACTGGCCGTGCTCCTACTCGCGGCCGTAGCGGGCGTCGCCTGGTGGATCTGGGGCCGTTCAGCAACCCAGATGCCGGCGCCTCAATACAACCTGCGCCAACTCACTCACGACACGGGCCTCACACACCAACCCGCTATCTCGAACGACGGAAGGATGATCGCCTACGCCTCGGACCGAGCGGGCGAAGGGAATCTCGACATCTGGGTTCAGCAGTCGACCGGAGGCGGCCTCATTCCGGTCACCGATCACGAAGCCGACGATTGGCAGCCGGATTTTTCGCCCGATGGCAGCCAAGTCGTGTTCCGATCCGACCGCGACGGAGGCGGCGTCTATGTGGCGCCTGCGCTCGGCGGAGCGGCCCGCTTGCTGGCCAAGGACGGGCGGAGGTCAAGGGTCTCTCCCGACGGCCAGTGGATCGCCTATTACGTGGGCGGACGGCTTCGCGAAGCGAGCATCCATGTTGTTGCGATGAGTGGGGGGCTTCGCGGAGACTCGAAACCGGCGTTGCTTGGGGGGCCGACCCGGCCTGGTCGCCCGACGGGCAATACATCCTCTTTGCGGGAAGCCCAGAAGAGGTGATGCGGACTCTTGAAACGGTTGACTGGTGGATCGCGCCGGCCGAGGGTGGCCAGGCTGTGAAGACGGGCGCTGCGGACATCAAAGAAAAAGCTGGACTCAGGCTTGGTGGAGTCGAGGCGTCAGCACCCGACTGGCTGGCCGACCCCGACCTCATGATCTTCTCTGCACAGCAGGGAGACACCACGAACATCTATCAACTCATGCTGGCCTCGGAACCCTGACGGGCGGTGGGGACACCCCAGCGGCTTACGCAAGGCATCTCACAACAACAGCCTGCAGCATTGCCGGACGGCCGCATCGCTTTCACCTCCCGCAGCCGAAACCTGGATGTCTGGGGTGTGGCCATTGATGCGAACCGGGGTGACTTGAACGGCGAACCGGAGCCTGTAACAGCCAGCGCAGCAGATGAGCGGTTCCCCACGGTGTCAGCGGACGGCGCCACAGTGGCCTTCGTCCGCGAACAGTCGGGCAACGGCGATGTCTGGATTTGGGACAACGAAACGGGTGTGCAGACTCCGCTGGTGGTGACGCCGGCGAGTGAGCCGCGGGCGATCATTTCGCCGGACGGCACAAAGGTCGCGTTTGTGCGCGGCCTTTACGGGAACTTTGAGCTGTTTGTCATACCTACCGAAGGAGGCGTGGAGGAGAAGCTGGCGGACAGTGTGACCACGATCATATCCTGGTCCCCGGACAGCAGGAAGATCATCCATTCTTCAACGGCATTCGGCCAATGGTCCACGATCGACGTTGAGACACGGGAGGTCATGCACATTCTGGAGAACCCGGGCAACCGGGTACATTCGCCTGCATTCTCGCCAGACGGACAGTGGCTGTCGTTCAATGTTATCGAGGAGCCCTTCCGCGTGGAGCCCACCTTTATTGCACGCCTCAGGGACGGCGTCGCCGCCCCTAGCGACGAATGGATTCGCATCACCAAAAACCAGCTCGACAGCAGAAGTTGGTGGTCTCCCGACGGGAACCTGCTCTATTTCTTCTCTCAGAGAGACGGTTTTCGATGCATCTGGGCGAGCCATCTCGACCCTGGGTCCAAGCGGCCCGTGGGTGAGTTGAAGCACGTTTTCGGCTTCCACGAACAGCGCCGCTCCTTGCGTCCAACAGCCTACGGCTTGGCCGCCGACAAGCTCTACCTCAACGTCCAAGAAACGACCGGCAACATCTGGCTATCAGAGCCCCAACCCGAGCCGTGACCGTAAGGGGCCGTAAAAAAACGCTAGAGGATTGTAGGGGCGGGCCCCCGTGCCCGCCCGACCCTGCCATGGACATCGCAGGTGAGTAGCGCCGGGGAATCGCACCCCGACGCTCTCTCAGAACCGTACGTGAACGTCTCCGCTCATACGGCTCCCACCAGGGAGCCACGCCGCACGCCCAACTGCCAGTGAGCAAACAACCTTGGGTCACGCCGTGAAATCCGCGCCACCCAGTGCGTCGCCCGGCGCAGATGGCCGCGCAGCTTCTTGTATTTCCGATAGGCCCAGCGGGCCAGCGCTCGATCGAGTTGGCGCCTCGGCGGATACAGCGCCGAGCGATCATACCGCCCGTAGTACTGCAGCCAGCCTCGGATCTTCGGGTTGAACATCCGCGACAGATCCTCGATGCTCTTGTCACTGCGTAAGTGCAGCTTCCAGCTCCGAATCTCCACCCGAATCGCCTTCACTGCCCGATCGGAAATGGCGGGGCTGAAGTTGATGAAGTACTTCTCAAAACGATTCTTCGATCTCCGCGGCCGAAAAGTGTAACCGAGGAAATCGAACTTCTCGTTCGGATACGTCCTTCGCCGATCCTCATCCCTGCAGTAGACGATCTTCGTCTTCTCGGGATGAAGTTCCAGCCCGCATTCCCTCCAACGTGCGGCGATGGCCGCCCGAACCTCCTGGGCTTGCCTCTCCGTCCTGCCATGCACGATGGCATCGTCGGCGTAACGCTCAAACCACACCTGCGGATAGCGCTTCGCCAGCCACCGATCAAAGGCGTCGTGCAGGAACAGATTGGCTAACAGGGGGCTGATGACTCCGCCTTGCGGCGTGCCTTTCTCACGCGGGACCAGCGGGCCATCTTCCTCTTCGATCGGAGCCTGCAACCAGCGCTCGATGTAGAGTACGACCCACTTGTCCTTGGCGTGTTTCCTTACTGCCCGCCTCAGCAGATCTTGGTCGATGTTGTCGAAGAAGCCCTGGATGTCCAGATCGATGATCCAGTCCTGACGCCAGCATCGCTGCCGCGCCTTGCCCACTGCATCCCATGCCGATTTTCCCGGCCGATAGCCGTAGGAATCCGGATGAAACAGCGGTTCCACCTCCGGCTCCAGTCTCGACTTCACCACCATTTGCGCGATCCGATCTGCTACGGTCGGAATGCCCAGGCTCCTTTCCCACCGTTCGCTTTCGGTATCTTCACCGTGCGCACCGGCGGCGGAAAGTAGCTGCCCGACGACATCCGATTCCAGATCTTATCGCGGTTGCCTTTCAGCTTCTTCTCACAATCCGTAATCGACTGTCCGTCGACCCCTGCCGCTCCTGGGTTCGCCTTCACCCGCTTAGACGCTTCCCAGACCTCCCCCTTGGAAATACAAAACGGCTTTGCCTCACTCATTGTCTCCTCCCATTGCTGGTTGGCTCATTGCATTCGGCTCCCTGACACAACCCCTTTGCTCCATCCCTTTCGCGGGGACTTCCTCGCTACTACAGGTTGTTCCGCCCCTGCACTCCGTTTCCGTACTCTCGCCCTCATGGTTCTTCCACTTGTGGCTTCTCCGTTTGCATCGGAGGCTCAGGTTCCCACGTTCCGCTCCACCGCCTCTCGGCAAGCTCAGGCCCCCTTAATGCCGGATGCCGTTGCGGTCCGTAAACAGGCGCCGCCGCCACTCGTCCCGCCGTAACGACTCCCTACGGTTTTGACATCATCCCTACGCTTTCGACACGTCCTCAGTGGTTCCCTTGCGGTCCTCTTCTTGCCAATCACCTGACCTGGTTCTTTCCAGGCCTTTTCCTTCTGTGCTCACGACCATGGCTTTTGGCCACAGCCGCCGAAGGTGGTTTGGAACCTGCTCCTGCAAGCCGGTTCCGAGGGGCCTACCCTCATCAGTCGAGCAGTTACACACTTCGAGGCCCTTGCGGCCCTCTCTGCGCTCGTGGCACACAGTCATCAGCAAAGCGCGGGCGGGCACGGGGGCCCGCCCCTACAATTGCGCCAGCTTCCGCAGATGTTCATGGACACCGATTCTTTCACAGCCCCTAAGGGAGCGGTCCGGCACGAACCCTAGCGAATCTCCACTTTCGGGCAGGGAGTGGCCTATCGCAAATCCACGCAGATCAAATGCTGACCGTTGCGGGCATATAGCAGGCCGTTGGCAATAGCTGGGTAGGCGCGCACCACCCCGTCCAGGATTCTTGCCCGCGCGATGCTCTTGAAGCCAGCGGGAGACGCCGCGGCGAGAATCAGCTCGCCGTTCTCGCGTAGCACCAGCAGCCGATCCCCCACCAGCGTCACTGTGCCGGCTTTCATTCCCGGCTCGCTCCAGCGCACCTTGCCCGTCTCCCACTCGACGCAGCGCAACTCCTGACCGTACTCCTGACGCCCATGGAAACCGTAGAGGTAGCCATCGTGGTAGACGCTCGTTGCGTAATGGTTCGAGAGCGCGTCATCGGAGGACCACACCTTCTCGATCGCCGCCCCATCCACGTTGAGAAGTATCGCCCCGGTCCCGTAGCTGGAGGAGAGGAAGATGCGTCGGCCGACCACGATAGGCATCGCGGCATTGACCGACGCGCGGCTGCGTGAGCGCCATCGCTGCTCGAAGCGGATCTCGCCCGTCGCCGGGTCGGCCGCCCGCAAGCCGTCGCGCGTGAAGAACACGATATGCGGCTTGCCGCCGAGGTCGGCCGCCACGGGCGAGGAATAGCTGGCTTCGTCATTGGTGGCGGTCCACAGGACGCGGCCGTTGTCTTTGTCGAGGGCGACGAGGCCGGCTCCGTCGGTCCCACCGACGTTCAAGAACAAGCGGGTGCCTTCCACCAGCGGCGTACCCGCAGCGCCGAAGAACCCCTTGCTCACGCCGAACTTGGCGTGCGTGTCGAGGCCCCATACCTTCTTCCCGTCGGTGAACCGCAGGCAGTGCAGCATCCCCTGTGCGCCAAAAGTGTAGATCTGGCTGCCGGCGACGACGGGGCCGGCGCGCGGCCCGGGGTCGAACCCGAAGCTGTCGTGATAGGTCGTCGGGTAGCGGAAGGACCAGATCGCTTCGCCGGTCTCGGCCTCGAGCGCCTCGACGACGTCCTCGTCACCGACGCGGTGGAACAGGACGACGCGTCCGTTGGCCACCGCGACATTCGCGAGGCCGTCGCCGACCTTCTTTTCCCACAAGACCGGAGGCCCTGAGTCCGGCCAAGCCCCCGTCAGGTCGTCGCCCCGATAGACGCCGTCGCGTTCGGGGCCGCGGATCTGCGGCCAGTCTTCGGCGAGGGCGGGCATCGCGACCAGGACAATCATTGTCAGCGAAGAACCAAATGCTCGGCGCCGGCGTACGGTAGGCATGAGGGGTGGACTAGAGAGTCAGGAAGACGAGGGCTGATAGTGCCTGCTCGACTTCAGATCCTCAGGGTAGTGTAACCGGAAGCCCGAAACCGGTTCCGTAGGCGAGTACTTGGTCCGCACGGGCTTGCGGGCTGGAAGCTCGCTCGTCGAGTCTGGCGGGCTGCTGAAAGAAAATAGATGTGGCCGATCCGCTGTCGGCGGTATTTTTCCCTGCTTGGGCCATCACTGTTGGTATCTTGATAGGACCGAACAGCGAAGTACAGGATTGAGCCATGAAGCGACACTCCGTGTGGATCGGCGGCGTTGTGATTTCAGTCCTGGCCCTGGCTCTGGGCTACGGCGCTTGGCGCATGCTGCAAGACCAGGGCGGGCTAGTCTGCGAGGCGTGCAGTCGGCCGTTGCATTCCCACGCTCAGGTGGTAGGTCTCGTTGGGAACGAACGGAAAGAGTTCTGCTGCCCGGCGTGCGCGTTGGCAGACCATCGGCAAACAGGTCAGTCGGTTCGAGTGATCGAATTGACCGACTATGCTTCCGAGAAGCCGCTCTCCCCAGAGAGCGCCTACTTGGTGGTCGGCAGCAACGTGAACCATTGCCTGCACGCCAAGCCTCTCGTCAATGAAAGCAAAGAGGCGAGCCACCTGGAGTTTGACCGTTGCTCGCCGAGCATCCTTGCGTTCGCCGGTGAGCAGGGCGCGAGAGCGTTCATGGCGGAGAACGGAGGAAGGTTGGCGACCTTCGCGGAATTAGCAGGCGCGTTTCACTGAGGGGGAGTTGTTCCCAGGGTCGTTCGAAAACGAACGCCGCAAAGTACCGACATCCTAGAAAACGGTGAAGCAGAAGACGGCGTTGGCGCCGCTGGGTGTGAGGCAGTATTCGCCCGGCAACAGGCTGTCGTCGACGCGGATCTTGACCAAGCCATCCTCCACGGGGTAGAGCGAGATGCGGATCGGCTCGGCCTTGATCTTCTTCTTTTTCTGGTAGAGCAGTTCGCGGCGTCTCTTCACAGAGGAAAACCGAAAGAACGCGAGATCACGCGGGTCGATGTTCTCGGTTCGGAACAGTAACTCGGGGGAAGCCAGCGGTGTCTGCACACCGGAGTTGGCGCCCGGGACGGCGTAGAGCAACTCGTTCTTGCGTTTCTCTTCGGTCGCCTCGGACTGCTCCGTCTCGACGAGGATCGAGGCGTGAATAAGATAGGGTACGTCGGGCTTCTCAGGGTTGGGCAGGCCCAGCTTGTTGGTCTCCTCGGCGGCGGCCGGAAGGCTGAGGCACGCGATGGCCGGCAAGACGGCAAGCGTGAACCGTTGGAGGTTTGTCCTCATGATTTCCCACCTCTGCGCAATCTCGGAGTAGCTGAGTCGTCGATTTCGATTGTACATAGCTTGAGGAGCGAGAGGCCAGCGCGTCACGGAGGTCCTAACCTGAATCTCAACATGGGCCCTACTCGACTGTTGACCGCGGATGACACATCACGGCATGATTCATGATCTGGGAAGCCTCGGAAAGTTGCTCGGCCGAACCGGCTGAGAGGCCGCTTGCAAAATACTTAACTACTTGGTAAACTATTTTGACGCGGGCGTGACTCACCGAATACCCGACGACCAGGAGGAACAGGATGACCAAGGAATTCTTTATCAATCAGTACTGCCGGTTTGAAGGCCCCATCACGCGGATGCTCTCGCTCTTTCCGGACGACCAGCTTGAGTGGAGCCCGGTCGAGAACACGATGACCACGCGCGCCGTGGTCCAGCACATGATCGACGCCGTCCCCCGCATGGCCACGAGTCTGGTTTCGGGCGATTGGGAGCCGCGTCCGGCAGACTTGGACGGTGGCAGCGGCAAGACCAAGCAACAACTGCTCGACGAGGTCAAGGCGGCCTTCGCGCAGGCGCGCACCACGCTCGAAGAGATGACTCAAGAGCACTTCGAGACCTCGCGTTCGAAGATCGAAGCCGGCGAGGTGAAGTTCGAGGGCACGGCGGAAGAGATGGGCGTGTCGCTGTGTTTGATTCACACGGCCAACCACGTGATGCAGCTCTTCTGGTACGTGCGGCAGTCGGGCATCGACGCCGACTCGGGCGTTCTCTACTTTGGGATGGAGCCGGGGCAGTTCTCGACGCGCGGGCAGTTCACGGGCGCCGCGGCTTAAGTAGGCCGAAGGCGAGCGTTCGAGGTTTCAGCCTGTGCCGCCTCGCGTCCTTGCTCGACGTCGACGCGGCTCAGCAGCGCCATGCCGGTGACGAAGAAGAAGACGAGCGCCAGGATGCTCATACGGCTGCCGCCCGTCCACTGGCTCACCAACGCGAAGACGAGGGGGCCGATCAGGTTTCCAAACTTTCCGGTGATGTTGTAGAAGCCGAAGAACTGCGATGACTTGTTCGCCGGGATCAGCGTTGCGAACAGAGACCGACTCAGCGCCTGGCTGCCGCCTTGCACGACCGCAACACCGCAAGCCAGCACCCAGAAATGCCAGGCCGTGCTGATGAAGTAGCCGAACACCGCCACCGCCGTGTAGACGGCAAGCGCAAGGTAGATGCCGTTCTTGGCTCCGATGTGCGAGGCCAGGGCGCCGAAGGCGAACGTGCAGGGGATTCCGACGAACTGCACCAGCAGCAGCGCGCCGATCAGGTCGGTCTCGCCGATACCGATCTCGGCGCCGTAAATCGTCGCCATCTTGATGATGGTATTGATGCCGTCGTTGTAGCACCAGAACGCCAGCAGAAACAGAAAAACCTGACGTCGTTGGCGCACCTCGCGGAGCGTTGCCAGCACTCGTTGAAACCCGACTCGAAGCGGACTGCCGCCAGAACCTGGTGCGATGAAGGTGGTCGCCGGTTCGCGGACGTGCCGCAAGATCGGGATGGTGAACAAACCCCACCAGACCGCCACTGTCGCGAACGCGACGCGCGAGGCTTGGCCCGAGTCGGATAGGCCGAAGGTTTCGGGTGAGCTGATCCAAGCCAGGTGCACCGCCAGAAGCAGACCTCCACCCACGTAGCCCGTCGCGTATCCCGCTGTCGAGACTCGGTCGATTTCATTCGGCTTTGCGATGTGAGGTAGAAGTGATTCGTAGAACATCTCGCTGGCGGCAAAGCCGATGTTGCCAACGATGAACGCCGCCGACGCGAGCACCCAGTCACCAAGCTGCACAAAGTAGAGCACCGCCGAGCCCAACACGCCGGTGAATGCGAAGAAGGCCAGGAACTTCTTCTTCGCGCCGAGGTGGTCGGCCATCGCGCCCAGAATCGGCGAGCTGAGCGCGACGACAGCCAGCGCGATGGTTTGCGTGTAGCCCCAGTAGGCGGTGCGCAGGTTTTCGGGCAGGCCGACGGCCGCAACCTGGTGGTAGTAGATCGGCAGCACCGCCGCCATGACGGTCGTCACGAAGGCGGAGTTCGCCCAGTCGTACATCGCCCAGGCACGCAATTCGCGGCGGTGGAGTCCTAGCGCCTTGAGGAGGCCGCCGCGTTCGCCGGTCAGTGTAGGCACTGTGCGTCGCTAGCCGTCGTCGGGCCGCAACCGTTCGATGCCCGACTCGAGGAAGATGATGTGCTCGTGGCCGAGGTCGGCCTCCTCGCAGCGGCTGAGAATCGCCCGGCGGGCTTCATCGCGCAGCCGAATGGCCTCGTGGAAACCGCCTTCCCGCGGGATCAGTGGCTCGTCGACTTCCACCGAAACACGGCCTGGACGGGGAAGAGACGACTCATCTCGCAGGATGGATCGAAGGCCGCGAATTGTGATCGGCACGACCGGTGCCCGTGCTTCCGCCGCCGCTACGAAGGCGCCTCCGCGGAAGGGAAGCAGGCCGCCACTGGGAACGAACGTCCCCTCGGGGAAAAAGAAGACACGGCCCCCTTGCCGCAGCACGTCCCGGATCTTCTCGGTGTCTTCGACTCCACCGGCGGCGTCGGAGCGTTCGACGAAGATGCTGCCGATCCGCCGAAGGAAGAGGGCGATGAGCCACTGCGATTCGTACTCCTTCTTGGCGACGAAGACCATGGGCCCAGCAAGGGCGGCGGCGATCACGAGCACGTCGAAATAGCTGGTGTGATTGGCCACCATGACGGCACTGGTCTTTGGGATCTTTTCCCGGCCCGAGATGGTCAGGGGAATGGCTGTTAGCCACAGCACGGCCCGCGCGGCGACACGGAGCGCGGCCCAGCGCCACGCGGGCAGGGGAGCGACCAGCGTCCACAAACAGGCCGACAGCAGCAACGGCGTGGCCACCAGCCACCAGTAGACGCCGTAGAGGGCGGTCAGCGCAGCCGTCACCCGTTGCTGTGCGCGCACCAGGAACGCCTTGGTGCTCAGGCGCGTCAGTTGCCACCACAGGGCGCGTGGGCTCGACCCGATCTGTCCGCGCTCGTAGTATTCCTTCATCGCGGCGCGGCGGAGCTTGCCGCTCGATGTTTTCGGGACCGTATGAGGCGGGACGAGCAGCACCTCTTCCGCCGGCGTGTCGAGAAACTCGGCGGCGGTGGCGGCGACCTGGTCTTCGAGTTCGGCGCGGGTGCTTGCGTCTTCCTCGCGTGTCTCGGCGACGATCACGATCTTCTCGGTCCCTGCGGTGGTATCGGCGATTCCCAAAGCGGCGACACAGCCCTTGCGGATGCCGTCGATGTCGCCTACGGCGGCTTCGAGTTCGTGGGGATGGATGTTGCGGCCGGCGCGAATGATGATGTCCTTCGATCGGCCCGTGACGAAGACCTCGCCGTTGGCGATGTAGGCGAGGTCTCCGCTCTCTCGCCAATCGCCGTCCATCAGCTCGCGGGTCTTGGCTTCGTTTCGGAAGTAGCCCTGCGTTGACGACGGACCGCGGAATTGGAGGCGCCCTTCCCGGCGATCGGGCAGTTCGCGTCCGTTAGAGCCGATGATCCGGACTTCGTTGCCCTTGAGGACCGGTCCGCAGCCAACCACCTCGAGGGCCGCGGCCTCCTTGGCCCCCGACGGGGGGCCCGCCGGTTGGGCAACCACGACGGCCTCCCCGCGCTTCGCGAGTGGGTCGCGAGCAATGCGGTCGATCACGGGCACACTTCCCGAAAGTGGGATCGACAGGCCCAGCGTGTTCTCGGCCATGCCGTACACCGGGCGCATGGCATCAGCGCGGAAGCCGTATTTCGCAAACCGCTCGGTGAAGCGGCGGATCGTCGATGCGTTGATCGGCTCGGCCCCGTTGGCCATATGGCGGAGCGAGCTAAGGTCGAGGCCTTCGATCGCCTCGTCGGGTATTTTTCGCAGGCACAGCTCGAAGCCGAAGTTGGGCCCGCCCGAGTAGGTGCCACGGTGGCGGTGAATCGCCCAGAGCCACTCTTGCGGACGGGTCAGGAACGTCAAGGGCGACAGAATCACGGCCGGGATGCCGAAGGCCAAGCTCGCCAGCCATGCTCCGATCAAACCCATGTCGTGATAGAGCGGCAGCCAACTCACAATCACATCCGAGGGCCCGGGCCCAAAGCGGTCACGGATGGCGTTGAGGTTGGCCAGCAGGTTGTTGTGGGTGATGACGACGCCCTTCGGGTCGCCCGTGCTGCCGGAGGTATATTGCAGAAAGACGGTGGCGTCAGGATCGTCGCGGCGTGGCGGAGAGGGAGCCTGGCCGACAGCCAGGTGCTCGACCGTGTCGACGATGCGGAGCGACGGCACTTGCCCGCGTAGTAGTATCGCGACGGTGCGAGCTTCGTCCATCGTGATGAGCGCCGCGGCCTCGGCATTGTTGAGAATGCCGGCCTGGCGGCGCAGGTGCTCTTCGATCTGCGACATGCGCAGCGGCGGATAGATGGGTACGGGGACGGCCCTGGCGTAAAGCGCGCCGAAGAAGCCGAGGAAGAAATCGGGCCCGGTGGGCAGCATGAGCGCCACGCGGTCGCCCGGCGCGAGCCCGCGCGTCAGCAGTCCCGCGGCAACGGAACGAGCGCCTTGAGCCAGGTCGCCGTAGGTGAGGCGGGTGGGGTGGGTTGTGCGGTCGGGGAAGAGGACGTGGAGATTGTCAGGGCGGTCGCGGGCAAGCCGGTCGAGGATTTCAGTCAGCGTCGAGGCGTCGAGCGGTGTTTCGGGAGCGTGCTGAGCGGTGGGCGCGGCAGGCTCGATTACCTCGGTAGCAGGCGCCACGCCGGGTCCGATGGCCACGAGTAACTCTCCTACCGTGTTGGCACGGGCCAGCAGGTCATCGGGCAGCCGGACACGAAAGGTGGTTTCGATGCGGTTGAGCAACTCGGCGAGGCCGAGGCTGTCGATGGCGAGGTCGCGGTCGAGCGAGCTTTGGAGCGTGAGCCGCAGGCGTCCGCGGCGATGCGGGTGGAGTTCGAGGACGAGCTCTTCGACGATTTGTAGAAGGCGCGGGGCGGCGTCACCCTGCGATGTCTCAACGGCGCCTCGGTTCGCGTCACCCATGCCGCGTTTGTGAGTCTATCAGAGCGGTTAGGACGGACTGACGCGCGAACTGCGGACGGGATAGCGATGCATGGGCGTCCTGATGCGCAGAAGTGCCCAAGGTAACGGCTTACGAGGATTTTTCGTCACTCGGCGAACTGGAACGCAAACAGATCGGCGTCGCGCAACACAAAGCGCACACGCACGACGTCACCTATCAAGGTCGACAGGTCGCTCTTGTTGTGCCAGGTCACGGTCCGGTCAACGGTGTCACCAAACAACTCGTCGCAGTCGTTGAGCGCGTAGCCTGGCAAAGCTTTTCCTTGAACGTCTTGTAGTTCGACGCGCAAGCTGCCCGCCGCCGAGGTGGCGAAGTTGAGGGAAAGTGTGCCACCCGTGAACGTCACGGGCCTTGTGATGAGTTCGCCGCCACTCATGGGAGCTTGGACCGAAACGAAGCCATCCAGCCGCAATGTGTAGCGCCGCAAAGAGGTCCCCTTTTGCGCCGTCCAGTAGCCCTCGGTCGCGTACAGCGAGAGTTCGTTGGGTGCTCCCGCAAGTTGCGACGCGGTCTCGACCAGATGCCAGCCGATGAACTGCTGTCCGTAGTTCCACGTGCCCGGACGTTCGATGCCGGGTCGAAGAAACCCCTCATTCCAGCGTTTGAATGTAACGCCGTCGCGGCCGGCCATCAGCAAACCCTCGGTGATGGCGCTGCCATAGCGCTCACTGGATGCGGCCCGCGCCTCGCGCTGTTGAAGGTCCGGCAGCGCGCGCAGCGACACCGGCCACGCACGGGTGTTCTCCAGCCCAGGCGTGTCGCGGCCATCGCGACCCGAAGTGGATGGCGCACCGGCCCGATCGATGTAGCGAACCGGAAATCCGATCAACAGGTGTGGTGCACGGTGATACGGCGCAACGCCGTTCTCATACAACTCCTCCGGCGGGGAATCGACATACGCGAGATTCGCCTCGTTCTTCCAATGCCGCAAATCGTCTGATGTGGCGGTACGGATGGCACGTATCCCGCTCGGCTTCCAGGCCTTGTCGTCGGTAGTCCCTTTCGTGAAGTAGCGCCAGAATGCACGATACTCGCCATGCACGGAGTCCCAGAACACGAGGTTCTGCGAATCGAAAGCACCGTTGGTAATCGTCGGCCCGTCGGTCATCGGCGACCAGTGGATGCCGTCGGCCGACTTGTAGGGACGCATGCCGAGTGGGCTCTTGGAGATCAGGAAGGTTTTGTATTGTTCGTCCGGCAACGTATTCGGATTCGTATCTCGAAAGACTGCCGGACCTCCCATCGTCACCTGATGACCCATGGCCATCTCGTTGGAGATGACGATGTTGTTGGCCTTGCTGCCCTGAAACTCGTGGAGCCCCAGTGGCGGCTTCGTCCAGTGAATGCCGTCGCGACTTTCGGCGTAACAAAGGCTCACGATGCCCTGACTAAGTTGGTCCGAGTCGACGGTCAGGTGCCAGGCACGATAGTACATGCGGTAGCGATCGCCATCCCTGAAGATGCTGTGGTAGGCGGTGGCGTTCCCTTCCCAGGGAGCATCATGCAGGAGCGCCACTTCCCGTGGTGTGGGCTGATGCAACCGCAGTTCCGCTTTGCCCCCGAGGCGATCGACGAGATGGTCGTCCACAAACAACTCGCGCCGGGAGCCGATGTGGATGGCGTCCTCCGCAAGGGCGACCACAGGCAGCATGAACAGAAGGGTCGCGAGAATCGCATGTTTCATGCTTGTCCCTTCGGCTACCGTAGGACATGGTCCGATGTGTCCGTGCACGGTGCAGTCCTATCCTACCGTGCGCGCCGCCGGCCAGAGAATCGAACAGAGGGTCATGACGCAGGGACGGAGCTGTAAGCGGGTAAGACTTATCCTGCCAGACGCCTGACAGTTTAGTTGTTGTGTGAAAGCCTTCTACTTCTTCAGCGCGGCTTCGACGGCCCCGGTAAGTTTCGTCGATTCCGGCTCGACGTCAGGGGCAAAGTGGCCGATCACATTGCCTTGTCCGTCGACGAGGAACTTGGTGAAGTTCCATTGTACGTCGCCGCCGGCGGTGGAGGTAAGGTGCTGGTAGAGTGGCGCCATGTCGCCGCCCTTGACCGAGATCTTCGAGAACATTGGGAAGCTCACGTCGAATTTGCGTGAGCAGAAAGCCTTGATCTCTTTGTCGGTGCCGGGTTCCTGTGAACCGAAGTTGTTGGCCGGAAAGCCCATCACGACCAAGCCGTCGTCCTTGTACTTACGGTAGAGGGCTTCGAGGCCCTTGTATTGCGGGGTGAAGCCGCAGCGGCTGGCAACGTTGACCATCAGCAGGACTTTGCCGTTGTAGTCGCCGAGCGGCACCGTCTCGCCGTCGATCGAGTTCAGGGTGAAATCGTGAACGCTGTTGGCGGCAAGCATCGTGGTGGCGGCTAGGAAGACTAGGGCGGTGAAGCGAACCGTTCTCGTCATAACGACATTATAAGCAAGCGGCGGCCATCGACGGACCCGTCATGGGTCAGTTTGTGCTCGAAGCTTGCGCAGCCACAACGATTGCTGGTGGCGGTCGATAAGGACCACGGTTGTTCGACGAGTCGGCGCCCACAGAGACCCGCTCAACCAGGGCTCAGAACTTGAACGGCGCAGGGCTGAAGCACAGGATAAAGACGATCCAAAGAAAGACGCCAATGCGGCGGCGCGCAGGTCCGAGCTCGATCGTGTCGTTCAGTGTCGGCGGGTGGGCGATGCCCATGAACCACAGAAGAATCAGGATGAGCGCGTACTGATAGCCGTAGAAGATCGTAACGGCTCCCAACCCGACAAAGGCGACAATCGAGACGGCCCGGCTCCGTCGTCCGAACAGCGCGTAGTTGATATGCCCTCCGTCGAGCTGACTGATTGGCAGCAGGTTCAAAGCCGTCACGAACAAGCCGACCCACCCGGCAAACGCGATAGGGTGCAACAACAGATCGGTACCCTCCGGGGTATACCCAAAGAAAAGCCACTGTAGAGCCCGGAAGATAAGCGGGTCACCCAGCGTGATCGTCGTTTGGCCGGGTTGGGCTTGTACCTGGTTCGACAGAAACACGCCGACTATACTTACCGGGAACGCAACGACAAGGCCGGCGATGGGTCCGGCCGCGGCAATGTCGAACAGCGCGCGGCGGCTCGGAATGGCCGGCGACATCCGTATCACGGCTCCCAGGGTCCCAAAGTACGAGGGGAAGGGAATGAAGTACGGAAGAGTCGCCGGTACTCGATGATACTTTGCCGCGAAGTAGTGGCCGAACTCGTGGGCGGTGAGAATGCTCATGATGCAAGCGGAATACAGAGGTCCGTTCATGTCCGTCGTACTCGCTACCGTCAGCACGAACAACAACACGTGCAGCCAGATCTTCTGCCGCCGCGGACGTGGGCGCGGCACGAAGGTCTGATACCCGCCGTTGATAGCCGGTCGGATGACTTCCGGCGGGAACGGGCGGGACAGAGGCGGCGACGGACGCCAAGGGTCGGACGACATGAGCGTATCTTTCAGGGTACGACAAATGGTTGCAAGCCCTTGTTGCGATGACTTGCTGTGTTGAAGCCCAATGATAATGTCCCCTTGAGCGCCCAATAGAAATGTCCCCTACTCTGAGGCTCCGAAGGAGGAGCCGAGAGTGGGAAGGACATGGATGAGTGCCAAGGAGTTGAGGCGCGGCGAAGTGCTGAGCCGAGTGAAACGAGGGGAACTGAAGTTGACCGAAGCCGCCGAGCTGCTGGAGGTCAGCTACCGCCATGCGAAGCGTCTGAAGAAGCGTTACCGTGCGGGCGGGGCCAAGGCTTTGGTGCACGGTAACGTCGGCCGTGCTTCGAACCGAGCCGATCAGAAGCGACGCCAGCAGGTTCTCGAGTTGGTGCGCGAGAACTATGCGGGCGAGGGGCACGAGCGCTTCGGGCCGACGCTGGCGTCGGAACATCTGGCAGCCGACCACGGCCTGGAAGTGCCGCGCGAAACACTGCGGCGCTGGATGCTCGCCGCGGGTCTGTGGAGCCGCCGTCGCAAGCGCCAACCGCATCGCACCCGGCGCCAACGCAAAGCGCACTTCGGCGAGCTGATTCAACTCGACGGTTCGCACCACCACTGGCTGGAAGAACGCGGCCCGAAAGCCTGTCTGATGAACTTCGTCGATGACGCGACCGGTGTGGCGCTGTGCCGTTTCTCGGACCAGGAAACGACCTGGGCCGCGGCCGATCTGCTCGCAGCCTGGGTACGTCAACACGGCGTTCCCAAGGCGTTGTACTGCGACTGGAAAAACGTCTACCAGCGCCAGCCGACGTCGCGGGAAGCGCTGGCAGGCATCAAGCCCGAGACGCAGTTCGGGCGCATGTGTGCCAAGCTCGGCATTACGATCATGGCGGCTTCCTCGCCGCAAGCCAAGGGCCGAGTGGAGCGCCATCACGGCACGCACCAAGACCGCCTGATCAAGAAGATGCGGCTGCGCGGGATCGTCGAGTACGAGGCGGCGAACCGTTATCTCGACGAGGAGTACCTGGCCGAGCACAACGAGCGCTTCGCCTGTGAGCCGGCGGCGGCAGCGGACTTTCACCAGGCGCTCCCCCGCGGCACCGAGCTGCGAGGGGTGTTCTGTTGCGAGTACGAACGGGTGGTGAGCAACGACCGGGTGGTGCGTTTCGAGAATCGTTGTTTGCAGTTGAAGCCGAAACGCAACCAGGGCGTGGGGGCGGGGGCACGGGTGACGGTCCAACAGTGGCGCGATGAGAGCTTGCAGGTGAGGTTTGACGGGCACGAGATCGAGCACGACGTGATCGCCACGACGACGCCACAGCTGCGGACGAAGCCAGCACCACAGCAGCGTCCGGGGGGCGGGCGCAAGCCGGCGGCGGACCACCCCTGGCGGCGAGCTGTGTTACGGAAAAAACGGGCTGCGAATACATAAGAGGGCTGTGGAAATGCCGGGTCGGATGGAAAGCGTGGAAAATCTCTCGAGGCAGCAGTACCGGGTTCGAGGAGCGGTGGATGGTTTTCCACCCTTCCCACCGCCCCTTGGAAATCGCTACGCGATTCCCACAGTTCCACAGCCCCGACGACGACGATATCTCTCCTACGAACAAGAAACACAAGGGGACACTTCTATCGAGCTACCGAGGGGGACATTTCTATTGGGCGTTGACAGTTGCGATGACTTGCTGTTGCCTTCGTTCTCCGAGTAGTCTACAATGCCGGTCTGATTCCGAGATTGCCCTGGTTCGCACGGAGAAGACAATGACCCAACTTCGATCATTCACGCTCAGCCTGATTGTGCTCGGTTTGCTGATCGCCCCCGCCTTCCCGGCAACGCAGTTGAAGGTCGGCGACACGGCGCCCGATTTCACTCTGCCTTCAACCCACGGAGGCGACGTCACACTGTCGGAGTTCCACGACAAGAAGAACGTCGTCCTAGCGTTCTACCCCGCCGCGTTCACTGGCGGATGCACCAAGGAGATGCAGGCCTACCAACTCAACCTCGGCAAGTTCGAAGGGGCGGAGACGCAGGTGTTCGGCCTCAGCACCGACAACGTCCCCTCGCAACGCAAATTTGCGGAAGAGCTGGGCGTGAAGTTTCCGATGCTCAGCGACTTCTTGAAGCGCGACGTTTCGACGCAGTACGGCGTGCTCAATGAGGCGCGCGGCGTCTCCAACCGCACGACCTTCGTCGTCGACAAAGAAGGCGTCATTCAACATGTCGAAGAGGGTCGCTCCGCGGTGGATGTGATGGGCGCCGCCAACGCCTGCAGTCGCCTGAAGCCCTAACGGTCGGTCGCCGAACGGACGCCTCGGAACCCGCACCTCGTGACCGTGTATCGGTTACGCCGGGTGCTACAATAGCCATTGAAGTCGGTCGAACGTAGCGATCCTCAGCGGTTCAGCACCGATCAAACCCACTGGCGCTTGGTCAAGTCAGCCGTTTCGCATTGCCCCTGTGGGCGCGTAGCTCAATTGGTAGAGCAAGTGACTCTTAATCACTAGGTTGAAGGTTCGAGTCCTTCCGCGCTCACCACTTAACCATAATCACCCCCAGTAGTTCCCGCAACACAGCCTCATCCAACGCTTTCTGGTCCCGAGAGGTAAGAGAGCTGACTTCGCCTCCTGCGTCAGAATACTTAAATGACGAGTATTGCTGCTAGCGCTGCGCGCCGTTGCGTTGTTGCGGCTCGGAGAAGGAATGGGCGCGCCGCGGATCGCCCAAGTCTCGCCCCTGACGCGGCAAGCTGTCCGCAATCTCGCCCGCCGCTATCAGCAAGGCGGCCTCGAACGGGCGCTCTACGACAAGCAACGGCCCGGCGCGGCCAATTTGCTCTCCTCCCAACAACGCCGGCGCATCATCGCCATGGTGTGCAGCGATCCGCCGCGGGGCCGCGCCCGCTGGACGGTGCGGCTGGTGGCCGAAGAAGTCGTCAAGCGACGACTGGTCCCGCTGGTGGGCCGGGGGGAAACGATCCGTGTCTTGCTTCTCAGCTACGACCTCAAGCCGTGGTGAAAAAAATGTGGTGCGTGCCGGAGCTCAATGAAGCCTACATCGCATGCATGGAAGACGTGCTCGAAACGTATCAGAGGCCCTACGATCGGGCGCAGCCCGTGGTCTGCTTGGACGAGAAGCCGGTAACGCTGCACCGAGACGTTCGTCCGTCAACGCCCGCCGCGGCGGGAGCCTCAGCTTACCGCGCCGAGACTCATCTCGACTCCGGATAGCATGCTAGACTCGCTCTGCCAAGCCGCGCCGCCACCAGAAATAGACGGGCAGGCCACTCACGATGAGCGCCAGTCCGGCAAGCGATGGAAGAGGCTTGGTGACCAGAGTATTGGCAACCAACCAAAGGGAAGCGACAGCGAAGAGAAGCGGCGTCACCGGGTAGCCCCACATGCGATACGGCCGCTCCCATTCCGGTCGCTTGATGCGAAGAACGATCACCCCCAGCACGGCAAGGCCATAGAAGATCCAGGCGGCGAACATCGCGAACGATAGTAGGCCGACATACGAGCCGCTCAGCGAGAGAATCGCCGCCCAGACACCCTGCAAAAGAACCGCCAGAGCCGGGGTCTTGAAACGCGGATGCACCTCGGCAAACGGGCGGAAGAACAGCCCGTCCCGCGCCTGTGCAAAGTAAACCCGCGGGCCGGTCAGAATGCCTGCGTTGAGCGCGCCGAAAATCGAGATGAGGATCGTCGCGGAGATAATCGTCCCTCCGGCGGACCCAAAGACCCGCTCCGCGACCACCGCCGCCACGCGGTCCGTTGCCGCGATCTCTTCCACCGTCAGCACGTTCAGGTAGGCAACGTGGGCCAGCATGTAGAGAACAACCACCGCGGCGACACCGGCGCCGAGACTAATCGGCAGATTGCGCTGGGGGTCCTTGATTTCTCCCCCGACAAAGCCGGCTTGAAACCAGCCGTTGTAAGCCCACAGGCAAGCGATCATCGCGACGCCAATCTCGCTCAAGCCAAAGCCGGGGGGAGTCGTGGCCGTTTCCACCGCCGGCCGCGCCCAATCGCCAAGCGCCGCCCCCGCGACGAGCACAAGGCCGGCAACTTTGAGAACCGTCGTGGCATTCTGTACAAGCGCGCCGCCGATCAGAGTCCGGTAGTTCAAAGCCGTCAACAGCAGAATGACCCCGGCGGCACTCAGCCGCTCGAGCAGGGGCGATAGCGGCAGGAAGTAGCCAAGGTAGATGGAAAAACCGACGGCCAACGTCGCGGTCGAGCCCGACCGCACGACCAGCAGCAACACCCAACTGAACAGAAATCCCCACAGAGGGGAGTAGGCTTCGCGCAGATAGACGTACTGTCCGCTCGAGTGCGGCAGCATCGCCCCCAGCTCGGCGAACGCCAGGGCGCCGCAAAGCGAGAGAGCGCCGGCCGCCAGCCAGATGCCCAACATCCACTCCCCCGACGGCAGCTCGCGAGCGATCGATCCGGGGACAATGAAGACGCCCGAACCGATAATCGTGCCGACCACGATCGCCACCGAGTCCCACAACCCGAGGCGCCGCGAGAGATCCCGGGAGTCCATCGGACTAGGATAGATGAACCTTCTTTGCGGCGTAGGCGATTTGGTTAAAGGTTTTCTTCGCAGGCGCGGACGTAAGAAAACCTGTCGTTCGCCAAAAGTCAACCTGGGTCAAGATCAGCCGCTTAGGAAGAGGCCTGTCACAAGGTTCATGGAGCCCTTGAGCTTGGATCACTACTCTTGCGACCGGAGGACACCTGTTGCTCGCCAAGGGGCGGCTCCTCGTTGCAGTTGATCACCACGTCAAGAAGCCCGCCCCGCCGCCAGACTCCCTACGATCTCCGTCGAGATGACATACTTGGTAGCTACACCGCCTCAGAGTCGTTAACTTGACAAAGCCGGTGGCGTCGATACAGTGATCCCATCGGTTGATTGTCGCCGCCCGCCGTTAACTTGACAATGCCCCCTGAGGTCATCTTCGAGTCAGCTTTCATCTGTCGGCCTGACCGGATGGAATAAACGGGAACCACAGCGGTGCAAAAAGACGACCCATTCGGACAACCAATCGTGTATACTGTGGTCTTGCAAGCGTCCGCACAGAAATCATCGTTGATATGGCCGTTACCCGTGCATGCCTACGGAATCCGCTTCGCAATTTGGCTGGCGTCCTCGTTTTATGGTGCCACGGCTAGTTCTTGGACAGGGGCCATTGAGCGCCTGCACCGATCTGTCAGGGGTGCTGAGCGATTGTTCTACCTCCTGCGACTGCCTAGAGGTGGGGCAATCATGTTGCCTATGTTGCCTACTTGGCGGTTATCGGTCTGGTTGTTTGTTCTTGGCGGAACTGTGTTGCTCGCTCAAAGACCGGCAACCCGGCTTCGGTGCACAGGGGCTTCAGACATGAACGGGTGGGGGTACAAATATCAACCGGCAAGCAAAGAGATGCCCGAGAGATGCAGCGGCGAGGTGAGCGCCTCGGCCGGAGACAGCGCGCTCCTCGAGATCTACTCTGCCTATGTCGTACTAGAGCCGCAGGACGATCCCTTTCGGCAGTTATGGATTAGTCCACCGCGGGGGCTGCCTCCTGAGTTGAACCCGCATTTTCAATTTGATGTATGAGCTTCAGACCATCCAGCGACCTTCAGCGTCTTTATTGATAGGGGCTAGAGCCCGATAAGGACGCCATGGAGGTAAACACCCGATGGGTGAAAAAGAAAACAAGCCGTTTCAGCTCACGTTCAATGGATGCTTGGTATCCACTTGACTCAGGTGACCCCAAGATGTAGTGTAGGGCCTGGTGGAGGATTACCCGCGCGACCAACTCGAATTCGAGTCTCACTTTGCGAGCGAGGAGGCTTGCCGCGACTATCTGTTCGCCTTGCGCTGGCCAGAGGGTTTCCGCTGTCCAAGGTGTGGGCATGAGCGCGCTTGGCCGGTGCGCAAAGTGTGGTTCGAATGCGCTCGCTGCGGGCGGCAAACCTCCGTCACCGCCGGCACGATCTTTCAAGACACACGCAAGCCGCTGCGGCTGTGGTTCCGGGCGATGTGGACCATCACCACGCAGAAGAATGGGGCCAGCGCCCTGGGTCTACAGCGCGTTCTGGGACTGGGCAGTTACCAAACCGCCTGGCCTTGGATGCACAAGCTGAGGCGAGCGATGGTGCGCCCGGGGCGGGAGCGATTGACGGGCCTCGTCGAGGTCGATGAGACCTACTGGGGCGCTGAAGAAGAAGGGGTAATCGGCCGGCAGACCGAGCGTAAAGCGTTGATTGCAGTCGCCGCGGAAGAGAGAGGCACCGGGCTGGGGCGCATCCGCATGCAGCGCGTTCAGAACGCCTCGGCGGCCAGTTTGATGCCCTTCGTCGAGGAGTCGGTCGAGCCGGGCAGCGTGGTTGTTACCGACAACTGGTCGGGCTACGATCCGCTCAAGAAGAAGGACTACCAGCGTCGTATCATCTCGATTAACAACCGCCGCGAGCAGGCCTCGCAGCTACTGCCGAGGGTGCACTTGGCGATCTCGCTACTCAAGCGCTGGATGCTGGGCACGCATCAGGGGGCGGTCAGCCACGAGCATCTGGACTACTATCTCGACGAGTTCGTGTTCCGCTTCAATCGGCGCAGATCACGCAGTCGGGGCAAGCTCTTCTACCGCCTTGTGCAGCAGGCCATGGCGGTGGAGCCGACGCCGTACCGCTCGATCGTCGCCGATTGGGACGCTAAGACGCTGTGAGCCCAACTACAAGATGTTGGGGTCACCTGAGTCAAGTGGATACCCGGCCAATGGATTTCTCAAAGTCGATTTCCAAGGATCGCGAGTCACCTCGGATGGCGGTCTGATTCTCGTTCGCGAACTGGATGAACGACTCGGACTCGGGAAGCTGATCGACGAGCATCTCAGCGACTCGCGACAAGGCTTGAACAAGAAGTTCCCGCTGGCCGATCTGCTGCGGCAGTCGGTCTACAGCCGACTCGCTGGCTACGAGGACCTCAATGACGCCGTTCGAGTATCCGCCGATCCGACCTTTCGCTTGATCGGCTCGAAGAGGAACTGGGATCGCGGAGCAGCCTTGACCTCGACGCTGCATGGCTTCGAGACGGAGATGCTGGCGAGCGAAGAGAACTTGCTGGGGCTGATGGCAGTGAACCGGGAGCTGGTCGCGCAAGCCGAAGCTCCCGACGGTTCAGACCGCGTGGTGCTCGACATGGACTCCACGGAGAGCCCCGTCCACGGCCAACAGGAAGGCAGTGCCTACAACGGCCATTTTGAGTCCCTCTGCTATCACCCGCTGTTGCTGTTCAACCAGCACGGCGACTGCCTAGGCGCGAAGCTGCGTCCCGGCAACGTGCACAGCGCCGAGGACTGGGACGAGCTGCTACTGCCGGAGATCGAACGACAACAGGCGGAGGGCAAACAGGTGACGTTCCGCGCCGACGCCGCCTTCGCCAAGCCCGAGATCTACGCGGCGATGGAGGAGCGCGGCGTGGACTACGTGATTCGCATCCCGGCGAACAAGAGCCTGGAGCTGGAGATCGAGGACATCCTGTTTCGGCCACCGGGCAGGCCGAACGCCAAGCCCCTAGTGCGCTACAAGAGTTTTCGCTATCAGGCCGAGAGCTGGTCGAAGGCAAGGCGAGTTGTCGCCAAGGTCGAGCATCACCAGGGCGAACTATTCCCGCGCGTCGGATTTGTCGTGACGAGCATGAGCTTGCCGAGCCGCTCGGTCGTGCGGTTCTACAACAAGCGCGGCACGGCGGAGCAGTGGATCAAAGAAGGCAAACAGGCCACGCACTGGACCCGCTTGTCGTGTCACCGCTTCCGAGCCAACGAGGTACGGCTGCAACTCAGCGTGCTGGCCTACAACCTGGGCAACCTGTGGCGGCGGCTAGGGCTGCCGCAGCGAATCAAAAGCTGGTCGCTAACGAGTTTGCAACACAGGTTGATGAAGACCGGCGGTCGGCTGGTCAAGCATGCTCGCTACTACTGGTTGCTGCTGGCGGAGGGGCATCTGAACCGGCGGCTGTTCGGTGACATGCTGCATAGGATCTGGGCGCTGCCTGTGCCGGGTGGGTAGCGTTGCCCGGGCGAGGATCAACAGTTTTTGGCTCCAAAAAGGTTTCGCAGGGAGCAGTGTCGGCCGGAGCGCCGTTCAGTCCGCTCAATCAACGTCTGTGAGCGGACGGACGAGCCCTGGCGCCTACCGGCGGAGGTGATGTGCAGGGTTCAGCGCGAAAAGACGTGGTATTCGGCGCAGCGGGGGTGTATCCTGTGACCGTGCCAGGGCCAAAATGGAAATCCTGGTTAAGGACGGTAAATACGGGCCGTACTTTGAATGTGAAGCAAGCTGTGGTTGGAAACGGAATATGAAGGTGGAGATAAAGCGGCTGCGCTCCCATGGTCGTTCAGATGGCGGCCGCCGCGAACCAAATCTGCCGGAGGAAGGCTCGCCATGCCCGGATTGCGGGGCAGAGACACGCCTGCAGAAAGGCCTATTTGGATCGTTTTACGGTTGTGTGCGATACCCAAAGTGCAAAGGTACTGTGAAAATTCAACCGGCGAGACGAGCAAGGAGAACACGGTCACGAGGTCGGTCTTGACGCTTGCTCACGCTCAACTGAAAGGCCTGGATTGTCGACGGTCTCGATCACGGCCAGTTACCGGGCACCCCCTGGAAATCAACTGTCATCACGCCATTCCCAAGAGTCAGCCAAAGCGCGACGTGAGATTCGTGGGGATCTTGCAGGGAGAGAACTGATGCGAGAAGTCGAAACGCCGACGGTTTCAATCCTGCCGGGCGACGCACAATGGCGATCGCGCAAGGTGCGTTACTATTCAGGCACCTGGGACGCAATCCTAACAGTCTTGCCGGAGTTCAAGCTCACGCCATTCACCGCAGGTCAGGACGAACCAGTCAACCCGTTTCTTCAGACTGTCACACGCCAACCTCTGTCCGCTGCAGAGCGACCCATCCCGGTAGGCACCGTGTCGCATACCTATTCTCTCGCACCACACCGCGATGTTGCCAAACTCTGCCGCAAGGGATTGCTCGACGCCGGCATCCAATCTGACCAATTGTGTTATGAGGTGGGACTGTCGTAACTGGGCGAATGGATGAATTTCCGCATCTACTTCCCCGACGCATACAGCTTCGGCTCTCCCGGGACGAAACTTGATCTAAGACTCGAATGTTTCAACTCAGTCGATGGCTCCTCGCGCCTCGTTATCTTGTTCGGGTGGTACCAATTTGTCTGTTCGAATGGTTTGGTCATCGGCGAGACCAAGATCGAAATCAAAGAACGTCACGGGCAAAGCCTGGATCTCACTTCAATACCCGAGCGCATTCGACCGGCCCTCGAAGCCGTTGGAGCTGACCGCTCCAGGATGAAGAGATGGCAGGCCGAAAAAGTTTCCATCGATAGCATCGCGACCTGGGCGGACCACAAACTATCCGAGAAATGGGGTAAGAAAGCAGCCGCGAGGGTCTTTCACATCTGCGATGTCGGCAAGGATATTGAGATCAAGGGCCCATTCGCATCCGGTACCGCAACCGAAAAGCCGATCCGATATCTGGGCCGCGTACCCGGCTCTCCAGGGCATGCAGCAACTAAGTACGATGTTTCGCAGGCACTCTCCTTTGTGGCGACGCATCGTAACAATGCCGAAGAGCGTGTTACTTGGCAGGCTGACATCCCTCTATTACTGGATCGCCTTACCATTTCCTCCCCCTGATTCAAGCGAGATACAACTGCGCGTTCTCCGGCGTTTTCTCTGGAAAGACCTAGGCGAGCAGGTCAAGAACTCGCCGGACTTCCTTGGGCGCATCGGAGTCAGGTGCGATGTCACGGCCTTCTTGATACATGTTGTTAAGGTCACGGTTCTTGACATTCGTTGGCCCCCCTTCCGTCTCCAGCCGGACGAGCTGGGCGGCGACCAGGTCGTGCGTGTACCGCGAGTTTGAGAAGCCGACGCACTCGAAGAAGGGGTGTCCAGCCAGCTCGCGTACGGTGTCTCTCATGCGCCCTGGATAGGCGTTTCGCTTCTCTTGTGCACGCAATGAAGTCCCGTTCTGCAGGCGCAGGAACATCTCCCGGACCTCGTCCTCATCGGCGTCATCTATCTCGACGATGTCCATTGAAGGCGAACGATGCAACCTTGGAAGTCGTTTTTCCAGGCTTACTGGGCAAGGATCGAGCCGACAGTGACGAGGATTTAGAACTTCGCTGGCGGGGCCGCTACGAGACCCGCTCGCGCGGACTTGACCTCAACAAGTATCGTCTCATGGTGTGGGGACTTCCGGGTACCGAAGAAGGTGAGTACATACGGGACGCCTACACAAGTGTCGACCCTCAGTTTCTCGGCGTGCGCCTCAAGGTCAATCACAGTGGCCACCTTGATCCCAGACGCGACGACGAACGATTGGTGACTCGGACGGTCCTTGTCGCCTCACGTGTATCCACTGCTAACGTTCGAGAGACGGCCGGTGAGTCATTCCTGCAGACCAAACTGCGTCCCTTCGCCCCGATCGAGGATCTATCGATCTGCCTCGTCCCTCGAAGGGCCGACGATGACTTACAGGATATGTCGGACGACGAGGACTTTGAGCACTGCCTGCAAGCACCGGGTGCGCTGACGGAGTTACGACCGCTCGTAAGGGCTGGAGACCTATTGAGTCCCGCATAATATCCCGTCACTCGAAGCAAAGAGAAGACTGTTTCCAGAAGGCCGTGATCAAACGCGGTTTGCGGTGCATGCGGCGGAGTGCCTTGCGGGCCCGCTCGTTCAGCTCGCCGTAGTCCTTCGGACAGACGTTCGGCAACTCGTGCTGCTTCCAGTAAGCCCAGATGTATTCCACCGGATTCAACTCCGGCGCATAGGGTGGCAAGTACTCGGTTGCGATGTGGCCTTCGGAGAGTTGGATGAACTCTTGCACCAGGCGGCTACGGTGCGCCGGCAGCCGGTCCCAGACGATCAGCAGCGGCCGATCGATATGACGTACCAACGCCTTGAGAAAGTCGATCACTTGCTCTTTGCCGATCGCACCGGGATAGAGCCGAAAGTAGAAGTTACGCAGCGTCAGCCCCGCCGAGACGGAAAGCTTCTCCCAATTGAAGTTAAACTGCAGCACCGGTGTTTGGCCGCGTGGCGCCCAGGTGCGGCAGCGATGCGGCTTCTGACTCAATCCGCTTTCGTCGATGAAGACGAGCGTACGGCCTTCGTTTTGGGCTTTTTTTAATGCGCGTCCAGGTCTTGCGCTTCCAGGTGCGGATCTGCTCTTCGTTGCGCTCGCGCGCCTTTCCGACCGGGCGTTGCGGGCTCCAGTCGAGCGCTCGCAGGATCTTCCAGACGTGGCCTTCGTGGTAGTCGACCCCGAACTCGTCTCCGATCAGCCGAGCCACCCGCGGACAGCTCCACAGGGGCGTGGGGAAGCCGTGGGCTTGCGGGCCTTCCAGCAACAGCGACGTCAGGCGTTCGCGTTGTGCGGCATCGAGGAGCGGCTTGCGTCCGGCGCGCCCGGCCTGGCGGAGTCCGGCCGCACCCTGCTCGCGGTATTGCCGCCGCCACGCACTGACGGTTTGGCGAGCGACTTTCAGCCGTCTTGCCGTCTCGGACTGATTGTGGCCTTGGTCGAGCAGCCGCATCGCTTCGAAACGGCGCTTCTCCAGGGCCTTGAAATCCCGCTTCACACCTTTGGGGTTGCCCATACATATATAGCCAGGATTTCCATTTTGGCCCTGGCACGGCCACAGTATACACCCGCTCCGCTCCGAACAGCACGTCCTTTCACGCTGAACCCTGCACATCACCTCTGCTGGTAGTCGCCAGAGCTGGTTCGACCGCTCACAGTCGTTGATTGAGCGGCTTGAACGGCGCTCCGGCCGACACTGCTCCTTGCGAAACCTTTTGGAGCCAAAAGCTGTTGATCCTCACTCCGGCAATGCTACCCACTCGGCAGCGGCAGCGCCCAGATCTTGTGCAGCATGTCGCCGAACAGCCGCCGGTTCAGATGTCCCTCCGCCAATAAGAGCCAGTAATACCGCGCGTGCTTGACCAGCCGACCGCCGGTCTTCATCAACCTGTGTTGCAAGCTCGTCAGCGACCAACTCTTGATTCACTGCGGAAGCCCCAGCCGCCGCCAAAGATTGCCCAGGTTGTAGGCCAGCACGCTCAGTTGCAACCGCACTTCGTTGGCCCGAAATCGATGGCACGACAATCGCGTCCAGTGCGTCGCCTGCTTGCCTTCCTTGATCCACTGTTCCGCCGTGCCGCGCTTGTTGTAGAAGCGCACCACCGAGCGGCTCGGCAAGCTCATGCTCGTCACGATGAATCCGACGCGCGGGAACAGCTCGCCCTGGTGATGCTCGACCTTAGCGACGATCCGCCTCGCCTGCGACCAACTCTCCGCCTGATAGCGAAAACTCTTGTAGCGCACCAAGGGCTTGCGGGAAGGCCTTCCCGGCGGGCGAAACAGGATGTCTTCGATCTCCAGCTCCAAGCTCTTGTTGGCCGGAATGCGAATGGCGTACTGTACTCCGCGTTCCTCCGAAGCCTCATAAACTTCCGGCTTCGCAAAGGCCGCATCGCCCCGGAAGGCGACCTGCTTGCCAGCAGCCTGTTGGCGCTCGATCTCCGGCAACAAGAGCTCATCCCAGTCCTCGGCGCTGTGCACGTTGCCTGGACGCAGCTTGGCAGCGAGGCAATCACCATGACCGTTGAACAAAAGCAACGGGTGGTAGCAGACCGACTCGAAGTGTCCGTTGTAGGCACTGCCTTCCTGTTGGCCATGGACCGGACTCTCGGTGGAGTCCAGGTCCAGAACGACCCGCTCGGCGTCGTCGAACGCTTCCGCTTGCCCGACCAGCTCTCGGTTCAGCGCCATCAGCCCCAGCAGGTTCTCTTCGCTCGCCAGCATCTCCGTCTCGAAGCCGTGCAGCGTCGAGGTCAAGGCCGCACCGCGATCCCAGATCTTCTGCGAACCGATCAGCCGAAACGTCGGATCGATCGAAACCCGCTCGGCGTCGTTGAGGTCCTCGTAGCCGGCGAGTCGGCTGTAAACCGACTGCCGCAACAGATCAGTGAGCGTGAACTGCTTGTTTGTGCCTTGCCGGGAGTCGCTGAGATGCTCGTCAATCAGTTCTCCGAGACCGAGCCGTTCGTCCAGTTAGCGAACCAAAATCAGGCCACCGTCGGAAGTGACGTGCGATCCCTGGAAATCGACTTTGAGAAGTCCATTGAACGTGAGCTGAAACGGCTTGTTTTCTTTTTCACCCATCGGGTGTTGACCTCCATGGCGTCCTTATCGGGCTCTAGCCCCTATCAATAAAGACGCTGAAGGCCGCTGGAAGGTCGGGATGTCAAACATCAAATTGAAAATGCGGGATATAGACCCGCATTTTCAATTTGATGTATGAGCTTCAGACCATCCAGCGACCTTCAGCGTCTTTATTGATAGGGGCTAGAGCCCGATAAGGACGCCATGGAGGTCAACACCCGATGGGTGAAAAAGAAAACAAGCCGTTTCAGCTCACGTTCAATGGATTTCTCAAAGTCGATTTCCAAGGATCGCGAGTCACCTCGGATGGCGGTCTGATTCTCGTTCGCGAACTGGATGAACGACTCGGACTCGGGAAGCTGATCGACGAGCATCTCAGCGACTCGCGACAAGGCTTGAACAAGAAGTTCCCGCTGGCCGATCTGCTGCGGCAGTCGGTTTACAGCCGACTCGCTGGCTACGAGGACCTCAATGACGTCGTTCGAGTATCCGCCGATCCGACCTTTCGCTTGATCGGCTCGAAGAGGAACTGGGATCGCGGAGCCGCCTTGACCTCGACGCTGCATGGCTTCGAGACGGAGATGCTGGCGAGCGAAGAGAACTTGCTGGGGCTGATGGCAGTGAACCGGGAGCTGGTCGCGCAAGCCGAAGCTCCCGACGGTTCAGACCGCGTGGTGCTCGACATGGACTCCACGGAGAGCCCCGTCCACGGCCAACAGGAAGGCAGTGCCTACAACGGCCATTTTGAGTCCCTCTGCTATCACCCGCTGTTGCTGTTCAACCAGCACGGCGACTGCCTAGGCGCGAAGCTGCGTCCCGGCAACGTGCACAGCGCCGAGGACTGGGACGAGCTGCTACTGCCGGAGATCGAACGACAACAGGCGGAGGGCAAACAGGTGACGTTCCGCGCCGACGCCGCCTTCGCCAAGCCCGAGATCTACGAGGCGATGGAGGAGCGCGGCGTGGACTACGTGATTCGCATCCCGGCGAACAAGAGCCTGGAGCTGGAGATCGAGGACATCCTGTTTCGGCCACCGGGCAGGCCGAACGCCAAGCCCCTAGTGCGCTACAAGAGTTTTCGCTATCAGGCCGAGAGCTGGTCGAAGGCAAGGCGAGTTGTCGCCAAGGTCGAGCATCACCAGGGCGAACTATTCCCGCGCGTCGGATTTGTCGTGACGAGCATGAGCTTGCCGAGCCGCTCGGTCGTGCGGTTCTACAACAAGCGCGGCACGGCGGAGCAGTGGATCAAAGAAGGCAAACAGGCCACGCACTGGACCCGCTTGTCGTGTCACCGCTTCCGAGCCAACGAGGTACGGCTGCAACTCAGCGTGCTGGCCTACAACCTGGGCAACCTGTGGCGGCGGCTAGGGCTGCCGCAGCGAATCAAAAGCTGGTCGCTAACGAGTTTGCAACACAGGTTGATGAAGACCGGCGGTCGGCTGGTCAAGCATGCTCGCTACTACTGGTTGCTGCTGGCGGAGGGGCATCTGAACCGGCGGCTGTTCGGTGACATGCTGCATAGGATCTGGGCGCTGCCTGTGCCGGGTGGGTAGCGTTGCCCGGGCGAGGATCAACAGTTTTTGGCTCCAAAAAGGTTTCGCAGGGAGCAGTGTCGGCCGGAGCGCCGTTCAGTCCGCTCAATCAACGTCTGTGAGCGGACGGACGAGCCCTGGCGCCTACCGGCGGAGGTGATGTGCAGGGTTCAGCGCGAAAAGACGTGGTATTCGGCGCAGCGGGGGTGTATCCTGTGACCGTGCCAGGGCCAAAATGGAAATCCTGGATAGATGCTCCAAACTATCAAAAAGTGTCATAATAATTTGCGGGATTCAATAGTTGTGCTGAAAGTCAGCCTGCCCGATCGAGAGAAGGCGCTGTACTACCACCTGCTGGCTAATGGCAGGGCTGCGAGCTCGGATGGACTTTCTAAAGAGTCTCTCATGGCCGATTGGTGGATCTACGTTGACGGCAGTACCGACAAATCTTGAGTGGGGCAGCAAGTGTGGGATCTAGAAAAGACCAGACTCCGTTCGCCAAGCTCACCGGCCGTACACCGCGAGTTGTGGTTGTGGTCTTTGGACTGGCGATTATGATGCTAGTCGTTCTGTCACAGCGCTGTTCGTTACCAGCAGTCCTGACCGCCCATGGTCCCATGACGGTGACGTTCAGACCGATCCCCGCCGGTCGCTTTCTTAGAGATGTGCTGGTCACGAAACTGGACCTGCAGACCTTCCAAACCAACTGTGGTGACCTTTTGGAGTCAGAGGGAAATGAGGCTTTGAGCATGGACGTTGTCCGCCTTGGCGGAGTCGAATGCGATGGCTGCTCAGATTTTGATTTTGAAGTCGAGATGATGCAAGGTGATGATGGGATAACCACCTTCATGTTCAAGGCCGATGGCATGCTGTCGATCAGCGTCTACGGTCACAGCATTAGCCGACTCAGTCCCAATCCAGATGAGCCCAGAAGGTGCCTTGGTAGCGTGGGGAAGAACTCAATAAGCATGAAGATGTATGGGTCTCAGGCCATGTCGACCGAGTCGGTGAGCGAGCTATCCTACCAAGGAAGACTATCAGTCGCGCATGATCCTCAGCTCAGTCTGACCTACCACGTGTGGGGTGATCTGATCAGCTGGCCACAGAAGTTCATGCCGGATATCAGACTCCGAGCGACGCTAGCGTGTCCCGCCCGAGAATGTATGCACCTAAACGTCAGTCAGAGCGGACCCAGGCTCTCTATGCGAGGTAAGGTGGAGAAGCTTCACGGGGGGCCGGAATCCGCACAGGTAGATCTGAGACCAACCCTCTTCGAGGTTATCGCTCAACTTCGGGGCGGCCTTTATGTAGGTCTAATACTGGCCCTGATAGCATGGGTGTTGCCCAAGCTTACGAGAAGATTCAAAGAGTGATGCGACAGCACGCACATCGGAAAGTCGGCTGGGCGTTTTCCGTTGGTCGGTGGGTTCTGGCCCTGTCGTGTATGTTCATGGGCTTTTTGTGTGTGGAGGCAGCGGACGAAGTCCACGAAAGCAGCTGTAGCGCTGCAGATCTGAGCAAATGTGACGTAGGAAAACTGATCGTTGAGTTTGCCAGGGTAGAGGGCCGTAGGAGCGGCGGCGGCCTCGTAGTGGGTGTGGTTCCGAAGAATGGATCCCAGTCTCGGGACATCCTCTATGTCTTGACTCTGTGCCACGTGTTGGCTGCCGAGCCGATGCTGTGTCAAGACCTGTTTGGCGACAAGGACCAGAACAAACTAAGCGCTGATCGCTTTCGGTTGTATGATCGCGTAACCCGAAGGTTGACTGTATCCTCAGAGGTCGACAGCGGAGAAGGTCGGTTGCTGGACGTCTTTTGGTTCCGCGAAGGAGACTCTGCCTTAAACTCATCGAGCCGCCCAGAGGACCTGCTAGATACCGTGATCCTCAAGATCGAGATGTCCGGTGCAACATCGAGCCCGGCAATCACGGACGAGTTAGTAAAGGCCCTCGATACCGTGCGCATCGGAGACGTGTGCAGCGTGGCGGGAGACCGAAGGAGCGCTGCTAGTGCGGCGCAGCCGTTGTATTGTGAAGGTATTCCGATCATTGATCCTAGGAAAGGCACGGGGGCGGAGGAGTTTGCACGGTCTTCATCAACCTGTGTTGCAAACTCGTTAGCGACCAGCTTTTGATTCGCTGCGGCAGCCCTAGCCGCCGCCACAGGTTGCCCAGGTTGTAGGCCAGCACGCTGAGTTGCAGCCGTACCTCGTTGGCTCGGAAGCGGTGACACGACAAGCGGGTCCAGTGCGTGGCCTGTTTGCCTTCTTTGATCCACTGCTCCGCCGTGCCGCGCTTGTTGTAGAACCGCACGACCGAGCGGCTCGGCAAGCTCATGCTCGTCACGACAAATCCGACGCGCGGGAATAGTTCGCCCTGGTGATGCTCGACCTTGGCGACAACTCGCCTTGCCTTCGACCAGCTCTCGGCCTGATAGCGAAAACTCTTGTAGCGCACTAGGGGCTTGGCGTTCGGCCTGCCCGGTGGCCGAAACAGGATGTCCTCGATCTCCAGCTCCAGGCTCTTGTTCGCCGGGATGCGAATCACGTAGTCCACGCCGCGCTCCTCCATCGCCTCGTAGATCTCGGGCTTGGCGAAGGCGGCGTCGGCGCGGAACGTCACCTGTTTGCCCTCCGCCTGTTGTCGTTCGATCTCCGGCAGTAGCAGCTCGTCCCAGTCCTCGGCGCTGTGCACGTTGCCGGGACGCAGTTTCGCGCCTAGGCAGTCGCCGTGCTGGTTGAACAGCAACAGCGGGTGATAGCAGAGGGACTCAAAATGGCCGTTGTAGGCACTGCCTTCCTGTTGGCCGTGGACGGGGCTCTCCGTGGAGTCCATGTCGAGCACCACGCGGTCTGAACCGTCGGGAGCTTCGGCTTGCGCGACCAGCTCCCGGTTCACTGCCATCAGCCCCAGCAAGTTCTCTTCGCTCGCCAGCATCTCCGTCTCGAAGCCATGCAGCGTCGAGGTCAAGGCGGCTCCGCGATCCCAGTTCCTCTTCGAGCCGATCAAGCGAAAGGTCGGATCGGCGGATACTCGAACGGCGTCATTGAGGTCCTCGTAGCCAGCGAGTCGGCTGTAGACCGACTGCCGCAGCAGATCGGCCAGCGCGAACTTCTTGTTCAAGCCTTGTCGCGAGTCGCTGAGATGCTCGTCGATCAGCTGGCCGAGTCCGAGTCGTTCATCCAGTTCGCGAACGAGAATCAGACCGCCATCCGAGGTGACTCGCGATCCTTGGAAATCGACTTTGAGAAATCCATTGAACGTGAGCTGAAACGGCTTGTTTTCTTTTTCACCCATCGGGTGTTGACCTCCATGGCGTCCTTATCGGGCTCTAGCCCCTATCAATAAAGACGCTGAAGGTCGCTGGATGGTCTGAAGCTTATACATCAAATTGAAAATGCGAGTTGCAACGTTGAGGATGGTGGGTATCCCACGAGGCGACACTTGGAGCGCGATGGATGAGCTGACCCTACTCAAGTGGGATGCTGATTCACGCACCCTGGTGCAGACAGGCCCAGGCCCAACTCCTCAGCGCAACCACTCAGGGTTGCCGATGCTCGACGGATTCTTTCAACCAACCGCCCTGGCCGTGCGGATGGGTAAGATTATTGCCTTAGACCATGTACTCGGAGCGGTGTCGGAGAAGTGGCCACAGAAGGTTCCGATTGGGCAGCAGGCTGGTCGACTGTATTTGCTGAAGCTGGGTATCCACTTGACTCAGGTGACCCCAAGATGTAGTGTAGGGCCTGGTGGAGGATTACCCGCGCGACCAACTCGAATTCGAGTCTCACTTTGCGAGCGAGGAGGCTTGCCGCGACTATCTGTTCGCCTTGCGCTGGCCAGAGGGTTTCCGCTGTCCAAGGTGTGGGCATGAGCGCGCTTGGCCGGTGCGCAAAGTGTGGTTCGAATGCGCTCGCTGCGAGCGGCAAACCTCCGTCACCGCCGGCACGATCTTTCAAGACACACGCAAGCCGCTGCGGCTGTGGTTCCGGGCGATGTGGACCATCACCACGCAGAAGAATGGGGCCAGCGCCCTGGGTCTACAGCGCGTTCTGGGACTGGGCAGTTACCAAACCGCCTGGCCTTGGATGCACAAGCTGAGGCGAGCGATGGTGCGCCCGGGGCGGGAGCGATTGACGGGCCTCGTCGAGGTCGATGAGACCTACTGGGGCGCTGAAGAAGAAGGGGTAATCGGCCGGCAGACCGAGCGTAAAGCGTTGATTGCAGTCGCCGCGGAAGAGAGAGGCACCGGGCTGGGGCGCATCCGCATGCAGCGCGTTCAGAACGCCTCGGCGGCCAGTTTGATGCCCTTCGTCGAGGAGTCGGTCGAGCCGGGCAGCGTGGTTGTTACCGACAACTGGTCGGGCTACGATCCGCTCAAGAAGAAGGACTACCAGCGTCGTATCATCTCGATTAACAACCGCCGCGAGCAGGCCTCGCAGCTACTGCCGAGGGTGCACTTGGCGATCTCGCTACTCAAGCGCTGGATGCTGGGCACGCATCAGGGGGCGGTCAGCCACGAGCATCTGGACTACTATCTCGACGAGTTCGTGTTCCGCTTCAATCGGCGCAGATCACGCAGTCGGGGCAAGCTCTTCTACCGCCTTGTGCAGCAGGCCATGGCGGTGGAGCCGACGCCGTACCGCTCGATCGTCGCCGATTGGGACGCTAAGACGCTGTGAGCCCAACTACAAGATGTTGGGGTCACCTGAGTCAAGTGGATACCCGGCTTTGCTGAATACCGATAAGCGACAGACAAGCGAGAACACGGCGCAGCCCGTAACTGGAAGACCCTACACGCAACTTGTCGATGTGTGCGCCGAGCCCGACCGAACTTCGACGGTGAAACTGCGGCTTCGATGGTTTGACCGCATTCTGCGGGACACCCCGGTTCGAGTGCGTCAAGATTCTGACGGGAAAGCAGGCTTCAAGCCGCCGCTGCCTGAACTAACAACAGACTCCGAGGGTATGGTCACTTTGGCGGTCCTAAAGAACCGAAAGCCAACAGGCATGGTGGGCCTTACCGTCAGCGCTCCCCCGTGCAGAGTCTTCAATACCTGTGGCCCAGGTGAAGAATGGGTCGAAATGGGAACGCTTAAGCGCTACCACTACGGCTGCGCCAGGGAGCGCGCCCTACCCTGGATTCTCACGGGAGCCGCCGCCGCCGCGATTACCTGCAAGTACGTATGGTGCTCCTCCAACGGATCGACCGCGTCCCCACCAGCCGGCGTCTCGCTCGGACGCCCAAACGTGGGACCGCCTGGTACGCCATGAGTAATGGCCGGGTATTCAGGGTCGCACGACTCGTCTTCGAGTCTGTCGCGTTTTTCTTCCTCCTGATTTCGAGCACCCTTTCGGCCCAAACCCGTTGTGCTGCTGACGGTTCCGCTCGCGAGACGGTGCGGGCTGGCGACGTCATTCTCTGTTCCACTTGGCCAGAGGAGGGCCCGAGAGAGTTCCGGTTCAGTATCGACGAACCCAACGAGAGATGGGTCGTCCAAGTAATTACGGTGTCACGCACGGAAGACGATGAGAAGGATAAGCGAATTCTTTGCGTCGAGGTGTGGAGCGGAGAGCAGGGCGTTGACGCGGTGATTGCGGCTCCAGGATGTCAGGCGCGCGAGCCGGACTCGCGCGTTGATGCCAATCTGTCTAAGGTAGGCGTTAGTCACTCGATCCTGGTGTACCCGACGGCGGACGACAAACCAATTACGTACGCCCTGAGCGTCGAACGCCTGTTTCCGGGTCCGGCAACGACCTTGGCAGTTGGGGCTTACGACGATGAGATCGAAGTACCGGGAGACACTGACGTGTTCGCCTTGCAGCTGGAAAGTGCAACTGAGTTCCAGGTGATGGTATCGCAGCTAGTCAATGAGGAGGAACGAGACGCCCGGAGTTCGAGTGAAGATCGCGTGCCTTGCTTGGAAATCTGGGGTAAGGGCCAGATCAGACAGACTTGCGATTCCGCGGACGGCCGAAGAGCAGTCTTAGAAGTATCCACCGATCAAGAAGTATCCATATTATTGAGTCCCGCATAATATCCCGTCACTCGAAGCAAAGAGAAGACTGTTTCCAGAAGGCCGTGATCAAACGCGGTTTGCGGCGCATGCGGCGGAGTGCCTTGCGGGCCCGCTCGTTCAGCTCGCCGTAGTCCTTCGGACAGACGTTCGGCAACTCGTGCTGCTTCCAGTAAGCCCAGATGTATTCCACCGGATTCAACTCCGGCGCATAGGGTGGCAAGTACTCGGTTGCGATGTGGCCTTCGGAGAGTTGGATGAACTCTTGCACCAGGCGGCTACGGTGCGCCGGCAGCCGGTCCCAGACGATCAGCAGCGGCCGATCGATATGACGTACCAACGCCTTGAGAAAGTCGATCACTTGCTCTTTGCCGATCGCACCGGGATAGAGCCGAAAGTAGAAGTTACGCAGCGTCAGCCCCGCCGAGACGGAAAGCTTCTCCCAATTGAAGTTAAACTGCAGCACCGGTGTTTGGCCGCGTGGCGCCCAGGTGCGGCAGCGATGCGGCTTCTGACTCAATCCGCTTTCGTCGATGAAGACGAGCGTACGGCCTTCGTTTTGGGCTTTTTTTTAATGCGCGTCCAGGTCTTGCGCTTCCAGGTGCGGATCTGCTCTTCGTTGCGCTCGCGCGCCTTTCCGACCGGGCGTTGCGGGCTCCAGTCGAGCGCTCGCAGGATCTTCCAGACGTGGCCTTCGTGGTAGTCGACCCCGAACTCGTCTCCGATCAGCCGAGCCACCCGCGGACAGCTCCACAGGGGCGTGGGGAAGCCGTGGGCTTGCGGGCCTTCCAGCAACAGCGACGTCAGGCGTTCGCGTTGTGCGACATCGAGGAGCGGCTTGCGTCCGGCGCGCCCGGCCTGGCGGAGTCCGGCCGCACCCTGCTCGCGGTATTGCCGCCGCCACGCACTGACGGTTTGGCGAGCGACTTTCAGCCGTCTTGCCGTCTCGGACTGATTGTGGCCTTGGTCGAGCAGCCGCATCGCTTCGAAACGGCGCTTCTCCAGGGCCTTGAAATCCCGCTTCACACCTTTGGGGTTGCCCATACATATATAGATGCTCCAAACTATCAAAAAGTGTCATAATAATTTGCGGGAGTAAATAGTATCTGAGGACTCCCGAGATGTGGTAGGACCGGAGGCAATGCGATACCGCGTCAACGTGTGCACTCCAAAGTGCACGTTCGTGAAGCTTACGGGCCCATCAGGCCTCATCTCGTCTCGCGGCGCCGACACCGCTTCCGCAACGATCGAATTGTTTGCTCAGCAGCCGCGACCTCTTGTTGTCGTGAATAGCCTTGAGGTTGCGCCAAGCGTTCGGCGACCCGGCGCCTCGGAGGATAGCGACGTCGCGGATGAGGTTGATCCAGCCACGCAATTCGTTTCGGGAGGCCGGCAGCGAACCGATCTCGTACCGGCGGGATCGACGACCCTTCCAGGGGGTACCGTTGTCCTGAACACGGGGACCGTCGCCGGTACGATCAAGCTGCTGGCCCGGGTTTTTGAGGAGTCGGATCAGTTTCCCGGCTACTTCGTAGACGTCACCGAACAGCCAGCCATTGATTGGGGAGTCCAAGTCGAGCGCGTTCCACCCGAGATCGTGAGCCTTGAGTTGACGAACTGCGACGGTCAAGAGTGTGTCGTCGCCGAAGGCTTTTCAACGACGTTGGAGGTGGCGGCCGCAAGCGTTACATTCGAATCTGCTGACGAAACAGTGCTCGCTTCCTCCGCTCAGGCACGGGCTCTCGCGGAGGAGTTCTTTGCATGGTACAGCCAGAAAGAGTCGATTGCGTTCGGTAGCCTATTCCACCTAGAAATCCCGGTGACCGCATCCGACGGTGCCAGCGTAAGGGATCGAGTTCGCTCGCTGACCATGACATTGTCTAACAGCCAGGGGACGTCAGCCCCAGTAAGGTGGCCATGAAGAGCCGACTTAGACTAGTTGTCTGGAGACTTCCGTTGGTGGCGCTCGCCTTGGCGCAAACCGCCGCAGCTCAAGACACGGTTTCAGGTCCAGTCCTGAATCGGGTTTTCGACCAACGAACACGCCTGCTCGTTCCCGTGTACGGTATCGCTCGCTCGGCTCACATCGGAACACCGTTGCTTACGTACGAGTCCTTCCGAGTGGCGCGCGTCGCGCCTGATGGTGCGAGTGCGCTTGCGTTCCTGGACGGTGTGGTGCGTATCTCGTTCCGGGGCGAGCCGACCAAGACACCTATCGAGTCCAGCCTGAGCTCGGTCGACCGAATTACGTTTTCACCGGACGGACGCATAGCTGCACTATACAGCCGGAACGCCGGTACGATCGAGGTGATTCAGGACTGGGAATCTGAATCTGTCTCAAGACAGGCTCTGTCTTTGTCTTCGATCGTTGGAGCCCTGACTGAGCTAGCCGTGTCGGACGATGGTCGACTGTTGATCGCGTCTGTGACAGGTGCCAGCAGTCTTCTGTACGCGTCCGATTCCGATGGACTACTCTCACACATCGGCTACTTCGGGCCAAAGCTAGCAATGGCATTTCTGCCCGGTTCCAGTGAAGCCTACGTCGCAGATCATGACCGTGACGAAGTCTTGAAAGTCGAGGCTAGACCGGGTGGCGAGATCCGATCACTGATGTCAGCGCAAGAAGGCTTGTTTCGGCCTACCGCCATTGGGTCATCTGCAGACGGATCCCTAGCAATTGTTGTAAGCCGTCGATCCCAGAGCGTGATTGCGATCTCTGGGCGCCAGGATCCCGAGTTTCCTCCGGTAGCAATCGAATGCAACTGTGTTCCTGAGATGGTCCTTCCGCTAAGTCAGGAAGGGCTGTTTCAAATCACAATCTTTCCATTCTCGCCAATGGTGATCGTTGACTCCCGTGGAATCAAAGATCGGCGTGAGTTCTGTCTCACGTTGGTACCGCCATTGAATCCTCGCCCCTTGCGGGAACTGGCCCTACCTCTTCGTGCGCGTAGTCTGCACAAAGGAGAACGGTTGCGACTTCTTTATGATGGCGTTCGCCGGGCCGATACCGATAGATCGCGCTAGGTACTGTCAACTTGTTGGCGAAGGACGCAGACGGCATTGTCAAGTTAACGTCGGTCGACGACAATCGATCGATGGGATCCCTGTACCGACGCCACCGCTTTCGAGCCCTAAAGGGGACGGAGCCCTTTGCTGATGCTGTCCATGACAGGGCATCACGGATTTTCCAGAACTTTATTCTCCTTCCTTTCAACAACTTGCCACTCCGCCAACCCCAGGGCCGTGATCTACGGGTGCTAGCCTGATACTGGGAACGACCGGTGCGGACAGATCGCCGGACCAACAACGACCGTTTCCTGGCCAGGCAGTTTCGATGTTGCTCTCCGAAAATATGTAAGCGACCTTCCCCCGCGAACGGCAGCTCCTGACGCAATCCGTCAGGAGAGGACCGTCCGTTCAAGCCTGCTCTTTCGCTCCTATCTAGAGCGGGCCGCTGAGGTCAACACAGACTGGAGCCAGAGGGCCCTCTTTTTTTGAAGGACCGAGCCGTGACCGGGAGTACCTACAGAGCGAAATCCTTGCCAAGCTTGGTAGAAAATTCCAGAGTCAGCGACAGAGGCGCGGGTGGGAACCCGCGCTCCCTCAATGCCCACCGCTGTCCGGTCCGCCACGAAGTCCCCTTTTGCTTCCGGCTTGTCCGGGTCAGGGGGCCGTCCGGCGTTGCAGTGAAGCCTGTTGACACAGATGCTAGAGCAGAACTCCGTCTCAACTCGCCCAAACCGAGCCCTAGCGCGAGTGAGTGGGTACGATGTCTCGACCCGATCAATCCGCCGCCAATCGGCCTACACTCCCGCCCATTTCGTTCCACTTCATCGTGTCAACCAACGCGCCCAACCAACACCCGTCCAGCGGCTTCCGAGACACAGCCTGCCCCACCCGGCGTTCACCACCCGTGGCGCGTCTCTGGCACTCCTGTCCCGCGGCGTCGGCGCCAATCCGAATCTCGCCACGGATCGTCACTCCTCGCCCTGTCAATGACTTACCGCGCAAGTCCCGGCCCTGGCATCGAAGGGCCATGACAGAGAAGCAAATCTCCCCGGGGTGCCAGATCGTTCCACGGGGGGAAACCGGGGGGAAACCGGGGGGAAACCGAGGGGGCGAAATTCAGAGCTGTTTGATCAGCTCCACAGCTTCGGTATACCGCGGGAACGCGCGTTCGTTCCTTTGGAAGTCCTTGGTGTGAACACGGCGGCGGCTGCGATTGTACTCGACCGGGAACTTTAGATGGAGCATCTCGTGGTAGACGATGTACTCGACTAGGAAGCGCGGGATCTTGGGGTGATCGAACACCCGGCTGATGATGATGGCGTTGTGGGCCGGGTCGAAATGGCCAAGTGTGTTGCGTGACTTGCCGGGGCTCCAACTAAGCTGCGGCTTTGCGAGCAGTCCGCCGAAGAATTGGGCGTTGAGATCGTCGAACAACTCGTCCAAGTCATACACTCGCCCCTGTGCGGACAGGATCTGCTTGCGTCCTCGAATCTGTCGGATCACCCGAGAACAGCGGAGCGTCGTGGAGGGGAAAAATTTACGTGCAGGGCAACGAACCCGCGCAGAAAAAAACGCGGAGGTCGGGGAGAGCAGCCAGGAGGCTGTACGGAGACGTTCGCTGGTAGAGATGGAAGAGATGGAAGGGGGCGGTACACCCGGTGGAGCGTGGAAGAGTTGCAGAGAGGAATACAAGAGAAGACGTGAAGGATTCAGAGGTGTTGTTTATATGGTGTTGTGTGGAAAGTAAGTGAGACAGAGAAGCTTTGTTAGAGACAGAATGATAATGGATCAGGTGAAAGGGTGACGATAAAAGGTTGATCAACAGCAGAATTGTTTGGTCTGTAATTGTAACAATAGAGTATGGTGTGTTTGGTAAGTGTGATGTGTTTCTGATCGTCGGATGAAGAGTAGAAGTTGTAAAACTGTTGAATTGATCACGTTGAATTGCGAATAAGAATAACCCGATATACTCAACAGAGCAGTTGTCCACCCGCCCCATGGGGTGTGCGAACGTACTTAAGAACTTTGTAGTTGGATGTGAACCACAGAAACGGCTTAAGTGAAAACAGCCTGCTCCGACTGGGCTACTTACTTGGATCCAAGAAAATGTTCGAGCCATTCGAGGGCAAGCTCAAGAGCTTCGGGGGAAGGGCTGTGACCTTGACGGTGGTTGTAGTAGCCGATGTCTTGCGGTCGTCGGAAGAGTAGGTAAACCGATCGCGCGGCGTTGATGTAGTACCAGCTGCGGTCGTCGTCGGCCGAATCTCCTCCAATCAACAGATACGGACGCGGCGCAATCAGGCCCAGCAGTTCATGGTGGTCGTAAGCCTCTTCCTGGTCGTGGACAGCGGCGCTCAAATACCAGTAGTCGTCGTAGTTGGAAAAGCTCAAACCAATGCCAGGCTCTGACGACACTGCTGCCGTGATGCGTTCATCCATTGCAGTTGCGTAGAGCGTCATCTTGCCGCCAAGGGAATGGCCGATCATACCGATGTTCTTTGTGTCGACATCCGGCAACGTCTCGATATAGTCCAGCACCCGTTGGGCGTCCCAGACCCACTTTCCTAGCCCCGTCCAGTTCGGATGGCGTTCGTAGAGGTTAGCTACGGCCTCAGCGTAGTCCTCTCCGTAACTCTCACCAAACCATCGAACAGCGACGACGACGTAGCCGCGGCGGGCCATGTGGACCCCGAACTGACGGACATGCGACGCGCTGTAGAGACGTCCGCCAAGATTCTCGCCGATCGGCGTATCGATGTCGTAGTACGGCACGATGACTACAGGAGTCGGCGTGCGGACCGGAGCCTTGGGCCACATTAAATAGATCTTCTCCCACGAATCCGCCTCAGTTCGCAGGTACATCAGCTTTCCGGTGTAGAAGTCCTCCTGATCGGTTCGGACCAGCCGAGTTAGCGGTTCGGAAGGGCTGTCGACCGACGGCGAACCCAGGACTCGACGCCACTTTGCTCGAATCAGTTGTCGCTGTGTCCTCCACTGTTCGACCGTGGCAACTTCGGACGGCGCGAGTGGGGTCAGGCTGCCAAGCTGATCACGATACTTGTCCGGAATACGATCAAACTGAGCCAGCCACTCTTCGATGTTGTCTCCTTCAAGGGATGTGTAGTTGGAGTTCGCAATCGTGCGGCACAGGCGGAAGCCGGTGTACTGTGATTTTGCGTCCTCCGCGCGGCCAGTTCGGAAGTCGCAGGCGGAAACGGATTCGTTTCTGCGACCCCAGAATCCGCTGCGAAACGAGCCTCCCATCAACACGCGTTCCAACCCTCGGTCAGGGCCTGAAGGAAATTGTGTATTGGTCACCAAGGCCGGTTGCGTGTTGAAGTAGTCGTACGTCCACTCCCACACATTGCCCAACATGTCGTAGAGACCGTTGGAGTCGGGCGGATGACTACCCACGACTTGCAGCTCCCTCTCCCGCAGATCCGTGCGAAGCCTTTCAATGCTCTTGGTGTTGTCAGAGCCCAGGTTGGCCGACTCTGGTCGATCGCGTGGAATCGCCGATGACTGTGCGGCAAACGTCCATTCGGCTTCGGTGGGCAACCGGTAGCCTTGCCTGCGAAAGTCGCATTGGCGCGTTGCGAGGTCATAGCAGGGTTCAAGTCGCTCCAGTTTGCTCCTGCGGTTGCAGTACTTCATCGCTTCCAGCCAACTGATGTTCGTAACGGGAAGCCTAGGGCCTTTCTTGACCGAAGAGTTGTAACCCATCACGCGTTCGAATGACTGCTGGGTCACCTCGGTAGCGCCGATGGTGAAGGCGCTGAGGGTGATCTCCTGCTCAATCGAACGGGCGGAAGCACCGGGAATTTGTCCGGGGCGTTTCGCTGTGAAAGTAGATTCGGGGAAGCGTACGAACTCTTCCTCTGCCGACTGCCCGAAGACCGGATGCAATAGACAGAGGCCACAGAGAGTCCAGACAAGATGGGGCGAAATCTGCCGGAAAACCATGCGGTGCATAATGTTGACCTTGATGGAGCTACTCGGCGCTCATCACTGCGCGAGCAACTGAACGATCAGCGTCTCGATTTGGTGGTAGTCCCGCTGGCACAAGCCATGGTCTCGCCAATGAAGACCGCCTGGGCCTTCGTGAAACTCGCCGCCAGGGTGCACATATCGAATGATGCCCTCTGTGTCCACCAAAAACGAAACCGACGTCCAGCCACGCCGTCCATGCGAGAGCCACCACCGCTTCAAAGCTTTCCAATCCGGATCGATGCCGACGGGGAATCTGAAGCCAAGCTTCTGTGCCAGTTGTTTGACGCGATCTTCGTCCTGATGGCCGGCCGGTTTCGGGTGATAGATTCCAATGACCTGAAGTCCCTGCTCACCATAGCGGCGTTGCAGGTCGTTGAGCGCGGGCGCAGAGGTTGAACAAAACGGGCAGCCATCCGTCCACCATCTTACGAGGACAACTTTGCCGCGCAAGTCTTCGATTTCAATCGGTGAGGAGTTGACCCACTGTTTCAGCTGGAAGGGCGGAGCCCTCGTACCAATAAGGTCCTCACCTTCCCGCGGAGCAGCGGCCACGGTGCTCGCCGAACTCAGAGCAAGAGCCACTGAAAATAGAACCTTCGGAATCCGGACCATGAAGTCGATGTCTATCCCTTGGGGTGAATGGCTCGGGGCCGCTGCTTTTCCGGGCCGCTAGAGCCCCGCACGAGTCTTCTGTCTGACGAATTGTAGCGTGGGATGACTCTCCAAGGCAGAAGCGTGGTTGGGAGACTGGTCCCTACTAGACCTTGAGGCTAGAGTCTCGCTAACTGTGAGCGGTGAGCCCAGACCTTCTCGAAAGCGCCGGCGTACTGCTCGATCAACTCTGGTGCCTCTTCGTGAAACAGCCGCAGCCGCAGCGTCGAGCGATTGACCTGATCACAGCCAGGAAGGGATTCCGGAACCTTTGGCGGATGATGCCACCATTGCGGCTCGCGATAGATCGTGAACTTGTGCTGCTCTGGATACGCTGCACCACTAGCCTGGACACCTTCTGCTTGCAGTGCCTTCAGTGCGGTCGCCCTCGAAAAACCGGCTTTCTTCTCATCGAAGAAAAGAATGTTTGCGGCCCAGTGGACCCGGCTCATGTCGGAACGACTCCGCTGTGTGGACAAGCCGGGCAATTGGACTAACCGTTCATTGAGCTCCCGGGTTCGGGCCCGCAGTCGAGCGTTTCGTTCGTCCAGCCCAACCATTTGTTGTCGCGCCAGCAAAGCGGCGATCGGGTGGATTCGAAACTTGGGCCCAAAGCCCGTGTCGTGATACTTGCGATACGGGCTGTCTTCAGGAAACTTGCGGGGCAGATCGTAGTTGCCAAAAGCTGTCGCCCGCTCGCAGTGCTCGCGGGAATGGTACAGACCCATGCCTCCTTCGATGGCGGGAACGACCTTACTGGCCTGAAAACTGTGCATCCCAATCGTGCCCCAGGCGCCCATCCGCTTTCCCTTGAGCGAAGCACCGTACGCTTGGGCAGCGTCCTCCAGCACGATCAATCCATGTTCCTTGGCAAACGCCGTAACGTGGTCCATCTCGCATGGCAAACCCCAGGAGTGCATGACCACCAAGGCACGCGTGCGAGAGGTCAACTGGCGGCGGGCGTGTTCGAGATCGAAGCAAGCAGTCTGCGGTTCAATATCCACGAAGATCGGAACATAGCCGAAGAATCGCATGGGTACGATCGTGGCTGACGCGGTATAGGACGGCACCATGATCTCGCTGCCCTCGGGTAGATCAAGGGCGAAGAACATCGACATCAGCGAGCTCGTGCCATTGCAGTGCGCCTTGGCGTAGGGAACCTTGTGGTACTCCCGACACGTTGCTTCCAGCAAAGGGATCTCTTCGTAGAACTTGTTGGTCCCGAGCAGCTGAAGGACCGCCTCTTTTTCCATGTCGCCGTAGCGCGGCCACTTGGAGATGGCCCTTTGTTGGTCGGGGCTGTAGCGGACGGCCTTCGGACCTCCGTCCAGCGCCAGAGACTCCTTTGGAGGAGGTGCCGCACGGCCTGCAACCGCACAGGCAGCGGCTATCGTGCTCGCTTTTCTTGCCAAGGACCGTCGACTCAATTGCGAGTTCTGATTGTCTGCCGATACTGTCATGGAACTCTCCAATCTGCCCGAACGAGACTGCTGTACCGCTACCACATCATCATAGATTCGCAAGTCATTGTCGCCCACCATCCCCTTCCTCACCCCAACCCTCGGAAAGCCCACGTGCAACGGCACCTGAACCCGACCTTTCAGCGAAACGATCGCCTGCCCAACCTGCAGCCAATCGATGTACTCCCGCTCCTCCTCCGTCAACTCCATGCATCTTGAGATGTCGTGGATGTCGTTTCCATTGCCGAGATTGAACACGATCTTCGTGTAGGAGTTGGCCGTGATCGAATTGCTCAGCTTCGTCGGCTCTTGATCGATCACGATCACAGCTTCACCGAACTCACGAATCTGACGCAGACTGGTTTCCATGATGGTTTCAGCGCCTTCGACGTTCTCTTTGTGATGCGACAGGACGTGGTGGCCTTCCTCGATTAGCAAGGCATGCTTGAACTGCTCGCGCTTCCCTTCTGTTTTGCGGAACTCGTACAGCCACAGAATCATGGCTTCTGTGAGAAAGATCTTGTCGGAATCTGAGAGGGCGTCAAGTTCCAGAATCACAGGCTTGTTCAGTAGCTGCTCGTGATCCCACGACCTGTCGGCATTCACCACAGGACCGAGGCCGTGTCGGAAGCAGAGACTCTCGAGAACTCTCATGGCAGAAGCCTTCCAGAGCATCATCCGGCCCTGGAGATGCTTCTTCTTTACTTGATCGCGAACCATGAAGAAGGTGGGTGTGTCGTCCGGCGACTCGCTGAAGAAGCTGGTGGACTCGTACACCTGGTCAATTGCTTCGCGGAGCAGGTACTCAACTCCCTCACCCACAAAGTAGGCGTGCTTGAGAATGTCAACCAGCTTCATCAGCCACTCACCTGGTTCCATCCCTGGAGGAGGAATGAGTGGATTGAAGCGGAACGGCGAGGCATCCTTGGCCACCGTGAAGACGAGCAGGTCCTTGAGTTCCGGGAGTTGTCGCAGGTCACGGTAGTTGCGCTTCCAGTCAAAGACAATGAAAGGCTTTCCATGCCGCCTCAGCTCTCGCAGAATCTGGAACGCGAGGTTCGTCTTCCCAGTGCCGGTCATCCCGACGATGAGCACATGCTTGATCCATTCGTCTTCGCGAAGACCGAAGGAACAGAAGTGCTTTCCGGGTGGGTACAGCACTGAGCCCAACCTGTACTCGCCGGCGCATTGATCAGGCCGAGCTGGGTCAAGGAAGATCTGTTCGCGGTAGTCCTGCTGTACCTGCTGAAAGAGCAGGATGTCCAGCAGTTCGTCAGCTTGGTCGCGTTCCTCGCCTTCACCAGAGAGGAAGAGGAGCCAGCCCTGGTCGGCCTTGCGGCTACCGAGAGGGGCTAGTTTACGGAGTTTTTCGAGGGTGTGGGGAAGCAGCATTTGAAAACTTGGCAGTACCGCGTGAGGAGTACCATCTCGTCTTCTTAAAACTTGTAGTGTCACGAGTTGTCATCGCCACACCTCCGCTCACCGTTCGTGAGTGTTTCGTCAGAGTCCGTTCACACTTGGTTCTCTCCACCCTCAACCTGCAATCAAGGCAATCAGCCACCATGCTACCGCTGCGATCGGTCCAGCAACCAAGCCCATGCAGTACAGGGGCTTCTGTTTGATGTCCAGCCACTTCTGGTGAACGGCGACGCTCCCGGCGAACCTCACTAGCATCCCTGACAAGACGTATAAACCAGGATTTCCATTTTGGCCCTGGCACGGTCACAGGATACACCCCCGCTGCGCCGAATACCACGTCTTTTCGCGCTGAACCCTGCACATCACCTCCGCCGGTAGGCGCCAGGGCTCGTCCGTCCGCTCACAGACGTTGATTGAGCGGACTGAACGGCGCTCCGGCCGACACTGCTCCCTGCGAAACCTTTTTGGAGCCAAAAACTGTTGATCCTCGCCCGGGCAACGCTACCCACCCGGCACAGGCAGCGCCCAGATCCTATGCAGCATGTCACCGAACAGCCGCCGGTTCAGATGCCCCTCCGCCAGCAGCAACCAGTAGTAGCGAGCATGCTTGACCAGCCGACCGCCGGTCTTCATCAACCTGTGTTGCAAACTCGTTAGCGACCAGCTTTTGATTCGCTGCGGCAGCCCTAGTCGCCGCCACAGGTTGCCCAGGTTGTAGGCCAGCACGCTGAGTTGCAGCCGTACCTCGTTGGCTCGGAAGCGGTGACACGACAAGCGGGTCCAGTGCGTGGCCTGTTTGCCTTCTTTGATCCACTGCTCCGCCGTGCCGCGCTTGTTGTAGAACCGCACGACCGAGCGGCTCGGCAAGCTCATGCTCGTCACGACAAATCCGACGCGCGGGAATAGTTCGCCCTGGTGATGCTCGACCTTGGCGACAACTCGCCTTGCCTTCGACCAGCTCTCGGCCTGATAGCGAAAACTCTTGTAGCGCACTAGGGGCTTGGCGTTCGGCCTGCCCGGTGGCCGAAACAGGATGTTCTCGATCTCCAACTCCAGGCTCTTGTTCGCCGGGATGCGAATCACGTAGTCCACGCCGCGCTCCTCCATCGCCTCGTAGATCTCGGGCTTGGCGAAGGCGGCGTCGGCGCGGAACGTCACCTGTTTGCCCTCCGCCTGTTGTCGTTCGATCTCCGGCAGTAGCAGCTCGTCCCAGTCCTCGGCGCTGTGCACGTTGCCGGGACGCAGCTTCGCGCCTAGGCAGTCGCCGTGCTGGTTGAACAGCAACAGCGGGTGATAGCAGAGGGACTCAAAATGGCCGTTGTAGGCACTGCCTTCCTGTTGGCCGTGGACGGGGCTCTCCGTGGAGTCCATGTCGAGCACCACGCGGTCTGAACCGTCGGGAGCTTCGGCTTGCGCGACCAGCTCCCGGTTCACTGCCATCAGCCCCAGCAAGTTCTCTTCGCTCGCCAGCATCTCCGTCTCGAAGCCATGCAGCGTCGAGGTCAAGGCGGCTCCGCGATCCCAGTTCCTCTTCGAGCCGATCAAGCGAAAGGTCGGATCGGCGGATACTCGAACGGCGTCATTGAGGTTCTCGTAGCCAGCGAGTCGGCTGTAGACCGACTGCCGCAGCAGATCGGCCAGCGCGAACTTCTTGTTCAAGCCTTGTCGCGAGTCGCTGAGATGCTCGTCGATCAGCTTCCCGAGTCCGAGTCGTTCATCCAGTTCGCGAACGAGAATCAGACCGCCATCCGAGGTGACTCGCGATCCTTGGAAATCGACTTTGAGAAATCCATTGAACGTGAGCTGAAACGGCTTGTTTTCTTTTTCACCCATCGGGTGTTGACCTCCATGGCGTCCTTATCGGGCTCTAGCCCCTATCAATAAAGACGCTGAAGGTCGCTGGATGGTCTGAAGCTTATACATCAAATTGAAAATGCGGGATAACCACAACCAAGCTGAGGTGAACAGCGTCGAGTAAATGAATACTGCCGTCGGACTTTCCAACAGCAGACCGCCCCTGAGGTTCCCGAACGAGATTCGCAAACGCTCTCCGAAGGCGTCGGGCGAGTCCGGTGCCAGGAGGAGACTGCCGAATAAAAGAAACGCCGTTACAATCAGACAACTTGTAACGACGATATCAGCCACAAGTAGCCCGATGGTTGTGAATGGATTGTTCGATCTACTTCGGGACAGTAGATGAATCATATAGCGTGTCTCGAGCATGGAAAGATAGTCAGGTACTATATTGAGAAAGCTGGGTATCCACTTGACTCAGGTGACCCCAAGATGTAGTGTAGGGCCTGGTGGAGGATTACCCGCGCGACCAACTCGAATTCGAGTCTCACTTTGCGAGCGAGGAGGCTTGCCGCGACTATCTGTTCGCCTTGCGCTGGCCAGAGGGTTTCCGCTGTCCAAGGTGTGGGCATGAGCGCGCTTGGCCGGTGCGCAAAGTGTGGTTCGAATGCGCTCGCTGCGAGCGGCAAACCTCCGTCACCGCCGGCACGATCTTTCAAGACACACGCAAGCCGCTGCGGCTGTGGTTCCGGGCGATGTGGACCATCACCACGCAGAAGAATGGGGCCAGCGCCATGGGTCTACAGCGCGTTCTGGGACTGGGCAGTTACCAAACCGCCTGGCCTTGGATGCACAAGCTGAGGCGAGCGATGGTGCGCCCGGGGCGGGAGCGATTGACGGGCCTCGTCGAGGTCGATGAGACCTACTGGGGCGCTGAAGAAGAAGGGGTAATCGGCCGGCAGACCGAGCGTAAAGCGTTGATTGCAGTCGCCGCGGAAGAGAGAGGCACCGGGCTGGGGCGCATCCGCATGCAGCGCGTTCAGAACGCCTCGGCGGCCAGTTTGATGCCCTTCGTCGAGGAGTCGGTCGAGCCGGGCAGCGTGGTTGTTACCGACAACTGGTCGGGCTACGATCCGCTCAAGAAGAAGGACTACCAGCGTCGTATCATCTCGATTAACAACCGCCGCGAGCAGGCCTCGCAGCTACTGCCGAGGGTGCACTTGGCGATCTCGCTACTCAAGCGCTGGATGCTGGGCACGCATCAGGGGGCGGTCAGCCACGAGCATCTGGACTACTATCTCGACGAGTTCGTGTTCCGCTTCAATCGGCGCAGATCACGCAGTCGGGGCAAGCTCTTCTACCGCCTTGTGCAGCAGGCCATGGCGGTGGAGCCGACGCCGTACCGCTCGATCGTCGCCGATTGGGACGCTAAGACGCTGTGAGCCCAACTACAAGATGTTGGGGTCACCTGAGTCAAGTGGATATCCGGCTTGAGAAATATGGCCCCAACCAGAAGTAAGGAAACAGCTGCACGATCAAGCTGGAATTCGATGTTTTGGTCGGCGGTGAGGACCGCGTGGAATTCGGCGGCGGCTTGTCGTAGGAGTGCACCGTTGCCCAAGCGGGCCCAGCCCATTTGAGGAACCGTACGAACATCGTGGCCTACGAGCAGGTCAGCTAGCGGCCGAGGCAGCGATTCATCGAGCAGGAGTCGCACGCGACGTCAACAAATCCTTGGAAATTTCCAGCGCCGCGACCGCTTGTTCCCGTGTGACGGAGGGAAAGTGGTCGATGAAGCGCTCCAAGCTGTCGCCGGCGGCGAGGTAGTCCAACAGATTCTTGACCGGAACGCGCGTGCCCGCAAAAACCGGGGTGCCACCCAGTACGTCCGGGTCGCATCGCACGACAGATTCAAGCGTGGGCATTCTTGCTCCTGGCTCTAGAGTCCCATGCTACACCCTGCGGGGTACGGTGCGAAAGCGCCGGGATAAACCGGCGGGAAGTTGGGGATGCAAGAGCCCTACAGAAAAGGAGTAGCGAACCATCCTGACCTCGAGTCATGCGCCCGCGCTGGCGACAGCGCGGGCGAAGCGTTGATAAAGGCACTGGCGGGCTGGGTATAGAGCCGTGAAATAACTCGTCTGGGACGGGGACGCTAACGCGAGTCCTCGCTCGGCCCTGCGCGGTCGGCAGACCCCCTGCACGCCTGGAAACTTCTCGCACACCGACAAAAACCTCGAGTCGGTGCATCGGTCAAGCGATTCGGTACGAACCGGCATCCTCCACGATAGGATAAGGAAGCCGCCGGCTCAGATATCTGATGACGAATCACCCGCTTTCTGTAGTTCCCAAACCTGAATCCGAGTTAGCGAAGGTTTATCTCTACCATGACCGTACGAAGCATCGCTTGGACCGCTACGCGCGGTCGTTGGGCTACCTGGACTGGGCCAATCAACCGAACCCGTTCCGCCGCTTCGACGGCGCCGGGCTGATCCCACTGCCTGTGCCCAAGATCGAAGCGGAACCAACGTACGACACGATCCTGGCCGCGGCCGCTCCTCCCGCTCAGGTCAGTATTAAAACCATCAGTAACTTGTTCTCCTTCAGCTTGGCGCTTTCAGCTTGGAAGCAGGTGGATGGACTTGACGGCCAGATCGCCTCACGATGGTCGCTGCGCGTGAATCCTTCCAGCGGGAATCTACACCCGACGGAGGGCTACCTGATCTGCGGCCCCACGCCGGGCATCGCCCAGTTTCCAGGCATCTACCACTACGCCCCCTAGGGGTCATCGCAAGGTTTGTACCTGAAATTACTTTAAGGAATAAAAACGGCTGCACATGCGGGTTCAGTACAGCGCTTTAGCGATCCTGTAAGCCGTTGCCCTGCCAATGCCAAGCTGTTTTGCGGCTTGAGCGGGTGACAATCCGGCCGCGATGAGTTTCTGGGCGGCGGAAACCGTCTCCGGGTCGAGCGCCGGTCGGCCCGGTGTTCGCCCGCGTTTCCTGGCGGCGGCGATGCTGTCGCGGGTACGCTCGGAGATGAGCCTTCACCCGTATGAACAGCAGTGAATTCGTCATCCGTTCGAGCCGGGAGGAGCAGGCCCTTCAACTCCGTCTCGGCCGATACCTAGAGCGTCGGTGCGGCGGCACTGACCTGCTCCGCCCCTGATACCTGCGCGATCTCTTTTCCTACGCGGACCGCGAAGGAGCCACCAAGCTGTTCGCTGCTGTCTACGATCTGGAGATCACCTTCCTCTTCATGGAGGTGGACATCTGCTCGGCCGCAGGCACGCACAACCTTCAGTTCGCCCCCGGGCGTCGGCACGAGAATTCCGTGCCGCTGCTCGACGATGCGGCATTTGCCGGCAAGATGGACAACCTCGGACACCTGACCGCCTTCGCGCTGCGCTGCCGCGCGTTCTGGGACAAGGTGATGGGGGTGCTGTTTCTGCTCTGCGAGCCAGCGAAGTACGAGGCCTTCGTCAAGACTCCAAGGCGAAAGTGCTTCTTTGGCAAAAGCGCTGTGGAATGGTCAGATCCGCCGCCTCACCTGCTCCGGTTCCTGGAAGATCCCAACTTTCGCGGGCTCGACCCGAACCCCCGATTCCCGCAAATCCTCGAGCGGGTCATGGAGCACCTGGACGGCATCCGGACAGCCGAGGCCCACGGCACGGGTACGCTGAGGAAGTCGGCACTGGGTACGGTACCGATGGGCGAGTCCGGGCACGCCTCGCTGCTCGCGCACTACAACATCGCCCTCGGTACGATGCGGGCGCTTCGCCGAACGCTCGACGATCTCTCCCGTGGCTGATCTGAGCACGCTGGACACCAGGCCGGGCGGGTTCGAGGTGCGCAGGGAGCACGGTAGACCCGGCTAAATCGGGTTGATCCGGCGCACGCCCACAGGCCGAAGGGCAACGGGGCGGGGTGCATGCTGCGCGGGATTCGAGTGGCCCGCAAACAGGAGTTGATCGACCGCATCCATCAGTACTTCCAGCAGGTCAATGCCGATCCGGTTGTCTTTCGCTGGAAGTACAAGCTAGACGAGGTTGTTATTGATTAGTTATTTCTAGAACAATGGTCTAGTCTGGGCGTCTGCGGCCACATCCGCGGTCGAGACCTACCGGGACATTGAGATCGCAGCGGAGCGACGGAGGGGTGGCGTGCAGGTTAACAAGTTCGTATCCAACCCACCGAATGCTGGCTGGAAGAGGCTTGCCGTGCTGGTTGATCGATCCGTTTCGCGGTGGCAGGACGACAGGTGGGTGTCGGAGGGCGAGAAGCTGTCCGACTTTCGGACGGCGCATGCGTACGTGCTCTTGGGCGAGCCGGGATCTGGGAAATCCACGGCGTTTGAGGAGGAGAGGAGGAATGACGGGAATGCAGTGGAGGTCACGGCTCGCCGCTTCATCCGCCGCAGCCTCGAAGCTCATCCGGAATGGCGGGGCGCGACCCTCCTGATTGACGGACTCGATGAGGTCCGTGCCGGAGGCGGCGACTTACGCGAGCCGCTCGATTCGCTCGTGTGCCGGCTGGAGAAACTCGGCAATCCGCGCTTCAGGCTTTCCTGTCGCGAGGACTCCTGGTTGGGCCGAAATGACCTCCGTGAACTGTCTTCAGTCACCGCCAGCGAAGAAGTTCACCTCCTGCGCCTCGATCCGCTCAGCGAGCAGGATGCACAACGGATCCTGGCGGCCGCCGGAGTGAAGGATCCCGACAGTTTCTACTGGAAGGCAAAGGACCGCGGGTTGGGACCCTTCCTTCAGAACCCGCTGCTACTCGACATTCTGGTCAAGGCCAACGACTCCGGCTCCTGGCCGGACGGCCGGTTGGCTACATTCGAGCGTGCGTGCAAAACGCTGGCTAGGGAAAGAAACCCGGAGCACTTGGACGCGCTGGACGGTCATCCGTTCGCGACCGAAGAAGTTGTGCTCGCTGCAGGTCGGCTGTGCTCGATCCTGCTGCTATGCGGCAACTCCGGCTGGTCGAGGCGCGGTCCGGGGGACGACGAATACCCCGCACTGAGCGAAGCGGGAGCAGAGCAAACATTGCCGAGTGAGGCCCAACGGTGACATGCCTTCGGGCGGGGCGGCGCCAACTCGCTTTCGCGCCGTCCGGCGGACGGGGCTAGGTTGCGCCATGTTCCCGCTTCCCGCGCCGTTCCCGGTTTGGGCCGACGCAAGGCCAGCGCCAGAACGCTTTGCTCGCCTTCGGCGTCTGTCACTCAACCTTGCTTTTGTCGGCCCTGCCCGTCACCGGCGCGGGCGGCGCTTTCCTGCCGCGTCAGGGTTTGGGCGTTGCCGGGTATCCACTTGACTCAGGTGACCCCAACATCTTGTAGTTGGGCTCACAGCGTCTTAGCGTCCCAATCGGCGACGATCGAGCGGTACGGCGTCGGCTCCACCGCCATGGCCTGCTGCACAAGGCGGTAGAAGAGCTTGCCCCGACTGCGTGATCTGCGCCGATTGAAGCGGAACACGAACTCGTCGAGATAGTAGTCCAGATGCTCGTGGCTGACCGCCCCCTGATGCGTGCCCAGCATCCAGCGCTTGAGTAGCGAGATCGCCAAGTGCACCCTCGGCAGTAGCTGCGAGGCCTGCTCGCGGCGGTTGTTAATCGAGATGATACGACGCTGGTAGTCCTTCTTCTTGAGCGGATCGTAGCCCGACCAGTTGTCGGTAACAACCACGCTGCCCGGCTCGACCGACTCCTCGACGAAGGGCATCAAACTGGCCGCCGAGGCGTTCTGAACGCGCTGCATGCGGATGCGCCCCAGCCCGGTGCCTCTCTCTTCCGCGGCGACTGCAATCAACGCTTTACGCTCGGTCTGCCGGCCGATTACCCCTTCTTCTTCAGCGCCCCAGTAGGTCTCATCGACCTCGACGAGGCCCGTCAATCGCTCCCGCCCCGGGCGCACCATCGCTCGCCTCAGCTTGTGCATCCAAGGCCAGGCGGTTTGGTAACTGCCCAGTCCCAGAACGCGCTGTAGACCCAGGGCGCTGGCCCCATTCTTCTGCGTGGTGATGGTCCACATCGCCCGGAACCACAGCCGCAGCGGCTTGCGTGTGTCTTGAAAGATCGTGCCGGCGGTGACGGAGGTTTGCCGCCCGCAGCGAGCGCATTCGAACCACACTTTGCGCACCGGCCAAGCGCGCTCATGCCCACACCTTGGACAGCGGAAATCCTCTGGCCAGCGCAAGGCGAACAGATAATCGCGGCAAGCCTCCTCGCTCGCAAAGCGAGACTCGAATTCGAGTTGGTCGCGCGGGTAATCCTCCACCAGGCCCTACACTACATCTTGGGGTCACCTGAGTCAAGTGGATACCTAGCTGGGCGTTTTCCGTCATGCGTGGGTGAGCGAAAAACGCTCACAAACCCTTAACTTTTTAGGAGGAAAAACATAATGGCAAACCAGAAACCCGTTGATGAAATCCGGATCGGTCGCGTCAAGGCTACGATTTGGCGCAATGGAACCGACGAACAGCCGAGGCACAATGTCACCTTTGCCCGCCTCTACAAAGACGGCGATCAATGGAAGAGTACGCAGAGCTTCGGGCGCAACGACTTGTTGCTGCTTGCAAAAGTGGCCGACTTCGCCCACACGCGCCTCTTCCAGCTTCCGGCAGAAGTAGAACTCCCGGAGGTTCAAGTAGACGAGTCCTAGCGGGCAACCGCGCCAGGGCGCGGCGGAGCCGTTCGCTTCGCCGCGCTTGTTCTTTTTCTTCCCGTTTCGATTGAGTGTTTGCTTGTGGTGCTTTCCGCTCACAGCGGCCCGCCGTTGGCGGCGTCCCAGGGCAACTCTCGCGCCAGAACGCTTCGCTCGCTTTCAGCGTCTGTCACTCGCGTTGTCTTATCTGGTCCTTGCCCGTCGCCCCGCGCTCGCTCTAGTCTCCTACTCTGGTTTGTGGTTCTCCCTCTTCCCTTGGTGAAGGGAAAACACAGCAAACCATCGAAGGAGACACCATGAACCAAACCCAACGACTCATCGACAGCATCAGGGACGCCCCGCACGACGCCGTTATCGTCGCTGGCATGTTCGCTATCCCGGTTCTCATCGCGCTCTGGATCGTCAACCGTATGCGCCACCCGGAGCGCGGCTTACTACACGCGCTTGTTATCGCCAGCGTGGGATTCGTTCTTGTGCCGTGCGTATCTAGCGCCGTCTTCATCCTCTGGGTCCGCACCGACGGAGATTCCATACAGGCTGCCTTCGTAAGCATGTTTGTCTTCGTGTTTGGCTTTTGGGGCTTTCGCCGCTGGTTGCGGAGCGCCCCACGAGCCGCGAAGCCAGCAAAGGCTCTTGTCCAAAATATCCATCAGAATAATCCGAATAGCTGGCGCAGTTCAAACGCGATGAGCTTGACCTCGATTTGTTGAAACTTTGCCTAGCTAGTTGTACTCACCGTATAGAGCCGCCGCAAAGAGTATCAGAAACGATCTCTAGTTATTGAGCGACATAGTCACACCATACATATTATGACTTACGAATATCGATCTGTTTCCGATCATCCGTGTGAAGAAGGGCGACAAAGTAATCCCGCCTAGAGGAATATCGATCGATACGCCGAGGTCACAATTGCTCACCGTGGTCTGCTCGATAAAGAGGTGTTGATTGAGGCCCACGCCAACGGATGGATTTAGGGACAGTCCTTTCGGAAGCTTGAAAGCATGGCCCAGCGACAGGTAATAATACCAGCCCTCGCCTTCATCAAAGTCTCGATAGACCGTAACAGACGGGCTCAAAAGATTGTCGTGAGCAAGTCCAAAGTAGACCTCATTCGTCTGTCGGCCCTCACCTGGCTCGATGTCCGGAAATATGTAGTTGATGTATCCGATCGATAGTGAAAAAGAGCCTACCGGTTGAGTGTAATCAAGTATAAGGTTGTGCTCGGTCCACTGCTGCCCGTTTGGCCCAGTCTGCGAGAGATTACTCCACGAAGATATCGAGAAGTTTGTAAATTCGACCGTCATCCCTGGTTGTGCCGAGGGTGCATCGTTGGACACAAATCCCCTCCACAGATACTGGTTCGCCAAGCTGATGCCAACCGATATGGTAACTGGCTCTCGTTGCTGGGCCTGAAGAGTTCCGGTCAGGAACACGATCGTGACGACAAGGCCGTTTGAGATCGTGGGTTTCACTGAGAGACTCGCTCGGCTATAGTATTTCAACCCGCCTTCAGCGTTCTGGATAGTACCATAATCAACCGCAGAGCATGTTCGAACCTTTTCTGTTTTTTCCTTAATTGGCTCGTCTCCCAAAAGTGTGATCACGATCTCTGCGGCAATGGCAGCTGGGCGCAGCAGTGGTAGATGGCGGCCACGTAGTGCTCCACGCTGCGGAAGCCGAAGGCGCGGTGGCTCACCAGTTTGATCTTGTTGTTCATCCCTTCCAGGGCGCCGTTCGACAAGCGCAGCTTGGTCCAGGCCAGCACACCGTCGAGATGCCCGCGCAGCAGCCGCACAAAGCTCTTGACCAGAATTTCCGATTCGGGGTATGCACTGTTGAAGCCCAATGATAATGTCCCCTTGAGCGCCCAATAGAAATGTCCCCTACTCTGAGGCTCCGAAGGAGGAGCCGAGAGTGGGAAGGACATGGATGAGTGCCAAGGAGTTGAGGCGCGGCGAAGTGCTGAGCCGAGTGAAACGAGGGGAACTGAAGTTGACCGAAGCCGCCGAGCTGCTGGAGGTCAGCTACCGCCATGCGAAGCGTCTGAAGAAGCGTTACCGTGCGGGCGGGGCCAAGGCTTTGGTGCACGGTAACGTCGGCCGTGCTTCGAACCGAGCCGATCAGAAGCGACGCCAGCAGGTTCTCGAGTTGGTGCGCGAGAACTATGCGGGCGAGGGGCACGAGCGCTTCGGGCCGACGCTGGCGTCGGAACATCTGGCAGCCGACCACGGCCTGGAAGTGCCGCGCGAAACACTGCGGCGCTGGATGCTCGCCGCGGGTCTGTGGAGCCGCCGTCGCAAGCGCCAACCGCATCGCACCCGGCGCCAACGCAAAGCGCACTTCGGCGAGCTGATTCAACTCGACGGTTCGCACCACCACTGGCTGGAAGAACGCGGCCCGAAAGCCTGTCTGATGAACTTCGTCGATGACGCGACCGGTGTGGCACTGTGCCGTTTCTCGGACCAGGAAACGACCTGGGCCGCGGCCGATCTGCTCGCAGCCTGGGTGCGTCAACACGGCGTTCCCAAGGCGTTGTACTGCGACTGGAAAAACGTCTACCAGCGCCAGCCGACGTCGCGGGAAGCGCTGGCAGGCATCAAGCCCGAGACGCAGTTCGGGCGCATGTGTGCCAAGCTCGGCATTACGATCATGGCGGCTTCCTCGCCGCAAGCCAAGGGCCGAGTGGAGCGTCATCACGGCACGCACCAAGACCGCCTGATCAAGAAGATGCGGCTGCGCGGGATCGTCGAGTACGAGGCGGCGAACCGTTATCTCGACGAGGAGTACCTGGCCGAGCACAACGAGCGCTTCGCCTGTGAGCCGGCGGCGGCAGCGGACTTTCACCAGGCGCTCCCCCGCGGCACCGAGCTGCGAGGGGTGTTCTGTTGCGAGTACGAACGCGTGGTGAGCAACGACCGGGTGGTGCGTTTCGAGAATCGTTGTTTGCAGTTGAAGCCGAAACGCAACCAGGGCGTGGGGGCGGGGGCACGGGTGACGGTCCAACAGTGGCGCGATGAGAGCTTGCAGGTGAGGTTTGACGGGCACGAGATCGAGCACGACGTGATCGCCACGCCGACGCCACAGCTGCGGACGAAGCCAGCACCACAGCAGCGTCCGGGGGGCGGGCGCAAGCCGGCGGCGGACCACCCCTGGCGGCGAGCTGTGTTACGGAAAAAACGGGCTGCGAATACATAAGAGGGCTGTGGAAATGCCGGGTCGGATGGAAAGCGTGGAAAATCTCTCGAGGCAGCAGTACCGGGTTCGAGGAGCGGTGGATGGTTTTCCACCCTTCCCACCGCCCCTTGGAAATCGCTACGCGATTCCCACAGTTCCACAGCCCCGACGACGACGATATCTCTCCTACGAACAAGAAACACAAGGGGACACTTCTATCGAGCTACCGAGGGGGACATTTCTATTGGGCGTTGACACGATTCGGGGTATGCACTTGACTCCCGAGACCCCAACATATAGCATGCGGGGCTGTGGAGGACTACCCGCGGACGCTGGAGGAGTTTGAGGGGCGTTTTGCCACTGAGCAGGCGTGTCGCGAGTATCTGATGCAACTGCGCTGGCCACAGGGTTTTGTGTGTCCCCGCTGTGGAGGGCGGAGAGCTCGGCCCAGCCGGCGGGGCCTGCTGCGGTGTGGGCAATGCGATGATCAGGCTTCGGTGACGGCGGGCACGATTTTCCAGGACACGCGCCTGCCGCTGCGCACCTGGTTTCGGACCATGTGGTGGGTGACCAGCCAGAAAAACGGGGCGAGCGCACTGGGACTGCAAAGCATCTTGGGTCTGGGAAGCTACCGTACCGCCTGGGCGTGCTGCACAAGCTGCGGCGCGCGATGGTGCGGCCCGGCCGAGAACGGCTCAGCGGTCGCGTGGAGGTCGACGAGACCTATGTGGGGGGCGCAGAAGAGGGACTGCGCGGACGGCAGACGCAGAAAAAAGCACTGGTAGCCATCGCCGCCGAGGAAGACGGCGCGGGGATAGGAAGGATCCGTATGAAGCGCATCCGCGGAGCGTCCAAGCAACAGCTGCACGGCTTCATCCAAGAGGCTGTCGAGCCCGACAGCACGATCCACACCGACGGCTGGGAAGGGTACGTCGGCGTTCACGAATACACCGCCGAGGCGGAGCGCTCGGTAAATGCGTTCATATAGAGTGAGTTTGCGTTCCATGGTGAGAACGTGGTGCAGGGCCAAGGAAGTGGCCACGGCGTCACATTTGGGGAGGGGAGCATCGAACGAACACCGGCGGAAACGCGCGGGGTTCCAAATCGCTTGAGCCGGATGCGCGCTTGGGCCAGCATCTCCGGATCTATGTCGATAGCTTCAACGGAACCGACGCGTTCATGTTCCAGCATCGCTTCGGCCAAGGCGCCCGTTCCTGCGCCGAGGTCAATCACCAGGGTTGGGCGGGCACCGGCGATTTCTTTTGCGGCCCTGGTCAATCCTTCTGCGTAGCCTGGGATGAACTTGCGAATGGTATCGTCGTAGGCATCAATCTCAAGGCTAAGATGGCTTCGGACGGAGTGGCTCATAAGTTGATCGTAGGTGGTACTTTAGCTTTGGACAGCGCCTCTTCCAATACCCGGAGCTGGCGCTCGACGCTATTTGCGGGGTAGGTGTCATCTTCCTGCTTCAGGCCGATCATCTCCGACCAAGCCTCCCGGAAAGCATCGCGATGTTTGGACCACCATGCGACCAGAGCCGATAGCCGATCAAAGTCATGAAGGCTCCGGCGCAAAGTGGTGGCAGGTTGAGGTTCATCCCTTACCCAGGATTTCCATTTTGGCCCTGGCACGGTCACAGGATACACCCCCGCTGCGCCGAATACCACGTCTTTTCGCGCTGAACCCTGCACATCACCTCCGCCGGTAGGCGCCAGGGCTCGTCCGTCCGCTCACAGACGTTGATTGAGCGGACTGAACGGCGCTCCGGCCGACACTGCTCCCTGCGAAACCTTTTTGGAGCCAAAAACTGTTGATCCTCGCCCGGGCAACGCTACCCACCCGGCACAGGCAGCGCCCAGATCCTATGCAGCATGTCACCGAACAGCCGCCGGTTCAGATGCCCCTCCGCCAGCAGCAACCAGTAGTAGCGAGCATGCTTGACCAGCCGACCGCCGGTCTTCATCAACCGGTGTTGCAAACTCGTTAGCGACCAGCTTTTGATTCGCTGCGGCAGCCCTAGCCGCCGCCACAGGTTGCCCAGGTTGTAGGCCAGCACGCTGAGTTGCAGCCGTACCTCGTTGGCTCGGAAGCGGTGACACGACAAGCGGGTCCAGTGCGTGGCCTGTTTGCCTTCTTTGATCCACTGCTCCGCCGTGCCGCGCTTGTTGTAGAACCGCACGACCGAGCGGCTCGGCAAGCTCATGCTCGTCACGACAAATCCGACGCGCGGGAATAGTTCGCCCTGGTGATGCTCGACCTTGGCGACAACTCGCCTTGCCTTCGACCAGCTCTCGGCCTGATAGCGAAAACTCTTGTAGCGCACTAGGGGCTTGGCGTTCGGCCTGCCCGGTGGCCGAAACAGGATGTCCTCGATCTCCAGCTCCAGGCTCTTGTTCGCCGGGATGCGAATCACGTAGTCCACGCCGCGCTCCTCCATCGCCTCGTAGATCTCGGGCTTGGCGAAGGCGGCGTCGGCGCGGAACGTCACCTGTTTGCCCTCCGCCTGTTGTCGTTCGATCTCCGGCAGTAGCAGCTCGTCCCAGTCCTCGGCGCTGTGCACGTTGCCGGGACGCAGCTTCGCGCCTAGGCAGTCGCCGTGCTGGTTGAACAGCAACAGCGGGTGATAGCAGAGGGACTCAAAATGGCCGTTGTAGGCACTGCCTTCCTGTTGGCCGTGGACGGGGCTCTCCGTGGAGTCCATGTCGAGCACCACGCGGTCTGAACCGTCGGGAGCTTCGGCTTGCGCGACCAGCTCCCGGTTCACTGCCATCAGCCCCAGCAAGTTCTCTTCGCTCGCCAGCATCTCCGTCTCGAAGCCATGCAGCGTCGAGGTCAAGGCTGCTCCGCGATCCCAGTTCCTCTTCGAGCCGATCAAGCGAAAGGTCGGATCGGCGGATACTCGAACGGCGTCATTGAGGTCCTCGTAGCCAGCGAGTCGGCTGTAGACCGACTGCCGCAGCAGATCGGCCAGCGCGAACTTCTTGTTCAAGCCTTGTCGCGAGTCGCTGAGATGCTCGTCGATCAGCTTCCCGAGTCCGAGTCGTTCATCCAGTTCGCGAACGAGAATCAGACCGCCATCCGAGGTGACTCGCGATCCTTGGAAATCGACTTTGAGAAATCCATTGAACGTGAGCTGAAACGGCTTGTTTTCTTTTTCACCCATCGGGTGTTGACCTCCATGGCGTCCTTATCGGGCTCTAGCCCCTATCAATAAAGACGCTGAAGGTCGTTGGATGGTCTGAAGCTCATACATCAAATTGAAAATGCGGGCTTACAGGCTCAAACGCCGCAAACGTGAAAGCAGGCAACGCGGTCTCCTGCTGCGTGACCCTGATGTTGTTACGCCTCGCAAGCCCTAGTAGTACATCGCCAAATGGCGGTTCCTCGCAAAACCGTTCACGGATCGCGGCGCCATAGCTTGTCTTGGGTTCCATTGTGGCCAGGAGCCCTTGGTGCTGTTTCAGGCCTGCCCGGCAAGCGCTCTATCAAATCAGCTTCCAAGCCACGACACACATCATCCAACTTGCGCTCGGCCTCCACGGCATCTTTCAGGGTAGCGCCCAGAATCGTGCGAGTGGGGTATCCACTTCATTCAGGTACACCTATGGGTTGTGGCCTCGCGGCTCCGGAACAGGAATGTGAGATTGCGAGAATCGTGCGAGTGGCCGCCAAGCCGACCCACACGCGAATTCATTGCGGTGGCAGCCTTCGGGCGGCAACTCCGAGAATCGGACGCGCTACGCAGCCCCACGCCGCGCCAGAGCAGTAACCTCGGGATTCGCTTCTTGGTAGATGCTTTCGCGCGACCACAACATCTTGTGGCTGCCTGAGTCAAATGGATACCCCACTCGCACGATTCTGGGCGCTACCCTGTTCAGGTCCTTTCTTTGCGCTCAATCCTGTGACTTATCGAGGCCCAGGATCCTCGGTCGTTTCGTCGGACTCGTCCTGGTTTAACACCCGGTAGAAACACCAGCCAGCCAACGCCCAAACCAGTCCCAGCGAAGTCAGCATGACCACCCACCCGGTCGGAGTCACCGGGCCTCCTCTTGGCCCAGGATGCCGTCAAGATCCATTCCTGCCTCGCGCCAACGGTGCTCGCCCCTGCGCAGGAAAACCAGCAGCAGCACCAGAACCAAGATCAGGAAAACGAAGGTCGCCAGGGCCACCGGATTTTCAACCAAACCCGCAAGGCGCCCCGGCAAGCTCTGTATCGAAAAACCGATGAACACGACACCCAGATAGACAGGAGCTACGTACTTGATGATGAAGCGGAACAGGTGAGGTATTCGGACCGACGCCCCCTGGTGGGCTTCGCGAAAACCACGGTCCACCCCCATCACCCAGCCGAAACAGACGATCTGAACCGCAGCCAACACGAAGATAGCAAACGTGCCGACCCAGAAGTCCATCGTATCCAGCGCGACCAGATCCGCGCTGAAATAAAGAACCCACAAAGATCCGCAGACGGACATCACGCCCAGAAGGACCACCGCACGCCGGGCCGAAACGCCCAGCGCCTCCTGGAGAAACGCCTTCACCGGTTGCAGCATCGAAAGCGAACTCGTGATTGCGGCCAGGAAAAGCATGAAAAACCAGACAAAACCGATCCAGCGTCCCAGTCCGCCCATATGGGCAAACACGACGGGAAGCGCATTAAACCCTAGCCCGAAGGTCCCTCCCGTGGCGCCACTGTCTCCCAGGAACACGAATGCCGCAGTTACGGTTATGAGCCCGCCAAACCCGACTTCAAACAACGCGTTCGTGGCCGAAGCTGTCAGCCCAGAAAGGACGACGTCATCCTTCTTCCGAAGGTAGGAGGAGTAATTGAGAATGACTCCAAATCCGACCGACAGGCTGAAGAAGACCTGTCCGGCCGCTGCCAGCCAGGTCTGGAAGTCTCCCAGGCGGGAAAAGTCCGGATTCCACATGAACCCTAGACCGTTCAGCACGTTCTGATCCGGCAGAACCGGGTTCGGTGTGCCCAGGGTCAGGACTCGAATCAAAACTACGACGGCACAGACGGCCATCGCCGGCATCGCCCATCGACAGAAAGTTTCGATGCCGCGGGAAAGACCCCGATAGACCAACCAGAGGTTAATCACAAACGCAACGGCCCAGAACACGACCGCGGCGTCCAAATGCCCGTCCACGATGACGCCATGCTGAGAGGACCCGGAGATCTCGGAAAAGAATGCCTGCGAGGCCCCCGTGTATGCGGATACGTCGCTACCAAGATCCATGGCGCCACTGGCATAAGCCCAGGCATAGCGCAGGCACCAGGACTCGACCAACCCGTAGTACATGAAGATGACCAAGGGAATCAGCAGCCCGAGAACACCAAAATAGCGCGGCACCGCCCCCCGTCCGACTACACCCATGATCGCCGGCGAGGAATGGAAGCCGCGCGCGCCGCCGTAGCGGCCCATCGTCCACTCGGCCCAACATATGGGAATCCCCAACAGCAGGAGAGCGCAGAGGTAGGGAATCATGAAGGCGCCGCCGCCATTGGCGACCGCCTGACCTGGAAAGCGGAGGAAATTACCCAAACCCACCGCGGAACCGGCTACGGCCAGGATGACACCCAGGCGGGAATTCCACCCTTCAGCCAGGATTTCCATTTTGGCCTTCATGGCACTGACAGGGTAGGCGATCCGCCGCCGCGATGCAACGCTTTTCGCACTTCTGCCACGTTCGATACCCCTTTCCCTGCTGCTCCGGCCGTCGAATGCTGCCCGATTACGCCGTTCCGGCGACCGCAGAGGGCTTCACAGGGAGCCGTGTCGGCCGGAGCGCCTAGTGGCCCGGTACATGGTAGGCCCCGCAAGTAAAGCCCTGTAGGGGTTCCCCGTGGGAGTAAGGGTAGCGCCCACATTCGTGTTGTCGGGGTATGCACTTCACTCCCGACTACCCCACATCTTGTGGTTGGCCGGTCCGCCTGCCGCGTAGGTGTTGGACCATCTCTGAATAGGTCGTGGGCCCAACGGTCGCGGCCTGTTGTACAAGCCGGTAGAAGAGCTTTCCCCGGTGACGAGAGCGTCGTCGATTGAATCGAAACGTATACTCATCGAGGTAATAGTCCAGGTGTTCACGGCTCACAGCGCCTTGGTGCGTCCCGATCAACCAGCGCTTCAACAGGGCAGCCACCCGGTGAACGTGGGGCAACAGCTCGGAGGCCGACTGGCTCGAACCGGCCAGAAAGTCGTACTCGTGCCGATAGCCAAGCGCCTCCAGGCCGACGTACCCTTCCCAGCCGTCGGTGTGGATCGTGCTGTCGGGCTCGACAGCCTCTTGGATGAAGCCGTGCAGCTGTTGCTTGGACGCTCCGCGGATGCGCTTCATACGGATCCTTCCTATCCCCGCGCCGTCTTCCTCGGCGGCGATGGCTACCAGTGCTTTTTTCTGCGTCTGCCGTCCGCGCAGTACCTCTTCTGCGCCCCCCACATAGGTCTCGTCGACCTCCACGCGACCGCTGAGCCGTTCTCGGCGGCCGGGCCGCACCATCGCGCGCCGCAGCTTGTGCAGCAACGCCCAGGCGGTACGGTAGCTTCCCAGACCCAAGATGCTTTGCAGTCCCAGTGCGCTCGCCCCGTTTTTCTGGCTGGTCACCCACCACATGGTCCGAAACCAGGTGCGCAGCGGCAGGCGCGTGTCCTGGAAAATCGTGCCCGCCGTCACCGAAGCCTGATAATCGCATTGCCCACACCGCAGCAGGCCCCGCCGGCTGGGCCGAGCTCTCCGCCCTCCACAGCGGGGACACACAAAACCCTGTGGCCAGCGCAGTTGCATCAGATACTCGCGACACGCCTGCTCAGTGGCAAAACGCCCCTCAAACTCCTCCAGCGTCCGCGGGTAGTCCTCCACAGCCCCGCATGCTATATGTTGGGGTCTCGGGAGTCAAGTGCATACCCCGATTCGTGTTGAAATACAACATAAGGACCCGTTCCTTAGCGGACCCGGGCACGATCGAGGACGTACTGGCCGTAGAGAATGACGTTGTCCCATTTGATCGGGCTGACGTCCTGGGAAGCAGGGTTGCGGCCAGACCTTCCTTGGTGACAGCCTCCGCTCGCCCCGTCCGTGTGATCTGCTTGCTTGCCAATTGGCTTCGAGACGGGAAGATCATGGCCAGGTGTCTATAATAATGTCCGTCTTGCTAGACGTTAGTTGACTATACAATGTTCTGGATACTATAGTCTTTAACACTCCGAAATAGACCCCATTTGACCTTTTCTTGGACGCCGCCTTGAAAACCGTCGCCTACCTCCGTGTCTCCACTCGTTCGCAGGACCTCGCCAACCAGAAGCTGGCGATCCTCGAGTTCAGCCAGAAACGCCGCTTCCCGATCGACCAATTCATCGAGTCCCGGATCTCGTCGCGCAAGAGTCCGCTCGAGCGCCGCATCGACGAAATGTTGGGGACGCTCGAGCCCGGCGACCGGCTGCTGGTCAGCGAGTTGTCGCGGCTCGGCCGCAGCCTCTCTCAGGTGATCCAGATCGTGGAGACCCTGGTCCGGCGCAAGATCCGCTTCATCGCCATCAAGGAGGCGATCGAGTTCGACGGCAAGCAGGACCTGCCGACCAAGGTGATGATCGCGCTGTTCGGATTGTTTGCCGAGGTCGAGCGGGACCTGATCTCAGAACGGACCAAGGAAGGACTCGCCGCTGCCAAAGCCAAGGGGAAACGGCTCGGCCGGCCCAAGGGGGCCTTGGGAACATCCAGGCTCGACGCCAAGGAGCAAGACATCCGGGCGCTGTTGGGCAAGGATGTCTCCAAGGCCTCCATCACCAAGATACTGGACGTCTCCCGCTCCGCCCTCTACCACTTCATCCAGACCCGCAAGATCGTCCCAAGCTGAACATAAGGCCCGACCGGCCTTATGTTGTATTTCAACAGCAATCTGGGCGCTACCCTAGGAACTGCGGTTCAGTGCGGCTGACGGCGAATGGAGAGTAGCCTTCGCTTTCGACACAAAGCGCAAGGCGATGCTGCTCGTTGCGGGGGATAAATCGGAGGCGGAGAAAAGCGGTTCTACCGCAGGCTGATCCGCAAGGCCGATGACCGTTTCGACGCGCATCTGGCCCGCCTGAAGAAGGAAGGGAAGTCATCATGGCTGTAAACGTAGACGACCGAATCAAGAAGCTGAGCCCCGCCCAACGCAAGAAGGTCGAGGCCCGCGCCGCCGAGCTGATTGCCGAGGAGATGACCTTGCGCGAATTGCGGCACGCCCGCAAGCTCACGCAGGTTCGCGTGGCTAAAAAGCTCGGGATCACCCAGGACGGCGTTTCGCGGCTTGAGAAACGTAGCGATCTGCTACTGTCCACGCTCCGCAAGACGGTAGAGGCGATGGGTGGAAACCTGTCGCTGGTGGCCAAGTTCCCCGACCGCGCTCCGGTTGTGCTGTCCGGCATCGCCGAGGATGGCCCGCGCGTCCTAAATCGCTAAATTAGTGTGTTTGGCTTCGGTCGGATGAATTACACTCTCGAAGCGGTGTCGCGCGCTACGAGGAGCATGTGCGCGGGCTGGATAACCGGCCTGGGTTCATCGACGAGAATCCCGAAACTATCGCAATAAGGCTCGCGGCGAACCAGGTGGAGCGGAAGCCATGACCATCCCAACGATATTCGAGACCTGCCGGCCACGTGCAGATGTTCTCAGGGGAGCGATTACCGAGGCCGACTTTGCGGCGGATCTAGCCCAAGTCATTGTCGACAAGGGAAACGAGGAATGCCGGATTGTCACCCGCTCAAGCCGCAAAACAGCTTGGCATTGGCAGGGCAACGGCTTACAGAATCGCAAAGGCGCTGCGTTGAAGTCGAAGCCGAGGCCCTTCGGTCCCCTAGAGTAATTCTACGAACAAACCTTGCGATGACCCCTAACCCGGCCTACGGACCCTCATCCGGATGATAGTAGCCGGAGCCGACCAGGATCGGCAGACCATAGACCACGACCCTCTTGACGAAAGTCACCTTGCGTTCCAGCCTCCTGGTGGAAGGGTTTACAGCCGAGTAGTACAGGAAGGATTCCCCGAAGGCGTCCCCCACACTTACGAGATCCTGACCTTCAAGCGATGTGTTGATGTAGGGATCTAGCTCGGATACGCCGTACAACCGACTGAAAGGATCTCCGTTGAACAGAGAGCTTCCGTAGGCATCCACGCCGAACAAGTAGATCGAGCCGTTCCCCCAACGCGGATCGGTGGTCAGGGACCGGACGGCGAAGTATCCCTGCGACTCCAGCTCCATGGCGGCGCAACGGACAAACTCCTGCAGCTTCTCTTTGGAAGGATCAGCGTCAAGCCCCATGGCGTGGACCTCTTCACTTCTGCACGTTTCGGGGAGGTCGCGGCGATAGATCCCCGCGCCGATCGTGGCGAGGGTCCCGTCCCAGTCGATGCTCTTGATGTAGGAGGCCTTCGGTTCATCCCGGCCGGTCGCCGAGTTTAAGAAGGAGTAGTAGATCCAGCCATCTCCAGCGCTGTTCACGATGCGATGCTGTTCCCGGTACCAGTCGTTGCCGAAGGCGTCGATCAGCAGTCCCCACGGGAGCCCTTCTCTCGAAGGATCGGGTGGGAAGACGAACGATCGAGACAGGTCGGACATGGGGGTCACTTCGTCGACGAAGATATAGGCCGGGCCGCTTTTCCAACGCTCGTCCTCGTTAAAGGCCCGGCGGGCCTCCTCAAAGCCCACTTCCTGGACGAACTCGTAGGCGCATTGAACGAACGCTTCAACGCCCTCCGGGGAGCGAACGGCGCGAGCAGTGATGGAGTGATCCGCGCAAGACAGTGGTTCAGCGGTGCCCCCCTGGGCAACGAGAGTCGGCGCAGCGGCGCAAAGTAGGATTGAAGAAATCAGGGATAAGGAGAAGTTATGTTTCACAGCCTGCCCATTTTATCACACCCAGCAAGACCACCGGATACTAGCGAATTATCTCTCCTAGCTCTAGCCTCACTCGTATGCCGGACAGCATAGCCGATCCACGGCTGCGGTGCAACGTTCTTCGAACTGCTTACGTTCGATCCTCTTATCTTTGCCGGTCCGGCCTTCAGATCGGGTCCGGTCAAGGTGTTCCGGCAGCGCCGGGCGGCCCCTCTGCCGACACCACTTCGACCTTGCCTCTCGGCAACTCCCCGCTCCGGCTGCTCGGCGCTCCCGCGTTAGCCTCCCGGCACAGGCAGCGCCCAGATCCTCCTCAGCATCTCGCCGAACAGCTTCCGGTTCAGATGCCCTTCGGCCAAGAGCAACCAGTAGTAGTGGGCGTGCTTGACGAGCCGACCGCCGGTCTTCATCAGCCGATGCTGCAAACTCGTTAACGACCAGTTCTTGATCCTGTTCGGCAGTCCAAGCCGTCGCCACAGGTTGCCCAGGTTGTAGGCCAGCACGCTGAGTTGTAGCCGTACCTCGTTGGCTCGGAAGCGATGACACGACAAGCGGGTCCAGTGCGTGGCCTGTTTGCCTTCCTTGATCCACTGCTCGGCCGTGCCGCGCTTGTTGTAGAAGCGCACCACCGAGCGACTGGGCAAGTTCATGCTCGTCACAATGAAGCCGATCCCGAGTGGGAACAGTTCACCCAGGTGGTGCTCAACCTTGGCGACGATGCGTCGCGGTTTGCTCCAACTCGCGGCCTGGTAGCGGAAGCTCTTGTAGCGCACCAGCGGCTTGCGGGAGGGCCTACCTGGCGGACGGAACAGAATGTCTTCGATCTCCAACTCCAGGCTCTGGTTCGCCGGAATGCGGATGGCGTAGTCCACTCCGCGCTCTTCCAATGCCTCGTAGATCTCCGGCTTGGCAAAGGCGTCGTCGGCGCGGAAGGTCACCCGTTTGCCCTCGGCCTGCTGCCGTTCGATTTCCGGCAACAACAGCTCGTCCCAGTCCTCGGCGCTGTGTACGTTGCCGGGACGCAGCTTCGCGCCAAGGTGGCGACGATGGTGGCCCTTAGTACGGTGTAGCCGAAGTAATGGTCTTCCGTTAAAGCTTCTCCCGCTGTGGGCGTGTTGTTGCCCCTGACTCCATGTCTTTAACTTAGGGTACCGACCAGATTCGTGTTGAAATACAGGCGCTGTTGCATGATTCAACTGCGGCGCGAGTGGGGGCGCTTTTCCAACTTCTCGTTCAGGACACCACAGCGCAGGATTTCGGCCTACCCAGCTCGGCCATCCGGTTGAGGATGTGACACCCGATCGCAACTTCTCTCCTTTGTGCCTTGCCGTGCCTCGCCTTCAATCCGCCTCCGAGCACGGACTTGTATCGGAAGAAGCTGTTTTCAACGCGCGCCTGCTGTCGGTAGCCCGACTCCTTCTGCCACTCTCGTCGCCCAACCTGGCGAATCCTCTCAAGAGCCGTGTCACGCTGCGCCCATGGGCCGTCCGTTGGCCCCGCCGACACCGCGGAGCGACGAGGGGGAATCACAATCACGACGTTCTCTGTACCGGCCGCGCTGAGTTGATCGTAGACTGACCTGTGGTCGTAGGCTCCGTCTGCGGTGAAACGCCGGATGGGAACCTCGATTGTGTCGAGAAGAGCAGGGAGTGTGGAGGCGTCGTCCCGGCTGCTCGCTGTGAGTTCGGCCGCCACAATGAACCCCTCGGCATCCACCCCGATGTGCAGCTTCCGCCAATCCCGGCGTTTCTTTGATGCCTTGTGCTTGTGCGCGTTCCATTCGCCGCAACCCAGAATCTTCAGCCCTGTGGAATCGACGATCAAGTCGATCGGGCCGTCGTAGGATCGGGTCAGGGGCGGCACCGCAACGATTTGGTTCCGGCGCGAGAGTGTGGTGTGGTCCGGGGCCTTGAGGTTGAGGCCCATCAAGCGGAGCAGCGAGTCCAGGAACTCCTCGGTCTGGCGGAGCGGCAGGCTGAAGACGACCCGCAGCATCAACGCGATCCGGACCGCGAGGTTCGAGTACAGCCGCTGGCCTCCGCGAAGACCGTTCTTCGGTGGGACCCACGCGGCAATTGCATCCTCGCTCAGCCAGATCGTGACGTCGCCGCGGCTCCTGAGGCCACGCTCGTACTCCCTCCAGTTCCGGATTCTGTACTTCTTCTTGTACTGGCAGTTGACTCGGCTCGACTTCGCTGCGACCATGACGTTACCCCCCCCCCCCCGATCTCTAGGATGGACTGGACCCCACCCCCGCCGCTAGCGTGCTCGCTTACACCGATTCATGCACCAACGCCCCCCCACGTGGGTAATGCGCCGGTAGCGACCGTACGAGTCCGAGAGCAGGGAGCGCAGCAGCCCGTACTCCTGCTCGCATCCCCGGCGCATCTCCCTGATCCGCTCGATGGACTCTTGCGCCTTGCCGTGGCAGGCCAGTACCTCCAGAGTGTCGTGACTTCCCACCATGTCTCACCTGCCGGAGGTCAGCGAAGAGAACCTGATTGAGTTGATGGCGGTAAACCGCGAGCTGGTCACGCAGGCCGAGACGCAGGACGACTTCGGGCGTGTGGTTCTCGACATGGACTCCACAGAGAGCCCCTGTAAATAGGGTCGGCATCCTACTGCTTCGTGTTGCGGACAGGGTCTTGTTGCAGCTCTCGTTTTAGGGCTGCAACTGCCCGTTCCAGACCATATCCATAGGGCCAACTTGGTTCCTGCGCTCCGCAAAGCGCACGAAAGTCTGCGAGCGTGCTGATTTTGGCGCGGAAGTTGATCTGGGCGGTTGGCTCTTTTAGCGTTTGGATCTGCCGGGACACAAAACCGGTTGCTTCGGCAACCTGTTTGAGATCCGTAGTACCCACCTCATGATCGTTACTGATGCTCTTCTCGGGGACCGTCCATTGATCAGGTTTTACTTGATCGAACGCATCCTCAAAACCGAGATTCTGTGGTTGTTTTGTTGTGCTCATGCGACCTCCTGCGGTTGGGTGGTGTTCTTGGTGGCGGTGGTTGCTGCCAAACGGGTAAGAACCTCCCCGGCAAACGCACGGGCATTGATCACCGCTTCATCGAGTTTGTAGGTGGTATTCGGGTTCAGCGTTTCGAGTGTCCCGCCAAAGGAGAATAGTTGCCGGAACGCATCGCGCTCCAAGAGTTGTGTTTGACAAACCGGCATATTGGCCTGTTCGAGCTGCGTCAAGATGTTGGACAGCGTTCTGGGTCGAATCGCGGCCCTCGTTTTTGTCAGGAAGAGCGCAAACGGGATTTCGATCCTGAAAGCCTGTTCATGATTCCTAATCAGCTTCACGATCATGGCTCCAGCCCGAGCGTCCATATTGGACGGTTGGATCGGAACCAGGACGAAATTCGAACGGCTAAGGGCGTAGGCGACGATCGTACTGGCTGTTCCTTCGAGGTCGATGATGACGAACTGAGCCCGACTCTGTGCTTGATCAATAGCTTCGATGATGTTGTCTTCGGTCAGGCCGGCGAGTACCTCCAGGTTGGCTGGCTTATCGGGTAGCTTGCTCCAGCCTTCGATCCATTTGAGCGGATCAGCGTCGATCACCGTAACATCAAATCCCTTCACCGCGAGCTCGGTGGCAAGGAGAAGGGCCGCTGTGGTCTTTCCTGCCCCGCCCTTAGGTCTTGCAAAAGTGATAACTGGCATTGTCTTAAAACGCCGACGCGTTTGAGTAGAACGAACTCTCCGAAGGACAACTCGTTCAGCACCGATGATACCAAAATTGATAGAGGTAGAAAGTGCTAGAAAGCAAGTGGTAGCTAGTACTTGCAAGTACTAGCTACCATACCAAACCACCCTGCAGAGGACATCCCGCACCAAGGGCCAGCGCCACTGATGAATCTTAAATCAGGATCCTCTCGACCTCGTCGAGCGAGATCTGGTCGTTGCGTCTGTCGTAGAGCCCGGTGGTGCGGGCGGATTCGTGGTTGGCCATCTGCTGCGCCACTTCGAGTTTGCCCCCGTTCCGCAAATACTCCGTGATGCCGGTGGCGCGGAAGCTGTGGCAGCCTATTTTCGTCTCGATGCCCGCGTCGAGGGCGCGGCGGCGGATCATGCGGTACACGTCGGCCTGGCCCATCGGGCGGTTGCTGAGACGGCCGGAGCGTCCTGCGGCCGTAGGGAAGGTCCAGGCTTTGGGGTCGAGCGTCGAGCCGTCCTCGAGCGCTGTTACCTCGAGAGTATCGATGTACTGCTGCAGGTAGGACTCGAGTTTGTGGTGACAGGGCATCTGGTGATGCTTGCCGCCTTTCTCGTGGAGCCGCACCCAGGTGTGGCGGCCTTGCGTGAATACGTCCTCGAGGCGCATCTTGAGCACCGCGCCCACGCGCGCGAAGGTATAGATCATCAAGGCGATCAGCGCCCGGTCGCGCAGGCCCACCGGCGAGCGCGTGGCGATCGAATCAAGCAGGTCGCGGGCTTCTTCAGCTGTCAGCGCGGGCGTCTTGCCCTTCTTGAGCGAATGCTTCGGCCCGCGCACGGCGCTGGCCGGGTTGGTGGGGACAATCTGGCCCACCACAAGCCAGTCGAAGAGCATGCGGATCGCGGCCAGCTGGAGTTTGACCGAAGGAGCCGACAGGCGGCTCTGCAACTGCTCGATATAGGCGGCGACATGGAGTGGCTTGATGTAGCGGAGATGGGCGATGCCGATGGTGTCCGTCCAAGCGGCGAAGCCGCGGACGGCGGTGGCGTAGGCCTTGCGGGTGTGAGGGTTCCTGATGTTGGCGGTGAAGAACTCGAGGACGCGCTGGGCGGTGGCCGAGTCGGGAGAGAAGATGGCGGGGAGCTGGATACCGCCGCCCGGGAGAGTTTCCGGTGTTGGGGTTGTGGTCTTGGGAATCAGTGTCAGGCAGTTGGGCATGAGGACCTGCTGACATATGAATGATAATATCCTTTATCATACATGATAAACCCCCTCTCCCGCCGCTCCCCGGCAGGCCATAATGCCGGATCGCTCCCTAACGTGTAGTAGAGCAGGAGATCCCCCCGTGCCCTCCCAACCAGCCTGGTTTCATCGACTTGATGGAATCCTCGGCCATCCCATCGCAAAGTATTTCCGAGGCTTCAATCAAGTAGTCCAGCCTGACGAAGGCTGCGCTGCACAGCGCGGAACACGCCGTCGAATTCGGGTAGCAGCACCATCTGCGCGGCGAGACGGGCACCCCAGAGCCTGGTGAGACGCAGCTCCTTGTTGCGAAACTCCTCGCCAAGCGTGGAGAGCGTTCGTCCGCGAAACTGCAGCTTGGCCTCTGTTTCAGCCGTCAGGCTGCTGATGTCAACGTGACCTTCACTCGTGAGGTACCAGACATCGTATAGATCACGGGGCTCGTTTCGTGCGCGGTCGCCGAGGGCGCGATTTTTTCGACGACGATCTCATCCAGTGGATACACCCTGACGAGCGCGTCATCCGGCAGATCCTCGTACTCCTCGTAGCCACGGACGACAGCACGTTCCGCGAGCGGCAGAACGAGGCGCTCCCGGATGGTGATGTCCACCTTCACTTCCTTGGCGGACCGTGCGGGCAGGGGTCCTTCGTAGGCCAAATAGAACGTGTGGCTGTTTGCATGGGTCTGACAATCTTCACGTTCGTAGCGCATTACGATGCCCCAGGAACGGTGAACGTCCTCGAAGACGGCATCAAGTTCCGTCCGGATCGCCTCGAAGGGAACGTCCGCCAGCTGCGTGAAGTCGAGGTCTTCTGAGAAGCGGTACTCGCCAAAGTAGCACCGCTTAATGGCGGTTCCGCCCTTGAACGCCAACCGCTCCCGTAGCGGCTGGGCGGGACGAAAAGTACCTCTTATCAAGCGGTAAGAGAAGGGTCCCTTCAGTAGCCGCATACGGTTCATGGATCTCACCCTGTCGCCCACAGGTTCGCTGTCAGGACGGGGCCCCGAGCAGACCGATCGCTGCCACCCTCACGGGTTCTTTCCCTCCTACGCCGGCACTCGATCACCAGACCGTCCGGCACGAAGGGTGCCGAGTGTGTGAAGTATAACCCTGATACTAAAGTTGCGAGGCTCGGCGGACCGGACCAGTCAAGCTTCCCTATGATGGGAGCGCGGGCTTGACATCGATCATGCCCCGGTCGATTACGCCGTGCGGGCAATGCCGACAGCGTGCCCGCCGCAGTACAAAGCTACGGGTATGACCACAGGCATGCCCGCATGCGGCATCGGGAAGCGCCCACTTAGGATGATCCAAACGAAGAGCGGCATTGCAAGCTGGGCGGCTCTTTGTGGCGCCATCCTCCTGAGTGCCTGCGCGACCCGTCTCGGACCGAGGACGATCCCGGCGGCGCGATTCGACTACAACGAGCGGATCGCGCGATCCCAGAACAACCAGCTACTCCTGAACCTAGTCCGGCTGCGATACAGGGATACTCCAATGTTTCTCGATGTTGGAACCGTCATCGCCCAGTACACACTGGACGCGCGTGTGGGCGTCTTGCCCAGAATACATGTCGACGGAACGGGCAGCACTGAGATAGGTGTTGACCTCGGCGGCCGCTACAGCGAGCAGCCCACCATTACCTACGAACCGATTTCCGGAGCGGAGTTCACTCAACGCCTGCTCACACCGATTTCGCCTAGCACAATCATTCTTGCTGGGTATCCACTTGACTCAGGTGACCCCAAGATGTAGTGTAGGGCCTGGTGGAGGATTACCCGCGCGACCAACTCGAATTCGAGTCTCACTTTGCGAGCGAGGAGGCTTGCCGCGACTATCTGTTCGCCTTGCGCTGGCCAGAGGGTTTCCGCTGTCCAAGGTGTGGGCATGAGCGCGCTTGGCCGGTGCGCAAAGTGTGGTTCGAATGCGCTCGCTGCGGGCGGCAAACCTCCGTCACCGCCGGCACGATCTTTCAAGACACACGCAAGCCGCTGCGGCTGTGGTTCCGGGCGATGTGGACCATCACCACGCAGAAGAATGGGGCCAGCGCCCTGGGTCTACAGCGCGTTCTGGGACTGGGCAGTTACCAAACCGCCTGGCCTTGGATGCACAAGCTGAGGCGAGCGATGGTGCGCCCGGGGCGGGAGCGATTGACGGGCCTCGTCGAGGTCGATGAGACCTACTGGGGCGCTGAAGAAGAAGGGGTAATCGGCCGGCAGACCGAGCGTAAAGCGTTGATTGCAGTCGCCGCGGAAGAGAGAGGCACCGGGCTGGGGCGCATCCGCATGCAGCGCGTTCAGAACGCCTCGGCGGCCAGTTTGATGCCCTTCGTCGAGGAGTCGGTCGAGCCGGGCAGCGTGGTTGTTACCGACAACTGGTCGGGCTACGATCCGCTCAAGAAGAAGGACTACCAGCGTCGTATCATCTCGATTAACAACCGCCGCGAGCAGGCCTCGCAGCTACTGCCGAGGGTGCACTTGGCGATCTCGCTACTCAAGCGCTGGATGCTGGGCACGCATCAGGGGGCGGTCAGCCACGAGCATCTGGACTACTATCTCGACGAGTTCGTGTTCCGCTTCAATCGGCGCAGATCACGCAGTCGGGGCAAGCTCTTCTACCGCCTTGTGCAGCAGGCCATGGCGGTGGAGCCGACGCCGTACCGCTCGATCGTCGCCGATTGGGACGCTAAGACGCTGTGAGCCCAACTACAAGATGTTGGGGTCACCTGAGTCAAGTGGATACCCGGCTCATTCTTTTGTCCCAGTCGGGTTGGAGTGTCGAGCGGCTCTTGATGTGCTGCGTCGACAGACTGAACGATGTCACGAACGCCCCTGTCGCCAGCGGGCCGACGCCGTCCCGGATTCCCGACAACAGCCGATTCAGAGAAGTGGCGCGCTTGCTCCGAGAATTGCAGATTCTGGGATCGCTCAACTTCATGCTCGCGCAAGACCGGGAGACGGGAGCCACTCTTGTCAGAATCGAAAAGCCCGGATCCGACAGCCCGCGATCCAACATATTGCGCAGCCTACGCGAGATCTTGGATCTCGACGCCGCTGAGTCCACGTTTCGATTGACCACGCGTAGCGGCGAGCAACGAGACTCGGATGAGATCGTGTTGACGGGACGATCACTGCTAGGAGCGTTGTTCTTTCTATCGCATAACGTCGACCCGCCCGACTCGCACAAGTCAAGGGGACTGGTGACGGTCCTCAAGGGGCGGGAGAACGAAGACTTCAACTGGAGCATCGTGTCCGGCAACCTGCTCAAGATCGCTTCCTCGGAGTCGCCGCCACCTGGGGCGTTTGTCCGGATCCGCTACCGCGGCCATTGGTTCTATATCGACGATGCGGATTTGAACTCCAAGGCGACGTTCAATCTGCTGACCTACCTCCTGTCGCTCCAATCCGCTGGCAGCGAAGGGATCGACGCCATGCTCACGGTACCGGTTGGCCAATAAAGTGCGCCTCGGTTACACGGAGTTTGAGTTTCGGCGGGCTGATCGCCGTCATATACTTCCGCTAGGCATCCAGCTTGGCCGCCCGGTGAGACGCTTGTCAGCGGTGTTGAAGTGGGTCGGTCCTATTGGTGCTTGCCGCGGCAGCCATTGCCGTTTTGTGGTTCACCACGCCATAGCTCGGCACCGTCTTTACCTTGGATGGAAGAGACCCTGCGGGAGTTCTGAACTCGCCCGTACTCGAGCCTCGAAAGCTTCAGGCTGACGGCGGCTTTTCTAAATCAAGACAGTTGTCTTCCTGGCGCTCCTTCGGTTCGGCACAAAAATAGTGAGATCCATCATCTGCACGCAGATCCTGGACAAGACCGCGCTTGACTCCGACTGACCGAGGCCGAATGGTCTCGGCCCTTCCTTGCGGAGCTGCTTCTTTTCCTCCACGAGCTTGCCCGCTGTCCTGGGCCGCGGAAACTCTCAACGGAAAAGACCCCGCTCCGGGCCAAGGCGATGCGACCTACCAACTGCTTCGAAACGTGGAGATCGCCAGCAGCTTCGAGGTCAGCAACCTGACACTTCAACGGGATGTCGGGAGGTTCGTCCTGGAGAGCGGTACTTTCAGCTTTGTGCGACCTGTCTTGGACCGCCTGACGATTGGCATCTTTATCGGTAGAGGACGCTTCGACCTGGATCCACCGTTGCCTTGGGAGAAGCGCAACCTCGAGCTGCTCACCGAGAACACCGCTGTCAAGGAAGGTTTCAAGCGTATGGTCGTGTGCTTTACCGACGATACCTTCTCGGAGATCACTGCAGCAGGCCGGGGAGTGGGGATCGACTCGCGCGCTTCAGCAGTCCTGAAGGAGTTTCGCCAGAGGCGGCGCAACGGCGATTCGGTCCACAACGTCGAGGCCGAAATCCTGACTCACCTGTACAACCACAACTTCGAACTCTTCACTGCCTACCTGGCGGGAGGCGAACAGAAGGATCGTAGCCGGCGCCAGCTGATGGACGAGTGGGCCGCCTATCTGAACGGACGGCACGGAACCGACGATTCGCCGCCCCGCTGACGCGGCGCAGGAGCGTTCCGGCGCCCTGGACTATCGAGCCCGGCTGGTGCCCATGGCTCCAGCGCGTCTCCAGTTCCGGGAGGCGCCTTACCCGGTCGTTCCGCGGGCCGTGCGCAGCAGCGCCAGCGCGTAGACCACTCCGATGACCGGAACCACTGAGAAAGCCAGCGCTAGCTCCCAATCGCCCCGCACGCGGCCCGCAGCCATCAGCTGCGCAAGGCCCAGGTCGGCGACCACGTTCACTGTCAGGAGTGCCGCGAGGGCGAGGATCGTCGTCGTGACGAGGCGGGGCCGCAACACGAGCACCAGCACACCCGCGGCGCCAAGCGGATGCAGCAGGACTACCAGCAGCCGCTGCCAGATGTCCCCACCGTTCGCGAATGCGCCCACCAGGGCCGTGAAGCCGGCGAAGAGCGCGTGCATCACCGCGAGCACCGTCACCGACATCCGGAAGCTGGTCATGGAGACATGATACATCCCGCCGGGGCTCTCGTCCTCTGAACCGCGCCGTCGACGCCCACCGGCACGCATCGTTGACGCTGCACACGCTAGTGTAGTGCGTCAAGCAGATTGCACCTTATGCAGGGCGGCACGTCCGCGCTTGACTTTCTCGAGGATGTCGGAGGCGGTCGCGGTCCAGATGAAGGGCGTGGGATGCTCGTTGTGCTGGGCGATGTAGTCGTCAATGGCGGCGACGAGCTCGTCCACGCTGCGAAACACGCCGCGGCGCAGGCGCTTGACGGTGAGATCGCGAAAGAATCGCTCGACCATGTTCAGCCACGACGCCGAGGTCGGGGTGAAATGAATGTGGAAGCGCGGGTGACGATCGAGCCAACGCTTCACAGCGGCATGCTTGTGGGTGGCATAGTTGTCCACGATGAGATGAAGCTGTTTGTCCTTGGGAGTGCGGCGGTCAATTAAGCGCAGGAAGCGCAACCATTCCTGGTGGCTGTGTCGGGGCATGCACTCGGCGATCACGCTGCCGTCAAGAGTGTTGAGCGCCGCAAACAGGGTGGTCGTGCCGTTGCGCTTGTAATCGTGGGTCATCGTTTGGCCGCGTCCCTTTTTGAGCGGCAGGCCGGGTTGGGTGCGATCGAGGGCTTGGATTTGGGACTTCTCATCGAGCGAGAGAACCAGAGCATGCTCAGGCGGATTGAGATAGAGTCCGACGATGTCGTCGAGTTTCTCGGCGAAACGCGGGTCATTGCTGAGCTTGAAGGTCTTGACGCGGTGGGGCTTGAGGCCATGGGCGCGCCAAATCCGTCCCACGGTGGAAGCGCTGACGCCGGCCGCGGCGACCATGGTGCGGCGGCTCCAGTGGGTGGCGTTGGACGGTTTCTCGCGGGTGGTCTTGTGGATGATCTGCTGTACTTTCTGCTTCGAGACGGCAGGTGTACGACCGGGCCGTGGGGCGTCTTTTGCAATGCCGGCGATGCCGCTTTCGAGAAAGCGCGTGCGCCAGCGGGCCACCAACTGCCGCGAGACACCGAGCTGTGCGGCGATCTGCTTATTATCGAGACCGTGGGCGGCCAGCAGGACAATCCTGGCTCGCAGGGCGAGACGAACGGCGACTTGGCGGCCGCGCGCGTAGCGGTCCAACTGCTTGCATTGCGCTGTGTTCAAAGTTACTGGTTGTGCTCTTCGCATCCCATGCCTCCTGTTAATAGAGACGATGGGAAGCCAATATAAATTACATTATTTATGGTGCACTACACTAGCATTGGGATGGGCTGTCCAGCTGGGGTTCGGCCACCCGCGAACGAAGAGTTGAACTCGCCGACTTTTGCTCGAAGCGCCTCGCCGTCCAGACCCCGATTCAGCTCGTTCCAGCCGGTCCCTGGCAGGAGATCATTGAGCGTTCCGTCGCCGTCGAGGTCAACGCCGAACAGTTGGGCTCGGAAGGGCGGTCCGCTCAGTAGCTTCGACACGCCCGATAGGCGGAGGCCCCAAGGCAGGTCGGCGATTCCAGAGAACGTGAAGACATGCCGGCGGTCCGCATCGCGAGGACCATGGCTTGCGAACCAATCGTTGTTGTCGATGATGCCGTTGAACCCGCGATTGCTCGACAGTGCGTAAGACCCACGGAACTGATAGCGGCCCGACCATCGCTTTTCAAGCTTGACGAGCAGGCCCTGATAAGTCGCGAGCCCACCGCTCACTTGCGTGGTGATGGGTCCAGTCGAGCACAGGGCTCTCTCGTCGAAGATCTCCAGACCCTGGCACGAACGAATGACGGGACCTTCCACGCTGCCCCACCGGTTCAGGTCGATGTCGCCCATGTTCTGGCGCACCGACCGCCGGTAGACGTAATCGGCGGAGATCACCACATGTGTGGCCAACTCACGCTGGACGCCCGCATTGACGTGGACCGAATAAGGCGTGGCGAAATCTCGCGCGATCAGACCCGTTCCCTGCTTGAAGACTTCGATGTTGCGCACCCCGAAGTCGGTGTTGTTCGGATCGCCAAGCTGCCGTTCCAGCGACTCCTTCACCTCTGGGAGGATCTGCAGCACGTGCGAACCCCGGAAGTTCGTCGGACCGTTCGGAAAATTGAGGGACGTGAATAGAGGAACACCGGGAACTCCGGGCACTGGATTCGGTACGATCGAGCCGTCGACGATGAATCGGCCCGCGCCACGAGGTCCGATCGTTGACAACTCGCGCAGCCGCAGCGAGTCCAGCGGCAGTTCATAGTAGACGCCCGAGCCGGCGCGTACGACGGTCCTGTTGTCGCGCGAGACGTTCCAAGCGAAACCCAGCATGGGCCCAAAGTTGTTGCGGTCCCGCGTCGTCGGCTCCAGGCCGCCAATGCCCAGAACAGGTTCGAGGAATTGGGGTTTGCTGAGGGTGTGGTTGGCCAGATCGAGATGGTAGAAGTACGACAACCCATAGTTCAGCGTGAAGCGTGACTGAAGCCGCCACGAATCCTGCCAATAGACCCGCCAGAGATGATCGTGGCGTGCGTCGTCGAATGCGAACCGTGGCGGCAGCGTCGCATCCCCAAACCCCACCGAGAACCCGACGAGCGGGAGCTGAAGAACATCGTCAAGCGTCTGAAAAGATTCCGGCAATGCGATGCGAGCCTGCGGCGGTACCCGCGGATCAGCATTGAACGCTCGCACAATCTCCGGCGAGTACAGCACCATCGAGGCCGGCTCGACGAACTCCAGGAACCCGGCGCTACGCTCGTACTGCCCCTCGAAACCGAAGCGCATACTGTGCCGACCCTTCTGCCAGGAGACGTTGTCAGTCAGGTGGTATCGACGCGTGTCGCCTCCCTGTGGCGTCAGGACGAAGTTGCCGGCGACGAGGTCGCTCCCCAGAATGCTGATCTCGGGCATCCCGAGCCCAACACACTCACCGGGACAGTTCGATCGATCCGAAGGCAGATTCCGTGATTGCCAATACCAGTAGGAGAACCGTAGCTCGTTGATAAGGTTCGGCCGAATGACGCTCGACAGAGAGCCGACGCTTTGATCGACCCAGTTCGAGTTCGCGCTCCAGTTCGACGGCAGATTGCCCTGCCCGCTCGGCGGCGAGAAACCCTCGTTCCCGTTATGCGAGTAGCGCGCGAACGCCATATTCTTGTCGTTCAACCGCACGTCGAATCGAGCGCTGACCTGGGTACTGTCGAACGGGCTCGGAAAGATGCCGCCGAAGCCCGCGAAATCGGGCGAGCGGGGCTGAATCGTAAAGACACCGTCCTGATTGTTCTGCTCCAGGTTGGTGAAGAAGAACAGGCGGTCCTTGAGGATCGGTCCTCCAACGTAGAAACCCCACTGCCGACGAGCAAAGAACGGGTCCGGGTTCTCGGGCTCGCGTCGCAGCGCGGGGTAGGCGGAAAGGTTGTGGTCGCGGAACAAAAAGAACCCGCTCCCGTGAAGCTGGTTCCCGCCCGATCGAGTCACGACGTTTACCGCACCCGCTCCGGTCAACCCTGTAGCGAGATCGAAGTTCACGGTCTGAACTTGGAACTCCTGAACGACCTCCTGTGAGGCGTTCTGCGGCGTTCCACCAGTCAGTGGGTTGTAGATCGGACTCCCATCCAGCGTGTAACGCGTCTCGTTCGACGAAGCGCCGAGCACGGAAACATTGAACTGTCGCGTGAAGAACCCAGCTCGGGGCGCCGCTGTGACGCCTGGCTCGAGGATCGCGAGCTGAAGGAACTCCCGCCCGTTCAGAGGCAGGTTCTGGATCTCGAAACGGGAGACGACGCCGTCGACTCCGTGCCAGTCGTACCGCAGTTCCGGCAACGTATCCAGCGCCTCGACGACCTGTTCGAGGACATCGACTGCAAGCTCAATCTCAACGCGAGTCGTCGCGCCCGTTTGAACGACAATCCGCTTCCCGGGATTCTGAAAGCCTTCAGACTCCACGTTGAGCTCATAAACGCCCGGTGGCAGCAGCGGGAACGAGAACGAGCCGCGCTGGTCCGTCTCCGTCGCCCGCTCAAGCCCGGTGACCATGCTCCGCGCGACGAGCCGCGCATCGGGCACGACAGCGCCAGTCGAGTCCAAGACAGACCCGGCGATTCCTCCACTCGGGAGCTGTCCAGCGGCTGGTTCAGCAAGAACGCCGAGCAGACAGTAGGACAACAGCGCAGTGCGCAAATAATTCGTAGGCATAAGAGTCCTCCGACCGGATCTCCGAGGGGGCACAAACAGCCGAAATCGACCTTAGGACTTGTCACAGAACAACTGAAACGATTTGGACCGGAAATGTTTTATGCTTGAGTGGTGGCTGAGGCTGAAGCTGACGGAATCCGAATGCGGTTCGAAAAGCTAGCGCCGTTTCTCGACGAGCGCATGAGGCGGCTTGTCGCCGCGAGTGAGAGTCTGGCGATCGGTTTTGGAGGAACATCCCAGGTGTCGCGCCAGACCGGTGTATCGCGGCGGGCGATGATCCGGGGAATCAAGGAACTCGACGAAGCCCCAAGTGTGCAAGGGGGCCGAGTACGCCGCCCGGGTGGAGGCCGCAAGAGAACCGTCGACAAAGACGCCTCTTTGAAGACGGATCTGGAACGTTTGGTGGATCCCGTCACTCGGGGCGATCCCGAGTCTCCGTTGCGTTGGACGTGCAAGAGCGTGCGCAAATTGGCGGAAGAACTCAACCGGCTTGGCCATCAGACCAGTCATCGGATGGTGGCCGAGTTGTTGCCTGAACTGGGCTATAGCCTGCAGGCCAACCGCAAGACCCTGGAAGGGTCCAGCCATGCCGACCGCGACCAGCAATTCCAGCACATCAACCAGCATGTCACCGAGTTTCTCCAGCAGCAGTAGCCCGTCATTTCAGTCGATACCAAGAAGAAAGAGTTACTGGGCAATTTCAAGAATCATGGCGCGGAACTGCGCCCCAAAGGCGACCCGGAACCAGTGCGCGTGCATGACTTTGTGATCCCCGAATTGGGTCGTGCCGCGCCCTAGGGGGTTTACGATCTAGCGAACAATAGCGGCTGGGTGAGCGTCGGAGTTGATCACGATACATCCGCTTTTGCCGTCGAGCCCATTCGCCGTTGGTGGTACAGCATGGGGCAACAATCCTACCCGCAAGCAACCGAGCTTCTCATCACCGCCGACTCCGGTGGCAGCAATGGATCGCGAGTACGGCTTTGGAAGGTTGAACTGCAACGGCTCGCTGATGAGACCGGCTTAGAACTGCGAGTTTGCCACCTGCCGCCGGGCCCCAGCAAATGGAATAAGATTGAACACCGCCTCTTCTCCTTCATCAGCCAGAACTGGAGAGGGAAGCCCTTGGTCAGTCACCAAGTGATCGTTGACCTCATCGCTGCCACCCGTACGAAGACCGGCCTCAAGGTGCGTGCTCAGATCGACTCAAACCTCTACCCTTCCGGCCTCAAGGTCTCCGATAAACAGGTCGCCGCACTCCACATTGAACGCGATGCCTTCCATGGAGAATGGAACTACAAGATCTTGCCGCAGGTATCTGTAAATTGAATCACTTGTTCTGTGACAGTCCCTTAGTTCTATCAGAGTCCGTGAGACCGGAAAACCTCAAGACCTAAATCTGAGACCGTGCACGCTCCGTGAGCTTTTCTGCGCTAATCGGCCCCCATTCTCGGGACCCCTATGACACAGACTCTCTACCGGGAGGCCACAGAAGCCCCAATCACAGTGAACGCCGCCGCCCGCTTCCTGGGCGTGAGCCCCTCACTCGTGTATGCTTACGTCGAGCGAAACCAGATTCCCCATTACCGCATGATGGGCGACTCGATCCGCTTCCGACTGTCGGAGCTGGCTGAGTGGCGCCGGCAATTTTTAGCGGAAAGAGTGCTTGCTTAAGCGAGCTAGCCACAGTTTAAGTGCCTCTGGCTGAGTGCCGGCAACTACATGACGATCACGGGGGCCTCGCCCGCGACCACGACGCGTGACCTCGCTGAGTCAATCGCAACTGTCATCCATCTAAGGATCGTAGAATGCGCCGCAGCGATCTTTCGTTGAGGACGATCACTTGGTCCAGACACTCTCTGCGGATCGACCCAATCAGTCGCCGACGTAAGGATTTTGCCAGGGACTCCGCGGAGCGATTCGGATCTCCTCGATGTCCATCGCTGTCGCACAATCCCGAAACGCCTTGCCGTAGATCCCGTCCCGGTCGCGCAGCAGGAACCGGGGAGCTGTCTCCCAAGGGAAGGCTTCGCGGATCTGCTGCGCCGTCCACTCCGCCGTCGGATGGGCGGTGACGTTGAAATGCAGAATCCGGCGTCGATCGTGGGCCAACACCACGAACACAAACAAGATTCGAAACGTCAAGGTGGGCACGACGAAAAAGTCCACCGCTACTATTTGGTGGAGATGGTTTTCCAGGAATGTGCGCCAAGTCTGTGATGGGGGCTTGCGACGACGGACCATGTACTTGCTCACGCTCGTCTCCCCAATGTCGATGCCGAGCTTGAGCAATTCTCCGTGGATGCGCGGAGCGCCCCAGCCCGGATTGGAGAGGCTCATCTTGCGGACCAGCGCTCTCGCCTCGGGCGAAACCTTCGGCCTTCCCGGCCCGCGCTGGCGGCTCTTCCATCGCCAATAGAGACGAAAGCCGCGGCGGTACCAAGCCAAAACAATCTGGGGTTGGACGATCACGAGGGCCCGTCGCCACCCGGGCCACAGCCGAGACAGCCAAGTCCAGAAGAATCGATCGACGGGTCGCAAGCGGGGTCGAGTTGAGAGACGCCGCCGCAACACTGCCAGCTGCTGATGCAGAGCGACGATCTCGACTTGTAGTTCGGCCTGGCTCCGGAAGCTCGACCGCAGCCCAATCAACAGGGGAATCACGATGCTACGCATGGACCCCCGAGCCTATCAGGCCACGCCGCTAAGCTCAATCGTTTCAGCATGGACGGAGTTTACGATAGGCACAGGCGTTCACGCCGCACGACTTGAGAAGAACGGCCGCAAGCCACGTCTCGGCTCTGGGAACGCCGCGGTTCGTCGTTGAGCGGCTGTTGAATCACACGGACCGCAGCGTCAGCAGCATCTACGACCGATACGAGTACAGCAAAGAGAAACGCCAGGCGCTCGAGAAATGGGATCGCCGACTCCTAAAGATCCTGAGCGGCGCGACTCCAGCCCCCAAAAACGACCTTACCAGAGGGCGGTAATCGGCCGCTCTCATCGCGGAGGAGTCAGACATTGACGAGATGTGCGATCTCATCCGAAAGAATCTGCTGGCTGCAATCGAACCGACAAAATAGAGCCGAGAAAGGGGAGTAGACGTGACAGATCAAGCGAGTAGTTCCTTCACAGCTTCAAAGGGCTCATCAATCACTCGAACGGGGCGGCCGACGTTGCTCTGGTACATCTGGTGATAGTCAATCCCTAACTTGGCGTAGATGGTGGCGATGAAGTCGGGAACGTGGATCGGCCTCTCGGTGACCTCCCAACAGTTCTGGTCCGTCGCGCCGAGCACTCTTCCTCCCTCGATTCCACCGCCGGCTACGACCAGGGAGAAAGCGGCCGGCCAGTGATCCCTACCATCGTTGACGTTGATCTCCGGGGTGCGCCCGAACTCGGTGCCGATGATGACCATCGTTGTTCCGAGTAGACCACGCTCGTTCAAGTCTTCTATCAAAGCTGCGAAGGCGCGATCCAGCTCGGGTAACTTCTTCGTGGAGATATCGTTGAATAGGTTGAAGTGATGGTCCCATCCGCCGCTGCGAACACTGACAAGCCGCACGCCCTCTTCGACAAGTCTCCTAGCCAGCAGGCAGCCTTGTCCTAGCGATGTCCTTCCGTACTTGTCCCGAAGTTTTTCGGGCTCGGACTCTATGCGGAAGGCACGTTTGGCCCTCTCGGAACGTATGAGCGTGAGGGCGGTCTGATGATGCGTGTCCATGGCATCGACGATGCCAATCGTATCCATGCGGCGGAAACGTTCATCGGCCAGACGAAGCAGGGAGTTGCGCCGATCCATGCGTGCCCAGTCCACACCCAAGGGGAGATCCAAGTCACGTACTTTGTAATTCTCTTTGTTCGGATCGTCGGCCAGGAACGGATCATATTTCGGACCCAGGAATGCCGCTTGTTCCCACTTGCTGACCGGTCCCCCTGTAAGGATGTAGGGGGGTAGTTCGTTGCGAGGAGCCAGTTCTTTGGCAATGACCGAGCCGTAAGAAGGGAAGTGCAAAGTGGCGCGCGGCGCATGACCGCTGAGCATGAACGCTTGGGCCGACTCGTGCACGGCGTCTTTGCCGGTCATCGAGCGGATGATGGTGTACTTGTCCGCATGCTTCGCGCTGAGCGGGAGAAGTTCGCCGACTTGAATGTCCGGGACGTTGGTGGGGATGGACCCGAACTTACTGCGATAGCTTTCCTTAGCCCGAGGCTTCGGGTCCCAACTCTCGAATTGGCTGAGGCCACCGGCCAGCCAGAGGAGGATGATCGAGAGGTCCTCGGGCTTGGGGTTGGGAGCGACTCCCGGCGCGGCCGCCCGCAGGGCGAGGGCCTCGCCCAGCCTCAACCGCCCGAACAGCGTCAGCGCACCCACGCTCAGAAAAGATCGACGGCTGAATGAATTGAAAGCCATAAGGGACCTCCCTCAGTGGACGTAGGCGAACTCCTTTGAGTTGAAGATCGCCCAGAGAACATCCTGATAAATAGCCTCCCTCTGATCTGCATTCGCATCGCGAAGCAGATCGAGGATGGCGGTCTGCTCATCGGGCGTAGGAGCCCGCGAATAGGCGGCGGCGTAGATTTGCTGGAGGCGTTCCTCTTGCGACAGCTCTTGCTGTTCCAATAGCTTATCGATGACGTTGCCGGGGGAGGTCACCAACTCCTGAATCGCTTCCCCGCTTACCAAATTCATGGCCTGAGAGACCGTCGGCTGGTGGTCACGTTCGCAAATGACATCGCGAAAGTCGGCTTTACCAAACGTCTTCATGAAGTAGTTGCCTGATCCGACGGCAACCGAGATCGCTTTCTCACCAGCCGGGTACCCGGGGATCTTTAGCCGCTTGCCGGCGACTTGGCCCATCGCATCAAAGAGCACCTCCGACATCAGGCGCTTGAGATAGAAACGAGAATAGTTGATCGTATCGTCGCGATTGGTCTCGTTCGGTTCAGCCGACAGCTGGTAAGCACGCGAATTCAGAACGAGCCGCATGAGGCTTTTCAGATCGAATTGTCCTTCAATGAAGTGACTGGCCAGCGCCCCCAACAACGCTTCATTCGAAGGCGGATTCGTAATGCGGAAGTCATCCACACCCTCGACGAGGCCTCTTCCCATGTAGTGCTTCCAAATGCGATTGACGATGGTCCTCGCGAAATACGGGTTGTCCGCACGGCTCAACCACTCGGCCAACTTCGGGCGCGGATCCTCGCCCGGACCATCCTCTGCGAAGGCGCCCCCAAGAAACTTTGCGCGGACGTATTCGCCCGTCTCGGGATGTTTCAATTCTTTGTTGCCCAAGTAGTCATAGACGGGTTTGTGATTCGGACGGACCGCGACGGTGTGCTCAAAGCGGCCGTAGGGCTCTTCTTTCCTTTCCAGCCGAGAGAAAAACGCCGCCAACCTGAAGTAATCATCCCGTGTCCAACTTTCAAACGGATGATCGTGGCACTTGGCGCACTCCAGCCTGACCCCGAGGATAGCTTGGCTGAATTGGGTCGCCATGCCCTCCGGACCCTTCATCAAGCCCACGAAGAAATTGGGCGTCGGAGAGTAGACGAACGGGCCACTGCCCATGAGGAGTTCTCGAACAAGGCGATCGTACGGCTTATTCTCTTCCAACGAGTCGCGGAGCCATCGGAACAACTGATGGCCGCCCTTGAGTCCGGTCCCCCAGCCCACCTGGAATAGGTCGGCCATGATCGCAGCCCAGAGCTGGGCGTATTCGGGCCGCTCCAGGAGGTCATCGATTAGATTCTCGCGTTTGTTCGGATCGCGGGACGAAAGGAACCGGCGAGTCTCCTCGGGCGTCGGCAGCACACCGATGGTGTCGAGGTAAGCACGACGAACGAATGTCGAGTCGTCAGCCAGGTCCGAGGGGACGATGCCCAGCTTCTCAAGCTTGTCGAACACAAGTTCGTCGATTAGATTGTTTCGCGAGACCCGCGGATAATCCGCCGCGGGAGGCTCTGTAATGACGGCAATGCGCGCCACCGCCGCCAGACCGGGCATCCGCACCATGATGGCTGTCTCACCGCGCCCACGAGATGTGACAATGCCTGACTCGTTGACGGTAGCGACGGTTTCGTCCTGGGCGGAGTATTGGACGGTTTGGGAGAGGTCCCGCCGGCCGCCGTCGGAGTAAGTTCCCGTGACCGTCAAAGGCTGTTTTGTCTCAGGCTCGAGAAGAATGGTCTCCGCGGGTGACACTTCGAGGTTTCGCAACTCCGGCCGGCCCGGGCCATGGTACGGCGCACCCGAGGAAAGCCACTCGAGGATCTTTCGATACTCGGGGGAATCGACTTCAAATCTCACCCCGCCCCCATGTGTCACTTGGAAAGACGGCTTTCTAAGTATGAGCGACTGTTCAGGCTGCTCCAGATTCACCCGGCGGCCATCGTCATTGGAAAGGATCTCTTTGAAGTCCTCTTCGGTATCGGAGTTGAACAGCGAGAGCTTGAAGCCGTTCTTACCGCGAACCGAGCCGTGGCAGTTCGATCCGGAGCACCCTTTCCGGGTCAGAATAGGGGCAATGTCGCCAACAAAGGTGGTCTCGGCGCTTGCGGTCGAGAGCAACAGGGCTGACATCGCCAAGAGTTGTACGATTCTCATTTCAGGGCCACCGTAGCAGTGTTCTCCCGATCATCGGAAATGCTTTCGGGTTCCGCCAGCGTCAAGATCATCTGCTGCTCGTCGGTGAAACCGCGGACGAACCCGGTTTTCTGCCAAGGGTAAACCACCCTGGCCGTATGCTCAACAACCCTTCCATCGAGAACGCCTCTCCCCCTGACCACCAAAGGCCACCGCCCCGGCAACGCGTCTGAAAGCGCCTCCAGCGGTAGCTCCACGTTGGTTCCATCCACGAAAAAGTCCTCGCCGAATGTACCGCGAATGCGTGTGTTGGTTGGGGCCGCCGTCATTTTCTGAGACGCGACCCATTTCGGGAGGTCGTCAATCCAGACGTCCACCGGTACGTTCCAACCGCTGGCGCGGCGGACACGCACACGCAGAGTGGAGGGCTTCTCCTTCCGTAAGGTCATCTGGTTGGTTAGCACACTCAGCTCGAAGTCCGGTGTTGCTTGCCTGACTGTCAAGCGATAGACAAACGTAGGATGACCGCGTTTTCCGGCGTCGCGAAACAAGATCTTGTAGCGCCCGGCTCTCTCAAAAGTGTGTACTAGATGAAAATCTACACTGGGCGGCTCTTTGTCAAACGCGTTGGGGGCGGTATCGTCCAAGTAAGCAACGAGGTTGTCTTCTGTATCGTAGATGAGGATTGCCGGGTCCAAGAAACTCCCCAGCCGCATTCCGGCACCGTCGAAGGTATAAGTTTCTCCGGCACGAGCCACGAGCTCGAAGCTGTCGGCCGCTTTGCTGCGATCGATCACGCCATTGATGACCACCGGGGCACTAATTTGGAATCCCCCGAATCGGCGCTTGGCGACCTCAGGATGATCGGAGACGCTGAAGGTCAGTGGGTTCGGCAGCTCGCCGGCCTCACTCACCAGCCAAAGCGGATACAGCCCTGGCGCGATGTCTCTAGAAAGCTCGATCCGCGCCTTCGCATGATTGGGAGATCGATAGACAACCTCACCCGCTGCCAGCGCGTTGCCCAACACCACCCGGTCTAGGTTGTCAAGGTTCACGCCCGCCAGCTCGATCTCCGTAGTGTCGCCACGTCGGCCGCCCGCTGGAAAGGCATGGCTGGCCGTGGGGATCTCGCCGACGGTAAGGCGATAATCCGAGGAGGCCGAGCCGCCCTCTCGGAACCCCATCAGTCTCAGGACGTACTCACCTTCTTCGGTGAACCTATGGACTAGGCGTGCGTCTTTGTCGAAGTAGTAGTCGTCTTGAGCCGCCAGCTCGTTGCCTTCGAGATCGAGCAGGCTCAAGACCCCGTCGAAACGCGTCCCGTTGCGGGACGAGTTCAGATCGAAGGTAAGCACCTGGCCGCGTCGGGCCTTGACGCGGAAATGATCGTAGTCCTTGGCAGTCACTTTGCCGTTGATGACCGTGGGGAACTCGACCGGCGGCGCTTCCTGCCAGTCATCGTTCGGCTCGGTCTCCCGTTGCTCAGGAAGGCTCCCGACCTCGAAGACCTGCACGAAGCTGCCACGAGGCGAAATGATCCGCAGGTCGCGCCGTCCGACGGCGGCGTCGGGCGCGATCGAGACTTCGGCGGTAACCAGCTTGTCAACCGATTCCCGGACCAGCGCCGACACACCTTGCCCGGAGATCCGTATCGCCGAGGCTCCGGCAAGATGCTTGCCGGCGATCTCGATTTCAAACTGCGTCCCCCGCCGCCCCCCGCGCGGGAAGATCGACTCAATGAAGGGTGAGTCGGGGTGTAGCGGTTCGACCGCCCAGGCGACCGCGAGAGAAGTGATCGCCAGCAAGCCCGCTTTTCTCAGAGCCATATCGTTTCCAGCGAGGTCAGATGCCCCGCTCAATCGCACGCGCGAAAGGCTCGTGCTTGGAGCGATTCAAGTGGCACGGGATGTCTCGCGCTCCGTCGTCGCGTTCTCATTCTAGTCCAAACCATGCCGTGTGCCAATTCGGAATCGGCTTCCGGCTTTCCGGACAACGGCTGCCCTCTCAACTAATCGGACCGAAGTCGGGCACCTTCATCCATTCGCCGTCCTTCATGGCCGACTCTTGCCCGACGAGCCCGGGCGCCGTGTACGCGACGGCTTGGTAGACGTCCACAGCGGGCTGCCGTTCTTCCAGGCAGGACGAGACAAACTCGTGAACGATAAACGCCTCCGCCCCGCCGTGTCCTCTGGTGACTCGCTCCCGCAGATTCGGCGGCAGCATCGAGGCGTGGTCGTCGAGCTTCCAGGCCTCCGGTTTGCCGTCAGGGCGGCGTACCACTCCCGGCTGGCCAAAGTGCGGCTCGAAGAAGCTTAGCTCCGTTCCGTAAAAGTCCGCGCCTTCGCGGCCCGGAGCCGCCGTCCACCAGTGGACCGCCATGCGGGAGGAGTTTCCTCCCGAAGTCTTGTGGAAGAAGGTGATGTTGATGAAGGGGTTGTTGTATTGGTTGTCGCCCCGGTAGAACTCGTGGTCGATCGGTGTGCCGATGGCCGAAACTTCCGTCAGTTTTTCACCGGTCACGTAGATCACCGGGCCGGTCGCGTGGGTTACGTACAGGCCCGGCGAGTTCCCGTATCGCCAAGTGCGCTTCCCCTTGTAGATCCACATCGCCATGAGTCCCTTGGAGGCGGTGCCCTTCTTGAGATAGGATCCGTGGTCGTGAAGGTAGTATCCGTCCGTGTAATAGATCCTTCCGAATTTTCCTTGCTTACGCCATTCGCGCGCTGTCATCGTGGGGGCACGAAAGCAACTGGTTTCAGCCATCATGTAAATCTGCCCGGTCTTCTTGACGGCGTCGACTAGTTGTTGGCATTGCTCGAGCGTGACGGCGGCCGGCACAGCCGAGATGACATGACGTCCCGAATTCATCACATCGACGCAATGGGGAACGTGGACGGGAGCGCCCGTATAGATGGCCACGGCATCCACCTGGGCGTCCTTCAACATCGGGTGGAACTCCTCGTACGAGTTCGAGCAGTCGAATCGTTCCATCAGGCGTTTTCGCCGGTCCTCTCGAAGGTCGGCCACAGCCGTCACCTTACAATTCGGGTGCATGTGCCAGGAGAAACCGGCTCCAAAGCCTCCACCCACTACCCCGATGCGAAGCCGCTTGGAGGGGTCGAGAGGCTTGTACGTCGCGGCGGGACTCGCACTCAGCAGCGGAGCCGAAGCCCCGGCCGCCAGCGCGGCCGCGCCGGCCGGCAGAAACTCTCTCCGCGAAATCGAGCTTGGGGCCTGCTTCGTTGTGTCCGACATGATTTGTTCCTCCCTCGTTAGTCCGTGTAGTCCTCGGGCATCAGATTCTTCAGCATTCGCCGCACGGCTTCCGAGTGCCGTGAGCCGTCGGCGTCGTTCTGACCCGGTTCGGGGGGCGATACCAGATCAAAATGGCCATAGTCGTCCCGGCCACGCACCAAGATCGCCACTTGCTTCTCGGGACCTTCCTGCTCCACCTCGGGCGTGACGAATCGAACGGCGATGCCGATCCGCGGCCTGCCCGATCGGTTCACTTTCGAACCGTGAACAATGCCTATGTGGTGCAGCGACATCTCTCCCGGCTGTAGTGTAACGTCCACGGCCTCGTCTTCGTTGACCTCGACGGCGATCTCCTGCCCTCGCGACAAAGCGTTGTCGGGCGCGTAGGTGTCCCTCTGGGGCAGGAGCGCCTTTTTTTGCGAGCCGGGAATCATCTGCATGGCGCCGTTCTCCGGAGTGCTCTCGGAGAGAGCAATCCACGCGGTTGCGACCTTAGGCGGATGAAGGCCCCAGTAAGCGGCGTCCTGATGCCAACCAATGTACATTTTTTCGCCCGGCAGTTTGGCGAACCACCGTGTGTTCCAGATCAATAGGTTGGGCCCCAGCACGCCCTCGACCGCGTCCAGAACTCTCGGGTGCGCGGCGAGTTCATGAACCCAATGGAGAAACGTGTGGGTCTCCGAGAAGACATAGTACTGTTGTCTCGGCGGCAGAGTCTGGAGGCGCTCGCTGATCTGTGACCGGTACTCGAAAAAGCTCCGGCGATACCGTTCCGTCTCCGCGGCATCCAATGCTCTCAGCGGGAACAGATAGCCCTTCTCCTCGTAGTAAGCCTGTTGGCGCTCATCCAGGCCACTGAAAGTTGTCTGCACGTTCTTCCCTAAGTAGTGTGTTTCGCAAATACGGTTACGTTTCGGTTTGCCATGTAAGGGTGGGCCCCCGTGCCCGCCCGCACAGGATGGGCGGCGGATGCCCGCTCAGCTACGTGACCTTATTTGTGAACCGTGTACTAAGTGATCAAGCCGCGACTTTACCGGCTCGGAGCCTCCGCGGCGGTCATCCCTTCCATTCTAGAGAGCAGGCGGGCCACCTTGACGTCATTGGGAGAAAGCTTTGCCGCTACCCGCAACACGGCTCGCGCACGGTCGAGCTGACCGTCTCCCGCCCAGAACAGCCCCGCCAGATAGTGTAGGCGGCCGTCGTCAGGGTTCGCTTCGATGGCCGACCGTACATATTTTCGAGCTGCGTCGATCTTTCCCCACTGCGCATAGAGCTGGAACAAGTCGGCCTGCACCCTGGGGTGGTCCGGCCAAAGTTCGAGAGAGCGCAACAACGGGGTCTCCGCCGCTGCGAAGTCTCGCAGAGTGAGGAAGCCACGGCCGGCGGCGTAGGTGACTTCGAAGTCATCCCGGTCCGCACCAATCGCCTGCCGGAGATGGATGCGCGCCTGATCCGCTTGACCGAGTCCGGCCAACGTGAGGCCCAGATTTGCGCGCGCGACGGCCAAGTCCCACCGGACGGCAAGAGCTTTCTGGAAAGACTCAGCCGCTTCCCTGAGTTGTCCCTTGTTCTTCTGTATGAGACCCAAATAGTAGAGCGCCTGTGTGTTGTCCGGATCCTTTCCCAATGCCTCGCGATACTGCGCCTCGGCGGAGCCATAGTTCCCGGCCTTGAAAGCATCGCCGGCCCGTAAGATGGCGTTCTGTGCGTCAACTTCGTCTTTCAAGGCTCGATAGATCTCGATCTGCCGCCGGCCCTCCTCCCGATCGCCGAGACGGGTGTGAACAAGGCTCAATCGATAGCGTGCATTAAAGTGACCCGGTTCCAGTTCGACAACTCTGGAATAGGCTGCAAGCGCCTTCGGCAGTTCCTCATCTTGCTCGTGAATCTTTCCCAGCAAATAGTGAGCGCCGGCAAGGCCCGCACTCAACGAAATGGCCTCCTGCGCATCTCGGCGAGCTTTGACTGTTTCGCCGAGCTTCATCCACGAATGCGCTCGATCGTAATAGAGGCTCGCTTCGCGGGGGTGGCTCTCCAGCAGCGTTGTTAGTTCGGCTACACATTCCTCGTGCAGTCCGGCCGCCTCGAGAGAGGAAGCGTAGGCTTGGTGGTATTGGAGGTTCTCAGGTTCCAGTTCGTGCGCCCTGCGAAACGGCTCCACAGCTTCGTCGTATCGTTGCGTGTTGTAGAGAAACGCACCGTGATTGTAGGACAGCCCGGGATTGGACGGCTGCCCCTCTATCGCCTGGCCAATGTGATCGAACGCCTGATCCCACATCTGCCTGCGGGCGTAGTTGACCGCCAAGAGCTGATGCGCGTCAGCGTTATCCTGCTCGATTCCGAGGCCGCGCAGAAGATAGCTGCGGGCTAGATCAAGTTTTCCCCGCTGGTTGTAGAAAGATCCGAGCTGCAAATAAGGGCCAATCTGATCGGGACTCTGATGCAAGGCGTCAAGCGCCTCTTCTTCCGAGCCGACGAAAGCCCCTTCGACGAGAGACTTCCGGTCAACCGGTGCAACGTCGGCCGCTTGGAGGCACAAGGAAACCAAGAGGCCGAAGGACCAAGCCCACCGCTTCCCGAATCGAGTGGCGGGCGGCGGACTGGGTCTCCTGGTCATCTGGATCCATCGCTCGACTGGCGGCAGCCTCCTAGAAGTTCAACTTCAACCCAAACTGGATCTCACGGCCGAATCCGAACGTGCTGCTGATCCGCCCGAAATTGTTGCTCAGGAAGCTCGTGTTGGGGTTGCCGAAGTTGGCGTGGTTGAAGGCGTTGAACATCTCGAACCGGAACTGCGCCCGGAACCTCTCCTCCGCAAAGTGGAAGTTCTTATAGACGCCCAGGTCCCAAAGCTGGACGCCCGGGCCGATCACTGGCGCGCGGCCTGCATTGCCCGCCGCCACGATCGGGCTCAGCCCGCTCGCAAGCACCTGAGCAAGCGGCACAGGATCCGTGAAGGCTGCCCTGTTGATCCACGATTCCGGAGCATTACGAGACCCGGAGTTCGGGTTCCCTATCTGATCGGGCCGCGTTGAGGCCGACCCGTTTGTGTTGTCGATCCCGTAGCTCACCGGCAGGGCGATACCTGACTCATGGGTGATAATCCCATTCACCTGCCAACCACCCGCGATCCAGTTCAACGGCCCGGACAGCGGGATCATCTTGCCTTTTCCGAAAGGCAACTGCCACACCAAAGCAACCGAAAGCCGGTGTTCCACGTCGGCTCGGGTCGATCCTTTGTCCACCGCCAAGTAGGGGTCGCCCGCATCCAATACTCCGCTCAAGATCGGCTGCCGTCGCGCCGGGAAGTTCCAATTAAAACGGGCCCCCGACCCGCTCTCGTTGATGCCGCCACCACCCCAGGTGAGCGCATTCGCCCAGGTGTAGGCGGTCAGAATGTTGAGATCCTTGGCTCGAGTTTCGAGTTTCACCTGCAGGGAGTCATAGCGGCGGTGACCCCAGGGGACATTGATCCCGGTGTTGCCGTGCTCGGGATGAGGCCGCCGGGGTTGGGTGGGCCCTTCTCCGAACTCGGGGGAGTTGAAGTTCGCACCCATGCGCTGCCCGACGCCACGGGAACCGACATAGCCTACGTTCAGGGAGGTGCTGGGCAGAATCCGCCTCTGAATCGACACATTCCAGTTGTCCTGGTAAGGATCCTCCCAATCGAACTGAATGCCGCCGGACGTACCGGGAGCGCCTTGGACACCGACACCCGGGAACGGCTGCGCAAACGTAATGACGGGCAAATCGTTGGGGTCCGTGTTGAATGACAAGTTGCGGGACAGAGGCGGGTTGGTCGTGAAGTTCCAGTGGACGTTCCCGGCGATAACCTCATAGAACCGGCCCCAGGCCGCCCGCAGAACAGTGTCGTTGCTGCCAAACAGACGCCACGCGAAACCGAGACGGGGTGACCAGTTGTTGTTGTCACTCTGGTACAACGACCGTGGCCAGCCGACTTGGTCCCGTGTCATGAAGTTGAAAATCCCGTCAAAGTCCTGGATCAGTTCCTTCAACGGCCGGCCGTTACACCCGGCGCAGGCCGTCGGCTTGTCCAGATCGTTCTGGGCGAGGATCAGTGCTTGGTGCTCCTCGCTCCAGTTGACGATGCGGTCGGCCGCACTCACGGGCGCCGGCATGTAGTTGTACCGAAGTCCCAAGTTCAACGTGAGGTTCGGGTGGACGTTCCAGTTGTCCTGGAAGTAAAAGCCCGCGTTGAGCGTACGGATGTCGTTATCGGTGCGGCCCTGGATGATAAACGAGTTCTGCGGGAAGCCTAGCAGGAAATCGCCCAAGCCTTGGCCTGTGCCGGCAGGGGAGGCCGGGTTGCGCGTGAATCCACCCGTAAACCCATAACGTCCGCGTGGGTAGGGGAACTGTCCGCCGTTCTGTTGGCCCCGGCGTATGTCGACTCCAATCTTCATGTTATGCGTCCCCTTGGTAATTGCCAAAGTATCCATGTAGTGAAAACCGTGAACCTTGGGGACGCTCGGCGCAAACGGGAAGGCGCCCATGCTGGTCATGCCGGTGACGTTCACGTTCGGCGGCCCCCACGTCACCGGGTCCTGCAACGCTCCTTCGATCCCAATCTCACCGACAATGTTGGTGTCTTTCAGCTCCAAGGTCAAATCCTGGGAAAAGTAGTTGTAGCCGAAGCGCGCGTCGTTGACCACGGTCGGACTGAAGATCTTGGTATAGGCGAGGACGGCGTTCTGCGTCGTGAACGCGAAAACTGTGCCCTGCATCGGCAAGCCGGAGGAAAGGAAGTCCGGCAGCAACCTTGGATTGTCGGTATGAGCGTAGCGCCCGAAGAGGTTGTCGTTGTCGGAAAGGTGGTGGTCGACGCGAACAATGTATTGATCCTGATCGTTCAGCTCGACGGGGTTAAAGACGGCGTTCGGCTCGTTGGGGACTGGCGACTGCACCGCCGGCCAGAGAAGCTGCATCGCCCTCTGGGTTGTCTGTGACAGTCGGCTTGCGGGGATTTGGTTGTTCACGAACGGGTCCCGGTTCGTGACCCCATCGGCGCCCGTCGCGGTGGTCAGCGGATCAAAGATTGGATCCCCTCCGGGCCCCGACAGGTCGCCCTGCCGCTGGGCCGGGGTCGCTAGGGTCGCATTGATCGTTCGCCCCTTGCCGCTACGCAGGCCTTCGAAGCTGAAGAAACCGAAAGTCTTGTTCTTTACGAAGGGCCCACCCACCGTTCCGCCGTACTGGTTTCGCTTGAACTCCGGCAGTGCGGAGCGGTCGAAGAAGTTGCGGGCGTCCAGGTTGTCGTTGCGGTGAAAGTAGAAAACGCCTCCGTGGAGATCGTTGGTGCCCGACTTGATCGACACGTTGATGTGGGCTCCGGCGCCGCGGCCGTACTCAGCCGAGTAGGAGCCGGCCATGATCTTGAACTCCTGAATGGCATCCGGGCTGGGACTGACGCCCACCCGCGGGATCAGCCAGTCCTGGTTCTCGACGCCGTCCAAAGTGATCTGGTTGGCGTTCGTGCTGGCGCCGTTGGCGACGATGCCGCCACCGTGGGTCGCCGAGCCCAAAACCCCGTCCAGCTTGGCGTTGTCGAGAACTCCCGGACTGAGGCGCGCGAGCTGAATGAACTTGCGGCCATTGAGCGGCAGCTCCACGACCTGTTTTTCCTCCACGACCTGTCCGACATCAGACGTATCGGTCTGGATGAGAGGGACGGTGGAAGTCACCTCCACGGTTTCGGTGACCTCGCCGATCTGTAGGACGACGTCAGTTCGAACGGTTTGGTTAATGAGGACTACAATGCCCGTAATCACTGACTTGCTGAATCCGGCGCTTTCGGCTTCCACCGTGTACTGCCCGTTCGGCAGCAGATTGGCCGTGTACTGCCCCTCGGCGTTCGTGACCAGGTTCCGAGTTGACCCGGTGCTCTCGTTAATGACTGCCACGGATGCCCCGGGGATCACGGCTGCTGTTGAATCCTGGACGGTCCCCAGGATGACACCTCGCTCGGCCTGACCGAAGGCGCTCACGCTGAACGCGAGGCCGAGGACGAAGAGTGTTGGGATTCGAATGCTCGTTCCGGAAAAGAGAGAAAACGTGTGTTTCACAGGATCCCTCCTTCGTTTGATGGAATCGAAGACCTAACCACAGCGAGTATGGCAAACGCCGGGGGGGGGTGTCAAGCTGTTTTTGGATGGGAGAATCCGTTTTCAAAATACTGAAAACACTGACTTTCGCTCCGCTCCTAGGGAGCGGGGTGCCGCGGTAGACCGGACAACCACGCCGTCGCCGACCAGCGGACGTTTTCCGTTGCAGAGAACTTCACGGGAAGAGGCTTCGTCGTGGCCGAGATGCCACTGCAATTGGGTCCACGAAACTGCGGCCAATCGTCGGCCTGGGAGGCCGGAAACATGGCGAGAAACAGCAGGATCTCAGTGGCCGCAGCACGGCGGCAGCCTGAGCATGGAGCTGCGCAGAGTACGCGTGTGTGGCATCATGAACATCCTTGACAAACGCCTGCATGGTCGAAGCAGGCGCCTGGTCTCGCGACAAGGGCGTCGGCGAATGTCTCGGCAAGCCGCGGTGGACTACGGGACCTTAGCGGCGTCCAGCAGGTGCAGCCAGTTTTCGCCGAGAATCTGTCGAATCACGCCGGCTGAGTGACCCTCCTCAAGCAAAGCCTCAGTCAAACGTGGGTAACTGGTCGCGTCAAAGTCTTTTAACCAGTTCCCGCCGGACATCAAGTCCAGGCCCAAACCTACGTGACCGGGTCCTGCCAGGCCGACGATATAGTCCACTTGATTCGCCCAGTCCTCCACGGTTGGGACGGGCGCACCCGCCACGATTGCCTCTTGCTGTCGCTCTCGCCAGGGTTGCCCATATCCATAGGTCGTGGCCCACTTGTCCGCCATGAGCGAATCCAGTTGGGCTATGTAGTCGCCATAGTCCATCGGCGGCCGAGACAACTCCACTCTCAAACGTTCGGCCCACGGAGGGGGAGGAGCCGTTCGCGGACGATAATATCACCATTGGAAGGATTTTTCGCTGAGGATCCAGCCGGCGGTGTGCAGCCCGACGAGCCCGCCTTTTGTTGCCAGGGCTTTGAGAGTCTCGTCGGTGATGTTCCCCGGAAACGAACTGAAGTGCTGCAATCCGTTGTGACTGGTCACCACCGGGGCCTGACTCGCCTCGATGATTTCGCCCTTCGCTTCCTCCGACGCATGTGAGATATCAATGACGATGCCAAGGCGATTCATTTCACGAATGATCTCACGGCCTCGTTCGCTGATACCGTTCCATTGTTGAACGTCGAGGGCATCCGTTAGGGCGTTGGTAGTATCGTGATTAGCGAACTGTACCATGCGGACACCCAGACGGTGGAACAGCCGAAGCACATCCGGGTCCCCTTCCATATCGAAACCACCTTCCAGGGCCAAAATCACGGCCAGTTTGCCTTGAGCTACAATCCTCCTCACATCTTGCGAGGTAAGCGCTAGCTCCATCCTGTCGGTATTCGCTTCGAGGACTCCGTAGAAGGTCTCGATAAGACGGCAAGCCTGTTTGACCGTGTAGTTGTACTTGTTGTAGGCATCCTCGATGTAGAGATGTTCGATGGCCACATCCAGCCCGCCCCGTTTCGCCCGGGCATAGTCAAAGCTCCCGATCGACTGCACACTCCAGGGATCGATGCCTTGGTGGAAGACCGAATTGATCATGTGTACATGCCCGTCGACTACGATTAGCTCGTCGTGTAGGCTGCTGCTTGTCGAAGGTTCTCCAGGGGATTCTCTTCGGCCGCAACTTGCCCAGGAGATTAAGAGAACCAAAGAAAGAACCTTCGCCTGCCGAAATGTCACCCATGCCCCCTTTTTGTCTATGCGGTTGTTTGTTGCTCCGTCGCTTGCCAGCCGCGAAGCGAAAGCCGGGCGCCGAGGAGGACGCGACCCTCGTGAAGGTCTTCCCCGGCAGACTGTTCCGGGACCCCAAGTCAGCGGCCGAGATTCTCCGAGACGGCTTGAGCGGCGGCTTTCACCAGCTCGATCACCTGGCGCATTTTCCCGGAGAGCTCGAAGACGGACGCCCCGATGCCGATCGCCCCGACGACTTCTCCACCCCTGTCGAAGATCGGAGCGGCCACGCCCTTGATTCCCATGTCGTAGCCCTGATTGTCTATGGCGTACCCGCGCGCTCGAATCTTGGCAAGCTCCTTGCTGAGAACTCGCAGCGACGTAATCGTTTTCGGTGTCAAGGCCGGCAATCCCCCGGAGCGCGCAATCTCCTCCACCGCCTGCTCGGAAAGACCGGACAGCAGGACCTTGCCCGTGGCCGTCTGGTGGAGAAGCATCCGTCTGCCTACGTAGGAAGCCAGACGAACTTCGCTGGCCCCGTCGACCTTGTCCAGGTAGACCAGGTGATCTCCATCACGGACGGCCAGAACCGAGGTCAGACCGGTCTTGGCCGTCAGTGCTTTCATGTGGTGCTCCGCCACTTTGTGCAGCTCCAACTGATCGACGACCTTGGAGCCTTCCTCGAGAAGCTTCATCGTCAGCCGATAACGGCCCTCCTGATGACGGGCCACATAGCCGCTGTACTGCAAGGTATTGAGTAACGAGTTTGTGGTGCTTACGGGCAGGCGCAGCAGGCGGCTCACCTCGCTTAGGGTGTAACCACGGTTGTCGGCAGCAAACAGTTCGATGATGGAGAACGCCTTCTCCACCGACGGCACTCGATACTTCCGTTGGTTGTCTTTGGTTGCTTCGGCCATTCTTAGATTCCGCCTATGGCTCGCCTCCTTGCAGTTGCGCAACCGCCGCCTCGCTGCCCGAAGAAGTCTGGTCGAGGGCTCGCCCGTTATCCGAGAGCCATCTTCTTCATCGTAGCCAGCCCGATGCCTGTAGAACCGAACCGGTTGCCTACATAGAACATCCAAAGTTCATCGCCTACTTCGATCACGTTGGGATAGGACTGATTCTCCGAGTCGAAGCCGCCCGGCGTCGGCGGGATCACCTGCTCGGAGAAAGGGCGGTCCCAGTGCAGGCCGTCGTTCGACCGGGCGTAATTAATCCGATACCCGCGGCCATCGTGAGCCCTCAGGCTGAACCACATGTGATAGACGCCGTCCAACACCAGCACGGACGGCTTCGAGACGATATTCTCATAGGGCTCCACTTCCTCCTGCCGGGCGCGCAAAACCGGATTGAGCGCCGCGGTCTTGACCCATTCGATGCCGTCCGTGGAACGGGCATGCCCGATGTGCGCGATCAGGTCGGTGGTGCCGTCGTCAAAGTGCTGGCGACGCTCACCCGCCGTGTACCACATCTGATACGGCTCCGGCCCGGTTCTGAGGACGCACACCGAGCCCGTGAGTCCCCCGTCGAACGAGCCCGGCTTTCCGAGGGGCAGCAGCGGTTCCCGCAGCACATCCCAGGTCAGGCCCTGATCATGGCTGATGGCAAGCGAAGTCCTGTTGGATAGCATCCCTGGCCGCGCCCACGAACCCCAAACCGCGTAGTACATCAGCCAGCCACCCTCCTCGCGCGGAAGCACCCAGGGGAAGCTCGGGCCCTTGTCACTGATGTTCCCCGTCGGAGACCTCCTGAGCATCGGCTCCGAGCCTACTAGCTTCCAATCGTGGGGCGCGCTGGAGGACGCTTCCGCGGCGTAGATGTAGTTGGACTGCTCCTCTCCGTTCTTGTGGCGCGCCCAGAAATACATGCGCAGACGGCCGTTTCGCAGCCGCATGACTGAAGGTGCCGAAAGCAGTTGGTTCGACAAGGTATTGGCGAATCCGGGCTCTAGGATACGGCCCTTCTTCACCCATGGCTGTGGCGAAGCGGCGCTGGAGATCTTATCGAAGACCACTCCCGCGGCTGCCGTCTTCAAGAAGGTTCTGCGAGCAAACGACACGTGACACGCTCCGTTCTCTTGTGATCGATTCCAAGGTTCACTGAAACAGGCCAGAAAACCACACCATCAGGCACACAACGATCCCGACGAACAAACCCCACCATACGACGACGCTGTTGTACCAACGATGCCCCAACTCCGTGCCGATATTCAACTTGGACCAGCTAAAGGTCAACTGATCAGTCACGTTCTCAGGTGCGGGGGGTGCTGTCAGGCCGCTTATCGCCACACAAATGATCGCGCAAAAGCACCAGTTGATCAACGCCTGCATGGCATAAGGTTCAACCCAAAGGAAGTGGCCCGGCACAAGTTGGACATAAACCTTCATTGCTATGCCAAAAGCGAATCCCGAAAAAACAGCCGCGGTGGCGCCCTTGCCGTTGATCCGTTTGGACAGAACACCCAGCACGAAGACCGCCGCGAAGGGAGGCGCAAAGAACGCATAGAGGGTTTGGATGTAGACAAACAAGCTGCCCCCGAACTCTTCGATGTAGCGGCCTAGGATGATGGAAACCGCCATGATGATGATCGACGATGCAACCCCCACACGCACATAGTGGCGGTCGGACTCGTTCGGCCGGAACGAACGGCGGTAGAGGTCCCACGTGAACACCGTGGCGGTCGAGTTAATGACCGAGTTGACGGTGGACTGAATGGCGCCAAACAGAGCGGCCAGGAACAAGCCGCGCAAGCCCACGGGGATCATCGCCTGTACCATCGTCACGTAGCCTCGGTCGGCGGCGGGGCGAATCTCTTCCCAGGGAAGCAGCATCACCTCCGGTTGCAGAGCGAACAGAATCAGTCCCGGCACGACAACAAGCGCCGGCATCAAGATCTTGAGATAGCCGGCGAGAACGATCCCCATCCGCGCGTGGTACATGTTCCTCGCACCCAGCACGCGCTGGATCATGAACTGATTGATCACGCTGTACCAGATCCCCACGGAAATCCAACCGAGAGCCAGCCCGGGCCAGGGCATGACTTCGTGCGTGGGGGGTTGGATCACCGACAGGCGGTTGTATTCATCGACGCGAGCGATCTGGTAGGCGTTCTTCGCGACGGCCTCTTGCCAGACTCCGCTGTGCGCCTGGTTCCGATCGATCATCACGCGCCAGCCTTCTGCGAGTGAATGCGAGTCTCCGGAAAGGTAATCGAGCCCGTAGAAAGTGACCATCAGTCCGCCTACGATCATCACAATCAACGTGACGAAATCAGTCCAGGCGACGGAGCGGAGACCGCCGTAGATAGCCCAGGTGCCTGCCACGACGCCAAGCGAGATGATGGCAAACCACAGGTCCCAGCCGAAAAGCTTCTCCAGCATGAGGGCCCCGCCGTAAAGCACCGCCGCCAGAAACGCTACGACATTGCTCACGATCGTGACCAGCGCGAAAAACTGCCGCACCGTTCGATTGAACCGCTTCTCCAGAAACTCCGGGATCGTGAAAACTCTTGACGCGAGCAGGAAGGGAATAAAAATCCAGATGAGTAGCGTGAAGACCGAGATATTGCCCCACTCGGCCATCGCCACAGCGATGCCATAGACATAGGCCGCCCCGATCATTCCGATAAAGTGCTCGGAGCTGATATTGGATGCGATGAACGAACTTCCGACGACGTACCACGGCAAGGTGCGTCCGGCGAGGAAGTAGCTTTCCGGACTCTGTTTCTTTTCGCGCCCTGCCCACAGACCGACCGCGGAGAGAGCAACGAAGTAGCCCGCGAAGACGAGATAGTCCCAAAAGACGAAAGGGAAGGGTTGGTCGCCCGTCATGAAAGAGTGGCTTCGATGGCCACTAGAATTTCGGGATGATCGTTACACCAACTTTGTCATGTGCTAGCCGGGACGGGAATTCGCCCTCCTCCCGATAGCGTTGCGCCGCGGCGGCCACCCGGTCCGGATCGAGCTCGACTCCTAGCCCGGGGCCCCGAGGAATCGGGATCGAGCCGTTTTCGATCTTGGGCAATCCGCCCACGATGATGTCGTCTTTATGAATCATCACGTAGCTCTGGTTGGCGTACAGAAACGGGGGACTCGAGGCAACCATGTGTGCGCCGGCCGCGGTTCCGATTCCCAGCTCGCCCCAGCAGTGGTGATTGACGGGCAAGCCCGCTGCTTCGCAGATCGCAACGGCTTTCTTGTAATTCAGCAGACCTCCCGTCGTGTACTGATCGGTGACGATCACGTCCGCGGCGTCTCTCTTCACAACTTCGAGTACGTCCTGCAGCGTCCACGAGGTTTGGTTTGCCGCGATGGGTGTGTTCGTCGCGCGCCGGACGTGAGCAAGCCCGTCGAAGTCTTTGGCGGGTGTCGGCTGCTCCACGAATTCGATGTCAAACTTCTCAATCTGTTTGATGAATCGAACCGCGGCCCCCGGCGTCCAAGCCTCGTTGGCATCGATTCGAATCCCTGCTTTGCTTCCGACGGCCCCGCGGACAGCCTCGACCGCCTCGATGTCGGCGTGGATGTCATGGCCGACTTTGAAGTAGATGAGTTGCCAGCCGTCCTCGACCGCCTTCTTGGCACGGCGCTCCATCTCGTCCAGATCGAATCGAAACAGGTAATAAAAAATCGGCATGCGGTCGCGTACCATGCCGCCCAGCAACTCGTAGACCGGTTTGCCGCAAGCCTTGCCGACGATGTCCCACAACGCCATCTCGATACCGCCGATAGCGACGTTGCCGACACGTTCGAAGAAGTGCCAATTGCCGACGTGGCGGATGTTATTGACAATCCCCTCGATATTGTTGGGATCGGCCCCGACCAGCAGGGACTTGCACGATTGAACAGCGGCTTCGATGACTGGGGCGTTGGGACGGCAAATGCTCTCCCCCAGCCCGGTGATGCCCGAATCGGTCTCCACTTCAATCAAACATTGAGTCACTCCCTTGCGCATACCGGTCGAGATGAACTCCGGTTCGGTATGAGCAACCGACACAAGCGTTGTTTTGAGATCGGTAATCTTCATGGGGCTTCTGCTGTGGCCTTGCGCTGATCACAACGGAGGCTTCGGGTCGCCTCTTCATCGACTTCGAGGGACTTGGGGTCGACCACCACGCCATAAAGCTCGGCCGCCTTCGCCACCGAAACCTTGTCATTCCCCACGTCGTGCGCGACGGCGCTTAGCGCTCTCTCAAGCGGATCGCCCCAGCCTCCGCCGCCCGGCTGCACATGCCGGATCACGTCCCCTGGCTGCAATTCGCCTGTGACCATCGTCCGCAAGACGCGCTCTTGGTCTGTACCCGGATTGATGATGTTCAGCGACGGCGCACCGGTGCCGCCGCCGTACAACCCATAGGGTGGATGCTCACGCCGGTCTGAGCGAATACTCAAGGTCGCGGGCTGATCTCCCAGATAGCGCCAGTCGCGGGAAACGGCCAAGCCCCCTCGATACTTGCCGGCGCCTCCCGAGTCAGTGACCAGGGAGTATTGCTCCAGCCGAACGGGATAGTCCAATTCCATCAACTCGGCGGGGATGTTGGAGAGGACCGAGCCCGGATTGGTCAACCCATCGTTGCCATCCTTCGAAGGTCGAGCCCCCCAAGTGCCGGCCACCAGATCGAACAGAATGAAAGGCTTCCTTTGGCTGCTATAGCCGCCAATAATCACCAGAGAGTTACCGCCCTCGCCCGCCGCCGGAATTCGGTCCGGCAGAATCCGAGCCAGCGCACCGAACAGAGCATCCGACAGCCGGAAGCCCACCACACCTCTCATGCTGGACGCGGCCGGCATTACGGGGTTCACAATGGAGCCTTCGGGAGCAATCACCTCAATCGGACGAAACAGCCCGTAGGTGTTTGGAATGTCCGCCACCATACTCGAGCGCACCGCATAGCCGCAGCATGAGATCGTAAACGAAATGGGCGAGTTGATAGCGCCTTTCACTTGGGGTGAGGTGCCGGTGAAGTCGACCACCAACGAGTCACCGGCGACCCTCATCGTGACCTTGATCGGGATCTCGCCCGCGTCCACGCCATCGTCATCCAGGTAATCCGTGAAGGAATACTCGCCGTCAGGCCACGAGCGAATCTCGGCTCGAACGAGCCTCTCGGTGTAATCGATCAGCTCAGCAAAGTAGCGAGACAGCAGGTCGGCTCCATACCGCTCAACGAGAGCGACTACGCCCTTTTCACCGATCCTCAAAGCGGCCAGATTGGAACGAAGATCCCCCAGGGTCTGAAGCGGAACGCGAATGTTGCTTTCTAGGATCGAAAAAATGGCATCGCTCGGAACGCCACCGTCATAAAGCTTGAGTGGCGGGATGCGAAGACCCTCCTGAAAGATCTCCGTGTTATCACAGGCCGCGCTACCGGGCACGCGTCCGCCGATATCGAGGTGATGCGACACAACGGCGGAGTAGGCCAGCAATTCACCGTCTACGAAAATCGGCTGGAAGACAAAGATGTCCGGCAGGTGGATTCCCCCCTCAAAGGGGTCGTTCATGATAAAGATGTCCCCTGGGGAGATGTTGTCCTCGAATTTCCTGATCGTGGCTGCCAAGGCGTACGGGATGGAGCCGAGCTGAAACGGGATTGTCACTCCTTGCGCGATGGTCTGACCGTCTTTGTCGCAGAGCGCTGTGGAGAAATCCATACAATCCCGAACGACCGTCGAATAGGCGGTGCGAATGACTGTGTTCGCCATTTCGTCGGCCACACTGGAAAGAGCGTTGCGAATCAGCCCTAGCGTGATCGGATCGACGCGCGACTCGGTCTCTAGCTTCATTCGGACTGCAACAAGGGGCGGGCCCCACCCGGTAGCGGGCCGTTCAGTGAGTTGAACTCTCAGAGTGCAGCGGATCTCTTTTGGAACCAAGGGTGGAACGTTTCCGGTCAGTCGCTTCCACGGCCACCGTCAGCGTTTCAGGATCGATCACAACACCATGCAACTCCTCGGCTTTCGCAATCGACACCTTGTCATTACATACATCCCGCTCGACGCTCTTGGGGTCTCTCTCTAACGGCTCACCCCATCCGCCCGCGCCGGGTTGGATGTGGCGAATCAGGTCCCCGGGCTGCAAGGTATCGGTAACCATGGTGCAGAGAGTGCGCTCCTTTTCGGTACCGGGGTTGACGATATTCCAGGAAGGCGAGCCGTTGTGCCCGCCATATAGCCCGTAGGGCGTGTGCTCGCGCCGGTCGGACCGGATTGTCAGGTTCGCAGGCCCATCGCCGATGTAGCGCCAGTCCCGTGTAATGGCCAACCCGCCACGGTACTTGCCCGCCCCGCCCGTGTCCTTCGTGAGAGCATACTGTTCGACCCGCACCGGATAGTCCAATTCCATAAGCTCCACCGGAATGTTGGAAATCACCGAGCCCGGGTTGGTCAAGCCGTCGTTGCCGTCCTTGGTAGGCCGCGCTCCCCATGTACCCGCGATCAGGTCGAACATGATGAAGGGTTTCCGCTCCCGGCTATAGCCGCCGATGATGATCAGGGAGTTTCCGCCCTCACCGGCCGCGGGAATCTTGTGCGGCACGATCTTTGCCATGGTGCCGAAGAGCGCATCGGCCAAGCGGAACCCGACCACCCCGCGCATGCCCGAAGCCGCCGGCATGACAGGATTCAGGATGGTTCCCTCAGGCGCAATGATCTTGATCGGCCGAAACAATCCCGACGTATTGGGGATGTCGGCTTGCATGATGGAGCGGACCGCGTAGCCGCAGCAGGAGATCGTGAAGGCATATGGAGAATTGATGCCCCCCTTGACCTGAGGGGACGTACCTGTGAAATCGACGGTGAGGTGGTCACCCTCCACCGTCATCTTCACTTTGATGGCAATCTCTCCCGCGTCCACTCCATCGTCGTCCAAGTAGTCGGTGAAAGTGTACTCGCCGTCGGGCCAACTTCGGATCTCCGCCCGCACCATGACTTCGGTGTAGTCGAGCAGCTCAGCGAAGTATATCTCCAAATCGTCCACCCCATAGCGCGCCGCCAGCGAAAGAAGCCCTTTCTCGCCGGTTCTCAACGCGGAGAGGTTAGAGCGAAGATCACCGAGTGTCTGTACTGGCACTCGGATGTTCTTTTCCAGAAGCTGGAAGATTGCGTCGCTCGGGACGCCCCGATCGTACAATTTCAGCGGCGGGATGCGCAGCCCGTCGTGGAAGATCTCCGTGTTATCGCAGGCGGCGCTCCCGGGCACGCGTCCCCCCAGATCGAGGTGGTGGGACACGGCGGTGGAATAGCCGATCAGACGATGCTCGACGAAAACGGGCTTGAATACAAAGATATCCGGGATGTGAATCCCCCCCTGAAAGGGGTCGTTCATGATGAAGATGTCGCCGGGATGAATGTTCCCTTCGAACCTCTTGGTGGTATGACCCAGCGCGGTCGGAACGGAGCCGAGGTGGACAGGGATGGTCACCCCTTGTGCCACCGTCTGACCGCTCTTGTCACACAGCGCGGTGGAGAAGTCCATACAATCGCGGACAATGGTCGAATAGGCTGTCCGAATTACCGTGTTCGCCATCTCGTCGGCCACGCTGGACAGATAGTTCCGAATCAGCCCCATCGTGATCGGATCCACCTTTTGTGTTGCCGTCCGTTCTGTGATCGTTGGTTGCATGGAACTCCTGAGCGTCCTGCCTTGTAGCCCGAGGGCTAGGCTGACCGCAAGCCGATGCGAATGCTGCCGTACACGTCCAGCCACGCGCGGCAAGCCGGCGGCACGACCGTCGTCGAGTCGTATTCGTCAATCAGCAGCGGTCCCTCTCGGGGTTGGGTGTCGAGGTCAGCACGTGATAGCACGGGGGTCTCGACGAGCCCATGTTCCGGCCCAAAGTACGCCTCTCGGCTGTCCTGCCGCGGCTTAAAACCGTTTGTCGAGTGCACGGCGGTCGAACTCCTGCGTGCGACGCGACCGATAACGCGGAAATTAACAAACGTGTAATCTTCTCCTTCGCCCCCCTTATGACCGTAGGTCTTCTCGTGTTCCTCGTCGTAGGCATCCTCAAGTCGGCTGATGGTGTCCCCGGTCACCGTGGTGGATTCAACCGGAATCGTAAGCTCGTAGGATTGCCCTGAATACCGCATGTCGGTGTAACAGTGAAGGTCGATCTCGCTCTCGCTGAACCCTTGGCTCGCAAGCAGGTCGACGACGTGCTTTTCAATGCGGTTCATCGTGGCGTTCAGTTCCGTCAGGTCGGCCTCACGGGTTTTCTTGAAGTAGGTCTGGATGTGGTGATGCTCAATATCGGCCGACAGGAGCCCGAAAGCGCTGAACAATCCTGGATAGGGAGGAATCACCGCTTCCCTCATTTCAAGTGCGCGTCCCATTTCGCAAGCGTGAATCGGACCAGCGCCTCCGAAAGCGATCAGGGCGAAATCCCGCACGTCCCGGCCCCGCTCGGTCGAAACGGCCCGCACGGCGCGGGTCATATTGGAATTGGCAAGCAAGTGGACGCCGTATGCGGCTTCGAGAAGGCCCATTCCCAGTGGCGCGGCGATCTGCCGCTCAAGGGCCTCTTCGGCTTTGGAACGATTGAGTTGGAGTCCTCCCCCGACTAGGCCTTCCGGATTGATATAGCCCAGGACCAAATTGGCGTCCGTGTTGGTCGCTTCGGTTCCACCCTGGTCGTAACAAACCGGTCCCGGCCAAGCACCCGCGCTGTGAGGGCCGATGTTCAGAGCCTGACCTTTGTCGAGCCACGCGATACTCCCTCCGCCGGCACCCACCTCAGCCACGTCGATCGCCGGGACGCGAATCAAATGACCGCCACCCTTGATCAGCCGACTGACCAAGGATAAGGACGAACCAACCTCGTACTCGGCGGCTGTGCTGAGAGCGCCGTCCTCGATAATCGAAGCTTTCGCGGTCGTGCCGCCCATATCCAAGGTGATGGCGTTGGGAATTTCCTGCCGCTGCGCGAGGTCGTGGGCGGCAATCACCCCGGCCGCTGGTCCGGACTCAATCATGAAGACCGGTCGCCGCGATGTCTCTTGCGCGGTCATCACGCCGCCATTGGACTGCATGATCATCAGCGGCGCCTCGATCTTCAGATCGCGCAACGACTGCGAGAGGGCGTCGACATATTGGGCCACGATGGGTGCCACGTAGGCGTTCACCACCGTCGTGGCGGTCCGCTCGTATTCCTTGACCTCCCGCAAGATCTCGCTCGATACGGAAACTGAGATATTGGGATGCCGCTCCGCGATCATGCGGGCCAGCACTTCCTCATGGGCTGGATTCACGTAAGAGTTGATCAGACAGATGGCGATGGATTCGACCCCCAGCGCGGCGATCTGATCGATGACCTGGCCGGCTTCCGCCTCATCCAGGGGGATCAGCACGGCTCCGTGGGCGTCCATGCGCTCGGATACCTCGAATCGCAGCCGCCGCTCCACGAGATCCGGCGGCTTGTCCCAGTTCCAGTTGTAGAGTTCCGGCATGCGGATTCGCCGAAGTTCCAGCACGTCGCGAAACCCTCTTGTTGTGATCAGAGCGGTGTTCGCGCCTCGTTGCTCGAGAATCGCGTTGGTGGCCACCGTCGTGCCGTGAATCACTTCTCGGAGCGCGGCCCCGGTCGTCTGCCGCTCCTCGAACATCCCCGGCAGACATTCCCGGATCGAGCGGCTGTAGTCGTCCGGACTCGAGAGAACCTTCCTCGTGGTGACGACCCCATCGTCGTCAACGCAGACGATGTCGGTGAATGTTCCGCCGATGTCAATGCCTAGGTGCACGAACGCTCCGTTTTCAAGATGCCGAAAACTGATTCGGCCAACTACAAATCATAATCGAGCCCTTGCCGCTTCGTCAATGGGGAGAATCGCTGTGCGGGGACGACCGACGTTCACCTTGACTCGCTTATGCTCGTTCGGTACTCTCGCCCTAACACGGATCGTCTGACGCCGTCATCCCCGCGAGGGGACAAGCGGATATCTCATCTCATGCAGCGCAATCTCGGACCGGAAGGGCTGGCCGTCGTCGCCGTTTACATCTTGCTCCTGCTGGCGATCGGCTGGTTCTCCCGAACGAAAGTGAACAACCTGGCGGACTTCGTTGTTGCAGGACGGTCCATGAATCGCTGGCAGATCGGACTCTCGATTGTAGCAACCTGGGTCTCGGGGACGACGATCCTAGCCTTTCCCGCCATGGGCTATACGAACGGCTTGGCCATCTATTTCTTCGGTTCCGGGGCCTCGCTCGCCAGTGGTCTTTGGGCGGGTTTCTACATCATCCCCTACATGCGAAAGCATGAGTTGTTGACCGTCCCGGGGCTCCTTGAGACATGGTTCGGACCCCGCCACCGAGTCGTGGCACTGCTGGCGGTGTGGGCACGGGAGCTGGCCTACGTGGGATCGTCGCTGGTGTCCATCGGCGTCAGCATCAGCTACGTAACACCTCTGTCGTACACACAGGGAGTGACGGTCGGGGCGGGCGTGACCGTCCTCTATGTACTGATGGGAGGCCAGAGAGCCGTCATCCTCACCGATGCGTTGCAAAACATCATCATTATCACCCTGACCGTCGCGATGCTCGTGATCGGCCTGAACGCGCTCGGAGGATGGCATGCCCTCACCTCTCAGCTCGCCGCGAACCATAAGGCCGCTGCCAGCGGCTACCCCTGGTCGAATCTCATCGCGTGGCTGGTGATGGGTCTCTTCCAGGCACTTCCCTACCAGGCCCTGATTCAACGCGGCCTTAGCGCCAAGAGCGTCAAAGAGGCGCAAGCCGGGTTTCTTATCGGAGGACTCCTCGGGCTGTTCTGGTACGTGTATCTTCCTTTGCTGGGCATGCTGGCCTACGCGCACTATGGATCGGGCGAAAACGCCTCTGATGTCTTTCTGCTTTTGGCGAGCCGGGAGTACCCGCCGATCGTGTACGCGCTGCTCGTGGTCGTTCTGCTCGGTGCGGTTATGTCGACCCTCGACAGCGTGTTGATGTCAGTCAGCTCGAACTTTGTAGTGGACATCTACCGGCGGTTCTTCAATCCCGCGGCGAGCAGCAGGACATCCCTCCTTGCGTCGCGAGTGGCCGTCCTCCTGGCGCTTGTGGTCGGCATCGTTCTTGCCTTTGTGTTTCCCATTATGCTTGAGCTGCTCTGGGTGGGCACCCGTATTATGGTCGCCGGCGTAGGGCCGGTGATCGCCGCCTTGTTCTTGTACAGACCCCTGAGAAATGCCACCACAACGATTCTATGGGCCATGATTCTCGGCATGACGTCTACGGTCATCACTTTTCTCGTGACCGGCGGCTCGAGTGCCGATGTTGTGGTTCTGTGGACCTTCGACCCCATTTACGTAGGCTTGTCAGTAAACATTATGGCGTTGATCACCGGATCCCTCTTGGAATGTGGTAGAAATGACGGTGAAGAGTCCCTCGATGTCGAGTCAGATGGAATGGATGAGAGGGCTCGTGCCAATCGCGTTCTCGCCATCATCGTGATACTCGGAGTGATCCTTCTGTACTATGCATTCTGGCTCTGGGCGTTGAATGTTTAGAAGCGGGTTCTCGGTGCGAGGAACGCGCGAAACGGGATCCTCTGTAGGCGATGACCTCGGTGATGGGGTTGCCGAACGCAGCAAGCCCGCGCGTGTGGAAAGGTCGAGGCCGGACTGTTCCAACTCGCTGTTGTGACACCCGAGGCAGCGCGTTTCGAGGAGGGGTCGAATGTGTTGGTCAAACAGGAACGTGGCTGGGTCCGCAGGTTGTTGGAGAACTGTCCGCGTGTCGGCATCTTGGCCGGACGCTTGCGCCGAAGCCAAGCCGAACCCAAGAGCGATTACGAATGACAGTGCGAACAGACGGTTGCGGGCCAATACCCTTGACCGATCGCTCGCCAAGGCCCTGAACATGGTTGCCTCTATCCTACACCACTCATCCATTCCAGTCAGGCGACTCTGCTCTCGGACCTGGTCCACCCGAATCTTTCGCCAGGGTGATGATCCCATGGGGGTTAGGCGAAATCGGGTTTGTTTCGTTTTTCCAGGTTGGCAGGGCCCGCGAGCGGTTGCGCCGGCTTTGCAATCGATGATTCCACGCGAGTTCGGGGAGAATGGGTTCGTTGCTTTGGGTTTGCCAGAGGCTGGGGCAGCTGAAACCCTATGTCGGTAGAAGTACCCCCACGGCAGGTCTGGGGACCTACGCCACGCGGCCACCCTGGAAACTTCATCTGATGGGCTGACCGGGTCGGGCGGGCCGGCCGTTTGGCAAGGTTTGGCAAGGTTTTCGACAAACTTCTAATTCATGGCCGACGACGCACGTCACCGCCGCGGCGGGGTAAGAAGAAGGCCACGGGCCTACTGTAGTGCGTCAAGCAGATTGCACCTTATGCAGGGCGGCACGTCCGCGCTTGACTTTCTCGAGGATGTCGGAGGCGGTCGCGGTCCAGATGAAGGGCGTGGGATGCTCGTTGTGCTGGGCGATGTAGTCGTCAATGGCGGCGACGAGCTCGTCCACGCTGCGAAACACGCCGCGGCGCAGGCGCTTGACGGTGAGATCGCGAAAGAATCGCTCGACCATGTTCAGCCACGACGCCGAGGTCGGGGTGAAATGAATGTGGAAGCGCGGGTGACGATCGAGCCAACGCTTCACAGCGGCATGCTTGTGGGTGGCATAGTTGTCCACGATGAGATGAAGCTGTTTGTCCTTGGGAGTGCGGCGGTCAATTAAGCGCAGGAAGCGCAACCATTCCTGGTGGCTGTGTCGGGGCATGCACTCGGCGATCACGCTGCCGTCAAGAGTGTTGAGCGCCGCAAACAGGGTGGTCGTGCCGTTGCGCTTGTAATCGTGGGTCATCGTTTGGCCGCGTCCCTTTTTGAGCGGCAGGCCGGGTTGGGTGCGATCGAGGGCTTGGATGTGGGACTTCTCATCGAGCGAGAGAACCAGAGCATGCTCAGGCGGATTGAGATAGAGTCCGACGATGTCGTCGAGTTTCTCGGCGAAACGCGGGTCATTGCTGAGCTTGAAGGTCTTGACGCGGTGGGGCTTGAGGCCATGGGCGCGCCAAATCCGTCCCACGGTGGAAGCGCTGACGCCGGCCGCGGCGGCCATGGTGCGGCGGCTCCAGTGTGTGGCGTTGGACGGTTTCTCGCGGGTGGTCTTGTGGATGATCTGCTGTACTTTCTGCTTCGAGACGGCAGGTGTACGACCGGGCCGTGGGGCGTCTTTTGCAATGCCGGCGATGCCGCTTTCGAGAAAGCGCGTGCGCCAGCGGGCCACCAACTGCCGCGAGACACCGAGCTGTGCGGCGATCTGCTTATTCTCGAGACCGTGGGCGGCCAGCAGGACAATCCTGGCTCGCAGGGCGAGACGAACGGCGACTTGGCGGCCGCGCGCGTAGCGGTCCAACTGCTTGCATTGCGCTGTGTTCAAAGTTACTGGTTGTGCTCTTCGCATCCCATGCCTCCTGTTAATAGAGACGATGGGAAGCCAATATAAGTTACAGTATTTATGGTGCACTACACTAGCGTGAGCCTTCCTGGTGGTCGCGGAATTCTTCGAACCAGTTCTGGACGACGCGGATCGAGGGCTCGGGGGCCTCTTCGCCCAGGTCCACTCGCTCGGGCAAGACAAACTGCCGGCCGTCGGCCGAGACGTCGTATCTGGGGTACGACGTCGTTCCCCGCCCATCTCTCAAACCCGGATGCTCAAACAGGCGCCTCGCCTAGCCCACCGAAAACGCCGCACCGCTGGAGACGGAAACCGCCACCAACGTGCTCCCCTCGACATAGAACAGCTCTTTGCCGTCCCGGCTCCAGCGCGGCTGGGTCCCGCCGTTGCTCGACACCGTCGACCGCCGGCCGCCCTGGGGAAAGGGCCGCACATAGACTTCCCGTTGACCCGACTCGTCCGACACGTAGGCGACATAGCGGCCGTCGGGTGAGAATTTCGCTGCGTGCTTGTTGAAAGGTGTATCCAGAAATGGGTGCGGCTCCCAGGCGCTCCCGTCTTCGTTGCGCTCCAGATACCAAAGGTCCCCCCCCGTTTCCGGATCGTCTAGCCAGTAGAGAAGATACTTCCCATCCCGGGACCAGTCGGTTAGAAACTCGTTGCGGGGTGCGGCCAGCAGCACCTTCGCCTCGCCGCTGCCATCGGCCTGCCGCAGGAAGATGTCAAAGTTGCCCGCTGGATTGGAAGGGAACGCCACCTCCTTTCCGGTAGGCCCCCAAAGCGGCACGCCATCTACCTCCAGGCCCTTGGTCAAGCGAGTCTTCACGGCGCGGGTAATATCCCAAACCCAGATGTCAAAATTCGATCCCTCCCTCGCCTGGACAGCCACGCGCCGCCCGTCAGGGGAGAGTGTCGGGTAGCCGATCTGCACCTGCGGCAGGCCGATCTCTCCGATCTTGTCGCCACGACGGTTGAGCCAAACCAGTTGCCGCTGCCCCCGCAATGCACCGGAGGTGTCGACGTAGACCAATGTTCCATCGGTTGCAACTGTTGGGGCGCGGCTATTCTGGGCGAGCCGGGTATCCACTTGGAAGGCCTCTCCTGTGGCCTTCAACGTGTCCAAGGAAAAGGGCAACGCCCAGAGAGTGGACGTCCCGAAAATCACATACACAAGATGGCCGCTGGGGCTGCCCGGCTCGACCGACTCCTCGACGAAGGGCATCAAACTGGCCGCCGAGGCGTTCTGAACGCGCTGCATGCGGAGCGCCCCACCCGGTGCCTCTCTCTTCCGCGGCGACTGCAATCAACGCTTTACGCTCGGTCTGCCGGCCGATTACCCCTGCGCCCCAGTAGGTCTCACGACCTCGACGAGGCCCGTCAATCGCTCCCGCCCCGGGCGCACCATCGCTCGCCTCAGCTTGTGCATCCAAGGCCAGGCGGTTTGGTAACTGCCCAGTCCCAGAACGCGCTGTAGACCCAGGGCGCTGGCCCCATTCTTCTGCGTGGTGATGGTCCACATCGCCCGGAACCACAGCCGCAGCGGCTTGCGTGTGTCTTGAAAGATCGTGCCGGCGGTGACGGAGGTTTGCCGCCCGCAGCGAGCGCATTCGAACCACACTTTGCGCACCGGCCAAGCGCGCTCATGCCCACACCTTGGACAGCGGAAACCCTCTGGCCAGCGCAAGGCGAACAGATAGTCGCGGTAAGCCTCCTCGCTCGCAAAGTGAGACTCGAATTCGAGTTGGTCGCGCGGGTAATCCTCCACCAGGCCCTACACTACATCTTGGGGTCACCTGAGTCAAGTGGATACCCAGCCTGGGCGATTAGGAAGGCCTCTCCTGTGGCCTTCAACGTGTCCAAGGAAAAGGGCAACGCCCAGAGAGTGGACGTCCCGAAAATCACATACACAAGATGGCCGCTGGGGGAATAGACCGGAGCAATGCCAGGCACCAGAAGCTCTCGCCGGCCGGTCTTGAGATCTTGAACCATGAGTTTGGAGCTCCCGCCCACTGATGAAAGCAGCAGGACACGGTCGCCGGCTTCGGACGGCAAGAAATGGGGGTATACCAATCCCAACGGCTGATCCGGCTCCTCCGGCCAGACGAGCCGGTTGGCAGTACCTCCGCGGGCGGGGACTTCATAGAGCGCGGGCGGGCTACTGGAGTTGAAGACGATCAAGTCGCCGTCGGGGCTCCAGGAGCCCTCGCCGAAGGAACCAGGGCCGGGCTGTTCGCAGATCCGGACGGCCACCCCGCCCTGAACCGAGACCTTCTTGAGCTCCCCACCAGCGCCGAACCCGATGAAATCACTGTCTGGAGACCAGAACGGCCACCTAGCTCCTTCGGTGCCTTCAATGGCCCGCGGTTCCTGCTGATCGAGGTCCTGAACCCACAGCTTTCCCTCCGCGTCCCCGCCGGTCAGGGCGATGTGCCTTCCGTCGGGTGAGATGGCGGGCCGGCTGTTGAGAGCTACGGGCGGCGTGAAGGCAAATCGGCGCAGGGGGGCTTCCTCGGCAGGAGGTGGGGAGCGAAGCCCAAGAACAACGACCAGGCCAACAGCGACAGCAAGCGCCGCTGCGAGCGCCAGTTGCCGGCGACGAGCGCGACGCAGACTTGCCTGCAAAACGTGTTGTGCGGGAGTTTTCAGCTCCTCTTTGGTGGGTGGTACGGAGGAAGCTACATCCCCCACTTGGCCGTGCCGCTCGAGAGGCGCGATAAACCGGTAGCCGCGGCGAGGCAGGGTTTCGACAAAGCGCGGGCTCGCAGCCGAGTCCCCCAGAGCCTCTCGGAGCTTGCTGGCGGCCGTATTCAGACTATTGTCGAAATCGACGTAGGTGTCGGCGGGCCACAGCTTTTCGCGCAGCTCCTCGCGGCTCACCAGATCTCCGGGCCGCTGCACCAGGAAGGTCAGCAGACGAAACGGCTGCTCCTGAAGACGGACCTTCAAGCCGTTCTTACGCAGTTCGCCGGCCGCAAGGTCCAGCTCAAACGTCCCGAACTTGACAGCTCTTGGTCCGCCGACGCTCCCGATCATTCCTGTTCTCCCGGCAAGGCGCCTTGCCGGCTTCGTCCGGCTAGATTATACCACCTGATTTGCAGGCGACAATCTTAGTTTCTTGGGCAAGCGTCACGACCAAGCGCTTTAGTTTGCACCACTTACCTGTTACCGACTAAATACCTCGGCTGTCCTGAGATTTAGGGCGCCGCCCCCTTGGCCTACCACCTAATCTGACCCACTCTCGGCCTCACCAACCCATTCACGAAGGTGAGAGCCATGAGCAGGTCATTCAGAGATTGCTTCCTTTTTGTTGTTGTTGTCGGGTTCGCTTTGCCCGCTTTGGCGCGGACGCCGGCCGCGAGCAAGGTGAAGGAGCCCCTGCGGTTCACGGTACGTGTCTACAACTACGCCCGAGTCCCCCGCAAGACGCTGGAGCGGGCAAAAGCGGAAGCCGCGGCAGTGTTCCGGAACACCAAAGTCGGGACGGCATGGGTCGATTGCGATCCTTCTGTGGAGGGGTTCCCCCGCAATCCGGCTTGTAAAACGAACCCGCTGCCCACCCAAGTCGTGCTGAGACTTCTGCCCCGCTCGATGGCCGAGCCGTTGGGCTTGCACCCTAAGAACATCGGACTGGCCCTCCCCGCCAAGAAGCGGGGATTTGGTTCGGTCACGAATGTCTTCTACCACCGTGTGAAAGAACTATGCAAGCGCCTCCACCTATTGAGTCCCGCATAATATCCAGTCACTCGAAGCAAAGAGAGGACTGTTTCCAGAAGGCCGTGATCAAACGCGGTTTGCGGTGCATGCGGCGGAGTGCCTTGCGGGCCCGCTCGTTCAGCTCGCCGTAGTCCTTCGGACAGACGTTCGGCAACTCGTGCTGCTTCCAGTAAGCCCAGATGTATTCCACCGGATTCAACTCCGGCGCATAGGGTGGCAAGTACTCGGTTGCGATGTGGCCTTCGGAGAGTTCGATGAACTCTTGCACCAGGCGGCTACGGTGCGCCGGCAGCCGGTCCCAGACGATCAGCAGCGGCCGATCGATATGACGTACCAACGCCTTGAGAAAGTCGATCACTTGCTCTTTGCCGATCGCACCGGGATAGAGCCGGAAGTAGAAGTTACGCAGCGTCAGCCCCGCCGAGACGGAAAGCTTCTCCCAGTTGAAGTTAAACTGCAGCACCGGTGTTTGGCCACGTGGCGCCCAGGTGCGGCAGCGATGCGGCTTCTGACTCAATCCGCTTTCGTCGATGAAGACGAGCGTACGGCCTTCGTTTTGGGCTTTTTTTTAATGCGCGTCCAGGTCTTGCGCTTCCAGGTGCGGGTCCGCTCTTCGTTGCGCTCGCGCGCCTTTCCGACCGGGCGTTGCGGGCTCCAGTCGAGCGCTCGCAGGATCTTCCAGACGTGGCCTGCGTGGTATGCGACCCCGAACTCGTCTCCGATCAGCCGAGCCACCCGCGGACAGCTCCACAGGGGCGTTGGGAAGCCGTGGGCTTCCGGGCCTTCCGGGCCTTCCAGCAGCAGCGACGTCAGGCGTTCGCGTTGTGCGGCATCGAGGAGCGGCTTGCGTCCGGCGCGCCCGGCCTGGCGGAGTCCGGCCGCCCCCTGCTCGCGGTATTGCCGCCGCCACTCACTGACGGTTTGGCGAGCGACGTTCAGCCGTCTCGCCGTCTCGGACTGATTGTGGCCTTGGTGGAGCAGCCGCATCGCTTCGAAACGGCGCTTCTCCAGCGCCTTGAAATCCCGCTTCACACCTTTGGGGTTGCCCATACATATATAGATGCTCCACACTATCAAAAAGTGTCATAATAATTTGCGGGATTCAATAGACCGGGACCTGATTTTGGGCCACATCATGGCCCACGAAATGGGTCACCTGTTTCTCGGGATCGGCAGCCACTCCGATCGAGGCATCATGCACGTACCGTGGCGTACCAAGCAGTTGGATCGCGCCGCCAAAGGGAATCTGCTTTTCACTCCAGCGCAAGCCGAACGGATCCGTGCCCAGGTGCTGGACCGAATGCGTGCTGAGCCCTTGGGGTTCACGATACGGGTCTATGACTATGCCGGGGCGTCCGCGGACACCCTGCGGCGCGCGAAGACAGCCGCGGCCTCGGTTTTTCAGTACATCGAGATCGAGACCGTCTGGGTGGATTGCAAACTGCCCGGAGTTGCGGGGCTGGCGGATGCGGCTTGCACGGAGTATCAGGGCCCAACCGATTTGGTGTTGCGACTTGTTCCTCATTCGATGGCCAAGCGCTACGGTCTTCGGCCGCGCGTTCTGGGTGTCGCTCTGCATGGTGGAAAAGCTGAGTTTGGGTACGTGGCCGGCATCTTTTTCGACAGGATACAAGGGTTGCCCGGATGGCGCAGCGCGGATGAGCGGCCCGTTATCTTGGGCCACCTGATCGCCCACGAAATCGGCCACTTGCTGCTGGGCTCGGGGAAGCACTCCCTGGCCGGCCTGATGCGACCCGGCTGGGACCGCAAGCAACTCAAGGAGGCGGTTAGCGGGACCCTCCACTTCAGTCCCTGGCAGGCCAAACGGATCCGGGCTGACGTGCTGGATCGCATGCGGGCCGAGGGTTCGTCCGCCGCGGTGCGAGATGCTGCCAGAGATGCAGCCGCGAGACGCCTCGTGACTTCTCCTACGCCCGTTCAGGGCTTGCCGTGATGGTAGATCGGGAACCCACGGTTCCGCCTGACGGCTCCACCGTGGGCTATTATCCTTCCGTCCGCTTCGCGGACTCGCCTCCTGTCTCGTTTGGGGGCCCCGAGGTCAGGGTGAGGTCTTCGTCAAGCCTGTCTACCCGCCTTCGGGCGGCGGAGTCGTTGTGCTCGGGCAGGCAGCGCGTGTACAATCGCGCTGATAGGAGAGCGAATCGGAAATTTCGGTTCAGAGATCATGAAGGTCGTTCTGGCATTCGATTTGGGCGAGGACTTCGTCGGGGACTTGAGAGCAACGTTCCCTCAGATTGAGTTTGCGCCTGCCTACACGGTTGAAGAACAACTGCGTGAGGTCCCCGACGCGGAGGTCCAGTTCGGACTGATCACGCGCGACGTGTTCCTGAAGGCCAAGCAGCTACGCTGGATCCACTTCATCGGAGCCGGCTTCGACTACGCGGTGAGGGACAATCCTGAATTGGTCGAAAGCGACGTCGTGATGACCAATGCGCCAAAGACTCACGCGATCGCAATGGCCGACCACGTGTTCGCCATGGCGCTGGCATTCGCCCACCGGGTCCCCGAGCTGATCGAAGACCGGCAGGCCCGTCGCTGGGAGACCAAGAAGTACCGCGGACGCATGACAGAGTTGCCGGGAACGACCATGGGTGTCCTGGCGATGGGCGAAGTCGGCAAAGCCGTGGCGCAGCGGGCCCAGGGGTTCGAGATGGACGTCTATGCCGTCGACCTGCGCAAGATGGATCCTCCCTTCGGCGTGCGGGAAGTATGGGACACTGGGCGTCTGGACGACCTGCTCGCGATCTCCGACTGGTTCGTAGTGACAGCCCCTCTGACCGACGCGACCCGGGGGATGATCGGTCGACCCCAAATCGAGCGGTTGAAGCCGGGCGCCTATGTCATCGCGGTGTCCAGAGGCGGAATTATTGACGAAGAGCCTCTCGTGGACGCTCTTCGGTCCGGGCGGGTCGCGGGAGCGGCGCTGGACGTCACGGCCCAAGAGCCGCTGCCTTCCGACAGTCCCTTGTGGGACATGCCCAATGTGTTGCTCTCTCCTCACGTGTCCGCGGACTCACCGCAGACGTGGGAGCGCCGGAAGCAAGTCTTTAAGGAGAACCTGCGCCGTTATCTTGCGGGCGCACCGCTCCTGAATGTGTGTGACAAAAAAGCCGGATTCTAACGGAGTGAGGGGACTTGTGTGTCTCTTGAAGGACAAGAGCTGCTGCGAAAACGACGCGGGCGGGCGTACATGATCACTCTGCCACGAGTCTTGGTTCTGCTCGCGCTGAACATCGTGCTGCTGGCGTGCGGGGCATCCACGAACGGAGCCCCCGCGGATGGGTTGTCCAAAGTCGAAGTCCAGGTAGAAGAGGAGCGAAGGGTCGTACAGGAAGCCATTCGTGACTATATGAAACGCACCGGGGTGACGGAAATTCCTGCCCGGACAAAACCCAGGCAGATCGGTTCGGTGGACGTCAATGTTCCTTTCAAAGGGGAACTCCAGATCACACTACCGACAACGTTCAAGTATGCCTGGGATGGGCGCGGAAATGTTACCGAGGCCAGCAGTGAGTAGTACAGCGATTCAGATATTCGATTACGTGTGCCGGGGAGGGGTAGGTGCCGCACCGGGAGCTTTGGGCACGGCATGCCGTGCCCCTACATTTGTAAAGAACACCGCTCTCGATTCTGCCACGGGCTGCTAAGCGTCGTCATGCCGTTCCAAGTTATCCGAGCGATTAGTTGGATTTGTCTTGGACTGCTGTTGACCCTAACCGCTTGCCGGAAGGATGGTGATCCGGATGCAGGATCCCGGGAGGGTGGCCGGCTAAGAAACTCCGTCACGGTGGCCGCCTCGGGCGGAGCCAGCTTCGTCGTATACCTGGATCCGACTTTGCAAGGGCTGCGGTTCAGTCCTCACACGCATATCTACGACCCCATCGTGCGCTACAACCCGGAAACGCAACAATGGGAGCCGATGCTGGCCCTGTCGTGGGAACGGATCGATAACAACACGATGCGCTTTCACCTGCGGCGGGAGGTCAAGTTCCACAACGGTTCCGCGTTGACCGCGCACGATGTGAAATTCACCTTAGACCGTATAAAAGACGTTGAGCTCGCAAGCCCGGTCGGCGGCTTCTATCATGCCGTGAGCGGAGCAGAAGTTATCGACGACTATACGGTTGACGTCAGCGGCAAAGCCTACGGCATTCTCCCGGCCATGAACGTCTTCATGCCCGTGGACAAGGAAACCTTCGAGGAGGTGGGCGCTGAGGCGTATAACCTGAACCCAGTAGGAACCGGGCCTTACCGCTTCGTCGAATGGGAGTTGGATGACCATATCACCCTCCGGGTAAATCCCGATTACTGGGGAGGCGCGCCCAAGATCTCGCAAGTGACCTTTCGATTCGTCTCCGACCGAGCGACCAAAGTGCTGATGCTTCAATCGGGTGAGGCAGACATCATCGATGAAGTCCCGCCTGACATGATTGACGGTCTCGAGAAGAATCCCAACGTCACCATCCGCACGGTGCCCTCCCACCGGACGAACTTCGTCACCATCAATACGTTTCGTAAGCCCTTTGACGATGTTCGTGTCCGCAAGGCCATGGCTCACGCCATCAACTGGCAGGAGATCATCGACAAGCTGTATGCGGGCCTGGGATACCGGCAGGCGGCCCTCACGCCCAAGATCATCGAGCACTACGATCCGAACCTCGAGCCCTACGATTACGATCCGGAAAAAGCGCGGCGGCTGCTTGCCGAGGCCGGCTACCCAAACGGTTTCACGGTCGATGATCCCTTCAAGACATCCGTCGGCTGGCTGCCGATCGACAACATCGCGTCGGAAGTGATCGTCGCCAACTTGTCGGCCGTGGGAATCAAGATGGGATTGTGGATGGCGGAGGAGGCCAGCTACAACGACAAGTGGTTGAACAAAGACGTGACCCTGGGATTCATGTCCTGTGGCAACCAGATGTTTGCCGCCGACTTCTGCTACAACGCTCACTTCCACCCTAACTTTCGAGGCTTTTATTTCAACGACCCGCAACTTACAAAAATGTTGGACGACTTCTCTGCCACGGCCGACCCCGGGAAGCAGAAAGACGCTATGAGCGAAATCCAAAAGTTCGTTCACGAGAACGTTGGATACATTCCCGGCTTCGTCGGGAATTTCATCTATGGCGTCAACGCGAACCTCAAGTGGGAACCTTCCAGTGACGAGCGCGTGTATCTGCACGACGCCGAGTGGCGGTGACGGGAGGTCACGCGCAGGGGGAGAGATTCATGAGACCGCCGGAAGGTTATTCGCGACGAGGGTTTACGAGAACAGGCGCTTCGGCTCTGCTGGGTGCGGTTTGCGGGGAGGTCCAAGGGGCCGCTGCTTCACCGAAAGACGAAGGGGCAGGGTCGTCAACCTTGCGCTTGGAACCGAGGCAAAACGACCAGCGGGTCGTCATGCTGCACTCCCGGTTGTTTGAGTGTTCGTGGACGTATCGGGTGCCGGAGGCGACGCAGTCACGGGAGGGATTGTTGGCAGTCAGCTTCTGGCCGGCCGTGCAGTGGAAGGTCGAGGCGGATGGGCGAATCTGGTGCGAGTGGGAGGGCACAGAGGAGGGGGCAGCCCGGGCCAAAGCCAAAGATCGCTTTGGGTTCACCTACCTTGCCGGCCTCCATCACAAAGTCGTGATGAACCCGAGAGACTACGGAGCGTCGCTGGAGATCACCCTGCGCAATGGCCGGAAGAGCCCGCTCCATGGAGTCTCGGCCAACCCGTGCCTGGGTTACCCTAGCTGCCCCAGCTTCCGAACCGACGACAGGAGGACAACGTTTGTGATGGTGGAGGGCAAGATGACCGCAACGGCCCGGACCGACCGAGGCGACGGCGATCCCATCCGCACGTTCTATCGCGTCCTCGGCCGTCATGCGTTTTGGCACGTCCCCGCCGGCTTCTGGGGGAACGGCAGCCGGACCGTATTGAGTAGTGGAGCGGTCTGTCGGGTATCGAGAGATCGCAATGCGGTCATCGGCACCGCCTGGAAGCGGACTTCGAACGTCATGGAAAACTGCGACCAACACCAGTGCATTCATTCCGTCGGAAAAATGGGGGACCTCAGGCCCGGGCAAGCCCGAAAGGTAACGGGAGCGGTGATACACGTTCGCGGTGACGAAAAGACGTTCTTCGACCGCGTTAGACAACTGGGCCTAACCTAGCAGCCCGTGGTGAAGGTAGGGTTTTTGCGGCGAGCCCGCTCGATACCCCTACGTGTTGCGGCAGGCCGAGCATGCGGGCACGGCATGCCGTGCCCCTACATTGTTGAGCAACACCGCTCCGGGTTTGCCAAGGACTACTAGGCTGAGCGTTCTTGTCGAGTGAGGTGATCAGGAGGGATCGACCGGGATGGCGGGTAGCCCGCTGCCGGGCCCGGCTTCGTCGCTTCGGTGGCAAGCGACGAAATGGCCGGGACGCAGTTCGCGCAATTCGGGAGCTTGCTCATGGCAGATGTCTTTGACCAAGGGACAGCGCGTGCTGAAAACACATCCCGAGGGCGGATCGGCGGGATTCGGCAGCCCCCCCGTCAAGACGATGTGGCGGCGGGCTGCCTCGCGATCGGGGTCGGGTAGAGGTGCCGCGGAAAGCAAAGCGACCGTGTAGGGATGGAGAGGTTGGTTGTAAATACTGTCTCGTCCGGCCAGTTCCATGATGTGGCCCAAGTACATCACCGCCACCCGGTCGGAGATGTATCGAACCATGCTCAGGTCGTGGGCGATAAATAAGTAAGTCAGTTTCAGTTGCCGCTGGAGGTCTTTCAGCAGGTTCACAATCTGGGCCTGGATGGAGACATCGAGAGCCGAAATAGGCTCGTCGCAGACGATGACCGATGGATTGAGGGCCAACGCCCGCGCGATGCCAAGACGCTGGCGCTGACCGCCGGAAAGCTCATGGGGATAGCGCCGGCGGAACTGCAAATCAAGCCCTACCGTCTCGAAGAGTTCATCGATCCGACCGTTTAGTCCCTGGCCGCGTTCGCTGCCGTGAACAATCAACGGCTCCGAGACGATGTCTTGGGCGCGCATCCGCGGGTTGAGGGACGAGTAAGGGTCCTGAAAGATCATCTGCAGGTGTCGGCGCTTCTGACGCAGCGTCTTCTCATTCAGTTGACATAGATCCTCGCCGTCGAAGAAAACCTGACCCGCGGTCGGCTGAACCAGCTTCAAGATGGCACGGCCTAGGGTTGTTTTCCCCGATCCGCTTTCACCAACCACACCGAGAGTCTCCCCGCGTCGCACGTCAAAGGTCACGCCGTCTACGGCCTTGACGGACCCCACTTTGCGCTGCAACACGCCTCGTAAGATGGGGAAGTGTACTTGGAGATCGACGACCTTCAGGATCGGATTTGGCTCAGGAGTCATGATTGGTGATTCTCATGAAGAGGTTTCACCAGGAAGTCATCGTCATGGTCCGATAACGGGCAAGACAATGCACGACGGGCGCCGCGCATCGTGGTAGATCTTGTTGTGCGCCACAACGGTACGCGTGTGTTGGCCGACCGGCTCGCCCGTATTCGGGTTGGTGTCGAAACGCGGGAAGTTCGAGCTGGAGATGTCCACGCGAATGCAATGGCCCGCCTTGAACCGATTGCTGGTTGGTTCCAGAATGATTTCGAACCGGTAAGCTTTACCTGGCTCTAGCAGTTTTGCCTTGCCCGAGCGGTCGCGATAGCGCGCGCAAATAATCCCTTCGGTGATGTTCATGTGATAACCGTCGGGGTAGTCAAGGCTGTTCGGGTGGATGTCGAGCAGCTTCGCGGTGAAGTCCGTGTCTCGTGCGGAGGAGGAAGCCCAGAGCGTGACGGTGATGGGCCCTGTCACTTCGACGTCTTGCTCGAGGGGCGGCGTCTGGAAACACAAGACATCTTGCCGCGACGACAGAGGCAGATAGGGCGGTTTGCAGCCAAAGCCTCCGGGATGCTCTGCGTGATGCATGGCGCCTTGTACGGCGAGGTTGCGTAACCTTGTCATCGGCGGCGGGTCGCCGTGAACTCCGGGCTCCATCGGCACGATTTCCGCCAGGCCCGAAATATTGCCACTGATGGTCGGGACCGGGTTCTTCGGATCGTAGGCATAGCCACTTGGCGTATGACGGCCGCGGAGCTTGTCCGGACCGAGCGCGCCGCCGGCGTGCAAATAGTAATTCGTGAACTGCGTGCGGGCCAGGGGCCACTCATGTTCGTCGCGCCAGCGTCCCCCGTGGTCAAGGCGTCCATCAGTGTTCTTCCGCCCGCTTCCCCCTCCCATTACGAAGACCTTGATAGGCGGCTCGTCCTCAACGCCGTTTTCGATGCCCTTTAGCCAGCGGTCAAACCACCGCAGCCGCCAAGCATTCCGATGCTCGGCTAGGTTGCCTTTAAGACTCGCCGTGGGCCCGAAGTCCACGTCGCCGGAGTAGGTCAACTCGACCGTGTCGTCGCCGTGAATCCACGGCCCCATCAGGACCTTGATCGGCCCCTTCTTACGCTTTGAGAGCTCGGTGAACTGCACCAACGTCGCCCGGGACCAGGAGTCGTACCATCCACCGACGAGATACGTGGGGACATCGGAGTGCTGATCATAGTGTTTTTCGATGTTGAAACTTGGATGGTCCCAGAACTCTTCATGATCTCCCCGGGTCATGAAGTCGAAGACGAACCTTTCATAATTGGGAACCAGGGCCAACGGCGACTGCCCACGTTTGAGAGGCAAACACGAGAGCCAATCGCTCATTCGCGCCCCTTCGAGTGCCTTGCGAATCTCGGGGTTGTCGCGGGCTTCCTGACTCATCACGCCCAGCCAGAACCCCGCGGTGGTAACCTTGTGCTGAAAGGCACCGTCGTGCCGCTGCCCGTACTCGTAGATATTGGAGGGGCCTTGCATGGGAATCATGGCCGTCAGATTCTTGGGATTCTGAGTGGCCATCGCGCTTTGCACATGTGAACCGTAAGAACAGCCGAACGTGCCAATCCTACCGTCAGACCAACTTTGCCCGCCAATCCACTCGCAGGTGTCATAGCCATCCTCGGCCTCATTGAGGAAGTGGTAATACTCGCCTTCAGAGTTGAAGCGCCCGCGGCAATCCATCACGACTGCTGCGTAGCCCCGTTTGCAAAAGTACTCTGCGTGGCCGGCGTAGTGGATGCTCGACTTATCGAGAATCGTGCGCTGCAGGATCGTAGGCCAGTGGCCATCTAGGGATTTGCCGTCGATGGCGGGAAGGTAGACGTCGGCGGCCAAGCGCACCTGGTCGCGCATCGGCACCATGATGTCCTTCGCGATGACGAGTCCGTATTTGGGCTCTGAAAGTTTCCACCGGGAGCGGCGCTTTGGGCGAGTCTTGTGTTTAGTCATTACGAGGGCGTTCTTTGTCCACGTCCCACCAGCACGCCGCCACGTGATCTTGGGCGACAGGGAGCAGCTCGGGGTTTTGCTCCCAGCAGCGTTCCATGACGTACGAACAGCGCGGGGCAAACGGGCAGCCCTGGGGAGCGCCTAGCATGTCGGGCGGAGCGCCGGGAATGCTGGACAAGGGCTGCGTTGTGGCATCGTCGATGCCCGGTACGGATTGCATGAGGCCGATGGTGTAGGGGTGTCTGGGATTCTTGTAGAGTTCTTTGACAGGCGCCTGCTCCACGACGAAGCCGGCGTACATCACCACCACCCGTTCGGCCAGACCCGCGACCAGCGCGAGATCGTGCGTGATCCAAATCACGGCCATGCCCAGTTCCTGACGCAGCCGTTTGACGAGTTCAACGATCTGCGCCTGGATCGTCACGTCCAGAGCGGTCGTGGGTTCATCGGCAATCAGGATCTTCGGATTACAGGCCAGGGCCATGGCGATCATCACCCGCTGGCGCATGCCTCCGGAGAACTGGTGGGGGTAGTCAGAGACACGGGATTCCGCGTGCGGGATGCCAACCAACTCCAGTAGCTCAATCGTTCGACTTCGGACTTGGCGTCGAGACAAGCTCAGGTGTGCGACCAGCACCTCCGCGATCTGACGGCCGATAGGCAGCACGGGATTGAGCGACGTCATCGGGTCCTGAAAGATGATGCCGATTTGGGCCCCGCGGACTTCGCGCAGTTCGACCGGTGTCAGCTCGAAGAGATTCCGCCCCAAGAAGTTCGCTTCGCCGCGGACGATGTCGCCGGGCGGCTGCGGGATCAGACGCAACAACGAGAGCATGGTGACGCTCTTGCCGCAGCCGCTTTCCCCCACAACACACAAGATCTCTCCTTCCTTGAGGGTGAACGAGACGCCGTTGACCGCATAGACCGTTTTCTCCGACGTCCTGAAGCGGGTCACAACGTTTTTGACTTCCAAGATCACGGTCATGCTGGCTTCATCCACCGGCGGTTTCGAAGCCTCTAGAACGGACTGTCGGAATCGAGAAGAGCCAGGACGTCTGCGAATCGCTGCTCGTTCTCCATCCTAAGGAGTTTGTTCCCGGCCTCGCGGACTTTGTTGCCGCTGACGAGACGGCCGGCCAGTTGCTCGAACTTCGTCACGAGTTCCGCTTCCGTCATTGGTCGAGCCGGCGACCCCCATGCCTGGTCGATGCGGTGCTTCACTGTCTTGCCGTTCCGCAGCCGGATCTCGACCTCCACAGGCCAGTCGCGAGGATAGTTCTTGTCCATGCCTTCCCCCGCGACGACCTTCACACGGGAGACCAAGTCGTGCAAGGCAGGATTCCGTAGATGCTTGACCGAGTACTGCTCCCAGGTCAGTTGCCGATCGAGAATGCATACGGCGACGGCATAGGGAAGCGAAAGCTGGCAATCGTAGATCGCGCTGTTGACATCGGTGTAGTGTCCGCCGGTGAACTTGACGGCGTTCGAGTAAGTGGAGACGAGCACGTCCGCCACGTCTTCGGCCTTGATGTCATGCTGCGTGGCCAGATCGATGGCGACCTCGGCCGGGCCTTGGTCCAGCAGCCCGGTCGGATACGGTTTAAAGGCCATGTCTCGGGTGTACCAAGTCTCCCCCAGGCCGTCCGTCAAGGCTTTCGGATTCGGCTCGGAGCTCGTGATATGAACAAACGCGTGATGGCGCGGCGGCTCGCCTTCGAGAGGTCCCGCGGTCATGCCCAGGTCGGCCATCATCGCCGCTTGGATGCCGGTCATAGCCGACTGCCCGCCGTGGACAGGCTTCACAGTATAGCCTTTGAAGATGCCGTCGCCGTTCGAGATCGGCAGAATATGGCCGGCGATGCCCAGAGCGTTGGCCATCTTGTCCTTGCCGAATCCCAACAGATGCCCGACCGCCGCGGCTACACCAATCGTGTTCACCGTTCCGGTTGCTTGGAAACCCATGTGCCAATGCGTGGGCTGCACGGCCATCCCCGCCCGTCCCACCGCTTCGTAGCCCACGGCGATCGCCGCGAGAAGGTCTTTGCCGCTCGATCCCCTCGTTTCGGCGAATGACACGGCGCCAGGCACGATGCTGGAACCGGGGTGCGTCTTGGCGGTGGAATACATGCAGTCGGATTGGTCGAGAACTTCGGCTAGCGAGCCGTTCGCGAAGGCCACCGAACGAGCCGAGGACTTCAAACCGAAGCCCAGAACGGTCGATTCCTCGCGGTCACCGAGTCTCCTAACGTACTCCGCGAACAGCAGGTCGTTGTTTTCCCGAAGGTAGGCCGCACCCCCCAGAACGACACCCAGCGCATCCAACAGGCAATGCTTGATCGTGCCGGCAACATCGTCCGGCAACTGATCGTAGCTCAGTTGTGAAAGGTAGTCGGCCATTTCGGCAGTGTGGTTCATAAACGACAGCTCCTTAGAGTCGTACCGCTATTTCTGTTCATTGCGGGATTACAGGCAAGATAATGTGTGATTTGTGTTGGGAGTCGTGGTAGATTTTGTTATAAGCCACGACGGTGTGCGTATGTTGGCAGACGGGCTCGCCCGTATTCGGGTTGATGTCAAAACGGGGAAAATTCGAGCTGGAGATATCCACTCGGATACGATGACCGGCTTGGAAGAGATTGCTTGTGGGTTCGAGGATGATTTCAAATGAGTAAACACTGCCCGGCTTGAGTAGCTCCGCCTTGCCGGAACGGTCTCGGTAACGGGCGCGGATGATGCCTTCCGTGATGTTCATGTGATAGCCGTCGGGATAGTCGTGGCTGCTTGGGTAGATGTCGAGCAGCTTGGCGGTAAAGTCTGTGTCCAGAGCAGAGGAAGAAGCCCATAGCTTGACGGTGATCGGGCCGGTGACTTCGACATTCTGCTCCAGAGGCGGCGTCAGGAACGACAACACATCCTGCCGCGCCGACAGCGGCAGATAAGGTGGTTTGCACGCGAAGCCGCCTGGGTACTCTGCTTGATGCATTGCCCCCTGCACGGCGAGGTTTCGTAATCGCGTCATGGGCGGGGGGTTGCCGTGAACGCCGGGCTCCATCGGCACGATCTCAGCCAGACCGGAGAGGCTGCCGCTGATTGTCGGCACCGGATTGTTCGGATCATATGGATACGCACTGGCCGGATCGTCGCGCCTGGGCCTTTTCGGGCCCAAAGTTCCGCCCCCGTGCAAATAGTACTTCGTGAATTGCGTGCGGGCCAGGGGCCATTCGTACTCATCGCGCCAGCGACCCCCGTGCTCGAGGCGGCCTTCCGTGTTCTTGCGTCCGCTGCCACCCCCCATGACAAAGATCTTGAGCGGTGGCTCCTTATCCACACCGTTCTCGATGCCCTTGAGCCAACGGTCGAACCACCGCAGCCGCCAGGCGTTGCGATCGTCGGCCAGGTTGCCTTTCAGGCTTGCCTTGCGGCCGAAATCCACGTCGCCGGAGTACGTCAACTCGACCGTGTCGTCGCCGTGAATCCACGGTCCCATCAGGATCTTGATTGGACCCTTCTTTTGCTTGGAGAGTTCCATAAAGTGTATGAGCATGGCGCGGGGCCAAGAGTCGTACCAGCCGCACACAAGATAAATGGGTACATCCGAATGCCGGTCGTAGTGCTTTTCAATGTTGAAACCGGGCTGATCCCAAAACGGTTCGTGATCGCCGCGGGTCATGAAATCCAAGACGAAACTCTCATAGTTCGGTATGAGAGCCAGCGGCGACTGACCTCGCTTGAGGGGCAAGCGCCACAGCCAATCCCCCATCCGTGCTCCCTCCAGCGCCTTCAAGATAGCGGGGTTGTCCCGTGCCTCCTTGCTCATGAGGCCGAACCAGAATCCCGCGGTGAGAAACTTGAGTTGGAAAGCCCCGTCATGGCGCAGACCGTACTCGTATATGTTGGATGGTCCTTCGGTAGGAATCATCGCCGTCAAGTTTTTGGGGTTTTGGGTGGCCATGGCGCTTTGCACCTGCGAGCCGTACGAGACGCCGAAAGTGCCTATCTTGCCATCCGACCAGCTTTGCTGCCCGATCCATTCACAGGTGTCATAGCCATCCTCGGGCTCGTTAATGAAGTGGTAATACTCGCCCTCGGAGTTGAATCGGCCACGGCAATCCATGACGATTGCGACGTACCCGCGTTTGCAGAAGTATTCCGCGTGGCCACCGTAATGGATGTCCGACTTGTTGTAAGGCGTGCGCTGCATGACGACCGGCCATGGTCCCTCTTGGGTTTTACCGTCGATGGCTGGGAAGTATACGTCCGTCGCCAACCGAACGCCATCTCGCATCGGCACCATGATGTCTTTCGCGATCACGATTCCATATTTGGGTTTGGACAGCTTTGCTTTGTAACGCCTCGTTGAAGCTGCCGGTGTCATACGATTTACTTTCTTTGCCATCGAGGAAACTCCTTTAGTCAATTGCATTGAGAAATGATTCTAGCTGACTTTTACTGACTCCGTAGACGTGATCGGGGATCCAAAACATCTCGCAACCAATCTCCCAGCATGTTGAGGCCCAGCACCGTGACCGTGATCGCGATTCCGGGGAACGTCGCGTACCACCAAGAGTTCAGCATGTGCAAGCGGCCTTCAGCAAGAATGTTGCCCCAACTCGGAGTCGGCGGCTGCACGCCCATTCCCAGATAGCTCAGCGACGCCTCGACGACGATCATCCATGCTGTCTGCAACGTTCCGACGACAATGAGAGGCGTGACGACTTGGGGAAGGATGTGGCGCACGACGATGCGAGTCGTACTGCATCCGATGGCACGTGCTGCCAGTATGTAATCGCGTTCCCTGATCGAAAGAACTTCTCCCCGCGTGACTCGGGCATAAGTGACCCAGCCTGCAAAGCCAAGTGCGAGTACTGTATTGTGGAGGCTCGGACCTAATAAATAACTCAGCACCAAGGCCAGAAATAAGAAAGGAAACGAATACTGCACGTCGGCTATGGCCATCATGACTTCGTCCACGCGCCCGCGGGTATAGCCCGCGATCAATCCAATCGGAATACCCAACAACGCCGAGAGCAAAACGGCCGACACGCCCACGACCATCGAAGCACGGCCTCCGAGGATGAGCCTGCTGAACAGGTCTCTGCCAAACTGATCTGTTCCCAAGGGACGAGATAACTCGCCTCCTTCCTCCCCGAAAGGGGGCTGGAGCCGAAGGCTCAGGTCTTGCTCGAATGGGTCGTGCGGGGTGACGTACGGAGCAAAGAGGGCTGTGATACCCACCAACAGAACGACGGGGACGCCAAAGAGGGCGCCGGGGCTTCTGAGCAGCCACGGCAAACGCCTACGGAAGCCGGAGGGCGCCCGTGGCTGCAAATCGGGCTGGCTGCCGAGGCTCATGCATGCCTCCCGATTGGTTCGCTCAAGGCTTTCTGACTCAAAATGTAGCCTCTCGTTTTCCGCGTCACGAATACCTGATACGAGGGTCAATCCAGGCGTAGATCATATCTACAATGAAGTTCGTCACCACCACCGCTACGCCAAAGATAACGGACGCGGCTTGCACCATTGTAAAGTCTCGCAGTGAAATTGCTTTATACGCCAATGAGCCCAGCCCCGGCCAATCAAAAATCGTCTCGACGACGACTGCGCCTCCCAGCAAGCGAGATAGCAACAGCCCGAGCATCGTGATCGCGGGAATAGCCGCGTTTCTCAGCCCATGGCGGATGACGACGACGGCTTCCGGCAGCCCCTTGGCACGGGCGGTGCGGATGTAGTCTTGGGACATGACATCCATCATGCTGGATCTCAGCAAACGTGCAACGCTCGCCGTGGGATAAGTAGACAAGCAGAAAGCGGGTAGGATGAGATGGCTGAGTCCTCCGCGTCCTGTGGCCGGCAACCAACCCAGTTGCACTGCGAATACCAGCATGAGAACAATTCCCAACCAAAAGACGGGAACTGACTGTCCCAGAAGCGACAAAAAGATCGTGAAGTGGTCGATCAGCGTATGAGGTTTCAGCGCGGCAACGATTCCCAGAATCGAGCCAACAACGGCAGCTATCGCCAAGGCGGCGAAGGTGAGTTCCAAAGTGGCGGGAATGCGCCCGACCAACATCGGCAAGGCCGGTTGGCGAAACCGAAAAGAGTACCCCATGTCGCCTTGCACGGCTGAGATCAGGAAGTCCGCATATTGTACATGGATCGGGCTGTCGAGTTTCAGAAATTCCCGCATCGCTTGCTTTTCTTGCGGCGTGGTCATGCCGGATTGAGAGAACAGCAGCTCGACTGGATCACTGATCATCCGCATAGCGAAGAAGAACGTCGAGGCGACTAACCATATGACGATTACAGCCCGGATAAGACGTTTGAAGAAATACCGCTGCATGGTTACGACGTTCCAGACCTGCCATACGAGACAGCCGGGAGCGAGAAGATTACTTGCCCGGGGCCTTTTGGGCGGTCAGCTCATCTATCTGCGAAAGCAAGCCGGCGATACTCTTGTCCCCAGGGAAAGCCTTTGCCGCTCTGCGAAGTACACTGCGTGCCTGTTCAAACTCGCCTTCCCCGGCCCAGAACAGACCCACTAGGTAGAGGAGCTTCGCATCGCCGGGGTTCGTCTCGGCGGCCAAATCCGCGTAGGCTCGCGCCCGCTGCGCTTTGTCCCACAGGACGTAGAGCTCGAAGACGCTTGCGAGCGCTTTGGGATGGGAAGGCCATAGATCGAGCGCCCGCGAAAGAGCGGCTTCGGCCCGAGCGAAGTTATCGAGACGAAGAAACCCTCGTCCGGCGAAGAATGCCACTTCGTAGCTGTCGTCGTCCAACTCCAGGGACTTTCCAAGCTGACGGCGAGCCTCGTCACGGCGCCCCAGGTCCGCTAACGCAAGACCGAGACTCGCGTGTGCCATGGCTAGTTTCGGGTCGAGCGAAAGGACCGTCTGAAGAGTTTTCACCGCCTCCGCGAGCTTGTGCTGCTCTTGTTGAACCATGCCGAGGTAGTAAAGAGCCTGCGTGTTTTGGGGATCGATTCGCACAGCCTCCTTCAATTGTGTTTCGGCAAAACTATGATTGCCGGTTTCGAGAGAGTTTGTGGCACGAGCGACAACGTCAAGTGCATTGTTTCTTGCCTTGAGCGACTCATAGATTTCAGCCTGTTTCTTGGCCTTTTCGGCATCACCCAAGCGCCGATGGATCAGGCTCAAGCGGTAGCGGGTCTGAAGATGTTCGGGATCGATTTCAACGACCTGCGAGTAGGCTGCCAGAGCTTTCGGTAGTTCATGATCTTGTTCATGGATTCTCCCCAGCACGTAGCAGGCATCGGCGGACTTCGGGTCCAGGGAGATTGCTTTGGCCGCATCGCGATGGGCTTCTTCTTTACGGCCGAGCGACATCATCAAAGTCGCACGACGAGAGTATGGTCCAGCCTCGGCAGGATGGGAATCGATGACCTTGGTCCACTCGGCAAGCGCCTCTTCCCGTTGATCAGCCAGCTCTGTCGCTAGCGCAAGCGAAAAGTGGTACTGGAAGTTCGCCGGGTCGACGTGGTGTGCCAGCCGATACTGTTGGGATGCTTCGAGGAACTTGCCCTGGTTATTGAAAAGATTACCCGCGTTGTATCGCATCGCGGCATTACGCGGTTCGCTCTTCAGCGCGGTTTCAATGTGAACGAAAGCTTTCTCCCAGTCTTCGATGCGCGCATAGTTGACGCTCAGGAGATGATGTACGCCGGCGTGATTGGGCGCCAGCTCGAGCGCCCGCAGTAGGTAGCTTCGAGAGATGTGTAACTTTCCCCGCTGGTCGTTGATGGCGGCCAGACGGATGTAGGGCTCGACTTGGTTGGGGCTCTTTCGCAGGGCGTCCAATGCGGCTGCTTCGTTGTCGTCAGAAACGTGTTGCCTCTGCCCGACAAGGGGTTTTGAAGGCAAGGACTGGCCGGAAACAACCGCACACGCTATCGGGAGCAGAAGAGCGAACCGGATCAGTTTGTGCATGCCACGCGCCCGCCGCGGCTACAATGCCGACTTTTTCATGGTAGCGAGTCCAATGCCGGTAGCGCCGAACCGGTTGCCGACATAGAACATCCAAAGCTCGTCCCCTACCTCGATCAGGTTGGGGTAGGATTGGTTTTCAGAATCGAACTCGCCCGGGCTGTGCGGAAACAGCTCTTCGTTGAAGTACCGCTTCCACTGCACGCCGTCTTCCGACCGGGCGTATCGCAAGCGGTAAGCGTGCCCGTCCATCATGAAGACGCTGAACCACATGTGGTAGACGCCATCGATGATGAGCACACAGGGTTTGGAGACCACCGCCTCGTAGCCTTCCACCTGTTCTTGGCGGGCGCGCATGGCAGGCTCGGGGTCCTTTACCCACTCGATGCCATCTTGCGACACCGCACGGCCGATGTGGACGATGCCGCGCTTGCGTTCGTTGAAAACCTCATATCTCTCCCCCGCCGTGTACCACATCTCATACTTCTCCGGGCCTGTTTGCAGCACGCACACCGAGCCGGTCAGACCCGCGTCGAAGGAACCGGGTTCTCCCAAGGGGAGAAGCGGTTCTTTGATGGTCTCCCACGTTAGTCCTTCGTCGTGGCTGATCGCCAGCGAGGTACGATTCGACAATTCGCCTGGAGGAGCCCACGACCCCCACACCGCGTAGTACATGAGCCAGCCACCCGTGTCCCGAGGTAGCACCCAGGGAAAGCTGGGGCCCTTGTCGCTGAGGTTACCGGTTGGGGAAGGGCGAAGAATCGGTTCTTCACTCACGAGTTTCCAATCATGGGGATTGTCCGGCGACGCCTCGGCCGCGAAAAGGTAGTGGTAGCCCTCCTTGTCGCCTGTCCAAAAGTACAGCCGGAGTCGGCCGTCCTTCAACCTCACGACCGACGGGGCGGAAAGCCGGTTGCTTGAGAGAGGACCGGCGGACCCCGGTGCGAGAACCCGGCCTTTTTTCACCCAGGGTTGCAGCCGCTTGGATTCTGCCTTCGTACCTTCCGACGTCTCCTCGGCTGGAGTGCAGGCCCAAAAGAGCGTGAGGACCAATAAGCAAGTAAGGAAGCAGGTATTTCTTCGCATCAATGGGTCCTCCTCACGCAGCCGAAAGTTCAATGTCCTGGACGGCCGGCGAGAAACCACGATCTTCGGTTTCCAGGCTCACTCTAATCTGTAGGAAAGCGCCCGTTTCGTGTGTCACCGCTGAACGCGTGGGGTCCGGGTGGGGGTCGGACCACTCACTCCAGGCGCCATCGGGAGCCTTCGTGTTGCCGACTCTGGTCTGGATGCGAACCCGGGCCAAGGGCCGACCTTTCGCATAACCGAGCGACCCGTAACCATCTCCGCAGTACCACATGTGATGCTCGCCGTCTACGTGCAGTACTTCCGGATACTCCGCCATCTTGCTGTCCCACCCGGAGGGCGAGGGGCCGACAACCGGGTTCTTGGGAAAGCGATCCCACAAAATACCGTCGCGCGATTCCGCGTAGCAAATCCGGTAGTCACCCGTCTTTCTGCCTTCCCCGTACCCCTTCGCGCTATACCACATCTTGAAAAGGCCGTCTTCATAAAGGACGTGGGGCGCGGCTACCAAAAAGGCTTCGGCCTCGAGATGGGGATTGAAAGACAACACCGGATTGCGCTCGAACTTTTCCCACGTGTGTCCGTCTTCGGACGTCGCCAGACAAACGCTTGCCAGGTAAGGAACCTGTACGATGCCTCCGTACCACATCATCCATTGCTCACCGACACGCAAAACGCTGCACGAGCTGGCCGTGAAAGCGTCATAGCTCCCCAGGGGACCGTGTGGGATCCGCGGTTCCTTCGAGACGTGCCGCCACGTCAGACCGCCGTCATCGCTCTCGGCGAGGCCAATCTGATGAACCGGCATCCGGCCCTGCTTCGCGGTCGGATGGTAGCCCACATAGTACATGTGCCAGTGAGTGTCGGTGACAGGGACCACTTCGGGACCAATGACACCGTTTTCGTCAAACGCCCCTGGTGCACCAGCCGTCAAGATGGGCTTGGGATGTTTCTTCCAGCGGTGGGGATCCGACAGCGGCGCCACAGCCATCCCAACGGCGGTTGTCGATCCCTTGGGCCGCGAGCCGTAGTAGAGGCGGAACTCGCCACCGGCCCGCAGGAGGCAAGGCGTGGTCAAACTGCCGGTATCCCAGTTGCCGGGCGGAGGCGGCCCCAGAATCGGATTCTCGGGGTGTTTCTCCCAAGCCAGGGCAGTGGTCCAGCGCTCCCGCCAGCTTAGCCGCAGCGACGGCACACCCTTTACCGAGATGGGCTGCGAAAGGAACGAGCCGCCCGGCCGGTGGGAGCCACCGGATTCCTTCGCTAGCGTGATGCCGTCGTGAGTGGCGCTGGCTTCAGTGCCTTCGAAGACGCCTTGTCTTAGCTGATCCAGAGTCGGGCGGAAAATGATACGGCGACCGCGTTTCGAGCGCGCAGCGGCGGCCGGCGAGGCGTGAAGAGAGTCTGGAGCCGAGACGGCGGCCGATGCCATGGCCGCAGCTGTCCAAAGGAATGACCTGCGAGATGTCATGCGTGTTTCGGCGAGCTTGCCTCACTCGGGTTTTCTACGGCCGAGCTGAGAAACAACAACGGGTCTAGGCCGGCAACCGCCGCCGCTCGGGCCACGGCTTGCCAATCCCAGACCCGCCTGTACTGCAATCCTCTTCAGCGTTTTCCCTTCCCGCTCAGAAACTCAACTTGAGCGAGAACTGAACGCGGCGCGGGTTGAAAGCCCTGCTGACCACGCCACGCCCGTTCGAGGTCATGCTCCGGTTCGGGATGCTGAAATTCGCATGGTTCGGAAGATTGAAGGCTTCGGCCCTGAACTGCAGCCTAGCCTCTTCTCCCAGCATGAAGTTCTTGTAGAGGCCGACATCAATGCTCACGTTTCCGTCGGCTCGGATGATATTCCTTCCGGAAGTCCCGAACTGGAACAGCCCCGGCTGTGTAAAGCAGTCGGTGTCAAACGCTCGATTCAAGGTCGGGTTCGAGAGCCTACCGTCGCAAATCCGATCGGGGCGCCCACCCCCGGCGCCGTTCGTGCGGCTCCGGTCACTCACCGTGAAGGGGTAGCCGCTTTGGAGCGCTATGATTCCCGTGAGCTGCCAGCCGCCCAGGATGTAACTCGCGGGCCCACTGTCAAACCTACCGTGTCCCGGCCCCCAGGGAAGCTCCCAAACGTAGTTGAAAACAAACCGTTGGGGAATATCGAAAGCCGAAAGTCCCCGTTGGGATCCGTGGACGTCAAAATTGTTCTCCGCGCCTGATCCGTCGCCGCTGACGCCGACGTCGGTGGAAGCGTGGTCAATCGACTTACTCAATGTGTAGTTCACCGCAAAGCCCACACCCTTAGAGAACCGCTTCTCCAGTCTCGCCTGCAAGGAGTGATAGGAAGAGTTGCCACCCGTAAAGAACGAGCGTACGACACCGATGTCCCTGTAAGGCCGGCGCGTCTGACAATTGCCCTCGCCGGGTGGACACACGTTTTCATTATAAAAGACCGTCTGCTGCCGGCCTGCCGAACCGACGTAGGTCACGTCCAGCAGTAGGTCACCTTTCAGGGTGTGCTGGAAGCCTTGGTTCCACATCAAAATGTACGGGTGCTGCAGGCCGGTCAGGGGTCTTGCCTTCCACAGCGAGGTTGAGATGGTCCGGGCGGCGCCGGTGAATCCGACGTCCCAATTGATCGTCGGGATTTCCGGATCAATGTTGGGCTCCTGATTGGGGAAGAATAGAAACGGCGAGCTGAAGGTGGAAAGGCTTTCATGACGCGTCGGGTTCATCCCGTTGAAGGCCCCGAACGCACCTCGACTGACTGTCTTGCTGCTGAGCTTATAGGCATAACCGAAGCGCGGGGCAAAGTTCATCTTGTCCGACTGGTAGAGCCCCCGATTGGACGTCGTTCGAAAGGGAAACGGGGGATTGAAAGGCGAACTCGATCCCGTATTCGGATCCCGGATTACCAATGGCGCATTCTCGGGATAAACGACCTCCCCGTTGGCTGGATCCCAACTAGCGACGCGGTCCTGCTTATCCTTCAAAGGTTGTGCGTAGTCGTAACGCACGCCTATATTCAGAGTCAGCTTCGGAGAGACTTTCCAATCGTCCTGGAAATAGAATGCGTGCTGTTGTCCGTAGAGATAGTTCGGCTCGAACACTTCCCATTTGCTTACGCGGTTCAGGTCACCTAACAAGAATTGAGCGAAAGCATCTCCAGGGCCGGCCTCTTGGCTCAGCCCCACGTACTGGCCGCTGGAGCCGTAGGTCCCCGGGCAGAAGCAAAATTGAAGGAAGCCGTTGATCAACTGACCGCTCCACCCCATTTTCAGGTTGTGGTTTCCCTTGTTCCAGGTGATCGAGTTGGCCAACTGGTAGACCGTATTCCAGTAGATGCTGGTTCGGCCTTCGGAAGGGAAGTTGTACCCGGTAACCCTCAAGGTCGGCCAGGCGGCGAAGTCTGTCCTGTTTTCCGAGCCCGGAATTCCCCACCGCTCCGCCTCGAATAGTGTTCCCTGGTTGCGCCCGATCTCGTTGTGCTGGAAGCGCACGAAGCCACCCCGGAACTCGTTCAGCAAATTGGGAGAAAAGATGTGCGTATAGGCGAAGCTCATGTGCTGCGAGCGGTCGTTGAACTGGGCTCCCCCGACGTCTTTGAAACCTCCCGTGCCGACCCCTACACCAGATACGCCGCCGATCGACGGGAATTCACTGGTGCGGTCGGTGATGTTGTAGCTGAACATCAGGGTATCGTTGTCACCAAATATATGATCGAGTCGCGAGTTGTATTGGTTGACATCATCTTTGGCGCTCGCGCCGGTGATCAAATTGCGTGCGGGGTCGCCGGGATTGTTGACGGGATCCACAAACGTCATGATGTCCGCGGAAACCGAATGGATCCGATCTCTCGGGATCGTGTTATTGGGGAAAGGCTGCCGCTCGCGTGTGTTCGGATTGAAGGTAAGCGGGTCGTGGATGATGCCGAACCTGTTGGGGTCAAAGATCCCATTGCGCTGCTCGGCGTTCGGCACAATATTAACGGCCGTTCGAGCCTCGCGGCTGCGCAGGCCTTCAAACGCGAAAAAGCCGAAGGTCTTGTTCTTAACGATCGGCCCACCCACGGTTCCTCCGTACTGATTCTGCCGGAAGGGAGGGGTGTCGGGCGAGATGGAGAAGAAGTTCCTGCCGTCGAGTGAGGAGTTCCTAAAAAACTCGTATATGCTGCCGTGAACCTTGTTCGTGCCCGACTTGATCGCCAGGTTGACAACGACGCCACCTTTGGTCGGAAGCTCCGCGGAGTAGTTGCTGGTCTGGATCTTGAACTCCTGAATGGCTTCTACGTTGGGCCGCACGGCAAGATTGTTGTTCTGCGGATCCATGTCGGTGATGCCGTGCAGTGAGACCTGCTGGTACTCCTCGCGGGTGCCCATCGCCGAGAAGGACGTGAACGGGCCCTGAATTCGTTCAAGAAAGCTCCCCGGCGGGGGTGGGACGACGCCTGGCTGCAGCAACGCCAATTGCAGGAATTCTCGCCTGTTGAGCGGGAGCTCGACAATCTGCTTGTTCTCGATCACGGATCCGACGTCGGAACTGTCGGAGGCAAGCAGCGGTGCTGTACCTTCGACCGTGATTACTTCCGTCACCTGTCCCGGTCTGAGCTCAAGGTTGACGCGCGCGGTTTGGTCAAGCTGAAGGACGATGTTGCTCACTTCTTGCTTGCTGAAGCCCTCAAGTTCAGCGGAGACGTTGTAACGGCCAATCGCAACGTTGGCGATGTAGTAATCTCCCCGCTCATTGCTCGAAGAGGTGCGGACCCTGCCGGTATCCACGTGTGTGGCGCTAACCTGCGCGCCGGGTATGACGGCGCCGGTCTGGTCGGACACCGTGCCAACGATGGTTGCCGTCGAAGTCTGTCCGTAGAGCGGCGACAGAACGAACAACCCAAGCAAAACGCATACGGCGAAACAAAACTTCATGTTCTCCCCCCCCGTGGGTGTAGATTTACGCCTGTCGCAGATGCACCGCTTCACGCCTGTACGCCCGGACGAAGGCTTCGTCCCGGCGACGACAGACGCTGGGGTTGACCCCTGCGACGGACGTTGAGCAAGTTTTACCACGTCACGAGCTTGTGTGTCAAGCAGATTCTTGCATTGAGCAACACGTTCCAGGATACTGAAAGACAAGACGGCAGCTGGGTTCACCCGGAGCGCCCTTCTTGCCGTCGCCAAATCTATAGGCGAACTTCGGAGGAGGAGTCATGTCCATGACGGATGCGTTGCGCACGAACGTTCGGGATGAACTCCCGGACGTGGAGGAGATTTTGGACTCGGAACTGCGGGACAAGGTGATCGAGGTCTGGGCCACGGCCTTGAGCCACAGCAGCTTCGGAGCGATTGCCGAGATCCGGCCATCGGGAAATCCGAACACGCCCGCCCTCAAGGTCGGCACGCAGGCGGATCACATCAGGGGCGTGACGCGGCTTGCGATAGCGATTGCTGATCAGATGGCAGCGATGTTTCCGGACTTGAGGATCAACCGCGACCTGCTGATTGCAGGGGCCCTTTGCCACGATGTAGGCAAACCGTGGGAGTTTGATCCCGAGAACCAGGCTCGCTGGAAGGAAAAGCCCCGAGCGGCGGGGTGGCCGTCAATCCGCCATCCGGCTTACGGCGTGCACCTGTGTCTGAGCGTGGGACTACCCGAGGAGGTGGCCCACATGGCCGGAGCGCATTCAGGCGAGGGAGAGTTGGTCGTGCGAAGTCTCGAGAACACGGTCGTCCACCATGCCGATTATGCGTTCTGGCGGACGCTCGAAGCCGGAGGGCTTTTGAACGATGAGTGAAACACCTCGATCGCCTTCAAGGGGTGTTAGAATACCTTTGGGCCGCTCGATTCCCGAAGAAGAACCGGCGCCCTGCCTCTCGGGCCCGATCTGGAGCGTGAAATGACGCTAGACCAGAAGTATTACGATCATTACTGGCAAAAAGGGTGGGTGGTCATTGAAGATGTCTTTCGACCGGAGGAGACAGAAGATGTCGCCGAAGCTGCGGTGCGGATCGCCCAGCGGGAACAGGTAGGGCTAAGAGATAAGGAGTTTGTTGACATTTCCGAGGATGGCAAGACCGTCACTCCCCGCAAGCTGAGGGATCTATTCATCAAAGACTCGGTCTTTCGGGAATTCTTTGTCGATCCGAGACTTTTGGAAATCGGCAGGGCACTCCTAGGCGAAGAACCCCTCCTTCTTGGTGATCAGACCTTCATGAAGCCCCCGCGCTACGGTTCCAATAAGCCCTACCATCAGGACAATTTTTATTTCCGGTGTCACCCGGCGGACCAGGTCATTACGACTTGGGTAGCTTTGGACGACGTCTTTGAAGCGAACGGTTGTTTACGCTACATCGATGGCTCGCACCGCGGCGGGATTCTTCCTCATGAACCGATCCCGGGCGAGCCCCACAATCTTGTTCCTCCGTCAGCCCTGATTGACCTCACTAAGGAATCACTAGCGATCGTGCGAAAGGGTGGAGTAGTCTGCCACCACTCGCAGACCTTGCATACGTCTCACCGGAACGCATCCGATCGTTGGCGTCGTGCCGCGGCGGCCCATTGGGTGACTGCCGGCGTGACCTGTGAGAACGATACGCTCGACCGTGCGCATTTCAAAAGGACCGAACTGATACGGTCCAACTGAAAAGAAACATCCCGAAAGGTAGACAAGAGCTTTCAGTGATTCGCCGGGAGGACGCCATGTCTGGACGTTTGGAGCGCCGCGGATTCCTGCTCCATGCTCGGAACGCCGGCTTGATCGGTGCTTGCCTGTCCCAATCCGGCGCCCCGAGCGCCTCTTCCGCTTCCTCGTCCCCTCACGAAGCAACACTTCGACTACCTGAGATTACTTGGACCAAGAAGGGCCGTTTCTTGAGCACGGAAAACGCTCCACGTTGGCGCACCCAGCACTGCGGCATGGTATGTGTCTTGCCGTGGGAGAACGATACCTACCGTATGTTCCTCACCGGGAAAGAGCCTGGAACCGACTTCCAAATCGGCTGGCTGGACTTGTCCCGCGACCTCGAAGTGATTCGGGAGAATCCGGACAACCCCGTACTGAGAGCCGGCCGAGTCGGTACGTTCGACTATCGCGGTGTATGCATGCCGTTGGTCGTACGGCTCACGGACTCCGTCCTGTACATGTATTACGTCGGTTGGGGTCCTCGCGAGGCCGGGATGTTTCAGAACAACGGCGGCCTTGCCGTCAGCCGTGACAACGGGAGAACCTGGAAGCGTTGGTCGAAAGCGAGTTTCCTGCCGCTTGATGATCAGGACCCCTTCGGAACGGGCACCGTCTTTGTCATGCGCGAGAAAGTGGGCCAATGGCGGCTTTGGTACACCTCGATTCGCCCCTGGACCACGACCGATGGCCGTCTGCAGCCTAACTATCACATCCGCTACGCCGAATCGGACGATGGCATCCGCTGGCGAAAGCCCAAAGACAACATCATCCTCGACCTGGAAGGTGCGGAATGCTGTGTCGCCCGTCCCATGGTGATCAAAGAGGACCACGGCTATCGCATGTGGTTTTCCCGGCGCGGCCACCGCTTCCCGTACCGCATCGGCTATGCCGAGTCGCCCGACGGGCGTCATTGGCTGCGCAAACCCATCGACTTGGAACGGTCAGAGTCGGGGTGGGATTCAGAGATGATCGAGTACGCCTGGGTGCTCCAAGAAGATGACAACTATTTGATGTTCTACAACGGCAATGGCTTTGGGCGGTCGGGTACAGGAACAGCGAGAGGGAAAGTGAAGAGCTAGGATAGCCATGCCGCTGACCGACCGACAGCTCGCGCAGTATCGTAGCAAAGGGTACGCCGCAGGCGGCCGAATCCTCGACGACCACCAACTACAGCGGTTGAGAGCTGAAACCGACAACATGATTGCTGAGCTGCCGCCGGGGCAGAGGCCCGAAAACATGCCCTCGCTCCATTACACGAACCCATACCTCTTGGAGCTGCTGCTGAGCGATCCTCTGGTCGACGTCGCGGAGCAAATCCTCGGACCCAACGTAGCCCTTTTCACCGTCTACATCATTAGCAAGCGTCCGAGCGACGGCCTGGCCGTTGAGTGGCATCAAGACGCGCCGTTCTTTCCCATCGATCCGATGGAGACATTCACGCTCTGGCTCGCCGTCGACGACTCGGACCGGCACAACGGGTGCATGTGCGTGATCCCCTGTTCGCATCGCGAGAGGGTGGTCTATCCACATCAGGTCAACCTGGACGGAGGGACCACTTTGCCGCTGTCACTCCGCGACGCGGATCTCTCAGAGCCGGTTCACCTAGAGCTTGCCGCCGGGGAGTACTCTGTCCACGATCCCTTCATCCTTCACGGCTCGAAGCCCAACACCTCCAGCCGTAGGCGCTGCGGCATCACGATCAAATACATCGCCAACGACGTGTCCATCGACCGAACCTTTGTTTCCCCCAGCGGTTTCGACTGGAAGAACCTTCGGATGTTTCTCGCCCGCGGAGACCCGGGCCGCATCAACGAATTCGCCAACGTCTGATGATAGGTACCTCAGAAGGTCGACTTCGGGTTGAAGATCACCCTCAGCTCGCTGATCACTGGAAAGACGGTCGCGAGTTTTACTCGACCGGGATGATGGGTAGCACGATGTGAGACGGATGCTCCGCGTCAAAATAAATGCTGTTTTCCGCAACCTTGCTTTTGCCACCGATCCTGTAGGGGTCACCCGTATTGGGGTTGGGGTCGTAGGTCGGGTAATTACTGCTTGAAATGTCAACGCGAATACGGTGACCTTTTTGAAAAAGGTTGCTGGTGGGAGGCATGTCGATCACAAACTCGTAGACTTCTCCCGGCGTCATGAGCTCCGCCTTCTCAAAACCATCCCGGTATCGCATGCGCAAGATGCTGTCTGAGAGATTCATGGCGAAGCCTTCCGGGTAGTCTTCGCTGGGCGGATGGACGTCGATGAGCTTGGCAGTGAAATCGGTATCAAGCGCCGACGACGAGGCCCAGAGCCTCACGTTCACTGGGCCGGTCACCTCGGTGTCGGCGGAGAGTGGCGCCGTCATGAATACCAGAATGTCTGCACGGGCCGAGAGGGGTAGGGTCGAGTTGCAGCCGAAGTAGGCTGGGTTTTCTCGCTGGTCATAAGGGCCAAAAGGAACATAGGGCTCCTTGAGCTCGCTCCGGTCACAGAGAAAGTAGGAGGTGCCGCCAACTGTAGGCACCGGGTTACTCGGATCGTAAAGATAGGTGGACGGCGGCTCGTCTCCAGGCGTTCCAGTACTGAGCGTGCCGTCGGCATGGAAGTAGTATTTCGTGTAGTGGGTACGGTGGAGAGGCCAATCGTTTTCAAGACGCCACTTTCCTCCATGACGTAGACGACCGTCGCTGTTTCTGCGCCCATCTCCTCCCCCCATGACGAAGATCTTCACGGGAGGCTCTGTCAGTTGATCGGTCGGGCTGTCTCGTAAGGTAGCGTCGAACCAACTCCGTTGCAGCGCATTGTATCGCTCACGGCTCATTTCGGCGTCGGGTCCGAAATCGACTTGCCCCGAGTAGCGGTTCCAGTCCATGTGGGTCCAAGGTCCCATCAGGAGCTTGATGCGGCTCTTTTTGCGCTTGGAAAGACCTACGTAAAACTGTTCTTCACGATAGAGGTCATACCAGCCGGCCACGTAGTACCCCGGGATGTCCTTGTAGTCATCGAAAAACTCTTCCGGCTGCCAAAGGGGCACCTTTTTCCAAAACGCGGTGTAGTCCGTCTGGGTCATCATGTCGAAAAACCAGCGCTCGGTTTCGGCGTCAGGACTGAAAGGAGCCAGACCCCGCTTGAGGGGCATGCGTGGCAGCCACTCCGACGACTTCCGCCACGGATCTTCCACCGCCTTCCTCAGGACAGGATCGCCAAGAGCGAGCTTATTGCTGCCGGCCATCATGAATGCGATCGGCAGGGTGTACATCAGAAATGCACCGCCGTGGCGGAAGCCGTTTTGGTAGTAATTTGCGGGCGCCTTGACGTGGAAGAGGGAAGCCAGATGCGGGGGGTTGAGGGCCGCCGCGGCGCTTTGAACGGCGGCCAGATAAGAGATTCCCGTCATGCCTACGCGACCGTTGGACCAAGACTGGGTCGCGATCCATTCAATGGTGTCGTACCCGTCCTCGGCCTCCGCCACACCGTGATAATGCGATCCCTCCGACTTGTACCGCCCTCGAATGTCTTGAATAACGACCGCGTAACCGCGCCGGACGAAGGATTCGTAGTCGAGCTGCTTTTGAGCGTTGTCCTTGTTGTAGCTCGTTCGTATTAGAACCACCGGGAACCTGTCGTCGACCGGCTGTCCGCTCTGCGCTGGTCGATACACGTCGGCACTGAGCTTCACGCCGTCCCTCATCTCAACAGGCACGTCCCGCTCGATATTGACATCAAACTCCACTTTCTTGGCGACTGGGGACTTGTTGGAGACAGGGTTTCTTTGGGCCATGGCAATCATGAGTTCGGTTCTGTTTTCGTCGTCCCAGGCGGCGGAGCCGCTGGCGGGCCTGTCCTTGCCTCCCGCCTGCGCGTATCCGACGTCTGCACGTGGATCGCCCTCTATCTCAATATCTTGAGCTTCACACTGTGGTGCGGGTGAAAACAGAAGCGCAACGGCCGTCAGCAAGCAGGCCCTGTGCCGCTTGAGGATCACTGGGACTTTTGTGATTCGTGCCCCCACTGTTTTTCTCTCGATCGGCAAACACTAAGCCGGTTTATCGAACTGGGGAACCTTCAACTGCTCTCCATTCTTGAGGGATGACTCGTGGGCCACGATGCCCGGAACGGTCATCGCCAGGGACTCGTAGAGGTCGATGGCCGGCTCGCGATCTTCCAGCAGAGCATTAATGAACTCGGCAGTGATAAACACATGGCTGCCGCCGTGACCGCTTGCCAGGCGCATCGGCTCCGGGAGCATGTCGCTCTTCCAATAGTCCGGTATTTCAATCGGCTTGGCCGGATCGGTCGGGTCCGCCGTTCGGTCGGCCCAGCTATTGGGGTGTAGGTCTCCATTTTTCATGTACAGTGATCCTTTCTCTCCAAACCACTGTGCGCGTTCTCCGCCGGCTCCAACCAGCTTGAAAATGTTGCAACGAACCATGTGGCCGCGGTCGGTTTGCATCAGCGCTGCTTCGTTCCAAAAGGGGTTGTTGTAGCGGTTATCGTCATTGTGCGGATGGCTGGTGCCCCAGCCCAGGCTGGAGACCCGAACGATCCGTTCGCCGGTGACTCCGACCAAGAAGCCCGTCGAGTGCGTCGGATACAGCATCGGAGGATAGCCCCAGCGCCAGCTCCGAGAGCCGTCTGGTTCGTAAAACATAGTGGATTTGTCCGTGACAATCTTGTCGAGGTCTTGATTGTGATAGTATTCGACCTCGCTGTAGAAGAGTTCTCCGAAGCCGCCTGCTTTGAAAAGGTTCCTAGCGTAGATGCAGGCCTGCCGATAATAACTCGTCTCCGCCATCATGTAACGAAGGCCCGTCTCTTCTTTGATCTGCTTGAGTTTTTCGGCTTCAGCAAGCGTCAGACAGGTGGGTACCGCGGAAACGACGTGAAGGCCCCGGCGCATGCACATCTCAACATGCCCAGCGTGGTCGGGCGCTCCCGTAAACACGGCCACGGCGTCGAGGTTCTTGGCCCGCTGCAGCATCACCTCGAGCGAGTCGTAGAAGTTGTCACAGCGATACTTCTCGCGGAGCCTCTTGCGACGGTCGGCTCGCAGGTCCGTAACGGCGGCAACCTCGCAGTTGGGATGCTTGTGCCAAAAAAAGGAAGCTCCGAATCCGCCTCCGACGACACCAAGCCGGATCTTCTTAGCCGAACCGGCCGGCGCCGCCATGCCCGGTTGCATTGCCATCGCAGAGCTGAGAGCTGCCGCACTAGCACTGAGGCGCGCAAGAACTCGCGTCTGGTCTCCATTTCCTTCTGCTCCTTCCCGGTCGAATCGCGCGGCGGGTCACCGAATCGGTGCTTTGGTCGATGCCGCGCCACCCACTAACCCTAACCCAATGGAAGCCGCTCGGTCAATGCCGTGCCACAGCATGGTTCTGGCACGGGACGATGCTGGGACGTGGTTCTGGGACGTTGACCCGCCACAGCCAGGGCTGGTAGCATGGCCTCGACGCGACATTGCGGGATGCCGCAAGTACCGCGGGGTGAGTCGCATGGCCGCAGACCCGCAGACGCAACCCACGGAACTAGCACGGTCAATGCGGCGTGATCTGCGGACACTGGAAAGTATCCAGAAGCGGGTGTTGTGGCTCAGCACGCAGATCGTCCACTACGCCAACAACGTTTGTGACAACCCCGACGACGTCAAAGTCGGAGGTCATCAAGCCAGTTCCGCTTCGATGGTCAGCTTGATGACCGCTCTCTATTTCCGTGAGCTACGGCGCGGCGACTTCGTGGCGGTGAAGCCGCATGCATCGCCGGTATTCCACGCCATCCAGTTTCTGCTCGGTAATCTGCCACCCGAGAAGCTCACTGAATTCCGCGCTTACCAGGGCCTTCAGGCCTATCCAAGCCGCACCAAGGACGTGGATCCCGTAGACTTCTCGACTGGATCGGTCGGCCTAGGCGCCGTGGCCCCGAACTTCGCGGCCTTGACGGCCCGATACGTGAAGGACCACTTCGGTACTAGGGGCCCTCACCGCTTCATCGCCTTGATTGGCGACGCGGAGCTAGACGAGGGCAACGTATGGGAAGCCCTGGGTGAGGACAATCTTCGTGCTCTCGATCAAGTCATCTGGATCATCGACCTCAATCGCCAGAGCCTCGACCGGGTCGTCCCAACCGGAAAAGCTCAGAAGATCGAGGAGATGTTCCGCGTTCATGACTGGCAGGTCATCGAGGTCAAGTACGGCCACCGGCTCCAGGCCTACTTCGAGCGTCCCGGAGGTGAACGCCTGCGAGAACGCATCGACCTGATGACGAACGAGGAGTACCAGAGCCTGCTGCGGATCAGCGACGGCAACTCGATCCGTGAGCACCTGGCCCAGCCCAACGGCTTGCTGGATCGTCAACTACTGCGACTGCTCGAAGACTGCCCTTCGAGGGAAATCCGGGATCTACTGGCGGACCTTGGCGGCCACGACCTCGACAGGATCCTTGACGCTTACGAAGAGGCTGACCGCGTGCGGGACCGACCCGTCGTGATTATTGCCTACACCATTAAGGGTTGGGGCCTTCCGATTGCAGGTGACCCGCTCAACCACTCCAAGCTCTTGACCACGGCGCAGATGGGCGAGCTACAAATACAGCTCGGAGTGTCAAAAGGCGGGGAGTTCGAGAGCTTTGTGCCGGGCAGTGAGGAGGCAAGCTACATCGATTCTTTCAAAGCCGGGCTATCGCGAGACAGACAGTGGCCCGGCCCCTCGGGGCCCCGCCCTTCTGAGATTCCCCAGACCCTTGGCTCCACCCATAAGGGCAAGCGCTCGACTCAACAAGTTCTGGGCTCGCTGCTCACGTCGCTGGCGCGCCGTCCTGAGGTCGCGGCCAGGATCGTCACGACGTCGCCCGACGTAGCCATCTCGACGAACCTGGCTGGGTGGATCAACAAGATGGGCGTCTACAGCTCGCAAGCCCGGATCAACTATTTCAAAGAAGCCCAAATCCCTCAATTGCTGAAGCTGGGTATCCACTTGACTCAGGTGACCCCAAGATGTAGTGTAGGGCCTGGTGGAGGATTACCCGCGCGACCAACTCGAATTCGAGTCTCGCTTTGCGAGCGAGGAGGCTTGCCGCGACTATCTGTTCGCCTTGCGCTGGCCAGAGGGTTTCCGCTGTCCAAGGTGTGGGCATGAGCGCGCTTGGCCGGTGCGCAAAGTGTGGTTCGAATGCGCTCGCTGCGGGCGGCAAACCTCCGTCACCGCCGGCACGATCTTTCAAGACACACGCAAGCCGCTGCGGCTGTGGTTCCGGGCGATGTGGACCATCACCACGCAGAAGAATGGGGCCAGCGCCCTGGGTCTACAGCGCGTTCTGGGACTGGGCAGTTACCAAACCGCCTGGCCTTGGATGCACAAGCTGAGGCGAGCGATGGTGCGCCCGGGGCGGGAGCGATTGACGGGCCTCGTCGAGGTCGATGAGACCTACTGGGGCGCTGAAGAAGAAGTGGTAATCGGCCGGCAGACCGAGCGTAAAGCGTTGATTGCAGTCGCCGCGGAAGAGAGAGGCACCGGGCTGGGGCGCATCCGCATGCAGCGCGTTCAGAACGCCTCGGCGGCCAGTTTGATGCCCTTCGTCGAGGAGTCGGTCGAGCCGGGCAGCGTGGTTGTTACCGACAACTGGTCGGGCTACGATCCGCTCAAGAAGAAGGACTACCAGCGTCGTATCATCTCGATTAACAACCGCCGCGAGCAGACCTCGCAGCTACTGCCGAGGGTGCACTTGGCGATCTCGCTACTCAAGCGCTGGATGCTGGGCACGCATCAGGGGGCGGTCAGCCACGAGCATCTGGACTACTATCTCGACGAGTTCGTGTTCCGCTTCAATCGGCGCAGATCACGCAGTCGGGGCAAGCTCTTCTACCGCCTTGTGCAGCAGGCCATGGCGGTGGAGCCGACGCCGTACCGCTCGATCGTCGCCGATTGGGACGCTAAGACGCTGTGAGCCCAACTACAAGATGTTGGGGTCACCTGAGTCAAGTGGATACCCGGCTTGCTGAATTGGGAGCAGTCCCAGAAGGGCCAGCATATCGAGTTGGGTATCTCCGAGAATAACTTCTTTCTTCTGTTGACTGCGCTAGGGCTGTCCACCGAGTTCTTTGGTGAAACCCTTCTCCCGATAGGCACCATTTACGACACTTTCATCTCCCGCGGATTGGATGCTTTGAACTACGGTCTCTACAGCAAATCGAAGTTCATCTTTGTGGGCTCGCCGTCGGGAATCAGCCTTAGTCGTGAAGGAGGAGCCCACCAATCCGTGATCACTCCTTCGATCGGTGCGGAGCTGCCCCATCTCGTCTACTACGAACCCTGCTTTGGACAGGAGTTGGAGTGGATCTTACTGGCCAGCTTGCGGAACTTGCTTGACCGTGACCACGGAACGTCTGTTTACCTGAGGCTGTCCACGGTTCCGATTGACCAGGGACTGTTCCCACTCGAACCCGGCAGCGCCAAAGAATCGGAACTGCGTCGGGGCGTTCTGCGTGGCGCTTACCGGCTCGTCGATCACGGCACACACTTGGACTACAGGCCGGGCGAAAACGTCGCCACAGTCTTCGCTTGCGGAGTCATGGTGCCGCTTGCTCTGGAAGCGAGCCGCGAGTTGGAACGGCAGGGCATTCTGGCCAACGTCGTCAACGTGACGAGCCCCGGTCTACTGTATCGCGGTTGGAGGCAGGCCACCCGGCTACGCGCAGAGAACCCTCGCTCTCGTTCCACCTCGTTGCTCGAACAGCTGATTCCGGAGACTGAACGTGCCTGCCCAATTGTAACCGTTATCGACGGTCATTCCCATACGCTTTCTTTTCTTGGAGCCGCGTTCGGCACGAGGACGGCTTCCCTGGGAGTCGATGAGTTCGGCCAAACGGGCAGCCGCCAGGAGCTCTACGAGCACTACGGGATCTCAACGTCGGCCATCGTCAAGGCCGTACAGTCGGTACTGATGCCGGACCCCGCTTAGAGACATCCATAGTCCCTCTTGCCGCTCCTTCCAGCTTGCAGGTGCCACTAAAACTACCTAGGGCACGCCATGGCTTGCCCGTCCTATCGCCTTCGCGGCCTTGTGGATCGCCGCTGCTTCCTATGCTTTCCTGGTGCGGAAATCGAGCGCAAACGAGATCAAAAGGCTGTTTCCCGACGAACTACGTTCTGTTTGATGCGGCGACGCGCCTGTTGAAGCGCCAAGAGTCCCTCGCCGCAATCAAGTGGGAATCACGGGCAACAAGACGTGCGACGGATACTGGCTATTATGCAGCACCGTCTGGTGGGCGACTTGCATCTTCGTGCCCGTCGCGATGTCCTCGCCCGTGTTGAGGTTGCGGCTGAAGCGGGGGAAGTTGCTGCTAGAGATGTCCAACCGGATCCGGTGGCCGCGGCGGAACACGATGCTGGTGGGGCACATCTCGATCCGCAGTTTTTCGACCACGCCGGGTGACAACAGTCGCGTACGATCGGGACCGTGGCGATAGCGGGCGCGCAAGATTCCCTCGGAAACGAAGTAGGCCATGCCCATCGGATCAACGTCGACCAACCGCGCGGTAAAATCCGTGTCGCGGGCGGATGATTCGGCGTACAGCACGACCTCGATCGGTCCGGTCACTTCCAAATCCCCCTCTAGCGGTGACGATGTGTAGAGCAGGACGTCATCGCGGCGTTCGATCGGCCTCTGGTCGACCGGGCCGGGCACTAGCGGCTCCTCAGCGTGCCTGCTCATCAGCCACACCGAGAGGTTTCCGCCGCGCGTGGGAACGGGGTCCTGAGGATCGTAGTCGAAGCGGTCCGGCTCCTCCGCGCCGGGCGGCTCAGGGCTCAGTACGCCGTCACCGTTGAGCGAGTTGGCCCGGCCGCCGCTGTGGATGTAGTACGGGGTAGTCTGGGTCCGCGCGAGGGGCCACTCGTGCTCGTCACGCCACTGGTTGACACCCATCACGAATATTCGAATGGGCGGCTCGGCCGAGATGCCGTTGTCGATTCCCCGCAGGCAGTAGTCGAACCACCGCAAGTCTTCCTCACGCATAGTCCGCAGCGAGCCTGGGCCAAAGTCGCGATCGCCAAGGCTGTTGTCTGTGGGTGCTTCGTGCGTCCACGGGCCGACGAGCACCCTCTGGTTCGCTCTCGCCTCTGGGGTTGCGCCGTCGCGAATCATGCTGTTGAAGTTCCGAAACCCGGCACCGGTGTAGGGATCGTACCAGCCGCATTGCTGGAAGATGGGCACGGTGATGCGGTCGTGACGGCCACTGGTGTCGAACTGTCGCCAGTAGTCGTCGTAGGTGGCATGTTCGAGCCACTCGCGCCAGTAGGGAATCTTGCGGCCAATGGCGCGCTCGTCTAGATCGACCAGCGGAAGGTGCTGCCAAAAACGCCGGTTCTGAAAAATGGCTGCGGTGTGGGCGCCCGCGACCGTGACCATGTTCGTTTCCCAGATGACTGCGGCGCCCAGCGACAGCATGAGTTGAAACGCGCCTCCCAAATAGTGGCAGTCGCTGAAGAAGTCGTCGCAGATGACGTGCGGAGCCATGCAGCTCAGGTGAGGGTTGGCGAGCGGCGCCGGCAGCCATTGCGTCAGGCCGCCGTAGCTGCGGCCCCAAGTGCCGATTTTGCCGTCACACCATGGTTGCCCGGCCAGCCAATCGACGGTGTCATAGCCGTCTTCGGCATCGTGGGCGTATGCGTGAAAGACACCTTCCGACTCATATCGCCCGCGGCAATCCTGGATGACGAAGGCGTAGCCGCGCCGGGCGAACCACACGGCCAATGTGATGAACGCATCCCTCCCGCTCTCATACGGCGTACGGGTCAGGATGGTGGGAAACGACCTCGCTGAGCGCGGCAGGTAAACGTCAGCGGACAGCCGCACTCCGTCGCGCATCGGCACTCCCCGGTCGTGGAGCAAGCGGATGTCGTGAACAGGCGGGGAAGGCGTTTCGTGGGTCATGGCAGATGCCTTCGAACCGATAGAATAGCCAAGCTGCGGCGGCCCCGCTTGCAGAGCCTTCCTAATCAAGCCCACTGCCGGATGCCGCGCTCCCGAGGCTTTGCTTCCGGAACAACCCTGATGATGACGAGCTGGTCTACAGCCACTTCGAGAATCTCCTCGATCTCACCGTTGGGCCATCGAACTTCCAAGTGGGTCATCTTCTCTTGACCCAGGCCGAAATGCAGGCGGCGGCCGTTCGCAGAATAAAAGCTCGTTTGACTCGTCACGGCCTGAGCCTGTGTTCGCTCTCCGTATCGAGCGACGACCGTTGCACCGATGGCGTTCCGGTTCGATTTCTGGCCGATCAGTTTGACCTTCAGCCAATGGTGGCCGCTCTTGACGTCGTTGCGCAGCAGCGAGGGCGGTTCATTGAGATTCACAATCAGGACATCGATGTCGCCGTCATTGTCGAAGTCTCCAAAAGCGCAGCCTCGACTGTTGTGCGCCGCCGTCATCGCCGGTCCGCCCAGGTCCATCGGCGCTCAAGACTGTAGCACCCGTGCTCCAAGCGCCACAGACTGAGGGAATGTGAGCATGAGAAGCGGTCCCGGTAAACACAAGCCCGTGGATCTGCGGAGCGATACGGCGACACAAGCCTCGCCGAAGATGCGGCAAGCGATGGCTGACGCAGAGATCGGCGAGGATGGACTGCACGAAGATCCGACCGTCGATCTCCTGGAGGAACGGATTGCGGAGTTGCTTGGCAAAGAAGCCGCGGTGTTTGTTCCGACGGGAACGATGGGCAACCTGGTCGCGTTGAAGGTCCACACCCAACCGGGTGAAGAGGTGATCCTCGAAGAACAAAGCCACATCTACAACGCCGAGATGGCCGGGCTCTCAGCCATCTGCGGGCTGTTGGCGCGGCCGATACCCGGCGATCAGGACGGCATGCTGTGCTGGTGCGACCTAGAGCATTTTCAGGAATAGAATAGACAACTCTTGGGGCTGCCTAGCATCGACGGGCTAGCTTATAGCGAAAGCATCTTCGGATGCGGTTTACGTCATCTGTGAAACTGCTCTAGAACCGCGAATACGGCCGCGGGTGTACACCCGATCGCAGACACGCCTGATCTGCTTGGAAAACACTCACAACCTCTGAGGAGGCGCGGTGCTCGACAACGAGCGAGTGGACGATCTGTGCGCCCGGGCCGGCGACCTCGGATTGAAGACTCACCTGGACGGTGCTCGGCTGGCGAACGCGTCGGCGGCTAGCGGGCTTTCATTGGCTAAGCTGTCCGCGGGATTTGACTCGGTGATGATCGACTTCGCGAAGGGGTTGGGCGCCCCGGTAGGTGCTGCCGTTGCCGGCTCTGCTGCGTGGATCGAGCGCGCCCCCAGCGTGCGCAGGCTGCTGGGGGGAGCGATCCATCAACCAGGCTTTCTGGCCGTCGCCTGCCTCCACGGTCTGGAAGGCTTTCCGCCGCGTTTGAAAGACGACCACCGGAAGGCGAGGATGGCTCGCCGAAGCTCTTTCGAAGCTCTCGGGCGTCGCAGTCGATCCCGAGCGCGTCGTGACCAACATCGTCATCGCCACGGTGTCGGGTGACTTGAGCGGGACCGCCGTGTGTGAACGTCTGCGGGAAAAGGGAGTCCTGGTTCATCTTCTCCGGGACGAGCGACTGCGATGCGTCACGCATCTCGATTTCAGTGATGAGGAGATCGACTTCGCGATCGATTGCCTCAGGGAGGAATTTCAAGGCTCCGCGGCGCTAGCGAACCGTCTGGCATCTGACGGATGAGCGACAGGACGCCGACGGTGAGAGGGTCTGATATGATGCTCGCCGTCGTTTCACTCACGCCCGTTTCACCGCGGTCGGCCCGGCGGATAGGGAACTGAGATGCCCGCAAGTCCCTCCATGAAGGCCCTTCACAATGATCGCCTGATTGCCAAGGATCAGACGAAGGTACAACTCGATACCGTTGCATTCAAGTACGCAGCGATGGTGTTCGAGGGCATTCGGGCCTACTGGAATAACAATGAGGAACAGCTATTCGTGTTCAGACTCGGGGACAACGCGCATCGGCTGGAGAACTCCGTCAGAATCGTGCGGTCGGGGTATGCACTTCACTCCCGACTACCCCACATCTTGTGGTTGGCCGGTCCGCCTGCCGCGTAGGTGTTGGACCATCTCTGAATAGGTCGTGGGCCCAACGGTCGCGGCCTGTTGTACAAGCCGGTAGAAGAGCTTTCCCCGGTGACGAGAGCGTCGTCGATTGAATCAAAACGTATACTCATCCAGGTAATAGTCCAGGTGTTCACGGCTCACAGCGCCTTGGTGCGTCCCGATCAACCAGCGCTTCAACAGGGCAGCCACCCGGTGAACGTGGGGCAACAGCTCGGAGGCCGACTGGCTCGAACCGGCCAGAAAGTCGTACTCGTGCCGATAGCCAAGCGCCTCCAGGCCGACGTACCCTTCCCAGCCGTCGGTGTGGATCGTGCTGTCGGGCTCGACAGCCTCTTGGATGAAGCCGTGCAGCTGTTGCTTGGACGCTCCGCGGATGCGCTTCATACGGATCCTTCCTATCCCCGCGCCGTCTTCCTCGGCGGCGATGGCTAGCAGTGCTTTTTTCTGCGTCTGCCGTCCGCGCAGTCCCTCTTCTGCGCCCCCCACATAGGTCTCGTCGACCTCCACGCGACCGCTGAGCCGTTCTCGGCCGGGCCGCACCATCGCGCGCCGCAGCTTGTGCAGCAACGCCCAGGCGGTACGGTAGCTTCCCAGACCAAAGATGCTTTGCAGTCCCAGTGCGCTCGCCCCGTTTTTCTGGCTGGTCACCCACCACATGGTCCGAAACCAGGTGCGCAGCGGCAGGCGCGTGTCCTGGAAAATCGTGCCCGCCGTCACCGAAGCCTGATAATCGCATTGCCCACACCGCAGCAGGCCCCGCCGGCTGGGCCGAGCTCTCCGCCCTCCACAGCGGGGACACACAAAACCCTGTGGCCAGCGCAGTTGCATCAGATACTCGCGACACGCCTGCTCAGTGGCAAAACGCCCCTCAAACTCCTCCAGCGTCCGCGGGTAGTCCTCCACAGCCCCGCATGCTATATGTTGGGGTCTCGGGAGTCAAGTGCATACCCCGATCGTGCGGATGGAGACCCAACTCACGGCCAAAGACTACAGCAGTGCGGTGCTACGGGTCCTCGAGGCAAACTTACTTCGTCAGGACGCGCACATCCGCCAGATGGTCTACGCCGATGGTCCCGGGGAGATGTTTGGAACCGGGCCCGTCAGCCACTCGGTGTTTGCCAGCCCCAAGGGACGTTGGGTTTCCGAAGACGAGGCCGGCATTGACGTTTGTGTCATCTCCTGGCAGCGTATCAGCGACAGCTCGCTGCCACCGAGGATCAAGTGTGCCGCCAATTACCAAAACGGCCGATTGGCGCTTCTTCAGGCTCGCCACGACGGTTATGACGGGGCCATCGTACTGAACGCGTCCGGGAAGGTCTCCAGGAGCCCCGGGGATGCGTTTTCATGGTCAAGGGGGGCCGCGTCGTCACTCCCAGGGTGACCAATGACATCCTTGAAAGTGTCACGCGCGACACGCTGGCGGTGTTGTTTCGCGATGAGCAAGGCGTGGAAGTCTCAGAGAGAGATATTGATCGGACGGAGCTGTATCTCGCTGAAGAGTTGTTCATTTGCGGGAGCGGCTTGGAGGTAACCCCCGTTCTCTCGATCGACCGGCATCAGATCAACAACGGAAAACCTGGGGAATTGACCATTGCGATTCGCGAATCCTACCTGAAAGTGGTCCACGGGGAACTGCCACAGTATCGCCACTGGCTGAGCGAGGTGTATGTTTGAGGGGAGAAAAAGCGGCATTTCCTCGGTCTCCTCCACAAGGCGTGGCGGATGACCTCAAACTGGATGGGATCAACGGTCACAAGTGAACAGGCCCCGTAGAAGTACTGCCAGTATCGAGCGGTTCATCGGACAGCCATAGCCACATACCGATGAGCCCCAGGGGTTCGAGTATCGCCCACAGAGTGAAGACGGCCCAGTACGAGCCGGCTGTAAACCAATACGCCACCAAGATGTTGAACACCATAGCGCCGACGGCCCCCGCCGAGCCTGCCAAACCATGGACCGTCGCGACAATATTGCGGGGAAAGGCATCGTTCGGCAAGGTATGCAGGTTGCCCGCCCATACGCCCACGCCGAAGGTGGAAACACTTATTGAATCCCGCAAAGTATTATGACACTTTTTGATAGTGTGGAGCATCTATATATGTATTGGCAACCCCAAAGGTGTGAAGCGGGATTTCAAGGCCCTGGAGAAGCGCCGTTTCGAAGCGATGCGGCTGCTCGACCAAGGCCACAATCAGTCCGAGACGGCGAGACGACTGAAAGTCGCTCGCCAAACCGTCAGTGCGTGGCGGCGGCAATACCGCGAGCAGGGTGCGGCCGGACTCCGCCAGGCCGGGCGCGCCGGACGCAAGCCGCTCCTCGATGCCGCACAACGCGAACGCCTGACGTCGCTGTTGCTGGAAGGCCCGCAAGCCCACGGCTTCCCCACGCCCCTGTGGAGCTGTCCGCGGGTGGCTCGGCTGATCGGAGACGAGTTCGGGGTCGACTACCACGAAGGCCACGTCTGGAAGATCCTGCGAGCGCTCGACTGGAGCCCGCAACGCCCGGTCGGAAAGGCGCGCGAGCGCAACGAAGAGCGGATCCGCACCTGGAAGCGCAAGACCTGGACGCGCATTAAAAAAAAGCCCAAAACAAAGGCCGCACGCTCGTCTTCATCGACGAAAGCGGATTGAGTCAGAAGCCGCATCGCTGCCGCACCTGGGCGCCACGCGGCCAAACACCGGTGCTGCAGTTTAACTTCAACTGGGAGAAGCTTTCCGTCTCGGCGGGGCTGACGCTGCGTAACTTCTACTTTCGGCTCTATCCCGGTGCGATCGGCAAAGAGCAAGTGATCGACTTTCTCAAGGCGTTGGTACGTCATATCGATCGGCCGCTGCTGATCGTCTGGGACCGGCTGCCGGCGCACCGTAGCCGCCTGGTGCAAGAGTTCATCCAACTCTCCGAAGGCCACATCGCAACCGAGTACTTGCCACCCTATGCGCCGGAGTTGAATCCGGTGGAATACATCTGGGCTTACTGGAAGCAGCACGAGTTGCCGAACGTCTGTCCGAAGGACTACGGCGAGCTGAACGAGCGGGCCAGCAAGGCACTCCGCCGCATGCGCCGCAAACCGCGTTTGATCACGGCCTTCTGGAAACAGTCTTCTCTTTGCTTCGAGTGACGGGATATTATGCGGGACTCAATAGTGCCGCGAGAATACCTACGGTGCTCGTGGCCCCGTTAAACATCGCTCCCGTTGCTACCAAAACCGCTGCCACCGTCATGATCAGCTTTCTCGAAAACACGGCGGGTTCGCCTTTGCGGATCAGACTGTTGGATGCGAAACCGCCAAAGAGTGGCCCGAGGTCGTTAAACAAAAACGGGATCCAGGCGAGCCGGCCCATCATGGTGAAACTGAATCCCTTGTGAGTGGTCAGATAATTCGGCATCCAGAACAGAGGAAAGTAGCCGGAAAAGTCACCGAAAAAACGAGCCAGAACATATGCCAGCACGCGACGGTTTCGCAGCAGCTTGAGTTGGGCGAGACTGAAGCCGGCTCCGCGGTCCTCGGAGGCGGGATTCAAAGCCGGACGCTGGGTCACCTTCAGCCAAAAAGGTAACCAAAGAAACCCGATGCAGCTTGGAATCAAGAACGCCAGGCGCCAGCCGAATCGGTTGCGAAGGTAAACGATCAGTGGGGGAGACACCATGGTGGCAATGGCGGCACCGGTGCTGAAGATTCCGGTCGCAATGGCGCGCTGGGCTCCATTGAAGCGCTCCGACACGGTCTTGACGGCTCCCGTCCAGCCTCCAGGTTCGGTTACGCCAAGCAGAAAGCGGAAGAAGGCCAGATCAAGGAACCCTCGCACGCTTGCGTGCAAGGCGCTCGCCACCGACCACAGAGCCACGAACAGCGTAAGACCCTTACGGGATCCGATCCGATCGAGGATGATCCCGGACCCGAAATACATGACCGCATAGGAGAACAGGAAAGCGTCCACCGCCCATGCATAGTCAATTTGGCTCAGGCCGATCTCGTCCTGCATGATCGGCTGCAGAACGGAAAGCACAAGACGATCCAGGTAGTTCAAGAACAGCATTGCGAACAACAGGGATGCCACGAACCACTGCGTGCGGTCGAAGCCTGGGCCCTTGGATTTGGGCTGCGAGTGCGTTGGCTCGGAGGTCAAAGACTCTCCAACAGGCGGGTAAGGTGGCCGGTAATGATCTTTTCTGCTTCTGGGGTGTAGGGCGAGTTGTCGACTTCCATGGGAGGCGGATCGTAATCGAAGACCTCGGCGGTGGGGATGTACATCATGTCTCCACCGAGATAGCCTGCGACCAGTGTCTTGTTCGGGAAGGGGGAGTTCTTCTTGACCGCCACGCCGATTTCGCTGTACGGTTCACCGGCAACCGCCACGATGGCGGCATCGCCGAGACGCAGCGCTTGCGTCTCGACCGCCAGGCTCTGCTTCGAGCGGTAGCGATCCATGCGGTCCGCCCGGAGCGCGAGGCGCGTCACTTGCTGCAGCGCGACGGCAATGTCTTTGGCCCCTCCGTTGCCGCCTTCGAGCTCCGACAGCCTGGCGTTCCACTCGGCCAACTGCTCGGGCGCCTTTTCGTATACATCGGGCATCGGCGAACGCACCGGTAAATCGACGTATTCCGTGGCAAGCTTCAAGCGCGGAGGCGGAGCGTCGACCGGTACCTCCTCGTAGTTCGCGAGAGGAGCGCCTGAGGCGATGACATCCTTCAGACGCCGCTCGATGGGGCGCGTGTCCAGCGTGAGAAAGACGCGGGCTGCTTCGAGGCCGAGGCGCGTTCCCAGCCGCCTTGCCACGGCGGCGTCAGCAACGAAGGTCTCGACAGGCCCCATGTTTCCGGAGGCGCCCTGAAGGAAGAAACAGGGTGCGCCAGTTACCTGCTCGACGATCTGCCGGGCACTGCCGGGATAATCCGGGCTAACCAGCTTGTTGCCCGGACCGAGCGTCGTCGGATGAGCGGCGTAGTTGAGAATGGACCCCACCGGCTCACCGTCAAGACTGTCGAACCGCATGACGCCGACGTCACGATCGCAGAAGCCGTCGGGATTGCAGCCCACGATGGTCCGTCCGTCCGGCAGGCGCAGGTCGCGGTTTACGCCAATGTCGGAGTGCCCGTTGCCCGCCTCGACACGGACGGGCTGTTGCGACTTGACGGCCTGAGCGGCGGCGCCCGCTACCAAATGCGGAAGCAGTTCGACATAGCTGGTGACTTGGTCTTCACCTTCTCCCCGGTAGGTTTCGAGGATCACAGGCCCGGCGTGAGTGTGGCTGCAGAACGGCAGAACTTTCTCTGGTGGAATGCCTGTGCTCTCGTGAACCACTTGTCGAATCGCCGCTGCCTGGTTGTCCGAGAGGAAGCACATGTCCAGGTCGATGAGCGCCACCGACAAAGGGCCATCTGTGAGGACGAGCGCCGTCGCGCGCAGGTCCATGTCCAGTCCTTCGGCGCGGACGTGCTTCTGGGCCATCCAGGTCCCGGAAGGGATGTTCAGCGGAGGGTTGATCAACGTACGGCCGAAGCCTGCTTGGAGTGCCATTTTTCCATGTCCTGGCTCATCGCAAGCGCGCAGTGTACAATGTTCCGTGCGTCGAAGCAACTGTCGCGCGACGATCAGAGACGGGGGAAAACCCACGGAGTCAACAATGACGGCTTTCGTAAGGCGATTGCTTGCCACCCTAGTTCTTGCTCCGGCGCTCCTCGCATCAGACGTTCCGGTGCTGCGAACAGAAGGCAAACAGTGGGTCATCATCACGCACCCTGGGCTCGAAGCAACTTGGAAGATTCAATTCCCCGAGGCCATTGGCACCGGTGACGCGTTCTACCTGGTTTGGTACCCGATCTCGGCGGAGTGGAAAACGCAGGCGAACGGTGAGATTCGTTATGCCTGGAAGGCATCCAAGCAGTGGATTAAGAATGCTTCGGAGAAAGTGGACCGGCGAGGTTTCCCCATCAAGTCAGGGATCGGTCTCACGGCGCGGATGCTTCCCTCAAGGGACAGGATCGATCTATCGATCGAGCTCGAGAATCTCACCTCCGAGCCCCTGCGACAGGCTTGGAGCGATGGTGGCGACTTCCAACATCAAACGGAGCGATTCATCGACAACGATGCCTCCAGAACCTTCATCCGAACGGCTCATGGGCTTGTTCGCCTGTCCGAAACCGACAGGACCCAACGGGTCCGAGCAATGTACGCCTTTGATCCGCTGTGGTATCAAGCACGGCGAGTGCGAACTTGGGAATACTTTTGGGGACGCAGCGAGACCAGGCCCACCGAGGCGCTGGTCGCTACCGAGGCATCCGACGGTAGAGGTGCGGTCGGTATCGGATACGAGCACTCCATCGGACTGATGCAGAACTCCGACAGCCATCACTGCATGCACTCCCTCCCGTTTTTCGGGGATCTTGCTCCCGGCGAGGCGAGGGTGCGGCGAGGCGTGATTCTTTTCGGGTCGAGCGTCGAGGAACTCTTCGATCGATTCGAGAAATTAGGTTACCGGCCCGACTTCACGCCGCCTAACCTCACGGAATCTTCAAATAGCCCTGAAGGAAGGAATTGAGAATGGAAAAGACAGCAGACGCCGTCGTCATCGGGGGCGGCATCATGGGAGCCGCTACGGCTCATTTCCTAGCTAAGAAGAAGTTCGGGAAGGTAGTTCTCCTCGAAAAAAATAGACTGGCCGCCGTGAGTACAGGCCACTCGGCCGCCATTGTACGTACGTTCTACTCGAACCCCCTGACGCTTCAGCTTGCCCTGCGGGCACGGTCGATGTTCGAGAACGCCGCGGAGGAGCTTGGCGGAGACTGCGAATTTAGGCGAATCGGGTATTGCTGCATCTTTGAGGAGAAGGCGTCTCCCACCGGCGAGCAATTGCTTCAGATCGAGAGACCCGCCGGGGTCGTAGCGGAGAGGGTTTCAAGAGCGCAGATCAAAGAGTTGGCTCCGCAGATCAACGTCGACGACGTGATTTTTGGTATCTACGAACCCCTTTCCGGGTACGTCGATCCGACAAAGACGACCGAGAATCTGGTGGCTAGCGCGAAGGACTGGGGACTACAGGCTTACGAAGGTGTCAGCGCCACAAGTATTCGCCTTGAAGGAAACCGGGTGAATGGCGTCGAGACCGATCAGGGCACGATCGAAACAGGTGTCGCCGTCAACGCAGCAGGCGGCTGGGGCCGCGCCCTGGGGCTGACCATCGGCTTGAACTATTCACTGCGGTGGAGCCGGGAGACCGACATCGTCGTTCGGCGGCCAGCAGACTTCGGAAGCTTCCCCGTCATAGCTGACCCGAACCTCCAGATCTACATTCGGCCTCAAGGTGACGACCAGGTGCTGTCAGGTCTGGGCCCACCCAAAGAAGTCGAGCCGCTAGACATCGACGATTATGATCCTGAGATTGACGCCAAGCAGCGAGGACGAATCGAAGCTGGGCTGTATCGGAGGATGCCTACCCTTCGTGATCAGGACTACGTGAAGGGGTGGGCGTCGATGTATGCGATCACGGACGACTGGCATCCGCTCGTCGGGCCGGAGCCGGGCCTTGACGGCTACTATGCGGCCTTCGGCGGTAGCGGGCACGGCTTCAAGCTGGGACCGCCGATCGCAGAGTCCTTGAGCGACATGATCGCGGGAGTGAAACCACAAATTGACATCCACGCTTTCCGTCCCAGTCGTTTTATTGAAGGAGAACTCTTCACATCGGCCTGGGGCAGCGGGAACCGCGCCTAAAGTCTTCAAGTAGCCGCCCGGGCCGGGCCGTAACGAGTTGGTGGGCGCCGGCGCGCGGTGATCTGCTTCAGGTGAGTCGTAGCGTTTCCCGCTCGACAACTGAGCCATGACGCGTCTCGACTGGGCCGTCGTCTTGGGCCTGATGCTCGTGGCGCTGGTGACGCGTCAATCTTGGCCTCGTGGAATGGAGTGATTCTCGAGATAACAACATCATTCCGGGTCTGCGACACGTACCGGTGATGATCAAAGATGAGCAAGATCCTGATCCCGGGGCGTTGAAAGAGAGCGACTCTCCCAGCTGAGTTCAGGCGGCCTCGGCCTCCTGAGTATTACAACGCACACGGTAGGCTGCTTCCAGGGCCCCGATCAGCACCGGGACGTGCCGATAACCACGAAGCCGGTTCCGGCGACTCTCGGTAAACAACAGCGCCGAGCCCACCCACCGCAATCGATGGTCGTTGCCTTGCCAACGCTTCACTTGCCGGCAGATCTCCTGTACCATCGCAAAACTCGATTCGATCCCGTTCGTGCTCGACAACGATCGACGCAGCCGCGGCGTCACGCCCAACTCCAGCAGCGTCAGCGTCTCCTCCAGCCCTCCGCCAGGCTGCCCGCCGCACTCGGATTCTCCTCCGTCAACTCGTCATGCAGCTTGTACAAAGCCTACCGTGCCGCGGCCGCCTCCGGCTTCTCGTACGCTGTTCGCATCCGGAACTTCATCGCCGGACGCTGCTCTTGCGGCAGGTGCTCGCACACGTTGCGCATCTTGTGCACCTGGCAGCGCTGAAAGAAGGCGGCCTCGCCGGCGTAACTGTACAGCGCCGTGCGGATCGCCTTGCTGCCGTCCACCAGGTACAGCCGCGGCTGGTTGAAGTCCACCCCGCGCCCGGCCAACTCGCCCAACAGCGCCCGCACCACCGTGGCATTCTCCGTGGCTCCCAGCCGCACGCCCAGCACCAGTTTGCGCCCCGTACGCTCGATCCCGATCGCCACGATCAGGTGCTGACCTTGGAAAATCGTGCCGTCGATGATGCAGAAGCCGGACTCGCGGCCCCAGCGGTAAGCCTTGCGGGTGGCGTTGGGTTGGGAGCGCTCCCCGACCAAGTCCTCGACCTCAACTGTGGCGCAGCGAATGCGGGGTGACGCGCTTGGTGATGCCCGCGTGCCACGCAGGTTCGGTGCAGGCGTACCAGACGGTCTTATCCGAGATCGGCTTGTCTTGACCTCGGTGACCGTCGCTGCTGGGGAACAGATAAGTGTGGGGCGCTGGCCCTCTTGATTTCACCTGGATTCAACAGGTTGCGGGCCGGGCCGGGCGAACACCGGGCCGACCCAGCAGCCGACCCTACGTCGGGGATAGGATTCTTTTTGGTTTCCGCCTGAGGTGCCATGTAACAACGTTACAGAGCCTCGAAAAGCCGGTAGTCGTACTTCAAATGAAGCGGCTCGAAGAGCAACTCGCGGGGCCGGCAAGTCCCCGGCGGAGTGATCGATCCGCGGACGTACAACTCGCTTTCCTCGCTCCACAGGGTGAGTAGCGACTCGTTTTCGGGCACGCCGAAGTGTCGTCGGAGCTCTCGCAATTCGTCCAGCGTTTGCTTCGTGAAGCCGCTCCACTGGCCCGCTCGGGCCCAGCTCTCCAGTCGGAGAAAGCGCAGGAAACGCTCCAGCCGGGCCTCGACGGCTGCGGTGCCGCGGGCCGATAGGCCGTTCTTGAACTTCCGAAACGTTCTCTCAGCCCGTTCAAAACGAGCTGGCGAGTCGCTCGCATAAACGAGTCGTACACGGACCGACGCAGTGAAGAGCAGGAAGTAGCGCTTCAGAAAAGTCTCGAATCCCTCTGTCCGACTCGGGCCCGGATCGACGTAGGCGAACGAGACCCGAGGGATGAAAGAGGGGTAGTCGGCGCCGCAGTCATAGGTTATCCAGACCGGAAACTTCTCGACGAAGTAGCGTGCCGTGCGCTCGCCAGAGCCTTTCGACCTGTAGATCTTCGCCGGCAGCAACGGCGCCGAGACGAAGGCCTTGTCGACGAAGAAATCGATCTTCTCGCGCTCCGTGGCAAGCCAGTGAGCGTCGGGCCGATCCAGAACCAGATCGAGACCCATCACTTTCGTTTTGACGCCGACGGATCCGCGTCGTCGCCGGTGACGGTTGTCGGCTTCGCCGATCAGGCCGTAGATAGAGCGCCGGCGGAGATGGTAGATCAGCGTCCGGTTGCAGGACGCTTCGGCGCGAGCGTGTCTCCGCCCGAGCAGTTTCTCGATCAGCGCGGCAGCGTTTCCACCCCGGCTCTGGCTGAGGAAACGATTGTACTGTCGGCGCAGAAAGTATCCGCAATGGAGAGCGACAAGATGCAGGAATCGCGCTTCGCGCTCGGTGTAGCCCAGACTCTGAATGATCCCGACGCGCTCTTGATCGGTCACAGTGAAAGAATGTCGGCGGTGACTTCGCGCTCGTCGCGGACCGGACTTCCGCCGCTTGAGGCTCCCAGCGCGTAGAGCTTGAATCCGGCGCGGGCCTTGGCGGCGACCTGCGAGCCTTTGTAGTGCTCGGTCGTCAGCTTGAGATTGACCCGTGCCGTGTCGCCCTCGCGGGTCTGGTACTCGATCTGGAGATCGGGCAACGGAATCTTCCGATCCACGACTTGCAGGCCGTTCGCTTGCGCGACGCTGTGCTGGATCGCCTGGAATTCTTCGTCGTTTCCCCACTCATTGCGCTGTCGCTCGAGGGCACCGAAGATTTCCGCTTTCAGCTCATGATCGAGCACGACCCGTTTGACCTCGCCGCCTTCGGCCCGAATCTGGTCGGCTTCGGCGTGGTACAGCCGGTAGATCCCGGCGTCGTGAACCACCTCCCGCGGCTTGACTAGACCCGAGAAGAACCTCTGATTCTCGGAATCACTAGGTCGCGCCGCTAGAGTGCGTCCGCGTTCGGAGAGCACGACGACATCGAATCTGGAGCCGTCGGCGGCGCGAACGCGATGGGACTCGATGAGCCCTTGCTCGCGAAGAGACCTCAGATCGGACGTCGTCCGACGGACGTCTTGGCCGTACCGGAAATGATTCAGATCCTGAAGCGAGACGGTTCGAAAACGCCCGACCTCGCGGAGGGTCTCCAGTTCGGACTCGCGCACGCGATAGCGACGGTCGCGGTGGCGGATGTCGTGCCGCCGTTCAACGGACTCTCGCTGACCCTGCCCCCGTTCTCGGGTTGGCCTTCTTTCCGGTAGCGGACGGATCTCTACGTCGGGGACGCTCGTCCGAGACAGCTCGCGGGAGTCGGACTCTTGCCGTCGGTCGTCTCGCTCTTCCTCGCGTTGTCGCCAAACAGGCCGGGCGTACCGGCCGTGCCCGCCTCGCGGTCTATCGCTGCCCAGGCTCAGCTCTTCCCTGTCGTCTCGGTCCAATCCTCGACTCATGCCCTCACTCGTTCGGCGCTCCGCTGAACTCCTCATCTATATGGAGACTTGGGAGCGGGAAAAACGCAGTCTCGAGAGCGAGAGTTGTTGAAAGGATCTTGAGTTTCCAGCCTCGAATTGACCCTTAAAGAATAGGGGCCGGCATTCACGCTGGCCGCCCGCTTTCCAACTTCTATGGCGGACAGAGCGTTGCGGGGGTGCCTAAGTTGCAGACCAGATCTCCACTAGATGAATACCTGGCGCGAGACGAGCTTGCTCGCCAGCTTGGCAAGTCAGTACGAACACTCGATCGCTGGCATGTGCAACGTGTGGGCCCTCCGCTAACGCGCGTCGGCCGGCTCATCCTGTATCGCAAGGAAGCCGTTCGCTCGATGGCTTCGCGAGAACGAGCAGGAACGGCTGGGAGAGCGTCTGCGGTAGTCGCGGTGAATGCACTCAAAGATAGCCAACCAACCGCAGCGACCTGCAACCCGCGCACCTGGCTTCCTACCAGACAAACGGACCTGATGGCGACGGTCGGAAGAGCGGTTCAGCCTGATCGAGCTCTATCGCTCTGAGTCGACGCCCGGTCTTCCGCGGGTAACCTTTTGCGGCCGGAATTGGAAGGAGATCTCCGAACTACATGGACATTCGAAGTCATTCGGACGCCAGCGGATCGTTGACATAGTGCTGACATACTCTACCGGAAGGCTACGGACTCGTACGTAAATCGTTGAACACATTGGTACTGGCGGTCGGAATCGAACCAACGACCTCCTGATCCACAAACAGTATGCCACAGAAATGTTCTAAAGTGAAGAGTATTGGGCTTAGAGCACGTCGCGGAGCACCACAGTCTCCCCCCCCCCCGACAACAGCTTCGCGGACGGCACACGCAGCCGGGGAACCCTCCCACACCCAGTGTCGGGGTAGCCTGACCTCGCGAGGAGGACCCGAGGGGCTAATAAGGGGCTGCAACCCGCTCAACGCGGTCGAAGTGCACATCCTGAACATGGGCAGATGGGTAGCCGACCGACGGCTCATCAATAACCTACGTGCTTTCAATGAGGGCCGACGCCCCTGTCTCTTGGGTACGCCGTTGCGACTCCCGCCGCCTCCACCACTCTATCTCTTCCCTAACCTCCTTTCTTTTCTTTGGCTTACAGCCTGTCGCTAGTCCGGCGGCAGGCTGCTGTATCAGATTTGTATCAAGGCTCAGGGCGATGGGGTCCGCGGTCCACGCCCGCCGCACGTCAGCTTCGAGTTGTTCCTGACGGGCCTTGACCCAAGGCGCGTAGTGCCGCTCCGTGACTCTGACGCTGGAATGGCCGAGCAATACCGAGACACGATCGATCGGGACACTGGCTTCGAGAAGCGCCACGGCATAGGTATGACGAAACCTGTGCGGGTGCGCCCGGTCCTCTTTCGTGAACGCGGCGAGCGCGAAGAGCTTCCGGAACGAGCGCTGCCAGTTGCCGACTACACTGTGATGCCTGCCGCGCCCCGACCAGAAGAAGTACTCGCTGTTTGGAGAGGGATGCGCAACTTCTTCCAGCGCATCGATGACGAATTCAGGGAGCGGGCAGTAGACGGGAACGCCTGTCTTCTGCGTGTACAGGAGCAGCTTGCCGTCCTCGGTGATTCTGCTCCTGGGAAGCTTCACGGCGTCTCCAATTCGTAGGCCACTGTAGCGCAGCAGTAGCGTCAGCGCCCGCAAGCGCCTTGCGTTGTCGCCGCCAAGGTTGCCGTAGGCGTCGGGATAGATCTCCAGGACACGAAGAATCTGTTCCATCTCCTTCTCAGTGAACGGGTACTTCTGGACGATGCGCACCTGGGGACGGTCCAGCTTCGCCGCTGTGTTCCTGGAGATCCACTCGCGGTCAACACAGAAGCGGAAGAATGCCCTCAGCCGCTCCAGTTTCTTGAGCGCCGAGATTGCCTGGTCGTTCCATGCGGCGCGGAACTGATCAAGGAGATCAAGGTCATCAAGCTCATGAACGAATCGCAGCCCTTTGTCTTCGGCAAACGCAGTGAGCTGCTTGAAGAGGAAGCGGTACTTTTGACATGTCGGCTCTGAGAGCTTTCGTGATAGAGCATTCACCAGGAACTTCTCGCAGGCGGCACTGATGTGAATCGTAGGTGGGGCGTCAGGTTCGACAACGCCTGCTTCCTTCAATTCCAGATCACGTCACTGGCGTTGGGCGTGCTCCCAGTTCGCGTGTTCCATGATGCCAAGTGGCGCTTGCTGTACGGCGTTCCGTCAACCCAGATCGGACACCCGCACCGGATGTGGGATCGACCCTTGGAAGCGAACTTGCAGTCTGTGGAGTGTCGTCTGAATGGCTTCAACATGGTTCACCTCTGTTTCGAGATGAGGCAACGCCGATAGACTCGCTCGACAACGCTCTCAGGAATGCGGAGCGTTGTGTAGCGCCTCTTGCGTCTGGTCGTGATTGATGTCGCCGAGAACGAAGACACCGGGCTCGTTCTGGAACAGCGACCGCACCGCATCCTTGCTGAGGTTCAGCTTCTTGCTGATCTCGGCCACGGTGTAGTGCGGCTCCAGAACCGGTCCTGCGCTCACTGCTCACCTCCAATACCGAGTCCATCGATGCCTCGTAGTTCAAGCTGCCAGCATCGATCCCCGTGGACGATGACCGCAAAGATCCCCACGATGATGGCCATCCATCCGGCCATCCTGGGGTCTACCATCGTGAATGTCACGACCCACGCAAACAGTATCGTCAGAAGGATGCCGAGAACCTGACGGAATAAGAGACGGATCAGGAAGCTTACAACGGCAGCCATGAAGCCCCCTATCTCAACCGGAATCTCACCGGTGTGAATACCTCAAGCGAACCTTCAACTCCAGCCTCCCTCATGTACAATTCCCAAAGATCCTTCAGGTCGAAGAAGTATTCTCTGGGCTTGTCTGCTGCATGCACGGAGTAGCACGCAAGCTTCACACGAGGCGGTAGTGATGCAATCAGCCCTGCATCCTTCAGCTGTTGCATCACTGCGTCAGGATCAAACGTCTTGGACCCCTCGATGTCAATACCGCCGATTTTGCTCTGGCGCATGTCGCTGAAAGCGACGATGCGCTTATGGACAGACTCATCGAAAGGTCGAAACACTTCTGCTGCGACGTAGAAAAGCCCGAGGACATCAGTACCCTCGTAGCCAGCCTTCAGGTCCGCAGAATTCTCCCGCCACTTTTCCCAAAGCTCTTTTCGTACGGCTGCCAAGTGCTCATGCCAATAGCCTGCATCCAGTGGGGTGACGTAACGCAGAAGGCTAGTGGCAACCTGAAAGGTCTGGTCCGTGATAGGGAAGACGTTTACCTCAGTTGCCAGACCGACGGTTTGGAGATAGAGCCCAATAGATCGCTTCGCATCATCCAGCCACTGGGAGCCCTCGTTCATACTCTTGCTGTCATCGATGAAGATGACGACAACAGTCTATCGGGGTATGCACTTCACTCCCGACTACCCCACATCTTGTGGTTGGCCGGTCCGCCTGCCGCGTAGGTGTTGGACCATCTCTGAATAGGTCGTAGGCCCAACGGTCGCGGCCTGTTGTACAAGCCGGTAGAAGAGCTTTCCCCGGTGACGAGAGCGTCGTCGATTGAATCGAAACGTATACTCATCCAGGTAATAGTCCAGGTGTTCACGGCTCACAGCGCCTTGGTGCGTCCCGATCAACCAGCGCTTCAACAGGGCAGCCACCCGGTGAACGTGGGGCAACAGCTCGGAGGCCGACTGGCTCGAACCGGCCAGAAAGTCGTACTCGTGCCGATAGCCAAGCGCCTCCAGGCCGACGTACCCTTCCCAGCCGTCGGTGTGGATCGTGCTGTCGGGCTCGACAGCCTCTTGGATGAAGCCGTGCAGCTGTTGCTTGGACGCTCCGCGGATGCGCTACATACGGATCCTTCCTATCCCCGCGCCGTCTTCCTCGGCGGCGATGGCTAGCAGTGCTTTTTTCTGCGTCTGCCGTCCGCGCAGTCCCTCTTCTGCGCCCCCCACATAGGTCTCGTCGACCTCCACGCGACCGCTGAGCCGTTCTCGGCCGGGCCGCACCATCGCGCGCCGCAGCTTGTGCAGCAACGCCCAGGCGGTACGGTAGCTTCCCAGACCAAAGATGCTTTGCAGTCCCAGTGCGCTCGCCCCGTTTTTCTGGCTGGTCACCCACCACATGGTCCGAAACCAGGTGCGCAGCGGCAGGCGCGTGTCCTGGAAAATCGTGCCCGCCGTCACCGAAGCCTGATAATCGCATTGCCCACACCGCAGCAGGCCCCGCCGGCTGGGCCGAGCTCTCCGCCCTCCACAGCGGGGACACACAAAACCCTGTGGCCAGCGCAGTTGCATCAGATACTCGCGACACGCCTGCTCAGTGGCAAAACGCCCCTCAAACTCCTCCAGCGTCCGCGGGTAGTCCTCCACAGCCCCGCATGCTATATGTTGGGGTCTCGGGAGTCAAGTGCATACCCCGACAGTCTTGATCTGCTTGAGTGATGCTCCGTGAGTACGAGAAGGAACCGGAGCAGAGTAGTCAACAGCGGCGAAGATGAGACCCACAACCACAAGTCCAAACACAAGCCAGACTATCCGCTTTATCTTTGTCTCCCAGACTTTCTTTTCATAGTCCGGCGCGGAGGTTTCCTCAGCGGCTTCGGTAGCGCGCTGCTGAGCCTTGTCGGAAATGGTCTGCATCCTATCGTTGATGTCCTGAAGTCGATGTCTTCGGCGATTGACCTTTCGCAGTTCCCTGTGGTTCTTCAGGTCAACATCACGCCATATCTCCATAGCTTGATGAAGAAACAGGCCTGCCATGATCTCGGAGCCAACAGCCATCAAGATTCCAAAAACCATCATGAGCAGGTTAAGCTGCTGTTTGGTCTGTTCGATATCCGATGGACCCGCTGCAACCATAGCCACCGCCGGTCCTGCTTCAGGTATCAGGAATCTGGAGATTCCAAGCAAGATGGTTACCCCGAGAAAGATCAAGGTTCCCACTATTGACTCCCGCATAATATAGAGTAACCTTTGGGAGGGTTCTCTCGTCTTTCTAGATAGGGGGAACCCAAGGGGGGTAAGACGAGATTTCGATGCTCTGGAAAAACGACGGATGGATGCGGTACGGCTGGTGGTGGAAGAAGGTTGGAGTCAGGGCGCGGCAGCGCGGCGGGTGAAAGCGGCGCCACAGAGCGTGAGCCGTTGGGTGGGCGCGTATCGCCAGCGCGGCGAAGCCGGGTTGCGACAGGCCGGCCGTGCCGGACGCAAGCCGCGGCTAGAGGCCACGCAACTCCAACGCCTGACGTCGCTGTTGCTCGAAGGCCCCGCAGCCCACGGTTTCCCGACGCCGCTGTGGACCTGCCCGCGGGTGGCTCGTCTGAGCGGAGACGAGTTCGGCGTCGACTACCACGACGGCCACGTCTGGAAGATCCTGCAAGCGCTGAACGGGAGCCCGCAACGTCCCGTCGGTAAAGCCCGGGAGCGCAACGAAGAGGCGATCCGCAGCTGGCAGCGCCAGACCTGGCGGCGGATTAAAAAAAAGCCCAAAACGAAGGCCGCACGCTCGTCTTCATCGACGAAAGCGGATTGAGCGAGAGGCCGCATCGTTGCCGTACTTGGGCGCCGCGCGGCCCAACACCCGTACTGCAGTTCAACTTCAACGGGGAGAAGCTTTCGGTGTCAGCGGGGTTGACGCTGCGCAACTTCTACTGCCGGCTCTATCCCGGCGCGATCGGCGAGCAGGAGGTGATCCACTTTCTCAAAGCCTTGGTGCGCCACATCCAGCACCCCATGCTGATCGTCTGGGATCGGCTGCCGGCGCATCGCAGCCGCTTGGGGCGGGAGTTCATCGAGCTCTCCGAGGGCCCCATCGAAACCGAGTACCTACCGCCCGATGCGCCGGCGCTGAACCCGGTGGAGTACCTCTGGGCTTACTGGAAGCAGCACGAGTTACCGAACGTTTGCCCGAAAGATTACGGGGAGCTGAGCGAGCGGCCCGCAAAGCACTACGCCGCATGCACCGCAAACCGTGTTTGATCACGGCCTTCTGGAAACAGTCTTCTCTTTGCTTCGAGTGACGGGATATTATGCGGGACTCAATAGTACACGCCGGCGGAGGTGGTGCACTACATGGTCGCCCGCGTGGACAGGGCACTGAAGGACGATCTTGGCATCGCGGACGGAGTAGAGCGCGTTGATGCCAACGGAACTGGCCAGTTGCTTCTGGGTCATGCCACGATGCTCACGGTACACCCTGACGGCTTTCTCCCCCCGCCAGAAGGCGATCCGCCACCTCGATAGGGAAAGACTCTCCACCCACGTCACCGGCAACGATCCCGACAAGCGAGATCGCCTCATCAAGGGACTCGATGTATTCTTAGAACGGGATCGGGATCGAGAACTGTTCGAGTTGGCCCCAAACAAGGAGATTTCTGATGGCAACCCAGACTGAACCTGTCACCACCGAGCCTACCGGAGCGCTCTTCCGAGCGCTGCGTAGCGTAGACGTGGAACCCAACCTGGCCTACGAAGCCGCCGAGGAAAGCCGCCGCCAAGCCGGGGAGAACGTCATCGCCGCATTGGAGCCCAAGATCGACTCCCAAAGCGCCCGGATCGATGTCAAATTTACTCAGATTGAGTCCCTGCGAGGCTGTAGAATGCGATCACCCGGGCGCCATCACAGGCAACGTACGTCCGTGCGCCCCCCTTCGCCTCATTCAACCGGGCCTTGCGCTGGAGCCAGGTATGGAGGCTGGGCATTCCGGAGTCGAACCGCGAGACGTCATGGCGTTCGCTGATCGGCTCCGGAGCAGCAGCGAGAGGAGTCCAAACGGGGAAGTAGTGCGAAAACCGTTGTATGGCGGCCCGTGGATCGGCTACCCTGTTCGTACCAGGACGGCCAAAAAGGAAATCCTGGCTTAAGGGTTCAGCCTCTGACGTCACGTCGATGGGTTCTTGACTCAAGCGTCACGGGGCGGTTTCTCCGAAGGCTGAGACGATTTGGCTAAGAATCGTGACATTGCAACAATCTAGCAAAGGATATAATCCTCGAATCTATGGAACAGGCTAGCAGGGAATCCGAACCGGCCAGTGCCGGCGAACCGACGCTCCGGCGCAGCATCGGCCTATGGCAGATGACGCTCTACGGCGCCGGCAGCATGCTGGGCGCCGGTATTTATGGCTTGGTGGGGCAGGTTGCCGCCGAGATGGGATCGGCGATCTGGCTTGCTTTTTTGCTATCGCTGGGAGCGGCAGGGCTGACGGGATTATCGTATGCCTCGCTCGGCTCACGCTACCCGCGTGCGGGTGGTGCCGCCTATATCACGCAGCGCGCCTATCGCCGCCGCCTGCTCACCCATTTCGTCGGGCTTACGGTGGCCTGCTCGGGCTTCACCTCGATCGCCGCAGGCGCTCGTGTGGTGGGCGAAAATCTGCAAACCCTGCCCGGCCTCGAGGGCCTGCCCACCGGCATGCTGGCGTTCATCTATCTCGCCATCGTCGGCGCGATCGTCTATCGCGGCATCCGCGAGTCGATGTGGGCCAACGTCGCCTTTACGCTGGTGGAAGTGGGGGGATTGCTGCTCCTGATCGCAGTCGGGTTGCGCTTCTGGGGTTCGGCGAATTTGTTGGAATTCCCGGTTGGTTCGGAAACCGAAGCCGGCCTTCCCCTGGTGCTGATGGTGCAGGGCGTCGTGCTCACCTTCTACTCCTTCCTCGGCTTCGAGGATTCAATCAACATCGCCGAGGAATTGAAGAATCCGCGGCGCGATCTGCCTTTCGGTCTGGTGATGGCGCTGGTGCTGACCGTCATCATCTACATGAGCGTGGCGATCACCGCCGTCTCGGTGGTGCCGTGGCAGGAACTGGCCGAAGCCAATGCACCGCTGGCCGAAGTCATGGCGCGCGCCGCGCCCTGGTTTCCGGCCTGGGTGTTCATCGCCATTACCATCTTCGCGGTGGCCAATACCGGGCTGATCAATTACGTCACCGCCTCGCGCCTCTTATACGGCATGGCCCGCGACAGGCATCTGCCGCGCGCGCTCTCCATCATCCATCCGGTGCGGCGCACGCCCCATGTGGCCATCGGGCTGATCTTCGGGCTGATCGTGATTCTGATTTTGTCGGGCGACATCTCACAATTGGCCTCGGCCACGGTATTACTGCTGCTTTTGGTGTTTTCGGTGGTCAACAGCGCACTCGTCATCCTGAAGCTGCGGCCCGGTGAACCCCAGGGCGCGTTCGAGCTACCCCTTGCGCTGCCTGCGCTCGGCGCCGTGGTCTGTGTTGCGCTGTTCCTGGCGCGTGCCGTGGCGGGCGATTGGCGCGCGCCGGTGATTGCCGGCGTGCTGCTGCTGGGAGTCGGCGCGCTCTATCTCTGGCTCAGGCCGCGGCTAGCCGCAGAGACGGGGTAGCGTGGGGAGTTTGTGCCCCGGGGGGGCGGCCCCTCGCCCCAACGGACCGGAGTTTCAATCGCGGGCCGTGGAGACGTGGGCGCTGGAAGCGAAGGTGCGGCAGGACTTCATCGAGCCCGGCAAACCCGTGCAGAATGCTTTCATCGAAAGTTTCAACGGACGGCTCCGCGAGGAATGTTTGAACCCGCATTGGTTCACGAACTTGGCGGACGCCCAAGGCAAGATCGCGGCCTGGCGCGAGGACTACAACACGCAACGGCCGGACGACGGAAGAGTACTTCCCGCTCTTGCCGGTGACGACGAGAGCTTCATCCTGCACGTCAATGGCGACCTTGTGGAGCTTCAGCTTGTGCTCCTGCTCGACGTACATTTTTGCCTTCTCAAAGGTCTGGCCGGCTAGTGTGACACAGGCCGCGAGCATCAACAATAACCATCTAATCATCTTTAGGCTCATCGCTCTCCCTCTCGTCGCCTGCGCCGGGGGCAGTTTTCTCAACTCAGAGAGTACCACGTGACGCCGTCCGCCGCCCCCACAATATGAATGATAATATCCTTATCATACATGATAAACCCCCTCTCGCGCCGCTTCCCCGGCAGGCCATAATGCCGGATCGCTCCCTAACGTATAGTAGAAGAGGAGCTTCCCCCGTGCCCTCCCAACCCGCCTGGTTTCATCGACTTGATGGAATCCTCGGCCATCCCATCGCAAAGTATTTCCGAGGCTTCAATCAAGTAGTCCAGCCTGACGAAGGCTGCGCTGCACAGCGCGGAACACGCCGTCGAATTCGGGTAGCAGCACCATCTGCGCGGCGAGACGGGCACCCCAGAGCCTGGTGAGACGCAGCTCCTTGTTGCGAAACTCCTCGCCAAGCGTGGAGAGCGTTCGTCCGCGAAACTGCAGCTTGGCCTCTGTTTCAGCCGTCAGGCTGCTGATGTCAACGTGACCTTCACTCGTGAGGTACCAGACATCGTATAGATCACGGGGTTCGTTTCGTGCGCGGTCGCCGAGGGCGCGATTTTTTCGACGACGATCTCATCCAGTGGATACACCCTGACGAGCGCGTCATCCGGCAGATCCTCGTACTCCTCGTAGCCACGGACGATAGCACGTTCCGCGAGCGGCAGAACGAGGCGCTCCCGGATGGTGATGTCCACCTTCACTTCCTTGGCGGACCGTGCGGGCAGGGGTCCTTCGTAGGCCAAATAGAACGTGTGGCTGTTTGCATGGGTCTGACAATCTTCACGTTCGTAGCGCATTACGATGCCCCAGGAACGGTGAACGTCCTCGAAGACGGCATCAAGTTCCGTCCGGATCGCCTCGAAGGGAACGTCCGCCAGCTGCGTGAAGTCGAGGTCTTCTGAGAAGCGGTACTCGCCAAAGTAGCACCGCTTAATGGCGGTTCCGCCCTTGAACGCCAACCGCTCCCGTAGCGGCTGGGCGGGACGAAAAGTACCTCTTATCAAGCGGTAAGAGAAGGGTCCCTTCAGTAGCCGCATACGGTTCATGGATCTCACCCTGTCGCCCACAGGTTCGCTGTCAGGACGGGGCCCCGAGCAGACCGATCGCTGCCACCCTCACGGGTTCTTTCCCTCCTACGCCGGCACTCGATCACCAGACCGTCCGGCACGAAGGGTGCCGAGTGTGTGAAGTATAACCCTGATACTAAAGTTGCGAGGCTCGGCGGACCGGACCAGTCAAGCTTCCCTATGATGGGAGCGCGGGCTTGACATCGATCATGCCCCGGTCGATTACGCCGTGCGGGCAATGCCGACAGCGTGCCCGCCGCAGTACAAAGCTACGGGTATGACCACAGGCATGCCCGCATGCGGCATCGGGAAGCGCCCACTTAGGATGATCCAAACGAAGAGCGGCATTGCAAGCTGGGCGGCTCTTTGTGGCGCCATCCTCCTGAGTGCCTGCGCGACCCGTCTCGGACCGAGGACGATCCCGGCGGCGCGATTCGACTACAACGAGCGGATCGCGCGATCCCAGAACAACCAGCTACTCCTGAACCTAGTCCGGCTGCGATACAGGGATACTCCAATGTTTCTCGATGTTGGAACCGTCATCGCCCAGTACACACTGGACGCGCGTGTGGGCGTCTTGCCCAGAATACATGTCGACGGAACGGGCAGCACTGAGATAGGTGTTGACCTCGGCGGCCGCTACAGCGAGCAGCCCACCATTACCTACGAACCGATTTCCGGAGCGGAGTTCACTCAACGCCTGCTCACACCGATTTCGCCTAGCACAATCATTCTTTTGTCCCAGTCGGGTTGGAGTGTCGAGCGGCTCTTGATGTGCTGCGTCGACAGACTGAACGATGTCACGAACGCCCCTGTCGCCAGCGGGCCGACGCCGTCCCGGATTCCCGACAACAGCCGATTCAGAGAAGTGGCGCGCTTGCTCCGAGAATTGCAGATTCTGGGATCGCTCAACTTCATGCTCGCGCAAGACCGGGAGACGGGAGCCACTCTTGTCAGAATCGAAAAGCCCGGATCCGACAGCCCGCGATCCAACATATTGCGCAGCCTACGCGAGATCTTGGATCTCGACGCCGCTGAGTCCACGTTTCGATTGACCACGCGTAGCGGCGAGCAACGAGACTCGGATGAGATCGTGTTGACGGGACGATCACTGCTAGGAGCGTTGTTCTTTCTATCGCATAACGTCGACCCGCCCGACTCGCACAAGTCAAGGGGACTGGTGACGGTCCTCAAGGGGCGGGAGAACGAAGACTTCAACTGGAGCATCGTGTCCGGCAACCTGCTCAAGATCGCTTCCTCGGAGTCGCCGCCACCTGGGGCGTTTGTCCGGATCCGCTACCGCGGCCATTGGTTCTATATCGACGATGCGGATTTGAACTCCAAGGCGACGTTCAATCTGCTGACCTACCTCCTGTCGCTCCAATCCGCTGGCAGCGAAGGGATCGACGCCATGCTCACGGTACCGGTTGGCCAATAAAGTGCGCCTCGGTTACACGGAGTTTGAGTTTCGGCGGGCTGATCGCCGTCATATACTTCCGCTAGGCATCCAGCTTGGCCGCCCGGTGAGACGCTTGTCAGCGGTGTTGAAGTGGGTCGGTCCTATTGGTGCTTGCCGCGGCAGCCATTGCCGTTTTGTGGTTCACCACGCCATAGCTCGGCACCGTCTTTACCTTGGATGGAAGGGACCCTGCGGGAGTTCTGAACTCGCCCGTACTCGAGCCTCGAAAGCTTCAGGCTGACGGCGGCTTTTCTAAATCAAGACAGTTGTCTTCCTGGCGCTCCTTCGGTTCGGCACAAAAATAGTGAGATCCATCATCTGCACGTAGATCCTGGACAAGACCGCGCTTGACTCCGACTGACCGAGGCCGAATGGTCTCGGCCCTTCCTTGCGGAGCTGCTTCTTTTCCTCCACGAGCTTGCCCGCTGTCCTGGGCCGCGGAAACTCCCAACGGAAAAGACCCCGCTCCGGGCCAAGGCGATGCGACCTACCAACTGCTTCGAAACGTGGAGATCGCCAGCAGCTTCGAGGTCAGCAACCTGACACTTCAACGGGATGTCGGGAGGTTCGTCCTGGAGAGCGGTACTTTCAGCTTTGTGCGACCTGTCTTGGACCGCCTGACGATTGGCATCTTTATCGGTAGAGGACGCTTCGACCTGGATCCACCGTTGCCTTGGGAGAAGCGCAACCTCGAGCTGCTCACCGAGAACACCGCTGTCAAGGAAGGTTTCAAGCGTATGGTCGTGTGCTTTACCGACGATACCTTCTCGGAGATCACTGCAGCAGGCCGGGGAGTGGGGATCGACTCGCGCGCTTCAGCAGTCCTGAAGGAGTTTCGCCAGAGGCGGCGCAACGGCGATTCGGTCCACAACGTCGAGGCCGAAATCCTGACTCACCTGTACAACCACAACTTCGAACTCTTCACTGCCTACCTGGCGGGAGGCGAACAGAAGGATCGTAGCCGGCGCCAGCTGATGGACGAGTGGGCCGCCTATCTGAACGGACGGCACGGAACCGACGATTCGCCGCCCCGCTGACGCGGCGCAGGAGCGTTCCGGCGCCCTGGACTATCGAGCCCGGCTGGTGCCCATGGCTCCAGCGCGTCTCCAGTTCCGGGAGGCGCCTTACCCGGTCGTTCCGCGGGCCGTGCGCAGCAGCGCCAGCGCGTAGACCACTCCGATGACCGGAACCACTGAGAAAGCCAGCGCTAGCTCCCAATCGCCCCGCACGCGGCCCGCAGCCATCAGCTGCGCAAGGCCCAGGTCGGCGACCACGTTCACTGTCAGGAGTGCCGCGAGGGCGAGGATCGTCGTCGTGACGAGGCGGGGCCGCAACACGAGCACCAGCACACCCGCGGCGCCAAGCGGATGCAGCAGGACTACCAGCAGCCGCTGCCAGATGTCCCCACCGTTCGCGAATGCGCCCACCAGGGCCGTGAAGCCGGCGAAGAGCGCGTGCATCACCGCGAGCACCGTCACCGACATCCGGAAGCTGGTCATGGAGACATGATACATCCCGCCGGGGCTCTCGTCCTCTGAACCGCGCCGGCGACGCCCACCGGCACGCATCGTTGACGCTGCACACGCTAGAACGCGACCGCGCCGACCCGCAGCAGATTGGTCAGGTAGGCGACCGCGTTCGACGTGCGTCTCTTGAAGTAGAAGACCCGTCCCTGCTCATGCTCACTGACGTGATAGCACTCCCACCGCTCCCGTCCCATCGCATTGAGCCGTTCGTCCACGTCTCCCAGATCAGCGTGGGCCACCTCGAGTGACGTGTATTCGATGGCCCAGAGAGCCTGGAGCTCTGCTGCCGACAACTCGCGCACGTCGTTGGCCCTCGTTCGCGCGTCGTCCAGGATTCCCTGAGCCCCCTCTCGCAACTCAGCCAACGGGTCCTGTCGGCATCCAACCGAGAGCACCGCGAGTGACACGCCGATTAGTATGATTCGCATCATCGCTTTCATTCCTTTGTAATCGGTGACAGCGCGGGACATCCGCCGCGCGGTTTCTCCGTCGTCTGAACGAGATGCATCCGCGCGAACCGAACATTCAGCAGTGGGCTGGTGTCCCACTGGCCCACCCTCCAGGGTCTACACCCGTTGACGGGACGTTCCCCGCACGACCGCGCCGAGCACTCAATGAATCGTCGGCTTGGTCACCGCGCTCGTCGCCAGCCGGTGTTGGCGGGCTCGCGTGCAGACCAGGACAACCGCATGCAACTCCTGCTCCGCAATGCGTGAGAGTTCCCGCACGTTCCTGAGGATCCTCGCCACGTCGTCTGCCGACGCCGGCGGTGCTGGCTGGCGGCCCAGGAGTTCGACGATGCCGTGCAGCATGGCGTTGATCTCACTCAGATGCTCCAGTGCCTCGTGGGCTCGTTCGGGGAGCTCGATGGCCTCCTCGTCACCGAACAGGCCGTCGATGAAGCCTTCCAGCTCGTCGATACGGATCTGGCACAGACGTCGCAAGTCCTCTGGCTCCGCCTGGGTGGCTATTCGCGTCAACCGAAACGGCGTGCTTTCCGATTGATGGGTTGCCAGCGCGTTCCAGAGGCCCATGAGCGCGTCGAACAGTTCGTTGGCCGCCGCAGCCGTGTCGAACGTCGGCAGCTGACCTCCCCACAAGTTGGTGACCGTCTGGACGGGCGATGCGTCAAGCCGGGGCGTCGCGATGTTGCCGAGGAAGCGCGTGCGTACGACGGGGAATGCCGTGGGACAGGCAGCGTGGTCTAAGAGCGCGCGGACGCGTGCGATGCCGTGAGAGCTGAGGGACGGTTTCTTCATGCCCGATTTGACACCCCGCACCGGTCTCTGGACGTCACCAGCCTACTCCGAACCACTGTGGCGATGTCGGGAGAATGACGCTCTGCGGTTGAGCCACGGCTGGCGACATGCGAGAGAGGCTCTCGCTTCCGCTGGGCCAGCACTCTCGTGCCGGCCATGACCCAGTACCGAAAAGGAGCCAAGGAGCTCCGGCCGTGATGCGTCAACGGTTGTCACGTTCATACCGCAGGACTGCGCGCGTAGCGGCTCCGCAATGCGTGAGAGTTCCCGCACGTTCCTGAGGGTCCCCGCCACGTCGTCTCGAAGACTTTGTTCCCATCCCGTCCGGCTGGTCGGCGACCACGTTCACTGTCAGGAGTGCCGCGAGGGCGAGGATCGTCGCGCTCGGATCGCTGTACCAGAACGGACACGAGCACCTGGACCCTTAAATCTTTTCCCCGTAGCGCCCTCCAAAATCGCTGGTGCGCTGCTCCCCAGGAGAGAATCTTGCTACCTTGGTCCACCTTGGAGGTGAAGATGCCGCGCGCTATCAGTTGGATAGGCTGGCACCTCAGCAGGGGTTGGTTGAACGCTGTCAAACGTTAGGTTTGACGTAAACGTTGAGCCCTATTTTGACCTCCACGCCATTCGCATCTTTAACGCCGATATTACCCTGAGTCGACGCCACCCTTCTGGTTTTTCCAGAGGCGCTGATGTCGCCGCGGTGGTTCAGGTCAACATGAATCACCAAACGGTTATCATCCACCACTTCGAATTTAACGTTTTCCACTGGTAGGGCCTCCTTTGGGGTGGATCCTACGAACCCACCAATTGTACCTGCCTCGCCACCGATCTGGGGCAAATCGACCTGCAAGTGTTAGCGCCGGAGAGAACATAGTCCACAAGGCGGTGGCGTTCAGTCAGGTTGTGGCGGATAAAAACACCGTGGGCAGCGCGGCCTCTGCCAGCTACTTCAGTCCGAGCACCGACTTGACCTCGGCCCACTCAGTCGGGATGGCATGCCATCTAGCTGTAGCTGGCCAGATCACCCTTACGATCGGTGAAGGGTGGCCTGATTCGGGGTCTGAGTAGTAATGGAACGGGAATGTACACTAAGGACTTGTCACAGAACAACTGAAACAATTCGGACAGGAAATGTTTTATGCTTGAGTGGTGGCTGAGGCTGAAGCTGACGGCCCCCTTGGAGCTGCTGTTGACAACGTGGTATTTTAGTTTCACGGCGGTTCTCCTTTTGGATTCAGCGCGTCCGATTCTCGGAGTTGCCGCCCGAAGGCTGCCACCGCAATGAATTCGCGTGTGGGTCGGCTTGGCGGCCACTCGCACGATTCTCGCAATCTCACATTCCTGTTCCGGAGCCGCGAGGCCACAACCCATAGGGTGTACCTGAATGAAGTGGATACCCCACAGACGGGTATTTGAGAGCCCCTCAATTCACCCATCCCGCACCCTGGCCCGCTCGACTCTGCGCCCGGTCCAGCACCGACCACGAGAGGCATCTTACAAAATCTTCTAGCCACTCCATCGCCGGGGAACCCGCAAGCAGTGCAGGTTCGAGAAGGACGCCCAGCCAGAGAGTCCTGGGAGGACTCTCCAACTGTGTCTCGATCTTGAGATTCAGAAAATCGGCGCGGGCGTGCAAGGCGATCCACAGACCCTGCGAGCAGTCCACCCCCAGTCCGACCCCGAAGGTCACGAGGGAAACGCCGTTCGCATCAAGCACCTGGAAGCAGGGGCAGCGGCCCCCCGGCTCGAAAACGTCACAGCGATAAGCGGCTTGGCCGGGAATCGGGAACTCCGACTTCTGAATCAGGACAGAAAGAAGATCAATCGCCTCCTGACTCACTTCTGAACGCGGACTGCGCCGCCTGTGATTCATATTCAGCGTGATGTGAAGCAGGCTCTGTTCAACCATCAAAACTTGTCAACCTCCCTTGTCGAAGGATTGGAGAGCGGCGGGGACCGGCCCCCATCCACGATTTTCGCAAGGCCTGTCATGGATGTGTTGCAACTTTCAAAAAGCGGCAGGGGAGCGATTGGTCGGGTCGACCGGGCGACGTCTCATGCAGTCACCCCGAACAGCTTGTTGATGAACTGAATCTGTCGCCGAACATCTGAACCCGCATTTTCAATTTGGTGTTTGACATCCCGACCTTCCAGCGGCCTTGAGCGTCTTTATTCATAGGGGCTAGAGCCCGATGAGGACGCCAGGGAGGCCAACACCCCCAGTGCTCGAGCACGACCTCCTCGTTGATCGGCTTGCCCATGAGGGGGGCGAGCTCCTTCCACCGCCCGGGTCTGCCGAAGCACGCCAGCCGACGATCCGGAAAGTCGCGCAGACGAGGAGCAAACGAAAGGCCGAGCAGGTGAAACAGGGCGAAGACGTGGTCGGAGACGCCGCCGGTATCGACATGGAGGGGGTCGAACAGGGCGGCGTTTCCCACCAGTCCGTCGAGCACGAACGGCGCCTCTCCCGCAGTGGCCCCGATCACGTTGGAATGGAACGAGCCGTAACGCCCTGACAGGAAGGAGTAGATCTTGAGGCCCGGATCCGGCCCGTATTTCGCGTTGATCTCCCCGGCGTTGCGACCCGACGCAAAGAACTGCCCGTCCGACGAGGTCCTGCTGGCGCTGCCCCACACGCTTGCGAACGGCAGTGCGTGGTGGGCGTCGATGATCCGCGCCAAGGCATCGGCGTAGGTTTCGGAACGCAGATACCAGGCGCTGGCCCACGACAGCTGTGCCTGGCTCACGCCGCTCGACGCGCGCGCCATGCGCTCCAGCCCGAGGTTGGTTGCGCCGGCGAGAATCGCGGCGAGGAGCGCGGCCGGATTGGAGTGGACGCGCCCGGAGCGCAGATCGGTAAACGCGTCGAGGAAGCCCGTTAGGGCGTTCACATCCCACAGCAGATCGGTGATCCGGATGCGCGGCATAAGCCCATCGATCGCGCGGTCCTGCAATCTTCGGGAGTTGACAATTGACAGAGTAAGATCAATACACTATATTTCTGACTAACAAGAGCCACCGAGGTGTGATCAAATGACTCGCATAGCCGACAAGATTATGAAGATGGTGAGCGCATACGGTAGAGGAAAGTGGGTGTGCACGCCAAAGGACTTTCTGGATTTTGGCAGCCGCGCGGCCGTCGATCAGGCTTTGTCGCGCCTCGTCAAGGCTGACCAACTGCGCCGAGTCGGCTGCGGCCTGTACGATATGCCGAGGATGAGCGGCGTACTCAAGCGCCATGCGCCAGTCGACATGGATGCCGCCATCGCAGCGCTCGCGCGGCGGGACAACGTCCGAATCATGCCTGATGGTCTAGTAGCTGCAAACCAGCTCGGCCTTACCAATGCGGTACCCGCCAAGGCATGCTATGTGACTGATGGCGCCACGAGAACGGTCAAGATCGACAGACGAACGGTCCGGTTCCGACATGCGGGCCCGAACGTCATGCAGTGGGCGGGGAAATCCGCCGCCTCGGTGGTTCAGGCGCTGCGGTGGCTCGGCCCCCACGCCGCCGCCGATGCCCAGGTCGTTTCGACTTTGAGGCGCCATCTCCCCGATGCGGTGAAGCGTGACCTATCTAAGAACAGCCGAGATCTGCCGGGTTGGGCATTACCCCTCGCGCGCGCTATTACGGCTGATCAGGACGCTGCTGCATGATGAAGGCCTTCGAATCCTTCCTCACCCTACCGGAGCAAGATAAGCGGGACGTGTTCGAAGCGGCGGCGAGCCGTCTCGACACCTTGCCCAGTTACGTAGAGAAGGACTTCTGGGTCTGTTTCGTCCTCGACGTGTTCTACAACAGGTTGCCCGTCGGGCATCCGAGACTACTCTTCAAAGGCGGGACTTCCCTCTCCAAGGCCTTCGGGCTTATCCGACGGTTCTCCGAGGATATTGATCTCGTTGTCTTTCGTGACGACCTAGGTTTCAAAGGAGATCGAGACCCAACCGCTGCAGGCCATCTTTCGAACAAGAGACGGAACGCCCTCTTCAAAGAACTAGGAGAGGCGTGCAGCGGCTACATTCTTGGAGACCTGAAAGCCGCCCTGACGAGGCTGATCAACGAGATGACGGAAGGGTGCCACGTCAGCCCGGATGAAGATGATAACAACCGGCAGACGCTCTTCCTTGGGTACCCCACCCTGTATCCGAGTGACGATGTCGCCTATGTGTTCCCCCGCGTGAGGATCGAGGCAGGAGTGAGGTCGGCGCTGGACCCTAGCTTGACCTGCACCGTCACTCCCTATATCGCCGACGAACTGCCCGACTGGTCGTTTAATGTGGACAACATCAGAGTGATCGCGCCGGAGCGTACCTATTGGGAAAAGCTGCTGATATTACATGGCGTACATTGCGGATACCGAGACGGGGAGCGTCTGCCGACCGACAAGGACCGGGTCTCGCGCCACTACTACGATGTTGCGATGATCACGGCGACCGAAACCGGTAGGTCTGCCCTGTCCAACATCGACCTGTTGGATGCGGTCCGGAACCACAATCTCATCGCATTCCGGCAGGCTTGGAAGAGGTTCGAGGAGGCCATCCCCGGATCGGTGAGGTTGTTTCCACAGCCAGCATTGCGCGCGGTGATTAAACGAGACTACGAAGCCATGCAGGGCATGATTCTTGGCGATGTCCCGGATTTCGGATGGGTCATGGAACAGCTTCAACGCGCCGAAGCTGCTGTCAACTGAACCTATTTTTTTAGTTGGAGGCGGCGAAGTCCATGTCTTCCTCGAACACGATGAACAAGTGCGCTGGTGCTGTCCCGAGTGCAGCGCCGAGTGCGGGCTCCATGATCATCAACCCGAGCGCTGTTGGAGTCATCTCGACACTTGCCAGTACCGCACGATTCTGCATGCCCGGCCGCCGCGCAGCGACTGCCCCGAGCACGGGCCGCGGGTGGTGCGACTGCCGTGGGCCGAGGTCTCCAGCCGCTTCACGGTGCTGTTTGAAGCTCTCGCGATCTCGTGGCTGAAAGAAGCCAGCCAACAAGGCGTCGCCGAGTTGCTCGCACTGAGCTGGGACGTCAGGATTCAATGGGTGAAGGCGACGGCTCGCGGCTTTCGCAATCAACAGAACTTCATCAACGCCATCTACTTCCACTGCGGAGGACTCGATATGGCCCCCGGCCACTAAAAACCCGGAAGAGCCCCTTAAGAGTCACTACGGAATAGAGATAGAGCGCCATCCCGGCCCCGGCCAGCATAGCGCCTCCTCCCAGAAACAGGAAAAACGAAACGGTATGCGGCCAAAACAGCGTGGGCAACTCGATGAGCAACCCGGCCGCGAGCAGCCGCCCGGCCCAGCGCAGGCGGGCCGGAAACTCCTCGGGAATCTGAACCCAGCGGTCAACGTTCACTGCGTGGGCTCCCCCCGCCACATGTCGTAGCGATTCAACTTGCCGACCTCATGCACTATTGAGTCCCGCATAATATCCCGTCACTCGAAGCAAAGAGAAGACTGTTTCCAGAAGGCCGTGATCAAACGCGGTTTGCGGTGCATGCGGCGGAGTGCCTTGCGGGCCCGCTCGTTCAGCTCGCCGTAGTCCTTCGGACAGACGTTCGGCAACTCGTGCTGCTTCCAGTAAGCCCAGATGTATTCCACCGGATTCAACTCCGGCGCATAGGGTGGCAAGTACTCGGTTGCGATGTGGCCTTCGGAGAGTTGGATGAACTCTTGCACCAGGCGGCTACGGTGCGCCGGCAGCCGGTCCCAGACGATCAGCAGCGGCCGATCGATATGACGTACCAACGCCTTGAGAAAGTCGATCACTTGCTCTTTGCCGATCGCACCGGGATAGAGCCGAAAGTAGAAGTTACGCAGCGTCAGCCCCGCCGAGACGGAAAGCTTCTCCCAATTGAAGTTAAACTGCAGCACCGGTGTTTGGCCGCGTGGCGCCCAGGTGCGGCAGCGATGCGGCTTCTGACTCAATCCGCTTTCGTCGATGAAGACGAGCGTACGGCCTTCGTTTCGGGCTTTTTTTTAATGCGCGTCCAGGTCTTGCGCTTCCAGGTGCGGATCTGCTCTTCGTTGCGCTCGCGCGCCTTTCCGACCGAGCGTTGCGGGCTCCAGTCGAGCGCTCGCAGGATCTTCCAGACGTGGCCTTCGTGGTAGTCGACCCCGAACTCGTCTCCGATCAGCCGAGCCACCCGCGGACAGCTCCACAGGGGCGTGGGGAAGCCGTGGGCTTGCGGGCCTTCCAGCAACAGCGACGTCAGGCGTTCGCGTTGTGCGGCATCGAGGAGCGGCTTGCGTCCGGCGCGCCCGGCCTGGCGGAGTCCGGCCGCACCCTGCTCGCGGCATTGCCGCCGCCACGCACTGACGGTTTGGCGAGCGACTTTCAGCCGTCTTGCCGTCTCGGACTGATTGTGGCCTTGGTCGAGCAGCCGCATCGCTTCGAAACGGCGCTTCTCCAGGGCCTTGAAATCCCGCTTCACACCTTTGGGGTTGCCCATACATATATAGATGCTCCAAACTATCAAAAAGTGTCATAATAATTTGCGGGATTCAATAGGTTGTGGCACATCAAGCAGGACTTTCTGTCCGCCCTGAGGTCCTGCTTATAGCCGACGTGCTCGGCGTGTTCCTCGTAGCTGCGCGCGCCTTCGTGGCAGTAGAAGCATTCGCGATTATTGTAGGGCTCGTAAAGCTCGATCGGGTCGGACGCCGTTCCCCAGACGTTATGCCAGACGTGTTTCGCACCGCGCAGCTTGGCCTCGAAGTCGCCAAACATCGTGTACGTCGTGTGGCAACTGAAGCAGGCCCGGTTGCGCGGTATCTGTTTGTTCTGGAAGTGAACGGCGGGAATGAAGCGCCCGTGGTCCACCCAAAGGCTGCGACCGTAGGGCTCCATGATGTGGCAGGAAAGGCAGAACTCGGTGGTCTTAGCTTGCTCAAAGTGGTGCGTGAGGCCCCCGGGGACGACGATCGCCGGTAGGATGCAAAAGGCCACAAACGCCAGGATTTTGCCGCCCAGGCTTTGGCTTAGCGCTGGCCGGCGCAGCGTCCAGCCGATCAGGCCGACCGTTAAAAGGATGAGAACGCTCAGAGTGATCGCGCTTGCGCTCATCGGGAATTCCAACACTCAGCGCGGTTGCTTAGCGGCTCCCCCGCCGCATTTCCCGCGCCAGGTGCTTGATCTCCTCTAGGTCCTGAACCATCTCGCTCCAGCCGTACCAGAGAGCGTAGTCCGGATTGTTGTGGAAGACCCCCTGGAACGCTCGCATGCGGTGTTCCAAGTGCATCTTGAACAATCGCTGCTCGATCACTGTGGGGGCGTCATGGAAGGCGAGCAGATCGGGATAAGCGTAGGCGTAACCAGCGGGTGTTTGGAGGATCCCGTCGCGGTAGAGGCCGGCGATGATCTCGATGGCCTCGGCCAGAAGCCGGTCGACCTGCCGGATCATCTCGTCGCCTTTCTGCAACTCGCCCTTAACTAAGTTTTCCGAGTGACACTCGCTGCAGACTGCGATGATGCGGTTGCGCTCTTTCTCCCAGTCCTCTTGGGTCAGCCGCATCACGTCCGCCTTTTTGACGACTTCCAGCCGGTCGGTAGGGGTCCCTTCGGGGTCCAGGACCCCCAGGGCTTTGAGGATCGTGACTTGGTCCTGCTTCCATTGCGGGTCCTCGGGCAGCGGCAGCCGCACCGCCAGGAAACCCCAAGCCGTGCGCACTTCATGGTTTCCCTTGGGCATGTGGCAGTTCTGGCAGGTGGGCGCGGCCGCGTTTTCGGGTAACGTGCCGGTCTGCTTGAGCAGATGCCGGACGCCGTGCTTCGACGACGAGTACATCTCCCACTGCGGATGGTCAATTCCCATGTGGCAGGTGCGGCAGGCTTGCGGCTCCCGCGCTTCCTTGACCGAGAAAAGGTGCCGCGTGTGGCAGACGTCGCAGGAGGAAAGCCCGAAGGCATCCCCTTGGGCTTTCAGGGCTTCGATTTCTTCCTCACTCTTCAGTCCCAGCCGGTGGCATCCGCCACAGCCCTTCATGCCCTCGGTTAGCTCCATGGGCAGCCAGTGCGTGGTGGGCATGGCGTTCATCGAGGCCCAGGCCAAAGCGTGCTTGCCGGCCGTGAACTGCTCGACCTGAACCGGATGGCAAGTCGCACAAACGTCCGGCGTGGCAACGCCGACTTCGGCTACATCCTCAGCCGCAGTGTGCTCCTCGCCGTGGCATTCGGTGCAATCCACGTTTTCTTCCCGGTGGCGGCTCAGCTCCCAGTCGGTCACGAGCCGCGGCGTCACATCCCGGTGGCAGTCCACACACTGGGAGTTGAGTGCGCTCGTCTCCGGAACTCCGCCGCCACATCCGGCGAGCAAGAGTAGGCCGGCGGCCCCAACCGCTGCCCGCCGGGCGGTCTTGGCGATCCCGGGAAACACCTAACTGCTCGAAAGGCTTTCGTCCACTTTCTCACTTGGCGATCCCGGCTCGATCAGAGTAGTCGAATCGACGGCTCCGATGCAACAGGTGTTCCCTTCCTCCACGTTCGATGCTCGGGTCCGCTCTCCTCGGCTGTTGAACGCCGCCTGAGCGGCGCTCTCGACGAGCCTCGAACCACTCGTACCCTCAGATGAGTGAGAGTCCGAAGAGTCACCGTACTGGTCGCGGCCGATAACTGTAGCGATGTGTGTCCAGTGAAAGCTGGCATGTTCAGTGGGAGACAGACCCACCGGGGTAAAAGTCAGAGCCCCGTAGCTTGAGTTGCATCTGTGGAGAAGACGAAGCAGATGAAGCCAACTGACAAAGCCATCCTTGGGATGGTGAGCAAGTCACCGGGCCGTAACGAAAGTGAACCCACAGGTGGCCTCGAAAAGTTAAAGCCTCGGAGGCCGAGCCCGCATCTCAAGGGCGAAGGCAGCATGGCCTGGCGCAGACTGACTGTAGCGGCGAGTCACTCCGGCGGGGTATTAGGGGCAACACGGTGACAAGGGCATGCTAAGCAACTGGAGAAACCCTCCTCGTCCCGCCGAGAAATCGGCGGAGCAGGGAAGCCGTATAACTGGCGACAACCAGGAAATCGGTGGAAGGCGAGAGGGTGGCGGCTAGGTCCGTAGTAGCTGGGAAGCGGGGTAACGCCCGTGGAGCCAAGGGGCCTTGCTGCACATGAAGTCTTCGTCAACACCGGGAGGCAGGGACGAATGATAAAAGCGTCCAGCAGTCTGCAAGACCTGAGACGAAGACTATACGTCAAGGCGAAGGCTGAACCGTCTTGGTGCTTTTGGGGGTTGTATGTTCACGTCTGGAAAAGGGAGACCCTGTGGGAAGCCTATCGGCTAGCCAAGCGCAACAACGGAGCTCCGGGTATCGATGGGGTGACGTTTGAGGCGGTGGAGGCCGAAGGGATGGAGGGGTTTCTCGACCAACTTCGCAAGGAGTTGGTGCAGCGGAGCTATCGACCCCAGCGGGCCCGGAAAGTGGAGATACCCAAGGAAGGGGGCAAAGTACGCCTGCTTTCGATTCCCACGATCCGGGACCGGGTGGTCCAGGGAACACTGAAGTTGATCCTGGAACCGATCTTTGAAGCCGACTTTCAAGGCGGGTCGTTTGGCTACCGGCCGAAGAAGTCAGCGCACGCTGCGATCCGGCGCGTGACGGCGGCCATGGTCAGCGGCAAGACCTACGTCATCGATCTTGATCTGCGGTCCTACTTCGACACGGTGAAGCATCATATCGTGTTGAAGAAAGTGGCACGACGAGTGAGAGACGAGGAGGTTTTGTGGCTGCTTCGGTTGCTGTTGAAGGCGGCAGGGAAACAAGGCGTTCCGCAAGGCGGAGTGATTTCGCCGCTGCTCAGCAACATCTACCTCAATGAGGTAGACCGGATGCTGGAGAGAGCGAAACAAGTCACCCGTCAGCGACAGCGGGTGGGAGTCGAATATGTCAGGTTCGCCGATGATCTGGTGATCCTGGTGGACTCGCATCCGCGCTGGTGCTGGCTGCGGCAGGCGGTGGAAAGACGACTGCGCGAGGAGTTGGCGAAACTCCAAGTGGAGGTGAACGAGGACAAGAGTCACCGGGTGGACCTGACGCAAGGAGAGGGTTTCGGGTTTCTCGGTTTTGAGTTCCGTCGGATCCGCAGTAGGTGGGGACGATGGATGCCGCTGTACGTGCCGAAAGGCAAGAAACGGACGGCCTTGCTACGCAAGCTCAAAGCGATTTTCCGAAGCTTTCGATCTCAGCCTGTGGGTGAACTGATCGCAACGATCAATCCGATCCTGCGCGGTTGGGTGAAGTACTTTGCAGTGGGCCATGCGAGTCGCTGTTTCTCGTATCTCCAAGACTGGGTGGAGAAGAAGATCCGACGCCATCTGGGCAGAACCCGACAGCGCCGGGGCTTTGGATGGCAGCGATGGAGCCGACCCTGGCTGTACCAGACGCTGGGACTGTTCGGTGAATACCGAGTGTCCTACTGGCGGAGCAGGGCGGCAGTTGTGCCATGCGAATAGGTCCCATAAGCTTTGACGCGAAGTGTGCAGGAGCGCGTAGTGAGGGAAATCCTCATGCTGCGTGCGAGGTGGCGGGAACTGGAAACGGAGCTACGGACAAGGCTAAACGGGCACGAATGGGGAAACCCCGGATACAGCCAAGCCAGTGTCCTGACGGGCCACCGCGCCAGTTCTCGACCCTACACTCCTGGGACTATTTCCGTGTGCACGGCTGCTGCTGGGGGCCGTGGCAGACCTGACATCGAATCTTGAAAATGGGCTCGACGTCCCGGGCAAAGTCGATGCACTTGTTAGCTGGCGGCGGCAGCTTACTGGCCTCTGCCGCGAAGGCTTGCTGGGGCGCAACCAGTCCAAGGAGGATCAGCCAGACAGAACCTGTTCTAGGAAGCACGTCCTTGACAGCCTTTCTGATGCCTTACCTCGGCCCCGGACACAATGGTTCTCACGTGAACTCGAGGCCGACAATCTGTGGCTGGTTCATTCGGAAGCGCAAGAAGAGAGGACTGCCTTCGACATGCCCTAGTGTAGTGCGTCAAGCAGATTGCACCTTATGCAGGGCGGCACGTCCGCGCTTGACTTTCTCGAGGATGTCGGAGGCGGTCGCGGTCCAGATGAAGGGCGTGGGATGCTCGTTGTGCTGGGCGATGTAGTCGTCAATGGCGGCGACGAGCTCGTCCACGCTGCGAAACACGCCGCGGCGCAGGCGCTTGACGGTGAGATCGCGAAAGAATCGCTCGACCATGTTCAACCACGACGCCGAGGTCGGGGTGAAATGAATGTGGAAGCGCGGGTGACGATCGAGCCAACGCTTCACAGCGGCATGCTTGTGGGTGGCATAGTTGTCCACGATGATGTCCCGCCTCAGCTGGAAATGGAGAACAGCGTTCCGCCGTTAAGCTAACGGAGGGAACGCATGAAAAAAACACGAAAGCGCTATACAGCCCAAGAGAAGGTCGCCATTTTGAGACGGCATCTGGTGGACAAGGAGCCGGTCTCAAAGCTCTGCGACGAGCTGGCGCTGCAGCCGACGGTATTCTACCGCTGGCAGAAGGAGTTCTTTGAAAACGGAGCCGCTGCCTTCCAGACCAGCAACCGCCGCAGTCGCCAGCCCGAACAGGAACGCATCGAGCGGCTGGAGAAGAAGCTCCAGACCAAGGATGAAGTTCTGGCCGAGTTGATGGCCGAGCACATGGCGTTAACAAAAAGTCTTGGGGAACTCTAACCAAAACCTGGACGCCGCCCGACGTGCGCGACCAGATCGTCGATTTCGTGCGGCGCTGGGCCACCAGTCAGTGCGCAGGCGCTGGCGGGGTCATGATCGGTGATGTCCGACGTGCGGGCACACGTTCGGCCTCAGTCCCGTCACAGCATCCCGGCGACAGACGCGTGCGTGTGCCGGACGTCACGCACGGTCTCAGACACGCGAGACCGCCGTCGGCTCGACCGGCCGGGGCCGCGCGGGCGGGGCGCTACCGGTCGCCGGGCCGGGGCATGCGGTAGCCGACCCCGCGCTCGTTGACGATCAGGGCCGGGCGGTCGGCCTCGTCGGCGAGCTTGTCGCGCAGCCGCTTGACGTAGGCCCGCACGATCTTGGGATCGGCGGCGGGGCGCCCGGCCCAGACCCGGCGCAGCAGGGTCTCGTGGGTCAGGACCCGGCCGGCGTCCTGCGCCAGCACGCGCAGCAGCTCGTACTCGGTCGCCGTCAGCTCCACCGGGCGCCCGGCCACGGTCACCCGCCGCTGGTCGTAGTCGATGGCGAGGGCCCCGAGCGCGAACGGGACGGGCGCCGCCCGCCGGCGCAGGACCGCCCGGATCCGCGCCGTGAGCTCGGTCGGCGAAAAGGGCTTGACGATGTAGTCGTCGGCGCCGGCCTCAAGCGCCCGCGCGATGGTCTCATCGCGCCCGTAGCCCGAGATGAAGATGACGGGGAGGTCGGCGAGTTCCGGCACGGTCTGCATCAGTTGGATCCCGTCGGTCTCGGGCAGCATCAAGTCGAGCAGCACCAGCCGGGGCTTCTCGGTCCGGAGGATGCGCGACAGCTCCCGGGGGTCGCCGGTGACCAGGGGCGCGTAGCCCGCCTCCGCCAGCGTGTCGCGAACATGGCGCAGCGTGCCCGGGTCGTCGTCGGCCGGCCCGGCCACCGGGATCGTGAAGGTGACGCGAGTGCCGAGGCCCACGCCCCCGCTCTCGGCCCGGATGCGTCCGCCATGGGCCTCGACCAGGCCCTTGCAGATGGCCAGGCCCAGCCCGCCGCCGACCCCGCCCTCGCGGTCCCCGGCGGCGGCGTACTTGCGGAACAGCTGCCCGAGGTGCTCCGGCGCGATGCCCCGGTCCTCGTCGGAAACCGAGACCGCGACATGCTCCCCGTCGCGTTCCGCCGCGATCCGGATGGCGGCGGTGTCCGGGGCGTGGCGCGCGGCGTTGGCGAGCAGGTTGTTCAGCACCTGCACGATGCGCTGCCGGTCGGCCAGCACGGGCGGCAGGTCGGACGGCAGGTCGATCCCGACGGCGTGCCGGCCGCCGCCGCTGATGAAGGTGCCGCGCGCCTGGTCCACCAGGGCGGCAACCGCCGAGGGCTCGGGCGCGACCGAGAGCGTGCCCGCCTCGATGCGCCCGGCATCGAGCAGGTCGGCGATCAGCCCGATCATGCGGTCGGCCTGATCGTCGATGATGCGGAAGAACTCGCGCGTCTCGGCCGGCGCGACGAGGCGCGCGGCGCCGAGGGCCGCCGCGGTCGAGCCCTTGATGGATGTCAGCGGCACGCGCAGTTCGTGGCTGACCATGCCGAGGAACTCCGCCCGCATCCGCTCCAGCGCCTGCAGCGGGGCCAAATCCTGCATGGTGACCACCACCGACGCGACGGCGCCGTCCTCGCCGTGGATGGGGGTGGCGTTGATGAGCGTGGTGACGCGGCGCCCGTCGGGGATCGAGAGCTCGATCTCCTCGGCGCGCACCGTCTCGGCGCCGCTCAGCGCCACGGCGAGCGGGAGCCGGTCGAGCGCGATCTCGCGCCCGTCGCCGCGCCGGCAGGTGATGACCCCGAGCAGCTGCTCGGCCGACTGGCAGGGGTCGCACAGGCTCTGGACGAGGCGGGTGGCCTCGCGGTTGAGCGAGACCAGGTGGCCGGTCCCGCCGTCGAACACGACGACGCCGACCGGCGAGGTCTCGATCAGCGCCTCGAGGTCGGCGCGCGCGCGCCGCTCGGCGCGGTAGGTCCGCGCGTTGGCGATCGCGGTCGCGGCCTGCGCGGCGAACAGCACCAGGATCTGCTCGTCCTCGTCGGTGAACGCCGCCCCGCCCGCCTTCTCGACCAGATAGAAGTTGCCGACATGGACGCCGCGATGGCGCATCGGCATGCCCTGGAAGGTCTTCGACGGCAGCCGGTCCGTGGGGAAGCCGAGCGCGCGCACATAGGCCGGGACGTCGGCGATCCGAAGCGGTCCCTCCAGGTCACGGAAGTGCTCGAAGAGCCGCGGCCCGTCGGCCCACTCCGCCAGCCGCCGGTGCTCCTCCTCGGTGAAGCCCGAGGTGACGAAGTCCCGGGGCGTCCCCGTCTCGTCGATGGTGGCGATGGCGCCGAAGCGCGCGCCCGTAGCGCTTCGTGTTCGGCCGCCGTTGGCGCGCGCTCGGTCATGCGTTCCTCCCTGCCCCCGCCGCCTGGGCCGGGCCGAAGCGGTCAGATATCTAGCTGGTCTCGTCTAAATAGCGACGAATGAGCGTTATATGAGCGAAAGAACTACTTCTATGGACACCATTGTAACACAACATTTCCTACAATTATGCGGGGTGGTGTGTGCGTGTGCGGTCCGCCACGGACTTCGAGCCATCCGCGTGGAGGGCGTCGCGGACCGCGCCGGCCGGCGCGGGGTGCGCAGGGCACACGGCCGCTGGGAGGTCAGGGGATTTGGAGACAGCACAGGATCGTTCGTCGGCCCCTGGCGACATCGCCGGGAAGCAGCAACCGCGGACCTGCCGGACGGACGCGGCGCCGCACGACGGCCGCAGGCCGGGCCGGGGCCAGGAAGGAGCGGGCTGCCAGCGCCGCTTCCCGGTCAGAACAGCACGGAATATGGATTGTTCTTCGGAGATGGGTTGTATTTCGGAACCGGGCGCCATCGCCGCCGGGCTGCCGGCGGCATCCTTCGCGCGGCGCGGCAGGGGTGGCGCGGACCGCTCCCACCGCGCGGTGCCTTCCCTCCGCCGGCAACTCCGGTCCCTCGGCCGCCACGCGCGGGCGGCCGCCGGGGCGCTGGTCGCCCTGGCGCTCGGCTTCGCAAGCTTCCTCCATGCTGCCGAGACGACGGTCTCGCAAACCGCTGCAGGCGCAACCTGGTCCCTGAACGGCGAAACGTCGCCCGTGCCGGGCGACACGTACACCTACACGATCACCCGCACCGCGGGGCCTCAGCCGGGAAATGAGTATGCCGGTTTCCATGTCCCGTCTACGTCCACTTCCGTCGCCCATTCCAATGATCTCCTGGGTCCGGCTCCGCGGGTGCCGAACATTGTCATCGTCCTGGCCGACGACCTTGGGTACGGCGATGTTGGCTATCTGAACTCACAGTCCCAAATCCCGACGCCGAACCTGGATGCCCTGGCAGGACAGGGTATGGCGTTTCTGGACGCGCATTCGCCGTCGGCGGTTTGCACCGCGACGCGCTACGGCCTGTTGACCGGCCGCTATGCGTGGCGGACACGGCTGACCCGGGGAGTCCTGAACGGTTACGCGGGGCCCTTGATCGCTCCGAATCGCGAAACGCTCGGCTCCTTTCTAGGAGCCACCGGGTACCGCACCGCAGTGATTGGAAAGTGGCACCTGGGCCTCGGTTTTGCAAAGAATGACTTGGGCGAATTCGACTTCGAGGAGCCCATTGACGACGGACCGCACACGCACGGATTCGACGAGTCCTACATCATCCCGGCTTCCTTGGACTTCCCCCCGTATGTCTATATCCGTGACGGCGAGATCACGGGATTTCCGCTGGGGCAACAGTCCGGGATGGAATTTCCGCGTTACATGAGAGCCGGCGAGTTGGCGTCGGATTTCGATCCCGCTGATGTGCTCGATGAACTGATCCGGCAGGCCACGGGGTTTATCCAGCGGCAGGCGTCGGACGGGAGCCCATTTCTGCTGTATCTGCCCTTGACGGCCCCGCACAAGCCGGTCTGGCCGGCCCAGCGGTTCGAAGGAACGACCGAATTGGGCCCGTACGGGGACTTCATCGTACAGGTCGACGCAGCCGTGGGCGACGTGATGAACGCCCTGGAGCAAGCCGGTGTCGGCGACAACACGCTGCTGATTTTCACCTCCGACAATGGGTCCTTCATGTACCGTCAGGACGGGCTTCATGACAGGGACCACACAGATGATTCGGCGATCCAGGCGTATCGGGCGGGTAATCACACTGCGAATCACGTGTATCGAGGGACCAAGGCCGATATTTGGGAGGGGGGTCATCGCGTGCCGTTCTTCGCGCGCTGGCCTGGGGAGATTGAACCCGGCAGCACCCGGGAGGAGGTCATCTCGCTGACCGATGTCTTTGCAACGGTGGCAGAGATCGTTGGTAAGGAGTTGCCCAATAATGCGGCCGAGGACAGCTTTAGCCTCCTGCCGCTGCTACGCGGCAAGCCGTGGGCCCGTCCGCGCGCTGCGGTGCCCCATCATTCCATTCAGGGGATGTTCGCGATCCGTGACGGTCGCTGGAAGTTAGTCGCAGGGAACGGTTCCGGGGGCAGGGAAGATCCTATCGGTCAACCCTTCGAGAGGCCTTACCAACTCTTCGATATCGCATCCGACCCATCGGAGCAGAGCAACGTCTATGACCAGCATCCCGCTGTCGCCCAGCGTCTGGAACGGGAACTCGAACGCATCCGTTCCTGGGACCGCAGCCGCATGACGACCGACATGGCGGCTTTGGTGGCGCTTTACAACGGGACGAATGGTGCGAACTGGAAGACAAACACGAACTGGTTGAGCGAGGCGCCTTTGGTGTCGCTTTGGGATTGGCACGGTGTGACCACGGACGAGAACGGCCGCGTCACGGAACTGGCTCTCGCCTCCAATGACTTGAGCGGCACGATTCCAGCCGAGCTGGGGGAAAGGAATCTGACCAAGCTCCAGAGGTTGGATCTCTCCGAGAATGAGTTGAGCGGGGCAATCCCGCTCACCCTGATGACGCTGTCACAACTCTCGGTGTTGGATATACGGTCGACCACTTTGTGCGCGCCGGCGGATACCGCATTTCAAGCGTGGTTGGCGACGATCAATTTTCAGGGGGCCGTCTGCGCCGCCCCGCCACCACCACCTCCTCCCCCGCCGCCCCCTCCACCACCTCCCCCTCCTCCTCCTCCTCCTCCCCCTCCCCCTCCACCACCTCCCCCTCCGCCGGCGAGCAATTTCCCGACGGCGGATGCCGGCCCGGACCAGACCGGCGTCAGGGAAGGCGCACTGGTGACGCTGGACGGCAGCGGCAGCAGCGACCCGGACGACGATCCGCTGCGATATCGCTGGAATCAACTCAGTGGCCAGAGCGTGGTGCTGTCGTCCCGAAACGTGGTCAATCCCACCTTCACGGCCCCGCGGGGGCTGACGGCGGATGCAGTGCTGAGCTTCAGGCTGCTGGTCACCGATCCGAGCGGTCGATTCGATTCAGATACGGTGACGATCACCGTGGAGCAGGGTACCAGCCCCCCGCCGCCGGAAGACCGGATCTATTACTTCCCGCATCTTGCCGTGGGAGCGAGTTGGCAAACCACGATTACCTATATCAACTACTCCCGGGAGGAGGTGACCTGTCAAACCGATTTCATCTCCGATCACGGAAGTCCCCTGATGGTCTCGTTTGCCGAACTGGGAACGGTTGACAGCCGGACCGACGTTCTGCCGCCGGGGGGATCCGTTCACCAGGAGACCGACGTGGACCTGAGCGCTCCTCTGGCACCAGGCTGGGCGCTGGCCACCTGCACGGGGCCGGTGCAGGCCAGCCTTCTGTTTCGTTGGTATAGCAGCGAAGGGGCGCCCACGGCAGAAGCCGGGCTCAATGCAACGGCAGTTCCGGCAACCCGCTTTGTCACCTTTGCCGAACAGGGAGAAGGTCAGTTTGGGACAGGAGTTGCCTATGCAAACCCTTCCGCCATATCGGTCCCTGTCACCTTTACTGCCAGGGACGCGGCTGGGGAGGTGCTGGCCAGCGTCGTTCGGACACTGTCACCCGGAGGCCATGATGCGCACGGCATGTCGGAGCTGTTTGATCTCACCAGCTTTACCGGCTCGATCGAAGTCACCTCCACGGAGCCCATCGTCAGTCTGTCGCTCAATTTCGAAGCCGATCCCGTATTCTCCTCCTTGCCTCCGGGGGAACTGGATGCTTCCGCGCAGGGATCGACTACATATTACTTCCCTCATCTTGCCGTGGGAGCGAGTTGGCAAACCACGATCACCTATATCAACTACTCCCCGGAGGAGGTGAGCTGCCAAACCGATTTCATCTCCGATCACGGAACTCCGCTGCTGGTTTCGTTTGCGGCACTGGGAACGGTTGACAGCCGGACCGACGTTCTGCCGCCAGGGGGATCCGTTCACCAGGAGACCGACGTGGACCTGAGCGCTCCTCTGGCGCGAGGCTGGGCGCTGGCCAACTGCTCCGGGCCGGTGAAGGCCAGTCTTCTGTTTCGTCGGCGCAACAGCGAAGGGTCGCCCACGGCGGAAGCCGGAGTCAATGCAACGGCAGTTCCGGCAACCCGGTTTGTCACCTTTGCCGAACAGGGAGAAGGTCAGTTTGGGACAGGAGTTGCCTATGCAAACCCTTCCCCCAACATATCGGTCCCTGTCACCTTTACTGTCAGGGACACGGCTGGGGAGGTGCTAGCCAGCGTCGTTCGGACACTGTCACCCGGAGGCCATGATGCGCACGGCATGGAGTCCCTGTTTGGTCCCAGCAGCTTTACCGGATCGATCGAAGTCACCTCCACGGAGCCCATCGTCAGTCTGTCGCTCAATTTCGAGGCCGATCCGGTGTTCTCCTCCTTGCCTCCGGGTGAACTGGATGCCGCCGCGCAGTGATCGACCTGTTCAAGCCAAGCTCCGGTGCAAGCATCATCGGCGCTATCAGGGGCGCTTCACCCCTCTTGCAAGCCTCGCCCTGTGCTACGGGCGCAGCTCTCCGGCGAGGAGACGATCGTCCGTGTCTTCTTCGACGATCCGCCGACCGGCCGACTCATTGCCGCGAGTTTGGAGCCGAGCGAATCCAAGTACGAGAATGGCTACCTGGTGGTGGAGGTCACCGCCGAACAGCTTCAGCGACTGCAACAGCGCGGGCTGAGAACGGAACCTGTCAGCGCACAAGAATTGTCGACGATACTTGCCCCGCCCCGCGTGATCCAATGGTCCCACCAGATTTACGGGATCGATCGAAGTCACCTCCACGGAGCCCATCGTCAGCCTGTCGCTCAATTTCGAAGCCGATCCCGTATTCTCCTCCTTGCCTCCGGGAGAACTGGATGCTTCCGCGCAGGGATCGACTACATATTACTTCCCTCATCTTGCCGTGGGAGCGAGCCGCCGCGGCCCATCGTCGTGAGGGTGGATGAAGTCGGGCGGGCGCGGGAAGTTGCCGAAGGGGAGCTTGTTGTTGATCCCGGCGCTCATACCCAGCGTGTACGGCCCGTTGACCCTCTTGTACCGCAGCCGGTTGCCGGGGTTGGTGCGGGGCAGTGATCACAGCGCCATCAGCCGCGCCATGAAGCCCAGATCGGGGTCCGCTTCGCTGGCCCCGACAAGTTGATGCACCTGGTCGGCCTGGGTGAAGTGGTGTAGCGCCTGGGGCGAGGCGTCGCGGAGCGCCTTTACCGGCCCGCCCAGATCAGAGATGGCTTCCTCGATGGGAACCAAGCCGTCCCGTTTGCGCGCCATGCCTTATTCCCCCATGTTCCCCGGATAGAAGGGGTGCGCGTTCAGCGCCGCGGAGGGTAAAAGGGCATCTGCGGATGGGGTCGAGATTGCCATGCCGAGTCGCGGTTGTCCCCTCCCGCCGGAAGGGCGGCGATGGGGACCGGCGAAGAGCCCCTGCGGCGGCGGTTCTGCCGGGGGGCCGGCTGTGGCGTGGTGTTCTGGATCTGTCGTCATTGTGACCGAGGGCACCAATACTGCGGCGAGCGCTGCCGGCGGAAAGCGCGGCGGCAACAACGGCGGGCCGCCAACCGGCGGCACCAGCAAAGTTGGGAAGGACGGCTCGATCACCGCGACCGGCAACGGGCCTACCGGGAACGCCGCAGCCTGCGGCGCGTGACGGATCATACTTCCCCCGCGACCTACGATTCGGACAGTATCGGGGTAGCGGAGCTTTCCCGGTCCGAAAACGGACCGGAAAGCTTCTGCGGGGAGGCTCGATATGCCGACTGCCCAGAATTCGAACCCGTCTGTATCATCTGCGGCCGCACCCGCAAGGAAATCCTCACTTCGTGAGGGGTGCCGACAACCAGGAGAGGGAGAAACCGTGATTCAAAAAAAGGAAGAGAACGGCGAGAAGTACGTCACGGCCACAACCGAGGCTGAATTTCACGAGGCGCTGAATCGTGGACTCGCGGTCGAGCTGACGCGGGAACTGGCGGAGCGGATCGGAGTGCCCATGAACGAGGACGTGGGCACCGTGGCGGAGATCGACCAGGCGCGGTACGACCGCCACGACTAGGAATGGAGGCGCGCTATGGCGAAGAAATCCTTTTGGCGGCGCGGGGAAGACTACGCGCAGAAAGACCGCCGGGAACTCATCGAACAGATCAAGCGCGGCGATGCGCCCTGGCAGAAGCCGTGGAAGCCGGGAGAACAGATCAGCGCCGAAAACTTCTCAACCGGCAAGAAGTACAGCGGCGGCAACAGCCTTTACCTGATGAGCCGCGCGATCCGCGATGGACGGGGAGACAACCGTTGGGGAACCTACAACCAGATTCGGGAAGCGGGCGGACAGGTCCGCAAGGGCGAGAAAGGGACGCAGGTTTTGTTCTTCACGGATCGCAACAGTAGGGTTGCGAAGGACGAGAAAGGGCAGACGATGAAGAACAAGGAAGGCAAGACGATCTACGAAGAACAAAAACGCGAGACGCCCATCTGTAAGCAGTACACGGTTTTTAACGTGGAGCAAGCCGAGGGCTTGGAATTGAAGCCGCGACAAGGCCAAGTACGGCCCGAATGGGACTCTCACCGAGACGCCGAGAAAGTGATCGCGGCCAGCGGCCCGACTGTCGAGCACGTCGCCGGAGATCGCGCCTACTACCGCATGTCCGAGGACAAGATAGTGCTCCCGGAACCGGGCCAATTCCCCACTCGCAACGGCTACTACCAGACCGCGCTTCACGAGTGCGGCCATGCAACCGGCCACCCGGATCGCATGAACCGCGAAACGCTCAAAGAGGGCGTCGCTAACGGCTTTGGATCGCCGGAATACGCCCGCGAAGAATTGCGGGCCGAGATCAGCGCCATGATGACCGGGGAGCGCGTAGGCGTGGGCCATGACCCGCAGCGCGGCGCGGCCTATGTCGAGAATTGGGTGAAGGTGCTTGAAAAAGACCCGCATGAGATTCACAGAGCGGCGCGAGACGGGCAGAAGATGACCGATCACCTAATGGAACGCGCCATCAACCGCGAGGTTGCCAAGCCGAGTGAAGAAAAGACGCGGGCGCAGTTGACCCAGGAATACTCTCATGCTCGCGGGCCGCAGATCAGCCAGACGCCAAAGCAATCGCCGGAAAAACGACCCGCTCAAGCCCAACAGCACGACGTAGGGCCGAGCCGTTAAGGAGTTACCGTGTTTGATCCGCGAGACTTCGCCAGCGATCCACGGACCCGGCCCGAAGCTCGCCCCAGGCGCGACCACGCGAAAGAGCGCGAGGGCCGCGAGCGCGACGGCCACCGGCGCGAATACGATCCCACAACGAAGCGGCAGAGCTTCCAGGACCGCACGGATCGAGCGATAGCGGAGGTGGGAATGTACCGCAACGTCGCCTACCGCGACGTGGTAGACGCTCACTTCGAGGGACACCCCTACGCGGCGCGGCGGGCCGTCGATCAGATGGTCCGGGCCGGTCACGTCCGGGAGCATACCGCCAAGGGACCGCAAGGCGGCAGCTACAAAGTGCTGACGCTCACCGAGCGCGGAGTGGAGCGGGCGGAGCGCGTAGCCCGCGACCAGGGGCTTGATTCCCAACAGAAGGCATGGAGCGGGCTTGTGAAGCCCGGGGAGCTTCAACATGACGTGGCGGTATTTCGCGCCGCGAGGATCGAGCAGATGAAGCTACTCGAACAGGGAGCCGTCCTCAAGCGCATCCGCATTGACGCCGAACTCAAGCGCGAGATCGCCCGCGCTACGGAAAGCGCCAGGGCGCGAGGCGGCAAAGAAGCGGCGGACGCCGCACGTTTGGAGGCGGCGGAGACACTAGGTCTGCCCGTCAAGGATGGCCGTGTAGAGTACCCGGACGCGCAGCTTGAATATCTGGACGTTGAGGGCCGCAGCGGGCGCATCAACGTCGAGGTTGCGACCGAGCACTACAGCACCAAGAGTATCGCCGCCAAAGCCGTCGCCGGGTTTGCCGTGCATGGAAGCAACGGGCGGGCGTCGGCGCGGATAGCCCGATCCCTCGGCCAGGACGAGGGCAGCGGAGGCGGAGGCGGCGGCGCACGAGATAAAGGGTCTATCGAACTGTAAAGCGAGGTTCCCTCAATGCAGCCGTGGAAGATTAGTATTGGCTTCACGGTCATCATAATTGCCGTCGCCGCCATGATGGGCGGAGAGCGCTTCGCTTATCTTGAGCCTCATTTTCAAGTCATCTTCCCCCGTTATTGGACGGGCCTAGCGTGGCATGGCGGACTTCTCATACTCACGCTCATGGCTGCAATCTACGCTTTCGCCCGCGCTTTGGGCTTGGCTGACCTCGGCCTCAAGGTCGATCTTATGGAGCGCTCCATTCGGCGCGGAGGCGGCAGAGGGCAAACCGAGCTTGCCGACAAGTTGGGACAAGAGGAACGGGGAGAGTTCCCCGGATGAATCAACAAACAAGGGAGAGACACAATGACAAACAAACAGTTGACCACTATATCTAGCGGGCCTTCGGCTGATCGTCGTACTACATATTGGGGCGGCGTGGCGGGCGCGTCGTTCTTCTGATGAGCATCCTCGCGCTTTCGGCGGCGGAACTGATGGCCCAGGCACCCCCAGTCGTCACACCAAGCGCGGGAGCAAGCCCTTGGCTGCAAGCGATTCAAGTTTTGCAGGACGCTTTCACCGGACCCATTGCGCGAGGACTCAGCTTGATTGCCGTTGTCGTGGGCGGGCTGATGTTCGCCTTCGGGGAAGGCGGCAGCAAGAAGGCCCTGGCCGGTATCATCTTCGGCCTTGGAATGGCGATGGGCGCGGCCAACTTTCTTTCGTGGCTCTTCTGATGGAGCGCGGCAAGACATGGCGCGGATACCCGACGCTTTCCAAACCGCTCACCATCATGGGCGTCGAGCGCCGCTGGTTCCTGTTGAGCGCCACGTTGGGGCTTGCCTTGTGGAACGCCATCAACTCCATTGTGGTCGGCGCATTGATCTTCGCGGTCCTCTACGGCGTCTGGTTTTGGGCTTGGAAGCAAGACCCCAACATGCTTGAAATCTTGCGGGCGTCCGCGCAGTTTCGCGCCCGCTACGATCCCGGCAAATGGGCGCAGGCTCCCTGGACCCTTCTCATTCGGAGATAGCGGGTGAACGTAGACAACGAACTCAAGGACTTTGACGCGGCGGGAGCGCTGGCCGAGGAACTGCCCTGGTGGGGCTGGCTCGAAGATGGCCGATCCTGTCTGACGCGGGCCGGGGAGCTTATGGCGATTGCGAGCTTAACGCCTAGCGTTCTGGACGGTCAGACACCCGAACAACTGGACCGCGTAGTGGACCGCTGGCAGCGCATGTTGAGCGGCGTCGATTCGCGGACCCGCCTTTACTTCTATTTGCTCCGGCGTCCCATCCAATTCGAGAACCAAGGCGAGGACGAAGGATCGAGCGTGGCCGCGCTTGGACGACGCAAGCGCCGAGCGTTCCTTGAGAAACGGGTACAGAGCGTTAGCGCTTATGTCGCATGGGCGCATGATCCCGGCCTATCCGCCGTCGCAACTCAAAAGACAGGCGGGCCGTGGTGGATGGCCTATGCAAAAAACTGGATGGCGCGGCGGCGCAATCAACATGAATCGGTTTACCTTGAATCCTCTATCGCGGCGGCGGCGGGGAGCTTCCGGCAACTGGTCGAAGCAAGCCGAGCGCTGGTAGATGACCTGACGCCGCTACGGGTGCTTGACGCGGGCCAAGCATCGCTCGTCCTGAATGAGCTTACCAACCGGCCCGGTTCCTTCTGGGACGGCGCGACCGGCAGCGGAATGAATTGGAGGCTGGCAGTCTCCGAACTCGAAGCGGAGCGGCGCAATCTGCGCCTGGACGGGGAGCCTGTCATTCTCTACTCGCTTCTCTCGCCACCCGGAGCGGCCACGGCGAATCTTCTACAGGAGCTTTACCGGCTCGATGCCACCATGACGGTCACGCTCGAATGGCGTCCGCAGGGCCTCGATACGGCCCGCCGCAAAATCCGGGGAGCGCAACGCCATTACTTCTCAAAGCGCTACTCGATGTCCGCCGCAGTGCAAGAAACCGAAGGCACCGCTTCGGCCATGGTGGACACGGCGGCGGCGGCGGAATCTGACCGGCTAGGCGATGCCCTGGTCGAGTTGGAGACGGACGGAATCGCTTACGGCGATCTTGCCTTGACCGTGGCCCTCCATGGCCCGCTATCCGTTACCGAGAACCTGGACGGAGATATTCGGCGCATCTTTACCAGCCACGAAGCCAAGGTGATCCGGGAGGGTTACGGGCAGCTTCCGGCGTGGTTTTCGCGGATGCCCGTGCAACCGCGACGGCGGCAATGCCGATCCGTGTTTGTATCGGCGGGCGCGGTTGCTACGATGGCTCCGATCTTCGGTCCTCCGGTGGGAACACCGCGCAGCGGCCACTTGAAGAAAGCGGCCCTGGCCGTCCTTGAAACCCAATGGAGAACCCCCTACTACTACGATCTGTTCAAAGGAGACGTGGGACATACGCTGGTGCTTGGCGCGACCGGCGCGGGTAAAAGTTTCACGCTCAATTTTCTTCTAGTTCAAGCCCTGCAATACGATCCGCGTATTCTCATTCTCGATCTAGGCGGCTCCTACCGCTGGCTGACCCAGTTTCTAGGCGGAGGCTACATGGAGCTATCCCCGGAAGGCGACACGGGCGGCGGGTTTCGCTTACGGCCCTTCTCGCTTCCAGCGGGGGAGCGGACCTTCGGATTCCTTGCCGGATGGATTGCGCGGCTGTTGCGAATCGGCGGTTGGACACTCGGCGGGGAAGACCCCAGCGAGATTCGCGCCCGCGTCGAAGACCTCTATGCCTTCGCGCCCCAACGGTGGACCCTTGGGGTGCTGGTCCGTTCGCTTCCCTCAAAGATGTGGCCCGCTATGGGGCGCTGGCATGGAGATGGCGCGTGGGGTCGATATTTCGACAACGCGGCGGACGCTGACGACCTCAACTTCGAGGACTGGCAGGTAATCGACATGGCGGGCGCTGCGGAGCATGAGGACTTGTGCGAAGCGGCGCTGTTCTACCTTCTCGAACGGTTGCGGCTGACTTTGGAGAACCCCGACGAGACGGCCAGGGTAAAACTCATGGTCGTCGATGAAGCGTGGCGCTACTTGCAAGACCCGGCTGTGCTTTCCTATCTCGCGGAAGCCGCCAAGACATGGCGCAAGAAGAACGCGGCGCTGATTATCGCCACGCAAAGCGCCGTGGACGTGACCGGGACCGCGGGGGCGGAAGCCTTGCTCGAATCCATGCCCACCAAGCTGTTTCTCGCCAACCCCGACTTGCCGGACAAGGCCGCTGACACCTTTCGGCTCAACCCTTCCGAAGTCAATACCATTCGAGGCTTGATCCCCAAGCGCGAGCTTTATCTACGCCGCACCGACGCGGCGGGTATCTTGCGGCTTGAAGTCGATCCGGCCAGTTACTGGCTCTATACCTCGTCACCCGTCGATGCTCACAAGCGCGCCCAGGCAGTCCGCGAGTACGGCCTCGTCGAGGCCATTGAACACCTATCCAGGAGGTAGCTCATGTTGAAAATCCTTACACTCGTCACGGCGGCGCTCGTGGCGCTCACCATCCCGCTGACCGCTCAGGACGGCGGGCCGGTATTGCGTGTTGACGGAGGCCAGGATCAAATCGTACACATTCGCGCCAAGACCCGGCACACCACCGTTATCGTGTTGCCCCAAACGGAAAACGTGCTGGATTTTGTAGTCTGAGATTCCTAATACTGGCACCTGACCGGAGCCGCAAATCTCGCGTTCCTCAAGCCCATTGCCGAGGGCGTCACTACCAACGTGGCGCTCGTTTGCGAGTTCGGGCGCATCTACTCATTCCTTGTCACCGAGCAAAGCAAGGGCCAGCCGCATCTTGTCGTCCGCATCGACCAAGAGGCCGAGGCAGACCCGCGAATCTCGCCGGTCAAACATGAACCGGCTTTTGTAGCTCGCGGCCAGGTTGCCGCCTATCAGCAGATGGCGGAGACGGCCATCAAGACGGCCAAGGCCGCGCAGATGGACGCGCATAGCCGCATCGCGGACACGGCGGCGCTTGCCGAGGACGAGAGCGAAGCCTTCCGGGCGGAGTATCCCACGCGGCTCAAGTTTCCCTACCGATTGGAGGACAAGGCGCACAAGTGGCCGTTCCTGGTCGAGGGAATGTGGCACGACGGGCAGTTTACCTACCTTCGCTCCAACGCCCAGGAGTCGCCCGCGCTGTACGAAGAGAAGGACGGTAAGCCGTCGCTCGTGGCCTACGATCTTGGCGAGGACGGGCTGTACGTCGCCCGTCACGTTTTGGGCCACGGCTGGTTACAGATCGGCAAACAGAGAGTACGATGGCGCTTCGCCGCGCCGGAGATCGGCCCGTGATCGAATGGAAGCGGCTCTATGTCAAGCCAGCGGGATCACTCCCCGGCGGCGTCGTCACGCAATGGGGTGTGGGAGCCATCACGGTTTTTATTCTTCTGTTCCTGACCTACTGGATTTGGCTCGGCGGCGGGGAGCCAGCGGAGGTTGCCGGATTAACCGAGGTAGCCACAACCGCGCCCCGCAGCTTTACCGATCAGATGACAGCGCAAGTGGACGCCGAAACGATGCGGGCCGAAACCAACAAGGCGGCGGCGGCGCGAGCGGAGGCGCAAGCTTTGCGGGCGGAGCAACAACGGCAAGCCAACGTCGCCGGACTTACTGCCGCCAACCAAGCGGCGGTACTTGCCGGGCCGAGTCCTGACACCGGGCAACCCTACACCCAGCAAGAATGAGAACTCCGGGAGCGCTTGCGACTGGAAGCCGTCGAGCGGCGCAGCCGTTCGCTTCGCAGTTCGCCGGTCGCACAGAGCTACCGCAAACTAGACGGCGGCGGCAGGAGCGACGGCAAGCGCATCGTTGACGATCCCGCACCCGCAAAAGACGAAGGCGCGGAAGCCCTGCAACACGCGCTTGACTCAATGCACACGGTCACAAGCGGCCTTGAAGATGAAATCGCGGCGGAGGCGGAGGCGGATCAAGCGTTTATCGCGGCACTCCGCGGAACGCCCACCACGCCGGAAGCGGCCCCGGCTGTTCCCGCCGCGACTGCGGCCAGCGCCACGGCGCAAGATTACTCTGTTCCAGCGCGACTCGAAGTGCCGCAAGACCCTCCGGGTTGGGAGCGTATCTATGAAGGCTCGTTTTTGGAGGCGGCGCTGGTAACACAGCTTACCGGCGACTTCCCCGGCCCGGTGCTGGCCGTGGTTGCCATTCCCTTCTACTCGGCGGATCGGCAGCGTATCCTTGTCCCGCGAGGAACGCGGATTATCGGTACGGCTCAGGCCGTGACAAACCAGGATCAAGCGCGGCTAGGGATTGGTTTTCACCGCTTGATCTACCCGGACGGAAGCTGGATTACGCTCCAATTTCTCGGCCTCAATCAACTTGGCGAGGGAGCCTTGAAAGATCAAGTCAACCGCCACTACTTTTCGATGTTCGCCGCTGTTGGAGCAGTCGGCGTCCTCAGTGGCCTCACGGCGGCGGGGGGGAATCCTTACGAAGGCGGCACGGCGTCCATGCGCTCCGGAGCAGGGCAGGGACTCGGCCAAGCCGCTACGCGCATTCTGGACCGTTTCTTGAATCGCTTACCCAACATCACTATTCGCGCCGGACACCGGCTCCGCGTCTGGTTCACATCCGACGTGCTGGTTCTCCGGCCCACCAAAGGAGACTGAAAAATGAAACATCGAATCTTCCGACGAATCCTCACCGGCGCAGTTGTGATCCCACTGTTTTTAGTGCTCAGCATCACGCCCGCTCATGCCATCCTTGGCTCGATCCTGGCTGGCATCCAGCGCTACCAGATAATCGCCAATCAGATAACTCAGATTTACAAAGACACCATGGCGAAGATCACGTTTGACGGCCAACTCACCGAGATGATAGGTCAGGCGGCGCACCTGAAAGAACAGGCGCTAGGAACCGTGGGGGCGCTGACCGATCCGTTCACCAAACTAGCTTCTGTGCCGACGCGGTTTATCGGGCTGGGCCTGTCGTGGAAGAACGACTTTACCGGCATCCCTCGCGGCATTGCATCGAGTGTAGAGAACATGGGCGAGAGCGGCAAGAGCTTTCGGGAATCGTGGGAGCAACGGCTCACCGACGCCGATACGGTATCGGAGTCGGACATTCTTAATCTGTTCCAGGACAGTAGCCCGGAGGGCGCGGAGCGAGCTTCACGCGCTTATCTCGCGGCGCGGGAGGGCAGCGACAAGCGGCTGGTCCTCGATCACGCCACAAGCACCGTAGCGACAAATCTCATTGTCGCGGCCAAAGATGCTGTGGACTCCTACGAGCGCTTGCGGGAAAACATCAACACATCCAACACCGCGCTTGCTCAATCGCAAGTCACCGGAGCAGTGACGCAAGGCCACCTCACCGCTGCCATGGCTCAGTTGATGGCATATCAGGCGGCGAAAGAAGCGGCGGAGGGTTACGAACGCGAGATCACCCGGCGCGAAGCGCTGGCCGCTCGTGTTCGTAACCAAGAACGGGCCGACCTCACCTACAACGCGCATCTAGACGGGATTGTTGCCAGCCGCGCCCGAATCCGAGACGGGATGCTTTTCAGCATTCCCGCGCTCTATGGCGGCACCGATTAGTGATACTCGCTAATGCAAATCCAACTCGATCCCAACATCCCGACCAATCTTACGCCCGAACAAATGAGGGACTTCAAGACGTTCCTCGATCACGCCTTGGACAGCCTGACGGTGGCGGCGGGCGGGCAGCTTTTCACCCTTGGCAATCAGATGTTGGGCGCTCTCGCGCTCATCGTTGTGGTGATGCAAGGGGCGAAGATTGCCTTCGGCGGGAACATTCAGCCGTGGGAACTGGTGCGGGTCGTCATTGGGATTTGGATACCGTGGGTGATGTTGCAGTTCTACACCACCACCATTCCGGGAATGTGGCATACGTTCCCAGGGATGATCGCGGCGGGGGGAAACTGGATTAACGACCTCCTCATTGACGACTCTGTGGCCTCAATCCAAGAAGAACTCACAAAGCTGTTCAACACGCTTACGAAGGCTCAGAACACCGCCATCGAGCTAGGCGATGTACTAAAAATCTACACCACCGGGCTTCAATCCTCCCTGACGGCGGTTGCAGGGTTTGTGATGGTGATCTTCATGGTCTTGATGCTCATCCTGTTGGCCGCTGTCACCTACGCTCAAGTGATCTGGGCGCAAGTGGCCCTTGCCATCCTCATCATTCTGGGTCCGGTCTTCATTCCGTTTCTGGTGTTCGAGCCGCTGTCGTTTCTGTTCTGGGGCTGGTTTCGGGCGATGATTACCTACTCGCTGTACGCCGTCATTGCCGGAGCCGTGTTGCGCATCTTCTCCGCCGTGGGAATCGCTTACGTCACGACCTTGGCGCAGGCCGACATGGACATGGACAGCTTCATGGAAGTGGGTATCTGGACGCTCGCGGTCGTGCCTTTCTTCATTGCCGGAATGCTGGCAAGCCTCAAGTGCGGGGAACTCGCCTCGATGCTCGTCACTGGAGGCGGAGCAGGCGGGAGCGGTCTCATGGGCATGGTCAGCACGGCGGGAATGGCTGCGGCCAGCGGCGGCGCGGCGGCGGCGAAGGCGGGCGGAGGGATCAAATGAAGAAGCCGCAAATCAAAGACGCCGGAGCCGAGTACGCCGAGATATGGGGCGAAGCCATCCACACCAACCGTCATCTACGGGTGATCTCCGTTGGGCTGGCTATCGGGGTGCTCTTGCTCATCGTCGCCGTCATTCGCATTGTTTCGGTCGAGCCGCCGCGTCCCATCGTCGTGAGGGTTGATGAAGTCGGGCGGGCGGAGGCCGTCACCTACAAAGCGATGGAGGCCCAGGCCGACCCGCTGGACCCCACCACCAAATACTTCCTCAACCGCTTTATCTATGACTTCTACTCCCGGCGGCGGGCCACGGTCGCACAGAACTGGTCCCGCAGCTTGCGCTTCCTCAGTACACAACTCGCCAACGCCTCGTTTCGCGCCGACAGCCAAAATGTCGCCCTTCTCGCGGTGGGCGTGGCGCGGGGTGAATTGCAAGTCGCCCGCGTCATTTTGAGGATTCAACCCAACCCTCAGCAGCCGCACAGCGCCACGGCCGATTTTGACCTCGTGCGGATGGAGATGGAGAACGAAGTAGGCCGGGAGCGCTGGACGCTCTCGCTGCAATTCCAGTTCCTCCAACAGATCCCCACGGACTTGATCGTGTTCAACCCCATGGGAATCGTCATCACCTACTTGCAAGGCGACCGCGCCACCGTCACCGGAGATCAATGATGATCGAGCACTTGCGGGGAAGAGATCGCAAGCTGGAACCGCTTGGATGGACCGGCCCGGATGCGGAATGGATCGCACTGGTGTGCCTTCACAGCGGCGTCTTCACGCGGGCGCAGTTTTGTGATTACTTCAACGCGCAACGGATCACGGCCAGCCGTTTTGTCAACGCATTGGTGCAGCGCCGAATGGCGGTCGAGAGTGAGTGGCCGGTTATGAACGGCGGAGGGAAGACGTGCCGGATATCGAGCAACGCGATCTACCGGGCGCTGGGCGTCGAGAACATCCGCCACCGGCGAAAGGCCAGCAACCCGGTTATCATGCGGCGGCTTTTGTCGCTCGATTTTGTGCTCGAACATCCGGGTATGAACTGGCTCCCCGCCGAGCCGGAGAAGGTCGAGTTTTTTGAAAAGCTCGGCTTGCCGCGCCGCTTGATTCCGCGCCGTATTTACTACGGTGCGGCTGGCAACCAGAAGCGCTACTTTGCTCTCAAACTGCCCCTTGCCGTGGACCCTGAAACCGTCACCTTTGCCTACGTCGATCCGGGCCACCAGACGGATACCGAACTCCGCTCGTGGGGAGCCGCGCATGGGCCGCTTTGGGATGCACTCCGCAAGAAGGGGCGGCAGGTTCGGGTGATCGGAATTGCGGTTGCAAATGCCACCCTCGATCGTGCGGTTCGAGTGCTTGAAGCATGGGCGGCGGCGGAGCCAGGGACACCCGATGAAGGGCTGACGGTAAAGCAGGAGATCAAGGCGATAGACGACGCGATGACCCACAGCGACGAGAACTTTCTAGCGCGATATGGAGGCTTTGGGGGAGCCATGAAACGCTCGGCGGCGCTGCAAATTCTCCCCCAAGCCAAGCTCACGGAAGGGGTCTCGATTGACGACTATTCGACATGGCGGGCCGTGCGGTTTGCGGAGCGAGATGAGATCGGCTGAGAGAGGGTCTAAATCCGTGGTTTCGAGTGGTCCTGAAGGCCGCATGGGTTTTGTTCCAGCCTCAGAGGGGGGGGTGGAACATAAATCTTGTGCCAGGTGGAACACAACCGCTTTCACTTATCTCTCTCATTCCGCTGTGGTTATCCCCGGTGAATCGGCCCTTGCGCTTCGGACGCGGGAGAAAGGCGGGGACGAGAGCGCCCCCCCCCCAAACAGGGGGGTCATGTGACCTTGGATAGCGGCACTGTGGAACATGCCACTATCCGGCCCCATGGGGTCGCTCTCGTCCTCATTTATCCCTGCGGGAAGGCTCAGAAACAGCCCCGCAGGAGCGGCGCTGAAAACACGGAGACGGAGCTATGAAATGGCGCGAGGTCGGCCCTTATTTGACAGAGCTTTGGCAGCGGCCCGCTGGCCCGATGAACTGGAAAAACCCGATCCGGGTTTTCGCCGTCCTCGGCTGGCTGGTCGTGCAAGGTTTCGTGCTATTGGGCTGGGCCGGGTGGGGCGTGTTTCAAGGTCTGATGCTGTTGGGCTGGACCGTGTTTCGCGTCGTGCAATTCGTCCTAGCGCTTCCGGCTCTGGTGCTCTTTTTTTTCGGCGGTGTGTGGTATGCCGTGTGGAGCTTTGTACGGCGTCCCTTCCCGTCGCTTGATGAGTACCCGATCCTTGCTTTGGTGCAATACCACACCCCCGATTTCTTCACGGCCATGGTGCTGTGGTACTACCTTTCGCCCTTCGTTGCCGTCATGCTGTGCGGGGTTATTTCCGTCACCGTTTGGAAGGTCTGGCTGGAAGGGCGGCGGCGCGATTTCGCACCCTTCGCCAAGCTCCCGCCGTGGCCTCTTTCAGCGGACCAAAAGGCTCCGGCCATCGTCATCGGGGAGGTCCATCACCCGGTCGAGGCGCGGGAGATTTTCAGTCCCTCGTGGCTCACCATCCCGGAGCGCGGACTGTATACCGGCGTGGCGATCTTCGGAGCCGTGGGATCGGGCAAAACATCGGCTTGCATGAACCCGTTTGCCCGCCAGCTTCTCGGCTGGCAAGCGGGTAATCCGCACATGCGGGCAGCGGCGCTGGTGCTCGAAGTCAAGGGAGATTTCTGTCACGACATCCGCCAAATCCTCGTTGAGGCGGGCCGTGGACAAGACTACATCGAGATTGACATGGACTCCCGCTCTCAATGGAATCCGCTCTCGGCGTGGTGGCTCGATTCGTACTCGCTGGCCTACACCGTTTCGAGCTTGCTCAATCAGTTGTTCGGCAAGGGCAAGGAACCCTTTTGGCAGCAAGCCTATACCAATCTGGTCCGCTGGATCATCGAGCTTCACCGCGTGTTCCCGGAGCGATGGGTGACGTTGCAACAGGTCTACCGCTGTGCCATCGACCCGGAGCTATTCGCGGCCAAGATCGAGGCGGCGGAGAAGCTGAGTGACGACCTCAACACAGGGACCATTTTCGTCAAGGCGGACGCCCTTGCACCCCGAATCGGCCAGCTTGCTCAATGGGACTGGACACCTACGCCGGGAAGACAACAGCAACAAGCCGTTCACACACGCCCGCTGAAAGCGAAGCTAGAAGAACTCAAAATCACCCATGAAATCGTCTGGGAATCTGGACCCGGCGAAGATACGAGAGAGCGGGTCGAGGCCGTCAAGCGCTGGTTTGTCCACGACTGGCAAGCCCTAGACAACAAGATCAAGTCCTCGATTGTGGAGGGGGTTTCGGTGTTCCTTTCCATGTTCGATATGCCGGACGTGGCGAAGGTGTTTTGTCCCGCCGCGCCGCACATCATTGACGATCCTCAAGCCATTATCCTGCAAGCCCAAATCAAGCGGCTCAAAGCGGAGAAGGACGCGGCGGCGGAGAAGGCGGGCGCGGCGGAGAAGGCGGAGCCGGAGGCGGAACCGGAACCGGAGGCGGAACCGGAGCCAGTCAAGGCGGCGGAGGCGGCGTGGGTGGTGACGGAGGCGGAGCCGGACGACAAGACACCCGACCCCTCAACCGAGACCAACCAAGCCCCTACCGAAGAGGAAGCCTCGGTCACACGCCACCTACCGCCGATCTATGAATTGATCGAGCAGGGCAAGGTGCTGGCCTTGAACATGCCCGCTGGTCTCAACCCGGCGCTATCCCGCGCCGTGGGCGTGATGCTCAAGAACGCTTGGCTACAAGCGCTTCTCATGCGCCCAGCCAAGATGAAGGCGAATCCGGGCAGCTACTTCCGGCCCGCCGTCTTTATCTGTGACGAATATCAAGCCTTCGCTTCGGTGGGCGAGGACGACCCATCGGGCGATGAAAAATCCTTTGCGCTGACCCGGCAATGCCGCTGCATCCCGATTGTCGCCACGCAATCTATTTCCTCGTTGCGGGCCGTGTTGGGAAGCTCGGAAGCGTGGCGTTCGCTGTTGCAGACACTCCGCACTCGTATCTTCCTATCGCTGAGTGATGACGCATCCGCCAAGATTGCGTCGGAGTTGTGCGGCCAGGTGGCGAAGATCAAGGAATCCTACACCATCAGCGAGACCTCCAAGCGATCGGAAGTCTCCCCGCTCTCAGGCCCGGGCCGGAGGCGGAGGCGGGAGCATGGGCGCGACCAAATCATTCCGGGAGCAGCGCGAGGCCGTGTTTCACCCGCGAGACTTCGCCTTGCTCTCGAACTGTCAAGCGATCTGTCTGCCCTATGACGGGGCGCAGTCGCTTGAGCCGCGCCGCGTTTACCTGAAACCGCACTATCTACCAGCCGAACACTCCTATTGGAGAGCGAAGGAGGCGGGCCAAATATGAGCGCCGCGAGCGGACTAGAACATCTCAAACCGTTTCTACCGGGCTTGGAGAGCGCCCTGGAAGATTCCGAAGTGAGCGAGATCATGATTAACGGTCCCGGTAATGTGTGGGTCGAGCGGGCCGGACGGCTGGCCCCACACGCCGCGCCGGACCTGGACGAAGCGGCGCTGGAACGGGCCGCTATCCATATCGCCCGCCCTTTGGGGCTGGACCCGGCAAGCTCCCCCATTGTCGATGCCCGGCTCGATGACGGATCGCGGGTTGCTATCTGCGTTCCGCCCGCCAGTCCTCAAGTCGCTATCACCGTGCGGCGCTTTGGCAAGCGGGCGTTCTCGGCGGATGATCTCGTGAAGCAAGGCGCACTCCCCGAAAACGTGCGGGCCGAAGCCGAGCGGGTGTTGCGGTCCCGGCGCAACATCCTGGTTTCAGGCGGCACCGGATCGGGCAAGACCACGTTGCTTAATGCCCTCATTGAACTTCTCCCCGATGACGAGCGGATAGTTGCCATCGAGGACACCTTGGAGCTTCGCATCGAGCGGTCAAATTGCGTCCGCTTCGAGGCCCGCGGTTTGCAGGAAGGAGCGGTTACGATCCGCGATCTAGTCCGCCACGCGCTACGTCACCGCCCGGATCACATCGTCGTGGGAGAGGTTCGCGGCGGAGAGGCGGCGGACCTGCTGCAAGCCCTCAACACCGGCCACGGCGGATCGCTGACGACCGTACACGCCAACAACGCCGAGAGCGCCTTATCCCGGATCGCCAGTTGCGCCATGCAAGGCGGCGGGGAGCTTCCCTGGGAAGTCACCTGTAGAGGCGTAGTGGACGGCATCGCCATGGTGATTCACATGACGCGCCACGAAGGGCGGCGATTCACCGAAGAAGCGGTTTTCGTCAAAGGCTACGAAGCGAGGAACAACCAATGGGACATTCAAAGAATCACGGTCGAAGGGGCTTGACCCTGCCCCTGCAACTCAGGGCCAAGATGATCGGTCTCGCCATGTTTATCGGCGGATTCATGGGCCTTATCACCAGCGCCCAGCTCGATCCGATTACCGCCCGCGTCGAGCGGGTGATTGACGGCGATACCATTCAGGTTCGGTTTGAGAACAAGCGCTACACCGTCCGGCTCATTGGCGTGGACACCCCGGAGACGAAGCACCCCACCAAAGCGGTGCAGTATTTCGGACGGGAGGCAAGCGCCTTCACCAAGGCGGCGCTCGAAGGTAAGACGGTGCTACTCCAGAAGGACCGCACCGGAGATACCGTAGACCGCTACGGGCGCTGGCTTCGCTACGTCCTGCTGGACGGAGACAACTTCAACGCCCGGCTCATCCGCGACGGCTACACTCATGCTTACCGGCGCTTTCCCTTCTCGAAGCGGACGGAGTTTATTCAACTGGAAGAACAAGCGCGGCGGCGAGGGATAGGCTTATGGAACCGCCGCTAGGATCGCAGCCTTGCCCGCTAGGACTCGTCCAACCACTACAGCCAGGCGGTCGCTCACAAGCGGGCCGAGGCAGTCCGCAAGGGCGTCCGGGCAGACCACTTTTCGCACCCATCAAATCGCCCCGCTCCATTGATCCTGAATCGCCAGCCGAGCCGCGAGAAGGTGACAACCCCTTTCGGAGTGCGCCAAATCCTTCTCAGAGATTGCTCGATAAGCCGGGTGCTAGGTTACGCCATGTTTCCGCGCTTCCCGTTCGCCGGGTCCGCTTTGGGCCGTCGCAACTCCCGCGCCAGAACGCTTCGCTCACCTTCGGCATCTGTCACTCGCGTTGCTTTTGTCGGCCCTGCCCGTCACCGGCGCGGGCGGCGCTTTCCTTCCGCGTCAGGGTTTGGGCGTTTTCCGCCATGCGTGGGTGAGCGAAAAACGCTCACAAACCCTTAACTCAGGAGAAAAACATTATGGCTAACCAGAAACCAGTTGAAGAAGTCCGAATCGGGCGCGTCAAGGCAACAGTTTGGCGCAACGGAACCGACGAGCAGCCCAGGTACAACGTCACCTTCTCGCGGCTCTACAAGGAAGGCGATGAATGGAAGAGCACGCAGAGCTTCGGGCGCAACGATTTGTTGGTGCTTGCGAAAGTGGCCGATCTAGCCCACACGCGCATCTTCCAGCTTCCGGCAGAAGCAGAACTCCCGGAGGTTCAAGTAGACGAGTCCTAGCGGGCAACCGCGCCAAGGCGCGGCGGAGCCGTTCGCTTCGCCGCGCTTGTTCTTTTTCTTCCCGCTTCGATTGAGTGTTTGCTTGTGGTGCCTTTCCGCTCACAGCGGCCCGCCGTTGGCGGCGTCCCAGGGCAACTCTCGCGCCAGAACGCTTCGCTCGCTTTCAGCGTCTGTCACTCGCGTTGTCTTATCTGGTCCTTGCCCGTCGCCACGCGCTCGCTCTAGTCTCCTACTCTGGTTTGTGGTTCTCCCTCTTCCCTTGGTGAAGGGAAAACACAGCAAACCATCGAAGGAGACACCATGAACCAAACCCAACGACTCATCGACAGCATCAGGGACGCCCCGCACGACGCCGTTATCGTCGCTGGCATGTTCGCTATCCCGGTTCTCATCGCGCTCTGGATCGTCAACCGTATGCGCCACCCGGAGCGCGGCTTACTACACGCGCTTGTTATCGCCAGCGTGGGATTCGTTCTTGTGCCGTGCGTATCTAGCGCCGTCCTCATCCTCTGGGTCCGCACCGGCGGAGATTCCATCCAGGCTGCCTTCGTAAGCATGTTTGTCTTCGTGTTTGGCTTTTGGGGCTTTCGCCGCTGGTTGCGGAGCGCCCCACGAGCCGCGAAGCCAACGAAGGCTCTTGTAGCCCCGGCGGTTCACGCTGCCCCTCGATCCGGTCTAGCGGGTGAAGTAGCCGAGCTTCGCACCGAAGTTGCCCGTCTACGGGCGGAGCGCCAAGATCGCGGCGGCGAAGATGTTGCGAAAATGTCTCGCCGCCTGATTCACTAGCGCCAAAAGCCCGTGCTGGGTATCCACTTGACTCAGGTGACCCCAAGATGTAGTGTAGGGCCTGGTGGAGGATTACCCGCGCGACCAACTCGAATTCGAGTCTCACTTTGCGAGCGAGGAGGCTTGCCGCGACTATCTGTTCGCCTTGCGCTGGCCAGAGGGTTTCCGCTGTCCAAGGTGTGGGCATGAGCGCGCTTGGCCGGTGCGCAAAGTGTGGTTCGAATGCGCTCGCTGCGGGCGGCAAACCTCCGTCACCGCCGGCACGATCTTTCAAGACACACGCAAGCCGCTGCGGCTGTGGTTCCGGGCGATGTGGACCATCACCACGCAGAAGAATGGGGCCAGCGCCCTGGGTCTACAGCGCGTTCTGGGACTGGGCAGTTACCAAACCGCCTGGCCTTGGATGCACAAGCTGAGGCGAGCGATGGTGCGCCCGGGGCGGGAGCGATTGACGGGCCTCGTCGAGGTCGATGAGACCTACTGGGGCGCTGAAGAAGAAGGGGTAATCGGCCGGCAGACCGAGCGTAAAGCGTTGATTGCAGTCGCCGCGGAAGAGAGAGGCACCGGGCTGGGGCGCATCCGCATGCAGCGCGTTCAGAACGCCTCGGCGGCCAGTTTGATGCCCTTCGTCGAGGAGTCGGTCGAGCCGGGCAGCGTGGTTGTTACCGACAACTGGTCGGGCTACGATCCGCTCAAGAAGAAGGACTACCAGCGTCGTATCATCTCGATTAACAACCGCCGCGAGCAGGCCTCGCAGCTACTGCCGAGGGTGCACTTGGCGATCTCGCTACTCAAGCGCTGGATGCTGGGCACGCATCAGGGGGCGGTCAGCCACGAGCATCTGGACTACTATCTCGACGAGTTCGTGTTCCGCTTCAATCGGCGCAGATCACGCAGTCGGGGCAAGCTCTTCTACCGCCTTGTGCAGCAGGCCATGGCGGTGGAGCCGACGCCGTACCGCTCGATCGTCGCCGATTGGGACGTTAAGACGCTGTGAGCCCAACTACAAGATGTTGGGGTCACCTGAGTCAAGTGGATACCCGGCAAGCCCGTTTGTCCAATCCCTTCTACAGCCGCCCCCTTTCCCCTCGCCCTGGATGATTCCAGATCGATCCTCGCCGTCAAGGGTACGCTTCGCCGCTTCGCGCCCTGGACCGCTGCGGGCCGATCTGGGGAGACGCGCTGTTCACGAGGGAAAAAGGGTGGTTTCGGGTCGTGTGGACGGGCCGAAAGGTTCCCTTCCGGCCCGAAGCCGGTTGTCGTTTCCTGGGGCTTCTAGGGGTCGCTCTCGTCCAATTGTTGCGAGGCATATAAGCGCTCGTCGTCCGCAATGATGTCTCGCGCCAGCTTGGTGAGGTGTTCCTGCCCATGGCGCGTAAACCCGATATCCCCGATGACCCATCTGCCCTGTTTGACTTCGAGTTGGGTGACGAGCACCGTCTCAGAGATCCAGCGGGCCACAGGGTCAGGTCCAGGCTCAGCGAAGAGATCGCCACGAATCGCCAGGGGAAGGCCGCCCGCAATCTCAATCGCTCTTCGGCAATCCCAGATGGATATCTTTGATTTCATCTTGCTCTTTCCTATGGCAGAAGCCTCGGAGCTATTCCACGAGATAGATTCTACGGCAGGCCTGGGGTTTGGTACTACTTCCCTGTAGAGGGTACCGCTGGAGACCGCCGATGCGGGTGACGTGCTGGTCGCAGCCGAGGTCTCTCGTTTAGCGCGATCCACTCTTCAAGTGCTTGAGGCAGGAATTCCAGCTCAGCGTGCTGGCCTACAACCTGGGCAACTTGTGGCGACGGCTCGGACTGCCGAACAGGCTCAAGAGTTGGTCGCTGACGAGCTTGCAACACAGGTTGATGAAGACCGGCGGTCGGCTGGTCAAGCACGCGCGGCATTACTGGCTGCTGCTGGCCGAGGGGTATCTGAACCGGCGGCTGTTCGGCGACATGCTGCGACGGATCTGGGCGCTGCCTGTGCCGGGTGGGTAGCGTTGCCCGGGTGAGGATCAACAATTTTGGCTCCAAAAAGGTTTCGCAGGGAGCAATTGTCGGCCGGAGCACCGTTCAGCCCGCTCAAGCAACGTCTGTGAGCAGACGGACGAGCCCTGGCGCCTACCGGCGGAGGTGATGTGCAGGGTTCAGCGCGAAAAGACGTGGTATTCGGGGCAGCGCGGGTGTATACTGTCGCCGTGTTAGGGACAAAATGGAAATCCTGGTTTAACATCGTATCGCTCGCGATGATTGGCAGCCTTGCCTTGTGCGCGCAGACAAACACGGGTAGCATCCGGGTTTTAGTCTACGACGAGACCATGGCCGTGATCCAAGACGTGACCGTCACCGCTCTTGACGAGAGCCGTGGCGTAACACGGGAAGCGGTGACGTCCGATATCGGCGAGTTCGTCTTCAGCCATCTCGCGCCGGGGATGTACACGCTGAGCTTCGAGGCATTGCATTTCGCTCCCCTCACGGTGGAGGGATTCGAAGTGCGCGTCGGCGAGATATCGACGTTTTCGCCTCAGCTCGCGGTAGCTGCAACCGAGGACCGCGTGGTCGTGTCGGCGGAATCCGCGCGGCCGGCCATCGAACCCGAACGAGTCCAGCAGTCCGATCACATCGACTCGGTTCGTATCCAGAACCTCCCGATCAACCGTCGCGACTATCTGGGCTTGGCGCTGTTAACCCCAGGCGTCGTGAATACCAATCACATCGCCAACGCGATTGATCGTCGCATCGCCCCCACACCCTCCTCCGGGCTCGGCATCGGTGGGGGCAACGGGCGCGGCAACACGTTCATGATTGACGGGCTGGACAACCTTTACAACTCCGGAAGCGTGCGATCCTCCATCAGCCAGAATGCCATCCATGAGTTCCAGGTCAATAGGAACTCGTTCTCCACGGAACAGGGCGGGGCACCGGGCGGCACGATCAACATCGTCACGAAGGGCGGCACGAACGATGTGCATGGAACCCTTTTCGGCGTTCTTCGAAACCGCCGCTTCCAAGCTCGCAATTACTTTGACCCCGGCAAAGCGGCATATACGAGGGCGCAGTCCGGCCTATCCACGGGAGGTCCGATCAAACGGAACAAGACGTTCTTCTACGCCGCTTACGAACGCCTGGACCGCCACGAGTCGCAGCTCGTTCCGCTGCTGGCCGACAGATCGTTCCTCACGTCGCTGACCGAGTCACAGCAGTCTCTGGTCGACGCGCTCCGCTTCGCGCCGCCGACACTTACCCCACTGGTCAACCAACTCGCTTATACGCTTGTGCCGGCTAACAATCCGGCCGTGGTGTCCCTGTTCGAGGAGAACAGCGGTGTCTTCCCCTTCGGGGAACTGCGCCAGCAGTTCATTACGCGTGTCGACCACACACTGAGGGACGGTCACAATCTGTTCTTCCGAGGAAACTGGACTGGGCAGGAGAGCGACAACACAAATTTCGGGGCGCTCACCGCTCGCAGCAGAGGACGCAACTCGAACGTCAATGACTTCGCGGTCGCGTTCGGCGATACCTGGGTGATCAACCCCCGCTGGGTCAGCGAGACGCGTGTGGGCCTTGGGTATCACGACTTCGGCGTGTATCCGACCGACGAGTTTGGCCCTGCGATCTCCATCGGCGCGATCACCTTTGGTAGGGACTTCATTCTCCCGACGCGAGTCGTCGAGCGCGTCTTTCAAGTGCGCCAGAACTTCATGCGCGTGTCAGGCCTCCAGACGCTCAAGTTTGGTGCCGACATCAATCCCATCCGCGATGACGTGCGAGCCGAGACATTCTTTAGTGGACGATTTATTTTTGGAGAGGCGATTCCGCTCGGAAATCTTATCGACAACGTGGCGGGCCCTGGAACGTCGCGGCTGCTCAAGGATCTGCTGGCCGGTGCCGACGCGGCGCACCTGGCGGGAGCCGTCGATGCGCCCATTTCGGCATTACAGGCGTTCGCCCTCGGCTTGCCAACCGTCTACCAGCAGGGCTTCGGCAATCCCAATTGGGTGGGCTGGGCCAACCGGATGAACTTCTTCGTCGAGGATTCGATCCGAGTCTCGTCGAGTTTCCTGCTGACGCTCGGACTGCGGCACGAGCTTGAACTGAAGACGAGGTTCCCGCGCGATTACAACAACATCGCGCCGAGGGCAGGATTCGCTTGGAGTCCGAACTCGAAGACAGTGGTTCGTGGCGGTTTCGGAATCTACTATGCGCGCATTGACGGGCAAGTCGGATACGTCAATGATCTACTCGGCGAGCAGCAACAAATCAACCAAGTGTTCATCCCGTTGACGGGCGTGCCCGGCATTAACAGCCCGTTGACGGGCGGCCCGTTGACTTCCGCGGAGATCTACCAGACACTCCAAGCCCGAGGAGTCCTTGGGAAGCGGGCAATCCTACCGGAAGACTTGGCGCCTCACGGTATCGTGCCGGGCCCGGGATACCCGCTACGCGTCGGTTTCCGAGTCGTGGATGACATCGTAAACCCGTACTCCCAGCAAGGCAGTTTCGAAATCCAGCGCGAAGTGGCGGGCTACGCCTTGTCAGCGGCCTACAACTACAACCGCGGCGTTCACCTCATCCGGCCGCTGGACTTGAACATCTACGAAGCAGGTGCCGACCCAACTACCGGCAGGCCGGTGCCGGGCTTCCGCAACCCCCTGATCTTGCAGGACAACGCGTATGGCAGCTGGGGAAGATCGTACTACCACGCGATGATCGTGCAGTTGAAGAAGCGGTTCTCGGACGGGTATACGATCGCTGCGCATCACACGTGGAGCAAGGCCATTGACGAGGCCACGGACTACAACTCGTCTTACGAGCCCCACATCCCGTGGGACGCTCGGAACGAACTCGCCCTCTCCCCCTATCACCGCGAGCACCGTTTCGTCGCACATGCAGTGGCTCAGTCCCCGTGGAAAGCAGCTAAGGGACAAGGCTTCGGACACAACCTACTGGCGGATTTCACACTGTCCGGAATCGTGGTGGCGAACTCGTTCGCGCCATTCAACCTGAACACCGGCTTCGATTCGCTCGGCGACCGCCATACCGACACCCACCGCCCGTGGGGCCTCGGTCGCAACGCCGGGATAGGCCCGGCTTTCTTTGGTGTCGACATGAGGCTCACGCGCTTGTTCTCGCTGTCGGAAGCAGTGAACCTGCAGGTCGGCGGCGAAGCGTTCAACCTGCTGAACCGCACCAATTTCAGGACGGTGAACGGCGTTGTTGGGAACACGTCCATCGAAGACCTTCCGGCAAAGCTCGTCGGGCAGCGCGGTCCGGTCACGGAACCGCTCTCATTTGCCTCGGCGTTCGATCCTCGGCAGTTCCAATTCACGTTGCGGTTGACGTTTTAGAAACGGCGGATTGGCTGGAGCGCGTCCGCGCTAGCATCGCCGAGGTCGCCAGGAAACTAGCCGTCTACGTGCGGGCGCGCCTCGAGCGCAGTCGCGGGCGGAGCGGCCCCGATCGTGGCGGACCCGATCGGTGGTGGAGCCGCTAATGGCGAATGCACTGGACCGAGTAAAGGCCGCCGAAACGAAGTACGCCGCGATGGCTGGGACTGCCGAAAAGTTAGAGGCGACTCTCAAGAAACTCAAGGGCACCGCGCAGACTTGTCAGTGGAGCATAGATCAACTGCACCGGTCAGTCGAGAAGGACAAGACTTCCGACCGCGCGCGGATCGTGATGTTTGTGTTGATGGCCGTGATCGTGGCCGTGGTCGGAGGCATCTTCGGAAATTTTTACGGGAGGCTGCCGTGCGAATCCTCGATGCTCTGGGGGCTTGGTGGGGAAGCTGATACAAATCCTCAGCGCCACCCGTGGTCTTGCTTAGAGGGCGTGAGAGAATGAGCCGAACGGATTGGGAGGAAGCATGAGCGTTGAGCTAATCAGCGTCTTGGTTGCGGTGCTGGAGATGGGTGTGACCTTGGCCGGTCTGATCCTGACCAGCAATCGCGGGTTGCGGAAGGATATGCGAGAGGACATCGGTCAGTTGCGAGGGGACATCAAGGACTTGCGGGGCGAACTGCGCGAGCGCATGGCGCATCTGGAAGGGCTGCTGGAAGGATTTCGCGAGGCCATCACCGGACGGATCGCGGCCAACTAAAGGACGAATATGGGCTCACCTGTATCTGAACAAGCTGAGTAAGGAACTGGAGTGGACCCCGGAATTACCAGAAAAACACAGGTAAGAGGAGCTATGAAACGCATGAAGATACTCGCCATACTTCTGGCAACCATCGCGTGCGCGTTGCCCGCTGCTGCTCAGTACGACGAAACCGCGAAGAGCTTTCACCTCCTGCCGCATCTCGCCGACGGCGGGGGGTGGCAATCTCGCTTGTTGGTCACGAACACTTCGCAGTCAGCGAGCAGCTGTACCTTCAGCGTGTACGGTGTTCCGTTGAACAGGTGCAGTGAATTAGGCAGCTTCGGTACGGCGGCTGGTTCGACTGCAACATTCCAACTGGCGAGTCGCGGCGGGTATCTGATATGGCCCACCAAGAACGAATTGGCGGCGGTGGAGTCCGGCTACGAAACTCTCGATTGCTCTTCCCCTGTCGTTGCACAAGTCGTGTTTGCGTCGTTCGACGGGTTGGGGGTGACGGCGGCGGCCACGGTATTCAGCGCACAAGCCGCAACGGTCTTCCAGTTTCCGGTGCTGACGCCAGCGGCCACACTCGGATTTGCGATCGCAAACGATACCAACGCCGAGGCCTCCTGCCGCATTCTCCTTGAAGACTATCAACGGACGAATCTGGGGGAAGCCACGCTGTCCGTGCCTGCGAAGTCCAACCGGGCGCAAATGCTCCACGCCGCCATCGACATTCCGGGAACATTCCTCGGAGGGTCGGCGACCGTTTCGTGCAATCAGCCGGTCGCGATGATCGGACTGCATTTCGAGCTGCGACTGGACGGAACGATCATCACCTTCAGCACGCTGCCACCGGCGATTCTCTCCGCGATTCCGGCCGATACTGGGGATCCATGGAGCCGACCCAACATTGAGCGGTTCCGTGGAACGTGGCAGTTCACGTACACCAAAGATGGTGCCGCAATTACAGACACTTTCGTGCTGAACATCGTCCTTGACCAGGATTTCCATTTTGGCCCTGGCACGGCCACAGTATACACCCGCTCCGCTCCGAACAGCACGTCCTTTCACGCTGAACCCTGCACATCACCTCTGCTGGTAGTCGCCAGAGCTGGTTCGACCGCTCACAGTCGTTGATTGAGCGGCTTGAACGGCGCTCCGGCCGACACTACTCCTTGCGAAACCTTTTGGAGCCAAAAGCTGTTGATCCTCACTCCGGCAATGCTACCCACTCGGCAGCGGCAGCGCCCAGATCTTGTGCAGCATGTCGCCGAACAGCCGCCGGTTCAGATGTGCCTCCGCCAATAAGAGCCAGTAATACCGCGCGTGCTTGACCAGCCGACCGCCGGTCTTCATCAACCTGTGTTGCAAGCTCGTCAGCGACCAACTCTTGATTCGCTGCGGAAGCTCCAGCCGCCGCCAAAGATTGCCCAGGTTGTAGGCCAGCACGCTCAGTTGCAACCGCACTTCGTTGGCCCGAAATCGATGGTACGACAATCGCGTCCAGTGCGTCGCCTGCTTGCCTTCCTTGATCCACTGTTCCGCCGTGCCGCGCTTGTTGTAGAAGCGCACCACCGAGCGGCTCGGCAAGCTCATGCTCGTCACGATGAATCCGACGCGCGGGAACAGCTCGCCCTGGTGATGCTCGACCTTAGCGACGATCCGCCTCGCCTGCGACCAACTCTCCGCCTGATAGCGAAAACTCTTGTAGCGCACCAAGGGCTTGCGGGAAGGCCTTCCCGGCGGGCGAAACAGGATGTCTTCGATCTCCAGCTCCAAGCTCTTGTTGGCCGGAATGCGAATGGCGTACTGTACTCCGCGTTCCTCCGAAGCCTCATAAACTTCCGGCTTCGCAAAGGCCGCATCGCCCCGGAAGGCGACCTGCTTGCCCGCAGCCTGTTGGCGCTCGATCTCCGGCAACAAGAGCTCATCCCAGTCCTCGGCGCTGTGCACGTTGCCTGGACGCAGCTTGGCAGCGAGGCAATCACCATGACCGTTGAACAAAAGCAACGGGTGGTAGCAGACCGACTCGAAGTGTCCGTTGTAGGCACTGCCTTCCTGTTGGCCATGGACCGGACTCTCGGTGGAGTCCAGGTCCAGAACGACCCGCTCGGCGTCGTCGAACGCTTCCGCTTGCCCGACCAGCTCTCGGTTCAGCGCCATCAGCCCCAGCAGGTTCTCTTCGCTCGCCAGCATCTCCGTCTCGAAGCCGTGCAGCGTCGAGGTCAAGGCCGCACCGCGATCCCAGATCTTCTGCGAACCGATCAGCCGAAACGTCGGATCGATCGAAACCCGCTCGGCGTCGTTGAGGTCCTCGTAGCCGGCGAGTCGGCTGTAAACCGACTGCCGCAACAGATCAGCGAGCGTGAACTGCTTGTTTGTGCCTTGCCGGGAGTCGCTGAGATGCTCGTCAATCAGTTCTCCGAGACCGAGCCGTTCGTCCAGTTCGCGAACCAAAATCAGGCCACCGTCGGAAGTGACGTGCGATCCCTGGAAATCGACTTTGAGAAGTCCATTGAAACTTAGCTGGAATGGCTTGGTTTGTTTTTCACCCATTGGGTGTTGGCCTCCATGGCGTCCTCATCGGGCTCTAGCCCCTATGAATAAAGACGCTCAAGGCCGCTGGAAGGTCGGGATGTCAAACATCAAATTGAAAATGCGGGCTTGAACAGGATGCCGCACTTGGCGAGTGGCTTATCGGAGGGATACAAGACGACGGCGTGATCGCTGTGCTGTTGTACAGTCGTGCCTTTGATAGCTATGTATTGGGTGGGGATGACGAAGCACTCTATTACTTCAACCTGACCAGCCCCACTACAGTATCTGGATGCTACTACGAAATATTAAGTAGCACTTCCTGCTACCCGATGACGGGGGTGAGGACGCGTTCCAGTACCCTGAGTTCAGTGAAACGGGCTCAACCCAACACTACGGCGGCTCATGCAGAATTAGGCGAAATTGAAGAGGCGGCGGGAGAATTGGGAAATGAAGTGCAGATCGAGGTTGTTCCGAAGATTATCAGGGTCCTTGAGAACTTGCGTGAGGTCTTGCGTCAATAGTGCTCGCCCTGTATCGCGGTTCGACTCTCTTGCACTCGGCACACCCTCGCCAAAGCCGTACATGGAGCCGAGGTTGAATTGGGCATTGGCGTCACCCTGCTCGACGAGAATACGGAACTGGGGTGGACCCCTGTAGTGAGACAACCTGCTAGGTGGGCGGGCTTAACTTTCTTTCTCCCCACTTGTGGTCGGTTGGCCGCTCCTGACGCCTGTGCGGAGCAACGCTGTCAACCCAGGACCATCGTCTGATTCTTAGACTGCTGCGGCGTGTAGGTCAGCCCGAAGACGTTATCCGTCAGCCATCGCCGGAATCCCTCGTTGTCTGTGAACTGCTTGAAGAGTTGCATGTCGTCGTTGAGCACGGCAGTCATCACGCGCTTCAGAGCTTCGTCATGCTCAATCCGGGCGTTCTGTCTGTCGGAGTTCTCCCGGGCGTTGCGGTAGGCGGTGTCCCCCGCAACCTTGGCCGGAATCTCCTCCGTAATAAGGCGGCGAACTCGGTCTGCGTCCTCCCAGGGGATATCCCCGAACTGCTCGTTGAAGGTCTTGAGGATGTTTGAGAGGCGGTCGAGTTTAGGTGCCGACCACCGGCGGCCGCTTCAATTTTCGGTGCTTATGTACTTGACGCCGCGGCGTCAAGTACATAAGCACCCTTTGTTCGGCCATGAACCGCGCGCGAGACGCCACGGTCCTGTGGCGTGCTGGCGTCAAGCTCTTTGAATTGCATCCGGAGATCTTCAATCCCACCAAGGTGTCAGCCATGCCATTCGACACGCTTCTCGCTCTGCTGTCTGATAACGGCGTTAGCCAGCGCCACAAGCCAGACGCTGGAGCTTGGCGCAGTATTGCCGGCAGCTTGGCCTTTGGAAGCGGTTCGGTGTGCCGTGTGGTTGACTGCGGCGTTGGAGACGCCAAGGAGTTGCTCAGAGATTTACGGAGCCGTGACCGCGAGGGTCGGCCCCGATTTCCGATGCTTCGCGGTCCCAAGATCGGGCCGATGTGGGTGCGGGTCATGGCAAACCCAGGAGGGGCGAAGATTGCCCATATAGATACCATTCCCGTCGCGGTGGATGTGCAAGTTCGTCGTGCTACCGAGAACCTAGGGGTGGCGGATACGCAAGGTCTTCGACTCGGAGAGGCCAAGCCAAAAATCCAATCTGCTTGGCACACTGCGGTTGCGGCTGCAAGAATCGGTGGGCCATCAGGAATCACAGGCACGTCCGCAGCGCTCGACCCAGCTCTGTGGTTCTTTGGCAAGTACGGCTGTAGCTACTGCGAGAGCGTGAGCCAACGAGTGCCCATCAGCCGTGCGTGCAACCACTGTCAGCTTGATATCTCGTCCCGCGCCTGAACGGGCGAGCGCCTCCGAACAATGCTCGGCGGGCGCTTCCTCTCAAGCGCCGCTTGAAGGTCTTCTTGATGCTGTGATGACGTGCCCCCCGTGAAGTCGACCAAGTAGGATTGGAAGTTCTCCGCAAAGAAGGAGAACGAAGAGATGAAGAAGAGTCGATTTACCGAAGAGAAGATCATTGAAGTGCTGAAGCAACTGGAAGCGGGCCGCAAGGTGAGTGAGCTGAGCCGCGAGTACGGCGTCTCGACGGCGAGCATCTACGCCTGGAAGTCGAAGTACGCCGGCCTGGAAGTGAGCCAGCTAAAGCGGCTCAAAGAACTCGAAGAAGAGAACCGTAAGCTGAAGACATTGGTCGCGGACCTGAGCTTGGACAAGGTGGCGCTGAAGTGGGTGATCGAAAAAACGGATGGAGCCGGTAGCGCGCGGCGAAGTGCGGCACGTCATCGAGCGCTGCACGATGAGCGTGCGACGCGCTTGCCGATTGCTGGGCGTGGACCGCTCCAGCTATCGCTATCGGCCCAGACCGAAGGACGATGAGGAGTTGTGCGAGCGGCTGCGCGCGCTGGCAGCGCGGCATCCGCGCTACGGCTATCGTCGCCTGGGGGCGCTGTTGCGGCGCGACAGGTCAAACCCGCGATGCTGGGCATCAGAGACGGTCGTCAGTCTTAACTTGAAAATACCCCTCGGAGCCCTATTCGGACGTTTCCTTCCTGTACTTTCTGCGCAAAAGCTCCTGTACCGTTTGCTGGATCCCAGTTACGAACGAGAAATCCACATTGCCCGTCCACCAGTGGGCTATTCTGTCACGGTATTCCTTGAGTTGGATTGCCGTTAGGTTACCTGCGATGGTGTTCGCGTCGTCTTCGAACTTCGGTTGCCCCAATATCCTCTTCGCATCGACGACAGCCTGCCAGAGTCTCAGGTACCACAGCCGGAAGTGCGCGTCGTATCGAGTCTTATCGAGTAAAATAGCGTCGATCAGTTCCGCCACCTGGGGCGTCTTCAGCGAGCCCTGCCGCAGTCCATCATAAATCGACCGGACTCCAGCAACCTTCTCCCGCAATCCATCCGTATCCACAGGAGACGATACGCGCACACCGCCATAGCTGACGCTCATCGTCAGTTGGGCCGTATAGACTGCCCGTCCGTCGTCGCTGACGAAACACGAGCAACTATATAGCTCATCCAAGTGGTGCGTGACGTTCTGCTCCACCTTTACGGCTGCCAGTACTGTGTTGACGGCATGTGAGTCGCGGGAAAAGTCTGGCCATGCACCGTTGATTGTCTTGAACGCTAGTAGCGCCCGCTTACCCTCCCGGCCCCCCTCGATCAGTGCTTTTCCATTGCGCCACTCGTCTATGAGGAAACACTCGCCGTTGGCGAACTGTGTCGCCGGGATGGTTTCATATTCCTCCGTGACCAGGAAGATCGGTGGATTGGGTGACTTACTTTGGCTCAGTACCTTGCGGTACACGCGATCTACAGCGTCTCGCAACGAGACGTCGATCGCGTAATGTGGAAACACATCCTGCTGGAAGTACGCTGGCAAGTCAGATACCACCGCTGCCCTAAACGCTTCATCTTCGGCGATCACCAGCTGAGGGACTGGATCCTCCGTGCTCATGTGACAGCCCGGGTATTTGAACACTGTCGTCCGGCAGTAGTGCGTGATCGTGCAGACCGTGGCCGTTCCGCCCAAGGGTTCCGCCGCAAGCTTCGCAGCATAAGTCGTGCTACCGCCTTCGCGTTTTGCCTCCAGACTTTCGAGAACGGATGTTCGCCGCTGCTTCGCGCTTCTTCTACTCCTGCTCAACTCGCTTGTCCTCCCAGTGATCGCGACCGCAACATGGACATACTTATGGGTGTCGACGCCGACTCGCGCGCTTCGAGTGGCGTGCGATAGGAGAGTTTCTCGAGGCGCCAGCACTGGTTGTAACGTTCGACGAACGCGGCGGCGGCGGCGCGCAGTTCGGCGAGGTTGTGAAAGACCCGGCCGTAGATCGCTTGCTCCTTGAGCGTGCGATTCCAGCGCTCGACGACCCCGTTGGTTTCGGGCTCTTCAAGGCGCTGTTGCATGATTCAACTGCGGCGCGAGTGGGGGCGCTTTTCCAACTTCTCGTTCAGGACACCACAGCGCAGGATTTCGGCCTACCCAGCTCGGCCATCCGGTTGAGGATGTGACACCCGATCGCAACTTCTCTCCTTTGTGCCTTGCCGTGCCTCGCCTTCAATCCGCCTCCGAGCACGGACTTGTATCGGAAGAAGCTGTTTTCAACGCGCGCCTGCTGTCGGCGGAACGAGGATCTCACAACGGGGACCACTGGCGCGGCTCAGCTTTCTGTCAATCGTCACCAGTGGACAATCGAGCACCTCGGCCAGCGCCACGTACCAAGCGTCGTAACTGGTCAAGTTGTTTCGCAATGCCCATACGCGGTCGGCAAAGGGCGCGAAGGGAAACAACTCCAGGTCGAGCCGCAGCAGATCCCGGTGTGCGCTGTTCGCCTCAAGCCGGGAGATTTTACCGGCTTGTTCCAACCGGCGCAGGATGTTGCTCGCTTCGGCCAATACCAATTCCGGACCGGCCAAAGAGCCCTCAGCGACGGCGGACTCCGCCCATTTCCCTTCCCGCCCCGAGTCGACCAGGACCGCGACAAGCACGGATGCGTCGGTGACTACCGTCACGTCCGGTCCGCATCACGGGCGCTTAAAATATTGGAAGGTGGAACCTGAGTGCCTGCCGCTTCCTTGCGATCGCGAACTCCTTGCAGCCAGGTGCCCAGGGAGGGCCGGGATGCGATCCGTTCCAACTCACAGCGGAGGAATTCCTGCATGGATTGGCGTTGCAACGCCGCGCGCGCCGCAAGCTCGTCGCGCACTTCCTGGGGGACGCCTCTGATGGTGATCTGTACTGACATGAACGCATTATGCCATCGGAGGCAGCGTTCAGCAAGCAGCAGCCCATACAATAGGGGTCACCTCACGAAACGGAAAAAATCGTACGCTAAGGCCGAGTGAGCGGCGGCAGGGGCCGACGGATCAGCTCATCGTCGGTGGTCGGAAAGGCGAGAAGCGAGGCGCGCTCGGCGGGCGTCAGTAAACTGCGACGAGGCATCGTCAGTCTTGCGTGCGCAGGTATTGATAGAGGGTTTCCCGACTGATGCCAAACTCGCGGGCCAGGGGGGCCTTCCGCTCTCCAGCCTGCACCCGCTGGCGTAGCTGGGCCGTCTGCTCCGGCGATAGCGATTTCTTGCGGCCCCGATAGGCCCCACGCTGCTTGGCAAGGGCGATCCCCTCGCGCTGACGTTCGCGGATCAAGGCCCGCTCGAATTCGGCGAAGGCCCCCATGACCGACAGCATCAGGTTCGCCAGCGGCGAGTCCTCGCCGGTGAAGGTCAGATTTTCCTTGACGAACTCGATGCGCACGCCGCGCTTGGTAAGCTTCCGCACGATGAGTCGCAGGTCGTCCAGGTTGCGCGCCAGCCGGTCCATGCTGTGCACCACCACCGTGTCGCCCTCGCGGGCGAAGGCGAGCAACCTTTCCAGTTCCGGACGCTGCGTGTCCTTACCCGAAGCCTTGTCGGTAAAGAGCCGATCGACCTGGACATGCTCGAGTTGGCGTTCCGGGTTCTGGTCGAAGCTGCTCACCCGGACGTAGCCGATGCGTTGACCGTGCAAGGAGTCCTCCTGAATCCAATCTATCAGGAAGAAATCTATAACCCTTGACGGTATGTGTCAATCAATTCAAAGGAGAACCCTATTCTGACGCCTCAGCGCGCCTTCCCTGACGCCAGGCTAGAGTTTACTCCAACCCGACGCTTCCCAAGGCGGCGAGAGTCGCTTAGCGTACGATTATTTCCGTTTCGTGAGGTGACCTCTACGAGCGGGTGCAGGGGAAAATCCGGTGTCCGCAGCGGGAGAGGAACAATGCGAGGCGGGGGCAGGGGAAACGGGTTCAGGATCGGGTCTCGCGCCCGCCAGGGCGGCACCGGCGGAAGGAGATGAGTCCGCAGCAGCAGGAGCGGCAAGCGAAGATCCCGGCGGGCCGGGACGGGTGGGGCGGCCCGGAGCGGGAGCGGGTGGCCTGGCAACGGGCAGAGGAGCGCTGGGAGTGGGAGCAGCTTCAGAGGCGGCGTGGCAAGGCGCTCGGGGAACTGGAGAAACGGAGCAAGCGGGAGTGGTCGGCGCTTTACGGGCGTCACCAGCAGCAGCGGGAATACTTGGCGAAAGATTGCCGAGGGGCGCTGGGGCGCTTCAGGCTATGGCGGGAGCTGGGCGGCAAAGTGCGAGAGATCGGCGGGGCGATCCGGGGAGACAAGGAAGTGCTGGGACGCTTCCGGGCGGAGTTGGAGGACCGGCTACGCTGGCAGCGGGTTTCGTTGGGAAAAGAGCATTTCGAAGCGGTGCGGGGGATCGAGAGCAAGGCGGGAGAATTCTACCGCGAGGGCCTGGAAGGGTCGGAGAAACGGGCGCGGGAGGCGGCGCGGTCGAACGGGATCTCAGTGCGTTACGGTTGGCGTCGTGACGAATTTGACACATTCAAGTACTCGATGTTGGAGGAGCGGCTGGAGCAGGTGCGGGAGATCGACGGAGAGCTGGCTTACGAGAAGATGAGGCGGGCAGTGGAGAAGGCCAGCCAAGAGAAGGCCAGCCAAGAGAAGGCTAGGCAGGCTAGGCAAGTGGAGAGGGCTAGGCAAGTGGAGAGGGCAAGGCTGGAGTGGGATAGGCAAGAGACGGCAAGGCAAAGCAGGGACCGCCGTGGGCCGGAACGCAGGGGGCCGGAGCGGGACTTTGGCCCCAGCCGCTAGTTTGGTCTTGCTCAGGGGGCGGGGTGGTCAGGTGCTCTCCATGGGAGCAAGCTATGACGCTGAATGATCTGCTGACCGACAAAGGCATCGAGCCGGGGCGGGTACTCGTGCTTCGCCATCGTCCGTCCGAACCGAAACTCAACAAAGTGCTGCCATGGCTAGCCGCTGAGAAGCCACACGTGTTCAATGCGTACCAGCAACACCAGGGAAAGCAACTCGAGAGCGTGATGCAAAAAATGCAAGGGGCCGGATACGTAGCCTAGGCTAGCAATAGATGAGTAAGAGCAAACCGCGCCGAACTAGCGCATCGAAGGCGAGAAAGCCGCGCCTGAAGCCCATGACCGAGGCAGGTCTCGAGGAAATCAGGTCGATTACGCAGCAGATGCGAGTGAACGTCGTCCGTGCGATCGCGATTTGCCAAGAGACAGGCGAAGAGATTCTCGACGAAGGTCGGCACGAGTTCTGGGCTCTCGTCAAGTACGTGGAAAACGTACAGGAGGCAGTCGTTCAACTAGACAGTAAGAACAGTACAGTTTTACAGAAGCTAATCGAGTTCCCCGAGAGAAGCGATGATCGGACCCAGACGACGTGGAAGAGCCTCAAGGGGATGAGGAGCAGGTTGGCGCATGCATTCGAGCACATTGACCACGCCATCCTCTGGGACACCGTGAACAATCAGTTCCCCACGCTCGAAAGGCTCCTCGGCGTGTTACAGTTCAACAGAATCGCCAGTGGGTGTTTGTCGTCGTTGTTCCAAGTCGGGGTGTGGCGTCGACTACCAGCGGTAGTTGCAGGGGAGCGCCTTGACGGCAGCAACTCGATTCCAGCGATCGGCTTCGACGAACGCGGGGTCGCGATGTGTTTGCGATTTGGACGGGTCGCCGACGACAAGATGGCGATTGACAGCACGACGCAAGGCCTTTCCGTAATGAACATCAGCCTCTTGGAGCCCGATGGGGAAGTATCTGAGCTGTTATGGCCGAGAAATCCACCAGGAGAAGGCGCGGTCGCGCGGCGACCCAATTAGGGTCTCTCGATGCCTTCTTTCCGGCCCTAAGTGCTAGCTGAGCCGCCGCGGGCCTGGCGGGGCACCTGGAGGGCCGGCGCGCCGGCTGGCGGCGCCGTGGACGCGCCTGGCGGGCGGAGGCGAGTTCGGGGCTGTTTTGGGGTGAGTCACGCCAACAGCCACGTTGAGCATTACGCCAAATGGTGTCGGCATGGCGGGCTTGACCGAGTACCGCTTCGACGGAAGCGGTACTGCAGATCCCAACCGGGATGCGCTCACGTACTCCTGGGACTTCGGCGACGGCGCCCGGCACTGGCCCACGCGCTCGACGTCTGCAAGACATAGAATTAGACACGGGATACGACACATGCTGATCGGCTACGCCCGCGTCTCAAAGGCGGACGGCTCCCAGTCACTGGACCTGCAGCGCGACGCGCTGCAGGCCGCGGGCGTCGACGCCGGCCACGTCTACCACGACTTTGCGTCCGGCGTCCGCGACGACCGACCTGGACTCGACAGCTGCCTGCGCGCGCTCCGGACGGGCGACGTACTCGTGGTCTGGAAGCTCGACCGCCTCGGCCGCAACCTCGCCCACCTGGTCAACACCGTGCAGGACCTGTCGACCCGCGACGTGGGCCTGCGGGTGCTCACCGGGCAAGGCGCGCAGATCGACACCACCACGGCCGCCGGCCGCCTCGTGTTCGGCATCTTCGCGGCGCTGGCCGAGTTCGAGCGGGAGCTGATCCGCGAACGCACCCGGGCCGGGCTGACGGCCGCGCGGCCGCGCGGCCGCAACGGCGGCAAGACGTTCGCGCTGTCGAAAGCGCAGGTGCGGCTGGCCCAGGCCGCGATGGCGCACCGCGACACGTCCGTGTCCGCGCTCTGCCGTGAACTCGGGATCAATCCCGTGACGCTCTACCGGTACGTCGGGCCACAGGGCCAGCTGCGCGAGCAAGGCGAGAAGGTCCTCGCCACCTGAACCGAGTCAGTAGCGGCATGTCCTCATCGTCGAACGATACTGGCCGAGCGGATCCCACGGATCCCGACTCCGAGCAGCGTCTCCTGAATCGGGTGCAGCAGGGGAGCGCCTCGGCGGTGGCCGCGCTGTTCGAGCGGTATGCGCCCTGGCTACGGAGACGCGCCAGCGGCCGCCTGCCGCAGTGGGCGCGCAGCGGGGGCGTGGCGACCAGCGATCTCGTGCAGGACGTGCTGCATCACGCCTTCGCACGGCTCCAGTGGTTCGAGTCGAAGCACGTCGGCGCCTTGCGCGCCTATCTCCGGCGCGCCGTGGAGAACCGCGTCCAGGACCAGCTGCACCGGGCCATCCGCCGTCTGGAGATCGCCCGCCTCGCCCCGGGGTAGAAACCCCTGCGGTCCTTCGAGGATGCGGCGCCGCAGTATCGGCAACTCCTGCACGATGAGATGTGGGGGCGTTACCGGGAGGGCCTGAAGCGCCTGAAGGTCTGCGATCGCCGGCTGATCGTCGGCCGTGCGGAACTGGGCTACAACTACGCGCAGCTGGCGGCCATCGAACGTCTGCCGAGTCCGGACGCCGCGCGCAAGGCGCTCAAGCGGGCCGTCATTCGGCTGAGCGAGTTCATGCCGCTGGCCTCCAGCCGGTAGAGCCCCTCTCGCCGGCGCGCCCAGGAGCGCGTCCTCGCCGACGGTCCACCGTGCGAAAAGTGTCCGGTTCCGGCCATACAGACGTCATAAGAGAGTAGCTGAGATACGTACTCCGCTTGGCCGAGCGCCGTGCGCGAGGGCTTGCGCTGACTTGCTACGAGGTGGGATTCCGGATACGTGATGAGCACCGACGACCGTGACGATCTGGTAGGCGACGTAGCGGACGCGCTCACGCTGGACCAGAAGGTGTAGTGGGAGCGATGCGCACGGCTCGCCGAGGGCGCCGATCGCGAGAAGATCGAGAACCTGCGCGTCATCGAGCGTGTCCTGGCGAGCCGCCCGGTCGCGGGACCGGCGTCGGAGACGGCCGACCCGCCCCGCCCCTACGGTAGCGCTGTCGTCCGTCGCGCCGTCCACGCGCTCATCGCCATCGCAACCATCGAGGTGGCGGCCACGCTACTGCTGCTGCCGTGGGCCTGGGGCGACTACTATCGCGCGCACGGTGAGCTGGCCGCCTTCATGACGACCAAGCTGGTCGGGCATACCGCTGACGCCGTCCTGTTGCTGTGGGCCGGGCGCGGGGACTGGCGAACATGGCTGCTCGGGGTCTATAGCCTCCTCAAGGCCACCCAAGCGCCGCTGCTCATGCTCCCGGCTTTTGTCCTGGAACTGCCGCCGCCGCCCGAATACGCGGCCTATCTCCAGCACCTGCCTGCCGACAGCCGGCTCTTCACCGCCCTCTACGTTCCCGCGTTCCTGTTCGCGCCGGCCTTCCTGTGGGCGTTCGCTCGCGAGTGCCCGCGGGTCCATCGCCGGACCCGGCTCGATGATCTGGCGCGCCGCATGGTCCCGGCCAGCGTGCTGATCGGTGGCGGTCTCTGGCTCGCCTGCGCCGTGACGCTGGTGCTGGCGCGGGCGGGCATTGCGGCGGCGCCGGTCGCCTTGGTGATCGATGGCACGATCGCCACACTGGACCTGCTGGCGCTGGGGGCGGTCACCCTGGTCGCGCTGCGCGCGCACACGGCTTCAGCCGAGGAGGTGCGGCGGGTCGTGGTGTTCAGCGCGGGGTTCCTCCTGTTCATGGGCGTGTCGTCCGTCTACAACGTGGCCGAGGTGTTCGCGCCCGGGGACTGGGTATCCAATTACCGCTGGTCGCCGACGATTCTGCTGATGGAGGTGCTGCGCTTCCCCGGGTTGATCCTGCTCTGGTACGCGGTGCTGGCGGCGCGCATTCCCCACCTGCGGGAGGCGGTGCGGGAGCTCTACCGCCGGCTGCTGCTGCGCCGCGGCCTGCTCGGGGCGGTGGCCGCCGTGCCCGCCGGGGCGTTGGCGTGGCTCATCGGGCGCAGCCCGGAGCGCGCGGTGGGTGCCGTCATCGCGGATCCGCTGGCGCAGTCTCTGTTCGCGGCCGTGGGGATCCTGCTGCTGGTGATCGCCGCCCGTGAACGCATCCTGATCCACCTGGACGTCTGGATCCTCCCCGAGACCGCGGACCAGCGGCAGGCGCTGGCCGACGCGGCGGGCGCCCTGACGCGGGCCGGGCGGATCACCACCGTCGGCGAGACCGTCACCCGGACGGTGCGGCGCGGATGCGGCTCGCCCGCTACTCTGCTGGTGGCCGACGACGCCGAGACCCGCGCGGGCGGGTTCAGCGCCCCGCAGGCCCGGATCGTGCCCCTGTCGCGCCAGACGGCCATCGTCCACCTGCTGGAAACGGCCGGTGGACCCGTGCGGGTCGAGCCGGACGGGCGGCCGTCGGTCTTCCCCTTGCTGCCGCCCGATGAAGCGGCCTGGGTCACCGAGACGGGCGCCGACGTGATCGTGCCGGCGCCCGGTCCAGGGACGGACGTCCTCGGGGTGTTGGTGGTGGGCCGCCGCCTCGACAGGCGCCTGGTACGCTCCCTCGACCTGCCGTTCCTGGAGGCGCTCGGCGCGGCCGCCGGGTTGGCGCTGGCGCGCCTCCAGTTGCTCGACGCGCCGGGCGCGGGGTTGGGAGAGGCGCCGGCTGCCGAGGAGTGTCCCGTCTGCCGATCGGTGACCGCGGCCGGCGAGGCACCCGCGTGCGCATGCGGGCCGGCCCCCGTCGCCACGGAGGTCCCGAAGCTTCTCGCCGGCAAGTTCCGCCTGACGCGGCGCCTGGGGGCCGGGGGCATGGGCGTGGTTTACCTGGCGCGCGACCTGCGTCTGGAGCGCGACGTGGCGATCAAGATCCTGACGGAGAGCTCCACCGTCCGCCTCGTGGGTCTGAAGCCGGAAGCCTGGGCGATGGCGACGGTGACGCATCCGGGGGTGGCCCAGATCCACGGTGTCGAGTTCTGGAGGGGCCGTCCGTTTCTGATCGTCGAGTTCCTCCCCGGCGGCACGCTGGAGGACCGGCTGCGGACGGGCCCATCGCACCCGCCGAGGCGGTGTCGGTCGTCGCCCGGCTGGCCGACGCCCTGGCGGCCCTGCACGCGAAGGGATTCCTGCACGGAGACATCAAGCCCAGCAACATCGGGTTCACCGCCGAGGGGTCGGCGAAGCTGCTGGATTTCGGGCTGGCGCACGCGGTGGACGACGCGGCCCTGGTGGGCGGCACCCTGCCCTACCTCTCGCCCGAGGTGCTCACCGGCCGCACGGCCGAGGAAGCCGACGATGTCTGGTCGCTGTCGGTGGTCCTCTACGAAATGGCGGCGGGCCGGCAGCCCTTCGGCGGCGGCACCCTCGAGGAGGTGCAGCGCCGCATCCGGCGCCAGCGCCTCGCGGCCGACGGGCCTGCCGCCTCCGCCGCGCCGGCATCGGCGGCGGCCGTGGCCGCCTTCGCGGCGTCGATCCTGACGGCCCCCCGGGCGGAGCGGCCGGGAACCGCACCCGCCTTCGCCGCGGCGCTCGCCGAGGTTCCCGGGACCGCGTAGTCAAAGTTTTTCCACACGGCCTGTCCGGTTCTCTCCCGCCATACGTCTTTAGAGACATGAGGATGACTATGCAACTGACTGAATCGATCTGCCTGAGAGCAGCGCTCCTGGTTATCGGGATGGCGGTCATCGGTGGAGGGCCGGAGGTGTCGGCCCAGAACGAGAACGTGTGCACCCGCACGATTCAGGTCTGGAGGGCGATCGAGACCGTAAGTGGCGAAGGCTGCGCACGGCTCACGCTGCACCACCTGCGCGAGATCACGACGCTCGATCTCCGAAATCAGAGCATTTCCAGCCTCAGCGCCAGCGATTTCGACGGGCTTGTGCGGCTTGAAACCCTCGATCTCTCCGGCAACGTGCTCACCTCGCTGCCGTCCGGCGTGTTCGACGAGCTCTACCTCCTGAAGACGCTCCGGCTCAACTGCAATCTGCTGCAAACGCTACCCGACGGCATCTTCGATTCGCTGTTACTCCTCAAGGAACTGACGCTCCATGAGAACCGCTTCACCTCGCTGCCGGACGGGCTGTTCGAGGAGCTCTCCCTCTTCGACGGGATGCAGGCGGATGGGAGCCAGCCAGACAACTCGGGGCCCTATCCGCGGATCCAACGCTTTCTGGACAGGCATGCAGTAAGCAGCCCGGAAGAGTTCATCGCCGCGTTGCCCACGTCCTATCTTCAGCGCTTCGTCCTCATGTACCGGTCGGAGTCGCCGGCGGCGCCCCATGTGTCGGGCGCCTATCCGCGGGTGATCTCCTTCGGCGGGGACGGGGCATTGACCTTCGCCTGGACCACCGACCCCTCCGCTCCAGGACCGTTCGGGCAGTCGGTGGAGTTCCTGCGCCAGAACGACACCGACTGGACCGCAGGGGTGATCGACTACTCCGGGGCGAGCCCCCAGATCAGCGCGCCCGCCTCGTGCCAGAGCTGCCACGGCTCGTTCAACAAGCCCATGTGGGGCATGTGGAATGAGTGGGCGGGAAGCGAGACCGTGACTTCGAGGGACGACGATGCAGCCTTTAGGTCTGCGGCGGCGTCTATGGATAGGGCGATGGCGTCGAGCGATCCGCGGATCGAGCCGCTGGACTTCTCTGCCTCACTACTCTATGTCGGCGGAACCCATCGGTTCTTGTGGCGGGGACCGCCGCCCTCTACGGTGGTCGCTGAGGAGGCTGGCGCTGTGTGGTCGTGGCGCCATGCCGAGGTGCTGTACCGCATCCTCAGGGGGCGCTATCCGGACTTTCGGTCATTCAGCGACGAGGTGGTGTGCGCGGAGCACGACGATCTTGCCGCTTTTGCGGTAGCGCTCAATCAGTTCTCGCAACCGGAGCAAAATCTCTTCGCGTCGGACGCGGACCCGCGGTTCCCCGATGAGCCGGGCCAGGTGATCAGCCCTGCTCCCGACCTCTTGACCTACACGTACTACTACCACACCGGCGGGAGCGTGGCCGATTCGATCGTGTTCCTGCTGATGGCTGACGTCTGGCGCGACGAGCCCATGGTGAGGCGGCTATACCGCAGCGTCTCCAACAGCGACGCTGTCGTGCCTCGTGTGACCGACCTCCAGAGGTCGGCGATGCTGTACTACGGCCCCGGTTCGGCGACCGCGGAGGACGAGCTGATCCAGAAGCTGCGCCTTCATTTCGGGCAGGACACCGCGGCATCGCTGGACGCCCGCGAGGCTCAAAGTGGCAGGCACCATATAGGAGGCGTCCTCAGCGCCAGCTTTCGAGACGGACTGGCCACGGTCATGCGGCCACGCATGTGCAGCGCCATCACCGGCAGCGTGCCTGGCGACCTCCGCGCCTCCCAGGCCCTGGACGACGTGGAACTGAGCTGGGAAGACCCCAGCTACGATCCAGATGGGCTCACCGGCTACCGAATTCTGCGATCGGCTGATGGGAATGACGCCACGGTGTTGGTCGCGAACACTGGTTCGACGGGGACGACCTGGACGGACGCGGATCTCGAGACCGGTACATACGTCTACACAATTCAGGCACTCTACGACGTCCTCTACGCGAGCCGTTCGTCGGATGAGGCGCGGGCTACCGTCGGCGACATGGCCGGGACTGCGGCACCCTCCGTGGACGAGCCAAGGACATATACGGTTCTCGAGGGAGAGACGGCCGTCGCCACTCTTACGGCCACGGACGAGGACACCTCGGCGCCGGCGTTCACCTGGTCCATTCCTGGGGGCGCGGACAGCGGCGCGTTTGCGATCACGACGGCTGGGGCGCTGTCCTTTCTGACCGCGAAGGACTTCGAGTCGCCGGACGATGTTGGCGGCGACGGGACCTACGCGGTGACCGTTCAGGTGAGCGACGGCAAGCAGAGCGGCACGGCGGACCTTAGCGTGACGCTGTCGAATCGGAACGAGGCGCCGTCGGCGAATGCGGGCGCGGACCAGGATGGGATCGCGGGCGGTGCGACGGTAAGCCTGAACGGCACGGGGACCGATCCCGACGCCGACGACACCCTGAGCTACGGTTGGACGCAGACGGCAGGCACGACGATGACCTTGTCGGCGACGGATGCGGCGGCCACCAGCTTCACGGCGCCCTCGGCGCTGTCGGCGGACGAGACGCTACGGTTCACGCTGCGGGTGACGGATGCGGGCGGGCTGTATGCGGAGGACGAGGTGGCCGTGACGGTCGAAGCGGCAACCGGGGTGCCATTGACGGCATGGGTCGAGCGGGTACCGGAGCGACACGACGGAAACAACGGCTTTACTTTCGAGCTTCACTTCAGTGAAGAGGCGAGTCTCAGCTACGTGGCGCTCCGGGACTCGGCTTTCGAGGTGACTGCGGGCACGGTGGTGACTGCGCGGCGGCAATCCCCTCCGTCGAACCAGAGCTGGTACATCGATGTGGAGCCGGACTCGAACGCGAACGTCGTCCTTGTGCTTGCGGCGGACCGGGCCTGCGATACCACCGGTGCGATCTGCACCGCAGGAGGCGAGCGGCTTTCGAATCGCCTGGAGATCACCGTCCCCGCGCAGCCGTAGTTGCGGATTCCGGCCGTTCGCCGGCGGAGCTGGCCGGCCTGCGGGGACTGACCCTGGCCGGCAACCGGGTTGAAGACCTCTGGTAGCTGGCGGGCGTGACGGCGCTGGAGCGGCTGAACCTGTCGGACAACCAGATCGCGGACCTCTGGCCGCTGGCGGGACTGATGGAGCTGAACGGCCTGGAGGTGCTGCGGCTGGACGGCAACCGGGTGGCCGACGTGCGGGCGCTCGCGCAGATGGCGAGGCTGGCGAACCTGGGGCTGGCGGGGAACCCGATCACGGACCTCTGGCCGCTGGCGGGGCTCGGCCTATTGCATCGGCTCGACCTCTCGGGCAGCGCCGTCGTGGACGCGTCGGCGCTGGGGTGGCTGGAGAATCTGCGCTGGGTGTGGCTCGCCCCGGAAACGGCATGGGCGCCGCCCGCCGGGCGCGTGCCGGCGCGGTGAGCGCCGGGAAGGCGGAGGATGCAGGGAGGGGTCACGTCTCGGCGCCGGCGCGCGGGATGACGGTCGCTCGCGCGGCGGCGGTGTGCGCCGCGTGGCGACGGGCCGTCGGCCGACGCCGCATCACGGGGTGAGCCGGCCGCATGGGAAGCCAGCACTCACAGCGAGCCTGACAGCCACCGGGTGGGTGCTTCCCACAGTGCAGGCAGGGGCCAGGCCACGACTCGAAGCGCAGCAGGGCGGGATCCGAGAGTGCAGCAACACAAAACCCTCTGCCCGGGAGGCCAGAGGGCCGTGTCGATCAGCCGATTGCTTCGGAGCCAGCCCCGTCGCCTCGGCCTTGGGCTTGGAGAGCAGGCGCGACCCCGCCCTCCACAGCCAACACTTTACCATCGCCTCTCTCGCCACCCGGCCAAAACCGGACATTTCTACTTGGCGTTGACATTGCTACTCGGACCCCGTGTCCGGCACCTCAAACCGGGTATCATTGCGCGGTACGATGGCAACAGCGAAAACGAGGGGGCGAACCCGGGACGTCCTCTCTCAGGAAGATCATTTTGACCGGTCTCGACCAGCCCTGATAATCCCCTTGCTCTTGGGAGCGTTGCGGATTTATCCTGCAGCCGTGCCAGTACCGAATGAAAATCCGAGCTCTAACAACTTTCTTCGTGTTTCTCCGTGTCAATTATGCCATTCCGCTTCGTTCACACCGCCGATATTCACCTTGACTCCCCGCTGGGGTCTCTCGCCCTTCGAGATCCCGCACTTGCCGAATTAATTGGTGGCGCGGCCCGCCTCGCCTTCGAGCAGACCATCGAGCTGTGCCTCGATGAACAGGTTGATGCCCTGATGATCGCCGGCGACCTCTACGATGGCGATCAGACGTCGATGAAAACCGCTCTCTTTCTAGCCGCTCAATTGCAACGGCTGGATGAGGCCGGGATTCGAGTGTTCATCGTGCGGGGCAACCATGACGCGGAGTCACGGATCACCAAGGAACTTGTATTGCCGGAAGGTGTGAAGGTCTTCGGGGGGCGTAGTGAAACGGTCGCGTTGGAACGGCCTCGCGGCGAGACTCCCGTCGTCGTACACGGAATCAGCTTTACGAAACCCCAGGCGCCGCAAAACCTCGTTTCCAAGTTCAAGGCTCGAGTCGGGGGAGCGTTCAACGTCGGGCTGCTTCATACGAGCTTGGCCGGTTCCACGCAGCACGACGACTACGCGCCATGCAGCGTGGCCCAACTGGCCGACACCGGGTTCGATTATTGGTGCCTTGGCCACATACACAAGAGGAAGGTTCACAGCCGCAACCCGTTCATCGTCATGCCCGGCATGCCGCAGGGACGAGACATCAACGAGGACGGCCCAAAATCGGTGACGATGGTCACCGTTGGGAACGATGGCTCGGTTGATTCCCGGCCGTATCCGACGAGCATCGCCCAGTTCGAGCGTGTTGCGGTCGACTTGACCGGCATCGAGGACTGGCGAGGCATGGTCGAGCACGTCGGTGCAAGCCTCACGCAGGTCCGGGACTCCGTCAACTCGGAGCATCTGGTCGTCCGTCTTACGTTGCAGGGTAGTACCGACTTGGCTTGGGGTCTCCGCCGAGACCTGGACGTCGCAAAGGCCGAGGCTGACAGCCGTGCCGCTCTGATTGGCCGTACATGGGTTGAAAAGGTCGAGTTGAATGTAGAGCCGGGGACAGATCCCTCCGTTGGACCGGTGAGCGAGCTCGCCGCGAAGATGCTGGGTCCGATCGCCCGGTCGGATGATTTCAAGCGTGCGGCCGCCCATCTCGTGCAAGAGCTGGAGCCGTTTTTGCCGCCCGAGGTGCGTGGCGTTCTCGGAGACAATCAGACATCGCGTAGCGAAGTCCTTGAGGCACTAATGACCGAGGGTTGCGAAGCGGTGCTCGCTCATTTGAACGAAGGCACGTCCGAGAGGGACGCGAACTGATGCGCCTGCGCCGACTAGATTTGTCTCGTTACGGCATGTTCACCGACCACACGATCAACTTTGGCGAGCGGATCGATGGCAGCCCAGACCTGCATATTGTCTATGGCCCGAACGAAACTGGAAAGTCGACGGCCTTGGGGGGCTTTCTCGATCTGCTGTTCGGGATCGAGCCGCGGAGTCGATACAGCTTCCTGCACGGCTACGAAGCCATGCGGATCGAGTCCGACCTAGAGATAAGCGGGCAGACGCATCGGTTAGTACGGGTTCGCAAGACCAAGGCTAGTCTGCTTGACGAGCATGGCCAGCCTATCGCCGATGGCGTCATTGCCAACGCGCTCGGTGGCATGGATCGCGACGCCTACAAGGCAATGTTCTCGCTTGATGACGATACCCTGGAAGGGGGCGGCGATGAGATTCTCAGAAGCGAGGGTGATCTGGGTCAGTTGCTTTTTGCGACCAGCGCCGGTCTTGTCGAGTTGAGCAAGACCTTGAACCGACTTCGCGAGAGTGCCGAGAAATTTCATAGGGACCGGGCCCGAAACACGGAACTTTACAAGTTGAAGGCGGAGATTCTCCAGCTAGATAAGGAGAAGAAGGGGCTCGACACCGTCGCGAGTGTCTTTGCCCGGTTCATCACGGATCGGGGTCGGGCGAAATCGGCCTACGACACGGCCATGTCGGCGCGGGCCGAACTGGAGACCGAGCGTGAAGACGCTGAACGTCGCATTCAAGGACTGCCATGGCTTGGTGAAATCCATCGACTGCGCGGCGAGATCATGGAGCTTGAATCGTTGCCGGAGGTTCCGCAAGTCTGGTTCGAGCAGGTCGGCAGTCTAATTAACCAGGAACCCAGGCTGACCACTCGGCTCGACGGCCTCAAGCAGCGGAAACGACAACTGAGCGAGAAGAAGGAGTCGTTGGCCGTCGACAACGCGATCCTCGGGCTCGAGAGTCAAATCGCCCAACTCACCACCGCGCGCGCACGCTATGTGACAGCAACGGCGGACTTGCCCGAACGTCGCTCCACGCTCAGCGAATACGATGGGACAATCAGGACCGTAACGCGTCGTTTGAGTGAAGCGTCCGGTATTAATCCCACTTCTCTCACCGTTCCCGCCGGGGTCGTAGGCTCATTAAATGACTTGATCGAACGGCGATCCGGTCTTGATGAGCGGTTGAGGACGACGGCAGCCGAAATGGAGAAGGCAGGGGCCGCCGTCGGCACGGCGCACCGTGCTGTCGAGGAAACCGGTACGGAGGCCGGCGATGGCGCCGATAACACGTTTGATCGCCTGAATGCCGCTACCAAGGCCGTGCATGCGGATGACCATCGTGCGCGTCTGGCGATGCACATGCGGCGACGGAACGAGCTCAAAGCCGCGCTTGATGCACAGGTAGCGCAGCTTCATCCGTGGGATGGCGCCGCCGAAGTCCTCGCGGGGGTTCGCGTGCCGGAGACGGGCGAGATGGATGTCTGGCGATCCGCTCTCGACCAAGCCGTCAAAGACATCGACCTACTTGAACGCGAAGAGGCGCGTCTCCTGGCCGACCGGAACGGGCTCTCCGGTCTGATGGAGGCAAAGAGATCTGAAACCGGGGTTATCGGCGATGAAGAGGCCGCGCGACTGCGGGCACTACGGGATGAGGCGTGGAAAACTCATCGCGCGACACTCGATGCCACATCCGCCGACACCTTCGAGGAACGACTGGAGGAGGACGACGACGCAACGGCTGCCCGTATCGTGCACGCAACGGAACTCGCCAACTTAAGGCAGGCAAGCGAGGACCTGCGGGAGAAAACCTCGGAACTCGAGCGGAATGCGGGAGAGCTCGCTCTGGCGCGCAAGCAACAACGGCAGGTCCTGGATGAGGTGTCCGCCGCCGTTCAGGTCATGGCGGGGACAGGTGCCGAAAGTCTGTCGTCCGCCGTCACGCTTCCCAAGCTCACGACCTGGATCCATCGACGCCAGGAGGTCCTCAAGACGCTGGGAGACATCGGCCGCCAGGACGCTGAAATAGCGCGCGCGAGGGAGGATGAGAACCGACATCACGAGCGGCTTGCGAAAGCCATGACGGCCGCGCGGGTCGCGCATGATCCGGCGTTAAACATCGAGGATCTTGTCCAGATCGCGCAAGCAGCCGTCGAGTCGGACAGGGAACAACGCGGCGCATCGAGGGCCGTGCGACAAGAGGTTGAACGGACGCAGGCGGAGTTGGAGCGCCGACGGCGCGATGCGGGACAGGCGGGTCGAGACGACACCAAATGGCATGCCGACTGGACCGCATCGCTGTCCCGTTGCTGGCTCGGGGGGGCTGATCAGGAGCCTTCTACCGCAGCGGTCCGGCGTATTCTCGAAGACGTGACTGTTCTGGAGTCGACTCTCGAGAATCGCGCTGCGATGGCCGATCGCATCGGGAAGATGGAGCAGGATCAGGCTAACTTCACCGCTGCCGTGCGGGCCCTCGTGGAGCAGTTGGGCGACACCTTCGACGCCGGACAGGTCGTCGCAATCAACGACGGCTTGAGCGACCGTCTCGGCAAGGCAATCCACGATCGAAAGGCGCGCGGCCAATGTCTCAAGGAGATGGAAAGCGTCGCCAAAGACATTGCCGAGGTCGAGAATAGCCTCGTCGAATTGCGTGCCGTCGCTGACGAGATGTTCAAGGCATTCGGGGTGGATTCCCTCAGGGAGGTGGACGAGAGACTGAAAAAGGTGGCGCGCCGGACTGCAGTTCGCAAGGAACTATCCAACTGCGAAACCAAGTTGGTGGAGTCGATGAAGGCGAGATCGTTGGAAGAGGCAGTATCGGCTCTCGAAAACACCGACTCGGACAAACTCGAACGGGAAATTGCCGAGCTCAAGGCTCGACTCAAGGACGCGTCTGGACGCACAAACGAACTCTATCTGGCGCTTGGCCGCGCCGAGGATGCGATCAGTGCGGTGGGCGGTGACAATGCAGTGGCTAGGCTTGAACAGCAACGTCGCACGGTTCTTCTCAATATCGAGGAAGGGGCGCTCGCTTACCTCCGGACACAGCTTGGCATCGAGGCCGCGGAGCGCGCCCTGAGCGCATATAGGGACGAACATCGTAGTTCGATGATGAGACGCGCCTCGGAAGCCTTCCGAACGATCAGCCGCGGCGCCTATTCACGGTTGGATGCACAGTTAACCGACAAGGGCGAGGTGCTCATGGGTATCGGCGCCAGCGGCGGTGCGAAGATCGCTTCCGAGATGTCAAAGGGTGCGCGCTTCCAGCTCTATCTCGCGTTGCGTGTCGCCGGCTATTTCGAGTTCGTCGACCAGCATGGCCCGGTGCCATTCGTAGCCGACGACATTTTGGAGACCTTCGATGACTTCCGCGCTGAGGAGGCGTTTCGTCTGTTCACCGAAATGGCCGGGGTGGGGCAGGTCATATACCTGAGCCACCATCGCCACCTATGCGAGATCGCGCGCGAGGTTTGCCCCAACGTCACGATCCATGAGCTTCCCGAGCTTGTGTTGCCGGTGGCCGCCACGGGGGCTTACACCTGACGCGGTGCTGGCATGGAAGGGGTCAAGAGGCGCCCCACGGCGCGGCCATAGGCAAGGGTAGCGACCAGACCTACAACATCCTACTTCAGGAGAAAGACAGACACGAAACCTGGGTTTTTTCGGGACACGGCACTGGGCTGCTTCACATAAGGGTAGCGGCGTGAAGGAACCGGAAGCGCATAGCACATCCTCACGGGTCGAACGACCGCGTCTACCCTGCGATCCCGAGCGCTCCAATGTGGCGGACCTCGAGACTGGGCAAACGCTCGGTGGCCCGGTTGACTAGTTTTTGATCAGCGGTGATTACCACCGATGCCGTCACCTCGGCGCACGCCAAGTAGAGACAGTCGTACACCGGATGGTCGATCACCACGGCGATCTGCGCGGCACGCCCAATGAGGTCGCCGCCGGGATGAAGGGTGACGATCTCGGGAAGACTCGCGAGCTCGTCAAAGTACGGCTGTGGGTCCGAGATTTCGCCTCGCCGGACCTTTTTCCAGATGATGTTCGCGAACTCAGCCAAGAGGATATCGGGGGCGTGCAGATCGAGCCGATCGCCCAGCAACTGCCGCGCCTCCTCACACAGCGGCTCGGTCACGAACCACTTGATGACGACGCTGGCGTCGACGGTCAGCTTCACCGATCCCGATCCTCGCGCAACAGCGTGAGGCTGTCGGTTTGGGGCGTATCAGCAGTCATGGCCGCGATCTGCCGCGTCCTCTCGCGAAAATCGGCGATGCGTTTACGACGACCCACCCGTTGCGTCAGCACATGGCGGACCTCTCCCTCCAGCGATCGCTCGTTCGTCTTCGCCTCAGCCTTGAGCCCCTCGATCACCCAGTCGTCAAGATTACGGACTGTCAGATTACCCACGCCTTCTCTCCTTCCACGGCACATGTGCTAACACTATGCTAGCATATTGCATTCATATAGATTTCTGGCGGGCTTGGCATCAATACCTGCTTTTGAGACGGTCCCGAGATTGAGTACGAAGATGGACTACGACGCGCTGGTCACATTCGCACAGGAGCACTTTACCGACGGTCTCGCGTTGGTGATCGGGTCCGGGTTGTCCGCCGCTGAGGGTATCCCGGGGATGTCCGCGCTTGCAACGCATCTCAGCAACGGCGCGGGCTTACTGACGGAAACCGACGCGACGCTGTGGTACCAGATCAAAGCTGTGCTGGATGCTGGCGGAGGATTGGAAGCGGCGCTGCTTGAGCACCCGCCATCCAACACGTTTGAGGTCTGGATCGCACAAAGGACGTGCGAACTGCTGATGCCGAAGGAACGCGAAGTCATGAGCGCGGTGCTCCGAGGAGATCGCTCGCTTCGCCTAACGACATTCCTGGGGTCATCGCAAGGTTTGTTCGTAGAATTACTCTAAGGGACCGAAGGGCCGCGGTTTCGACTTCAACGCAGCGCCTTTGCGATTCTGTAAGCCGTTGCCCTGCCAATGCCAAGCTGTTTTGCGGCTCGAGCGGGTGGCAATCCGGCCGCGATGAGTTTCTCAGCGGCGGAAACCGTCTCCGGGTCGAGCGGCGGTCGGCCCGGTGTTCGCCCGCGTTTCCTGGCGGCGGCGATGCCGTCGCGGATACGCTCGGAGATGAGCCGGCGTTCGAAGTGCGCGATGGAGCCGAAGACGTGGAACACGAGTTCACCGGCCGCGGACGAGGTGTCGAGACGCTCCTCGAGGCTGATCAGGTGGATGCCGCGGGCCTTGAGGCCGTCGACGGTTTCGAGCAGCTCCCTGAGTGAGCGTCCGAGCCGGTCGAGGCGAATGATGCAGAGGCGGTCACCGGGTCGGGCGTGATCGATGAGCTCGGCCAGGGCAGGGCGGTCGAAGCGCTTACCCGAGACGATGTCGATCACTGCGCGGAAGCATCTAGTTCCCCCGGAGGCAAGGAGGAGAATATGGGATCGGCTTCGAAATTGAGCGACAGACTGACGATGGACACCGTGGAGGTGACTTCGATCGATCCGGTAAAGCTGGTGAGACCAAACAGGGCCCCCATACCGTGTGCATCATGGCCTCCGGGCAACAGTGTCCTAACGACGCTAGCCAGCATCTGCCCAACTGCGTCCATGGTAGTAAGGGTGACGGGGACCGATGTGGCGGAAGAGCTTGCATAGGCAACTTGGCAAGAATCCATTCTGCAATGACTTTCGCACTGCGCTCCATTCCCACGTCCCCCAGACAAAAAGCTTGCGCTAGGCCCTTTACGATCAACTCCTCAAAGCCCGCAAGTGTACATTGGCTAGGTGACACTTAGAGAGGCGGAGATGTGACCAAAGGAGAGCCGTTTTCGGCAATGTTCAAGCTAAACAAGGAGACGAATAACACGATCCGCTACGGGCGAACGCGTGAACGACGCCCACCTCACCCACGACGAGAAACACGCCGTGCGGGACCGAACCGCGGAGGCCAAAGAGGCCAACGATGACGGACCAACACGTCCCGGGTACGCGGTGGCTGCGTTGCGACCTCCATGTCCACACGCCCTTCGATGAGGAAAAGAGTTTCGGAGAAAACCTGTGTGCGGCCATCACGGCGCTCAGGAAGGAGGAGCCGCAGCGCCTCGCCGTGATCGCCGAACGCTTCATCGGGGCCTGCCGCGCCGCCGCGGACGGCGCCGGGATCGATGTCGTCGCGCTCACGGATCATAACAGCATCGATGGCTACCGGTACCTGAAGCCGCAATTCGACGCGCTGGCTCGCCAAGCCGTAGATCAGGGGGTCTCGATGCCGGCAATCCTGCCCGGCTGCGAGCTTTCGGTGAGTGGCGAGCGGCCGATTCACTTCCTGGTGATCTTCGCTGCGGGAACGGATCTGGACGGCATCGACCGGGCCATCGACCACGTCTTCGGCACGAGCGACCGCTTCGACCCGAAGACCGGCACGCCGCGGGCTACCGGTCAGTCGGTGGACAATTTTCTGGAACGCCTCTTCGATTATTGTCGCCCGACTTCCGGAGACCGCCACATGGAGTTCGTGGTGCTACCCGCCCATGCCGACGACCGTAGCGGCGTCCTGAGGGAGTCCGGCGGCGGAGGGGCGCAGGAATCGAGCGAGATCGCGGTCTCCACGTCGCTTTGGGACGAAATAAAGGGCCACCTTCGCCAGCGCGTGATCACCCGCCGCGACTGGAACGGCTTCCAGACGACGAAGCCATTCGGCAAGCTGCCGCAGGCGTACCGGGAGCTCCTGTGGCGGTGGGCCGCGGCCAGACGGGGTGAGGATTGGGAACAGCTCACGGAAGGTCAGCGAGCCCGTTACCGCGAGCAGCAAGATTGGCCGTTGATCGAGTGCTCCGATCCGCACAGCTACGAGGCCATCGGTTCGAGCTTCAGTTGGCTTAAGATGGAGGTGCCCGACATCGAGGGCATCCGCCTCGCCCTCCTCGACCCGGCCTCGCGGCTGCGCCGGATGGCCGAAGGCCCGCCGGGACAGGCCTATCCACGCATCGAACGGTTGCGCGTTCGCGAGACCGACTTTTTCAAAGAGATCGAGGTATCACTGAACCCGTGCCTGACGACGCTCATCGGAGGGCGCGGAACCGGCAAGTCCACCCTCCTGGAGTACCTGCGGTACGTATTAGACCGGGCGCGCCCGGAGGACTTCCCCGGCGAAGGCGGTGTCGAGACCAGAAAAAGCGTCCAGAGCATTCTCGGTATCAAGTCGCAGCGTGACCACGGCGAGACTTCCGGGACCCTCCTTACCGGCCATGCGATCGAGGTGGATCTCGTCGCGGCAGAGCGGCGCTACCGCATCCGTCGCACCCAAACCGAGACCACCGTAGAACGCGATCCGGACTCGGCGGATGCCGAGACAGTGCCGCTGGATGTTCGGAGCCTCATCGCTCTGCGCGTGCTCTCGCAACGGCAGATTGCGCGAATCGCCAGAGACGCCGCCTCTCAACGTAGCGAGCTCGATGCTCTCCTGGACCCCGATGCGCTCCAAGTGTTTCTCCGGGAGCACCGCGCGGCGGTAGAGCGCCTCGAGGAGCTTCAGAAGAGGCGAAAGCGGTTGGAAGCCCGGCGAAAGCAGCTTCCGGTGAAGAAGACAGAGCTTCAGAAGGTAAACGATCAGATCACCTTCCTGGAGAAGGCCGGGCGCAAGGATGTGCTCCGGCGATTCCAAGGCTTCGAGAAAGAGCGCCACTGGCTCGACGGGGTCTTACGTGAGATCGAGACCCAGGCCGTGAGCCTCGGCGACCAGAGCGCTGCCACTCGCGGTTCGATCGAGCAACTGCATCCGGCGCCGGAAAGCACGGTGTCCAAGGATTGGATCGATGCGGTCGCCCGTCGTGTCCAGGAGAAGATCTCGCGCACGGCAGATCTTTTGCGCGACGAGGCGGTCGCCCTTCGAGCGTTCTCGACCACGATCAGCGACGAGCGGGCGGAACAGTGGCAACCCCCTTACGACAACGCTCGAAAGGAGTACGAGGACCTGCGAGCCGAAATGGCGGAGCGCGGCGTCGATTTCGTGCAGCACGAGAAACTCCTCCAGCAGCGGGTGCTGCTCGAGCGCGAGGTGTCGGAGATCCAACGAATGGGCGAGGATCTCTCTAAGGTCGAAGATGAGCTCCGGAGTGCCCACAGCGCCTTGGTCCAGGCTCACGAACGGCGTCTCGCGCTGCGACGAAGCCAGGCTGGTGTACTCGAGGAGCAGGATGCCGACGTTCGACTCGAAGTGCTTCCGTTCCGAGACCGACGGGATTTCGAGGCGCAAAGGAACAACTGGTTGGCCGGGGCCGGCGTTCAGGAACGCGACTGGGAGAAGCTGGTCGACTACATCTTCTCCGATGGGAGCATTCCCGACCGGCTCGCGTCCCTGGTGGAAGCGCTCCGGGCGGATCTCGACCGCACGGCTGAGCAAGGTCGTTCCATTGACGCGCAGAGCTCTCGTGTAGCCGGCCTGTTGGGAGAAGCCGGTGCCAGGCTGACGGGGCACTTCTATCGCGCGCTGGAACGCCGCGAGCACATCCGGCTGGACGAGATGGAGCGCTTTCTTCCGGAAGATGCCGTTGAAGCGCGGGTGCGCTCTTCGGACGGTTCCTTCAAACCGATCACGACCGGATCGGTCGGACAGCGGAGCACCGCGATCCTGAGTCTCCTGCTCTCGTCGGGCGACCAACCACTGCTCATCGATCAGCCCGAGGACGATCTGGACAATCGCTACGTCTACGATGTGGTCGTGAGTCTTCTGCGCCGCAGGAAGTTCTACCGACAGATCGTGATCGCGACCCACAACGCCAACATCCCCGTGAACGGCGACGCAGAGCTGATCGTCGCGCTGGGTACGGAAAATCAACTGGGTACGAGCCTCTGTGCGGGCAGCATCGACCGAAAGAACGTGAAGGAGTACGTCAGCGTGATCATGGAGGGCAGCGAGGAAGCCTTCCGGCTGCGTCGGGAGCGGTACGGGTTCTGACCGCGAGGTGATGGGCGCCGGCATAGTCGCCCCTAGCCATTCGCTTCGCTGTCGCCTGGTTCAATCCATTGATGGTCTTCTTCGTTGCGACACGCACACTCCGCAGCGCGTCCACGACACCCTGTCCGTGCGGGAGTTTCATATATTCTTCTCAGACGAAGGCAGCTTCGTGGCGATCATTTCGTTCAGGTCGAGGCCGGCGGCAAGGATCTGGATGTTCGATGGCGATTTTCCGGTCTGGAACACCTTCTCCCAGTAGTCAGCGTTCTGCTTTGGGCCAAAGACCGTGTTGGCCAAGTTCTTGTCAATGAGGATGTCCGATAGTTCGTAGAAAGTAGCGACTCTCCGGCCCGAGCCGTTAGGCTCGGGATGATGTTTTTTTTGAGCTGGGTATCCACTTGACTCAGGTGACCCCAAGATGTAGTGTAGGGCCTGGTGGAGGATTACCCGCGCGACCAACTCGAATTCGAGTCTCACTTTGCGAGCGAGGAGGCTTGCCGCGACTATCTGTTCGCCTTGCGCTGGCCAGAGGGTTTCCGCTGTCCAAGGTGTGGGCATGAGCGCGCTTGGCCGGTGCGCAAAGTGTGGTTCGAATGCGCTCGCTGCGGGCGGCAAACCTCCGTCACCGCCGGCACGATCTTTCAAGACACACGCAAGCCGCTGCGGCTGTGGTTCCGGGCGATGTGGACCATCACCACGCAGAAGAATGGGGCCAGCGCCCTGGGTCTACAGCGCGTTCTGGGATTGGGCAGTTACCAAACCGCCTGGCCTTGGATGCACAAGCTGAGGCGAGCGATGGTGCGCCCGGGGCGGGAGCGATTGACGGGCCTCGTCGAGGTCGATGAGACCTACTGGGGCGCTGAAGAAGAAGGGGTAATCGGCCGGCAGACCGAGCGTAAAGCGTTGATTGCAGTCGCCGCGGAAGAGAGAGGCACCGGGCTGGGGCGCATCCGCATGCAGCGCGTTCAGAACGCCTCGGCGGCCAGTTTGATGCCCTTCGTCGAGGAGTCGGTCGAGCCGGGCAGCGTGGTTGTTACCGACAACTGGTCGGGCTACGATCCGCTCAAGAAGAAGGACTACCAGCGTCGTATCATCTCGATTAACAACCGCCGCGAGCAGGCCTCGCAGCTACTGCCGAGGGTGCACTTGGCGATCTCGCTACTCAAGCGCTGGATGCTGGGCACGCATCAGGGGGCGGTCAGCCACGAGCATCTGGACTACTATCTCGACGAGTTCGTGTTCCGCTTCAATCGGCGCAGATCACGCAGTCGGGGCAAGCTCTTCTACCGCCTTGTGCAGCAGGCCATGGCGGTGGAGCCGACGCCGTACCGCTCGATCGTCGCCGATTGGGACGCTAAGACGCTGTGAGCCCAACTACAAGATGTTGGGGTCACCTGAGTCAAGTGGATACCCGGCTTTTTTGAAAGGAGAGTCGCTATGAAGAAACGATATCAGATCGACCGCGAGCAAGCGGTTGGAAAATTCCAAGAACAAGCGAAGCACAGCGAGGAGTCGCTGCAGTTGACGCTGCCCCTCAAGGAGGTGGCCGCCGCCTTGCAAGAAGGCGTGGGCCGGCTGATGCGGGATGCCGGGTTGGAACTCATGCAGCTCGTCATGGACAACGAGGTCCGGCAGCTCGCCGGCGAGCGCTACGAACGTCGCGCGCCGGAACAACCCTACCGCTGGGGACGCGAGCAAGGGTTTCTCGTCGTGGATGGGCAGAAGGTTCCGATCGAACGTCCGCGATTGCGCAGCGAGCAGGGGCGCGAGCAGCGCTTAGGCAGCTACGAGTTGTTCCGCCGCTCGGGACCGCTCGATGAAGCGGTTTGGGACAAGCTCATGCTGGGGCTCTCGACGCGTAATTATTCGAAAGCCGTGCGCACCTTCGCCGAATCTTACGGCATCGACAAGTCCGCCGTGAGCGAGCATTTCGTGCGCCTGAGTCGCGAGAAACTGCGCGAGATTGTAGAGCGGCCACTGGATAAACTCCCGCTCTGCGTGATCTATCTCGACGGCATCGAGTTCAAGGGCCAACATCTGGTCGTTGCGCTGGGAGTCGCTGTGGACGGGGCCAAAACGGTTCTCGGGTTGCGACAGGGCGCCAGTGAAAACGCGACGGTGGTCGGCGAGTTGTTGGATGATCTGGTCGAGCGCGGGATCGATTTTTCCGTTCCCATGTTGTACGTGCTGGATGGTTCGAAAGCGCTGAGGAAGGCGGTGCGCAAGCATGCTGGGGCCCATGCGTTGCTGCAACGATGTCAGTTGCACAAGCGTCGCAACGTGACCGCTCACTTACCGGAATCCTATCGCGACCGGGTGGAGCGCAAGATGATCCGTGCCTATCAGATGACGCACTACGGCGACGCCAAGGAGACGCTGGAGAAACTGCACCGCGAGCTGATGGAGTTGAATCCGTCGGCGGCGCGCTCGTTGGCGGAAGGGATGGAGGAAACGCTGACGGTGCATCGACTCCAGATCGACGGCTTGTTGCGACTGACCTTGGCGACGACGAATCCGATCGAGTCGGCTTTCTCGACAGTCGATCGCATTTGCAGCCGCGTCAAGTGTTGGCGACGGGGCGATCACCGCGAGCGTTGGTAGGCGCGAGTCTCTGGCTGGCGGAGAGAAATTTCCGGCGAGTCAAGGGGTACAAACAACTGCCGAAATTACTGGCGGAACTCGCCAAGCTGAACACGCCGCCTCCGGCTCAGGCCGAAGCGGCGTAAACTACAACCTACGGAGAGCCGCGAGTTTCAACGGAGATCCGGACATCCTCCGCAACACTCCACGACTGGCCTATCTACGAAAAATCTTTCCGTGAACGGGCGAAGCAGTGGGACACGGTCCACAAGTAGCGGCTAGTTCCTGGAACGGCACTGAACACGTGGCTACGCCGGACGATGGCCACGGGCCTCTTGAGTTATGACGGTAGTGGCCACCGCATGTGAGCCACAATTTGTTAGACATACCAAGCGATGACGAACTAAGAAATTCTCACCTTGGAGTCGCTGATGAACATAGAATTCGGCCTATTGAAGGCTGCGATGAAGACCAACCCCGGCCTGCGCATTGAGGATCTGCTTCAAAAAGAAACCACGGCGGGTGAGTGAGGCATGCTGGTCTATGCAAATCACCTGAGCTTTCAGGGCCACGGGGCTGAAGCAGCGGTTTTTAAGGGGATTGGTGGCTGGCTCAAGGAACAACTCGGTTTTGGATTGCACCCCGACCAGGTTAAGAAAGACGGTGAATTCAACGGAACACGAGGCAATGTGCACTCTATGCTGCGGATTCGTACCACTACTGAAGATGATCCAAAACTGTACTCTTGGGTGTTGAAACACCCGGACGATACCGTGCTCGGCAGGCGATGGATTATCGAAGTGGGCTTCAAGGGTCTGGGGAGCACATTCGTACTATCTTGCATTGTGAAGACGGATGACCGCAGCACCTTGGTCGCCAGGTCTGTGATGGCCTCCCAGCCGCGAATGATACGCTACGTGGTCAACAATGTTCAGCACGCCAACGATGCCGATTTGGCAACTTCGGTGCCAGGCGTGGCCGTAAAAACTGTGGGGCCCGACACGGACTCTTACCATAACCTGCTTGCCGAAATCGAACGGCAGGGGCGAGAAGGGCCGATTGTGCTTGTCAGCCCCACCAGGGACGGCGATTACCTACTGAAGGTCAGAGACCTGCAACAAACGCTGATTGGACTCGCACAGGTCGTTCAGGTCTCCCGAAACTCCAATAGCTACGAAATGGCAGAAGTTCTGGGAGAAGCTCAGTCTGCCTGGGGCGGCGCGGTGAACGTTTTGTATATGCCGTCGCTGACTAGACCAGGCCGCGCACGGTATTTCCTAGCCGCAGATATCGCCGACTGGGGGGATACTCAGCATAAACGGATCTCTCAGGTACTCGCCTGGGTAACAAACAACACGAATATTCCGCATCTACGCAAGCATGTCCGCCCTGAGGGCGTCATGCTGCTTGCCCAGCGACGGCTTATGCATGCCGAGCTGGCGAAGCGAGAGCAGATGGATGCCGCTCAGTTGCGGCTGACGCTGGAGGAAGCGTCCAGAGGAGCTGATGAGCAGGCCAAATACTTCGCCGAGTTGGTGGATGAGAATTCCCAACTTGAAACAAGCGTCTCAGAATTCAAAGGCAATCTCGAGGATGCACGGAAAGATTCGGCAAGGGCGAAGTTCACTATCGATTCCCTAGAGAAGAAGCTCGCCAGTGCGGGAGGCGGCCAGAGTAGCGGTATCGACGCAGAGGACTTGCTGGACCTGGTGTGCCGGACCGATCTGCTTTCCCCACTGGAGTGTATCGACTTGATCGAAAAGATGTACGGAGACCGGTGTACTGTCCTTGCCAGCGCCAAGGACAGCGCCCGAAAAATGGACCGTTTTGTGTACGGGAGACAGCTTCTGGGTTTGCTGAAACAACTGGTCACGGACTACCGGAGCAAGCTGATGGATGGTGGGGACAATGAGGCGCGAAAGGTTTTCGGGAAGAACGACTACGCCGCAAAGGAATCCGAAACCCTGATGGCAAGCAGGGCTATGCGGCGTCAGAGGACATTCGAGTACGAGGGGCAACAGGTTGCAATGTTCCGCCATCTTAAAATCGGTGTGGACGACGACGCCACAAAAACGATACGGGTGCATTTTCACTGGGACGCTGGACGCAAGATAATGGTCATCGGGTATTGCGGAGGGCACCTCCCCATATCGAGCCGCTGAGAGCAGCGGTGTCAAGGGGCGGAGAGAATTAGACCACCTCGACGGAGCAAAAAAGACCAGTTGGTGGTGGGAAGACGACGGTCCACGAAACCGGGGCGCGAGGCCTTTGGCACATGGCGAGTCTTGAGGACAACCTGGAAGAGATGGTGCCGCGTCGCCCCCCGTGCGGGGGCGCGGATTGAAACCTGCCCTCGCCAGCAAGAACCCACTCGGCTCCCTGTCGCCCCCCGTGAGGGGGACCGGCGCGGGGAGCCTATCCGGGGACGGGTTGCACAAAGGAGCCCCAGCCATCGGGAAACCCAATCCAGTATCTCGCGGCTTTGGGTGCGTACCGCTTCGTGTGTTGAGGTGCGTCGAGCATATCTGGGCTCCCGCGGCCTTGATAATGATATCTCTATGTGATATCTTGTTCAAGTGAGGAAGAAGCACCGCAAGACCTTGGAGGCGATCTTCATGCGGCCCACCCAATCCGGGGTCAACTGGGCTGATATCGAATCGCTGTTCGTAGCCTGCGGGGCCTACATCGAGGAACGGGAAGGTTCCAGGGTCTACGTCGAATTGAACGACGTGGTAGGTCACTTCCATAGACCCCATCCCAAGAAGGAAACCCGAAAGGGAATCGTAGACTCGGTGAGGCGATTCCTGAAGGAGGCGGGAATAGAACGATGATGGAACACAAAGGATACCGGGCGACGGTTACTTTCGATGACGCGGCCGACGTCTTCCATGGAGAAGTGGTGGATACTCGGGACGTGATAGTTTTCGAGGGCACCTCCGCCGCTCAACTCAGGAAGGAGTTCGAATTCTCGGTCGACGACTACCTGAAGGTCTGCGAAGAACGAGGCCGGACTCCAGATAAGCCATTCTCCGGGAAGATCCCCCTCCGGATCCCTCCGGAGGTCCACCGGGCTGCCACCGCAGCCGCCAAGGCCCAGGGCAAAAGCCTCAACGCCTGGATTACCGAGACAGTAGAGGAGGCGGCCGGGAAGACAGTCGGGTAGAAGCGTGGGTTATAAAAAAACAGATCTGTCCGCAGGCGGAAAAGTTCGAGGTCACAACGCCACCCGAGGCGGCGATCTGCAAGGAGTGCGATCTGCGGACGCTCTGCGGGAGCGAGTGGGTCATCAGAAGATCCGAGGTGTTTTGCATGACACCCGATGACCTTCAGGATCCTCATCCAGGAGGGGGAAGGCACGACACTCGAGTTCAAGGAGAGTCTCTCATCTTCGTTCGCGCGGGAACTTGTGGCCCTGGCCAACACCATCGGAGGCAAGATCCTTCTCGGCGTGCGTGATGACGGCACCGTGATCGGCATGCACGACTCCAACACTTTACGAGCCCGCATTCAGGACATCGCCCGCAACTGCGATCCACCGGTGAAGGTGCTAGCAGAGCCAGTTGGCGGGGTGTTCGCGGTCCACGTAAGGGAAAGCGCGACGCCAAGCCAGTACAGTGCAGCGATGGCTTTTTCTGGCGCCAGGGGGCGGTGACCCAGAAACTGAGCCGTGACGAAATCCGCGACTTCTTCCGGGTGGAAGGTGTAATCCGGTTCGATCTCTCACCCTGCCCCCGCTTCCGGTACCCGGAGGACTTCGACCGCGAGAAGTTCGATGGCTGGCTCGGCTACTCCGGGATCACCGGACGAACGCCGGTCGAGGACGTGCTAGCCAACATTGAGGCAGCCGAGCGAGTGGGCGACAAATTGCTCTTCCGAAATGCGGGTGTCCTCTTCTTCGCCCGTAACGTGCGTCATTTCTTCCCGCAGGCCTACATCACCTGTCTGCTGGCAAAGGGCAAGGACAAGGTTCACATCCTGGATCGCAAGGATTTCGACGGTGGGCTTGTGACCGACATCGAGAACGCCCTGCGTTTCATTGAACGCAATACTCGGACCGCCTACCGGATCGAGGGGCTCAAGCGGCAGAACATCCCGGAGTACCCAATGAAGGCCCGGGCGCAATGGGAGTGGACCTGTATGATCATGACGTGATCGATCTCTCCGCAGACGGTGTAGACACTGCCGTTTCTGCTGTGGACGACAGAGTGCTCCCTATCTGGACGCATAGAGCCAAACGGTCGCTGAGCGCTAGACCGGACTGGGATGGATCCCGCTGAATGCAGCAGCCCGCAGGAAAATCCTGGACCACGCCAGAGATCAAAGCCATCGTAGTGGACTATGTGGCCATGCTCCAGGCCGAACTAACCGGCCGTACGATTGTCAAAGCGGAGCGCAACCGGGCTCTCCAAGCGCTGACCGGCCGCTCGCACGGATCGATTGAATACAAGCATCAGAACATCAGCGCCGTCATGGCAGAGTTCGGTTTGCCTTTCATCCAAGGCTACAAGCCAGCTCGGAACTATCAGCGCGCCCTGTTTGCAGCCGTCGAGGCTCACTTGCGCGCTCGTGGGCTCCATGACAGCCTTGCCAGTGCCGCATCAATGAGAGTTGTTCCACCTGCTGGCCTAGCCTATCAACCGGCACCCATCATGAGTGACGCACAGAAGACGATCGATCCGGACATCCATCGCATCATCCGCCGATTCGATCCGGCGGTGCGCGATGCGAGGGCCCGAGTCCTCGGCGAAGCGGGTGAGGCTTTTCTGTTCCAAGCTGAGAAGGATTGGTTGTCGGCAAATGGCAGGGACGACCTCGCCAACAAGGTCCGCTGGGTGGCGAAGGAAGACGGCGACGGTGCCGGCTTCGACATCCTATCCTTTTCGAAGCGCGGCGAGGAGCGCTGGCTGGAAGTGAAGACGACGAACGGTCCGTCGACAACACCCTTCTGGATCTCCGAGAATGAACGGCGCGTTTCGGAAGAGCACCGGGACGTGTTCCGACTTACACGCCTCTACGATTTCTCGAGAGGGCCTGCGGCATTTCGTCTGAGCCCGCATTTTCAATTTGATGTATGAGCTTCAGACCATCCAGCGACCTTCAGCGTCTTTATTGATAGGGGCTAGAGCCCGATAAGGACGCCATGGAGGTCAACACCCGATGGGTGAAAAAGAAAACAAGCCGTTTCAGCTCACGTTCAATGGATTTCTCAAAGTCGATTTCCAAGGATCGCGAGTCACCTCGGATGGCGGTCTGATTCTCGTTCGCGAACTGGATGAACGACTCGGACTCGGGAAGCTGATCGACGAGCATCTCAGCGACTCGCGACAAGGCTTGAACAAGAAGTTCGCGCTGGCCGATCTGCTGCGGCAGTCGGTCTACAGCCGACTCGCTGGCTACGAGGACCTCAATGACGCCGTTCGAGTATCCGCCGATCCGACCTTTCGCTTGATCGGCTCGAAGAGGAACTGGGATCGCGGAGCCGCCTTGACCTCGACGCTGCATGGCTTCGAGACGGAGATGCTGGCGAGCGAAGAGAACTTGCTGGGGCTGATGGCAGTGAACCGGGAGCTGGTCGCGCAAGCCGAAGCTCCCGACGGTTCAGACCGCGTGGTGCTCGACATGGACTCCACGGAGAGCCCCGTCCACGGCCAACAGGAAGGCAGTGCCTACAACGGCCATTTTGAGTCCCTCTGCTATCACCCGCTGTTGCTGTTCAACCAGCACGGCGACTGCCTAGGCGCGAAGCTGCGTCCCGGCAACGTGCACAGCGCCGAGGACTGGGACGAGCTGCTACTGCCGGAGATCGAACGACAACAGGCGGAGGGCAAACAGGTGACGTTCCGCACCGACGCCGCCTTCGCCAAGCCCGAGATCTACGAGGCGATGGAGGAGCGCGGCGTGGACTACGTGATTCGCATCCCGGCGAACAAGAGCCTGGAGCTGGAGATCGAGGACATCCTGTTTCGGCCACCGGGCAGGCCGAACGCCAAGCCCCTAGTGCGCTACAAGAGTTTTCGCTATCAGGCCGAGAGCTGGTCGAAGGCAAGGCGAGTTGTCGCCAAGGTCGAGCATCACCAGGGCGAACTATTCCCGCGCGTCGGATTTGTCGTGACGAGCATGAGCTTGCCGAGCCGCTCGGTCGTGCGGTTCTACAACAAGCGCGGCACGGCGGAGCAGTGGATCAAAGAAGGCAAACAGGCCACGCACTGGACCCGCTTGTCGTGTCACCGCTTCCGAGCCAACGAGGTACGGCTGCAACTCAGCGTGCTGGCCTACAACCTGGGCAACCTGTGGCGGCGGCTAGGGCTGCCGCAGCGAATCAAAAGCTGGTCGCTAACGAGTTTGCAACACAGGTTGATGAAGACCGGCGGTCGGCTGGTCAAGCATGCTCGCTACTACTGGTTGCTGCTGGCGGAGGGGCATCTGAACCGGCGGCTGTTCGGTGACATGCTGCATAGGATCTGGGCGCTGCCTGTGCCGGGTGGGTAGCGTTGCCCGGGCGAGGATCAACAGTTTTTGGCTCCAAAAAGGTTTCGCAGGGAGCAGTGTCGGCCGGAGCGCCGTTCAGTCCGCTCAATCAACGTCTGTGAGCGGACGGACGAGCCCTGGCGCCTACCGGCGGAGGTGATGTGCAGGGTTCAGCGCGAAAAGACGTGGTATTCGGCGCAGCGGGGGTGTATCCTGTGACCGTGCCAGGGCCAAAATGGAAATCCTGGTTTAGAGGGCACGGCTTGCAGCCGCATTTTATATTGAAAAATCAAGGCTCTCGCAGCTCTCCATAGGAAGGAGTTTCACTGTATGGAAGATTGCTCTGAGAAACCAACGTAGGTTGACGGATCGATCCTCAGGGTGGCGCGATCGCCCCATGGGCCCGCTCAGGGGCGACTATCGCTGGCGCTTCGACCTGCTACAAGGGATGCCCGTGCCCGGCGTCCTAGCCACGGCGGGCAACGTCGTCTTTGGCGGAACGGCGTTCGGGCACCTACTAGGCCTCGACGCGAAGACGGGCAAGCTGCTCTGGCGTCAACAACTCGGCGCCCCCATCTCCTACGCAGTCGGCGGCAAACAATACATCACCCTCGCCACCGCCGCGGTCCAGTATACCTTTGCGATACCGAGTTCGGTCGGGCCCTGAGCCTATGCTGGATAGCGCTCTACTGGGTCAAATGTGGACGAAATCTTGTGATCATCCGCGGAATCGAGTCTTCGGTACTTGACTTCCTGAAAGCTGAGCCCAATCTTGAACACGTTTCCGTTGACCGACACGCAATGGGCGACCCGGGCACGGCCCTGTATCTGCAGGTTCGATCCCTCACCGTAAAGCTCACCGCTTACCGTCACGTCCGAGTTCAGATCTAATCCGACCGCGGTCTCCACTCCCAGGCCACCGTTGCTCATATCGAGCAGTTTGCCTTCCACGAACTGATCTCCAGTGCCAATTTTTAGGTGTTCGGCCTGGTATGTCCCGCTCCTCGGATGAATCCGCCGACCGCCTAGACGGGCCTCTGCCCTCGTCTGCTCGTCTCCCCGGAACCTGAACATTCTGTAGATGGGTAGGCTCCAGTCCGACAGGTCGGTGCATGAAAGATATTCATTACCCTGAGTGTCGGTTGCCATCGTCGCGCGGATGCAACGGATTTCCATCCCGTGTCGTTCCCGGAGCCACTTAGCCTGCTTCACCGAATATGCGCCCTCGCTTCGAACAGGCCGCCATCCCGTTGTTGGGAATGAGTAACAAAGGAATGCTGGTGTGGTGGTCAGGTACGGCTCAAACCAGGATTTCCATTTTGGCCCTGGCACGGCCACAGTATACACCCGCTCCGCTCCGAACAGCACGTCCTTTCACGCTGAACCCTGCACATCACCTCTGCTGGTAGTCGCCAGAGCTGGTTCGACCGCTCACAGTCGTTGATTGAGCGGCTTGAACGGCGCTCCGGCCGACACTGCTCCTTGCGAAACCTTTTGGAGCCAAAAGCTGTTGATCCTCACTCCGGCAATGCTACCCACTCGGCAGCGGCAGCGCCCAGATCTTGTGCAGCATGTCGCCGAACAGCCGCCGGTTCAGATGTCCCTCCGCCAATAAGAGCCAGTAATACCGCGCGTGCTTGACCAGCCGACCGCCGGTCTTCATCAACCTGTGTTGCAAGCTCGACAGCGACCAACTCTTGATTCGCTGCGGAAGCCCCAGCCGCCGCCAAAGATTGCCCAGGTTGTAGGCCAGCACGCTCAGTTGCAACCGCACTTCGTTGGCCCGAAATCGATGGCACGACAATCGCGTCCAGTGCGTCGCCTGCTTGCCTTCCTTGATCCACTGTTCCGCCGTGCCGCGCTTGTTGTAGAAGCGCACCACCGAGCGGCTCGGCAAGCTCATGCTCGTCACGATGAATCCGACGCGCGGGAACAGCTCGCCCTGGTGATGCTCGACCTTAGCGACGATCCGCCTCGCCTGCGACCAACTCTCCGCCTGATAGCGAAAACTCTTGTAGCGCACCAAGGGCTTGCGGGAAGGCCTTCCCGGCGGGCGAAACAGGATGTCTTCGATCTCCAGCTCCAAGCTCTTGTTGGCCGGAATGCGAATGGCGTACTGTACTCCGCGTTCCTCCGAAGCCTCATAAACTTCCGGCTTCGCAAAGGCCGCATCGCCCCGGAAGGCGACCTGCTTGCCCGCAGCCTGTTGGCGCTCGATCTCCGGCAACAAGAGCTCATCCCAGTCCTCGGCGCTGTGCACGTTGCCTGGACGCAGCTTGGCAGCGAGGCAATCACCATGACCGTTGAACAAAAGCAACGGGTGGTAGCAGACCGACTCGAAGTGTCCGTTGTAGGCACTGCCTTCCTGTTGGCCATGGACCGGACTCTCGGTGGAGTCCAGATCCAGAACGACCCGCTCGGCGTCGTCGAACGCTTCCGCTTGCCCGACCAGCTCTCGGTTCAGCGCCATCAGCCCCAGCAGGTTCTCTTCGCTCGCCAGCATCTCCGTCTCGAAGCCGTGCAGCGTCGAGGTCAAGGCCGCACCGCGATCCCAGATCTTCTGCGAACCGATCAGCCGAAACGTCGGATCGATCGAAACCCGCTCGGCGTCGTTGAGGTCCTCGTAGCCGGCGAGTCGGCTGTAAACCGACTGCCGCAACAGATCAGCGAGCGTGAACTGCTTGTTTGTGCCTTGCCGGGAGTCGCTGAGATGCTCGTCAATCAGTTCTCCGAGACCGAGCCGTTCGTCCAGTTCGCGAACCAAAATCAGGCCACCGTCGGAAGTGACGTGCGATCCCTGGAAATCGACTTTGAGAAGTCCATTGAAACTTAGCTGGAATGGCTTGGTTTGTTTTTCACCCATTGGGTGTTGGCCTCCATGGCGTCCTCATCGGGCTCTAGCCCCTATGAATAAAGACGCTCAAGGCCGCTGGAAGGTCGGGATGTCAAACATCAAATTGAAAATGCGGGCTAAAACACTAAGACCAGAGAGCCTAGTCCCCGAACATTCCGTAACTCTTCCCGTGACCGCAGCACCGCCGCCGTTGCCGGAACCGCCGACAGTGACGCGCACCGCGCTGGAGCAGTTATTCCCAGCACCCGATTCTTCCGCCACCCGATCGACGCAAGCACCGTAGTAGTAGGTTCCGGCGGCCGCTGGAGCTGTCAGCGTTATAGACTCGGCGCTGGTTGCCTGTCGGGAAAGCGGCCCACCGCGTCCGTGCCAACCTGCGTGTCGCTGGTCGAAATCGTGCTGTCGGTCGAACGATAGTAGCGTAAGGTCGTGGCGGTGGCCGTACCGCCTCCCTGGTTGCGGACAGTGGCCCGAAACTAGAAGGATTGCCCAGTCGCCGGTGTGGACGAGCTCACCGAAGGGGACTCGACCACCAAGTCGGGCGCGGTGGGATTGAAGCCAAAGACCTTGCTGCTGTCCCCATCCACCACGAAGAACCTGTTGTTGGCGAATGTGATCCCTTGCGCGTCCTCATTGGCCGAATCCAGATCGAAGTCGGAGGCGGAATCGCGCTGCCCGGAGGATTGGTACGCATAGACCTTGTCGTCGTCATCGTCAACCACGAAGAGCCTGTTGTTGGCGTACACGATCCCTCTTGCGCGCCCATTGGCCGAAGCCAGATCGAAGTCGGAAGCCGAATCGCGCTGGCCCGAGGATTGGTACGCATAGACCTTGTCGCCGTCATAATCAACCACGAAGAGCCTGTTGTTGGCGAATGTGATCCCGCCTGCTCTCACATTGGCCGAATCCAGATCGAAGTCGGAAGCCGAATCGCGCTGGCCCGAGGATTGGTACGCGTAGGCCTTGGCGTCTTTCCAATCCACCACGAAGAAGCTGTTGTTGGCGAACGTGATCCCTAGTGCGTTCTCATTGGCGGAATCCAGATCGAAGTCGGAAGCCGAATCGCGCTGGCCCCAGGATTGGTACGCGTAGACCTTGGCGTCCGTACGATCCACCACGAAGAACCTGTCGTTGGCGTACACGATCCCTTGCGGATTGCCGTTTACGCTAGCCAAGTCGAAACCCGCGCTCGCCATCTGGCTGGCGCTGACTGTAACGCGCACTGCAGTGGAGCAGTTGTTCCTTGTATCGGATTCTCCGGACACCGGATCGACACAAGCTCCGTAATAGTAGGTTCCAGCGGTCGACGGGGCCGTCAAGCTAAGCGACTCATCACTGGCGCCAGAAGCGGAAAGGCCGCTCACTGGGTCCGTGCCGACCTGCGTATCTCCCGTAGAAATCGTCGCGTCCGTCGAGCGGTAGTAGCGCAGCGTCGTAGAGGCAGACAGGCCATTGCCTTGATTGCGGACAGTCGCACTCAAGGTGAAGGACTCCCCCGCATTCGGGCTGCTATCGCTTACCGAAGGAGTCTGGATCACCAAATCCGGAGCACCTGACGCGGGAATCTCCACCAACCGCCAGTCGTATGCTCCGCTCGATCCGTCGTTGCACGTGAAGGTGGCCGTGCCCGCCATTGCCGAAGCGAAGGTAAGGTGGGTCGTACAGCGATCCCCGTCATCGTAGTTGAACGTTAACGTTCCCGTATTCGAACCTGTGTTCCGATAGGTATAGCTTCCCGTATAGGTGTCCGCGCCCTCGGTTGCCCTGAAACGCCAGGGACTGACAAAATCCACATAGACTGTCGGGTAGTTCGTCGCTACCCGCTTACCAACGACGAGATCGTTGAACGCAGCTTCATCCGCCGGAGCGAGCATCTCGCCCGGAATATCGGGGGCAGCATCCAGTTCGCCCGGAGGCAAGGAGGAGAATACGGGAGCGGCTTCGGCATTGATCGACAGACTGACGATGGGCACCGTGGAGGTGACTTCGAGCGATCCGGTAAAGCTGCTGAGAGCAAACAGGGGCGCCATATTTTGCGCCGCATGCTCGTTGGATAACAGTGTCTTATCGACGCTAGCCAGCGTCTGCCCCAACGCGTCTTTGACCGTGAAGGTGACAACGGCCTCTGTGGCGGAGGGATTGGCATAGGCCACTCCGGTCCCCTGCTTGCCTTCTCCCTGTTCGGCAAAGGTGACGAACCGGGTTGCCGGAACTGCCGCCGCATTGACTCCGCCTTCTGCTATGGGCACCCCTTCGCTGTTGTGCAGACGAAACAGAAGGCTGGCCTTCACCGGCCCGGAGCAGGTGGCCCGCGCCCAGCCGGGCGCAAACGGAGCATTCAGCTCCACGTTGGTCTCCTGGTGAACGGATCCCCCTGGCAACAGAACGTCGGTTCGGCTGACAACCGTTCCCAGTGCCGCAAACGAAACCATCAGCGGACTTCCGTGATCGGAGATGAAATCGGTTTGGCATCTCACCTCCTGCGAGGAGTAGTTGATATAGGTGATCGTGGTTTGCCATTTCTGTCCCACGGCAAGATGTGGAAAGTAATAGGTAGTCGATCCCTGCGCGGCAGCATCCAGTTCGCCCGGAGGCAAGGAGGAGAATACGGGAGCAGCTTCGACATTGATCGACAGACTGACGATGGGCGCCGTGGAGGTGACTTCGAGCGATCCGGTAAAGCTGCTGAGAGCAAACAGGGGCGCCATATTTTGCGCCGCATGCCCGTTGGGCGACAGGTTCTTATCGACGCTAGCCAGCATCTGCCCATCCGCGTCCCTGGCCGTAAAGGTGACGACGGCCTCTGTGGCGGAAGGGTTGGCATAGGCCACTCCGGTCCCCTGCTTGCCTTCTCCCTGTTCGGCAAAGGTGACGAACCGGGTGGCCGGAACTGCCGCCGCATTGACTCCGCCTTCTGCTATGGGCACCCCTTCGCTGTTGTGCAGACGAAACAGAAGGCTGGCCTTCACCGGCCCGGAGCAGGTGGCCCGCGCCCAGCCGGGCGCAAACGGAGCATTCAGCTCCACGTTGGTCTCCTGGTGAACGGATCCCCCTGGCAACAGAACGTCGGTCCGGCTGGGCACCGTTCCCTTATCCGCAAACGAGACCATCAGCGGAGTTCCCTGATCGGAAAGGAAATCGGTCCGGCAGCTCACTTCCTCGGCGGAGTAGTTGATATAGGTGATCGTGGTTTGCCATTTCTGTCCCACGGCAAGATGGGGGAAGTAATAGATCTGACCTCCCGTCGGCGGGGGGGCGTCGAACTCGGCCGTGACCGTGACCTCAGCGACAGCGCCCGTAGTGCGGAGCATCAGCGAGACGAAATAGGTCCCGGCTCGAAGCGGTGGGTCGGATTGCCGGGTGACGACGATCTGCTCGTTGCCCGTGGATCCTTCAGAGGAATAGTCCGAGACGACGTTCCCATCCTGAATGGCGTTGTCTTCTCCATAGCGGACATACAAATCCACGTTGACATCAGGATCGATGGATTCCAGCGTGAAGGTTACGCGGGTGGCGCCCTCGGGAACCTCCACCTGGAATGAAGAATCCCCGGAGAACAGCATCGGGGCGTCAACCGGTCCCAGGCGGAAGGCAGCGGGCTGTCCGGGCGGGAGCGCGCCTCCGCTTATCTCCGGCAAGGTGCTGTCGATGAACGGCCGGATATGGGGATAGAAAACCGAAAAGTGAGTGAAGACATCTACAACGGGCTCGGTCGGGCAGGCATACCCGACAATGTCTCCGCCGCTCAGCGCCCCTACCACGGTTTCAGAGTTGCTGAAGATGGCGGACCCGGAAGAGCCTGGCTCCGTGTAGCCTTGTCCCACTGGATAGGAGACGTTGAAGTAGGTATCGTCGGTAGTTCCAAAAACCGATTCGGGAATGATCTGACCGAAGGCAATCCGCTTGAAGAAGCCCCAATCATCGCTCCTGGGATGATGAATGCCGGTGACCTGCGCGCCGACAGGTTGAGGGTCGGCATCCCATCCCTGGAACACGATGGCGTCCGGCAAATCTCCTTCGAGCTGCAGCAGCGTCATATCGCCGTCGGGGCGATCTGCGCCGCCCAAGGTCGAGATCAGGCCCGCCCCCTCGGTCTGCGGCACGCTCCGCAAATCCGGAAGGTCTCCGTTACAGGTTTGTGTCTGGTATAACCAGAACGCTGTCACGCTCCGCGCTTCCTCCTCGGTATCCACGCAGTGGGCGGCGGTGAGGAAGTAGGGCGTGAGGTCCTGCCGGCGGTTGTTCAGCAGCGTACCCGAGCAGGCGTAACTGCCTTCGCTCGTCTCAAAGACAATCAGCGCGACGCCTGATGCGGAACTCGACCATTCGGGGTAGCAGGTCGCATCAAGGTGACAGTCCGCGGCGTCCGTCTCCACGGTCGCTGTGAGCGTGCCCTCGGCGACGACGCCCGTATCAAAGACGAGTACCGAGACAAAGTAGGTTCCGGCTCGAAGCGGCGGGTCGGAGCGTCGGGTGATGCCGATCCGTTCGTTGCCCGTGAGTTTCTGGGAGCGGTGGTCAAAGACAGGCCTCCCGTTCTGAATCATGTTGTCCTCTCCAAAACGGACATACAAATCCACGTCGACATCGGGATCGACGGATTCCAGCGTGAAGGTGATGCGGGAGGCGGCCTCAGGAGCCTCCAGTCGGAACGAGTGGTCCCCGGTGAAGATCGTCGGGGTGTCAACCGGCCCCAGGCGGAAGTCGGCAGGCTGTCCGGGCGTGAGCGTGCCGCCGCTTATCGGTGTCTGATCCTCTTCGTCAAGTTCCACTTCCGCCGTGAGCGTGCAGTTGGCGACGACGCCCGTAGCCCAGACTATTACCGATACGAAGTAGGTTCCGGCTCGAAGCGGCGGGTCGGAGCGAGGGGTAATGAGGATCCGCTCATTGCCCGCGGGGTTCCGGGAGCGGTGGTCAGTGACAACAAGACGATCCTCAACGGCGTTGTCCTCGCCATATCGGACAGCCAGCTCCACGTCGACATCGGATTCCAGCGTGAAGGTAACGCGGGAGGCGTCCTCGGGAACCTCCAGCCGGAACGAGTCATTCCGGGCGAAGAGGCTCGGGTTGTCGACCGGCCCCCGTTGGAAGGAGACAGGCTGACTGGGCGTGAGCGTGCCGTCGCTTGTCGGCGGCGGCGCCTCTCCGTCGAGCTCCACTTCCGCCGTGAGCGTGCACATGGCGACGACGCCCGTATCAAAGATTCCCACCGATACGAAGTAGGTTCCGGCTCGAAGCGGCGGATCGGATTGCCGGGTAATGACGATCTCCTCGTTGCCGGTGAGTCCCTCGGAGCTGTAGTCCGTGACAACCCTCCTGTCCTGAACGGCGTTGTCCTCGCCAAAACGGACATATAAATCCACATCGACATCGGGATCGACGGATTCCAGCGTGAAGGTAACGCGGGAGGCGTCCTCGGGAACCTCCAGCCGGAACGAGAAATCTCCACTGAATAACGTCGGGGAGTCAACCGGCCCCCGGCTGAAGGAGACAGGCCGTCCGGGCGTGAGCGCCCTTGCCGCTTTCGGACGCGGCTGTTGCAGGGAGGCGGACCGCTCGACCAACTGTATTGCCTTTGTCAGCCGCGACTTCTTCAACTGCGTTCCCACCGCAACGTTGATCCGGTCGGGCAGCGCCTTGACCGAGCCACTCCAGGCCGCCTCCGGCAGTCGGGCGCTGCCCTCCGCGCCGTCTCCAAAAGCATCGTCCCAGATATGACTGATCGCCACGATTTGGAACGGCACGGCTTCTTTCGTCGACGCCTCATCGGGCAGATACTCGATCGTCAGGCTGTCGCCGAAAACGATGCCGCTCCAGAAGTCTCCGTCCCCGTACAGACCCGAGCCGGTATAGGGCCCGACGACCTGCCCGCTCGCCGAGTAGAGCCAGAGGCTGCCCGCCCCGATGGCGAAGTCCCGAAAGTGAATGCGCATAGCGCGGGCGCTGGGAGAGGTCATCTTCAGACGCCAGAGGCGTCCGACTGCGGTCGATTGCCACGCTCCCTCGGCGGTCGTCTTGACCGCCCCCCCCCGGAGAAGCTCCGCGTGACCGCCCCTGCTGGCAACCGACGGTGAACGCCGATGACGGGAGGCCGGCCCTCTTGCGGTTGCAAACGCTGCAAATCGTCGGAACCCAACGGCGGTAGAGCAACCGCGGCGGGCGATGGAAGGCTCAGTTGCAGGCTGGGCGGTCGGGGCGCCGCCGTGCGCTCGGTTGAAAGCGCCTTGGATTGCTGTCGGTCGGTCGGACCCAGCGGCCCGATCCGTTGAGCTTGAGCCAATCGAGGCAGCAGAGCAAGCGTTAGAAGAAGGAGAATCCGTGAGAAGTGTGAAATCTGAGACATCATGCTTCCTTCCAATCAGCCTGCCAATTCTTCCACATCCTCAAAGACAAGCTCCAAGCCCGACCTAACGCCCCTTGAGAAAGAACTAGCGGCTGGGGCCAAAGTTTCGCTCCGGCCCGAAGCGCTGCTGCTCGATCTGCCGGATATGATTCAGGACCCGCTCAACACTGCGGCGATCTGCTTGTAGTCCACTGCCAAGAGCTTGACTTGCTGCTTCAAATCCTCCGCCAGCAGGCGCGCTTCGCCGCGCCGACGGCACGCCCTTTGACCGCTCCGAATTCCACCTCCGCCATTTGCTTCTTAGCCAATCCCGGCCTGCGCCGGGACCGGAGCGCACGATTCCGGCCGCCGAGGCCGCCGGAATCCTCCACGCGACCTGCCCGGCTTCTCCGGCGGTCCGTACACAATTGGCCCTTGTAATTATGACTGATAATGTGTGACAATGGTGTCCATAGATGCGTCAGTTGCGCGAATAACACGCGACTAGTTAGAAAAAATAGACGTAGTCTCCAGAAACAGCACCGCATCGCGCCGGTCGGGGCCGAATCACCCGCCGGCGGGCGGCGGGCGGAAGGAGGAGCAGGGATGACCGATCACGAGCCGGCGGCGGACGAGACCGCGGCGCTGCGCGCCCGCATCTCCGCGCTCAGCGCGGCGAGCCTGCGCATCAGCGCGAGCCTCGACCTTGAGACGGTGCTGAACGAAGTCGTCGAGAGCGCCCGGGCGCTCACCGGCGCGCGCTACGGCGCCATCGCCACCATCGACGAGGCCGGCGCCCCCCAGGACTTCGTCACCTCGGGCTTCACCGCGGACGAGCACCGGCACATCGTGGAATGGCCCGACGGGCCGCGGCTCTTTGAGTTCTTCCGCGACCTGCCGGGACCGCTGCGCATCCCCGACGTGCCCGCCTATGTCCGCGCGCTCGGCTTCTCGCCCGACGACCGTCTGCCCTCGAAGACCTTCCAGGGCACGCCGATGCGCCACCTCGGCGTCCATGTCGGCAACTTCTACCTGGTCGAGAAGGCGGGCGGGGAGGCGTTCACGGACGAGGACGAGGAGATCCTGGTGCTGTTCGCGGCGCAGGCCGCGACGGCGATCGCCAATGCGCGTACCTACCGCGCCGAGCGGCGCGCCCGCGCCGACCTCGAGGCGCTGATCGAGACCTCACCGGTCGGCGTCGTGGTGTTCGAGGCGCGGACCGGCGCCCTGGTCTCGCTCAACCGCGAGGCCACACGCATCGTCAAGAGCCTGTGCGACCCCGGCCAGTCCGCCGAGCAACTGCTCGGGGTCATCACCTGCCGGCGCGCCGACGGGCGCGAGATCGCGCTCGACCGGCTGCCGCTGGCGCGGGCGCTGGACCGCGCCGAGACGGTGCGGGCCGAGGAGGTCGTGCTCTCGGTCCCGGACGGGCGCAGCGTCACGACGCTCATCAACGCCACCCCGATCCACGACCCGGACGGCCCGGACGACGCGCTCGCCTCGGTGGTGGTCACCCTGCAGGACCTGGCGCCGCTGCGGGAAATCGAGCGCATGCGGGCCGAGTTCCTGGGCATGGTGAGCCACGAGCTGCGCGCGCCGCTGACCTCGATCAAGGGCTCGGCCACCACGGCGCTGCGCGCCGCGCGCCTCGTCGGCCCGGCCGAGGTGGCGCAGTTCTTCCGCATCATCGACGAGCAGGCCGACCGCATGGACAGCCTGATCGGCGACCTGCTCGACGCCGGGCGCATCGAGACCGGCACGCTGTCGGTCGCGCCCGAGCCTTCGGATGTCGCCGTGCTGGTGGACCAGGCGCGCGGCACGTTCATCAGCGGCGGCGGGCGGCACACCGTCCGCATCGACCTGCCGCCCGACCTGCCGCGGGTCATGGCCGACCGGCAGCGCCTGGTGCAGGTGCTCAACAACCTGCTCGCCAACGCCGCGCGCCACTCTCCCGAGTCCGCCCCCATCCGGATCGCGGCGGAGCGCGAGGGGCTGGATGTGGCGGTCTCGGTCGCCGACGAGGGCCGTGGCATCGCGCCGGACCAGCTCGGCCGGCTGTTCCGTAAATACAGCACCGCCGGGGACAGGGCGGGCGGCCTCGGCAGCGGGCTGGGACTCGCCATCTGCAAGGGCCTGGTCGAGGCCCAGGGCGGGCGCATCCGAGCGAAGAGCGGCGGCGTCGGGCTCGGCGCGCGCTTCACCTTCACGATCCCGGTGGCCGAGGCGGCCGGCGATAGTCCCGCCCCGGCCCGCCCCGGCCCGCCGGGCCACGCCCCGGACGCGGTGCCCATCCTGGTGGTCGACGACGACCCGGAGACGCTGCGCCATCTCCGCGACACGCTGGCGGAGGCGGGCTACGCCCCGCTGGTCACCGGCGACCCCGGGGCGGTGGCGCGCATCATCCGGGCCGAGAAGCCCCGGCTGGTGCTGCTCGACTTGATGCTGCCCGGGACCGACGGCATCGAGCTGATGCAGACCGTTCCCGAGCTCTCCGACCTGCCGGTCATCTTCATCTCGGGCTACGGGCGCGACGAGACCATCGCGCGGGCGCTGGAGGCCGGCGCCGAGGACTACGTGGTCAAGCCCTTTTCGCCGACCGAGCTCACGGCGCGCATCCGGGCGGCCCTGCGCCGGCGGTCTAATCCCGTCTCCTTCGTCCTCGGCGAGCTCGCCATCGACTACGACCGGCGCCGGGTCACGGTGGCCGGGCGCCCGGTGACGCTGACGCCGACCGAGTACGAGCTGCTGCGCGCGCTGGCGCAGGGAGCGGGCCGGATCCTGACCCACGAGGACCTGCTGCGCCAGGTCTGGGCCCGACGCGGCACCGCCAACCCCAAGATCGTGCGCGCCTACGTCAAGCGGCTGCGCCACCGGCTCGGCGACGACGCCGCCCGCCCAGCCTGGATCGTCAACGAGCGCGGGGTCGGCTACCGCATGGCCCGCCCCGGCGAGGCGGGCGAGCCCTGACCGCCGGTCCCGGCCGGTCGAGCCGACGTCGCCAGCGCCTGCTCACCGACTGGTGGCCCAGCGCCGCCGGGTGCGGTCGGCCGGCGCGGCCCTGCGGCGGCAGTCGCTCACCTGGGTGGTGGCGTGGCGGGCGAGCCGCCGTGTCCGGTGTTGAGGGCTTGCAACAGGTCGGCCGCTTCGGTGCCGCGCACTTCGCCGACGACGATGTGATCGGGCCGGTGCCGCAAGGCGTGGCGCACGAGGTCGCGGATCGTGAGCGCTCCCTGCTGTAACCGGCGCGCCTCGAACCGGACGCGGTTCGGGGAGTCGATGCGGAGCTCCAAGGTGTCCTCGATGGCGACGATCCGCTCGTCGTCGGGGATGAGGGCAATGAGCACGTTGAGCAGCGTCGTGTTGCCGCTCCCGGTGCCGCCGCGGACGAGGATATTGCGGCGGGTGTGCAACACCTGCTCGGCTTCGTCACGGATGTGCGCGGGCAGCGCGCCTTGTGCCATCAGCTGCGCCGCCGAAAAGGATCGTGTGCCGAAGCGCCGCACGGTGATGGCCACGCGCGGGCTGGCGGGGGGCACACAGATGGCCACGCGCGACCAGTCGCCCAACCGGGCGTCGAGGATCGGCCGCGGGAAACGCGCCGGGCCACGTCCAGGCGCACGCGACACTGACGCCGCCGACGAGCAGGAACGCGCGGATGAGTCGGTCAAGCATCGCGCCGCTCGTCGCTGCCCGTCTCTCCCCAGCCGCCTTGAGCCGTAGGTGAGGGGCGCTGTCACCCGCAGGGCCGTAGCGCAGCGTAGGAGCCGCGCCTGCCAAGCGCATTCCGAATCGTTCCCATATATTGCGTAGCACTCAACGCCGGCATCCGGGTTGTCCGTCCGAACGAACCTCGCTTGACCAGCGACCTCCCACCGCGCCAGCTGCGAGCAGAGCTCCTCGAAAGCCCCCTCCGCTGCCTCCGGTTGGTATTGTGGGGCCGCGTCGGCGCTGAACGCGCGCCCCTTCTATCCGGGGACCATGGGAGAATAAGGCATGGCGCGCAAACGGGACGGCTTGGTTCCCATCGAGGAAGCCATCTCCGACCTGGGCGGCCCGGTGGCGGCGATCCGCGACGCCTCGCCCCAGGCGGTGCACCACTTCACCCGCTTCGATCAGGTGAACCAGCTTGTCGAGGCCGGCGAAGCGGACCCCGACATGGGGTTCATGGCACGGCTGCTGGCGCTGTGCAGCCTGCCCCGCACCAATCCAGGCGACCGGCTTCAGTACAAGCGCATCAATGGGCCGTACAAGCTCATCATGTTCTCAAGCGGTGAAACCAAGCTGCCCTTTGGCAACATACCCCGCCTGCTGCTGGCCTGGGTGTGCACCGAAGCAGTGCGGACCCAAAGCCGCAAGTTGATCCTGGGGACCTCGCTGGCCGAGTTCATGCGGAAGTTAGATATCAGCAGTGACAGTGGCGGCAGCCGGGGTGAGCGCACACGGCTGCGCAACCAGATGGACCGGTTATTCAGCGCTTCCGTTTCGCTGATCTACGAAGACGAGCACAGCAAGCAGTTCGTTAGGTGCTTATGTACTTGACGCCGCGGCGTCAAGTACATAAGCACCCTTCGATGGCTTAATTACCTACCTGGTCATCGAGCACGCATGGAGACTCGCCTTTCTCGTTGTGTATGCGGTCATTCTCTACTTGATTCGAGTAAGGCTGCAGACGGTGATGGAGCGCCGCGAGGAGAAGGCGCGGCGCGCCCTGCTTGAGTCGCTCGGTCGTCCGACGTGATCCGTTTACGATAGGCACAAGTCGGGCTGCCCGGCTGCCACACCCAGGCCAAGACGATGGATGAGCTTCTCACTAGAACAAGGCAAGCCATTCAAGGCTACGTTCAAACCGATGAGCCCCCCGGAGAGATTGCTGTAGAGTTTGTGGGAGCACCTGTGCAGGGAACGGGAGAGCCGTGAGTCTCTAGCTAGAACCGCTCCACCTGTTCCTGATAGCCCTCGAAGTTCCGCCGGGTTTCCGCCAGGGAATCGCCGCCGAATTTTTCAAGGAACGCCCCGGCCAGGGTAATCGCGACCATCGCCTCCCCAATGACACCGGCCGCCGGCACGACCGCGACATCCGATCGCTCGTAAGCAGCGGCGGAGGGTTCACGCGTCTCGAAGTCGACCGACTCCAGCGGCCGCCGCAGCGTCGAGATGGGCTTGATATAGCCCCGAACGACGACATCTTCGCCGTTCGTGATACCGCCCTCGAGCCCGCCCGCGTAGTTCGAGCCGCGATAGAAGCGGTGTTCGGGCTTGTTGTAGTGGATGGTGTCTTGCGAGTCGGAGCCATGGGAGACGGCCGTCGTCATGCCCCGGCCGATCTCGACCGCCTTGAGCGCCTGCATCGACATGATCGCTTGTGAAAGCCTGCCGTCGAGGCGCGAGTCCCAGGTAATGTGTGAACCCAGCCCCGCGGGCACGCCGTGTGCTACGACCTCGAAGATACCGCCGCGCGTGTCGCCCTGTTTGTAGGCGTCGTCGACCTCGGCCTTCATGCGCTGCTCGGTCTCCTCATCGATGCAGTTGAGCAGTACCTCGTCCTTCTCAGCCAACGCGGCGATCTCCTCCCAGGTCACGTCCCGCGCGAGTGCGGCGTTGCCCACGGCGATCACGTGGCTCAGGACTTCGATGCCGAACTCCCCGAGAAACAGCTTGGCCAATGCACCAACCGCCACGCGCGATGTCGTTTCACGCGCGCTGGCGCGCTCGAGCACGTAGCGCGCTTCCCGGAAGTTGAACTTGAGGCATCCGGCCAAGTCGGCGTGGCCTGGCCGCGGCCGCGTCACCGGCTTGGCCTTCTCGCCGCTGCCTTCGTAGTCCTCGACCGGCAGAACCTCAGTCCAGTTCTCCCAGTCGCGGTTGGCGAGCAAGATCGCGATCGGCGAGCCGATGGTCTTCGAGTGACGGACGCCCGAGACAATGTGCGCCTTGTCGGTCTCGATCTTCATGCGTCCCCCTCGCCCGTACCCTTGCTGGCGGCGCCACAGTTGACGGTTGATGAAGTCGAGCGAAACCGGCACGCCCGCAGGAAGGCCCGTCAGGATCGTGACGAGGCTTTCTCCGTGCGACTCCCCGGCGGTTTCAAATCGAAGCATGAGATTCCTGGCGGGCACGCCCGCGGGTTCGACAGGCTCTTGCGGGCGCGGAAGGGCCGCTTGAAACAGTGTTGGGCTTTCCTTACCTGGCGCGCTGGTAGACGTGCGTGCGGGCAGCGGTGCGAACCTGATTCACTATCATAGACTCAAAGCTATGAAGAGCGCCTTGGCATGAGTTTATTGATCGGCATCCACGCCGTGACCGAGGCGCTGCGGGCCAGACAAACGTTGGACCGCGTGATGATCGCGCGCGGAGCCAAGAACCCACGGCTCGATCCGATCGCCGACGAATGCCGCCGGCGTGGCGTCGCCCTGCACTATGAACCACGCGATGCGCTCGACCGTCTCGCCCCTGGCAGCAACCATCAGGGCGTCGTGGCGGTGCCGGTCGGGTCGCGTCCCGCCGATCTCAAGGGCCTGCTCGAGACGCTTGAGGGCCCGGGATTGGTGGTCGTTCTCGACGGCGTCGAGGACCCGCACAACCTCGGCGCGATCATCCGCTCCGCCTACGCCGCTGGGGCCGACGGGGTAGTCATTCCGCAGCGGCGCGCGGCGGGATTGAGCGAGGCGGTCTCGAAAGCCGCCGCTGGCGCGCTCGGGTACTTGCCCGTCATCCGCGTGAAGAGTCTGAACGGCGTGCTCGAACGGCTCAAGGAGAAAGACTTCTGGATCTATGGGCTGGACGAAGAGGCCCAGCAACCGCACACCGAACCCGACTACGCGGGCAACGTGGCTCTCGTCCTGGGTGGAGAGGGTAGGGGCCTCAGCCGCTTGACGGCCGAGAAGTGCGACTTCCTCGTGCGGATCCCCGTCGCGGGCCGCATCGCATCACTCAACGTGTCGGTCGCCGCCGGCGTCGTGTTGTTCGAGGTATTGCGGCGGCGAACCGAGCCGTGACCGTCAGGGAGCGGTCCGGCACGAACCGTCGGGCCAATCCAAGGCCTTCTAGTGTAGGGCACCATAAATACTGTAACTTATATTGGCTTCCCATCGTCTCTATTAACAGGAGGCATGGGATGCGAAGAGCACAACCAGTAACTTTGAACACAGCGCAATGCAAGCAGTTGGACCGCTACGCGCGCGGCCGCCAAGTCGCCGTTCGTCTCGCCCTGCGAGCCAGGATTGTCCTGCTGGCCGCCCACGGTCTCGAGAATAAGCAGATCGCCGCACAGCTCGGTGTCTCGCGGCAGTTGGTGGCCCGCTGGCGCACGCGCTTTCTCGAAAGCGGCATCGCCGGCATTGCAAAAGACGCCCCACGGCCCGGTCGTACACCTGCCGTCTCGAAGCAGAAAGTACAGCAGATCATCCACAAGACCACCCGCGAGAAACCGTCCAACGCCACCCACTGGAGCCGCCGCACCATGGCCGCCGCGGCCGGCGTCAGCGCTTCCACCGTGGGACGGATTTGGCGCGCCCATGGCCTCAAGCCCCACCGCGTCAAGACCTTCAAGCTCAGCAATGACCCGCGTTTCGCCGAGAAACTCGACGACATCGTCGGACTCTATCTCAATCCGCCTGAGCATGCTCTGGTTCTCTCGCTCGATGAGAAGTCCCAAATCCAAGCCCTCGATCGCACCCAACCCGGCCTGCCGCTCAAAAAGGGACGCGGCCAAACGATGACCCACGATTACAAGCGCAACGGCACGACCACCCTGTTTGCGGCGCTCAACACTCTTGACGGCAGCGTGATCGCCGAGTGCATGCCCCGACACAGCCACCAGGAATGGTTGCGCTTCCTGCGCTTAATTGACCGCCGCACTCCCAAGGACAAACAGCTTCATCTCATCGTGGACAACTATGCCACCCACAAGCATGCCGCTGTGAAGCGTTGGCTCGATCGTCACCCGCGCTTCCACATTCATTTCACCCCGACCTCGGCGTCGTGGTTGAACATGGTCGAGCGATTCTTTCGCGATCTCACCGTCAAGCGCCTGCGCCGCGGCGTGTTTCGCAGCGTGGACGAGCTCGTCGCCGCCATTGACGACTACATCGCTCAGCACAACGAGCATCCCACGCCCTTCATCTGGACAGCGACCGCCTCCGACATCCTCGAGAAAGTCAAGCGCGGACGTGCCGCCCTGCATAAGGTGCAATCTGCTTGACGCACTACACTAGGGCCGGTTACCTTTCGGCCCGAAAAACAATGCTGTTCATCGCAATTTTCGGGCAAAAGCGTCACTGCTAATCTTGATCCGTTTTCGACTCGTGCTCGCGAGAGGCTTCCCTCAAATCGAGCATGGGCCTGGGACAAAAACACCGCCATCACGAGGCCGGCGGTACCAAGGTAAACGTGGCCGACAACGGCTATCGGAATCGTGAGCACCAGCGGAACGATGAACACCCACACAGGGATCGTCAACGGGGTCGCGCAATGCGGACACATAACGTGGTTCACCCCAAGGCCCTTCGATGCAGGTGGAGCCCCAAAGGGGAAGATCCGCTTTCGGCAACCCGGACACGTGGCCACCTTAGTGTCAACCGAGCCGGTCTAGACGCGGCTCATTGATTTTTCCAGTCCGCTCGCTCTTTGGCCCACTGCTTGTAGAGCGCCCCTACATCCGCCTGCTTGGTATCGCCGGCATGCACGACCACGCGATACCTGAACCGCAGCGACTCACCGGGTTTCAGCTTGATGCCTCCGTCACGGGAGTCATCCGCGTAGAAGTGATGCTCCCCGAATACGTTGGCCGCGAACAGCCCGTAGCTCCGTACGTGCCAGTACGTGGGGTGCTTGGGGTTGGACGGGTGGTCGAAGATCGCCACGCCGAGCGCCTTGCCGTCGATCTTGCCGCTGTAATCGAGCCAGGGTGAGCGCTTGCCCCACAGGTTTGGCTCGCCCGTGCGGCCGTCGGTGCCGGTGATCTTGCCCGTTCGCGGGATGCCCTCGGCACGCTCGTGCGGCTCCTCGAGCGGCGTCGCCAAGCGGATGGCGAAGGTCCCTTCTTTGGTGTCCCTGAGGTGCGCGACCTCTGAACCGGCTGTCAGCTTGAGATCGAAATCGATCGAGCGGTGCCCGCCGGCGGAGTCGAACGACATGGTACGGTCCTCGACCAGCAGCACCTCGCCCGACGGTCCACGCCACTCGAAGCTGCCTTCGATACCGTTCCGACCCTTGGTCCGCACCCGCCTGGCCACGACCCGCCCTTTGTGTGGCCGGTCTTGCGAGTCTTCGTTGGCCCAGAAGTCAAAGCCGTTCACGTCGCCGTGAGTGAACCACAGGCCGCGATGGTGCGGATGGTCGCGCCGCTCGCCGTCGATCATTTCCATCGGGTAGCCGCGGGTCACGATCGTGCCATCCGCCGCCCGCACGGGATGGAAGTAGGGCTTGGGGGTCTTCGGCCCGTGGTAGAACGTGGTGAAGGGTTTCCCGTCGATGACGACGTCAATCTTGCCGTCGCCCTCCGACAGTTTCACTTGAGCAGGCGCCACGAAGGCGGACACCAGGAGGCAAGCCAAACCCGCGCGGAAAATCATGCTAACAGTGGACCACACTTGCAACGGATTGCCAAGACCTGCCCAGCCCCATGGGCGGCACGACATAGCCTGCGGCCCTGCGCCAACGTTCCTGCTACATTGTGACGATTGCCCGAGAGCCCATCACCGCGGATTCTCGATGTCGGCTGCGGCCGAAACAAGCGGCCGGGCGCCATTGGGATCGACCGCAACCGCGACACCGCCGCGGACGTGATTTGCGACGTCGATGGCGGCCGGCTACCTTTTCGTGACGACGCCTTCGACGAGGTCTCGCTGATCCATGTGATCGAGCACGTGGCCGACGTGATTCGAACCGTCGAAGAAGTGCATCGTATCAGCCGAACCGGCGGTCGCATCGTGATCGAGACGCCTCACTACACCGACCACAGCTCGTTCTGCGACCCGACGCACCGTTGGCATCTGACCTCGTACTCGTTCCGCTACTTCACCGACGAGGGGGGCTTCAGCTACTACAGCCGCCGCCGGCTGCGCGAGCGTCGCATCAAGGTGATCCTACTGCGGTTGTGGCGCTTGCTCGGGTTCGAGTTCGCCGTCAATCACTCGCGGGCGTTTCGGTCGTTCTGGGAGTATTACCTGTCGTTCGTGATCCGCGGCAAGATGATCCAGTTCGAGTTCGAAGTCATCAAGTAAGACAACCGGCAATTGCGCGCGGTACGTGTTGGCCGGCTACGCGTGCAACGGGACTGCTTCGAGTTGAATTAACCCGCCATGGGTGGCCACAGGTATCGGCGCCGCCGCCTCATCGCGCGCAACAACCGCGCCCCCCGAACAAACCCGAAAACACGAGCCGCAACCGATGCAGGTCTCGGCGTTGATATGCAGCCTGGCTGCTCGCGGAAAGCCGGCATCGCCCCGCCGGGGATGAATCGCATCGACAGGACAAACGTCGAGGCAGTCCGTATCTTTGTTGCACGGTCCGGCGATGGTGTAGGTCATCAGTCGAGGGTCGAAGGCTCAGAAGCTGAAGCGAATGCCGGCGTTGGTCTGGCGGAAAAGTCCCGGCTGAATCCCTTGCGGTGCTCGCGACGCAATGTAGAGCTGGTCGGTGAAGTTCTTGACGGCGAAATACGGCTTGATCTCGAACCGTTCCCGGCGGATCGAATAGTCGGCGGTCATGTTCCAGACCGTGTAGGCCGGCAGTTGGCCGATCGTTCCGTCGTTGGACGGCGCCACCGTCTCGCGGTCGTCGCCGAACTGGTCGCCGATGTGGCTGACGTCGACTTGAAAGCCGAAACCCTGCCGCTGCCGGACACCCAAGATGAAAGTGAACGTGTTCCCCGGTGCATAGGGCAGCCGGTTGCCTCCGAACACCGCATTGTTGGTGAATTCCGCGGTGCCGAGATACATGTGCCGCACATCGGTGTAGACCACCAACGGGCTGTCGACCACCTGGTCCCAGTTCACCCGCAGGCTGCTCTCGAAACCTTGATGTAGCGTTTCCCCGCCGTTGACGAGCGTTGTGGTCGCCCCGCCGGACTCAGCCGCGGTGATGATCTGGTTCTGGAAGTCCATGCGGAAATAAGTGGCCTCGCCGTGCAGCGCGCGGTTGAACCGGAAGCGGGCGCCGGCCTCGTAGTTCCAGCTCAGCTCGGCGTCGAGGTCGAGGGACTCGCCGCCGCTGGTGATCGCGATCTTGGTGCGCGGCGGCGCAAAGCCGCGATGCACGCCCGTGAACAGCGTCACAACCTCGTTGGCTTTGACTGACAGTCCGAGCCCCGGCACGGCTTTGTTGATGGTGCGCTCGTTGCGGATATCGACGTTGGTGGGCACGTGGCTGCCGTCGGGTTGGGTAACGCGTTGCCGCAGGATGTTCCGCTCCTGGGTGTAGTTCTCAAAGCGCACGCCCGGCGTGAAAATGACGCGGTCACCGAAGTGAAACCGGTTCTGGACGTAGGCGGAATATGCCCGGCCGAAGCGGTCTTCGTCATCGCGAAGCACTCCCGCGCGAGCGCGAAAACCCTCGCCGTCGATGCGCTGGTCGTCGGCACGCTCGTACATGTAGCGAACGCCGAAATCGAGGCTGCTGCGAATGCCGCCCACCTCGTGCTCCACCTTGGCGCCGCTCTGCGCGCCGAAAACGTTGAATTCGCGGTTGCGGTTCCCGGCCGAGTCACGCAGAAACACCGCGCCGCCGGAGACGGTGGGGTCGCCCCGCACGCCAAGGTAGTCTCGGCCCTGGTCGGAGCGGTCCCAGTCTTGCCGGCCCCAGTTGCGCACGGTGTTGTAGCCGAACACGGTGCTGCTCCACACCGCGCGCGGATTGATCACGTAACTGTGTGTGACAGAGCCCGAGTAGCGCTGCACCCGCAGATCGTCGCCGGGTACGGCGTTCTGATTCGGATCGCTGAGAAACATGGGCAGCGTCAAGCCGAGATACGTCGAGTTCGAGCGCTCGTCGTACACGCCGCCCTTGATGCCGAAGGTGTGTTTGTCGGTCGGCTTGAGCGTGAACTTCGCCAGGGCGTCGTTGATTTTGAACCATTGGTCCCGCCAGCCATTGCCCTGCTTGCGAAGGTAGTTCACGAACCAGCCCGCCGATTCGTTTTCGTTGCTGCCGCCGAGCGAGGCTTGGCCGGAGAAGAAGCTCCGCTGCCCGCCCTCCAGGTCGAGTTGACCGTGTGTCTTCGCGGGCGGGTCGGGAGTGACGAAGTTCACCACGCCGCCCACCGACTGCGGCCCGTGAATAATCTGCCCGCTGCCCTTGAGCACCTCGACGCGCCGCATGCGGTCGATCGGGGGCGAGTAGTACATTTCGGGCTCGCCGTAGGGCGCCAGCGAGATCGGGATGCCGTCCTCGAGCATTAGTACCTTGCGGCTACGGTCGGGGTTGAGTCCCCGCATGCCGACGTTGAGGCGCATCGCCATCGGGCCCGAGTCCTCCCGCAGGGTGATTCCGGGCACCCGCCGGAGCGCTTCGTTGGCATCCACCGGACGCGAATAGAGCAGCTCCTCTTTGTTGATCAGGTACACCGAGCCGGGGATCTCTTGGAGCGTGACCTCCGACTCTCCGACGACTTCAATGGTCGTGGTGTGCCTGCGAATCCGGGTGAATTGGATGTCGAGACGAGTGGGGCCCGCGGCGCCGACCTGCGATTTCAACTCGAGGGTCTCGAAGTCGTCGGAGATGGCGCGGACCGTGTGTGTGCCCGCCGCGATGCCTTGGAGTGTGTAGTCGCCGTAGGCGTCGGCCCAGGCTTCGAGGCCGGTTCCGACGATCTCGATCTTTGTGCCGGCGACCGGCACCCGGTCCGGGTCGGTTACCGTGCCTTCAATCGATTGCGCGTGCAGCCCGATGGCGAGAAGCACCCCAGCCACCAAAGAAAACAACAACCGAGTGATCGCCGATTGCATGATGAAGAACGTCGGTTTCCTGGGCGTCGGGTCCGGCTGTCGAATGCAGGTACCCAAGGTAGACCAGTTTGCAATTCAGTTGCAGCTTGGTGCCAGAAGTGTAGGCTACATCATCCTGCAACTGAGTGTCAAGTAGAATATTCGGCTGAGCCCCCGATATGCAGTAGTAGCCTCATTTGATGCCTTCCAGATGGCAATGACAGGCATCTAATCACGTGTTAAAGTCTGGTCTTCGAATTGCAACTCCCTATCGTTTGACGACGAATCGAGCGGGTTTCGAGTGTGACAAGAAACTGCAATGATGTTTCAGAAACGAAGTCTCGGCTCCCGTGTGCCACGGCGCTGGCGGTTCGCCTATGCGACACCGCGGCACGTCCGGATGCAGTCTTCGACAGAAGCGGCGATCGCGCGCTGTTCGCAAACACGATCCCGGACGTGGTGCACGCCCGTGACGTGCCGAGCCGTGCTCGGCTCTTGTCCCACACCCACCGAACTTCCCCAACTAAGCGCGTAGCGCGGATCTCGATTCTGAGGTCCGCGGTCTCGTCTTGACACCCTCGCAGTTCTGATGACATGCTGAGCGCCTAGTGGCCGGCCCAGCAACGAATCGCCGCGAGTTCCTCAAATCAGCGGCCGCAGGCGCAGCAGGCGCTGCCTTGGCGGGTTGCGGCGGCTCTGAGCGCCCTCCACCCAACATCCTCGTCCTGATGCCCGACCAATTCCGAGGCACCGACCTGGGCGTCGTGGGCAACCCCGACGTGTCCACACCCAATATGGACAAGCTGGCTTCCCAGGGCGCGTTGCTCGAGAACACGGTGGCCAACTGCCCGGTGTGCTGTCCGGCGCGGGGGACGCTGCTCACCGGCCGCTTCGCCCATGCGCACGGCGTCGCGGTCAACGACGCCCCGCTGCCGAACGGCGAGGTCACCATTGCTGAGATCCTCAAGGAGCAGGGCTACCGCACGGGTTTCGCCGGCAAATGGCATCTGCAGGGCGGCAAACGCCTGCCGGGTTACGTCCCGCCCGGGCCGCGGCGGCAGGGATTCGAATTCTGGGCGGCGAACATTTGTAGCCACGAATACTGGAACATGCACTTCTTCCGCGACGACCCGACGCCCATCCCCATCCCCGACTACTCGGCGGCAACGTTCACCGACGAGGCGATCGAGTTCTTCTCGCAGGACGTGGAGACGCCGTTTTGTTGTTATCTTCAGTGGGGCCCGCCGCACGACCCGTACGTCGCTCCCCCCGGATACATGAACCTGTACGATCCCGACGCACTACGAATGCGTGGCAACTGGCAGGAAGACGTGCCGATGGGCAGCCGCGAGGACATCGCAGGCTACTACGCGTCGATCACCTTCATCGACGACGAGGTCGGCCGCGTGATGACGGCGCTCGAAGAGAACGGCCAAGCCGACAACACAATCGTTCTGCTCACGTCCGACCATGGCGACATGCTCGGCTCGCAAGGCACGCGCCTGAAACGCAAGCCTTGGCAAGAGTCGATCGGCGTCCCGGGCATCTTGCGTTATCCGGGGGCCATCGAGGCCGGGCAGACCTTCAGCTTCCCGTTCTCGCATGTGGACATGGCGCCGACCTTGCTGGGCCTGTCCGGGCACAAGCCCTTGCGGAAGATGCATGGCCGTGACCTCTCCCACCCACTGACAGGGAAGGGTGGCGAAGAGCCGGAGTCCGCGTATTTGCAGAGCTACACGCCGACCGAGGGCGGCGAGTTCCCTCCGTGGCGAGGCGTACGAACCGAGCGCTACACTTATGCTCGCCACGAGGACCGTCCCTGGGTGCTCTACGATAACGAAAGCGATCCCTACCAGCTCGAGAATCTGGTGGGCCGGCCCGAGCATGCCGGCCTGCAGGCGCAACTAGGTGCCATGACCATGAACTGGTTCGAGCAGACCCACGATGCCTGGGTCGAGCTCGCCGACATGCCGTACCGATAGGCGTCGCTGCTGCAAGAACGCCACCGCTGCAAATCGCCAGTGGGAGCCACATGTCCACAACCATACAACTGCACGTCGAATCGAACCGCCAACGATTGCTCGATGAGTTATTTGAACTCCTCCGCATTCCGAGCATCAGCACGTTGCCGGAACACAAGGCCGACGTCCAGCGCGCGGCCGGGTTCATCGCGTCGCGCATGGGGGAGGCCGGCCTCGAGAACATCGAGGTGATTCCGACCGGCCGCCACCCGCTCATCTACGCCGATTGGTTTCACGCACCGGGCAAGCCGACGATCCTGTGCTATGGCCACTACGACGTGCAACCGGTCGATCCGCTCGACGAGTGGAAATCGCCGCCTTTCGAGCCGACCATCCGCAACGGCAGCATCTATGCCCGCGGCGCGGCCGACGACAAGGGCCAGATGTACATGCACATCAAGGCCGTCGAAGCCTTGCACGCGGTTCACGGCACGCTGCCCGTCAACGTCAAGTTCCTGATCGAGGGTGAGGAAGAGGTGGGCGGTGAGTCGATCTCGGCCTACGTTCCCGCGCACAAGGACAAGCTCAAAGCCGACGCCGCCCTGATCTCGGACACGTCGATGTACGCGGCCGACATGCCCACGCTCACGATCGGCCTGCGCGGCATGATCTACATGGAGTGGGAGGCGACCGGGCCCTCCCGCGATCTGCACTCGGGGCTCTACGGCGGCGCGGCGCCGAACGCGGTGTTCGGGCTGGTCGAGTTGCTCGCCAAGTGCAAGGACGCCGACGGCGTGTGCCGGGCCCCCGGTTTCTACGACGATGTCGAGCCGCCCGCCCCGGCGGAGAAGGAGAGTTGGGCGCGGTTGCCGTTTGACGAAGCGGAGTTCTTGGCCAACGAGGTCGGGGCCACGCGTCTGACCGGCGAGCCGGACTACGGCGTCTTCGAGCGCATGTGGGCGCGGCCGACGTTCGAGGTCCATGGTATCGGCGGAGGCTTCACGGGCCCCGGAGGAAAGACCGTGATTCCCGCCAGAGCGGTCGCCAAGGTGAGTCTGCGGCTGGTCCCTAATCAAGACCCGGCGAAGATCCTACCCGCCGTCCGTGAGTTCGTGGAGCAGAACACGCCGGCCGGAGTTCAGGTCGAGGTACGCAAACTGAACGCGTCGCCCGCCAGCATGGTCTCGCCTGAGCACCCGGCCGTCCGGACGGCAGCGCGGGCGCTCGAGGAAGTGTTTCAACAGCCGGCCGTGTTCATCCGCTCGGGCGGCACGATTCCAATCGCCGGGGAGTTCGACGAATACCTCGGCATACCCACCGTCCTGATGGGCTTTGGGCTGCCCGATGACTGCCTGCACTCGCCCAACGAGAAGTTTTCCATCGAGAACTTTTTCAAGGGCATCAACTCCGTGGCGCGGTACTTCGAGTTGTTGGGCGAATAGCTCGCGCACTTTTCTTTTCTGACGGCCTTCGACCTACCATGCTTCCCGCCAGTCACGCGCTGACCGGCTACCTCGCCGCGCGGTTTCTGCGATGGCGAGCAGGCCCGGAGCACGACCCATCACCGTGGCGTCCCGACCCGCTCGTCGTGATCGCCGTGGCGGGCACTCTATTCCCTGACTGGGACCTGCTGCCCTCCTTTCTTCTCGACTGCGAATGGCCGGTGCGCTGCGGGGACTGGCCGGACTTTCACCGCGGCCCCACGCACTCTGTGGTCGGCGCCTTGTTGCAAGCCCCGCTGCTGGCCGCTCCCTTCCGGTACGCGTGCCGATGGTTGTTCGGCAGTGCTCCGCCAATGAAGTTGCTGACTGTGGCCGCGCTCCTAGGCTTGCTGAGTCACGTTTTCTGGGACCTCCTCAACCCCTGGGGCGTCGATCTTTACTGGCCCTTCTCATCGCGCGCCGTCTCGGGGCTCCTTCTCCACGGGCAAGACTTGTTCGTCTTGGCTGTACTGCTACTCTGCTCACTGTTGGTTTGGCGGGCGAAGTTTACCGCCGGCTTTCTCGCCGCGGTTCTGCTGCTCCCCGGCTATCTACTGTTCCAGCTCAACTTTCGAGAGAGGGCGACGCAGGTTGTGGTGCGGCAATTCCCGGCGGCCGCGATCAGTCCCTACCCAAATCCGCGGCTAGGTTGTCCGTGGTTGGTGGGTGTCGAGTTGGAGGGGACGATCGAAGGCCACTGCTTGTCGCGGCCGTGGGACACCGAAACCCGCTTGGCCCTGTCGGTGCCGCTCGACTCGCACCCCGCGATCGAGGCGACGTTGCAACTATGGGAAGTGGCGGACTTCGTCGCCGAGCGAACCTTTACGTTCGCGGAAGTCCACCCCCAGGATAACGGGCAGTTCCTGGTCGTCTGGCGGGACTTGCGCGAAGCCGCGCTGGAGATCGGTGCTCCGGAGCCGTCAGGGCTGCACTTACGCGTCAGTGCCGCGGGCGAGATTCTCGACTACCGCAAGAAGTGGTTCTTGCGGCCGCTGTTATGATCTGCGTTCATGCCCCAGATCCCACCCATAGGGTGCGCCGGCAAGAAGACAGGGACGGGCGGGTCTGGGAACCCGCATCGCCCATGATGAATCTCTCGCTGTTGAAGCCCAATGATAATGTCCCCTTGAGCGCCCAATAGAAATGTCCCCTACTCTGAGGCTCCGAAGGAGGAGCCGAGAGTGGGAAGGACATGGATGAGTGCCAAGGAGTTGAGGCGCGGCGAAGTGCTGAGCCGAGTGAAACGAGGAGAACTGAAGTTGACCGAAGCCGCCGAGCTGCTGGAGGTCAGCTACCGCCATGCGAAGCGTCTGAAGAAGCGTTACCGTGCGGGCGGGGCCAAGGCTTTGGTGCACGGTAACGTCGGCCGTGCTTCGAACCGAGCCGATCAGAAGCGACGCCAGCAGGTTCTCGAGTTGGTGCGCGAGAACTATGCGGGCGAGGGGCACGAGCGCTTCGGGCCGACGCTGGCGTCGGAACATCTGGCAGCCGACCACGGCCTGGAAGTGCCGCGCGAAACACTGCGGCGCTGGATGCTCGCCGCGGGTCTGTGGAGCCGCCGTCGCAAGCGCCAACCGCATCGCACCCGGCGCCAACGCAAAGCGCACTTCGGCGAGCTGATTCAACTCGACGGTTCGCACCACCACTGGCTGGAAGAACGCGGCCCGAAAGCCTGTCTGATGAACTTCGTCGATGACGCGACCGGTGTGGCGCTGTGCCGTTTCTCGGACCAGGAAACGACCTGGGCCGCGGCCGATCTGCTCGCAGCCTGGGTACGTCAACACGGCGTTCCCAAGGCGTTGTACTGCGACTGGAAAAACGTCTACCAGCGCCAGCCGACGTCGCGGGAAGCGCTGGCAGGCATCAAGCCCGAGACGCAGTTCGGGCGCATGTGTGCCAAGCTCGGCATTACGATCATGGCGGCTTCCTCGCCGCAAGCCAAGGGCCGAGTGGAGCGCCATCACGGCACGCACCAAGACCGCCTGATCAAGAAGATGCGGCTGCGCGGGATCGTCGAGTACGAGGCGGCGAACCGTTATCTCGACGAGGAGTACCTGGCCGAGCACAACGAGCGCTTCGCCTGTGAGCCGGCGGCGGCAGCGGACTTTCACCAGGCGCTCCCCCGCGGCACCGAGCTGCGAGGGGTGTTCTGTTGCGAGTACGAACGCGTGGTGAGCAACGACCGGGTGGTGCGTTTCGAGAATCGTTGTTTGCAGTTGAAGCCGAAACGCAACCAGGGCGTGGGGGCGGGGGCACGGGTGACGGTCCAACAGTGGCGCGATGAGAGCTTGCAGGTGAGGTTTGACGGGCACGAGATCGAGCACGACGTGATCGCCACGCCGACGCCACAGCTGCGGACGAAACCAGCACCACAGCAGCGTCCGGGGGGCGGGCGCAAGCCGGCGGCGGACCACCCCTGGCGGCGAGCTGTGTTACGGAAAAAACGGGCTGCGAATACATAAGAGGGCTGTGGAAATGCCGGGTCGGATGGAAAGCGTGGAAAATCTCTCGAGGCAGCAGTACCGGGTTCGAGGAGCGGTGGATGGTTTTCCACCCTTCCCACCGCCCCTTGGAAATCGCTACGCGATTCCCACAGTTCCACAGCCCCGACGACGACGATATCTCTCCTACGAACAAGAAACACAAGGGGACACTTCTATCGAGCTACCGAGGGGGACATTTCTATTGGGCGTTGACAATGATGAATCTCTCGCTTGATTCCCTGCCTGCGATTGGCGTAGTATGCGGGGGATGTTCGCCTTACGCGAACAGGGGAGCCTACGATGAGACGACTTGTGGTCGCACTTTCATTGCTGTGTTTGGTGGGCGGACCGGTTCCGGCCCAAGACCCCACTGACATCCGGAATCCGACGATCAACAACGAGAGCGAACAAGGGGCGCTCATCACCCAGGCCGGCATGGCTGAGGAGGCGGCGGAGAAGATCCAGCTCTTGGAGACCTTCGCCGGCAAGTATTCGGACCACAGCGCGATGGGGTACGTGTACCTTCAGTTGCAGGGTCTCTATCTCCCGCAGAACAACTTCGACAAGGTCATCGACTACGGCAAGAAACTCATCGCGATCGTTCCCGCCGACGTGGAAGTTCGACACAACCTCACCAAGGGCTACGAGGGCAAGCAGGACTGGGACGCTCTCCTGCCGCACCTCATCCAGACCAAGCCCTACGCCGAGAAAGATACCCAGGCTCCGGAGCCCAAATACGAAGACGAGGTCGAGGCGTGGAAAGCCAAGATCGACTACGCCAAGGGAGTCATCCAGTACATCGAATATTCCCTCTACACCTCCGTGCTGAAGATCACCGATCCCCAGAAGAAGATCGCGTACTTCGCCGCGCTTCGCGAGCACTACCCCGAAGGACAGTACGCCAAGCAGGCCCCGGACTACCTCGTTCAAGCCTACCAGCAACTCGGCGACTTCCCGAAGATGCTCGAGGAGATGGAGAAATCGCTTGCGAACAACCCCAACAACGAGGGATATCTCTTCACGCTGGCCGATAGCGCCTCGCGCCAGGCGCAGTATGACAAGTCCAAGGGTTACGCCGAGCAACTATGGCAGGTGATTGGGCAAAAGCCGATGCCGGACGGCCAGACCGAAGAGACCTGGGCAAAGCACAAAGAGTTGTTCACCACCTATGGCACCTTCATCCTGGGCAAGCTGATCGTCCTCCAGGCCGGTGATGCGAAACCGCAGTACCGCGAAGGCCGCAAGGTTTTGTTGACGACCGTCGACACGCTCACTGAGAAGGGTGGGGAAATCTACGGCACGCTCGCCTACCTGCTCGGCGTCTGTTACGTGAAGCTCGACATCGGCGGCGACAATATCGACGTCGCAAAAAAATGGCTGGGCATTGCGGCCCAAACGCCGAATCCGTATCAGGAGCCGGCCACGCAGACCTTGGCGGCGATTCGCAAAGCGACGGAGTAGGGTCGCCGCACAGTCAGGGAACCGAGCCCCGAACGCAAGTGAGGGGTAAATCCGCCCCCCGGCGGTTCGCAACCCGGACTCGTCCACACCCTTGAATTGCCGGCGAGTCGCTCGTCCGTGCCCCCGCCCGATACTCACACCTTCCGGACGGACTAGCGCCACGTCCGCCTGAGCTACGTCTCCCTCTTGAGCTACGGTAGGAGAAACAGCCATGAAGATCCTCGTTCCCAACCTCGGCTCCACCTCGCTCAAGTTCCAACTGATCGAATTCCCCTCGCAAGACTCGATCTCTCACGGTCGGTTTGAACGTATCGGGCAGCCGGGCGGAGATGCCGCCAGCCCCGACGAAGCCATCGAGCAAACCCTTTCGGTTGTTGGAGACATCGACGCAGTCGGGTTCAAGGCAGTACACGGGGGACCACGGTATCGGGGGGCGTACCGCGTTGATGACGACCTGCTGGGGGCCATGCGCGAGTTCCTGCCGGCGGCGGCGCTGCACAACCGCATCTACCTAGAGGCGATGGAGACGTTCCGCCGCTTACGTCCCGAGCTCCCGCTGGTGGCTGTATTCGAGACCGGCTTTCACCGCACCATGCCCGAGGCGGCTGCGACCTACGGCGTCCCGCGCGCCTGGGCCGGCGAGCACGGCGTCCGCAAGTACGGGTTCCATGGGGCGTCGCATCGCTACATCAGCGAGAGGACGCCGGAGTTCCTCAATCGCGCCGCCAACGACCTTCGCTTGATCTCGTGCCACCTGGGCGGAAGCTCTTCGGTGTGCGCCGTGCGTGACGGCCGCTCCGTGGACACGACGATGGGGTTCTCCCCACAGTCCGGCGTTGAGAACGCCACCCGTCCCGGCGATCTCGACCCCTTTGCGGTGCTTTACATGATGGAGCAGCTCGACCTCTCGGTCGAACAGATGCGAGAAGAGCTTGTGGCCCACGGGGGCCTCGCCGGAATCTCGGGCATCGCCGGCGGGGATGTGCGCGACATCCAGGAAGCCTCCGAGCGCGGCGACCGTGACGCCACTTTGGCTCTGGAGACGTTCGCCTATGGGGTGAAAAAGACCATCGGCGCGTTCGCGGCGGCCATGGGCGGGCTCGATGCCGTGGCCTTTACCGGCGGCATCGGCGAACGCTCCGCGCCGCTGCGGGCGTTGTGTTGCGAGAACCTCGAGTTCCTCGGCGTACGGCTCGACCCGATGCAGAACGTGTTCGGCAACGGCGACCGTACGATCTCGGCGGCCGGTTGGCCGGTGTCGGTCGTCGTCCTGGCAACGAACGAGGAACTAGTGGTAGCCCGCGAGACAGTCAAACTACTCGAAACCCCTGTGGCGTAAGGCCTGCCGAGAACCGATTCCTCGGTTCTCAGGCCCCACGAAGCGGCACCGCTGTGGTTGAAGTTCAAATCACCCGCCGCGGCTCTCCTGCTTCAAGGCAAATACAAAATCCCCTTACCCAGCGCGATAATCACCACCACCACGCCAAACGCAAACGCCAGTCCGTTGATATCGACCCGGAAGCGGCGATAGAACGGGCCTAAACCTTTCGATAGCCCCGTATTGAACAAGTTGACGATGAGCAGATCGTGGCCAGGCTCGTCGATGTCTTTCTCCTCGCCGCTCGCCTCGTCGAGGTAACTGCGCCGGTTAAGCCGTTCGTAGAAAGGCCGCAGCCTCTCCGGGCTCTCGGGCTTGGTCAGAAGGCTCACCACCACAAGAGCCACGAAACCCACGAGCAGCGAGATGCCGAAGTTCGCCGCCTCCCAGCGCAAGATCACACCGAACCTCGTATAGGTCAGGTAGAAGAACATCACGCTCGAGATAATCAGGCTGGCGAAGGCGCCTTGGCGGTTGGCGCGCTTCCACGAAATCGCGCCGAACATGCTGATGCCCATGAACGCCGCCATCGTCTCGGTAAACAGAAACGCCTCCAGCACAATGTCGAGCATGAGCCCAAACACCACGCCCAGCGACGTAACCGTCACACCCGCAATGCGCCCCACGGTCAAGTAGTGGTGGTCCGGCTTGTCCTGGGCTATGTAGCGGCGGTAGAAGTTCTGCGTAAACAGAGCCCCTCCATCCACCGTGAACGCCGAGCAAGTGGACATATTCGCCGCGAGCACGCAGGCGATCATCAAGCCGACGCCGCCGGGGAAGAGCAGTTCCTTGGTCGCGAATCCGAAGGCGTCCTCGCGGTCGGCGAGAGAGCCGCCCGTTTCCAGCAGCATCACGGCGACGATCAATCCCACGATCGCCCAGCCCACCGTGCAGAAGCGCTTGATGAAGTTCCCGTAGGCCATGCCGACGCGGCAGGTCTTCTCGTCCTTGCCGGTGCCGATCGCGGCCAGCATGTGCGGCTGTGACACGATCCCTATCAAGCCGTTGATGGTCAGCATCAAGATGGTGAAGACTCCCACGTCCCCCGGCGTCACCATAGAAAGCATGGCGGGGTCGAGCGTCTCGCGAATACCGGTGAAGCCGCCGACTCGCGACAGCCCCAACGGTATCAGCAAGAACGACAGCCCAATGATGAAGAAGCTCTGGACGAAGTCCGTATAGGCCGCCGAAACGAGTCCGCCGACAAAGCTGTAGAGGAGAAATGAAATCGTCATCACGAGCACGACGGCGTTGGGGCTGACCGTCCCACCGGACGCGGCGCTGACGAGTTTGCCCGCGCCCTTGAGCATCGCGCCCATGCTAAACGTGAAAAACGCCAGCGCGAAAACGGTGTAGACGCCACCCATGGCGTTGCCGTAGCGGTCTTCGTAGACCTCGCCGATCGTAGTGCGTCGAAAGCGCCGGAAGATCGGGCCGAGAATCCAGTAGAAGGGCGTGATGAACAGGTTCTTCCACTGGTACCAGATGGCCGAGTAGCCGGATTGATACACGGCCCCGGCGAGCGACACCGGCATCTCGGCATGCGTGCCGACGCCGAACGCCTGCGCGAGAATCAGCCACACGCTGAACCCGCGGTGGCCGAGAAAGTAGTCCGCGGTCCCTTTGACTTTGCGGGCGACGTACAGCCCGACGGCGACGATCATCACGAAGTAGGCGGTGATGACCAGCCAATCGAGCCAGTGCAGTTCGATACCCATAGCGGTTGGGCGAAGTGCCTATTATACGGAGGTTGTGGCGCAGACGCCCACGTCGGTCGCATCGACAGTTCTGTCGATGCTTGGGGTCCGAGCTGCCATCCCAAACCGAACCCCGGGGGTTGCTAAGAGTACCGACCCTGCAAGGTCGGTGGGACGCTGCGTCACAGCGTGGGCCGGGCGCTGGTGGCCGGAGTGCCCGGAAGGGCTGTCAGTCTTCTTTGTAGTCCGGCGAATCCTTCAGATGTGGGGCGCGCGTCAATTGGATGCCGATCAGGTAACGGTCCCCGCGATTCCTGCAATACCAAACCGTACCGAAACACTCAACTGACTCTCCCGTGACTCGAACCAACGTCTCCCTCGGTACCGCTTCGGAAGAGTCGATCTGAAAACCGCCGTCACTCGCGTTGAGAATCGCCACCTCGGCAGAGCGGTGACCTCCGGCTTCCGAGGGCCAACGGAGAGTCGCGGAACCATCAACTAAAACCCGGTCGAATCGCCGCTGCTCCATCGAGATGCGATACAGGCCTACGACGTAGTGGTCCCCCTCCTGCTCGCAATGACGGACGGAGGTCTTGTGGATCCCGGAACTGTCCGAGATCCACACCTCGAAACCCGCCCGGAGCGGCTCCTGTGAGCGGAGGGAAAACCCGTCATTAGAGTGGTCAAGCACCTTGACCAGCGGCATCTGATGCGGTCCGTCCGCATCCGTCCATAACACAGTGACCTCTTTATCGGCCGGGAGTCTTTCTTGGCGTCGGCGCTCCGGGACGGTCGCCGGCAACTCGTGCCGAGCTGGCCTCCCACGAAGGTTGCTGAGCCAACTACTGAGCTGACCCTTCATGTCTTGTAGGATAAAGGCCGTTTGCCGCCACCGGCCATCAGAGTTCTACCCTAGACTAGGCTAGTCTAGAGGCCTCAGCCGGTCGAAACTGGTGCGGGCTTTCAGCCTGCCGCGTCGACACGCGTCTCATAATCACCACCCGCTCCAGTTCACCGCTAACGGTTCACGAAACACAAACCTTCAACCGCAATCGTTCGGACCAGGATTTCCATTTTGGCCCTGGCACGGCCACAGTATACACCCGCTCCGCTCCGAACAGCACGTCCTTTCACGCTGAACCCTGCACATCACCTCTGCTGGTAGTCGCCAGAGCTGGTTCGACCGCTCACAGTCGTTGATTGAGCGGCTTGAACGGCGCTCCGGCCGACACTGCTCCTTGCGAAACCTTTTGGAGCCAAAAGCTGTTGATCCTCACTCCGGCAATGCTACCCACTCGGCAGCGGCAGCGCCCAGATCTTGTGCAGCATGTCGCCGAACAGCCGCCGATTCAGATGTCCCTCCGCCAATAAGAGCCAGTAATACCGCGCGTGCTTGACCAGCCGACCGCCGGTCTTCATCAACCTGTGTTGCAAGCTCGTCAGCGACCAACTCTTGATTCGCTGCGGAAGCCCCAGCCGCCGCCAAAGATTGCCCAGGTTGTAGGCCAGCACGCTCAGTTGCAACCGCACTTCGTTGGCCCGAAATCGATGGCACGACAATCGCGTCCAGTGCGTCGCCTGCTTGCCTTCCTTGATCCACTGTTCCGCCGTGCCGCGCTTGTTGTAGAAGCGCACCACCGAGCGGCTCGGCAAGCTCATGCTCGTCACGATGAATCCGACGCGCGGGAACAGCTCGCCCTGGTGATGCTCGACCTTAGCGACGATCCGCCTCGCCTGCGACCAACTCTCCGCCTGATAGCGAAAACTCTTGTAGCGCACCAAGGGCTTGCGGGAAGGCCTTCCCGGCGGGCGAAACAGGATGTCTTCGATCTCCAGCTCCAAGCTCTTGTTGGCCGGAATGCGAATGGCGTACTGTACTCCGCGTTCCTCCGAAGCCTCATAAACTTCCGGCTTCGCAAAGGCCGCATCGCCCCGGAAGGCGACCTGCTTGCCCGCAGCCTGTTGGCGCTCGATCTCCGGCAACAAGAGCTCATCCCAGTCCTCGGCGCTGTGCACGTTGCCTGGACGCAGCTTGGCAGCGAGGCAATCACCATGACCGTTGAACAAAAGCAACGGGTGGTAGCAGACCGACTCGAAGTGTCCGTTGTAGGCACTGCCTTCCTGTTGGCCATGGACCGGACTCTCGGTGGAGTCCAGGTCCAGAACGACCCGCTCGGCGTCGTCGAACGCTTCCGCTTGCCCGACCAGCTCTCGGTTCAGCGCCATCAGCCCCAGCAGGTTCTCTTCGCTCGCCAGCATCTCCGTCTCGAAGCCGTGCAGCGTCGAGGTCAAGGCCGCACCGCGATCCCAGATCTTCTGCGAACCGATCAGCCGAAACGTCGGATCGATCGAAACCCGCTCGGCGTCGTTGAGGTCCTCGTAGCCGGCGAGTCGGCTGTAAACCGACTGCCGCAACAGATCAGCGAGCGTGAACTGCTTGTTTGTGCCTTGCCGGGAGTCGCTGAGATGCTCGTCAATCAGTTCTCCGAGACCGAGCCGTTCGTCCAGTTCGCGAACCAAAATCAGGCCACCGTCGGAAGTGACGTGCGATCCCTGGAAATCGACTTTGAGAAGTCCATTGAAACTTAGCTGGAATGGCTTGGTTTGTTTTTCACCCATTGGGTGTTGGCCTCCATGGCGTCCTCATCGGGCGCTAGCCCCTATGAATAAAGACGCTCAAGGCCGCTGGAAGGTCGGGATGTCAAACATCAAATTGAAAATGCGGGTCGGAACGAGCCGAGTGGGCAACCCCGGAATGTTTGCAGCAGTGCTACAATTTGGCATCCCAGGGCGGGTGGCGAAGCTCAAAGCAAGCTCATGGCTTCTGAATTCCTCCCGTGAGTAGGCTCCCTCGACTACGACAAGGTCAAATGTGAATGAAACTCATCGCACAGCACGAACCTATCAGGACTGCTTTTGTCGCGGCATTGTGCCTCACGGCCTTCTCTTGTGGTCTTAGGCAGCCTCCCAGCCAGGACTACGCCACAATCGAACGCCGCGCCCCGCCCACGCAACCCGACAGCGGCCCCGACGGAAAGGACTACAAGCACAACAACGTCTTGCTCGTCAGCAAAGACCAGGAAGCCGACGGCTTCGCACTGTTCATTCCCGATGAACCCAAACCTGACACCGCCGATGTGGTGGTCTTTCTGCATGGCTTGGCTCAAGTAAACCCTAAGCCCGCATTTTCAATTTAATGTTTGACATCCCGACCTTCCAGCGGCCTTGAGCGTCTTTATTCATAGGGGCTAGAGCCCGATGAGGACGCCATGGAGGCCAACACCCAATGGGTGAAAAACAAACCAAGCCATTCCAGCTAAGTTTCAATGGACTTCGCAAAGTCGATTTCCAGGGATCGCACGTCACTTCCGACGGTGGCCTGATTTTGGTTCGCGAACTGGACGAACGGCTCGGTCTCGGAGAACTGATTGACGAGCATCTCAGCGACTCCCGGCAAGGCACAAACAAGCAGTTCACGCTCGCTGATCTGTTGCGGCAGTCGGTTTACAGCCGACTCGCCGGCTACGAGGACCTCAACGACGCCGAGCGGGTTTCGATCGATCCGACGTTTCGGCTGATCGGTTCGCAGAAGATCTGGGATCGCGGTGCGGCCTTGACCTCGACGCTGCACGGTTTCGAGACGGAGATGCTGGCGAGCGAAGAGAACCTGCTGGGGCTGATGGCGCTGAACCGAGAGCTGGTCGGGCAAGCGGAAGCGTTCGACGACGCCGAGCGGGTCGTTCTGGACCTGGACTCCACCGAGAGTCCGGTCCATGGCCAACAGGAAGGCAGTGCCTACAACGGACACTTCGAGTCGGTCTGCTACCACCCGTTGCTTTTGTTCAACGGTCATGGTGATTGCCTCGCTGCCAAGCTGCGTCCAGGCAACGTGCACAGCGCCGAGGACTGGGATGAGCTCTTGTTGCCGGAGATCGAGCGCCAACAGGCTGCGGGCAAGCAGGTCGCCTTCCGGGGCGATGCGGCCTTTGCGAAGCCGGAAGTTTATGAGGCTTCGGAGGAACGCGGAGTACAGTACGCCATTCGCATTCCGGCCAACAAGAGCTTGGAGCTGGAGATCGAAGACATCCTGTTTCGCCCGCCGGGAAGGCCTTCCCGCAAGCCCTTGGTGCGCTACAAGAGTTTTCGCTATCAGGCGGAGAGTTGGTCGCAGGCGAGGCGGATCGTCGCTAAGGTCGAGCATCACCAGGGCGAGCTGTTCCCGCGCGTCGGATTCATCGTGACGAGCATGAGCTTGCCGAGCCGCTCGGTGGTGCGCTTCTACAACAAGCGCGGCACGGCGGAACAGTGGATCAAGGAAGGCAAGCAGGCGACGCACTGGACGCGATTGTCGTGCCATCGATTTCGGGCCAACGAAGTGCGGTTGCAACTGAGCGTGCTGGCCTACAACCTGGGCAATCTTTGGCGGCGGCTGGGGCTTCCGCAGCGAATCAAGAGTTGGTCGCTGACGAGCTTGCAACACAGGTTGATGAAGACCGGCGGTCGGCTGGTCAAGCACGCGCGGTATTACTGGCTCTTATTGGCGGAGGCACATCTGAACCGGCGGCTGTTCGGCGACATGCTGCACAAGATCTGGGCGCTGCCGCTGCCGAGTGGGTAGCATTGCCGGAGTGAGGATCAACAGCTTTTGGCTCCAAAAGGTTTCGCAAGGAGCAGTGTCGGCCGGAGCGCCGTTCAAGCCGCTCAATCAACGACTGTGAGCGGTCGAACCAGCTCTGGCGACTACCAGCAGAGGTGATGTGCAGGGTTCAGCGTGAAAGGACGTGCTGTTCGGAGCGGAGCGGGTGTATACTGTGGCCGTGCCAGGGCCAAAATGGAAATCCTGGCTAAGATGTATGGAGGCTGGATCGAGCATCTGGTCCGCAAAGGCAACTTTGTGATTTATCCGCGCTATGAAGTCCCCCTTACACCGAAAGGGCAGTTTGAAGCGAACGCCGTGGCGGGCATCAAGAATGGTCTGAGCGAACTCAAGGCCCGCTGCGAGAACCAGAGCACTTGTGTCAAACCGAACCTGGAAAACTTCGCGCTCATCGGCCACTCCTATGGCGCAGCCCTCGCGGCCAATATCACCGTACGGGCGCGAGAGCACGATCTTTCCAAGGTCAAGGCCCTCATGGTCAACCAGGGCTGGGATGGCTTAGACATTCGGTTACGTCAAGGTTACAGCGCGATGCCACAGGAGACGAAGCTACTCATCCTCGTCGGTTCGACCGACGTGGTTGTTGGATCGCGTTTCGGCCGAAGGCTCATGAGAGAGACACGGATAAATCCCCACAAGAACCTCGTCACTCACCACCTGGACAAGCATAACCTGTTCGCACCGATCGGCTCCGGTCACGACGAGCCCCTCTCCCTAAACGAGAAGTTCGACAACAAAGAAATCACGGCCTTGATCCTCCTAGCTTTTCCCCTGACTCGAACAAATGCCGTGGACTATTTCTGCTATTGGAAGCTTGCCGACGCTCTCTTGAACTGCACCTTTAGAAACACGGATTGCCAGGTGGCTTTCGGCAACACCCCGGAGCAGCGGGACATGGGTACGTGGGGTGATGGCCAGCGGGTGCGAGAACTGAAAGTGAAGCTCCCCTAGTCGGCAGGTCACGCCGTCACACGCCCGCGAAGACTGCGTTGCAGAAACTGCCACGCCGGGTCTTCATTTCCAACGCGGCAAAGATTCCTATGGCTGCGGAACGCGCACGTCGAACCCCTTCAGTTGTTCAATCACGAAAGCGTGCACCTCCGCCAGCGTCTTGAAGGGGCGATGGGAATGCCTCTCGATATCAAAACTCATGTCCCCCGGTCCCCACGAGATCCAATCGACGCCCGGCTTGACGATACTGCGGACGTTGAGCGCCGCGCGAAGGGTCTCGATCTGAAAACCCAGCATCCCCGTGCCGTTCCACCAGTCGGCGTATTTCAGACGGTCCGTCGGCGGCTTTTCTCCAAATCGAAACTCCCCACCCCAACTCCGTATGCCGAGAGGAGGGTAATAGAAGTGGCCGATGGCGTCGTCCGCCGTCTCGACCTCCTCGACCAGCGGAACCATGATCGCAAGGACGCCAAGATCCGCGAACCGACCCGTCATGTAGGCCCATCGCGGATGCGGGATGCGAAGTTGCACCCCGGCCCCGAGTTCTTCGGCCAGCTTGCAGAATTTGGCCAGGTCCCGTTCGTCGGGCAGGGGCCTGTGCTGGCCATCGATGCTGAAGAGGTCTACCCCGCCGTTCTTCTTGATGATCTGCTCGAGCTCACCGCGGGTGGACTCGACCGGCGCGGTAGCCGATCGGATCGCTTCGCCCTTATGCATCTTTTCTTTGAGCGATCCGGGCCGTGGCTTGAACTGACTCCAGCTCGGGGCTTGACTGAAGGCGGATCGGGCCGCTGCTGCGACTCCCAACGCCGCCACGTTGAAAACTCGACGGTTCATACTCTTTCACCTCCGGGACGCCGGTTCCACGCTACCACAGCCGCGCAGCTTGCGAAGGCCGCGGATCTCAAAACCGAGATCCGCGCTACGGGCTCCGCGAAGCAGGCCTTCGCTACGGGTTGAGGGGAAGGGTCCTGTCATGGGCGTTCGGCCGACGGGGATGCGGGGTCGGGTGGCGGGCGATCAGGCCGGTGCACGACGGGTTTGCCGATTTCGGCCAAGTCGTTCTCGTCTAACGCATCTTTCGGCCCCCAGACCTCTACGTAGTGCCCGCAGTCCCAGAGGATGACGGCGGTGATCCGCGGCGGGCAGGCGATACGCTCGGCGCGTTGCACGCGGCGGAGAAGGGTGAGGTGTCGGTCTCTCATTCGTCGCCTCCCACCTGTCCTCCGGCGATGGCCTCTTCGATGCGGGTGAGGCGCTCTTCAATGTCCTCCAACTCGATGGCGCGGTAGGCGTAGTCGAGGTTGGTGCGGATCCCGCTGACGCGGCTCGCGGCGCTGGATTTGTCGTCGGCGATGATCTGCTGAAGCGAGTCGACGGAGCTGATGGCCATCTGTTGCAGGCGCGCGGTGGCCTGACCCAGAGCGTTGCGGCGAGCGTCGTGCAGGCAGTGCCGGAAGTTCTCGTCTTCCCGTAGCCAGCGAAAGAGAGTCGTGCGGCCGACGTGAGCCGACTGGGCGCGTCCTTGATGGTTCGTGTGGTCAAGAGCGCGCCGATGGCACGCATCTGGGCGTCCGAGAGTTTGTCGGATGCGTCTTTCGTGGTGTTGATTCGATTGGACATGGTAATGTTGAAGCCCAATGATAATGTCCCCTTGAGCGCCCAATAGAAATGTCCCCTACTCTGAGGCTCCGAAGGAGGAGCCGAGAGTGGGAAGGACATGGATGAGTGCCAAGGAGTTGAGGCGCGGCGAAGTGCTGAGCCGAGTGAAACGAGGGGAACTGAAGTTGACCGAAGCCGCCGAGCTGCTGGAGGTCAGCTACCGCCATGCGAAGCGTCTGAAGAAGCGTTACCGTGCGGGCGGGGCCAAGGCTTTGGTGCACGGTAACGTCGGCCGTGCTTCGAACCGAGCCGATCAGAAGCGACGCCAGCAGGTTCTCGAGTTGGTGCGCGAGAACTATGCGGGCGAGGGGCACGAGCGCTTCGGGCCGACGCTGGCGTCGGAACATCTGGCAGCCGACCACGGCCTGGAAGTGCCGCGCGAAACACTGCGGCGCTGGATGCTCGCCGCGGGTCTGTGGAGCCGCCGTCGCAAGCGCCAACCGCATCGCACCCGGCGCCAACGCAAAGCGCACTTCGGCGAGCTGATTCAACTCGACGGTTCGCACCACCACTGGCTGGAAGAACGCGGCCCGAAAGCCTGTCTGATGAACTTCGTCGATGACGCGACCGGTGTGGCGCTGTGCCGTTTCTCGGACCAGGAAACGACCTGGGCCGCGGCCGATCTGCTCGCAGCCTGGGTACGTCAACACGGCGTTCCCAAGGCGTTGTACTGCGACTGGAAAAACGTCTACCAGCGCCAGCCGACGTCGCGGGAAGCGCTGGCAGGCATCAAGCCCGAGACGCAGTTCGGGCGCATGTGTGCCAAGCTCGGCATTACGATCATGGCGGCTTCCTCGCCGCAAGCCAAGGGCCGAGTGGAGCGCCATCACGGCACGCACCAAGACCGCCTGATCAAGAAGATGCGGCTGCGCGGGATCGTCGAGTACGAGGCGGCGAACCGTTATCTCGACGAGGAGTACCTGGCCGAGCACAACGAGCGCTTCGCCTGTGAGCCGGCGGCGGCAGCGGACTTTCACCAGGCGCTCCCCCGCGGCACCGAGCTGCGAGGGGTGTTCTGTTGCGAGTACGAACGGGTGGTGAGCAACGACCGGGTGGTGCGTTTCGAGAATCGTTGTTTGCAGTTGAAGCCGAAACGCAACCAGGGCGTGGGGGCGGGGGCACGGGTGACGGTCCAACAGTGGCGCGATGAGAGCTTGCAGGTGAGGTTTGACGGGCACGAGATCGAGCACGACGTGATCGCCACGCCGACGCCACAGCTGCGGACGAAGCCAGCACCACAGCAGCGTCCGGGGGGCGGGCGCAAGCCGGCGGCGAACCACCCCTGGCGGCGAGCTGTGTTACTGAAAAAACGGGCTGCGAATACATAAGAGGGCTGTGGAAATGCCGGGTCGGATGGAAAGCGTGGAAAATCTCTCGAGGCAGCAGTACCGGGTTCGAGGAGCGGTGGATGGTTTTCCACCCTTCCCACCGCCCCTTGGAAATCGCTACGCGATTCCCACAGTTCCACAGCCCCGACGACGACGATATCTCTCCTACGAACAAGAAACACAAGGGGACACTTCTATCGAGCTACCGAGGGGGACATTTCTATTGGGCGTTGACACGATTGGACATGGTAATGTTCTTTCGTGGTACGATCTGGCACCGTGCCGGGCCTTGGCTTGGTGATCGTCTACTCAATCTTACAGTAGCAAGCCGGTGAGTCGATCTCGACCCTCCCTGAGAGGCAAGTGATTGATTAGGGGCGGGTTAGGATGTTTTGGTTTTCTGTGATGAAAGTGTGTGTTTGCGGGAAATGGTGGGATTGAGCTTCTCTGGAGAGTGCCACCAGAAGAGTGCCAATGGGGTTGCGGCGGCGTGCGGGCGCAGGGGCCCACCTCGACATGAGATGCCCGGGCTGGACGGAGTTCTGCTCTAGAATCTGGGTCAATAGGCTCCACTGCAACGCCGGACCGCTCCCTGACGGTCACGGCTCGGTTCAAAATCGGTTCAAAAAAAAGAGGGCCCTCTGGCTCCAGTCTGTGATGACCTCAGCGGCCCGCTCTAGATCGGAGCGAAAGAGCGGGCTTGAACGGACGGTCCTCTCCTGACGGATTGCGTCAGGAGCTGCCGTTCGCGGGGGAAGGTCGCTTACATATTTTCGGAGAGCAACATCGAAACTGCCTGCGCAGGAAACGGTCGTTGTTGGTCCGGCGATCTGTCCGCACCTGTCGTTTCCGCTATCAGGCTAGCATGCGTGTATGAGGGTTTCGCGGTTCGCAACGGGGTAAGTTGTTGAAAAGGCCGCGAAAAAAAATGTGGGGAATCTGTGACTCACCGAGCCGAGTTAGCCGCTGGCGGGATGGGGAGACGGAGCCGGCGTGAGCGGCGACCGGCTCGGGTTGCGGTGGTGGACCGACCTGCGATGGGCACTCGCGCACCGAGTTCGGGCTTGGTCCTCGAACCGCTGAAGTGCGGGGCTGTCCCCGAACGGCCCATGCTCACCGGTCGATGTGGGAAACTGGGGGCAGCTTGAAGGTCAGAGACCTGATACGCCTGCTGGAGAAGGACGGATGGCGACTGGAGCGAACCCGAGGGAGCCATAGGCAATTCAAACACGGTAGCAAGCCGATGACGGTTACCGTGGCTGGGAAGCCGGCGTTGATGTACCAACAGGAACCCTGAACGCCATTCTCAGCAAGCCGGTCTGAAAGAGTGAGGGCCACTGCGATGCGCTACATGGTTGTCGTCGAGCACGGAGAGACGAGTTGGGGGGCCCACGCACCGGACCTTCCCGGCTGCGTGGCCGTGGCAGAGACAAGAGACGAAGTGCTGCGACTGGTCCGCGAAGCGATCGACCTCCACATCGAGGCTCTGCGGGAGGATGGCCTCCCTGTGCCCCCGCCAAGCTCCGAAGGCGAGTTCGTGGAAGTGAGCGCAGCCTGACCGGGTCTCGAGCGGCCTAGAGTTCGGTGACGGCGTCGAGGCTGGCACTTCGTTTTGGCACCGTCAGAAAAGGGCTCCGTCCCCTATAGGGTCCTATAGGGTCGCGCCGCGCGGGATCGCCTTGCTGACGTCCAGCAGGTACAGCCGCGGCTGGTTGAAGTCCAGCCGGGGGCGAAAGTGGCCGTGGCGGCCGCTCCTCTTGTGCGATGTGCCGTCGTCGACGCCAGATAGAGATATAATTGGTAGTACTTCAGTACAAGGCGTGAGCAGATACGGAGGTTGGGTATGGAGTCCGCTGTCGGGGGTCCGGTGTCGCTAGATGATTTTGAGAAGAGCGGTGAACCGAGATCCGGTGCAGCCGGTGACGTCTGGAAGGCGCGAGTTAAGAAAGACCTGCCGTTCTCCCAAAAGGATCAGTGCGTAGCCCTAACCAGGATTTCCATTTTGGCCCTGGCACGGCCACAGTATACACCCGCTCCGCTCCGAACAGCACGTCCTTTCACGCTGAACCCTGCACATCACCTCTGCTGGTAGTCGCCAGAGCTGGTTCGACCGCTCACAGTCGTTGATTGAGCGGCTTGAACGGCGCTCCGGCCGACACTGCTCCTTGCGAAACCTTTTGGAGCCAAAAGCTGTTGATCCTCACTCCGGCAATGCTACCCACTCGGCAGCGGCAGCGCCCAGATCTTGTGCAGCATGTCGCCGAACAGCCGCCGGTTCAGATGTCCCTCCGCCAATAAGAGCCAGTAATACCGCGCGTGCTTGACCAGCCGACCGCCGGTCTTCATCAACCTGTGTTGCAAGCTCGTCAGCGACCAACTCTTGATTCGCTGCGGAAGCCCCAGCCGCCGCCAAAGATTGCCCAGGTTGTAGGCCAGCACGCTCAGTTGCAACCGCACTTCGTTGGCCCGAAATCGATGGCACGACAATCGCGTCCAGTGCGTCGCCTGCTTGCCTTCCTTGATCCACTGTTCCGCCGTGCCGCGCTTGTTGTAGAAGCGCACCACCGAGCGGCTCGGCAAGCTCATGCTCGTCACGATGAATCCGACGCGCGGGAACAGCTCGCCCTGGTGATGCTCGACCTTAGCGACGATCCGCCTCGCCTGCGACCAACTCTCCGCCTGATAGCGAAAACTCTTGTAGCGCACCAAGGGCTTGCGGGAAGGCCTTCCCGGCGGGCGAAACAGGATGTCTTCGATCTCCAGCTCCAAGCTCTTGTTGGCCGGAATGCGAATGGCGTACTGTACTCCGCGTTCCTCCGAAGCCTCATAAACTTCCGGCTTCGCAAAGGCCGCATCGCCCCGGAAGGCGACCTGCTTGCCCGCAGCCTGTTGGCGCTCGATCTCCGGCAACAAGAGCTCATCCCAGTCCTCGGCGCTGTGCACGTTGCCTGGACGCAGCTTGGCAGCGAGGCAATCACCATGACCGTTGAACAAAAGCAACGGGTGGTAGCAGACCGACTCGAAGTGTCCGTTGTAGGCACTGCCTTCCTGTTGGCCATGGACCGGACTCTCGGTGGAGTCCAGGTCCAGAACGACCCGCTCGGCGTCGTCGAACGCTTCCGCTTGCCCGACCAGCTCTCGGTTCAGCGCCATCAGCCCCAGCAGGTTCTCTTCGCTCGCCAGCATCTCCGTCTCGAAGCCGTGCAGCGTCGAGGTCAAGGCCGCACCGCGATCCCAGATCTTCTGCGAACCGATCAGCCGAAACGTCGGATCGATCGAAACCCGCTCGGCGTCGTTGAGGTCCTCGTAGCCGGCGAGTCGGCTGTAAACCGACTGCCGCAACAGATCAGCGAGCGTGAACTGCTTGTTTGTGCCTTGCCGGGAGTCGCTGAGATGCTCGTCAATCAGTTCTCCGAGACCGAGCCGTTCGTCCAGTTCGCGAACCAAAATCAGGCCACCGTCGGAAGTGACGTGCGATCCCTGGAAATCGACTTTGAGAAGTCCATTGAAACTTAGCTGGAATGGCTTGGTTTGTTTTTCACCCATTGGGTGTTGGCCTCCATGGCGTCCTCATCGGGCTCTAGCCCCTATGAATAAAGACGCTCAAGGCCGCTGGAAGGTCGGGATGTCAAACATCAAATTGAAAATGCGGGATAGATGCTCCAAACTATCAAAAAGTGTCATAATCATTTGCGGGATTCAATAGTTGCGTCTTGCAACTGCTTCTTCTTGGCCCCGCCGATCTCATCCTTGACTGTCCCTTCATTATGTAGAATGAACTCGTCGATTACCTCCTCCACCCGCCGTCCACCGTTACATGTGAGCGCTACTTGCCGTTCAACTAAATCTCTGTCGCGCCTCTCCGAATACACCATCATGATTCTCTCAAAAACCAGGTAGGCGATACCCAACTGACCAAGTGCCACCACAGTCTTCAACCACTCTTCTGTCAGTCTCACTACATCCAGGCTAACCCGATCGGCCCAAATCAGCGGTACGAGACCTAACACCAGAACTGCAACCGCATAGATAACAAAAGGCTTCGCTACCCCCCCCCTCATTATTCAGGCCACATCGGCGCCCCGTCCGTGTTCTCGTAGCTCATTGCGTAAATTCGTCTCCTCTACCCGTATCTTCGCAAGCAAACGAGCAAGCTCATCCAACGTACTCTCTTGCTGGGCCAAACGTACCTGTTTCAATGCATAGGTAGTGGCAAAGAGGAATCCTCCCGGGGGCAAAATGCTGAGAGCGGCCACGCGGTCGGCTCAGAGCCAATCCCAGGAGGATTCCATGCCAGAACTCTACTACATCGGACTCGATGTCCATAAGAAAAGCATCAGCTTCTGCATCAAAACCGGGGACGGAACGATCGTCCAGCGCGGTCAGGTCGCGGCCACTCGCGCCGCCCTGACCGCTTGGGCGTCAGCCCTCGAGCGCCCTTGGGTGGGCGCGCTCGAAGCCACCCTGTTTACCGGCTGGATTTACGATCACCTCCAGCCCTTCGCCCAGGAACTGCAAGTCGCACACCCGGCCATGCTCAAGGCCATCGCCTGCGCCAAGAAGAAGAACGACCGTCTCGACGCCACCAAGATCAGTGACCTGCTGCGCTGCAACCTGCTGCCGCGCTGCTACGTGGCGCCGCCTGCCCTGCGCGAGTTGCGGCGCGTGCTGCGCTATCGCAATCTGCTGCTGGGCGAAGCCGTCCGCATGAAGAACAAAATCAGCGGGCTACTGATGGAAGTGGGCGAACCCTACGATGCCCGGCGGCTGCACGGGCGCAACTATTTCTACTCCTATCTCGACAGCCTGCGCGACACGCCCGAGTCGGTGATCGAACTGCTCGCCATCACCCGCGGCAGCCTGGAAATGTTCGATCGTTTGCAGCAGGAGTTACTGCGCGGATTGCGGCGCCATCCGCTGTTGCGGGAACGCGTCGAGTTGCTGCAGTCGATTCGCGGCGTGGGGGAGGTGACGGCGTTGACCTGGGCGCTGGAGACCGTCGAGCCCGAGCGCTTCGGTTCGCTGGGCCAGGCGGTGAGTTACTGTGGGTTGTGTTCGGCACAGCGCGAGTCGGCCGGCAAGACGCAGCGGGGACCGCTGTCGAAGCAGCGCAACAAGCATTTGCAGCGGGTGCTGATCGAGGCGGCGAAACTCGCGCCGCGCTGGAACCCGCAACTGCACGACGTCCATGAGCGGGAGTTGACGCGCGGGTCTCGCAATCGCGCGACGTTGGCCGTGGCGCGCAAGTTGGTGGCGTATCTGCGGGCCGTGGACACCAGTGGCCGCGCGTTCGTGCCGCGGATTGCGGCCGAGGCGTAACGAGGAGAATTTGCTTTTTTTCTGTTAAAAGGAGAAACGAAGAGTTTCATCGACGCTGTGCGGTGTCACGAGCGGCCCGCCGGTCCTCGCCTGTTGGGGACTACGCGAAGGAGTTTGCTGGGAGTTTCCTGGGAAATTTCTGATGCGTCCGTATCTCTGTTTCGAGGCCGGCGGGCCTGAAAACCCAAACTGAATCTTCCGCGACGGTCCCCCGGCCGGTACGGTGGGGCGACCCGATGCGCGCACATGGATGTCTGGTCACGTGACTCGTTGACCTTGCGACTTGATTCACAAAAACGCTCGGGCTGCGAAGCGTCACTGCTGAAGACAACGCCCCCGCTGACGGGAGGATTCGGATGACTGCGTCCATCCTTGACAGATACCTATCATGGATGTCCCCATTCTCTCAAGCTCTGAGTCAGTCCCAGCGAATAAAACACCCCTCCTTCCACTGGCCCGAACTTCCGCACGTATAGCTCGCGCTGCATCCGACCACGTCCCGTCCGAACGAATGCCAACTCCTGTTCGAACAGGAAGGACACGAACGCCGCTGAACCTGCAAATCTTTCCGTCACGCCCCTCTGCTCAATGCAGTCCCTTATAGCAACGCACGATGGGTAGTCCACATCGTCCTTCATAAAAGTGATATATTCAAAGTAGTGCATAAACCGGCGTAAATAATAGGAGCCACACTCAGTAACCTCAAGGTCACCAAGTTTCGGCACTTCGGACTCATGACCAATTTTGAAAAGCTCAGCCGACCTCAGAAGGCGAGAATTCAAGAGGCCGGGTATCCACTTGACTCAGGTGACCCCAACATCTTGTAGTTGGGCTCACAGCGTCTTAGCGTCCCAATCGGCGACGATCGAGCGGTACGGCGTCGGCTCCACCGCCATGGCCTGCTGCACAAGGCGGTAGAAGAGCTTGCCCCGACTGCGTGATCTGCGCCGATTGAAGCGGAACACGAACTCGTCGAGATAGTAGTCCAGATGCTCGTGGCTGACCGCCCCCTGATGCGTGCCCAGCATCCAGCGCTTGAGTAGCGAGATCGCCAAGTGCACCCTCGGCAGTAGCTGCGAGGCCTGCTCGCGGCGGTTGTTAATCGAGATGATACGACGCTGGTAGTCCTTCTTCTTGAGCGGATCGTAGCCCGACCAGTTGTCGGTAACAACCACGCTGCCCGGCTCGACCGACTCCTCGACGAAGGGCATCAAACTGGCCGCCGAGGCGTTCTGAACGCGCTGCATGCGGATGCGCCCCAGCCCGGTGCCTCTCTCTTCCGCGGCGACTGCAATCAACGCTTTACGCTCGGTCTGCCGGCCGATTACCCCTTCTTCTTCAGCGCCCCAGTAGGTCTCATCGACCTCGACGAGGCCCGTCAATCGCTCCCGCCCCGGGCGCACCATCGCTCGCCTCAGCTTGTGCATCCAAGGCCAGGCGGTTTGGTAACTGCCCAGTCCCAGAACGCGCTGTAGACCCAGGGCGCTGGCCCCATTCTTCTGCGTGGTGATGGTCCACATCGCCCGGAACCACAGCCGCAGCGGCTTGCGTGTGTCTTGAAAGATCGTGCCGGCGGTGACGGAGGTTTGCCGCTCGCAGCGAGCGCATTCGAACCACACTTTGCGCACCGGCCAAGCGCGCTCATGCCCACACCTTGGACAGCGGAAACCCTCTGGCCAGCGCAAGGCGAACAGATAGTCGCGGCAAGCCTCCTCGCTCGCAAAGTGAGACTCGAATTCGAGTTGGTCGCGCGGGTAATCCTCCACCAAGCCCTACACTACATCTTGGGGTCACCTGAGTCAAGTGGATACCCAGCTTCAAGAGTTTGAACAACGCGTGGTTAAACGCAACTGCGACTCCCTCTAGCTCTCTGTCGACAAACAGTTTATCGTAGCACTTCCTCAATATATCGACATCACACCGCCGTCTTCTTTCGACATATGACAATAAGTTGAGACGGATCAGGTAGGGATTCACAGGACGTGCACCATTGTGGAATAGATTGACGATTGTATCGCCGTCCTGATCCACTTCAGAGAAGTAAGCGTGATGGTTTTTCGTAATCACGGCACAGAGTGGAACCCACAGAGGTATATCGAAAGACCGTCCGGATTCTTGGTGAGTCACAATCTTCTGGGTAAGTTTCCATGGCAAGTTGCCCGCGAGTTCAACATAACCAGAACTCAAATAAAGTCTCGCCATGTCCTTCCATAGCTTCAGGTCTCCGGCGGACAAAGAATCAAAACACCCAATGCACTCCTTGGAGCGCATCTCCTCCACAAGTTTGTGAAACAGGTTCGTACTGCTCTGGTAGGTATGCGTCCAATTCTTTGAATCCTTAAGGCGTAATGTTTTCTTGTCAAGACGGTCCACGACACGCTTAAACAGCTTCCTGGAGTAAGAGAAGACATCAGGTCGTTGTACGGTGATGACTCTATTGAGTCCCGCATAATATCCCGTCACTCGAAGCAAAGAGAAGACTGTTTCCAGAAGGCCGTGATCAAACGCGGTTTGCGGTGCATGCGGCGGAGTGCCTTGCGGGCCCGCTCGTTCAGCTCGCCGTAGTCCTTCGGACAGACGTTCGGCAACTCGTGCTGCTTCCAGTAAGCCCAGATGTATTCCACCGGATTCAACTCCGGCGCATAGGGTGGCAAGTACTCGGTTGCGATGTGGCCTTCGGAGAGTTGGATGAACTCTTGCACCAGGCGGCTACGGTGCGCCGGCAGCCGGTCCCAGACGATCAGCAGCGGCCGATCGATATGACGTACCAACGCCTTGAGAAAGTCGATCACTTGCTCTTTGCCGATCGCACCGGGATAGAGCCGAAAGTAGAAGTTACGCAGCGTCAGCCCCGCCGAGACGGAAAGCTTCTCCCAATTGAAGTTAAACTGCAGCACCGGTGTTTGGCCGCGTGGCGCCCAGGTGCGGCAGCGATGCGGCTTCTGACTCAATCCGCTTTCGTCGATGAAGACGAGCGTACGGCCTTCGTTTTGGGCTTTTTTTTAATGCGCGTCCAGGTCTTGCGCTTCCAGGTGCGGATCTGCTCTTCGTTGCGCTCGCGCGCCTTTCCGACCGGGCGTTGCGGGCTCCAGTCGAGCGCTCGCAGGATCTTCCAGACGTGGCCTTCGTGGTAGTCGACCCCGAACTCGTCTCCGATCAGCCGAGCCACCCGCGGACAGCTCCACAGGGGCGTGGGGAAGCCGTGGGCTTGCGGGCCTTCCAGCAACAGCGACGTCAGGCGTTCGCGTTGTGCGGCATCGAGGAGCGGCTTGCGTCCGGCGCGCCCGGCCTGGCGGAGTCCGGCCGCACCCTGCTCGCGGTATTGCCGCCGCCACGCACTGACGGTTTGGCGAGCGACTTTCAGCCGTCTTGCCGTCTCGGACTGATTGTGGCCTTGGTGGAGCAGCCGCATCGCTTCGAAACGGCGCTTCTCCAGGGCCTTGAAATCCCGCTTCACACCTTTGGGGTTGCCCATACATATATAGATGCTCCAAACTATCAAAAAGTGTCATAATAATTTGCGGGATTCAATAGGTGTCAAAGCCCTCCCGATAGCTGCCGGATGCTGAAGAATCCTGTAGTACGTGTTGGTACGAAAAGCAGCGTACGTTTTGAAACGATATCGCGCACCGAATGAATACATTTCTAGTAGCAGATAGAGGCACTTCGAAGCATCTAGAACATCGGCATCATCAAGAACTAAGATTGGTGTTATCCCACGGTCAACGGCAACGTATTTAAGCCCGCATTTTCAATTTGATGTTTGACATCTCGACCTTCCAGCGGCCTTGAGCGTCTTTATTCATAGGGGCTAGAGCCCGATGAGGACGCCATGGAGGCCAACACCCAATGGGTGAAAAACAAACCAAGCCATTCCAGCTAAGTTTCAATGGACTTCTCAAAGTCGATTTCCAGGGATCGCACGTCACTTCCGACGGTGGCCTGATTTTGGTTCGCGAACTGGACGAACGGCTCGGTCTCGGAGAACTGATTGACGAGCATCTCAGCGACTCCCGGCAAGGCACAAACAAGCAGTTCACGCTCGCTGATCTGTTGCGGCAGTCGGTTTACAGCCGACTCGCCGGCTACGAGGACCTCAACGACGCCGAGCGGGTTTCGATCGATCCGACGTTTCGGCTGATCGGTTCGCAGAAGATCTGGGATCGCGGTGCGGCCTTGACCTCGACGCTGCACGGCTTCGAGACGGAGATGCTGGCGAGCGAAGAGAACCTGCTGGGGCTGATGGCGCTGAACCGAGAGCTGGTCGGGCAAGCGGAAGCGTTCGACGACGCCGAGCGGGTCGTTCTGGACCTGGACTCCACCGAGAGTCCGGTCCATGGCCAACAGGAAGGCAGTGCCTACAACGGACACTTCGAGTCGGTCTGCTACCACCCGTTGCTTTTGTTCAACGGTCATGGTGATTGCCTCGCTGCCAAGCTGCGTCCAGGCAACGTGCACAGCGCCGAGGACTGGGATGAGCTCTTGTTGCCGGAGATCGAGCGTCAACAGGCTGCGGGCAAGCAGGTCGCCTTCCGGGGCGATGCGGCCTTTGCGAAGCCGGAAGTTTATGAGGCTTCGGAGGAACGCGGAGTACAGTACGCCATTCGCATTCCGGCCAACAAGAGCTTGGAGCTGGAGATCGAAGACATCCTGTTTCGCCCGCCGGGAAGGCCTTCCCGCAAGCCCTTGGTGCGCTACAAGAGTTTTCGCTATCAGGCGGAGAGTTGGTCGCAGGCGAGGCGGATCGTCGCTAAGGTCGAGCATCACCAGGGCGAGCTGTTCCCGCGCGTCGGATTCATCGTGACGAGCATGAGCTTGCCGAGCCGCTCGGTGGTGCGCTTCTACAACAAGCGCGGCACGGCGGAACAGTGGATCAAGGAAGGCAAGCAGGCGACGCACTGGACGCGATTGTCGTGCCATCGATTTCGGGCCAACGAAGTGCGGTTGCAACTGAGCGTGCTGGCCTACAACCTGGGCAATCTTTGGCGGCGGCTGGGGCTTCCGCAGCGAATCAAGAGTTGGTCGCTGACGAGCTTGCAACACAGGTTGATGAAGACCGGCGGTCGGCTGGTCAAGCACGCGCGGTATTACTGGCTCTTATTGACGGAGGGACATCTGAACCGGCGGCTGTTCGGCGACATGCTGCACAAGATCTGGGCGCTGCCGCTGCCGAGTGGGTAGCATTGCCGGAGTGAGGATCAACAGCTTTTGGCTCCAAAAGGTTTCGCAAGGAGCAGTGTCGGCCGGAGCGCCGTTCAAGCCGCTCAATCAACGACTGTGAGCGGTCGAACCAGCTCTGGCGACTACCAGCAGAGGTGATGTGCAGGGTTCAGCGTGAAAGGACGTGCTGTTCGGAGCGGAGCGGGTGTATACTGTGGCCGTGCCAGGGCCAAAATGGAAATCCTGGTTAAGAGTCAGTGGGTGGAAATCAGATCGCTGCGCGGCTTCTTCCCTGGCTTCGTAGCACGCTGCGCGGATTTTGTCGGTGTCTGGTCCATACAAGAGGCGGACAGCCTTTTCTCGACGGGCGAGTGGGGCATAACCATCTTGAGATTTAATGAAGGTCCAAAAGTCTTCATTGTCCAGGTGCCAAAACTCTCGCCCAATACGTGCAAGCTTAGGAAAGATTATAGTTTCTCGAACGGCTTTGCGGACTTCGTCCTCAGTGTTAAGGCCGAGTAGATCGACCGTATACTGGTCAAAGGAGATATAGACCGGAAAATAGCGTGAGGCGAGCCGTTCTGAAAGGGGGAGAGCATAGTGAAATACATAGCGCAGTAGGGTGCTCTTACCCCAACCGATGTCGCCGAGGACTACGGCGTTACGGGCTCGCTCCTGAAGAAAGTTGAAGATGGCGACTTCGTTCTTGCCATAGTGTATCCGGTCCTTTACCGCATCGGCATACTCCTGCCGGAGAGGCAGGTCGAGCTTGGAGGATGATTCAGAGCTAATACGAACGTATGCGTCCTGATAGAAGTAGAGCTCATCAGGCGTCAGCCGATAGGTGTAGCCGTTTGGCCCGTATTCGGCGCGTGAGGAGTCGATCGCGGGAGGTCCCGTAACTTCATAGTTGTACTCCGTTTCGTGGAGGCTGAAGACACTGTTGGGGGGAAGCTGGTAACGGGCGGCCTCGTAGCGGGAGGTTGGTTTCATAGTAGTACTCTTTTTCTACGGTAGCTGAGCAGTCGGCAGGGTCAAAACTAAGAAACTGTCACAAAATAACATTTGCATCTAGAATTGTTTTCACTTACTCTGGAAGGGTGATCGAGCCGGCAGCCATCAAGCGTCGTTATGAGGCGCTGCGAGGGGTGCTCGATGAACGTTCGCGGCGGCTGCTGGTGGCCGCGGAAAGCTTGGCCCTGGGGCGCGGCGGCATCTCGGCAGTGGCCCGAGCGACCGGGGTCTCACGGCAAGTCATTGCCCGTGGCCGCCAGGAGTTAACCGAGCCCGCTGGGCCTCCGCCCGGCCGCATCCGGCGTCGGGGCGGCGGGCGCAAGCGAAGCGTCACGAAAGACCCCACTCTCAAGAGCGAGCTGGAGCGGCTGGTCGAGCCACTCACGCGCGGCGATCCGGAATCCCCCCTGCGCTGGACGTTGAAAAGTGTCCGCAAGCTAGCCGCCGAACTCGAACGGAGGGGCCACCCAACGAGTCATCGCATGGTGGCCGAGCTGCTGCACCAGCTGGGTTACCGCCTGCAAGCCAACCGCAAGACGAAAGAAGGAACGAAGCATCCCGACCGCAACGCTCAGTTTGAACAGATTAACCGCAAGGTGAAGCGTTTTTTAGCTCACCGCCAGCCCGCCATCTCGGTCGACACGAAGAAGCGGGAACTGGTGGGAGACTTCAAAAACAACGGGCGGGAGCTACGGCCGAAGGGTGATCCGGAGAAGGTGCGGGTGCATGATTTTCCGATTCCCGAACTGGGCCGGGCCACGCCCTACGGGGTCTATGACATGGCGCGCAACCGGGGTTGGGTCAGCGTCGGGGTGGATCATGACACGGCGGCGTTTGCGGTCGAGACGATCCGCCGCTGGTGGCGCTCGATGGGGCAGGCCGCTTATCCGCAGGCGAAGCGCTTGCTGATCACCGCCGACGCGGGCGGCAGCAATGGCTCGCGTCCGCGGCTGTGGAAGCTGAAATTGCAGAAGCTGGCGGACGAAACCGGGCTGCGGATCGCGGTGTGTCACTTCCCGTCCGGCACCAGCAAGTGGAACAAGATTGAGCACCGGCTGTTTTCCTACATCAGTCAGAACTGGCGCGGCAAGCCGCTGATCAGCCATGAGGTGATCGTGAATCTGATCGCCGCGACGACGACGCGAACGGGATTGCAAGTCCATGCCGAACTCGACACGGGCAGTTATCCGACCAGCATCAAGATCACCCACCAGCAGATGGCGGCCCTCAAGCTGCGCCGAGACAAGTTTCACGGGGAGTGGAACTACACGCTCCTTCCCCGCAAGACCCTAGATTGACAAGGTTATTTTGTGACGGATTCTAAGTGTGAGATTGGCGTCAAAGTAGGAGAAATTTGTAGGATGCTACCAGGGCTTAGGCTGCCGTGTCAAGCGTGAGCGACGCCGCCGATGCCGCCCAGGAGAGCGGTTGCGGCACAGTCCTCACGGATACTCCGGATCAAGCAGCGTGCCCTGCGCCTTTGCGGACGCCAGTGCGAACGCAACAGAGACGGACCTAAGTAGACCCGGACGGAGAGAAGGAAGTGACAAGGGCCCAAAGGGGACGGCCCAAAGGCCCAAAGGGGACAGGTCTGGAATGGACCCGAAAAGCGAGACCAGGAAAGAAGGGACAATGAACCAGGGAACGGGAAGGAGGTTCAATTGTCTCGAAGACGATTCACGAAGGAGTTCAAGCTGGCGGCCGTCCGGCGGCTCGAAGCCGGCGAGTCGGGCTCGGCTCTAGCACGCGAGCTCGAGGTGAAGCGCGAAAAGCTCTACGACTGGCTGGCACAAGTCGAGCGCTACGGCGTCGAGGGAGCTTTTCCCGGCGCTGGACGGCGTCCGGGCGGCAGCGCCCGCGTCGAGCCCGGCCGCGAAGCCCAGGCCCGTCTCGCGGAGCTGGAACGCAAAGTCGGCCGCCAGGCCATGGAGATTGATTTTTTGTCCGCAGCCTTGCGGCGTGTCGAGGATCTGCGCCGGCCGAGCATCGTCAGTGGAACCGGCGCGTCGCTAACGAAGTACGAGCCGCAAGGCGGCAAGGCAACATGAGCGCACGCGATTTGTGCCGCTTGAGCGGGCTGGCGCGAGCCAGCCTCTACCGCCAGGGCAAACCCGATCGCGAGCCGGTCGGGGAACTGCGGCAGGCCATTGTCCAGGCCGCCTTGGACCATCCGGCCTACGGCACCCGGCGGACGACCCCACAGGTGCGCCGTCAAAAGCTACTGGTCAATCGCAAGCGCGTGCAGCGGGTGATGCGCGAAGAGAATCTCTTGCGGCGACGTCGCCGCACCGTTCCGCAAACGACCGATTCGAAGCACTCGTTGCGGTGTTACGAGAACCTGACGCGCGAGGTCCAACCCACGGGCCCCAACAAGCTGTGGGGCTCGGATCTCAGCTACGTGCGATTGGGAAACCACTTCGTCTATGTGGCGGTGGTGTTGGACGTGTATTCGCGGCGCGTGGTGGGTTGGGCCGTGGGTCCGAACCTGAAAACCGAATTGCCGCTGGCGGCGCTGCACCAAGCGTTGAGCAGCCGGCGTCCGGCGCCGGGTTGGATTCATCATTCCGATCAAGGTTCGCAGTACGCTGCGGAAGCTTATGTGGCCACACTGCGGCAAGCGGGCGCGAGGATATCGATGAGCCGCAAAGGCTGCCCGCAGGACAACGCGTACGTGGAAAGCTTTTTCAAGACTTTGAAAAGCGAGGAAGTCAACTGCAACGAGTATGAAAGTTTGGCCCAGGCGCAGGCCGCGATCGGGGCTTATATTGAGCAGGAATACAATCGCACACGATTGCATTCGTCGCTGGGCTACCGGCCGCCGCAAGAGTATGAGCGGCTGTGGGAAGAGGCGGCTGACGCCGCCTGAGTTTTCGTAAGGCATGAGCAGATCTATCGATCCGATGGCGCAGCACAAGGCGGGATGCGGCCTGAGTAGGCGCACACCCCGCCCTCATCGTTTCGATGAGTCTGCGGCCGGGTATTCCTTGGCGGGTTGCTCTCCAGCAGAGCCCGCCTCCGCTTCCCCGGCTAACTTGATCATGCCCCCATTGGGCTGGATTCGCTATGCTTTTTCAGTCAACTGCAACCCGTCCCTAATTTCTTGGCCTCGCCGTAGGGGTCTAGTCCAGGCCTCACCTGGTAGAATCCGAGGATCGCCACTGAACACCAGAGGAATTAGGATGATGCCTTCAGATTCTGAGCAAGAGCCACTCGTCTTGCAGACCTTATTGAATCCCGCAAATTATTATGACACTTTTTGATAGTTTGGAGCATCTATATATGTATGGGCAACCCCAAAGGTGTGAAGCGGGATTTCAAGGCCCTGGAGAAGCGCCGTTTCGAAGCGATGCGGCTGCTCGACCAAGGCCACAATCAGTCCGAGACGGCAAGACGGCTGAAAGTCGCTCGCCAAACCGTCAGTGCGTGGCGGCGGCAATACCGCGAGCAGGGTGCGGCCGGACTCCGCCAGGCCAGGCGCGCCGGACGCAAGCCGCTCCTCGATGCCGCACAACGCGAACGCCTGACGTCGCTGTTGCTGGAAGGCCCGCAAGCCCACGGCTTCCCCACGCCCCTGTGGAGCTGTCCGCGGGTGGCTCGGCTGATCGGAGACGAGTTCGGGGTCGACTACCACGAAGGCCACGTCTGGAAGATCCTGCGAGCGCTCGACTGGAGCCCGCAACGCCCGGTCGGAAAGGCGCGCGAGCGCAACGAAGAGCAGATCCGCACCTGGAAGCGCAAGACCTGGACGCGCATTAAAAAAAAGCCCAAACGAAGGCCGTACGCTCGTCTTCATCGACGAAAGCGGATTGAGTCAGAAGCCGCATCGCTGCCGCACCTGGGCGCCACGCGGCCAAACACCGGTGCTGCAGTTTAACTTCAATTGGGAGAAGCTTTCCGTCTCGGCGGGGCTGACGCTGCGTAACTTCTACTTTCGGCTCTATCCCGGTGCGATCGGCAAAGAGCAAGTGATCGACTTTCTCAAGGCGTTGGTACGTCATATCGATCGGCCGCTGCTGATCGTCTGGGACCGGCTGCCGGCGCACCGTAGCCGCCTGGTGCAAGAGTTCATCCAACTCTCCGAAGGCCACATCGCAACCGAGTACTTGCCACCCTATGCGCCGGAGTTGAATCCGGTGGAATACATCTGGGCTTACTGGAAGCAGCACGAGTTGCCGAACGTCTGTCCGAAGGACTACGGCGAGCTGAACGAGCGGGCCCGCAAGGCACTCCGCCGCATGCACCGCAAACCGCGTTTGATCACGGCCTTCTGGAAACAGTCTTCTCTTTGCTTCGAGTGACGTGATATTATGCGGGACTCAATAATCGAGGCGCTGTCGCACCTAGAGCCGGAGGCGCGTGAACGCATCCTGCGCACCGTTACGACATTCTTTGGCATCGATCCGCCTCACCCACAACACATCCAGTCGCGGTCGCCGGCTCGCACCACCACCGACCTGCCCGTCGGCAGAGAGCCGGAGTTCGGAACTCATCCAGCAATTTCCCCGAAGGAGTTTCTCGTGGAGAAATCTCCGCAGACCGACGTGGAGCGGGTCGTGTGCCTCGCGTTCTACTTGGCGCACTATCGCGATGTGAGGTACTTCAAGACCGCCGATGTGTCAAAACTCAACACAGAGGCAGCCCAGCGAAAACTTGCGAATACAACCTATTCGATCAACACCGCGACGCAGGCTGGATACATTGCACCGGCGACGAAGAACGCCAAACAGCTGAGCGCCATGGGAGAGCGTTTTGTGCAGGCCCTGCCCGACCACGCCGCAGCGAAGGACATCCGCACCAGCATGCGTCCGAAGAGAGCCCGGAAGAAGACTTCGCCGCGCAAGCAGAACACACACATAGGCCGCGATGATGAAGAGTAGCGACCGCAGAATAACGCTATACAACCACAAGGGAGGCGTCGGGAAGACCACCCTGAGCGTGAATGTAGGCGCTGCCTTGGCAGCCCGAGGCGAACGGGTTCTCCTCGTCGACTCGGACCCTCAATGCAACCTAACGTCTTACCCCGCATTTTCAATTTGATGTATAAGCTTCAGACCATCCAGCGACCTTCAGCGTCTTTATTGATAGGGGCTAGAGCCCGATAAGGACGCCATGGAGGTCAACACCCGATGGGTGAAAAAGAAAACAAGCCGTTTCAGCTCACGTTCAATGGATTTCTCAAAGTCGATTTCCAAGGATCGCGAGTCACCTCGGATGGCGGTCTGATTCTCGTTCGCGAACTGGATGAACTACTCGGACTCGGCCAGCTGATCGACGAGCATATCAGCGACTCGCGACAAGGCTTGAACAAGAAGTTCGCGCTGGCCGATCTGCTGCGGCAGTCGGTCTACAGCCGACTCGCTGGCTACGAGGACCTCAATGACGCCGTTCGAGTATCCGCCGATCCGACCTTTCGCTTGATCGGCTCGAAGAGGAACTGGGATCGCGGAGCAGCCTTGACCTCGACGCTGCATGGCTTCGAGACGGAGATGCTGGCGAGCGAAGAGAACTTGCTGGGGCTGATGGCAGTGAACCGGGAGCTGGTCGCGCAAGCCGAAGCTCCCGACGGTTCAGACCGCGTGGTGCTCGACATGGACTCCACGGAGAGCCCCGTCCACGGCCAACAGGAAGGCAGTGCCTACAACGGCCATTTTGAGTCCCTCTGCTATCACCCGCTGTTGCTGTTCAACCAGCACGGCGACTGCCTAGGCGCGAAGCTGCGTCCCGGCAACGTGCACAGCGCCGAGGACTGGGACGAGCTGCTACTGCCGGAGATCGAACGACAACAGGTGGAGGGCAAACAGGTGACGTTCCGCGCCGACGCCGCCTTCGCCAAGCCCGAGATCTACGAGGCGATGGAGGAGCGCGGCGTGGACTACGTGATTCGCATCCCGGCGAACAAGAGCCTGGAGCTGGAGATCGAGGACATCCTGTTTCGGCCACCGGGCAGGCCGAACGCCAAGCCCCTAGTGCGCTACAAGAGTTTTCGCTATCAGGCCGAGAGCTGGTCGAAGGCAAGGCGAGTTGTCGCCAAGGTCGAGCATCACCAGGGCGAACTATTCCCGCGCGTCGGATTTGTCGTGACGAGCATGAGCTTGCCGAGCCGCTCGGTCGTGCGGTTCTACAACAAGCGCGGCACGGCGGAGCAGTGGATCAAAGAAGGCAAACAGGCCACGCACTGGACCCGCTTGTCGTGTCACCGCTTCCGAGCCAACGAGGTACGGCTGCAACTCAGCGTGCTGGCCTACAACCTGGGCAACCTGTGGCGGCGGCTAGGGCTGCCGCAGCGAATCAAAAGCTGGTCGCTAACGAGTTTGCAACACAGGTTGATGAAGACCGGCGGTCGGCTGGTCAAGCATGCTCGCTACTACTGGTTGCTGCTGGCGGAGGGGCATCTGAACCGGCGGCTGTTCGGTGACATGCTGCATAGGATCTGGGCGCTGCCTGTGCCGGGTGGGTAGCGTTGCCCGGGCGAGGATCAACAGTTTTTGGCTCCAAAAAGGTTTCGCAGGGAGCAGTGTCGGCCGGAGCGCCGTTCAGTCCGCTCAATCAACGTCTGTGAGCGGACGGACGAGCCCTGGCGCCTACCGGCGGCGGTGATGTGCAGGGTTCAGCGCGAAAAGACGTGGTATTCGGCGCAGCGGGGGTGTATCCTGTGACCGTGCCAGGGCCAAAATGGAAATCCTGGCTTACTTCTTCCCTGACGAGTTCGTAAACGACCTGCTTAATGAATCAGACGGCGACAGTGGCCGAACGATATGGAGCGCCGTCCGTCACGTAGTCGAAGGCGTGGGGGGGATCACTCCAATCGAACCCTATGAGACGGTTGTCGACAATCTAGAGATTCTTCCCGGGGACATCCGCCTCTCAGAGTTCGAGCAGGCGCTCGGTGACTATTGGACTGACTGTTTCAAGCGTCGGCTGAGTGGCCTCCGCGCGACCACCGCCTTGAGCGCTCTTGTAAACGGACTCGTGGAAGAGCGGGAATACAGCTACGTGTTGTACGACACGGGCCCCAATATCGGCCCCTTGAATCGAGCCAGCTGGGTATCCACTTGACTCAGGTGACCCCAAGATGTAGTGTAGGGCCTGGTGGAGGATTACCCGCGCGACCAACTCGAATTCGAGTCTCGCTTTGCGAACGAGGAGGCTTGCCGCGACTATCTGTTCGCCTTGCGCTGGCCAGAGGGTTTCCGCTGTCCAAGGTGTGGGCATGAGCGCGCTTGGCCGGTGCGCAAAGTGTGGTTCGAATGCGTTCGCTGCGGGCGGCAAACCTCCGTCACCGCCGGCACGATCTTTCAAGACACACGCAAGCCGCTGCGGCTGTGGTTCCGGGCGATGTGGACCATCACCACGCAGAAGAATGGGGCCAGCGCCCTGGGTCTACAGCGCGTTCTGGGACTGGGCAGTTACCAAACCGCCTGGCCTTGGATGCACAAGCTGAGGCGAGCGATGGTGCGCCCGGGGCGGGAGCGATTGACGGGCCTCGTCGAGGTCGATGAGACCTACTGGGGCGCTGAAGAAGAAGGGGTAATCGGCCGGCAGACCGAGCGTAAAGCGTTGATTGCAGTCGCCGCGGAAGAGAGAGGCACCGGGCTGGGGCGCATCCGCATGCAGCGCGTTCAGAACGCCTCGGCGGCCAGTTTGATGCCCTTCGTCGAGGAGTCGGTCGAGCCGGGCAGCGTGGTTGTTACCGACAACTGGTCGGGCTACGATCCGCTCAAGAAGAAGGACTACCAGCGTCGTATCATCTCGATTAACAACCGCCGCGAGCAGGCCTCGCAGCTACTGCCGAGGGTGCACTTGGCGATCTCGCTACTCAAGCGCTGGATGCTGGGCACGCATCAGGGGGCGGTCAGCCACGAGCATCTGGACTACTATCTCGACGAGTTCGTGTTCCGCTTCAATCGGCGCAGATCACGCAGTCGGGGCAAGCTCTTCTACCGCCTTGTGCAGCAGGCCATGGCGGTGGAGCCGACGCCGTACCGCTCGATCGTCGCCGATTGGGACGCTAAGACGCTGTGAGCCCAACTACAAGATGGTGGGGTCACCTGAGTCAAGTGGATACCCGGCTCGAGCCATTCTGCTCGACTGCGATTACTTTGTCGTTCCTGTCGCATGCGACCTCTTTTCTGTACGCGCCCTGGCAACGTTGGGGCAAACCCTGAAAGCGTGGATTCTGGACTGGCAGACGATCTCTGACCTCGCGCCTGACGGCGTCTATCTTCCAGCGGGTCGACCCAAGTTCTTGGGTTATATACCGCAAAGATTCCAAGTCTACGGGCGGGCGATGGCTCAGGCTCCCAGTTTTTACCTTCGAACGGTTCAGAAGCAGTTATTCAGTGACGTAGTGAGCGTCTTGAAACAGATCGATCCGGCTCTCGCACCACAGTCGGTAAGTTCTTCAAAGCTGGGACAGGTGAAAGACTTTGGGTCGATCGTCCAGATAGCTCAGTCGGAGGGAGTGCCGTTGGAGAACACGACTGAAGGCTCGTCAGATCAGGCGGCGCAGGCGGGCGAGGCTTTCCGCCAGATTGCTGCTCGGATAGTTGAGACGGCGTCGTTTATAGAAGCCGCCTAGGGCGCCATAAGCACGTCGACGAGAGAAAGCCCATGGCAAGGCGGATGCTTAATCGCTCGGAAAAGAAGCAAATCGACGAAGCGGTCGCCTACTAGAAGGCGCAGCATTCGCGCATCGCGACCTTCGCGAAGAGCCTTGTAGTAAACCTAAGCGACAACGAAGAACTGGAGCCATATGTCCACTTCCTGAAGTGGCGAGTCAAGAACCCAGATCACTTGCGCGACAAGCTTGAGCGCAAGGCGTTGGCGAGGAAGGAACGTGGGGAGAGCCCGGACATTACGCGGGACAATCTGATGGAGAAAGTCGATGACCTAGCAGGTATTCGAATACTCCATCTTAATACAGAACAGATTTCGGAGCTGAACCGAATTATTCTCAGCATTCTCGATGAGAATCAGTACCCGCTGGTTAAGGGTCCAACGGCAATCTGTTGGGATCGTGAGTACGAAGATATCTTTACGAATGTGGGCATCTCTGCGGAGAGCCGGGATTCGATGTAGACGAGCGTTCACTATGTCATCGAGGCCAATCAGAAGACCAAGATTCGGGCGGAGTTACAGGTTCGCACCTTGATGGAGGAGGTGTGGGGCGAGGTGTCACATCGCGTTAACTACCCGAGCGAGACGATGAGTCGAGCGTGTAGGGATCAGCTTAAGGTGTTGGCGAGAATGACGTCGGGTTGCACGCGGCTCGTAGACTCAATCTTCAGATCAAAGACAGAAGCGTTGTGAGCACGGCCGAATGACCAGCCCCTAACCAGGCGTTGAACGCAGACCGCCGCGGAGCGGCCGCCGGTTAACGCTGACGTTAGCCCCCCGGCCCAAAGGTGCGGCCCAAAGGGGGCCCAGGGCCCAAAAGGGGCCCAAAAGGGGACGGGAAGCTGTGAATAGATTCGTCTCGGCGCGAGTCGCGCACTGATACCAAAGGACTTAGGTGTGCCTCTGTGGCCAATTGGGCAATAAATTCACAACTTCCGGAGCCCTTTTCGGTACGAGCCCGTAGCGGGGGTCTAGGTTCTGAGATCCGCGGTCTTCCCTCGACCCGCCCAATCAGTCACAGAACTTTCAAATCTTTACCTCACTGATTCCAAACCACTTACCCCGTCTGGAGCCCTTTTACTCCAACCACCCCAGCGTATCCTGAAGGTGAAGAACGCCGGCCCAATGGCCGGCGTTACCGGGCCGCGCGGACCAAACCGAGCGGCTTTTTCACTTTCAAGGAGAAAAACTTATGCCTACAGAAGCACAACGGAAGGCGAACCGCCAAAACGCCAAGAAATCAACCGGCCCTCGCACCCCCGAGGGCAAAGCCCGCTCCTCCCAAAACGCCCTCAAGCACGGACTCCTCGCCCGCGACGCCGTCATGGCCGACGAGGACCCTGCCGAATACGACCGGCAACTCCAAATCCTCGAAGAAAACCTCTTCCCCAAGAACGCCATCGAATTCGAGCTCGTCCTCCAGATCGCCGACTCTCGTTGGCGCCTGCGCCGCATCACCCGCATCGAGGCCGGCCTCACCACCTACCAGTACCACGGCACCGACCGCGCCACCCGCGAACGCTACCCCGACACCGTCGTCCCTGGCCGCAACGGCGAGAACCAACTGCTGGGCAAGAGCATGCAGGACCACACCCAGGCCCTCCACAACCTGGCCCGCTACCGCACCATGACGAGCCGCGACATCACGCGCGCTCTGAGGATGATCCGGCAACTGCGCAAAGACGAGTTCGAGTGCAAAGAGAATCGCGCTGCGAACGGGGCGATCCACCGTCCGACCGTCACCGACCCGGACCCCTACAACACCCCCGACCCGATGGCGCGCCAACCGCCGCGCTACGAGCCGCCGGCGGCGGCAGCGCAGACGTCCAACCCGATCGGCTTCCGCGCTCAGTCGCAGCAAACCGAAGCGCGTAGCGCGGATCTCGATTTTGAGATCCGCGGCCTTTCCTCCCAGTCCGTGCCCAGTCCCCAAGCGACGCTCGGCGACGAATCACGATTCACGAATTACGAATCACGAATGAGTGACCGAGGCCACAGACGAACCCAAGGCCCCGTGAAAACAAAGGGCTTGAGTACCGCCGAAGCCCTCAGGACGAATTACGGAACGAACCGCACCCCCGTGGCGCCCGTTCCGAGCCGCCCGGCAACGGAGGTACTGGGGAGGTAATCGCCGCCCAACAGCGCAAAAACAACGCCGACACCAACGACAACATGAGACCCTACACCCCCCGTGCGCCCAATGGCTCGAGTTGGCGTGGGCGTGTATGGATGGGGCGTGAGCCGTTGAAATGTGGGGGCCCTGAACTGTAGAGGCACGGCATGCCGTGCCCGCGCCGGGGCGCGGTCGATGCCGTATAGTCGTAAGGAGCGGGCGCGCAGGTGCGATCTTGAAGAAAACGTTCTCGGCTAGCGTGTGGCAGGAGGATGCCTGGTGGGTCGCGCAATGTCTGGACGTGGATGTGGCGAGTCAAGGACGCACGGAGCACGAAGCCCTAGCCAATCTGCGGGAGGCCGTCGAACTGCACTTCGAAGAGCCGCGAGCGACCCTGACACCGGTGACGCGGACGATCGAGGCGGAGATTGGCGTCGCCTAGGACGCTGCCCTACCGCGAGGTCGTTCGCAAGCTCAGAGCGGCGGGAGTCTAAGAAATCTCACATAAGGGCAGCCACGTCAAGTTCATCAAGGTACTCCCGGAGGGCATCCTCACCGCGATCGTGCCCAAGCATCGGGAGATCCCTGCCGGTACCCTGCGCAGCATCCTCGCGCAAGCACGGCTTTCGGTGAAGGAATTCGAGGAGTTGTAGTCAAGGCCGGGGATCTCAGAACCGAGATCCACGCTACGGGGTAGGCTCAGGACAGGTGTGGGCGGCCCGGTGTGCTGACCGGGACATGGGTAACACTTTATGCCAAGCACATAGGTAACACTTTTCGTCCGGGGTGGGGCTTGACGCAGGGAGCCCGGAGGGCGACCAGAGTCAAGTCCCACCCCCGGACGAAGGGCCCGCCGCTGGGCCCTTGCTCGGGCGCAACCGCCGCTCTCGTTCCTCGAATACTCCCAACTCATAAAAGGAAAACCACACTCGCCACACGCCCTCCTCGATCTCCTCCACCCCGACCCGCTCCCCGTTGAGTCCCTTGCCGACGAACACTCGTTGACGCCGCCAGCGAATCCGCCCATCCATCACGCGCCGCACCTGCATCGGCGCCGCATACTCCGGCTCGTCCACCCGCGACGGATACGCCCGCGCCGCGCCGTGATAACACTCACCAGGGGTTCGCAACTCCAGTCCCTGGTGCGGTCGCTCCTCGTTGTAGTCGCTGCGAAAGCCATCAAACGCCCGTTGCTGCGCTCGCAGATTCGCCGCTGGCGGCGCGGCGGTCTCTTGCTTCAGCGTACGGTGCATCCGCTCATGCCGCCCGTTCTGTTCCGGATGTCCCGGCTCGATCCGCTCGGGACAGATCCCCAACTTGATCCACCACACTGCCAGCCGCCCCAGCCCGTGCACCGCCAGGGTCGCAAACGGCGGCCCGTTGTCGGTACGCATCACCCGCGGCAGTCCAAACTCTCGAAACGTCGCCTCGAACAACGGCCGAACATGGTCCCCGTCCGGTTTCGTCACCGCCTGGCACCGCAACAGGTAGCGGCTGGCCGCGTCCGAGATCGTTAAGGGATCGCAGCGCCGGCCGTCTTGGGTGCGAAACCAGCCTTTGAAGTCGGCGCACCAAACCTGGTTGGGCTGCTTGCCTGGCGTCAGCGGCAGCGGGGTCGGTGCGGCGCGGGGCCGGCGTCGTCGGGGCACGCTCAGACCGTGTCGTCGCAGCAGGTTTCCGATCGTGCTCACCGCCGGCCATGCCACGTCGGGCTGCCTTCGCTGCAGCCGCGCCCTCAAGGTGACCGCACCCCAGCGACTGTGCTGCGCCCGCAGAGCGAGAATCTCTTGCTCGATCGCGGCCGCGGTCTGACCGGGATGGCGTTGCGGCGCCCGGGAGTGGTCCTGCAAACCTTCCCAGCTCTGCTGCTGGTAGCGCTGCAGCCATTTGTAGCCGGTCTTGCGGCTCACCGAGTAGCGCCGGCACAGCTCGGCCATCGACTCCTCGTCTCTTTCCCAGTCCACGATAAAATGGGTTCTCTCGTCTCGCACACAGGTCTCCTGCCACGGCATAAAGCATTCCCTCCCAGAAATGTTCTATGCCTCAAAGTGTTACCTATGTGCTTGGCATCATGTGTTACCCATGTGCCCGGTTAATACCGGCTGTCGGGTGGACGCAGCGGTCCACTCCTACGGTCGGGAGGCGGTGCTCCCGGTAGCGAGTTCGCGGCGCACGAATCACCGTTCACGAATCACGGATCACGATTCACGAAATCAAGGAGACTGCATGTCGAGCTACTATCATGAGGATGATCTCGCCCGCTTCGGCGACATGGGCAAGAACGTCCCGCACCTGTGGGAGAAGTTTCAGGCCTGGTATGGAGCGGTGTTCGCCGACGGAGCGCTCAGCGAGCGCGAGAAGAGCCTCATTGCGCTCGCCGTGGCGACCGCCGTACAGTGTCCCTATTGCATCGACGCTTATACCCAGGCCAGCCTCGAGAAGGGCTCGAACCTCGATCAGATGACCGAGGCGATCCACGTGGCCACGGCCATCCGCGGCGGCGCCAGCTTGGTGCACGGCGTGCAGTGCCGCAACATCGCTGAGAAACTCAGCATGTGAGAAGCGCTTGACCGAGAGCCTTATCTACCGCAACCACGCGCTGGCGTCGAGCCCCGAGCAACTCCGCGTCCTCAACAACTCGACGGCGTCGGTCAAGCGCTTCGACGACGCGCTGGCCGCGTCGGGCCTTCATCCGTTGAAGGCTACCGGCATCGAGGTGTTCCAGGTCAACGTCGGCAAGCTGTGCAATCAGACCTGCGGGCACTGCCACGTCGACGCCGGGCCCGACCGCAAGGAGGTCATGACCCGCGAGACGGCCGAGTGGTGCGTCGAGGCGCTGGCGGAGACCGGCATCCCAACGGTCGATATCACCGGAGGCGCCCCGGAGCTGAATCCGCAGTTCCGTTTCCTGGTCGACGAAGCCCGCAAGCTCAACCGCCACGTGATGGACCGTTGCAACCTGAGCGTGTTGCTGCTGCCGTCCCAAGCGGACCTGGCGGAGTACTTAGCCGGCAACGGCGTCGAGATCGTGGCGAGCCTGCCCTACTTCCTGGCCGCACAGACCGACGCGCAGCGAGGCGAGGGGGTGTTCGACAAATCGATCGAGGCGTTGCGGAAGCTGAACGGCCTGGGGTACGGCCGCGAGGGGTCCGGGCTGACGCTCAACCTCGTCTACAACCCGGTCGGCGCGTTCCTGCCGCCGCCGCAAGCGGCGATCGAGGCCGACTTCAAGCGCGAGCTCGACACGCGCTACGGCGTCGTCTTCAACTCGCTCTACGCCATCACCAACATGCCGATCAGCCGCTTCCTCGAGTTCCTGCTGCGCACCGACAACTACGACCGCTACATGCAGCGGCTGGTCGAGGCCTACAACCCGGCGGCGGCTGCCGGCGTGATGTGCCGCAACACGCTTTCGGTCGGCTGGGACGGGGCTCTCTACGACTGCGATTTCAACCAGATGCTTGATCTGCCGGTCGGCTATGGGGCCCCCACGCACATCCGCGATTTCGCGCTCGGCACGCTCGACGCGCGCCGCATCGTGACCGGTCAGCACTGCTACGGCTGCACGGCCGGCGCGGGCTCGAGTTGCGCCGGAACCGTGGCGTAAAGCTCCAGCTTTGCCGAGTCTCGATTCGTCGGGACTCAGGATGGCAAACCACCGAGCGGCGGCTATGGATCGCGGACCTGAAAACCGAGGAATCGGTCAGGCAATCTCGGACAGGGGCAAGCCTGGAGTCTTACGCCACGCCCGCGCCGGCTTGCCGGTTAGGTACAGCAACTGACAATCAAACGTGATGCCTGCTACGCCTCCCCGTACCCTCGCCGGCCTTTCGCTGCCCGATCTTCGCCGGCGCTATCACGACGAGCTCTTCGACGAGCAGCTTCCCTTCTGGAACCGCTGCGGCATCGATCACGAGTTGGGCGGCTTTCAGTGTTCGCTCGGCTACGACGGCGCGCGCGTCAACGACGACAAGTTCGTCTGGTTCCAAGGGCGCGGACTGTGGGTGTGGAGCTTCCTCTACAACCATCTCGAGCAAGACCCGGCATTGCTCGAGGTCGCGCGCAAGACGAGGGACTTCCTGCTCAAACACTTCCCGCAACCCAACGGCTCCTGGGCGTCGATGGTGACGCGGCAAGGGCAACTCGTCGCGCCCGAGCGCGACGTCTACGGCCGCTATTTCGCCGTCGAGGGCCTGTTCGAGTACGCCCACGCCGCCGGCGACAGCGAGGCGCACGATCTCGCGCTGAAGCTCTTCAAGCAACTCTTCCGCGAGGAGACCGAGCGGCCCGGCGGCCATTCAGCAACTCGGCCACAAGGCTTCTGGATGGTCAATATCAATATCGCCACGCAGTTCCTTCGGCGCGAGTCCGACCCTGCGGTTTCAGAAATCGCCGACCGCTCCATCGAAGCGGTCATCGACAAGCACTACAACCCGGACATTCAACTCAACAACGAACAGCTCAATCCTGACTTCACCCGCCCGCCCGGCGAGCAGACCAAGTCTAACCTCGGCCACAGTATCGAGACACTTTGGATGGTGATGGAGGAGGCCCGCCGCCGCGGCGACGACCAACTAGCCGGCGTTTGCGCCGGGCGCATCCACCGTCACCTCAACGTCGGGTGGGACTGTATCCACGGCGGGCTCGCCTTGTGGATCAACGTCGACCAAGGCGGCTACGAGTGGCCGGCCGAGCGGGTGCCGGGCACCGATGTCGAGTTTCGATCGGTTGGCGAGTACAACTACACCAAGACGCTGTGGTCGCTCGACGAGGTACTGATCGCAACCCTGCTCGTGATCGAGCTGGGCGGCGGCGGAGATTGGGCCGCCGACTACTTCACCCGCGCGCAACAGTTGATCGACGAGAGGTTCTCGATGAAACGCAAGCACGGCGAGCCGACCTACGCGCTGTTTGCCGACCGCCGCATCACGCCGCCCGAGCGGTCCGTCCGCCAGGATAACTACCACCGGCTGCGGGCCTTGGCTCTCAACCTTCTCACGCTCGATCGGAAGGCGGGGCACAACAGCGAAACCGGGCTTCCTCAGGAAGACCCCACTAATTCGCCATGACCTTGCTGGGAGGGGTCGACGGCTTCCAGGCGCCGTGGATCTTTTCGATGGCTCTCGCCACGTCGAGCGTGTCTTCCTCGCTGCCCATTATGGTCTTCAGCGGCAGCCAGAACGACGTCGCGCAGGCTCCTTCCGCCACCGGGCACGGCTCGACGCGATGCTCGAGCGACTGGTACATCGGATTCTTATAGAGCGGGTGATCGTAGAACGCGCCGCAGGGGATGCCTTCCGCCTCTAAGGCTTTGACAAACTCGTCGCGGCTGACGCCGAACTCCTTCTCGTTGACCGCTCCGCAGAGGACATAGTACGAACGCGCAGTAGCTCCCTCGGGCGCGACTTGGAAGCGGATCCCCGCGGCCTTCACCGCCTCGGTGAGGATCGCGACGTTGGCTTGCCGGCGGCGCACTTGCTCGGGCAGCTTCTCGAGCTGCGCGACGAGCACGGCGGCCTGGAATCCGCTGATGCGGAAGTTCGAGGCCAGTTTGAAGTGGTCGAACCAGCCGTGTCCGGGCCGGCGGCCGCAGTTGGCGTAGGAGCGCGCGCTGGCCGCCACCTCATCGTCGTTGGTGGTCATGATGCCGCCCTCGCCCGCCGTCATGACCTTGGTGTTCTGGAAGCTGAAGGTCCCGGCCCGCCCGATGCTTCCCGCGCGCTTGCCTTTCCATTCCGAGCCGTGCGCGTGCGCCGCGTCTTCGATCACGACGAGGTTGTGGCTCGACGCCACATTTTCGATGCGGTCCATGTCGGCCATGACGCCGCCGAAGTGGACGGTGATGACTGCTTTGGTCTTGGGCGACAGCGCGGGCTCGATCTTCGCCGGATCGAGGTTGTACGTATCCTGCTCCAGGTCGATGAAGACCGGAATGGCTCCCACCCGCGAGACGGCCGACGAGGTCGCCACGAAGCTGTGCGCCGGTACGATCACCTCGTCGCCGGGCTCGATGCCGGTGGCGTGCAAGGCCATCTCGATGGCGATCGTTCCGTTGACGCAGGCAATGGCGTGCTTGGCGTCGTGAACGCCCCCGAAGAGCTTTTCGAATTCGCTGACGTACTTGTTGTAGCCGCCCCATTGGTCGGACCGAAGCACCTCCAGCACGAGTTCCTCTTCACGGGGCCCCGCCTGGGGCCAGCCCGGGTAGTCCTTGGTACGAACGGGCACCCCGCCGTGAATCGCCAGCTTGTCGCTCATGCCAATAGAATACGGTAATCGTGCGTCAGGCTACTCAATTCCGGTTCGCTCAACCGGCGTTCGACGCGGCCCATTCGCCCAGCTCGACTGACAGCGGATCGTCCGTCTCGACGCCCCACTGCTTGACCTTCTCGGCCAACTCGACCACCGTGGCGCGATGGCTCGAAGACCCGTAGAGGTTGCGGGTCTCGCCGGGGTCGGCCTTCATGTCGTACAACTCGCCGGGACGCAGCACCGGGCGGCTGCCGAACTTGCGAAGCACCAACTTATGCTGCTCGGTTCGCAGCGCGCGCTCTTCGTAGAAGGCGCCGTCAATCGCGCGCTGCGGCACGTTTTGAATCATGATCGGCCGCTCCCAATCGTCGCGGCCCGAGCCCACGACGTCGAACAGGCTCTTACCGTGAAGCACGGGCCGGAAGCGGTTGCCGTGCGCGCCGATCGACGTGCTGATGCCCGCCGCATTCAGGATGGTCGGCATCAGGTCGACCAGGCTGACCCCTGACTGCCACACCTTGCCTTGCGGCAATCGCTTCGGATAGCGAACGAGCAGCGGGACGCGCGCCGCATCGTCGTAGGGGATACACATGCCCTCGGTCGTGCCGGGGCGGTCGACCCAGGTGCGGCCGTGCTCGGTGCTGAAGATGATCATCGTGTCGTCGAGAAGGTTTTGCTCGCGCAGCGAGTCGAGGATGCGGCCGACGTTCCAATCGAGCGCCGTCACCGACCCGTAGTAGCCAGCGTTCTCTTGCCCGCGATAGTGCTCGAGAAACTGCTTGGGCGGGTCGGACGGCTCATGTGGCGAATAGTAGGACTGGTAGAGGAAGAAGGGCTCGTCGGCGTGCCGCTCGATGAAGCGGATGCCCTGGTCGGTGTGAACGTCGGGACGGTAGCGCGAGTTGTGCGGCTCGCCGATCCAATGGAGCAACAGCGAGTTGAACGATTTCCAGTAGTCGAAGAAGCCGGGGTTGGCCGGGCCGAGGTGCCACTTGCCGATGTGTCCGGTGGCGTAGCCCGAGGCGTTCAAGAAGAAGGGGAAGTTGTCCCACAGGCGGAAGCGCCTGTCGCGGAACGGATCGGCGATGGGTTCCTGGTAGGTCGAGTTGCTTGGCCCCGGGCTGTGCGGGTAAACGTTGCGCTGGACGCCGTGAATGTGAGGGTAGCTGCCGGTCAGGATCGACGCGCGCGCCGGGCCGCAGACCGCCTGCGGCGTGTAGCAATTGGCGAAGCGCACGCCGGTCTCGGCCAGAAAGTCGAGGTTCGGCGTATGGACGTCGCGCTCGCCGTAGGCACCGATGGCGTCGCTGCGGCACTTGTCGAACAGCAGGAAGAGGATGTTCGGCGGGCGGTCGTTCGCGCCCGTGTTGCTCTGTGCACTCGCCTGCGCGCCGGCCACGGGTGTTGCGGCCACACCGGAAAGAAACGTCCTACGGTCCATAAGCCCCCCTTGCGGATCGTCACCAGTATAGCCGCCCTGCTGTCGGACAACGCTGAGCCGCGGGCCCTACCTGGTGTTGACGCGGTTCGGGGGTTGCCCCAGCCGGCCGACGTTTCGGATGCGGCGTTGATGCTTGCCCCGTAAACCGATGCTGGACGTGTCTAGTGACGGCTCAGTCCGAGTCCGCCAAGATAGAAACTGACAGAGTAGGAGAACTTAGTATATGATGTCAATCAGGCACAGATTAGTAACTAGGTATACACAATGGATGAGGCCGTACAGCGAGTCGAAACCATCCTGAGCACTGTCGCCGCCAAGTGGAAGCCGGCCATCCTTTATTGCTTGGTCACAAAGGGGACCTTGCGCTTTGGCGAGTTGAGGGCGCTGATTCCCGAGGTGTCCCAACGGATGCTCACGCAGCAGCTTCGCGACCTCGAGCGAAACGGGCTGGTAAGGCGAAAGTTCTACGAGCAGATTCCCCCGCGGGTCGAGTACTCTGTGACCGACCTTGGCCTAAGCTTGGACCCGATCTTCAAGTCCCTATGCGGCTGGGCGACGGAGCACTACCGCCAAGTCAGCGCCGCCCAACGCCGCTACGACCGGGCGCACTCCACGGAGGCCGCCAATGGCTGAAACGACTCACAGGAAACGCGGTCGAGCCGGCCCCGTCAAAGCGGCGAAGCGGGATTCTGAGTTGCTCGTGCGGGTGCGGCGACTCGTGTTAAGCCGGAAGGGTATCTCAGAAACCCGAATGTTTGGGGGCAGTTGCTTCACCGCCAACGGGAACATGATGGGCGGGGTGACGGGGAAAGACGAACTCATGGTCCGCGTGGGGCCGGACCTGTACGAGACCGTCCTGCAACAGGAAGCGAACGCCCGTCCCATGGACTTCACAGGTCGGCCGATGCGTGGCTTCGTGTTTGTCGATCCCGAGGGTTATGACACCGACGCGAAGCTGCGAGCATGGCTCGACAAGGGCCTCAAGCACGCGGGTTCTCTCCCTCCAAAGAAGAAAAAGTAGACCGAACCGATCGCCCCCGATCGTGGCGGACGCTCTACCGAGGCTCAGGAACTAAAGGTGACAGAGGCCGAGCTTGAATCATATGCACGATCTCGTCGCGGTACGCAAAGAGCGCCGGTGTGCCGCCTGTGTGGATGAACAGAATCGATTGATCCGAGGAGTACCGACCGGCGCGCACGTGATCGATCAGCCCCGCCAGCGCCTTTCCCGTGTAGCTCGGGTCAAGTAGAATGCCCTCGGTGCGGGCCAGCAGCGCCATTGCGTTCATGCACTCGGGAGTGGGTATCCCGTAACCCGGTCCGATGAAGTCGCCATCCACGATCATTTCGTTGGGCGTCAATCGATCGGGCAAATCAAGTAACTCGGCCGCTTAGTTTGCGAGCCCGCTCATGTCTTCCGCTTCGTCCCAAGGCCAACGGATCGGCAGCATGTTGAGCAGCGGGGCCTTCACTCCCAACGCGGCTCGGCCAAGCGCCAAGCCCGCTCCGGTCGAACCAGCAGAGCAAACGTAAATCGCTGCGGGGACGACCCCCTGCTGCTCGAGTTGCTCAACCAGCTCGGCCCTGCAAAGCGTGTAGCTCACCGCCGCTCTGGCTCTCACTACGTCTCGGTGCCAGTGATAGACCTTGCGGCCTTGTGCGCGGAACCGGTCCGCGGCTTGCGCTATGAGGTCGTCCAGCCCCGGACCGATGCCCGCGTCGACAATCTCGTACGTCGCGCCGAGCAGGTGATCGAGCAGCAGGTTGCCTTGTACCTCGTCGCCGTGGCTGCCGCGGTTGAGCAACAGATGGCAATCCAAGCCGAGTTTGGCGCACGAGGCAGCGGTCTGCCGGCAGTTGTTGGACTGCACTCCCGCGCCCCATACGAGCATGTCCGCCCCTTGCGCGAGGGCGTCGGCCAAGAGGAACTCGTTGTGTCGCGCCTTGTTCCCGCCGAATGCCAGCCCGGTGCAATCATCCCGTTTGATGAAGACGGACGGACCGCCGAGAGACGTGGAAAACCGCGGCAACGGCTCAAGGGGCGTCGGCAAATGGGCTAGCCGAACACGGGGCAACCGTTCAACTCGGTCACGGATGTCCTGCGGGCAAAGCGAGGTTTCGGAAGTAGGCATGGCTATCGGCTCGGTAATCTGTGAATAGCCACGATTGTCCCGAATCGGCCGATCACAAATCAATCACCCGGAACCGCATACGGTACTCGTTGTCACGCCGCCGGGTAGAGCGAGCTACCATCCGTGCGCATACGGTTTCCGTCACCTTCGCGCACCCGTCTTGTTCTCGAATGCCGGCTCCCACTCAAGCTCCCAGCGCGTGGAGAACCAAGGGGGACATCCATGTGCGTCGCGGAGCGCGCGCACTTCGAAGGGCTTGTTAAATTTCTTCACGTCGGCGGCAATTCCTGGTCTCCAGGGACCGAATGAATGACGTGCTCTGGAAACAGAACGCCAACTCGCTCATTGTCGGCCCGATACCCAGGAGACGTCGATTGCATGAAGCTCTCTAGTATTTCCTTAACATCTGGCTCCACACTCTCCAATACCAATTCGATGAATTGCAGGACTGCGTCCAGGTCAGCCAGAGCTTGCTCCGGTTCCACTTGAATGAGTCTATGGGAAAGCGCCAGTTTCCCGAACGACGCGCGGTGCTCGAACACTGGCACTGTGCGGTAGTCGAAATAGACGGTGTCGAATTTGAGCTTTCGAGGGTCAACATTGCCATGCAGAAAGTCGTTTCGACCGTTCATCACCGTCTGGAAACGCTTAAACCGTTCTGATTTTGCGTCTACGGGGTGTATGAACCCGTCGCAATGAAGATGGAGACCTTTTATTCGTATGTCGATCTCGCGGCGAATGACGTCTTGGTAGAGCCGCTCGTCCGCCTTGATATCAGGCTTTGCCAGTAGGAAAAGGACGAAGTTTACAAAGGCTTCCCCTAGTACCGGCGCTAGCATTCGAATCAGAACGCCCAGACGAAGTGCTTCGTCGAAGCGCCCCTGCTCGTTGCTGATCGCATTAGCAACGTTTCGCAGCTCCTGCGGGGTAACTGGAGTTTCGGGCAAATCAACCGAATCGACCTCTAGACTCTTGAGGTCCTCTCGGCTTCTCTCCAAGCTGGGTATCCACTTGACTCAGGTGACCCCAAGATGTAGTGTAGGGCCTGGTGGAGGATTACCCGCGCGACCAACTCGAATTCGAGTCTCACTTTGCGAGCGAGGAGGCTTGCCGCGACTATCTGTTCGCCTTGCGCTGGCCAGAGGGTTTCCGCTGTCCAAGGTGTGGGCATGAGCGCGCTTGGCCGGTGCGCAAAGTGTGGTTCGAATGCGCTCGCTGCGGGCGGCAAACCTCCGTCACCGCCGGCACGATCTTTCAAGACACACGCAAGCCGCTGCGGCTGTGGTTCCGGGCGATGTGGACCATCACCACGCAGAAGAATGGGGCCAGCGCCCTGGGTCTACAGCGCGTTCTGGGACTGGGCAGTTACCAAACCGCCTGGCCTTGGATGCACAAGCTGAGGCGAGCGATGGTGCGCCCGGGGCGGGAGCGATTGACGGACCTCGTCGAGGTCGATGAGACCTACTGGGGCGCTGAAGAAGAAGGGGTAATCGGCCGGCAGACCGAGCGTAAAGCGTTGATTGCAGTCGCCGCGGAAGAGAGAGGCACCGGGCTGGGGCGCATCCGCATGCAGCGCGTTCAGAACGCCTCGGCGGCCAGTTTGATGCCCTTCGTCGAGGAGTCGGTCGAGCCGGGCAGCGTGGTTGTTACCGACAACTGGTCGGGCTACGATCCGCTCAAGAAGAAGGACTACCAGCGTCGTATCATCTCGATTAACAACCGCCGCGAGCAGGCCTCGCAGCTACTGCCGAGGGTGCACTTGGCGATCTCGCTACTCAAGCGCTGGATGCTGGGCACGCATCAGGGGGCGGTCAGCCACGAGCATCTGGACTACTATCTCGACGAGTTCGTGTTCCGCTTCAATCGGCGCAGATCACGCAGTCGGGGCAAGCTCTTCTACCGCCTTGTGCAGCAGGCCATGGCGGTGGAGCCGACGCCGTACCGCTCGATCGTCGCCGATTGGGACGCTAAGACGCTGTGAGCCCAACTACAAGATGTTGGGGTCACCTGAGTCAAGTGGATACCCGGCCTCTCCAATACATCGCGAAGGCGCTTATACGGATTGATGAATAGATGCCATCGTTCAAGATCCTTCCTAATTTGTGACATGGCGCGACCGTAGTTCCTATAATCGGCCTTGATTGCATCGATGAGTCGGCTCCAGTCCTCAGCTGAAGGTTTGGCTGTGCCCTCAAGATACAGCTCGGTGGTTAGATTTGCCTGCCAAATTTCAAGCACAGCCGCATCTGCGCGAAGTGTGTAATGCCAGTGAACAAGGTTGTCACTACTTTGATTACGCAAGGCCATTTGGACGCCATTAGGAGGCCCAAATCGAGCCTTCAAGTAGACATACAGGTCAAGCGGCGAGAGTCGGTCACCAACGACCAGGCGTTCAGGTGCGCGTTTCGTATCTCTGTCGCGGAGCTGTGCCACTCGCACCCGCGGGTCCAATGCCTTCCACTCGGAGATGCTTCGGATCAAGGCGTACATTTGCGACGAACGTTTCTGCGGAAATCTAACCACTTGCCGCTCGGCCGCGAGCGGCGAATTCGATTGTCACTTTACCTCAGTCCTGCCTGCCGCTCGCCGGCTTGCGGCGGCCAGTTAGGCGGGGCCCGGACTTCGGTTCGAAATTCTGGCGGCCCCTCGGTGAATCAGCATTCCAGCCCCGGTTCCAAGCGCTGCCACCGCGAACGTGAACACCGCCAACATCAGGATAGAGGTGTACGTGTTCGGGTGCAAGGTGTCCGGCAACCCAAGAACGTGTTTGATGAGATGAGCCAGCGGTACGCACAACCACGCAGCGGCGGCCGTGGCCCAGCCGTGGCGACCCCAGACGGCTGCGATTGTGGCTGTGGCAGCGAGCAGCATGACCACGATGACGATCGGACTGACCTCGCCCTCGAACGCGAAGTTATCCACCCACGCGACAGCGATTCCGGCGGCGAGCCCAACGCACAAACGCATCGGCCACGTCCAGGATTTCATTTGTTGATTACCTCCGCCTAACGGCTGAGGCATCACCCGCCGGCCGTATTTTGGCCGGGCGGGTGCATGCCTTGGTTAGACCGCGCTACGGTTGAAGAAAGGCCAATGCCTGGGCGGCTAGAGCTGGACTAGTACTCTCCTGGAGCTCAGGCCTCGACTCTACGACAAGAACTGCTTGGAGAGCGTCCAGCAGGCGGCTCAGGGACTCCAACGATAGATCTGAGCGACCGGAAAGCACCCTGCTAAGGTGGCCTGGATCTACACCGGTCTCCTTACAAAACTTGTATCGGGAGCCATAGCGCGACTCGATCAGATCGGCGAGGTAGTCCCGGTAATCGGGCGACGCGACGCGACCCTGTGCGATGCCGAGCCGCGCCTCAAGATCTTGGCAGATCCGATACGCCAGCGAGTCCGCGGACAATCCGCTCTCCTGAAAGGCCTTCGTCCACCGAGCGGAAAACTCGGTCCAGTCCGGATTGTTTTTATACCAGCCAAGTATGCGGGCCAAGAAATCCTTATCGGCTTGAGTCAACGAGGTAAGGTGAATTGGCCTTCCAGTAATCGTGTGAAACACAGGCGTAAGAGTATTCATAATCACACCACCTTGCAGTGATGGCAGGAACACCGACAAAACCAGTTTTATCGAGCAGCACCATAGTCAGTTTCAAACCAAGCCCTCATTGCCAGGCTCGATGAACTCGACGGACCCAGCGACACTGAGGTACATCGCCTTTTGATCGAAGGTAACAGCAGTCTTCTGTAAGAGTTCTCTCACTTCGTCAATACGCGTTGTCGGAATCGCCAAGATGTAGCGCCTGCTGCGGTCCGAGATCGGCGGATCGCCCGGTGCGTCAGGGTACTCGCCCGGAACGAGGTCCACGCCACGATAGAAGTTCTCTGGGCCTGAAAGTCCCTCCGGAAATCTGCGCCGAATCTCATCCTGCAATAGCCGCCACGTGATGGGCTGATGGGGTTGCCGGTCAGAGTTCCGGACTTCGGGAACCAGGAACGACACCTCAACCCGACGTTCGCCCAAACCAGTAGCTTAATTCATAATTGACTGGTAGTCAACTATAGCCAGCAGACTCAAGCAGAGCCAGGAGGTTGAGCAGGGCTGGAGGGCCCGACCGTGTGATACTTGGCGCGGCCTAACTCCTGTCTGGACCTGGATAAAACCTGACCTGGTCGGCCTAAGGCGAAGTCGCCGACCCCAACCCGGGCAGTAACCAATTTGTTTGCAATGACTTCCGTCGTGTTCCCTGATTCCCCTCCTGGTTTCAGACCGACCGGCTGGTCCGGATCATCTTGCCGCTCTCGCTGGCCACAGCTTGTCGCAGATTGTCGAGGGGGCTGCGGACCCCTGGACCGCCGCGCTCGGTGTGAGCAATGGTGCTGTCGGCAGTCTGACTCAACTCGCATAGACTATGACATGTAGATCCGCCCTGACGGCGAAGCTTTGAGACAGCCATCTCGATCGACCGGTCCGGGGCAGGCAGGCGCCTATTGCCCCCACTGACTGAGGATCTTGGGGAAAGTCATGGCCTGTTTCCCCCGACTTCCTTCCGGGCTCGGGCCTGTGGTTGGACGCGTCCGTTTGCGCCAAGGCGCAACCGCGGATTCCCATCCGCGGCTCGGTTGTGCTGCGGCCTGCAATCACACCGCGGATTGCCGATTGGTCGCTGTTGAAGAGGATCGAGTGTATGGCTGGGCGGCCCTGTCGCCTTTCTCGAGACGGCCGGTGTACCAAGGTGTCGCTGAGGCTAGTGTTTATGTAGAGAGGTCACGGCAGGGCAGAGGTCTTGGAACGCAACTGTTGGAGAATCTGATCCGAGAGTCGGAGAGGCGTCAATACTGGACGCTGTTGGCCAAGATCTTCCCCGAGAACGAGCCCAGCCTTGGACTCGCCCGGGGGCTAGGCTTCCGCGAAGTTGGAGCACTCCGCCGCATCGGCAAGCTTAACGGCGTGTGGAGGGATGTGGTTCTCTTCGAGCGGCGCTCCAGCAGGTAGCTTCGCGACCGAGCTGACGGGGAACTCCCGCAGGCTTCCGACAGGTCGCTGTTCGCGGAAGCTAGCGTTACTCGCAGGTCACGATCGAGACGGTTTGTGACGGCTCGACCGGGGCCGCCCGTGCCAGCGGCACCGCATGCCCATGGCCGCCATGGAGGAGATCGAGTTGGCGATACGGCTGTACCGACTGGCGAGGGCCGGTTATGTGTGGGTTGGGGGCGCTTTTCCATCGCCCTTTCAGGGCTCCCGGCGCAACAGTTCGATACCTGGGGTTCCGCCTGACGGCTCCACCCCAGACTAACATCCAACGCCGCTTCGCGGCTCGCCGTGTCATCGTGGCAAGAGAGTGGCGTTGCGTTTAGCGTGAAGTACTTCGTTGCGCGCGTCGGTTGTGACGAGGACGTAAGCGGATCGGCGCGGGCTGACGGCTGCGGCTCTGTTGCGGGTCCAGGGCTTTTGCCGGGGCGTGGGGGGGTGGGACAACTGCTTAGCGCGGCGCGATTGGCTGTTCGCGGACCTGAGAACCGAGGAATCGGTTCTCGGCAAGCCTGGGGGTTACGCCACGCCCCGCTGCCGGCATCCGGCCGGTGTGTTCGGGCCTGATCGCCCGTTCAGAGACGCGGGCACGGCATGCCGTGCCCCTACATTGTCGGATGTACGACCGTAGCCTAACGAGGAGGAAGTCTTGTTACGCTTGGCACAACGGTCCAAGCGATTCACTTGAACGCCGCGCACACCACCCTTTGCCCGCGGGCGTGCTGCTCGTAGGCGTCCGGGGGCGGGTCGATGAACTCGACTCGCTGAAAACCGGTCTGCTTGAGAAGGAACTCAAGCGCTTTGGGTGACGGGCAGGTGGCGATGGGTGAGTGTCCGGTCTCGGTGTTATTGGCATTGAAATCGCCGGACTCGTCGATCACGGCGAGAATGCCCTGATATGGATGGGTCCACTCCCGCGCGCCCCACTCGGCCTCGCCTTCGACCTCCGGCACGACCTGCGTCTCGATGATGCAGAGTTCCTTGGTGACGCGGCTTACGTTGCGCAGGCAAAGCACGGGGTTCTCAAGGTGATAGAGCACGCCGAGGAACAGGGTCAAGTCGTAGGCGCCCCACTGCTGCGGGCTTAGCTCTTCGACGTTGCCTTGGCGGAGGTCGACGTGGGGAAGCCCGACTCTTTCGGCCACGAGGCGGGCTTTGCGCAGGTTGATGTCGCGGTACTCGAGGCCCGTGACGTGCCCCACGCCGAGCTTCGCCATCTCGAAGCTGTAGAAGCCCTCGTGGCTGCCGATGTCGAGGCAGTGGATCTCCGGCAGCCGCGATCCGAAGTGCCGCTCAACGACGCCGGTGACCATTTCGAGACGCGTCCCGAAGATCTTCGTGACGTGTGGCGGGATGGCGGGAGTCGTGCGCAGTCCGTCGCCCAGGTCGAAGGGATAAAACCACGGACCGAGTTCTTCGATCTCTCGCTCCAGCTCTTCTCGATTCATGTGTGATGAGGTTTTGGTCACAGCCGGCGCAACCAGCCATCGGGCCAGTAGGTGACGGCGTCGGTCGGCGGACCGTCTTGACTCGGCCGCGGCGGCCGCGCTCTTTCGAATTCGCTGTGCGCGGCGAGGAAGTCGTCCACGGCGGCCAGTGGGTTGTCGGTTTGCCAATTCGCCTCGCCGCCCGGCACGTATGAGAGATCACGCATGATACCGTCCGCGACGACGAGATACGAACCGGGCGTGACCAGCGGCGCGTAGGCTTCCAGCTCACGCCGAACGTGATCCCGGCTGTGGTCGGAGTCAAGCAGTACGAGCGTCGTGTCTCCGGCGTTCTGCAAGCCCCTCACCTGGTCCACCACGGCGGGGTCGGCCGAATCGCCCTCGATCAGTGTGATTCGCGGAGCCAGCCGATGGCTTTGGAGCGCCTCTCGCACGCCGGGCCGGACGTCGACATCAACGCCCACGACCCGTCCCTTGCCTAGCGCCTCGCACAGCGTCGCGTGGTAGACGAGCGAACCGCCCTCGAAGACCCCGGTCTCGATCACCAAGTCGGGCTGCACCTGGTGGAAGGCCTCCTGCATGCGGATCAGGTCTTCGGGCAGTTGCAGGATGGGGCGTCCCATCCACGAAAAGCCGTGGTAGTAGCGCAGACTCCAACCAACGCGCACCCACTGGCGTGACAACTCTTCGAAGGCTTCTCGGGTGTAGAGGCCGTGGGTGCGAGCGTCGCCGTCGCCTTGAAGGGTGAACGTTTGCGCCTCGGTGTCGATGGTGTATTTCATTCGGTGGTGGGGCTTGCCCTGCGTCGCGGTAACTTAAACGGGCCCAGGTCAACGGGCCTAGCAGCCCGTGGTGAAAGTCGGGCTTCTTGTCACGACCGCAAGACACACCCACATGTTGCGGTAGGTCGAGCAGGCGGGCACGGCATGCCGTGCCCCTACATTGCGATTCGAGCAGTTCTCGGGTTTTGCCACGGGCTGCTAGGGCCATCATACCTGCCGGCAACGTGGCGTCGTCATCGCGCAGGAACTCGATTGACGCGATCGAGCGCCTCGCGGAAGCCAGGGTTCGAATCCTCCCGATCCAGGGCTTCACGGTAAAAACGGGCCGCTTCGGCACGGTTTCCCTCGCCCTCGGCTATCTGGCCGAGAAAGAAGAAGGGGTAGGAGTTCCGGCCGCCGTCAAGCGTTCTTGCGGTTTCAAGGTGCGTGCGGGCCTTCGGAACCCAACCCCAATCCCAGTAGGCGACGCCCATCTTCAAGTGCGCCTCCCAGGCCGTGGGGTCGTCGTCCAACGGCTGGGCCAGCGCTTCCAACTCGGGGATGAGGATGCGGTCCGCCAGTGGCGCCTCGCCGGAACTCGCGGCGGCTTGCTGCAACTCTTGCTTGCTGACCTGGCGCAATAACCGGCCGTCGGGATCGAAAGTGAAGGCCAGGTCGAAGTCGGTCAGGTTAACGCCCTCGGCACCCATGCGCCGCACCAGATCTTCACCGCCGCGCGGAGCATCGCGCATCATCGTCACCGTCCAGCGGCGCTCGCGGCCGAACCCGAAGGCGATGTACGACTCGTAGTGCTCGATGTAGAAGGGGTGGAAGGGGCTCTTGAGACCCGTCACCAAGATCTCGCGTGCATCGGCCGCCGCGGCCCGGAGCTTGGGAAGCGCGAGCTGAACGTTGCCGAGGATCTGCTGCTGTTCGGTCCGCCAGCGGTGGTGCTCGTAGGGGCTGCGATCGAGCGACCATCCCGCGATGCTGATCAAATTAACGGCGGCGAATGCGATGGTTGTGGCCGCGGCGAGACGTCGAGGCGTTGGGGCAGGCAACAAGGCGGCCAAACTCTCCCGGGAGATCAGCAAGATGGGCGACAGGCAAAGTACGGCACCGACCCATCCGTACTCCGGCGCGATGTGGTTGGGCAGAACCGCATGCGGCAACAGCGCCGAGAGGCCGGCCACGAAAAACACAGCCGCCGGACGCCGCAGGTTCCGTCTGGCAAACGCAAGCAACAGCGACAGAGCTGTCACGACCGCGAGCACCGGCGTGAATAGGTAGGAGAGCAACTTCGAAAAGGCTGCCGCTAGAGAAGCGGGCGCGAGGCTCATGAAGTAGGGGTCGGTGGGGTTGGCGCTCGGCTGGATGAAGGCGTTGCGCGTTCCAAGGTTCACCGCGACGGCCGTCAACTCGAAAGCGACTACGCCGGCAAAGAAGCCGACGGCCCACCTGCGCCGCCCGCCCGGGACGTCGAAGACCTGCACGAGCCAGAAGAGCATGGCCGCCGGATAGTACGTCTCTTTGGTGAACGCCAGCACAAACAGCAGCAGCAAAGCCGCGACGTACCAAGAGCGTTGGCCCCCCTGCCGCCACGACAACCAGCAATGCATCGCCAGCAGCAGATAGGCCAGCGACAGGGTCGCCATGGTGTCATGCGAGTGGTTGAGGTAGAACTGCGGGTGTGCGAACAGGCTTGCCAGGTAGAGCAGCACGGCCCACCACGACAGGGCGAACGGCGCGAGACGCCGCCACAGTTCGACCATCAAGGCGGCGTTGATCAGTGTGACGGCCACGATGACCGCGGTCGCCCCCGCCAGGCCCAGATGCCCGATGGTCCATAAGACAAGGAACCCGAGCGGGCGCGGGTAGTGGAGCTTCTCCGCAAGCGGCTCGCCGTCGGCGGTAATGCCCGGGATCAGGTAGTAGTCGGAGTGAAGCGGGTCGAGCGGCGAGAAGTAGCCGGGAAAGACGAACTGCAGGCAGGCCCAGTAGGCCAGCAACGCCAGTGCCAGCGCCAGGGCGAACCGCTTGAGGTCAAAAGCCGCGAACGAACCGCCGGCCGGGTTCGAGGTCATGCCTTCTGAAACACCTCGGCGGCCGTCGTGGCGAGCTTGCGGGGGGAGAGGCCGTAACGGTCTTCGAGGTAGGCCTGGCTGCCGCTGATGCTTGGCTCGAGCGCCGAGACCCCGCGCCGCACGACCCGGCAGTCGAGCCCTTGCTCGGCGACTGTCTCGCACACAAGCGAACCGAGCCCACCGTCGATCGAGTGTGCCTCGACGGTGATCACATGGCGGAACCGCGTTAGCAGCGCTGCCAAATTTTGTGGCGGTTGCGCGCCGAGGTTATCGACGAGCGCCACGGCGGCATCGATTCCCTGCGAGTTGAGTTCCTTGGCTGCCGCGACTGCGTTCACGGCCGCCGTGCCGAGGGCGACCAGGAGCAGATCGCTGCCGTCGCGCACAAGCTGTGCTTCATCCAGCGCGAAACGGCCGTCGAGCCCCTCGACAAGGGACGTGTTGTCTTTGCCCAAGCGGAAGTAGACCGGCTCGGGCAGAGCGTTGGCGGCGGTGAGAGCGGCGGGGATCTGCTGGGAGTCGCCGGCCGCGACGATCCGGATGGCCCTCTGCGCGCGCATCACGGCGATGTCTTCCAAAGCGTAGTGCGAGAACCCGTTGGGGCCGTATTCGAAGCCGCCACCGACGCCCACGATGCGCACCGGAAAGCGATGCTGAATCGGCCCATTGCGCAGGAACTCATACGGACGCAATACGGCGAACGACTCGACGGCGGTGTAGCCAAGGTCGCCCGTAAGGAAGACGATGCGCGGATCGTCTTCGGCCATCGCGGCCAGTGTCTCGATGAAGGCGGCTCTCATGAGGCCGGATCGACCTCCTCGATCGCCTGCCGGTATTGCTCTTCCGACATGGGCCAGTAATGCCACTTGATCCGGTTCTGCATGAACGAGACGCCCTTGCCGAAGACGGTTTTGACTATCACCGCGCGGGGCTTTGAAGAATCGGTGTCGTCGGGTTCGTTCAAGGCCGGCAGCAGTTGCTCTTGCGCGTCGTCGCCGCGGGCGTCCACTTCGTCGACGTCCCAACCGAAAGCTCGCCAGCGTTCGGCGAGAGGCGACAGGTCGAGCACGTCGCGCGTGTAGCCGAGCGCCTGCTGACCGTTGACGTCGACGATCGCGGTGAGGTTCGAGAGCTTGTGGTGCGCGGCGAACATCGCGGCTTCCCAGAGCGAGCCTTCGTTGCACTCGGCGTCGCTGACGAGGACGCAGGCCCGTCGTGATGCGCCCTGCAGCCCAGCCGCCAGGGCCGCGCCGGCGCCCATCGAGAGCCCGTGGCCGAGGGGCCCGGTGGCGAAGTCGACCCCGGGGAGTGCGGCCTCGGGATGAACGCCGAGCATTGTTCCGTCGCCACAGTAGGTTGCCAGTTGCTCCGCGGTCACCCAGCCCTTCAGGTGCAGCGCCGCATAGAGCGCCAGGGCGGCGTGGCCTTTTGAAAGGACGAAGCGGTCGCGCTCGGGGTCAGTTGGATCGTCAACGCGCAAGACGCCGCCGTAAAGGGTCGCGACGATGTCGGCGATGGAGAGGGCGGAGCCGATGTGTCCGACACCGGCGCGATAGGCGTGGTCGAGAATCAAGCGTCGAATTCGGCGGGCTTGCATGGGGCTGATTGTTGCGGCACACGTGCCGCTTCGTGGGCCTGAGTCCCGAGGAATCGGGACTCGGCAAGGCTGGAGCCTTACGCCACGTCAGTCCGGCGCTTCACAGGTTCGGTCGCGTATCGCGTATCTGAGTGGGGCCTTTGCCGTCTTGGCGATTCCGGGCACGGCATGCCGTGCCCCTACATGGCAAACTGTCTTGAGTCCGTCTAGTGCTACCGAATATACTGCAAGTGGTATGGGTTACGGTTTCGTGATCGGCCAGTCGTCAGTGTATAGAACCTCAGCCCTGCTTGTCGCCGGCGTGCTCTGGACTCTCCCGGCGTGGGCGCAGAGCCCGAGTGCGGAGCGCGTCGAGTTCTTCGAGACGCACGTGCGGCCGGTGCTGTCGGAGAACTGTTTCGCGTGCCACACGGCGTCTCGGATGGGCGGGCTCGAGATGACCTCGCGAGCCTCGTTGCTCAAGGGCGGCAACTCCGGGCCGGCGATCGAGCCGGGCAAGGCCGGCGAGAGCCTTCTCGTTCAAGCGGTACGCCACTCGCACGAGCGGCTCAAGATGCCGCCACAGGGCAAGCTCGCGGCCGCCGACATCGAAACCATCGCCACCTGGATCGACGCCGGTGCTGCTTGGCCCGAAGCTCCAGCGAAAACCGCCGCTGCAAGAGACGGCGAGGGCTTCGTCATCACCCCGGAGCAGCGGAATTTCTGGGCCTTCCAGCCGGTTCGCAAGCCGCCGCTGCCTGCCGTGTCCAAAAAGGGGCGCAACAAGGACTGGGTTCGCGCGCCGATCGACCAATTTGTCCTCGCCAAGCTCCACGCCGCGGAGATCAGGCCCGTCGGGCCCGCCGACAAAGCGACGCTGCTGCGCCGGGCGTATATCGACCTGACAGGTCTGCCGCCCACGCCTGAAGAGATAGATACGTTCGTCACCGACAAGTCCTCTGACGCCTTCGCCAAAGTCGTCGAGCGGCTGCTCGCTTCGCCACGCTACGGCGAGCGCTGGGGGCGCTATTGGCTCGACGTCGCCCGCTACTCCGACGACAAGCTCAACTCGACGCAGATGGAACCCTACCCGCACGCCCACCGTTACCGCGACTGGGTGATCCGCGCCTTCAACGAAGACATGCCTTACAACCACTTCGTCAAGGCGCAGATCGCGGGCGACTTCATGGGTGCCGGCAAAGACGCCGACTGGGTCGCGGGCCTCGGGTTTTACGGTTTGAATCCGCAGTTTCAGGACGACCGTATCGACGCCACCATGCGCGGGTTCCAAGGGCTCACCGTGGGCTGCGCCCAGTGCCACGACCACAAATTCGATCCCATTCCGACCGAGGACTACTACTCGTTGCTCGGCATTTTCAACAGCTCCGAGATCGACGAGTTCCCGCTGGCTAAGAAGGAAACGGTCGAGGAATACGAGCGCTGGGAGGAGAAGGTCGGCAACGAACGCAAGGCCCTGAACGAGTTCCTCATAAGCGAGCGACGGCAACTGGTGCGCGTGCTCGCCGGGTCGACCGCCTCCTACATCGTTGCGGCCTGGCGGGCCCTCAAGGCCGGCGGGGAAGAACACGAGCTCGCTGCGCGACAAGACGACCTCGCCGGCGACTCTTTCAATGGGGAACCTCTCGATGACGAAACCTTCGAACGATGGGTGAAGTATCTGGGCGCTACGCCCCGAGACCACCCTCTGTTCGATGAGTTCGACCGGCTTCTCGCCTCGAACGCTACCGAAGACGAGGTGGGGCGCTGGGCATCCGAGACGCAACGGCTGATCACCGACGTCCTGCGCGAAAAGAAGAAGATCGACCGGGAGAACCTCGTTCGTCTCGGCGGTGATGCCAACCCTAGGAAGGCCAACGAGGTGGAGCTACTGTCGCTCGAGAGGGACCGCCATTTCCTGTGGCGCGACATGGCCGCGGCGCAGGGCTTCGACACGCCTGTCGAGTTCGAGAGTGGCATCCTTTACTACGCGGGCGAGAAGATCGACCGTTTTCTGACTCCTCTGTGGAAGGCGCACGCCGACGGCTTGCGGGCCCAGGTGGACGCGCTCGAAGAGGCCATGCCGGAGAAGTATCCGTTCCTGCACGTGCTCAAAGACGTGGAGAAGCCCAAGAACGAGCGCGTGCACATCCGAGGCAGCGAGAATAATCTCGGCGCGGAAGTGCCTCGCCAGTTCCTGACCGTGCTCGGGGACGGCAAGCCTTTCACCCAGGGCAGCGGCCGGCGCGAGCTGGCCGACGCCATCGCCGGCCCCTCGAACCCGTTGACCGCGCGGGTCATGGTCAACCGCATCTGGCTGCAGCACTTTGGGCGTGGGATCGTCGGCACGCCCAGCAACTTTGGCCAAATGGGCGAGCGCCCCACGCACCCCGAACTGCTCGACTACCTGGCCGCGCGCTTTGTCGAAGAGGGCTGGTCGGTCAAGGCGATGCATCGCGAGATCATGCTCTCGGCCACGTACGCGCTGAGTAGCGAGTTTTCCGCGAAGAACTACGAGACGGACCCCGACAACCGGCTGCTGTGGCGCGCCGGCCGACGCCGCCTCGATGCGGAAGCCCTCAGGGACTCGATGCTCTACGTCTCGGGCAACCTCGATCTCACGCCGGGAGGTGAGCCCGCCGCGCTCGACGACCCGGCCAACCGCCGCCGCACCGTCTACGGTTATGTCAGCCGCCGCCGGATCGACAAAGTGCTGGGGCTTTTCGACTTCCCAAACCCCAACAAGACCAGCCCGCGCCGCTTTGGGACGAACACGCCGTTGCAGGGGCTGTTCTTACTCAACAGCGAATTTGTGATGCGCCAAGCCGAGCGCTTGACCGACCGCCTGGAGCGGGAAACGGCCGGCGAAGCGGATCGGATTCGGCGCGCTTACCGGCTGCTCTACGGGCGGCGTCCGACGAAGGAAGAGGTCAACGTCGGCCGACGCTTTCTCGCCGGTGATGCCGGCCGCTGGCCGCAATACGCACAGGTATTGATGACCTCGAACGAATTCCTATACGTTCAATGAGAGAATGTCTGTGATGATCTACGATCGGCCGGCCCGCGTTTCCCGGAGGCAACTGCTGCGCACGTGTGGCGCGGGGCTGGGCATGGCGGGCCTGTCGGGGCTGCTGGCGGCGGCCGCATCCACCACACCGGGCACCGACCCGCTGGCCGTGAAGCCTCCACACTTCCCGGCCAAGGCGAAGCACGTCATCCACCTATTTCTCAACGGCGGCCCGTCACACGTCGACAGCTTCGACCACAAGCCGATGCTGGCGAAGTACGACGGCAAACCGTATCCCGGCGGCAACCTCAAGACCGAGCGCAAGACGGGCTCGCTGATGCGCTCCCCGTTCGAGTTCAAGCCGCACGGCGAGAGCGGTCTCGAAATCAGCGAGATCTTCGGCGGCCTCGCCAGCCACGCCGACGATCTGTGCATCATCAAGTCGATGTACACCGATATGCCGTTTCACGAGCCGTCGCTGTTCATGATGAACAGCGGCAGCCGGCTGCCGGGCCATCCGTCGATGGGGTCGTGGCTGACCTACGGTCTCGGCACCGAGAACCAGAACCTGCCCGGCTATATCGTTCTGTGTCCCGGCGTGCCGGTGGTCGGCCCACAGCTTTGGTCGTCGGCGTTCCTGCCGGGCAGCTTCCAGGGGGCGCACATCCAGAACGACGAGACGGACCCAGAGAAGCTCGTCTCCTACGTGCGCAATCCTCGCGTCGCAAAGGCCGACCAGGCCCGGCAGCTCGAGCTGCTCGGCCGGCTGAACCGGCGACATCTCGAACAGCAGGGCCCCGCGCCCGAGTTGGAAGCGACGATCCAGTCGATGGAGGTTGCCTTCCGCATGCAAGTGGAGGCGCTCGACGCCTTCGACGTCGCCAAGGAGAGCGAAGCGACGCGCGAGCGTTACGGCGACGGTGACTTCGCGCGCGGCTGCTTGATCGCGCGGCGGCTGGTCGAGCGTGGCGTGCGGATGGTGCAGGTCTACTACGGCAACTCGCAGCCTTGGGATACGCACCAGGACATCCTGCGCATGCGCAAGCTGGCTGGTGACTCCGACCAACCGATGGCGGCGCTGATCCGCGACTTGAAGTCGCTGGGCTTGCTGGACGAAACGCTGATCATCATCGGTGGCGAGTTCGGACGCACGCCGACGGTCGAGGTCAGTGGACGCATCCAGGTGCAGAACGGACGTGATCACAACAGCCACGGGTTTTCGACTGTCCTCGCCGGCGGTGGAATCAAGGGGGGCACGGCTTACGGGTCGAGTGATGAGTTTGGTTTCAAGGCCGCTGAGAGCCCGGTGCATCCGCACGACCTGCACGCGACACTGCTGCATTTGATGGGGTTTGACCACACGCGGCTGACCTACCGACACAGTGGGCGTGACTTCCGGCTTACGGATGTCGAGGGGCGGGTGGTTGAGGATATTTTGGCTTGAGCTGGTTGTTTTGTTGGTGGGTGGGTGCAGAACGCGACTGGCTACCTGTGACAGGTCACGATTCCTAACCGGGCCAAGATCCGGGGCGCAAACGGGCCGCTCCGGCTGAGCCTCCCGAACGCAAAACAGGCCCGTTCAACGGGCCTTGGTTTCAATTAGGCCAGGCGTTTTACGCCTGGTAAGACGACCCCCTGCGAATGAATCAGGCCCCTTCCAGGGGCCTTAACCGAAACCGGCTTGAGCCACGAACCGGCAAGCCCCACGGCCGTCGCCCATCGTGCACGGCTCAAAGCCCGCCAGCGTAAGCCCGCTCGATTCAACCGGCCTAGCTGTCTGAAGCAAACGTCGTCAGAACAAAGTGTCAGGTTTTCAGCGAGCGGCAACGCGGACGAGACCGAGCCCCGAACGCCAGTGACGGGTCCGCGGACGCAGTGCCCAACGGGTGCGGATTTACCCTTCACTTGCGTTCGGGGCTCGGTTTCTGCATTGCCCCTGATTGTTCGAGGTCGTAGACTTCGTCAGGGTTGCTGCGAGGCAATCAGCCGTACAACGGCCGGCCTAATCGACCGCAAGCCGCGTAAACGCGACTGGTTGCCATCCTGCCGACCGATCATGACGGGTCAGTCCTGCTCGCGGTCGCGGAACTCTTCGTACCAGTTCTGGACCACGCGGATGGAGGGCCGCGGCCGGTCGGCGGGATCTGCTTCGGCGCTCGCTTCGGTTTCCGTCACTTCCCGCAGCACAAACTTCTGACTGTCGGGAGTCACGTCGTACGTGGGGATCCTGCCCGCAACCCCAAGCTCTTGCGAAGAGAAGAGCGGTAGGGGCTGGCCGACGGCTAGAGTAGGACCTGTCGAGACAGTAACCGCCACCAAGGTGGTGTTTTCGACGTAGAAGATCTCGCCTGCCTGGCTCCAGCGTGGACCACCTCCACCGTTGACGGAGACTTGCTGTTTCCCTCCGCCATCGGGGAACGATCGAACATAAACCTCGTAACGTCCCGATTCGTTGGACACATAGGCTACCCACTTCTCATCAGGCGAGAACGCCGCCCCGGTCTCGCTGAACGGTGTCTGCAAGAAGGGCACGGCTTCGTACCCGCTGCCGTCATCGCGGCGCTCCAGGTACCAAAGGTCATGAACTCCGATTTCGGACGCCGGCCGCTCATAGTACAAGGCCAGACGAGCATCGTCGGACCAGTCGGTCAGCAAACGCCGAACGGATGGGTCGGGGTTCAGTAATGGCTCGGCTGGGCTGTTTCCGTCGACCCGCCGCAGATAAAGTTCCCTGTCTCCCGACCGGTCCGAAGCAAATGAGATGGCGTCACCGGATGGCAGCCACCTGGGGAGAGCATCCTGACTCTCGTCGAATGTCAAGCGAGTCTTGACGGGACGGTTGACCTCATGCAGCCAAATGTCTTGGTTGCCATCTTCTACGGCCCGAACCGCCACCCGATGTCCATCCGGGGACAGGCTCGGAGCTCGAAGTCCTACTTGCGGTTGACCGATCGTGCTCAGTGTTGTGCCGGCTCGATCCTTCCAAACGAGTTGGGCTGGAAGAGACCCGGTGGTTCCGGAATCGTAGTAGGCCAGCGTGCCGTCGGCGGCGACACTGGCCCTGTGACCGGATTCTTCGATCGGAAAAGCCTCTCCGGTCACCGCCAGATTCTCGACCGAGAAAGGCAGGGCTCGTAACCCAGTATCGGTATCGTTGCCGGGTTGGTAGATCAAATGTCCGCTCTTCGAGTAGACCGCACCCGCGCCGGGTGCCAGTTCGCGGCGCTCGCCCGTTTTGAAGTCCAGCAGCCACACCCTGAAGTCGTCCGGAATCGACGCAGCAGTGTAGAGCAGACCCGCGGAGACGCCGCCAGAAGGCAGAAAATGCGGAGAGATAAAGTACGCCATCCCTTCGGACTCATCTGGCTCAAAGAGGAGTTTGGGTTCGCCGCCGCGGGCGGCAATCTCGTACGGCTTCAAGCCTGAAGAGAAGACGATTCGACTGCCATCGGGACTCCCCGAAGCTCCAAGAAACGGGTACCCTCCAGTCGCCGGTAACTGACACAGAGTGATCGCGCCGCCTCCATCGATGGAGATCCGCTTCAACTCGCGGTCCGTCCCGAACACGATGGACTTGCTGTCCGGTGACCAGTTGCCGCTCAGAGCGCCTTCTGTGCCTTCCAGCTTGCGGGGCGTCTCGCTATCCAAGGGGCGCAACCAAAGGACCCTCTCACCTTCTGTTGCGGTTCTGTAGACAACGTACTTGCCATCGGGGGAGATGCCGCCGCTGGCTCGGTTGTAAGGAGTGAGGTTGTCAGGAGAGATCGAGAATCGCCACACCCGGGCCTCGGGGACCGGGTCGGGCGAGAACACCGAAAACAGAGTGAGGACCAGCCCGACGAGTAAGCCCACTCCGGCCAGGCCAAACGCAATCGTTAGCTTGCGACGCTGAGCGCGCTCGATCTGTTCCGCTGCTGACTGTGGCAGCACCCGGATGGCGACGGAGCGATGCAGCTCGGTGTCTTCGGCCAGGTACTTGGTCGAGGTGTCCGATTCGGCGACCTCCTCGATTACCCTGTACTTCGCGAGCTTGTACTCGGACGGTTCTGCGGGCGTCTCCCGCGGCGCGGCGGGCACGGCATGCCGTGCCTTCACCGATCCGGCCGGGGCGGTCCGCAGGATCGTCGACTTGCCGGACTTGAGCTTGTCTTGCAGGGTTCGCAAGTCGACAACCATCTCACCGGCGTTCTGATAGCGGTTGTCGATATCCTTCGCCAAGCACTTGCCCACGAGCCACTCCAGCTCCATCGGCACGCCCGTGCGTAGGGCCGTCATCGGCTCCGGATCTTCGTTCAGAATAGAGTACACCGTCGCCTGATCGTAATGGCCCTTGAAGGCTTGCTGCCCGGTCACCATTTCGTAGATCACCGCGCCAAGCGACCAGACGTCGCTGCGGTGGTCCAGATCCATTCCCTGGGCCTGCTCGGGTGACATGTAGGCCACCGTGCCCATCGTCTCGTCCATTTGGGTGAGCTTCGAACGGTCGGTCAGCAGAGCCAGCCCGAAGTCCATGATGGTGACGAGTTGCTTCGCGCCCTCGCCGGTGACCATCAGGTTGGCCGGCTTGATGTCGCGGTGTACGATTTTCTTCTCGTGCGCCGCTTGTAGGCCTTGCGCCGTTTGGCCGGCGATATCGAGGGCGTCCTTGAGCGTGAGCGGGCCGGCCTCGATCTTCGTCTCGAGGCTGTCCCCCTCGATGAAGGCCATGGCGATGAACGTGCGGCCGTTGGCCTCTGCGATCTCGTAGACGGTGCAGACGTTCGGGTGGTTGAGCGCGGCGGCGGCTTTGGCTTCCCGCTCGAAGCGTTTGCGGATCTCCTCGTCGGAGACCAGATGGGGCGCGAGGAATTTCAGGGCGACGGGGCGTTCGAGAGAGGTGTCTTGGGCTTTGTAGACCACACCCATCCCGCCTTCACCGAGCTTGTCGGTGATTTTGTAGTGCGAGATGGTTTGACCGATCATGCCGGTCCGATTCTATCGTGAATGGCTGTGTGCAGGTTGTATCTTGTTGAGGCGGGTCGAGCTATTTGCGGTGGTGGCGGCTGGTCCAACGCCCTTTCAGGGCTCCTGTTCGTCGACATGGTTTCCTAGGGTTCCGCCGAAGACGGCTGCACCCTAGTGTAGTGCGTCAAGCAGATTGCACCTTATGCAGGGCGGCACGTCCGCGCTTGACTTTCTCGAGGATGTCGGAGGCGGTCGCTGTCCAGATGAAGGGCGTGGGATGCTCGTTGTGCTGGGCTATGTAGTCGTCAATGGCGGCGACGAGCTCGTCCACGCTGCGAAACACGCCGCGGCGCAGGCGCTTGACGGTGAGATCGCGAAAGAATCGCTCGACCATGTTCAGCCACGACGCCGAGGTCGGGGTGAAATGAATGTGGAAGCGCGGGTGACGATCGAGCCAACGCTTCACAGCGGCATGCTTGTGGGTGGCATAGTTGTCCACGATGAGATGAAGCTGTTTGTCCTTGGGAGTGCGGCGGTCAATTAAGCGCAGGAAGCGCAACCATTCCTGGTGGCTGTGTCGGGGCATGCACTCGGCGATCACGCTGCCGTCAAGAGTGTTGAGCGCCGCAAACAGGGTGGTCGTGCCGTTGCGCTTGTAATCGTGGGTCATCGTTTGGCCGCGTCCCTTTTTGAGCGGCAGGCCGGGTTGGGTGCGATCGAGGGCTTGGATTTGGGACTTCTCATCGAGCGAGAGAACCAGAGCATGCTCAGGCGGATTGAGATAGAGTCCGACGATGTCGTCGAGTTTCTCGGCGAAACGCGGGTCATTGCTGAGCTTGAAGGTCTTGACGCGGTGGGGCTTGAGGCCATGGGCGCGCCAAATCCGTCCCACGGTGGAAGCGCTGACGCCGGCCGCGGCGGCCATGGTGCGGCGGCTCCAGTGTGTGGCGTTGGACGGTTTCTCGCGGGTGGTCTTGTGGATGATCTGCTGTACTTTCTGCTTCGAGACGGCAGGTGTACGACCGGGCCGTGGGGCGTCTTTTGCAATGCCGGCGATGCCGCTTTCGAGAAAGCGCGTGCGCCAGCGGGCCACCAACTGCCGCGAGACACCGAGCTGTGCGGCGATCTGCTTATTCTCGAGACCGTGGGCGGCCAGCAGGACAATCCTGGCTCGCAGGGCGAGACGAACGGCGACTTGGCGGCCGCGCGCGTAGCGGTCCAACTGCTTGCATTGCGCTGTGTTCAAAGTTACTGGTTGTGCTCTTCGCATCCCATGCCTCCTGTTAATAGAGACGATGGGAAGCCAATATAAGTTACAGTATTTATGGTGCCCTACACTAGGCTAACGTCCGGTCGCCGCTTCGCGGCTAGGCTTCAACAGACACTCTGTCGTGGTGGGCCGGGCGCCGTTCTACTCCTCTTCGTCCAGCTTGAGGGCGACTGAGTTGATGCAGTAGCGCAGGCCGGTGGGGGCCGGGCCGTCGGGGAAGACGTGGCCCAGGTGGGCGTCGCAGTTGGCGCACATCGCCTCGGTGCGGATCATGCCGTGGCTGGCGTCCTGCTCGGTGGTGACGTTGTCGTCGGCGGCGGGGGCGGTGAAGCTGGGCCAACCGGTGCCTGAATCGAACTTATCGCCGGAGCGAAACAGGGGCGTTCCACAACACGCGCAACGATAAATCCCCTCGATCTTGCAGTCGTTGTACTCGCCGGTGAACGGCGGCTCCGTGCCCTTCTCGCGGCAAACGTAGTACTGCTCGGATGTCAGCTCGGTCTTCCAGTCTTGTTCGCTTTTCTCGACTTTTTGCATGGCAGTTGATTGGACGCAACGAGTCGAGAAAGGATGCAAAATCTTGCGGTGGGCTGGATGGGGCTTGGTTGGGTGGTAGGATGCATCCGCGTTGCGCCCAGAGGGAACCGCGGGTTCCCACCCGCGGCTCGGTTGCGTAGCTGGATGCCTCAACTTGCACTATGAGTTGCCGCGCGGGCCTTGCGGCGGTGTCAACTGTGAAATCCCCCGATTTCACAGCACGGGGACCTTGCTCTAGAGGAAACCGGTATGGCTCGAGGGTTCGTGCCGGACCGCTCCCTGACGGTCACGGCTCGGTTGGTTTGCGCTTCGCCCCGCCAGGTGGTGAAAGACGCAGGCTGGCACCTACTGACCGATGGTCACTCCCGAAGCAGGCGCAAGGCTTCTTCGAGGGCGGCCGGCTCTTTGTCGCCGATGTCGTCTCGTCGCTCTGACTCCAAGTCCCCTTCACCGGGCGCCAGGAAAAGGTTCGCCTCCAAGCCGTGCTGCTTGTTGTAGAGATCGAAGTAGCGGCCTTCGGACTCGTAGAGCGAGGCATGGGTGCCTTGCTCAAGAATGCGGCCGTCTTCGATGACGAGAATCTGGTCGGCCTTGCGGATCGTTGAGAGACGGTGCGCGATGACGAACGTCGTGCGGCCCCGCATCAGATACGCGAGGCCCTCTTGAATTAGCGCCTCCGATTCTGAATCAAGACTCGAAGTCGCCTCGTCCAGAATCAGAATGCGCGGATTCGCCAGAATCGCACGCGCGATCGAGACGCGCTGCCGCTGGCCGCCCGAGAGCTTGATGCCGCGCTCGCCCACGATGGTTTCGTAGCGGTCGTCGAATTGCTCGGCAAACTCGTCCACCCGCGCCAAGCGGCAAGCGGCAAGGATCTCATCATCGGCGGCATCGGGCCGCGCGAAGGCTACGTTCTCGCGGATCGTCCCCGCGAACAGAAACGTATCCTGCAACACGACACCGAGCTGCGAGCGGTAGGAGGCGAGTTGCACCGTCGCAAGGTCGATCCCGTCAACGCGGACGCGCCCCTCAAAGGGCTTATAGAAGGCTGCCACCAGGCCGATGATCGTCGACTTGCCCGACCCGGATGCGCCGACGAGCGCGGTCACCGTCCCGGGCTTGGACTCAAAGGAAACGCCATGTAGAATCGTCTTGCTCCGTTCGTAGGCGAAGCTGACGTTCTCGAAGGTGATCTCGCCCTCGATCTTGCCTGTGGGGACGGAGCGCTCGGGATCCTCGTCTTCAGGACGCTCTTGAAGCACTTCGCGGGTGCGCTCCAGACCGGCCAGGGACTCAGTCAACTGTGTGCCGATACTTACCATCTGATAGAGGGGGGAAACGACAAAGAGCAGGATCGCGGTAAACGAGCCCAGTTCTCCCAATCCGAGCGAGCCCGAGAGGACCTCGCGGGTGCCAAGATACATGATCAACGCACCGACAAACCCCATCACTACGGTCGCCGAAAGGCTGATCAAAGCGGTGCCCGTCAGCGTCTTGAGGATATTCGCCAGCAGTCTCCGGGCGCCCTCGGCGAAGACACTCGCCTCGGATGACTCCTGATGATATCCCTTGACGACGCGCGCGCCTCCGAGCGACTCGGTCAGCCGCCCGGTCAAGTCCGCCCTGATCTTGCTGCGCTCGCGAAAGATCGGCCGTAACGTCTTGAACGCGTACCAGAGCACGGCGACAAAACCCAGAATGATCATCAGCGCCGAAGCGGCGAGAGTCGGACTGATGGTGAAGAGCAGTATCAGGGCGATCACGACCGTGAGAATTCCGCCTGCGATCTCCACCAAGCCTGTCCCCACCAGATTGCGGATGCCATCGACGTCGCTCATGATGCGCGACACGAGAACGCCGGTTTTAGTGGCGTCATAGTAGGCGATGGGCAGGCGTCCGATATGCTGCTGCACCTTACAGCGCAGGTCCGCGATGATCCGATGCGCCGCCTTGGCGAGAAGCTGCGTCAGGGAAAATGAGGCGGCGCCCTGCACCAGCGTCGCGGCCAGCACCGCGAGCACAAGAGGAACCAGCAGATCCTCCTGCTTGTTCAAGATGACATCGTCGATCAAGAAACGGCTGGAGTACGGGAGCACGAACCCGGCAGCCTTACCGATGGCAATCAGCAGCAGCCCTAGTGCAATAGCTTTTCGCCGCGGCGCGATCAACTCCCACACCGCCGCCGTCAACGATTTGGCACGATCGCGCGTGAAAGGCTTTCTTTCCGTCTTCGCCATGCAGTTCCTCTTATGGTAAACGTTCGTCCGAAACTCGTTGCGCGGACCCAGCGAAGGGTAGTGGGTCAGTTTCCTTAGGTCGCTGTTGTGGAAACAGGATCAGCAATCGACGGTGGCTGAAGCCGGTTTGTGGGAAGGACGCTGGAAGCGCCCTGGAGCAGAGCGGGTGGGACTACTGAACCGGCCGTAAACGACCGGCCTACAACGCGCTTCGCGCGCAAACCGCCTGAAGGCGACTCAAGCAACCACGGCCTTCGGGACCGCCACGAGCAACCCTTGTGGCCCCCCATGTAAGCGTAGCCAACCCAAACTGACCCAGTACCCAGCGAAGCCCCAGATGAAGGGGTCACGTCTTTCTCGGAAGACACCCCCGGAACTTTGACAACGGAGGTAGGGGTGGCTACACTGCCCTTTTCCCGTAGCAGCTCTAGTAGGCTCGCGTAGCAAGCCAAGTAGGCCCGCGCAAGCTCAGGTAGGGAGGTACCGAGTCCAATGCATCCTCGCCGGTTGTTCGTGGCCAGTTGCATCGCGCTGGTGACGACGTCGATGGTCTTTTCGGTTCGCGGGGATATCCTCGACGCACTGGGCGCGGACTTTCACCTCAACAAGCAGCAGACCGGCGTCGCGCTGATGCCCGCGTTCTGGGGCTTCACCCTGTCGATCTTCATCGGCGGCTCGTTGGTGGACTACTTCGGCATGCGCAAACTGCTGCTGCTTTCCAGTGGCGGCTACATCGTCGGGGTGCTGGCGATCCTGTTTGCCCCAACGCCGGCCGGTGTGGTGGCCCCTTACTACTCGGATCCCGGCTTCGTCATTCTTTACGCCGCGATGCTGACGCTGGGGCTCTCGCAAGGGCTCGTCGAGGGCGTCATCAATCCGCTGTGCGCCACGCTCTACCCGGACGACAAGACGCACCGCATGAACGTGCTGCACGCTTGGTGGCCCGGTGGGTTGATCATCGGCGGATTGCTGGCCTACGGCATCACCAAGTTGATGGCACTAGACGCGGGCGGCGTCGATGCCGCCACCGCCACCCTGGGCTGGAAGATCAAGTTGGGGACGTTGCTGGTTCCGGCGGTCATTTTCGGCATCATAATCCTGCGCCAGAAGTTCCCCGCCACCGAGCGCGTGGCGGCCGGTGTTTCCGGCGGCGAGATGCTACGCGAGGCCGCGCGGCCGATGTTCATTCTGTTCTGGGTGTGCATGTGGATGACGGCATCGACGGAACTAGGTCCCGATCAATGGGTGGGCTCGCTGATCACGAACCTGATCGGCATGCAAGGCATCTTGATCCTGGTGTACACGGCGGGGATCATGTTTGTTCTGCGGTTCTTCGGCGGACCGCTGGCGCGCCGCTTCTCGCCCATGGGGCTGTTGACCCTCTCGGCCATTCTGTCGGCGATGGGGCTGTACGCGCTTAGTTCGGCGACCACCCCGTTTGAGGCGTTCCTCGCCGCCACGGTATTCGGCATCGGGAAGACCTACTTCTGGCCGGTGATGCTAGGTATCACGTCGGAACGATTTCCTAAGGGTGGCGCGCTATTACTGGCTATCATGGGCGGAACCGGCAACCTGTCGGTGGCGTTCATCATCCCGATCATGGGCGGCTGGTATGACAGTTACGGAGCCGCGGCGGCGTTCCGCTACGTGGCTATCTTGCCGATGATTCTGACCGTTATCTTCGGGGCGCTGTTCTTCCACTATCGTTCCAGAGGCGGCTACCAGGCGGTGAAGCTGGAATCGGCTGAAGGCGCTTAGCCGGATGGTTGTAGGAACTCTTGAACAAGAGCCTCAGGATTTGCTGTGTCCGGGCGGGATGTGGCGTAAACCGCCAGGCTTGCCGAGTCTCGATTCTTCGGGACTCAGGATGGCAAGCAACCGAGCAGCGTCTTTGACAGTGGACCCGAGAACCGAGGAATCGGCTCTCGGCAAGCCTGGAGGCTTACGCCACACATGAAGCTGGACGGCAAGGTGGTTGTCGTCACGGGCGGCGCGCATGGAATCGGCCGGGCGCTGTGCCTGCGGTTTGCCGCCGAAGGGGCGCGGGGTGTCGTCGTTGCTGATAAAGACGGCACAGCCGCCAAGGATGTAGCGGGGCAGATTAGCGGCCTTGCCGTGACCACCGACGTCGCCCGCGAGGCCGACATCCTCAGTCTCGTTGAGCAGGCAACCAAACACTTCGGCCCGATTGATCTATTCTGCTCGAATGCCGGCATCATGGTCGAAGGCGGTGTCGAGACGTCCGACGACGATTGGAATCGCATCTTTGATATCAATTTCAAGGCGCACCTCTACGCGGCTCGGGCTGTCGTGCCGGCCATGCTCGAACGGGGTGGAGGTTACCTGTTGCAGGTCGTCTCGGCCGCCGGCCTGCTGACGCAGATCGGTTCGGCGCCCTACTCCGTCACCAAGCACGCCGCGCTGTCGCTTGCCGAGTGGTTGGCGGTCACGTATGGCGACCAGGGCGTTACGGTGTCGTGCGTATGCCCCCAAGGCGTTCGCACGCGGCTGCTCGACGCAAGCGACTCCCGGTTCCTGAAAGAGAACGCCCTCGACCCCGAAGACGTGGCCGATGCCGTGATCGCGGGGCTCGCTGACGAGAGGTTCCTCATCCTGCCCCACCCGGAGGTCGCGGACTACTTTCGCCGCAAGGCCGCCGACTACGACCGCTGGATCCGCGGGATGCGCCGCCTGCAAGAGAGTTTCCGCCAAGTATGATACAGGGCTATGGCGATCGATCCGTCAGCACGGGTTGCCTCGACGGCGCAGGTGTCCGCGGACGCCGACATCGGCCCCGGCGTCGAAATCGCTGACTACGCGATCGTCGAAGGCGACGTCACGATCGGCGCGAACACCCGCCTCGAGCCGCACGTCGTCGTCAAGCGCTGGACCACGCTCGGCGAGGACAACCAAATCTCCGTCGGCACGGTGCTCGGCACAGACCCGCTCGACAAGAACTTTGGCGGCGAGCGCAGCTACCTCAAGATCGGTAACCGCAACCGCGTCCGCGAGCACTACACCATCAGCCGGGGCACCGAGCCCGAATCGGTGACCGAGATCGGCGACGACAACTACGTGATGACGTCGGGCCACATCGCGCACAACTGCAAAATCGGGTCGAACAACGTGATCTGCAGTTGCTCTCTGATCGCCGGGTACGTCGAGATCGAGGATTCGGCGTTCATCTCGGGCGGCGTGGGCGTGCAGCAGTTCTCGCGCGTCGGCCGGCTGGTAATGGTTTCGGGGAACTCCGGGGTCAACGTCGACGTGCCGCCGTATTTCCTCTATTCGGGCTTTCGGATCTCGCCGCGCGGCATCAATTTGGTGGGATTGCGACGCGCGGGCTTGCCGCCGGAAGAGATCCGACGATTGAAAGAGGCGTTCCGGCTCTTGTTCCGCGCGTCGTTGCCGCTCGAAAAGGCGCTTGAGCGTATCGAATCACAGCTCCCCGGCGAACATACGCAACACCTGGTGGAGTTCATTCGCACGTCGAAGCGTGGCATCTGCCGCCGCTAGTTGCGATTATGGGATTGTCGTTCCGCTATGACTGAGGACGGCATTTCACAGACGCGGTCGCGTGTCTGACCGGAGCATCTGCCGGCCTGCGTCGCGGGCACGGCATGCCGTGCCCCTACATGGCAAATCGAAACGTAACTGTATTGACGAACACACGACTAAGCTGCGGGCCTCGCTGGGCTGCGTTCTGATAGGTGCGGTTCCGTCACCGTTCGACAAGAGGTTCAATATGAAAGCGCTCCTGATCGCCATTCTTGCCCTGCTACTGGCAACTCCCGTCCAAGCCGACGAAGGTATGTGGCCATTCAACTACGTGCCCGTCAAGCAAATCAAGCAGAAGCACAGCTTCACGGTCGGCACGGACTTTCTGGCGCGGCTGCAAAAGGGCTCGGTGCGTTTCAACAACGGCGGCTCGGGCTCGTTTGTTTCCCCTGGCGGCTTGGCGATGACGAACCACCACGTCGCATCGGACTGCATCAAGAAGCTCAGCTCGAAAGAGAAAGACTATATCGCCGACGGCTTCTACGCCGAGGCCGCCTCCGCCGAAATGAAGTGCCCGGATCTCGAGCTGAACGTCTTGATGACGATCGACACGGTCACCGAGCGGATCAACGCCAAGTTGAAGCCCGACATGAGCGAGAAAGACCGCTTCGAGGCGCAGCGGGCCGCGACCGCCGATGTCGAGAAAGAGTGCAAGGACCGCACCGGCGAACGCTGCGACGTCGTGAAGCTCTACGAGGGCGGCATCTTCGATCTCTATGAGTACAAGAAGTACACCGACGTGCGGCTCGTCTTCGCGCCGGAGTTCCCCGCGGCGTTCTTCGGAGGCGACCAGGACAATTTCACTTATCCGCGCTATTGCCTCGATGTCGCGTTCGTGCGCGTTTATGCGGACGACAAACCGATCACGTCGCCGGCGTTTCTGCCGTGGAGCAAGAATGGGGCGTCGGATGAGGAGCTAGTTTTCGTCACCGGGCACCCGGGCCGGACGAACCGGCTCAAGACCGAAACGCAACTACGCTTCGAAGCCGATCTGCGCATGCCCTTCATGCTCGACTGGCTGCACGCGATGGCGAAGGAGTTGCGTAGCTACGGCAGAGCCGGCGGTGAGGCGGCCAGGCTGGCGCGCGACGAGTTGTTCCGCCTCGACAACTCGATCAAGGCCTACACCGGGATGCTGGGCGGGCTGCGCGACCCCGAGCTGTTCAACGCCAAATCGGAGGCCGAGCAAAGCGTCCGTACCTCGATTGACACGGACGAAGAGAAGAAGAAACAGTACGGCGGCGCTTGGGAGGCGATCGCCAAAGCCCAGAAGGTCAAGAACGAAATCTACGTGGAGTACCGCTTGATCGGTAGCCTTGGGTTCTACTCGCGTTTCTTCACCATCGCCAAGGATCTCTACCGCCTCTCCGACGAGTTGCCGAAACCGAACGCCAAGCGGCTGCCGGAATACCGCGAGTCGGGGCTCGATTCGCTCAAGCAGCGCCTGTTCTCACCCGCGCCGATCTACGACGATGTCGAGATCGCCAAGTTGTCACGGTCGCTTGCGTTCATGCGCGACCGGCTCGGGGCCGACCACGAAACCGTGCGCGCCGTACTGGGTGACCGCAAACCCGCCGACGTAGCCAAGAGCTTGATCGAAGGGACGAAACTCAAGAACGTCGATTTTCGCAAGCAACTCTTCGACGCCGAGGCGAAGAAAGCGAAGACCTCCGATGACCCGATGATCGACTTGGCCCGCAAAGTAGACGAAGAGGCCCGCCGCCTCCGCAAACGCTACGAAGACGAGGTCGAAGCGATCGAGAACGCCCACGGCTCCCGCATCGCGCAAGCCCGTTTCGCGGCGCTGGGTACCGACGCTTATCCCGACGCGACGTTTACGTTGCGGCTGGCCGTGGGTGTTGTGAAGTCTTACAACGAAGGCGATAAGACCATCGAGCCCTTCACGCGTTTCTCGGGGCTCTATGACACGGTCACGGGGAAAGACCCGTACATCCTGCCGCAGCGCTTTCTCGACCGCAGAGATCGCGTGGACAAAGATACCCAATACAACCTCGTCTCCACCAACGACATCACGGGCGGCAACTCCGGCAGCCCGCTGGTCAATGGTAAGGGTGAGGTCGTGGGGCTGATCTTCGACGGCAATATCCAGTCGCTGCCGAACGGGTTCCTATATTCGGAGAAGCAGGCGCGCGCTGTCAGCGTCGACTCGCGCGGCATCATGGAGGCGCTCAAGAAGCTCTATGATGCGAAGCGGGTGGTCGAGGAATTGTCTGGGCCGGGTGGGTTGTAGGTGGAGGTCGTGAGCCTGCGCTCACAAACCGAGCCGTGACCGTCAGGGAGCGGTCCGGCACGACCCCTGAAGCTGTTCCGGTCGCTTCTAGGTGCGTGGTCCCCGTGGACGGCCCGCGCCTAACGCCCGCGGCTGTGAGCGGCGGGTCGAGCGGCGGTGCCGGGGTGGGGGCGCTACGTAGGTGGCGGTGAGCGCGGACTTCCGTCCGCGCCTCTGAAGTGGTGGGTGGCCCGGGCACATTTCTAGCAGTGAGATTTGCCGTCCTGGCAGCCTCGGGCACGGCATGCCGTGCCCCTACATGGCGAACCGAATGTGGCCGTATTTGCGAAAACAGACTACGGAACAAGGCTGCGAGAGAACAGGACGTGACGCCGCGCGAACTTTCATTGCGGATCATCAGTACGCTCCGCGACGCGGGGCACACGGCCTACCTCGTCGGAGGCTGTGTGCGCGACATGCTGCTGGGCGTCCAGCCCGCGGACTACGACGTAGCCACCGACGCTAACCCTGAGCAGATCGTCGCTTGCTTCCCTAACGCACTCCCGGTCGGCGCGCACTTTGGAGTCGTCCTTGTCCGGCGCGGCGAGACTCAGGTGGAGGTCGCCACCTTCCGCACCGACCATGACTATCGCGACGGACGGCACCCCGAAAGCGTTAGCTTCACCCGCAGCGCCGAGGAGGACGTCAAGCGCCGCGACTTCACCGTCAACGGGCTGCTCTATGACCCCGCCGAAGACCGCTATCTCGACTACGTCGGCGGGCGCTCCGATCTCGACGCCGGTCTGATCCGCGCGATCGGGCAGCCCTCGGAGCGCTTCGCCGAAGACAAGCTGCGCATGCTACGGGCGGTGCGCTTTGCCGCGCGTCTGGGGTTCGCCATCGAACCGGAAACGATGAAGGCGATCACCGCCCACGCGGGTGAGATCACCGAGATCTCCGCCGAGCGTATCCGCGATGAAATCAGCGGCATCCTCACCGAAGGCGCGGCGCGGCGGGGGTTCGAACTGCTCGACGAATCGGGCCTGCTCGAAGTCATTCTGCCGGAGGTCGCGGCAATGAAGGGTGTCGAGCAGCCGCCGGAGTTCCATCCCGAGGGCGACGTGTGGACACACACCCTGCTCATGCTAGAAGAGCTCGATACCCCCCCCGTCACACTGGCGCTCGGGACGCTGCTGCACGACGTGGGCAAGCCGGCGACCTATCGCGTCGCCGAGCGCATTCGGTCCGACGGACATGTCGAAGAGGGCGTCCGCATGGCCGAGGAGATTTGCACACGCCTGCGCTACTCGCGAACCGATACCGAGCAGGTCATGGCGCTGGTGGCGCACCACATGCGGTTCAAAGATGCGCCCGTCATGCGCGCGAGCAAGCTCAAGAGGTTTCTGCGCATGGAGCGGTTCGACGAGCATCTCGAACTGCATCGCCTCGACTGCTTATCGAGCCACGGCGGTTTGGGGAACTACGAGTTTGTTCGCGACAAGCTGACCGAGCTGCCCGAGGAGGTGTTGCGCCCGCAGCGCCTGCTCACCGGTGATGACTTGATTGCCGCGGGCTACAAGCCCGGGCCGGCGTTCCAGGCGATCCTCTCCGATGTCGAGGACGCGCAGCTTGAAGGCCGCCTGACCGACGCGGCGGAGGCGCTGGCGTACGTTCGGGGGAAGTATGCGAGCCCGAGTGGAGAGGTGGTGCGATGAAGTTCGATCGGAGGCGAACGTCCACGCAGCGACATGTGGCGTAGGGCTCCAGCCTTGCCGAGTCTCGATTCGTCGGGACTCAGGATCGCAAGTGACCGGGCAGCGGCTGTTGATCGAAGACCTGAGAACCGAGGAATCGGTTCTCGGTAAGCCTCCGGCTGCATACGCCACATGGGACCTGGCTTGCCGATTCAGATCTCGTAGTCAGGCCGCCGCGGCATGCCCCAGCGAACGCGGGCCCACAGGCGTTCGTGGACGAAGTACGCGCCCATTTTTGCCACGCCGTCGAGAAGCCCGATGCCGAGCGCAATGTCCCACTGGCCGCTCAGCACCAGCGCTATGGCGGCTGTCAGGCACGACCCCAATACGCGATAGCTGACCGCCTTGGCGATGCTGCGCTTGCGGCTCTCGAACATAACCTACTGTTTTCCGATCGAGAAACAGGTAATTCTATGCTAGCACGAGTCGCGGCCTTTCCAAGCACCAGCGGACGACTCTGGAAAGCGAGTTGCCCCGGTACGGGTAGTGGCGTATGCTTTGGCTAAGCCGACCTCGGCCGAAAGAGGATCCATCATGCGTTTGAAGCTGTACTCCCCCGCACTGCTTTCGTTACTGCTGACGATGCCGGCGGCCGACCTGGCCTCGGCGCAGACCGTCCCCCTACAACCCTTCGCGCAGCACGTGCGCCGGCTGGAGGACGCCTTGAACTACACCGGCCAGCCTCTACCGGCGAAGCTCCATGCGCAAATCAACGAAGCGATGGCGCTCGCCGACGAGGGCGCGGCCGTGCGGCGGCTGCAAGAGCTGCTCGATCCGATGGTGCTGGCTGAGGTCGATATCAACGCCGAAAGCCGCGTCAAGGTGCGCCAAGGCGCCGCCAAGCCGGTGCTGGTCGAGAAGGGGACGCGGCTCTTCCTGGTGAAGGTCATCAACGGGGCGGGCGTGACGGCCCCGCTACAGGTCGAGAGCCTCAACAGCGGCCCAACGTCGCTGCGGTCGCGCGGCGAGAAAGAACCCAAGATGGAGCTGACGCGGGAACACGTGAAGGAGCGTTGGGCCAATATCGAGATCTACAACCAGCCGCCCATGGCCGAGCGGCTTCTAGGACTCGGGATCGAGTATCAGATCCTGCAGGTTTACAGCCGCGACAGCGGACAGCGCTCGGCGAAGATCGCCTTCAACGTCGGCCAAGGCACGCAGGACATCGGCTTCCGCAACGACATCCTGGTGCTGTTCAACATCGAGTCCGCGCGGCCCATCACGTTCCGCGTGCGCGATGAGAACGGCAAACCCTCGATCGGCGCCTTCCTGATCAAAGACCTGCAAGGGCGCATCTACCCCAACCCGTCGAAGCGGCTGGCACCCGACTTCCCCTTCCAGCCGCAGGTCTACCGCGCCGATGGCGAGAATGTGCGTCTGCCCGACGGCTACTACTCGATTCAATACGACGGCGGTCCTGAGTTCTACACACGGACGAAGGAACTCCCAATTGACGCCAACTCGCCCGGCGAGCTCTCCTTTCAACTGCAGCGCTGGATCGATCCGTCGAAGTACGGCTGGTGGTCGGGCGACCATCACGTGCACGCGTCGGGCTGCTCGCACTACAAGAACCCGACCGAAGGCGTGCTGCCCGAGGACATGATTCGCCAGGTGCTGGGCGAACACTTGAACATCGGTGCGGTGCTGACCTGGGGCCCCTCGTGGTACTACCAGAAGCAGTTTTTCAGCGGCCAGGACAACCAACTGTCGAAAGGCGAACGCATCATGCACTACGACGTTGAAGTCTCGGGCTTCCCGTCGAGTCATGCCGGCCACTTGGTGCTGCTGGGTCTCGACGAAGACGACTACCCCGGCACGACGCGCGTCGACGAGTGGCCCTCGTGGGACCTGCCGGTGTTGCAGTGGGGCAAGAAGCAGGGCGGCGTGGTCGGCTTTTCGCATTCCGGCTGGGGCTTGCAGGTACGCAGCGACGAGCTGCCGAACTTCGAGATGCCGGGCTTTGACGGCATCGGCGCGAACGAGTATGTGGTCGACGTCACGCACGACGCAGTGCATTTCATCTCGGCGGTCGATACGCCGTCGGTGTGGGAGTTGAACGTCTGGTACCACACCTTGAGCGCCGGGTTCCGCGCGCGCATCAGCGGCGAGACCGACTTCCCTTGCATCTATGACGACAAGGTCGGGCTGGGCCGGAGCTACGTCAAGCTCGACAAGCTCAGCTACCGCGGCTGGATCGACGGCATTCGCGACGGCCGCAACTACGTCAGCGACGGCAAGAGCCACTTGATCGATTTCACGGTCAACGGCGTAGAACTCGGCGCGGGCAAGAGCGAGGTGCAGGTCAAGGCGGGTGAGACTGTGCGGGTGGAGGTCAAAGCCGCCGCCCTCCTCCCGGTCTATCCCGACCCGAAGTTCGCGACGCTGCGCTATGACGAGAAGCCCTACTGGGACGTCGAGCGGGCGCGCATCCCGAATACGCGCGAGGTGCCGGTGGAGTTGATCGTGAACGGGGAGTCGGTGGCGACGCAGAACCTGCTCGCCGACGGGCTGGTCCACGAGTTGCGTTTCGAGGTGCCGATCCGCAAGAGCAGTTGGGTTGCGCTGCGCATCCTGCCGTCGTCGCACACGAACCCGATCTTCGCGATGGTCGACGGCAAGCCGGTGCGCGCGTCGCGGCGCAGCGCGGAGTGGTGTCTGGCCGCGGTCAATCAGTGCTGGACGCAGAAGATGCCGCGCATCCGGCCCGAGGAACGCGACGAGGCGCGGAAGGCCTATGATCACGCCCGGGCGGTTTACCGGCAGCGGATCGCCGAGTCGGTGGAGTAGGGTTGTGAACGGCGCCAAGACCGCGGATGGACGCTCACCCTCGGTCGCAGGTGCGGCACCCTACAGAGTGTTGTCTATGGCGCACTGTCCGAGAGACGTGGTCTAGTCGAGGTTCGCACCGGGCGTCCCCTCGATCCATCGAGTCATCCGGTCGCCATGCGAGCCGTACACCTGTCTCACGCGTTCGCTAGGGAGTCCTTCAGGAAGATAGAATTCGAGCCCGCCGCCTGGCCAATCCTTGTTGAGCGAGGGAGCCGCTTGACCAGGACCCCAAAGCCTCTCGCAGCCGGAGACATCGCGATGAGGAGACAGCGGTCGCAAATCTGGGGCAATCCCAGTTCGATGGCGCCAGTTTCGGGATCGTAGCCGGTGGGGGTCAAGTGAAGCCCCGGGAGCCCCAACCTCGCCGACATCCGAATATCATCCCACCGGGCCTTTGTTGTGTAATGAGCCAGCCAGCCGTAGCGCTCGGTCACCTTCAGTCCGGACACCCATCCCCTCATCTCATTCATTGAAGAAGCATCGCTGAGCTGGTCGAAGACGTGCCGCGCCGGCCGGGAATGGACAAAACCTTCCCAGAGTTCCCATCTATTGGCATCAAGAGCACGGCTGATGTGCATGGATGACGGATTCGTCTTGGCTGCCGTTCTTTACCACCAGCACGGACGCGTCAGATATTGTACGCTACACGGTAGCGTGGGAGGAATCGCCCGCGGACGGGGCCCAACCGATCCTGCTAAAGAGTTTTGTTGCGTCCGAGCCGATCATGCAACCTGGAACTGGAGCGTCACTAGATATGACCGGCTGTCTTGACGTGCTACGTGCAGCCTTCGATCAGGCCGCCAGGCGGTGCGGAATCGAGCCTGCCCAGCCCTCTGAGTTGGGTGGCGCTTGGCAGTGGGTGTGGTACGCTCCCGATGAAGGCGATCAAGTCCGGCAAATGGCCATATTGGCTGTTCCGGGCTTGCAAAGAGTGCAGGTATTTGTTGTAACCATAGCCTATGAGGATGACAGATCACGCCAGGCGGCGAGGAAAGAGTATTGGGCTGAGGATTACTCCTATCAAGAATCCGACCTCCAAGCTGACACAATAGCCGATACAATTACCCCAAAGTTGAAAGAAGCTTGGTGCGACCTCTCGAAGCTCCCCGTTTAGCACGCACCCACTCACTTCGCATTCGAAAACGCCTTGGCCTCGTTGGCGTCCTTTTCAGTAGCGTGATCCTGATTTCGTAAACGTAGAAGCTTGCAGGGGGCGCAGCGTCGCTACGCGCTTGCGCAACGGCCGTCCGCTACTTCTCGATCTCCAACGGGACGGTCAGCATGAGCGGTGCGCCCGGATTCGCCGGCACGCGGTAGAGCGTCTGCGGCATCGGCTCTTCCTGCACAAGTAAGCGCGACCCCATCCCGGCTTCCTTCTCCGCGCTGGTCCAGCGCTTGCCGAGACCCCCGACCAACTCGAAACGCTCGGCCTCGGCGCCCCACATCGATTCCCAGTCAGAGAACTGCGCCTCGGATAGCTTCAGCGCGCTGCGGCCGATCTCGATCCCCTCCATCGGCTTGGACGCGATCAACACGATCAGCACCTCGCCGATCTGGTTATCTCGCCGGGGCCGCAGTGTGAAGAAGGGGGGGTTGTCGCCCTGATCGGGGATCTCGACGACCCGGCCCGCCTTGACGGCATTGTCGCCGCCGCGCGTGCGCAGCGTTGGGAAGATCAGGTAGGGCTCGCTCATCGTGCCATCAGCGTACTGCTCGCGGTTGATGACGTACAGATAGCCCTCGCGGGGCGCCTCGATCGATACCCGCACGCGCTGTCCGGCCGCAACCGGTTCTCCCGCCGCCACGCGGACGGGGACGTACTGCTTCGTCCCACCCTGCTCGGCAACGCTCAGCATGGCCGATTCTTCGTCCCCCGCCCTGGACGGCCGCAAACCCCAGATCGTGATGCCCGCGATCGCGTCGTCCTTGGAAAGGGGGGTGGGATCGGTAGCGGCGCTGGCCTCGTACGCGGGTTTCGTCGGCTGTGCTTTCGGCGTGGACTTCGCGGTGGCCTTTGCCGGGGTCGCCTTCTTGGTGTCCTTCTTGCCCTTCAGTTGCGCATTCCAAAGTTGCCGGGTGCCAAGCGAGGCCCCTTGCTGCGCATCCGCCGGAACCGAGCCGGCCAGCCCCCACACCAACACCAACGCAGCCGATGTCAGGCTGATCTTAAGAAACCCACGTGAGAACGTCATTCGAAGCCTCCTACAGATCTTAGAAGTGTTTGAGCGGCACTAGGTGTACAAGAATTTCTCCCGATGTCGCCACAACCGTGTGATCTTCCTTCTCCTCCCGAGCCACCTCGGAGCGCCCGGCGATCAAGTCTTTGATGGCCTGCAGTTGTTCAGGGTCGGTGATGTAGTCGTAGGGGTTCTCAAACGCAACCTCCTTCACCGCCTCTAAATCCGGGACGGGCTCGGCGCTCCACACCAGCCAGAGGTTCTCCGTCCCCTCCGCCCCGACGAAGACGAAGCCATCGGTCTCGGGGATCCGAAGGTCCTCGGGCGCCTGCAAGAGGGCTGTTCCCTCGTTCATCCCGGGAAACGGAAACAACATGGTCCACGTGAGCGACCCGGTCTCTTCGTCCGGGCCCTCGTTGACGATGTAAAGGTGCCCGTCCTGAGGACTGCCTAGATGCAGAAAGATCACGTAGCCGGCCTGGAACACGATCTCTCCCGGTAGCCTGCGCGGGGCCTCAAGTTGCCCCTCCCGGGAGCGTTGCATGGTGATCCAATAGTCAAACGTTCGCGCCGATGACAGGGGCAAGCCCGCGACACAACCCTCTGCATCCGGGCTGAATCGACAGTGAAGCGTCTCCCAGTTGAGCGCCACGGCCAGAAGGACCACGGCCACGGCGGCCGCGGCGGCGACCTTCTTCTTGGTAGTGAGCGTCTTCCGCGCCTCGCCCGCTGCTGCCTGCTGCTGCAACTTGCGGGGAGGCTCGGCGTTCCTTCCCGAAGTCATCGCCGTGCAGGCTGAACACCTGGACCTGCACGCCATGCTTGACCTACATCACGCCGATGTCATACACATACTCGCTCCACTCGGTCAACTGGCCGAGCATGTCCACCACGCTTTGCGAGAGGAGGATGTGCCCATCATCGCCACAGTCCATGACGCGCTGGGCAAGGTTGATGCCGCCGCCGGCGACGTTGCGAGCCTGGTTAATGTCGACGGTGTGATACACCGGGCCGCTATTGACGCCCATGCGCAGTTGAATCTCGGAGCCGCTTTTGAGGGCGCGGGAGATATCGGCCGCGCATTGCACCGGCGCCACCGGGTCGCCGAAGAACGCCAGCGCGATCCCGTCGCCGGTGGGCAGCATCACCAATTGATCGTGCCGCTTGGCGCGCTGGAAGGCGTCTGTTGCCTCGACGATGCGGGTTAGTTCCCTGACCAGCCGGGCGCCCTGGTCCATGGGCAGTCTCGAGTAGCACACGATGTCGGTAAAGAGCACCGACGCCATTTCCAGCTTGGGGTGCGTGTCGGTACCTGATGACGTGGCGGACATAGGGCGAGAACTCGAACGACCCGGCAACGGGGTCGAGCCCGAAACGGTAGCGTTTGGTCAGATTCTACCAGCCCGCGAGAAGAGGGCGAACGAAACCACGATCCGCCTAGCCTTGTCCGGCCGCGCCTACCGTGAAGAGCCCGGGTTGCGCCCCCGTGCTGGGCCGTCACTCAACGAACAGCGTCACAACCGTACTGGTCTGACCGGCGATCGTGACTACCATCTCAACCTCGCCGGGGGCGACTCCGGCGGGCACGATCGCGTTGATCTGATACAGACTGGCGAAGCCCGGTGAGAGACCCGAAAAACCGACCGCGGCCGGAACGCCGCCGATGGTGACCGTCGCCACCCCGGTTGTGAAAGAAAGCGGCACGAGCGGGGCCTGCGCTCCCGTCACCACTGCCGGGGCCACCTCGCCCAACCCGGCGGCGTAAATGATGATAACCGCCCCTTCGCCGACCGGATTCGCCGCCGTGACCAGTTGAAAGCCTGGAAAATCCTGGACAATCCCCGGGCCGACCCCGGACGCGTTTTGCGTAAAGATGCCGGGCCGAGCCTCGGTCAAGAACACCGGTTCCGACAGTGCGACGCTTCCGGCATCGGTTCGACGCACCAGCAGCGGCAGGCTCTCGTTGATGCGGTCGGCCAGCTCGAACGGCAGGATGGCGTTGACTTGATCCTCGCGGGAGAACAGCAACGGCAGGGCCTCGCCACCCAAAGTGATCTGCGTTCCGCCCAACTCGGTGGGCAGCGGAAACATCGTCGCGAGCGCGCCGCCGACCGTGCCGTCGGCGGGCTTCGGTTCGCTCGAAAGGTTCTCGCCGACGATCGCGACGATCGTCCCTGGCGCCAGGGGATCCGGTACGAAGCTGGCACTGTGGACCACCCCGCCCGGAAACACCTTGGGAACGGGCACCGCGTTGGGCGACACCGAGATGGCCTTGGTGAGGTTGCCAGTGATGCCCCCGAGATCGGAGGCAGTCACCGTCACCCCCGCCATCGACTCCTGCGCAACATTAGGGACGTTCCAGGTAGCCGTCCAGACTCCGTTTCCCGCGTGTCCCATGGCCAAGCTCGGGGAGTTGACGTTGTTGAAGTCCATGACGACCGACCCCTGCTGCATCTTCGCCCCGCAGTTATCCACGACGTCGACTAGAACGCTGGCCGGCCAGCCGGCCGGGATAGGTGACGTGCCTCCCAGCACGCTGAACACGGGGTCCACGTCGTCTCGTACGCAGCCGCCTCCCTTCGGAGCGGCGGTCAGGGTTACACTATCGCCGAGGGTCCCGATGCCACCGGCTCCGGTGACGACTAAGATCACATCGACGGTGCGGCTGGTCTCGTCATCCAGCGAAAACCGAAGGAGTCCTCGATAGGTGCCTAGCTCCAGTCCCTCGGCGGTGACTCCCACGAAGATCGGCAGTGGCTGCCCGGGGACTACTTCTCCTTGCGGCAACGGAGGGAACAACCACGGCCCACCGGTCAGAGTCAGAACCTGCAGCGTATAGGAAACCGTGTCCAGGCCGGTGTTGGTCAACTGGACTTGCTGAACGGCCGGCGCGCCCTTCTCTGCGCCGGCGACGAAGATCAGCCCCTCGGGCGCCACGTTGATTCGGCTCGGGCCGTCGGCCTGCTGCCAGTTCAATACCACTGTCAGGAACTGGGGCGAGTTTGCGGCGTCGTCAGCGCCAATACCGACGAGACCGTAATACGAGCCCGGCGCCAGGGCCAAGGGGTCGACCCGCACTTCCACCGGCGAGCCCTCGGCGGGGTCACTGATTCCGTTTTCGGGCGTTGCGAACAGCCAATTCTCCCCGCTAAGCATGACCGTTTGCTGGTTCCACACCATCAGCTCGGAACCGTCGTTGAGAACGTCAAAACTCCGCGGCGGCGGTCCCGAGCCACCCGCTAGCCCCGAGAACGTCATGCCGCGCTGCGAGAGCCGGAGCGATTGCGTCTTGTTGCTGATCGCCATGGTGACCGGAACCGTCATGTTCATCGGCCCCGGCGGCCCATTGCTCTTCTCGGGACGCTCAGTTCCAGCTCGGCAAAATGGGTGCCCGCGGAGAACCCGGAGGGGTCGGCGGTCACCTCGATTCTCACGGGCTCGGGGGCGGTTGCCCGTCCGGCCAACGGCCTGACGGTCAGGAAGGGCGGAAACCCCTTGCCCGGCGGAGGCCTAACCTGAAAGCCCAAGTTTCCTCCGCCCTCGTTCATGACGTGTAGCCGCTGCGTCTTCGGTGGTGCACCCTCGACGAATGAGAACAACAGCCGGTTTGGCTGTAGACGGAGTTGCGGGGGATCGCCGGGGTCTCCGTTGATTGGAATCCGAAACTCTTTGGCGGTCGAAGCCCCGGCGCTGTCGGTCACCGCGGCCGCCCAGCGGAACAAGCCCGCCAAGGTGGGTACGCCGCTGACGGCGCCGGTCAGGGGATCGAGATTGACCCCCGGCGGCAGCAACCCGCCGACGATCGACCACGAATAGGGTGGATCCCCCCCGTCGCCTCTAAGCCCGTCTGGTAGGCCTGCCCGACGACACCGGGCGGCCGGGCAGCCGCGCTCGTAATGATGAGCTGCTCACTCACCGTCAGCTCGAAGTTTTTGAAGGCGTTGGTACCTTGAGCGTCACCCACTCGAATACCGAACCGGAAGACACCAGCTTGCCGCGGGATGCCGCTGATCGCGCCGAAGTTGGGAGCCAGCGTCAAGTCGGCTGGGAGAGCTGCGAAAGGATTCGCGAGGGACCAGATCAGTGGCTCCTCTCCGCCGCTAGCCATGAGTTGCTCAATGTACAGTTCCCCACGCTCGGGGGTGGCAAGAGGGCGGAGGTCGTGATCACCAGACCCTCAACGACGTCGAAAGGAAACTCGTTCGACACCTGCTTGTTGGGATTGACCACGGCGACTTGCGCCACGCCCGGTTGAGCGACCAGGGGGGACGGTACCGACGCGAGGAGCCGGTTCGATTTGACGAAAGCGGTTGTCAAGGGACCCTCGTTCCAAACAACGGTCGAGCCCGGAACGAAATCCGCTCCATTGACGGTAAGTTGAAAATCCGGGGTGCCGGTGGAAGCCGCGTCCGGCGAAAGACTTCGAATCGTAGGCCCTAGAAACTGCCCCTGATGAACGGATGGGGCCATGCCTAGGAGAAGAAGGATGGCTAGTACCCGGCTCGCCATACGGTGGCGTGTCACCTGCCGACCCTGCCCTTGCGTGAGGCGCACGCCGGTCGAAGCTCTGTTCGGCTCCGCTGAGTCAAGCCGGTCATTTCTTACTAAACGATACCAGCCACCGCGGAGGATTCAAAGGCCATCTTGTGTGAAACCGAACCGCTAACTATGGAGGCTCGCAAAATATAGTGACCTTGGAAGACGGGCACGGCATGCCGTGCCCCTACATGTGAACACGCGCGTCAAAATGTGAGCCGCACGATGAGCTGAATCTGCCGCGCCGTTTCATCGAGCGGCCGCAACGCTGGAAATCCCGTGTCTCGCCCCCGACGTCCGAACAGCGCGTGGCCGAACGTACTCGAGCCCAGTCCCGAGTTAGGGTCGTTGAGATTGGCATGATTGAACAGATTGAAGATGTCCGCGCGGAACGTCAGTTGCCCCGACTCGCCCAGCCGGCTCAGCGCGACCGAACGGCTCAGCGACACGTCGATGCTGAAGAGGCCCGGTCCGCGAAACGCATTGCGCCCGGAGTTCCCCAGCAGCCCCCGGTCCGGCACCGCAAACCCCTCTTCGTTGAGTAGAACGACGCCACCGGGCACCGGCGAGCTCTCGCTGATCCGGGTCAGGTTCGGATCGACGATATCAGCGCGCTGGTTGATGATCTGGCCCTGGCCGAAGGCGGCTCTCGACGCCGCGAACGCCGTGTAAGGAAAACCCGTTCGAAAAGCGGCCACCTGGGCGAACTGCCAGTCGCGGAATACCATGGCGGCCGTTGACGAGGAGAACAGTTCCGGCAGATCCCAGTTTGAAAAGAACACAAGGTTGTGGCGCTGGTCGAAGTCAGCGTTTCCGCGATCGGCCCCGCTGTCGAACTGCCGCGCGAACGATGCCACGCTGCTGGTGGTTTCCGCGGCCCCGGCGCCCGCGAAACTGAGGTCGAAGAAATCGCCGAGCAGCGGATCGCTCTGATTGTCGATTGCGTGGCTCCAGGTGTAGGCCGCCTGCAAGGCCCCGTACCGGGCCCGGTACCGCGCCACCACAGTGAGAGCGTGATAATTCGACAGCCCCTGGTTCGCGCGGTATGAGATATCGGGCAGCTCGGAGTTGAAACGCCCCTGCGGGCTCTCCGCACTGAAAGGCAGGCTGAATTGACGGTTTACGAAGTCGGTAGTGACCAGGCTGCGTCCCAGCGACCCCAGGGTGTTGATCTCGATCGTCCAGTCGCGGGTCAACTCGCGCTGCACGCCGAAGAAGTAGTTCTGCGCATAGCCGGACCGCAGACTCGGCTCGAGCAGAGTCAGCCGCGGGAAGTCCATCGAGAAGTCGGTCCCCTGATACGCCGGCAGCACGCTGGTTACCGGCGCCAAATAACCGTCTTCCGATCCCGCCTGCGACCCCGAAGGCTTGTAAGGGAAGTTGGCCAGGATGAAGTTATTGCCGCGAACGTTTTGCCACAGATTGTCGAACGGGCGGTCGAAGAAGATCCCGTAGCCTCCGCGCACGACCGTTTTGAAATCACCGAGAAGGTCGTAGGAGAACCCGAACCTCGCGGCGAAGTTGTTGTTGTCGGGGCCGAAGATTTGCTGGTCGCCACCGGCCGTAAAAACGGCCGCCGTCGCGGCCAGGCGCTCTGGGAAGTCGGAGCCGCTCCCGAGTTCGACCACGCCGTCTTTGATCGCGCCGGTATTGGTCGGGGCGCCGAAATTCTCATAGCGTAGCCCGAGGTTGAGGACGAGCCGCGGCGTGACCTTGAAGGTGTCTTGCAGAAAGAGGTAGTACTGGTTGTAGCTGTAGTCGCGCTCGTATTGCGGCAGGGTCACCGCCGGCAGGTCTTCGCGTGACACCGCGACCGAGAAGAAGCGCGGTTGGTCGAAAGAGAACGTGAAGATGTCGTCAAACAGGTAGCGTCCGTCGCGGCCCGCCGTCAGCTCACCGTCGATGGCGCGGCCCAGGAAGCCTCCGCCCAACTTCAGCAGGTGGCGTCCGCTCACCCAAAGAAGGTTGTCGTTCAGTTGCCAATTGCGGGTATGGTTGCGAAAGCCATAGAAGGCGGGGCTTCCCGGAAGCAACGTTGGCCGCAGCGTGTCTTCCGGCGTATCACCGGGGCCCTGCAGTGTAGCGATGATGCCGAGGCTGGGGATATCCCTTCGGGCGCGGTCCCAGCGAAGGTCGTCGCGGCTCCAGCCGAAACGCAGCTCGTTGGTCAGCGCCGGCCCGACGACGCTCACGTGACTCAGCGCGAGGCTGAGCGTCGGCTGTTTGAGCGGCGAGATGAAATCCTCGTAGGGGTACCAGATGAAATCAGGACGCGAGACCCGCGCCACCGCGAGGCGGCCCATCAAACGATGGACGCCCGACGGCGAGACCCAGTCCGCGCGCGTCAAGGTCAGGTAGCGGTCAATTGAGATGGGCGACCGCGCTGATAGGTTCGATGTGATGCCGTCGCCTGGATCGGTCGCCGGCGTCGGGAACTCGGTAAGTAGGCGCCGCGCCAAGCTGTCGGGCGCGGTGAATGATTCGGCGAAGCCGGGCGCGGGCACCTTGAAGTCCGTCGCCTGGCCTCGGCCCCGGCTGCGCAAAACCTCGAACGCTCCGGACACGAAGAGGCTATTGCGACGCAGTGGCCCGCCGACGTGAAAGCCCCCTTGAGACTCTTTCAGCGGCGAGCGTGGCAGACCTTGGCGGTTGCTCTGAAAGTCGTTCGCGTTGAGTGCGTCGTTCTTGAGGTTGAAGTATCCGATGCCGTGCCACTCGCTGCTCCCCGAGCGAGTGACGGCGTTGGCCAAGTATCCCGAGGTACGCCCGTACTCGGCTGAGAAGTTACTCATCGAGACACGGTATTCCTGCACCGCCTCGGGCGCCAGGGCCGAGAGCGGTCCGGTGATGAGATAGTTGTTGTTCTCGAGCCCGTCGAGCATGAAGTTCGACGCCGATGGCCGCTGCCCGTTGATCGAGAGACCGAGGCCCCGCCCGGTCGTCGTATCGGCGGTGACGCCGGGTTGGGTTACGAGCATGGTGTAGGTGTCCCGGCCCGAGAAGGGGAGCTCCCTGATTTGCGCCGGGTCGATGACCTGCGACACGGTCGATTCCAGCGCCGCCTGGTTGCCTTCGGTGGCTTCGAAGGTTCCGACGCGGCTGGCATCGACGTCGGGGCCGAAGAAGGTGAGCACGGCTTCCGAGTCGGGAAAGAACACGCTGCGATAGCGGCCCTGCTCCCAGACGTCTCCCAGCGGCCGCAGCTTCAGATTGAGATCGACCCGCCCGGCGACGGACAGCTCCAGCTCGTGAACCTCCTGCGCCTGGTAGCCGTCCGCCGTGGCGCGGATGCGGTAGGCGCCAGGGGGCAGAAGCGGGAGAGCGTAGAAGCCCGACGAGCCGGCATCGGCGACCCCGCGTGTGTTGGTTTGCAGGTTGAGGTAGGAAACTTGGGTGGCGGCGATAGGCTGTCCCGTTTGGGCGTCGACGATCCGGCCGGCGATCAGACCATCAGTCGTCTGTGACCGCGCGGCAATCGCCGCGATCCAAACTATCAGGAGGATCGATCTTGCCTGCCGCATCGGGTGCCTAGTTGAGCCCAATGATATCCCGAATCGCCCCACCTCGTGATGACGTCGGTGTTTTACGCCACACGCGCCGGCAGCCGCCCGGCTCGTTCCATCGTATAATTTGTGGTAAGGCCGACGGCGCAGATGTAGCGGCGTAGCGCTAAACTCGCGTTTTTCACACGTCCCCGCCGGCGAGCTTGTAACGAAGGCCTGGAGTCCGAATGGGTTGGAAATCGTGGCAAAGGCGCGTGGCCATCGGCTTGGCAGTTGCCGGGCTGAGCCTGCCCGCGCGAGCCGAGCAGGCGGTGGGCCTGGTCCTCGAAGCCCAGGGCGGAGAGTTGCTTCGCGCCGACACGGCCCTGCCCTTGGGTGTCAAGGCGGGGGATGTTCTCTTTCCCGGCGATTCGGTTCGGGCCGCGGGCGGGACGGTGTCGTTCCTCTTCTGTCCCAGCAACTCCTCGCAGACGCTGGCCCAGCAGGGTGAGGTTTTGCTGGCTGCCGGCGAACTTCGCGTCGAGTCGGGCGCTCTCACCAACCAGCAGAAGGTCCCGGTCTGCATCCTCCCTTCGGTCGAGCGGTCGATTGCAGCCAGCCAACAACACTACGGCGGCTCGCTGGTTCGCGACTTGACGCCCGAGCAAACCTCGGAGGGGACCACGGAGTCCCGCATCGAGGCATTGCCGGAGGGCCAACGCAACGCGCTGCTCCCGCAACTGCAACGGGTCGACCAGGCGATCGCCGTGGATCCCGGCAACCAAGCCGCCCGCGTCGCCCGTGCCACCTTGTTCGAGCAATACAAACTCTCAACCGACGCCTTGCGGGAGTATCGGCTCATCGCCGAGACTTGGCCCGAAGCGGCCTGGGTGAAGAGCCGCCTCTTTGTCCACGACAAGCAACAGGCCACCGAGAGCCTCGATCAGGCGCGCGAACAAGAAACGGCGCTCAGCGGCGACGGCAAGACCTACGCCTTGCTGATCGGCATCTCGTTGTATCAGTCGCCGCAGATCCCGCCCTTGCAATTCGCCCACGAAGACGCCCAACTGTTTGAGAAGCACTTGAGGAGTCCTCGCGGCGGCAGTTTGCCACCGGAAAACATCACCCTCCTGGTCAACGAGCAGGCCACGACGGCCGCTATCCGGCTTGCCTTTGACAGTTTTCTCAAGGCGGAGGCGGGCCCCAAAGACACGGTGCTGGTCTTCGTTGCGAGCCACGGCACTGTCGACCCCGAGTCGCGCGAAGGCTACATCGTTACCTACGACAGCGACCCCCAAGACCTCAGCAGCACCGGTCTGCCCATGGTCGATCTGCAGGAGCTGGTTCGCGAGGAGCTAAGCACCGTCAAGCGCGCGCAGATCTACGTGGACGTGTGCCACGCCGGCAAGGTCGGCGCCATCGAGAGCAAGAAGAACCGCATCAACAGCGTCATCGAGCGGTTGGGTGAGGCCGACGGCGAGATCCTCGGCATGATGGCCAGCCGTCCGCGTGAAGTCTCTTACGAAGGCCGGCAGTTCGGCGGCGGCCACGGCGCCTTCAGCTACTTCCTGCTGAACGCTTTGAATGGCGCGGCTGACTACGACCAGGACGGGATCGTCGCGGTGGACGACGTGATCGACTACGTTCGCGAGAAGGTCGCCGAAGGAACTTTCAACCGTCAACACCCGCGCGACTTTGGTGACTTTGACAACTCCCTGCCGATGGCGAACCTCGGGCAAACGGGCATCGAGATGGCCCCTTGGGAGCCCCCGGAACCCGGCGCATCACGGCAGTTGCTGGCCAGGTCGGCACGCTGACCCGCTCGTTCGTACCACCGGCCGTTCCGCCGCGCCAGAGGCGCAAGCGCGATCTCAGCCGCGACCTGCAAGCCTTTCACGATGCCGTCGAATCGGGACGCGTCCTGCAGAGCGATGCCGATAACGCCTTCTCGGCGCTCAACACGCTACGGCGTCAACTGCCCAAGCAGGAGTACTTGGCGCAAGCCAATCGCTTGCGAGCGGCCTTGGAGATTCAGGGCCAGCAGGTGTTGCTGCAATACCTCAAAGGCGAACAGGCGCCACAGACGCGCGATGACTTCGTGACCGGCGCGGCGTACTTCGAGGCAGCGCAGTTGCTGACGCCTGAATCGCTGCTGCTCGACGCCCGCTCGGCTTTCTGCGCGGGACGGATCGCGATCTTCGACAAGGACTACACCAAGGCGGCCGGCGATCTCGAGCGCGCCGCCCGCCTCGATTCGAAAGGCGCCTACTCTTACAACGCGCTGGGCATCGCCTATCTGGAGCAGGCAAACTACGAGCGCGCGATTCTGGCTTTCGGTGAAGCGATGCGCCACGCTCCCCGCTGGGTCTACCCAGCCCACAACCTGGCCTTGGCGTACGACCAAACCGGCGACTACTCGAACGCGATCGAGACCTACGAGCGCGCCATCGAACTCGCGCCGGACTTCGCTTACCTGCCCTACAACCTGGGGCTTCTCTATCAGCGCTTGAACCGGCGGCAGGCCGCCGAGAAAGCCTATCGGCAAGCTCTGGCCAAAGCGGAGAAGCTCGAAATGGGCACGCGGGAGCGTTATCTGGCCCACGCCAACAATGCGCTGGGGTATCTCAAAGAATCGGCGGGCCGCCGGGACGAGGCCGAAAAGCTGTACCGTGCGGCCTTGACCCATCGTCCCGATTTAATGGAGGCGCGCCACAACCTCGCCGTGCTGCTCGCCGACGGTTCCGGACCCTCACGCCCCGACGAGATCCGCGAAGCTCTTGACCTGCTGCGCACCAACTTGGCGGATGATCCTGAGTACTTGCCGTCTCGCATCAGCCTCGCGCGCGCTTTGGCGCGGCAGGGGCAGACCACCGACGCCATAGCCGAATACGAGCAGGTCGTTGAAGCGCAGCCCGACTTCATGGCCGCGCGCCTCGCCCTCGCCGAGTTGCACGCCAAGGCGGGCGACCCGGCCCAGGCCCTCGCGCAACTCGACGCAGCCCGCACGCGCCAACCCCGCAACACTGCCGTCCATGAGCAGATCGGCGACCTGCAGAAGGGTCGCGGGCAGACCGCCGAAGCGTCCGAAGCCTACCAATCGGCGCTCGAATACGCTCCCGACCGCAAGACCAAGAAGCGCATCAAGAACAAACTGAAGCGCATGTAGGGGCGTGGCATGCCCCCGGTGCGAACTGGCTGCACGCCCCAGCTCAGCCATGACAACCGCGCTCAAGGAATGGGCTGTCGTCATCGAAGCGCTCGCCCGCGGCGAACAGCTCTTCCTGCTACGGAAGGGCGGCATCGCCGAAGGCAAGCGAGGCTTCGAGTTAAAGCACCAGGAGTTCCTCTTCTTCCCCACTTGGGAGCACCAGCATGCCGGCTTAGTCCGGCCCAAGTACCACACATTGTTCGATGGGCTTAAGCCCCAACGAAACGGCACTCTAGACCTTACCTACAGCGGCCGAGTCAGCGACATCGTGCCCGCCCCTCGGTCCATCGAGCGGATGCGTCTGCTCGAGCCACACCACATCTGGACAAACGGCTTCATCGAAAAGCGCTATCAGTACCGTCCCGACCTGCCGCTCTACCTGGTGATCGTCTGGCTCCACCGGCTGGCGAAGCCCGTCTCCATTCCTATCGATCCCCGCTATGCCGGCTGCCGCTCGTGGGTCGACCTGGCGGAGGACGCAGAGGTCGAACCGACGCACGCCGTCCTACCCGACGCGCGATTCGAAGAAGCTCGGGAGCGGCTGCTCACGAGACTTTCCGACATCAAAGTGGCTTGAAACTGGCACCCTCAACCGCACTGCTCCTGACCTGGCAACTTCGACCGCGCTCCCATGTTTTCAGTCATTTACGTAACCACTACCGATCGGTGGTGGCGATATGTCCTTTGTTTTGTGGGCACTAAGGTTGCGGGTGGCACCCGGCTCAGGCGATAATAATGGTACGGCTGATCGAATAAGGGAATCTACGGAGGAGCGCTAGGTGGGTCTAGTCACAGAGAAGGTTACGCTTGTTGATGCCATCGCTTCATTCTCGAATCTGCTTCATCGCGAATCGGCCCGTGAGTTCCTAGAGGGTCTCTCCACAGACGAGTTGGAATACATCGCCGCCTATTTCGGGGCACGCACCCTGGACCCGAAACTCCATGGGGCTGACGCCAACCGCAATCACGTCGCCGGACGGATCGAACGCTACGAACGCGACCGCCTACCCAAGGGCCGACCCGATCTCTCTTGCGGCCGCGCGTCTTGCGCGGCACCGCTCACCGACGTTTCACACAAGATGATCGTGCTGCTCGAGTTCCTCTCGGTCAGCGCGGTCAGTCGGCGTACATCGTGGCCCGCGCTCAGCGGGACTGCCTGAGGTTCTTTCTTTCCCGACCGCCGGTTTCGTTGGCTCGTATCCGGGTGGGGTGTGTTACGCTGGAAAACTGCCGGAGAGAATCGGTCCACTCACCGTCTCGCCTGAAAACAAAAGACTTATTGAGCGACTGGCCGCTTACCTGCCGGCAAGCGCGGGCCGCTCCCACACTTCGTTCTCATGACCCGTTCTTATCGCGACCGCTAGCCGGTAGTGTCTCCGTCGGCGTATGTGGACCCCAGCGCTCAGGTCATCGGTGACGTCGAGATCGGCGAGAAAGCAAGCGTCTGGTGCAACGTGACAATCCGAGGTGATGTGAACTCGATCCACATCGGCGAAGAGAGTAACGTTCAGGACAACTGTTGCCTGCATGTGGATCGCGACAAGCCCTTGGTGTTGGGGCAGCGAGTCGTCGTCGGACACTCCGTTACGCTGCATGCCTGCGTCGTCGAAGATGAGTGCTTGATCGGGATGGGTTCGACGATTCTCAGCGGAGCGACCATCGGTGCCGGATCGATCATTGCCGCCGGCTCGCTGGTGCTTGAAGGAGAAAAAATTCCCACCGGCAGTTGGGTGTCAGGAGCGCCGGCGAGGGTCAGTCGGGCGATGAGCCAGAAGGAACTCGAGCGCACGCGCCGCAACGCCGCCGGCTACGTTGAGCTGGGCCGCGAATACGGCGCGCAACAGCAAGCCGACCAACAGCAAGCCCAACAACAGCAAGCAACGTAATGGAAACTCCGTCTGAAGCCTCTCTGTCTCTCGACTTTCTCGGCGAGCTGCGCCGCACCCACCTGTGCGGCGACCTGCGCCCCTCCGATGTCGGCAACCGCGCCGTGCTGATGGGCTGGGTCCATCGCCGCCGCGACTTGGGAGGCCTGATCTTCGTCCACCTGCGCGACCGCAGCGGCATCGCTCAGATCGTCTTCAACACCGAAAACGATCCCGCGATCCACCGGCGCGCGGAGATGCTGCGCAGCGAATACGTCATCGCCGTCGAGGGCCCGGTGATCCGCCGCTCCGACGACACCATCAATCCCGATCTCGCGACCGGCGAGGTCGAGGTGGTGGTCGAGAAGCTCCACGTGCTCAACCAGTCGCGCACGCCGCCGTTCTTGATCGAAGACGACGCCTCGGTCAGCGAAGACGTGCGCCTGCAATACCGCTACATCGATCTCCGCCGTCCGCACATGCAGCGCAACATCCTGCTGCGCGAGAAGGTGAACTTCGCGATCCGCGAGGCGTTCCACAAGCAGAACTTCTTCGAGATCGAAACGCCTTTCATGACGCGGTCCACGCCCGAGGGCGCGCGTGATTTCCTGGTTCCAAGCCGCATCCAACTGGGCAACTTTTATGCGCTTCCGCAGTCGCCGCAACTCTTCAAGCAACTGTTGATGATCAGCGGCTTCGACCGCTACTTTCAGATCGTGCGCTGCTTCCGGGACGAAGACCTGCGCGCCGACCGCCAGCCCGAGTTCACGCAGATTGACCTCGAAATGTCATTCGTCCAACAGGACGTTATTTTCGACGTGATCGAGAAGGCCATGGTCAACTCGGCCCAAGCCGCCGACCACGCGATTCCCGACCCGCCCTTCGAGCGGCTCACCTATGCCGAAGCCATGGAGCGCTACGGCAGCGACAAGCCCGACCTGCGCCTGCCGCCGATGACGCGCGTCGACGACCTCTTCCCCGCCGGCGAGCTCACCAAAGACGGCATGCCGCTGGTGGCCATCCGCACCCCCAAGGTCGGCACGCTGACCCGCCGTGAGCGCGACGAACTGAAGCCCATCGGCAACGAACTAGACCTGCGTGTCTTCGACGACATGAAACGGCTCGATCGCGACTTCGCCGAGCCGATGACCGCAGTCCGGGAGCGCGTCGATGTAGAGGAGGGCGATCTGCTCGTGCTTTGCACCACCGCCGACACCCCCACCACGCCGAAACCGGCCGAGAGTGCCTTGAAGGCTGCCGGGTCGTTGCGCCTACAGGTGGCGCAGAAATACCGCGACCGCCACAACCTGTTCAACCCGGCCGACTTCCGATTCTTGTGGGTCACCGACTTCCCGATGTTCGAGTGGGACGAGGAGGAGAAGCGCTGGGAGTCGGCCCACCATCCCTTCACGTCCGTTCACGACGAAGACATCGACAAGCTCACCACCGATCCGGCCCAGTGCCGCTCGAAAGCCTACGATCTGGTGTTGAACGGAGTCGAGCTGGGCTCGGGCTCAATTCGTATTCACCGCCGGGACGTGCAGGCCACGGTCTTTTCGGCTCTCGGCTTTAGCGAGGAAGAGGCTCACCACCGCTTCGGTTTCTTCCTGGAGGCGCTCGAGTACGGCACGCCGCCCCACGGCGGCATCGCCCTAGGGCTCGATCGTTTGATTATGATCCTCGCGGGCGAGTCGACGATCCGCGATGTCATCCCCTTCCCCAAAACCGCCAAGGGCACCGACCTGATGTGCGAAGCCCCCTCCACGGTCCCGCCCCGCTCGCTGAACGAGCTGGGTATTCAGCTCCGTCCCGACGTGCAGCGCGCCATCGACGCCGCAACGCAAGCACCCGAGCCGTGACCGTGAGGGGCTGTGAAAAAATGCTGGGGACAATCAGCCGCGGCCTGATCAAACCATTGGGCTGATCGGTAGCCGGCATCCTAATCAGGTTTCACGCCACCACCGGAGTTCTCGGCGCGAATCCGTGCCAACGCAAGAAACCGAGATGAAATGAGGAGACTCGCGGTCTCGGGAGTGCGGTACGCTCCCGGGCAGCGGGCTTCGCCCCGCCCCTACCGTGGCGTGGGGCCGATCACGTCGTTGGCGTGCGTGCTGAACCTGGACAACGACGCCACGAAGTTGAAGAGCAGCCGCGGGGCGGGACCGCGGAGGGGGCTCCGTCCGAAGAAGCGTGACTCGGGGGCGATCTCCCCGCAGCTGAGCGTCACCAAGAGCGGGGATCCGATGCTGCGGAAGCTGCTGGTGCAATGTGCGCAATACGTGTTGGGACGCCACGGCGACGACTCGCAGCTGCGGCGTTGAGGACTGCGGTTGGCGGCGCGGGGCGGCAAGGCGGCCAAGCGCAAGGCGGTGGTGGCGGTGGCGCGCAAGTTGGCGGTCCTGCTGCATGTGTTGTGGAAGCGCGAGAGGGACTTTGATCCGTGGTACGGGAGGAAGGACCCGCCGTTTGGCGGCTTCTTCCCACGACTGGCGTCGTGGGCTAGTGTGCCCAGCATGGGCTGTTTACTTGTGAGTTGCAACGTACTCACCGGAACCGATGGAGGTAACCGTAGGGAACCGCAAGGTGGATCTCGTGGCCAACGCCGCGAGCCAAGCTGAAGGCAGCGGGAAACAAACCTTCGACCGTAGGAACACGAACCGGCAGAGAGGCCGCGTACGGGCGGCGAGCTGGCTAGCCACAGTAAAGCCCAAAGTCCATCCAGACGTGCGAGGTAGAGCCGGACGGTAGGAAGGGAAAGAAACAGCACCTTACCTGGGGAGGGCTCCTGCGTGAGAGCGAAGGAGAAGTCAGCAGAGGCCATAGTAGCCGAGAAGGCGGGTAACGCCGCTGGAGCCAAGGGCCGAAGGACCAAGGAGCAAAGCTAGAGGAGCGACTGATACAGTGCCCAAGAGGTTTCCCGGAGTCCCGGGCCGCAAGGTCCTTCCCCGGTGGGGGAACGAAACGGGGAGCAGGCCGACGCAGAAGCGGTGGAGCCGCTGCGGGCAGAGGTCGGTGGAAGCCAGGGCGAGTGTCGCGAGACTCTCGACAGAAAGTGATGCACGAAGATCTGATGGACCAGGTGGTCGCCGAGCCGAACTTGGCGCGGGCGCGGGCGGCGGTCAAACGCAATTGCGGCGCGGCTGGGATCGATCGGATGACCGTCGACGAACTCGAAGTTCATTGGCAGCGCCACGGCGCGAAGATGCGGGCGAAACTCGTGGCCGGGCGATGGACGCCGAGCCCGGTGAGGCGGGTGGACATCCCGAAGCCGAACGGGGGGACGCGTCGGCTCGGCATACCGACGGTGATGGATCGGGTGGTACAGCAAGCATTGCTGCAAGTGTTGCAACCGATTTTCGATCCTCGGTTCAGCGAGTCGAGCTACGGTTTTCGTCCGAGGCGCAGCGCGCACGACGCCGTACGAGCGGCGCAAGGATACGTCCGCGAGGGCAAGGACTGGGTGGTGGATATCGATATCGCGCAGTTCTTCGACCACGTCAACCATGACATTCTGATGCAACGGATCGCGGAAGTGATTCGGGACAAGAAGGTGTTGCGGTTGATCGGACGGTATCTGCGGGCCGGGGTGATGGCGGCGGGGGTGGTGGTTCGAAGCGAGGAGGGCACGCCACAAGGCGGGCCGCTGTCTCCGTTGCTGGCGAACCTCTATCTGGATGCGCTGGATCGGGAACTGGAGAACCGCGGGCTGCGCTTTTGCCGTTATGCCGACGACTGCAACGTCTATGTGAGCAGCGAGGCGGCGGCGAAGCGAGTGTTGGCGGGGATCGGGGACTGGATCGAGAGGCATCTGCGTTTGCGAGTGAACCGTGCCAAGAGCGGGGCAGGGAGGCCGTGGGAGCGAAAGTTTCTGGGGTTTCGAATCAACCGCCAAGGGCAGCGAGAAGTAGCGCCGCAGAGTGTTGCACGATTCAAGCAGAAGGTGCGAGAGATTTGGCGCAGTGGTCGCAGTGTCACGAGTCGGGCGTTACGCGACGAGTGGCGGCGATACGTGGTGGGCTGGTGGGGATAGTACCGGCTGGCCCAGCAGCGTCGGAATGTCTTTCGGCTGGAAGGTTGGATCCGGCGACACATGCGGAAGTGCTTTTGGCTGCGTTGGCACAAGAAGCGCGGCCGCCAGAGAGCGTTACGGCGGCTGGGGGTGGGCGAAGGGCTGCTGCGTGTAGTCGCGACGCGTCGTGGAGCGTGGAGTATGGCGCATCATGTGTTGTTGCACACGGGGCTGTCGAACGCCATTCTGAAGCGCTACGGGTTGGTGGTGCCATCGGATCTTGCGGCGTACGGGTAAAGTCGCTGGGTCCAACCGCCGGATACGGAAAACCGTATGTCCGGTGGTGTGGGAGGGTGCCGGGGCGCAATCCCCGTCACCCGACCCGATCTTTCCATCGCCCCGTACCGGGGCTTGGCTTCGTGGTTGGCGGCACCGGGTTGCGCCCAGAGGGAACCGCGGGTTCCCACCCGCGGCTCGGTTGTGTCGTTGGAGGCCTCAACTTGCACGATGAGTTGCCGCGAGGCTCCCCGCAGTGTCAACCGTGGACTCCCCGATTTTTTCACGGCCCCTGAGGCCCGCGGCTCTGAGTTTGGTTTGCGGAAGCGTACTTGGGTTGTGGAAGCAAGCTCGGTTCGCCCGTCAACGCCCCACCCCCGCCGCCGGATCCTTCCAATTCAACTCGGCATCAGGCCGGCGAACATAATTCGCATCAAGCGCCTCGGGCGTAATCCCCCGGCCCTCCCGGCACTCAACAACCGCAAGCCGCGCCACCGCCCCGGCGAGCGGTTCCGCCACAACCTCCCGCCGACTTCCCTGTCCTGTCAACGGCGCAACCCCATCCTCCCCAAACAGCGCGGCGTTCACAGCCGCGAACGTCACCTCGCGCCCCGCCAGCAATTCCAAAAAATCCCGCCAACCCGTCACGACCTCCGGCACCGCCGCCCGCAGACCCTCGTCGTAAACAGCGGCGTACGCCTCCCCCCGCCGCGCGTCCATCACCGGAACCCGATAGGCACCCGCCACACACGATGCAATCGCCCGCAGGTTCGACACGCCCACCACCGGCTTGCCGTGCACCTCCGCCAGCGCCTTGACCGCCGTCAACCCAATGCGTATTCCGGTGAACGAGCCAGGCCCGGTCGCGCCGGCGTAGCAATCAACCTCCTCGAGCCCAACGCCGTGCCTCTGCAACAGATCACGGATCTCCTGATAAACCACCTGCCCGAACCCATCGGGGGCTTCCACGGCTTTCGCTTCGAGAATCTCGTCGCCGGACGCAAGGGCAACACTCCCCGAACGGCTAGTCGTATCGAGAGCCAGAACGATCATCAGGCAGGTAAGAGGGGCAGCCTCGGGGGCAGCCTCGGCTATTCGCCAACGAACCTGTAGGTCTTGGAAGCTTCGAACAGGCGGCGCGCACCGTCCACCCCGAGCAAGCGAACGAGCAACGTCGTCGGATAGCGTCGGGTCAGCCCTTCGGGGACCTTGAAGCGTCCGAACTGCTTGGCGCCCAGAACACGGTAGCCGTTCTTCGCACCCGGTACCTCGACGGCCCACATCCAGCGCATCCTCTTGGCCGTGCGGGTGTCTTTGGTGAGCGTGGCGTTGAATTCGTACTCCTGTCCGGCGACCAACTCCTCTTCGGTGGGGAACTGGATCGTGTAGGGCACCTCTGACGGCAACAGCTCGATCTCCTTGGGTTTCGACCGGCGCGACTCCAGCTTGTACGACTTGCGCATGCCGTTCTTCTTGCCCTCGCGCCGCACATACAGCACCCAATCGTGCGAGGGATCGGGCGGCCCCTCCGTGATGAAGCGCTCGCCCTTGAACTCGTCCTTCTGGTCGATCCAGGTTCCGTCGATCGGATTGAACCAACTCACGTTGTACTTGCCCTTGGCGACGTGCAACTCGACGCGGCGCGGCTTCTCGACGTAGACGATATACTCGACGCCCTCCATCAGGTCGCTGCGGTAGCGCAGAAGCTCCAACGCCAGCGCGGGCCCGCCGGCCACGCGCAGATACGGCTCCAGGTCCCAATATCTGGTTTGCGCGAAGAAGTCATAAAAGTGCGTCATCTGCCGAGCGCCGGGCGAGTCGGCGTACTTGAGGTCGACGTCGAACTTACGTCCGCCGTAGGTGCCGGTGTTGCCGTAGGTGACATACTGGCCGTGCATGGCGGCGCGCCACAACCGCCGGCGGAACTCATCGCTGTCGACGTGGTGCTGGTGCGACTTCCCGGCCCCACTGTCTTCGTAGCCGAACTCGGCGTTGACGAAGGGAACGGGGTACATCTCGTACTCCACCGCCGCCAGGTCGGTGCTCGAAGATTGGTGCACGATGTAGTCCAACCAACCCTGGTCCGAGAGCCCGCCCGACGTCGTCACAGCGTGCGTCGAGCGCGGGTGTTGGTAGGGGTCCGTCTTTTTCAAGTAGTCGTTGATCTCGAGCAGCACGCGGGCGCCGTCTTTGTATTCCTCGAACTCCTGCACGCCCTGCCAGGTGATGTTCATCGCTGCATAGCGCGCCACGATGTAGCGGATGTAACGCTGGCGTTGGCGGCGTTTCGGAAGCAGCTCGACGAGTTGATTGCGGTCCCCGGCGAGGATCAGATCGTACGTGATCCCCTGGCTGTTCATGTAGGCGACGCGGCGGTCGACTTCCTGAAAGTGGCCGGGCTGGATGTGGTCGGGGTCGGCCAGCACGCGCGCGGCGTTGGCTTCGTCGCCGAGCACGAGGCCGCGCATGTGATTGAACTTCTGCTTCGCGCGGATGTCGACGAGCTGCCGGAAAGTGTCAAACGGAATCGTGGCGAACTTGTAGCAGGTGTCGCCCATCCATAGGTGGGGCGTGCTGAGCTGGTCGTAGCGAAAGTACCGCAGGTTGAAGACCCGCACGAACCCTGGCGTACGTGCCTCTGTCGCCTCGAAGCTTTCAACCTTGCGGTCAAGACTTGAGATGTTCGAGAGCAGCCGAAAGTCCCAGCGGCCAACGGCGGTGGGCGCAATGCGGAACTTGAAGCGCGCGCCGCCGTCCCAGAAGGCCGGGATGACGTGCGTCGTGCCCCTCTTCGGGGAGCGAAACTCGCCGCGCAGCTCGACGCTCACATAGGGGTTGGGGTGCTGGGCCGCCTCGGCATCGGTCAGGTCGATGGTGATCTCGCACGGTTCGTACACCGCTGTCGGCGGACAGATGTCGATCGCCGCCAGGTTGACCGCGGTGAGAAGAGCAGTCGCGACAAGGCTCAGCGCCCTCATAGTTTGCTCATGATATCGAACGCCGGAACGCAATCGCCCGGCAGCCTCGTGAGAGGGCTGCTTCGATCTAGGTACGCAGTGGGTACGATCAGCTAAACACTTGCTGAATCGCCTCACCGTGATCGGTGATGGGCATGGGCCGCTTGCCCGCATAGAGGACCTTCGCCGGATCAATTCCCAGCGCGGCATGAATCGTGGCGTGAAAGTCGGGCACGGAAATCGGCTTTGTGACAGCCGCCTCACCGAGTTCGTCGGTCGCTCCAATAGCCTGACCCGTGCGAAGACCGCCACCCGCCAGTAGGCAACTGAATGCGATCGATTGGTGACCCCGCCCGCCTTGGCTGTCGAACTCCGGCGGCCGGCCGAACTCGGTTGAGACAACGATCAGAGTACGGTCAAGCTCTTTGTGTTCTTCGAGGTCCTCAATCAACGTCGCTAGGCCCTGGTCCAGGTCCCTAATCAGGAGATGCTGCTTCAAGATGCCCTGCTGGTGCACGTCCCACCCGGACCCGTTCAGGAAGTTCAGGTTGAACGACACTTCCACGAAACGCACTCCGGACCCGACGAGCCGCCGTGCCAATAAGCATCGCTGCCCAAACTCGCCGCCATACGCTTCGCGCAGCGAAGTCGACTCTTCACCAAGGTCGAAGACCTTCATGAAGCGCGGTCCCGCCATGCGAAAGCCCTGCTCGTTGACGTCGATTTGTGATTGCACGGCCGGGTCGCCGGCATGCTTCCGCGCCAAACGATTTCGCAGAGTTCCCAGCAGCATCTCGCGCCGCTGTTGCCGGGCGCGGTCGACGTCCGGGGCCCGAGTCAGCCCTCCCGGGCCGGTCTCGGTCTGCGTCAGATAAACATATCCATGCCGCGCCCCCAGAAAGCCCGGGTCGCGCATGATGTTCGGGTAGCCCATCACCACGTAAGCCGGCACGTCGTCAGACTTCGTACCAAGTTCGTGCGAAACCACCGACCCGATCGAGGGATACTGCAACGTTCCACTCGGCTTGCGGCCGGTGTGCATCAAGTTCGACGCCGCGCCATGCGGGCCGACCAGATCGTGGCTGACCGTCCGCAGGATGGCGCAACGGTCCATCAGCTTCGCCGTTCTCGGCAGGTGTTCGGCAACACGCACGCCTTTCACCGCGGTCGGAATCGAATCGTAGTAGGACCCCGGCACATTCCGCTCGGCGTCACCCCGGCGTTTCGGATCAAAGGTGTCGATGTGCCCGGCCCCGCCGCCAAGCCAGATCATGATGCAGGCGTCGGCCTTGCCGCGCGGACCCTCACCGACGCGGCCCGCTCCCGCCAACGCTCCGGCCCCCAGCCCCATGCCGACACCGGCCGCGGCCGTTGTCTTCAACAGATCTCGTCGCGTTCCTTTCCAACTCGTCATGGCATGATCCTCTTGTCGGCCTACGGAATAATCTTGAACTCCGGCGAGTTCGCCAAGGTCCAAACCACATCTTCGTAGCGTTCGCGGAAGGCCGGTTGCAGAGCCGCGGTCGGCTCGTCGCCCATCCGCACGGTTCGTTCTTCTTCCATCCGAATCAGATTCGATTCCTCCGACATGTGGTTGGCCCAGGAAACTCTCTTGTCTGTCTTCTTCGACAGATCGACGTCCGACAGCGTCCTCCCGGGCACTCGGCGGTCGGCGTAGGTCGGTTGCAGGTAATCGACGAAAACGTTCGTCTCGTCCTGGCTTGGCGGACGCGACAGCAGCCGCAGATAGGTCTCACGCACCAGCTCATCCAGCCGCCGGTCTTCCAACGCCAACCGCGTGAAACCGCTGTCGTCGGAGAGCCGCGTAATCCGCGTACCCATCGGACCGTTCGCCAGCATCAGCGTCTGCATCGGCGAAGGCCCGTCGTCCCGCACCGTGGCTGGGTCTTGCCGCGCCTGGCGCCAACCGAACGTCGTCAAAACGTCCACCAACGCCTGGGCCCTCGGCAAGGCCAGCGACGGACGGTCCCGCTCGTTCGACAACGCCGTCATCTCCCAAGCACGCCGCGGCGTCCCCATATTCACGAACTGCCTCAGCGGACGGTCGCCCAAGGGGTTGAGATTCAGCTCCTCGCAATCGAGCCTCTTGCCCGCCGCCACGTGGAGCGAATCGACCAACTGCTCGGCGCTCAGCCGCCTCCGTACGGGGCCGGCCAACAGAGCGCCGCGTTCGCCGCCGGACTCGCCCGCCGCGGGATCGGGCTTTCGTTGATACACGTGCGACGAAAAGATCAAACGCGCGACATGCTTGAGGTCGTAGCCGCTCTCGAGGAACTGCCGTGACAGATACCGCAGCAATTCCGGGTGCGAGACTTCCGCCTCGGACCAATCGTTCGCCGGCTCGACCAATCCCCGCCCCAGGTAGCGCTTCCAAACCCGGTTGACCACCACCTGGGCGAAGCGCTCGTTCTGCGGATCCACCACCATGCTCGCCAATTGATGGCGGCTCGCCACCGACGTATTGCTCGGCGGTTCGGCCACGATGGCGTTTCCGCTCAGAGCTTGGAACGGCCAGTGCGGATCAATCCGGTCGCCCGGCTTCAGCGAGATCTGAACGAACGGCTTGCGCGCCCCCTCGCGGACCGGCACGGTGCTGGCCTCGGGAAGCTCGATGGGTTTGCCGTCAAGTAGCGCGGCGACGCTGAATAAGTCCTTCTGCTTAAAGGGATGAAACGGTGCGTCATGGCAGCGGGCGCACGACAACTTCTGGCCCAGAAACGCCTGCGAAAGAATATCGGCCTTCGCCGCCATCGGTGCATCGTTGAGGCTCGCCATCGCGAATCCACGCGGCGCGCCCTGGTACAAGCTCCCCTCCATTTCAATTAGCTCCGTCACGACGCGATCGAACGGCAGGTCATCGCTGAAGGCTTGATGCAGCCACCATCGAAACGGACCGCTGTTGTTGAGATCCGGCTTCAGGATGCTGGGGTTTTCGGCCAACACGTCCTGCCAGTAGGGAACCCAGTGGTCGGCCCAACCCGGGTGGCTCAGCAACCGCTCGATGGTCCGATGTCTTCGCCGCTCGGGCGCGTCCTCGAGATACGCGCGAAGCTCATCCGCCGTGGGGATGACTCCAATCACATCGAGCGACAGCCGGCGAAGAAACTCGAGGTCCGTCGTCAGCGGCATGGGCCGGACACCTGCCTCTTCGAGTCTCACTTGAACGAACCGGTCGATGTCGTTGTGGACGGACTCCTCGGACGCAACCCCGGGGACCGCCACCGGAGCCTCGGTGGCCAACCACTCGCGCACGCGACGATGCCGCTCCACCCAAGCGGCCTCGACCGCATCATCGGCCGCGCGCCGCCGCGCCACATCTCCCTGGCTGTGGCGCGCGATGACCTCGGCCTCGTAGACTTCCCAACCCTCGTTCGTCAGCAACGGCGTGTCAGCGCCCCCGAGCAGTCGGTCGACTTCCCCGTCACTGGAGTAGCTCAGCGAAAGCTCCGCCGGATCGGGAATCAAGCCATAACCGCCGATCAGCGCGATGAGCGTGAACTGGTGCTCGCCGCCGTCGAGGTCTACAGTCACCAGCACGTCTTGATGGGGAACACTTGCCGGGCGAAGAGGAGGCTCCACAAACTTCGGGGGTGGCGGCAACTCATCGTTGCTCGACCGGTTCGGCTTCTGGCGTTTTGTGGTCGCGAGGATCTTGCCGTCCAGCTCAAACCGCGCCGACCCCTTCGACCGAAGCCGGAACTGATGGCTGCCGGCCGGCAGTGCGGTTTTCATGCCTGCCTTCAGCGCGAAGGGCTCGGAGTAATCCAACACCAGAGCGTTCTTCGAGAACTTGGTTGGCAGCCGTGGAAAGCCAAAGGCCGACTCGGTATAGCGAAACGTGGGCGTCAGCCCGGTCAAACTGATGTCGCGGGCCTTGTGGTGGACGTACTTCTTCTTCCAACCCGCCTGGGCTTCCTCAGGGGTCGACGGCGGAGGAGGCGCGAGGTCTTCATAGATCTCGACAACCACGGGCCCCACCGTCTCCAAGGAGGCATCCAAGACGGGACTTGCCGCGACGCCCCAGGAAGCAGTCAAGCAGACAATCAGCCCCAGCCGGCAATGTAGGGGCACGGCACGCCGTGCCCGCCATCCCGGCCCGCCGAAACACGTTGGGATAAGACTTCCCCAACCGCCCACTCTACGCTCACCGGAAGACTTATTTCCCATCAGCGGCACCTACCGTAGATATTATCCCTCAACAGCCGGCCAGCGCCAAAGCAAAACCGGCAACGCGCCCGCTGTGGCGCGGGTCCCCAGACCTGCCGTGTCGGTACTCTTACCGACACATGGGTTCAAGTGCCGCGTGGCAAGCAACCCCAGTAGCCCGCGCTACCCGTCGCTTGTCTCAGCGCAAAACGACAACGCCGTCAGTGCATACACCTGCGCCACCCGCACCAACTCGTCGACGGCCACACATTCGTTCAGCGTGTGGGCGCCCGTCGCCGCAGGACCGTGGGTCAGCGCCGGCACGCCCGCCATCGAGCAAAACAAGTTGCCATCGTCGAGAAACGGCTTGGCCCCGGCCGGCAGCGGCGCACCGGTCAACGCGGTGTGCGCTGTTTGAAACGCCGCCACGGCCGTTTCGCCCTCGTCGATCCGGAACGCATCGCCTTGCAACGAGTAGTCAAGATCGATCCGCGTACCGCTGGCCTGGGCATGCTGTTCGAGTAGCTCGCGGAAGCCCTGCTCGACCTCCGCCGCGGTCCCGGGTGTTACCCAGCGCCGGGTGCCGCGGACCAGGCACTCGACCGGCGCCTGGTTGTAGATTTCGCCCGCCTGGATCTGGCCGACGAACACGGAATCACGGCCCATGCCCGCGACCTCGCTGCCCGCCAGCGCGTCGTCGAGATCGCGCAGCTTCACCACCAGATCCGCGCCCGCGTTGACCACCGAGGGGAGTCCGGCCGGGCGCAGCACTTCGTGAACGGGTTCGCCGTCTCGCCGGATGTGAATCTCGAAGATCGCCATGCCGCGGCCCGCGAGTGGCAACTTGTCGGCGAAATACTCCGGCAGCATCACTGCGTCGCCGTGGACACCCTGGCTGATCAGTGAGCGCAGTTGACGGCGGTCGCCCCACGGGCCCTCGTGCATATCGTGCGCCGTGACTAGCACCCCGCCCGCCTGCAACCCACCGATCTCGCGCAGCGCCCGGGCGGCCTCGACGAACGCAGCGATCCCGCCCTTCATGTCCGATGCACCGGAGCCGTAGAGGCAACCGTTCTCGTGGCGCGGTGGGACGAACGGGAGGTGCACGGTATCGAGGTGTCCGTCGAACTGCAGCACCGGCCCGGGTCTGCCGCTCTCGACGCGCGTGACGACGGCGGGCGCGTCGGGCCAGTCGGCCACGGGCCGCTCGACCGCGAAGCCGTCGCCGGTCAGAATCTCGGCAAGACGGTCAGCGGCCGCTCCCGCACTCCGCGTAGGGCTGGGAACCTCCACGAGCCCGATGGCTGTCTCCACGAGACGGTCCCGGTTCACCGCGGAGCAAACTTTCCTGGCCAGATCAGAGGAGAGATTTCGGGGCATGGTGAGGCTCGACTAATGATACTGTGTCCTCTTTACCGAACTGCGGTCGTTGCTCTGTGGCGGGTTCAGTTTCGCGGCGGCGCTGTTCGTACTTCAATTCGGCACCCTGATCACTGTGGGCATCCGGCTCGGCGACGCGGCCGTTCTGAGACCGAGCGCTGTGATAAGATTGGCGCCAATCATGCCTGCCGAGACGCCCCACGCCCACCACGAAGGCCTCGCGCCGCTGGCCTCGCGCTACGTTCGCGTCGACGAGCTTCCTTGGACGCCGACAAAGTACGAGGGGATCGAGATGAAGGTCCTGATGGAGGACAAGGAGTCGGGCCTGCTCACGGCGCTGTTTCGTTGCTCTCCGGGCGCGCGGCTGCCGCTCCATGAGCACGTCGAGATCGAGCAGACCTACGTACTGGAAGGCAGTTTGGTCGACGATGAAGGCGAAGTCACCGCGGGGAATTACGTCTGGCGGCCCGCCGGCAGCCGCCACGACGCCCACTGCCCCAACGGCGCTCTGACGATCGGCTTTTTCCTTCGCCCCAACCGCTTCCTCGACAGCGAGGCTTCAGAAACCTAGCCTACGTCTCTCACCACGCGGCGAGGCGAAGTGCGAAGCAACAGAGCCGTGACCGTGAGGGAGCGGTCCGGCACGAACCCTGGACGCTGCTCAAACGCATCTAGCCTGCACCTCTCGCCACTCACCACCTGACGGTCGACGGACGCGATAAGACCGCCACCCTACGGCACGCCCAACTTCCGCCGCCCCTCATCGGTCAGGCGGTTGGCGTCCCAAGGCGGGTTCCAGGTCTGTTCAACAACAACCTTCCGCACGCCCGGCACCTTCAACAACTGCGTGCGCACCGGCGTCGAGTTACCACCCGAGCCATACGAGAAGTAGCCGAGTCGCGGCCGCCCGCGATGCGGCATCGCCATCAGCACGTGAACAACGTCGCCACGCACGCGCAGGTCGTACACCAGCCCGAGATCGACCACGCTCGGACGGGCCGCGTACAACTGCTCGTCCTGGCATGTGGCCAGCGCATCCCACAGCAACCGCTTCGAGATCGGGCTGTCGCCCGCCTCTCCCGGACGCGCCAGCCTCCCGTTCGGGGCCGTGGCGGTTACACCCGCGGGCAGGTCCGCGACCGATGGCGCGAGGGGGTTGAGCAACTGGTGGCGCATGCCCTCCACCATCGCGGGGCCTTCCTGCTCGCTGAACGGCATTGTCAGGTAGGCGTTTCGCTGGCGCAGCACGGTCCCGGCCCGCAGCGTCTCGCCGTGATAGAGCGCCCGGCTCCAAACGTGCCCGTGCCACTTGTAATAGAACAGCGGAGCGCCACCGTGCTTGAGGTCGTTGCGGTTCTCGACCGAGTGATCGAGGAAGAGCACGATAAACGCGTCCTCGGTCTGCGGATTGATGAAGCCGACCGACCATAGGTCTTCCTGCCGCCCGTCCGCAACCTCGCCGCGATGCAGCTTGCCGTCGGGACCCATCCAGACCGTGTCGGTGAACGACATGCCCGAAAACACCCACTCGTCGTCGCGCAGGTAGCCGATCTCGATGTCTTTGATCACCTGCATCGACCCGACCTTCACGAACCAAGGCGTCCCGGCATAGAAGCGGTACTCGACAAACACGTTCATGCGCGCCGGCGAGAACAACGGATGCACGGTCGAGTAGGGGAAGCCCCAGCGCCGAACGGTGAGAGACAGCGGGCCGCGGAGGATCTCGTAGTCGGGCACGGTGGGCCAATTCGTCACTCGCAGTTTCTGGAAGTTGCCCGACGTGACGTAATCGTGCGCCCAGTCGATGCCGGGCGGCTCGCCATGTCCCTCGCCGCCGGCGAAGAGTTCGAGACCGTGTTCGCGCTTGTAGGTGAGGCGCTCGAGCTGGCCCATTTGCTCAGACAGCTTGCCGCGAAAGTATTCGTTCTCGAACTCGAGCTGGAAGCCCTCGCCGTTGACTTCGAGGTCGGTGGGATAACGAGGCAACTCGGCGTCGGGGTTGCCGTAGAAGACGAGCCAATAGGAGCGCTGGTGGGCCGGAGCATTGGCAAAAAAAGTCAGACGGCATTGACGCTCGCCGCCGCGGCGGACTTCTTCATCGACCTGGCTGCGAACCTCGCGCAGCACCGAGCCGTCGATCCGGGCAACGCGCACTTCGCGCCGCAGCGACGAGACGCGATCCTCGGGAACCGACACGACCAACTCGATCGGCTCGCACGAGCGGGTCGCGTTCGCCGTCTCGTCAAGCGCCAAGACTCGGACGTACGACCAGCCCCGCGCCCAATCCCGCCACGGCGCCGGCAGCTCGGCGACGGGCATGTCTGACTCTGCGCCGAGGACCGTCTCGCCAAGCGGGGCTTGCTGTTGCTGCTCGAGGGTCAACGAGTGCCGCAGCGAATCGCCGATCGACCGAGCCACGCGGTAGTCTTTGTTGCGATACGCCTCGGTAAGCAAGCGCATCTTTTCATCGAACGAGTCGGTTCGCTGCCAGTAGCTGGTTTCTTTCATGGCCCTGACAGTGTAGTCCAGGCCGCTGCGAGCCGGCTGGAGGCCGCCGCCCGGAAGCCGCGGATCTGCCAAGCGAGACCCACGACAGGAACGGTGCGGGCGAAGGAGTAAGGGCTGGACGCGGTATCGGAAGCTCTTCTTGCGATCCGCGCCTACGGCCGCGCGCCGCGCGCCGCACCCACATCGTTTCCACGGTCGGTTGCGGCCGTGGGACCGCCGTCTGCCGGGGGCGTCTCCTCCCGTTCCATATCGCGGCGGTAGATGGGCGGTTCCACCGGCCGATGCGGCCGCGCGATCCACTCGTCGAGCCACGAGATCACGCTCTGATACCAATGAACGCTGTTGCGCGGCCTGAGAATCCAATGCCCCTCGTCGGGGAAGTGGAGAAACTTTGACGGCACCTTGCGCAATTGCAGCGCCGTGAAAAGCTGCATCGCCTGCGTCACTGGCACGCGATAGTCCTTCTCACCGTGAATCACCAGCGTCGGCGTCTTGAACCGATTGGCAAACTGGCTCGGCGACCAACGCTGATACATCTCCGGGTTCTCCCAAGGTGTGCCGTTGAATTCCCAGATCGGGAACCACAGCTCTTCCGTCGACCCGAACATGCTCGCCAGGTCGTACACCCCCGCGTGCGAGACGAACGCGCGGAAGCGGTCGGTGCGGCCGAGCATCCAGTTAATCATGTACCCGCCATACGACGCCCCCGCCGCCGTCAGCTTCCCGGAATCGACGTACGGCCGCCGCAGCACGTAGTCCATCCCCGCCATGATGTCTTCGTAGACCAGCCCGCCCCAGTCGCCGTTGATGGCGTCGGTCAACGTTTGGCCGTAGCCGGTCGAGCCGCGCGGGTTCGGCATGAACACGACGTAACCCGCCCCGGCGAAGACCTGCGGGTTCCAGCGGTAGCTCCACTTCTGTCCCCAGGCCCCCTGCGGCCCGCCGTGGATCAGCAGCAGCAACGGGTACTTGCGCTCGAAGTCGAACCCAGGCGGCTTGACGAGAAATCCGTGAATCGTCGTGCCGTCAATGCTCTCGTAGGAAATCTCTTCCGGTGAATCAATCGCGTACTCGCTCATCAGGTCATCGTTGAGGCGCGTCAGAGGAACGGCTGGCCCGCCGGAAGCGAAGCCGCGAAAAACCTCCGTCGGATGCGAGGCGCTCTGGACGCTGTATACGATCGAGCGGCCATCGGGCGTGAGTTTAATATCCCCGTGGTGAGCGTCACCGAACACCACCGACTTCAGGCCGCCGCCGCCTGCCGGAACGGTAAAGATCGGCCCGCCGCCGCGATCTTCGGCGGTGAAGAAGAGACGCGACGAGTCGGGCGACCACGCGACTTCCGAGACCCAGCGATCGAAGGTCTCGGTGAGATTCGCGATCTCCGATGCCGGCCGGCTGTAGACCATCAAGCGGTAGCGGTCCGACTCGTAACCGGGACGTAGCTGCCCGCGAAACGCGATCGACTGGCCGTCGGGCGAGTACCGCGGCGAGGTCTCCGCCGCCGGACCGCTCACGATCGGCACCGGGGCGCCGCCCTCGATCGAGACAACGAAAAGATCGAGGTTGGTGCTGGTCGCCGAGTCCTCGCCGACCGCCATGGCGAAACAAACTTCCTGGCCGTCGGGCGAGATGTCATACGCGTCGGGGCCACCCAAAGAGAAAGGCGGAATGTCGTGGGTGCCGGGTGTAAGGTCGCGCGGCGCTCCGCCTTCGAGATCAATCAGGAACAGATGCCCCTGGCGGCCGTCGTCCCAGTGGTCCCAGCGGCGATAGAGCAGGCGGTCGTACGTTCGCGCCTTGACCGGGTCTTGCTCGCGCTCCTCGAGTACGCGCTCATTGCATTCCCAATCATCGCCGCACTCCGGCACGATGCGGCTCGTGAAGAGCAAGTGCTGCCCGTCGGGCGCAAACAGCACTCCGCCGGCCTCGGTCGCCAGATCGGTGACCTGCCGCGGACGACTGCCGTCCGCCTCCATGATCCAGATCTGCGACGAGTCCGAGCGGTCGGAGACAAACGCAATGTGAGTCGAATCCGGCGACCAGCGCGGACGATGATTCGACTTGCCGTCGTAGGTGAGTTGGCTCGGCGCGCCCCCCTCGAGCGGCACGGTGTAGATGTGCTTCTCTTTGCGGTTGACCGACAGCAGGACGCGCTCGACGACGAAGGCCAGTGTCGAGCCGTCGGGCGAGAGTTGCGGGTCGGAAACCCGCGCGATGCGCTGCAACGCCCAAACGTCAAACGGCTTCGTGGCGTCGAACTGCGCCGACACAGGCAGGACTACGCCGGGGGCAACCCCCAACAGGACCAGCCACAGCGGGAAGCGGCGCATTCACTTGACTTTAGCGCAGCGAGCTGTCCGCGGAAAACCCGAGCCCGGTGGGGCTGGCGGCCCACTTGCCGTCGGCCCGCGAAAACCGCTCGGTTGGGCCCGCCACTCGGAGCCGAGGGCGTGAGCCCGCGTTGAGATGCTACAGCGAAAGAGGTTGTTGTTACGCAACCCGTGGCCGCCGTGGCGGCGTAGGAGAAGTTACACTGCCTCCTTACCGCCCCGCCCAACGACAACCAAAACCAATGCCAACGTGGCGACCAACGTCAACCACCAAAACCACTCACCAAACCGCACAAACCCGGTAACCCGTTCGACGTAATCAAACTTGGCCACCAACACACTCTGCTCGAACGATGGCAGCGACGCCGTCACCCGTCCCGCCGGATCGATCACCGACGTGATGCCGTCGTTCGTTGCACGCAACAGCCATCGGGCGTTCTCGACCGCCCGCATCCGCGCGATCAACAGGTGCTGGTGACGTGCCGCGGTGCGCCCGTACCAACTGTCGTTCGAGATGTTGACGAGCACCTCCGCGCCGCCGGCTGTGAACCGCCGCACGCCGCGCGCGAAGACCGACTCGTAGCATATGAACGTACCCACGGCGTGCCCGTCGAGCCGGCTCACCACCACTTCCTCCCCCGCCAGGAAGTCGCCCACGTCGAGCGTAATCTTCTCGATGAACAGCGAAAACGGCCAAGGCACGAACTCCCCAAATGGCACCCGAAAGATCTTGCTGTAACGCGAGACGAACTCGCCGCGCGAGTCCAGCGTGATCGCGCTGTTGAGCGGCCGACGGCCATTCGACGGCAGGTACTCGACCGAGTTCAGAATCAGCGGCGTGCCGAGCTTGCGAGCCATCCCTTCGACGTAGCTGCGGAAGCGCTCATCGCGCGAGTAGAAGCTCGGCGCCGGGTACTCGGGCCAAATGACGAGCGCCGGCGGTGAGGGGTCAATCGCCTCCGCGGCGGTAGTCGAGAGCACCTCCATGGTTTGCCAATGCGCAGCTTGACGAATCGGGTCCCAGCCGTACTCGATGATCTCGTCGGGGTGGAAGTTCGGCTGTACGAGCCGCGCCGTTTCCTGCCCCTCAGCCTCGGCCGGTAGCGGCGGCAACAACAGAACGCCGGGCAGAACAATAAGCCAGGCCAACTCACGGACTGCTCGCCGCCGCAACACGAGCATCGCTAGCGCGACATTCACCATCGCAAGCAGAAACGAAACACCGTACACGCCCGTGAAGGGCGCGGCTCGGGTCACCAACGGCAAATCAATGCCGGCGTTACCCAACTGAAGCCACGTGAACGCCAAGTACTGGTGACTGCCTTCCACCGCGACCCACGCCGCCGCCACCGCCGGCACCGCCCACCAACGTCTCATCAGGGGAGCGGCGATCAATGAAAACGCCCCCAGGTGGAGCCCTTTGACGATGAAAAAACCGCCGAATATCGCCACCGCCGCCACGGCAGGCAAGTGGGCGTAGCGGTGCATCGCATCGTAGATCCAGTAGCAGGTTCCTCCCCAAAAGATCACGCCGGCAAGCCAGCCGAGCAGAAATCTCCTTCGCCAACACGGTTCGGTCGCGACCGCCACGAGGAGCGGCGCCACGGCGACCGCGGCCAAAAATGAAAATCCAAAGCGGGGGAAGGTCAGGACTTGCAGTATCCCGGCAGCGGCAGCGAGGAGATAGGAGGGCAGGGCCCCCCGAAATCTCAAGTGACCGCTCCGGCGGCGCTGCCTGGAGTATTGCGGCCGGCGGCGTCCTCGTTGACTTCGTCGGCCATGTAGGAGCTGCGAACCAACGGGCCGCTGAAGACCGACTTGAAGCCGATCGACTCGCCATAGGCACGATAACTGTCGAAGACCTCCGGCCGAATATACTCCTCCACGGGCAAGCGCCTCCGGGTCGGCTGCAAGTACTGGCCGATCGTCGCAACGTCGGTGTCGGCATCGCGCAGATCGCGCAGCAGTTGCTCGACCTCGGCGGCCGTTTCGCCCAAGCCGACCATGAGGCCCGACTTGCTCAGAACGCTCGGCGTGTGCCGCCGCGCGAAGGCCAGCACGTCAAGCGATTGCCGGTAGTTCGCCTGCGGCCGTACGCGCCGGTAAAGCCGCGCCACGGTTTCCATGTTGTGGTTGAAGACGTCAGGGCGCGCATCGAGCACACGCGCGACGGCGTGGTGATCGCCCAGGAAGTCAGGCGTCAGCACTTCTACCCGTGCCGCCGGCAGGGCCCGGCGTACCTGGCGTACCGTCTCCGCGAAATGGGCCGAGCCTCCATCAGCCAGGTCGTCGCGGTTGACGCTGGTGATGACCACGTAGCGCAGATCCATCCGCGCGGCCATCTCGGCGACATTTCGAGGCTCGTCTCGATCGAGCGCTTCGGGCAAACCCTGCGGCACGGCGCAAAACCCGCAGCGGCGCGTGCAGATGTTGCCCAGGATCATGAACGTTGCCGCCTTGCGGCTGAAGCACTCGTGGATGTTGGGGCAGCGCGCCGACTCACAAACGGTGTGGAGGTTCCGCTTCCGCAACTCGACCTTTAGATCGTGCAGCGCGGGGAAGTTGGTGTGGCCCTTGCGGAGCCATGGGGGTAGGCGCAAGTACGGGCGTGCGTCCGGGTATGGCTCTGCGAGGGGTTGAATCCAGACCAGCGGGTCGGTCGGAGACAGCATGTATGCAACAGTAAAACGGCCAGAGCCGCGGGAGTCAACCCAGCGGCCCACGCCCGCACCGGGCGCGGCTCCGCCAGCGCGATCACCTCCGGCTACGGACGCCGCAGGATCGTCTTGTACCCGTCGGCGGCGAGTTTCTTCTGTGACGCCTTAGCCGATGCGTCATTGGGAAACGGCCCGATCACCACACGATGCCAGCCGTCACCCGCCTGGTCATAGAGCGCCACGGGATACTTCTTGGCCCGCAGTTTACTGACCAGCATCTGGGCATCGGCGCGAACCCGCATGGCCGCCACCTGGATGTGAATCGACCGGGCAACAGCCGCGCCCGTACCGCCGGCCGCCGCCGGTCGCGGTTTCGGCCGCGAAGCGGTGGGCGGTGGTTTAGGTCTCGTCTCCGGCTCGGGTCGAACGCTGCGCGCGGGTGCCGGCTCATTGCGCACCCTGGCCGGCGCGGGCGCCGCCCCCTGTGGAGCGGTAACCGGCTCCTTAGGGGCGTCTTCGAGCAACGCGTCGGGAATCCGAACACCCTCGGACTCCTTGGAAACCGTGTCCGCCTCTGCGATCGTGGCCACGCGGTCGTGCTGGCCTCGGCCAAACCCGACGGTGTAGCCGAAAGAGAAGAAGATCGCAAACAGGACGACGACAACGAAAAACAGACTCAGGAGCTGCTTGTTCCCGAGTACTAGTTCGAACTCTTCCTCTTCTCGGGGAGGCATATGCTTAACATCTTACCCTGATTTTGTTTTGAGTTTCACCCGCGGAATCATCGAGGATCATCCAGGGGATCCGGGCCCGCCCTCCGTGTCCGTCTCGTCGTCCAGCTTGGCCGCCCAGTGGCTGAGGCCGCGGAACAGGTCGATCGGCAACGGGAACACAATGGTCGTGTTCTTTTCGGTGCCGATTTCGTTCAGGGTTTGGAGGTAGCGTAGCGTAACCGAAGTCGGCTGACTGGCAAGCAACTTCGCTGCTTCGGTCAACTTCCCGGCGGCCTGCATCTCGCCCTCGGCGTGGATCACCTTGGCGCGCCGCTCACGCTCGGCTTCGGCTTGGCGCGCAATGGCGCGGATCATCTGGTCGGGCAGGTCGACGTTCTTGACCTCGACCGCCTGCACCTTGATCCCCCAGGGCTCCGTCTGCTCGTCGAGCGTGGCCTGCACGCGCGCGTTGAGCTTCTCCCTTTGACTGAGCAGCTCGTCGAGGTCCGCCTCGCCAAGAATCGCCCGCAACCGCGTCTGCGCGAGTTGCGATGTCGCGTGAACGTAATGGCTGACCTCGACGACGGACTTGGCCGGGTCGAGCACGCGGAAGAAGACCACCGCACTGACCTTGACCGTCACGTTGTCGCGAGTCACGACGTCTTGCGGCGGCACGTCCATCGTCTCGACGCGCAGCGAGATGCGCACGATCCGGTCGATCGGCGCGAACACCAGCACCAGGCCGGGCCCCTTCGGGCTCGGGAGCAGGCGTCCCAGACGAAAGATCACGCCCCGCTCGTACTCCGGCAGAATCTTGATGCAGTTGATCAGATACAGAATGATGATGAACAGAAACAGCCAAGTCACGTTGAATCCCATCGTTGTCCTCCTAGATTCGCCTGTCGGTCAGTTCGCGATCTTGCGGCACGGCATGCCGTGCCCGCGTTCCCTTGCTCAACGGGCTACTAAGCGGCGTCGGCCGAACTTGCATCCGTCGCGGGGGGCTGCGCGTGGCCGCCGTTTTTCGCTTGCACCGTGAGCAGCAACCCGTCCATGCTCACAATCTCGATCGGCGCTCCCTCTGGGATCGGCTGATCGGAGCGGGCGTTCCACCATTCTCCGTGGACGAACACGCGCCCGGCGTCGTGTACGTCGCTCTTGGCCACACCCGTCTCGCCGACCATCCCTTCCGAGCCGGTGGCCACTTTGTAGCGAAACGACTTGACCGCAAGCTGCAACAGGAACACCGTGATCGCCGCAAACGGCAAGGTCACACCGATGGCCGTCGTCCAACTGATGGAGAGTTCTGGAACCTCAGTGTCGACCAGCATGACGGTACCCAAGACCATGGCGATCACCCCTCCCCCGGCGAGAATGCCGCCCGAGGGTATGGTAGCTTCGAGGATGAAACAGGCCAGCCCGAGCAAAATCAGCGCCGCGCCCGCCCAGTTGATCGGCAACAGTGTCAACGCCATGGCGCCGAGAATGACCAAAATCCCGCCCGCCACGCCGGGTACGATCAACCCCGGGTGCGTAAATTCCACGTAGATTCCCACCAGGCCCAAAATCAGCAGGATGAAGGCCAGATTGGGATTGATTAGCGACAGCAGGATCGTCTGCCGGTAGCTCAACTCGAAGGTCGTAATGCTGGCTCCGGTAAGCGACAGCGTCACTTCGTCCCCGTCAAAACGCGTGATGGCTTTGCCGTCGAGCGCCGCGAGAAGAGCGGCGGGATTGTCGGCGACCAGATCGATGAGCTTCGCCTCGAGAGCTTCTTGCTCGGTAAATGACTTGCTCTCGATCACCGCTTTTTCGGCTAATTCCGGATTCCGCCCGCGCTTGTCGGCCATCGCGCGAACAGAAGCCGCCGCGTCGTTCTCGACCTTCTGCTTCATGATCTCGTCCATCTCACCGCCCATGAGCACCGGATGCGCCGCCCCGCTGTTGGTACCGGGGGCCATGGCGGCCACGTCGCCCGCGATCAAAATCATGAAGCCCGCCGAGGCCGCCCGGCCGCCGCTGGGCGCAACGTAGGTGATCACCGGCACCTCGGACGCAACGATGGCTTGGATCACCTCCTGCGTAGCCGAGAGCAAACCGCCGGGCGTGTTCAAGCGGATCAACACAGCGGCTGCGCCTTCTTCCTTTGCCTGGGCGGTGGCCTGCGAGACGATTTCGACCGTCAGCGGGTGGATGACGTGTTCAACGTCAACCTGAATGACTTTCGGGGATTGCCCGTTACAGGCGAGGGCCCACGCCAGCGGCAGCAGCATCCGCACCAGCCAACCTGCGTAGCTTCGTCTCATGTGGGACTCGTAACTTAGTATCCCAGATCCATACCTACGGCCCGAGCAGAATCGATGGCGACGGACTTCGCATGGTCGAGTGCGCGGGCGCATGTCACGGGACGTGACGCCACAGGTCTCTTGGACCTGGATCGGTGGAGGGAGATCAGTCCGCTGGGTGATTGGGACGGGGTGTTGCACGAGGGGTCGGCCTTCGACGCGGGCTGGATGGAGCAGTTACGAGCCGCCACCCGCGCCGGTAAGCCGTTGGGAAGTTAAGAGTTCATTGCGGAACTGGCGACCGAGGCGGGCACCGACCTTCAGCTACGGTCTGTTGGCCGGCCGAGGAAACAGGAGGTGGCTCAGGCCACTACGGTGGGAAGTCGAGCGTCATAATTGAGGCTGTCCCGATTCTTCCCCAGAGCTACGTTTGGGTTGGTTCCGCGGACAACGGCCTGTAAGCGCAGTTTCGATCCGAATGGCCCTTGGAAGTCGGGATGCTCGTGGTCGATCCAAGCCGTCATGGCACTGACGCCTTCTCCCGACCAGGGCTCGCAGATACCCGCCGAGCCGTAGGTGCTCTCGATGTCACCGCACTGAACGCCGCGGACACGCCTCACGATTGCTTTGGCCGGCAGACCATGAACACGGAACTCCCTGAGCTCCGTGTAGCTGATCAACTTACTCGCCATCCGGCCCCAGTCCCAATCGCGGTGGTTGATCTTGCCGGTGGAAGAATCGCAGGTCGATCGCGATCCAGGCAGCTCTCCGCGGACTTGCTGAAACCAACTGGCAGGACTGACGGTGAATTGGGAAACCCGTCCCGAGCGGCAGCCTTCGGCGAATGCCTGCTGGTACTCTCGTTCCGCGTCGTCCCGCGAGCGTGTTTCCCCGCGGTACTCTTCAGGTCTCAGGTTTCTGGGAGCACCGACGCCGACCTTAACGGTCAGTCTCGAAGTCGGCAACGACCTCTTGCGGTTGGCCATGGGGATCCACTCGATGCGGTATCGCGTGATCGAAGCATTGCCTTCGCGTCTCCGGCTGACCTCGTGATGCTTGGATCGGAAGTTTGGGATCTCAACGACGGTCTTACTTTCGGGAAACTTGTAGTAGAGGCTGAGTTCGCCGCGACTTTCGGACGGCAAGTGCCGGATCGGGTTTTCGGGATCGACGGGGTAAAAGTTGCCGAGGGCGGTTCGGATCTCCTTGAGAGCGTTCAGCGAGATGTTAGCCCCGTCGACACGGTCCTGGGCCAAACCGCTCTGGCAAGCCAATAAGGGAAAGAGCAGAAGGAGTGCACGTTTCATTGGTTTCCCGGGGAACGCCGCTCTAACAGGATGAGGTTATCGATAGCAACCCTCCGAACATCGTAGTGATCGGCGAGGTTTCCATTCGTCGTGCGTCGTTTCGCTGACAGCCATTATAGTGGGATGAAGATTCTGTGACTGAGCTTCCGACGATGGAGGATGTTGCACAGCGGAATCGTTGGGTAACGCTGGTCCACAGCGAACAGCGCCGCGAGGTCACCTTGCCAACCGGTGTTCGGGCTTTATCCCCGAACCGCCCCCAAACCGCCGAGCTTCAGCTTGTTGGTGCCACCCTGGATCGTGCCGAGGCCGATCTGCGTCGGCCGCAGGCGGTTGTTGAAGTTGGAGTGCTCCCCAGAGGCCGTTGTTGAACTTGAGTTGCTTGACGGCCCTGTGGGGGGCGTAAGCCGGACCTTCGTGTTGTCGACGCGTTAGCATAAAAGTCGTAGCCTGTCCCCCCACGGATGTGTCCCCCACGGATGCGGCTTTCGTGGGATCGGTCATGGTCGTGAAGGTTCGTGGCACGATCTGGCACTGTGCGAAGGTTTGCTTTTGTCTCCTCCTCCTTCAATTCCACAGTAGCAAGCCGGTGGGTGGATCTCGGCCCTCACAGAGAGGCAAGTGATTGATTAAGGGTGGGTTAAGATGTTTTTGTTTTCTGTAATGAAAGTGTGCGTTTGCGGGAAATGGTGGGATCGGGGGGGGGGGGGTTGGAGAGAGTGCCACCAGAAGAGTGCCGTGGGGTTGCGGCGGCGTGCCGTCGCAGGGGCCAGCCCTCACATGAGCTGCTCGGGGCTGGACGGAGTTCTGCTCTAGAATCTGTGTCAACAAGCTCCAGTGCAACGCCGGACCGCTCCCTCACGGTCACGGCTCGGTTCAAAATCGGTTCAAAAAAAAGAGGGCCCTCTGGCTCCAGTCTGTGATGACCTCAGCGGCCCGCTCTAGATAGGAGCGAAAGAGCGGGCTTGAACGGACGGTCCTCACCTGACCGATTGCGTCAGGAGCTGCCGTTCGCGGGGGAAGGTCGCTTCACATATGTTCGGAGAGCAACATCGAAACTGCCTGGCCAGGAAACGGTCGTTGTTGGTCCGGCGATCTGTCCGCACCGGTCGTTCCCGCTATTAGGCTAGCACTCACATCTATGGGTTCCAGGGTTCTCGGAGTGGCAAGTTATTGAAAGGAAGGAGAATAAAGTTCTAGAAAGTCCGTGACTCCGCGAGTCGTGCACCGGAGTGCGGGCTTTGTCCCCCTCCGGGTTGTGGTGCGTCGTTTCGCTGACAGCCATTATAGTGGGATGAAGATTCTGTGACTGAGGTTCCGACGATGGAGGATGTTGCACAGCGGAATCGCTGGGTAACGCTGGTCCACATCGAACAGCGCCGCGAGGCCGCCTTGCCAACCAGTGTTCGGGCTTTGTCCGCGAACTGCCGGCGGCTCGGAGGTGGTGGTTGGCGCGGTTGGGGCGGGCCGGGCATCGAGTGATCGTCAGAATCCTTACGTACGGATCTGAGTCCCGTCTTGCCTCCCTGCCGCAACGGCGAAACCGGGATATAATGCTCGCAGCGGAAAGGTGGCCGCTAGACGTCATGGAACGTATTGTTCTCAAACACTTATCCGGCTCGAAGGCCAACGAAGTCGAGGAGTTCCCCCTCAAGCACTTCACCGAGTTGCTGATCGGGCGCGACCCCGGGGCGACGGTCAAATACCATCCCGAACAAGACGACTTGGTGGGGCGGCAACACGCGCGCATCACTCGCGACGAATCGAACCCCAACCAGTTCCTGCTGACCGACCTCGACAGCCGCAACGGAACCTTTCTCAACAAGCATCGCGTCTATGGCACGTCGAGGATTTCGCACGGCGACACGGTGCAGTTCGGGCCCGCCGGACCGGAGTTCGAGTTCCAGGTGGAACCGCCCCCGGTAGCGCCGGAGACGCGTATCGCCGACGAAGCGGGCAGTCCGAGAACCGCGCCGCCGATGCCTCCGCCCACGCGGGCAGTCTCAAGCGGACCGCCTGTCGTATCGCCCCCGCCGTCTCAGCCTCCGCCGTCTCAGCCTTCGGGGCCGCCGCGCCAGACCGTCGGCAAGGCCACCGTCGAGCGGATGATCGCTCATTCGACTACCGAGACCAAGAAATCGTCGGCCGGGATCGCCCTGGCCGTCGTGGCTCTGCTGGTTGTCGGCGTCGGCGCCTACCTCTACCTGGGAGGATGGGAGACGATTAGCGGCTCCATCGCCGAAGACCGTTTCGGCCCGGGCGAGACGACTATTGCGTCGCAGAACAGTGAGGCCGTCGTCTTGGTCGAAGTGAGCTGGAAGCTCTTCGACATCGATACGGGCCGCCAGCTCTATCACTGGTACGTGAACAACCCCGTGTACCGCCAGTACAACCGCTTCCCGGGGGTAGCGTCGCGGCAGATCGTGCCGCTCTACATACGTTTCCCGGATAACCGCATCGAGCCCGCGCTGTTCACCGGCGACCAGGCCGGACGCAATTACCCGGTCGGAGCGCGCGGCTCGGGGTCGGGCTTCGTGGCGAGCCCTGAAGGCTTTATCCTCACCAGCCGGCACATCGCGGCTTCATGGGAGGAGAACTTCACGGCGTGGCCCCCGCAGGCCGCCCCGGGATTGGTCGCCGTGCTGGGACGCCGCGGCACGGACTATGTATGGGTGGGCTGGGAGGAGTTGGTAACGGCCCCGGCCGACTGGATGCCGTCGCGGACGAGATTCAAGGCCTCGCAGGTGATCAACCTGACGCAGATTCGCATTCCCGAGACCAGCGGCCCGACCCGCTCGGTCGAGGGACGCCATGACTACCTCGACGTGACCTTCGCGAAGACCAGCCTGCGGATCCCGGCGTCTCTCACGCGCGTCTCTCAGCGCCACGATGTCGCCATGATCAACATCGCGGCCCCCTCGGCCTTGCCCACGGTGAACTTTCCCACTGACGCCGCTGAAGTGCAACCGGGCGCGCCCTCCATCGTGATGGGCTACCCGAACGTCTCGCCCGGCACCTTCTCCGTGGCCACTGTCGCGACCGGTCTGAGAAGTCAGGGACAGATGCAGGAGGTTCCCGACCCGACCGTCAGCGTCGGCAACATCGGCCGCGTGCTTCACACGCAAGCGGCCGCCGGCTCCGCCGATGCGCTATACAACATGTGCGGCGACTGTTACCAGTTGACGATCAATTCCGCCGGGCTCGGAAACAGCGGCGGTCCGGTGTTCGACGATCAGGGCCAGGTGATCGGCATTTTCAACGCGGTCGTCGCCCGTGACGTGACGGTGTCGCTGGCCGTCCCGATTCGCTTCGGGCTCGAGCTGATGGGTATGAGAAGGGTGCTGCGCTAGCGTCGGGGCGCCGAACAGCGGTCCTTGCGCCGGACCGGCAAAGGGCTTGAAAGAATGGGGGTGTACCGCGCACCGCACGCGGCGGGTTCTTTGTTTTCGTCGCTCACGGGCGGCGCGATGCGGCCGGTCCCCGACTGGTTCGACAGGGAAGATAGACTTTGCCACCAACCTCGCAAAAGCCCCTCACGTACGCCGTCGATGCCAGCTTTCGCACTGACATCGGTTGCAGCCGTGAGTTGAACGAAGACGCCGCGACGATCATTCATCCGGACGAACAGGAACTGCTGGTTTCGAAAGGCACTCTCGCGGTCATCGCCGACGGTATGGGAGGGCACTCGGCCGGAGAGGTCGCCAGCCGCATCGCCGTCGATATCGTTGGGTACTCCTACTACCGGAGCAACAAGGCGCCGCAGGAAGCATTGGTTGATGCCGTCATTGAGGCGAACACCGCCATCCACGATGCGGCCAAGCAAAACGGCGGGCTCAAGGGCATGGGTACCACGTGCACGGCCCTCGCTCTGCAGAACCAGTCGGCCATTCACGCGCAGGTCGGCGATAGCCGCCTCTACTTAGTCCGCGGCGGCAGCGCATACCAGCTCAGCGAAGACCATTCGCTTGTGATGCAGATGGTGAAAGAAGGAGTGATCTCGCTCGAAGAGGCGCGTTCGCATCCCGACCGCAACGTCATCATTCGGGCGTTGGGCCGGCAGACCAAAGTCGAGGTGGCGTCTTGGGAGAAGCCCCTGCCGGTCAAACCGGATGACCGCTTCGTGCTCTGCTCCGACGGCCTTTATGGTGTAGTCGAGGACGATGAGATCGCCAAGACCGTGGCATCCGTTGCGAGCACTAGCGCCTGCGACCGGCTTGTGAAGATGGCCAATGACCGCGGCGGTCCCGACAACATCAGCGTTTGCGTCTTGATAGTCGGCGAGTCCGGCGCCAAGCGAGCCACGACGAGCAAAGAGTGACGTTTCGACCATGATCGGCAGCGTTGTAGGGAACTACAAGATTATCGAGAAGATCGGCGAAGGCGGCATGGGGTCCGTCTTCAAGGGCGTCGACGTCATGCTCGACCGCGAGGTGGCGATCAAGAGCCTGCGCCCCGAGCTGGCTCGCAAGCCCGATCTGCTGGCGCGCTTCCGCAGTGAGGCGGTCACCCTCGCCAAGCTGAACCATCCCAATACCGCCACGCTCTTCTCGTTCTTCCGCAGCGGCGACGACTTCTACATGGTGATGGAGTTCGTCGACGGCCCCACGCTCGACGACATCATTCGGGATTCGAAAGCGATGGCGACAGCGCGGGCGGTGCCGCTGTTCTGCCAGGCCCTGGAGGGTATCGAACACGCGCACAACATGGGCATCCTGCACCGCGACATCAAGCCGGCGAACATCATGGTCTCGTCGCAAGACGTGGTCAAGGTGACCGATTTCGGCATCGCCCGCGTGCTCGGCGAAGCCGGCATGACGCGGCAGGGGGCCGTGGTGGGGACCATCGAGTACATGTCCCCCGAGCGCATTCAAGGCCAAGAGATCGACCGGCGCTCCGATATTTACGCTCTGGGCGTCGTGCTGTACGAGATGCTGACCGGGCGCGGCCTGTTCTCGGCGACGAGCGAATACGATCTGATGCGGGCGCAAGTGGAGCAACCGCCGGCCCCCCCGCGCGAGTATGAGCCCAGCATCCCGGAGGCGGTTGAAGCGGTCATCATGCGGTCGCTGGCCAAGAAGCCCCAGTACCGCATCCCGACGGCCGCCGAGTTTCAACAGGCTCTGTGGGCGGCGATTGAGCCGCAGGGCGTCGCGGCGAGAGGCAGCCGATTGACCCCCGTGCCTCCGCCCCGTGAGACGCCGCGGCTGAAGGAGACGGTTGTGTACGAGCGTCCGGAGCCCGCCGTGAACACTCCGGCTCCGCCGCCTCCCGCGCCGCCACCGCTCGCGCCCAGAACACGGTTTGTCGCCGAGGCGGCGGCGCCGCTGGAGGCACCGAGTCCAAGTCCGCCCGCGCCAAGCGAGCAGCCCTCCGCCCCGGCTGCCGCCGTCAAGCCGCCGCCGAAACCACCGGCGCCGGTGGAACAGCAAGCTAACGCCAAGGCAGCGCCGGCGGCTTATTCCGCTGAGGAGCGTCCGACGCCCTCGTCGGTGGACGAGACCCTGATTGCGCCTCCGGTGGCCCCTGCGCCGCCGGTCGCCCCTACGCACGAAGCGACAGCGGCAGCCCCACGGCCGCCTGCTGCTGCCTCGGGAGAACGGGCTGTTCCTCAACAAGCCGCGTCACCCGTGATCGCTGTTCCCACCCTGGGATCCATTGGAACGGGGGAAGACGATTCACGATGGAAGCTTTACGCGGGCTTGGCCGCCACGATTGTCCTGGTCGCCTTACTCGCGTGGGCATTGATGCCTGGAGCCAGTGAACCCGAGGTTCCACCTATCGCGTCTGACACGCCGGAGCTGCCGGGGGCCGTGCCGAATACGCCCCAGCCTGCCGCCGCGGGTGTGGGTAGGAAGGCTGCGGGCGGACCGGGATCGTCACAGGTAGGAGCGCGCCCCTCGATTCCGCAGGGAACGAGTACACCAGGAACGATTTCTCAGGGAACGCCAGCGATCGGAGCTGACAAGTCCCCTGGGGGCGAGGTCGGGAGACGGCCTCCGCAACCAAGCAAGCAACCGCCGGCTACGGTCGCGGGGGGACCACCCAAGAAGGCTTCTGCCGCGCCGCCGATCGAGCAGGCCCCGCCGCCGCAGGCGCTTTCGCCTGAAGAGGTGGCCGCCGCCGCCGAACGCGCCCGGCAGCGCTTGCGAGAACAGGCTTTGAAAGCGCTTGAGAAATGATGGGCCCCAAAATGGGTGGCCGCCGGAAGATCGAACGTTGGCGCCGCCGAGGCTTGGTGGGCTGCACGTAGCACTGGCACTGGGGGCACCGGCACTGGGCCCGCCGCTTCGTCAGGGCTCTGACGATGAACAGGACAATGTCCCATCAACACCCATCGCACCGATTTCGTAGCCGCGGCTTTCTGCGCGCAGTGCATCTGCTGTGCCCAGTGGCCCTCGCGCTCTGTGTTGTCGCCGCCGCTCAGCAGCCGCAGCCGGTCAGCCGCGACGGCCTACTCGGAGCCTTGAAAATCGGCGGGCTGACGGAGAAGGAACTCGCCGACATCGTTGTCGATCGAGGCGTGCGATTCCGGCTCACGCCCGAGATCGAACAGGAGATTCGTTCCACCGGTGCCTCGGACACGTTCATCGACGCCGTGAAGCGAAGCTACCGGCCCGCAGGCGGCGTAGCGCCTGTTTCACCGGGGCCTCCCCCACTAGAACCCACGCCCTCGACGCCAGGGCCCAAGGGTGACTCGCCATTCCCGGGCGCTACGACGTCCTCGCCGCCACCGCCTGCTCGCGACGCGCCGCCCCCGCCCTGGGAGCAGCCGGGTCCGGCGATGTCGAAAGGGCAGATCGTGATCCTGCTCCAGTCGGGAATGCCGTCACCGCCAGCGATTCCGCAACGCGGTCGGGCGAGAGCCGGGAAGTGATTGGGGAACGAGCGAGTTAGGTGCGGGGCGAGCGGGGCGAGCAGATTCGCAGCCGGACGAGGGCCTCGGCGGGGCCCGAAGTCGGCTGCGGAAGACACCGCTACGCTCGGCTGCCGCTCGGCGGCGTGGTGGCAGCGCAGGATGGCAGGGAGAAAGAAAACCACCCGCTCGCTATGGCGAGGGCCCCGAGCCGTACGGGCAAGCCGCCGCCTGATACAGATCAGCCGCCATCGCGCGCGCCCAAAAGACTCGCGGCTTGCTGCGCCGCAGCGATGCCTTGAGATTGCGCGCAACAAAAACGTGGAAGAGATTAAAAGCCAGAAACACCGTCAACAGAAAGTTCTCGATCGCCGCGGGGTCGTGCTTATATACGTGGTCGGCGTGCCAGCCGTTGACTAACTCGTTGAAACCCTGATTCTCGATGTCCCAGCGTTGATGGCCCAACCTTACCACCCGCGCGGTCCGAACCTGCAGTGAGGAAAGGGTCGTCACCCACACCCACTCGCTGTGATGCGGATGCGGTTGGGAGTCGATTTGCGAATACTGCTGCCAGCTCTCGACGGAACGAACCACCCGCAGCGGCTGCTGCACCTGCGGCCACGACACCAGGCCCTCGTGATCCCACCACTGGCAATCGCGACCTTGATAGTCGCCGCGTTGGGGCGCCGTGGTCGGCCACAGCCCTTGGACGTCTTGATAGAGGTTGCGGCGCTCGTCCTTGAGCACGATCACGGCGTCTTTGCCATGCCCCAATAAGAAGTTGATAAACGGGGCGGTGGCGTAGAGAGCATCGGCCAACACGACGTCAAAGGCTCGCGGATAGGTCTCGATAACTCGCGCCAGCAAACGGTGCGCCGCGGCCATCTCGTCCTCGCCGGGCCGTTGCGGCTCGGCGTCGAGCAACAGTCGCAGCGGTTCGGAGCCGGGGGGCGCATCGGAGAGCAACAGCAGTGTGACTTGGCGATGGTAGTATTGCATCTGCTGGCCATCGCGGCGCTGCACGGTGCGCTTCAAGCATCCTCGACAGCAACGGCGGTAGCTGGCGTGAGACTCATGGCCGTCGAGCACGGCCACGCCCAGCCCGCCGATCCCGGGCAGGGCCTTGTTGCGCTTGAGCCGTTCGTAGACGTGATGAATCGCTGCCCGCACCGCGGCGGCATCGAGCCGGCTGTAGACGCGCCCGAGGGTGTCGGCGCTGGGCATCTCGCGGCCCAACCACTGTTTCCAAAACGGTGCGGGCGCTAGCGTCTCTAACGCGTTGAGGCTGCCCAGCCGTGTCCAGAACAGCACCAGCACCGACTGCAGCACCACCCGCGTCGGGATGCGCGGCCGCGGCCTGGTGTCGCCGACGGCGGCCAGCAGCGAGTCCCGCAGACCGTAGACCTTCTCGGCGTAGTGCAGCAGGCGTCGAAGAACGTCATTCCTCCCGGCGGCTTCGGAGCCGTTTCCATTCACGCTCGGAGACCTCGTCGAGGAGCCGTTGGAGTTGCTGGTAGTCGGCCACGGCCTGGCGGACGCGGGCCTCCCAGTGGCGGGGCACAAACAGCTGCTGCAGTTGCCCTTGGCGATTCCGCACCAAATACAACGAGGCGTGAAGCTGACCGCGAGCACAGCGACAGGTGGGCTTGCCGCAGGTGCGTTGGCGGGGCGCCAGCGTGCCGTGCAGCAACCAGCGGCCATGGACGAGCTGCGCGATGCGGGAGCGGAGCCTACGTTCGGCATCCGAGAGATGAGAGCGAGTGGGGGCCGCCTTCATGACTGGTATAATTAATATATATCAGAATAACACATGGGTCAAGTCCGCCGGGGGAATGCGAATCTGCTCGGACCTGGAGGACGAGCGAAAACACTTGCTAAATCAAATGTTTCCGACCCTCAAGAAATGTGGATGCGGAACCGCTGCGTCACCGCGGGTCCGGCGCATGGTGGAAGTGCGCGGCGTGGACTTCCGCTGGACCCCCTCTCTCGACCCCGAATTCCAGACCGCCGGCGCGAGTCCGGTGCTAATCGAGGCGGTCCGAACTTCTGGGTCAGCCAAACTGCCGCCGAAGCCGGAGGAAGCGCCGGGGGAACCCCTCGCGCCGGGCGCGACGTCGGCTTCGCCCACAACCGAGTCGCTCCTGGCACAAGGCTACCGTCCCTTGCCCGCGCGGAAGGCGTTGGACTTCGATCCTTATGCTAACCAGGGCCGCTTCGACCTGCGCCTGTGGGTGGACCACGTCCAAGAGGTGTTTATCCAGGGAGCGACCGTCGTCCACAAGCATCTCTCCAACCAACCGGGACGCAACGCAGGCACCGAGTACACTCAGGGGATTCCGCAAAAACCGCTGCAATCCTTCGAGGTGAAGAAGAGAAAGGGCCGTGGCAAGTTTGTCGTCCTAGCAAAGCCCACCGAGGAGAACGGCTACAGCGCGCGCATCCGCATCTATGACTTCAAGGGCGGCGAGGGGCAGTATCATTTGCAGATCACGTGGAAGCATTAGTAGAATGTCGCCGCTATGGGGTAACGTAGGGGGTGTGTAGTGCGCTACGCGCGCGTTCGGTCACGTCTCGGCCTCCCTTGTGGCGCACGGACCACCTTTTCTTTGAGGAGATCACAATGAACCGCAAACAAACGATTCTGGTTGTCTTGGCCGCTACTGCCGCAGGTTTCTTCGGGGGCCTATTGGCGACCCGACTCGCTGCGCCGGCCTCGGTCTCGGCGCAGGTGATGCCGCAACGCATAGTCGCCGAGAGTGTCTCGGCGCAATCGTTTGTGCTGGTCGATAGGAGCAATCGCACGCGAGGCGGGCTACAGCTTCACCAGGGCGGCGCCCGTGTCAGCCTCACCGACGCTCAAGGCAAGGTGCGATCGGCCATTGTGGTCGCCTCGGATGGCAGTGGCAGCGTGGTGCTCTTCGACCAGAACGGGAACGCGGGCGTGGACCTCTACTTGTCGAATGATGGCAATCCGCGCTTGTCGATGTCGACGGCCGGCAAAAAGTCGGGCGCGCTGATTTACGCCTCGCCCAATGGCACGGCCCGCGCGGCCCTCAACGGTCCGAACGAGAAAGTTCTCTGGGAAGCGCCGTAGCCGGAAGATACAGGCGCGGACAGAGGTATGCCGCGTCCAAGCCGAGCAGCGGGCACGGCATGCCGTGCCCCTACGACCCCCGTCCCCGGCCCGCCACTTCGTTAGGATGAGATCATCTTCTTGATGCAAGTGAGAAACCGATCCGCCATCTTGCTATTGCTTGCGGTGGCGGCGGGATGTGGCTCGCCAGGCCCGCCCGCTCCCCCGCGTGAGGAAGACCCGGCGCGTGCCCGCCTGCAGCAGCATCGCAATCTGGGCAAAGCTTTCTACGAGAACCCCGGGGCCCAAAACCTCGCACCGGACGAGCTCCGTAAAGCGCTCGCGCTCAACCCCGATTCCGCCCGTGAGCATCTGAACCTCGGTTTGGCGCTGCTGCGGGTCGGCGAGAACGACGAGGGCATGGCCGAGATCGAGAAGGCGCGCGCAATCGACCCGGCGCTGCCCCACACCTATTTCAACCTCGGCATCGAATACAAGAAGCGTGGCGAAAACGAGCGGGCCAGCGAAGAGTTCGAGCAGATGATCAAGCTCGTGCCCACCGAGGCCAAGAGCCACTATCAGCTTGGCGTGCTGTACCGCCAAAACAAGAATCTCGAAAGCGCAATTCCGATGCTCGAAAAGGCGTCGGAGTTGGCGCCCAGCCTCGCCGCTCCCCACTTCCAGCTCTTTAATATTTATCGCCGCAGTGACCGCGAACGCGCCATGAAGGAACTGGCGCGGTTCAAGGAGCTGAAAGCTGCACAGCAGGGAGCGGCGGTCGGCGAAGACGTCAACTGGAGTTTCTATTCCGAACTTTACGATGAAGTGGAGCCCGGCTCGGCGGTGCCGGAAGCCGTCGCGATGGAGTTCGAAGAAATAGCGCTCGATCGGTCGCTGCAGGGCGACCGCGGCCGCGTCGCCTTGTTAGACGCGGACGCCGACGGCAAGCCGGACGCGCTGGCTTGGTCAGATGTTGACGTGCTCCTGCTGCGGAATGTCGAGGGCAAGCTCGAAGCTGAACCTTTGTGGTCGACAGGCGAGGGCGCCACACTGAGGCGCCTCGCCGCGGGCGATTACGACAACGACGGCTTCCCCGATGTCGCGGCGGCTGCTTCCAACGGCGGACACCTGATCGAGAACCAAGAAGGCCAACTCGCCTCGCATCCCAGAAAGCTCGCCGACGGGAGCTTCGAGGCCGTTCTGTGGGTGGACTACGATCACGACTACGATCTCGATCTTCTTCTCACCGGCACCGACCACAAGCTGCTCCGCAACAACGGCGACGGCACGTTCGCCGACGTGAGCGCCGACTTCCCGTTCGACACGACCCGCCGTGGCATGGCAGCCGCCACGCTCGAGCTGGTCGAGGACAACGGCAACGACATCGTCATCGCCTACGCCGATGGCGTAACCGTCTACCACGACCGCATGCTGGGCCGCTACAAGGCCAGCCTGGTAGAGGGCGCAACCCCGAAGGGCGACTCGGCAACCCTCGATGTCGTAGACGTCGATAACGACGGCTTCCTCGATCTCGCCCTTACTTGGACCCACAAGGCAGGAGCGACCACACAGATTATCGAGAACCACGAGGGTGCCGTCACCGCCGGACCCGAGCACGGCGGCGCGCTCGCATGGGCCGACCTTCAGAACCGTGGCTGGACGGATGCCGTCGCGGCGGGCCGGGTCCTCATCAACGAAAGCGCCGGCCGGTTTGAGCAGCAATCGCTGGCTGCCCTCGACAGCGCGCGCGCCGCCGCCGCCGCCGACTTCAATGGCGACGGACTCGAGGACCTGCTGGTCGTCGACAACGACCGCAACCTCCGCGTCCTCGCCAACACCACGAAAACCGGCCACGCGCAGGTGACCGTCTCGCTTGAGGGCGTCAAGAGCGCCAAGCTTGCCGAGGGCTCACGGGTCGAAGTGCGCGCCGGGCGGGTCTACCGCAAGCGCATCTATCGCGGCGTGCCACTTGTCTTTGGCCTCGCGAAAGCCGAGAGCATCGACACGGTTCGCATCACGTGGACCAACGGTTTGATTCAGAACGAGTCCGAGCAGTTGGTCGGTATGGACCATCGCTATGTCGAAAAGCCCCGGCTGTCGGGCTCGTGTCCGATGATCTTCACGTGGAATGGCGAGGAGTTCGAGTACATCAGCGAGGTGCTTGGCGTAGCTCCGCTCGGCGCGAGTCTCGGTGGCGGCAAATTCTTTCCCGTCGACCATGATGAATATGTCTGGATCCGCGGCGAGCAGCTTCGCCGGCGAGACGGATTCTACGAGGTCCGCATCACCGAGGAGTTGCGTGAGGTGGCCTACCTCGACCAGGTTAAGCTCATCGCCGTCGATCACCCGTCCGACGTGGATGTCTATACGAACGAGAAGTTCAAAGCGCCGCCGTTCCCCGAGTTTCGTTTGTTCGGCGTTGCCGGCGGGCAGAAAGTAGCGCCTTCGTCGGCGCGCGACCATCGCGGCCGGAATGTGCTCGCGCGGCTTGCCCAACCTGATGGCCGCTATGTGGACGGCTTCGAGCGTACCTTCCGAAACCGGGCCGAACGGCACTGGCTCACGCTCGACTTCCCCGACCTGCGTGACAGCGACGACGCGATGCTGTTCCTTACGGGCTGGGTCGACTGGGCCGACGCCAGCACGATCGTCGCAGCCTCGCAGAACCGTGCCATCGAGCCTCCCTACGTGCAGGTCAAAGACGGACGTGGCCAGTGGCAAACGGTTATCGAGGACCTGGGTCTGCCTGGCGGCCGGCCTCGTACGATGGTGGTCGATCTCAGCGGCAAGTTCCTCTCCGTGTCGCGCGAGATCCGCATCGTGACCAACATGTGCCTTTACTGGGACGAGATCTTCGCGGCGAGAGGTGTCGGCGAGCCCGAGGCGGCGTTACCTGAACTCGCCCTGGCGCGATCGGAGCTGCGCTTCCGCGGCTTTTCGCAAAATCAAACCCACCCGCAGCGAACCGAGCCGGAGAGCTTCGACTACGCCCGCGTGCGCCCCACATCGGTGTGGAACCCGACGCCGGGCAACTACACCGCCTACGGCCGCGTGGACGAGTTGATCGAGCAGATTGACGACCGCTATGTGATCCTCGGTGCGGGCGACGAGCTGACGCTGCGCTTCGCCGCGATGGGGGAGCCGCCGTTGCCGGGTTGGCGGCGCGACTTCCTGCTGTTCGTTGACGGCTGGGCCAAAGAGCACGAGTCGAACACGGCCTTCGGCGATAGCGTCGAGCCGCTGCCGTTCCACAGCATGACGAGCTACCCGTACGGGGCGGACGAGCACTACCCCCAAGGGCCCCTGCACCGCGAGTATCTCGAGACCTACATTAACCGGCCCGCCTTGCGATTGATCCGTCCCCTCCGGCGGCCCTGAGTCGAGGGCCATGAGTCGCTAGCCATGAATCGATCAAGAGCCCTCGCCGCCGGGTTTCTGCTGTTGCTCCTCAACGCCGGCTGGATCTGGGCCTACCCGACTGCCAGCATCCTCTACGTCGCGAACGTCCTTCTTCACGTTGGCCTCGGTGTCGCTCTCTTGGCCGCGCTGTGGTTCGGGTCGAACGAAGGTGTGCACCGGTTGCGCCGGGATTCGCGCTTGGCCTTTGCGGCGCTCTCATCCTGCGGCGCCCTCGGGCTGGTGCTGTGCGTCGTCGGCGCGACGATTCCGAACATGGGCATGGTCGTCGCGCATGGCGCGTTGGGGCTGATCGGTTCTCTGCTGCTTCTGCCGCGGGCGTTTCACGCGCAACGGCGATGGGCCTGGTCGCTCTGCGCGGCGATCGCGGTGGGGCTGTTGCTGCCGGCGAGCAGTTGGCTGCGCCTGCATTGGTTCCCGATCGAAGGCGACCGCATCGTCAACCCTGCGATGGCTCCGGCCTCGATGGAATACGAGGGAGGTGGCGCTGAAAGTCCCTTCTTTCCTTCCAGCGCCAACACCAACACCGGCGGCTTGATCCCCTCGGGCTTCTTCCTCGATTCAAAGGTCTGCGGTGACTGCCACAAAGATGCCTACGAGCAGTGGAACAGCTCGATGCACCACTTCTCGTCGTTCAACAATCAGTTCTATCGCAAGGCCATCGAATACATGCAGGAGACGGCCGGCGTCGAGTCGTCGAAGTGGTGCGCGGGCTGCCACGACCACGCCATGTTCTTCAACGGCCGTTTCGAACAGCCCGCGAAGGAACAGATTGATACGCCCGAAGCCCAAGCCGGACTCGGCTGCGTCTCGTGCCACTCGATCGTCAATGTCGGCGACACGATGGGCAACGGCGGCTTTACGATCGAGTATCCGCCGCTGCATGAAATGATGGCGAGCGACAACCCCATCATCCGAGCCGTGCATGATTACGTCGTAAACACAGCTCCGGCGGCGCACCGGCGCGCGTTCTTGAAGCCCTTCATGCGCCTCGACAGCGCCGAGTTCTGCTCGACTTGCCACAAGGTTCATCTCGACGTGCCGGTCAACAACTACCGCTGGTTCCGCGGCTTCAACGAGTACGATGCCTGGCAAGCGAGCGGCGTCTCCGGCCAGGGTGCGCGGTCGTTCTACTATCCGGAGCAACCGATGAGTTGTGCCGATTGCCATATGCCGCTGGTGCGCTCCGACGACCCGGGTAGCCGCGGAGGCTTCATCCATTCACACCGTTTTCCGGCGGCGAACACGGCGGTTCCGTACGTGAATCAGGACGAAGAGCAACTTCGGGTCACCACGGAGTTCCTGCAAGACGACATCGTCTCGGTGGACATCTTCGCCATATCGCCGGTGATCGAGGACGCCTCTGCCCCGGCCATGCAAAGGCGGGCGTCGGATGCGCCACAGCTTGCTACCGGTTTTGCGGTCGGCGAGGAGAGTGCGTCCTTCGGGGCGCCCGCCGTGCTGCGCGAAGTGGGCGACATCGCCGCGCCCATCGACCGCTCCCAGGCTGCTTTTTCGCCGGGCGATACAGTCCGGGTGGACGTGGTTGTGCGCACGCGCGGTGTCGGACACTTCTTCCCCGGCGGTACGGTTGATTCCTTCGATGTCTGGCTCGAACTGAAGGCTACCGACGCCGACGGACGCGCCGTCTTCTGGAGCGGCCAGATCGAAGACGAGGGCAAGGGGCCTGTGGAGAAGGGCGCGCACTTCTATCGCGCCATGCTGCTCGACGCACACGGCAATCCGATCAACAAGCGCAATGCTTTCCAGGCGCGCAGCGCGCTGTACGTTCGGCAGATCCCACCCGGTGCGGCGGACGTCGCCCATTTCCGGTTACGCATCCCCGATCGCGCGCGCGGGCCGATCCGGCTGCACGCCAAGCTCAATTACCGCAAGTTTTCGCACTACTACACGCAGTTCTCGTACGCAGGCCAACCCGTAGCCGGCGACGACGCTCCGTTCGGGAAGGACTATGACGATCGGCGATTCACCTTCTCGCCCTCCGACATCCCAAAGAATGTCTCCGGCAAGATTCGCGACCGCATTCCGTCGTTGCCCGTTGTGACGCTTGCCGAAGACACGGCCAAGCTGCGACTTGATCAGGCGCCCACGAAGTGGGGTCCGGCGATCGCCTCGGACGACTACGAGCGCTGGAACGATTATGGAATCGGGCTGCTGTTACAGGGCGACTTGAAAGGCGCGCAATACGCCTTCTTGCGGGTGACCGAAGCGCGTCCTGATTTCGCTGACGGCTGGTTGAACGTTGCTCGCGCCCTGATCCGGGAAGGCCAAACCGACGCAGCGAAGCCCTACCTAGAGCGGGCCCTCGGCATTGACGACTCGCTGGGACGCATCCACTTCTTCCGCTCGCTGGCGCAGAAGGCCGATGGGGACTACGACGCAGCGCTTGCGTCGCTGGAGACGGTGGCGGCTGACTACCCACGCGACCGGGTCGTACTGAACCAGATGGCCCTGATCTACCGCTTGCAGCGCCGGTATGAGGAGGCACTGGCCATGCTCGACAGGGTGGCGCAGATCGACCCTGAAGACTTGCAGATGTATTACACGCGCATTCTGTGCTACCGCGGCCTAGGCGATGAAGAAAGCGCGGCGGAAGCCGAGCGGCGTTTCTTGCGCTTCAAGGCTGACGAGTCGGCCCAGACCATCACGGCATCCGCCCGCCGCCAAAGCCCGGAAGACAATAACGCACGCCAAGCGATCCACGAGCACGTGTCGGTTCCGTTGGACTGAAGAAACCGAGCCGTGACCGTAAGGGAGCGGTCCGGCACGAACCTTGATGCCACTCGAAGGTCTCTAGACTAAGGCCAGCCCAGGGTAGTGACGGGTCCGCAGCTTCAAAGCCATCGGGCGGCGGATTGACCCCTCACTCGCGTTCGGGCTCGGTTGCTTCGGTGGTACCGGCTCGGTAAGGAACTGGCACCTTCAAGCTTGGGCGGTCAACCTCTCAGCCGGCCGGCATTCAATGCCGTACCAAACAGCCGACGCGCATTGCCCGCCAGAATCTTCTTCTTATCTTCTTCCTCGATATCGGCGAGCCCCACCTTCGCCAACTGAGCGCCGGGGCTGAGGTAGGTCGAGTCGGTCCCAAACAAGATCGTGTCAGGACCGGCCGCAGCCACGGTACGCTCCACCACACGAAACGGCACGCCCGACGCGGCCGTTTCCATGAACGCGTTGGAGTGCTTGGCCGTGAAGCCGGCCCAGTCGGTCACACCGCGGCCGTAGTGGGCAATGATCAGCTTCATGCCGGTGAACTCGCTGAGCACGCGTGACAGCACGACCGGCAACGGCTCACGGTTGAGCGTCGGGGTTTCCGCTCCATGGCTGCTCTTGACGTGGAACAACACGGGGAGCTTGTGGCGATGGGCGAACTCGTACGCGCGCCGGTAGTTCGGCCCATCGACGGGATAGTCGTGGCTCACGCCGTGCAGCTTGTATCCCACGAAAGGCGAGCCCGCTTCCACAAGATGCTCGGATTCCTTGAGCGAAGCGTCGAGCAGGTTGGGGTGGAAGACGACGTAGGCCCGCAGCCTGTCCGGGTGGGCTCTGACGGCCGCGGCCGCCGCTGTGTGCGCGGCATGGTAGACCTCGGCATTCGCCGCGCTGATTCCGGTCGAGTTGCTAAAGAGTGACATGTTGATGCCGCAACGATCCATCGCGCCGATGAGCGTTCCAACACCGCCAGGCAGTTTGCCACCCTCCATCACGCCGCCGATGTGCGCGTGGGCATCGATCACGTCGACGTCGGTGAGCGGCCGGCCGTCGCGCACCTGTTCGAGAATGGACGAACCGTTTTCTGTAGTTCCAGGACGTGCAGCTCCAGCACGTCCGGCGGCTCTGGCGCGTTCAGCGCCGAGCAGCGACGCAGCGCCCAGCCCGGCGGAGCTCGTGACAAACTGCCTACGTGTAAGCACCATAACGACCTTTACTGTAGTGCTGGCGGGCCGGAATTACCAGTGGGCCGAACGTAGGGGCGTCGCGTGCTACGCCCGCCAGGCAGGGCTGATCCGCCCCCCTCCGTGCCAGCCGGCGACCTCCGTACCGCTAGAATAGAACCAATGCCCGAAGTCGAAAGCGCCAGCCCGACGCGCGTACTCATCGCCGACGACGAAGAAGACCAGCGCAATGGCTTGGCCAGCTTAGTTTCCTCCTGGGGCTTTACCGTCCAAACCGCCGCCGACGGCCAGGAGGCGCTCGAAAAACTCACCGCCTTCCCCGCTCACGTACTCGTCACCGACCTGAACATGCCGCGCATGGACGGGTTCGAGCTGCTCGAAAAATTGGCCGCCGACGGTCCCCGACCCACCGCGATCGTCCTCACCGCGTTCGGCAGCATCGACAACGCGCTCAAGACGGTCCATGATTTGGGCGCTTTTTGGTTTCTCGAAAAGCCCATTCAAGCCAACGCGCTCAAAGAACTGCTGGCCCGAGCCGCGGCGCAGGGCAAGCTCGCCGAAGAAGCCGACCGCCTGCAGCGCGAACTGAGCTTCAAAGGGGTGCTCGAGGACCTGGTCGGCCCCTCCGCCGCCATGCAGCAGGTCTTTTCGCTAATCCGCCAAGTGGCCGGCAGCAAGGCCGCCGTGTTGGTGACCGGCGAGAGCGGCACCGGCAAGGAACTCGTCGCGCGCGCGGTTCACAATCTCAGCCCGCGCAAAGAGGGCCCGTTCGTCGCGGTGAACTGCGCCGCCCTTCCCGAAACGCTGATGGAAAGCGAGCTGTTCGGACATGAAAAAGGCTCCTTCACCGGTGCACTGCAACGGCGCTTGGGGTGCTTCGAGCTAGCGCACGGGGGCACGCTGCTGCTGGATGAGATCGGCGACATGCCCGTCGGCACCCAGGCCAAGCTGTTGCGCGTGCTCGAAGATTCGCGTGTGCGGCGCTTGGGTGGAAGCAACGAATTGGCGGTGGACGTGCGCGTGATCGCCTCCACGAACAAAAACCTCGACGAGGCTTTACAGCAGAAGCAAATGCGCGAAGACCTCTACTACCGCCTTAACGTCTTCCACATTCAGTTGCCCCCGTTGCGCGAGCGCCCTGACGACGTGCTGCCGACCGCGGAGGCCCTGATTCGCAACCTCAACAAGAAACACGAATGCCGCGTGGTAGATCTCGACGGGGAAGTCGCCGACCGCTTCCGCCGCTACTCCTGGCCCGGTAACGCTCGCGAGTTGCGCAACGTGCTGGAGCGGGCGGTCATCCTCGCGGGCGAAGGCGCCATCCGGCCCTGCCATCTGGTGGGTGGTCTGGACGGCGTAAACGAAACCCCCGCGGCCGAACAGCCGTCCGATCCCAATGTCGTCTCCGTGCGGGTCGGCACGACCGTGCGTGAGGGCGAAAAGGCGCTGATCTTCAAAACGCTCGAGCACACGTCGAACAATAAGACACGGGCCGCGCGCATTCTAGACATCAGCCTGAAGACGCTCCACAATAAGCTCAAAGACTACAACGCACAATGAGTCCGCTGGGCCTCTCTGCAGAAACCCCTCCGGCCCGCACCCAACACGCCTCATGTCGCTGAGAGCCCGGCTCCAATTCTTCATCCTCGCGCTCGTCGTGGTGGTGGTCTTGGCCCTCTCCGCCCTCAACGTCCGCGACCTGCTCCACACGCGCTTCGAGGACGCCCTCCAAGAGGCCCGCACCAGCGCCGAGATCGTGGAGAGCCTGCTGCTCTCGACCGTGAACGAAGAAACCGAGCGCCGCTCGCCCCGCCCCGCGAACTTCGATGACGTGACGAGACTCTGGACCCGCATCGTCGAGCAGGACCCGGACCTTGCGGCCCTGCTGCAGAAGATGACGGGCACGTCACAACTCATCATCGAGATCGTCATCACCGGCGCGGATGACCGAATTCTCTCCGCGTCCTTACCGTCGCGCAAGGGGCAAAAGCTCGATCCGCCGCCGGACTTCGAGGAGTTCGACGACCAGAGCGCCTGGGCGCGGCTCAACGCGTTGCTCTCGCCCAACCAGGATTATCAGGTCTCGCGGCAACTGGGGGTGTCGGGAGAAACGGTGCTGAGCATCCGCGTCATTCTCTCCACGGCCCTACTGCGCAACGCCGTGATGCCGCGGATCACCGAGCTGGCCGCGGTATCGGCGCTCTCGTTATTGGTGTCACTGCTGGTCGCCATCCTGGCATCGAACCTGGCATTTCGGCCGCTGGAGCGCATCGGGGCCATCATCGACCGCATCGCGCGCGGCGAGTCGCCCGTCGAACCCGGCGGCCACGAGCCTGCTTCGAAAGAAGAGGCCGCCGTCGAGTCGAAACTCACCTTGCTCGGCGAGCGCTTTCGCGGCGCGCAAGCCGACGTCAACGAGATGCGCTCGAATCTCGATCAGTTGCTCGACCGCATGGAGGAGGCCGTGCTCTTCTTCGGGCGTGACGACCGGCTGATGATGGCCGGGCGCGGCGCCGAACGGCTGCTGGGCGGGGGCCGCTGGGAGGTCATGGGCAAGACCCTGTATGAGATCTTCCCCGCCTCGACTGATCTCGGCGCGCTCGTGCAGGGCGCCGTCCATGTACGCCGCGAGGTCATCGATCACCCGGTCGAGTTTGAACGGCCCGGCACCGCCCCCGTCCATCTCCTGGTGACCGTCGAGGTGGTCGAGGACTTCCCTGGTCATGAGCGGGCCGGCACGCTGGTTACGATGCGCGATGCCGACCCGCGCCGCGAGATCGAGTCGCAACTCGACGTCTCGGCCCGCCTCGCCGCCATCAGCCGGCTAACCAGCGGTGCGGCGCATGAGATCAAGAACCCGCTGAACTCGATCGCTCTCCATCTCGAGATCCTCAAATCGAAGCTCGAAAGCGTCGCCCCGGAAGCCGAATCCGAGATCGAGGTCATCGGACGCGAGATCACCCGTCTCGACCGCGTCGTGAAGAGCTTTCTCGATTTCACCCGACCGGTGGACCTCGAGATGCAGCGCGTCGATCTGGCGGTCCTGGCGCGCGAGGTCGCCTCGCTCGTACAGCCCGACGCGGCCAGCCAAAACGTCGAGGTGCTGACCACCGGGGTTTCCGGCGAAGCGCCCATGCAAGGCGACCGTGATCTGCTGATGCAGGCCCTCCTCAACGTCGTCGTCAACGGCGTCGAAGCGATGAGGGACGGCGGCCGCCTGCACCTGGCTGTTGAGCAGGCGGCCGGCGCATGGACGCTGAGCATTCAGGACGAAGGCACCGGAATTCCCCCGGAATTACGTGAGAAAATCTACAACCTATACTTCACGACCAAGGGTAAAGGATCGGGCATCGGGCTGGCGATGACGTTCCGGGTCGTGCAGTTGCACGGTGGTACAATTGACTTCACCAGCAAACAAAACGAGGGCACAGTGTTTCGGCTGAGATTCCCGCCCGCCAAAGACGAGCGGCGGAATCCCTCGATGCCGGCCAGCCAGGCGGTGGCCCGGGAAAGCGGTTCATGAACTCGGGCATGCCACGTCCACAGCGAGAGCAAAGGAAAGCGGCGCGCGTCGTTCGGCGGGTGATCGCCGTCGCAGCTTGCGCTTTGGCCGTTGCCTGCGGCAAGAAGGATATCGCGCCGGTCCCGCCCACCCCGGCGGCCGCGGCTCCGGCTCCCGAGCTGCCCAGAGTACGGTCGGAGCCCGTCTCCGAGCCGCAGATCGTCGCCACGCTGCCGCCGGAGCAACCGATCCCGCCCGAAGCTCTCCCCGACGTGCCGGGGCCCTTGGCGGTTGACCCTCCACGGCGGGCAACCGACCCTGCCGCGGGGGAGAACGCGGGTGATGTGCCGGACGAACCGGCCGAGCCGGCCGAGCCGGCCGCGGCCGCGACCCAGACCCCGAGCCTACGACTGGGACGCATCCTTACACCCGAGGAGCGGGAAACCTTTAACGAATCGATCGAAGAGAGCCTTTCGGCCGCCCAGCGCAGCCTGGCTGTCGTGCTTCAGCGCAGCCCGAATCCGGAACAGACCGACGAAGTCAAACGTGTCCGCGCCTTCATCCGGCAGGCCGAGGCGACACGCAGGCAGGACCTGCCACTGGCTAAGAATCTGGCGGAGCGCGCCAAGCTTCTCGCCGAGGATTTGGCCAGGAGTGTACAGTAATAGGGACAGGTATTACGTCGGAATTCGCGCTAAACGAACCATGTCCTCACTCAAAGTAGACGAGCAGACGGTCGAACTCGAAAGGGGAGTATCCGAGGCGCAAGCCGGAGTGGCGGGCCGCAAGCGGTCTCGCTGGTGGCCTCGTCGGAAGCGCTGTCTACTCGGGCTCGACATAGGGTCCAGCAGGCTCAAGGCTGTCGTGCTGCGCCGCCGCCAGGGTGCCATCGTGCTCGACCAGGCGGCCCTCGCCGAGATCCCCAAAGGCGCGGTCAAGCATGGCGCCTTGACCGATGGGGTGCGTGTTTCAGACGAAATCCGCGCGCTGGCCGGCGATCATCACATCAAGACTCGGCATGTCGCCGCCGCGGTGGGCGGCAGTCAGGTCTACTGCCAGGCCGACTCTCTCTCGAACGGCCAAGCGGACTGGCGTCCCCAGGTCGAGTCCCTGGCCGAGCGGATCGTGCCCTACTCCATCGGCCGCGCCGCCCTGGACTGCCAGCGTCTGGGAGCCGATTCAGACAATAGCTCGTCAGTCCTGTGGGTGAGCGCGCCAATGGAGAGAGTCGACTGGATCCGCGAGACGATCGCCCTGGCCGGCAAGGTCCCGGCGGTGGTCGACGTCGAGCCCTGCGCGCTGGCCAACGCTTGGGCTTACAACTATCAGCCGGGACCGAAAGACGTCTCGGTTCTGCTGCACGTCGGGGCCCGCCGCATGACCCTGGCGTTGCTTCGGGGCGAGACGATGCTTTACTCACGCGGGGCGGACCTGCCGACCGAGTGGCCTTCCGGCGAAGCCGGAGGGTTGCCCGAGCGCGTCATGGCCGTCGTTGACCGCCAATGGGAAACCCTGACCGCCAAGGCCCAGCCGCTGGCGCTCGATACGCTCTACCTCTCCGGCGGAGCGGCGCGGAGCCCGGGGCTCACAGACACCGTGCGGAGCCGCGCCGGCCTGCGCGTTGTCGAGATGAACCCGTTTCGAAGAATCTCCTATGAGCCGGCCAGCAAAGCCGGCGAGGCGGTCGCCGACCACGGTCCGGCCCTGGCCGTGGCGGTGGGTTTGGCGTTGCGGAGCTTTGACGACTTATGATCCGGGTCAACCTGCTCAAAGCGAAATTGTCGTCGGCCGGACGGCTGGAGTCGCTCGCGACGCCGGGTGATGGTACGTTCATCGCCCGGCGTGAGATCGCTGTGGGTGGATTGTTCTTGCTCGCGGGAGCGCTGATTCTGTTCTTCCAGCTTCGGGACCCGCAGCCGTCAGAATCCGTCCTGGCCGTAGCCGAGCAGGCGTCGGAGAAAGAGTACATCGACGCCATCATGGACGAGGAAGCGGTTGACTCCCCGGCGGAACCCGACCCACCTCGGGAACCAGAGCGTAGCGCGCAAGAGACTGCTGCGGAAACATCCGGCGACGAAGCCCCCAGCCGACCGCAGCTCGCCGCCGCTTCCCTCAATCCAGCCGAGCCCGTGGTCCCCCGCCGACCGCCGTCGTCGGCAACGACTACACCCCCAACCGGCACATCCCCAGCCGGGCAGGGCGGCAAGCTCACGCAACTGGTCGTGTCGGTTGGCGACGAGTCGTTGCGGATCTTCGCCTTGACCGGCAAGCAGCCCGAGTATTCCAGTTTCCGCCTCGACCACCCCAAGCGCGTGGCGGTTGATCTGCCAGGCGTGCAACTCTCGCTGCCGCGCGGGCAGGTTCAGCAGACGGTCGCGCACTCGCTGGTCACGAAGGTCCGTGCCGGACAGTTCCGGGCACAGCCCCCCACGGCCAGGCTCGTCCTCGAGGTGGAATCGTACCCCGAGATCGAGTTTCTCCCTCAGTTCAACGGCCTCTACCTGGTCGTCAGTGGAAAAGCGCAGTGAGCCGGTTGCGCAAGAGCGGCCCCGGCCAAAGCTCCCTTGCCCGTCTCGGCAAACTTCGCAAGGCGGCCGCCAGGCAAGGATTCGCCGTCGACGAATCGGGCGCTCTGCTGATCAGCGGGCGCAGCAACATCCGCTATCTCAGCGGCTTCACCGGCTCGGCCGGATACCTACTCGTCGGGTCCTCGTCCGCGACTCTTTACACCGACGGACGCTACACGACGCAAGCACGCCAACAGGCCACCGCAGCCGACGTCGTCATCACCGAGCGCGATCCGCTTCCCACGATCGCCGAAGACATCAAGAGGAAGCGTATCCGGCGGCTCGGCTTCGAGGAGAACCGGGCTCGTTTCGCCCTGTACGGCTGGCTTCGCCGAGCGTTGCGGGGGCGTCGTCTCGTCGCCTTGAACGGCTTGGTCGAGGGACTGCGCCTCATCAAGAGCCCGGACGAAATCGCCAAGATGCGACGCTCGGCCCTCCTCAACGCAAGCGCCTTCCGGCAAGCGTGCCGCGCGGTGCGTCCCACATGGACCGAGGCCCGTTTTGCCGCCGAGATCGAGTATCAAATGCGAACCCTCGGCGCGGAGAAACCGGCGTTTGACACGATCGTCGCCAGCGGCCTCCACTCGGCCCTTCCGCACGGCCTGCCGCGCCGCGTGCCGCTCGAGCCGAATACGCTCATCGTCGTCGATCAGGGTGCTATACTCGATGGCTATACGAGCGATATGACCCGCATGGTCTGCTTGGGCCGCGTTGATTCAGCCCGGCGGAGGCTGTACGGGGCGGTGCTCGAAGCGCAACTCGCCGCGCTCGATGCGGTGCGGGCCGGCGTTCAGGCAGCGACCGTCGACCGTCGCGCCCGGCACGTCTTGCGCCAATTCAAACTCGAGAAAGCGTTCACGCACTCAGCGGGACACGGGCTGGGCTTGGAAATCCACGAATCGCCCCGACTTGGACTTGGCGAGAAAGCCCGTTTGGCGGCCGGCATGGTGATCACGATCGAACCCGGGGCCTACCTCGACGATCTCGGCGGTGTCCGGATTGAAGACACCGTCGTCGTGACGTCGAACGGCTGTGAGATTATCACCCCCACGTCCAAGCGATTGCTACGCCTCTGAGTGTCGCGGCAGATGCCCCCGAGGCAGCGGCTGCGGTAAAACCCCATTGCCATCATGAATATCGAGGAAATCAAAGAACTCATGGACGCGCTCGCCGAGCGTGACATTGAAGAGTTGGAAATCGAGCACGGCGGCGAGAGGATTCGCATTCGCCGCCGCGTTTCCTCGGAGGGCACGAATCAGTCGCCCTATATCGTCGTGGCGTCAGGAGCGCCGGTGGCCGAGGGAACCACCCCGCCTGCGGTAACGGCGGCCCCGTCCTCAGCCCCCGCCGCCTTGTCCGACGCGCCGGAGCCTGCCGCGCCCGAGGAAGAAGCGAACCATTCGATCATCACCGCGCCGATCGTCGGAACTTTCTATGAGTCCCCCTCCCCCGACACCGAGCCGTTCGTGCAAGTAGGCGACCGCGTCGAGACGGGCCAGGTGCTCTGCGTCATCGAAGCCATGAAGTTGATGAACGAGATCGAGGCCGAGACGGGAGGCGTCGTCGTAAAGCGTTTCGTGACGAACGCGCAACCGGTCGAGTACGGCGAGTCACTCTTCGCCATCGAGCCCACCCCCTAGCGACATGTTTCGAAAACTTCTCATCGCGAACCGCGGCGAGATCGCCCTGCGCGTGATTGCCGCTTGCAAGGACCTCGGTATCCGCACGGTGGCCGTCTATTCAGAAGCCGACCGCAAGTCGCTCCATGTGCGCTTCGCCGACGAATCCCTTTGCATCGGCCCGGCGCGCACCGCCGACAGCTATCTCAACATCCCCGCCGTCATCAGTGCCGCCGAGATCACCGATGCCGATGCCATTCACCCGGGTTACGGTTTTCTGGCCGAGAACGCCGGCTTCGCGGAGGTGTGCCGGATCTCGGGCATCACTTTCATCGGGCCGTCGTCGGAGACCATCCGCTTGATGGGCGACAAGGCGCACGCGCGAAAACGCGTTCGCGAAGCCGGACTGCCGATCCTGCCCGGCAGCGAGGAGCCGTTGCAGTCCGCGGACGAAGCGCGGCAATGGGCCGACAAGATCGGCTATCCCGTGATCCTCAAAGCCGCCGGCGGTGGCGGCGGACGCGGCATGCGCATTGTCACCAGCGCAAGCGAAATTACCGATCGCTTTCACCAGGCGCAGCACGAAGCGGCGGTCAGCTTCCAGTCCTCCGACGTCTACCTCGAGAAGTACATCACGGCGCCCCGCCATATCGAGTTTCAAATTCTCGCCGACAACCAAAGCAACGTCATCGTCTTGGGCGAACGCGAATGTTCGATCCAACGGCGTCATCAGAAGCTGTTGGAAGAGGCGCCTTCGCCCATCATCGACGCGGCGACGCGCGACGCCCTGTGCAGCCGCATCGCCCAGGCCTTCGGCGAGATCGGCTATTCGAACGCCGGCACGGTCGAGTTCTTGATGGACGACCAGGGCGAGTTGCACTTTATCGAGTTGAACGCCCGCATCCAGGTCGAGCATCCCGTCACCGAAGCCATCACCGGCGTGGATCTGGTCAAGAGCCAGATCTTACTCGCTGCCGGCGAGCCGCTCTCCTCCGTCGTGCCCGACAAGATCGAAGTTCGCGGACATGCCATCGAGTGCCGCATCAACGCCGAGCACCCGAGTAGCTTCGTCCCTTCGGCGGGCCGCATCGAGACTTGGCGGCCTCCGGGCGCGATCGGCATTCGCGTCGACACGGCGGCCTATTCGGGATGGTTCGTCCCGCCGCACTACGATTCGCTCATTGCCAAGCTGATCGCGCATGGACGCGACCGTGCCGAAGCCATCAGCCGCATGCAGCGCGCTCTCGATATGTTCGTGGTCGAGGGCGTTCACACCTCGATCCCACTGCACCAACGCATCCTGGCCGATCCGGATTTCCTCGCCGGCCACTTCGACACCCGTTTCGTCGAGCGCTTCAACCCCAAACGCGAAGACCAAGTCGGCACCGCCATCGCCTGAGTTCGCAGCCGGCACAGACCTGCCGTGTAGGTGCTCTTACCGACACATGGGTTTCGCCGCGGCTCGCCCGCCAACCAGCAGCCCAAGCATCGACAGGAGTGTCGATGCGGCAGACGTAGGCGTCCGCGCCACTATTGGCAGCCCCGTCCGTACACGTCCTCCGGAACGCCCAGAACCTCGTCTAAAATACAGGCTTCTCCCGCCCCATGACCGAACTCACTTGGCGCGCCGTCATCCTCGGCCTTGCGATCGGCGTCGTCATGACCGCCGCCAACACTTACCTCGGCCTCTACGCCGGGATGACCGTGTCCGCCAGCATTCCCGCCGCCATCGTCTCGATGGGCATCCTGCGCGGGTTGATGCGCCACGGGACGATCCTCGAGAACAACATCGTGCAGACGATGGCCTCGGCGGGTGAGTCGGTCGCGGCGGGCATCATCTTCACCGTCCCCGCGCTCGTCATCGCAGGCGTGTGGACCGACTTCCCGTACTGGGAAGTCACCCTGATCGGCCTGCTCGGCGGCGTGCTGGGCATTCTCTTCATGATCCCGCTGCGGCGCACGTTGATCGTCGAAGGGGACGAGGAACTGATCTACCCCGAGGGCGTCGCCTGCGCCCAAGTCCTCGAAGCGGGCGAAGAGGGCGGCGGCGAGCTCAAGCAGGTCTTCGCCGCGGTCGCGGGCGGCGTTGTCTTCAAGTCGCTGGTCGGCGTCGTTGGGGTCATCCGGCCGATCGTGGAAGGGGCGGCACGCGCCGAGCGAACGCTAGTCTATTTCGGCGGCGACATGTCGGTCGCGTTGCTCGGCGTCGGCGTCATCGTGGGTTTTGAGATCGCGATGCTGGTGTTTGCCGGCGGCGCCCTCGGCTGGATCGTTTCGATCCCACTGTTCTATCTGGCGCATCCGCTACCCGAGGGCGAACTGCTCGATGCCGCCTGGGACGCCTGGAGCAGCCAGATCCGCTACATGGGCGTGGGCGCGATGATCGTTGGCGGGCTGTGGTCGATGTTCAGCATTCGTAAGGGCATCGCGAAAGGCGTTCGTGAGGCGATGAGCGGCTTCCGCGCCAAGCAGCAAGCCTCGCGCGACCGTACCGACCAGGACCTGCCGACCTCGCAAAGCCTCGCGATCTTCCTGCTGGCCGGCGTCACCACCATCATCCTGTACGTCTCGCTGACGGACTCAATCACCATCGCCATCGTGGCGGGCGTCGTGATGGTGATCGCCTCGTTCTTCTTCGTCGCCGTGTCGAGCTACATCGTCGGGCTGGTAGGCAGCTCGAACAACCCGGTCTCGGGCATGACGATCTGCGCGCTGATCTTCGCGTCGATCGTGTTGCTGTTGCTCGGCATGAGCGGCACGGCGGGCATTCTGGGGGCGCTCGGCGTGGCTGGTGTGGTCTGTTGCGCTGCCGCCACCGCGGGCGACACCTCGCAGGACTTGAAAACCGGCTTCCTCGTCAAGGCCACACCCTGGCGGCAGCAGGTGGCGCAGTTTATCGGCGTGCTGTTCCCGGCGTTCATCATCGCGCCGATCCTGACGCTGCTTCATCGCGGCTACGGCATCGGCACCGGCGGCGAGCAAGCCCTGCGCGCCCCCCAAGCCAACCTGTTCGCCAGCATCGCTAAGGCATTGTTCGAGGGCACCGGCCTGCCGTGGACGATGGTCGGCATCGGCGTGTGCATCGCGATCGGGCTGATTGTTCTCGACCGCTACCTGCAACGCTCGGGCAGCCGTTTCCGCGCGCACGTGATGCCCGTGGCGGTGGGCATCTATCTTCCGCTGGCGCTCTCGACGCCGATCTTCGTTGGCGGCATCCTCAGTGCCGTGCTGCTGCGCCAATCGGCCCAGCGAGGCCCGCGCGCCGCCGACGCCGCCCAGCACAAGGCCACCCTAATTGCCTCGGGCCTCATTGCCGGCGAAGCCATCGCGGGCATCCTGATCGCCATCCCCCGCACGGCCGGCATGGCCCTGCCCATCCCCGTCATCGACAGCAACCTGTTCTCGCTAGCAGCCCTAGCGGCGGTGATCGCAATCATCTACCGCCAAGCAACGCGTGACTGAAGCCACTATGACGCCCTCGTCGCGGGGAAGCAATAGCTGGATCGTGCCCCATCCACCATTCGGGGCTCCCGCTGAAGCCATAAGGTAACACTGGCAAGGGCGGGTCTAGCCGCACTTCCTAGTCTTCGAGGCGGTTGAAGGAAGAGAGCGAGACTTGTTCCGGATTGCCGACCACACAGCCAAGTGCGCCAGCGATTCGAGCTAAGTCCCTATGTCGGAACAAGTTAGATGGAGAGGTGGCGGATTTCTCATGCGAACCAGATATCCCGACATCTAAGTGCGGAAGTGGGTGTAACCCAAGTGCTGTGAGCGACTTGTCCTACTCGCGGTCGCGGAACTCTTCGTACCAGTTGTGGACGACGTGGATGGCGGGTCGCTGAAGACCAGGTAGCGGCCGTCGGGAGAAACCGCTAACCCTGAACGTGTGGCGTTTCAGCCCGCGACGAATTGCGAGGCGGCAAGCGTGGACGCTCACGCCGCGCAAACCCCGAGGCTGGGTATCCACTTGACTCAGGTGACCCCAAGATGTAGTGTAGGGCCTGGTGGAGGATTACCCGCGCGACCAACTCGAATTCGAGTCTCGCTTTGCGAGCGAGGAGGCTTGCCGCGACTATCTGTTCGCCTTGCGCTGGCCAGAGGGTTTCCGCTGTCCAAGGTGTGGGCATGAGCGCGCTTGGCCGGTGCGCAAAGTGTGGTTCGAATGCGCTCGCTGCGGGCGGCAAACCTCCGTCACCGCCGGCACGATCTTTCAAGACACACGCAAGCCGCTGCGGCTGTGGTTCCGGGCGATGTGGACCATCACCACGCAGAAGAATGGGGCCAGCGCCATGGGTCTACAGCGCGTTCTGGGACTGGGCAGTTACCAAACCGCCTGGCCTTGGATGCACAAGCTGAGGCGAGCGATGGTGCGCCCGGGGCGGGAGCGATTGACGGGCCTCGTCGAGGTCGATGAGACCTACTGGGGCGCTGAAGAAGAAGGGGTAATCGGCCGGCAGACCGAGCGTAAAGCGTTGATTGCAGTCGCCGCGGAAGAGAGAGGCACCGGGCTGGGGCGCATCCGCATGCAGCGCGTTCAGAACGCCTCGGCGGCCAGTTTGATGCCCTTCGTCGAGGAGTCGGTCGAGCCGGGCAGCGTGGTTGTTACCGACAACTGGTCGGGCTACGATCCGCTCAAGAAGAAGGACTACCAGCGTCGTATCATCTCGATTAACAACCGCCGCGAGCAGGCCTCGCAGCTACTGCCGAGGGTGCACTTGGCGATCTCGCTACTCAAGCGCTGGATGCTGGGCACGCATCAGGGGGCGGTCAGCCACGAGCATCTGGACTACTATCTCGACGAGTTCGTGTTCCGCTTCAATCGGCGCAGATCACGCAGTCGGGGCAAGCTCTTCTACCGCCTTGTGCAGCAGGCCATGGCGGTGGAGCCGACGCCGTACCGCTCGATCGGCGCCGATTGGGACGCTAAGACGCTGTGAGCCCAACTACAAGATGTTGGGGTCACCTGAGTCAAGTGGATACCAGGCACCCCGAGAACGTGCATAAGCGGGCAAACGGTCCTTGACCGGCTATGCCTATTGCGTGCCGCTCGGATCAGAAGTACCCTGGGCGTATCCAGCAACCCAGGAGCCACGAAATGAACGAACACACCAACAAACCCGGCCGAGACGACAACCGAGCTTCCGAGAAGCCGCTGCAGTCCTGGAAAGAGATCGCCGCCTACCTCGGTCGGGATGAGAGCACGGCCCGTCGCTGGGAGCGGCTGGAAGACTTACCGGTCCGCCGGCATAGGACAGCCGGACACTCTAGCGTCTACGCCTACCCCAGCGAGCTGGAGGCCTGGCGGGCGGTGCGCAAGCCCCGAACTGATATCGACACGGCGGCGCCCCTCTGGAAGCGCCTCAGTCCTGGATTAGCAATCGCCGCGACCGGACTCATGGTGGCCTTCGCTGTGATGCGGGGGCCGATCTTGAACCCGTCCGATCCGGTTGCGGAGGCGGCTGACAGGACGGGCATGGCAGTGCGGCTTGTCATGGATGACTACGATGCCGATGTTCTAGGTACGATCAGCGCTGATGGACGTTACCTCTCCTGTAGCGATTGGGATACCGGCAACGCCGGTATCTGCGACCTATTGAATCCCGCAAATTATTATGACACTTTTTGATAGTTTGGAGCATCTATATATGTATGGGCAACCCCAAAGGTGTGAAGCGGGATTTCAAGGCCCTGGAGAAGCGCCGTTTCGAAGCGATGCGGCTGCTCGACCAAGGCCACAATCAGTCCGAGACGGCAAGACGGCTGAAAGTCGCTCGCCAAACCGTCAGTGCGTGGCGGCGGCAATACCGCGAGCAGGGTGCGGCCGGACTCCGCCAGGCCGGGTGCGCCGGACGCAAGCCGCTCCTCGATGCCGCACAACGCGAACGCCTGACGTCGCTGTTGCTGGAAGGCCCGCAAGCCCACGGCTTCCCCACGCCCCTGTGGAGCTGTCCGCGGGTGGCTCGGCTGATCGGAGACGAGTTCGGGGTCGACTACCACGAAGGCCACGTCTGGAAGATCCTGCGAGCGCTCGACTGGAGCCCGCAACGCCCGGTCGGAAAGGCGCGCGAGCGCAACGAAGAGCAGATCCGCACCTGGAAGCGCAAGACCTGGACGCGCATTAAAAAAAAGCCCACAACGAAGGCCGTACGCTCGTCTTCATCGACGAAAGCGGATTGAGTCAGAAGCCGCATCGCTGCCGCACCTGGGCGCCACGCGGCCAAACACCGGTGCTGCAGTTTAACTTCAATTGGGAGAAGCTTTCCATCTCGGCGGGGCTGACGCTGCGTAACTTCTACTTTCGGCTCTATCCCGGTGCGATCGGCAAAGAGCAAGTGATCGACTTTCTCAAGGCGTTGGTACGTCATATCGATCGGCCGCTGCTGATCGTCTGGGACCGGCTGCCTGCGCACCGTAGCCGCCTGGTGCAAGAGTTCATCCAACTCTCCGAAGGCCACATCGCAACCGAGTACTTGCCACCCTATGCGCCGGAGTTGAATCCGGTGGAATACATCTGGGCTTACTGGAAGCAGCACGAGTTGCCGAACGTCTGTCCGAAGGACTACGGCGAGCTGAACGAGCGGGTCCGCAAGGCACTCCGCCGCATGCACCGCAAACCGCGTTTGATCACGGCCTTCTGGAAACAGTCTTCTCTTTGCTTCGAGTGACGGGATATTATGCGGGACTCAATAAGTACGGGGGAGAAGAAGGTTCTGACGCAGTACGGCGACTGGAACGATGACGATGCCTGGACGAAGTCGGGATTCACGGATCTGAATGTTATCTCACCCGACGGCAAACACATCGCTTTTACCTATTACACGGCGGCTCGCTTACCCAACGCTACCGTGGAGCTGCGAGTTATCAACTCGGACGGCACCGGTCAACGAACCCTTTACCCAGGATTTCCATTTTGGCCCTGGCACGGCCACAGTATACACCCGCTCCGCTCCGAACAGCACGTCCTTTCACGCTGAACCCTGCACATCACCTCTGCTGGTAGTCGCCAGAGCTGGTTCGACCGCTCACAGTCGTGATTGAGCGGCTTGAACGGCGCTCCGGCCGACACTGCTCCTTGCGAAACCTTTTGGAGCCAAAAGCTGTTGATCCTCACTCCGGCAATGCTACCCACTCGGCAGCGGCAGCGCCCAGATCTTGTGCAGCATGTCGCCGAACAGCCGCCGGTTCAGATGTCCCTCCGCCAATAAGAGCCAGTAATACCGCGCGTGCTTGACCAGCCGACCGCCGGTCTTCATCAACCTGTGTTGCAAGCTCGTCAGCGACCAACTCTTGATTCGCTGCGGAAGCCCCAGCCGCCGCCAAAGATTGCCCAGGTTGTAGGCCAGCACGCTCAGTTGCAACCGCACTTCGTTGGCCCGAAATCGATGGCACGACAATCGCGTCCAGTGCGTCGCCTGCTTGCCTTCCTTGATCCACTGTTCCGCCGTGCCGCGCTTGTTGTAGAAGCGCACCACCGAGCGGCTCGGCAAGCTCATGCTCGTCACGATGAATCCGACGCGCGGGAACAGCTCGCCCTGGTGATGCTCGACCTTAGCGACGATCCGCCTCGCCTGCGACCAACTCTCCGCCTGATAGCGAAAACTCTTGTAGCGCACCAAGGGCTTGCGGGAAGGCCTTCCCGGCGGGCGAAACAGGATGTCTTCGATCTCCAGCTCCAAGCTCTTGTTGGCCGGAATGCGAATGGCGTACTGTACTCCGCGTTCCTCCGAAGCCTCATAAACTTCCGGCTTCGCAAAGGCCGCATCGCCCCGGAAGGCGACCTGCTTGCCCGCAGCCTGTTGGCGCTCGATCTCCGGCAACAAGAGCTCATCCCAGTCCTCGGCGCTGTGCACGTTGCCTGGACGCAGCTTGGCAGCGAGGCAATCACCATGACCGTTGAACAAAAGCAACGGGTGGTAGCAGACCGACTCGAAGTGTCCGTTGTAGGCACTGCCTTCCTGTTGGCCATGGACCGGACTCTCGGTGGAGTCCAGGTCCAGAACGACCCGCTCGGCGTCGTCGAACGCTTCCGCTTGCCCGACCAGCTCTCGGTTCAGCGCCATCAGCCCCAGCAGGTTCTCTTCGCTCGCCAGCATCTCCGTCTCGAAGCCGTGCAGCGTCGAGGTCAAGGCCGCACCGCGATCCCAGATCTTCTGCTAACCGATCAGCCGAAACGTCGGATCGATCGAAACCCGCTCGGCGTCGTTGAGGTCCTCGTAGCCGGCGAGTCGGCTGTAAACCGACTGCCGCAACAGATCAGCGAGCGTGAACTGCTTGTTTGTGCCTTGCCGGGAGTCGCTGAGATGCTCGTCAATCAGTTCTCCGAGACCGAGCCGTTCGTCCAGTTCGCGAACCAAAATCAGGCCACCGTCGGAAGTGACGTGCGATCCCTGGAAATCGACTTTGATAAGTCCATTGAAACTTAGCTGGAATGGCTTGGTTTGTTTTTCACCCATTGGGTGTTGGCCTCCATGGCGTCCTCATCGGGCTCTAGCCCCTATGAATAAAGACGCTCAAGGCCGCTGGAAGGTAGGGATGTCAAACATCAAATTGAAAATGCGGGTTTACAGCAAGTCTCCGTACCGCGACGGCGCCGGGTGGGTCATCCCGGATGCGTGGTCGTCAGACGGCAAGCACATCCTTGCGAGAATTCACTTGCCCGGCGAAACCGCCGGCCCCGCCAGCCGCGGCCATTATGCCCTCGTGCTTGTGGCGGTGGACGATGGTTCGCTGGTAACTCTGAGAGAACTGGAATCGACCAGGCGTTATCGCCGCCGGACCTTTCTGTCTCACGACAAACAATACGTGGCTTACGATTTCCCGCCAAATCAAGAAGTGGCCGACGGAGACGTGTTCATTCTCCCGGTCAAGAGTCGCGAACCCATTCCCGTTTCTCCGCATCCTGCTGACGACTATGCCCTCGGCTGGACTCCCAACGGAGAGACGCTGCTTTTTGCGAGCAACCGATCGGGCAGCTTTGGCATCTGGTCCATCGCGGTTGAAGATGGCAAGCCACAGGGGAAGCCGGAGTTACTGCGCCCTCATGTAGGCGAGATCAAGTCAGCGGGCTTCGATGACGGCGGGACGCTCTACTACACGCTGATGAGCAAACCGACGAACGCCCACCTCGCTTCTATTGACCCGCGGACCGGCAAGGTAAATGGTCAGCCGCGGCTTCTCACCAACCAGTTCAGCGGTTCCAATGACTGGGCTGCGTGGTCGCCGGACGGGAATCAGATTGCGTACCGAAGCTGGCAAGGACCATCCGATCAGTCCGGGATGAGAATCTCGATTCGATCTGTGGAAACCGGCGCCGAGCGGGATGTAGTGCCGCAGTTAGCGGAGTTCTCACGCCTCAGGTGGCACGTGGATGGCAGATCGCTCCTTGTGATGGGACGACCGCGTACTGAACCCACGTTGGGACTCTATCGGGTGGACGCCCAGACTGGAGAGACGACCTTATTACTCGCAGAAGCGGCTTTCGCGATCACCGACTGGACGAAGAATGGCGAAGAAGTCATCGTGCAGCTCCGCAAACCATCTCGTTTCGTGAAGAGAAACCTCAAGATAGGAAGCGACAAAGAGATCTACGAGCTGCCTGAAGAGGATAGAAGGATGTTCTCAGGCGGACTCTCGCCCGATGGAACGATGCTCGCGGTTAAACGTCGGGGGGCGGACTACACAAGCCTCAACATCGTATCGATCGCCTCCGGCGTAACTCGCGAACTCTACCGAGCTGAGAAAGGACCATGGATGGATCATCGGTTGGGCCTATACGCTTGGTCGCCCGACAATCGGTATATCTACATGGTCCTGCGTGGGAAAGGAAGACTTATCCGGGTTTCCGTAGAGGATGGGGAAGCAGTCGAGACAGGACTGATCCGTGAGGTTTGGTCCGGCGAACTCTCCGAGGAGGAACTGGACACTCGTCGCATCAGCGCCCTCAGCGTCAGCCCCGACGGCAAGCAGATTTCTTTATCTGTGCAAGAGAAAGCAGAATTTGGTCTTTGGGCCATGGAGAACTTCCTGCCCGAGTTGGCAGGCGCTGAGTAGGAGAACGGAATATGTCAAGAACAATTGGAATAGCACGAGCCGGATATCCACTTGACTCAGGTGACCCCAACATCTTGTAGTTGGGCTCACAGCGTCTTAGCGTCCCAATCGGCGACGATCGAGCGGTACGGCGTCGGCTCCACCGCCATGGCCTGCTGCACAAGGCGGTAGAAGAGCTTGCCCCGACTGCGTGATCTGCGCCGATTGAAGCGGAACACGAACTCGTCGAGATAGTAGTCCAGATGCTCGTGGCTGACCGCCCCCTGATGCGTGCCCAGCATCCAGCGCTTGAGTAGCGAGATCGCCAAGTGCACCCTCGGCAGTAGCTACGAGGCCTGCTCGCGGCGGTTGTTAATCGAGATGATACGACGCTGGTAGTCCTTCTTCTTGAGCGGATCGTAGCCCGACCAGTTGCCGGTAACAACCACGCTGCCCGGCTCGACCGACTCCTCGACGAAGGGCATCAAACTGGCCGCCGAGGCGTTCTGAACGCGCTGCATGCGGATGCGCCCCAGCCCGGTGCCTCTCTCTTCCGCGGCGACTGCAATCAACGCTTTACGCTCGGTCTGCCGGCCGATTACCCCTTCTTCTTCAGCGCCCCAGTAGGTCTCATCGACCTCGACGAGGCCCGTCAATCGCTCCCGCCCCGGGCGCACCATCGCTCGCCTCAGCTTGTGCATCCAAGGCCAGGCGGTTTGGTAACTGCCCAGTCCCAGAACGCGCTGTAGACCCAGGGCGCTGGCCCCATTCTTCTGCGTGGTGATGGTCCACATCGCCCGGAACCACAGCCGCAGCGGCTTGCGTGTGTCTTGAAAGATCGTGCCGACGGTGACGGAGGTTTGCCGCCCGCAGCGAGCGCATTCGAACCACACTTTGCGCACCGGCCAAGCGCGCTCATGCCCACACCTTGGACAGCGGAAACCCTCTGGCCAGCGCAAGGCGAACAGATAGTCGCGGCAAGCCTCCTCGCTTGCAAAGTGAGACTCGAATTCGAGTTGGTCGCGCGGGTAATCCTCCACCAGGCCCTACACTACATCTTGGGGTCACCTGAGTCAAGTGGATACCCAGCTAGCACGAATCTCGGTGAAGCAGCTTTGCAGGGAGACCCTCTTCGTTCTAGCCGGCACCGCATTCTTCTTCCTCCTCGCGGCCACGCTGGGGCTCCCCGGGGAAACTCCGTCATCCAGCGGGGCATCGGTGCGTGCCGACAATCATGTTCCGTTCCGCGTGAACTCGCCGAGGCATCAGGCCCCCTCCGGTCTCCAGTCTAGAATGTCAAGAGTCGACGCTCTAGAAGCGGACAGTCACGAGTTTGTCGCCGTGTTTGGGGAACAGCCCTGACCGGCGTCAGCAGTTCTTCGAGCTGGAGTCTGCAGCGGTGCTGGCTATGTCTTACTTGCACACCCCTATTCCACGGTTTGCGAGCTTGTGGAGGACTTTGTAGTAGCTGATTGTTGAACCGATCAGGTCACTTCGATTCGACCGCCAGGCGGTAGGTGGTGCGAACAACCGATGTCACTCGCTCTCAGCCCAGAGTCTCGGTAGCCCTTTGATGGGACTCGATCTGGGTCCGCTCGGCGACCGGTTGAGGAAGCTCTGACACCTGGGTCGCTCAACAGGAAATCGTTTCTCGGTAGGTATCCGACGGTGACGCGCTTTCGCCCAACATTCTAGCGTAAGCAGGCGGTACCAGGGCCACCCGTGGAGCGTCCGTGTGCCCACAGACCACTAGATCTCCTCTGGCGGCGAAGGATTTACCCTGCTAGGGCAGATGGGCAAACCGTAAGATCGTCCCCCGATGCTAAACTCATCAAGGGCTTGCCGGACGGGCAGTCGCCGCGCCTTTCGGGGCGGGGAGGAGAGTCCCCGTGGGCTGAATCATCCCCTGAACCACATCTCTGCCAGCCGGCTGGGATGACTAACGACCGCTGCCGAGGAAACCGAACGGCAGGTCGTGCTCGACCTCGATCGTTGCCGAGTCGTTGGGGTCATCAGGGACAGATACAATGATCTTGGAGGGGAAGATGCCGGACTTGGCGGAAGTTGTCAAGAATGTCGTCAGCCTGGACGTTCAGGATCGGGCGGCCCTGGCGCAGACGCTTCTGGCGAGTCTGGAGGATCTACCTGAGGAAGAGGCCGAACGCCTTTGGGCCGAGGAAGCACAGAGGCGATGGGAGGAATACCTCGCGGGTCGGGCCAAGACGGTTCCAGCGGATGAGGTGGCGAAGAAGGCGTCCAAACTTTTCCAGTGAGGCCCATTAGGTACCACGAGGCCGCCGAGAATGAGTTGTTTAACGAGATCGGCTAGCTCGAAATTCGCGCCGATGGACCTGGCTCATCGCGATGTATACACTAGGAGGTAACCCATGTCTTCACGATCCCAGGTTCTTAGCCCGGCGCCGGCGGCGACTCGAGCTGCCTACAAGTTTACAGTCCTCCTAGAGCCGGCTGATGAAGGCGGCTACGTCGTCACTTGCCCAGCACTACCTGGCGTAGTCACCCAAGGTGACACGCTCGACGAAGCCCTTGCGATGTCCGAGGACGCGGTCCTCGCCTACCTTGAAAGCCTCCGCGACGATAACATGCCGATTCCCGAGGAGAAAAAGAACAGCCAAAAGGCATCCAAGAATAAGATCCGTCGCGAGATAATGGTGTCACTTGACACTTGATGGGCACCCGCCTCCCCAGTCTCAAACCTCGCGACCTTCTCCGCATTTTGACAAGACACGCGGGCTTCTACATTCACGCCAAGCGAGGCCGGGGTAGCCACTACATTCTCAAACACCCTGAGAAACCCAGCCTCCGGGTCACCGTTTCCTACAAGACCCAAGATCTCAAGAGGGGAACCCTCCTCGGCATACTCAAAGAGGCTGACCTCAGCGTCGACGAGTTCCTCGGCTTCCTCCACAAACGCCGCGGAAGAAAGGCTTCAACACGAGAGTAGCTTCACCTGCTTCCCTTGCCCGCCCGGCAACCACGCTTTCGCGGCATTCCATCTCCTGACCTGCTCAAAGCGAACAGGCTTACTCCACGACTCACCAGCGAGGACCATGCAACTGCGCAAGGCTCGTTGGGGCTCGTGGAGCTAATTGGTGGTGTTTCCGCCAGGCGCCCGCGTGGTCGATGACGGCGGTGGCGAAGAGGCGCACGGAATCACACTCGTCTTCCCCTCACACGCCGATGCTAGAATCATCGTGGGCTTGCCGGACGGGCAGTCGCCGCGCTCTTCGGGGCGGGGAGGAAAGTCCGGTCTCCGCAGGGTGGCGTGCCGGCTAACGGCCGGGGGGCCGTTCTCAAAGGACGGTTCACGGAAAGTGCCACAGAAAAGATACCGCCCCGCCGGTTCGCCGACGGGGTAAGGGTGAAATGGTGCGGTAAGAGCGCACCGCGCCTCGAGCAATCGAGGTGGCAGGGTAAACCCCACGCGGAGCAAGACCAAATAGGGGACCAGCGGTGACCCGCCGCGTCCACGGCCGTCTTCGGGCGGTCGAGTCCCGGGTAGGTTGCTCGAGGCCGGCAGTAATGCCGGTCCTAGTCGAATGGCTGCCGCTCCGGCTTCGGCCGGAGTACAGAAACCGGCTTATAGTCCGGCAGGCCCTAAGAGATCGTGAACCGTGATTGGTGATTCGTGTCGGAAGAAGATCGTGATTGGTGTTTCGTGATCTGTGATTCGTGATTCGTGTCGGTTGTACCCTTCGCTGCCTGGCCGCGCCCGACGTGGCGTGACACCTCCAGGCTTGCCGAGAACCGATTCCTCGGTTCTCAGGCCTGCGGCCCGTAGGGGCTGCTCGGTCGTTTGCCATCCTGAGTCCCGAAGAATCGAGACTCGGCAAGGCTGGAGCCTTACGCCACATGTGCCGGCCCTGCTCCCACAAGACTTGACGCGGTGGTTCAGATGATGCTCTCGTGGCCACACCGGCCGCGCCACTTTCCACCACAGTAGTCCACAATGGGGGCTGTACATGACGCGCCGCCCTGTAATACCCGTCCTTCTGCTGCTCTCTGCGTGCGGAGGTACCGCGCCAGACCCCATCGCCATTCGTCTCGTCGACGTATTCGACCGTGAGGTTGTCGACGGAGCGCCGTCGAAGATCCGGGAATCCGGCGCCTCCACCGAGTGGAACTTCAAAGACGCATCTACCACGCTTGATTGGAAAGGCGCCAACGGCGTCAGTGGCTTGAGCCTGCGCGAGGGCCGGCTCAGCGGCCGCACCACCAATGACTTCCCCGTCATCCACGTTGCTCGCACCGAGGGGCTCGACGATGCCGGCCTCCTTCACTCCATCGAAGTGCGCATCCGTGCGTCCGAAGGCGCCGACCTCAGCACGCTGACGCGCGGTGAAGGCGACCTCGACTTCAAGAAAATCGTGGCGGACGGCAAGGAGATGCCCTGGCGACTCAAGACTCCGGTTCTCGCCGGCGACCGTTTCAACACGCTGATCTTGCACCCGACCGGCGCGACCAAGATGGCCGACATTCACCACGTCCTGATCCGTCCCAGCGACGCTGCCGGCGCTGAGTTCGAAATCGAATCCGTGCGCCTGACTTCGCGCAAAGACCACCTGGCGCGCATCCCCTCCGGCGTCGGCTGGCAAGGCCTGTCGGAGATCTATCGCGAGACCCTGGTGTCGCGAGCGCCCGAGACTATGACGTTCAACGTGTCGTTGCCGCGGAACCCCTGGCTCGACCTCCACGTCGGCTCGCTCGACGACGCACCGGTGACGTTCGAGATGCGGCTGGCGCAGGCGGGCGGCGATCCGGCTGAAGGCAAGGCCCTACTCCGGCGAACCGTCACCACCCCGCACCGCTGGGAGCGCTCGCCCATCGACCTTGCCGACTACGCCGGGCAGGACGTCACGCTTTCGTTCTCTCTCGATGTCGACGAGCAGGGCATGCTCGGCTTCTGGGGCAATCCCGTCATCCGCGACCGTGGCAAGCCTTCCCCCGCCGCTACCGTCCGTCCTGACATGCCGCCCGGCGGTCAAGCTGGGGCGGCCGAGGCGCCCCAGGGCGTCATCCTGATGATGGCCGACACCCTGCGCAAGGACCATCTCGACGCCTACGGCTACCAGCGCGCGACGGCCCCCACCCTCGCCCGCCTCGCCGCCGAGGGAGTGCTCTTCCGCGACAACATCTCGCAAGCCACGTGGACGAAGGTCGCCACCCCCTCGATCATGACGTCGCTCTACCCGACCGCCCACCGGGTCCACGACTTCTCCGACCGCCTCTCGGCCACCGCCACCACGCTCGCCGAGGTCTACCGGGACGCTGGGTACGCGACGGTCAGCTACTCCTCGGTTCTGTTCACCGGCAAGTTCACGAATCTGCACCAAGGCTTCGAAGAGTTGCACGAACGCGGCTCTATTCCGGGTGGGCCCTCGAGCAAGACCGCCCGGCAGTACACCGATCGGTTGGTGGACTGGCTCGACCACCACCGCGACGTGCCGTTCTTCGTTTTCCTCCACGTGTTCGATCCGCACGACCCCTTCGAGCCCTACCGCCCCTACGACTCGCTGTGGGCCGACCCTGCTAAGAAAGAAGAGCACGAGGCGAACCGCAAGAAAGTGCAGGAGGTGATCGAGGACCCTCTCATGAAGCGCTTTGAGATGCCCAACCGAGCCGAGCTGGTGAAGGCGGGCATCGACCCCGACCAATTCATCGGTCGCGACATCGACTGGTATGACGGCTCGATCCGCGCCATGGACGAAGAGGTGAGCCGTCTATTCGAACGGCTCGACGACCTTGGCCTCGCCGACAAAACCCTGTTCGCCTTCGTCAGCGACCACGGCGAGGAGTTCCTCGACCACGGCCGCACCTTCCACGGCCAAACCATCTACAGCGAACTGACCGATGTGCCGTTGCTGTTCTACCGCCTAGGCGCGTTACCCGGCGGGTTGGCCATCGACGAGACCGTGCAGAGCATCGATCTGATGCCGACGCTGCTCGAGTTGAGCCACCTGCCCGTCCCCGAGGGCTTGCAGGGACGCAGTCTGCTGCCGCTGATCGCCAGAGCCGGCGGCCCGTCCGATTCATCCGCGGGCAGCCCAGCCTGGGAAACACGTCCGGCGATCTCCGAGCGCGCCTACACCACCACGCCCGGCGCCCCACCGCCTCTCAAGACTGAAGCCTTCGCGGTCGTGCTCGATGGATGGAAGCTCGTCCACAACACGCGGGGTCATGACGGCCGGGCCGAGTTCGAGCTATACAACCGCGCCGACGATCCCTTGGATCTCAAGGACTTGGCCGCGGACCACCCCGACATCGTCAAGAAGCTCGCGGGCGAACTCGACCAGTGGCGCGAGCGGGTCGTAGAGGCGCAGCTGCCGGAGTCCGACTCAGCGGAAGGCCTGTCGCAGGAAGAACTGGAGCGCCTGCGCAGCCTAGGCTACGTACAGTAGGGATAGTGAGGCCTGCGACCTCAAACCGACAACGGGGGGTCGATGTGGCGTACGCCGCCCGGCTTTGCCCAGTGAGATATCGACCGACCGATTCCTCGGTTCTCAGGTCCTCGGTGCAGAGCGCCTGCTCGGTTGCTTGCCGTCCTGAGTCCCGAAGAATCGAGACTCGGCAAGCCTAGGGGTGTACAGTCTCATGACATCGTAGACAGAGTTGTTTCATGACATCGCAAACAGGTTGCATCGGAGCGATGCTCCGAACAGGAGGAGCAGAAGATGCCCTGGGAAACGGTGAACATGGATCAACGACGCGTAGAGTTAGCCGTGAGAGCGGTGAAGGGCGAGGAGACGATGGCAGCTCTATGCCGGGAGTTCGGGATCGGTCGAGCGACCGGCTACAAGTGCTGGCAGCGTTGGAGACAAGGACCGCTGGAAGCCTTTCGGGAGCAGAGGCGCAGACCCAAGACGAGTCCGAAACAAACGCCGGGGTGGAAGCAAGAGCGGGTCATCGAGTTGCGGCGCCGCGGCCCGGACTGGGGAGCCGCGAAGCTCCCCTAGCGGCTGAAAGCAGAGACCGGGATCGAGTTGCCGCGCCTCACGGTGCATCGAATTCTGAAGCGTCGCGGGCGGGTGCGCCGCCGGGATTCTCACCCCGCCGCCGCGAAGCGATGCCAGCGAGGGGCGCCGAACCAGAGGTGGCAGATGGATGGCCAAGGGATGCCGGCCCCTGGGACGAATCGGCAGTTGCCGTTGTCGATCGTGGATGACCATAGCCGCTCCCTGGAGGCCTTGCGGTGGCAACAGGGGATGACGATGGCGGGGGTGCGAGAGACGGTGAGCGAGGTGTTCGAGCAAGCGGGGGTTCCGCCGCAGAGGTTGCTGGACCCTGGCGTGCCGTGATGGAACATGGAGAGTGGGATCGGGCTGACGCAATTCTCGGTGTGGCTGATGAAGCAAGGCATCGATTTGATCTTTAGTGGATACCGGCATCCGCAGACGCAGGGCAAGGTGGAGCGATTTCACGGCTCGCTCCAGAGAGCGATACGGCTGCGAGGCATGCCCGAGCCGAGCCAGTGGCAGCGCTGGCTGGACGAGTACCGCCGGGAGTACAACGAGCAACGGCCTCACGAGGCGTTGGGGATGCAGCCACCGGCACGGCGTTGGCGGTCGAGTCCCCGGGCCTACCAGCCGGAACCGAAAGAGTGGGAATACGCTGCGGGGGTGGAGGGGCGGCGCTTGGACAGCCAAGGCCAGATCCAACTGGGCGGCAGACGCTGGGTGGTGGCCGGCGCGCTCGCCGGGGAACGAGTCGGACGGCGGCACGTCGATGAGGTCACGGTGGTTTTCTACCGCGCGACGCTGGTCCGCCTGCTCGACCGCGATTCAGGTAAGGCGGCCATGGCCGCCTTACCTGAACGCTTCCGCTGGCACGTCCCGTCTCCCTTGGCACAACAACCTGTCTACGATGTCATGAAACACAACTGTCTACCCTGTGATGAGACTTGACACTCCAGCCTTGCCTCCCACAGTCTTGGCTGCCCCGATTCCTCGGGACTCAGGGCACGCAAGCGCCACGCCTCACAGCTACTCCGCGCCACTCTCTCGAAACAGCCAACGTCCGCTCAGCGTCCAGAATAGCTCGGTCAGCGTGAGCCAGAGCCGCACCCCAACGGCCACGGTCATCGCCGTCCCGATCGGCATCAGGTTGGAGGTCAGCAAGCCGAAAGTCCCGTCACGAACGCCCATACCGGCCGGGGCAATGATCGAAATCATGCCCACGAACCACGCCAGTGCGTAGTGGCTCGCCAGGCGTGGCAGCCAGTCGAGCGGAATCGCCAGCACCGCTCGTACGAACAACCCAACGCCCAGGCCGAGGACGACCCAGGTCAAGAGATAGACGGCCCAAATCCCGGCCATCGCGGCCCAACGGATCTTAAGTTCCGTGTAAGGTTGCTTCAACTTGCGGTATAGAAACCCAGCCCAGAGGTTGAGCACCCTGGGGTGTACCGCCACGCAGGCCACCGCCGGGATGACGACAACCAGGACGCGCTGGTGATCCCCCAGCGCCGGAAGCGTCTCCGTCAAGAACCACATCGCCGGCAGAACCGATGCCATCAGAAGAATCACCGTGTCGACGAGAGTGGCGGCGAGCGTCGCCGCGGCGGGAACCCCCTGTTGCCCGGCAAGATACGCCCGGCTCACGTACTGCCAGATCGCGCCCGGAACGTAGCGGCTCAACTCGGCCTGCCTGACGACGAGGAACGATTGCTGATACGAGAGCGCATGGCCGAAATGCGCCAGGATGATGCCCCACGTCCACGGCCGGATCAGAAACCAGAAGCCCGTGCAGACGAACGAACCCAGCAGATAGGGCGCGTCCAGCGTCCACTGCGCCTCTTGGACCTGCTGCCAGTTCTGGTAGATAACCCGCCCGATAAAGAAGACCACCACCAAGGGCACCGCGACCTTGGCGATCCGCAGAAAGGGCTTAGCCTGCATTTCTCACCACCTGACGGCCGAAGCACGCGGCAAGCCCGCCATGACGTCGTTGCGCTTGCTCGCCGTGCTCGATGTACCGTCAAGGGCACCTCCGCGCGCCAAGCGGCTCGCGCCTCGTCCTGACGGCCTTCTCACGCACTTCGCCTCCCCACGTGGTGAGAAATGCAGGCTAATCAAGCTGCTCCTCGACCCGATACGACGCGCCCCGAGGGCCCTCGGCGCCGGTCGATATCAGCAGCTCCCCTAGCCAGCCAACCGCGGGCAGCACGACCGCGGCCGCTCCCAGCAGAATGGCCAAGAAACCCAGATAGGCCGCTGCAACATGGGACAAGGCACGGGAATCGAGGTCGGTCAGCCATAGTTTCACGCCGATCAGAACGAGACTCAGCGCCAAGCACACCACACCTGCTGCGCCAAACACATGCGCGGGCCGCCCGCGGAAGCGCGTTACCAGCAGCACGGTTACTAGGTCAAAAAAGCCCTTGAAAACCCGGCTAAACCCGTACTTTGACTTTCCGTGCTTGCGGGGATGATGGGTAACGACGATTTCCGTCACCCGCCGCCCTTCCGCCGCAAGCAGCGCGGGCACAAAACGATGCATCTCGCCGTGCAGCCGGACCGATCGGGCCATCTCACCGCGATAGGCCTTGAACCCGCAATTCATGTCGTGCAGGGCGACGCCGGTTGCTTTTCGCACCACGAAGTTGAACAGCCGGGAGGCGATCACCTTCGTGACCGGGTCGTGCCGCGTTTTCTTCCAACCGACGACCAGGTCATACCCTTCCTCGAGTTTCGACAGGAATCGCGGGATCTCCGCCGGATCATCCTGCAGATCACCGTCCATCGTGAACACGATCTCTCCGCGGCTGGCCGCGAAACCCGCCATCAGAGCGGCCGTCTTGCCGAACTTCCTCTGGAAGCGCAGCAGCCTCACCGAACCCGGCCGATGGATCTCGCGAAGCCGCGCCCAGGTGTCGTCCCTGCTGCCATCGTCGATGAAAATCACTTCATAGGGCTCGCTGATCACCCGCTCGAGCGCGGCGCAGAGGTCCGCGACCGTGTCCTGCTCGTTGCAGACCGGGACGATCACCGAGATACTGGGGGCCTCCGCCATGGCGACAGCCGATCATAACAAACTGCCGCCCAGCCGACCGCTACGCCGCGCGACTCGAGCCCCCGACCGTACTCCCTCAACCCTATGCCGCCTGCGCCGGGTCCTGGAAACAGAGCCTCAGAGCCCGGCCTCGGGAGAATTCTGTAACCGAACCGGCCTGAGAGTCCGTCTCTGGAATAGTCCCTTGAAAAAGATGGATGCTAAAATAATCACAGCAGAGAGATCCGGGCTGCCTCTCGGGCCCGGACCGTCGTCACGGTACGACAGACCCCCGTCAGGGGAATCCCTGCAAGAGGAAACGCCATGTCGCAAAACCAGTTTGAATCCGGCGAGATAAAGACCGAACGTACGGGGGCTGCCCCCGTCATGATTGCCCTGCTCGTCGTGGTGGCCTGTTTGGTGGGCGCCACGCTGTATCTCTATCTCGAACTGCAGGATGTTCGAGCCGCGATGCAGCCGCAGCTCGAGATGGTGCAGGTCCACGAGGAGAAGCTGGCGCAGCTTGAAGGCTCTGTGACGCGCACGTCGCGCGACGTTAGCAAGAGCGTCGAGGAGTTCAAGGGTCTCGTCGACTCCACCGAGAAGCAGCTCTCGGCCAAGGCAGCCCAAGTTGAGCAGAAAGTGCTCGGAACGACGAAGAAGCTCTCGCAAGAGATCGAGCAGACCCGCGCGCAACAGAACCAGCAGAAAGCGGCGATCACCGAGGTTGGCGGGAAGATCGAGAACCTCCAGGTGGCTACCGGAAGCAAGTTCGAGAACGTCACCGGCCGCGTGGATACCGTCGAAGAAGAGATCACCAAGACGCAGGCCGAACTCAAGAAGACCATCGACGATCTGACCTCCGTCCGGGGCGACCTCGGCGTCCAGAGCGGCTTGATCGCCACCAACGCGACCGAACTCAATGTCCTGCGCGAGTTGGGCGAGCGAAACTATTTCGAGTTCGACATTCGAAGATCCAAGAACGCCTCGCGCGTCGGCCCAATCGGCATCCGCCTACGCAAAGCCGACCAGAAGCGGAACAAGTACAACATCGATGTCTGGGCCGACGACAAGAAGATCGAGAAGAAGAACAAGACCCTACTCGAGCCCGTGCAGTTCTACGTCATCGGGTCGCGCACCCCTTACGAACTGGTCGTCAACCAGGTCGACAAGAACCGTATCGTCGGCTACCTGGCCACCCCGAAGGTGGAAAAGCCTCGCGGCGGCGTCCAGGCCAGCGGGTCGGAGTGAAGCTTCCGCGACGACAAGCCATCTCACTTTGAAACGAGCGGGTCGTGCCTCGCCGCACCGCCGACTCGTTTCGTTTCCACCGGCATCCCACTCGCGTTGCTCTCCGAGTCGAGCGCTACCGGACGGAGCGGTTGGAGGAAGGGAAGCACCCACGTAACGCACCACGCCCACCCCCCTTCCCCGATTCCACCGCAACATGCTTTCATGTAGGGAAACGCTATGACCAGAACACTCCGAAACACCATCGTTTCCCTTCTCCTATTTGCCGCCGGCCCGTGGGCGCTATGGGCGCAAAGCGGCATCACCCGTTACGTTCGCTTCTCGCACGAAGGGACCGTCTCGCACGGCATCCTCGACGGCGATGTCGTTCGGCAGCTCGACGGCGACTTTCTCGGTGACGCCCAGCCCACTGGCAAGACCTTCCCGCTGGCGGACGTCAAGCTGCAGATTCCGCTCGATCCACGCAAGGTGTCGAAAGTTATCGGCGTGGCCATCAACTCGAACCTCCCCGATGCACCGCCACAGCATGTGGCGCACCCGCGTTTCTTCGCCAAGATGCCGACGTCGCTCAATCGACACGGGGGGGGTGTCGAGCTTCCACCCGAGGCGATGAATCTCAACTTCGAGGGCGAGCTGGTCATCATCATCGGCAAGCGCGGCCGGCACATCTCCGTGGAGGAGGCCGAGAATCACATCTTCGGATACAGCGCCGGCAACGACTTCAGCGAGAACACCTGGTATCAGGAGCGCGCCGGCATCAAGGAACCGACGCGACTCATCTCAAAAGGGACCGACACCTGGGCCTGCCTGGGACCAGTGATTGCAAAGGGCGTCAACTGGCGGGACCTCGACATCACGGTGCGCCTCAACGGCGATGTCGTGGCCAAAGGCAACACGCAATACATGAAGAACGACGTGCGTAGACTGGTGAGCTACATCAGCCGCTACATGACGCTGCTGCCCGGCGACGCGATCTACTGCGGCACGGTCGCTCCACCTGTCCTACCGGGCAAGCGTCACGAGATGAAGCTCGGCGACGAACTCGAAGTCGAGATCGAGGACATCGGCCTGCTGCGCAACAAGATTGTCCCGATGAGAACGCGATAGCGGAAGGAACAAACCCAGACTATCACTCTCGGGACTGCTTCACTCGCCTGACGCATTCCAGGAACGTCTCCTTGTTACCAATAACTCCACCGCGCTCCATCCAGGAGAAGTCTTCACTTCCGCTGTAGACGAACCTCGTACAGCCAACTGCCGCCCTGGTGTTCACCTGAGCCACTTGGTTGGACTCGATCTGCAGTTGCGGCGGGGAATCCTCGAACTTGCCGAGAAGGCAAACCTCACCGTCCAAAGGAAACGTCAACTCAGTACCGCTGGTTGCTAATCCAGGGCCCCAGTAGGCGGGCATTTCGACGGTGGGTACGAGGTTGACAGGGTTATCCGATGTTATGAACGGTGCAGCTTGAGGGTCCTTGGCCACCAGCAGCGACCAATTGCGGGCTCGCAGCGCTGGATAAACCCCTTCCGTCATTCGGAGCATCATTCCCAGGGAAAGGGTTTGGTTCGGGCTAATGGCGTACTTGTCCGCGTCAAGCACTTCCCGCATCTCCTCTCTCGTGAGCCCAGGATCGAAACCCTGCCGCTGTGCATCCTGTATTGCGGCTTCCCAACGCTCAGGTGTGGCCGTCTCCAGGTCGACGACATGCTTGACAATCTGGGCGAGTGCGTCGGAAACCGTCGCTCGAAACCAAGGGACCCTAGTAAACATGAGAGCAACGAAGCCGATTAGAGTGTCTAGCTCATCCCCGGCTGGGAGAGCCCTATTTACTTGCACTGACCTGACCACGCCAGCGACTTCGGACTCTAGCTGGCTTAGCATCCGTTCAACCTAATCGTCTGAGACGTCGGGCTGAGCTGCAACACGGTAGAAGTCGCGCTGGTACCATGTGCCTAGGGGACTACTAGTCCACTGGCGTGCCTCCTCTATGTCTACTACCCAAAGCCTCCCATCTTTTGTGCGCGGGTCCGCAAAGCCCGACAAATAGAATGAGGGTACGTAATGATGTCTGCGACTGCTATTGGGCATCTTCGCGACCGTTTTTACTACTAGCTTAGGTCATTGTGTTGTAGCCCCGGACTGCCTTTAGGCGAGGTCGCTTCCCGTCCTTGCGAATACACTGGCGATACGATGGTCTGGCAAACGCTACGGCCTCGTCCACCATGCCCTCGACAGCCGCACTTACATAGACCATGCGCTCTCAGCCGAAGAAGATGGCCAATTGCTGAACGTCCTTGGGCCTGGTCAAAGGTATTAGCGCCTCGGCGAGGCTCACACCCTCGTCAATGAGCGTCTGAATGTTAGCCGTCTCTTTGGCGGGATAAACGTCGGTTCCTTCCACGCCCGGTACCAAGAGCAGCACCTCATCGAGTCCAATCGACGGATCAGCAAGCAGTTCGGTGGAGTGTGTACTGACAATCGCTTGACGGCCGGCTTTCCTCTGCACTCGGGCAAACATCTGGGGTATGGAGCGAACGACGTCGGGGTGGAGCGACAACTCTGGTTCTTCCAGAAGCAGCGGTCCGGACCCCTCCAACAATGCCCACAGAAGACCCATCAGACGCAGAGTGCCGTCCGAAAATTGGTCCTCGGTCTGCCAAGCTCCGTGTGGACGCCAATGCTCGTACCTTCCTTTCAGATGCGGTGTGCCTCTTGGGTCGCGAAAGAGAACTAATTCCTGCAGTTGCGGGACGGCCACTTTCATCGCTTCGCCAATTCGCCGAAGCCAGGCCTCCCGGGTTTTCTGGGGCTTTCCGGCAATTTGTTCGAGGAAGTCACCGCCAAAAGGATCGTTGCGGTGTCCTACTGAGCGATCCGGCTCTCGGATCAACTGCGGAACCACGTGAAGGTAACGAACGGATGCCACAAAATCGGAGATCTGCCGGAATTCTTTGTTGACGTTGACTTGCTCAAGATAGGTTTGAGTGAGTCGAGCTGGATCATTCTAGTCTTCCTTGTCAGGGCGCGAGAGCAACTCTTGGCCGTCAAACGTCACCCGTTCCTTAGCGATGATGGGCCGCCGTAAATTGTCTTGCTTGAAGCGCAGTTCGTATTCCCAGATCGCCGGCTCGTCATCATCCCCGATCCGCACAACGACTTTGACGTCAGGGTAGCGACGGGCAGCCAAGCACCGGATCGCAGACACACCGCCCCGTTTCGATACGGCATGCTGGAATCCGCCCCCAGTAACCGAAATGTCCTGCAAGAATCGGAAAACGTCCAAGAAGTTCGATTTTCCGGAGGCGTTGGGGCCGATCAAGAACACTCGCCGCGGCAGATCTACCGCTGCGCGCTTGAAGTTGCGCCAATTCTCTATCTCCACCGAGGTAAATCGAAGGGGCCTTCGGCTGGAGGATTTCATGTTGGCAACACTCTAACCGCCATTCTACAGACCCAGCGCCCAAGGAGTGTCCGACGAGCACCGGCCACTTAGGGTTGGTTCGCTGCCAGCGTTTCGCTCACCTCCAATGCCCGAATCCAGTCGAACAGTAGCTTCACCCCCTGCTCATCGACGCGGTTGGTACTCGTTGGCGGCATCTGGTTGATTCCGCGTACGGTCACTCGCTTGTAGAGCAGCGACCGCTCCGGCGCCCCTGGTGCAACGAGTTGCGCATCGGTAATTCCCATCGTGTCGTGTACGGGCGCGTCACCGATGAGCTTCGCCTCTTCGAGCGGCGTCTTGTAGGCCAACTGGATGTTCGAGTTGCCACCGCCGCTGCCGACGTGGCACATCGCGCAGTTGACGTGGAGATACGTTTTCGCGCGGTCACCAAGGTCAGCGTTCTCGTCAAGCGGGTCGGGGAAGGCCGCGTATTCCGGCGGAGCCTTCTCGAGCGGTTGTTTGAATAGCCCGATGTGATTCAACGTCCGCAACTGATTGTCAACCACGCCGCTGTAGTCGTGATCGCGGTTCATCTGGTGCGTGCTGAGGCCGAGCACAAAGCCCGCCGCGCGCGAGTGGCAGAACATGCACTCGGTGCGGCTTGGGTAGTGCCACACCTGCTGCCGGCTACCCCCCGGCACACTCGCGTCCTTGACCGTGTAGCTGCGGTCGAGGCCACCGGCTTCGACCAACTCGGCATCGGTTTGCTGGTCGTCCCAGGCGTAGGTGTAGCCGACCCAGTGATCGTCTTGCTTGACGACGATTCTGGTTTCGATTCGCTTGCTCGACGAGGGATTGCCCGCCTCCATCTCGAGCGTGAACGACTTGACGGTTACCGTCCCGTCGTCGAACGCCCAGGCGTGGTCGTCGTTGAAGTCGATCCCCAACTCGCCCGGGATCGCGAAGAACCGCTCCTTGCCCGCCCCGTCAGACCAGAACGGCGCGTTGATCGAATAGGGGATCACGCCGGGTGCGACCTGCTGGTCCTTGACGGACGTGAACAGGCCGGTCTCACTCAACTTGCGCGGAAACGGCGGCAGGTCCTTCGGCGGCGGCGGGCTTCGGTCCAGCTCGTGAATCTCGCCGCGATCGTAATCGAGCGCATAAAACGAGCCATCGCGCGCGAACCCGAAGCTCGAGATCTTAACCGTCGTGTTGGCCAACTCCTCGTGCCAAGTGACCTTCTTTTGCTTGTGGTCGTAGCGTAGGCCCCACATCTTGCCGTATTGGTAATCGCCGTAGAGGTACGCTCCGCGCAGCTCGGGAAACTTCGTTCCCTCATACACGTAGCCGCCGGTGATCGAGCGGCACTCGGTGTGATGGTGCTCGGCGATCGGTGGGACGATCGGTGTCGGCCCCTGTTCCTTGTTGGGGTGGAACGGATGCGTGCCTTCTTTGACGCTCCAGCCGTGGTTGCTGCCCCGGCTCACCAGCTCGATCATCTCCCACAAGTCCTGGCCCACATCGCCCACCCAGGGCTGTCCGCTCACCGGGTCGAAGCTGAAGCGCCACGGATTGCGGAAGCCGAAGGCCCAGATCTCCCCGCGCGCGCCGGGCCGGCCGACGAAGGGATTGTCTTTGGGGATCGAGTAGTGGCGGCCCGGGTCGGGATGCTCGACGTCGAGGCGCATCATCACCGAGAGCAAGTCGTCGACGCCCTGGCCGGTGTTTTCGCGGTCGGAGCTGCCCGTGCTGTCGCCGGTAACAACCCACAGATAGCCATCGGGACCGATGATCGCTTCGCCGCCGTTGTGTCCGCCGCCGGGCCACTCGATGATGATCGTCTCCGACTCAGGATCCAGCCGCGGCGGATCGCTGCCCGGCTCGAGTTCAAACCGTGAGACTCGACTGACTTGTTTGGGCTGCTCGCCGTCCTTGGCCTTGAGGTTCGGGTCGCTGGCGCTGAAGACGAACACCTGCCCGTTCTCGGCGTAGTTGGGGTGGAAGGAAAACGCTGAAACGCCGCGCTTCATGTCGAGGAAGAGGTCTTTCGTTCCGCTCAGGTCATCAGGCCGGAAGCTATAGATCTTGCCCTCGAGTTCGGCTACGAAGAAGCGCTCGGACGTCGGGTCTTGGGCGATGAAAATCGGATGCGTGAAGATGAACTGCGGAAACGCACGGACGAGTTGGTAGGGCGGAGGCGGCTCCGGCGAGCCGACGACACGCGACGTGGTCCACTTGACCCGCTGGGTCATGCCGTAGGGCTTCTTGCCCTCGCTCGGTGCCGGCTGAGACAGGGCAGGCTGAGCTGCCAAAGCAAACAACAGAGCAAGGGTCGCCAGTGATTGGACGCTACTAAAAAGAATCACAGATCTCAAGATTCAGCCTCTCCAGGTGGGACGGAGCTTATCACAAATTGGCCGTCCTGCCGCTCCCCCTACTCCGGCACCCGCGGCGGAACCTTCAACGCCGCGCGCGTGAGCGGAGTGGGTACTCCCGAGGCTCGCAGCTTGTTGGCCTTCTGGTACACGGCGAGAGCGTTCGATGTCGCCTCATCGAGCACGCCCGAGATCGGCCCGTCGTAGAGCCCCTCGGATTGAAGCGCCGTCTGGACGTTCTTGACCACTGAGGGGTAGTAATTCTCATAGCGACCGCCGTCAGCGCCTTCGATCATGATCCAGCCATTGCCTTTCGACCCGGCCCATCTCGGCGTTCCGAGAGCACCGCCCACCGGCTGCACCGCGGGCTTGGGCGCCGGCTCGGGCTCGGCTGCCTTGGGCGGTTCCGGCTTGGGTTCGGCTGGCCGCGCGGACTCCGGTTCGGCAACCGGCTCGGGTTCGGGTGTTTCCTCACACGCTCCGGCGGCCAGCAGCGAAACCATCGCGACCGCAATCAGTCCTGCTCGCATCTTCATCGCGGCTATCTCCTTCGGCGACCCCGCTTCATCGTACAACGAATCGCGGCCAAGCATCGACTCGTACTGGCCAGCCACAGCGATTCCGCAACGCGGTCGGGCGAGAGCCGGGAAGTGATTGGGGAACGAGCGAGTTAGGTGCGGGGCGAGCGGGGCGAGCAGATTCGCAGCCGGACGAGGGCCTCGGCGGGGCCCGAAGTCGGCCGCGGAAGACACCGCTACGCTCGGCTGCCGCTCGGCGGCGTGGTGGCAGCGCAGGATGGCAGGGAGAAAGAAAACCACCCGCTCGCTATGGCGAGGGCCCCGAGCCGTACGGGCAAGCCGCCGCCTGATACAGATCAGCCGCCATCGCGCGCGCCCAAAAGACTCGCGGCTTGCTGCGCCGCAGCGATGCCTTGAGATTGCGCGCAACAAAAACGTGGAAGAGATTAAAAGCCAGAAACACCGTCAACAGAAAGTTCTCGATCGCCGCGGGGTCGTGCTTATATACGTGGTCGGCGTGTCAGCCGTTGACTAACTCGTTGAAACCCTGATTCTCAATGTCCCAGCGTTGATGGCCCAACCTTACCACCCGCGCGGTCCGAACCTGCAGTGAGGAAAGGGTCGTCACCCACACCCACTCGCTGTGATGCGGATGCGGTTGGGAGTCGAGTTGCGAATACTGCTGCCAGCTCTCGACGGAACGAACCACCCGCAGCGGCTGCTGCGCCTGCGGCCACGACACCAGGCCCTCGTGATCCCACCACTGGCAATCGCGACCTTGATAGTCGCCGCGTTGGGGCGCCGTGGTCGGCCACAGCCCTTGGACGTCTTGATAGAGGTTGCGGCGCTCGTCCTTGAGCACGATCACGGCGTCTTTGCCATGCCCCAATAAGAAGTTGATAAACGGGGCGGTGGCGTAGAGAGCATCGGCCAACACGACGTCAAAGGCTCGCGGATAGGTCTCGAGAACTCGCGCCAGCAAACGGTGCGCCGCGGCCATCTCGTCCTCGCCGGGCCGTTGCGGCTCGGCGTCGAGCAACAGTCGCAGCGGTTCGGAGCCGGGGGGCGCATCGGAGAGCAACAGCAGTGTGACTTGGCGATGGTAGTATTGCATCTGCTGGCCATCGCGGCGCTGCACGGTGCGCTTCAAGCATCCTCGACAGCAACGGCGGTAGCTGGCGTGAGACTCATGGCCGTCGAGCACGGCCACGCCCAGCCCGCCGATCCCGGGCAGGGCCTTGTTGCGCTTGAGCCGTTCGTAGACGTGATGAATCGCTGCCCGCACCGCGGCGGCATCGAGCCGGCTGTAGACGCGCCCGAGGGTGTCGGCACTGGGCATCTCGCGGCCCAACCACTGTTTCCAAAACGGTGCGGGCGCTAGCGTCTCTAACGCGTTGAGGCTGCCCAGCCGTGTCCAGAACAGCACCAGCACCGACTGCAGCACCACCCGCGTCGGGATGCGCGGCCGCGGCCTGGTGTCGCCGACGGCGGCCAGCAGCGAGTCCCGCAGACCGTAGACCTTCTCGGCGTAGTGCAGCAGGCGTCGAAGAACGTCATTCCTCCCGGCGGCTTCGGAGCCGCTTCCATTCACGCTCGGAGACCTCGTCGAGGAGCCGTTGGAGTTGCTGGTAGTCGGCCACGGCCTGACGCACGCGGGGCTCCCAGTGGCGGGGCACAAACAGCTGCTGCAGTTGCCCTTGGCGATTCCGCACCAAATACAACGAGGCGTGAAGCTGACCGCGAGCACAGCGACAGGTGGGCTTGCCGCAGGTGCGTTGGCGGGGCGCCAGCGTGCCGTGCAGCAACCAGCGGCCATGGACGAGCTGCGCGATGCGGGAGCGGAGCCTACGCTCGGCATCCGAGAGATGAGAGCGAGTGGGGGCCGTCTTCATGACTGGTATAATTAATATATATCAGAATAACACATGGGTCAAGTCCGCCGGGGGAATGCGAATCTGCTCGGACCTGGAGGACGAGCGAAAACACTTGCTAAATCAAATGTTTCCGACCCTCAAGAAATGTGGATGCGGAACCGCTGGGCCAGCCAGACTGACCCAGCTCCGAAACACCACTGAGCTACCCTAGGAACCAAGATGAAGCCACGACATCACGCCGTCCATCTCCTCCTCGCATTCGGACTCCTCGCATGCGTCGCCCTCCTGCACGCGGCCGACGAGACGCCACTGGCCCACCACTCCCTCCGCGACACACGCATCGAGTGCCGGGGCTGGACCGACACTAAATCCCCTTTCGACCGTTTACCGGGAAAGGCCGAGGGCGTCGTACGTGATCCGGTATGGAATCTGAGCCGCGACTCGGCCGGGATGGCCGCGCACTTTGTGACCGATGCCAGACGAATCGATGTTCGCTGGACGTTGAAGAAAGAAAGGCTCGCCCTGCCGCACATGGCCGCAACCGGCGTCAGCGGGATCGACCTGTATGTCCGCCACCAGGGCCGTTGGCGCTGGCTGGCGACGGCGCGTCCCACGCAGTTCCCTACGAATGAATGGACGCTCGTCAAGGAGATGACCGGCGAGCCCTGCGAGTACCTGCTCTATCTCCCGCTCTACAACGGCGTAGAAGAGGTCGATCTCGGCGTACCCGAAGGAGCGAGCTTCAAGCCGGGACCGCCGCGTTCGGCGGACGCGCGGCCGGTGGTCGTCTACGGCACCTCCATCGTGCAGGGCGGCTGCGCTACGCGGCCGGGCATGGCATACCCCGCGATCGTTGGACGAACGCTCGACTCACCCGTGATCAACCTCGGCTTCTCCGGCAACGGCCGCTCGGAACTTGAGATGGCCCGTCTGCTCGTCGAACTCGACCTCGCCGTCTACGTCCTCGACAGCCTGCCCAACCTGCGGCCGCCTCAAGTCGCCGAGCGCGTCGGGCCGTTCATCGGAACCCTGCGCGACGCGCATCCAACCACGCCGATCGTTCTGGTCGAGAACGTCGTCTATCAGAACGCCGATTTCATCCAATCGCGCCGAGAGAGCTACCGGGGCAAGAACGCCGAGCTGCGTAAGATCTACGGACGGCTCATCGCGGCAGGCGACGAGAATCTCTACTACATCCGGGCTGAAGAACTGCTCGGCGACGATGGCGAGGGCACCGTCGACGACATCCACCCCACTGATCTCGGTTTTGTGCGAATGAGTGAAGCCATCGTGCGCGTCGTGAGGCCCTTGCTCAGCCCCTGAAGAGAAGCGTCTGCCCGATTGCCGCGGGTCGCCGAAAAAAGTAGGGCTCGACTTTTCCACGCGGCTCTTCACATCGAGGTGGAGGGACGATCAAGGGGCCGGTAAGTCTAGGTCCCGGCAAATCTTGCGGGCGATGTGGTCGTTGATCTCGACGTGGCGTGGTATCGCTGACGACCTGCGGGCGGCGCGATTCACATACACCGTATGGCACCCGCCTTCTCGAAGGAACTCGCAGCCGTGAGCCTCCAGATGTCGAATCAGCTCACGGCGCTTCACGATTCACGGCCAGCGGTTCGCGAATCACGTCCTGGTCGCCAAGTGACTCCTCCGCTAGCTGCCGATTCGCATCGAGCACGAGCTGTGCTGCTTCCAATAGATTCTCCCGCGCCTCTTCCAGCGTTGCACCCTGGGTGTTCGCGCCCGGCAGCTCTTCGACGAACCCGATGTAGCCCTCCGGCACCTTCTGAAAAACAGCGGTGAACTGCACGTTCAACCCACCTTGGATTTTCTCGCTGTGCTCCATCGGCTTCATTATAAGTCCGTACGCGAGGGCGGTCGGACTTCGGGTTGGTCCGCATGAGCAAAGCCATCGTGCGCGTCGTGAGGCCGCTGCTTGGCCGCTGAGGGAGGGCCGCGGATTTCAAAACCAAGGATCAGCGTTACGGGCTTGACCCCTGAGGACACAGCCCTCCAACCGAAGAGCAACCGACAGTTGCGGCGCGTTAAAACCCCGCCCTGATCCTGTCTGCCCGCCGCCGATATAATCAGGGCACCCCCCCTGATGCGCCGGCTTGACTCACTTCCGCGGCCGCTTCTGCTCGTCTTGGCATTGGCTCTCGCCGCTGTCTCGGCCGGGTACGCCGCCGTCTGGATTTTCTTCATCAACGACACTGCTGACCTCGGGCTCGTGCTGCCCAGTGACCCGCCTCGGCCCTTCCCTTCGATTGTCCTGGTGCCGGAAGGCAGCCCGGCGGCGCAAGCGGGCCTACGAGTCGGCGATCGCCTTCTCGCGGTCAACGGACGCCGTCTTGAAACCATGGAGCCGTACTACGAGGAGGTCGTCAAGGGTACGCCCGGTGACCCGGTGACCCTCACAGTGGAGCGCGCCGGGTCCGGCCAGCCGCTCCGGATCTCGGCGGAACTCGGCCCGTCGAAAAAGGCCGGCGACATTCACACGACGCCAACGGGTTGGATCGCCCACTACATCCTCATAAATTTTCCAGTCCTGTTCGTCGCCGTCGGCCTGACCGTCCTTTTCGCACGCCTGGACGACCGCAACGTGTGGCTGCTGGCGTTCCTGTTCTTCGGCATTGTCGCCGGGGCGCCCGCGATGTCCGAGGAGGGGAGCATGCACCCGGACGTGCGCGCCTTCGCTCTGTGGTATCACGTGACCTTTTTCGGCCTGCTGCCGGCCGTCTGCTATCGGCTGTTCGCCGTTTTCCCGGTCTCCTCGCCGATCGACCGCCGCTTCCCGCGCCTCAAAACGGTGTTCCTTGTGCTTGGAGGGGGCGTCTGCATACCGCTCGGACTCGCCGTACTCTTCGACGGCACCACCTGGCCCGTGTGGCTGGCCGTTCAAGCAGGACAGCGCTTACTCGGTGACGCCCGCCCCTGGCTGGTCACAGCCTATCTCGCCGGGGTGATCGTGCTGGGCCTGGTTTCTCTGGCGTGGAACGGCCTGCGGCCGCAAACGGCGGAAGTGCGCCGCAAGACCCAAGTCATCATGTGGGGCACGCTACTGAGGGTGGGCCCTCACATCGTGATCGTTGTCGCGTCGATCTACCTCGGCCGTTCCTACATGACGTTCCCCTTCGAACTGTGGGCCCCGACGGTGATCGGATTATTGCTGGTACCGCTTTCGTTCGCCTACGCCGTCGTCAAGCATCGAGTGCTGGAAATTCCGGTACTGCTGCGCCGCAGCGCGCGCTACCTTCTCGTACAGCGCGGTTTCACGATCCTGCTCGGAGTGATGGGCGTCGCCGTGTCAATGCTCTTCGTCGGGAGAGCATCGCGGATGATCCCGCTCGGCGACCACCAAGACATCTACAAACAGCTCATGATCGTCGCGGCCTTCGGCGGAGCCGTCGTCTGGGCCGGTGCGCGCGCCCACCGCCGTGTCGCCGAGCGTGTTGACCGCGCCTTCTTCCGCAGCGCCTACGACGCCCGGCGGGTGCTCGAAAACCTGACCGAGCGGGCGCGCCAAGCCACCACCGTCGACGAGCTGGCACGGCAACTGCGCTTCCACGTTAAGGCCGCCCTGCACCCGACGACGCTCGCCATCTATCTCGAATCCTCCGAAGGCCGACTCGAAGCGCAAACCTCCGAGCCCCCCACCGAGTTTGCCACTCTCCCGTCTGATCTTCCGTTGCTGATCGATTTGGAGAAGGACTGCCGCCCCTGGGACGTCGAGCCCTCCAGCAACGGCGAGGACCGTCAACCCGATTTTCTCCAGGCACTGCAAGCCGAATGTCTGGTGCCGATGCCAGGCCGTGACGGCCGCCTCGTCGGTCTGCTCGTTCTCGGCCCCCGGCTTTCCGAAGAGCCGTACCCGGGCGAAGACAAGCGCCTGCTGGCCGCCGTCGCCGGCCAGGCGGCCACCGCACTCGAGAGCATCCGTCTGGCTGAGGAGATGTTTCAGATTCGAGAGAAGCAGGCACAGTTGATCATGCAGGAGAAGATGGCCGCTCTCTCGAACCTCGTCGCCGGCGTCGCGCACGAGATGAACACGCCTCTCGGCGTCGCCATCAGCTCGATGACCACGGTCGACCGCTGCGCGACGCAGATCGTCGACGCCGTCGACGCGGGCGGCAACGACGTCGACTTCAAGAGCGACCCGCGTCTGAGCCGTGTCCTTTCCTTGCTCAAGGAGAATGCCCGCGCGACCAACGAGGCCGGACGCCGCATGGCCGGCCTGGTGGGCGCGCTGCGCGACTTCGCCAGCCTCGACGAGGCCGAAATGCAAAAGTTCGACCTGCGCACGGGGCTCGACAGCACGCTGTCGCTCATCCATCGCGAGAAGATCGGAAACGCGCAGGTCGTCAAAGACTACGAAGAGATCCCACCCATCTACTGCCGCGCGCAGCAAGTCAACCAGGTCTTCATGACGTTGCTGGTCAACGCCTTCGAAGCGATGCAGGGGGAAGGCACGCTACGCATTCACACCGCCCTCAACGGGAATCACGTCAACGTCGGGATTTCCGACACCGGCAAGGGCATCCCCCGCGACCAGATCAGCAAGCTGTTCGACATCGGCTTCGCGGCGAAATCGTCCCGCATGGGCATGGGACTGGGTCTTCCCACCAGCCGCAACATCATCGACCGCCACGGCGGCGCGTTGTCGGTTGAGAGCGAAGTCGGCCAAGGAACGACCTTCCGCATCTCGCTGCCAGTGCAATCGGCGGCTGGTGAGCGCGAGCAAACGGCCGGCGCCTGAGACCGCCTCGAGGCCGCCGGGCACGGCATGCTGTTCAGTTCCATGACATCGTTTCCAGTTGTACACAAGACATGGTTTCCACCCAGCCGTGGGCTAAGGTCGGACGAAGGAGTCCTCCCGATGCCCTTTCGGAAACTGGAAATGAAAGAATCTAGAATGCAATTCGTCGTGCGCGCCGCCAGCGGCGCCGAGTCGCTCAGTGAGTTGTGCCGCGAGTTTGGCATCTCGCGCCCGACCGGTCGCAAGTGGCGGGATCGCTACCTCGCCTGCGGCACGCTCGCTCAGCTGGGTGAGTTGAGCCGCCGCCCGCGTTCCTCGCCCCGCCGCAGCGCCCCGGAGCGGGAACGGCAAGTGCTCGAGCTGCGCCGACGCTACGGCTGGAGCGCGCGCAAGCTGCAGCGGCTGCTCGAAGAAAGCGGCGTGCGCTATCCGGCGACGACGGTGCATCGCATCCTCAAGCGCCACGGGCTGGTGAACGTGCACGCCCCGCGGCCGGCCTTGCAACGCTTCGAGCGCCCACGGCCCAACGACCTGTGGCAGATGGACGGCAAGGGGCCTCTGAAGAGCCTCGACGGGATTTGTCAGCCGCTGTCGATCCTCGATGACCACAGTCGCTATGCGGTCGGGTTGCACGCGCTGCGGGTGCTGCGCCGCGAGCCGATCCAGGCCTGTCTGCAACAAACGTTCGAGCAAGCGGGTTTGCCGAAGGCGATGTTGATGGACCGCGGCACACAGTGGTTCTCCGCACACAGCGAGCATGGGTTGACGGTGCTGTCGGTGTGGTTGATCAAGCAGGGGATTCGCTTGCTGTACGGGCGGCCGCGGCATCCGCAAACGCAGGGCAAGGTGGAGCGTTTTCACGGCGCGATCGAGGCGGCGGTGCGGCATCGAGGCGGACCGTCGCCGGTGAAGGATTGGGCCGAGTGGCTGGCGCACTTCCGGCGCGAGTACAACGAAGTGCGTCCGCACGAAGCGCTTCAGATGGAGACGCCGGCCAGCCGTTGGCAGCCCAGCGAACGGTCGTATCAGCCGCAACCGCCGGCGTGGGAGTATGCGGCGGGGATGGAGGTCCAGCGGCTGAACGAGGCGGGCTGTCTGTGGGAGGGGGGCCGTCATTGGTTTGTGAGCGAGGCGTTGGCGGGAGAGTGGGTGGGGCTGGAGCGGTTGCCACTGGATACGATTGCGGTACGTTTTCGGCACATGTATGTGCGCGAGTTGGAACTGGGTGCGCAGCAGACGCATTCGCTGGTACGCCCGGCGGGGTCAGGCGGTGGAGGCGCCGACCTTGGTCGCCCTACGGGCTCCCGCGGCGGCGCCTCCACCGCCAACCCGAAGCCCAATCGGCCCTCGCCGCCCCCATCACCTGGAACGGAGGGTGGAAACGATGTATTGTGAACACCTGGAAACGATGTCTGGGTACTTGACAGCATGCCGTGCCCCTACATGACCGGCTAGGCTAACTGCCGGGGATCGCGCCGCGCTGCCTACCCGCGCAACAAATAAACGGCCACGTCGGCCCGGAAGCTCGGACAGAGCCGAATGCGTCGGTCCCGGCGCAGAAAGTACGACTGCTCGATGTGCAGCCCCTGCTGCCGGGCGGCTTCCTCGAAGTCGAGGACCGTCACGAAGTGGATGTTCGGCGTGTCGTACCACTCGTGCGGCAGATGGCGCGTTTTCGGCGCCTGCCCGGTCCAGGCGAGCGACGCGCGGACCGACCAATGGCCGAAATTCGGAAAGGCGACGATCACCCGGTGGCCGACGCGCACCATTTGTTGCAGCACGTTCATCGGCCGGTGAGTTTCTTGCAGCGTCTGGCTCAGGACCACGTAGTCGAAACACTGGTCCGGATAGTCCGCCAGACCGGTGTCGATATCACCCTGGTAGACCGAGAGTCCGTGGGCCACGCACTTGCGCACCTTATCGGGGGAGATCTCGACGCCGCGGGCCTTCACACCCTTGCGCTCGACCAGCCAAGCCAGCAGGTCGCCCTCGCCGCATCCCAGGTCGAGCACACTGGTTCCCGGCGCCACCAACTCTTCGATGATGGCGTAGTCCTGCCGCCCCAAGACCTCGGGGACTATCGAACTCAGCGTGGCTTCCGCGGCTGCCATGACTTGTGGCGCTATCGACGAACGGGGTGCTGCCGTGTGGAGCGTAAGACTATTATAATCGCCCCTGCTTCGAATCGTGCCCCGGATCGTGATGGGGGCTGAACGTGATTCGTGATTCGTGAACCTGATTCGCGGGACGTGGAAGGTGGGACGTCGCTGGAGCCGACCCAGGAAGGGCGATCCAAATGACCGTGCACCCCCCGACACTTAGGTGGGCCGGGGGCCGCCGGAAAGGCGCAGCGTCGCTAAGACGGCACGGCGTTGCTAGAAAGGCACGTCGTCGTCGCTGATACCTTGGTCGCCCACACCGCCCGCGCCCGCATCACCCGTACTCGGCGCGGCGGCCGCGGCCTGTGGCGGACGGCTGGGTCTCTCCTGAGAAAAGTCGCCCGAGGAACCGCCGCCTTGCTGGCCGCTCAACAGGATGACGCCGCCGGGATCGGTCACCACTTCGGTGCGGTAGCGCTTGTTGCCGCTCTGATCTTCCCAACTGCGTGTTTGCAAGCGCCCCTCGATATAGACCTGCTTGCCCTTCTGTAGATAGTTGGAGAGCGCTTCGGCCTTCCAGAGCACGATATCGTGCCAGTCGGTTTCTTCCTGCCACTCGCCGGTCTGCTGGTTCTTGTAGCGGCGGTTGGTCGCGAGGGAAAAATTGGTGACGGCCGTACCGCTGGGGGTGAAGCGCGTTTCCGCGTCCTTGCCGAGGTGGCCGATCAGCATAACTTTGTTCAAGCTGCGGGATGCCATGGCTTCAAGGTACAACCTGCGGCGGCTGGGAGCAAGGCGGGGCCGGCCCGCCGGCTCTTGTCCGTCGGACGATCCTGCTAAAGTATTTCGATGCGGGTGTTCCGGTGTCTAGGAATTCCGGCTGCTTGCGCCCTTCTTTTCGCGGCCGGCCAACCTCTCGAGGCGCAACTCAACTGCCCGCCCATTGACTTCCTGAACGTTCGGACGGACGACCTTGCCGGCGGGAGCCAGGCCACGGCATTGGTTCGTGTCCTTCCGGAAGACGCTGGCGAGGAAGGAGTTCCGCCGTTCTACTACGTCGGCGACTTGCATAGTACTCGTGCGCCTTATCCTCTTATTATCCTCTTATTGGCAAGAACAACGCAGCCGCCGACAGATTGGGTAATTGCATCCCAAGGCAGCCCACCGGCCGGCCGCCGCGCATCGTCAACGGACTTCCACTAGGGACCGCCTCGCCCAGGGTTCTGGTGGATACGGCCCTGGTGGGTCCCGACCTGGGCGGCGGCCTGTGGAGCTTCTTCGGACGGCGAAACCTACTGCTCCTCGGGAACCAGGACCACAGTTTTCGCGAGGAGATGGAACTTGATATCGGCCCGTCTACCCGGGGCTTCTTGTCCGCCGACTACGACAAGAACGGACGCCGGTAACCTTTCAGGCCGACGGCCTCAACTTCGGCCTCGCCCTGGCTCTCAATGTCGGCTTGCACCAAGTCCGTTACCGCTGAGGAAAAACCCGCTAGCCCAATCTTTCGTCGGCTGACCCGAAGTAGGCACCGAGCGTGGTTTCCAGTAGGACGGGGGAGACTCGGCCGAGCCGCGAGACGACGCCGCTGAATTTGCCGCCGCGGGGGATTCCGCGCATTCGTAACTCAGCGATGAGAAACCCTCGAACCTTGTCATGATCAGTGGGCATGGCAGACCAGTTGTCTTACGGCGCGGATGCCTACAGCGCTGCCAGGATTGAAGCGGTCACTCCAACTCGAACGGAAGAAATAGCATCCGGCCCTGACGCTCCAGTTGAACGACCGCGGGCTCGCCCTGGTCCAAAGCCACCATCGCGGCGCGGAGGCCCCTCAGGCTGTGCACCGTGGTGCCATTAACGCCGTAGATGGCGTCACCCGGCTGGAACAGGGCTTTCCAGTAGGGGCCGTCGGCGACCAGGGCGGCCACCACGACTCCCGACGAACGGCGCAGCCCCGGAACCATCGAACGCATCTCGCGGTCGAGGTCGAGGCCCATGATGCCGAGTTGCGGAATTAGATTCTCCCCGCCAGAGACCATCCGGGCGAAGCGGGCGGGATCGTCCTCTCGATCGAGGACGGCGACGCTGATTGTCAACGGTTCTCCGTGGCGCACGACCTGAAGCTTGACGACGTCGCCGATGCTGCGCTGGTAGAGATTGACCTGGAACTGTCGGCCGTTCTCCATCACCTTGCCGTTCATCGACAGGACCACGTCGCCGATCTGCAGACCCGCGATGTCGCCCGGCCCCCCTGGCTTGACGTCCCCGAGGATGACGCCCCAATCCCGAGCCAGCCCAACCCCGCCGCCAGCAGGGGCGTGATGGTCTGGGCATGCACGCCGATCTCGCCGCGGCGAACGACGCCTTGTTGCCTGATCTGCTTGTAGACGTGGCGTACGATGTTGCTCGGCGCCGCGAAGCCGACGCCCTCGTTGCCTCCCGACTGCGAGAAGATCAGCGTGTTGATGCCAATGACTTCGCCTTCGGTGTTGAGCAACGGTCCGCCGCTGTTGCCGGGATTGATGGCCGTGTCGGTCTGGATGTAGATCATCGGCGAATCGGTATCGAGCTGGCGCGCCACCGAACTCACCACCCCCATCGTGACGGAGTTCTCGAGCCCTAGCGGGCTGCCGAAGGCGAAGACGATCTGGCCTTGGCGAACCATATCGGAGTCGCCGAGTTCCAGATAGGGAAGGTTGGTCTCGTCGATGCGCAACACGGCCAAGTCAGTTTCGGCGTCGATGCCGAGCACGCGCGCTTCACGCAACTTCGGCCGCGCCTTCAGGATGGAGCTTTCGCTGATGGGTGACTCGACCCGCTGGGGCAACAACACCTGCACGCGACGCGCGCCCTCGATCACGTGCGCGTTGGTGATGATGTCACCTTCGGCCGAGAGCAGCACGCCGGAGCCGCCGCTGCGCTGCTTGGCGAGAACGGTGGCCGCGGGGTCCGATCCCCTCGCCGCGCCGTAACCCGAGGAGACGACTTGCACGACCGCTCCCGTGGCGTGGCTCGCGAGATCCTCGAAACCTTCGCTGAAGTCTCGCAGCCGCAACGGCGGGCCCTGGCTTGCCGTTCGCTGCGCGCAGGCCGGCTGGGCGGTTACCACCAAGACAAGAAGCAGGAACCGGGCGACGGACATGGCGTTCTGAAGGAGTCGGCTCAGGCGGTCGACTAGGCGGCCTGCTCGAGCTGCTCGGCAGGCTCGTCAACACTGATCTTCTTGTGCTCGCGATTGATGGCCACGACCAAACACAGTCAGATCGCAACCAGCGCGACGTTCACCATGGCGAAGTTCGAAATGGTGAATGCCAGCGAGGTGCCGACAAAGACGATGCCGGCTTGCAGCAGGTCTCCGAGGCGCCAGAACATCGTATCGATCGCCGCCTTGGCCTTGTACTTCGCTTCGCGGCTCGTCGGGAGGAAGAGCGCGTGACGGGCGGTGTTCTGGATGGAGTAGTCGGTGCTGTTCTCGACGATCTTCGCAATGCGCACCACGCCCAACAACGGCATGAAGATGAGCAGGGTGTAACTCCCTAGCGCCAGACAGGGCAGGATGTACATCGCTCCCCTTACGCCGATGTACTTGAAGATCCGGGAAACCAGAATCAGTTGGAACAGGAAGCCGAGCAGGTTCTGCCATCCGTAAAAACTGCCGTAGAAGCGTCCAAGAATGGCCTTCGTTTCGGCTTCTTTCTCGTCCTCGCTGCCGGAGCCGGAATCGACGGTTCTCGCTGCTTCAGCCGTCGCCACACGGTCTAACATGTAGCCGCCCGTCGTGTTGACCACGTTTAACAGCAAGATCAACATGGCGATCAGGAACAGGTATCTCTGGCTGAAAACCAGCTTGAAGCCGCCTTCCTTGCCCAGCGGCTTCTCGGCTTTTTCCTCCGTCTGATCGCGCTCACGGCCTTGCTCTCTGCGGCTCACCTCACGGGTGATGAGCAGCGTCAGCGTCAGGATGGCCCCCGTAATGAGCATCAACGCATACGGAGCGATCGCAGGCTCGAAAGCGCCGAACAACTGACCCGCCGAGGTCGAACCGACCCAAGCTCCAAGCGAGGCCCCCACGCCGACCATCGGGAAGAGCCGCTTGCCCTGCTCTTCGGTGAACACGTCATTCGCAAAGGCCCAGAACTGAGCTATGACCAGGACATTGAAGATGCCGACCCACAGAAAGAACGCGACGCCGACGTGCAGGCCCGCCTGCCCGAGAACGTAGAAAATGGCCAGGTTCGAGACAAAGAACAACGTCACCCAGGTGATCAGCCGTACGCGATTGACTCGCCCGGCGATGGCGCCATACGCCGGGATCACGAACAGCAGCAGAAGGGCCTGCCCGGCGGACGCGTAGCTCTTGATCTCTGCGCCCGCCTCGGTAAGAATCAGCGGCTCGCGAACCGTTTTGAGAAGGTAGTAGGATCCCAAAAGCAGGAAGACGTTCAGGGTCAGCAACAGCGCCGAGACGCCTTCGCCCGCCTTGATGTGGGTGAAGATCGAAAGAGCGCGTTCGAGGGCGCTTTTCTTTGCCGCCGTGATCGGAATAGGATCGGGCATCGTGAGCGGACCTCAATCGAGGCAGGAACGCTTCCGGAGAGTTGTACAGGGTAGCCCGGAGAGTTCTACAGTGTAGCAACGTGCCGGCGAAGCAGCCGTGCCCCAAACGCGAGGGAGGATTCGCGAGGCTGCCGGTAACATCGCCGTCGCGCGTGTGATACCGTGCATCCTTGGCGCAACGGCGGCACCATGGCGCGCCGGCCATTCTCCTCGACATGCTCCTCGAACTGAGTGCCATCGAAAAGCACTTCGGCGGCGTGCCGGCGCTGAAGCGCGGCGACCTGCACGTTGAGGCGGGTGAGGTGCACGCCCTCGTCGGCGAGAACGGCGCGGGTAAGTCGACGCTGGTGAAGATCGTCGCGGGCATGCTGAAGCGCGATGGCGGCGTGATGCGTTGGCGCGGGCAGGCGGTGGATTTCGACCGTCCGGCGGACGCCCATGCCATCGGCATCTCGATGGTGCACCAGGAATCGCTGCTGGCGCCGCACCTCACGGTCACCGAGAATCTCTTCCTCGGGAGCGAACGGCAGCGAGGGCCGTTGCTCGACGAGCGTGCGATGGAGCGCGAGACGCGCGAGCTGATCGCCGAGCATCGCTTCCCGCTCGATGCCAAGGCGCGCGTCTATGGGTTGAGCCCGGCGCAGAAACAGCTAGTGGAGATTTGCCGCGCGCTCCGCAGCGCCTCGAGCCTGTTGATCTTCGACGAGCCGACCTCGTCGTTGTCGGACGCCGAGACTGCCGAGGTCTTCCGCATTGTCCGCGGCCTGCGTGAACGCGGCATCGGCATCATCTACATCACGCATCGCCTCGACGAGTTGGGCGAGGTCGCCGACCGCATCACGATCCTTCGCGATGGCGACACCGTCTTCACCGGCTCGTACGCCGACGTGACCACCGACGACATCGTGCATCACATGGTCGGTCGCGAGGTCTCGCGCATCTACGAGCGCGAGAGCCTGCCCGCGGGCGAAGAGCGGTTGCGGGTCGACCTGCCCGGCATCGGGTTCACGTTGCACGCCGGCGAGATCGTCGGGCTGGCCGGGCTGATGGGCGCCGGCCGCACCGAGCTGTGCCAAACGTTGTTCGGCATCACGCCCGCCGAAGAAGGAGCCATTCACATCGACGGCGAGCCCGCCTCGATTCGTTCGGCGCCAGACGCGGTCAACGCGGGGATCGCGCTCATCACCGAAGACCGCCAGCGCACGGGCCTCGCGCTCGCTATGCCCTTACGTGCCAACGTCACACTTGCCAACGTGGACGGCGTCTCGCGCAGCGGCTTTGTGCAGGCGGGCAGGGAAGGGAAGGTGGTCGAATGGTATCGCGATAAGCTGAAGATCCGCGCATCGTCGATCGAGCAGTTGGCGGGCCGGTTGAGCGGCGGGAATCAGCAGAAGGTCGTCATCGCCAAGTGGCTGTTCCGCGACGCGCGCGTGCTGCTGTTCGACGAGCCGACGCGCGGCATCGACGTGGGAGCCAAGGCCGAAGTGTTCGCGCTGATGGACGAGTTGGCGCGGGCGGGCGCGGCGATCCTAATGGTCAGCTCGGAGCTGCCCGAGCTGCTGCAAGTCGCCGACCGCATCCTCGTGATGCGTGACGGGCGCATGGTGGCCGAGCTGCCGCGCCAAACGACGCAACAGGAGATCATGCACCTGGCCGCCGTCGGCGGTTGACCGCGACGGATCTAAACGACATGAAGATTCGCTCGGAGATGATCCAACGGTTGCTGCCGTTCTTCAGCCTCATCGCGCTGTTCGTATTCCTGTCGATCGCGTCGCCCAACTTCCTGACGGGAACGAACCTGGCCAGCGTCGTCCGGCAAACGGCGACGATCAACATCATGGCGCTGGGGATGACGCTGGTGATCGTCTCGGGCGGCATCGACCTGTCGGTCGGCGCAATTCTGGCGTTCTCGGGGACGATCGGGACCATGTCGATCGTGGCGGGCGCGCCGGTTTCGGTGGGGATCGGCGTGGGGCTCGCGTGCGGGCTGGGATGGGGATTCGTGAACGGCCTGCTCACGACCAGCCTCAAGATTCCGCCGTTTATCGTCACGCTCGGCACGCTCGGCGTCGTGCGCGGGGTGACGCTGATCATCACGAACGGCTTGCCGGTGGTCGGCTTGCCGCGCGAGTTCAGCGCGCTCGGGGAGGGGTCGATTGCGGGGATCCCGCTGGTGCTCTTCGTGCTCGCCGCGTGCGCGGTCGTGACGTACATGATTCTGCACTCGACGAAGCTGGGCCGCTATACCTATGCGATCGGCAGCAACCAAGAGGCCGCGGTGTACGCCGGCATCCCGGTGGCGAAGTATACGGTGGCGGTGTATGCGATCTCGGGGATGCTGACCGGGCTGGCGGGCATGATCGAAGCGTCGCGCCTGATGACCGGACAGCCGACGGCGGGCCAGGGCTATGAGCTGCAGGTGATCGCGGCGGTCGTCATTGGTGGCGGCAGTCTCTCGGGCGGCGAGGGCAGCGTGGTCGGTACGTTAATCGGCGCGTTCATTATGGGGCTGCTGTCAAACGGCAGCGACTTGCTTGGCATCAACCCGTACCTGCAGCAAGCCATCATCGGCGGCATCATCATCCTGGCTGTCGCGCTCGACGAAGCCCGCAAGCGCCGCTTCGCGGGGTGACGGCATCTCCTGACGGTAAGGAACTTGAATCCATGAAGATCGAACGCGTCAAAGTGCAGGTCGTCGCTCCCAAGGTCAAGCGCTACACCTGGTCGCACGACCTGCCCGAGCAGTATATGACGAACACGATCGTGCGCATCTACACCAACGACGGCGTGGAAGGCGTTGGCGGTGTGTCGAACTATACCTCGCACGACTATGACCGCTACACGGCCGAGACCTTGCGGCACATGACGCCCGACCTGATCGGTAAGAATCCTCTCGAGCGCGAAGCGATCCGGCGCAGCTTATGGTCGCGCGTCTTCCCACTCGCCCCCGGCGCACTGGCGGCGGTCGATATCGCGCTGTGGGACCTGCTTGGCAAGGTCTCCGGCCTGCCCATCTACCAACTGCTGGGCGGCGCGCGCGACCGCATCCAGTCCTACGCCAGCACGCCCATGCTCGAAGACGTGCCGGCGTATCTCGACTTCATCGACTCGATGCTCGAAAAGGGCTTTCTTGCCGTCAAGTTCCACGCCTGGTGCCTGCCCGACAAGGACCTCGAACTGTGCCGCGCGGCGCGAAAGAAGCATCCCGACGTCGCGTTCATGCACGACGCCGAGAACAACTACGACCGCCTCAGCGCGCTACGCGTCGCGCAGGAGTTGGAGGATCTCGAGTTCACCTGGTTCGAGGCGCCGCTGCTGGACTTCGACCTCGAAGGCTATCGCGACCTGACCAGCAGGGTGAACATTCCCGTGATCCCGTCGGGCAACTGGATACAGGACTTGCCGGCCTTCGCCGAAGCGCTGCGTACGCAGACTTGGCGCTCAGCGCGAACCGACGTGACGGTCTGTGGAGGCTTCACGCAGGCGCGCAAGTTCTTGGCGCTCGCCGAAGCCACCGGAGTCAACTGCGAGATCATGGCGTGGGGCTATACGCTGATCTCGTCGGCGAATCTGCATCTCATGCTGTCTACCCCGCAGTGCACCTACTACGAGCAGCCCGTCCCCTACGATTCCTACGAGTACGGCATGAAGGACGTCATCCGCACGCAAAGTGACGGGTTCGTCGAAGCCCCCCGCGGTCCCGGACTCGGGGTCGAGATCGATTGGGACGCGATGGACAAGGCGACGATTCTCTCCTTCACTACGCCGGGATAGCCGAGCTGTCCTTTTGAAAAGTAGGGCACAGCATGCTGTGCCCGTGTTCGGGTCAAGTCGTCCGTTCGAAGCAGCCGGGCACGGCATGCCGTGCCCCTACATTGACGGTCGCCTGCCCAGTACAGGATTCTCACTCCCCTCCGCATAATGGTCCACGCAGGACAATGGTCCGCGCAGGGCTTTACAAACCGGCGGCGGCAGTATATACTTAACTCGATGGTTAAATATAGAATCAATCCGCTGGACTCCGTCTTCGCCGCGTTAGCCGACCCGATTCGGCGCGGCATGCTGGAACGCTTGGCGCAAGGGGAGGCCTCGGCCGGCGAGCTGGCCGAGCCGCACCGCGTGTCGCTCCCGGCGATTTCGCGGCACCTGCGCGTGCTCGAGCAGGCCGGCCTGATGACGCGCCGCAAGATGGGACGCGTCCACCGTTGCCGAATCAACGCCCGGCCGATCCGTGAGGCCGCCCAGTGGATTGAGCAGTACCGGCAGTTTTGGGAACAGCGCTTCGACGCGCTCGAACAGCACCTCGAACGAACTCAAAAGGAGGAAGAGTCAGCATGGCCACACCCAGTCCCGCCGCCGAAACGGCGCTCCAAATCAAACGCACGTTCCAAGCGCCCCGCGAAAAAGTCTTCCGGGCGTGGACCGAACCGGAAGAAATGAAACAGTGGTGCGCGCCGAGCGAGGAGTATGAGACGCTCGCCGAAGTCGACCTGCGCGTCGGCGGCAAGTACCGCATCGAGATGAAGCATTCGGGCGGCGGCGTCCACACGGCGATCGGCGAGTATCGTGAAGTCGAGGTGCCGTCGAAGCTCGTCTACACCTGGTCGTGGGAAGACGGCACCGTCGAGGACACGGTTGTCACGGTCGAGTTCAGAGACCTGGGGGCGGCGACGGAAGTCACGCTGACGCACGACCTGTTCCCGAACAGCGACTGGCGCGACAAGCACTCCGAAGGTTGGACCGGCTGCCTGGGCCGCCTCGAAAACCGGTTGGCGGGCTAAAACGCGCACCCGCTGTGCTATCTCGTGTCGCGCGTAGAGCCGCCCTTTTTGGGTAGCTTCACCGCACGAATCGAGCCAATGAGCTTCCGTACTGGGGCGCCTTCCGCCTCTTGAACGAGATTCATCATCGGTTCAATGCGTTCAGCTGTCTCTGGGCACAACTGCATGAGGCGTTTACCCAGGGCGACGGCCGATCGCACGGTTTGCTCGTCGATCTTGCGTTGTAGAACGGTCAAGCTGGTGGATGCCCTCGCCCAGGGCTCCAATAACTCGACGGCGAGGCCGAACGCAGTCTCGTCTTGTGCAAGTACACGCGACACGTCGGGCGCGGTCTGCGCAACCGCTTCTGCGATGGTCTTGCCGACTGATGATCTTGCCAGTACGCCGTCTCGGAAGCGGCGCATCATTTTTTCCGAGCTTCGCACGAGCCGCTGCGTGACTCCTCCGCTGGCCGAATCAGTACTCGCGGAGCTACGGCCGAAGATGGCTGCGAGCAGGGCGCGGACAACACAGGCACACACCGTATCCAGTCGCAGTTGCGCCATCACACCGCCGATGTCAAAAGCCAGGCCCGTGACTAGAAGTGCGTTCGGGTTGGGCTGCCCCGACACCCACCTAAAGTTTCCCGCGAAGTAAAGGCCGACGCAGGGGAAGGTCGAAGCGATACGACCGCTTTGCCTGCTGAACACCAGTGAGCCTGAGTCGCCCGGTCTACCGAAAGCGGCGGCGAGACCGTTGGCCAAAGATCGGATCCTGAACAATCGTGGCGTTCCCGGAAGGCCAAACGTCACTTGCCCGCCCGCCGGACTGTTGACGTTGGCTGCTAGGAATGGACCACCTCCGGTCTGGACCGCGACGGTTCCGTTGGTGAGGCGACTTGTTCTTCCGCGCTTCTGGACTCCCATCCCGGCCGTCACCGTTCCGATTTCAAAGGGCGCCGGTGCAATCTGAAGAACCTGGAAGTCTGCATCAACCTCGTCGACCAGGGCTCCCACCGCTGCGTCCGTGACTCCGCCCACTGTCACTCCTGGCCCAGGGAAGGGATTGGGCCAGCCGCTGACCGCTGTCGTGTTGCCGATAACGGAACCACCGCCCGGCTGAGTCATACGTGGATCGGCCGGGACGCCGGAAAAGTTTACGGGATCTGCGACGTGAGCGTTGGTGAGCCATACCACCTGAAAGCCGCTCGCATCGTCGGCATTCGGAATGCAGAACCAGCCGCCTAGCGTTCCCAAGAATGCGGAGCCAAAGGGGGTAATCTGGCAACCGTCAGGAACCGGCCGATACATTGCTGTATCTTGATCGGGTGTGTACTCGTCCGAAGGATCTTCGACGACATCGGTCCTGACAGCCTTGCCGTTGGGGAGCAGGAGTTCCCGCGGGCAGACGCCAGACGGTCCCAACTGCTCCGGTGGAAGCTTCTTGGCTACTGTGACAACCACTGCGGGCTCGCGCGTTTCGTTCCCGTCGCGCACGCGCCGCCCGGTGGAGACGGAAAGAACTCCGGGAAGTTTTGCGAGTTCTTCGACATAGAGTTCCCACGCGGCTTGCGTATCGTCGGTAAAGGTGGACACATCGCCTCCTATTCAACGGGGATTTGCAATTCCGATCTCCGGCCGCCTTATGGTACACCTTCGCCATTGAGGTGGCAAGGGAATTCGGTAGTGTCCTGACGGCATACTACGCCCACGGCCTCTGTGGTGTGCGTCCCAGCCCGTCTTCAGCGACCAAGGGAAGCCGGGCCATTCGTGCACCACTTTCTGTTGTAATGGCAACCTATGCGTGTGGCGGCGGTATGGCTCGTGGCGGCCCTCCCTTTGTGCGCCGAGTATCTCAAGGTCGAGGTGACGTTCGAGGACACGGGGTGCGCCTCGTGCATCGCGTCACTCGAAGGGCGGCTCGGCCGGGTGCGGGGTGTGGACAGGGTGGAGATTGATGCCCAACGTGGGGTAGCTACCCTGTATCTTGCGCCCAACAATCGAGTGCGTCTGACGCCACTGCTCTCGCGCGTCACACAAGACGGCACGAAGATCCTGAGAACAGAAGTTGAGGCCAAGGGGACGATCGTGACCGCGGCGCACGGACTCGTCTTCCAGCCGTCGGGGCTGACGCAGACCTATCGTCTCGAGTTCAACAAGGAAGCCTCGAACACCAGCTTTCAGACCGGCTCTACCTACGCCGTGCAAGGAGTAGTTTCAGGAATCGCACCTGGGTCGGAGGCGACACTCACGGCGGCCTCGATTACGCCGGAAAGTGCGGGTTGCAACTGACCTGAGTTGATGCCAGAGGGACACAGAAGAACGCCGGCGAAGCCGTGGGTACTAGGCCGATTCCGTCGCAAACCCGTGCTGAACCCGATGATGCGGCCCGTCGAAGTGTTGTGTCGACTTGAACAGCTCGTGGCGGCCGTCGGTGCCATCGCCCTTGGACATCGTGAGTAGCTGCGCCTTGTCGGTGTCGGACATCGCTTCGAAGTTCCTGGCGATCTTGAGGTCTTGCTCCAGGTCCTTCATCGAGCGAATGCCGACGCAGAGGCTCGAGATCGGTAGGCTCAGGGCGTAGCGGATACACTTCTCGGCGGTGATCTTGGTGCTGGTCGGGATGCGACCGTCGGCGCCGTTGGGCGAGCCGGCGAGGCTCTTCATGCCGATGACCCCAACGTTCTTGTTGAGGCACACGGGCACAACCTCTTTCTGGAAGCTGCGGAAGTGCGCGTCCATGATGTTGATGGGCATCTGCGCGGTGGCCCAGTCGTAGGGCTTGCCGAGCATCTTGAGATGGATGCGCGGGTCTTTGTGGCCGGTGAAGCCGATGAAGCGCACCTTGCCTTCCTTCTGGGCTTCGATCGCGGCTTTGAATCCGCCCTTGTCGAACACCCAGTCGGGATCATTGTCGTAGTTGTTCTCGTGGAACTGCCACAGATCGAGGTAGTCGGTCTGGAGCCGGCGCAGGCTGTCATCGAGATTACGCTTGCTGCCCTCGTAGTCGCGCTCGCAGTTCTTCGTCATCAGGAAGACCTTCTTGCGGCGGCCGTCCATCGCGAGGGCCTTGCCCATGATCTCTTCCGAGCCACCGTCGTGGTAGTCCCAGGCGTTGTCGAAGAAGTTGATGCCCTCGTCCATGGCCGCATGCATGATGCGGATGGCTTCCTTCTTGTCCTCGACGGCGCCGATATGCCAGCCGCCCAGGCAGAGGATTGACACCTGCTCGTTGGTGCGGCCCAGCCGCCGCGTGGGCAGCCCGTTCGAGCCGGATTGCTGTGCCAGCGCTTGCTGCGCCAACGAGGCCGTCATGGCGCTGCCGAACATCCCGAGAAAGAAGTCACGTCGTGAACTGTCGTCTTGCATCGCATCGCTCCCAATCAACCGTCACTATTCTAGCAACCCCATGTGCGGCTGAAGGTGACATCGGCACCGCCAAAAACCGAGCCGTGACCGTGACGATCACGGCTCGGTTGCTTCACAAAAAAAGAGGGCCCTCTGCAGGCAAGGCCGCGGATCTCAAGACCGCGATCCGCGCTACGCGCTGTGGCGTCTCCTATCGACGCAGGCTGACGCCTGCGGCGCTGAGCGGGGGTCCGCCCCTACAATTCAGCTCGCGCGCGCCGCGAGCGGCACAAGCAGGGGCTACGTTGCCGGTGTCCGGCACACACCCAGCAAGTCCTTCCGTAGCGCCTCGCTCGCTTCGGGCGCCAGCTTGTCGCCGTCCGGATCCACAACATAGAACACATCGATCGCGCGATGGCCTTGCGTATCGATCAGCACGACCTCGATGTCGTAGTCGCGCTCGGAGATCTTGCCGGCCAGGTCGTAGAGCAGTCCCAAGCGGTCCTGCGTGGTAACGTGAAGGATCGTCGCCCGCGAAGACGTCTTGTTGTCGACGCCCACGGCCACCTTCACCCAGGTCTTCGGCGCGGACCGGAATGAACCCTGGCGGGCGCGCAGCAAATCCGGCACGTCGGCGCGGCCCTCCGCGACACGCCCCAGCATGCGGCCAAGGTGCTCGGCCTCGTCGGGTCCGGCGTCCAAGCGCCCTTCCGGGTCGTTGACGACGAAGGTGTCGAGCACCAAGCCTTGTTTGTTGGCGAAGGCTTCCGCCTTCTCGATATTGAGCCCGTAGGCGGCGAAGGTGCCGCACAGCGAGGCGAACAGGTGAGGCCGGTCGTGCGTCGTGACGACGAACTCGTACAGCGAGTGCCGGCGCTCGCCCTGCACGGCCGATTTTTTCTCCGCAAGCCGCCGCGAAAGTCGGTAGTGGGAATAGACCTGCTCCGGCGTGTGCGTGCGGACGTAGCGGTGCGGGAACCCCCTGAGGAATTCCCCAAGCGTCCCGCGCTCCTCTGAGGAAACCGACAGCTTCAGGTAAGGTTCCCACTCGCCGCTCTCGATGCGGTGGTCCTCGACCTCGCGCGCAAGATCATTGAAGGCGGCGATGTAAAGCTGCCACAACAGGTCCTTGCGCCACGGCGTCATCGCCGACGGGTTCACCGCGGAGATGTCCGCCAGCGTCATCAGGGTCAGCGCCTTGAGCCGGCCCGGGGTGCCGGCGATCTCCGCCAACTCCCGCGCCGTCGCCGGGTCGCTTAGATCGCGACTTCGCATGAAGTCCGACATCACGAGGTGATGCTTGATTAGATAGGTGACCGTTTCTTTCCCCGCCGCGTCGATGCCGATGCGAGCCAGGGCCTGCTCGGCCAAGACGACGCTGCGCTGCGAGTGGTTGCCGCTGTGTTCTCCCTTGCCCACGTCGTGCAACAGCAGGGCGAGGTAGAGGTGCTCGGGCCTCTCCAACTCCGAGACCAGGCTCTGGAAACGGAGCGTGAGGGGATCCGCAACCTCGCCCAGGGTGTGGAGAACCGCGATGGTCCGAAACGTGTGTTCATCGACCGTGTAGCGATGATAGAAATCGCGCACGACCAGGCAGTCGATAAGCCGTAATTCCGGGAAGACCAAGAACAGTACCCCGGTTTCATGCATCGCCGTTAGCGCCTTGTAGGCGTGGGACAAGGCGAGAATCTTCGCGATCGGGGTCCACAGATCGTCGCTGGAGCGTACAAAGGCGCCGATCTGCGTCAGTGCCTGGCTGATGCGGCGCTCGGTATCGAGCGCCGGCGGAACCCCGTGCCGCGCTAGGAACTCGAACAGGTGGAGCACCTGCGCCGGCTCCAGCTCTAAGTTGCGGCTATACCGCAAGTACACCCGGCCCCGCGAAACGGCGAAGGTCGAGTTCGACAGCTTCGAAGAGCGGTCGCGGACCTGCGTCAACAACGAACGGCGTGAGACGGCGGCCTCATCCAGCATCCGTACCGCCAAACGATGGAGGATGCGCGCATTGCGGAAGTATTGCCGCATCCACGCCTCGGTGCTCTGGCTCGGGTCAAACGACTCGCCCAAGCTTGCCTCGGCGACCTGCTCCTGCAAGTCGAACGACAGCTTGTTCTTGTCACGTCCGTTGATGTAGTGCAGGTGGCAGCGTAGGCCGAAGAGAAAGCGTTTCGCCGCCGCCAGCAACCCCTGAAACTCGGGCGCGAGGAACTCTTCGCTGTCCGGCACCCGGCCGGCCGAGGCATTGGCCAACTGCGAAATCCAGCAGGCGACGTGGAAGTCGCGCAGGGTCCCGGGCGCGTCCTTCACGTCGGGCTCGAGGTGATAGATGGTGCGGCCGAAACGGCGGTGACGCCCGTGCGCCAACTCGACCAGGTCCCTGAGCAATGAACCCTGCTCACGTTGAAAAAAGCGGGGCAGCTTCTCGTAGCCTAATTCGTCGAACAGCCGCTGGTCCCCTGCCAGATAGCGGGCATTGAGCAGGCTGATGTAGAGTTCGGTGTTGTCGGCAGTGAATTGGGTGCACTCCTTCACCGTCCGGACCGACTGCGACACACGCAGCCGGGCATCCCACAGCTCCGTGAGCAAACCGGACATGGCGCTCCCGCGAAGCTCGGCCTGCCCGCCGCGTCCCACGAGAATCAACAGGTCAATGTCGGAATGAGGGAACAATTGTGCGCGGCCGTACCCGCCCACGGCCACCGCCGCAACGCCTGAGACGAGCCCGCCGTCGAAGTGCCGCTCGAAAGAGCGAGTAACGATCTCATCGACGCTGTCCGACCGGGCTTGGACGGCGGCCAACCCATCCTGGTCGCTGAGAAAGCGCTCCTGGATGGCTTGTGAATGGCCCATGCCTACGGTGCGAAGCTCGGACATGTCACTTCGGGAAGGCGCAACGCGGCCTTCCAATCGGAGGTCGGCCATATCCGCCGTGGCCTTGGCCGCGTCAACTGACGAGACACGCCAGTTTTCACCGTAACATCGCGGCAAAAGCAGTCCACGATCTAATGGCCCCAATAAAAAGTTTTGATCGCGCCGCCGACAAGAGCAGCATGCACAGGAAACGGAGGCCGGCGGTCTCGGGGCCGGTGGCGCGGGCGTGCCAGCAGGCCGGCAGCCGTGTCTGCCCGTCCCCTCAGTATGCGCAACGCCCGCAAGCGGGCGCGGTGGTGAGTGCGGCGTCGGCCCGGACACCCGCACCATTGACGGAACTATGAGATTCACAATCAGCCTCTTGAAGTCACTCCTCATCGGGTTTGCAACAGCCCTTGTTGCGTCGGCCCATCAGGCGGAGCATGTGCTCTTGAGCAACGTGCAGGTCTTCGACGGCAAAACCAACGGCTTGCTCCGGGCATGAACGTCCTGGTCGAAGGCAACAAGATCAAGCAGATCTCGTCAAGGTCGGTTCAGCTTGGTACAGGAACTGAACGAGTGGCTCTCGGAGCGGCGCGGGTGTATACTGTGGCCGGTCTAGGGGCCACGATGGGAGTCCTGGTGAAAGTGACCTCCCAGGCCTGCAGCCCGTGGACGCCGGAGCGGTACACCGATCGAGGCCACACACCGATGCCGGCTCTCTGCTCTAGGCTCAGTGCTGCCGTAGGGATTCTCGTTCTCTCGCTTGCCCTGCCCTGCATAGAGGGTGCGAGCCCTGGTGCAAAGCCGAGTTCAAACAGTGCCGGCGATCCCACGGCAAACAGCCCAGTTTTGCCCGACGTGAGTGCCGATGGACTTGTAGACGGCGAATCCGCTTGCGGCCCGGGCATCACAGGAACATGGACAGGATCTGCAACGACGGACGGGGACGGCGAGGTCGAGGTTTCTCCACTCACGTTATTCCTAACGCAGAGCGGATCGAATGTGACCGGCTCGTTTGAAATTCCCGCGGACGATCCCCAGTGTGGTCTTCTAGAGGAAGGTCCGGTCTCGGGCTCGGTAGCTGGGAACCTCTTTTCATTCGAGCTGGACCTTCCCGAACGAGATCCTGATACGTGCGAAATCCTGTGCCTCACTACCAGCCTACTTTCCCTCGCCATCAACGAAAACGAGATGGGTGGGTCCACCCGGGTCTCTAGCTGTCTCGACCCCGGTTTTCGCGATGAGACGCAGATCTCTCTGATGAGAGATTGTCCTCCCCCGGCCGCTGTCATCGAAGCATTGGACCGGCTGGCAGTTTCTTTGGTCCAAGGAGGACCGGCGGCCACAGAGGGAATCTCCCTTTCGAACCAAGGTAGCGCTCTGTTGAACTTCCAGGTCGAAGTCACCACGCAATCAGGAGGATCTTGGCTCTCGGTTTCGCCAACAGAGGGTCAGGTGGAGCCCGCGAATGCGATGACTTTGAGAGTGACGGCCGACCCGGCGGCGCTGGAACCAGGGACTTACTCGGGAGAGGTGCGCATCTCGAACACGGCATCCGGGGAGGTTGTGACGGTCCCGGTCGACATGGCAATCAGCCGACGGCAGCAGCTCCTGCGGATCTCAAGAACAGGCTTGACACTCACAGCGGTTGTGGGTGCCGGCATCACTCCGCCTCCAAGCTTCCGGGTTTTGAACGGTGGATTGGGACTCGCGGTTTGGAGGGCAGTGGCCAGCGTGCTGGGCGGCAGAAACTGGCTATCGCTCACCTTGGACAACGGTTCGAGCAGTGCCTCCACCAGTTCTTTGGTTGGGGTTCAGGTCGATCCCTCAGAACTGGATCCGGGCGTTTACTACGGTGTCGTGGAGGTTGCCGCTCCCGAGGCAGCCAGCTCACCCCAGTTTGTGACAGTCGTCTTGAATCTGTTGCCTGCCGAGAGCAAACCCGGCCCCACTGTCGTGCCTAGCGGTTTGGTTTTCTCGAACCGTCTCGACGCCCCGGCACAGACTTCAGCGCAACAGGTTCAGATCTTGAATTTGACGGCTAGTCCTATTTCTTTCACCTCGAGCGTCTCGACCACAGATGGTGGTGATTGGTTGGAACGCTCCCCGAGCGAAGGGACGGTGGTTTCGAGCCAGCCGACTACGGTCGAGGTCGCAGTTGACCCCGGCGGTCTGGCGCCTGGCATCTACCGTGGTGTGGTCGATTTCTCGTTTGATGACGACTCGACACGGTCTGTGAATGTTGTCTTGTCGGTCGTTCCCGGCGATGCGGTGTCCCTGCAACGCATCTCGGGCGCGAAGAATGGCTGTACTCGCTCGGAGGTGGCTCCGGTGTTCCGAACCCTTGGGGGCACTTCGCCGATCCCCGCCGCTTGGCCGGCCTCCATCGAGGTCGAAGTGGTGGACGATTGCGGTCTCCCGATGACGCAGGGGTCCGCCATCGTGGATTTCACGAACATCAGTTCACCCAGTCTGGCTCTGGCACCCTCCGGAGATGGTCTGTGGACAGCGACCTGGACCGTCCCAAACGTCACAGAGCAATCCATGGCCGGCGTGACCGTGACAGCCACCGACCCAGCGGGCATCAGCGGCAGCATGACCCAGGCGGTCGCCGTGGCGCCGAACGCGGCGCCGGCCCCGAAGGTGAGCCGCGGTGGAGTCGTGCATTCGGGCAGCTTCGTCAAGGATCCGCTCGGACCCGGCACCATCCTTTCGATTTTTGGAGAAAACCTCTCGCCAGAGCCGGTCACGGGTGGGCAAGCGGCGACTTCGCTTCCCTTGCCCACGGACTTGGCTGGAACCTCGATCACCTTGGGGGGGCAGCCTCTCCCGTTGTTGTTCTCCCGGGAGGACCAAGTCAATGCGGTTCTTCCTTTCGAAGTAGCGGACCGCGTAGACGAGAGCCTTCCCCTGCTCGTGCGCCGGACCGACGCGCAGAGCATCTCCGTTTCTGAACCGGTCTTTGTCACCACAGCTCGGCCGGGCGTCTTTACGCAAGATGCGTCCGGGCGCGGCCCCGGCACCATCCAGGACATAAACTTCCAGATCGTCAGCGCCGCAAACCCTGTCAAAGCGGGTGATGCGATCATCATCTACTGCACAGGGCTAGGCAGCGTAATTCCACAAGTCACAACAGGAGAGGCCGCACCGAATTCGCCCCTGGCCACAACGGTAGAGGAGGTTAGCGTTACGATCGGGGGTCTGCCGGCCCAGGTGCTATTCGCCGGTCTGACGCCGGGCCTCACAAGCCTCTATCAGATCAACGTTATCGTGCCCCCGGGTGTCCCGGCCGGCGACGCGGAGGTCGTTGTCTCCGTCGCGGGACAAACAAGCTCGGTGGTGGACTGGACCCCTACGGCGAGGCCAAGAAATTAGGGACGGGTTGCAGTTGACTGAAAAAGCATAGCGAATCCAGCCCAATGGGGGCATGATCAAGTTAGCCGGGGAAGCGGAGGCGGGCTCTGCTGGAGAGCAACCCGCCAAGGAATACCCGGCCGCAGACTCATCGAAACGATGAGGGCAGGGTGTGCGCCTACTCAGGCCGCATCCCGCCTTGTGCTGCGCCATCGGATCGATAGATCTGCTCATGCCTTACGAAAACTCAGGCGGCGTCAGCCGCCTCTTCCCACAGCCGCTCATACTCTTGCGGCGGCCGGTAGCCCAGCGACGAATGCAATCGTGTGCGATTGTATTCCTGCTCAATATAAGCCCCGATCGCGGCCTGCGCCTGGGCCAAACTTTCATACTCGTTGCAGTTGACTTCCTCGCTTTTCAAAGTCTTGAAAAAGCTTTCCACGTACGCGTTGTCCTGCGGGCAGCCTTTGCGGCTCATCGATATCCTCGCGCCCGCTTGCCGCAGTGTGGCCACATAAGCTTCCGCAGCGTACTGCGAACCTTGATCGGAATGATGAATCCAACCCGGCGCCGGACGCCGGCTGCTCAACGCTTGGTGCAGCGCCGCCAGCGGCAATTCGGTTTTCAGGTTCGGACCCACGGCCCAACCCACCACGCGCCGCGAATACACGTCCAACACCACCGCCACATAGACGAAGTGGTTTCCCAATCGCACGTAGCTGAGATCCGAGCCCCACAGCTTGTTGGGGCCCGTGGGTTGGACCTCGCGCGTCAGGTTCTCGTAACACCGCAACGAGTGCTTCGAATCGGTCGTTTGCGGAACGGTGCGGCGACGTCGCCGCAAGAGATTCTCTTCGCGCATCACCCGCTGCACGCGCTTGCGATTGACCAGTAGCTTTTGACGGCGCACCTGTGGGGTCGTCCGCCGGGTGCCGTAGGCCGGATGGTCCAAGGCGGCCTGGACAATGGCCTGCCGCAGTTCCCCGACCGGCTCGCGGTCGGGTTTGCCCTGGCGGTAGAGGCTGGCTCGCGCCAGCCCGCTCAAGCGGCACAAATCGCGTGCGCTCATGTTGCCTTGCCGCCTTGCGGCTCGTACTTCGTTAGCGACGCGCCGGTTCCACTGACGATGCTCGGCCGGCGCAGATCCTCGACACGCCGCAAGGCTGCGGACAAAAAATCAATCTCCATGGCCTGGCGGCCGACTTTGCGTTCCAGCTCCGCGAGACGGGCCTGGGCTTCGCGGCCGGGCTCGACGCGGGCGCTGCCGCCCGGACGCCGTCCAGCGCCGGGAAAAGCTCCCTCGACGCCGTAGCGCTCGACTTGTGCCAGCCAGTCGTAGAGCTTTTCGCGCTTCACCTCGAGCTCGCGTGCTAGAGCCGAGCCCGACTCGCCGGCTTCGAGCCGCCGGACGGCCGCCAGCTTGAACTCCTTCGTGAATCGTCTTCGAGACAATTGAACCTCCTTCCCGTTCCCTGGTTCATTGTCCCTTCTTTCCTGGTCTCGCTTTTCGGGTCCATTCCAGTGGTGACCGTCGCCGTCGAGTGAGCTTTCTGCGAGGCTCCAAGATGCAAAGAGAGAGGGGCCGTACCTCGAGAGGAAGGGATTCACAAGGCAGGGACAGAGCCGCAGGGGTGAACCTGCGGGCCCGCGGGTTTACACCCGCGGCTCTGTTGCTTGGCGGGCGGCGCCTACTCGAACAAACCCGCCGGTTCCGGATCGTGCGGCCGAGCCTCGCCGCTACGCAGGATGGCCAACTTGGCGCTGATGGGCCCGACCATCTCATAAATGACTATCGACGATAGCACCACGGTGTTGATCACTTCGGCATAGTCGGGAAAACGCCGGTCGATGGTCAGCGTGAGACCCACCGCCAAGCCTGCCTGGGCCATCAATCCGAAGCCCAACAGGCGCTGCACGACCGGATCCATCCCCAGCCAGCGTGCCCCGATGCGGGCCCCCAGAAACTTGCCCGCGGCGCGCGCGATCACGTAGAAAGCTCCCAGCACCCCCATGCCGGCAACGAGGGAGACGTCGAGAGCAGCCCCTGCGATGACGAAGAAAATCGCGTAGAAAGGCGGATCGGTATGCGAGAGCGCGTCGAAGAGCCGGCGGCTGCGCGCCGACAGGTTCACCATCGTCCCACCGACCGCGAGCGTCGCCACCAGGGACGACAGGTCCATAATGCGGGCCACACCCACGCACAGCAGCACGCTACCCGCCATCAAGATCAACATCTCGCCTTGGTCCGCGACTTTCGTCGCCCAGCCGGCTAGCATCAAGCCCACCAAGAACCCCAGCGCCGCCGACCCCAGCAGTTGCCACACCAACGGATAGAGCGACCCGTACAGGGTTTGGAGAAGCACGCCGGGAGCACCGAGGCTGGCCTCCAGATCGATCGCCGCAGCCACCAGACTGTAGGCGGTGAGGCAGAAGATGTTGTTCACCGCGATGATGCCGAGCAATGTGTCCGTCAGGGGCCCACGGCTGTTGGACTCCCGAATCACCATCAGGGTTGACGCCGGCGCGGTGGCGATCGCGACCGCTCCCAGCAAACCCGCGATCTGCCAGGCGTACCCGCCAACGAATGTTCCCAGCCCGACCAACGACGCGGCGGCCAGCGATTCACACAGAGTCAGATAGAAGATGCGTTTCCCGAACCGAAGGAACCGCGCGTAGTGAAAAACCGACCCCACCGACACCAGGATCAGCCCGATCGCCACCTCGCTCAGCACTTCCAACGCGGCCAAATTGTCCGCCGATACCCAACCCAGCACCGACGGCCCCAGGGCCACCCCGGCGAGGATGTATCCCGTGACAGCCGGCACTCGAATGAACTGGACCAGGTGCCCGACCAACAAGGCCAGCAGCAGGATCAATCCCAGCGACGAAAGTTCATTCATTTAGAAGGAGGGTTCCCCACCGCTTGGCCCCTCTGGCGAGTACGAGGTAGCGTGGCTTACCGGAACCGTTGGCAAGGGCCCGGCGGGCCTGAGCTTCGGTGCGAATGCGGGTCTGATCGACACGAAGCAATCGGTCTCCGGCCCGGATACCGGCTACAAAGGCGGCGCTGCCCTCGATCACCGTCCCGATCGGGAAGCCCTGCGCGCCTGCCGCTAGGAGTGCACCGGAGTGGCCCTCTTCAGCCGGTGGCGGTGCTATGGCGGACCGGGCGGGCAGCTTGATGCCGAGCGTTCGGCGACCGCGCCGGGCTCTTACATCGTGAAGCTCACGCGCGATGGGCAGCACTAGTTTCTGAGCGTCGTCGGGCGATTCGACGGCCGCTCCATCGACGGAGACGATCAGGTCGCCAGGCTCGAGGCCGGCCCGGTCTCCCAGATAGCCCTCCCAGACCTCCCTGACGAGCACGGCGCTGACGGTCGCGAAGTAACGCTGCTCGACGTCATTCAACGGGGCCAGGCGGAGCCCGTAGCGCCCCAACATCTGTCCCTCGAGGGTCCCTGCTTGCGCCAACAGCTTCTCCACGCTGTCGGCGACAACGGCCGCGAACCCGTCGTCGCAATTCACCATCACGGCCAGTAGACGGGCATCCAGATCAAACAGGCCTCCGCCGGCCATGTCGGGCGTGACCTCGAAGTCGAGAATCACCTCGTCGATGTCGGCTTCCCGGCACAAACGCTTGCGCGAACCCAAGAGAAAGCCTGGAGCCCGCGCGGTCTCCCCAGCGGCGGAGCGCCACGCGGCCATGACCCATCCGCCGAATTCCAGCAGCCGGGTGGGGACGTGCACCAGCGACGGCAACTGGGTCTCCGGGCCGGCTCGCAGCAGCGACACGGGTAGGTGCGGCGGAGTGAAGGTGACGGTCAACTCGGTCGGGGCCCCCTGCCAGGTACGCGCAGCCAGCGACCCGGACGGGAGTTGGTCGGGTCGCTGATGCGCCGACACGATTCGTCCCTCGGCGTCCCACACTACGCCGCTTTGCGCGAGGGCGTCCAATCGTACCAGGTAGGGGCTCACGTCCGAGGCCAAAGCAGCGAAGAAGTCGGCCGTTTGGTCCAGCGAACCCCGCTGGGTCATGCGCTGCAGACGCATCATCTCCGTCCGCGACGGCGGCGCCGCATCCTGTTCAACCGGCTTGGCGGGCCGCATCAGGCTGCCCACCAGCAGGATCGATCCCGCGATGACGGCGAGAACCGCGACATAGGCTGGGCTGCGGTGTTCCATGGACGTCAGAAGTTATGAGTAGGGACGACGAGCCAGGCGTCTAGCGGACGGCGGTCGACGGCGCCGTGAGCTTCAGCTCCACGAAGACGCCACTGAGTAGCAGGCAGCCCGCCGCCAGCCCGGCCACGCTGAACCAGATGACCGCCTCGATGGCGAACGGCTCCGCCAGCCGGCCGACCGCTCCGGCCCCCAGAAAGCCGTTCGCAAGCAGCAGGGCCATCAGGCCGCTCAATAACTGCGGATGGGGCGTTAGCACCCGTCGCGCCACAATGCCAAGCGCCACCGGCTGGAGGAACCCTAGGCTTCCTCCCGAAAGAACCGCTCCCATCACGGCACCTGATAGATCGACTGTCTTGAGCAGAAAGACGCAGCCCGCAGCCCCGATTGCCGTGCACCAGAATAGAATCCGCAGCCGTTCTTCAATCGCCGAGAACCGCCGCGCCACCACCTGGCCCACTGTGAAGGCCACCCAGAACAAGGCGAGAATCAGCAGCCCAGCCTGCAGCGTCGCCCCGAACTGTCTCAACACGTACACCGCCAGCCAACCTCCCATCGTCCATTGCACCATCGACAGAGCCGCAAGGGCCAGACCCAGCAGCACGGCCATCGGGTAGGGCACGTGGCTGGTCGGCTGCGTCCACGGGGATACCGCCAGAGGAAGGTAGCGAAACACCTTTGCGCGCAAGGCCAGAGTGGTCAAGAGCAAAGGGCCAACGGCCAGTACGCGAACGAGCATCGCCCAGGAGACAACGTCACCGACGGCCCATACCAACAAGCACACGCCGAAGGCCCCTGCACCGAACGAAACCCCCGCCAGATGCAGTACCGAGCGGGCCGATGTGGCCGGCAGCGCCCCCGAGATCAGCCATGCCACGCCGGTAGCCAACACGCCAACGGCGAGCCCCACGATAAACAACGGCCCCGGCAACGCGCCGCTCGCGTTGACCATCGACAGTAGCAGCAAACCGGCCGTGGCCAGCAGGCCGGATGTCGTGTAAGCACCTCGCACGCCGAAGCGCGACCCCGCGCGCCGCCACAGAGCCATCCCGAACAGCACACCCAACCCCATGGAAGAAAAAGCGTGACTGGCTCTCACCGTGTTGATCGACAGGCTCAGGAACCACACGGGGTGCAGGGCTCCAGGCAGCGCCATGAGCATCCCGAGCAGCAGCAGGCCCGCCATGGTGTACGCGACGCGGGCCGGATCGGGCGTGTGCCTGACGGGCATCCCCGCAGGCGCTGGACTCGAAAACGCCACCCACGCATTCTATCAGTTGCCTCGAACGCCCCCGGACGCCTACGATCCGGGATTTCGGACACCACCTGGCCTCCGCGCTATGAAATTCCGGAGTTGTGCCCTGGAGGCGGCCGGTCAGAGCGCCTGTTTTCAGCGGTATAGAAGTCGTGCGCGGCTGGCACGTCGATTGCTAGCACTGGGGCGAGCGTTGTGCACAGCTCCCGGACGTAACTTGGGTCGAATCGTTCAGGGGTTAGAAGCACCGCTTTGGCGGGTTGCCTCGCGCCGCTTGGTAGCGACCCCGTCAAGAAAATGTCCCGGTGAGGGGTCGCCGGGACATTTTTTTTGGCTCACAGCCGCGCCGGGCGTTGCGGCTCGGCCGCCGCCCCTTGCCCGATCCGAATGGGTTAGGTGCTAGATGATCTTGCGCACGAGGCTCTCGTAGGAGTCGTCCGCGTGCGCCTTCTGGGTCGTGGGAAAGCCAAGCGGGGCCCAACCAGGGTAGGTGACGTTGCCCATGGGGTCGGTTTCGCCGCCCAGTCCGCCACGCATGTCGACCACTTCACCGAATCCACTCGCTAGCAAGAGCGCCACGGCCTGCATGGAGCGTCCGCCCATCTGACAACCCACGACGCACTTGGCCTCCTTGCCGAAATTGGCCTCGACGATTTCGGCGAAGTGCAGATTCGGTTGCATCCGGCCGGACGGGTCTCTTTCAAAAACAGGGACGTTCTTGGCCCCCGGCACATGGCCGGCTTCGAACTCAGCGACCGTTCGCACATCCAAGTAGATGTACTCGCCGGCATCGAGAAGCTCCTTCGCCTGTTCGGGTGAAACGCGCTTGATCTCCATGGAACGGCAGCACCTGGGTTGAACTCGCCCCGTCCGGGCGGCGACAAGAACCCAAGAATAGCAGAAAGAAAAGAACCCGACCCCCAAGTTGCCTCGAGAGCCGGGTGAGTGAGGTTAAACCACGGAATCGAAGGAGAATCAAATGAGCGATGCTCTGTACGCGCGTTGACTCCCGCGCCCGGGGACTCAGGGGCGCCGCCATCGGGCGCACAGCGCGGGAGCACCATTAGGAATACAGGAGCCCGGCTCGACCGTCAAGGTTCAATTTGGGCTGGGACTTCTGTACCATTACTTTTCGTGCCCTGCGCTTTGTGTGAGGCCGCGGCCCCGCGGTGACCGCGTCTCGCAAGGTTCCGGGCTTGCAAGTGTCTTGGATTGAACCACCTGTTGAAATCTCGGAGGTCCGTAGTCACGGATTGCCCTCGACACGCGACATCCAGGTGCGGAGTGAAAAGTGAACATTCCTAACAAAGAGAAGTTCCCTCAGACCCGTGAGTTTACGTACCTCAACACGGCGGCGGAGGGTCTGTTGTCAACCGATTGCAGCGACGCCCTGGCGGCATACGTTCGCCACAAGTCGACGGGGAGCCTGGGCCGGCCCGCCCTGTACGCGATGGAGCGGGAGACCGTTGGCCTGACCGCCGAACTGCTCGGGACCTCGCCCGAGTCGGTGGCCTTCCTTTCCAACGCCACCGAGGGCGTCAACCTGCTCGCCAACTCGCTGGAGTGGCGCGAGGGTGATGAGGTGCTGATCACCGACCTCGAATTCCCGTCCAACGTCTTGCCGTGGCTGCGGCTCAAAGACCGGGGCGTCGACGTACGAGTCGTCCGCTCCGTGGCCGGCCTGCTCCGCCTCGATGACTTCACCGCCCAACTGAGCGAGTCAACGAAAATGGTCTCGGTCAGCCTGGTCAGCTACAAGTCGGGCACGCGGATCCCGTTTGTCAGCCAACTGGCCGAGGAGGTCCACCGCGCCGGCGCCATTCTTTGCCTTGACGCCACCCAGGGGTTGGGACGCGTCCCGGTTCCGCTGGACGGCGTGGACTACATGGTCGCCAGTTCCTACAAGTGGCTCTTCACACCGCATGGGTTGGGGATCACCTACTGTGCGCCGGCGCTTCTCGATCGGATACATCCGGCGACGGCCGGCTGGTACGGCGTGCCCAACATCTTCACGCCCGACCGCTTCGAGCGATTCGAATACAAGCCGGGTGCGGCCCGGCTGACCTCGGGCATGCCGAACTTCCCGTCGATCTTCGCCTTGAACGCCAGTCTGCGGTATCTCCTCGATATCGGCGTCGAACGGCTCGACAAGGCCCTGCGGCCCATAGTGACGAAGATGCGAGACGGCCTGGCGGACCTGGGCCTCGAACTCCTCACGCCCGCCGACCCGGCCTTCCAGGCGGGCATCGTGTCCTTCGCCCATCTAGACGCCACGCGAATCGGGCCGGCGCTCGCCGAGGACGACATCATTGTCTGGGCCAACGACGGTCGCGTCCGCTCGGCCATTCACCTCTACAACGAGCCCAATGAGGTCGACCGCTATCTCTCCGCGGTCGAACGGCTGATTCGCGCCTGAACTCGGATGCAGCCATTTTTCGTTAGTACAGCGTTTTACAAATTGAGTTGCGCTTAGGGCAGAGGCTTCAACAAGAGCCGAGCGCGGCACGCCACGGGCGTGCGCTACCGGCGCGTTGGGCGGGCTGGCACGGCATGCCCCTACATTTTGAACCCACACTCTGAACCTGTTCTGAGCTAACGTCAGCGAGGCTGGATCGCGCCGACCGACTCCCACTGGGCGAGTTGCTGCCGTAACTCCGCCGCGCCCGGTGAGTTCGGCTGCGCTTCGAGATAGGTGCGGAAGGCGGCGGCCGCCGGCTCGAACTCGCCCTTCCGCGCGAGGATCGTGCCCAGCAGGTGATAGGAGTGAGGGAAGCGGCCGCTGCCGGCCGCGGACTGCAGGGCGAGTGCATCCGACAATGTAGGGGCACGGCATGCCGTGCCCGGCGGTTTCGAACGGACGACTTGACCCGAGACACGGGCACAGCATGCTGTGCCCCTACTTTTCTCTTCCAGGCTTTCGTTGGCATAGCAAGGGCGCGGCCCTCGGCTAGTTAGCCGGGCGCAGTGCCTCGTCGGCGCCGAGCCCCTCGGTCAGCCAACCGGGATACCAGCGGAAGACGTTGCCGGTAAGGCTGCCGATGAAGATCTTCTTCTCGCCGGTGACGTGGATCCAATGGCCGGGGCTCTCCATCGAGCCGATGATCTTGCCGGTCTTGCGGTCGATCTTCATGATGCGTCCGGCGAGGGTGTCGTAGGTGATGTTTTCGATGTTGTCGCGGTGCGTGATGATCCACATCTCGTCGTCGGGCGTGATGAAGATGTTCTGCGTCGCTCCGAGGTGGTTCCATTCGCGCAGGTACTTGCCGTCGGCATCGAAAATCTGGATGCGGTTGTTCTCGCGGTCGCTGACGTAGACGATGCCCGAGGAATCGATCGCGATCGAGTGAACGGTATTGAACTCGCTCTTGGCGGTGCCGGGCTTGCCCCACGTGGTGATGTACTTGCCTTCCGAGGAGAGCTTGACGACGCGCGAGTTGCCGTAGCCGTCGGCGATGTAGATCTCGCCCGATGGAGCGAAGGCAAGGTCGGCCGGCCGGTTGAAGCCCTTGGCGTCGTTGCTCGGGACGCCTTGGTTGCCGATGGTGCGGCGCCACTCTCCCTTGTTGGTGAATTGCATCACGGTGTGGTGAGCGACGTCGGTGGTCCAGACGTTGTCGTCCTTGTCGATGCGCAGCCCATGCGGCGTGCCGAACATCCCCTTGCCCCACGAGCGCACGTAACGGCCTTCGGAATCGAACACGACGATCGGGTCGGCCTTGTCGCCGCGGTGGAAGACGTAGATCTGGCCGGCGGAGTCGGTGGCCACGGCCGAGACGCGGCCGAACTTCCAGCCGTCGGGCATTGTGTCGGGCTCCTCGCCGAAGCGGATGTTCACGCGGTACTTCAGCAAGCCGCCTTCGTGGTCATGCCAGCCGGTCTGCCCGCTGAGCGTGAGACAGAGGCAGGCCACAAGGGTCAGCAGTCTTGGCGTCATCGGAATCCTCCAGTTATTGTGACTATTCTGACTTCTCGAAACACCGGAATCGTTCACCCGCGGGCTCGGCGCCGGCCGGTTGAATCTCCGGGAGGTATTGTACACGTACGTGCTCCACTCCGGTTGCGAGCTGCCAGCCGCAAGCTTGAGGATCAACGTGTCCGTCAGCGGCGACCGATGCAAGTGAACGGGCCGCCCTCGTCCAGCGGCTTCCCGAAGTCGGGGAAGTGAGAGTGTACTAGGTGCTCCGACTCCTTTCTGAAATCTTGCCCGATGCAGATCCTCGAGAGGTTCGCCGGCACGCGCGCCCGGATCTGCGGCGGCCGCAGCGGATACGGCGTCAGCGTGTCTCGGTCGTAGACCGCAAGGGAGAAATGCGGGAGTGCGTCGCCGGCCAGCAAGTGGGCCAAGGGTTGGCCGGGGAAGTAGGCTGGGCGGTCACGATGCCGGACGAGATACTCGTAGGCTTGGCGGTTTTCGTTTCGCTCGGTGGACAACAGGTGGAGCTTGGCGCCTATGATCCGCTGGAAGCCATACACGGCGACGACGATACTCGAAAGCGCCACAAACAAAACGCACGCGGATCGACGCGCGCTCTCCTTGTGCCCGTCCCACAACTGCAGAAGCCGCAGCACGATCATCAACACGGCGGCCACGGCGAAGTAGAGCGTGTAGCTGAAGTTGTTCAGAGCCCCGCCGATCTTCACGCGGCCAAGCACGGAGACAGGCAGCAGGATGAGCGCTGCCGCCAACGGCAAGACCCAGTCATTGCGAGCCAGCCACGCCGAGAGCTTCGAAACGGGATCGTCCCGCAGCAAGAGGATCACGCAACCAACCAGGATCAGCGTTACGGGAAGGAGGTACGCCTGCAATTCCAGAAATGCGTACGCAAGGTTCGATGGGAAGCGGCCCACCCAAGGCACGTCTCGTGGAACAACGACCGTGTTGAAGAGAAGACCATCGAGCGGAAACAGCACCAGAAACACGGCAGCGGCGGCCGCACCGACAGAAACCAGCCACAGGGTGAAGCGAAGAACCGGCCGCCGTCCCTCACACAGCAAAACCCACAGCGGTAGCACGCCAACCAGCGGCAGCAGAGGTTGCTTCGACCAGACTGAAAGCCATGCGAGCAGCCCACAAATACCGAAGCGCATTCGTTGAGAACTCTCCGCCCGCGACAACACGAGACACGACGCCAACCCCAAGCCCAGAGCCGGCGCGTCCGCGTGAATGAAGCTCGCGGAACCCTGAAGCCCCCGAAAGCCGAGTGTCAGAGTCGTGAAGAGCGAGAACAACAGCAGGCCGAGACGGCGGTCGCGCGAGCGCGCCAGGCACAGGTAGAGAACCGGCAGAAAATAGTAAAGATGCGCCAACAGACTTCCCGCGACGACCGCCGAGGTCGGCTCGGGGAAGACAGCAGCCGGGGCATACGCGATGGCGGCGAAAGGCGGATACATCGTCGTTTGAACCGAACCAGCGTCCGCGGTCGAATACAAGGGATGGCCGCGCACCCACGCGACCGCCGGCGCGAGCCGCGCTCCGTTCCAGACGAAATACGGCGCTTGGTATAGCGAACTGAAGAAACTCGCCGCCAAGACGTAGATGACCAGGGGTAGAGCAGTCTGCACCAGGCGGAGCGAAGTCTCCTGCCGCCGCCCGCGGCGGTACTGCACTGCTGACGCCGCCGCGGCCGCAACGAATCCGGCACTGAGCACGAGATTCAAAATCACGGCCACATCCTCACACGGGCCAACCCAGTAAGTACCGATCTAGGAGGACGCATGGTTCGAATTCCCCCCTGGCTGCCCGGGCCTTGGCTGCCCGCGCCCCTGGGGCTTGCGCCACACGCCCAAGACACTCTTACCGACCCGGTAACCCAAGAGCGGATCAACAAACCGTGACAGCCGAACCAAGACCGAGTCCCAGAAGCGGATGTCGCGGAGGGTCGGCCGGCTTGCCCGCAGCAGAAGCCGGTTGCCGAGCGAGGCCAGCATCCCCACCGAGTCCAGGTAGACGAGCGTCCTCTCTTCCAGATCGGAGGGGGCTGCCTTGCTCAAGGCATCACGCGAGTAACGCCGCACGTGGCCAACCGCCTGATCGAACTCGGAGTACAGAAACTGGTGTGCCGGCGCGAGGACGACCAGGTGGCCGCCCGGCGCCAGGTGGCCGGCCGCCTGGCGCAACTCCAGGCAGTCATCCTCAATATGTTCCAGCACGTCGATGTACAGGATCGCGTCAAAGCGGCTCTCGGGATCGAGTCGGCTAACCGTCTTCTCGACGACCTCCGCGTCAATCGGCAAGGGCCGCTCGGCGAAACGCGCCCGCATGGTCTGCGCCAGGGCCGCGTCCGGCTCCAAGGCGGTCCATTGCGTTTGACGCCCGTCGCACAGGAAACGGGTTGTGGCTCCGATGCCTCCGCCGACTTCGAGTACTCGCCCCGTCAAGTGCTGTCGAAACTGCGAACGGAAGTAATCCTTCCAACGAACGGCGTGCTCGAAGACATCCAACTCCTCGCCTTGGTAACGGTAGTCCTCCATAGGGTCGCCACGAGCGCGAAGCTCATCCGATGACAGCATCCAACGGCGGACTCGCCGCTCTCGCAGACAGGTCTTCAACCCTTTGCACGAAGTAGCGGTAGTCGCGGATCGGGATGAAGTTGGCATTCACGCGGGCTTGCAGAATGACAAACACGAACACGATGGCCAAGACGATCGCCTGCCCCAGCAGCAGCAGCACAATCCCCGTGACCATCGGCAGCCATACAGGAAGATCACTCCCTTGGGAGACGGACAGCCCCAGGCTCCCCAACACCAAACCCATGCAAAGCACTAGCAACATCGTCGCCACAATCAGGCGAACGCCGATCCTTTCGCCGTGAACTGAAAGAGCGCTCAACCCATGGATGACCAGTCCGACGAAATCCATTCTCGAGTGGCCGCCCAACCTTTCGGCGCGCTTCGTTTTGATGCTCGCGAACGGGAGCTTGCTCTTGAACACAGCCGCCGCGTAGTGGTTCCACAACTCCGAGACCACGACCAGCCGTGAAAGCAGGCTACGCGGGATGATGCTGAAGTTGCCGACGCGCACTCGGATGCCCGTGAGCATCCAATGCAGCGCTTGGTACACCCGATAGCAGAGTTGGAAGAACCAGGTTTCACTGCGGCGCGTGCGCTCGGCAAACACGATCCTGCCGTTTCCCGTTTCCCGCTTCCCGCATGGCCTGGATTAGCCTCGGAACGTCTTCCGGGGCGTCCTCGCCGTCGCCGTCCATGACGAGAATGGCGTCACTATCGTCTTGCTCCTCGGCGTAGGCTAGCGCGACACAGATGGCGCGTTGATGGCCCAGGTTGCGCCGCAGCGAGAGAACCTTTACTTCGCGGATGGCCAAACACGGCGTACTCCGCAACTTTTCGGGCAGGGGCGTAGCCGACCCGTCGTCGACGAGCAGAACTTTCAGGGAGAAGCTCTGCGGGTCCACGACCTGGTCGAGTTTTCCGAGCAGCGCTCCCAAGGCCTCCCAGTCCTCGAAGACGGGGATCACAGCCAGGACCGTCGAGTGTGGGTCAGTCACGGAGAGGGACGTTCCAAACGGCTTCGGGATGAGAGGGCCGGCTGCCCGGAACCGCGCGTTGCCTTCCGAATCAGCGCGATCTCTTGAAACAGGCGACGGGGCACTGATCATTGCCCCTTAATCATTGCCATTGTAGCTTCCCGGCGTGGCCCGCATCACGACTGGGACGAGGGACGTCCATGACCGTCCGCAGGCGCGGGCACTCGGCCGTAAAACGCCGGCGCTCCGCAGCCTCAACCAGAATGTCCTGTTTCGGAGCGATGGAACGCTGCGACGCAAGGCCAGTTAGCCTACGTCGGCCCGGAGGCCGACGCTGCCCGCCGGGAGGCGCGCGCCACCTGGCCACGGCGTCGCCGCCCGGGCGGCGGCGCCCACACGGATCATCTGCTAGTTGACGAGGGCCAACCAATCCAGCATGGCGCTGTTCGAGCAGCCGTGCTTGACGTGGCCTTGGCCCAGCCCCAGTCCTACGATGATCTGCTCGCACGAGCAGCCGGCGGTGTCGGTCGTGGTGAAACTCAGGCCCGGTCCGTTGCCGTTGCCCTTCGTGACCGTGTCGAAGATCGTGTCGCCGTCGAGCAAGGCCCAGTGGTTGGGGTTGAGACCTTGGCTCGGAACCGTCGCCTCGGGAATGAACGTGCCTTCGCAGAAATCGTCGCCATCCGCCACGGCGTCGTTGTCGTCGTCGGGATCGCAGACGTCGCCGAGACCGTCCCCATCCAAGTCGTCTTGATCGGGGTTGGCGTCGGCGGGACAGTTGTCCGAACCGATGCACATCGAAGGCCCGCTACTGATGGCACCGGGGTCGCAGACGCCGTCACCATCACCATCGACCTGCGCATCGGAGCAGCCCACAGAGTCCACCGGGTCACCGCCCGCAGTGCCGGGGCATAGGTCGGCGGGGTCGTCGACGCCGTCTCCGTCGGTGTCGGTGGCATCCGCATAGATGTAGGCCGCGCCGGCAGCGCCGCCCTTCTCGTCCTCCCCAAACGCCCCCACGATGGCCGAGTCCCCGCTGATCGCCACCGAGATGCCGAAGAGGTCGAAGGCCTGGCCGTCGAAGGCGGTGAGCTTGGTCACCTCACCCCAGTTGTCCGCGCCGCCCTGATTGCGCTCGAAGATGTAGGCCGCGCCGGCATTGCTGCCCTTCTCGTCCTCCAATCGCGCCCCCACGATGGCCGTGTCGCCGCTGATCGCCACCGAGATGCCGAAGAAGTCGCGGGCCTGGGCGTCGGAGGCGGTGAGCTTGGTCACCTCCCCCCAGTTGTCCGCGCCGCCTTCGTCGCGCTCGAAGATGTAGGCCGCGCCGGCATCGCTGCCCTTCTCGTCCTCTCGAACCGCCCCCACGATGGCCGTGTCGCCGCTGATCGACACCCCGAGGCCGAACCGGTCGAAGGCCTGGGCGTCGGAGGCGGTGAGCTTGGTCACCTCGCCCCAGTTGTCCGCGCCGCCTTCGTCGCGCTCGAAGATGTAGGCCGCGCCGGCATTGCTGCCCTTCTCGTCCTCCTCACGCGCCCCCACGATGGCCGTGTCGCCGCTGATCGACACCGGACGGCCGAACTGGTCTAATCCCTGGGCGTCGGAGGCGGTGAGCTTGGTCACCTCGCCCCAGTTGTCCGCGCCGCCTTCGTTGCGCTCGAAGATGTAGGCCGCGCCGGCAGCGTTGCCCTTCTAGTCCTCGAATGGCACCCCCACGATGGCCGTGTCGCCGCTGATCGCCACCGAGTTGCCGAAGAGGTCGGAGGCCTGGCCGTCGGAGGCGGTGAGCTTGAGCTCGAGGTCCGGCGGATCGAACAGCGGGTCGATAGTCACCGGATAGGCTGCGCCGGCATCGTCCACAACGATGGCGAGCCGCTGTGCAGCCTCGCCCATCGCCAGCTTCGCGTCCAGCGCCCGGCCCTCAGCGTCCCAGGCCGCCAGGCCCGCATAGCGCAGCGCCAACTCACCCGAGCCGTCCATGAAGCTCGCGCCCAGCCCGTCCGCGTCCAACTCGACCTCGAGCCGGCTTGGCAGGCGCATCTCCACGCGCAGATCGCCCGCGCCGGCCGGCCGCGCGTCGATCGTGAAGCCCTGCTCGATGCCCCGCTCGTCGGTCAGATACCATTCCTCGATGCCGGGTCGCGCGTAGCTCAGGCGATTGGCCTCGGCTTCCAGCGTCGCCGGCGCCGCGGGCGTCATCGCGCCCGGCCGGCCCCAGGCGGCCAGCGGCAGGCTCAGCTCCCAGGTCCCGTGCTCCCCAATGGCTTCCCGAGTGGCTTCGTCCCGGCTGAGCAGCGGAGCTACCGACCCATAGCGCGCCTGCAGGCCCCGCTCCGGGCTGTGGGACCGAAACAGCACGTCCCGTTGAGTGCCGCTGGGGGCGCCACCGGCCTCCGTCACGCCCTCGGCTTCCGAAACCGGGCGGACCGCGTAGCTCGATCGGCGCTGGTCCTCCGCGATCGTGTCCATCATCCGCTGCCAGGCGCCTGGCGGTATTTCAGCCGGACGGTCAAGCGTCGCGGTCTGCTCCGGCATCGTGGCAGCCGGTGCCGCGCTGACCCAGGAGGACTGGGCGTCGGCCGATAGCAGGTCGTCCGTCTGGCCGAGGTTCTCCTCGAACGCCAAAGGCAGCTTGCGATCGTTCTGAGCGAATCGCTCGTTGGCCCAGCCGAGCGCCGCCAGAAGGCTTATGGCCAGGGCCGGCACCAGCAACGGCGGCGCCCACCTACCAACGCTGCGTGTAGGGGCGGCGGGCCTTCGGTCCTCGGTGTTGTCCTCGGGATGGCCTGTCCGCCGATCCTCGGATTCCACGGTCGTTTTCGGCAAGCGATCGCTTCTGCGCATCGTTGACTCCTCGTGCTTGGTTTCTTGTGTGTAGAGTTTCTGTGGCTGTCGAGTGTCTCCAGCGGCTGGGGCCGACACTTATGCCCCGCCGGCCCGCTCATCCCGCCCATGGATGGACACCGCGGTACCCGGATACCCCAGCCAGTATAGGCCGCCTCGTTGGCAATTGTCAGCACATGGATAGGTTCAATTTTCACTAGTACTATTTGGTGTGGACCGGCCTGCCGTATCAGCACCATCCTGTTTCTGCAAAAGGAATATCCGCCGTGAAGGTGGGGCTGGAACTTCGCCATCAGGGTCGGCGGTGGCGCGGGCCTCCTGGCCGGCAGGCCCGGCATCCTTGCCGGGCTCTTCTTCCCACAGGCTGGAGTGGTTGCTGGAAGGAAAACCAGTTGGTCGACGTCGGCCGGGAGGCCGACGCTGCCCGCCAGGAGGCGCGCGTCACCTCTGGGGGCGTGTCGCGTCAACTCGCGAGCCGGTAAGCCAGTCGGCTCGCGCATCGCCAATTGACTTACCCCCAGCCGTCGGCTATATTCTGAGCAGAAAACTAAATCGCCCTCAGGCCCTGGCTTCGCGGGCTTCGGGCGGTCCCCTGCGAATTGACCAGAGCCCAGATCGCCATCTCTCAAGGCCTCGAGACCCTCTTCGGAACCCACGACGAGAACATACGGTTCTTCGAGAACATTCTCGACGTCACTACGCACCTGCTCGACGACAGCATCGAGATCGAGGGCGAGCCGGAGAGGGTCGAGCGCGCCCACAACCTGCTCACCGACTACGACGCCCTGCTGCATGAGGGCTACCGCTTCGGCAACGGTGATCTGAAAGACTTCCTCAAGGTCGCCAGCCAAGACCCGCAGGTGAGCCTCCGCAACCTCGTCCACAGCAGCCGCCGGCGCAATTTCGGCCGCAAGGCGCTGGCGCCGCGCAGCCTCAACCAGATGCGCTATTTCGAGGCAATGGAGCGCTGCGACATGGTCTTCGGCATCGGCCCCGCCGGAACGGGCAAGACCTATCTGGCCGTGGCCATGGCCGTGTCCGAGCTGCTAGCGAAGAAAGTCCGGCGCATCGTGCTGGCACGGCCAGCCGTCGAGGCCGGCGAGCGGCTCGGCTTCCTCCCCGGCACGCTGCAGCAGAAGATCGACCCCTACCTGCGGCCTCTCTACGACGCCCTCTACGACATGATGGAGTCCGACCGCGTGGAGAAGCTCATCGATAAGGGCATCATCGAGATCGCACCGCTGGCCTTCATGCGCGGACGCTCGCTCAACGACAGCTTCATCATTCTCGACGAGGCCCAGAACGCCACCGCCGAGCAGATGAAGATGTTCATCACGCGCCTGGGCTTCGGGTCGAAGGCCGTCATCACCGGCGACATCACGCAGATCGACCTCCCCGCGGGGCGGCGTAGCGGCCTGCTGGAGGCCGTGGACGTTCTCGCGTCAGTGAAGGGGATCTCCTTCATCACCTTCGATGAAAAAGACGTGGTGCGCCACGACCTGGTCCAGCGCATCGTCCGGGCGTACGAGGAATACCAGCGTGGCGAGCTGGAGTCTTCGCACGAGACACACGGACCCACGCCCGCGCAGCCCGACGAGCTTGCAAGTCCGCCGCGGCCCTCGACCCCCCGCTCCGGCACGAGGACGACTGAGTTCCCCATGGACTCCCACCCCAGCGAAGACCCTGCGTGGTACCGCAATCGCCAACGAAGCGTCTGCTTCGACGAAGAAGAGTTCACCGGCTTCCTCGACCGCGTCTCGCGTGACGTGGCCCGGCGCAAGCCCTTCGCGGTGATGATCGCCGGGGACGGTTCCGTGCGGCAGGCCAACGGACAGTTCCGTGGCAAGCGTGCTTCGACCGACGTACTGTCGTTCCCCGACGGCGAGAACGGCCGCCTGGGCGACATCCTGATCTCCGCCGCCCGGGCCGAGCGCCAGGCGCGCGAGCAGGGCCATCGCGTGGAAGACGAACTCAAGATCCTCGTGTTGCACGGCTTGCTGCACCTGCTAGGCTACGACCACGTGAGCGACGATGGGCGCATGCGGCGCGCCGAGACGGGTTGGCGCCGCAAGTATGGCCTCCATGCGGGCCTGATCGAACGGGCGGCGGGATTATGATTGACCCCTATGATCAATTCCCATGATCAAGCCCCGATGATGATCGCCCCATGATGATTGATAGGCCCACGATGATGATCGAACGCCAGTGATTGTTGAACTCATCACCCTGCCGGTGCTGTGTGGCGTGATTGTCTTGGCGTCGTACCTGCATGCGCTCTACGTCGAGTCGCTGCGCTTTCGTCCACGCGGAGCCTCGCGTTCCTACGAAGTCTTCGAACAGCAACTCCGCGAACGGCTCAACCTTGAGCCTCAGGAAGCGCTGCGGAGATTCTCGGCCGCCCGGCAGGTGGCGCTCATCCTCGTCGCCCTCGACTTGGTGCTGCTGACGCTGCCCGGTGCCGACATCCACCTCGCACTCTTGGAAGTGCTGGTCCTGTCTGTCGTTGCCTTGGTCGTGTTCGCCCACATGGTTCCTTCGATTCTCGTGATGCGTACGGCCGGAACCTGGGCCATTCCGCTCGTGCCGATGGTGCGGGGTATCGCTGCCGCCATCAAGCCGGTCACCCTGCTGGCGCTGTTCGTCTCGTCGCTAGCGGAACTGGGAGTCGAGGAGCAGGCTCCCGACAAGCCGGCCAACGCGTCCGACGAGATCGAGGCGCTGCTCGACGCCGGACAGGAAGAGGGCCTGATCGAAGAGGAGGACCGCAAGCTCATCCAGTCAGTCGTCGAGTTCGGCGACAAGACGGTCCGCGAGGCCATGACGGCGCGCCCTGACGTGATTGCGATCGACGCCGACAGCTCGGTCGAGAACCTGCGGCAGCTTTTCATCGACAAGGAGTACTCCCGCGTTCCCGTCTACGAGGGCACGATTGATCACATCCTCGGCTTCGTGCACAGCCGCAACACGCTGGAGCTCGACGCCGCCGACGGACGGGAAAAGCGTGTCCGCGACCTCGTCCGTCCGCTGCCGCTGGTGCCGGAGACGAAGCCGATCCGCGAGCTTCTGCGCGAGCTGCAGGACAGCAACCAGCAAATGTCGGCCGTCATCGACGAGTACGGCCAGACCGCCGGCCTGGCTACCATGGAAGACCTGATGGAAGAGATTGTCGGCGAGATTCGCGACGAGTCGGAGGAAGGCACCGACGTGCAGGTGCAGTCCGACAACTCGTTCGTCGTCCACGGCAACATGGATCTCGACCGGCTGGAAGAGCTGGTCGACTTCCGTCCCGGTGAGGAGTTCGAATCGACGACGGTCGGCGGGCTGATCTGCGAACAGCTCGGCAAGGTTCCCGGCGCGGGGGCCAAGCTCACGTTGGACGGCATTCAACTCGAAGTACTGGCGGCGGACAAGCGCCGCGTTGACTCGGTCCGCGTCAGGCGCGTACGTGACGCCGAACCCGCCTCGCAAGCGGAAGCCGAGGCGCCCGAATCCAAGGCTGAATCGCACGGGGAAGAGCATTGAAGGCCGGCTTTGTCGTGATTCTCGGGCGGCCGAATGTCGGCAAGTCCACTTTATTGAACCGGTTGGTCGGCTCGAAGATCGCCATCGCCACCCCCAAGCCCCAGACGACCCGCGACGCCATCCAAGGCGTGCTGACCCGGCCCGAGGGCCAGATCGTCTTCGTCGATAGCCCCGGCATTCACGAGCCGAGCCTCGAGCTGGGCCGGCACATGATGCGGGAGGTCCGCCGCGCGACCGCGGGGTGTCACTTGGTGCTTCTGCTCGTGGACTCGTCCCAGCCGAATCATATGGGCGACCGGTCGGCGATCGAGATGGTTCGTGAGCTGGGCAAACCCGTCTTGCTGTTGATCAACAAGGTCGATTTGGTCAAATCGAAGCAGGCGCTGCTGCCGCAACTCGAGGACTACCAGAAGCGGTGCGACTTCGCCGAGCTTGTTCCCATCTCGGCCCAGAAGGGCGACAACCTCGACGTGCTCGTCAAGCTGCTGTTCGATCGGCTGCCCGAATCCTCGAATTACTATCCCGAGGACTACATCACCGATCAGCCGGAACGCTTTATCGCGGCGGAGTTGATTCGCGAGCAGATCATCCTACAGACACACAGGGAAGTGCCACACGCCGCGGCCGTCACGGTCGATACCTGGGAGGAGGAGCCCAACCTGCTGCGGATCTCGGCCACCGTCTACGTCGAGCGGGCCGGGCAGAAGGGGATCATGATCGGCGCGCGGGGAGAGAAGATGAAGAAGATCGGCACCGACGCCCGCAAGCAGCTCGAAGCGCTCTTCGGCCGCAAAGTGTTTCTGGAGCTATTCGTCAAAGTCAGCCCCAGGTGGCGCGACCAACCGGCGTTCCTCCGATCCCTCGACTTCCGCCAGATGCTGGGCGCGGACCCCGACACGGACGGACCGGCCCAGTAGCCGGCCGCTCGGTCCGCGTAGCACGGATCTCGGTTTTGAGATCCGCGGCCGTGCCTTGGATAGCCACCCTCAAGCGGTAGCGGAATGTCTAGCGAGCTGTCTCGAGCTACTTCCCCAACACCTTAGCCAGCATCTCCGGATGGTCGGTGATCAAGCCATCCACCCCGAGGTCAATCAGCCGCTTCATCTCGGGTTCATCGTTGACGGTCCACGCCAGCACCTGCAGCTCTTCACTATGAACTTCGGTGATCAGCTCGCGGGACGCCAGCTTGAACTGGGGGATGACGTAGTCGATGGGAGCGTTGTGGCGGGACTCCTCATCCTGGGTACGGTTGTAGATGTAGCCGAGTTGCAACGCCGGGGAAAGTTCATGCACCTTGGTCAGCGTCTCGGGATGGAAGGCCGAGATCATCGTGTTGGCGGGGTCACCGTGCTTGAGGATCAACGCGACTGCCTCTGCCTCATAGCCGGCTTCCTTGAACTCAATGTCAAGGAACGTCTGCTTCCCAAACTGGCGCAGCACGTCCTCCAACAGTGGGACTTCGAGGCCTTTCGGCAACTTTCGAATCTGGTCGTAGCGGCTCGATTGAACGGCGTGGCCCCTGACTATCGGCGGATGGACGACCACCAATTGGTCGTCCGCTGTCTTGCGGACATCCAACTCGATACCGTCGGCGCCATGGTCGAGGGCCTTCTGGAAACTCGGAATGGTGTTCTCGAGCACTTCCGCCGCACCGCGATGGCCGAGATTAAGTACCTTCTTCACGGTTGTGCCCTACCCCTTCTGGTACAACTCCGCTGACACCTTGTCTGCGGCGGATCCTGCTCTTCGCTCAGTTCGGAGGGCCAACTCAACGAAATCTTCGGTCGAGAAACGTGGTTCTCACCGCCGTGTTGGCTTGAAGTGAGGCGCCGACATACCCTCTGCTGCGGAAACCGGGCTTCGGCGAATCCGATCCAGCAGCTTACTCAGACGAGAGGTAACTTATAAAAGTACCATGAAAACACCCCGCTAGGGTGCCGGTCCGTGTTTTCGGGTGCGCGACAAGAAAGTGATGATTTGCGGGTTCCCCTTTTTTGCGTGCGAATCCTTACGTAGTGATACGTTAGGAAAGGAGGCGTACTATGCCCGAATCTCTCGTCGCGCTCGAACGTCAACGAAAGGCCATCCTCGCTCGGATTCTCGATCTAGGAGACTTCCGCAGCGGATCCATCAGCGCTGTCAGCGGCCGCTGCGGCAAACCGTCCTGCCGCTGCCATCAGCCCGGCCAGCCCGCTCATGGCCCGAACTACCGCCTGACCAGGAAGGTCAACGGCAAGACCGTGAGTGAGACATTTTCCTCGCCCGCCCAGCGGCGCAAAGCGCAACGTGAAGTTGAGGCTTTTCACCGCTTCCGGGAGCTGAGCCGACAACTGCTCGAAGTCAACGAACAGATCTGCCGCTTGCGCCCCGTCGCCGAGGACGCCGAGCTGAGTCCGCAGGAAAAAAACGGCCGAGGCGATCCAGCAAGAAGTCGCCGTAGAAGTAGGGAGGCTGCTACGGGTCGTCTTGTGTGAGAGGCGCAAGCGCGGGTCGCTCGACCTCGAAGCCGTCGAACAGGCGACGCGCGACGCGCTGCATCAAGCCGGCGCTGTCTTGCTCGAGACGCTGTTGAACGAAGACGCGGCCGGCGAATCGCAGCAGCCCTGCGCCTGCGGCTCGCCAGCGCGCTACGCCGGTCGGCGGCCGAAGAAGCTCGTCACGATGCTGGGCGAGGTCGTCGTCGAACGGCCGTACTATCACTGCAGCCGCTGCGGCAAAGGCTTCGCGCCGCACGACCAAGAGCTGGCCGTCAAAGCGACGCAGTATTCGCCAGGCGTGCACCGCATGACGGCGCTGGTCGGCTCCGAGACGTCGTTCGATCGCGGTCGCGCGTTGCTCGACGAGTTGGCCGGAGTGCGGCTGACCGCCAAGGCTGTCGAGCGCGAAGCCGAGGCGATCGGCGAAGATGTCGCCAGCGAAGAACAAGCCGCGATCGCGCGCGCCGTACCGCTGGAGCTTCCTGCGATGTCAGGACCTGAAACTCCGATTCTCTACATCGAGATGGACGGCACGGGCGTACCTGTCACCGCCGCCGAGACGGCCGGCCGCAAGGGTAAGGACGGCGGCCCGGCCGGCACGCGCGAGGTCAAGCTCGGCTGTGTGTTCACGCAAACAAGCTGCGACGAACAAGGCCGTCCCGTGCGCGACGAAGACTCGACCAGCTACACCGGCGCGATCGAGGACGCCGCCGCCTTCGGACGCCGCATTTACAGCGAGGCTTGGCGACGGGGTTGGAGTCGGGCGCGCAAGAAGGTCGTGCTTGGCGACGGTGCGGGCTGGATCTGGAATCTTTCGCACGAATACTTTCCCGGCGCGATCGAGATCGTCGACTTGTATCACGCTCGCGAACATCTGTGGGAGCTGGCGTCGAAGCTGTTTCCCCAACAACAAAAGCGCCTCCGCGGTTGGGCGCGGCGCATGCAGAAAAAGCTCGACGCGGGGCGCATCGAGCAACTCGTCACTGCGCTGCGCGAGATCGAAACCGACGACCCGGAGTTGGCGCATCCGCTGGCGCTGGAGGCGGACTACTTCCAGCGCCATGCGGAGCGCATGCGTTACGGCGAGTTTCGCCGGCAGGGCTTGTTTGTGGGCTCAGGCGTGATCGAGGCGGGTTGCCGCACCGTCATTGCGAGTCGGTTGAAGCGCTCGGGCATGTTCTGGAGCGTGCGCGGCGCGAACGCTATCACGGCTTTGCGTTGCGCACGGCTCAACAACCGCTTCGACGACTACTGGGAGAATCGCGCTCGCGCGGCCTGAGCCTCACAAATTTGTCGCACACCCCGTGTTTTCTGACGGCCCGGCCCTGTCGGACCTCACCGGGACACCAAGCCAAGGCCCGCCAAGCCGAGGCCCACCAAGCCAAGACCACTGTGCGGGCCCACCGGGCGCTGCGATAGAATCGACCTAAGCCGCACAGGCGTTTGTGTTGCGATCCCGAGACCCCCGCCCGTGGGAATCCTATCCCGCTATATCCTTCGCGAAATCGCGCTCGCCACCGTGATCGGCACGCTGCTGTTCACGTTCGTGCTCTTCCTGCAGTCGATCGGAGAGGTCATGGAGCTACTGGTCGGGCCCAACGCCTCGACCACCGAAGTGCTTCACCTCTTCATCCTTACGGTTCCACGAACGCTGAAGTTCACCATTCCGATGGGCGTGCTCGTCGGCGTGCTGGTGGGGCTGGGACGTCTTTCGACTGACGGCGAGATCACGGCCATGCGCGCCGCCGGCATTCCCGGACGCCGCGTGATCCTACCGATCACGTTGTGGGCCACGCTCGGGGCTGTAGCCTGCGCGGCGACAACGCTGGTTTTCAATCCCTGGGCTCAACGCGAATCCCGGCGGATCACCGAGACGCTCAAGATCTCGCAGGTGACCGCGCAGATTCGCCCCCGTGTCTTCATCGAAAGCTTCCCGCAGTTCGTTCTCTACGTGCGCGAGGTCGTGCCCGGCCCGATCGTCCGTTGGAAGGGCGTCTTCATGGCCGATATGCGCGACCCCAAGAAGCGCGGCTCCTTCAGCGGACTCAACGCGACAGTCGACGGCCCCGCGGTCACGCTCGCCCAGGAGGCCATCGCCGTCCCCAGGCCCGACCAGGATCGCGTGCAACTGAACCTGCTGGCGCCGCGCCGCTACGAGCAATCCTACGACCCCAGCAAGTATCAACTCCACCAATACGGGGACCTCAATCAGGTGCTCGAGATCGAGTCGTCCAGCCCGTCACAGTCCAGTGCGCTCGATCACATGACGACCGAAGAGCTGATGGCGAAACAGGGGGGCGAAGAAGGCGGCATCGAGGCCGCCATCGAGTTGCAGCAGCGCTTCGCTTTCCCGTTCGCCTGCCTGGTGTTCCCGATGGTTGGCATTCCGTTGGCGATTTCGTCGCAGCGCTCGGGCCGGTCGGTGGGCGTGGTGCTGACCGTCGTGCTGGTGTTCATGTACTGGATGATCTGGCTGGGCAGCATCGCGCTCGCGCACGCCGGTATCCTGCCGGTCGTCCCGGCCGTATGGTCTGGGAACATCCTTTTCACGCTGGGCGGCTTGGTGTTGCTGTTCCGATTGGAAACGCCCGGCCGCGGGGATGTCTCAGCCTTGCTGCTGAACCCCTTCCGCGCCCTGGCATCGCTGCGCAAGCCCAAGCGCAAAGGCCAAATCCCGCCGGCGCCGTCGAACGGAGCGCGCCGTCCCCGCCTTGCCCGCTGGCGCAGCAACGGCAACGAATCTCCGCCTGGAGTCCTCATTGTCGATCGCTACGTGCTGACGAGCTTCCTGTACTACTTCGTGGCGCTCCTGGCGGCCTTCATTCTGATCTGGTTCGTCTTCAGCTTCTTCGAGCTGCTGGGAGACATGCTCGCGCGGGACAAGATGGGGCGGTTCATCCCCTACATCTATTACTTGACGCCGTTTCTGATCTACGAGACCGCCCCGCTGGCCATTCTGGTGGCGACGTTGATCTGCTTCTTCATTCTGGCCAAGCACCGCGAACTAATGGCCTTCCGCGCGTGCGGCATTAGCCTGTACCGGTTGGCCGCCCCGATCATGCTGGTCTCGTTGTTCGTCAGCGGCGGGCTGTTTTGGCTCGACCAGAACTATCTGCCCGAAATGAACATCCGCCAGGACGCCATCCGCGACGAGATCAAGGGCAGTCCCGTGCAGACCTACCTGCGTCCCTACCGCCAATGGACCTTCGGCGAAGGCGACCGCATTTTCTACCATAGCTTCTTCGACTCCGAGCAGAACCTGCTCGCCGGCGTGAACGTCTACGACCTCGACCCCGCAGACTTCCGCCTGCGCCGCCACATCGCCGCCAAGCAGGCGCGTTGGGACGAGGAACAGCAAGCCTGGATCTTCGAGAACGGCTGGGTGCGCCTGATTGAAGGCGACCGTATCACCGCGTTTGAGCCCTTCGACGCGCGTCCCTTCCCGGACATCGAGGAGACCCCCAGCCACTTCTTCAAAGAAGCGAAGAAGTACGAGCAGATGAACTGGCAGGAGCTGTCCGCGTACATCCGCGATCTGACGCAGGCGGGTTTCGACACCGTCAAATTCCAGGTGCAGTTGCACAAGAAGTTGGCCTTTCCGCTGTTTGCCTTTGTGATGGCCGTGCTTGCCGCGCCGTTCTCGATGCTCGCCGGGCATCGCGGCGGCTTCACCGGCGTTGTGATGTGTCTCGGTCTCGCGGTCGCTTACTATTCGTTGAGCGCCTTCTTCGAGAAGCTCGGCGGACAAAGCCAGTTGACTCCAATGATCGCCGCCTGGTCGCCGAGCATCATTTTCGGATTGAGCGGCGCGTACCTGTTCACGCGCGTGCGCTCGTGAAATGATGCCAAGACCTGGTACATCCATGCCGTGCGCCGGGCGCGCGGAAACGGCGCCGGTCGTATCGTAGGGGCACGGCATGCCATGCCCGCCTTCTCTACCTACTGCAACGTGCGGGGGCTAACAGGCTCGACAAAGAAACCATGCTTTTAGCACCAGCCGGCCTCAGCAGCCCAACAAGGAGTCTTCTTTGTTCTCTCTGATCGAACAAGCCCGCGACCGCCTCGCCTCTCACTTCCAACCCACGCCTCTCATCGCCTCGGAACCGCTCAGCCGCAACCAGCGCGTCCATTTGAAACTCGAGTCCCTGCAACCGACGGGCTCGTTCAAGGTACGCCCGTCGATGAACGGCATGCTGGCACACCTCGAGCAGGCACGCGAGGCCGGCGTGGTCACCTCATCGTCGGGCAACTTCGCCCAAGGCGCCGCCTACGCCGCAAGCCGCCTGGGAGTCGATCTCCAGGTGGTCATGATGCGCGGCGCTTCGTCGTTCAAGATCGAACGCACGCGGCAGCTCGGGGCGACGGTGGTTCTGTGCGAGAACACTTTCAAAGACCGTTGGGAGACGACGTTCCGCATCCAACGCGAGAGCGGCCGCCTGCTACTGCACCCCTACGATTCGGAAGAGACGATCGCCGGCGACGGCACCATCGGCCTCGAACTGCTCGATCAACTCGATGGTGACTTCTGCGTTGTCGTCCCGGTGAGCGGCGGCGGACTGATCTCCGGCATCGCCAGCGCGGTCAAGCACAAGCGTCCGGGCTGCCGGGTCATCGGCGTCCAACCGGCGGCGAACGGGTCTATGGCGCGGTCGGTCGAACAGGGCGAGCGCGTCACGACCGACCCCGGCCCGACACTCGCCGACGCGCTGATGATCGCCCAGCCCGGCGAGCGCACGTTCGGCATCGTGCAGCATCTGGTCGACGACGTAATCTGCGTCGACGAGGACGAGATCACCGCGGCCGTGCGCAGCCTGGCCGAGCAGCAGAAGCTAGTGGTCGAAGGCGGCGGCGCCGTCGGCGTAGCGGCGCTGCTCGCGGGCAAGATCGAGGCCGCCGGCCTTGACATCGTCTGCATCCTCAGCGGCGGCAACATTCTCCCGGCCAAGCTCGCCGAGATCCTCGCCGCGCCGGGTTTCGAAGCGTAAGGGCGTGGCGGGCAGATGACCCGTCGCTGCGCTCTCCAGCACTCGAATCAGGGGGGTGTGCGACAAATTTGTGAGGCTCAGGCCGCGCGAGCGCGATTCTCCCAGTAGTCGTCGAAGCGGTTGCTGAGCCGTGCGCAACGCAAAGCCGTGATAGCGTTCGCGCCGCGCACGCTCCAGAACATGCCCGAGCGCTTCAACCGACTCGCAATGACGGTGCGGCAACCCGCCTCGATCACGCCTGAGCCCACAAACAAGCCCTGCCGGCGAAACTCGCCGTAACGCATGCGCTCCGCATGGCGCTGGAAGTAGTCCGCCTCCAGCGCCAGCGGATGCGCCAACTCCGGGTCGTCGGTTTCGATCTCGCGCAGCGCAGTGACGAGTTGCTCGATGCGCCCCGCGTCGAGCTTTTTCTGCATGCGCCGCGCCCAACCGCGGAGGCGCTTTTGTTGTTGGGGAAACAGCTTCGACGCCAGCTCCCACAGATGTTCGCGAGCGTGATACAAGTCGACGATCTCGATCGCGCCGGGAAAGTATTCGTGCGAAAGATTCCAGATCCAGCCCGCACCGTCGCCAAGCACGACCTTCTTGCGCGCCCGACTCCAACCCCGTCGCCAAGCCTCGCTGTAAATGCGGCGTCCGAAGGCGGCGGCGTCCTCGATCGCGCCGGTGTAGCTGGTCGAGTCTTCGTCGCGCACGGGACGGCCTTGTTCGTCGCAGCTTGTTTGCGTGAACACACAGCCGAGCTTGACCTCGCGCGTGCCGGCCGGGCCGCCGTCCTTACCCTTGCGGCCGGCCGTCTCGGCGGCGGTGACAGGTACGCCCGTGCCGTCCATCTCGATGTAGAGAATCGGAGTTTCAGGTCCTGACATCGCAGGAAGCTCCAGCGGTACGGCGCGCGCGATCGCGGCTTGTTCTTCGCTGGCGACATCTTCGCCGATCGCCTCGGCTTCGCGCTCGACAGCCTTGGCGGTCAGCCGCACTCCGGCCAACTCGTCGAGCAACGCGCGACCGCGATCGAACGACGTCTCGGAGCCGACCAGCGCCGTCATGCGGCGCACGCCTGGCGAATACTGCGTCGCTTTGACGGCCAGCTCTTGGTCGTGCGGCGCGAAGCCTTTGCCGCAGCGGCTGCAGTGATAGTACGGCCGTTCGACGACGACCTCGCCCAGCATCGTGACGAGCTTCTTCGGCCGCCGACCGGCGTAGCGCGCTGGCGAGCCGCAGGCGCAGGGCTGCTGCGATTCGCCGGCCGCGTCTTCGTTCAACAGCGTCTCGAGCAAGACAGCGCCGGCTTGATGCAGCGCGTCGCGCGTCGCCTGTTCGACGGCTTCGAGGTCGAGCGACCCGCGCTTGCGCCTCTCACACAAGACGACCCGTAGCAGCCTCCCTACTTCTACGGCGACTTCTTGCTGGATCGCCTCGGCCGTTTTTTTCCTGCGGACTCAGCTCGGCGTTCTCGGCGACGGGGCGCAAGCGGCAGATCTGTTCGTTGACTTCGAGCAGTTGTCGGCTCAGCTCCCGGAAGCGGTGAAAAGCCTCAACTTCGCGTTGCGCTTTGCGCCGCTGGGCGGGCGAGGAAAAGGTCTCACTCACGGTCTTGCCGTTGACCTTCCTGGTCAGGCGGTAGTTCGGGCCATGAGCGGGCTGGCCGGGCTGATGGCAGCGACAGGACGGTTTGCCACAGCGGCCGCTGACAGCGCTGATGGATCCGCTGCGGAAGTCTCCTAGATCGAGAATCCGAGCGAGGATGGCCTTTCGTTGACGTTCGAGCGCGACGAGAGATTCGGGCATAGTACGCCTCCTTTCCTAACGTATCACTGCGTAAGGATTCGCACGCAAAAAAGGGGGGCCCGCAAATCATCACTTTCTTGTCGCGCACCCGAATCAGGGGGGTGTGCGACAAATTTGTGAGGCTCAGGCCGCGCGAGCGCGATTCTCCCAGTAGTCGTCGAAGCGGTTGCTGAGCCGTGCGCAACGCAAAGCCGTGATAGCGTTCGCGCCGCGCACGCTCCAGAACATGCCCGAGCGCTTCAACCGACTCGCAATGACGGTGCGGCAACCCGCCTCGATCACGCCTGAGCCCACAAACAAGCCCTGCCGGCGAAACTCGCCGTAACGCATGCGCTCCGCATGGCGCTGGAAGTAGTCCGCCTCCAGCGCCAGCGGATGCGCCAACTCCGGGTCGTCGGTTTCGATCTCGCGCAGCGCAGTGACGAGTTGCTCGATGCGCCCCGCGTCGAGCTTTTTCTGCATGCGCCGCGCCCAACCGCGGAGGCGCTTTTGTTGTTGGGGAAACAGCTTCGACGCCAGCTCCCACAGATGTTCGCGAGCGTGATACAAGTCGACGATCTCGATCGCGCCGGGAAAGTATTCGTGCGAAAGATTCCAGATCCAGCCCGCACCGTCGCCAAGCACGACCTTCTTGCGCGCCCGACTCCAACCCCGTCGCCAAGCCTCGCTGTAAATGCGGCGTCCGAAGGCGGCGGCGTCCTCGATCGCGCCGGTGTAGCTGGTCGAGTCTTCGTCGCGCACGGGACGGCCTTGTTCGTCGCAGCTTGTTTGCGTGAACACACAGCCGAGCTTGACCTCGCGCGTGCCGGCCGGGCCGCCGTCCTTGCCCTTGCGGCCGGCCGTCTCGGCGGCGGTGACCGGTACGCCCGTGCCGTCCATCTCGATGTAGAGAATCGGAGTTTCAGGTCCTGACATCGCAGGAAGCTCCAGCGGTACGGCGCGCGCGATCGCGGCTTGTTCTTCGCTGGCGACATCTTCGCCGATCGCCTCGGCTTCGCGCTCGACAGCCTTGGCGGTCAGCCGCACTCCGGCCAACTCGTCGAGCAACGCGCGACCGCGATCGAACGACGTCTCGGAGCCGACCAGCGCCGTCATGCGGCGCACGCCTGGCGAATACTGCGTCGCTTTGACGACCAGCTCTTGGTCGTGCGGCGCGAAGCCTTTGCCGCAGCGGCTGCAGTGATAGTACGGCCGTTCGACGACGACCTCGCCCAGCATCGTGACGAGCTTCTTCGGCCGCCGACCGGCGTAGCGCGCTGGCGAGCCGCAGGCGCAGGGCTGCTGCGATTCGCCGGCCGCGTCTTCGTTCAACAGCGTCTCGAGCAAGACAGCGCCGGCTTGATGCAGCGCGTCGCGCGTCGCCTGTTCGACGGCTTCGAGGTCGAGCGACCCGCGCTTGCGCCTCTCACACAAGACGACCCGTAGCAGCCTCCCTACTTCTACGGCGACTTCTTGCTGGATCGCCTCGGCCGTTTTTTTCCTGCGGACTCAGCTCGGCGTCCTCGGCGACGGGGCGCAAGCGGCAGATCTGTTCGTTGACTTCGAGCAGTTGTCGGCTCAGCTCCCGGAAGCGGTGAAAAGCCTCAACTTCGCGTTGCGCTTTGCGCCGCTGGGCGGGCGAGGAAAAGGTCTCACTCACGGTCTTGCCGTTGACCTTCCTGGTCAGGCGGTAGTTCGGGCCATGAGCGGGCTGGCCGGGCTGATGGCAGCGGCAGGACGGTTTGCCGCAGCGGCCGCTGACAGCGCTGATGGATCCGCTGCGGAAGTCTCCTAGATCGAGAATCCGAGCGAGGATGGCCTTTCGTTGACGTTCGAGCGCGACGAGAGATTCGGGCATAGTACGCCTCCTTTCCTAACGTATCACTACGTAAGGATTCGCACGCAAAAAAGGGGAACCCGCAAATCATCACTTTCTTGTCGCGCACCCGAATCAGGGTTGACAACTCAGTCGGAATCCGATATAAAGGATACTGACTGATGAAGGACAATCTCAACCGCTTCCTCCCGCTGTCTCCGGCAACGCTGCACATCCTGCTCGCCTTGGCCGGTCAGGATATGCACGGCTACGGCATCATGCAGGAGGTTTCGCGCCAGTCCGAAGGCCGCTACAAACTAGGTCCGGGCACGCTCTACGACAACCTGCAAAGGCTGACGGCCCAAGGGATGGTTCGGGAGCTCGGCCCCCGTGCTCGTGACGAGGACTCGCGGCGGCGCTACTACCGCTTGAGTGCGCTGGGGCGCCGTGTCCTCTCGGCCGAGGTGACTCGGCTGGAAGCCGTCATTCGAGAGGCCAAGTTGCGCGTCGAGACAGCTCAGCCAAGGACAGCGTGATGGTCCGCTCTGTGTACGCATTGATTCTGCGCTTGCACCCCCGCCCCTTTCGGCAGCGCTTTGCCAAGGAGATGCTGTGGATCTTCGACCAAACGATGGGGGCTCGCGCTCGGAGCGCCTTGGTGGCCGACGCCTTGCTATCACTCGCGCGGCAGTGGACCTTGCGCTCAGAGTTCTGGGAACACCCGAACGAGGGAGCCCTGGCCGCCCCTGCGCCTGACGGGGTGCCGGCCTTCTACACCTGCGGAAACTCGACACCGCCTACACCTGCGGAAACTCGACACCGCGTCTCGGTTCGCTACTCAACGGCTTCGTGCTGACGGTTGCCTCTTTCGGCGCCTTGGCCTACGTGATCGAGCACGGACAGCCCGCCGGCTTCGTTACCCTGCCGCGTGTTGTGACTCCGTCGCCCAACCGGATGCCGATCGCGGCCCGTGACAGGCCGGCCGCGGCCACCGAAGGCTCATGGGCTCTCGATCGCGGACCGACCGTACACCGCCCACCCATCTCACCAGAGAACGTTCAACCGATAGCGGCTCGCGATCGCACCCTACAGGTCCGCGTTCCCGACAGCACGGGCCGGGCCGCTGGCGATGCTTCGACGGGCTCTCCCTTGTTGAAGACCACTCCCGTGTTCAAGACCCCTCCGGCGTTCAAGACGACTGGCGGCGGCCACTCTCCTGCAAGCCAGGTTGCCAGCGTCCCCACAGCCAGTCAGGCAGCTCGTCTGATCGCTTTGTTGGACAAGAACGGTGACGGCGCGATCTCGAAGGACGAACGGTCGAGTGACGAGGCCGAACGATTTCGGGAACTACTGGCACGTGCCGATCTCAATCATGACGGTACCGTAACCCTGGAAGAATTGCGGGCCGTTGGTTCTATTGGCCTCGACGGGGTCCTTCCACGCACGGGACGTGAGTAGCCCGCTCGTTTTCAGTGGCAAGAGATCCCAACGACCCACGAACCATTTGGCCATAGCGTGGTGGCCATTCTCTCTTTCTGTTCCCCTTCGTCGAGATTTGACGACGAACGCCACTCTCTCGACCGCTCATCTTTCAACACCTGCCCCATTGGGTTGTTAGAATACCCCGACACGGCCATCGGTTCCAACCGATAGAAGAGGGTCGTAGTCGTTTGTAAGGGCCTGATCAGCGAGATTCCTGTGGTAAACGGCAGCCGAGCCGCGGCACTTCGATCGTTCTCTCCCCTTCCAGGAGAGCAGCAGCTTATCTGGACGATCTGGCTGACCTATGGCGCATTCTACTTTTGCCGTACGAACATTTCAGCCGCCGTGCCGGGACTGCAAGCACCCGCCGGCGAGGGCGGCATGGGTTTCAGCGGCGAGCAAGTGGGACTAATTCTAGCGTCGCTCAAGATCACCTACGGCCTGGGTCAACTGGTGAACGGTCAGTTGTCCGAGCGCGTCTCGCCCCGCTTGCTTCTGGCCGTCGGCATGTTCGGGTCCGCGGCGCTGAACGTCATCTTTGGCCTCGCCAGCGGGTTCTATTTTCTCCTCTTCGTATGGGCTGCGAACGGCTACGCCCAGTCGCTCGGCTGGACACCTTGTGTCCGCGTCATTGGCAACTGGATCCCCCCCCTCCGGCGGGGAAAGGCGATTGGACTCATCGGGACCGGGTATCAACTGACGCTGGGCCTGACCTACATCGTCGCCGGACAAGCTGCTGATCTGCTGGGCTGGCGTGGCGCCTTGTACGCGCCCAGTTTGCTCTTGGCTCTAGCAGGCGTCGTCATGCTCATGAGCTTGAGAGAGTCGCCGAGCGATCACCGAACGGGCGAAGTACCCGTTGGCGCCAATCATCCTTCGGGCAAGTCCCGTTCGGCACCGACGCGGCCTACCACCTCGTTCCGGGAGAACATCGTCCTCACGCTCTCGAACCGTGCTCTCTGGTTGCTGGGCGTCTCGCTGGGGCTTTTGAACGCCTGCCGCTACGGTTTCCTCGATTGGGGACTCGCCCACCTGACCGAAGTGCAGGACTCCGGGGTCGGGGCTGCCGGCCTCAAGTACGTGGTTTTGCCAGTCGGCGCCATCGCGGGCTCCTATCTGGCCGGTTGGGCGACGGATCGCTTCTTCGGAAGTCGCCGGGGTCCGGTCATCTGCCTCTTGCTGCTCTCGCTCGGAGCCCTTACGATTGCTTATGAGTCGGTCACGCGAACGAGTGTTTGGGCGACCGTGCTGTTGCTCGGCGTGATCGGATTCTGCATTTATGGACCACAGGTGCTGCTGGTTGGCACAGCTCCGGCTGACTTGGCGCGTCGTGGTACGTCGGCCGCCGCCGCCGGCTTTGTTAACTTCATGGGCTACATGGGCGCCGCGGCCGGTGACGTCGTGACCGGCCATTACAAGATGCCGGAGCACGGGGGGTGGCAGGTGGCCATCTATATCTGGGCCGGCTGGGCGTTTGCCGCGGCATTCTTTGCCGCGCTGCTCTGGAACGCGGTCCCCAACGAACCCGACGAGGCTGCTTAGTATTGTGTTTCACGAAAACGGCCAGGTTCTGGTTTGCCATGTAGGGGCACGGCATGCCGTGCCCGAAACGCCCAGGATGGCGCGTGCCCCCTCAGATACCTGACCTAGCTTGTGAAACACCGTACTTAGACACACCATGCGAGCCATTATCATCGGAGCCGGCCGCGGCGAACGGCTCATGCCCACCACGGCGGACGCGCCCAAATGCTTCGCCGAGGTCGGCGGCCGTAGCATCCTCGATTGGACCGTACTCGCGCTCCAAGCGAACGGCATTGACGATATCTGCTTCATCGGCGGCTACCAGATCGACAAGGTCCGCGAGAGCTACCCGCGGTTCACGTTCCGCCACAACGCGGGTTGGCAGACCAACAACATCCTTGCCTCGCTCTTCCATGCGGAGGACCTCATGGACGGGCCGTTCCTGTGCTGCTACTCCGACATCCTGTTCACCCCGCAGGTCGTCGAGCGGCTGCTCAACTCGGATGAACCCATGTCGCTGGTCGTCGATACAGAGTGGCTCGGCCGCTACCGGCATCGGTCGCAACACCCCGCCGATGACGCCGAGAAAGTCGCCGTCAAGAACGGCGTCATCACCCGAATCCATCGGGAAATCCGCGAAGCCGACGCCCACGGGGAGTTCATTGGTGTGGCGGCATTCTCGGGCGCCGGCGCCGAGACGTTGCGACGGCACTACCATGACTGCCGGCACCGTCACGCCGGTGGCCCGTTTCGCGAAGCGAAAGTGTTCGAAAAGGCCTACCTAATCCACTTGTTTCAGGACATGGTCGAAGCCGGCGAGCGGCTGGTCCATGTCGACACGCCGGGAGGCTACATCGAAATCGATACTCAAGAAGACTTCGAGTACGCCCGGACGCATTGGCCCTCTGAAGGGCCCTCGAAGGATCTCACCCGTTAAGTCATGCCGGCCCGACCCCTCTTTCCCGCTTCCGTGATCGGCTCGATGCCTCGGCCGGCGCTCGTCAAAGAGTTGATCGCCAACGATTCACCGCACTCATCGGAAGAGTACGAACACCTGATGGGCTCGGCCATCCGCTACGTGGTGGCACTCCAAGAAGCGGCCGGCTTGGACGTCGTGACTGATGGAGAGTGGCGGCGAAAGTCGTACATCGGCGTCATCGCCGAGCTGGCCCACGGCTTCGAACTGAGTCTGAACCCGGCCGACGGACGGCCCTGGACGATCGTCGTCGACAAGCTGTCGCCTCATCGGCCCGGTTTCATCGCGCAAGAAGTCAGGTTTCTCAAGCAGGTCACCAACCGGGCCATCAAAGCTACTCTACCCGCTCCCGCCCTGCTAGGCGAGCGCATGTGGGATCAAGAGAAGTCTTCGCATGCCTACCCGACTCGCGAGGACTTCGTGCGCGATTGCGTGCCGATTCTGCGGCGGGAGGTCGAGCTGCTTCGTGAGGAGGGTGTCGCGGTGGTACAGCTCGACGATCCTCATCTCTGCTTGTTTGTTGATCCGGAAGTCCGGCGACAATACAACGACCCGGATCGAGCCGCGGACCTTGCCGTCGACATGGACAATCAAGTCTTCGAGGGGGTCGAGGGAGTGACCCGGGCCGTCCACCTGTGCCGTCGGGCCGGGGCCCGGGCGCGTGGCGAAGCCTTGCACCGCGGCGGCTATGAGCCCATTCTCAAACAGTTGAGCCGGCTCGCGGTCGACCACATCACGATGGAGTTCACCACCCCGGGTGCGGGTGAAATGGCGATCCTGAAGCAGCTCCCCGAGGGGCTCGAAGTGGGCCTTGGCTGCGTGAGTTGCCAACCGGGTGTTGTGGACTCGGTCGATTCCATCGTTGAACGAGTCGAGTCCGCTCTGCAGTACTTGTCCCCCGAACAGATCACCCTGAATCCGGACTGCGGTTTCGCTCCCGGGTCAGCCGCCGTCGTGGAAATCGACGAGGTCTACTCCAAGCTGAAGAACGAAGTCGAGGCGGCGGCTCGGCTACGCGAGAAATACGCGTAGTTCATTCGTGGCCCAGTTCTTGATCGGCAGAGATCAACGCTTGGCGGGCTATGAATTCCCCCACCAAGCGGTCTGATACATTGGGACGATCGTGCTATGAAAAGCCGCGGTTGCTTCTGGAGTCGCCTTCAGGCGGTTTCCGCGCGAAGCGCGTTGTAGGCCGGTCGTTTACGGCCGGTTCAGCGACCCCACCCACTCTGCCACAGGGCGCTTTCAGCGTCCTTCCCAAACCGGCTTCAGCCATTCTTGATTGCTGATCCGGTTTCCATAACAGTGAAGTCCTGAAACTACCCCACGACGCGTTTCCGCCGCTGGTCCCGCCGGCGGTACAATCGCGTGAGGTCAGCGTCGGCCATGATCGGGCAAACCATCTCCCACTACAAGATCACCGAGAAACTCGGTGAAGGCGGGATGGGTGTCGTTTACAAGGCCGAAGACACCAAGCTCGAACGCACCGTCGCGCTGAAGTTTCTGGCCGCGCATCTGCTCAACGACGACGAAGCCAAGGCACGCTTTCTGCGCGAGGCCAAGGCGGCTGCGGGCCTGCACCATCCCAACATCTGTCCGGTGTACGAGATCGGCGAGGCCGAGGGGAGGACGTTCCTTTCGATGGCCTTCATCGAAGGCGAGCCGCTCGAAGCCCGCATCGAACGAGGGCCGCTGCCGCTCAAGGAAGCACTCGACATCGGTCGCCAGATCGCCGACGGCCTGGAAGCGGCGCATGACAACGGCGTTGTCCACCGCGACATCAAGCCGGCCAACGTGATGGTCGACGCCAAAGGCCGCGCCACGATCATGGACTTCGGCTTGGCGCGGCTGACCGAGGCCTCCCGTCTCACCAGGGCCGACCAGACCATGGGCACCGTCGCCTACATGTCGCCCGAACAAGCCCAGGGCATGGAGGTGGACAACCGGTCGGATATCTGGGCGTTGGGAGTTGTGCTGTACGAGATGGTGCGCGGGCAAAGGCCGTTTCAAGGCGAGTACGACCAGGCGTTGCTTTATGAGATTGTCCACCAAGAACCCGCAGCACTAACCGGCCTACGCACCGGCGTTCCCATCGAGCTGGAGTTCACCGTCGGCAAGTGTCTGGCGAAGAATCGCGATGACCGTCCCGCGTCGGCGCAGGAAGTGGCGAGGGAGCTGCGCACTCTCGGGGAGAAACTGACGTCAGGGCACTCGACGATTCTGCGAACGATGAATACGGTGGCAGGCAGCCCGACGACCACGGCGGCGAGCCAGACAGGAAACCCCGCAAGGACGTGGCTGTGGCCTGCCGTGGCGGCGGTACTCGCGATCGTTGCGGTCGCCCTAGTGTTCCTCCCCCTTCGCCCGCAATCGGGAACGACAACCACTCGCCTTTCCATCCCACTTCCGCCGGGACAAGAGATCACCAGTAGCCCGGCCATTTCGGGCGATGGCCAGATCATCGCGTACACGGCGCAACAAGGAACGAACGAGCCGCAGCTCTACTTGCGCGATCTGAATTCTTTTGAGGCTCGCGCAGTGGCGGGTTCGAGTGGCGCCCGGCAACCGTTCTTTTCGCCCGATGGGAAATGGGTGGCGTTCTTCGCGGAGGGGCAGCTTCAAAAAGTGGAGGTTGCTGGGGGTACGCCCATCTCGCTGGCCGAAGCGGCCGTTCCCTGCGGTGGAACCTGGAACCAGGACGACACGATCATCTACGCCGCGTCGCTCGGTTCAGGACTCCTGCGGATTCCCGCAAGCGGTGGAACGCCCGAGGTTCTGACCAAGCCAGACGGCGCGGCAGCGGGGTACGCTCACGCCTTCCCGCAGGCGCTTCCAGGAGGACGAAGTGTTCTCTTCTTTATAGCGGGGCGAACTCACGGAGCCGCAGTGCTCTCCCTGGATTCAGGCCAGTGGGAGATGGTCTTACCTTCGACGACGTCGCTACAGGGGCCCTCGATTTTCGACTCTAGTGGCGGTTCTACGGGCCGCCTGCTGGTCATCGACCAGGCTGCCGGCATCAGAGCTGCGCCGTTCGATGCCGCCCATCCCGCGCGCACCAGCGCGGATACTTCCGTCCTGGCCAACGTGTACAACTACGTGGACTACGAGGCCCGGGGGTGGCTGGCCGTCTCGAACACCGGAACCGCGGTCTACGCGCCCGGCAACCCGGCAAAGTTATCGTTGGTGTGGGTCGACAAGGACGGCACGACCGAATCGCTAGGTGTGGACCAGGGTGTGTATCGGGAGGTGACGCTCTCGCCCGACGGAACAAAGGCAGCCGTCAGGCAGGCTGGGGACCTTTGGATTCATGATTTGCAGCGCGGGACGCGCAGTCTTTTAACGCCGGCGCACCACTTTAATTTCTTGCCGCTGTGGAGCAGCGACGGCGCGCGGATTATTTTCGCCTCAAATCGGGGCGGCGACTGAGACATCTACTCCCAACCAGCCGACGGATCGGAGCCAGCGGAAGCCCTGCTCTCTCGGCCCTACGACCAGTTCCCGACCTCGGTTTTGGCCGATGGGACTGTGCTCTACTGGGAGATCAACCCCCAAACCGGCCTTGACATTTGGACCCTGTCGCCGGGTGGCCAGTCGCAGAAGGAAATGACCTCCCCTTTTCGGGTAACTCCATTCAACGAAAGAGATGCCGAGGTCTCGCCGGGCCCGGAGGGTGGGCCGCGCTGGGTCGTGTATTCGTCTGACGAGTCGGGGCGAAGTGAGATCTACGTGCAGTCGTATCCCAGTGGAGCGAACAGGATCCCGGTCTCTAGCGGAGGCGGAAACCTGCCCAGATGGTCGCGCGATGGTAAGGAGTTGTTTTACGTAACCGGGGATGATGTCGTGGCCGTGGCGATTCGTCCGGACGGGTCATTCGGCGCTCCTCGTAGGCTATTTGACCGGACGAACTTCTCTACGAGCCTTTTCCGCGCCTACGATACCTCGCTGGACGGCAAACGGTTCTTGATGATCCAGCGCGATCCGGATTCCGTTCCGCGCCAGCTCAACGTGATTCTCAATTGGTCCGATGAACACTGACGGCGCACCTGACAACGACGCCGAGGCAGCCAGGTGGTTTTCGCGGCCACCCAGCCTTTATCAGGAATGGTGAAACTGCTGCTTGAGGTTCGAGGTTGGGCCGACTACTTAAATCGCGATAGAATCGGACCGGCATGATCGGCATCACGATCGCGCACTACCGCATCACCAACGAACTCATACCGAGCCGTGACCGTGAGGGAGCGGTCCGGCAGGGACCTTCACGCCATTGCGGGAGCCCCTGGATCAACGACCACCGTGCGAGCGCAGAAAGTGACACTCGCTCGGAGCGGCGGATACGTTCTCTACAACAACCGATCCGTGATCGCGAGCGAGCCCACTCATGATCGGCCGCACCATCTCGCACTACCGCATCACCGAGAAGCTCGGTGAGGGTGGGATGGGCGTCGTCTACAAGGCCGAAGACACCAAGCTCGAACGCACCGTCGCACTGAAGTTCCTGGCCGCGCATCTGCTCAACGACGACGAAGCCAAGGCACGCTTTCTGCGCGAGGCCAAGGCGGCTGCGGGCCTGCACCATCCCAACATCTATCCGGTGTACGAGATCGGCGAGGCGGAGGGGAAGACGTTCCTTTCGATGGCCTTCATCGAGGGGGAGCCGCTCGAAACACGCATCGAGCAAGGGCCGCTGCCCCTGAAGGAAGCACTCGACATCGGCCGCCAGATCGCCGACGGCCTGGAAGCGGCGCATGAGAAGGGCGTCGTCCACCGCGACATCAAGCCGGCCAACGTGATGGTCGACGCCAAAGGCCGCGCCACGATTATGGATTTCGGCCTGGCGCGGCTAACCGAAGCCTCCCGCCTGACGAAGACCGATCAGACGATGGGCACGGTCGCCTACATGTCGCCCGAGCAGGCCCAGGGCATGGACGTAGACAACCGGTCTGACATCTGGGCGCTAGGCGTTGTCCTGTACGAGATGGCGCGAGGGCAGCGGCCGTTTCAAGGCGAATACGACCAGGCGCTGCTTTTCGAGATTGTTCATCAGGAGCCCGAGCCTTTGACAGGCGTGCGGGCGGGCGTGCCGATGGAGTTAGAGTTCATTGCCGGCAAGTGCCTGGCGAAGGACCCGAAGGACCGGTACCAGACCGCGGCGGACGCGATCGTCGATTTACGAACGTGCGCCGAGAAGCTGAAGTCGGGACGCTCCACGATGCTGCGAACGGGAGCGGCCACGGGCGCCCTCGCCGGTCCACACGGCGGAGCATCGCAAGTCGCGACGGAGCATGGTGCCCCTCCCGCTCCGGAGACCGTGCCGGCTCCGACCAGCGGACGGATTTGGATGGCTCTTGCGGGCGTATTCCTTGTAACCGCCACCGTCTTCGCGTGGCTCTACCTCACAAAGCAACCCGCACCGCCCCAGCCCATCACCTTTGCGATCGACCCGCCCGAGGGCGTCGTCTTCGAAAGCGGAGAGGTGGCACCGCCTGTACTTTCCCCCGACGGAACCAAGCTGGCCTTCGTCGGCCTGGCCGACAACAGCAGCAGTTTGTGGGTCAGACCGCTCGATTCTCTCGAAGCGAACTCTCTACCCGGCACGGAGGGTGCTGAGTTTCCCTTCTGGTCGCCCGACAGCCGCTATCTGGCCTTCTTCGCCGACGGAAAGCTGAAGAAGATCGATACCACGGGCGGACCGCCGCAAACGCTCTGCGACGCACCGACCGGACGAGGGGGCACGTGGGTGGAGGACGGTGAGGGATCGGGCGTTATTGTTTTCACCCCTACAACCAGCTCGGCGCTGCATCGCGTGCCTTCGGCGGGTGGTAAGCCCACGCCGACTACGGACCGTACCGCAGCAGGCGGCGCTATGAGTCACCGCCATCCACGGTTCTTGCCGGGTGGCCGCCTCTTTCTCTACTTACAACATCGCGGACCAGGCATAATCGAAAATCCCATCCTCCTGGGAAACCTCGACGTTGCGCCATCACGGACACAAGCGATGGAGAGGAAGCCCTTGCTCCAGGCCTCGAGTCGAGTATGGTATGCGCCTCCTAGGGCATCGCATCCGCGAGGCTATCTCGTTTACGTGCTCGGCGAAACGCTTTTTGCGCAGCCATTTGACGCCGACGGCGCCGCGCTCACCGGCGAGCGGTTTCCTGTTGCGGAGAACGTCTTCTCGGGCGGACGCTTGTACGGCGGCGACTTCTCGATTTCGGCAAATGGCATCCTCAGTTACCGCACTGGTTGGGCGCAACCCACAGAGCAAATCACCTGGTTCGACCGCCAGGGAAACAAGCTGGGCACGGTCGGGGAACCCGGAACCCACCAGGGATTGCGCCTCTCTCCAGATGGGGGCCGGCTGGCCGTCGCCACCGCCGATCCGCGAACGGGGAACACCGATATCTGGGTGCGGAACCTGGGGGACGAAACGAACACACGTCTGACGTTCCATGAGGCGCGTGAGCGCACGCCGGTCTGGTCACCTGACGGAACCCGGGTTGCCTTCTACTCCAGTCGAGACGATGGCGGGCTTTATGAGAAAGCAGCCGGAGGAGCGGGGGAGGCCGAACTGATCTCTGAGGTAAAGCATACCTCGGCGCTGTCGGACTGGTCACACGATGGCCGCTATCTCAGTTATTCCACCTTGGGAACGTCCATCGACGTGTTCGCTCTACCGATGGAAGCGGAGCGAAGACCCATCCGACTCACGCAAACCGAGTTCCTGGAGGCTATGGGCTCCTTCTCGCCAGGCGGTGCTTGGATTGCGTATTATTCCCTCGAAACCGGACGACGCGAGGTCTATGTTCGCCCGTTTCCCGAGGAGGGCAAACTCCAAGTGTCGCGCGATGGCGGTCGAAGCCCGATATGGAGCGCTGACGGGAAAGAGATCTTCTATTTTTCCGGCAACAAGCTGATGGCCGCCCCGGTGCAGACCGGCACGACCTTCAAGGCCGGTGTGCCCCAGATGCTCTTCGAAGTCGACGGACGACTCCCAACGGTCGTGTGGTTCGACGTCACCGCCGACGGGCAGCGCTTTATCATCTCGGTGCCGACCGAAGACCACACCAACCTGCCCATAACCATCGTGACCAACTGGCAACAAGCGCTCGTCGAATGACGCCGGGCACGCTCGATTGATACGGGCAACGTTGTTGGCTTGCACGAGCGTGTCTGTGCCGTGTTCGGCCAGCCCCGATGGCCCTGGCGCTTGAGGAGGAAGGGCTTTACTGGTTCGATGTGATTTTCGAGGAAGCCGTGGTCACACGGATGCCGTTGGGAGTCCTATACCAAAGGGGATGGCTGCGGATCGCCAATGGAAACGACGTGTTCCTGTACCAACGGCAGCAGATTCTTCCGGAGCGCCTGTTCGCTGAGGTGGTCTCCTGAATGCTCGGCAAGCTTAGCTTCAATCGAGTATGCGAGTTCCTGGGTGGCCTTGGTTCCCCACTGGTGAACGTTCCAGGTGTTCTGAACAATCCAATCCTCGAACGAGTCGAGGTCGAGGTTTCCCTGGAGATACTCTAGCAACTGCTCTCGGATGTCTCGGTCGGAGATCATGTCAACCTCTCCTCTACCAAATTATACGGGTAACAGCAGCAGAACTGCGACGGATCTTCAATGAGGAACGCTACGTAGAACGCGCTGAAGCAGCTGAACTACAGCAGGTCGTCACCCATTCCGGTACTCCCAGCCCAGAGGTCGGCCTACCACCTGGCAGCCGCAGTGGCAGCCGCAGTGAGATGGTCTCGTATCTTACTGAAAACGGGGAAGAACTAGCTCACGCACACCGCTACGTACTGCCGGATGGCAGTGTCGGTGCGAGCGGGAAACCGGACCCTAAACGGATCTCTAAGGACGGGGTGCTCTACAGGCTCAAGAAGAGGTCTAAACATCTGTGACTCCCTCAGCGTGCCACACCGCCGGCCTGTCGCGGCACCTTCAGCCGAGCAGATCCCTTGTTCCGAGGGGATCGTTGCCGTGACGAGTCGCATTTCCCAAATCATCGAACGGCAGAGGCTTCCGGCTGAGGTAGAATCGGCCCATGGCAATCCAAGATCGTTGCGTGACACTCTACCGCCGTTCGATCAAAGCTTCACTACTCATTAGCTTGGCTGTGTTCTGGCTCGCAGCGTGCGGGCCCACTCGGACACCGACCCCTGACCCGCCCGAGCCGCTCCTCGAAAAAATCACCGTCTTCAGCGCGGGCGAGGCCGGCTACGCGTGCTTCCGCATTCCTGCGTTGGTCGTCAGCCCGGGCGGCGCCGTCCTCGCCTTCGCCGAAGGCCGCGTCGACCGCTGCGCCGACGACGCCGACATCAACCTGGTTCTGAAGCGAAGCACCGATCACGGGAGGACCTGGAGTGACCTCCAGGTTCTCTTCGATGACGGCGACTTGTCGGTCAACCAGCCCACCCCCATCGTCGATCACGAAACGGGCGAAATCGTCTTCGTCTTCTGCAAGAACAATCAGCGCATGTTCGTCTCGAAAAGCGCCGACGACGGGGCCACCTGGGCCGGGCCGCGCGAAATCACTAACCAAGCGACCGACTCAAGCTGGAGCTACTTCGGCGCGGGACCGGGGCACGGCATTCAGCTCTCGAGCGGACGTCTGCTGGTTTCGAGCTGGGGCGACCTCTCGCCAGGACCGAAAACCTGGCGGCCGGCCAACTGGGGCAAGGTGCAGTTCTCCTACTCCATGTACAGCGACGACCACGGCGAGACCTGGAAGCGCAGCGAGCCGCTCGACATGGATCTCTCCGACGAGTCGATGTCGGTCGAGACCGAGGGCGGGCGCATCTACATGAACATGCGCAGCCGCCAACAGAAGCACATGCGAGCCTACGCCTGGAGCGAGGACGGCGGCGAGACCTGGTCGAAGGTCGAGTTCGACGCGGGGCTACCCGAGCCATCCGTGCAGGGCAGTGTGGTGCGCTACACCACCGCCGATCCGGACGGCAAGAACCGCATCCTCCTGGCGCACCCCTCGAGCCAAACCGAGCGTGCCCGGCTCACGGTGCGCATGAGTTACGACGAGTGCCGCACCTGGCCGGTGGCGAAAGTGGTCCACGAGGGATCGTCGGCCTACTCCGATCTCGCCATTGCCCCCGACAGGACGGTGCTGTGCCTTTACGAAGCCGACAAATACTCGCAGTTCCTGCTGGCGCGGTTTAACCTCGCTTGGCTTACCGACGGGGCGGATGGGCTTTAGCCTAACAGCCTGTGGCGAAGGTCAGTTTCTTGGTCGCACCCGTTCGGCGAACCCCACATGCTGTAGCAATGCGTGGCAGCGGGCACGGCATGCCGTGCCCCTAGTGTGCCCAGCATGGGCTGTTTCTTGTGAGTTGCAACGTACTCACCGGAACCGATGGAGGTAACCGTAGGGAACCGCAAGGTGGATCTCGTGGCCAACGCCGCGAGCCAGGGCAAGTGTCGCGTCCATCCCGACAGAAAGCGATGCACGAGGCACGGGAGACGGTCGATGGTTGGCGGCCTGCCGGTCTTGCGGCGTGTAGGTACAGACACTGGGTCCAACCGCCGGATACGGAAAACCGTACGTCCGGTGGTGTGGGAGGGTGCCGGGGCGCAATCCCCGGTACCCGACCCGATCCAGCCCGGTCGAAATCAAGACCCTCGCCAAACCGTGAGCGCTGCTAGGATAGTCCACGGTCGTCGATTCCTGCTTGTTGCCGGAGCCCCCATGCGCATCCTCGCCACCATCCTCCTCGCGTTCCCCATCGCAACAAACCCTCTCCAGGCCCAGCCGCCCTCGGACTACCAACTTTCGCCGGAAACGAAGTCTCGCTGTGTCTCGATCTTGAACGAAGCGATTCACGCCGAGGACTTCCCTACGGCGATCCACGCCGCCGAAGCTCTCACCCGCGCCGGACGCGCTCACGAAGTCAGCGGCCCCTTCACCCAACGCCTGGCTAACGAAACCGACGACCGCAAGAAATGCGTCTGGTCGCGCGAACTCGTGCGAGCCGGTGACTCTTCGAAGGCCCGCGTCATGCTCGACATCCTCGCCAAGCCCGACGCCTACGCCCACGTCCATGCCGCCGAAAGCCTCTACAAAGTGGGCCAGGTCGGCGACGGCAACACCCTGCGCGCGGCCATGGGCAACCGAGGCAATCCGATCCTCCAGATCATGGCCGCCGGCGCCCTCGCCAAGCACGGCGACCGCGGCGCCATGCGGATGCTGCACGCGAGACTCACCGATCCCGATCTCGAAACTGCCCGCATCGCGGCCTGGGTGCTGGGGCGAATCGGCGGCCCCTCCGACGTCCCCGGGCTTCGCGCCGGAGTTCGCCGCTCGAGCGATGATCTGACGCGCTGCTACTTCGAGCACGCCCTGGCCGCGCTCGGCGACGCCGAAGGGCTCCAGGCCCTCGAGCGCAATCTCACCCACGAGAACAAGTTGATCCGCGCCTACGCGGCCACCTTCGCCGGCGATGCGAAAGCCGTATCGCTCGCTCCGAAGCTGGTCCCGCTGCTCGACGACCCGGTGATGGACGTCCGCGTGCGCGCCTGCCAGACCTTGCTAGTGTTCGATCGCTCCTCGCGCGACTGAGAATAGCCCGAAACTAGGCGGCCTCACGCAACGAAACCACAGACGTAGCAGAGGGCCACGGCGTCGGATGTGCCGTCCAGCAATGCGCGCGGCCACGAGACGGGCTTCACCCACCCTTGTGTAGTGGCGAGGACATCACGATCAACTGGCAACGCGCGAGGGGGCGGTGTATCCCCTCAGGTACGAAACGCCGTTCGAACGCCAGCGCCCAGCGCCCGAACGCCTGGCTCCAGCGAGTGCGGCCAGTCAACCTCCGGAATCGTTCGATGCCACCCACCGGCACAATGCGCACTTCCTTGAAATGTTTTGCTGCCGCTTCCGCGTAATGTGAACTGCTATTGTCACGGTCCGGATGTGGGTCCTTTCGTTTCCATTCGGCAAACTGGACCCTGTTCAGACTGGAGGGTCGGTCTTCCACCGGCACCAGCCATCGCAGTGTGTCCAGCATTCGAGAGTTCACGGCGGGCTCGAAGAATCGTGCCTCCCCGGATGGATCGAGCAAGGCGCCGGCCTTCCCAAGAACTTGGTCTTCCGTCTCGTGTGTTAGGTGGTGCAAGAACGATTTGCCGATTATGTAGTCCACGGTGGGTAGATCCATCTCCAGGAAATCACCGCATAGCCCAGTCACATCCAGGCTGAGATCGTCGGCGGCGCGAGAAAACTTATCGACGGCTGACCGCGATATCTCGACGGCGATCACCTTTGCTCCAAGCCGCGCCATCAGCAAGGCATTGAGCCCATCGCCGGCACCCAGCTCGAGTACGGTTTTGCTCGCGAGTCGCTTCTGAAAGCCGTCGAGGTAGAGGGAGAACCACGAAGTATGAATGCGGATCGCTTCGTGAAAAAAAGTCAGATCCTTTGCCTGCTCGATCAGCCCCGAGGGATCCAACGTGGAGTACTTCGCTTCGTAGTGTTTCTCGTTTGTCGCGTACACTACGTCGGCTATTTTGGATTCCTCACGAGTCAAGGATTTACTCCCGGCTGGGCTGCGACCTAGAGTACAGGAGATCTGGAGTCGCCTGCGCCTCGGGTGCGCGACAAGAAAGTGATGATTTGCGGGTCCCCCTTTTTTGCGCGCGAATCCTTACGTAATGATACGTTAGGAAAGGAGGCGTACTATGCCCGAATCTCTCGTCGCGCTCGAACGTCAACGAAAGGCCATCCTCGCTCGGATTCTCGATCTAGGAGACTTCCGCAGCGGATCCATCAGCGCTGTCAGCGGCCGCTGCGGCAAACCGTCCTGCCGCTGCCATCAGCCCGGCCAGCCCGCTCATGGCCCGAACTACCGCCTGACCAGGAAGGTCAACGGCAAGACCGTGAGTGAGACCTTTTCCTCGCCCGCCCAGCGGCGCAAAGCGCAACGCGAAGTTGAGGCTTTTCACCGCTTCCGGGAGCTGAGCCGACAACTGCTCGAAGTCAACGAACAGATCTGCCGCTTGCGCCCCGTCGCCGAGGACGCCGAGCTGAGTCCGCAGGAAAAAAAACGACCGAGGCGATCCAGCAAGAAGTCGCCGTAGAAGTAGGGAGGCTGCTACGGGTCGTCTTGTGTGAGAGGCGCAAGCGCGGGTCGCTCGACCTCGAAGCCGTCGAACAGGCGACGCGCGACGCGCTGCATCAAGCCGGCGCTGTCTTGCTCGAGACGCTGTTGAACGAAGACGCGGCCGGCGAATCGCAGCAGCCCTGCGCCTGCGGCTCGCCAGCGCGCTACGCCGGTCGGCGGCCGAAGAAGCTCGTCACGATGCTGGGCGAGGTCGTCGTCGAACGGCCGTACTATCACTGCAGCCGCTGCGGCAAAGGCTTCGCGCCGCACGACCAAGAGCTGGCCGTCAAAGCGACGCAGTATTCGCCAGGCGTGCGCCGCATGACGGCGCTGGTCGGCTCCGAGACGTCGTTCGATCGCGGTCGCGCGTTGCTCGACGAGTTGGCCGGAGTGCGGCTGACCGCCAAGCCTGTCGAGCGCGAAGCCGAGGCGATCGGCGAAGATGTCGCCAGCGAAGAACAAGCCGCGATCGCGCGCGCCGTACCGCTGGAGCTTCCTGCGATGTCAGGACCTGAAACTCCGATTCTCTACATCGAGATGGACGGCACGGGCGTACCGGTCACCGCCGCCGAGACGGCCGGCCGCAAGGGTAAGGACGGCGGCCCGGCCGGCACGCGCGAGGTCAAGCTCGGCTGTGTGTTCACGCAAACAAGCTGCGACGAACAAGGCCGTCCCGTGCGCGACGAAGACTCGACCAGCTACACCGGCGCGATCGAGGACGCCGCCGCCTTCGGACGCCGCATTTACAGCGAGGCTTGGCGACGGGGTTGGAGTCGGGCGCGCAAGAAGGTCGTGCTTGGCGACGGTGCGGGCTGGATCTGGAATCTTTCGCACGAATACTTTCCCGGCGCGATCGAGATCGTCGACTTGTATCACGCTCGCGAACATCTGTGGGAGCTGGCGTCGAAGCTGTTTCCCCAACAACAAAAGCGCCTCCGCGGTTGGGCGCGGCGCATGCAGAAAAAGCTCGACGCGGGGCGCATCGAGCAACTCGTCACTGCGCTGCGCGAGATCGAAACCGACGACCCGGAGTTGGCGCATCCGCTGGCGCTGGAGGCGGACTACTTCCAGCGCCATGCGGAGCGCATGCGTTACGGCGAGTTTCGCCGGCAGGGCTTGTTTGTGGGCTCAGGCGTGATCGAGGCGGGTTGCCGCACCGTCATTGCGAGTCGGTTGAAGCGCTCGGGCATGTTCTGGAGCGTGCGCGGCGCGAACGCTATCACGGCTTTGCGTTGCGCACGGCTCAGCAACCGCTTCGACGACTACTGGGAGAATCGCGCTCGCGCGGCCTGAGCCTCACAAATTTGTCGCACACCCCTGCGCTTCCATCAGGAGCACCGCGGCGGATTCTCGCTCGCTCAGCGCCGTCTCGGGACGCGGGCGATCCGAACACGGGCGTCTGGGCGTACCCTGCGTGAGTCTGCGAACCCAGGTGTCTCGCGCATTCGTAGCGCCTACTGGATGTACCCCAGCGACCGCAACTGCTCGCGCACCCTCTCCTGCTGGGCCGCCGTGTCCGGCGACCGCAGGCCATGCCTCTCGGCCAGTGCGCGGCTCGCGGTGCGGTGTTCCTCCAGCAGAGCCAGCAGCTCGGCTTTGCGCTCGACCTCTGACATCGCGACGTTCATCGTTTCGCCCGGATCGGCGTTCATATCGTAGAGCTGCTCTTCGTCGCGGCCCAGCACCTGAATGTACTTCCAGCCCCCGTGCAGCACCGCTTCCTGTTCCTGGTAGTAGACGAGCTTGGAGACAAACAGCGGCCGGTCTTCGGTGACCTCCGCCTCCTCTGACCATAGCGGGACCAGCGACGAGCCCGAGAAATCCTCCGGCTTATAGCTGATACCGCACAGCTCGAGGATCGTCGGCAGCAAGCTCACGGTGGACACATAGTTGTCCACCTGCCGGCGCGCCGGCGGCGGCGTTGACGAGGGCAGCTTGATGATCAGCGGAGCCTGGATCATCTCGTTGTAGAGTGTATGGCCGTGGTCGACGCTGCCGTGGTCCCAAAACTCCTCTCCGTGGTCGCTGGTGACGATGATCAGCGAATCGTCATAGAGCCCCAACTCCTTGAGAGTGCCCAGGTAGCGTCCGATCCGGTCATCGACGTAGCGGACCTCGGCGCGGTATAGTTCCTGCACCCAGGCCTGCCGCTTAAGTGACATCCGCACGTCGCCACTACGCACCGCGCGAAAATCCCAGCGGTATCCGATGTCGAGCCCGGGCGCCAGCTCGGGGTTGGGAATGAACTGCTCGGGCGGAAGATACGGCGAGTGGGGATCGAGGTAGTGAACCCACAGCAGAAAATCGTTGTCCCGGTTCGCGCGAGTCCAATCTTCGGCAAATCTGGTGATCCATTCCGTCATCTGTTGGCCCGACAGCGTTGCGCGCCTTACGATCGCCATCAATCCGGCCTTGGCCAGCGTTTCCGCCGGGGCCCCGCGAGGGAAGTGAAACGCCTGAAAGCCGCGAGCCAAGGCCTCTTGCCGCTCCAGCAATGTATTGCCGCCGAACGCCCCGGTGACGTAACCGGCGTCACCGAGAAGATCACCCAGCAGAGGGGCCCCGTGGGGAAACCCCGGATTCTCTTTCGAGACGCCGTGCACCAAGGTCGAAAGCCCGCTCATAATCGACGCCATCGAGGGCAGTGTCCAGGGTGAGGGGGTATAGGCCCGATCGAAGACGATACTGTCCTGGGCCAGCGCGGCAAGGTTGGGAGTTAGTTGGCTCGCGGGATTGTAGATCGTCAACGCGTCCCACCGCAGCGTGTCGATCGTGATGAGGATCACGCGTTTGACCGAATGCTCCTTAGAAAAAGGCGCGGCGTGCGTCTCGATCGCCGGCTCGAGCGTGAGCGGATACACTCCCAAGACCGACAGCAGCACCGCGATGATCGTCACCGGCGCCAGGGGTGCCAGGCGCCGGAAGCGGGCACTCCGCGTCGCCGCGACCGTCGCGATCATCAGGGCCAGAAAACCTAGAGAGCGATCGATTTCCAGCCGAGACCCGGGCGCAGTTGAAAGATGCGGAGCCAGACGAGAACAAGGACCTGCGTAGCCAGAACCGGCAGGACCCACGCCGCCGTTACGAACCGGCGCCGAATCTCCTCCTGCGTGGCGATCGCCTTCGCGGCGTATAGCGCGGACCATCCGATCGCGACGCTGAAACCGAGCAGCATCACGACGCGATACGGATTGAACATCGCCGCCAGCGAAGAAACAGGCGCGAACGCCCCCCGGATCACCAGCAGCGGCGCCAATCCCGCCGCCAACACAACCGACACCGTCGCCGCCGGCAGCTTGCCAACCAACTTCAACGGCAGCCCGATCAGAATCCTCAGCACCGCGTAGATCGCCCACGCCACCACCATAGAGCCGGCCGTGTGGAACAACAGGGCCGCCAGCGGAGCGATGGACGTCGAGCGTTCGCCGAGCAGCACGACGGCGACGTCAAAGGCGCCCAGAGTCAGGCCGGCAATCAAGCCGACGGCCACCGGCGCGGGTATGCGCGCGGCCCACCCGCCGTCTTCCGCGGCACTCCCGCGTGTCGAATCCGTCATTCCCTCTCCATCATTGGATGTAGCCCAGCGACTTGAGCTGTTCACGAATCCGCTCCCGTTCTTCGGGGCTCGCGGGCTTTCCGATACCGTAGCGCTGCTTCAGCTCGGCGCTCTTTTCGCGGTGCAGCGCGATCACCGCTTCGAGTTCACTGACGCGGCCCTGCTCTCGATCGGCGATGTTCATTTGCTCGGCCGGGTCGGCCGCCAGGTCGTAGAGTTCGCGCCGATCTTCTTCTTCAAAACGAATGTACTTCCAATGGCCTTCGACGACCACCTCGCGGTCTTCGAAGTAATTTGGATGCGTAGCGAAGACGGGCTGCTCCTTTTCCGCCTCGCCAGCCCCGTTGCTCTTCCGGGAGAACCAAGGCACGAGTGAAGGCGCGGAGAACTGCTCGGGGTTGAACGTCAAGCCACACATCTCGAGCACCGTCGGCATCACGCTCACAATGGAGACGTTTTGCGGCACCTGCCGCACCAACGGCGTCGACGAGCCAGGCGGCTTCACGAGCAGCGGCACCCTCAGCAACTCATCGTAGAAAGTGTGTCCGTGCCGTACCGCCCCGTGTTCCCAAAACTCCTCCCCATGATCGCTCGTGACTACGATCAGCGACTCTTCGTACAAACCAAGACGCTTGAGCGTACCGATCAGCCGGCCGATACGGTCGTCGACATAACGCACCTCGGCCCGGTACAGGTCCTTCAGCCAGCGCTTCTGCCGCGGTGAGTACGTTGCCACCCGAGAGAGCAACTGCGAGCGGTCGAACTCAAACCCGGCGCGCAGCGGGGGCCGGTCGGACATGTCGGACAAGAATTCCTCCGGCGGGATATAGGGAGCAGGGGGGTCGAAGTAGTGCAGCCACAGAAAGAAATCCTGCTCCTGATGCAACTCGATCCACTGCTCAGCCAGTGCCGTAATCTCCTCGGTCCAATGCTGATCGCTCATCCTGACCGGACCGAGCAGAACACGAAGTGCCGCCACCCCGAGGGTGGTGGGCCGGCCTCGCTCCGGGAAATGATAGGTCTCGAAGCTCCGTGACAGCGCGCTCTGGTGCGTCAACAGCGAGTTGGCGCCGAAGGCGGCGGTGGCGTAGCCCGCCTCCAGCATCCGATCCGGGAGATAGGGCGTTGCCACGGGAAAAACCGTCTGCCGCCGCGAGACGGTGTGCGCCCAGGGTGTAAGCCCCGTCATGATCGACGCGATGGAGGGAGGCGTCCACGGCGCCGGCGCATAGGCGTTTTCAAACACGACACTCTGCCGAGCCAACGCATCGATGTTAGGACCGTCACTCGGCGTCTTCCCTGCCAACATGGAGTCGTGCCTCAGCGTGTCGATCGTGATGAGCAGCACTCGCTTCACTTGGTGGTCTTGCGAAAACAGTGGCGCCTCGGCCTCCAACGTCGGGCCGCGGGACAGGATCCTTACTCCAGCCACAAGACACGCAACCAGCGCCAGAGCCAAGAGCAACACCGGCACGCGTCTCATGGCCCTCGGCTTCCACAACAGCCGAACCGTCCCCATAACGAACGCCAGTGCCAACAGGTAGAAAACAACCGATTGCCACGACAACGGCCCGCCCAGCCAGGCGAACCGTAGCCAGAAAATCGCGAGCGCCTCGACCAGAATCACCGGCGCGACCACGAAGACCCGGGCGACCCGCCGCGACCGCTCGTCGTCCCGGTCGAGGGCCGAGGCCAGCAAATACGCCAACACGCCAGGCGTGAGGCTCAAGCCCACCACCGCGCAGATCGCATAGAGGCTACCGGCAAGTTTTTGGATGTCGAGGCTCCCTGCTCTCAACACGCCAAGGAACAAGGGAAAAACAACGGTCGTGGCCAGGCCGACGGACAGGGCGGAAGCGGGCAGCTTGAATACCAGCTTCGCGGGCAGGCCGACCACAACCCACAGCAGAACGTAGATCGCCGCCACCACGACAAACGAGCCGGCGAAGTACGTCGTCACGCCCGCGGCTTCGCGAAGCGCCCCAAAGCGCCCGAACACCACGCTGAGTATGAGGTCGAACGACGCCAGCGACAGAGCCGCGGCCAGACCGGTCGTGGCGGCGGTCATCCATGGTTCGAACGGGAGCGGGGAAACCGCGTTCTGTGAATTCCGCACTAGGTATGCCTTAGAAGCGAGTGCATCGAGCCCTCGCCCGCGGCTTCCTCGGAGCACACGGGCTGCGCCATTGGCTCACGCGCCGCGCACAAAGCAACGCACCGTGTTCCAGGGCCCCTGTCGGTTACCGGGGCCTCTTCGGTTACTGGGGCCTTTTCGCGAAGGGAGAGAAGAACCTCGGAAGAACTGCAGGGGGTCGGCTTTCTCACGGAAGACGGCTACGTGTGCCGAAAGTACAACTTTAGCCCAAGTAGGGCTTGAGATCCAAACCGAATCCCGGCTCGTCCGACGGCGTGGCATAGCCGTCCTCGTCCGGCAGCGGCGTCACAGCCCGGATGAACGACTTGCGCTCGGCCTCGATCTGCCGCGACGGCCCGATGCTCTCGGCCAGCGGTGCGTTCGGAGTCGCCATCAAGTAGTGCAGCTCCCACACCGTGCCCCCTTGGTGCGGGATGACTGGCAGGTTCCTCGCCGCCGCCAACGCGCCGATGCGCCGGATCTCCGTCAACCCTCCGCACCAGTTGATGTCGGGCTGCACGACCTGCGCTCCTTCATGGTCCAGTAATTCCTGAGCTGGATATCCACTTGACTCAGGTGACCCCAAGATGTAGTGTAGGGCCTGGTGGAAGATTACCCGCGCGACCAACTCGAATTCGAGTCTCACTTTGCGAGCGAGGAGGCTTGCCGCGACTATCTGTTCGCCTTGCGCTGGCCAGAGGGTTTCCGCTGTCCAAGGTGTGGGCATGAGCGCGCTTGGCCGGTGCGCAAAGTGTGGTTCGAATGCGCTCGCTGCGGGCGGCAAACCTCCGTCACCGCCGGCACGATCTTTCAAGACACACGCAAGCCGCTGCGGCTGTGGTTCCGGGCGATGTGGACCATCACCACGCAGAAGAATGGGGCCAGCGCCCTGGGTCTACAGCGCGTTCTGGGACTGGGCAGTTACCAAACCGCCTGGCCTTGGATGCACAAGCTGAGGCGAGCGATGGTGCGCCCGGGGCGGGAGCGATTGACGGGCCTCGTCGAGGTCGATGAGACCTACTGGGGCGCTGAAGAAGAAGGGGTAATCGGCCGGCAGACCGAGCGTAAAGCGTTGATTGCAGTCGCCGCGGAAGAGAGAGGCACCGGGCTGGGGCGCATCCGCATGCAGCGCGTTCAGAACGCCTCGGCGGCCAGTTTGATGCCCTTCGTCGAGGAGTCGGTCGAGCCGGGCAGCGTGGTTGTTACCGACAACTGGTCGGGCTACGATCCGCTCAAGAAGAAGGACTACCAGCGTCGTATCATCTCGATTAACAACCGCCGCGAGCAGGCCTCGCAGCTACTGCCGAGGGTGCACTTGGCGATCTCGCTACTCAAGCGCTGGATGCTGGGCACGCATCAGGGGGCGGTCAGCCACGAGCATCTGGACTACTATCTCGACGAGTTCGTGTTCCGCTTCAATCGGCGCAGATCACGCAGTCGGGGCAAGCTCTTCTACCGCCTTGTGCAGCAGGCCATGGCGGTGGAGCCGACGCCGTACCGCTCGATCGTCGCCGATTGGGACGCTAAGACGCTGTGAGCCCAACTACAAGATGTTGGGGTCACCTGAGTCAAGTGGATACCAGGCATTCCTGAAACCCCCAGCGCGTGTACTCATGTTCGCCGGTCGCGATCAGCGTCGAGCGGATCTCGCGATTGATCTCGCCATAGCCGCGGTAGTCGTCCGGCGGCAGCGACTCCTCGATCCAGTACACCTCGTAGCGCTCGAGCCGCCGCGCCATGTCGATTGTGTAGGCCACGTCCCAGGCCATGTAGCAGTCGAGCATCAGCATCATGTCGGGGCCGATCGTCTCCCGCGCCCGCCGCACCAGATCCACGTTCTTCTTCATCCCGGTGACGCCGTCCGCCGGACCGTACGGCATAGCCAGCTTCACGCCTTGATACCCGAAGCGCGGATACAGCTCGAAGTCGTTGCCGGTGGCATAGGTGGGAATCTTGTCCTTCGTTTTGCCGCCCAGCAGCTTGTAGACCGGCTCGCCGTGCGCCTTGCCGATGATGTCCCACAACGCCAGGTCGACGGCGCTGATCGCCATGATCGCCACGCCCTTGCGCCCGTAGGGCAGCGACGAGCGAAACAGCACGTCCCACAGCCGTTCGACGTCGAGCGGGTCTTCGCCCAGCAGCAGCCCCTTGAAGTGCTCCTCGATGATGAATCGCGATGCCCCGCCGCCTTCGCCCTTGCCGTATCCGACGACGCCCTTGTTGGTCGAGATGCGCACCCAGATCGCGCGCATCTTGTCCGAGCGCCACGACGCTCGCTTCTGCTTGTACTTGGGATAGATCGACATGGGGTTGGCGATGATGGTGTTTTGCAGCCAACCCCAAAAATTCTCCGGGCTTTTCGGGCGCGGGTAGACGACCTCGACGTCGGTGATCCGCAACCCGCTCGAGACACCCTGAAACGCCAACGCCGGCAGCACGCCGGCGGCCGTCCCGCTCGTAGCCGGAGCCAGCGCGGCCAGCAGTTGCTGCTTGCGCGTCGCGCCCGTCGCGGCAAGCCCGGCCGCGGAACCTTGCAGAAAGCGTCTCCGATTCATCGTGTGACGATTCTCCCGGCCACCAGTGTAACGAAGCCCGCCGGTCTCAATTTGCTAGTGGGTCAGTTCGAACGGCCGCGCAACTCGCAGACCACAGCCATTTGTGCTTACAATGGAAGTCAGTGCGTGCTCTGGTTGCGATTGTCTTGTGTCCGATACTGTTGCTCGCTTTGCAGCAAGCCCCACTGTTTCACGTTCACGAGAACGGTCACGCAATCGAGCATGTGACGTCGAAGCATCGGCACGGGCTTGGCGCGCACACCCACCTGTCTCCCCATCCGGAGCGTTCCCACAGGGAGAACAGATCCGAGATCGAAGCGGCAAATGAGAACGAGAGTGCAGTTGCGATCTCTTTCTTCCACTCCGAGAATCCCAAACCCCCGATCCAGTACGTGATCGTTCTGGCGTGCCCGTTGATCGATACGCCTACACCGTTCGTTGAGCCCGCAGCGCGAGAACGTCCGAGTATCCACGATCCACCGTTTTCTGTTTGTCTCATCCCCCGAGCCCCGCCCGCCTGAACCCCGCCTAGTGTTTCGTGTGCCCGTTTCCGGGCTTCTGAATCCGTCTGCGAGGTTGAACCATGTTTGCGAGGCCACTTGTGTGCGTGCGCCTGAGTCTTTTTCTTGGCTGCTTGGCTGCGGGAGCTACCGCGCAACAGCTCACGGAGAGACAGGCGCTTGAACTTCTTCGAGAGAGTCCGCATTTCCGGGAGTTACAGGCTCGGGTGGAGGTGACGCGCGCCGAAACGCGGCGCGGGACGCTCTATCCGAATCCTTCCGCCAACGCCTCGTTCGAAGGGGCAGGACGGACGGATTTCTATTTGATCGAGCAGCCGCTGGCGTTGAACGGGCGGCTCGGCTTGCTGCGGAAAGCCGGAGCGTCGGCGGTCGCAGCGGCCAAGGCCGAAGCTGATTACGAGCTGCACCAACTTGAAGCGCGGCTGCGTTCCTCTTTCCATCGGCTTGCCTATGCCCAGGATCGGAGGGCAACCATTCGCGACAGCCTAGAGGAGTTGGAACAGCTTGTCCGTATCTTGCGCGAGCGCGAGAAAGAAGGCGAGGGATCGAAGTTCGACCGGCTCCGGGCGGAGAGAGAAGCCGTCGAGCGAGAAACCGAAGCCGGCGACACCGAAGCGCTCATTGCAGAGTACCGCGCCGGTTTGGCAAGGTTTCTCGGAGAGCGTTTCAACGCTGAAGGTTTGATTGTACAGGGCACGCTGGCTCCAACGTACGCCCTACCAGACCTCGGAGACGCCCTTGCTTCGGCCCTGGAGGCGCGTAGCGACTATCGAGTCGAGAACGAGAGGCTGGAGCGGCTACGGCTCGAAACGGCGGCGGCGGATCGTCTACGCATCCCGAACCCGGTCGTTTCTGGTGGCTTCAAGCGGGCTGCAATCGGTGATCGTACCGCAAATGGTCCGGTACTCTCTGTTTCAATGCATAGGTAGTGGCAAAGAGGAATCCTCCCGGGGGCAAAATGCTGAGAGCGGCCACGCGGTCGGCTCAGAGCCAATCCCAGGAGGATTCCATGCCAGAACTCTACTACATCGGACTCGATGTCCATAAGAAAAGCATCAGCTTCTGCATCAAAACCGGGGACGGAACGATCGTCCAGCGCGGTCAGGTCGCGGCCACTCGCGCCGCCCTGACCGCTTGGGCGTCAGCCCTCGAGCGCCCTTGGGTGGGCGCGCTCGAAGCCACCCTGTTTACCGGCTGGATTTACGATCACCTCCAGCCCTTCGCCCAGGAACTGCAAGTCGCACACCCGGCCATGCTCAAGGCCATCGCCTGCGCCAAGAAGAAGAACGACCGTCTCGACGCCACCAAGATCAGTGACCTGCTGCGCTGCAACCTGCTGCCGCGCTGCTACGTGGCGCCGCCTGCCCTGCGCGAGTTGCGGCGCGTGCTGCGCTATCGCAATCTGCTGCTGGGCGAAGCCGTCCGCATGAAGAACAAAATCAGCGGGCTACTGATGGAAGTGGGCGAACCCTACGATGCCCGGCGGCTGCACGGGCGCAACTATTTCTACTCCTATCTCGACAGCCTGCGCGACACGCCCGAGTCGGTGATCGAGCTGCTCGCCATCACCCGCGGCAGCCTGGAAATGTTCGATCGTTTGCAGCAGGAGTTACTGCGCGGATTGCGGCGCCATCCGCTGTTGCGGGAACGCGTCGAGTTGCTGCAGTCGATTCGCGGCGTGGGGGAGGTGACGGCGTTGACCTGGGCGCTGGAGACCGTCGAGCCCGAGCGCTTCGGTTCGCTGGGCCAGGCGGTGAGTTACTGTGGGTTGTGTTCGGCACAGCGCGAGTCGGCCGGCAAGACGCAGCGGGGACCGCTGTCGAAGCAGCGCAACAAGCATTTGCAGCGGGTGCTGATCGAGGCGGCGAAACTCGCGCCGCGCTGGAACCCGCAACTGCACGACGTCCATGAGCGGGAGTTGACGCGCGGGTCTCGCAATCGCGCGACGTTGGCCGTGGCGCGCAAGTTGGTGGCGTATCTGCGGGCCGTGGACACCAGTGGCCGCGCGTTCGTGCCGCGGGTTGCGGCCGAGGCGTAACGAGGAGAATTTGCTTTTTTCTGTTAAAAGGAGAAACGAAGAGTTTCATCGACGCTGTGCGGTGTCACGAGCGGCCCGCCGGTCCTCGCCTGTTGGGGACTACGCGAAGGAGTTTGCTGGGAGTTTCCTGGGAAATTTCTGATGCGTCCGTATCTCTGTTTCGAGGCCGGCGGGCCTGAAAACCCAAACTGAATCTTCCGCGACGGTCCCCCGGCCGGTACGGTGGGGCGACCCGATGCGCGCACATGGATGTCTGGTCACGTGACTCGTTGACCTTGCGACTTGATTCGCAAAAACGCTCGGGCTGCGAAGCGTCACTGCTGAAGACAACGCCCCCGCTGACGGGAGGATTCGGATGACTGCGTCCATCCTTGACAGATACCTATCATGGATGTCGAAGCAGCGCAACAAGCATTTGCAGCGGGTGTCAACGCCCAATAGAAATGTCCCCCTCGGTAGCTCGATAGAAGTGTCCCCTTGTGTTTCTTGTTCGTAGGAGAGATATCGTCGTCGTCGGGGCTGTGGAACTGTGGGAATCGCGTAGCGATTTCCAAGGGGCGGTGGGAAGGGTGGAAAACCATCCACCGCTCCTCGAACCCGGTACTGCTGCCTCGAGAGATTTTCCACGCTTTCCATCCGACCCGGCATTTCCACAGCCCTCTTATGTATTCGCAGCCCGTTTTTTCCGTAACACAGCTCGCCGCCAGGGGTGGTCCGCCGCCGGCTTGCGCCCGCCCCCCGGACGCTGCTGTGGTGCTGGCTTCGTCCGCAGCTGTGGCGTCGTCGTGGCGATCACGTCGTGCTCGATCTCGTGCCCGTCAAACCTCACCTGCAAGCTCTCATCGCGCCACTGTTGGACCGTCACCCGTGCCCCCGCCCCCACGCCCTGGTTGCGTTTCGGCTTCAACTGCAAACAACGATTCTCAAACCGCACCACCCGGTCGTTGCTCACCACCCGTTCGTACTCGCAACAGAACACGCCTCGCAGCTCGGTGCCGCGGGGGAGCGCCTGGTGAAAGTCCGCTGCCGCCGCCGGCTCACAGGCGAAGCGCTCGTTGTGCTCGGCCAGGTACTCCTCGTCGAGATAACGGTTCGCCGCCTCGTACTCGACGATCCCGCGCAGCCGCATCTTCTTGATCAGGCGGTCTTGGTGCGTGCCGTGATGGCGCTCCACTCGGCCCTTGGCTTGCGGCGAGGAAGCCGCCATGATCGTAATGCCGAGCTTGGCACACATGCGCCCGAACTGCGTCTCGGGCTTGATGCCTGCCAGCGCTTCCCGCGACGTCGGCTGGCGCTGGTAGACGTTTTTCCAGTCGCAGTACAACGCCTTGGGAACGCCGTGTTGACGTACCCAGGCTGCGAGCAGATCGGCCGCGGCCCAGGTCGTTTCCTGGTTCGAGAAACGGCACAGCGCCACACCGGTCGCGTCATCGACGAAGTTCATCAGACAGGCTTTCGGGCCGCGTTCTTCCAGTCAGTGGTGGTGCGAACCGTCGAGTTGAATCAGCTCGCCGAAGTGCGCTTTGCGTTGGCGCCGGGTGCGATGCGGTTGGCGCTTGCGACGGCGGCTCCACAGACCCGCGGCGAGCATCCAGCGCCGCAGTGTTTCGCGCGGCACTTCCAGGCCGTGGTCGGCTGCCAGATGTTCCGACGCCAGCGTCGGCCCGAAGCGCTCGTGCCCCTCGCCCGCATAGTTCTCGCGCACCAACTCGAGAACCTGCTGGCGTCGCTTCTGATCGGCTCGGTTCGAAGCACGGCCGACGTTACCGTGCACCAAAGCCTTGGCCCCGCCCGCACGGTAACGCTTCTTCAGACGCTTCGCATGGCGGTAGCTGACCTCCAGCAGCTCGGCGGCTTCGGTCAACTTCAGTTCCCCTCGTTTCACTCGGCTCAGCACTTCGCCGCGCCTCAACTCCTTGGCACTCATCCATGTCCTTCCCACTCTCGGCTCCTCCTTCGGAGCCTCAGAGTAGGGGACATTTCTATTGGGCGCTCAAGGGGACATTATCATTGGGCTTCAACACAAGCATTTGCAGCGGGTGCTGATCGAGGCGGCGAAACTCGCGCCGCGCTGGAACCCGCAACTGCACGACGTCCATGAGCGGGAGTTGACGCGCGGGTCTCGCAATCGCGCGACGTTGGCCGTGGCGCGCAAGTTGGTGGCGTATCTGCGAGCCGTGGACACCAGTGGCCGCGCGTTCGTGCCGCGGGTTGCGGCCGAGGCGTAACGAGGAGAATTTGCTTTTTTTCTGTTAAAAGGAGAAACGAAGAGTTTCATCGACGCTGTGCGGTGTCACGAGCGGCCCGCCGGTCCTCGCCTGTTGGGGACTACGCGAAGGAGTTTGCTGGGAGTTTCCTGGGAAATTTCTGATGCGTCCGTATCTCTGTTTCGAGGCCGGCGGGCCTGAAAACCCAAACTGAATCTTCCGCGACGGTCCCCCGGCCGGTACGGTGGGGCGACCCGATGCGCGCACATGGATGTCTGGTCACGTGACTCGTTGACCTTGCGACTTGATTCGCAAAAACGCTCGGGCTGCGAAGCGTCACTGCTGAAGACAACGCCCCCGCTGACGGGAGGATTCGGATGACTGCGTCCATCCTTGACAGATACCTATCATGGATGTCTCCATCGATCTGCCTCTCTTCAACAAAGGGCAAGTTGAAAAGCAGTTCGCGGAAGCCGAGGCGGCACGGACCCGGGCCCGCCGTCAGGTTCTCGAAAGCCAAATTCTGGCGGAAGTCCGGGGCGCTTTTGATTCTCTGCGTCTGCGGCGCGAGATTGCCGAGAGCTACCGAGAACAGTCGCGGGGGCGGGCCGAAGAGCTGCGCGAGATCGCAGATATCGGCTATCAAGAAGGCGAGTTAGGCATCCTCGAACTGCTGGATTCCTATCGAGTGGCGCAACAGGCACGCCTGCGGTCATTGGAATTGCAGGCCGCCGCCAAACTCGCGGAAGTGGAGTTTGACCGGGCGATGGACAAAGAGGTGCTGCTGTGAAGAAACTTTTTCTAATCGTATTCTTGCTGTTTTGGGCGTGTGGCGGAAAGCCAGAGGCCACGGATAGGCAGGCTGAACCGGAAGAGCCAGAACCCATCGCGGTTACGCGGTGGACGGAGAAGTCCGAGCTCTTTATGGAATACCCGCCGCTCCGTGCCGGTGAAACCTCCCGGTTCGCCATCCACCTGACCGACTTGCAGACATTCAAGCCTCTGATGGAGGGCCGTGCCGTCGTGGAACTGGCCTCTGGGGGAGGCCAGACGGAGACGTTTTCGGAAGACGGCCCATCGCGTCCGGGCATCTTCGGCGTCAACGTCACACCGACTCGGGCCGGCTCGCCCGCAATGACGATCCACGTTGAGTCGGCGGCCGTTGACGACATGCACCGCCTCGGGCCGGTCGAGGTCGCGGGAACGGAGCACGCCGAAGACCACGAGCATGCTCATCCCCACGAAGGCGACAATCACGAGCACCCGCACGATGGCAGTGAGGGCGAGGATCACTCTCAGGGCGAAGAGATCTCATTTCTAAAGGAACAGCAGTGGGCGCTCGATTTCGCCACGCAGGTGGTCGGAACCGCAACGATGCGTGAAAGTCTCACCGTGCCGGCCAAGGTCCAACCGCGCAGCGGCGGCCGGATCGCCATAACAGCACCGGTCGGAGGTCGATTATCGACGGGCGTCCGGCTGCCGGTAATCGGCACAAACGTCGAGAGCGGCCAAGGGGTGGCGGCCATTGTTCCTCCGACCAGCACACCCTCCGACCTTCCTTCTCTCGAACTCGCTGGCGAGGAAGCTCGGGTGAAGATCAATTTCGCGCGGCAAGAACGCAGGTGCTTGGGGAGGCTGCTCGACGCGGGGGCGATCCCGACTCGCCGCGTGAATGAGACGAAAGCAAACGAAGCCGTCGTCGCGGCCCAACTCAAGGCGGCGCAAGCACGACTGAAGCACTACGAAGAAACCCGCCAGGCGGAGCACCAAGAAGACGGCCGCACAACCTTCCAGGTGCGTTCGCCGCTCAGCGGCGTCGTAGCGAGCGTAAATACGACCAATGGCGCCCATGTCGAGGATGGCGAGACGTTGCTCGAAGTCGTTGCGGTGGACAGGGTTTACGTCGTCGGCGAGGTCCCCGAGGCCGCCGCTGCTGCACTGCGGCGGCCGGCCGGGGCAGAGATCGTTGTGCCGGGTCTCGAACAACCCATGCAAGTCGGCCGGTTGGTCTCTGTTGCAAACTTTGTCGATCCGCGATCGCGAACGGTGAAAGTCATCTACGAAATGGATAATCGGAGCCGGCGCTTGGCTGTTGGGCAGGCGATTTCGATGCGGCTCTTTCACTCCACAGCCAACGAAGCACCGACGATTTCTGAATCGGCTCTCGTCGATGATGGCGGGCGGCCCATTGTGTTCGTGCAAACGGGCGGCGAGTCGTTCGAGCGGCGTCCCGTAACGCTGGGCGAACGCCAGGGCGGCAGAGTGCAAGTGACGGCCGGAGTCGCACTCGGTGAGCGTGTCGTCACGCGCGGGGCTTACCTGGTTCGCCTTGCATCTATGTCGACTCAAGTGCCCGCGCACGGACACGCCCACTAAGGAGGGAGTCATGCTGAACGCACTCATTCGTTGGTCCCTCAACAACCGGCCCCTCGTGCTCGCTCTTGCCGCCGCATTCCTGGCATGGGGCGGGTACGTCATGACGCGCCTTCCTGTTGACGTTCTGCCTGACCTGACGGCGCCGACGGTGACGGTCATCGTCGAAAATCCCGGCATGGCGCCGACCGACATGGAATACCTCGTCACGTTTCCCATGGAGGCGGCGATGAACGGGGCTTCCGGCGTGCGCCGCGTTCGATCGGCGACCGCCGTGGGGGTGGCGATCGTTTGGGTGGAATTCGATTGGGGTGAGGATGTCTACCGGGCGCGGCAGACCGTAACCGAGCGGCTCAATGTCGCCTCGGAGTCGCTGCCGCCGGGAACGGGCCGTCCCGTCCTGGCGCCGATCTCCTCCATCATGGGCGAGGTCCTGTTCATCGCGCTAACGTCGGACCAGCACACTCCGCTGGAGCTCCGCACGGTTGCCGATACCGTGATCCGGCGGCGCATTCTGGCCGTTCCAGGGGTTGCTCAGGTGACGCCAATCGGAGGAGGGCAAAAGCAGTATCAGGTGCAGCTCTCGCCCGACAAGTTGCGGGCCTACCAGGTCTCGCTGGCCGAGATCCAAGCCGCCCTCAAAGCGGCGAACACGAATACTTCAGCGGGCTTTCGGGTCGACGGCGGCCAGGAGTATCTGATCCAAGGCTTCGGCCGCTACTCGAATCTCAACGAGATCCGCCGGACCGTCGTCACCGAAAGTGACACCACGCCGGTCTACATCGGAGATCTCGGCAAGGTTCAGATCGGCGAAGCTCTCAAGCGTGGCGAGGGATCGCTCAACGGCGAACCGGCCGTCGTTATTGGCATCCGCAAGCAGCCGCGAACGAACACGCTTGAGTTGACGAGCGCCATCGACACTGTCTTGACGGATATCGAATCCGGTCTGCCCGCGGGGATGACCATCCATCGTGATGTCTTCCGCCAGGCCGATTTTATCGAGATAGCGATTGCCAACCTCGAAGAAGCCCTCTCTTACGGCGGCATCCTGGTCGTGGCCGTGGTCATCGCCTTTCTGGCGAACGGCCGCGCCAGTGTCATCACGCTCTTCGCCATCCCATTCTCGTTGACAGCAGCTTTCCTCGGGTTGCACGCGCTTGGCCTGACCGTGAACAGCATGACGCTGGGAGGACTTGCGATCGCCATCGGCGCGCTGGTCGATGATGTCGTCATCGACGTCGAGAACGTCTTCCGCCGGTTGCGCCAGAACATGCTGCTTTCGCCGGGGGAGCGTCGCCCGGTACTTGAGGTGGTGTATCAGGCCAGCAGTGAGATTCGCGGGCCGGTCGTCTACGCCACGATCATCGTGATGCTTGTCTTCGCGCCGCTGTTCTTCTTGAGCGGCGTGGAGGGCCGTCTGCTCCAGCCACTCGGCTTCGCCTACATCCTCGCGCTGTTTGCATCCTTGATCGGCGCGCTGACAGTGACTCCCGTACTTTGTTCTTACCTGTTGCCTCGCGCGAAAGCAGTGCTGAGGGGAGAAGATCCGGCTCTCATCCGCTTTCTGAAGCAGCTTTACAGGCCGGTTGTCGGATGGAGTGTTCGTCACAGCGCCCTTGTGATGGTTTCCTCAGCCATCTTGCTGGCCGCGGCGGTTGCCAGCTTCGGCTGGATGGGCCGTTCTTTTTTGCCGGAGTTCAACGAGGGGACCCTGACCATCAGTACTGTCACGATCCCCGGAACCAGTCTTGAAGAATCGGATCGTCTCGGGGCGGCGCTGGAAAACATCTTGCTTGCGGTTCCAGAGGTCATCTCGACCGGCCGGCGGACCGGCCGCGCGGAACTCGATGAGCACCTGCAGGGTGTCGAGGCGGCCGAAATCGATGTACGGCTTGAGATGAAGGATCGCCCAAAGGACGAAGTGCTGGAAGAGATTCGCCAGAGGTCCACGCTGATCCCCGGCACGAACGTCAACATCGGCCAGCCGATCTCACACCGTATCGACCACATGCTTTCCGGTACTCGCTCGAATATCGCGGTGAAGATTTTCGGCGACGACCTTCGCGCGCTACGGGCAATCGCCCAACAGGTCGAGGCGGCTATGCGCGACGTCTCTGGGGTTGTGGGCCTGGCCACAGAGCAGCAAACCGACGTCCCGACCATCAGCGTGCGCTTCCAGCGTGACGCCTTGGCCCGTTACGGCATGCCGGCGGGATCAGCGGCGGAGGCGCTGCGGACCATATTCCTCGGCCAGGAGGTGGGCTCCATCCTCGAAGGGCAGATCGCTTTCCCCCTTGTGGTTCGATACGAAGGCGGCCGGCCCCAACACATGGAAACTATCCGGCAAGCGATGATCGATACGCCCTCCGGCGCACGGGTTCCGCTCTCGGCGATCGCGGAGATTCGCGAAGACCGCAGTCCCAACTTTATCACGCGGGAGAACATTCAGCGCAAGATCGTCGTCTCTTGCAACGTCGCCGGCCGCGACCTGCGCAGCGTCGTCAATGACATCCAGGAGCACATCGCCCAGGAGGTGACTTTGCCTCAAGGTTATCGCGTAGAGTACGGCGGCCAATTTGAGAGCGAAGCCGAAGCATCGCGGCGCATTCTTCTGCTCGGCGGGCTGGTCGTGCTCGGAATCCTGGTCATCCTGACGACTGCCTTCGGGGCCTGGAAGGATGCTCTGATTATCATGTGCAACCTGCCGCTAGCTCTGATCGGAGGTGTCGTTGGCGTTTTTCTCGCGGGCGGTGTGCTCTCGGTCGCTTCGTTGATCGGGTTCATCACGTTGTTTGGGATCGCCACGCGCAACGGCATCATGCTGGTCTCTCACATCAAGCATCTGATGCAAGAGGAGGGTGTAACCGACTTCCGAGAGGCCGTCGTTCGCGGCTCGTCAGAACGCCTCGCGCCGATATTGATGACGGCCATGTCCACCGGCCTCGCGTTGATCCCGATCGGTCTTGGGTTGGGTGAAACCGGCAGCGAGATCCATGCACCGCTAGCCCTCGTGGTGCTCTGTGGATTGGTCACCTCGACAGCTTTGAACATGGTTGTCGTGCCGGCGGTCTACTGGCGATTCCACAGAGAACGAACATAAGCTGGGGCCCTTTCCTCAGGTGGATAAGTCTCCTCAGACCGGCATGATCTTCATCCACGTTTCACTTGGTCGTGTCGTCGGCATGTCGGAGATGTGGCCTCTCGCCGTGGCTCTTTGGACGATGGGACGCTGACAGCCAACTCGTAAAGGAGTTGCGGCTGACCGGCCACGTTCTGTGGGCAACCTTCGGGTCTACGATTACTTCCGCCAATCCCATTGTCGGAAGAGCCACCCTCGGTTTTTGTGCCCCTCCTCACCACCATGCTAGATTTCGTGGATGGCCGGGACGTTCCACCGCCGCACCTGGACCGCCCTTCTACTCGAGCGGCCCCTCCCCTGGTTCCTGCTACTCCAGTTCGGCCTGCTGTTTCACAACCTCGACCTGCTGCCCATCTGGGGTGACGAGCAATTCACCCTCGACGTCGTCCGCCAACCCTGGGCGGCGATTCCACCGATTCTGCAAGCCGACATCCACCCGCCGATCTACTACTTCCTCGCCCGCCTGTGGACGCAGCTTCCGTGGCCCGGCAGCGGTATCGCCGAGCTGCGCGCCCTCTCGGCAACGATCTGCCTGATCGCGACCGTCGCCGTCGATTTCCTCTGGCTCCGCAACACCTCGAAGACCACGCGCCTGTGGTTCCTGACGCTGTGGTGCCTCTCGCCCACCCTGCTGATGTACTCGCGCATGGGACGCTCCTACAGCTTGCAGTTGCTGGTCTCCGTCGTGGCCATCCACCTCGCGCTGCGCTTCCTGGACGAGCCTTCGTCCCGCCGGCGGTTACTGACATACTCTCTTGCCACCGGAGCACTGCTCTACACCCACTACCTGCCCGGACTCGCCGTCGCCGCCGCCACCGCGCTGGTCCTCGCGCTGCGATGGATTCGGCAGCGTGATCTGTTGAAGCCGCTGCTCATCTCGAACGCCCTCATCGCTCTGCTCTACCTGCCCTGGGTGGCGACCCTGGCCGAATCGCTCTCCCGCGTCTCGAGCGCCCAGCCCTACTGGCTGATTCAGAACTTCGCGCTCGAAACCGCGGTCAAGCTGGCCTACTGGTTCACGTCGTTCACGTTCGAGGAAGCGTTTCCGACCTGGGCCATCGCGCTGGGCGTCGTGCTCGGCCCCTGGATCCTGTGGCTCCTGCGACACGGGATCATGCCGCAGCGCCTCCTACACCGGCAATCGCGACGTCCACGCTGGCTCCCCTTGGTCAGCGTGGTGGCCCTGATCGGCTACCTCGGCGCGACCGCCTGGGTCACGTTCGCTTTCGTGGGCGCTCGCCTGCTGTTCGTCCTGCCGTTCTACCTGCTCTTGCTGCTCGCCGGACGCGAGCGCCGGCCCCGCGCCGGCACCGTCGTCTGCGCCGGCCTGCTCGTCGTTTCGCTCGGATCGCTGACCGCCTACTTCGGCAAGCAAGGCTTTCGCAACCAGGGTTATCTGGTTCCGTTCGGCGAGATCGCCCTGTACGTCCGCGAACACTCGGCCGGCGTCGGCTCCTCAACCACCGGCGCCCTCATGCTCGTGGAAGGCTACAACACCGACCCCTCGCCTCTGCTCGCCGCCCTCGACGGACACGTCGAGACGATCAAGATCCGCGGCGAGCCAACCGAAACCCTCGCCTCGCAGCGCGTCAACGGGGTTCGACTCGATGTCATTTGGTACCTGCGGAACACGCACGACATCTCCCCCGGCGGCGTCATAAGCCGGATCGAGTCCGAGGCGACGGCGAGCTACCGCGGCAAAGAGCATCTCTTCGTCCCGTACTCCACGGCCGACCGCTGGATGGCCCGCCTGCTCGGTTGGCCGCCGCAAACGCACCACTACCGGCTCACCGAGTTCCGCAAGCCGCCGGGCCGTACCCCGAACGAATCAGTCCCGCAGCACTCAGACCAGGAGAATCCCTGACATGGCCGCCACCCCGCTCCGCATCATGGTCGCCCGCCACTCGGCCTTCTACAGCCCGCTGATCGCGACCATCGCCGCCGGCTTCCTCGACGACGAGGGCCTCGAAGCCATCTACGCCGAACTGCCGCCCGGCGACCGCTCGCACCCTCTACTGAAGAGCGGCCAAGTCGACGTCATGCAGTCCGCGCCGGGCTCCAACTGGGGCCCGATGGAGCGCGGCGAGACCGGCCTGCCCGTCCACTTCGCGATCATCAACCGCCGCGACGGCTTCTTTCTCGCGGCGAGCCGGCCCGATCCCGACTTCCATTGGAAGAAGCTCGAGGGCGCGAGCCTGCTCGCCGACCACGGCCGTCAGCCGCTGCTCATGCTGCAATACGCGGCTCACCAGCAGGGCGTCGATTGGAGCAAGATCGACGTCCTCGACGCCGGCGACCCTTATCAAATCGACAGGCAGTTTCGCACCGGCCGCTGGGCCTACGTTCACCAGCAGGGTCCCGCGCCGCGGCAGCATCAGTACGAAGGACGGGCCGGCGTCGTCGCCTCGGTTGGCGAAGCCATGCCCGAGGTAGCCTTCAGCACCCTGATGGCCACGCGCGAGTTCCTCGCCACCGATCGCGCCCTGGCGTTTCTCCGCGCCTATCGCCGCGCCCGCGAATGGGTGCGCGAAGCCCCGCCCGAAGAGGTCGCCGAGAAGGAAGCCCCGTTCTTTGAAGACATCAACCCCGAGGTCCTCGCCGCTACGATCGCGGACTACCAGGAGCTAGGCTGCTGGCGCGGCGACCTCACCATCCCCCGCGATCTCTACGAGCAGGCCCTCGACGTCTTCGAACACGGCGGGGCCATCACCAAGCGTCACCCCTACGAAGACGTCGTCGTCCCGGCGCCCACCGAACCAAGTGGGCCAACGGAACCGTCGCCGGCAACGTGAGCAAGAGGTCCATTTGATCGAGTCCGAGGGGCGAATCCCTTCGAACTAAGTTTCGCCCAAGCCGAGCACGTCTCTTGAATACGCCACCGCCTGCTCGACGTCGCGCCGCTCCTGCTCGACCAAGAAGGCCTTGAACTCTGCGCTGTCGGGACTCGCTCCCGGTGGCGCGGGACGGACGTTCGTGTAGGGTTCGCCGTTGCGGGCCAGCTTCTGAAAACGCGCCAGGAAGCTCGCCGGAACATCGCGGTAGGCATCCCAGAACTCTTCGGTCCAGTAGTCAAACATCCTCGGCGAACGCGTGTTGATGATTTCGAGCGAGAAAGGCTTGCCGGGACAAAGCTCGCTATAGCGTTTCGCGACCGCTTCGATCCCAACGTTACCCTCGCCCATCGCGACCCACTGCACGGCCGCCCCGCCGGGCGTCTCCCACACGGCCGAGTCGCGGATGCCGCTGGTCACGACGTAAGGGGCCAGGATCTCGAGCGCCGTCAAAGGATCTTCGAGCGTCCACGCGGCGTTGCCTGCGTCGTAGAGGGCCCCTACGTAGTCCGCACCCGCCTCTTCGACAAGCATCTTGAGTTGGTGCGACTGCAAGTCGCCGGCGTGGTTCTCCACCGCAATTCTCAACCCCAAGTCGAGCGCCTGGCTGCGCACCGCGTGGCAAGCCTTAACGGTGTTTTCGATGTGCTGGTCAAGCGGGACAGGTTCTTCGCGGTCCTTGGACGTCCCCAAGTAGCAACGCACCAACGGCGAACCCAGTCGCCGCGCGATCGCGAACATCTTGACGAGTTGCTCTTCCGGCGTCCCTTGCCTTCGATCGAAGCGGCTCGACGAGGAGCAGATCGACCCGAAGCCGACTTCCAGCTCGAGCCCCAGCCGGTCGGCGTGGGCCTTGACGCGGTCAAGGTGGGCGTCGTCCACGCTGCCGAGGAAGCGCGGTTCGGAGAAGTGAGCCACATCGACGCCCAGTTTCGCGGCGTAGTCGAGCAAGTCGAAAGGGCTCCAGTCCTGCGACCGCAAACTGAACAGATCGAGACCGAGTTTCACAGCTACTCCCGCTTTGGAACAGGGGGCGGACTGTCCGCCCCAGCCTGGATTTGCCATCGCCTATGCACGGCTTGGGGACGAGCCTATGGTAGCGGATCTGACCACGGTTGCCGGCGTTTGATCCGCTATACTTGAGGAAGGCATGGGCCAGCCAGAGGCGACGCAGTGTTTATCTCGGTTTCAGAGCTGGAACGCCGCAAAGTCCCGTTCGACTGCGCCTACCAGCCGGGAAAGCTCCCCCTCTTAGAAGGCGACTGGAAATTCACCGGCGGTCTCCGCGCGAGTGGAGAGGCCGAACTGCTCGACCGGCGCAGTTCTCGTGCGATTCGGGTTCGAGGGCGCATCGAAGGAACCGCCGAAGGCCGTTGTGCCCGCTGTCTCGACCCGATCGCGAAGAAGCTCGACGGGGCACTCGACCTTTTCTACTACCCCATGGACGTGATCGCGCGATCCGAAGAGGTGTCGATCCAGCGGGACGAAACCGAGGTTGGCTTCTACGAGGGCGACGGCCTTGATCTCGACACCGTGGTCCGTGAGCAGATCCTGCTCTGGCTGCCGATGCGAGTGCTGTGCGACGAGAGCTGTCCCGGCATCTGTTCGCGCTGTGGCGCGAAACGGGCCGCCGGGGCCTGCGACTGCCGGGAGACCTTCACCGACTCGCGCTGGGACGGCCTCAAAGACTTGAAACTGAAGATTCAATAAAGAAGGTTCCACAAGAAACGCTATGCCGAACCCGAAACGGAAACACTCGAAAGCCCGAACCCACAAGCGCCGGGCGAATGACTTTCTCTCCAAGCCGCCCGCCTCGACCTGCCCGGACTGCGGGGAGCCGACGATTCCTCATCGTGTGTGCCCGCACTGTGGAAAATACCGTGGCCGCGAAGTCGTCGAGGTCGAAACCGAATAGCCCGCGCGTGGCGACCCCTCCGGCTGCCACGCACCGATTCTCAGGTTGACCATCCTTCGGCGTGGATGACAGAATACCAACTGTCGCTCTGCGCAGCACCTGCGGCAGGCCACTCATGATCAAGATCGCCGTCGATGCCATGGGAGGGGACGGAGCGCCCGCCGTCGAGGTCGAGGGATCGGTTCAGGCCGCCCGTGAGTACGGTGTGGGCGTGGTCCTCGTAGGCGACCAGAAGGTTCTTGACGCGGAACTGGGCCGGCACAACGGCAACGGCCTGCCGATTGAGATCGTTCACGCCAGCGAAGTCATCTCGATGGACGATGTCGCGAGCAAGGCGTTGCGTGCCAAACGCGACAGCTCGATCCGCGTGGCCGCCCGCGTGGTGCATGAGGGCCGCGCGCAGGGGGTGATCTCGGCCGGCAACACCGGTGCCGCCATGGCCATTTGCAAGGTGGTCATGGGCGTGTTGCCGGGGGTGCACCGGCCCGCGCTGGCGCAGGTCTTCCCAACCCTCGGAGGCACCTGGGCGGTGTTGATCGACGTCGGGGCGAACGTCGATTGCAGCGCCGAGATGCTGGTCGATTTTGCGGTCATGGGGTCGGTGTACGCGCGAGTGATCTTCCACCGCCCCAAACCCCGCGTCGGGCTGCTCTCGATCGGCGAAGAGGAACACAAGGGCAACGAACTGACGCGCTCCGTCACGCCGCTGCTGAAGCAGTCGCCCATCAACTTCATCGGCAATGTCGAAGGGCAAGACCTCTATAGCGGCCAGACCGACGTGATTGTCTGCGACGGATTCATCGGCAACGTCGCTTTGAAGGTGAGCGAGGGGCTAGTGAAAGCGTTGAAGTCAGCCTTGAAGGAGTCGCTCGAAGCCAACATCGCCCGTAAGGTCGGCTCCATGCTCACCTACGGGGCTTTCGAGGATTTTCGCAAGCGCTGGGACTACTCCGAATACGGCGGCGCGCCTCTGCTCGGCACCAAGGGCGTGGCCATCATTTGCCACGGCCGCTCGAACGCGAACGCCATCAAGAACGCCATCCGCGTGGCCGCCGAGTTCTACGAAGGCGGCGTCAACAAAGAGATCGAGAGCACGCTCCTCAACCGCGGCCAGCGTCTTCCCGCAGCCGGGTCGGTAGGGTAACGCCCGCCCATTTTGTAGGGGCGGACCGCTGCGTCCGCCCCAACGCGACAGCCACTCCTGCCCGCCGGTCGATGCGAACCCTCGTGCGTTCAAGTCGGAATTGACCTACGTATGAGATTCGGCCGAGACGGCAGAGGGTAAGGCCCGGCCCCGTGCGAAGCCATCCGCTTCACACGCTGATGGTGTCCAGCCTCGGTGGCGCGGGCCTCCTGGCCGGCAGGCCCGGCATCCCTGCCGGGCTCTTCTTCCCCTAAGGCTGGGGAGGTCGCTTGGAGGAAAACAAGTTAGTCTACGTCGGCCAGGAGGCCGACGCTGCCCGCCAGGAGGCCGACGCTGCCCGCCAGGAGGCGCGTGCCACGCCCCTCACGGAGCCGGCCGCACCGCAATAAACACATCCGGCCGGCTCAACACGCCGTTGACTTCAATCTGTAACGACTTCTGATCCCCCGGCTCAACGCCGGGGACGAAGGCGTTGACTTGATTCAACGCCACCAGGGTCTGGTGCAGCACGGGGCCACCGATCAACAGCGCCTCAACGCCGTCGATCAAGACCCGAACGTTCCCGATGACGTTGCGCAGCCCCGCTTCCCCGTCGCCAATCGGCGCGTCCACCTCGCCCAACCCGTTCGCGAAGATGATGATCGCCCCGCCCACCGGCGCCGCTTGGGTCACCAGACCGGGGATCGCCCCGGGCGCCTGAGCGAACGAGCCGTCGATTACGTCGTTGTCCTCAAACTTGAAGTTCTGCACGATGGCCGGGCCACCCCCGAACTCGAACGTGAAGATCCCTGGCGAAACCGGCGCGATATCTAGCTGTTCCGGGGCCGTCGCGACATCGTCATGGATCACGACCACGTCGATCACGCCGTCGGCCGTATTCACGCCCCACGGCATCTGGGCGTTGATCTGATCGAACGGCAAGCCGAAGTCCCTGCCGTAAATCACGGCGAACAGGGCGGCCGGGATACCGTCGAAGGTCACCATCACGTCGCCTAGCTCGGTGGACAACGGGACCGTGCTCGCGCTCGCCGAGACCCAGGCGAAATTCCCGAAGACGGAAACGATCGAGCCTGGTGCGGTCGGGTGCAGCGGGTCTCCCTCCTGGATCAGACTGGCGGCATTGAGAACGCCGTTGGGGATAACGGTGAAGGGCTTGACTTTCACGACAAACACGTCGGTCCCGCCACCCGCGAAGGCGGCCATCGGCGCGCCCGGGGTCGTGGGATAGGGGCCGTCGGTGGTACCGACAATGACCAGGTTCCCCCCAAGGTCGAGCGCGGCATCGATGACGGTTTCGTCCGACGGTCCGCCGAACACGCCGGCGTCGATCGTGAGATCCTCCTCCGGTTCGTAGAACCAGACCAGAACGTCCGTATCCGGGGCCACGCCTCCTTTGACCGATGCGCTACTCTCCTCAAGGGCAACGGTCAACTCATCGCCGAAACGACGAAAAGGCAAGCCAAGATCGGTCGAGTCCGTGTCACCCGCCATCCTGAGTTGGTCGTCGAACCGTTCAATCGCGACGATGCGGTCGGTCCCCGAGCCGACGATGGAGCGCGCCAGCGTAGGCCGCAAGTCATCACCGAGGGTGACCAGGACGCCATTGGTGCCGAAGGGGTTCGCCTGCCCGCCGCCCTTTCCCTCCACGCGGGAACTGACGCTCAGAGCCGCCGCGGGACCTTCGTTGATAATGTTGCCCGGCTGCAAGGGGAACACGGTGAGATCGCCGCCGAGATCCGGACTGCCCCCAAATATTTCCGTTCCGTCGGTATTGACCGCTTTGAAGGCCGTAGCACCCACCAGACCCTTGTCGTCTCCTTCGTCGTCGTCCTCGCTTCTGGTAGAGGTCAGTGCCTTGAACCCTTCCCGGGCTAAATCGCTTGCGTTGCTGGCGTAGGTGGCTGACTTGACGACACGCATGTCGCCATTCGGCGCGATCTCGATGCAGTTGACCTCGGCGAACTTGCTGGAGAATCCGTGCTCCATCAACACATAGAAAAGCTTGCTACCGTCCTCCTGTAGGATCGGGCGGCTCACGTCTTTGATGACCGTATTACCAGATTCAGTCCCGAGAAACAACTCGTTGAAGCCGCCACTTGCGTTCTCTACCTCGATCCCGACATCGGTGCCACTGCTGCTGGTATTGAAGCCACTGGAGATGTCGAATCTGTCACTGAAGAACCGCGCTGTTCCCTCAAAGAGACGAATTCTCAGGTCTCCGCAATCAAACACAAAGATGTCATTAAGGTCATATCCGAAGTACTTGAAAAACAGGAACTCATCGAACCTCTCGCTGGGAGATGGGTCATGACCCTTCTCGGGGGTCAAGGGTTCCCCGGCAGGGATCCGCGTCAGCCCGAAGAGAAAGCCCTGAGGCATCTCCGGCTGTGGAAGGGTCGATCCAACGAAGTCTGTCGAAAAGGTCTCACCGGCAACGAGGATCTGGTCCGAGCCTACCTCGGGATCGAACTCGAAGGAGAACGGGAAGTCGTCGCCGCTGCCGCCAAAGAAGAACGTCTCCACCGACCAGAAGGGCTGGCCCTGGCCATCTCGCCCTTCCGTCAGCTCGCTGAGGAAGATATTGGTGTCGTTCGATCCGCCTCCCTTCAGCGCCGCGGAGTCGCCACCCGTGAAATCGTGCGAGTTCGTCGAGCCCAGAACCCAAACCGCTCCCTTCTGGTCGACCTTCACCTGCACGGGAGTGTCGGCGCCCGCCCCGCCCAGCAAGGTCGAGATCTCAACGATCGGGTCGATCACCAGCGGCTGCGTCGGGTCGTACTCACCCAACGAGAAGCGGATGCTGCTGGGGCCGGTCTTCTCGAACCGCCCGTCCACTTCACTCCTTCCCGCAGGGCTGTTTCGGGCGGGCCCGGGACGCAGCACGGCGCTCGACGTCGGCCTGGTTTCGTCTTGCTGATAGACCACCGGCCGCTGCTGCCGCACCTCTCCGGTGGGCGTCCGCAGAACCAACGCACCGTCCTCGATGGCTACGTCCTCGACATTCTCGAATGCCAGCTCGATCACCGACGGGTCCGCTCCGGGCGCCACCACGAAGTCGTATTCGAGTTGGCCCTGCTTGTCGTAGTAGACCAGGTCGATACCCGGGTATACCTGCTCGTACCGAACCTTGCCGAAGTGAGGCACGTTCTTTTGCCACTTCGACGGGTCGTTGCCCAGGAAGTAATGTGTTCGGTCGGCCAGCAACTCTTCGCCCTTGCCTACCGCGGATGGGTTCGCCTCCACGAGGCGCATTACGGTGTCCGGGCTTTCGCCGTCGAGGCGCATTCGCAGCCGGTCGGGCGCCAAGGCCAACGAGTAGCCGTCAAGCCGCGCGACGAAGTCGACCTGCTCGTCGAACTGCCCGAGATTCTGCTCGAAGCGAACCGCGGGCCTAGTGCCGGCCGAGGCCGGTTTCTTCGTCCGCTCGACCACGAACGTCGGGATTGAGTCGGGCTTCAACGTCGGCACACCGCCCGACAAGGGGTAAACCAACAAACCCGAGACTACGATCGAAATGAGCTGCCGCGAACGAATCCAGAATGATGTGGTCACGTGAAGTCCTCCCCTTGTTCAAGTCGGCCCTCGGCCGGTCTCCGCGGTGCCTGCCGCTGGGGACTAAGAAACTGTCACAAAATAACATTTGCATCTAGAATTGTTTTCACTTACTCTGGAAGGGTGAGCGAGCCGGCAGCCATCAAGCGTCGTTATGAGGCGCTGCGAGGGGTGCTCGATGAACGTTCGCGGCGGCTGCTGGTGGCCGCGGAAAGCTTGGCCCTGGGGCGCGGCGGCATCTCGGCAGTGGCCCGAGCGACCGGGGTCTCACGGCAAGTCATTGCCCGTGGCCGCCAGGAGTTAACCGAGCCCGCTGGGCCTCCGCCCGGCCGCATCCGGCGTCGGGGCGGCGGACGCAAGCGAAGCGTCACGAAAGACCCCACTCTCAAGAGCGAGCTGGAGCGGCTGGTCGAGCCACTCACGCGCGGCGATCCGGAATCCCCCCTGCGCTGGACGTTGAAAAGTGTCCGCAAGCTAGCCGCCGAACTCGAACGGAGGGGCCACCCAACGAGTCATCACATGGTGGCCGAGCTGCTGCACCAGCTGGGTTACCGCCTGCAAGCCAACCGCAAGACGAAAGAAGGAACGAAGCATCCCGACCGCAACGCTCAGTTTGAACAGATTAACCGCAAGGTGAAGCGTTTTTTGGCTCACCGCCAGCCCGCCATCTCGGTCGACACGAAGAAGCGGGAACTGGTGGGAGACTTCAAAAACAACGGGCGGGAGCTACGGCCGAAGGGTGATCCGGAGAAGGTGCGGGTGCATGATTTTCCGATTCCCGAACTGGGCCGAGCCACGCCCTACGGGGTCTATGACATGGCGCGCAACCGGGGTTGGGTCAGCGTCGGGGTGGATCATGACACGGCGGCGTTTGCGGTCGAGACGATCCGCCGCTGGTGGCGCTCGATGGGACAGGCCGCTTATCCGCAGGCGAAGCGCTTGCTGATCACCGCCGACGCGGGCGGCAGCAATGGCTCGCGTCCGCGGCTGTGGAAGCTGGAATTGCAGAAGCTGGCGGACGAAACCGGGCTGCGGATCGCGGTGTGTCACTTCCCGCCCGGCACCAGCAAGTGGAACAAGATTGAGCACCGGCTGTTTTCCTACATCAGTCAGAACTGGCGCGGCAAGCCGCTGATCAGCCATGAGGTGATCGTGAATCTGATCGCCGCGACGACGACGCGAACGGGATTGCAAGTCCATGCCGAACTCGACACGGGCAGTTATCCGACCGGCATCAAGATCACCCACCAGCAGATGGCGGCCCTCAAGCTGCGCCGAGACAAGTTTCACGGGGAGTGGAACTACACGCTCCTTCCCCGCAAGACCCTAGATTGACAAGGTTATTTTGTGACGGATTCTAAGCTACCACATGTAGAGCGCCCGGCTGCAGAAAAAATGGCGAGGAGAAAACGATGAAAGTTGGGTAGGTTCGGTCTTCTCTACGCTTCGAGGCGAACCAAGAGATCCAGGGCGGCCGCCGGACCGTCCGCGCCGTTCCGGTGGCGCTGCTTCACGGCAGCGGCTCAGTTAGGGGATCCTCACTCCCCAACGGCCATGGTAATGCCGTCTTGGCTGGTGACGCCGCCGATGGTGACGTCAACCGGCACGTCCGGTCCGACCGGGGCGCCCCCAGGCACTTCGCCGGTAACCTGCACCACGCCGTGCGCCAACCCCGGCGCGCCCCCGGCGTAAAAGACGGTACCCTCCATGCCGCCGATCCGCAGCTCGACCCCGGCGATCAGCCGCGGCAGGGGTTCCTCGAAGCCGACCAACTCGCCGTCCACAGCCGCAGGGTTGGTCTCGCCCCCGCCGGTCATGAAGATCGAGACGAACGAGCCGCGAGCCGCGGCGTTCCCGTCGCCGTTGACGGAAAAGTCCTGATTCAAGATCGCGCCCTGGCCCACGCCGGTCCCTGACAGGGCAAAGATGGCGGGACGGGTCGGGGCGACCGGCATGACGACCGGTTCGCTGATGCGCCCCTGGTATTCAATCCGAATCTGCGTCGTTTCCTGCCCCGCGATCCCAAACGGCGCGATGGCGTTCGCCTGCGTCCGGCTGGTGAAGACGATCGAGCCCTCCCGGCCGTCGAACAGCACGCGCGTTCGCGCCAACTCTCCGCGCACTTTTCCGTCCTCATCCAGCTCCAGCGGGACCATCTGCTCGGGGCCCACCAGCGGTGCGAAGACAGACACGAACCCCCCGGGCGGGATCGGTCCGGCCCCGAAGTCCGCGGCGCCGATAATCCCTTCTGCGGGAAGCGTCAGGTATTCGGGCTGCCACTTGAGGATGAAGCCGTCCGAGCCGCCGCCCCCGTACGTGCTCTGGATAGCGCCGGGCGAGGTGGGGATCTCGGTATCGGTCACGCCCACGACGATGATGTTGCCGTCCCGGTCCAACGCCGAGGCGCGGTCCAACTGGCACCCAGGGGTCACAAAAATACCCGCGTCGATGACGCTCTCCTGTCGTAGCGTTCGCCCAAAGACCCAAGTCCAGAGGTTTGTCCTCGGGGCTCCCGCGCCCTTGGGCTGCGCTTGAGGGATCGGAACCGGAGCCCCTGTCAGAGGAATAGGACTGGACCAAGCGCTCGTGTCGCCGCTCTCGAAGCCGTCGGCGAAGATTTCGTTGGTCCCGTCGTTCGTGATCCCGTTGACCCCGATGATTTCCAACGTATCGCCATTTTCATCCTTTACGATGATTGGGTTCACGTTCGTACCGAAATAGTCGCCGTCGTCGTTGATCGCTTCGAGCTCCGCGCACCTGAGGAACTCGTCCACGGTCAACAGCACCGCGTTGCCTCCGCTAGAACCCCCCTCCAAATCCTTGCTCCCCTCGATCTCGCCTGTGGTGCCGATCGTGTCAGCCGTGAAGAAGTTGTCGGTACCGTCAAAGAGAATCACCTCGTCAGGGGGCTCAAAGTCAGGGAGGTCGTCGAAAAAAGGGTCCAGAGGCAGCGGGGAGACGTCTTTTATGACGGCGTCGCCGCTGGCGAGGCTATTCTGGTGCTCAATCTCGGTGAGCGTGGTGACGCCCTTGATTTCCTGAACCTGAAATTTCTGCTTGGTTTGCTGCGTGAACGGAATTCCCAGGTTGGTGAAGTCCTTGAACGTGAACGCGGTGAGGATGAACGGTCTGCCGTCCCGGTCGAACCCGATGGCGGCCTCGACGTTGCCGAGCACGCCGACACCGGATTTGCTGCCCAAGTAACTGGTAAAGGTGGGGGCCAATGGGTCAGTCTAGAAGCACTGCAGGACGGCGTTGTCTCGCTCCATAGTGGGCTGGGTGCCGTTGGTCGTCGGCAGGTTTTGGTTGGGGGTTACGCCCGCGAGGCAGACTACGTCGAGCGGCCTGATCACCTGGTCGGGCACGAAGTCCAGGGGGAAGGGATCGAAGTCGGGATCGAATTCAGGTTCTTCGAGGTCGAACGTCAAGCCATAGCCTTCTGGATCGTCCAGCTCGTCGTCGATGGCGTCAGTATTCCCGAACCCTTTGACTCGCAGAAACTCGCTCTGTAGCTGACCCCTTCCCTCGGTTGGTTCCGGGGAGACCGCCGCGGATTGAGCGGCGGACGCGGGCAGGAAGTCCGTCGACTCCGTCCCACCCGCGATCACAACCAAGTCGCCGTCAACGGCGATCGAGGTCGCGGCATCGTCGCCGTTCCCGCCGAAAATGACGGTCAGCTCGATGTCCCAGAAGCGGAAACTTCCCTCCTTGCGCTCGACGAGCTGTGTGACGAACGCATCCAAATCGCCGCCTTGCGGTGGCGTAACGCCCTGCGGCACGGGGAAGTCCGTCGAGTTGGTGGCGCCCGCGATCCAGATCGAACCGTCCTCGGCGATGGCGACATCGCGGATTACATCGTCACCGCTGCCGCCGTACATGGTGCCGATCTCGATCTTGGGGTCGATCACCAGGGCGAGCGTGCGGTCGTAGTCGTCGAGGGCGAAGCGGATGCGGTTGGAGCCGGTCTGCTCGAAGCGGCCGCGGACCTTGGTTCGCCGTTCCTCCAGCCCCGAGGGTGCGGCAGCTCGTGAGGCCGGGCCTGTTTGTGTCGCCCTTTCAGGGCTCCCTATTGGCAGGGCCCCGGCAAACCAGGGCTTACGCCCCATAAGCGCTAACTTACCAGTAGACACCTATGCACCCATCGTCTACCCTGGAGACATGCCACAGGCCCACGACGAAGACTGGAACGTTTTGCTGCGCTTGTTCCCCGCGGATTGGGAGGCGCTGGCGCGCAGCAGCGGCGCGGTCCGGCGTTTGCGCGGCTTCGACTCGGTCAGCGGCTTGTTGCGCACCCTGCTGTTGCACGTCGGGCCGGGCCATTCGCTGCGCGAGACGGTCGTGCGCGCCAAAGCCGCCGGCTGGGCCGAGATCTCCGACGTCGCCCTGCTCAAACGCTTACGCGCCGCCGGCGAGTGGTGGAGACTCCTGTGCGTGGCTCTGCTGCGCGAACAGGGCGGCGAGGCCGCGGCCGAGCCGGTGCGCCTCGTCGACGGCAGCTTGATCTGCGAACCCGGCCCAACCGGCAGCCAGTGGCGGCTACATTACAGCCTGCGGCTGCCCTCGCTCGAGTGCGATTACTTCGAGTTGACGCCGGCGGCGGGCGCGGGCAACGGCGAGCGTCTGGATCGTTTTGCTCTCGCGCCCGGAGAGATCGTGCTGGCCGATCGCGCCTACATTCATCCGCAAGCGTTGAGTTGGGCCGCGGCGCAGAAGATCGGCTTGGTGGTGCGGTACAACAGCGGCTCGACGCCCTTGTTTGACGCCAGCGGACGACGTTGGCCGCTGTTACCGAGGCTGCGCAAACTGCGTCCGGGACACAGCGTCGCTTGGCGCGTCCAGGTGCGCACGGCCAGCGGCTTGCTCGGGGGACGGCTGTGCGCGATCGGCAAGAGCGCGGAGGCAACGGCACAGGCACGTCAAAAAATCCTGCCACGCGCCCAGCGCAGTCAGGCGCAGGTGCGGAAGGAAACGTTGGAGTTGGCCGCGTACGTGTTGGTGTGGACGAGTCTGGAGGAGGCGTACGACAGCGCGAGGGTGTTGGCGTTGTATCGTCAGCGTTGGCAAATCGAGTTAGCCTTCAAGCGTCTGAAGTCGCTGGCGGAGTTGGGACATTTGCCCAAGCGTGATCCGGACAGCTCACGAGCGTGGCTCTACGGCAAGCTGTTGTTGTCGCTGTTGGGGCAAAAGCTAGGCCGCCAGGGGCAGGACATTTCCCCCTGGGGCTACCCGTTGGAGCGAGAGACCGGCCAGCCGCTGGCGTGAGTTCCAGTTTGAGTTTCATCAGATCTGCAACGCGATCGAGCCCCGCTTGTCCTTAGCGGGAGTGATGGGCAACTGGAACCAAATCGCCCACGACCTGCGCGAGCCGTCACGCAAACTGGTTCCGCAGATACAGTCACTGCTAAGTTAGCGCTTATGGGGCGTGAGCCCTAGGAAACCGATCCCCCTGACTTGGTGGAGCCCTGAAAGGGGCGATACAGGTTTCGCTCCTTGGGCCTCGGCTACCCGTGGAAGGTCCGTGGTTGGTCAGGTGCTGACCAAGGGAAGGCACAAGTCCCTCGTATCGCCCTTCAGGCACGGCATGCCCCTACATTTCGGCAAAGGCTTTCGAAACGGGTGCCTCCACCCTGGAGACGACAAAGCAACCTATCGTGAGGGCAGCGGAGCGCCGCGGCTCCAGAAATCGTCGAATAGGCTTTCCATCGCCGCCGCCAGGCTGCGGTGCTCGAACACCAGCGCGGTCAGCCGGGGATGGCTCACCACTGGATCGTCCAGCGAGATCATGCCGCGGGCGCCGTCAAACAAGGCCAGCTTGAGCGGCAGCCCGTCGGCGAGCCGCACGTCCGCGCCGGCCTTCGCCAGAGCCTTGAGTTGCTTCTGCTCGCCCTTCGGCGTCGCGGCTTGTTTATCAAACAGCAGCCGGCACCGCATTCCCTTCTCGATCAGCGGGCCGAGCATCGGCTCACGGACCGGGTCCACAGCATAAGGCGGGCGCGCGAACTCGAGGTACGCCTCGTCACTCTGAACGAGCAGGCGATGGTACTCCTCGGCGATCTGGCCCGTGTCGGTCACGATCCTCAGGTAATCGAGAGTGCCGCGGCCTTGATTGCCGTCGGCGAAGACACCGGCGAGGTCATCGATCACTTGGTGGGCAAGCCCGTGACGATCTTGCCATTCGTTCTCGAAGATCTGCTTCCTGCGGAACAAATAGCCTTCGAGCGCCAGCTTGGGCTCGACCGCGGAGTACTCCTTGGCCTTGCCCTGGACAACTTGGACGAAGCCCTTCTCGATCAAGCTATCGAGGACTTCATAGATCTTCTGGCGAGGGATGCGGGCGCGGCCGGCCACCTCGAGCGCCTTGAACCGCGGATGTCCGATCAGGACCAGATAGGCGCGGGACTCGTACGCGTTGAGCCCCACTTGCTGAAGCCGGCGAGTTTCGAGGGCTAAATCCACCACGCACCTCCAACTTACCACGGAGCGGTGGGGGCAGGCTGTGAAACGGGAGTCAAACCAACGGGGTACGGAGGCTTTCTTCACGGGAGTCACCCGTGCGTCATGACACGGCCGAAACCGGGTGTGCGACAAATTTGTGAGGCTCAGGCCGCGCGAGCGCGATTCTCCCAGTAGTCGTCGAAGCGGTTGCTGAGCCGTGCGCAACGCAAAGCCGTGATAGCGTTCGCGCCGCGCACGCTCCAGAACATGCCCGAGCACTTCAACCGACTCGCAATGACGGTGCGGCAACCCGCCTCGATCACGCCTGAGCCCACAAACAAGCCCTGCCGGCGAAACTCGCCGTAACGCATGCGCTCCGCATGGCGCTGGAAGTAGTCCGCCTCCAGCGCCAGCGGATGCGCCAACTCCGGGTCGTCGGTTTCGATCTCGCGCAGCGCAGTGACGAGTTGCTCGATGCGCCCCGCGTCGAGCTTTTTCTGCATGCGCCGCGCCCAACCGCGGAGGCGCTTTTGTTGTTGGGGAAACAGCTTCGACGCCAGCTCCCACAGATGTTCGCGAGCGTGATACAAGTCGACGATCTCGATCGCGCCGGGAAAGTATTCGTGCGAAAGATTCCAGATCCAGCCCGCACCGTCGCCAAGCACGACCTTCTTGCGCGCCCGACTCCAACCCCGTCGCCAAGCCTCGCTGTAAATGCGGCGTCCTCGATCGCGCCGGTGTAGCTGGTCGAGTCTTCGTCGCGCACGGGACGGCCTTGTTCGTCGCAGCTTGTTTGCGTGAACACACAGCCGAGCTTGACCTCGCGCGTGCCGGCCGGGCCGCCGTCCTTACCCTTGCGGCCGGCCGTCTCGGCGGCGGTGACAGGTACGCCCGTGCCGTCCATCTCGATGTAGAGAATCGGAGTTTCAGGTCCTGACATCGCAGGAAGCTCCAGCGGTACGGCGCGCGCGATCGCGGCTTGTTCTTCGCTGGCGACATCTTCGCCGATCGCCTCGGCTTCGCGCTCGACAGCCTTGGCGGTCAGCCGCACTCCGGCCAACTCGTCGAGCAACGCGCGACCGCGATCGAACGACGTCTCGGAGCCGACCAGCGCCGTCATGCGGCGCACGCCTGGCGAATACTGCGTCGCTTTGACGGCCAGCTCTTGGTCGTGCGGCGCGAAGCCTTTGCCGCAGCGGCTGCAGTGATAGTACGGCCGTTCGACGACGACCTCGCCCAGCATCGTGACGAGCTTCTTCGGCCGCCGACCGGCGTAGCGCGCTGGCGAGCCGCAGGCGCAGGGCTGCTGCGATTCGCCGGCCGCGTCTTCGTTCAACAGCGTCTCGAGCAAGACAGCGCCGGCTTGATGCAGCGCGTCGCGCGTCGCCTGTTCGACGGCTTCGAGGTCGAGCGACCCGCGCTTGCGCCTCTCACACAAGACGACCCGTAGCAGCCTCCCTACTTCTACGGCGACTTCTTGCTGGATCGCCTCGGCCGTTTTTTTCCTGCGGACTCAGCTCGGCGTCCTCGGCGACGGGGCGCAAGCGGCAGATCTGTTCGTTGACTTCGAGCAGTTGTCGGCTCAGCTCCCGGAAGCGGTGAAAAGCCTCAACTTCGCGTTGCGCTTTGCGCCGCTGGGCGGGCGAGGAAAAGGTCTCACTCACGGTCTTGCCGTTGACCTTCCTGGTCAGGCGGTAGTTCGGGCCATGAGCGGGCTGGCCGGGCTGATGGCAGCGGCAGGACGGTTTGCCGCAGCGGCCGCTGACAGCGCTGATGGATCCGCTGCGGAAGTCTCCTAGATCGAGAATCCGAGCGAGGATGGCCTTTCGTTGACGTTCGAGCGCGACGAGAGATTCGGGCATAGTACGCCTCCTTTCCTAACGTATCACTACGTAAGGATTCGCACGCAAAAAAGGGGAACCCGCAAATCATCACTTTCTTGTCGCGCACCCGCCGAAACCGCCCTACTGGCGGGCGCAAGTGTTATTCTGACGGCATCGAGCCCTAGGGGAACGGCGCGCATCGTCCTCGAGGGTTCGCTTCCCGCAAATGCCTGCCTCGTCACGCCTACCCAAGACTCTCGGCGAGCTGCGCCGCAGCCGGAACTTCACCGAGGCGCGCGTCCGGGACCGCTCCGTCAAGGACGAGATCCGCGAGAACCTGATCGCGCGACTCAAGAAAGGTGGAACGATCTTCCCCGGCATCATCGGCTTCGACGACACCGTCACGCCTCAGATCGTCAACGCCCTGCTGTCGCGGCACAACTTCATCCTGCTGGGCTTGCGAGGCCAGGCGAAGAGCCGCATCCTACGCCAACTGAGCAGCTTGCTCGACCTCGCGTTGCCGTACATCGAGGGGACGGAGATTCACGACAACCCCTACGCGCCGCTCTCCCGCGCCGGGAGAACCATCGTCGCCGAACAGGGCGACGATACGCCCATCGCCTATCGCTCCCCCGAGGAGCGCTACGTCGAGAAGCTGGCCACGCCGGACGTCACGATTGCCGACATGATCGGCGACGTTGACCCGATCAAAGCCGCCCGTGGGGCGCACGACCTCTCCAATGAGTTGACCATCCACTTCGGCCTGCTGCCGCGCGCCAATCGGGGCATCTTCGCCCTCAACGAGCTGCCCGATTTGATGGGCAAGATCCAGGTCGGATTGTTCAACATCATGCAGGAGGGCGACGTTCAGATCAAAGGCTATCCGATCCGCCTGCCGCTCGACGTGCTGCTGGTCTTCACCGCGAATCCCGAGGACTACACCGCCCGCGGCAAGATCATCACGCCGCTCAAAGACCGCATCGGCAGCGAGATCCGCACACACTATCCGCTGACGCTCGACGACGCCATCGAGATCACGCAACAGGAAACCTGGCGCGAGCGCGACGGCAAGCCCGACAACCTGTACCTACCCAGCTACATCGAAAAAATTGTTGAGACGATCGCCTTTGTCGCGCGCGACGACAAGAAGATCGACAAGCGCTCCGGCGTCTCGCAGCGGCTGCCGATCTCCTGCATGGAGAATGTCATCTCCAATGCTGAGCGGCGAGCCTTCACCACGAAGGAGAAGCTGATCGTTCCGCGCGTGGGCGATATTCAAGCCTCGCTGCCGTCGATCACGGGCAAGTTCGAGTTGGAGTACGAGGGCGAGTTGCGCGGCGCCGACCGGGTGGCGCACGATCTGATTCGCACCGCCGTGGCACAAGTGTTCGACGAGTACTTCGGCGGCGCGGACGTTTCGCGCATCGTGCAATGGTTCGACCTGGGGGGCAGTCTCAAGCTGAGCGACAACGAGCCCGCCAAAGAGGTCTTGAAACAGCTCGAAGGGATACAGGGTTTGCTTGAGTTGGCCCGTGCGGTGGTGGAACAACATGCGGGTGCCAAAGAGGCGCGCGCGTCGGCCGCGGAGTTTCTGCTCGAGGGGCTCTATGCACACCGGCGGATCAGCCGCGATGAAGAATTGGGCTACGTGGCGGACCCAAAGAAGAAGCGCACGCGTGAGCACCCGGACTTCCCCATGCGACCGGCGGAAACGTCGTTCAACTAGTTGTCTGACCGGAGCGTCACCTGAACAAGCGTGCAATGTTTCGCAGCAGTATCGGGCTGGCATGTGGCGTAAGGCTCCAGCCTTGCCGAGTCTCGATTCGTCGGGACTCAGGATGGCAAACGACCGAGCAGCCGCTATGACCCGCGGGCCTGAGAACCGAGGAATCGTTCTCGGCAAGGCTGCAGCTGGAGCCTTACGCCACACCAGCGCGGACTTGCCGGTTTGAGGTCGCAGACCTCACTCGCTCGCCGACCATGAAATTTGTCAAGTATTCGCGCTACACCGGCGACGATTTCGGCATCAGCGCCGAGGACCTCCTGCGGGCGCTCTCGGACTACTTCCTCCGTAGCGGCTTCGACGAGCAGGGCTACCGATTCTCCGAACTCGGCGAGCAATCGCTCGATGAGCTGAAAGAGGCGATCCGCCAAGCGCTTGAGCAGGGCGACCTCTTCAGCGAAGAGAACCTCGAGCAGATGATCGACCGGCTCGATCAAATGTCCGCCGAGCAGATCGACCAACTGGTCAACAGGCTCGCCGAGAAACTCGGCAACGAGGGGTACGTGACCGTCAGCGACCCCAACGCCTCTGACCAAGGCCGGACGGGCGAGATTCCGCCGGGCGGCGTCGGCGGCGTCGGCTCGTTACAGAACGCGCGCTTCGAGCTGACCGACAAGAGCCTCGACTTTCTCGGCTACAAAACGTTGAAGGACTTGATGGGCTCGCTGGGCAAGTCGAGCTTCGGCCGCCACGATACACGCGAGATGGCGACCGGCGTCGAGACGTCGGGCTCGTCAAAGCCTTACGAGTTCGGCGACACGCTCAACCTCGATATCAGCGAGACGCTGTTCAATGCTGTCAAGCGCGACGGACTCGACGGGCCGCTCCGGCTCGAGTACCGCGACTTGATGGTGCGCCAATCCGAATATCACAGCTCCTGCGCCACCGTGCTAATGCTCGACTGCAGCCACAGCATGATCCTCTACGGAGAAGACCGCTTCACGCCGGCCAAGCAGGTCGCCTTGGCGCTTTCGCACCTGATTCGAACGCAGTTCCCCGGCGACTCCCTGCAACTGGTCTTGTTCCATGACTCGGCCGAGGAGATGCCGCTGTCGCAGCTCGCTCGGGTACAGGTCGGCCCCTTCCACACCAACACGCGCGAGGGCCTCATCGTCGCGCAGCGTCTGCTGCGGCGCCAGCGCAAAGACATGCAGCAGATCGTCATGATCACCGACGGCAAGCCGTCCGCGCTGACCCTCGACGACGGACGCATCTACAAGAACCCCTTCGGCCTCGACCCGCTCGTGATCAGCCGCACCCTCGAAGAAGTACACAAGTGCAAGCGCCAGGGCATTCTCATCAACACCTTCATGTTGGCGAGGGACTACGCTCTGGTCCGCTTCGTGCAAAAGATCACCGAGATCTGCCGCGGCAAGGCCTACTTCACGTCCCCTTACACCCTGGGTCAGTACCTGCTCATGGACTACATGAACCACAAGACCCGCCTGGTGCACTAGTCTGTGCAGGTTGAGCTACCCTACGATGGTATCGATAGTGCGCAATCACCGACCGCGTCGTGCCCTGCTGCTTGGGTCTCTTTGTTGTTTGCTCAGCCATGCCTGCGGCACCCCCGCTGAGATAGATAAGTCGGTGCCGGCAACCGACATCGGCTCACGCTTGGAACTGTTCCTCGACGAGTCGCTCATCGCTTCCAAGCACGGCGTGGCCCTACGGCTGCACGAGCCGCGCAAAGCCGAGATTGCCCTACAGTTTGACGCTCCCTGGGAGGGGTCCGGCAACCACTACATCAGCGTTTTCCAGGACGGCCCCCTGTACCGTATGTACTACCGCGCCGTACCGGGGAAGGATCTTCCCGCGAGCGGTGAAGGGTGGCTGCTGACCGTGGCTTATGCGGAGAGCAACGATGGCATTCACTGGACCAAACCGAACCTGGGCCTGGTCGAGTTCCAGGGCAGCAAACAGAACAACATCATTTGGAAGAGCCCCGAGCCGGGGTTTGGCGGTCCGGCCAGCAATTTTGCCGCCTTCAAAGACACCAATCCAAACGCACTACCGGACGAACTCTACAAAGCCACCGGCGGCATTAGTGACGGGCTTTTCGCCTTCGTCTCCGCCGATGGCATTCGCTGGAAGCAGAAGGGAACCGAACCAATCCTTCGGAAACAATTTGGAAACCGGACCATCGAAAATGCCTTCGACAGCCAGAACTGCGTCTTCTGGGATTCTCAGCAAGAGCAGTACGTTGGTTATATACGCAGCATGAAGGATGGGATTCGGAGCATCCGAAGGACCACCTCTCCGGACTTCGTCCACTGGTCGTTCCCGGAGTGGATCGATCTGGGTGACGCTCCCCTCGAACACTTCTATAGTGCCGCGATCTCACCCTACTTTCGGGCGCCTCACCTTTATGTCGGCTTTCCCATGCGCTACCTGCCTGACCGCAACGCCGTTTTGCCCGAGAAGTACAAGGACGCGCTCGGCATCGGCGTGTCGGATTCCGTGTTCATCTCGAGCCGAGACGGCGTGCGTTGGCAGCGCACCTTCCACGAGTCCTTCGTCCGGCCCGGCCGCAATCCTCTCAACTGGACGGACCGCAGTAACACGGTTGCATGGGGTCTTGTCCCCACGGGCAAGGAGGAGATGTCTCTATATATCCTCGAGCATTTCCGTCTCCCCACCGTCCGCGTTCGCAGAGGCGTTTTGCGCACCGATGGGTTCGTGTCCGTCCATGCCGGCTATCAGGAGGGCGAATTCGTAACCAAGCCGCTCGTCTTCCGCGGTCGTCAACTCGTGATTAACTACTCAACGTCGGCGGCCGGCAGCATCCGTGTGGAGATCCAGGAAGCGAACGGCGATCCCATCCCCGACTTCCTCCTCCAAGACTCCCCCGAGATCTTTGGCGACGCGATCGAGCAGACGGTTGCATGGGAGCAGGGCTCGACTGTGGACGCACTCGCAGGCAAGCCGATCCGGTTGCGCTTCGTGATGAAAGACGCCGATCTGTATTCAATCCGGTTTAGCGAGTGAGTTCGGTCTCTCCGAACCGGGCGACTCGATAATGAACGCCTCCGAACTCCCTCAACTTGGCGGCCGGCTGGGTGGTCGGTCTTTGGCACGGTTTGGCAAGGTTTCGGCAATGTTGTCATTCATGCGCTGTCACGTTTCCCTTCTCTCCGGTCTCACGGTAACGCACCGGCCTGGCGTAATCGGCCGTTTTCGCCGTACGTTATTGATTCTGTGGGATGAAGATTCTGTGACTGAGATTCCGACGTGGAGGATGTTGCACAGAGGAATCGTTGTGTAACGCTGGCCCACATCGAGCAGCCCCGAGAGGCCGCCTTGCCAACCCGAGTTCGGGGTTTGAAGCCCGAACTCGGCCTCCGCCCGGCTCGGGGGCTCCGGCACCCTGCCATGATCCGTGGCACCCCCCCTGGGACTCCGTCTCCCCATCGCACCACGAACCGCAATTTGAGTCACGAATCTTCCAAATATTTATTACCTTTTCTTTCAATCACTCGCCGGTCCACGCGGGTCAAACCCCTTGCACCCTCTTGCTACCCTGGAATCGGAGGAAATCGGAGGAAGAAGAGGAGCAACGTCGCGCTCGGCAGCGTGCCAGATCGTTCCACGGGATTTCGTGAAAACGAGACTTCGGCAGGGCCCCCAGTGCCCCCGAGTCATGCGCCGGGGGTGGCGACACTCGTCCGGGGCGATACGGGCTGCTGTTGAACCGACAACGGCTCGGTCCGCCGAGGCTTTTGCATCGCCTTGTCAGGGCTCCCGAGACAAGAGGTTCGATACCTGGGGTTCCGCCTAGCGGCGTCACCCCGGGCTACCATCCGGTCGCCGCTTCGCGGCTGGGCGGGAGGTCGGACGCGGCGGCACGTGTTTCGACCCGAACTTCAGCCGGCGGGCAGTTCACGGGGCCTCAAGAGGTGCGGTAGGGATTGGGTTGCCTTTGGGCATGATTCCTTGGCCTCAGCAGCCCATCTGATTCGGGGCCTGGGCCGGCGTCTTCGGGTTGGCACCCGGGGCTAGCATTAAGGCGTCGCTGCGCGGCTTGAGATCCCAGGAAAGTAGGGAACGGCTACTACGGGAGCGCTACGCGGCCGGGGCCGTCTGGAACGCCCGTGCGCGGTAAAGGAAGTCGACGATGTTGCCCTCGTGCGGCTGCAACCAGTCGAGCTTCGTCGTCGGCACCGGTCCCAGGTTCAGGCGGTCGATGTCGGGTGAGTCTAGCAGGGCGGCGCGGAACTTCTCATCGTCGGTGATGCCCGAACCCACGAGCGTGGGTCCGATGTTCGCCAGCATCTCGTCCTGCGGACATTCGACCACGGTCGCGAACGGGAACATGAACTCCTTCTTCGCGATCGGGTGCGCGGGCGATTCGCAATGGACCAGCGTCGGCAACAGGTAGGAACAGTGCTCGCGCGTGATGAGACGTTTGCCGCCCCGAGCCTTCTCGACCAGGTCGGCCGAGCCGGACGCTTCGAGATCGGCGTCAATGGCGGCTGAAATCGCGTCGGCCACGCCCTGCACGGTGAACGCGGCCAGCGGCGCCTCGGGGTCTTCTGGCGGCAGCGCCTCGATCTTGGCGAGTTTCTCGGCCATGGCCTCGGCGATCGCGTGGCCGTGACGCGGCACCCAGATGCCCGAGCAGTTGATGCAACTGCGTCCGCTGTTGAGCGCCACGCTTGTGACGAAGAGGTCGAGATACTCTTCCCAGTTGTCGATCTTGTCGTCGCCGACGAGGATCTTGGTGTAGCCGGGCCCGTGTACCTGCACTCGCGGGTTGCCGCCATGCTGGTCGACGGTGGCCTGGCTGCCGAACAGCATCGTCCGCCCGCAGCTCTCGAGCACCGCGGCTCCGACGTCCCCGCCGCCCGCGTAGACGGCGAACGCCTGCGCCGGCACGCCGGCTTTGATCATGGCCTGCACCATGCGATAGGGCGTCCACGGCTCTTGCGGCCCGGGCTTGAGCACCAGGCCGATTTGCATTGCCGCGACCGGCATCCACAGCGTATGCACGCCGGGTGAGTTGCTCGGGAGCACCATGCCCAGTACGTCGGTGGTCGCCTGGTAGCTCAGCAGCCGCTTTTCAGAATCGTAGCCGTGGCCGGCGGTCAGGATGGTCATGTCGAGGCCGCGGGTCAGTGCGTCGAGGATGCGGTCCATCTGGCTGAGCACGAACGCGATCTTGTCCATGTTCTTGCGGCACATGTGCTCGGGCAGGCCGGTGGTCGCCGACTGCTGACGCACGAACTGGTCGGGCGTTTGAGAGCCGTCGCCCAGGGGCAGTTCCTCTTTCATGAACAGTTGGCCGGCTTGTTGGACCATCTTGATCAGCTCGGCGCAGGGAATTTCGCGCAGGGCGTCGCGAGCGTTCTTGGACTTGCGCAAGTCGCGGCGTACCTGGCCGGGGACAGCTTGGCTGACCTCGGCGATCGGCTCGCCGGTATCGAAGTGGACGACCTTGTCGACATCGAGACTCTTGTAGGGTTCACCCCAGCGAATGAGAGGTACGTGGATCATGTGTGGTTCCTAACTGAGATATCGCGCCTGAACGGCGCCGTCTTCAGTGTCGAGAAACAAAGTCCCAGGTGCAAGCGCTTGCATCGGGCGCTCATCGCTTCCACGGTGGCGTCTCCGGCAGTAGCGCCAAGAATTCAGCCGTCCGGGCCTCTTCGTATTCGTCCCGACACGTCCCTGCGAAGAACCGATCGAGCGCCTCGGTGTGCAGACGCTCCCACGACTCCTCCTCGTGGCCCGGGTTCACTGGATAGAACATGATGTCGTTGGCCCGCGCGGCGTTCAGATCACCAGGAGCGTCGCCGATCATGAGCATGTTGTCCGGCGCGTAGCCTTTGCCCGCTGTGAGGGCGCGCAGGTGTTCGGCCTTCTTACCTAGCTCCTGCCCTGCGATGAGCGACGGGTAGTGATGGATCTTATGCTCGATCCACTCGCGCTGCAGCGCCTCGCCCGGCGTCCCGGAAACCACGGCGAGGTCGGCACGCGCGGTGATCTTCTCTAAACATTCGATCACCTTGGGAAACGGCGGGACTCCCTCGACGATGTCCCTGACCGCGGCATTAACCGCGTTGCTCCACTCCATCGTTCGCGTGAGGACGGGGTCGGAGTTCTCTTCCAGCACCTTGGCTAGCGATGCGTTGCTCTGTGGCAGGCCGGAGCTGACGAAATCCCGCAGCGGCTGCAAGTCGGGGATCTGCACGCCCCTCGCCATCGCCGCTGGGTAGTCCTGGAGTAGGTCGAGGCTCTTCACCAGCACCGGAAAGCGGTTGGCCCCACGGTCGATCGAATAGAGGTTGGCGAACTCCCAGACCTGCCGCGCGTACTTCGATGCGGCTTGTAGCTTCCACACTTTGATGAACGCGGGCGTGAAGCATTCTTTGTGCTTGATCTCCATCGAGTCAAACACGCAGCCGTCGGAGTCAAGAGCAACGAAGAAGTCGTGCTTGCGTTGGAACTCTTCCAATGTTTTGTGTTGCGGCATCTGTCGGTGCGAGAGGTGGGCCGGCGTCCGGCTTAGCAAACGGTTGTGCTTTCGAGGCGGGCACAGCATGCCGTGCCCTACACGTAACAGCGGGCAACCGCTAGTCTTCCCACTCGGTGTGGAACACGCCGTCCCGGTCGAGCCGCCGATAGGTGTGGGCCCCGAAAAGATCGCGCTGCGCTTGCAGGAGGTTCGCCGGCAGGAACTCGCTGCGGTAGCTGTCGATGTAGGCCAGGGTCGCTCCCAAACAGGTCGCCGGCACGCCGGTCTCGGCCGCTACGCGGACGATGTTGCGCAGGTCGGCCGACTTCTCGTTCAACACCGCGCTGAAGGAGTCGTCGAGCAACAGGTTGATCAGCTTCGGATTCGCCGCGTACGCCCGCTTGATCGGGTCGAGCAGCTTCGATCGGATGATGCAGCCTGCCTTCCAGATGCGCGCCACCTCGCTCAAGTCTACGCCGTAGCCGTGTTCTTCGGAGGCCGCCCCAATCAACGCCATCCCCTGCGCGTAGCAACCGACGATCGCAAGGTGAAGTGCGTTGAACAGCGACGCCACCAGCGCGTCCTTGTCTCCTTCGAATTTCGCAGCCGGGCCGTGCAGTACTTTCGATGCCTGGACGCGCTGTGGCTTCAACCCGGAAAGAATACGCGCCTCGACCGCCATGCTCAACGTCGGCGTCGGCACGCCCAGGTCGAGCGCCGATTGTGCTGTCCACTTACCCGTACCCTTCTGTCCCGCCGTATCGAGAATTAGCTCGACGAGAGGACTCCCTGTTTCCTCGTCGGTCTTGCCAAGGTTGATGGCCGAGATTTCGAGCAGGAAGCCTGTGATCTCGGTTTCGGTCCACTTGGCGAAGATGTCGCGGATCTGCGGGGTCGGCAACCCGGCCGACTTGCGCAGAATGTCGTACACCTCGCACAGGATCTGCATGATCCCGTACTCGATGCCGTTGTGGACCATCTTGACGTAGTGGCCCGCCGATCCGGCACCGACGTAGGTACAGCAGGCGCCGTCTTCGGTTTGCGCGGCGATCTTGGTCACGACCGGCTCGATGAGGCGGTAGGCGTCCTCATGTCCGCCGGGCATGATGCTCGGCCCTAGCAGGGCGCCTTTCTCGCCGCCGCTGATGCCGCAGCCGACGAAGTGAAAGCCCGCGTCACTCAATTCTTTCTGGCGACGCTCGGTATCGGTAAAATGGGCGTTGCCGCCGTCGATAATGATGTCGCCTTTTTCGAGCACGCCCTGGAGATCGGCGATCACGGCGTCAGTACCCTTGCCGGCGGTGACCATCAACAGAATACGGCGGGGCTTGTCGAGCAGTTGCGCAAACTCGCTGACCGACTGCGTCACCTTGACGTTCTTGCCGGTGGACAGCTCGCGCATGCGGTCTGCTTTCTCGGCCCCGCGGTTGTAGGCGATGACTGGAAAGCCGTTGCGTTCAATATTGAGTGCGACGTTCTGACCCATCACGCCAAGACCGGCAACACCGAAATTCGCTTCCGCCATGTTCGATCGACCTTTCTCGCTGCCGGGCACGGCCTGTTCAGCCTGGAGCGGCAGAGCTAATCCTACATCCTACTATCCTGATGCGCCGGCGTGGCCGCTCAGCGGTTCGAAGACGGAGGGCGGACACGACGGTCCGCCCCTACAAATTGAATCGTTGTTTTCATTCCGGGACAAAAAAGGGCCAAATCGGGTGACCTGGACGGTCAGGGATCGGGGGTGGGCGTCGAGGTTGCGGAAGACGCTTCGTCCGGTTTCGCGCCGGCTAACGGCAGCTCTCTACTGCCGCTGCGGCTCGCAAGGCCTAAGCTCAGCACCTCAAACTTCGGGGCAGCGTCGGCCCGGGCCCGCAAGCCAGCTTTGGATGCGCGCGCGAATGCCCAAATAAAAGGTACAAGGAGAGCCATGCCGAACCATCGTGCGGCCTGGTTGTGGACCACGAAAGAATGGCTAACTTGGAAAACGAAAGCAAGGACCCAGAAGGGACCGACCGCCAAGTGGTATGCCTTGCGTGGGCTCCACCGACGCGCGAGGGCTTTCCTGCTGACCCAGGGTGGCAGCCAATGAGCGCCCACCCAGATTGCTAGTGTAGATCCAGGTTTCTGATGGCAGGTTTGCCATTTGCGTGTCCTCGCACGCCAGTATAATACAGACCTTCCGCGGACGGCGCTAGCGCTAGAGCCTTCGCAGGTGGAATCCACCGTCGACGTCGAGCACCTGGCCCGTGGAGTAGTCGAGGAGGCCGTCGGCAACGGCTCGGACGGCGCGGGCGACATCGTCGGTTTCGCCGAGCCGGCCTTGGGGCAGCAGCCCTTCGGCAGCGAGCTTTTCGTACTTGGCAACCACCGGCGCCACCATGTCGGTGCGGATGATGCCGGGCCGGATCTCAAAGACGCCGATACCGTCAGGGGCCAGCCGGTCGGCGAAGAGCTTCACCGCCATGCTGAGGCCGGCCTTCGACACGCAATACTCGCCGCGGTTGGGCGAAGACGTATAGGCGGAGATCGACGTGATGAACACCACGCGTCCCGATTTGCGCTCGCGCATCCAGCGGGCAGCGGACTGCGTGAGGAAATAGGGCCCCTTGAGGTTGGTGTTGAGCACCTCATCGAAGCTCTCTTGGGTGGCTTCGAGTAGATCGAGGCGTTGGCGCGGCGCCATTCCCGCGTTGTTGACGAGCAAGTCGAGTTGCCCGAACCGTTCACGGCAGAAAGCGAGCAGTGCCTCACGGTCTTCGGGCCGGGCCACGTCGAGTTGGAAGATCTCGACGCCGGTTTCCTGTTGCAGGCTGCGGGCGGCGTCCTCGCGGCCGCGGTAGGTGGCGATCACGCGATGGGTGCTTGACAGCTCCTTGGCGATAGCCCGTCCGATGCCGCGGCTGCCGCCGGTAACGATCGTTACGGGACGGTCGGGGGCGACGGGACTTTGCGCGTCTGAAGCGGGTGAGTTTGGCATTGCAAACCGTCTATGATAACGGCTCAGTAGTTCATCGCGCGATGCTCGAAGCAAAACCGGGACTACGGTGTACCAGTGATTTCGCGGTCTTGTGGCGTGGCGGGGCCGGGCATCGCTACCGATCAAACCTGGTGAGACTCGCAAATTATAGTGATCTTGGAAGACGGGCACGGCATGCCGTGCTCCTACATGTGAACATGGGTCCCGTCAGCATGATTCGCGAGAGTCGGTAGTAGAGTAGCTCGAACCTTCGGTCGCGTTTCCGCGAAGCCGAGACGCCATGTTGTCGAAAACCGCGTCATGCGTCGCCCCGACCTTGCGAACCGAGACGCGACTGCCATACGGAACGCGTTGTCTGGTGGAGGATAGTCTCGCTGATGAAGCTCTTCAAGAGAATTCTTGTCTTCGCTGACGCTGCCTTTGACAAGCATCCCGCGCTGACCCGCGCCGCGCGGCTGGCCCAGGCAACCGGCGCGGCCCTCAAGGTGGTGGACGTCGTGGAGGAAGAGCCGCTCTTCCATGCGCGCTTGAACCCGCCGGCGTGGGCGCTGCCAGCCAACTTGGCCAAGCACAAGGCGGCGGTCCTCGAGAAGCTTGTGGCTCCCTTGCGCGCCAAGGGAGTGAAAGCAGGGACGGAGGTGCTTTTCGGCAAGCCGTTCGCCGAGATCATCCGCGAAGTATTGCGCAACCGCCATGACCTCGTGATGAAGACGGCACATCAGGGCGGGATTCTGCATCTGGTCGATTCGACCGCCATGGACCTGCTGCGCAACTGCCCCTGCCCGGTCGAGTTGGTGAAGCCGACGGGCGCGCGCCGCCACAAGGCTATCCTGGCATGCGTCGATCCCGTGCGGGACGAGCCGCAACAAGCGGCGATGAACCACAAGGTGATCAACGTGGCGCGAGCGCTGGCCGAGTGGGACCGGGGCGAGTTGCACCTGATCCATGTTTGGAGTGTGTTCGGGGAGAGGATCCTACGCGGGCATTCCGGGGGGCAGCGCCGCGAGTTGGAAGAGTACATCACCTCCAAACGTGCCGAGAGGCGTGAGGACCTCCAGAACTTCCTTTCCCAGGCGGGCGTGTCTGTCGAGCGCGAGCGAATCCACTTCATCAAGGGCACTCCCGGTGAGGCCATACCTCGCTTTGCCAAGCGCCGCCGGATGGACCTGGTCGTGATGGGCACTGTCGCCCGCTCGGGCCTCGACGGTTTCCTGATTGGCAACACCGCCGAGAAGGTCGTCAGTAAGCTCGACTGTTCGCTGTTGGCCGTGAAGCCGAATGACTTCGTGTGCCCGGTCCGACCCAAAGGGTAGCGGCTTCCCGGCGCAGGAAGGACGGCAGCGGTGCACCTGGGGACAGCCTATTTTCGCGCCCGAAGACATCGGCAAGGCGCAGGCTAAGAGTCCTTTGATGGCGCCGGGGTTCGTGCCGGACCGCTCCCTTAGGAGCCGTGAAAAAATCGGCCCCGCAGGCCCGCCACAACTGTGCCATCCAACGCGGCCTCACCGCGGACGGGAGTCCGCGATTTCTCTCGGCGCAGTGCGGATGCATGCTACCACGTCACCGAGCCCCGGTACGGGGCGTTTGAAAGTAGCCCACCGCGCAAGCGGTGGGTCAAGGCCGTGAAACGATCTCCAGCCCCGGCAGGGGCGTTTGAGGTTCTCGTCCCTACCACCGAGTCAGTGGGGCCGGGTTAGGGCACCTGCCTTCGAGGCCCACAACAATCGGGTCTTGGGAAGCAGGTAAGACTCAAACGCCCCTACCGGGGCTCCCGATTCGTTGGTGGCGTTTCCCCACGACTTGCGTCGTGGGCTACTTTCAGTCGCCCCTTCGCGGGGCTTGGCGCCGTGGTAGGATGCCACCGCGTTGCGCTCAGCGGGAACAGCGGGTTCCCACCCGCGGCTTCCATGAGGAGATTCGCTTTGTCAACTGGCAAGGGGCCTCGGGGAAACTTCAGTTTCTGGGGCACGTCCGACCTGGCTTCCATCCGCACTCTCTTTGGCGTCGTCCGCGACGCGGTGCTCTTTGAAGTTCAGTCTTAGCAGCGTTGCTTTCTCAGCTGCGGCCTTGTCCTGCTGGCCGGCCCGGAACGCGCAGTCGCTACGAACTCGGTGTCCGACGTGTTCCCTTCGCTGGGGGCTTCCTTTCCTCCGTCTTGCGAACTCGTACTACTGACCTGATCCGGCTTCCTTCGTGCCGCTCAACTCATCCCGCCGGCTCGGACCCCGACCCCGACACGGGGGCCGCTTCGACGGGCGGCTTCGGGTCCTGGCTGTCGTAGAACGGATCAAAGTCCACCTCGCGCTTCCACAACACATGCAGCAGGATCGCTAACTTGCGCGCCACCGCCACCACCGCCTTGCGCTTCGTTGCCTTGCCGCCCCGCGCCGCCAATCGCAAGCCCCAGCGCCGCAGCGCCGAGTCCGTGCCGTGGTGTTCCAACACGTACTGCGCACATTGCACCAATAGCTTCCGCAGCATCGGGTCGCCGCTCTTGGTGATGCTCAGCTGCGGGGAGCTCTTCCCCGAGTCGCGCTTCTTCGGACGCAGCCCCATGCGCGGTCCCGTCGCTCGGCTGCTCTTCAACTTCGTGGCGTCGTTGTCCAGGTTCAGCACGAACGCCAACGACGTGATCGGCCCAACCCCTCGGATCGAGCGCATCCGCCGGGTCTGCGGATATTTCTCTTCGCCCAACTGCTCAATCTTTTTGTCGTAGCGGCGGATCTCGTCGCTGAGGTGTTGAATCACCAGCAGCAACGGGCTCAGCGTCTCGCGCAGCGACGCCGGCATCGCCGCGCCGGCCTTCTTTGCAAAGGCCTCGGTGCCCGACTTCGGCAAGCGTTCGCCGAAACTTTTCACCGTGCCCCTCACCAAGTTGATCAGTTTGGTGCGCGCGGCGACCGCGCCCTCGCGTGCCCGCAGCAGGGTGCGATCCTGTTGCGTCTCGAGCGAACACGGCTGCACGGGGTTGAGCATCTGGGGCATCCGCAGTCCCAACTCGCCCAACGTGGCGGCGTCGCGCTCATCGCCCTTCGACAGCGATTGCGTGATCAGCGCCAGCCGATGCGTGTCGGCCATCAGCGCTTCGTGACCGAGGCGTTCCAGCAGTCGGTAGGCCCACAGCGAGTGGGTGCCGGCTTCGAACACCACCCGCATCGACGCCCACGCGCCGAAGTACTTCTCGAACTGCTGGACGGTGGTGCGCACGCGCACGCGTTCCACGATGTTTCCTTCCAGATCGAGCAGGCAGACGTGGGAGTACTGGTCACCCAGGTCCAGACCGGCGACGACGTTCATGCCTTGTTCGATCATCTCGTGTTGCGGTTGTGACAAGGCTTCGATGGCTTTGCTATGGTTCTTCATAGTTCGTAGTTCCTTTCGTTATAAGAAGAGATTTAGGGATTCGCCCCGCGTCATGGAACGGGCGGGGCGAAGCCCGTCACTCGGGAGCGTACCGCACTCCCGAAACCGCGAGTCTCCTCATTTCATCTCGGTTTCTTGGGCTCGCGCGGATTCGCGCCGAGAACTCCGGTGGTGGCGTGAAACCTGATTCGGATGCCGGCTACCACTCAACCCAATGGTTTGATTAGGCCGCGGCTGATTGTCCCCAGCATTTTTTCACAGCCCCTCACGGTCACGGCTCGGTTGCCTCACAGGTCCCTCGCCACGGGGTGGGGACGTGCAGGCTAGTAACCCTTGGACTTGTCCACCACGTGCGTCAACGGCTCGCCGCGCGCGAAGCGCCCGATGTTGCCGGCAATGACGCCCAGCCGCCGCATGTTCGAGCCATGCGACGCGGACGCGATGTGCGGCGTGATGACGACGTTCTCGAACTGCCAGAGGGCGTCGTCTTTGGGCAGCGGCTCGGGGTCGGTCACGTCGAGGCCCGCGCCGGCGAGCTTTTGGCTGTCGAGGGCTTTCACGAGCGCCTGTTTGTCATAGAGCCGGCCGCGCGAGACGGCGACGAAGTAAGCCCCGCGCTTCATTAGATCGAACTGCTTAGCGGCGATCATCTTCTCGCTCTTCGGCGTCAGCGGCGCGGAGACAAAGACGACGTCGGCCTTCGGCAGCACCTCGTCGAGCCGGTCCGGCGGAACGATCGTCGGCACGAACACCGACACTGGCAGGTCCTTGGGATCGACGCCGATCACTTTCATCCCAAACCCGTGCGCGCGCTGGGCGATCTGCGTGCCGATGCCGCCCACGCCGACGATGACCGCCGTCATGTCCGCCAGCTCGGTCATGCCCTTGGGCGCGTCGGCCCGGCGCTTCCAGGCCCGTTCGCCCGCCCGGTTGGGGATGTACACGTGCAAGCCGCGCGTCAGGGCCAGCAGCAGGGCGAAGGCGTGGTCGCCGATGGTCGGGCCTTGCACGACCTTACAGTTCGTGAGCATCACATCGCTGTCCCGGAATTCGGGCCAAAACGAATAGGCCTCCACTCCGGCGCTGGTGGTTTGCAGCCATTTGAGTTTCTTCGCCTTGGCGAACTGTTCCTTGCTGACGCCGCCGATGACCGCGTCGGCGTCCACGATCTCTCGGTTGAGATCGGCCTCGGTCTTGGCGACCACGACGTCGGCGTGGGTCCCGGCGGCTTTGCGGTACTTGGCGACGGCGGACTCGGTTGCCGCCCAGCCGCCGCCGCCGACGGCCCGCAGGACGATCTTCTTATCCGCGGCAGTTCCTAACGAGGCGAACAGCAGTAGGGAAATACAGATCCGTTTCATGCGCTCCTCCACCATCTCTCGGAATGCGTTAGCTTACCCGCTCGGTGCCGCAGTCCGTTCGTGCAAGGCTTCCGAAAGCCTTCGGCGATGTTCCAGCAACGCCCGGGACGCCTCACGAGCGCGGGGGCGGCAAACGGGTTGTGTGCAATCTCCCACACGACGTGGTGGAACTGCAAGTCCTGGTAGAAGAATTGCGCAACATTGTGGCCCTCGGCCGACGGCGGGTCGACGCGGCCTCCTTATGCTCAAGGAGAGCAGCCGGCGACCTTTCACCGGCCCACGTCGCCAGAGTGAAAGCCCGGCTCCAGGCTTCGCCGGACTTGCGGAGTCTGAACCGGACGGCGCATCGAGTAGAGAGAATCCGAGATTACGCGGAAACCGACGATCACCAGCAGCCCCCAGATGGCCGGTCGGAAGAAGGCGTAGAACGCTCCGCGCGTGGTGAGCAGCAACGGACCGAGCACGGTGGCCCACATCGCGAGCCGGGTCGGCCGGGATGCGTCGAAACGGTCCGCCCACACCAGGGCCATGGCCAGGAACAGAAAATAGGCCACCACGCCGGCTAGGCCGAAATTAATATACGGCTCCGCCACCGCCGAGAAGCCGATCCCGTCGTAGTGTTTGTATTTCCAGGGTGCGGCGAGGCGCGTCACCCAGTGTGTCGGCGGCAGGTCTTCGAGCGGAATATACGTCGCGCCTTGCCACTCCAGCGAAAAGTTGGGCACGACCCGCTGAAGCGCCAGCCAATACGTCCGGCCCCAGCGGTAGGACTCGTTCTCCATCAGCCGGATCGCGTGCACCAGAGGTTCCAGGCTTCCGCCCATTTCTTCGACCGCGGCGAGGGGTTTCACGGAAACGATGGCTTCGGCGGCCGAGCGATTGGCCACGCTCGAATCGCGCATAGAGCGAACGATCGGAATCGCGATCAGCATGGCGGCCAGGCCCAAGGCGTACACGTACCTGGATAGATGGAAGCCCCGCTTCTTCAGCACCGCCATACAGGTAATGAAAGCGACGAGTGCGAAGCTGCGAAACCCGATGAAGAGAATCAACAGCGTCCACAACAGTGTCAGCGCCATCACCCAGCGGGCGTGTTTCTTGGGTACGCACGCGGCTGCGAGATACAGGCCGATGGGAGCGACGGTCAGGCTCGAGACAAAAAGGCGGGGGTCGTGTTCACGTACGAGCCGAAAGGTGTCGATATAGCTGGCCTGCAGGAATCGTTGGATCCCGATCGACCGTACGCCCCACACAAACAACCCGAAACCGGCCGCCGCGATGATCAACCCGAAGTGGAATAGTACCGGATTGGAACGCAGCACCCGAGGGTTGCGCCCAGCGGCGGGCGCGCCACCACGACTGACGCTCAGGTACGCGCCGGCCTGATAGGCCAGTAGGGCGATGATCACCAGAACCAAGGCCGGGGTTACGCCAAACTTCACGAGCCAGTTCGGTGGGACGGACGAATTGATCCCCAGCGACCAGGGCACCACTAGGCCCAGATGGAAGATGCCGAACACGTAGAGGTAGACCATCGCCGGTGAAAGCCAGTCCAGGCGCAGCGCACGCTGGCATACCCACGCGCAAAGGCCGAACACGGCCGCCGCACAGACCGAAGAGACCCTGTCATCTTGGAAGGCCTCCGCGGTCACGAGCAGACAAACGCCTGCCGGCAGCGAGAACCAAAACGGAAAAACAACGAGGCGGTTATTGCCGCGGGCCCTCACGCGGGGCGCGCGGGGGCGGCGGGCTCCCGCAGTTGTCGGAGCAGACCCCGGAGCGAACCCCGGAGCAAACCCCGGAGCAAACCTTGGTGGCGTCATAAGGATTCAGCGGGACAGTGTTGGCCCGGAAAGTGTTGGCCCGGAATCTGTCGGGCCGCGAATCGAGCCCGGGAATCCTGCTTGGAATGATCGACGGGCGCCAACAGAGGCTTTACTTCGCGGCTTATTTCGGTCCGATGTCCGCGAGCGGGAGATCGGAGGAACTCAGTCGAGGCACAGGTCCCCTCACTCAGGGGCGGTCCTCGCCCCCCGGAAGCCCAAAAGTGTTCAATATACGACCCTTATTGTTGAAGCCCAATGATAATGTCCCCTTGAGCGCCCAATAGAAATGTCCCCTACTCTGAGGCTCCGAAGGAGGAGCCGAGAGTGGGAAGGACATGGATGAGTGCCAAGGAGTTGAGGCGCGGCGAAGTGCTGAGCCGAGTGAAACGAGGGGAACTGAAGTTGACCGAAGCCGCCGAGCTGCTGGAGGTCAGCTACCGCCATGCGAAGCGTCTGAAGAAGCGTTACCGTGCGGGCGGGGCCAAGGCTTTGGTGCACGGTAACGTCGGCCGTGCTTCGAACCGAGCCGATCAGAAGCGACGCCAGCAGGTTCTCGAGTTGGTGCGCGAGAACTATGCGGGCGAGGGGCACGAGCGCTTCGGGCCGACGCTGGCGTCGGAACATCTGGCAGCCGACCACGGCCTGGAAGTGCCGCGCGAAACACTGCGGCGCTGGATGCTCGCCGCGGGTCTGTGGAGCCGCCGTCGCAAGCGCCAACCGCATCGCACCCGGCGCCAACGCAAAGCGCACTTCGGCGAGCTGATTCAACTCGACGGTTCGCACCACCACTGGCTGGAAGAACGCGGCCCGAAAGCCTGTCTGATGAACTTCGTCGATGACGCGACCGGTGTGGCGCTGTGCCGTTTCTCGGACCAGGAAACGACCTGGGCCGCGGCCGATCTGCTCGCAGCCTGGGTACGTCAACACGGCGTTCCCAAGGCGTTGTACTGCGACTGGAAAAACGTCTACCAGCGCCAGCCGACGTCGCGGGAAGCGCTGGCAGGCATCAAGCCCGAGACGCAGTTCGGGCGCATGTGTGCCAAGCTCGGCATTACGATCATGGCGGCTTCCTCGCCGCAAGCCAAGGGCCGAGTGGAGCGTCATCACGGCACGCACCAAGACCGCCTGATCAAGAAGATGCGGCTGCGCGGGATCGTCGAGTACGAGGCGGCGAACCGTTATCTCGACGAGGAGTACCTGGCCGAGCACAACGAGCGCTTCGCCTGTGAGCCGGCGGCGGCAGCGGACTTTCACCAGGCGCTCCCCCGCGGCACCGAGCTGCGAGGGGTGTTCTGTTGCGAGTACGAACGCGTGGTGAGCAACGACCGGGTGGTGCGTTTCGAGAATCGTTGTTTGCAGTTGAAGCCGAAACGCAACCAGGGCGTGGGGGCGGGGGCACGGGTGACGGTCCAACAGTGGCGCGATGAGAGCTTGCAGGTGAGGTTTGACGGGCACGAGATCGAGCACGACGTGATCGCCACGCCGACGCCACAGCTGCGGACGAAACCAGCACCACAGCAGCGTCCGGGGGGCGGGCGCAAGCCGGCGGCGGACCACCCCTGGCGGCGAGCTGTGTTACGGAAAAAACGGGCTGCGAATACATAAGAGGGCTGTGGAAATGCCGGGTCGGATGGAAAGCGTGGAAAATCTCTCGAGGCAGCAGTACCGGGTTCGAGGAGCGGTGGATGGTTTTCCACCCTTCCCACCGCCCCTTGGAAATCGCTACGCGATTCCCACAGTTCCACAGCCCCGACGACGACGATATCTCTCCTACGAACAAGAAACACAAGGGGACACTTCTATCGAGCTACCGAGGGGGACATTTCTATTGGGCGTTGACAAATATACGACCCTTATTGGCCAAGACAGGCCGAACCCAGCTACACTGGAGTAGACCAGCGGGATGCCCCCTTGGGTTGCACGACCAGCCCTTGATCTCCTGACTGGATCAGGGTGCGCCTCGGTATCTCCGCGAGCTGGATCTAGTAGAAGACCCCCGGTCCGGGACTGTTTGCGCGGCCGCGTTCGGTCGCCGGTCTTCGCGCCGCGACGGACGCATGTAGGAAGCCATGAATCTTCGATCCATCTTTAGTTTGTTCTCGCGGGACTTGGCGATCGATCTCGGGACGGCCAATACTCTGGTCTTCGTCCGAGGCAAGGGTGTGGTCGTCAACGAGCCCTCGATCGTAGCCATCAACAAGAGCACTAACGACGTGGAAGCGGTCGGCAAAGAAGCCAAGGAAATGATCGGGCGCACGCCGGGGAACATCGTCGCCATTCGGCCCATGAAGGACGGCGTTATCGCCGACTTCAAGTACACCGAGCGCATGCTCAGTTACTTCATTCAGAAGGCGCACAACCGGAAGATGCTGGTGCATCCGCGGATCGTGATCGGCGTGCCGAGCGAAATTACGCCGGTCGAAAACCGTGCCGTGATGGACTCGGCCTATCGCGCCCATGCCAGCGAGGTGCACCTGGTAGAGCAGGCCATGGTCGCGGCTATCGGCGCGGGACTGCCGATTGCCGAACCGTCGGGCAACATGGTGGTCGACATCGGCGGCGGCACGACCGACGTGGCGGTAATCTCGATGTCGGGCATTGTCTATTCGCGATCGGTCCGCGTCGCCGGCAACGAGATGGACGAGGCCATCATCAATTACCTCAAACGCAAGTACAACCTGCTCGTCGGTGAGCGCACCGCCGAGCGGGTAAAGATCGAAGTGGGCTCGGCCTTCAAGCTCGATAAGCCCATCTCGATAGAGATCAAGGGCCGCAATCTGATCGAGGGCGTGCCCCGCACCGTGAGCGTCGACGACAGCGAGATCCGCGAGGCGTTGGCCGATTGCGTTGACACGATCATGAATGCCATCCGTGTCGCGCTGGAGAGGACTCCTCCGGAGCTGAGCGCCGACATCAGTGACCGGGGCATCGTCTTGACCGGCGGCGGAGCCTTGTTGCGCAACCTCGATGAGCGCATTCGCGACGAAACCGGGTTGCCGGTGTCGATCGCGGAGGATCCGCTGGCCTCGGTCGTTCTCGGAACCGGGCGCCTGCTGAGCGACTTTCGCTTGCTGAGACGGATCTCTATCGAATAGAAAGCCCGCTGTTAGAAGACCCGGCTGCAACCGTCGTGACAGAGTTCATCGCCCGTTACCGCAATGCCTCTCTGCTGGTCGGGGTGGTGTTTCTACAGCTCGTCCTGTTGGGATATCAGGTTCGTCGGGGCGAGGAAGGCCGTCTGTTGCGCGTCTGGACGGTCGGGGCGATGATGCCGCTCCAAGACTTGTTGTCCAGCAGCACGGCCCTGCTCGGCTCTTTTTGGGGAGACTATATCTGGCTGTTCGACACGCGCGTCGAGAACGAGCAGTTGCAAGCGGAAAACGACTGGCTTCGGCTGCAGAAGCAGCAGCTCATGCGCGCCCTATCTCGATTTTCGCGCGAGGAGGAGTTGCTGGTCTATCAGGAACAGATCTCCTCGCAGACCATACTGGCGCAGGTGATCGGCACCGGCGCCAATCCCAACGCCAAGGAGTACTTCCTCGATAAAGGAACGCGTGACGGCGTGCGCGCGGGAATGCCCGTCATCACCGCCGACGGCATCGTTGGAAAGATCCAGGCCTCCTATGCGCCGTGGTCACTCGTGCTGTTGATCAATGATCGGGACTCGGGCGTGGGCGTGGTCCTTCGGGATTCGCAGCAGCAGGGCGTGATGAAAGGAACCGGGACGCACGAGTGTCTTCTCGAAAACGCCGGCCCCGACGTCGAGGTTAAGCCGGGCGAGCCGGTCTTCACCTCCGGCGATGACCGTATCTATCCCCGCGGGTTCCTGGTGGGAGAGGTGGCGCGCGTCGGCCCGGGCCCGGAGTACCAAGAGATCTACATCCGCCCGTTCTCCCCGCTCAGCCGGCTGAAGGAAGTACTCGTGGTGACGTTCGGCGTGCACCAGGACTTGCCGCGCTATCCCCGGCCGCAGCCCCCGGACGTATTGATGCCCCTGCCACCCTCGTCCGCGCCGGTAGAAACGACAGCCGCCGCGGATGACAGCGCGGACGGTGCCGAGGAAGCCCCGGCGTCGACGATGGAAGCCCCCTCCGAAGAGGCGCCTTCGGAAAGGCCTTTGACTCCTCTGACCGATGCCGACACCCTGCGTCAGCGCTACCAGGCCATCGGCCAAGCCCAACAGCATCGCTTCGGGGAGGGGGAACCGGGGACGCCGCCGCCTGATTTCAATTTGGGAATGAACGCGGATGCGACGCGGCCGCCCGGCGAGCCGGAAGCTCGGCCCGAGACCGAAGCCCGGAACGAGACCGCCCAAGGGTCAACCCAAGCCCCCTCTTCCACCGCAAGCCCCTGATTACGCTGTGAACACTCAGGCTAGCGTACCCCCTCCCACCACTGAGCGAGTTGCCAAGCGCCTCAGCCTGGGAGCGGCGGCCGCTCTGGTCGTCATCACTCTTCTTCTGCAAAGCTACTTGCCGCTCTACATCCCAGTGGTTGGCTCATTCGACCTTCCCCTGCTGTGTGTCATCTATTTGGCCTTGATGAGCCGTAACGTGCCACAAGGCATCCTGATTGGCGTGGTGGTGGGCCTGGCGCAGGACAGCCTGACACATGGCCCGATCGGTGTGTTTGGTATCATCAAAACGCTAATCGGTTATTTAGCTTCTTCGATCAGCTTGGTGATTGAAACCGACTATCCTGGTGCCCGAAGCGTCCTGGTGGCGCTCTTTCTGCTAATTCATCAGCTGATTTACTGGATCATGCAGCGGGTATTGCTGGGGACGGACGCTTCGTTTAATCCGGCGTTGACCCTGGTTCTCGCGGCTGCCCATGCGGCGCTGTCGCTGTTAGTGTTCCGTCTGTTCGACGGTCTGAAAAGGGCTGGTTGAGGGAGCTCTGTGAGTCTTTACCCCACCGGCCAACGCAAAAGCGGTGATGTGCAGATCGCCGTGTTTCAGTATTTCACTACGCTGGTCTTTCTATGGCTGCTTTCGGGTTTCTGGCAGCTTCAGATTCAAAGTCCCGAGGTCTATGCCGACCGTGCCGAACGCAACCGCGTCAAGTCGCTGCCCGTACTGGCGCCTCGGGGGAAAATTCTCGACCGCGATGGCCGCGTGATCGTCGCCAACATCCCCAGCTACAAGGTACTGCTGTCGCGGGCGGTACCGAACCGCAAGCACGTCGAAATCATCGCCGAGGGACTGAATATTCCTGCAGGCCAACTGACGGCGAAGCTCGATCGCCTCGAGACCTCGAAGACGCCCGAGTACCAATCCGCGATTCTCAAAGAGAACCTCACCCGCTCGGAGGTGGCCTTCGTCGAGGCCCACCGGCCGCAGTTTCGCGAACTGGAGCTGATTCGCTCCCAGCGACGCCTTTATCCTCGCGACGGCCTGGCTTCGCATGTCGTCGGCTACGTAAGCGAGATCAGCGACGACGAGCTTGACCAGGAGGAGTTCATCTTCTACGAGCCCGGGGCCGAGATCGGCAAGGCGGGCATCGAGCGGCAGTACAACGACATTCTCAGCGGCTCCAACGGCAGCCGCCTGGTCGAAGTGGATAGCCTCGGCCGCGAGCGAAGTCTATTTGGAACGGTCGAGGCCAAAGCAGGGCGCAGTATCCGGCTTACCTTGGATCTGGACCTCCAAGTGGTAGCGGAACTGGCCATGGAAGGCCGCAAGGGCGCGGTGGTGGCTCTCGATCCGCGCAACGGCGAAGTGTTGGCCTTGGTCAGCCGCCCCAGCTACGATCCCAACATGTTTGTGGGAGGCATCCGGCCTGACGACTGGCGGGACCTGATCCGGAACCCCGACAAGCCGATGATGAACCGGGCGATTCAGGCGCAATTGGCGCCCGGCTCGATCTTCAAGCCGATCCTGGCGCTGGCCGCCCGCGAGACCGGGACCATCGACGAGGATTTCAGCGTCTTTTGCAACGGTGGAGCTTCTTTCTACAACCGATACTTCCGCTGCCACATCGCCGGGGGGCACGGACGGGTGAAGCTTCGTGAGGCCTTGGCCAGGTCTTGCAACGTGTTTTTCCAAACAGTTGGCAACAAGCTGGGAATCGATCGCATCGCAGAGTATGCGGAACTGGTGGGACTGGGCCGCAAGACGTTGATCGACCTGCCTCACGAGCAGGAGGGCCTGGTACCGTCGGAGCCCTGGAAGCTGCGTTTCTTCCGAGAAAAATGGTATGCGGGGGAGACGATCTCGGTGGCGATCGGGCAAGGCGCTCTTACGGCGACCCCGCTCCAGACCTCCTATGCGATCGGAGGCCTTGTGATGGGCGGCATCTGGCACCGCCCCCACATCGTTTCCTACGAAGATCTGAAGAGACTCCGTCCTGATTTCCGGGCACCGCCGCCGAAGAAAGTGGAGCTCAGCCAGCGGCACATCGGCGCCATTGTGCAGGGGTTGTGGGCGGTAGTGAACGACCAGGGCACGGGGATTCGTGCGCGTCTGCGAGGTCACGACGTCTGTGGGAAAACAGGCAGCGCGCAGCGGGCCTCGCGAAAAACAGTGGCGGCCAGCAATGATCCTGGCCTGAGGGCCTCGGCTTGGTTCGTGGGTTTCACCCCATGCCGCGAGCCGGAGATCGTCGTGACGGCGCTGTTTGAAGCCGGCGAACACGGCCATTTGGCCGCGCCAATCGTTCGCGACGTGATCAAGAGCTATCTCGATAAGAAGCAGCGTATCGAATGGGCCCGACGGGCCACGCCTCCGATGAAAGGGCAAGAGCGCGACTCGACGGCCGGACCCGTCGCCTTGGCTCGCACCGGCCGGCCATGACGGGGCAACACTCAGCTCGCGATGCCGACTGGACATTGATCGGTCTCGCGGTCAGTCTGTCGGTTCTCGGCTTGATCGAGATCGCCAGCGCGACGCGCAACACGATCTGGCAGGATAGCCACTACCGTCAGGTCATCTGGGTCGTCCTTGGATTGTGTGTCATGTGGGTCGTCTCGACCGTCGACTACACCTGGTGGGTGGAGCACGTTCCCGCTTTCTATGTCGCCTGCCTGGTGCTGTTGGCCGCGGTAGCGCTGTTCGGCCACATCGGCGGCGGCGCCCGGCGTTGGCTCGCTCTGCCTGGCGGAGCCAGCTTGCAGATCTCGGAGTTCGCCAAGGTGGTGCTAGTATTGTTGGTGGCGTACGTGCTGGGTGAGTCGCCGCGGGAACGAATCACCGCCTCGACCCACTTGCGCATGGCCGGGTTATTCCTGGTCATCATGGCGGTGGTTGCCGCTCAGCCGGACTTGAGCACGGCGCTAAGCTACCTGCCTATCCTCGGGATGGGTGTGTTCATGGCCGGGTTGCGCTGGAAACATTTGTTGTTGCTGGTCTTGGCGGGCGTGCTGGCCGCACCGCTGGCTTGGTACATGCTCTTGCCGTACCAAAAGGAAAGGGTAATTGCCTACCTCGATCCTGAGAGTGATCCGCGGGACAAGGGCTATCAGTCGATCCAATCGCAGATCGCCGTCGGTTCCGGTGAGGTATGGGGCAAGGGTTTCGCCCGCGGCACGCAGACTCAATTGCGGTTTCTGCCTACGCCGCATACGGATTTCATCTTTTCGGCATTCGCCGAAGAGAGTGGTTTTGCAGGAGTGGTAGTAGCGCTGACGCTATACTTGGCGGTGCTGATGAAGATCGTGAGCAACGCTCAAACGGCCCCGGACAATGCAGGTATGTATATCTGCATGGGCGTGGCCGCTGTGTTCTTGTTTCACCTGATCGTCAATGTCGGGATGGTTGTCGGCAAGGTGCCGGTGACCGGCATTCCCCTGCCGCTGATGAGCTACGGCGGGTCGAATACGATAGCGACGTTTATGTTGCTTGGGCTGGTGAACAACGTTCGCTTGCGCCGTTATACCAATTGAGCGCAGACCTCGTAGGAGCCGGCAAGGAGTACCGAGATCGGACGGGCCCGGAGTTCCCGTCCGCCGAGAGGATTCGAATTCACAAAGTGAGAACAGGGAACACAAGGCGCCCCCGCTGATGTTGAGGAGAGGGCGGTTCTCTACGGGAAAGGCGTTGAGCCGGCGGGTTGTACGAAGCCGCTCCGCCCGGTAACCGAAGACAGACAAGCTTGCGGGTCAGGCGCGGCGCCCCAGCGGGGCGCGCATCGTGGCCCGGCGGGTTTCCAGACGCTGCTACAGCGCCGGATTCTCCGTCTAGTCAGAACCGCATTTTCTAGGCGGGCCCTCCGTTCCCTGGGAGGCGTCCGATGTCTAAAGAACTGGTCGTTTCTTCGACCCCCCATCAAACTCGCCTCGCCCTGCTGGAAGATGACCGGCTGGTTGAGGTGTACGTTGAAAGAGAGTCCCACCAAGGAGGGCTGGCCGGCAGTATCCACAAAGGCCGCGTGACGCGCGTCCTGCCCGGCATGCAGTCGGCGTTCGTCGATATCGGCCTCGACCGGGACGCGTTTCTCTACGTGTCGGACTTTTTCGAAGACCTCGATGACGACGCGGAACTCGCGGGAGACAAGAAAGCGCGTCCCACGGTGGCCGTCGTCGAGTTGCCCCCGGAGCCGCCTCCGGATACGGAGCCGTCCGCCGACCGGCCACGCCGCAGGGAACGCGGAGAACGCCGTGGCCGCCGCGGCCGGAGAGGGCGCCCCGCGCGCCGACCCGAGTCCGGATTCCCGCGGTCGAAGTACGCCAAGGTTGCTGACGACGGCGCGTCCGTTTCCGAGGGCGAGCCGTCCGCGATCGAGGAGGCTGAGGCCCCCGCCCCGCAGGTGGCCGCCGGGCCGGTCTCCGTGCCAATCGCGGAGACGGTTGCCCAGCCCAAAGAGGACTTGGCGGTCTTGCCGGGCGAGTCGCTGGCGAAATACTCCGACGTTGCTGGTCGCGACAATGGCGAGCCTCTTGCGGAGCTGGAACCCGAAAGCGCCGCGGGCGAGATGCCCGCCGAGGGCGAGGAGCCAATGGCCGCCCACGAACCCGCCAAGGAACCCGCCGACTGGCCCGCCCGCGTCGACCTTGTTGAAGGCGATGCCGGCCAATCGGCGATGGACGTTGGCCAAGTCGCTCCCGATCCACCGGCCTCCGGCAACGGAGGTTCCGAAGGCGCGTTCGCGGGTGCAGCGGTCGCCGCCGCTCCGGTTCCCGAGCCGGAGCCCGTGTCCGTGGAAGAGACGGCAGACGAGCCGGTAGACGCGGTGGACCCTGAGCTGCTCGCCGACGATGCTTCGGTCCTCGCAGCCGCCACCGCAATCGACTCTCAAGACGAATCTCCGGAGGATCCCGTCGAGACGTTGGAGGAAGCTTCGCCGAGCATGGGCGACGGCAGCGAGGCTCTTGCCGAAGCCGTGGACGACGCTCTGACCGAGCAAGCCGGCGAGCCCGCGGAAGCCGACGCGGAAAACGGTGACACGATCGAGCCGGCAGCAGCGACAGAGGTGGCGCCAAGTGCAGACGCGGACGGCGAAGCGCATCCCGCGCCCGGCCTTCCGCTCCCCGACGACAACGAGGAGCCCGCGCCGGAGACAGCGAGCGTGCGGGAACGATCGAGCTCATCACGGTCCTTACGCCGCCGCGGCCGCGGGGGCCGCCGACGTTCGGGCCGCCGCCGCGACGAGCCCGAGACGGTCGAAGCATCGGTCCAGGAGGCTTCCGCGGTGGCCCCGTCGGGTGACGGCGCTGCTCCCTCCAGTGACGGAAGCGCTCACTCCGGCCCGGCCAGCATCAGCGACCTGTTGTCGAAAGGCAACGAGATCCTGGTCCAGATCGCCAAAGAGCCGCTGGGCAAGAAAGGCGCGCGCATCACCTCGCACATCGCCCTACCCGGACGTTTTCTGGTCTATATGCCCACGGTCGACCATGTGGGGGTATCGCGCAAGATCGCTTCGTTTGACGAGCGCCGCCGCCTGCGGACGGTCGTTCAGGAGAATCGCACCGGCATGCCGGGTGGCTTCATCGTGCGCACGGCCGGTGATGGAGTCGAAGAGGAAGAGATCCGAGGCGACATGCTGTTCCTCTACAACCTCTGGCTCGACATCCGCCAAAAGGCCGAGCATCGCACCGGTCCGGGTCTCGTCCACCAAGACCTCGACATCGTCGAGCGCGTGCTGCGCGACCAGTTGGACGAAGACTTCAAGACGATCTGGGTCGATCACGAGGACGAGTACGAGCGCATCCTCCGATTCGTGGAGCGCTTCCAGTCGAGGCTGGTCTCGCGCGTCAAGCTCTACACCCGCCCGCGGCCGATGTTCGATGAGTTCAACATCAGCAAGGAGATCGAGAAAGCCTTGCGCCCGAAGGTGTGGCTCAAGTCGGGCGGCTACATCGTGATCAACCAGACCGAAGCGCTGGTCGCGATCGACGTCAACACGGGCAAGTACGTCGGCAAGTCCGACCGCTTGGAAGACACGATCGTCAACACCAACCTCGAAGCGGCTAACCAGATCGTCCGACAGATGCGTTTGCGTGACCTAGGTGGCATCGTGGTCGTCGATTTTATCGACATGGAAGACCGCAAGAACCGCGCCAGCGTGATCCAGGCGCTCGAGACGGCGCTGCGCCGCGACCCGGCCCCCTCGAAATCGCTACCTTTCAATGAGTTCGGCTTGGTCGCGATTACCAGGAAGCGTGTCAAGCAGTCGCTCGAGCGCACGCTCTGCTCGCCGTGCTCGGCCTGCGCCGGGTCGGGCTTGTTGAAGTCGGTCGAAAGCGTGATCTACGAGATCATGGACGAGGCGCGCGAGATGTCGCCCGATATGAAGCCGCAGAAAGATGTCACGCTGCGGGTCAACCCCGAGGTGGCGCGCACGCTCAAGTCACGCAAGAACCGCTACCTGCAGGAGATCGAGGAACTACTGAAGAGCCACGTGCTGGTGCGGAGTGATCTCTCGCTAGAGCGCGAGCACTTCGACATCAATTAGACCGACGTGCCAGGGGCGATGTAGGGGCACGGCATGCCGTGCCCGGCTGCTCTGAACGGACTACTTGACCGGCGGGCACAGCATGCTGTGCCCCTACTTCTCGATACGCCGTTTCCGCCGGGATATCAAGAGCGGAGCCCCTGGCCAGTTTGTTTCCGCGACGTGTTAACCGGAATACGCCATATGCGGGTTGGGATATACTCTTTCCAGCCCGGCCAGACAGTCTCAGGAAGGTTCTTGACCAGGATTTCCATTTTGGCCCTGGCACGGCCACAGTATACACCCGCTCCGCTCCGAACAGCACGTCCTTTCACGCTGAACCCTGCACATCACCTCTGCTGGTAGTCGCCAGAGCTGGTTCGACCGCTCACAGTCGTTGATTGAGCGGCTTGAACGGCGCTCCGGCCGACACTGCTCCTTGCGAAACCTTTTGGAGCCAAAAGCTGTTGATCCTCACTCCGGCAATGCTACCCACTCGGCAGCGGCAGCGCCCAGATCTTGTGCAGCATGTCGCCGAACAGCCGCCGGTTCAGATGTCCCTCCGCCAATAAGAGCCAGTAATACCGCGCGTGCTTGACCAGCCGACCGCCGGTCTTCATCAACCTGTGTTGCAAGCTCGTCAGCGACCAACTCTTGATTCGCTGCGGAAGCCCCAGCCGCCGCCAAAGATTGCCCAGGTTGTAGGCCAGCACGCTCAGTTGCAACCGCACTTCGTTGGCCCGAAATCGATGGCACGACAATCGCGTCCAGTGCGTCGCCTGCTTGCCTTCCTTGATCCACTGTTCCGCCGTGCCGCGCTTGTTGTAGAAGCGCACCACCGAGCGGCTCGGCAAGCTCATGCTCGTCACGATGAATCCGACGCGCGGGAACAGCTCGCCCTGGTGATGCTCGACCTTAGCGACGATCCGCCTCGCCTGCGACCAACTCTCCGCCTGATAGCGAAAACTCTTGTAGCGCACCAAGGGCTTGCGGGAAGGCCTTCCCGGCGGGCGAAACAGGATGTCTTCGATCTCCAGCTCCAAGCTCTTGTTGGCCGGAATGCGAATGGCGTACTGTACTCCGCGTTCCTCCGAAGTCTCATAAACTTCCGGCTTCGCAAAGGCCGCATCGCCCCGGAAGGCGACCTGCTTGCCCGCAGCCTGTTGGCGCTCGATCTCCGGCAACAAGAGCTCATCCCAGTCCTCGGCGCTGTGCACGTTGCCTGGACGCAGCTTGGCAGCGAGGCAATCACCATGACCGTTGAACAAAAGCAACGGGTGGTAGCAGACCGACTCGAAGTGTCCGTTGTAGGCACTGCCTTCCTGTTGGCCATGGACCGGACTCTCGGTGGAGTCCAGGTCCAGAACGACCCGCTCGGCGTCGTCGAACGCTTCCGCTTGCCCGACCAGCTCTCGGTTCAGCGCCATCAGCCCCAGCAGGTTCTCTTCGCTCGCCAGCATCTCCGTCTCGAAGCCGTGCAGCGTCGAGGTCAAGGCCGCACCGCGATCCCAGATCTTCTGCGAACCGATCAGCCGAAACGTCGGATCGATCGAAACCCGCTCGGCGTCGTTGAGGTCCTCGTAGCCGGCGAGTCGGCTGTAAACCGACTGCCGCAACAGATCAGCGAGCGTGAACTGCTTGTTTGTGCCTTGCCGGGAGTCGCTGAGATGCTCGTCAATCAGTTCTCCGAGACCGAGCCGTTCGTCCAGTTCGCGAACCAAAATCAGGCCACCGTCGGAAGTGACGTGCGATCCCTGGAAATCGACTTTGAGAAGCCCATTGAAACTTATTGAATCCCGCAAATTATTATGACACTTTTTGATAGTTTGGAGCATCTATATATGTATGGGCAACCCCAAAGGTGTGAAGCGGGATTTCAAGGCCCTGGAGAAGCGCCGTTTCGAAGCGATGCGGCTGCTCCACCAAGGCCACAATCAGTCCGAGACGGCAAGACGGTTGAAAGTCGCTCGCCAAACCGTCAGTGCGTGGCGGCGGCAATACCGCGAGCAGGGTGCGGCCGGACTCCGCCAGGCCGGGCGCGCCGGACGCAAGCCGCTCCTCGATGCCGCACAACGCGAACGCCTGACGTCGCTGTTGCTGGAAGGCCCGCAAGCCCACGGCTTCCCCACGCCCCTGTGGAGCTGTCCGCGGGTGACTCGGCTGATCGGAGACGAGTTCGGGGTCGACTACCACGAAGGCCACGTCTGGAAGATCCTGCGAGCGCTCGACTGGAGCCCGCAACGCCCGGTCGGAAAGGCGCGCGAGCGCAACGAAGAGCAGATCCGCACCTGGAAGCGCAAGACCTGGACGCGCATTAAAAAAAAGCCCAAAACGAAGGCCGTACGCTCGTCTTCATCGACGAAAGCGGATTGAGTCAGAAGCCGCATCGCTGCCGCACCTGGGCGCCACGTGGCCAAACACCGGTGCTGCAGTTTAACTTCAACTGGGAGAAGCTTTCCGTCTCGGCGGGGCTGACGCTGCGTAACTTCTACTTCCGGCTCTATCCCGGTGCGATCGGCAAAGAGCAAGTGATCGACTTTCTCAAGGCGTTGGTACGTCATATCGATCGGCCGCTGCTGATCGTCTGGGACCGGCTGCCGGCGCACCGTAGCCGCCTGGTGCAAGAGTTCATCCAACTCTCCGAAGGCCACATCGCAACCGAGTACTTGCCACCCTATGCGCCGGAGTTGAATCCGGTGGAATACATCTGGGCTTACTGGAAGCAGCACGAGTTGCCGAACGTCTGTCCGAAGGACTACGGCGAGCTGAACGAGCGGGTCCGCAAGGCACTCCGCCGCATGCACCGCAAACCGCGTTTGATCACGGCCTTCTGGAAACAGTCTTCGCTTTGCTTCGAGTGACGGGATATTATGCGGGACTCAATAGCTGGAATGGCTTGGTTTGTTTTTCACCCATTGGGTGTTGGCCTCCATGGCGTCCTCATCGGGCTCTAGCCCCTATGAATAAAGACGCTCAAGGCCGCTGGAAGGTCGGGATGTCAAACATCAAATTGAAAATGCGGGGTTAATAAACCGGGGTGCCGTACGGTACCAGGGTTTCCACCCGCTCGGTGTCATCGATGCGGGCGATCGTCCACTGGTCGGTGCGCTTCTCGAGGTAGAACTGCTGCGCCTCGTTGCGGTCGGCGTACACGTATTCCACGCGTACCTCCACCTCGCGCTCAGAGATCGTCTCAGGCTCGTACATCGCGAAGCCCTTGATGCGCTGATTGGTCTCGATAAGGTATTTCGCGAAGCCGTCGCGCGTCATCTCATCAAGCGTCTGGCGCAGACGCCGCGCCATCGGTCCGCTGAAGTACGACAAGTAGGCCTCGACATCGCCGTCGCCGGCGGCGTCCACCATGCGGTTGATGGTGTCGACCGGATCGACGGGTTTGGCGGGCTCGCTCGCAACGATCGCCGCCGCGCCGGTTTCGGGGAAGTTCCAGTCCAATTGTCTGCCTACCGCAATCAGAAAGGCGAGCCCGATGACGCCGATCGTGACGGTGCGCACCTTCTGCTGTTGGGTCATGGTTGCTGCTTGGTCATGGCGCGGGCGGGAAGGCGGTGGTCGCCGGGGGCAGGGTATCGGCTTCGCTCCTCTTCGACGAAGGGTCGCGCCGAACGATCGTCATGTCGAGGTCGCCCCGGCTGTCGACGATGGTTTTCTTGAGCCGAGGCAATACCTCTTCCATTGCTTCGAGATACAGGCGGCTGCGCGTGATCTCGGGGTTCTTGCGGTACTCGCGCTCCAATTGCGTGAAGCGCGAGGCGTCGCCCTGCGACTGGTTGACCAGGCGTTGGCGATAGGCCTCGCTCGCCTCCGCCAGCGTCTGTGCCTCGCCCCGCGCGCGCGGCAGGAGATCGTTCGCATATCCTTGCGCTTCGTTGATGATACGGACCGAGTCCGCCCGCGCGCTGGCGACATCCCGGAAGGCGGCGGCCGTTTCCGGAGGCGGCGCGATGTATTCAATGTTGACGGTCGAGAGCACGACGCCCAGACCGTAGTCGTCCACCAGACCCTGCGCGTGCTGCCGGACGGTCTCTTGAATCGCCACCTTCTCGGTTGTCAGCACGTCGTCGACGTTGCGGGAGGCGATTTGCCGGGCGAGTTCGGCTTCCACAGCCGCACTGACAGTCCGGGCGACGTCGCGGGCGCGAAACAGGTAGTCGGCCGGCGTTGCCACGCTGTACTGAACGACGGTGCGGACTTGAATGAGATTCTGGTCGCCGCTTAGGAACTGGGATTCGAGCGGCTGGACCTGTCCGAGCGCCTGGTCGGCCGCGGCGCCGCCGATGAAGGCTCGTTGGCGTTGCAGCGTTCGGAGCTTGTGCACCTCGCCAATCGGGTACGGCCAGCGGTAGTGGATGCCCGGCAGAACGCGCTGTTCCACGATCCGGCCAAAGCGGGTCACGACGGCCTGCTGGTCGGCTCCCACCAGATAGATGCCGCTCAGCAGCCAGAGTGCAACCAGACCGAGCGTGACGTTCCTCGCACTGACCGACGGGCGAGGTGGCGCGGGGGCCTCGGGCTGCACAGGCGTTGGTTCGCTTGGCACCGGCGGGATATCGAGCCCGGTTTCGATGGTCGTGCTCATCGGGTTCTCATCAAACGTAGGGGCACGGCATGCCGTGCCCGGCGGCTGAAGCGGACGACTGGACTCGAACACGGGAACAGCATGCTGTGCCCCTACTTTTCAGTTCGCGCCTCAAGATCGCGATGGTGCTTTTGCCACCCTTCACTGATTTCCTCGCGTCAGGAGCCTCAATAACTCCGAGTCGGAACTCAACACCACAGTGGTCTTGTCGTCGAGCGCCTTCTTGTACGCTTCGAGCGTCCGCGTCAACTTATAAAGCCGCGGATTGCGCGAGTAGGCTTCCCCGTAGATCCGCGCCGCCTCGGCATCGCCGTGTCCTTTGACCTCTTCCGCCTGCTTGTAGGCACGGGAAAGAATCTCTTCCCGCTGGCGGTCGGCATCGGCGCGGATGCGCAAGGCTGCCTCTTCCCCCTCGGCGCGGTACTGGCGCGCGATGCGCTCACGCTCGGCGCGCATGCGGCCGAAGACGCTCTGCTTGTTTTGCTCGGGCAGGTTGAGGCGTTTGATGCGTACGTCCGCCACGCGAATGCCGTATTCTTCAAGCGCGCGCGCCAGTCTGCTCGGTTAGCTGATCGAGCATGCTCTCGGCGCGGACCTGCCCCGGGTCGGGCGAGACGATGCTGTCGAGGTTGTGCTGTCCCAACGACGCGGCCAGCCCCGCCCACACGATGTCGTGCAGCCGCATCTCGGCGGCTTCGGCGTTGCCGACGGTTTCGACGAACGTCTGGGGGTCGTCCACCTGCCACAGCACGTAGCTCTCGAGCACCAGGTTCTTCTTGTCGCGCGTGAGGAACTCCGACGGCGTTGGGTTATAGACCCGCAGGCGGCGGTCGAAGTAGGTGGCCCACTGGTGGGGCCACTTCACGTGCAGCCCAGCGTCGCTCACCGTGCGAACCGGCCGCCCGAACTCGGTTACCAGGGCATACTCGGTTTCCGCAACCGTGAAGCAACTCGCGTAGAGCAGCACGGCGAGCAGCAGTCCGCCGAGATAAGGGGCGTACTTCCGCCAGTCCCCAGCCAAGGCGTTCCAGTCGAGCGAACGTCTGGGCCCGTGCTGGTGGTTGCCGTGGTCATGATCGCGGTCGTGATCATGATGATGATCGTGACCGTCGTGGGAATGCATGTGATCGTGCATGGTGGTTTACCTCAAACACATCGTGACAGAAGCCCTTAGGCCAGACGGCTAGCGACCTCGCTAGTGGAATGTCGCAGAGATTCCTTAGGTGCAGGAATATCGTTGTGAGACTGTAGGGGCGGGCCCCTGCGCCCGCCCGGCTGCTCGCTTACCATTAAGTCTTCTTTGCGACAGTCCACTAGTGCCCGTCTCCCTCCGACCCGAACGGCATGGGCGGTTGGGCCATCGTCGCGCCCGGAGGCGCCAACAACAAGTCGTCTTCGATCGAGTACAGCGTCCTTCGGCCCCGGCCGTTGCCGTCGAGGATCAGCTTCCGGCGGTTGGGCAGAATCTCCTCCATCGTTTCCAGGTACAGCCGCGTCGCGTTCGGACCGGGGGCGGTGCGATACCCGGCCTCGAAGTTGCGGAACCGCGCGGCGTCGCCGCCGGCGCGATTCTCCCGTCCCACAGCAAAGGCCTCGGCGTTTGTCACGCGTGCAACCGCCCGCCCGCGCGCCAACGCAACCTGCTCGTTTCGATACCCTTCGGCGGCGTTGATGCGGCGGCTCTTCTCCTCCAGCGCGCCGGCCACTTCGCGGAACGCGTCTACGACCTCGACCGATGGGTGAACGTCCTGAAACCGCACCCGCAACACCCGTGCGCCCGTCCGGTAGCTCTGCAGGCGGCCGTTGAGCGTCTCGGCGGCTTGTTGTTCGAGGTCGCGGCGGCGAGTGGTAAGCAGGTCGTCGAGCGGTGTGGAGTTTACGATGCGCTGAATGACCGATTCGGCGGCGACCTTCAGTGTCGTCTCGGCGTCAAGCTGCTCGAAGACGAATGCGTCGGGGCGTTCGAGGTCGTAATGGACGACGGCGGTCATCTCGATCATGTTCTGATCGCCGGTCAACATGAGCGCTTCGTCCGGCTTGCGCTCGAAGCGTCCCATGCGATGCTGCGCGTTCCACTCATAAGCCGGTGGTTCGAAGAATTCGCCCACGACGCCTTCCTCCTCCGACGTCAGGATCGTGCGGAAGCCCACCTCGACCGTTCGCACGCGGAGATTCGCGAGGCGCGTGAGGCTTTCAATCGGGGCAGGGAACTTGTAGTGCAGACCCGGTTGCCGGTCAGGCTCAATCCTTCGTCCGAAGCGCGTGATGATGCCGACCTCGCCCGGCTGCAACTCATAGAATCCGCTGAGCACCCACAGCACCGCCGCCACGATCAGCGCCGGTTTCACCAGGCCGCGCCGGCGCTCCCACAACCACGCGAAGCCGGAGGCCGGGTCGAGGTGGCCGAGCCAGTGGGTAAAGTCGTGCCACCAGGTCGTGAGCGGCGTGCGGTCGACCAGCCTGCCCAGGCGGCCCCGCTTCCCGCGCGTCCGCTCGACGCGCAACAGGCGCAGCGAGTTGACCATCACCAGCAACGAAGCGATCTGGTGCACTACAGCCGCGCCGATCGGCCCCAACAAACCCCGTCCCGCGGCCACCACGGCCACCACGTTGACGACTCCCGCGAAGATGATGATGTTCTGCCAGACGATCGTTACCGCGTGGCGGCTGACCTGCAGCAGCCGGGGCAGTTTCTCGAGGGTCTTGTTGAGGTCGACAACGTCCGCGGCCTCGGCGGCGATGTCGGCGCCCGAGCCCACGACCGCGACCCCCACGTCCGCCGCGGCCAGCGCCGGAGCATCGTTGACACCGTCGCAGACCATGGCCACCGTGCGGCCTTCGGACTGCAATTGCCGGATGCGCTCGAGCTTTTGCTCGGGCAGCAGCCCGGCTTCGACGTTCGCGATTCCGACTTCACGAGCAATCGCTTCGGCGGCGCGCTGGCGGTCGCCCGTCAGCAAAATCACACGCTGTATGCCCATCTGCTCCAACGAATGCACTGCCTCCGCGGCACCCTCGCGCGCCGAATCGCGCAGCAGAATCGCGCCGGCCAACTCGCTGTCGGACGACACCAGTACGGCCGTCGCGCCCGCCCGGTCTGCTTCTTCGAGGTAGGGTTTGACGTCGTGAATGCCGCTCTCGCTCAGGAATGCCTCATTGCCGGCGCGAATCAACCGTCCGCCGACGAGACTCTGCGCGCCGCGTCCGGGAATGATCTGCGCGTCGCTCGACGTTTCGAACTCGATGCCCTGCTCGCGCGTCGACTCGACGATGACTTTCGCTAGAGGGTGGTCCGAGCCGCTTTCGGCCGACGCCCCTAGCGAGACAACCTGTTCCTCGGTGAAGCCCTCGGCGGCGAGGGTCTTGACGATCCGGAAACGTCCCGACGTCAAGGTGCCGGTCTTGTCGAACACGACCGTATCGACGGCGGCGCCGGACTGCAGAATCGAGCCGCCGCGCACGAGAATGCCACGCCGCGCCAACCCGCCGATGCCCGCCACCATCGCCGCCGGCGTCGCCAGGATCAGCGCACACGGGCAGCCCACGATCAACACCGCCACCATGCGCAGCCAGTCGGCCGTGAAGTGATAGGTGGCGCCCGCCGCCAGCAGCAGCGCCGGCAGGAAGTAACGCGCGTAGCGGTCGGCCTGGCGCACGACCGGCGCTTTGCGGGTCTTTGCGTCCTCGACTAGATGCACCACGCGCGCCAGCGTGCTGTCTTCGCCGGCGTGTGTCACGCGGATGTGAAGTAGGCCGTGGCCGTTGAGCGTGCCCGAGTAGACTTCGTCGGCCTCGGCCTTGTCGCGCGGAACCGACTCGCCCGTGATCGGGCTTTCATCAACGCTCGATTGCCCTGCTTCGATCAGCCCGTCGGCCGAGATGCGCTCCCCGGCACGGACGACCACGAGGTCGCCGGGCGTCAACTCCTCGACAGACACTTCCATCTCCTCGCCCTCGCGAAGCACGCGCGCTCGGCGGGGCAGGCGCTCGACGAACTTGTGGATGGCCGCTTCGGTGCGTCCGGCCGCGTAGGCCTCGAGGCCCTCGCCCACCAGCATGATGAACATCGCCTCGGCGGCGACCAGATACTCGCCGACCGTGAGCGCCGCCACCGCGGCGATGCAGATTGCCAAGTCGGCCGAGATACGCTTCTCGAGCAGCTCGCCGATGGCGCGCTGGAAGGTCTTGTACCCGGCCAACAGCGTCAGGATGATCGCTGTATCGATGCCCAGGATGTAGCGGAACAGACCCGTGAAGTTGAGCAGCAGGAACAGCCCCACCGTGACGGTGAAGCCGATATACTTCACGCGCTCGCGCGGGTCTTTATTGATCGAGTGGTCTTCGCTAACGACGTGCAACGCTGTTCAAGATAGCAGAATGCAACAGGCGGGAAGTGCAGACCGCTGGGGTTCCTGCCAGTCCTTGTGAACCGGGGGCCGCAACCTCGACAGTCAGTGAAACCGGCCTGCCGGATTGCCTGCCTGCGTGTCCCGCGCCCCCTGCGGCAGGCCGGTGGGGGAAGGCCAAGGCCGCACGCCCCACTGTCCGTCGCGGAGGAGTCGGACCGGGTCACAGTACTGACGAAGGGTCCGAACCAAGGTGGGGTAACCGGCGGCGGAGGATCGGAAGGGAAAGGCCCGGACCCAGGAAAACGTCGGCGTGCCCTGGCACGGTCCACCCGCAGAGGCGGGTCGCTGTGTCACGAGGGCTCGGCGGAGTGCGGTGAGGCGCTGCGTGGCAGCGTTCGCGCCGCCATCATCCGAGGTAGGAGCCGTAGGAGTCAACGCGCACGTACGGATCCGTGCGGGGGGTGCCGGGCAACCGGCATCCCTACCGCGACCCAGCGGTTCCGCATCCACATTTCTTGAGGGTCGGAAACATTTGATTTAGCAAGTGTTTTCGCTCGTCCTCCAGGTCCGAGCAGATTCGCATTCCCCCGGCGGACTTGACCCATGTGTTATTCTGATATATATTAATTATACCAGTCATGAAGACGGCCCCCACTCGCTCTCATCTCTCGGATGCCGAGCGTAGGCTCCGCTCCCGCATCGCGCAGCTCGTCCATGGCCGCTGGTTGCTGCACGGCACGCTGGCGCCCCGCCAACGCACCTGCGGCAAGCCCACCTGTCGCTGTGCTCGCGGTCAGCTTCACGCCTCGTTGTATTTGGTGCGGAATCGCCAAGGGCAACTGCAGCAGCTGTTTGTGCCCCGCCACTGGGAGGCCCGCGTCCGCCAGGCCGTGGCCGACTACCAGCAACTCCAACGGCTCCTCGACGAGGTCTCCGAGCGTGAATGGAAGCGGCTCCGAAGCCGCCGGGAGGAATGACGTTCTTCGACGCCTGCTGCACTACGCCGAGAAGGTCTACGGTCTGCGGGACTCGCTGCTGGCCGCCGTCGGCGACACCAGGCCGCGGCCGCGCATCCCGACGCGGGTGGTGCTGCAGTCGGTGCTGGTGCTGTTCTGGACACGGCTGGGCAGCCTCAACGCGTTAGAGACGCTAGCGCCCGCACCGTTTTGGAAACAGTGGTTGGGCCGCGAGATGCCCAGCGCCGACACCCTCGGGCGCGTCTACAGCCGGCTCGATGCCGCCGCGGTGCGGGCAGCGATTCATCACGTCTACGAACGGCTCAAGCGCAACAAGGCCCTGCCCGGGATCGGCGGGCTGGGCGTGGCCGTGCTCGACGGCCATGAGTCTCACGCCAGCTACCGCCGTTGCTGTCGAGGATGCTTGAAGCGCACCGTGCAGCGCCGCGATGGCCAGCAGATGCAATACTACCATCGCCAAGTCACACTGCTGTTGCTCTCCGATGCGCCCCCCGGCTCCGAACCGCTGCGACTGTTGCTCGACGCCGAGCCGCAACGGCCCGGCGAGGACGAGATGGCCGCGGCGCACCGTTTGCTGGCGCGAGTTCTCGAGACCTATCCGCGAGCCTTTGACGTCGTGTTGGCCGATGCTCTCTACGCCACCGCCCCGGTTATCAACTTCTTATTGGGGCATGGCAAAGACGCCGTGATCGTGCTCAAGGACGAGCGCCGCAACCTCTATCAAGCCCGCATTTTCAATTTGATGTTTGACATCCCGACCTTCCAGCGGCCTTGAGCGTCTTTATTCATAGGGGCTAGAGCCCGATGAGGACGCCATGGAGGCCAACACCCAATGGGTGAAAAACAAACCAAGCCATTCCAGCTAAGTTTCAATGGACTTCTCAAAGTCGATTTCCAGGGATCGCACGTCACTTCCGACGGTGGCCTGATTTTGGTTCGCGAACTGGACGAACGGCTCGGTCTCGGAGAACTGATTGACGAGCATCTCAGCGACTCCCGGCAAGGCACAAACAAGCAGTTCACGCTCGCTGATCTGTTGCGGCAGTCGGTTTACAGCCGACTCGCCGGCTACGAGGACCTCAACGACGCCGAGCGGGTTTCGATCGATCCGACGTTTCGGCTGATCGGTTCGCAGAAGATCTGGGATCGCGGTGCGGCCTTGACCTCGACGCTGCACGGCTTCGAGACGGAGATGCTGGCGAGCGAAGAGAACCTGCTGGGGCTGATGGCGCTGAACCGAGAGCTGGTCGGGCAAGCGGAAGCGTTCGACGACGCCGAGCGGGTCGTTCTGGACCTGGACTCCACCGAGAGTCCGGTCCATGGCCAACAGGAAGGCAGTGCCTACAACGGACACTTCGAGTCGGTCTGCTACCACCCGTTGCTTTTGTTCAACGGTCATGGTGATTGCCTCGCTGCCAAGCTGCGTCCAGGCAACGTGCACAGCGCCGAGGACTGGGATGAGCTCTTGTTGCCGGAGCTCGAGCGCCAACAGGCTGCGGGCAAGCAGGTCGCCTTCCGGGGCGATGCGGCCTTTGCGAAGCCGGAAGTTTATGAGGCTTCGGAGGAACGCGGAGTACAGTACGCCATTCGCATTCCGGCCAACAAGAGCTTGGAGCTGGAGATCGAAGACATCCTGTTTCGCCCGCCGGGAAGGCCTTCCCGCAAGCCCTTGGTGCGCTACAAGAGTTTTCGCTATCAGGCGGAGAGTTGGTCGCAGGCGAGGCGGATCGTCGCTAAGGTCGAGCATCACCAGGGCGAGCTGTTCCCGCGCGTCGGATTCATCGTGACGAGCATGAGCTTGCCGAGCCGCTCGGTGGTGCGCTTCTACAACAAGCGCGGCACGGCGGAACAGTGGATCAAGGAAGGCAAGCAGGCGACGCACTGGACGCGATTGTCGTGCCATCGATTTCGGGCCAACGAAGTGCGGTTGCAACTGAGCGTGCTGGCCTACAACCTGGGCAATCTTTGGCGGCGGCTGGGGCTTCCGCAGCGAATCAAGAGTTGGTCGCTGACGAGCTTGCAACACAGGTTGATGAAGACCGGCGGTCGGCTGGTCAAGCACGCGCGGTATTACTGGCTCTTATTGGCGGAGGGACATCTGAACCGGCGGCTGTTCGGCGACATGCTGCACAAGATCTGGGCGCTGCCGCTGCCGAGTGGGTAGCATTGCCGGAGTGAGGATCAACAGCTTTTGGCTCCAAAAGGTTTCGCAAGGAGCAGTGTCGGCCGGAGCGCCGTTCAAGCCGCTCAATCAACGACTGTGAGCGGTCGAACCAGCTCTGGCGACTACCAGCAGAGGTGATGTGCAGGGTTCAGCGTGAAAGGACGTGCTGTTCGGAGCGGAGCGGGTGTATACTGTGGCCGTGCCAGGGCCAAAATGGAAATCCTGGTCAAGACGTCCAAGGGCTGTGGCCGACCACGGCGCCCCAACGCGGCGACTATCAAGGTCGCGATTGCCAGTGGTGGGATCACGAGGGCCTGGTGTCGTGGCCGCAGGTGCAGCAGCCGCTGCGGGTGGTTCGTTCCGTCGAGAGCTGGCAGCAGTATTCGCAACTCGACTCCCAACCGCATCCGCATCACAGCGAGTGGGTGTGGGTGACGACCCTTTCCTCACTGCAGGTTCGGACCGCGCGGGTGGTAAGGTTGGGCCATCAACGCTGGGACATCGAGAATCAGGGTTTCAACGAGTTAGTCAACGGCTGGCACGCCGACCACGTATATAAGCACGACCCCGCGGCGATCGAGAACTTTCTGTTGACGGTGTTTCTGGCTTTTAATCTCTTCCACGTTTTTGTTGCGCGCAATCTCAAGGCATCGCTGCGGCGCAGCAAGCCGCGAGTCTTTTGGGCGCGCGCGATGGCGGCTGATCTGTATCAGGCGGCGGCTTGCCCGTACGGCTCGGGGCCCTCGCCATAGCGAGCGGGTGGTTTTCTTTCTCCCTGCCATCCTGCGCTGCCACCACGCCGCCGAGCGGCAGCCGAGCGTAGCGGTGTCTTCCGCGGCCGACTTCGGGCCCCACCGAGGCCCTCGTCCGGCTGCGAATCTGCTCGCCCCGCTCGCCCCGCACCTAACTCGCTCGTTCCCCAATCACTTCCCGGCTCTCGCCCGACCGCGTTGCGGAATCGCTGACCGCGACCTCTTCGTCCTCACGTGATCTTTGCAAACGTGCTAGGCTACCAGTACCTTGCTGCAGTGCTCACAGGCGATAGGCGTGTAGGCATCACCGATCTCCCGCCGTTCCACAGAGGCAACAAGCATCAGGCGTATCGTACCGCCGGGTGAAGTCCAATTGCCCGGTTTAGGGTCAAGTTAAGAGCCTGTCCCGCTTCGGGGAAGTGGTCCTAACTTGAGACTCAACGGATGAAGTGTCTAATCATCGCGGCCGGAAAGGGTGGTCGGCTACAGCGGAGGGGTGAGAGCAAACCGCTCATCCCCATTCTTGGGGTTCCCTTGATCGAACGTGTCATTCGCTCCCCACAGGAGGCTGGAGCGGATGACTTCTATGTGGTCACCGGATGCCACGGGGAGCGCATCCGCACGTTCCTAGGCCGTCTCAGTGACCGCGCAGGGATTCGTATCACTCCCATCGTCAACGAGGACTGGGGCAAAGAAAACCGCCTTTCGGTGCTGAAGGCGCGGCATTACCTGCGCGAATCCTTCTTGCTGCTGATGGCGGACCATCTCTTTCAAGACCCTCAGGCAGGCGGAGAATGCGCGGTTGGCCGATTTAGGGGACGAGCCCAACGACTCGCAGAATACAGTTACACTGGGAGGTTCTGAATGTCTGAGAGATCTCCAGACACCCGTGACGCTTATGATGCACACGGAACCGCATTCATGCAATTGCGGGGTCCTGCACTCCAACCCTTAGAGGAGCAACTCGCCAGTGACGTTCTTCGGATGGCACGCGAACATCAACTCGCCGCTGACGAGCCACTCCGTGTCATTGACGTCGGACTAGGATATGGAAAGTTTCTTGCGTGGTGGCAGAAACAAACGAATGTTCTAGCACTCGGGGGAGATAACTCAAGACAAATGTTGCGGCTTGCGGCTCAACGGAACGGCGCGGACCATAATCAGTTACAACAATTTGATGCGGCATCTCTACCGTTTGTGGATGAGTCGGTAAATGTGGTTTTTGCCCATGCTATCTACCATCACTTGGATAATCCTGTAGAGGCTTTCCGAGATGCACGTCGTGTGTCGAAGCCAGGCGGGATCTTTTACGTATTTGTGCGTCAAGGAGACTTCCGGGGTAGACGGCAAGAGGGTGTAGGGTCGATGTATTACCGATACTATGAGATCTCTGAGCTCAAACGTCTCCTGCAGGATGCCGGCTTTCAGGTGATTCGCATTGAGCCTGTCAAAGACCCATATCCTGACCGTGGAATAAACTTTATAGCCGCATTTGCAACAAGACCCGGAGAAGATGCTCTACACTAACGAGCTAAAGTATTGATTCTAAAAGCACAGTTTCGCACTCGAACTCGGGACAATGCCACCTGACTTATGCACGCCCGAGCGTCCCAGGGCAGGCGCAGCCGCAAGAGACCATTTGGGGACCCCCGCACACGCGGCTGGCCACGGCCCGCCTGCGCTTTCTGTTCGTGGCGGCCAAGATCTGGCGACACGCCGGCCGCAGCGGCCTCAGCTACAGCGATCATTACCCGGAGCAGGGCGTATTCCAACGCTTGCTCAACCGGCTCCGTGCGATCACACCGCGCGGAGCCAGCCTCCCCCCGGTGGTGGAGGTCGCGCTCACTTGAGGGCTGCTCCGTGCATAAAACTTCATTCACCCACGGCAACTTCCTGGAAACACGGCACCTACCAACTCGATTCTACGGAAGCGGGATCAGGAGCGAGGTGAAAACTAGCACGCAAAGAACAACAACGACGAATTACTGATCTGCTGAGCTCCAGCCCGTCACGGCGACAACCTCAAAGGCGACGGCAAGGCCGAATCTGTGCATAACTCAGGTGGGAATGAGCCGTTCTTGCGCTGAACATGGCTCGTCCGAATCCGACTGCCGTTGGGTCACCCCATCACGGACAGTCGGGCTTGCCAGCAGCAACCAGCAGGACGATGCGGGGGATGCGGGCCGTTCGACCACGTGATCTGTGCAAACGTGCTAGGCTACCACTACCTTGCTGCAGTGCTCACAGGCGATAGGAGTGTAGGCATCACCGATCTCGCCGCTCCACAAACGCAACAAGCAACAGGCGTGTCGTACCTCCGGGTGAAGTCCAACGGCCCGGTTTAGGGTCAAGTTAAGAACCTGTCCCGCTTCGGGGAAGTGGTCCTGACTTGAGACTCAACGGATGAAGTGTCTAATCATCGCGGCCGGAAAGGGTAGTCGGCTACAGCAGAGGGGCGACAGCAAACCGCTCATCCCTATTCTTGGGTCCCGTTGATCGAACGCGTCATTCGCTCCGCACAGGAGGCTGGAGCGGATGACTTCTATGTGGTCACCGGATGCCACGGGGAGCGTGTGCGCACGTTCCTGAACCGTCTGACCGACCGCACCGGGATTCGTATCACCCCCATCGTTAACGGGGATTGGAAAAAAGCAAACGGCATGTCCGTGCTCAAGGCGCGGCAATACCTGCGTGATCCTTTCTTGCTGTTGATGGCAGACCATCTCTTTGCACCGGCGATTCCCCGTGAGTTGATGAAGCTTCCTTTATCCGACGGGGAAATCGCCCTCGGGGTAGATCGGAATACTCTCAATTCGCTCGTCGACATGAAGGATGTCACGCGAGTGAGGACGGAAGGTGGGAAGATCAAGAACATCGGCAAGAGCTTGACGGACTTCAATGGCTTCGATACCGGCATTTTCCTATGCACTCCCGCCATTTTCGACGCGCTGGAGCGTTCCGCAGCGGAGTCCGGCGATACCAGCCTGTCCGGAGCGGTTCGGGTTGTTGCCGCCGACAACCGGGCCAAGGCGGTCGCTATTAACGGTCATTTTTGGATTGATGTAGTTGTTTTTCTTGAAGTCGGCATTCACCGCCGAGAAGAAAGCCTGGCGCGTCGACTGGTTCATGACGACCGAATAGTTTAGGCCAGGATTTCCATTTTGGCCCTGGCACGGTCACAGGATACACCCCCGCTGCGCCGAATACCACGTCTTTTCGCGCTGAACCCTGCACATCACCTCCGCCGGTAGGCGCCAGGGCTCGTCCGTCCGCTCACAGACGTTGATTGAGCGGACTGAACGGCGCTCCGGCCGACACTGCTCCCTGCGAAACCTTTTTGGAGCCAAAAACTGTTGATCCTCGCCCGGGCAACGCTACCCACCCGGCACAGGCAGCGCCCAGATCCTATGCAGCATGTCACCGAACAGCCGCCGGTTCAGATGCCCCTCCGCCAGCAGCAACCAGTAGTAGCGAGCATGCTTGACCAGCCGACCGCCGGTCTTCATCAACCTGTGTTGCAAACTCGTTAGCGACCAGCTTTTGATTCGCTGCGGCAGCCCTAGCCGCCGCCACAGGTTGCCCAGGTTGTAGGCCAGCACGCTGAGTTGCAGCCGTACCTCGTTGGCTCGGAAGCGGTGACACGACAAGCGGGTCCAGTGCGTGGCCTGTTTACCTTCTTTGATCCACTGCTCCGCCGTGCCGCGCTTGTTGTAGAACCGCACGACCGAGCGGCTCGGCAAGCTCATGCTCGTCACGACAAATCCGACGCGCGGGAATAGTTCGCCCTGGTGATGCTCGACCTTGGCGACAACTCGCCTTGCCTTCGACCAGCTCTCGGCCTGATAGCGAAAACTCTTGTAGCGCACTAGGGGCTTGGCGTTCGGCCTGCCCGGTGGCCGAAACAGGATGTCCTCGATCTCCAGCTCCAGGCTCTTGTTCGCCGGGATGCGAATCACGTAGTCCACGCCGCGCTCCTCCATCGCCTCGTAGATCTCGGGCTTGGCGAAGGCGGCGTCGGCGCGGAACGTCACCTGTTTGCCCTCCGCCTGTTGTCGTTCGATCTCCGGCAGTAGCAGCTCGTCCCAGTCCTCGGCGCTGTGCACGTTGCCGGGACGCAGCTTCGCGCCTAGGCAGTCGCCGTGCTGGTTGAACAGCAACAGCGGGTGATAGCAGAGGGACTCAAAATGGCCGTTGTAGGCACTGCCTTCCTGTTGGCCGTGGACGGGGCTCTCCGTGGAGTCCATGTCGAGCACCACGCGGTCTGAACCGTCGGGAGCTTCGGCTTGCGCGACCAGCTCCCGGTTCACTGCCATCAGCCCCAGCAAGTTCTCTTCGCTCGCCAGCATCTCCGTCTCGAAGCCATGCAGCGTCGAGGTCAAGGCTGCTCCGCGATCCCAGTTCCTCTTCGAGCCGATCAAGCGAAAGGTCGGATCGGCGGATACTCGAACGGCGTCATTGAGGTCCTCGTAGCCAGCGAGTCGGCTGTAGACCGACTGCCGCAGCAGATCGGCCAGCGGGAACTTCTTGTTCAAGCCTTGTCGCGAGTCGCTGAGATGCTCGTCGATCAGCTTCCCGAGTCCGAGTCGTTCATCCAGTTCGCGAACGAGAATCAGACCGCCATCCGAGGTGACTCGCGATCCTTGGAAATCGACTTTGAGAAATCCATTGAACGTGAGCTGAAACGGCTTGTTTTCTTTTTCACCCATCGGGTGTTGACCTCCATGGCGTCCTTATCGGGCTCTAGCCCCTATCAATAAAGACGCTGAAGGTCGCTGGATGGTCTGAAGCTTATACATCAAATTGAAAATGCGGGTGTAGATGATCCCGCGGCCCTCGAGCGGGCAGAGAACGTACTCTTGGCCGATGTCGAGGACAAGCCCAACGACGGTCCTGTGTCGCGGTACTTGAACCGACCCCTATCCGTGAGGATTTCGCACCGATTAGTTAACTATGGCATCACCCCAAACCAAATATCCCTGTTCTCGTTCCTGTGTTCTGTGCTCGCAGCTGGGCTGTTCGCACTGGGTGGCTATGCCGCCCTTTTGGAGGGTGGTCTTCTGGCACAGTTCGCCTCGGTTATCGACGGCTGCGATGGCGAAGTGGCGCGGCTCAAGTTCCAAACCAGCGGCTATGGAGGATGGCTCGATGCGGTACTGGATCGTTACGCCGACTCCTTGCTGCTTTTCGGTCTCAGCTGGCACGCCTACGCCGACAAGACGGATAGCCTCATCCTACTGACGGGATTTATGGCGATTATCGGTTCCTTTATGGTGAGCTATACGGCGGACAAATACGACCGCCTCATGCGCAACCGCATCCGGCACGGCAAGGGCTTCCGCCTGGGCCGCGATGTCCGTGTCTTTCTGATATTCCTCGGCGCCCTGTTCAACCAAGCTACTTTGACGCTCGTGGTCATTGCCGCCGTGATGAACGTTGAAACGATACGCCGCGTCATCATCTGCCGGGACCATGGATAGCATAGAAAGCGCAAAACAAAGGATCAGAGCGACGATCGCGGCTTCCAAGGTCCCGGAAGACCCTCTGCATGCTGAAAACACGCTTGAGTGGGTGTTAAGGCTCGATGCCAAGGCCGGACAGGCATTGCAGATTGCCGCTCTCGCTCACGATATCGACCGGGCCGTCGAGAGACGGAAAGTGCGTCGCTGCGACTATGACGACTATGAGGCATTCAAGGCTGCTCATGCGCGTAACGGGGCGAACATCCTGCGAGCGATCCTGGAGGAATGCGGTGTGGCCAAGGCCACCGCCGATGACGCTTGCCGGCTGGTGGTACGTCATGAGGTTGGGGGCGATTACCGCTCTGATCTGCTGAAGGATGCAGATAGCATTTCGTATTTCGAGGTCAATATGCCGTTCTACTACGAACGCGAAGGCTGGGAAGAGACGAAGCGTCGTTCTATTTGGGGCTATCGGCGTCTCTCAGTGCGGAGGAGAGAGATCGCGAAGAGCATCACCTACGACAACGAGGCCTTAACACGCCTGCTAAAGGAAGTGATTCGAGAAGTTTGTCGCAAAGGGTAACCATGTCCGCGGATCGACTTCAAGCATGTGAATCGACAGGGAGGCGAAGTCAATCGGGACCGTGATGAACGTTGAAACGATACGCCGCGTCATCATCTGGCGGGATCGTGCGTAGTAGAAGATGCGCGAAACGAAGAGCCAGAGGCGACGATGGCGGGATGATCCAAAGTCCCAGACGCCCCCCAACGTGGTACAAACCCAGGATTTCCATTTTGGCCCTGGCACGGTCACAGGATACACCCCCGCTGCGCCGAATACCACGTCTTTTCGCGCTGAACCCTGCACATCACCTCCGCCGGTAGGCGCCAGGGCTCGTCCGTCCGCTCACAGACGTTGATTGAGCGGACTGAACGGCGCTCCGGCCGACACTGCTCCCTGCGAAACCTTTTTGGAGCCAAAAACTGTTGATCCTCGCCCGGGCAACGCTACCCACCCGGCACAGGCAGCGCCCAGATCCTATGCAGCATGTCACCGAACAGCCGCCGGTTCAGATGCCCCTCCGCCAGCAGCAACCAGTAGTAGCGAGCATGCTTGACCAGCCGACCGCCGGTCTTCATCAACCTGTGTTGCAAACTCGTTAGCGACCAGCTTTTGATTCGCTGCGGCAACCCTAGCCGCCGCCACAGGTTGCCCAGGTTGTAGGCCAGCACGCTGAGTTGCAGCCGTACCTCGTTGGCTCGGAAGCGGTGACACGACAAGCGGGTCCAGTGCGTGGCCTGTTTGCCTTCTTTGATCCACTGCTCCGCCGTGCCGCGCTTGTTGTAGAACCGCACGACCGAGCGGCTCGGCAAGCTCATGCTCGTCACGACAAATCCGACGCGCGGGAATAGTTCGCCCTGGTGATGCTCGACCTTGGCGACAACTCGCCTTGCCTTCGACCAGCTCTCGGCCTGATAGCGAAAACTCTTGTAGCGCACTAGGGGCTTGGCGTTCGGCCTGCCCGGTGGCCGAAACAGGATGTCCTCGATCTCCAGCTCCAGGCTCTTGTTCGCCGGGATGCGAATCACGTAGTCCACGCCGCGCTCCTCCATCGCCTCGTAGATCTCGGGCTTGGCGAAGGCGGCGTCGGCGCGGAACGTCACCTGTTTGCCCTCCGCCTGTTGTCGTTCGATCTCCGGCAGTAGCAGCTCGTCCCAGTCCTCGGCGCTGTGCACGTTGCCGGGACGCAGCTTCGCGCCTAGGCAGTCGCCGTGCTGGTTGAACAGCAACAGCGGGTGATAGCAGAGGGACTCAAAATGGCCGTTGTAGGCACTGCCTTCCTGTTGGCCGTGGACGGGGCTCTCCGTGGAGTCCATGTCGAGCACCACGCGGTCTGAACCGTCGGGAGCTTCGGCTTGCGCGACCAGCTCCCGGTTCACTGCCATCAGCCCCAGCAAGTTCTCTTCGCTCGCCAGCATCTCCGTCTCGAAGCCATGCAGCGTCGAGGTCAAGGCGGCTCCGCGATCCCAGTTCCTCTTCGAGCCGATCAAGCGAAAGGTCGGATCGGCGGATACTCGAACGGCGTCATTGAGGTCCTCGTAGCCAGCGAGTCGGCTGTAGACCGACTGCCGCAGCAGATCGGCCAGCGCGAACTTCTTGTTCAAGCCTTGTCGCGAGTCGCTGAGATGCTCGTCGATCAGCTGGCCGAGTCCGAGTCGTTCATCCAGTTCGCGAACGAGAATCAGACCGCCATCCGAGGTGACTCGCGATCCTTGGAAATCGACTTTGAGAAATCCATTGAACGTGAGCTGAAACGGCTTGTTTTCTTTTTCACCCATCGGGTGTTGACCTCCATGGCGTCCTTATCGGGCTCTAGCCCCTATCAATAAAGACGCTGAAGGTCGCTGGATGGTCTGAAGCTTATACATCAAATTGAAAATGCGGGCAAACACCCTTGAGTAGTACTACTGTGTTATAAAACATGCTAGCATAAAAGTGTGCCGAACAAGGAGTCGGCGTCAGGCAAACAGCAACAACGTTTCGCGGCTTATCTCGACAGCCTGGCGCGTGCCGCGAGACATGCCGACCGCAGCGAGCCCTTGAAAGCTTATTGCCGCGGTCTCCTACTGCCCATCGAGCGCAAATGCGTGGAGCCGATGGCGGCACGCCTCGCCCCGCACAACGTTCGCCGTACGCACCAGTCGCTGCATCATCTGGTCGCCGACTCGCCGTGGGACGACGACGCCCTGCTCGCCGCCGTGCGGGGCCGCGTGCTGCAGGCGATGAAGAAGACCTCGCCCGTCGTGGCCTGGATCGTTGATGACACGTCCTTCCCCAAGAAGGGCAAACACTCGGTCGGCGTGGCGCACCAGTATTGCGGACAACTCGGCAAACAAGAAAACTGTCGAGTGGCGGTGAGCCTGTCGGTCGCCACCTCGAAAGCCTCACTGCCGATCGCCTACCGCCTGTACCTGCCCGCGTCCTGGGCCGACGATCGAAAACGGCGACGCAAAACCCGCGTGCCCGACGAGATCCGCTTGGAGACGAAACCACAGATCGCACTGGGCCAGATTCGACAGGCGCTCGAAGATGACATCGAGCCGGGGGTCGTGTTGGCCGATGCCGCCTACGGCAACGACAGCGCGTTTCGCAACGAACTGGCGCAACGGGGACTCGAGTATGTCGTCGGCATCCGGAGTTCGACGACCGTGTGGCGAGCGGGGCAAGGGCCTCTGCCGGCGAAGAAATACTCCGGTCGCGGTCGGCCGCCGAAGCGGTTGCGACGCGGCAAACAGCAGCCCGTCACGGTGAAGGAGCTGGCCGGCGAGCTGTTGGCGACCAAAGCCTTCCGCGCGCTGAGCTGGAGGGAAGGGACCGGCCAGACGCTACGTTCTCGTTTCGCTGCCGTACGCGTGCGGCCGGCGCGTCGCGACTACGAACAACACGAATCGCACCCCGAGCAGTGGCTGTTGATCGAGTGACCGGCGAAACAGGCGGAACCGACCCACTACTGGTTGGCGAACCTAGGCGTCAAAACGACCCGCAAGAATCTGGTCGGGTTGGCCAAGCACCGCTGGATCATCGAGCGCGACTACCAGGAGCTCAAGCAAGAGTTGGGACTGGGTCACTACGAAGGACGCGGCTGGCGGGGCTTTCATCATCACGCCACCCTTTGCATTGCGGCGTATGGGTTCCTGGTGGCTGAGCGGAGCCTTTTTTCCCTCTCGACACGAATCGACCGATTACAGCTACCCCTCCCCAAGCCGCCGTGGGACTTCCGCCCGCGCGGGGCGCCCGATTCGACCCGAGCGGCATAACCCGAGCTCGATTGCGACGCTGCGGAGGCAAATCGGTCGCCACATTCTGCGTCAGCTTCCTTGCTGTCCTTTTTGTGGCTCCGGCTTTTTATAACACAGCAGTAGTAGTCGTTGAGGCTTGATCCCAAGGCCGGGCAAGCGTTGCAGATCGCCGCTCTAGCCCGTGACATCGACCGGGCTGAGCCGTAAGAGTTTGGGCCGATGGCAAACCCGAAACAGCTCGACGGCGGATACTCGAACGGCGTCATTGAGGTTCTCGTAGCCAGCGAGTCGGCTGTAGACCGACTGCCGCAGCAGATCGGCCAGCGCGAACTTCTTGTTCAAGCCTTGTCGCGAGTCGCTGAGATGCTCGTCGATCAGCTGGCCGAGTCCGAGTCGTTCATCCAGTTCGCGAACGAGAATCAGACCGCCATCCGAGGTGACTCGCGATCCTTGGAAATCGACTTTGAGAAATCCATTGAACGTGAGCTGAAACGGCTTGTTTTCTTTTTCACCCATCGGGTGTTGACCTCCATGGCGTCCTTATCGGGCTCTAGCCCCTATCAATAAAGACGCTGAAGGTCGCTGGATGGTCTGAAGCTCACACATCAAATTGAAAATGCGGGTCGACATCCTCAACCAGGGTGTCGAGGTCTGGAACCGGTGGAGGAAAGAGAATCCCGAAACACCCCCGGACCTCTCCCACGCTCTTCTCTTTGGGGCGAATCTCAGCAAGGCGGATTTCCGCATGGCGAAGCTCGGCGGGGCGAAATTGCGGGGGGCGAACCTCAGCAGGGCGAACCTGCACGGGACGTTTCTCGTCGCGGTGAAGCTCGACGGGGCGGACCTCAGCACCGCAAAGAGTCTTACTCAACTGCAGATCAACGCGGCACGGGGAGACAAGGACACGAAGCTTCCGGAGGGGTTTCAAAGGCCACCGAGCTGGCTGAACGAGCGACAGGTCGGATGAATCCTGCTAGGGTTAAACTACTTTTGCCGACATCTCGAGGCCGGTGCTCAGCGTACGTGCGGCCAGCGTTGCCGGGACAGATATTACCAGGGTCGACCTTAGCCCAGACGAGCAGGCCGAAAAAATCAGAACGGTGGACGACGCCATCAAGTACGTGGAAAGCGGTGTCAAAAAGAAGTGAATGCCGTTCGTAACTGGCGGCGGATAGGAGGGAACTGGATTGTCGCGAAGGGTGGTGGTTACCGGGGCCGGTCTGCTGTCTCCGGTGGGGATCGGAACGGAAGAGACCTGGCAAGCCCTGCGCGAAGGCCGCAACGGCATCGGCCCCATCACACTGTTTGACCCCGAGGGCTTCCCCTGTCGGATCGCCGGCGAAGTGAAGCGCTTCGATCCCCTCGACTATGTGGGCAAGAGGGACCTCAAGAAGATGGGGCGATTCATCTTTTTTGCGATCGCCGGCGCGGAGTTCGCTCTCAAAGCTTCACGGCTTGCGATTACCCCTGCCGTCGCCGAGCGAGTGGGGGTCCATATTGGCAGCGGCATCGGCGAGTTCGACGTTATCGAACGGGAGCACCGCGCGCTGCTGAAGGGTGGGCCGAGCAGGATCTCGCCCTTCTTTATCCCTGCTAGTATCGTGAATTTGGCTGCGGGCCAGGTGTAGATCCGGACCGGCGCCAAGGGTCCGAATTCCGCCATCGCAACGGCCTGTACGACGGGCGCGCACGCGGTGGGGGACTCGTTTCGCATCATCGCACGCGACGAAGCGGATGTAATGATTTGTGGTGGTACCGAGGCGGCCATCACGCCGATGGGTATCGGGGGGGTTGCGTCGATGAAGGCCCTCTCGACCCGCAACGATGATCCCGCGCACGCCTCCCGCCCCTGGGACACCGAGAGGGACGGTTTCATCGTCGGGGAAGGAGCCGGAATCCTCGTTTTGGAGGGCCTTGATTTTGCCGTGCGGCGGGGTGCGCCGATTCTGGCCGAGCTCGTCGGTTACGGCATGAGCGCCGACGCCCACCATATTACTTCTCCTCCCGAGGATGGAGATGGCGCTTGCCGCGCGATGATGAATGCCATCCAGGAGCCGGGATCTCACCTGAGCAGATCAGTTACATCAATGCGCATGGAACCTCGACCCCGGTGGGCGATCGAGTCGAGTCGGAGGCCATCAAGAAAACGTTTGGCGATCACGCTGACAAACTGGCTGTAAGCTCGACCAAATCGATGACCGGGCACCTGTTAGGAGGTGCGGGAGGGCTCGAGGCCGGTATCGTAGCCTTGGCGCTACGTGATCAGGTTGCTCCTCCGACTATGAACCACTTCAACCCCGAACCTGAATGCGATCTCGACTTCGTTCCCAATCAGGCGCGGGCCATGGAGATGGAGTACGTGTTGACGAACTCCTTCGGTTTCGGTGGCACCAACGGGGCGCTCATTCTCAAGCGCTACGCGGACCGCGATGGGAGCGGCTGACCCCTCGCTCTACGCTGCGTGAAAAGGCGGGGTCGGCCGCCACCGCCGGTAGCAAGAAAGCCAAGTTCGTAAGCGCCGCCGGTCACCGCGGCGGCCCATCTAGAGGCGCTGCTCTGTTCCTCCCTCCCGCCGCGCCTTGAGCGAAAACAACAGCGGTAGATCCAGCTCCTCGGCCGGTAGCTCCCAGTAACCGTCGCTCGTTTCCCGCATGTGAGGAAACTGCTTAAAGACGGTTCGCGGGTGCTCCTTGAACTCATAAACAACGAGACCCGCCCTCTCCAGAGCCCCGAAGAGATCTGATAGAGACCAGATCCACGCCTCGGCCGCAAGGGTGGTGTGATCCGTGTCCGCGTAGTCCGGCTGGGGTTCCAGTTGCAACGGTTCTGGACTGTGAAAATAGTCGTAGCGCCGGGCGACGTGACCTTCTTCGTCGGCTTTAAATAGGTAGGACGTCGGATGATTGTCGACGATATAGAAGAAGCCGTCCAGCTTCAAGGATCGCGCGATCGCAGGAGCCCAGGCTTCGAGATCGCGCAGCCAGGTGATCGTCCCGTAGGAGGTGAAGATGATGTCGAACTCGCGGTCCAGCGCCGATCTCAGATCCAGCACATCGTGGTGTACGAACGTGGCGCGCGAGGCAAGATCCGCCTCCTTCGCCAATTCCCTGGCCCGCGCCACGGCGGTCGCGGAGAAGTCAATGCCTACGACTTCGGCGCCCAACCGAGCCCAACTCAACGTATCGAGCCCGAAGTGGCACTGTAGATGGAGCATCGATTTCCCGGCGACATTCCCTACCGCCTCCGTTTCGATACTGTGCAGGCTCGACCGCCCGGCGCGAAACCCGTCTACGTCGTAGAACCGGCTCGCGGCGTGGACCGGGACGAGCGCGTCCCAGTATCTCCGATTGAGCTCGCTGGCTTCCTTCATGCCTGTCCGACCGGTCTTCCACAGCTTACCTTGGGACTTCGCCGGCCCGGCCGCGAACCTACGTCTTTAGCTCTTCGACCCGTTGGGGCAGCGTCCGCTCGACGTTCGCGCGCTCGAGGGCGACTTTGCCCAGATCGAAACTTGCCTGCAAGCCTGCGAACGATTTCGCGAATCGCCTTCGCCGGCGGCGGGCTATTGTCGTTCGACAGCCCCGATGTCGCAGCCGTCTCCCACCGGTGCCTCGTTGTTGCGTTGGTCGATCGGAGCGCAGCCCGTGGTGCCGCTATCGACCAGCGGGCTATCCGCGTCGAGGAGCATCGTAAGAGTCTCCGCGCCGTGAAAGCCGAGAACGCCGAGGCCCGGGTCGCCGCCATCGAGAATGTCCGATGGTCCCTCCGCGAACGTACAACTCGCGTCGTCCTCGCCGAAGAAATTCCCGCCGCCCGACAGGAATGGACCGGAGCAGTCTTCGATGAAGCCGGCATTGTCCGCGATCACCGTATTGGTCAGGCCGACCAGGGCGCCGTCCCTGCTTAAGATCCCGCCGGTATTGTCGTCGGCCAACACCGTTGTGTTGCCGGCGATGGTGACATTGATGATCGAGAAACCGCTGCCCTCGATGAGAACTCCCCCTACTTCCGGTCCTGAGTTTTCGGCGATCGTGCTGTCTTCGATCCGGCCGGTGGCCCAACTCTGCGCATGCAACCCGCCCCCGCGAGTGGCCGAGCCATTGCCCGATATGCTCGAACGCAGGATGAGGTGATTCGCCCCCCCCGATGAGTCGGACGCCGCCGCCGTTACTGCCGCAATTGTCACGGACCACGCTTTGGATCAGACTCAGCGTCGGGCCCGCGGTTGCGATGCCGCCGCCCCCGCTCACTCCGCCGCCCGACACGCAGCCCTCGCCGCCCGTCGAATCGTTCTCGTCAACTACACAGTTCAGAACGTTGAGGACGCCGTTGCCGTCCGCGAAGATGCCGCCGCCCAGCCAGCCGGCGTAGTTGTCATTGATGCGGCAGTCGTCGAACGTCACTCGATAGCCGGCGCCGTCGACGAAAACGCCGCCCCCGCTCGCGATTGTCGACACCCTGCCACCGGTCAGCGTCAGACCCTCCACGAGGATGTCGTCCGGCCCTGTAATGTTCAGGACGTTGCTGCCGGTGCCCGTCTGCCGGACCACCGTGCGGTCGCGCCCGGCGCCACGGATGATCACGGAGTCGTGCGTGAGGTCCAACGCTTCCGCGTTGAGCTCGTAGACACCCTCGGGGATGGTAATCCGGACTAGCTCGCCCTCGGGGTGAGTATTGGTTTCTTCGATGGCGGCGCGCACCGAGCAGACGTTGCCACCGCCGCCGGCGCACGTGCCGTCGCCGGGATTGGCGTCGGACACATCTGCGATCGTGTTGACGACGTACTCCGTCTCGACCGCGCAACCCGCCAGCAGGCTAACCAGTACCATCCCGGCGACGCGAAGAGCACCCAGCGGCTTCGAGGGGATGTGGTAGACGTTCTCAGGGGTCAGCGTAAACGGACCCTTGACGATTGATTCGATCACTTCCTCCATCATCTCTCCGCTTTCCACCCGTCCGCATGTCTCGACCGTACGTGGTCCACAGTGGCCTATCAGGCACAACTGGAACACCAGCTTTGGTCGGCCCTTCCAGTTGCGTTCACCGGCAATCACTCCCCCACAACACAAGATATGGTATGCAGGCTACTGACAGCACAATATCTTGAATCGGGGTCGTAACCCCAACATTTTTTTGAAGATACCTCTTGACAAACGGCTCAGAATAGGCGATCCTTGCAGTGGTCGATAGTGGTTAACAGTAGCCAAAATTGGACCAAAGTGGTTGACCAGAATCGTTCCTCCTCAGGCGATAGCGGTCTTCAAGCATGTTCAGAGGCATACAGACCGGGCGGGTGGACGAAAAAGGCAGACTCAAGCTGCCCGCCCTGGTCCGCCAAAAACTCGAGGAGCAATATCGGGACGCCACCATCTTCATCACCAGCCTTGACGGCGCTCGCGCGAAGTTGTTTCCTCTTCGCGAGTGGGAAACCGTTGAAGCTAGGTTATCTGAAAAATCGCCGGAGGGCAAGGAGTCTGACGGCGTCGTGAAGGACAAGATTCTGTTCCAGGCGAATCGGTTTGGGGCAGAAGAGACCTTGGACAACCAAGGCCGCATCCTTGTGCCCGCGGTTTTGCGGGAAGCCGCGGGCATGAGGGGCGAAGTCAAGATTCTATGGCAGTCCAATCACATGATTGTTTTGACCGCCGACAAGTTCGACGAGTCCGCCAAGGCGAATCAATTGACGGCCGAGGACCTACAGCATGCCGCCAACCTGGGAGTGTAGTGATTGGCGCACTATCCGGTTCTGCTCCCCCAGGTTTTGGAGTATCTCAAGATCGATTCAGCCGGGACGTATGTGGATTGCACGTTGGGTGAGAGCCGTTACGCAGAGGCGATACTGGCACGCCTCCACTCGGGCCGGCTCATCGCGATCGACCGGGACGCCGACGCGATGGAGTCGGCCCGAGAGCGTCTTCACGCCTATCGGGACAAGGTAACTTTGGTGCGCGACAGCTACGGAGCCATTGCCGACATCGTAGGGGAAGCCCGCCCGGTGCAGGGCATCGTGGCCGACCTGGGCTTGTCGCGCGGGCAATTCGAAGCGGCCGAGCGGGGCTTTAGCTTTCAACGCGAAGGCCCTCTTGATATGCGCATGGACCAGAGCCAGGAATTGACGGCCGAGCATATCGTAAATCACTACGACGAAAAGAGTCTGGCCGACTTGATATACGAATTCGGTGACGAACGAAGAAGCCGAAGAATCGCTAAAGCCATCGTTTGGGGGCGGCCCATTCGCGACACCGTCCATCTGGCCGATGTCGTGAGAAAGGCCGTTCCCCGAACGACTCCCAGAGCGGCTCGCTGGCGGATTCATCCGGCCACGAGGACCTTCCAAGCTCTGCGCATCGCCGTGAACGGCGAGTTGGAAGAGCTGGAGCGACTCCTCGAAGACTCGCCGCGGCTTCTCTCGCCTGGAGGGCGCTTCGTCGTCATCAGCTTCCACTCGCATGAAGACCGGCGGGTGAAGCAGTCGTTCCGGCTGTGGGACGCGCGGGACATGCTAACGATCTTGACGCGGCGCGTGGTACGGCCCGGCGACGCGGAACTCGAGGAGAACCCGGCCAGCCGCAGCGCCAAGCTGCGCGCCGCGGAAAGGACGCAGGAGACATGGCTCTCGCTCAACTAGTGGAACCGCGCTTGTCGAGGGGAGCGAGTCCCGGCGGCAACATTGAGTTCGATTCCAACGCGTCCGAAAGCCGATTTGAAGAAGGGAGGGCTAGAGGTCCATCCTCCCGGCGTACATCGGCCGGCTGGTCGTCTACCGGCCGGGTATCGACTGGCCGGGTGCGTGGCTTCGTCTACGACGGCGTGCCGGCGAGCCGTTCGGTTCGGGCGGGCCTGTCGAAGCGCCCGACCGCCTTCCATCCATTGCCGATGGAGGACGTCTACTTCCACGTCAAGACGATCGACAACTCGCAAGTACGGCGGCTGCCCGACCCCAAGAGCAAGGCCATGTGGCTGCAACTGGTCGGCGCCGGCGTGCTGGGCCTAGCGCTGCTCGTAGTGGTGTTGGCGCCACGGCCACTGTTGAGGGCATCCGGCTATCGAATTGAGACGCTTGCGCAGACGCGCCAGCAGATGGTGGAAGTGCAGGATCAATTGAAGGTTCGGCAGGCGGTGTTGAGCGACCTGCGCCGCGTCACGGCGTTGGCGTCGCGGCAGGGTCTCGCCGCCACCCCGCCGGAGAGGTTTGCCTGGCAGAACCGCACCATTGCCCCCGTGGAGGGACGGAGCGCGCTGGCTCAGAATCGCGGCCTTAGCAGGCCTTGACACAAAGTTCCGGTGAACTCCGCTTTCAGTCCGCCGTCTTAGGCAGCTATGCCGGTTTGGTTCTTTGATGGGAAGCGCCCGCCAAAGGCTCGGTCCCGTTTCCAGACGGAGCGCCCGACCGCCTGTGGCCGGGTTTGCTTCTCTGCTGCGTCACTCTGAGCGTCACCCCCGCGTCCGGCTCATCCTCTTCGGCTTCGCCTGTACCCTCTGGATCGGCCTGATCCTGTTTCGCCTTTGGGACTTGCAGGTCCTGCGCACCGAGGGGTTCGTCCAGCAAGCACAAAAGCAGCAAGAGTCGGTTATCGAGATCGGCGCCAAGCGGGGTGAGATCTTCGACCGCTTCGGCGTCGAGCTGGCGCGCAGCACCCCGGTGGACTCGATCGGTGTGTTCCCGAGCAAAGTCGCGAACCCGCGGACCACGGCCGAGCTGCTCTCGGAAGTGCTCGGCATCGATCCGGACACTCTTGCCGACAAGCTGACGAAGACGCAGTTTCAGTGGGTCAAACGCTTGGCCGAGCCGGGCCAAGCCGAACGCGTGCGGGATCTTCCGCTCGACGCTCTGCACTTCGAGAAAGAAAGCAAGCGCTACTACCCCAAGGGCACGGGCGCGTCCCACATTCTGGGCGCGGTCGGCGTCGATCACACCGGGCTCGCCGGACTCGAACAGTACTACGAAAAGCAGTTGCGGGGCCGGCCGGGGAAGCGGCTCGTCCACCTCGACGCGCTGCGAAAGCGCTACGAAAGCCGCGTAACCCAAGAGCCCGTGCCTGGCCTTGACTTGGTGCTGACGATCGACCAGCGCATCCAGATGCTGGCCGAGCGGGAGCTGGCACGGGCCATCGGCGAGACCCAAGCCATTGCCGGGACCATCGTCATTCTCGACCCAAACAACGGCGATCTGCTGGGCTTGGCTAGTTGGCCGATGTTCGACCCCAATGAGCCGGTGCGGGGTCAGGCCGATGTCGACCGCCGCCAGAACTACGCCGTCAGCCACATGATCGAGCCCGGCTCGACCTTCAAGCTCATCACCTTCGCCGCCGCGCTCGAAGAAGGGCTTGCCACGCCCGACGAATTAATTGACTGTCAGAATGGCGCCATCTATATCGGGTCCCGGCGCATCCGCGATCACAAGCCATTCGGCTTCCTTACCGTCGCCGACGTGCTGGCGCGTTCGAGCAACGTCGGGACGATCAAGCTGGGGCTGCGGCTGCAACCTGACCGGTTGTACGAATACATCCGGCGATTTGGCTTCGGCTCGGCCACCAAGCTGCCTCTGCCGGGCGAGGCGGAGGGTTTGGTCCGGCCTCCCTCCGGCTGGAGCAGTACGTCGATCGGGTCCGTGTCGATTGGGCAGGAAGTGGGGGTGACCGCCGTGCAGCTTGGGCGCGCCGTCAGTGTCATCGCGAACGGTGGGCTTCTCGTCGACCTTCGGTTGATCGACAAGATGGTTCATCCCGACGGCCGCGGCGAACAGCCCCCCTCAGGGCCTGCTAGGCGGATACTTAGCTCCGAGACCGCCGCGACCCTGCGCGGCATGATGGAGCGAACCGCGCTGCAAGGCACGGCTCGGTTGGCGCAAACGCCCGGCTACCGCGTGGGCGGCAAGACCGGCACGGCCCAGAAGGTCGACGACGAAACCGGCACGTACTCAAAGACCGACTACGTGTCGAGTTTCGTGGGTTTCGCCCCGGTCAATGACCCGTCGATCGCGGTTGTGGTCGTTCTCGACTCGCCGGTTGGCAAGTACTACGGCGGCCTGGTCGCGGCGCCGGTCTTTCCGCGCGTGGCGACCGAGGCGCTGCGTTTCCGCGACGTGCCTCTGCAGATGCCGCTCGCCCCGAAGCCGGCCAAACCGCCGAGCGTACCGCAAGAGTTGCTGGCGGATTTCCTGGGTGACGAGCAAGCCGCGGCGGAGGAGAGCGAGAGCGCTGCGCCGGTCGAGTACACCCCGGCCGGAGAGCGCGTGGTCGCCTTGGCCCCGGGAGCCCCGTTGCCACAGATGCAGCTTGCTCTGCACGTCCCGGCAACCCGGCCCCCGGCGGCGCCCGCTCCTTCTGCGCAAGAGCCGGTCGAAGGGCGCGCCCCGATGCCGGAGCCCGAAGCGCTCACCGAAGAGCTGCGGCCGCCGGAGCCGGTGGCTATCCGAGTGGCCGCGGGCGTGCTTCCCAGCTTCCAGGGCCGCTCGGTTCGCGAGGTGGTAAGCCAGTCCTCGGTGCTTGGGTTGCGGCTGCGGGTGCGCGGCCGCGGCACGGCGTTGCGCCAGTGGCCCGCGCCGGGGACGCCGATTCAACCCGGCTGGCCGGTCACGGTGGAGTTCCAGCCTCACGCGCGGGAGGCGCTGCGAACGCAATGACGACGCTGCGGCAGCTTCTGGGTTCCGTCGTCGAAGCCGGCCATCCTCTGACGTCCCGCGAGGTCAAGGGCTTGCAATACGACTCACGGCAGCTCGGCCCCGGCGAACTCTTCTTCGCGTTTCCTGGCGAGCATGTGGATGGGCATCGGTTCGTCGAGCCGGCCCTGGCCGCGGGGGCCCTGGCAGTGGTTAGCGAGCGCGAAGCGCCCGCTAAGCTCCGCGGCAATTGGGTTCGCGTTCCACACGGTCGCCGGGCGCTGGCCCAAGCCGCTTTGGAGTTCTACGGCCGTCCCGACCGCCGCCTGAAGCTCACCGGCGTCACCGGCACCAACGGAAAGACGACCACCGTCTACTTGATCGATGCGATTCTCGACGCGGCGGGCTTGAAGACGGCCCGACTCGGCACGATCGAGCACAAGGTGGGCGACCGCCAAATCCGCGCCGTCAACACGACTCCGGAATCGCTCGACCTGGCGCGCTACCTTCAGGATCTCGATGAGCAGGGTGGGACGCATGCGACGCTCGAAGCCTCCTCGCACGCGCTCGAGTTGGGCCGCATCTTCGGCATGGATTTCCATACCGCCGTTTTCACCAACCTCTCGCGCGACCACCTCGACTTCCACTCGACGATGGAGAACTACGCCCGTGCCAAGCGGCGTCTCTTGGAAGGCGCCGGCGGCAAGCCGCCCAAGGTACTCGTCATCAACAAAGACGACCCCGTGGGCCAGGAGTTCTTGGAGACCGTCGCGGCGCCCAAGCTGAGCTTCGGCGTGCAGAACCCATCCGACGTCATGGCCGAGAACGTCGACGTAGGGCTGAACGAATTACACTTCCAAGCCAACACGCCGCGCGGCCGGCTGGAGGTCCACTCGGCTCTGAGCGGGGAGTTCAATGTCGCCAACTTGCTGGCCGCGATCGCCGCGGCGATCTCGCTCGACATCAGCCTTGGGACGATCGAAAGGGGCATCGCCGCCTGCCGCGCCATCCCCGGTCGGTTCGAGCAAATCGACGCAGGCCAGCCGTTCGTCGTGCTAGTCGACTACGCGCACACCGACGACGCGCTCCAGCGGCTGATTCGAGCGGCCCGCACACTGCTGATTCGATCCAAGAGCCGGGGGCGGGTGATCGCGATGTTCGGTTGCGGCGGCGACCGTGACCGCACCAAGCGTCCCGCCATGGGAGAAATTGCCGGCCGCCTGAGCGACCGCGTAATTCTTACATCCGATAATCCGCGCAGTGAGAACCCGCTCGACATCATCAACGACATTCTGGTCGGGCTTCGGCGCGTGGACGCCGTGCACGAGATCGAGCCGGACCGCGCGGCCGCGATCCGCCTGGCGCTGTCGCACGCGCAGAGCGGCGACATTGTTCTGCTGGCGGGCAAGGGACACGAGACCTACCAAACCATTGGCGACGAGAGCGTCCCGTTCGATGACCGCGAAACGGCCCTTGGGGTGCTCCACGAGCTTGGGTATGGAGTGAATTCCCTCGCCCGGTGACAGTGAGTCGATGACGGAACCATGGAATGCGCCTACCGCTCTCAGAAATCTCGGCGATCGTGGGGACGCCGTCTGTGGCGCAAGTACCCCTCGGCGGCGAGGCGGTGGGCTACTCGATCGACTCACGATCGGTCGCCCAGGGAGATCTGTTCTTCGCCATTCAGGGGCCGCGCTTTGACGGACACGACTTCATCGGTGCGGCTCTCGAGGCCGGAGCCGTGGCGGCGGTCGCTTCCCGCGAGTGGGCCGATGCCCACGCGGACCCAGAGCGGATTCTGCCCGTCGGCGATCCCGCGGCGGCGTTGCGGATTCTGGCACGCGAGGCTCGCCGACGCTGGGGACGTCCGGTCGTCGGTGTCACGGGAAGCAACGGCAAGACCACGACCAAAGACACGATCAGCACTCTGCTTGGCGCGCGCCACCGCGTCTCGAAATCCGAGGGCAATCTCAACAACGAGTTGGGACTGCCACTCTCGCTATTGCGCATCGACGACGGCGCGGAGATCGCGGTGATGGAGATGGGCATGAATCATCGCGGGGAGATTCGCCGGCTGGCGGCGATCGCCGAGCTCAACGTGGGCGTCGTGACCAACGTCAGTGCCGCCCATCTTGAATACTTTTCGTCGGTCGATGAAATCGCGTCCGCCAAGCGTGAGCTGATCGAGTCGCTGCCGCCGGAGGGCACGGCGGTTCTGAACGCCGACGATGAGCGTGTGCGTGCGTTCGCCGATGGGCGCGGGGGGCCGTGTCGGACGTTCGGTTTCGACGAAGGGGCGGACTTCCGCGCCTTCAATGTGCAACTGCTTGGCGCGCGTGGCGCCGTGTTTGAGCTTCGTTCGCGGTTCAGTGAGGAACGCACGCGGTTCGAGAGCCCGCTGATGGGCCGGCACAATGTCCTCAACGTCCTCGCCGGCATCGCCACGGCATCGGTCTTTGGCGTCGAGCCCGCCGCGCTCGGCGGCAGCGTACGCGGACTCGCCCCGTCGCGAATGCGGGGAGAAGTTATCGAGATCGGCGACGTGCTGGTCTTGAACGATTGCTACAACGCCAACCCGCGCGCGATGGCAGCGATGCTCGATGTCCTCGCCGTGACCGACGCGAAGCGCCGCATCGCCGTGCTGGGTGAAATGCGCGAACTCGGGGAAGACGCCAAGCAGTTGCATCGTGAGTTGGGCCGGGCTGTTGTGAGCAAGGGCGTGGATTTCTTCGTCGGCGTAACCGGCCACGCCGAGCAGATGGTGCAGGCAGCGGCCGAGAGTGGTCTCTCGAAGCAGCAGGCCGCCTTTTTCGAGAAGCCCGAGGCCGCGGGTGAGCACCTGGCGGATTTATTGAGGCCCGGCGACGCCGCGCTCTTCAAGGCGTCGCGCGGAGTCGAATTGGAGCGGGCGCTTCGGATCGTCGAAGAGCGCCTGAGGTCTACGACTCCGAGCAGAGAATCGAACGAATGAACGAACGGCTGGCGGACTGAAAGCGCGGGCCAAAAGAAAGAACGAACGGGCAATGCTTTTTCATCTTCTCTACGAACAGCTCTTTGAATACTTCAGCCCGTTTCGCGTCTTCAACTACATCACGACGCGAACGGCCTTCGCCAGCCTCACCGCTCTCGGCCTGGGACTGCTGCTCGGCCCGTGGCTGATTCGCCGCCTCCGCGAGTTCCAAGTCGGCCAGCCGATCCGTGAGGACGGTCCCGAATCGCACCGCGCCAAGGCTGGCACGCCCACCATGGGCGGCCTGTTGATCAACGTTTCAATTCTCGTCCCGACCCTGCTGTGGGCCAACCTGCGCAATACCTACATTTGGATCGCGCTGCTTGGCCTGCTCGGTTTCGGCGGCATCGGTTTTCTCGACGACTATTTGAAAATCCGGCGTGGCAAGAACCTCGGCCTCACCGCCCGGCGCAAGATCGCGCTGCAACTGCTGGCCACACTGGCGATTGTGGCGAGCCTGGCCTGGCTCTTTTCGCAAGGGGACTACGACCCGCGGCTGGTGCTGCCATTCTTCAAGAACCTGCGGCCCAACTTGATCATCGAGTCGCTCATGGCGAGTCCACTGACCTATCCGCTGAGCTTTTCGCTGCTGTTCGTGTTTCTGTTCCTCGTGCTGGCGGGCTCGACGAACTCGGTGAATTTGACGGACGGCCTCGACGGGCTCGCGATCGGGCTAACGATCATCTCCGCCGGCGCGCTGACGGTGTTGGCCTACGTGGCGGGCCACCGCGAAATCGCCACGTATCTCGACATCGCCCGCGTTCCCCAGGCGGCCGAGTTGACGATCTTTTGCGGCGCGATGGTCGGGGCGAGCCTTGCCTTCTTGTGGTACAACTCGCATCCGGCCGAGATCTTCATGGGCGATGTCGGCTCGCTGGGCATCGGGGGCGCGCTCGGGACGGTGGCGGTGTTGATCAAGCAGGAGATCCTGCTGCTGTTCGTCGGCGGTGTTTTCGTCTTGGAAGCGCTGTCGGTGATCCTGCAAGTGGGTAGCTACAAGCTGCGCGGCAAGAGGATTTTCAAGATGGCGCCGCTGCATCATCATTTCGAGGCGCTGGGCTGGCCGGAGTCGAAGATCATTGCGCGTTTTTGGATCGCCGGCCTGGTGTGGGCGTTGTTGGCGTTGAGCACGCTGAAGCTGCGATGAAACTGCGATGAAGCTGGAAGGACAAAGAGCATTGATCGTCGGGATGGGAGTGTCCGGCCGGGAAGCGGCTCGCTTTCTCGCCGCGCGTGGCGCAAGCGTCACCGTCACTGACCGGCAGCATGCCGCGGAACTGGCTCCCGCGGTCGAAGAGCTGAGCGATCTGAACGTTCGCTTCGCGTTGGGCGGTCACCCCGACTCGCTTTTCACCGAGCAGGACTTGATCATCCCGTCGCCCGGCGTCCCCTGGAACCTGCCTGTCCTCGCCGACGCGCGCAGCAAAGGCGTTGCCGTGATGGGCGAGCTGGAGCTGGCGGCGGAGTTCCTCCGCGGGCCCGTCATTGGCGTCACCGGTACGAACGGCAAGACCACCACCACGTCGCTCATTGGCCACATCTTTCTCTCCGCCGGCTGGGAGGCGCGCACTGGGGGCAATCTCGGCACGCCGTTGCTGGCGATGGTCGACGGCTCGACTGACGAGCGCTGGAACATTCTCGAGCTATCGAGCTTCCAACTCGAAGCGATCACCAGCTTCCCGGTGCATATTGCCGTGGTGCTCAACGTCACGCCCGACCATCTTGACCGTCACGGGACGTTCGAGGCCTACGCCGACGCCAAGCAGCGCATCCTGCAGGCGCAGACGTCCGCCGACTACGCCGTGCTCAATGCCGACGACGACACCTGCCGCCGTTTCGCCGGCGCCGCGCCGGGCCAAGTGTGCTGGTTCAGCCGGACGCAGCCCAATCCGGCCATCGATCCCGCCCCGGGCCCCACTCCGGACCGTGCAGGCGCGCGCGTCGAGGGCGAATGGATCACCTTCGACGGCGAACCCGTTGTCGAGACTCGTCTGCCGATTCGCGGTGCGCACAATTTGGCGAACGCGCTGGCCGCCGTCGCCGCAAGCCGTCTGGCCGGCCTGCCCACGGAGTCGATCGCGGCCGGCGTCAAGACCTTCCGCCCCGTCGAGCACCGCCTCGAGTTCGTTCGCAGGCTCGACGGCGTCGACTACTACAACGACTCGAAGGCTACCAACGTCGATGCCGCCTTGAAAGCCATCGAAGCGTTCGACGGCGGTCTCTGGGTCATCTTGGGAGGCAGCGACAAAGGCTCCGACTACGGCGAACTGAGCGCGCCGTTGCGCCACCGCGCGCGCGGCGCCTTGCTTATCGGACAGTCGGCGGAAAAACTCGACCGCCAGCTCAACGGCTCCGTGCCGCGCGAACAACTCAACACACTCGACCGCGCCGTCGATTACGCGCGCCGCCACGCCCGGTCCGGCGATACCGTTCTCCTGGCCCCGGCGTGCGCCAGCTTCGATCAGTTTCGCAACTACGAGCAACGCGGACGCGCTTTCAAGGAACTCGTGGCTGCTTTGCGGTAACGCCCATGCCGAAACAACTTCACTACGACCGGCTTCTATGCGGAACCGTGCTGACGCTCGTTTTCTTCGGCTTGGTCATGGTCTTCAGCGCCACGGCGGGCGGCGAGGACACCTCGTTTGAGAGGGTGTTGCGCCAGGTTGTCGCCGTGCTGCTCGGGCTGGCCGCCATGCGCGTGCTGATGTTTCTCGATTACCGCCGGCTGAACAATCCCAAGGTCATCGTTCTGGTGTTGGCGGTTGCGATTACCTTGCTTGTCGCCGTGTTGCTCGGGGCACAGGCCGCGAACACCAACCGCTTCCTACGCGTCTGGGGCGTATCGTTTCAGCCGTCGGAGTTCGCCAAGCTGGCGCTCGTGTTGTTCCTGGCTTTCGCGCTCGAAAAGCACGTGAGCCAATTGAACGAAAAGCGCACATTCTTGCGCGTGATCTTCGTGCCTCTCGCGCTGTGTTTGCTCGTTGTGGCGGGACGTGACCTCGGCGGCGCCATCGTGTTGCTGTTGATCGCCGCGGTCATGCTGTGGGCGGCGGGATTGCGGCTCATCTATTTCGTGGTGGGAACGGCGTTTCTGGTTCCGGCGTTCTTCCTGGGCGTTTGGCTCGAGCCCTACCGTGTCCAGCGGCTGTTGACGTTCCTGAATCCCGAGTCCGATCCCACCGGTGCGGGTTTCCAGATCTTGCAAGCGCAGATCGCCGTTGGCAGCGGTGGTTTGTGGGGACAAGGCTTGATGGAAGGGCGTCAGAAGATGCGCTTTCTGCCGGAAGCGCACACCGATTTCATCTTCGCGCTGATCTGCGAAGAGGCCGGGTTCATCGTGGCATCGCTCGTCGTGTTGGCCTTCGGCCTGATCCTGTTGCGCGGCTTGCGAGCGGCGATGCAGGCGCCGAAAGGTTTCGGCCGCTTTCTGGCCATCGGTCTCACGGCGATGATCGTGTGCCAGGCGCTGGCCAACATCGGTGTTGTGCTGGCGCTGCTGCCGACCAAGGGCATGCCGCTGCCGTTTATCAGTTACGGAGGGTCGGCCATGTTGATGGCCCTAACGGCGTCGGGCGTGTTGCTCAACGTCAGCCAGCACGCGGAGTGAAACGGCGCTTGATGAGGGTTTGGGAATGCATGCGGCGAAGTTCTTGCTTGCAGCCGGAGGAACCGGTGGTCACGTCTTCCCTGGAATCGAAGTGGCCCGCCGCCTCGCGCGGCGCGGACACGAGTGCGTCTTTGTCGGCACGCGACGAGGGCAGGAAAGCCGCCTCGTTCCAGCCGCGGGATTCGCGATCGAATATGTACGGACCGGCGCGCTTAAGGGCCTCTCGATCGCCGAGCGATTCCGCACGCTTGGGCGGATGCCGGCGGCACTGCTCGAAGCCGCGGCGATTCTCGACCACCACCATCCGCGGGCGGTGCTCAGCCTTGGAGGCTATGCCTCGGGACCGCTAATGCTGATGTCACTGATGCGAGAGACACCCATATTGATTCTCGACCCCAACGCACGGCCCGGCCTCGCAAATCGTCTGGCCGGCCGATTCGCTTCGCGTGCGCTTGTATGCCATCCGAAGGCACAACGCTACTTCCCGTTCGGTCGCGCGGAGGTCACCGGGATTCCCATCCGCGAGGAGTTTTTCTCCGTGCCGCGCCGCGAGGTGCGCCGTCCGTTCACCGTTCTCATTACGGGCGGCAGCCAAGGTGCGTGGCGGTTGAATCAGGCGATGGTTGAATCGTTGCCGATCTGGAAGGGCAAGGGGCGCCTTTGTGACCTGCGCTTCATCCACCAGACCGGCGCGCGGGAGTACAAGGAAGTCCAGGCCGCGTATGCCTCGTATGAAGCCGACGCCAAAGTAGCGCCCTTCTTTGACGACATGCCTGCTCTGTTCGCCGAATCCGACCTTGTCATTTGCCGCGCCGGGGCCTCGGCCGTGGCGGAGTTGAACGCCGCCGGACGCGCCTCGGTGTTGGTGCCCTACCCCTTCGCTGCTGACCAGCATCAGCTCGCCAACGCCCGCGAGCAAGAGGAGGGTTTTGCGGCCCGCGTCGTGATGAATGATGAGCTGACGGGCAAGAAGCTGGTCGAAGAGATCGATACCCTTTGGGAAAACCCGTCTGTCCTTGCGAGAATGGAGGAAGCCGCCCGCGGACAGGCCCGGCCCCGCGCCGCCGACCGCGCCGCCGACCTGATGGAGGAGCTGGCCGGCATCTTGGAACGAAAGTAACGGAAACGAAACAGCGCGCCCATGTTTTTTAACGACGTCAATCTAAAGCACCGCCACATCCACTTCGTCGGGATCGGCGGCATCGGCATGAGCGGGATCGCCGAGATCCTGTTGAACCTCGGCTACACGATTAGCGGTTCGGACCTGAAGGGCTCACCCGTCACCGAACGGCTCGCGGCCATGGGCGCGGCGATCTTCGAAGGCCACGCCGCCGCCAACATCAAGGGCGCCGACGCCGTGGTGGTCAGTTCGGCCATCCCTGAGTCGAACCCCGAGCGCCGCGCCGCCCGCAACGCGCAAGTGCCTCTCATCCCCCGGGGCGAACTGCTGGCCGAGTTGATGCGGCTCAAGTATGGCATCGCAATCGCCGGCAGCCACGGCAAGACGACCACGACATCGATTACCGCGGCGGTGCTGAGCAAGGCCAAGAAAGACCCGACCGTTGTCGTCGGTGGGCGCGTCGACGCCATGGACTCGAACGCCCGCCTTGGCAAGAGCGACCTGCTGCTAGTCGAGGCCGACGAAAGCGACGGCTCGTTCCTGAAGCTCGCGCCGATCCAGGCCGTCATCACCTCGATCGACGAAGAGCACCTCGACCACTATCAGTCCTTCGAGGGTCTCGTCGATGCCTTCGTCGAGTTCGCCAACAAGGTTCCGTTCTACGGCTCGGCGATTCTGGCGATCGACGATCCGCGCATCCGCGCCGTGCTGCCGCGCATCCGGCGGCGGGTGCGGACCTACGGCGTCTCGCCCGACGCTGACCTTGTCGCGGCCGAGATGGATTGCGGTCCCGCGGGCAGCCGCTTCCGGCTGAGCTTTCGCGGCGACGATCTGGGCTGGTTCGAGGTGCGTGCGTTCGGGCATCATAACGTGCTGAATTCCATGGCTGCCGTGTTGGTTGGATTGGAGCTTGAAATCGAGCCCGACCTCATCCGCCAAGGTCTCGCGGCCTTCACCGGCGTTGACCGCCGCTTCCAGGTGCGGGGTAAAGAGGGCGGCGTCACGGTGATCGACGATTACGGCCACCATCCGACCGAGATCGCGGCCACTCTTTCGGCGGCGCGGGTGTGCGAGTTCAACCGGATTCACGTCGTCTTCCAGCCGCACCGCTATTCGCGCACGGCACACTTGATGGACGGTTTCGCGAACTGCTTCGGCGATTGCGACGACCTGTACGTTCTCGATATCTACAGCGCCGGCGAGTCACCGATCCCGCGGGTCAATGGCGAGCGACTGACGCAAGCGATCGTCGATGCCGGTCACCCGGCGGCTCGCTACATTCCGTCGATGGAGAAGGCCGTCGAGCGAGCGGTCGAGGCCGCCAAGCCCGGGGACGCAATCCTCACGCTCGGCGCCGGCAATATCTCGCAGGCCGGACCCAAGCTGCTCGATCGTCTCGCGTTGAGGGAAAGGAACCTAACAGCCGCCGGCTGAGGGGCCGTGAGAAGGCCGTTCCGGGATGGTCCACGAGAGCGGGGAAGGGAAGTAGAAGCGAATGCCAGGTAAGCCTTCACAAGGACGGCGAAGCGCCCCGGACTCCTCCGGGTACTTGCGGCGCGACAAGCCGATTCGCGTGCGGCGCGGCGCGGTCAGTTGGTTGCGTCCGATCGCGGGCTGGTTGTTTCTGGCCGTCCTCACGGCGGGGTTGGCGCTGGCCTCGGTGCACTCGATCGACTATTTTCTCGACTCGAGTCCCCGATTCCGGTTCGCCCCCGACTTGAGCGGCCTTCAAGTCACCGGGCTCAACCACGTCGCGCTTCCCGCCGTCGAGCAGGTCTTCATGGGCGACATGGGCGCGGGCCTCGGCCACGTGCCGCTCGATCGCCGCTACCGCGCTCTGCTCGAGATTCCGTGGGTCAAGGACGCGTACGTCCGTCGCGTGTGGGCGAACGAGATCCACGTCCACATCGACGAGCGGAAACCGGTCGCGTTCGTGAGGGTACAAGCAAGCGACGCGCAAGCAAGCGATGGGGCAAGCGAGGCCCTAAAACTGATCGACGACGCAGGCGTTTTCCTTGACGTGCCGCCGGGGGCCGACTACTCGTTGCCGGTCAGCTGCGGTATCACGCCGGGCATGACGGTGGGCGAGCGTCGTTTGCGCCTCGGCCTTCTCGACACCCTGGTGAGCGACCTCGACAGCGGCGAGCCCACGTATAGCTCTCAGCTTTCGGAGATTGACCTCTCCGACCCGCGCAATGCGCAAGTGACCACCGTCCACGAGCAGCGGGCCGTCGACCTGCAAATGGGAGAGGAGCACTTCCGGCATCGCTTCGAGATCTTTCTCGAGTACATCGACTCTTGGAAAGAGGAGTACGGCGACATCCGCTCGGTCGACTTGCGGTTCGAAGGACAAGTCGCCGTTCAGCCCGCCAAACGCTGACGATGGGCAAGCACTACAACTACTTGGTCGGTCTCGACCTCGGCAGCTACAGCACGCGTTGCGTGGTGGCGCTCGAGGAAGGCTCGCGCCTGCGATTCATCAGCCATGGCCAGGCCCCGTCGCGAGGCTGGGCGCGGGGCGTCATTGCCGACCAAGACCCCGTGCTCGAGTCTCTCGAGACGGCCATCGGCGAGGCGGAACGTAACGGCGGCATGGTCGTCGAGGCGGCGGTGGTCGGCATCGGTGGAGGCCACGTCACCAGTAACGTCTGCCACAGCTCGATCAACCTGCCCGCGCAAGAGAACGAGGTGCAGCAGAGCCACGTCGAGCAAGTGGTCCAAAAGGCTACGCAGGGTCCGCTGAGCACCGACCGCACCGCCGTGCAGGTCATCCCCTTGGAGTTTGTGGTGGACCGCCAGATTCAGGTCCGCAACCCGCGGGGCATGACGGCGCACCGTCTTGATGGCCACGTGCAGGTCATCTCCGCGGCGGCGCAAGCGCACAACAACATCCGCGCCGTCGTCAACCGTGCGGGCGTGGTCGTGGAAGAGACGATCTTTGAAGGCTTCGCCGCGGCCCATGCCGTGCTCGAAGAACAGGAGCGCGAGATGGGGGTCGCCGTGGCCGACCTCGGGGCCGGGTCGATCGACCTGGCCGCGTATCTCGACAACGATCTGTGTCTTGCCGCCGGTATCCCTGTGGGCGGCGAGCATTTCATCAACGACGTGGCGGAGGTCTTGCGCACGTCGCGCGAAGACGCCGAGCAGCTCATCGTGCAGTACGGCTGCGCGGTGGTCGATGACACGCCATCGAATGTTACTATCGAGGTGCCGGTGCTCGGTGAGGACGAGCCCGTCAACCATCCGCGGCGCCTACTTAACCAGATTCTGCAGGCGCGCGCCGAGGAGGCTTTCGAGTTGGTCAACCGGGAACTGCGCCGGGTGCGGCTCGACGGCCACCTAATCGCGGGGTTGGTCCTGACCGGATCGTTGGCCGGGCTCGCCGGCGGCTGTGACGTGGCCGAGCGTGTGCTCGGCTGCAACGCGCGGATCGGGCTGCCGCCGCGCATCGAAGACCTGCCCGATGAGCTCGACCATCCGGGTTGGGCCACGGCGGTGGGTCTGGTGCTGTATGCACAGCGTTTGCGGTTGCACCGCAAACGGCGGCGCGAACGGGCGCGGGAGTGGCTCAACGCCATCTTCGAATGACGCCGGATCCAGGTTGAAAAAAAGACCCATGAACGACAACGAAGGCGTGAAATTCACATTCGACGAAGATCCCGGCCCGAACGCGCGCATCAAGGTGTTCGGCGTCGGCGGCGCGGGCTGCAACGCCGTCAACCGCATGATCGAGACGGGCGTCGAGGGCGTGACGTTCACGGCCATCAACACCGACGAGCAGGCTCTGCGCTCGTCCAACGCGCCCATCAAGCTTCAGATCGGGTCGAAGCTCACCCGCGGCCGCGGGGCCGGATCGGACCCCGAGGTCGGCCGGGCCGCCGCGCTCGAAGACACCGAGCGGTTGATCGAGTTGCTCGGCGATTCCGACATGGTTTTCGTGACCGCCGGGTTGGGCGGCGGTACGGGCACGGGCGCCGCACCGATCGTCGCATCCCTCGCGAACGAGCTGGGCGCTCTGACGGTCGCTGTCGTGACGAAGCCCTTTGCCTTTGAAGGGACCAAACGCATGTCGGTCGCCGAGAAGGGATTGGCCGACTTGGCGCAGGCCGTCGATACGGTCATCGCCATCCCCAATGAACGGCTGATCGAGGTCGTCGAACGCGGCACCAGCTTCTTCGAATCGTTTCGTATCGCCGACGACACCTTGCGTCAAGCGGTGCAGGGCATCAGCGACATCATCACCATCCCGGGCATCATCAATCGCGACTTCGCCGACGTGCGCGCCATCATGCACGGCATGGGCTATGCCGTCATGGGCACGGCCGTTGGCGCCGGACCGAACGCCGCCGTCGAGGCCGCCCGCCATTGCATCTCGAGCCCGTTGCTCGAGGACGCCACCATTGAAGGCGCCCGCGGACTGCTCATCAGCGTGACCGGGTCGTCGAAGCTCGGGCTGCACGAGGTGCATGAAGCGTCGTCGATCATACAGAAGAGTGCCGACCCCGAGGCCAACATCATTTTCGGCGCGGTCCTCAACGAGGACCTGGGCGACGACGTCAAGATCATCGTAATCGCGACCGGCTTCCGCAGCGAGAGCGTCGGCATTAGCCAGAAGATGTCCGATGCAGTCGCGTCGCGCCTGGAGATGAGGTCGGGCACCCGGCAGGCGTCCGCCGCGGGCGGTGGCCGAGAGACTGCGTCCGGCGAGGCCCAAGCCAGAGAGCCCCTGTCGGGAGAACCGCTGTCGGCGGATCCCGCGGGCGCGCCGGGCTTTGCTCCGCGCGGGGACGACTTTGACGGGTCCGCGGTTGAGGATAATACCGATCCCGAGCACCACCGAGAGCCCGCCGATGACATCGACCCCGCCGATCTCGAAAAGCCCGCCTTCCTGCGCCGCTTCAGCCGCGACTAGTAGAGTGTCGCGAGTATCCAGAGCGACTGTAGGGGCGGGCCCCCGTGCCCGCCCGCATACTTCTTGCAGTCAAGTCTTCTTGGCGACAGCCCACTAGCCGCCACTAGCCGGCCAAGTCCACGGGCCGGGGGTTTGTTCGTTGGCACCCTAGACTAGCAGCCCGTGGCAAAACCGAGTACCGTGCGAATCGCAATGTAGGGGCACGGCATGCCGTGCCCGCCTGCTCGACCGACCGCAACATGTAGGGGTATCAAACGGACTTGACAAGAAACCATCCTTTCACCACGGGCTGCTAGGCTCATCGTAAACGCAGCACTGCCGGGCAGCAGGCTCGAACGGGCAACCAAACCGTTCGGCTGGGGTTTCCGCCCCGGAGGGGCTGAGACATCGTGTTCCGTCGTTTTTCCCTGAAGCCGTGGGCTATCATGTTTGGCCCCTCCGGGGTCATGCCGGTCGTCGGTCCGTGAATCACGGTAAAATCGGACCGACATGATCGGCACTACCATCTCTCACTACCGCATCACCGAGAAGCTCGGTGAGGGCGGGATGGGTGTCGTCTACAAGGCCGAGGACCTGCGGCTGCAGCGCCCAGTGGCGCTGAAGTTTTTGCCGCTAAACTCGCTGGGCAACGAGGAAGCCAAGGCCCGCTTCCTGCGGGAGGCTCGCGCGGCGGCGGCTTTACAACACCCCAACATTTGCACAGTCCATGAGATCGACGAGGCGGACGGCCGCATGTTCATCGCCATGGCCTACCTCGAAGGTGACGACCTCACCAAGGGAATCGAGCGAGGCCGTCTGAGCGTGGAACGGCTGCTCGACATCGCCATGCAAGTAGCACGGGGGTTACAGGAGGCGCACAGCAAGGGCGTCGTGCACCGCGACATCAAGCCCGCCAACATCATGGACACCACAACCGGCCAAGCTGTGCTGATGGACTTTGGATTAGCGCAACTCGCCTCGGCGGCGTCAAAACTCAGCCGGGAAGGAACGCGGGTCGGTACGTCTCTCTACATGTCGCCGGAACAGACCACCGGCGAGAACCTCGATCACCGCACGGATATCTGGGCTCTGGGAGTGGTGCTTTACGAGATGGGCACCGGGCAGACGCCGTTCCAAGGCCATTACGAGCAGGCGATTCTCTACTCGATCCTCCATGAAGAGCCGCCGGCCATCACGGCCCTGCGAACGGACATCGCGCCCGAGCTGGAACGCATTGTCAACAAATGCTTGGCCAAAAGAGCTCAGGAGCGCTACCAGACCGTCAGCGACTTGCTTGCCGATCTGAGTGCGTTGAAGCGGAGCACGGAAGCAGGCGGCGGAAGGCGACCCTCCTCGGGCGTAAAGGACACGCGTCCTTCGATCGCCGTGCTGCCGTTCGAGAATCGCAGCCGGGGCGACGAGGACGAATACTTCAGCGACGGCATCAGCGAGGACATCACGAGCGCCTTGGGCAAGGTGGAGCGTTTACGGGTGGCGCCCCGCAGCATGGCCTTCCAGTTCAAAGGGAAACGCCCGACGCCTCGCGAAGTGGGAGCCGCGCTCAACGTGGGTCATGTGCTCGAAGGCAGTGTGCGGCGATCCGGCAATCGCGTGCGGATCAACGTAGAACTGATCGCGATCGACGAGGGGTACCAGGTTTGGTCGGAACGCTACGACCGGGTGATGGAAGACATCTTCGAGATCCAGGATGAGATCTCGGAGGCGATCGTCGAGAAGCTAAAGGTCAAGCTGGTCGGGCGCGAAAAAGAGCTTCTTGCCAAGCGTTACACGGAAAATCTGCAGGCTTACAACTTGTGCCTGCGGGGCCGCTACTACTGGTACAGGCGCACTGCGGAGACGATCCAGAAGGCGATGGAGTTCTATGAGCAGGCGCTTGGCGAAGACCCCGACTATGCACTCGCCCACTCTGGGCTTGCCGACTGCTACAACAGCCTCGGGTTTTATGGAGTGCTGCCGCCATCGGAGGCGAGGCTCCGAGCGGAGGCAGCCGCGTCGAAGGCGCTTGAAATCGACGCTGATCTAGCCGCGGCACAGGTTTCGATGGGAGCGGTTGAATCTCTTTACCACTGGAACTGGGCGGCGGGAGAACGCGCGTTCCGGCGGGCGATTGAACTGGACTCCTCGTATCCGGTGGCCCATATGTGGTACTCAGCCTTCGTCCTAGCTCCACTCGGGCGCCTGGACGAGGCCTATTCGGAGTGGAAGCGCGCTGCGGAATTGGATCCCGTCACGCCGGTCGTAAACGCAGGCCCCGGCATCATCCTTTTCCTCCAGCGACAATATGACCAGGCCATTGAGGAGATCCAGAAGATTTTGGAACTCGACCCGAACTACTTCTGGGCGCACTACCTGCTGGGGGAGGCGTACCTGCAGAAGGGTGAGTACGGCAAAGCGATCGGCGCGTTCGGTCGAGGGAACGTGCCCCAGTATCGGGATGGCCACCTGGGATACGCCTACGCGGTTTCAGGGCAACCGGAGAAGGCCCGAAAGCTGATAGAGGAACTACAAGCGGGTTCCCAGCCGGAGCATCTCGCGCCCTATCATCTCGCGATGATTTACTTCGGTCTTGGAGAGAAAGACAAAGCCTTCGACTGGCTGAACAAAGCCTGCGAACAGCACAGCACGCAGCTTTTTTGGATTAAGACTGTTCCCGACCTTGACAGTGTCCGCTCCGACTCGCGCTTTCAAGCCATTCTTCGCCGCATGAATCTGGCGGACTGAGCTGACGTGATGATCGGCCGAAGGATCTCGCACTGCCGCGCCACCGACAAGCAACGGCTCGACGACATCTTCGCAGCGGAGTGCCGGCGGGCCCGTAAGCTGACTGGTAACTCTACACCCAGCGCCGCAGCCAGGGGATCCACCCCTTCCGCCCCAGCAACTCGATGAGGTTTAGCAGAATCGCCAGGGCGAGCAGGCCCGGCCACAGATTCATCCACGTCTCAACGGCACGGCCGCCCGCGTTGAACACTTGCGACGGCTGCGGGTCGAAGCGACCTCCGGTTTGCGAGGCGATCCTTTTGAGCAGCGACACGTTAGAGCCGTAGTGCTCCAGCTCGTCGTTCGCACGATAATGCGCAATCTCGGGGAACTGATCGAGATGCGTGGCGGGCCGAATGCGAAACAGCCCGGAGCGATTGCCGATCGCCACTCGCGCTTCGTACTCGCGGTCGGCGACGCGTTCCAATGAGGCGGCCTCGCGGAAGTCGCCGCCCCCGGAAACGGCATCGCCAAGAACGTAGAGATCCGGTAGCGGGTCGGGGATGTCGAGACCCTGCCGTTCCGAGAGCCGGTAGCGGACGACGATCTCGTTCTGCGAGCCGTCGTAGCGGGTGGTCACTTCGGTCGCCGCCGAGCGCGGCAGCAAGTCGCGGAACAGGTTCGTCCATAAGCGATCGAAATCGGGCCGGCCGATCCAGTTCGTGGCCCAGCGCGCCTTGGCGTCGGAGGCGAACACAGCCGAGCGCCCCAGACCGTACTGCCAGCGCACGAGCAACGGGTCTTTTTTCTCCTCTTGGGTGACGGTGAGCAACGTCTCGGCGCGCGGCTTGGATTCGAACTTCACCCAGCCGAGCAGCGGTCCGGCGTCTTCGATCGACACGCCTTCGAGTATCTCGACGTCAACCGACTGCTCGGGCACGACCGCCGCCTCCATAATCGAGGAGCCGGTGTGCTCCATCACGTCGCGAAGGACGATCCGCTCGAGGCTTGAAACGTCGATCAGAAAGTACGAGTGCCCCAGGGCCGACTCGGCGACGCGCTCGAGATAGGCGCGATTGACATCCTGCCCCAGGCCAACGGTCGAGATCGTGATCTGCTGCTTGCCGGCCTCGCGCGCTAGTGTGATGCTGTCTCCCTCTTCCGAGATGCCGTCGGTTAGCAGCAGGATATGCTTATAGACCGACTCGGTTTCGCGGATGCTTTGATACGCCTCCTGCAGCGCTGGGGCGATCTGCGTCCCGCCGTCGGCGATGATACCCGAGATGAGCTGCTTGACGGCTTCCGGCTCACGGTTGGGCCGCAGCGGAACGGCCCACTGGAACGAGTTGTCGAAGACCAACACGCCGACGCGGTCGATCGGACGCAGGTTGTCGACCACGCCGATCGCCGACTGGCGCGCGAGCTGCATCTTCTTGCCTTCCATCGACGACGACTTGTCGAGCACCAACACGACCGAGGTGCCCTCGGGCGTACGCGGCGGCGCCAACTCGGCGGGCAGCATGCGGGCGAACGGGTCGTCGCGATTCTCCTGGGGCTCGACGTAGAGGTTCCTCTCGCCGGCAATCAGCACGAAGCCGCCGCCCTGTTGCACGAAGGTCTCGAGGCGCTCTTTTTCTTCGCGCGGCCAGGCCTCGATATCCTGGTTGTTCGCGGCTACGAGATGGTAGGCGCCCAATGCCTCGGGGAGGGACCGTTCGCGCCGGTCGACCGCAAAGCCCGCCGCATCGAGGACCTGCAATACATGGCGGTCGCTCGCGGGCGGATCGGTCGAGAGAAATAAGGCGCGCGGCCGCTCGCAAGAGATGGCGCGGTCGAAACGTAGCTCTCCCAACTCCGGCGAATGCACGCGGCCCGTCAGCAGTGTGGCGCCTTCCACGTCGATCCGGGCTCGCACGTGCACGAGGTTCTCACCACGTTGCAGCGTGACGTCTGAGTGTCCGATCGTCTTGCCCGCGGCAGTCAACTGCACGTTGGCGGCCGCGGCCTGGGGGCTTAGGATGGATAGCTCGATCGGCACGTTTTCCCCTACGAAAGCGCGTTCGGGGACCTCGACCGACAGGAAGCGTAGCTTCGGTTCGGCACGCCCTTCGAGCGGGAAGGTGTCGATCGGTACGCCGAGCGTCCGCGCTTGCCAGACGGCCCGCTCCACCGCGCCCACGGTTTCGCGGCCGTCGGAAATCAGCACCAGCCGCGGCACACGGCCGGCCGGCAGCGCCGCCATGGCGTTGCGAATCCCCGCCTCCAGGTTGGTGCCGGCGGCCCGAGCCTGCGGCTGCGGTGCGGAGGCGGAGAAGTCGCGCGTGGCTTCATCGAACGAGATCAACCGTAGCGCGTCACGTCCGCGCGCGGCTTCGAGCACGGCCACGGTCTCTCGCTGCTGCTCGATCTGCTCGTCCGGTACGCTGCCCGACGTATCGACCAAAGCCGCGACGGCGGTCTTGGTCTCGAATACCGTGAGCCGGGGCTGCGCCAGCGCCAGCAAGATCAACGCAAACACCGCGGCCTTGAGCAACACCGCAACGCCGCGGTGGGTTTGGCGCCATTGCCACAGCGCCCACGCCGCCGGCACGGCCAACAGCAGCAGGATCCATTCGCGGTCGAACGTCAATGCACCGCCTGCCTTTCACGCACTTGCGCCTCGGTGTCTTCCAAGTCCAACAGGATGGTCCGCGCCGCCTTCCCTCGACTCGACGGGACCGGGGGGCCGGCCGAAGCCGCCGCCGATCGCCCAAACAGATGCCAGTCCGCGGCCAACAAAACGAGCGCGGTGAAAGCCAACCACGGCCACAGCTCGAAGCCCGGTCCGCTAACCGTGCGCGCCGGGGGCGGCACGCCGCGACGAACACGCGCCTGCGGCTCCCATCGTGCCGTGGCGATCTCGGGAAGGTTCAACGCAAACTGCAACCGCTGATAGGGACTGCGAACCTGCACCGTCCCCGGAAGCGCCGCGTAGAAACGAAGGCGGCCATTCGAGAGCGACCATGGCAGCACCGGATTCTCCGCGGACGACACCGTTACGTCTTCCTCGCGTTCTCCTTCGAGAACCGTCTCGATCAAACCGGGCGGCGCGGCCCGCAATTGGGTACTGAGGAACACGTCCGGCGAGAGCCAATGCAAAATCTTCGCGAATAACAGAGGCGTCAACAGTTGGTTCTCGACCCCGGCGTCGGAAGTGTGAAAGCCGACGACCACTGTTTTCGATCCGGGGCCTTTCGATGCGGCGCCTGGCGAACCCGGGGCCGACCGCGCGACGATCACCGGGCCGGCAGCGGTTTCCGCAACGGCGGTGTCGTTCGGCCCCGCCTCGAAGACTGACGCTTGATCGAGCACGACGTCGCGGCTTTCGAGCCCTTGCGCCACCGGGTGCTCGGTCCAACGGATGATGCGCGCATCTTCGACCGTGCGCGCGACCGTAACCGGGGACGCGTCCGTAGGTGGACGGAAGTAGATTCCGGCCGGGGCCGACGGCGGCGCGACGCGGTCGAAGAGACGCAGCGCTGTGGATGGGGCGCTTGACGACTCGGCGGCTCGGTACTCACCCGGGCGGCGAAACACGCCGCGCACGCCGGGGGCGGCGGCAACCAGCGTGCGCCACAGCTCGGGATTCTCCGAATACACCTCCACGGTTCTCTCCCGGTAGGCAGGCAGGTCGAGCCGCGCCTGATTGTTGAGCGCGAAGCCGTCGTCGGCCAACTCGGCGGTGAGCGGCCCGGCCCGGCGGGTTCGCAGGCTAAAGGTGATCTCGCCGCTCTCGCCGGGCGGCAGTTCCAGATTCTTGTGGCCGAGCGACTTATCCTCGAACGCGAAGTCCACTCGAACCGGGCGAGAGAGCGCGTCGTAGTTGTGGACCTCGGCCACGACCTGCCAGCGGGCGGGGTCGGCTGCGTCGCGCTGGGCCGTCAGCCGGCGGAGACCTACGTCGTCCGAAACCTCACCGGCCTCTATGAAACGCGGAAACGGAATCGCCGCCGTATCGACGCGCCCCAACCCCGCCTGCTCAACGCGGCCGCTGCCGATGTAGGCCACTTCCCCCACTCGGTTGGACGAAGCGAGATCAGCCGCTCCACCCTCACCGTCCGCGCCGACCGCCAACCGTAGGCTGCTCTGCGTCAACTCGAACGCACCCGCCAGGTGAACGGCGGTCCAACCCGCCTCGGCTTCGAGAATCGCCTGCTCGAGTTCCGCCCGATCGGCCGTGAAGCGCGTCGCCGGCGTCGGGTTGGCGTCGGCGTGGATGACCATCACCAGATCACCCCGAGGGATGGCCCGCAGATACGCCCGCGCGCGCTGCCGGGCGGCGTCCATGAGCGTCGCGCTGCCAGTACCGGAGTTGGCGGCAGCAGCATCGCCGGCGGAAAGGCTGGCCCGCATCAACGCCGACGTCTCGAGAATCACGACATGATGCCGAGGCGGCTTGCCGGTCACGTCGAATCGCCAGTCGGCGATGGCCAGCAGAAGCAGAAGCATCGCCAGCAATTGCAGCAACAGCGACCAGGGCTGTTGCAGCTTCTTGCGGCGGGTGGCCGTCGGGTAGACCGCGCGGCGAGGCCAGAAGCGCAGCGCCGAGACGATCTGTCTGCGTCGCGAGCGGTCGTAGAAATACAGCGCAACGAGAAACGTGCTCAAGGGGATGAGGACGCTCAAGAACTCGAGAAGCGTGAGGTTGAGCAATCCCATGAAAGTCGAGATCCGATGATTAGTGCAGACCCACCGAACCGGCGCCCGCCAGCGCACCGTAGAGCGTGTCGGCCAAGTCGAGGTCCGTCGTCAGATGGATGTAGCGGCCACTGTTCCGCAACGCCGTGTATTCGATCGCGTCGCAATGTGCGCGGTAGGCCTCGGTGTACTCTCCGATCAGGCGCTCGTCGACGGTCAGCCGCACGGTCTCGCCTGATTCCGCGTCCACCATATCGAATTCGCCGCGCCACGAGGGTTCGTCATCGTCGGGTCCCGCGACTTGGATTAGCAGCAACTCCTGGCCGAAGTCGCCCAGATACTGCAAAGCGCGCAGTACGTCGCCCTCGTCGAGAAAGTCGGAGAGAATGATTGACAGGCCGGGCACCGGGGACCGCGTCAGCAACTCGCGCACGGCGGACTCGAAGTCCGAGGCCCCGCCGGTCGCGAGACCACTGAGGAATCGCGAGGCCGGGGCGAAGCGGTGTCGTCCGCCGCCGGCGCGAAAGTTCTCCCCCAAGCGGTTCGAGAACGGCTGGACCACGATCGACTCGAGGCGCACCAGGCCGACGTAGCAAAGCGCCGCGGCCAAGCGGCACGCGAACGCGAACTTCGGCTGGCCAGGTCCGCCGGGCGAGGCGCCGCAGGCCATCGACTCGCTGGTGTCGAGCAGCAGCCGTACGGGCGTGCGCGGCTCGGTGCGGAACATCTTCAAGAAGAGGCGCTCCAGCCGCAGGTACGCCCGCCAGTTCACCGAGCGCAGGTCGTCGCCTTGGTGGAACTGACGGTGATCGAGGAACTCGTGTCCGACACCGGCGTACCGTGAGACGTTATGGCCGCCCAGCAGCCCTTGAAACGACTGCCGCCAGCGGATGGCAAGCCGCTCGAGACGCTCCAACGTCTCGCGATCGAGCAATGGTGACGGCGCTTGCACGCCCTTCACTCTAGCAGCAGGGCATGGTTTGGAAGTACCCCTCGCGGGAGGGTTGTGGCTTCGTCTGACGGCGATGCCGCCGGTCGTTCAGCCGGGGTTCCGCCCCGGAGGGGCCGGGAGATCATAGCCCACGGCTGAAGCCACGCCCTAGACATTCTCCACGCGAGCCGCTACCGTCTAGTGGCATCCCCCTACCGATATCTCTGTGCCGCTACCCTCCAGACCCTCAATGTTCGCCATCATCGCGCCGGGCATCCTCATGGCCGCGACGGGCGTCGGGGCGGGCGATCTGCTGACGGCAAGCCTGGCTGGCTCGAAGGTCGGGCTGGCGCTTCTCTGGGCCGTGGTGGCAGGGGCGATCCTCAAGTTCACGCTCAACGAAGGCTTGGCCCGCTGGCAACTCGCTACCAACTCGACCCTGCTTGAAGGATGGGTGTGGAAGCTGGGCCGCTGGATTCAGTGGGTCTTTCTCGCCTACCTGCTTCTGTTCACGATGGTTACCGGCGGCGCGCTGGTCACCGCTTGCGGCTTGGCGGGCAGCGGCTTCTTCCCGCTCGGCGGCGTCGACACGTCGAAGATCATCTGGGGGATCGCGCACAGCCTCGTGGGCTACGCGCTGGTGCGCTACGCAAGTTTCCGCGTGTTCGAGATTCTGATGTCGGTGTGCATCGGCGTCATGTTCGTCACCGTCGTGCTGACCGTGTTCTTGATGGGCCCCGACTGGCCCGCGATCGGCCGCGGCTTCATTCCTTCGCTCCCGCCAGGCGGGACGGCCTGGCTGCTCGGCGTGATGGGCGGCGTGGGCGGTACGGTGACGCTGCTCTCCTACGGCTATTGGATTCGCGAGCGCCCGCGTGAGGGACGCGAAGGTGTCCGCATCTGCCGCATCGACTTGACAGTCAGCTACGTGATGACGGCGCTATTCGGCATTTCGGTGGTCATTATCGGGTCGCGAATCGAAGTCACCGACCGCGGCGCCACATTGGCTTTGCAACTAGCCGATCAATTGGCTCTGGTCCTGGGACCGCCCGGCAGGGTGTTGTTCTTGCTTGGGTTCTGGGGCGCGGTCTTCTCGAGCCTGCTGGGCGTGTGGCAGAGCCTGCCCTACCTTTTCGCTGACTTCATGGAGCTGCGAGCCGGGTGGCAGCCGGGCCTGCGGCGCAACCCCGACCTGCGCTCGACCCCCGCCTACCGCTCGTATCTGACTGCGATCTCCGTGGTGTCGCTGATCTTTCTCTGGGTGCCGGTGAGCTACATCCAGTTGGCGTTCGGCGTCGTGGGCGCGTTCTTCTTGCCGCTGTTGGCACTGACGTTACTGATCATGAACAACCAGCGGCGCTGGGTGGGCTCTGACTTCCTCAGCGGCTGGATGCCGAATACAGTGTTGGTGGTGGGTTTGTTGTTCTTCGCCTACGTCGGCGGGCAGGGGGCTTACCAGAGAATCAGCGCCCTGCTCAGCGGGGGCTGACACAAGTACGCTCCCCCATTCACTACTCAAAACTCAGTAAACTTCTTGAACTCCTGGTAGCGCGCATCGATATCCTCGCGGGTCAGCGTGCGGAAGCGCCCCACGCCAAACTCCTCGCAGCAGAAACTCCCCATCACCGAGCCATAGATCATGGCCTTGCGCAAATGCGCGTGCGTGGCGTGGTCGAGGTCGCTGACGCCCTGCTCGGCGAGATAGCCCATGAACCCGCCAGCGAACGAGTCGCCCGCGCCGGTCGGGTCGAACACCGTCTCGAGCAGAAAGCCCGGCGCGATGAAATGCCCCTCCGGACGGAACAGGATCGCCCCGTACTCCCCGCGCTTGATGACAACCGTGTGGGGCCCCATGTCGAGGACCTTCTTCGCTGCGCTGCGCAAGTTGTATTCACCCGAGAGCTGCCGCGCCTCGCCGTCGTTGATGAGGATGAAATCCCACTGCTTGATCGCCTGCGCCAACTCGTCGGGGGCGCCTTCGATCCAGAAGTCCATCGTGTCGCCGCCGACAAAGCGCGGATTTTTCATCTGGTCGCGCACCTGCTTCTGCAGCGATGGATGGATGTTGCCCAGAAACAGGTAGGGGTTCGCGCGATAGGCCGCGGGCAACTCGGGGTTGAACTCGGCGAAGACGTTTAACTCCGTGGTCAGAGTCTCGCGCTCATTCATGTCGGCGGAATATACGCCCGACCAATAGAACGTCTTGCCCGGGACCTTCACCAACCCATCGAGGTCGATACCACGTCCGGCCAGCAATATTTCATCGGCGGGGTCGAAGTCGTCGCCGACAATGCCGACCAGTCCAACTTCGGCAAAGAACGAGGCCGCCAGAGAGATGTAGGTGCAAGCGCCGCCCAACATGCGATCGATCTTGCCGTGAGGATTTTCGATTCCGTCATACGCAACGGATCCGACAACGGTTAGGGACATGAGAGTTTAGTGGTTTCCTTGGGTTTTTGCGGGTGAAAGGGCGGAACCGTACTGCGAGCGGACAGGCCTGAACCCTGCCACTACCCATCCAGATACTTCCCGATCAGCAGGCCATACTTTTCCCGCGAGGCGGCCGAGACAAGTTTGCGATCGGTGAGAATCGCGTTCTTCAAAGCCGACGCGTGCGGGCTCGGTCCCTCGGGGACTCGCTTGACCGCCTCCAACGCGACTGCCTGGGCGTGCTCGGCGTTCTGGTTCAGATACGAAATGACCTGCTCGACCGTCACGGCATCGTGATCAGGGTGCCAGCAGTCGTAGTCGGTCACCATGGCGATCGTAACGTACGACATCGCGGCTTCGCGCGCCAGCTTAGCCTCCTGCAAGTTCGTCATGCCGATCACGTCGAGGCCCCACGAGCGGTAGAGGTTCGATTCGGCCAAGGTCGAAAACGCCGGGCCTTCCATGCAGCAATACGTCCCGCCGCGATGAACCGTCACGCCCGCCTCGCTGCAGGCCTGCTCCGCGACATCGGCCAGCGTGGAGCAAACGGGATGCGAAAACCCGATGTGAACGACCACATCGTCTTCGAAGAACGTGGAAACGCGCCCCCGTGTGCGATCGAAGAACTGGTCCGGAAGGCAGAAATCGAGCGGCTTGAGTTGATCCCGCAACGACCCAACGGCGCTGAACGACAGCACCCATTGGACGCCCAGCTTCTTGAGGCCATACACATTAGCCCGGAAGTTGAGGTTCGACGGCATGATGCGGTGTCCGCGGCCGTGTCGCGCCAAGAAGGCGACCTTACGTCCCCCAAGCTCACCCAGCACGTAGGCATCCGACGGCGATCCCCAGGGCGTCTCGACGGTCTCTTCGCGGCGGTTCGTGAGCCCGGGGATGTTGTAGAGCCCGCTCCCGCCGATAATTCCAATCTCCGCATCCATAAGGGGGTCATTCTACCAAGGGGAGACCGAGCCGTGACCGTCAGGGAGCGGTCCGAGACAAGCCCACCCCAACGCAACCAACGATCGAGACCCACAAGTGCCCAAGCAAACCGTGTCGTAACCCTCCACGCTTGCCGAACGACGCCAAACCGACCGACCGCAACCAACGATCGAGGCCCACAAGACCCCAAGCAACAAGTCGCCTAAGCCTCCACGCTTGCCGAGAACCGATTCCTCACTTCTCAAACCCTCACCCCGGCACTCTCCGCCCAAGGTCGAGTAGCGGCCGGGTCACACCTTTCCGCCCTCGAACACACCACCTCCATAGCGCTAAGATGGACTAGCCCCTAAGCACGAATCGGCCCACCCAATGATCGGCCAAACCATCTCGCATTACAAGATCACCGCCAAGCTCGGTGAAGGCGGGATGGGTGTCGTCTACAAGGCCGAAGACACCAAGCTGCGCCGCATCGTTGCTCTCAAGTTTCTTTCCACCGCCACTCTGGGGGACGAAGACGAAAAAGCCCGCTTCTTCCGAGAAGCCCAGGCGGCCGCGTTGCTCGATCATCCCAATATCGCCGCGGTCCACGATATCGAAGAGACGGATGGCCGGACGTTCATGGCCATGGCTTTCATCGACGGACCGACCGTTGGCGAAAAAATCAAAGAACGTCCGCTCAAGATGGAAGAGGCGCTCGATATCGCGATCCAGATATGCGAAGGACTCAAGGAGGCCCATGAGAATGGTGTCACGCATCGCGATGTCAAGCCGGCGAACATCATGCTCACCCGCAAAGGCCGGGTGAAGATCACCGACTTTGGACTGGCTCACCTGGCGAGGCGATCGAAGCTCACGAAAAGCGGTACGACGTTGGGAACTCCGGCCTACATGTCCCCGGAACAGGCCCTAGGCGAGCCGACCGACCGGCGCTCGGACGTGTGGGGAGTTGGGATCGTGCTCTACGAGATGATGGCGGGCCGTCCGCCGTTTGTCAGCGAGCACGAGCAAGCGACCATCTATTCGATCATCAACGAAGACCCCGAGCCGTTGACCGCCGTGCGCACCGGCCTGCCGACGGAGCTGGACCGCATCGTGTTCAAGGGTCTGGCTAAGAAACCCGAGGAGCGCTACCAGCATGTGGACGACATGCTGGTGGACCTGCGCAGGTTGCAGAAGAAGCTGGAAGCGGACAGCTCGACGACCCCGCGCACCGGCCCCGCGGTAAAGGATGTAGGGGCACGGCATGCCGTGCCCGCCGCGCCTGAGGGGACAACAGGAACACGGGCACAGCATGCTGTGCCCCTACACTCCGGCGGGGAGGCCTCCGAGCACCCGCTGGTGAAGTATCGGGTGATCGAAAACCTGGAAGAGCAAGGCGACCAGGTCACCTACCGCGCCGAGGATACCCAACTCCACCGCTCGGTCGCGATTCGTGTTGTCCCTGAGTCCGAGGCCAACAAGCTTGAAAAGCGCCGCCAACTCCAGCGCCGCGGAATGTTCGGGATAGCGGTGTTGGTCGTACTGTCGTTAGCTTTTGGCGTTTCTCAGTGGCTCGCCAAACCCTCGGCTACCGGCACGATGCCGCTGCGCAAGTTCTCGTTCGCGCCGCCCGAGAGACTGAGTCTGCAGTTCGCTTTCTCACCCGTCGCGGTGTCGCCTGACGGCGGACATGTCGCCTTTGTTGCAGGCGATGCGCGAACCCTCTGGATCCGCGATCTGGCCAACGAGCAAGCGCGTGAGATCCAAGGGACGGAGAACGCAAGGTATCCGTTCTGGTCGCCCGACAGCGAGTTCATCGGTTTCGGCACGGACAAGGAGCTGAAGAAGATCTCTGTCGAAGGTGCGGCCACGATCACTCTTTGCGAGTTGCCACACCGCTTGTATCTCGACGGCGCCTGGAGCCCGGACGGCGACTCGATCGTGTTCTCATCGGATAACCCCCCCCCAAGCTCTATGAAGTGCCGGCTCGCGGCGGAACCCCGAAGCTGCTCTTCGAGCCGGAAGAGTCGGAGAAGGGGCCGGGCGCAGTCTTCCCGCATTTCCTGCCCCCGGAAGCAGCGGCTCGCAGTGTGCTTTTTGCCCAAGGTACGTTCGGAGATACGGAGATTGTTCTCAAGAACCTCGAAACCGGCGAGCGGTTGTCTTTGGGAACCGGATCGTTTCCTCGGTATGCCTCGACTGGGCATATTGTGTACCAGACCAATAACCAAGAAGGCGGGCTCTGGGCGCTGCCCTTCTCGATTCAGACGCTACAGCCGACCGGCGAGGCGTTCCCGATTGCGCAAAATGTGGGTTTCCCGAGCGTAGCCGACGACGGTACCTTGGTGTACGCCGATTATGCAGGTGGGGGTGGCCTTCGACAACTCATCTGGACGGATCGAGAGGGCAAGAAGCTCGGCGAAATAGGCCAACCACAGGTGGCGATCGACTATCCAGACCTGTCTCCGGATGAGCGGAGCGTCGTTGCCCTGGGACGGGAAGGCGGCAACAACGACATCTGGATCCACGAAACGGATCGTCCTATCAAGACCCGCTTCACATTCGATCCCGCCCCGGAACTAGGGGCCGCCTGGACCCCTTCGGGCAAGGAGATCACCTTCAGCTCGCAGCGGAGTGGGAACGTGGACCTGTTGACGAAGCCCGCCGACGGCAGCGGCGAGGCCGAAGTATTGGTAGGCACTCCGGTGGACGAAGACACGCCCGAGTGGTCGCTGGACGGCAGGTATCTGATTTACAACTCGCATCGGCCAGAAACCCTGCGGGACCTGGCGTATCACGAACGGCAGCAGAACGGGAGCCTGGGCGAGGCCGTCATGTTCCTCCAAACCGAGTTCGAAGACGCCGCGCCAAAGTTCTCCCCGGACAGCCGGTTTGTGGTGTATACGTCCGATGAGTCGGGGCGCTTTGAAGTCTATGTGCGAAGCTTTCCGGACGGCACGGGAAAGCGGCAGATCTCGACCGGCGGCGGCACCCAGCCGGGCTGGAGTCGAGACGGGAAAGAGATCTTCTACGTCGAGCGGGACACCTTGATGGCGGTCGGCGTCACAACGACACCGAGCTTCTCAACGGAATCCCCACAGGTCTTGTTTGACCACCCCGGCCTAATTGCCGGCGGAGTGGACCCCCGCTACGACGTGGCCAACGATGGCCGGCGGTTCGTGCTGCGAGAGACGCTTCAAGGCGACAAGCCAATCTCGATCCACGTAGTGCAAAACTGGTTCGCCGAGTTCAAAGACCGCCAAACCGACCAGCCGTAGAACCGAGCCGTGACCGTCAGGGAGCGGTCCGAGACGAACCCGCCCCAACGCAATACTGCGATAGAGACCCACCGAGTGCCCAAGCGACAAGTGGCGTAAGCCTCCAGGCTTGCCTACTCGGCCGCCCCACCCGTCCCCCGCCGGTTGATCATGAATGTTGCCGTGTCGTGCAGAAAGGGTCGCAAAACTTCCACGGCTTGCGGCGCCAGTTGTGATTCGTCGAGAGCCCGGTCCATCAACTCGACCCAGCGGTTGCGCGCCCCCTCGTCGATCGCGAAGGGGTTGTGCCGCATCCGCAGACGTGGGTGACCTCGCTGCTCGATGTACCGCGGCGGACCGCCGAACCGAAAGATCAGAAAATCACCGAGGCGCTCCTCGGCCCCGGCCAGATCCTCCGCGGGATACATCGGTCCCAGGACATCGTCTCCCGGTACCTGCGAATAGAAGTTGCGAGTAAGCCGCCGAAAGCCCTCCTCGCCAATCATCCCGTAAACAGAAATCCCCATTCTAGCTTCGCCATCCTAGCGTCACTGCGCTGCGTGCATCACGCCCCGTTTCGTCGTAGTGTACTCAGAGCCGGGCTCTGTGTGGCGGCCATCCCTCCAGGTCGTCCAGGATGGATCTTGAACTTCAGGCCCTGATCAAGGTCTACAGAACAGCCAGATGTTCTTGCTCAGCCCCTACCACGGCGGACAGGGGAATCGCTCGGTCAAACGTCGCCAAGCGCCCGTCTCTTTGGACCGCCAATGAAAGCAGGTACAAGTCCGTCACCTGCTTTGAGCCTAGAACGCGCTCCGACCGGATTCGGTCTCTCTCGGTAATCGAAAAGTCGTCCGGCCAGAACGCGTGCCCCCGTTGGCGCGCCGCCTTTCGAAGAATCTGCATCGCGGCGGGTGTGGAAACGGAGTTGGGGTAGCCGGGTTGGGACAACACACGTACAAAGCCGTTCTGCGTTAGAGGACAAGACGCCCAGCCCGACGCGCGGTTTTTTCGCCACCAAGCGTGTGCCCGATCGTGATGGACGTGCCCTGGGTCGAAGAGCGCGATGAGTACGTTGACGTCAAGCAGGATCCTCATTCTCCCGCGTCTTCCTCGAGCAACTGGTCTACCTGGCGGACGGTAACGATGTTTCGCTTCCCGGGGAGCAACTCGAAACCATTGCGTACCACCGAAGTTTCGGCCGGCCGGCGCTGGAGCGCTGCCCGAGCCAGCTCGGAAAGCGCCTTGCCCGCACTCTTCTTTTCGACGGCCGCCAACTCCTTCGCCGCCAACAGCACATCATCATCGATGTCCAGTGTAGTGCGCATACATCTGATGATAGCACATCACCTAACGTAGCCTTGGAAGCTCTCACGGTCGGTCCCACCACCGAACCCGCGAGGAGCACCCATTGCCGGCTGGCTCTTACCGATCGGTCATTGCGTTATAGTGTCCCTGCCATGCGCAAACATACTCTCCTCGTCCTCTCCTTCCTGCTGGCCACCGCCCCTTTGTGATGCTGATCGATGCCCCGGCGTCGCATCGCGAGGGCCCGGTCTTGCTGAACGTGCTGCGCTACGCCGATCTGCCCGAGGTAGCGGCACTACTAGCGCCCCGCCGGCTGACTTTCTACGGCCGCGTCCCCGAGGCGTACCGCTTCGCGCAGGGGATCGACACGCTGCACGGCAAGGCGGACTCCCTGTCGCTTACCATGAGCATCCAGGCCGCCCTCAACGGCCGGCGCGACCATGCCTTTGCGTCGGGGCTGTAGAGGCAACGTTTCAACGCGAACTGACGCCTTTCAAGGAAGGAGAGCCATGAAACCAACAACAAGAAGAAGCTTGCTAGGCGCCCTAGCCGGAGCCGGCGCGGTCACCGCGGCTTCGGCGCAGAGCCGACCGGTCAAGGAGGTTCACCACCGGCCCGGGCGGGAGCCGAAGTCGACGCCGCTCTACAATTCCGCCATCTCTCTAGGCAACCTCGTCTTCCTATCCGGCACGGGGGTGGCCGAACCGCTGGACGTAGGCGGCCAGACGGACCGCGTCCTCAAGAGCCTCGAGGAAAGGCTCATCCTGGCAGGCTCCTCGATGGAAAAGGTCGTCAAGTGCAACGTCTACCTCCAAGACCTTCGTGACTACGACGAGATGAACAAGGCTTTTCGAGGCCGCTTCGGGCCCGAGCCGCCGGTGCGCACAACGGTTGCCGTGGCAGGCATCCCGCTCAAAGACTGCAAGGTCGAAATCGAGGTCATTGCGTATCGTTAAGGCGGCGCTTGAAGCAAGGGGAACCGAATGACAACAATGCGATTTCCGATCAGCCGGCGTCAGTTCATGGCAGCGGGTGCGGCGGCTGCGACGGCCCGAGCTCAGCCTTCCAAGAAGAAAGTGGCGGCCATCGTGACCATGTATACGGACGATCGGCGGCTCAAGTCCCACGCGGCCGTCATTATCGGCCGCCTACTCGACGGCTACTTCCCCAATGGCGTTGCGACCGAGTCCCGCACACAAGTCGTCTCCATGTACACCGATCAAGTCCCCGAGAACGACCTGAGCCGGGGACTGGCCGAGAAGCATGGCTTCACGATCTACCCCACGATCAAAGACGCCATGACGTTGGGGGGCGACGACCTCGCGGTGGACGCCGTTTGCTTCGTCGGCGAACACGGTGACTATCCCTGGAACGAACGCCGCCAGCACCTCTATCCGAGGTACGAGCTGATGGAGCGGATCGTGGAGGTCTTTCGCCGTACCGGCAAAACCGTGCCCCTCTTCTGCGACAAGCACTTCTCGTATTCGTGGCTAAAAGCGAAGGAGATGTACCGCTGGTCGAAGGAACTCAACTTCCCCCTCATGGCGGGCTCCTCCATTCCGGTTACCGTTCGCTCTCCTGAACTGGAGATTCCCTTTGGGGCCGAGATGGAAAACGCGGTCGTGCTTGGCTACGGCGGCCTGGACGCCTATGGCTTCCACACTCTTGAGTCTTTGCAATGCATGGTTGAGCGACGCGCCGGCGGCGAAACAGGGATTAAGCCCGCATTTTCAATTTGATGTATAAGCTTCAGACCATCCAGCGACCTTCAGCGTCTTTATTGATAGGGGCTAGAGCCCGATAAGGACGCCATGGAGATCAACACCCGATGGGTGAAAAAGAAAACAAGCCGTTTCAGCTCACGTTCAATGGATTTCTCAAAGTCGATTTCCAAGGATCGCGAGTCACCTCGGATGGCGGTCTGATTCTCGTTCGCGAACTGGATGAACGACTCGGACTCGGCCAGCTGATCGACGAGCATCTCAGCGACTCGCGACAAGGCTTGAACAAGAAGTTCGCGCTGGCCGATCTGCTGCGGCAGTCGGTCTACAGCCGACTCGCTGGCTACGAGGACCTCAATGACGCCGTTCGAGTATCCGCCGATCCGACCTTTCGCTTGATCGGCTCGAAGAGGAACTGGGATCGCGGAGCAGCCTTGACCTCGACGCTGCATGGCTTCGAGACGGAGATGCTGGCGAGCGAAGAGAACTTGCTGGGGCTGATGGCAGTGAACCGGGAGCTGGTCGCGCAAGCCGAAGCTCCCGACGGTTCAGACCGCGTGGTGCTCGACATGGACTCCACGGAGAGCCCCGTCCACGGCCAACAGGAAGGCAGTGCCTACAACGGCCATTTTGAGTCCCTCTGCTATCACCCGCTGTTGCTGTTCAACCAGCACGGCGACTGCCTAGGCGCGAAGCTGCGTCCCGGCAACGTGCACAGCGCCGAGGACTGGGACGAGCTGCTACTGCCGGAGATCGAACGACAACAGGCGGAGGGCAAACAGGTGACGTTCCGCGCCGACGCCGCCTTCGCCAAGCCCGAGATCTACGAGGCGATGGAGGAGCGCGGCGTGGACTACGTGATTCGCATCCCGGCGAACAAGAGCCTGGAGCTGGAGATCGAGGACATCCTGTTTCGGCCACCGGGCAGGCCGAACGCCAAGCCCCTAGTGCGCTACAAGAGTTTTCGCTATCAGGCCGAGAGCTGGTCGAAGGCAAGGCGAGTTGTCGCCAAGGTCGAGCATCACCAGGGCGAACTATTCCCGCGCGTCGGATTTGTCGTGACGAGCATGAGCTTGCCGAGCCGCTCGGTCGTGCGGTTCTACAACAAGCGCGGCACGGCGGAGCAGTGGATCAAAGAAGGCAAACAGGCCACGCACTGGACCCGCTTGTCGTGTCACCGCTTCCGAGCCAACGAGGTACGGCTGCAACTCAGCGTGCTGGCCTACAACCTGGGCAACCTGTGGCGGCGGCTAGAGCTGCCGCAGCGAATCAAAAGCTGGTCGCTAACGAGTTTGCAACACAGGTTGATGAAGACCGGCGGTCGGCTGGTCAAGCATGCTCGCTACTACTGGTTGCTGCTGGCGGAGGGGCATCTGAACCGGCGGCTGTTCGGTGACATGCTGCATAGGATCTGGGCGCTGCCTGTGCCGGGTGGGTAGCGTTGCCCGGGCGAGGATCAACAGTTTTTGGCTCCAAAAAGGTTTCGCAGGGAGCAGTGTCGGCCGGAGCGCCGTTCAGTCCGCTCAATCAACGTCTGTGAGCGGACGGACGAGCCCTGGCGCCTACCGGCGGAGGTGATGTGCAGGGTTCAGCGCGAAAAGACGTGGTATTCGGCGCAGCGGGGGTGTATCCTGTGACCGTGCCAGGGCCAAAATGGAAATCCTGGTTAAGTCCGTTCAGTGGCTTGAGGGAGACGCTGTTTGGCGCTGGCGGGACTCGAACGAAGGGCGTTGGAGCATCCCTCTGCTGGAGGCCGCATTCGGCCGCAACCGTTCCGTCAAGGAAGGGCGGCCCGAGGATAATGTCAAGGAACCCGTCGCCTTTTTGCTCGAGTATGAAGATGGCCTCCGTGCCGCGGCCTACATGCTCAACGGCCATAGCCGAGGCTGGACGTTTGCAGCCAAGCTCAAGGGTCGGCCGGACCCCGTCTCGACACATTTTGGTTTTGCTAACCGCGAGCAGGCCCGTCGACTCGCTCACTTTGACGGACTGGTCCATTGCATGGAAGAATTGTTCGTTACGGGTAAACCTTGTTATCCGGTGGAACGCACCTTACTCACATCGTGTACGTTGTCATTGTTGTTCGAGTCTCGTGCCTGGAAAAAGCGCATAGAAACGCCCGAGCTTCATATTCGCTATCGTGCGCCGGAGGACACCTTCTTTCAGCGATCTTAGCGGCCCGTGGCAAAATCGCAAACCGCGCGAATCGCAATGTAGCGGCACGGCATGCCGTGCCCGCCTGCTCGACCGACCGCAACACGTAGTCGTGTCTAATGGGCGTCACAGGAAATCGTGCTTTCACCACGGGCTGTCAGGCAACATGCCACTCGATGCGCACGATGCAAGCCGCGAAGCGGCGCAGGATGATAGCCCAGGGTGAAGCCGTCAGGCGTAACCCTGGGTATCGAACCCTTACGCGGGGAGCCCTGAAAGGGCGATGGAGAAGTCGCGGGTTTCTAATACTGACTCTCATCCCGATTACCAATAAAGAGGCAAAAGAGAAATGAAAAGGTTACTCGTTGTTCTAGCGGTTGCATCCATTTTACCCGCTTCAGCCCAGGTGAAGAAACCCCGTATCGCGGTTGGCGGCCTGAGCGCCGAGTCCAACTCGCTGTACCCCACGCCCCGGCCGATGCGCGAGCGTCAGCGGACCGAGAGCCGCGAACAGTGGATCGAAGGGAATCTGAAGGCCAGCACTACCACCAGCGGCATCGTCGAGGCGTCGCAGAAACTCGGTCTCGACCTCCACCCTGTGTTGCGGGCTGGCGCCGGCTCGCTCGGCTACGTCGAGAAGACATCCTTCAACGAGACCCTCGACAAACTCGTCAACCAGATCAAGACGGCCAACCCGCCTTTCGACGGCGTTATTCTTACCCTGCACGGGGCCATGGTTGTGGACGGCTATCCCCATGGCGACGCCGAGGTCACGCGGCGCGTTCGCGAGGCGATGGGCGAGAAGTTCCCGATCATCGTCACGCACGACTTCCACGCCAACGTGTCCGAAGAGATCGTCGAGTACTCCGACGTCCTCATCACCTACAAAGAGAACCCTCACCTCGACCCGAAGGAGCGAGGCATTCAGGCGGCCACCATCATGGCCGGCATGGTCCGCGACAAGATCAAACCCGTGCAGGCGATCGCCAAGCCGCCCATGATCGTCAACATCGTTTACCAGAACACGTTCGCCGCACCCTACAAGCCCATCACCGATGAAAGTCGCCGCCTCGAACGTAGCAATCCGAAGATCCTCGCCGTCAGCGTCCCCGGTGGCTACCAATGGTCGGACGTTAAGGCCATGGGTCCCAGCGTGATCGTCGTCACGGACAACGACCTCGAACTCGCCAAGCGCGAGGCCAACCGCCTCAGCGACATGCTGTGGGCAATTCGGGACCAACTGGTCTTCCGAGTCCCCGACGCGGCCACGGCCGTGAAAGACGCGATCGCCAGTGACAAGTTTCCCGTCGTGCTCATGGACACAGGCGACAACATCGGTGGCGGTTCAGCCGGCGACGCGACGTTCATCCTCAGCGAGCTTCTTCGGCAGAAGGCCGAAGGCTGGGTCGTGGTCATCTCCGATCCCGAGGCCAACAAGGCTGCCTTCAGCGCAGGCATCGGCGGCAAGTTTGACCAGATGGTCGGCGGCAAGACCGACAAGATCCACGGCGACCCGGTCCGAGTGGTGGGCCGCGTGAAAGCCTTGCACGACGGCAACTATGTCGAGACGGAAATTCGCCACGGCGGCGGCCGCTACAAGAGCATGGGCCACACCTCGGTTATCGAGGCCGAAGGCTCGACCCGCGACCTCCCCAACCTGTTGTTACTGACCAACCGTCCCACGAGCCCCAACAGCCTGCATCAACTGATCAGCAACGGCGTCTATCCGGAGCGCCAGAAAATCCTCGTCGCGAAGGGTACAACGGCGCCGCGAGCAGCCTACGAGCCCATTGCAGCACGCATCGTCGAAGTCAACTCCGGGGGCGCGGCCGACGTCAACCCGGCCCGCTTCACCTTCAAGCACATCCGCCGCCCCTTGTTCGGAGTTGATCCGTAAGGCGAGCCGGTCGGCTTCCTCAAGCTGTAGTCTGCTTCTTCAGTGCGCTTCGCGATGTAGGGGCACGGCATGCGGTGCCCCGCGGCGCCTAAGCCGGCGGCTGCTTCATTCCTATGCCTGACCTGTTCTACCCGGCGATCTCGGGCTCGATCACGGCGACGCCCATCTTGTCGAATACGCGATGCAGCGCTTGCAGTTGCCGCTGGTTGCGGTAGGTGCCGACGATCGCTCCGCCCGAGCCCGCGAACTTGGCGGTCGCGCCGGCGTTGCGGGCGGCGTCGATCATCTCGCGATTCCAGCGGCTGACCTTGTACACCCGGGCCCGCAAGTCGAAGTTGGCGTCGACGAGTCGGCCGATCGTGTCGCGGTCGCCGTCGAGCAGTGCCCGCCGGCCCTGCTCGGCGATGCCGGCCCACTTCTTCATGGCGTTGACGACCTTCGTCTCGCTGCGGTTGAAGCGCGCGCGAATGTCGTTGTGGAACACCTCCGTCCCTTCGCTCAAGCTCGTGCGGTAGGCGACGTAGATGTTCGGCAGCAGCGAAGGATCGAGGGCCTCGTACTCGCCGTACCCTTGCTTCTTCATGAGCCGCTCGGCGAAGTCCATGTAGACAAGCCCTTCGTACACCTGGATCACGCGGTCCTGCAGACCGGCCGAAACACCCAACTCTTGCGTTTCGGTTTCGAGCGCCAGCCGCGCCTGAATCGGCGGCGGGATCGCGATGTCGAAGTACCGCATCAACGCGCGCAGGGTGGCGGCGATGATGGCGCTCGACCCGCCCAGCCCCAGCCGCTGCGGAATCGTCGACTCGTACTCAATCGTGAAGTTACGATTCGGCAGCGCGATGCCCTGCTCGTCGCAGTAATCGCAGAAGCGCATCAGCAGGGCTTGGATGATCCGAATGCCGCCGTAGTAGCCGCGCCATTGGGTCGTACGCCGCAAGTCTTCGAGGTTTTCCCACAGTGGGAAGTCCGCGTTAGAGGGCTTGATTTCGAGCCGCGCGCTCGGATAGAGCAGTACGCGTGCCCGAAAATTCCGCAGGATGAACGAAATGGTCTTGCCGTGATAGCCGTCGCTCGGGTTACCGAGAAAGCCAACACGGGCGTAGGCGTAAGTCTCAATCATCGGGATTGGCTGCTGCGGGTTTGGGGTCTTGGGCGTGCGGGCACACGCCCGGCGGCTTCGGCCGTCGGCGCTAAACTCGGCGGCCGGCCTACGCGTTTCCTCTCGCAGCGAGGCTCAAGCGGCCGACTCGCGCATGGCGTCGTCCGATGGCAGCAGCGCCCACAAGATGACGTACGCGAATAGGCCCGGCATGAAGGGTAACAGCGAGGCGCCGGTCCAGCCGAGCCGCACCAGCGTAACGTCGACGTTGTAGCGCCGTGCGACACCTTCGCAGACGCCCGCGACTCGGCGGTCACTCGCCGAACGCCGCAACTTGCGGCGCGCCACGTGCCCGGCCCAACGGCCCTCGTCAACCTTGCCCATGCCGCACTGCGGGCAGAAACGGTCGCCTTCCTCCAGCGGGAAACAGCAGGTCGTGCAATACATACCTCCCTGAGGCTACCGCAAGGTTGGCCGCGAGGCAAGCGTTCGATCTGGCCTTGCTTCGATGCCTCCTCGAATAGCCAGGAGAAGCAACCGAGCCGTGACCGTAAGGGAGCGGTCCGGCACAAGCCGTGACGCTTACCCGGGGCGCTTCTAAGAATGCATCCGCGTTGCGCCCAGCGGGAACCGCGGGTTCCCACCCGCGGCGCGGTTGTGTAGCCGGATGCCTCAACTTGTACTGTGAGTTGCCACGGGCCTTCCCGCAGCGTCAACTGTGAACTCCCCGGATTTCACAGCACGGGGACCTTGCTCTAGAGGCAACCGGGTGTGGCTCGAGGGTTCGTGCCGGACCGCTCCCTGACGGTCACGGCTCGGTTTTGAGCGCGCCCGTGCGAACGCCTCAAAACACCTTCTTCGAATCCAGCAGAATCGTCACGGGCCCGTCGTTGGTCAACTTCACCTGCATCATGGCCTGAAACACGCCGGTCTCGACCCGCAGTCTCTCCGCCCGCAGTCCCTCCACGTACGCCTGATACAAGACGTCGGCCTTCTCCGGAGCCGCCGCCTGATCAAAACTCGGCCGCCGGCCCTTACGGCAGTCGCCGAACAGAGTGAACTGCGAAACCACCAGCACCGCGCCGCCGGCATCCACCACCGAGGCATTCATCTTGCCCGCCTCATCTTGGAAGATCCGCAGCCCCGCGGTCTTCTTCACCAGGTACGCGGCGTCAGCCTCATCGTCTTGCTTCTCGACACCCAACAACACGAGAAGCCCCAGGCCAATCGCCCCGACGCTCTCGCCGTCCACCGTCACGTCCGCCCGGCTCACCCGTTGGACAACCGCTCGCATCCGGCACTCCTCTCCCGCAAAACCCCTCTCCCGCAAAACGTGCGGCGCAGCGTGCTCCACCCCTACCTTCTTGCCATATGGCACATCGTCTATTGTAGAGGCGGCCCCCGATCCGAGTTCCCTGGGTTCGACGCTTGCAGGCCGGAGGCCGCGCCACACCGGGTGCGGTTGGACCGCCCCTCATCGCCGCCAATACCCCTCGACGTGGCGCACGCCCGTGGCGTGCCGAGCCGAGCCCCGCTCGGCTCTTGTCCCGCCCTTACCGCAACCGTCATTCCAGCCCGTAGCGCGCATCTCGATTTTGAGATCCGCGGCCTTGACTGCCCCATCCCGCCATTTCAGTCACAGAACTTTGAAATTTTCATCTCATTCATTCCACGCCACTTATCGATTTCAGTGGGCCTCCACCCCCACCACCTCACCGTACTCTGTAGGTGAAGAACGCCACCCGACGTGGCGCAAACTTTAGTTTGCCGAGTCTCGATTCCTCGGGACTCAGGCCCTCGAACCGGCTCCCGTCCGCGAGCCGACGCCAAGGCCGCCCGCCACCGGCGTTCCAACCTGAACCGAAATCCTAAGGAGAAGAACTATGCCTACAGAAGCACAACGGAAGGCGAACCGACAAAACGCCAAGAAATCAACCGGCCCCCGCACCCCCGAGGGCAAAGCTCGCTCCTCGAAGAACGCACTCAAGCACGGCCTCCTCGCCCGCGACGCCGTCATGGCCGACGAGGATCCCGCCGAATACGACCGCCAACTCCAAATCCTCGAAGAAAACCTCTTCCCCAAGAACGCCATCGAATTCGAGCTCGTCCTCCAGATCGCCGACTCTCGTTGGCGTCTGCGCCGCATCACCCGCATCGAGGCCGGCCTCACCACCTACCAGTACCACGGCACCGACCGCCTCACCCGCGAACGCTACCCCGACACCGTCGTCCCGGGCCGCAACGGCGAGAACCAACTGCTGGGCAAGAGCATGCAGGACCACACCCAGGCCCTCCACAACCTGGCCCGCTACCGCACCATGACGAGCCGCGACATCACGCGCGCTCTCAGGATGATCAGGCAACTGCGCAAAGACGAGTACGAGTGCAAAGAGAATCGCGCCGCCAACGGGGCGATCCACCGTCCGACCGTCACCGACCCGGACCCCTACAACACCCCCGACCCGATGGCGCGCCAACCGCCGCGCTACGAGCCGCCGGCCGCGGCAGCGCAGACGTCCAACCCGATCGGCTTCCGCGCCCAGACCTCTTCCACGCAAAACGACGGCAATCCTCAAAGTAGGGGCACGGCATGCCGTGCCCGGCAGCCCGGCCCCGCGCAAAACGTCGCGGTATCGACCGGATTCGACAACAACGTTTCCCCGGCACGAGTCACCAATCACGAAACACGAATCACCAATAACCAAAGCCCACATCAAACCCGATCTCGCCGAAACTACCTGGAATCAATGGGCTTGACTACCGCCGAAGCCCTCCGGACGAATTACGGAACGAACCGCACCCCCGTCGCGCCCGTTCCGAGCCGCTTAGCGGCGGAGGTGATGGGGAGGTAATCGCCGCCGCCCAACAGCGCAAAAACAACGTCGAGGCCAACGACAACATGAGACCCTACACCCCCCGTGCGCCCAAAGGCAGTGCGCCCATCAGGGTTGTGGCACGGACGCCCACGTCTGCCGCATAGACACTCCTGTCGATGCTTGGTCCGCTGGTGTGGCGCGGGCAGGTCTCGGGACCCGCGCAATGGCGCTCCGCCGAATCCCGACCTCCCAGCCAAATGAGCCACGATTCCAAGCCGCGCAGCGGCGCTTCAATACTAGCCTGGGGCGCGAGCCCCAGGCCCCGGCTTGCATTGGAGCTGATTTACCCCTCACTGGCGTTCGGGGCTCGGTTTCGTTTGGCAATACCTGTGTTGGTTTGCGGGCCGGTGATAGACTGGAGGCGGTTTTTCGGCGAAGCGATGATCGACCCTGCTTCACTAGCGCTATATGCCGCTCCCTTGCTGGCCCACGCCTGGCCTCTATTGCAAAAAGCCGGCGAGAAAGTGGCCGAGAAAGCCTTCGACAAGGGGGCTGACAAGGTTTTCGAGTTCGGCGAACGACTATGGGACAAGCTACGTGGAAAGCCCCAGGTCAGGGCTCTGGAGGAGAGCGCCGAACAGGCGGACGGGGAGCCCTCGGTCCCTGCGCTGACCGCGCCCCTGCAACAGTTACTGGCCGCTGACCCCCAGCTCGCTGAGGAAGTCAGAGCACTGCTCGATCAGGCGTGGCAGCACCAGAGCGTGAAGACGGTTTGGGAGAACAACGGTCTCAGCATCAACAACAGCCCGGGGACGACCATTGTGGGTCGTGACCAGTATCGGGCACCGGTCATTAAGGCCGAGGCCGGCTCGACCGTCATCGTGAACCCTCCGGCCGGCGCGGGTGCCGCCACGGCGCCCGCCGCCGCGACGCAGGCCTCCGCAGCGAGTGTCGTCCCCCAACTCCCTGACCCGGTGGCCGACTTCACCGGCCGCAGAGACCAGGCCGAACAACTGATCGCGCGGCTGCGCAATCGCCAAGGCGCGGCGATCACCGCCATCGGCGGACAGGGCGGGGTCGGCAAGACCTAGCTGGCGTACTACGTGGCGCGGGAGGTGCGCGACTTGTATCCCGGTGGGCAGGTGCTGGTGAACCTGCGCGGGCTCGATGCTGAGCCGGTTACGCCGGAGCAGGGCATGGCCAACGTGATCCTGGCTGTCGAGCCCGAGCAGAAGTTACCCGACAAGCCGGAGCAGATTGCCGGGCTCTACCACGGGCTACTGGGCGAGCGGGCGGTGTTGGTGCTGGCCGACAACGCCAAAGATAGCGAACAGGTGAGGCCGCTCGTGCCGAAGGCGCCGTCGGCGCTGCTGGTCACCTCGCGGCAGACGGTGCAGTTGGCGGGCGTTGAGCGGGTGAGTCTCGACGAGTTGCCGAGGGGTGAGTCGGTAGCGTTGTTGCGAGAAATCCTCGGCGATAAGCCCGCCGAAGACGGACAGCTCGACAGGCTGGCCAAGCTGTGCGGCGACCTGCCGCTGGCGCTGCGGGTCGCGGGCAACCGACTGGCCGGGTCACCCGCGCTGTCGGTGGGGGAGTACCTGACTCGACTGGAAGAGAAGCGTTCGGAGCTGCACTTTCAAGGACGCGAAGTCATGGCGGCGTTGGCCGACAGCGTCGAGGTGCTGGAGCGCGACGCGCCGGAACTGGCGGCTCGCTGGCGATCCCTGACGGTGTTTCCCGCGCCGTTCGGCCGGGCGGCGGCCGAGGCGGTGGGGGAGTTTGAGGACGGGGAGCTGGATACGTTGGTGGGCCGCAGCCTCGTGCTATATGACGCCAAGGACGATCGCTTCCGGCTGCACGACCTGATGCGGGACCTGGCGCGGGACGGTTGGAGCGACGAAGAGGCCTACGGCGCGGCGAAGCGGCATGCCGAGCATTACCTGAGGGTTGCATCACAAGCGGACGGCACGTACAGGAGTGGTGGTGAGGGTGTGCTGGAGGGGCTTCGGCTATTCGACCGCGAGCGGGCGCACATCGACGCGGGGCAAGCCTGGGCCGCAGAGCACGTCGCCTCGGACGATCGATCGGCCATCTTGGCGCAAGACTATCCCATCAGAGCCGCATACGTGCTCGACTTGCGACAGCACCCGCGCGAAAAAATCCGCTGGCTGGAAGCTTCGGCCGAGGCTGCCCGCAAGCTGGGAAACACGGACCGGGAAGGAATGGCGCTGGACAACCTGGGCATCGCCTACGCCGATTTGGGGGAGACGCGGCGGGCGATCGAATACTACGAGCAGCGCTTGGCGATCGCTCGCGAGACGGGCGACCGGCGGGGCGAAGGGAATGCGCTGGGCAACCTGGGCTTGGCCTACGTCGCTTTGGGGGAGACGCGGCGGGCGATCGAGTCCTACGAGCAGCACTTGGCGATTGCGCGCGAGACGGGCGACCGGCGGGGCGAAGGGAGGGCGCTGGGCAACCTGGGCATCGCCTACCGTCAGTTGGGGGAGACGCGGCGGGCGATCGAGTTCTTCGAGCAGGACTTGGCGATCGCGCGCGAGACAGGCGACCGCCTGGGCGAAGGGAGTACGCTGGGCAACCTGGGCCTCGCCTACGCCGATTTGGGGGAGACGCGGCGGGCGATCGAATACTACGAGCAGGTCTTGGCGATCACGCGCGAGACGGGCGACCGCCGGGGCGAAGGGACTGCGCTTTTCATCACGAGCCTGGCGCTCGACAAGCTGGGCGAGCGGGCGAAGGCCATCGAGCACGCCCGAGGTGCGCTGGCGATCTTCGAGCAGATCGAAGACCCCAACGCCGGCCAGGTGCGGCGTCAGTTGGAGAAGTGGGGGGGTAATTCGTGAGCCGGGTATCCACTTGACTCAGGTGACCCCAACATCTTGTAGTTGGGCTCACAGCGTCTTAGCGTCCCAATCGGCGACGATCGAGCGGTACGGCGTCGGCTCCACCGCCATGGCCTGCTGCACAAGGCGGTAGAAGAGCTTGCCCCGACTGCGTGATCTGCGCCGATTGAAGCGGAACACGAACTCGTCGAGATAGTAGTCCAGATGCTCGTGGCTGACCGCCCCCTGATGCGTGCCCAGCATCCAGCGCTTGAGTAGCGAGATCGCCAAGTGCACCCTCGGCAGTAGCTGCGAGGCCTGCTCGCGGCGGTTGTTAATCGAGATGATACGACGCTGGTAGTCCTTCTTCTTGAGCGGATCGTAGCCCGACCAGTTGTCGGTAACAACCACGCTGCCCGGCTCGACCGACTCCTCGACGAAGGGCATCAAACTGGCCGCCGAGGCGTTCTGAACGCGCTGCATGCGGATGCGCCCCAGCCCGGTGCCTCTCTCTTCCGCGGCGACTGCAATCAACGCTTTACGCTCGGTCTGCCGGCCGATTACTCCTTCTTCTTCAGCGCCCCAGTAGGTCTCATCGACCTCGACGAGGCCCGTCAATCGCTCCCGCCCCGGGCGCACCATCGCTCGCCTCAGCTTGTGCATCCAAGGCCAGGCGGTTTGGTAACTGCCCAGTCCCAGAACGCGCTGTAGACCCAGGGCGCTGGCCCCATTCTTCTGCGTGGTGATGGTCCACATCGCCCGGAACCACAGCCGCAGCGGCTTGCGTGTGTCTTGAAAGATCGTGCCGGCGGTGACGGAGGTTTGCCGCCCGCAGCGAGCGCATTCGAACCACACTTTGCGCACCGGCCAAGCGCGCTCATGCCCACACCTTGGACAGCGGAAACCCTCTGGCCAGCGCAAGGCGAACAGATAGTCGCGGCAAGCCTCCTCGCTCGCAAAGTGAGACTCGAATTCGAGTTGGTCGCGCGGGTAATCCTCCACCAGGCCCTACACTACATCTTGGGGTCACCTGAGTCAAGTGGATACCCAGCTCCCAAGAAACGCCATTTTGGTTGGCAAGCCGGTTACGCCGCCTTCAGCGTTAGCCATCCGAAGTTTGGCGAGGTGTACGCATACATACGGGACCAGGAAGATCATCACCGCCGAAACGCGTTCGAGGATGAGTTGGTTTCGTTGTTGAAGCGCAGCGAGGTGGAGTACGACGAGCGGTATTTGTGGGGTTGAGTCGCTGCCAGGCCGTGATTCGTGAGGCGTGATTCGTGAACCGTGATTCGTGAGGCGTGGCCGAGGAGGGTTGAGTCGCCTCTTTCAGGGCTCTCTTCAGATTGGCGGATTGGTTTCCCAGCGCTTACGCACTGGGCTGTTAATTGGGCCGCCCCCTTCGGGGGCTGTGTCGCGAAGCGCATAGTTGGGCCGCCCCCTTCGCGGGCTAAAAGATTTCCCAGGGGCGCGCTCGCGGCTGAAGCCGTGGGCTATCAATGTATGGGCCCCTCCGGGGCCACGGCCTCGCCTTTGGCGTAGATCTATTCGGCCAATGGAGACGAGGCGAAGTCCCGGTACATTTTTTCAATGTCGTCGACCTTGACGTCGCCTTCGTGAATCACCACGCGGTAGCGGAAGGCGATGGCCTCGCCGTCGGGGATGGTGTAGCTGCCGTCCTTGGCGTCGTTGCCCGAGAAGCTTCGCGCGGCGAAGGGGTTGGCGGAGGCGAGGCTGTAGCCGCGCGCGTGCCACCCGCTGGGATGGCGCAGGTTGTTCGGATGGTCGAACACGGCAACGCCGGTCTTCGTGCCGTCGAGGACCGCCGAGTAGTCGATCCAGCGGGCGCGCTTGCCCCAGATGTTTTCGGTATCCTGTTGGCCCTCGGAGTTGATCAGCAGCGCACCCTGGTCTTGGCGGAAGGCGTCGGCCAGGCGAAAGCCAAAGCCGCCATCGTCGGTGTCGCCGAACGTGAGCGCGACGCTTTGGTCGGCGCGAATCGAGATGGCGGCAACAGAAGCAGCACTGCCAGGCACGGAATCCATCGCTTGCTTGTCATCGAATCAAATGCCTCCCGGTTGCGCCCGGCCTGGGCTCGTTCTCGCGAGACGGGGAGTGGCTCGCGCAGGATAGACCGATGCGTCACCAGAATAACGGAGCCTTTCGGAGGCAGCGTGCGTCGAGTCTATTTCCGGAAACTATCCGACAACGTTTTCTTTCGAAGACGAATCGCCGCCGGTGTCACCTCCACCCACTCGTCCTCGCGGATAAACTCAATCGCCTGCTCCAAGTTCAAGGTTCGCGGCGGGACAAGCCGAATAGCCTCTTCGGCGTTCGACGAGCGCATGTTCGTCAGCTTCTTTTCGCGGACGATATTCACGTTCAGGTCGTTATCGCGGGCATTCTCGCCGATGATCATCCCCTCATAGACCTCCACCGTCGGGCGCAGGAAGATCTCGCCGCGCTCTTGCAGATTGTAGATCGCGAAACCGGTCACTTTGCCGGCGCGGTCGGAGACCAGTGAGCCGGTGAGGCGCGTCGGGATATCGCCCTGCCACGCAATGTATCCGGCGAAGAGGGAGTTGAGGATGGCGGTACCCTTGGTGTCGGTCAGAATCTCGCTGCGCAGCCCGATCAGGCCGCGAGAGGGGATCTCGTATTCGATGCGGACGCGTCCCGAGCCGTGATTGACCATCTTCGACGTCTTGGCTTTGCGCGAGCCGAGCTGCTCCATCACGACGCCGATGAACTCCTCGGGGCAATCGACGGTGAGATGCTCCAGCGGTTCGTGCAGCTTGCCGTCGATCTGCTTGGTGAGGATCTCGGGCTTGCCGACCATCAGCTCGAAGCCTTCGCGGCGCATGGTCTCGACGAGTATGGCGAGTTGCAGCTCCCCGCGCCCGGAAACCCGGAACGACTCAGGGTCATCGCCGTCTTCGACGCGGATCGAAACGTTGGTCAGCAACTCTTTGTCGAGCCTGTCGCGGAGATTGCGGGACGTGACATAACGGCCTTCGCGGCCCGCGAACGGCGAGGTGTTGACGGCGAACGTCATCGCGATCGTCGGCTCGTCGATTTGGATGTGAGCCAGCGGGCGCGGATCGTCTGGGTCGCTGACGGTTTCGCCGATCGTGATGCCCTCGACGCCGGCGATGGCGAGAACCTCGCCGGGCCGGGCTTCGGTTTCTTCGACTCGTTTCAGCCCTTCGAAGGAGTACATCTTGGTGATGCGTGTCTTCTCGACCGAGCCGTCGAGCTTGCAGATCGATACTTCGTCGCCCTGACGGAGCGTGCCGGCGAGCACCCGGCCGATCGCCATGCGTCCGAGGTAGTCGCTGTAGTCGAGATTGGCGACCAGCAACTGCAGCGGTGCATCGGGGTCCCCTTCGGGCGCCGGCAGGTGATCGACAATGGTTTCAAACAGAGCACGCAGATCGGATGAATCGTCGTTTGGGTCGCGTTTCGCGATACCGTCGCGGGCGACGGCGTAGAGGACCGGGAAGTCCAACTGGTCTTCAGCGGCGTCGAGATCGATGAAAAGGTCGTAAACCTCGTCGAGGACCTCAGCAATGCGGGCGTCGGGACGGTCGATCTTATTGATCACGACAATGGGGATGAGCCGCGCCTCAAGCGCCTTCATGAGCACGTAGCGGGTCTGCGGCAGCGGCCCTTCGCTGGCGTCGACGAGCAGCATGACGCCGTCGACGATTTTGAGCGCGCGTTCGACTTCGCCGCCGAAGTCGGCGTGACCCGGCGTATCGACGATGTTGATTTTGGTCTCGCCGAAGCGGACGCCGGTCGTTTTGGCGAGAATCGTGATGCCGCGTTCGCGCTCGAGCTCACCAGAGTCGAGGGCGCGGTCGGTGACCTGTTCTCGGGCGCCGAAGACGCCGCTTTGGCGGAACATGGCGTCGACGAGAGTGGTTTTGCCGTGGTCGACGTGCGCGATGATGGCGATGTTGCGGATGTGCTGGTTGTGCATGGGCGCCTAGCAAGGAGGCGGACAGAGCCGCCTCTTTCAGACTAGGGTGTCAGCCACAGAGCGGCAAGGGCCGGAGGAGGGCCAGTGTCAGAGGGGGGCCGGCATCCGCGCTAAGAGCCGTATGGGTTAACGCTCAAGTACCGATCCGTGCGGGGGGTGCCGGGCTACCGTCGTCCCTGCCGCAACCGGATTCGCCTCGGATTCGCCTGTGGGACGTTAGCGCCCGTTCCAGCCGCGCCAGAATCCCCACTCTATCCAGCCAAGGATTCATCCAACCCGTAGTAATGCAGTACGCATTCGAAAAAGGTGGGCGGTGGTGTAGGTTGTGACGAGCCGGAGATAGAATCAGCCCTGTCCCCTGCAGCCATCGCACCAGCGACGGGGCCTGCTCGGCGTGAGCCCATTGATGGATCTGGTTCGTGCAGGAGATAGCGAGAGCGAAGCCAACCACCAGCGCGTGGGCAAATATCGAGAACCGATTAGACTCAGCAGGTCCCCCGGCCACCCACACCATGGCTAACACGGGTACCAGAGCGAGGCCGTTGTTCCCATTCAGCTTGAGAAAGCTGTGCCGCACAATGTCCTGCGGATCGACGTGGTGATGCCTGAAGGGCCTCGTAATTGCACCCAGCACGGGCGTCCTCTCGTCGACGACCGAGTCAAAGAGCCAGTGCATGACCCCAGACACCAGATCGGCGCTCACATACCCGATGCTCAAACCCGGCAGTACAAGCCACCAGCCGCCTTGAACCCATACCGCACTCACCACGCGGGCGCCCACCGCCACAAGCAAGGCACTGCAAGCGACAATCCCACTGAGCCGACGCGCGTTCACCAGAACAGCCACCAGCGAACTGTCCATGCCCCCTACAATACACCAAAAGGTTCCTCCCTTCACGGTTCGACGGCGACCCCAACCGCTCCGTTTTGTGGATGGGCCGTAGACGGCATGAGGCTGTGAAAGCACGCTGCAAGACGAAAGCTAGAGCTGCCATGAGCAAGGAGTGCCGCAGTCTCCCGACAGTCTTATGGAAGCTGATCTCAGCGGTGTTTCTGGTCGCGTTCTTGCCACTGCTACCGTGGGCCTGCGATGGGGAGGATGCATCCGAGTCAACACCGGTTGCAACCGGGTACAAGGTTCCGCGCCGATTCGTCTACCCGGCTCAGTTTCCGCCGGGGAGACTTTACAGTCCCGGCGTTCTAGTGGGAGAGACTCTCTACATCGCTGGGCAGACGGACCTCGATCCCCAAACGGGCGACCAGGTAGGCGAAGTCGAAGCCCAAGTCAAAAGGGCTATGGACAGAATAGGCTACGTTCTGCAAGAAGCCGGAATGGACTATGGCAACGTGGTCACGTGTCACGTTTACCTCGCCGACATGGCCAACTATCAAACGATGAACAAGGTCTATGGGAGCTACTTTGAAGCAGGCTCCTACCCCGCGCGCACAACGCTCGAGATGCCGGGACTACCGGGCGGGGCCGAAATCGAAGTCAGTTGCATTGCTTACGCGGACCGATCCCGGATCCGAGTCGTAACGCCGCGAGATCTCTCAGCGCCGGTGACCAAGAACCCCCTCAGCCAAGCGGTCTGGGCGGGCGACCGGCTCTATCTGGCTGGGCGAGGTGGCCGCGATGACACCGGGAAATTCGGCGACACCGTCGAGGTGCAAACCCAGAAGGCCATGGAGAAAGTCGGTTCGACGCTGGCGGACGCGGGCTTGACCTTCCAACACGTTGTCTTCGCCAATCCCTACTTTCTGACGCGAGAGAGCTACCCCAAGCTCAACTCTGTGTGGCAGACGTTCTTTGCATTGGGAACAGCCCCGAGCCGGGCCGGCTTCTGTATCTCCCGGCTACCGGGGCCCGAGAGCCGAGTGCAGTTCGCGCTGGTCGCCACCGCTAGAGTTGCAACGAAAGGCCGTGTCATCCCCCACTACATGAGAACCAGCCCGACAAGTTCCGGGGGCGGAGTGCTGGACGGCGATACGCTGTGGACCTCGGGCAAGTCCGGTCGGGGTGAGACGCTGGAAGAACAGATGCAGGATTCACTCGAGAAGATCCGTGACACCCTTCAACTCGCCGGCATGGACCTGAAACACGTCGTTCAGGCACACGTCTACCTGAAGGACGTTGAGCGTGACATGGCCCGCATGGACACCGTGTTCCAAAAGAACTTCCCCCGGAACCCGCCTGCTCGAACAACCGTCCAGGTCATCCAAGATCAGTTCGAGCAGGTAGCGGTCGTAGCCGTCCGCTGACAGCCTTCAGGCGGCTTCGGCGCGAAGTGCTGGCTCCGGGTCGGCAGTCGGCATCCTACGCAGGCTTCACAGCATCGCTCGAGTTCTGGACGCGATTCGGTGCGGACCCAAGAAACCGAGCCCAGAACGCAAGTGACGGGTAAATCCGCTCGGTTCGGCAGGCAATCGCGGCCCTTGTCCGGAGGCAACAAGAGACAGGTCACCACCGTCGAGCGACTGAGGCGACCTGCCGCTTGTAACAGTCCCCGGCATTTTTTACGACCCCTCCGGAGGCTCTACGAAAACAGGGTTCGCCCCTTGGAAAGGCTTCGGCTAGGCAATCAGGGTGACGGTCCCCCTCGGCGCTACTCGGTAGCCTTCTCGGCGGAGAGCCGCCGGATGTCGTCTTCGCTGAGCGCGGCGAAGTATTCCAGCAGTGAGCGGTGAATAAAGATGTAGCCCCCGCCGATCCGGCGTAGGAAGATCAGGTCCTTCGCGGACTCGAGAAGCCGGACGTAGTCGAGGGGTGCGTGATCGTATTTCCAGAGCAGGAAACGCAGGCTAAAGTGCTGCACGACAAAAGCACCTCCTTTCAACAGCCCGACGGCCAGCCCGCCGACCAGCCCGAAGAACAGCCCGCCGACCAGCCCGAAGAACAGCCCGCCGACCAGCCCGAAGACCAGCCCGCCGACTAGCGCAGAGACCATGGCATTGCGCTGCGAGCGACGCGTGCCTTCGTTTGGCGTGGAGCGGGTCGTAACCTCAGAACCGACAAACCCGCTTTCCAGTAAGTTGCCCAGCCCGACGACCAGCCCGACGACCAGCCCGCCGACCAGCCCGCCGACCAGCCCGCCGACCAGCCCGCCGACCAGCCCGCCGACCAGCCCGCCGACCAGCCCGCCGACCAGCCCGCCGACCAGCCCGCCGACCAGCCTTGTAACGAGGCCAGGAAGTAGGCGCGCCCATCGTTGGCGGGACCGTGTTGAGAGCCAATCGGGACCCAGGTCCTCCAAATGAAACACGCTCCGGCTCTGGCTCAGCAGCGAAGAGCCGAGCCACCTGAGCCAAACGAGCGTTTGCCCTCGCGAATAGCGGCTTTGCTTGCCGCGGCGCTCAAACATGACCTCGACGTAGCGGGAGAATAGTTGCTGGTGACGCTCTTCGAGACTTCCCGCCAATACCAGATCCGCCGGCGACGCTCCTTGATACGCCAAGGCCGCGATGCTGAGCATCAGCGGCGTGTCAAGCAATCCCCAAAGCTCCCAGCGATTCCGCAACGCGGTCGGGCGAGAGCCGGGAAGTGATTGGGGAACGAGCGAGTTAGGTGCGGGGCGAGCGGGGCGAGCAGATTCGCAGCCGGACGAGGGCCTCGGTGGGGCCCGAAGTCGGCCGCGGAAGACACCGCTACGCTCGGCTGCCGCTCGGCGGCGTGGTGGCAGCGCAGGATGGCAGGGAGAAAGAAAACCACCCGCTCGCTATGGCGAGGGCCCCGAGCCGTACGGGCAAGCCGCCGCCTGATACAGATCAGCCGCCATCGCGCGCGCCCAAAAGACTCGCGGCTTGCTGCGCCGCAGCGATGCCTTGAGATTGCGCGCAACAAAAACGTGGAAGAGATTAAAAGCCAGAAACACCGTCAACAGAAAGTTCTCGATCGCCGCGGGGTCGTGCTTATATACGTGGTCGGCGTGCCAGCCGTTGACTAACTCGTTGAAACCCTGATTCTCGATGTCCCAGCGTTGATGGCCCAACCTTACCACCCGCGCGGTCCGAACCTGCAGTGAGGAAAGGGTCGTCACCCACACCCACTCGCTGTGATGCGGATGCGGTTGGGAGTCGAGTTGCGAATACTGCTGCCAGCTCTCGACGGAACGAACCACCCGCAGCGGCTGCTGCACCTGCGGCCACGACACCAGGCCCTCGTGATCCCACCACTGGCAATCGCGACCTTGATAGTCGCCGCGTTGGGGCGCCGTGGTCGGCCACAGCCCTTGGACGTCTTGATAGAGGTTGCGGCGCTCGTCCTTGAGCACGATCACGGCGTCTTTGCCATGCCCCAATAAGAAGTTGATAAACGGGGCGGTGGCGTAGAGAGCATCGGCCAACACGACGTCAAAGGCTCGCGGATAGGTCTCGAGAACTCGCGCCAGCAAACGGTGCGCCGCGGCCATCTCGTCCTCGCCGGGCCGTTGCGGCTCGGCGTCGAGCAACAGTCGCAGCGGTTCGGAGCCGGGGGGCGCATCGGAGAGCAACAGCAGTGTGACTTGGCGATGGTAGTATTGCATCTGCTCGCCATCGCGGCGCTGCACGGTGCGCTTCAAGCATCCTCGACAGCAACGGCGGTAGCTGGCGTGAGACTCATGGCCGTCGAGCATGGCCACGCCCAGCCCGCCGATCCCGGGCAGGGCCTTGTTGCGCTTGAGCCGTTCGTAGACGTGATGAATCGCTGCCCGCACCGCGGCGGCATCGAGCCGGCTGTAGACGCGCCCGAGGGTGTCGGCGCTGGGCATCTCGCGGCCCAACCACTGTTTCCAAAACGGTGCGGGCGCTAGCGTCTCTAACGCGTTGAGGCTGCCCAGCCGTGTCCAGAACAGCACCAGCACCGACTGCAGCACCACCCGCGTCGGGATGCGCGGCCGCGGCCTGGTGTCGCCGACGGCGGCCAGCAGCGAGTCCCGCAGACCGTAGACCTTCTCGGCGTAGTGCAGCAGGCGTCGAAGAACGTCATTCCTCCCGGCGGCTTCGGAGCCGCTTCCATTCACGCTCGGAGACCTCGTCGAGGAGCCGTTGGAGTTGCTGGTAGGCGGCCACGGCCTGGTGGACGCGGGCCTCCCAGTGGCGGGGCACAAACAGCTGCTGCAGTTGCCCTTGGCGATTCCGCACCAAATACAACGAGGCGTGAAGCTGACCGCGAGCACAGCGACAGGTGGGCTTGCCGCAGGTGCGTTGGCGGGGCGCCAGCGTGCCGTGCAGCAACCAGCGGCCATGGACGAGCTGCGCGATGCGGGAGCGGAGCCTACGCTCGGCATCCGAGAGATGAGAGCGAGTGGGGGCCGCCTTCATGACTGGTATAATTAATATATATCAGAATAACACATGGGTCAAGTCCGCCGGGGGAATGCGAATCTGCTCGGACCTGGAGGACGAGCGAAAACACTTGCTAAATCAAATGTTTCCGACCCTCAAGAAATGTGGATGCGGAACCGCTGCAAAGCTCCGTCTCGGCTTCCAAAGCCGTTTGCACCGCTTTCAGGGGCTCGCCTGCTTCTTCGAGATAGCCCTGCACTTGCTCGTGGCCCAAAGGCTGGACCCGTACCGCCACCGCTAGCGACAAGCGCTTTCTCAGAGACGCGTAGTCGGCTTCGCGACTGCAGACGACCAAGGGTTGGTTGCTGTGGAATGTGTTGACAGCCTCCACGCAGGCGTCGCGCTTGCCAACCGCTACTTCGTCGAGGCCGTCGAGCAGCGGGAGAACAGCCTCGGCGGCGATCCACTGCTCAGCAATCTTGAGAGGAACGTTGTAACTTGACTGAAGCTCGTCTTTAAGCCAGTCGGCGAGCGACAGGCCTTTGACGGCCCAGGAGGAGAGGTTGAAAACGATCGGGATGGGGAGGCTTTCGTCCTTTTCGGCGCGATCGAGGAGTTCTTGGGCCAGCTCGAGCAACAGCGTCGTCTTGCCTGATCCCGGTGCCCCAAGGATCAGCAGTTGGCCGATCTGTTGGTCGAACACCGAGCTGAGGCGCGTACCGGCAGGAAGCGTCTCGGGCTCCTGCTCGGCCCGCTGGACCACAACACTCAACGGTTCGACGGCGTCAGGCTTGGTTGCGAGACCGAGCTCGACCCGCGCCACTTTATAAAGCGACTGCTGGAGAACGCCTTCGATCCAGTCATGGCGCACCCGCGCAATCATTTGATGGCGGTTGCGCTTGAGCTGGTCGGCGGGAATGTCCTCGGCTTCCTTGCCCCGCTCTTGCTGGACGAACCACCAGACGAGAACGCCGACCACGCCGGCGAGAAGCAGCCACGGAAGCCAGGGGTACTGCTTGAGGAACGCATCAGGGATCGTGTCTTTGGCAACGGCGCCGATCACCGACGCCAGCGCGATGAACAGCCCAACGACAAGCAAACTCGATGTGCGCCGGCGAGCCATGACGGATAACCATGATAAACGCAATGATAGTGACTGTGACTGCTTGATCCGATGGAATCTGACTCCGACAGCTCGTGGACGAACTCTTTGTTTGCCAACGGCTTGCCCGGCCGGGTGGCGGCCCGCAACCGGTCCATACAGCTCGTGTGTAGGGTCGGCCCCACGTCGATGTCGCCTTCCCAATCACGTGGAGGCAAGTCACGTGCCACAGGTCCAGGTCGAGCAGACCCGCTGGGTCGCGCCCCTCCACGCGCGCCCGCGCACTGGACCACGGTTTCGCCCCCCGCTGAAATCCAAACAGCGCGGATCGTTTTGACTATCAGCGGGTGCGCTCGATCCAATCTGTGAGCGGCTTGAGGCTGTGAGCCCAGAAAATGGTCAATCCGCGGTCCTGGGCTTCTGCGAGGTTGTGGAGCTTGTAGACTCCACTCAGTACAGCGGTTGGAACAACTTGCCTGCGGCCAAAATCGGTCTTCCACGCATCAGCCTTAACGGCGGCATCGTTGTTGAGTCGCTTCACTGAATTCGTAGACGAATTGGAGACTTTGCACTCGATAGGCATCAGGCGGTCGTCCCAGAGGCGCACAACAATGTCGGCCTTGCGAGTACCCAGCAAGCTCTCACCACAGAATTTGCCTGCTTCAGGGGCCGCTGACACGTTAGGGATGGTTCTGGAGGGCACTTCCTTGAGGCCAAGGCTTGCGAGGGTTTCCTTGACCATCGATTCTTGCTGTTCCTTCCCTAGATTGCGGCGCTTCGTTTGCACCCGGCTCGCGGCCATCAGAGCCGCCGAAGCCATGACAGCCGCGCCACGTTCCGCCTCGGTGGGCTCTCGGCCGTCAACAACCCATGCGAAACGGCGGCGGTCCAACACTACTCTTACGACCTTTACGAGACGTTGAACATGGTCAGGGTTCCTCCTCAGGGTGCTTTTGGCAAGCGAAGGGGCATCCGCCAGCACCTTGAGATCGTCGGCCGATATCGGCGGGCCCGCCAGGTAGCGAAAGGCTTCCAAGAGGTGCGTATCGGTCAGAACGTCAAGGGCGGTGTCCTCAAGGCCGCTCAGATCAACGGTGGTTTCTAGAAGCTCCTCGATGTAGCCCTGGTACTCGTCGAACGCCTCAAGATAATCCTCAAGCGGTTCTTCCATGCGTTCCTTGCGGAAGATCGCTATGGACCTCTGGCGGTCGATCTCCAGTTCATCCGCCGCTGACTGTGGCGGCTCTATCACCGCACGCCCCCCGCAGCAAGCATCGCGGGGCCGGGTACAATGAGGCGCTCCATCTCGCGCGGCTCGAACTTCGTGAGCCCGCCGGCATAGGTGCGCCCGGAACGTTGCGAGATGTTATCGAGGAGGTAGCTCACCAGGGTCTTCCGCGCACGGCGGCTGAGAGGGTCGCGCGGGTAGAGGCCGTGGGCTATGTTGATGTTCCGGGCTTCAGCTTGGTTGAGCACGAATGCCGGCGGACGACGGGCCATGTAGGTTGCAATGATGGGGGCCGGGGCCCGGAGCCCAACGGACCACCACGCTTTGCGGTGGCACGCGATGTAGCCCTTATTCGCTCCCATCGCGCGGGCGATCTTCAGGAACTGGTCGACAACGCGGCGCTCAGGCGCATCGAGCGCATCCAAATCGACGGGTAGATCAATCACGGAGCGAAGACTCCGAGTGTCCCGGAGAACACCTTCCGCTTCGAACACTTCGCGCGCGCGGGTGATGGAGCGATAGAGCACGGACTCGGGTAGGCCCGCGCTATGGGCGCCTGCGATCCACACGGCATTTGCGCCGGTGACTTGCCCGCGGTGGACGCGGCACAGCTCGCCGAGTTCGACGAAGCCTTTCGCGGGCTTCTCGGCCGAGCGGGTGAGATGCGACCACCGGGCCTCGGACGCCAACCGCTCGCGGCGAACCCGGTGACCCTTCTCAAGGCTGCCTAGGCTCCGCAGGTTGTCGACGCGTTGGAAATAGACCGATGTCGGTTTGCCGGCGACCTCGAACGTCGTGATAGCGGCGGTGGTAGCTGCATCGGGAAAGGGTTGCGCCGTAGGCTCGATCACCGTGATCCCCTGGCCGCCGAGTTCGCCCAGCACGAGAGCGCGCACGAGAGCACCGTAGTTCACGTCCAGCCACTCAGCGGACGTGATGAAAGCGCCGAAGTCGCCAGGGTGCGCCTGGCGAAGAGTAGCCAGGAAGAAATGCACGTGCAGGCCGGCCAGCTTGCTGGCCTTCAAGCCGAGCTTGGCCGCTTCGTCAAACAACCAGTCTTTCCACTTCGGTTCGATCTGGTGATGGCGTACGTAGGGCGGGTTGCCGATGTAAAGAGTAGGGCCGTCTGCGGCCTCCTGAAAGCACCGGTAGTCGCCCAGAATTATCCGCGAGCGATGAGCCATTCCGGCCGTTGCAAGATTGGCTCTCGCCACAAGCGCGGCGAGGGGGTCAATGTCGACCCCGATCAATGCCGCCTTCGGAAACACCTGGCCGGCATCAAGCAAGAAGCGCGCCGATCCGGTGCCGGGATCGATGATGCGATGGGGGGCGCTGCGCCGGCCGGCCCAATCGACCATAGCGCGAATGATCGGGCCGGGCGTATAGGTTGCGCCGTGCTTACGACGGTCGGCTGGTGACCGCAGAGTACAGAATGCTTCGCCGAGAGGATCGAAGCCACCACGAATCAGAGCGGCGATACTGTCGAGCTTCGCCCTCGAAAGCGTTGAGCCGGCAGCGGAACGCGCAAGTGCCGTCTCTTGTTCCGACCACGGGCGAATCTGGTTCGCCCCGAGCGCCAGTGTCGCATGAACTAGGTGCTGCTCAGTGGGAAACAGGGGCTCAAAATCGTTCCAAAGATGTCGCTGCCGGCCGGAGAACTGTAATACCGCGTTTTGAGCGAGGGACATGCGGGCCTTTGGGTTGGCTGGTCACAGAATAGAACATTCACAGGCGGAGATGCATCGCAGCTTTTACACGTTCCCGCCATCGCATTGTCCGCTGGAGCAGACGCGATTAGACCAAGAAGGTGAGCGTCGTGAATTGGCTTGTGTCAAGCACGTCGCAAAGCGCGCACCACCCCTCCAATCCCAACGCCCAGCCAGGTATAATCGGACGATCAGGGGTTGAAGGCAGTATCGAAGTTTTACCCCGCATTTTCAATTTGATGTTTGACATCCCGACCTTCCAGCGGCCTTGAGCGTCTTTATTCATAGGGACTAGAGCCCGATGAGGACGCCATGGAGGCCAACACCCAATGGGTGAAAAACAAACCAAGCCATTCCAGCTAAGTTTCAATGGACTTCTCAAAGTCGATTTCCAGGGATCGCACGTCACTTCCGACGGTGGCCTGATTTTGGTTCGCGAACTGGACGAACGGCTCGGTCTCGGAGAACTGATTGACGAGCATCTCAGCGACTCCCGGCAAGGCACAAACAAGCAGTTCACGCTCGCTGATCTGTTGCGGCAGTCGGTTTACAGCCGACTCGCCGGCTACGAGGACCTCAACGACGCCGAGCGGGTTTCGATCGATCCGACGTTTCGGCTGATCGGTTCGCAGAAGATCTGGGATCGCGGTGCGGCCTTGACCTCGACGCTGCACGGCTTCGAGACGGAGATGCTGGCGAGCGAAGAGAACCTGCTGGGGCTGATGGCGCTGAACCGAGAGCTGGTCGGGCAAGCGGAAGCGTTCGACGACGCCGAGCGGGTCGTTCTGGACCTGGACTCCACCGAGAGTCCGGTCCATGGCCAACAGGAAGGCAGTGCCTACAACGGACACTTCGAGTCGGTCTGCTACCACCCGTTGCTTTTGTTCAACGGTCATGGTGATTGCCTCGCTGCCAAGCTGCGTCCAGGCAACGTGCACAGCGCCGAGGACTGGGATGAGCTCTTGTTGCCGGAGATCGAGCGCCAACAGGCTGCGGGCAAGCAGGTCGCCTTCCGGGGCGATGCGGCCTTTGCGAAGCCGGAAGTTTATGAGGCTTCGGAGGAACGCGGAGTACAGTACGCCATTCGCATTCCGGCCAACAAGAGCTTGGAGCTGGAGATCGAAGACATCCTGTTTCGCCCGCCGGGAAGGCCTTCCCGCAAGCCCTTGGTGCGCTACAAGAGTTTTCGCTATCAGGCGGAGAGTTGGTCGCAGGCGAGGCGGATCGTCGCTAAGGTCGAGCATCACCAGGGCGAGCTGTTCCCGCGCGTCGGATTCATCGTGACGAGCATGAGCTTGCCGAGCCGCTCGGTGGTGCGCTTCTACAACAAGCGCGGCACGGCGGAACAGTGGATCAAGGAAGGCAAGCAGGCGACGCACTGGACGCGATTGTCGTGCCATCGATTTCGGGCCAACGAAGTGCGGTTGCAACTGAGCGTGCTGGCCTACAACCTGGGCAATCTTTGGCGGCGGCTGGGGCTTCCGCAGCGAATCAAGAGTTGGTCGCTGACGAGCTTGCAACACAGGTTGATGAAGACCGGCGGTCGGCTGGTCAAGCACGCGCGGTATTACTGGCTCTTATTGGCGGAGGGACATCTGAACCGGCGGCTGTTCGGCGACATGCTGCACAAGATCTGGGCGCTGCCGCTGCCGAGTGGGTAGCATTGCCGGAGTGAGGATCAACAGCTTTTGGCTCCAAAAGGTTTCGCAAGGAGCAGTGTCGGCCGGAGCGCCGTTCAAGCCGCTCAATCAACGACTGTGAGCGGTCGAACCAGCTCTGGCGACTACCAGCAGAGGTGATGTGCAGGGTTCAGCGTGAAAGGACGTGCTGTTCGGAGCGGAGCGGGTGTATACTGTGGCCGTGCCAGGGCCAAAATGGAAATCCTGGTTTACATCGCAATCGTTGTCAAAGAAGATTAGAAGAGACTAAAATCAGTGCGCGCCTGCTCGGGCGGAGCAACCACGCTTGGCGGCCCAGTGCCGCCGTGCCGGCCGCTTTCGAACGGAGTATGTCATGACGCGTCGATTCGCACTTGCGCTCCTCCTTACGCTCAACTTCGTCTCCCTCCTTCCGCTCTCGGCGGCCCCCGCCCGCGAGGTCATCGAGCAAGCTCGCCGGCTTGAGGAATCCGGGGACCCTTCGCAGGCCCGCTCGGTGCTGGCCCAAGCCGCCGACGCCGACGCCGAAAGCGCCGTTGCCTACGCCGAGTTTCTCGACCGCTACGGCGACCCGGGCCGCACAGCGGCCTATCAAAAAGCCCTCGAAACCCTCGGCATGGGCGGCTCAGCAGAAATGCGCATCCGCCTCAACCGCCGTCTGGCGCTGATCAGTCTGGCCGAGGGCGATCGCAGCGCCGCGCAGGGGTACGTCGACTCCTACCGCGAAGCCGGGGGCGCCGGCATGGATCGCGCGGCCGAAATCCTCGACGCCCCCGAGCCAAACAACGAGTCCCGCGATGGATGGGCCAAGGTCCCCGGGCCGTTGCTCGGCTTTCGCCGCATGGCCGCGCTTTCGAGCGACCAATCTCCCGCGGAGCTGGTCCACGCACTCGCCCGCAACATGGTCACCAGCGGCTACCGCGCCGCGGCCGGAGGCGACACCCTCTACGAGACGGAGTATCTCAAGTTGATCTTGCAGTACCTCTCGCAAGCCCGCGAGTTGGAGCAGTTCGCCGGTGCCAACCAGACCATCGACGTCCCCACCTGTGAATCGCGCGAGACCGCCCAGCTTCTCAAGCTGCTCGGCTTCCGGCTCCGCAACGAGTGCGGACCCGAAGCGATTCTGGAAACGGTCAACCCGTCGCGAGCCTTTCTGTCGATCGACTCGGGTTTTCCGTTGGCCGACATCGAGGTGGCGTTCCGTGAAGGCCGCGCTTTTGCCATGCCCTACCGGCCGACCTACCTGCCGGTTGCCTTCGGGTCGGACTACTGGCTGGGCATCGCCCGCCGCAAGACCGAGGGCGACTTCACCGAGACCTTGCTGCGCAGTCCCGACCTGGCGCGCCTCTACGTCGCGCTCTCGAAAATGCATCAGCCCACAGCCATCGCCTTGCGGGAGAACGCCTCCGGCGAACGGCTGCTCAACATCGCGCATGTGTTGGACTTCTTCGGCAGCATGTTCGAGACGCGCGACGGCAAAGCCGTTCTGCCCGGCGGTCCCCGCACCAAGAACGTCTGGGAAAAGCTTGTCGGCGTCTCACCGGATCAAGGTGCTGAGTTCTTCTCGAAGCTCGCCGAGATCGACGACGGTTGGATGGCCTCCTACTACGATTCGCTGGGACGCGTGAGCGGCGTCGCGGCCAACTACTTCAACGAGCCAAGCAGACTCGAGCGGTTCTACATGGCCGTGCGTGGTCGAGTGACCAGCCCCGGCCCGGCACGACCCGTGTTTCGCGCGAACGCCGAGCTGATGCTGCTCACCGCGCGCACGCTCTTCAACGACGAAGGATCTCCGGTCATCCCGGGTGGCGTCGAACCCTGGAAGAACCTATTCATCAAACACCCCCACGGCGAGTACGACGGACGGCTCACCGAATCCGCCAGCAGTTGGAAGACCGCTGACGACGTATTGGAGTCGATGTTCGGCCTCTGCCGCAAGATGGTCGAGAACGAGCCTCTGCGCATCTTCATGGCGGTCTCGAACATCTCGCGATCTCGCGAGCAGCCGTTGAGTGCCGCCACGGTCAGCCGCATCATGATGGCCTACCCGGACTACGGCGACCAGTTCAGCCTGTTCAATGAAGCGCCCAACCTCTCTGAGGAAACGATCGTCGCGTTTTTCGACACGGCGCGCAGCCTCGACGATCTCGGCAACCACCCACGCCGCGCCGACGCCATCGGGTCGGCTCAAGCCCTGTTCAGCTTGTGGCAAATCCTGCTGCGCCAGGGCCAGATCGCGCCCGACGATGCCGACCGCTCTCTGCGTGCGCTGATGGATCCGTTCCGTAGCGTCAAGAGCCACCAGAGCATTTTCGAGGCCGCCCGAGCCGGCGTGCGAACGCTACTCTCGGTCACGGGCTCGCCCGAAGAGGCGTCTCCGCAAGACCGCCTGATCGAGCTGCTGGCGGGCAAGCCCGGTCCGGATGATACTGCCGCCCACGCTGAGGTCATCAAGACGCTGAACGCGCGCTTCCAGTCACAGCGGCTCGTCTCAGTGAAAGACGTCTTCGATCTGGCCGACCATCTCGAAAGGGTCTCCCGCGGCGAATCTTTCAACGTGGCGATGGCAAACCGCCTCGCCGCGCGCATCTCGGAGGTGCGGCTGCCGCGGTCGAACCTTTCCCGGGAGGAATCCAACGCCTTCGGACAGGGCAACGCAGTCGACAAGCATATTCAGACCCAGCGCAAGCTGAACCTGAGCCGGGAAGTGGACCGCGCCCGGGGCCGGCCGGACAAGTTACTCGACATCCGCGGTGACCTGGCCGCCGTCTTGCGCGATTCGCTCGTCGGTCTCAACTACGTCTACTACTCGCCGCCCGGCGCCGAGCTGATCCGCGCCAATCCGTTATTCGTGCGGAGCCACGACTTCCTCGGGCCTGGCGAGAACTACGCGTGGAAGACCCCGCGGCTCGCCGCCATCGGTTGGCCCAACAGTGGCGGCGGAAGGCTGGTGGGCTCGCTCAGCGAACTGGCCTTCTCCCTGGCGCAGGCCGAGCAGAACTTCATGGTTCCGACCGAGCGCCAGGCGCTCATCTGGCAGGATCTCGCTCCGCAGATTCTCATCGGCGCCACCGTCCCGCGCTGGTGGAATCTCAAGCCCGCCGACCAGCATTTCGTCGGGCTGCACCTGCGCTGGGGCGAGGAGTTGCTTACGCAAGCAGCGCTGGATGAGGCCGTTTGGACGCCGGTCGAAGCCATCCTGCGGAGACTCGTCGAGCCCGCTCGCCGGTGGCGGGTCAAGGACCTGTTCTCACGGGGCCGGGTCGACGAGGGTCTGGCCGAGTTGACGCCGTCGGAGGTGTTTCACCTCGCCGTTTCGTTCGGCGAGCAGCACGCCGAGGAAGCCGACGCGCTGGGAGGCCCGTTCCGGCCGGAGATCCAGCGGCTGCGGCAATCCGACCCCGACACGTTCAGCTATGAGCGGGCGGCATCGCTGTTCGGGACGCCGCACCCGAAACTCTCTCACTCCTATCGCCGGGAGTTGTTGCGCCTGCCTTTATTCCCGACGATGATGAGATATTCGAGCCGCATTTTGGCCGAAAGCTGGGAGTCGACAAACTTGCACTGGGCGGCGCTGGCCGACGAGCTTCACCTGGCGCCGTCGCAACTGAACCTGCTGGTGCCCGAGTGGACCCAGCGGTCGCTCGAGCGCATCTTCGCCACTCATCTCGACGACTGGCCGGCGCTGCTGCACTCGATGCGAGTTGTCAGCGAGCGCTATCGCCAACAACTCCGCCCGAAAGCGACGCCGCCGGTGGAGGCGGGTTCGGAATGAACGCACTCACAGATCCTGGGGAGGACTCCGTCGTGAAGAATCGAATCGGCCGCACACTACTCGCCGCCGCTCTTCTGCTTGTTGTCGCGGGCGCCGTGGTCGTCAGTTCGCCGCCGGCGACCGGACAAAACGTCGAAGACTCCGGAACACTCTTCCGGGTCGAAGTCGACTTGGTCCTGCTCAACGTCGCGGTGACCGACCGCCGCGGCCGCTACATACGCAGTCTCAAGCCGGGCGACTTCCGCGTCTTCGAGGACGGCATCCCACAAACCCTCGCCACGTTCGCCGAAGGCAACCAGGCGCCCCAGCAACTCACCGGGTCAACGACGCCCGGCGCGCCGTCTGCCACCTCTGAGCCGAAGCCGGCGGTCATGCCCGGCCCCGCGCCGGTAACCGATGGCTTGGACGGGTCGCTGGTGGGCACCAACGTCTTCGTGCTGTTCGACACCAGCAATTTCATGTACCGCAGCTTCGTCTACGCCGAGGACGCCATCGCCGACTTCATCCGCGGCCTCGACGGCGCGGACTCCGTTGCGGTCTATGGGTACAGCCGCAACCTGACGCGCCACGCTTCGCTGACGTCCAACCGGTGGGACGCGATTCGCGGACTCCGCCTGGCCGTGGCCGGAGACGAAACCGCGCTCTACAACTCGCTCCTGCTAACCCTTCGTGACGCATCCGCCGTGCCCGGACGCAAGGTCGTGATCGTCTTCTCGAACGGCCCCGATTCGGCTAGCGCCGTGGCGCCCGACGACGTGCGCGCGGTCGCTGAGGATGAGGGCATCCCGATCTACGTCATCAGCACCAAAGAGGTCAACAAAGACCCCATCTCGCGGAACGTCTTCCGCCGCCTGACGGGCCGCACCGGCGGCCGAGCCTTCTTTGCCCGAAGCTGGCAGAAGCAGTCCGAGGCGTTCAACTCGATCCGCGAGGAGTTGGGCAGCTCTTACACAGTGACCTACTATCCGCAGCCCAACCCGAACCGGGGCTGGCGCAGCATCACGGTCGAGGTAGGTAGCGACAGGACACGCCAGTACCGCATCCGCACCCGTAGCGGCTACCGGCCCAAGCTGTAGGCGCCGCGAAGCAGCCCCTTCGTGCAGGCAAACTTCTGCCCGCGGGCGGTCAAATGCCTTCACACGACCACCAACGGTTCGCTGCGGATTGCAGACCCTGAGCCTATGCACCCCTCACGGGCGTGCGGGGCATGGACACACCCAAAGTAACGACGGGAAGAGGTGGGGTCCGCCCGAGACAACACACTGTCCCGGGCGGGCCGGAAGAAACCGTTCGGCTAGCTGCCGACCATCTCGACGGTGTCGATCGAGTCGATCGACATGCCAGAGGCGGATCCCTTGATCTTCACCAGGTGACCCGCGTGGGGCTTGACCTTGTCCTGCTGCGTGACGGCGTAGATCTTGCCATCTTCGGTGACCAGGACAGCCACAGACCCGTCTTTACCGAGGCAACCCTGAGCGCATCCTGCGTGGTCCGCTCCGTGTTTGCCCTTATCCGCGCAAACCTTGTCGGTGACGTAGCCGGTGTACTCGCCGGCAAAAGCCATGCCGGCACAGAACAGCGTCAGCACCATGATCGTGACTACTTTTTTCATGTGGTTCTCTCCTTGAGGCGCGCCCTCGAAACCGTGGGCTCAGTCGTGAATTGATGCTATCAGGCCCGCGACATGGGTGTCAACGCCTCGATTTTACAAAGATTACGGGGGCGTGCTCCCTCCCCCGACACGTCCTACGGAATCAGCGCCTCATAGCCTTTGTCGGCGGCGTTGAGCCCACTGATAACGGTGCCCGCCGCGCTGAGATCGAAAGCCGGCAGCCGCTCGCCGCGCTTGCGTCCCAGGTCGGAGGCGAGGTTGCCGGTGAGCACGATGCGCCCGCAGCGACCCTTGGTGCGAACGGCCTCTTCGATCAGTCCCGAGAACAGATTGCCGGAGATGACGATGTCGGTCGTGCGGTCGAGCTCGATGCCCGTGCCGTAGACCTTGCGCGGCCACTCGGCTTCGTAGTCTTCGGGACGGCGCGTTTTGCCGCCGATGTGGCTGTTCGAGAAGGCATTGCCGGTCACGCTGATGCGCCCGGCGTCGGGACCGATGCGCAGCGCCGGGTTCGGCATCAGGGTGAAGGTGTTCGCCGAGACCGAGCTGCCCCAGGCGTCCCGCAGGTCGACGCCCCCGCCGTTGTTGTGCGCGATCACGTTCGAGCCGATCGCGATGCCGTAGGAGTCGCGGTCGACGATGATGGCGGTCCCTTGGCACTCCTCGATCATGTTGCCTGAGAGGACCGAGCCATAGGTGTTCTCGATGACCACGCCGTGGCGCAGGTGGTCGTCGATAGCGTTGCCGTTCATGCAGAGGTTGTAGCTGTCGATGCAGCGCACGGCGTCCTGGTTCTCTTCGAACTGATTGCCGTTGACGACGATGTCGTGTCCACCCTGGATGTTGAGGCCGGCCTTGGCGTTGTAGGTGAAGATCGAGTCGCTGATGCGCGGGTCTTCATAGCAGTCGATGCACTCGATGCCGTGGCCGCCGTTGTGGTCGACGGAGAGGCCGCTGACGTAGATCTCGTTGACGCCCTCGGCGTGGACGCCGTGGCCGCTTTTGGGGTTGCCGCTGATGCGGAAGTCGGCGAGCTGCACGCGCCACAGGAACGTCTCGCGGCGTTTCTCGCTGGTCATCTCGCCCTGCCGCTCCGCATGCCGCACGAGCAGGGCGGGCTCGCCGTTCTCGTTGCGGTTGCGAATGTGCGTCGCCGCGCCCGATCCCTCGACGCGCGTCTCGGCGGTCGTGAGCCGCAACGGCTCGGTGATGTCGTAGTTGCCCGGCGGGATGCGCACGACGCCGCCGTCGGGGGGCACGGCGTCGAAGGCTGCTTGGAGCGTGGCGTGGTCGGCGGCATTGATGGTCACGGGTTGGGATGGGTCGGCGGCGCTCGCTTGCCATGCTTGGCCGAGCCAGAAGCTGGCGGTCAGGCCGGCCAGGGCGATCGATGAGATGGTGAGGTAACGAGACATTCGCATAGTGGGTCTCCTGCTCAGGAACGGTAGCACTCCTGGGGGCGTGAGTGCATTGGGCGAACGGTGGCAGCATGGATGGGGTCGAGCGCGGGTCGTGATCCGTGAACCGTGATTCGAGAACCGTGACGCGGCGGGCCGGCAGGCACCGTTTCCGAAACACAGTCCCCGGGGTGGAGCAGGTCCCCGGACGTGCCGTGTCGGTACTCCTGGCGAGATACGTCGACCGGGAGGTCGACGCTGCAGACCGGAGGCCCGCGCCACACTGCGGACCATGCATCGACATGAGTGTCGATGCGGCAGACGTGGGCGTCCGCGCCACAACGCCGATGGGCGCACTGCCTTTGGGCGCACGGGGGGTGTAGCGTCTCATGTTGTCGTTGGTGTCGGCGTTGTTTTTGCGCTGTTGGGCGGCGATTACCTCCCCAGTACCTCCGTTGGTTCGGCAGATCCTCGATGGTGTGACTTCCAGCGAAGACTCAGGTGATATTTCGATGGGTCTGTATCGATTCTCGAATCGTATGGAGTAGGTCAAGGTGGAACACCCCTTCACCGATCTTGCGGTCGATGTTTTCGTATTCATCCAAGGCGAGGAGCAGCCGTTCCTTGCGTGAGGCGAACTTGTCGTGCGCACGCCGCAGGAAGTCGAAGAAGTCGGGTAGTGTTTCGATGGACTCCGGCCCGTTGTCGCCACGGATCTCAGCCGGCACTTCGCGGACGAGCAAGCCTGTCAGCGAGGCGAGCGAGGTAAAGGCGTTCGGGTCCTGCATCGAGACAACAGCGGAGCGCACGCTGTCGGGCAGAAAACCTGACCCCGTGAGATTGGTCAAGACCGTGGACTTACCCCGGCGGCGGCGGCCGTAAAGAATGATGCCCGGGCACCCGGTGCTGAGCATGACCTGCTGCTCCAGCTTGCCGATGACGTTCGTGCGCGATACGAACGCTTCTTGCCGGCGGTTGACCGGATCGCCGGCACGAAACACCTGCCGCACCGGCTCCTTCTCGACGATCGTCTGTACCTGGCTCAACTGGCGCTTGGCTACCGCCTTCCAGGCGAGAGCGGCGGCCCGAAACTCGCTTGCCAGGGGTTCGCGGAAGCCGCTGACCTGGCCGTAGAACCTGTCGATCTCATCGATCAACTGCCGAGCGGTGGGCTCACGAAAGATCGGCCTGTCGATCGTGTTCAAGCGAGTTTGCAGACGGGCGATTCCGGCGACCGCTTCCTGAACAAGCTTCGTCTGGGCCAGGAACCCTTTGTCTCCTCGCGGTAGCTCCGCGACCAGGCTGCCGAGTCGGGTCAGATCTTGGGCCGTTGCCGCGCGCCGGGTAATCAACCTCGTCCGGGCGCGCAAAGCCTGGTCCCGCTGGCTTGGGTAGGTATCAATCAACCGCTCGATCTCAGCCTCGGCCTTGTCGGGGGCAAGCTGGTGGTAAGCGGTCAATAAGCGGTCGAGACCGAGAAAAGGCAGCAGGCAGACGTCGTCCCATGCCACCGGATGGCGGCGGTACGTATGTGGCCGCGGACGCGGCCACAGGAAGCGCAGGTGAATAGGGTAAGCTGGGTATCCACTTGACTCAGGTGACCCCAAGATGTAGTGTAGGGCCTGGTGGAGGATTACCCGCGCGACCAACTCGAATTCGAGTCTCGCTTTGCGAGCGGGGAGGCTTGCCGCGACTATCTGTTCGCCTTGCGCTGGCCAGAGGGTTTCCGCTGTCCAAGGTGTGGGCATGAGCGCGCTTGGCCGGTGCGCAAAGTGTGGTTCGAATGCGCTCGCTGCGGGCGGCAAACCTCCGTCACCGCCGGCACGATCTTTCAAGACACACGCAAGCCGCTGCGGCTGTGGTTCCGGGCGATGTGGACCATCACCACGCAGAAGAATGAGGCCAGCGCCCTGGGTCTACAGCGCGTTCTGGGACTGGGCAGTTACCAAACCGCCTGGCCTTGGATGCACAAGCTGAGGCGAGCGATGGTGCGCCCGGGGCGGGAGCGATTGACGGGCCTCGTCGAGGTCGATGAGACCTACTGGGGCGCTGAAGAAGAAGGGGTAATCGGCCGACAGACCGAGCGTAAAGCGTTGATTGCAGTCGCCGCGGAAGAGAGAGGCACCGGGCTGGGGCGCATCCGCATGCAGCGCGTTCAGAACGCCTCGGCGGCCAGTTTGATGCCCTTCGTCGAGGAGTCGGTCGAGCCGGGCAGCGTGGTTGTTACCGACAACTGGTCGGGCTACGATCCGCTCAAGAAGAAGGACTACCAGCGTCGTATCATCTCGATTAACAACCGCCGCGAGCAGGCCTCGCAGCTACTGCCGAGGGTGCACTTGGCGATCTCGCTACTCAAGCGCTGGATGCTGGGCACGCATCAGGGGGCGGTCAGCCACGAGCATCTGGACTACTATCTCGACGAGTTCGTGTTCCGCTTCAATCGGCGCAGATCACGCAGTCGGGGCAAGCTCTTCTACCGCCTTGTGCAGCAGGTCATGGCGGTGGAGCCGACGCCGTACCGCTCGATCGTCGCCGATTGGGACGCTAAGACGCTGTGAGCCCAACTACAAGATGTTGGGGTCACCTGAGTCAAGTGGATACCAGGCTAGGGTAATAGTAAAGGCGAAAAAACAAGGGGAAATAGGGAATCGCGAAGGCGGCGGCGCTTGCGACGCCGCTCGCGATTCCCTCATTGATCCCGACGCCGGTCCCGACGCCGGTCCCGCCGAAGGTGCTATCGCCGATCCCGAAGATGGCCCCGGCGAAAATCCCCGTAATGATCCCGATGACGACCGCCCCGCCGATCCCGCCGCCGAACTCGCCACCGAACCCGGAGACGATGTCGAGGACGATCCCGACGAGGGGCCCGAAGGCGATCCCGAAGGCGATCCCGACAACCATGTCCCCGACGAGTCCGAAGACGATCGAGGAAACAACGCAGCCGGCGGCCACGACTGCAGCTACTCGGAGTGTGTAAACCAGCGCATCCTGATCAATGGCAGTTCCGAGGACCGCCGAGAGAGCAAGTCGGCCCGCCGCGATCAGAAAAAAGATGTACGGTAGGGCGTGTAGGTAGAGGACCCCAGCAACACCAGCACCCCGCCAGCGCCCCATCTTGCCGGCCTGTTCTACGAAAGCTCTCGGCCGGCGATAGATCAGTCCCAACCACCAGAGTGCCGAGAGATGGTCCGAGGGGCGGAGGCTGAGCTCGCGGAGTGGTTTGGCATTCATCGCGGCCGGCCCCGAAGCTCGACGGTCTGGATGCTGGTGAGCGACGACATGGGATGGTGCTTAGGCAAGAGGTTCGCGAAGTCTTTGTGGGAGTGGGCCAGCAAGACAAGCTTGCGTGAACCCATCATGAGGTGACGCAAGGTTGTAAACAGGTCGAGACCGTAGTTGTCCCGCTCCGCCGCGTAGTCGAAGTGGAGCATCGCCAAGTGTGACGGTGCGCTCTTGCGGTCAAGCGCGCGGTCCAGCTCAATCAGGTCTTCAGGTTCGGGGGCAACCTGCCGCGGGATCCCGCACTGCTCAAGGATAAGTTCGACGAGGCTCGGCCGGCTCAAAGCCAGGCCGCGCTCGAGGTCAACCTCGCCGAGAGGCTCGCCCAGGTCGCGGCGGACCCGCCGCAGCAACGGCTTCCACAACGCCTCGCCCTTGACGACCAGGTTCACTGACTGGCCACGCTCCAAGTAGCGCACGACCCGCTCCGACGCCTTGAGCCAGGATGGAGCTTCGCAGGCTTCGAGCAAAGCGCCCCATTGGTCCGGGTCTTCCGGCTCTTGTAGGTCGACCCGGAGTAAAGGGTCCGGATTTTGCAGGCTTTCCGGGATGTCGCAATCGGCTCGGACGACCGGAATGGTTTTGTGTTTGCCGACGGCGCGCTGCATCTCGTGACGGCAGTATGCACTTTCCAGGTATTGAGGAGTTATTACCAGGACGGAGGCATCGGCGCTGTCTTGCGTGGCGTCCATCTGGCCGACAACGCCTTCGCCCGCCTTGAAGCGGTCGCGGTCGATGAGGAGATCCACGCCGCCGGCTTCCAGCACAGGCACGAGGCGATCCCATACCCATTCCTGCTGGTGATGGCGGTAGCTGATGAAGACCTTTTGGGCCATGGCGGTGCGTGTCCTACTGTAGCGAAATGGGTTTGGTGGTGGTGGGGGAGGCGTGCGAGTTCTGGTGGCGAGAGAGGAGTTCTGGAGCTTGGGCCGCGGTCAAGCCCGGGCCCCAAGGCTCGGGAGTGGGAAATGAGGGTGCTGGGGGAGTTCCTGGGGCTTGCGGCCTTGCGGCCCGGGCCAGTACTCAGGGAATGCGTTTGAGCGGTTAGGGGTGGTGGGCGCTTGGTCCCGGGTTGGCACCCGGGGCTAGCATTAAGGCGCCGCTGTGCGGCTTGGAAACCCAGGGCCGAATGAGCGGGCGGGCGCAGGGGCCCGCCCCTACAATTTGTGCCTCCCGAACCGTCGGTATTAACCGGGAACAGGGGTAACATCATGGCAAGCACATAAAGTGTTACCTATGTTCGGGCAAGTTCAAACGGCCGGACGCACGGGCCCGGCCGAGGCTACACGTAATGCTCCAGCTTGGTATCCACTTGACTCAGGTGACCCCAAGATGTAGTGTAGGGCCTGGTGGAGGATTACCCGCGCGACCAACTCGAATTCGAGTCTCGCTTTGCGAGCGAGGAGGCTTGCCGCGACTATCTGTTCGCCTTGCGCTGGCCAGAGGGTTTCCGCTGTCCAAGGTGTGAGCATGAGCGCGCTTGGCCGGTGCGCAAAGTGTGGTTCGAATGCGCTCGCTGCGGGCGGCAAACCTCCGTCACCGCCGGCACGATCTTTCAAGACACACGCAAGCCGCTGCGGCTGTGGTTCCGGGCGATGTGGACCATCACCACGCAGAAGAATGGGGCCAGCGCCCTGGGTCTACAGCGCGTTCTGGGACTGGGCAGTTACCAAACCGCCTGGCCTTGGATGCACAAGCTGAGGCGAGCGATGGTGCGCCCGGGGCGGGAGCGATTGACGGGCCTCGTCGAGGTCGATGAGACCTACTGGAGCGCTGAAGAAGAAGGGGTAATCGGCCGGCAGACCGAGCGTAAAGCGTTGATTGCAGTCGCCGCGGAAGAGAGAGGCACCGGGCTGGGGCGCATCCGCATGCAGCGCGTTCAGAACGCCTCGGCGGCCAGTTTGATGCCCTTCGTCGAGGAGTCGGTCGAGCCGGGCAGCGTGGTTGTTACCGACAACTGGTCGGGCTACGATCCGCTCAAGAAGAAGGACTACCAGCGTCGTATCATCTCGATTAACAACCGCCGCGAGCAGGCCTCGCAGCTACTGCCGAGGGTGCACTTGGCGATCTCGCTACTCAAGCGCTGGATGCTGGGCACGCATCAGGGGGCGGTCAGCCACGAGCATCTGGACTACTATCTCGACGAGTTCGTGTTCCGCTTCAATCGGCGCAGATCACGCAGTCGGGGCAAGCTCTTCTACCGCCTTGTGCAGCAGGCCATGGCGGTGGAGCCGACGCCGTACCGCTCGATCGTCGCCGATTGGGACGCTAAGACGCTGTGAGCCCAACTACAAGATGTTGGGGTCACCTGAGTCAAGTGGATACCCGGCATGCTCCATTAGCCAACTGGTGAGGATCTCGAAGGCGGTCTCGGGGGTTTCGGCCTTGCGGAAGAGGCTGCGGTCCTCGGGGACGATCACGCCGAGCTCCTCCATGGCGTCGAAGTTGACCACGCGGTCCCAATAGCCGTCGCCGTAGAGCAGGACCAGCATCTTCTTGCGGAACTTGCCGGTCTGGGCGAGCGTGAGGATCTCCATCATCTCGTCCAGCGTGCCGAAGCCGCCCGGGAAGACGATCAGGGCTTTGGCCAGATAGGCGAACCATAGCTTGCGCATGAAGAAGTAGTGGAACTGGAAGCACAGCTCCGGTGTGATGTAGGGGTTGGGCTGCTGCTCGTTGGGCAGGCTGATATTGAGTCCGATCGAGCGGCCGCCGGCCTCGTGTGCGCCGCGATTGGCGGCCTCCATGATGCCGGGACCGCCGCCGGAGCAGATGACGTAGCGGTTCTGCTTCTCAGAGAGCCCGATGGACCAGGTGGCTAGCCGCGACGCCAACTCGCGTGGCTGCTCGTAGTAAAGGCTGCCGAGACGGCACTTCTCCGCCTCGCGCGCTTGCTCGGGCGTGGCGGCCTCGGCCACGCGCCGCTCGGCGGTCTCGGCGTCACAAAAGCGCGCCGAGCCGAAGAAGACGATCGTGTCGCGCACGCCGAAGCGTTCGATGCGGCTCTTCGGTTCCAGATACTCCGAGAGAATGCGCAGGGTTCGCGCGCTGGCGCTATGCAGAAAGTCCAGGTCCTCATAGCACTTGAGAGGCGTTTGTGGCATGGCTCGGGAGTCTCCTTATCGTCGGCGAGGGGCGCAGGAAGAGGGTTAGGAAGAATGTCTGGAAGAGGGTCGGAACCGGAGGCGCTGCAAGGGCGGCCGGCCGGCTACCTCGCCGGCTCACCAATCGAGCGTCTCGGCATGCTGCTCGATGTCGCGGAGGGTGATTTCGATGTCCACCGCGCTATCGCCCGCGCCGCCAACCAGGTCATGACGCTCGTCGAAGGCTTGAAACAACGACAGCTTCACCAGGGCGTAGTGCTCGGTGGCGTTCAGCTCGCGGCCCGACCCCTGCTGCCATTCGGCGACGACCGCGCTGCCCAGGAATACGGTGACGGGGAAGCGGGAGGTGCGGTCGGACGTCACGCTGAAGACGTGTTCGTCGCCCGGCTGCCGGCCCCGGCGGCCCGCGCGGTAGCCCTCGTAGAAGTATTGATAAACGTAGCCGGTGTCGGCGGAGTAGGTCTTCTCGCGGCGCACCTTCGGGGTTCCGCGCAGCTCGGGCGGGGGCGGCTCTTTCTTGAACAGGCGCTTGAGGGAGGCGAGCATGAGAGTCGGGATCCGAGGGGCGTCACTGGCCTCGGTAGCGTTGCTCCTCGAACGGGTCGCCGTACATGTGATAGCCGACCTGCTCCCAGAAGCCGGCGCGGTCTTCGGCGAGGAAGTCGAGCCCCCGCACCCACTTGGCGCTCTTCCAGGCGTAGAGGTGCGGGACGATCAACCGCAGCGGTGCGCCGTGCTCGGGGGTCAGCGGCTCGGGTTGGTGCTGGTCAGCGAAGAGCACGTCGTCGCGCATCAGATCATCGAGCGGCACGTTGGTGGTGTAGCCGCCGTCGGCTTTGACCATTACGAAGCGCGCGTCCGGTTTGGGCTGGGCGCGTTCTGCGATCGCGCGGAAGGGCACGCCCTGCCACTGGTTGTCGAACTTGCTCCAGGTGGTGACGCAATGGAAGTCGGCTTGGACGGTCGTGCGTGGCAGGGCTTGGAACTTGTCCCAGCTCAGGGAGAAGGGGGTGTCGACGAGGCCGCCGACCGTGAAGTCCCAACCCGCCGGGTCGAATGGCGGGATGGGCCCTTCGTGAAGCACGGGCCACTTGAGGGTGAGCGACTGTCCCGGCGGCAGGCGCCCTTCTTGGCGGCGCTGCTGCTCGAGTTGCTTGCGTTCGGTGTTGAAGAGCATCAGGTGGGTGGTCGCAACGGAACCGGCGAACCGAAAAGTAGGGGCACAGCATGCTGTGCCCGTGCTCGGGTCATGCCGTCCGTTCGAAGCCGCCGGGCACCGCATGCCGTGCCCCTACATTGCCGGTTGGACTATGTTGCCTAACGAGAATGAGATCCTAGCGTTACCCTCGGCATCACGATCTAAACTGAGAGTCTATCATGCAGTCCGATCCCCGAAAGTTGTTTAAGGAGGGCATTGATCTCTTCAATCGTGGCGAGTTTTACGACTGTCACGAGGTGCTCGAAGAGGTCTGGACGCCGACCGAACAGCCGGACCGCTGGTTCCTGCAAAGCCTGATTCACTTCGCGGTCGGGTTCTACCATCACCGCAACGGTAACGTCGTCGGGGCGACGCGGCAGTTGGGCAAGGGCCTCAAGAAGATCAAGAGCTACCTGCCGCAGTGGGACGGTGTCGACACGGCGGCGATCGAGCGGGAAGTGCGGCGCTGCTTGGACGTGATCGAGGCCGGAGGGCGCGTCGAGGAGTTCCCGAGGATCGAGCAGTTGGATGCGTATCCGGGTCCGAAGACCGGGTGGCCGCCGGCGGGAGCCGTGTCGCGCGGGTGACGGGTAGGGAGGCAGCCCTGGCGTATACTGGGAACCTGCTTTTTCGTACAGGAGTTCCGGCGCTTCGCCGTTTCCATGTCTTCTTACCCGCGCGTCGCCACTTTCAAGACCGTCGAGGCGTTTCGGGAACGCCTGACTGAACTCGGCCTCGCGATCGAGTGTGACGACCGCATCGAGACCGCGCCCGATTCGCCGATGGCGCAGCCGCTCGATGTCGACGGCCTGCGCGTCGGCAACCGCTGGGTGATCCATCCCATGGAGGGCTGGGACGCCGAGACCGATGGCCAACCGAGCTACCTGGTGCGGCGCCGTTGGCGTCACTTCGGCATCAGCGGGGCGAAGTGGATCTGGGGCGGCGAAGCGATGGCCGTGCTGCCCGAGGCGCGCGCGAATCCCAACCAGCTCATCATCAACGAAACGACGCGCGACGGGCTGGCGCGCCTGCACCAAGAGTTGCTCGACGCGCATCGCGAGGCGTTTGGCACGACCGACGACCTGCTCGTCGGCTTCCAGCTCACGCACTCGGGCCGCTTCTGCAAGCCCTTTCGCAAAGACCGGCCCGAGCCGAAGATCCTGTACCATCACCCGCTGCTCGATCGGAAGTTTCACTTGGCCGACGACTATCCGGTGATGGGCGACGACGAGATTCGCCACATCATCGAGAGCTACGTCGCCGCCGCGCGGATCGCCGAGTCGTGCGGTGCGGCGTTTGTCGACGTCAAGCATTGCCACGGCTACTTGGGGCACGAGTTCCTGAGCGCGCACACGCGGCCGGGACCCTACGGCGGGTCGTTCGAAAACCGTACGCGGTTTCTGCGCGAGGTTGTCGAGGGTATTCGCGCCGAGACGACGAACCTCAAGATCGGCGTGCGGCTGAGCGCGTTCGACTTCGCGCCCTTTCACCCCGACCCGGACCGGGGCGAGGGCAAGAAGCTCGGCCCTGGCATCCCGGACGACTTTTCGAGTTGCCTGCCTTACGACTACGGGTTTGGGACCGACAAGGCCGAGCCGGTCAGCTACGAGTTGAGTGAAACGGAGCGGTTCATCGAGCTGCTGCGTGGGCTCGGCATCCGCATGCTGAACGTCAGCGGCGGGAGCCCCTATTACAACCCGCACATCCAGCGGCCGGCGCTGTTCCCGCCGTCGGACGGCTACCAGCCGCCCGAAGATCCGCTGGTCGGCTGCGCGCGGCAGATCGAGGTGACCGCGGCGCTCAAGAAACGCTTCCCCGAGATGGCGATTGTCGGCACGGCGTATTCCTATCTGCAGGAATACCTTCCGCACGTGGCGCAGTGGGCGGTGCGCACGGGCCGAACCGACACGGTCGGGCTGGGCCGCGTGGTGCTCTCCTACCCGACGCTGCCCCGCGACACGCTGGAAAAGGGCGAGCTGGACAGCAAGCACATCTGCCGCACCTTCAGCGACTGCACGACCGGGCCGCGCAAGGGGTTGATTTCGGGGTGCTTCCCGCTGGATACGTTCTACAAGAATCTGCCCGAAGCCGAGCAGCTCAAGAAATTCAAGGCTGAGTTCCGGTAGGCGCCGTCGTTAGTGAGACGTGACCGCGAAGAAGTTTGATCGGGAAGGGTGGGCTGAGCCGGTTGACACACGATCGCGGCCGGGCTAATCCAGGACTTCGAACCCTTCGCGCCGCGCGGCCTCTTTGAGCCTCTGGTCAAGACAAACAAACTCCAGTGAATCCGGTTGCCCATCGGCAGCCATGATCGCCGCGGCTAATTGGCAAGAATCAGAGGCTCGCAAAGGATGTACACGCAGAAGCCGCTGGGCGATGCTACGGAGACGCTGGGACGGTTCCAGCTCGCGCCAACTGTCGGACAAGGCATGCAGACGTTTGAGTGCTTCGGAGACTCCGCTGACGCCAAGGAGGCCCTCTCTCTCATGTCGTGCAACGGCGGAGACGGCCTCGATCGGTGTGCCCCACCAGACCCAAACGACAGGGTCCGCCCTCAGCAGCGAAAGCGCTCGTTCACGCCCGGGTTCCTCGAGTAGCAAAGGGACGACCGCGGAGGTGTCCCAGAACTTCATCGGCCTTCTCGTCTTTCTTCAAGAAGTGATTCCAGAACGCTCTTGGCAGAAGCAGGCGCAGGCGACTCCAACAATTCGATCGGAACAGGCTTGGTAGGAGGCTTCACCAAGCCCTCCCGCACTAACCGGGCAAGGTGTGCGTCGAGATCATCGGTGGCGACAGCAGGCTCGATCCGGGCCACGGGCTCGTCGCGGTCGAAAATCAGTATGGTCTCTCCCGCACGCACCTTTCTAAGGTAAGCGCTGAGGTGATTCTTGACCTCGGATATCGTGGCTTTCTGCATAAGGCTATTATAGCCTATTACACATAGCTAAGAAGGTCATCCCGCAATGGGAGGGATCCCAGCCGCGGTCCGGACACCAAAACACGTAGGTGATGATCGCGTCTGTTGACCTCTATTTTGGCAGTTCGATGGGGCGGGTGAAGCGGACGGGGTCGAGGGCGTTGAGCTCGTCGAGGACTTTCTTCGGCATGGGGCCGTCGATGCGGATGACCGCTACCGCCTCGGCCGGGCCTTCGCCGTTCGGAGGTTTGTCGCGGCGGCCGAGGGAGAAGTCAGCGATGTTGATTTGGTTGTCGCCGAGGATGGTGCCGACACGGCCGATCACGCCGGGTACGTCGACGTTCTTGGTGAAGACCATGTGGCCCGTAAGCGAGGCCTCGACGTAGATGCCGTCGACGCTGATCAGGCGGGGGGACCCGTCGGCGAACGTCATGCCCTCGACCGTGCGGCGGCCGTCCTCGGTTTCGAGCGACAGCGCCAGAGAATCGCTCGCGTGGTTGCGCCCGCGGCGGTTCTCGCTGATGCTCAGCCCGCGTGCGGCCGCCACCTGGGCGGCGTTGATCAAGTTGGGCGGCTGCGAGAGGACGCGCTTCAGCACGCCGACGAGCGCCGCGTTGCGCACCAAGCCCGAGTTGGCCGCCCCGAGTTTGCCGGAGTAGGTGATCGTGACGCGCTGGGGCCGCCCGGTGGCGATCTGCGCGACGAACGAGCCCAGCCGCTCGGCCAAATCAAGATCCGGGCGCAGAAGCTGGTACTGCTCGGCGCTGATCGAGGGCATGTTGACGGCGTTGGTGACGACGCCGCTCTTGAGGAAGTCGCGCATCTGCTCGGCGATCTGGATGCCGACCGATTCCTGCGCCTCCTCGGTCGAGCCGCCGATGTGCGGAGTGGCAATCACGCGCTCGTCGGCCAGCAGAGCCGATCCCGCCTCGGGGGGCTCGGTCTCGAACACGTCGAGGGCCGCGCCCGCCACTTTGCCGCTTTCGAGCGCTTCGGTCAGCGCTGCGGGGTCGATCAACTCGCCGCGGGCGCAGTTGATGATGCGGACGCCGTCTTTCATCTTGGCGAAGGCGCCACGGTTCAACACGTGTCGCGTTTCGGCGGTCAGCGACAGGTGCAAGGTGAGGTAATCGCTTACGGCGAGCAGTTCATCCAACTCGACCATCTCGACACCGCGGTCCTGCGCCAGATCGCGCGAGACAAACGGGTCGTGGGCCACGAGCCTCATGCGAAACGGACGCGCCCGTCGTGCCACTTGTAGGCCGATGTTCCCGAGACCGATGATGCCCAGGTTCTTCCCGCTGACCTCGGTGCCGAGGAACTTCTTCTTCTCCCACTTGCCCGCCTTGGTCGACGTGCTGGCTTGCGGAACGGACCGTGCCAGGGCGAGCATCAGCGCCAGCGTATGCTCGGCGACGGAGATGGCGTTGCCGCCGGGCGTGTTCATCACAAGCACACCGTGCTCGGTGGCGGCCTCGGTGTCGACGTTATCGATGCCGACGCCGGCGCGACCGATGACCCGCAGCTTGGGGGCCTGGTCGAGTACGGCACTGGTTACTTGCGCGCCGCTTCGCACGAGCAAGCCGTCGGCATCGGCGAGAGGCTCGGCGAACGCCTGTGGGTTCGAGGCGACGACCGTCCAGCCGGGCTCGGACCGCAGCAGGTCGAGCGCGACCGGAGAAATGTTATCAGCAACAACGATTTTCAATGAGTATTTGTCCTTCGTGGTGGGCGCGAAAAAAGACTACGGTCACCGATTCTTGCGACCCTGCGGCAGCAACCTTCGTTTGTGGGTCCCGAAAAAGGGGTACAGTCACCGGTTTTCGCCGTCCACACTGGACTGGACCCCTACGGCGAGGCCAAGAAATTAGGGACGGGTTGCAGTTGACTGAAAAAGCATAGCGAATCCAGCCCAATGGGGGCATGATCAAGTTAGCCGGGGAAGCGGAGGCGGGCTCTGCTGGAGAGCAACCCGCCAAGGAATACCAGGCCGCAGACTCATCGAAACGATGAGGGCGGGGTGTGCGCCTACTCAGGCCGCATCCCGCCTTGTGCTGCGCCATCGGATCGATAGATCTGCTCATGCCTTACGAAAACTCAGGCGGCGTCAGCCGCCTCTTCCCACAGCCGCTCATACTCTTGCGGCGGCCGGTAGCCCAGCGACGAATGCAATCGTGTGCGATTGTATTCCTGCTCAATATAAGCCCCGATCGCGGCCTGCGCCTGGGCCAAACTTTCATACTCGTTGCAGTTGACTTCCTCGCTTTTCAAAGTCTTGAAAAAGCTTTCCACGTACGCGTTGTCCTGCGGGCAGCCTTTGCGGCTCATCGATATCCTCGCGCCCGCTTGCCGCAGTGTGGCCACATAAGCTTCCGCAGCGTACTGCGAACCTTGATCGGAATGATGAATCCAACCCGGCGCCGGACGCCGGCTGCTCAACGCTTGGTGCAGCGCCGCCAGCGGCAATTCGGTTTTCAGGTTCGGACCCACGGCCCAACCCACCACGCGCCGCGAATACACGTCCAACACCACCGCCACATAGACGAAGTGGTTTCCCAATCGCACGTAGCTGAGATCCGAGCCCCACAGCTTGTTGGGGCCCGTGGGTTGGACCTCGCGCGTCAGGTTCTCGTAACACCGCAACGAGTGCTTCGAATCGGTCGTTTGCGGAACGGTGCGGCGACGTCGCCGCAAGAGATTCTCTTCGCGCATCACCCGCTGCACGCGCTTGCGATTGACCAGTAGCTTTTGACGGCGCACCTGTGGGGTCGTCCGCCGGGTGCCGTAGGCCGGATGGTCCAAGGCGGCCTGGACAATGGCCTGCCGCAGTTCCCCGACCGGCTCGCGGTCGGGTTTGCCCTGGCGGTAGAGGCTGGCTCGCGCCAGCCCGCTCAAGCGGCACAAATCGCGTGCGCTCATGTTGCCTTGCCGCCTTGCGGCTCGTACTTCGTTAGCGACGCGCCGGTTCCACTGACGATGCTCGGCCGGCGCAGATCCTCGACACGCCGCAAGGCTGCGGACAAAAAATCAATCTCCATGGCCTGGCGGCCGACTTTGCGTTCCAGCTCCGCGAGACGGGCCTGGGCTTCGCGGCCGGGCTCGACGCGGGCGCTGCCGCCCGGACGCCGTCCAGCGCCGGGAAAAGCTCCCTCGACGCCGTAGCGCTCGACTTGTGCCAGCCAGTCGTAGAGCTTTTCGCGCTTCACCTCGAGCTCGCGTGCTAGAGCCGAGCCCGACTCGCCGGCTTCGAGCCGCCGGACGGCCGCCAGCTTGAACTCCTTCGTGAATCGTCTTCGAGACAATTGAACCTCCTTCCCGTTCCCTGGTTCATTGTCCCTTCTTTCCTGGTCTCGCTTTTCGGGTCCATTCCAATGCAGTTGGCGAAGCGAAAATCGGATGACAGTCCCCATTTTTCGTCCGTGCCCATTTCGACTACGGACTGCTAGACCGGCTGCTTCTCGACCGCCGCCGGCTGGGGCGCTTCCAGCCCCGCCGCCTGCGCGTAGACCTGCTGCGCGCGCGTGACTCCCGCGCCCAACTCCACCGGGTGACCCAGGCCCTGCAGGATCAATTCCAGCTCGGCGATGACCGCAAACAGGTCGTGAAAGTCGAAGTAGCCCAGATGCGCCACGCGGAAGATCTTGCCCTTCATCGAACCCTGTCCGTTAGCGATGATGGCCCCGAAGCGGCTCTTGAACTGCGTGACGATGTCGTTCGAGTCGATGCCCTCGGGCGCGACGATAGAAGTCACCGCGCCGGCGGGCGTCACCTTGGCGAAGAGTTCCAGGCCCAGACCGGTAGCGGCCTCGCGGCAGGCGCGGGCGAGCAGTTGCGCGTTCTCGATCAGGTTCTCCCGGCCGACCTCGCGGATGTAGCGCAACGTTTCGGCCAAGCCCAGCAGCAGCGAGGTCGCGGGCGTCCACGGTGACTCGCCCTTGTCGCCGGTCGTCTTGTGCTTGAGCAGGTCGAAGTAGAAGTACGACGCCTTGCGGGGTTCGGCGCGCTTCCAGGCCTTGGGACTGACTGAAAGAAAAGCCAGCCCCGGCGGGATCATCGCGGCCTTTTGCGAACCGCCGATCACCACGTCCAGACCCCATCCGTCGATGTCGAGGTGACTTGTGCCTAAGCCAGTGATGGCGTCGACCACCAGAATGGCATCGGTGCGGCTGACGTCCCGGGCGACGGCCTCGACATCGTGCGAAGCCCCGGTGGAGCTCTCCGTCGCCTGGAGGAACACGCCCTGGGTCGCCGGCTCGGCCCGAAGGGCTTCCGCGATCCGCCCGGGCTCGACCGCGCCGCCGTAGGGGGCGTCGAGAACCGTCGCCTCTAAACCGAAAGCGCGCGTCAACTCGACCCAGCGTTCGCCGAACTTGCCCGCCGTGGCCACCAAAACCTTGTCGCCGGGCGAGAAAAGGTTCGAGACGGCGCTCTCCATCGCGCCCGTGCCGGACGCGGTGAAGACCATGACGTCGTTCGACGTACCCATGAAGTACTGCAAGTCGCCGAGGACCTGTTTATAGAGCTGCCGAAACTCTTCGGTACGGTGGTGAATGTCGGCGCCGGCCATCGCGCGTACCGCCGGCGGGTAGAGCGGGGTCGGTCCGGGTGTCAGGAGCCGCAGCTTACGGATATGCATGGAGACGAGCGGCGGGCGTAGGTCACGAACGCCAGAGTCTTAGAATAGCTTGCCCGGTTGGAAAGGGTTGGTGGAGGGTGGTCGTGGGGTCTTACCGTGGAGATGGGATGTTTCCACGTTAGGCGAGTTTTGCCTTCTTCTTCTTGGGCTTGCTTGGTTCCAGTCGTTGCTCGATCTGTTTCCGGTTCAGGCCGAGGGCTCGGCCCGGCAGAAGGGACGACATGCTCCCGAGGGCTACTCGGCCCGGGATGACGATTGGGCGAGTACGCACCAGTCGCTGCATCACCTGGTCGCCGACTCGCCTTGGGACGACTCCACCTTGCCGGCCGCCCTTCGACGGCGTGCTGGAGGCGATGAAGACGAGGTCGCCCGTTGTTGCCTGGATTCTCGACGACACTGCGTTTCCCAACCAAGGCAAACACTCGGCCGGTGTGGCGTCGCCAGTATTGTGGACAACTGGGCAAACAAGAAAACTGTCGGGTGGCGCGAGCCTGTCGATAGCCAAGTCCGGTAGTGGCTCAGTTTCAGCCATGACGGTCTCACGGACACCGGATCCGCCATACACGGTGGCTCAAGCCGGTGTGTCGGAAGGACGCTGAAGCGCCCTAGGCAGGAACGAAGGGTCACGCTGAACCGGCCGTAAACGACCGGCCTACAACGCGCTTCGCGCGGAAGCCGCCTGAAGGCGACTTCAGAAACGATGGCCTTCCGGACCAGTGTGCAGCGCACGCCCGTCACCCAGCGTGGCGCAGCCAAATTGAGCCACTACTCCAAGTCCCCACGGCGGCGATGGGACGGTCTGTTTTGCCAGCAGTGTTCTAGCGATCTGAAATCACTGCCTGATTCTTGGTGAAATCGTAACCTTTTGCAAGATATTTCGCACGCCCGTCGGTGGTTTTACCCATCCAGAACTACCAGATCCTTGTTATGTCTTCGCAATTACTGGTATGATAGGCAGGATTCCTATGAAACGGCAACTCGGTGGACGGGCAGCCCGGAAGTCGGCTCGCCCCCCCGTGCAAGAGACCAGCGGCGTCTTGGTCGATAACCAGCTTAACATTTTGGAGTTCCTCGGAGACACGGGGGCCTATCTTCAGTTCCCACCCGGAAAAGCAAGCTTCAACCTGCGCGCGATGGCCCGGCCGGGCATGCAGCACGCACTGTTCGGCGCGGTCCGCCAGGCCAGGGAGAGCGAGGACCGTCCGCGAAGGGAAGGCATACTCCTACGCCGCGACGGACGCGTCCGAAAGGTCGACATCGCGGTGGAGCGAATCGAGGATCCGAGGGTCGACGGGCCGGCGTTCCGGGTTCTGTTCGAAGACCGGACCCTGGAACCCTCCGTCTCCCCCCAAGAGCCCAACGGGCGTCAGGAACAGGGGAAAGCGCCCCGGCGTCCGCCGGCGACGAAACACGTCAGTCTCTTGCAGCAAAAGCTGATGGCCACCAAGGAGAATCTCAAGGCGATTGTCGAAGAGCACGAGATCACCTTGCGGAAGCTCATCGACAGCAATCTGGCCCTGGAAGTGACGACGACTGAACTGGAGGCGGCGAACGCGGAGCTGGAAGCATTCAACGACGAGTTGGAATGCAGCAATGCCGAGCTGGAAACCGCGCTGAGGCAGCGCGACGAGGCGGAGGGGGCTCGAAAGAGCCTGGAAGAACAGATCGGCCATGCACAGAAGCTGGAGAGTCTCGGCGTACTAGCCGGCGGCATCGCGCACGACTTCAACAACCTGCTGGCGGCCATGCTCGGATTCGCCGATCTAGCCCTGGACGATTTACCTCGCCAATCCCCGGTCCGGCCCCATGTCGAGCAAGTCGTGAAAGCCGCCCAGACAGCCACGGAACTCACGAAGCAACTGCTCGCCTATTCCGGCGGGGGCCGGTTCACCGTCCGCCCCGTCAATCTCTCGCGCCTCACCGAGGAGATGGGACGTTTACTCGAGGCCGTGATTTCCAAGAAGGCTTCCCTGCGGTATCGCGTGATGCCGGATCTGCCGCCGGTCGAAGCCGACGCCGGGCAAATCCAACAGCTCGTGATGAACCTGGTGACCAACGGCTCCGACGCGATCGGCGACAGAGATGGAGTGATCACGCTGACCACCGGAGTGATGGATGCGGATCGCGCCTACCTGGAGCGGACCTACTTCGACGACGGCCTGCCGGAAGGCCGCTACGTTTACGTCGAGGTCAACGACGACGGCTGTGGCATGGACGAAGACACGAAGGATAGGATCTTCGATCCGTTCTTTACCACCAAAGCCACCGGCCGGGGCCTCGGTTTAGCCGCGGCTCTCGGCATTGTGCACGGGCATCGCGGTGCGATGAAGCTCGACACCCGTCCCGGGCGGGGAAGTTCGTTCCGCGTGTTGTTTCCCCTGTCGTCAACCACACTGCCCTCATCGGCCGCGGAGGAGCCACTGGACCCCGGCGGGCATAGCCGGCACGGAACCATTCTTGTTGTGGACGACCAGCCTGAGGTACGGCTGCTAGCCAAGAGCATCCTGGAGAAACGTGGATTTGAAACCGTCCTCGCCGAAGACGGCCAGGAAGCCGTAGGGCTCTTCCGCACTCATGCCGACGAGATCGACGCCGTTCTGCTCGATCTCAAGATGCCGCACATGGATGGGGAAGAAGTCATGGCCGTGTTGCGCGATCTGCGGCCCCAGGTGGGAATCGTTCTCTCCAGCGGATATGCCGGGGCCGAGTTCGCGGGTCTGCTGGAGGATGACGACCTCACGAGCTTCATCCAAAAGCCCTATCGCGCTCACGAACTGATCAACATATTGCTCGCCGTGATCGGAGCCGAGCCCGGTGTCAAGACCAAACTGGTTGGGGTAGCGGGTCAATGATTGCGATCCTTTTCCCTCGCTGACCGACCAGGCGGAACCGACACGGCAGCTCTTCTTGATTCGCCTGGTTGAGCGTGGCCGGTAGGCGGGCTTGCCGGGGTCGAACCGCCAACAGGCCACCGTGTATACTGACAAGCAGCCTGATGGCGGCGCGCTCTGACAATCTGCGCAGCAGCGGCCCCGAAGGCGCTGAGAAAAAGGGGGTAACACATGAATTTGCATCGACTGAATCGCCGCTCCATGCTGGGGGCGTTGGCCGCCGTACCCGGCTTGGGCGCGCTCCTGCCGACCACGGCGTCGGCCGCGGCCGCGCGTTTGGGCGGCGGGCAGCGTGACGTAATCCGCGAACTCGGAGTCCGTACTTTCATCAACGCCGCAGGCACCTACACGAGCTTGACGGCTTCGTTGATGCCGCGCCCGGTGTGGGACGCGATGACCGTCGCGTCGCGGCAGTATTGTCCGCTCAAAGACTTGCACGACGCGGTTAGCGTGCGCATTGCCGAACTGGCTCGCAGCGAAGCGGCACTGGTGAGCGCCGGCGCCGCGTCGGCCCTAGCGATCGCAACGGCGGCCTGCGTCACGGGGACCGACCGCGAGAAGGTGCAGCGGATTCCCGATACGCGCGGCATGAAGAACGAGGTCATCGTACAGAAAAGCCACCGCAACGGCTACGACCACGGTGTTCGCAACGCCGGCATTCGAATGGTTGAAGTCGAAACGGCGGCGGAGCTCGAGAGCGCGATTCATTCGCGGACCGCCATGCTGTTCTTCCTGCAATCGGCCAACAACCGCGGCCAGATTGGCTATGAGGAGTTCGCCCAACTCGGCAAGAAGCACAACGTCCCGACAATGATGGACGCCGCCGCTGATCTGCCGCCGGTCGAGAACCTGTGGAAGTTTACGAAGGCCGGCATCGACTTGGTGGTCTTTTCCGGCGGGAAGGGAATCACCGGTCCGCAGTCGGCGGGCCTGCTGCTGGGCCGCAAGGACCTGATCGAGGCGGGGCGTCTTAACAGCAGCCCGTTCTCCGATTCTCTCTGCCGCGGCAACAAAGTGAACAAGGAAGAGCTGGTCGGCATGATGGTGGCGCTCGAGATGTTCGTCAACCGCGACCACGATGCGACCTGGAAGGATTGGGAAGCCCGCTGCAACCGCATCGCCGGCTACGTGAAAGGCGTGAAGGGCGTCAAGACGGAGATCAAGGTCCCTGAACTGGCCAACATGGTGCCGCACCTGCACATCACGTGGGATACCGAGGCGACCGGGCTCAAGCCTCCTGACGCCGTCAAGGCTCTTCGGGAAGGCAGCCCAAGCATCGAGGTCCGGCCGGGCTCGAAGGACGAGCTCGTGGTTGCGGTTTGGATGATGCAGCCGGGCGACGACCGCGTCGTCGGCCAGCGATTGAAGCAGGTGCTGAAGGGGTAGCTTAGGATTTGCTATGTAGTCTGACTCGATTTTCGAGCCGGCGGCCCCAAGGGCCGCCGGCTTTTTTTGATCGAATGAAACTCGTAGCCGCCGGTCGCCATCCAAGGCCATGAGCCCGGGCCTGCGTTCCGGCACATGACATTGCTGTCGCGAGATACATCTCCTGGCGCGCGCTGGGACAGGCGGATGTTGCCTTGTCTGCTTGCCGCGGCGTTGGCCGTGACCGTCGCCGCGCTGGGAGAATCGTGCAGGGAGCCGGCGGTGAAAGCGGTACGCCACGACTCGCCCCGGGACGCTCAGATAGGAGGTTGCGCGTGAGACTGGCCATCGTTGTTGTGCTTGCCGTGGGGACGGTACCCATCGTCGCCCAGCCCACAGACGTATCCATCCAGATTGGTGCTCCAGCACCGAATTTGACACTGGACCAAACAATTCAAGCCGGGTATCCACTTGACTCAGGTGACCCCAACATCTTGTAGTTGGGCTCACAGCGTCTTAGCGTCCCAATCGGCGACGATCGAGCGGTACGGCGTCGGCTCCACCGCCATGGCCTGCTGCACAAGGCGGTAGAAGAGCTTGCCCCGACTGCGTGATCTGCGCCGATTGAAGCGGAACACGAACTCGTCGAGATAGTAGTCCAGATGCTCGTGGCTGACCGCCCCCTGATGCGTGCCCAGCATCCAGCGCTTGAGTAGCGAGATCGCCAAGTGCACCCTCGGCAGTAGCTGCGAGGCCTGCTCGCGGCGGTTGTTAATCGAGATGATACGACGCTGGTAGTCCTTCTTCTTGAGCGGATCGTAGCCCGACCAGTTGTCGGTAACAACCACGCTGCCCGGCTCGACCGACTCCTCGACGAAGGGCATCAAACTGGCCGCCGAGGCGTTCTGAACGCGCTGCATGCGGATGCGCCCCAGCCCGGTGCCTCTCTCTTCCGCGGCGACTGCAATCAACGCTTTACGCTCGGTCTGCCGGCCGATTACCCCTTCTTCTTCAGCGCCCCAGTAGGTCTCATCGACCTCGACGAGGCCCGTCAATCGCTCCCGCCCCGGGCGCACCATCGCTCGCCTCAGCTTGTGCATCCAAGGCCAGGCGGTTTGGTAACTGCCCAGTCCCAGAACGCGCTGTAGACCCAGGGCGCTGGCCCCATTCTTCTGCGTGGTGATGGTCCACATCGCCCGGAACCACAGCCGCAGCGGCTTGCGTGTGTCTTGAAAGATCGTGCCGGCGGTGACGGAGGTTTGCCGCCCGCAGCGAGCGCATTCGAACCACACTTTGCGCACCGGCCAAGCGCGCTCATGCCCACACCTTGGACAGCGGAAACCCTCTGGCCAGCGCAAGGCGAACAGATAGTCGCGGCAAGCCTCCTCGCTCGCAAAGCGAGACTCGAATTCGAGTTGGTCGCGCGGGTAATCCTCCACCAGGCCCTACACTACATCTTGGGGTCACCTGAGTCAAGTGGATACCCAGCCAATTCAATTCTCTGAGGTTCCGCCGCTGACTTGGCAGGAACTGCGAGGCAATGTCGTCGTGATCGACTTCTGGGCTACCTGGTGCGGGCCCTGTGTCGCCTCGATCCCGCATTTGAACGAACTTGTCATGGCGTTTGCGGGTCAGCCCGTCCGCTTCCTCTCCGTAACGGATGAAGAACCAGAAAGAATCGAGGAGTTCCTCGCGACTCATCCAATGGAGGGCTGGATTGGCCTGGACGGCGACAGATCAACGTTCGATGCTTTCGACGTTGTCTCTCGGCCCCACACGGTCGTTGTGGATCAGACGGGCCGAATTGCCGCGATCACGATGCCTAAGCACGTTACGAGGGCGGCGCTGAACGCGTTGCTGGAGGGTCGACGCATCGACCTGCCGGAAAAGGAGAGGACCCCCTCCAATCTCAGTTGGGATCGTGAGGAAATCGAGTGGACCGATGGCGTCGAGCCCTTGTCGCAGGTCATTATCAAGCCGATACGAACTGCGACGGGCGGGATGCGCCATGCTCCAGGCAGCAACCGAATGAACGCGGACGGAGCGGGTCTTGTCCCCCTTATCGCGTTCGCTTTTGAGGTTGATACACACCGAATGGACTTCCGGCTGCCGAAGACCTCCGAGCAGTACCGTGTTTCCGTGCGAGTTCCGACGGGCCGGGAGAAGTCGTTGCGTCCGGTTTTCCAGTCAGCTCTCCGAGCGACCTTCGGGTTCCAAACACGGTGGGAGGCACAGAAGCGCGACGTTTATCTGCTGCGTATCCCCGAGGGCCGAAATGCGACTATCCAGCCCTCGCGTGCCAACGAGGCAGCATACTCCTTCATGCGTGGGGCAGCAAAGGGGGTTAAGCAGCCGCTTGATCGTCTATGCGATGCCCTTACAAACTTCCTTCGGCGTCCCGTTCTAGACGAGCTGGGTATCCACTTGACTCAGGTGACCCCAAGATGTAGTGTAGGGCCTGGTGGAGGATTACCCGCGCGACCAACTCGAATTCGAGTCTCACTTTGCGAGCGAGGAGGCTTGCCGCGACTATCTGTTCGCCTTGCGCTGGCCAGAGGGTTTCCGCTGTCCAAGGTGTGGGCATGAGCGCGCTTGGCCGGTGCGCAAAGTGTGGTTCGAATGCGCTCGCTGCGGGCGGCAAACCTCCGTCACCGCCGGCACGATCTTTCAAGACACACGCAAGCCGCTGCGGCTGTGGTTCCGGGCGATGTGGACCATCACCACGCAGAAGAATGGGGCCAGCGCCCTGGGTCTACAGCGCGTTCTGGGACTGGGCAGTTACCAAACCGCCTGGCCTTGGATGCACAAGCTGAGGCGAGCGATGGTGCGCCCGGGGCGGGAGCGATTGACGGGCCTCGTCGAGGTCGATGAGACCTACTGGGGCGCTGAAGAAGAAGGGGTAATCGGCCGGCAGACCGAGCGTAAAGCGTTGATTGCAGTCGCCGCGGAAGAGAGAGGCACCGGGCTGGGGCGCATCCGCATGCAGCGCGTTCAGAACGCCTCGGCGGCCAGTTTGATGCCCTTCGTCGAGGAGTCGGTCGAGCCGGGCAGCGTGGTTGTTACCGACAACTGGTCGGGCTACGATCAGCTCAAGAAGAAGGACTACCAGCGTCGTATCATCTCGATTAACAACCGCCGCGAGCAGGCCTCGCAGCTACTGCCGAGGGTGCACTTGGCGATCTCGCTACTCAAGCGCTGGATGCTGGGCACGCATCAGGGGGCGGTCAGCCACGAGCATCTGGACTACTATCTCGACGAGTTCGTGTTCCGCTTCAATCGGCGCAGATCACGCAGTCGGGGCAAGCTCTTCTACCGCCTTGTGCAGCAGGCCATGGCGGTGGAGCCGACGCCGTACCGCTCGATCGTCGCCGATTGGACGCTAAGACGCTGTGAGCCCAACTACAAGATGTTGGGGTCACCTGAGTCAAGTGGATACCCGGCCTAGACGAAACCGGTCTTCAAGGCACATTCGACTGGAATCTCAGATACCAACCCGGTGACCCGTCAGTTGTGATCCGAGAGGTCCAGCAGAAGTTAGGCCTTGAGCTGATCGAAACAAACCGCTCCCTTGAAGTCCTAGTTGTCGAGTAGAGCACTCGCTCCTCGGTGCTGCGGCTTGGGAGTTTGCAAGAACGAGCGCGGCGCAGGCTGACGCCGGCAGCTCTCAGTGGCGGGCCGGGCGCGTTCTTGGTTTCGAGACTGTGCGTAGACCGGCGAGATCAGGAGTTGCCGGTCTTGCGCTCGCGTTCGGTGAGGAGCGACTTGAGGTGGTCGAGCTGTTCGCGGATCTTCTTCTCGCGGCTGGAGATGGTGGCGATGTAGAAGATGTGAATGATCCATGCCGCGCCGAATGCAAACCAGAGCCACTTGAGATTCTCTTCCATTAGAAGCCGCCTTCCGATTCCGCCCTTCGCCTCAGAGCGCGTGCACCATGCGCCGCAAACCCTCGGTTTCGCGCTGTAGAGTAGCCAACCGTCGCCGAGCCCTTACCACGATCCACAACAGAGCCAAGAGAGAGAAGAACGTCGCCGCCAGAACCAGCCACATCTGCGAGTCGAGGCCGCCGCCGGTGATGACCGGACCCGGATGCTGGGTTCGCCACCAGCGGTTGGCCATGTAGATGATCGGGATGTCGACCATGCCCAGAATCGAAACTACGGCGCAGACCACGGCCCGTTGCGATGGCTCGGTCGTTGATTGCCGCAAGATCAAGTAGCCGGCATAGATGACCGCCAGCATCAGGGCCGACGTGCCGCGCGCGTCGAACGCCCACCAGATGCCCCAGATCGGCCGCGCCCAGAACACGCCGGTCACGAGATTCACGACACAAAACACCAAACCCGCCTCATTGCAGGCAACCGAGAGGTCGTCGAAACGAGGGTCCCGATTGCCGAGATAACGGATCGCCGCGACGCCGCCGATGATGAACGCCACCCACGATACGATCGCCGAAGGCATGTGGAAGTAGAAGATCCGCTGTACCACGCCCATCGTGCTTTCGTTTGGCGCCCAGATGAAGATCAGGTACAACGACCCGACCAGCATCAGGCCGGTGGCGATGGCCAGTGGCGCGGGAGTGGCGTCCCGGATCGGGGAGGCGGTTGGCTCGGCAGTTGTCATTCGCTAAGAAAGATCGAACAGGGGTTCACCAGCGCCTTTCACAGTGCCTACGGTTGTGAAAACGGGTAGTTCCGTATGATCGCACATGCGCCCGCGGCCCAGCCACGTGCTGCGGGCTACGAGTCACGGTTCTTGTCCCAGATGATGCGGAGGCCCTCGAGGGTCAAGTGCTCGTTGATTTCCTCTATATAGCGCGAGGCCGGGCAGATGACGCGCGCCTGGCCGCCCGTCGCGACGACCTTCGCCGCGCCGCCCAATTCCGCGATCATGCGCTCGAGGATCGCGTCCACCATGCCCAGCGTTCCGTAATACAACCCGGCTTGCAAGCTGGCAACGGTGTTTGAACCGATCACCTTGGCGGGCTCGAGCAGCTCGATTTGCGGCAGTCGCGCCGTCCTGCGGAACAGGGCTTCGGAGGCGATCGTAATGCCGGGGCAGATGGCCCCGCCGAGGTATTCGCCCTGGCTTGAGATGGCGTCGAGCGTGATGGCGGTTCCAAAATCGACGACGATGCACGGTCCGCCGTAGCGGCTGAAGGCGGCCACGGTGTTGACGATGCGGTCGGCGCCGACTTCCGATGGAGTGTCGGTCTTGACCGTGATGCCGGTGTCGATGTCGCTGGTGACAAAGAGCGGCTGCGCGCCCAGGTAGCGGCGGGCGGTTCCATCGAGCGAGGCGTTGAGCTGCGGCACGACCGACGAGATGATGATGCCGCTGATCTCGCCGATGTCGAGATCAGCCAGGCTAAACAGGTTCCGAAACAGCACGCCCCAACCGTCGACGCTCTGGGAGGGGTCGGTCTTCAGCCGCCAGTGGGCAACGAGATCGGAGCCTCGATACACACCGAGCGTCAGGTGCGTGTTGCCGGCATCGACTGCGAAGAGCATTTAGGTTTCGTCCAGTGGCGCGCAGCCAGGCCACGGCCGGACGCTTCCCGAAACGATCGGTTCGATGCGCCCCGGCGCGGTTTCGAGCATCAGCACGCCCGACCCGTCCAGCCCCGCGGTCGTGCCGTAGAGGCGGGACTCACCGTTCTCGACCACAACGCTCTTGCCGCGAACATAGCTTGACTTTCTCGAGAAGGCCTCGATGATCGACGCAGCGCCTTGGCCCGTGAACTCTTCCCCACTAAACACTTCATAGTAGCGTTCCGTGTGAGCCAGTACCGAGTCGAGAACCGTGTCGCGATCGTGGCGTCGTCCCGTTTCGATGAGAAGGGAGGTCGCGAGCCGCGACAGTTCGGGCGGAATGGTTGCCTGGTTCACATTGATGCCCATGCCCGCGACAGCATAGCGCACCGATTTTCCCTCCGAAGACATCTCGACCAAAATGCCGGCGCACTTCTTGTCGCCGAGTAGGACGTCGTTGGGCCAGCGCAAGTCGCAGCGGACGCCGGCGGCTTCGGCAAGGCCGTCGGCCGCGCCGAGGCCAAGAGCCAGCGTCAGCACGGGAGCTTGCGCCGCCGTGACGTTGGGACGCAGCACCAGCGAGAAGTAGAGCCCGGTGCCGGGTTCTGAAATCCACGACCGTCCCAGCCGGCCGCGGCCGGCGGTTTGTGTATCAGCCAGGATGAGTGTGCCTTCAAGCGCGCCCGCTTCGGCGCGCTCGGTGGCTTCGCGCATGGTGGTGTCGATAGTGTCGAAGTGAAAACGGGGTTGGCCGAAGGGGCGTGGGAGCATGACGAGTGGTGCGGATGCCGACGGCTCAGCGGCGCTCTATTCCAGCCGGAAGCCGATATCCAATGCCCGAGCGGAGTGTGTCACGGCGCCGGCTGAGACGAAATTGGCGCCGGTCTCGGCGTAGGCGCGTACGGTTTCCAGCGTGATGTCGCCGGAAACCTCTACCTTGGCGCGTCCGGCGATCCGCTCGATGGCCTCTCGAACTTGCGGGGGGCTGAAGTTGTCGAGCATGATGTGCTCGGCTTGGACTTCGAGTGCCTCGTCGAGCTCATCGAACGTGCGCACCTCAATCTCGATGGGAAGGTCACGGCCACGCGCACTCTTGAGGGCTGCCGTCACGCCGCCCGCCGCGGTGATGTGGTTATTCTTGATGAGAATGGCGTCGTAGAGACCCATGCGATGGTTGGTCACGCCGCCGGCCCGCGCGGCCAGCTTCTCGAGACGCCGCAGACCCGGCGTGGTCTTGCGCGTGTCGAGAACCCGGCAGCCGGTTCCTTCGACCGCCTCAACAAATTGCGAAGCCAGCGTGGCGATCCCGCACAGGTGCTGCAGAAAGTTCAAAGCCGTGCGCTCGAGGGTCAACAGCCGGCGCGCCCGCCCGGAGACGCGCGCAATCTCGGTGTTCTCGGTAAGCCGGTCGCCGCTGTTGTACAGCAGCGTCACCTCCTCTTCGGTGTAGATTTGCGGCAGCAGTTCAACGCCCGCCGCGACCATCGGCTCACGGTTGACGAATGTACCGGCGGCGGTGTTCCCGGCAGGTACACAGGCTTCCGTTGTGACGTCGCCGGGGCCGATATCTTCGGCGAGGGCGCGTGCAATCGCGTCGGTAATCTCGGGATGGGTCCAGGTCACTCCGGTCAAGATGCGTCGTCATGTACCGCGGGAGCACGCGACCGCTCACGGCCGTAGGGCAAGGTCGCGGAAGATCTCATCGAGCGGCAGTTGGATCTCGGAATCCACGACGCGCAGCACACCATCCGCCGGCTCTTCCATTGCGTTCGCCGTGAAGTTGAAGCCTCGCCGCTCGCGTGGATCGATCACCCACACATGCTTCACGCCCATAGCGACATAGTTCGCGACCTTTTCGCGGACGGCGGGCATGCGGTCGTCTCGAGAGAGAATTTCAATACAGACGATCGGTGCCGTTCTCACGATTGGCTCGTCCGGATCGGTTGCGCGAAGTAGACATACATCGGGGATGCGAAAACGACTGTCGCTGACCTGCACCCGCTGCGCCAACAGGGTCACGACACGCCAGGCCCTTTCACGGCTCATCAAGTAAGTGCAAATCAATCCTTGGGGGCGGCTATGGTCTCTCTCTCCCAGGTTTCGCTCCACGACCACGCCGTCGATGTACTCCCGATCCGGGTCGTAGCTTGTGGAGAGATACTCCTCCACGGCGACAACGGTTGAAGCCGGCATGTACTCAGGGTAACTCAAGACGACAAGCTGTCCAAGGTGCCGCGAATGCGTTCGATCTGAGACTCGTAGTCGGCGAGCTTGCCGCGAATCCCATCCACGACGTGTGCCGGCGCCTTCGCCATGAACTGCTCGTTGCCGAGCTGCCGCGTCGACGAGTCGCGCGCTTTCTCAAGCGGCTTGAGCTGCTTGAGCAGGCGCTCTTCGAGCACCTTTAGTTCCGCTTCGGGCAGGTGCAGGACCAAGTCGAGGTCAGCGCTATGATGCATCGCCCTGCCCTTAGGCGCGTGTCCTCGCTCGACTTCCAGCTTTACATTGACTAGGCGCAGTAGCGCGTCGGTTTTCTCGGCGACCACCTCGGCCACAGGGCCGGCGTGGGCGTAGACGACGCCTTCGAGCTGCGTTTTGGGCGCGACGCCCAGCTCGGCCCGCAGGTTGCGGACGCCGGTGGCAAGGTTCCGCAGCGCCGCGATCTTGCGCTCGGCTTCCTCATCGCGGAGACCCTCCCGCGCCTCGGGGTAGGGCGCGAGGGCAATCGACTTGGGGCGGGACGCGGCGTTCGCCGTCAGCCGCTGCCATAGCTCTTCGGTGATGAACGGCATCACCGGATGCAACAGCCGCAGGGCGCGCTCCATGGCGGCGAGCATGTTGCGCCACTCCGGCGTCAGCCCGGACTCGTCCTCGAAAGTGAGCTTCTTCAGCTCGATGTACCAATCACAAAAGTCGCCCCAGAAAAAGTGATACAGCGAGTTGGCCACTTCGTGGTAGCGGAACTTGTCGGTATCTACGTTCGCCTGCCGGGCCACTTCATCGAGCCGCGAAAAGATCCAGCGGTCTTCGAGCGGGACTTCGCCGGTCGACTCAGACGCCTCGGGCACATAGGCGTCGGGATCTTCCGGCACCCAGGGCTCGGCGCCCGAGCGCTCGAGGCTCATGAAGACGAAGCGCGCCGCGTTCCAGATCTTGTTGGCGTAGGTCTGCGCGCCGGCGATGCGCTCCTCCGACATGACGACGTCGGATCCCTGGCCGGCGGCCGACACGAGGGCGAAACGAACGGCGTCGGTGCCGTACTTCTCGGTCATCTCGATCGGGTCGATGACGTTGCCCTTGGTCTTCGACATCTTCTGCTTATCGGCGTCGCGCACCAGGCCGTGGATGAAGACCTTGCGGAACGGCACGTCGCCCGCCATCTCGATGCCGAGCATGATCATGCGCGCCACCCAGAAGAACAGGATGTCGGAGCCGGTGTTGAGCAGCGCGGTTGGGTAGAAGGTCTTCAGGTCCGGCGTGTCGTCGGGCCAGCCCATGGTCGAGAAGGGCCACAGGCCGGAGCTGAACCAGGTGTCAAGCACGTCGGGATCCTGCTCGATGGCGGCGCCGCCGGCCTTCTCGCGCCCTTCCTCTTCGCTGCGAGCGACGATCACTTCACCGGAGACGGTATGCCAGGCCGGGATGCGGTGTCCCCACCACAGTTGCCGCGAGACGCACCAGTCGCGGATGTTGTACATCCACTCGAAGTAGTTGCGCCGCTGCACGTTGGGAATGATCTCGATTCGGCCGCTTTCGACCGCCTCGATTGCTTTTTCGGCGAGCGGCTTGGTGCGTACGAACCATTGCGTCGATACGCGTGGCTCGACGATGGTCTTGCAGCGTTGGCAGCGGCCGATGTTGTTGGTGTAGTCCTCGATCTTGTCGATGCGGCCTTCTTGCTCAAGGCGCTCAACGATGCGTTTGCGCGCCTCGTAGCGGTCGAGTCCGGCGTACTCGCCGGCGTTGTCGTTCATTCGTGCGTCGGTGTCGAGCACGGTGATGAACTCGAGATCGTGCCGCTTGCCCGCGGCAAAGTCGTTGGGGTCGTGGGCGGGGGTTACCTTGACGACGCCCGTGCCGAACTCGGGGTCGGCGAGGTCGTCGCGGATGACGGTGAGCTGCCGGCCGACGATAGGCAGCGTGACGGTCTTGTCCCAAATGTGGCGGTAGCGTTCGTCGTTCGGATTGACGGCGATCGCGGTGTCGCCGAGCATCGTCTCGGGACGCGTGGTCGCTACCACCACTTGGTCATCGGAGTCCGTGACCGAGTAGGCGATGTGCCACAAGTGGCCCTGCTGCTGTTCGTAGACGACTTCCAGATCGGAGACAGCGGTTCCGCAACCCGGACACCAATTGATGAGGTATTCGCTGCGATAAATGAGGCCCTTTTCGTGCAGCCGGACAAAGGCTTCGACTACGCCCCGAGTCAGACCGGGGTCCAGCGTGAAGCGCTCGCGCGTCCAGTCGCAGCTTGCTCCGATGCGCTTGAACTGGCGGATGATCGTGCCGCTGTACTTCTCCTTCCACGCCCAGGCGTGCCCGAGGAATTTTTCGCGTCCGATCTCCTTCGCGTCGATGCCCTGGTCGGCCAGGTAGCGGGTTACCAACATCTGGGTGGCGATACTGGCGTGGTCGGTGCCGGGCAGCCAGAGGACGTTGTCACCCTTCATGCGCCGCCAGCGCATGGTGATGTCGGTCTGGGCGATCTCGTACATGTGCCCGATGTGGAGCGCACCGGTGACGTTCGGCGGCGGGACCACGAGACAGTAGGCGGGTTTCGTCGTCTCGTTCGAGGCGACAAACAGGCCTTCCTCGACCCACCATTCGGCCCAATGGGGCTCGAACCGGTTGGGTTCGTAGACTTTTTCAAGCTGCATGTTGGGGGTGTTTTGTGGGGGGGGGTAAACCCTGTGAAAAGTTCAATATAGCATGGTGGGTGGAACCGTCGGCCGGCCGGCGACGATGTGCTCATCGGTTACTGCAACGACGACGGATTCGACGAACTAGGTTTCTTCCCCCGACGGTATGTGGCCGCTTGATATGGACCGCATCGGCAAAGCGGTTCAGCGGAGCTGCCACGGGTCCACAGCAAGCGGTCCTCGACGCTCTGGAAACCGGCTGGCCATCAGTCAGCCTGCGCTTTGCTATAATCTTGTAAAGTGATATTTACTTGACTGAGGTGCCCCCAAGATATAGTATGTATGGCTGTGGAGGATTATTCGCGCAATTTGACCAAGTTCGAGACGCGATTCGCCGGCGAGGAGGCCTCTCGAGACTATCTGTTTCAGTTGCCCTGGCCAGAGTGGTGCCGCTGCCCACGGTGCGGTCACAAATGCATGGTCGGAGGTGTGGAAACTAAGGATGTCGCCGACCACAAGGTATAGTGGCTACCTGAGTCAACGAAATACCCAGGCTGTGTATCCACTTGACTCAGGTGACCCCAAGATGTAGTGTAGGGCCTGGTGGAGGATTACCCGCGCGACCAACTCGAATTCGAGTCTCGCTTTGCGAGCGAGGAGGCTTGCCGCGACTATCTGTTCGCCTTGCGCTGGCCAGAGGGTTTCCGCTGTCCAAGGTGTGGGCATGAGCGCGCTTGGCCGGTGCGCAAAGTGTGGTTCGAATGCGCTCGCTGCGGGCGGCAAACCTCCGTCACCGCCGGCACGATCTTTCAAGACACACGCAAGCCGCTGCGGCTGTGGTTCCGGGCGATGTGGACCATCACCACGCAGAAGAATGGGGCCAGCGCCCTGGGTCTACAGCGCGTTCTGGGACTGGGCAGTTACCAAACCGCCTGGTCTTGGATGCACAAGCTGAGGCGAGCGATGGTGCGCCCGGGGCGGGAGCGATTGACGGGCCTCGTCGAGGTCGATGAGACCTACTGGGGCGCTGAAGAAGAAGTGGTAATCGGCCGGCAGGCCGAGCGTAAAGCGTTGATTGCAGTCGCCGCGGAAGAGAGAGGCACCGGGCTGGGGCGCATCCGCATGCAGCGCGTTCAGAACGCCTCGGCGGCCAGTTTGATGCCCTTCGTCGAGGAGTCGGTCGAGCCGGGCAGCGTGGTTGTTACCGACAACTGGTCGGGCTACGATCCGCTCAAGAAGAAGGACTACCAGCGTCGTATCATCTCGATTAACAACCGCCGCGAGCAGGCCTCGCAGCTACTGCCGAGGGTGCACTTGGCGATCTCGCTACTCAAGCGCTGGATGCTGGGCACGCATCAGGGGGCGGTCAGCCACGAGCATCTGGACTACTATCTCGACGAGTTCGTGTTCCGCTTCAATCGGCGCAGATCACGCAGTCGGGGCAAGCTCTTCTACCGCCTTGTGCAGCAGGCCATGGCGGTGGAGCCGACGCCGTACCGCTCGATCGTCGCCGATTGGGACGCTAAGACGCTGTGAGCCCAACTACAAGATGTTGGGGTCACCTGAGTCAAGTGGATACCCGGCATACCCAGTTCTTGTAATGGTGGCCGGGGTGATGAGTCCGACTCTTGAGTCGATCGCTCCGTGATACCGAAGTCGAGGTAAAAGCCAGGCTTGCCTGAGCCGCACATCGCTGAGGCGCACAGGGTTGACAGGGCGGTTTTGGCGGACTAGAAGGAGTTGCGGGCCGGGCGGAATCACGTCGGAGGTATCCATTGGCAAAGAGGGCTCTCATTACCGGAATCACCGGCCAGGACGGATCGTACCTGGCGGAGTTGCTATTAGAGAAGGGGTACGAGGTTCACGGGCTCGTTCGAAGAGTGGCGTTAGAGGATATGGAACATCGCCTCTCAAGGATACGAGGAATTCGTGATAAAATCGAACTGCACCCGGCATCACTGGAGAGTTACGCCAGCATCTACCGCGTGGTCGGCCGCGTGTTGCCGGATGAGTGCTACCACCTGGCCGCTCAAAGCTTTGTGACTTACTCGTTCGACGACGAGTTTTCCACCTTCAACAGCAATATCAACGGTACCCACTACATGCTAGATGCCGTTCGAAGCCTGGCGCCGAGGTGCCGCTTTTACTTTGCCGGCTCCAGTGAGCAATTCGGCCACGCCGAAGACGTCCCACAGTCGGAGAACACTCGCTTCCACCCACGTTCGGCCTACGGCATCAGCAAAGTTGCTGGGTTCGAGCTGACCAGAAACTGTCGAGAGTCCGATGGGCTGTACGCGAGCTCCGGCATTCTGTTCAACCATGAATCTCCAAGGCGGGGCTCCGAGTTTGTAACCCGGAAGATCACGCAGGGCGTGGCACGGATCCTTTCTGGCAAGACCGATCGCCTTCATCTGGGGAACCTGAGTGCGAAGCGGGACTGGGGATACGCGAAAGAATACGTAGAAGCCATGTGGCTTATGCTCCAACAACCGGAGGCCGACGATTACGTCGTGGCGACGGGTGAAACCCACATAGTGGAGGAATTCGTCGAACTCGCCTTCTCAACCGCCGGGCTTGATTACCGTAAATACGTCGTCGTGGACAAAGCGCTGTACAGGTCGGCAGAAGTGAATATACTCCTTGGTGATGCATCCAAAGCGAGGAGAGTCCTTGGATGGAAGCCCCGGCTTGCCTTCAATCAGCTCGTGACTGAGATGGTTGCTAGTGACTGTGCCGCGGCCGGTGTTACGAAGCACCTTGGACAAGCTGCCTCCTTATAGGATTACAGGAACTCGCGCTGTCATCAGAGTCGACCTTGTGATCAACAACCCGAGCGAGGAGCTATGGCGATCACTTTTTGACGACAGACAGACACGATGGGGGGTGTACGGTACTCGCGGGGCGGATGGAGCCGCCCCAAGCCATGAAAGTCGGTGTCTGCACGATCATTTCAAAGAACCACTTGGCGCACGCCCGCGTGCTGATGTCTGCCGTCCAGAAATCGAACCCCGAGTTGCAAAGGTTCGTCATTGTCGCCGACGTCGTAGATGGCTATATCAATCCTGAGCAGGAGGATTTTACAATCATTTTGTCCAGCCACGTTCCCGTACGGCAAAGTCAGTGGTTTCACTTCAAATACAATGTTTTCGAACTAAGCAATGCGCTCAAACCTTACGTGCTCGATATGCTGTTCGAAGACTATCAATTGGATGGGATCCTTTACTTCGATTCAGACATCAGAGTCTGTCGGCGTCTCACCCCGAGTTTCGACGCTTTGAAGCAGTCAGACATCGTACTGACACCGCATCTGACGGAACCCATGCTAGACGATGGCCGACCCCTTTTCCGCAGTGGGGTTCAAAGCTTTTGTAAGAACGTGGAACTGCCGGCTAGAGAGCCCGAGTGGGTCGGGCGAGTTGACAAAGTTAGCGCATAGGATTTACTCCGTCCGCCCCGACCTTCGTGCGGCTATGCCGGATGTCTTAGGCTCGGACCGGCCACGCTATTTGGAGTGGTTGGTCGGTCGGGGGAAGCAGGAATACGATCTTCCCGAAGCACTCGTCGCTCCAGTGCGCGCGTTACTGAATCAGGATGGGCCGGCCCGGGCGACCGTCGCTTCGGAGCTCGACCGGCTGATGCATCAGATCTACCATTCACGCCCCGATCTTCAGCGGACTTTCCTTCTCCTTGGGGCGAGGATCGGGTGAACTACAGAGCGTGGCTCCTTGTCTATGGCCGGCTGGAATACCCGCTGCTCAAGGATTCGTACAGCGCCGGGCTGGCCGATGCGCTGGCAGCGGTCAATTCCGTGGCTCTCCCGCCTGCCCCGCCGACGGCGGACTCGGTGACGTCGTCGAGCGGCAGCGGCCCGGGGACGACCTTCAGCTACACGGCGTCCGACCCCAACGGGTACCAGGAACTGAGTTTTGTCCAGATGATGATCAACGACACGTTGACGTCGGCGAACTCCTGCCTGGTGTGGTACGCGCCGGGTAACAATCGAATGTATTTGAGAAGCGATGATGGTGCATCCTGGCTGGGACCGCTGCTGGTGGGCTCGCCGGGGACGCTACAGAACTCGCGATGCGAAGTGGACGCGGGCAACTCCTCGGTGGTAAGCGGCGGGACCACTCTGACCGTGTACCTGGCCGTGCAATTGGCTCTCAACGGGGTGAAGAACAACTGGCTGTGGGCAACGGATCTGGGCGGCCAGCACAGCGGCTGGGTGCAAGTCGGCACCTGGACCGTGACCGGCGGTCTCAATTTCGCCCCAACAGCGGACGCGGTGACGCCGGCTAGCGTAGAGCTAGCGGGAGCGGGCCGGGGACGACCTTCAGTTACACGGTGTCCGACCCCAACGGGTACCAGGATCTGAGTTTTGTCCAGATGATGATCAACGACACGTTGACATCGGCGAACTCCTGCCTGGTGTGGTACGCGCCGGGCAACAATCGAATGTATTTGAGAAGCGATGATGGTGCGTCTTGGCTGGGACCGCTGCTGGTGGGCTCGCCGGGGACGCTACAGAACTCGCAATGCGAAGTGGACGTCGGCAACTCCTCGGTGGCAAGCGGCGGAACCACTCTGACCGTGCACCTGGCCGTGCAATTGACTCTCAATGGGGTGAAGAACAACTGGCTGTGGGCAACGGATCTGGCCGGCCAGAACAGCGGTTGGGTATTGCTGGGCACCTGGACGGTCGGGCCATAGTCCGACAATACTCGCCCTCAGAGGCTCAGCGTCACCCTTCGTCCTGCCGCGCAACAGACCTTGTTCCGAAGCCAATAGCGCTCCAGCCGATGCGGTTTTAGTTCGGCTCGCCGCCAAACACGATAACCAGGGCTTTCCTGTGCCGAGCACTTCGGCGAGTTTGCGACAGCACCGGTGGGTGGAAGCGTCGGCGGGGCGGCGACGACATGCTCATCGGCGACTGGAACGACGGATTCGACGAAGTAGGCTTCTTCCCTGACGGCATGTGGAGCACCAAACCCGCCCCCCCCCCCAGCCCAAACTGGTTCTGCAGCGATTGTCCAGGGCTGCGTTCGAGCCTATTGAATCCCGCAAATTATTATGACACTTTTTGATAGTTTGGAGCATCTATATATGTATGGGCAACCTCAAAGGTGTGAAGCGGGATTTCAAGGCCCTGGAGAAGCGCCGTTTCGAAGCGATGCGGCTGCTCGACCAAGGCCACAATCAGTCCGAGACGGCAAGACGGCTGAAAGTCGCTCGCCAAACCGTCAGTGCGTGGCGGCGGCAATACCGCGAGCAGGGTGCGGCCGGACTCCGCCAGGCCGGGCGCGCCGGACGCAAGCCGCTCCTCGATGCCGCACAACGCGAACGCCTGACGTCGCTGTTGCTGGAAGGCCCGCAAGCCCACGGCTTCCCCACGCCCCTGTGGAGCTGTCCGCGGGTGGCTCGGCTGATCGGAGACGAGTTCGGGGTCGACTACCACGAAGGCCACGTCTGGAAGATCCTGCGAGCGCTCGACTGGAGCCCGCAACGCCCGGTCGGAAAGGCGCGCGAGCGCAACGAAGAGCAGATCCGCACCTGGAAGCGCAAGACCTGGACGCGCATTAAAAAAAAGCCCAAAACGAAGGCCGTACGCTCGTCTTCATCGACGAAAGCGGATTGAGTCAGAAGCCGCATCGCTGCCGCACCTGGGCGCCACGCGGCCAAACACCGGTGCTGCAGTTTAACTTCAATTGGGAGAAGCTTTCCGTCTCGGCGGGGCTGACGCTGCGTAACTTCTACTTTCGGCTCTATCCCGGTGCGATCGGCAAAGAGCAAGTGATCGACTTTCTCAAGGCGTTGGTACGTCATATCGATCGGCCGCTGCTGATCGTCTGGGACCGGCTGCCGGCGCACCGTAGCCGCCTGGTGCAAGAGTTCATCCAACTCTCCGAAGGCCACATCGCAACCGAGTACTTGCCACCCTATGCGCCGGAGTTGAATCCGGTGGAATACATCTGGGCTTACTGGAAGCAGCACGAGTTGCCGAACGTCTGTCCGAAGGACTACGGCGAGCTGAACGAGCGGGCCCGCAAGGCACTCCGCCGCATGCACCGCAAACCGCGTTTGATCACGGCCTTCTGGAAACAGTCTTCTCTTTGCTTCGAGTGACGTGATATTATGCGGGACTCAATAGGTCAGCCTGCAGTTGCTCTACGTCTTAAGTCACAACCCTTACGTCATACCCCGAAAGCACTAGCTGGCAGTAGAGAAAAGGAGGATTGACCGGGATACAACAGTACTGATAGTTATGGTACTAATCTATCGATGGCGCTGTACAAGCAGCCGATATGAAATGAAAATGAAGTCCTTCGTTCGACTAACGCAGATACTCGTCCTGATCTCTTTGAACTCGCCCGCATCGGCTCAGGTCCCAGGGGACCCAGAGGTTTTGGAGCAGTTGATCAGCGCCCAGAACAGCCAACTCCGCCGGCAATTCGATTCCCCTGGAGCGGATGACCCGCTGCGGACCACGGTGCGACAGAGGGCCGCATATCTCACGAAACTCATCGAGGCCGACCCGGGGCGGGCCTGACGCTTCGTCTTCCAGAGAATGTGAGGCGGCGGCTACTCGAGCGCTTGTCCAACGTGAGGGACGCGGTCGAGGAATTTGGCAGTTGGAGCGGTCCTGCCGACGTCGTGATTGAGGACCGTTTCGACCTTGGTACAAGTCGGACTCTTGTGAGAATACGGGAACAGAGCGGTGAAGCGCAGGTCTTTTTTGAACATGCGGTTCCCAATCTCGTGTGCGGGCAGCAGGTGGACGTCGAAGGGATGCGGGTAGGCGACGTGATCGCAGCGACAACGGCAACTGCTGGTGCGGCGTCCGCCGCCGAGAAGGGGCTGCAGGTGGGTTGCTCAAGCACAATCGGGACGCACAACATCGCCGTCGTTCTTGTCCAATTCCCCAGCAACCCGCTCCCCCCTTTCGTGACTCAGGACTGGGTTCAGGACCGCATGTTCTCGCTGGTGGACCGTTCGCTTCACGGATTCTGGGCGGAGAATTCCTCGGGCCTCGCGGGGGCCGGCGGTGACATTGATGACGTGTACGGCCCTTTCCAGATCTCAGCTACCTGCAACACCACTACGATCCGCAACGCGGCGGTTGCCGCGATCGATGGGCAGGCGGATTTCAGCAATTACACGCGGTTGTTTATCATCTACCCCGAGTCAGCTTGTGGATTTGTGGGCCTCGGTTCCGTCGGCTGTTCTTCCGTGAATACGGGTGACTGCGGGGGCTCGTCCTGCCCGATGGGAGTCTCCTGGATGACCATCGACACGAGCAACAACAACCGATCGTACTTGGCGGCGTTTGGGAGCCACGAGGGTGGCCATAACTACGGCCTTCAGCACGCCAGTTCGCTTGAGTACGGGAATCAACCTTTGGGGGATCTTGACGACGGCAGCGGCGTCCACTGTGAGTACGGGGACGTATTCTCAACGATGGGCGTGCTGTACGGCAGCAACCCTATCACCGGTCACTACAGCGCACAACACAAGGTCCAACTGGGTTGGCTTGCTCCCGGTTCCGGATACCAGGAGGTGGATTCTCCGGGTGCTTTTCTGCTGCAACCGGCCGAAACAGCATCCGGACTGCGCGGGCTGCGCATCCTACGAGATCCGGGCAGTAACCTTTGGCTGTGGCTGGAATATCGCCAAGCTCTTGGCGGCTACGACCCGAGCGTCTTCTCTTTTAGCAACTCAGCCTTCTCGGGCGCGCTGGTCCATTATCAGTACTCCGGCGTTTCCGGCGGGCCGGTCGCGAACGATGGCCGAACGCGCTTGCTGGACTTCCAGCCGGGTTTTCCTATGTCTGGATCGGACAATCAGTGCGTTGGCCCCATTGGTAGCCCGGACATGGAAGAGGTTACGTTGCTCGAGGGGGTTTTGTGGACCGATCCGGACCCTAACAGTGATCTCTCGCTGTTGGTCAATAGCGCAGATTCGAACAGCCTTAGCGTCACGGTCAGTTACGGCGGGGTATTACCGAACCAGCCGCCGACAGCGGACTCAGTGACGCCGTCGAGCGGCAGCGGGCCGGGGACGACCTTCAGCTACACGGCGTCCGACCCCAACGGGTACCAGGATCTGAGTTTTGTCCAGATGATGATCAACGACACGTTGACATCGGCGAACTCCTGCCTGGTGTGGTACGCGCCGGGCAACAATCGAATGTATTTGAGAAGCGATGATGGTGCGTCTTGGCTGGGACCGCTGCTGGTGGGCTCGCCGGGGACGCTACAGAACTCGCGATGCGAAGTGGACGCGGGCAACTCCTCGGTGGTAAGCGGCGGGACCACTCTGACCGTGCACCTGGCCGTACAATTGGCTCTCAACGGGGTGAAGAACAACTGGCTGTGGGCAACGGATCTGCCCGGCCAGAACAGCGGTTGGGTGCAAGTCGGCACCTGGACCGTAACGGGCGGTCTCAATTTCGCCCCGGCAGCGGACTCGGTGACGCCGTCAAGCGGGAGCGGGCCGGGGACGACCTTCAGCTACACGGCGTCCGACCCCAACGGGTACCAGGATCTGAGTTTTGTCCAGATGATGATCAACGACACGTTGACGTCGGCGAACTCCTGCCTGGTGTGGTACGCGCCGGGTAACAATCGAATGTATTTGAGAAGCGATGATAGTGCGTCTTGGCTAGGGCCGCTGTTGGTGGGCTCACCGGGGACGCTACAGAACTCGCGGTGCGAAGTGGACGTGCGGGATGTCTTCACCCGCATTTTCAATTTGATGTATAAGCTTCAGACCATCCAGCGACCTTCAGCGTCTTTATTGATAGGGGCTAGAGCCCGATAAGGACGCCATGGAGGTCAACACCCGATGGGTGAAAAAGAAAACAAGCCGTTTCAGCTCACGTTCAATGGATTTCTCAAAGTCGATTTCCAAGGATCGCGAGTCACCTCGGATGGCGGTCTGATTCTCGTTCGCGAACTGGATGAACGACTCGGACTCGGGAAGCTGATCGACGAGCATCTCAGCGACTCGCGACAAGGCTTGAACAAGAAGTTCGCGCTGGCCGATCTGCTGCGGCAGTCGGTCTACAGCCGACTCGCTGGCTACGAGGACCTCAATGACGCCGTTCGAGTATCCGCCGATCCGACCTTTCGCTTGATCGGCTCGAAGAGGAACTGGGATCGCGGAGCCGCCTTGACCTCGACGCTGCATGGCTTCGAGACGGAGATGCTGGCGAGCGAAGAGAACTTGCTGGGGCTGATGGCAGTGAACCGGGAGCTGGTCGCGCAAGCCGAAGCTCCCGACGGTTCAGACCGCGTGGTGCTCGACATGGACTCCACGGAGAGCCCCGTCCACGGCCAACAGGAAGGCAGTGCCTACAACGGCCATTTTGAGTCCCTCTGCTATCACCCGCTGTTGCTGTTCAACCAGCACGGCGACTGCCTAGGCGCGAAGCTGCGTCCCGGCAACGTGCACAGCGCCGAGGACTGGGACGAGCTGCTACTGCCGGAGATCGAACGACAACAGGCGGAGGGCAAACAGGTGACGTTCCGCGCCGACGCCGCCTTCGCCAAGCCCGAGATCTACGAGGCGATGGAGGAGCGCGGCGTGGACTACGTGATTCGCATCCCGGCGAACAAGAGCCTGGAGCTGGAGATCGAGGACATCCTGTTTCGGCCACCGGGCAGGCCGAACGCCAAGCCCCTAGTGCGCTACAAGAGTTTTCGCTATCAGGCCGAGAGCTGGTCGAAGGCAAGGCGAGTTGTCGCCAAGGTCGAGCATCACCAGGGCGAACTATTCCCGCGCGTCGGATTTGTCGTGACGAGCATGAGCTTGCCGAGCCGCTCGGTCGTGCGGTTCTACAACAAGCGCGGCACGGCGGAGCAGTGGATCAAAGAAGGCAAACAGGCCACGCACTGGACCCGCTTGTCGTGTCACCGCTTCCGAGCCAACGAGGTACGGCTGCAACTCAGCGTGCTGGCCTACAACCTGGGCAACCTGTGGCGGCGGCTAGGGCTGCCGCAGCGAATCAAAAGCTGGTCGCTAACGAGTTTGCAACACAGGTTGATGAAGACCGGCGGTCGGCTGGTCAAGCATGCTCGCTACTACTGGTTGCTGCTGGCGGAGGGGCATCTGAACCGGCGGCTGTTCGGTGACATGCTGCATAGGATCTGGGCGCTGCCTGTGCCGGGTGGGTAGCGTTGCCCGGGCGAGGATCAACAGTTTTTGGCTCCAAAAAGGTTTCGCAGGGAGCAGTGTCGGCCGGAGCGCCGTTCAGTCCGCTCAATCAACGTCTGTGAGCGGACGGACGAGCCCTGGCGCCTACCGGCGGAGGTGATGTGCAGGGTTCAGCGCGAAAAGACGTGGTATTCGGCGCAGCGGGGGTGTATCCTGTGACCGTGCCAGGGCCAAAATGGAAATCCTGGCTTCAATGGGCCGCTCGCCCACGACGATGTCGGCCTTGCCCTCTCTGAGCGGCGCGAGGAGCTGAGGAATGTCCCGGGCGTCGTACTGATTGTCGGCGTCGAGATTGACGACGTAGTCGGCGCCAAGACGGGCGGCCTCGCGAAGGCCCGCGGTAAAAACCTTCGCCAGCCCCTGGTTCGTCTTGAAGTTGAGGATGTGCTCGACTTTGAGATTGCGGGCGACTTCGACGGTGCGGTCGGTGCTGCCGTCATTGATCAGCAGCACCTCGACCGTGTCGATGCCCTCGAAGGATCGAGGCAAGGCCGCCAGGGTCGTTGGAAGGGTCTCTTCCTCGTTCAGGCAGGGAATCTGAATGATTAGTTTCAGGGCCGCGGCCTCGACTCCCGCGCCATCTGAGGATTCTGGCGAAGACATTTCCTTACGCAACGACGCGCGTGGAGCCCAGCCCGCGCCCTTCGCCCGACTTCACCGGGGTGCCGCCACTTGGGCTCTGAGCCCGCCAGGGAGAAACCCAGGTGAGGGGCCAAGGGCGGAACGGCTACGAAACTACTTCCGGCGAATCTTGGGCAGGCTTGTTGGTCACAGTCGTCTTGACCCGCGAAACGACGTCCCGGCCCTTCTCATAAAGATCGGACGCATCCTCGGCAAGCTCCCTACCCCGGTCGTACACTTCGCGACCGCGTTCGTAGACCTCACGCCCGGTCTTGCTCAGGGAGTCCCGCCCCTCGAGCGCTTTCTTCCGTACCAGATCGCGCGTCTCGCTACCCGACTGTGGAGCCAGCAGCAGAGCGCCGACCACTCCCAGGGTCGCTCCCAACAAGAACCAAGCCAAACACGCTCCTGTGTCTTCCTGTGCCATCGAATCGTTCCTCCGTGGATGTCTTTCTCGCTTTCGTGCGATCGGCCCGTGTTTATCTCATCAGGTGAAAAAACAGCCCCATGATCGACCACCGTATCCGATCGGGGCCGCGCCCGATCTGCCGGGTCCAGTTTTCAGTATAAGAGAATCAGCCCGCGAGTTTGGATCGAAGCGTTCCGCGTTCGTTTCGAGAGCTGAAGGGGCCTGGCTCGACAGCTAGACACTCCCGCGGCGACCTTGCTAAGATTGCCCCTCCGCCATGGAGATCCATCCGCTTCTCGTCCTCGTCATCGCCATCGCCGTTGTCTTCATCTTGATTATTCGGATGAAGATCAACGCGTTTATCGCTCTGATCACCGCTGCCATGACGGTGGGACTGTTGTCGTCCACCGTGTCGCTGGGCGAGGTGATGCCGGAGGTGGCGAGCGCTTTCGGACGGGTCTGCGGCGGCATCGGCATCGTGATCGCGCTGGCGGCCGTGATCGGCCAATCGTTGATGGAAAGCGGGGCCGCCGACAAGATCACGCGGGTGTTCGTGCGGGCGCTGGGGGAGAAGAACGCGTCGTTGTCGATGCTCTCGAGCGGCTACGTGCTGTCGGTACCCGTCTTTTTCGATACGGTCTTCTACTTGCTGATTCCGCTGGCGCGGGCGTTGCGCGTGCGAACGGGCAAGAACTACGTACTGTTCGTCATGGCGATCTGCGCCGGCGGCGCGGTGACGCACACGATGGTCCCGCCGACGCCGGGGCCGCTGGCGATGGCGGCGACGCTCAACATCGACCTCGGGGTGATGATCATGGTCGGGGCCGTGATCGGATTGCTGATGTCGATCGTGGGCTTGCTGTTTGCGATCAACCGCGACAAAGCCCTCGATATTCCGCTGCGCGAAACCGCCGGGCTCTCCCTGGAGGATCTGGAGGAACTGGCCCACCGTGACGAAGCCCGCTTGCCGAGTTTTTTCATGTCGATGTTGCCGATCGTGTTGCCGGTGTTGTTCATTACCTCCAACACGGCGGTGAACGCGATCGACAAGGAGAGCGCCATTGCCGGGGTGACCGGCTTCCTCGGCAACCCCAACTTCGCTCTGTTGGTGTCGGCGGTGATTTCGCTCTACGTGTTGGCCAAGCAGAAGGGCTACACCCTGGCGAAGTTGGCCAAGCCCGTTGAGACCGCGCTTGCCAGCGGGGGCCTGATCATCCTGATCACGGCGGCGGGCGGATCGTTCGGCGGCATGCTGGTGCGCGCCGAGGTCGGCAAGGTGCTCGGCGAACTGGCGCAGGATTTCGGCATCCCGTTCCTGCTGCTCAGCTTCCTGCTGGGGACCTTGATCAAGGTCGCGCAAGGGTCCGGCACCGTGACGATGATCACGGTTTCGTCGATCATGGCGCCGCTGATTATCGCATCGCCCCCACCTTTTCACTCCGTCTATGTGGCTTGCGCGATTGGGTCCGGGTCGCTGGTCGGCTCGTGGATGAACGACAGCGGCTTCTGGGTCTACAAGCAGATGTCGGGATTCACCGAGATGGAAGCCCTCAAGACCTGGACGCCGCTACTCGCGGTGATGGGCGTGGCGGGTTACATCTTCACCCAGGTGCTTGCCATTGTCCTGCCGTTGCAATAGGTCGATTTGCTTCTAATGACCCCCGCTGACATCGAGCTAATCTGGAGGCCCTCGAGTGGCGTCAGGTTCGTGCCGGACCGCTCCGTGAGGGGCTGTGAAAGAATCGGGGAGTCCACGGTTGACACTGCTGGGAGCCTCGCGGCAACTCATCGTACAAGTTGAGGCATCCAACGACACAACCGAGATGAAATGAGGAGACTCGCGGTCTCGGGAGTGCGGTACGCTCCCGAGTGACGGGCTTCGCCCCGCATCCACCCTGGCGCGGGGCGAATCCCAAAACCTCTTCTGATAACGAAAGGAACTACAGAATCATGACGAACCATACCAAAAACATCCAAGCCCTGTCACAGCCGCAACACGAAAGGATCGAACAAGGCCTCCACGCCGTCGCCGGCCTCGACCTCGGCGACCGACACTCGCCCCTCTGCCTGCTCGGCCTCGACGGCAAGATCATCGAACGTCACCGCATCCGCACCAACGGCAAAGCCTTCGAGAAATTCTTCGACGTGTGGGGGCCGATGCGCGTCGTGTTCGAAGCCGGCACGCACTCGCTGTGGGTCTTCCGGCTGCTCCAACGCCTCGGCCACCAGCCGCTGATGGCCGACACGCACCACCTGGCGCTGATCACGCAATCGATGTCGAAGAGCGATCGCCGCGACGCCGCCACGCTGGGCGAACTCGGTCTGCGCCTGCCCCAGATGATGCGCGCCGTGACCCCGTGTTCGCTCGAAACGCAACAGCATCGCACCGTGCCGCGGGCGCGCGACGGCGCGGTCCAGGCGCGCACCAAGCTGAGCAGCCAAGGGCGCGGCCTGGTGAAAAGTTTCGGCGCGCGCTGGCCGGCGTGCGACACCGCGGCCTGCGCCAAGAAAGCCGCCGCCGCCATGCCCTCGGATCTCAAAGACACGCTCGGACCCCTGCTGCTGGTGATTCAACATCGCAGCGACGAAATCCGCCGCTACGACAAAAAGATCGAGCAGCTGGGCGACGAGAAATATCCGCACACGTTGCGGATGCGTTCGATCCGCGGGGTGGGCCCGATCACGGCGCTGGCGTTTGTGCTGAACCTGGACAACGCTGTAGAGAAGTTGGAAAGCCGCCGCGCGGCGGGACCGCGGAGGGGGCTGCGTCCGAAGCAACGCGGCTCGGGGAAGCGCCAGCCGGAGCTGAGCATCACCAAGAGCGGGGACGCGCTGCTGCGGAAGCTGTTGCTGCAATGCGCGCAGTATGTGTTAGGACACCACGGCGCCGAGTCGCGGCTGCGGAGCTGGGGTTGGCGGTTGGCGGCGCGCGGGGGGAAGGCGGCCAAGCGCAAGGCGGTGGTGGCGGTGGCGCGCAAGTTGGCGATCTTGCTGCACGTGTTGTGGAAGCGCGAGGTGGACTTTGATCCGTTGTACGAGACGAAGCGCCCGAGCCGGGCACAGAACCAGCAGGCGCAGCCGCCCAAGCCAGCAGCGTAGGCGTAGGCACGCCCGCCGGCGACGGCGGACGGTGGAGCCACAAGATGAGCAGGACGCGTTCGCAAGGCTGAAGAAAGGAAGCGACAGCGAGAGAACACGTGGGACCGAGCGTTGCGGCGACTGCGCTCCGCGGCCGGCCCTGGGAGGCCGAAACCGAGCAAGCAGCGTCGGAAAGGCCGAACTTCAACCAGCACCGCGTCGGACAGACGCCGAAGAGAGTGCGGATGGAAGCCCGGTCGAACGTGTCTCGAAACTGAAGTTTCCCGCCACACCTTGCCGGTTGACAAAGTGAATCTCCTCATGGAACCCGCGGTTCCCTCGGGGCGCAACCCGGTGCCGCCAACCACGAAGCCAAGCCCCGGTACGGGGCGATGGAAAGTAGCCCACGACGCAAGTCGTGGGAAGAAGCCGCCAACGAATCGGGAGCCCCGGTAGGGGGCGTTTGAGTCTTACCTGCTTCCCAAGACCCGATCGTTGTGGGCCTTCGAAGGCAGGTGCCCTAACCCGGCCCCTGACGGGCACGCTACGCCTCTACCGGGCGTTACGCGTCGGGATAGACCATCGTCAGGGGGTCGGGAAGCGGGATGCGCCCGATCTCGCCGCCCTTCGCCATGGTCTTGAATTGGAACTCGGGTTTGTCAGGATTCCCGGCCAGCATCTCGTCAACTTTGCCGACGCCGAGGATCACGAGTTGGTCGGGGTGGATATACGTCTGCGCCACGCGCAACACGTCGTCTTGCGTGACGGCGGCAATGCGATCGCGGTACTTCTCCCAGTAGCCCTTCTCGCGCCCGGTGTACTCGTCGTCGGCGAAGGTCCCGGCGACCGCGGAGGCGGTGGCGAAGAAGCGGGGAAAGATTTCGATCGAGTAGTTCTTGGCGATCGCCAGCTCTTCCTCGGAGACCTTATCCTGGCGGATGCGCTCCAGCTCTTCGAGCACGATCGCCGTTGCTTGCGCGCAACGTGGGTTCATCGACTGGAAGCCCGCGCGGAAGGTGCCGGGATAATACGTGCCCGGTCGAAAGCTGGTGCCGGCGCTGTAGGCCAGCCCCTCGTCGGACCGCACGCGCGACATGATCCGCGACGTGAAGCCGCCCCCGCCGAGAATCTGATTCATCATACTCACGGCGAAACGGTCGGGATTGTCGCGCTGGATGCCCAGGTGCCCGATGGCGATACGCGACTGATTCACGTCGGGCTTATTCACCATGTAGACGCCCGCCGCGGGCTGGTGCTCCGGCGCGGGAACCTTGGGGACGTCCGGCTCGGAGGCAGGCCAACCGCCGGTCATTTCCTCCCCCAGGCGCGCCAGGATCTCCTTCGTATCAACATCGCCCGAGACCGCGAAGATCATGGACCCGGTCGCGTAGTAGCGCTGGTGGAACTCCATCATGCGCTCGCGCGTGACCGACTCCACCGAGGCCTTGGTCGCCTGGCGGCTCGAAAAGTGGTTGTCGCCGCGCATCAGCCGCGCGAACTCGCGGCGCTCGACGCCGGCCGTACGATCGTTGCGCCGTTCCATCCCCTGCAGTTGCCGGGCTTGGGCCAGCTTGAGGCGCTCCTCGTCGAAGCCGGGGTTCTTGAGCATGTCGAAGAACAGCTTGAGCGTGGCCTCGAGATTGGCTTTCAGGCAGTCGACACTGGCCGAGCCCGAGGTGGCGCCGATGTTGCTGCCGATGTTCGACGCCAGAAACGCGGCCTCCTCGTCGAAGTCACGCGCCGATATCGTCTTCGTCCCGCCCGCGCGCATCTGTGAGCCCGTCGATGACGCCAGCCCGGTGCTATCGGCCTCGGTGAGGTAGCCGCCGGTCCGAATCGTCATCGAGATATTCACGAGCGGGAGCTGGTGGTCTTCGACAACGTAGGCCACCGCGCCGCCGGGCAACTCGTGGCGGTAGTTGGCGGGCTTGGGAGCGTCGTAGTCGAGCGGAGAGAACTTGAGTTGGTCCGGGTGCGCCGGAATCTCCTCCGCGCCCCACGCCGCGGGCACAACCGCCGCCGCCGCGGCCAGTTTCATCCATTCACGGCGTCTCATTCCATGCCTCGCCTGGCCATTCCTCACTTGGGATCCCCCATGCCCCGTACGGGAATTCATCGTTCGGGAATTCATCGTTCGGGAATTCATCGCGCCCCTCCCGGTGGTCTCGGGCGGCCGGGCGGCCCGGGCCGGGCCCCGCCTCCCTCTTTCGTGTTGTAGATGGCGACGCTACGGTTCTCCGGCTTGAAGTACTTCTTCACCACGCGCTGCACATCTTCCGCGGTGACGGCTTGGATGCGGTCGGAGAACTTGTTGACGTTCTCCCAATCGCCCAGCGCATCGTAGATCAGCAACTGGAACATCAAACTTGTTTTCGACCGCAGCCGCCGGAAGTCGGAGGCAAGCTGCTGGTTCTTGACCTTCTGCAATTCCCGCTCGCCGGCGAGTTGTTCCCGCAGCACGTCCATCTCTTTGTAGAGCGCCTGCTCGACGTCCTCGGGCTTATGCCCTTCGCGCGCCACGCCCGATAGCTCGAAGAAACCGTCGTACTTCAGCCCATTCACGCCGGCTCCGGCGTTCGTTGCGACCTGCTGCTCGAGTACCAGCGACTTGTAGAGCCGCCCCGTGCGCCCGTTGAGCAGGCCCGCGAGAACAAGAAGCGCCGGCTCGTCACGATGGGCGTCGGCGACGGTGTGGTAGCGAATTTTCGCCGTCGGCCGCGTATCGGCGTAGCCGATCATGCGCTTCTCGGCCTGCTGCTCGACTTCGCGCGTCCGTACCGTCTCGGGCTCCTTGTTCCCGCGCTTGAGCCGCCCGAAGTACCGCTCGCCCAACTCGATAGCCCGCTTGGGGTCGAAATCACCGACCAGCGCCGCCGTGAGGTTGTTCGGCGCGTAGTTGGTGCCAAAGAACGACAGCGCCTCTTCCCGTGTGATGCCTTCCAAATCGCTGGGCCAGCCGATGACGGGCCAGTTGTAGGGCGACGATTGCCAGAATAGGGTGTCGAACTGCTCGTCGAGCTTGCCCGTCGGGGTCGAGTCGACCCGCAGGCGGCGCTCTTCGTGGACCACGTCCCGCTCGGCGTAGAACTCTCGAAAAACCGGATTGGAAAGCCGGTCCGACTCCATCCAGAACCAAAGCTCCAGTTTGTTCGCGGGCACGTTCACGAAATAAACGGTGAAATCTTGCGTCGTGCCGGCGTTCATCCCCGAGCCGCCGTTGAGCCGGTAGATGCGGTCAAACTCGTCCTTCTCGATCAACTCGCGCTGTTGCTTCAGGAGTTCGCCGAACTCCTTGAGAAGCTGATTGTGGTTGTCGGTGCGGTTCTTCGAGTCCTTGGGATCGTCGATCAGTCCGCGGCGGTGCCTCTCGATCAGCGCTTCCTCTTCTTTCCGCAACTTGGCCTTGAGGGCGTCGAGCTTCTCGATGGTCGCCAGGTCCTTGTCGATGTCCTTGGTGCCCAGCGTATGGGTGCCTTTGAACATCATGTGTTCGAAAAGATGAGCCACCCCGGTGATGCCGGGCCGCTCATTCACCGAGCCCACCTTGGCGACCCAACCGGTCGAGATGTTCGGGTCGCCCTTGCGGGGCAGCAGTAGCAACTTCATCCCGTTGTCGAGCAGATGGACCTGGGGCTCGACCTTCTGGGCGAGGGCTGCGGGCAGCCAAGACACAATGAGAAGAAGACCGGCGACGGATCGGCCAAATAGGATTCGTTTCATATCCTTTACGTCCTTCTCCCGATTATGACGGATTGCGAGACAAGCCGTTACGTAGGGAGACTTGAGGGCGCTTGTGCACGGCAACGATCATCTCGTCTTACCGGTCACAGAAGAGTGAGATTCTTGGCCCCTTTGTTTTCATGCAGTTAAGTCTCTTCGACGGCGTGGGGCGGCGGCGCGACGCTTATACTTACGGTGAAGGAGAGGAGCAACGGGCGATGCAGCCAACCGGACGGATCTGGTTTGGTACCACCGTGGGCGCAGGATCACGGTCGCGTCCGATGCCTTCGATCGAACCCGCGGTACAGACCTTCCTTTATGGATTCCTAGCAAGCTATGCCGTTGAGATTGTGACGCTTTATCGACTCTACCTGCTCGATCAGGACAGGCTGCCTCGTCGATATCGAAAGGTTGGTTTCTGGGTTGTGCGTGTGCTGGTGGCGACCGTGGCGGGTGGGTTGGCAGTAGCATAGACAAGAAAAGACATCTGGGCCGCAGTCGTAGTTGGAGCCGCAGCCCCGCTCATCACGGAGGCTATTGCCCGAGTGAAGCCTAAGAATGACTAAGACTCTGTGTGGCGAGGGTCGATTAGACTATTGGAGGTTTGAGTGGCGGAGATCATTACTGAGTGGGGCGAGTGGGCGCCCTCTGTGTACGGCGTCGTCGTCGTACTCATTGCTCTAGTCGTTGGACGGCGCATCAGGCCGAGCCTAGCGGATCGGTTCGTGGAGTATGTCGGCAACGTGGATCTGACGCCGGCCGAAACCGTCATTGCTGGACGCGGCGCGGCTCCGAATGATCCGTCAAAGCCAGCTACCCGCGAAGAGAGATGGCGGTCCAAGGGTGCCGGGGCTGGCCAGGGAGGCGGGTCTTAACCTCGCAGCCCGCGCTCTGGGAATCGGGTCGCGCCCGGCGCGATTTCATTCTCCTGCTGAGTCCGAATTCTGTCGGGCGTTGCCGTAGAGGCGCCGGTAGACATCCGCATTGCGCAACACAGCCTGCACGTACCCGCGAGTCTCAGTGAACGGGATCGTCTCGACAAACACCTCAGGCTCGCTGAAGTCGCCCCAGGTCATCCATTTCTCGACCCGGCGCTCCCCGGCGTTGTAGGCCGCCAACGAGTACTCGAGTTGTCCGTCGAACTGCTTGAGCACACCGCGGAAGTGCAATGTGCCAAGGCGAAGACTGAGATCCGGATTATAGAGTTGCCGGGTGGCAAAGCCCTTGATGCCCACCCGCCGGGCCAGCGATCGCCCGGTACTCGGCAAGATTTGCATCAGCCCCAGCGCGCCCGCCCGTGATTTGGCCCCGGCGTTGAACTCCGACTCCTGGCGGATCAGGCCCGCCACCAGATGAGGGTCGAGCCGGTGGGGTTTCGCGCGAGCTCGGATCTGCCGGGAGTAGGGCAGGGGGAATAGCCGCTCCCAGTACTCACGCGGCATGGCTCCAATCGGCAGCCGTAGATAGCCGAACCCGTAGCGCTTCATGTAGCGAAGGCCCTGATGGTAGCGGCCTTGCTCGGAGGTCTGCTTCGCCAGTTCGAGGCCGATCCAGTAGGCGTCGGGGCGGCGGTAATCGCCCGTGCGCAGCTCGCGTTCCGACAGATCGTCGAGGCCCAGTTGGTAGAGCAGCCGTCCGCGTTCGAGTAACTGAAGCGACTGCCGTGACGGCACGGCGGCCGTCGATCGCGGGCCAGGAATGCCCTGCAGAAAAGCGGGGGCCGCCCCCTGGCTCGTCGCGCCGCCCAGCTTCCTCAACCGAACCCGGCCGCGGTAGGCGTAGTAGTAGTGCGGGAACAGCCGCGCTAGTTCGCGATAGAGCGTCTTGGCCTCGGACGTGTCGCGCGCTTTCTCCGCCCGCCGGCCCAGAAAGTAGATCGCGGCGGCGGCGGTCGCGGAATCCGCATAGAGACGGAGGTGCTCCTCGAGCAACGCCTCGCACCTTGGATCGGAGTCAGCATACGCCCGCCAGCAGACCTTCCAGTGGGCACGCGCGGCATACTGACCCTTAGGGAACGCGCGGGCCGCGCGTTCGTAGTAGTTTCGATAGAGACGAGTCTCGTTATCGAGGAGGTAGTGGTTGCCCAGCGAAAACAGGGCCTCTTCGTACCACGGCGACTTCGGATATTTGCGGTCCAACTCCTCGGCGCGGGCGGCGAACTCCTTGCGCCGTGACTTCCGCCGCGCGCACTCGCCGAGGTAGTAGATCCGCTCGGCGTCGGCCGAAGGCGTCTTCACCTTCAGCTTGGAAAGCCAGTTGTACGCCACGGTCGTGCGCAGACGACGGTAGTCGGCCGCGCCGGCACGCACGTTGGCGTGGTCGAGGTCGGTCCCGCGCAGCCCGTCGAGCGCGCGCCGGTACTCCCGTGAGGCCTCGGCGTATTGACGGGCCTTGTAAAGCACATCCGCGCGCTCCAAACGCCACGTTGATGGAGCCGAGGGATAGCGCTTGCCCAACGAACGCCGCAACGTATTGAGCGCCTTTTCCGACTCGTCCGCTTGGCCGCTCAGCGGGTACTTGTAGTAGACGCGCCGATAGGTTTCGACTGCCTGCAAGCGGTTCCCCTCGAGAACTTGCGTCCGCGCCAGCAGGTAGAGCCGCACCGGCTCCGGCAGCGCCGACTTAGACTGCAGCAACTTGCGGGCTTCGGCCACACGCTCGGCCCGCATCAGACTCTCGATGCGTAGCCGCGCCGCGTGGGGCACGAGCCGGCTCTTGGGGAAACGTCTTGGGAAGTCCGCCAGCGCGTCGGCGGCCGCGCCGTGTTCCTCATCTCCAACCAGCGCCCGTGCGTGGAAGTACCGCGCGTAGTCTTCCAGGGGGCCGGCATCGGCGCGCGCGCGCTTCAGCTCTGCCGCGGCGGTCTTGAATGAGCCGGCTTCGTAATCGGCCATCCCGAGCGCGAAACGGGCCAAGGCACGGCTCTCGGCGGACTTGGCTTTGCCCACGTAGGACGCCAAGGGCTTGCGGTCGGCGACCTTACCTGACTTGAGGTAATCGCGGCTTAGTTTTTGGAGTTCGGCCGGAACGGCGCTGCGTCCGCCCTGAGTCCAAACGAAGAGGACGACGAGCAGACCAACGGCTGAGGCTGTCGGACGGGCAATCACAGTGCGAAGGCGGGAATAGCTAACACCTACATCGTAGTCTCTCAGCGGCGGCGGCGCACGGCAACCCGCCCCGGGAGTCGCCCCAGTGTCGTAGAGTCTGCGCCCCGGGCTCGAACCGTAACGTTAAACTGCGGCTTCCTGCCGCTCGACGGCAGGCTTCTTGCGAGTCCCCACCGCCTCGAGCCAAGCCTCGGTCACCGACGTCAGCGTCTCGATCGCCGCCCGCTCGACGTCCCGTCCTGACTCGCCCCCGTCTGCGTACAACACCGCCAGCACTTTGTCGCGCAGCACGATGGGAAACAAGTAAACGCGATCGTCGGCCTTGAGCCCGAACAAAGCGACGACGTCCTCTGACAAGTCGCTGGGATTACCTCCCGCCACGACCGCATCGCGCGTCTCGACCGCGTGGGCCAGCGCCGCGGCGTCCACCAGCGGCACCTCAACGCTTTCAAACGACGACCGCTCTTCGCCTCCGCCCGACATCCGGAAGCCCAGCAGCCGGTCGCCCTTGTGGATGAACAACGCGCAACGCCCGGCGAACCCGGCAGCGGTATCGACCAGTGCCCCGGCGATCCCGGTGACAGAGTCTTCCACGCGAATCCGCCGCATCCCGTCGGCGAGGTTTTCCGCTGTCTGGCGGCGTGCCTCGCGCCCAGACTCGGACCCGTGCTCGTCGAGCTGAGCCTGCACCACCGTTTCGCACTCATCCCTCAGGCGCTCAGTCAGCTCACGCCGCATTTCGTCCATCCGGCCCGTCAGAACGTATTCGACGACCGATTGAATCCTCGACTCCAGGTCTTGCTGCATGCCGTTTGCCCCTGCCGGCGCCCCGTTCCGGTTCCCCGTTCCGGTTCACTGGGGCGCGAACGATTGTTATTGTAGCGTAGGGTAGGCGGAACCCAAGCAGGCTTGGACGAGGTGGGTAACGCATGAGCACGGAACTTGCAGAGCAGGTTGCAGTCGTCACCGGAGGCACGCGCGGGATTGGCGCAGCCGTCGCCCAGGCGCTGCTGGAGCAAGGAGCGTCGGTCGTGATTTGCGGCCGTGACGCTTCCAGTGTTGAGCAGGCTGTGGGACGGATGAAGCCGCACGTCCACTCCGGAGGCAGCGCCGGAGGCCGGGTCGAAGGCCGGGTCTGCGACGTGAGGCGATTCGAGGACGTCGAGAAGCTCTTCGGGTTCGTCCGCGAGACCTTCGGCCGTCTCGATGTCTTGGTCAATAACGCCGGCGTCGGGGGCACGGCTCCCGTCGACGAGATGACGCCTGAGCAGTGGCGGACGATCATCGAGACCAACCTCAACGGCCCGTTCTACTGTTGTCACGAGGCGGTTCCTCTTATGCGAGCCGGCGGCGGAGGGTTCATCATCAACATCGACAGCCTCGCCGGCAAGCACGTCTTCGCGGGCGGGTCCGCTTACAACGCTTCGAAGTTCGGCCTGGCCGGATTCACCGAGGCCGCCATGCTCGACCTGCGCCATGACAACATCCGCGTAAGCACGATCATGCCAGGCAGCGTCGACACGAGGTTCTCGAGTCCCGACGCCCCGCCCGCCGACTGGAAGATCGCCCCCGAACACATCGGCGACACCGTCGTCCATCTCTTGCTGACGCCATCGCGCAGCCTGATCAGCCGCGTCGAGATGCGCCCGAGCCAACCGCCGCGCAAACCATAGCGAATGGAAGCCTCGACCATAGGGGTCAGAGCCGCGGACGGAAGGGGCTGTGAAAAAATCGGGGAGTCCACGGTTGACACTGCTGGGAGCCTCGCGGCAACTCATCGTGCAAGTTGAGGCATCCAACGACACAACCGAGCCGCGGGTGGGAACCCGCGGTTCCTTCTGGGCGCAACCCGGTGCCGCCAACCACGAAGCCAAGCCCCGGTACGGGGCGATGGAAAGTAGCCCACGACGCAAGTCGTGGGAAGAAGCCGTCAAACGATCTCCAGCCCCGGTACGGGGCGTTTGAGGTTTTGGTGCTTCGGCCAAGGGTCCGGGGTTACCTATCGAACCGGCCGCATTGACCCGTCACTTGCGTTCGGGGCTCGGCTTCTTGGGTTCGCGCGGATTCGCGCCGAGAACTCCTGTGGTGGCGTGAAACCTGATTCGGATGCCGGCTACCGCTCAACCCAATGGTTTGATCAGGCCGCGGCTGATTGTCCCCGGCATTTTTTCACAGCCCCGAAGTCCGCGGTCCGGCCGCTCAACCCACCCCAGCCTCGGGATATAATGCAAAAGCCAACTGAATCCCATCCGGGTACCCGTATGACACGGAAAACCGCGCCGCAACTCCCGACGCTGGCGGCACTTGCCGCAGCCGCCCTGCTCACAACCGCGACCCTCCAAGCCGAGGACGCCGCCGTCAGCTACTACAACGATGTCCGTCCGGTCATTCAGCGGTCCTGCCAGGGCTGCCACCAGCCCGCCAACAAGATGGGCGGGCTCGACCTGACGACGCACGAGGCCATCAAAGCCGGCGGCCTGAAAGGCCCCGTCTTCAACACCGCCTCGCCCGACGACAGCTCGCTCGTGGCGCGCCTGACCGGCAAGCAGGAACCGCGCATGCCGATGGGGCAGGACCCGCTGGCCGACGCCGAAATCGATCTCTTCCGCCGCTGGGTCAAAGCCGGTGCCGACGATGACACGCCCGCGTCGACCCGCGCGCCCGAAGTGCCAACCGAGCCGCCCACGTACAATCTACCGCCGGTCGTTACCGCCGCGGCCTACTCGCCCGACGGCGCTGTGCTGGCGGTCGGGGGCTACCGCGAGATTCTCTTCCACAGTGCCGATGGATCAACGATCGAAGCACGCCTACTGGGCCGCTCCGACCGCATCCATTCCATCGAGTTCACCTCTGACGGCAAGACCCTGGTCGCCGTCGGCGGGACCCCGGCGCGCTTCGGCGAGATCCAGGTTTGGGACGTAGCATCGAAGAAGCAGGTGCGCTCGCTGATGATCACCAACGACACCCTCTTTGGCGGTGCGCTCTCGCCGGACGGCAAGCTCGTCGCGATCGGCGGGGCCGACAACAGCGTTCGTGTGATCGAGGTGGGGACCGGGAAAGAGATGTTCAAAGCCGGCTACCACGAAGACTGGGTGCTCGACAGTGTCTTTGACGTCGACGGCAAGCGCATCGTCACCGTCGGTCGAGACCGTGCCGCCAAGCTCGCCGACGCCGTGAGTGGTGCGTTTATTGAAAACGTCAATTTCCTGCGCGAGCAACTCTTCGCCATCGCGCGCCACCCCCGGCGGGACCACGTTCTCATCGGAGGCAGCGATCGTGTGCCCTACCTCTACATGATGGACCGGCCGCGCGCACTCAAGATCGCCGACGATTCGACCTTGGTTCGCAAGTTCGACGAACTCCCGGGGCCGATTCACGCGCTGGCCTTCAACGCCGACGGCAGCCGCGCCGCGATCGGCGGCATTGCCGAAGAAGTGCCGATCTACAACACGGAAACGGGCGATCGGGTGGCGACCTGCGAGGTTCCCGCGGCAGGCACGTTCGTCTTGGCCTTCCGGCCTGACGGGAAGGAACTGCTCGCGGCCGGGTTCGACGGACGCATTCGACTTTTCGACCCCGCCACGGGCGCATTAAGGAAGGAATTCGTCCCCGTACCGTTGCAAGAAAAGCAAATGAGCTCAGCACGCTAGCAACCGAGCCAGGAACGCTAGTGACGGGTGCGAGTCCTCTAACAGCCGCGATGCGCACAGCCACCCTTATCAGCCTCACCCTCTTGCTCACCTCCGGGTTGTTCGCCACTGCGCCCGAGCTGACGAAACTCGAGCCTCGCGGAGCCCAACAGGGCACGGCCGTTCAGCTTTCCCTCCGCGGCTACAGCCTCACCGCTGAGACGCGCCTGCTCAGCAACGTCCCCGGAGCCATCACCAAGCTGACGCCGAAACGCGGCATGGGCCGCGAACTGCTCTACCTGCTCGAACTCTCACCAGACGCGGCCGTGGGCGCATATCCCATCCGGGTCGAAACCCCCGACGGCATCTCGAATATCCTGCTGTTCACCGTTGGCCCGTTCCGTGAAGTCATCGAAGCTGAATCCGAAGCCCGGCGTCAGGAGTACACCAACGATGCCGCCGGCGCCGCCGAGCCGTTCGAATCGCCGGTCACCGTCAACGGTACGCTACAGGGCGCCGATCGCGACTGGTACCGCATCTCCGGCAAGCCCGGCGAAAAGATGGTCTTCGAGGTCGAAGCCCGCCGAGTTGGCTCTGCCGTCGATCCGGTGCTCGAGGTCCGCGATCAGGCCGGCAAGCTGCTGGCGCGAGCCAACGATTCCGAAGGCGCCGGCGTCGACGCCCGCGCCGAAGTGGTCTTCCCGGCCGACGGCGAGGCCTACGTCCAGATTCACGACGCGCGCTTCAGCGCACAAAGCGAGAACTTCTACCGCCTCAAAGTCGGCGCGTATCAGTTTGCCGGGGCAGTCTTCCCGCTCGGGTGGCGGCGGGACGGCAAGGTCAAAGTCGAACTACTCGGCGGCAACCTGAGCAAGCCTGTCCAGGTCGAGCCCGATCTTTCGGCGGCGGCCACGTCTTCCGGTTTCGCCACCTTGCGCCCGCCAGGTGAGAACGCTGCACTGCCGCTGGCGATGGTTGTGAGCGACGGCAAAGAGGCCTTCGAGCCGAAGGGCAAAGGCCCCCACCAGCTGAAGCCCGAAGTCGTGATCAACGGCCGCATCTTCGAGCCGGGCGAGATCGACCGCTATCGGCTTGCCGTCAAGCCCGGCGAACATTGGATGATCGAAACGCAGGCTGCGGGCCTGGGAACGTCGTCGCTCTATGGCCTGATCACGATCTACGGCCAAGACGGAAAGAAGCTGGCCTCGGCCGGCGATCAGGAGCCTGAGGAACCGCTGTCGTTCATCTCGTCGACCGGTGATACGTTCGGTGACCCGCACCTGGGATTCAAAGCGCCCGAGGGTACGACGGAGATCATGGTCAGCATCGAAGATCTGCTTGGACGCGGCGGACCCGGCTACGGCTATCGCCTGTCGGCCCGTCCACAGCCGCCGGACTTCACGCTCACGTTGACGACTCCCTACATCAACATCCCGCAAAAGGGGAGCGCGCTCGTCAACGTCGACGTCATCCGCCGCGGTTACATGGGCGACATCAAGCTGACCGCCGCCGGCTTGCCGGACGATCTTCTGCTGCGTGGCGGCCACGTGCCCGCGGAGGTCGGCGGCATGACCACCAGCCGCACTTCGAGACAGGGCATCCTCACGATCGAGCCCAAGCCCGGCGCCGAAGCCCGCGAAGTCGACCTCGAACTGTGGGGCGAGGGGCGGACCGAGGACGGCCGAACCATTCGCGTGCGCGCGCAAGCGCCCGGCATGATGGCGGAGGTGAAAGGCACGAAGCAAGACCCCGTCACCGCTCCCTGGTTGGCCGCGAGGCTGCCTGCCCGCGTGGCCGAACCCGACGCAGGGACGTTGCAGGTGCTGACGCCCCTACGCGTGCGGCTTATTCAAGGCATGGAGCACGACATCAAGTACTCGTTTCATGCCCGCGAGGATGGCGCGCGTCTGACCGATCGAGTCGGCGTCCGCAACCTTCCCAGCGGTGGCAACATTCGCGTGATCGGCGAGGCCAAGAACAAGAAGGGCGCCAAGGAAGGCGTTCTCCATCTCAACACGACGATGGGCACGCTGCCGATGACTTTCGACGTGTTTCTCTCGGCCGAGGCCATGATCGGCGGACGCAAGCAAACCGTCGCCTCGTCCGCGATCACGTTCGATGTCGTGCAAGGCTACCGTATCGAGCCGCCCGCCGAGCCGGTCGAGATCCGCAGCGGAGGTGTCGCCGAGATCACCGGCGCGTTTCACCGTGAGCCCGACTTCGCCGCTCCCGTCACGGTCAAGGTCAACAACCTGCCGCTCGGCGTTGCGTGCAAGCCTGCGGAGGTTCGCGGCGCGCCCGCCCGCTATCGCTTGGCTTGCGAAGCAGGTTCCGACGCGCAGCCCGGTGAGTACGAAGTTGAGTTGGCGCCGGCCTCGACTTTGGCGGGCCGTGACAAGGAACTGGTACCGTATAAAATTGAGCCGGTTACGGCGCGGATCACGGTAAAGAAGTCCACCGACATAGCGACAGCCCGATAGCGACTCGAACAAAACGACCAGAGCACACCGCTTGGAGTCCTCAATGCCACGTAAACCCACCCTGCTCAGCTTGCTTGCGATCTGCCTTACCGTGGCCGCTTCACCCGCCGAGGCCTTAGAGATCACCAAGCTCGTGGTCGAGCCGTCGTCGCTCGAACTCTCCGCACCCGGCGAAGGCCGGCGCGTCCTCGTCACCGGCATCACCGCCGACGGCGAGAAGATCGATTTCACCAACCACGCCCAACTCGAATCCGGCGCCGCCGCGGTCAGGGTTGACGAGACCGGTTACCTCATGCCCGTCGAGAAGGGCCAAGCGCAGGTGACCGTCACCGCCCGGGGCTTGACCGCGCAGGTCGACGTGACGGTCGGCGACTTGGGCAGCCCGCATCCGATCAGCTTTCTGCGCGACGTGATGCCCGTGCTCAACAAAACGGGTTGCACCGGCGGACCCTGCCACGGTTCGGCCAAGGGAAAGAACGGCTTCAAGCTTTCGCTGCGCGGCTACGACCCCGAGTTCGACTATCGGGCATTGCTCTACGACATCTCGGGCCGCCGCTTCAACCGCGCCGATCCGGCCCAAAGCCTGATGCTCGCCAAGCCCACGCAAGCCGTGCCGCACGAGGGTGGCCTGCAAATCGAGCCGGGCTCGCGCTACTACCAGACCGTGCTGGATTGGATCTCGAAAGGCACGCCCTTCGGCGATCCCGCCAAAGACGGCGTGGACAAGATCGAAGTCCTGCCGACGGAGGTCTTCATGTCGCGTCCCGGCCGTGAGCAGCAGTTGCTCGTAGTGGCGCGTTATCGCGACGGCTCCGTGCGCGACGTGACCCGCGAAGCTGTGATCGCATCGAGCCAAGAGACGACCGCCGCCGTCAGCGATGAGTCCGTCGTCGAAGGCGTGCGTGTCGGCGAAGCGACGTTGCTCGTTCGCTACGAGGGCAAGTTCGTCATCGTGCCGGTCACCGTGCTCAACCCCGAGCCCGGATTCGAGTGGAAGCAGCTCTCGCAACATAACTTCATCGACGAGCACATCGACGCCAAGCTCGAGCGCCTCAAGGTGCAACCGTCCGACGCCGCCATCGACGGCGTTTTCCTCCGCCGCGTCTACCTGGATCTGGTCGGCATCCCGCCCACGCCCGAGGAAGCCCGGGGCTTTCTCGAAGATCCCGAGAAGTCGCGGCTCAAGCGCGTCCGCCTGATTGATGAGTTGATGAAGCGCAAAGGCTTCATCGACCACTGGGCACTCAAGTGGGGCGACCTGCTGCAGTCGAACCGCAAGTACCTGGGCGAGAAGGGTACCTGGGCGTTCCGGCAATGGATCCGCGACGCCATCTCGGTCAATCAGCCCTACAACGAAATGGTGCGCGAGCTGATCACCGCCACCGGCAGCACCTATCAGAATCCACCGGCGAACTTCTTCCGCGTCAATAAAGACCCGAAAGAGGCGATGGAAAAAACGTCGCAGCTTTTCCTCGGCGTGAGGATGATGTGCGCGCAGTGCCACGATCATCCCTTCGAACGATGGACGCAGAACCAGTATTACCAGCTCGCGGCCTTCTTCGCGGCGGTGGGAGTCAAACCCGGCTTCGACAGCGACGAGGAGATCGTCTACCTCAAGCGCAGCGATAAAGACATGAAGCACCCGAAGACCGGCCGCGTCATCGAGCCCGAGTATCTCATCGCGACGACGGGGGCTCCCCCCATCGCCTCAGTGCGCGACCGCCGTCAGGCCCTGGCCGAGTGGCTCACGTCGGAGAAGAACCCCTTCTTCGCCCGTGCCATCGTCAACCGCCTGTGGAGTTACTTCTTCGGCCAAGGGATCATCGAGCCGGTGGACGACATTCGCGCGTCCAATCCGCCGATCAACGAAGCGCTACTCCAGGCTCTGGTGGACGACTTTGTCAAGAGCGGCTACGATTTGCAGCACGTCATCCGCACGATTGTGAACTCGCGGACCTACCAGGCCTCGATCACCCCCAACCAGTGGAACGAGAATGACGACCGCAACTTCTCGCACTTCTTCCCGCGACGTCTCACAGCCGAATCAATGCTGGACGCCCTGACGGTCGCCACCGGCTCGCGGCCCGAATTCGCTGAAGTCCCGCCGGACTTCACGGCGCAAGAGCTGCCCGACCCGCACATCGGCAAAGGCGGCTTCCTTGACACCTTTGGGCGGCCGGAGCGTGAGTCCGCCTGCGAGTGCGAGCGCCGCAGCGACGTAAGCCTGCCGCAGGCCATGAGTCTCATCAACGGCCCCACCCTGGCCGAAGCCATCGCCGACCCCGAGGGCCGTGTCTCCAAGCTGATCATCGCCGGCACGCCCGACCGAGAGCTGATCGAAGAGCTATATCTCGGCGCGTTCAGCCGGCTCCCCACGCCAAGCGAGCTGGACGACGCCCTGACGTTTCTGCAGAAGGCCCCCAGCCGAGCCTCGCGCGCGCAGGACCTGCTCTGGGCCCTCGTCAACAGCAACGCGTTCCTGTTCAACCGCTAGTCGGTCGTAGTGTTGACAATGTAGGGGCACGGCACGCCGTGCCCGCAGTCCGGCTCGGCCTAACCCCGAAGGGGTGATCCAAATAACAGCCCTGGGCGTGAGCCCAGGGTACCCGGTCCCCCAACTCAGTCTGACGAGCCCCTGTAAGGGCGGCTCGAAGCGAAATGAGGTCGAGTACGACGAGCGGTACTTGTGGAGTTGAGTCGCCCCTTTCAGGGCTCCACAAGGTTTAAATTCGTTTCCCAGGGCTTACGCCGAGAAATACGACTCGGGCGGCTCGCCCACCGTGTTCGAGTACTCCGCCAACCCCTTCTGGTGCGCGTCCGACACGCTGTTGCGTTCCGAGCCCGCCGGCCGCATCGACTGGGCGTCGGTGATCGCCGCGGCCGATTACGCCGACGTCACGCTCACCATCGACGGCATCGACTATCCGCGCTTCGAGTGTCACGTCGCGTTCCCACAACAAGAGAACCGCGGGACCGTACTCGAGCGGATTCTTTCGACCGGCCGCGGGTACGTCTACGACGATGGCGGCAAGATCCAACTCCGCGCCGATCAGGATCGCCCCGCCGTCCACACGTTCTCGAACGCCAACATCGTGCGCGGCTCGTTCCGGCATTGGAACCGGGAGACCCGCACCGCCCCGAACCGCCTGCGGGTCGAGTTTCGCGACATCGAGAACGACTACCGGCTCAACTCGATCCTGATCGACCGGGAGTGGCATCAGGAGCTGACCGGCAAGGTGACTGAAAAGAAGATCGACTTGGGTGACACGTACCAGCAACAGGCGCGGCGGATCGGCGAGTACTACATCACCCGCGCCGTCGACGACCAGGCCATGGTCGCCCTGAGCGGCATGCAGGATTGCGTGCACCTGCAGCCGGGCGACCCCGTCGAGGTCGAGCACTTCGACGCGCCCTGGAACGGCCTCAAGAAGTTCGAGGTGATCGAGATCTCCGAAGCGGCCGACGAGACCCGCGAGCTGCTGCTGCAGGAGTTCGACGTCAATGCCTTTCTCGACACCTCCGAGCCGCGGCAGCTCGTCGACAACGGCGTGATCGTCGGGCCGCTGACGATCCCGGCGGGCAAGGTGACCGCACTTAATGCCTCGGAAAGCAAGTACGTGTCACCCGAAGACGGCACGGTGTGGAGCGAGGTGACCGCGTCATGGACCGAGCCGTCGCCTCTCGGCACCTACGAGAAAGGCCGGCTCTACCGACGGCTGCTCGATGCCGGGCTCAATCCCGTCGAGTCGTGGCAGTCGGAGGGCGTGTTTGAAGATTCGCCCGGCCGGTTTCTGATCGCGCCCTCGGCTACCCATGTCGCCGGCGGCGATACGCTTGAAATCGGTCTGGCGTCGATCAACCAGGGCGGGCGCGAAAATCCGCTGGATACAATGCCGACCACGACGGTTGTCCTCGACGGCATTCCCTCGGTGCCGGTCACGGTCTCTGGTGCCAGACGGCGATTCCCGGCGGCTTCCGCCTGTCGCTTGCGCCCAATCCGGAATCGAACCTCGCCCGCTACCGCTTCGCCACCACCGGCGATCTCGCACCGGACACGAACGGCGACATCGACGACGTGCACATCGTTCATACCGAACCCGCGCGCCGCGACAGCCAAGCGCACGTCATCTACGACTTTCTCGACACCGAATACGAGGGCGACTCTAACACGACCACGCTCACGCCCGTCTCGCTGGTACTGCAGGTCGATGGCGCCGACAAGCAGTTGCTGGTCGGCGGCGTCGGCCGCAAGGTGACCATCCAGGGGACCGATGGCGCCCTGAGCGAGCACCAGGTGGTGTCCCATACCACCGGGGCGATTACGTTCGCCGCGGCCTCGATCCCCACCGGCCGGGTGAAGTTCTGGTTGCGCGGCCTCGATGGCGTCTACAACCTCTACGCGGCGGCCGAGAACACCTCCGATCAGCGCAGCGCCTACAACCCCACGGCGCCGGCAACGCTCGAGTGCGTCCCGTGGGACCGCGAGGGCACGCCGGACATTGACGTGGCGCGGCCTCACTGGGTGGGGCTGGTCGGCGACCCGGCGACGTTTCTGATCGTCAACCCCTCGGGCGTGGGATTCGTATCACCGCCAGGTGGGTTTGCGATGTATATCGGCACGATCAGCCTCGAGGAAGACGAGCCGGTTTTCGAAGAGGCGCTGAAACAGTCGATCAACACCGTCTCGCACGTCCAGATCGAGATCACCCACTCGGCCGATGGGGTGAGCGCCGACAAGAAGACCGAGCAGATGCCGGCGATCGTCTTGTCGACCGCGCCGGAAAACTATAAGCAAGTTGTGATCCTCACGAAGAATCACTGGCGGCTGTGGAACTACATCCCGTTTGTCGCCCTTCCCAACCGCGCCATCCATACGGCCGGCGGCGACGCCCCGCGCGCTCGGCTCAAGGGCTCACGGGGCTGGGGTCCGTGGACGTTGGTGGGCCACTTCGGCCCCAACGCGAACGGGCCGTTCTGGACCGGCAACGCGCCGCTCGAGCCGGTGGTCGTCGAGCTGGCCGCCTCGGGGACGTTGATCCCCAACATCGCGCAATCCCATCGCTGCCGTATCGAGCTGGCCGGCGACCTGACCCAAGAGGCCCCCGAGGAGCGCGCCACGGGCGCGACGCCCGGCAGCGGCATCGCGCCGCTCGACGGCCGGCTCTTTCGCCCGCAATACGTACAGCCGGCGGCCGGCGGGAAGATCGTCAGTTTCAATACCAACGACTTTGAGGGGACCGGCGACCTGCCGGTGTCCACCAAACCGGATCAAGTGACCTCTTACGCCTTTCAGAAGGTTGGCGGTGTTTGGTCGCCCTACAGCTATATCACATTCGAGAAAAAGCCATGAAACTACTCCTAGTGCTCGCAACCCTCCTCACTCTTTCCGGATGCAGCGCCATCAACGAGAACGCTCGTGCCTTGATAGAGAAGCTCATGAGTGAACAACGAGAGTCCACCGACAACCACAAGTTCGTCATCAGCGGCCGGTTGGAGTTCAGCGTCGAGCCAAAGGAGAAGCAGACGGCCGTAGCGGATGAGAAGCCGGCCGCGAGGGTGGAGCATCGGAAATGAAGGCAGCGGGACAGATCGCGTTGTTGTTCCTGCTGCTGCTGGTTTACCTCTCGGCGGCGCCGGCGCTGTTGATGGCACAGCCGGACTTCTCAGCGCTCGACATCAACCCAAAATGGAACGGCGCAAGCTACGATCCCGGCGTGCTGCGCTTCTGTGATTCGACCGCCTGGCCGGCGTCGACCGATTGTGTCGGCGTGTCGGCGGCCGCGAATTCAGCCGCCTATGACGTGCGGTTGCCGGTGGATACAGGGACCGCCGGCCAAGTCTTGTCGACCGATGGCAACAACCCGTTGCAATTGTCGTGGGCGAGCAACTCGCCGGGCGCGTGTCCCGCCGGCGCTACGGGCGAGTTGCAGTACAACACCAGCGGCGCATGTGACTCGACGCCCGATTTCAAGATCACCGGCGTCGGGGGGGGGGGGCCGGGCTCTTGGTGACGCTGCAATCGGACGTGGTGTCGCCTGTTGGCCGGGCCACCCTCAAGCTGATCGTGTTTCCGGGCGCCGGAAACCAAAGCGGCGGCGGCCGCTATCAGGGGTTCGCTCCCGGCGGCACCGCGGCGGCCCCAACGGCGACAAAGTCCGGAAGCATCGGCATCCGGTACGACGCCCAGTTCTACGACGGCAGCGCGTATTCCAGCGGGGCGCAACTGCGGCTCATCGCAACGCAGGACCATACCCCATCGGCGCAGGGCACGGCCATCGAGTTCTACACGAAGCTACAAGGCCAGACCAGCCTCGCCAGGCGCTGGCAGGTCCACTCCGGGGGGCATTGGCTGCCGTCGAGTGATGTCTACGACATCGGCACCCTCGCCACGCCGGTTCGCAACGGGTACTCGAAGACCTGGAACACGCAGGAGCTGCAGGTCGAGAACACCGGCAAAACCTCACACTGGGAGTTGGACTGGGATAACACCTACCTCAATTTCAAACGGACAGACGGGGCGACGTCGTTGCGGCTGACAAACGCTGACCACAAGGCGCTTTTCACCGGCCCGGTCGCGGCGGAGCATGACCTGCACCTGCTGACCGACTCCGGGTTAGACCAGTGGATCTGGACAACGAACGTCAGCGACCACTTGGAACGCAAGGAGGTCGGCGGCGGCGGGGTGGTGTTCACCTTCGACGCGGCGGCAAGCAAGCTCAACATCGGGTTCAGCTATCGGTTGGTGACGCAAGCGATGAGCGTTGCATCCCAGGACATCACTTGCCAGGGTGCGGCCGGCTGCGACCTGTTAGGGCCGTGGGGGGACATTGACATGCGGGGGTTTCTCGACCTCGAGTCGCCCAACTCGCAGACTGCGTTCCGCGCGGAAGCCGCCCTGGGCGGTGGAGACGCCAACACGGGCGCTTGGCAGATCTACAACGCCGCCGGCGACGCCCGAGTGCGCTCTTGGGTGACCGGGACAACGGGTCGCTGTCGATCTGGAACGATGCGGGAAACCTGACCGCTGGGCTCAGTGCGGAGGGCACCATGGGCGGCGCGGATGCGGGCTACTTGTATTTGAAGGATGGAAGCAACAACACAAAGATCGACATGGGGGTGGATGGCGGCAGCAACCCCATCATCAGGTTGTTCGAAGACGTCGGCACCGATGTTGTGATTCAGATGCAGAATTCGTCCGTTGGCGGTGGAGGGGCAAGAGCACTGTTCAATAGCGAAGTTGGAACGCAACGCATTTTAGTAGACGTCCACAACAGCGGCGCTGCCGGTCGTGTCATCGTCAATCAAGCATCGGGCGATTCGGTGACGATGACCGCGGGCGGTGTCGATGGTGTGACGGGTTTCCTCATTGGCGCCTTGAGCGTCTTCGAGAAAGGAACCGGCGCGAGGAGTGGCAGTTGCACCAGTTCAACGGACGCCCTCTATTGGCGGACGGACGGAGCGGCGGGGACGATGCTATACGGGTGCATCGCGGGCACCTGGACTGCGTTACATTAACGGGTCTACGAGGGGCAACGGTATGAGTTGCAAAGTAAAACAGGAGAAAGACAATGATGTCAAAGAACGGGAGGCTTTAGGAAAATGATACGCGTATTATGTCTTGCCGTGTTGCTTTCGCCTGTGTCGCCGCTGGTGGCATCGCTGTCGGCGCAGCAAGTGACGGTACTGATAGAAATGAGCGCCGAAGCACGCGCCAGCGTCGAGGAGTATCGCTGCACGCAGCGTGTGGTGTTTGTCGACTCCCAGCGGGTGGTTGACGCCACAAACGCCAGTCCGATCCCGATCGTGATCGAGGTTGACTCGCTGCACGGCTACGAGAGCGGGTCCAGAGTGCGCGTGTCCGGCGTCAAGGGTAACATCGCCGGCAACGGCGAGTGGACCATCACGAAGGTTGACGGCGTCCGTTTCAGCTTGGATGGCTCACGGGGGAACGGCGCTTTCACGCCGGGGACGGCGGGCTCGGCCGCGGGCCGCGATGGAGAGCTGCGGCGTGTTCCCAAGGAAGACAACATCGCGGCGATGCTGCGAGCCATCTTGCTGGAGAAGATCCACAACGAGATGTTGGAAGCGATACCCACCGCCGCGGTCCGTCAGAGGCAGCAAGAGCTTCGCCAGGCCGGGGAAGCCTTACGTGAGGAGAAGCGCCGGGCCACGATGGGCGGCGACGAAACAAGGGGGCGGCGGCCATGACGCGCGTGCTGGTGATGGTGTCGGTCGGTTGTTTGACAGTGGCGGCCATGGCGCAGCAGTCGCAGGCGCCGCTGCTCACGAAAGACGAGCGTATCGAATACCACCAACTTCTGGAGCAGACCCGCCAGGCACAGCTCGCTTCGCTGGCGAAGCAAGTCGCCGCGCAGCAGCAGATCGCCGCCGGGTATCAGCGGGCCGCCAACGGGCTGGTGGCGCTGTTGCAGTCGCTGGAGGTTGACGCCGCTGCGGTGGCCGCGTTGCATGACGCCCTGGAGCGCTGGACGCGTGCCAAGCCAAGCCGGGCTGACTGTTCAATCCAACCCAGCGGCGTGTTGCGCTGCGGGTCGCCTGGGGACGAGCTGGCGCCGGATGATTCAGCGGGCGCGATGGCGCCGCGGGAGTCGCCGGCGAGATAGGCTTGCGGCGTGCTTGTGACGAGGGTAGGCAGCGCGTGCTGTCCTGCCCTTTACTTGCGTCTCCTTGTATACGTTGGTGGTCTAGCGCTGCATTTCCAGCCCAGAAAGATGTAGCGAAGCGCTCACAAAATGCAGCGAAGCGTTCACAAAAGTGCAGCGAAGCGATGCCGGCACTAGTCGCGTGCGACGTGTCAGGCACGAGGGGTCGACGGGTACGCCAGGGCGTGGCCCTCCAACACGATCCGAACCTCTCGCCACTTTTGTGAGGATCGAGCAAGGTGAGGCATGAACTTTCTGGCTCACCTTTTCCTCGCGGGTGACACCCCCGAGTCGCTCATGGGCAACTTGATGGGCGACTTCCTCAAAGGCGTCGACGTCGGGGCTTACCCGCAGGCCGTTCGTGCCGGGATACGGATGCACCAGAAGATCGACGGCTTCACCGATGCGCATCCGGTCGTCGCCCGCAGCAAGAGGGGCATGCCGCCGCCCTATCGGCGCTATGCCGGGGTGCTGGTCGATGTTTTCTACGATCACTTTCTCGCGACCGGCTGGGGGCAGTACTCCCCGGAAACCAGCCTCGACCGTTTCGCGCAGCGGGCTTACGGCGTGCTCACCGAGAACCAGTACTCCCTGCCTCCCCGATTGCGCCGCATCGTGCCGTTCATGGTTGAGCAGGATTGGCTAGGCGGTTATCAAACCATCGAGGGAATCGACCGGACGCTGGGCGGATTGTCTCGGCGCGTCAAGAGGCAGAACCCCCTGCCAACTGCCGTTTCACAACTTGAGGAACACTACGCCCCCCTCAGCTCCGACTTCGCCGAGTTCTTCCCGCAACTGATCACCTACGCCGATCGCCTCCGAACGCAGCACGGCGTTCGGTTGCGCGGGTCGGGCGTGGCGCGAGGCGACGGCAAGCCAACCGAGCCGTGACCGTAAGGGAGCGATCCGGCACGAACCCTGACGTTACCTCGGCAGGCTGTAGAGCCCCATGATCGCCGGATTTCTGGGCGCGAATCCAAGAAACCGAGCCGGAACGCAAGTGACGGGTAAATCTGGTTGGTTCGGCAAGCCATTGCGGACCTTCGCGAACGCACAGCTCAGGCGCGCCCCGCGGATTCACATCCGCGGCTGTGCCTCGGCCCTAACTAGAGCCTCCCGAGGTGTGGTAGGGTTCGTGCCGGACCACTCCCTCACGGTCATGGCTCGGTTGCTTTGCCTTTGCGGGTCTTTGCGTCTTTGCGAGAAACTAGGCTCTCCATGGACACGTTCATCATCGCCATCTACTTCGCTGCCGTCCTCGGCATCGGCTTCTACCACTCTCGCCGCAAAACCACCGCCGCCGAATACTTCCTCGCCGGCAAGCACGTCGGCTGGTTCGCCGTGGGCGCAACGCTGTTTGCCACCAATATCGGCAGCGAGCACTTCATCGGGCTGGCGGGTTCGGGAGCGTCCACCGGCCTCGCCGTCGGCTGCTATGAGTGGTCGGCGAGCTTCTGCCTGATCGCCTTGGGGTGGCTCTTCATCCCGCAATACCTGCGCAGCAAAGTCTTCACGATGCCGGAGTTTCTGGAACGCCGCTTTAGCCCGGGCTGCCGCTGGTATCTGACCGGCGTTTCCTTGGCCGCCTATGTCTTCACGAAGATCTCGGTCGCTCTGTTTGCGGGAGGCATCCTGATTCGCGAGATCTTCGGGTGGGACTACATGACGTCGGCCATCCTGCTGGTCATCGCCACCGGGGTATACACGGTCTCCGGGGGACTGGCCGCCGTGATCTACACCGACCTGTTCCAGGCCTTCATCCTGATCGGCGGGGCCGTGTTGCTCACGATGCTCGGTCTGGGGCACGCGGGCGGATTCGAAGGCCTGCGCGCCTCCCTGCCGGCGGATTTCTTCCACATGATCAAGCCGATCAGCCACCCCGATTACCCGTGGCTCGGCACCACGCTCGGCACGGTGATCCTGGGGATTTGGTACTGGTGCACCGATCAGGTGATTGTCCAGAAAACCCTGGCCGCCAAGAGTATGCCCGACGCGCGGGCCGGGGCGATCTTCGCTGCCGGGCTCAAGATTCTGCCGGTGTTCATCCTGGTGCTGCCTGGACTGATCGCCCGCGCGCTGTGGCCCCACGACGTCACCGGCGACAACGCCTACCCTCTGCTGGTGCAGCGGCTGCTGCCGCCCGGCCTCACGGGCCTGATGGTGGCCGCGCTGCTGGCGGCGCTCATGTCGTCGCTCAGCTCGGTCTTCAACTCCTGCTCGACCCTGATCACGATGGATGTATACAAAAAGCTGCGCCCGCAGGCGAGCGAACGCATGCTGGTCCACGTCGGACGCCTCTCGACGGCCGTGATCGTGGGTCTCAGCGTCGCCTGGATTCCGTTCATCCGCTACCTCAACGATGAGATCTACCAATACTTGCAGAGCGTCCAGGCCTATGTGGGGGCGCCCATCACTGCCGTTTTCCTAACCGGCATGCTGTGGCGGGGCGCGACGGCGCGGGCGGCGCTCACGACGCTCATCTTTGGTGGTCTGGCCGGGGCGGGCCGGTTCGTTCTCGACATTCTTCACCGTGGCTTCGAATACGACCTCGGCCCTCTGAACGCCCTGGTCGGCTTCAGCTTCCTCAACTTCAGCGTGATCGTGTTCTTCGCTTGCGTCGGCTTGATGATCGCCGTCAGCCGCGTAAGCGTAAAGCCGGTTCTGTCGCGCATCGCGGGTCTGACGTTCGACTGGGCCGAGACGGCCGGCGAGGCGCGCAGCGAGCGAGGCCTAGGCCTCGCGACGGGCCTGGTCGCGTGCTCGATTCTCCTGTTGTGGCACCACTTCCGGTAGCCGGGACATCTAACTCCCGGGGCCGCCGGCCTAGTACCAAGCAGAGCGATACTACACCGAAGTCGGCCACTAGGATTTCTTACCTAGGGAATTAGGTTGACCCGCTTATTGTCGCGCACTCTCCGCCCGACAAGACTGTAAAAGGGGAGTGGTATGAGCCCGTCGTATCGCTTTTCGGCTCAACAGCTTTCGCCGTCATCACCGGGAGGTACGCCCCATTGCCCAAAGCCAACGCTTCGACCGTCGAAATTAACGGCGACAATGTCGCCGAAGCGCCCGAAGATCGCTACATGAAAGACGTCGAAACCCGCATCGCCTCGGTCGAGGGCCAGATCGGCGCGATGGCCACCGACCCGCGGATCGGCTCGGCGTTGATGCGCGTCGCTGAACTCGAAAAGAAAGTCAGCAACGGGACTTCCGACCCAATCCTGGACGAAGTGGCCCACCGGTTGGCGGCCCTCGAAAGCCAACAGGAAAAGCCGGACAAGGCCCACACCGAGAAGCTTGCGTCCCGGCTCGATGAGATCGAACGGAGAATCAGCGGCATCTCACCCGTCGACCCCCGCACCGACGATCTGGTGATCCGCACGGCCTCCCTCGAAGCGGCGAAGAACACCGCACCGCCAGACCAGCTCCAGGAAGCGCTGCAAAGAGTTCGGCAGGTCGAAGCCGCTGTGGGGCGCTTCGACAACGACCAGTTCGCGAAGGTACCCTCGCGGCTTGCCGAGCTGGAAAACGGCGCAGCACAAGAAGCCTCTGACCCCCGCGTCGACACTTTGATCACGCGCGTATTCGATCTCGAAGAGCAACTTCAGACGTCACCCGCCGCTTCCCAACTCGAGCCCTGGCTGAGCGCGTGGAGTTCTTCCAAACCAGAGCCGGCCACTGGGTGCAGGACGAGCAGTTGGCCCAGGTAGTCTCCCGCATCCATTCGTTGGAGGAGACCGCTGAAGCCGTTCCGCACGACCCCCGTATCGACAGGGTCGCGGAGCGCCTGGAGGATTTGGAGCAGCGTTCCGACGGCGCCGAGACCGAGTCGCGGCTTGGCGAGGTCGGGACACGGCTGTCCCTTGTGGAAGCGAAGGTCGAGCAGCCCGCCGATGATCCACGATGGGAAGAGCTGGGAGAGCGTTGGGCGGCGCTGGATGAGCGCTTGCAAAACCAGGATGCCGAATCTCGTATCTCCGCTCTGAACGATCGTCTGACCGACGCGGAATCGAGAGCCGCGGAGACGCCCGAGCCCGACCTGGGCCCCCTGCTGCAGCGCCTCGATGAGTTGGAAGCGGCGGTCAGCGAATCCAGCGGAGATCCGCGCGTCGATGAGTTGGCCGGGCGGCTGGGCAGTCTTGAATCCTCGGGCCCCAGCGTCGATGCGCGTCTGGACGAAGTCCTGCATCGCACCTCGGTTCTCGAAGAGCATGAAGAGTTGGGCGGAGAACCTGTCGATACCACCGCCCTCGAGAAACGCCTGAGTGCGTTGGAAGCCGAACCGGCCGGGGAGCCGTCCGCCGCGCTCGTCGATCAGTTGGCCGAACGCCTGGAGGGTCTCGAATCCTCGGGCCACGGCGCCGACCCGCGGCTGGACGAAGTCCTATATCGCATCTCGGTTCTCGAAAAGCAAAACGGGTTGGGCGGAGAACCCGTCGATACCACCGCCATCGAGAAACGCCTGGGCGCGCTGGAGGCCGAACCGGCCGGTGGCTCGTCCCGCGCGCTCGTCGATCAGTTGACCGAACGGCTGGAGAGTCTTGAATCCTCGGGCAGTGGCGCCGATCCGCGGCTGGACGAGGTCCTGCTGCGCATCTCAGCTCTCGAAGAGCAAGAAGGGTTGGGCGGAGAACTCGTCGATACCACCGCCATCGAGAAACGCCTGAGTGCGTTGGAGGCCGAACCGGCCGGGGACCTGTCCCCCGCGCTCGTCGATCAGTTGACCGAACGGCTGGAGAGTCTTGAATCCTCGGGCCCCAGTACCGATCCGCGGCTGGACGAGGTCCTGCTGCGCATCTCGGCTCTCGAAGAGCAAGAAGGGTTGGGCGGAGAACCCGTCGATACCACCGCCATCGAGAAACGCCTGGGCGCGCTGGAGGCCGAACCGGCCGGTGGCCCGTCCCCCGCGCTCGTCGATCAGTTGACCGAACGGTTGGAGGCCATCGAGAAAGGCCACGTCGAAACGCCGCCGGACTCCGCCGTGGACGACCTCACCCGGCGCATCGCCGCGATCGAAGAGAAAGCCGAGCGCCCGACCGGTGACGCTGGGCTTGATGACTCACGGCTCGACGAGGTCTTCGCCCGCCTCTCGGACATGGAAGACGGCAGCCGTGAACCGGTCTCGGACCCGCGCGTGGCTGAGCTGTCTAGTATAGCGTTTCAATAAAACATACTCATACAGCAACGGTTCCTGCTAGGCTGAAGGCATGGCAGGAAAGTAGAAGCGTCTCAAGCTGCAACTCAGCCCCGCAGAGGTGCAGCATCTGGAGCGGCTGCGTGGTTCGCGGACGGCTCCGGTTCGGGAGGTGCAGAGGGCTGAGATTCTGTGGCGTTATCATTCCGGCGAGACCATTGCCGAGATTATGCGAACCGTGAAGATGACCCGCAAAAGCGTCGGCAAATGGATCGATCGAGCCCTCGCCATGGGCGTGGAAGCAGCGCTCAAGGATGCCTATCATCGTCCCCAGCAGCCCCTCATCACCGCCGATGCCAAGGCCTGGGTGGTGCATTTGGCCTGTAGCAAACCCAAGCAACTCGGTTACGCCGCCGAACTCTGGACCCGCAGTGCGCTGGCTCTACACGTGCGCCGGCATGCCGTGGAAGCAGGCTATCCGGCGTTGGACCAAGCGGCTAAGGCGACCGTCCACCGGATCCTGGCCGAGCAACCTCTGCATCCAGAGAAGGTGAAGTACTACCTGGAGCGTCGCGATCCCGATTTTGAGTCCAAGATGCGGCAGGTGTTGCTGGTCTACCGCGAAGTGGCTTGGCAGAATGAAAGCCCTCGCGACGGCCTCTCGCCGGAGGTGATCACGGTTTCGGTAGACGAGAAGCCCGGCGTGCAAGCGATCGCCAACGTCGCGCCGGACCTGCCGCCGAAGCCTGGGCGGCATCCCAGCGTGGCTCGCGATTACGAGTACAAACGTCTAGGAACTTGCTCGATTCTGGCGGCGCTGGACTTGCATAGCGGTCGGGTGACGGCGCGGGTGGAGCGGCGTCACCGCAGTCGGGAATTCATCTTGCTGCTCCAGGATCTGGACCAATTTTACCCGGACGAGTGCACGATCCGATTGATCTTGGACAATCATTCCTCGCACATATCGAAGGAGACGAAAGCCTACTTGGCGACGCGTCCGAACCGCTTCAAATATGTGCATACGCCCACCCACGGGTCCTGGCTCAACATAGTCGAGACGCTGTTTGGCAAGATGGCGCGCACATTCTTAAAGCGAATACGAGTCGAGTCCTGGGCGGAGCTTCGGGAACGAATCCTGAAAGGAATCGCGGAGATCAACGCCGCTCCAGTCGTTCACCGCTGGAGGAAGTTCGAGTCGCTTGAGGTCACCTAGAGCGGGTATGTTTTAGTGAAACTATATACTAGTCGTCTGTCGGCTGTCGAGGAGAACCCAAAGGAAGAGGGCATACGCATCGACATCGAGGATCTCTCCCGACGCCTGGAGGTGGTCGAGTCCCCCACCGACGCGAAGAACGCAGCAGCCGACCCGCGCGTCGACGAGATGGCCGAGCGTCTGGAGTCGCTGGCGAAAACGCTCGAAGAAAAGGGCGTCTCCGTCGGCGAGGGAACCAGTGGAGGCTCCCTCGACGTGAGCGGCATGGGCGAGCAGATCTCGAAGGCGATTACCGAGGGCATGAAGAACGCGCAAGGCGGCAGCCCCGACCTCAAAGCGCTCAAGTCCCAGATGTACGTCGTGTACTTCTTCATCGGGATGTTCCTGGCTGTGGGCGTGTTTCTACTCTTGCTGTACGCTTCCGATTAGACCGCTTCTCCCACGACTCTGTTGTAGCGGCAGGTTCCTCTTCCCCCTGGGGAGCCTGCCGCCCCCCTTTCGGCCTGTCTGACTGAACACAACTCGCCCAACGATCCCCTGGGCTGAACCATCGGCGGGCCCGACCGCAATCAGCCGCACTATAATCAGGCGGTGATGCTCACGCGAAGAGAGTGGGGCCTTGCCATGACTGGCGCGGCTTTGGGCGGCGTAGGCTGCTCGTCTACCAATCCCGAGTCGCCTGATCCTGGCTCGCGCGATCCTGGGTCAGCCGCTCCGGCCACCGACATCCAACAGAAAACCCTGCTCGAACGCTCGATCGTCGTCGATCTGCACTGCGATACCCCGATGCTCATCAGCGCCGAGGGATACGACCTCGGCGAGCGGCACGACTACGGCCAGGTCGATATCCCGCGCATGCGGCAAGGCGGCGTGACGGGCGTCTTCTTCTCGATCTGGACCAGCGCCACGGCGCGCTCCCCGACCGCCTCGGTCAAGAAGGCCCTCGAGATCATCGACGACGTTCTGGTCGAGGTCCGCCGTCACCCCGGCGATCTCGCGCTCGCAACGACTAGCGCCGAGATCGCCGCGGCCAAGCAACACAACAAGATCGCCGTCTTGATGGGGGTCGAGGGCGGCCACATGATCGACTCCAGTCTTGGGGTGCTGCGGACCTTCTTCGAGCTGGGCGTCCGCTACCTCACGCTCACTCATAACGGCCACACGCCTTGGGCCGATTGCGCCGCGCTGAAGCCGCAATCACGGGGCCTCACGGAGTTCGGCCGCGATGTCGTCCGCGAGATGAACCGGCTGGGCATGATGGTCGACATCTCACACGTCTCAGACGACACGTTCTACGATGCCCTCGAGACATCGTCCGCGCCGATCATCGCATCCCACTCCTCCTGCCGCGCCATCGCCAACCAGGGCCGCAACGTGACCGACGACATGCTGCGCGCGCTGGCCAACAACGACGGCGTCGTTCACATCAATTACTTCAACGGCTTCCTCGACCACGAGCGCAACCCGTTCACCAGTGCGCTGAAGGATCTGGACGCGAAGGCTACAGCCGTCCGCAAGAAGTACGCCGGCGATCAGAAGCAGCAGTCCGTCGAGCTACGCAAGATCGACCAGGAACGCCTCCAGCGCGTGGGCCAGGTTCCGTTCTCCAAGCTGCTGGACCACTTCGAACACGCCGCCAAAGTGGCGGGCGTCGATCACGTTGGGATGGGATCGGACTTCGACGGCGTGAGCGATCAGCTACCCGAGGGGATGGAGGACATCTAGAAGATCCCCAACCTCATCGCAGGCTTGCAGGAGCGCGGGTTCAGCGACGGCGATATTCAGAAGATTCTGGGTGGGAACACGCTACGGGTAATGAAGCAGGTGGAAACAGCAGCCGATGCGTCGGCGACCCCAACCGCCACCGGGGAAGCGACCCATTAAGAACATGACCGGTTGACATGTGTACCGCTACGCGGTACACTGACCAATGATTCGGACGTTCCGCCATCGCGGCCTCAAGCGGCTTCGTGAGCGAGGAGAGGCGAGCAAGCTGCGTGCCGATCAGGCGGAACGGATCGGGATCGCTTTGGCGGATCTCGACGCGGCCAAAACGCCCCAAGACCTTGATTTGCCAGGCTATCGGCTTCATCCGTTGAAGGGAGATCTGAAGGGTTTTTGGAGTATCTGGATATCCGCCAACTGGCGTATCATCTTCCGTTTTGAGGGCGGCGATGCCTTCGATGTCGATCTGACCGACTACCACTGACGAAAGGCAGACGAGCCATGACAATGAAATATCCGCCGCATCCGGGCCGCGGCATCAAGAAGAACTGCCTCGATGCGCTTGGCCTGAACGTCACCGATGCCGCAAAGGTGCTGGGCGTCGCGCGTCACTCGCTCTCACGCGTGCTCAACGGCCATGCGGCCGTTTCGCCGGAGATGGCCATTCGCCTCGAGAAGGCCGGCTGGTCCAACGCCGACTTTTGGCTCCGCGTGCAGGCGGCCTACGATTTGGCTCAGGCGCGCAAACGTCAAGATCAGATCAAGGTCGAGCGCTACCAGCCGCAGCCCGCAGCCTGAAGCTGAACCTTCCCCCAATGGTGGCGATTCGACCCGTTGCTAGGAGTGATGCGGCTTCGTGGCTAAAGCTGCGCCGCGCCCTGTGGCCTGAGGGTTCTGAGTCAGAACATCGCGGCGAGATTGAGCAGTTCCTTGCCGGCCGGTCCCCTGAGCCGCAGGCCGTTCTTCTTGCGGTGGATGCATCCGAGACGGTGGTCGGCTTGGCTGAGCTTTCGATCCGGCCGTGTGCGGAGGGTTGCCGGACCAACCGTGTCGCCTACCTGGAAGGGTGGTATGTAGAGCCCGCGGCCCGTGGCCGGCGGATCGGGCGAGCCCTCCTTGAGGCCGCCGAGGAGTGGGGACGTGCACAGGGTTGTGCCGAGTTTGCTTCGGACACCCAACCTGAAAACGAAATCAGCCGGCTGGCCCACCGCGCTCTGGGCTTCGAGGATGTTGGAATGGTTCGATGCTTTCGGAAGGATCTGTAGCCGAAAGCGCCGCCCAATCAATCACCTACTGCGACCGGGTTCTGCCAAAAATCCTCCACGACCCGATCACCAAGATCGGCAACAAAAACAAAGCCCAAAAACCATAAGTAATCAAGCCATACCCATCGCTAATCAGCTTGACCAAGCCAAAGCGGTCCGCCATCCAGATCGCCACCACCAGCAAACCCGCCGTAACGCCCAATCGCTGCAAGGTTGACATCGTCCGGCCGCGCTCTTTCATGACGCCGGCGATCCGTTCGTTGAAGCCATGGATCATGCCGGTACCCGTCTCGATGAACGTGCCGAACAGAATGATTTGGAAGAACGTCTGGAACCAAGGCATCCCCAGGCCGGTGAGGACGAAATTGGCCGGAATCGCCTCTTCCGTGATAGCTGGATAGTTGGCCAGAAACGCCGTGTAGATCAGCACACCTGGGAACATCGCAATCAATCCCGCCAACGCTCCCGCGCCGAACGCCTCACGCCGATGTTCGAGATGCCGCAGCGCGAACAGCATGGCCGGCAGCGCGGCCAGGTTGTAAGCGCCGTACTTCAACCCCCCCAGGAGCCACCCCGAACCTTCTTTCCACACCGTCATGTTGCTGAAGACCGCATCGCTCGACTCCCTGAGAACGAGCACGATCACGATGAAGTAGACAACGTAGAGCCCCAACGACCAAACCGAAAAGAACTTCTCGATGAGACTACTGCCCGAGCCGGTAAACAGAGCAATCAGCGATATCAAGATGAGAGTACCGACGATACGAGGCCAGCCGACGGTCTCATTCAGCAGTTCCCCGGACGCCGACCCAACCACCGCCGTCGTCAGAATCACCGACAGCACGTAGAGCACCTCGAACACCATCCAGCCGCGGCCCAGCAGGGAGTTCAGAAACGTCCGGTAGTCGTAGTGCCGGCCTAGCCGGGCCAGCTCAAAACCCAGCGCCAGGATAACGGCCCATACCACCGTGGCGACGAGCATGCCCAAGTAGCCGCCGGCGGGGCCCTCGCTGAGAAAGAACTCGACCAATTCTCGGCCGGTCCCATAACCGCCGCCGATCACAATCGACTGAAAAACGAAGCCGGGAAGAAGATACTTTTTGTAGAAGTTCAGCATGTCTGGTCCAAAAGGGGCAAAGGATGGGGTCCTGTTCTTCTCAGTCGTCCTTCGGACGGATAAAGCCCGATGGGACGCTTTTTCTTCGGCTCGGGCGGTTCGAGCAGTTTCTGGACGTGCTCGAACAGCACGGCGATCTGACGGTCGTGCTGGGCCACCTTGCGGGCCAGTTCTTCATTCGTGGCCAGCATCTGGCGAAGGCGGACGAAGGCGCGCATGATCGCCACGTTCACTTCGGCCGCGCGTTTGCTGCGCAATACCGACGAGAGCATGGCCACGCCCTGCTCGGTGAACACACGCGGCGCGTATCGCCGCCCGCCGCGTCCGGTGTTTGAGGTTCCAATCTGGAACCTCAAAGCGTCCCATTCTTCAGTGGTCAACTGAAACATGAAGTCCTCGGGAAAGCGATGCTGATTGCGGGTCACGGCCTTGTTCAGATTCTTCGTTTCAACGCCGTAGAGGCTGGCCAGGTCGGCATCGAGCATCACCTTTTCGCCGCGGATCAAGCAGATGCGGCTGGCGATGCGCTCAATCGGGATAACGCTCTGGGACTTTGCCTTGGCCATGTCCCACTGTGCCGATCGGCCGAGTCGGTGTCAAGGCGGTACCGGTCACAATTCGTGACCGCCTCGTCAAGGAAGAGAGAAGACCTTGAGGATCTTGGTTCGATGCTTCACTCTTGCGTTTTACAAGAGCGAACGCCCGGCGACCGGCAGTCATCAGGAATGCGTTCCTGTTGACAACTGTCGATAGACACTTTACGGTCAAGGAGTGATAAGCAGCTTCCGCCATCGAGGGCTGAAGCGTTTTTTTGAGCGCGGTGACCGCAGCGTGATCCGGCCCGATCTGCAAGACCGGGTGGAAGCAATGCTCGCTCAGCTCGATGTCGCCAGCTCGCCCGAGGCGCTGCGCATTCCCAACTACCGGCTGCATGCACTCAAGGGCGATCGGAAAGGCTACTGGTCGGTGACGGTGAAGACGAACTGGCGCATCATCTTCCGCTTTGAAGGCGAGGACGTCTACGACGTGGAGTTGATCGACTACCACTAACGAAAGGAGAAACAGCCATGCCGATGAAGAACCCGCCGCACCCCGGCAAAGTCGTGCGGGTTTCCTGTCTGGAGCCGCTCGGCCTGAGCGTGATCGAAGGCGCGAAGGTCCTCGGCGTCAGCCGTCAGGCGCTCTCGAACCTGGTCAATGGCCGCGCGGGCATGTCGGGTGACATGGCGATCCGGCTCGCCAAGGCCTTCGGTTCTACGACGGAAACCTGGATACGCCTGCAGGCCGCCTACGACGTCGCCCAGGCTCAAGCACGCGAGGATGAGATCAAGGTCGAGCGCTACGAGCCGCGGCCGGCAATGTGAAGGAAGCCCGGCGTGCCGCCGCAACACCATGGGTAATAGTCTTTCGCATTTAGGACGAGCCACCCTAACTCTCTACTGCGCAAAAGACAACGGTCCGCGGGATGGAGGACAGGGCCCCGCCGAGAAAGAGGAAGAACCGCCGCAAGGAGGCGCCCCCCCGCGTCGGCCACCGATGCGCCGACGTCCGCATCCGCTACTTCAAGCCGAGGCTGAGACGGAGACCCTTCGCAATCGTCCGTTCAAGGCGGCTCTTCGGCTCCGCAATCGATGTTGTAGCGGGAACGATTCGGCTATCCGCCGTCGCTCGCAGTGTGCCCAATGCCGACGCGGCATAGACCGACTCCGCCAACTCACCGGTCCCCTGCAGTCGGCGAATCATACCCGCCCAGTCGTTCGCACGGTCTCAACGGGAGCGTCCTTGGGGAATCTCGGTCCGACGGTTAACACCCGTCGATACTCCTTCGCCGGTCCGGTCACCAAGTTCAGTTGGGCGACGATCACTTGCGGATAGCCGTGCCCCGGCGCACCCAACGACTTGCCGCCGGCGGCGTAAGCGGTCGTCCATCCTGGCCGGAACTCACTCTTCAGTACGAAGCCATCACGCACCTGACCGGGCCCAATGACATCGTTTTGACCCGCATTTTCAATTTGATGTTTGACATCCCTACCTTCCAGCGGCCTTGAGCGTCTTTATTCATAGGGGCTAGAGCCCGATGAGGACGCCATGGAGGCCAACACCCAATGGGTGAAAAACAAACCAAGCCATTCCAGCTAAGTTTCAATGGACTTCTCAAAGTCGATTTCCAGGGATCGCACGTCACTTCCGACGGTGGCCTGATTTTGGTTCGCGAACTGGACGAACGGCTCGGTCTCGGAGAACTGATTGACGAGCATCTCAGCGACTCCCGGCAAGGCACAAACAAGCAGTTCACGCTCGCTGATCTGTTGCGGCAGTCGGTTTACAGCCGACTCGCCGGCTACGAGGACCTCAACGACGCCGAGCGGGTTTCGATCGATCCGACGTTTCGGCTGATCGGTTAGCAGAAGATCTGGGATCGCGGTGCGGCCTTGACCTCGACGCTGCACGGCTTCGAGACGGAGATGCTGGCGAGCGAAGAGAACCTGCTGGGGCTGATGGCGCTGAACCGAGAGCTGGTCGGGCAAGCGGAAGCGTTCGACGACGCCGAGCGGGTCGTTCTGGACCTGGACTCCACCGAGAGTCCGGTCCATGGCCAACAGGAAGGCAGTGCCTACAACGGACACTTCGAGTCGGTCTGCTACCACCCGTTGCTTTTGTTCAACGGTCATGGTGATTGCCTCGCTGCCAAGCTGCGTCCAGGCAACGTGCACAGCGCCGAGGACTGGGATGAGCTCTTGTTGCCGGAGATCGAGCGCCAACAGGCTGCGGGCAAGCAGGTCGCCTTCCGGGGCGATGCGGCCTTTGCGAAGCCGGAAGTTTATGAGGCTTCGGAGGAACGCGGAGTACAGTACGCCATTCGCATTCCGGCCAACAAGAGCTTGGAGCTGGAGATCGAAGACATCCTGTTTCGCCCGCCGGGAAGGCCTTCCCGCAAGCCCTTGGTGCGCTACAAGAGTTTTCGCTATCAGGCGGAGAGTTGGTCGCAGGCGAGGCGGATCGTCGCTAAGGTCGAGCATCACCAGGGCGAGCTGTTCCCGCGCGTCGGATTCATCGTGACGAGCATGAGCTTGCCGAGCCGCTCGGTGGTGCGCTTCTACAACAAGCGCGGCACGGCGGAACAGTGGATCAAGGAAGGCAAGCAGGCGACGCACTGGACGCGATTGTCGTGCCATCGATTTCGGGCCAACGAAGTGCGGTTGCAACTGAGCGTGCTGGCCTACAACCTGGGCAATCTTTGGCGGCGGCTGGGGCTTCCGCAGCGAATCAAGAGTTGGTCGCTGACGAGCTTGCAACACAGGTTGATGAAGACCGGCGGTCGGCTGGTCAAGCACGCGCGGTATTACTGGCTCTTATTGGCGGAGGGACATCTGAACCGGCGGCTGTTCGGCGACATGCTGCACAAGATCTGGGCGCTGCCGCTGCCGAGTGGGTAGCATTGCCGGAGTGAGGATCAACAGCTTTTGGCTCCAAAAGGTTTCGCAAGGAGCAGTGTCGGCCGGAGCGCCGTTCAAGCCGCTCAATCAACGACTGTGAGCGGTCGAACCAGCTCTGGCGACTACCAGCAGAGGTGATGTGCAGGGTTCAGCGTGAAAGGACGTGCTGTTCGGAGCGGAGCGGGTGTATACTGTGGCCGTGCCAGGGCCAAAATGGAAATCCTGGTTTGAGCCGTACCTGACCACCACACCAGCATTCCTTTGTTACTCATTCCCAACAACGGGATGGCGGCCTGTTCGAAGCGAGGGCGCATATTCGGTGAAGCAGGGCTAGCCGTCCACGGCTTCTCGGCCTGATGTTCGAGCACTCCGGTGTAATCAGTGCCGGCCGTAACGATCATAAAACGACGGATCTCCTGCCTTGCGTCCAATGCATTGGACACGGTGTACCGGTACTCAAATCCTTCCGGCGTCTCCTCGATCTCTACATCGACCGTAGGCTTCGAGAGATGACGGCCAAAGCGCACCGTAACGTACTCCGAGGTGCTTGGCTCCTCTCCCTTGTGGAGGGCATCTAGGTCGTCCGGGTGGTGCAGCACGTACTCACCGGTTTTGAGATCTGTGTAAACGTAGTACTCGGGTATCCGCCCTTCCGGGCCCGCCCAGGGCGGGACAGGTGACAAACCACGCCTGACACCCTGACCCCATAAAGAACCAGCGACAAGGATGACAACGTAGAACAGTCGGATCTTCATTGCTCAACTCCTTTCTAGTTTCCTGCGTAACTGGGGCCGTTAAGATAAGGGGGCGTCTGGAATTCCGGGCCTCCGACTTTCTGAACGCATCTGACTAGAACCTACCTCATAAATAGTACCGACGAGGCTTGGTTCTCCGGTGTTGCCGAAAAGCCCTTTTGCGGTCGCCGGAGCGTGATGATGAGCTAGACAGCCTACGAAGGCCGAACCGGCAGCGGGAGGAGCACCGAACAGCAGCAGTAGGAAAACGTTGCATGGCGGCGGTTGGATTGGCTACCCTGTCCGTGCCGGGACGGTCGGAAGGAAACCCTGGTTCATCAGAGTCATCGCCTTTGGAGGATGCCCGATGTCTTTTGGTCGCCGCTACCGATCAGCTATCCTTGTTTGCAGCCTCATTGGACTCGTCCTAGCTCTCTACTGCGGAAAAGGCGACGGGCCGCGGGATGGTGGACAGGGCCCCGCCGAGAAAGAGGAAGAGCCGCCGCAAGGAGGCGGACAGCCCCCGTCGGCCCCGGGGAAGACTTCCTGCAACTGGAAGAAATTCTGTGTCGATTTCTACGTAATTGCATGGCCCGGAGCGAATCCAGCCGCAGCGCATGACGCCGGAGTGGCGCCCTTCGTGCCTACGACCGGGCCCCAAGCAGGAGTAATCCTTCAAATCCCGGTCAGCGTTCCTTCGGCCAGATTTCAAGCAAGTTCTCTGAGCGAACTGATGAACCCGGACCCGCCCGGACCGAACGCCGTGGCCGGAGCGGCCGAACTCCATGGCAGCCTCGACCGGATGATACGGCGGATCAACGAGGCCTACCGCGACTGCTGTGTCTGGTTCGCTAAGGGTAAGGTGTACCTCGTAAACCCGGTGACCGCCCGGGTTACGCCGGCGAATAATCTTGTTGATTGGAGCGCTCAAGGGGCACAGGGGAGGTTCTTCGACAACCGCAACGTCGGCGGAAGCAGCTTGCTGCGGGCCTTTGAGCAATACGTGGGTGCTCAGAATCCCGGCCGGAGCTGCCTTGGCATGCTGGTTGCCGACTACCAGCCCGGTGGGAACGAGCAGGGCCGTGCGCAGAATCTTGGAGACTTCAGTGTTGTCAATCAGGGTGCGGCGCTCAACCCGGGCGAGAAAGGTCTGACCGCGGCACATGAGCTGGGCCATAACCTGGGCCTGAATGATCAGGCGCCGGCCCGCACCGGCACGCCTCCGACCCAGACGATCAACGTCATGGCATCGCCGATCCCCACCCAACCGGCGATCCCAAGCCCGCGCGCCCGACGGCCCGCCGACTGCAATCGAATCACCGCCCAACTCGCCGCGCGGGCAGCGGTTCCGCATCCACATTTCTTGAGGGTCGGAAACATTTGATTTAGCAAGTGTTTTCGCTCGTCCTCCAGGTCCGAGCAGATTCGCATTCCCCCGGCGGACTTGACCCATGTGTTATTCTGATATATATTAATTATACCAGTCATGAAGGCGGCCCCCACTCGCTCTCATCTCTCGGATGCCGAACGTAGGCTCCGCTCCCGCATCGCGCAGCTCGTCCATGGCCGCTGGTTGCTGCACGGCACGCTGGCGCCCCGCCAACGCACCTGCGGCAAGCCCACCTGTCGCTGTGCTCGCGGTCAGCTTCACGCCTCGTTGTATTTGGTGCGGAATCGCCAAGGGCAACTGCAGCAGCTGTTTGTGCCCCGCCACTGGGAGGCCCGCGTCCGCCAGGCCGTGGCCGCCTACCAGCAACTCCAACGGCTCCTCGACGAGGTCTCCGAGCGTGAATGGAAGCGGCTCCGAAGCCGCCGGGAGGAATGACGTTCTTCGACGCCTGCTGCACTACGCCGAGAAGGTCTACGGTCTGCGGGACTCGCTGCTGGCCGCCGTCGGCGACACCAGGCCGCGGCCGCGCATCCCGACGCGGGTGGTGCTGCAGTCGGTGCTGGTGCTGTTCTGGACACGGCTGGGCAGCCTCAACGCGTTAGAGACGCTAGCGCCCGCACCGTTTTGGAAACAGTGGTTGGGCCGCGAGATGCCCAGCGCCGACACCCTCGGGCGCGTCTACAGCCGGCTCGATGCCGCCGCGGTGCGGGCAGCGATTCATCACGTCTACGAACGGCTCAAGCGCAACAAGGCCCTGCCCGGGATCGGCGGGCTGGGCGTGGCCGTGCTCGACGGCCATGAGTCTCACGCCAGCTACCGCCGTTGCTGTCGAGGATGCTTGAAGCGCACCGTGCAGCGCCGCGATGGCCAGCAGATGCAATACTACCATCGCCAAGTCACACTGCTGTTGCTCTCCGATGCGCCCCCCGGCTCCGAACCGCTGCGACTGTTGCTCGACGCCGAGCCGCAACGGCCCGGCGAGGACGAGATGGCCGCGGCGCACCGTTTGCTGGCGCGAGTTCTCGAGACCTATCCGCGAGCCTTTGACGTCGTGTTGGCCGATGCTCTCTACGCCACCGCCCCGTTTATCAACTTCTTATTGGGGCATGGCAAAGACGCCGTGATCGTGCTCAAGGACGAGCGCCGCAACCTCTATCAAGACGTCCAAGGGCTGTGGCCGACCACGGCGCCCCAACGCGGCGACTATCAAGGTCGCGATTGCCAGTGGTGGGATCACGAGGGCCTGGTGTCGTGGCCGCAGGTGCAGCAGCCGCTGCGGGTGGTTCGTTCCGTCGAGAGCTGGCAGCAGTATTCGCAACTCGACTCCCAACCGCATCCGCATCACAGCGAGTGGGTGTGGGTGACGACCCTTTCCTCACTGCAGGTTCGGACCGCGCGGGTGGTAAGGTTGGGCCATCAACGCTGGGACATCGAGAATCAGGGTTTCAACGAGTTAGTCAACGGCTGGCACGCCGACCACGTATATAAGCACGACCCCGCGGCGATCGAGAACTTTCTGTTGACGGTGTTTCTGGCTTTTAATCTCTTCCACGTTTTTGTTGCGCGCAATCTCAAGGCATCGCTGCGGCGCAGCAAGCCGCGAGTCTTTTGGGCGCGCGCGATGGCGGCTGATCTGTATCAGGCGGCGGCTTGCCCGTACGGCTCGGGGCCCTCGCCATAGCGAGCGGGTGGTTTTCTTTCTCCCTGCCATCCTGCGCTGCCACCACGCCGCCGAGCGGCAGCCGAGCGTAGCGGTGTCTTCCGCGGCCGACTTCGGGCCCCGCCGAGGCCCTCGTCCGGCTGCGAATCTGCTCGCCCCGCTCGCCCCGCACCTAACTCGCTCGTTCCCCAATCACTTCCCGGCTCTCGCCCGACCGCGTTGCGGAATCGCTGCCGCGCGGGCCCAGCAGCGGCAACTCGTGCAACCTACGAACGAAGCCCCGCCGTAATTGCCGGCATTCGACCTTACCGTCTAGGCGAGCGACAAGGCAGCAGATCTCGGCCTGCGACTATCCGCCCGACTCAAGCTCCCCACCCGTTTCTTTCAACAACCGCTCCAACTCGCTCTTCATCTCTTCCAGGGCCGGTTGCGCGGCGTGGTCATCGATCAGGTTCTTCACCTAGTAGGGGTCGGCTTCCAGGTCGTAAAGCTCGTTCATCCCTTCGAGATCGACGTACCGGATGTACTTCCACCTCTCCGTCCGAACCGCCTTGTACCCCATCGTCACCAGCCGTGGCATAACGGTGTCGGAGTAATACTCCAGCAAGAACGACTTGCGCCAGTCGGCAACCTTCCCCTTGAACAACGGCGCCAACGACCGGCCCTGCATCTCAGCGGGAACCTCAACACCGGCCATCTCAAGCAACGTCGGCGCGTAATCAATACTCAACGCAAACTCATCAATCTCGCTCCCCGCCTCGATCAGGGGCGGATAGCGAATGAACAAAGGCACCCGGGCCGTCTCTTCGTACGCCAGCCGCCGTTCGCGCCCCAGGCCGTGCTCGCCATAGAAGAACCCGTGATCACTCGTCACGACGATCACGGTGTTGTCGAGCTCGCCTATCTCTTCGAGCGCCTCGAAGATCGCCCCCATCCCCTCATCCGCTGACGACAGCATGCGCAGACGGTTGAGGATCGTCGCATCATCGGTCCCCGTGGTCGGGCCGATCGGCGGTAACCCCGGGATCTCGCGCTGCAACGCCAGCTTGCCCTCGGCGTAGCTGGTCGCATTCGGCCGGCGCGGGGGAACCTGGCCGGTATACAGGCCCTTGTGGCGCGGCGCCGGCGTATACTTTTCCGCGCCGCCACGCGGACCGTCCGGGCTCCCGTCGGCGTTCTGGAAGATGTTTGGATGAACCACCTTGTGAGCGAAATAAAGCGCGAAAGGCGCGTCGCGTTACTTGCGCACGAACTCCACCGCTCGCTCGGAGAACACGTCCGTCGTATAGCCCTTGACCTTCTTGCGCTGGCCGTTGTCGTTGACGTCGGGGTCGAAGTGGTAGCCCTGCCCCTGCAAGCTGTACCAGTAATCAAAGCCGGGACGCGGCGAGTCGTCCACCCCCATGTGCCACTTACCGACGTAGGCCGTCTCGTAGCCGGCGTCGTGCATCAGCCGCGGGAACGTCACCAGCCGGTGGCTCTGCTCGCTCCGATCGACGTTGTCGACGATGCCGTGCGTGTGCGCGTACTGCCCGGTCAGGATGCTCGCGCGGTTCGGCGAGCACAGCGGCGTGGCCGCAAACGTATTACGGAACAGCACGCCTTCGTGAGCAACGCGATCGAAGTTCGGCGTCTGCACAAAGGGATGCCCCGCCGCGCCGAGGTCGTCCCATCGCACGTCGTCGAGCAACACGAACACGATGTTCGGGCGGGTGTCGGCAGCAGGTGGCTCAGTGCAACCGCCGACCAAGAGCGACGCAAGCGCGACGGAGACGGTAAACAGTGTACGATTCATAGCCATCCTTCTTTCAGAGCAACCGAGCCGTGACCGTCAGGGAGCGGTCCGGCACGAACCCTGACATCCTTCAGAGGCTTCTAGACTCCGCCACACAGCCTCTCTTCACCCTTCCCGATACCCGATCCGCCTCCCAGGTCAGCCGAAGACCGACCAGCGTCGGCGGCTGAACCTCGGCTCGGGCGGCTCGATGCGCTCGCCCCACAGCGCGGCCCAGGGATCATCGATGAAGAGCCGATCGGCTTCGTTGTCGCCCCAGCGGTCCGCCACCGCCTCGTATGCCTCGTCGAGCGTCGGCGGACGATCGTTGAGGTTGTGCGAGTCGGAAGCGACAAAGTGCACGAGCCCCGAGTCCATCATGGCGATGGCGGCTTGCTCCGCCCGCTCGCCGAACGAGCCCAGCAGCGACTGACCGGTGATCTGCAGCAGACAGCCCCGCTCGACCCACTTCGTGAGCCGGCGAAGGTTTCGTCTCAACAGCCGGTTGCGCTCCGGATGCGTGACGATGGGGACGATCCCCGCCTCCTCGAATTGTCGAAACATCTGCGCCGTCCCCTGCATGAGGATCTCGTCGGAGAACTCCACGAGCAAGTAGTTGTGGCCATTGATCGTGAAGTCCGAGGGGTTCGCCAAAGCCGCCTCGATGTTGCGCAAGTCCAGATGCAGGTCGCAGCCGCGGTGAAGGTAGAAACCTTCGCCGACGGCCGTCTGCATCTCTTGGCGCTTCTCTTCGGTGTGCTTTGGGTCGAAACTGAACTGCGCGTTGCTGTGCGGGGTTAAGACGAGGTCGGTGGTGCCGGCCTCGGCCGCCATCTTGCACATCGCAAGGGCGGTCTCGTCGTCGGGAGCTCCGTCGTCCACCCCCGGCAACACATGGGTGTGGATGTCGATCAACTCAGCCCACCTTGACCCACCGCTTCGAGCCCGACGCGCGCTCGACGGCGTCGAGCACTTCCTGGTTCTTCAATCCATCGTCAAAGTTCGGATGGATCTCGCCGCCCGACTCAATCGCCATCAGGAAGTCGTTCACGCTGTGCGTGAAGGAATGCTCGTAGCCGAGAATGTGGCCGTCCGCCCACCAGTGGTCGGCGTACGGATGTTTGCCTTTCGAGACCGCGATGATCTCATGGAAGCCCTGCACGTCGGGCGCGTCATCGGCCGAGCAGAAGCGCAAGTTGTTCAGGTTCTCGAGGTCGAACACAAGCGAACCCTTGCTGCCGTTGATCTCGAACGCGTTGTGGTTCTTGCGGCCGTAGGCAAAGCGGGTGCCCTCGAGCGTGCCGATGGCGCCGTTCGCAAACCGCGCGCACATCACGACGGCGTCGTCGACGGTCACCTTGTCCTTCTTCCTCGCGCCGGCGGCACGGGGCCGCTCGTGGATGAAGGTCTCCATCGTCGCGGAGACGTCTGTGATGTCGTCACACAGATACTGAGCCAAGTCGACGATGTGGGAGCCGAGATCCCCCAGCGCGCCGCTGCCGGCTAGCTTCTTGTCGAAGCGCCACAGCATCTGTAGCTGCGGCGACATGGCCCAATCCTGCAGATAGCGCGCGCGGAAGTGGTAGAGCTTGCCCAGGCGCCCGTCATCGATGATCTTCTTCGCGAGCGTCACCGCGGGGAGGCGGCGATAGTTGTGCATCAGGAAGTGGCGCACGCCGGCCTTGTTGGCGGCAGCGGCCATGCGCTTCGCCTCGCGCAGCGTATTGCCGAGCGGCTTCTCGCACACCAAGTGCTTCTTGGCTCTGGCCGCCTCAACCACCATGGGGTAGTGCTGATCGCCGGACGTTGAGATGTCGACCAAGTCGATATCCTTGCGGCGCATCACGGCCTTCCAATCCGTCGACGCCTCTTGCCACCCATAGAGCCGCGCCGCCTCTTCGGTCTCGTTCGCGTTGCGGCCCACCAGCACCTTCATCTCGACCCGCGGCGCTTCCGGGAAGAACATGTTCACACTGCGATAGGCTTGGCTGTGGGCCTTTCCCATGAATTTCGTGCCAAGAAGAGCCACTCGAATCGCCATGGTTGTTTCCGTTGGTTCAGGTCCGCGACCACGGGGGAGGGGTCAAAGCGAGGTCAGGACACGGCGGCCCCGCCCGTCAGATGAACATCTCTTCATCGAGCGTCGCTTGATCCACCGAAGACCGCCGGCGTCCCATCAGCGCGTCGCCGACCGCGCCGAGTGCCGCGGCGAAGGCGCGGATCTGCTTCAGGGGAACCAGCACGGTCCGTTGCACCTCCGCTGCGGTGGCGTCCACGCGTTGTGCGACCGACTCTATGGTCCGCTCGACGCGCTCGATCTGCGTCTTGGCGTTGCTGGTGATCTCGTCGAGAGCGGCGTCGGCCTTGTCGAGTTGACCCTTGGCAGTGGTCACAACGCCCTGAGCCTGCTTGAGCAACTCGCCCGATTCCTTGCGCACCTGCTCCATCGTTTCGAGCGACGCATCCGCCACCGGCTCCCAGCGGCCCATGAACTCCGAGGTCCGGCTCTGCAACTTCTTCGTCGCCCGCCACACGCCGATGAGAGCCGCGGCCTGGCCCAGTAATGCGATCGCCGCGATACCGGTAAAGACCGCCATGACGATGAGGAGGTTTTGTTCCATCAGTCTTGACCTTCCGTGGTTTGACAACGGACAGACGCGCCGAGCCCGCCCAGCAACGGTTACTCGGAGGAAGCCTCCGGACTCGCCGGGGCGTCTTCCTCGACCGCCCGCCGATAGGCTTCGCGCCCGGCTTCGAGTGCGACCGTGAGCTGATCGCGGCCGAGGGAGACGGTCTCCTTGCCCTTATTCAGAATCTCCTCCGCTTCGTTGACCAGTTACCCGCTGCGCCGCTTGACGTACTCGCGGCCCCCGGAAACTCCGGCCGCCAACTGCGCGCGAGTTTCACGGCCGCGTTTCGGGGCAATCAGCAAGCCGAAACACGCGCCGACCCCCAGCCCAAGACAGAAGAACGATGTCTTCGAGGCGGCCATCAAGTACCCTCGTTCGATCGCGCGGATATCATGCGCAAGCGTGATGTTAACATATCCCCAACCGCCGGTAGTGGCTCAATTTGGCTGCGCCACGCTGGGTGATGGGCGTGCGCTGCACACTGTGCCGGAAGGCCATCGTTTCTGAAGTCGCCTTCAGGCGGCTTCCGCGCGAAGCGCGTTGTAGGCCGGTCGTTTACGGCCGGTTCAGCGTGGCCCTTCGTTCCTGCCCAGGGCGCTTCAGCGTCCTTCCGACACACCGGCTTGAGCCACCGTGGATGGCTGATCCGGTGTCCGTGAGACCGTCATGGCTGAAACTGAGCCACTACTCAACCGCCCAAGCTCACCGAACGGCGAGAACGGAACGGACCGGCAGCGTGGCCGCGCCGGCCACCCGCCGGCCGCCGAACTTACTCCCGAGAATTGAGCACGAAATCACGCTATAATTCCCCAACGGTCCGCACCAACCCACGCGACGGACCACTCTTCGGGAGTCAACCCATGAACCTGCGTTTTCACAGAACCCTCGCTTTCCTTCATCGAGGCGGCCGACGTCTGGGCGCTTTCGGGTGCGCCATCGGGCTGGCCGGTTCGTTGCTGCTATCGCAGGCCTCGGTTGCCCACGGCGCCGAGCATCGCGTCTTCGAGATGCGCACTTACACCACGCACCCAGGCCGGCTCGACGCCCTTCACAAACGCTTCGGTGGGCACACCAACCGCATCTTCGTCAAACACGGCATGTCGCTCATCGGCTATTGGACGCCGGCCGAAGGCCCCGAGTCGAAGAACACGCTCGTCTACATTCTGGCCTATCCGAGCCGCACCGCCCGCGATGCCGCTTGGCAAGAGTTTCGCGACGACCCGGAATGGAAGCGCGCCAAAGAGGCGTCAGAGAGAGACGGCAAGATTGTCGATAAAGTCGTGTCCGTCTTTCTCAACGCCACCGACTACTCGCCGATTCAGTAGCACGCCTCTCGGGCGGTGGCTAACCCGCCGCGTGGCTCGGCTTCCTCACGATCAACGCCAGGACGGCTCCAAGCGCCGCAAAGCCCGCCAGCGTCAGATAAACCTGGTTGTAGCCGGCGGCAAGATCGCCCGCCTGGCGCGCCTGGTCCATCACGGAGGCGAAGTAGCCGGGCACGAAGTAACCCGACAACCCGTACGCCGTGAACACAATGCCGTAATTCGCCCCGACGTTCTTAGCCCCGAAGTAGTCGGCGGTGAACGAGGGCAGCAGCGCCAAGTAGCCTCCGAACGCGAAGCCGACCATGCACAGCCCAATCAGGACCGGCCAAAAGCTCGAGGCGGTTCGCAGCAAGAAAACGCAGGCCACCAGGTAGACGACATACATCGCGAGCGTGGTCGAGTTGCGCCCGATCTTGTCAGACAGGCTGCCCCAACTGAGCCGGCCGATGCCGTTGAAGAACGACATCACGCCCAACGCCGCGCCTCCGGTCAGCAAAGCGCCCCCGGCGGCGATCTCGCGAATGATCGGCGCCGCTTGCCCGATGGCGACAAATCCGACCGACGTGCCGAGCGCGTAGATCAGCCACAAGACATAGAACTGCCAGGTGGAAAGCATCTCGCCGGGGCTGAAGTCCTGTTTCGCGCCGGCAGCGGCAGCGGGTGGCTCCCAGCCGGCCGGTTTCCATCCCGGCGGCGGCACGCGGTAGACCTGCGCCGCGCCGATGACGCAGATGTAGAAGACGACGGCCATGATGACGAACGTCCGTGGGATCGTCTCGGCGTGCATCGACGCGTCGGCGCCGATCAACGACTCCAGAAGCGGCGCGAAGATCAGCGACCCCGCGCCAAAACCCATCACCGCCAGGCCGACGATCATCCCGCGTTTGTCGGGGAACCATTTGATGCAAGTCGCCACCGGCGTCACGTACGCGAACCCGACTCCCAGCCCGCCCATCACGCCGTAGGCGAGAATCAAACCGGTCGACGTCTCGCCGATCAACGACGCCATCAGACAGCCGGTTCCGAGCAGCAGGCCTCCGACGCTGCCGACCAACCGGGGTCCTTTCTTGTCCTGCCAAAAGCCCGCAATGACCATGGCGATCGTGAAGCACAGTAACGAAGTTGTGTAGGGGGCGATGCTGGTCTCCTTCGACCAACCGTGCAGGTTCTCGAGCGGTCCCCGGAAGACGCTCCAGGAGTAGAGCACCCCCAAGCAAAGTTGCATCACCAACGCCGCGCCGACAAATCGCCAGCGGTTTCCCTCGTCTTGTGCCATGTCGCTTGTTCCTTTGCGCGGTTGCCGGGACGGATGCTCCCGGCTTTTGAGCGTAACGATGCTAGCACAATGAGCTTGCGGGAACCTTGAGAGCGCACGCGGGTAGTGGGGTCTTTGCGTGGCGATGATGTAGTCACTCAGTCGCGGTCTAGCTTGTCGCCTAATTCTGAAAGGCGACGATCGATCGATCGAAGTTCATCGATAACCTCCTCGCCCCATGTCTCAATCGCGATAGCCACACGCAACAGGTAGAAGCCTGCAACCACGATGCTGACACCCACTGCAACGCCCTGAAGGATGTCTGATAGGTCCATCGTCGATCGTCCCCCAATCAGTCAAATGTTGTCGTGGTCGCTCATGCGGCGATCAACTCCGCCAGATCCCAAACGTGGTCCGTGATCCCGCTTTCCATCGCGGGCGTGACCTGAAGCGAGCCGTGAACCCTGCACAGATTGTAGTAGGCGAAGTGCAACGCTAGTGCTGCCCGTAGATTCTCTCGGCTCTTGCTGAAAGCGTAGGTCATCCGCGTGAGTCGTTTGCACCACTGGCGAAGCGTGCCGTTCTGGCGCTCGACGTGCGACGTGCACGCTCGGGTCATGCTCGGATGCCCCATTATCGCCGCTGATATCGTTCCTCGTATTTTGGCGGGTCGGTAGGACTCCCGTCCAGTCGGGAGCGCTCCGTAGAGCTTTATCAGTTGCGCGTAGGCCACCCGGTCGTGCAGGCCGGACTCGATCGCGCCACGATAAGCAGGGAAGGCGTCGGAGGTCACTTGGAAGTGGCCGACCGTCGCATCCCGGAGCTTGGTGATGAAGTCCCAGGTCGTCTCATTGGTTCGTCGGCCCAACTCCCAGCACAGAATCAACTTCGATGTTCGCTCGATCGCAATGAACACAAACTGATCGCCGATGTCGTCTCGGCCATTGTCCTTGGCGGTCTTGCGGCGCTCTTTCTTCAGCACGTACGTCCACGCCTCATCAACCTGCACGTCCTGAACGGGGACTGCACGGACCTTGCGCTCAAGCAGACGTTCGCAGTTCTCGCCCGCCAGCTTGAGGATTCGGAGAACCGTTCGCTTCTCGACATCGCACAGCCGGGCAGTTCCACGCACGCTGTTGCCCTCCACGAGGCAGTGGAGGATCATGCGGGCCCTTCTCATCCGGTAGCCGGACATCGCCTAGCGGCTTGTCCTGGGGCTCACTGTAGCGCTTGCCGCACTGCTTGCAGAGGTAGCGCTGGACCCGCTTGCGACCGTACTGATCGGCCTTCACGCAATCGACCTGACACGAGTGACACGTCATTTTGGCCTTGACCTTTCCGGGCCGCTTGAGTCAAAATGACAGTGGGTGCAAACCCTGTCCTTTGGCTTCGGCCTGAGGATGCGCCCTGCGGGTAGTTAGCGCTACCCGTGGGGCTGAACAGCTCGAACGGAGGGCGGGAGAATCGAACTCCAGTCCACGCCGGACGCTCACCGCTTATAAGGCGGCTAGGCCCACCAAGGGCACGCCCTCCGCAAACGAGGCCAGCAGAAACCGCATTCTGCTGGCCTTTGTGGTCAGTATCAACAACATACCCATAGTATAACACTCGCGTTATGAAAAAGTAATTTGCAAAGATAACGCCGGTGTGATATCATGCCAGTATGGGAGGTCTGGGAGTTCCTGGACGAGCGGAACCACAGCATCGTCAGGGCTTGGCTGGAGCGCGAGCACGTATCGAGAGAACAAGTTGCAGCACTTCGTGCAAAGCTGGATCTTCTCAGGCGGGGCGGGCCAGAAATGGCTCCTGGGCTGATTTTCGGCCCCATCAAAAAGCAAGGCAGTGCGAGGAAGAAGATAGATGGTATTTACAAACTGAAGTTCAAGGGCAACAAGGGGTGGAAACAGCTTAGGCCATTCATGTGTTACGGTCCGTTCCCGAATGATCAGAACGTGATCACGATCCTTCTGGGAGCAGTCGAGAAGGACGGGCAGCTAGAACCACCCGATTATCTGGATAGGGCAAACAAGAACAGGGAGATCCTTATCAATGACCCCACGCGACGAAGAGTCCTGCGAATCCCGCGATGAACTGCGTAGGGATCTGTTAGCTGACGAAGAGTTCCGATACGGGTATGCTGAGTCCTATCTAAACAGCTACGTTGCTGCCCAAATCAAGACTTTACGCGAACAGCGTGACATGACCCAGGCGGATCTTGCCGAGCGGATGGGAAGTAAACAGGCAGGCATCTCTCGCCTTGAAAACGTTAACTATTCAGCCTGGAAGACAGACACTCTACGCAGGATCGCGAGGGCGCTGGGGGTGCGCCTGAGAATCAGCTTCGAGACATTCGGATCGCTGCTGGACGAAGTTGAAACCTTCAACCAAGATTCACTTCAGCGCGTCGAGCCTACGGCAGACCCCAAGCTGTTGAATCCCGTTGCCAGCGGTACCACCGAACTGCACGATGAGGGGCCACCAGTTGCAGCTGTCGCTCCCTTTGAGTTGGCGACCTCGATCACGGATGAGCGTCTGTTCTACACGCCGCTCGACCAACCAACGGTGGCGGCAACAACTCCATCCGGCTACTTGCGCAAAGATCAACTGAATCTAGCCGTAGGAGAAGTTTTTCAATCGCTACAGCTTCCGCCCCAGGTTGGAGTGAGCCGTCGATCTACGACGCCGGAATCTATTCCATCATGGTCGTCAGCACCGGCAGTAGTGGTGCAACCTGAATACACAGAGTCTCACGCGACGTGAGACCTACTTAGGTTAGGGGGAAGGTGCGTATGCCCGAAGAATCTGAAGTATCGGAGATCAAGCTAGCCCCAGAGGACCGGAGGAGGGGCAAGACCTACCAATCAATTTACGTCAATCATACAAGTATATCAGTGTCACGCTGGGACTTCCGTCTCCTGTTCTCGGACAGTCATGGACGCAAGGACGATGACGAAGGGGACACGGTCCTGGAGATCGAGGAGAAGGTTGAACTCCTGATGTCCCCACAGCACACAAAGGCCCTAGCAACGCTGTTGAACGACAATATCAAGACCTATGAGGAACGGATGGGGCCAATTCGCTTTCTGGCACCAGAGGACGAGGCACAGTTGGAGAAGCTGCAAAAGCAAGAGGCTGACCTTCTGTCCAAGAAGGATAAGGTAGAACCAGAGGAGGAGCTGAAGTCGAGCGACTGAGGCCCCGCTAGCGCCCTTGCCTGCTTTCATCGCCACGCAAAGACCCCACTACCCGCACGCGCTTCACGCCCGTGGCGTCGCCCAGCCCGTAGCGCGGATCTCGGTTGTTAGATCCGCGGCCCCGACCTTCCTTCCATCCGCATCCACGCCACTTCCAAACAAAGCTCCGACGGGGGTGCCCCCAATATCAGCCGAGGGTGTCAACCTCTGGGAAACCAAACTCTCGGCCTTCCTCGTGTTCGGGGCCTGGGATTGCGCCGCCTGGCTGGTATTAAACAACCTACCCCCAGCGGCAGGCATGGCCGAGCCGTGGCGCACGCCCGTGGCGTGCCGAGCCGAGCCACGCTCGGCTCTTGTCCCGTCCCCGCCACCCACTCAGGTCTGGAACCGACCCGCCCATCCGACCTCCCGCCTAGCCGCGAAGCGGCGACCGGATGTTAGCCTGGGGTGACGCCTCCAGGCGGAACCCCAGGTATCGAACCTCTTGTGTCGGGAGCCCTGACAGGGCGATGGAAAAGCCCCGGCGAGCAGGGTCTTTGCTACCCGTGCCGCTACTACGGCTCAACCGAGGCCGAGTGGGAGTACGCCACCCGGGGCGGCGAAGAAGGCCTGAAGTATCCCTGGGGCAACGAGCTCAGCTCACAGAACGTCAAGCATGACTCAAAAGACACGGTGCCGGTCGGCAGCTATCTGGCCAATGGATTTGGTCTCTACGACATGGCAGGCAACGTCTGGGAGTGGTGTTCCGATTGGTATGGAAAGGACCACTATTCGTCCTCGCCTGACCAAGACCCGCAAGGGCCCTCAGAGGGCACCGAGCGAGTCCGCCTCGGCGGCACCTGGATCGGCCTCAATCCATCGAACCTCCGCTGCTCCGACCGCGACTGGGACGAGCCCGTCAGCGGGGACTACTACGTAGGGTTTCGTTGTGCCCGGGAAGTTCTCTCTTGACTGTTCGCGGTTGGGCGATTGCATCAATTCGTTCCAGCCGGCCCGTGGTCTGCTGCGGACCGAACGCTAGTCCCAGCGTACAATGGGCATCTAAGGAGAACCGCCATGACCCATCGAAGAACTCGCCGCGAGTTGCTGCGGACCGCCCCCGCCACCCTAGCCGGTTCGGTGCTTGCCGGAAGCGCCGCTGTTACCACGGCCGAAGGCAAACCCTTCTCCGCGGGCGGTCTCAACGGATGTCAACTGTTACCCGGCGCGCAGTTCCATGTGGCCATTGACGACAAGGGACTCTGGCCCAATCTCACCAAGCTGCCGACTGGCGACCTGGCGGCGGCCGTCTACAACCATCCCAGCCACGGGTACGGAAGCAATAGCGACGTCGAGCTATGGGTCAGCCAGGATCGTGGCGTCAACTGGGCCCTGCGGAGCAAGATCACCGACCATCCCGAGGAGCCCAACGCGATTCGCATGAATCACGCCGTGGGTCTGAACGCGGACGGAGATCTCGTGGCCATCGTCAGCGGTTACCACGAGGGGCAGAAGCGACCCTTTCTCCCACTGCAGCGCTGCATCTCACGCGACAACGGCAAAACCTGGCGGCGTGACCTGCTCGACATCAAGCTCGTGCCCCATGGCGACATCTTCCCGCTGCCGGACGGGCGGCTGGTCTGTCCGATGTACACCGGTACGAACAAGAAACCGAGAGGACGCCGGTCCTCCGTTTTCTTTAGCGAAGACGGAGGCCTGACGTGGGGCGGTGAGCGGGCTGTTGGGGAAGTCGGCGAGACGCACATCATTCGCCGCCGTGCCGGCAACTGGCTGGCGGTCGGGCGGACGAGCTGTCTCGACCGCATGGATGATGTGTTGCCGCACGGCAGCGGCGAAGTCCTATTCGAATCGAGCAACGAGGGCAAAACCTGGTCGCCGCCAAAACCATTATCGCCCCAGGGACAAGAGAACGCACACCTGTTGGAACTGTCCGACGGACGTTTACTGTGCTCGTTCACAAGCCGCATTCCTGGATTGTTTGGTGTGGTGCTGCGGATGAGCAGCGACGCCGGCAAATCGTGGTCGTTTCCCGTCGTGCTGCTGTCGGCGCCACACCGCGATTGGCATAAGACCGACTGCGGCTACCCATCCAGTGTGCAGCTCGACGACGGCTCGATCGTCACGACCTACTACTTCGGCCCAAAGGAACCCAAGTGGGCTGCTTACGGTCTTCCCTGGCACCAGCGTTATCACATGGGCGTTGCCCGTTGGGACCTGTCAGTCTGGCCCGAAGACGCCTGACCGCCTAGCGGCGAGTGAGTTCCTGAACCCGCCAATTCGCAACGCCGGAGACGATGCGGCTGCCCGCGGGTCGTGCTTACAGACAGGACCGAGAGGGCCCGAAGGGCCCGAAGGGGACGGCCCGAAGGGGACAGTCACTCTAACCTCGAGGTCGAGCCCGACAGTCCCCCGCCGTTCAACGAGGGCAAGAAAGAGCGCTTCCGGACGAAGAGCCAGAAGGCGACCTTCGTCTTCCTCTCTCAGCGCGACACGCCGGTGACACGCATGCCGGTCACCGCGACCATCTACGCCCAGCCGGTCGTTGACGGGCGCCTGGGCGGACGCATCCCCGTGAAGGAATTACTCGTCATGGTGGTGCGGCAGCCGGAAGTCCTCAGCGAAAACCAGCCCCCCAAGCCCGCCGGCAGCCGCTAGCCACGAAAAGAGCTGCGTGAGTAGTGCCGGCGCCCGGCCGGCCGTTCAGAGCCGCGGACGGAAGTCCGCGGTGCCTGGAGTTTGGACATTGCTTCAAGCGGCGGCGGCAAGTGTCAAGCGTTGGTAGCTGGTATGGATGCCGAACGGGAGCAGCGGCTGAGGCTGTTCGTGGGCTTGTTGGCGCAGCAGCCTCACCAGATCTTGGCACGAGGGCCGCTGTTGCTTTCGACGCCACTTCGGCAACTCGCCGTAGGCTCGCTCGGCTCTTGTCCCGCCCCCGCCACTCACCCAGGTCTGGAACCGAACCGCCCCATCCGACCTCCCGCCTAGCAGCCCGTGGTGAAACCGCCGGCCGTGCTGGTTGAAATGTAGGGGCGGTGGACTGGACCCCTACGGCGAGGCCAAGAAATTAGGGACGGGTTGCAGTTGACTGAAAAAGCATAGCGAATCCAGCCCAATGGGGGCATGATCAAGTTAGCCGGGGAAGCGGAGGCGGGCTCTGCTGGAGAGCAACCCGCCAAGGAATACCCGGCCGCAGACTCATCGAAACGATGAGGGCGGGGTGTGCGCCTACTCAGGCCGCATCCCGCCTTGTGCTGCGCCATCGGATCGATAGATCTGCTCATGCCTTACGAAAACTCAGGCGGCGTCAGCCGCCTCTTCCCACAGCCGCTCATACTCTTGCGGCGGCCGGTAGCCCAGCGACGAATGCAATCGTGTGCGATTGTATTCCTGCTCAATATAAGCCCCGATCGCGGCCTGCGCCTGGGCCAAACTTTCATACTCGTTGCAGTTGACTTCCTCGCTTTTCAAAGTCTTGAAAAAGCTTTCCACGTACGCGTTGTCCTGCGGGCAGCCTTTGCGGCTCATCGATATCCTCGCGCCCGCTTGCCGCAGTGTGGCCACATAAGCTTCCGCAGCGTACTGCGAACCTTGATCGGAATGATGAATCCAACCCGGCGCCGGACGCCGGCTGCTCAACGCTTGGTGCAGCGCCGCCAGCGGCAATTCGGTTTTCAGGTTCGGACCCACGGCCCAACCCACCACGCGCCGCGAATACACGTCCACCACCACCGCCACATAGACGAAGTGGTTTCCCAATCGCACGTAGCTGAGATCCGAGCCCCACAGCTTGTTGGGGCCCGTGGGTTGGACCTCGCGCGTCAGGTTCTCGTAACACCGCAACGAGTGCTTCGAATCGGTCGTTTGCGGAACGGTGCGGCGACGTCGCCGCAAGAGATTCTCTTCGCGCATCACCCGCTGCACGCGCTTGCGATTGACCAGTAGCTTTTGACGGCGCACCTGTGGGGTCGTCCGCCGGGTGCCGTAGGCCGGATGGTCCAAGGCGGCCTGGACAATGGCCTGCCGCAGTTCCCCGACCGGCTCGCGGTCGGGTTTGCCCTGGCGGTAGAGGCTGGCTCGCGCCAGCCCGCTCAAGCGGCACAAATTGCGTGCGCTCATGTTGCCTTGCCGCCTTGCGGCTCGTACTTCGTTAGCGACGCGCCGGTTCCACTGACGATGCTCGGCCGGCGCAGATCCTCGACACGCCGCAAGGCTGCGGACAAAAAATCAATCTCCATGGCCTGGCGGCCGACTTTGCGTTCCAGTTCCGCGAGACGGGCCTGGGCTTCGCGGCCGGGCTCGACGCGGGCGCTGCCGCCCGGACGCCGTCCAGCGCCGGGAAAAGCTCCCTCGACGCCGTAGCGCTCGACTTGTGCCAGTCAGTCGTAGAGCTTTTCGCGCTTCACCTCGAGCTCGCGTGCTAGAGCCGAGCCCGACTCGCCGGCTTCGAGCCGCCGGACGGCCGCCAGCTTGAACTCCTTCGTGAATCGTCTTCGAGACAATTGAACATCCTTCCCGTTCCCTGGTTCATTGTCCCTTCTTTCCTGGTCTCGCTTTTCGGGTCCATTCCACGGCATGCCGTGCCCGCGGGCTCGGCCCGCCTCAACATGTAGGGGTATACGAACGATCTCGGCGAAGAACCTCACTTGCACCACGGGCTGCTAGCCGCGAAGCGGCGACCGGATGTTGGCCTGGGGTGACGCCGCCAGGCGGAACCCCAGGTATCGAACCTCTTGTGTCGGGAGCCCTGACAGGGCGATGGAAAAGCCTCTGCTACCCCTGCCCCCACTACGGCTCACCTTGAATTCTCCGGGCGGTATCATTCATAGGTCCACCCAAGCCCCGAGAACGCCTCCAGCGTCTTCTCTCGGCCTTTTTTTTGATGCATGAACCCAGCCAAGACCCCACCCGCAAGCTCCGGGTTTTTTTGTGTCACGCCTCGGTCGACAAGAAGGCAGTCCGCCGGCTGCATCAGCGCCTCGTCCAAGATGGCATGGCTCCCTGGCTCGACGAGAAGGACTTGCTGCCGGGACAAAACTGACGGCACGAGATTCCCAAGGTAGTGAGCTCGAGCGACGTGGTTCTCATTTGCCTCTCCCGCAGCTCGATCACCAAGGAAGGCTACGTCCAGAAGGAGATCAAGTTCGCCCTCGACGCCGCCGACGAGAAACCGCAAGGCACGATCTTCCTGATCCCCGTCAAGCTCGAGGAGTGTGAGGTTCCCGAGCGGCTCGGTCGTGTCCATTGGACCGACCTGTTCAAGCGAGGTGGCTACAACCAGTTGAAGGGTGCTTTGCGGACGCGCGCCCAGCAATTGCAAGTCCCGCTGCCCGAGGTTTCGATTCCTCGACGCCCGCGGGAGAGCCCTCCGACGCCGCGGGGCTCGAAGAACGCAGCAGTCCGCCCGACGCCTGCCCTCGTGCAACCCCTGGAATTAGCCGCCGGGACTCTCAGAGAGAACCCGGAAGACCAGCTCGACTACGTCTGGATCCCTGCGGGGACATTCCAAATGGGTGCTACGCCGGGCGACTCGGACGCCCGAGACGGCGAGAAGCCCCGCCATCGAGTGGAGATCACGAAGGGTTTTTGGACGAGTAGCACAGCGGTGACGGTCAAGGCTTACAAGCGCTTCGTTGAGGCCACAGTCCGCGCGATGCCTCAGGCTCCTAACTTCGATCCCAACTGGGAGAAGGAAGATCATCCGATCGTCAAAGTCAACTGGCACGACGCCAAGGCCTACTGCGAGTGGGCCGGTGGGCGGCTGCCAACCGAGGCGGAGTGGGAGTACGCCGCGCGGGGCGGCGAGGAGGGGCTGAGATACCCCTGGGGCAACAAGATCAGCTCCCAGAACGCGAAGTACAACTCAAAAGACGGAACCGCGCCCGTGGGCAGCAACGCGGCGAATGGATTTGGACTCTACGACATGGCGGGCAACGTCTGGGAGTGGTGTTCAGATTGGTACCAAGAGGTCTACTACGCGTCCTCGCCTGCCCAAGACCCGCAAGGGCCCCCAGAAGGCACCGTGCGAGTTTTCCGCGGCGGCTCCTGGGGCGGCCTTCCGAGGGTCCTCCGCTGCTCGTATCGCGGCAGGGGCGAGCCCGGCCTCAGGTACGTCAACATAGGGTTTCGTTGTGTCCGGGAAGTTCTCCCTTGACCCTTTTTGCTTTTGGCTTTACCCAGGGGCAAAGCCCCCGGGAGAAAATTTTCTTGAGGTCCGACCCCCGGTGGCGGCGCGCTTCAAGGTGTCGTCTTTCGCCTAAAAATTGCGACAGGTTCCAGGTGCCGGGCGGCTACGGCACAACGGGCGGGCGAGGGTCGCTCATTCTCGACTCTGAGCAGGACTGTTCGGGAGCATCGCCAGCGTCTCTTTGATGAATTGGACGGGCACTATTCCTGCCAACATTAACTTTTCTCCGGTTTCGATAGCACTATGCTCTACCGTCACCAGACCCACGATCAGATTTGTCCCCACTTGGGCTTTTCCCCCAACGTGTCTTATATTCCCCGAGAGGAACACTGGCCCCCCACTGTTCCCAGGGAACACGGTGAAGTCAAATAACCACCGCCCGACCTGACTAGCCGGACCCAAGGGATAGGAGGCCAGCCGTCCACTTCTCAGAATTGGATACCCGCCACTGGAACGGAACGCCCTGGGGAACCCGAGACACATTAGTTGCTCCCCGGGCACGATCTCAACCAGGATTTCCATTTTGGCCCTGGCACGGCCACAGTATACACCCGCTCCGCTCCGAACAGCACGTCCTTTCACGCTGAACCCTGCACATCACCTCTGCTGGTAGTCGCCAGAGCTGGTTCGACCGCTCACAGTCGTTGATTGAGCGGCTTGAACGGCGCTCCGGCCGACACTGCTCCTTGCGAAACCTTTTGGAGCCAAAAGCTGTTGATCCTCACTCCGGCAATGCTACCCACTCGGCAGCGGCAGCGCCCAGATCTTGTGCAGCATGTCGCCGAACAGCCGCCGGTTCAGATGTCCCTCCGCCAATAAGAGCCAGTAATACCGCGCGTGCTTGACCAGCCGACCGCCGGTCTTCATCAACCTGTGTTGCAAGCTCGTCAGCGACCAACTCTTGATTCGCTGCGGAAGCCCCAGCCGCCGCCAAAGATTGCCCAGGTTGTAGGCCAGCACGCTCAGTTGCAACCGCACTTCGTTGGCCCGAAATCGATGGCACGACAATCGCGTCCAGTGCGTCGCCTGCTTGCCTTCCTTGATCCACTGTTCCGCCGTGCCGCGCTTGTTGTAGAAGCGCACCACCGAGCGGTTCGGCAAGCTCATGCTCGTCACGATGAATCCGACGCGCGGGAACAGCTCGCCCTGGTGATGCTCGACCTTAGCGACGATCCGCCTCGCCTGCGATCAACTCTCCGCCTGATAGCGAAAACTCTTGTAGCGCACCAAGGGCTTGCGGGAAGGCCTTCCCGGCGGGCGAAACAGGATGTCTTCGATCTCCAGCTCCAAGCTCTTGTTGGCCGGAATGCGAATGGCGTACTGTACTCCGCGTTCCTCCGAAGCCTCATAAACTTCCGGCTTCGCAAAGGCCGCATCGCCCCGGAAGGCGACCTGCTTGCCCGCAGCCTGTTGGCGCTCGATCTCCGGCAACAAGAGCTCATCCCAGTCCTCGGCGCTGTGCACGTTGCCTGGACGCAGCTTGGCAGCGAGGCAATCACCATGACCGTTGAACAAAAGCAACGGGTGGTAGCAGATCGACTCGAAGTGTCCGTTGTAGGCACTGCCTTCCTGTTGGCCATGGACCGGACTCTCGGTGGAGTCCAGGTTCAGAACGACCCGCTCGGCGTCGTCGAACGCTTCCGCTTGCCCGACCAGCTCTCGGTTCAGCGCCATCAGCCCCAGCAGGTTCTCTTCGCTCGCCAGCATCTCCGTCTCGAAGCCGTGCAGTGTCGAGGTCAAGGCCGCACCGCGATCCCAGATCTTCTGCGAACCGATCAGCCGAAACGTCGGATCGATCGAAACCCGCTCGGCGTCGTTGAGGTCCTCGTAGCCGGCGAGTCGGCTGTAAACCGACTGCCGCAACAGATCAGCGAGCGTGAACTGCTTGTTTGTGCCTTGCCGGGAGTCGCTGAGATGCTCGTCAATCAGTTCTCCGAGACCGAGCCGTTCGTCCAGTTAGCGAACCAAAATCAGGCCACCGTCGGAAGTGACGTGCGATCCCTGGAAATCGACTTTGAGAAGTCCATTGAAACTTAGCTGGAATGGCTTGGTTTGTTTTTCACCCATTGGGTGTTGGCCTCCATGGCGTCCTCATCGGGCTCTAGCCCCTATGAATAAAGACGCTCAAGGCCGCTGGAAGGTCGGGATGTCAAACATCAAATTGAAAATGCGGGCTCAAACCGCGCCACCTTTTCGTCGTCCGCCAGAAACCCTTCCGGGACGATCCTCCGAGTGCTGTCCTTCGGCAGACGCATGTACATTGCTGCTACGTCGGCTTTAGGATGGCTCTTATAAAGATTTCGCCCTCGGCTCCGTATTTTGATGCTGTGTTTCACCGGCTCAAAACGATCATCTGCTTTTTGCCGACGCACCATCAAGGTAGCCTCGTCGCCCTTGATGTCCCGAAGTACATGATTGGCAGTTACCATTACGAGGTAGTAGGACTTGGGCTTCTGCTCGTTCGGCTTGCCCAGGAAAAATACGGTCCCATAACCGCTCTTCGTCGGCTCTTTAGCCGACGGGCCATACAGCAAGAACGTTGACTCCATGAGCAGCACGCTCAAGTGCGTGCTTTCCGCTCCGCTCATCTGACTAAAGAGGAGAAGAGCCGATGCGAGAGACGTCGTGATTAGCCACCTCATTGAATCTCACTATAGTAGACACCGTCGAGTCAAAAAAGTTCATAGCACCCGACCGCCATTCGCCAGACACAGCTACCCCCCTAGCCCGAAGGGGACGGCCCGAAGGGAACCGCCGGGAACCCCCGGGGACAGAGCCCGAACTCGGTGCGCGAGTCGCCATCTCAAGTCGATCTACCCGCCGGATCAGACACCGGCCCCGCTGCTTTCGCGCTGCTGAGTCAACCACCCATCTCGCAACCCTAGCCACAATCCCCTCTACCAGTCACAGAAGTCTCAAAACTCCAATCCACTGATTCCAAGAGCCTTATCCCGCCGCCGCCCCTCCAGCCCCATCACCCCACCGTATCCTGAAAGCGAAGAACGCCGGTCCAATGGCCGGCGCTACAGGCCGCGCGGACCAAACCGGGCGGCTTTTCACTTTCAGGGAGAGAACCAATGACCACAGACAAACAACGCAAGGCGAATCGCGAAAACGCGAAGAAATCAACCGGCCCTCGCACCGCCGAGGGCAAGGCCCGCTCCTCCCAAAACGGACTCCTCGCCCGCGACGCCGTTATGGCCGACGAAGACTCCGCCGACTACGACCGCCTCCTCCAGGAATTCGAACACTACCTCTTCCCCAAAAACGTCCTCGAATTCGTCCTCGTCCGCCAGATCGCCGACGCCGAATGGCGCCTCCGCCGCCTCGATCGCCTCCAAGCCGGCTTCTCCACCCACGCCTACGCCGACACCACCCGGCGCACCAAGAAATGGGACCCCGACACCATCCTGCCCGGCCGCGACGGCGAGAACCAAATGCTGGGCAAGAGCATGGACGAACGCACCCCCCAACTCACCAATCTGGGCCGCTGCGAGACGATGATTCACCGCACCATGAAGCGGGCGGTGAACATGCTGCGGCAACTGCGGTTGGACGAGGCCAAATTCGGCGGCAACGTCGAGCCCAAGACGGGCGCAATCCACCGCGCCACGGTAACCGGCTTCGACTACTACGCCGACGATCCGCAACCGCCCTTGCAGCGCTACGAACCACCGGCGGCGGCAGCGGAAACTACCCACGGCCCGATCGGTTTCCGCCCCCCGCCGTCAGCCGCCACCCCGCTCAGCGCCAGTGCCCAGGCTACGTCCAGTGCGCAGCCGACGGCCGGCGTGGCGCGCGCCTCCTGGCGGGCAGGGTCGGCGTCCCCGCCGACCTCCCCGGCCCACAACCCACTCGCCGCCAACCCGTGTCCCCAAGGTAGGGGCACGGCATGCCGTGCCCGCCGGCCCGACCTGCCGCAAAACGTCGCACTATCAACCGGCCTCGAATCACGAATCACCAATCCCGAATCACGTCCCACGAACAAAAAACCACCCCAAACCCATTCTCGCCGAACCTACCTGGAATCAATAGGCTGGAAGCCGCACGAGGCACTCGGCCCGCGTCACGAATCACGAAACACGAATCACGAAACACGAATCACGAAACACGACCAACGCCTGTGACTGGAATGGACCCGAAAAGCGAGACCAGGAAAGAAGGGACAATGAACCAGGGAACGGGAAGGAGGTTCAATTGTCTCGAAGACGATTCACGAAGGAGTTCAAGCTGGCGGCCGTCCGGCGGCTCGAAGCCGGCGAGTTGGGCTCGGCTCTAGCACGCGAGCTCGAGGTGAAGCGCGAAAAGCTCTACGACTGGCTGGCACAAGTCGAGCGCTACGGCGTCGAGGGAGCTTTTCCCGGCGCTGGACGGCGTCCGGGCGGCAGCGCCCGCGTCGAGCCCGGCCGCGAAGCCCAGGCCCGTCTCGCGGAGCTGGAACGCAAAGTCGGCCGCCAGGCCATGGAGATTGATTTTTTGTCCGCAGCCTTGCGGCGTGTCGAGGATCTGCGCCGGCCGAGCATCGTCAGTGGAACCGGCGCGTCGCTAACGAAGTACGAGCCGCAAGGCGGCAAGGCAACATGAGCGCACGCGATTTGTGCCGCTTGAGCGGGCTGGCGCGAGCCAGCCTCTACCGCCAGGGCAAACCCGACCGCGAGCCGGTCGGGGAACTGCGGCAGGCCATTGTCCAGGCCGCCTTGGACCATCCGGCCTACGGCACCCGGCGGACGACCCCACAGGTGCGCCGTCAAAAGCTACTGGTCAATCGCAAGCGCGTGCAGCGGGTGATGCGCGAAGAGAATCTCTTGCGGCGACGTCGCCGCACCGTTCCGCAAACGACCGATTCGAAGCACTCGTTGCGGTGTTACGAGAACCTGACGCGCGAGGTCCAACCCACGGGCCCCAACAAGCTGTGGGGCTCGGATCTCAGCTACGTGCGATTGGGAAACCACTTCGTCTATGTGGCGGTGGTGTTGGACGTGTATTCGCGGCGCGTGGTGGGTTGGGCCGTGGGTCCGAACCTGAAAACCGAATTGCCGCTGGCGGCGCTGCACCAAGCGTTGAGCAGCCGGCGTCCGGCGCCGGGTTGGATTCATCATTCCGATCAAGGTTCGCAGTACGCTGCGGAAGCTTATGTGGCCACACTGCGGCAAGCGGGCGCGAGGATATCGATGAGCCGCAAAGGCTGCCCGCAGGACAACGCGTACGTGGAAAGCTTTTTCAAGACTTTGAAAAGCGAGGAAGTCAACTGCAACGAGTATGAAAGTTTGGCCCAGGCGCAGGCCGCGATCGGGGCTTATATTGAGCAGGAATACAATCGCACACGATTGCATTCGTCGCTGGGCTACCGGCCGCCGCAAGAGTATGAGCGGCTGTGGGAAGAGGCGGCTGACGCCGCCTGAGTTTTCGTAAGGCATGAGCAGATCTATCGATCCGATGGCGCAGCACAAGGCGGGATGCGGCCTGAGTAGGCGCACACCCTGCCCTCATCGTTTCGATGAGTCTGCGGCCGGGTATTCCTTGGCGGGTTGCTCTCCAGCAGAGCCCGCCTCCGCTTCCCCGGCTAACTTGATCATGCCCCCATTGGGCTGGATTCGCTATGCTTTTTCAGTCAACTGCAACCCGTCCCTAATTTCTTGGCCTCGCCGTAGGGGTCCAGTCCAGACTCACCTTCCGGGCGGCGCGGCCGCGGAGGTCATGGGGAGGTAACACCCACCCACAGCGCACAAACAACATCGAGAGCGCGGACAACATGAACCAACAAACCCCCTGTGCGCCCAGGGTGCCTCTATCAAGCTGTGGCGCAGACGCCTACGTCTGCCGCATCGACACGAATGTCGATGCCCGGGCCTGGCCTGCCCCGCGGAGAGCAACGGGGCGCCGGGCAGCGCGTGGCTTCAGCCCGCAGTCGACGCTTGGGGTTGACTTGCCCAAGCCGCTATGCGGCTTGGGCCCACCGGGATTTCAGGCGATGAGCTTCGAGCAAAACTCCAACGCCTGCTCGGCGGCCCAGAAACGCGGCTGTCCTTTACCCAGAAACGCTACATGCCCGCCATGAGACGTTCGCAACAACGACAAATACGGATTCCGCTCGAATACCGGGTCATCATAAACCTTGCGCGGAATGAAAGGATCGTCGTCGGCTTGAATCAACAGCGCCGGCCGTCGGATGCGTTCGAGAAATGCCGCGGACGAAGCATGGGTGTAATAATCCTCGGCGTCTTGGAAGCCGAACGCCGGGGCCGTGATGCGGTCGTCGAAGTCGTAGATCGATTGCAGGCCGTCGACGCTGAGCGACCCAAACCGCGACGGCAACAACCTCTGCTTGAGCAGGAACGTCTTCCGCAGCGCCCGCAGGAACCGCAGTTCGTAGACGCGGTTGCGCGGCTCTCTCAAGCGGCGCGAGCAGGCACCGAGTTGAATCGGGACCGAGATGCCACACACGCCGCGCAGGTGCGGCGGCGCGTCCTCGCCCCACTCGCCCGCCAGCTTGAGCGCCAGGTTGCCTCCCATCGAGAACCCGATCACGAACAACGGCTCGGGCGCCAACTGCTCGATGACGCGGCGCAGGTCGACGGTCAGCCCGGAGTGGTACAGCGTCGGCGTCAAGGTTTCCGTCCCGCCGCAGTTGCGCACGTTCAGCCGAACGACGTTGAACCCGGCCGACAAGGCGGACTGCGCCAGCCGCCGCATGTAGGGAGCGTCGCTCGACGCCGTCAGGCCGTGGATGGCCACGATCGTCCCCCGGGCCGGGGTCTGCCGCTGTGGGTTGGCTGGCTGTCGGTTTTCGTGCGCCAAGACCTGCGCGTCGGGTTCGGTGCGAAACAACCGCGGCCGGGTGGGCCAACGAGATTCGTCGAGCGGCGCGGGCCAATAGCGGGCCACGATGGTTTGCGCGTGCCCGTTGCGGACCAGCGGATGGAACGGGCGGGTGGCGGTGAAGGGTTGATGGGTTGGTTGCCGTTGAGCCGAATGCACCTTGTTGAACCGTGGGGGGTTGAACCGTGGGAAGGTGAGATTGCGTAGAAAGGAAGTGGCCGCGGGCACGGCATGCCGTGCCCCTACATTGCCGGCCGGCCGTTCTTGCGCCGAGTCGTGGTGGCGGCGAGTTATTCATCATAGGCTCTGGGCTTCGGGCTACAACGAGTTATAGTAGTAGCGCGGCGGCTGAAGATGGGAACTTCGCGCGCCGGAATCTGGAAGACAACCCCGGGAGGGTTACCATGGCATCCATCAAGCGACGGCAATTTCTGCGAACCTCGTCGGCGATCGGCGCGGCGTCTCTACTTGGCGCCGGTCGGGCCTCGGCCAACGAGCGGCTGCGGCTCGCCATCATCGGCATGGGCGGGCGCGGCGGCGGCGTCATGAAGACCTTGGCCGGCATGGACGGTGTCGAAGTGGCGACCCTGTGCGACCCGGACGAGAACCGCATGCGCGAGCGGGGCGGCGAACTGGAAGCGCGTACCGGCAAGAAGCCCAAGCTCGAGCCCGACCTGCGCCGCATTATGGACGACCCGAGCATCGATGCCGTGTTCGTCACCTGCTGCAACCACTGGCACGCGCTGGCGGGCATCTGGGCCTGCCAGGCCGGCAAGCACGCCTACATCGAGAAACCCGTCGCGCACAACGTTCGCGAAGGGCGCATGCTGGTCGACGCCGCCCGCAAGCACAAGCGCATCGTGATGGGTGGAACGCAGCGGCGCTCGCACCCGCACTTCCAAGCCGCGATCAAGCAAGTCCACGACGGCGTCATCGGCGACATCTACATGACGCGCTGGCTGCTGACCGGCGGGCGTGAGTCGATCGGCTTCAAGAGCCCCGAGTCCGTACCCGGTGGGCTGCACTGGGACCTGTGGCGCGGTCCCGCACCCGACCAGCCGTTCCACCGCAACCTGGTCCATTACAACTGGCACTGGTTCTGGGATTTCGGCAACGGCGAGATGGGCAACAACGGCAGCCACTCGACCGACATCTGCCACTGGGGCCTCGGCAAAGAGAAGGGGCTGCCGTCGCGCATCCACGCCGTGGGCGGACGTTTTGGCTACAACGACCAGGCCGAGACGCCCAACACGCTGACCACTACCTATGAGTTCGCCGATGGCACGCTGTTGGTGGGCGAGATCCGCGGGTTCTACACGGGCGAGCCGCGAGGTTGGCATTTCTACGGAACGAAGGGGTACATGCGCCTCTTCTCGAGCGGCCGTTTCGAGGTCTTCATGGGCCGCAACAAGAAACCCGAACCGGGCGTGGGCGACCTGCCGGAGCTGGAGGGCGGCTTCGGTCTCGTCGACCAGATTCAATTCGCGAACTTCTTCGACGCCATTCGCGCCGGCAAACCCGAGATACTCAACGCCGAGATTGAAGACATCTTTCTCTCGAACGCGTTTTGTTTACTTGGCAACATCTCGTATCGACTGCGGCGCGAGCTGCGCTTCGATCCCAAGACCGAGACGTTCGCCGGCGACGATGTCGCCAATCATCTTCTCGGGCGCACTTACAACAAGGAGTTCCGGCTGCCGGAGAAGGTTGACGGTCGCCGGCCAAGTGAGCTTCTTGTGTGGATCCGTACCGATTGAGGCAAGTCGGGCAAGCGGGCATGCCGTGCCCGTACATCGTGAATGGCGGCGCCGGCGACCTTGCCAAAGGTTGCTGTCAGCAGCACCGGTGAACGAAAGCGCTAGCCGGCGGCCCAAGGGGGGACGAACTTCATTCGTGGGCCGCGGAGGTCGCGCACCCACCGTACCTTGTCCGTCTCTTCCATCAGCCGCTTCCACACGGCCTCGGGGTCAGGGTCGAAGACAATGTCAGCCCGGGCCGGCAGGACGTGCCAGCTCTCGAGCTCCATCTCGCCTTCGAGCTGGCCGGCGCCCCATCCCGCGTAGCCGGTATACGCGCGGAACGCCTTGGGCTTGTCCCAGCCGTTGGCCAGGCTTTGTAGCAGACCCTTGGCGGCGCCGAGGTGAACATCGTCAAACACCTGATGGGCGCCCTCGATCTCTTGGTCGGTGCGGATGAGCATCGTCACGCGTTGCCGTGCGACGGGGCCGCCTTGATAGAGCCTGTCGTCCTCGCCCTCCCATTGCTGGAAATGGTCAACCGCTTCGGACAGCTTGATGTCGGTTGCGCGGTTGATGATCAATCCGATGCTGCCCTCCTCGTCGTGTTTAAAGAGGAGCACGACGGTTTGCGCGAAGTTCGGGTCCATCAGCTCGCGGCTTGCAACGAGGAACTTGCCCTGCGCAAGCCGGTAGCGCTGCCCGCTCTGGACGGCCCGGTAGGTTGGCCTGTTGTCAGCGACCCGGCTCAGCGGGGACGCCGCGCCCAAGACGTGCCATCCGACCACCAACGCGAGGGTTGCCAGAGCGGCGACGGGAACCGAGTACCACGCTGCGTACCACAGGATGCCCGGGCGTGCACAACGATCCGGCGATGCTTCGGACAACATGTTCTGGTCCGCCCGCCTTCTATTCTACGTTTTGCCGACCCGTCACGGGCCTTCTGACTCGGACATAGGCCGATCCGGGCACGGCCTGTGTGAAAAGCCGTGTGTTGGTTCGGAAGCACGCCGAATCTGTAAGGGGCAGGGTTCGCATCCGATCGCAGCGCGGTCTGTTACCTGCGTGCCCGTCTCGAGGACCTGAGAACCGAAGAGTCGGTTCTCGGCAAGCCTGGAAGCTTACGCCACATGAGTGCCCGCTCGGGGTCATCGGCTACGGGATGTGGGATCTGCCCTAGTTTTCTCCGGGGAATAGAATTGGGCCCCTCCCCGGGCTGGTAGATGGTGGTCGGACGCAGGAGGCTTCTCGTATCAACGCGCGGGCAACTAGCTTCTGAATCAGCAGCTTGCAATGCCCCCCCCCCCCCCCCCCAACTGTGGTACCATCCGGGTTCTGTCGGGACGTTTTGGAGACGGAATTGCATCGTCTTCTCTCCGTTTGGTGGGTCACTCGATCGACTCGGCCGGTAGCCACGCCAGGGTACAGGGCAGGCGATACAGCTTTACAATCTTCTCAATCGAAAAGGGGAGCAGTTGAATGCAAGTTACTCACGGTAGGCGCAGGAGCTTCTTTACCCCGCATTTTCAATTTGATGTATGAGCTTCAGACCATCCAGCGACCTTCAGCGTCTTTATTGATAGGGGCTAGAGCCCGATAAGGACGCCATGGAGGTCAACACCCGATGGGTGAAAAAGAAAACAAGCCGTTTCAGCTCACGTTCAATGGATTTCTCAAAGTCGATTTCCAAGGATCGCGAATCACCTCGGATGGCGGTCTGATTCTCGTTCGCGAACTGGATGAACGACTCGGACTCGGCCAGCTGATCGACGAGCATCTCAGCGACTCGCGACAAGGCTTGAACAAGAAGTTCGCGCTGGCCGATCTGCTGCGGCAGTCGGTCTACAGCCGACTCGCTGGCTACGAGGACCTCAATGACGCCGTTCGAGTATCCGCCGATCCGACCTTTCGCTTGATCGGCTCGAAGAGGAACTGGGATCGCGGAGCCGCCTTGACCTCGACGCTGCATGGCTTCGAGACGGAGATGCTGGCGAGCGAAGAGAACTTGCTGGGGCTGATGGCAGTGAACCGGGAGCTGGTCGCGCAAGCCGAAGCTCCCGACGGTTCAGACCGCGTGGTGCTCGACATGGACTCCACGGAGAGCCCCGTCCACGGCCAACAGGAAGGCAGTGCCTACAACGGCCATTTTGAGTCCCTCTGCTATCACCCGCTGTTGCTGTTCAACCAGCACGGCGACTGCCTAGGCGCGAAGCTGCGTCCCGGCAACGTGCACAGCGCCGAGGACTGGGACGAGCTGCTACTGCCGGAGATCGAACGACAACAGGCGGAGGGCAAACAGGTGACGTTCCGCGCCGACGCCGCCTTCGCCAAGCCCGAGATCTACGAGGCGATGGAGGAGCGCGGCGTGGACTACGTGATTCGCATCCCGGCGAACAAGAGCCTGGAGCTGGAGATCGAGGACATCCTGTTTCGGCCACCGGGCAGGCCGAACGCCAAGCCCCTAGTGCGCTACAAGAGTTTTCGCTATCAGGCCGAGAGCTGGTCGAAGGCAAGGCGAGTTGTCGCCAAGGTCGAGCATCACCAGGGCGAACTATTCCCGCGCGTCGGATTTGTCGTGACGAGCATGAGCTTGCCGAGCCGCTCGGTCGTGCGGTTCTACAACAAGCGCGGCACGGCGGAGCAGTGGATCAAAGAAGGCAAACAGGCCACGCACTGGACCCGCTTGTCGTGTCACCGCTTCCGAGCCAACGAGGTACGGCTGCAACTCAGCGTGCTGGCCTACAACCTGGGCAACCTGTGGCGGCGGCTAGGGCTGCCGCAGCGAATCAAAAGCTGGTCGCTAACGAGTTTGCAACACAGGTTGATGAAGACCGGCGGTCGGCTGGTCAAGCATGCTCGCTACTACTGGTTGCTGCTGGCGGAGGGGCATCTGAACCGGCGGCTGTTCGGTGACATGCTGCATAGGATCTGGGCGCTGCCTGTGCCGGGTGGGTAGCGTTGCCCGGGCGAGGATCAACAGTTTTTGGCTCCAAAAAGGTTTCGCAGGGAGCAGTGTCGGCCGGAGCGCCGTTCAGTCCGCTCAATCAACGTCTGTGAGCGGACGGACGAGCCCTGGCGCCTACCGGCGGAGGTGATGTGCAGGGTTCAGCGCGAAAAGACGTGGTATTCGGCGCAGCGGGGGTGTATCCTGTGACCGTGCCAGGGCCAAAATGGAAATCCTGGTTAAGGACGGTAAATACGGGCCGTACTTTGAATGTGAAGCAAGCTGTGGTTGGAAACGGAATATGAAGGTGGAGATAAAGCGGCTGCGCTCCCATGGTCGTTCAGATGGCGGCCGCCGCGAACCAAATCTGCCGGAGGAAGGCTCGCCATGCCCGGATTGCGGGGCAGAGACACGCCTGCAGAAAGGCCTATTTGGATCGTTTTACGGTTGTGTGCGATACCCAAAGTGCAAAGGTACTGTGAAAATTCAACCGGCGAGACGAGCAAGGAGAACACGGTCACGAGGTCGGTCTTGACGCTTGCTCACGCTCAACTGAAAGGCCTGGATTGTCGACGGTCTCGATCACGGCCAGTTACCGGGCACCCCCTGGAAATCAACTGTCATCACGCCATTCCCAAGAGTCAGCCAAAGCGCGACGTGAGATTCGTGGGGATCTTGCAGGGAGAGAACTGATGCGAGAAGTCGAAACGCCGACGGTTTCAACCAGGATTTCCATTTTGGCCCTGGCACGGCCACAGTATACACCCGCTCCGCTCCGAACAGCACGTCCTTTCACGCTGAACCCTGCACATCACCTCTGCTGGTAGTCGCCAGAGCTGGTTCGACCGCTCACAGTCGTTGATTGAGCGGCTTGAACGGCGCTCCGGCCGACACTGCTCCTTGCGAAACCTTTTGGAGCCAAAAGCTGTTGATCCTCACTCCGGCAATGCTACCCACTCGGCAGCGGCAGCGCCCAGATCTTGTGCAGCATGTCGCCGAACAGCCGCCGGTTCAGATGTGCCTCCGCCAATAAGAGCCAGTAATACCGCGCGTGCTTGACCAGCCGACCGCCGGTCTTCATCAACCTGTGTTGCAAGCTCGTCAGCGACCAACTCTTGATTCGCTGCGGAAGCCCCAGCCGCCGCCAAAGATTGCCCAGGTTGTAGGCCAGCACGCTCAGTTGCAGCCGTACCTCGTTGGCTCGGAAGCGGTGACACGACAAGCGGGTCCAGTGCGTGGCCTGTTTGCCTTCTTTGATCCACTGCTCCGCCGTGCCGCGCTTGTTGTAGAACCGCACGACCGAGCGGCTCGGCAAGCTCATGCTCGTCACGACAAATCCGACGCGCGGGAATAGTTCGCCCTGGTGATGCTCGACCTTAGCGACGATCCGCCTCGCCTGCGACCAACTCTCCGCCTGATAGCGAAAACTCTTGTAGCGCACCAAGGGCTTGCGGGAAGGCCTTCCCGGCGGGCGAAACAGGATGTCTTCGATCTCCAGCTCCAAGCTCTTGTTGGCCGGAATGCGAATGGCGTACTGTACTCCGCGTTCCTCCGAAGCCTCATAAACTTCCGGCTTCGCAAAGGCCGCATCGCCCCGGAAGGCGACCTGCTTGCCCGCAGCCTGTTGGCGCTCGATCTCCGGCAACAAGAGCTCATCCCAGTCCTCGGCGCTGTGCACGTTGCCTGGACGCAGCTTGGCAGCGAGGCAATCACCATGACCGTTGAACAAAAGCAACGGGTGGTAGCAGACCGACTCGAAGTGTCCGTTGTAGGCACTGCCTTCCTGTTGGCCATGGACCGGACTCTCGGTGGAGTCCAGGTCCAGAACGACCCGCTCGGCGGCGTCGAACGCTTCCGCTTGCCCGACCAGCTCTCGGTTCAGCGCCATCAGCCCCAGCAGGTTCTCTTCGCTCGCCAGCATCTCCGTCTCGAAGCCGTGCAGCGTCGAGGTCAAGGCCGCACCGCGATCCCAGATCTTCTGCGAACCGATCAGCCGAAACGTCGGATCGATCGAAACCCGCTCGGCGTCGTTGAGGTCCTCGTAGCCGGCGAGTCGGCTGTAAACCGACTGCCGCAACAGATCAGCGAGCGTGAACTGCTTGTTTGTGCCTTGCCGGGAGTCGCTGAGATGCTCGTCAATCAGTTCTCCGAGACCGAGCCGTTCGTCCAGTTCGCGAACCAAAATCAGGCCACCGTCGGAAGTGACGTGCGATCCCTGGAAATCGACTTTGAGAAGTCCATTGAAACTTAGCTGGAATGGCTTGGTTTGTTTTTCACCCATTGGGTGTTGGCCTCCATGGCGTCCTCATCGGGCTCTAGCCCCTATGAATAAAGACGCTCAAGGCCGCTGGAAGGTCGGGATGTCAAACATCAAATTGAAAATGCGGGCTAAGACTCGAATGTTTCAACTCAGTCGATGGCTCCTCGCGCCTCGTTATCTTGTTCGGGTGGTACCAATTTGTCTGTTCGAATGGTTTGGTCATCGGCGAGACCAAGATCGAAATCAAAGAACGTCACGGGCAAAGCCTGGATCTCACTTCAATACCCGAGCGCATTCGACCGGCCCTCGAAGCCGTTGGAGCTGACCGCTCCAGGATGAAGAGATGGCAGGCCGAAAAAGTTTCCATCGATAGCATCGCGACCTGGGCGGACCACAAACTATCCGAGAAATGGGGTAAGAAAGCAGCCGCGAGGGTCTTTCACATCTACGATGTCGGCAAGGATATTGAGATCAAGGGCCCATTCGCATCCGGTACCGCAACCGAAAGCCGATCCGATATCTGGGCCGCGTACCCGGCTCTCCAGGGCATGCAGCAACTAAGTACGATGTTTCGCAGGCACTCTCCTTTGTGGCGACGCATCGTAACAATGCCGAAGAGCGTGTTACTTGGCAGGCTGACATCCCTCTATTACTGGATCGCCTTACCATTTCCTCCCCCTGATTCAAACGAGATACAACTGCGCGTTCTCCGGCGTTTTCTCTGGAAAGACCTAGGCGAGCAGGTCAAGAACTCGCCGGATTTCCTTGGGTGCATCGGAGTCAGGTGCGATGTCACGGCCTTCTTGATACATGTTGTTAAGGTCACGGTTCTTGACATTCGTTGGCCCCCCTTCCGTCTCCAGCCGGACGAGCTGGGCGGCGACCAGGTCGTGCGTGTACCGCGAGTTTGAGAAGCCGACGCACTCGAAGAAGGGGTGTCCAGCCAGCTCGCGTACGGTGTCTCTCATGCGCCCTGGATAGGCGTTTCGCTTCTCTTGTGCACGCAATGAAGTCCCGTTCTGCAGGCGCAGGAACATCTCCCGGACCTCGTCCTCATCGGCGTCATCTATCTCGACGATGTCCATTTACGGGCTTCGCTGTTGTTGTTCTCGCTGTCGTGCTGGGCCTCGTCCCACAGGCGGCTTTTGCTCAGGCAAACAGTTCCAGTATTATTGGAACCGTTACGGATGAATCAGGCGCTGCAGTTCCGGGCGCGACGGTCACGGTCACCAACAACGCGACGCAGACGGTGCGAACCTTCCAAACCAATGAGCGTGGTGACTACTCGGTTACCGCGCTAGACATCGGCATCTATGAGGTCTCAGCTGAGCTAGAAGGTTTCCGCCGCGCAGTGGCAACCGACGTTCGGCTCGAGGTGGACCTGGTTCGCCGTCAGAACATGACGCTGGAAGTTGGTGTCGTGACGGAGCAGGTGACGGTCCAGGCCGACGCGCTGACGATCCAGACCGATGACACGACGATCAGCACGGTCATCGACGAAGCCAAGATTCGCGAGTTGCCGATTCCGGGCGACCGCAACCTTTTCCGCCTGGCGCTGCTCGCTCCAGGTATGAGCCGTGGACCGCGCACCAGCGTGACGACCTCGGGCTTCGGACCCGGATACGGCATCGCAGCGCAAGGCCAAAAGGTGCACAACAACAACATCATTCTTGACGGCGCTCCGCTCCGTACCGGCATCCATGGCATGGTCCGGATGCGGCCCTCTGTCGAGGCCATTCAGGAGTTCCGCGTCGAATCCGGTTGGTATAATGCGGAGTACGGAACCCAGTCGGGCGCGCAGATCATTACGAGCATTCGCCCGGGCGGAAATGCCTACCACGGCACGCTGTTCCACTTCTTCCGCGCGGAGGAACTCGACGCCCGTAACTTCTTCGAGAACAATCCCGACATCCCCAAGAGGCCTCGCACTCGCAACACGTTTGGCGGCGTGCTCAGCGGCCCGATCGTCAAGAACAAGCTGTTCTTCACGGTCAACGTGGAGAGTCTCAGCGAACGGCGTAGCGGGCAGAGCTTCAGTATTTATCCTACTCAGCTCATGCGCAGCGGCGACCTGAGCGGGCCCTTCTTCTCGGGCGCTCCGATTCTGGATGTCGCTACCTGTACGGATCCGGCGGACGCCTCCACTTGTGGGGCCTTCGCGAACAACATCATTCCGCAGAGCCGGATCTCATCCATCTCGAACAGAGTGATTCCCTTCTGGCCGCAGCCGAACTTCGGCAACACGCAGTTCGACGGCCAGAACAACTTCTCGGGCACCATTAAGCCCGCATTTTCAATTTGATGTTTGACATCCCGACCTTCCAGCGGCCTTGAGCGTCTTTATTCATAGGGGCTAGAGCCCGATGAGGACGCCATGGAGGCCAACACCCAATGGGTGAAAAACAAACCAAGCCATTCCAGCTAAGTTTCAATGGACTTCTCAAAGTCGATTTCCAGGGATCGCACGTCACTTCCGACGGTGGCCTGATTTTGGTTCGCGAACTGGACGAACGGCTCGGTCTCGGAGAACTGATTGACGAGCATCTCAGCGACTCCCGGCAAGGCACAAACAAGCAGTTCACGCTCGCTGATCTGTTGCGGCAGTCGGTTTACAGCCGACTCGCCGGCTACGAGGACCTCAACGACGCCGAGCGGGTTTCGATCGATCCGACGTTTCGGCTGATCGGTTCGCAGAAGATCTGGGATCGCGGTGCGGCCTTGACCTCGACGCTGCACGGCTTCGAGACGGAGATGCTGGCGAGCGAAGAGAACCTGCTGGGGCTGATGGCGCTGAACCGAGAGCTGGTCGGGCAAGCGGAAGCGTTCGACGACGCCGAGCGGGTCGTTCTGGATCTGGACTCCACCGAGAGTCCGGTCCATGGCCAACAGGAAGGCAGTGCCTACAACGGACACTTCGAGTCGGTCTGCTACCACCCGTTGCTTTTGTTCAACGGTCATGGTGATTGCCTCGCTGCCAAGCTGCGTCCAGGCAACGTGCACAGCGCCGAGGACTGGGATGAGCTCTTGTTGCCGGAGATCGAGCGCCAACAGGCTGCGGGCAAGCAGGTCGCCTTCCGGGGCGATGCGGCCTTTGCGAAGCCGGAAGTTTATGAGGCTTCGGAGGAACGCGGAGTACAGTACGCCATTCGCATTCCGGCCAACAAGAGCTTGGAGCTGGAGATCGAAGACATCCTGTTTCGCCCGCCGGGAAGGCCTTCCCGCAAGCCCTTGGTGCGCTACAAGAGTTTTCGCTATCAGGCGGAGAGTTGGTCGCAGGCGAGGCGGATCGTCGCTAAGGTCGAGCATCACCAGGGCGAGCTGTTCCCGCGCGTCGGATTCATCGTGACGAGCATGAGCTTGCCGAGCCGCTCGGTGGTGCGCTTCTACAACAAGCGCGGCACGGCGGAACAGTGGATCAAGGAAGGCAAGCAGGCGACGCACTGGACGCGATTGTCGTGCCATCGATTTCGGGCCAACGAAGTGCGGTTGCAACTGAGCGTGCTGGCCTACAACCTGGGCAATCTTTGGCGGCGGCTGGGGCTTCCGCAGCGAATCAAGAGTTGGTCGCTGACGAGCTTGCAACACAGGTTGATGAAGACCGGCGGTCGGCTGGTCAAGCACGCGCGGTATTACTGGCTCTTATTGGCGGAGGGACATCTGAACCGGCGGCTGTTCGGCGACATGCTGCACAAGATCTGGGCGCTGCCGCTGCCGAGTGGGTAGCATTGCCGGAGTGAGGATCAACAGCTTTTGGCTCCAAAAGGTTTCGCAAGGAGCAGTGTCGGCCGGAGCGCCGTTCAAGCCGCTCAATCAACGACTGTGAGCGGTCGAACCAGCTCTGGCGACTACCAGCAGAGGTGATGTGCAGGGTTCAGCGTGAAAGGACGTGCTGTTCGGAGCGGAGCGGGTGTATACTGTGGCCGTGCCAGGGCCAAAATGGAAATCCTGGTTAAGAACGACCTGGATGACGACCAGTTCTACCTGAGGAACGACTGGACCATTAACGACAAGAACAAGATCTTCGGACGCTATGGTTACCAGAACATCAAACCCACAAGCGTCAACGTCCTGGCTGGCATTGACCCGCGCTTCACGTTCTTCAATCCGAAGCGTCAACAGAACGCCACGATGACGTGGACACGCTTCCTCACCAATACGTCGCTGAACGAACTCCGGGTTTCGTACAACCGCGACACCTACTTCCGCGAGACCGGATTCACCGACACCGGATGGAGCAACCTGACGGAGTTAGGGATCCCCGGCCAGACCGAGGACCCGCACGACGCCCGTATCAGCAGCATTAGCATATCCCAGTGCTGCAGCGTCGGCGCCTCCGACGTCAACCAGATCTAGGACGAGTCGCGGATGATCGCCAACCAGACGTCCTTCATCAAGGGCAACCATAGTCTGAAGACGGGGATCTCGTACAACCTCGTCCGAACCTCTCACCGGACGATTCAGGCTGCCAACGGCGCCTTTACTTTCAACGGTATTCACTCGGGCGCCTCCTTCGCTGACTTCCTGCTCGACCATCCGCAACGTGTACGCCTGGGTAACATTCCGGGCAGGGCCAACGCCGGTACGTACCCGGATTTCGAGTACTGGCGCGTACATCCCTTCATCCAGGACGAGTGGAAGCTCAGGCCGAACCTGACCTTGAACCTCGGTATCCGCTGGGAGTACAACTCGCCGTTCGTGGATGACCGCGGCGAGTCGCGCAACTTCGATCTGGGTACGGGCACGTTGTTCCCAGCGCCAGGCATGGCGCGGGTTGCCCTTAACACGGTTAGCAAGAACAACTGGGCACCGCGCTTCGGCATTGCGTGGCGGCCCCTCGGCGGAACCGATTTCGTGATTCGCACCGGCTACGGGATCTTCTACAACGTCAACATGATCAATAACTTCGTCCCGATTCTGGCGGCCAACCCGCCTGGGACGGCGCGCATCGAAGAAACCGCCCTGGCGCGTAGACCGTTTATCACCATGGCGACCGCCGATCAGGCGGCCAACGAGATCCTTCGCGCCAGCGCCAGCGGCGCGAACACCGAAAACACGGTTGGCGAGGTACAGCAGTGGAACTTTAACATCCAGAAGTCTCTGCCGTGGAACTTGGTTGCCGAAGTCGGCTACAGCGGTTCGAAGTCGGACCACTTCGACAACCCGGCGGAGTACAACGCGTTTCTGCTGCCCACGATCGGCACGGCCAACCCGACGCGCCGTTACACGGACTGGTCGAGCATCGAGATTCACGACAGCGCGGCCTCGGGCAGCTACCATGGCCTGCTAACCAAGGTGGAGAGGCGGTTCAGCGGCGGCTTCACCTTCCTCCAGACCTACACTTGGTCGAAGGTGATGTTCGATTCCCGCGCCTGCTGCGGTGCGGTGCGGCCGAACAATCCACACGATCGCCGGACAGCCGAGCGGGGACGTGGAGATTTCGACATCACCCACCGTACGACGACGGCGTTTCTGTGGGAGCTGCCGTTCGGCAATAATTTGAGCGGCGCAGCCAAGCACATCGTCGGCGGCTGGCAGGTGAACGGTGTTCTCCTTCTCTCTACCGGACTACCGATTGACATTAACCAGGGCCGAACCGACCCGACGCCCGGCGACGGATGCCCGCGCTGTGGCAGGCGGCCCTACCGAGTCGCTGACGATAATCTTTCCGGCAGCGCACGCACTCTGGACCGCTGGTTCGACACGGACGCCTTCGTGTTTGCCACTCCGGAGAGCCGGATAGCCCTGGGCAAGGGTCTCTATGGCGATGCGGGACGCAGCATCATCGAAGAGCCCGGACGCACGAGCTTGGACTTCTCGATCTTCAATAACATTGATGTGGCCGAACGGCACCGCATCCAGTTCCGCGTGGAGACGTACAACGCCACGAACACGCCGCCGTTCCTGACTCCGCAGAGGAACGTCCGGTCGGGCAACTTCGGCCGCGTTACCAGCGCGCTGGAAGGCCGCGAGATCCAGCTCGGTCTGCGGTGGCGGTTCTAGCGCATTTGGTATTGGTTTAGCTTCGCCGGGCGTTCCGCAGATTTTGCGGACGCCCGGCGTTTGTTTTTGTTTGGTATGATTTTTCGCGGGGCAGGACGTTTCCGTTCGCCATGTAGGGGCACGGCATGCCGTGCCCGAAACGCCAGCATGGCGGATGCCCCGCTCAGATACGTGACCATCGCTTATGAAACGGTGTACCTATCGAGCCTCGCAAGATACAGCGACCTTCGAAGACGGGCACGGCATGCCGTGCCCCTACATGTGAACATGGACCCTGTCTGTCGGAGGATGGAATGAACAGAGAACTCACCAGAAACCCCGAAACCCCGCGATTGGGTCCGCTAGAGATGACCCGGCGCGGCCTGATCGCCGCCCTGACAGGTCTCGCGTCGGCCTGCGGAACGGCCGCCTCGAAGCTTCATGAAGGGTCGAAGGCTTGGGGCCATGACAGCATCTATACGCGGATGCTGGGCATCCGGCCGTTTCTGACCTGCCGCGGGCACACGACGATCGTAGGCGGGTCCCGCATGCCGCCCGAAGTCATACGGGCCATTGCCGAGGCGAACGACTACTTCGTCGACATGTACGAGTTGAACGACGCCGCCGGCCGACGCATCGCCGAGGTCACCGGGGCGGAGGCCGGGCTGGTAACGGCCGGTTCGTATTCCGCCATGGTGCTGGCCTCGGCGGCATGTCTCTCGGGAACCGATCCCGAGAAGGTCAAGGCGTTACCGCATCCGACCTGGGAAAAGGCCGAGTGCCTGACACAAACGGCTCACCGCTTCGGGTACGACCACGCCTACCGGGCCGGCGGCGCCACGGTCGTGGACTTCGAGACCAAGGAGCAGGTCGCGAACGCGATCAGCGAGAAGACCGCTTTCCTGGCCTGCCTGGCGAGCAAGGAGAATAGCCGCAACCCGAAGCCGGGCTTGATGATGCACAACGATTTTCTTGAGCTTGGCAAGCAGGCAGGCGTGCCGGTGGTCATCGACGCGGCGTCGGAGCTTCCTCCCTTCGACACGCTGACCCGCTACACCACGGCCGGCTTCGACCTGGTTGTCATCAGCGGCGGCAAGGGTCTTCGCGGGCCGCAATCCACTGGCATTTTGACAGGGCGCAAGGACCTCATCGAAGCCGCCGCACTGAACCACTCGCCGAACACGGCTCTTGGCCGTGGGATGAAGGTGGGCAAGGAAGAGATCGTCGGCTTCGTCGCCGCGCTGAACCGATATGTTTCGCTCGACCACCAGGCGGTCATCGAGGGCTGGAACAAGAAAACCCGTTACGTTGTGGATCAGTTGGCCGACGTGCCCGGCCTGAAGGTGGAACGAAAGATGAACTCGCATGGCTTCGAGGACATCAGCCTGAGCTGGGACCGCAAGATCATCTCGCTGACGGGAAAAGAGGCCGCGGAGAAACTCAAAGCAGGCGAGCCGCGCATCGTCTACTACGACAACGACGAGGGCGGTTCGATGACGACGCGGTGCCAGTGGGACGGAGAGGAGATCTTCGCGGCCCGCCGGTTACGAGAATTCTTTCTTGCCGAGGGCCGACCCACGTAAGCACCCGTGCGGAAGGGACCGCGGCAGGAGTTGCTAGTAGCGCGGGCACGGCATGCCGTGCCCCTACATTGCCTACCCGGCTCCTATCGAAGGAGGTCAGCATGAATTCGCAACTCACCGATAACCAAACAGAGGGTACCGATCGCATGGACCTAACCAACCTAGCGCCGCTACGCCTTACCCGGCGCGGACTGATCGCCGCGCTCAGCGGTTTGGCCACGGCCTGCGGCACGGCTGCGTCTCGTCTGAAGGAGCCCATGGCCTGGGGCGAGGAAAGTGTCTATACGCGATGGCTGGGCTTGCGGCCGTTTCTGAGTTGCCAGGGGCACAACACGGTGATCGGCGGCTCGCGCATGCCGCCGGAAGTCATTCGGGCGATCGCCGAGGCGAACGACTATTTCATCGACATGCACGCTTTGAACAAGGCGGCGGGCGACTACATCGCCGGCGTGATGGAGGCCGAGGCAGCGGTGGTGAGCGCCGGGTCGTTCTCGGCGATGTTGCTCGGCGCGGCCGCCTGCCTGACCGGCACCGACCAGGAAAAGATCGAGGCCTTACCGCATCCTACTTGGGACAAGGTGGAATGCCTCACGCAGACGCAGCACCGCTTCAACTACGATCGCGCCTACCGCGCCGCCGGCATGAAGATCGTCGAGGCGGACACCAAGCAAGGGCTCATCGACAAGATCAGCGACAAAACGGCCATGATTTCGGTGCTGGCGCGGGTCTACCGGCAAAAGAACAATATGCCCGGTACGTTGATGCCCGAGGAGTTGATCGAGATCGGCAAGCAGCATGGTGTGCCGGTCTTGGTGGATGCGGCGTCGGAGCTGCCGCCGAGTGACATCATGACACGTTACTCGCGGGCCGGCGCGGACCTGGTGGTGATCAGCGGCGGCAAGGGGTTGCGCGGGCCGCAGTCTTCGGGGATTCTCGCGGGGCGCAAGGACTTGATCGAAGCCGCCACACTGAACCACTCACCTTACAAGGCCATCGGGCGCGGGATGAAGGTTGGCAAGGAAGAGATCATCGGGCTGGTGGCCACCGTCCGGCGGTATGCGGCGCTGGACCACGACGCTGTTGCCGAGGGCTGGAACAAGAAGGCGCAGTACGTCGCCGACCGTCTCAACGAAGTGCCCGGCATGAAGGCCGAGTGCAAAGACAACACGCAGGGTTACAACAACGTGTATTTCAGTTGGGATAAGAGCGTGATTCCGATCTCCGGTGGAGAGTTGTCGACACGCCTGCGAGAGGGCGAGCCGCGCATTTTGATCAACGGTGGTGGTGACGGGCCTGCGGCAGGTTTGACGACGCAGTGCATGCGGGATGGCGACGAGATTTTTGCGGCGCGGGGGATTACGGAATTGCTGCGGGGTGCGAGTAAGAGTGGGTAGTTTGTGGGTAGGGGCACGGCATGCCGTGCCCGGCGGCTTTGAAACGGACGACTTGACCCGAACACGGGCACAGCATGCTGTGCCCCTACTTTTCGATTCGCCGGTCCGGGAGAGTTGGGGCGTCCTCCATGCTCCCTCACGGTCGCGGCTCTGAGTGGCGGGCCGTGCCTCCCGAACTATTGAAAGGAATTCCTACTATGCGGTTGTGTTTGTTTGTTTCGATTTTGCTCGCCGGGCGTCTGTTTGCACCCGCCGTCGCCGCAGTGCACGAGGTTTACCCGGATCACCACTCGCAAGTGTTCTCGGCGGAAAAGGAGCCGGTCGCGCGCATCAACTCGGGCGATACGGTGAAAACCCGGACGTGGGATTCCGGCGGCAAGGACCGCGACGGGGTGTGGCATATCGAGCATCCTTACAAGTACCCGGCGCGCGGCAACCCGTTGATGGGGCCGTTCTATGTCGAGGGCGCGTCGTATGGCGACACGCTCGAAGTCCACATCGACCGGGTTCGGATGAACCGCAAAGACGGCTACACGGGCTTTTCGGTGCAGCCGGGCATCCTCAACCCGGGTGAGAAGATCCACGACACAAACTACGGCATGGGCAAGGTGCGACCCGGGCGGGCGACGATGATCCCCTGGGACATCGATCTCGAAAAGAAGACGGTCACGCCGCGCTTTCGGCCGCAGGACAAGTCCGGTTGGAAGATGGAGCTGCCGGCGCGACCGATGTTGGGGTGCATCGGGGTGGCCCCGGCTCCGACCGGCGATCAGGTTCGGACCTCGGGGCCGTCGGGCGACTACGGCGGCAACATGGACTACAACGATATTGTCGAAGGCTCGACGGTCCTGTTACCGGTGTTCGCGGAGGGTGCTTACCTCTACGTGGGCGATGGTCATGCCTTGCAGGGCGATGGCGAGGGCTTCGGCGCGGGCGTGGAGACGTCGATGGATGTCGAGTTCACGGTCAAGTTGCACAAGGGCAAGCGTCTGCGCATCCCTCGGCTGATCAACGACGCATACCTGGTCTCGATCGCCAGCCAGCCGGAGTTCCACAGCAACATGGATATGGGCGTGCGTTCGGCGAATTCCGACATGCTGCATTGGCTGCAGGACGAGTGTGGGCTGACGTCGCCGGAAGTGCACATGTTGCTTGGATCGGTGGTCGAGCATAAGATCGTGACGTATTACGGAAGCATCGCGACGTTGATGGCGAAGAAGTATCTGCCGCCGCGGTGCCATTCGTTTGGAGGTGAGTAGTGAGACGGTTGATGGATGTAGGGGCACGGCATGCCGTGCCCGCCCTCTTTTTGTTTGCGGCAACGTTGGCACGACCGGCCGCGCCGCTGCGGGCCGAGACTCACGAAATCTTCCCAGGCCATCACTCGCGGAATCTCACGGCGAAGAAAGAGCCCATCCTGCGCATCAAGTCCGGCGACTCGGTCGTAACGCGCACGTGGGACTCGGGCGGCGGTGATCAGAAAGGCATTCACCACCTCAAGCACCCTTACCAAAGGCCCGAAGGCGGCAACCCTCTCTTCGGACCGTTCTATGTCGAAGGGGCGGAGCCGGGCGACGCGCTGGAAGTCCATCTCGACAAGGTGCGCGTCAATCGCAACTACGGCTATACGACGTCGGGCATTCCCGACGCGCGCATCAAGCCCGACGACACCGAGAACGCGCGCGAGCCGATCTTCGGCATGGATGCGGTGCGGCCCGAGCGCGGGGACCTCGTCCCCTGGGACATCGACCTAGAGAAGCTGACCACGAGCCCGCGCTTGAAGCCCGAGATGCGCTCGGACTGGAAGATCGAGATCCCGGTGCGGCCGATGCTCGGCACGATCGGCGTCGGCGAGCCGGGCGAGGGGAACGAGCCCTATAGCCCCACCTCGACCCACGGCGGCAACATGGACTACAACGACGTCGAGGAGGGAGCCACTCTCTATTTCCCCGTCTACCACCAGGGCGCTTATCTGTATCTGGGCGACGGCCATGGACAACAAGGGGACGGCGAGGGTTTCGGCGCGGGCATCGAGACGTCGCTCGACGTGGAGTTCACGGTTCGGGTGGTGAAGAAGAAGAACCTCACTGGGCCAAGGTTGGTGAATGACAAATACATTGCGTCGATCGTTAGTAATCCGGCGGAGGAGTCCGACACCGACTCGCGGCTGCGAGAAGCGAACTCCGACATGATTCGTTGGCTGCGCGAGGAGTGCGGGTTGACGAAGTGGGAAGCCCACATGCTGATGGGCTCGATCGTTTCGCACAAGATCGGCACGTACTGGACGACGACGGTGACGCTGATCCCGAAGAAGTATGTGCCGGCCAGGTGCCACGCGCTTCGGGACAGTATGTAGGGGCACGGCATGCCGTGCCCGCGAATTAGCACGTGCAACTCAAACCGCCGCTTCCAAGCCGAAGGTCGGTTCGGCTGGTGGAGTACGATTACGCGATCGCTGGATCGTATTTCGTGACGATTGGAATCAACGGCCAAGCTCGCGTTCTTGGGCGCGTCAGACGTGGACAGATGAAGCTGTCGAGACTGGGCGAGATCGTGAAACGTTCCTGGCAACAGATCCCGGAACACTTCCCGTCGGTGACGCTGGATGAGTTTGTCATCATGCCGAATCACTTGCATGGAATTGTCGTGCAATGGGGGGAAGCGGGCACGGCATGCCGTGCCCCTACAGATCGACTTGAAGCTGCCGTTGCCTTTGCGCCGCTGGTCAAGGAAGGACGAACGCAGGAGCGGTTTTCACAGCCTGTTCGTGGTTCATTGCCAACGATCGTGCGATCCTTCAAGTCGGCTGTCACGAAGGCGGGCCGTGAACAGGGGCTATGGGGCAACCGTACCCTATGGCAGCGAGGGTACTACGAGCACATCATCCGCCAAGCCGAATCGCTCGACGAGATCCGCCGCTACATCCGCGAAAACCCGAGCTGCTGGATGGAGCGGCACGAATCAATGTAGGGGCACGGCATGCCGTGCCCGCCGGACCGCCACTTTCGAGGAAACCATGTTTACGCATCAATTACGTTCCATCGGACTCTTCCTTTCGCTAGTCACAGTCACCCTGCTTCTCGCGCCTCAAGCCCAACCACAAAGCCGCCGCCGCGTCTTCTCGAACATCATGACCGGCGAGCCCTACATTCTCGAGTGCTACCTGCCACAAATCACCAACGGGCCGAACTACCCGACTTGGTCGCCCGACGGCAAACAGATCGCCTTCGGCATGAAGGGCTCGATCTGGAAGCTCACGCTTGGTGAATCCACGGCGTACGAGTTGACCACAGGGGCCGCCTACGACTCGATGCCCAACTGGCATTCGAGTGGCCGCTACCTAGCCTATACGTCGGAGATCAACGAAGAGATCCATCTAAAACTGCTCGACCTCGAAACGGATAAGGTCACGCAGCTGACCTCGGGCGTTTCGATCAACGTCGAGCCGGAATGGTCGCCCGACGGCACGCGGCTAGCGTTCGTTTCGAGCCGGCCCCAGGGCCGCTACAACATCTGGATGATGGATTTCTCGACTGGCAGTGCGGGCGGCACGATGGGCGATCCGTACGCCATCACAAGTGATTTCGAGTTGATCCCGCGGACGGTCTACTACGCCGACTGGGCTATCCATCTGCATCCGACCTGGACGCCCGACGGCAAGGAGATGATCTTCATCACCAACCGCCATAACAAACACGGCTCAGGCGGCTTCTATTGGATGAAAGCCCAGCCCGACGCCGAGATGACGCGCTTCCACTACGAGGAGACCACCTGGCGCGCGCGGCCATCGATCTCACCCGACGGCGCAAAGATGATCTATAGCTCGTACCTCGGCCGCCAGTGGCAGCAACTCTGGGCCATGCCCCCGAAGGGCGGCGACGCCTTCCCGCTCACGTACGGCGACTTCGACCGCACCAGCCCGCGCTGGTCGCCTGACGGCAACCGCATCGCGTTCATTTCGAATGAAACCGGCGATACGACGCTGTGGCTGTTTCATTGGTTCGGCGGCAAGCTCGAGCAGATCAAGACGGAGAGGCTGGTCTACAAGCGGCCCATGGGCAAGCTGCGTGTGAAAATCATCGACGCCGAGACGGGCGCGACGACGGCGGCGCGTGTCCACTTGAATGCTGCCGACGGCCGCTCGTACGCCCCGCAGGAGAGTTGGCTGCGGGTCGACTGGATCATGTACGACCACGTGGACGACGAAGAGTATCACTACTTCCACACCGACGGCGAGTTCGACATCGACCTGCCGCCCGGCAAGACGACGCTGGGGGTCGCGAAGGGCTTCGAGTTCATTCCCGAAGAGCGCGAAGTCACGGTGCAGGAGGACAGGCCCTCGTCCATCACGGTTACGTTGAAGCGGCTCGACAAGGCCCGCGACAAAGGCTGGTGGGACGGCGCCAACCACTTTCACATGAACTACTCGGGCGTCTATTACAACCCGCCCGAGACGATGATGTTTCAGGGCGACGCGGAAGACATCCGCGTACTGAACAATCTGATCTGCAACAAAGAACAGCGCATTCCAGACATTGCTCACTTCACTGGCAAGCCCGACCCCGTTTCAACGAAAGAGCGCATCCTGTATCACAACCAGGAGTACCACCCGCCGTTCTGGGGGCACGGGGCGTTCTTGAATTTGAAGGAGCACTACGTCATTCCCGACTATGTGGGCTATCAGAACACGGTGGTGGCGAGCCTTCATCCCTCCAACACAACCGCCAATCGTGTGGCGCGGGCCCAGGGGGCACTGGCGGGTTACGCACATGGTGCTGGACGCAATTTCCCCGTCGACGTCGCTCTTGAAACTGTCGACTTCGTCGAGGTGAATTCCATCGGCGGGATGGAGCCGCTGTACCATGCGTGGAACTGCGGTTACGACGTAGTGGCCTCGGCCGGCGAGGACGCCTTCGGAAACTTCTACCGCAGCTATATCGTCGGCTCCAACCGTGTGTACGTGAAAACGGGCAAGGAACTCGACTATGACAAGTGGATCGCCGATTTCCGCGCCGGACGTAGCTTCGTAAGCGCCGGACCGTTGATTTACTTCACGGTCAACGGAAAGAACCCGGGTGACAAGATCGAACTACCCGCGGGGAGCCACCAACTGCACGCCGTCGCGGAGGTGCGCTCGATCATGCCAATCGAGCAGATCGAGCTGCTGTTCAACAACAAGGTGGTGGCCACGCTAGAGCCGAGCGATCAGCCTCGGATCGCCACGCTCGATGAGAATATTACGATCGACGGCAGCGGCTGGTTCGCCGTACGCACGCGCGCCAAGTACGCGCGCCACCCTATCCGCCGCGCCTTCCCGTTCGCGGCCACGATGCCGGTCCGGGTCATCGTGGACGGCAAGCCCATTCGCTCGGCGGAAGGCGCACAGTACTTGATCGATCGCCTCGACAAGGTTCTGGATCAAGCCATGACCACCGGCCCGTGGAACACGGAGGCGGAGAAGCAGGATATTCAGCGGCTTTATGGTGAGGCGCGGGGGAAGTTAGTGGCGCGGCGGGAAGAAGCCGCACTAGACTGACCCCAGGCGATTTGGAACTTCAGAGGACTCCGCGGACTCGAGTGGCATCGGACCCGTCACTGGCGTTCCGGGCTTCCATGAGGAGATTCGCTTTGTCAACTGGCAAGGGGCCTCGGGGAAACTTCAGTTTCTGGGGCACGTCCGACTAGGCTTCCATCCGCACTCTCTTCGGCGTCGTCCGCGACGCGGTGCTCTTTGAAGTTCGGTCTTAGCAGCGCTGCGGTCTCCGTTGCCGGCCGGCCCCGAACGCGCAGTCGCCACGAACTCGGTGTGCGACGTGTTCCCTTCGCTGCGGGCTTCCTTTCCTCCGCCTTGCGAACTCGCACTACTTACCGGATCCGGCTTCCCTCGTGCCGCTCAACTCATCCCGCCGGCACGGACGCCGACTCCGACACGGGGGCCGCTTCGACGGGCGGCTTCGGGTCCTTGCTCCCGTAGAACGGATCAAAGTCCACCTCGCGCTTCCACAACACGTGCAGCAGGATCGCCAACTTGCGCGCCACCGCCACCACCGCTTTACGCTTCGGCGCCCCGCACCGCCAACCCTAAACCCCAACGCCGCGGCTGCGAGTCGTTGCCGACCACACGCGACCGCCTTCGCGACCGCTCGAGTCTGGGCATCTGATACACTGCCACATCGAAAGGAACCTCATGGAATTCATCGATACTAGACCCGGCTTCCCCTTCAGCGCGGCCGTCATCCACTCCGGCCGCACCCTCGAAACCGTCCTGACCGGAATTGCTCCGGGCGAGAAGACGCCCGTGAGCGGAGGCGTGGTCGCGGAACTGCAGGAGATCTTCCGGCAGCTCGACGACATCCTCTCGCGGGCCGGCGTTGACAAGACGGCCATCGTCTCGGTGCGGCTCTATCTGCAGCACGTGGTCGACGACATTGCGGCCGTCAACGAGGCCTACCAAGCGTATTTCGGCACGCACCCGCCGAACCGGCGGGCCTATGGCGTTGATTTGCAGTCCGGTATGAGTATTGAAGCGGCGTTCGTGGCTGAATTGGCGTGACTGGGTAGCGCGGGAAAGAACGCTGAAGCGCCCTGGGGTGGCGCAACGGGAGCCGCGTAACCCGCCGTAAAACGTCGCGCAAGGCGAACTTCTGCACTGCTCCGTGAGCCGTCACTAGCACGGTGGAAGTGAAAGGCCGCGGATCTCAAAACCGAGATCCGCGCTACGGGCTTCGAGACCGCCACAAGCAGCCGTCGTGGCCGCGTAAGCCGAACGGACCCTCGACTCATTTTGCCGTCGGCAAAGGGCGCCGCCGGGTGTACAATAGGGGCAGCCAAGTGTAGGCTGGTCAAGGCGATAGGCGTAAGGCGGCAAGCGGAAGACGACAGGCACACAGCGAGGTGACGAGATGGGCGTGACGCGGCGGCATTTCTTGCATGGCGGTTTGGTGGCCGGGGCAGCGGCGGTAACTGGAGCGGTCCCCGCGCTGCCGACGCTCGATCAGCGGCAGGCGAAGCCCTACTTCGCGGTCCATCCGTTCATCGAGCAGAACCCCAAGGCAATCTTCATCCGGCGGACTCACGCCAAGCATAAATTCGACAACGACCAGAAGCGCAACGAAGGCCTGAAGCTGGCGCGCGAGATCTTCGTTCCCTCCGACACGCCCGGCATCCCCGTCACGCACAAGGTGGTGCTCAAGCCGAACGTCTGCAGCGTCAAGGCCAAAGACCGCCCCGTCGAGGACACCTGGGGCAGCGGCACGGACCCGCAGTTCTACGAAGGCATGGTGATGGGCCTTAAAGAAGTGGGCGTCCGTGACATGACGTTCGTTGAGGCGAACAACTATCACAACTGGAACCTGCGCGGTTTCGTCGACATCAACGAGCGCCACGGCATCAAGATGAACGAGTGCGAGCGGCGTATTCGCAACTTCGACGAAGGCTACGAAATGAACTGGTCGAAGGTGCCGGAGCCGGTGATCTACGACCAGATCCCACACTACACGCCGGTGAACGATCCCAACTCGTGGATGCTCAACATCGCCAAGTGGAAAGCCCACGGCATGTGCTTGACGCAGTCGGTGAAGAACGAGCAGGGGTTGGTGGTCAAACCGTACGTGCGGTTCTGTCCCGGCTGGAACATGGTGACGGGCGCGCCGGACTTCATGCAGCCGAACATCAACGCGAAGGTCGAGGCGCGCGTCAATCGATACTTCGAAAACCACCGCAAGCTCGGCTACGCGCGGTACGACTCGCCGGCACGGCTGAGCCCGATGCACCAGGAAATCTGGGCGCACAAGACCTGCGACAACATGCAGGTGCTCAACACCGGCCTCGCCATGATCGAGGGCATCTACGGACGGGACGGCAACGCCTTCACCATCGGCAACGACCATCTGACGAACATCGTCATGTTCGGCAAGGACAAGTTTCGGCTCGACCTGATCGGCCTGTGGCTGGCCGGGCACGAGCCGGGGAACGTCAATCTCTACCGCATCGCCAAAGAGCGCGGCTTGAGTGATACGTTCAATCCGTGGGAAGTGCCGATCTACGAATGGATCGACGGCGAGGCGCAACCCCGCAAGCTGACCGACTTCGAGCGTACGCCGCTGGTGACCTACTACCTGCAAAAAGATGGCGAGCCCGAATACCACCTGGTCGACGAGCCGTTCGATTACGACAAGGTGAAGGTCTAGTCTAGCTACTACTGTGTTACAAAAATCCGGAGCCACAGAGAAACACCACCACGCCCGACTTTACCGGAGGATGTCCCGACGGCCCCTTTTGTTCTACTGGGACGCATCGAGCGTGGCGCACGCTTATTGCGAGCCCCGCTCGGCTCTTGTGGCACCAGGACCCGGTGTGCTTCAACTCGGCGTAGCACCGTCGGACCGCGGGCGTGAGCCTGCGTATGAGACACGACACTCACCGTGCGCCGATGATCAAGTCCTCCACCACGGGCCGATCTCGATGTCCCTCTCGGTGTTACCGTGACTGAGGGCAGGGCCCACGCACCGCTCTCACGAACCGCGTCTCGGAGCTGGAGCCGCATGCGTTCACTCATCCGCCGGTCGTTGACCAGCGCCGCCCTAAGCCTCGTCGGCGCCGGCTTGCTCACCTCCCAAGAACCGCCCGGCCAAGTCTTCCGCGCCGAAACGGCGTTGATGGAGGTCGAGGTGAAGGTAGCACGGCCCAGCGCGAAGGTGAGAACGCGCACCGGCTACGCGGCGCAGTAGCCAAATCTGTCCCGCAACACGCTCCGCTATGGGGCCTTCGTGCCCGGAGTGTAATAGCTCGGGTCGATGGGCTCGTTGTGGACCGCGCTAGCAAAGCCCATTTCCCATTCCGAGACAACCGCCCCGGCGCCGGTCCGGTTGTAGTGGATCGTCCAATTCGCCGGCAGCATCAGGCCGTCGATCTCCCGGAAGTTCGAGAAGGTCTCGGTGACGCTTACATAGGTGCGCTGCTGACGTGCCGAGGCGTCAGGGTCGGCGCCCAGGTTCACGGCGGCTTGAGGGTCAGAAGCGAGACCCGCCGGGACCTCATAGCGATAGCTGGTCTGTACGTGACGGTAGGTTTCCGGCTCGAAGAACAGGTGGATCCGCGTGCTGCCCGCACGCTTGCGGGCCCTGTACTCGAGGCGGTGCAACTTACGGTCGTCCACCTTTTTAAGCCCCGAGTACTTGAGTTTCGGGTTGCGACTGTCGACAGAGAGCAAAGCCCAGGCGGTCGAGGTCACGCCGCCGAGTAGGCCCTCACGTAGGATTACGTGGTTCGATTCGAAGAAATCGCCGAGGTGGGACCGGCCATTCTGAAAGCCTTGAAATACGCTGACATCCTCGCCCGTGTAGATCAGGTGCTCGCCATAGTAGCTGGGGTTGCCCTGCGTGTCGAATCGAAAGCTGCTGCTGGTGCCGTCGGACGCCTGGAACACGCTGCCAGGCACCTGGCCCCGGCCGCCGACCAGGACGCGCCACATGCCTTTGCCTCGGAAGATGCGCGATTTGGCGGCGGCGCGGGCCTCGGCGGGGCCGATCGAGTCGAGATGAAGACCCACCAACTGCTCGGGCTTCAGTTTCTCTTTCGCCGGCAGTGCCGCCGGCAGGACGGCCAGCGCTAGCAACGCTGACGTGAAATAATGGAGTCTGCGGGATGCCCCGCGATGGTTGGCCATTGGAACCCCCTGGGTCAAACGCCTACTGGATTCTCGCGAGCTGTCTCAAGGTTTGTCAACAACCGGCAGCGATTCCGCAACGCGGTCGGGCGAGAGCCGGGAAGTGATTGGGGAACGAGCGAGTTAGGTGCGGGGCGAGCGGGGCGAGCAGATTCGCAGCCGGACGAGGGCCTCGGCGGGGCCCGAAGTCGGCCGCGGAAGACACCGCTACGCTCGGCTGCCGCTCGGCGGCGTGGTGGCAGCGCAGGATGGCAGGGAGAAAGAAAACCACCCGCTCGCTATGGCGAGGGCCCCGAGCCGTACGGGCAAGCCGCCGCCTGATACAGATCAGCCGCCATCGCGCGCGCCCAAAAGACTCGCGGCTTGCTGCGCCGCAGCGATGCCTTGAGATTGCGCGCAACAAAAACGTGGAAGAGATTAAAAGCCAGAAACACCGTCAACAGAAAGTTCTCGATCGCCGCGGGGTCGTGCTTATATACGTGGTCGGCGTGCCAGCCGTTGACTAACTCGTTGAAACCCTGATTCTCGATGTCCCAGCGTTGATGGCCCAACCTTACCACCCGCGCGGTCCGAACCTGCAGTGAGGAAAGGGTCGTCACCCACACCCACTCGCTGTGATGCGGATGCGGTTGGGAGTCGAGTTGCGAATACTGCTGCCAGCTCTCGACGGAACGAACCACCCGCAGCGGCTGCTGCACCTGCGGCCACGACACCAGGCCCTCGTGATCCCACCACTGGCAATCGCGACCTTGATAGTCGCCGCGTTGGGGCGCCGTGGTCGGCCACAGCCCTTGGACGTCTTGATAGAGGTTGCGGCGCTCGTCCTTGAGCACGATCACGGCGTCTTTGCCATGCCCCAATAAGAAGTTGATAAACGGGGCGGTGGCGTAGAGAGCATCGGCCAACACGACGTCAAAGGCTCGCGGATAGGTCTCGAGAACTCGCGCCAGCAAACGGTGCGCCGCGGCCATCTCGTCCTCGCCGGGCCGTTGCGGCTCGGCGTCGAGCAACAGTCGCAGCGGTTCGGAGCCGGGGGGCGCATCGGAGAGCAACAGCAGTGTGACTTGGCGATGGTAGTATTGCATCTGCTGGCCATCGCGGCGCTGCACGGTGCGCTTCAAGCATCCTCGACAGCAACGGCGGTAGCTGGCGTGAGACTCATGGCCGTCGAGCACGGCCACGCCCAGCCCGCCGATCCCGGGCAGGGCCTTGTTGCGCTTGAGCCGTTCGTAGACGTGATGAATCGCTGCCCGCACCGCGGCGGCATCGAGCCGGCTGTAGACGCGCCCGAGGGTGTCGGCGCTGGGCATCTCGCGGCCCAACCACTGTTTCCAAAACGGTGCGGGCGCTAGCGTCTCTAACGCGTTGAGGCTGCCCAGCCGTGTCCAGAACAGCACCAGCACCGACTGCAGCACCACCCGCGTCGGGATGCGCGGCCGCGGCCTGGTGTCGCCGACGGCGGCCAGCAGCGAGTCCCGCAGACCGTAGACCTTCTCGGCGTAGTGCAGCAGGCGTCGAAGAACGTCATTCCTCCCGGCGGCTTCGGAGCCGCTTCCATTCACGCTCGGAGACCTCGTCGAGGAGCCGTTGGAGTTGCTGGTAGGCGGCCACGGCCTGGCGGACGCGGGCCTCCCAGTGGCGGGGCACAAACAGCTGCTGCAGTTGCCCTTGGCGATTCCGCACCAAATACAACGAGGCGTGAAGCTGACCGCGAGCACAGCGACAGGTGGGCTTGCCGCAGGTGCGTTGGCGGGGCGCCAGCGTGCCGTGCAGCAACCAGCGGCCATGGACGAGCTGCGCGATGCGGGAGCGGAGCCTACGTTCGGCATCCGAGAGATGAGAGCGAGTGGGGGCCGCCTTCATGACTGGTATAATTAATATATATCAGAATAACACATGGGTCAAGTCCGCCGGGGGAATGCGAATCTGCTCGGACCTGGAGGACGAGCGAAAACACTTGCTAAATCAAATGTTTCCGACCCTCAAGAAATGTGGATGCGGAACCGCTGAACAGCCGGCGATTTGAACTCTTTGGCGGTCTGGGCCGGGGGATGGTCACAGCCGATTGCGGGTCGGGCATGGTTGCGGGCCGGCTGGGTACAGTGGAACCGTGCGGCACAACCCAACAGACAATCATGGCGTCCGAGAGCTTTTGGCTAGAATGAGAACTTGCATCGAGGAGTGAGTTGTCCGTGACGAACAAAAAGCAGGGCCCGGAAGCAAAGCCTGAGCCGGCCAAGGAAGTTGAAGAGAGAACGGACCAGCCGCGGCGCGGCGTGATCGCTGAGTGGACCGTCACCATCGTGCTATTGCTTTTCGGCACCACGACCCTGGTCCAAGCCTTTGTGATCCCAACCGGTTCGATGGAGGAGTCTCTGCTGATCGGCGACCATCTGCTCGTTGACAAGCTGGCCTTTTCACCGCATGGCGGCGTGGGGAAATACGTGCTGCCGTATCAAGATATCCAGCGCGGCGACATCATTGTGTTCCGCTACCCGGTCGATCTGACACAGACGTTCGTCAAGCGGGTTGTGGGCATCCCAGGCGACCGACTCCGCCTGCAAGACGGGCAGTTGTACGTAAACGGCGCCCAGGCCGACGAGCCATACGTGGTTCACAAGGCGTCCTACATCGACCCTTATCGGGACAATTTTCCAGCAGCGGGCGAACCCCACTTGCAAGCGGATACCCGTGTCTTGAGCTTGCTGCGCAATCATGTCTCGGGCGGCGAAGTCGTCGTGCCGCCGGACAGCTACTTCGCCATGGGCGACAACCGCGACCAGTCGCTCGACAGCCGCTACTGGGGCTTCGTCCCGAGGGAAAACATCATCGGCAAGCCGCTGGTCATCTACTGGTCGTATGACGCACCCACGGAACGTCTCCAGGACGCCGGGATCTCGCTCAGTCATCTGCAGGATATTCTGTTCAACTTCTTCGGCAAAACCCGCTGGAGCCGTACGTTCCAACTTATCCGTGCCCATGCACTGAGCGCGCCATGAGTGCGCGGCGGCATTTTCACGCCGTCATCCTCGCCGGCGGACGCGGCACACGCTTCTGGCCAAGCAGCCGAGCCGATCTGCCGAAGCAGTTGCTTCCCGTCGTGGGCGAGAGTTCGCTTCTGCAGCAGACGGCCGCCCGTCTCGAGAGGCTGGCCCCGCCCGAGCGTTTGTGGGTATTGACGAGCGACCGGTTGCGGGGCCGTGTCCGGCAGCAGCTTCCGCAAGTTCCGCCGCGGCAAATCATTGCCGAGCCGGTGCAGCGCAATACCGGACCGGCCATCGCGCTGGCGGCGCGTGTTCTGGCTGAGCAGGATCCCGATGCCGTGATGGGCGTGTTCCCGGCGGACCACTTCATTGCGCGGCCCGCGGTTTTCGCCACGGTCCTCAAGCGCGCGATCAAGGCAGCGACCGAGGATGAGTTAATCGTCCTCGGTATCCCACCCCGGCATCCCGAGACAGGCTACGGCTACATCAAGTTTCCGAAGGGCGTGAAAATGGGAGATCCGTGCCCGTCGCGGGTCGTGAAATTCGAAGAGAAACCGCCGCAGGCAAAGGCCCGACGGTTCGTACGTGCCGGGAGCTACTTCTGGAACAGCGGCATGTTCGTTTGGCAGGCCCGCGCGATCACGAAGACGATCGAGGAGTACTTGCCGCGAACCACGGCGGCGTTGGCCAAGGTCGCTCCGCTTTCGTCGCGGAAATTCGCTTCTTCGCTGCGAAAGCAGTATCCGCTATGCGACAACCAATCGATCGACTACGGCGTCTTGGAGCGCGCCGAGAACATCGTCGCGTTCGCTTGCCCTGAGTTCGGCTGGAACGATGTGGGCAGTTGGCAGGCCGTCTATGAGCTGGGCCACGCCGACCGCGCGGGCAATGTGACTAGCGGCGACGTGCTGCAGTTGGATGCCCGCGGCAACTATGTGGACGCCCGGGCAAAGCCGGTGGCTTTGGTGGGCGTGCGCGACCTGGTCGTGGTGGATACGCCTGACGCGCTTTTGGTTTGCTTGCGCGACGCGGCGCAAGACGTGTCGTTGCTAGTCAAGCGGCTCGAGAAGATGGGCCGCGACGATTTGCTGTAACGGATGAGCGCCCTCAAATTTCACTACACCCCGACGTCGCCGACGTACTGCACTTCCTCCTCGACGCCGAACCCGAAGCGGTCACGGATGCGCTGCTTCAGCTCGTCGATCAGCGATTTCACCTCGGCGGCGGTGCCGCTGCCGGTGTTGTAGATGAGGTTGGCGTGGTAGGAGGCGATCTCGATGCCGCCGCGGCGCATGCCCTTGGCGCCGACTTGCTCGAGGAAATAGGCCGAGGCGACTTTGCCGTCGCGCACTACGCGCTCGGGCACCTGCGCGGCGGCCTCGGCGGGCAGGTCATTCAAGTGGAGGTTCTTGAAGATGCTACCCGCGCAACGCATTGTCGGCGGGAACTTCTCGTCGCGGATGGCGGTGATCTCGTCGGCCCTCTTTCTTAGCTCGCCGCGGTCGGCGGGTTCGAGCGCGAGGCCACAACAGAAGATGATCCACTCTTTGTGGCGCTTGAAGACGCTCTCGCGGTACTCGAACTCGCAACCGGCGTTGTCGAGGTCGCGCACGCCCTCGCCGTCGAAGAACCGCACCCACGAGACGCGCTCGGCGATCGAATGTCCGTACGCGCCGGCGTTGCCGTAAATGGCGGCTCCGACCGAGCCCGGGATGCGGGCGAGGGTCTCGACGCCCTTCAGTCCGGCGTCAATCGCGAAATCAACCAGCGACTGAAGCGACGCGCCCGAGTCGGCTGTGATGTTGTCACCGTCGCGATCGAGGCCCTGGGCGATGTAACGCAGCACGAGCCCTCGAAAGCCCTCGTCGGATACGATGACGTTGCTGCCGTCTCCGAGGATGTAGACGGGAAAGTCAAATTCGCGGCACAACCGGACAGCCGAGGCAAACGATTCCGGGCTCTCGGTTTCGGCAAACAGGTCGGCCGGGCCGCCAATGGCGAAGCGGGTGTGTTCGCTCAGCGCGACATCGGTTCGGACCGAGATGCTGGGCAACACCCGCAGGCGCGCCCCGAAGTCGCCGGTAGGTGATGGCGTCGAAGGCGGTTGTGCTGGTGCCGGGACTTGCATGGGGTCGCCGTACGGCGGCGCGTTCTCATTGTAAGACGGGCCGATCAAGAATCCGGCATAATCGTGTTTCCCCTCCATCCCGAGGAGCGTGGGCCTGTGAGTTCACGCCCGCGGATCGGTTGGACTGGTCACGACAACCATGAAACTTTGCACTTTCGAGTATCAGGGCCGGAGCGCGGCAGGCATCGTCTTGGGAGAGAAGCTCCTCCCTGTATCAGAGGTCAACGCGCAGGCCGGTACGAAACTGCCGGCCGAGCTACTCGCCCTCATTCAAGCCGAAGCGGTCGACGAGTTAAAGGAGGCCTCGTCCGGTCTCACTGCCGATCTTCCTCTCAATGAAATTCGGCTCACGCTCCCCTACCCCCGTCCGCCGAAAGTCTGGTGCATTGGGCTCAACTACAAGTCGCACGCCGAAGACCTCGACGAGGTGCAACCGGAGGAGCCGGGCAGTTTCATGAAGCCAAGCTCGTCGATCTTCGAGCCCGGCGGCGCCATCGAGCTACCGCCCGAGGACGTCTCGAGCGACATCGACGCGGAGGGGGAACTAGGCCTTGTCTTCGGCACGCGATGCCGCGACGTGCCGCTGGAGTTGTGGAGCGAGATCCTCGTCGGCTACGCGACGACGCTCGACATGACGGCGCTCGACGTACTGCGCCGCAACACGCGCTACCTGCAACGCTCGAAGAGCTTCGACACATTCTTTAGCTTCGGCCCGGTGATCGTCACGTGCGATGAGATCGACGACGTCAACGAACTCGAGGTCGCCACCATGCACAACGGCGCCGTCTTCTCGCGTGACTTCGTACGCAACATGCGCCACCGGCCCGACTCCCTGGTCGCGCTCCACACGAAGGTGATGACGTTCGAGCCGGGCGACGTCCTCTCGACCGGTTGTCCCAAGGGCGCGCACATTCAGCCCGGCGACCGGGTCGAAGCGCGAATCGAAGGCGTGGGCCGGTTGCCCGCGAGCGTGACGCGAAGGGAACGGGTGCTCTGGAAGCGGGGTGCAAAGTAAGAGATCTCGTCAAACCCGCCCGACTCCCTGCCAAGAGGCACGCGGGCACGGCATGCCGTGCCCCTACTTTTCCGCAGCCTGACTACGCCGCCTCGGCCACTAGGCGCTTCAGGCTGTTCGCGCAAATCGTACTGCCTTTGAACTTGTCGCCGCCGGGACCGCCCCAGTGCGTTTCGAGGCTCACCATGCCGGAGTAGCCGTCCCGCACCATGGCCGAGAATTGACCGACCCAGTCGACCTCGCCGGCGCCGACGTCACCCCAGTTCATGCGGTCGCTGCCCGGCGGCAGAACACCGTCCTTGGCATGGACGTGCAGGATGCGGTTTGCCGGCAGCCCGTCGTAGCCGCCGGGGAACGGCACCTGTCCGGCGATGTAGCAGTTCGCCGGGTCCCAGACCAGCCCGAAGTTGGGGTCTTTGATCGCTTCCAGGATGGGAGCCGATTCGGCCGCCGTCGCAATGTTGCAGGCGTGTTCATTCTCGAGCCCGATCTTGACGCCAGTAGGGCCGGCGGTTTCGACCGCGCCGCGCAGGGCGTCGATGATGCGCGAGGTGATGTTTTCCGGCTCGACGGTGCGCCAGAAACTGAACACCCGAACGATCGGCGCGCCAAGGGCCTGAGCCACCTCGAGCGATCGGGCAAGGATGCTCGGCTGGTCTTCGTAGGTATGGGCCGAGTGGAAGGCGTCCTGCTCGAAGCGTTGATCGATCTCGCCGCCGTCGGGGAGCGTGCATTTGAAGACCGGCGAGGCGATGGAGACGATTTGCAGGTTCGAATCTTTGGCGAGTTGCCCGACTTCTTGGACCTCGTCGTCGCTCATGTTGACGATGTTCTTGTCCCAAATGGTGCGCAGCTCGAGCGCCGTCACGCCCAGTTCGACGGCGTGCTTGCAGACCCGCTCGAAGTCTTGCGTGAATTCGTCGGTGATGATTGCAACGGGAAAGTTCGCCATAGGCGATATCTTATCGCAACGGCTGGTTGAGGACGGCGGTTTGTTAGACCGGTATGCCGAGTGTGCAACGACAATGTAGGGGCACAGCATGCCGTGCCCGGCGGCTGAAGCTTACGACTGGACCCGAACACGGGCACAGCATGCTGTGCCCCTACTTTTCGGTTCGCGGCTTCCATTGACACCCTCCCACCTGCTTGTTAGCGTGAGAGTTCAAGTTCCCGCCATGCCCTCCGGCGCTGTTACATGGACCCATCGCGAATCCGAAATTTCTGCATCATCGCGCACATCGATCACGGCAAATCAACGCTCGCCGATCGCCTGCTTGAGTTGACCGGGGCGCTCTCGGCCCGGGAGATGACCGAGCAGGTGCTCGACACCATGGACTTGGAGCGCGAGCGCGGCATCACCATCAAGGCCCAAGCCGTTCGGCTGCCCTACCAGGCCGCTGACGGCCAGACCTACCAACTCAACCTCATCGACACGCCCGGCCACGTGGACTTCTCGTACGAAGTCTCCCGCAGCCTCGCGGCGTGTGAGGGAGCGCTGCTGGTGGTCGATGCCTCGCAAGGCGTCGAAGCGCAGACGCTGGCGAATACCTACTTGGCGCTCGATGGTGATCTCGCAATCGTCCCGGTGATCAACAAGATCGACCTGCCCGCCGCCGAGCCCGAACGGGTTCGCGAGCAAATCGAGTCCGCGATCGGCCTCGACGCGTCCGACGCCATGCTCGTCAGCGCGAAGTCCGGCCGGGGCGTGCCGGAGATTCTGGACGAAGTCATCAAGCGCATTCCTCCACCGAAGGGTTCGCCCGACGCGCCGCTGCGGGCGCTGCTGTTTGATTCCTGGTACGACTCCTACCGCGGGGTCGTCATGCTGGTCCGCGTCGTGGACGGCTCGTTGTCGAAGGGAATGAAGATCCGAATGTGGTCGACCGGGCGGACGTGCACGGTCGAAGAGTTGGGCTACCGCACCCCGAAGATCCATTCTTGCGACGAGCTGCACGCGGGCGAGGTGGGCTGGGTGGTCGCCAACATCAAGGACGTCACCGAAACGAAGATCGGCGACACCATCTGCGACGAGAACCGGCTGCCGGCTGAGGGTCTGGCGGGGTTTCAAGAGTCGAGGCCGATGGTCTTCGCCGGACTCTACCCGGTCGAGTCTCACGCACACCAAGCTCTACGGGAAGCGCTGCTCAAGCTGCAGCTCAACGACCGCTCGTTTCAGTTCGAGCCGGAGAGTTCCGTCGCGCTGGGCTTTGGGTTCCGGCTGGGCTTTCTCGGACTGCTCCATCTCGAAATCGTCAAGGAGCGGCTGGAGCGCGAGTTCGACCTCGACTTGATCACGACCGCCCCGGGCGTACGCTACCGGGTGACGAAGACCGACGGCACGGTCGTCGAGGTCGACAACCCCAGCCGATGGCCCGAGGTGCAGCAGATCCGCCAAGTCGAAGAGCCGGTCTTCGCGGTCACGATCATCACGCCGGACGACCATCTGGGCGGCATCCTCAAGCTGGTCGAAGAGAAGCGGGGCACGCAAAAAGGCTTTGAGTATGTCGCCGGCAACCGCGTGGTGCTGACCTATGAAGTCCCGCTCAACGAGATTGTTCTCGATTTCTACGACCGGCTGAAAACCGTGTCGCGGGGGTACGCTTCGGTGGAGTATCACTTCTCGAGCTACCAGGCCTCGCCCATGGTGAAGCTTGACGTGCTGGTGGCCGGCGACGCGGTGGATGCGCTCAGCATGATCGTCCACAAAGACCAAGCGCACGACCGCGGCAAGGCGCTCGTTGAGAAGATGCGCAAGCTCATCCCGCGGCAAATGTTCGAGATCGCCCTACAGGCCGCGATTGGAAACAAGATCGTCGCGCGCAATAACATCGCCGCTCTGCGCAAGAACGTGACCGCCAAGTGCTACGGCGGGGATATCACGCGCAAGCGCAAGCTGCTCGAGAAACAGCGGGCAGGAAAGCGGCGCATGAAGCGAGTCGGCAAGGTGGACATCCCCCAGGAGGCGTTCCTAGCAGTGTTGAACGTTGGCGACGCAGCGCGGCAGTAGCCAGTCAGGTTCCTCACCCAGGCGACTCGGGTTGAATGTGGCGTAAGGCTCGACGACCCGCTCAGACTACAGATACACCGTGTCGCCGGCGTAGAGCACCTTGCCCGCCTCGGTTTCCGGCACACGGGTATTCACCGCAAACCGATAGTAATGATCGAAGCGGCTTGGCTCGGCCCAGGCCGGTAGGGTCCGCCGGCGCTTCTCGGCGAAGATCTTCGCAAAGTTCGGCTCGCGGATCTCACCGCTCTTCGAGTCTCTGGTTGGCACGGTGCAGCGCGCGCAAGGGTTCACGCCTGCAAACTTGACCTCGCCGATTCGAAACGACGCTGTCTCGCCCGCAGGCCCGAAGAGTCGATCCTCCCAAAAAGCCTCGACTCCATCGATCTCGAGGTTGGCGCGAAAGCGCCGACGTACTTCGTCGAGGGGGAGCCCAAGCCACCCCGCGACGACCTCGAGCGACTTGGTGCTGACGACGGTGGGTCCCGAAGCCTCCTCGTCGTCGGGGAAACCCTTCTCGGAATCGCTGACCAGGCGCAGCGGCCGCCTTAGCCTTGTAGCCAGCCAGCTTTCGATGTCGCCCTGCTCGCGCTCGATGTGATACCCGTCTGAGCTGGTGTGGTCGGTCAACGAGATCTCGCCGAAAGCGAAGTCGACCTCCGATCGAATACGCACGAGGTCTTCCCCAAGGCGTTTGGTATTGAGGAGTGCGCCCTCCGCGTCGACGAGGGCGTACTCGCGGTCATGCGACAGCGCGCCCGATCGCAGCACGGCTGCTTCCGAGACGCTTTGCCCGTCGAGGGACTTCACCGGAAAGACGCTGATGCGCGCCAGGTGGGGGTGCATGGCTGCGGGGCGGATGGGTACGGACGGCTCGGGGGTCAGTACGCCGGATTCAACCGCACAAACTCGAAGATCAGCGGATCAAGCTCGCGGCGCTTCAGCATCGCGACACATTCCTCCACCGAGTCTCCAATCGCCTCGATGCGCTGCAAGGGGAGCGTCTGCGGCGTGTACATCTCCCGCGCGATGTACTTGCCGATCAGCGCTTCGCGCTCATCGAGCGTGAGGCGATCGACCGGGCGGCCGACGAACGTTTCCAGGTCGAGTTTGGCGGCAGAGGGCATAGAAGCCTCATTCCAACAAATCCAGGGCGGCGAAGCAAGGGGCCTCCAGACGTGATACGGCTACACCGCGACCCCCTTGCGCTCGAGAATCGGCGTGAGCATGCGCTTGAGGTTCTCGCCCAAGATGAGCTTCTTCGCCGACTCGGGGATGTTGGCGCCTTGCACCTTGGCCAGTTGCGAGGCGAAGCTGCGTCCTCCGGCATCGCTGCCGTAGATCACGCGCTCGGGGCCCAACTCGCGGACTGCCATCTCGACAAACCCGTTCGTGGGGTCGGACCCGGCGATGCCGATCGAGACGTTCCCACAGTCGCGCACGGCCCGAATCCCGCGCTCCCAGTCGCCGCCGGTGTGGCCGCAGATCATGGGCACCTCGGGATGCCGCTTCGCCAACGCCGCCAGGTCGAGCGGTGTCGACTCACCCGGATAGTTGCCGCTCACCTTGAACCAGGTGTGCTGGAATATGACGGCATTCATCGCGGCGGCTCGATCGACGATCGGGTCGAGTTCGGGCGCGCTACACGGCTTCGCGATCCACAGCTTCACGCCGACCATCGGCCCATCGCGCACGCAACGGTCGAACTCGCGCAGGCTGAAATCGAGGTGATTGGGATTCAGGTACACCATGCCCCAGGCGCGATGATGCCAATGGGTCAACGCTTCGAGCACCTGGTCGTTGATTGTTGTCAACTCTTCCGGGGTGGGGTCATGCGGATGCGGCGGGAATCCGAGATAAAGCAGGAACCGCTCGATCCCCATGCGGTCGGCGAACCGGATGAGGTTGGCCATCCGCTCGTCGGGCGTCCGCCCCTCGAAGTTCGTGAAGTGTACGTGCAGGTCCCAGATCATTGGTTCATGGCCGCCTAGACTAGCAGTCCGCGGTGCAAGTACGGTTCTTCGTCGAGATCGTTCGACAACCCTGCATGTTGCGGCAGGCCGGGCAGGCGGGCACGGCATGCCCCTACATTTTGACCAGCACCGTGCTCGATCTCGCCACGGGTTGCTAGCCCTCGATAAGCTTCACGTACCGGTCGCGGCCTTGCTTGAAGCGCCCGATCGCGATCGCCTCGTCCGCTTGGGTGGCGAATGTGTAGTTCTTGCGGATGAAGCGCATCGAGTTTTCAATCTCGTCGATAAAGGCCCCGCAGGCTTCCGCCGAGCGGTGCGGTGTATCGGGCACGCCCAAGTAGATGGGGCTGGTGTGGGCAAAGACCTTCGTGCCGGCGTGCGTCTTGCTCGTCGAGCGAACACGCGCCGCGATCCAGCCCCCTCTTTTTATCGGGATCGCGCGCTGCAAGACCACCTCGCGCCCGCCCGCCGCCAACGCCTCGGCGACGACCTCCCCGTTTTGCACGATTTCCAACCGGTCGAACGGCAGCCGCGAATCCGCGCGCGCTTCAACCTGCAGCGGCTCGCCGGGGTCCAAGCCGCTCAGCGTCGCGCCCGCTTTCCTCCCATTCACGGTGAACTCCAGCAACGGGCCGTTCGAGACAAACGTTCGCCCCGCCCGTAAGCCGGCGATCCACTTGTCGTAGTCTAGCTCGCCGTCGATTTGCACGTACACGCGATTGTGGTCATACACCCACCAGTCCGTTCCCGACGACACCGGAAGCCGGAAGCCCGCGTTCAGCAGCGAGTAATAGCGTTCGTAGTCCGCGTCCAAACCATCGGCCAGGTTGAAGGCATCCAGATGCCCCAGCACCGCCGTGACCGGTAGCTCCATGCCCATCCCGTTGTGGCACCAGATGGTGATGCCGCCGATGCTCTTCGCCTCCTCGCACAGCATCGAGAGTGTCGGGAAGTCATGCGCTTTGCCGTCCCACGAGAGCAGCCCGGTCGAGACCGGCTCGACCAGCCGCGAGATGTCCAGGAACAGGCAGTGCCCATAGCCGATCGTACCGAAGGTGGAGTTGTTGCGCGCCTCCTCACCCATATCCATCAGCGTGCCGTGCTTGGAGAACTCGGGCAGGCGGCCCACCGGATAGCGGTTACTGATGTAGGGCGAGTCGTTTCGAATCAGATAGCTGATGCAGCTCACGTCGAGCCCCTCGGCCGGAGGCACCATGCGCAGGCGGTCATCGGGGTTCTCGTCGATCTCGAGGTGGTAGTGCGTGTGGGTGTTGCCCGAGTACCACCCGGCCGCGCGCATGTCCCGCAGCAGCGACACCTCGAAGTCATGGACGTGCGTAATGCCCGCGCCGACTTCGGTGAACTGGACATCAGCCTCGTAGTCGATGCCGCGCACTACTTCGATACGGTACCGTCCCGGCGGCACCGCCGCTTCGTAGTCCCCTCGCGCGTAGAAGTAATGGCGCACATCAGGCTGCGTGCGCTGCGGCATGGTTTTGATGGCACTCTCGGGAAGGTACGACTCGCCCGACGCCGTGTTCGTCACGCGAACCTTCGCCGCAACCGGCGCACCCGTGCGGGCGTCCCGCAAGCTCCCGCGGATGATGCCCGGCGTTTCGGTATTGGGCTTCTGCGCCCGCAGCAGATTGGCAGGCAGCAACAGGCTCCCGGCTCCAATCAACGGAATCGACTCGATAACCTCGCGGCGCGTCGGGTGGTGATGATGACCCATGCGCATGAGAGTAGTTCACGTGCCTGTGATTTGCAATGACACGCCCGCCGACGTGTACGCCGGTGGGAACTTTCGCCGAGGGTTCGCGTATACCCATCAAGACCGGCTGATCACCAGCCCCCAACGAACCAGCCTCAACCAATAAGGAGATGACTTCCATGCAACGACATCTACCGGCCACACTAGCGGCCACACTGGCCCTGACTACGCTGTTTCTTGTGCCGAGCGCCGCCGCGCAGGAAACCGCCCGCCCGTGGATACACATCCACGTGACTGACCAAGGCGAGAAGGCTGCCAACGTCCAGGTCAACCTACCTCTCTCGGTCGTCGAGATCGGTCTGAGCGCCGCCCCTGACAAGGTGGTCGAAAAGGGCCGTCTCAAGCTCAAGAACGCCAACCTGAACGTTGAAGACCTCCGCCTCATGTGGCAGGACCTGCGCGAAGTGGGCGACGCCGAGTTTGTCTCCGTCGAGGACAAAGACCAGCACGTCCGAATCTCGCGTCGCGGCAACACGCTTCATATCAACGTGGATGACCAGACGGGACAGAACGAGAAGGTGCGCATCGAGATTCCCATTGAAGTCGTGGACGCCCTCTTTGACGGAGAAGGCGACGAACTGAACCTGCGCGGCGCCATTCGCCGCCTCGGAACGCAACGGGGCGAAATTGTCAGAGTCGACGACGGAGACAAGAAGATTCGCATTTGGATTGACGAGACCAGCTAGGTGGCGCCGCGCCCATGCTATCTCAACGGAAGCGGCGAACCGAATGTAGGGGCACAGCATGCTGTGCCCTTGCTCGGGTCACGTTGCTAGTTGGAGACCGCCGGGCACGGCATGCCGTGCCCCTACCTTGAAAAAGGGACCGAGACCGTCACAGACGAACCAACCCCGCCATGACACGCAAACAAAAAATCGCCCTCGCCGTCGCGGTTGCCATCTTGGTTCCCGCCAGCCTGCTGGCAACGGCCACCTACTGCGTCGTCGATGTCCGCGCTCGCGGCGACGACGGGGGACGTGTCTTCCTACCCGTCCCATTGGCGCTGATCGAAGCGACACTCTGGTTGACGCCCGAAGATACGACCCGCTTCCAGGATTCGGAACTCGCCGAGTACCAGGCGCTGCTCGCCGCGGCCGTGGAGGATCTGGCCACGGTCGACGAGGCCACGCTGGTCTCGGTGAAAACCCCAGACGAAACCGTGCTGGTGACGAAGAGCGGCCCCGGCCTGGTCGTCAGCGTGTCGACCCCGAACGAGACGGTTCGGGTCCGGGCGCCGTTGGCGGTCGTGGCTGAGATTATCAATTCCTACGACGGCGATAGCTTTGGATTCGCGGAAGCGGTTTCTGCTTTGCGGGGCTCGCCGGGAGAACTCGTGTCCGTGATGAACGCCGAAAGTGAAGTCCACATTTCCATCTGGTAGGTCGCATCTCCAATCGGAAGGGCCCGCTGAGCCTTCATTGCATCTTAGCCGTGGCCTCGGCTACCCTAGCGGTGCCGGAAATCCTGGAAAATTCCTTCGGAGGAGATCACCCTATGATGCGGCTGTGCTGCTTGTCCCTCAGTTATGCCAAACAGTTCAATGCCGGCACGATGGACATCTTCAAGTTCCTGAATACCTGCCGGGAGCTGAATCTCGACGGCGTCTCGGTTCACATCCGCAATCTCCACGGAACCGACAAGGCGCATGTCAAAGAAGTTCGCCGACGCTGTCTCGACCTCGGTCTGACGATGGCGTGCTTCTGCGTCTCCACCCGCTTCGGCGGCCCCGACGAAACGCACCCGACGGAACTAGCCAAGGCCCGCGAGGCGATGGAAGTGGGGATGTTCCTCGGCGCGCCCCTGCTGCGGGTCTTTGTCGGGCGGGTGCCCGACGGCGATGACTACGAAGCGGCCTTTCAAAGGGGCGTTCGGGGCTTGCGCAAGACGGCTGAGATGGGTGCTGAATTCGGCATGCCGGTCGCCCTGCAGAATCACAGCGGATTGACCAGTACCGGCGACGAAATGGTGCGTTTCAAGAAAGAGATCAATCACCCGAACTTCACGCTGTTACTCGACACCGGCCACTTCACCGGTCGCAAAGGCCCGAACGGGCCCGTCCACGCCGGTCACGACTACGGCGACTACTACGACAGCATCGCCAAGGTCGCTCCGCTCACGCAGTTTGTTCGCGCCAAGCTCTACGATCTCGACGAGCAGGGACGGGAGAAGTGGATCGACTATGACAAGGTGTTCAACATCCTTCGCGGCGTGCACTTCAACGGCTTCATCAGCTTGGTCTACGAAGGCAAAGAGGACCAACCGACGGCCATCCCGCGCGGCAACCGATTCTTGCGTTCGTTCTTGACGGTGTGCTAAGGAGTTCCTTATGCCGGATCACCATCCAAGTCGCCGCGACCTATTGAAGGGAATCGCCGGCGCCGGCCTGATCGCGCAAGCCGGTTGCGCCGGCGGCGAACCCGAGCAGGCGGCGGCTCCCGCCAAGCCGGACTACAAGATCATCGATCCTCACGTTCACATCTGGAAGAACGATCCCAAGTACCCGTGGCCGGCCGAGTTGGAGAACCCGCCGGAGGAAGACGCCCTTCCGGAACCCTTATTAGCGCTGATGGAGGCCAACGGCGTCGCCCATACCGTGATCGTGCACGTCATCTACTACCGCTGGGACTGCCGCTACGCCGCCGACGTGGTCAAGCGATATCAGGACAAGTTCCAAGGCGTGTGCCGCGTCAACCCCGAGTCGACCAGCGCCGCGGACGACCTTTCCAAGTGGGTCGAGGAGTACGGGTTTCGCGGCGTACGGCTGAGTCCTTCCACGCGGGACGTCGGCGATTGGATTCACAACGAGGACTTGATGGACCCGATCTGGAAACGCACCGACGAGTTGAAGGTCCCGATGCTGATTCTCACCGGCACCTCACGGCTGCCGGCTGTCGCGAAATGGATCGAGCGTTATCCGGACATCAAGGTTTCAATCGACCACATGGCATCGTGCCCGATTGACCAGCCGGACGAATTAGAGAAGCTGCTCGACCTGGCTAAGTTTCCCCACGTCTATGTGAAGATCTCGCACACATGGTCCCTGTCGAAGGAACCGTACCCGTACCGCGACACTTGGGATCAAGTCAAGAAACTGTATGACGTCTATGGGCCGCAACGGCTCATGTGGGGCACCGATTGGCCCGGGGTCGAAGAGTCCTGTGGCTACGCGAAAGCCCTGCAACTGGTTCGCGACGAGATGGACTTCCTCAACGAAGAAGACAAACGCTGGATGCTTGGCAAGACCGTCGAGGAGCTTTGGCCGTTTCCTTCGGTCTGATCTAGATCTGCTTCGCCTTCACATCCAGCACCGGCCCAGTTCACCCGGTTGGTCGGAGCGGTCAGTCTGCGCAGCAGCCGAGAGGCAGCGAAGCCGTTTGTACCTCTCCGGGCCGCGCGCTCGAGAAGTAACTACGCTCGGAGAGACCGCGATAGACCCGTCCGGCCACTTCGGCGGCACGGGGACCGCTTGCATAGCCACCGCCGCGCAACAGCACAACCACAGCCAGTTGGCGGTCCGGCCCTTCGTTGTAGGACGCAAACCAGCCGAGCGGCGTGCGGCGACGGCGAATCCGCTCGCTGCAGGTGCCCGTTTTGCCGTGAATCGTCTGGCCCGGCGTACGAGCCTTCTTCGCGGTGCCACGCTTGACCGCCTGGGCCATGCCGGCTTCGAGACCGGAGATCGACTCCGCGATCGGCAGATGACGTTTGACCACCGGCGAGAACGCTTGCGCCTCTTGCGGGCTGCGAGGGCACTGGAGGTAGTACAAGGTGCCACCGTTCGCCAACGCAGAGACGAGCGCGGCGAGTTGCAACGGCGTCGCGGAGATCCCATCGCCGAAAGTGGCCATGCGCCCGAGCCCGGCCTTGGGCTCTTTCGCGGTCACGACGCCGAGTTGTTCGCCGGGTATGTCGAGCCCCGCCTTTTCGCCCAGTCCCAACCAGTGCGCGTAGCGCTTGAGCCGGTCGAACCCAAGCCGCTGTCCGAGATAAGCGAAGTAGACGTTGTTTGAAATTGCCAGTCCCTCGGTCATCGTCATGAACCAGTAGCCGTCGAACCATACCTTGGTCTCCGGCTCGACCAGATTCTCGCTCAGGGCCGCCAGCCCGGCCACCAGCTTGACCGTCGAGCAGGGCATATAGCCGCTCGAGAAGGCGAGCTTCTGGTTGACGGCCGTCAGCAACCTGCCTGTCGCGGTGTCCACGACCACGACCGTACCTCTATAGTCGGCCAGTGCTTCGACCGCCGCCGTACACACGACGGGATCGTCGCCGCCGACGTAGTCGCCCGCCGTGACGCCTCGCAATCGAGGCTTCGGGCTCTTTGGGTAACTGCGCTGAGGCCCCTCGACCGCCGCGTCCGGAGGGCTCGCCGCGTGGGCGGCCGGGCCCACGGCGGTCACGATGGTTCCCAAGAGCAAGGTGCTAATTCGGAGCGGTCCAATTCGGAAGGGCCAACGAGACGACATGAGGGGAAGAGTTTTCAGACGGTCCCGGCGCTTCGGCCTGAGGCCGCACCAACGAGGAACCATTGTAGTCGAATTGGTCGCTGCTCGGAGGGTTCCCGAAAGGCTGTGGCGAGTACGAAAGGTGGCTCAGGGTTTGGCCGCCGTCGCCATCTCTTCCGCCGGCCACTCCTCGACAAACGACCGCGCCAGGTGCAACAAGCAGTCCTCGATCGGAAACAAACGGATCCACTCGGCCCGTTTGCGCCCATACCAAAGCACGCGGCCGTCCTCCGCCGAGAGAACACGCACCGACACCTTGACCGTGAGTCCCTGTCGCGCGGTGCGGAATAAGGCCTCCGTGCGGCCGAGAACAATCAGGTCCAAGCCCTGGGCCCGGCCCCACGCCACCGCCGAGCGGACCTGCTCGGGCTCATCCAACTCCCGCCTTCGCCATTCCGGCAACGCCGTCCACGGGGCCTGCTCCGGCTTACGCACCTCGGTCACCTGGCGGTCTTCGAGCAGCGCCCGCAACAGGGAGGAAGCAAAGTCCGGGGGCACGGGTTCGGCCTCGCGCGCGGCGGGAAACGGCAGTAGCCCGATCCGCTTCTTGCCGACCGCAAGCCCCGCATGTTGCAAGAACACGAAGGTTTCGATCTTCGGATCACCCCGCCGCAACCAGGGGAAGATCCCGCCGCTCTGCAGGGCAGGGGCGGCTTGGCTTCCCAGCGACACGAGAAGGCCGACGGCGGCAAGGCGCCGCAAAGTGTTACTCCCCTGACCCATGCAACTGACCTTGTCCCATGCAACTCTCCTGTCTGGTCCATCGGCGGATCTCCGTACAGCCTTAGCGGTTGCCGGCGCTACTTTCCACCTGACCTCGGGGCTTATCACAGGGCGGTGTTGTAAAATTGCAGGCTTAGGCTCATGAGCGAAACCACTCCCTACTCCTCCGATCTACTGGCCCGCGCCAAGCCGGTCAAACTACTGCTGATGGACTGCGACGGCGTGCTCACCAACGGGCACATCTACTTCCTGCCCGCGCCGGACGGCGGCCTTTTCGAGACCAAGACCTTCGACTCTCAGGACGGCATCGCCCTGCAGTGGGCCTACCGCGCGGAGATCCAAACCGGCATTGTCAGTGGCCGCACGTCGCCCGCCGTAGAGGAACGCGCGCGCTCGGCCAAGATGCGCTATCTCTACCAGGGCGACACGCGCAAGGCTCCTCTGCTCGAGGAGATCCTGGCCGACTCCGGGTTCAAGCCCGAGCAGGTGGGCTACATCGGTGACGACGTGACCGACCTGCCGATCATGAGCCGCGTCGGGTTGGCCGCCGCCCCCGTCAACTCGCGACCCGAAGTGCTCGAGGCGGCCCACTACGTGACGCCGTCCATCGGGGGGAGCGGCTGTGTCCGTGACGTGATCGAGTTGTTACTCAAAGCGCAGGGCCGTTGGGACGAGACTCTCGCGCAATACCGAACCTAGCAGCCCGTGGTGAAAGTCACGCGGGCCGCGTTACGCGCTTGGAGAGAGGGGAGCGGTCAATGGAGAAAGGGAGCAGCGGGGCCAAGGCGGGGCGACCTGGTTGCCTTCCGGGGCGCGTAACCCGTTGGGCGGCGAACATTTGCGACCGTCGGCTTTGTTGTTCGTCGGAGAGGATATCCCGTATCATCGTCCTCCTCACGCCTCGCCGAACGGCCGCAGGAGCCCGCCGCGCGACCCACGGGACTTTCACCACGGACTGCTAGGGCAAATGCGTTCGCCCGCCAAGCCGAAGACACCCAAGGCATCCCGCCGCAAGCGGCGCGCGCACGAATCCTCTCGCAGCGTGAAGCCGGAGCCGGGCCTTCGGATCTTCTGGTGGTTCCCGCTGGCCCTGCTCGCCTGGGATTGCTGATCTACGTTCCAGCCCTCGGTGGACAGTTCGTCTTCGATGATCTCGATCTGCAGGAGACCGCCAGCACCGTGCGCACCGGCCGCTTGCGCGCCATCATCGGTTCGGGCCGGCCGGTCCTCATGGCCAGCTATGTCTTGAGTCATCGCTTCGACGGCTTTCAGCCCTTCCCGTTCCATCTGACCAACGTCCTGCTGCATTGCCTCAACGCGATGTTTCTGTGGGGCTTCTTGATCGCTCTGTTCAAGACAGGCTCGCTTGACGACCTGATTCCCGAACGCTACCGGGAGTTCCTTATCTATGGGATTCCGGTGTTGTTTCTGACCTCGCCGATCCAGACCGAATCGGTCGCCTACATCAGCAGCCGCTCGGGAGTCTTGGCGACAACGTTTTTCCTGTTGGCGCTATGGGTCTTCGTCTCTCCGATGCGAATGCGGTCGCCGTGGAAGACGGCGTTTCTGGTTGCGTTTCTTTTCGCCGGCTCGGTCGGCTCGAAGCAGAACGGCATGGTTCTGCCGGCGGTGATCCTGGTGATGGACTACCTGTTGCTGGCGCGCTGTGACTGGCGCAGGCTGAAGGACAACTGGCCGACGTATGCGCTATTCGTGGTGGGAGGCATCGCGGCCTACTTTGTCGTCATCGAGCCGTTTCTCAGGGCGCCTTCGGCGGGCTTCCGGCTCAACTGGCAGAGCTATCTCTTCACGCAGTTCCGGATGCACTTCCTCTACCGCCGGCTCATCCTCGTGCCCTTCGGGCTTAGTGCGGACTACGACATTACGCCGTCGATGTCGCTGTGGGAGCACGGGTCGTGGCTGGCGCTGCTGTTGTTGCTGGCCGGCGTCGGAGCAGTTCTCTACTACCACAAGCGCTTCCCGCTGGTTGCCTTCGGGGTGTTGTTCTTCTTCGGCACGCTGGCCCCGACGTCCAGCTTCTTCCCGTTCCTCGATTACGCGGCGGAGCGCCACCTCTACCTCCCGATGCTGGGGCTGCTGATCGCGGGGACGGCGGCGATGGCCCGCTACTGGCAACCCAACTTGAATGCCGCGTACGCGGTGCTCATCGCGGTGGTGGCCGTCTACTCGGTCGGCACCTACCAGCGGAGCGCGATCTGGGCGGACTCGGTAGCCCTGTGGACGGATACGGTCAAGAAATCGCCTAACAAGGCCAGCCCCTGGGTGTGGCTCGGCAAAGTTTACAACGACCGCGAGCAGCACCCCCAGGCGAGGCGCGCTTGGGAGAGGGCTGAGGATCTGGTTGAGCCAAACTCCGCGGAGCACGGCCATCTACTAAACAATCTAGGCCTCTCAGCCGCCCATCGGAAGGATTACGGGCAGGCCGTCGAATACTACGAACGCGCCCTCGCCATTCGAGGCGGAGCATCGCAGATTCGGTCCAACTTGGCTGTCGCGCAACTGCGGCTCGGGCGTGACAAAGAAGCCTGGGAAAACTTCGATCGCGCCGCCGCCCGCGGGCGACACCCGGGGATCTTCCAACTGCGAGGAGCGGCGAACTTCGAGCGGGGACGCTACCGCGAAGCTGTGGCGGATTTAGCCGCGTCGTTCGAATGACGCCCGAGGACCCGGAGGCCCACCGCAACCTCGATGCCGCCGAACAGATGCTGCTGCAGAGCCGCCCGTAGGGCCGGCCTATGGAAAGACCGGCTCGCATCTGCGCCCTTCACCTGCGCCCCAAAACCACCGCATCAAGATCCCCCATTCCTCCGGGGATGTGAGCCAAGATCTCGAAGCGCCTGCCGAACTCGCGCAGCACGTACTCCGATGTGTGGAAGGTCGTTTGATACCACTCGGGGTGAATTCCGCGAAGCTTGTCGGAGCTGCAGTGCAGGATTCCTTTTCGGATGACTTGCCGGCCGATCTCGGGATCGAGCCTCTCCCAAACCGCTTGGCTGTACACGGTTAGGACCAGCACCCCGCCGGGCCGCAGGATTCGCCGGAACTCCTCGAGCCACAGAAGCTGATGCCGCTCAGGGAGATGCGTGAACACGGAAATCGCATAGACCAGGTCAAACGTCTCGGCGCTGTACTCAAGGGGCGGCTCCTGCCCGTTTGTGCGGAACTGGGGAAGGGGAAGGTTGGCACGGCACCAGTCGACCGCCTGGTCGTCGATATCGGTTCCATGCAGGTCTTTCTGCGGGTGGTCGAGCCCAAGCCAGGAGATCGTGCGGCCGCAGCCGCACACGAAGTCCAGAACGCTCCCCGAAGAGGAGAGCGGCTTGCCAGCCACCTCGAGACTCGCGATAAGGTCTTGGTACGAACGCTTGCCGACCCGAAGAAAAACCTCGAGGCTTGGCGTCCCGCTAACTCGGTAGCGAAGATAGGCCGGCGGAAAGCGGTCGCGTCCGCCCGGGCCGTGATGCGGGCGTTCGCGGAGGTCCAGCAGTCGGCACCAACTCCGCACAAAACCCCGGTAGCAGGGATAGTAGAGCGACTTGAGAGCGTTGCGCGTCCAGGCAGCAGTCGCCGCCTTGATGTGACCGATCGCCGACATCGCCTGTGCTTTCAACGTCTCTTGGAGTAACGTCTCTGGGATCTACCTAACGCTACACCCAGATTATCTCTACATCCCGCCGCCCCTGCGCCGAACGATCGGGCGTCGGGCTGCGTGGACATCACAAAACTACGGACCGTGGCAGGGCGGAGTGTGACGATGGATTCGGTGATCGGTTTCGGCGATCAAAGCCGGACCGACCCATCCTAAGGTAGGCTCCCGCTAGGCCGCAGCTCAGGGGCTGGTTGACCCGCGAAAAAATTTGTGCGGAACAGCACACACGCGCCCTGACAGCACTGGAATTGCGTGGCGGAAGTCGGTAAGATATAAGGGGTTTTCCTCTTTGCGCGTCTTGACTCATCGACTCCAACGCGGTGCGTTGATTCTAGCGTGGGCGACGTGGGCTTGGTCTGCCTCGGCTGGGGCCGAGAATGTGGCCGGGTCGGCCGCTCCGGCCGACTCTTCTTATGCGGGTGCCGGTGCCGCCCCCGAGGCCGCCGCCGCATCGGCTTCGGCTGCCTCCTCCGGTGGCAACCAATCCACCAACAAAGCGTCAACCAAGAGCGGGTCCCGCAAGGTCGATCCTCAGATCACCGAGATGAAGAAGGCGCTGCGCGTCTTCAACAAGGAGGCCGAGCGGCTGGGGCTGTATAACGTCGGCCCCGGGAGCGCGCCGAACCAGAGCCTCGCGGACCTGTGGCACGGCCGCATCTACGAGTACATCCGCAACGACGCCTTCGACGCCGTTCCGCATGAAGTCGTGCAGCGCGGAGGCGAGCGCAACGTCCTGCGGCGCAATCAGTTCGGTTTCAGCGTCAGCGGCCCGGTGTACATCCCGAAGCTCTACGACGGGCGCCGCAAGACCTTCTTTACGTTTTCCTACGAGGGGACGCGCCAACGCGTGGGACGGTCGTTTCTCAATACCATCCCGACGTCGCAACAGCAGCTAGGCGACTTCTCTGACGTGGTCAACAAGGCGGGCGCGCCGGTGACGATCTACGATCCCGACAGCACCCGTCTGAACCCGGTATTCGACCCCTCGCAGAATGTCTCGACATCGAATCTCCAACACATCCGCGATCCGTTTCCGAACAACGTGATTCCGGCTTCGCGGCTCGACCCGGTTGCCCGAACGATGGCCGGCCATCTGCCGCAGCCGAACATCAGTGTCGGGCCGTTCCTGCGGAACAACTACTGGGTCAACCCGCCGGCAACCGAGCGCCCCGACGGCTTCCTGGCGAGGGTCGATCACAGTCTGCTCGAACGCCACAAGATCACCGTCGACCTCGCCTACTCGAAAGGCTTCGAGGCGTCGCCGGAGCTCTACCCGAGCATCGCCAACCCGGGTTCGCCCGATCGCTTCTTCAACCAACGCCGCTTGACCGTGAGCGACACGTTCGCCATTTCGCCGAGTTCGATCTACACCGTGCGCGGCCGTGCGCGATCAAGAACGCGGCGAACGGCAGGTCTCGAGAGCGACGTCGACATCCCGGCCGAGCTGGGTTTGGAGGGCGTGACTGGATCAGTGTTTCCGCGCATCGAATTGCGGGACTTCCAGGCACTGGGCTCGCCGCAGGGCTCGCAGTATCGCAATGCCTGGAACAGCTACCACATGAACAACTCGCTGAGCCTGCGCCGGGGTCGCCATTCGTGGAGATTGTGGGGTGAGGTGTCTCGCTATCAGGTCAACTCGTTCAGTCCCGACTCGCCGTCGGGCTACTTTCAGTTCAACGACGACCTGACCGGCTTGCCGGGCATCATCAACACCGGCAACTCGTTCTCGAGTTTCCTGCTGGGTCGCTCGTATCGAGCCGAGACGACCGAGTTGCTGCAACCCACCTACTTGCGGCGCACGTCGGTCGAGTTCGGCGTCGGCGACGAGTATGAAATCACGCCCAACCTCACGGCTACGTTGCGGCTCAATGTCGATATGTCGAGTCCGCGGGTGGAGAAGTTCGACCGGCAGTCGACGGTGGACGTGGCCGAGGTCAATCCCGAGAATGGCAAGCCCGGAGCGTTGATCTTCGCTGGCCACGACGGGCAGGGCCGCGCGTTTCAGCCCTACCGGGCGCGGCTCGAGCCAAGGCTTGGGCTGGCGTGGAGCCCGACGGACGCCCGCGACACGGTCGTGCGGCTCTCGGCCGGGCAATACCACTCCAACCTCGGCATCAGCTCGGGGACCTTTGGTACCCAGGGCTACAGCGCTCGGCGAACGCTCATCTCCGCCAACCAGCAACTTGATCCCGCGGTCACCTTGCAGAACGGCGTTCCCGCATTGGAGCATCCGCTGCCGGACTTGCGGCCGGACGCGGCCAACGACACCGACCCCGACTTCATCCCGCAGACCAGCCGCCAGCCTCGCTACCGTTGGGGCTCGCTGCGGGTCGAGAGGCGGTTGCCGCAGGGGTTTACCGTGCGTGCCGGCGCAGAGATTTATCATGGAAAGGACATTCTTCTCGGCGGCAGCTCGGTTGGTGTGAACGCTATCCCGCTCGACGCTCTCTCCTACCGCGACACTCTCAACGATGAAGAGTTCCGCCGAACGCTGCGGCCCTTCCCGCAGTTCCAGAACTTCCAGACCAACGGACAGTTCCCGCTCGGACGCTACCGGTACCACGGCGCGGACTTCGGCGTGCAGAAACGGGCTTCGCACGGGCTGACGCTCGACTTTTCCTACTCGCTGAATCGGCGGTGGGACGACTACTCGGGGCCTGGCGTGCAGGACTACTTCAACCGCGACAACGAATGGGCGCTGTCGCGGGGGACGCGTCCTCACCGCCTCTCCCTCAGCTACGTCTACGAGCTTCCGTTTGGCAAGGGCAAGGGCATGCTGAGCGATTCGAAGCTACGGCACGTTTTGGGGAATTGGTCCGTAAGCGGCTTCACTCGCTGGCTGAGCGGTGACCCGATTGCGCTGCGGCCCGAGTTCAACAACACAGGCGGGGTCGTGCGCTTTCTTCGCGTGAGTGCCGTGCCGGGCGTTGACGCACACGTGACAAACCCCGGACCGGAAATGTACTTTAACCCGGCGGCCTTTGTTGATCCGCCGGATTTCTCGATTGGCGACGTTTCGCGCACGCATCAGACGTTGCGCAACCCCGGCTGGAACAATCACGACCTGTCGTTGACCAAGCGCGTTCCCCTTTCCGGCGAGCGCAGCATCGAGCTGTTGTTCCAGGGCTTCAACTTCCTCCACCACGGCAACTGGAACGACCCGGATACGGTCATCGGACCGGCGGATGCGCCAAACATCAATGCCGGCAGAATTATCGGCTCGAATGGCGGGCGTGTCGTGCAACTCGGCATGAGGTTCAATTTTTGAGTCTGATCCTTGGGGTCCGGCGCGAGGCCGGACGGCTCCTTCCGGTTGCGCTCGTTTCCCTGCTTCATCTCTTACTGGCCGCCGGTGCGGCGCAAGCCGAGCTGAAGACCCCGGTATGGGCCAAGGACGCGGAAGGAAACTTCCTCACCGACATTCCGCGGGTGGACTTGCGCGCCTGGGTGGAGGATGAGCCGGTCGAGATCAAGGCACTGCACGGGCCGGCCGGCAACTTGATCCTGCTGATCGTCATGGATGTGGTCGGGGACCTGACACGCATTGATGCGGCGCGCGAGGCGATGGCTGAGGCGCTGAACGACTTCGGTCCGCGGGAGTTTGCCGGCCTGTTGCGGGCGCAGGACGGCTTGCAGGTTGTCGAAGAGCCGACCGCCGACCGGGAGACGCTGAAGGACAGCCTCCAGGCCATGGGAGTATCGGGCTTTCCGGGCCTGCTCGAGTCGATCGAGGAGGCGGCAACGCTCGGCGACCGAATGATGCGCGCCTCCAACGTGCGCGTTGCCGTGCTCTACATCACCGACGGCAGCATTTACGAGTATCGCGGCGACTACACCAACCCCGTTATCAATCCCAGTGACGGAGGGGATCTCAGCCGGCGATTTCGCGACCGTCTGATCCAGGAGCAGATCAAGCGCACGCTTGAGAAGTTGATCGGCGCCTGGACCCCGCTGTTTTTCCTCCATCTTGAGAACCGCCGCGACAACCTCAACATCGTCTATCAGAACGGGCTGACGCAGTTCGCCCAAGCCACGGCCGGCGAAGTGCTCTTCTGCGACAGCGTGGCGCAGGTTCCCGCCTACCTCCAGCAGTTGATCGAGCGCATTCGAACCCAGCACCTGCTGACGGTCGAGACACCCATCGAGGCTGCAGGCCGCGTGCGACTGAAGGTCGAAAGCGAAAGCGCGGCGGAGCTAATTCACCGCGAGCAGTTCGAGATCGCCAAGCCGGATGATGAGTAGTGGCAGAGTGCGAGGTCCGCGGCCGCTCCGGCGTTCAATGTAGGCACGGCATGCCGTGCCCCTACTTTTCAATTCGTCGACTCCGTTTGGGTTCAAAACCGTGTGCGGAGTTTGATACCGACCATGCGGCCGGGGGCGAGGGCCGTTCCCGAGAACAGGCCGGTGAAGTTGATCACGTTGAAGCGGTCGGTGGCGTTGATCACGTCGAGTTGCAGGGTCAGTGACTTCGGTCCCTCATTCCAGAGCCGCGTGCCGACGGAGAAATCCAGGTTGAACTTGGGCTTGACACGGCCGCGCTTCATGTTCACTTGGTCGAGGATCCGCGGGGGGATTCCTTCGAACAGATTCTCCTCTGCGCTGCCATCGTTTTCAAGCTCGACCGGCAGCCCGCTGCCGTAACGCCCACGGACCGAAACCCACACGAGCGAGTGCGGCTCGAAGCGCGCCATCGCCGTGACGGTGTTGCGCTGGTCTTGCGAGATCGGAAAGGCCGTCGCAACGTCGCGCAACTCCTCGGCTTCGCCGCCCTGGATGAACAGGCCGCCGGTGACGGGCGAGTTCGCCGTGCCGAGCATGTTGGCGTAGCTGACAAACGACGTGATACCTCGCCAGCGCGGCAGGTCCAGGCGCACCTCGGTGCCTTCGACGCGCGCGCTGTCGAAGCTGATGGGGAAACTCACGCCGGTGTTGAGAAAAACGTCATCGTCGTAGAAGTTCTTGAAGTCACGCCAGTAGTGGCTGACGTCCAAGCGAAACCGGTCGAACAACACTTTGCGGATTCCCACCTCGTAGAAGTGGGCGCGGCCGGCCGGCACCAGTAGCGCTCCTTCCACGTCGTCAAGATTGCTCAGAGTCGCCGAGCTGCTCAGCAGTAGGTTCTCAAACGGCGGGATCTGGAAGATCCGGTCGTACGAGCCGCGGAACAGCAAGTCGGCGTCGCGCCAGTAGTACGATAAGCCGACGCGCGGGCTGAGCGCGGAATCGTTGATCAGCAGCCGGTGGTGATCGAAGCGCAGGCCGGCGTCCACCACAAAGTCGCCGAGTTGCAGCCGCTCCTGGACGAACAGGCCGACATCGGTCCCGCGCCGGCTCTCGGCGAACAGGAAATCGATGTTGGGGAGCCGGCCGCTCTGGGCGAAGAGAAAATTCTCGGTCAGCCGAGTGAAGTGCGCGTCGCCGCCGAGCTTGAGCGCGTGCCGCTCGCCCTGCACGGATAGCGTACCGGCGATCATTCCTTGGCGGATTTCGCGGTCCTGTTCCACGAACACCGGCGTCGAAAGCGGGTTGCTCCACAGATCGGAACTCACGTTACGGACCATGCCGCGGACGGCGCCGAGGGTGCGGGCGGAGAAGACGTGCTGGTAATGGATCTGTCCCGCTGTTTCGGCGCCGCGGCGGTCCTGGCGCTGGCCGGCGGCCTGCTGCTCCAAGTCGTTGGGCACGAGGAAGCCGACGCGATTCGACCGGAAGTACAGGCTGAGGCGATCGTGCTCGGTGAAGTCGCGCTCGAAACGCCCGTTGACGCCGGCTGAGCTAGCTTTGTTCGTGAAGTTCTCAAGCGACGGCGGGTCAAGGTAGCGGTTCGTGTGCCCCGCGCGAACGCCGGCCGAAAAGCTGGTTCCGTTGCGAGAGTAGAGGTGCGAGAAGGCGCCGTTGATCGTATCGTGGCTGCCACCCTGGACGAAGAACTCGGGATGATGCCCGACCTCGGCCGCGCGCCGCGAGTGCAACTCGATCACGCCGCCGAGGCGCCGGCCAAACTCCGCCGGCAGGTGCCCCGTCATCACGTGGGCCGCTTCAAACTCGTCTGCCTCGAACGCGGGCACGAAGCTGATCGAGCGGTTGTCGTAGAGCGGGACGCCGTCGATGACGTACTGCGTGTCGTACTCCGACCCGCGTGGGTGCAGAACCGCGTTGGCCTCAAGCAGCCAGCCGGGCAACTCGTTGACCGCTTCGGTCATGCCGCGCCCGAGAGTGGCGAACGGCTGCCGGTCCATGTGCGTGCGTCCGATGGGGAGGACCATTCTCGTTTCCCGCGGATCGAGCAAGGGCGCGCTCTGCTCGACCGTGATCGACGTCGCGACCTCTTCGACCTGCAACACGACCGTTCGTTTGACCGGGACCGCCGAGGGGACCGACATTTCAGTGGAGACGGCCTGAAAACCGGGCCGGCGAACGTGCAGCCGGTAGAGTCCGAACGGCAGCCGCTTGAAGTGCGCCGTCCCCGAGCTGTCGGCGGCTTGGGCGGTGCGAAACTGCGAGACCCAGCTCAGCAGTTCGACTCGGGCGGGCACCGGGAGGCCGGCGGGGTCGTGAACGGTGACGATCAGTTCCCCCTCCATGCGGTCTGCACTGGCGGGCGCGACGAGGGCCACGAGGACCGCCACAACCGGCAGGAGGCGTGCCGGCAGTAGCAGTCTCGCGGAACGAAGGGGAGACTGACACGGGCAGGTGGGGATCAAAGCCGGGCCTACGCGGGCTTGACGGCGAACATCGCCAAGCAACACGGCGAACAACTTCCGAAACCCCGGCGTGATGCGTGAGTTCACAGCCGGTCGGGATCGAGTGGCGTCGTTTCGTGGTTTCGTAGTGCTTGGTCCGCCATTGGTTCCAGGGTAGTTTTGTGAAATCCGAGTTGACGCCGAGCCCTTGAAGCTCCGCAGCGTGCTGGAGGTATGGCTTTGGAAACTTTTCCTGCGCCCCTCCAGGGCTCAAGTACCTGATTGCTCTGAAACCCCCGGCTGAAGCCGGGGGCTATTTTCCTTGTGCCCCTTCAGGGCGAAAGGCCGCGGATCTCAAAACCGAGATCCGCGCTACGGGTTTCGGAACCCGCATTGTCCAGCAACCTTGCTGCCACAACTTCGCGGGTTGTTACGAGACAGCAGGCTTATCGGCCCGCTGTGGCGGCTACGCGCGGCGAGCCGAGAGCCGGGTCTTAGGTTTCACGTCCGAAACCGAGGACGACATCCGTTTCTACGGCCCCACCTCCATCAGCACCGGGTCGCTCATCGTGCCGTTGACCCCGAACAGGACCTCTACCAACCCCAGCGGCGCATTATCCGCAACCGTGAAGTTGACCTGCTGCAGACCCGGTGTAAAACCCGGCGCCAGCCCGGAGAATAAGGTGCCGCCCTGGATCAGCCCCTCGCCGTAAACCTCGGCCCCGTCCTTGGTGTCCTGGCCGCTCCCTGCCGCGCGGAAGAACACGTCAACTTGGTTTGCCGTTCTGATCACGCGGTCTCGCGGGGCGCTGTCGATGATGGAATAGTCTTCCTCCAGTTCTCCCAGGCCCGTCAGATAAGCCGTACCGACTCCGCCGCGCGGGAAAAGGACGCCAGGCCCCGCGACCGCGTTGTCGGGAAACCGAAGGATCGCCCCATAGTTCTGTCCGAGAGTAAAACAGGCCGGCTTGTGCGGGAGGACCGTGATGTCATAGTAATAGGATCGCACGCCCTTGTAGATCAGGCAGAGCTTGGCAGCCCCGACCGGCACCCTCTCGTTGACGACGATGTTGGTCTGGCTCTTGAAGCCCGCTATCGGCACGCAGTCGTACCTGTTGTCGTCGGAGCCCAGGATGTAAGCCTGCACGCCAAACAGGTCGGTGGAGAACCGCAGCAGCGAGTCGAGTCGGAAGAGGGTAAGCTTGCGGTGGCCGACCCAGTGGCCGAAGACCGAGATGATCCCGCCGGGGACGATGCAGTCGGGCCGGAAGCTGGCCGCGTCGGTGATGGCGCAGATCAGTGGCTTCTTCGCCTTGACGAGCACGCCGTCCCAAGGGGGGCCGGCGAACTGCGACTGGACAGCACCTTGGACAATGGGGAAGCCGTTCCCGTTGGTGTAGCCCACGATGATCGGGTTGCCCCAGTGACCGACGGCGCAAGCGGTTGCGAAGTCGTCACCCGGCCCGCCCCAGCGGTAGTAGTAGCGGCTGAGGCGGCCGTCTCGCCCTCGCACGCAATTGGTCCACACAAGGTCGTAGCCCCCCGTGGTAGTGGACAGCCGCTCGAACGGGGGTTCGAGGTCGTCGTTGTCTACGTTCGTGAGGCCGCAGATGAAGTAGTCGTCCTTGATGCCGGGTACAATTCCCTGGAGGCTTGACGCACCGTTGCCGCCTACAACTTCGAAATCAATGATCCGGTCCTGGCCCCCCGGCGTACGCTCGGAGGTCAGCACCGCGCTGGCGAAGTTGTTGCTTGACCCGCTGGGTCTAGGCACCCCCGTGGGGAAAGAGGGCCCATTGACCACGTGGATGTACCGGTCAGGGTCGATTGGATCGAACATGACCGGTCCTCCAAAGCCGTTCTGACCTGTCTGGGCCCCAGGCAGGATGTTGAACTCGGGGTCACGGATACCGAGGATGGAATCGAGGTCGAAGTGGACGATCACAGGTTTGAACGCTCCTCCGGGACCCAACTGCTCGCTGAAGCTGAGGATCCCTTTGTTCCCCTGCACGTCCAAGCCGCCTACCACCTCGTTGGCGGGGCCCCCGAACTCAAGCGGAGTTAAGGGGACAAGCTCGTCGTCGATGATCATCCAAGGGGTCAACTGAACGTCACTGTTGGTGTCCGTTCGTTTGGTCGTTCCGAGGGTGAATATGTCGGGGGCAGGCTCGAAGAGGACCCACCTTTTGCGCCGATGAGCTCGGAGTCTCCGCCCTGGCCCTCTCGGCGCTTCTTGGTGAAATCAGCGCTCGTATAGGACCACGCTGACACGTCGCCGCTTTCGAAGCCGTCCGCGAAGATCGGGGCAGGAATCTCAAAGTCCAAGTCCGCTGCCGCATTTTCGATAGCTTCCTTCAGCTTGTCCGCAAGAGCATCGGTCTGTAGGAAAATGCCATGGACTGCACAATCACGATCCGTACCAGTGCCCGGCTGCGTTCCGGGCAGCGTAATCTCTGTAGCCGGGAAGTCGCTTATGTCGTTGGTAGTCCCGACGAAATCCAAATACTTGCGTTCCTGCGACGTGCCGGGACCCTTGAGCCCTCCGGGGCCCCCGATGGACGGGCCGGCGCCAACGGACACGATGGTCAAATCGCTCAGGACGTCCCGTCCGCTGCCTCCCATGATTAGGGTGCCCAGAGGGAGCCAGCGTGTGCCGGCAATATTCACCAACTCCTCTTCCCGGCCGTGGGCTTCCCCGGAAAGCGCTGCCTGCTGATCGTCGGGAAAGACCTCCATGACGCCCGAGATGAACATGTCGACGTCCTCCGGCTGCCCCTTGGTGCCCGGCCCGGGCAACTGAGTGCCCTCTGTGACCTGGCCTCCGAACCAGAACACTTCCAGGTCCGTCGCGGGGTCGATGAGGTCTGCCGTCACCGCATGGATGATGGTGAGTCCGGAGGCGCCGAACAGGCTCGATAGCACGATGCCTGGGTCGATGACCAGTGGGACTTCGGGGTTGTAGCGGGCCAGCTCGAAGGTGAAGGTGTCGTCGTCGACTCTCCGGTAACTCCCGGCGACTTGGCGTCGCTCGCCATCGGTCTCCTGGTAGATGTACGGCTTGGCGTGACGCAGTTCGCCCACTTCGGTCGAGAGCACGAGGCTCCCTTCCGAGTCGATCGAAACCTCGCTCGGGCCCTCGAAGCTAAAGCGTATCTGCGACGGGTCCGCACCCGGCTTGACCACGAAGTCATATTCCAGCTCTTGCCGTTTGCTGTAGTAGACGAGGTCGACCCCTTCGTAGACTTCGTCGTACTTCACGAGCGTGTAGTGCGGGACGCGTTCCTGCCACTTGGAGGGGTTCTTACCGCGGCGGTAGGTGGTCGTCTGCGGCAGAGGGCCGATGCCTTCTGAGGTCGCCTCTGGGTTCGAGCCCTCCAGGTTCATATGAATGCCGATCTGACGCACGGGCGGCGGGTCGGCCGCTCCCGGCGGCAGGCTGTCGTCGCGGTCCTCGCGCTCCACGAACGGAATGCCCATGACCAGGCCGGTGTTGCGCAGAAAGTAGGTGGCTCGCGTCCCGCGCGACATGAACTGGACGGTCGGGTCCGTCTGGCCGAGGTTTTCCTCAAGCCGGGTATCCACTTGACTCAGGTGACCCCAACATCTTGTAGTTGGGCTCACAGCGTCTTAGCGTCCCAATCGGCGCCGATCGAGCGGTACGGCGTCGGCTCCACCGCCATGGCCTGCTGCACAAGGCGGTAGAAGAGCTTGCCCCGACTGCGTGATCTGCGCCGATTGAAGCGGAACACGAACTCGTCGAGATAGTAGTCCAGATGCTCGTGGCTGACCGCCCCCTGATGCGTGCCCAGCATCCAGCGCTTGAGTAGCGAGATCGCCAAGTGCACCCTCGGCAGTAGCTGCGAGGCCTGCTCGCGGCGGTTGTTAATCGAGATGATACGACGCTGGTAGTCCTTCTTCTTGAGCGGATCGTAGCCCGACCAGTTGTCGGTAACAACCACGCTGCCCGGCTCGACCGACTCCTCGACGAAGGGCATCAAACTGGCCGCCGAGGCGTTCTGAACGCGCTGCATGCGGATGCGCCCCAGCCCGGTGCCTCTCTCTTCCGCGGCGACTGCAATCAACGCTTTACGCTCGGTCTGCCGGCCGATTACCCCTTCTTCTTCAGCGCCCCAGTAGGTCTCATCGACCTCGACGAGGCCCGTCAATCGCTCCCGCCCCGGGCGCACCATCGCTCGCCTCAGCTTGTGCATCCAAGGCCAGGCGGTTTGGTAACTGCCCAGTCCCAGAACGCGCTGTAGACCCAGGGCGCTGGCCCCATTCTTCTGCGTGGTGATGGTCCACATCGCCCGGAACCACAGCCGCAGCGGCTTGCGTGTGTCTTGAAAGATCGTGCCGGCGGTGACGGAGGTTTGCCGCCCGCAGCGAGCGCATTCGAACCACACTTTGCGCACCGGCCAAGCGCGCTCATGCCCACACCTTGGACAGCGGAAACCCTCTGGCCAGCGCAAGGCGAACAGATAGTCGCGGCAAGCCTCCTCGCTCGCAAAGCGAGACTCGAATTCGAGTTGGTCGCGCGGGTAATCCTCCACCAGGCCCTACACTACATCTTGGGGTCACCTGAGTCAAGTGGATACCCAGCTCCTCTAATAGCGACTTGAGCTTTTCGCGCCCGCGCTGAACACGCGACTTCATGCCCGAGAAAGAGAGGTCCAGTACGTCGGCCGCCGCTTTTTGCGTCAGTCCACCGAGGTCGGTGAGTTGGAGCGCCTGGCGGTAGTTCTTTGGCAGTTGGTCCATGGCGGGGCCGAGGCAGGGCGTCAGGTCGCGGGGGTTGCTGGTGTTGGCAACGTTGTGAGAGGCGGGTTCGACGCCGTCGGCGGGGGTTTCGGGCCGGCGACGCCGTAGATGGTCGATCACGGCATTGTGCGCCACGCGGAAGATCCACGCGCGTAGATTCTCTTCCGACCGCAGCGAGTCGAGGCGCTGATGGACGCGGAGGAAGACGTCCTGGAGGATGTCTTCCGCGTCGGCCTGGTTGCCGACCCGCGCGTTGATGTAGCGCCTCAGTTGAGGGTGGAACTCGCGCCAGGCGGTGCTGGTGTTGGAAGTCATGTTGACTTTGTTATCAGCGTAACAGCCGAGAGCGTGAGGCGGGCCGCGGCGACCACGGGACCCAGCCGTATGGAACTGCCGGGCACAGCATGCTGTGCCCCTACATTGTCCACGCGATCTCAGTTGCGCTGGCAGCACTTGGCTCCGGCTGTCGACGCCGAGCCTTGTTTGTGCTCGAAGAACTGCCGTAGTTGAAGCGGTTCCGTTCGTTCGCGACGGCTGGATTGGGTGGCGGGTGGGCGGTCGACGAACGCACGCAAGACCGCCTCGGCGATCAGCCCGACCGGCGCCGCGGGATGAACCTCCCCGTGCCAGCGCCAGACGCGGCAGTTGAAATCCTCGCCACAGCCGCAAAGATCGCCGCAGGGTTCGCAGGCTGACTCTTCGATCTCCGGTGCGATGTCAGCGCCGTTGACACGGATGGTCGGGGAGCTGACAAACCCGAGTTCGCGGGCCTGCTCGGCGGACTCAACCTTCGTCTTGCGGACGTTCAGCGCCAAGCCAAGAAGGTCCGCGACCGGGTGCAGCGTCTCCAGCGCCGCGTCCAAGTGGACGCCGGTGTCACGGCAGCGGCCGCAGACCTCGCTATCAAGGAAGTGGAAGTCGATCTCAACCGAAGGCCTCGCTTCATCGCCCGAGGCCGGCCCGGCAGGGTGGGTATTCGTCATCGTCTCGTCTCTCCTTGGCAGTGAGTGGTTGATCCCAGTGGGATCTTCATTAGCTCAGACGAGCGAGGGCGGAAAAGGACGCAAACTTTGCGTCGGCCGGATGACGATCGGGGCATGATTGCCCGAATCCTCCGCGGTCCGGACGGGAGGCGGGGAGGCGGCTGAAGTCGGCGAAGGAAGGACGTGGAAACGCCCTTCGAGCGACTAGCTGGGAGCGCCGAACCGGACGTAAACGACCGGCCTACAACGCGCTTCGCGCGGAAGCCGCCTGAAGGCGACTGCTTCGGTGCAGCACGGACCGTAACTGAAACGGATGACTGCGCCAGCGAATCGCGAGCCGTCAGCTGGGACGACGCCACAGCACCGACAGATCGTCCTTGGGGGCGAAGCCGAGGATGCGTTTCGCCTTGTCGTTGCGGAACTTGCCGTGCGGCATGTCGCCGAGGACGAAAAACACCTCGCACTTCGACGGCAGCGTCGCCAAGTCGACGTCGAGGCCGAGCCGGAAGATCTCGCCCGCATCGCCCCACGACACGATGAACGGCACGCCGCCGGCGCCGGGCTTGAGTTCGGTCACTTCGCGGAAGTTGTAGAAGAGATACTCCTGCACCCAGACGTCGTGATGCTCGGTGAACAGGCGGCAGACCTCCTGTCCGAGCGACTTGGAGTGGGCGTAGAGGTTGATGCCCGATTGCGGCGGCACGTCGGGGACGATGCCGTGATCGAATCCCTCATACGGCGGCCCGGTCACGGTGAAGTGAGGGCCCGTGTTGATGAACCGCTTGATGCCGTGCTCGACCGCGGCCAGCATGAGGTTGTAGCAGCCGATCGTATTCACGTCGAACGCGATCTTGCGGTGGCTGCGCAGCACCGAGAGGTTGACGATGGCGTCCATGCCCTTGGCGGCGTCGGTCACTTGTTCGAGCGAGGTTACGTCCACGTTGCGGAACTCGTGCCGGGTGGGCGCGGGAGGCGGCTTGATGTCGGTAATGAGAAGTTCGTGGTGATTCTCGAGGGCCTTGACGACGTGTGGCCCGAGGTAGCCGTTGGCTCCGATGACGAGGACTTTCATGCGGCACCTCCCCCGACGCTCGATTCGTAGCCGCGGGGTTCGTAACCCAACATGCCGTTGGCCCTCGCGGAGGAGAAGCGCGCATCCGCCCCCGACGATATATGAAAGACCGCCCAACGTCCCAAGGATTGGGCGTTGTCCTCGACCTTACCGTTCAGGGCAAGTGAAACCGCCTGGACGGCGTCTTCTTCAGCAATGGAAGTGGGCGTCCGCGGGTCGGAGGACCCGACGACCTCACCGATCCTCAGAACTACGATGTCCAACTCACACGCCCGCGCGAACTCGCGGCAAGTGAATTCGCCCAGGTACTTGGGAAGACCCGGGGCCGATAGGCTCGGCCGCGGACGCCAGCGCTCTTCCACAAGGAAGTCGGAGTCATAGGCGGTCATCATCTCGAGCGTGCTGATGAAGACGACCCGGCGGACGTCCGCCTCTGAGGCGGCCAGCAACAGGTTGTAAGTACAGCGCGTCAGGTGATCGATCTGTGAGTGCAGGTCTTCGCCCGGCATCGCGTCGGCCACGTGGACGATGGCCCCGACGCCCTGCACCAATTCGTTCGTCGGTTCCTCATGGCCCAGGTCCGACTTGGCGAACGGGTGATTGGTTTGCACGTCTCCGCGGGCCGTGAGCAGAACCTCGTGGTTCGTACTGAGGGCGTCGGCGAGGGCCTGAGCCAAACGGTGCTCCGCCGACGTGATCAGGATGCGCCCGGCATCGGTGTAGCCGCCTCCTGGGGCACAGGCCATTCCGGCGCCACTGACGGCGGCCAGCCCGGTGTTTCTAACGAACGTTCTACGATTCATGGCGGGTCCCTTCTTCCAAAGATCGAGGTCACGGGCCTTCACTTGACCCAGCGATCCAACGACAACGACGACAACGTATCCTTCGCACCCCAATCAACCGGCTGCCCCTTGAAATCGCCACCCATGAGCGACCAGTGACCTTTTTCGAACATCACACAGAACGAGCGTACCCCGCCGGCCGGATAATCTTCGGGGACAGCACAGCAATCAAAGGCGGTGTCTCTGACGGTTGTCGAGCACGAAATCTTGTAGCCCGGCGGCGCGGGCTCCGATTCGGCGAACCGCTCGCGCAGAGAGTCTGCAGCCAGGAACTTGTAGGCTTCACCGTCGAAGTTCTCGTCGTGCAAATTGTAGACCACCTGGTGCGAGATGAGGCGGAACAAGAATTGTGCCGCGTGGTACTCGTTGCGGTAAGCGGGGGCCCGGTTCGACTCCTCGATTCGAGCCGCAACGCTTTGGTTTCGTTGGTGTCGCAAGATTCGTATCCGGTCGAGCTGCTCTTGGATCGTGTGGCGTTGCGAAGCCTCGGCGAGTTGCGGTGCTGCCAACTCACACAAGTGGAAGGCTGCCTCCAGGGAGTTGGGGTCTCCCGTGGTTCCGTATGAATCGAGGATTCGCAGGAGCAATTCTCCTTGGCGCTCGGCGATGGTGTCGTTGTTCTGCGCCAAGAGGCCCGCAACGCCCGCGGCTACTAACAAAAGCCAACGCAGGCTTTCGTGACCGAAGCAATGTCTCACCTCGAAGCCCTCACCTCTGAATCCTCCTCAGGCGGCAACGGACTCGATGAACATCGCTAGCGTAGGCCAACTTCGATCGACCTTGTAGCGGTCATGGGCCCGCCGCGCTTTCTCGGCGAAGACGTCCACCTCGGCGGCGTCGGCAGCCGTGGCGAAGACATTGGCCCCAAGGCTTAGGCCGGTACAATCGCCCCTCGTCATCGTACAGAAGGAGAAACGGACGTGCCGCTGCGTTCGGTTGGGCGACAGGCCCGGGACCTCCGACAGGTAATAAAAATGCCCCGGGCTCACCGAGTCCGCCTGCCATTCCGGCTTCGGGTCGCGGGCCCACGCCGGGCGGTAGCAGTTCAGCACCTCGTAACCGCGCTCAGTATCCGGGCGCGCGTAGTAGTCCAGCCGAAGGAACTTCTCCAGCGGGAACCGAGGCGCGACCAGTCGGCAGGTCTTCGGGGACCGCTCCCACTGCATCTTCGCAAGGATGCTGATCTCCTCGATCACCCAGCGCGTCTTGGGACGAAGGGCTCTGAGGCCCAGTCGAATCGTGGCGGGCTCGGGCATCAACGAGCCGAGTCACTTTCCGCCGCGCTTGGCCTTGATCTCCTTCATCCGCTTCTCTTTGAACGCCTCGAACTCTTTCTTTAACTCGGGCGTCAGTTCGCCGCCGTAGAGTTGGCTCGCGCGCCACTTGCCGGTCAGCAGCTTCGCCTTCGTCCAGTCGTCTTTGATGTGGATGTAGTCGGCGTTCTCCAAGACTTCTTCGACCAGATGCGGAGGAATGAAGATCACGCCCTCGCGGTCTCCCAGCACGACGTCGCCCGGCATTGCGATCGCCCCGCCGATCTCGACCGGAATGTTGATGCCGACGGTGAGAACGCCGCTCACCGCCGAGGGATGCGCCTTCTTGTAATAGAGGTTCAACGGCAGGTCGAACGACCCCTGCAAATCGCGGATGGTGCCGTCGACAACCGCCCCGCGCCGCGTCGCTCCCCAGATGGCCGAATGCAGGTTGTCGCCGCCGAAGTTGTGTCCCGGGGTGGCGCCCATTAGATCGACCACGGCCACGTCGTCCCGCTGGAGCACGTCGATCACCTTCTGCGTGTTGCCGCGCGCGAGGCCCTTCTTCTTAGCGTCGGCATTGACCACTTCTTCGAGGTCGGGACGGTGCGGCAGGTACTTGGCTGTGAGGGCGCGGCCGACGAGACGCTGGCCGGGCTTGAGAATCTCGAATCCGTCGGCATACTGGCGCATGTAGCCCTTGCCGCGCACAACGCCCCAGGCCTCCTCGACGCTCAACTCGGCGATGCGTTCGAGGAGCTGGGCGGGCACCTTGGGGCGTCCGTCGGGGAAGCGCTCGTAGGGGTTGAGTTTCGTCCACTCGATCATCTGCTCGCGAGTCAGGCTGAAGATCTGGCCCGCGGCCGGCAGTACGAGAAGAATGGCAACGATGACGGTCGAAAGAAGTTTCATGGGTTTTGTCCTGTGGGAGGGTTCCGCGCGATCATCATAGCAAGGCGGTTCTCGCAAAGCCGCAAAGGCGCAAAGGACCACCAAGGATTTCTTTTCTCTGCGTTTCTTCTTCGCGAGTTTTTCTTTGCGTCTTTGCGCCTTTGCGAGAAACCTACAGCCGCTCTGTCGCGGCCTTCATCTCCGCGAAGCCGCTGCGCACGGCGAACAGGTCGTGGCCCGGGCAGACCATCCGAAAGCCCTGCTCGACGCGCCGTTTGGCCTCGTCGAAGCCGTTAGTGACGTACCCTGCCGCCACGCCCGTCTCCTTGGACGCCGCCACCACTTCCTGCACGAGGTCTTCGACGATGTCGTCCCTCATCGACGCCGCGCCGACCGAGCGCGACAGGTCGTAGGGGCCGATCAGGATGCAATCGACATCCGGCACGGCCATCATCTCGCGCACGTTTCCGATCGCCACCGGGCTCTCGACCATCGGGACGACCAGAATCTCGTCGTTGGCCTTTTCGACGTACTCGAAGAAGTCGTTGTTCGACAGGTGCGCCGTGCGGAAACCCGTCGCCGAGCGGCCGCCCCGCGGCGGGAACTTGGCCGCCTGCACGATCTGCTCGCACTGCTCGGCGGTCTCGACCATCGGGATGATGATGCCCATCGCACCAAGGTCGAGCACGCGGCCGATCCACGATGGCTCAAGCCCAGGCAGCCGCACGATGGGCGCGGTGTCGTGTCCGACGCAGACGCCGAGCGCGCCGCTGAGGGTGGTCTCGGTCCAGCCGCCGTGTTGCCACTCAAGCCAAAGGTAGTCGAAGTTGTGCTGCAGGGCTTCCTCGACGATCTCGGTCGCGGGATAGGAGACCGAGGGGCCGGAGATGAAACCGCCGTCGAGGAGTTTGCGTCGTGCGTGGTTGGTTTGCATGGATGGGCTTTCGATTGCGTACCGGCGGTGGCCAGTGTGACGGGGAAAGATCTAACTGGGAAAGAATAGCAGGTCTGTTGGCGTCCGAAATGGCGGTGGGCCCCCTTGGTGGAAGGACTAGCGGTGTGCTACCCCGGGGTTTCGTAGTGTAGGTTCCAGTTGCCGAGTTTGCGGAGGCGCGAGCCCGCCGGCTGGTGCGCGGGCATGCCGGCGGCGGCCCACTCTTCGAGCTCCTGGCGATGGCCCAGGCGCCGTAGCGCGTCCCAGGAGGGGCTGAAGTCGTTGCGCGCGTTGGTGTCCCAGAAGAATAGATGGTCCGAGCCCGCTTGATAGAGCGCGTGCGCGCGGCGGCGGTACTCGTCGCCGCTCAACTGGCGAGGCATCAGGTTCAAGGCCAGCTTGCAGCTCGTTCCCCGCGTGATGCGGTAGAAGAACTCCGCGTCGGCCGGATTCACGAAGGAGTCCTTCGAGCTGTTGATGCCGCGCACTGACGAATACGGCATCACCGTGTCGACCAGGCCCTGCTTGACCCATTCCTCTAGGTCAAGGCCGTAGTAGAGGTTCTCCTGCTCGCTGCTCAGTACGATGGCGCTGACCTCGAATGGTTGCGGGCGGCTCTGCTGTCCGGCAATCTCGCTGAGTGCGTCACGCAACTCGCGCATGAACGTCGTCATGAACGTTGCACGGTACTTGAGCCAGCGGGGATCGTTGTCATCGAGTTGCGTTGCGTCCTCGCTGTGTTGCGCGCGAAAGCCATCAAGCAAGGGCTGTTCGTATTCGAGGTAGGGCGGCCGCCGGTTGTAAGCCAAGCAGACGCCGTCGACAGGATATCCGGCGATCTCCCTGAGGTAACCGACGGCGATGTCGCGCACTCCTTTGAAGGCATAGGAAAGCCGCGGCGTGGGACGCCCTTGCTTGTCTTGCCCGCGCCACTCCGGGTGTTGGTCGTAGGCGCCGCCTTCGTTCCACTCGTCCTGCGGCACGGGGAAGTGGAAGCCGCTGGGGCGGTAGGTGGCGTGGAACTCCAAGCCGATGGCGTGGGCGTGATCGGCGGCGACACGGAGAGGGTCGATGCCCTGCTCGCGCCAGGTCTGCCAGGTCTCCTTGGCGAGCCGGTCGCCGACGCGGTAGGGGTCGGCGATCCATTCATCCGCCGCCGTGATTCGACCGATCTTACTGGGATAGTACAGGCGGTCACCCATGCCGGCTTCCCAATAGATCCGCGAAAAGTCCGTCTCGCGGAAGGGCTCGATCTCGCGTCGGATCTCGGCTTCGGTCGTTGGGCGGTAGGCGTAGGTGTAGCTCCAGGCGTCGTTATGACAATAGAGGAGGCGCGTCTCACCGCTCTTCCGCTCGGCCTGGAGTGTCCGCGCTTCTGTGTCTGTCAAGGGGACGAGCTTGACGTAGGCCAGCCACGCGCCGCTGCAGGAGTTCCCCAGCGAGTCGGGGTTTTCGGGCACCAGACGCCGGCAGAATTGTCGGAAGACCACCTCGTCATGCTCGTTCAGTTCGATCGTGCGCCAGTAGTAGTCATCCAGGTGCTCCTGGGAACGCTCGTGATGGTGCATCATCGAGAACGTCGAATCGCGCTCGAGACGCGCTTGCAGCTTCGTCGCCTCTTCGCCGGGGCCGTAGGAGCGCAGGCCAAACGAGATGGCGTACCAGCCCTTTTGTTTGAGCGGGAGACGAACCTCAGGCGCGCCGGTGTTGCGGCCCGCCACGAGCATCACGCCTTGGAAGGTCTCGGTTTCGTAGTCGAGTAGCCGCCAGTGGTTGCGGCGGGGTTTTTTGGAGAGCGCCGAGGCGGGGAGGCACCGGCTCATGTCGGAGAGGTAGATCGGTTCTGGGGCGGGTGCCGCGAGTGCGGTGGGCAACCCTTGCAGGGAGTAAGCAACGGCGGCGGTTTTCGCGGAAGTGCGGAGGAATCGTCGTCGTGTGAGTGAGGTCACGGGGACGTTCGGGGTTCGGTGGTTCATGGTTGGGCTCGTCTGGTTGGCAATCAACCTCGAAAGCTTAGCTGGGTGGTGCGCGGGAAGCAATGGTGCAGTTACGAGACGGTGTTTGCGAGACAGGGCATCTGTAATCCGTGTGTAGGCCGTCAGGTGGTTAGTGGTGAGAGAGATGCGGGCTCTAGAGCTCTCTGAGTGGCGTCAGGGTTCGTGCCGGACCGCTCCCTGACGGTCACGGCTCGGTTGCTTGCGTGGTAACTTGTTTAAGCGGTGAATCTCGCTGCTGTGAGCCGATAAGACCCTCGGGAGCCGAGGTGTAGATAGGGAGTGGCGTCTTGAGCTATCAACCCATCGAGGACTACGGAATTATCGGGAACATGCGGACCGTCGCCCTGGTGGGCATGAACGGATCCATCGACTGGCTCTGCTTTCCCAACTTCGATTCCCCCAGCGTCTTTGCCAGGGTTCTGGATGACAAAAAGGGCGGGCATTTTTCCATCGGCCCCACGAACACCGACCGGATGACGCCGAAGCGCTTCTACTGGCCCGACACGAACGTTCTCGTCACGCGCTTTCTGTCACCCGAGGGAGTCGCGGAGATCATCGACTTCATGCCGGTCAGCTCGTCGGTTGTCCCGTTCGAGGAACACCCGATCATCCGCTTTGTCCGTGTGGCGCGCGGGGAGATGTCGTTTCGTCTCGAATGCAAGCCCGCGTTCGACTACGCGCGGGAAGAGCACAGCGTCGAGGTCCACTCCGGCGGCGCCCGCTTCCGCTCGAGCGGCCTCAGCCTCGGCTTGTCGACGCGCATCCCTGTGCGGCAGTGGGGTTCCGACGTAGAGGCGGAGTTTGTGCTCAAGGAAGACGAGTCGGCCACCTTCGTCCTGCGGGAGGTCCCTCAATACGGCGGCGGCGGCGTGGCGATCTCCGACGCGGAAGGGCAGCGCGCCTTTGAGCAGACGGTCGAGTTCTGGCGCGGGTGGATTGCCAAATGCACGTATCGCGGCCGCTGGCGCGAAGTCGTCCATCGATCCGCTCTGTGCCTGAAGCTGTTGACGTTCGAGCCCACCGGCGCGATCGTCGCCGCGCCCACTTGCAGCCTGCCCGAAGACCTGGGCGGAGAGCGCAACTGGGACTACCGCTATACCTGGATCCGCGACGCCGCCTTCACTCTGTATGGGTTGTTGCGCATCGGGTTCACCGAAGAGGCGGCCCAATTCATGCAGTGGCTGGAGGCCCGCTGCCACGAGCTGGGGCCGGACGGCTCGCTGCAAATCATGTACGGCCTCGACGGCCGCCGCCAACTCACCGAAGAAACCCTCGGGCACCTGGAAGGCTACCGCGGCTCGAGCCCCGTGCGCATCGGCAACGGCGCCTACGACCAACTGCAGTTGGATATCTACGGCGAAATGATGGACTCCATCTACCTCTATAACAAGTACGGGAGTCCGATCTCCTCGGATCTGTGGACGCACCTGCGGCGGCTGGTCAACTGGGTCTGCGACAACTGGGCGATCGAGGACGAAGGCATCTGGGAGGTGCGCGGCGGCCGCAAGCACTTTCTCTATTCGAAGCTTATGTGCTGGGTGGCGATCGACCGCGGATTGCGGCTTGCCGACAAGCGCTCGTTTCCCGCCGACCGCGACCGCTGGGTCAAGGTGCGTGACCAGATCTATGAAGAGATCCTCGATAAGGGTTGGAGCGGCAAGCGGCAGGCTTTCGTGCAGCACTATGGCAGCGACTCGCTCGATGCTTCGAACCTGATCATGCCTCTTGTCTTCTTCATGTCGCCGAACGACCCCCGCATGTTGAAGACACTCGAGGCCATCATGGCGCCGCCCTCCAAAGGCGGACTGGTTTCCAACAGCCTCGTCTACCGCTACAACCTGACCGAAACCGCCGATGGCCTAAGCGGCGACGAAGGCACCTTCAACATGTGTACCTTCTGGCTGGTGGAAGCCCTCACCCGGGCCGGACGCACCGACCGTAAACTGCTGGAGCAGGCGCGGCTCATTTTCGAGAGAATGTTAGGGTACGCGAATGACTTGGGCCTCTACGCTGAAGAAACCGGACCCAGCGGCGAAGCCCTGGGGAACTTCCCCCAAGCGTTCACGCACCTGGCGCTGATCAGCGCGGCGTTTAATCTCGATCGCGTCCTCGGCGCCAAAGGGCGCTAGAGCCAACGCCGGGGCGGAGCGCGCTACGCCGCCCGGACGTCTGGCCTGACCCGTTACTTCCCTTCCGGGCTCGGTTTTCTGCAGCCAGCCGGCAGATCAAATGGCCTCGCGACGATCCATCGAAGCGGAAACTCAGGAAACCGTCCGCCGCTTTGTCCGGGAACGTCTCGAGGATGCGCTGATCGTCTCGGTCTCGAACCGCGAGCCTTACGTCCACTACATGGCCGGCGACGAAATCCGCTGGCGGCAGTCGATCGGCGGTCTGACCGTGGCTTTGGATCCGGTCATGCAGGCGGTCGAGGGCATCTGGGTCGCTCACGGCTCCGGCGACGCCGATGCCGATGCATGCGACCGCAAGGGGCAGGTCGCTGTTCCTCCTGACGATCCACGCTACACCTTGCAAAGGGTCTGGCTGTCGAAAGAGGAGGAAGAGGGTTATTACAACGGTTTCTCGAACCAAGCCCTGTGGCCGCTGTGCCATAACGCGTTTACCCGGCCCGTGTTCTTGCAGTCGCACTGGGACGCTTATCGTGCCGTCAATAAGAAGTTCGCCGACCGCGTGGCGCAAGTCATCGGCGACCGCGAGGCCCTCGTTTTCGTGCAGGACTATCACTTCGCCCTGCTGCCACGCATGATTCAGAAGAAATGCCCCAAGGCGACCTGCATTCAGTTTTGGCATATCCCGTGGCCTAGCCCTGAGATGTTCGGCATCTGTCCATGGAAAAAGGAAATTCTCGAAGGCGTGTTGGGCAATAGCCTCATCGGCTTCCATCTCCAGAATTACTGCAATAACTTCCTCGACACGATCGATCGTGAGTTAGAAGCCCGCCGCGACTTGGAGGACTCGGCTATCGTCCACAAGCGGAACGTCACGCAGGTGAGGGCCTTTCCGATCAGCGTGGACTTCGGCGCGATCGCCCGCCTGGCCGACAGCGACGGCTGCCAGGAGCAAATGGAGTCCCTGCGGAAAGAGCTGCGCCTCAAAGACACCTTCGTGATGGCGGGCATCGATCGCATGGACTACACCAAGGGCTTCCCCGACCGGCTGCGGGCACTGGATCGATTCCTGGAGAAGTATCCCGAGTTCGTCGGCAAGATGGTACTCGTGCAGGTTGCTGCCCCGAGCCGTCAACGCATCCCTCAATACAAGGCTCTGGCCTGGGAGGTCGAGCGTCTTACCGAGGAGATCAACTGGCGTCACGGTACGGCAAGCTGGCAGCCGATCCTCACCATCAATCGGAGCCTGTCGCATGTTGAGGTGCTCGCCTTGTTCCGGTTGTCGGACGCCTGCATTGTCAGTTCGCTGCAGGACGGCATGAATCTAGTCGCCAAGGAGTTCGTCGCGGCCCGGACCGATGAGAAGGGCGTTCTATTGCTGAGCCGGTTTGCGGGCGCCGCATATGAGTTAGGGGATGCGCTCCCAATCAATCCGTACGCTCTCGACGACTTCGCCGACAAAATGCGCGCCGCCATCACAATGAGCCCGACCGAGAACCGCCGCCGGATGAAGCGCCTGCGCTGGAGCGTCAGCCAAAACAACATCTACTCCTGGATCCTCAACATTCTCGAGCCGCTCAGCGCCATGAAGGCCATGGGCCGCGGGATGGGCTGAGTTGGAGCATCTGTTCGAGCGCTGGACGGCGGTGCGCCGGGTCATCGGGGCCGCGCCGCGGTTGCTCCTGATGCTCGATTTCGACGGCACGCTGTCGCCGATCGTCGAGCGTCCCGAGGATGCCCTCTTGCCCGAACCAGCGCGCGGACGGTTGGCTGCGCTGGCGCAGTTGTCGGATGTCGATATTGGCATCATCAGTGGCCGAGCGGCGGAGGATGTGCAGGTGCGGGTTGGCCTCGACGGCCTCGAGTATGTCGGCAATCATGGCCGGGAGCGGCTGCGGCCTGGGGGTGGAGCTGGGGGCGGGGACTCCGAAGCGAAGAAGTGGGTGCGTGAAGTGACGAAGGCGTTCGAGGATAAGCTCGGCGCGATTCCAGGGATCTATCTAGAGAACAAGGGCCTCACGTTGGCCGTCCACTTCCGCCGCACGCCGGCGTCACGGCACGCGGACGTGAAGCAGGGCGTCGATGAACTGACCCAGGCTTTCGCTGATCGCTTTCACGTGAGCGAAGGCAAGAGGGTCTTCGACGTCGTGCCGGCGGACGAAGTCAACAAGGGCTCGACCACACTCGAGATGATCCGTGAACGCGGGGGGCTGGAAAAGGTTCTTCCCATTTACTGCGGCGATGACACGACTGACGAGACGGTCTTCCGTGCGTTGCCCGAGGGGGCCGTGACTGTTTGCGTGGGTGGCCCCGAGAAACAATCGGCCGCGCGCTACCGTGTTGACGGCCCTGACGAGGTTGCCGCCTTTTTGGATAGAATCTTGGCGTGCAGGGTGCAAACCGAGCCGTGACCGTAAGGGAGCGGTTTCTTAGGGCCCGCGATCTCCCCATAGCAGGACCGAGCAACTCCCTTTGGTCCCGGCTCGTCCGGGTCGGGGAGCTGTCTCGCTTGCGCCGGTTGGCATCCTCCTCGCGAGCATATGTGCCCTTGATCTTCTTCCTGCTCTTGCGCCTCTCCCTCTCCGCTCAGGAGAAGGGCGCGGTCCTCGTGCTCACCGCCGGCGGACGCGACTACCTATTCGGCGCGGGCGGCACGCTGGCGAAGATGATCGACGAGGGGCGCCCGGTGTACGTCTTGCAGTTCGGCAATGACGAGAAGGACTCGGTCGGCCTCGGCCCCGCCCAAACGCGCATCGCCAACAACGCCGAGGCCGAGCAGGCGGGCAAGGTGCTCGGCGTCAAAGAGGTCCTCAATATGGGCCACAAGAGCGGGGAGCTGGGCTACATCTCGAGCAGCGAGATGCGTAACCAAGTCATGACGATGGTGCGCTTCTACAAGCCCGAGATCCTGTTCTTCCCCGACTGGTACGTTCACTACCTCGACGACCAGGATATCTACCGCGTTGGCCGCATGGCCGAGGAGTCGCCCTACGGCGGCGGCAACTACTTCCTGCAGGAGATGACATACGCCGGCCTCAAGGGCTACGCCGCTCGTTTCTACTATTTCTACTCGCCTTACCGGCCCTATCGTGCGGGCGAAGGCGGCGAGGGCCGGGCGTCGTTCAAGGGCGTCGACATCACGCCGACTTTTGAGCGCAAGGTGAAGGCCATCCTGGAGATGAAGACCTCGAACCACCGCTACGGCACCGAAACGAAGAAGCGTCTGGAAGTCGCCGGGAGGCCGTCACGTTTGCTCGACCCCCTCAACGCACGGGCGGTGAGCAACCTTGTCCGCGCGTATGTGGAGGAGTTGGCCGAGACGATCGGCACGAGGCACGGCTACCGCTATGCCGAAGAGTTCAATCACCTGGGGCAGAATCCGGGCATCCCCGAGCACGTGCTGGAGCGGGCGAAGCCGATTCAGTGAGCGGAGCCCGGGGATGTCCCCCGCGCGAACGGCCAGTTGACACTGACCGCCGTGCAACCGCATTCTATTGCCAGTGCGAAGACCCACTCGGCGGCAGATTCTCTCATCGATCGGCGCCCTGAGCGTTGGGGCAAGGGTCGAGAGCTCCCTGTACGCGGCAACGGCCGCCGCGCCGGCCTCGGCGGCGACCATGCGCATCACGCGCTACGAGGTCATCCCCGTGCGCGTGCCGATGCACGAGCGCATCCGCGAACCCTTCTCCGCGGCCTACCGCAAGCAGGGGATTTTTCGCGACTACTACGACTCGACGATCGTGAAGCTCTACACCGACGAGGGGCTGGTGGGTGTCGGTGATGCCCTGCTCGACGTCGAGGACTCGCTCAGCAGCGTACCCCGCGCCGAGTCGATTCTGAAGCGCCTCGTGGGCCGCTCGCCGTGGGAGTTTCTGCTCGATGATAGCCTGGGCGGCATCTTGATGGCGGTCTACGACCTCGTGGGCCAAGCCGCGGGCCTGCCCGTCTCGCGTCTGTTCTCGGCCAACCCCAAGAAGCGCATCATCCAGACGTGGTGGAGCCAGTGTCTGCCGCCGGACGTGATGGCGTCGGAAGCCAAGCTCGGTGCCGAACGAGGCTACAAGGTCCACAAAGTGAAGGCGCGGCCGTTTGAAGACCCCATTGCGCAGGCCGAAGCCATTACTGCTGTCGCGCCGCCGGACTTCCGCATTTGGGTCGACTCGAACTGGACTTGGGGCTCGGTCGGCCGGGCGGCGGAGTTTGCGCGCAAGCTCAGCAACTTCCAGCACTACTTCGCCGTGGAGTCGCCCGTGCAGCGGGCAAGCGTCGAGGCCTACCGCCAATTCAAGCCGGAGACGCCGCTGCGGGTCGCCGAGCACATCCCCGCCGACCCGATGCCGTTCATCAACCAAGGGCTGCTCGACGCCCTGGTGGTGGGCGGCCCACTCGGCAAGACGACTGTCCAGCGGGCCCTGATGGCCGAGGCCACCGGCGTGCCCTTGTGGATCGAGCACAGCATCATCACCGGGGTGGGTCAGGTCTTCCAAGCCCACCAGACCGCGGCGTTTCCGGGTATCGAGTATGCCATCAGCATCACGCATGTCATTCAAGACGACTTGATGCGAGAGCCGTTCGAGATGAAGAACGGCCGCTACGAAGTGCCGACCAAGACGGGTTTGGGGGTTGGCTTCGACGACGATGCGGTGGAGAAGTACCGCCGGGGGTGAGCCGGAAATTCCTCTTCACGGCACGGCGGGAAGCCGGGATGTGGCTGAAGCCGGCGAAGGAAGAACGTTCAAACGCCCTTCCAAAGCTGGGAACGGACTTTGGCTGGGGCCGGGGCCGCCTTCGCGCTGCGGCGCGCCGTCTTGGACGGCTCGGCGACGCCCTTCGGCCGTTCTTTCGTAGAGCCTTCCGCCATTGACCTAAGTATATTGCCCCTCGTGGTCCGGGCACCCGCGTCTCCACGGGCCCAGCATCGGATACAATCTCCGCAGCCCCGGTGTGTCGATCATGGGCCGGCCATTGCACATGACAACTCGCGCTAGACAAGCGATGCTCCTTACTCTGCTGCTCACCTTATCCGCGCCGGCGCTGCCGGGTCAGCCGACCGAGCCGCTCGATCTCGTCATCACCGGCGGACGCGTCATGGACGGGTCGGGCAACCCCTGGTTTCGTGCCGACGTCGGCATTCGTGACGGCCGCATCGTCGCCGTAGGGCGGTTGACTGACCGAAAGTCCACGCGAACCCTCGACGCCAGCGGCCGCTTGATCGTCCCCGGATTCATCGACCTCCACTCGCACGCCGACCGCGGCCTGACGTCTGACGATGCCCGCCGGCGCGCCGCGCCAAACTTGGTCACGCAGGGCATCACCACGGTCGTGGTCAATCCCGATGGCGGTGGCGTCTGGCCGATCTCCGAGCAACGGCAGACGATCGAGCGCTTGGGCATGGGTCCGAACGTGGTGTTGATGGTGGGGCACAACCGCGTGCGCCGCCGCGAGTTGGGCGACGACTATGAGCGCGCAGCCACCGCGGATGAGATCAAGCGCATGCGGATGCTCGTGCGCGAGGGGATGGAGGCGGGCGCCTTCGGCATGACCGCCGGCCTTGAGTACGTGCCCGGCATCTGGAGCACGACGGAGGAACTGGTCGCGCTGGTCGAAGAGATCGTCCCGTTTGGCGGAACCTACATTGCTCACCAGCGCAGTGAATCGACCGAGCCGGACTGGTACCTGGCCAGCCAGGACCCCAAAGGGCTGCCCACGATGCTCGATGCCGTGCAGGAGACGATCGAGATCGGCCAACGAACCGGTGCCACCGTCGTGTGCTCGCATCTGAAGGCGATGGGCGCTCACTACTGGGGATCGAGCGGCGCGGCGATTCGGCTGATCAGCCGCGCGCGCAGCCGAGGGGTCGATGTCTGGGCCGATCAGTATCCCTACCACTCAACCGGCGGCGACGGCTCGATGGTGTTGATTCCCGCCTGGGCGGTGGGCGTGGACGCGTTCTCGCGAACCAAGGAGAAGAAGGATTACGGCGCGGCGTTGCGCGAAACGATGGAGGACCCCGGCGCGAAGGAGAAAGTCGTGCGTGATATTACGCATGAGATGTCGCGGCGTGGCGGACCGGAGAACATTGTGGTGTTCGATCACCCCGACCCGACGTTTGTCGGGCGGAGTCTCGACAGCCTCGCGTCGGCGCGGGGGATTAGCGCGGTGCAGATGGCGCTGGAGATTCAGTACGAGGGCTATCGCGATCGCCACGGGGGCGCGCGGCTTCGTGGCTTCTCGGTTTGGGAAGAGGACCTCAAGACGTTGATGGCGCAGCCCTGGATGGCCACCTCGACCGACGCCGGGATCACTCTGCCCGACGATGGTCCCGTGCATGCGCGCTTCTACGGATCGTACCCGCGCAAGCTTCACCGCTATGCGCTGGAGGGAGGCGTGGTTTCGCTCGAGGATGCCATTCGCTCCTCCACGTCGCTGCCGGCGCAGATCATGGGGATTCGCAACCGCGGGCTGGTGAGGGAAGGCTTCCAAGCTGATCTGGCAATCCTCGACCTCGACAAGTTGCGGGACAAAGCGACGTTCGTCGAGCCTCATCAGTATTCGGAAGGCGTCGACTACGTGCTGGTGAACGGGGACGTTGTTGTGGAGTCAGGTAAGCCTACCGGTGCATTGACGGGGCAGGTCCTGACCAGTGACGGCAGCCGCTCGGTTCGTCAGACAATGTAGGGCGACAAAGTAGGGGCACGGCATGCCGTGCCCGGTTTCGAGCGGACGATTGGACCCGAACACGGGCACAGCATGCTGTGCCCCTACGTTACGGTTCGCGAGTTCCGCGCTTGGATCGCCATGACCAACATACGAAACACAGGCAGCTCAAACGACGCCGCGGCGCGGCCCGTTCTCCTGGCGAATGGCACCGTCGTCGACGGGAGCGGCGACGCAGCCCGGAAAGTGAACGTCCTCGTAGAGGGCGAGACGATTCGGGAGGTTGGACCGATCGAGCCCGCTGCGGATTGGAAAACGATCGACTGCGCGGGGCTCCACATCGCGCCGGGATTCATCGACGTCCACAGCCACGGCGACGAGGAGGTGCTCGACCACCTTCCGAACAAGGTCCTGCAGGGGGTGACCACGGAGATCGTTGGCAACTGCGGCTTCTCGCTTTTCCCGACGCACCCCAACCCCGCGGGCGAGCGGCTGACCGGCGAACTGTTTGACGGCGAGCCGGCCGAAGGCATGGCCGACGCCGATGCCTACTTCTCGGGCCTAGAGCGGAGTCGCAGCCGCGTCAACGTCGCGGCGCTCACCGGGCACAGCGCCCTGCGCGTGTTTGTGATGAAGGCGCGCCGCGAAGCAGGAGAGCAAGAGCTGAAGCAACTCGAGCAGGCACTGGAAGCCTGCCTCGCTTCCGGTTCGATTGGCCTTTCGACCGGCTTGAACTGCGTGCCCGGCGGCTTCGCCGAGTTCCGCGAGTTGGAGCGGCTGTGCCGCGTCGTCAAGAAACACGACGCCTTCTACACCAGCCACATGCGGGACTACAAGTTCAAGGTGGTCGAAGCGGTGGACGAGGCTCTCGGCCTGGGCCGGGCCACCGGTGCTCCCGTGCAGATATCGCATCTCCAGGTGGTCGGTAAGAAGAACTGGGGCAAGTTGGAGGTGGTTCTAGGACGCGTCGATGACGCGCGAAGGGACGGCATCGATGTCGCGATGGACGCGTATCCCTACCTGGCCGGCTCGTGCCCGATCACCCAGCTATTGCCCCGCTGGTCCCTGGAGGGAGGCATCCCCGCCTTGCTCGATCGCTTGGCAAGGCCTGGCGACTACGAGCGCATTGCCGCCGAAACCGACGACGGCATGTCGAACACCTGGGACGACATCATGATCTGCCAAGTTGAGGGGGACACTGCGGGCGCCATCGTGGGCAAGTCGGTAGCGCGGATCGCCGCCGACCGCGACCGACGGGCGGCGTACCTCGCGCTCGACCTTCTGCGTGAGCACGACGGTGAAGTGCGCATCATCTCGTTCAACAACAACGAAGATAACCTCAATGCGGTCCTCACGCACCCGCTGAGCATGGTCATCACCGACGGACTGGTGATGGAGGGCATCTCGCATCCACGCACATTCGGCACATATCCCAAGTTTTTGGGAGAGTACGTGCGGGAAAAGAAATGGATGCCGCTCGAGCAAGCGATCGTCAAAACCAGCGCCCTGGCCGCGAGACGCTTTGGGCTGCAAGGCCGTGGGACAGTCCAGGCCGGGAGTTTCGCGGACCTTGTTGTTTTCGATGCCGGGAAGATTGGCACGGAGTCGGACTACGACAAACCGGACCGCAACCCGCAAGGGATTCACCACGTTTTCGTGAACGGCAGCCGTGTCGTCAGAAGCGGGGAGTTGACGGACGAAATGCCGGGCAGGGCGCTTCGGCATTGAATAATCCGGGGCATTGAACGCCTCGGCGTAAATCGCGGGTTGTTGATCGTGGGGATACCGTCCTTCGGTGGGCCACCCGCCCGGAGTTCCGACAGAGCAATGGACTTCTTCGAGAGGTCGGTCTTCCAGGTACCGGCCGCCGGAAGCTGGGCGTGGAGTGTGGCCGCAGAAACTGCCAACCGAGCAAGCACACGAATCATGGGCAGGTCTCCTACCCGCTACATTCGCGGCCCTGATCGATTAGTTACGGGTCAACGGGTAGACCGGAGCGGCCTACGACGATGCCGATGGCGATGAACCAGGCCACAGTGAGATGAAAGAGTGGTGCGTAATAGCCAAGGTCGTCCGGCAGCCCCATGGTCAGAGCCATCGTGGCCAATCCAAGCACACAGGCCGTGATGCCGATGCCTCGCGGAAGCACCCGCCACTTCAAGCAGCCGAGTGCGAGGACAAGGATTCCCAGCCCGAAGAAGACACGGCCGAATCTCACCAGGCAGGTGACGTACTCGGTGTCGAGGCGCAACGCCTCCACATACGAGCGGAGATCTCCCGGCGGCTGACCTGCCATCTCGTTTGCTCCCCAGGCGCCGTGGTGGTAGTAGAAGGCCGAGGCAAGCGCGCTGACGAATAGGCCGGCGACGGCCACAGCAACACCCGGCCAAACCAGGACCCGAGCCGGTGTCCCAGCGATCACCGCGCCGAACGCGACCAGGGCCATCACCATCATCACGTAGCCAAAGATGTGCATGCGAAACATCCAAATCCAAAGATGCCACTGCTCGTAGATCGCGGCGAAGTCTCCCTCTTTGAAATACGTGCCAATGTGGAAGGGCAGAAGCATCCAGCCCAACCACAGCATCAACGCTGAGGCGATCAAGAGCCACGCGGTGAGGTTCGTCGAGAAGTCACGTTGCATTCCAGTTGTCCTTCCTCAATGGCGAGCGAGCCTCCAGAGCGTCTCGGTGTCGCAGCTCACGGGCGCGCCTCTTGTAGTAACACGGCCAAGGTACGCTCGGCGGCGCGGCGCCAGGTGGAGCGCGCGGCGCGTTCCTTCCCGCGGGCGATCATCGACCCGCGCAGGTCCGGCTCATCGAGCACACGGCGGATGCCATCCGCGATTCGCTCCGGTGAGTAGGGATCGAAGAACAGGGCCGCGTCACCAGCGACCTCTCTCAGAGGCGGGATGTCCGAGCAGGCCACGGGCACGCCGGCGGCCATGGCCTCGAGCACCGGCATGCCGAAACCCTCGAAAGTCGAAGGGAATACCAGCGCCTCGGCGCTTTGGAACAGAGCCACCAGGATACTGCGGGGCTGCCAGCCCAGTAGGTGAACGCGGGATGCCAGTTGAGGGTCTTGGAGGCGGACTGCCACATCCCCGGAAGCCTTGCCGGCCAGCCCGGCTACAACCAAGTGCTCGTCTCGGCCGTCCTTCACCAGCGACACGTAGGCTTCGAGAAGCCGCAACCAGTTTTTGTGCGGATGGATGGTGGAAACGGCGAGCAGGTAGCGGCAATCCGGCAAACCGGTCTGGCTTAGTAGCGTCGGGTCGTGTTCACGGGCATCGGCAATGTCGAAGAACGCCGGTTCCACGCCGTGGTGAACGACGTGGATTCGCGCCGGATCGGCACGGTAAACGTCGATGAGGTCTTGGCGTGAGGTTTCTGATACGGCGACCAATGCATCGGAGAATTGCACCGACGACCACACCATCGCGTCCCACGCTTTTCGCTCGAGGAAACCGAAGTTTTCAGGTTGGCGCTTGTGTTGCAAGTCGTGGATTACTGTGACCTTGCGGCCGCGGCAAACCATCGGTGACGAGAATCCAGGTGAGAACAACACGTCGAGCCGCAGCCGCGCGGTCTGCAACGGCAGGACCGTCTGCTCCCAGACGAGACGAGCCGGCCGCAGCCGCGCGGAGACACTACTCCTCACCAGCGTAAAGTTAGGCGCCGCAGGGCAGAGGTCGTCACCGGTCTCGCGGTTTACGAATACGAAGTATTGATTACGTGAGTCGATCTGGGCCAGCGCTTGGAGTAGATTACGCAAGTAGACTTCAGTGCCGCCAACGCCGCCTGGGATGAGGTAGAGCGCGTTGACACCGATACGACGGGGTGTGGGCATGCGTGGAGGCTCCTCGTGCGCGAGGGAAGCAAGTTGAGCATGAAGAGCTTCATAATAGCTTGGCATTGGGGGCGCGGCTGGCAAAGGGCGTTGGGCCGGGACCACGCTGGTCTGGAATTCAACGCCGCTTTGCGGAGACTCTTCTAGACCGGGTGCTAAGATCCAAGGTTGTCTGCCCTCGTCATGGTCGTTGTCCCCACCCTCCATGCCGGGCCGCAACTGGTTCGCTGCCTGGAGGCTCTCCGCGCGCAGAGCCTGACGGGCTGCGAGATTGTCGTCGTTGATAACAGCGGCTGCGGTGCTGCCGATGCCGTAGAAGCAGCCGACGTCCAACTCATTCGCAACCCACGCAACGTGGGGTTCGGCGAGGCAGTGAACCAGGCCGGCCAAGCCTCACAGGCCGAGTTCATCGCCGTTCTCAACGACGACGCCTATCCGCACCCGGACTGGTTGTCGAGCCTCGTCAAGGCCTGCGAAGCTCGGCCCGACGTAGGCATGTGCGCCTCACAGATTCGACTCAGCACCCAGCCGGATCACCTCGATTCCGCGGGCCTAGCGATCTACGGTGATGGCACCACCAAGCAACGCGGCCACGGCCAGGCCGCCGACGGTTTCCTCGACGAAGAAGAGGTGCTCCTGCCCAGCGGCTGCGCCGCGCTCTATCGCCGCTCGATGCTTGATGAGGTTAGGCTTGGCGAGGTTGGTTGGTTCGACAAAGACTACTTCCTCTACGGCGAGGACGCGGATCTCGGGCTGCGCGCCCGCCTGGCCGGCTGGACGTGCCTCTACGTCCCGGGCGCGGTCGTCGAACACGACTACTCGCGCTCGGCGGGCCGGGCGTCCCGCCTCAAGGCATACTACGTGGAGCGCAATCGGCTGTACACGGTGCTGAAGCTCTTTCCCGCCGGCCGGTTGCCGCTGGTGCCCGTCTACTCCTCGTGGCGCTACCTCTGCCACCTGTGGAGCGTGATTAGCGGCCGCGGTCTGGCTTCTGACTTCCAACGCGACGGCGAGAGCTGGTGGCGACTTGTGATAATAGTAGCGTCCGCCTACGCGAGCGCCTTCAAGTCGTTGCCTGATCTACTTAAAAAGAGGCGACTTATCCGCCGGCAGCGGAAGCTCACCGGCGGCGAGTTCCGGCGCCTCTGCCGGCGCTATTGGGCGTCCGCGACCGAGGTGGCGCTGCAATAGACTCGGATCCCGATGCCCTCATTGATGGTTCTCATCCCGGCGTACAACGAGCAAGCCTCGGTCGGCCTGGTTGTCGAGGCGGTGCGCCGTGTCGTGCCGGATGCGCCGGTGGTTGTTGTCGACGATGGCTCCGCGGACGACACGGCCTCGGCCGCTGTCGAAGCCGGAGCCGAACTCCTGCAACTGCCCCATCACCTCGGCCTTGGCGGCGCCGTGCAGATGGGCTACCGGTTTGCGTTCGATCAAGGCTACGATCGCGTCGTGCGGCTCGACGGTGACGGCCAGCACGATGCGAAGGACATCCCGGCGTTGCTGCATGCGCTGGACGAGGGCGGCTACGACGTGGTGACCGGCTCTCGGTTTTTGGAGAAGAACCACTACCCGGTCCAGCCCTTGCGGCGCTTTGGCGGACTCCTCTTCACGTGGCTGTTGTATCCGATACTGAACCAACGCATTACCGACCAGACCTCCGGGTTCGTAGCGATGAACCGGCGAGCGTTCGAGGTATGCAGCCACAGCTTTCCCTTGGAGTACCTGGAGATCGAGACGCTGGTCGTGCTCAAACGGAATGCCTTGCGGTTCAAAGAAATCCCGGCGCACATGCAAGAGCGGGCGGCGGGCCACTCGTCGATCGGCAGCCGCGCGGCGATCTACTATATGGTGCGGGTACTGCTGGGCGTGCTGGTCAACGTGATCAAGTACGAGCGGCGTTTTCACACAGGCGCGAAAGGCTAGGGCGTGGAGCGGATTCGCATCGCAACGATCATATTTTGCATCCTTCTGATCGTGCAAATCATTCGGGCCGTGCGCCGCGAACACATTCGCGTAGAGATCTCGATGGGATGGTTCGCCGCGGCGCTGCTGTTGCTGGGGCTGGGCGTGTCGGACCGCGCCCTAAACTGGGTCTCGGATCTGCTGGGTTTGCGGGGCTCCGCCTTTATCCTGTTGACGGTGGCGGGCCTGCTATTTCTGTTCACGTTCTTCCGTTTCTCGATAGAAGTGTCAACTCTCAAAGACCACAGCATCGTTTTGGCGCAGAAGGTTGGTCTGCTGGAATGGGAGGTTCGCCGGCAAAGGGACGAGATCGCGAAACTGCGTGGCAAGAGCGACTCAGAGGAAGAGGAGAACGTGCCCGTCACAGGGAGTCGCCAGTGAGGAGGAGCCAGTGAACATTCTCTATGACGCGAGTCCGCTGTTGATGCGGAGCGCGGGCGTAAAGAACTACCACTACTCCTTGCTCACGCACCTCGCCCCGATTCTCAAACCTCATCGGCTAAAGCTTTTCCCGGCGCTAGACGGCCTCACCGAAAACGACAACGAACGATCGAACCACCCCGCACTCGCAACGAAGCTACGGCTGGGCGGCATTACGGCGTCGAACTATCTGCGCTTGCCGCTGCCGCCGTTTCTGACGGCCGGCGCGGACCTGTTCCACATCACGCAACTGCCCCGGCAGCTTCCGCGGCACATGCCCTTGACGTCGATCGTCCACGATCCGACGCCGGCCTTTTTGCCGCACTGCCATACCGAAAGCAACATTCGCTACTTTACGTACTTCGCCAAGAACACTTTGCCCCGGCTCCGGGCGATGCTGGTTCCGTCGCAAGCGGTCAAAGACGACCTCGTTGAGCACTTCCACGTGCCGGAGGAAAAAATCTCCGTCGTCTATCACGGAGTCGAGGACGATTTCTTTGAAGCCGCGCTCTCGAGCGTATACCTGGCGCGCCAGACTTACCATCTACTCGAGCGCTACATTCTCTTTGTCGGCGCGCTCGAGCCGCGCAAGAATCTCTCGACCCTGATCGAGGCGTTCCGCTTGCTTCCCAGCGAGTTGCAGAAGCGCTATCCGCTGGTGGTGACCGGGACCGCGGGATGGAAGAACGGCCAGATCAAGAGACGGCTCGCGCGGCTCGAGAACGCAGCGGCCGTGGGATACGTGCGGCGTCCTCTGCTGCCGGCGGTGTATAGCTCTGCTTCCGTCTTCGTTTTTCCGTCGCTTTATGAGGGCTTCGGCATGCCGCTGCTCGAGGCCATGGCGGCGCGCCTTCCGATCATTGCGTCCAACGTTTCGGCGATGCCGGAAGTCGTGGGCGAGGGGGGGCTGCTTGTCGACCCCCGCAGCCCCAGTGAGATTGCGGCCGCGATCCAGCGTATATTGGAGGATCCCGGTTTGGCGGCCAACCTCGGCGAGACCGGACGCCAGCGCGCGCGGCGCTACACTTGGGCCAAGACGGCGGAGAACACCAAGATCTTCTTCGAGAACGCTCTCGACGGCTAAGGCCTGGTATTTGATGATCGGTCAAACCATTTCGCACTACCGGATCACCGAAAAGCTCGGTGAAGGCGGGATGGGTATCGTTTACAAGGCCGAGGACACCAAACTCGACCGCCCCGTCGCGCTGAAGTTCCTCGCCGCGCACCTCGTCTCTGATGAAGAGGTCCGCAAACGTTTCGAACGCGAGGCCAAAGCCGCCGCGGCCCTCAACCATCCCAACATCTGCACGGTTCACGAAATCGACGAGGCCAACGGCAAGACCTTCATCGCCATGGCCTTCATCGAGGGCGACAGCCTCGATCAGAAGATCGAAGCCGGACCGCTGAAGCTCAACGACGCTCTCGACACCGCCGTCCAAACCGCCCACGGACTGCAAGCGGCTCACGAGAAGGGCATCGTCCACCGCGACATCAAGCCTGCCAACTTGATGGTGACCGGCTCGGGGTCCAAGCAGCAGATCACCATCATGGACTTCGGGCTGGCCCTGTTGACCGACCGGTCGAAACTCACCAAGCATGACGAGACGATGGGCACGGTCGCCTACATGTCGCCCGAACAGGCCCAGGGGATGGACCTGGACCATCGAACCGACGTCTGGTCGCTCGGCGCGGTGATCTACGAACTGGTGACCGGCCAACAGGCTTTCAAGGGCCACTACGACCAGGCCACCGTCTACTCGATCCTCAACGAAGACCCGGAACCGATGACGGCCCTGCGCACGGGCGTCCCGATGGAGCTGGAGTGGATCGTCGGCAAATGCATCGCGAAGGAGATCGAGGAACGCTACCAGCACACCGATGACCTGCTGCTGGATCTACAGACGCTCAAGAAGAAGCTCGAATCCGGGCAAGTCCACGATCCTACGCACGGCCCCAGCAGCCGGGCCTGTAGGGGCGCAGCGTGCTGCGCCCGCGGGGTCCCAGTCGAGCACCGAGACTCGGGCGCAGCACGCTGCGCCCCTACACGGAGACGCCTCCGAGCACCCGCTCGTGAAGTATCGGGTCATCGAGGACGTCAAGGAGCCAGGTGACTCGATCAGGTACTTGGCGGAAGACACCGAGCTGCATCGGTCTGTCGCGATCCGGGTATTACCGCAGTCGTCGGAGCAGCAGATCGAGCGTGTGCAACGGCGCAAGCAGGTCATAGCGTTTGGCACGGGTGCGTTGGGGGTGCTGCTTGCCCTGGTCTTCGCTGTTCTCTGGCTCTCTCGAACGGACACCGTCGGCGAAGCTCCCCTGCGCCGATTTGCCCTTGTGCCGCCGGTCCCTGTGAGCACGACTGCCTTGCGTAACAGTGTCGCCATCTCACCCAACGGCAGGCACATTGCCTTTGTAGCCGGGGACGTCGAGCCAAAGCTCTGGGTCCAGGATCTCGATCAGCAACAACCCCGGGCCCTCGAAGGCACCGAAGGCGCCCGCAGGCCCTTCTGGTCGCCCGATAGCAGTTTCATCGGCTTTGGGACAGGGGGAGAGCTCAAAAAGGTTTCGGTGCAGGGGGGCTTGGCCATCCGGCTGTGTGAGTTGCCCTCCACCACCATGGCTGGAGGATCCTGGAGTCCCGACGGTGAGCTGATTGTTTTCTCCTCTGGCAGACCAGAGCTCTATGAAGTGCCTGCACGCGGAGGCGCCCCCAATGTAGTGATTGCGCCGGACGAGTCCGACTCCCCGTCCGGAAGTCTACGGGGCAACGTGGTCCATCCTCATTTCCTGCCACCTCAGGCCGGCTCCCGTATTCTGGTTTTTGCGTTCGGTAGCACGGGCGCGACGACACTTGCCGTCCAGGATCTCACGACGGGCGACCGAGAGATTCTGGGGCCTGGTGCAGACGCCTTCTATTCACCCAGCGGCCATCTTGTGTATCAGTCGTCTAGCCTCGAATATGATCTTTGGGCCGTGCCCTTTTACTTAGGCAGCTTAGAGGCAACCGGCGAAGCCTTCCCCTTATCGCAAAACAGCCGAGGCCCTACGGTTGCGACCGACGGAACGCTGGTCTACCTCGACAGCGCCGGCAGCGGGCAACAGCAACTGGTTTGGCGCGACAGGCGCGGCCAGAAAACCGGAGACATGGACCTGGTGCAGGAAGCAATCCGCTACCCAAACCTATCGCCGGATGAGCGCATGGTGGCTTTTTCCTCGCGGGAGGGCTCGAACACTGAGGTGTGGGTCTACGATATCAATCGCGGCGCGAGGACTCGCTTGAACTCCGTGGCCCGGATGGCAGGCTTTGAACCCGTTGCTTGGTCGCCTACGGGCGAGGAAGTGGCGTTTTCCTCCAGTCCGGCGGGCAACCCGGACATCTTCCTGCGGCGGGCCGATGGCAGCGGAGACGAGACGGTGCCGACGGCTACACCCCACCCCGAGTACCTATCCGACTGGTCGCGGGATGGAAAGTACCTCCTCTATCAGTTGAGACATCCGGAAAGCAGGGTCGACCTCTGGTATCTGAAGCGCAACGAAGACGGCAGCGGCTGGGAGCCTCACGCATTCCTGCAAACGTCCTTCGCCGAGCGTGCGCCAAAACTCTCGCCCGACGGCCGATTTATCGCCTACGTGTCGGACGAGTCAGGTCAAGACGAAGTCTATGTACTACCCTTCCCAGAGGGTGGCAGTAAGACGACGGTATCGAACAATGGAGGCCGGCAGCCGCGCTGGAGCAGGGGCGGCAAGGAGCTTTTCTACGTCGAGGGCGGCACGCTGATGGCTGTTCCTGTCGAAGCGAGTCCGAACTTCTCGGTGGGCTCCGTGACCAGACTGTTTGAGCATGCGAGTTTGGCGGCAGGACTACAAATAGCCCAATACGACGTCTCGGCAGACGGAGAGCGGTTTCTCCTAGCCGAGCCGGTAGGTGCAGAGGCTCAGGAGCCCTCCATCCGTGTCGTCCAAAACTGGTTCACCGAGTTCAAAGACCGGCAGCAGGACTAACCCGCACGATCGGCCAAATCATCTCCACGGTCCGCGAGAGGAACAAATGACGGAAGAGTGGATGTACGCGCAATCGCAGCCGTCCGAGAAACTCGTGGAGCTCCACCACTTTGCGATGACCAAGCACCAGGACGGCCGCGAGATCGAGTTTCGGATCCCCGGCGACGACCAATCGACCCGCTCGGTGGGTCGCCTATGCCGCGGATCAGTCAGGTCGATTCGAAGTCTATATCCGCCCGTTCCCAAAGGCCGACCGGGAATGGAAGATCTCTACCGACGGCGGGTCACAGGCCCGCTGGCGTGCCGATGGGAAGGAACTCTACTACATCGGCCCCGGCGGAACATTAATGGCGGTTTCGATCGAGGCGGGTGATGCAGTCAAGCCCGGTGTTCCCGAGGCTCTCTTCGAGACGCTAATTCGCAGCTCAAACCGTGGCACGCCTTTGCCCGCCTACGACGTGACCTCCGACGGCGAACGATTCCTGATCGCCAACCAGACCGATGAAGCCATGACCCTGTTTCAATGCATAGGTAGTGGCAAAGAGGAATCCTCCCGGGGGCAAAATGCTGAGAGCGGCCACGCGGTCGGCTCAGAGCCAATCCCAGGAGGATTCCATGCCAGAACTCTACTACATCGGACTCGATGTCCATAAGAAAAGCATCAGCTTCTGCATCAAAACCGGGGACGGAACGATCGTCCAGCGCGGTCAGGTCGCGGCCACTCGCGCCGCCCTGACCGCTTGGGCGTCAGCCCTCGAGCGCCCTTGGGTGGGCGCGCTCGAAGCCACCCTGTTTACCGGCTGGATTTACGATCACCTCCAGCCCTTCGCCCAGGAACTGCAAGTCGCACACCCGGCCATGCTCAAGGCCATCGCCTGCGCCAAGAAGAAGAACGACCGTCTCGACGCCACCAAGATCAGTGACCTGCTGCGCTGCAACCTGCTGCCGCGCTGCTACGTGGCGCCGCCTGCCCTGCGCGAGTTGCGGCGCGTGCTGCGCTATCGCAATCTGCTGCTGGGCGAAGCCGTCCGCATGAAGAACAAAATCAGCGGGCTACTGATGGAAGTGGGCGAACCCTACGATGCCCGGCGGCTGCACGGGCGCAACTATTTCTACTCCTATCTCGACAGCCTGAGCGACACGCCCGAGTCGGTGATCGAGCTGCTCGCCATCACCCGCGGCAGCCTGGAAATGTTCGATCGTTTGCAGCAGGAGTTACTGCGCGGATTGCGGCGCCATCCGCTGTTGCGGGAACGCGTCGAGTTGCTGCAGTCGATTCGCGGCGTGGGGGAGGTGACGGCGTTGACCTGGGCGCTGGAGACCGTCGAGCTCGAGCGCTTCGGTTCGCTGGGCCAGGCGGTGAGTTACTGTGGGTTGTGTTCGGCACAGCGCGAGTCGGCCGGCAAGACGCAGCGGGGACCGCTGTCGAAGCAGCGCAACAAGCATTTGCAGCGGGTGCTGATCGAGGCGGCGAAACTCGCGCCGCGCTGGAACCCGCAACTGCACGACGTCCATGAGCGGGAGTTGACGCGCGGGTCTCGCAATCGCGCGACGTTGGCCGTGGCGCGCAAGTTGGTGGCGTATCTGCGGGCCGTGGACACCAGTGGCCGCGCGTTCGTGCCGCGGGTTGCGGCCGAGGCGTAACGAGGAGAATTTGCTTTTTTTCTGTTAAAAGGAGAAACGAAGAGTTTCATCGACGCTGTGCGGTGTCACGAGCGGCCCGCCGGTCCTCGCCTGTTGGGGACTACGCGAAGGAGTTTGCTGGGAGTTTCCTGGGAAATTTCTGATGCGTCCGTATCTCTGTTTCGAGGCCGGCGGGCCTGAAAACCCAAACTGAATCTTCCGCGACGGTCCCCCGGCCGGTACGGTGGGGCGACCCGATGCGCGCACATGGATGTCTGGTCACGTGACTCGTTGACCTTGCGACTTGATTCGCAAAAACGCTCGGGCTGCGAAGCGTCACTGCTGAAGACAACGCCCCCGCTGACGGGAGGATTCGGATGACTGCGTCCATCCTTGACAGATACCTATCATGGATGTCTGGTCACGTGACTCGTTGACCTTGCGACTTGCCCCCGCTGACGGGAGGATTCGGATGACTGCGTCCATCCTTGACAGATACCTATCATGGATGTCTGGTCACGTGACTCGTTGACCTTGCGACTTGATTCGCAAAAACGCTCGGGCTGCGAAGCGTCACTGCTGAAGACAACGCCCCCGCTGACGGGAGGATTCGGATGACTGCGTCCATCCTTGACAGATACCTATCATGGATGTCTGGTCACGTGACTCGTTGACCTTGCGACTTGATTCGCAAAAACGCTCGGGCTGCGAAGCGTCACTGCTGAAGACAACGCCCCCGCTGACGGGAGGATTCGGATGACTGCGTCCATCCTTGACAGATACCTATCATGGATGTCTGGTCACGTGACTCGTTGACCTTGCGACTTGATTCGCAAAAACGCTCGGGCTGCGAAGCGTCACTGCTGAAGACAACGCCCCCGCTGACGGGAGGATTCGGATGACTGCGTCCATCCTTGACAGATACCTATCATGGATGTCTGGTCACGTGACTCGTTGACCTTGCGACTTGATTCGCAAAAACGCTCGGGCTGCGAAGCGTCACTGCTGAAGACAACGCCCCCGCTGACGGGAGGATTCGGATGACTGCGTCCATCCTTGACAGATACCTATCATGGATGTCTGGTCACGTGACTCGTTGACCTTGCGACTTGATTCGCAAAAACGCTCGGGCTGCGAAGCGTCACTGCTGAAGACAACGCCCCCGCTGACGGGAGGATTCGGATGACTGCGTCCATCCTTGACAGATACCTATCATGGATGTCTGGTCACGTGACTCGTTGACCTTGCGACTTGATTCGCAAAAACGCTCGGGCTGCGAAGCGTCACTGCTGAAGACAACGCCCCCGCTGACGGGAGGATTCGGATGACTGCGTCCATCCTTGACAGATACCTATCATGGATGTCTGGTCACGTGACTCGTTGACCTTGCGACTTGATTCGCAAAAACGCTCGGGCTGCGAAGCGTCACTGCTGAAGACAACGCCCCCGCTGACGGGAGGATTCGGATGACTGCGTCCATCCTTGACAGATACCTATCATGGATGTCTGGTCACGTGACTCGTTGACCTTGCGACTTGATTCGCAAAAACGCTCGGGCTGCGAAGCGTCACTGCTGAAGACAACGCCCCCGCTGACGGGAGGATTCGGATGACTGCGTCCATCCTTGACAGATACCTATCATGGATGTCTGGTCACGTGACTCGTTGACCTTGCGACTTGATTCGCAAAAACGCTCGGGCTGCGAAGCGTCACTGCTGAAGACAACGCCCCCGCTGACGGGAGGATTCGGATGACTGCGTCCATCCTTGACAGATACCTATCATGGATGTCTGGTCACGTGACTCGTTGACCTTGCGACTTGATTCGCAAAAACGCTCGGGCTGCGAAGCGTCACTGCTGAAGACAACGCCCCCGCTGACGGGAGGATTCGGATGACTGCGTCCATCCTTGACAGATACCTATCATGGATGTCCCCAATGTAGGGGCACGGCACGCCGTGCCCGCCGGCCCGACCTGCCGCAAAACGTCGCACTATCAACCGGCCTCGAATCACGAATCATCAATCCCGAATCACATCCCACGAACAAAAAACCACCCCAAACCCATTCTCGCCGAACCTACCTGAAATCAATAGGCTGGACACCGCACCAGGCACTCGGCCCGCGTCACGAATCACCAAACACGAATCACGAAACACGACCAACGCCTGCGACCCGCCTTCCGGGCGGTGCGGCCGCGGAGGTCATGGCGAGGTAACACCCACCAACAGCGCACAAAACAACATCGAGAGCGAGGACAACATGAACCAACAAACCCCCCGTCCGCCCAAGGTGCCTCTATCAAGCTGTGGCGCGGACGCCTACGTCTGCCGCATCGACACGAATGTCGATGCCCGGGCCCGGCCTGCCCCGCGCAGAGCAACGGGGCGCCGGACAGCACGGGCGCTCGCGTACAATGCAGGTTCTCTTCGCATGGACAACGGGCGCGCATGAGTAACGGCCGCATCCGCGTGGGCGTCGACACCGGCGGCACCTTTACTGACTTCGTCGTCTGGGACGGCAGGCGCTATTACGCGCGTAAAGTGCGGTCCACGCCGGACGACCCGACCCGCGCCATCTTGGAAGGTCTCGCCGATATTGCCGCGGCCGAGGTCGTGCACGGTTCGACCGTCGCGACCAACGCGCTGCTCGAGGGCAACGGCACCAAGACCGCCTTCGTCACGACCGAGGGCTTCGAAGACCTGCTCCAAATCGGCCGCCAGAACCGTCCGGAACTCTACAACTTCTTCGCCAAGCCCAGACCCCGCTTCGTACCGGCCGAGTGGACCTTCGGCGTCCCCGAGCGCACGCTGCACGACGGCAGCATCGAACGCGCCCTCGAGGCCGATGCCGCGGACAACCTCGCGCGCAAGCTCCGAGACGCGGGCGTCGAGTCGGTCGCGATTTGCCTGCTGCACTCCTACGCTAATCCGTCTCACGAACGCCAACTCGCCGCGAAGATCGGCGGCTTGTTTGTATCGCTCTCGCACGAAGTGTTGCCCGAGTACCGCGAATACGAGCGCGCGTCGACGACTCTGGTCAACGCCTATGTCTCGCCGTTGATGGACCGCTATCTATCGAACCTCGACGAGACGCTGGGCGCCTCGCGGCTGCGCGTGTTTCAGTCGAACGGCGGTTCGATCTCCGCCGGGGGCGCCGGACGCCGGGCCGTCCACACCGTCTTGTCGGGTCCGGCGGGCGGCGTGCTGGGCGCAGCCGCGGTCGCCCGCGCGGCGGGCTACGAGCGCATCATCAGTTTCGACATGGGCGGCACCTCCACCGACGTGTCGCTCTATGACGGACGCTTCAGCTACACCACCGAGTCCGTCATCGGCGACTTCCCGGTGCGCGTCCCGATGCTCGACATTCACACCGTCGGCGCGGGCGGCGGGTCGATCGCGTATCGCGACGCAGCCGGGGCGTTGCGCGTCGGCCCCCGTAGCGCGGGCGCACAACCGGGGCCCGTTTGCTACGGCGAGGGCGACGAGATCACCGTCACCGATGCCAACCTGCTGTTGGGCCGCATTGATGCCGAGCGCTTTCTCGGCGGCCGCATGAAGCTCGACGTCGATCGAGCCCGCCGCTACATGAAGACCTTCGCCGATTCGCTCGGCATTTCGGGCCCCGAGTCGGGCACCGAGCTGGCCAAGGCGATCATCGAAGTAGCGAACTCCAACATGGAGCGCGCCATCCGCGTGGTCTCGGTCGAGCGCGGCCACGACCCGCGCGACTTCGCACTGCTGAGCTTCGGCGGCGCGGGTGCGCAACACGCTTGCGAGCTAGCCGAGCGGCTTGAGATCGCTACCGTCATTGTGCCGCCGCACGCCGGCGTCCTTTCGGCGCTGGGGATGCTAGCGGCCGATTGCCTGCGCGACTTCTCCCAATCGATGCTCGGGCGCGACGCCGCAAGCGTCTTCGAGGAACTGGAAGCCCGTGCTGCCGGTGAGTTCGCCGAAGAGGGCCTGCCGGACGCCGTGTTCGAGCGCTCGCTCGATTTGCGGTACCGGGGCCAGTCGTACGAGATCACGCTCCCGTTCGCCGAGCGCGACAACTTCCATGAAGCCCATCGCAAGCTGTATGGCTACGATCATCGCGGCCAGCAAGTCGAGGCCGTGACCGCGCGCGTCAAGGCCGTCGCGGCGCTCGACAAGATTGACCTCGCCGCGCCTAACGAGACCGAGAGTTTCTCGACAACCTACGTCCCCGGCGGCTGGCACGAGCATGAGGACTCGTTGGGTAACACGATCCTCACACGCGGGTAGCAAGATATGGACGTCCTCAATCTCGAGCTCGAAGTCTTCCGCAACCTGTTCGTCTCGATCGCCGAGGAGATGGGCGTCGTGCTGCGCCGCACGGCGTTCTCGGCGAACATCAAAGAGCGCCGCGATTATTCTTGCGCCGTCTACGACCGCCGCGCCGAGACGATCGCGATGGGCGATCACATGCCGGTGCATCTCGGCGCGATGCCGTTTTCGGTGACCGAGGCGCTGCGTTCGCACTCGCTCGAGCCGGGCGACATCGTCATTCTCAACGACCCCTTCCGCGGCGGCACGCACTTGCCCGACATCACGTCGGTGTCGGCCGTTTTCGTTGAAGACGCTGAACCCGCCTACTACCTGGCCACCCGCGCGCACCACGCCGACGTCGGCGGCATGTCTCCCGGCTCGATGCCTTTGGCGCAGGAGATCTATCAGGAGGGATTGCGCCTCCCTCCGGTGAAGCTGCTCAAGAAGGGGGAGATGGACGACGAGATTCTGCGGATTATCCTCTCCAACGTGCGCACGCCCGAGGAGCGCCGAGGCGACCTCGCCGCGCAGATCGCGGCCCACCACGTCGGCGTGCGGCGTCTGCTCGAGGCGACCGTCAAGTACGGCCAGTCACGCATCACCTCGCAAATGGAAGCGCTCAAGGACTACACCGAGCGCATGATGCGCGCGCGCATCCGCGACATTCCCGATGGCGCTTACGAGTTCGAAGACCGCCTCGACGATGACGGCTTCGGCTCCGGGCCCGTGCGCATCCACTGCCGGCTTACGATCGAAGCCGATGAGGCGACGGTTGACTACACCGGCTCCGCGCCGCAGCAGTCAGGCGGCGTGAACGCGAACCTGGCGATCACCGTGGCGGCGACGATGTACTGTTTCCGCTGCCTGATCGAAGACGACATTCCCTACAACGCCGGCTTGCTGCGGCCCATTCACGTGGTCACGCGGCCGGGAAGCGTTCTCGACGCACAAGCGCCGGCCAGCGTTGCGGCGGGCAATGTGGAAACGTCGCAGCGCATCACCGACGTGCTGCTCGGCGCGTTGCACCAGGCTCTGCCGGACAAGATCCCCGCGGCCGCCGCCGGCACGATGAACAACCTTTCTGTCGGCGGCGTCGATCCCGCGAGCGGCCGGCCGTTTGCTTATTACGAAACGATCGCCGGCGGCATGGGAGCGCGTCCCGGCATGGACGGTATCAGCGCCGTGCAGAACCACATGACCAACAGCCTGAACACGCCGGTCGAAGCGCTCGAGCATTTATACCCGTTGCGGCTGCGGCGCTACGGGGTGCGGCGTGACTCCGGCGGGGCGGGGAAGTGGCGTGGAGGCGATGGGGTTGTGCGCGAGTTTGAGTTTCTGACCGACACCGACATTGCCCTGTTGTCGGATCGGCGTGAGTCGCGGCCCTACGGCCTCGACGGCGGCCGCCCGGGCCAACCCGGCCGCAATCTTCTCAACGGAGACAGCGTGCTTTCGAAGGGACACCTACGGGCGCGCGCCGGGGATCATCTCACGATCGAGACGCCCGGCGGCGGCGGCTTCGGCGAACCGGAAGACGCGTAGCAAAGGATGTGGCTAGCGGTCGGGTCACTCTGTTCAAACGCGCCGTGGTTGTTCTCGACGGTGTTGGACGTTCAAGCGGGGAGTTTCGGCGGCGGCGAATCTTCATGCGCGAGGACTTCCAGGACGGTGCTGAGCAGTTGTTGTGCTCGATAGGGCTTGGGCAGGAATGCGTTGGCGCCGCGCTCGATGGCGGCCTCGGCGCCACCCTCGATCGAGTAGCCGCTCGAGACGATCACCGGCACGTCGGCCTTGATCTTTCTGATCTCCTCCAGGGCTTCCCAGCCTGACTTCCGTGGCATCGTCAGATCGAGGACCACTAAGCCGATCTCGTCCCGGTGTTGCGCGAAGGCGTCGACGCCTTCCTGCCCGTCGGCCGCCTCGAGGATCGTGTGGCCGCTGCTCTCGAGCACGGCGCGGCCCAGCGCGCGCAGCGGTGACTCGTCATCCACGAAGAGAACGGTCTCCTCCCCCCTGTGCGGCGCCGCCTCGTCGACCGGGCCCTGGTCGTGTTCGGCTCGCCGCTTACTGCGCGGGATGAGCAGGCGGAAGGTCGATCCCTCGCCGGGCTCACTTACTACGTTGATGCTGCCCGCGTGATGTTCGGCAATGCCGAAGACCATCGCCAGACCCAACCCGGCCGAGCGCCCCAACTGTTTGGTGCTGAAGAATGGATCAAACACTCGCTGCTGCGTCGCGCGGTCCATGCCGCAGCCGTTGTCGATCACGGCCAGCTCGACGAAATCTTCGGTGGAGTGCTGGTTGTCCGTCTGGGTCGGCGCGGGGAGTCTGCGACAGGCCGACTGAATCACGATGCGGCCGTCGCCCTCGATGGCGTCCCGCGCGTTGATGACCAAGTTCATCAGGGCCTGCTCGATCTGACCCGAATCGGCTTCCACGTTCCACAACCGCGGATCCAACTCCATCTTGATCTCAATATGGGCGTCGATGCTCGGCCGGACTAAACGCGTCACCTCGGCGACGCAGTCGTTCAGGCAAATGGGCTTGAGCTTGGTGGGAGCATGACGGCTGAACCGTAGAAGTTGCCCGACCAAGTCAGCACCCCGCTCGGCAGCGGTCTGGACGTCGGTAAGCCCGGGCGTCGTGGAGTGGCTGGGCCCAAGCTTCATTAGAGCTAAGCTGACGTGGCCGAGGATCGTGGTGAGCAGGTTGTTGAAGTCGTGTGCGATGCCTCCGGCGAGGGTGCCCACGGCTTCCATCTTTTGCGACTGCAAGAGTTGCCGTTCGAGGTTCTTGCGCTCGGTCAGATCGTGCACCATCGAAGCGACGGCGACGACTCGGCCCGTGTCGTCAATCAGAGACGTGTGGAACCACTCGCATTCGACGACGCCGCTTTGCTTGGTTTGGTTCTCGCAGACGCCATGGCTGGCGGCGTGCCCGGTGCAAAGCGTGCGCCACAGTTCCTCGGCCGCGGCACGGCCGTCCGGCGGCACCAGGAAATCGGCATAGCGCCGATGCAGCACCTCGGGACCGGACCAACCGAAGATCCGCTGCGCGCTTTCGTTCCATTCCTGGACCGCGAAGTTGTGGTCCCAGATCACGCACCCCAGCGGCATCTCGCGAACGAAGAACTCGAGCCGCTGTGCCATGGCCCGTTGCGATTTTTCGATCAGGCGCTGCCGGGCCACGTCGCGAATGACATACTGCACGCCCCAAGCGATGCCGCCCGACAACAACGGCGTGATGCTGGTCTCCAACTCGAGTGCGATTCCGTCCGCGCGTACGCCGCGATGCCGGAGACAGCCGGCGCCTCGCTTGCCCATCAGGCTGCGTGAGCAAAACTCTTGCCACAGTTCGGCATCATCGGGATGGACCAGCGAGTCGAGAGGAGGCAGATGCGGACTCTCGGGCCGCAGGCCGAACAGGTCCCGAAAAGCGCGGTTGGCGAAAACGACGCGTCCATCGAAGTTCTGTGTCGCCACCGCATCGTTGATGTTGTCGAGCAGGATTTCCAATTCGACCGTCTTGGTACGAAGCTGCCCCATGTCCCGCACGCTCCGCCATTGGTCGGTATAGACCCGTAGCAGCAGCAGCGCGAGAAACCCGAGCAGGAATCCCTGCAGCGTGGCCGCGGGCCATCCGGTTGCGGATGGGGCGGCCCCCAGTAGGTCCGGCGCGATGATCTGAAGCAGAGCCGCGACGACGAGACAAGCGGTGGCGAACGCCGGGGCCGCCACGCTCGGGCGCAACGTCTCACTCGAGAGCCGCAGAATCGGAGGCGGCCGGTGTCCGACCGCGGCAAAGCCGACAGCCGCCAACGATGCTACGCTCGCCAAACCCAACGGCCCCACCAGCCAGTCCACGGGGAGCGCCTGGACGCCCTCCAGCGGAAGGCTCAACAGCAAGGCCCGCACCGCTTCGATGCCGGCGGCGATCTTCAGCGCGGTCCAGGCGCTGATTAGCTCGAAATCCGGGGCCCGCCGTCCGGCGATCAGCAAAGCCATCAGCACCCCAACGCATATCAACCCCCCGATGGCCGCGGCCAACCATTCCCCGCTGCCGGGGATCGAGCGCAACACGGGAACTGTCACCACCGTGATCGACGCCAGCCCGGTCGCGACCAAAAGAATGTCAACGCGCAGCGGGCTGCGATGCGCGGTGGACTGCTCCTGCCCAACGGCCATAAAAGAGAATACATAGAAGCCCACGGCCAGAGCGTTGAAGCCCAACCCCGCCAGCCCCGCCTGCAAGGCCTGACCCCAGACGCTCGCACTCCAAGGCTGCGGAGCCATCAGCGCAACCGTCTCCCACGCGGCCTTGGCGAAAACAGCGAGGGCCAAAACCTCCCAGGCCCGTCGATAGTGCGCGCGGTCATCCCTAGCGCGCTTGACGCAGTAGCTGGCGACCAGGTAGGTGAGGACCGAGCACGCCGGCGCGGCAAACCACGGCGACGGCACACCGGCCCATGGCGAGAGGGCGAGGACCGCCAAACCGGCGGCAGCCACCCACGCTCTTTCCCTCCAGCCGTAGCGGAACCACGGGCCGAGCCCTACTGACGCGCCCCGCAGCGCATGTTGAGCTGAACGCACTTCGGGTATACCGGTCCCTCATTCATCTATATCGGTCAGAGACTTAAGTCTCGCCAGTGTGAAGGGTTAGCTATTGTCCGTTACAAGAAGCGTTGAGCTTCCCTTGGGTTGGCCCTGTCCGGTCTCAGGGTAACGCACAAGGGTGGGCGTAACTGGCCGTTTCGTCGTAAGTTATTGATTCTGTGGGATGGAGATTCCGTGACTGGGATTCCGACGGTGGCGTCCGCCTAGTCGTTTCGACCCGGAGGCTATAGGGCAAACCCGAAATGTAACCGTATTTGCGAAACACGCCACTATTGAGTCCCGCATAATATCCAGTCACTCGAAGCAAAGAGAAGACTGTTTCCAGAAGGCCGTGATCAAACGCGGTTTGCGGTGCATGCGGCGGAGTGCCTTGCGGGCCCGCTCGTTCAGCTCGCCGTAGTCCTTCGGACAGACGTTCGGCAACTCGTGCTGCTTCCAGTAAGCCCAGATGTATTCCACCGGATTCAACTCCGGCGCATAGGGTGGCAAGTACTCGGTTGCGATGTGGCCTTCGGAGAGTTGGATGAACTCTTGCACCAGGCGGCTACGGTGCGCCGGCAGCCGGTCCCAGACGATCAGCAGCGGCCGATCGATATGACGTACCAACGCCTTGAGAAAGTCGATCACTTGCTCTTTGCCGATCGCACCGGGATAGAGCCGAAAGTAGAAGTTACGCAGCGTCAGCCCCGCCGAGACGGAAAGCTTCTCCCAATTGAAGTTAAACTGCAGCACCGGTGTTTGGCCGCGTGGCGCCCAGGTGCGGCAGCGATGCGGCTTCTGACTCAATCCGCTTTCGTCGATGAAGACGAGCGTACGGCCTTCGTTTTGGGCTTTTTTTTAATGCGCGTCCAGGTCTTGCGCTTCCAGGTGCGGATCTGCTCTTCGTTGCGCTCGCGCGCCTTTCCGACCGGGCGTTGCGGGCTCCAGTCGAGCGCTCGCAGGATCTTCCAGACGTGGCCTTCGTGGTAGTCGACCCCGAACTCGTCTCCGATCAGCCGAGCCACCCGCGGACAGCTCCACAGGGGCGTGGGGAAGCCGTGGGCTTGCGGGCCTTCCAGCAACAGCGACGTCAGGCGTTCGCGTTGTGCGGCATCGAGGAGCGGCTTGCGTCCGGCGCGCCCGGCCTGGCGGAGTCCGGCCGCACCCTGCTCGCGGTATTGCCGCCGCCACGCACTGACGGTTTGGCGAGCGACTTTCAGCCGTCTTGCCGTCTCGGACTGATTGTGGCCTTGGTGGAGCAGCCGCATCGCTTCGAAACGGCGCTTCTCCAGGGCCTTGAAATCCCGCTTCACACCTTTGGGGTTGCCCATACATATATAGATGCTCCAAACTATCAAAAAGTGTCATAATAATTTGCGGGATTCAATAAGCCCGGCGCAGCGAGTCTACAACTCGCGGCGGCCTTCCATGGCTTCCATCATGGTGGCTTCGTCGATGAACTCGAGTTCCGAGCCTACCGGTACGCCCATGCCGATGCGAGTGACTTTGACGTGAAGCGGCTTTAGCAGCCGGGCCAGATAAGAGGCCGTGGCTTGGCCTTCGCTGGTGGGACTCGTCGCGAGGATCACTTCCTGCACCTTGCCCTCGCCGAGGCGTTCGAGAAGGTTCTTCAACTTCAGATCTTCGGGCCCGATTTTCTTAAGCGGCGATAGCGCGCCGTGCAGCACATGGTAGAGGCCGTGATACTGGCGCGTCCTCTCGACGGAGGTGATGTCGGTGGGTTGCTCGATCACGCAGACCGTCGACTGGGCGCGGTTCGGGTCACTGCAGAAGGGGCACACGGGGCCTTCGGTGATGTTGTTGCACTTTTCGCACAACTGGATCGAGGCGCGCATCTCCGAGATGGCGTGGGCGAGGCGCTCGGCTTGCTCCTTTTTGACGCCCAGCAAGTAAAAGGCCATGCGCTGCGCGGACTTGGCGCCGATGCCGGGCAGGCGCTTCAGCTCGTCCACCAGGCGGGCCATCGGCGGGGCTAGGTCAGTCATGGGGCGATCGGTTCCTGGGTAGGGTGGAGGTTGCGCCGGCGGCCGGTTCGTTGGTTAGCCGAGAAGCGCCGTTGGGCGAGTTGCGGGCACGGCATGCCGTGCCCCTACATTTCGGGTTAGTGGTTAGACTGGTGCGATCGCAGTGCGGCGAGGTTGTAGGGGTGGACCGCTGCGTCCACGCCGGCACCGCCCTTGGCAATGGCGCTCATCGTTGGTTTGAAGCCGAGAGCAGGTCCGCGGCAGCGGGGCGGACGCAGCGGTCCGCCCCTACACCAGGCCCGGCGGCAAACCCATGCCGCTCAACATGCCGCCCATCTTGCTCTGCGTCTCTTCGTCCACGCGCTTGGTGGCTTCGTTGAACGCGCCGAGGATCATGTCCTGCAGCATCTCGCGGTCTTCCATGGCGTCCTGCTCGATGGTGACCGCTAGGGCGTGTTTGTTGCCGTCCATCTTGACCGTCACCATGCCGCCGCCGGTCGAGGCCTCGACGCGGATCTCCGCGATGCGCTTCTGCATCTCCTCCTGCATCTTCTGTGCCTGCTGCATGGCCTTCTGCATGTTGCCCGGCAATTTCACGAAGAGTACCCCCTGAGGTTTCGAACCTCTCGGATCTGTCCTTCAAAGATTTGCTGGATCTGTTGCACTTTCGGGTCGGCTAGGACGCGCTCCATCAACTCGCTCCCGTTCGCAGCCGGGGCTCCGGACTCGGGAGCCGGCCGCTCGCCCGCGCCGGTGACCGGCGGCGAGCCCGAAACAATCGTGCTCACTTCTGTTTCGCTGAGATTGTCCCCAAGTCTAACACGAACTTTCCGACCTAGAACCCGGCACACCGCTTCGTTGAGAATGGCCAGCTCGAACTCCAATGTCGCGCGGTAGTCAGCGGCGGAGCGCACCTCGACCTCGTGGTCCGTTTCCGAGAGCAGACCGTACTCGACGGCGTCGGCGAGGTGTTCGTGGTCGTCACGGTGCAGCGCGATCAGGACGCGGCTCTTGAGATTGCCCTCGAGACCCTCCGGGGCTGATGACGCTTCGGGAGCAGGCGAGGACGCCGCGGCCGCGCCGTTCTCTCGCGACAAGCTTCCCGGCCCCACAGGGGTTTCCGGCTGCACAGGGCCTTCCGGCTGGGCGGGGGTGGCCGCCACGGGGGACGGGGTAGCTGAGGACGCGGCAGCCGGGACGGCGGGAGGGGGGTCCGCGGGGGCCGCTTGCGGTGTAACCGTCGCCGCGATAGCAGGCGCCCTCGCTTCGGCCGGGGCGGCTTGGGCACTGCCGGTTTCGGCGCCGGCAGCTTCGGTACGGGCGACTACTCCCGCAGTTCTCTCACCCCGTCCGCCGCCGCCCGCTGCCGGCGAACTACTCCCGCCCAACTCGGCGATCACTTTCTCGATCGGCTCGAGCCGCCCGGCATAGACCAGCTTCAGCAGCCCCACCTCCAACCGGAAGCGCGATTGGCTCGAGAACTGTAGCTCGCGATAGAGCTCCAGCAGCAGTTGCAGGTAGCGCGTCAGGTCTTCTTCGCTGAAATCGTCCAGGTGAGAGGCGAGGCGTTTCTTCTCGTCGGGCCCGGCGGCGACCAGCCGAGTGTCGGCGCCGGAGACCTTCATCACAAGCAGGTTGCGGAAGTAGCGCGTCAGCTCGCCACAGAAGTGCTGCACGTGGCGGCCTTCGCTGACGACCTCTTCGATGATGTCCATCAGGTCGGCGGGCTTGTTCTCGCGAAGGACGTTGACGATGCGGTCGGTGATGTCGCTGGGGACGGCGCCCAGCAGGTCGCGCACCGGCCGAGTTTCGAGCTTGTTGCCGAAACAAGCGATGGCTTGGTCGAGCGTCGAGAGCGCGTCGCGGATCGAGCCGTCGCCCGAGAGCGCGATGGCGATCAGGGCGTCCTCGTCGGCCTCGATCTTCTCCTCGCCGCAAATCCAGCGCATGCGCTCGACGGTCTTGTCGAACTCCACGGCGCGGAACTGGAAGCCCTGGCAGCGCGACGCAATCGTGGCGGGGATTTCGTGCGGCTCGGTCGTGCAGAGGACGAAGACCACCCACTCGGGCGGCTCCTCGAGCGTCTTGAGCAGGGCGTTGAAGGCGTCGGAGGTGATTTGGTGCGCCTCGTCGATGATGAAGACCTTGTAGCGGTCGCGCACCGGGCGGTAGCGCACGTTTTCGCGCAGCTCGCGGATGTCGTCGATGCGGCGGTTCGAGGCGGCGTCGATCTCCACCAAGTCCATCGCGTTACCGGCGGCGACCTCGTTGCAACTCGAACACGCGAGGCACGGCTCGGCCGTCGGCCCTTTCTCGCAGTTAAGACACTTGGCCAGGATGCGGGCCATGGTCGTCTTGCCGGTGCCGCGCTGGCCCGAGAAGATGTACCCGTGCCCGACGCGCCCTTGTGCGAGCGCGTTGGTGAGCGTGCGTTTGACGTGATCTTGATTGACGACGTCGGCGAAGGATTGGGGGCGATATTTACGGGCGATGACCTGGTACATCGCGGGCCTTTACTGCTTGTTCGAAAGCCGAGGGAGGCCCTGTTGCGGCCTCTTCGGCAAGCGTACGTCCGAGTGTAGATCTCTGCCGCGGCGTGTGGAACGCGGGGTCGGAGAAGCGGTTCGAAATAATGGGCTCCGGGTGAATCCGCGGCACGCGGCAGAGGCCGTTACCGTTGCTTCCTTCCGGACCTGGCGGAGTTCGCGGCATCCCGCTGCACGGAGCCCGAAGCCCAACGAGTCATTCTAGCAGGGTGGCGTTTCTTGCAGGCGTTAACTGCGTGAGCGGCACCGTAGATGTGGCGCAGGCCTGCGCGCTTCGCCGGGTTGAGCAGTTTGCCCTCCCTTGACCGTTGACCCTCAAAGGTCTTCGTCGTGTCTGGCCGCTTTCAGGGCGGCGGCGATCGTGGCCAGCGGCAGCATTAGAGTCAGCGGAGCGTCATCGAGGGGCAACGCGCCGTAGCGTGCATACCATGCAGCCACGTCTTCGTTCTTGGCGTCAATGACCAGCACAACGCCTCCCACTTCCGCCGCCGCCCGCAGGCAGCGACGGCCGGACGCCAGTAGTAACTGTCCGCCAAGGCCCTTGCCCTGATGCTGAAGGCTCACGGCCATACGCGCCAGACGAAAGCCGGGCACGTCGTAGCGCCCCAGTCCTCGTTTCACGATGTCGGGCGTGCGGGTGTATTCGATTGAGGCGGGACCGAGGCTGTAGAAACCTAGAATGGTTTTGCCGTCGGTGTCGTCGATGGCAACGAACGTCTTGGCCCCGCCCACCTCGTGGCTTTTGCGGGCGTAACGCCGTAAGAATTCGTTCAGCGGCTCCTCGCCGCAGTCGAAAGCCTCCCGGTCATGTTTTTTGCTGATGGGCTCCTCGTGCCAGGGAGGGACGCTCATTTGCGCTTCGGCAGAGCCTTTGCAGCGGCAACGAGCTTCTTAGTCGGCATGGGCGGGTTCTCGAGCAGTTCCAGCACGCGGAGGCTGTCACGTTCGGAGAGGTTCACATGCTCCTCGGTCCGGATAACGTCTCGAGCGGCTTCCAGACTATGTTGCCGGACGAAGTCCGTCAGGTCAGTGTGCTTCAGCGCCGCCGCGCGCAAGAGGACCGCCTTCTCTTCGGCGTGAATGCGCAGCGACATGCGATTGTTGTCCTTGACGGCGGGTCTGGGCATGCCGAGGCCTTTCTGTTTAGCGTACGTATTCAAAGCGTACACGGTTTCTTCGGGATCGTCAAGGGCGAGCAGGTCTGAGCGGCCTGGGGTTTCTTTGGTTGGATTCGGGAGGGCTCAGTCCTGCTCGCGGTCGCGGAATTCTTCGTGCCAGTTCTGAACGACGCGGATCGTGTCGTATTGGTGACGTCGTATCGGTGACTGTCACCGATAGTCCCTACTGCTTGTAGTCCCGGCCGGGCCGTCTGAGTCGTTCGCCTCGCGACCCCTAGTGGGTGAGGAAGACCAGATCCACCGCGGTCTTCAAGCCCGAGCGCCTGCCGGCGGCGGTGATGTGCAGGTTTCAGCGCGAAAGACCTCTGGCGAAAAAGGTGTTGAAGCCCAATGATAATGTCCCCTTGAACGCCCAATAGAAATGTCCCCTACTCTGAGGCTCCGAAGGAGGAGCCGAGAGTGGGAAGGACATGGATGAGTGCCAAGGAGTTGAGGCGCGGCGAAATGCTGAGCCGAGTGAAACGAGGGGAACTGAAGTTGACCGAAGCCGCCGAGCTGCTGGAGGTCAGCTACCGCCATGCGAAGCGTCTGAAGAAGCGTTACCGTGCGGGCGGGGCCAAGGCTTTGGTGCACGGTAACGTCGGCCGTGCTTCGAACCGAGCCGATCAGAAGCGACGCCAGCAGGTTCTCGAGTTGGTGCGCGAGAACTATGCGGGCGAGGGGCACGAGCGCTTCGGGCCGACGCTGGCGTCGGAACATCTGGCAGCCGACCACGGCCTGGAAGTGCAGCGCGAAACACTGCGGCGCTGGATGCTCGCCGCGGGTCTGTGGAGCCGCCGTCGCAAGCGCCAACCGCATCGCACCCGGCGCCAACGCAAAGCGCACTTCGGCGAGCTGATTCAACTCGACGGTTCGCACCACCACTGGCTGGAAGAACGCGGTCCGAAAGCCTGTCTGATGAACTTCGTCGATGACGCGACCGGTGTGGCGCTGTGCCGTTTCTCGGACCAGGAAACGACCTGGGCCGCGGCCGATCTGCTCGCAGCCTGGGTACGTCAACACGGCGTTCCCAAGGCGTTGTACTGCGACTGGAAAAACGTCTACCAGCGCCAGCCGACGTCGCGGGAAGCGCTGGCAGGCATCAAGCCCGAGACGCAGTTCGGGCGCATGTGTGCCAAGCTCGGCATTACGATCATGGCGGCTTCCTCGCCGCAAGCCAAGGGCCGAGTGGAGCGCCATCACGGCACGCACCAAGACCGCCTGATCAAGAAGATGCGGCTGCGCGGGATCGTCGAGTACGAGGCGGCGAACCGTTATCTCGACGAGGAGTACCTGGCCGAGCACAACGAGCGCTTCGCCTGTGAGCCGGCGGCGGCAGCGGACTTTCACCAGGCGCTCCCCCGCGGCACCGAGCTGCGAGGCGTGTTCTGTTGCGAGTACGAACGGGTGGTGAGCAACGACCGGGTGGTGCGGTTTGAGAATCGTTGTTTGCAGTTGAAGCCGAAACGCAACCAGGGCGTGGGGGCGGGGGCACGGGTGACGGTCCAACAGTGGCGCGATGAGAGCTTGCAGGTGAGGTTTGACGGGCACGAGATCGAGCACGACGTGATCGCCACGCCGACGCCACAGCTGCGGACTAAGCCAGCACCACAGCAGCGTCCGGGGGGCGGGCGCAAGCCGGCGGCGGACCACCCCTGGCGGCGAGCTGTGTTACGGAAAAAACGGGCTGCGAATACATAAGAGGGCTGTGGAAATGCCGGGTCGGATGGAAAGCGTGGAAAATCTCTCGAGGCAGCAGTACCGGGTTCGAGGAGCGGTGGATGGTTTTCCACCCTTCCCACCGCCCCTTGGAAATCGCTACGCGATTCCCACAGTTCCACAGCCCCGACGACGACGATATCTCTCCTACGAACAAGAAACACAAGGGGACACTTCTATCGAGCTACCGAGGGGGACATTTCTATTGGGCGTTGACAACCTCTGGCGAAAAAGGTGGTATTCACGGCAGTTGGGTTGTATACTGTCGCCATACCAGGACCACGTGAAAACTCTGGGGTCAATCGTAGGCCTAAAACGGAAAGTCCAAAGTCCAATCTTGCACCGGCGTTCACAGGAAATCTGAGCCATGAACATGGAAACAATAGTGAGTCATTGTCAGCGAGGGCTCTGTCCCTTCGTTCTTGTCCTGGTGTTTGGTGCCGTGACCATCGGCTGCGACCGTCAACTACCCCCTGAAGATCCTCGTGAAACCTTCCAGAAAGAGCTAGTACGAGTGCGAGAGATTCAAGCTCGCTCGGAGAATCAATTACTGCAACAGGAAGGCGTAGTAGGAATGGGGATCGGCATATCGGAGAAGGGCGGGCATGCGATCTTCTATGTATTGGTGGACTCGACCGGGTCCAGTGCTGACATTCCACCGCGAATCGAAGGTGTGGAGGTTAGGGTAGGGCGCCGTTCTCCTGTCAGGCTGCATGACTGTCCTGGAGGCCCTCCTTGTCACAGCGATCAGCTATCCCCTCCCATCGAGATGGGGAACTCGGCCGGTCGGGAGATCGACGGGCCGCCCTGCACACTATGTTTCAAAGCCTGCGATCTCGATAGTGGCGAGATGGTCTACGTCACCGCCTCGCATTGCAATGACAACCCAATGTGCAACCTCACGACGACATTGGATACACAACATGTTGCTCCTCAGGACGAAATGGGATCGCCTGCCTTGATCATCGGCGATATAAAAGGGCCGGCTTCGCACGCCGCGCCAGCCTGCGATGCAAGTGCGGATAACTTTACTGACGCAACGAAGGTGACAAGCCCCAATTCACTCACATCGGTAGCACATCGCGATCTTGGGGTACCTCCGCCCGGTGCGTTGGTCTTTCCTATGCCCGGTGACATCGTCCGTCTTTCCGGGCGCACATCAGGGCTCACTTTCGGGTCGATCTCGGCGGTTAACTTTACGATCGAGGTGCCGGCAGGTCCGGATAGCTACTGTTGCGGGCCGCTCACGATGCATGACCAGTTAGCCATCTCCTGGATTGCAGACACTGCGGACGGGGACTCGGGGGCAGGGGTTTTGAGATACGACGAAGATAATGCATTTACGCACAATCGCGTAGTTGGACTCCATTGGGGAGCCGACGACGTCTGGGCATACGCAAACCGCATCGATCGGATTATCCAAGCACTAAACGTGACGCTGGACTTCTCAGCGTCTGGTTGTCAACTGCCTTTTTGACGGCGAAGACGCGGTTGATCGAGTTCGGTCGTTGGGCGATCGCCGAGCGGCGCAAACGTGGGGCGGGGAAACCGGACAGCTTCGATTCTCTAGGGTTCACGCACATCTGAGAGATCAATAGAAAGAGCGGCTACTTCGTGGTGAAGCGCAAGACGACGCGCAAGCGGAAGCGGACAAAGTTGTCGGAAATTAAGCGGCAGCTTCGGATGCGGATGCACGCGCCGGTGCGCGCGACCGGGGAGTGGCTGCGTTTGGTGGTGGGCGGTTACTTTCGTTATCACGGCGTGCCGGGCAACTTTCGAACGCTGGCCAGCTTCCGCGGCGGCGGTCAAGAAGTCGCGGCGTCTTTGGGTGGTGTGATGCGCAGTGGGTTTCATGAGTTGCTCTAAGTTGCTCTCTTGCAGAGCTGCTTATGGGGCCCCCTGGCGTCATCAAGATACCCCAATCGGCCCGGTAGGCCACCAGGCGTTCTGGTCGTGGCGCCCCGAGTGACAGGACCGGTGAGACTCGAAGAGAGTGGCATGTTTCGTCTTGTTCACCGGCCGGGTGTGGAGAAGAGATGAGTCTCGAGTGCCCCTGCCGAGGCTGTGGCCTGTAGTAGCATGCACCAGGTTGCGCCGAGGGAACCGCGGACTGGCGTCCGCGGCTCTGAAGCGTTGCATGGCACGGTTGCGGCGAGCCGAGTCATCAATCCTTAGGTGCGGACATGGGCAAGATAACCGGAACCCTTACGCCGGGTTGTCACGTCTTTTGGGTGGGAGGGAAATCGGATGCACCTACGAGCAGCTTTGTTCCTATTGGTTCCGGCCGTACTCGCCGCGCAGGCTCCGACCGCGGCGAGCTTCCGCAAGTTTCCGTCCGAGGCATTGGCCAAGCGGATCCCCGTGGGCTCGCCGACCGCGCGGGCCAAGGCGTTCGTGCGCCTGGGCGACGACCTTGTGCCTCAGATTGCGAACGGCGAACTCGATGGCGGCCACATCTTCTTCACGATCTTTCGCATCATCAACATCACCGACTTCCCGGCCGACGTCGTGATCTCCTACTTCGACGCGAACGGGGATCCGATGCCGATGCCGAGCCTGCTCGACGACGGCGTCAGCATTGGAGACTTCGTCGGCATTGCCGACACGATTCCCGGCCGTGCCATTCGATTCGGAGACACCTGGCCGTTCGACGAGCCGATGCAGGCGGGTTATGCGATTGTCGAAAGCGACCCGCTGGACTCCATTGCCGTGATCGCCACCTACAACAATCTCGTGCCGGGGAGCCGGTTGTTCCAGGCAAGCGTTCCGCAGACGACGCGTCTGCATGATCGCCTCTTCGTGCCGTTCGACAACGCGGACGAAGTGCGCTCGTCGATTGCGCTGGTGTCGTTGACGGCCCAGCAAGTCGACATCGTTGCGCGCGACTTCAACGGCGACGTGCTGTGCGAAGAGGCCCGCTTCTTCAATGCCGGCGAGCACTTCCCGTTTCTGACTGAGGATTTTTTGCCTTGCACGGCGGGGTTTGAAGGCCTCGTGGAGGTGTTTGGCAGTGACACCACGCTTGGCGGCGTTGCGTTCACGGCTGATGACCAAGGGCTGGGGGCTTTTGTGACCCTGCCGGCGTTTGGTGACATGCCACCGGAGTAGCGGCGGCACTAAGGGCAGCGGACGCCCGGCGGCGTCGTTGATCTAGAGGCCCCCGAGTGATTTCAGGGTTCGTGCCGGACCGCTCCCTGACGGTCACGGCTCGGTTGCATTTTCGTTGCGCCTGTGCGGTATATTCGTGGGTTCGGGGGAACTATGCGACGTTTCGGGTTGCTGGTGCTGGTGCTGGTGCTTGTCTCTCTGCTTGCTGCGTCTCTGTGGGCGGGGGAGTGGGACCGCTTTCGCGGACCGAATGGGGGCGGGGTCTCCGATGACAAGGGGCTGCCGGTCGAGTTCGGTCCGGACAAGAACGTCGTCTGGAAGACTGAGTTGCCGCCGGGACACTCCTCGCCCGTGTTTGGTGACGAAGCGATCTTTCTGACCGGCTGGGAAGACAAAAGCCTGTTCACCTTTGCGCTCGACCGCAGGACGGGGCGCATCCTGTGGCGTCGCGAGGTCGCGAGACGGCGAAGCGGGGAGTTGCATGAGACGAATGGCCCGGCCTCACCGAGCGCCGCAACCGACGGGACGAACGCGTATGTGTTCTTTCAGGATGTCGGCATGATTTCCTACGGGCCGGACGGCAACGAGCGTTGGCGGCTGCCACTGGGGCCTTTCAATAATCCGATGGGCATGGCCGCGTCGCCGATCATCGCCGGTGGGCTGGTGATTCAGATCTGTGATTCCGAGACCGACTCGTTCATGCTCGCGGTCGAGAAAGACAGCGGCCGGGTGGCGTGGCGCAACGAGCGTCAATTCGTGACTCGCGGGTTTTCGACACCCGTCCTCTACGACCCCAAGGACGGCAGTGGACTCCAGGTGCTCGTGGCGGGATCGTACGAGTTGATCGCGTACTCGGTCGCCACCGGTGAAAGGGTTTGGTGGGTGCGGGGGCTGACGTGGCAGCTTAAGCCGACTCCCGTCATGGACGAGGATACGATCTACGTGCTGTGCTGGGCGGGGAACGCGGACCTGGGCCAGCAGGAAGAGGTCATCTCGTTCGAGGAAGCCCTCAAGCTATACGATGCGAACAAGGACGGCGGGATCACCCAAGAGGAAGCACCCGAGCCGGCCATGAAGAAGGGTTGGAACTCCTATGATCTGGATCTGGATGGGCACATGAACGAGCGGGACTGGCACCACTATCGGGCAAAACGCTCGTCGGTCAATGCGGTCAACGCCATTCGGTTAGGCGGCAAGGGTGATATGACCGAGGGCGCCTTCCGCTGGCGTCACTACAAGACCCTGCCCAATGTGCCCTCGCCATTGCTTTATCAGGATGTCCTGTACCTGGTGAAAGACGGTGGAATCGTGACCGCACTCAACGCCGAGACCGGGAAGGTTCTCAAGCAGGGGCGGCTACGCGACGCCTTGGAGAAGTATTTCTCCGCGCCCGTCGCGGCTGACGGGAAGGTCTACATGATGAGCCAGGCGGGCAAGGTGTCGGTTTTGAAGCCTGGAGCGGATTGGGACGTGGTCCAAGTGAATGACTTGGGGCATGATGCCTATGCCACGCCGGCGATTGTGGACGGCAAGTTGTATATACGGACGAACTGGGGGTTGTACTGTTTTGCTAATGGGGCGAGCGGCGGCTGACGGCAGAGCGTGAACGTCAGTCGGCTGGCGAAGTCTGCGCCTCAGACCGACACGTGGGCGCTGGTGTGGCGTAAGGTTCCAGCTTGCCGAGAACCGATTCCTCGGTTCTCAGGTTCTCGGTCTACAGCCGCTGCTCGGCTACTTGCTGTCCTGAGTCCCGAAGAATCGCAGAGCCTATACTTCATGGGGCAAAGGCTGGAGCCTTACGCCACATGCCGGCCCGACACTCTAGGGCGTCAGGGAGTCGAATCCAGCCGCTGTTCGGCTGCTCCTAGCACGCGGCGCGAGTCGCGATCTTACAGGAAAACGATGGCGCGGAGATGGTCCCGATTCCACTTCGGGTCCAGGTGCACCTGTGCGGTCGTCGAGAAGGCTTGAGCCGCTTTGGTGTCGATCTCTTCGAGAACCTCGAGCCGACGCACTACGCGCTGGTGCTTGAGTGACTTTCCCGCGTTCTCACCGCGGGGGACGCGGACTTGCAGGTCGTCCTCGGTAATGGCAAGTAGCACGGCGACGCGGGGGTGTTGCACTTCCTTGTGAAATCCTGATGCGCGGATGTTCAGCAACACATCGTTGTCGGCTAGGCCGGCGGGGGCCACCGACACCGTAACGTCGGCTTTTTGCCTGTGCCGTGCGTTCGAGATAGCTCGGCAGAGCTTGCGGCCTTCGCTGCCGACGAATTCCTCGGTCCCGTCGACGATCATCTGGGGAGTGTAGATCTGCGTGGTACCGAAAGCCTTGCTGTAGTCGGATTGCCGGGCGCTGAACTGAGGCGCCGAGAACGGGTCCTTCCAACCAAGCCAGGATTTCCATTTTGGCCCTGGCACGGCCACAGTATACACCAGCTCCGCTCCGAACAGCACGTCCTTTCACGCTGAACCCTGCACATCACCTCTGCTGGTAGTCGCCAGAGCTGGTTCGACCGCTCACAGTCGTTGATTGAGCGGCTTGAACGGCGCTCCGGCCGACACTGCTCCTTGCGAAACCTTTTGGAGCCAAAAGCTGTTGATCCTCACTCCGGCAATGCTACCCACTCGGCAGCGGCAGCGCCCAGATCTTGTGCAGCATGGCGCCGAACAGCCGCCGGTTCAGATGTCCCTCCGCCAATAAGAGCCAGTAATACCGCGCGTGCTTGACCAGCCGACCGCCGGTCTTCATCAACCTGTGTTGCAAGCTCGTCAGCGACCAACTCTTGATTCGCTGCGGAAGCCCCAGCCGCCGCCAAAGATTGCCCAGGTTGTAGGCCAGCACGCTCAGTTGCAACCGCACTTCGTTGGCCCGAAATCGATGGCACGACAATCGCGTCCAGTGCGTCGCCTGCTTGCCTTCCTTGATCCACTGTTCCGCCGTGCCGCGCTTGTTGTAGAAGCGCACCACCGAGCGGCTCGGCAAGCTCATGCTCGTCACGATGAATCCGACGCGCGGGAACAGCTCGCCCTGGTGATGCTCGACCTTAGCGACGATCCGTCTCGCCTGCGACCAACTCTCCGCCTGATAGCGAAAACTCTTGTAGCGCACCAAGGGCTTGCGGGAAGGCCTTCCCGGCGGGCGAAACAGGATGTCTTCGATCTCCAGCTCCAAGCTCTTGTTGGCCGGAATGCGAATGGCGTACTGTACTCCGCGTTCCTCCGAAGCCTCATAAACTTCCGGCTTCGCAAAGGCCGCATCGCCCCGGAAGGCGACCTGCTTGCCCGCAGCCTGTTGGCGCTCGATCTCCGGCAACAAGAGCTCATCCCAGTCCTCGGCGCTGTGCACGTTGCCTGGACGCAGCTTGGCAGCGAGGCAATCACCATGACCGTTGAACAAAAGCAACGGGTGGTAGCAGACCGACTCGAAGTGTCCGTTGTAGGCACTGCCTTCCTGTTGGCCATGGACCGGACTCTCGGTGGAGTCCAGGTCCAGAACGACCCGCTCGGCGTCGTCGAACGCTTCCGCTTGCCCGACCAGCTCTCGGTTCAGCGCCATCAGCCCCAGCAGGTTCTCTTCGCTCGCCAGCATCTCCGTCTCGAAGCCGTGCAGCGTCGAGGTCAAGGCCGCACCGCGATCCCAGATCTTCTGCGAACCGATCAGCCGAAACGTCGGATCGATCGAAACCCGCTCGGCGTCGTTGAGGTCCTCGTAGCCGGCGAGTCGGCTGTAAACCGACTGCCGCAACAGATCAGCGAGCGTGAACTGCTTGTTTGTGCCTTGCCGGGAGTCGCTGAGATGCTCGTCAATCAGTTCTCCGAGACCGAGCCGTTCGTCCAGTTCGCGAACCAAAATCAGGCCACCGTCGGAAGTGACGTGCGATCCCTGGAAATCGACTTTGAGAAGTCCATTGAAACTTAGCTGGAATGGCTTGGTTTGTTTTTTCACCCATTGGGTGTTGGCCTCCATGGCGTCCTCATCGGGCTCTAGCCCCTATGAATAAAGACGCTCAAGGCCGCTGGAAGGTCGGGATGTCAAACATCAAATTGAAAATGCGGGCCAAGACGGTTCCAGTAGTCAACGTGTTCGCTGAGGCCGATCACCGTTACGCCGGCCATGGGCTGTTCGGTCACTATGCGGGCCAGCACTCGATCCGCGGCAGGGCAGCTCGAGCAGTCTTGGGACGTGAATAGTTCGACCAGTACCACGGCGGCTTTTTGAGGCGGGTTTGAGCCGCTCGCCTCAGAGCGATTGGGCCGGTGCTTTTCCGCCGAAAGGGCGAGCCCCATACTCAAACCGAGCACGGTGAGGATCGAGATTACGTGCCGGGATTTCATAGTTATTAAGACGCGGGTAGGCGGGTCCGGGGTTCAGAAAACTTGTTGCGTTGACGCTCGACCGGTCAACCGAGCCGTGACCGTAAGGGAGCGGTCCGGCACGAACCCTCGACCTTCCCCCGAACGTGTTTAGAGAAGGCGGACCTGGTTCGGTAAGTGTACACTGCTGAAAAAATTGAGCGTGGTGACGGCCCAACGGTTGGTCGCTGTTGGATAGGGCAGTGCCGGATTAGTCTAGACGCAATCGGGCTGCGTCAGGGTTCGTGCCGGACCGCTCCCTTACGGTCACGGCTCGGTTTGGCAAATTCAGTGCTGCGGGCCGGTGACGTCCCACCAGCGGCCGCCGTTGGTGGTCTTGAGAACGCCGCCTTCGCCGCCGTAGTAGAGGGTCGTTGGGTCGGTCTTGCTGTCGAATACCAAGGTCCAGGTGCGGTTGGACCAACGCAGGCCGGCAGTCTCGAACGTGCGGGCGCTGTCGGTGCTGCGGAAGACGCCGGCGCGGGTGCCCGCGTAGACCTGCGCGGGGTTGGCCGGGTCGACGGCCAGAGTGAGGATGTCTTCGGCTAGAACCTTCTCTCCCGGGATCCAGGTGATGCCGCCGTCGGTGGAGCGGTAGACGCCGCGCGGGCTCGTGGCGGCGTAGAGGATCTCGGAGTTCGTTGGGTCAAGGGCCAGGGCGCGGACATCGACATCGTAGAGGCCGTTGGGATTTGCGGCCCAGGAATCGCCGCTGTCGGTCGTTTTGTAGCCGCCGTGCCACGTACCGGCGTAGAGCGTGGCCGGGTCGGTTGGGTCGATCACTAGGGCGCGGACCGTCTTGTCGATCAGGCCGCGATTGATCTCGCGCCAGGTTGCGCCGGCATCGGTGGTCTTGAACACGCCGCCTCCGTCGGTCCCGGCGTAGAGCGTCGAGCCTTCGCTGGGGTCGATCACCAGCCCGCGCACGCGTAGGTTCGAGAGCCCGCCGTTCATCGGGTGCCAGGAGCCGGCGGCGTCAGTGCTTTTGTAGATCCCCATCTCATAGGTGCCGGTGTAGATGACGTCCGGGTTCGCTGGATCGAGGACGATGACGCGTGGTGAGAGGTTCTCGAGGCCGGTGGAGGGCCAGTTGTCTAGGCCGCCGCTGGTGGTCTTGCAAAGCCCTTTCGCGGCCCCGGCGTAGATGATCTCGACCTTGGTCGGATGTAGGGCGATCGCTTGGGTCTCGCCGCCTCCGGGCGAGCCCATCTGCGCTGGCAGGGGCGTGAGGGCCGCGAGGACGAGGAGAGCGACCGCGCAAACGGATAGACCCGAACGATTCGTCGACGTGCTGTGCGAGGCCGAACAGGCGGGCACGGCATGCCGTGCCCCTACACGGTTCTTCATGGACCGCGCTCCAGGCGCCAGGGGAAGGCGTACGACGGCTTGTTGACGTAGCGGCGCATCGCGATGCGCAGCGTCACGCCCGCGCCAGGTTCGAGGTCAACTCGGAAGTGGGTGCCGTTGACGTCGGCCGTTCGCGTTTCGGCTTCGAGGACGTTGCGGGGTCGGCTTCCGACAGGCTGTTGCGGCTTGGCAGCGCGGTAGTCGACGGTCGTGATTGCGTGCTCTCCGTAGGCTCCCGCTTGAATCAGTAACTGGCGTCTTTCGAATAGGTTAGTACTTACTAGCTCTAGATCGACATGATCGCCCGAGATCGCGGACACCAGCGCGGAGACGCCCTGTGGTAGCCCTGGCCGGCGGTGATCCAGGTCGAAGTAGCGCAGCCGCGAATGCAGCATCTCGCCGCGCTTATGGACGGGCAGGCCGGCGATGGTCAGCCGTACCAGATTGTCGGTGGGCATCGGTTCGAGGGCGAGCCATTGGGCGTCGAACCAGGTCTCGGGGTCGCCGTGTTCGCTGAGGATGCGCTTGAGCTTCTGCGCGACGAAGCGCAGGTCGGCACGGAACGCGGATTCGGGGAAGGTGGGATTCGAGCCGCTGACGAATTGGGCCCAGCCGAGATCGGCGTTGCGCAGAGAGCCGCCGGCCTTGCGCTCGGCCTCGGCCAGGCGGTTGATGTGGCTCCGGTCGTCGTCTGACTGCGACATGAACCAGAGGTGAACGTACGGGGACGCCGGCTCGCGCCGATAATGATGCCAGCCGTTCTTGCCGTCGTACCGGATCGGCATCATGGGAACGCCGTTGTCGAGCCTGCCTCGGTCGCGCATGACGGCCATTTGGCTGCGCGGCAGCTCGAGCCAATGCTGCTCGCCGGTCAGGAGCGTTGCCACCTTGGCGGCGGTCAGCGTGGCGAGGACGATGTCGGTGCCGCCGCGCACCCACTTCCAGCCGTAGTAGCCGCCCCACCAGTTGCCCTGGTTGTATTCGCCGATCTTGCCACTGAGGCCGACGTTATCGGGCGTGATGCCGCCGTTCTGCTCGGTCAACTCAACCCACTTGCCTAGATAGTCCTCGACCCACTGGCGGTACTTATCGTCGCCGGTGTAGAGGAAGGCGTTGGCGATGAGCGGCGCGGCGGTCAGATTGATCGGCACGTCGCCGCGCGCCATGCGGTCGCTCATCACTTGGACGATGCGGGCGAACTGGTCGTCATCGGGGTGGTCGTTGATCCAACCGGTTGATGAGGCGACGCCGGGGATGTCGTCGAACGGCAGGTGATAGTAGACGAGGTTGGCGTTGGTGGGAATCCAGTCGCGCTTGTTCCAACGCATCTTGGGGCCGCGGCTCCCGTTCATCGAGGCGCGCATGAGCTTGAGGCCGGGGTTGTAGTTGGGCGCCTCGGGGTCTTCGCCCGTGTACATCGCGGCGAAGCGTACGGCGCGCTCGCGGAACTTCGCGTCGTAGGGGTCGGCCATGCCTAGTGGATAGAGCGAGACGTAACCCTCGCCGTGATGCATCCAATCCCAGTTGCTGTCGAACTCGCGATAGATCTGGCCGTAGCGAGAGAACTGGCGGGTGATGCCCTCCCAAAGGTGGCGGTGGATGGTGTCGAGTTCCTTCGAGCCGCCCAGGATGTAGTGGAGCGAGAACCCGCGGAAACCCTCGTAGGCGTCGTCGGAGGAGTTCATGCCGCCCTCGTAGCGTTCCTTCCACCGCAAGGTGCCGTCGGGGCGCGCGTAGGCTTTGGCGAACTCCTTGCCGGCACGGTTCATCGTTTCGATCAGATGCCGTTCGAGCAGGGCCCACTCGGGCGGGGTTTGGGGCAGGTCGGCGTGGATGACGGGCCAAGAGGGATCCACCCGCCTTGTTTGGGCAGCGCTGTGGGCGACACAGCCGACAAGCAAGAGCGGCAGAAGCGCGTTCGATCTAAGCGGCGTCCATGCCCGGCGATTCATCTTCATCACAGGTTCCACAGATCCGACGGTTTTGTTTCTCGCAAAGACGCAAAGGACCGCCAAGGCGCCAAGAAGAATCAAAGATGTTCTTTGCGTGCCTGGCGGTCCTTTGCGTCTTTGCGAGAAAGCCTTTGGACTACACGGTGAGTTTCAGTACGTCTTCGAGGTACTTCTTGCTGATGGCTGAACTGTCTTTGGCGGTCGTCGCCGTCATGTCGAGTTCCACGGTCATCCAACCCTTCCACCCGTTGCCGTCGAGTTCCTTCTTGATGCCGGGATAGTCAACGCCACCCTTGCCCAGTGGAAAGAAGATCAGGTTGTCTTTGTTGGTGTTGACGCTGCCGCGTTCGAGCGGCGGACCCTTGTAGCCGCCACGGTTCTTCGGCGCGCAATCCTTCATGTGGAACTCGATGATTCGGGATACGTAGTCCTTCGTGAGCTGCAGCGCGTCCATGCCGGCCATCGTCGTGTGGCCGGTGTCGAGAATCATGTGGACGTGCCGCGGGTCGGTCAACTCCATGATGGCGTCGACGTCCTCGCGCTTCTCGTACTGGTTCCACAGGTGATGATGAACGCCGAACTTGATGCCGGAGTCGCTGATGCGCCGGCCCAACTCGTTGAACGTGTCGGCCATGTTGCGGTAGATCTCCGGTGTGTTGCCGCCGGGATTCGTTCGCCCGCAGTTGATCTTGAGGTGGTCGCAGCCGAGCTTCTTGATGAAGCGCACCAAACGCATGTGGTCGGCAATGACCTCTTTGCGCTGGGCCGGATGCTGGAAGTAGGTGTTCATGTCGCCGCCGTTCGACACCGTTTCCATTTTGAGATCGAGCTTAGCCATGATTTCGATCAGTTCTTCGGGGCGCTCTTCCCAGTGGCTGACGTACGGCCAGAAGGTCTCGATCCAGTGGTAGCCAACCTCGGAGGCTTCGCGGATCGACTTGAGGAAGTTCTCTCCCCCGGCCCAGTCGGGCCGGGTGTTCGATGTGATCCCGACTGTGATTTGCGCTCCCGCGGCTTGAAGGGGTGCGGCTAGCAGACCTGCGCCGGCGGCGAGAAACTGACGGCGGGTTGTGGTGGAAGGCATCGGGGACTCCTCCAAATCGGTTAGCAACCTGCGCATCAGTATAGTCCTCGGTTGGCCGCTCGGCCGGCCGTGCCCTTCTAGGCTAGGCAACGCGGCATTCCGGGGAGTGGGGTGTTGAAGCCCAATGATAATGTCCCCTTGAGCGCCCAATAGAAATGTCCCCTACTCTGAGGCTCCGAAGGAGGAGCCGAGAGTGGGAAGGACATGGATGAGTGCCAAGGAGTTGAGGCGCGGCGAAGTGCTGAGCCGAGTGAAACGAGGGGAACTGAAGTTGACCGAAGCCGCCGAGCTGCTGGAGGTCAGCTACCGCCATGCGAAGCGTCTGAAGAAGCGTTACCGTGCGGGCGGGGCCAAGGCTTTGGTGCACGGTAACGTCGGCCGTGCTTCGAACCGAGCCGATCAGAAGCGACGCCAGCAGGTTATCGAGTTGGTGCGCGAGAACTATGCGGGCGAGGGGCACGAGCGCTTCGGGCCGACGCTGGCGTCGGAACATCTGGCAGCCGACCACGGCCTGGAAGTGCCGCGCGAAACACTGCGGCGCTGGATGCTCGCCGCGGGTCTGTGGAGCCGCCGTCGCAAGCGCCAACCGCATCGCACCCGGCGCCAACGCAAAGCGCACTTCGGCGAGCTGATTCAACTCGACGGTTCGCACCACCACTGGCTGGAAGAACGCGGCCCGAAAGCCTGTCTGATGAACTTCGTCGATGACGCGACCGGTGTGGCGCTGTGCCGTTTCTCGGACCAGGAAACGACCTGGGCCGCGGCCGATCTGCTCGCAGCCTGGGTACGTCAACACGGCGTTCCCAAGGCGTTGTACTGCGACTGGAAAAACGTCTACCAGCGCCAGCCGACGTCGCGGGAAGCGCTGGCAGGCATCAAGCCCGAGACGCAGTTCGGGCGCATGTGTGCCAAGCTCGGCATTACGATCATGGCGGCTTCCTCGCCGCAAGCCAAGGGCCGAGTGGAGCGCCATCACGGCACGCACCAAGACCGCCTGATCAAGAAGATGCGGCTGCGCGGGATCGTCGAGTACGAGGCGGCGAACCGTTATCTCGACGAGGAGTACCTGGCCGAGCACAACGAGCGCTTCGCCTGTGAGCCGGCGGCGGCAGCGGACTTTCACCAGGCGCTCCCCCGCGGCACCGAGCTGCGAGGGGTGTTCTGTTGCGAGTACGAACGGGTGGTGAGCAACGACCGGGTGGTGCGTTTCGAGAATCGTTGTTTGCAGTTGAAGCCGAAACGCAACCAGGGCGTGGGGGCGGGGGCACGGGTGACGGTCCAACAGTGGCGCGATGAGAGCTTGCAGGTGAGGTTTGACGGGCACGAGATCGAGCACGACGTGATCGCCACGCCGACGCCACAGCTGCGGACGAAACCAGCACCACAGCAGCGTCCGGGGGGCGGGCGCAAGCCGGCGGCGGACCACCCCTGGCGGCGAGCTGTGTTACGGAAAAAACGGGCTGCGAATACATAAGAGGGCTGTGGAAATGCCGGGTCGGATGGAAAGCGTGGAAAATCTCTCGAGGCAGCAGTACCGGGTTCGAGGAGCGGTGGATGGTTTTCCACCCTTCCCACCGCCCCTTGGAAATCGCTACGCGATTCCCACAGTTCCACAGCCCCGACGACGACGATATCTCTCCTACGAACAAGAAACACAAGGGGACACTTCTATCGAGCTACCGAGGGGGACATTTCTATTGGGCGTTGACACATTCCGGGGAGTGGGGCTTCGAAGCCCTGATCGCGGTGCTACAATCGTCGCGGAATCGCCATGCCGAACCTGTCCTCCCGCCAACGCCTTGTGCGTGTCTGTCTTCTCGTTGGTTTCGTGCTCGTGCTCGGCTACGCGCAGGTGCGCGACTCGCTGCGGCCTGACTTCGCGTCGCGGCTGACGATTATCACGCGACGCGCCGACACGGGTGAAGTCGTTCCGGCGCGCGTCTACCTCTTCAAAGGGCAGCGCGCCTTCCGTCTCAGCCCGGTGGATGCGATGCTGCCGTTGCGCGCGGATACCTACTACCGGGAACGCATTTGGTACAAGGCCGACAACCCCAAGGTGCTCGAGGTCATCGCCCGCGACGCGTCGCACTTCATTTTGCTCGAAGGCCGCGCCTCGTTCGACCTGCCCCGCTCGCGCACCGACCAAGACGAGACATACCGGCTCGAAGCCTACCACGGCATCTTCTTCAAGCCCGCTGTCGCCGAGTTCACGCTCGAGGCCGACGGGCAGCGGACGGTCACGCTGGATCTCGAACCGATCGCTCCCGGCCAACAAGAGAAGTGGCTGGCCTCCGACGACCACATCCACTTGATGCGCGACAAGAAAGACGACGCCACCTTCTTGAAGTGGCTGCAGGCCGAGGACCTCGCCGTCGGCAACTTTCTCGAACTGCAGCGCCAGCAGCACGCGGCCGTCCAGTACGCCTTCGGCCGGGAGGGCGAGGCTCGTGAGCCGGGCTTCTCGATCCGCTCGGGGCATGAAACGCGCAGCCGCTTCTACGGCCACACGTTGGTGCTCGGCGCCAAGAAGATCGTCCGCCCGCTCAGCATCGGTAACATTTACGCCAACTCGCCGACCGCGTACCCGTTCCCCACGGTGTTCTTCCAACAGGGACGCGACTTGGGCGGCGCCGTCGGCTTCGCGCACTTCGACGGCGGACAGCCCAACTCTTCTCTGCTCATGAACTTGGCGCGCAACACAATCGATTTCATCGAGTTGTTCCAGTTTGGGAAGCTGCACATCGACTCGTGGTACGAGCTGCTCAACGCCGGGTTCCGCGTTGTCGGCAACGCCGGCAGCGATTTCCCGGCGGGCGTTGCCGCCGACCGGCCGCGCATTTTCCCTTTGCTCGGCCCCGAACGGGCACTGGTCAAGGCTGACCCCGGCGAGTCAGCCTACGACGCTTGGGAGGACGGCATACGGCGCGGAGCGGTGTTGGTTTCGAACGGCCCGCTGCTCGAGTTCTCGGTGAACGGCAAGACCTCGGGCGACGTTGTGTCTTGGAGTGGACCCTCGACGACGCTCAAGGGTAAGGCCACGGTCATCTTCCATCGCCCGATCGAGAAGCTGGAGGTCGTCGTCAACGGCCGCGTCGTCGCCGTGAAGGGCGGCGACACGTTGAGCACCGAGCTGGCGCTGGATTTCGAAACGTCCATCACGGAAAGCTCGTGGATCATCGCCCGAGCGAACGCTTTGCACCACGAGGGCGAGTGGGAGATCTGGGCGCACGCCAACCCAGCGTACTTCCACAAAGACGGAAAACCGGTCTACGTCGAAGCTGTCCGCAAGGCAATCGAGGAACGCTGGGAGAAGGAAGCGGAGTACTACCGCAACCCCTCGTTGGTTTTCGAAGAAGCAAGTCATCGCCGGCGTCTGCTGGACATCGTCGAGGAGACCAGCCGGCTTCTTGCGGCCCCCCAGCCTGCTTGGTCCAGCAGCGACTAGGCATCGCGATTACAGACCCGAGGAGGTTTTCATGCGCCGATTTCGACCGTTTCTGTATTGCGCCTTGATGGGGACTCTCGCCGCACCCGCGCCGGCGGAAGTTGTACGCGTCGAGTTGACCGAGCGGAGCGACGTGCTCGACGGAAAACCGTTCGGCGACACCGGCCCCTATGAACGGCTTGTGGGCAAGGTGTACTTCGAAGTCGACCCCAAGCATGAGGCCAACCGCCGAATCTCCGACATCGATTTTGCGCCGGTCAACGACAAAGGCCGCGTTGAGTTCTCAGCCGACCTTTACCTGCTTGTGCCGAAGGCGCCGGCCAAGGGCAACGGAACCGTGTTCTACGAAGTGGTCAATCGCGGACGCAAGGGCGCGCTCAGCAAATTCAATCTGGGTGAGGGCTCGTTCGATCCGAGGGCGGCGGGGCATTTCGGCGATGGACTCTTCATGGAGGAGGGCTACACGATCGCATGGATGGGCTGGCAGTATGACGTTCCGCCCGAGCCCAATCTGATGCAGTTTTTCGTGCCCGCCGCGCGCGACGGCGACAGGCCCATCGTCGGCTTGGTCCGCTCCGACTACGTTCCAGACAAGAAAATGTTCAGCTTCCACTTGGCCGACCGCACGCATTTTCCGTACCCGGTACTCGATCCCGATGACGCGCGGATTAGGCTCACCGTGCGCGACCGTATCGACGCGCCGCGCGACGTGATCCCGCGTGATGAGTGGCAGTTTGCCCGCGAGGAGAACGGCAAACCGGTTCCGAACCACACGCACGTGTTCGTCAACGCGGGTCTTGTGCCGGGCAAGATCTACGAAATCGTCTATCCGGCAAAGGACCCCAAGTTGGTCGGGCTGGGCCCGGCGGCGACGCGCGACCTAATCTCTTACCTCAAGTACGGCGGGGCAGGGAAGACAAGCCCGCTGGCCGATCTCCACCGGCACATCGAACGCGCCATTGCTTTCGGCTCGTCCCAAAGCGGACGCTTTCTGCGGACCTACCTCTACTACGGGTTCAACCAAGACGAGAAGAAGCGGCGAGTCATCGACGGCGTCTGGTCTCACGTGGCCGGTGGTGGCCGCGGCAGCTTCAATCATCGCTTCGCGCAGCCTTCGCGCGACGCGCGCCCGCATTTCAACTTCCTCTACCCGACCGACATCTATCCCTTCACCGACTTGGGCGTCAAAGACCCCGAGACCGGCCTCGACGAGGGCATTCTATCGCGAACGCTCAAGCAAGGCGTCGCGCCGAAGATCTTCTACACGAACTCGTCGTATGAGTATTACGGTCGTTCCGCCTCGCTGATTCACACCTCGCCCGACGGCCGGCGGGATGCGAGGCTTTACGACGACACGCGCGTGTATATGTTCGCCGGTTCGCAACATGGAGCCGGCAGTTTCCCTCCCGGCGGCGGTGGCGCGCAGAACCCCTCCAACGCGAATGATTACCGCTGGTCGATGCGGGCGCTGCTGCTTGCCATGAATCGCTGGGTCACCGACGGCACCGAGCCGCCGGCTTCGCAGTACCCGCGCATCGACAAAGACCAACTCGTTTCGCTCAGCACGATGCAGTTTCCCAAGATCCCCGGTGTCGCGGCGCCCGAGCGCATGCATCACGGGTATCGGGTTGACTACGGGCCTGAGTTCCGCACCAAGGGTATCGTGTCGATCGAGCCTCCGAAAGTCGGTAAGGCTTTTACGATGCTGGTGCCCCAGGTGGAAGGCGACGGCAATGAAACGTCCGGCATCCGCCTGCCGGTGATTCAAGCCCCGCTCGCCAGCTATATGGGATGGAACCTGCGTGCCCCCGAGATCGGCGCGCCCAAAGAGCTTTACAGCATGCGCGGCTCGTACGTGGCGTTCCCGAGAACGAAGGCCGAGCGCGTGAAGAAGGGCGCCCGCGGCTGTCGATGGAAGAGCGCTATGCCAATCGCGAAGAGTACCTGGAGCGGATCACGAAGGCCGCCCGCGAACTGGCCGGTGAAGGCTACGTGCTGTCCCGCGACATGGCCGGGATCGTTGACCAAGCCGCCGAGCAGTGGGACTACTACGAGAAGCGATAGGAGCGGGGCGCTGTCACCGCCCGCTGCCCCGGCCTCCGGCAAATAACTTACCAAGGGCGGCGCCGTGGATGTCCAACGGAAACCGCGAACCGAAAAGCAGGGGCTACAGCATGCTGTGCCCGTGTTCGGGTCAGGTTGACGGCTCGAAGCCGCCGGGCAGGGCATGCCGTGCCCCTACACTTCGTGCGCCGCGGTCGATAGGCGCCGTAGCATCGTCCGCGGGCGGCGTTCGCTCCCACGCTGCTGAATATGGCATTCTGGCTAAACAGGTTCGAGGAGATTTCATGTGGTTATTAGCGCTTCCGCTTCTGTTTGCCGCGATCATGCCGGCCGCGCCCAAGACCGAATTCATCTTCACCGAGGCCCCGTTCGAGTCCTGTCACGCTTCGACCATTGTCGAGCTGCCCAATGGTGATCTCATGGCGGCGTGGTTCGGAGGATCGAAGGAAGGCAATCCCGACGTGGCGATTTGGGGCTCGCGGCGCACGGACGGCCTATGGTCCGCGCCGGTGGAACTGGTTCGCGAGCCGGATATTGCGATGTACAATCCGGTGCTGTTCTACACCAAGGGCGGCCCGCTGTGGCTCTATTACAAGTTCGGCCGCCACCCTACCTCTTGGACCGCCGGCCGAATGTGGAGCAAGGACGATGGCAAGACTTGGTCCGAGCGCGAGCACCTGCCCGCCGGCGTGTACGGGCCCATCCGGACCAAGCCGCTGGTGATGGAGGACGGGACGATCGTCAGCGGCACGTCGGTCGAGGCCTACCGGTCGTGGTCGGTCTGGATCGAGCGCAGCACCGACGGCGGCGAGACCTGGGCGAAGTCGGGACCGATCACGGTGCCGCGGCGATTCGTTGACAAGGGCGGGGCGGACGACGTGCCTGGCGCCGTCCCTGGTGCGGGCGAGTGGGCCTTGACCGACGGCATCATTCAGCCTTCGGTCGTGGCTATCGACGGCAACTGGCTGCGGCTCTACGCGCGCTCGACGGCGCGAACCGGCAAGATCTGCATCGCCGATTCGTCCGACGGCGGCGTGACGTGGACGCAGGCGCGGCCGATCGACCTGCCCAACCCGAACTCCGGCCTCGACGCCGTCGCGCTCAAGGACGGGCGGGTGGTGGTGGTCTACAACCACACCGACAAAGGACGCACTCCGCTGAACCTTGCCGTGAGCCGCGATGGGGAGAGTTTCGAGATGTTCCATGTGCTGGAAGATCAACCGGGAGAGTATTCGTATCCGTCGATGGTGCAGGCGGCGAACGGCGACCTGCTGATCACCTATACGTGGAAGCGCGAGCGGATGCGGTTTGTGCGCTTTCCGGTGGCGGATGTTCCGTAGGCAGGGGCCGATGGCAAGGCGGGCACGGCATGCCGTGCCCCTACGTTTCGAATCGCTTGCCTGGCCGATGGGACGACGGGTACCGTCGGTCCTGGTAGAATCACGCCATGCTTGTTGGGCCCGCGGCGTTGTTGGGACGGTGGGTGTCGCTGTTGGTTGCGGCGCTGTTGCTTGTTCAGCCTTCGCTCGGGCAGCCGGCGTATGATCTTCTGCTCAAGGGTGGCCACGTCATCGACGCCGCGAATGACGTCGATGGCGTCATGGATGTGGCGATCCGCGACGGTACGATCGCCGCGGTTGCCGAGAGCATTGCATCAACAGCGCGCAAGACGGTCGACCTTCACGGCTTCTATGTAACGCCGGGGCTCATCGACCTCCACACGCACGTCTATATTCGCGGACGCCGCAGCACGCTGTATCCCGATGACACGTCGCTCGTCACCGGCGCGACGACCGTTGTCGATGCGGGCGTCTCGGGTTGGAAGACGTTCGACGACTTCAAGAAAACCATCATCGATCGCTCGACGACTCGCGTGCTCGCCATGCTCAACATCGTGGGCGGCGGCATGAATGACAATTCGTCTCTCGAAAGCCGGCTGGAGGGCATGGAGCCCGACAAGACCGCGGCGAAAGCCCGTCAACATCCCGGGGTGATTGTCGCGATCAAGACGGCGCACTTCGGGCTACCGGGTTTCGAGGCATTGAAGCGCACGGTCGAGGCAGGGCGCTTGGCCGATCGTCCGGTGATGGTTGACCTCGGCATGCTCTCAAACAGCGGACGCGATACGCGCACGAAGCTGCTCGACATCATGCGACCGGGTGATCTGCATACGCACAGCTATAACGACCGGCAGATCGAAATCATCAGCCGCTTCAGCCGCAAAGTGCAGCCCTACATGCTGGAAGCGCGCCGGCGGGGCGTGCTGTTTGATCTAGGCCACGGCGGCGGTAGCTTTCTGTGGCCCGTCGCGCGGGCGGCCATGAACGGGGGCTTCCCGCCGGATACGATTAGCACGGACCTGCATCCGTCGAGCATCATGAACCAGGTCAGCGTGCCCAACTGCATGTCGAAGCTCATGAGCCTCGGCATGCCGCTCGCCGACGCCGTGCGCCGCGCCACGGTGAACCCGGCTCGTGCGATGCGCAAGTTTCCGGAGTTGGGCACTTTGGGCGAAGGCCGCGTGGCCGACATCGCGGTGTTTCGGCTGGAGTCGGGCGTGTTCGCCTACATGGACTCCTGGCGCAAGAAGCAACTCGGCACGAAACGCCTCGAATGCGTGATGACAGTGCGTGGGGGTAGAATCGTGTTCGACGAAGAGGGGTTGGCATTTCCGGAGTGGCATACGGCGGGCGAGTACGAGGTGATCGAGTGAATAGATGGCCGCGGATTGTCTCGGCCACCATCGCCCTTTGCTTGCTCTCGATCTTGGGGGCGGCCGGCACGGCTTCCGCTCAAACTTACGACCTGCTGCTCAAGGGCGCGCACGTCATTGACCCCGCGAACGAAATCGACGGGGTCAGGGACGTCGCCGTCAAGGGGAACCGCATCGCGAAGGTGGCCGAGAACCTCGACCCCGCCGATGCGACCAAGACCGTCGACGTCGGCGGCCTCTACGTCACGCCAGGTCTGGTCGACTTGCACGCGCACCCATACCTGTGCAACTCCGGCAGCTTGTTCCCCGACGACACTTGGCTGACGACGGGCACGACGACGATCGTCGCTTGCGGCGACGCCGGGTGGCGAAACTTCGACGACTTCAAGAAAACCATCATCGACCGCTCCTCAACGCGCGTGCTGGCGTTCATCAACATCGTGGGCCGCGGCATCGCCGGCGGCAAAGCCGAGCACGATCTCAGCGACATGGAGCCCGAGAGGACCGCGGCCAAGATCAACGAGTATCCCGACTTGATTGTCGGCATCAAGACAGCGCACTACAGCAACCCCGACTGGATCGCCATCGATCGCTCGATCGAGGCGGGCCGCCTGACCAACCGGCCGATCATTGTGGATAGCGGCATCCTCACCAACGTCGGCCGCCAGACGCGGGACAAGGTGCTCGACAAGCTGCGTCCCGGCGACATGCACACGCACTTCTACAACGACCGGCAGGTCGAGATCATCAGCCGCTTTCGCGGCGGCAAGGTGCATCCGTATATGTGGGAGGCGCGGCGGCGGGGCGTGCTGTTCGACATGGGTCACGGCGCGGGCAGCTTCCTGTGGCCGGTGGCGTCGAAGGCGATGGAGCAGGGCTATCCGCCGGACACGATCAGCACCGATCTGCACCAGAAGAGCGTGCGGGCCGGGCAGCCCGACATGCCGAACTGCATCTCGAAAATGATGCGGCTGGGGATGCCGTTCAAAGAAGCGATCCGCCGCTCGACGGTGACCCCGGCGGAGTCGATCGACAAGTTCCCCGAGATCGGCACGCTGGGCGAGGGCAAGATCGCCGACATCGCGGTGCTGACGATCGAACGTGGCGTCTTCGCTTTCAAAGACGCCTGGAGCAAGAAGCTGATGAGCGACACGCGAGTACGCGCGGTGCTGACCGTGCGCAACAGCGAGATCGTATTCGACGAAGACGGCCGGGCGTTCCCGCTATGGACCGAGGCAGGTGACTATGACAAGATTCCGTGAGCGCACGGCATTACGTTTTCGCAACGCAGCGGTGTGGCATGTTGTGTCCGCTGTTGTGTGGCTGCTCTTCCTGACGGTCGCCGCGCTGCCTGTCGCGGCCCAAGAGATCATCGACCTGCTTCTCAAGAACGGACACGTCATCGATCCGCACAACGAACGCAACGGCCGCTTTGACATCGCCATTGTTGGCGAGAAGATCGTCCGGGTGGGGCAGGGAATTCCCGCATCCCACGCCAAGAAAGTCGTCGACGTCAGCGAGTTCTATGTCACGCCAGGGTTGATCGACCTCCACACGCACTTCGACGCGCAAGGCGCATACCTGAACCTGCAGCCCGACCATCACTCGTTGACCAACGGCGTGACCACGGCGGTCGACGCGGGCAGCTCGGGCTGGAAGGGGTTCGAGAAGTTCAAGGAGACCACCATCGACGGGGCCAAGACGCGCGTCCTGGCGCTGCTCAACATCGTCGCCGCGGGCATGTACGGACCGGAAGTTGAGGATGACCCCGCTCAGTTGGACGTCGAGGGCGCGGTGAAGATGGTGAAGAAGTACCCCGACATCATCGTCGGCATCAAGACGGCGCACTACGAGCCGCCGGATTGGAAGGCGGTCGACAGCGCCGTCGAGGCCGCCGAGAAAAGCAACACGGTATTGATGGTCGACTTCCGTCCGAAGCCCGATCGCGACTACCCGGAACTGATCCTTGAGCACATGCGGCCCGGCGACCTGCATACACACATGTACAGCCGGCGCTTTTCATGGCTCGATGAGAACAACAAGGTGAAGTCGTACATGTGGGCTGCTCGCAAGCGTGGCGTGCTGTTCGACGTGGGGCACGGCAACGGAAGCTTCTACTTCCGAATTGCCGTCCCGGCGATCAAGGCGGGGTTCTTGCCCGATACCATTTCAACCGATATTCACAAACGCAGCATCATGCTGCCGCGCGCGAACATGGCCACGACCATGTCGAAATTCTTGAACCTCGGCCTGACGCTCGAGCAAATCGTCGAGCGCACGACGGTCAACCCGGCGAAGGCGATTCGCCGGACGGAGTTGGGCACGCTCAGCGAGGGCGCCGAAGCCGACATCGCCGTGTTTCGGTTGAAGCACGGGAAGTTCGGGTTTCTTGATTCGGGACGGGCGAAGATGGTCGGCGATAAGAAGCTGTTCTGCGTGCTGACGGTCCGCAAGGGTGAGATCGTGTGGGACACGGAGGGGTTGGCGGCGACCGAGTTTACTCAAGCCGGGCCTTATACGAATTTCCGGTAGGCGGGCAGTAGCGAAGGCTCAAACGCCCCTGCCGGGGCTACGACCCGCAGTGCCGCGGCCGTCGACTGCACTACCGACAACCTTATCGGCTGTGCATCTCAACGCAGGCTCACGCCCGCGGCTCGCAAGAAACACTTTTGTAAGTCCCTTGGTTTAAACAGCGACAATTCGTGAAGGCCGAACGCTCTCTCGGTCAGCTCTGTGTCGGTTCTGGGACCTTTCGCGGGGCTCTGGGAGTTCGTGCCGGACCGCTCCCTTACGGTCACGGCTCGGTTTCCGGGCTTGTGACGCTGGTGGTGTCGAGGGGGAGTCCAACGCCCTTTCAGGGCTGGAGAGGCGTAGAGGGGCGGACCCTGGGTTACGGCTTCGCCTTCACCCAGGGCTAACATCCGGTCGCCGCTTCGCGGCTAAGCAAGGCCGCGCGGGTCTCAAAACCGAGATCCGCGCTACGCGCTTCCGGTAGCCGCTTGGCGCAGGCCCTAGCCTGTTCAAACCTTAGGTAGCTCGAATCCGGCGCGGTACTCGCGGCCGAGATACGTGTTGGCGTCTTCGTCGTGGGGGAAGGTTTCGCTCTTGGGGTCGAATACGAGCCGGTGGCCCGTGCGATAGGAGATGTTGCCGAGGTGGCAGAGCAGCGAAGAGTAGTGCCCCTCTTCGATGTCGGCGATCAGGTCAGCGCTCTTGCGGCTCTTCACGCAGCTAATGAAATTCTGATAGTGCCCGGCTGAATCGACCCACTTCTTATCGAATGACGGCCCGGCTTCGTTGTCTTTATGGAAGACTCGGTAGCCGTCGCGGTCGACCATCATGTAACCCTGGTCGCCGTAGAAGATGTTGTCGTTGTCGAGGCGATGGCCCTGCATGCGGTACGGCGTAAAGTCGCGCTGCTCGAAAACGTAGAGCAGGTCGTCGTACTCCCAGGTGACGACCATGGTGTCGGGCGTTTCCTGCGCGTCGCCCTTCGAGCCCAGCTTGGCACCGCTGCACGAGACCGCGTTCGGCGCCTTCAGCCCGAGCGCCCACCGGCCGAGGTCCACCTGGTGGACGCCGTCGTTGCCGAGGTCGCCCGTGCCGTACTCCCACGTCCAGTGCCAGGTGCCGTGAAAGCGGTTGCGGTTGAACGGCTGCTCGCGGCCGGGGCCCAGCCAAAGATCGTAGTGAACGCCCGCGGGAACCGGTTCATCGGGACGGATGGGCTGCGTCCGGCGGCGCTGGTTGTTGATGGCCTTGACCATCTTCACGTTGCCGATGACGCCTTGCCTCAGTAGCGCCCATGCCTGCTCGTAATGCGGCGCCGCGCGGAGGTTGGTGCCGTGCTGCACGATGCGCTGGTATTTGCGCGCCGTCTTGATCGCGATGCGGCCTTCGCGGATGTTGTGCGAGGCGGGCTTCTCGACGTAGACGTCTTTGCCGGCCTGGCAAGCGAGGATCGTGGCGGGCGCGTGCCAGTGGTCGGGCGTTGCGACGGCCAAAGCATCGACGTCTTTGTTGTCGAGCAGGGTCCGGAAGTCGACCACCAGCGGCGGCCGGATGCCGGTGCTTTCCTTGAGCTTGTCGCAGAGTTGGTTGCCGCGATTCTCGTCGACGTCACAGATGGCGACGACTTGGCTTTCGCGCAGTTCCGCGAACCAGCGGGCCAGCGTGCGTCCACGGCCGCAGCCCAACACGGCGACGCCGACCTTTTCGTTGGGGGAACCGGCGGCGCGTCCCACGGTTGCGGCCCCGGCGAACGCGGCTGACTTTCCGAGAAAACTACGGCGACTGACTGGGTTTGTCATCGGACGTGCCTCCTGTCAGAAGAAGGGTAGCACCCGGAGCGGGCATTCCGGGCGCGGTGCGGCGACCTTGATCCGTCCGTCAAGAGGAGGCGGGTTGTGTCGTGCTAGCAAGATGCATCGATGGGCGAGGAGTGGCCGCCCGTTTTTCGTCTTCCTGAGCTCGGTCTCCAGCCGGACCGAGCACTATCGCAGGGAAACGCCCCGGGGTTAGGCGTTTTACCCCGGAACTCAATCGATTCGGCCGGCAGCGGCCATCCCGCCCGGAGGGCACCCGCCAACGCACTGCAATGGACGATGCGCCTTGGAACAGCCGCCTTCGTCCTCTTGGCTGTCCTGCTGTTGGCTGGAGTTGCCTATCAGAGTGTCGTGGGTAGGCCGAACCTATCCGAGTATCCATGGCCGGGACGTTTGATCGAGGTTGGCGGCCATCGACTGCACCTCCACTGTACGGGGAGCGGGTCGCCGACCGTTGTGCTCGAGTCCGGTGGCGGAAGCGGCATGTTGGCGTGGCGTAAAGTCCAACCGGAAGTGAGCCGGTGGACGCGTGTGTGCTCCTACGATCGTGCTGGGTATGGGTGGAGCGAGCTTGGCGCACAGCCGCGCACGATTCATCAGATCGTAGAGGAACTGCGCGTCTTGTTGGAGAAGGGTGGTGTCGAGGGCCCGTTCGTGCTCGTTGGGCACTCCCTTGGGGGCGCGTACATGCAGTTTTTCGCTGTCACGTATCCCGACGCGTTTGCCGGTGTGGTCCTTGTCGATGCCACGCACGAGGAGACCCTAAAACACTTGCCCAACTACGCTGGTTGGGTCGACTGGGCCGTCGCGCTGACGCAGAAGCTACGCGTGGCGGTAATCAGCCATCTCTACCCGCAGAGTTCCGACCCAACCTTGCGGGCTTTCAGCAATAGCAACAGGCAGCTTGAGGCCATGACTAGCGAAGAAGCAACGCTCGCAGGTAATCTTGCCCAACTAAAGTCCGTGGGCGCTTCGCTGGGAGATCGACCTCTCATCGTACTCACCAGCGAGCAAACCAACCGAATAGACTTCGTGCGGCCGCTACAGATCGAACTCGCCACGCGATCGCGCCGAAGCAGGCAGGTCATCGTGGAAAACAGCGGTCATAACATTCACACCGCGCAGCCGGGCGCCGTTGTTGCCGCGATTCGAGAGGTTGTCGAAGCAATCCGACATGACCAGCGCAGAAACCGCTCGGCGGCGACACCGTAGCACGGCATACTGGTTAGCAGCACCTCGCTACCATCAAGAACCCGTGTCGCTATCCAACCCCACCCTGATGCGCTGCCTGTACCGCGTGCATCAGGCCAGGATCCATCTGCGCTCGGCGGGCGCTTGGTTTCGCGGCTACGTCCGCTACCTCCGGCCGGGCACGCGCGCCTATCGCCGTCACGTCGGCGAGGAGCTGAAGCACTACGGCGAAGTGCATTCCGAAGAAGACAACGCCGCCGTCGGAAAGGAGAACCTGTTCGAACCCGCGCCGCCAGCCTGGGACGAAATCCACACACTGGCTAAGGCTCTCATTCGACAGCAGACCGGCAACGATGTAGACGGACATGTCATCTCACGTCTGCGGGCCCGCCCGAAAGTTCGACTGCTGTCGCTCGGGTCCGGGCCGGGCGGCGTCGAGCTTGGCTTTGCGAGGGAGGCGCCCGAGTCCGAAATCGTCTGCATGGACCTCAACCCCGACCTGCTGCGCCTGGGCGGGGAGCGCGCGCGAGCCGAGAACCTCCCGGTCCGCTTCGAGCCCGCCGATCTCAACTCCGTAGCCCTACCGGCGAATGAATTCGACATCGTCTTCTGCCACGCCTCCCTCCACCACCTGATCGAACTCGAAGCGATCATCGAGCAGATCAAGCGCACCCTCCGTCCCGGGGGCGAGCTGATCGTGGTCGACGTCATCACGCGGCACGGCTACCGCATGTGGCCCGAGACACGCAAAGTGGTCAGTGACTTGTGGCGCACGCTGCCCGAGTGCTACCGGGTCAACCACACCGGCTATCTGCGCAAGGCGGTGGACAAGCGGATCTTCGAGGCCGACACACGACCGTCGAACATGGAGTGCATTCGCTCGGAAGACATCCTGCCGCTGTTGAACGCCAACTTCGCGACCGAGGCTTTCGTCCCCTACTTGAGCCTCTGCCGGCGATTATTCGACACGATGTACGGCCCCAACTACGACCTCTCGCGGCCACTCGACCGCGCCATCCTCGACTGGATTTGGGAACTGGACTGCGAGTACCTCCGCACCAACACGCTCCGCCCCGAAACGTTCTTCGGAATCTACAAGCGCCTGCCCAGTCGCTGAAACTCTGAGCCGCCCCCTCCAACTTGCCTGTGGGATAGTTGTTGCATGCTACGAGCCCTGCCCCTTCTTCTCGCCTTGGTCACGCTATCGCTTTCGGCCCAAACACCCACGCTTCACCACCTCACCTCAACCCCTGAGACTGTCGTCTTCGGCTACTACGACGCCGCCACGCCGCCGGTACTACGAATCAAACCCGGCGACCGCGTCGAGATCACAACGTCGATGATCGCGAGCCCTCAGATGCTCGAAGAGGCCGGGCTTCCCTCAGATCAGATCAAGCCGGCGCTCCGTCACATCCACGCCCAGGTCACCGACCGCGGACCGGGGTCGCACATTCTGACCGGACCGGTTTACATCGAAACCGCCGAGCCGGGCGACGTTCTCGAGGTGCGGATCGAATCGGTGCGGCTGGCCGTCCCCTACTCGTTGAACCTCTTCATCCCCGGCAAGGGCGTCCTGCCGGACGACTACCCTTACAAGCGCGTCAAGATCATCCCGCTGGACGAGCAACGAATGGTGGCAGACTTCGTCGAGGGCATCGAGATTCCGCTACGGCCGTTCTTCGGCAGCATGGGTGTCGCGCCGCCCAAGGAGTTGGGACGCATCAGCAGCGCGCCCCCGTGGATCCACGCCGGGAACCTCGACAACAAGGAACTCGTCGCCGGGACGACGCTCTTCATCCCGGTTCACGAACCGGGCGCTCTATTCCTGGTCGGTGATGGCCACGCCGCGCAAGGTGACGGCGAAGTCGATGTCACTGCGCTTGAAACCGCGCTCACTGGAACCTTTCGCTTCCTGGTCCACAAGGGCCAACGGCTGCGCTGGCCGCGCGCCGAAACCCCGACCCACTTCATGACGATGGGATTTCACGAAGACCTCGATACGGCCATCAAGATCGCGTTGCGAGAGATGATCGACTTCTTGGTGAGCGAGAAGGGCCTTAGCCGCGACGACGCCTACATGCTCTCGAGCAACGCCGTCGACCTGAACATCACCCAACTCGTTGACGGCAAGAAGGGCATCCACGCCACGGTGGCGAAAGCGATCTTCGTCAGCCCGCGACGCTGATCTTTGGACCTCAAACCGGCGAACCGATATGTAGGGACGCAGCATGCTGTGCCCGGGCTCGCGTCGAGTCCGCCGTTCAAGGCCGCCGCGCCCGGTATGCCGCTGAGCTGTCTCGATTAGCGTGGCCCTGGGCGATATTGGACAGGCTAGCGGCTTTCCCATCGCCCTTTCAGGGCTCCGTCGCAAAGAGGTTCACTACCTAGGGTTCCGCCGAGGACGGCTTCACCCTAGGCTAAAATCCAACGCCGCTTCGCGGCTTGCGTCCGGCGTGGGCGGGTGGAGCGAGGTCGGCATGAGGATCTTCCGGCCAAGCGGACCGACGGTCTTGCGCGTCGGGGTGGACGGGCGCGGCATAACGATCTATCTTCACTTCACCCCGTACTTCTCAATCGCCTCTTCGTTCAACTCCAACCCCAGCCCCGGCTCGGACGGAATGTCGAGCATCCCATCCTTGGCAACAATCCGCTGCGTGGTGACGTGCTCGCGCAGAGTCGTTCCCTCCTCCGCGGCGAACTCGCAAATGAACGAATTCGGCACTGAGTTCAAGAAGTGCAGCGCCGCCGCCACGTTGATGTAGGTCGTGAACCCGTGGTTCGCCACCGGCAGCCCGCGATCAACCGCGAGGCTCGCAATCTTCATCGCCTCGGTAAAGCCCCCCACCCGCGTCAGGTCGATCTGCACGACGTCGACCTTGCCACGGTCCATCAACTCGATGTACGAGAGCCGATGGCTTTCCTCTTCCCCAGCGGCGATGCGCAGGTGCGTCGCCTCCGACAGTTTGCGATACCCATCGTAGTCGTCCGGAGCAAGAGGCTCTTCCAACCAGAAGATGTTGTAGTCCGCGAACGCGCGCGCGCGTTGAATCGCCGTCTTGGCGTCCCACACCAGTCCGGCGTCGATCAGCAGGTCGACATCATCCCCGAGCCCTTTGCGCGCCTCGCGGACGAGCGCGATGTCGGTCTTCTCGTCCTGCCCCATGGGTTCCCACCCGAACTTGACGGCGGTGAAACCTCGATCGCGGAAGCGCTGCGCCCGCTCGCGCGTCTCGTCCGGCGTCGCCCCAAACAACGTGCTGGCGTACGGACGGATCTGCTTGTGGAACCCCCCGCCAAGCAGCTTCCACACCGGCTGCCCGAGCGCCTTTCCCTTGATATCCCACAGCGCGATGTCGATGCCGCTCATCGCATGCAGACCGACGCCGCGGCGTCCGCCATAGATGTTCTTGCGGTACATCTTGTACCACAGGTACTCCGTCTCGAAGGGGTCTTCGCCGATGACCAGGTCGCGCAGCCCCGACGCCACGTTGTGAGAGAACGGCCCTTCGATCGCGCCCTTGACCGCCAGCGGAGCGGAGTCAACTTCGCCGATACCGGTGATCCCGGCGTCGGTTGACACGCGCACGACCAACGCGTCTTGGCCGCTGTCGGTCAACTCTTTGACCTCGGGCAATCGCAAGTAGATGGCTTCGACGTTAGTAATCTTCAAGATGGTCTCTCCTCAAAGCTGGGGCCACAAAGGCAATGAAGTGACTTCCCGCGACAGACCTCCCGTGACAGGCAGCCCCGAGAGTCAAGCATGAATTGTCGCAGAACACGCAGCCTAGGTGGGCACGCCGCGGCATACTTGCGTTTGCGATGCTTGTTCGGTTCACGGGCCCGTGGTTGGCCGCTCCCGCAGCCGGTTCTGCCGCCTTATGGGTCCGCGGGCTTGAGCTTCGGAATCGGACCGAGATCCGGTTGGTGACGCCGTGGGGGCGGTCTGGCACGCGGGGTCTCGATCGGCGGAAGCCCCTCCCCATCCGGTTGCCAGTGAGTACAGTCTGCCGCATTCACCCTCGTGGCGCCCGACCCAGGCCGAAAAGGTCCTGCTGAACCATCGGGCAGAATCGTTGCGGCGTCGGTCCCGGCCGCCGAGAGTTGCGGAGCCGTCAAGCCAGTGGCGCAGCGTAGGTTCGCGCCGCGCAGGTCCGCCATTTCGAGCTTCGCCTCGGCCAAGCGCGCCGAGAACAGCGACCCGTCACGCAAGTCCGCCCTCCGCAGATCGGCCCCGCGAAGATCGGACACGGCCAGAGACGCCCGTTCGAGCCTCGATCCCTGGAAGTCCGCGTTGACCAGAAAGCAGTAGGAAAGTACCGCGAACCGCAGGCTCCTGCCGCTCAAGTCCGCGCCCGCGACGCTCTGAAGTTCGACAGGTGCGCCGAACTGCGGCTTGCGCGACAACTCCGCGAACTGGACCTCCAAGCGCGCTGGAAAGACAGACGCAATTGGAGACTCGACCGCCACGTAGGACAAGGCCGTGAAAGCGATCAGGCTGAGCACGGCGGCCCGCACCAACGCACGGCGGCGAAGGACTCGCTCCGTATCCGGGTGCGAATCCTCCGTTTGGAACACCCGCCGAATCGCACGGCTGCGCGAATGGGCGAGCCCCACCGCCGCCGAGAGCGTAACGATCTGCAAGAGCGCTCCCCACGGCTCCTGCAACGCCAGGTAGCGCCACCAGAAGGCCGCCAATACGACGGGCGCAGCCCAGAATAGGCCGCCCTCAATCAGCCACTGCGGAATACGCTCCCAGCGCGAGGTCGACGTCTCCTCCTCGAGCTGCGGCATCCATCGCGCCGCCAGAACGTTGAGCGGCCAAACCGCCCCCCGCGCGGACAGCGACGAGCCGTCTGGAAACAGCGCGGGCAGGCGGGCGCCGTAGCGCCACACACGATCGAGATACAACAGATGCCACCAGAAGAACGCCACCAGAATCTCCGGCGGCACCAGCCAATACAGCATCGTAGTGGTGACCGGGATCTGCGTGAAGGGTACCCGAAAAACCTCGGAGTCGAGTAGTAGATCGGCATCCGCCGTCGTCAACACCAAGTACAGGTTCAGAGCCACCAGGACGCCCACGGCCACAGCGAACCAGCGGACGCCTCGGGCGATACGCTCACACCGCGCCGTGATCTGCGTCAGGGGATAGGAATCCGGCAGGACGGCAATGGTCAGGTCGGCGCCCTCGACCGACATGCCCTCGGTGTCGGTCGGCACGGGTCCGTTCAAGGGCGCGTGCTGAGTCGTCGCCGTGTCGGTGTCATCGGAGAGATCAGCGTTGCTCAGCGTGGCGTGGCGGAAATCCGCGTTCCGCAACACGGCCCCACTGAGGCGCGTCCGGCTAAGATCGGCGCCGCGCAGGTTGGCGTTGGCCAAGTCCGCTTGCCGCAAGTCGCAATCGGCAAGATGGACGTAGGAGAGATCCACGCCGGCCAATCTCGCCCGAGCGCCGCTCTTGCAACCCGAGCGAAGCCAACTGTCGTGCTCCTCGAGGATTTCGCTCAGCGGCTGGCCGTCAATCTGAATGTCGTCGGGAGAGCGATGGCTCATGAGCGGGTCAGCAAACGGGAGCGGCGTGGAGGTGGCCGACTGACGTTGTGGGGACTTCAAACGCAGAATAACCACTCGCCCGCCTCGCCGCAAGCAGGCGACCGGTCTTCTTTGGTCTAATCAGGCGTGCAACACCGCTTCGAGCGACTCCCTGAGCCACGGAGGCTGCAACGCAAAGCCGCTCTCCAGTAACTTCTTGGGGAGGCAAAGCCAGCCTGCCTGAGGGATCTCAGCGTCGGACCCAATCACCTTCGCGCCTAGCCGAGCAGACTGCGCGGCACGGAAGCAACGCCGACGATCAGCGCCGCACGAACGTAAACCGTCGCAAGGCGATCTGGTCGCGGCGGGGGGTGTGGAAACCGAACTTGCCCGCCGTGAACTCCGCGCCGGTGTGGACCCAGCGGTCGATCACAGACCACTCGCTGTTCTGCAGCAGGCGGTGGACCAGCACGTCCGGCGCAACCTCGATCCGCACCGTGATGAAGCTGTTCCAAGATAACGAGTGTGGAATCTTGAACGGTTTCGACCGGTGGCCGTCGACGACCTCGATGCGGTGGAAGTAGTTCTTGCCGATCTGAAACAGCGCGTAGTTGTTCTGATCGACGTGGTTCGCGACCCACTCCAGACGGCGGCCTCTTCTGAGCAAAGCCGAGAACTCGTAAACACCGGGCCCGCCGTCGGCCGGCGCAAGAATTATTCCCCCACCGGACCGCGTCAACAGGTCGCCCTCACGCCGCCAACCACCGGCCTCGGCCCAGCCGTCGAGACGTAAAGCGGGCCGTGTGGCGCGTTGACTATCGAGAGGCCGCAGTTCCAAGCGAACCGTCTTCGATTCGCTCGCCTGCAAACGGATCGTCGCACCATACTCCTCGAAGCCCTCCGCGACGGCCGTCACCGTGTAGGTACCCGCTTCGAGCTGCAACGACGAGTCGATGATGGCGCGATCGTTTCCCTCGCCTTCGCGCCGTAGGCTGAGGCGCGCCTTGACCTCGGGCGGGCTGACTTTCACGCGCAACGTTCCCAGCGCGCCTTCGAGCAGACCGTTGACCTCGACCGTGCCGTTAGCCTCGAACTGCCGGCTCGACTCGCGCGCTTGATGGAGGTCTTTGCGAATCGTGACGCGGTGCCGGCCCGGCTCAATGTTCGACGCCGAGAAACGGCCGTCCGGCGGAATGACGCCGATCTCGTTGCCGTCGATCAGCACGGTGGCGCCCGGAATGCCGTTCGGGATCTTCAACGTGGCGGTCGTGGGCAGGGGCGTCAGTTTGAAATCGAGACGGCTTTGCTCTCCCTTGCGGATCTGAACGGTCTGCTCGGGCGCGACCCGGAAGTCTTGCTTCTCGACCCGCACGGTGTACTGGTTGGGATACAGGTAGATCAAGGCACGTCCGCGCCGGGTGAGCCGGCGGTATTTCTTGCCGTCGAGGTAGATCGTCGCGCCGTCTTCGCCGGTATGGATGCGGAGTCCGCCGACGTTGCGGTCGGTGCGGAGGAATATCTCGAGACTGGGGCCCTCGGCGCTGTCGAAGATCACACGCCGCGTCTTGCCGCCGGCGTTCAGCTCCAACTCGTGTTCGCCCTTGGCAAGTGCGTCGAAGCCGAGGGATGTGGCGGGGAGCCCGGAGAGTTCCTCTTCGCCCAGCTTGGCCTCGCTGATGACGGCGTCGCTGTAGAGCCTGGCTTGCGGTCCGAAACCGGCGACGACGACGGCGCGCAGTTCGCGAGTCTCGAGCGCTTCCCGCACCACTGGCAACGCGCCGGCGAGCGACTCAAAGCGGAGCGTGGCTCCCGCTCCAGCGCCCGACACCGCCAGTACGTGCTCGCCCGGTGCTATCGAGTCAAGCGCGACTTCCAGCTCACCCTCCTCGAGCGTGCCCAGTGCCTCGTCGTCCAGGGTGACTTCGCCACGCGGCAAGTCCGAGGAAATGCGCAGCATCACAGGCAAGGGAGAGAGAGTGAGGGTGAACGGCGCGAGGCTCGTGTCGTTTTTGGAGACGTCATCTTCCGTAACGTCGAACGACAGCACGGCCGGCAGGTAGCCGGCGAGGCGGGCCTCGGCTTGGTAGCTCCCCGATGTCAACTCGACCGCGCAGGTGGACGTGCCGCATTCCTCTCCACCAATTGACAGGGTGGCGCCGGCAGGAGAACTGCGCAGGCTGACCAGGAACACCTCGGCTACCGGCGCCGGCGGCGCTTCCACGGAGCGCGAACCGATCCACCACGCGGTGAACAGGATAATCGCGACACCGGCCCCTAGCGCCGCCGGCAAAAGCGGAGAGGTCTCGTGAATCTGCCGGAGCTTCTCGTAGGCCGTCGGCAGTTTCTTCTTGAACATCTCGCGGGTGTGGCGCGTGACCTCAATCACGGGAGTTGCGATGGCGCTCCCCAGACGGCGGAGCGTCTCGAGAGCCTCGCTCCACTTGAGATTCGGTTTCCCATTCGCGGAGCGACGTCCCCGACGCCACGAGGTCTTTGTGCTCGAATGCAGGTCGAGCAGACGGACGTCGTTGGGGTATTTCGCGAGCGCCTGTTCGACGAGCGCCTGGACGCCCTTGCGGTCGCCCTGCTCTTCGAGACGCTTACCCTGCGACAAGCACCAACGAACGAACTCCTCCCGTTTGGGGTCGACGGTCTTGCTGAGCCGCACGGCCTCGGCGTGGGTTGGGTCGAGCCCGAGGGCCTGTTGCAGCAGCACGTCGGCCGCATCGCGGTCGGATTCGATGATCTGCTTGGCGCGCTCGGCCAGCGCGTCCACTAAGGTGGCACGGATGTGCCCCGAGGAGCAGATTTGGGCGTTGGCTTCCGTTGCTCGATAAGCCTGCCAGAGAAGCTCGATCCCCTGGTCACCGCTACCTTGCCGGCACAACTCCTGGCCGCGGTTGAGCAGCCGCAGGACTTCCTCGATGCGCGTCAGTTCGGGCTCGTCGGGGAACTGCTCGAGGGCTTGGCAGACCGCTCGCAGCGCGAGCTCTGTGTCGCCCGCGGCGAGGTGTGCCTCGACTTCGTCTTTCGCGCTTTGTCGGGCGCGGGCGCGCGCCTCGTGGTACTCGGCTTCGACCCAGTTCTCGAGCCCCCGAAACGACGCTAGCACCTCGGTGGCGACGTAGGGCGAGTCCGCGACGTCGCCCACCTCGATCACCGGCTGTGAGCCGACGGCTTTCGACAACTCCGTCAGCGAACGAATCTTTTCGAGCAGCTTTGCCTGTGCGAGGGCGTCACCGTTCTCGGCCAACAGGTGGAGATAGACCTCGGTACCCGTTCCGATCTGCTTGGCCTTGAAGGTCTTGGTGGGACCGTCGTAGACCAGCTTGTCCAGCTCGTACTTGGTGTGGAGACTCATGTAGGGGCGGAGGATAGTGGCAATCTCATCATCCCACCGCATCCGGCCGATTCAATAGATTCATCTTCTTAGATTCACAGTGACTTACCGTAGATATGCTCTAAGGCGAGTTGTTTATGTCTCTACGGTTAAGACCCCTGTGTTCAAGACTCCTTGCTGATTCGCCGGAGGTCAAGTTTTCGATCACCGCTTCGAGCCGGCAACGACGCGAGCCAGGCGGTCATAGTCGATTTTGTCCCGCGTGTCGTCGAGAGTGTGGTAGTGCTCGTACCGGAACGGGGCCGTGTCGGTCACCATGACGCCCCGATAGCCGTCTACCAGAAGGACCAGTGGTCGGACCAATCAACGCCGGTAATGAAGTGGGGCGGGGACGCGCCTTTGCGTGACGCGAGCCAAACAGGGGCCCGGCGCGGAAACTGGCTGGTTGCGGCGGCAAGAATGAGCTAACGTGACTGTCCCTCGCGCCCGTCCCTCGTGCTCCTCGCACTGTCGTGCTCGGTGTCGGTCGAGGGGCCGCCGCGCTGCCGGAACGCCTTGACCGGACCCGATCTAAAGGCCGGACCGGCGAAGATAGGAGGATCGAACGTGAACGCAGTGCGAAGGACGTGTTGAAGCCCAATCAAAATGTCCCCTTTTGCGCCCAATAGAAATGGAATGGACCCGAAAAGCGAGACCAGGAAAGAAGGGACAATGAACCAGGGAACGGGAAGGAGGTTCAATTGTCTCGAAGACGATTCACGAAGGAGTTCAAGCTGGCGGCCGTCCGGCGGCTCGAAGCCGGCGAGTCGGGCTCGGCTCTAGCACGCGAGCTCGAGGTGAAGCGCGAAAAGCTCTACGACTGGCTGGCACAAGTCGAGCGCTACGGCGTCGAGGGAGCTTTTCCCGGCGCTGGACGGCGTCCGGGCGGCAGCGCCCGCGTCGAGCCCGGCCGCGAAGCCCAGGCCCGTCTCGCGGAGCTGGAACGCAAAGTCGGCCGCCAGGCCATGGAGATTGATTTTGGCGATTATCCCCTTGACAAATGATAGCTCTCATGGCATACTCAAAGTATGAAACGAGTCAAGGCCCGCAAGCCCAACAAAACACAACCCTCGATCTTCGAGATCATGAGCCGCTTCGGGACCGAGGACGCCTGTATCCAGCACTACGAGCGCATCCGCTGGCCTCATGGCCCTCATTGCCCACGCTGTGACAGTGGCCGTATCTCGATCTTCGACGCCAAGGGCAAGACCGGCAAGGATCGGCACATCTACGAGTGCATGCCCTGCAACTACCAGTTTACCGTGACCGTAGGGACCATCTTCCATAACTCCCACTTGCCCTTGACCAAGTGGTTCTTGGCGATCTACATGATCTGTTCGGCGAAGAAAGGCGTCTCGTCGAAACAGCTTCAGCGCGAGCTTTCCGTCACCTACAAGACCGCTTGGTACATGAGTCATCGCATCCGTCTCGCTATGCAGGAAGACAAGGATTTCGTCGAGAAGTTCTCCGGCGTCGTCGAAGTTGACGAGACTTATGTAGGTGGCAAGCGCAAAGGGAAACGCGGGCGCGGAGCCGCCAGTAAAGTTCCTGTAGTAGGGATGAAAGAACGGACCAGCGGGAAGGTCCACATGCAAGCTCTTGAGGATGTTTCATCGACTTCCCTCGCAGAGTTCATTCGTGAGAACGTGGCTCCCGGCTCTGAGATTCATACCGATGAGTTCCGCTCCTACTTTTGGCTCGATGCCTCTGAGTTCGCCCACGGGACCGTGAAGCACGCCGAAACCTACGTGTCGCCCGATGGCGTTCACACAAACGGCTGCGAGAACGTCTGGAGCCTGTTCAAGCGCGGCATCATGGGCGTGTTTCATAAGGTTTCGGCCAAGTACCTGCCCCTGTACACCGATCAAGGCAACCTCCCGCCGATCAACATCCCCGAGCCTCCGCCGGGCAGTCCCAACACATACGACGGCCTGCTGGAAAACAACTACTTCAACCTGAACGACAAGGGCGAAAAGATTTACGCAAAGGCCAACAGCGGCCACTTCAAGGTCCCCGATCCGGACCCGAACGAAGAATATGAGTACGTTCGCGCCCAGTTATTCGGACCCGAGTATCGCTGCAAAAACCCGCCGCACGGCGCTCAGGCCACGATGGGCGGGTTCCTCCAGGACTATGCGAAGCTGGGCCATTTCTGGCAGAAATTGGAAGACCTGTTTTATCACCCGGATAGCATCATGGAATGCTACACGCCCCAGCAACTCCCCGTCATCAACACGCTAGCCGCCGAATTTGCGGTTTCGGACGCTTGGTTTTGTTCAGTTCCCACGCAAACCAACGCGAACCGAGCGTTCCTGGGCGCCGGGACCTCCGGAGGCAAGGTCGACAACAAGGAGCTGCCGCACGTGGATGCGCCCACGACGATCTGGAACGTCCTCTCAGCCCGCATTTTCAATTTGATGTTTGACATCCCGACCTTCCAGCGGCCTTGAGCGTCTTTATTCATAGGGGCTAGAGCCCGATGAGGACGCCATGGAGGCCAACACCCAATGGGTGAAAAACAAACCAAGCCATTCCAACTAAGTTTCAATGGACTTCTCAAAGTCGATTTCCAGGGATCGCACGTCACTTCCGACGGTGGCCTGATTTTGGTTCGCGAACTGGACGAACGGCTCGGTCTCGGAGAACTGATTGACGAGCATCTCAGCGACTCCCGGCAAGGCACAAACAAGCAGTTCACGCTCGCTGATCTGTTGCGGCAGTCGGTTTACAGCCGACTCGCCGGCTACGAGGACCTCAACGACGCCGAGCGGGTTTCGATCGATCCGACGTTTCGGCTGATCGGTTCGCAGAAGATCTGGGATCGCGGTGCGGCCTTGACCTCGACGCTGCACGGCTTCGAGACGGAGATGCTGGCGAGCGAAGAGAACCTGCTGGGGCTGATGGCGCTGAACCGAGAGCTGGTCGGGCAAGCGGAAGCGTTCGACGACGCCGAGCGGGTCGTTCTGGATCTGGACTCCACCGAGAGTCCGGTCCATGGCCAACAGGAAGGCAGTGCCTACAACGGACACTTCGAGTCGGTCTGCTACCACCCGTTGCTTTTGTTCAACGGTCATGGTGATTGCCTCGCTGCCAAGCTGCGTCCAGGCAACGTGCACAGCGCCGAGGACTGGGATGAGCTCTTGTTGCCGGAGATCGAGCGCCAACAGGCTGCGGGCAAGCAGGTCGCCTTCCGGGGCGATGCGGCCTTTGCGAAGCCGGAAGTTTATGAGGCTTCGGAGGAACGCGGAGTACAGTACGCCATTCGCATTCCGGCCAACAAGAGCTCGGAGCTGGAGATCGAAGACATCCTGTTTCGCCCGCCGGGAAGGCCTTCCCGCAAGCCCTTGGTGCGCTACAAGAGTTTTCGCTATCAGGCGGAGAGTTGGTCGCAGGCGAGGCGGATCGTCGCTAAGGTCGAGCATCACCAGGGCGAGCTGTTCCCGCGCGTCGGATTCATCGTGACGAGCATGAGCTTGCCGAGCCGCTCGGTGGTGCGCTTCTACAACAAGCGCGGCACGGCGGAACAGTGGATCAAGGAAGGCAAGCAGGCGACGCACTGGACGCGATTGTCGTGCCATCGATTTCGGGCCAACGAAGTGCGGTTGCAACTGAGCGTGCTGGCCTACAACCTGGGCAATCTTTGGCGGCGGCTGGGGCTTCCGCAGCGAATCAAGACGCTGTCGGAACATCTGGCAGCCGACCACGGCCTGGTCGCTGACGAGCTTGCAACACAGGTTGATGAAGACCGGCGGTCGGCTGGTCAAGCACGCGCGGTATTACTGGCTCTTATTGGCGGAGGCACATCTGAACCGGCGGCTGTTCGGCGACATGCTGCACAAGATCTGGGCGCTGCCGCTGCCGAGTGGGTAGCATTGCCGGAGTGAGGATCAACAGCTTTTGGCTCCAAAAGGTTTCGCAAGGAGCAGTGTCGGCCGGAGCGCCGTTCAAGCCGCTCAATCAACGACTGTGAGCGGTCGAACCAGCTCTGGCGACTACCAGCAGAGGTGATGTGCAGGGTTCAGCGTGAAAGGACGTGCTGTTCGGAGCGGAGCGGGTGTATACTGTGGCCGTGCCAGGGCCAAAATGGAAATCCTGGCTCAGACCACGGTGTCAGTTGGAAAGTCTTTCGCCAAGCGCCTGATAGCGTGTTGGGGATCGGCGGCAAATGGAGCTATACGAGGAGTCACTTCATCCAGCAGCTCGGAGGATTTGACGAAGACGAGTACTTTCCCACTACTGTCCCAACGTCGATTCGTAGAGACTCTGTAAGTCACGATTTCACAGCGTGATAGGGTTGATTTCGAGGCAAATCGATTTGAACGCCATCGGCGGCCTGCCTGGCTGTACGATGCTGGTCATGCATGTCGGACGGACCGTTTTCTCGCAGCTGATGGATTTGTTCCCCTTGGTTGAGTTCCGCCGTTGCGTCGAGCGCTACCGGGGAAATCACAAGATCCAGCACTTTTCTTGTCTCGACCAGTTCCTGTGTCTCGCTTTCGCCCAACTCACCTCGCGCGAGAGTCTGCGCGATATCGAAGTTTGTCTCCGCGCCGTACAACCACGGCTCTACCATATGGGCTTTCGCGGCAACATCTCCCGCAATACGCTGGCGAATGCCAACTTGAAACGCGACTGGCGCATCTACGCCGATGTCGCTCAGGTCCTCATCCACCAAGCCCGGCAACTCTACTCCCACTAAGATCTGGGGCTGGAATTGGAGCAGACAGCCTACGCCCTGGACTCCACCACCATCGATCTGTGCTTGTCCTTGTTTCCGTGGGCTCCCTTCCAACGCACGAAAGCAGCCGTGAAGGTCCATACCCTGTTGGACTTGCGCGGCAGTATTCCCAGCTTTATTCGCGTGACGTCGGCGCACGTGAGCGATGTCAGCGTGTTGGATGATCTCGTGCTGGAGCCGGGGGCCTGCTATGTCATGGACCGCGGGTACATTCATTTTGCCCGCCTCTATCGATTCACGCTGGCGGCCACTTTCTTCGTCGTGCGGGCTCGAAAAAACATGCAGTACCGCCGCCGCTACTCCCATCGCGTGGACAAACGACGGGCCTGCGCTCGGATCAGACGATCGTACTCACCGGCCAGGATTCGGCCCGCGACTATCCCGCCCCCGCTCGGCTGATCCGCTATTGGGATGAGCCGCAGAACCTTCGCCTGCGTTTCCTGACGAACAATTTTCTGTTGCCTGCGCTCACGATTGCGCAACTCTACAAGCGTCGCTGGGATGTGGAATTATTCTTCAAGTGGATCAAACAACACCTCCGCATCAAGAAGTTCTACGGCACGTCGGCGAACGCGGTGAAGACGCAGATCTGGGTCGGGGTGATCGTCTATCTGATGGTGGTGATTCTGAAGAAACAGCTCGGCATCGAGGCCAGTCTCTCCCGAATTCTACAGATTCTCAGCGTCACCGTTTTCGAGAAGCTGGGTATCCACTTGACTCAGGTGACCCCAAGATGTAGTGTAGGGCCTGGTGGAGGATTACCCGCGCGACCAACTCGAATTCGAGTCTCACTTTGCGAGCGAGGAGGCTTGCCGCGACTATCTGTTCGCCTTGCGCTGGCCAGAGGGTTTCCGCTGTCCAAGGTGTGGGCATGAGCGCGCTTGGCCGGTGCGCAAAGTGTGGTTCGAATGCGCTCGCTGCGGGCGGCAAACCTCCGTCACCGCCGGCACGATCTTTCAAGACACACGCAAGCCGCTGCGGCTGTGGTTCCGGGCGATGTGGACCATCACCACGCAGAAGAATGGGGCCAGCGCCCTGGGTCTACAGCGCGTTCTGGGACTGGGCAGTTACCAAACCGCCTGGCCTTGGATGCACAAGCTGAGGCGAGCGATGGTGCGCCCGGGGCGGGAGCGATTGACGGGCCTCGTCGAGGTCGATGAGACCTACTGGGGCGCTGAAGAAGAAGGGGTAATCGGCCGGCAGACCGAGCGTAAAGCGTTGATTGCAGTCGCCGCGGAAGAGAGAGGCACCGGGCTGGGGCGCATCCGCATGCAGCGCGTTCAGAACGCCTCGACGGCCAGTTTGATGCCCTTCGTCGAGGAGTCGGTCGAGCCGGGCAGCGTGGTTGTTACCGACAACTGGTCGGGCTACGATCCGCTCAAGAAGAAGGACTACCAGCGTCGTATCATCTCGATTAACAACCGCCGCGAGCAGGCCTCGCAGCTACTGCCGAGGGTGCACTTGGCGATCTCGCTACTCAAGCGCTGGATGCTGGGCACGCATCAGGGGGCGGTCAGCCACGAGCATCTGGACTACTATCTCGACGAGTTCGTGTTCCGCTTCAATCGGCGCAGATCACGCAGTCGGGGCAAGCTCTTCTACCGCCTTGTGCAGCAGGCCATGGCGGTGGAGCCGACGCCGTACCGCTCGATCGTCGCCGATTGGGACGCTAAGACGCTGTGAGCCCAACTACAAGATGTTGGGGTCACCTGAGTCAAGTGGATACCAGGCTTCGAGAAAACGCCCATTTTACAGGTGTTGGAGGGCCTCGATTCCCAACTTCCACCACTCCATCCCTCCAACCAACTGACTCTATTCGACTTATGATGGGACAGTAGTGGTACTTTCCCGATATCAAGGAGTTCTGGAGCGGACTCGAGACAGGCTCTCTGCCGCGTTTCAGCTTCCTTGAACCGCACTGGCTCAGCATCCTGCATCAAGGCAACAGTTATCACCCAAACGAGGACGTCCGCCACGCCGAAAAATTCCTCCGACAGCTATACGAGCGCGTGACCACTTCTTCTCTGTGGAGTAAGACTCTCTTAATTGTGACATTTGACGAGCATGGCGGGACGTACGATCACGTTCCGCCCCCTTGGACGGCCATTCCGCCGGACAACGTCAGTGAGAACTCTGGCGAGCTGGGGTTCAAGTTCAATCGTTTCGGCGTGCGCGTCCCCACAATACTAATATCCCCCTTTGTTCGGAGGGGTACGGGTTTTCGCGCGGAAGGGGAGATCCCCTACGACCACACCTCGATCATCAAGACCGTACTCCGCTGGCAAGGAATCACGCCCGACGAGTCCTTGGGGCTAGGGCGGCGCATGCCGAAGGCTCCCACTTTCGAAAACGTCCTGTCGTCAGAATTGCGCGGCGAGCAGTCAAAACTGCCGGCCTCAACTCCCGACGTGGCTCTGGAAGAAGGTCTCGACGCCCCCCTGAGCGGGCTCCACAGCGAAAAACTGCACCAGTTGGCCGAGGCGCTGATCGGCGTCGAAGCTTCCGAAGACCAAAAGGCGGCAATCGCGGTGGATGTTCGCAAGAAATGCAAGACGATGAGGCAGTTACGAGAGTATATCGAGGTGAACAAAGCTCAAGGCCGCTCCGGACTCACGTGGTTTGAGCGCCTTCGGCGGTTCTTAGGTCTGCGTCGCTGATCGTCCGCGGACGCCTACCTGGATTCCGACTCCAATTCATCCAATGCTTTCGCGATCGGCGTCAACTGTCTAGCGGCCTTCAGCCCGTGCCGGTAATACCGAATAAAGCGATCGCCGGCACCGGGCCGCTCACTAGCGAGGAACTGGCCTAACCGGCTGCCTCGAATAATGTGTCCTCGGAGATCGAGGGTTCGACGGGGGGGACGGCTGGTAGGTACCCGCTCCGTGATTTATGAGGTCAAAGGAAGGCACCTTGCGGTATGCTACGCGATGTCGAAGGCCCTTGAACGATGTTGATCATTGATACGCATGCGCACATCTATTCGCCGGACGAGAAGCGGTACCCGACGATTGAGAAGCCGCTACGGCCCCCCAAGGGCAAGGGGGCGCTTGAGGATTTGAAGCAGGAGAGCCGAGCCAACGGCGTGGAGGCGGTGTGCGCCATTCAGACCAGCACGTTCTATCGTTTCGACAACCGCTACATTCTCGACAGCTCCAAGGCGAATCCCGATTGGGTGGCCGGGGTCTGCACTTTGAATCCCGACGACCCGCGCAGCCCCAGCTTGCTGGCCCGGCATGTTCGCGAGCACGGTGTCCGCGGTATGCGCAGTATTCCCGCGAAGAGCGGGGAACTCGACCACCCCGGCGTCCGCGCCTTGTGGAAAACGGCGCTCGACGTCGGCATTGTGATCAACGTCCTGATCGGACCGACCCTGGCCGGCCACGCCGACCGGCTGCTGGGACAGTTCCCGGATCTGCCCGTCGTGCTCGACCACTGCTTGAACCCGAAGGCCGGGCCCGACCTGGACTCCACCATCGAGAAGGTGCTCTATCTGTCGCGGCACAACAACCTGCATGCGAAGCTGACCTTCGTTCCCACCGGAAGCAAGACGGGCTTTCCGTGCGCTGACATGCACCAGGCTTGCTTGAAGGTGGCCGACGCTTTCGGTCCGGAGCGCTGCGTGTGGGGCAGCGATTATCCGTCAGGCCTGTGGACCCCTCGGGTCAGCTATGCCGAGCACTTGAGGATCTTCACCGAGGTGCTGCCGCTGGCCGACTCGGCGCGCGCCGGGATTCTGGGCGAAACCCCGCGCCGGCTGTGGTTCCAGAACCTCTAAGAAGTATCCGGGAGGCTTACGCCAAATCCTCAGCTTGTCGGTTTGGGGTCCCAGAGGCTCCCTAGATAGCATTCGCGAACGGGAGATTCGGGAACCCGATGCTATACTGAGCGATTCCTCGAATGGCCGTCCGGAAGAAGCGCACCCGCCTGAACAACTACGTTCTCGTCATCTTCGATAGCTGCCGCTACGACGCCTTTATCAAGGGGCGTCCGAAAGTGATGCGGAAGCTGGGCAAGGTCGAGAAGCGCTGGTCGTACGCCTCGTGGACGGCACCGTCGCACTATAACCTGCTCACCGGACTGCTGCCGCACAATAGTCCTAAGCGCGTCTTCGCCTCGGAGTACTACAAGAAGGATTTCCTGCAGTTCAACGAGCGCTTGGGGGCGGACAACATCGAGTTCAAGTCGCTGGTCCCGGAGCTCTATTTCCCGGCGTTTCTCAAGCACAAGATGGACTACCGGACGCACGCGATGGTCTCGCTGCCCGTGCTCAACCCGAAGACCATCCTCAACCACGGATTTGACTCCTACCAGTTGATGGCGAAGCACAACGACATGCGCGCCATGTTGAGCCAGATGACGTTCTCCGAAGACAAGCCGTCGTTCTATATCTTGAACGTGGGCGAGACGCACTATCCCTACGCGCTGCCCGACGAGCCGCCGGAAGAGTGGCCGCGCATCAGCGGGGTGCACGGCGTGTTCAAGCATCTCGATGATCACGTGGTGGGCGGCAAGCTGGTGAAGAGCAAAGAGCGCTTCTTCAACCAGAAGGTGCTCGATGAGTTGCGGCAACGGCAGATCAGAACCGTGAAGTACCTCGACCGCGTGGTGGAGGAACTGTTCGACCTTGTCCCCAAAGACACCTACATTACGATCACCGCTGACCATGGCGAGTTGTTCGGCGAGGACGGGTATTTCGGCCACGGCCCGATTCAGCACGACAAGGTTTTCGAGGTGCCGTTCGTAGAGGGTAAGATCCGCTAAGCCGCACGGGTCGCGGCCCATTCACCCATCTTGGTATTGGTAGTGGTTTGAAACGGCCCCTCAAGACCATTCGCTGGAAGACCATTTGCTTTGCCGCCGCCGCGGCCGGTCTGCTCGCGTTGGCCGCCGTCGCTCCCCCGGACCCGCCCGACACCACCCTCCACCTCGCCTACATCGGACCGGGTGCCGGGTTCGTTTTTCTCGGCTCGTTTCTCAGCCTGCTGATGGCCTTCTTGCTGGGCGCGGCGTCGATCTTGATCTGGCCGTTCCGGGTGTTGTGGCGGGTGCTGTCGGGTAAGAAGGGTCTCAAGAACGCGCGCATCCGCAAGATGATCTTTCTCGGGCTCGACGGCCTCGACCCGGATCTCACCGAGCAGTTCATGGCCGAGGGCAAGCTGCCGAACCTCCAACGGCTGCGCGACGAAGGCACGTTTCGGCGCTTGCGCACGACCCACCCGCCGTTGTCGCCGGTCGCCTGGGCCACTTTCGCGACGGGCGTCAATCCGGGCAAGCACAGCCTGTACGACTTCTTGAATCGCAGCATCCGTACCTACGTGCCCGAGTTGTCGTCGTCGCGCGTGCGGGCGCCGTCCAAGTGGCTGACGCTGGGCCGCTGGCGCATCCCGCTCAACCGCGCGACGGTCGAGATGCGGCGCAAGAGCCGCACGTTCTGGAGCATCCTCGGCGACCACCATATCGGGTCGTCGATTCTGCGGGTGCCGATCACGTTTCCGCCCGAGAAGTTCAACGGCAAACAGTTGTCGGCGATGTGCACGCCTGATCTGCTGGGCACGCAGGGCAGCTTTCAGCAGTTCACCACCAACAAGATGGTCGAACCGTTGTTCGAGGGCGGCAACCGCTGCGCGTTCGAGCGTGACGGGGACCGCTTTAGCGGCTCGATCGAGGGGCCGCCGAATCCCCTGCGGACCGATTCCGAGCCGATGCGGGTCCCGTTTCGCCTGACGCTCAATGGCGACGCCCAATCGGCCCGACTCGATCTCGACGGCGAGCGTCTCACGCTCGAACGCGGCGAATACTCCCCGTGGATGCGGCTCACCTTCCGCGCCGGTTGGGGCGTCAAGGTCCAAGGCGTCGCGCGGTTTCTGCTGACCGAGGCCGACCCCGACGTCTCGCTCCCCGTGGTCTCCCTGTACGTTACGCCGATCAACATCGACCCCGAAAAGCCGGCGCTGCCGATCTCCCATCCGAGCTATTACGCGACCTACCTCGCCAAGCTGCTTGGGACCTACTCGACACTGGGGCTGGCCGAGGACACCTGGGCGCTCAACGAGCGCGTCATTGACGAGAAGGCGTTTCTCGAACAGGCCTACCTGATCTGCGACGAACGCGAACGCATGTACGTCAATGCCCTGAAGAAGACGCGGCAAGGGGTCGTGGCTTGCGTTTTCGATACCAGCGACCGCGTGCAGCACATGTTCTATCGCTACTTGGAGCCCGGCCACCCGGCTCATCGTGCAAATCCGAACGGGGCCGGCCCCAATGATCAAGGGGGGGCTGATTACCGCAAAGTCATCGAGAACCTCTACCGCCACATGGACGGTATCGTCGGCAAGAGTCTCGAGTACGTGGATGACGAGACCGTGTTCTTCGTGCTGTCGGACCATGGTTTCAAGTCGTTCCAGCGCGGCGTCAACCTCAATACCTGGTTGCTCGAGAACGGGTACCTCGTCCTCAAGGACGGCGCGAGCGAGAGCGGCCCCTATCTCAAAGGGGTCGACTGGAGCCAAACGCGCGCCTACACCTTCGGGCTGACCGGCGTCTATCTCAACCAGAAAGGACGCGAGTCGCAGGGGATCGTGCCGGCGGGCGCCGAGGCCGCCGTGCTCAAGAAGGAACTGGCCGAGAAGTTCACGGGCCTCGAAGACCCTGAGCGCGGCACGACGGCGATTCGCGAGGCTTGGGCGAAAGAGTCGATCTACCGGGGGCCGTATATGGACGCGGCCCCGGACGTCGTGATCGGCTACAGTGCCGGCTATCGCAGCGCCTGGGACGCCGCGCTGGGCAAAGTCGGCGGACCGGTCTTCGCGGACAACTCGAAGGCCTGGAGCGGCGACCACTGCATGGACCCGGCCCTGGTGCCCGGCGTGGTATTTTGCAATCGTTCGTTCGAGGCCGAGGACCCGGGCATCGAAGACCTCGCGCCAACGGTGCTGTCACTGTTTGGCATCGAGCGGCCGGGTTACATGGATGGGCGCGACATGGCCGTGAAAACCGGCGAGGCCCCACAGCCGGCCCAACAGGCGCCTGCCTAGCTACTTTCCGGCGCAAAAAGGGCGGGAGCCGTGACTAATAAGGAAGTCCAATAGGCACACTCATGACCGGCAGCCAATTGATCGCCCGCATCCTCAAGCTCGAAGGCGTCGAGCACGTTTTCTGCTTCCCCTTCACCCCCATCATGGAGGCGCTGACCGAGCAGGGCATCCGTTCGATCGTCGCGCGCCAGGAGCGTGTCGCCGAGAACATGGCGGACGCTTTCTCCCGCACCACCAACGGCAAACAGATCGGAGTCGTCACCGTGCAGCAGAGCGCGGGGGTGGAGAACGCCTTCGCCGGAATCGCCCACGCCTACACCGATTCGAGCCCGCTGCTGTTCCTGCCCGGACATCCCGGCCGCAACCGCGCCGGCGTGCCGCCGACCTTCGACGCCGTCAAGAACTACTCGGCGGTCACGAAGTGGGCGGACATGATTCGTCGGTAGAAGCGATTCCCGAGCGCATGCGGCGGGCGTTCACCGCCTTGCGTACGGGGCGGGCCAAGCCGGTGATGGTCGAGGTGCCGGTCGACGTCGCCAAAGAAGAGTTCAGCGGAACGCTCGATTACCGGCCGGTGCCGCCGGTGCGGACCGGTGCCGATCCGCACGCCATTCGCGAGACTGTCAAGATGCTGCTCGCCGCTGAGCGGCCGATGATTTGGGCCGGGCAGGGCGTACTCTATGCCGAGGCTTCGCGGGAGCTGACGCAGGTGGCCGAGTTGCTTGCCGCGCCGGTCATGACGACGCTGCTCGGCAAAAGCGGCTTTAACGAGAGGCACCCGCTTTCGCTCGGAACCGGGTCGCACAGCCGCACCTCGATGGTCGAGGACGCTCTCGCCAATTGCGACGCGGTGTTCGGCATCGGGGCGAGCTTGACGCGAACCATCTTTGCGCCGCCCATTCCGCCCGGCCAGCGGACCATCATCCACGCGACCAACGACTGGTGCGATCTCAACAAAGACTACGTGGCTGGCGTGCCGATCCTGGGCGACGCCAAGCTCGTACTCGAACAGATGGTAGAGGAGATCCGTTCACAGACGGGTGGATCGGGCCGCGCGGGCAGGGATCAGGTCGAAGAGCACCTGCGCGGCCTGCGCCGGAAGTGGAACGCGCGCTGGTCGCCGAAACTCGCGTCGGACCAAACGCCCATCAATCCCTACCGCGTGATGGGCGAGTTCATGAAGGCGACCGACCCGGCCGAGACCATCGTGACGCACGATTCGGGCAACCCGCGCGATCAACTCGTGCCGATCTACGAATCGGTCACCCCTCGCGGCTACTTGGGCTGGGGACACTCGACGCAACTCGGTTTCTCGTTGGGCGCCGCGATGGGAGCGAAGGTGGCGGCCCCGGAGAAGCTAGTCGCCAACTTCTTGGGCGACGCGGCTTTCGGCATGGTCGGCATGGACGTCGAAACCGCTGTGCGCGAGGAGATCCCGATCCTGACGCTGCTGCTCAACAATTCCGCGATGGGGAACTACGAGATGTACATCCCGAAGTCGGTCGAGCGCTACGGGACGAAGTTTCTCTCGGGCAACTACAGCGAGGTCGCCCGCGGGCTGGGCGCGTACGCCGAACGGGTGGAGCGGCCCGAGGATGTGGCTGCCGCGATCGAGCGGGGCATCGCCCAGACGCGCGAGGGCAAGTCGGCGCTGCTCGAGTTCATCACCTGCGAAGAACCGGATATGGCGACGCCGAAGTAGGCGCCGCACAGGGCTCGGTGTCTGCCCTGGCGGCCCGTTGGGAAAGCAAGGTTTCTTGTCGAGCCGGTGCGGGACCCAACACGTTGCAACAGGTCGAAGCCGGCGGGCACGGCATGCCGTGCCCCTACTTTTTAGCGAGCACCGTTTCTCGATTTCGCCATGGGCTGCTACGGAATCAGCTCGATCAACTCCCGCTCGGCGCTCCGGATCTGATTCGCCAAGCCGTCGAAGATCCCCCGCACTACCTTCACCTGTTCGCCGGCCGTCGCCCACTCGTTCTGCTCGATCGACTCCCGCACGCCGGGGATGGTCTTGACGCCGTAGCCGGTATAGAACCCCGGCGCGTAGAGGGCGTGCTTGTACCACTCCCGTTCGCCGGGCAGGCCGCCTTCGAGGCGCATCCTTTGCTCAAACTTTCGCAACTCGGCGTTCACTTTCGCCACATCGCCGTTGGGACCACCGTTCGAGAAAACCTCCTCGAACGCCTTTTCGTACGCCGCGGCCGCTTCGGCAATCTGCTCCTGCCCGTCCCGCAAGGGCACGAGATCGAGCGATACCGCCGGGTGCTTCCTGCGCTTGTTCTTGAGCAGCTTGTCCAACTCGTCCAAGTAGACGCTCAAGGTGTCGGCGAAGTTCGTGAACTCGAACGGCAAAACATCCGCGTCGGCCATGCGGGCCATCGCCAGTGCGTGGAACTGCGCCAACGTGCGCCCGTACATGAACTCAGGATCGCCGAAACGCCGGTACCAATCGAACGAGTCGTAGATTGAGTGGTAGACGCCGAAGACCGGGGCGCGAAACGCCGTGTTCACTGACGAGATCGCGAGGTGGTCGAGGAAGACCGTATAGTCGGACCCCGAGCCGAGTGCGCCGATACGCAGGTCGCGGCGGCTGTCGATTTTCTTTTTCTTCTCGTCGTCGTCGCCGGCTTTCTTGAGCGCGTCCTCCTTCATGACCTCCCAGGCGCTCTTGCCAGTGCGTGGATCGGTCAAGTCCCGTGCCGCGTCGTTCAAGAAACGCTCGAGCGTGTGGGAGCCGGAAAAACTCAAGATGCCCTGGCGGTTGCTGTCGCTGTTGAAATAGACGACGGTCTTTCCGCGCAACTCGTCGGCGTGCTTCTCGGCCCACTCGGTCGAGCCGATCAAGCCCCACTCTTCGGCGTCCCAACTGGCGAAGATGAGGGTGCGCCTGGGCCTCCACCCTTCTTTCAATGCCGCGGCGACCGCGCGGGCTGTTTCCATCAAAGCGGCGTTGCCGCTGACGGGGTCCATCGCCCCGTTGACCCAGGCGTCGTGGTGGTTGCCGTAGATGATCCACTCGTCGGGGAACTCGCTGCCCGGGATGCGCGCGATGACGTTGTAGCCGGTGGGGATGGTCCAATCGAACTCGAGCTTGAGTCGAACCTTCGCCGGTCCCGGCCCGATGTGATACGTGAGCGGCAGGGCGCCACGCCACTTTTCGGGCGCGACAGGGCCGCCGAGGTTGCGCAAGATCGGCATTGCGTCACCCCACGAGATCGGGAACACCGGGATCTTCGGCAGTGTCTTCGCCTCGGCGATCTCCAGGCGGCGGCCTCCTGGCACCGAGCCTCAACCGGGCGTGAGGGGGTCCCCGGGGTGGATGGGCATATCCATTGTGCTGCCGCGCTGCACGCCGAACTCCGGCCGGCTCGCGCCTTTCGGGTAGGGATCGTTCTGGAAATAACCGTCGTCCCTGGGGTCGGAGAAGATCAGGCAGCCGATCGCGCCGTGTTCGGCAGCCACCTTGGGCTTGATGCCGCGCCATCCGCCCAGGTAACGCGCCAAGACGATCTTGCCCTCCACACTGATGCCCAACTCCGCGAGCTTTTCGTAGTCGGCCGGCATGCCGTAGTTGACGTAAACGATCTGCCCGGTCACATCGCCGTCGGGCGAGTAGGCGTTGTAGCTCGGGAGCTGGCCCGGGTCGGACGAGTCCTTGTCCTCGGGGATGGCGGGCTCCTGCAAGGTCGGAACATAGTTCTCGGGCTCGATCAGCTCGATATACCGCTCGCGCGGCGTCGGCATCAAGCCTTCGAACTCTTCGAGTTCCGCATCGAGGCCCCACTCCTTGAATTTGCCGAGAACGTACTTGGCGACATCCACGCTCGCTTGGCTGCCGGTGTGATGGGGCTCCTCCGACATCACCTGGATGTATTCACGAACGAGGTCGGCGCGAGGGACCTTGAGGAGCTGCGCTTCGAGCGCCCGCTGTTTAGCGGTGTTCGCCTTCGAGAAGCCGCGGAGGGGCTTGGCATCCGTCTGTCCCCAGGCGAGCGACGTGGCGCAGAGCGCGGCGGCAAGTAGGATCCGTTTGTTCATGTGAAAGCCATTCTACCTGAGGGGTTAACCTGGCGGAGGACGCCCCAACCTCGGCGCAACCGCTCGACCTGCCGTTCAGAGGCGCGGACGGAAGTCCGCGCGCCCGCGGATTTACATCCGCGGCTCCGTTGTAGCGGGTGGTGCGGTTGCGGCGGGCCGGGGCATCAAGCGATCGTCAGAATCCTTGCGTACGAATCTGGGACCTTACCCCTCGCTTGAAGCCAAACAAACTTCATCCGATAATGGAAGCTCGCTTCGGGGCGAACACTGTCCCATGGCGCAGCAACGAATCTCTCACCGTGACAACCACCAACCGTTCCACCATCCGGCACGACTGGACGCTCGACCAGATCGACGCCATCTATTCGGCGCCTTTGCCCGACTTGGTCTTCCGCGCGCAGACCGTCCACCGCGCGCACCACTCGCCGCACCAGGTGCAGGGCTGCTCGCTGCTGAGCATCAAGACCGGCGGCTGCCCCGAAGATTGCGCCTATTGCCCGCAGTCGGCGCGCTACGAAACCGGCGTTGCGTCCAACGAGCTGATGAGCGTCGACGAGACGCTCACCGTCGCGCGGACGGCTCGCGACAACGGCGCCACGCGCTTCTGCATGGGCGCGGCGTGGCGCGACGTGCCTGATGGGGAGCCGTTCGGCCAAGTGCTGGAGATGGTTCGGGGCGTCCGGGCGCTCGGCATGGAGGCGTGCTGCACGCTCGGCATGCTCACACAGCCGCAGGCCGACGAATTGGCCGCCGCCGGGCTCACCGCCTACAACCACAATCTCGACACCTCGCCCGAGTTCTATGGAGAGATCATCACCACCCGCCGCTACCAAGAGCGGCTCGACACCCTGTCGCGAGTACGCCGGGCCGGGGTCACGGTTTGCTGCGGAGGCATCATCGGCATGGGCGAGTCGCCGCGGGACCGTTTACGCCTGCTGGCACAGTTGGCCGAGCAGCGTCCACAGCCGGAAAGCGTCCCGATCAACACCCTGGTGCGCGTCGAGGGCACGCCGCTGGCTGGTCAACAGAGCGTCGACCCGCTCGAACTGGTTCGGATGGTGGCCACAGCTCGCATCCTCATGCCCGCGTCGATCGTGCGCCTGAGCGCGGGACGTCTCTCGCTTAGCGACGAAGCACAAGCGCTCTGCTTCCTCGCCGGCGCTAACTCGATCTTCCTCGGCGAGAAGTTGCTCACCACGCCCAACCCCGAAGCCGACCGCGATCAGCAACTGTTCGACAAGCTCGGCATGCAGCTCTGTACCGAGCCCGTCACTCACCGGGAGTCCGGTAAGCCGGCTGGTGGGGAGGTAGCCGTGGCCATTCCGGCGTCCAACGGATGAACAAGAGTGAGATCGAGCAGCGCGTGCGCCGCCGGCTGGCCGAGATCGAAGCGGCCGGGCTGACGCGACGCTTGCACCCGCCGGCCGGCATCGACCTCTGCTCGAATGACTACCTTGGCCTCGCCGACCACCCCGCCATCATGGCCCGGCTGGCCGAAGCCGCGCGGACCCACGGGTGCGGGTCGACCGGCTCACGCCTGCTCCGTGGGCATCGCGACAGTTTTGAAGCGGTTGAGCGCCGCTTTGCCGCGTTCAAGGGCACGGAAGCGGCGCTCTACTTCGGCAGCGGCTACGCCGCGAACGTCGGGGTACTCTCGACGTTTCTCGAAGAGGGCGACGTCGTTTTCTCCGACGAGCTGAACCACGCCAGCCTGATCGACGGCATCCGCCTCGGACGCGCCCGCAAAGTCGTCTTTCCCCATAACGATGTCCACGCGCTCGAACGCGCCATCGAGGCCGAGCGGGCTGCCCGGCAATGTTTTCTCGTCACCGAATCGCTGTTCAGCATGGAGGGCGACTTCGCCCCGCTGGCCGAGTACGCAGCCTTGTGCGACGCGACGTGCACGGCGCTGATCGTCGACGAGGCACACGCAGTCGGCGTCTACGGGGAACGCGGCAGCGGCTTGATCGAAGAGGCGGGCGGCGGCGACGCCGTGTTCCTCTCGGTCAACACCGCCGGCAAGGCCTTGGGGGTCGCCGGTGCGTTCGTCGCGGGCCCCGAATGGGCGATCGACTATCTGGTGCAGCGCGCGCGGTCGTTTGTGTTCTCGACCGCCCCGCCGCCCGCCTTGGCCGAGGCGGTGGACTCGGCGCTGACCGTGATGGGCGCGGAACCCGAGCGCCGCCAACGCCTGAAAACATTGACCGCGCGATTACGAACACTGCTGGCCGAAGCCGGTCTCCCTGTTCGGCCGGGGATATCGCAGATCATTCCAATCATCCTGGGCGACAACGATCGCGCGGTGGCCGCCGCGGCGGCGTTGGCCGAGCAGGGTTTTGACGTGCGCGCGATCCGCCCGCCGTCAGTGCCCGAGGGGACGGCCCGCCTGCGCCTCTCAGTCAATGTGAAACTGGCCGACGCTCTGCTGGAGAGGCTCGCGGCGGCGCTTGCGGTCGCCGTCGGCTCTGCAGTCCCCGCCCGAAACCCGTAGGGACCTTGCGTGCTACAACCGTGGTCTTAACACCATGCTCCGCGGCATCTTCGTCACCGGTACCGACACAGGAATCGGCAAAACCGTCGTCAGCGCGGCGCTGCTCCATCGCTACCGTCTGGCGGGGCCCGTCGGCTACTGGAAACCCATCCAGACGGGGATCGAGCAAGACGACGATTCCGCCACGGTGCGCGAGCTCGGGTCGGCTGCGGACAGCGAAATCCACTCTGAAGGCATCCGCTTGGAGCGGCCGCTGTCGCCCCACCTCGCCGCCCGGCTGGCCGGCCGCGAGATCGAAACAACCCATCTGGAAAGCCTGATCGACTCCTTACCCACCGACATCCGATGGATCATTGAGGGTGCCGGCGGCGCGCTGGTGCCGATCAACGACTCCTGGCTGATGACCGACTTGATGAAACGCCTTGGCCTGCCGACGCTCATCGTGGCTCGCTCGGGGCTCGGTACGATCAACCACACCTTGCTCACGATCGAGGCACTGCGCGCTCGCTCGATGCGGGTCGCCGGCGTGGTGATGGTCGGCGAGCCGAACGCCGAGAACCGCGCGGCGATCGAGCAGCTTGGCGATACCGTCGTGGTTGGTGAGATGCCTTGGTTCAACCGGTTGCACGCGGACGAATTGCGCCGATGGGCCCGTACCGAACTCGACCCCGCGAATCGGCTTGCTGAGTTCTTTCAAAGCTGACCTACAGAATGGTCATCCACTATTAGCGAATCCGACAACCGATGTGGCGTAAGGCTGCTTGCCGAGTCTCGATTCGTCGAGACTCAGGATGGCAAGTGACCGAGCATTCGCGGATGGTAGGGAACCTGAGAACCGAGGAATCGGTTCTCGGCAAGGGCTGAAACCTTACACCACATCTCGCGAGCACACTTCAAGTCTTCCGCACCGCTCGTCGCCACTCGCTCGTCATCCAGTAAAGCCCCCCAACAACAGCGACACCTCCACCGCGATCTCGATCACATAACCCAGCACGTAGTAGGGGTCGTCGAAGCGGTAACCGACAAAGAGGCCCGGCTGCTTCCGAACGAGGCGGTAAATCACGTCGCCGAGGTCATGCATGCCTTCGTAATGCGAGGCGATGTGAAGCCGATTGAGTGGCTCGAAGGCCCAGCGGGCCAGGTCCGGCAGATTGGCCGCGAACGCGCCCAGTACCCAGCGGCAAAGGCGCGCCGAGTCCGAGAACAGAAGAAACAGGCCCGCGATGAGCAGGCCGGCGGCCAAGCGGTAGATTCCCTCCACAGCAAGCAACGGGCTGACCGCCGCGATGTAGAGGTAGAAAGGAAGCAGTTCCCGGTCGCGCCGGGCGAGAACCCAGAAGGCAGGCAGCAGCGCCAACCTCAGCACGGCGACCGTTACCGCGAACGCCTCGCTATGGCTGACGCCCAGTTTCTGCGAGAGCGGGTAGAACGCCTCGAAATGGTAGATCGCGTCGCAAACGAAATGCGAGAGAAATGCGAGCGGAAGGGCGATCCAGAGGCGGGGCGCCGTACCGGCGATCGCCGCGCCCAACACGGCGTGGGTAGCCGGCGACATGAGGTTTCATTCTAGTCGTCTGACGCAAGCAAATGTCTGAACAATCGCGTCACGTTTGTGGGAGCGGTGCGATCTAAGAAACCGAGCCCAAGCGCCAGGGAAGAGTCAATCCGCCGGTGGCACAGCGGTTGCGCACCCGTCACGGGCGTTCCGGCTCGGTTTCTCAATTGCCCCCGGCCGGTTTGAGGTCGCAGACCTCGCTACGGCCCCGGGTAACGGCATACCCCCAGGCCACGTTACCATGAATAGAGCGCATGTCTGCCCGACTCACCCTGCTGGCGTTGATCCTCCTGCTGCCTCTCGAGGCTGTCCAGATCAAGCTGTATCTGAACGGCGGCGGCGACCTGTTGGTCAGCGAGTACGAGGTCCTCGAAGACCGCGTCCGTTACTACAGCCTCGAGCGCAGCGCCTGGGAGGAGATTCCTCGCGATCTGGTCAATCTCGAGAAAACCCGCCGCCGGGCGGAGAGCGTCGAGGCACGCCGGCAAGAGCTTCGCGAGGAAGAGCGCATCGAGCGCGAGGCGGTGCGCCGTGCACGCACCGAACTGCACCGTGTTCCCCTGGAGGACGGCGTTTATCACGTCGACGGGGAGAATATCGTCGAGCTCAAGCAGAGCGTTGTCACGTTCAACAGCAGCAAGTCGCGCACCCTGCTGCAGGTGCTCGCGCCGATGCCGGTCGTAGCCGGCAAGACCACCGTCGAGATCGACGGAGCGACTTCCGCGCTCACGGGGAGCGGCAACCGGCCGATGTTCTACGTCCGGCTCGACAAGATGTCACGGGTCGAGTTCTTCAAGCTGACACCGAAAAAGAAGACCCGTGTCGTACAGGTGATCAACACGGTCAAGCATGTTGAGGAGAAGTTTGAGAAACAAGAAGTGATCGAGATCTTCCGCCAGCAGCTTGCCCCGAAGGTGTACAAGGTCTGGCCGGTCGAGCCGCTTACGCCCGGGGAGTACGCCGTGATTGAGTACACGCCGGGCGAGGGGGATATTCGCGTCTGGGATTTCGCCTTGCGAGGCATCACGCTCGGAGCGCCGTCAGGAGACAAGCCGCCGGTTGAATCCGCCACCGCCGCCGAACAGAATAGATAGGGCGCTCCCGAGCGGCGGCGTGGTCGCGCCCGCAAGTTCCGGAGCGGATGGGCGGCGTGTCATTTGACACTCTGGGCGCCGGCCCGATAAACTTACCTCTCAAAAATGTTACTACCGAGAACATTCATTACCTATATGGCCCGAGAACTGACCCATCGGCTCGGGCGGGAAGCCTGTGTGTTTCCCGACGAACCAGCGGTGCAGGCGGCCTTCGAGACGGCCATCATCGACGAGCTAAGCATCGAGGACGAGATCAACGCCGAGGCGCGGGAACTGCTCAACCAATACACGGATTACATGCGCCGGGAGCGCATCCCCTATCAGGAGATGTTCAAGAAGGTCAAGCGCAGCATCCTGATCGAGCGCAAAGCCGTCTCGGCTCAACCTCGCGGTGAGGCCGAGCAGCACATGAAAGTCTCTCGCGACAAGGTCACGGAGTTGTCGCACAAACTCGCCGGACAGCTTCCGCGCATTTCCGGCGTTCGGCTCAACAAGCGCTGGAACGAAGTGCGCTTGGACATCCTCAAGGAGATGAGGGAGATCCTCACGAAGGAAGAGGCGATCGACCAGCTCGCCCAGCAGAAGATCACCAACCAGAAGCGCGATATCCCCGAGGGCAGCGAGGAATGGACGTTGCTTTATCGGCGGTATTACGAAGAAGAGATGAAGCGCTACGGCATCGACCTATCGCCGGGTCCCGGGCCGATGTAGCCGCCCGTGCTCCCCGTCTCCCGCTAGCCTTCCGCGGACATCTTCGGGAAGAAATCCTTCAAGGCCGGGTACAGATCCCGGAACACCTGGTACCGCTTCTCATACTGTTCGGCCTGCTGCGGATCGGGCTCGACGCGGTCCTGCTCCCGCACGACCGCCCGGCAGGCCTCTTCAACCGACGCGTACTGTCCGCTCCCCACCATGGCCAACACAGCCGCTCCATAAGCCGAGCCTTCCTGCGACTGCAGGGTCGTGACGGGGTAATGAAAGATCGTGGCGAGCAGTTCGCGCCAGAGGGGGCTCCGCGCGCCTCCGCCCGACGCTCGCACCAACTCGATCTCAACGCCCAACGATTCGACGATCTTCAGGCAGTCCTTCAGGCTGTAGGAAACCCCCTCGAGCACCGAGCGGACCAAGTGTGCGCGGCGATGGCCGGCCGTCAGTCCGATCCAGCCGCCGCGCGCCTGCGAGTCGAGATGCGGCGTCCTCTCGCCCATCAGGTAGGGCAGCCAGAAGAGGCCCTCGCTGCCGGGCGGAACCTCGGCGGCCTCGGCGGTGAGAATTTCGTACGGGTCGACGCCGCGCCTCTTCGCTTCCTCGACGGCGTCCGGCGCAAGGTGATTGCGGAGCCATTGCAGGCTCAGTCCCGCACCCTGGGTGACGCCCATCACGTGCCACTTGCCCGGCACCGCGTGGCAGAAGGTGTGTACGCGCCCCTGGGGATCGTAAGCCACCTGATCGAGGTGCGAGAAGACGACGCCCGACGTCCCTATCGTTGCGGAGACCAGACCCGGCTCCACAATCCCGTTGCCGACCGCGCCGGCCGCCTGATCTCCCGCCCCGCCTACGACGGGCGTGCCGGCCTTGAGCCCTGTCTTCTCGGCGACCAGTTCGCTGACCCGGCCCGTGATCTCTGGCGATTCGACCACGCGTGGCAGCAAGCCGCGGTCGATGCCGAGCTTGTCAATCAGCGGGTCGGCCCAGCGGCGATTGACGACGTCGAACAGCGCCGTCCCCGAGGCGTCGGAGACGTCGCCGGCGAACTCACCGGTGAGGCAGAACCGGACGTAGTCCTTCGGCAGCAGGACCTGCCGGGTCCGCTCGTACGCCGCCGGCTCGTTGTCGCGCACCCACAACAGCTTGGGGGCGGTGAAGCCCGTCAGCACCGGGTTGGCGGTCTGTTCGAGGACCATCTCGGGCCCGGCGGTGTCGTTGATCCAATCCACCTGAGCCTGGCTGCGCTGGTCGCACCAGATCAGCGCCGGTCGGATGACATGGTGATCGGCGTCGAGCAGCACCAGCCCGTGCATTTGGCCCGAGAGGCCGACGGCGGCGATATCGTCCGCGGCGATATCGGACTCGCCCAGCACTTCGCGAATCGCTTGCTGAGCGGCCTCCCACCAGTTCTCAGGACGCTGCTCAGCCCACAGCGGCCGCGGCATGTGCATCTCTTCATGCGGGGCGGTGACGGCGTCGACGACCCGCCCGCCCGCATCCACGAGCAGAACGCGTGAACCGCCGGTACCAATGTCGAGCCCGAGCCAGTATTTCATCGGAAGAGCAGCCGACAACCCGACACTGCAATGTAGGGGCACGCCATGCCGTGCCCGCGCCACGAATCGCAGCCGCGTCTAGCAGTTGTCGATCCGCGAGAACGCGTTTTCGTACAACCCTCAAGAACGCCGGTAGCCGTACAACCAACGCGCCGTGGTCTTTCCAATATTCCGCGCTGAGTGGACCACCCCCGCCGGAATCAACAACTCCTCGCCCGCCTTCGGTCGAGAGACGACTCCCTCGATCTCAAACTGCATCTCGCCTTCGAGCACCGTCACGACCTCGTCTGTCTCGTGGGTGAAATCTTCCCAGCACTGCCCCACGGCGTCGAGCCACAAGTCGCAACTGAACCCGCGAGCCAGCCAGCCGGCCGCCACTTCCGATCGATCGACTTCGGCCATGCCCGCTTTCTAGCCGTACTTATTCACCGCCTCTTCGATCGTCGGAGCGGCCATGCCTAAATCCTCGGCCAGCATCGCCGGCGTGACTTCGACGCTCGCGTTGAAGGCCAGGAACCAAGGTTCAGCCACCGAGGGAAGTTCACACGCCTCATCCATCTCGAGAATGAGGACCGCGGTTCGAGTGCCGTTCTCGGCGATGAAGTAGGCCGCCTCGGGCTGCTGTTCCTCGAGAATCGCTCGCATCCGTTGAAAGCCGTTCTTGGCTTCAGCGTTGCCCGCCTCGACAGGGATAGAAACCTTGACCATGAAACGCATCTGTTCACCTCCGCTCTCTATCGAGAGCCGTGTTGGAATCTTGGAATGATAGCAAGCTGGTGAGTCGCAAGCCGGCGTTGTCGGCAGTCAAGGGCTGGGCGTAGCACACTCCGGCCGATGGCAGACCACTACTTCTTTGCCAGCCTCACAAACAAAAACTTCTGCCCATCGTCGGTCACATCATACTTATGAAGCCAAGGCGCCTCGTCTTGGAAATTGCCCCGCATGCTCGAGTAAGAGAACAACCTCTTCGCCTCACCATGCGTGAACTCGCCGTCGGTCTCGACCGGCAAGTAGGCCAGCGTATCTTGCCCCATGATGTAGTAGAGTTCCTTGCCGTCACCGCGCCAACGGGGCTGCCCGCCGCCGCCGGCCCAACCCGACCGCAACTCCGCCGACACCTTCCACTTATTCGATACGTTGGCCGTCTGGCAGACGTAGACCTCCCACATCCCGGCTTCGTTCGACGAATAGGCGAAGTACTTGCCGTTGGGCGAGAACTTCCCGCCGTCAGCCCACACGCCGGCCTCTTTGGGGATGAAAGCCTCGGGCGTGGCGCCGTCCTTGTCGAGTGCGAGCTTCCACAGTGTTCGGCCGGCGGGCTCGTTCTTGGTGAAGATCAGCTTCTTGCCGTCCGGTGAGATGTCGCGGGGGTACTCGGACGTGCCCTCGGCCTCGAGGATCCGTATCGGCGCCCCCCGCGGCTCGACGCTGACGCGGAACAGGTCATACTTGGGCACCCTACTGCTGGTGAAAACAATGCTGCGGCCATCGGGCGTCCAGAGCGGGAAGTTGTCGTTTCCCTTGACCTTGGTGATGCGGCGTTTGGTCCCCGCGGCGATATCGTGGATCCAGACATCGCGGTCGTTGACCTCGCCGTTGCGCGACGACAGGACGATGAACTTGCCGTCGGGAGAGATCTCCGGGAAGAAGATCGAGTTCTGCACTGCCCCGACGGTCCCCAGCACATCGCCTGAGCGATCGAGCCAAACCATCTGTTGCGGCATGTCCTTGGGCCAGGGTTGCTGGGCGGAGGCAACGATGGCAAGCGAAACAGCGAGAATAGCGATGCGCATGAAGACATCCTAAGGGATTCGGGTGGCCGAGGTCGAGCCGGGCTAGGGCGGCAGATTCTAGCCTGTCGTTTTGTCGCTTACGGTCTCGCCATCGGGGCCGACGGTGACAATGCGGCGGAAGCCTTCGTCGAAGCTTGGCGGTTCGAGCTGCGCCGCCATGGCGTCCATCACGTCGGTGGGTACGCGGCGATGGCGGGCGGCGTTGCGCTCCCGGCACACCGCAGCCGGCACCTGGAAGTAGATCGCCTCGGCCGTACAACCGTGCTCGCGCACGATGCGAAGAAACGGCTCGCGGAGATGGCGTAAGAAATTGGTGGCGTCGATGTAGGTAACGGGACGCCCGAGCTCGAGACGAACGTGCAGTAAGAAACGCAGGGCGCGGAAGATGTCGTCCTGATAGCGCTGCTCGTCAACGTCGTCGGCAAGGAGGATGCGGAGGCCGTCGCTCGATAGGGGTGTAATGCCCTGTTTGTCGAACCAGGTCGACTTGCCTGAGCCCGGTAGACCAATGGCGATCACAACCCGTTGCGGCTCAGTCGAATCCGTGGCGACTTTAGACAACGAACTTCTCGACGGTCAAGAGTCGGGTGGCGATGTTGCGCCGCAACTCGATTGTGTTGAGCGGAGTAACGCTGGTTAAGCGATGCAATGCGTGTGCCTGTTGGTCGAGCGTGGTGTCGTTTTCCGCCGTCGCAGCAAGAACGGCGAGTCCCCGGTTCTGGATCTCCCGCATGGCATCGAAGACCAGAACGCGCGTCATGTCGAAGGCCTGCTCGCCGCGGCCCGAGGATTGCAGCTTCTCGGTTCGCAGCAGGGCTGATTCATCGGCGTAGATCGCCATGACCATGTCGCTGATGGCGCCCGAGATTTCTTGTTGTTGCTCGAGTTCCGCGCCAAACCTTTGGTAGGCGGCGCCTGCTACGAGTAGCGTTGCCTGCTTGGCCCGCTGGAGGGACTGCTTGTCGAGGGCAAGGGGACCTTGCGCTTCGAGCGGCGGCGAACTGCTCGCTGCCGCGGCCGCGGTGGCCTCGCCGACGCCGCGCATGAGATCGAGCCGCCCTTGCGCGGCGCGCTTGAAAAGCATGCCGGCCGTGAGCAGGCGGTTGATCTCGTTCGTACCCTCGAAAATGCGGTTGATCCGCGAGTCACGGTAGGCGCGCTCGATGTTGTAGTCCTGGTGGTAGCCGTAGCCGCCGTGAATCTGCACGCCCTCGTCGACGATGAAGTCGTATGCTTCGGAGCCGTAGATCTTGGCCACGGCGCACTCAATGGCGTACTCTTCGACCGCTGCCAGGCGTTGCCGTGCGGCGTCCTCGACATCCCACGAGGCGTCCGCTTTGTGTTCGGGGCCCGGCCGTTCGTCGATCAGCCCGGCAGTGCGGTAGACCAAGCACTCGTTGGCAAACAGGCGCTCAGCCATCGCAGCGAGTTTGTGTTGGATCAGCCCAAAGTCCGCAATGGCGTGGCCGAAGGCCTTACGCTGCTTGGCGTACGCGATCGCGTCCGCGAGGATTCTCTTGCCACCGCCGACACAGCTAGCCGCCAACTCCAGTCGGCCGATGTTGAGAATGTTGAAGGCGATGATGTGCCCGCGGCCGATTTCGCCCAACACGTTGTCGACCGGCACGGCCACGTTGTCGAGTACCAAGGGAGTCGTCGAGCTGCCCTTGATGCCCATCTTGTTTTCCTCGGCCCCGGGGCGGACGCCGTCCATCGCTCGCTCGACCAGGAACGCGGTGAACTTGTCGCCATCGACCTTGGCGAAGACCGTGTAGAGGTCGGCCCACCCGCCGTTGGAAATCCACATCTTTTCGCCGTTGAGGACGTAGTGCTTGCCGTCGGGCGAGAGGTCGGCGCGAGTGCGCGCGGCGAGGGCGTCGCTGCCGGCTTGGGGCTCGCTGAGGCAGTAGGCGGCCAGCCATTCGGCCGTGATGAGGCGGGGCAGGTAGCGCTGTTTTTGTTCTTCGGTGCCAAAGTACACCAGCGGCAAGGTGCCAATGTGGGTGTGCGCGCCGAAGGTTGTCGAGAACGACGCGTAGCTGCCGAGGTTCTCGGTGACGACCTGGGCGGTCACCATGTCCATCTCGAGGCCGCCGTGTTTCTCGGATACGCGTACGGCGAGCAGGCCGAGTTCGCCGGCCTTCCGCATGAGGGTGCGGGCAAGACCGGGTTGTTGCTGCTCGAACTCGGCGCGGACGGGAAGGACCTCGTCGGCCATGAAGCGGGCGGCGGTGGCGGCGATCTGCCGTTGTTCTTCGGTGAAGTCTTCGGGAGTGAAGGTGGCAGGGGTTTCGCCGAGGAGGAAGCCTCCACCGGGCTGGATGGTCGCCACTTGAACTTCGGTGGTTGACATGAACTAGATCGCCGGCCTGTACCGCCCCGACTAATGCGCGTCGCCTACTGGGTTACTCTACAGTCGTTCGAAAATACCCGCCGCGCCCTGGCCGCCGCCGACGCACATCGTCACCATGCCGTAGCGGACTTGGCGGCGTTCCATCTCATGCAACAACGTTGCGGTCAACTTAGCGCCGGTAGCTCCCAGAGGATGTCCCAGCGCCACGGCGCCGCCGTTGACGTTGACAATGTCGGGATTGAGGTCGGTGACCTTGATGACGGCAAGGGCCTGCGCTGCAAAGGCTTCGTTCAACTCGATCAGTTCGATGTCGTCAAGGTCGAGGCCGGCCAGCTTGAGCGCCTTGGGAATAGCGACGGCGGGGCCGATGCCCATGATCTCGGGTGGGACCCCGGCGGTGGCGAAGCTGACCAGACGTGCGACCGGCTTGAGCCCCAACTGCGCGGCTCGGGTGCCGGACATCACCAGGGCCGCGGCCGCGCCATCGCTGGTTTGTGAAGAATTGCCGGCGGTGACTGTTCCGCCCACTTGGAAGACCGGCTTGAGCGAGCCAAGTTTCTCGGCGCTGGTGTCGGTTCGGACCCCTTCGTCGCGCGTGAACTGGAAGTCGCGTGTAGCGGCGGAGCCGTTCTCCGCCGTGGTGATGCGGATGTCTAGGGGCACGATCTCATCGTTGAACTTGCCGGCCTCCTGTGCGGCAGCGGCCTTGCGGTGGCTCGAGAGGGCGAACTCGTCCTGTTGCTCGCGCGGGATGCCGTATTTGCTGACCACGTTCTCAGCCGTCAGACCCATGTTGATGTAGACCTGTGGCAGATGCTCGATCATCCAGGGATTGGGCGCGAGCTTGTGGCCGGCTTTGGGGATCAGGCTCATTGATTCGGTGCCGCCGGCGATCACAGCGTCGACACCGCCCGAGCGGACGCGGTCGGCGGCGAGTGCGATCGCTTGCAGACCCGAGCTGCAGAAGCGGTTGATGGTCATGCCGGGGACCGAGTCCGGCAGCCCGGCGCGCATGGCGGTGATCCGCGCCACGTTCATGCCTTGCTCGGCCTCGGGCATGGCGCAACCGAGAACGACGTCTTCAACCTCGTCGGCGTTGAGTTCGGGGGTGCGCTCAAGCAGCGCGCGGATGACCGTCGCTGCCATGTCGTCGGGGCGTGTGGTCTTGAGCACGCCGCGCGGCGCTTTGCCGACGGCGGTGCGCAGGGCGCTAATGATGACGGCGTCTTGCATGTCGATGCCGCTCCTTGGAGAGCGTTCGGAAGGAGGGTGCTCGTTCAGATTGTAGCTGAACAAGTCAGAAACGGCTGATGGACGGGGCAACTCAGCGGACCCGGAGCGATAGGCGGCTGAGCGCGGTATGGTCAGAGAAGGTTGACAGTCTTGTGGAAGCTTCGTTTACCAAACTCCAAGGGCAATATCTAGCCTTCATCGCAGCGTACGCGAAAGTGAACGGCAGGCCGCCGGCGGAGGCCGACATCCAACGACACTTTAAGGTGACGCCCCCGACAGTTCACCAGATGATTTTGACGCTAGAGAAGCGAGGCTTGATCGCGCGAACGCCGCGCCAATCGCGTTCGATCGAGGTTCTCGTGCCGCGGGAGCAACTTCCCCTGCTCGACTGAATGCCGCGTTGGGAGAGGGAGCGTTCGATGCAAGGACGTCACGAACGTCCAGCATGCCGCCGCAACCGGCGAGCGGGATCGGCCACGACCAAGCACGCTGGTATACTCTCTTGCGCCGCTCTCAAGTGACCGGCCAGCCGTTCGACGGCAAACCTGGGCAAGTCCAGGAGGATTGTGCGTTGGCGAAACTCGGCACATCAAAGCGTCCGGCCGTAGTACGTGTTCAGTCGCTAGAGCGAGGGGAAGAGATCGTATCGCTGTGCAACGAGCACGGCTGGCAGGTCATCGTGGGTGTCGAAGAAGACGAACCGGAAGATGTGTCAGACGTTGACCGCCTGCTGGGCGGTGGGGCTGCCCCATCACAGACCGTGCGGCGGGAGCCCAAGGTTGGCCGCAACGCTCCCTGTCCCTGCGGAAGCGGCCGCAAGTTCAAGAACTGTTGCGGGTCGAGGTGACCTTCGATCGGATGCGGGACAGCCCTTTGGACAAGACGCATCTCTCTTCGAGCGCTGCGCTGAACTACCGGCCGTTCGTGGGGGCTCGAACGGTTTTGCGTTACCTCCGGCGCGCCTTTTGCTCCGACGGCTGCAACGTCTTGTTAGGCAGTCCGCCATGGCGCCGGACTGCCTTCGCTGTGCGCAACACACCACGAAGGGCAGCGTTGACGGCTTCCTCGGTTGGAAATGCCGCGGCCACTTCCGGATCAAGCAAGACGATGTTGCCTTCTTCACGGAGCCGCTTCACATACTTGCCCCGGACACCACCGGGCATGGCGGCAAAGTCATATTCGGGGCGCATGTCGTTTTGTTCGGGGCGGTCGGCCTTGCTCATAGAACTTCCGTTCGCGCAAGATAGCTTTCCGAGCGCTGATGATTCGAATCACGTTGTCTTCTTCGGCATGCGATACCACTAACAACCGCTGAGGCTTCGACATCCCCATCGTTAGGAAGCGCGCCTCGCTCTCGGAGTGATCCAGGTCCGGGAAAGTGGTTGACAACGGATCACGTAGCACCGTGGCCGCCTCGCGGAAGCCGACTCCGTGTTTGCGGACATTGGCGGCTGCCTTCCGTGGATCCCAAGTGAAATCCACGCACTTAGTATACGCTCCTCCCTCGTAGTCACGTTGACTGCGGCGCGACGCTGACGCTGCGGAAACCCTGGGAGACTCTTGCCCCAGGTCCGGACCCGCACTGATGCAAGCCTCTACTGTGCAGCCGGAAGAAACATCTGGGCGATGGCCATGCCGTAGCGCGGCGAGTCGAACGGAAACGCGTTGGCCTGGAGTGCTACGACCACGCCCTGCTCGTGGTAGTTGGCAACGAAACTGCGGGTGCCTTTAACGGTGCCGGTGTGACTTGGGAACGTGCGTCCGGCTTGATCTTCCAAGATGCGCCACACGAGGGCCTGCCGAAAGTCACGCGGCTGCGGCTCGCCGTCGGGAACGAAGCGTTTGACCGACGGGTCGAGCTGAGGTTCGTGCATCATGCGGACGGTTTCGGGGTCTAACAGCACGCCCTCATTGATGGCGATCGCAAAGCGCACGAGATCTTCCGCCGTTGATAGAATGCCGCCTCCCGCGTACTTGTAACTCGGGTTCTCCCAGATGGGATGGACGAAGCGGCCCTGGTCGTCGCGGACGTATCCGTGGCCGCGATTGCGGATGACACGCGACGGCACGTCGAACTGCGATGCCAGCATGCTTGCCGGCTCGAAGACGTGACGCCGCATATAGGTTTCAAAGTCCTCGCCAGCTAACTTCTCGACGACACCGTGGATCAGGTTCGTGGCGTGCGAGGAGTAAGACCACAGGGTGCCCGGTTCGAACAAAAGCGGGTCGTCCCGCCAGAGCCGGGTCGCTTCCTCGAAATCGTCGTAATGCCGCATCGCCAACAGGCGATGCTCTCCAAACTCGACGCCGTTGTAGTGCCGGGTGCCGGAGGTGTGGGTCAGGATGTGGCGCACGGTGATGGGCCACTTCTTCTCCGGGTAGTAGGGTACATAGGTCTGGATCGTCGCATCAAGATCGAGTTTTCCTTGTTCGACCAAACGCATCAGGCCCACCACAGCCAGGACCTTTGAGATCGAGCCGACGTTGTGGACGCTTCGTCCGGTTTGCGGGGTTCGATTGTCCAACTCGGCGTAGCCGACCCCTCCCGAGAAGACGATCTCGCCGTCAACGGCCACGGCGACCGACAGACCGGGCAGGTCGTTGTCGTCGCGAACCCGCTCCATGTAATCGAGCAGTTGCTGGCGCTCGACAGGCGGTGCTGACAGGAGACGCGGTGTCGAGCTGACGAGGAGCCCGGCGACGATGAGCGGGACGATGTGTTTTGTTGCGTATGAAATGGTCATTGTGTTGAAGGGGGTATGTGATATTTGCGGTACAGCTCCCAGCTAGTGACGGCCTTTGCACGCATTTCGCCTCGCAACGTGGCGAGAAGTTGTTTTTCGGTCGGATTGAGCTTTATGAACTGCATCATTGACTCAAAAGCATAGGCACCGATCGAAGGAAACGCCTGCTCGCACCGACCAGCCTGGCACCGAAAAACCTTTGCCCACTGGGGTAAATACTTTCTCGCCAGGCGTGCGCCGCCAGGATCGCAGAAGTAGCCGAGCGACACGTGAGGGGTATATCTCAGAGACGCCGGGCGGCCTATTTTCGCGAGTCTTTCATCAAGATGTTTCCGTCTTCCGCGGATTGCGGCCAACAGTTCTTTCGACTTTTCGCCAACCGGGGCCAGCTTTGCCACCAGCACGGAGTCGCTCCACCGCAGACTCAAGCCTTCGAACTGGAACTTCACCGGACCAGTCACGACCGGATCAATCACGACCGGATCAATCACGACCGGATCAATCACGACGAGTCCATCGAAGGCATCCGCCGGAATCAGATTTGGAGGTGAGAACTTCGCCGACTGCGGCAGGTGTAACAAGAATTCCGCGAACTCCTTTCGCTCCGGCTCAGCAATTTTGTGGAGGTTCCCGTCATTGATCCCGTCCCATACCGTTACATGATAGGAGATAGATGGCAGCGGGCAGAATGACCATGGATTGTCGGCTGAATGAAGGCCCACTTCGGCTAAAGCGTCACCCAACGAGCGATAGAGTGGCAGTTCCGGGTCACTCCAGGGCTTGCAGGCCACCTGTAACAAGTCCGTGCTGGCAAGGCGTGCCAGACTCGCGCCGGGATTGTCGAACAAATAACTTACTCCACACCAGCGAGTCCAGTTAGGCATAGCAAGCACTTTGGGCCTTGCGGTAACCTTTCTGATTGGCTGACTGGCTGGCGGCTTAAGTGGGATGTCGTACATTGTCTCCCCATCTTCAAGCGACTTGAAGTGGAATCGCACAAGCGCAATTCGCTCGACCCACAGGTTAATTTTAACGTGTCGAAGTTCTTCAAGCGCAAGCGCCAGGTCGCGGTCAATACCGAAGTCTTCCGGCTCATCGTAGTAGCCGATAGTGATCTTGATTCCCTTCGCTGGCCGCAGCCTAATCTCGGGGTGAATCTTCGTCAGTCGCGGCTCTAACTGTTTGACCAGTTGCCCCGAAAGCTCTTCGATGTATTGGCGATCTTCCAGCTTGATCGCGGCGACTACATTTCCCCCAATACGTTTGACATCCCCACCCGACCGAATGCCTTCCCCAGTCACGGCAAACTGCGGCATCCGAGCCAATTTATTGTTAATCACCTCACAAACTGCTTCCCTTATCAGTTCGCGCTGCTTGTCTTTCAGCTTTGGCTGGTAGCGTCCCAAAATGCCAAGAACGGTCAGGTGTAACATCGGAGCGAAGCCGTGAAGAGATGGCCTGGCTTCGCGCAACCGCACGCAGGCACTCTTCAGTGGATAACTGTCAGCGGCGCGCACAAAGCTTACGATGGTCAGCCCCGGATTTTCAAAAGGTGTCTTTTGATCTCTGGTGGTCTCCTCTGCATAGATTATGGACGTACGGCCCTTATTATCCTCGGTGTAGGAGAAATTATATGGTGATTCGTACATGACAGGCTCCTCTCATAGGTGACGCGTGAGTCTATTCCGGTCCAAGTACTGCTCGTCTTTAACACTGGTGAGAGTTGTTGTAAGGGTATTCATTGTTGGGGAAGCCGATGTGGCGAAAGGCCTCCTTGATCTCGTCGAGGATGACAGGGTCGTCGATTGTCGCCGGAGTCTTGTAGTCCTCGCCGTTGGCCATCTTTTGCATAGTGCCACGGAGGATCTTGCCGGAACGGGTCTTCGGGAGACTCTCGACCACCGTGGCGATCTTGAACGCGGCAACCGGCCCGATCTTCTCGCGGACCATCGCAATAACTTCCTCGACGATCTGGCTGTGGGCGCGGAGGACGCCCGCCTTGAGCACCAGCAGGCCGAGCGGGAGCTGCCCCTTGAGCGGATCGTTGATACCGATAACCGCGCATTCGGCCACGTCAGGATGCGCCGCGAGTACTTCCTCCATACCTCCCGTGGACAGGCGGTGCCCGGCGACGTTGATGATGTCGTCGGTGCGAGACATCACATACACGTAGCCATCCTCATCGATGAAGCCGGCGTCAGCGGTCTTGTAGTAGCCGGGGAACTCGGACAGGTAAGACTCGACGAATCGCTCGTCAGCGTTCCAGAGAGTCGGGAACGTTCCGGGAGGGAGGGGCAGCTTGACGACCAGAGCGCCGATCTGGCCGGATTTCACCTCTTGATTTTCGGGGTCGACAACTCGTACGTCCCAGCCGGGCACGGCTTTGGTCGGCGATCCGTGCTTGACCGGGAGCTGCTCGATGCCGAGGCAATTGGAACAGATCGGCCAGCCGGTTTCGGTCTGCCACCAATGGTCGATGACGGGGACGCCGAGGTGGTGTTCGGCCCACTCCAGCGTGTCGGGGTCGGACCGCTCCCCAGCCAGGAACAAAGTGCGGAAATGCGATAGGTCGTACTTCTTGATAAATGCACCGTCGGGGTCGTCGCGCTTGATCGCGCGGAAGGCAGTCGGCGCGGTGAAGAGAACCTTGACCTTGTGGTCGGAAATGACGCGCCAGAACGCGCCAGGATCGGGCGTGCCGACGGGCTTTCCTTCATAGAGGACGGTGGTGTTGCCGTGAAGAAGCGGTCCGTAGACGAGGTAGGAATGGCCCACAGCCCAGCCGATGTCGGACGCGGCCCAGTAGACGTCGCCGGGATCGACGCCGTAGATGCTTTTCATCGTCCACTGGAGTGCGACGGCATGGCCGCCGTTGTCGCGCACCACGCCCTTCGGCTCTCCGGTCGTGCCCGAGGTGTAGAGGATGTAGAGCGGGTCGGTGGCGGCCACGGGGACGCAGTCGTGGGGTTCGGCGCCGGCGATCGCCTCGTGCCAGTGGAGATCGCGGCCGGGTTTGAGCGTGGCGGGGTGGGCCTCGCGCTGAAGGATTACGCAGTGGCTTGGCTTGTGGCGGGCGATCTCAATCGCTTCATCGAGTAAAGGCTTGTAGGCGACGATGCGGTTGACTTCGATACCGCAGGATGCCGAGACGACGACCTTCGGTTGCGCGTCGTCGATACGGATGGCGAGTTCGTTGGCGGCGAACCCCCCGAAAACGACGGAGTGCACCGCGCCGAGCCGCGCACAGGCGAGCATCGCGACGACCGCCTCAGGGACCATCGGCATGTAGACGATGACCCGGTCGCCCCTGCCCACCCCGAGTCCCGCGAGCCCGCCGGCGAACGCCGCGACTTGGTCGCGCAGTTCCCGGTAGGAGAACCGCCGGACGGTGTTGGTGACGGGGCTGTCGTAGATCAACGCGGTTTGGTCGGCGCGGCCGTTCTCGACATGCCGATCGAGAGCGTTGTAGCAGGTGTTGAGTTCGCCGCCGGTGAACCAGCGATAGAACGGCTTGTTGGTGTCGTCGAGTACACGGTCCCAGCGTTTGCACCAGTGGATCGCCTCCGCTGCCTCGCCCCAAAAGCCATCGGGATCGCGGAGCGACCGCTCAACAGCGGCTTGGAGGGTTCCTTGGCTCATCATCGGTCTCTCACACGCATCATCCGGTTCGGCAACTCACTTTTGTAGAGGTGGACCGCTGCGTCCACCCCGGCGCCGCGGAATCGCTCGCGACTTCGCCATAGAGACGAGCCACATCGTGAAAAGGCACAGCGGGGCGGACGCAGCGGTCCACCCCTACGCTTGGCAAAGACGTGGCTGGGCACAGCCAGGCTCGCCCATAATACACAACCTTGCAGACAACTTGCGCCGCGTCAGCCCTCTTTTTCGTTGATCGGATAGGCACCGGGTTGGCCGATGAAAGGCAGGGCCAACATCGAGGGGATGCGCTCGACTTTGTCGGGATCGCGGAATTGCGAGAGGCCGATGGTCATGCCGAGATGGCCGTCGTCGGGTTGGGCGCGGTAGGTGCCCATCAAGCGGTCCCACCAGGGCAGGTTGAAGCCGAAATTGCTGTTGGCCTCGCGCCGCACGACCGAGTGATGGACGCGGTGCATCTCCGGAGTCACCACGAGCAGGCGCAGAACGCGGTCGATGCCTTCCGGTAAGTAGACGTTTGAGTGATTGAACATCGCCGTCGCATTCAGGATGACTTCGAAGATAACGACGCCGGCGGCAGGCGGTCCAAGCAACACCACGACGGCCATCTTGATGCCCATCGACAACAGGATCTCGATCGTGTGGAAGCGTGAGCCCGTGGTGACATCGAAATCGAGATCGGCGTGATGAACCATGTGTAGACGCCACAGCGCGGGCACGGCGTGAAACATGACGTGCTGCAGGTAGACCACGAGATCGAGCACCAGCACGGTCACAACGACGGCCAGCCAGGCCGGCAGCGTGACGCGGTTGAGCAGGCCCCAACCATTCTGTTGGGCGACCAAGGCGGCGCCGACGGCGGCGACCGGTAGGACCGCACGCACGGCCAGGCTGTTGAGAAAGGTGAGTCCGAGGTTGCTCGTCCAGCGCAGAGGTTTCGAAACGGTGAGCCGGCGTCGAGGCGCCATCAGCTCCCAGATCGCCATCACGATCAGCACGCCGAAGAAACAGCCCAGACGAATGAGAGTTTCCTGTTCGAGAATGAGATCCATGGGCGCGCCGGTTGCAGCCGCGCGGGAACTAATGCGTGGAGGCGGTTCGGAGTTCTCATTTAACCAGATTGGTTTCTCGCTATTGTGTGAGGCTGGAGTTGAGGCGCCGACTGAGTTGATCACGCGACCGCGCATCCGCTAACCTCTCCGTTTCTGTCTCGCCTGCCGCTCGATGTCTCAAACGACTACTAGCCCCTCGCGCCTGGAACGCCACTTGCAAAGCCCGTGGAAAGTCGCGGCGGCGTTCTTGTTGCTGGCGCTGCTGATGACCTTCCCGCTGGTGCTCGACTTCACCGGCTCGCTGCCCGCCGGCGCGGGCGACATCTGGCAGAACCATTGGAATCTGTGGTGGTGGAAGACGGCGTTGCTCGACCTTGGCCGCTCGCCCGCCCACTTCAGCCCGCATATCTTCCATCCGACGGGCGCGAAACTCATCTTTCACACTCACTCGCCGTTCAACATGCTCGTCGCTCTGCCGATCACGGCGACGCTGGGACCGACAGCGGCCTATAACTTCTGCGTCATCTTGGCTCTGTGGCTGGCGGGCGTCGGGATGTATCTGCTGGTCAAAGAGATCACGGGCGACCCGCGCGGGGCGTTTCTGGCGGGGCTGGTGTTCGCTTTTTTTCCGCAGCTCATGGAACAAGTTTTCGAGCACCTGAACCTCGTGGCGGTACAGTTCATGCCGCTGACGCTGTTCTTCCTGCTGCGGCTTTTTCGATGCGGCGGCCTTCGCAACGTGTTGGGTGTCAGTTTCTATTTCACCCTCACGGCCCTTTGCAGTTGGCACCTGGGCCTTGAATTAATGCTCGCGATGTTGCCGGTGGCAGTCGTGGAGTTGATTCGCCGGCGACATCGCGCTGGGATGGCGCTACGAGATCTTATCGTGGCGAGCATGGTTGTAGGGGTCTTGCTGTTGCCTTTGGTCACGCCGATGATCGTTGAGATGATTGGCGGCGCGGACTACTTCCGCAAGCCGCCGCAGAACCTTGGCGTGGACGCGCGCTTCCTGCTCATCCCGCATTACGGGCACACGCTTTGGGGCGGGCTGGTGTCCGCGCTCTATGTCGATCAGCCCTACCGGTCGCCGGGATATATCGGCTACCTCGGGTTTGTACCGTTGGTGCTGGCGATTCTGGCGGCGGTTCGCCGGCGCTCGGGCTGGCTGTTCTGGTGGTGCTTTACGGCCGGCGCGATCCTGCTGGCACTGGGCCGGCACCCGTTGTGGGGCAGAGAAGTAATCGACTCGATCACGTTGCCGTTCTATCTGCTTCAGAAGGTCCCCGTGTTCGATCTGCTGCGGGTGGCGAACCGCTTCATGATCCTGGCGAGTTTGGGCCTGGCTGTGCTGGTGGGTCTCGGATGGGCGGCCTTACGGAAGAAGAGCGACGCGCGCTTTCTCGTGCTGGCGGGGTTGATCTGTTTCGAATACTCGTGGATCCCGTACCCGGTGAAGAAGGTTGAGGTTTCGCCGTTCTATGAGGAGCTGGCGCGGTCGGATCGGCCGGGTGCCGTTTTCAATGTCCCTTCGCACCAGCGGAGCCGGTCGGGGCCGAACCTGTTGGCGCAAACGATCCACGGGCTGCCGATTGGCGACGGATATGTTTCGACTCGTCCCGTGGAAGCCGATGATTTCATCGTCCGCGAGCCGGCTCTGTCGGACCTCATCGGCATCCCCAAGCTCGAACGCCCCTTGGATCGCGACAGACTGCTGAAACTGGGTTTCGACACCTTCGTCATCCACAAGTTCAAAGTGAACAGCTTCAAGACGAAGGCGATGGCTGAAGCCGACCCAGCCGACATCGTTGGCATGCGCTCGGTGCGGCGGCTGGGGGGCGTGCCGGACGCGACCTACGAGCGTCTACGCGCCGAGCTGACTCAGTTATGTGGCGAGCCGGCTTTTGAAGACGACAAGATCGTGGTGTTTTTTCTCGAACGCCGACCTGGCGGTTCCTGAGGCCTGGGTGTCGTGAGGCGCGGCGCTCAGCGCTTGTAGCCGATCTTGCGCAGGAACTCGTGCCGGTGTTCGATGTCGGCGGCTTGCTCAACGCCCGTGGGCGTTTCGCCGTCAATCACACCCAGCACCCCTCGGCCAAGGTCGGTCTCGGCCACGATCACCTCGAGCGGGTTTGCTGTCGCGCAGAAGATGCGCACGACCTCGGGACACTCCTTGATCCGGTTCAGCACGTTGATGGGGAAACCGTCCTTCAGAACGATGACGAACAGGTGTCCCGCGCCGACGGCCGTGGCGTTGTCGGCGGCCACCGTCTTGAGCTCGTCGTCGTTGCCCTCGACGCGGGTGAGACGGTCCTGAGAGGCTTCGTTGAAAGCGATGCCAAATTTCATCTGCGGTACGGACGTGACAATGATTTCGTAGAGGTCCTCGACCGTCTTGATGAAGTGCGATTGGCCCAGGATGAGGTTGGCGCCTTCGGGTATGTTCATCTTGACGGTGCTGAGAGTCATGATCGGGCCTCCAGGGGCGCGGGCGGCGGGACTGGAAATCCTATTCTATCCGTCTGATCTGAGCGTCACCTGAGAAGTAACATGTCCTTGCAGGGGTGTGGCGTAAGCCTCGAGGCTTGTCGAGAACCGAGTCCTCGGTTCTCAGGCCCTCTACCAACAGCCGCTGCTCGGTCACTTGCCATCCTGAGTCCCGAAGAATCGAGACTCGGCAAGACTGGAGCCTTACGCCACATGAACTTCGACCCGTCGGTTGGAAGTCGAGGCCCTCGGCAGCGGCCTGCCGCGAAGGGCCTGGACTTCGCGGGCGCAGCCTGGTCGCCTCACGGGCACAACCGTTCTCCGGAGTCCGGCCCCGGGTATTGTAAAATGCGTTCAAGCCCGTCAGCCTCCCCGCCAGCCGCGCTTCGGCCGCATGCGCAAGATCATCCTAGCTTCCGTCCTGCTCGTCCCCCTGCTGCTGTTTTCGCAGAGCGTTGAGGACCGGGCCAAACCGCAGAATCTCGCACCGTACTTCCCGACGCCGACGAGCGTGGTGAAGGCCATGCTCGAGCTCGGCGAGCTGCAGCCGGGCGAGTTGCTCTACGACCTGGGCAGCGGCGACGGACGCATCGTCATCATGGCCGCGCAGACCTTCGGGGCCCGAGCCGTTGGGTTCGAGATCGATCCCAGACTGGTGCACCAGAGCCGCGCGCGGCTGATCAAGCGCAAGATCACCGAGCTGGCGCGCATCGAAGAGCAAGACTTGATGACGGCCGATTTCTCGAAGCCAGACCTGATTACCGTCTACCTACTACCGGCGTCGAACGATAAGATCCAACCGTTCCTCGAAGAGGAGGTCACGCCGGGCGCGCGCATCGTCTCCCACGACTTCACGTTTCGCGGGTGGACGCCGGACAAAGAAATCACCGTCCACGACCCCAACGACGAAGAGATCCCGACACATAAGCTGTATCTGTACCGCCGCTGATCATTTCCCCTCGGCCCCTGGTTGCCAACGCTGCGCACCCGTGATTGAACTCGCCGGTGGGCAGTGAAGGCGCGCAGTGGATAGGTTCGTGAAGGCCCGGGTGAGCCGGGGTGCGAGCCGCGGCGGCGACGGCCGGTGTTCTGTTTTCCCAAAAATCAAAACAGTTTTGCTATATAATGACTTCCGTACTCCCTCCGCTGTGAGCCCTTCCCGAGACCCGGCCGCGGTCTTCTGATTCCTTTGAATGGTTGAGAGTTGCTTGCCGTCTGAGGCGGCCATGATGGAACGTCTTGTCGAGGTTGGACTGATCCTCGGTCTGCTGTGGATCTGGTCCCGATACTACCAGCGGGCTTGTCGCGCCGTCTCGTCTTCGGTGGGACGTACCGAGGCTGCGCCCGTGATGCAAGAGAAGGTTTGCGAAGAGGCCGCCGCTGGCAGCGTCCCTGGGCATTCCCCACCTGGGGCCAAGGTGCACGAGACGGCGGAAGCCTAGACCTGCCATGGCACTATTCAAGACCCGTACGGCCGCGATTTACGGCGTCGACGCCCTGCTCATCGACGTCGAAGTGGACGTCTACATGGGCTCGATCAAGGACTACTTCACCGTCGGCTTGCCCGATACGGCGGTCAAGGAGAGCCGCGAGCGGATCAAGTCGTCGCTGATCAATGCGGGCTTCGGGTATCCCAACAAGGCCATCACGGTCAACCTGGCGCCGGCCAATATCCGCAAGGAGGGGGCGGGGTTTGATCTGCCGATGGCGCTGGGCATCATGGGCGCGATGGGGACGATTCCCTCCGACGCGATGGAGAACTTCCTCGTCGTCGGCGAGCTTTCGCTCGACGGCGGCTTGCGGTCGGTGCGGGGGGCGCTACCCGTGGCGGTTTGCGCCAAGGCTGCCGGTATACCGAACGTGATCGTACCGGCGTCGAATGCCGCGGAGGCGGCGGTCGTGGAAGGCGTAAACGTGTACGGGGTCGACTACCTGGGCGACGTCGTGCAGTTGATCGAAAAGCCCGAATCACGCAAGCCTGCCAGCGGCACGCATGCGCTCAACGGGAGGGCCGACATCCACAAACACATCCACGACTTCCGTGACGTCAAAGGGCAGGAAACGGCCAAGCGGGCGCTCGAGATCGCGGCCGCCGGGGGACACAACATCCTCATGGTCGGCCCGCCCGGCTCGGGCAAGACTATGCTGGCGAAGCGCTTCTCGGGCATCTTGCCCGGCCTGACGTTCGAGGAGGCGCTCGAAACCACCAAGGTCCACAGTGTTGCGGGCGTGCTCGATTCCGAGCATGGATTAATCCGCGAGCGGCCGTTCCGCGCACCGCACCACAGCATCTCGAACGCCGGCCTTGTCGGTGGCGGCATGGGCGTGGCCAAGCCCGGCGAAGTCAGCTTCGCGCACAACGGCGTGCTGTTCCTCGACGAGTTCCCCGAATTCCCGAGGAACGTTTTGGAACTTCTTCGCCAGCCCCTCGAGGACGGGTGCATCACCATTGTGCGCTCCGACCTGGCCTTGACGTTCCCTTCGACGTTCATGCTGGTGGCGGCAATGAATCCTTGCCCGTGCGGCTACTTTGGCGACCCGAACCGCGACTGCCGCTGCACGCCCGCCCAGATCCAACGCTACGTCGCCAAGATCAGTGGCCCGCTGCTCGATCGCATCGATATTCATGTCGAGGTGCCGCCGGTTCGTTATCGCGAAGCCTGGTATCCACTTGACTCAGGTGACCCCAACATCTTGTAGTTGGGCTCACAGCGTCTTAGCGTCCCAATCGGCGACGATCGAGCGGTACGGCGTCGGCTCCACCGCCATGGCCTGCTGCACAAGGCGGTAGAAGAGCTTGCCCCGACTGCGTGATCTGCGCCGATTGAAGCGGAACACGAACTCGTCGAGATAGTAGTCCAGATGCTCGTGGCTGACCGCCCCCTGATGCGTGCCCAGCATCCAGCGCTTGAGTAGCGAGATCGCCAAGTGCACCCTCGGCAGTAGCTGCGAGGCCTGCTCGCGGCGGTTGTTAATCGAGATGATACGACGCTGGTAGTCCTTCTTCTTGAGCGGATCGTAGCCCGACCAGTTGTCGGTAACAACCACGCTGCCCGGCTCGACCGACTCCTCGACGAAGGGCATCAAACTGGCCGCCGAGGCGTTCTGAACGCGCTGCATGCGGATGCGCCCCAGCCCGGTGCCTCTCTCTTCCGCGGCGACTGCAATCAACGCTTTACGCTCGGTCTGCCGGCCGATTACCCCTTCTTCTTCAGCGCCCCAGTAGGTCTCATCGACCTCGACGAGGCCCGTCAATCGCTCCCGCCCCGGGCGCACCATCGCTCGCCTCAGCTTGTGCATCCAAGGCCAGGCGGTTTGGTAACTGCCCAGTCCCAGAACGCGCTGTAGACCCAGGGCGCTGGCCCCATTCTTCTGCGTGGTGATGGTCCACATCGCCCGGAACCACAGCCGCAGCGGCTTGCGTGTGTCTTGAAAGATCGTGCCGGCGGTGACGGAGGTTTGCCGCCCGCAGCGAGCGCATTCGAACCACACTTTGCGCACCGGCCAAGCGCGCTCATGCCCACACCTTGGACAGCGGAAACCCTCTGGCCAGCGCAAGGCGAACAGATAGTCGCGGCAAGCCTCCTCGCTCGCAAAGTGAGACTCGAATTCGAGTTGGTCGCGCGGGTAATCCTCCACCAGGCCCTACACTACATCTTGGGGTCACCTGAGTCAAGTGGATACCCAGCATCGCGAATTGCGTTCCACGCAGAGCGCCGAAAGCTCGGCGGATATCCGGGCGCGGGCCGAGGCCGGCCGCCGTCTTCAAATGGAGCGCGGCTACTCCAACGCTCGCATGCCCGCAAAGATGGTTCGCGAGCACTGCCAACTCGACGAGGCCGGTGAGAAGACCCTCGAGACGGCCGTACAGCGGCTGGGGCTCTCCGCCCGCGCTCACGACCGTATCCTCAAAGTGTCGCGCACCATCGCCGACCTTGACGGCCAACGGCAAGTCACCGTCAAACACCTTGCCGAAGCGGTGCAATACCGCAGTTTGGACCGCACGTACTGGGCTTGATCAGGCTGGGTCCAACTGCTTTCCGGCGCAACAAGTGTGGCAGCGGTGCTTCTGGGTACAGTCAGCCAATTTTCGCGCCGGAAGGACGTCGGTAAGCGGCTCATTCCGTGTGCGCCCAGAAGATGGTGACAGTCCCCGAAGGGAAGCGCATCAATTCTTGCGCCGGAAGACAACGAGCGAGGGTCGGGCCATCGGATCAGTGATATCATATTGATATCACTGATCTGGAGTAAGCCATGCCTGACATCCTGGTGCGCGACCTGTCGAAACAAACCATTGACAAACTCAAGAAGCAGGCGAAGAGTCGCAATCGCTCCCTGCAGCAGGAGGTCAAAACGGTACTGGAGAATGCAGTCGGCTTCTCCTTGGCTGACTTCGCCGAAAGGGCCAAACGCCTCAGAGAGAAGATTCGGCGAACCCACCCCATCCAGAGTGATAGCGTCGATTTGATCCGAGAGGACCGCGAGCGGTGATCGAGTGCGTCATTGATGCCGGCGTTGCCGTGAAGTGGTTCTTCGAGGAAGACGATAGCGAGCGGGCCGTTGCGCTGCAGGACTTTTTGGTCGAGAGAAACACCGCGATTCATGTTCCCGATTTCTTCGACCTTGAAGTGGGCAACGTCATTTGGAAGAAGTTCCGCCGGGGCGAAATTTCTCAACGCTACGTGGATCGGATTCTGACCGAGTTCGCGACGCTACCCCGGCGTCGAGAGTCATCGGCCGATCTGCTTCAGCCGGCTGTCAATCTCGCCTGCGCCCTGGGATGTACAGTCCACGACGGTAGCTACGTTGCACTGGCAGTTCTCCGGGGCTGCTCCGTCTTTACGGCGGATCAGAAGCTGTTTCGTGTGGTTGAGAAAAGTCCCTGGGAAGAGCAGGTCGTCCTACTGAAACATTGGGCGCCCCCCGCCTGAAATGTAGACGCCTCTCGGGGGCGGCGAACCGGGAAGGGCTCCAGGCCTGGTTTTCTTCGCGGCGACGCGGCCCTAATGCTTCACCATCCACCCGCGGTCCCAGGGCTGGGCCAGGGTGGGGTGGTTGGCGTAACGCCGCATCTTGAACTCGAGCCGCCGGCCCGCGCCGGGCTCGACCCGTACTTCGACCACCGCGCTATCGATGGGTGTGGTCTTGTCGCCGACGGTCACCGACTCGAAGTGATGCTCCCCGTACCCGCCCGCTTGCACGATCACGGTCCGTGGCTTGGTTTGATTCACGTTGACCAGCGTGACGGTGACGGAATCGGCGGTCATCTTCTCGACCAGCGCGCCTATGTCCTCTGGAGGGCCGGAGCGCCGGCGTTCGGGGTCGAAGTAGCGCAGCCGGGAGTGCAGAGTCCAGATCTTGCCGCCGGCGAAGTAGCCGCCCAGCATGAGGTTCGTCAACGCTTGGGTCTGCGCGGGGTTGAAGGAGAGCAGCCAGTCGGCGAGCCGGGTATCGGGTGAGGTTGGGTCGCTGTGGATCGCCTCGACGCGGTCCCGCACGCCCTCGAAAGCCGCCTGCAGCGCCTTCTCCGGGTAGCCTCCGTCCTTACCTTCGAGAAAGCCGAGCCAACCTTCCACCGGCAGACGCTCTAGGTCCTTGCGGTTCATCGACCAGAGGTAGATCTCCATCAGGCGGTCGTGGTGCAGGTTGGGTTGCCAGCGGTACCACTCGGGGTCGCCCTTGTACTTGTAACCACGCGGGTCGCCGTACATCTGTGGCAGCATCACTTTGCCGTCGACGACCTTCTTCTGTTCGTAGAAAAGGTCCATCTGGTGGCGAAGGATGTCGATGTATTTGGTGTCGCCGGTGAGTAGGTAGGCGTTGCTGAATCCCGGCCAGGTGCCGGCGGTGAAGTAGTTGCGGTGGGCGATCTTCTCGATCTCACCATCGAAAATGGTGAAGTTCCAGCCGTACGTGCTCTTCCACCACTGGCCGTCGAAGTTGTTTCCCGGCTCGCCGTCAAGGCCGATCGTCGACGGGATCATCCCGCCGGTCTTTGCGGTCCGTTCGACCCAGGCGTCCATGTATTCGAGCACCCAGTCGCGATACTTCGACTCGTGATCGAGCATGTACGCGTTGAGGCCCAGGTTGGTCGCGGCCAGATTCAGCCAGCTATCGCCGACGCTGTCGACGTACTCGGTGCAGTGCGCCAGCATCTTGTCGTATACCGACATCAAGTCGAGCATCTTGTTACGGCGCTGCGGGCTGTGGAGGATGTGGAAGCGTCCCGGCACGGCGTCGCCGACCCAGTCATAGACCGTCGCTTTGTGCATCATCGGGCCCTTGCTTCCGTTCCAGATGCTGCGGATGACCTTGTGCTTGGGGTCGTAGTTGGGCGCGGCCGGATCTTCGTTCATGTAGAGCCCCGCGAAACGCTTCATGCGTTTTCGGAAGGTTACGTCGGTCGGGTCCGCAAGGCCCTGGAACATGAACCCGCGCATGCCTTCGCCGGTGTGGAACCAGTCTGACTGGGTGATGAACTCGTTGTGGTACGCGCCGTTTTCGGCGATTTTCGTCTTCTTAGTGCGCAACTCGTTGTACTGGATCAGGTGACCTTCGAGGCCCTTCTTGAAGAGCCGCAGCGCCGAGTCGGAGCCGCCCAGCGCGTGCAGCAACGTCCAGTTGAAGTAGGTCTCGATGGCGTCGTCGGGACCATCAAGCGTCCCCCAGCGAATCGTGTGCAGCAGGTAGCCGCGCTCGTCGATGTAGCGGTCAGCGAAGAGTTCCACCGCGTCGGAATTCGCACGCAGCAACTGCCGCTCCATCAGCGCCCAGCCCGGCGGCGGCATCGGCTCGTCAATGACAACGGTGACGTCGTCCGCTGAGGCAACGCCGGCGGCGGCGATCAGGGCCACGAGACAAACAGCAGTCAGGCGAGTGAACAGGGTACGCATGCGAAAGCCTCCTACGGAAGCCCCCTACGGGAGACCCCCTTGCGGGAACAAAGTGCTCCATTGTACATCGTTGGAAACGCCTTGCGGCCGGGCCTAGCAGCCCGTGGCAAAACCGAGAACCGCGCGAATCGCAATGTAGGGGCACGGCATGCCGTGCCCGCCTGCTCGACTGACCGCAACATGTAGGGGTATCAAACAAACTTGACAAGAAACCATGCTTTCACCACGGGCTGCTAGACCACAGCCCACGCCTTTGCCCCGCCTTGCCCGGTAGCGCGGTATCATGAGTGTTAGCCCGCAAAGAGGTTTCACCTTCCCTGGGAGGAGGCCGTGACAGCACGTATCCGTCAAATCCTCCCCGCTTCTCGACTCCCCCTGTTGTTGCTTGCCGGTTTCTTGGCACTGCTGCCGGGCCGGTCGCCGGCGTCGGTGTGTGACGACCTGCTGGCGGTGCAGCAGCGATCAGCCGGCCGGCCGTCTCCCGAGAGCCAGGACCGGATCGCCTATCTCCAGCGGCTGCTCGACAGGAAAACGGTCGAGATCGAGCGGGCCATCGCCGCGGCGGCCCCCATCCCCGAGCAGGTCGGGCGGGGCGACGGCGGTCCGAAAGGCCCATGTGAAGACCTGCTCACCGTCCACCGCGCCAAGTTAAACGACGCCCTCAAGAAGTTCAACGAAGAGCGGGCGTGTCTGTCGACATCCCACCCATCGATCCCATCGGACATCATTCGCATCGTCCGCGCGATGAACAACGTCCGGTGCGGCACCGACGGAAATCCATCGGCGGTTGTCGCGAAATCGCCCTTTCCGGTAATCTCTCCGCCGTCCACACCGGGGCCGGTCGCGGGGACACCCTCGAAGTTCCCGGAATCGAGACCCCCTGCGCCGCCGCCTCCGGCCTCGCCCAGCCTTCCGGGCCAGTGTTCGGGGCTGGCACCGACGGGCAATCAGACCCGCGTTCCCTTCGTGCTTGGCATGTCGCACCAGCGGGCCACGATGGAGATGCGTCTGGTGGGTCTCAAGTCGTTCCCCTACGAACATCAGAAAGCTGAGAATCCCAAGGAGAACGGCCAGGTGATGGGCACGAGCCCGGTGGCTTGTGCCGTCGTGCCACTGGGGTCAACGGTCGACATCGCCTACAAGGCCGACTACGTTGCGCCGCAAGGCACCGCCGCCCAGAGCAGCACCCCCGACCGCTAGCAGTGTGTGGCAAAACCGAGAACCGTGCGAATTGCAATGTAGGGGCACGGCATGCCGTGCCCGCCTGCTCGACCTACCGCAACATTTGGGAGTGTCTTACGATCGTGACAAGAAGCCCGGCCTTCACCACGGGCTGCTAGCCGCGAAGCGCCGACCGGATGTTAGCCTGGGGTGACGCCGCTAGGCGGAACCCCAGGTATCGAACCTCTTGTCTCGCGAGCCCTGACAGGGCGATGGAAAAGCCTCGTCGGACCGAGCCGTTGTCGGTTCAACGCAGTCCGTATCGCCCTGGACGAGCGTTGCCGCCCCCGGCGCATGACTCGGGGGCCCTGGGGGCTCTCCCGAACTCTCGTTTTAACGAAGCTGGGTATCCACTTGACTCAGGTGACCCCAAGATGTAGTGTAGGGCCTGGTGGAGGATTACCCGCGCGACCAACTCGAATTCGAGTCTCGCTTTGCGAGCGAGGAGGCTTGCCGCGACTATCTGTTCGCCTTGCGCTGGCCAGAGGGTTTCCGCTGTCCAAGGTGTGGGCATGAGCGCGCTTGGCCGGTGCGCAAAGTGTGGTTCGAATGCGCTCGCTGCGGGCGGCAAACCTCCGTCACCGCCGGCACGATCTTTCAAGACACACGCAAGCCGCTGCGGCTGTGGTTCCGGGCGATGTGGACCATCACCACGCAGAAGAATGGGGCCAGCGCCCTGGGTCTACAGCGCGTTCTGGGACTGGGCAGTTACCAAACCGCCTGGCCTTGGATGCACAAGCTGAGGCGAGCGATGGTGCGCCCGGGGCGGGAGCGATTGACGGGCCTCGTCGAGGTCGATGAGACCTACTGGGGCGCTGAAGAAGAAGGGGTAATCGGCCGGCAGACCGAACGTAAAGCGTTGATTGCAGTCGCCGCGGAAGAGAGAGGCACCGGGCTGGGGCGCATCCGCATGCAGCGCGTTCAGAACGCCTCGGCGGCCAGTTTGATGCCCTTCGTCGAGGAGTCGGTCGAGCCGGGCAGCGTGGTTGTTACCGACAACTGGTCGGGCTACGATCCGCTCAAGAAGAAGGACTACCAGCGTCGTATCATCTCGATTAACAACCGCCGCGAGCAGGCCTCGCAGCTACTGCCGAGGGTGCACTTGGCGATCTCGCTACTCAAGCGCTGGATGCTGGGCACGCATCAGGGGGCGGTCAGCCACGAGCATCTGGACTACTATCTCGACGAGTTCGTGTTCCGCTTCAATCGGCGCAGATCACGCAGTCGGGGCAAGCTCTTCTACCGCCTTGTGCAGCAGGCCATGGCGGTGGAGCCGACGCCGTACCGCTCGATCGTCGCCGATTGGGACGCTAAGACGCTGTGAGCCCAACTACAAGATGTTGGGGTCACCTGAGTCAAGTGGATACCCGGCTTAACGAAATCCCGTGGAACGATCTGGTACTCTCCCGAGCTCGACGTTACCCCTCTTATTCCTCCGATTCCAGGGCAACAAGAGAATGGAAGGGGCTCGACCCGCATGGAGCGGCAAGTGATTGAAAGGGAAGGGAATAAATTTCTGGAAGATTCGTGACTCAAATTGCGGTTCGTGGTGCGATGGCAAGACGGAGTCCCAGGGGGGTGCCACCGATCATGGCAGGGTGCTAGAGCCCCGGAGCCGGGCGGAGTCCGGGCTTTGTCCCCGAACTGCCCCCGAACTGCCCTGCGCTCAACAGGGCCCCCGGAGGGGCCAACCCCCATAGCCCACGGTTTCAATCGTGGGAAAAGTCACCGAATACAACGAGCCCTGAAAGGGGCAAGATAAAGGCTCCTGCCTCTTCGATATTTGGATGACCGCTGCGTTGATACTTCCGGTTGGAGTGAACCCCCGAGATGAGACAGTAGAAAGAGGGACACTTTTCAGCGAATGGAAAGGAGTCCGCAATGGAGAGTCCCACAGGGCGCAAGCCACGGGTGTTCTCGGTGGAGTTCAAACAAGGGGCGGCGCGGCGGCTGCTGGCTGGCGAGAGCCCCACCGCGCTGAGCCGCGAGTTGGCGGTCAAGCGCGCCGTGCTGTATCGTTGGCGCGACGCCTATCGGAGCGAGGGCGTGGGTGGGTTGAGCCGCCGCCGCGGACGCCCACCGGCCGGGAAAGGGCCGCCACCCAAGCCGCCTCGCGATCCACGCGACGAACGCATCATCGAGCTCGAACGGCTGCTGGGCAAGCAAACCGCCGAACTGGATTTTTTCGAACGAGCCTGGCGCGCTGTGAACCTCGCGACCCCGGGCCTCGACGCGCCTGGCGCGAGCGGATCGACTCCGTCATCGACCAGATCCACGCCCAAGGCCCTCTCGGCGTCGAACCGCTCTGCGAGCTCGGACGAGTGAGTCGCGCGGGGTTCTATCGCCGTTTCGCCGAGCGGTCGCCGGCCGCGTGCGAGGTGGAGATGCGCGACCGCATCCAGCGCATCGCCTTGCAAAACCGCCGCTACGGCTACCGCCGCGTGGGGGCCGAGCTGCGGCGGCAGGGCTTCGTGGTGAATCACAAGAAGGTGTTGCGGCTGTTGCGCGAGGACAACCTGCTGGCGGTGAAGAAGCGGCGTTTCGTGCTGACGACCGAGACATCGCCGTTCCTGCCCGTCTATCCGAACTTGGCGCAGCGGCTGCAAGTGGATGGGGTGGATCAACTCTGGGTGGCCGACCTCACCTACATCCGGTTACGAGAGACGTTCGTGTATCTGGCGGTGGTGCTGGACGCGTTCTCGCGGCGGGCGATCGGGTGGGAGTTGGGCGAGACGCTAGAGACGAAGCTGACGCTGGCGGCGCTGCGGCAAGCGCTGGCGAGCCGGCAGGCCGGGCCGGGGCTGGTGCATCATTCCGACCAAGGGGTGCAGTACACCTCGCGCGCGTATGTGTAACTGTTGGAGAGTCGCGGCGTGCTGCTGTCGATGAGCCGCCGCGGCAACCTCTATGACAATGCGCGCGCCGAGAGCTTCATGAAGACGCTCAAGAGCGAGGAAGTGGCGATGAACCGTTATCGCGACTTGGCCCAGGCGCAGGCCGCGATCGGGGCTTATATTGAGCAGGAATACAATCGCACACGATTGCATTCGTCGCTGGGCTACCGGCCGCCGCAAGAGTATGAGCGGCTGTGGGAAGAGGCGGCTGACGCCGCCTGAGTTTTCGTAAGGCATGAGCAGATCTATCGATCCGATGGCGCAGCACAAGGCGGGATGCGGCCTGAGTAGGCGCACACCCCGCCCTCATCGTTTCGATGAGTCTGCGGCCGGGTATTCCTTGGCGGGTTGCTCTCCAGCAGAGCCCGCCTCCGCTTCCCCGGCTAACTTGATCATGCCCCCATTGGGCTGGATTCGCTATGCTTTTTCAGTCAACTGCAACCCGTCCCTAATTTCTTGGCCTCGCCGTAGGGATCCAGTCCAATATGCCCCCGCCTTCCTCTTGGCCGCTCGTTTTCAGGCCGATCGCTGATATCGAAACGGCGGCCGTTGCCGCGCTCGTCGTCATCACGGGTCGAGAAGCGATTATCTATACTGAGAAAGCTCCTTGATCTGCGCCTCCGCCTCTTCCAGCGCGGCCTTCAGATCCTCACGCAAGCGCTTCGCAGCCTCGATCTGAACCTTCTGGTCTCTCATATGACGCTCCAGATTGGATTCTGGCGCGGGCGGGTCAGAGATGGCGACAAGGTCGTCGGAGCACAGGAAGTTGCAGGGGACTCTCCCCGACGGCCCGGTACAGACCTTTGGTATGCAGAGTCCTTTGAGATTGGGTGTCGTCCCGCACGGGCAAGGAAGCGGTGGCGGGAGTGGGGGTCTGGGTGGTAACTCCAGACCCGGACTACAGCCACCCCATGGCGTCCAGCCTGCTTAGGCTCCGCAGTAGAAGGAGCCCAACGAGTCGCACATCTCCGCGCTCCACGGACAGTCTCCGAACCGACCGGCCAGCACACTGTGAAACTGCCGCTGTGCGTCCACGACGTGATCCCTCTGCACCTGCGAGCAGAGCGGCATCAGGCGCGGCGGACAGCAGTTCGGGTTGTCCTCGGGGCAGAGGAAGCTGCCGCTTCGGCGCGAGTCCAACTCTCGCTGAATGAAATCGGTGAGCTCCAACTTGGCGACCTCGATGGCCAGTTTGCGGCATACGGGTGAGTCGACGACGCAGAGGCTGGGCTCAGGGGTTGAATCTTGGGCCCAAGCGGGGCTCAGTACGCAGCACAGCAGCGCAACAACAAATGGGGCGTTCGGGGACAGCAGAGCCCGAACCCGGAACCCCAACCCGGACGACTTGTACGGAGGGCGAGTTCGGAGGGAAAGGCTTCCATCTCGACAGTCCGGATAAACTCCGGGAGCCCGATGGGCCTTCTGACAGACTGTGAAGCTGTGAGCAAACATGCCAACCTCCTCGGTTGCGGTGATCTTTGAAGGCGCAGACTCTGGGGTCTGGGTCTGGGCTCTCACCCTGGTAAACGAGATCGGCGGGCAAAATGGGCCGCCGAGGCGCGGCGCGTCCCAAGATATGGCAATGAAATCGGCTGAGTTCGGCTATGATTGGTGCGTAAAGCTTGGTTTAGGCCCGGAGGAGACACCTTGTGTCAGAGGAAATATCAGCCTTGCTGCGGAAAGTAAACGCGGGTGACAAGGGCGCCCAGGATGCGCTCTTCACCGGTCTGCATCGGGAGCTAAGAATCAGTCACAAAATAACCTTGTCAATCTAGGGTCTTGCGGGGAAGGAGCGTGTAGTTCCACTCCCCGTGAAACTTGTCTCGGCGCAGCTTGAGGGCCGCCATCTGCTGGTGGGTGATCTTGATGCCGGTCGGATAACTGCCCGTGTCGAGTTCGGCATGGACTTGCAATCCCGTTCGCGTCGTCGTCGCGGCGATCAGATTCACGATCACCTCATGGCTGATCAGCGGCTTGCCGAGCCAGTTCTGACTGATGTAGGAAAACAGCCGGTGCTCAATCTTGTTCCACTTGCTGGTGCCGGGCGGGAAGTGACACACCGCGATCCGCAGCCCGGTTTCGTCCGCCAGCTTCTGCAATTTCAGCTTCCACAGCCGCGGACGCGAGCCATTGCTGCCGCCCGCGTCGGCGGTGATCAGCAAGCGCTTCGCCTGCGGATAAGCGGCCTGCCCCATCGAGCGCCACCAGCGGCGGATCGTCTCGACCGCAAACGCCGCCGTGTCATGATCCACCCCGACGCTGACCCAACCCCGGTTGCGCGCCATGTCATAGACCCCGTAGGGCGTGGCCCGGCCCAGTTCGGGAATCGGAAAATCATGCACCCGCACCTTCTCCGGATCACCCTTCGGCCGTAGCTCCCGCCCGTTGTTTTTGAAGTCTCCCACCAGTTCCCGCTTCTTCGTGTCGACCGAGATGGCGGGCTGGCGGTGAGCCAAAAAACGCTTCACCTTGCGGTTAATCTGTTCAAACTGAGCGTTGCGGTCGGGATGCTTCGTTCCTTCTTTCGTCTTGCGGTTGGCTTGCAGGCGGTAACCCAGCTGGTGCAGCAGCTCGGCCACCATGCGATGACTCGTTGGGTGGCCCCTCCGTTCGAGTTCGGCGGCTAGCTTGCGGACACTTTTCAACGTCCAGCGCAGGGGGGATTCCGGATCGCCGCGCGTGAGTGGCTCGACCAGCCGCTCCAGCTCGCTCTTGAGAGTGGGGTCTTTCGTGACGCTTCGCTTGCGTCCGCCGCCCCGACGCCGGATGCGGCCGGGCGGAGGCCCAGCGGGCTCGGTTAACTCCTGGCGGCCACGGGCAATGACTTGCCGTGAGACCCCGGTCGCTCGGGCCACTGCCGAGATGCCGCCGCGCCCCAGGGCCAAGCTTTCCGCGGCCACCAGCAGCCGCCGCGAACGTTCATCGAGCACCCCTCGCAGCGCCTCATAACGACGCTTGATGGCTGCCGGCTCGTTCACCCTTCCAGAGTAAGTGAAAACAATTCTAGATGCAAATGTTATTTTGTGACAGTTTCTAAGACGACTGGCGGCCGGGTACCTCCGGCGGGATCGACGAGAGCACACGCTCCAGCCCACCGCGCTGGTGAACGAGGCCTACGTGAAGATGCTGGGCGGTCAGAGGGTCAGTTGGCAGAACCGCGCGCATTTCTTCGGCGTGGCCGCGCGCGTGATGCGGCAGATCCTGATCGACTACGCTCGGGCACGCCAGACCGACAAGCGCGGAGGTGGCGTCGACTTCCTACAACTCGAGGAGGAACTCGTTTTCGACAAGGGACGACCGAGCGAGTTGCTGGCTATGGATGACGCTCTCAATCGCCTTGAGCGAGAGGCTCCGCGCGCGCACCGGATCGTCGAGTTGCGCTTTTTCGGCGGTCTCTCGATCAAGGAGACGGCCGAAGTGATGGGACTGTCGGCGCGCACCGTCAAACGCGAGTGGAGCTTTGGCCGGGCTTGGCTCCGCATCGAGCTAGTGGCGGAGGACGGCTAGCGTGGATCGCGTGCTGCAGCGAGCGAAGAGAATCTTCGAGCGGGCGATCGAGCTGGAGCCCCAGGCTCGCGCCGACTACGTGCGGGCGCAATGCGCTGAGGACACTCCTCTGAAAGAGCGCGTTGAGCGACTCCTCGGCGAACACGACAAACAAGGAGACTTCTTGGCGAGTCGAAGCCGCGATCAGGCCGACGATCGCCCGAGGTCCATGCCGAAGGTTGTCGGCCACTATCGTTTGATCGAGAAGCTGGGCCAAGGTGGGATGGGTGTCGTCTATAAGGCCGAGGACACCAAGCTAGAACGACCTGTCGCCCTCAAGTTCCTGCGGGCGCACGCCATGGAAGACCCCGAATACAAAGTTCGCTTCGTCCGGGAAGCCAAGGCCGCCGCACGGCTCGATCACTCAACATCTGCTCGGTGCACGAAATTGATGAGGCCGAGGGACAGACGTACCTTGTCATGGCCTATCTCGAAGGCCTGACGGTGAAGGAGAAGATCGCCGAGCGGCCACTGAAGCTCAACGAGGCGCTTGACATCGCCGTCCAAACCGCCCAAGGTCTTCAGGCCGCCCACGAGAAGGGCATCGTCCACCGTGACATCAAGAGTGCCAATTTGATGATCACGCTCCAGGGGCAGGTCAAGATCATGGACTTTGGCCTGGCGCAGCTCGCCGAGCAGTCAAAGCTCACCGAGAAGACCTCGATCTTGGGTACTCCCTCCTACATGTCTCCGGAACAGGCCGTCGGTGAGAAAACCGACCGTCGCACCGACCTGTGGTCACTCGGAGTGGTGCTGTACGAGATGATCACCGGCAGACTTCCGTTCGGCGGAGAACGTCAAGAGGCTGTTTTATACGGGATCACTCACGAGGTGCACGAGCCGGTGACGGCTCTGCGGGCGGGTCTGCCTCTGGAACTGGAGTGGATTATCCGCAAAGCCTTGGGGAAGGACCGCGACGAACGCTATCAACACGCTGGAGACCTTCTCATTGACCTGCGCAGCTGGCAAAAGAAACTCGCATCCGGCAAGTCCACGATTCTGCGCGCGGGAGGAGCGACCGGTCCGACTGCTGGTCCGGCGGTCGAACCCGGTAGTGCCACGCGCCAACGCCAGGTGCCTGAAGTCACAACTGTGCTCAAACAGCGACTGAGGCTTTACCAGGCCATCGCGGGTGTCGCCGCGATGGCTGCGCTGGCGCTCATCATTTTCCCTTTTCGAGAAGCCCCTCCCGCGAATCCGACCCGGCACTTCGCCTTCGCCCCAGCCCAAGGGGTGCAACGCAGCCCCGTTAACAGAGAAGTCGCCGTTTCCCCCAACGGACAACACATTGCGTTCGTCGAGGCCGGGCCGGCGGGAAAGCTCTGGGTCCAGGATCTTGAATCGTGGCAACCACGGGCTATCGAGGGTACCGAAGGAGCTATCCCGCCGTTCTGGTCGCCTAGAAGTGATTTTCTCGGGTTTGCCGTCGGCGGAGAACTCAAGAAGGTCTCGGTCCAGGGCGGTCTCGCCATCCGGCTTTGTGAGCTGCCCGGCGGTTTTCGTGGGGCCACCTGGAGCCCCGACGGCGACTCGATCGTCTTCAGTTCCGCTGATCCTTTCGCCCTCTACGAAGTCACCGCCCGCGGAGGTGCTGCCAACCTGCTGATCTCGCAGGAGGAACCGTCGTCAGGAGGACCATGGGGGGTAGTGGTCAGGCCCCATTTCTTGCCCCTCGAAGCTGGGGCCCGTGTCCTAGTATTCGCATTTGGGTCTCCCACGAACAACACAATGATGGTCCAAGACCTTGAGACGGACCGGCGAGAGATTCTGGGTCCCGGTAATTTCCCGTCCTATTCATCCAGCGGTCATCTTCTTTACCAGCCTAGTTTTGTCACGCACGAAATTTGGGCATGCTGGGTATCCACTTGACTCAGGTGACCCCAAGATGTAGTGTAGGGCCTGGTGGAGGATTACCCGCGCGACCAACTCGAATTCGAGTCTCACTTTGCGAGCGAGGAGGCTTGCCGCGACTATCTGTTCGCCTTGCGCTGGCCAGAGGGTTTCCGCTGTCCAAGGTGTGGGCATGAGCGCGCTTGGCCGGTGCGCAAAGTGTGGTTCGAATGCGCTCGCTGCGGGCGGCAAACCTCCGTCACCGCCGGCACGATCTTTCAAGACACACGCAAGCCGCTGCGGCTGTGGTTCCGGGCGATGTGGACCATCACCACGCAGAAGAATGGGGCCAGCGCCCTGGGTCTACAGCGCGTTCTGGGACTGGGCAGTTACCAAACCGCCTGGCCTTGGATGCACAAGCTGAGGCGAGCGATGGTGCGCCCGGGGCGGGAGCGATTGACGGGCCTCGTCGAGGTCGATGAGACCTACTGGGGCGCTGAAGAAGAAGGGGTAATCGGCCGGCAGACCGAGCGTAAAGCGTTGATTGCAGTCGCCGCGGAAGAGAGAGGCACCGGGCTGGGGCGCATCCGCATGCAGCGCGTTCAGAACGCCTCGGCGGCCAGTTTGATGCCCTTCGTCGAGGAGTCGGTCGAGCCGGGCAGCGTGGTTGTTACCGACAACTGGTCGGGCTACGATCCGCTCAAGAAGAAGGACTACCAGCGTCGTATCATCTCGATTAACAACCGCCGCGAGCAGGCCTCGCAGCTACTGCCGAGGGTGCACTTGGCGATCTCGCTACTCAAGCGCTGGATGCTGGGCACGCATCAGGGGGCGGTCAGCCACGAGCATCTGGACTACTATCTCGACGAGTTCGTGTTCCGCTTCAATCGGCGCAGATCACGCAGTCGGGGCAAGCTCTTCTACCGCCTTGTGCAGCAGGCCATGGCGGTGGAGCCGACGCCGTACCGCTCGATCGTCGCCGATTGTGACGCTAAGACGCTGTGAGCCCAACTACAAGATGTTGGGGTCACCTGAGTCAAGTGGATACCAGGCTTGGGCATTACCCTTTTCCTTAGACACGTTGCAAGCAACCGGGGAGGCCTTCCCTATCGCCGGAAACGGCCACAGGCCTACGGTTGCCAGTGATGGAACTCTCGTCTATCTCGATCACATACCGTTGATGAGTCAATTGGTTTTCGTCGACCGAGCAGGCGCCCCGAAGGAGCAGATTGGTCAACCGATGGAGGAGGTACGGAATCTCACTCTATCGCCGGACGGCCGCCGGGTCGCGTTCTCCGTTGTTCAGGACTCCAATCAGGATATCTGGATTCACGACCTCGCACGCAATTTGAGAAATCGCCTTACGACCGCCCCGGCGGTCGACGGGGTGCCGGTCTGGTCAGCCAAGGGGGACGAAGTCGCCTTCAGTTCACTCTCAAACCGCACGGGGACAGGCTTCGACATTCTCCGTCAGCGGGTCGATGGAACCGGGGAGCCGGAAGTCCTCGTTGGCACACCCGTCCGTGAAGTTGCCGGCGACTGGTCCCCGGACGGGAAATATCTAATCTACCGCCGAAATTCTCCACAAACCGGAGCCGATCTCTGGTACCTCCTCCGTGAGGGTACGGACTGGACGCCGCATCCGTTCCTGCAAACGCCGGCCAACGAATCTCGACCGCGGTTTTCACCCGACAGCCGCTACGTCGCATACGTATCCGACCAGTCGGGCCGTCAGGAAGTGTACGTGCGGTCTTTTCCTCAGGGAGGGAAGGTATCGAGAATTTCTCGCAACGGAGGGACAGCGCCGCGCTGGAACCCGAATGGGAAGGAATTGTTCTACGTCGAGGGGAACTCTTTACTCGCTGTGCAGGTGTCCATGAGTCCGAGTTTCTCGCCCGGAGAACCAACACGGCTCTTCGATGCCACCGGTTTGAGCGAGGGTGACAATTCGCCTGGATACGACGTCTCTCCCGACGGGCAGCAGTTCATCATCGCCCAGCCCGTCGGCGACCCGCCCCGACCCTCGATTAGCATCGTCCAGAACTGGTACGAAGAGTTCCGCGACCGCGAGCAGGACTAAGTTCCCCGTAACGAACTACATAGCGCTCTATCGTGGGAAAGGTGGCGCGAAATCCTTAGCGTTGTATCGGCAGTGCGCCGGCCTGAACGTGTTGGGAAAGGCCGCGGATTTGCGGGCCGGTGGATGGGATCGCTAAGGGCGCCAAGGGGGACCGCCAAGGGGAACAGTCACCCTAATCCGACACAAGAAAGACTTGGGCACCCTCCACAGCTTGCCTTTTTGCCGCCGTAGACGCCCTTTGACTGTTTCCTCTGGGAGTCTCTGGAGCCCCCGGTTGTGCCCCCCGCCGGCAAAGCACCCAATCGCGGTGACCCCTGTGGGACGTCGCATCCCACCCGTTATAGGTAGAATACCCCCAACGTCTCCAAGCGCTCAGAAACCCTCATCCGTTAAGGGAGAATCCTCATGACCACCACCCCAACCACCCTTTCGCTCGACGAGCATTGGATGCCTTTTACGGCCAACCGTGCCTTCAAGCGCGATCCCATCCTGATGGTGCGCGCGGAAGGAATGTACTACTGGAACGACCAGGGCGACAAGATCCTCGACGCCTGCTCAGGCCTTTTCTGCGTCGCCGCCGGACACAATCGGCCGGAGATCCGCGAAGCCGTGGCACGCCAACTGGGTGAGCTGGACTATACGCCGCACTTCCAACTTGGCTTTCCCGGCTCGTTCGAGCTGGCCCGGCAGGTGACAGAGCTGACACCCGAAGGCATCGACCGCGTCTTCTTCACGAACTCGGGCTCGGAGTCGGTCGACACGGCGCTGAAGATTGCTCTCGCCTACCACCGCGCCCGCGGCGACGGCCATCGCAACCGCTTCGTGGGGCGCGAGCGGGCTTATCACGGGATGAACTTCGGCGGCCTTGCCGTCGGGGGCATCGCGCGCAACCGCCAAGTATTCAGCACGGGACTGCCGAACGTCGTGCACTTGCGCCACACCTGGCTGCCGGAGAACCGCTTCACGCAAGGGTTGCCTGACGAGGGCGCCTATCTCGCTGACGATCTTGAGCGCTTTGTCGAGATTCACGGCGACACGATTGCGGCGTGCATCGTGGAGCCGATCTCGGGTTCGAGCGGAGTACTTGTGCCACCCAAGGGATACCTCCAGCGCCTGCGCGACATCTGCGACCGTAGCGGCATCCTGCTGATCTTTGACGAGGTCATCACCGGCTTCGGCAGGCTTGGGCGGCCGTTCGCCGCGCAGGCTTTCGATGTTACGCCGGACATCATCACGATGGCGAAGGCACTAACGAATGGCTGCATGCCGCTGGGTGCCGTTGCCGTCAAAAACCAAATCCATCAGGCGGTCGTCGAGTCCGGCGCGGAGGGTGGCATCGAGTTCTTCCACGGTTACACCTATTCGGGTGCACCGGGACCGGTCACGGCCGGCTTGGCCGCCTTGGAGATCTATCGCCGCGACGACCTCTTCGCTCGCGCTGCTGAGATGAGTCCTGTTTTTCTGGACGCGCTTTTCTCACTGCAAGATATCACCGCCGTCACCGATATTCGGGGCTACGGAATGCTCGGAGGTGTTGACCTCGAGCCGCATGGCGCTCCAGGCAGCGTGGGGTCGGAGGTGTTCGCCCGGCTCTACAAGAGTGGCGTGCTCGTGAAGGCTACTGGCGATGCCTTGCTCATTGCGCCGCCGCTAGTTGCCGAGCGAACTCATATCGAGTTCGCGGTCGATCGCATTCGTCAGGTGCTTTCGTCGTTGTAGCCATGCCGAGAAGGCTTCTGGCGGCTGACTCGATTCCGGCGTCCAACTAAGAACAAATGGAAGCGGCTGTGCACTCCGCAACGGCGATGCAGCCACCCACGTTGAGCCGGGCCAAGCGGGCAGCGCAGGGCGAGATCCGAGACCTCCAAAACATTCTCATCGCTTTGCGGATGCCGCTACCGCGCACCACAGGAGACCGTACGGCAGCGTAATGTTACTGCCAGTACTTAACCAGTAAAGTGGTTTATAATCAACAGGTTATTGATATCTACCGAGTCTGGCTCAAGCCCTCTGCAAGCTCAACATCGGCGATGCGATCTCGCCGATAACGACACCGATGCTGAGAAACTTAATAGTAGCTATAGATATTTACTAAATTTTACCTAAAACATTTGACATATTCTCCGTATGCATGGTACAAAATCTTGTGTAACCCATCACGACGCTCCTTCGTTGGACGTCTCGACGGCCGCAGAGCCGTAGTCCGCGTAGCGCCGACAAGGCGCCGCCGGCCGCCGGGATGACATCCCTGCAATCACAGACTGCCTTCCATCAAGGGCGAGGGCAGGCCAAGTGAGCCCCTCAGTCTGGGACTCAGAGGGCGGGAGCATGCCTCGCGGCTCTTCAGCGCAACCACACAGTATCGTCACGCAGATCAATCAGCACAACGGGCTTTCGGTTGAGCCCAAGCGCTGGTTTGCCCTGAGCGTGCGGGCTCGTCACGAGAAGATGGTCGTACGGGTGCTATGGCAGAGGGACCTGGAGGCGTTTCTGCCTCTGTACCAGGCGAAGCGGCGATGGTCGGACCGCTATAGGCTTGTGGATCTGCCACTGTTCCCGACGTATCTGTTCTGCCGGTTGTCCCACGGCGAGCACTCCGCGGCTTTGCAGGTTCCCGGAGTACGTTCGGTTGTCGGGAGGATGGAAGGGCCGGAACCGATCGACGAGCGCGAGATTGAAGCCGTGCGGACGATCGTCGGCTCGGGGGTGGCGTTGTCTCCCTGTAGTGCGCTTCGAGAAGGGCAGTGGGTGCGGGTTCGGAATGGGCCGCTATTTGGATGTGAAGGTGTGCTCGAACGCACGAAGGGATCCTGCCGTCTCGTGATCACGGTTTCGCTGCTGCATCGAGCCGTTGCAGTAGAGGTTGATCAGAGTTGGGTAATGCCCATCATGCCACCGCCACAGCACGAGACCGGCAGCCGGAGGCCGGCCCGGCGGTTCGGCTTGGCGAGCCGCGGGCGCGTCGCGGCTGCGCGTTGACGCCTTGACAGTGCGTCGCTCGAAGTCCCTAGAGGCCACTGCTGTCTCGGTCGCGGCGCTGCTCCATGAGGTCGAAGCTCTACGAGATCGAAGCGGGTGACTAAGCCGCACTCCCATGAATAGGAAACAAAATCTTCCCCCTGTCTCCCATACAGTCGGGCCGGCGGCGCCTCAGGCAGCCCCGCCGGCCCGCCTTGTTGCTGCGGGTGACGGCTTTCCGCGAGGTGACGCCCCTCTGCCGGCGGCGGGTAGTGGCTTGGCCGGCTTGTCGAGGATTGTGGCTAGGCACAGGGCGACCCTTCTGTTGCTCTCGGTGGCGGGCGCGGCCGTCGGGCTGCTCTTCGCCCTCGCTCAGACGCCGGTCTATCGAGCAACCACGTCACTGGAGGTACAGGGTCTCAACGAAGCTTTTCTGAACATGGCGGCCGTCAGCCCTATTCGTGGTGGCGGTGGTGCGCCGTCGCCGTGGGAAATTCCTACGGAGGCTGCGATTCTGGGGAGCCAGGGGCTCATTGACCGGACACTGGCCCGCTTGCAGTTCCAGCCCGCGCCGGAGCAGGCTTCGCCCTTGGCACGCTGGAAGCGAGATCTAGGTTTAGCCGACGGGCCGGCTGCCGCGCCGCGTGACACGGCTCTGTCCCTGGCGGCCATCAGCCTCGCGGTGCGAGCGCCCGGCGAGACGCGCATCCTCGAGTTGGCAACGGACTCGAGCGATCCCGACATCGCGGCCGGTTTTCTGAACACCCTCGCCGACCTGTACATAGAGGAAAACCTCGCCGCGCGCTGGGAAACGACGAGGCACACCGAAAAGTGGCTCGACCGTCAGCTCGCTGAGCTCCGTGAGCGGCTACAGGCCTCCGAGGAAAGCCTGCAAGGGTATGCACGTGCCAGCGGGTTGATGTTCGTTTCGGCGCAGGAGAGCGTGTCGGAGGAACGGCTTCGGCAGTTGCAGCGGGAGCTGTCCCACGTTAGCGGCGAGCGCATCGCCAAGCAGTCGGCCTTCGAGATGACCGCGGGCGCAGAGGCCGAATCGCTACCCACCGTTCTCGACGCGGGGCCGTTGCGGCAATACCAACTTAGCCTCACGGACTTGAAACGGCAGCACGCGGAACTGAATTCGACCTTCACGCCGGCCCATCATCAAGTCAAACGTCTCGCCGCGCAGATCGACGAGATGAAGGCGGCGATCAAGCACGAACGCGGCGCCGTCATCGAGAGAATTCGCAACGACTACGAGGCGGCTCTGCGCCGGGAAACGTTGCTCGCCGATGACTACGCCCGGCAGTCGCAGATCGTCTCCGAGCATGCCGTGAAATCGATCCGCTACAACATTCTCAAGCGCGAAGTCGAGACCAACCGCGAGCTGTACGACGGCCTTCTTAAGAAGGTCAAGGAGACCGGAGTCGCCTCGGCGCTGAGCGCCAGTGCCGTTCGCATCGTGGACCGCGCACGTCCAGCCGTGGAGCCCTACAAGCCGAATCATGTGCTCCTAACGATGATGGGGCTGTTTGCCGGGCTGTTCGCCGGTGTTGCGATGGCCTGGGTGCGCGAGGCGACCGACAATACGATCCGGGTGCCGGGGGACGCCCTTGGCTGTCTTCGCACACCTGAACTCGGCGCGATCCCCTGCGTTGGGCCGATCCCGTGGCTTGGTTCCCCACAGCGGCCGGTGCGCCTTCGTATTCGCTACGCCAGAGGCCGCGGCGGTAGTCTGCGTCCCCGGCGCCTGGCCGCGCCAGACGCACCGCACCCTGACAACCTCCTGCCGGAACGGTCTGTCGAGCAGGCCGGAAACCCGATCTTGAAGGAGAGCTTTCGGGCCACCCTGACCTCTCTTCTCTTTGCGAGTCGATGGTTCGAGCCTTGTCCCGTGCTGGTTGTGACAAGCCCATCGCCTGAGGAGGGTAAGACTACGGTCACCTGTAACCTGGCGATCTCACTGGCGCAGGTCCAGCGTAGGGTCTTGCTCGTCGACGGGGACCTACACCGTCCCCGCCTCCACAACGTGTTCGGTGTCGACGACTCATTGGGATTGAGCAGCCTCCTCCGCGACGCGCGCGAGATTGATCGTTCACCCGTTGACGCGGTGGCTCATCCAGCAGTTCGTGCCACTGGCGTCCCAGGACTGTACGTTCTACCGAGCGGGCCCGCGAGCGAGCAGGCGTCGAACCTCCTCCACGGCCCACGGGTCTCCCAACTACTCTCAGCGCTTCGACAGCAATTCGACGTGATCTTGATCGACACGCCCCCGATCATGCCGATCGCCGATGCCCGAATCATCGGCCGCCACGCGGACGGCGTGATCCTCGTTCTGCGTGCGGGCTCGACCACGCGTGAGGCGGCGCGTGCGGCCGAGGACCGTCTAACTGCAGACGGCAGCCGCGTCCTCGGCACCGTGCTGAACCGTTGGGTCGTCTCCGGTCAACACGACTATTACTACGCCCCCGACCCCCGCGCGACATTCGTGCCGGAGTCTCAGCATACGCGGGCGGCCGCAACCGGCGCATGAACGTGCCGGCCCATCACCCCGTAACTGGTCACACTCCACGGCTTGGTACACCCGGTAGCTTGTCACACCCGACTCGAGCGAAATCATACCTCCTGGCTCTAGCGAGCGTCCAACTAAACCGCATCGCGGGAGTGATCGTTGGATTCTGGCTGACCCCGTTTGTCTTAGGCTTTCTCGATCCGTCAGAGTACGGCTTGTACGCCTTGGCGATAGGTGTCGCCTCGTGGCTCGGCGTCTGCGACCTCGGGCTGTCGGCGGGACTTCAGGTCGAGCTGTCCCGCCACTGGAAAACGAGAGATCGCTTCCCTTTGGTGCGATACGTGAGTTCCGCGTTCCATGGCCAGCTTGTACTCGCCTGCTTGATCGTAGTGCTCGCGGCGGGGGTCAGCGGCGTCGTTCCACGCCTGCTCGAAGTGCCGATGGCGCACATCGCGAATGCACAAACCCTGGTCGTTGTGCTTGGCGTCAGTACAGCGGTGGTTGTTGCTTCGAGAACGTTCGGGGCCGTATTGACGGCCTATCGGCGGGCCCACGTCGACAACCTCATTCAGTTCGCCGTTGCAATGGTGCGGGCCGGCCTTGCCGTTTCGTTCCTGGTATCCGGATATGGGCTGCTCTCGCTTGCTTGGGCGCACTTGGCCGGTTCAGTCGTTGGGACGCTGCTGGCGTTCCTCGAAAGCCGCAGAGGTATCTCGGGTTTCCGGCTGAGCCCGCGGCACGTGTCCTGGCCGGCGGTCCGCCAACTGTCCGAGCTGGGATTCTGGTTCAGCGTGGGCGGGCTGGGAGGCTTGTTCATTCTGGCCACCGACCGCGCCTTCGCGGCGAAGCTCGTATCGCTCGAAGCCGTCGCGGTTCTTTACCTGACCAGCCGCCTTTATACCCTAGCGGAAACCTTGCTGGGACCGATCGTCAACAGCGCGCGTCCGGCGATGGGAGAGCTGCTCGGCGAGGGCCGTCGCGATGGCGCGGCGCGGGTTTACGGCAGCGTCGAGCGGGCCGCTCTCGTCGCGGCCTGTGCGGCGGCGTTGGCAATTTGGGCCGCCAACGAGACGTTCGTTACCGCGTGGGTGGGTGCGAAATACTACGGCGGTTGGATGCTTGACGCCGCCCTGGCGGTAGCGCTCGTGGCCCGGGCCTGGATACTGCCCAAGCGCGCTCTGCTGTCGGCCGCAAAGGTGGTCCGGCCGCAGGCACTCAGCCGGCTGTCGGAGGGCGGGCTCAATTTGTTGTTCAGTTGGATACTGGGGCGCTGGTTGGGGCTGCTGGGAATTGTGATCTCGACGTCCCTCGCCGCCGTGGCCACTTCGTGTTGGTACTTGCAACTATTGACGAGAGGGGTCTTGGGCGGTTCGGCCGCGAAGGGCCCAAGCTTTTCCGTCGGCAGGGCCTATATTCTAGTTGCTCTTCTTCTCCCAATCACGTGCTTGGCTCGTTGGCTCGCCGGAGAGGTGGGCGGCTATCTCGGCGCGGGTTTGGCGATGGCGGTCATGAGCGGCTGCGTGCTTGCGGCAGCGTGGTGGGCCATTGGCAGTGAAGACCTGCGCACCCGCGTGGGCAGAGTCATTCCGGCAATGGTAGGTCCGTAGTGGAAAACCTGATCGCACCGCAAGAGCTTCTCATGGGCGAAGCGGGCAATGCTCCGGCGCGAGCGTTGAACCTCAAGCAGAGGCTCGTCGTTTGGATGGCCGACCAAACTGTAGGGTTCCGGCCTCGCGTGTTTGTCGACGCATTGCGGCGGCGCTACGCCGACGAGATGGCTGAGAGGCTCTCCGCTCCGCGCTACTTCCATCTGGACGAGTGCGAGCTGCCGCCGCGAATTAGCCGGTTCGATGATCTCCTCGGGCTGTTCTGGTCAAGTCCGTTGAATCGGGGCGTGCTGCGGCAGGACCTGGACGAGGCAGCCGCCATCTTCCAACTGGTAAGCGACCTCGAAGCGCCGGCGGGCCTTGAGATCGGCCGCTTCTTCGGCGGCAGCACGATACTGCTCGCCGCAGCCGTAGGAGAGGACGGAAACCTGCTTTCAATCGACCGCGCCCCACAGGACGACGATGCCTTGCGGCGCATCCTACAGGACAAGGACCTAGACCGGCGAGTCACACTCGTGACCGCGGATACCAACGACGTCGAGTGTTCCGACACCTTCGATTTCGCCCTGATTGACGGCGATCACTCCTATGAGGGCGCGAAACGCGACCTCAACCGATGGGCGCCCAAGGTACGAGGGTATGTCGTCTTTCACGACATGGCGAAAGCCCGCGGCATGGCGACGCAGCTTCCGGGTCTGATGCGGCTTCGCGAAGAGATGCTGGTGCAAGATCCTGCGGCGCTTAGGCTTGACCGCGAGGTCGGGTCGATGTCGATCTGGCTACGCACCGACGCACCTTGGACGCAGCTATAGCCTCACGAAAGCGTAGTACGGTGCTAGCTCCCGCGGTTCCGGTCGGCACGATGGACCCATCGCAGCATCACCCCTGAGAAGCGCTCACTCCGCCATGTCAACCCAGGCCGCCATTCACGTCGAGTCAAGGCCGGTCCAAGCCGACTTCAGCCCGGGGCGACGCCCGGTGGTCCGCACGCTCGCGCGTCAGCAGGACCATCACATCGAGCCCTTCCGCAACCGCCTCTCGCTACCGGTCATCAATGACGAAACCTGGGACCCCGGCATCCTCGACCAGTACGATGTGGCTCTCCTCGTGGTGCTCAGTAACGACGTCTGGGATTCCGACCGCTGTCTCCGGGCCGCCCGGCGGAAACGCATTCCGTCGCTGCTCCTCATGGACGGCATTCTCGAGTTCAAGCACCAGTGGACGAATCCACGCTTCGCCGCCGGAGCAGCGGTTCCGCATCCACATTTCTTGAGGGTTGGAAACATTTGATTTAGCAAGTGTTTTCGCTCGTCCTCCAGGTCCGAGCAGATTCGCATTCCCCCGGCGGACTTGACCCATGTGTTATTCTGATATATATTAATTATACCAGTCATGAAGGCGGCCCCCACTCGCTCTCATCTCTCGGATGCCGAACGTAGGCTCCGCTCCCGCATCGCGCAGCTCGTCCATGGCCGCTGGTTGCTGCACGGCACGCTGGCGCCCCGCCAACGCACCTGCGGCAAGCCCACCTGTCGCTGTGCTCGCGGTCAGCTTCACGCCTCGTTGTATTTGGTGCGGAATCGCCAAGGGCAACTGCAGCAGCTGTTTGTGCCCCGCCACTGGGAGGCCCGCGTCCACCAGGCCGTGGCCGCCTACCAGCAACTCCAACGGCTCCTCGACGAGGTCTCCGAGCGTGAATGGAAGCGGCTCCGAAGCCGCCGGGAGGAATGACGTTCTTCGACGCCTGCTGCACTACGCCGAGAAGGTCTACGGTCTGCGGGACTCGCTGCTGGCCGCCGTCGGCGACACCAGGCCGCGGCCGCGCATCCCGACGCGGGTGGTGCTGCAGTCGGTGCTGGTGCTGTTCTGGACACGGCTGGGCAGCCTCAACGCGTTAGAGACGCTAGCGCCCGCACCGTTTTGGAAACAGTGGTTGGGCCGCGAGATGCCCAGCGCCGACACCCTCGGGCGCGTCTACAGCCGGCTCGATGCCGCCGCGGTGCGGGCAGCGATTCATCACGTCTACGAACGGCTCAAGCGCAACAAGGCCCTGCCCGGGATCGGCGGGCTGGGCGTGGCCGTGCTCGACGGCCATGAGTCTCACGCCAGCTACCGCCGTTGCTGTCGAGGATGCTTGAAGCGCACCGTGCAGCGCCGCGATGGCCAGCAGATGCAATACTACCATCGCCAAGTCACACTGCTGTTGCTCTCCGATGCGCCCCCCGGCTCCGAACCGCTGCGACTGTTGCTCGACGCCGAGCCGCAACGGCCCGGCGAGGACGAGATGGCCGCGGCGCACCGTTTGCTGGCGCGAGTTCTCGAGACCTATCCGCGAGCCTTTGACGTCGTGTTGGCCGATGCTCTCTACGCCACCGCCCCGTTTATCAACTTCTTATTGGGGCATGGCAAAGACGCCGTGATCGTGCTCAAGGACGAGCGCCGCAACCTCTATCAAGACGTCCAAGGGCTGTGGCCGACCACGGCGCCCCAACGCGGCGACTATCAAGGTCGCGATTGCCAGTGGTGGGATCACGAGGGCCTGGTGTCGTGGCCGCAGGTGCAGCAGCCGCTGCGGGTGGTTCGTTCCGTCGAGAGCTGGCAGCAGTATTCGCAACTCGACTCCCAACCGCATCCGCATCACAGCGAGTGGGTGTGGGTGATGACCCTTTCCTCACTGCAGGTTCGGACCGCGCGGGTGGTAAGGTTGGGCCATCAACGCTGGGACATCGAGAATCAGGGTTTCAACGAGTTAGTCAACGGCTGGCACGCCGACCACGTATATAACCCGCATTTTCAATTTGATGTATGAGCTTCAGACCATCCAGCGACCTTCAGCGTCTTTATTGATAGGGTCTAGAGCCCGATAAGGACGCCATGGAGGTCAACACCCGATGGGTGAAAAAGAAAACAAGCCGTTTCAGCTCACGTTCAATGGATTTCTCAAAGTCGATTTCCAAGGATCGCGAGTCACCTCGGATGGCGGTCTGATTCTCGTTCGCGAACTGGATGAACGACTCGGACTCGGGAAGCTGATCGACGAGCATCTCAGCGACTCGCGACAAGGCTTGAACAAGAAGTTCGCGCTGGCCGATCTGCTGCGGCAGTCGGTCTACAGCCGACTCGCTGGCTACGAGGACCTCAATGACGCCGTTCGAGTATCCGCCGATCCGACCTTTCGCTTGATCGGCTCGAAGAGGAACTGGGATCGCGGAGCAGCCTTGACCTCGACGCTGCATGGCTTCGAGACGGAGATGCTGGCGAGCGAAGAGAACTTGCTGGGGCTGATGGCAGTGAACCGGGAGCTGGTCGCGCAAGCCGAAGCTCCCGACGGTTCAGACCGCGTGGTGCTCGACATGGACTCCACGGAGAGCCCCGTCCACGGCCAACAGGAAGGCAGTGCCTACAACGGCCATTTTGAGTCCCTCTGCTATCACCCGCTGTTGCTGTTCAACCAGCACGGCGACTGCCTAGGCGCGAAGCTGCGTCCCGGCAACGTGCACAGCGCCGAGGACTGGGACGAGCTGCTACTGCCGGAGATCGAACGACAACAGGCGGAGGACAAACAGGTGACGTTCCGCGCCGACGCCGCCTTCGCCAAGCCCGAGATCTACGAGGCGATGGAGGAGCGCGGCGTGGACTACGTGATTCGCATCCCGGCGAACAAGAGCCTGGAGCTGGAGATCGAGGACATCCTGTTTCGGCCACCGGGCAGGCCGAACGCCAAGCCCCTAGTGCGCTACAAGAGTTTTCGCTATCAGGCCGAGAGCTGGTCGAAGGCAAGGCGAGTTGTCGCCAAGGTCGAGCATCACCAGGGCGAACTATTCCCGCGCGTCGGATTTGTCGTGACGAGCATGAGCTTGCCGAGCCGCTCGGTCGTGCGGTTCTACAACAAGCGCGGCACGGCGGAGCAGTGGATCAAAGAAGGCAAACAGGCCACGCACTGGACCCGCTTGTCGTGTCACCGCTTCCGAGCCAACGAGGTACGGCTGCAACTCAGCGTGCTGGCCTACAACCTGGGCAACCTGTGGCGGCGGCTAGGGCTGCCGCAGCGAATCAAAAGCTGGTCGCTAACGAGTTTGCAACACAGGTTGATGAAGACCGGCGGTCGGCTGGTCAAGCATGCTCGCTACTACTGGTTGCTGCTGGCGGAGGGGCATCTGAACCGGCGGCTGTTCGGTGACATGCTGCATAGGATCTGGGCGCTGCCTGTGCCGGGTGGGTAGCGTTGCCCGGGCGAGGATCAACAGTTTTTGGCTCCAAAAAGGTTTCGCAGGGAGCAGTGTCGGCCGGAGCGCCGTTCAGTCCGCTCAATCAACGTCTGTGAGCGGACGGACGAGCCCTGGCGCCTACCGGCGGAGGTGATGTGCAGGGTTCAGCGCGAAAAGACGTGGTATTCGGCGCAGCGGGGGTGTATCCTGTGACCGTGCCAGGGCCAAAATGGAAATCCTGGATATAAGCACGACCCCGCGGCGATCGAGAACTTTCTGTTGACGGTGTTTCTGGCTTTTAATCTCTTCCACGTTTTTGTTGCGCGCAATCTCAAGGCATCGCTGCGGCGCAGCAAGCCGCGAGTCTTTTGGGCGCGCGCGATGGCGGCTGATCTGTATCAGGCGGCGGCTTGCCCGTACGGCTCGGGGCCCTCGCCATAGCGAGCGGGTGGTTTTCTTTCTCCCTGCCATCCTGCGCTGCCACCACGCCGCCGAGCGGCAGCCGAGCGTAGCGGTGTCTTCCGCAGCCGACTTCGGGCCCCGCCGAGGCCCTCGTCCGGCTGCGAATCTGCTCGCCCCGCTCGCCCCGCACCTAACTCGCTCGTTCCCCAATCACTTCCCGGCTCTCGCCCGACCGCGTTGCGGAATCGCTGCCGCCGGAGGGGGCGCGCCGTTCCTCACCCCGGTGCTTGCCGACAAGGTCGCCTGCAAGGGGTGGAATGATGTGCGTAGGTTGGAGGCGTGGGGCAATCAGGGAAAGTGCGAGATCGTCGGGCTACCGCGCCTCGACCGTTACCTCACACTCCGCGGACAGCCGAGAAGCGTATCCAACCCAAAGCGCATTCTCGTCACCAGCGCCAACACGCCCTGGTTTACCGACGAGCAGCGACAGAATGCGCTGTCTGGGTTTAGGGCATTGCGTGAGTTCGCGCGCGCGCGGCGCGACTTTGAACTCGTTTGGCGGTTGCGGCGCTGGATCGGCGACAGCATCTCCCTGCGCCCCAACGAGTGCTCCGACCCGGCGAGTCCTCTGCCTTCGGTTCTTCGCAACGTGGACGCCGTCATCACGCAGGCGAGCACGGTGCAATTGGAGGCGATGCTCTTGGGCCTGCCCGTCGCAGTACTCGACTTCGACAACGTGCCGGCTTTCCTCCCCTCGGCATGGCGCATTACGAGCTCGTCCCAGATTGAACGCGCGGTCGACGGGCTGCTCGATCCCGAACCGGCCCGGTTGTCTTATCAAGACGAGTGTCTCCACAACGAACTGGATTGCAGCTCACCCGCCGCCGATCGGTTGCTGAGCTTGATGGAAGAGATGATCGCCGTTGGGGAGCGGGCCAAGCGCGAAGGGGTGCCGCTACGACTGCCGGCGAGGATGCTACCGCGTCTCTGCACGATGCTTTTCAGCTTCCATGTGGATCTAGAGCGGCAATATCCCGGACACCCGACTTTCGGCAACAAAGATCTGCTCGACATGCAGCGCCGCCTGGCCATGGCCGAGCAGGAACTGCAAGCGGGCCGTCAAAAGCTGAAGCGACGTTCGTTCGGCTACTGGATTGAGAGAAGCTTTCACTCACTCGGCCACCGCGTCAATCGTAAGAGTCACTGACAAACCGACAGCGCTTCAGACACAAGCTCGTGGTCCAGCACCATCGGGCGTCCACGGTTACTCCATGAAACTCCTCTTCATACCCGCCTCCCATACGTCACCGTCGGCGCGTTTCCGGGTGCTGCAGTTCGTCGAACCCTTGAGTCGCCTCGGCCACGACGTTACTGTACGGGTCATTCGCCCGGAGAGAACTTGGCAGAGCCCGCTGCGCAACCGTACCCTACGCCGGCTGCACGGCCGGGCCGGCACGGCCGTTCGACTGGCCACGGCGGGCGTGGCTTTGCATGACGCCGAGGACTTCGACATCATCTTCATCAACCGTGATCTTCTTCCGGAGACGCGCAGCCGCTTCCTCGAACCTCTGCTTTCGCGTTCGAACCCGAGAATCGTCTTCGATTTCGACGACGCGATCTTCCTCGGCCCGCGCGCCGCGAAGTTGCGCCAGATCCTTCCGCACGTGGCGGCGGTCGTCACGGGCAACGAACACCTCGCTCGCTTCGCCCGCGATATTCATCCTGACATCACGATCCTGCCCACCGTGGTCGACACCGACTACTTCCGCCCCGGCCCTGCAAGGCGGTCCGGTCCCGTGCGCGTGGGTTGGACGGGGTCCTGGGAGCCCATGAGGGACTACCTACCGCTGGTGAGAGGCGTGCTCACCAAACTGGGCAGACGGCATCCTGTCGAGTTGGTCGTGATCTGTAATCGCAAGTTGCCATTCTCGGTACCCAATGTGACGGTTCGGCACATTCCCTGGCGCACCGCCACCGAAGCGGAAGACCTCCAGGAAATCGACATCGGCCTCATGCCGCTGGCCGACGGCGAATTCGAACGGTGTAAGAACGGAACAAAAGCCATCTTGTACATGGCCGCCGGCATCCCGGCCTTGATCTCTCCCGTTGGAGCAAGCCGTGAAATTGTTACGCACGATGTCACGGGATTTCATTGCTCAAGCGAGCGGGAATGGTGTTCGGCTCTCGGAACCCTGATCCGCGACGCCGAACTGCGCCGCCGCATGGGCGCCGCCGGGCGGCGTCGCGCGGTGACCCATTACAGCCGTGCCCGCGCATTGCCGATCTTGACGGAACTCTTCACCCGTGTCGCCTCGCGCTCGGCCGGCGGGGCGAGGCGGTTGCCAAAGCCGTTCCGGGCAGCAGCACAAGCTCACGCATGACTCAGGCTGTTCCGATCACTGCGGATCACGCTGCGGTTCCGGGGTGCGCGTTTGAGGCGATCCCGACGCAGGCAGCCCATGGCGACACCGACTCACAGCTCGCGATCTGCGTGCCGACGTACCGGCGTCCGCACTTGCTCTCGCTATTGCTCGGCGACCTCATGAATCAAACGTGCTGGCCGGGGTGCCTGATCGTTGTGGATGGCGATCCGGAATCGAGCCCGGAATCAAGCCCGGAATCAAGCGAGGTACGGAAGGTTATCGACCGTTTCAATGCTCGGTGTGCCCAGCCGATTGTGTACGTCCCATCGGCACATCCGAACCTCCCGTTCCAGCGTTACCTCGGCTGGTGCGCGGCTGAAGGCACGAAGTACCTGTTGTATCTCGACGACGACTTGCGCATCCGGCAACGTAGCGCTGTCGCGCGGTTGGTCCGGCCTCTTCGCTCGGACGCCAGCGTCGCCGGTGTTACCGCACAGATGTGCTATCCGGACCGCGGAACAGACCTAGCAAGCTACTCACGGGCGAACTGGGCCGCCAGACGTTTCGGGAGCGGTAAGCGCACGCGGCCCGGAGGGCTTACACCGACCTGCTATCGAAGGCTTCCCGACGCGAGCGGTCAGGACTATGACGAGGTGGAATGGTTACGGGGCGGCGCCATGGCCTTCCGCATGTCCGCGCTTTCGGAAGAGTCGTTTGGCGACGATCTGTTCGCTCTACACCGCATCGGTGTTGGCCTCGGAGAGGACACGGTCCTCGCGAGAAGAGTCCGCCCGCGAGGACGGTTACTGCTCGCTCGACACGTCGAACTCAAGCATCCCGACAGCGACATCACTCGCGCCTATCCGACCGACGCCTTCCGCTACGGCTACGCCTGGGCTTACAGCCGGCGGATGATCAACGACGCCTACCGAGGCTTCGCACCGCCCCGTTTGTCAGATCGTCTCGAGCTGCTACGAACCTACGCCGGCAACGCAGCCTGGTACGCGGCTTCGATGCTGGCGTGCCCGAGCCGTAGCCGCTGCTTGGCAGCACTCGGCTACCTGAGCGGCGCTTGCGCGGGCATCGTCGCGAAGCCAGCCACGTGCCGACTCACCCCTGACATCGATTGGCGTGCCGACGCCCAGCGTTCGCTGTTAGCGGCAACCACTGTGGAGCGACACACCACGACGGCGAGCGAGCCAAAGGCTGAGTCCTGATATGCCAACGGAACTGGCGAACCGAGATGTAGGGGCACGGCATGCCGTGCCCGTGTTCGAGTCGCCCATCGGAGCTGCCGGGCGCGGCATGCCGTGTCCCTACATTGTCGACTTCGCCTAAACGAGAAACGAGATTCTTGCTGTTCTAGGCATAGACGGTCTATTCCACGGAGTCCTTGACGACAGACAGCGTCACCTTTCCGGAACCGCTCGCGGTCCGTAGCATGCTGGCAGCTCACGCGGAGCCCCAGCTCTCCCGGCGCGGCTACGTACTATTCCTGGCAGCGGCGGCGTACCTGGTGACGCCGTTGCTCGACGTTCCGCTCTGGGGAATCTCTTGGTCCACGCCCGCGCTGCTGCTTGTGGCGGGCGAGGTTTTTCTGCGGCGTCCCGGTCCACAGTGGCAGGCCTACTCCGGTTGGATCGCGTTGGCCGGCTTGGTGTGGGGCGGTCAATTTCTCTCGCTGCTCGGCAACGTCTTCGCCGGCGAGATAACGGCGGTCTCGTCCACGGATCTCGCCTGGCTTCTGCGCTACGGCCTTTGGATGACGGTGTTCGTCCTGACGGTGGTGCTCGTTTCCCGCCTCAGACTAGGGTCGCGTGTTGTCACGGTGTTGGGTCTTGCCGTGCTGGCTCTGGCCTCGGTCCGGTGGTTGGACGTATTGTTCTACGGAACGGCCGGAGCAGGGAGCTCTGTCCTCCTGACACCGAACAAATACGGCTGGGGATTTTCCGTATTCATGCCCTTTGCCGTGTTTCTCGCCTTCACGTCGAAAGGTTGGGCGCGGTGCGGCATGTTCTTGGGCTTGATGGTTGCGCTGGCTGCGGTCGCTTTGAACGGCTCTCGTTCCTCGTGGATCGCGGTCGCGATCGGAGCGGCTCTCACCTTGAGCTGGTTGCTTCTGAGCGCTGGCCGCGGCCGGCGGGGCAAACTGCTGTTGGGTCTCGGGGCGCTCACGTTTTGCGCCGTGGCCGCTGCCTTCGTGCTCCCCGACAGCTTGCTAGGGCCCGTCGAGCAACGCGCCCAAACCCTGCGGCGACTGGAACGCGACAAGTCCTTTCTTGTGCGTCAACTGATGACCCAAAAAGCGGCACTTCTCTTTAATGGCAATCCTGTGTTCGGTGTTGGCCCAGACCGCTTTCGCACAACGTCGGTCCCGCTCGACCTTCCGCCCGCGCTGCGCCATAGCACTCAGGATCAGTACAACCGCCGCTCGGCTCACAACGCCTACGCGGCGTTGCTGGCGGAGATCGGGCTAGTGGGTACGCTGCCGTTCGCCGTGTTAGCGCTGGTGCTTCTGGTCGGGGGCGGCCGTGCGGCTTGGCGACACTCGCGGCGGGGAGATCTCTGGGCCATTCCCGTGTACGCGGGCTTCGTCGGCATGTGTCTTCACCTCTGGAGCCTCTCGGGACTGACCGGCACAGCGGCTTGGTTCGTCATGGGCTTGGTCGCGGCTGTGATGCAACGCGAAGCCCAGGAGTCGCGACTCCGTCCCGCGCGTACCTAAGTACTGAATCGCGACGCTACAACGGCTTCCCTCACCATGCGCCTAGGTTTCCACTACCACGAGCCCTGCCGGCGGGCGCCGGACGGGCGTCTCCAGATGAGTGGCCCGCAAGGCCGCTTCCTCGACGCACTCGCAGCACAGTGCGAACAACTCACCTGCTTCCTTCACTCGGCTCGAACCGACGAGCTTGCCTACCTCGACCACACGCTGCGAGCCCCGAACATCAGATGGGTTGACCTGGGCCCTCATGCTTCGTTGCCAACGAGAATATTGCGTAGCCCTCTGAGTGCCCATGTAGTGCGGTCGTATCGGCGCGAACTCGATGCTTTGCTGATCCGCGGTCCGTCGCCGCTCCTGCCGACACTTGCCCGAGCCGCACGTGCGGTTCCCACAGCCCTGCTGCTTGTGGGTGACTACGTGCAGGTTGTACGCGATTCTCCGCAACCCTTGTGGCGCAAGAGCCTGCTGCAACTCTGGGCCCATGCCAATGCGCGAGGCCAGTCGCGGGCCGCTCGGAGGACGCTGACTCTGGTCAACAGCCGCGAGCTTCGGGACCGTCTGCGTCCATCCCTACCCGACATCCGCGAAACCCGAACCACGACCCTGCGCGACACCGACTTCTTCCGCCGTGACGACACCTGCGGGCAGCGGCCTGTGCGTCTGCTCTACACCGGCCGCATGGAGACCGGCAAGGGTCTGTTAGTTTTGATCGAAGCACTCGCTGGATTGATCCGACGGGAAGAAGATGTCGTGCTCGATCTAGTCGGCCGGCCACAGCGCGGCGACCCCGTTTTGGATGAAGCGCTGGCGCTTGCCAGGGAGTTAGGTGTTGGGCACCGAGTGCACTATCACGGCTACCGAAATCTGGGACGCGATCTGTTTGCGTTCTACCAACGCGCCGACATCTATATCCAGCCGTCTCTGCGAACGGAAGGCTTCCCTCGCAGCCTGTGGGAAGCGATGGCCCACAGCCTGCCGGTGGTCGCCACGAAGGTCGGTTCCATACCGTACGAGCTTCGTGATGCCCACTCGGCCCGATTGATCACTCCCCGTTGCGCCGAAGCCCTCGCCGGCGGAATCTGGGATGTGCTTCACGATCGCGACCTCCGGCGCCGGCTGATCGTCAATGGATTCGCCCTCGCGCGTAACAACACGCTCGAGAGAAGAGCAAGTGAACTCGTGAGCCTGATTGAGTCTTGGAAAACGAAACAAGCCGGCGTCACCGGCGAATCAGCCACCGACGCCTAGGTGGTCTCGACCGAGCCCCAGTGACCACACACACCGACAACCAACCCCCGACGCTTATCGTCAGCAACTTTCTTTCGCGTACGCTCGGCAACCGTGCCGTGTGCGAAGACCTAGCCGAGAATCTCCGGAGCCGGGGTTGGCCGGTGTTGACCACGTCCGCACGTGCGGCCCGGGTGGCGCGTGTTGGCGAAATGGTTTCGACGGCTATCGCAGCTCGCCGGCGCTACCGGGTCGCCCAAGTCGATGTGTTTAGCGGTGCGGCGTTCCTGTGGGCTGAAGCCGCCTGCTCGGCGTTGTGCGTGGCGCGCCGCCCATTCGTGCTGAGTCTTCACGGCGGCAATCTGCCGGCTTTTGCCGGCCGCTATCCGGCCCGCGTGGCCAGGCTTCTACAGTCTGCGCAGGCGGTCACAGCGCCTTCTCCCCACCTTCGGGACTCGTTTCTGCCCATTCGCGCAGACCTCATTCTGCTTCCCAACGCCCTCGATCTCTCGGCTTTCGGCTTTACGCTCCGTCGATCTCCCAAGCCCCGTCTGATGTGGCTGCGGGCTTTCCATCGCAAATACAACCCAAATCTGGCCGTGCGTGTCATGGCCTCGCTCACGGATGAGTTTCCCAATACGACTCTCACGATGATCGGTCCCGATCGCGGTGACGGCAGCCTCGAGGAAACACTTCGGCTCGCTGCCGAGCTTGGCGTGGAAGCCCGACTCCACCTGCCGGGAGCGGTTTTTCGGCCACAGCTCGCGCGGCAGCTTGCCAACGGAGACATCTTTCTTAACACGACTGCGTATGAGAGCTTCGGCGTCTCCGTGATGGAGGCGGCCGCCCTGGGATTGTGCGTCGTATCCACCAACGTCGGTGCGTTACCTTCGATCTGGACGCATGGACGCAACGCCCTGCTGGTGCCGCCAAACGATGCCGCGGCCATGGCGCGCGCCGTCCGTCGCATCCTCATAGATCCATCGTTGGCGGCCGGTCTTTCGAGGCGGGGCCGACAGCGAGCCGAGCGGTGCGACCGCTCTCTCGTTATGCCTCGTTGGGAAACCCTGTTGCGATCGCTCGCAACGACCCCTTCATGAGCGACATCTACCTACGCCTGTATCATCGTCTGCCCGCGAGGCTGCGCTCGGCCGCCGCCAGTGCGTACGGCTTCAAACTTCGGTTTGAGCGTTACGGCCCCGAGACGGAACGCCTCGTCGACGAAGCACTGGACCGTGAAACGTGGTCCCACGAACGCTGGCAGATGTGGAGGGAAGCGCGGTTGGCGTTTGTCCTCGACAGCGCCGCTCGGCATGTTCCGTTCTATCGTACGATCTGGCAGCACGGGCGGATGCGAGGACGTTCCTGGCAGAAACTCGAAAATTGGCCGGTCCTTGAGAAAGAGCAGCTGCGTCAGAATTCCCGGGCATTCGTGGCGGACGACTGCGACCCGCGGTCGATGACGACCGAGCACACCAGCGGTTCGACCGGTACGCCGCTGACTTTGTGGCGATCGCACTCGACGATCCGCAACCGATACGCTCTCTACGAAGCGCGCCGCCGCCGTTGGTACGGTGTGTCGCGCCACAATCGCTGGGCCATGATTGGCGGCCGCCTAGTGGTGCCCGCGCACCAAGATCAGCCGCCGTTCTGGGTGTGGAATGCAGGCCTGCGGCAGCTATACCTCTCCTCCTATCATCTCTCGGCCGAACACATCCCCGATTATCTCCAAGCCCTGCGCCACCATCGGGTTGAATACCTTTGGGGCTATCCTTCGTCCCTCTACGCACTCGCCCAAGGGGCCCTGGAGATGGGGGCGCGCGGGGAGCGTGGCGACCAACGACTCAACGTGCGGGTGGTCATCGCCAACGCCGAACCTGTCTACGCCTACCAACGGCGGGTCATTGAGCGCGCCTTCGACTGCCCCGTGAAAGAAACGTATGGCATGGTCGAGCTGGTCGCCGGGGCGGGGGAGTGTGAGCACGGCCACCTGCATCAGTGGCCGGACATGGGCTTTGTGGAGGTATGCCAAGGTGACCGCCCGGTGGCGGCCGGCAGCATCGGAGACCTCGTCTGCACGAGCCTGCTAGACGCCGACATGCCTCTCATTCGCTATCGCGTCGGCGACCGCGGCCAAAGCCCCGATGCCTATACTCCTTGCGCTTGCGGCCGCAGCCTGCCGCTCTTATCCCCGATCGACGGCCGCTGCGACGACGTGCTCTACTCGCGCGACGGCCGGCCCGTGGGCCGCCTCGACCCAGTCTTCAAGGCCGACCTGCCAATCCGCGAGGCGCAAGTGGTCCAGGAGGGGCTCGACCGAATCAGGGTCGTGTACGTGCCGACGATGGATTTCACGCCTCGCTCCGGACGCCTCCTGAGTGAACGCCTTCGAGATCGCTTGGGGACCGTCGAGGTCGTCCTGCAGCCGACGGACCGGATTCCACGTGGACCGAACGGGAAGTTTCGGTCGGTGGTTCGAAGCCCTAACGTGGCACAGCCGCTCGTACGGATCTGAGCGCCGGTCAACTAGTGATCCGCCATGGCTAATTCCGGCGCAGCTCGTTTGCCGGCCGGCATCGAGCGTTCGTCCGCCGGGCGCCACTGGTTTTCGATGGCTGCTTTCGGTCTTGCCGCCGGCCTAGCGGTCTTACTTCTCTCCGCTGCCGAGCTGGCACTGCGTACCTGGTGGCCCCAGACTCTGCGAGTCGTTCAATCCGCTTCCTCGATGAGCCAACAGTCGGGGTCGGGACAGCCAATACGCGCGAACACACGGTTCGTCGTCGAAGGCCCTGAATACTCCGTGGAGTATCACACCGACCACCGTGGGTTTCGAACGGCCGCCGAACCGACCGCGGCGGCGACTTCGGCCAAGCGTCTTCTCCTGTTGGGCGATTCCTTTACTTTCGGATCCGGCGTGGCTTACCAAAAAACTTGGCCGGTGCGGCTACAACATGCACTACGGCAAGACGGACTCCTTTTCGAGGTCATCAACGCCGGGCGGAGGGGCGCCGACACCCGCTCAGAGGTGTTGTTGCTCGAGAGACTCCTGCCCCAGGTGTAGCCCAACTTCGTTCTGCTCGTATTCCTGCCCAACGACCTCTTCACCAATGGGCCACTGGAGGCCGGCGCGACGTTGACGTCAACGACCTCTCGTGGCATGCCGTCGCGCGTACGTACTCGCCGGGACAAGCGTTCCGACTTCGATGTCGTGACCTTGGGCAAGAGACTGCTGCTCTCCTTCGACCCTTCCTACGTGGCGCTGTACTCCAACAGCGCCCGCCGGGAGTACTTTAGTGTTCCGCTCTCTGACCACTGCCGCCGTCAGCTTGAGACGACGGAAAGCCTTCTTGCAACGGCCGCCTCTTTGTGTTGGCAAGCGGGCGTCCCGTTTGCGGTGGTCTCTCTCCCACAGCAGTTTCAGGTGATCGCCGAGGCAAGCGAACTTGCTCCCGACGGCGTGGATGTCGATCACATTGATCGCTCCATGGGGGAGTTTGCGGTTAGACAGGGGTTTCGGTGGATTTCAGGGCAAGAAGCGCTTGTTGAGGAGTACCGCAAGAACGGCGACGACTTATACTTTCGCCTGGACGGGCACCTGAACACTGCGGACCACTTCCTCGTCGCTCGCTGGTTGTCGGACCGTTTCTCGATAGACCTGCGGTATGCACTCTGATCGCGAAGCCATGGGATCTCGACCTCCGCGCGTCTCGGTCATCGTCCCTTGCCGCGACGAGGTTGCTCACATCCGGCGTTTCCTTGGCCAACTCTTTCAACAAACGGCAAACCAGGATTTCGAGCTGGAAATACTGGTCGCCGACGGAAGAAGCGGCGACGGAACGAGAGCCATCCTTGATGAGTACGGGCGCAAGCACCCAAGGTTGCAGGTGTTAGACAACCCGGAACAGATCGTGTCGACCGGGTTGAACCGTGCAATCCGAGCGGCTACCGGCTCCGTCATTCTGCGAATGGACGTTCACACTCGCTACGCGCCGGACTACATAGCGCAGTGTGTGACCACACTCGAGGCGTCGGGAGCGGACAGCGTCGGAGGGCCCTGGGTCGCCGAGGGTGACAACTACGTCTCGCGGGCCGTTGCGCTGGTGTTCGACTCGCTACTCGTTTCCGGAGGTGGCAAGGCACATGCCAAGTCGTATGAAGGGCCGGTGGATACGGTGTACCTGGGCTGTTGGCGCAAGGAAGCGTTCGAGCAATACGGTCTGTTCGACGAGTCGCTCCCGCGCAGCCAAGACAACGAACTGAACCTGCGCATCCGTCGCAGTGGAGGCCGGATTTGGCAGACGCCGCGCATTCGGTCATGGTACGCGCCGCGCGGCTCGATCGCGAGCCTATTCAAGCAGTACACGCAGTACGGTTATTGGAAGGCCCGAGTCATCAAGAAGCATCGGCTTCCTGCCTCGGTCAGGCAACTGGTGCCTGGCGGATTCCTGGCGGCTCTTGTTGTTCTGGCGGCCGCATCGCCGTGGTCCGGGGCGGCTCGTGAGTCGCTCATGGTTGTACTGGCAACCTATGCGGTGGCCGTGGTGCTGGCGACGCTGTGTGCGTGCCGAACTCGCACGGCGCTTGGCTTCGCGCCGGTCCTCCCGTTGATCTTTGGCGCCTTCCACTACGCTTTCGGCTACGGCTTCCTGCGTGGCGTGCTGGACTTCTATCTGCTACGCCGCGGCGGTAACCCGAGCTTCGGATCCCTTACCCGCACTTCTCCAACCATGTAGTACGGAAGCGCCTGCTTCCGACTGAGAGGTTCCATGGAAAGCACACTGCAAGAGGAGTTCGTCTCTTCACCTGCGTTTCCGTCGACGCCCGGACCCCTCCCGAACCGGCCTGCGGCGAGCACGCAGCTCATCGACAGGCAAAGCCTCCGGGCCCGGCCCGGCGCCGAGCAGCCGCAAAAGGCCTGCATTTGGCGTCTCAAACGCACGCTGGACTTCTTCCTCGCCGCGACCGCGCTGATCCTGGCAGCGCCGTTGCTCCTGCTGGCAGCGATCTCGATCAAGCTCGACTCACCCGGCCTGGTGCTCTATCGCCAGCGCCGCCTCGGTTTTCGCGAACGCCCCTTCGAACTGCTCAAGCTTCGTTCGATGCACGTCGAGTCGACCCCATCAGCCGACGAAGGGCGGTGGACGCAAGTCGACGACCCCCGCGTCACGCGGGTGGGCAAGGTGCTCCGCCGGTATCGTATCGATGAACTCCCTCAGTTGTGGAATGTGCTGCGCGGCGAGATGAGCTTGGTGGGACCGCGCCCGGAACAAGTGCCCATCGCGGCGCGGCTGGCGGACATCGCTCCCAATTATCCGTTACGCCATTGGGTGCGGCCAGGCATCACGGGTTGGGCCCAAGTCAACGCAGGCTACTGTGCGAGCGACCAGGCGTCCTTGAAAAAGCTTGCTTACGACCTTGACTACGTCCGCCGCATGTCGTTTTGGCTGGACATCCGGATCGTTTGTCGCACCGTGACCGTCGTGCTGACCGGGCACGGCGCTCGCTGAATCGCAGGGCGGCGACCGTCGACAACCTAACCCCCCGCGACTCACTTCTTCCCGACAATTCCCGCGGCCCGCTACGAAAGTGCAATCCCCCGGCTGGCTAGCCCCGCCTTGACCGCCCGATAGTTCCGAGCCACCTCCACGTCCTTCAAGTAGCGGCGATAGTACAGCGCCGCCGCAACCTCGCCGTCGAAGTACTTCCCGTTCGCGTACTGCCCGATCGCCCGATACGTGCTGTCGAATACGCCCGATGCGGGCGTCGCAGTGTCGGAGGCAATGAGGGTGTCCTCGTTCAGAACCTGATCTTGAACCACCCCGTCCTGCCACCGAAAGGTCATCATCTTCCACAGCCCATCATCGGCGATCCCCCCACCCGGACCTTGTACCAGTGCCGAACTCACACTCGCACTCAGCCAAAAGCCGATGATCGTATCAGTGAAGAACCGAATGTAGGTGCCTCCCGAGTTGTGACCGAACAGCGCGCGGTCCTCCGTCTCGGCGGAGCCGGGTGTCTTCTTGAAGGCAATCTGCAGGGTCAGCGCCTCGGTGTTCTGCGTGGCGGCGGCCGGTGTCAAAACAAAGTCGTTCTCTGCGTCAAAGGCGAGGCGGTGCGTCCGCCATAGCGGGTCGTTCACGTCTTCGAACGTGGAAGGCCCTAGGTGGCCGTCCCGCGCTTTGCCGCTTCGATCGGCCATCACTTGGTTGTCGGTCGTCGGCTCGTACGCGACCGGGACCACCTCCGTGTTGAGCTGTGCTCCCCACACAACCATCGACCCGGTTAGTGTCACATCCTCCGCGCCGCCAAGCGTGGCGGAGTAGGCGGGGACGATGGAACAGCGCACCTCGGTGTTCCCCGAGTCGTTGTCGGTCTCCGTCACCGCAACCCGCCAGTATGCTCCTTCATCCGACACCAACGGCGCGCCGCCACCTGTTCTGAGCGCCAGGGCACCGGTCTTGGTGTTGATCTGTACCGCCGTCAGAGGTTCCGTCACGCCTCCTGCCGGTTGAATCCGGAACTCCGGGAAGCGTGATTCGTCATTGTCTTTTTTGACGTACACCGAGAAGGCGTAGCTGTCGGTGGACGAGACGATCGGCACAACCTGCGTGTACTCCTCCGTCACAGCCGCACTCTGATCAGCCACGCTATCGGCCGTCAGGTCTCCACGCGGCGAAACCTCGAGATTGGCCGTTACGGGACCTGTGCCCCACAGCGCATTCCCGAACTCTTCGGAACGCCGCAGCAGGTTGTTCTTCTGAAAATCGTAGTACGCCTCCAGGCCGACACGGACAAGCCCTGATTTACGTGGGAGAAGCAGCAAGAGTGACATAGTCTTTTCTCGAAAAGAGATTCAGATACCGAAGGGGAAGTCCGGCAAAAGCCCGTATCCGCACGATCACTACGAGCTAATTCTGAACTTCCCCTTCTGCCGCCAGACTATCACGCGAGTACCGAGCCGCCGGACGCCTCGCATGAGAAGCTGTTGATAGGAAACCAATTATTGAGTCCCGCATAATATCCCGTCACTCGAAGCAAAGAGAAGACTGTTTCCAGAAGGCCGTGATCAAACGCGGTTTGCGGTGCATGCGGCGGAGTGCCTTGCGGGCCCGCTCGTTCAGCTCGCCGTAGTCCTTCGGACAGACGTTCGGCAACTCGTGCTGCTTCCAGTAAGCCCAGATGTATTCCACCGGATTCAACTCCGGCGCATAGGGTGGCAAGTACTCGGTTGCGATGTGGCCTTCGGAGAGTTGGATGAACTCTTGCACCAGGCGGCTACGGTGCGCAGGCAGCCGGTCCCAGACGATCAGCAGCGGCCGATCGATATGACGTACCAACGCCTTGAGAAAGTCGATCACTTGCTCTTTGCCGATCGCACCGGGATAGAGCCGAAAGTAGAAGTTACGCAGCGTCAGCCCCGCCGAGACGGAAAGCTTCTCCCAATTGAAGTTAAACTGCAGCACCGGTGTTTGGCCGCGTGGCGCCCAGGTGCGGCAGCGATGCGGCTTCTGACTCAATCCGCTTTCGTCGATGAAGACGAGCGTACGGCCTTCGTTGTGGGCTTTTTTTTAATGCGCGTCCAGGTCTTGCGCTTCCAGGTGCGGATCTGCTCTTCGTTGCGCTCGCGCGCCTTTCCGACCGGGCGTTGCGGGCTCCAGTCGAGCGCTCGCAGGATCTTCCAGACGTGGCCTTCGTGGTAGTCGACCCCGAACTCGTCTCCGATCAGCCGAGCCACCCGCGGACAGCTCCACAGGGGCGTGGGGAAGCCGTGGGCTTGCGGGCCTTCCAGCAACAGCGACGTCAGGCGTTCGCGTTGTGCGGCATCGAGGAGCGGCTTGCGTCCGGCGCGCCCGGCCTGGCGGAGTCCGGCCGCACCCTGCTCGCGGTATTGCCGCCGCCACGCACTGACGGTTTGGCGAGCGACTTTCAGCCGTCTTGCCGTCTCGGACTGATTGTGGCCTTGGTGGAGCAGCCGCATCGCTTCGAAACGGCGCTTCTCCAGGGCCTTGAAATCCCGCTTCACACCTTTGGGGTTTCCCATACATATATAGATGCTCCAAACTATCAAAAAGTGTCATAATAATTTGCGGGATTCAATAGAAGTTTGAAAGTTCTGTGACTCAACTGCGAGGGAACTCAAAAGGGGAAGTGCCCGTGGTAGAGGTTGCCCGGGGCATCTCCAGGTCTCGGCCCGAGATCCAGTAGCGGCGGAACCTAGCCGGCACCAGTCGGATTCATGGGGTTGCGCAGACGAGAGACGAGCCATTCCGCGGGCCCGCCCTCTCGAACAGGCTCAACATCCTGCCGCGGTGGCTCAGCCACGGTGCAACACGCCAAGTAAGCACAAACACGCCAAACTCCGGCTCCGTTGCGGGCAGTTCTCCGTCAAATTCGCCGATCGGTTGCCGCACCGGCCAGCCCGACATGGGGATCCGGATAGGCCTGCCGCGATACGGTCCGCGTAGGCCCTGTCCGTAGTAGTCTCGGACGCTGCGCAGTTCGTATTGGGCCCCTTCCGGAATGTCCAACTGCGAAAGGTCGGCGCGCACTGAACAGCCGCCGCCCCAGTTGTAGACGACAATGATCGCGCGGTTTGGCTCGTACTGGTTCGCGCGGATTTGGATGAGCGTCTCCTTCGGTTCCGGCTCGCCATCCCCGAAGTAGCGGTTCTCGGGAAAGTGTTTTCGGAACGACTCGCTGGAAACGTCGATTTTGCCGTCCGCGTTGCTGTAGGAGGTCTTGCCGTAGAAGTGATTGTCTGAAATGGCGACCTCTTGGCAGCGGTGAATTTCAGCCGCGGTGCGGCCCGGCCCCTGTGAGAAGATGTTTCCCTTCAGCGTCAGTCCGGTGCAGCCTCCATCGGCTTGTCCGAACAGGTTCGAGCCACGCCCGCCGCCCGAGGCGTAGTAAGTGTAGTTCTCGATGAAGGCATTGTCGCGGTGGTCAGCGTTGCTGTTCCCGAACATCAGGTTGCGGTGCAGGCCGCTACGGCCGATGCCGTTGTTGAACAGCACGTTGCCCTCGACCAGGAAGTTGCTGAACACGTTGTTGAACGACCCGAACCCCTGCAACGCCTGCCGGAAGTGCTGGAATAGGACGTTGTCGCGAATCAGCTTCGTCGGCGAGGTCGATCGATTGCGGATATAGAAGCCGGGCCCATGGCTACGGTCGGGCGCATCCCAACCGGTGTTGTATGCAATCATGCCGTACAGTTCAATGCCGGTGGGCTGCGACTCGAACAGCGTCGTCCCCACATCGTGGATCACGAGATTGATGAGCTTGGTACCTGGCCCGGCTTGGCTGTGCAGCCCAATGCCGCGAGGGTCGCCCGTACTGCCGGTCACGTTCGTCCAACGAACGGTGCTCGAGTTCATGATCTCGAAGCCCCAGTACCAGGTGTGTGCGCCGACAATGCGCAAGCAGTCCGAGCCGGGTTGCTTCGCCGTGATGGCGACGCAATCAATGGTGGCTCGTTCGCCCGCCATCTGCCGGACGACGATGGGACGTCCCGGCGCACCCTGCAACGAACTCACCAGCGTCTCCTGCGGTACGTAGCGGCCGCCCAGCAACCGAATCGTGTCCCCGGCCTGCACGCGTCGCGGCTGGGCCAGCGCCGTCACAACGTCCCACGGACTCCGACGCGATCCATTCCCGCGCGGGCTTCCATCCGGAGCAACGTAGAAATCTCTCGCTCCCAACTCTGAGCCGACCAGGGCGGCTCCACACACAACCATCACGGCCCACCGGCCGATCAAACCAGGCATAAGGCTATACCTCCGACCTACAGTGGCCTACGGCAACAACCAGTAAGCTAGTCGGCTTTTTAGGGTTTTCGCTGTAACAAGCGATACTTCCGGATGGGCGCAGCCTTGCGGCCTGAACCTTCCCATCGCGCGCACGAGCCCCTCGAAGGCTGAAACAGCCTCCCGGTTTCCTTCAATCAGCTAGCGATGGGATGGACCTGCGGGACTACGCCCTGACGGGCGAAGGCACCAAGACAGAGAGGCCGGGGCAGGGACGAGCACCTTTCCTCAACATATCAAGAGGGCTCAGCGGCCCTCGCGCTAACCCCTCGGCCATTCTGTCAATCATGTCCGCTACCGGCCGAGGTCTTGCGACATCGGAACGGCCCGCGACTGACGTTCCCTACAGCGGCAAGTAAGCAGTAGCCATCCGCCGATAGTATAGCTCGCCGATGGTCTGAAAAACGGAAACTTCCGCTTCGAACATTGAACTAGAACAAAATACCGCAAACTTCCTTTCAACCCTAGGGTGTCTAAATAATATGTTCAAGATCCGGCGCGATGTAGCTGGTTCCACGCCAGTTAGCTCACCCGCTACCAGACCTGTTGGGTCAGCTTGTGATGCACCTGCCGGAACTGCGTACTTTGCCGGAGAAAAACAGAAGCTGGGTATCCACTTGACTCAGGTGACCCCAAGATGTAGTGTAGGGCTTGGTGGAGGATTACCCGCGCGACCAACTCGAATTCGAGTCTCACTTTGCGAGCGAGGAGGCTTGCCGCGACTATCTGTTCGCCTTGCGCTGGCCAGAGGGTTTCCGCTGTCCAAGGTGTGGGCATGAGCGCGCTTGGCCGGTGCGCAAAGTGTGGTTCGAATGCGCTCGCTGCGGGCGGCAAACCTCCGTCACCGCCGGCACGATCTTTCAAGACACACGCAAGCCGCTGCGGCTGTGGTTCCGGGCGATGTGGACCATCACCACGCAGAAGAATGGGGCCAGCGCCCTGGGTCTACAGCGCGTTCTGGGACTGGGCAGTTACCAAACCGCCTGGCCTTGGATGCACAAGCTGAGGCGAGCGATGGTGCGCCCGGGGCGGGAGCGATTGACGGGCCTCGTCGAGGTCGATGAGACCTACTGGGGCGCTGAAGAAGAAGGGGTAATCGGCCGGCAGACCGAGCGTAAAGCGTTGATTGCAGTCGCCGCGGAAGAGAGAGGCACCGGGCTGGGGCGCATCCGCATGCAGCGCGTTCAGAACGCCTCGGCGGCCAGTTTGATGCCCTTCGTCGAGGAGTCGGTCGAGCCGGGCAGCGTGGTTGTTACCGACAACTGGTCGGGCTACGATCCGCTCAAGAAGAAGGACTACCAGCGTCGTATCATCTCGATTAACAACCGCCGCGAGCAGGCCTCGCAGCTACTGCCGAGGGTGCACTTGGCGATCTCGCTACTCAAGCGCTGGATGCTGGGCACGCATCAGGGGGCGGTCAGCCACGAGCATCTGGACTACTATCTCGATGAGTTCGTGTTCCGCTTCAATCGGCGCAGATCACGCAGTCGGGGCAAGCTCTTCTACCGCCTTGTGCAGCAGGCCATGGCGGTGGAGCCGACGCCGTACCGCTCGATCGTCGCCGATTGGGACGCTAAGACGCTGTGAGCCCAACTACAAGATGTTGGGGTCACCTGAGTCAAGTGGATACCAGGCAAACAGAAACCTCTGTGACTGGATCCCTCAGTTTACGAAAAGTAGGGGCGTCGCGTGCCACTGACGTGCCTCAGGCTAGCTCCAGACGAGGGGCTTTGGCCATCAGCGCCAAACAACCGGCCATGGTTGCCGGAGCGCCCTGTTTTACGCAATCGGCCGCGCGTCTATCTCGATAGGACAGAGCCCATTCTTGAACCAGCCGTCAAACCGAATGCCATTGAGGCAGAGGCCGGTTAGCGCAGCCGACCGGCCGCCACGCTCGTTAGCTCCCGATCGGTATACGTCGCACCGTCAGCCCCGATGTAGAGCGTTTTGGGGTAAGGGGATCTGCTGTCCGATTGTTACGGCAGGCAACGCGACCTGCAAGATGTTAGAAGAACAGCCAGTTGTGAGCCTCACTGCCTACCCCCGGGCTGATGTAGCAGGCGTAGGGGCTACCGTCGTTGCAGCGGAGATCTTTCGTTTCCCACTCGTCCACGCGCTTGCGGATCTGGCCCAAGCTGAAGTTGGTGACGATCGCTCGCGTGCCCACCATGAAAATACCGGGCGACGCCTGCGCGGCGCTGACCATAAACGGGTTGCTCGAAACGGTTCCGGCCTCGGTCTCCCAGTGAACCCGCACCTCGACCTCACCACTGCTGACGTCGAGTTCCCAAGGCGCCTGGACGTTGGCTTGGTCCGAGAGGGCTCCGAAGTCCTCCCGGAAGAAGACACCGAAAAGCGCGCCGGGCAGGCCGTTGAAGGTGACGGAGAAACCATCGAGATGGAAGCTCAAGGGGAGGGAATCAGCCGTGACCGTCCGCACGGCGAAAAGGCCGAAGACGGAAACGATCGAGCCCGGAGAGATCAGTTCCTGACAGCCGGCCGCGTCGCAAACGCCTGTGATCTCGTGAGTGGCTTGTCCGCTTGGAAACTCCGTGAAAAGGGCAGCCTTCTCACCGCTTCCCGCTCGCTGGGCTACTGCAACCTCGGAGACCCTAGCAGCCCGTGGCAAAACCGAGAACCGCGCGAATCGCAACGTAGAGGCACGGCATGCCGTGCCCGCCTGCTCGACCGACCGCAACATGTAGGGGTATCAAACAAACTTGACAAGAAACCATGCTTTCACCACAGGCTGCTAAGCCCTAGCTGACCCTTTGGGGACTGTGCTTGCAGCGGCGTCCCGAACGGTAACGACAGAGTAGCTGCCACAAGAGAGAGAACCGCGGTGGTTGTAACGGCTGCCAGCCCCGATCTAACTGCGTTGGAGCTTATGATGACGGGACGGTCCGCCGATAGGCTTCGTCCAACAACTCCACTACGTGCAATACTCGCTGCCGCTTTCCGTACTTCTCCACACCCACCCGAAGCTGCAACATACATCCTGGATTCGCCGTCACGATTGTGTCCGCTCCGGTGGTCTCGATCATCTGCATCTTCTTTTCCAGCAAGGCCATCGACATCTCGGTGTGCTCTACGTTGTACACACCGGCGCTGCCACAGCAGATCTCCGACAGTGGCAACTCGCGAAACCGCAGGTCTGGGATGGCGGCCAACATCTCCCTGGGTGGAGTACGCACTTTCTGACCGTGCAGCAGGTGGCACGAATCCTGGTAGGTAACCGTCAGGGGCAGGGAGCCGAGGCTCCCATTGAGCTCGATGCCGGCCAAGAACTCGCTGATGTCCTTTACCTTTGAGGAAAACGCGACCGCTCGAGCGTGCCAGGCGGGGTCGTGCTCGAACAGCTCGGGATACTCCTTGATCACCGAGCCACAGCCCGCCGCGTTGGTAATGATGGCGTCATAGCCACCCTGCTCAAACGCTTCGATATTCTGCTTCGCCTGGCGGCGGCCCAGATCCCGTAAGCCGGCATGAACCTGCAGCGCGCCGCAACATCCCTGTGCCGCCGGCACATCCACGTCGCAGCCGTTACGTTGCAGCACGCGCACGGTGGCCTCGTTCATCCGCGCGAACGACAGATTGGCGATGCACCCCGCCAGCATCGCCACGTGGTGCCTTCTCTCGCCCGCGGCCGGAAACATCTTGCCGATTTGTCCGAAGAAGAACGGCGGCTCGGCGGTGGGGCTCAGCTCCTCGATCTCGGCCAGCCTGCCGAAGAGCTTGAGGATGCCGAGCTTGCGCACCAACGCTTGCAGGCCGCTGCGCTGATAGGCCCATAGCTTGTAACCGGTGACTTTGAGCAGGAACGGACTACAGAGCAAGCGATCGAAAACAAACCAGCGAACCAGGCGTTCAAACCATCCATGCGGGCGGCTGCCCTCGATTTCCGCGCGCGCCGCTTCGACCAACTTGCCGTACTGCACGCCGGAAGGGCAGGCCGTCTCACAAGCGCGGCACGCCAGGCATAAATCGATATGTTCGATGTAGTCGGCGTTGATCGCCAGCCGCCCCTCGGCGACCTGGACCATTTGATAGATGCGTCCCCGCGGCGAATCCATCTCGACACCCAGTTCGCGGTATGTCGGACAGGCGTTCAGGCAAAGTCCGCAGTGAACGCAGCGGTCGAGATCCTTCCGCTGGGGCGCATCGAAGGCGGCGGAAGGCGTGTTGGCGGTACTCACGTCAGGGGTCCAGTGGGATCAGAGAACCATCGTCCCGGCAACAGCCCCCTAGTGTAATACGGCTTCTTGTTACGCACGCTGTTAGATGCGATTGAACAACCGGCCCGGGTTCAGTAAGTGGTCGGGATCGAGCGTATCCTTGATGCGCTCCATCACCGTGAACTGCTCGCCTGGGTCGGCCCAGCTTTCGAGTGAGCGCTTGTCCTCCGCCGGGGCGAACTCCACGAAAGCGATCAGACCTGCTCCGCGGAAGGCGCGTAGGCAATCCTCCGCCTGCCGGGCGCTTTCGCACCAGACAAAGCCCACGCCGGATGCCGCCCGCGTCAGCACGGCAGTTCCGTCGTGAGCGTACGCGAAAATCTCAGCCAGCTTCTTAGGCTCCGAAGAGACGTGCAGCACGATCCCGTCCGGTGAAGCCGGGAAGTCCCGCACCCGCTGCCAGACGCTTTCCGCCGCCTCGCCCGAGAGCGTCGACATGTCACCAATGCCCGCCTCGCTTGCCAGCTTCGAGTACTCCCGCTCGTACCGCTCAACGACTGGCTTGCTTCCCAAGGTCTCCAGCAGCAGGGCGTAGTCTTCACTGTTGGGTGCGGCATCCTCGATGGTGGCACCTTCAAGGGCAACCTGCTTGACCGCCGCCGGGTTCAAGAGATCGATTGCGACCGGCTGAAGGACGCCCTGCAGAACGCTCCGGCGCAGCTTCATGAGCGGTTCGATACTCGTCGCCGAGCAAATAAATGTACGTTCCTCCTCGGGCTGTGGGAATACCTTGAAGTTGACGCTCGCAATCGCCGCCAGGGTGCCGAACGACCCGATCATGAGCTTCGCCATATCGAGACCGGTCACATTCTTGACCACCATGCCGCCGGACTTGAAGGTCTTGCCTTCGATCGTGATCATGTTCATGCCGATGACGAGATCGCGCGCCGTCCCGTACTGCCTCCTGCGCGGACCGCTGCCGTTGGTCGCGATCACGCCTCCCACGGTAGCGCGTTCCGAAAGCGGTGGGTCGAGGGGGAGGAACTGTCCTTCGGCGCGCAGTGTCTGCTGGAGGTCTTGGTAGCACATGCCTGCTTCAACACTGACCGTCAGGTCCTTGGGCTCATACGCAAGGACTCGGCCGAGCGCACGCGTCGAGAGCACGGCGTCGCTTTCGGCGATCACGCCCCCCATGGTGCGCTTCGTGAAAGCGCCGCCCAACTCAACGGTCTGCTTTCGGCCGCCACAGTCGCGCAGTGCCTCCGCGAATTCGTCGACGCTTGCGGGTGCTACCTCCACAGGGTCATCTCCACGGGCATCTCTCTATGGTACGGACTTTCATGGTACGGATTTCAGTGGCAAGGATTTCACTTAGCAGCCCGTGGTGAAAGCATGGTTTCTTGTCAAGTTTGTTTGATACCCCTACCTGTTGCAGTCAGTCGAGCAGGCGGGCACGGCATGCCGTGCCCCTACATTGCGATTCGCGCGGTTCTCGGTTTTGCCACGGGCTGTTAGGGGCCTCAACGCTAGGCACACAACGCCTCTCGAATTGCTTCCCGCATCACCGCCGCGTCGGGGTCCTGGCCAGTCCAAAGCTGGAAAGCAATCACCCCTTGGTAGACCAACATGGTCAGCCCGTCGAGCACCACGAAGCCCTGCTCCTTGGCGGTGCGCAGGAAACGCGTTTCGGGTGGATTGATAACGACGTCACACACCAGCATTGCCGGCTGAGCGGCGGACAAGTCCACGTCGGGCTGCTCTTCGATATTCGGATGCAGCCCGATCGAGGTCGCATTGACGAGCAAGTCGGTATCGGCGGGGACCGGGAACGTTCCCTCCCAAGCCTCGAACCGAATGGGGCCGCGTGCCGTTGTCTTAAGATCGTCGACCATGGTTGCGCCCCGCTCCAGGGTTCGGTTGACGACCAGCAAGCTCGCGACACCGGCCAGCAACAGTTCCGCCGCGGCCGCTCTCGCCGCTCCGCCCGCGCCGAGCATCACGACACGCTTGCCTTTAGGGTCGAACGCCGCGTTCTGAAGCCCCCGCATGAAACCCTTGCCGTCGGTGTTGTCGCCGATGAGCCGTCCACCGTTGTTCGTGACGGTATTGACAGCCCCAATCACCTCAACCGAGGGCGAAACCTCATCGAGGTAATCAATCACGGCGACCTTGTGGGGAATCGTCAGGTTAAAGCCCCGCATACCAAACGCCTTGGCGCCCGCGATGGCGTCCGCCAGTGCTTCGGCCTTGACATCAAGCATGAGATAACGCCAGTTCAGACCCGCCGCCGCAAACGCGGCCTCCTGCATGACACCCGTAGGGTTCTCCGCGATCGGGTCGCCGAAGGCACCTACGAGTTCCGCTCTGAAGTTCATGGACGAGCTGTGGCCCTTCGTACGCAATCCACGGCTGTAGGAAGCGCTGCTTCCAAGTGAGAGATGGTCGGCGCCGTGGTGTCCAGCCTGGTCTTGAAGGCGTCGTAAAAAGAACCCGAGAGCGCGATCTCTTCCAACTCGCTCCGCTGCCGCCCGTTCAGAATAACCGCATCACGCTTCGAAGGGTGTGCCTCACTGGGTATACGATCGCTTCAGGCATTGATCACCTGCCAGGGACCGCGGGCCTGCGATCCATCGCCGCGGCGGGCCATCGCGAGAAGGAAATCACTCGTTCCAACGAACAGCGTGTAGATGACATCGACCGAGAAATCCTCATCCGCGAAACTACCGGAAGACAAATTGGTCGTGTTTGTGTCGTCGAAAACATCAAATCGATAGACCGGCCCGGACAGCGCGGTGTTGGTGTCATCTTGCGCTTGTCTGAGAGCGGCGTCGGCGGATTCAATATGGCGGAACGAGAGAATGTGGAGCGAATCCTTGCTCCCGATCTGGCTGAGGGTACGGTACATGCGAAGCGTCGCGAGAATTCGGCCAGTGTACTCCCGGAAATCGACTTTTCGAGTCTCGGCGATCGAGAGTCGGCCTTCGAGGGCGCTCAGGGTGTAATCCGCGTGTTCGTATCTGGGATAGCGAACCGTCGTTCCAGCGCCGTCCTCAGAAAGGGTCCGCGGACCCCGCAATCCGTCCCAAGAGACACTTCCCGCAGCGGCGCCGTTTTCTTCATCGGTGAGCGGGCAGACCGTGCCGCTGGCGAATTGCACCTTGAAAAAGGTCCGCGCCGTATCCGGGGCCGCTGCCGGCCAGAAGGTACTGAGGGCGGCACAGAGCGTGGCATCTTCAGGAAACGGGCTGCCCAAACCATAGGCCGACAGATGATTCCGGGACGCTGACCCGGGAATGCGATCGGCGCTGGTGTCCCATCCAGGGGCGAAGACTCCCGCGGCGGCATCAGGCAAAGAGGCGTGACGCTGAGTGGTGAGTGTCTGCGGTTTCGCTTTTCGCAAGTCGATGCGCTTGAGGGGCGTCACAATCGATGTCACCGTGTCGTCGCCGGCATCAAACCCCGAATCTGTCAGTCTGACATTCGGCGCGGATCGCTCATCGGAAAGCGGAGTGGGCGGGGCTCGCCAGAAACGCCAGAAGCCCTGAACCAACGCCTGCAACCACTGCGGCAGGGTCGGCACTACATCGTCAGTCTGCATCCTTTCCCACCATTCGAGAACCTCACGCTGATCGACCGCCGGGAAGAAATCCGGCGCGGCGACCAGCGAATAGGCTGGAATGGATTGCAGATCCTCGATACCGGAAACCGATGCCTTGACCCAGCCGTCGGCAGTGGAATCGGAAACATTGAGCGCGGAGTAATTCCCCGCCGGTGCGCGATTCACGGCGTCTGCGTCGTTTCCAAAGTACACCGCGTTTCCGTCTTTCACGTCGAATCGAACATGGGCGTACTCCGGCCACGGCCGTACCGGGGGTGGCGGCGCATCCAGCGAGAGCGTGGGCGAAAACGCATCGCCGAAGCTTGCTCCGGTCATGGGAGGCGATTTGAAAGTGAGATGCGCGTTATTGAAAGTAGCCCGTTCGGAAAGAGGATGCGGTTGGGCCGAGAGCAATCCCGCCCCCCCCCCCTTGCCAAATGCCCAGCCACTCGGTCAAGCCGTGGTCCTTGATGAAGGGCGGATTCTGGCGGTCCGCGGCGCTGAATCCCGACGGAAAGCCTTCATCCTCCAGGTGCTGATGAAGGCGCTCGATCTTTCTGTTCTGATGACGGGCCGTCAACGTAACCTTCACGTTTTGCCCTTCGAGACATTCCTTGCCGTTGAAGAGTTTGTGAACCGGCACCCAGAACTTGCGATTGGCGTCGTCCGGTTTCGCCCGGGCAGGTCCAAATCGATTCTCTTTGGCGTTCGACCGGGCCGCAAGCCAAGTCGCATAGCGGCAAGGCAACACGCGAATCGTGTGCGCGGTGTCTCCCTCCTGGAAAGGGACATGGCCTCTCAGCTTGCCGTCATAGACGGCCCCCGCCGTACCGACACGGGCCACACCGGTCCGGGAGAGACAAAGATCGGCATGCCGCTGGTGCGGAGTTTCAGGCGCCGGGCGATACTCGGAAGCGAAAACCGCCACGGCGAATTCGACGGAATTACCGCTGATATCGAGGAGCGCCGCCGCGTGCTGCCGGACGTCATCCACGCTACGGCCGGCTTTGGCGAAAATGTAGTTCTCGACGGTGTCGAGTTCCTCGACCGATGGGAAATCAGTGATGGGTTGGCTCAACGCTCCGAGCGGCGTCCCCTCTCCCGGCGCCAGATGGACTCCGGGCGAGGCGAGAGCGTGGTACAGCAAGCTCGCGGCCGGATCGCCCGCCTCGATCCCGCGCGCACGTTCCTTGATGAAATCTCCGAAGCCGGGAACGCTCGCATCGACGTCCACTTCCGCGTCCAGCGCTTTGGCGAGTTTCTGCGCACTGCCCTGCTTGATGTCGATCCCGTGCTTTAGCATGAGATCTCTCCAGCCGGCATCCGCGAGGCGATCGCAAATGCGTTTCACGTCATTGATGAGCGCCATGGTTCGTTTCTCCTGTTGAGTTTTTCCGTGAATCAAATCGAGGGGGAAGTCCGATCAGACCCTGCTCAATCGGGAAATCCAATCCGGTTCGTTCGTTCGGGTACAGTTTTCGCAGTCGGCTGACGTCGCTGTCGAACCAGTCGCGCAGCCACTGCGTGTACAGCCGCGCGGCGTGGGAATCGGCGATCTCGGCCCGTTCGCAGGCGGCGATCAGACTGGCGGCCTGCATCCCGGACATCAGCGCGCGCAAAACGCCGTGGGAAGAGGCCGGGTCGAGCACGGCAGCGGCATCGCCGAGAAGAAACCATCCCGGTCCGGCCGGGCGATCGCTGATCCGCCACGTCACATCGGCGCCGCTGCTCGAGCCTGCCGGATGAAACCCGGATAGTTCCGGCGGCATCCAATCCGGTCCCGGGTCGATTCCGTCGAATCGCATCCGGGTCCAAGTGCAGCGGTCCTTTCGGACTCGGGCGATCCAGGTCCAGCCATCGGCATCGCGCCGAATGCGGGGAATGTCGAACGGGCCGGGTTCTGCCGCACAGGCGACGTAGCCAAAGCGGGCGCACAATCTGGGCGAGCGCCGCGTCGACGGGATGCCAAGCTTCCGTGACAGGCACTCGGACCGCCCCGAAGCGTCGAGAAAATAGCGCGCTTGGACGGAGCCGCGTTCGGTCTCGATGGTGGTGAGGCGCCCGTCTTCCAAGATCGCATCGTGCGCCCGGCACGGCTGCCACACGGCTGCCCCGTGCGATTCCGCCTTTTCGAGCAGTATCCGGTCGAGTTCCGGTCGCCACGCCTGATAGCCGAGCCACTCGCCACAATCGTCCTTTCCGAATCGCTCCAGCCGTTCCGGTTCCCTTGAGTCCCAGAGAATTCGATGTCCCGGATAGCGCAGAAAACCCGCGGCGTTGACGGTCTTCGCGACGCCGAGCTTTTCGAAAATCGGTTCGACGCCGGGATGGAGCGACTCACCGGGACGATGCCTTGGAAAAGAGGACGCTTCAAGCAGCAACATCTTCAGGCCGACTCGGGCGAGCGAGATCGCTGCCGCACAGCCGGCTGGGCCGGCACCGATAATGGCCGCGGAGTAGAGCATCATCCTGGGTTGCGTATCCGATGAAAAGGATCGTAAACGGTCAGCCATTGATCAGGGTGGTGGCGTCGCCGTTCTCGATCGGCATCTGGCCAGCCGGATGATATCCAAGTGGCCCCGGTCATTGCCGAAGGATAGGAACCGTGTTTGTAGTTCAGGAATCCAGTGCGGAACTCCCGATTGGGATCTCCGACCGCTACATCATACACCCTCTCCCCTCGTGCACACAACGGATTTACCGCTGATTGTCAACGCCCAATAGAAATGTCCCCCTCGGTAGCTCGATAGAAGTGTCCCCTTGTGTTTCTTGTTCGTAGGAGAGATATCGTCGTCGTCGGGGCTGTGGAACTGTGGGAATCGCGTAGCGATTTCCAAGGGGCGGTGGGAAGGGTGGAAAACCATCCACCGCTCCTCGAACCCGGTACTGCTGCCTTGAGAGATTTTCCACGCTTTCCATCCGACCCGGCATTTCCACAGCCCTCTTATGTATTCGCAGCCCGTTTTTTCCGTAACACAGCTCGCCGCCAGGGGTGGTCCGCCGCCGGCTTGCGCCCGCCCCCCGGACGCTGCTGTGGTGCTGGCTTCGTCCGCAGCTGTGGCGTCGGCGTGGCGATCACGTCGTGCTCGATCTCGTGCCCGTCAAACCTCACCTGCAAGCTCTCATCGCGCCACTGTTGGACCGTCACCCGTGCCCCCGCCCCCACGCCCTGGTTGCGTTTCGGCTTCAACTGCAAACAACGATTCTCAAACCGCACCACCCGGTCGTTGCTCACCACCCGTTCGTACTCGCAACAGAACACCCCTCGCAGCTCGGTGCCGCGGGGGAGCGCCTGGTGAAAGTCCGCTGCCGCCGCCGGCTCACAGGCGAAGCGCTCGTTGTGCTCGGCCAGGTACTCCTCGTCGAGATAACGGTTCGCCGCCTCGTACTCGACGATCCCGCGCAGCCGCATCTTCTTGATCAGGCGGTCTTGGTGCGTGCCGTGATGGCGCTCCACTCGGCCCTTGGCTTGCGGCGAGGAAGCCGCCATGATCGTAATGCCGAGCTTGGCACACATGCGCCCGAACTGCGTCTCGGGCTTGATGCCTGCCAGCGCTTCCCGCGACGTCGGCTGGCGCTGGTAGACGTTTTTCCAGTCGCAGTACAACGCCTTGGGAACGCCGTGTTGACGCACCCAGGCTGCGAGCAGATCGGCCGCGGCCCAGGTCGTTTCCTGGTCCGAGAAACGGCACAGCGCCACACCGGTCGCGTCATCGACGAAGTTCATCAGACAGGCTTTCGGGCCGCGTTCTTCCAGCCAGTGGTGGTGCGAACCGTCGAGTTGAATCAGCTCGCCGAAGTGCGCTTTGCGTTGGCGCCGGGTGCGATGCGGTTGGCGCTTGCGACGGCGGCTCCACAGACCCGCGGCGAGCATCCAGCGCCGCAGTGTTTCGCGCGGCACTTCCAGGCCGTGGTCGGCTGCCAGATGTTCCGACGCCAGCGTCGGCCCGAAGCGCTCGTGCCCCTCGCCCGCATAGTTCTCGCGCACCAACTCGAGAACCTGCTGGCGTCGCTTCTGATCGGCTCGGTTCGAAGCACGGCCGACGTTACCGTGCACCAAAGCCTTGGCCCCGCCCGCACGGTAACGCTTCTTCAGACGCTTCGCATGGCGGTAGCTGACCTCCAGCAGCTCGGCGGCTTCGGTCAACTTCAGTTCCCCTCGTTTCACTCGGCGCAGCACTTCGCCGCGCCTCAACTCCTTGGCACTCATCCATGTCCTTCCCACTCTCGGCTCCTCCTTCGGAGCCTCAGAGTAGGGGACATTTCTATTGGGCGCTCAAGGGGACATTATCATTGGGCTTCAACACGGATTTACCGCTGATTTACCGCTGGAAAGCAGGCACTGGCACCGGCGTACCGTCGCAAAACACGATCGGCATGCAAAGTGAGAAGTTCCCTCTGGCTGGCGTTTGCTCCACAACGGTCTGATGAACGCTGACAAGGGAAACTTTCTAGTTGCGTTGACGGGGCAGGATCTTCAGTGTGGAGGCCATGTCCCCTCCTGCACGAAGCAGGGAACCCCGTATCGTGTCGAGATACAGTTTGCGCAAGACCGCTACGTCGCTGAGCTCTCGGGCGCCGAAACCTGATGAGGCGCTAGTGACAGCCGCACGGCGGCGACACCCGATCGCCAGAACCGCCTAAAACGACCAAGACTGAGAGGGGCACTGGCAGCGCTAACGGGATTCGAACCCGTATTTGAGCCTTGAGAGGGCCCTGTCCTAACCCTTAGACGATAGCGCCGGAGAGGTTCATCTGCCAGACAGTACTCCTGATTGTATTCCGATCGAGGCACGTGGTCAAGAATGCCTCAGGCCGACTGCTGTCTGAGCCTTGAGAGGGCTGCGAGGCCGTCGGAGCCTGTCTGCACTCTCCCTCTACGCGCCCGCGCCCATGGCGCCGTCACTCCAAATACTTCGCCGGGATCTGATATTCCACACCCGCGTATTGGAACTCCTCGGCCTGCCGGTGCTCGGTGTCCTTGGCGCCGATCTCCGCCAGCTTCCGCACGTTGATCTCCACCAGCTTGTTCACCGACTCCTCGTCTACTTCGTCGAGCAAAGGCAGCTTGCGGTTCGTCGACTCCAAGCGAGCCTTGATACGCATCGCCATCGAGTAGTTGATCGTGCCGAGCGCCTGCGCCGCCCGCAGCTTCTTGTCGAAGGCGGACGAGATGTCCACCACTTTCGGCTGCGGCGTGAAGGTGGCCGTAGACTCTGCTTCCCGGCGGCGCGGATCGAACGGCTGGGCATAGTAATACAGTTCCGGCGTCACATGCGTATCGAGCCCGACCACGCTGAAGGGCGGCTGGAAGTTCGTCAGCGACGCCGCGCGCCGCGCGTCCTCGGCGGCCTGCCCGGTGTAGAAGCGGTCCAGCACTTCGACATATTCGGCGTACGGGTTCGGGATGAACATCACCGCTGGCTTGTACAAACGCACGTAGAACAAGATGCGGTCACGCAACTCGGTCGGAGACACACCTCCCAGCTCGCCGGCGCGATAGCCGAGCGACTCGACCTCCTTGAAGCCCAGGATCTTGGCCGCCTTTTCGCTCTCTTCGCGCGTGCGGCGGGCGGTCTCTTCCGGCGTTAGGTTCCAGGAGTCTTTGTCGTCGTTGGTCACGCGGATCAGGTATGCTTCCGCGCCGTCGTCGATCATGGCGGCGATCGTGCCGCCCGCGGCGAGAATGTAGTCGCCGGCATCCGCCGTCACAACCAAGACGACCTTCTTGTCGGTCGCGTCGTTGGGGGCCGCCACGCCGGAGACACCGCCGACTCCGCTGAGCAGGGCAACGCCGGACATCGCAACCCAGCCAAGCGCCCGTCGAGTCAACCGCCCTCCCTCCACCTTCAAACAAACTTTCATTTCGTTCTCACTCTCTCCACGAGATAGTCCGTCAACCCGGGCCAGGGGTGCCACTCATCGAGACGCGCATACACCTCGGCCCACTCGACGCCTTGCTGCCGGCCCTTGCGGCGCGCGTCCCACTCCATCGCCCACTCCTGCATGCGCGCGTGGGCCTCGATGTCGCTCAGCCCATCCAGATCCGGAACGGTTAGCCCCTGCTCCGTAAGCCGTGCGCGCATCGACCGACCCCCGCCGGCGCTCAAGCGCACGTTGCGGTGCAGCCAGTACGCCCGCGCCTTGCGTTCGACGTTCGACTCATCCAACGCGACCGCCGCGTTCGGCTCGTAACCCTTCCCGTAGTCGAAGCGCTGTGAATAGAACTTGAATGGCACCCGGTGCGGCTCGAGCCCCAGCTTCAAGTGCTCGGGATGGACGTTCCCGAGGCCAGCCATCCACACCGCCTCACCCACCGCCCGCGCCACTTTGCGGTGATCGGGGTTGCGATCGTAGTGGCCCCAGGGGTGGTACGACATCACGACGTCCGGACGGAATTTGCGAATCAGCAAAATGAGTTGCGCGCGGATCTCCTTGTTCGGCGTCGGGTCCATGTAATCGTTGCGCCAGTTGAGGCTGATGACGTCTTTGATGCCCAGGTTCGCGGTCGCCTCGTGGGTCTCGCGCAGGTTGATCATGTCGTTGTGCGGATAGCCGTGGCGGCCGTCCTTCTCGTCGTTCGAGACCCGAACGTAGTACCCGTCCCAACCGGCGTCAGCCAGCTTGGTGATCAGCCCGGCGTGGCCCCAGTTCCAACTATGGTCGTCGTGGTGCGGATGGATCACGAGGAAGGTCTTGCCGGCGGGCAGCGGCGTAAGCGGAAGTTTCGCCGCGAACACAAGCCCGGCTGCGAGGCCCAAAGCCAGCAGGCAAAGAGCGAGCAAGTCGCGGCAAAGTCGAAAGCTGCGCCGCCCAAAATGTAGGGGCACGGCATGCCGTGTCCGCCTGCCCGACCCGCCGCGGTGCGCGGCGTTACCGAACAGGCAGCGGCGCAGCGTGATGCCAGCGGACAGTCCCACCGTCATGGCGTCACCGCATTCTGCTCGATGTAGTCCCTCAACCCCGGCAAGTGGTGCCACTCATCCATGAAGTAGAACACCTCGGCAAACCTCACGTCATTCTCTTTGCCCCGCTTGGCCGAGATCCACTCCATCAGGAACTCCTGCGCCCGTTCATGTGTTTCGAGATCCGACAGCCCGTCAAACGCCGCGATCTTGAGCCCCTGCGCATCGAGCGTTTGTCGAATACCGCGACCCGCGCCTGCACTCACGCGAATCGTATGCAGACGATACGCTCGCCCCTTGCGCGCTACCTGGCTCTCGTTCAACTCGATCAAGATGTTCGGCACGTAGCCTCGGCCATAGTCGCCGCGGTGCGAATAGTAGCGGTACGGCACGCGATGCGGCGCGAGATCCATCTTGCGGTGATCTGGCCGCACGTTTGCCAGCCCGGCCAGCCAAACGGCCTCACCCACCGCCCAAGCCACCTTGCGGTGATCGGGGTTGCGGTCGTAGTTGCCCCACGCGTTGTAGGCCATCACGACGTCCGGCCGGTACTTGCGGATCAGCATGATCAACTGGTCGCGCAACTCGATGTGCGGGATCGAGTCCATATGATCGTTGCGCCAATTAAGGCTGATTACCTCATCAAGCCCGAGGTGCTTGGTGGCGACGAGCGTATCTTCGTAGTTCCCAATGTCGTTGCCGCCCCAGCCACGGCCGCCGTCCTTCTCGTCATTCGAGACGCGCACGAAGACGCCCTCGTAACCGGCGTCGACCATCTTCGCGATCAGCCCCGCGAAGCCGTATTGCCACGAGTGGTCGTCGTGGTGCGGCTGGATCACCATCAGCCGCTTGCCCGGCGGAATCTTGCCAAGCGGCAGCGGCCCAGCGGCCGTTGCGGCGGGCGGCGCGCCGAGAGCCGTCCCCAGCAAAGCAATCACGAGTTTTGCGGTTCGGCGCGTCACGGCTTGACGATGGATGGCTTGATACATCTCGCTCGACGCCTCACGGCTCGACGGCGTTGTCGGAGATGTACTGCTTCAGCCCCGGCAGATGGTCCCACTCGCCCAGGTAGTAGAAAACCTCGGCGTACTCGACGCCGCTTTCGTGTCCGTAGCGCGCGGAACTCCAGTACATATACCACTTTTCAATCCGCTCGATCGCCTCGGCATCGTTCAAGCCGTCGAGATCGGGCACCGTGAGGCCGCGAGCCTTCAACTCCTCGTGAATGGCCCGGGCGCCCACGGGACGGAAGTAGATATTGCGGTGCGCCCACAGCCCTTCGGCTTTACGCTTCACGTGGCGGCGGTCGTGCTCGATCGCGATGTTCGGCTCGTGCCCCTTGCCGTAGTCGCCGCGGTGCGTGAAGTAGACATGCGGCACGCGATGGGGCTTCACGCCGAGTTTGCGGTGCTCGGGCAGGACGTTGGCGTATCCGGCCATCCAGACGGCCTCGGCCACCGCGCGAGCCACCTTGCGGTGGTCGGGATTGCGGTCATAGTGGCCCCAGGGGTCCCACGACATCACCGCATCGGGATGAAGCTTGCGAATCAGCAGAATCAACTGCGCCCGCAACTCCTTGATAGGCGTGGGGTCCATGTAGTCGTTGCGCCAGTTGAGGCTGATGACGTCGTTGATCCCGAGGTGTGCGACGGCGCTCTGGGCCTCGCGCAGATTGATCATATCGTTATGCGGGTAGCCGTGCGGGCCGTCCTTCTCGTCGTTCGAGACTCGCACGAAGTAGCCCCGGTAGCCCTCGTCGATCATCCGCGAGACCAGCCCCGCGAAGCCCCACTGCCACGAATGATCATCGTGGTGCGGCTCGATGATCATCAGCACCTCGCCCGGCGGGACATCGCCGAGCGGCACACCCTCTTCGGCTCGCACCAAGCCAAGCCCCGCCAAGCAGGTGATCCACACAGCCGACTTGGCTGCTCCTCGAAGGCCCCTCACGCCAGCGATTGTCGCAAATCCGACCCGGGTGTGCCGGAGCAGGACGTACGAGCAGCGCTATGCAGCCCGGGTTCTCGGACCGATCCAGTACTCACCGTTCTTACCACGAGGGACGGTCCTTCCGGACCGTCAGGAGAGGTCGGAGCTTTCCGGCGAATCGCTGGACTTGATATCGAGGGACTGCAACTCTTTACCGGGCTTGAAGCGGACGGCTTTCCCCGGAGGGATGCGAACTTCCTCGCCCGTGCGCGGGTTGCGGCCGATGCCGGTCTTGCGTGGTTTGATATTGAAGACGCCGAAGCCGCGCAGCTCGATGCGCTCGCCGCGCTCCATGGCTTTCTTCATCGTCTCGAAGACCGTTTCAACCGCCATCTCGGCCTTGGTCTTGCTCAAGCCCGTTCGATTGACGACGCGGGTGACGATGTCGTACTTGATCATTCGTTTGGCTTTCGGCGCCGACGGGCCGCCATTCGCTTTATGCTAGGGAAGCCCCAAATGCTTTGTCAAGAAGTGTTTCCCGGCGGCAGCGATTCCGCAACGCGGTCGGGCGAGAGCCGGGAAGTGATTGGGGAACGAGCGAGTTAGGTGCGGGGCGAGCGGGGCGAGCAGATTCGCAGCCGGACGAGGGCCTCGGCGGGGCCCGAAGTCGGCCGCGGAAGACACCGCTACGCTCGGCTGCCGCTCGGCGGCGTGGTGGCAGCGCAGGATGGCAGGGAGAAAGAAAACCACCCGCTCGCTATGGCGAGGGCCCCGAGCCGTACGGGCAAGCCGCCGCCTGATACAGATCAGCCGCCATCGCGCGCGCCCAAAAGACTCGCGGCTTGCTGCGCCGCAGCGATGCCTTGAGATTGCGCGCAACAAAAACGTGGAAGAGATTAAAAGCCAGAAACACCGTCAACAGAAAGTTCTCGATCGCCGCGGGGTCGTGCTTATATACGTGGTCGGCGTGCCAGCCGTTGACTAACTCGTTGAAACCCTGATTCTCGATGTCCCAGCGTTGATGGCCCAACCTTACCACCCGCGCGGTCCGAACCTGCAGTGAGGAAAGGGTCGTCACCCACACCCACTCGCTGTGATGCGGATGCGGTTGGGAGTCGATTTGCGAATACTGCTGCCAGCTCTCGACGGAACGAACCACCCGCAGCGGCTGCTGCACCTGCGGCCACGACACCAGGCCCTCGTGATCCCACCACTGGCAATCGCGACCTTGATAGTCGCCGCGTTGGGGCGCCGTGGTCGGCCACAGCCCTTGGACGTCTTGATAGAGGTTGCGGCGCTCGTCCTTGAGCACGATCACGGCGTCTTTGCCATGCCCCAATAAGAAGTTGATAAACGGGGCGGTGGCGTAGAGAGCATCGGCCAACACGACGTCAAAGGCTCGCGGATAGGTCTCGAGAACTCGCGCCAGCAAACGGTGCGCCGCGGCCATCTCGTCCTCGCCGGGCCGTTGCGGCTCGGCGTCGAGCAACAGTCGCAGCGGTTCGGAGCCGGGGGGCGCATCGGAGAGCAACAGCAGTGTGACTTGGCGATGGTAGTATTGCATCTGCTGGCCATCGCGGCGCTGCACGGTGCGCTTCAAGCATCCTCGACAGCAACGGCGGTAGCTGGCGTGAGACTCATGGCCGTCGAGCACGGCCACGCCCAGCCCGCCGATCCCGGGCAGGGCCTTGTTGCGCTTGAGCCGTTCGTAGACGTGATGAATCGCTGCCCGCACCGCGGCGGCATCGAGCCGGCTGTAGACGCGCCCGAGGGTGTCGGCACTGGGCATCTCGCGGCCCAACCACTGTTTCCAAAACGGTGCGGGCGCTAGCGTCTCTAACGCGTTGAGGCTGCCCAGCCGTGTCCAGAACAGCACCAGCACCGACTGCAGCACCACCCGCGTCGGGATGCGCGGCCGCGGCCTGGTGTCGCCGACGGCGGCCAGCAGCGAGTCCCGCAGACCGTAGACCTTCTCGGCGTAGTGCAGCAGGCGTCGAAGAACGTCATTCCTCCCGGCGGCTTCGGAGCCGCTTCCATTCACGCTCGGAGACCTCGTCGAGGAGCCGTTGGAGTTGCTGGTAGGCGGCCACGGCCTGGCGGACGCGGGCCTCCCAGTGGCGGGGCACAAACAGCTGCTGCAGTTGCCCTTGGCGATTCCGCACCAAATACAACGAGGCGTGAAGCTGACCGCGAGCACAGCGACAGGTGGGCTTGCCGCAGGTGCGTTGGCGGGGCGCCAGCGTGCCGTGCAGCAACCAGCGGCCATGGACGAGCTGCGCGATGCGGGAGCGGAGCCTACGCTCGGCATCCGAGAGATGAGAGCGAGTGGGGGCCGTCTTCATGACTGGTATAATTAATATATATCAGAATAACACATGGGTCAAGTCCGCCGGGGGAATGCGAATCTGCTCGGACCTGGAGGACGAGCGAAAACACTTGCTAAATCAAATGTTTCCGACCCTCAAGAAATGTGGATGCGGAACCGCTGTCCCGGCGGTGTCAACGCCCAATAGAAATGTCCCCCTCGGTAGCTCGATAGAAGTGTCCCCTTGTGTTTCTTGTTCGTAGGAGAGATATCGTCGTCGTCGGGGCTGTGGAACTGTGGGAATCGCGTAGCGATTTCCAAGGGGCGGTGGGAAGGGTGGAAAACCATCCACCGCTCCTCGAACCAGGTACTGCTGCCTCGAGAGATTTTCCACGCTTTCCATCCGACCCGGCATTTCCACAGCCCTCTTATGTATTCGCAGCCCGTTTTTTCCGTAACACAGCTCGCCGCCAGGGGTGGTCCGCCGCCGGCTTGCGCCCGCCCCCCGGACGCTGCTGTGGTGCTGGCTTCGTCCGCAGCTGTGGCGTCGGCGTGGCGATCACGTCGTGCTCGATCTCGTGCCCGTCAAACCTCACCTGCAAGCTCTCATCGCGCCACTGTTGGACCGTCACCCGTGCCCCCGCCCCCACGCCCTGGTTGCGTTTCGGCTTCAACTGCAAACAACGATTCTCGAAACGCACCACCCGGTCGTTGCTCACCACGCGTTCGTACTCGCAACAGAACACCCCTCGCAGCTCGGTGCCGCGGGGGAGCGCCTGGTGAAAGTCCGCTGCCGCCGCCGGCTCACAGGCGAAGCGCTCGTTGTGCTCGACCAGGTACTCCTCGTCGAGATAACGGTTCGCCGCCTCGTACTCGACGATCCCGCGCAGCCGCATCTTCTTGATCAGGCGGTCTTGGTGCGTGCCGTGATGGCGCTCCACTCGGCCCTTGACTTGCGGCGAGGAAGCCGCCATGATCGTAATGCCGAGCTTGGCACACATGCGCCCGAACTGCGTCTCGGGCTTGATGCCTGCCAGCGCTTCCCGCGACGTCGGCTGGCGCTGGTAGACGTTTTTCCAGTCGCAGTACAACGCCTTGGGAACGCCGTGTTGACGCACCCAGGCTGCGAGCAGATCGGCCGCGGCCCAGGTCGTTTCCTGGTCCGAGAAACGGCACAGCGCCACACCGGTCGCGTCATCGACGAAGTTCATCAGACAGGCTTTCGGGCCGCGTTCTTCCAGCCAGTGGTGGTGCGAACCGTCGAGTTGAATCAGCTCGCCGAAGTGCGCTTTGCGTTGGCGCCGGGTGCGATGCGGTTGGCGCTTGCGACGGCGGCTCCACAGACCCGCGGCGAGCATCCAGCGCCGCAGTGTTTCGCGCGGCACTTCCAGGCCGTGGTCGGCTGCCAGATGTTCCGACGCCAGCGTCGGCCCGAAGCGCTCGTGCCCCTCGCCCGCATAGTTCTCGCGCACCAACTCGAGAACCTGCTGGCGTCGCTTCTGATCGGCTCGGTTCGAAGCACGGCCGACGTTACCGTGCACCAAAGCCTTGGCCCCGCCCGCACGGTAACGCTTCTTCAGACGCTTCGCATGGCGGTAGCTGACCTCCAGCAGCTCGGCGGCTGCGGTCAACTTCAGTTCCCCTCGTTTCACTCGGCTCAGCACTTCGCCGCGCCTCAACTCCTTGGCACTCATCCATGTCCTTCCCACTCTCGGCTCCTCCTTCGGAGCCTCAGAGTAGGGGACATTTCTATTGGGCGCTCAAGGGGACATTATCATTGGGCTTCAACAGAAGTGTTTCCCGGCGGCTATGCGTCCGTTTCAACCCGATAACCGCACTTGTGGGATCGCTGAAAAGGGGTGCGCGACATAAAAGTGCCGCTCATCCGGCCTGGGTGCGGGATTCCCAGTAGTCTTCGAAGCGGCCGCTGAGGCGGGCGCAGCGTAGCGCCAGGATGGCGTTCGCGCCGCGTACCGTCCAGAACATGCCCGAGCGCTTCAGACGTTGCGCCACTACCGTCTTGCATCCCGCCTCGATCACCCCTGAACCGATGAACAATCCCTGCTTGCGAAAGTGCGGATAGCGCATCCGCTCGGCGTTGTGTTCGAAGTACTCCGCTTCGCTCGTCAGTCGACGAGCCAGATCCGGCTGCGGGGCCACCACACCTCGTAGGGCCGCCACCAACTTCTTGATCTGACCCTGATCGAGTTGGCGGAGCCGTTGCTGGGTCCAGCGCCGCCGGCTGGGCTCGTCGTCGAGCCCCAGTTGCGCCGCCAACTCCCACAAGTGCTGGCGCGCATGATAGAGGTCCACGATTTCGATCGCGCCCGCGAAGTATTGATGCGAGAGGTTCCAGATCCAGGCGGCTCCGTCGCCGATTACCACCTTCTTGTTCGCCCGCCCCCAGCCGCGCTCCCAGGCCTGCTGCCAGAGGCGTCGCCCAAACGCCTCGGCGCCCTCGATCGCTCCCGTATAGCTCGTCGACCCTTCCTCACGCACGGGTCGGTCGCCTGGCTTGCCCTCGGCTTGCGTGAACACACAGCCGAGCTTGACCTCCCGCGTGCGGGCGCGCTCGCGGTCCTTTTTGCCGGCTCGTCCCGCCGTCTCGGCCACCACCATCGGCACCCCGGTGCCGTCCATCTCGATGTAGAGAACCGGAATGTCGGCCCCGGCCACCGCGTGCAGCGGCAGTTGCACCGCCCGTTGGATCTGTTGTTGTTCGCGGGCGCCGAGGTCGGCCCCGATCGCCTCGGCGCCGCGCTCGATGGCTTTGGTGGTAACGTCCAAACCGGCTAACACCCGCAGTTGCTCGCGACTGCTTTCAAACGACGACTCGCTGCCCACCAGCGCCATCATGCGGCGCACGCCGGGAGAGTAGTGCGTGTTGTCGACATCGAGTTCGCGGTCAAAGGGGAACTGTCCCTGATGGCACGCCGAGCAGAGGTAGTAGGGCCGTTCGATCGCGACCGCGCCGAGCACACTCACCACGGTCTTGGGCCGCCGACCGCGGTGACGGGTGCGACGGCCGCAGCGACAGGATGGCTCAGGCGCGGCGTCGGCGGGCGCCTCCAACAGTTGCTCGAGCAACTTCGCGCCGGCTCGGTGCAGTGCCGCACGGGTGGCCGTCTCCAGCGCTTCCAGGTCCCAGTGCTGCTGCTTGCGCCGGGCGGCGAAGATCAGAGTCAGCAACTGTTCGACTTCTTGGGTGACTTCTTGTTGGATCGCCGCGGCCGTTTTTTTTCCTGCGGCGTCACAGACGCTGCCGACTCGGACTCTTGCTCAACGGGCCGCAAGCGGCAGATCTTCTCGTTGACTTCGATGAGTTCTCGGCTTAGCTGCTGGAAGCGCCGAAAGGCGGTGATCTCCCGCTGAGTCTTACGGCGAGCCGCCGGGTCGGAGAGGCTCTGGGTGACGGTCTTGCCGCGGGATTTGTAGGTCAACCGCCAGTGCGGGCCATGGCCGGGATGACCGCGCTGACGACAGCGGCAGGTGGGTTTGCCGCAAGGGCCTTGAGTGGTGGTGACGGAGCCTTGGCGAAAATCACCCAAGGCAAGCATCTGCTGGAAGATCGCGTGGCGACGGTACTCCAAGGCGGGCAGGGAATCGGGCATGGGACACCTCCTTCTTATCCTAGCGTATTATATACGCTAGGACACCGCACCCCAGACCGTACCCCAACCACTTGGCACTTTCATGTCGCGCACCCGCTGAAAAGGGTGTTGACAGCCCCGGTCTCGTGCTACTATAACTTCACCAAAGGGCCTCTTCCAAGTGCTAAACGGACGGGGCCTTGAGGACAGAATCGATTTGCGGATCAACTTGTTCTTGGGGGAGTGAGACGTGCGGGATTGCAGGCCCGGTGGGCCGCGCAATCCTTTTTTGTTTTTGCTCCGTACTGACCCCCTGCGATCGAGTCGCCCCGAAGGCATCGGGCGATTGACGAAAGGAGAAGCTTATTTTTAGACGAAATTTCAGACCTTTTCGGCGGGCCCGCAAGGACAACGTCAACGAGTTCATCCGGGCGAAAAGCGTTCGCGTGGTTTTCCCGGATGGTGAGACCGAGGTGCTGCAAACGCACGTGGCGATCGGAAAGGCCAAAGCACAGGGGCTCGATCTAGTGCTCGTGTCCCCCACCGCAAACCCGCCCGTGGCCAAGGTGATGGACTACGGCGAGTACACCTACCTCGAGAAGAAGAAAAAGAACGAAGCCAAGAAGAAGCAGCATCGTATCGAGGTCAAGGAAGTCAAGTTCCGTCCCAACACCGACCAGCACGACTACAACTTCAAGAAGAACCATGCGATTCGGTTCCTCGAGGAAGGCAACAAGGTCAAAGCGGTTGTGTTCTTTCGCGGACGCGAGATCACGCACTCCGACCTGGGGCGCAAGCTCCTTGCAAATTTAGCCAAAGACGTGGGAAATCTCGGCGAGCTTGAGGGCCATCCGAGGATCGAGGGCCGCCAGATGCACGTTATCATCGGCCCCAAGAAGCGCAAGAAGGAGCCAACGCGGGAGCAGAAGGCCGCGCCGGAGGCTTCCGTGCAAAAGGCGCCACCGCCGGAGCCGGAGCAGAAGGCCACCCCGCAGGCTCCCGCGCAAGAGGCACCACCTCCGGAGCAGAAGGCCGCTCCAGAGGCTCCCGCGCAAGAGGCGCCACCAACCCCGGCGGCTAGTCCCGCCAGCTAGCGCCTGCCATCCGACGCGAACCGGTCTCAGCCCAAGGCATCTGCTTGGTCAACTCGCCTCTCCGCGAAGGTCGCGTGAGACTCTGCGCGTAATCCCCCGTCGACAGCGCGAGGGAGATCCCAGCCTTCAGTCACCCCGGTCACGCGATCGCCAAACATGCGATCATGGGAGGCTTGGTACGGGCCCGCGCGAAGCCGTGCTCGGCCTGCGGCTCCGATCGTTGGGAGGGCGAAACATGAACTCCTTCATGCAGATTGGTATCCTCGGCATCTTGCTCATTGCCCTGCTCATGCACTCGGTGCAGATCAGCGCTTTACAGCGGGAGTTGAAAGACCTCAAGGCGCGGTTGCGTAAGGTGGATACCGCATCGTCGAGAGAGCCGGTCCTCAATATCTAGCTGGCTGCCCCGAGAGAGCCGACGGTTCCCTGCCGTTTTGGCCTGCCGGGATGCCTGTGTTAAACCAAGAATCTTGATTGGAGAGCAGCCATGAGTCATCCGGAAAGCTTCGCCAACTACATCAACGGTGAGTGGGTCACCGCCGACGATTCGTTCGAAGTTCGCAACCCTGCGAACACAGACGAGATCGTCGGAATCTGCCCCAGGGGCACGACAGAAGACATCGCCGCCGCCGCGACCGCAGCCCAGGAGGCGTTCGCCGGCTGGTCGGCGATGCCTGGTCCCGCGCGTGGCAAGCTGCTTTTCAAAGTGGCCGAGATCCTGGAAAGCCGCCTCGATGAGCTGGGCGAGCTGATGACGCGCGAGGAAGGTAAGACGCTTCCCGAGGCCAAGGGCGAAACGATGCGGACGATCAACATCTTTCGCTACTTCGGCAGCGAGGGATCGCGTGTGCCCGGCTTCATGGTGCCTTCGGAGCGTGACCGTGTCTTCATGTATGCGATCCGCAAGGCCCTTGGCGTGGCCGGCCTGATCACGCCGTGGAACTTTCCGAGCGCTATCCCAGGATGGAAGCTGGCGCCGGCGATCCTGGCAGGCAACACGGTCATCCTCAAGCCCGCGTCGGCGGCGCCGCTGAGCGCTTGGAAGATCGTCGAGGCGTGCCACGAGGCGAGCGTCCCGAAGGGCGTCGTCAACTTCGTGGCCGGCTCCGGAAGCGAGTTGGGCGAGGCCTTGGTGAATGCCGAGCCGCTTAAGGCGATCTCGTTCACCGGCTCCTGCCAGACGGGTAACTGGCTGCACGAGCAGGCTTCGCGCCGCCGGCTGCGCATTCAACTCGAGATGGGCGGCAAGAACCCGACCATCGTGCTCGACGACGCCGACCTCGGCAAGGCCGTCGCCAACACCGTCAACGCGGCGTTCTTTTCGACGGGGCAGAAGTGCACGGCCACCAGTCGCGTCATCGTCGAGGAGGGTATCTACGACCAGTTCGTCGCAGCCTTGGTCGAGGCGACCAAGGCCCTCAAGGTGGGCGACGGCCTGCAGGCGGGCATCCAGATCGGACCGGTCATCGACGAGGCGCAGCTCGACACGAACATGCGCTACATCGAGATCGGCAAGAAAGAGGGCGCCAAGCTCGAATGCGGCGGCAACCGCCTAACCGGCGACGATTACGACAAGGGCTACTTCTGCGAACCGACCGTGTTCACGGGTGTCACCGAAGAGATGACCATTGCCATCGAAGAGATCTTCGGGCCCGTGCTGGCGGTGATGCGCGCGAAGGATTTCGACGACGCCATGCGCATCGCGAACAATGTCGAGTTCGGGTTGTCGGCGTCGATCCAGACGCAGAACGTGTCGCGGATACACGAGTACGTGAACCAGATCGAAGCGGGGCTGGTGACGGTCAACCTGCCGAGTGCGGGCGTCGAGTACCAGTTGCCCTTCGGCGGCACGAAGGATTCGAGTTTCGGGCCCAAGGAACAGGGCCCTGCGGCGCTAGACTTTTATATGGACTACAAGACCGTCTACCTGGGCTACTAGTGGACGCGCCGGCAACATCGGAGGCCACGTGAAACTCACCCAGATCCGCGACGTATCCGGCTCATTGACCGCCGCTATTTCTGACAACGGCAGCTTCCGCGCGATCCCAGGCCGCACCGTGGCCTCGTTGATCGAGCAAGCCGAGCAGCAAGGCCGCGACTTGCCGGCGGTCGCTTCGGAGCTGGCGTCGAGCGAGACAGTCACGGCCGAGCCGGCGATTCCAGTGACGCCGGCGGAGGTTTGGGCCTGCGGCTGTACCTACGCTCCGAGCGCCGAATTCCGCGACAACGAGTTGGGCGCGAGCGAGGGCCCGTACGGCTACGTCTCCGACCCCAAGAACCGCCCGGAACTGTTCTTCAAAGGGACATCGCGGGTCTGCGTCGGGTCCGGCGAAGACATCGGCATCCGCGCCGACTCGAACTTCACCGCCCCCGAACCCGAAATGGCGATCGTGATCAACAGCCGTGGGAGGGTCGTCGGCTATACGCTGGGCAATGACGTCTCGGCTTGGGACATCGAGCGCGAGAACGCCCTATATCTTCCGCAGTCGAAGGTCTACAAGGGGTGCTGCTCGCTCGGGCCGGTGATGGTGACGCCCGATGAGATCGACGATCCCTACGCCTTGCAGATGAGCTGCACCATCACGCGCAGCGGCAAGACCACCTTCGAGGGCACGGCCTCGACCGCCCAGCTACGCCGCAAGTTTGACGAACTGGTGGAGTATCTTCTTCGCAGTAACAACGTCCCGGCGGCCACCGTGTTGATGACGGGCACCGGCATCATCGTCACGCAAGAGGCGGCTCTCGCGCCCGGTGACGTAGTGACCATCAGGGCCGAAGGTTTCGGCGAGTTGACGAACCCCGCTGTGGTTGTGTGACCGGTGGCTAGGACCCCTGAAAACCGGGCAGGCAATAAAGCCGTAACGCGCTTGCCCGCCTCACTGCCGTTTGGCGTCCGGTTGTTTGTTCGGAACCCTCCGGTAGCTCGGTAAAACCCGCTGCTTCGCTGACTGCCACATGTCCTCGTCGCTGCAATTGAGTGCGTCGAACCAAGCGTCCATACGCCGTTTCAGCTCGCGGCGCTGGTTCTGGTAGGCGGGCTCATCCGCAAGATTCTTCCGCTCGCCCGGATCGTTGCGCAAGTCGTACAGCTCGCTCGGGAAGCCCTCGGTGCGCTGGACGTACTTCCAGTCCTCGTCGCGGATCATGCGGCAGTACTGATACTCGCCGTACACCACGTTCTCCCATTCAGCTTCCGCGCCTTGCAGCAAGCCGGCGTAGCTGCGTCCGGGGAGGGGTTTGCCGGCGTCGAGCGGAGGCAGGCCCAGGTAATCGAGAACGGTCGGGGCGAAGTCGTAGAAGCTCGTCATCACGTTGACCTTGCGGCCCGGCGGGATGCCGCCCTGATGGTGGAAGAACGCCGGCACGAGCATCGACTCGTCGTACATGTTGAAGGGCCACGACGTGTTTCCCTTGCCCCACAGGCCGTGGTGCTCGAGCATGAATCCGTGATCGCTGAGGAAGATGATCAGCGTGTCATCGGACAGCCCCAAGTCCTCCAGCTTGCGGACGATACGGCCGACGTTGTCGTCGATGGCGGTGACCATCGCGTCGTAGTGCATCTTGCTTTCGCGGTTGCCGACATTGCGCTTCGAGAGGTTGTGCGCGATGGGCTCGTTCAACGGCTCGCCCGGGAAGGTCTCGAACGGGCAGTCGCGGTAGAGGTCGAGATACTTTTGGGGCGTCCCCTCGTAGGGCGTGTGCGGCGCGTTGTAAGAGACGAAGCAGAAGAAAGGGTCGTCCTTAGCCTGGCCGATGAAGTCGACCGCCTTGTCGGTGATGACGTCGGTCGCGTAGCCGGGATACTCGCTCTTCTCGCCTTGCCAATACATCTCCGGGTTCTGATAACGGGTGCCGCCGAACGGCATCACGAACCAATAGTCAAAGCCCTGCTGCGGCGTCGGGCTATCGCCAAGGTGCCATTTGCCGCTCAGACCGACGCGATAGCCGTGGTCGGCGAGCGTCTGCGTGAACGTTGCCTCGCCATCGAGAAACCGTACGGCGCTGGGCCCTTCGTTCTCGTCGCGAATCCAGTCGTGGATGCCGTGCTGCGATGGGATCTGTCCGGTAAGCAACGTGGCGCGGCTCGGCGAGCACACCGGCGTCGTGCAGAACGCACGCGTCAGCAGCGCGCCCTCTGACGACAGCCGGTCGCACACCGGGGTCTGGATCTCGTGGTTGCCGTAAACGCCCAGCGTGTGCGGCGCTTGATCGTCGGCGAGGATGAAGACCACGTTGGTGGGGCGCTTCGCGGGTGGAGCCGGCCCGCAAGCGCTCGCGGCGCCTAGAGCGGCGGTGGTCTTCAAAAAGTCGCGTCGATGCATCGAGGGGTATTCTAGCGCGGCCGGTCTTCACGCAGCGCCTCTTTGTTTCCGCACCACATGAGTCGCAAGGAAGATGCCCTCGGGACCGTTACGATAAAGTTGGCGACTTAGTGGTAGAGCCTTACCCACCGAACGGCCAGGCCTGTGTGAACTCTCTCGTGTCACGGGTCCGGCATTGGGACCGGATGCTCCCGGCTGTGTTGGCATGCCTCCTTGTTCTGACGCCGGTAAGCGCCCCAGGCCAAAGCCATGGTGTCGTCGAGGGCACCGTGATCATGACCGAGACGGGCGATCCTTTGCATGGGGCGGTCGTCTTGCTCGTGGAACTGGGCCTCTCGACTAGCACCGACGAGCACGGGCGCTACCGCTTCGAGCAGGTGCCGCCGGGGTCCTACGACCTCATCGCGCACCTCGACAGCATCTTCACTGAGGCGGCGCGGCGCATTTCCGTCGTCACCGGCGAGACGGTCACCGCGGATTTCTCTCTCGAACTGATGGTTCTCAAGCACGAGATCATCGTGTCGGCCAGCGGCAAGGAGGAGACGGCGTTCACGTCGTTCCAGAGCGTCGAGTCGCTCGACTCGTTTGATCTCGGCGAGAACGCCGCTACGTCGCTCGGGGAAGCGCTCGACCACCGGGTCGGGACCGGTATCGCCAAGCGCAGTTTCGGTCCGGGGAGCGCGCGTCCGATCGTCCGCGGCTTCGACGGCGATCGCGTGCTGGTGATGGAAGACGGCATTCGCACCGGCACACTGTCATCGCAATCGGGAGATCACGGGGAGGTCGTCAACACCGCGCAGCTCGACCGGCTCGAGATCGTCAAGGGACCGGCCACGCTGCTCTATGGCAGCAACGCCATGGGAGGCACCGTCAACGCCGTCAGCCGGCATCACGCTTTCCACCAGCACCCGCACCAGGGGCTGCGTGGTTTTGCGTCCGGCTCGGGGGGCTCGGCGAATGCTTTCGGCGGCGGCAACTCGGGTTTCGAGTACGGCATCGGCAAGTGGATGCTCTGGGGCAGCGGGGGGGGCTCCCGCAGCGGCGACTACCACTCGCCCGAGGGGACTGTCTTCAACTCGCGTACCCGCGTCGCCAATGGCCGGGCTGGGTTCGGCTACTACGGCGACCGCATATTCTTCAGTTTCGACGCACAGGTGGACGACGGTTTCTACGGAGTCCCTTTCGCGCAGGAGTTCGCGGGCGCCGAAGCGGGGGGGGCAAGCAAGATTGATGATGGGGCTCACTTCGCTCTGCAAGCCGACCCTCTGAAGTCCGCCGCCGCGAAGGGCGAAGACGAGGCAGAGCTCGAACGCATCGGGATCGACGCCCAGCGCGTGGCGTACCGCTTCAATTGGGGACTCCGCAACCTGGGTCCGGCGATCGAGAGCTTCACCCTGCGGTTGAGTTTCACCGACTGGCAACACGAAGAGGTCGAGTTTTTCAAGGACGGCGAGCGTGAGGTCGGGACGCGGTTCGACAATCAACAGTTCGTCTACCGCGGCGAGTTCGAGCAGCGGCCCAAGGGGTCGTTGACGGGCCGCTTCGGCTTCTGGGGCCTCCAGCGTGACTACGATGTTGCGGGCGAAGAGGCGGTGTCGCCTCCGGTCGATCAGACGGCTTTCGCGGCCTTCGCTCTCGAGGAACTTGACTTCCAGCAGATCAAGTTTCAGTTCGGCGGCCGTCTCGAAACCAATCGCTACACCCCGGCCTTCGCGCAACGTGGCCCGGAGAACGTTGTCGAACCAGCGCGCAAACGAACGTTCACCGGGGCGTCCGCGGCTGCGGGTCTGCATGCCGGCTTGTGGCAAGGGGGCGCGTTTGTGGCGAACTACGCGCACTCCCACCGCGCTCCGGCCCTCGAAGAGCTGTACAACTTCGGCCCGCACCTTGGGAATCTTGCGTTCGAGATCGGCGACCCGAACCTCGAGGCCGAAACCGGCAACGGCCTCGATCTTTCACTGCGTCACGACGCCGGCCGAACACGCGCCCAAGCCAACTTCTTCTACTACAGCTTCGACAACTTCGTCTTCCCGTTCGCAGCGGGTGACGTGGCGGACGGCCTGCGCGTGGTGGAGTTCACGCAACTGGATACCCGGTTCGTGGGAGCCGAGGCCGGCGTTGATGTCGGCCTTCACGACAACCTGTGGTTGAACCTCGGCGCCGACTATGTGAGTGCCAAGGAGACCGTGCTCAATACGCCGCTCCCGCGCATTCCCCCGCTGCGGGGTAAAGTGGGACTCGATTTCCACCTCGGCAATCTCAGTGTCAAGCCCGAGCTGATCCTGGCCAACCAGCAACACCTTACCTTCAGCGGCGAGACTCGTACGCCGGGATACGCCGTGGTCAATCTCAAGGCCTCCTACACGATTCCGCGGCAGCACTTCGCGCAGCAGCTCTCGGTGAACGTGTTCAATATCGGCGACCGGCTCTACCGCAACCACTCCTCGTTCATCAAGGACTTGGCGCCGGAAATCGGGCGAGGCGTACGGGTCACCTACACGGTGCGCTTCTTCTGATGGCCGGGTGGCGGCTCTGCTGAGCCTAACGACAATTGTGTTCGCACGAGGCAACGGTCGCATGACCGACAACGGAGGGGCCGGCATGCCGTGCCCCTGCTCTTCGATCTGTTCGGCCGCCGGTTCCGTCGGGAGGTCGCTGTCGCGCCTACTCGGATAACGTCTAGAACAGACGCTTCATGCGGTTTTTGATGTTGCGTGCGAGCTTCTCAATGCGCTCGGCCCGGCGCAGGCTATGGAGGTCCACGACGTACTCCGGGCTTTCGTCGAGATCTTTTTGCAGCTCCGCGGCCAGTTCGAGGATCTCCGCGACTTCGTCCTTCGACTTGGCATGATCTTGTTTCATGATGGCCAAGTCGCGCGATTTGCCGTTCGGCAGCCGGTTCTCGCTGCGTTGCGCCCCGGCCGGCAGCAGGAACAGGAGGAACAAAAGCAGTCCAAGAGGTTTCATGACCGTGCACCCACCTCAATGATAATCACTTCGGCGGCGAGCGGGGCAGCGGCGCTGTAGCACTGGTTTTTGCACCCACCTCTAGGCTCGCAAGCGTGGAGTAGAAGCGCGAGTCGGCAGGATGGCAGGCGAGCCCACCAAGGGCCAGTGCGGCCATGTTATTCTAAGCGTACTTGCTCTTCGGACGGGCCTGTGGCGCAGTTGGGAGCGCGCTTCCATGGCATGGAAGAGGTCGAGGGTTCGAATCCCTCCAGGTCCACCAGTCCTTTCAACAAGTTAGCTCTGGGTGTTTCGGCCAGGCCAGCACCATGTCCACACGAATGTCCACACGGAACTCAATTCCGTGCTGCCTTTGCCGCTCGCGGACCGCCTCTACGCTCTGTTGGATGTCCGTCTCACTCGTCGTTCGGTCCGTCCTCGTTGTCGTCCTGTAAGGTTCCGCCACCCGGCCGGCTGTCGCCTGCCCGTGACCGGCAGCGAACCACCGGGCGACCGCGCAACGCCTGTCTACCGACTCGTGTGAGCCTGCCCGCTCGCCCGCGGAGCCGGTGCTGCTCGCCCGCTGATCCCAAGCGAAGCCCTGCGACGTGGTTCGATCTGGTGGCAACCTCGGCGGGCGGTCCATCTTTGTCTCACAGCAGGCCCCCCGCCCTCAGCGAACCCCGCTTGACCTCGCGCAGCCGGATTTTTAATTTTTCAATTTCGGAATCCCGGAGTCGGCCCAGCGAGTTGTTCCCGCACAGGGCTTTACCGCCGAGCCGGGTCACGCCGGACTCGGGGAATCTACGCTGGCACCGTTCCCACGCACTCGGGCCGTTTGGTTCGCCGCAGCCGTCGTCGAGTGGCCGCGGAGAGCACGCGGTGCAAGCATGGTTCGGCGCTGGACATGGGATGCGTGAACGCTACGCCGTCAGCGCGGATCTAGCGGCTCGATCCTCCTCTCCGGTCTGGATAGACCCCCGTCAGCCGTCCGAGAGGGAGAGCCGGAACGCGGCCATCTCCTGGCCGTTGCGAAGCAGCAGGACGTCGCCAACCAGCGCCGGGTGGTTCCAGGTCTTGCCCGCGACCGCCGGGAACCGTGGGAACTCGGTGAACTGGTCGGGAGCCGCCCCGACCCAGCGATTTCGCAAAGCGGTCACGGCAGAACCTGAAGGTGATTGATTCGGCGGCGTTTGGGGTGGGGATGGAGCCGGAGCCCTGTTTTGCACGGCCCTCGACCGCCCGCGCAGGGCTGATTGTGGAGACCGACGACAAGGCTCCGGGCGCCTGCGGGGCAGGTGCTGGGCCGGCGTGGAGCCTGCGACGAACGGCCCTGGAATCAACTCGAATCCAGCAGCTCCACCACCAACCCGTAGGCCAGTTGGCGTGCCACCGCACCAAAACCCGGTGCACGCCGACCCTCCCGAGGCCGCACTTGACGGTGCTAGAACACTGGCGTCAGCAAGTACGCCAGCAAACGAATCATCGTCAGCACCACCAGCGCTTGCGGATGGCTCTGGTGCACCGACGGCTGCTTGAGATGGGCCTCGGTCGTCATCGTCTGAAACAGACTCGTCTCGATCGACCAGCGGCTGCGACCGATCTGATGGATGAACCAGGGCGGGATGGCCCCCCACTCGATGTTGCTGGCGTAAAAGTCGGTGCTTTCTTTTTGCTCGGCTTGCTTGACCGGTTGCTGCTCGACGATCGTGACGCGCCGCCGGGTCTGCTTGCGCTTGCACTCGACGACGCCCACCGTCCGGTTCGCCACCGGCCACGCCACGGCCGGCTCATGCCACAGCCAGAGTTGCTCCTCGGCGCTATCTTCGCGCAGATCCTCCCCCCGAGCGGTGCGCCGCTCGGCCTCGGCCAACAGCCGGGGCTGGTTGTCTTTGAGGTTGATCACCCACTCCAGCCCCAACGCTTCCAGGGCCGTGACGAAGGGGGTTTCCAAGTACAGCGCATCGGCCACCAACACGTCGAAAAAACGGCGGCCTAAGCGTTGCACCAACTCTTCGACCAGCGCCAGCCCGCACGCCACTTCCCCTTCGCCGGGTTTTTGAAAACGCAGGCCCAAGGGAACCGCGAAGCTTGAGCTGACCACCGAGACGACGACCACGCGATGGTAGTACTGCGTGCACTCGATGGTTTCGCCGCGAACTTTGCGTTCGACCGTTCGTGCCGAACAGCGCGAGCAGCAACGGCGATAGGAGCGAGCGATCTCGATGCCGTCGAGCGCGGCGACGACCCGACCGCGGGCCCACGTCGACCCCAACACACCATTCCGTTTCAGCCGCCGCGCCAGCCGACAGCCCAGCTCGAACAGCGCCGCCGGGTCCTGGCGCTCGAGGGTGTAACGCAGCGCGTCTTCGGAGAGCGGACCGATGCGTTTCCACAGCGCCCCCTGACGGCATTCGGCCTCGATCGCATGCAGACCGGGCCACTGGCAGGCGCAACCCAAAAACACGGCATCCAAGAGGCGCGACAGGGCAAGGCGCGGCGCCGAACGTCCGTCGGGCAAAGCCGCCACGGCGGCACGGAAGTCAAAGACCTTGTCGAGATAGGCCTCGAAGCGGCGGCGGCGCGCAGTCAGACGGAGTTCGACCAGCTTGGCGATATGCGGGGACTCAGCGACTTCGATCAACCGCACTCCTTTTTGTGGTCAGCCAACTACGAGACGCCGAAGCTCCCGGCAACTCGCGGCTGGGTGCGGCAAGCTTTTGGCAATTGGAACGTTGCCACGGTGCTGCTGCTCAAAAAAGGAACACCCTTTTCGGTTGGCAGCGGATCAGATGCGCCGGGTTTCGGCAACGTCGACGCGAACGGGGGGGGGCCGCCCGAACATTCTGAATCCCTCGATCCTGGGAACAACGATCGGCGACCCCGATACCTCGAGTCAGCTCCTGTCCGCCGACGTTTTCTCGTTCATCCAGTCGACCGAACTTGCCGGTACTCTCGGCCGCAACACGTTTCGTAAGGGTGGCATCGCCAACCTCAACGCCTCGCTGTCCCGCAGTTGGAGCCTTGGGCCGGAGATGCGCTTGCTGTTACGCGGGGAGTCGATCAATCTCTTCAACACGGCGCAATTCGCCGAGCCGGGCGTCGCTCTTTCAAACGCCAACTTCGGAGAAATCACGAAGCTGGGTATCCACTTGACTCAGGTGACCCCAAGATGTAGTGTAGGGCCTGGTGGAGGATTACCCGCGCGACCAACTCGAATTCGAGTCTCACTTTGCGAGCGAGGAGGCTTGCCGCGACTATCTGTTCGCCTTGCGCTGGCCAGAGGGTTTCCGCTGTCCAAGGTGTGGGCATGAGCGCGCTTGGCCGGTGCGCAAAGTGTGGTTCGAATGCGCTCGCTGCGGGCGGCAAACCTCCGTCACCGCCGGCACGATCTTTCAAGACACACACAAGCCGCTGCGGCTGTGGTTCCGGGCGATGTGGACCATCACCACGCAGAAGAATGGGGCCAGCGCCCTGGGTCTACAGCGCGTTCTGGGACTGGGCAGTTACCAAACCGCCTGGCCTTGGATGCACAAGCTGAGGCGAGCGATGGTGCGCCCGGGGCGGGAGCGATTGACGGGCCTCGTCGAGGTCGATGAGACCTACTGGGGCGCTGAAGAAGAAGGGGTAATCGGCCGGCAGACCGAGCGTAAAGCGTTGATTGCAGTCGCCGCGGAAGAGAGAGGCACCGGGCTGGGGCGCATCCGCATGCAGCGCGTTCAGAACGCCTCGGCGGCCAGTTTGATGCCCTTCGTCGAGGAGTCGGTCGAGCCGGGCAGCGTGGTTGTTACCGACAACTGGTCGGGCTACGATCCGCTCAAGAAGAAGGACTACCAGCGTCGTATCATCTCGATTAACAACCGCCGCGAGCAGGCCTCGCAGCTACTGCCGAGGGTGCACTTGGCGATCTCGCTACTCAAGCGCTGGATGCTGGGCACGCATCAGGGGGCGGTCAGCCACGAGCATCTGGACTACTATCTCGACGAGTTCGTGTTCCGCTTCAATCGGCGCAGATCACGCAGTCGGGGCAAGCTCTTCTACCGCCTTGTGCAGCAGGCCATGGCGGTGGAGCCGACGCCGTACCGCTCGATCGTCGCCGATTGGGACGCTAAGACGCTGTGAGCCCAACTACAAGATGTTGGGGTCACCTGAGTCAAGTGGATACCCGGCATCACGAATACGCTGAATGACGGACGTACCTTCCGCTTCCTGCTGCGCTGGATGTTTTGAAAGCACTCCGGCTACTCGGTAGACCGGGGCGATGTCGCCGCCGCTTCTCAGTGTCAAGAAGGCATGAGTAGCGTTCGGAAGGAGGCGGCCGTGTGTTGCCGGTTCCACGATCTGCGGCAGACCGCAGTGACCAAGATGGCTGAAGCGGGAGTCCCTGAACGCGGTATGCTGGCCCTTGCCGGCCGCCTAAGCCGAGCCATGCTGGAGCGCTACTCACATGTTAGGATGAAGGCGAAACGGGAAGCCCTTGAGGCCATGATACGGCCAGGCTGAAGTGTGCTCCAAACGAAACACCCACGGAATCCCCCACAATAGCTCCCGTGGAGATGGTTCAGTGGTAGGTAAGTTGTTTGTTATCAGCAAGTGCTGGCGTAGCTCAGACGGTTAGAGCGCCTGATTGTGGATCAGGAGGTCCCCCGTTCGATCCGGGGCGCCAGTACCAATCTTTTCAATACCTTGCGGATCTGAGTTCTGATCCGGGGTTCCATTAGGGGTTCCAGTTATGGAGGCCCCACCGTCGTGAATCTGCAATCCATACGCCTCGATTTGCGACGGGATCGAGCCCGAGTCGTCGGTGTGGCTGTAGATGTCGAGGGTGGTTCTTATCGACGAGTGGCCGAGTTGATCGCGGACAGCTTCAGCGGCCACACCAGCCCGTCTTGCCCACGTCGTGTACGTGTGCCGGAAGTCGTGCCACGATACCTTGGGCAGCCCTAGCTTCTCACAAGCGGGTTGGACGTGACGAGCGGCGATGTTGTGCAAGTCGATCGGAGAGTTAGTCCGAATTGAGAACATGAAATCGTCCGGTCCCGTGAACTTACACTGCAACCGCCACTCCTCGATCATCGCGCTGGCAAAAGCACCCACTGCTACAACCCGTCGCGACTTGCGCGGGCGACTTTTCCGATGCGCTCAAAGCCCTGCTCGGACTTGCTGCGCCGGGCTTGTCAGCGAGCACGGTGGTGCGTCTCAAGCAAGTCTGGCGCGAGGAATACGAGACCTGGTCGAAGCGCTCGCTCGAGGGTCAACGCTTTGTCTACCTGTGGGCGGACGGCATCTACTCGAACATCCGTTTGGACGATGAACGGCAGTGTTTATTGGTTGTTATCGGTGCCTTGGCCGACGGCCGCAAGCAACTGTTGGCGGTGCATGACGGCTTTCGCGAAAGCGAGTTGTCCTGGACGGAGTTGCTCGAAGACTTGAAGCGGCGCGGCCTGGAGGTTCCGCCGAAGTTGGCGGTGGGCGACGGCGGTTTGGGCTTTTGGGCGGCGCTGCAGAAGGTGTATCCGACGACGCGCGAACAACGCTGTTGGGTGCACAAGACGGCGAACGTGCTCGACAAGTTGCCCAAGAGTATGCAGGGTAAAGCCAAGAGCGCGCTACACAACATTTATCTGGCCGAGAGCCGAACAGCGGCGGAGGGGGCGCTGGATCACTTCGCCGGCCTCTACGAGGTGAAGTATCCCAAGGCCGTTGCGTGCCTCGCAAAGGACCGCGAGGTCTTATGCTGGAAGGTCGGGATGTCTGAATCAAATTGGAAATGCGGGTGAAGTTGTCAAAGGTATCATCCTAATGTATTCTCGTGGACCGGTCTGGCCGCCAGTAGACCTGAGTGAGGCGGTCACCGATAGAGATATCGGTGATGATGTCGTGATGATAGGTCGCTTCTATCCTGCGAGTGGTGGGGGTATCAACGAACCCGTGGCACGTTTTGGGAATGTCGCTACGTGGCCAGCGAGGAAGATATCAATTAGCAAAGCTGGGTATCCACTTGACTCAGGTGACCCCAAGATGTAGTGTAGGGCCTGGTGGAGGATTACCCGCGCGACCAACTCGAATTCGAGTCTCACTTTGCGAGCGAGGAGGCTTGCCGCGACTATCTGTTCGCCTTGCGCTGGCCAGAGGGTTTCCGCTGTCCAAGGTGTGGGCATGAGCGCGCTTGGCCGGTGCGCAAAGTGTGGTTCGAATGCGCTCGCTGCGGGCGGCAAACCTCCGTCACCGTCGGCACGATCTTTCAAGACACACGCAAGCCGCTGCGGCTGTGGTTCCGGGCGATGTGGACCATCACCACGCAGAAGAATGGGGCCAGCGCCCTGGGTCTACAGCGCGTTCTGGGACTGGGCAGTTACCAAACCGCCTGGACTTGGATGCACAAGCTGAGGCGAGCGATGGTGCGCCCGGGGCGGGAGCGATTGACGGGCCTCGTCGAGGTCGATGAGACCTACTGGGGCGCTGAAGAAGAAGGGGTAATCGGCCGGCAGACCGAGCGTAAAGCGTTGATTGCAGTCGCCGCGGAAGAGAGAGGCACCGGGCTGGGGCGCATCCGCATGCAGCGCGTTCAGAACGCCTCGGCGGCCAGTTTGATGCCCTTCGTCGAGGAGTCGGTCGAGCCGGGCAGCGTGGTTGTTACCGACAACTGGTCGGGCTACGATCCGCTCAAGAAGAAGGACTACCAGCGTCGTATCATCTCGATTAACAACCGCCGCGAGCAGGCCTCGCAGCTACTGCCGAGGGTGCACTTGGCGATCTCGCTACTCAAGCGCTGGATGCTGGGCACGCATCAGGGGGCGGTCAGCCACGAGCATCTGGACTACTATCTCGACGAGTTCGTGTTCCGCTTCAATCGGCGCAGATCACGCAGTCGGGGCAAGCTCTTCTACCGCCTTGTGCAGCAGGCCATGGCGGTGGAGCCGACGCCGTACCGCTCGATCGTCGCCGATTGGGACGCTAAGACGCTGTGAGCCCAACTACAAGATGTTGGGGTCACCTGAGTCAAGTGGATACCCGGCTTAGCAAAAAGATCGTCAAAGATCCAGTGGACGCGATTCTTGTCGAGATGCGTTCTCACAGCGGCTACAACGGCTCACCAGTTTTTGCATTTGAGGATGTCGGTGATAGGATCGCTGCTGGCGTTGATAGCAAGTTTAGATCGCTTGGTTATACACCGGAGCCGACCTATATAGACATCGACTGGCGGAATATACTGTTTCTTGGTATTGACTGTGGACACCTGACGACGATCAGACGGGAGAATACGAATATGGCTGTTGTCATACCTTGGTACAAGGTCATTGAACTGCTAAACAGCCCCACACTAGTCGAGGAGCGGGAGCAAATAGACAGAGAAGTAGATGCTGCAGTGGAGCCAAGAGCTACGCCAGACTAAAATCATGAGACCAAAAACGCATCTTCCCATCCCCAACCCGTCCGGCAGGTCGGAGTTTCAGAACTTCGACCGCTTGGTAAAGATGCTGATGCCGAAAGCGAGGAAGCCAAAGTGCAAGAAAACGGCCAAGAAGAAACACGGCTAGGGCTTACGCTTCCCGCGCCCTTGCCGCTTTCACTTTCACGCGGCGACCGGCTCGGCGTCTTGCCCGGTCAACTCCATCCATGTGAGGCGACGGCCTACGGCCCGCTTACAAACGATCCCCAGCCTCTCGGCATCGGTCAGCTTCCGATGGTTGAACCGGAACGCTTGCTCATCGACGTAGCGGAACAAGTGGAGGGGCTCAGTGCTGACGTAGGTTCCTGCCAGGCCGCGCTTGAGCAGGCTCCAGAAGTTCTCCATCCCGTTAGTGTGGACGGAGCCCCGGACGTATTCTTCGGCGTGGTTGATGACTTGGTGGGCATAGTCGGAAGCCAACCCGTCATAGCTAAGAAGCTCATCGGTGTAGACGGTGGACCCTGGAGCAACGTGTTTGCGGACTTCCGCCTGAACGTCTTTCTTCCGGCGTGTGGGAACGACCGACGCGCGGACACTTCCCTTACGCTCCAACACTCCCATAACGATCATCTTGCCTTTGGGACCACGGCCACAAATGCGCTCTTTCCGTTTGCTGGCGTGCATGTTGCGAGCTTTTCCGCCAATGAAGGATTCGTCAGCTTCAACCTCTCCGCTGAGCAGAATGCCTGTGCCCTCTTGCATCGCCCGGCGGATACGCTGGAGCATGAACCATGCGGATTTTTGCGTTACCTTCACGTCGCGGGCGATCTCGTAGGAACTGACGCCATTCTTGCAGTTCGCAATCAGCCAGATAGCCGTCAACCACTTATCCAGACCGATCGGAGAGTCTTCAAAGATGGTCCCGATCTTGATGGAGAACTGCTTGCGGCACTCCCGGTTCTTACATTTCCAGATTCGTCGGCTTTCCAAGAATCCAACGGCTTCCGAATTGCAGTGAGGGCAGGTGACGCCATCGGGCCAACGAATCGAGACCAAGTAGCCGAGAGCGTTGTCTCTGTCCGCGAAGAATCGAATGGCTTCCATGAGGCTCGTGGGCGTCTTCATACCCGTATAGTGCCATGAAAACATTGGTGTGTCAAGTAAATTATTGCCAAATTTATCTCCTTGATGCAGACGAAGGGCGATCTGAGCGGTCTGGAGTTGGGATCGCACCGGTCATGGCTCAGTTTTTCCGAACTAGGTTTGACAACAGAGGTCTGGGAAAGACCGTGAAGCGGATAGTGGCCCCAGTATCAGTGATTCATGTATCGGATCTCGAACTAGTGCTACCATACACCCACAACCATGAGTTTGTGACACTACTTGAATCTTACTACAGGTTTAACCCAGGATTTCCATTTTGGCCCTGGCACGGTCACAGGATACACCCCCGCTGCGCCGAATACCACGTCTTTTCGCGCTGAACCCTGCACATCACCTCCGCCGGTAGGCGCCAGGGCTCGTCCGTCCGCTCACAGACGTTGATTGAGCGGACTGAACGGCGCTCCGGCCGACACTGCTCCCTGCGAAACCTTTTTGGAGCCAAAAACTGTTGATCCTCGCCCGGGCAACGCTACCCACCCGGCACAGGCAGCGCCCAGATCCTATGCAGCATGTCACCGAACAGCCGCCGGTTCAGATGCCCCTCCGCCAGCAGCAACCAGTAGTAGCGAGCATGCTTGACCAGCCGACCGCCGGTCTTCATCAACCTGTGTTGCAAACTCGTTAGCGACCAGCTTTTGATTCGCTGCGGCAGCCCTAGCCGCCGCCACAGGTTGCCCAGGTTGTAGGCCAGCACGCTGAGTTGCAGCCGTACCTCGTTGGCTCGGAAGCGGTGACACGACAAGCGGGTCCAGTGCGTGGCCTGTTTGCCTTCTTTGATCCACTGCTCCGCCGTGCCGCGCTTGTTGTAGAACCGCACGACCGAGCGGCTCGGCAAGCTCATGCTCGTCACGACAAATCCGACGCGCGGGAATAGTTCGCCCTGGTGATGCTCGACCTTGGCGACAACTCGCCTTGCCTTCGACCAGCTCTCGGCCTGATAGCGAAAACTCTTGTAGCGCACTAGGGGCTTGGCGTTCGGCCTGCCCGGTGGCCGAAACAGGATGTCCTCGATCTCCAGCTCCAGGCTCTTGTTCGCCGGGATGCGAATCACGTAGTCCACGCCGCGCTCCTCCATCGCCTCGTAGATCTCGGGCTTGGCGAAGGCGGCGTCGGCGCGGAACGTCACCTGTTTGCCCTCCGCCTGTTGTCGTTCGATCTCCGGCAGTAGCAGCTCGTCCCAGTCCTCGGCGCTGTGCACGTTGCCGGGACGCAGCTTCGCGCCTAGGCAGTCGCCGTGCTGGTTGAACAGCAACAGCGGGTGATAGCAGAGGGACTCAAAATGGCCGTTGTAGGCACTGCCTTCCTGTTGGCCGTGGACGGGGCTCTCCGTGGAGTCCATGTCGAGCACCACGCGGTCTGAACCGTCGGGAGCTTCGGCTTGCGCGACCAGCTCCCGGTTCACTGCCATCAGCCCCAGCAAGTTCTCTTCGCTCGCCAGCATCTCCGTCTCGAAGCCATGCAGCGTCGAGGTCAAGGCTGCTCCGCGATCCCAGTTCCTCTTCGAGCCGATCAAGCGAAAGATCGGATCGGCGGATACTCGAACGGCGTCATTGAGGTCCTCGTAGCCAGCGAGTCGGCTGTAGACCGACTGCCGCAGCAGATCGGCCAGCGCGAACTTCTTGTTCAAGCCTTGTCGCGAGTCGCTGAGATGCTCGTCGATCAGCTTCCCGAGTCCGAGTCGTTCATCCAGTTCGCGAACGAGAATCAGACCGCCATCCGAGGTGACTCGCGATCCTTGGAAATCGACTTTGAGAAATCCATTGAACGTGAGCTGAAACGGCTTGTTTTCTTTTTCACCCATCGGGTGTTGACCTCCATGGCGTCCTTATCGGGCTCTAGCCCCTATCAATAAAGACGCTGAAGATCGCTGGATGGTCTGAAGTTTATACATCAAATTGAAAATGCGGGCTTATTGACGTTTTACGACTTCCCGGCCGAGCACTGGGGGCATCTTCGAACGACGAATCCGATCGAGTCAACGTTCGCGACGGTGCGCCTCAGGCAACGCCGAACGAAGGGCAGTGGCAGCCGCGAAGCCTCGCTGACGATGGTGTTCCTGTTGGCCCGCCAAGCAGAGGCCCGCTGGCGCAGACTCAACGGCTCGGAGCTGATGGTCCACGTCTTAGAAGGAAAGAAATTCAAGGATGGAGAACTGATCGAACAACACGCCGCCTGACCCGCCCCGTCCACAACATTTGACAATACCTCGACGGTTCCCGAGCCCCAGGCCCATCTCGTCGGCGATCTGCCGGAGGGAGAGGCCCTGACAGTAAAGCGCAGAGTTCAACCCATGAACCGCACGGGGGGAGCAGACTTCTTAAATGCACGCCGATGAACCGGTGGACTCCTTCGGTCAGATCCGTATACCTGTACGATACCGATTGCTGCTGCAACCCGGTCGCGAGGGGGGATCAGCAGTTGGGCGCGCATTCAAGCATGACAGGAGAGAGTGGGGATCAGTCCGGGAAGAGCTTTGTCGATTGCAAGCCGAAGATGAGTGGCTGGAGGGCTCGGACGGAGAGCCTGCTGGGCACGACGCGGTGAGCCGGGAAAGGGGGACACCTCCCTGGCCTGCCGAAATCGTTCTGGAGTTTTTGACAAGGGCTAGCGTGGACATCTGCGACTGTTTGTCTCGGGACTGAGGGGTTGGGGGGGCACCTATCCGCCATGCCAACCCAGCGAAGTCAAATCTCGGAGATGCCGACGATGTCCCGCCTCAGCTGGAAATGGAGAACAGCGTTCCGCCGGTAAGCTAACGGAGGGAACGCATGAGGAAAGCACGGAAACACTACACAGCCGAAGAGAAGGTCGCCATCCTGAGACGGCATCTGCTGGACAAGGAGCCGGTCTCAACACTCTGCGACGAGCTGGCGCTGCAGCCGACGGTGTTCTACCGCTGGCAGAAGGAGTTCTTTGAGAACGGAGCCGCCACCTTCCAGACCAACAACCGCAGCCGTCGTCAGCCCGAACAGGAACGCATCGCGCGGCTGGAGAAGAAGATCCAGACCAAGGATGAGGTTCTGGCCGAGTTGATGGCCGAGCACATCGCGTTAAAAAAAAGCCTTGGGGACCTCTGACCAAAACATGGACGCCGCCCGACGTGCGCGACCAGATCGTCGATTTCGTGCGGCGCTGGTCCGACAAGACCGAGATCCACGCCGGGCGTTTCATCCAGTGGCTCGGCATCGCGCCCAGCAAGTTCTACTCCTGACGCCGGCGCTACGGCTCTCTCAACGAGCACAACGGTTGGGTTCCCCGAGATTTCTGGCTCGAAGAGTGGGAGAAGCAGGCCATCCTCGATTTTTATCGCCAGCATCCGCTGGAAGGCTACCGGCGGTTGACGTTCATGATGCTCGACGCCGACATCGTGGCGGTCAGCCCGTCGAGCGTCTGGCGGGTGTTGAGCCGGGCGGGGCTGCTGCGCAAGTGGAACGACAAAACGTCGCTGAAAGGGACGGGCTTCCAACAGCCGCTAGAGCCGCATCAACATTGGCATATCGACGTTTCCTACATCAACATCTCGGGTACGTTCTACTACCTGTGCAGCGTGCTGGATGGCTACAGCCGTTCGATTGTGCACTGGGGCTTGCGCGAGGCGATGAAGGAGGCCGACATCGAGATCATTCTCCAAGCCGCGAAGGAGAAATACCCGGATGCCAGACCGCGCCTCATCTCCGACAACGGGCCGCAGTTCCTCGCCAAGGACTTCAAGGAATTCATCCGTATCTCGGGGATGACGCACGTGAGAACGTCGCCCTATTATCCACAGTCGAACGGCAAGTTGGAGCGTTGGCACAAATCGTTGAAGAGCGAATGTATTCGGCCGGGCGTGCCGCTGACGCCGGAGGATGCGCGTCGGCTGATCCAGCGCTATGTCGAGCACTACAACACGGTGCGCTTGCACAGCGCGATCTGGTTTGTGACGCCGGAGGACCTGCTGGCAGGACGGCGGGACGAGATCCACGCCGCCCGCGACCGCAAGCTGGAGCAGGCTCGACAGCAACGACAGCTGCGGCGTCGCCAGGCGGCTTGACTGTGGGAGTTACAATGGCGTTGCCGGGTGAAACGGAAGCGGGCTCTGCTGGGAAGCAACCCTGCCGAGGGATAGCCCGGCGGGCTCATCGAGACGATGACCACGGGCGCGGAAGTCCTCTTTCGCGCTCGTCCCCAAACCCTATCGGATCGATAGACCCTGATGCCTTGAAAATCCCCGCCCGCAGGGCGGCATCTACACTAACGCGGAGCGCTCGCTCTCCCGTTCCGGCTGAACCGGCACAACGATACGGACAAGTGGCACGTGGGACAACGCTGAGCCACTAGCGGGACCTCCGAGGCCACGATCAAGCCTTGTTTGCGAAAGCTGGGATAGCGCCTCCGCTCGGCGTTGCGTTCGAAATAGTTCGCTTCGCTAGCGAGGCGACGAGCCAGATCGTGTTGCGGGTGTGTGGAAACCTCGTAAGACAGCGATCGACCCCTCGGTTCTGCCCCGGTCGAGTTGGCGTTGCCGTTGCAGGGCCTAGCGTCGCCGGCCTCGCTCGTCGTCTGGCCACAGCTGCGCCGCCAACTCCCACAGATGCTGGAGAGCATCGTAGAGTTCACCAATCTCGATGGCACCGGCGAAGTATTGATGAGAGCGGTTCCAGATCCAAACCGCTCCATCGCCGATCACGAGCTTCTTCTTGGCCGGCTCCAGCTGCGCTCCCAGGCCTGCTGCCAGATGCGCCGCCCGAACTCCTCGGCTCCCTCGAGCACTCCTGCATAGCTCGTCGAAGCTTTCTCACGCACGGGCCGGTCGCCTTCATCGCACTGCGATTGCGTGAACAGACAGCCGAGCTTGACCTCGCGCCTGCGGGCACGCTCACTGTCGTTGTCGCCGGGCCATCCGATCGTTTCGACCGCGAGGACCGGCACTCCGGTACCGTCTATCTCGATGTAGAGGACGAGGAGGACCGCTGTCGAAGCAACGCAACCAGCATTTGCAGCGGGTACTGATCGAGGCCGCGAAACTCGCGCCGCGCTGGAACCCGCAACTGCGCGACGTCTATAAGCGGGAGTTGCAGCGCGGCCCACGTAATCGCGCGACGCTGGCCGTGGCGCGCAAGTGGGTGGCGTATCTGTGGGCCGTAGAATCGCCGGTCTTCGCCGCACACGGAAGACCTCTTGACGATTGTTGCGCCGTTGGGTGATGTGATGCGGAATACCCTCCGGACCACACGGGCCATCCTCGACATCGAGAGGTTCGTATTATCCCAGAGGTCGGCAGCGTTCGGTGGTCAGGGTTCGGTGGCTGTCCCTGATCTTACTGATCTTCCTGGTGGCTTTCCCTCATCTTCTCGAAAGCGCCCTGCGCTGTTGGATACCGTGGTCGCCGAAGCAGGTGGCTTGGCGGTTGTTGCCCCGCTGGGTGAGGTGGTGCGGCTCGCCTACCGCCACCACGCGCGGGAGTCGGGCCATCGGGTTGCCGAAGGGGTGCGCGACATAAAAGTGCCGCTCATCCGGCCTGGGTGCGGGATTCCCAGTAGTCTTCGAAGCGGCCGCTGAGGCGGGCGCAGCGTAGCGCCAGGATGGCGTTCGCGCCGCGTACCGTCCAGAACATGCCCGAGCGCTTCAGACGTTGCGCCACTACCGTCTTGCATCCCGCCTCGATCACCCCTGAACCGATGAACAATCCCTGCTTGCGAAAGTGCGGATAGCGCATCCGCTCGGCGTTGTGTTCGAAGTACTCCGCTTCGCTCGTCAGTCGACGAGCCAGATCCGGCTGCGGGGCCACCACACCTCGTAGGGCCGCCACCAACTTCTTGATCTGACCCTGATCGAGTTGGCGGAGCCGTTGCTGGGTCCAGCGCCGCCGGCTGGGCTCGTCGTCGAGCCCCAGTTGCGCCGCCAACTCCCACAAGTGCTGGCGCGCATGATAGAGGTCCACGATTTCGATCGCGCCCGCGAAGTATTGATGCGAGAGGTTCCAGATCCAGGCGGCTCCGTCGCCGATTACCACCTTCTTGTTCGCCCGCCCCCAGCCGCGCTCCCAGGCCTGCTGCCAGAGGCGTCGCCCAAACGCCTCGGCGCCCTCGATCGCTCCCGTATAGCTCGTCGACCCTTCCTCACGCACGGGTCGGTCGCCTGGCTTGCCCTCGGCTTGCGTGAACACACAGCCGAGCTTGACCTCCCGCGTGCGGGCGCGCTCGCGGTCCTTTTTGCCGGCTCGTCCCGCCGTCTCGGCCACCACCATCGGCACCCCGGTGCCGTCCATCTCGATGTAGAGAACCGGAATGTCGGCCCCGGCCACCGCGTGCAGCGGCAGTTGCACCGCCCGTTGGATCTGTTGTTGTTCGCGGGCGCCGAGGTCGGCCCCGATCGCCTCGGCGCCGCGCTCGATGGCTTTGGTGGTAACGTCCAAACCGGCTAACACCCGCAGTTGCTCGCGACTGCTTTCAAACGACGACTCGCTGCCCACCAGCGCCATCATGCGGCGCACGCCGGGAGAGTAGTGCGTGTTGTCGACATCGAGTTCGCGGTCAAAGGGGAACTGTCCCTGATGGCACGCCGAGCAGAGGTAGTAGGGCCGTTCGATCGCGACCGCGCCGAGCACACTCACCACGGTCTTGGGCCGCCGACCGCGGTGACGGGTGCGACGGCCGCAGCGACAGGATGGCTCAGGCGCGGCGTCGGCGGGCGCCTCCAACAGTTGCTCGAGCAACTTCGCGCCGGCTCGGTGCAGTGCCGCACGGGTGGCCGTCTCCAGCGCTTCCAGGTCCCAGTGCTGCTGCTTGCGCCGGGCGGCGAAGATCAGAGTCAGCAACTGTTCGACTTCTTGGGTGACTTCTTGTTGGATCGCCGCGGCCGTTTTTTTTCCTGCGGCGTCACAGACGCTGCCGACTCGGACTCTTGCTCAACGGGCCGCAAGCGGCAGATCTTCTCGTTGACTTCGATGAGTTCTCGGCTTAGCTGCTGGAAGCGCCGAAAGGCGGTGATCTCCCGCTGAGTCTTACGGCGAGCCGCCGGGTCGGAGAGGCTCTGGGTGACGGTCTTGCCGCGGGATTTGTAGGTCAACCGCCAGTGCGGGCCATGGCCGGGATGACCGCGCTGACGACAGCGGCAGGTGGGTTTGCCGCAAGGGCCTTGAGTGGTGGTGACGGAGCCTTGGCGAAAATCACCCAAGGCAAGCATCTGCTGGAAGATCGCGTGGCGACGGTACTCCAAGGCGGGCAGGGAATCGGGCATGGGACACCTCCTTCTTATCCTAGCGTATTATATACGCTAGGACACCGCACCCCAGACCGTACCCCAACCACTTGGCACTTTCATGTCGCGCACCCTTGCCGAAGCCGCCTCAAAAGTAGTAGCCTGTTTCAATGCATAGGTAGTGGCAAAGAGGAATCCTCCCGGGGGCAAAATGCTGAGAGCGGCCACGCGGTCGGCTCAGAGCCAATCCCAGGAGGATTCCATGCCAGAACTCTACTACATCGGACTCGATGTCCATAAGAAAAGCATCAGCTTCTGCATCAAAACCGGGGACGGAACGATCGTCCAGCGCGGTCAGGTCGCGGCCACTCGCGCCGCCCTGACCGCTTGGGCGTCAGCCCTCGAGCGCCCTTGGGTGGGCGCGCTCGAAGCCACCCTGTTTACCGGCTGGATTTACGATCACCTCCAGCCCTTCGCCCAGGAACTGCAAGTCGCACACCCGGCCATGCTCAAGGCCATCGCCTGCGCCAAGAAGAAGAACGACCGTCTCGACGCCACCAAGATCAGTGACCTGCTGCGCTGCAACCTGCTGCCGCGCTGCTACGTGGCGCCGCCTGCCCTGCGCGAGTTGCGGCGCGTGCTGCGCTATCGCAATCTGCTGCTGGGCGAAGCCGTCCGCATGAAGAACAAAATCAGCGGGCTACTGATGGAAGTGGGCGAACCCTACGATGCCCGGCGGCTGCACGGGCGCAACTATTTCTACTCCTATCTCGACAGCCTGCGCGACACGCCCGAGTCGGTGATCGAGCTGCTCGCCATCACCCGCGGCAGCCTGGAAATGTTCGATCGTTTGCAGCAGGAGTTACTGCGCGGATTGCGGCGCCATCCGCTGTTGCGGGAACGCGTCGAGTTGCTGCAGTCGATTCGCGGCGTGGGGGAGGTGACGGCGTTGACCTGGGCGCTGGAGACCGTCGAGCCCGAGCGCTTCGGTTCGCTGGGCCAGGCGGTGAGTTACTGTGGGTTGTGTTCGGCACAGCGCGAGTCGGCCGGCAAGACGCAGCGGGGACCGCTGTCGAAGCAGCGCAACAAGCATTTGCAGCGGGTGCTGATCGAGGCGGCGAAACTCGCGCCGCGCTGGAACCCGCAACTGCACGACGTCCATGAGCGGGAGTTGACGCGCGGGTCTCGCAATCGCGCGACGTTGGCCGTGGCGCGCAAGTTGGTGGCGTATCTGCGGGCCGTGGACACCAGTGGCCGCACGTTCGTGCCGCGGGTTGCGGCCGAGGCGTAACGAGGAGAATTTGCTTTTTTTCTGTTAAAAGGAGAAACGAAGAGTTTCATCGACGCTGTGCGGTGTCACGAGCGGCCCGCCGGTCCTCGCCTGTTGGGGACTACGCGAAGGAGTTTGCTGGGAGTTTCCTGGGAAATTTCTGATGCGTCCGTATCTCTGTTTCGAGGCCGGCGGGCCTGAAAACCCAAACTGAATCTTCCGCGACGGTCCCCCGGCCGGTACGGTGGGGCGACCCGATGCGCGCACATGGATGTCTGGTCACGTGACTCGTTGACCTTGCGACTTGATTCGCAAAAACGCTCGGGCTGCGAAGCGTCACTGCTGAAGACAACGCCCCCGCTGACGGGAGGATTCGGATGACTGCGTCCATCCTTGACAGATACCTATCATGGATGTCTGGTCACGTGACTCGTTGACCTTGCGACTTGATTCTCAAAAACGCTCGGGCTGCGAAGCGTCACTGCTGAAGACAACGCCCCCGCTGACGCAGCGATTCCGCAACGCGGTCGGGCGAGAGCCGGGAAGTGATTGGGGAACGAGCGAGTTAGGTGCGGGGCGAGCGGGGCGAGCAGATTCGCAGCCGGACGAGGGCCTCGGCGGGGCCCGAAGTCGGCTGCGGAAGACACCGCTACGCTCGGCTGCCGCTCGGCGGCGTGGTGGCAGCGCAGGATGGCAGGGAGAAAGAAAACCACCCGCTCGCTATGGCGAGGGCCCCGAGCCGTACGGGCAAGCCGCCGCCTGATACAGATCAGCCGCCATCGCGCGCGCCCAAAAGACTCGCGGCTTGCTGCGCCGCAGCGATGCCTTGAGATTGCGCGCAACAAAAACGTGGAAGAGATTAAAAGCCAGAAACACCGTCAACAGAAAGTTCTCGATCGCCGCGGGGTCGTGCTTATATACGTGGTCGGCGTGCCAGCCGTTGACTAACTCGTTGAAACCCTGATTCTCGATGTCCCAGCGTTGATGGCCCAACCTTACCACCCGCGCGGTCCGAACCTGCAGTGAGGAAAGGGTCGTCACCCACACCCACTCGCTGTGATGCGGATGCGGTTGGGAGTCGAGTTGCGAATACTGCTGCCAGCTCTCGACGGAACGAACCACCCGCAGCGGCTGCTGCACCTGCGGCCACGACACCAGGCCCTCGTGATCCCACCACTGGCAATCGCGACCTTGATAGTCGCCGCGTTGGGGCGCCGTGGTCGGCCACAGCCCTTGGACGTCTTGATAGAGGTTGCGGCGCTCGTCCTTGAGCACGATCACGGCGTCTTTGCCATGCCCCAATAAGAAGTTGATAAACGGGGCGGTGGCGTAGAGAGCATCGGCCAACACGACGTCAAAGGCTCGCGGATAGGTCTCGAGAACTCGCGCCAGCAAACGGTGCGCCGCGGCCATCTCGTCCTCGCCGGGCCGTTGCGGCTCGGCGTCGAGCAACAGTCGCAGCGGTTCGGAGCCGGGGGGCGCATCGGAGAGCAACAGCAGTGTGACTTGGCGATGGTAGTATTGCATCTGCTGGCCATCGCGGCGCTGCACGGTGCGCTTCAAGCATCCTCGACAGCAACGGCGGTAGCTGGCGTGAGACTCATGGCCGTCGAGCACGGCCACGCCCAGCCCGCCGATCCCGGGCAGGGCCTTGTTGCGCTTGAGCCGTTCGTAGACGTGATGAATCGCTGCCCGCACCGCGGCGGCATCGAGCCGGCTGTAGACGCGCCCGCGGGTGTCGGCGCTGGGCATCTCGCGGCCCAACCACTGTTTCCAAAACGGTGCGGGCGCTAGCGTCTCTAACGCGTTGAGGCTGCCCAGCCGTGTCCAGAACAGCACCAGCACCGACTGCAGCACCACCCGCGTCGGGATGCGCGGCCGCGGCCTGGTGTCGCCGACGGCGGCCAGCAGCGAGTCCCGCAGACCGTAGACCTTCTCGGCGTAGTGCAGCAGGCGTCGAAGAACGTCATTCCTCCCGGCGGCTTCGGAGCCGCTTCCATTCACGCTCGGAGACCTCGTCGAGGAGCCGTTGGAGTTGCTGGTAGTCGGCCACGGCCTGGCGGACGCGGGCCTCCCAGTGGCGGGGCACAAACAGCTGCTGCAGTTGCCCTTGGCGATTCCGCACCAAATACAACGAGGCGTGAAGCTGACCGCGAGCACAGCGACAGGTGGGCTTGCCGCAGGTGCGTTGGCGGGGCGCCAGCGTGCCGTGCAGCAACCAGCGGCCATGGACGAGCTGCGCGATGCGGGAGCGGAGCCTACGTTCGGCATCCGAGAGATGAGAGCGAGTGGGGGCCGCCTTCATGACTGGTATAATTAATATATATCAGAATAACACATGGGTCAAGTCCGCCGGGGGAATGCGAATCTGCTCGGACCTGGAGGACGAGCGAAAACACTTGCTAAATCAAATGTTTCCGACCCTCAAGAAATGTGGATGCGGAACCGCTGCCGCTGACGGGAGGATTCGGATGACTGCGTCCATCCTTGACAGATACCTATCATGGATGTCCCCCACTTTCATGTCCCCACTTTCACCTCAATTCTTCTTCGCGCAGTTCTTCTTTAAACCTTCATCAAGTTGATCTCCAGTGGCTACCTTGTTGATCTCCACTCGTGCCCCTCCCGGGGTCTTCGTAAATACCGGCGATTCTGGACGGGTATTCTTGACGAGACTGTCTTCCTGAAACTTCCAGCCACCTGTGTCGAAATCAGAAATGCGCTGGAAACTAGCCGCTGCGGCCCATCCCCAGTCGACAAATCCGAGTGAAATCGGATGCGCTTCGTTCCGCGTAGGCAGGGTCGCTTTGGTGTTGGGATCCCACACGATGAACATACGATAAGACTGCGTGGTGGATAACGTCATTCTGTCCCCGACTTCGAAGTTCTGCCCTTCGGGGTCACTCATTATCGGTCCATCAGAGGTCGTAATTTTCTTCGTCAAGGGCACCCCTATGAACCTCACGACGCTTGGGTGCGCCGGGTTGTCGGGCGCCTCACGGGCAAGCTCACTGTAAGGATAGCCCGTATCGAGTACCTGCGAGGGAATCTCGGCATGGCAGATCTTACTTTGGTCGCCTCGCGCGATTCGAACCATGTCCACACGATTCATGATGTTCTGGACGTGGAATGCCCAACCTTTGGTATCTGAAGACCCACTGACCTTCGTCGGGAACTCGATTCCGGCAGTCAGATGGGGATTCGGGTCGTCTCCAGCTCTGGGGGCGAATACCCACTTCCCCGACATCGAAGCGGTGGGGGACTTAACTCCTGTGGGAGGTTTGAAGATGGGCGTTTCTTGGTGTGCCTGGTACACCTTGAGGAGTGCTTGGTCAAGGCGGCCCGCTGGACGCGCGGCTGCTTGCTTGAAGATGATCGCCGGCGTGTCAACCTCCGCATCGGGTGCGTCGTCCTCCAGCCATACCGCATCCGCCCCCTCCGGCACCAGTTCCCATCGTACCGTCCCGCGCTTGGCAGCGAGCCTCGCCGCAATCCCCAGGTCGTCACCGAAGATGCCCTTGATCTTGCCGCTGTCGACATCATTGAACAGCGCGATGGCGTCTGGGGCGTCGGGGCCTTTGAACAGGCGTTGCAGGGCGAACTGAGCTCGCACGTCGATGCGCTCGTGGATGACGGAGGCGGGCGGCTCCGGCGTCGTCGGCTGTCTTTGCAGGAACGTCGACACCCGGTCTGACCGCTGCTGGAGGACGTGTGTCAGCTCGTGAGCCAGCAAGCGCCGGCCTCCGACCGCCCCCGGCGCGTACGCACCCGCCCCAAAGACCACGTCGCGCCCGACCGTGAACGCCTGCGCGTTGACGGCCCGCGCCGCCTCTGCCGCCCGTGCATCGGTGTGCACTCGCACGTTGCTGAAGTCCTGTCCAAAACGCGGCCTGAAGAAGGCGTGTACCGACTCCGGCAATGGCTGCCCGCTGCCTCGCAAACCGTTGATCTGCGCCTGCACATCCGGGGTCACTTTGGGAGTGCGACTAGAAGTTTCTTTAGCTTGGATAGTTTCTTACTCTTGTTCCTTCTCAATGGGCTGGCGGTGTAGTTCCTCTTCGCACTCGGTACAGCGTCGCTGAATCGTAGGCGGCGAATTACCAAAAGGGGCGGCTCGGTCGTGCTGAGGCAGCGGCATTCGCAGGACCTCCTCGGCCACGCGGTCGGCTTCCTGTTCGTACTTGTCGCCGGGAGTATTGACGCCCAGTTTTGTCTGCATGCGAGTAGCGAGTGTTTGCCAGACCGGGTTGAGCGGCGCCGGGGTGCTTTGCGATGGCTCAGGGTGCGCGCGGCGCTGTGCAGCCGGCTGGGCCTTCTCGCTTTTCTGCTGATTTCCTAGGGCGAGCATCTTGCGTATCCCGCTCTCAGTCTAAGCCCAGCTCCTGAACTGCTGGGGGCAGTCAAGCGCAGCACGGACCGCCCTTGACAATACGAGACTTAGTTCCTGCCGCTTGTGGCAGTCCCCGCATTTTTTCACACCGTGCTGCCCGCACCGCTCCGAAAGTGTCTTGACATAGAATCACCGGTCTTCGTCGCGCAGAAAGACCTTTTGACGATGGTTGCCCCGTTGGGTGATGTGATGCGGAACGCCCTCCACGACCACACGGGCCATCCTCGACATCGAGAGGTTCGTATTATCCCAGAGTTCGGCAGCGTTCGGTGGTCAGAGTTCGGGTCGCGGTAGGGATGCCGGTCGCCCAGCACCCCCCGCACAGATCCGTACGTGAGCGTCAACTCATACGGCTCCTACCTTGGATGATGGCGGTGAGGAGATGAACCATTGCCACCTCCCCTCCGCACGCTCGCCGGCCTCGGTGACACCGCAGTCCGCCTCGGAGTGCGGACGGTGCGCCGCCGACGAACGTTCTCCTTGGTGCCGGCCCTTCCCTCCAGATCCTCCGCCGACGGTTCCCCGCCTTTTGTTCGGACCCTTCGCAGGTACTATGGCCCACTCCGACTCCTCCGCCCCGTACACGTGGGTCGTACGGCGTTGGCCTTCACCCACCGGCCTGCTGCAAACAGCAGAGCGGGGCGGAAGTCTCCCGGTTCTCGCGCAGAGAGTTTCCTGATCTGCCCTGGTGCTTCGACCGCGCCGGGGCCGGTCGCCGCTTGCGCTAGCGCGACGCCCGATGTAGCCTTCCCCTCCAGTCAACAAGGTCGGCCCCCGAAACGAGTTATTTCACGGCTCAATAGCCCGGCCCGCCGGTGCCTCTGTCAACGCTTCACCCGCGATGTCACCACCGCCGGCGCATGACTCGAGGTCAACGTGGTTCGCTATTCCTTCGTTGTGGGGCTCCTTCCTCCCCGACTCTCTGCCGGTTTATCCCGGCGCTTTTTGACGGTGCCTCATCCTTCTCATCCTTCCTAAATTCACAGCTTCCTGTCCTTCATCTCTTTTCGTGCCTACTGACGCGGTACATCATTCACTAGAGTTGCGATCAACTCCCCACCTCATGAAAACTCAACTGCCCCGTCGCCGATAAACAAATCCCCCGCGACTCTTCCCACTCCACATACACCGGTGCCGTGCGGCGGCCGCCTATGGTATCATGCCAAATTATGCTAAGAATGTCAGCGCCGGTGTTGGGGTGCGCGACAAGAAAGTGATGATTTGCGGGTTCCCCTTTTTTGCGTGCGAATCCTTACGTAGTGATACGTTAGGAAAGGAGGCGTACTATGCCCGAATCTCTCGTCGCGCTCGAACGTCAACGAAAGGCCATCCTCGCTCGGATTCTCGATCTAGGAGACTTCCGCAGCGGATCCATCAGCGCTGTCAGCGGCCGCTGCGGCAAACCGTCCTGCCGCTGCCATCAGTCCGGCCAGCCCGCTCATGGCCCGAACTACCGCCTGACCAGGAAGGTCAACGGCAAGACCGTGAGTGAGACCTTTTCCTCGCCCGCCCAGCGGCGCAAAGCGCAACGCGAAGTTGAGGCTTTTCACCGCTTCCGGGAGCTGAGCCGACAACTGCTCGAAGTCAACGAACAGATCTGCCGCTTGCGCCCCGTCGCCGAGGACGCCGAGCTGAGTCCGCAGGAAAAAAAACGGCCGAGGCGATCCAGCAAGAAGTCGCCGTAGAAGTAGGGAGGCTGCTACGGGTCGTCTTGTGTGAGAGGCGCAAGCGCGGGTCGCTCGACCTCGAAGCCGTCGAACAGGCGACGCGCGACGCGCTGCATCAAGCCGGCGCTGTCTTGCTCGAGACGCTGTTGAACGAAGACGCGGCCGGCGAATCGCAGCAGCCCTGCGCCTGCGGCTCGCCAGCGCGCTACGCCGGTCGGCGGCCGAAGAAGCTCGTCACGATGCTGGGCGAGGTCGTCGTCGAACGGCCGTACTATCACTGCAGCCGCTGCGGCAAAGGCTTCGCGCCGCACGACCAAGAGCTGGCCGTCAAAGCGACGCAGTATTCGCCAGGCGTGCGCCGCATGACGGCGCTGGTCGGCTCCGAGACGTCGTTCGATCGCGGTCGCGCGTTGCTCGACGAGTTGGCCGGAGTGCGGCTGACCGCCAAGCCTGTCGAGCGCGAAGCCGAGGCGATCGGCGAAGATGTCGCCAGCGAAGAACAAGCCGCGATCGCGCGCGCCGTACCGCTGGAGCTTCCTGCGATGTCAGGACCTGAAACTCCGATTCTCTACATCGAGATGGACGGCACGGGCGTACCGGTCACCGCCGCCGAGACGGCCGGCCGCAAGGGTAAGGACGGCGGCCCGGCCGGCACGCGCGAGGTCAAGCTCGGCTGTGTGTTCACGCAAACAAGCTGCGACGAACAAGGCCGTCCCGTGCGCGACGAAGACTCGACCAGCTACACCGGCGCGATCGAGGACGCCGCCGCCTTCGGACGCCGCATTTACAGCGAGGCTTGGCGACGGGGTTGGAGTCGGGCGCGCAAGAAGGTCGTGCTTGGCGACGGTGCGGGCTGGATCTGGAATCTTTCGCACGAATACTTTCCCGGCGCGATCGAGATCGTCGACTTGTATCACGCTCGCGAACATCTGTGGGAGCTGGCGTCGAAGCTGTTTCCCCAACAACAAAAGCGCCTCCGCGGTTGGGCGCGGCGCATGCAGAAAAAGCTCGACGCGGGGCGCATCGAGCAACTCGTCACTGCGCTGCGCGAGATCGAAACCGACGACCCGGAGTTGGCGCATCCGCTGGCGCTGGAGGCGGACTACTTCCAGCGCCATGCGGAGCGCATGCGTTACGGCGAGTTTCGCCGGCAGGGCTTGTTTGTGGGCTCAGGCGTGATCGAGGCGGGTTGCCGCACCGTCATTGCGAGTCGGTTGAAGCGCTCGGGCATGTTCTGGAGCGTGCGCGGCGCGAACGCTATCACGGCTTTGCGTTGCGCACGGCTCAGCAACCGCTTCGACGACTACTGGGAGAATCGCGCTCGCGCGGCCTGAGCCTCACAAATTTGTCGCACACCCCCGGTGTTGTAGACGGGCCCGCGGCCGCGGCCGGGTTCTAAATCCAGCTCGTCGTGAATAATCCAAACAGCGTGGACGATGCCGCGCAGGCCACCCTCGCCGTCTGGTTTACAGTAGCTCAATTCGAATTGCGCGGTGGGGTAGCAATTGCCGATCAACCAGGTGCCGGTGGTGAAATAGTCGCCGGGATTAAAGTAGTTGCCGCCGTAAGCGATGGCGCGGGCCGGCCGGAAAAAGTCCATGCGGCGGCCGCGCTCGTCAAAACGGTATTCCAATATCTGCCGCATGAGCTGGTGCCAGGCGTGGCGGGTACCGCGATTGTTGCGCACGCGGCGCAGGCCCTCACCCATCACGTGAATCTCACCGCCGTTTGGGTCCAAGGCAGCGGCGGCGGCCTCCCAGGCGCCTTCCGCTTCGGTGATGTTCGTGGCGGTGGAGGCTTGCGGGTGGGTCAATTCCCGCTCGGTGGAGGGGGGGGGTGCACTCGGGGCAGTCCGCCGCCGCGCTATCTTCGCTCGGTGCCGGGGCCGAGTTGTAGCGCACGGTCACTGGGACGGAACTGGTGGCGTTTTGAATGCGCTCCAATAACACGCGATTGTCGCGGGTATTTAACAATCCGATACAGCCTGCAGTGCCGTTGTGATTGGCATCTTCATGTAAGTAGAAACCGCCGCCGCGGCCGAGGACTACTCGGTGCTGATAGGCGAGCGCGGTGGGGTGCAAAATCACTCGAAAGCGCCCCCAAGCCGAGAGATTAAAACCGTGGGCGGCGCTGCTTTGCATCTCGGAGGGCAGAATATAGTACTCGCCCTCGGGAATCGGCCCGAGGTTTGGTTGATCCTGATAGATGGGATTGGTGTAGTCGATACCGCGGGCGTCGCGGGCGTGGGGCTGCAGGCCAGAAACGGCCGGGGCACTGAAATCCGGTGTGCCCGTAACCTGTACCTGGCTGCCGTCGAAGGTAATCCGGTGCAGAGACTCATCACCCTGCGCACCAACAATCGCTTCCTGTCGAACCCCCTCAGCCACCCGGCGGCCGCGCCGATAGAGCCTACGACCGCGACGGTAAATACTCCGGCCCGTATCGACCGCTTCTTCACCTAGCTCCACCGCGTCGTCCACCAATTCAGCACCGGCGTCGTATATTTCTCGCCCAGTGCGCGCCAGGCCTTCGAGCGACCAGCTTTCGTCGTCCTGGCGTTGCACCGCACCGGGTTTGCCGCCTGCTTGCTGTCCCCGCCCCAATTGCTGCACCACGTGAGTCGCCTCGTGGGCTATCAAACTGAGATCGCTGCCGCTTTGACCGGGGCCGAGAAAAATATGGTTTTTGTGGGTAAAGGCCTTGGCGTGAATGTCGGCGGCGGCTTGCTGCGAGCGATCGTCGGCGTGGACTCGTACATCGCTCATAAGACGCCCAAGCACCGGCTCAACGCGCGAGCGCACATTGGGATTTAGCCGCGTACCGGCGCTCGGCGTGTGGATGGCTTTTTGCGCTCGATTTGTCATGGCGGGTGCGGCTTTGCCACTCGGCGCCCGTTGCACAGCTTCCTCCATCTCTTCTTCGGTGGCGGGTTGGCGTTGGGCTTCCTCTTCGCACTGGGGGCAGAGGCGCTGGATGGAGGTCGGGCCGCGCGGTTGAGGCATGCGCATCACCTGATCGGCGACTTGGTCGGCTTCACCCTTTGGCAATACACTCGTCGCGGTCGCGTGTCCGCCAGCCGAGCCGCCCGCCGACTTCATTTGGAGTTCCTCTTCCTCCTCCTCGATGGGCTGGCGCTGGATGGTCTCGGCGGCCTTGGCCTGGAGCATCTTCTCCTCTTCCTCGATCGGCTGACGCTGGACCGCCGGGCCCTCGTAGGCCGACACTGCCGGGACGCCCGTGTCCGGCCTTCGCATTACCTGGTCCGCAACGCGGTCGGCTTCCTGTTCGTACTTGTCGCCGGGAGTATTGACGGTCAGTTTTGTTTGTACACGAGTAGCGAGTCTTTACCAGACCGGGTTGGGCGACGCCGGGGCGCTCTGGGATGGCTCAGGGAGCGCGTGGCGCTGTGCAGCCGGCTGGGCCTTCTCGCTTTTGTGCCGATTCCCTAAGGCAAACATCTTGCGTAGCCCTCTTTCAGTCTCAGCTCAGGGGCAGGGACAAAATGCTGGGGGCAGTGCACAGCGGCGGCCGAGCGGGCCGCGTGCAAGGAGAAACAGCAACTGGGTCTGTGGCGGCGCCTTCGACCGACATCCAAAGATGAATCCATGGGCTATGATTGTCGCGCCCGATTCACGGGCGCGAACGCTGCCGTCGCGGTGTCCTCGACCTGTCCACACCGCAACATAGTGAACAGGCGCTATGATCTCTCGCGCCTCTGGGGCCACAACGAGCACAGTTCCAGGCCCCTTCATTGGCATGGTTTTCGTCTGGCAAATGTCCAAACTCCAGCGCAGGCGCTTCGCGCCGGCCGACAGGCAGCAGTGCCGGTCGCTACCTTTGGGCTCTGCATGCCGAGCCCCTACGTCGTAAACCCCTCCGCCCTCAATTCCTGCCACGGGCTGCTAGCCCCGCCTGAGGAAAATAACCTCGTCGACGCCGGAAACCGTCGAGGGCAGAAGCTCACGGTCGCGGTCGGTCAGAGTGGCTACTCGCCGTGTTGCGTCGGAGGGGATCAAATCCCTGGCATCGAGTTCTTGCGCGATCTGTTCCAGGCGCTTCTCGGCCCCAGGGTCCGGCGGGGACTCCTGGGTCGCGAGCACAACCTCGTTGAAGGGACCGGCGCCGAGCAACCGAACCTCGCGGTTGGTGAAACCGGAGACCTCTCCCCCATCGGCGGAGAACTCGACGTTGATGACCCGACCTTGACCGACGACGATTTCCTTGTCGTCCGGGTCTCCTTCGAAAACGAAGAAGCGGCCCGTACGGGCGCGGCGTTCTACGACCACGGCGACAGTGACGGGACTGTTCGTTCCGGAGATCGATTGCCCCTCCGCCGTCATTGATACTCGCGCCTGAACCGATACCGGCGTTGCCGCCCCGGGGTCGTCTAAGACCGACACACGCGAGCGCAGGTTGACGACGCGAAGGTTTACCTGCCCCGCGGGCGCCGCGTCGACTACGAGACGGGGCGGATCGTCGTCCCGGTTCGAGAGGGGCGTGTTCATCAGCACAGCGACAGCCACGTCGGCCTCGCCGGCCGTAGCGTCCGCCGTCCCGGCGAGGAATATGTCGGACACCGGCTGGTCGTCGGCTCCGCGAGGAACTGCCGGGGGCACGGCCGTAACGGTCAGCGTGGCCGGCCTCGCCAGCCGCACAGTGCCGAACGAGACAGCAGAAGGATTGTTATCCGTGATCGTGCCGGGTGTTCCGCCGGGCGCCGGTGACGGCGTTGGCGTGGGGCTCGGCGTGGGCGTGGGTGTGGGCCCGGGCTGCTGCGCTGCCGACCCTCTGATGACCCAACCGGCAAGGCCGCGGGTCGCAGGGATTTGGCCCCCGGGAAACTCGTTGCCCGTATCTGGATCAATGACCTGGCCTCCGAATCGCACGAAGGCACTGAAGTCGCCAAACGCCTCCGCTCGCGTCCGCGCGTAGACAACGGCCACCAGGTCGGGACCAATTTGGACCTCGGAACATGTCGTGATGTCGTGGTGGACATCGGCACGGCTGGTACGCGGAGGGGGCTCGAGGGCGGCGACTGCTTCCGCGGTCGCCGTGGCCAAGAAACCGAGAACAAGCCGATCACCGCGCTGGTTGGGCTCCGAGACCGACAGGATTTGAGCAAAAGGAACGAGACCAGCTGGAAGCTCAAAGCAGATCGACTTGATGCGCAGGGCCCAGGTTCCGAGGGGAGGATTGGGAGGCGGGTTGTTCGGATCGAACTCTTGCGCGCGCCGGCTTGCAGGGATGATGTTGTTTGGAAACGGATCGAGTCCCAGATTGTTGCGTGGGAGGTGATCGAGCACTACGATGTCACCAAACTGGCTGAAGTTGCCTGCCCTTTCCGCGGCTGTTGGAAGGTATGCTTCGGCGAAGTAGCCGGGCAAGATTCGGATGCGCTCACAGAAGCACTGATCTGCAGCCGACGACGGCACAGGGGTGCGCCGGAGTTGAAAGAGGAAATCGCCGTTCATGAATCCCGTGATGACGCGATCGTCCGCCGGGTCGCTGATCGCGGGAGGCACCTCAATGCTGTTAAACGCTTGCAGTGTGGGTGCGGGGCTGATGCAGTCCGCCAATGTGATCAGGACGATGGATCCGTCCGTCCCCGGTACGACCAGCGGACCGGGCACAACGGGCAAGACATCGCTCGCGGCGTCTTCCGCGGGCTCGGTAACTGGGGAGAGCGCTACGTGCAACCGGCCCAGCCGCGCCCTCGCCAAGGCAACGCCGTCAGCGGTGGCGGAACCGAGACTGGCGAAGGCACTGTAGGCGATTCGATTGCCTTGGTCGACGCCCCCCCCCCCCCCAGGCCGCCAAGATGTCCGACTGCGCGGTCGACAAGGAAGCGAGCCCGCCGGCGAACTCGACCTGATTCACAAACTCCAGATCGAGAGCGCTGATTGCCTGGTCGTCGTCTCCGCGAAGAATCGCGGCGTTTTCCTCTGCTTGTGACGCGCTTTCGACGCGCAAGTGGTAAACGGCGTAGCGTCGCGGCGACACCGGCTGGGGCGCCTCGGCCGCGCACTGCTTATCGCGGCGGCGATGGAAGAGGACCCAATCCTCGATGGCTCGCACGGTCAGGCCGCCGGAGTTGGGTGCAGAGGGAGGGAACAGCAGGCGCGAGGCAGTCTCGGCGAAGTTTGGATCGAAGTCGGCCAACACGGCGCCGATTACATCGAGCGTGTGCGTCGCGAGCGTGTGAGACTGGCTGCCCGGCGAGAGTGCCGCCGGATTCGACACAAGGCCCAGGTCTCCGACGCCAAGAGTAGCGTTCGGGCGCTGGAACACAACGCGAGTGGTCGCCTCCAAGGGCGTCCCAGACAGCTCGGTAGTGAAGATGAAGCCGCTGCCTAGGCGAGTGCTCGGGCCGCGGTTCAGAGTGAAACGGCGAGCGACGCGGCCTAGAAAAATCTGGACGACCGGTGGTTGGCCGTTGCGTTCGATGCGTTCCACGACCGCTTCTAGAGTCTGGAGGTTTACGTCAGGCTCGGGCGTCTCGCTGCCGTCACCGCCATGGGTGCGGGCGGACAGGAAGGCGTCGATGGTACCCCTGACGGTGGTTGTCGTGCCGGCGCCGGTGCTACGGGTCTCGGGAGGGTCCACCACCCGGAAGTCGCCCCTCAGTTGCAAGTCCGCGTACACCGACCGGCTCGTTGCCAAGGCCGCCGCAAAACGCGCCCCCACTCGAGTCGTCGCCCCGGCGTCGAGCTCGAAAGGATCACGGTCGGTGTGCATCGTCATCCAAAGGTTGACCATTTGAGCGTCGGAGGAAAGGGTCCACACGAAGCGGTCCGCAGGCAGGACGGCCGCGGACGGCCGAGCCGCGAAACCGAAACGTCTCGCCGCGGAGGCGATCGTACCGAGGCGGCTGAGGAAGCGAACCGGGCGGGAAATCGTGCCGGCCAGGGGGAAGCCGCTGCCGGCCGTGTCCCCCGAGGGCTGGGCAACGGGCGGTGCAGGGTTGCCGCTACTGTCGCTTCCGTTCGTGAAGAAACGGATGAGTTGGAGCAAGTCCAGTGTGGAAGGCGCTTCGGCGGATTCGGCGAAGTGGAAGGCCCCACCACCGGTATCGAGGCGCTCGGCACGACCGGCGCCGCGGATCTCGAGCACGGGCGGGTTTTGGGTTGCTTGGGCTAGGTGGGTGATTCCCCCCGTGAAGTTTGTATCCAATTGCCGTGGACGGATCGAGAAGACTCCGTCGAAACCCTGGCCCGCTACGGGTGATTCGGAAGCAATGATCTCCCCGTTGGGAACAAGAATGTCGACCCTGGGCCGGTCGTCCGGATTGTCGGAGACCCTGAACCAGCGAGATGCGCTCCATGTGCTGGGCTTCTTCGAGCGCGTGTGCAACGAAGTCCGGCCGCACGATGCAGAAACGCAGATCGACGCCCTCGCCAAGCAGGGCACGCACTTGCTGATTGACAGACAGGGCGCTCGTCGGCGCGACGGGGAGGTAGCCCGCCGACGGCAACCCGATGATCCCGCGGCGCGGGAGGATGCGGTTGGTCGGACCCAGAACCTGGTTGCCGGTAAACCGGGCGAGCTGTTGATTGAGTTCTCCGATGCGCGTGATGTCGACGGCTTGCAATAGCTCGTTCGACTGGTTGTCCCCCGTCGCTACGTTCCGTAGCCGGTCGGAGACGTCGCGATAGAAAGTGGTCAGCGCCGTCACCGCCCCGGCCGCCTGGCCGACGAGCCGGCGGGCCTCGTTGCAAGGGTCGTCGTCGGAGCCTGGGTCGGCCCCGTCTCGAAAGAGGTCATGAAGCTGGCATTGGAACTGCAGGATTTGCGCCAGGTAGACGTCCCAGGGGCGCATGCGCATGCGCCACTGCCAATAGCGCTTGGCGGGCGAGTCGATATGCTCGCGGCGGGCGATCCAGGCATCGAGAAAAGTCGTCGATGAACCGGAGCGCGCCAGCACGCCGATGGGAACGGAGAAGCCGCGCTCGGGCTGGGCGCCGAAACACCAGACGTCGCTTCTGAGCCCGTCTCCGGAAATGAGGTGCCCGATGCGGGCGCGTTCGTCGGCATAGTAGGCCGAGGCCACTCTTGACCTCAGGTGCCGCCGATCCAGAGCTATGGCGGCAGTAGTCTCCAACGGGCTCTGTAGCGGTCGTGGGCGTCGGAGACTTCCGTTCTTTTACCGAAGCTGGGTATCCACTTGACTCAGGTGACCCCAAGATGTAGTGTAGGGCCTGGTGGAGGATTACCCGCGCGACCAACTCGAATTCGAGTCTCGCTTTGCGAACGAGGAGGCTTGCCGCGACTATCTGTTCGCCTTGCGCTGGCCAGAGGGTTTCCGCTGTCCAAGGTGTGGGCATGAGCGCGCTTGGCCGGTGCGCAAAGTGTGGTTCGAATGCGCTCGCTGCGGGCGGCAAACCTCCGTCACCGCCGGCACGATCTTTCAAGACACACGCAAGCCGCTGCGGCTGTGGTTCCGGGCGATGTGGACCATCACCACGCAGAAGAATGGGGCCAGCGCCCTGGGTCTACAGCGCGTTCTGGGACTGGGCAGTTACCAAACCGCCTGGCCTTGGATGCACAAGCTGAGGCGAGCGATGGTGCGCCCGGGGCGGGAGCGATTGACGGGCCTCGTCGAGGTCGATGAGACCTACTGGGGCGCTGAAGAAGAAGGGGTAATCGGCCGGCAGACCGAGCGTAAAGCGTTGATTGCAGTCGCCGCGGAAGAGAGAGGCACCGGGCTGGGGCGCATCCGCATGCAGCGCGTTCAGAACGCCTCGGCGGCCAGTTTGATGCCCTTCGTCGAGGAGTCGGTCGAGCCGGGCAGCGTGGTTGTTACCGACAACTGGTCGGGCTACGATCCGCTCAAGAAGAAGGACTACCAGCGTCGTATCATCTCGATTAACAACCGCCGCGAGCAGGCCTCGCAGCTACTGCCGAGGGTGCACTTGGCGATCTCGCTACTCAAGCGCTGGATGCTGGGCACGCATCAGGGGGCGGTCAGCCACGAGCATCTGGACTACTATCTCGACGAGTTCGTGTTCCGCTTCAATCGGCGCAGATCACGCAGTCGGGGCAAGCTCTTCTACCGCCTTGTGCAGCAGGCCATGGCGGTGGAGCCGACGCCGTACCGCTCGATCGTCGCCGATTGGGACGCTAAGACGCTGTGAGTCCAACTACAAGATGTTGGGGTCACCTGAGTCAAGTGGATACCAGGCTTACCGAAAAGGGCGTCGGCCTCGTCGAAGAACAGGGCGGCGTGGGTCCTCTCGGCCGTATCGAAGACCGCGGCGAGAGGTCGCAACCGGGGTCGGGTTGAGAGACGCTGCTGCAACACTGCCAGTTGCTGATGCAGAGCGGCGATCTCGACTTGCAGTTCGGACCGGCGGCGGAAGCTCGACCGGAGGCCGATCAACAGGGGAATCACGATGCTTCGCATGGACCCCGAGCCTATCAGTCCAGTCCGTTAAGCTCAATCGTTTCAACGCGGACGAAGTTTACGATAGGCACAGCCTCGATTCCCGAGTTTGCCGTACATCCATCGTACACTGAAATGGAAGCTGTTGCAAGTAATTGATGTAGCAGAAGTTTTGGTGGCGGTGAGGGTGGGATTCGAACCCACGGAGCCCGTGAAGGCTCAACGGTTTTCGAGACCGCCCGATTCAACCACTCTCGCACCTCACCGAACGGAAGATTGACCGCTTCATTATAGCGTTCCCTCATCGGTGAACAAGTTGCAGTCGAGCCACTCTAAGCTGAGCGCCACACTCCCGCGGGCCACAGTGGCCGCCGGACGCTCCGGTACAATGGGAGCGGAGGAATGGCCGAGTGGTTGAAGGCGGCGGTCTTGAAAACCGTTAGCGGGGTAACTCGCTCGGGGGTTCGAATCCCTCTTCCTCCGCCAGCTTTCGGTCGCTTACCATTGATTGGCAGTCGCCAACGGTGGGCGGTGAGTATGCAGGGCTCACATGGTGCATCCCGTACGCGTCGCTCATGTCCCCCTTCGAGCCCGAATGGGTCCACTGAGCTCGCGAAATACAGTGACCTTGGAGCACGGGCACGGCATGCCGTGCCCTACGTCGGCCCGGAGGCCGACGCTGCCCGCCGGGAGGCGCGCCACACCCTGAGCCGGCCATTGTCGTGTTCCGGCGATTGTCGGTGAGGGCCCGAAGGCGCTCAACGCAGGCTAACGCCCGCGGCTCGGAGTCGCTGCTCGTAGATTGATCGCTAGCCTACGAGCGCGCCGTGGCCGAGCCATTTGCGCAGATAGGCGAGTTGGCCGACATGGTATGCCTCGTGGTAGGCGAGGAAGTTGATGGCGCCTCGAATGGTGCGGTCCGGCACAGGGAAGCGGCGCGGGGCTTCGGCGGACAGTTCCTCGTCGGTCAGCTCGTTGAAGCGTTGCTCGATCCGCTCGGTCGCGTCCTTCCAGACCGCGCGGATCTCATCGAGTTCGGGGTATTGGGCTGGATCGTCCATCGCGCCGCCTCGGCCGAAGCGGCCCTCCCAGGGCAGCTCACGGTCGGAGCCGAGCAGCCGCAGCAGCGAACAGCGAGAGTGGGCGACGTGGATGAAGATCGAGATGGCGGGGTTGGTGTGCGGTCCCGCGGCCTTGCGCAGGTCTTCGGGGGAGAGACCGTCGATGGCCTTCTCGGTGAGGGCTGTGCTGACACCGTAGAGTTCGACGCTGGGTTTGATCAGGGGATCCATGGTTCGTTTGTAGCAGATTTGGGAGGCGAGACAGCGGCCGCACGTGCGCAGTGAGGTTACTGGTCAGGTTCGTCCCGTTGCGCCAGGCCGGGCTGCCGGGCACGGCATGCCGTGCCCCTACGTCTTGACGGCACAGAGCGACCGCGAGCAGGTTCCCGTAAACCCTTGCGGAAGCTGAATTTCCAGCAGTACAATGATCACAGCCGTCAAGCCGACGGCGACGGTGTAGTGTAGGCGATTACACCCCCGGGAGGCTCAGCCGTGTTTCGACTCGATGACCATAAGGCGGTTCACTTCTGCGACGGCATGCGGCGTCGCGACTTTCTGCACGCCGGGTCGGTGGGGATGCTCGGCCTCGGACTGAGTGACTTCCTCTCGCTGAAGGCCCAGGGCGCCGTCTCCAAAGACAAGAGCGACGTCAACGTCATCATGCTCTTCCTGGTCGGCGGCCCCAGCCAACTCGACACGTGGGACATGAAGCCCAACGCGCCCGCCGAGATCCGCGGGCCCTACAAGCCGATCAAGACGAACGTCCCCGGCATCGAGATCTCAGAAATCTTTCCGCGCATGGCCAGGCATGCCGACAAGTGGTCGCTGGTGCGGACGCTCAACCACACCGCCGCCGCGGTTCACGACACCGGCCACCAGATGATGCAGACCGGCCGGCTGTTCCAAGGCGGTCTCAATCACCCTCATTTCGGTTCAGTGCTCGGGAAGCTGCGCGGGCCCAAGGGCGACGTGCCGGCGCACGTTTTGCTGCCGCGTCCGATTGGCAACACCGGCGGCAACATGCCGCATGGGCAGGATGCCGGCTACCTCGGCAAGGCGTTTGACCCGTTCGTTCTGAACGCCGATCCTTCCGAGCCGAACTTTGAAGTGCCCGACATGCTGCCGCCCGATTACATCTCGTCGGTGCGCGTCGATCGCCGGCGCAAGTGGCGCGACATGATCGACGACGCGGTCAAGCACTTCGAAGACGTGCCCGACGCGAAGCTGCTCGACACGACGTTCCACCAGGCCTACACGTTGATGTCGTCGGAGAAGGCGCGGGCGGCATTCGACCTCACTCAGGAATCCGACGATACGCACCGCCGCTACGGCAACAACCGTTTCGGCAAGAGCTGCCTGATGGCGAAGCGGCTGATCGAGGGCGGTGTGCGGTTTGTGACCGTGAACATGTTCGAGACCGTGTTTGATGAGATCACGTGGGATATTCACGGCTCGAGCCCGTTCAGCCCGATCGAGTGCTACAGCGACCTGGTTGGACCGATGTTCGACAACGCATTCACGTCGCTGGTCGAAGACCTTTCGCAGACAGGCATGCTCGACAACACACTGATCCTGGCGACGGGCGAGTTCGGCCGCACGCCGAAGATCAACCCGGCCGGCGGACGCGATCATTGGCCGGCGTGCTGGCCGGTCGTGATGGCGGGCGGTGGCATCCAGGGCGGACGAGTTGTGGGCGAGTCCGACGATATCGGTGGCGCGCCGAAGAGCCGTCCGACGACACCGGCCGAGGTGGCCGCGACCGTGTATCACGCCCTCGGTATTGAATTGGGAACCGAGCTGCCCGGACCGCAGGACAGGCCGATCCGCGTGGTGGATCACGAGGTCGAGCCGATCAAGGAATTGTTTGTGTAGGCAGCCGGGGGCGGTTGTGGGTCCCGTGTGCGAGAGAAAGCGATAGCCAGACCGAGGCGCCCCGAGAGAGGGCGGAGACATCGACCGGGAGGTCGGCGCTGCAGGCCGGAGGCCCGCGCCACTCCGGTGGGCACGGCATGCCGTGCCCCTACATCGATCGAGCGACATTATCCACCTATGCGACGTTTGCTGCTGTCAGCGTTCTTGTTGGCTCTTCCGTGCTTCGCTGAACCTCCTCAATCGCTGACGATCCTCCCGGGCGACGTCTCGCTCAACGGGCCGCAGGATAGTCGGCAGCTTGTCGTGCAAGCCACGCTGGCAAGCGGCTACGAGAACGACGTTACCTCCAAGGCCAAGCTCACTTCGGCCGATCCGTCGGTCGTGACGGTCGATGACGAGGGCATGCTGCGTCCGGCGTCGAATGGCCGGGTGACCGTGGAAGCCGAGATCTCCGGCGTCAAGGCCGCCGTCACGGTGGAGGTTCGCGATTTCGACAAGCCCTTCGTCCCCAGCTTTCTCAACGACGTGCAACCGGTTCTAACCAAGGGTGGGTGTAACTCGGGCGCGTGCCATGGTTCGGAAGCAGGCAAGAACGGCTTCAAGTTGAGCCTGCGTGGATACGACCCCGAGTTCGACCACGCCGTGCTTACCCGGCAGGCCAACGGCCGGCGCGTGGCACGTTGGGCCCCTGAGCGCAGCCTGATGCTGCGCAAACCCACGTTGACGTTGCCCCACCAGGGCGGCAAACGCTTCGCGGTCGATTCGCGCGAGTTCCGCGTGCTGTCGGAATGGATCGCCAACGGTGCGCCGGCGCCGCTGGCCTCGGACACGGTGATCGAGAGTCTCTCGGTCTTCCCGGAGCAAGCGTGGCTGACGCCGGGGGCCGAGCAGCAGGTCCTGGTGCAGGCCAACTACTCCGATGGGACGGAGCGCGACGTCACGCGCTGGGTGAAGTTTTCGAGCACCGATTCGGGCGTCGCCACGGTCAACGACCTCGGGCAGGTCAAGATGCAAGGCGCGGGCCAGGCGGCGATCACGGTTTGGTATTCGAGCAAGGTGGTGTTCGCCCGAGTGGGCGTGGCGTTCGACCACAAGATCGATGCCAAGGTCTACGCCGAAGCGCCGAAGAACAACTACATCGACGAGTTGGTGCTCGAGAAGCTCGAGGCGCTCCACATCGGCCCTTCGGGAGGCGTGAGCGATTCGCAGTTCCTGCGCCGTGCCTACCTTGACGGCATGGGCGTGCTGCCCACGCCGGATGAGGCCGAGCGGTTCGCCGCCTCGACAGCGCCCGACAAGCGGCGGAAGCTGATCGAGACGATTCTCGAGCGCGAGGAGTTCGTCGACTACTGGGCCTACAAGTGGTCGGACCTGCTGTTGGTCTCGAGCCGTGACTTGGCGCCGAGTGCGATGTGGTCGTACTATCGCTGGATTCGCGACAGCGTCGAGAAGAACAAGCCTTGGGACCGGTTTGTTCGCGATATCTTGACCGCCACGGGCAACAGCCGGCACAACGGAGCGCTCAATTACTATCAGCTTCATCGCAACCCGATCGACCTCGCCGAGAACGTCACGCTGGCGTTCATGGGGCTTCGCATCACCTGTGCGCGCTGCCACAACCATCCGCTCGAGAAGTGGACGCAGAACGACTACTACCAGTTCGCCAATCTGGTCTCGCGCATCTCGCAGAAGAATGGCGCCGAGCCGGGCGACGTGGTGGTCTACCGCAGCCCGGCGGGCGGGATCAATCATCCGAAGCTAGGCAAGCCGCTGCCGCCGCGTCCGTTGGATGGCGAGCCGCTGGATCTCGACAGCGAGAAAGACCGGCGGCGTCACTTAGCGGATTGGCTGACGGCGCCCGACAACGCCGCCTTCTCGCGCGCGGTGGTCAACAAGGTTTGGGCGAACTTCATGGGCCGTGGCGTGGTCGATCCGGTGGACGACATGCGCGAGACCAACCCGGCGAGCAACGAGAAGCTGCTGGCGGCGTTGAGCGACGACTTCGTCAAGCACGGATACGACGTGAAGCATCTCGTTCGCCGCATCATGAACTCGGCGACATACCAGCGTTCGTCGCGTACGAACGAAACCAACGCGAACGACGACAAGTACTACTCGCACTACATCGTGCGGCGGCTGCCCGCGGAAGTCGTATTGGACGCGATTTCGCAAGTGGCGCGCGTGCCGACGCAGTTCAGCGGCTATCCCGAGGGGACGCGCGCGTTGCAGTTGCCCGATACGCAAGTGAACTCATTCTTCTTGGAAGTCTTCGGGCGGCCTCCGCGGATCAACGTCGACGCGGCCGAGCGCGAGCACGCCCCCACCATCAAGCAGGCGTTGCACGTGATCAACGGCGACACGTTGAACCAGATGCTACGGGCGGATGATGGCGCGATCGACATGTTCTTGAAGCTCGGGCTGTCGGACCAGAAGATTCTGGACCACCTGTACCTGTCGGCGTTGAGCCGCTACCCGACGGAGCGCGAGAGCGAGGCGTTGTTGGGCGTGCTGGAGGAGGCGGAGCGGGAGACGTCGGCCGATCCGCTCGAACGCGACCCGCGCCGCAAGCCATTGGAAGACTTGATGTGGGCACTGCTCACCGGCAAGGAGTTTCTGTTTAACCATTAGGTTTCCAGCCCCGGCGGGCACGGCATGCCGTGCCCCTACAGCAAACATGGCGACTCGTTACGGCATATGGGCTCTTCTCGGCCTCGCGGTCTTGTTGACCGCCACCACGGTCACCGCTGCTGATCCCTCCTTCAAGAACGACGTCTTCCCCATCCTGCGCGACAATTGCCTGGCCTGTCACAGCGCCCAGGCGAAGATGGGCCAGTTCGTGATGGAAGACTACGACGGCTTGATGATGGGCGGCAAGAACGGCAAGTCGATCGTGCCGGGCGACAGCGACGCGAGCCTGCTCATCCGCATGCTCGACGGGCGTGCGCAGCCCAAGATGCCCCTCGGCGGCGAGGATCTGCCGCCCCAGAACCTGGCCGTCTTGAAAGCCTGGATCGACTCGGGCGCCAAGGGCGAAGCGGTCACCGCCGGCGGCCCGACGCTGCCGCCCATCGAGGCGCACGTCAAGGTTGCCGCACCGGTCGGGGCGTTGGCGTTCAGCCCCGATGGAAAACACCTTGCGCTGGGCCGCTTTCGACAAGTGCAACTGCTTGATGGCGCGACCGGCGCCGTCACCGCGACGCTCGACGGCCACGCCGACCTCGTTCGGGCCCTCGCGTTCAGCCCGGACGGCAAGTTCCTGGCCGCGGCCGGGGGTGCGCCCGCTGAGTACGGCGAGGTCAAGATCTGGAACCTCGAGACGCGGGAGGCTACTACAGATATCCAGGGGCACAGCGATTGCATCTATGCCGTCGACTTCTCATCCGACGGCAAGCGGCTCGTCACCGGCAGCTACGACAAGCTCGTCGAGTTGTGGGACGCCTCTACGGGCGAGAGGATCAAGACGCTCAAAGACCACGTCGACGCCGTCTACGCTGTGGACTTCGGCGCTCGGGAGACCGATCTTCTCTCCGGCGCCGCTGACCGCTCGGTAAAACTGTGGCGGCTCGATACCGGCAAGCCGAGCCTGACGCTCAGCGAGCCCCTCGCCGGAGTGTTGTCGGTCGCGTTCCACCCCACGGCGCGCCGCATCGCCGCCGCCGGGGCTGATAAGACGATCCGCACGTGGGAGATCACCAGCGAGCAGAACAGCGAGGCGCGGCTCATCAAGGCCATGACCGGCCACGAAGGCTCGATTCTCAAGATCGTCTACTCGCCGGACGGCAACACACTGGTGTCGTCATCGGTCGACCGCACGCTCAAGGTGTGGGATTCGACGACGCTCGAAGAAAAGCACACTCTCGGCGGCCAACCGGACTGGGCCGCGGCGCTGGCCTATAGCCCGGACGGCTCGACGCTTGTTGTCGGCCGCTACGACGGTTCCGTTACGTTTTACGAAACCGGGTCCTACAAAGAGCAACGCACGTTGTGGCGCGCGCCGCAGGTCACGGACGCGACGCGGTGATTGACGACAGTGAATGAGAACCACGTGATAAGAAATCCGCTTTTGGAGAGGCTTATGAAACGCTTACTCACAGCACTCTTAGTCGTGGGATGCGCGACCGTCGCCTTCGCCGACCCGCGCACGAACCCGCCGACCATCCAAAAGACGTCGCCGGCGGCCGTGGCGCGTGGCTTGGCGGTTGAGGTCAAGGTCGAGGGCATCAATCTCGTCGGCGCGACCGAGGTCTTGTTCGACGATCCCGTGATCAAGGGGCGCATCCTTCACGTGAACGCGCTCGGAGAATTCATTGGCAAGTTCATTGGTTCCAACGGCGGACGCAGCACCGTCAACCGCGGCGATCCCCCGCTTCTGAGCCAGGTCACGATGGAAGTCGAGGCCGACGCCGAGGCCAAGGTGGGCCTCTACCGCTTCCGGTTAGTGACGAAAGAGGGCACGACCAACACCGGCATGGTGAGCGTCGAGCCCTTCTACGGCGCGCGGCCGGAGGTCGAACCGAACGACACGCTGCAGGACGCCTTATTGCAAGACGACTACATCTTCCCTCCGACCATCGTTACCGGGAAGCTCGGCGAGCCGGGCGACGTCGATTATCTACGCTTCGACGCGACCGCCGGGGACGAGCTGGTGGCGCAGATCACCGCGGCCGAGCTGGGCTCGAAGCTGCGCTGGTCGATGGAACTGCTGGACGAGAAGGGGGTCGCTGTGACCCGCAAGTCCGTTGCGTACGGTGACGGTGAGCCGGCGCTCGCCTATCGTGTGCCCGCCGACGGGACGTACTTCCTGGCCGTATCGGACGTCGAGCGTGGTGGCAGCCGGAGTCATTTCTATCGTTTGAAGATCGGCCACTTCCCGTATCTCACCGGCGTTTATCCGTTGGGCGTGCGCGAGGGCGAGAAGGCCAAGGTGTCGCTGCGTGGATACAACCTCGGCGATCAGCGCACGATGACGGTCAAAGGCAAGTCTGACTACGAGTCGATGGCGCGGCACGACCTGCGGCCCGATCTTGACCTCGGGCGGCCACACAACGAATTGAAGCTGGCCGTCGGGCAGTATCCCGAAACGAGTGAAACCGAGAGTGGCGCCGATGCCGCCTCCGCGATGGACGTTGCCGTGGGGACGACCATCAACGGCCGTGTGAGCGGATTGGCCGACAACGGGGCCACCGCCGACGAAGACTACTTTCGCTTCGAGGCCAAGAAAGGCAAGCGCTATGTGATGGAGGTCGAGGCGCGCCGGCTCGGTTCGCCGCTCGACTCGGTGCTCGAGGTGTTCGATTCCCAGGGCAAGCCGATCTCGCAGATCCAAGCCCGCGCCGAGGTGAAGACGGAAATTGAGCTGCGTGACCATAACTCCGTCCAGGCGTCCCTGCGTATCAGCGCGCCGATCGAAAAAGGTTTCGAGGTCGGTGACTACGTGATGATCGGCAACGAGATCCTGCGCATCGCCGCACTGCCACGCGGCCCGGATGACGGTACGGGATTCACGGCGTTTGGCGGCCAGCGCATCGGTTACTTCAACACGACCCCGGAAGCGCATGCTCTCCTTGCCCCCGTCTACCGGGTCAGCCTGCATCCGCCACACACCAAGTTCCAGCCGAATGGGCTGCCGCTGAAGCAGTTCTACTACCGCAACGACGACGGCGGGCCGGGCTACGGCAAGGACTCTCGGTTGCAGTTCACGGCGCCGCGGGACGGCGACTACCTGGTGCGTTTGCGCGATCTACGCGGCCTGCAGGGTGAGGACTTCGCCTACCGGCTGACGGTGCGCGAGGCCAAGCCCGACTACCTTTTGGCGTTGAACCCTCCCAACCCGAACGTCCCTCGGGGCGGTGGCGCGACGGTGACGGTGAATGCACTCCGAATTGACGGATTTGACGGTGCGATTGATGTCGAAGTGCTTGGCCTGCCTGCCGGACTGAGCGCCACGCGGGAGACGATCGCGGCCCGAGAGACATCGACGGCCGTGACGCTGTGGGCGGACGAGAACGCCGACCTCGCGCACCCCGCGCCGCTCGAGATCGTCGGTACAGCTCGAATCGGGGACACCCAGGTAGCGCGCACAGCGGGCGCCGACAACCGGCTTCGTTACATCGCACTCGGTCAGCCGGCCGACATCGAAGTGACCGTCGACACGCCGGAGGTTGCACTCGAAGCCGGGACGACGACCAAGGTGGCGGTCACGATCAAGCGCCGCAACGGTTTTGCCGGCCGCGTTCCGGTGGCGATCCTGAACCTGCCGTTCGGCGTGCGAGTAACGGATGTCGGCCTGAACGGCGTGCTGATTACCGAAGAGCAGACCCGCCGTGAGTTCACTCTCGAAGCGCTGCCGAATGTCGAGCCGACCGAGCGGTTGGTCCACGTCACCGGCACCGTCGAGACGCGTTCACCCTTGCGGCCCGCCTATGCGGCGAAGCCGTTCAAGTTGAAGGTGCTGCCGCGTTCAGTAGCGGCGGCGAATCCGGCCAGGACCTCCGGCTCAAGCGCGACGAGGTAGGGCCCCCAGCCGCCTGACCTAACGTCAAGCCTTAGCGGTTGTATGGCCGTTCGTTGATCCAGTGGAAGCCGCGGCTGGTCAGCCGGAATTCGCTGGGCTCCATCAGCCGCAATCGCGCCCGGAGCGCACGGCCCCGGTACTTGCCCTCCAGACGTAGTGTTTCGGGGGTGGGCCTGCTGTAGGCGAATCTATCATCTCGTAGGAACAGTTTCTTTCCGGCCACATCCAATTGCAGGGGGTGGCCGCGACGCTCGTCGTTCATCCGCTGAACGAACGCAAACTGTTGGGCGCGGCCAATGATCGATCTCCGCCAACGAAAGTCGTCGGTAAGCATGGCCACGTTTGTAATCGAGGACCGACCAGACGAGCGTAGCGGCCAGTGCCATGAGGACGAAGCAGAGAACCTGTACGTAGTGGAAAGTCGTGTCGCCGCTACCGTTGAGTTGGTGAATGGCCTTGACACCGAGAAGCTCGCCCGCCCAGGGGACTGCCCGGTTCCAGAGCCAGGTAGGCGGCAACTGGACGCAATAGAGAATCAGATACGCGAACAACCACCGGAAGACGATCTTCTTGAGGAGAGACCATCGCATGCGGCTCACTCTATCGCAACGGCCAAAGACAACGCTTCGCGCCAAGCTGCGGCAGTCAGTACCCGCCGTAGAGGCGACGTGGGCGATCGCACAGCCAGCGAGTCAGCTCCAGCAACTGGGCCACTTCGCGTACGAATCTCAAGCGGTGAACCGCCAGCTTCGTGATCAAAGCCCCGTTTGAAGCGGTGCATGGCGGCCGAGATCGTGGCCGCCATCCGCGACAAGCAGGGGATCACTCAGGCGACCGCCGGGATTCGGGTATAGTTGGTCCTGCTACTTCGGCGGTCATCCCCCCGTGGGACTATTCTTCGAAAAGCAGGGCCAGCACCTAGCGCTCTTGGTTGTGCTGTTGCTGGTAGCCGGTGTGGCGGCTCGCGGCGAGGACTATCAGGCCGGGTCGCTGTGGGGCGTCTCGACGCCGGTGTGGTTTTGGTTCTCGCTTGCGTTCCCCGTCGTTCATCAGGTGTGGGTCCTGGTGTGCTGGCGGCTGGAGTTGCACACGGGCTGGTTGTCGCGGCACTTCGGCGAGAACGGGTTTCGGATCTACGCAGCCGGGTTTGCATCGCTCGCGTTCTTGCGGCTGTCGACGCTGACTCTGCTGGCGGTGTCGAACCAAGAGACGCTCGCGGTCAGCCGGCCTCTCCTCACTGCCTTCGCGGTCCTGTTCGCGGCCCTGGTTGTGTACTTGATGTACTCGGTGACACGGTACTTCACCTACCGGCGCGCGCTGGGCATCGACCACTTCGATCCCTCCTACCGCACCAGGCCGCTCGTCAATCAGGGCATCTTCCGGTTTACGTCGAACGGGATGTACACGTTTGGATTGCTGGTCGTCTGGCTGCCGGGATTGCTGGCCGCTTCAAAGGCGGCATTGTTGTCAGCGGCGTTTAGCCACCTCTATATTTGGGTGCATTACTACTGCACCGAGCGGCCGGACATGCGGCGGATCTACCGGGCAGCGGCGCATTGATACGGCGCATTGATACAAAGTGTGGCTCGTGACAGCCCGTCGAATCATCGAGCGGCGAAAACGGCAAGTAACGACACCCACCCCGCTACGGCCCACAGGGCTTGCGAGTTTCACGACGCTTCAGCGCGGTTGGACCTCGAGGCCGTCTTCGATCTCGTCGTCGGGGTGGGTGATGACGAGATCGCCCGCTTCGATGCCGGAGAGAACCTGAGCCGTCAGACCGCTGCGCCGGCCGAGCTGCACCGTGCGGAGCCGAGCGTGTTCGGCGTTGACGACAAACACTGCCCACTCGTCGCCGCGCCGGAATAGCGAACTGCTCGGAACCTGTAAGACGTTGTCTTCCTCCCACAAGACGAACTTCGCTTCCACTCGGTAGCCGTCACCGAGCAGCTCCCAGTCCTGGGGTGGAGATACGATGTCGGCGATCACCAGCACGCGCTGCTCCTCCACGCCCAGGGCTGAGATCTTAGTGAAGCCGAACGGTTCGACCATGCGCACGCGGCCTTCGAGAGGATGTTCCCCGCCCCAACGCTCGAACAGCACGCGGGTCCCGGGGCCCGTCCGCACCGCGTCGGCCGAGAGCAGCTCGACCACGACTTCGAGGTGCCGGGCATTGCCGATCTCCAGCAGCGCCTTGCCGGCATTGATTACGCCCTCGCTCTCGTGCAGAAGCTTCAACACGCTTCCCGCAACCGGCGAACGCACGGCGACGGTTTCAGCCGGCTTTGCGGCCTGCTGTGCCGCCGAGTGACGCAGGGCCGTTTGAGCGGCCTCCAAATCGTGCCGGGCTACGTCCACCGAGAACTCGGCCGAACGCAGATTGGCGCGTGTGCGGCGAGAGTCGGCTTCGGCCTGGTTCAATGCCTCATCGGAGATGGTGCCGCTCTCGTGGAGCTCGCGGCTGCGGGCGAGTTGCGTTTCCCAGTAGCTGGTGTCGGCTGCGGCCGCGACCACTTTCTCCTTCGCCGCTTTCAGTGCCGCGTCCGCCGCCGCCACCCGCGCTTGCGCTTCCGCCCGGGCGCGGGGGTCGAGGACCGTCGAACGCAGCGGATCCAAGGTCAGCAGCACTTGGCCGCGCCGCACCACATCGCCGACATCGAGCGCGACACGCCGCGAGTACCCGGCGGTGGGCGCGGAGACCACGAAGCGATCGACCACGCGTGTCTTGCCTTCCTCCTCGACCGTCACCTGCAGGGGCGCACGCACAGCCGGCTGGGTCTCCACCAGCACCGGCTTGGGCAGGAAGCCCCAAACCAACGCCGCGATCACCGCCGCCGCAAACACCAGCAGTCCGAGTCTCCGCCGCCACTTCATGATCGGTACACTCCCTTGCTACTCCCTTGTCTTCAAAACCGCGACGAGATCAAGATGATCCAGCTTCCGCCGCACCAGCAGTCCGGATATGCAGGCCGAGACCAACACCACCGTCGCGGCAAACGCGTATGTAGCGGGCTCGACGACGAATGGGATTCGAAACAGGTTGGTCTCGAGTGACCTCACGATGTACCCGCACAGAACCCAACCGAGAAGGAACCCCACCGGGATGGCAGCCAGCGTCAAGACGGCAAGCTCTCCCAGCAGGATGAACGAGATTTCCCCCCGTGTCAGCCCGAGCACGCGCAGGCTGGCCAACTCGCGGCTACGCTCCGACAATGCAATTCGTGCACTGTTGTAAACCACTCCGAATGCTATCGTTCCGGCAAATAAGGTGATGAAGAACGCGAAGGTTAGCACCTGCTCCGCCATGGTCTCTTCAAGACTCTTGAGCTTCTTCTTATTCGAGGTCACGCCAGCGACACGCGGCGCATCCTTGAGTAGCGCATAGATGGCCGGTTCGTAGCGGGAGTCGGCTGCCAGATAGGCGCCCGAGATGGCGCGCCCTTCGCGCATCATTCGGTTGAGCGCGTCGAGATCCATGTAGGCCGACACGCCGACATACTGATTGGTGAGCGCGGCTATCTGGACCTCTCTCACCGGACGGCTGCCCTCCAGCACCTCGACCGTCAGCGTGTCACCCTCGCGAACGTGCAGCAGGCCACCGAGAAAATCGGTCAGCACAAGCCCCGCGGGTGGAACATCGATCAGCTCGAGATCCGTATCAAGCAGGCGATAGAGGTCGCTGCCCGGCGTCAAGCCTTGAATCGCCGTGCGGTAAGTCCGGTGCTCGGAACGCAACCGAACCGGGACATAGCGGAAAGGCTCCCCGTACTCGACGCCGGGGAGGCTGAGCAGCTCATGGAGCACCCGCCCGGACGTCGACTCGACGAAGTTGACCGTCATGTCATCCCGCTGCGCCAGCCCGAACTGCACCTGGATCATGAAGTCCACCGAATCGGTAAAGAAGAACCCCATCATGAGAATGGCGTACGACAGCGCGATGCCGATCGTTGCCAGCAGCGACTTAACGGGCTGGCGCTCGATGTTTCGGACGATCATCCGCGCGGGTTGCGAAAGCCAGCGTTTGAGTCCCCAGCGCTCGATGAGCGATTCGCGGTAGCGGGCCGGAGGCTCGGGGCGCATCGCCTCGGCCGGCGGGCGCCGCGCCGCGTCGCGCACCGCGTAGACAGTGCCGGCCAGGGCCGCTACCGCACTCACCACCGCCGCCGTAATTATTACGTACGGCTCGAGGACATAGAGCAAGAAGGGGAAGCGGTAGAACTCCATGTACATTCCGCTCATGCCCCGGCCGAACTGCTCGCCCAGCACGATGCCCCCGGCGACGCCGAGGGCGGCGATCGCCAGCACCAACTTGACATAGTGCAGGCCGATGTCGAAGTTGCCGTAACCGAACGCCTTAAGCGTCGCTACCTCCTCCCGCTGGGTGCGGACGAGACGGCTCACAACGACGTTCAACAGGAAGGCCGACACGCCGAGAAAGATGATCGGGTAGATGGTCGCCATCTGCTCGAGCTGACGAAACTCCTCGGAGAGATAGCGGTGCGAGACTTGATCCTTGCGGCCGTACGTGCCGAGCCCCCCGTAGCGCTTGAGCAGGTCGTCGACCCGATCGATCACCTCTTCGAGCTGAGCCTCGGCGGTGAGAGTGAGCGCAACGTCATTGAACGCCCCCTCCATGTCGTACGCCGCTTCGAGGGGCGTCCGCGCCATCCACAGCACACCGAAGCTTTCAAAATCGGGAATGAAGTCGCCGGAGCGAATCGGGAAAATGTGCTCCGGCGAGAGCGCTACGCCAACGATGCTCAAGCGTTTGCGGCGTCCGTTGATGACGGCTGTGATGCGGTCGCCGGGCTCGAAACCATGTGCGTTGGCGAACGACTGGTGCACCATGACCTCGTCGTCGCGGCCCGATTCGACGAACCGCCCTCGTTCGAGATAGAGGTCGTTGAGCAGCGGGCGGTGAAAGTCGGGAATCGAGACCAACATTCCGGTTACCGGGTCGTCGTAGCCCTCAACTTCGAGATTGGCCGGTGCGATGACGCGCGTCTGCACATGACGCACGTCCGGAATGGCCTGCAACCGAGCCCGCAAGCTCTCCGGCGCGCGCTTGAGGGACGCGAAGACATCGGCGAAATGGTAGTCGCGATAAAACGTGGATTGGGTGTGCCGCAACGAGTCAAGCGTGCTGAGCGACATGACGAACGTTGCCGCGCCGCTTGTCATCACGAGCGCGATCGCCAGCGCTTGCCCCTTGAGCGCCCAGAGGTCTCGCAGCAGTTTGTGATGGAGCGCGCTCATTCGATCCCCATGGGCCGCTACCAGTGCAACTCCCGTGCCGCCTTCTTCTTCTCATTGCGGTACTCTTCGCCGATGTTGCCGTCGCTCAGGTGGATAACACGGTCGGCCATGTCGGCGATATCGGCGTTGTGGGTGATGAGGACGGTCGTGGTGCCGAGCTCGCGATTGACACGTTCGAGCGCTTCCAATACGACAATGCCGGTCGCGGAATCGAGGGCGCCGGTCGGCTCGTCACATAGGAGCACGGCGGGGTTCTTCGCAATCGCCCGGGCAATCGCCACGCGCTGCTGCTCACCGCCGGAAAGCTGTGCCGGGAAGTGGTTGATCCGTTCTCGCAGATTCACAACCGCCAAGGCGTCCTCGGGTTTCATCGGGTTGTTGGCGATTTCGGTGACCACGGCCACGTTCTCGAGCGCCGTGAGGCTGGGGATCAGGTTGTAGAACTGAAAGACGAAGCCGACGTGCGAGCGCCGGTACTCGGTCAGTTCTCGGTCGCTCGCCTTGGTGAGTTCTTTGTCGTGGTAGCTCACGTGGCCGCTGCTGGCGGTATCGAGCCCGCCGAGAATGTTCAGCAGTGTCGACTTTCCACTGCCTGACGGGCCCAGCAGCACGACCAGTTCGCCCGAATAGAGATTCAGGTCGACGCCGCGCAGCGCATGGACCCGCACTTCTCCCATGTCGTAGATCTTGGTCAGGCCGCGGGCCTCGAAGACCGTCTCGCCGCCGTGTCCGTTGCGAGCCGTGGCGGCGTTTGACATAAACCCCGGATCCGGGTGGCCTTTCCCGCGCGGGCGGTGCGAAAACGTACCCGATTTACAGCCGGATACTTCTTAGTATGCCGGATGGCGGAGGCAGTGGATCAGAGCGACTGCCGCGGTCCACCGACCGGGGAACGGCCCGAAGGAACACGGCAGGGGTGGCACGCATGACCACCGGTACCACGAGCCGGGAAACCGAGCCGTGACCGTCAGGGAGCGGTCCGGCACGAACTCCCACGCCACTCGGCAGGCGCTAGATTCTAGAACCGAGACAGTGTTCGGTCTTCAAGATCGCCCTGTTGAAAATAGGGGAACAACAAACTGTTCCTCGAGAGCCGCGTCCGGGTGCATCGACGGCGCCGGATTTCAGTCTCGCGGGAGGTTGCAATCGGTCCTCTAAGGGACGATGATCTGAGCGTGATGACACCTAACCGACGGTTCTTTCCACTGCACTCGTTTGCTCTCGGCGCCGCCGCATTGATGGCCGCGCTCCTTGCCGCGCAAAGCCCTCCCGCGCCGGCGACCAAGATCACGCGCGTGGAGATGATCACGCTGCGTCACCCTTGGGGCCCCGCGGAGGAGGACAAGACGCGGGACTTCGGGCTGGTGCTTGTCCACGCCGACAACGGCTTGTACGGGATCAGCCGGGGCGGCAATGCCAAGCTCATCGAGGAGGAACTGGCTCCGTTGCTTGTCGGCCAGGACCCTCGCAGAATCGCGAAACTCTGGGAGGACATGTATGAGGTGGCGTGGCGCTTCCGCGGGCCAGGGCGCTCGGCCATGGGTTCGATCGGTGCGCTCGACATCGCCCTGTGGGACCTCTACGGCAAGTCGATCGGCGAGCCGGTGTGGCGATTACTCGGCGGCTATCGCGACCGCGTGCCGGTCTATGCGGACGGCATCGGCTACTACGATCAGTCGCCTGAGGAGATGGCGGACCTCGTCAAGAAGCACGCCGACCTGGGGTATAGCATCGTCAAATTCCATACGACCCACCGGGATTTCGAGGGAGCGGTACAAAAGGTGAAGCTCTCCCGCGAACGAGTCGGCCCGGACATTCGGCTGATGATTGACATGTTTGGTATGTGGGATGGGCCGCAGGCTGCCTCACTGGCCAAACAGTTCGCGCCCTACAACCTGTACTTGATTGAAGAGCCGGTCGGCGGTGACGACCTGCTCGCCTACTACCGCATGGTCGGCGCAAGCACCGACGCCCTGCTCGCCGGCGGCGAGGGAGAGGGGACGCTCTACGGCGTGCGTGAGCTGATCACCCAAGGCGGTCTGGACGTTATCCAGAGCGACATCCTGACCGGCGGCGGCTACACCGGGCAACTGCGAATCGCTGCTCTGGCGGAAGCCCATCACGTGAAGGTCGCGCCTCACGGGGCGCAGTATCCGGATCTCAACTGTCATCTCGTCGCCGCGATTCCCAACGGGCTGATGATCCCCGCCTGTCCCCGAACGGAGCCCTATCAGATCTGGTCGAAGCTGTACCGCCCCGAGTTGCGCGTAGTGGAGGGCTACATCCAAATGACCGAGAAGCCCGGCCTGGGGCTGGAGTTCGATAGCGATTTCGTGGACCGCTATCGGGTTCGGTGACATGCAGCCGAGCCCCGAACGCGAGTGAGGGGTAAATCCGCAGCCTCTGGCACCGAGGCCGCGAACCCGTCACTGGCGGTCCGGGCTCGGTTTCTCGATTGGAGGTCGCAGAAGAGCGCGGCTCCCCCATTCTTTCGCCGTAAGGCCGTTACGACAACACGTCGAGCACTCGATCGACGTCGTCGTGGTTGTTGAACACGGAGAGCGAGAAGCGCATCTGGTTGCCGTTGCGTCCCACAGTCAGTCCCGAATTTGGACCGCCGATCGAGATGTTGGCGCGGCCGTCTTCCTTGGCTCGCCGGATGCGGTTGCGGATGTCTTCCGTGTCTTTGCATAGGAAAACGACGATCGCCGCTTCCGTGCCCTTGGGCGTGATCGACGTATAGCGCTCCGAGGGAAGCTCATTCTGCAAGCGGTCGGTCAATTCACGGGCGTGCGCACGGATGTTGTCTACGCCGAGTTTCTCGATGAACTTGAGAGATTCGTACAGCCCGGCATAGTTGACGACGGCCGGCGTACTGCACTCAAACTGGGAGATGCCGGTGCGGAGATGATGAATGAACTCGGGCTTCGTGGCATCGGGGCTGTCGGTCCACGGCTTGTAGTTGAGACCCGCGTGGCCGGTGAACTGCGTGCCCTTGACCACGCTCCCTTGAAGGTCTTCCTTCACGTAAAGAAAGCCGAACCCGTGTTCCCCTTGCAACCACTTGTACATGCCACACGAGGCGAAGTCGATTCCCATGGCACGCACGTCGATTGGAGTGGCGCCGCAACCCTGGATGATGTCCGCGAACAGGTAGGCCCCGTGCGCGTGAGCGAGGTCGCTGAGTTTCTTGACGTCTTCGAGGTGGCCGTTGTTGGATGAAACCAGCGAGATAGCGATAAGCTTCGTCTTGTTGTTGACGGCTTGCTCCATGTCCGCGATGTCGATCTGCCAATCGCGATGCTTGACGATCCGAACATCAAGCCCATACAGTTCCTGCCGCTGGAGATAGTTCGAAAGGCAGGAGCCGTAGTGGAGATCATTCGTCACGACGTTGCCGCCCTTGAGGTCCATGCCGCTGGCGATGAGGTTCTCACCAACGGTCGTACCGGCGCAGAAGGCGATCTCTTCGGGCTTCGCGTTGATCAGCTTCGCGAACATCGGCTTCAATTCCCGATAGCCGGTTTCCCAGAAGTCCTCGCGCCCTTCGCCGGGCCCCTTCGACATGAAGTCGATATAACGCTCCATGCCTCGTCTCGTGTGCAGCCCGACCGGGTGCTGCGCCGCGGAGTTGAAATAGTTTTCGTTGACGCCCCTCGGAAACGCCTGCCGCACGGTCTCCCAGTCGATCGAGCCGTCGGCGCGGATGGGATCGCTGAGCGCGCCCTGGGCCTCCGCCTGATCGGCAGGCCCACAAGCCGCTTGGGAACCGACGGCTGCCGCCGCGGCGCTTCCTGCTAAGAACCTTCGTCTATTGATGGCCATGATCTCGTTGAACCTCCGTTGGGCATCCCGTTGCCCGTGCCTAGTGTACCCGCTGCGCCGACGTGGCGGGGTACCTGTGTGCCGGTTCAGCCGGAACGGGAGAGCGAGCGCTCCGCGGTAGTGTAGATGCCGCCCTGCGGGCGGGGATTTTCAAGGCATCCGGGTCTATCGATCCGATAGGGTTGAGCGTGGGCGCGAGAAGCTCGTTCCCGCGCCCGGGATGATCGTCTCGATGAGCCCGCCGGGCTATCCCTCGGCAGGGTTGCTTCCCAGCAGAGCCCGCTTCCGTTTCACCCGGCAACGCCATTGTAACTCCCACAGTCAAGCCACCTGGCGACGCCGCAGCTGACGTTGCTGTCGAGCCTGCTCCAGCTTGCGGTCCCGCTCGGCGTGGATCTCGTCCCTTCGTCCTGCCAGCAGGTCCGCCGGCGTCACGAACCCGATCGCGTTGTGCAGCCGCACCGTGTTGTAGTGCTCGACATAGCGCTGGATCAACCGCCGCGCATCCTCCGGCGTCAGCGGCACGCCCGGCCGAATACATTCGCTCTTCAACGATTTGTGCCAACGTTCCAACTTGCCGTTCGACTGTGGATAATAGGGCGACGTTCTCACGTGCGTCATCCCCGAGATACGGATGAATTCCTTGAAGTCCTTGGCGAGGAACTGCGGCCCGTTGTCGGAGATGATGCGCGGTTTGGTGTCCGGGTATTTCTCCTTGGCGGCTTCGAGAATGATCTCGACATGGGCTTCCCTCATCGCTTCGCGCAAGTCCTAATGCACGATCGCGCGGCTGTAGCCGTCCAGCACGCTGCAGAGGTAGTAGAACGTACCCGAGATGTTGATGTAGGAAACGTCGATATGCCAATGTTGATGCGGCTCTAGCGGCTGTTGGAAGCCCGTCCCTTTCAGCGACGTTTTGCCGTTCCACTTGCGCAGCAGACCTGCCCGGCTCAACACCCGCCAGACGCTCGACGCGCTGACCGCCACGATGTCGGCGTCGAGCATCATGAACGTCAACCGCCGGTAGCCTTCCAGCGGATGCTGGCGATAAAAATCGACGATGGCCTGTTTCTCCCACTCTTCGAGCCAGAAATCTCGGGGAACCCAACCGTTGTGCTCGTTGAGAGAGCCGTAGCGTCGGCGCCAGGAGTAGAACTTGCTGGGCGCAATCGAGAGCCAGTGGATGAAGCGTCCGGCGCCGATCTCGGTCTTTTCCGACCAGCGTCGGACGAAATCCACGATCTGGTCCCGCACGTCGTGCGGCGTCCAGACCCCGGTCAAAGTTCCCCAAGACTTTTTTTTAACGCCACGTGCTCGGCCATCAACTCGGCCAGAACTTCATCCTTGGTCTGGATCTTCTTTTCCAGCCGCTCGATGCGTTCTTGTTCGGGCTGGCGACGGCTGCGGTTGTTGGTCTGGAAAGCGGCGGCTCCGTTCTCAAAGAACTCCTTCTGCCAGCGGTAGAACACCGTCGGCTGCAGCGCCAGCTCGTCGCAGAGTGTTGAGACCGGCTCCTTGTCCAGCAGATGCCGTCTCAGGATGGCGACCTTCTCTTCGGCTGTGTAGTGCTTCCGTACTTTTCTCACGCGTCCCCTCCGTTAGCTTAACGGCGGAACGCTGGTCTCCATTTCCAGCTGAGGCGGGACACCTGGATTTGCCGGCAGGCTAGCCCTCGGCACCAAAAGGCTGGGGGAGGACCTGCGGCGGGCGAGCTTAGGTGGTGACGCCTACCATTCGACACGCAGCTTCGTCCATCGGATGCCGCAGACACCACCTTCAACGTACCAGTGAGTGGCGAGCAGGGTGCCGTCCTGGAGGGGGATGGCGGTCGGAAAGCCGAAGGCAAAAGAGGCGAACTCGTCAACGCCAGTTTCCACCTCTGCCGATCGCTGGCGACTCGTCTTGGCGTCGTAGAGCAATCCTTCGTAGTGAACCGTCCAGGCGTCTTCGGTGAATGTGACCAGGCACATCACGATACCTTGCTCTCCGTAGCGGCGGTTGTAGAGGACTAGCAGACGGTCTCCGCCGAGCGGGACAGGCGTCATGGTTTGTCCCTGGATGCCGGTGGAGCGCGCGGGATTCCACGTACTCCCATTGTCGTTCGAAATCGTGAAGCTGTCGGTCCGGTCGACAACGTCGCCCAGGGTGACGGTCCAACAAGCTGCCATCAGGCGGCCGGGTGCGAGTTCCGCCAGCTTCTGCTCGAAGTAGCCCAGTTTCTTGTCGGGGTCCTCGAAGACGATGTTGTGAGACGGCCAGGTTTGGCCACCATCGTCGGAAACGGCGACCAACACCTGCTCGCCGAGGCGATCCTTCGCGGGAAGCGTGGCAGCCGGGGCCAGCAGCCGGCCCGAGGACAACGGCAAGATCCCGTGGGAGATTTCCAGCGGGCAATCGACAGGCATGGGGATCACTTGCGGAGCGGACCAACTGCGTCCGTCATCCCCCGACTGGCAGAAGATCGCTTCGCACTTCTTCTCCCCGAAACGGCCGCCGGTCTCGGCGTGAGTCCTGGCGCCGTAGGCATAGATCGTTCCGCCGTCTTTGGCGAGGCTCAACTTGAGGAAGTTGGTTGTGGGTGGGCTATCGGTCGGCGGCAGGATGGTGCCTTCGAGTTTCCACGTCAGGCCCCCATCTCTCGAACGCGCCCAATCGGTGCCTCCTTCGACGTACTGCCCCCCTCCCACGCTGAACGAGCAGAGAAGGTCGCCGTCGGGAAGCTCCACGGCTTGTGGAAAGGCTGACTCACGCTCGTCGAGCAGGCCGCTACCGAGAATCTCAATCGCTGCCATCGCAACAACTCCTTGTCAAACCTCCGGCGTGGCGGCCGTCGCTTCGCACAGACCACCGTGTGATGTCTGCCGGCCAATGATCTTCTGCGAACGATGGGTGGACCTTTCACGCCGGGTAACCGCGCACGGACGATATGTGACTTGTTTCGTATGAGTTAGGTCAATAGTCAGGGCGAAACGTTCCGTCGCACAGAGCCGTTGCGGCCAAGAACGAAACTCTACGCGAAAAGGCTTGACCTGAGCTATCGTCATAGTGTATATAGTAAGTAATACAGTGTGCTGATGAAGGACTCATGCTGATCTCGATTGACCATCACAGTGGAGTCCCCGTCTATCGACAGTTGATGGACCAGGTCAAGTTCCACATCGCGAGCGGACTGCTCAAGCCGGGGGACGAACTGCCTTCAACCCGCGTCCTCTCGGCACAGCTGGGGGTAAATCCAATGACCATCAGTAGATCATACAGCTTCTTGGAGAGAGAGCAGGTGGTTGAGCGGCGTCGTGGAATGCGGCTGGTCGTAAGGGCGCTGGACCCGGGCGAGGCCCGCTCCAACAAGCTAGATCAGCTCCGTCTCAGCCTTGCGTCTTCGGTCACCATTGCTCGTCAGTGTGGCATTGAGAATACGGAGGCTGTCAGCGTGTTTAAGGAGCTTCTTCAAGCACCCGAAGCCTCTGATGGGAGGGACCAATGAAACAGGCTTTCGAAGTGAGGAACCTGACGAAGAAACTCGGCGAGACGACCGCGCTCGACGACGTGAGCCTCTCGATTCCGGAGCAATCCGTAGTCGGCCTCATCGGGCGAAACGGTGCGGGCAAAACGACGTTGCTTCGGCACCTCGCGGGTCTCTACCTGCCCACGAGCGGGGAGTGTTTCACGCTGCGGTGTCCCAGCGGCACCCTCGGACACGAGGAGTTGTCACGTATCGGGGTCGTCCATCAGGAAAGCAATTTACTGGATTGGATGACCATTGAGCAGCACCTGCGCTATGTCTCATCGTTCTACAAGCGGTGGGACCGGCAGCTACAGGAGCGGTTACTTCGGGAGCTGGAACTCGATCGCTCCAAAAAGGTATCGACGCTTTCCAGCGGCAATCGGCAGAAGCTGGAGATCGTGATGGCCGTCTGCCATCACCTGGACCTCCTCTTGCTCGACGAGCCGGTGGCTTCGATGGACCCGATCGTGCGGGAGCAATTCCTGTTGTTCCTGCTGGAGCTGTTTCGAGAGGACGCCAACACGACGGTGATCTCGTCTCACCTTTTGCAAGATGTCGAGAAAGTGGTCGATTGGGTCGTCTGTTTGGACGAGGGTCAGATCAGGGTAAGCGCGCCCTTGGATGAGTTAAGGGAGAGTTATGCGGAATGGATGGTGACCTCCTCCGCGGGAACTCTGCCGGAGCCTATCAACGACGGTTTTGTTCTGCAGCACGAGGGTAATCGCTTCGAAGCGCACGTCATGGTGCGGGGTGCGCCGAGCGAGTTCGGTGAGTTCAAGAAGAGATACCAAGCCGAGGTCGTCAGCAGGCCCTTGAGCCTGGAGCGGATGTTTCCGCTGCTCCTCAAGGAGAAGGCGTCATGAACCTCTACGCGCTCTTCCGGTTATTGTGGCGTCCGGCCAAGACGCGCCTCCCCGTCGGGATCGCCAACATTTTGGCGTTTTGGGCCTTGGCCCAGCTGATCGGGATCCTCATCAACACGGGTCACCGCGGGCGAGCGGACGGGGCTCACGTGGCGCTGTTGTTTACTGCGTTTGTAGGCTTCGTGATCGGACAGGCGATCGGAGAGTTGGAGAGCTGTTCGTTCTCTTGGACGCTCCCCGGTCTCCACCGCGGGTTGTTGTCTTCGGTGATGCTGACCGGCGTTATAGTGGCGTTGGCGGGCGTGTGGTTTCACATCACAATGGGCGGATCGTACGGGCCGGCGATTTTTGGCTTGGCCACACTCGGATTCAGCCTGGGCCTAGCGACGGCGTCCCCGTACGTTCTGGGAGATCCCTCGACTCGGTTTGGCGCTCTCACTCTGCTCCCTCCGGCTGCGATTGTACTGACCGTAATTTTCATCGATCGGATCGCAGCACTTTGCCAGGCCCACCCCATCCCTTGGTTCATCGTCGGGGTTACGGGGGCGGCGTTCTATCTGTGGCAACGCTTTGACCCCGTCGCGGCTAAGGCCAGACTTTCTCCGGCGGACTCCTCGCCCGCTCCGTTTTCTTACCGGGCGCGGCCGGTAGCCCCCGCGAGAAGAACAGGACCAAGTTGGGGCCGTCCCTACCTGGGGACGTCGACCGCCAACTGGATACGGGCCGGAAAACATGAGAACTTCGGGATGAAGAGACTCTGGTTGCTTCGCGTGATCCTGTTGCATGCCCTGGGTGGGCCGATTGCTATTAGCGCGGTAGCCTGGTCCTTGGGAATAGGAGACTCACCGCTCGATTCTGAGCAGATCCTCTATTGGTTCGTTTTCGTTCCTCCCGGCCATGCCACCCCGCTGGTTTCTCCTCAAGCCGCCCTTGACGACCCATCGTTGCCTGCAATCTTCTACTGGTGCGGGGCGTTGGGGACCGGTTTCATAGTTGCGTCGTTCACGTTCGAACCCGTTGTTACCCTTTCTATTTCCCTGAGGCGGGGCTGGCTCTACCCGCTTTCCCGGACTCGCTTGGCAGAAGTCGCCTATTGGGGCGGTCTGATGGAAAGTGCCGCTGCACTTGGATCAACGGCTATCCTCTATTGCCTTCTGGCCATGTGGAGCCTCTCGACAGCAGGCCACCAGTTCAGCTTCGACTTTGTACCGAGTTTTGTGTTGGCTTTAGCCCTGGCGTTCGTCCTGATGCCGGCTGCTCAATGGATGGGTCTGAACCAGGATTTCCATTTTGGCCCTGGCACGGTCACAGGATACACCCCCGCTGCGCCGAATACCACGTCTTTTCGCGCTGAACCCTGCACATCACCTCCGCCGGTAGGCGCCAGGGCTCGTCCGTCCGCTCACAGACGTTGATTGAGCGGACTGAACGGCGCTCCGGCCGACACTGCTCCCTGCGAAACCTTTTTGGAGCCAAAAACTGTTGATCCTCGCCCGGGCAACGCTACCCACCCGGCACAGGCAGCGCCCAGATCCTATGCAGCATGTCACCGAACAGCCGCCGGTTCAGATGCCCCTCCGCCAGCAGCAACCAGTAGTAGCGAGCATGCTTGACCAGCCGACCGCCGGTCTTCATCAACCTGTGTTGCAAACTCGTTAGCGACCAGCTTTTGATTCGCTGCGGCAGCCCTAGCCGCCGCCACAGGTTGCCCAGGTTGTAGGCCAGCACGCTGAGTTGCAGCCGTACCTCGTTGGCTCGGAAGCGGTGACACGACAAGCGGGTCCAGTGCGTGGCCTGTTTGCCTTCTTTGATCCACTGCTCCGCCGTGCCGCGCTTGTTGTAGAACCGCACGACCGAGCGGCTCGGCAAGCTCATGCTCGTCACGACAAATCCGACGCGCGGGAATAGTTCGCCCTGGTGATGCTCGACCTTGGCGACAACTCGCCTTGCCTTCGACCAGCTCTCGGCCTGATAGCGAAAACTCTTGTAGCGCACTAGGGGCTTGGCGTTCGGCCTGCCCGGTGGCCGAAACAGGATGTCCTCGATCTCCAGCTCCAGGCTCTTGTTCGCCGGGATGCGAATCACGTAGTCCACGCCGCGCTCCTCCATCGCCTCGTAGATCTCGGGCTTGGCGAAGGCGGCGTCGGCGCGGAACGTCACCTGTTTGCCCTCCGCCTGTTGTCGTTCGATCTCCGGCAGTAGCAGCTCGTCCCAGTCCTCGGCGCTGTGCACGTTGCCGGGACGCAGCTTCGCGCCTAGGCAGTCGCCGTGCTGGTTGAACAGCAACAGCGGGTGATAGCAGAGGGACTCAAAATGGCCGTTGTAGGCACTGCCTTCCTGTTGGCCGTGGACGGGGCTCTCCGTGGAGTCCATGTCGAGCACCACGCGGTCTGAACCGTCGGGAGCTTCGGCTTGCGCGACCAGCTCCCGGTTCACTGCCATCAGCCCCAGCAAGTTCTCTTCGCTCGCCAGCATCTCCGTCTCGAAGCCATGCAGCGTCGAGGTCAAGGCTGCTCCGCGATCCCAGTTCCTCTTCGAGCCGATCAAGCGAAAGGTCGGATCGGCGGATACTCGAACGGCGTCATTGAGGTCCTCGTAGCCAGCGAGTCGGCTGTAGACCGACTGCCGCAGCAGATCGGCCAGCGCGAACTTCTTGTTCAAGCCTTGTCGCGAGTCGCTGAGATGCTCGTCGATCAGCTGGCCGAGTCCGAGTCGTTCATCCAGTTCGCGAACGATAATCAGACCGCCATCCGAGGTGACTCGCGATCCTTGGAAATCGACTTTGAGAAATCCATTGAACGTGAGCTGAAACGGCTTGTTTTCTTTTTCACCCATCGGGTGTTGACCTCCATGGCGTCCTTATCGGGCTCTAGCCCCTATCAATAAAGACGCTGAAGGTCGCTGGATGGTCTGAAGCTTATACATCAAATTGAAAATGCGGGCTGAAACATCTCCCGCCACTGGCGTTGGCGCAGAAGAGCTTCAGGACGGCCCAGTGGAAGGTGCCCGGGGCTTGGTTGGGAACGCCAATGCTCTTTGCGCTTGCCGTCGGAACACTGTTGGTTCTTTGGCGGTTGTTTATTCCTGCAACATTATTCCAGGGGCTCATCGTCCTCGCCGGTCTGGCAGTGGCATCGCAATGGATTTACCGTCATGCGGTAAAGGCTCACTTCGCACACGGGGATCTGGTGTGACCTTCGCGGCCATTACCCTGAGCGGATGCTCCGCCGAAGCGCCGCAAACTACCGCGACCACCGCCGTTCCCATCTAGAGGGTGGTGAGCGCGGTGTGACATCGCCGGGCCGCGAGGGTGCCACTAGGGACCGAGCCGGTTTGGGGCTCTAATCCTCCTCTCCGGTCGATCGTGCACCGTATGTCGTCTGATTTCTCCGGCCGCCCCCCATGCGCTTCAAATCTATGCGCCAATGGCGTACAATAGAGCATGGACCCGAGGCCCATCGTGGTCGTCGAAGTCGAACCGTTCGCAAGCAGGGCCGAGGAGGTCTGGGACGACGACGAAAAGACAGAGTTCATCGGTTACTTGGCATGCAACCCCGAAGCTGGGACCATCATGTCGGGTTCTGGCGGTCTACGGAAGATCCGCTGGGGCCGCAGGGGCGTCGGCAAGCGCGGCGGAGTGCGCGTGATCTACTACTTTCACGACGACACCATGCCGCTCTTCCTGCTCGGCTTTTTTTCGAAGAGCCGAAAGACCGACCTGACCAAGGATGAGCAACGACGGATGACGAAGCTAACCAAGGCGCTCAGGAGCGAATATGGCCAAGAGTGATGCAAAGCAAGACAAGAGCGTTGGAGAAGAGCTAATCACCGGGCTGGAGAACGCGATCCGGTTCGCGAGGGGAGACAAACGTGGTGCGAGGGTACATCAGTTCAGCCCTCCAGCCCGCATCGACGTCAAGGGGATTCGCAACAAGCTTGGGATGACTCAGGACCGCTTCGCCAGCAGGTTTGGGATCAGTACGGCGACTTTGCGCAACTGGGAGCAGGGCCGGCGGCGACCGGAGGGTCCGGCGCGGGCCTTGCTGACGATCATTGATCGGGAGCCGGAGGCGGTCAGACGCGCGTTCGGCGCCGACTAGAAGAAGCGAGACGCCTAGCCCGTACCCAGAGAACCGGATTGCATGGCAGGGCTCGACCCCCTACCTAGGATTGACGGAGAGGTAAGCGTTGACGAACTGGTCCATTAGATCACCCACCGCATCCTGAATCGCTTCATTCAATTTTGTTGCTACCACGACCCCTATCAGCTCGGTGTGCCACGTTCTCGTGGGAAGGAAGATCGTCGAGTCGCGTGTGAGCGAAGCGGCTTGGTTGAGTTCAACCTTCACTGAATAGACACAGTGGCCGGTTGTTTGGAGTTGAAGAGGTTGCACGCGGATATGCAGGTGCGAATCACGGCCCGCTTTCACTTCGACACCCGCCAGTCGCAGTTTTAGTTCGACTTCCGTTTGAAGGGTGCTCGTGGGCAACTCGCCGATGGTATCCGTGTCGGCGCGTTCAACGAGCACTTCGACCGTCTTGAGCCCACGCAGACTCGACCGTTGAATGGCCCCATCACCTGTGCCGGGACCGGCGGCTCGAACCGATAGAGGACCCTGCCGAGCCTCGAGCAACGTGTCGCGCTCACCGACACCGGCAACCCGCGGAGCAGCCGTGACTCCCAGGACGGTTGCTTCTCCGGATTCGGATTTCTTCGCCAATGTTGTAAGGTCGATCAGGAGCTCCGCCGCACTCTGGTAGCGTTCAGCCGCCTGTTTGGCGAGGCACTTGTCAGCGATCCACTCCAGCTCCATCGGTACGCCGGTGCGCAGGCCCGTCATCGGCTCGGGCGCTTCGCTGGTGATGGAGTAGATCACAGCCCTGTCGTAGTGACCCTTAAACGGTGGTTGGCCGACGATCATTTCGTAAACAACGATCGCTAGCGACCAGATGTCGGTTCGGTGATCCAGTTCTGCTCCATAGGTCTGTTCGGGTGACATGTAGGTCACCGTGCCCATGGTTTCATCGGTGCGAGTGAGCTTGGATCGGTCCGTCAGTAAAGCCAGCCCGAAGTCTGTGATAGTGACGTGGCCGTCCTTTCCGATGATGAGGTTGGCGGGCTTGATATCGCGGTGAACAACCTTGTTGCCATGAGCCGCCTGTAAACCCCTCGCTGTCTGGATCGCGATGTCTAGCACCTCTGTCAACTTGAGCGGCCCGGCTTCGACCTTCTTCTCGAGCGGCTCACCCTCAATGAAGGCCATCGCGATGAAAGTCTTGCCTTCGGCCTCAGCAATCTCGTACACGTGACAAATGTTCGGATGATTGAGGGAAGCCGCAGCCTCCGCTTCTCGCCGGAAGCGGGCTCCTATCCCTTCGTCGCCAAGCAGATGGGAGGCAAGAAACTTTAGAGCGACAGGACGCTTCAGGTTGACATCCTCAGCCTTGTAGACGACACCCATCCCGCCCTCGCCGAGCTTCTCGGTGATCTTGTAGTGGCTGATGGTCTGGCAGATCACAGCGGTCCGATTGTACCGTGGTACGGGCAGGTGACGACAATAAGCGAACGCACCAACAAGCAGATTTTTCGCGTTGAGGCTGCTGACTAAGCTCAGTTTCCGGCTCCCCGAGAGGCCGGGAGGGATTTCAGGGGCCGGGATTCTTGGTGCAATGGCGACATCGCACCGCATGCACGCAAACGAGCTCTAGACGGTTGGTTTCAAGAGACTTTAGCCCGCATTTTCAATTTGATGTTTGACATCCCGACCTTCCAGCGGCCTTGAGCGTCTTTATTCATAGGGGCTAGCGCCCGATGAGGACGCCATGGAGGCCAACACCCAATGGGTGAAAAACAAACCAAGCCATTCCAGCTAAGTTTCAATGGACTTCTCAAAGTCGATTTCCAGGGATCGCACGTCACTTCCGACGGTGGCCTGATTTTGGTTCGCGAACTGGACGAACGGCTCGGTCTCGGAGAACTGATTGACGAGCATCTCAGCGACTCCCGGCAAGGCACAAACAAGCAGTTCACGCTCGCTGATCTGTTGCGGCAGTCGGTTTACAGCCGACTCGCCGGCTACGAGGACCTCAACGACGCCGAGCGGGTTTCGATCGATCCGACGTTTCGGCTGATCGGTTCGCAGAAGATCTGGGATCGCGGTGCGGCCTTGACCTCGACGCTGCACGGCTTCGAGACGGAGATGCTGGCGAGCGAAGAGAACCTGCTGGGGCTGATGGCGCTGAACCGAGAGCTGGTCGGGCAAGCGGAAGCGTTCGACGACGCCGAGCGGGTCGTTCTGGACCTGGACTCCACCGAGAGTCCGGTCCATGGCCAACAGGAAGGCAGTGCCTACAACGGACACTTCGAGTCGGTCTGCTACCACCCGTTGCTTTTGTTCAACGGTCATGGTGATTGCCTCGCTGCCAAGCTGCGTCCAGGCAACGTGCACAGCGCCGAGGACTGGGATGAGCTCTTGTTGCCGGAGATCGAGCGCCAACAGGCTGCGGGCAAGCAGGTCGCCTTCCGGGGCGATGCGGCCTTTGCGAAGCCGGAAGTTTATGAGGCTTCGGAGGAACGCGGAGTACAGTACGCCATTCGCATTCCGGCCAACAAGAGCTTGGAGCTGGAGATCGAAGACATCCTGTTTCGCCCGCCGGGAAGGCCTTCCCGCAAGCCCTTGGTGCGCTACAAGAGTTTTCGCTATCAGGCGGAGAGTTGGTCGCAGGCGAGACGGATCGTCGCTAAGGTCGAGCATCACCAGGGCGAGCTGTTCCCGCGCGTCGGATTCATCGTGACGAGCATGAGCTTGCCGAGCCGCTCGGTGGTGCGCTTCTACAACAAGCGCGGCACGGCGGAACAGTGGATCAAGGAAGGCAAGCAGGCGACGCACTGGACGCGATTGTCGTGCCATCGATTTCGGGCCAACGAAGTGCGGTTGCAACTGAGCGTGCTGGCCTACAACCTGGGCAATCTTTGGCGGCGGCTGGGGCTTCCGCAGCGAATCAAGAGTTGGTCGCTGACGAGCTTGCAACACAGGTTGATGAAGACCGGCGGTCGGCTGGTCAAGCACGCGCGGTATTACTGGCTCTTATTGGCGGAGGGACATCTGAACCGGCGGCTGTTCGGCGACATGCTGCACAAGATCTGGGCGCTGCCGCTGCCGAGTGGGTAGCATTGCCGGAGTGAGGATCAACAGCTTTTGGCTCCAAAAGGTTTCGCAAGGAGCAGTGTCGGCCGGAGCGCCGTTCAAGCCGCTCAATCAACGACTGTGAGCGGTCGAACCAGCTCTGGCGACTACCAGCAGAGGTGATGTGCAGGGTTCAGCGTGAAAGGACGTGCTGTTCGGAGCGGAGCGGGTGTATACTGTGGCCGTGCCAGGGCCAAAATGGAAATCCTGGTTTAGGTCTATTCCCGGTCGCGGAACTCTCTGCATCGGTTTTGGACGACACGGATCACAGGCTGTGTGTAGAGCCGAGCGAGGTAGCCCCACAAAAGCCGGTCCAACGGGGTCCGCGCGGCGATCTCCACGCCCTCTCGGTCTGGATGGGCGGCAGCAGGAAGCCCGCGGTGAGGCGAGCCCGCGACGCTGAGCGGTTCTCCTGTCCACAACGCGCCGACAGGGTCGCGCACCTCCTTCGATCGAGACTTGCCACTGGATGTGAATCCGGGTGCGCTGAGATCGAGACTGACGGATAATAGACCAAGCAGAACACCGTAGCTTCAGGAGGTTCGATCGTGAGTTCGTCCAAATCGCCAGCCAAGACCAAGCCAACCCGCCGCGAGGTCTTCCAGCGCTCCGGAATGACCGCGGCCGCCGGCCTGCTCGGCGCCCATACAGCGGCAGCGGCGCCTAAGGGACCCACCGTGTCCGATACCTACAAGCGTCTCGGGGTCCGTCCCTTCCTCAACCTGACGGGCGCCTTCACGATGAATGGAGGCATGCTGACGCTGCCGGAAGTCAAGGAGGCCATGGACCAGGCGTCGCGCCTTTCGGTACACATTGACGAGCTGATGGCCGCGGTGGGCAAGCGCCTGGCGGAGCTGCTGCAATGCGAGGCCGCCATCGTTACTTCGGGATGCTCAGCGGCGCTGACCCATGCTACCTCGGCCTGCATCGCCGGAGGCGACCCGGAGTTGATTCAGCAACTCCCCGACCTGACGGGCCTCAAGGACGAGGTCGTGATGCTGTCTCGGTATACCTACGATCATGCGATTCGTACGTTGGGTGTGCGAATCGTCCCGGCATCCACGCGCCGGGAACTTGAGAATGCCCTCAGTCACCGGACGGCGATGGTCGCGATGAGCGGCGAGCCTAGAGGGGAGTTGAGCCTGGAAGAGATTGTCGAGGTTGCCCACAGGAGAGACGTACCCGTGCTGGTGGACGCGGCTGCGCATTTCCCCGAATCGCCGGATCCCTACCTGTCGCGCGGCGTCGACCTCATTACCTATAGCGGAGGCAAGATGTATCGTGGCCCGCAGTGCTCCGGCTTCCTGTTCGGCAGGAAAGACCTGGTGGACGCCGCGTGGCTCAACGGCGCGCCGCACCACTCCTTCGGCCGCGCGATGAAGGTCGGTAAGGAAGAGATCATGGGGGCGCTGGCGGCGGTCGAGGCTCGCTACTCGCGCCGTGACTACGACCAGGAAGTGGAGATGTGGAGCGGCTGGCTGAAGCGAGTCGCCCGGCGCATCGAGCAGGTCCCCGGTGTCAGCACCGAGCTGGTTGCTCGGCCTCCGCACAACCCGCACTCCTATCTGATGGTCTCATGGGACACCACCAAGATCGGGCTCACCGCACAGGAATTGCACGACGTCTTGATGGATGGCGAGCCTCGCATGCAGACCATGGCGTCGGGAACCGGGAACTCTTTCCCTCTTCGCGTCACGAACATCGAAGAGCACCAGGTCGAGACCGTCTCCGCGCGGCTGCACGAGGCCTTTCGAACTGCACCACCGCCGAAAGACAAGAAGGTTGCCGCACCAGCCACCAACCTGACCGGTCGCTGGGACGCGGAACTAACATTTGTGAAGGGGACGGCGAAGCACATTCTGTACCTGGAAGCCGACGGCAACCAGATTCGCGGCACGCATCACGGCCGCAATACGACGTCCGATCTGGCAGGCACGATCGACGGTGATCGTCTGGAACTGGCGAGCCTACTTCATTACGAAGGCTCGCGAATGACCTACACCTTCACCGGCCGCATTCAGAACGGCGAACTTTCCGGCCAAGTAGATCTCGGCGAATACGGCCCGGCAACCTGGACGGCACGGCGTCACGCCCCGGCCAAGGCCTAAGCTGGGTTCTCCAACCGTGTAGCAGATTCTCCTTAACAAGCTCCCACGGGCGCTGTATGCTGATTATGTAATGGTTTGTCGACTATATATGTCCAAAGGTGACCATCTCGGAGAACTCGAGCTCCTCGTCCTCCTCGCCGTCATGCGCATCGGCGAGAACGCCTACGGCGTCACGATCCACGAAGAGATCAAGACCGTAGCGGGCCGCAACCTCACCCGCCAAACCCTCTACGAGGTCCTCCGCCGCCTCGAAGACAAAGGCCTCCTCGAATCCAAGTTCGGCGACCCCACCCCCGAACGCGGCGGTCGCGCCAAGAAGTTCCTCAAACTCAGCGGCAACGCCGTCGCCGTCGTCTCCGAATCCCTCCGCCGCCTCGACCGTATGCGCCAGACCGTGCCAGCCCTGGAGGCCGCAAGGTGAGACGGCACAAGATGAGATGGCCGTTCGCTATCGCACTCTCGACCGCTTGGTTCGTAGCGGAATTGGGTGTTCTTTTCGCGAGCGATTTCATGCGTATTGGGGTTGAGTTGATGCTTGGGTTGCTGATGGGTGGGGCCTCTGTGGGCCTCATCGGACTCAAGACACTACTCGGCGTAAGAGAAATGTTCTCCGAGAGAGATCTTCCCCGGTTTGGCTCCAGCCAATCGAAAGCCAGGGCGGACGCCGGGAAACTGCCTTCGCTGGCTGTCGTGCTCCTTCGCCTCGTTCTTTCGCGCAACGCACCCCACCAAGACCGTGAAGCCCTTATCGGCGACCTTCACGAGTACTACAACACCGTTCTGCGTCGAGAACATTCCCCGCTCGTCGCCAAGCTCATCTTCTGGTGCGACGCCCTCCGCGAAATCGGCCCCACCCTCAAGCGATCTGTGCGCTGGATCTTGATCCGACTCGCGGCTCTGTCTGGCCTCGCCGGCACCGCCGAGGTCATCCGCCGTGTCATCGGAAGCTAGCCCCAGCTAGCCCCTATCCCCCTTGACAGCCCCACGCGAACCGCCTATCCTGAGTTTAGTCCAGATCCCGGAACAAATGCCTAGAGACGACTATCTCGACAACAACGAGCTCCTGATCCTGCTAGCGATCATGGGCCTGGGCGACAACGCCTACGGCGTCACCATCCGCGAACGCCTACAGGAAAAAGTCGGCCGCGACCTCGCCCGCTCGGTCATCTACGACGTTCTTGAGCGCCTCGAGAAACGCGGCCTCGTCGAATCGCGCCTGGGCAAGCCCACCCGCGAGCGTGGCGGCCGCGCCAAGCGCTTCTTCAAGCCAAGAGGCAATGCCATCGCCCTCGTCCGCCAAACCCTCCAGCCGATCGACACCCTGAAGCTCGATCTAGCCCTGTCCGGAGTAGCCTCATCATGAGCTCCGAGCGAATGAAGCCAGACCAGCAAAGGAGGCTCTTCGTCCCGCGCCGACTAGCTGACAAGGAGAAACGTAGAAGAATACCAGGAAGTTTGGGCGCTCGTTACGTGGAGTTCTGGAAAGACTTTCGCTATCGCTTCAGTGTTCCTGCGGTTCGCAGTGTCTACGGCGGCGTCGCTGAAGCCCGTGATGCGTCAATGAGAAAGACCTCCAATGAAACTGAGCCAGCAATAGGCATCCCGACCGCCGAGCCATCGTCCCCGAGATTCGCACTGCGCCTGCTCCTCCCACGAAAAACTCGCCAAGCGATCATCGGCGACCTCATCGAGGAGTTCCGCCAGGTCTGCCGCGAAAGCTCACCCCGGAAAGCCCGATTCTTCTTCTGGTGTCAAGCCATCCGAGAGATCGCCCGATCCGTCCTCATCACTTTCTTGAAGCTTTCCGGCTTTGCTACCGCCGCCGAAGCCCTCCGCCGCTACATCGGCAACTAATCACCTCGGGCCCCTGCCGCATCCTTCAGGTTGCGCTCCAACCCGACCCAATGCTGCCTAACCCACGGCATCAGGGCCTGACCAGCGACCCGTCCATCCCGCGCACGGTCGTCCAGTCGGAGACGTGGTGGTCGTCCTTGAGCGGAAACTTCTTTGCCATTTCGACGTTGAGGTCGATGCCGAGGCCGGGCTTGTCGCTGCCGTAGAGGTACCCGCCGCGGATGCGCGCCGCGCCGGGCATCATCTCGAAAACCTCGTCTGGGTAGTCGTTCTCTTCTTGAATGCCGAAGCTCGGGATCGTCAGGTCAACGTGATAGGCGATCAATTGATTGATGGGGTCGTTCTCGCCGCCCTCCTGGAAAGCGGTGCGCACGCCGAACTGCTCGCACAGCGCCGCGATCTTCTTCGCCTGCGTGATGCCGCCGATCATGCCGACGCGTCCGCGGAAGAAGTCGATCACTCGGCCCGCGATCAGCGGACGCCACTCGTGCGGATGCACGAACAGCTCGCCCATCGCCATTGGTGTCGATGTCAGCGCGCGGATCTGCTTGAAGTAGTCGATCTGCTCGGGTGGCAGGATATCCTCGACGAAGAACATCCGAACCGACTCCATGCGTTTGGCCAACTCGAGCGCCATCGCCGGCGTGAGGTGCTCATGAACGTCGTGCAGCAGCTTGACGTCCCACCTCAGTTTGTCGCGTAGATGCTCGAACAGTTTCGGGATGGTATCGACGTATGTCTCCTCGTCGAACGCCTTGCCGCTGTAGCCCGTTTCGGGCCGGCTGCCTTCGCCCGGCGGGATGAACCCGCCGCCGCCGTAGCCGCCCATCTGCACGCGTACGTGCCGGAAGCCTTTCTCCATCCAGCTTTGGGCGCTCTCGGCGCAGGCCTCCATGGTGGGTCCGCCGGCATGGGCATAGAGCGGCACGGCGTCGCGCACCTTGCCGCCGAGGAGTTGGTAGACGGGCATGTTGGCGCGCTTGCCCTTGATGTCCCACAGGGCCGAGTCGAGCGCGGCTTGCATCACGTTGGTGACCGGGCCGTTGCGCCAATACGAACGCACGTGGTTCCACTGCCAGAGGTCTTCGATGCGATCGGGGTCCTTGCCGATCCAGAACGGCGCCATGTGCTTCTCGAGCCCCGCCTTGGCAGCCCATGCCTGGTAGGCGTAATTGGCCGAGCCCAGCCCGTACAGTCCGGGCTCGCTCGTGTGGACCTTGATGAACACCCAGCGATGGCCCCGCGGACTTGTGCCGATCACGTCGACCTTCTCGATCTTGAGCGGCGGCAGTCCGCGCGTGGCCTGGGCGTACAGGTCCGACGCCCAGAACGGCGTGAGCGCAAGGCCTTTCAGTAGATCTCTGCGTTGCAACATGGCAGTGGTTTCTCCCAGACAGGATATGGGGTAGTATCTCAGTCTTACTCAGGAAACACGCCGATCAGAATCAGGGTGCCGGAGTGCTACCTACAGCATTCGTTAGACCTCGCCCGCCCAGCCGAAGTCCTCGAAAAACGCGTAGTCGATATCAAATACTGTCCTGGGCTTTAGACCGAGCTCCAGCTTTTCGAACATCTCCACTAGCGAGGTGCCGGGGATCAGCTCTATTGGAGGGACGCCGTCCCTTACTGCTTCCTTCCTGGCATCAGTCGTGAATGTTCCCGTCGTAAGGATGAGTCCTTTGTCAGCACGACCTTGCATTGCACCCCGGAAATCGCGCACCTGTGCAGGACCAACACTTTCCTTGTATCGCTTGCACTGAAAGAGAACCTTGAAGCTCACCAGCGGGTTCACCTGTAGGATCCCGTATCCGTCAATTCCCCCGTCGCCGCTACTTCCCGTTACGACGACTTGGGTGAATCCCGATTCCCTGAGCAATCTCTGGCAGAGCTGCTCAAAACCTTTCGGAGTCAAAGCCTTCAAGAGGTCCAGCAGCTCATCACCGTAGTGCTCTTCTATCGACTGTGCTGATCCCGGCACCTCCACCTCCGCATCGGTCTTTCGCGCCTTCTTCGTTTCCCGTCGCTCCGCAAAGACCTTCACCCACTTCCGGAAGATCTGATGGGCTTCTTCGTATGTGAGATGGGTTTCTCTACCTTTTTCCGTGAGGGACCAGACGCCGCGCTTCGAAGCGTCAAGCCTTCCGTCCTTCACCAGATAGAACCTCGCCCAGGCAACCTGGTTTTGGAAACGAGGCCCCCCAGACTCAAGCAGCTCGTTCTGAGTCTGCTCTGATATCTGGAGGTCTTCTGCGATGCGCTCAACAGCCTCGCTCGGCGTTGCCGACCCACCGAGGTTTCTGAGAGCGTCTAGCAGGGGTCCGAAATACTGGACAAACTGAGCTCCTTCGACCTCACTTCTTTTCCCCATTTTGACGTTCCTCGATCAGCTCTCCGGCCTCGTTACCGCGATTGCCGGTCCGCATCATACCGCGGCTCTTGATCGCAAGGCCTTTCCAGGTTCCCCCGGCTAGGTTGAAACGGGCAGCTACAACTCGCCGCGGCTGCGCAGCCGCTGGATGTTCTCCGCCGCCCGAATCGCCAACGCGACAATCGTCAACGTGGGGTTCTTCTCCGGGAAGGTCGTGAAGCTGCTGCCGTCGACCACGAACAGGTTCTTCACTTCGTGCGCCTGGTTGAACTTGTTCAGCACCGAGGTTTTGGGGTCCTTGCCCATTCGCACGCAACCGACTTCGTGCGAGGCGAAGCCGCTCGGTCCGCCTTGGCGCTCCATGCGTAGCGCAACGCCGGCCGTGTCGTAGATCTTGTGGCACGCCTCAACCATCGCTTCGTGCATCGCGATATCGTTCGGCTGCCACCGGAAATGGACCCGCGGCGCCGGCAGGCCGTAGTGATCACGGCGCGCTCGGTCGAGCGTCACGCGGTTATCCGGATGGCCGACGACTTTTCCAAAGGCCGTCATCGAGCTCTGAGCCGGCTGCAAATCGCGAACGCGCTGCTTGAAAGCGCGCCCGAAGCCCGGCACGTAGGGCGCGTGATGCGGCTTCATGTACGCGCGCACATTGAGCTGAATGCCGAAGCCGCCGGCGAAGTCGGTGCGCCTGAGAGGCGGGAAGCGGGGGATGTAGGCATGGTCGATCGCGCCGTCCTGATTACCGGCCTTCGTGCCCACCAACTCTTTCAAGTAGCCAAAGACCTCGGCGGTCATGTGCCCGTGGAGGTACCGCCCTACAACATCGTTGTTGTTGGCCAGTCCGTTGGGGAAGCGCGGCGAACGCGAGTTCAGCAGCAGCCGCGCTGACTCGATGTTGCCGCCGCACACCGCGAACACCTCGGCGCGGACCTCGTCCTCCTGCCTCGAGTCCCGGTCAAAGATCACCGCCGAGCGCACACGGCCGTCTTCGTCGGTGAGCAGCTCCCGCGCCATCCAGCCCGAGCGCACGGTGAGGCGGCCCGTTCGCCGCGCACGCGGCAGGACGTGCTCGGCCGTGTTGAAGATCGCCGACACGCCGCACCCCGCCATGCAGTGGCCGCAGTAGTGGCACGGCGCGCGCCCGTGGCCGTCGCGCGTCGCCAGCGCCTTGCGGACCGGGATCACGCGCATGCCCAGCTTCTTGCCGGCGCGCCCGATGATCTTCTCCGAGCAACGCAGCGGCAACGGGGGAATGAAGCGTCCGTCGGGCAGCACTTCGAGGTTCTCGCGGGTGCCGCAAACGACCATCAGCTCTTCGGCTTGGTCGTAGTAGGGCGCCAACTCCTCGTAGCTGAGCGGCCAATCTTCCTCGATGCCGTTGACCGACCACTCGCGGAAGTCGTCTTCGGAGAAACGCAGCGCGACGGCGTTCCAGTGGGTGGTGCGACCGCCCAGCACACGGCCGCGGCTGACCGAGACGGCGTCGCCTGTGTACTCGACCGGCTCGCGTTGCGGGTCGGTAGTGACATTGGGGATCGCCGAGGGCCGGGTCTGGTCGTAGGGCCAGCGGTGCGTACGCAGCTTGGTAGGGTCGCGGTATCCGCCTGCTTCGATCAGCGCGACCCGCACGCCTCGCTCGGCCAGTTGCCCCGCGAGCGTACCCCCGGCCGCCCCGGAGCCGATCACACAAACATCGAATGTCTCGCGAGCCATGATCGGTCGTGGCCGGGCCGAGGACAATGTAGGGGCACGGCATGCCCTGCCCGTCTTCGAACAGACGACTTGACCCGAACACGGGCACAGCATGCTGTGCCCCTACTTTTGGTGCCCCAGGCCCGCTGGAACCTAGCCTATATCCTGCCCTACGTCCGCCGGGTCACGCCTGCGCGGCCTGGCGAGAGCCTCGCCCTCTCTCCGCCTCAGGCGCCTCCACGACCTCCGGCCCCGGCGCCGCTTCCGGCACCCCGGGGTTCTGCAAGCCCAAGGCTCCACGCAGCTCATGCTCCAGCCGGTCCCGCAGGTCCGGATGGTCGATCAGAAACTGCTTGGCATTCTCACGGCCTTGACCGATGCGGTCGCCGCCGTAGGAATACCAGGCGCCACTCTTCGCCACCAACTTGTTGACGACCCCTAGATCGATCAGATCGCCTTCCAGCGAGATCCCTTCGCCGTACATGATGTCGAACTCCGCTTGCTGGAACGGCGGGGCGACTTTATTCTTGACGACCTTCACCCTGGTGCGATTGCCCACAATTCGATCGCCGTCCTTGATGGCCGCGATGCGCCGGATGTCGATGCGTATCGAAGCGTAGAACTTCAACGCCCGGCCCCCGGTCGTCGTTTCCGGACTGCCGAACATCACGCCGATCTTCTCGCGGATCTGGTTGATGAAGATCATCGAGCAGTTCGACTTCGAGAGTATGCCGGTGAGCTTCCGCATTGCCTGTGACATCATACGCGCCTGCAACCCGACGTGCGTATCACCCATCTCGCCTTCTAACTCGGCGCGCGGTACCAGCGCCGCCACCGAATCGACGACCAGAATGTCGATCGCGCCCGAACGCACCAACACGTCGGCGATCTGCAACGCCTGCTCGCCGCTGTCGGGCTGCGAGACAAGCAAGTTGTCCACATCGACTCCGAGTTTCTGCGCGTAGATCGGATCCATGGCGTGCTCGGCGTCGATAAACGCCGCCATGCCGCCGAGTTTCTGTGCCTGCGCGACCGTTGACAGGGCCAGTGTGGTTTTGCCCGATGACTCGGGACCGAAGATCTCCGCCAGGCGTCCGCGCGGTAACCCGCCGACGCCGAGGGCGCTGTCAATCGCCAGCGACCCGCTGGGGATCACGCTCACGGGAACCAACGAATCCCGCGAACCCAACCGTACAATCGAGCCCTTCCCATGGGCCTTTTCAATCTCACCTAACGCGTGCTCGAGGCTGCGCGTGCGCTCACGCTCGTCCATAGCATTCACTCCTTTGTGGTCTCAAATCCGCCCTTGACCAGAGATTGTACCAAAGGCGAATAAAAAGCGAAAGGGGGCCGAGAAGGTTTTTGTGACGTTCCTTCGACCCCGACGGCAGGCAGCGAATGGCAGGCCGCAACCGCTAGCGAACTTCCTCGCCGGGTAGAGGTGCGTAGTAGCCGCGCCGCACACGCACCTCGGTGTTCTTGATGCGGGTCTTGATCTGGACACGATGGAAGGTCCCGTCCGCGACGAAATCCTTCGGAGAGTACAGGATAAAGTACTGGTGCCGCAACTCGTTGGCGATGTTCACGAACGACTGTTCCAGATCGCGCGCTTGAAACGGATGAAACGGCAAGCCGCCGGTCTCCCGCGCGTACTTTCGCAGGACCTTGTCGCCCACAATCTGCTTGCCGCTGCGGTTGGTTGAGATGGTGTAGATCACGGCCTCGGCCTTGTGGGCCATCTCGAGCGCCATGTCGCGCGTGACGCTGCTCTGGTTGTCTTGGCCGTCGCCCAGGATGACGAGCGCCCGGCGAAACTGTTCGGGCGGCCAGTCTTCGGGCAGCTTGTCGCGGCAAGCGAAGTAGACGGCGTCGTAGAGCGCCGTCCCGCCGCCCGCGCGCAGTCGGCGCACGCCCAATGCCAGCTCGTCGGCGTCGTTTGTGAAATCGACCACCAACTCGGCGCGTGTGTCGAAACTGACCAGGAAGACCTTGTCGGCCTCCTCGCGCAACACGCTGCGGATGAACTCGATCGCCGCTTCCTGCTCAAACTTGAAGCGCCCGCGAACGCTGTTGCTCGAGTCGATCAGGATGCCGATCCGCAACGGCAGGTCGCTCTCGCGCACGAACTCGCGGATGTCCTGCTCGACCTTGTTGTCGAAGACGCGGAAGTCTTCCCGGTCGAGATTGGTGATGAAGCGGCTCTTCTTGTCGGTAACCGTGAACAGCAGCGGGACGCGCGAAACCTCAACGCGGATCGTGGTATCGAGATCGAGCAGCGGCTCGTTCGCGTCACCGACGATGGACCCACTCCCGGCGGTTTGTACGGGCTGCGCCGACAACAGCCCGGCGCAGAGCGTACCCGCTAAGACAAACAGTGCAAACAAGCGACTCATGGTCCCGCTGACAGGTGGCCTCATTATAACCCCTCGGTCATGTCCACAAGCCTTCGAATAGTGTGCCAAGTGTGCCTGCGTCTGGAAGTGGCGCGCGCCTCCCGGCGGGCAGCGTTGACCTCCGAGGTTTCTGCACACGCAGCCGCAGGTAGGGGAAGAGACAGGCGGGGACGCCGGTCCTGCCCGCCGGAGGCGTGCGCCACACCTGACCAGCACACCGCGATTCGAGCTTCTGAAGGCTACGTGCGGCTGTATCTTGGACAGCATCTTCCATCGTTCCGTCTGCAAAGGGCCGAACCAAGCTATCCCAGCCTACTGATCAACTCCGCGAAATCGTCCGGCAACGGCGCCTCGATGGTCATGGCCTCGCCGCGGGTTGGATGTTCGAAGCCGATCTCCTTGGCGTGCAAGTAGAAGCGTTCCGGCTCGCGCAGTCCCGCCGGGTTTCTCGCCGCCCCATACAGCGTGTCGCCCACCACCGGCCGGCCGATCGCCGCCAGGTGCACGCGGATCTGGTGCGTGCGCCCCGTACCGATGCGCACCTCGACCAACGAATGTTTGCCGCACCGCCGCAACATGCGAAAGTCGGTCAGCGCGGTGCGGCCTTGCGGGCGGGCGACCATCTTGATGCGCTGCCGCGGGTCGCGCGAGATGGGCATCTCGAGGCGCGTCCAATGGACGCCGTCCACCTCGACCGGGCGTCCCTTGGCCGGCGCCTTCGTCGCGTCGCCTTCGACCAGCGCCCAGTAGATCTTGCGCACCTTGCGCGACTGAAACTGCCGCGCGAGCTTGCGGTGGGCCTGGTCGTTCTTGGCGACGAGCAGCACGCCGCTCGTCATGCGGTCGAGCCGGTGCACGATGCCGGGCCGCACGTCGCCGCCCACCGTTGACAGCGACCCAAAATGGTGCAGTAGAGCGTTGACGAGCGTCCCGCTCGCCTTGCCCGCCCCGGCGTGGACGGTCATGCCGGCGGGCTTGTTGATGGCGGCCAATTCGGCGTCTTCATAGAGGACATCTAGATCGATCGCCTCAGGGAACGCCTTAAGCGGTGGCGCCGGTGCTGGGTCGACGTTGACCTGCTCGTCGCCCCGCAGCCGCATCGACGCTTTCGCAGCGGCCCCGTCCACTTCGACGCGTCCGGCCCGCACCCACGCCTGGATGCGCGCGCGGCTGGTCTCGGGCATGTGCTCGGCCAGAAAGAGGTCGAGCCGCTTGCCGGCATCGGCACCCTGCGCGTTGAACTGCACCTTGTTAGTTCAGCACAAGGGGTGAATTGAGCATAGGGGCCTCTAGTTCAACATCGAGCGTCTCGTCCAGGCAACCGATCCCCGCGCAAGCTCCAGGCCGAGCCCCGGAGGTCACGGCGCCGAACAGATGGATGCGGCAGGCCCGTTTAAGACCGAAAAGTCATAACGCTCGCCTGCATTCCCGTTGAACGAAGTATGTTTCCAAAAGCGGGACGGGGTCGTACTGCCAGCAATCCAGGTTCACTTCCGTATCGTAACAACGTGTTGGACGGAAGCCGCTTCGCGGCGGGAAAATCCCGTCGCCGGGCGTAGAGCGACAATGAACGACCAAAAGGAGGTCGTTCATGACCGAATTACGCCAGAGAATGATCGACGATCTGCGGCTGCGAAACTACTCGCCGCAGACGATCCGCTCTTACACCCGCGCCGTGGCCGAGACCTTGTTGGAGGTGGCGGCGGAACCCGCGCCTGCTCGGCGCGCCCGCATCGGCATCCTGGCACTGCTGCATACCTGGAGCCAGGGGCTCCACCACCATCCCCATATCCACTGCCTGGTGCCGGCCGGCGGCCTCTCTGTCGACGGTACGCGCTGGATCCGGTCGAGAAAGAACTTCTTTTTGCCGGTCGCGGTCTTGCGCGCCCAGTTCCGCGGCAAGTTGTTGGCCTTGTTACAGCAGGCATTCCAGCAAGGGGAACTGCAGTTTCCAGGACGTCTGGCCGAGCTCTCTGACCCGACTCGCTTCTCGGCCTGGCTGGAACAACTCAAGCAGATCGACTGGGTCGTCCATAGCAAGAAGCCCTTGCGGCGCCCCGAGCACGTGCTCAAGTATCTGGCCCGCTACACCTATCGCTCGGCGATCTCCAACGGCCGGTTGCTGTCTGCCGAGCAGGGCCGTGTACGCTTCCGCTGTCGCGGTTCTCGTCGCGGCCCCGCACCAAGACGGTCTCTTTGGACGGAGTGGAGTTTCTGCGGCGCTTCTTGCTGCCTGTACTGCCGCGCGGCTTTGTCCGCATCCGCTCCTTCGGTCTGCTAGCTCATCGGCATCGCTCGGCGGCGCTGGCAAAGTGTCGCCAACTGCTCGCCGATTCTTCGATCCCAACCCCCCCCCTCCCGCGATGCTCAGCGACGAACAGCAACGGGCCGTCGAGCGGCGTTGCCCTCGCTGCCACTGCGGCTTGCTGCGAATCGTCGCATGGCTCTCGGCCGCGGAGTTGCTTCTCCGTCCACCCGATCTGCTTCCCCTGGCTCCCTTCGACTCCTCCTGAAACCCAACCACCTCTACTCACACACCAACACGATTCCGGCCGCCGTTTCACGGTGCTCGGCCTGGTTGTGTCCGCACGACGGCCGACCAACCCTCGATCCGGCTGCCACAGCCTCCTGCCCACCGGTGCCTTCTGTTGTTCTGGTTCCGGCCTTGCTCAAAGCCTCCTCTCAGGGGACCTTCTGCTCGGTTTCAACGGCCCGTTCCAACATCCAATCCCGATAAGCAATCTCCTCGCCAGTCCCCAGCCCGGCTTCGTCTAACTAATGTGTTCCCGCCAGCTATTTGAATCGCGATAGAATTGGACCGGCATGGTCAGCCAGGTCGTCTCCCAAAACAAGATCACCACGAGCGTGAGCCATGGGCTTGCAGATGTGGTTCGAGGTCTGGTCTGTTCCATTGCCGCGATAGCGTCTGTCACTGCGCTTGGCGGCGCGGAGCCGCCTGGGAGCTGGCCGCAGTTTCGCGGGCCGCGTACCGCTTGGCCGAAGAGGCTGAACAGATCATTGGCGGCGATCCGGCCCTTCTGCAGTTATGGCCGAAAGTGTCGCGTCTTGTCTCCGTGCGGACAGAACCGACGGGGCCCATGTCTACGTTCGAGAATATGCCGACCCCGAGGGGGATTGGCGGCATCTCGGGCAGACGCCAGTTGAGGGTGTTCGTAGAATGGGTAAGCCAACGATGCATGGAGTAGAAACCACAGTGACGCAGACTCGATCCGCCAAAAGAGCAAGCTAGATTAGACACCGGATAACATGTTAGAAAGGACTTTCAGAAGTGTCATGTGTCTCTACAGCCTCTGCAAAGTGCAGCGCTTCCGGTGCCGTCCGAGGGTTCTTCTCAGCCTGCTGCTTTGCTTTCTCTGGCCTAGCAGTGGGGCGGCGGGAAAGGATCCGGAAGAGACGCTGACGTTCAATCGTCACATTCGGCCGATTCTTTCTGATACCTGTTTCCAATGTCATGGCCCCGATGCCAACACTCGAATGGCCGACTTGCGACTGGATCTGGAAGAGGCGGTTCGGAGCGACCGCGGCGGATATCGCGTGCTCGTCCCCGGTAACCCGACGGAGAGCGAGCTCTACAGGCGCCTCACGTCGACGGAAGAGCTCAGGCGCATGCCGCCACCCTACAGCCCCAAGCAGATCTCACCTGGACAGATCGAGCTGATTCGGCGCTGGATCGAACAGGGTGGCCAATACGAGCGACACTGGTCCTTCATACCACCGGAACGCCCAGGATTACCCGAGGTCGGGCGCACAGACTGGCCACGCAATCCGATCGATCATTTTGTGTTGGCCCGATTGGAGAGTGCGGGTCGCGGGTCCTCACCGGAAGCGGATCGCGGCATTCTGCTGCGTCGAGTGACGCTTGACCTGACGGGGCTTCCGCCGACGCCGAAGGAGCTCGACAATTATCTCGCCGACGAATCTCCTGACGCCTATCTGAGGGTCGTCAATCGATTGCTCGACTCCCAGTCGTTTGGCGAGCACATGGCACGATACTGGCTCGATGCAGCGAGATTTGCCGATACCAACGGCTTCTTCCGGGACAGCGAAAGGTCGATGTGGCGATGGCGTGACTGGGTCATCGACAGCTTCAATCGCAATATGCCCTTTGATCAATTCACCGTCGAGCAGCTGGCTGGTGACCTGCTGCCCAATCCAACCACCCACCAGCGAATCGCCACAGGATTCGGTCGGAATCACATGACGACGATGGAAACCGGCGTCATCGACGAAGAGTATCGCGTTCACTACGTGGTCGATCGCCTTGAGACCACTTCGACCGTCTGGCTGGGCTTGACCACGGGTTGTGCTCGCTGCCATGACCACAAGTTCGACCCGATCTCGCAGAAGGAATTCTATCGACTCCTGGCCTTCTTCAACAACGTCCCGGAGAAGGGCACCAAGACTAAGTTCGGAAACTCGCCGCCGATCCTGCATGTGCCCGATGAGGCATTCACGGCACGGCTGGAGAAACTACGCCAGCAGGCCGAGGTAGCCGGCCAGGAACTCGCAAAGATCGAACCACAACTCAAGACGGCCCAGTCCAACTGGGAGCAGACGGCCAAGGACGATCTTCCTGAACCGCCGTCGGACGGTCTGGTGGCACATTTCCCGATGGACGGTCCGGAGGGGGATGCCGGTACCGCGACGTTTACGCCCGGCCTGCTCGGCGGAGCGGCGCAGCTGGAGGGCGATTCGGCCATTGAAGTCGGGGCCGATCTGAATTTCGACCGGAGCGACGCCTTCTCATTCGGTGCCTGGGTCAAACCGAACAAGGGTGGTCCGAGCTGTGTCCTCTCGAAGAATGACGATGTCAAGGGCCTGCGGGGATTCGATCTGATGCTTCGAAAAGGCAAGGCAGTCGTCCACCTGGTTCATGAGTGGAATATCGATGCGATTCAGGTGACGACGTCCGCCTCCGTACCGAGGCAGCAGTGGCATCACATCCTGGTTACCTACGACGGCTCCTCGAAGGCCTCAGGCGTCAGGATCTATTTGGATGGGACGGCTCAGACCGTAAGAATCGGCCACGACAGTTTGACCGGAACGATCCGGACCCAGCAGCCACTGAGGATTGGGCGCCGCAGCACTAGCGCAGCGTTCACCGGACTGATCGATGACGTGCGCGTCTATGATCGCGCGCTGACTGCCGGCGAGGCCAATCGACTCGTCACCCATCAGCTTGTCGGCGCCCTTGTGGAGCTGCCGGTCGACAAGCGCTCATTCGAGCAGCAGAAGAAACTTCGTGGGCGTTTCTTGACTACTTCGGCTGGAAGGCCCTTCCGGGCAGTTCATGACAAGGCAGTCCAGCTGGGTGCACAAGTGGAGGAATTGGAAGACAAGGTTCCTACGACGATGGTCATGCAGGAGATGCCGGAGCCACGGGAAACACATCTTCTGGTGCGCGGTCAATACGACTCACCCGGAGAGAAGGTCACAGCCGGGGTTCCCGCGGCGCTGCCGCCGCTGCCGCCAGGGGCGCCGGTCAATCGGCTGGGATTCGCTCAGTGGTTGGTCGATCCGTCGCATCCCTTGACGGCCCGGGTCACGGTCAATCGCTTCTGGCAGCAGTATTTCGGCACTGGCATCGTGGAGACGGTCGAAGACTTTGGAGCACAAGGCGCGTGGCCCAGCCATCCTGACCTTCTCGACTGGCTGGCCGTCGAGTTCATCGAGAGTGGTTGGGACGTGAAGCATCTCCAACGATTGATCGTCACCTCGGCAACCTATCGCCAGTCGTCGATCGCAGCCACGCCCCTTCTCGAACTCGACCCGGAGAACCGCCTGCTGGCACGAGGTCCGCGGTTTCGACTGGACGCCGAAGTGGTCCGTGACAACGCCCTGGCGACGAGCGGGCTGCTGGTTAAGCAGGTCGGGGGGCCCAGTGTCAAACCGTATCAGCCGCAGGGACTCTGGGAAGCTGTCACCTATGACGGTGCATTGTCCTACCCACAGGATCACGGAGCCGCGCTTTACCGGCGGAGTCTCTACACCTTCTGGAAGCGCCAGAGCCCGCCGCCGTCAATGTTGGCATTCGACGCTCCCACGCGCGAAACCTGCACGGTCCGGCGACCCCGCACCAACACCCCTCTGCAGGCGCTGGCCATGCTGAACGACATCACCTACGTTGAGGCGGCCCGCACGCTGGCCCAGCGGATGATGAACCAGGCTACCTCAGCGGAGGCCCGGATCCACTTTGGTTTCCGCCTGGCGACCGCCCGGACGCCTCTGCCAGAGGAAGTCGAGATCCTGCTGGGCGTGTTCCACCAGCAGCGTGCCAAGTACGAGGCGAACACGAAAGCAGCCGAGAGACTGCTTGGCGTGGGAGAGTCTGCGCGCGATCCGTCGCTTGACACCCCCGCCCACGCGGCCTGGACGACTGTCGCGAGCACGATACTCAACCTGGACGAAACGGTTACGAAGCACTGATGAGTGACCCACGACAGCTTCTAGGACCTTTGACTCGCCGGCAGTTCTTTGGTCGATCAGCGACCGGGATCGGAGCGGTGGCGCTGGCGTCACTGTTGAATCCGGAATCGTTCGCTGCCGGTCCCCTCAACCGTCCCAGCCGGGGAAAGGGTGCTCTGCCCGCGGCGCATTTCCCGGCGCGAGCCAAACGCGTGATCTACCTGTTCATGCACGGTGGTCCCTCACAGATGGAGCTGTTCGACTACAAGCCGGCGCTGTGGAAGTGGAATGGCACTGAACTGCCCGATTCGGTGCGCGGCAGCCAGCGGCTGACCGGCATGACCTCTGGCCAGGAATCGCTTCCGATTGCCGCGCCGAGACAGTTTGAGTTCAAGCAGCACGGCCAGAGCGGGGCTTGGATAAGCGAGCTGCTTCCAAACCTCGCAAGGGTGTGCGACGAAGTCTGTTTCGTCAAGTCGCTCAACACCGAGGCGATCAACCACGATCCGGCCGTGACACTGCTGCAGACCGGACACCAACAGCCTGGCCGTCCCAGCCTGGGTGCCTGGACGAGCTACGGAATCGGCAGCGAGAACGATGATCTGCCGGCCTTCGTCGTGCTGATCTCACGCGGCAGCGCGGCGCGCCCGGCAGACCCCCTCTACGCCCGACTCTGGGGTACGGCGTTCCTGCCATCCAGCCACCAGGGTGTCAACTTCCGCAAGAGCGGCGATCCGGTGCTCTACCTTTCGAATCCTCCCGGGCTGGACGCCGCCACGCGTCGGAGCATGCTCGAGGGGTTGGCCAGGCTGAATCGGAAGCAATTCGAGCTTTACCGCGATCCCGAGATCGAAACCCGGATCGCACAGTACGAAATGGCCTATCGCATGCAAACTTCCGTACCGCAGTTGACCGACCTGTCTGACGAGACGCCGCAGACGTTTGACTTGTACGGCGAACAGGCCCGTACCCGAGGAACCTTTGCGGCCAATTGCCTGCTGGCTCGACGGTTGGCGGAGCGAGGCGTACGGTTCATCCAGCTCTACCATCGAGGCTGGGACCAGCACTATAACCTGCCCAGCGATATCAGGCTGCAGTGTCACGACGTCGACCGCGCCTGCGCCGCTCTGATCACCGATCTGAAGCGGCGGGGCCTGCTCGACGAGACGTTGATCGTCTGGGGCGGCGAGTTCGGTCGCACCGCTTACAGCCAGGGCAAACTCAGCGACACGGACTACGGCCGAGACCATCACGGACGCTGTTTCACGATGTGGCTGGCCGGTGGAGGCATCAAGCCTGGCGTCAGCTTCGGAGAGACCGACGACTACTGCTACAACATCGTCAAAGACCCGGTGCATGTGCACGACCTGAATGCCACCATCCTCCACTGCCTGGGCATCGACCACGAACGGCTCACGTTCAAGTTCCAAGGCCGCCAGTACCGCTTGACCGACGTGCACGGCCAGACGGTAAAGAACATCCTTGCCTGAGAGCCTGAAACTTCAACGATCTGGTGGAATTCATACCTGCTTCGTGACTCTCAGAAGGTCTTTCTAAATATCCGCCAGCAGGACTAATAGTGGAACGAATGACATAGGGGCCCTTCCGCGGATTAGTGTTGGTATATCTTCGATGTCACTCGAAATCCGCCGCTGGAAGACGAACAGAGGCGTAAGGGGCGTCTGGCTATCCCGCGACACCCCTCCGTCGATACTCCGCCAGAGACTGGCCGTTTCCCTTTTCTGCGGAGAATGACCGTGCTCGGTTCCCATAGCCCGGCGAGTCCGGGCACGGTAGGCCTGACGACGCGATAAGCTGAGAGGTCTCTTCGGACTGCACAGAATGATCAACCGTCGCTCCTTCCTCGGTCCACGGCCAGATTCACAACCTGTTCCGAGTTGCACGTCATCATCTCAAAGCGTTCCACCATCGACTCCTGCGGGAGCGAGCCCTTCACTGACTGGAAGACGGCGACGTGTCCGCGCAGAAAGGGGAGAAACCTCGGACGATCTCCAGGGCAAAATCGCCTTCGCGCCGTGAAATTGACAATGCCCCGGCGAGCGATACGGCACAAAGCTCACGATCAACTCCACGGGAAGGGGCTGTTCGAAACCGGGTGCAGCTTTCCCTCTTCGTAACGGCTGAATCGAAACGGCTCGAGCAAACGACTCGGCCGGCCTGTGATTTCTTGCGCAACCAGTTTGCCGACACCGATCATTTTGAAACCGTGGTTCGAGTCCGCAATGACATAGCAGTTGTCCCGAAACACATCGAAGACAGGAGAACTGTCAGGCGTGAAGGCGCCGATTCCCACCGAGGGTTCATCTTTGTAGAGGTGCGACTTGCCACGGAAGCGTTCCTGGCAAAACGCCAGTGCTGAGCACCACTGACGAGCAAACTCTTTGCCAACGACGAAGTCGGGCGAGTCGGGGCCATAGGGATCGATCTTGACTTGGTCCAACTCCGTCTCGACACGCAGGGGCATGGCGCCGCCTTGGATGCCTCCGAATCCGAAGTCGGGCTTGAAGTAGATCCCCCACAGACGATCGGTCAACAGCGAACCGTCCACGTCAGAGTAAAGGGGCGCGTCGGTGTCGACATGCAACACAGGGGCCGGTCCGCCGTCGTTGGTTCGTTGCATGTTGGGATCGACCGCCAGGGTGCCCTCCTGGAGGGACCAGAAGGTCCACATTGGCACACCGTTCCGCACTTGGCCCTCGGCGTTTCGAGCACGGATCGAGAGCGGCAGCCCCAGCATCTTCCACAAGGGATAGATCCACGGTCCCGCGCCGATGACGACATAGTCGACGTCGATCGGGTCGGCTTCAGTTTGAACGCGTCGGATCGGGCCACTGTCCGGCTCGAAGCCTGTTACGGCAACACCACCTAGAATGTTGACCCCCTGCCCGAACGCTTTCTCGGCCAAGCCGTGCATGGCGGCCTTGTTGTTGGCGTAACCTCCCTTCTTCTCGTGAAGAATGCTCGTGATTCCCTCGGCCCTCCAGTCGTGAAACAGTCCCTGCATGTAGCGGCGGCAGGCACTCTCGCCTTCGATGAACTCCGAGGTGTAACCGATTTCCTCTTGCTCGGCTGCGATCCCGGCCAGATCCTTGCGCATCACTTCGGGACTGAGCTGCATGTATCCAACCGGATGGTAGTGAAACGCCTCGGGGTCGCTCTCCCAGACGGCGACACTGTGTGCCATCAGTTCCCGCATGGCGGGCTGGAAGTAGTTGTTGCGGATCACCCCACAGGCGATGCCGGAAGCGCCGGCGGCGATGTCCTTCTTGTCGACGACGAGAATGTCCGCCCCTGAGCCCTTGCCCTGAACTTTCAGTTCCTGGGCCAGATGGTAGGCCGTACTCAGTCCATGGACGCCGGCGCCGACGACCAAGTACGGGATGTGAGCGGGTAGCTGCATGTCGGGGCCGCTTGCTTTCGGTCCAACGGTATCGGCTAGAGTTTCTCGGCGAACTCCTGGTTGTGTTTCTTCAGGCTGGGGTCGCTGCCAAGCGCGTAGTGCTTCGACATGTCAGGCGAGTAGCGGCTGGCCTCGGTTTCGCGGCCCAACCCTTCGGCAATGGCGCGAATGTGATGCGGACCGGCGCCACAACACACACCCAGGTAGCGGACGTCCATCGCATATGCTTCCCGCGCAAACCCGGCCATCTCGTAGCGATTACACGTGAAGGGGTCAAGCGCGGTCGGGAACGGGCGATCACCGGGCAGGCAATCGCACTCTGTATCCTGCAACGACTGAAAGGTTGGGTGTTCCGGAGTCGTGCGATAGGGAACGGGAAGGGCGGCTACGTGGCAAGAGACCGACTCTCGAACGCGCTCCACCAGAGGCAGCAAGGTTTGCGGTCCGCGCGTGCAGTTGAGCCCGACGACCTCGGCGCCGGCTTGTTCCAGGCGCCGGCAACTCTCTTCCACCGTGTAGTCATCGCGGAGCTTGCCCTCTAAGTGAACCGCCAGCGTAACGACAGCCGGCAGCGCGGCGTCGCGGATCGCCCTGAGGGCCAGTTCCGCCTCGCCATGAAACGACAGCGTTTCCGCAATCACGAAATCAACACCGGCTTCACTCGCCCACCGGACCTGTTCCTCGAACATCGCCAGGACTTCGGCCTCGGCTTGTCGATCTCCCGGCTGATAGACGTTCGTATTGCAGACGTTGCCGGCGACCAGCGGCGTTTCCCCCTCGGCCTCCGACGCGACCGACTTCGCAATCTCCAAGGCGTTCCGCTGTAGAGGCTCGAGCTTGTCCTCTTTGCCGATGAGACGCAGCTTCGCACGGTGTCCGTAGTACGTGAATGCCTCGATGACGTCGGAGCCGGCCCGGAGAAACTCCCGGTGTAGCTGAGCGACCACCTCCGGGTGATCGAGAACCACCTCAGGGACGTACGCGCCGGCCTGCAAGTACCCTCGCCGCTCCAGCTCGAAAAGATAGCCTTCCGCACAGATGACCGGCCCCGCCGACAGGCGTTCGGCGAGACTTCGCTTTGAGGGTCGTGCCGAGCTCATGGGCTTTCCAGGCTGGAGGTCGCGTGCCAATTGATCGGTAAACATGGTAGCCGACGGGCGGCCCAGTCCGCGCAGCAAGCCGCGAAGCGGCGACCGGAAACCGAGCCGTGACCGTAAGGGAGCGGTCCGAGACGAGCGCTCGAACTGGCCCCGCCGTGCCTGGGGCAGTAGAACTTGCCGCCCGCACGTCCGCTTCAGTGTCCACTGCACATGGCCTAGCAGCCCGTGGCAAAACCGAGAGCGGTGCTCTTTACAAGTGTAGGGGCACGGCATGCCGTGCCCGCCTGGCCGGCCCGCCGCAACATGTAGGGGTATCGAACGGGCTTGACAAAAAACCACACTTTCACCACGGGCTGCTAGTGGCTCAACAGGATGACGGCTCGCGAACACGGCAGTCCCCCGACCTAGAGGTGGTCGAGGTACCATCAGGGCTCGTGCCGGACCGCTCCCTTACGGTCACGGTCGGTTCACGCCGGAACCACAACAAATACGCGACAATAGCGCACAGCTTTGCATCCGACAGCCGTCAACCCATGATCGGCCAAACCATCTCGCACTACAAAATCACCGAGAAACTCGGTGAAGGCGGGATGGGTGTTGTCTACAAAGCCCAGGACACGAAACTCGACCGCCCCGTCGCTCTCAAATTCCTAGCGCCACATCTGCTTCGCGATCAAGAAGGCCGCAAACGTTTCGAGCGCGAAGCCAAAGCCGCTGCGAAGCTCGACCATCCCAACATCTGCACGGTCTACGAAATCGACGAGGTCGATGGACGCACCTTCATCGTCATGGCCTTCCTCGAAGGCCGCCCGCTGAGCGAGCGGATCGACGAAGGTCCGCTGAAGTTGACCGAGACTCTGTCGATCGCCATTCAAATGACCGAGGGGCTCGAAGCCGCACACGAAAAAGGAATCAACCATCGCGACATCAAGCCCGACAACGTGATGTTGATGTCGGGCTCACGCGGCCTCGTCAAGCTGATGGACTTCGGGCTGGCGCAACTCGCCGGCAGCTCGCAGTTCACGCGCGAAGGGACGACGCTCGGCACGGTCAACTACATGTCATCCGAGCAAGCCGAGGGCGCACCGACCGGCCAGGCCACGGATCTCTGGTCGCTCGGCGTCGTGCTGTATGAGATGGTCGCGGGTCAGCGGCCCTTCCGGGGTGACTTCGATCGAGCCATCGTCTATTCGATCATGAACGAGTCGCCGGAGCCGCTGACTGCGGTACGAACGGGCGTACCGAAAGAGCTGGAACGGATCGCCAACAAGTGCCTGGTGAAGAAGCCCGAGCAGCGCTATCACCATACCGATGAACTACTGGGCGACCTGCAGGCCGTGCGCGGGGAACTGGAACCACAGCCCTCGCGGGTGGCGGCGCAAACGGCGGCGGCCAAGCGCACGTCGCCCGCCTTGCTCGGCGCCGGTGCCGTGGTTCTGCTGGCCGTACTCGGACTGGGCTGGTGGTTCGGCCGCTCGTCGGAGCCGAGCGTTCCAGCGCCGCCTCAGTACAACCTGACGCAGCTCACCCATGACACAGGCTACACGGCACAGGCGGCGATCTCCCCGAACTGACAGCTTCTGGCCTACGCTTCCGATCGCGCAAGCGAAGGGAATCTCGACATCTGGGTGCAACAGGTCAACGGCGGCGAACCCATCCAGCTAACCTCGCATCCGGCGGGCGAATTACAGCCATCGTTTTCCCCTGACGGCAGTCAAATCGTTTTCCGCTCCGAGCGTGATGGCGGCGGCATCTATCTTATCGCAGCCCTGGGAGGCAGCGAGCGGCTGCTGGCGAAAAACGGTCAAGCGCCTCGATTCTCACCCGATGGGCAACGTGTGGCCTACTCGGTCGGCGGCTTCTTGAGTGAATCCAGCCTCTACGTTGTACGAGTGGCAGGGGGATCGCCGAAAGAGCTTGAGACTAAGGTGGTGTGGGCGGCGTGGCCGGTTTGGTCGCCCGACGGAGGACACATCCTCTTTCTGGGTACCGATGAACAAACCCTCATAGCCATCGATGCGATGGATTGGTGGGTGGTACCCGCTGAGGGTGGCCAAGCCAACCGAACGGGCGCCATGGAAAGGTTTTCACAAGACGCCATAACACCCGATATCGCAAGAAATGGACGACGCAAAGTATGGGTCGAAAGTCCAGACCGCATCATTTTTTCGGCACGATCCGGCGACACACGTAACATTTATCAGATTCCCCTAACACCCGGGACTTGGCGCGTCGAAGCCCCGCCACAGCGGCTCACTCAAGGCGTAGCTGAAAGACAGCCCTCGGTCACCGACGACGGCCGGATCGCCTTTGCAGACATCGACAACAACCTCGATATTTGGAGCATCGCCATCGACGCGAACAGCGGCAAGGTCTCCGGGGAACCCGAAGCCGTCGAAGATAGCGCCGCCGGTGAGCGCTTCCCGACGGTATCGGCTGACGGCAAACGACTGGCGTTCGCTATGAGGCGGTCGGGCAACGACGACGTTTGGGTCCGCGATAACGTGACCAGACGCTCCTCGGCCCTTGTGGTGACCCCTGAGGGTGAATTTCGTGCTCTGATCTCACCGGACGGTTCGACCGTGGCTTTCATGCGGGGAATCTACGGGAACACCGAACTCTACGTTGTTCCGTTTGAAGGCGGTACCGAAGAGAAACTGGCGGATGACGTGGCCACCATCATCTCCTGGTCCGCCGATAGCAAGAGAGTGCTGTACGCCACCAGGGGACTGAAGGAGTGGAACACCATCGACGTCAAGACGCGCGAAGTGGTCCATCTTCTGGACGGCGTCCAGGGCGATAGAATTGGTTCACCGTATCTTTCTCCCGATGACCGCTGGTTGCTGTTTACTGATGTCGGCGATTCCGTAAGGCGCCGACCAACTATCACCGTCGCACCTATTCAGGATGGAGCGCTGGCCGGGCCGAAAGAACCCGCATTTTCAATTTGATGTTTGACATCCCGACCTTCCAGCGGCCTTGAGCGTCTTTATTCATAGGGGCTAGAGCCCGATGAGGACGCCATGGAGGCCAACACCCAATGGGTGAAAAACAAACCAAGCCATTCCAGCTAAGTTTCAATGGACTTCTCAAAGTCGATTTCCAGGGATCGCACGTCACTTCCGACGGTGGCCTGATTTTGGTTCGCTAACTGGACGAACGGCTCGGTCTCGGAGAACTGATTGACGAGCATCTCAGCGACTCCCGGCAAGGCACAAACAAGCAGTTCACGCTCGCTGATCTGTTGCGGCAGTCGGTTTACAGCCGACTCGCCGGCTACGAGTACCTCAACGACGCCGAGCGGGTTTCGATCGATCCGACGTTTCGGCTGATCGGTTCGCAGAAGATCTGGGATCGCGGTGCGGCCTTGACCTCGACGCTGCACGGCTTCGAGACGGAGATGCTGGCGAGCGAAGAGAACCTGCTGGGGCTGATGGCGCTGAACCGAGAGCTGGTCGGGCAAGCGGAAGCGTTCGACGACGCCGAGCGGGTCGTTCTGGATCTGGACTCCACCGAGAGTCCGGTCCATGGCCAACAGGAAGGCAGTGCCTACAACGGACACTTCGAGTCGGTCTGCTACCACCCGTTGCTTTTGTTCAACGGTCATGGTGATTGCCTCGCTGCCAAGCTGCGTCCAGGCAACGTGCACAGCGCCGAGGACTGGGATGAGCTCTTGTTGCCGGAGATCGAGCGCCAACAGGCTGCGGGCAAGCAGGTCGCCTTCCGGGGCGATGCGGCCTTTGCGAAGCCGGAAGTTTATGAGGCTTCGGAGGAACGCGGAGTACAGTACGCCATTCGCATTCCGGCCAACAAGAGCTTGGAGCTGGAGATCGAAGACATCCTGTTTCGCCCGCCGGGAAGGCCTTCCCGCAAGCCCTTGGTGCGCTACAAGAGTTTTCGCTATCAGGCGGAGAGTTGGTCGCAGGCGAGGCGGATCGTCGCTAAGGTCGAGCATCACCAGGGCGAGCTGTTCCCGCGCGTCGGATTCATCGTGACGAGCATGAGCTTGCCGAGCCGCTCGGTGGTGCGCTTCTACAACAAGCGCGGCACGGCGGAACAGTGGATCAAGGAAGGCAAGCAGGCGACGCACTGGACGCGATTGTCGTGCCATCGATTTCGGGCCAACGAAGTGCGGTTGCAACTGAGCGTGCTGGCCTACAACCTGGGCAATCTTTGGCGGCGGCTGGGGCTTCCGCAGCGAATCAAGAGTTGGTCGCTGACGAGCTTGCAACACAGGTTGATGAAGACCGGCGGTCGGCTGGTCAAGCACGCGCGGTATTACTGGCTCTTATTGGCGGAGGGACATCTGAACCGGCGGTTGTTCGGCGACATGCTGCACAAGATCTGGGCGCTGCCGCTGCCGAGTGGGTAGCATTGCCGGAGTGAGGATCAACAGCTTTTGGCTCCAAAAGGTTTCGCAAGGAGCAGTGTCGGCCGGAGCGCCGTTCAAGCCGCTCAATCAACGACTGTGAGCGGTCGAACCAGCTCTGGCGACTACCAGCAGAGGTGATGTGCAGGGTTCAGCGTGAAAGGACGTGCTGTTCGGAGCGGAGCGGGTGTATACTGTGGCCGTGCCAGGGCCAAAATGGAAATCCTGGTTAGAGGCTCTCGCGTGGCGTCAGGGTTCGTGCCGGACCGCTCCCTTACGGTCACGGCTCGGTTTCGGGTCGTTGGTTCGCGGCCGGCGCCGTGCCAGTAGCCACTGCCCAGCCAGGGCGAGGCCAATCAACCCGATGCAAGCCAGGTAGGCCGCCGAGGTCGAGATCTCGACCGAGATGTACCCTGCCAGAAACGGAGCACAGACGGATCCGACCCCCACAAGCGAATGATGGATTCCTGTCTTCGCGCCGCGGTGTTTTGCTTTCGTGAGACTGACGACTAGGCTTGCCGCGTACGCGGTCGCGAGAGCGATTCCGAGTCCGACAAAAGCGACGGCGAAGAGAGCCGAGGGGATGGTAAGCCCTGCCGGGTCCGAAATGCCGCCCGCGGGCACGAGGTAGAAGCCGAGAGCAACGAGAGCAAAACCTCCCACGGCAACCAGCTGAAAGGCGATTAGCCAACGGACAAAACGGTACCAGTCGGTGAATCCGGTGAGCGACAGAAATGTCACGAGCTGCCCCCACGCGACAATGGACACCAAGCCGCCCACGCTCGCGGCGCTGAAACCGATGTTCTCGGCCTGGGCGGGAAAGACCCAGCCAATCAGGGAGTAGCAGAACCCGACGGCTAACTGAGCCAGCCAGACGGACCCCAGTTGCTCCCAGTCCTCGCCCTGGGGAGCGGTCGTAGCCACAGGCTGTAGCTTGTCTTTCGGCTCTTCCGGTACGGTTTCGGGGCCTTCCGACCGGGGCGACGGATCGGACATGTACAAGCGGACCATGAGGCATCCAACAGCAATGACGGCGACGGTCTGGTAGCTCACTCCCGTGCCGAACTGCTCGGTGATGCCGGCGTACAGGAATCCGGCCGCTCCCCCGGCAGCCCATCCCAGGTTGTAGAAGTGCATCTCCCGTGCAAGGGGTCCCCGAGCGCGGTCCGCAAGCCACGCCTCGAAGACCGGCCAGACCCCATTGGCACCCATCGTGATGACAAAGACCGTGGCGACAAACAACGGGAACTCCGTCACCGATGGCATGTACCAACATGAGCCGATCAACACGAGGTAGAAGAGGACCATGGTCGGCTTGCGGCCGAACCGGTCTGCCAGTACTCCGGCCAGCGGAGGCGTGAGAAATTGGCTAAGCCATAGGCCAAACCGGTCTGGCCCGCCGAGAAGGCATCACCTCCCTGTTTCAATGCATAGGTAGTGGCAAAGAGGAATCCTCCCGGGGGCAAAATGCTGAGAGCGGCCACGCGGTCGGCTCAGAGCCAATCCCAGCAGGATTCCATGCCAGAACTCTACTACATCGGACTCGATGTCCATAAGAAAAGCATCAGCTTCTGCATCAAAACCGGGGACGGAACGATCGTCCAGCGCGGTCAGGTCGCGGCCACTCGCGCCGCCCTGACCGCTTGGGCGTCAGCCCTCGAGCGCCCTTGGGTGGGCGCGCTCGAAGCCACCCTGTTTACCGGCTGGATTTACGATCACCTCCAGCCCTTCGCCCAGGAACTGCAAGTCGCACACCCGGCCATGCTCAAGGCCATCGCCTGCGCCAAGAAGAAGAACGACCGTCTCGACGCCACCAAGATCAGTGACCTGCTGCGCTGCAACCTGCTGCCGCGCTGCTACGTGGCGCCGCCTGCCCTGCGCGAGTTGCGGCGCGTGCTGCGCTATCGCAATCTGCTGCTGGGCGAAGCCGTCCGCATGAAGAACAAAATCAGCGGGCTACTGATGGAAGTGGGCGAACCCTACGATGCCCGGCGGCTGCACGGGCGCAACTATTTCTACTCCTATCTCGACAGCCTGAGCGACACGCCCGAGTCGGTGATCGAGCTGCTCGCCATCACCCGCGGTAGCCTGGAAATGTTCGATCGTTTGCAGCAGGAGTTACTGCGCGGATTGCGGCGCCATCCGCTGTTGCGGGAACGCGTCGAGTTGCTGCAGTCGATTCGCGGCGTGGGGGAGGTGACGGCGTTGACCTGGGCGCTGGAGACCGTCGAGCCCGAGCGCTTCGGTTCGCTGGGCCAGGCGGTGAGTTACTGTGGGTTGTGTTCGGCACAGCGCGAGTCGGCCGGCAAGACGCAGCGGGGACCGCTGTCGAAGCAGCGCAACAAGCATTTGCAGCGGGTGCTGATCGAGGCGGCGAAACTCGCGCCGCGCTGGAACCCGCAACTGCACGACGTCCATGAGCGGGAGTTGACGCGCGGGTCTCGCAATCGCGCGACGTTGGCCGTGGCGCGCAAGTTGGTGGCGTATCTGCGGGCCGTGGACACCAGTGGCCGCGCGTTCGTGCCGCGGGTTGCGGCCGAGGCGTAACGAGGAGAATTTGCTTTTTTTCTGTTAAAAGGAGAAACGAAGAGTTTCATCGACGCTGTGCGGTGTCACGAGCGGCCCGCCGGTCCTCGCCTGTTGGGGACTACGCGAAGGAGTTTGCTGGGAGTTTCCTGGGAAATTTCTGATGCGTCCGTATCTCTGTTTCGAGGCCGGCGGGCCTGAAAACCCAAACTGAATCTTCCGCGACGGTCCCCCGGCCGGTACGGTGGGGCGACCCGATGCGCGCACATGGATGTCTGGTCACGTGACTCGTTGACCTTGCGACTTGATTCGCAAAAACGCTCGGGCTGCGAAGCGTCACTGCTGAAGACAACGCCCCCGCTGACGGGAGGATTCGGATGACTGCGTCCATCCTTGACAGATACCTATCATGGAGGTCCCTAACCTTGAGCGCCGAGGCAAGCCAAAACATCGTCTCGGCCATGCAAAAGACAAAGCTGTAGGTGAAGTTGAAGATGAGCCGCGATTTCATCTGGGCCTGGGCGAATAGGGCGCTATTCCGCTTGATCCGCTACCGGGGATCCCGAGGGCGTCTCGAGAAACCGGCGGAGCACGTTCTCGGTGATGCGCGAGACGTTGTTTTCGTATTGACTGTGGGAAAGGCTGCCGGTCCAGGTGACTGATCCCGCGGCAAAGACGGCTCCCCCTCGTGGGCGTGCCCAAAACGCGAGCTGAGCTACTGGAGGAACAGGTGTGCGCCGAGGAGGCGTGAAAGCATCATGGCGGGCTTCCGCCAGCACCGCCGGCCGGGATTCATCATCGTCCCACTGCCACTCCCGGACGGAATCCATCTCGAAACCGGCCGCGCTCCCCAGGTTCAATCCGAAATCGCCGATCACTTCGTCCCGCCCGACTCCGTCGAAGATGAAGCGGTATTCCAGTTTGTAACTGGCCTCCGCACGCCGAAACCCCCAGCGGCCTTCCGCTTCGGTCCAGACATTTGCTGAGTGTTCAACACCGAGCGTGCACCGTGGGGACCGCCCACGCCGCGCCCACAGACCACCAAGCTCGCCTGTCGTGCTGTGTTGCCACTCGCCGGGCTGCGGGACGTAGGTCGGACCATAGTCGCCTTCTCCTCCCTTGCGCACTTCGATCAAATGCGGCCGATCCACGTCGAACGACGTCACCCAATAAAGGCCGTTACCCCCTAGATACAGGACCCGGCCGCCGTCACGCGTGTATTGCGAGAGAGCGTCGACCATCTCTCGCGTGCAGTACTCGGGGTGGCTGCCGAGAATGATGCAGCGATAACGGGACAGCAGGGCCTCACCCTGGCGGTGGAGGTCTTCGTCGGCGTAGACGTCGTAGTCGAAGCCTTTCTGCTCCAGCCAATCGATCACGTAGAGGTTGGCGGTGACAGTATGGGCGCCCCAATGTTGAAACCCGGCGCGTGGATTCCATGCACGTGTCGGCTGATGGCGGGTGCGGTAGCAGACCAAAGATCCGTCGCTGTGCACGTTGTACAGGCTGAGTCCACTATCGAGAACGCCGTCCTCGGTGTAGCTGTAGCAGGCCCGATTGCTTCCGTAAGCCTGCCAAGTGAGCGTTGGAATCAAGCAGGCCAATGAACACCGTGGCTCTTTGGGACGAACTACGAAGGGGACGAACAGTTCGTCGGCGTCGCTGGCGACACAGGCAGCATAGATGCCGGGCCGGGCATCCGCAGCTACCTCAACGTCATAGGTAGGTTCCCACTGCGCGCCTTCGAGGTCGTCGTCGTGGAAGTGGACGGCGTTGTAGTCTTGAGGAGCCTCGGTAAACAAACGAGAAGGCATGCCCGCCCAGAAGGGCCCTGTCACGGCACGGCCCGGGGCATTGACCGCCTTGCCATGGTTGCCGTGCCCCGATACGTCGACAATCCGCGACCCGCTGACGTCAAGTGAAAGATCCCAGCAGTCGAGCGCGCCTTCCACTCTTGCCGGGTCGCGCTCTTCGGATAGCGCCCAGACCTGCTCGCGATCGAGAGCTTCTCCCACCAACACCGGATGGCCGATCTTGCCGTTGAAGTGGGCCCAGTGGCGGCCTGTGTGCTCGGTGTCGGGTGCCGCTCCGAAGAGAAGCGGCGCCGTGCCGGCAAGGATCTGCCCTTGGCTCAAGGTCTTCGGCGAGACGACGAGTTGATCCTGCGAGCTGCGCGTTTCGACCGTGCCCGAAGCGTCGCCCACACGCTGGTAAAGGCGTGCTTCCCCAGTCCGCGGATCGTAGCTGAATGCGACAAAGTGCCAACAATTCAAATGTGCGGTCTCGCGCGCCGTCACCCATTCCGCCGTGTGCCCGTCATGAGAGATCGCCGCCGTCAGGAACCTGTCGCCGGCGTAGAAGAGTGCATAGCTCAACTGCCCCGGCATCCACTTCGCGGCCAAGGTGTGCCAGCCGCTGGGCTGCAGGGTGGGATCGAACCACATGGCGAGCGTGAAGGCGGCCGTCGGGTTGAGCGTATCGGAGTGCGGGACTTCGACGTACGAGCCAAAATCGGTGAACTGCTCGCGGACGGGAACCGTCGCTGGCTGCCCCCAGTCAACCGGCTCTTCTTTGTAGCCGGGCCCAGAAGGATTCGGATCCCCGTGAATCAGCCGGACGACCCGCCATTGCGCTTCGCAAGGGGGGCCACCCAACATCAGCCGAAAGCGCTCGCCGGCCGAAACAGACATCTCGTCCGCATAGCCCTCGAGCCCAAGACCAGGGATCGGAGAAAGACGGTTTACGTCGGAGCGCGCCACTAGTACGTCAGCCCTCGATACAGATTCTCATCAATCCGCACGGCCAGCACTGTCAGTGTTGAAGCCCAATGATAATGTCCCCTTGAACGCCCAATAGAAATGTCCCCTACTCTGAGGCTCCGAAGGAGGAGCCGAGAGTGGGAAGGACATGGATGAGTGCCAAGGAGTTGAGGCGCGGCGAAGTGCTGAGCCGAGTGAAACGAGGAGAACTGAAGTTGACCGAAGCCGCCGAGCTGCTGGAGGTCAGCTACCGCCATGCGAAGCGTCTGAAGAAGCGTTACCGTGCGGGCGGGGCCAAGGCTTTGGTGCACGGTAACGTCGGCCGTGCTTCGAACCGAGCCGATCAGAAGCGACGCCAGCAGGTTCTCGAGTTGGTGCGCGAGAACTATGCGGGCGAGGGGCACGAGCGCTTCGGGCCGACGCTGGCGTCGGAACATCTGGCAGCCGACCACGGCCTGGAAGTGCAGCGCGAAACACTGCGGCGCTGGATGCTCGCCGCGGGTCTGTGGAGCCGCCGTCGCAAGCGCCAACCGCATCGCACCCGGCGCCAACGCAAAGCGCACTTCGGCGAGCTGATTCAACTCGACGGTTCGCACCACCACTGGCTGGAAGAACGCGGTCCGAAAGCCTGTCTGATGAACTTCGTCGATGACGCGACCGGTGTGGCGCTGTGCCGTTTCTCGGACCAGGAAACGACCTGGGCCGCGGCCGATCTGCTCGCAGCCTGGGTACGTCAACACGGCGTTCCCAAGGCGTTGTACTGCGACTGGAAAAACGTCTACCAGCGCCAGCCGACGTCGCGGGAAGCGCTGGCAGGCATCAAGCCCGAGACGCAGTTCGGGCGCATGTGTGCCAAGCTCGGCATTACGATCATGGCGGCTTCCTCGCCGCAAGCCAAGGGCCGAGTGGAGCGCCATCACGGCACGCACCAAGACCGCCTGATCAAGAAGATGCGGCTGCGCGGGATCGTCGAGTACGAGGCGGCGAACCGTTATCTCGACGAGGAGTATTTGGCCGAGCACAACGAGCGCTTCGCCTGTGAGCCGGCGGCGGCAGCGGACTTTCACCAGGCGCTCCCCCGCGGCACCGAGCTGCGAGGGGTGTTCTGTTGCGAGTACGAACGGGTGGTGAGCAACGACCGGGTGGTGCGGTTTGAGAATCGTTGTTTGCAGTTGAAGCCGAAACGCAACCAGGGCGTGGGGGCGGGGGCACGGGTGACGGTCCAACAGTGGCGCGATGAGAGCTTGCAGGTGAGGTTTGACGGGCACGAGATCGAGCACGACGTGATCGCCACGCCGACGCCACAGCTGCGGACTAAGCCAGCACCACAGCAGCGTCCGGGGGGCGGGCGCAAGCCGGCGGCGGACCACCCCTGGCGGCGAGCTGTGTTACGGAAAAAACGAGCTGCGAATACATAAGAGGGCTGTGGAAATGCCGGGTCGGATGGAAAGCGTGGAAAATCTCTCGAGGCAGCAGTACCGGGTTCGAGGAGCGGTGGATGGTTTTCCACCCTTCCCACCGCCCCTTGGAAATCGCTACGCGATTCCCACAGTTCCACAGCCCCGACGACGACGATATCTCTCCTACGAACAAGAAACACAAGGGGACACTTCTATCGAGCTACCGAGGGGGACATTTCTATTGGGCGTTGACACGGCCAGCACTGTCAGTTGCCGATTCGCCAACCAATCCGTGAGGGCGGAATCAAGCACCTCGAAAGAATGGACCCGGAGCCCTTTCGCACCAAAGCCCTCAGCGACAGCAGCCCAATCGACGTCGCCAAAGTCTACACCCCGCAAGGGTAATCGCTTGGCTTTCTGCGCGATCTTGATCACGGCCAACGACCGGTCGCACAGGACTACGATCAGGGGTTTGACCTTCAGACGCACCGCGGTTTCCAACTCCTGGACCATCATCCCAAAGCCGCCGTCACCGACAACCGCGAGGACAGCCCTTTCGGGAAAAGTCAGCGACGCCGCCAGCGAGGCCGGCAGTCCGAAGCCCATCGACGACAAGCCGTTCGACACCAAGAACGAGCCCGGCCTCGCGGCCTGCCAAACCTGCGAGATCAGCATCTTGTGGGCACCGACATCCGTGGCCAGAATTGTTTCCTCCGGCAAGCTCTGCTGCAGGCGCTCCATCACGTGGTAGGGCGACAAGCCGGCTTCGGTCGCGGCTTCCGCGGGGATCATTGTGGCCCTCACGCGCCTCCGTATCTGTTCGACCTCCTCCGAGTTCCAGGTTGGCCGGCCGGCGTACTGCCCTCGCAGCTCGTCGAGTAGCTCGCCGACATTCCCGATGCACTCGACCGTCGGTGAGAAATTGCGGAACGCGACGGAGCCGTTCGAAATCGAGTAGAAAGGACGGTCCCGGTGCCAGTCGTGGCACGATTCGACCGGGTCAAAACCGATCCCAAGCAGGCAGTCGCTTGCTTCCACTGCTTCGACGGCAACGTCGTCCCCCGCAGCCGAGGCGATGGTTCCCAGGTAGCCATCAGCGCGCTCATCCGCAACGCCCTTTCCCTGCGGCAACACGACGAACGGAATTCCCGTTTCCACGAGGAACCGCCGAACGGCCTGGTGGTCACGGTGAGAATCCAGCGCGAGACCGACGGCGGCCAAGGGGCGCTGTGATTCGTTAAGAGCGGCAAGGATCGTCTCCAGGCACCGAGGCTCACAGATTTCATCACCTACGTTCCTGCCCGTGCCGGCTCGATCCTCTTTCCCCGCCACGTCGAGCGGAAGACTTAGGTGGACAGGCCCTCGTGGTGGCGTCTGTGCAAGGCTCGCGGCTTCGCGAACGGCAATCGCCGTTCCGTGACCGTCCAACCGAACTGAACTCTTGCTGATCGACGAGAAAACCTCGGTGAGGGGAAGGTTTTGCTTGTTGCTTATTTCGTTGAGGGCGTCCGGCGTCCTAGCGGAGAAGTGCAGTAGCGGGTCACGGTCCAACCAGGCGCTCGCTACCCCCAAGACTGCGTTGCAGGCCCCTGGGCCCAGGGTGGATAGGCACACGCCCGGTACTCCCGTTAGGCGTCCCGAGACGCCGGCCATGAACGCGGCGGCGGCTTCGTGGCCGGTGAGAACAAACTCGATTCCATTGGTTTCGAGCGCCTCCATCAACTCGACGATCTCACCCCCAGGGTGTCCGAACGCACGACGAACGCCAAGCTCGAACAATTCACGAGCAATTGCATCGGCGCAAGTCATTGTTTCTCAAAGCCGGCAGGAAGCGAGTGGGCCTTCACTCTGCCATCAACGTGGCCGCTCCGATAGCGCAAGCACACCCCAAGGTCTGCGTTGTTGTAATGGATTCGTTGAGTATGCCCCAAGCCAGCAGCACCGTCAGGACGGGATACGTTGTGACCAATGCCGTCACTACCGCGGCCTTTCCGCCTTGGCTGAACGCTCGATAGTAGAAATAGTTGCCCAACCCGCCCGTCAGCCCCCCCCCAAGACCGAGTAGAGGAATCCTTGTTCATCCCAGACCACACGGAAACCCAAGTACATCAAGATGGGAATCGTCGCCAGCGTGAAACCGATCGTCTCCCAAACCTTTGCGCCTAAGGTCGACATCCGCCCGGTTCCCAACTTCGAAAGGACCGACCACGAACCCCACAGCAGCATCGTCACAAGCGAGAACGTGAGCCAGTTTTCCATGAACTTACAGACTGAACAGGAAGATTGCGGTGAACGCCAGTGCCACGCCGATGGACTGCCGGAGGCTGAGGCGCTCTCCGAGAATCAGCAAGGCGAGCCCAAGTGTCACCACCGGGTAGAGCGCGGTCAGAGGAACAACGACGGAGGCTTTTCCACCGGCCAACGCCCAGTAGAAAAACAGAGCCGCCATCTGGGCAATCACTCCCGCAATGCACGGGATGGCGGCCGCCCGCGACCGGAGATCTCGTGGGAAGCCGAGGACCCAGGCGATCGCGAAAGTGATCGGCACGTAGCCAATGACCCACCAGACGGCCACACTCGTACCCGGCAGTGTATTCGCGGCCATTTTGGCGGAAAAGCTACAAACCCCGAACACTCCCCACGCCAGAGTGCAGGAGAGCAGCCAGGTACGCGGCGATGGCTTCGATAACCCAGTTGACACCGGCGACTGATCCATACTGCTCCCGTGTAGCTCGCGCACGTAGTCCCCTTCAACACAAGTACGGCTGATTGGGAACCGCCTTCATCAGGTCCAACCATTCAAGATGCGAAGTGGCAACCTTTTCTGGATGCGACTCGCTGCGCACCAGCAAGCCCGGCACATCACGCCCCGTGGGCATGGCGGGGTCACAGTATCGTATATCAAGACTCCAGCGAATCCTCGACGTGCGATTGGGATACGACCGGTGAATCGTCTTGTGTTGGAAGACCACGACGTCACCCCGGCGCACGGGACAAGCAAGTCGCCGCCCTGCCGGCAGATCCTCTTCGCGAATGCCGATGTGACCGTCCGGGTAGCCGGCGATTTGAACGTGTTCCTTCAAACCCTCCAGGTGACTTCCCTCGATGACCTCCAGGCATCCATTGTCAACCGTCGCATCGACCAGCGGGATCCAGAAGTTCATCATGAACGTCTGCCCGGCTTCGGGCTTGAGGAACGCCAGGTCCTGATGCCACGGGATCTCAGATCGTGACTCCAACGGCATCTTCGCTTGTACGTTGTATTGCGGATGCGCCAAGATTTCCGGACCGATCACAGACTCGACGGTGTCAAGAATCGCCTTCTGCGTGATGATGGCAAACAGACCGGCGGTCTTCAGGTGCTTGCCCGTAACCGCCCTCTTGATCTGTGAGCCGTCGTCCATCGCGTCTATGATTCGGGCCAGACGTGTTTCGAAAGGCTGATCCTCGAAGAGATCAGGTAGTCGCCCCTGTTTTTGCGCTTCGCAGGCTTCCTTGTCAAGAACAGCCGTGATCTCATCGATGAAGGGCTCAAGATCATTCGGTGACAAAACGCCCGCCAGGACAAGATAGCCGTCCCGCAGAAACCGCGAACTTGGAGCGGTCGACAGCCCGCGGCTGAGCGCTTCCATCACAGAGTGGGTTCTGACACGGTCAGGGCCTCGCAGGCCGCAATGAAGGATTCTGAAGTAGCCGTAAAGCCGATCGAGTATTCCGTCAGCAGGATCAGACGCTGGGTAAAGGCCATCTCCTCGAGATCGCCCGGCAGTTCGATCGCCATCGTACAATCGCGGAGCAGCAGAACCTGATAGTTCAAGTTCATCGCATCGACCATGGTGGAATGCAGGCAAACATCGAGCGCGAACCCAACACAGACCAGAGTCTTGATTCCCAGGTTACGCAGGAGTCCGTCGAGCCTAGTCTCAAAGAAGCCGCTGTAGGAGTGTTTCCGAATGAAGTAGTCATCGGGTTGAGGCTCGATGACCTTCGAGAACTTCAGTGCAGCCGAATCACCTCGCACGTACTCGCGGGGGTCGACCGTATCCTCCGAGCCCCATTCTTCCCAATCCATGTCACAGCATCGGCGGGCGATCTTTGCCAGCTCCGAGTGGTTGATCGCGATGCGTGGAGCTGAGTTGTTTAGGTAGATGATCGGGAGGCCCGCATTGCGGGCGGCATCCATCGCAGGGCGGATGTGATTCACGACAATGTCTTTCTCTTTGCCCGCACTGTCGGCCGAACTCAGCGAAGGATACTCGTGCGGACGGGCGTCGTTAGGCGAGAAACCAAGACCGTAAACGTCAACAATCAAGAAGGATGTGGTCGCAGTGTCTAGTTCCAGGGGTTCTTCCGCGTGCCCCAAGAACTTCTCCGGGGGATACATCCGGTAGTAGCGGCCATTGAGTTTCAGGTTCGGCATGGGGTTCTCGGTCAACTCATCCGACCTCTAGTCGGCTGTCGCAAAGAAAGCTTAGTGGTAGGCGAGCAGCCGGGCGGGCGCAGGGGCCCGCCCCTACAGTCTCACGTGATATTCCTGCTCCCAAGGAACCCGTGCGACACTCCACCAGTCGCTTTGTCTTTCCAAACAGCGGCTCAGATGTGTCGGACCAGGCCTCCGTCCACATCGATCGAGGCGCCCGTGATGTAACTTGCCCGCTTACCGGCGAGGAACGCCACGACCGCCGCGATCTCCTGGGCTTCCGCCACGCGGCGGAGGGGTGTGTTCGCGGCGACTTGCTGATAGTACTGTTCCAGCTCCTTATCCGGGGCGAAGTATTCCAGACTGCTGCCCCAGGCTTCGCTCTTGACGTTGCCCGGATTCACGCTGTTGATCAGGATTCCGTACTGGGCGAGATTGTCGGAGAGTACCTTGTTGAAAGCTATGCAGGCTGCGCGGTCGGTGCTATTTGCGATGTATTCCGGAGCCGACTGCCGGCCAACGATCGAGTTAATGTTGACGATCCTGGCCTGGTCGCTCGCCTTCAGATGTGGCAGCGCCGCACGCACGCAATGCATCGCGGCAAAGAGTTTGACGTCGAGGTCCGCCTTCCAACGCTCTTCCTCGACTTGTTCGAAGGTTCCTGGTAACGGGCTGCCCGCGTTATTGACGAGGATATCCAGACCGCCAAACTCGCTGGCCGCCCCCTCAACAAACCCCTGGACACTGCTTCGATCCGTCACGTCGGCGGGCAGGGCGAAAACCTTGCGTCCCGTCTTTTCTCGCAACTCGTCGGCAGTGGCCCTCAGCGCGTCCTCGCCACGCGCACAGATGGCAACGTGCGCGCCCTCGCCGGCAAGTTCAAAGGCAATGGCCTTCCCAATGCCCTTGCTGCCGCCTGTTACGATCGCCCGCCGACCTTCGAGTCCCAGATCCATATCAGATTGCCCCTCAGAACGATGCGCCCGTCGTGACGGCGATGTCCTCGCCGTTGATCGCTCGAGCCTCTTGGCGACAAAGGTAGCAGACCATCTCGGCGACTTCTTCCGGTTGGACAAACCTCTTCTGCGGATAGTTTTCCTTCCACCGCCGCCGCATCTCGTCAGGTGAAATCCCTGCACGCTCGGCCCACTTCGTCAGGTGCATCTCGCCCGACGGAGTCTCAATAATCCCGGGGCTGATCGTGTTGGCGGTAATGCCCTGATCGGCAACCTCAAGGGCGAGCGATCGGTTGAACCCCAACAAGCCGTGCTTCGACGCAGCGTAGGCGCTGTACTCCGGAGTGCCCACGTGGGCGTTGGTCGAGGCGATGGAGATAATTCGCCCCCACCCCCCGCGCAGCAAGTGTGGAAGCACCTCCCGTGTGCACCGGTATGCTCCGTACAGATTCACATCGATGACTCTCTTCCAAGCTGCGTCGTCATGTCTGAGCACCGTGTGGACGCAGTTCGTGGCCGCGTTGTTGACAAGGATGTCCACCCGGCCGAACGCATCGTGCGTGGATTGAACCAGATGCTCGACGTCCTTTCCAATACTGACGTCGCCGTCGAAACCGCGGCAACCTACGCCCAGTGCTTCTATCTCCTGCCGGGTCTTTTCAATCTCGCTCTCGTCGGCGAAGTATTTGAGCTCTGTCACGTGTCTCCGAACTCGTTGCTTACTCAGCGACATGATCGAAACGTTGGCGCCTTCACGAGCCAGGCGTAGGGCGATGGCGCGACCGAGCCCACTCGCGCCGCCGGTCACGATCGCCACTCGCCCGGAAAGAATGCCGTCGCTCATTGAACTACGAGGTCATGAGACGCTTTTTCAGGGCGGCTCGATCAAGCTCTACACCCAGTCCAGGCCGGTCCAGAGGGACTCGTATCTTACCGTGGTCGAAGTCGAAGCCATCGGCGGCAAGTCCCCCGAGACGGCTGAACGGCTCGGGAGCCCACTCAACCCGCATTTTCAATTTGATGTATGAGCTTCAGACCATCCAGCGACCTTCAGCGTCTTTATTGATAGGGGCTAGAGCCCGATAAGGACGCCATGGAGGTCAACACCCGATGGGTGAAAAAGAAAACAAGCCGTTTCAGCTCACGTTCAATGGATTTCTCAAAGTCGATTTCCAAGGATCGCGAGTCACCTCGGATGGCGGTCTGATTATCGTTCGCGAACTGGATGAACGACTCGGACTCGGCCAGCTGATCGACGAGCATCTCAGCGACTCGCGACAAGGCTTGAACAAGAAGTTCGCGCTGGCCGATCTGCTGCGGCAGTCGGTCTACAGCCGACTCGCTGGCTACGAGGACCTCAATGACGCCGTTCGAGTATCCGCCGATCCGACCTTTCGCTTGATCGGCTCGAAGAGGAACTGGGATCGCGGAGCAGCCTTGACCTCGACGCTGCATGGCTTCGAGACGGAGATGCTGGCGAGCGAAGAGAACTTGCTGGGGCTGATGGCAGTGAACCGGGAGCTGGTCGCGCAAGCCGAAGCTCCCGACGGTTCAGACCGCGTGGTGCTCGACATGGACTCCACGGAGAGCCCCGTCCACGGCCAACAGGAAGGCAGTGCCTACAACGGCCATTTTGAGTCCCTCTGCTATCACCCGCTGTTGCTGTTCAACCAGCACGGCGACTGCCTAGGCGCGAAGCTGCGTCCCGGCAACGTGCACAGCGCCGAGGACTGGGACGAGCTGCTACTGCCGGAGATCGAACGACAACAGGCGGAGGGCAAACAGGTGACGTTCCGCGCCGACGCCGCCTTCGCCAAGCCCGAGATCTACGAGGCGATGGAGGAGCGCGGCGTGGACTACGTGATTCGCATCCCGGCGAACAAGAGCCTGGAGCTGGAGATCGAGGACATCCTGTTTCGGCCACCGGGCAGGCCGAACGCCAAGCCCCTAGTGCGCTACAAGAGTTTTCGCTATCAGGCCGAGAGCTGGTCGAAGGCAAGGCGAGTTGTCGCCAAGGTCGAGCATCACCAGGGCGAACTATTCCCGCGCGTCGGATTTGTCGTGACGAGCATGAGCTTGCCGAGCCGCTCGGTCGTGCGGTTCTACAACAAGCGCGGCACGGCGGAGCAGTGGATCAAAGAAGGCAAACAGGCCACGCACTGGACCCGCTTGTCGTGTCACCGCTTCCGAGCCAACGAGGTACGGCTGCAACTCAGCGTGCTGGCCTACAACCTGGGCAACCTGTGGCGGCGGCTAGGGCTGCCGCAGCGAATCAAAAGCTGGTCGCTAACGAGTTTGCAACACAGGTTGATGAAGACCGGCGGTCGGCTGGTCAAGCATGCTCGCTACTACTGGTTGCTGCTGGCGGAGGGGCATCTGAACCGGCGGCTGTTCGGTGACATGCTGCATAGGATCTGGGCGCTGCCTGTGCCGGGTGGGTAGCGTTGCCCGGGCGAGGATCAACAGTTTTTGGCTCCAAAAAGGTTTCGCAGGGAGAAGTGTCGGCCGGAGCGCCGTTCAGTCCGCTCAATCAACGTCTGTGAGCGGACGGACGAGCCCTGGCGCCTACCGGCGGAGGTGATGTGCAGGGTTCAGCGCGAAAAGACGTGGTATTCGGCGCAGCGGGGGTGTATCCTGTGACCGTGCCAGGGCCAAAATGGAAATCCTGGCTCAAAGGGCAAGGGTTTTGCACTCCCAGAAGGGGGTTGAGGAAGAAGACTGGCAGCCAGATGGATTGCCGCGGCGGTTCCTACTACGCTGGCATATCCGTGGGGCGTACATTCGACCCCAAAGGTCCAAGCAAGATCGGCGATCTTCTTGCATTCGGTGAGACCACCGGCGAGACCGGTTTCCGGGATCGCAACATCGAAGACCCGCCTTGTTAGGAAGTCTCGGAATCCGGCCCTGCCCAGCAATGATTCGCCTCCAGCCAGAGGCAAGCCGACTGCTTCGCGAAGCGACTCATAACCGGGAAGATCGTCGGGGGGGGGGCAAAGCGTCCTCAAACCACGCAATGCCAAGATCTTCCATTGCCGCTCCAAACTCCTTGGCTACCCGCGAAGTGTAGGCGTGATTCGCATCAACCATCAAAGCGACGCCGGGCGGCAGGGATTCCTTTACACGACGAACCCGCCAGAGGTCGTCCCGAAGGTCGAGCAGCCCCACTGACATTTTGATCGACCCGAATCCCTCTTCGACGAATCGCTCGGCCATCGGTACGGGATCTGCGAAACCGTCTGCGCCGTCAGCGTCCCGCAGATAACGTAAGCCGGACGCATAGCAATTGAGTTCAGACTGGACCGCTCCGCCCAGCAGCGTGCAGACAGGTACTCTGAGCGCTTTGCCTTTGATGTCCCAGCACGCGATGTCGATTGCGGAAATTGCGGCCATCGCCGGTCCCGGAGTTCCAAAATCCCGCGCGGCGTGAACCATCCGTCCCCACAGTTCTTCCGTTTGGAAGGGATCTGTGCCGATCACGCTTGGCTCGCAGAAGTCCCGGATCAGTGCCTCGATGGCCCTGGGCGGACCGTACGCCTCACCAAGTTCACTCACACCTTCATCCGTATTTATCTCGATCAGCAACGCGGGTGCGGACGTGACCCACCCTTTCTAATAGGCCCAGGCTGGTTCCTGAGGAAAATCCACGGGATAAGTGCTGATCTGGGTAATCTTCATTCAATCGCTCAGGTGAACCACGGCAGTAGGTTCCAAGCAGATTGGCCAAAGCAGGGGCTGCGGCTCGGACCCCTCAAGCTTGTGTCTCGGCCCACCGGGAAGACGCTTCGATCCTTGGATGGAACGTCCGATTATCCTGCCGATCTGTCGGTCCGATTCTACCTTGAAACAGGGCTTGCGAAAACAGGCTTCCCACCAACAATGCGATTCTCTCACGCCCAGGGCCTTGAGCTACCCGGCTTCCCACGCCTCGATGGGGACATAAGAATGATGCTCCATTACACACATTCCGATCTGGAGCGCCGACGAGAGGGGATTGAGAAGATGACCGCCCGTCTGTACCCGGATGGCGCCGTTGGGTAGTGGCTCAATCTGAATCTAGGACGCTGCAACTTTTTCTTTCGACTCAAGCAGCCCCACAATGTCAGAAACCTCCCACAGCCGATCGGTCACCCCAGCGGCCATGGCGGGCGTGATCTTGAGCGTCTGGTGAATCCTCACGAAGTTGTAGTGCATGAAGTACAAGCTGACGGCAGCGGCCAGGTTCTCGACCTTCTTTGAGAAAGCGTTGGTCAACCTCGTGAACCGGCGCATGGACATCCTCATCGTGAGGTTCTGGCGCTCTGCGTAGCTAGTAGAGATATGCTTAGGGTCCGGGTTTCCGCTCTGGACAGCTTTCTTGGTCCCATTGCACTTGGCGGGGCTGTAGCGTGTCTCAGGTTCGCTTTCGTCCTTGCCGTAAATCTTGACCAGCATGGCATAGTCCACACTGCCCCGGAACGCCTCATCGACGGCCTCCAAGTAGACTCTGTATCCATCTGTCGTCAACTGAACTCGGTCCGCCAGACGTGGTGCTAGGTCCTGCATGAACTCCCAAGCACTCCACGCGCCACGGTCTCCCACGTACCACGTCGGCACCAGCTTCGTATCGGCACAGATCGCCGTCCAGGTCCATACGTCGCCGAAGCCGAACTGACCCTGCTTCTCGATGGGGACGTTTTTCGCCTTGGAGTAGCAGAACGACCATATTTCATCAGCCTGAAGCCGTTTGCAGGGTAAGTTCCGCATCACCAGATCCTGATACTCGGAGCACACGGCCCCCAGGTCAACCAGCAAACTCGTGACGGTGTTTCGGGCAACACCGACCATCCTGGCTGTCGATCGAAGTGAACAGCCTTCTACCAGGGCAGCGACTACCCGGACACGTTGCTCTCTGCTTAATCTCCACATGATTGAATTATACATTATCGGTCAAGCAAATGTCAAGAACAATGTGGCAAACTGGCTTCCTCAATCGGTACCGGGTAGCGCCGGCAGCCCTTCCATGTAAGCAGAACAGAATGAATCAGATAGGGTGATTCTCTGGCCTAGCTGCCGGGCGACGGTGTGGTTTCGTCAGGAGTGGCATCAGATGGACGTAGCCATGCGGGAAGGCCGTAGGTTGCCCGATCTGTTCTGACGATGCGTGCCTTATCCTTGGCGTTGTTCATGTGAGAGATCAGAGAAGATTCCACCGAGGTACGTTTCATCTCCTGATTGCGCAGCTTTCCGATACTTGAGATGATCTCTGTGATGTGAAGGGGTTTCCCGGCATCCATAAGAATCTCAACAGTTTGGTCAATGTACGATTTCTGATGATCCTGGGAAGATCGGGCAACAAAGATTCCTGCGGGAACCAAGCTCTGAGGTTCAGCACCATTCGACAACACCAAAACTTTACGAAGACCCTGAATCGCTTCATCAAGAACTTTTTTTTGTTGCACAAGGTCTTCTAGGGCGGCCTGGACTTTTGACGTGTTCATCAGAAACCTCCAAAAACTTTATGTTGTCAACACCCAAACACCTTGTTGACAACAACCCAAACACCTTGTTGACAACAACTTATGCTTGTGCTATACTTTTTCTTGTGGTGGCTGGGGAACGCAGGAAGAGTGCGCCCCCAGCCTGACGTCACGCTAAACCCCCCGTTAAGGTGGCTCGATCGTAACTTCGACGGTACCGTCCGCACGCTGGCAGACACTAATCCGCCAGCCTCGGACAACAAGGTGAACAGCAGGCATTGCCGTCACCCCCTTTCGCTCTATAGATTCGGAGGCCCCAGGGCCCACCCTGGGGCTTTCCTTTGGAGCAGACTGAACACTCCGCTGGAAAGCCTTTCTTCCGCCCCCGAGTACTAAGGCAAAAGACCTACTGAAAGTATAGCAAGGCGGAAATCTAGCGTCAAGGGGCTGAGGACAGATTTTCCTAGAAAGTTAGACTAGGGCAATCAGCGACCCTGCCATCTAGCCTGGGCAGCTTTGCGGGCAATCTCCGAACGACGTTCTGCGGAGAGCTTTTGCTTTCGGGCTTTCCCGCCCTTCAGGCCACCCATGCGGCCTAGCTCGACGGCGGCGGGGTTCTTGTGGGGAGGTGGGGATTCTCGCGGGGACTCGCCAGTAGCCTGAGCAACTATCGACCTGGCGAGTTGGCTGAAGTCCTTCGGTCTGCTTGGACGCTCAAGCACGTCCCCATTGTATCACAGGACACGAGCCGACGCAGACTCAGATTGAGCCACTACCCGCCGTTGGGGTTATCGGCTGTCCGAACAACGACGTGAAATCCCGGAAGGTTTCCGAGGAGGCTGCCGGGCGTAGCAAGGTCGTCGGGCCCCTGGCTCCCTTCGACTCCTCATGAAACCCAACCACCTCTACTCACACACCAACACGATTCCGGCCGCCGTTTCACGGTGCTCGGCCTGGTTGTGTCCGCACGACGGCCGACCAACCCTCGATCCGGCTGCCACAGCCTCCTGCCCACCGTTGCCTTCTGTTGTTCTGGTTCCGGCCTTGCTCAAAACCTCCTCTCAGGGGACCTTCTGCTCGGTTTCAACGGCCCGTTCCAACATCCAATCCCGATAAGCAATCTCCTCGCCAGTCCCCAGCCCGGCTTCGTCCAACAACCCGTATCGGCAATGCTCCGGCCAGCCCATCCGCGGCCTTCCTCGATACCCTCAGGCCGGACCACTGCCGATACAGTTCTAATGTGCTAGCAGCATCAAAGACGTTTGCGATGGACGTAACGTCAATGGATGTGCTATCAACTTCGTCGATGTCGACGACGAGATCGACATCGGCGACCTTGTCAACAAACGTCGTGGGGGTCGCTCCCGCCACCCCCACGACCCAGCGGTCCGCCACGAGCGGGCCGCTGGCCCTTTTGATTACGGCTGGATTCAACAGGTTGCCGGTCAGGGCAGGCCAACACCGGGCCGACCCAGCAGCCGACCCAGCGTTCCAGGATAAAGTCCTTGTCGGGTTACGCCTGACAGGCGATGTAACAAGGTTACAGAGCCCCGAAAAGCTGATAGGCGTACTTCAAATGAAGCGGCTCGAAGAGCAACTCGCGGGGCCGGCAAGTCCCCGGCGGAGTGATCGATTCGCGGATGTACGACTCGCTTTCCTCGCTCCACAGGGTGAGCAGCGACTCGTTTTCGGGCACGCTGAAGAGTCGTCGGAGGTCCCGCAGTTCGTCCAGCGTTTGCTTCGTGAAGCCGCTCTACTGGCCCGCTCGGGCCCAGCTCTTCCCTGTCGTCTCGGTCCAATCCTCGACTCATACACCCTCACGAGTTCGGCGCTTCGCCGAACTCCTCATTGGTATAGAGACTTGGGAGCGGGAAAAACTCAGTCTCAAGAGCAATAATTATTGAAACGATCTTGAGTTTCCAGCCTCGAATTGACCCTTAAGGAATAGGGGCCGGCATTCACGCTGGCCCGGTCACTTTCCAACTTCCATGGCGGACAGGGCATTGCGGGGGTGCTTGAGTTGCAGACCAGATCTCCACTAGATGAATACCTGGCGCGGGACGAGCTTGCTCGCCAGCTTGGCAAGTCAGTACGAACACTCGACCGCTGGCATGTCCAACGTGTGGGCCCTCCACGAACGCGCGTCGGTCGGCTCATCCTGTATCGCAAGGAAGCAGTACTCGATGGCTTCGGGAGAACGAGCAGGAACGACTGGGAGAGCGTCTGCGGTAGTCGCGGTGACGATGCACTCATAGATAGCCGACCAACCGCAGCGACCTGCAACCGCGCACTGGCTTCCTGCCAGACAGCTCAACACAAGCCTGATCAGCGAGAGCGGAACACTCCGTTCCGACAAACGGACTTGATGGCGACGGTCGGAAGAGCGGTTCAGGCTGATCGAGCTCTATCGATCTGAGTCGACGCCCGGTCGTCCGTGGGTAACCTTTTGCGGCCGGATTTGGAAGGAGATCTCCGGACTACATGGACATTCGAAGTCATTCGACGCCAGCAGCCCGTTGACATAGTGCTGACATATTCCACCAGAAGGCTACGGACTCGGACGTAACTAAGCGAAATAATGGTACTGGCGCCCCGGATCGAACGGGAACCTCCTGATCCACAATCAGGCACTCAAGCCACTTGATTAACCCCTAACGCATTGAAAGTGGTCTTGCGGTTCAGGTAGCGCGACTCAGCCTCAACAGATCAGTTACTTCGTGTACTACGCGACGGATCTGCATCACGGTTCTCTCGCCGTTCTGCGAGTTGCACACGGAGCGTCACGAAACAGCCTTTTTGCTGGGTTTTGCTCAACGGTGACGTTCACGGGTCCCTCAAACCAGGATTTCCATTTTGGCCCTGGCACGGTCACAGGATACACCCCCGCTGCGCCGAATACCACGTCTTTTCGCGCTGAACCCTGCACATCACCTCCGCCGGTAGGCGCCAGGGCTCGTCCGTCCGCTCACAGACGTTGATTGAGCGGACTGAACGGCGCTCCGGCCGACACTGCTCCCTGCGAAACCTTTTTGGAGCCAAAAACTGTTGATCCTCGCCCGGGCAACGCTACCCACCCGGCACAGGCAGCGCCCAGATCCTATGCAGCATGTCACCGAACAGCCGCCGGTTCAGATGCCCCTCCGCCAGCAGCAACCAGTAGTAGCGAGCATGCTTGACCAGCCGACCGCCGGTCTTCATCAACCTGTGTTGCAAACTCGTTAGCGACCAGCTTTTGATTCGCTGCGGCAGCCCTAGCCGCCGCCACAGGTTGCCCAGGTTGTAGGCCAGCACGCTGAGTTGCAGCCGTACCTCGTTGGCTCGGAAGCGGTGACACGACAAGCGGGTCCAGTGCGTGGCCTGTTTACCTTCTTTGATCCACTGCTCCGCCGTGCCGCGCTTGTTGTAGAACCGCACGACCGAGCGGCTCGGCAAGCTCATGCTCGTCACGACAAATCCGACGCGCGGGAATAGTTCGCCCTGGTGATGCTCGACCTTGGCGACAACTCGCCTTGCCTTCGACCAGCTCTCGGCCTGATAGCGAAAACTCTTGTAGCGCACTAGGGGCTTGGCGTTCGGCCTGCCCGGTGGCCGAAACAGGATGTCCTCGATCTCCAGCTCCAGGCTCTTGTTCGCCGGGATGCGAATCACGTAGTCCACGCCGCGCTCCTCCATCGCCTCGTAGATCTCGGGCTTGGCGAAGGCGGCGTCGGCGCGGAACGTCACCTGTTTGCCCTCCGCCTGTTGTCGTTCGATCTCCGGCAGTAGCAGCTCGTCCCAGTCCTCGGCGCTGTGCACGTTGCCGGGACGCAGCTTCGCGCCTAGGCAGTCGCCGTGCTGGTTGAACAGCAACAGCGGGTGATAGCAGAGGGACTCAAAATGGCCGTTGTAGGCACTGCCTTCCTGTTGGCCGTGGACGGGGCTCTCCGTGGAGTCCATGTCGAGCACCACGCGGTCTGAACCGTCGGGAGCTTCGGCTTGCGCGACCAGCTCCCGGTTCACTGCCATCAGCCCCAGCAAGTTCTCTTCGCTCGCCAGCATCTCCGTCTCGAAGCCATGCAGCGTCGAGGTCAAGGTTGCTCCGCGATCCCAGTTCCTCTTCGAGCCGATCAAGCGAAAGGTCGGATCGGCGGATACTCGAACGGCGTCATTGAGGTCCTCGTAGCCAGCGAGTCGACTGTAGACCGACTGCCGCAGCAGATCGGCCAGCGCGAACTTCTTGTTCAAGCCTTGTCGCGAGTCGCTGAGATGCTCGTCGATCAGCTGGCCGAGTCCGAGTCGTTCATCCAGTTCGCGAACGAGAATCAGACCGCCATCCGAGGTGACTCGCGATCCTTGGAAATCGACTTTGAGAAATCCATTGGCCGGGTATCCACTTGACTCAGGTGACCCCAACATCTTGTAGTTGGGCTCACAGCGTCTTAGCGTCCCAATCGGCGACGATCGAGCGGTACGGCGTCGGCTCCATCGCCATGGCCTGCTGCACAAGGCGGTAGAAGAGCTTGCCCCGACTGCGTGATCTGCGCCGATTGAAGCGGAACACGAACTCGTCGAGATAGTAGTCCAGATGCTCGTGGCTGACCGCCCCCTGATGCGTGCCCAGCATCCAGCGCTTGAGTAGCGAGATCGCCAAGTGCACCCTCGGCAGTAGCTGCGAGGCCTGCTCGCGGCGGTTGTTAATCGAGATGATACGACGCTGGTAGTCCTTCTTCTTGAGCGGATCGTAGCCCGACCAGTTGTCGGTAACAACCACGCTGTCCGGCTCGACCGACTCCTCGACGAAGGGCATCAAACTGGCCGCCGAGGCGTTCTGAACGCGCTGCATGCGGATGCGCCCCAGCCCGGTGCCTCTCTCTTCCGCGGCGACTGCAATCAACGCTTTACGCTCGGTCTGCCGGCCGATTACCCCTTCTTCTTCAGCGCCCCAGTAGGTCTCATCGACCTCGACGAGGCCCGTCAATCGCTCCCGCCCCGGGCGCACCATCGCTCGCCTCAGCTTGTGCATCCAAGGCCAGGCGGTTTGGTAACTGCCCAGTCCCAGAACGCGCTGTAGACCCAGGGCGCTGGCCCCATTCTTCTGCGTGGTGATGGTCCACATCGCCCGGAACCACAGCCGCAGCGGCTTGCGTGTGTCTTGAAAGATCGTGCCGGCGGTGACGGAGGTTTGCCGCCCGCAGCGAGCGCATTCGAACCACACTTTGCGCACCGGCCAAGCGCGCTCATGCCCACACCTTGGACAGCGGAAACCCTCTGGCCAGCGCAAGGCGAACAGATAGTCGCGGCAAGCCTCCTCGCTCGCAAAGCGAGACTCGAATTCGAGTTGGTCGCGCGGGTAATCCTCCACCAGGCCCTACACTACATCTTGGGGTCACCTGAGTCAAGTGGATACCCAGCATCCATTGAACGTGAGCTGAAACGGCTTGTTTTCTTTTTCACCTATCGGGTGTTGACCTCCATGGCGTCCTTATCGGGCTCTAGCCCCTATCAATAAAGACGCTGAAGGTCGCTGGATGGTCTGAAGCTTATACATCAAATTGAAAATGCGGGTCAAAGCCGCTGGAAACTCAAAAAACACAACAAAAATCTCTTGCAATCGCCGATGCAATGCGGTACCCTCTTGGAGGTTAGCACCTGAAACGTGGTTTAACCTGGTTTAGCAGAGGAGCCTATGGCACAACGACCCAGTGGAGAGACGGCGTCCAGTGCGGCGCCTGCCCCAAGCGCACCCAAGAAGGATGCCCCAAGCGCACCCAAGAAGAAGAGGAAGTATTCCCGCAGTGCGGGCCCTTCGCAGAAATTGGAGCGGCGCATCTCGAAGTCGGGGCACCGCGTCAGCAAGGCGGTCGAGAAGGGCATTCGGACGTATCTGGACGAGCGGGATAAGTCGAGCGATCGCCGGCGAGATGGCGCCCTGATTGAGTCCTACGCTAACGTCGCCGAGGGCTTATCGGAGGGCATCAACGAGGCCAGCTCGGCTATCAAGGACGTAGCGCGGGCAGTGAACTCGAAACGTACGCGGAAAGTGCTCCGGACCGCCGTTCGTTCGATCCCGTTTCCTTGGCCACGCTGAGCCGGCCGCGTGCACTGGGCAGTGAGGTCCTTCGGGACGTGGCTCGCCAACTAGCCAGCTTCTTGCACAGGGGAGGCCCACCAGCGACAGGAAGGCCACGGGCTGTCTCTATTGGGAGTTCGCCTTCCTTCTGGCCAGGTTATTTCCCTACGAGGGCCGACTAGCGGCGTGAAGCGCCTAGTTGTGCGCTCGACGTTTAGCTTCTAGATTGCCAGTATCGCTCGGCTGCGCAGGCCCGAAGCGTAGCGGCACAGAGTGTTGAAGGCGGCCAACGTCGCGAGTCTTTTTCTGAAGGAGACGGTTTATTAGCACACCGATTGTACTTGATTTAGGATCGATCTCGCCCAAAGAGCTGAAGCGTCTCAAACGGGGCACGGGCAAAAAGATGCCCGAAGTGGATCAAGCTTGCCAACAGGCCAAGCAATCAGCCGGCCCGAACGCTCCTCCGGTGGTGGTTCTCTACCGCAAGAAGCGCAAACGCCGGCGGACCAGATTACCGTTGCCGTTCCCCTTCGCATCGTAGCTGCTGCTTCTCGCTAACGAAAGCTGGACCGGAGAGTTGATGATGGCGGCTGTGCCACAGACTACGACGGTACTCAAGGCGGTGCCGCCTCGTCCAGCAGGTGCATCTAGTCCTTCTCCGCCGTGGTCGAGCCGCTTTCAGCGCCGAGTGCCTCAGCCCGGTGAACAACCCCGGCTCAGCCGGCGGCCGTGGTCGATCACCAAGCCGCTGAAGGGCAACATCTTCCGAACCGTTTGGCGATTGCTGCAAACGCTCGGAGTGGCTTTCTACTTTCTTGTCCGCGCCGCGGTGGACCTTGCCATCATTCGCAGGTCCGTCGTGCCGATCCTGCGCCGGGCGAACTACTTAAGCCAGGATTTCCATTTTGGCCCTGGCACGGCCACAGTATACACCCGCTCCGCTCCGAACAGCACGTCCTTTCACGCTGAACCCTGCACATCACCTCTGCTGGTAGTCGCCAGAGCTGGTTCGACCGCTCACAGTCGTTGATTGAGCGGCTTGAACGGCGCTCCGGCCGACACTGCTCCTTGCGAAACCTTTTGGAGCCAAAAGCTGTTGATCCTCACTCCGGCAATGCTACCCACTCGGCAGCGGCAGCGCCCAGATCTTGTGCAGCATGTCGCCGAACAGCCGCCGGTTCAGATGTGCCTCCGCCAATAAGAGCCAGTAATACCGCGCGTGCTTGACCAGCCGACCGCCGGTCTTCATCAACCTGTGTTGCAAGCTCGTCAGCGACCAACTCTTGATTCGCTGCGGAAGCCCCAGCCGCCGCCAAAGATTGCCCAGGTTGTAGGCCAGCACGCTCAGTTGCAACCGCACTTCGTTGGCCCGAAATCGATGGCACGACAATCGCGTCCAGTGCGTCGCCTGCTTGCCTTCCTTGATCCACTGTTCCGCCGTGCCGCGCTTGTTGTAGAAGCGCACCACCGAGCGGCTCGGCAAGCTCATGCTCGTCACGATGAATCCGACGCGCGGGAACAGCTCGCCCTGGTGATGCTCGACCTTAGCGACGATCCGCCTCGCCTGCGACCAACTCTCCGCCTGATAGCGAAAACTCTTGTAGCGCACCAAGGGCTTGCGGGAAGGCCTTCCCGGCGGGCGAAACAGGATGTCTTCGATCTCCAGCTCCAAGCTCTTGTTGGCCGGAATGCGAATGGCGTACTGTACTCCGCGTTCCTCCGAAGCCTCATAAACTTCCGGCTTCGCAAAGGCCGCATCGCCCCGGAAGGCGACCTGCTTGCCCGCAGCCTGTTGGCGCTCGATCTCCGGCAACAAGAGCTCATCCCAGTCCTCGGCGCTGTGCACGTTGCCTGGACGCAGCTTGGCAGCGAGGCAATCACCATGACCGTTGAACAAAAGCAACGGGTGGTAGCAGACCGACTCGAAGTGTCCGTTGTAGGCACTGCCTTCCTGTTGGCCATGGATCGGACTCTCGGTGGAGTCCAGGTCCAGAACGACCCGCTCGGCGTCGTCGAACGCTTCCGCTTGCCCGACCAGCTCTCGGTTCAGCGCCATCAGCCCCAGCAGGTTCTCTTCGCTCGCCAGCATCTCCGTCTCGAAGCCGTGCAGCGTCGAGGTCAAGGCCGCACCGCGATCCCAGATCTTCTGCGAACCGATCAGCCGAAACGTCGGATCGATCGAAACCCGCTCGGCGTCGTTGAGGTCCTCGTAGCCGGCGAGTCGGCTGTAAACCGACTGCCGCAACAGATCAGCGAGCGTGAATTGCTTGTTTGTGCCTTGCCGGGAGTCGCTGAGATGCTCGTCAATCAGTTCTCCGAGACCGAGCCGTTCGTCCAGTTCGCGAACCAAAATCAGGCCACCGTCGGAAGTGACGTGCGATCCCTGGAAATCGACTTTGAGAAGTCCATTGAAACTTAGCTGGAATGGCTTGGTTTGTTTTTCACCCATTGGGTGTTGGCCTCCATGGCGTCCTCATCGGGCTCTAGCCCCTATGAATAAAGACGCTCAAGGCCGCTGGAAGGTCGGGATGTCAAACATCAAATTGAAAATGCGGGTGTAGAAGCGTTTGGTGTACGGCCAGGTCGTGCTCTGGTGTAAAGAACTCCACGGGGCGGCGCGCTCGGATCGCTTGGGCCAGGTCGTCGAGGTCGGGGAGGTAGCGCGGCGACGGGCTCACATCCACTTGGTGCACCCCGGCGCTGTATCCACCGTGTGGCTTGCTCAGGGCAAGCTGGACCTTCGGCCGGTCGGGATCGTTGATTTGAATCGATCCGTGCTCACCGTAGATGTGAAAGTAGCGGTCACCGTTTTGGGTGTTGCTGCGGAGGATCGCAAGTTCAGGATCGAACTCGAAAGTCGCCTGGACGTCGTCTTCCAGCCCGTCGTCGGGTGGATCGCTGTGGCGAAGCGCGGGGGTAACTCTCACGGGCTTGCCCAACAACCAGACGAGCGTGTCGATCATGTGGCAGCAGATCTCGAACATTTGGCCTCCGGGATAGCGATTCAGCCGGCGCCGGCCCTCCGGGTTCAGTGTGTCGTTCATTTGGCAAATGATTGAGCGGACGGGGCCGAGCCAGTTCTCTTTGATCGCGCGGTGGGCGAGCCGCATGCCCGGGTTGTAGCGAAACACGTAACCCATCTGGACGAGAAGGTGACGCCGTTCGGCCTCGTGGCAGACCTTGCGCAGGAGCCCCAGATTCATGCCGGGCGGTTTGTCGATTTTGGTGTGCTTGCCGGCCTCGATCGAGAGGAGTGAGTAGTAGAGCGATTCGAGCGGGTCGGTCTCGACGCAGACTGTTTGAATCGATTTGTCGGCTAACAGATCATCGACGCTGACCCATTTTACGTCCTTCCATCGAGGGTCGTTGCGCGCCTTGGCGAGGAGCTCGGGGTGCGGTTCCGCGGCGGCAATGAAGGCGTAGTTCTCGGAGCTGCGAATCGCGTCGAGATGTCCTCGGGCGTGGGAGTGGGAGGTTCCGATGATGCCTGCGCCTAGGGGGTCGCTCATGGGGCCATGACCTCGTCGATACTATGACACAGCAATACTATGCCAGAGCAACGGGATCCTATGGCAGAGCAGGGGCTCCTATTGCAAAGCAGCGGGTTGGGTCTCGGCTCCGTCGGCGGCGTCGGGTGGAGCGGTAACCGGGCGGTACACCTCGAAGGCGGCGACGCCTAGCCTTTCGTGGAACACCTGGGTCTGCGTGACGCGCCCCTCTTCAATATAACGGTCGATCTGTCCCGCCTCAGCTGGAAATGGAGAACAGCGTTCCGCCGATAAGCTAACGGAGGGAACGCATGAGGAAAGCACGGAAACACTACACAGCCGAAGAGAAGGTCGCCATCCTGAGACGGCATCTGCTGGACAAGGAGCCGGTCTCAACACTCTGCGACGAGCTGGCGCTGCAGCCGACGGTGTTCTACCGCTGGCAGAAGGAGTTCTTTGAGAACGGAGCCGCCACCTTCCAGACCAACAACCGCAGCCGTCGTCAGCCCGAACAGGAACGCATCGCGCGGCTGGAGAAGAAGATCCAGACCAAGGATGAGGTTCTGGCCGAGTTGATGGCCGAGCACATCGCGTTAAAAAAAAGCCTTGGGGAACTCTGACCAAAACATGGACGCCGCCCGACGTGCGCGACCAGATCGTCGATTTCGTGCGGCGCTGGTCCGACAAGACCGAGATCCACGCCGGGCGTTTCATCCAGTGGCTCGGCATCGCGCCCAGCAAGTTCTACTCCTGGCGCCGGCGCTACGGCTCTCTCAACGAGCACAACGGTTGGGTTCCCCGAGATTTCTGGCTCGAAGAGTGGGAGAAGCAGGCCATCCTCGATTTTTATCGCCAGCATCCGCTGGAAGGCTACCGGCGGTTGACGTTCATGATGCTCGACGCCGACATCGTGGCGGTCAGCCCGTCGAGCGTCTGGCGGGTGTTGAGCCGGGCGGGGCTGCTGCGCAAGTGGAACGACAAAACGTCGCTGAAAGGGACGGGCTTCCAACAGCCGCTAGAGCCGCATCAACATTGGCATATCGACGTTTCCTACATCAACATCTCGGGTACGTTCTACTACCTGTGCAGCGTGCTGGATGGCTACAGCCGTTCGATTGTGCACTGGGGCTTGCGCGAGGCGATGAAGGAGGCCGACATCGAGATCATTCTCCAAGCCGCGAAGGAGAAATACCCGGATGCCAGACCGCGCCTCATCTCCGACAACGGGCCGCAGTTCCTCGCCAAGGACTTCAAGGAATTCATCCGTATCTCGGGGATGACGCACGTGAGAACGTCGCCCTATTATCCACAGTCGAACGGCAAGTTGGAGCGTTGGCACAAATCGTTGAAGAGCGAATGTATTAGGCCGGGCGTGCCGCTGACGCCGGAGGATGCGCGTCGGCTGATCCAGCGCTATGTCGAGCACTACAACACGGTGCGCTTGCACAGCGCGATCTGGTTTGTGACGCCGGAGGACCTGCTGGCAGGACGGCGGGACGAGATCCACGCCGCCCGCGACCGCAAGCTGGAGCAGGCTCGACAGCAACGGCAGCTGCGGCGTCGCCAGGCGGCTTGACTGTGGGAGTTACAATGGCGTTGCCGGGTGAAACGGAAGCGGGCTCTGCTGGGAAGCAACCCTGCCGAGGGATAGCCCGGCGGGCTCATCGAGACGATGACCACGGGCGCGGAAGTCCTCTTTCGCGCTCGTCCCCAAACCCTATCGGATCGATAGACCCTGATGCCTTGAAAATCCCAGCCCGCAGGGCGGCATCTACACTAACGCGGAGCGCTCGCTCTCCCGTTCCGGCTGAACCGGCACAGATCCACTTGCGCCCGGCCGGGAATTCCGTCCTCTCCTGACTACGCACGACGAATCGGCTCTGTGGATCCGCCAACAGATTGCTCATGCGCTTGGCGCTCGTTTCGGGAGGCTCTGATTCGAAGTAGACGGTGGAAAGATCCTCCCACTTGATCTCGTAGGGTTCGCCAAGGAAGGCGAGTGGGTTGCTGATGCCCCAGTCAAGAAGGTAGTACGTTTGCTCAGGGTTCTGGTGCATGTGCGGCGCGAGCTCGTAAATGGCGTCGGTGAAGTTTCGTGATCCGCCGGTGTGGGCATAGCCAGCCAGATAGCGTGCGTTGAGAGAGAGGTTCCACAGCACGGCCACTCCGACAACGAGCGGCATTGCGAGGCGCAGCTTCACCTTCTCAGCCGTCGCCGCCAACGACGCAGCCACGAAGAGAAGCGGGAAAGGATAGACCATCACGACGTGGTGCGAGCCGCTGCCTCCCGCACGAAACGGGAACATGAGTAGATAGATGCCCAATGTCACGATGAGTGGGAACAATATGGCGCGTCGGTGGCGGGTGCGGAGTGTGATCGGCAGCAGTAGAACCGCCACGACCGGGAGCCACCAACCCAGAGAAGAGCGAGCCTTGCCGATCGTCTTGAAGGCGCTTGCGAGCTGCGGCAGTGCAATGTCCTCGGGCGGTTGTGCCTCCTCGAAATCGTCTCGGACGATCAGCCAGAGCACGACGCTGCCGTCGAGAGTACCGCGAGCCGTCGAGAGCTTATCAGGACGGTACTCGAAGTTCCAGTTTTCCGAGGCGGTCTGTGCATCTTTAGTGGCGTTGAACATCCAGAACGGCAGGGATCCAAGGAGGAATGCGATGACTCCGATCGCGGCGAGGCGATAGCTGAAGCGCTGGACGGTCTCCCGCGGAAAGAGCGTCAAGATGCAGAGGGCCAAGGGCACCAGAAACCACACGAAGGTTGCCTTGTCCCACACGGCCAGGCCGAACACAAACATGCCGGCGATCCAGAGCGCTAGGCGTCCGCTCACGAGCCAACCGGAGATGAACGCGAGGCCGGCCATCTTCAGGAACTGCATCAAGGCGACCGGGCCCCAGTCGATGCGGATGGTGTGGATGAAACTCGGATCCGTTGCCAGCAGCAGAGTGGCCGCCACTGCGACCGCGATGGAGTAATGCCGGCGTAGGAACACCAGCGTGAAGCACAGCGTTCCCATCCCGAGTAGGAGAGCTGAACCCCGCACGGTTGCCACGGTGGGTGGGCAGACGGCAAAGGCAACCTTCATCAGCAGCGCCTTCAACGCTCCTGCGTAGGAGACGATCATCATGGGGAGTTCCGTGCCCGCTACCGTCCAGGAATAGAGAGGGGATTCGAAGTCAAACGGTTCGAGAACGGGGATGAAATAGAGCTCGTCTTGATAGAGGCCGGGGAGGGCGAGCCAGGGAAACGAGCACAGGGCAAACAGCAACAAGCCCGCGAGGAGCCAGAGCTGTTCGTGTCGGTTCAGGTGGAGCATCCGTTGGGGTTCGATGGAGTCTCTATGGTAAACGAGGGCGCGGGAGTTGGAGTGGTTGTGACGACGCGTTGGGGTGCTGCTTGGCGGACCTGGCGGGGTGCGATAATGGGTCTCTTCGCGAATGGGTTCGAGAAAACCGATTACCTACGCTGACGCCGGCGTCAACATCAGCGAGTCTGACCGTGCCACCGCAAGCATCAAGCGGCTGGCGCGGCAGACCTTCAACGAGAGGGTGCTGGCGGGCGTCGGCTCTTTCGGCGCGATCTATGACATCGGCCGCCTGGGGCTGCGAAAACCGGTGTTGGTCAGCTCGGCCGATGGGGTTGGCACGAAGCTGAAGGTGGCCGTGGCGATGAACGTCCACGACACGATCGGCCGGGATCTGGTGAATCATTGCGTCAATGACATCGCCGTCCAGGGCGCTCGGCCGCTGTTCTTCTTGGACTATTTCTCAATTGGAACGCTCGATGCGAGAGTGGCGGCGGAGGTTGTGAGAGGGCTGAGCCGGGCCTGCCGGGAGAACGGCTGTGCCCTGATTGGTGGCGAGACGGCCGAGATGCCAGGGGTTTACCAGCCTGGGGATTACGACTTGGCAGGCTTCATTGTTGGTTTAGCAGAGGGTTCGCAACTGCTTGGACCCGCAAGAGTTAGGGCTGGCGATCTGCTCCTTGGCTTGGCGTCGAGCGGGTTGCACACGAACGGCTATTCGTTGGCGCGAAGGTTGCTGTTTGATGTGGAGGGGTTGAAGCCGAGTGAGCGGGTGCCGGTTCTCAAGCGGAGCGTCGGCCGGGAGCTGCTACGAGTCCACAGAAGCTATCTGAGGCCGCTGCAGGCGCTACTGGAGCAGCGGGTCATCCACGCGGCGGCGCATATTACCGGCGGGGGGATCACGGAGAATGTGCCTCGCATGTTGCCGAGAGGGCTGGCCGCCACGGTGTGTCAAGGCTCTTGGCCGGTTCAGCCGATCTTCCGCTACCTGCAAGAGCTAGGCGCGCTTGATGAGGAAGAGTCGCATCGGACCTTCAACATGGGCCTCGGGTTGATTGCGGCGGTTCCGGCGCGTGCGCGACGTCGGGTCGAGGCGGCACTCGAGGATTTGGGCGAGACGGCGTATTGGGTTGGCGAGGTCACCAAGGGACGCCGGCGAGTGATCTACGAGTGAAGAAGCTAGGGATTCTGCTATCCGGCCGAGGGTCGAACTTCGAGGCGATCGCCAACAGCGTTGATTCCAAGAAGATCAATGCGGGGATCGCGGTCGTGATCAGCAACAAGCCGAATGCATTGGGGCTGGAGCGCGCGCGCAAGCGTGACATTCCGGCGGTGTGCATTCCGTCGAAGGGCTTGCAGCGTGAAGAGTACGACCGGCAGTTGGTTGCGCTGCTGAGGGAGAAGAAGGTGGACCTGGTTTGCCTAGCCGGGTTCATGCGACTAGTGAGCGCGTACTTCGTCAAGGAGTTTCGGCACCGGATTCTGAACGTGCATCCCTCGCTGCTGCCAGCGTTTCCGGGCTTGGAAGGGCAGAAGCAGGCGCTGGACTACGGCGTGAAGTTCACAGGATGCACGGTGCATTTCGTCGACGAACATCTTGACGCAGGCCCGATCATCAGGCAGGCCACGGTCCCGGTGAACGACGACGACACGGAAGAGACGCTGTCGCTGCGGATTCTCAAAGAGGAGCACCGTATCTACACCGAAGCGATCAACCTTGTGTTGAGTGGGAAGTTTCGCATCTCGGAACGGCGGGTTCTGCTCAAGCAGTAGGCCCGGCGTTGCGTGGGTTTTCATGACTCCGACCATTGACGAGCAACTCGAATACCTGAGGAAGGGCTTCGCGGAGATCATCCGCGAAGAGGAGCTGAAGACGCGCCTGGTTGAGGCGGCGATGCAGGGGCGTCCGCTGCGCGTGAAGGCAGGGTTCGACCCGACAGCGCCCGACCTGCATCTCGGTCACACTGTGGTGCTCCGTAAGCTCAAGCACTTTCAAGACCTCGGGCACACGGTCGTCTTTCTGATCGGGGATGGTACGGCGTTGATCGGCGACCCCTCGGGCCGAAACGCTACGCGGCCTACTATCACCAAGGATGAGATTCTCGCGAACGCGGAGACCTACAAAGAACAGGTGTTTCGGATCTTGGATGAGGAGAAGACGGAGATCCGGTTCAACAGCGAGTGGCTGCTACCGCTGAGCTTCGAGGAGCTCGTCGGGCTGTGTTCGCACTACACCGTGGCACGGATTCTCGAACGAGACGACTTCAGCAAGCGTTTCCAATCGCAACACCCGATCCTGATCCATGAGTTCCTGTACCCGCTGACACAGGCGTATGACTCGGTGGTGCTCGAAGCGGACGTCGAGTTGGGGGGCACGGACCAGAAGTTCAATCTGCTAGTGGCGCGGGAGATCCAGCGGGATTACGGGCAGCCGCCGGAGATCATTGCGATGACGGGGCTGCTCGAAGGGCTGGACGGCGTGCAGAAGATGTCGAAGTCGCTGGGAAACTACATCGGCATAACCGAGCCGGCCGAAGTGATGTACCGCAAGGTGATGCAGATCAGCGATGAGCTGATGTACCGATATTACGAGTTGCTCACCGACGTGAGTCTGCGCGACATCGATGCGTTGCGCGAGAGGATTCAGCGGGGCGACGAGCACCCGATGCAGGCCAAGATGGAGTTGGCGTCGCAGATCGTGACGGATTTTCACTCGGGCGAAGCGGCCAAAGAGGCGGCGGATGTTTTTCGGCGCGTCGTCCAGCAGGGAGAGGTGCCGGAGGATATGCCGGTGTTCGACCTGCCGGTCGCGATGCGGCAGGAATCAGCGATTCGGGTTGACAAGCTGCTGCGGGAGATTGGGCTTTGCCAGTCGGGTGCGGAAGCGAATCGGAAGTTGAAGGAAGGCGCGGTGTCGATCAACGGAACGAAGCATCGCGAGATGAGTTTGGCGTTGGATTCTACGGTGGCGGAGCTGGTTGTTCAGGTGGGGAAGAAGTGGGCCAAGGTGAAGGTATGACGGCTAAAGGTATGACGGCAGCAAACGGAGTAGCCGAAGCTCTTGGACGTCTAGCGTCGCTGGTGGGTGCAGTGGTGCTGACGGTTGGATCTTTGGCGGCTGAGGTGCGGATCGTGATCGACAAAGCGATGCCGCCGCCGCCTTGGGCGCTGGCGGAGAGAGAACTGCTCGAAGCCAACGCGCGCGGCGCCGAAGCCTTCTTCCATCGTTACCTGGACGACCGAGGGTACCTGCTGTGCGTCGAGCGTTGGGGAGGGAACGACGGCCCCGATGACGCGATGGAGACCTTCAACAACTGGACGCTCGCCTACGCGCTGGGTGCGCCGGAATCCTTGTTGACGCTCTACCAGCGCGCGTGGGAGGGACACATTCTCCAGTACACCGAGGTCAAGGCTGCCGGCATCGAAATGGCCGAGGACGGAATGTACTGGCGGGAGTTCGTTACCGCATTTGACTGGGAGCACAATGGCGAAGGGTTGGCGGCATTCCACTTCTACGGATTAGGCAAGCCGGACGACCCGATGTATCGGAGGCGTGTTCGGCGGTTTACGAGTTTCTACAACGGAGAAGATGAGTTCGCCAGGAACTACGATTCCGAGCACAAGATCATTCGCAGCCTGCACAACGGGAGCCGCGGACCGAAATTGAGTCCGGCGAGTGAGGAGGACTGGGGCGGCTTGGCGGTCGAAGGGCGGCCGGAACGCCAAGAGCGGTACTCGACGGCGGCCAACATTCGCGGCGACCACCCTCTCAATCTCTGCGCGGCGACACTCGGCACGAACGCCTATATGCTGACGCATGAACCCAAGTACCGGAACTGGGTTTTGGAGTACGTTTCGGCATGGCGGGACCGGATACTCGAGAACGAGGGCAACATCCCGACGAACATCGGGCTTGACGGGACCATCGGCGGCGAATGGGACGGGAAGTGGTACGGCGGGACGTTCGGGTGGAACTTTTGGCCCCAAAGCGCCAGCCGAAACTACTATATTCGCGGGCCGAGGGTTGCTCTAGGACAAGCGTTGATGTTGACGGGTGACCAGGGCTTTGTGGAGCCGCTCCGGCGGCAGGTTGACAACCTGTACGCGGCGAAGAAGATGGGAAACGGGCGCATCCTCTTGCCTAACAAGCACGGCGACAACGGATGGTATGGCTATCGCCGCGGCGAACATTTTGATGTTCAAAGGGACATTTATCTGTGGTCGATGCGCCCGGCTGACATGGAACGGATCAAAGGCGACCCTTGGATTTCGTATCTCGATGGACGGAATTCGGGGTACCCGTTGAAGGCGCTGCAAGCTGATCTCGCGCGTGTTCGGGGAAGGGTGAAAGGCCTGCGGGAGGACCAGAGCACGCCTGATTCGAGGGGCTCGGACTCCGCGCAGCGGTTCAACCCTGTCGCAACCAGGGCCCTTGTGAATCTGACTCTGGGCGGGAACAGTCCGGGGAGTGCTGGCAACGTCTTACACAGCCGACTGCGTTATTTCGATCCGGACCAGCGCCGGGCGGGACTTCCGGAGGATGTGGCCGCTTTGGTCAGCAAAATCACCCCCGAGGGCGTTGTTGTGACCCTCGTCAACACGAGCCAGACAGCGGCGCGGCGGGTGACCGTGCAGGCCGGCGCTTACGGGGAGCATCACTTTCAACAGGTCGAGCGGGACGGGCAATCCATTCCGGTTGACGATTCGCACGTCGAAGTGCTGCTCGATGCAGGTGCGGGGGCCACCCTAACGCTTGCCATCGAGCGATACAGGCACCAACCCAGTTTGGCTTTTCCTTGGGCTCGCGAGTAGCGCGCTGAGCTGCGTTCGTAGCGCGAAGTAGTTAACGCCAAGGTTTGGCCCGGCGTCCTCCCTTGCTGTCGTAGGACAGATCAGCCGCGTTATCACTGGTTTACAACGTGGTTGACGGTGTCACCCGTGCTGTCCGCGCACGCTGTCGGCCGCCCGAACGGTAGTGCCTTCAGAGGAGTCACAGAAAAACAAGTTTTTTAACTCCTCTGTTATCAGTTACTTCTCTTTTTGTGGTGGCCGGTAAGTGAAGGGACGGGCTCAAGACCGCGATGAACTTTGATGTCCTCGAATAAATCAGAAAGCACTTCGGGAGTCATGTCCTCAAAGTTTCTGTCACAGAAGCGCTTTAGCGCGATCTTGCAAGCACGGCTGACCGACAGCGACCCCTTCCAGGACCCTCACTGGGAAGGGGTGCGCGGCATCGAAGGGTGGGCCTACTTCGAGATCGCCGATAACGCCGAGTTCCGCGATACCCGCAAGCTCGATTGGATGGAGGCCTCGCCCTTCACTGACTTCATCGTCAAGGTCAGGGCAACCAATCTCTCGCGCGCTACGCGGTACCACTACCGGCTGCACTATGGCCCAGACAAGGGCCCCGGCAAGAACAACCTACGCACGTCGGACACCGCCACCTTCCGCACGCTCGGGGGCGCGTCCACGGCCGAGGCCTACAGCTTCACCATCGTGACCGGGATGAACTACTCGGCCTTCCATCACACAGGCGGCCCACGCAAGGAGACCTACCAAGGCCCCGACAAGCACCTCGGCTATCCGGCGTTGAAGTCGATCCTCGATCTCGAACCGGACTTCTTCGTCGCGACCGGCGACAACGTCTACTACGACGCCCCCGGCCATCGCGGCCGCGCGCAAACCCGGCACGAGATGCGCAAGAAACACCACGAGCAGTATTCGCAGCCGCGCTTCCTCGACCTGTTCCGAGGCGTCGCGACCTACTGGCTCAAGGACGACCACGACCACCGCTTCGACGATTCCGACGCCGTCAACCCGGTGCGTATCCGCCAGTCGAAGCAGCTTGACTACTATCCGAAGACCAACTTGTTCGAGGGCGAATCCGGGTCGGGCTTCGCGCCTTCGCACGAGTTGGGCCTGAGCGTGTTTCGCGAGCAGGTGCCAGTGGTCGACCCTGAAGCCAAAGATCCGGTGACCTACCGTACGCACCGCGTCAGCCGCGACCTGCAAATCTGGATCGTCGAGGGACGCGACTACCGCAGCCCGCTCGACCAGAACGACGGACCGTTCAAGACCATCTGGGGCGCCGAGCAGAAGGCCTGGCTCAAGCGCACGCTGAAGGAGAGCGATGCTACGTTCAAGCTGCTGATCTCGGCGACGCCGATGATCGGTCCCGATTCAGCCGCCAAGCGCGACAACCACAGTGACATCAACGGCTACAGTCACGAGGGCAAGGAGTTCTTCGGCTGGCTTGCCGCCAATGGCATCTCGCCGGATGAGTTCTTCATCACGTGCGGTGACCGTCACTGGCAGTACCGTTCGATCCGACCGGATGGGTATGAAGAGTTCTCAAGCGGGGCGCTGGTGGACGCGAACGCTATTATCGGGAGTTTTCCGGGTGATGCCGATACCACCGACCCGGAAGGAAAGATCAAGCAGCCGTATCACAGCCCCGAGCCCAGCGGCGGCTTTCTGATCATCTCGGTCAAGCCTGATGGGGAAGAGGCCGTCGCCGAGTTCCGCTTCTACGACGAGAAGGGCAAACTACTCTACGAGCACAGCAAGCGGTCGAAGTAGAGTCGTGAGGGGGAGAGCAGGGGTTCAGGCATGAACTGACCGGGTCATAGGTAACACTTTATGCCAAGCACATAGGTAACACTTTTCGTCCGGGGTGGGGCTTGACGCAGGGAGCCCGGAGGGCGACCAGAGTCAAGTCCCACCCCCGGACGAAGGGCCCGCCGCTGGGCCCTTGCTCGGGCGCAACCGCCGCTCTCGTTCCTCGAATACTTCCAACTCATAAAAGGAAAACCACACTCGCCACACGCCCTCCTCGATCTCCTCCACCCCGACCCGCTCCCCGTTGAGTCTCTTGCCGACGAACACTCGTTGACGCCGCCAGCGAATCCGCCCATCCATCACGCGCCGCACCTGCATCGGCGCCGCATACTCCGGCTCGTCCACCCGCGACGGATACGCCCGCGCCGCGCCGTGATAACACTCACCAGGGGTTCGCAACTCCAGTCCCTGGTGCGGTCGCTCCTCGTTGTAGCCAGGATTTCCATTTTGGCCCTGGCACGGTCACAGGATACACCCCCGCTGCGCCGAATACCACGTCTTTTCGCGCTGAACCCTGCACATCACCTCCGCCGGTAGGCGCCAGGGCTCGTCCGTCCGCTCACAGACGTTGATTGAGCGGACTGAACGGCGCTCCGGCCGACACTGCTCCCTGCGAAACCTTTTTGGAGCCAAAAACTGTTGATCCTCGCCCGGGCAACGCTACCCACCCGGCACAGGCAGCGCCCAGATCCTATGCAGCATGTCACCGAACAGCCGCCGGTTCAGATGCCCCTCCGCCAGCAGCAACCAGTAGTAGCGAGCATGCTTGACCAGCCGACCGCCGGTCTTCATCAACCTGTGTTGCAAACTCGTTAGCGACCAGCTTTTGATTCGCTGCGGCAGCCCTAGCCGCCGCCACAGGTTGCCCAGGTTGTAGGCCAGCACGCTGAGTTGCAGCCGTACCTCGTTGGCTCGGAAGCGGTGACACGACAAGCGGGTCCAGTGCGTGGCCTGTTTGCCTTCTTTGATCCACTGCTCCGCCGTGCCGCGCTTGTTGTAGAACCGCACGACCGAGCGGCTCGGCAAGCTCATGCTCGTCACGACAAATCCGACGCGCGGGAATAGTTCGCCCTGGTGATGCTCGACCTTGGCGACAACTCGCCTTGCCTTCGACCAGCTCTCGGCCTGATAGCGAAAACTCTTGTAGCGCACTAGGGGCTTGGCGTTCGGCCTGCCCGGTGGCCGAAACAGGATGTCCTCGATCTCCAGCTCCAGGCTCTTGTTCGCCGGGATGCGAATCACGTAGTCCACGCCGCGCTCCTCCATCGCCTCGTAGATCTCGGGCTTGGCGAAGGCGGCGTCGGTGCGGAACGTCACCTGTTTGCCCTCCGCCTGTTGTCGTTCGATCTCCGGCAGTAGCAGCTCGTCCCAGTCCTCGGCGCTGTGCACGTTGCCGGGACGCAGCTTCGCGCCTAGGCAGTCGCCGTGCTGGTTGAACAGCAACAGCGGGTGATAGCAGAGGGACTCAAAATGGCCGTTGTAGGCACTGCCTTCCTGTTGGCCGTGGACGGGGCTCTCCGTGGAGTCCATGTCGAGCACCACGCGGTCTGAACCGTCGGGAGCTTCGGCTTGCGCGACCAGCTCCCGGTTCACTGCCATCAGCCCCAGCAAGTTCTCTTCGCTCGCCAGCATCTCCGTCTCGAAGCCATGCAGCGTCGAGGTCAAGGCGGCTCCGCGATCCCAGTTCCTCTTCGAGCCGATCAAGCGAAAGGTCGGATCGGCGGATACTCGAACGGCGTCATTGAGGTCCTCGTAGCCAGCGAGTCGGCTGTAGACCGACTGCCGCAGCAGATCGGCCAGCGGGAACTTCTTGTTCAAGCCTTGTCGCGAGTCGCTGAGATGCTCGTCGATCAGCTTCCCGAGTCCGAGTCGTTCATCCAGTTCGCGAACGAGAATCAGACCGCCATCCGAGGTGACTCGCGATCCTTGGAAATCGACTTTGAGAAATCCATTGAACGTGAGCTGAAACGGCTTGTTTTCTTTTTCACCCATCTGGTGTTGACCTCCATGGCGTCCTTATCGGGCTCTAGCCCCTATCAATAAAGACGCTGAAGGTCGCTGGATGGTCTGAAGCTCATACATCAAATTGAAAATGCGGGTTTAGTTCACTTTTGAGAAATCGACGAGCCTGGTATCCACTTGACTCAGGTGACCCCAACATCTTGTAGTTGGGCTCACAGCGTCTTAGCGTCCCAATCGGCGCCGATCGAGCGGTACGGCGTCGGCTCCACCGCCATGGCCTGCTGCACAAGGCGGTAGAAGAGCTTGCCCCGACTGCGTGATCTGCGCCGATTGAAGCGGAACACGAACTCGTCGAGATAGTAGTCCAGATGCTCGTGGCTGACCGCCCCCTGATGCGTGCCCAGCATCCAGCGCTTGAGTAGCGAGATCGCCAAGTGCACCCTCGGCAGTAGCTGCGAGGCCTGCTCGCGGCGGTTGTTAATCGAGATGATACGACGCTGGTAGTCCTTCTTCTTGAGCGGATCGTAGCCCGACCAGTTGTCGGTAACAACCACGCTGCCCGGCTCGACCGACTCCTCGACGAAGGGCATCAAACTGGCCGCCGAGGCGTTCTGAACGCGCTGCATGCGGATGCGCCCCAGCCCGGTGCCTCTCTCTTCCGCGGCGACTGCAATCAACGCTTTACGCTCGGTCTGCCGGCCGATTACCCCTTCTTCTTCAGCGCCCCAGTAGGTCTCATCGACCTCGACGAGGCCCGTCAATCGCTCCCGCCCCGGGCGCACCATCGCTCGCCTCAGCTTGTGCATCCAAGGCCAGGCGGTTTGGTAACTGCCCAGTCCCAGAACGCGCTGTAGACCCAGGGCGCTGGCCCCATTCTTCTGCGTGGTGATGGTCCACATCGCCCGGAACCACAGCCGCAGCGGCTTGCGTGTGTCTTGAAAGATCGTGCCGGCGGTGACGGAGGTTTGCCGCCCGCAGCGAGCGCATTCGAACCACACTTTGCGCACCGGCCAAGCGCGCTCATGCCCACACCTTGGACAGCGGAAACCCTCTGGCCAGCGCAAGGCGAACAGATAGTCGCGGCAAGCCTCCTCGCTCGCAAAGTGAGACCCGAATTCGAGTTGGTCGCGCGGGTAATCCTCCACCAGGCCCTACACTACATCTTGGGGTCACCTGAGTCAAGTGGATACCCAGCATCGACGAGTGTGAGAATCGAGGGCCCTGAACTCTCGCCGAGGCATTGACGCGAAGTCTTGTAAATCGGGACGGAGAAATTCTTCCCAGTCGTTGAACTCTCCTAGCATCAAACGTCCGACTGCAGCTGCTCTAGTTAGTTTTCTTATTCGAGTAGCTTCACGATCTCGACCTTTCGATTGACTTTTTCGTTGCATGTTTGTATCGCTCTCCTGACAGTCCTAATCATACGCCCCCGTCACGTACCAAACCCGCGTTGGCTTCTCGCAACAGGCGCGATACAACCGCTGGTTCACCTCCACGTCCCACTCTTCGTAGCTCCAGCCCTCGGGCGTCCACCATTCGCCGCAGACGTGCCACGGGCCGGCGCGGGTGCGCACCGAGCCTTGCAGATCGCCGGCGCGAACGTACACCGGCAGCCCGTCACGCAGGATAACCTCGGCCTCCGCCGGCGGACGGAAGCAGCGAAATGCCAGGAAGCGGCGGGGGACGTCGGCGAGCGAGTCCGGCAGCTTGAGCGTGGCGGCCGTTTGGTTTTGGCGCGCCCGCTTCGCGCGGAAATCATGTACCTCAAAGGCAGGGGTATCGAAGGCAGGGGCAGCCACTCTAACCTCTCCAACTGACTTTGCAGGGGCTAACTTGGCAAGGGCCCCCTTTTCCTGTGTCGCCTTCGAGGAAAATGTAGGGGCACGGCATGCCGTGCCCGGCGGGTCGGATATCCCGTTTGCCCTGAATTTTGTCTCGACTGTCGTAGTCGGGAGCCCGTTGCCCAAAGATCGAGAGTCCGTGGCCGGTACTGTTTCAATGCATAGGTAGTGGCAAAGAGGAATCCTCCCGGGGGCAAAATGCTGAGAGCGGCCACGCGGTCGGCTCAGAGCCAATCCCAGGAGGATTCCATGCCAGAACTCTACTACATCGGACTCGATGTCCATAAGAAAAGCATCAGCTTCTGCATCAAAACCGGGGACGGAACGATCGTCCAGCGCGGTCAGGTCGCGGCCACTCGCGCCGCCCTGACCGCTTGGGCGTCAGCCCTCGAGCGCCCTTGGGTGGGCGCGCTCGAAGCCACCCTGTTTACCGGCTGGATTTACGATCACCTCCAGCCCTTCGCCCAGGAACTGCAAGTCGCACACCCGGCCATGCTCAAGGCCATCGCCTGCGCCAAGAAGAAGAACGACCGTCTCGACGCCACCAAGATCAGTGACCTGCTGCGCTGCAACCTGCTGCCGCGCTGCTACGTGGCGCCGCCTGCCCTGCGCGAGTTGCGGCGCGTGCTGCGCTATCGCAATCTGCTGCTGGGCGAAGCCGTCCGCATGAAGAACAAAATCAGCGGGCTACTGATGGAAGTGGGCGAACCCTACGATGCCCGGCGGCTGCACGGGCGCAACTATTTCTACTCCTATCTCGACAGCCTGCGCGACACGCCCGAGTCGGTGATCGAGCTGCTCGCCATCACCCGCGGCAGCCTGGAAATGTTCGATCGTTTGCAGCAGGAGTTACTGCGCGGATTGCGGCGCCATCCGCTGTTGCGGGAACGCGTCGAGTTGCTGCAGTCGATTCGCGGCGTGGGGGAGGTGACGGCGTTGACCTGGGCGCTGGAGACCGTCGAGCCCGAGCGCTTCGGTTCGCTGGGCCAGGCGGTGAGTTACTGTGGGTTGTGTTCGGCACAGCGCGAGTCGGCCGGCAAGACGCAGCGGGGACCGCTGTCGAAGCAGCGCAACAAGCATTTGCAGCGGGTGCTGATCGAGGCGGCGAAACTCGCGCCGCGCTGGAACCCGCAACTGCACGACGTCCATGAGCGGGAGTTGACGCGCGGGTCTCGCAATCGCGCGACGTTGGCCGTGGCGCGCAAGTTGGTGGCGTATCTGCGGGCCGTGGACACCAGTGGCCGCGCGTTCGTGCCGCGGGTTGCGGCCGAGGCGTAACGAGGAGAATTTGCTTTTTTTCTGTTAAAAGGAGAAACGAAGAGTTTCATCGACGCTGTGCGGTGTCACGAGCGGCCCGCCGGTCCTCGCCTGTTGGGGACTACGCGAAGGAGTTTGCTGGGAGTTTCCTGGGAAATTTCTGATGCGTCCGTATCTCTGTTTCGAGGCCGGCGGGCCTGAAAACCCAAACTGAATCTTCCGCGACGGTCCCCCGGCCGGTACGGTGGGGCGACCCGATGCGCGCACATGGATGTCTGGTCACGTGACTCGTTGACCTTGCGACTTGATTCGCAAAAACGCTCGGGCTGCGAAGCGTCACTGCTGAAGACAACGCCCCCGCTGACGGGAGGATTCGGATGACTGCGTCCATCCTTGACAGATACCTATCATGGATGTCCCCAACAAAGCTGCCGGGGCCATGTGGCGCAAGCCCCCAGGCTTGCCGCCTCGTGACTCCTCGCGAGGCAGGTCCTCCCCGTTCTTTGCTGTTTTTAGCGGCGGGGATACTCTCTGACCCGCACCAGCCGGAACCAAACGGGGTTGCTTTGCTCTGCCAGGAAGTGATCGTCCACCCGAGGCAACCGCTCGCTTACGGTCACGGCTCGGTTGGAGTGATCGCAGATCCGAGACAATCGCTCCCTTACGGCCGCGACCCGGCAGACGGACCGGCTCAAACACCTGCACCGCGAACGCTCCCGGACGGTGAGTATCAACCACCTGCGGCGCGCCCATGTGACCCGGCCCAACGAGGTTCGACAGCCGCGCCAGGGTGATCGCCAGCTTCTCGGGGGAGGGAACCGACGGCTCGAACAACGCGAACTGCATCATGCGCCGCGGCACGGGCTTGGCCGAGACACTGACTCCTTCGATCGCGTCGCCAGGCGGATGCGCTGCCAAATCCAGCCGCACGAGTGTCAGCAGCACGCGCGGGTCGGCCAGCGGATACGACAGCGATACCGCCCTCTCGAACCGCGACCCCTCGGCCAGCTTGAGCACGACGCGAATCTCCGCCGCCGCCAGATTCAACCCCTGCAGCTTGAAGCAAAGCCGGTTGAGCAGGTCCGACAGCAAGAAGGCCAGCGGCTCGAGCTCGCACACCTGCCAATCGAGGTCCGTCGTTTCCTCCAGCGCCGGCGGCAGCTCGTACGCATCTAGCATGGCGTCGCCCTCGCCGCGGGCGAGCTTCAGCAACCGTGCGCCGCGCGTGCCGAAGCGGGCGACGAGCGAATCCTCGGGCAACCGCGCCAACTCGCCGATCGTACGGATCCCCCAGCGAGCGAGCGTCGCCTGCTCGCTTTCCTCGAGCGGCAGCACATCCAGCGGCTGCGTGCTCAAAAAGCCCGCCTCCTGCCCGGGATAGACGTGCGTCACCCCGGCTTGCGTCCGCGCAGCGCACAGGGCCACGAAGCGATTCCGCGAAACACCCACGTTGACGGCCAGCCCTAACTTTTCCGCGCCAAGCAAAAGGCGGCTTGCCGAGTGATAGGGGTCGGGCAGCCCGGCCAGGTCGAGCACGATCATCCCCGGCGCGGCGTCTTCGACCTGCGGGGAGATGGTCAGCGCCAAATCGAGCAACTCCTGCTGCGTTTGCTTTTCGGCTTCGGGCTCCCGAGGGAGCACTTGCAAAGTGGAGCGCTGCAATGTGGTGGGCGCTGGGAAGTCTTCCTTCGTTTGCGAGGGTTCGGACTCAGAAGCATGAGGAACCCCCGGCCGTAGGTTGCGTGGATGCCCGACCCCGCCGGCCGGCCGATTGCCTTGTAAGGACTTGCCTCGCGAGGTATTTCCTTGCAAGAGCGATGACGGGCGCGCCGGTGACGCAAAGGAAAACGCCTCCCACCGGGCCTTGGCTTCCGCCAACGGCATGCCTTCCCGAATCCCATCGGCCTGCGCCGGCTCGTTCGCAGCGTAGACAAAGCCGTTCGGCGCCTTGCCGGTAAAAACCACCGTCGGCGGTGTACACAAGTTCCGCTCTCCCCGCAGCCGCACCGCCGCGGGGTAGTCGGGGACGTAGAGGCAGGCATGAAGATGAGACATACAAAATTACACAAAGCCAAACAGCAAGCGTGACCGTCCCCATTGGCTTCAATGTGCGCCAGCGAGCACGTGATATTACCAACAGAACCGTGAATGCTTCAGGTCCAAGCCGGCGGGCCCTGGTCTTTGCCTATTAGGGACACAGCCCTGCCTTTTGCCCCATAGGGGCAGAGGATAATAGCCCACGGTTTCAACCGTGGGTACCCAACCCAAAACCAGTCAAGCCCTGAAGGGGCGTAGGAGATTCTCATCCCCAGATATAACGTTCGTTGAATTCGATACCATGCCTCTTCAACAGCGACAAGAACTCCTCTTGGACCGACACCTTCCGATGGTGCTCTTCTTGGTTGGTAATGTATCGGGTCACCTCTCCCAACTTCGAATGGCTCAAACTGAACGCTCCATATCCTCTCTGCCATGCAAAAGATCGCTTCTCAGGGAAATGCTCGTGAACTCATTTCTAGAACTTCCCCTTCATCATGCGGATCATATCCGCCGAGGACACGGTGGAGGGCATCGAGACAAGGCAATGAACGTGATCGGTGATACCGTTGATGATCAACGCCTTACCGCCGGCATCCCGCATGATTCCGTCCATGTAGCTAAAGAGACGGGTGCGGATGTCTTCGGTTAGAATCGACCGCCGCTCTTTGGTTGAGAAAACTACGTGGATCAAGACATAGTGGAAGCTGTGCGCCATTTTCCCGACGCCCCTTCAGGGCTCCTCCGTTTTGTGATTCGTACCCACGGCTTGAAGCCGTGGGCTATTTTCCGTGCCCCTACAGGGCACTACCGCCGAGCGTCTTCCCTCCCTCTCTACCGCCGCTGCTGCAACACCTTCACCTGGCTCTCCATCCCGTCCAACAACAACGACACACCCGCCTTGCCCGACCAACAGGTTTGCTCGCGCGACAGCGCTAGCACCAAGGCCGACACACTTGCTGTCAGGTGCTCGGCGGCCAAAACCACCAACGCCGTCGGACTGTTCTCCACCGCGCGCAACAGCCGCAGCCACTGCCGGCTTTGCCAGGCACGCAACTTGCGGCGCGGCAGCCCACCCAGATCGAGCACGATCACGCCGAACCCGCCGGCCGACGCCACCAAATTGATCGCCTGCCAGGCCTTGTCCACCCGCGCTTGCTTGGCGACGATCCGTTCGTACCTCCTCCTCGCCGGCGCCCGCCCCGACGTCCCACAGCGCACCCACAGCAGCCGCTCGAGCACGACACCGGCCTGGCGGGCCGAGGGCGGATCGAGGCAGTCGGTCGCGTCGATATAGGCCGCCACCTCGCCGCGCCCGGTCGCCCCGGCCAACAACGAGAAAACAACGCTCGTGCGGCCGCTGGAGTCCGCCCCGACCAGCTCGCTGATCTGTCCGCGCGGGACGCCGCCGCCGAGCAGCGCGTCCAGCTCGACCAAGCCGGTCGGGGCGGGTGGCTCGCGGCGGCTCGCGGGCTTGGGCAAAGCTCCGCCCAGTCCCTGCTTGCGCAGCAGGTCTCGAAGCGTGTCCAGACGGGGAGAAGCGGGCAATCCATTCCTTTCTTCGCCTTTTGTTCGCCATAGTATTCTGCCACGAATCGGCGGCGAATGCAAATACAAAAGGGAAGGGGAATGTTTTGAGCAGAACTGAGCGGAAGGAGGCGAGGGCGCGGCGGGGCGTAAGGCGGATCAGGCCGCCATCAATCGTCGGGACGGCGGTGCGCGACACCTTCCTGTTCGACCCAATCCTCCTCCTCCCAGCTCATGCCATGGCGCCCGGGCACCTTGCGGGTAGGGCCGGCCTTGTGGTGCGGGCACGAGAGAGGCCCATAGCAGAACGTCTCCTCGCGATATCTTTTCTGACTCGGGTTCCACTGATCGATGATCATCGCCACCGACATCTTGCAGCCCCAGATGCAGGTCGAGCACTTCGTCGCATAGGTCCGGGCAGCCAGCCGGCGATGACCGCGCTCGCGATACACCGGAAGCTCCGGAGGAATGCCTTGCCAGGGCGGCGATTCATGCGCTTGGCCCTGGCTATGCTTTAGCACCTGAAGCTTGCTCACTTTGTAAAGATCAGCCGTCTCCGTGTGGCGATCGGTCACGAAGACACCCTCGCCGCTCACCTCGTCACCGGCCTGAAACTGGTGTTTGGCGTGTGCACCCGCGCCAATGGCGACCATGAACTCGCCGGCCTCGCCGTCCACCGTACCCTTGAGGTGCAACACGTAACCGAGGTAGCTATGGCTCCGCTGGTCGAAGGAACGCGTTAGCCGAATACGGGGTTGTACCGAGAGGATCACGCCGTGCCAGGAGATTTTGCCAACCGGTTGTGGAGAGCTTGCCTGTCGACGCGTTGTGCTCATCCCGCTCACGCGCTACCCGCCTCGGGCTCTGCTTGTTCAGCCGCCTCGGCCTGCCGGCGTTGCAGCTTTGCTTCACGTTTGCGGGCCTTCTTCTCCTCGTCCTGCCGCATCTTCTCCTCGATGGCCAGGACGACGTCCGGCCGCTCCTTCCTGAACGACTTGAAGTAGAGGTGCTCGATGTAGTGCGGGAGCGGTATTTTCCATCTCTCTTGACGGTGGTTGTCATACTTGGGAAACTTCTTCGGGTTCAACCCAAGCTCGCGGGCCATCTGAACCTGGGCGTGGGACAGGCGGTGACGCTTGCGCGCGTCGATCCAAGCCACCAGCTTCTCCTGGCTCGGTTTGATCTTCTTCTTGGCCATTCGCCTTCAATCAAAAATACTGCCGTCGTCGTGTTCTTCGCCGAATGATACCCCTGCCATGACCATGGTGCCGCGTGCCGCCGTTCAACGTTATAGCATCCGCGGCCGGCTCTTTCCACGACGATTCGGACCGGCAACGGTTCGGCGCCCGTTGCCGGAATACGATTCGCGGAAAGCGCACCCGATCGTGTTATCATCAGCCACGATTCGAGCCCCCCCCCCCCGACTGGAGCCAAATGCGACGACGAACATTTCTCTCCCTGACAACCTCCGCCGCCCTCAGCCGTCCCCTTTTCGCGTCTCTCGAGCGCGCCAAGCTCGACCAGGCCGCCGCCTTCCTCCGCAAGTGGGTGGACGACGGCAAGCTGCGCGCCGCCGGGCTGCACGTGCGCCAGGGTAGCTACACCTTCCGCCGCGTCTTCGGCGAAGCCAAAACGCCCGACACCATTTTTCTGCTGGCTTCGATCACCAAGCCGATGACGGCCGTCGGCATGATGGCGCTCGCCGACCGAGGGGAGTTGAAGCTCTCAGACCCGGTGCACAAGTTCATCCCCGAGTTCACCGAGGGCGACCGCAAGTTGATCACAATCAAAGACATCCTCAGCCACACCTCCGGGCTGCCCGATCAGCTTCCTGAGAACGTGGAACTGCGCAAGCGCCACGCGCCCATCGAGGAGTTCATCGAACGGGCGCTCAAAACCCCGCTGCTCTTCAAACCCGGAACCGAGGTCAAGTATCAGAGCATGGGGCTGCTTATCGCCTCTGAGGTGGCCCAGCGGATCACGAAACAACCCTTCCGCCGCTTCCTCGCGGACAACTTGTTCATGCCGCTTGGCATGAAGCGCACCGCTCTTGGGCTCGGCAAGTTCAAGATCCCCGAAACAGCGCAAAGCCAGGTCGAGCACGCACCCGGCCTCTACGGCGGTGGTGACAACAGCAGTTGGGACTGGAACAGCCCGTACTGGCGGGACCTCGGCGCACCGTGGGGCGGTGCGCATTCGACCGGTCCCGACCTGGCGAAGCTGCTGGAATACTTCCTCGATCCCGACGACCGCGTTCTTAAGCCCGCGACCGCCCGCTCGATGATCGTCGATCACAACCAGGGGCTCAATAAACCCTGGGGCATCGGCTTCGGGGTGGAGCCGGGTTCGTTCGGCAAGGCCTGCTCGGCGCGTACCTTCGGGCACTCCGGCGCCACCGGGACGTTGTTCTGGGCCGATCCCGCTTCGAAGCTGACCTGCGTGATTCTGACCACGTTGCCGGCGCGTGTGTCGAGAAAACCTCTCATCAATCCTGTTTCCGACATGGTGTCGGAGTCCGCGGCGTAGACGCAGTAGAAGCCGAGATGAAATGAGGAGACTCGCGGTTTCGGGAGTGCGGTACGCTCCCGAGTGACGGGCTTCGCCTCGCCCGTTCCATGACGCGGGGCGAATCCCGAAATCTCTTCTTATAACGAAAGGAACTACGAACTATGAAGAACCATAGCAAAGCCATCGAAGCCTTGTCACAACCGCAACACGAGATGATCGAACAAGGCATGAACGTCGTCGCCGGTCTGGACCTGGGTGACCAGTACTCCCACGTCTGCCTGCTCGATCTGGAAGGAAACATCGTGGAACGCGTGCGCGTGCGCACCACCGTCCAGCAGTTCGAGAAGTACTTCGGCGCGTGGGCGTCGATGCGGGTGGTGTTCGAAGCCGGCACCCACTCGCTGTGGGCCTACCGGCTGCTGGAACGCCTCGGTCACGAAGCGCTGATGGCCGACACGCATCGGCTGGCGCTGATCACGCAATCGCTGTCTAAGGGCGATGAGCGCGACGCCGCCACGTTGGGCGAGTTGGGACTGCGGATGCCCCAGATGCTCAACCCCGTGCAGCCGTGTTCGCTCGAGACGCAACAGGATCGCACCCTGCTGCGGGCACGCGAGGGCGCGGTCGCCGCGCGCACCAAACTGATCAACTTGGTGAGGGGCACGGTGAAAAGTTTCGGCGAACGCTTGCCGAAGTCGGGCACCGAGGCCTTTGCAAAGAAGGCCGGCGCGGCGATGCCGGCGTCGCTGCGCGAGACGCTGAGCCCGTTGCTGCTGGTGATTCAACACCTCAGCGACGAGATCCGCCGCTACGACAAAAAGATTGAGCAGTTGGGCGAAGAGAAATATCCGCAGACCCGGCGGATGCGCTCGATCCGAGGGGTTGGGCCGATCACGTCGTTGGCGTTCGTGCTGAACCTGGACAACGACGCCACGAAGTTGAAGAGCAGCCGAGCGGCGGGACCACGCATGGGGCTGCGTCCGAAGAAGCGCGACTCGGGGAAGAGTTCCCCGCAGTTGAGCATCACCAAGAGCGGCGACCCGATGCTGCGGAAGCTATTGGTGCAATGTGCGCAGTACGTGTTGGGACACCACGGCACGGACTCGGCGCTGCGGCGCTGGGGCTTGCGATTGGCGGCGCGGGGCGGCAAGGCAGCGAAGCGCAAGGCGGTGGTGGCGGTGGCGCGCAAGTTAGCGATCCTGCTGCATGTGTTGTGGAAGCGCGAGGTGGACTTTGATCCGTTCTACGGCAGCCAGGACCCGAAGCCGCCCTTCGAAGCGGCCCCCGTGTCGGGGTCGGGGTCCGAGCCGGCGGGATGAGTTGAGCGGCACGAAGGAAGCCGGATCAGGTCAGTAGTACGAGTTCGCAAGGCGGAGGAAAGGAAGCCCCCAGCGAAGGGAACACGTCGGACACCGAGTTCGTAGCGACTGCGCGTTCCGGGTCGGCCAGCAGGACAAGGCCGCAGCTGAGACAGCAGCGCTGCTAAGACTGAACTTCAAAGAGCACCGCGTCGCGGACGACGCCAAAGAGAGTGCGGATGGAAGCCAGGTCGGACGTGCCCCAGAAACTGAAGTTTCCCCGAGGCCCCTTGCCAGTTGACAAAGCGAATCTCCTCATGGAAGCCCGGAACGCAAGTGACGGGTGCAATGCCTCAAAGCCGCCGAGCGGCGGACTGACCCCTCACCTTCGTTCGGGCGTGGCCGTTCGAACGCTCCCCTGACCTTGCTTTCCACATGAACCTTCTCCGCCAAGCCGAACGCCACTTCCGCTTCGCCGAGCTAGGCACCGACTGGAAGACCGAAACCCTGGCCGGGGTGACGACCTTCCTGACGATGTCGTACATCATCTTCGTCAACCCCTCGATCCTGCGCGAAGCCGGCATGCCCGCCACCGCCGTCGCGGTCGCCACGTGCCTCGCCTCGGCGCTCGGCAGCCTGCTGATGGGAGTCTATGCGGGCTACCCGATTGCGCTGGCGCCGGGCATGGGCATCAACGCCTACTTCACCTACACCGTGGTCATCGGCATGGGCGTCTCGTGGCAGACGGCGCTGGGAGCGGTGTTCGTCTCGGGGCTGATTTTCCTGGCGCTCACCTTCGCCGGGGTGCAGCAGTCGATCGTGCACGCCATCCCGCACGATCTTCACGGGGCCGTCGGTGGCGGCATCGGGCTCTTCCTGGCGCTGATAGGCATGCAGAACGCCGGGATCATCGTGGCCCACGACGTCACGATGGTTACGCTCGGGGACCTGTCGAGACCCGCCACGCTGCTGGCGCTGTTCGGGCTACTCGTGACCGGCGCGCTGCTGGCCTGGCGCGTGAAGGCCGCCATGGTGGCCGGCATCCTCGCCACCACGGTGGCCGCGATTCCGTTTGGCCTGGTCCACTGGGTGCCGCCGGACTACGGCTGGGGCCAGATCTCCGCCACCGCCTTTCAACTGGACATCGGCTCGGCGCTCAGCCTGGGCCTGCTCGAGATCGTGTTCGTCTTCTGGTTCGTCGACCTGTTCGACAACGTGGGCACTCTGGTGGCGGTCGGCAAGAAGGCCCGCCTGTTCGGTGCCGAGAGCCGCATTCCCCGGCTACGGCGAATCCTCGTGGCCGACGGTGTCGCCAGCACGGCCGGCTCACTGCTGGGGACGTCGACCGTCGTCAGCTACATCGAGAGCGCCGCCGGAGTGGCTGCCGGAGGCCGCTCGGGCTTCACGGCGGCCGCGGCAGGCCTGCTGTTTCTGGCCTCGCTTTTCATAGCCCCGCTGGTGGGGACGATCCCGGGGGCGGCCACGGCCCCGGCTCTGATCATCGTCGGCTCGCTGATGATGACAACGGTGCGCGAGATCCGCTGGGACGAGCCCACCATCGCCATCCCGTCCTTCCTGACCCTGATCACCATTCCCCTCAGCTTCAGCATCGCCAGTGGCCTGGCCATCGGCTTCATCGCCTATACGCTGCTACAGGTGTTGAGCGGCCGAGGCCGCCATGTGAGTTGGCTGGTCTACCTGATGACCTTGCTGTTCCTGGCCAGATTCCTGTACTTGAGTAACGGATAGGTCGCGCGTCTGGGCTGGTTGCGCCTCAAAGTAGAGACCAAGCGCCCCCGCCGAAACACTCCTACGCTTGATCGGCCCGAGCCGAGGTTCACACCCCAGCGGCCGGGCAGTCGGGGATCTCGTCTCTTTGGGCTCGATCGTCATAAGTTTATAATATCACACTAAGATATGTGCTGAATCTGCCATCCAAGGCCAATCATTCCAACAAGATCCGTAGGCCAAGATTCTACTTGACAAGATAACACTAATATTTTATGATGTACTTGAGAGTAGAAATCAAGCCACGGAGGACCATGATGAGCCTGATCAAATTTTCAACGCGACCCGCGACCCCCTGGTTCGGGGACATCGATCGCTGGTTCGACGCCGCATTCGCGCCGGCATGCCAGCCTGCCCGGGAACCGGCTCCGGGACCCGTGACAAGACGCTTCGTCCCCACGGTCGACATCGTCGAGGACGAAAAGAAGATCGTCCTCAAGGCCGACCTGCCTGGCGTCAACGAGAAAGACATCGAGGTCAAGCTCGATGACGGCACGCTGACTCTGAGCGGCGAGCGCACTTTCGACAAGGAGACCAAGGACGAGAACCTGTGGCGGGTCGAGCGCGGCTACGGATCATTCCGGCGCAGCTTCGCGCTGCCCGAGACGGTTGACGCGGAGAAGATCTCAGCCTCCTACAAGAACGGCGTGCTCGAGATCACGCTCCCCAAGGTGAAGACGAAAGAGAAGAAGGTCAAGGTTGTGACCGTGCACTAAGCGGCCCGGATGAACGGGCCACGGAGAAGAATCAGCAACCGAATTCATGAAGGAGGAAAGACAATGAATCTCATCAGACACACCCCGCGGGGCCTGACCCCCTGGTTTGACGACATGGATCGATGGTTCGATCTAGGATTTGTGCCGGCCCGGCGCGAGCCGTCCACGCGTACGTGGGTGCCTAGCGTCGACATCGCCGAGGACGACAAGAAGATCGTCGTCCGCGCCGACCTGCCCGGCGCAGAGGAAAAAGACGTCGAGGTCAAGGTCGAGGACAACACGCTCACTCTCTCGGGCGAGCGTAAGTATGAGACGGAGACCGAGGAGGAGAATCTCCACCGTGTTGAGCGAGCTCACGGGTCGTTCCTGCGGAGCTTCACGCTGCCCGACACGGTCGATACCGAGAAGATCGGGGCCAAGTACGACAAGGACGTGCTGGAGATCACGATTCCGAAGGTCGAAGTCGAGCAGAAGAAAGCTCGTGTGATTGACATCCACTAACCCGGTGAACTGGGGGCGGGCCGGGTTCCGGTCCGCCTTTCTTATCAAGGTTGGCGGCGCGTTTGGGACGACAGGATAAGATGAGAACGAACCGAGCCGTGACCGTCAGGGAGCGGTCACCAGCGATCCTTTAGTCCTGCCGGTGCTGTGCGCCGGCCATAGCCAGGACGCCCGCCTTACTGTTTGGAGAAGCACTATGATTCGCTTTGACAAATTTACACAAAAGGCGCAGGAGGCCGTCCAGCAAAGCCAGGTGCTGGCGGCCGAGCAGAACCATCAACAGATCGACCCAATGCACCTACTGGTCGCGTTGGTCGAGCAGCCCGAGGGAGTCGTGCAGGCAGTGCTGTCGAAGGTCGGCATCCAGCCCGGCGCCGTGGCACAGGAAGCGCGTGGCAAGTTCGGCTCGATCCCGAAGGTCACCGGCGCCGAGGGCGGCACGCACATGGCGCCCTCGTTGAACGAGATCTTCCAGCAGGCGCACAAAGAGACCGAGCGCTTCAAGGACGAGTACGTATCGACCGAGCACCTCTTCCTGGCTATCTGTGGCCGCAAGAGCGATCCCACCGGCAAGCTCGTCAACCAGATGGGAGCTTCGCACGACGTGATCCTGCAGGCGTTGGTGAGCGTCCGCGGGACACAGCGCGTCACCGACCAACATCCCGAGGCCAAGTATCAGGCGCTGGAGCGGTACGCGGTCGACATGACCGAGGCCGCCCGCCACAGCAAGCTCGACCCGGTGATCGGGCGCGACGAGGAGATCCGGCGCGTGATTCAGGTGCTTTCACGCCGTACGAAGAACAATCCCGTGCTGATGGGCGAGCCCGGCGTCGGTAAGACGGCGATCGTGGAAGGCCTGGCGCAACGCATCATCGGCGGCGACGTGCCCGAGACGCTGAAAGAAAAGAAGCTCATCTCGCTTGACCTCGCCTCGATGGTTGCCGGTACGAAGTTCCGTGGCGAGTTCGAAGACCGCTTGAAGGCTGTGCTGAAGGAGATCGAGGAGTCACAAGGCCAAGTCATCTGCTTCATCGACGAGTTGCACACGCTGGTCGGCGCCGGCGCGGCCGAGGGGTCGATCGACGCAGCCAACATGCTCAAGCCCGCCCTGGCGCGCGGCGCGCTCCGCTGCATCGGAGCCACGACGCTCAACGAGTACCGCAAGTACATCGAGAAAGATCCGGCGCTCGAGCGGCGCTTCCAGACGGTGCTGGTGCAAGAGCCGTCGGTCGATGACAGCATCGCGATCCTGCGTGGTCTGAAGGAGACCTACGAGATTCATCACAGCGTGCGCTACACCGATGCGGCGTTGATCGCGGCGGCGACGTTATCGCACCGCTACATCAGCGACCGCTTTCTGCCGGACAAGGCCATCGACTTGGTCGACGAGGCCGGCGCGGCACTCCGCATGCAGATCGACTCGGTGCCGGTCGAGGTGGATCAGATCGAGCGCCGCATCACGCATCTCGAGATTGAGAAGCAGGCGCTACAGAAGGAGTCCAACCGGGCGTCGAAAGAGCGTCTGCATACGATTGAAAGCGAGTTGGAAGAGCTGCGGTCGACGAGTTCGCAGCTTCGCGGCAAGTGGCAGTCCGAAAAGCAGCTTATCGACAAAGTGAAGTCGCTCAAGGAGCGTCAGGAGCAGCTTCGCAACGAAGAGGAAGAGGCCACCCGCCGCGGCGATTTGCAGCGCGCCGCCGAGATTCGCTACGGCCAGAAGAACGAGATCGAGAAGGAGCTGACTCAGGCCGAGGCGCGTCTCGAGGAGCAGCAGACCGACAGCAGCCTACTGCGCGGCGAAGTCAACGAAGAGGACATCGCCAGGATCGTCGCCAAGTGGACTGGCATCCCCCTCACCCGCATGCTGGAGGGTGAGATTCAAAAGCTCGTCCACATGGAGGAGCGACTACGGCAGCGCGTGGTCGGCCAGGACGAGGCACTGGCGCATGTGTCAAACGCGATCCGCCGCAACCGCGCAGGCTTGAGCGACCCGAAGCGCCCCATCGGCACGGTCGTCTTCCTAGGGCCAACCGGCGTCGGCAAGACCGAGATGGCGCGCGCGCTAGCCGAGTTCATGTTCGATGACGAGCGGGCGATGGTGCGCATCGACATGTCCGAGTACATGGAAAAGCACGCCGTCTCGCGCATGATCGGCGCGCCTCCCGGCTACGTCGGGTATGAAGAGGGTGGCCAGCTCACCGAGCATGTGCGGCGCAAGCCGTACTCGGTCGTGTTGCTCGACGAGATCGAGAAGGCGCACCCGGACGTGTTCAACGTGTTGCTGCAGGTGCTCGACGACGGCCGGCTCACCGACGGCAAGGGCCGCACGGTGAACTTCAACAACGCGGTCATCATCATGACCTCCAACGTCGGCTCGGCTGAAATCAACGGCACCGACATCGGCTTCTCGCTAACTCACGACGACAGCGACAGCAATGACTCGGTGCGGCGCAAGCTGATGGAGGAACTGCGGCGTACCTTCCGCCCGGAGTTCCTGAATCGCATCGACGACATGATCGTCTTCAACCAGCTCGGGCGCGAGCACCTCGGCCGAATCGTCGATCTGCAACTCGAGTACCTAGGCAAGCTGCTCGAAGACAAGAAGATCGAGATCGAGGTGACGGCGGCCGCGAAAGACCTGCTGCTCGCGCAGGGCTACGATCCGCAGTTCGGCGCGCGACCGATGAAGCGGGCTATCCAGCGGCTGATTCAGGACCCGCTGGCGATGGCCATCCTCAACGGCGACTTCGGCGAGGATGACGTGGTCCTCGTCGACCGCGAAGGCGACAAAGACGGCATGCGGTTTGAGAAGAAGAAAGCCGTGGCGGCTTGAGGCCTTAGCCTGGGCGTTCCGGCCCGGTCGTCGATGACTCACCTTTCCGCGCGCGTCAGCAAGCGGTAATCTCTTCCCGACCGATTTTTCTCAATCGAGAGATCCATCGAGACTCAGACAATGGCCAACCCCGCACATGTGGAAATCCTTGAGAAAGAGGTTGCGGTCTGGAATGAGTGGCGCCACGAGTCTCGGTACACGATCCCGGACCTGAGTAACCTAGACTTATCTTCAAAATTCGGGGTCGACCTCCCTGGCATTGACTTGAGTGGGGCCAATCTCACCGGGGCAGACCTGAGTAGGGTCAATTTGGTGGGGGCTAACCTTCGACATGCTGACTTGCCTGAGGCACACTTGCCGAAGGTGCTGCTCAGCCAGGCTGAGTTGCACTTTGCCGACCTACGTAAGACCTACTTGGCCGGTGCACACTTGGACGGGGCACACCTTGGGCACGCCTGCTTGGCAGGGGCGGACTTATTGACTCCCGCAAATTATTATGACACTTTTTGATAGTTTGGAGCATCTATATATGTATGGGCAACCCCAAAGGTGTGAAGCGGGATTTCAAGGCCCTGGAGAAGCGCCGTTTCGAAGCGATGCGGCTGCTCCACCAAGGCCACAATCAGTCCGAGACGGCAAGACGGCTGAAAGTCGCTCGCCAAACCGTCAGTGCGTGGCGGCGGCAATACCGCGAGCAGGGTGCGGCCGGACTCCGCCAGGCCGGGCGCGCCGGACGCAAGCCGCTCCTCGATGCCGCACAACGCGAACGCCTGACGTCGCTGTTGCTGGAAGGCCCGCAAGCCCACGGCTTCCCCACGCCCCTGTGGAGCTGTCCGCGGGTGGCTCGGCTGATCGGAGACGAGTTCGGGGTCGACTACCACGAAGGCCACGTCTGGAAGATCCTGCGAGCGCTCGACTGGAGCCCGCAACGCCCGGTCGGAAAGGCGCGCGAGCGCAACGAAGAGCAGATCCGCACCTGGAAGCGCAAGACCTGGACGCGCATTAAAAAAAAGCCCAAAACGAAGGCCGTACGCTCGTCTTCATCGACGAAAGCGGATTGAGTCAGAAGCCGCATCGCTGCCGCACCTGGGCGCCACGCGGCCAAACACCGGTGCTGCAGTTTAACTTCAATTGGGAGAAGCTTTCCGTCTCGGCGGGGCTGACGCTGCGTAACTTCTACTTTCGGCTCTATCCCGGTGCGATCGGCAAAGAGCAAGTGATCGACTTTCTCAAGGCGTTGGTACGTCATATCGATCGGCCGCTGCTGATCGTCTGGGACCGGCTGCCGGCGCACCGTAGCCGCCTGGTGCAAGAGTTCATCCAACTCTCCGAAGGCCACATCGCAACCGAGTACTTGCCACCCTATGCGCCGGAGTTGAATCCGGTGGAATACATCTGGGCTTACTGGAAGCAGCACGAGTTGCCGAACGTCTGTCCGAAGGACTACGGCGAGCTGAACGAGCGGGCCCGCAAGGCACTCCGCCGCATGCACCGCAAACCGCGTTTGATCACGGCCTTCTGGAAACAGTCTTCTCTTTGCTTCGAGTGACGGGATATTATGCGGGACTCAATAACTATCGCTCTGTTCGGAGAGACCATTCTTTCTGCGACGGATTTGTCGGGCGTCGTGGGTCTGGAAACGTGTCACCACACCGCACCCAGTGGGCTCGATCACCGAACTCTGATCCGCTCGGGACGGCTTCCTCAAGCATTTCTACGGGGCTGTGGTCTACCCGACGCCTTCATTGAGAACATCCCCGCGCTCTTCTGGGAGAAACCACTCGAGTTCTACTCGTGCTTCATCAGTTACAGCCACGCGGACAAGGCATTCGCCACGAAGGTTTACGACATCCTTCAAGAGCGAGGTATCCGCTGCTGGCTCGATGAAAAGCAGATGCTACCTGGCGACGATATCTACGACCAGATTGACCGAGGGTTGCGGGTGTCCGACAAGGTCCTGCTGTGCTGCTCGCAGAACTCGCTCAAGAACAGTTGGTGGGTGGACAATGAAATCGTCATCGTTCTGGCGAAGGAACAGGAAGTCTTCAAGAAACGTCAGCAGAAGATCCTCGCTTTGATTCCGTTGGACCTGGACGGTTACTTGTTCACGGACGGCTGGACCAGCGGCTACCGGGAACAGATTCGGCGGCGGTTGGCCGCCGACTTCAAAGGCTGGGAAACCGACGAGGGCAAGTTTCAGTCGCAGATGGAGAGGGTCGTCCAGGCGCTGCGCACCGATAAGGAAACGAGAACAAGCCGCCGAAGTTGAAGCTCCCAATCGCCGTGGCAAAGGCGATGACAACCCTGACCCAGCGGTTCCGCATCCACATTTCTTGAGGGTCGGAAACATTTGATTTAGCAAGTGTTTTCGCTCGTCCTCCAGGTCCGAGCAGATTCGCATTCCCCCGGCGGACTTGACCCATGTGTTATTCTGATATATATTAATTATACCAGTCATGAAGGCGGCCCCCACTCGCTCTCATCTCTCGGATGCCGAGCGTAGGCTCCGCTCCCGCATCGCGCAGCTCGTCCATGGCCGCTGGTTGCTGCACGGCACGCTGGCGCCCCGCCAACGCACCTGCGGCAAGCCCACCTGTCGCTGTGCTCGCGGTCAGCTTCACGCCTCGTTGTATTTGGTGCGGAATCGCCAAGGGCAACTGCAGCAGCTGTTTGTGCCCCGCCACTGGGAGGCCCGCGTCCGCCAGGCCGTGGCCGCCTACCAGCAACTCCAACGGCTCCTCGACGAGGTCTCCGAGCGTGAATGGAAGCGGCTCCGAAGCCGCCGGGAGGAATGACGTTCTTCGACGCCTGCTGCACTACGCCGAGAAGGTCTACGGTCTGCGGGACTCGCTGCTGGCCGCCGTCGGCGACACCAGGCCGCGGCCGCGCATCCCGACGCGGGTGGTGCTGCAGTCGGTGCTGGTGCTGTTCTGGACACGGCTGGGCAGCCTCAACGCGTTAGAGACGCTAGCGCCCGCACCGTTTTGGAAACAGTGGTTGGGCCGCGAGATGCCCAGCGCCGACACCCTCGGGCGCGTCTACAGCCGGCTCGATGCCGCCGCGGTGCGGGCAGCGATTCATCACGTCTACGAACGGCTCAAGCGCAACAAGGCCCTGCCCGGGATCGGCGGGCTGGGCGTGGCCGTGCTCGACGGCCATGAGTCTCACGCCAGCTACCGCCGTTGCTGTCGAGGATGCTTGAAGCGCACCGTGCAGCGCCGCGATGGCCAGCAGATGCAATACTACCATCGCCAAGTCACACTGCTGTTGCTCTCCGATGCGCCCCCCGGCTCCGAACCGCTGCGACTGTTGCTCGACGCCGAGCTGCAACGGCCCGGCGAGGACGAGATGGCCGCGGCGCACCGTTTGCTGGCGCGAGTTCTCGAGACCTATCCGCGAGCCTTTGACGTCGTGTTGGCCGATGCTCTCTACGCCACCGCCCCGTTTATCAACTTCTTATTGGGGCATGGCAAAGACGCCGTGATCGTGCTCAAGGACGAGCGCCGCAACCTCTATCAAGACGTCCAAGGGCTGTGGCCGACCACGGCGCCCCAACGCGGCGACTATCAAGGTCGCGATTGCCAGTGGTGGGATCACGAGGGCCTGGTGTCGTGGCCGCAGGTGCAGCAGCCGCTGCGGGTGGTTCGTTCCGTCGAGAGCTGGCAGCAGTATTCGCAACTCGACTCCCAACCGCATCCGCATCACAGCGAGTGGGTGTGGGTGACGACCCTTTCCTCACTGCAGGTTCGGACCGCGCGGGTGGTAAGGTTGGGCCATCAACGCTGGGACATCGAGAATCAGGGTTTCAACGAGTTAGTCAACGGCTGGCACGCCGACCACGTATATAAGCACGACCCCGCGGCGATCGAGAACTTTCTGTTGACGGTGTTTCTGGCTTTTAATCTCTTCCACGTTTTTGTTGCGCGCAATCTCAAGGCATCGCTGCGGCGCAGCAAGCCGCGAGTCTTTTGGGCGCGCGCGATGGCGGCTGATCTGTATCAGGCGGCGGCTTGCCCGTACGGCTCGGGGCCCTCGCCATAGCGAGCGGGTGGTTTTCTTTCTCCCTGCCATCCTGCGCTGCCACCACGCCGCCGAGCGGCAGCCGAGCGTAGCGGTGTCTTCCGCGGCCGACTTCGGGCCCCGCCGAGGCCCTCGTCCGGCTGCGAATCTGCTCGCCCCGCTCGCCCCGCACCTAACTCGCTCGTTCCCCAATCACTTCCCGGCTCTCGCCCGACCGCGTTGCGGAATCGCTGACCCTGACCCTTGCACCTGTTGAAGCCCAATGATAATGTCCCCTTGAGCGCCCAATAGAAATGTCCCCTACTCTGAGGCTCCGAAGGAGGAGCCGAGAGTGGGAAGGACATGGATGAGTGCCAAGGAGTTGAGGCGCGGCGAAGTGCTGAGCCGAGTGAAACGAGGGGAACTGAAGTTGACCGAAGCCGCCGAGCTGCTGGAGGTCAGCTACCGCCATGCGAAGCGTCTGAAGAAGCGTTACCGTGCGGGCGGGGCCAAGGCTTTGGTGCACGGTAACGTCGGCCGTGCTTCGAACCGAGCCGATCAGAAGCGACGCCAGCAGGTTATCGAGTTGGTGCGCGAGAACTATGCGGGCGAGGGGCACGAGCGCTTCGGGCCGACGCTGGCGTCGGAACATCTGGCAGCCGACCACGGCCTGGAAGTGCCGCGCGAAACACTGCGGCGCTGGATGCTCGCCGCGGGTCTGTGGAGCCGCCGTCGCAAGCGCCAACCGCATCGCACCCGGCGCCAACGCAAAGCGCACTTCGGCGAGCTGATTCAACTCGACGGTTCGCACCACCACTGGCTGGAAGAACGCGGCCCGAAAGCCTGTCTGATGAACTTCGTCGATGACGCGACCGGTGTGGCGCTGTGCCGTTTCTCGGACCAGGAAACGACCTGGGCCGCGGCCGATCTGCTCGCAGCCTGGGTACGTCAACACGGCGTTCCCAAGGCGTTGTACTGCGACTGGAAAAACGTCTACCAGCGCCAGCCGACGTCGCGGGAAGCGCTGGCAGGCATCAAGCCCGAGACGCAGTTCGGGCGCATGTGTGCCAAGCTCGGCATTACGATCATGGCGGCTTCCTCGCCGCAAGCCAAGGGCCGAGTGGAGCGCCATCACGGCACGCACCAAGACCGCCTGATCAAGAAGATGCGGCTGCGCGGGATCGTCGAGTACGAGGCGGCGAACCGTTATCTCGACGAGGAGTACCTGGCCGAGCACAACGAGCGCTTCGCCTGTGAGCCGGCGGCGGCAGCGGACTTTCACCAGGCGCTCCCCCGCGGCACCGAGCTGCGAGGGGTGTTCTGTTGCGAGTACGAACGGGTGGTGAGCAACGACCGGGTGGTGCGTTTCGAGAATCGTTGTTTGCAGTTGAAGCCGAAACGCAACCAGGGCGTGGGGGCGGGGGCACGGGTGACGGTCCAACAGTGGCGCGATGAGAGCTTGCAGGTGAGGTTTGACGGGCACGAGATCGAGCACGACGTGATCGCCACGCCGACGCCACAGCTGCGGACGAAACCAGCACCACAGCAGCGTCCGGGGGGCGGGCGCAAGCCGGCGGCGGACCACCCCTGGCGGCGAGCTGTGTTACGGAAAAAACGGGCTGCGAATACATAAGAGGGCTGTGGAAATGCCGGGTCGGATGGAAAGCGTGGAAAATCTCTCGAGGCAGCAGTACCGGGTTCGAGGAGCGGTGGATGGTTTTCCACCCTTCCCACCGCCCCTTGGAAATCGCTACGCGATTCCCACAGTTCCACAGCCCCGACGACGACGATATCTCTCCTACGAACAAGAAACACAAGGGGACACTTCTATCGAGCTACCGAGGGGGACATTTCTATTGGGCGTTGACAACCCTGACCCTTGCACCTTGACTTCGGCCGGTAGTACTGCTAAAATGGTCATTGTAAGTGGACCAGTTCGATGCCCGTGCCTGATGAGTCAGTCGAAGTCGCCGCGACCGAGTTCAAGGCCAAGTGCCTGGAGCTGATGCGGGATGTCCACGACCGCAAGCACAACGCCATCCTTATCACAAAACGCGGCAAGCCCTATGTGAAGCTGGTTCCGGCGGATGAGGGCGAGGGGTCGTTCTACGGTTGCCTAGAGGGTATGGCGGAGATCAACGGCGACCTGACCGAACCGACCGGGGGCGACTGGGAGGCTCTCCAGGACTAGCTGGTGATTCTGCTCGATACGTGTGCGTTGCTCTGGAGCGCTAACCAGGAACCTCTGAGTCCCGCCGCCGTGCAGGCGCTCTCTCAAGCGACTGCCGCGTCGGCGCTTTATCTCTCTCCCGTGTCCGCTTGGGAAATCGGAGTCCTCGCAAGCCGAGGCCGAATCTCGCTTCATCTTCCCGCGGACCAGTATGTTGCCAAGGTGTTCTCCCAGCCCGGCGTGAGGGTGGCCGGCTTGACCCCGGAGATTGCCGTCAAGTCGTCAAGCCTGCCGGGCAACTTACACCCCGACCATGCCGACCGCTTACTCATCTCAACAGCTCGGGTGATGGGCTTGACGTTGGTTACTCGCGACCGTCGTATCCTGGCGTATGGCGGCCGAGGGCACGTCGCGGTTCTGGCTTGTTGATTCGTTTCGGCTTGACTATTCTTCCGGCTGGGGTGAATCCCGCATCAAGGATGCCGTTGATGGCAAGCTTTGCCAATAACTGGCATACTTGATATCCTGAGCCCATGGAGACAATGAACATCTCCTTGCCGACCGTACTCAAAGCGTTCGTCGACGAGCAAGTAGCCGGCGGCAGTTACAGCAGCACCAGCGAGTATGTTCGGGAACTGCTGCGCCAGGCGCAACGGCGTCAAGCCGAAGAACGGCTGGAGCAGCTCCTGCTCGAGGGCCTGGAGAGCGGTGAGCCGGTAGACATGACCAAGCAAGATTGGGAGAACATCCGGAGCGAGGCGCTTGCCCGCTTCAAGCAGCGCCAGTCCGCCAAGCCGGGCTGATGGCGTCGCGTGTACGCCGCCGAACCCTTGCCGAACGGGATCTGGTCGAGCACTTCGTCTACCTTGCAGAGAACGCGGGCGTCGAAACCGCTGAGCGATTTCTGACGGCCGCGGAGTTCACCTTCGAGGAACTGGCTCGGATGCCGGAAATGGGCGTGCGGCGAACTTTTCGTAACCCAAGATTCAAAGGCATGCGCAAATGGCAAGTGCCACGTTTCGAGAACTATCTCATCTTCTACTTCCCGCTTGAAGACGGCATCGACATCGTCCGGGTTCTTCACGGAGTGAGGGAGCTGGAAGCCCTTTTCGACTGACTCTCCCCTCTCGCCGAAGACACCTCAAAGTCCAGTGGCGACACCGGCAACGATAGCAACACCTTCCAACCCGCCTCGTAGTCCGTCGGCGGCCCAACGCCTCGTCTCCCTCGACGTTTTCCGGGCCTCACCATCGCGTCGATGGTGTTGGTCAACAACCAGGTCGGGGCTGGCGCGTACCAGCAACTCCGGCACGCCTCTTGGCACGGCTGGACCTTCACCGACCTCGCCTTCCCATTCTTCCTTTGGATCGCCGGCGTCGCCACGACGCTCTCAACCGCGAAGAGAGTCGAACGAGGCGACGACCGCCGGACGCTTCTCGGCCACGTCGTCCGCCGGGCGGCACTGCTGTTTTTGATCGGCATGGCCCTGAACTTCCTCCACCACCCCGGCCTGGCGAGCCTGCGCATCCCCGGCGTGCTGCAACGCATCGCGGTTTGCTACTTGATTGGTAGCGCGATCTTCCTCTATAGCGGCACGCGCGGCAGGGTGGCATGGCTCGTGGGTTGCCTCGCGGTGTACTTCGCCCTGATACATCCCGGCGGCTACGAGGTGAACGAGAACTTCGCCGCCCGTATCGACCGCCTGTTCCTGACCGGCCACATGTGGAGGTACTCGGGGACCTGGGACCCCGAGGGCATCGTCAGCACGCTGCCGGCTGTTGGGACGTTCCTGTTCGGAGTCTTAGCGGGTCAGTTCCTTCGAATGGGCCGCGGCATCGCGGAGAAGGCCGTGTGGTTGATCCTGAGCGGCAACGTCCTGCTTCTTCTGGGTCTGGCGATGGACCCGATCCAACCGATCAACAAAAGCTTGTGGACGGTTTCCTACACCCTGCTGACCGCCGGCCTGGCCCACATTACGTTCGGGCCTGTTACTGGCTCATCGACGGCTACGGCTGGAAAGGCCGCTGGACGCGCCCTTGGGTGATCTTCGGCGTGAACGCCCTGGCTGTGTACGTCTTCCACGGCGTGGTGGGCACTCTGGCGGGACTTGGTGGCGAGGACGGCTCGGTGCGATACGCCATCTTCGGGGCGTTGGAACCCGTCTTGGGAACGGCCAACGCGTCGGTCATCTACTCCCTGCTCCAAGTAGGGTGCAGCTTCGTGTTTGCGTGGGTCTTGTGGCGACGGCGTTGGGTATTGAAGCTTTAGCGTGGCCCCGGCTGCCGAGCCTGTTTGTAGTACGTTGATACGTTGAACGCGCTGGACGGAATTCGGGTCGTCGACCTCTCGCAGAACCTCGCCGGACCTCAATGCACGCAGATCCTCGGTGACCTGGGCGCCGACGTCATCAAAGTCGAGCCCCTGGGGGCCGACCCGGCGCGCGCCTGGGGGCCTCCTTTTTGGGAAGGCGAGGCCCCGCTGTTCCTGGCGGCCAACCGCAACAAACGCAGCATCACCGTCGATCTCAAGTCCGCCGCCGGCGGCGAAGTACTGGACCGCCTAGCCGCGTCGGCGGATGTGTTCGTTCAATCATTCCGGCTCGGCGTGATCGAATCGCTGGGCTTTGGGCACGAGAAGCTGCGCGCCCGCCGGCCCGAGTTGATTTACGCGTCCATCACCGGGTTTGGCTCGCAAGGCCCGCTTCGCGAGATGCCCGGATACGACCCCTTGATGCAGGCCTACAGCGGCCTCATGTCGATGACGGGCCATCCCGACGGGCCGCCGGCGCGCGCGGCCGGCGCGCTCATCGACATCGGCACCGGCATGTGGACCGCGCTCGGTGTCATGGCCGCGCTGAGGGAGCGCGACCGGACCGGCCAAGGCGCCCACGTGGAGTCGTCGTTGCTCGATACGTCCCTCGTGTGGGTCAGCTATCACCTGATGAGTTATTTGGCAACCGGCAACATCCCTGGCCGCATGGGCTCCGCGTTCGCGATGATGACTCCTTACGAGGGCTTCGACACCAAGGACGGACAGTTGATGATCCTGGCGGGAAATGATGCGATCTTTCAGCGGCTCTGTGAGGCGCTCGGCCTCCCGGAAGTTGCGGCCGATCCGCGCTTCACCACCAACCCATCCCGCGTCGACCACCGGGACGAACTGACACCCATACTAGCCACACGCATCGGAGAGTTCGCGACGGATGAGCTGCGTGCGCTGCTCGAGAAGTACCGCGTGCCTTGTTCGCCGATTCACGACGTCTCGCAAGTCGTTGACGACCCGCAGGTGCGGGCCGCCGGCATGTTCGACCCAACGCCGCATCCACGCATTCCCGGCTATCGCGAAGTCGCCTTCCCGGTTCGTTTCGACAGCGAACGCCCCGACCCGCGCCACCCGGCGCCGCTGGCCGGCGAGCACACCACCGAGATCCTGAGCGAGTTGAACTACAGCCGCGAGCAGATTGACAATTTGGTCGACAATCAATCCGTCGGCTTGCCGGACGCCCGCAGCTCGGCAGGCAGCAAGGCTCCGTAGATCACGCTGTTCACAGTAGTCGGCACATCGGAGTCTCGTCCGTAGCGAACGATCGTGCCGGTTTGAAACTCCAGCTCCGAAGGCCTGCCCGCGCTGATGTCCCGCTGCATCGACGCGGTGGCATCCGGCGGCAGGGTGTCGACCACACCCATCGCTTGGTCCACCGCGCTACTGTCAATTACGACGTTGCGCCGCTGTCCGACCGCAACGACCTCCTCCATCGCCGCTCGTAGAATCCAGCGCGTTTCCGGCACTTCCCGCAGGACGCCCGCCGGCTCGCGTACCAGCGCCCCGACGCCGCCGAGCGGTGCAATGAAGAGGAACTTCTTCCACATGGCGGCCGCAATGTCGCGGGAGGCGGCAACTGTCATGCCGCTCGTCGATTCGAACGCCGCCAGGATGGCCTGCACTCTGTCGCTAAGCACTCCGCCTGTGCCTCCCGGCGTCAATTCCCCGAACACGATCGTCGGCTCCAGGCCGGCATGCTGGATTTCCCCGTCCGCCGTCCTCGACGCGAGGATCCTGCACAACCCGCCCAAGACGCGGTCCGTGCCGAAAACATCCGCCAGAAGACTCGGCGCTTCAACGCCGTTCTGCAGCGGGATGACCGCTGTCTCAGGACCAACCAGAGGCGTGACCCACCGGCCGGCATCCACAACCTGCGGCGCCTTGACCGCGATGAAAACCACATCCACAGGGTCGGCACTGCTCGGGTCGTCCATCACCGTGGGCTTGGGGATTGCGAAGGTGCCTTGGACGCTGCTGACCTTCAGCCCGTCGGTCCGCAACCGCCTCGCCGTCTCCCCGTGCGCGACGAAGACAACGTCGATTCCGGCCTGTGCCAGACGGCCCCCGAAGTATCCTCCGACCGCACCCACTCCAACCACCGCGACGCGCATGATTCCCTCCAGCCATCCCGTGAACAAAGCCCGAACGTGAGTGGCTAGGCTAGTACACACTCCGGCCAACGGCAAGTTTCTCTTTGGAGGCAGCGCTCGCTGCCCGCGCAGGAAAGCCCTTTCCTTACGTCACTAAGCCTAGCCCAACTTCGTCACGGCGACGGTGATTTTGACGAATTTGGATCTGCCAGCGAGTGTAGGTGATTGATACCGCGAGCGCACCGTCGCCAGAACCGATGTGTCGCCAGAACCGATGTGGTGGGCCTTGGGCGTTGGGCCTTGAGGTGTGGCGCAGACGCCTATGTCTGACGCATCGACCCTCGTGCCAATGCCTGGGCCACTGTTGGGCGAGGGGACCGGGGAGACCCCCCCCCCCCGGGAGACCCCCCTGTGCCGGTGAGAGTGCCGACACAGCAGGTCAAGGGCCCCGTGCCACCTGAGGCCAGGGCTCTCCGGGGTCGAATGCCACACCCGGGGGCGAGTGCTACACTGTGCCGCAAGTCATGAGGTATCGCACGGTCCCAGCGACGGACATCGAGGTCTCCTGCCTCTGCCTCGGCACGATGACCTTCGGCACGCCGGTCGGCAAGGACGAGGCGGGTCGAATCGTCCATTGGGCGCTCGACCACGGAGTCAACTTCATCGACACCGCCGACATGTACGAAGGCTATACCCGCTTTATGGGCTCGCCGGGGGGCAAGTCGGAGGAGTTCCTCGGCGAGGCGCTGCAAGGACGGCGGAAAGACGCCGTCGTGACCACCAAGGCAGGTAACCCGGTCGGGCCCGACCCAGGCGATACCGGACTCGGCCGAGTGCACCTGACGCGACAGATCGACGCCAGCCTTCAGCGGCTGCGGACCGACTACGTTGACTTCTATTTGCTGCATCGGCCCGATCCGGAGACGCTGCTCGAGACCTCGATCGAGGTCATGGCGGGGTTGGTCAAAGCGGGCAAGGTGCGCCAGTGGGGTTTCTCGAACTACGAGGCCGACCAGGTGCGCGAGATGATGCGCATCTGCGAGGACAACTCCTATCCCAAACCCGTGATCAGCCAGCCGCCCTACAGTTGGCTCAACCGCGGCGCTGAAGCCGAGCACCTGCCGCTGTGCCGCGAACTTGACATCGCTGTGACGCCGTACCGTCCTCTTGAAGGCGGACTGCTGACGGGGAAGTATCGGCGGGGCGGCCCGTTGCCTCAGGGTACGCGCGCGACGGAGTCGAAGTGGCTGAGTCCGCCGGACGAGGAAGCGCACGGCCGCATCGAGGGCTTTGAACAGGAGGCGCGCGCCGCAGGTTTGTCGCCGAGCCGCTACGCGGTGCGATGGTTGCTTGATCAGCCGGGTGTCACGTCGGTCATTACCGGGGTCACGCGGATTGAACAGCTTGAAGACCTCGCAGCGGCTTGCCCATGAACGTGTCCGTTATAGCGCCGACCCGTCCGCTCTCGCCTTTGGGAGAATAGGTCTTGATGCGGCGTGCTTTCATACTCACCCTGTTGGCCCTGCTTTCGCTGCCGCTCAGGGCACAGACCCGATCCAGCATTGGCCAGTGGGTTCGCTCCCAAGGCGGTGCGGCCGAACAGGACTCCTCCGGCAAGGTCATCGGCATCGATCTGAGCTCCACGTGGGTCACCGATGCTGACATGGCGAGGCTGGGGCGGCTGACCGGACTCCGCAGGCTCGACCTCGCGTACACCAAGATCAGCGACGTGGGCCTGGAGCACTTGCGCGGCCCGAGCGAGGTGCTCGACCTGAACCTCTACTTCGCCGAGTACATCACCGACAGCGGCATTGCCCACATCAAGGGATGGACGCAGCTCAAACATCTCAGCTTGCGTGGCACGAAGGTAACGAGCCGCGTGTTCGATCACCTCAAGGGCCTCGAAAGCCTGCGTGCACTCGACATCTCGTCGACAGAGGTAACTGACGCCGGCTTCGAGAAACTCGCCTCTCTGCCCCATCTCGAGAAACTCGCCATCGGAAGTAATCGGATTCTGGGGCCGGGCCTGTCGCTGTTGAAGCTCCTCCCCGCGCTGAAGCATCTTGATGTGGGTGGCATCCAACGCGTCGATTCGGGTCTGTGGGGCATTGCGCTCAACGACAGTAACATGCACAAGATCGGCGAGCTGACGAGGTTGGAGACGCTCAAGCTGAACGGCGCGAACATCTCCGACCGCGGTCTCGACCGCCCCGGACATGAACTGGCGCGGCGCAAAGAGCTGACGTCGTTGCCGAATCTTAAAGGTTTGGTCAACCTTCGTGGTCTCGGACTGAGCCGGACGCCTCTGACTCGTCCGGCGCTCGATGCGCTGCGCGAGCTGCCTCAATTGCGGCACCTCAGCTTGGAATATGCCACGGGCGTCGACGATCAGGCCATTGCGGTGCTTCTGGTGCTGGAACAACTCGAAAGCTTGCAACTCTCGGGCACCGCGGTGACGGACGACGGCCTGCGACAACTCGCCACGCTCGAACACCTCAAGGCGTTGCGCGTCGGCGGGACCGCGGTGACACAGGGGGCGGTCGAGAAATTCCGAGAGAGTCGCCCCGGTTGCACCGTAAGCTGGTGGCGTAACCTGGCCCGCTCGCAGCTCCACCGCGAGGCCACGCAGGCCCAGGGTCGCTAAGCGATGGCGCCGGGACGGCCGGGCAAAGCCCTGGCGGACGTTCGAAGGCAACTGGCTGAGCTAGGCAGCACAGCCCGAGCCGAACATTCGACGCGTTTCTTCAAGACCGGTCCCGGTGAGTACGGCGAGGGCGACCGGTTCCTCGGTCTGAAAGTACCGGACGTGCGCCGCGTCTCACGCCACTGCGGGGACCTCACCTTTGCGGACCTGCGGCAACTCCTGGCATCTCCGATCCACGAACAGCGCCAACTCGCGCTGTTTGTGCTCGTCCTCCGGTTCAACAAGGGCGACACGCTGGCACAGAAAAAGATCTACGACTTCTACATGCGCAACCGGTGCGGCGTCAACAACTGGGATCTCGTTGACGGTTCGGCGCCCCACATTGTCGGCGGCTATTTGGTGGACAAGGACCGATCAGTCCTCCATCAGCTCGCCAGGTCGAGAAACCTGTGGGAGCGGCGGATCGCGATCCTCGCGACCTATCACTTCATTCGCCACGATGACTTCGACGATACGCTGCGGATCGCCGAGCGACTGCTCAACGACCGCGAGGACCTGATCCACAAAGCCGTCGGCTGGATGCTCCGCGAAGTGGGCAAGCAGAACGTCAAGGCGGAGAAGGCGTTTCTCGACAAGCACTATCGCGGCATGCCCCGCACCATGCTGTGCTACGCGATCGAGCGATTCCCCGAGCGCCAACGGCAACGGTACTTGAAGGGTACTGCGTAGGGTTCAGCCGGTCACACTTCCGCGAGGCGTTCGGTCGAGTCGCCGAACTGCTCGGGGCGGATGCCGAACTTGTCGAGCATCGACAGGAAGAAGCTGCACATCTTGCGGTTAGGCTTTTCGAGGTAATCGAGTGCGCGACCGGTCTGCAACTGTCCGCCGGCGCCGCCGAGTAGCACGACGGGCAACTGCGTGGCGATGTGCCTGCCCGACAACATACTCGAGCAATACATCAACATCGAGTTGTCGAGCACGGTTCTGTCGCCTTCCTGAATCGCGTCCAGCCGACGGGCGATGTAGGCGAACTGCGACAGGAAGAACTGATTCACTCTGAGGTAATCGCCGTCGTCGCGGTGCGAGAGTTCGTGGTGGCCGACATCGATGTCGAGATGCCGGAACAGCAAGTAGCTGTGATCGTTGTTGAGCTTCAGTGTCGAGACACGCGTGGTGTCGGTCTGGAAGCCCAGCACTAAGATGTCGCACATCAGGCGCATGTGCTCGGCGAGGTTCTGCGGAATGCCGTCCGGCGGACGCGGGACGTTAGGCTTGTCGAGCGTCGGCCGCCAGCCTTGCAACTCGCCCCTGCCACCGGCATGTTCGATGCGTTGCTCGACCTCACGCACGGAGTTGAGATACTCGTCGAGCTTGTGTTGATCGCTCGAGCTGATGTTCCGCCGAAAACGATGAGCGTCGGTGAGCACCGCGTCGAGCACGCTCGTTTCTCCGCGTTGTACCTGGTCCTTGAACAACCGGTCGAACGCCAGGGCCGGATAGAGTTCCAGCGGCGTCGGCGCAGTCGGCGAGCTCCACGAGATGTGCGAGCTGTAGAGCATCGAATAGTTCTTGTGAATGCCCGGATTCGATCGCTCGCAGCCGAGGACGAGGCTCGGCACCTTGGTCGATCGTCCATACCGTTGCGCGACGACCTGGTCGATGCTCGTGCCGGAACGAATCGTGCCACCCGAGGCCAGCGGCGCGCCGGAAAGTAGATTGCCGGTCTGTGAACTATGGATGTTGCCCTTGAGGGCTTCCTCGTTGTAGAGCCCGCGGATGAGGAGCAGCTTTTCTTTCAGGTCGGTCAGCGGCGCCAGCACCTGACCGAGCTCCATCTGCTTGCCTTCGCCCTTGGCCCACCACTCGTCGCTGCGAAAACCGTTCCCCGAAAACAGCACGGCCAGGCGTAGGGGAGCCTGGCTGCACGGCTTCTTGGCCTCGGTGGCGCCCCAGACAGAGAGCGACTCCATCCAGGGCACCGCCATCGTGACACCGAGGCCCCGCAGCACTGTGCGACGGGAAAGCAAGCGTGCGTTCATGTCGTGACTAGATGATAAGCGAAAACATGGATCAGCTACTGTGCGACCCTTGCGCGCCACCAATCACGCGACGGGGGCCGCAGCAACAACTCGATCCCTCACCGTCCGTACCCAACAGCGAAAGTGCCCTAAAGTCGGGTAGTTGGTACGGGTCGTCAGCGTCCAGATCCACCTGATAGCCAAGATCCGACAGCGATGCGATCGACATTCGGCTGATGGGGTTAACCCCTCCGTTAAGTCGCCCCGTGAGTAGTTCCCGGCCGAATGTACTTTCGCGCCAGTGTGAATCCGCGGTACCCCGACCGCCTCGGTTGGCAACCGGAACGGGCGTTAGTTGATTTGTGCCCAGTAGCACGCCGAACTCGACCATCGCGTTCTCACCCAGGAATACCGGATTGTTCGAACCCGCACCAACCAGCACTCCTCGACTCCGCCAGATGGTCCCGTGGCCGAGAACGTGGCCCATCTCGTGGATGATCACATTGAGCAGACTGCCTTCCCTCTCCAGACTGTCGAGGTCGAACGTGTCGAACTCCATAATGCCGCTGGAGGGAAGACCGTTGGCGTGAAAGCCCCTGGGGCCGGCTCGTCCCAGCACATTTCCGTTGATATCGCCGACCCCGTCAATCGGAACGCCGTCGGCATCAATGACTACCCTGAGTTCAGTGCCGTCCGTGGCGCACGTGATGATTTCGGACCAACGGTCCGCGGCGGCGGAGAACACCTGCCGCTGCGAGTTAGTTAGGCCGCCTCCGAAATTGAAGGCAATCGAGAAGTCTGTCTCAGTGGCAGGCTCGGTTGTGAAGCCGAGTGTCCATCTGATCAGGAAGCCCCCATCTTGGAAGGCCCTGTCGTCGATTTCAAGCGTCCAGTTACCGTTCGCATCAGCTCCGTCGAACGTGCTGAGGGGCTCAGCGGGACGAAACCGACCCTGGAACGGGGGACTCGCCCGGGTAATGGACGAGGTCGAACGGTCGTCGAACACGGTGCCGATGAAATGGTTCCCGCTGCCACCCTCCCGGTTGACCAAGACAACTCGACGGCCGTCCGGGCTCGTTAGGGCGATCACGAGATCGCCAGTGAACGTGTGGAGGATGTCGCAGGACACCGTCACGCCGCTAATGGTGCCTGTCACGCCGGCGACGCTAGTTGGGGAGCTTACTCTGGTCGGAGCGCCGGGGTTTATGCGGGCAACCGTATTGTTAGGGAATTCCTGTCTCATATCGATCTCCTTTGCGGGGTCTGGATGATCTTCGGAGGGTGGTGCTGGACAGGTATTGTACAACTCCGAGGAGAGTTTTGCACCTTAAACTAAAAAATGTGTCAACGCCCAATAGAAATGTCCCCCTCGGTAGCTCGATAGAAGTGTCCCCTTGTGTTTCTTGTTCGTAGGAGAGATATCGTCGTCGTCGGGGCTGTGGAACTGTGGGAATCGCGTAGCGATTTCCAAGGGGCGGTGGGAAGGGTGGAAAACCATCCACCGCTCCTCGAACCCGGTACTGCTGCCTCGAGAGATTTTCCACGCTTTCCATCCGACCCGGCATTTCCACAGCCCTCTTATGTATTCGCAGCCCGTTTTTTCCGTAACACAGCTCGCCGCCAGGGGTGGTCCGCCGCCGGCTTGCGCCCGCCCCCCGGACGCTGCTGTGGTGCTGGCTTCGTCCGCAGCTGTGGCGTCGGCGTGGCGATCACGTCGTGCTCGATCTCGTGCCCGTCAAACCTCACCTGCAAGCTCTCATCGCGCCACTGTTGGACCGTCACCCGTGCCCCCGCCCCCACGCCCTGGTTGCGTTTCGGCTTCAACTGCAAACAACGATTCTCGAAACGCACCACCCGGTCGTTGCTCACCACGCGTTCGTACTCGCAACAGAACACCCCTCGCAGCTCGGTGCCGCGGGGGAGCGCCTGGTGAAAGTCCGCTCCCGCCGCCGGCTCACAGGCGAAGCGCTCGTTGTGCTCGGCCAGGTACTCCTCGTCGAGATAACGGTTCGCCGCTTCGTACTCGACGATCCCGCGCAGCCGCATCTTCTTGATCAGGCGGTCTTGGTGCGTGCCGTGATGGCGCTCCACTCGACCCTTGGCTTGCGGCGAGGAAGCCGCCATGATCGTAATGCCGAGCTTGGCACACATGCGCCCGAACTGCGTCTCGGGCTTGATGCCTGCCAGCGCTTCCCGCGACGTCGGCTGGCGCTGGTAGACGTTTTCCCAGTCGCAGTACAACGCCTTGGGAACGCCGTGTTGACGCACCCAGGCTGCGAGCAGATCGGCCGCGGCCCAGGTCGTTTCCTGGTCCGAGAAACGGCACAGCGCCACACCGGTCGCGTCATCGACGAAGTTCATCAGACAGGCTTTCGGGCCGCGTTCTTCCAGCCAGTGGTGGTGCGAACCGTCGAGTTGAATCAGCTCGCCGAAGTGCGCTTTGCGTTGGCGCCGGGTGCGATGCGGTTGGCGCTTGCGACGGCGGCTCCACAGACCCGCGGCGAGCATCCAGCGCCGCAGTGTTTCGCGCGGCACTTCCAGGCCGTGGTCGGCTGCCAGATGTTCCGACGCCAGCGTCGGCCCGAAGCGCTCGTGCCCCTCGCCCGCATAGTTCTCGCGCACCAACTCGATAACCTGCTGGCGTCGCTTCTGATCGGCTCGGTTCGAAGCACGGCCGACGTTACCGTGCACCAAAGCCTTGACCCCGCCCGCACGGTAACGCTTCTTCAGACGCTTCGCATGGCGGTAGCTGACCTCCAGCAGCTCGGCGGCTTCGGTCAACTTCAGTTCCCCTCGTTTCACTCGGCTCAGCACTTCGCCGCGCCTCAACTCCTTGGCACTCATCCATGTCCTTCCCACTCTCGGCTCCTCCTTCGGAGCCTCAGAGTAGGGGACATTTCTATTGGGCGCTCAAGGGGACATTATCATTGGGCTTCAACACTTAAAACGAAAAAATGCCGCGGATGGCCCAGCCGAAGGTCCATGTTGAACACGACTTGCTGTTCCACTGGATCGTGAAAGGTCGCTTCAGTGAGAAGTGCCGGGAGGGCCTGCCGGTGGCGAATTGCGGATCGTCGACGCCTTCAAGCGGGCGCAGCGGCTAACCCCTTCGCGGACGCAGCCCGCGTCAACTCCCAGTGTTCGGCTGATGCCGGTGTCGTGCTGCTCACATCAGCCGGCGGGGCTCGGAGACGCTCCACTGCTTCTGAAAGAACGGGCGGCCGTTTTTGGTGACGTTCAGGTCGATCACCAAATGAAACGCATCGCGGGTGGCGCGGATTGAGCTTTCGCCGACGACCTTGATCTCGTCGCCGTCGCGCTTGTACACGTAGGTGTGGGTTCCCACGATGCTCGCCCGGTCCGGGCGGTTGCGGTCCGCAGTCGAGTGGAACTCTCCGGAGCGGAAGAGGGAGCCGAGGTTGTCCTCGAGCACAACCGTCCCCGCCCGCTTGTTCGTGACCGTTACCGTTCCCGAGATCTGGTCGACGATGGTCTGCTGAGACGGCTGCTCGCCGTAGGACTTGACGAAGGTTTCGAGATGCGGCGCCGGCAGGAATTGCGGCGGTGGGAGCTTCGATTCGGGCACCACCGGCAGGACGATGCGTGAGGCGTACCGTCCGCCGCGATGCACGCGGTTGGTCGCCCCATAGGGCGTGGGCCAGAGGTTCGGGAAGTCGGCCCCCGACACCGCGAGCCGCAGCCGGTGTCCTTTTTTGACGACCCACCCGGTGGGAAACATCGGAATGTCTAGCTCATAGATCTCGCCCGGGACCATCGGCGCGGGCTTCTTCAAGGCGTCGGCCAAGACGCCCCGGCGCGTGCCGTTCAGCGAGCCGTCGACGATCAGGGCGGAAGAGCCGTCCTCGGCAACCTCGGCGATCTTGGCGACAAACGTCGCGACCTTGGCCGAGGACGACCCATGCAGGATCACCTTCGGCCACCCCAGGATGCGCAGGTCGTCCTCAAGCGGCTCGGTGGTGTAGGTGAGCGAGAGTGCCTCGTCGGGACGCTGGTCGTGGGGAAGGTAGAAGCTCATCCCGCCGGCGGACCAATAGCCGTTGGCGGTTCCGACGGTGGGGATGTACTCGAACTCGTCGACACCCTCGCCGGCGCTCTCGTGGGCGGCTGCATCGCGTGTCAAACGCCCCCCGGCCGCTAGATATAACGTCAGCTCTATGGTTTCTCGCGGCGTGATGTCGTTGTCATTGCGCCAGTGGCCCGGAGTGGTGTCGAGCGTTCGGTCGGGCTTCGCGTAGCGTTGCATGTAGACCTGCACGGGCGGCTCGTCCATGAAGCCGGTGTCCTCGCCGCGCAGGTAGTGGGCGAAGAAGCGCGCCATCTCGTTGAGGTGATCGATCCGCGGCCCCGGCACCGACTGGTGCGGGCGCTGGTGCACCCACGGCCCCATCAACATCTTCTTCGGTGTTTGGACGTTCTGGAAGACGCGCATCATGGCGTTGGCGTAACCGTCCCGCCAACCGGCGATGACGAACACGGGACACTGAATACGATCGTAACCGGGCCGCAGCGAGGCCCCGTGCCAGTAAGGATTGTCGAGCTGATTGCGGAGCCACTTGATCAGGTAGGGCTCGTTCTTCTCGAGGCGCTCGCGCCAGATTTCGGCCCAGCGTGGACCGGCCAGCTCGGGCAGTGGCGGCACTGCGTTCATACCCACCATCGAGCCGCCGTACGTGCCCACGTCGTAATACATGCGCATGTTGCCGCCGCGGGTGTAGTGGCAGTCGTCGGTATAGCGGTAGTCGGTGGCGTACATTGGCGCAATGGCCTTCAGCGAAGGCGGGCGGTTCATCGCCACCTGAATCGACGTGAATCCGCCGTAGGAGGTGCCGAACATGCCTACGTTGCCGTTCGAATAGGGCTGACGCGCAAGCCACTCGACGGCGTCGTAACCGTCCTCCTGCTCCTGCGGGACGTACTCGTCGGTGTTGACGCCGTCGGACCCACCCGTGCCGCGCACGTCAAGGCGCACGCCGATGAAGCCGCGCTCGGCCAGGTACCAGTGCTGGTTGTGCCCACCCCGCGAAACGTCGTCCTTGCGGTAGGGGTGATACTCGATCAGAACGGGGAAGCGGCCCTCGGCGTCTGGCCGGATGAGGTCGGCGGAAAGGTGCTTGCCGTCGCGCATCGGAATCCTGACGTTGCGCTCGATGCGGACTTTGTATTTGGGCTCGATCACCACGGGCTCAGCGCCGGTGGCGGGGTTGATCGTGAAAATCGTATAGGAAAGCCATAATGGCAGCCCCAGGGAAAGCCATCCTGGGAGCCAAAGAGCGGTCGCAACCAGCCGAAGTCGTGTCATAACGGCATCGACGATAGCAAGCCGCTTCCTGTCTGGCAAGAAGGTCCGTTCAAGGCGGGGACACGCAGATTCTTCGCCGCGGGCTCTTGACGTGGCAATCCGCCTCGGCTACCGTAGGTGGATTGACTCTGCCACCGCCGACGAGGAGGCAATCAGGAGGCCTTCCACTGGAAGCCTCCTCTTCCCCTCGCCCAAGCCGCGGCGATGCGTCTAGGTTGATTCTCTGACGGGGGTAGAAGTACTTTCGGTCTGGTCAGACTAGCCCTTCCGCGCTATTGCCGCCCCCGCCATTCCGCCCGATACTTCCTGCAGGGAACCGGGCCAACTCCTGTCGCGTCCTCGTGTTGTAGCCCAATCAAAATGTCCCCTTTTGCGCCCAATAGAAATGTCCCCTCTGGATCAGGTTCGTGGTCGGCCCCTTCGCCTTGCAAGCTGATGATGGCGACGCCGAGGGACCCATCAAGGGTTCGCGAAGCCAAGCCCTACGGGCCCGCCCTTGACTGCTCCCTCGCCGTCGCGAAAACAGCACTCTGCTCAACAAGGCGAAGGGGCTCAAGAGCGTACGGCAAAAGGGGACATCTCTACTGGGCTACAGAGGGGGACATTTCTATTGGGCGTTGACACTCCTGTCGCGTCCTCGTTGATACGGAGCGAACTTCCATGCGATAATGTCGCCAAAACAATTTGTAGCAGAAATGTTTTGGGATCCGCCTGGGAGGTTTGGCCGGCGGGGCTTGAAACGGTGGTGCCTGCTGATGCTCGACTTGCACCTCACGAACGCATCCCAGAGACGGCAACTCCCTGGGAATCTTGAACTCCTGCCGATGAGCAGAAACGAAGACGATGACCCACAATCTGGAAAGCTACGAACCCACCTTCACGCGGACCCCGGAAGACTACCGTCCGTTCATTGGACCGGTCCGCGTGGAGCAGTTGAAACGCCTGGCCGGCGCCTGCGAAGGCAAGAGTTGGGTGAGCGTAAACTCGACCCTGCAGGGAGGGGGCGTTGCGGAGAAGCTCCGCAGCGTTGTGCCGCTGGCCCGCGGGCTGGGGATTGACGCCCACTGGTGCACGATCAAGGGCCGTCCGGAGTTCTTCCAGATCACCAAGAAGTTTCACAACCTGCTGCAAGGGGTCGACCAGCCTATTACGCTCGAAGAGATCTTCGGCGAGTATCTCGACACGATTGAACAGAACGCCGTGAACGCCTCCATCGAGGCGGACATGATCGTCGTGCATGACCCGCAGCCCTTGGCCTTGACGGCGGCAGGCGTGCTTTCGGGCCATGTGATCTGGCGCTGTCATATCGATACGTCGGAGCCGCATCGGCTGCTGTGGCGGGCGCTGCTGCCCTACATCAACCAGTGCGCGGGGGCCGTCTTCACGCAACCGGGCGTCGTGGGGCACGGCGTGCGGAAGCCGGTGTACGAAATCTCGCCCTGCATCGATCCGCTGGCGGAGAAGAACCACGACTACTCCGACCGCGAGGCGCTCGACATCCTGGCGCCGCTTTTCGATGAGCACAACATCGATCCCGACCGGCCGATTCTGGCGGCCATCTCGCGCTACGACATCCACAAGAATCAGGCCACGATCATCCAGGCTTTCAAGCGACTGCGCGAGGAGAGGACCTACGCCGAGCCGCCGTATTTGATCTTTCTCGGCAACACCGCATCCGACGATCCCGAGGGCGGCGCGATGCTCGAGTCGCTCCAGAAGGAAGCCGGCGGCGACCCCGACATTCGGTTCTTAGTCAACGTGGCGAACAACGATCAGGTCGTCGGCGCGCTGGCGCACGTGGCGCGGGTGTTCGTTCACATCTCGACGCGCGAGGGGTTCGGGCTCGTCGTCGCTGAGGCGCTGTGGCAGGGGACGCCGGTGATCGGCTCCACCGCCGGGGGGATACCGAAGCAGGTGGTCGATGGCATCAACGGCTATCTCGTCGAGCCCAACGACGTGGACTCGGTCGCGAAGCTGATGGCGCGTTTTCTCGACGATCCGCACGAGGCGGCGGTGCTCGGGGAGCGCGGCCGGGAGCATGTCCGCGACAACTTCCTCATGCCGGAGTTGGTGTCGCGCTATCTGACGCTGTTGCGGCACCACGTTGACGGGACTCATGAGCCGCCTCATTTCCGAATGGAGTTGAATGGGAACGGCTGGTCACGCTCGAACGGCACGATCAGTAGCCAGGGCGCAACCAGCATCGCCGGCAACGGCGACGGCGTCGTGAAGCCCCGCGTCTGAGCAGGCCAACGCTACGGAACCGCGCACCTGCGGTTGATAGTGGAGTTGAGAACCGAGGAATCTGTCAGTCGAGATCTCACGGGGCAAAGGCTCAAGCCTTACGCCACGGCTCACTTACCCTGTCTGCGACGGTCCTCACTCCGGGAATAAGGCTCGTATGACTCGACGATCTTTCCTTGCCTCGACGGCGCTGCCGGCCGTCGCGCCCCTTGCCGCCGCCGCCCCGCAAGGTCCGCCGAAGAAGCTCGCGGCTGTCGTGACGACATGGTTCCAGCGGTCACACGCCGATGTGATCGTCGGGAAATATCTCGGTGGCTTTCACCAAAACGACCAGCCGCCTTATCCGCGATCGAAGGTCGTCTCGCTATACACGGCCCAGGTCCACGAGAAAGACCGGAGCCGCGAGATCTCGAAGAAGCACGGGGTCCCGATCTACCGCACGATATACGAGACACTGACCCGCGGTACGGGCAAACTCGCTGTCGATGGCGTGCTCATCATCGGCGAGCACGGCGACTACCCCGTCAACGACAAGGGGCAGAAGCTCTACCCGCGCTTCGAGCTGTTTCTCGAAGTCGCCGACGTGTTCCGGCAGATCAGCAAAGCCGTCCCGGTTTACAACGACAAGCACCTCTCCTACAGTTGGATCAAGGCCAAACGCGTGGTCGACATCTCGCGTGAGATGGGTTTCCCGATGCTCGCCGGGTCATCGGTGCCGGTGGCCTTCCGCGACCCGCAAGTGGATGCACCGTGGGGCGCGACGATCCCGCATGCCGTGGCGATCGCCTTCGGACCGCTCGAATCTTACGGGTTCCACATGCTCGAATCGATCCAAGCGATGATCGAGCGGCGGAAAGGCGGGGAAGTCGGCATCCGCTCCGTCCAATGCCTGCAGGGACAAGCGGTGTGGGACTACCTCGACCGCACGCGTTGGGCCCAACCGTTGTTTGAGGCAGCGTTGTCCCGCTGCAAGACTCGCCAGCCCGGCGAGTTGCGCGAGATCGTCAAGAAGCCCGCGGTCTTCCTCGTGAACTACCGCGACGGCGCTCAGGCAGCGGGCTTTATGCTAACCGGCGGAGTCAAGGATGACTTCGCGGTTGCGGTGGAAGTCGAGGGCCGTGCCGAGCCCGTTTCGACACTCTGTTGGCTCATGCGGCACCCCTACCACCAGCACTTCGGCTGCCTCATCAAGAACATCGAGAAGATGTTCGAGACGGGCAATCCGCCTTACCCGGTCGAGCGCACGCTGCTCGTCAGTGGCGTCCTTGACTTCATGCTCGATTCCGTCATGCAGGGCAACGCGGTGATTGAGACGCCGGAACTCGGCGTCGCCTACCAGACGCCGAATGCCTCGCATTACTGCACCGAAGGCTGGGCGTGATCTCGCCTAGGGGCGGCTGCGTGGCGTCAGGGGTCGTGCCGGACCGCTCCTTGACGATCACGGCTCGGTTGGTTACTCAAAGGCGGCCGTGATGCCTTCTTGGCTGCAGTTGTCACCCGAGCAAACCTGGATGGATACGACCCCGCTTGGGTTGTTGGTCGGTACGACGTTCCACTGGTTGACGCCACAGACCAGGTCCGGCGCCGAACCGGCGTACGGCAACTCCGCCTCTACACCGTCCACCAGCGCGCGCTGAGGCAGCGTCAATCGAGGAAACGGCTCGACCGCCGGCGCCAACTCGCCGTCAGGGCAAGGCACATCCGTCGCGCCGCCGCCTGTCCCAAAGACAACGATGAAGCTGTTGGAGGGATTCTCCGGTCCGTTGACCCTCAAGTTCCCGCTGAGGATCGCACCTTGGCCGCTTCCCAATGAATTGAGAGCAAACAGCGCGGGGTTGCTTTCCGCCACAGGCAGCTCGACCGGATTCGAGAGCTGATCGTCGACCTCGACCACAATCATCACGCTGTTCTGCTTCTGTGGCAGGTTGCGCGGGCCGATGAAACTCACCTGGTTGAGGTCGGCCGACACCATCGCGACGGCCTCGCCGTTGACGAGGATCCGCGTTGGGCCCAGTTGGCTCAAGGCGCGGCCGTCGTCGTCGAGAGTCAGGCCAATCAGATTGGGGGGGGCCCGCCGCGCGCGATGAAGATCGTCATGATCTCTTGCGGCGAGAGGCCGCTGGCCTGCCGGTTGCCGAAATCCGCCGAACCGAGAATTGCTCTCCCCCGCAGCAGCGGGACGAACTCCTCGATCACCAAGCCGTCCCCGCCACCGCCGCCAGGCAGCGGCTGCGGCGCGTTGTCGGTGACCGGAATGTTCGCGGGACCGGGTGACCGTTTTTCGCTTAGGGCCGAGGATAATATCTCTTCTCCCCCGCCAAATACGTCCACGCCGTTCGCTGTTTGGGTCACGTCGAACCCGAAGACGAACCCGCCCATCGTGCTTCCCTTTGGCTGCAGGTCGGATGTCAATCGGGAACCGTTCGCGCCGGCAACGGTGGACGACCAAACCATCGTGTCGCCCGATTCGAAACCGTCGGTGAAAATGGACGCGGGGTTGTCGAAGCCGGTAAGTGCGGTGATGTCGGCACAGTGCTTGGTTACGTAGACTTCCAGTATTCCGTTGAAACCGGGTTGCAGTGCGTTAGGCGACTGCGGGAAATCCGCCGAGTCGGTGGATCCCAACCAGATGAGACACTGGGTGGGTTGGTTGAAGTCGATGGAATTCTGGAACTCGAATCCGCTACCGCCGGCCCAGAGAGCCGCAAGGGTATGGGTCATAGCGGGATTGAAGATCGCCACAAACGGCGTTTGGCCTCCGGGGTTGATTCCATCGAAGACCTGGCCGTTCACGATGTTCACCGGCGGGAGGTCGAAGTTGCTGTTGATCGAAATCACTGGGTAGACCTTGATCGGTCCCTCCTGCGGCATGAACTCGATCACGTCGCCCCTGGCGCCGAACTGGTCGCCCAGGCCGCCGAAGTACGTGCCTCCTCCAAACTGGTAGCGAAAGGGACTGCTCAACGACGTCGTCAGTGGCATGAAGCAGGCGACATGGCCGTCGCGAGGATCGCCGAGCTCTTCCTGCACGGCTCCGTCACTGGTCGGCAGGTCCGGCGAGTCGGTGTAGACAAAAGCACAGAACTCTCCGGTCCACGAAGAGATGCCGATGTCCCCGGGAAACTCCGTGAGAGAGCCGCCCCACAGCGAACTGAATTTATTGACGAAGGTGGTGTTGGAGCCTTTGGTGGGGTTCTTGCAGTAGAACGTGAGGGTGGCGTCCGTTGGGTCTCGGAGGTTTGCTTGCAGGGGGGACGTGGTCAAGGGGTAGTTGGTGATGCCATCGGTCTGGCCTATGAACGCGCCACACTGCATGTCACTGTCCGGCATCACCAGTCCCACATATCCTCTTGCTGCCGAGTCGTTCCCGGCGCCGCCATGGTAGGTGGAGTAGACCAAGGTGGGGGTGGCCTTGGACGAAGCCGGTGACAGCACCAAGCCGCCGCCGGGATCGAAGACGGTAAAGAACATGTCACTGTGACCACCGCCGTAGGTCCCTTGCGCGGCGTCGGGCGAAACGGGGAAATCCAATGATATGGTGGAGCCCATGACATAGATCAGCCCGTCGGCATCTACGCCGATCTGCGCGGCGGAGTCGATCAGGCTGCCCCAGAAAATGATCAGATTGGAAAGGATGTTGGCGGGCCCGCCGTCCGGCCCGCGTGTGTACTCGACGATGAATACGTCCCCAAGGCCCGGCAGGGCCGGGGAAGCCTGGCCATCGGGAGCGGGGAAGTCGGCTGACCGGGTATTCCCCAGGCCCCAGATGTCATCGTCGTTGTCAGTGGCTACGGATTCGATTCCGTCGAAACCGCTGCCGCCGGCGAACGTAGCCATCTCGATGCCGGGATCGATGACGAGCGGCTGTGTAGGGTCGTAGGCGCCGAGGGAAAAGCCAGCGGGCTCCATGGCCCGTATCGAATAGGCCGACACAACTTCCTTCTTGCTTCCAGCGGATTCCTGATAGACGAACGGCTTCGAGAGGACGAGGTCGCCCGCAGCGGTTTGCAACAGTAAGTCCCCGGCGGCGTCGGTGTCGACGCGGTTCGCTCCATCGAACTGCAGCCCGATGACCGATGGATCGGTTCCAGGGGCGACGATGAAGTCGTACTCGATGTGGTTGTCTTCGGCGTAATAAACCAGGTCTACGCCGGGATAGACGTTGCGGTAGCGCAGCCGGGCATAGTTCGACACGCCGGTGCGCCAACGCGCCGGGTCGCGGCCGATGAAGTAAGAGGTCCGCAACAGCAGCGGGTCTTCGAACTCGTCGGCCGAATCGGGGCTTGCTCCCGCGAGCCGCATGCGGAGGTCAACCGGCTCGGCTTCGTGGCCATTCGCAAGCTGGATGCGGACGCGGTCCGCACCGATTAGGACTAGACCCGCATTTTCAATTTGATGTATAAGCTTCAGACCATCCAGCGACCTTCAGCGTCTTTATTGATAGGGGCTAGAGCCCGATAAGGACGCCATGGAGGTCAACACCCGATGGGTGAAAAAGAAAACAAGCCGTTTCAGCTCACGTTCAATGGATTTCTCAAAGTCGATTTCCAAGGATCGCGAGTCACCTCGGATGGCGGTCTGATTATCGTTCGCGAACTGGATGAACGACTCGGACTCGGCCAGCTGATCGACGAGCATCTCAGCGACTCGCGACAAGGCTTGAACAAGAAGTTCGCGCTGGCCGATCTGCTGCGGCAGTCGGTCTACAGCCGACTCGCTGGCTACGAGGACCTCAATGACGCCGTTCGAGTATCCGCCGATCCGACCTTTCGCTTGATCGGCTCGAAGAGGAACTGGGATCGCGGAGCCGCCTTGACCTCGACGCTGCATGGCTTCGAGACGGAGATGCTGGCGAGCGAAGAGAACTTGCTGGGGCTGATGGCAGTGAACCGGGAGCTGGTCGCGCAAGCCGAAGCTCCCGACGGTTCAGACCGCGTGGTGCTCGACATGGACTCCACGGAGAGCCCCGTCCACGGCCAACAGGAAGGCAGTGCCTACAACGGCCATTTTGAGTCCCTCTGCTATCACCCGCTGTTGCTGTTCAACCAGCACGGCGACTGCCTAGGCGCGAAGCTGCGTCCCGGCAACGTGCACAGCGCCGAGGACTGGGACGAGCTGCTACTGCCGGAGATCGAACGACAACAGGCGGAGGGCAAACAGGTGACGTTCCGCGCCGACGCCGCCTTCGCCAAGCCCGAGATCTACGAGGCGATGGAGGAGCGCGGCGTGGACTACGTGATTCGCATCCCGGCGAACAAGAGCCTGGAGCTGGAGATCGAGGACATCCTGTTTCGGCCACCGGGCAGGCCGAACGCCAAGCCCCTAGTGCGCTACAAGAGTTTTCGCTATCAGGCCGAGAGCTGGTCGAAGGCAAGGCGAGTTGTCGCCAAGGTCGAGCATCACCAGGGCGAACTATTCCCGCGCGTCGGATTTGTCGTGACGAGCATGAGCTTGCCGAGCCGCTCGGTCGTGCGGTTCTACAACAAGCGCGGCACGGCGGAGCAGTGGATCAAAGAAGGCAAACAGGCCACGCACTGGACCCGCTTGTCGTGTCACCGCTTCCGAGCCAACGAGGTACGGCTGCAACTCAGCGTGCTGGCCTACAACCTGGGCAACCTGTGGCGGCGGCTAGGGCTGCCGCAGCGAATCAAAAGCTGGTCGCTAACGAGTTTGCAACACAGGTTGATGAAGACCGGCGGTCGGCTGGTCAAGCATGCTCGCTACTACTGGTTGCTGCTGGCGGAGGGGCATCTGAACCGGCGGCTGTTCGGTGACATGCTGCATAGGATCTGGGCGCTGCCTGTGCCGGGTGGGTAGTCAACAGTTTTTGGCTCCAAAAAGGTTTCGCAGGGAGCAGGGTAGCGTTGCCCGGGCGAGGATCAACAGTTTTTGGCTCCAAAAAGGTTTCGCAGGGAGCAGTGTCGGCCGGAGCGCCGTTCAGTCCGCTCAATCAACGTCTGTGAGCGGACGGACGAGCCCTGGCGCCTACCGGCGGAGGTGATGTGCAGGGTTCAGCGCGAAAAGACGTGGTATTCGGCGCAGCGGGGGTGTATCCTGTGACCGTGCCAGGGCCAAAATGGAAATCCTGGCTAGAGAGCCGCCTTGGCGCACCACCGCGTCGTACGCCGAGTCGAACTGCCCGACATTGCGCTCGAAGCGGATTTCACTCGATGGGCCTGGGGGAAGGGGGACGCCGCTTCCGCCGCTGAGGGGAGTGACGCCAAGCGAAAGGCCAGCGAGGAGCAGGCTGACGTCGATTCTGCGAAAACGAATAGCCGCGGGCATAACGGTCTCCTTTGGGTACGTCAGCAATTCACTGCTAAAGTGCCTCGGATGGTTAAAACACCAGTAACATAGGACTCAAGACGGGTGGGCGCTAGACAATTGACAAGCTCGCGCGGAATGGAGGAGGCCCAGGTGGCGATCGATATCGCGGACACCGACTGGGACCGCCGACGCTTTGTGGCGGCGGTTTGCAGACGGGGGCCTTCTCATTACAGGCGATTTCCGCTTCGAAGCCCCGTGATACGATCCTGACTAGAAACACAACGCGCATCATGTCGTCCCCCTTCGAGCCCCAGCCGGGCCTCACTCCGCCCGACGCCCGCGAGCGAACGGCCCGCTCGGGCCACATGCAGGTGCTGGTCGAGCGGGTCCACCAACTCGAAGCCCGCCTGCGCGAGGGCGGCGGCCCCGCGCGCATCGCCAAGCAGCACGGCGCCGGCAAGCTGACCGCCCGCGAACGCGTCGAGAAGCTCGTCGACCCGGGCGCGCACTTCCTGGAGATCGGCCTGCTGGTCGCATGGGACCGCTACGACGGCAACGCGCCCGCCGCAGGCGTCGTCACCGGCGTCGGTTACGTCAGTGGACGCCCGGTGGCAATCGTCGCCAACGACTCGACCGTCAAGGTCGGCGCCTGGTGGCCCGAGACCGTCCCCAAGATCGTGCGCATGCAGGAGATCGCCATGCGCAGCCGCATCCCGATCCTGTACTTGGTCGATTCCTCGGGCATCAATCTGCCGTTCCAGGAGAGCATCTTTCCCGGGCAGTACGGCGGCGCGCGCATCTTCTACAACAACTCGCTGATGCGCCGCGTCCTCAAGGTGTCGCAGATCTCGGCCGTCATGGGACCGTGCATCGCGGGCGGCGCGTACCTGCCAGCGCTCTCCGACGTGATCATCATGGTCGAGAAGACCAGCTTCATGGGCCTGGGCGGACCGAACCTCGTCAAGGGCGCGATCGGCCAGACCGTCGACGCCGAATCGCTCGGCGGCGCCGCCATGCATACCGAAATCAGCGGCGTCGCGCACTACAAGGCCCGTAACGACGACCATGCGATCGAGATGATACGGCAGATGGTGGCCGACCTCCCACCTCGTCCCGGCGCGCCGAAGCACGATGCGTCCGCGCCTCTTCTCGATGAAACGGGGATGTACTCCGTTCTGCCGGCGGACCATCGGCTGCCTTACGATGTGCAGGAGGTGCTCTTCCGCGTCATCGACCGCGAGGGCTATTTGGAATTCATGGCGGACGCTGCACCGGAGGTTCTCTGCGCCGACGCGCGCATTGAGGGACGGCCTGTCGGCATCGTTGGCAATCGCCGCGGTTTCTTGCGAGGAAAGAAGGCGCGCGTGGGGGCGATCATCTACACCGAAAGCGCCCGCAAGGTGGCGGAGTTCGTCGAACGCTGTGACCGTACCGGCGTTCCGCTGGTCTATCTGCAGGACGTGACCGGCTTCATGGTGGGTCTGGAGGCCGAGCAGAGTGGCATCATCCGTGCCGGGGCCGAGATGGTTGAGACCATGGCCTGCACGCGCGTGCCGAAGATTGTCGTCACCCTGAGCCACGCCAGCGGCGCAGGCTACTATGCCATGGCCGGACAGGGATTCGATCCGAACTTCATCTTCAGTTGGCCGACGGCGAGGGTGGGCGTGATGGAAGGCGAGTCGGCGGTGCAGGCGCTCTACGCGGCCGAGTTGGAGCGCCTCAAATCGCAAAGCGAGGACGTCAGCGCGGAACTCGCCGAAGCCATGGACCGCACTCGCGCGGACTACGAGCGTTGTCTCGATGCCAAGTGGTCGGCGGCTCGCGGCCATGTCGATGCTATTCTCGACCCCAAAGATACACGGAAGACCATCGTCCTTTGTTTGGATGTGACGGCGCACGCGCAACCGTTGATCCGGCCGTGAACCGGCCGCCTAGTGACTCTCGCGAATTATGCTAACAGGACCCATGTTCAAATGTAGGGGCACGGCATGCCGTGCCCGTCTTCCAAGGTCGCCGTATTCTGCAAGCCTCAATAAGACCGCCACCAATGCCACTCCCACGTGCTTTCCTCTTATTCATACTCACCGCACTCCTGGCCGGCGCCCAAGCCCCGATCGAGATCCTCTCGCGCGCCTTGGTGTTCGAGCACCCTCACGCCGACCCCTATGACCTCAACAACCGCCATGGATTCAACCACGGCCCCAGCGTGACGGTGCTACCCGACGGCCGCCTTGCTTGCGCTTGGTTCTCCGGGCCGTTCGAGGCGTCGGTGCATCAGGTGATTCTGGGCTCTTACTCCTCGGACGGCGGCAAGACCTGGACGCCCGCCGAGGTGTTCAACGACTTTCCGCGCACGTCGGACTTCGACCCCGCGTTCGTGAGCAGCCGGAGCCGGAGCTGGCTGTTCTTCTCCGAAGGCCGTTGGAACCGCTACCCTTTCGTGCGGGGCGAGAAGCAGGGCAAGGTCGGCGTCGATTCGTTCCAGATGTACGTCCGCGCCACCGACGGCTCGCCGAAGACTTGGGGCCCGCCGCAAGCTGCCACGATCGAGCCCGGGTATAACTGCCGCACTAACGGCATCGAGCTCACGACGGGCGAGTTGCTTTTGCCGGTCTACAAGCTCGCCGGAGGACACGCGGGGGTGCTGAAGTCCGGCGACGGCGGCCGTACCTGGAAGCGTTACGGCGACGTGACTACCCCGGCCGGACAGGACGAGCCCACCATCGCGGAACTCAAGTCCGGCGCCGTGCTGATGGTGTTGCGAACCGGCGGCGGCCGCCTCTGGAAAGTCGTCTCGGAAGACAAGGGAGAAACGTGGGGCACGCCGGTCCAGACCGATCTCGTCGTCGCCCGCGCCTCGCACAACTTGTTTCGGTTGCGCGACGGACGCATCGCGCTCACCCACGACGCGTCTCCGCCACCCCATCGCACGCCGCTGACATTGCGTGTCTCAGCGGACGACGCCGAGACCTGGTCGGCGCCCGTCACGCTCGCTGAGGTGGCAATCCCAAGCGAGGGTGACGCGGTTTGGGGACGGCAAGTCACCTATCCATCCGTCACGCAGCTCGACGACGGAACCCTGGTCGTCGTGTGGGCAAGAATCGAGCTAGGCGACGAAGAGCAATGGGGCGACATTTGGTCGGCCCGCGTCCGCGTCCGGTAACACCGACGCGACGAGAATGTAGGAACACGGCATGCCGTGCTCGTGGCGCGGGCCTCCTGGCCTGCGGCGTCGACCTCCGGGTCGACGTTCCTGTGGCCCTGCACGGGAGAAGACCGGCGAGGACGCCGGTCCTGCCCGCCAGGAGGCGCGCGCCACACCTGAGCTGCTTCGTTAGACCAAACAGGTACAGGGCGCTGCCACAACCTCATGCTATGCTCGGGTTTCAGTTCCCGCCGCTTGCGCGGAAACGCCCGCCGCGCGCATCGCGTCTCTCGATCAAAGGCCATGAGTTCACACGTGTACCCTCGGCGCGCCGCCGTCGCACCGCTCCTCGCCGCGGTACTAGTGCTCATCAGCTCGCTTCCCGCCGGCGCCCAAGACTCTGCGATTGCCCCCGAGCGCGCCGGCAAGCTGTTCGACAAGGTGGACGGCATGCTCGCCATCCTGAGCGAGATCACGGGCCTCGAACTCCGTAAGCCCATCGACCGCGAGCTGATCACTCGTGACGAAATCCGCGAGCTTGTCGAGACCCGAATCGCCGAAGAAACTTCCCCCGAAGAGATCCGCCTCGACGAACTGTTTCTCAAGCTTTTCGGATTCGTCAGCGATGACTTCGACCTCGAACAACAACTCGTCGACGTTTTGACCGAGCAAGCCACCGCGCTCTACGACTTTAAGACGCGCAAACTGTACCTCGCCACGTGGACGCCCGAGGACATGCAGGAGTTCGCGCTCGTCCACGAACTCGCGCACGCTCTTGCCGACCAGCACTTCAACCTCGACAAATACCTCAAGAAGTCGAAAGGCGCCGACGGCGATGTCGCGCGCTCGGCCGTGATGGAGGGACAGGCGTCGTGGCTGATGACCGAGTACGTTTTTCGGGAGAGAGGGCGGTCGCTGGCGACCAATCGCATAGCGGCTATCGCGGCGGCCGGCGCCTCCCGCTTCGAAGCGGAGAAGTATCCCGTCTTCTCCGCCGCGCCGCTCTTCTTGCGGGAGACGATGCTGTTCCCTTACGTCGAGGGACTGCTCTTCCAGCAGGCGGTGGTCGAGAAACGAGGCAAGGCCGGGTTACGCGAGGTTTTCGAGCGCCCGCCACTCACCTCGCAGCACATCATGGAGCCCGAGGCCTACTTCGCCCGGCGCAAGGCGGCGCACCCGCCGCTGCCGAAAGCCAAGCCCGGACGCGGCTTCAAGAAAGTGGCCCGTGGCGAGATTGGCCAACTCGACCATCACGTCCTTCTCAAGCAGTACTTCTCCCAGGACGAAGCCGACTCCCTATCGCCACAGTGGCGCGGTGGCCATTACCGCATCCTCGAAACCAAGGTCAAGGACCGCGCCGTTTTGGTCTACGCCTCCCGTTGGCAAGACGCCCAGGCGGCTGCCCGTTTCTTCGACCTCTACAGCCAAGTGTGCAAGAAGAAGTGGCGCTCGGTGACGTTTGAAAGTGAGACACCGCAGCGCGTCACCGGCGTTAGCGAAACCGGCCGGTTCGTTCTCACGCTAGGCGGCACCGTCGTCAGTAGCATCGAAGGACTGCCCGATGATACATTGAAGGCTCACTCGGCAGTCAAAACTGAATCCGCCCAAACCGTTGCACGAAGGTAACAAAAAGACCATGCGAATTCTAAAGCCTGCTCTCATGACCCTGCTTGTGCTGTTGATCGCTTCGGCCTTGCCGGCCGGAGAGGTTCCGCGTCCGGCGCCACCCCTGAAATTCACCACGATCGATGGCCGCGACCTATCGCTCGATCAACTGCGCGGCAAAGTCGTTGCGGTGATGTTCTTCTACACGACTTGCCCGCACTGCCAGGAAACGACGAAGATCCTGAATCCGCTTTACGCGAAGATGAAGTCGCGCGGCCTCGAGATCGTAGGGCTGGCGATCAACCGCTCCGCGGCCACGGACCTCGCGACGTTCCAGCAGACGTACCAGGTGCAGTTTCCGCTATCGATCTCCAGCCGTTTCGAGTGCACGCGCTTCGCCGGGCTTTCGGTGATGGCGAAGTTCTACGTACCTTACATGTTCCTCCTCGACCGCCAGGGCAACATCCGCGGCGATCACCCCGGCACGGACAAAGCATTCTACGGCGCTCTAGCGAAGAACATCGAGGCGGAACTGGAGAAACTGCTGGCCGAGTCCGCCAAGGGAAAAAAGTCCAGCTAGGACGCGTGTTTTGCCAACAGCCCCTCGATCTTACCGAAGCTTTGCTCGTGCCGTCCGGGTAGCGGTCCTGTCGCTAGCCGGCCTCGCCGCGCTGGCCGCCGCCGAGCTTCCCCGGCCGGCCGTCGGCTTGGAACTCGAGACCGTGACGGGGGAGATCGTCGACCTCGGCCACCTCAAGGGCAAGGTCGTGGTCGTCATGTTCTTCTATTCGACGTGTCCGTTGTGTCACGAGGCAACGCAGAACCTCAACGTCATCTATGAGGAGTGGAAGTCCCGCGGCCTGGAGATCGTCGGGATTGCCGCGAATGACTCAGCCAAGACCGACCTGCCGAAATTCGTCGACGAGTTCAAGGTTCGCTTCCCCGTAGCGGTAGGCGACCGCGCGATGTGGGCCCGCGTCGGCAGGTTCTCGGTGGTGAAGCGTCCGCCCTACGTGCCTCATATGCTGTTCATCGACCGCAAAGGGATGGTTCGCGAAGAGCACGCCGGCACCGAACGCAATTACTACAACGGCCACAACCTCCGCTTGATCCTCGACAAGTACTTGAAAGAATCGTAGAGGGTCTTTGGTCGGGTGGAAGCCCGGAAGCCGGCATTGTCATCCTCACTCACCCCAGCACGGATTCCGGTCATCGCCGGGAATTGGAAGATGTTCAAGACCGTCGAAGAGACGGTCAGTTTTCTTGAGCAGTTCCGGACTCTCGTCGAAGACGTCAGCCATTGCGAAATCATCGTCGCCCCGCCGTTCCTGGCGCTCGCCGCCGCCGCCGAGGCGGTCAAAGCGACCAGGGTTCGCGTTGCGGCGCAGAATGTGTTCTGGGAGGACGAGGGAGCCTACACGGGTGAAGTTTCGGCCGCGATGCTCCGTGCCGCTGGCTGCCGAGACGTGATCATCGGGCACAGCGAGAGACGGCAGTACTTCCATGAGACCGATGATACGGTCCATCGGCGGGTCGAGAGCGCTCTTCGCGCCGATCTGCGGCCTATCGTTTGCATCGGCGAAACCCTCGACGAGAGAGAACAACACAAGACGCGAGAGGTATTGCTACGCCAAATCGACGCTTCCCTGGCTTCGTTGACCGACGAAATCGTGTCGCGTATAATTGCAGCTTACGAGCCCGTGTGGGCCATCGGAACGGGACGTACCGCCACTCCCGACATCGTGGCTGAAGCTCACCAGATCATCCGCACTCGCATTCATCAGAACTTCGGCGATGCCTCGGAACAGTTGCGTATTCTCTACGGCGGTAGCGTCAAGCCCGACAACATCCAAGGGCTGATGCAGCGACCCGAAATCGATGGAGCCCTGGTGGGTGGTGCGAGCCTGGATCCGAATTCGCTGTCGGCGATCGTTCACTATCACGACGACGCCGAGGACCCGAGAGAATCCTAGTCATGGCTATCTTTCTCACGCTTGTTCACGTGTTTGTTTGTTTGTTTCTGATCATCGTCGTTCTGCTGCAGAGCGGCAAAGCCGCCGATCTGGCAGGGGCGTTTGGCGGGATGGGTTCCCAGACGGCCTTCGGCCCGCGTGGGGCCGCGACGATGCTCTCGAAAGCGACGACGTTCGCAGCCGTGCTCTTTATGGTCACGTCGATCTGGCTCGGCATTCAGCGGGGCCGCGAAGGTGGAACGGGCGACTCTGTGATCGAGCGGACCGGCACCGGGCAGGCGGCTCCGGCTCCAGAGGCCGCCGCGCCCGAACAACCCGAGTCCCCACCCGCACCGCAGGGTCAGCCGAACCCCTTTGAATCGATTACGGTGGAGACCGAGCAGCAGTCCAGCTCCGACAGCGCCACGTCAGCAGACTCGACGAAATAAGGACGCGCTGCCCCGGCCTTTGGCATTCCGATCCACGGCTGCCTGACGTCCACTTCTCGGTTGCTCGTTTCTCAAAGCAGGCGCGGCAGTGATTTAGCAGAGAAACTACGGGGGAACTCGGCGGCGGAGGCCGCTGAGCGATGACACGGGACGAGATACAGTTCACAGGAAGGACCCGCTATTTATTGCCGTCTACACACGGGAGCAAGAACCGCCGGCGCGAATCCATGGGTAGTGGAACGATGGACCGCCAATCGACGGCAGCCCATCCTACGAACTTCGCGACTTTTACTGCTGGGCTGTGGCTCTAGGCGGTCTCCAGCGGGGCGAGGCAGAATCTAGACTTGATCGAGCGGTCGTGACGCGGAGATGCGTCCGCGGCGTCTGATGCGGCGGGTCTTGCCGACTTGCGCCGCAAGTTCGGCCAGACGGACCTGCTGTTGCTTACGAATGTCCACTTTGGGCTTCGCACCATCACCATTGCCGAGCGCTTGGTTCACGCGTTGGATCAAGCGATAGTGAGGAGATTCCACCGCCGTCTCCAAGCTCGCGATCATCGTGTCGAGCCACTTCTTCTTGGCATAGAGTTCCTTGAGCACGAGTTCCACCTTAATGGGATCAACCACTCCTTGCACTTCGTCACCTCCAGTCGCTTGAGAAGCCTGTCGTCAACTACCTGCCTAGCGACGCAGCACGGTTTCCGGCGCGTGCATCACAGAGTCGATGCCCTGTGACGGCACCACCCGCGGTACAGGTTATCTGAACCTTCGATTCAACGGTCACAACCACATCAACTGCAGCCATAAATCCATCGAGAACCAAGCAATAGTGCCCTCTTGAAGAGCGAAATACAGGGTGATGATATCACGTTCTATGTTAACTGTACGTAAAATTTAGAGCCGATGCCCGGAAGATCCCGGTCGTATTCCCCTATAGGTACGGGAAAGACCGATTCTGCGGCCGGGCAACGAGATCTGTCGTCTTTTCAGTTTCTTGACGCTTGAGCTGGGATTTATCATCATGAGCCCGGTTTTTGACATCGTGCTGACACAGGAGATGTCGAGTGCGGCTTACCGAGAAGATCATACGGGGCATTGAACCGCCGAACGAAGGCTATGCGCTCACTTGGGATGCCGACCTTGCCGGGCTGGGACTCAGGACCACCGCTGGCGGCGTCAAGGCCTTCATCTACAACTACAGAACCGAGGACGGACGCCAGCGACGGGCGACCATCGGAAGGTGGCCGGCTCTGACGGCGACTGCGGCCAGAGCGCACGCGACGAAGCTGCGCGCCAAGGTCGAGACGGGCGGTGACCCGCTCGGGACCAAGCAAGCGCGGCGCGGCGAGCTGACCTTCGCCGACTTGGTGGACGAGTACTCGAAGCGGCACCTCGACAAAAAGCGTTCGGGCAGAGAGACCGAGCGCTATCTGCGCCGTTACTCTTCGCCGGCTTTCGGGCGGCTGAAAGCGTCAGACGTGCGCAGGCGAGATGTTATCGCCTTGGTCGAGGATCGGGCCGCCACTGCGCCGGTAGCGGCCAATCGACTGCTTTCGGCAATCAGTGGGGCCTACAACTGGGGCATCAGACGCGACCTGCTCGAATCGAACCCGTGTACGCTGGTACAGAAAGCGCCGGAGGGCTCGCGAGACCGCGTGCTCAGCGAAACCGAAATTCCCTCCTTCTGGGCGCGCCTTGACGATGCTCCTCGTATCAGCCTCGACATGCGGGACGCAATGCGCCTCATTCTGCTGACGCTGGCGAGGCCTGGCGAAGTGACTGGCATGCGTTGGAGTGAGATCGATGGGGATTGGTGGGAGATACCGGGAAGCCGGACGAAGAACGGCAGGTCACACCGGGTGCCGCTCAACCGAATGGCTCGAAAGCTTTTGGAGAATCGCGATCGAGGCTCGGTTCTTGTGTTCACGAGCGAGCAAGCCGCGCACCTGAAGCGTCTCAGCCTCTCCCACGCGTTGCGCCACTCGCGAAACCACTTTGGGATACCGGCGTTCACGCCGCATGACTTGAGAAGAACGGCCGCAAGCCACGTCTCGGCTCTCGGAACGCCGCGGTTCGTCGTTGAGCGGCTGTTGAATCACACGGACCGCAGCGTCAGCAGCATCTACGACCGATACGAGCACAGCAAAGAGAAACGCCAGGCGCTTGAGAAATGGGACCGCCGACTCCTAAAGATACTGAGCGGCGAGACGGCGAAGGTTGTGGAGTTGACGCGATGAAGAACAAGACCGTGCGAGACGGGATGTACCCGTCCGAAGTGACTGGTGACGAACACTTATCTGAAGATCGTGCTGCTCGCGAAGGAACTTCAGCGTCGTAACTACTCACCCGCCACGACTCGTGGCTACATCCTTGCTGTCAAGCAGTTCGCCGAGCACTTTGGCAAGAGCCCCGAACAGATGGGAGCGGCAGAGCTACGTCGTTTCCAGCTGTATCTCCTCAAGGAGAAGAAACTTGCCCCTGGAACCGTCGAGATCCGCATGGCGGCCCTGCGGTTCCTTTACAAGAAGACCCTCAAGCGCCGTGATCTGGCTTTCGACGACCTGCCATTCCCCAAGACACCGAAGAAGCTTCCCGTTGTGCTCAACCCTGAGGAAGTGAGCCGGATGATTGAGGCGGCGCGGAATTTGACGCATCGCACCATTATCCTCGTGCTCTACGGCACTGGGATGCGCCGGACCGAAGCCTCACTGCTGAGGGTGAGCGATATCGACAGCGAGCGCATGGTGATCCACATCCGGCAAGGCAAGGGTTCTCGCGACCGCGATGTTCCCTTGACACCCAGGCTGCTGACAGCCCTGCGCGGGTACTGGCGCTGGAAAAAGCCGCAGGTGTATCTGTTTCCCAGCACCGCCGGTCACCGTGGTGTCGAAAAGCCCATCTCGGACAAGACCGTCTGGTACGCCTGCAAAGAAGCGGCGGCTCAAGCCGGGATCGACAAGACAATCGGGCCACACACTTTACGACACAGCTTTGCCACGCATTTACTCGAATCGGGTGCCGATCTGCGCACCATCCAGCTTCTGATGGGCCATGCCCATCTGGAACACACGGCCGTCTATCTCCGCCTATCGCAACGCCATCTGCATGCCGCCACGAATCCGCTCGATCAGATCACGATCCGCGATCACGGTGAAGTCCGGCAGCCGATGGAGAACAACAAGCCGTGACGCGGCCACCCTGGGAGGTGGCCGACATCATCCGCAGGGCAGGAAGCCGATTCATCGAACGCCATCGCGCTTCGTTGACCTGGCCCCAGGCTGAAGGTGCTCACCGCCATCGCGCGTTGTCGCACGGCCGCGCTGGGAGGACATCGCGATCAATGCGTTCGTTGCGGCTATCAAACCACCTCCTACAACTCCTGTCGCAACCGTCACTGTCCCAAGTGCCAGACCAACGCACGAGAGAAGTGGTTATGCGCCCGCCAGCAGGAACTGCTGCCGGTGGGCTACTACCACCTCATCTTCAGCGTGCCGCACACATTAGTCCCGCTAATTTGGCAGAAAAGAAAGTTTTACTCGCCGCCTTGTTCGAAGCCAGTGCCGCCGCGTTGCTCGAAGTGGGGTCCGATCCCAAGCAGGCTGGGTGCGGAGATCGACTTCCTCAGCATCCTGCACACCTGGGGACAGACCTTGCAGACGCACCCGCACGTTCACTGCGTCATACCCGGCGGCGGACTCTCGCCGGATCACCGGCGCTGGATCTCGGCCCGGTTGCGCTTCTTCTTGCCAGTCAAGGTGCTCAGCCGTGTGTTTCGAGGCAAGTTCGTAGCGCTGGTGCGGCGAGCCTTTCGCCGTGACGAGCTGTCCTTTCATGGCGCCTGCCGACCCTTGGCGAGTGAGAAAGCCTTCGCAGCCTACTTGCGCACTTTGTTCCGGCAAGACTGGGTCGTCTATGCCAAGCCGCCGTTTGGAGGGCCCGAGCACGTCTTACAGTATCTGGCTCGCTATACGCATCGCGTAGCCATTTCGAACCACCGGCTCCTCTCGGTCGACGAGCGGCAGGTCACGTTCCGCTGGAAGGACTACGCCCATCGCATCGAGCACCGTACGATGACTCTTTCGAACGAAGAGTTCTTGCGGCGGTTCCTGCAACACGTGCTGCCCAAGGGATTCCCGCGCATTCGCTACTACGGCTCACTAACCGCCGGTGCAGCCAGCTACTTCCCCTGTGCCGTTTACTGCTCGCGCGGAAGCTGCCCGTCAGACCTCCGTCTGCCGCCGGCGAGACCGCAGTCTGGCAGTGCCCCGGTTGCCAGGGGCCGATGCGCGTGGTCGAACGACTCACGGCTTTCCAGATCCTGTACGAAGAAAGCAGACAGGTCGCGATTCTTGACAGCTCGTAGTGACTTCAAGCCAGTTCGGTTCTTCCCATCTGCACCTCGGCGCGGCTGTCGGACGTGCGCCTATACCTCTCGAATTGGTGGTTTTCCAAGTCGACGGCTTGCCGTCCCACCGCGTGCGACGCTTCGGTCGGCCCATCTTCGATGGATCTTCTCAGCGCCACTCGTGCTCCCCATCATCCATCCCGCCACAAAGATGATTGAAAACCCATAGCGCGCGACATCTTGAGCGCTCGCGTCAGCGCCTCACTTCTAACGGCTCTATCGAAACTGCCCCGCTCCCACTTCCCGGTCTTCCATTGTGGCTTCGCGCGCCGGGACACTTCCGATAGAGATCCAGCGTTATACGTCCTTCTGGTGGCGTTTGGCTCTACATTGGCCCAATGATCGGGAGGTATTGGCGACTTGCCGCAAGATTGCCCTTCCTGCGAATCGGCTCGATCGTGATTCGGCCGGCCATGCCACCAACCGAAGTCTTCTGGTCAGAGCAGGCTCGGAGATGGAGCATTGACCCGGTCCGCATCTGCCTGAGGTCCTAGCCCGCATTTTCAATTTGATGTTTGACATCCCGACCTTCCAGCGGCCTTGAGCGTCTTTATTCATAGGGGCTAGAGCCCGATGAGGACGCCATGGAGGCCAACACCCAATGGGTGAAAAACAAACCAAGCCATTCCAACTAAGTTTCAATGGACTTCTCAAAGTCGATTTCCAGGGATCGCACGTCACTTCCGACGGTGGCCTGATTTTGGTTCGCGAACTGGACGAACGGCTCGGTCTCGGAGAACTGATTGACGAGCATCTCAGCGACTCCCGGCAAGGCACAAACAAGCAGTTCACGCTCGCTGATCTGTTGCGGCAGTCGGTTTACAGCCGACTCGCCGGCTACGAGGACCTCAACGACGCCGAGCGGGTTTCGATCGATCCGACGTTTCGGCTGATCGGTTCGCAGAAGATCTGGGATCGCGGTGCGGCCTTGACCTCGACGCTGCACGGCTTCGAGACGGAGATGCTGGCGAGCGAAGAGAACCTGCTGGGGCTGATGGCGCTGAACCGAGAGCTGGTCGGGCAAGCGGAAGCGTTCGACGACGCCGAGCGGGTCGTTCTGGACCTGGACTCCACCGAGAGTCCGGTCCATGGCCAACAGGAAGGCAGTGCCTACAACGGACACTTCGAGTCGGTCTGCTACCACCCGTTGCTTTTGTTCAACGGTCATGGTGATTGCCTCGCTGCCAAGCTGCGTCCAGGCAACGTGCACAGCGCCGAGGACTGGGATGAGCTCTTGTTGCCGGAGATCGAGCGCCAACAGGCTGCGGGCAAGCAGGTCGCCTTCCGGGGCGATGCGGCCTTTGCGAAGCCGGAAGTTTATGAGGCTTCGGAGGAACGCGGAGTACAGTACGCCATTCGCATTCCGGCCAACAAGAGCTTGGAGCTGGAGATCGAAGACATCCTGTTTCGCCCGCCGGGAAGGCCTTCCCGCAAGCCCTTGGTGCGCTACAAGAGTTTTCGCTATCAGGCGGAGAGTTGGTCGCAGGCGAGGCGGATCGTCGCTAAGGTCGAGCATCACCAGGGCGAGCTGTTCCCGCGCGTCGGATTCATCGTGACGAGCATGAGCTTGCCGAGCCGCTCGGTGGTGCGCTTCTACAACAAGCGCGGCACGGCGGAACAGTGGATCAAGGAAGGCAAGCAGGCGACGCACTGGACGCGATTGTCGTGCCATCGATTTCGGGCCAACGAAGTGCGGTTGCAACTGAGCGTGCTGGCCTACAACCTGGGCAATCTTTGGCGGCGGCTGGGGCTTCCGCAGCGAATCAAGAGTTGGTCGCTGACGAGCTTGCAACACAGGTTGATGAAGACCGGCGGTCGGCTGGTCAAGCACGCGCGGTATTACTGGCTCTTATTGGCGGAGGCACATCTGAACCGGCGGCTGTTCGGCGACATGCTGCACAAGATCTGGGCGCTGCCGCTGCCGAGTGGGTAGCATTGCCGGAGTGAGGATCAACAGCTTTTGGCTCCAAAAGGTTTCGCAAGGAGCAGTGTCGGCCGGAGCGCCGTTCAAGCCGCTCAATCAACGACTGTGAGCGGTCGAACCAGCTCTGGCGACTACCAGCAGAGGTGATGTGCAGGGTTCAGCGTGAAAGGACGTGCTGTTCGGAGCGGAGCGGGTGTATACTGTGGCCGTGCCAGGGCCAAAATGGAAATCCTGGCCTAGAGAGTGTCGAGCCTGTTACGCGATCTCACGCTGTTCCCTGAGTCGAGTGAGCGCCATTGGCACCCGTACTACAAACCCAAGTCCTCCCTGAGCCCTTTGACCCGCATTTTCAATTTGATGTTTGACATCCCGACCTTCCAGCGGCCTTGAGCGTCTTTATTCATAGGGGCTAGAGCCCGATGAGGACGCCATGGAGGCCAACACCCAATGGGTGAAAAACAAACCAAGCCATTCCAGCTAAGTTTCAATGGACTTCTCAAAGTCGATTTCCAGGGATCGCACGTCACTTCCGACGGTGGCCTGATTTTGGTTCGCGAACTGGACGAACGGCTCGGTCTCGGAGAACTGATTGACGAGCATCTCAGCGACTCCCGGCAAGGCACAAACAAGCAGTTCACGCTCGCTGATCTGTTGCGGCAGTCGGTTTACAGCCGACTCGCCGGCTACGAGGACCTCAACGACGCCGAGCGGGTTTCGATCGATCCGACGTTTCGGCTGATCGGTTCGCAGAAGATCTGGGATCGCGGTGCGGCCTTGACCTCGACGCTGCACGGCTTCGAGACGGAGATGCTGGCGAGCGAAGAGAACCTGCTGGGGCTGATGGCGCTGAACCGAGAGCTGGTCGGGCAAGCGGAAGCGTTCGACGACGCCGAGCGGATCGTTCTGGACCTGGACTCCACCGAGAGTCCGGTCCATGGCCAACAGGAAGGCAGTGCCTACAACGGACACTTCGAGTCGGTCTGCTACCACCCGTTGCTTTTGTTCAACGGTCATGGTGATTGCCTCGCTGCCAAGCTGCGTCCAGGCAACGTGCACAGCGCCGAGGACTGGGATGAGCTCTTGTTGCCGGAGATCGAGCGCCAACAGGCTGCGGGCAAGCAGGTCGCCTTCCGGGGCGATGCGGCCTTTGCGAAGCCGGAAGTTTATGAGGCTTCGGAGGAACGCGGAGTACAGTACGCCATTCGCATTCCGGCCAACAAGAGCTTGGAGCTGGAGATCGAAGACATCCTGTTTCGCCCGCCGGGAAGGCCTTCCCGCAAGCCCTTGGTGCGCTACAAGAGTTTTCGCTATCAGGCGGAGAGTTGGTCGCAGGCGAGGCGGATCGTCGCTAAGGTCGAGCATCACCAGGGCGAGCTGTTCCCGCGCGTCGGATTCATCGTGACGAGCATGAGCTTGCCGAGTCGCTCGGTGGTGCGCTTCTACAACAAGCGCGGCACGGCGGAACAGTGGATCAAGGAAGGCAAGCAGGCGACGCACTGGACGCGATTGTCGTGCCATCGATTTCGGGCCAACGAAGTGCGGTTGCAACTGAGCGTGCTGGCCTACAACCTGGGCAATCTTTGGCGGCGGCTGGGGCTTCCGCAGCGAATCAAGAGTTGGTCGCTGACGAGCTTGCAACACAGGTTGATGAAGACCGGCGGTCGGCTGGTCAAGCACGCGCGGTATTACTGGCTCTTATTGGCGGAGGCACATCTGAACCGGCGGCTGTTCGGCGACATGCTGCACAAGATCTGGGCGCTGCCGCTGCCGAGTGGGTAGCATTGCCGGAGTGAGGATCAACAGCTTTTGGCTCCAAAAGGTTTCGCAAGGAACAGTGTCGGCCGGAGCGCCGTTCAAGCCGCTCAATCAACGACTGTGAGCGGTCGAACCAGCTCTGGCGACTACCAGCAGAGGTGATGTGCAGGGTTCAGCGTGAAAGGACGTGCTGTTCGGAGCGGAGCGGGTGTATACTGTGGCCGTGCCAGGGCCAAAATGGAAATCCTGGTTTGACCTTGTGCCTGCTGACGGTGAGTTCCGTTCTGTCACGATCGCGCAGGCGGATCGTAAGCCGGCCGGCGAACCAACGGGAAGATGTTCGACCATCCAGGGTTGGCCGAGCGTCGTGCAGCAAAAGAAGCGCAGCGCCGCGGTGGTTTGTCGAAACTGAGACCAGGACGTCTTTTTCTCGTCGACCAGAAAGACTTGGTATCGACGGACATCGTCGGGACCGAGCTGGTCGGGCGATTGATGGAAGTGTCGCGCAAAGTCACGGACGCAGCTCACGTAGGTACGAATCGTGTTCGGTGAATAGTTGCGAAGACGCAGATCCTCCAGCATGCGTTGACGCAGGGTGTCATCGGAAAGTCCTCCTTGGGAACGAATCGAAACGGCCTATCTCGAAGACCATCTCGGAATGTTCCGCAGGATGGCTACACGATCGCAACCGAGTCCGAGGGGACTACTCTCTGGGAGAGACTTTCCCAACCACCGCGGAGCGGTTTAGTTCAAATCCGGTACTCGGAGGCTGGGCGACCTTGCTCCTGGGATGGCCCTCCCGACAATCCCCAATTGTCGGGAGCTTAGCGCTAGCTAGCTAGGATACGCTGGAGGGTCTATGCCTTGCAGGCGAAGATAGACGACCGTCTGACCCCGATGATGTGTGACGTGATCCAGAATGCGGTACAAGAGTTCCGATTTAGGAACACAGGCGCCCATGAATTCAACGGAATCGTCCACCTGGTCGTCCCACAGGCTCCCAAATGCCCCACGGACGTATGCAAACGAGTCCTCCAGGTGAGCGACGAGCGGCCCACGCTCGAGATCCCGGGCAGCCCCCACGTACTCCCGTTGTTCGCCCCAAAACGGTGCGGCCATCATGAGATTCGCATCTGCGATATGCGTGAGTTGTTGAGCAAACGTCCAGACATCGGGCGTTGGCCGGAAGTGGAAGTGCTGCGGTGGCATTCGACGCAGCACCGCGAAGGTGTAGTCGCGCGACCGATCCCACCGGACCTCAAGCTTCCCGATGAATCGGCCACTCGCGCAGGCGGTCTGGCCCAAGCAGGGCACAGTCGCGAGTGATCCTATGATGAGGCTCCTGCGTTTCATGGTCATGTTGTCTTCCCGCAATCTGTTACGCGCCAGTCTGCTTCCAAGTTGGGCCACACGCCCAATGCAGAACCGGTTCCCATCGGTCATCGCGGGTGCATGGCTCGACGGAACTTCATTTGGCCGTTCGCAAGGAATTGTAGGAATAGACGATCGATAGCGTCGAGCGTCCGAAGATCAGAATACGGCTGGCCGATTCAAACCGGTAAGGAAGCCAGATACCGCCGAACCGCTTGTAACGCCGATCAATCTCGGTGCGTCGCGTCCAAAAGGAGGGCCGTTTCGAAGGTGATCCCTTGATTCGGACGATCGCATAGTCCTCGGCATCGACCCACACCTCGCCATCGAGCGAGTACTTACCTTTGCGCCGCGGCGAGATTCTAAGACGGAAGCATTTGCGGTTTTCGCAAACCTCCTCACCCATAAGGGTGAAGACATAGTTGGCGGGAGTGATGTCAATCTGCTGTTTGGCTTCTCGTCCCGTAGTTTCGCTCTCGGCCTTGAGAATCTTGTGGAAGACGCGCTTCCGAATAAACGCAGAGCCTTCGTGCGCTGTCACGAGAGATTCCATGGAATGCGGACGTTGGAAAGTCGTAGTCACATTCAACTTTGCGTGAACGTTGAACCGTTTATTGGAAGCAGAGAAGAGCCGCTGTGCCTCATACTCATCGAGCGTGTTCCTCTGCCATTCGTTATGTGTGGCCATTCCGTCGAGAATCTGACTGAGTTGGTCCTGCGGCACGACGGACGCGGCGCAGAAAAGAAGCGGGGGAACGACGAGTGAACAGGAAAGTGACCCGATACTCGCAAGAAGACTAGGAGAACCATGAGTCTCGCTTGCCGTTCTCCTAACCCACCTGACAAAGGCTTGAAGACGTTTTGTTCGAATCATGGCACGCCCGTCGACTTAATCTGCGGCCGGCAAGCGAAGACGAAAAACATGCCGATGATGGCTGCCGGTATGTAGAGCACTGCATGGAGGCCGACAACCGGCAGCACAGTTTAGGGGGGGGGCATCAACTGTGAAAAACGCGAGAAGCCCCAGCTGACACAAGGCATGAAAGCCACCGGCCGAGGCGGGCGTAGGGACCATTCCCCCCAGGGTGATGAGGCCCAATACGATGAATGCAGCGGTCACCGGCAACGGCAGCCCGAAGGCGGCCAAAGCCAGCCAACAGCTTGCGGCCTCGAACAGAGAGATAAGTAGGGAATAGCCGCACACCGCGACCAGAGTCAGCGGTCGCCGCATTACATTTAGCCAGGATTTCCATTTTGGCCCTGGCACGGCCACAGTATACACCCGCTCCGCTCCGAACAGCACGTCCTTTCACGCTGAACCCTGCACATCACCTCTGCTGGTAGTCGCCAGAGCTGGTTCGACCGCTCACAGTCGTTGATTGAGCGGCTTGAACGGCGCTCCGGCCGACACTGCTCCTTGCGAAACCTTTTGGAGCCAAAAGCTGTTGATCCTCACTCCGGCAATGCTACCCACTCGGCAGCGGCAGCGCCCAGATCTTGTGCAGCATGTCGCCGAACAGCCGCCGGTTCAGATGTGCCTCCGCCAATAAGAGCCAGTAATACCGCGCGTGCTTGACCAGCCGACCGCCGGTCTTCATCAACCTGTGTTGCAAGCTCGTCAGCGACCAACTCTTGATTCGCTGCGGAAGCCCCAGCCGCCGCCAAAGATTGCCCAGGTTGTAGGCCAGCACGCTCAGTTGCAACCGCACTTCGTTGGCCCGAAATCGATGGCACGACAATCGCGTCCAGTGCGTCGCCTGCTTGCCTTCCTTGATCCACTGTTCCGCCGTGCCGCGCTTGTTGTAGAAGCGCACCACCGAGCGACTCGGCAAGCTCATGCTCGTCACGATGAATCCGACGCGCGGGAACAGCTCGCCCTGGTGATGCTCGACCTTAGCGACGATCCGCCTCGCCTGCGACCAACTCTCCGCCTGATAGCGAAAACTCTTGTAGCGCACCAAGGGCTTGCGGGAAGGCCTTCCCGGCGGGCGAAACAGGATGTCTTCGATCTCCAGCTCCAAGCTCTTGTTGGCCGGAATGCGAATGGCGTACTGTACTCCGCGTTCCTCCGAAGCCTCATAAACTTCCGGCTTCGCAAAGGCCGCATCGCCCCGGAAGGCGACCTGCTTGCCCGCAGCCTGTTGGCGCTCGATCTCCGGCAACAAGAGCTCATCCCAGTCCTCGGCGCTGTGCACGTTGCCTGGACGCAGCTTGGCAGCGAGGCAATCACCATGACCGTTGAACAAAAGCAACGGGTGGTAGCAGACCGACTCGAAGTGTCCGTTGTAGGCACTGCCTTCCTGTTGGCCATGGACCGGACTCTCGGTGGAGTCCAGGTCCAGAACGACCCGCTCGGCGTCGTCGAACGCTTCCGCTTGCCCGACCAGCTCTCGGTTCAGCGCCATCAGCCCCAGCAGGTTCTCTTCGCTCGCCAGCATCTCCGTCTCGAAGCCGTGCAGCGTCGAGGTCAAGGCCGCACCGCGATCCCAGATCTTCTGCGAACCGATCAGCCGAAACGTCGGATCGATCGAAACCCGCTCGGCGTCGTTGAGGTCCTCGTAGCCGGCGAGTCGGCTGTAAACCGACTGCCGCAACAGATCAGCGAGCGTGAACTGCTTGTTTGTGCCTTGCCGGGAGTCGCTGAGATGCTCGTCAATCAGTTCTCCGAGACCGAGCCGTTCGTCCAGTTCGCGAACCAAAATCAGGCCACCGTCGGAAGTGACGTGCGATCCCTGGAAATCGACTTTGAGAAATCCATTGAAACTTAGCTGGAATGGCTTGGTTTGTTTTTCACCCATTGGGTGTTGGCCTCCATGGCGTCCTCATCGGGCTCTAGCCCCTATGAATAAAGACGCTCAAGGCCGTTGGAAGGTCGGGATGTCAAACATCAAATTGAAAATGCGGGTTTAGTTCCACTGCTGTCCGGAAGGCGGTTTTTGGGAGGTTGACAACTCCCTTGGTGACAGGCAGTTAGGTGCCGTTTGGGCTTTTTTCGATTTGAAACTGCAGGGCTGAAAAACGCAGCCAGAGGCGGACTCGGAGTAGAGCCAATAATGGTGGATGAACCTCGGTCGCGTTGTCTTTTCTCAGCTCATGGATCAGCTTCCCTCCTATTAGTTCCAGAAGTGTGTCGCTCGTTACCGGGGCGACTGCCAGCAAAAGAAATTCTCCTGCTGGGACCAGTTCCTGTGCATGGCGTGCGCTCGGATCAGACCGTCATCCTGAGCGCCATCGAATCGGCCCAAGCCTATCCGGACCCGTTGCGGCGGGTCAGCTACTTCGACGCCGCGACGAACAAGCGGCTGAAGTTCCTGACCAACAACTTCGCGCTCCCGGCGCTGACCATCGCCGAGATCTACCGTTCGCGCTGGCAGGTGGAGCTGTTCTTCAAGTGGATCAAGCAGCACTTGCGGATCAAGAAGTTCTACGGCGCCAGCGAGAACGCCGTGAAGACCCAGATCTGGATCGCCGTCTCGGTTTACGTGCTGGTGGCGATCGTGCGGAAGAGGCTGGGCCTGGAGGCGAGTCTCTACCAAATCCTACAGATTATCAGCGTTACCCTATTTGAGAAAACGCCCATTCTACAGGCCTTGCAGGCATCCGACTCCCACCAAAACGTACTCGATGACCCCAACCAGCCTGGTTCTATTCGACTTGCCGTGTATCCACTTGACTCAGGTGACCCCAACATCTTGTAGTTGGGCTCACAGCGTCTTAGCGTCCCAATCGGCGACGATCGAGCGGTACGGCGTCGGCTCCACCGCCATGGCCTGCTGCACAAGGCGGTAGAAGAGCTTGCCCCGACTGCGTGATCTGCGCCGATTGAAGCGGAACACGAACTCGTCGAGATAGTAGTCCAGATGCTCGTGGCTGACCGCCCCCTGATGCGTGCCCAGCATCCAGCGCTTGAGTAGCGAGATCGCCAAGTGCACCCTCGGCAGTAGCTGCGAGGCCTGCTCGCGGCGGTTGTTAATCGAGATGATACGACGCTGGTAGTCCTTCTTCTTGAGCGGATCGTAGCCCGACCAGTTGTCGGTAACAACCACGCTGCCCGGCTCGACCGACTCCTCGACGAAGGGCATCAAACTGGCCGCCGAGGCGTTCTGAACGCGCTGCATGCGGATGCGCCCCAGCCCGGTGCCTCTCTCTTCCGCGGCGACTGCAATCAACGCTTTACGCTCGGTCTGCCGGCCGATTACCCCTTCTTCTTCAGCGCCCCAGTAGGTCTCATCGACCTCGACGAGGCCCGTCAATCGCTCCCGCCCCGGGCGCACCATCGCTCGCCTCAGCTTGTGCATCCAAGGCCAGGCGGTTTGGTAACTGCCCAGTCCCAGAACGCGCTGTAGACCCAGGGCGCTGGCCCCATTCTTCTGCGTGGTGATGGTCCACATCGCCCGGAACCACAGCCGCAGCGGCTTGCGTGTGTCTTGAAAGATCGTGCCGGCGGTGACGGAGGTTTGCCGCCCGCAGCGAGCGCATTCGAACCACACTTTGCGCACCGGCCAAGCGCGCTCATGCCCACACCTTGGACAGCGGAAACCCTCTGGCCAGCGCAAGGCGAACAGATAGTCGCGGCAAGCCTCCTCGCTCGCAAAGCGAGACTCGAATTCGAGTTGGTCGCGCGGGTAATCCTCCACCAGGCCCTACACTACATCTTGGGGTCACCTGAGTCAAGTGGATATCCAGCTTCGACTTTTAACCGGACAGTAGTGATTTATTAAGTCTCGCATAATATTATGACATTTTTGGGTTCGCGGGAGCATCTATATATGTATGGGCAACCCAAGAGGTGTGAAGCGGGATTTCCAGGCGCTCGAGAAGCGCCGTTTCGAAGCGATGCGGCTGCTCGACCAAGGACACAAGCAGTCCGAGACGGCGCGGCGGCTCAAAGTCGCTCGTCCAACCGTCAGTGAATGGCGGCGGCAATACCTCGGGCAGGGTGCGGCCGGGCTGCGCCGCGCCGGACGCGCCGGACGCAAGCCGCTGCTCGACGCCGCGCCGCGCCAACGCCTGACGTCGCTGTTGCTCGAAGGCCCCGAAGCTCACCGCTTCCCGACGCCCCTGTGGACCTGCCCGCTGGTGGCTCGCCTGATCGCCGACGAGTGCGGGGTCGCATACCACGAAGGCCACGTCTGGAAGATCCTGCGGGCGCTCGAGTGGAGCCCGCAACGCCCGCTCGGCAAGGCGCGCGAGCGCAACGAAGAGCGGATCCGCGCCTGCAGGCGCAAGACCTGGCCCGCCACAAAAAAAAGCCCACAACGAAGGCCGCACGCTCGTCTTCATCGACGAAAGCGGATGGAGTCAGAAGCCGCATCGTTGCCGCACCTGGGCGCCGCGCGGCCAGACGCCGGTGCTGCAGTTCAACTTCAACGGGGAGAAACTGTCCGTCTCGGCAGGGCTAACGCTGCGCAACTTCTACTGCCGGCTGTATCCCGGCGCGATCGGCGAACTCGAAGTGATCGACTTTCTCAAGGCGTGGGTACGTCCTATCGATCGCCCGCTGCTGATCGTCTGGGACCGGCTGTCGGCGCACCGCAGCCGCCTGGTGCAAGAGTTCATCGAACTCTCCGCCGGGCACATCGCAACGGAGTCCTTGCCGCCCTATGCGCCGGAGTTGAATCCGGTGGAATACATCTGGGCCTACTGGAAGCAGCACGAGCTGCCGAACGTCTGCCCCAAGGACTACGGGGAGCTGAGCGAGCGCGCTCGCAAAGCGCTGCGCCGCATGCGCCGCAAACCGCGCTTGACCACGGCCTTCTGGAAGCAGTCCTCTCTTTGTTTTGATTGACGGTATATTATGCGGCACTCAATAATGGCGTGATTGTATACTTTACACAAGGCATGGTGTTTGGTACCATCCCTAGATGTGGAAGTCGGCCTTCGGCTGGATGGGTAAGAATATGGGGTTGCTGCTAGCGGGTATCGGTCTTGCTGGCCTTCCTGACGACCTGGACACTTGGAAGAGTTGGATGCCTGAATTAGTTGAGTTTATGGCTGGTAACGGAGGTCGTTGGATAGCGACCTCCTTGGGCATCATTCTGTTCGTGGCGTCTCACCAGAGAATTCGTAATCTATTGCGGGGCGTATTCAGGCGACCTGTGATAGATAGCCGAGGGGATGTTACGAATGCCCCGCACTTGTCTTTGAGGGCAGATGTGCCCGCGTCGGAGTCGAGCCACCTAACCCTAGTCAACCTGTCCAGTTATGTAGCACACGGTATTTCATTCGATTTTGATCCGGGCACGGATTGGGGTCTTCGTGTAGCCGAGGTTGATGTGATAGCCGGAGGCCAGGAAACACGAGTTACGGCGTTTCGCGTGAGGGCGCTTCATGATGCAGGGAACTGCGATCCAGGACGCAATTTGACATGCGCGGATACCTTCGGGATCGACAAACCAAGAGGAGCTACGGCGCAAAGTTTGGTGCCAGGATTCATTACGCGGATGCGGCCGGACAGCGGTATGTTTCTCGTATTGGGGGCTTTTGGGACCCCATCACCGATAGGTTGAAGCTGGTGCTGAAGCGAGTAGAAAGGGAACCATCTTAGGCGACTAGGTCTTTGTACTTGAGGGATTCGGAGCCGATGAGCCGCAACAAGGTATCGCGAAACAGATACAGGTTGTTCCGGTTGTCGAACCTGAACTCGAACTCGTCCAGATAGGCCGGAAGATGCTTAGCAGAGACCTGATGATACGCACCGACCACAGAGCGCTTGAACAACGAAAACGCGCCCTCGATGCTATTCGTGTGAACATCGCCGCGAACGTACTCTTTGGCGGAGTGGTTCACACTCTCGTGCTTGGGGTCCTCATCCTCGATGCCCTTGTAGGCTTCAAAGTCATCGGTGTAGATATTCTCGGCATCGGGTGCGTGCGTCTCGATGAACTTGTGCAGCGTCTTTCGGTCTCGGCGCTCCTCGACAACCAAACGGATGCCGCCACCACGTTCCAGGGCTCCAAGGACCATGGATTTGTTGTCGGTGTAGCCGCGCCCCTTACCCTTAGCTTTCCCGCCAATGAAAGTCTCATCGACTTCTACAGTTCCTTCAAGTGGTTCGGTGTCGGCATCTTTCAGGGCGGCTCGGATGCGATGACAGAGGTACCACGCGGTCTTGTAGGCCACCTTCAGGGTTCGTTTCAACTGGTTGGCCGAGACGCCCTTGCGGGCCTCGCACATCAGGTAGACAGCAGCAAACCACTTGCGAAGCGGCAAGTGAGAATCGTGGAAGATCGTCCCGGCCTTGACGGAGAATTGGTAACGGCATGAGTCGCAATCGAACTGAGCACGCTTCAGGATGCGCGATATCTTATCTGAGTCGCAGCGCGGGCAGCGCACGCCCTTCGGCCAGCGGAGCCCTTCGAGGTACTCTGCGCAGCGTTCCTCGGAGTGGAAGCGGTCAAACAACGTTAGAAGGTCCATAGTATGCCCCATAAGAAGCCAGCAATCGAGTTGACGACGGAGGAAGCCTTAAAGCGGCTCTTCTCCAAGAAGGCGCGCGAGGAGCTACAGCGTGTAGCTCATGAGAAGGACCAGAAAACGCTGAAAGGAAAGGATCTACCTCGCTCACAAGACTAGTGTACTACAGACTAGCCCTTGTGTAAAGTAGATAATCATGGAATCAAGGACGTCACGATTCGCCATGACATGCACGCGCTTAGTCAGGTGTTCCAATACGCCCAGCGGCATGGATGGCGGGACGACAACCCCGTTCGAATCGTCGCGATCCCTTCGGACATGGAGTCGCGAAACGAGATTGTTCTGAGCGATGGTGAAGAGGGTCAGTACTTGGCTGCGGCCGCAAACCACAAGACCCTCTTCGACGTCGCTCGGCTCATGCTCATGCAGGGTATGTGCCCCCAGAAGCTTCTAGGCCTGCGGAAAAGCGTTATCAACCTGGATGCCGAAACTCTCCAAATAGCCTCCGGCAAGAGCCGCGCCGCGCGGCGCGTGCTCAATCTAACAGGTGAATCTTGCCTGATTCTGGGGCGACGCATGGACGGCGACTCAAAATGGGTCTTCCCTTCCAGGCGGAAGGTCTGGCATCGTCGCCGGAAGGAGTTCTTCTGGGTGACGCTCGATTCGAAGCCGCTCACGTATTCAGGCTTAGTGAAGGCGCATGGTCAAGCGTGCCAAGCGGCAGGCCTTGAGTTCACCCTGTACAGCCTCCGCCACACCTTCGCCACACGGTTCTATCGGCGCACACGAGACCTCGAAGCTCTGCGCAGGGTGCTGGGGCACGGCGATCTGAAAACGGTTCTTCGATACGTCCACATCGATCAGGAAGACCTCAGGCGGGCGATGCAGAAGTTCGAAGAGGGGATGGTCCGTAGGGTCGAGGTGATCCAGTGAGCCAGGCTGGAGGGCGACGATTCTTGGCGCTTGAGAAGCGTGAGCGGCGGATGCTGAAGCCGTATTCAGGGGGCTGTGGCCTGACCAAATCCTGACCAAAAAGAGTGTCTAGACGTGTCCAGAAGGGACCAGTGGCGTCCAGCTGTGGCCATCCAGAAAAATCAAACGGGAGCCGCTAACCTACCCAAAATCAGTATGATCCACTTGATTTACTGAGGCTTAAAGTTGGAGGCGCGGGTGGGAATCGAACCCACGAGTAAAGGTTTTGCAGACCTCTGCCTTACCACTTGGCTACCGCGCCTGAGAACTCGCGACCGGAACGGCTGCGTCTTCCGGTCGCTGGATGAGGGCTTGCTTTGGAGCGGGAGACGGGACTCGAACCCGCGACATCGACCTTGGCAAGGTCGCACTCTACCAACTGAGTTACTCCCGCCCTGCGATTCTCAGTCTAGGCCGTGACCGCCACGAGTGTCAATCTCCCGTCACTCGCGCCAGCGATTCCGCAACGCGGTCGGGCGAGAGCCGGGAAGTGATTGGGGAACGAGCGAGTTAGGTGCGGGGCGAGCGGGGCGAGCAGATTCGCAGCCGGACGAGGGCCTCGGCGGGGCCCGAAGTCGGCCGCGGAAGACACCGCTACGCTCGGCTGCCGCTCGGCGGCGTGGTGGCAGCGCAGGATGGCAGGGAGAAAGAAAACCACCCGCTCGCTATGGCGAGGGCCCCGAGCCGTACGGGCAAGCCGCCGCCTGATACAGATCAGCCGCCAGCACGCGCGCCCAAAAGACTCGAGGCTTGCTGCGCCGCAGCGATGCCTTGAGATTGCGCGCAACAAAAACGTGGAAGAGATTAAACCCGCATTTTCAATTTGATGTATGAGCTTCAGACCATCCAGCGACCTTCAGCGTCTTTATTGATAGGGGCTAGAGCCCGATAAGGACGCCATGGAGGTCAACACCCGATGGGTGAAAAAGAAAACAAGCCGTTTCAGCTCACGTTCAATGGATTTCTCAAAGTCGATTTCCAAGGATCGCGAGTCACCTCGGATGGCGGTCTGATTCTCGTTCGCGAACTGGATGAACGACTCGGACTCGGGAAGCTGATCGACGAGCATCTCAGCGACTCGCGACAAGGCTTGAACAAGAAGTTCCCGCTGGCCGATCTGCTGCGGCAGTCGGTCTACAGCCGACTCGCTGGCTACGAGGACCTCAATGACGCCGTTCGAGTATCCGCCGATCCGACCTTTCGCTTGATCGGCTCGAAGAGGAACTGGGATCGCGGAGCAGCCTTGACCTCGACGCTGCATGGCTTCGAGACGGAGATGCTGGCGAGCGAAGAGAACTTGCTGGGGCTGATGGCAGTGAACCGGGAGCTGGTCGCGCAAGCCGAAGCTCCCGACGGTTCAGACCGCGTGGTGCTCGACATGGACTCCACGGAGAGCCCCGTCCACGGCCAACAGGAAGGCAGTGCCTACAACGGCCATTTTGAGTCCCTCTGCTATCACCCGCTGTTGCTGTTCAACCAGCACGGCGACTGCCTAGGCGCGAAGCTGCGTCCCGGCAACGTGCACAGCGCCGAGGACTGGGACGAGCTGCTACTGCCGGAGATCGAACGACAACAGGCGGAGGGCAAACAGGTGACGTTCCGCGCCGACGCCGCCTTCGCCAAGCCCGAGATCTACGAGGCGATGGAGGAGCGCGGCGTGGACTACGTGATTCGCATCCCGGCGAACAAGAGCCTGGAGCTGGAGATCGAGGACATCCTGTTTCGGCCACCGGGCAGGCCGAACGCCAAGCCCCTAGTGCGCTACAAGAGTTTTCGCTATCAGGCCGAGAGCTGGTCGAAGGCAAGGCGAGTTGTCGCCAAGGTCGAGCATCACCAGGGCGAACTATTCCCGCGCGTCGGATTTGTCGTGACGAGCATGAGCTTGCCGAGCCGCTCGGTCGTGCGGTTCTACAACAAGCGCGGCACGGCGGAGCAGTGGATCAAAGAAGGCAAACAGGCCACGCACTGGATCCGCTTGTCGTGTCACCGCTTCCGAGCCAACGAGGTACGGCTGCAACTCAGCGTGCTGGCCTACAACCTGGGCAACCTGTGGCGGCGGCTAGGGCTGCCGCAGCGAATCAAAAGCTGGTCGCTAACGAGTTTGCAACACAGGTTGATGAAGACCGGCGGTCGGCTGGTCAAGCATGCTCGCTACTACTGGTTGCTGCTGGCGGAGGGGCATCTGAACCGGCGGCTGTTCGGTGACATGCTGCATAGGATCTGGGCGCTGCCTGTGCCGGGTGGGTAGCGTTGCCCGGGCGAGGATCAACAGTTTTTGGCTCCAAAAAGGTTTCGCAGGGAGCAGTGTCGGCCGGAGCGCCGTTCAGTCCGCTCAATCAACGTCTGTGAGCGGACGGACGAGCCCTGGCGCCTACCGGCGGAGGTGATGTGCAGGGTTCAGCGCGAAAAGACGTGGTATTCGGCGCAGCGGGGGTGTATCCTGTGACCGTGCCAGGGCCAAAATGGAAATCCTGGTTAAAAGCCAGAAACACCGTCAACAGAAAGTTCTCGATCGCCGCGGGGTCGTGCTTATCCCGCATTTTCAATTTGATGTATAAGCTTCAGACCATCCAGCGACTTTCAGCGTCTTTATTGGTAGGGGCTAGAGCCCGATAAGGACGCCATGGAGGTCAACACCCGATGGGTGAAAAAGAAAACAAGCCGTTTCAGCTCACGTTCAATGGATTTCTCAAAGTCGATTTCCAAGGATCGCGAGTCACCTCGGATGGCGGTCTGATTCTCGTTCGCGAACTGGATGAACGACTCGGACTCGGCCAGCTGATCGACGAGCATCTCAGCGACTCGCGACAAGGCTTGAACAAGAAGTTCGCGCTGGCCGATCTGCTGCGGCAGTCGGTCTACAGCCGACTCGCTGGCTACGAGGACCTCAATGACGCCGTTCGAGTATCCGCCGATCCGACCTTTCGCTTGATCGGCTCGAAGAGGAACTGGGATCGCGGAGCAGCCTTGACCTCGACGCTGCATGGCTTCGAGACGGAGATGCTGGCGAGCGAAGAGAACTTGCTGGGGCTGATGGCAGTGAACCGGGAGCTGGTCGCGCAAGCCGAAGCTCCCGACGGTTCAGACCGCGTGGTGCTCGACATGGACTCCACGGAGAGCCCCGTCCACGGCCAACAGGAAGGCAGTGCCTACAACGGCCATTTTGAGTCCCTCTGCTATCACCCGCTGTTGCTGTTCAACCAGCACGGCGACTGCCTAGGCGCGAAGCTGCGTCCCGGCAACGTGCACAGCGCCGAGGACTGGGACGAGCTGCTACTGCCGGAGATCGAACGACAACAGGCGGAGGGCAAACAGGTGACGTTCCGCGCCGACGCCGCCTTCGCCAAGCCCGAGATCTACGAGGCGATGGAGGAGCGCGGCGTGGACTACGTGATTCGCATCCCGGCGAACAAGAGCCTGGAGCTGGAGATCGAGGACATCCTGTTTCGGCCACCGGGCAGGCCGAACGCCAAGCCCCTAGTGCGCTACAAGAGTTTTCGCTATCAGGCCGAGAGCTGGTCGAAGGCAAGGCGAGTTGTCGCCAAGGTCGAGCATCACCAGGGCGAACTATTCCCGCGCGTCGGATTTGTCGTGACGAGCATGAGCTTGCCGAGCCGCTCGGTCGTGCGGTTCTACAACAAGCGCGGCACGGCGGAGCAGTGGATCAAAGAAGGCAAACAGGCCACGCACTGGACCCGCTTGTCGTGTCACCGCTTCCGAGCCAACGAGGTACGGCTGCAACTCAGCGTGCTGGCCTACAACCTGGGCAACCTGTGGCGGCGGCTAGGGCTGCCGCAGCGAATCAAAAGCTGGTCGCTAACGAGTTTGCAACACAGGTTGATGAAGACCGGCGGTCGGCTGGTCAAGCATGCTCGCTACTACTGGTTGCTGCTGGCGGAGGGGCATCTGAACCGGCGGCTGTTCGGTGACATGCTGCATAGGATCTGGGCGCTGCCTGTGCCGGGTGGGTAGCGTTGCCCGGGCGAGGATCAACAGTTTTTGGCTCCAAAAAGGTTTCGCAGGGAGCAGTGTCGGCCGGAGCGCCGTTCAGTCCGCTCAATCAACGTCTGTGAGCGGACGGACGAGCCCTGGCGCCTACCGGCGGAGGTGATGTGCAGGGTTCAGCGCGAAAAGACGTGGTATTCGGCGCAGCGGGGGTGTATCCTGTGACCGTGCCAGGGCCAAAATGGAAATCCTGGCTTATATACGTGGTCGGCGTGCCAGCCGTTGACTAACTCGTTGAAACCCTGATTCTCGATGTCCCAGCGTTGATGGCCCAACCTTACCACCCGCGCGGTCCGAACCTGCAGTGAGGAAAGGGTCGTCACCCACACCCACTCGCTGTGATGCGGATGCGGTTGGGAGTCGAGTTGCGAATACTGCTGCCAGCTCTCGACGGAACGAACCACCCGCAGCGGCTGCTGCACCTGCGGCCACGACACCAGGCCCTCGTGATCCCACCACTGGCAATCGCGACCTTGATAGTCGCCGCGTTGGGGCGCCGTGGTCGGCCACAGCCCTTGGACGTCTTGATAGAGGTTGCGGCGCTCGTCCTTGAGCACGATCACGGCGTCTTTGCCATGCCCCAATAAGAAGTTGATAAACGGGGCGGTGGCGTAGAGAGCATCGGCCAACACGACGTCAAAGGCTCGCGGATAGGTCTCGAGAACTCGCGCCAGCAAACGGTGCGCCGCGGCCATCTCGTCCTCGCCGGGCCGTTGCGGCTCGGCGTCGAGCAACAGTCGCAGCGGTTCGGAGCCGGGGGGCGCATCGGAGAGCAACAGCAGTGTGACTTGGCGATGGTAGTATTGCATCTGCTGGCCATCGCGGCGCTGCACGGTGCGCTTCAAGCATCCTCGACAGCAACGGCGGTAGCTGGCGTGAGACTCATGGCCGTCGAGCACGGCCACGCCCAGCCCGCCGATCCCGGGCAGGGCCTTGTTGCGCTTGAGCCGTTCGTAGACGTGATGAATCGCTGCCCGCACCGCGGCGGCATCGAGCCGGCTGTAGACGCGCCCGAGGGTGTCGGCGCTGGGCATCTCGCGGCCCAACCACTGTTTCCAAAACGGTGCGGGCGCTAGCGTCTCTAACGCGTTGAGGCTGCCCAGCCGTGTCCAGAACAGCACCAGCACCGACTGCAGCACCACCCGCGTCGAGATGCGCGGCCGCGGCCTGGTGTCGCCGACGGCGGCCAGCAGCGAGTCCCGCAGACCGTAGACCTTCTCGGTGTAGTGCAGCAGGCGTCGAAGAACGTCATTCCTCCCGGCGGCTTCGGAGCCGCTTCCATTCACGCTCGGAGACCTCGTCGAGGAGCCGTTGGAGTTGCTGGTAGGCGGCCACGGCCTGACGCACGCGGGGCTCCCAGCTGCGGGGCACAAACAGCTGCTGCAGTTGCCCTTTCAGACTCCGCACCAAATACAACGAGGCGTGAAGCTGACCGCGAGCACAGCGACAGGTGGGCTTGCCGCAGGTGCGTTGGCGGGGCGCCAGCGTGCCGTGCAGCAATCAGCGGCCATGGACGAGCTGCGCGATGCGGGAGCGGAGCCTACGCTCGGCATCCGAGAGATGAGAGCGAGTGGGGGCCGCCTTCATGACTGGTATAATTAATATATATCAGAATAACACATGGGTCAAGTCCGCCGGGGGAATGCGAATCTGCTCGGACCTGGAGGACGAGCGAAAACACTTGCTAAATCAAATGTTTCCGACCCTCAAGAAATGTGGATGCGGAACCGCTGCACTCGCGCCCGTCCGTTGCATCCACTTGCTCTCGTCAACAACGCTCTGCGAGCCGGTGGCCTTCAAACGATGCCTCCGTCGTCGAACGTGTGTCGCCACGATCACCTTGCGGGGCCAGGCCTCCCGAGACCTCATGTTATTCTTGGAACATGAGTCGTTTTGGGCGCTTCCGGTTCGGAGCCGCCGCGCTCGTCCTGCTGGTCGGCGCGTCGGGTTTACTGCTGGCGCAGCGAACGTATCGCGACATCCCGTTCCCGCCGGAACTGAGCCTCTACGAAGAGCCCCCCGACGCCAACAAGCCCTCCGAGTTCACGTTTGCGAGGCTCGCCTATTCCGACCCCTACGGCATGCTCGAAGGCGACCGCCCGTGGATGATCGACTCGCCCGCCGCCGAACGGCACTTTCTACAAGGTCTGCGTCGGCTCTCGAACATCCAGTCGCGATCGAGAGAAGTCTACCTTCGCGCCGCCGATGAAGAGCTTTTCGACTACCCCTGGCTCTATGTCGTCGAGCCCGGCCATTGGGCCATCACCGACCTCGAAGCCGAGAAGTTGCGCGAGTACCTGCTCCGCGGCGGCTTCATCATCTTCGATGACTTTCACGGCAGCTACGAATGGGCCATGTTCATGCGGGGCATGCGCAAGATCTTTCCCGATCGTGCCATCGTCGACTTGGAGGGTAACGAGGAGATCTTCCATGTGCTCTACGATCTGCAGCCCGACGAGCAGATCCCCGGCGTGCAGATGCTCTACACCGGCCGCACGTATGAGCAGGACGGCGTTCAACCCCACTGGCGCGGCATGTACGACGACGACGGGCGCCTGATGCTCATCATCAACCACAACATGGACCTGGGCGACGCCTGGGAGCATGCCGACTGGCCGCACTATCCCGAGCGCTACACCGCCAAGGCCTATCGCATGGGGATCAACTACATCGTCTACTCGATGACGCACTGAGCGGGCCCTGTCTCGGCCGCCCTCGATCCCGGAGGCGAGCGGCGCGGCAAGACCATCGGTACGAAGCGTACGCCACATGACTCCCCAGTCCGCCGTAACCGTACCATCGAGCACAACAGAGCCGCGGGTGTAAATCCGCGGGCGCGCGGGCTCAGCCCGGGTAAGAGCGGATGCCACTGATTCAGTTCCTGAAGCTGAGGGGTGGTCCCAGCCGCGCGCTGCCCCCGATTGACGCGTCCCCTGAATACTGATGCCGTCATCGACACTCTACGCGCTCGTCCGTCAGGTGGTGAGAAACGCAGGCTCGGTCGCCCTCGACTCGTCCTGCCGTCCACCGAGCCGGCAGTCCGTCCACCGTCTCACTCCGCTGGATCAGTTGTTCGTATGGTTCCCTAATGAACAACCTCCCCTGGCGCCCGCTCACCGCCGCTCAGCGCCTTCGTCCAAATCGCCATGCCAACCATCATCTACCAGACTCCTGGAGTTCCCCCGAGTGCCACTCCGAGGAGCCAGAAGCCGAGTCTCTCAGCGGCCGGGACGTAAAAGATTTGGATTGTTGGCGCGTTCGGTTGTTCTCACCATCAATCCTCGCAGCGGTACAATCTCCTCAGCTAGAGGCAGGCCATGATCGGCCAGACCATCTCGCATTGCCGCATCACCGAGAAGCTCGGCAAGGGCGGGCTGGGGGTTGTCGATGAGGCCGAGGACACGAAGCTCAAACGCACCGTTGCTCTCAAGTTTCTTGCTGCCCATCTACTGAACGACGAGGAGATCAGAGTAGCGGCGGGTCACGTCGCGCTCGTGGCAAGGTGTCCTGTGCCCCCGCGAGGGGTTCACGCTAGAATCGGAAGCCATGCCGAAAGGTACTCGCGAGCTCGAAGCTTGGATCCGATTCGCCCAGCCGCTCGACACGGTCATTGATGACTACCCTCGCATCTTCGACGACTGGGAAGTTAGAAACTGTCACAAAATAACATTTGCATCTAGAATTGTTTTCACTTACTCTGGAAGGGTGAGCGAGCCGGCAGCCATCAAGCGTCGTTATGAGGCGCTGCGAGGGGTGCTCGATGAACGTTCGCGGCGGCTGCTGGTGGCCGCGGAAAGCTTGGCCCTGGGGCGCGGCGGCATCTCGGCAGTGGCCCGAGCGACCGGGGTCTCACGGCAAGTCATTGCCCGTGGCCGCCAGGAGTTAACCGAGCCCGCTGGGCCTCCGCCCGGCCGCATCCGGCGTCGGGGCGGCGGGCGCAAGCGAAGCGTCACGAAAGACCCCACTCTCAAGAGCGAGCTGGAGCGGCTGGTCGAGCCACTCACGCGCGGCGATCCGGAATCCCCCCTGCGCTGGACGTTGAAAAGTGTCCGCAAGCTAGCCGCCGAACTCGAACGGAGGGGCCACCCAACGAGTCATCGCATGGTGGCCGAGCTGCTGCACCAGCTGGGTTACCGCCTGCAAGCCAACCGCAAGACGAAAGAAGGAACGAAGCATCCCGACCGCAACGCTCAGTTTGAACAGATTAACCGCAAGGTGAAGCGTTTTTTGGCTCACCGCCAGCCCGCCATCTCGGTCGACACGAAGAAGCGGGAACTGGTGGGAGATTTCAAAAACAACGGGCGGGAGCTACGGCCGAAGGGTGATCCGGAGAAGGTGCGGGTGCATGATTTTCCGATTCCCGAACTGGGCCGGGCCACGCCCTACGGGGTCTATGACATGGCGCGCAACCGGGGTTGGGTCAGCGTCGGGGTGGATCATGACACGGCGGCGTTTGCGGTCGAGACGATCCGCCGCTGGTGGCGCTCGATGGGGCAGGCCGCTTATCCGCAGGCGAAGCGCTTGCTGATCACCGCCGACGCGGGCGGCAGCAATGGCTCGCGTCCGCGGCTGTGGAAGCTGAAATTGCAGAAGCTGGCGGACGAAACCGGGCTGCGGATCGCGGTGTGTCACTTCCCGCCCGGCACCAGCAAGTGGAACAAGATTGAGCACCGGCTGTTTTCCTACATCAGTCAGAACTGGCGCGGCAAGCCGCTGATCAGCCATGAGGTGATCGTGAATCTGATCGCCGCGACGACGACGCGAACGGGATTGCAAGTCCATGCCGAACTCGACACGGGCAGTTATCCGACCGGCATCAAGATCACCCACCAGCAGATGGCGGCCCTCAAGCTGCGCCGAGACAAGTTTCACGGGGAGTGGAACTACACGCTCCTTCCCCGCAAGACCCTAGATTGACAAGGTTATTTTGTGACGGATTCTTAGCGGTGTGCGAGGCATTGCCGTCGGGCGGATGCTGGTCCGCAATGATGCGAGCCGCAACGAAGCGTTCTTCGACGAGAATCGGACCTTGCCGGAGGATTTCGAACTGCCCAGAGGGCGTTAGGCCCCCCGCCGCGGTTCATGCGCCATGCTGGAGCTCAAGGATTTGGTCCTTACAAAAGGCCGCTGGAATTCGATGACGCACCCGGAGCGCCTGCGGCATTACTCCGAATCGGTTGGAAAGCTCAGGATCGTGAGCGGTGCAAACGTCGTCATCTATTCCCTGTTCGTCGCGGCGATATCCATACTGCTCGCAAAAGACGGTCTTGAGATGATTCGCGGGGAACAACAGCACGATCCCATGATTCTCGGCGCGATGGCGCTTGCTCTGGCTCTGTCGGGATGGAGCCTCCGTAAAGCCTTCAAGCGATTTCGATTATCCGAGCGCCTTCTTGACGAACTGACGAAAGGCCTGATCCCGGATTCTCTTCGTGCGCAAGGCATTTTCCGCAACGCATGACTCCGTCTCCGCCCCGGTGTCAATCGTAGTAAGGGGCTACGGACGGAAATCAGCGGGCCCCACGGGGAGAGCCCGGCGGAAGAAACACGTCAAGCCCGACAACTCCACGACGCAACCATCGGGAGCCGAACCGCTGACGAGCCGGAGAGACCTCGAGACGGAGAACCGGAGCCGGAACTGTTGAAGCCCAATGATAATGTCCCCTTGAGCGCCCAATAGAAATGTCCCCTACTCTGAGGCTCCGAAGGAGGAGCCGAGAGTGGGAAGGACATGGATGAGTGCCAAGGAGTTGAGGCGCGGCGAAGTGCTGAGCCGAGTGAAACGAGGGGAACTGAAGTTGACCGAAGCCGCCGAGCTGCTGGAGGTCAGCTACCGCCATGCGAAGCGTCTGAAGAAGCGTTACCGTGCGGGCGGGGCCAAGGCTTTGGTGCACGGTAACGTCGGCCGTGCTTAGAACCGAGCCGATCAGAAGCGACGCCAGCAGGTTCTCGAGTTGGTGCGCGAGAACTATGCGGGCGAGGGGCACGAGCGCTTCGGGCCGACGCTGGCGTCGGAACATCTGGCAGCCGACCACGGCCTGGAAGTGCCGCGCGAAACACTGCGGCGCTGGATGCTCGCCGCGGGTCTGTGGAGCCGCCGTCGCAAGCGCCAACCGCATCGCACCCGGCGCCAACGCAAAGCGCACTTCGGCGAGCTGATTCAACTCGACGGTTCGCACCACCACTGGCTGGAAGAACGCGGCCCGAAAGCCTGTCTGATGAACTTCGTCGATGACGCGACCGGTGTGGCGCTGTGCCGTTTCTCGGACCAGGAAACGACCTGGGCCGCGGCCGATCTGCTCGCAGCCTGGGTACGTCAACACGGCGTTCCCAAGGCGTTGTACTGCGACTGGAAAAACGTCTACCAGCGCCAGCCGACGTCGCGGGAAGCGCTGGCAGGCATCAAGCCCGAGACGCAGTTCGGGCGCATGTGTGCCAAGCTCGGCATTACGATCATGGCGGCTTCCTCGCCGCAAGCCAAGGGCCGAGTGGAGCGCCATCACGGCACGCACCAAGACCGCCTGATCAAGAAGATGCGGCTGCGCGGGATCGTCGAGTACGAGGCGGCGAACCGTTATCTCGACGAGGAGTACCTGGCCGAGCACAACGAGCGCTTCGCCTGTGAGCCGGCGGCGGCAGCGGACTTTCACCAGGCGCTCCCCCGCGGCACCGAGCTGCGAGGGGTGTTCTGTTGCGAGTACGAACGGGTGGTGAGCAACGACCGGGTGGTGCGTTTCGAGAATCGTTGTTTGCAGTTGAAGCCGAAACGCAACCAGGGCGTGGGGGCGGGGGCACGGGTGACGGTCCAACAGTGGCGCGATGAGAGCTTGCAGGTGAGGTTTGACGGGCACGAGATCGAGCACGACGTGATCGCCACGCCGACGCCACAGCTGCGGACGAAGCCAGCACCACAGCAGCGTCCGGGGGGCGGGCGCAAGCCGGCGGCGGACCACCCCTGGCGGCGAGCTGTGTTACGGAAAAAACGGGCTGCGAATACATAAGAGGGCTGTGGAAATGCCGGGTCGGATGGAAAGCGTGGAAAATCTCTCGAGGCAGCAGTACCGGGTTCGAGGAGCGGTGGATGGTTTTCCACCCTTCCCACCGCCCCTTGGAAATCGCTACGCGATTCCCACAGTTCCACAGCCCCGACGACGACGATATCTCTCCTACGAACAAGAAACACAAGGGGACACTTCTATCGAGCTACCGAGGGGGACATTTCTATTGGGCGTTGACAAGAACCGGAGCCGGAACGCGTCGAAGGAAGCAGGCTGGTGTATACTTGGGCCACGAGGATGCGTAGTTGAGCATCCGAACCAGGACGCTGACATGTTCATCCGAAACCGACAGTCACTGAAGGCTGTGGGCGTGGCTCTTTGTTTCAGCTACTTCGGCCTTTCCGTGTCGAGTGCGGCCGGGCCATCGCTCCTCACCTCACTAGACGAAGCCCGCGAAAGTTCGATCGCGGCCACACAGCAGGGAGCCAAACTCGCCCAAGACGGTACCGTGGCAGGAAGCAACGCACAGAGCAAGGGCCTTTTGCTGCGAAGCAAAGCCGGTCCCGCGCAGTTGTTGGATGGCGGGGAGCTTGCTCAGCTTGCCGTGCGGGCGGAGGACCCGGGACAAGATGTGGTCGGGGGCGCGCTGAACAACCAACAATTAACCTACATCGTGATCGCGCTGGCCGCCGCGGTTGTTGTTCTCATCGCCAAGTAAGGAGAGAAAGGGCGGTGACCCGCTGCATCCTCATTCCTCTCGTTGTGGGCTTGGGCATGGCTGGGGTGGCGCCCGAGGTCCAGCTTGATGTTCCGTTTCTCCGGCAGAAAAAGAACGGCTGCGGTGCTGCTAGTGTGGCGATGGCGCTTCACTATTGGGAACGGCAGTACCCTGGCTTAGTACTCCAGAGTGACGATCTGGCAACGGTTCACGAGCAACTCTATTCGACGGACGCCGGCGGTATCCTCTTGTCCGACATGAGGCGTTACTTCGAAGCAACCGGCTTTCATGCTTTCACTCTGCGGGCCACATGGGCGGAATTCGAAGAGCATCTTTCGAAGAAACGGCCGCTCATCGTCGGATTGAAGAAGGGCAAGAACCCGAGAGCAAACCTTCACTACGCCGTAGTCGTTGGGTTCGGAGGCAAGCGTGTATGGATCAACGACCCGGCCCGGCGAAAGCGGAAAGCGCTGAAACGGTCCACCTTCGAGAAGAAGTGGAAGTCGGCGGACCGCTGGATGCTCCTAGCCGTACCGCGCTAGCCGCCCTCCGGCGGTTTTGAACCTGCCCAGTTCCCTGTGTTTAGAGACCGCGAGCAGGACTATTATAGGACCTGCCTTTTCACGTGCTGGAGGTAACCCCACAGCGGAGCAGTTTCTCGCGTTGTCCATCTGACGCGTACCTCGTACTGTTGAGCAAACTGCCCGAGCCCCCGAGCTTCTCATCAGTTCGCACCACACCCTTTTGGGGCGCTATAATCTGGCTTGCTTCGGCGCGGGTAAATCCGCGCTGCCGGCTCTTGCCCACAGATGCCATGGGTTTCACGCATAGGTTGGACCAGCACCTCCGCAGGTTTCTGATCAGCATCTGCCTTTCCGTCTTACCTCTGTCTGTTTGGCTGAGTTGTTCGATCCGCGGCATGACGGTAACCGCCGGGATATCGCTCATCCAGCATGGAATGGAGGCGCTCGCCGACGAACCCGACTTCGAACTCGCCAAAGCGGCGGCGTTCGCCAACATCAAGACCTTGGAGGCGCTGCATCGCCAGTCTCCCAAACACGAAGAGATCCTTGTCCTCCTGGCACAATCCTTCGGCAGCGCGGCGCTGGCGTTTGTAGAAGACCCCGTCGAGGAGCTTTTCGCTCAAGGTAAAGACAAAGAATTCGCTGCCGCAAGGAAGCGCGCTGAGAGCTTTTATCTTCGGGGATTGGCGTACGCCGAGCAGGCTCTCCTTCTGCACCATCCGGGTTTTCGACAAGCCCTCACCGCGAGCGACACGGCGTGGCGAACCTATCTAGCCCAAGAAGTAGGCAGGGAAGACGTCCCGAGACTCTTCTGGTTCGCCTTTAACTTTGCTGGAGCGCTAAACATGCGGCCGACCGAGCCTGCATCACTTGCTGATACGACCCGCCTGGAAGTGATGGCCGAGCGGCTCGCCGAGCTGGACGAGCACTACTTCTTTTCCGGACCGCGCTTGCTACTTGCTGTGAAACATGCTTCGCTGCCCCCAACGCTGGGCGGCTCTTTTCCGCGCGCGCAACAAGAGTTCGACCGCGTCTTCGAACTAACCCGAGGCAAGCTCCTGCTTGCGAAAGTTCTGTGGGTACGTTACTACGCCGTAGGCGCTCGGGACCGGGAGGCGTTTCGTACCGAGCTTCAGAAAGTGCTGGACGCCCCCCTCGACATTCTGCCGGAGCGGCGCCTCCTCACGGTCGTCGCGAAACGACGGGCCGGACAACTGCTTCGAGCGCAGCGACGACTTGTTGGCAAACCCCTATGAGTCTGTCAAAATTGATTCCTAGCGCGTTCAGGCAGGCCGTCGCGGCCCCAGATTCAAACTCGGCAATCGCCGTCTTCTCAACAGAGAAACCCGCAAGTGAAGTTATCCGAGTACCACGTGGTAACGAACTGGCGTGTGAAGGCCAGGGCGGGCGAAGTACAGGAGATCCTCGGAGACTGTGAATCGTGGACGCGCTGGTGGCGCGCCGCCTTCCTCCGCGTAGAGGAGCTGTTTCCAGGCGACGACCGCTGCCTGGGTAAAGTCGGCCGAGTCCATTCCAAGGGTTGGCTGCCCTATACGCTTCGCTTCCAGTTCCGCATTAGCGACTGTCAGCAAGAGCCGGAACGAGTCACCATTGCGGTAACGGGCGACTTCGAGGGCCGCTGTATCTGCGCCTGTGAGCCCTGCTCAGAAGGCGTCTCGATCACCTTTGATTGGCACGTGTTGGTCCGAAAGCCCTTCGTGCGCTACCTCTCGTGGGCGTTCAAGCCCGTCTTCCGTGCGAATCACCTCTGGGTGATGCGGCAGGGGCGACGCGGCTTGGAGCTGGAGCTGGCCAGGAGGCGGGCGGAGGGGTCCTCGCAAATCGTCCTGATCCCGGCAGCACGTGAACCGACCTTCCCCTACGGCCCGCGCCATCGCGGCCTTCTCGGCGGCGCGACGCGCCTGTTGCGGAGTCTGGCTCCCAGCCGATGAGCCGGCTGCTGGATTTTCTAGCAGATCGCCGGGGCTGGTTGGCTTTCGTCCTAGCCACGGTCACGCTCGTAGCGCTTGTCGGACTCAGCAGACTCCGGTTCGACGATGGCTATCGTTCCATCTTTCGCTCGGAAGAACCGGTGTACTTGCTCCTCGATCAACTCTCTCGACAGTTTGGGTCCAACGACAACGATCTGGTTGCGGTATTGGATTCTCCAGACCTGCTTCGGTTCGTTGACTTGGATGTAGTCCGGCGTATTCATCACTCCCTCCTTGAAGTGGAGGGCGTCGAATCGGTCTATTCGATTCTCTCTCTGCCCCAGCTTGCGGCGCTGGCGGAAAAGGGGGAATCCGCGAGCGACGAACTCGGGCGTCTGCGGGCAGAGATTCTCAATGAGCCGTTGCTCGAGGGCAAACTGATCTCGAGAGACGGACGAACATCGCTGCTCCTTGCTTACCTCGGGGACCGAGAACTCTCGGTAGCTGAACTCGAACCGCTGCTCGGTCAGATCCGGGATGTGGTCACACGAGAGGCGGCGGCGTCCGAAGTCAACGTACGACTGACAGGCATTCCGGCCATGCGGCTCGACATCGTTCGCGGGGTCCAACGGGATCAGGTCAAGTTCAACGTGGTCGGCTTGACCCTCGCCGGTGCCTTGGCTGTGTGGATCTTCCGGCGGCCGGCGGCGATTGCAGTTGTTGCCCTCGCTCCGGTGATCGGCGTGGTTTGGACCTTAGGTGCGATGGGTTGGGCTGGCGAGCCGTTGAATGTGTTCAACAACGTTCTGCCGCAGCTGATGTTGATCATTGGGTTCACTGACGCAGTCCATCTCCTGTTCTTCTTCCGCCGAGAAAAGGCTGCGGGCCTGGACAACCTCCGAGCCGCGCTGTCGTCGGCCCGTCACGTGGGTCTCGCCTGCGCTCTAACGTCGTTGACGACCGCCGTCGGTTTCGGGTCACTTGTATTTGCTCGGACCGAGTTGATTCAACACTTCGGAACGGCTTGTGCGGCCGGAACGGTGATCAGCTTCTGCGCCGTGGTCACAATCGTCCCGCTGCTCTCTTCCACCCGGCTCGGTGACCGCGTCGTTAGAGACAACGGGCGGGATTCACCCGACAACACCGGCGCCGGCCTCGATGTCCTGGTGGATCCGCTTCTCCGCCGGCCCATGACTGTAACCGTTGTAGGGATGGTGTTGCTTGCGGCTCTCGTAACCGCCTGTCTTCAGCTGCGTCCAGACTACCGCTACCGCGACTATCTCCAGACCGATGGATCGATCTATCAGGCGATCGCGCACCGCGAAAGGGTGTTTGGCGGCACCATGCCCATACATGCCTGGGTCACCTGGCCCAACGGCCAGGCTTTGCGATCGCCCCAGGTTCTGGAGACCCTCGCAACCGTCGAACAGATCTTTCACGACACGCCGAACATGTATTCGGTTGGATCCGTTCGCATGTTGCTGCGCGCCCTTCCCGGCCGGGGCGACGACCTACCGAACCGAGTGCCTTTTCTTGGCTATCTTCCACCGGAGTTGGTACGGCGGTGGATCAACCGCGAGGAGCGCCAAGCGCTGGTGACCGGTCTCGTACCCGATCTCGGTTCGGCCAGGTTGAACCCGCTTTTGGATGATCTCGATCGGCGGCTGGCGGAGGCTGTGCGTGTTCTACCCGGATCCACGGTGCGTCTGGCGGGACTCGCCGTGGTCTCAGCCCGCGGCAGCGAGGCGATACTCAGCGACCTGGCGCGTAGCCTCGGTGGGGCGACTATTGTCATTCTTGCAGTCATCCTCTGGGTCTTTCGGTCCGTGAAGCTGGGGTTGGCGAGCCTTCTGCCGAATCTCCTACCGCTGGCCGGCGTGGGCGCGATCCTCTACTGGACGGAAACGCCGTTACAGTACGCGACGATCGCCGTCTTCAGTATTGGGCTGGGCTTGGCAGTCGATGACACGATTCACTTTCTCACGGCGTTCCGGAGAGACTACAAGAACGACGTACCGGTCGAGTTGGCAGTCCGCCGGTCACTACGGCTCGTCGGGACGGCGCTGTTGACTACAACCGTGCTGCTGGTTGCCGGTTTTGGAACGCTCGGACTCAGCGAGCTTCCGATGCTGCGCCTCTTTGGCTATCTTTGCTGTGTTTGCTTTGCGATCGCGTTGATCGCCGACTTGTTTCTCCTGCCCTCCATCTTGGTGTTGTTGTTTCGCAAGCGGACGGGTTGATCCGGTTGTACCGAACATTGCAGCGGTTTGCCTCTGCGTGAAGCGGCGTCGATCTGGAATACTTGGAGGAATCGCGATGACCTCGATCGAAAGAAAACTCCGGCTTTTTGCGGTGCTTTGCCTGTCTGTCCTCGCTGTTGCGGGGCCGGCACAGCGTGCCAGGGGCCAGGGCACGAAGAGGACACTCCCGCCTGCCCTGCAAACCCTCAAAGAGGTAGCCTCACCGGGTGTCCATCACAAGAGTCTCGACGCGCTCGTCGGAACATGGGACGCGACGGCGCAATACTGGCTGATGGCGGGGCAGCCGCCCGCTAAGGCGTCAGGAACAGTTGAGACTCGCTGGATACTGGGCGGACGTTTCATCGAGCAGCACATCGAGAGCCGATTATGGGGAGAACGGTACGAAGGAAAGGGCGTTATCGGATATGACAACCATGCCGGTAAGTATGTCGGCACCTGGGTCGACACTATGGCTACATTTGTCCTGCACTATGAAGGAACCTGCTCGACCGACTGTAAGGTGTTAACGATGGAAGCACGGTTTATCGACCCTGTCTCCGAACAAGAGGTTAAGAATCGAAGCGTCATCACGATTGTGGATGCGAGCACCTACAAGTACGAGTCGTATTTGGTTTTCGAGGGGGGACAGCAACTGAAGCACGTAGAGATTCTCGCCCAGAGGCGCCGCGCACCGGGTCGATAATTTGCGCCAAGCGTTGTCGGATGCCGGTCACCCGGCATTCCCCGCGCAGATCCTGGCTTGCGCTGCGACACATCGGCTTCCGGCCGTTAGGACGCCCCCAGTCATCGGCAGATCACCCTGAGCCGACTCGCCGAGTCAGCGCGCCAGCACAGGATGAAGACCCAGAAAACAAACGACATCACGCTCGTCAGCCGATAGATGGCGCGAAATCTCGTTCGCACAAACTAGCCAAACGCTCTGTGGCCCTCAGACGTCGTAGGAGGTATCGCGGGCCGGCCCAGCTTTCATCGTCGCCTCGTACACTTGCATTTGCCAGCCCGACCGCCTCGTCAGCGTGGCGGGAAGAACAAGGAAGAACCCTGGAACTAGTCGCGGCGGAGTCTGTTGTCGGGGAAGCCTGAATGTTGCTATCGTACGGCCTTGTGTTGTTGTTCCGCGCCCCATCGAGCGCGGTAGCCTTGCCCCGCCGCGACCGATTTGGCCCGGCATCTTGCGAGCAGAATGGGACTTACCACCGACATCGGACGCCGCATCGAGTTGGTCTCGATGGACCCGCACTTCCACGAAATCTCGATCGCTCTCTACCGCCAGCAGCACGACGACGGGCCGCAGTTGCTGGTTCATACCTACAGCCACATCGAGGGCGCCCCCGAGCGCATCCACTTCGTAGCCGGTGCGATGGCGGCGCTCGGCGGGATGGAGCGCATCGAGGGGACCAGTCGCCTACGCTTCGCTTGCGGGTCGCCGCATCACCTCGCCTCGAAGCGCCTCTTCATCGAGGCCTGCAAACTGCCATCGGCCGATGAGGTTGCGCCGCGACCGCTGACCATCTTCGACAAGAAAGCGGACGCCAATGTCACCGCGGCCGGCCTCGGCGACGGCGGCTACCAACTGCACAGCGACGGCCAGGGCGACAACACCGAGCGACGCCGCGCCGCCATCGCCGGCGGCTTGGTCAAGCTCGCCGAGTTGGAGTGGCTTGACCGCGAACAGAACAAGATCGCGTTCCCGTGCGGGCAAGCCCACGATAGACTGATAGGACTGCTGCTGGTTCGGGCACAGAACGTACGTAGCGTCGAACGCGAGCTCGAGGCTGCCGCCGCGCGCGGACAGTTGCTGGCGCCCAGCGCCCAGAAGTAGCGACACAAAACCGTGCCCTGGGGAGGGTTCATGGAATGCCGGAAATCGAAGCGATGAACGGCCGTCAGCGCGTTCTCGCCGCCCTGCGCGGGGAGCCCGTAGACCGCACGCCCGTGTGCAATCCCACGTCCGTCGCCACCGTCGAGTTGATGGACCTGGTCGACGCGCCGTTCCCCGACGCCAACCGCGACCCCGAGTTGATGGCGCGCCTCGCCGCCACCGGCTACACCGAACTCGGTTTTGACTCCATCATGCCCGTGTTCACCATCATCCAGGAGTCGTCGGCCCTTCGATGCAAGATGCAATGGGAGCAAAAGGACAACTGGCCCACCGTCCGTATGCGCGAGCCGATCTGGGTCGAGCCCGACGACATCAAGCTCCCCTCGGACTTTCTCACGCACAAGGACACGAAATGCGTGCTCGACGCCATCAAGATCCTCAAGAAGAAATACGGCGACGAGGTGGCCGTCATCGGCAAGACCATGGGGCCATGGACTCTCGGCTATCACTGCTTCGGCGTCGAGCCGTTTCTGCTGATGTCGCTCGACGACCCGGGCAAGACCAAACTCTGCCTCGACCGCATGAAAGAGGCCACGGTGCAATATGGCTTGGCGCAGATGGAGGCCGGGGCCGATGCCTTGACCTTGCCGGACCACGCCACCGGCGACCTGGTAAGCGGCGAGTACTACCATCGGTATCTGCTCGATCTGCACATCGAGCTCGTCGAGCGCATCCCCGTGCCGCTCATCCTTCACATTTGCGGCAAGACGCTCGACCGCATGGACTACATCGCGCAAACCGGGATGGCCGCCTTCCACTACGACTCCAAGAACCCGCCGAGCGAGGCGATGGACATCGTCAAAGACCGCATCGCTCTGGTCGGGAACATCAACAACCCGGAAACCCTCTTCGCCAAGGGCCCCGAGGAAGTTCGCCAGGAGGTGTACCGCAACCTCGACGCCCACGTCCCTATGGTCGGCCCCGAGTGCGCCATCCCGTTGCAAACCTCGATCGAAAACCTCAAGGAGATTCCGCGGGCCGTCAAGGACTGGCACCGGGAACACTCCACCCAAAACTGAGGGGAGGGAATTAAGGGATTGAGGACCCGCTAGAAGCCGATGGCGTCGATCAGCGACATTTCCAACGAGTTCGTCCGCAACGAGATTGAGGAGTATCTCGAGCAACCCGACGAGCGCCAGAGAGTCATCGACATCTTCGCGACGACAAGCCCGGAGATGCAGGAGATCTCGGCCGCGCTGCTCGACGGCCGGCACGTGACCGTCGACGAGCTGACCAAGAAGGCGCTCGCCGCGGGCACCGAGGCGCTCGAGGTCATGGACGACGGCTTGATCTCCGCGATGCAGATCGTGGGCATCAAGTTTCGCGAGAACTTCATCTACGTACCCGAGGTGCTGGGTTGCGCGCGGGCGATGAAGGCCGGCATGGCGCACATCGAGCCGATTCTTTCGACCTCGGGCGTAAAGCCCACCGGCCGCGTCGTGATGGGTACCGTCAAGGGCGATCTGCATGACATCGGCAAGAACCTTTGCATCATGATGCTGCGCGGCGCGGGCTTCGAGGTCTTCGATCTTGGCGTCGACACTCGTCCGGACGACTTCGTGGCGGCCATCGAGGAGCACAAGGCTCCGCTGCTCGGCATGTCGGCGCTGCTGACCACCACGATGCCCAACATGGCGGTGACCATCGAGACGTTCATTGACGAGGATATGCGCGACGATGTAAAGATCATGGTGGGGGGCGCCCCGGTCAGTCAGGAATTCGCCGACGATATGGGTGCCGACGGCTACGGCAAGGACGCGATGGAATGTGTCTCGCTCGCGAAGCAACTCATCGCTGAGCATGAAGCAGCGTCAGGCTAGCGACATGCAGAAGATCGACAAGCACGAGTACCAGAAGCGGCTCGACCGCATCACCGAAATCTTTTCCGGCATGATCCAACGCGCCGACGAACTGTCGGTCGAGCGCTGCCCTTACAAGAACCGCTTCGACCAATGCACGGCGAAGTTCGGATGCCGCAACCAAGCCAAGCCGCCGAACGCCGGCGAGCCGTTCCTGTGCGTCGGCGACGACAAGCTCGACTACCGCAGCGCCTGGGAAACCGACTGACGGTCGGAGCTCCGCTCCAACCTTCCCTCTAACACCAACCGCATGGGCGAGATCGGTCACGACGGCAAGAAGCTCCCGTTGGAAGCCGGCAAGACGGTCTTCGACTACGCCGACGAGTTGGCCGTTCGCGTGCCCACGTCATGTGGCCGCACCGGCTACTGCCACGAGTGCATCGTTGAGGTGAAAACGGGCCACGAGGCACTGTCCGCCCGAACCGAGGCGGAAAAGTTCCTGCGCGACGACTACCGCCTAGCCTGCCAGGCCGTCATCGAGAAGCCCCAACACGATGTCGAGTTCTCGCTGCTCAGGAGCAACCCGAAAATCCTGACGTCCGCGCCCGAGAAGGCGATCACCCTCGACCCCCTCGTTCGCCGGGATGGAGACAGCGTCCGTTACGGCGACAAGGTGATCGATCGCTACCGCAAACACATGTACGGTGTCGCAATCGACCTCGGCACGACGACGGTCGTCGCCGAGCTTGTCGATCTGGAGACCGGCAAGAGCAGCTACGTCGCTTCGTTCGAAAACCCGCAGCGCTTCGGCGGAAGCGACGTGATGCATCGCATCTCGTACGACAGGGGGGCATTCCGCGGCGAGCTACACAAGGCGATCATCAACGCGCTCAACTATGAGCTGCGCGAGATGTGCCGCCGGCTCGAGTTCCCACGGCAAGAGATCTACGAGATCGTGGTCGCCGGCAACTCGACGATGCGCGAGCTGTTTTTCGACCTCGATGTCCAGACGATCGGCGAGCGGCCCTACAAGTCACAAATCGAGCAGGAGTACCTCGCCGGCACACGCCAAACCACCTCGCTCACCGAAGACGCGCGCCGACTGCACCTGTGGGCGAACCCCAAGGCCAAGGTATACGGCCCGCCGCTGATCGCCAGCCACGTCGGCGCGGACATGGCGGCCGACCTCGTGGCCGTCGACATGGAGTCGCAGCGCGATGTGGTGATGCTCGTCGACATCGGCACCAACACCGAGGTCGTGATTGGCCACCAGGGGAGGCTGATGGCGGCCTCCTGCCCGGCGGGTCCGGCGTTCGAGGGCGGGGGAGTCCGGTATGCCACGGCTGCGGTCGATGGAGCCATCGAATCGCTGCGGCTGAAGAACGGTCATATCGAATACGAAACGATCGGCGGCGGCGAGCCGAACGGCCTGTGCGGTTCGGCGCTCATCGATCTGCTGGCCGAGCTTCGGCGCGCCGGCCGCATGAGCCCCAAAGGGGTATTCGCCGACCGCTCCCACGAGATGATGCTCGTGCCCGACCACGGCATCACCTTCTCCCGCGAGGACGCCAGCAATCTGGCGCAAGCCAAGGCCGCGAACTATTGCGGCCAGTTCATCGTGATGCGCAAGTTCGGCTTGCAGCCCGCCGACATCAGCAAGCTGTATCTCGCCGGCGGGTTCGCGAACTTCATCAACGTTCAGAACGCGATCGAGATCGGTTTCCTGGCATCGGTGCCGGAAGATCGTATCGTCAAGATCGGCAACGCGTCGGTCCAAGGTGCGAAGGAGCTGCTGTTGTCCAAAAGCAAGCGGCAATCCATCGACGAACTCGTCAAGCTGGTCGAGCACGTCGAGCTCGAAACCACCCCCGACTTCTTCGAAGTCTTCGTCGAGGGCTGCCAATTCAAGCCGATGCCCACCGAGTTCGCACTCGCGGTCGAAGGTTGAGGCCCCGGCAACACAAACTCGTAAAATACGTACAGGCCTCCCATCACTCGCATGCCACAAACCCTCCTCGAAGCAATCCGCGAACGCGTCCTCCTCAGCGACGGCGCCATGGGGACGCAGCTCCAATACGCCGGGCTCGAACCGGGCGGCTGCGGCGAGGCATGGAACACCGATCACCCCGAGCGCCTGCTCGAGATCCAGAAAGCCTACGTCGAGGCGGGCTCCGACTGCCTCATCACCAACACTTTCGGCGGTTGCCGCGTGATGCTCGAACGTCACGACCGCGCGGGCGACGTTGCGGCCATCAACGCCGCGGGCGTCAAGCTGGCGCGCGAAGCGTTCGGCGACCGGCCGGGCTTCGTGATCGGTGACATCGGGCCCTTCGGCGGACTGATGGAACCCTACGGCGACGTCCCCGAGCAGCGCGTGCGCGAGGCCTTCGCCGAGCAGGCCGAGGCTCTCGTCTCGGCGGGCGCGGACGCCATCATCGTCGAAACCCAAACCGCCCTTGAAGAACTGACCATCGGCATCGAGGCGGCCAAGCAAGCCGGCGCGCCGTGCGTGATCGGATCGATGGCCTACGACGTGACGCGGGACGGCACGAAGCTCCGCACCATGATGGGCATCGGTCCCGAACAAGCCGCCGAGTTCATGCGTGACGCCGGCGTCGACATCCTGGCGCTCAACTGCGGCACGGGCGTCGACGTCGGCTGGGCCGCCCGCGCCGTGAAGGCCTATCAATCGGTCTCCGACCTGCCGACGATGGTGCAACCCAACGCGGGCCAACCGGTCCTCGAAAAGATGAAGGTCGTCTACAAGCAGACGCCCGAGGAGATGGTCGCCGAGCTGCCCGCGCTACTCGAAACGGGCGCCCGCATCGTCGGCGGCTGCTGCGGCAGCACCCCCGCCCACATCCGCCTCTTCCGCAACATGATCGACGAACACATGGCCGCGGCGACTACGACCTGAGGGCCGGCAGTCCGTGGCAAATGTAGGGGCACGGCATGCCGTGCCCGCCTGCTCGACCTACCGCAACAGGTGGGTGTGCAACGCGCTCGACTCGTCGCGTGGCTGCTAGTCCAAGCCGAGCTCTTTGAGCTTCGCGGCCAGCCAATCGGCGTATTCCTTTTGTAGAGCCGGGTTCTTCGGCCGGGGATACAGTTCGCTCGACTTGTACTTGCCGGTGGCGAACTTTCCCTTCGTCCAAACGTCGTGCAGCTCGGTCTTCTTAGCCTGCTTGGCAACCTCCTCGACGACGTGGGGTGGCACGAACGTCAGCCCTTCGCGGTCCCCGACCACCAGATCCCCGGGCATGACGGTCGAGTTGCCGACGCGAATCGGCACGTTGACGCCGGTGAGCATGACGTTGCCCAACGCCGAGACGTGAAAGCCGCGAACGTACACCGGCACGTTCTGCGGGTAGATGCCGTCCAGGTCGCGCACGCCGCCGTCGATGACGAAACCGTTGCCCGTCGCCGCGTGGATCGACGCCGTCAGGTTGTCGCCCGCGAAGGTGCCTTGCTCGATCTTGCCGAACAGGTCGACGATCAACACGTCGCCCGGCTGGAGCATGTTGATCACGCGTTGGTTGTTGCTGACCTTCTTCTCTCCGCTGTTGTGGTCACCCTCGATGATGTCGTTGACGTCGGGACGCACGGGCATGAATTGCGCGGTGAAGGCGCGTCCAATGAGCTTCTTCTCCGGGCGGACGATCTGCCATCCGCCGTCCCACTGATTGTGAAAGCCGGCGCCACGCATGGGGCCCCAGAGCATCTCCGATGACGCGGTATTCAACGCGTCGATGTACTTCTGCGGGATCTTGGGACGTCCGTCGGGGAAGCGGTCGAAGGGATTCTTGGCCGTGTACTTCAGTAGCTGTTCTTTCGAGAACCCATCGAGTTGCGCCCACATTGGGAGGGCGCAGAGTAGGAGGGCGATTACGAGTCGTTTCATGCGGATGAATGTAGCACAGCGGGTAAGGGGGCGACAGGTATGGGAAACGGCCGTGAATTGTGAACCTTGATTCGTGAGTCGTGAATCGGAAACGACCGTGAGCCGTGAACGGTGTGGGGCGACGCCTGCCGCTTCTCGGCACCCTCTGGAAGGGCGGACTCTGTTGGGGAGCACTATGTAAGGAAAACCGTGTAGGCGCACACATTCACCCCCCCGCCGCCGGCCACAATGCCGAACCCCGTAGGGGTGATCCAGATAATAGCCCTGGGCGTGAGCCCAGGGACCGCGAGGGCTTGACAGCATCTGTAAACCATGTAATTATCTGTTTATACAATGCGGTGCATGGAGTCCTCATGATCGACCTTCGTGACGTGCGCTCGGTGACCGAATTCCAGCGCAACTTGAAAGACTACGTCGGCCGGCTCAAGACGAAGAAGACGCCCCTCGTTCTCACAGTCAACGGCCGGGCCGAGCTCGTCGTTCAGGACGCCGAGAGCTATCAGGCGCTCCTGGACCGCCTGGAGCGAGCGGAAGCCGTAGCGTCCATCCGGCAAGGCATGGAGCAGGTCGAACGGGGCGAAGGAATCCCTCTCGAAGAGGCGGAGGACCGACTGCGGGCCAAGCATGGCTTTTCGCGTTGAGATTGCGCCGCAAGCCTCGGCGGATCTCGACGCGATCGCCGATTACATCAAGCAGCGCGGGAGTTTTGAGAGCGCCCAACAATGGTTCAACGGTATCATGGACGCCATCGCGGCACTCAAGGACATGCCGGGCCGCTGTCCCATAGCAGAGGAATCCGAGGAGCTTGAGCAGGACGTGCATCTACTTCTCTATGGCAGGCACAACCGCAGGTACAAGGTCTACTACTCGCTTCACGACGAGACGCGGACGGTCCGTGTTTTTCACGTTCGGCACTGGGCTCGCAAGGCCCTCAATGCCGACGACCTACAGGGGTTCGTGGACGAGCCTGTCGACCAGGAGAACGATACTTGACCCGTGATCGCAAGATGCAGCGATGATTGCTTCCCAGGATGAGGCAAACAGAGTTCGGGGCCTGGGACCGGCGTCCACAGACACCGATCCCAGGCCCCGAATCAATAGAGGTGGGCGACGGCTCCCCGGGTTGGCACCCGTGGCTAGCATTAAGGCGCCGCCCCGTAGTTCGTGAACCGTGATTCGTGAACCGTGGAGCGGCGGGGGTCGTGCGGCGTCGGTGCCGAAAGCGCATGACATCGGGTGCGGTTAGACATCCATCGCGGCTTCGACATCAGCCGGAATCTCCCGCCGCGTTGCGGGCGACGTTCTGCAGGAAACAACAACAAACACGATGATCGACACCAGCATCGAGAAGCAGCCGACGTTGAAGCCGTAAGGCAACGAAAACAGCGCGTGGCGGGCGCTGAGTTCCAACGTGAAGTTGAGCCCGATGCTGATCAGGATCGAGGCGACGCAGCCGGCGGCGGTGGCGCGCTTCCAGTTGAGGCCGATGCCAAGGCTCGGGACGATGGCGGCGGCGAACGTCCCCCAACCGAAGGTGCCGAGCAGGGCGATCAAGTTCTCCATGTAGACCGCGAAAAAGGCCGACGCCACCAGCAGCACGCCGGTCGCGACTCGCGACCAGCGCAACTCGTGCTTCAGCGGACGGCCACGTAGCGCGGTCGGAATGTCGCGCACCAGCGCCGCCGCGCCTAGATTCAAGAAGCTATCCGCCGTCGACATGATGGCGGCGAGCAGTCCGGCAAAGACGACGCCGGCCAACAGCTCGGGGGTGTAGTTGAGCAGGAAGACCGGCGCGGCGAGATCGGGAGAGTCGAGCGGGGTTTGCACGCCCTTCTCGACCAAGGTGCGCATCGACAGGCCGATGCTGACCCACAGCAGCGTCAGCAGCGCATAGCACGGGCCCGTCAGCAGGCCGGCCCAGCGCAGGTCGCCGATGCGCTTCAACATCATGAACTTGGTGATGGCGTGCGGCTGGCCGACGCCGCCGATGACGAACAGCAGGAACCAGCTCAGAGCGACCATCGGTCCGCGCGCGCCCCAGGGGCCGAGAAAGGTCGGGTCGAGATCCCACATCGTCGAGCCGATCTCGTTCACACCCCCGGCGGCGTTCACGGCGTAGAAGAAAACCGCGAGCGAAGCGCCGATCATCAACAAGCCTTGAAACAGGTCGGTATAGACGCCGGCCACGATGCCGCCCGCCACCGAGTAGAAGGCCAGCACGCCGAGTCCGATCAGCAGCGCGACCGGGAGACTGACATTGAGCACCGCCACGAGAACGACGCCGACCGCCATGACCTGCGTGCCGAGGTAGCCGAGAACGCCCAGCAGGATGGCCAGCGCCATCGCGAACCGGGGCCAGCGGCCTCCGTAACGGGCGGCCACGGCGTCCGGCAGGGTGAGGATCTCGCGGGTCTCGGCCATCAGCCGCAGCCGCTTGGCAACCATGGTGGCGGAGAGTGGCGAGGAGAACGTTGCGGCAAAGGTCATCCAGAACGAGCTGGCGCCTGATTCGAAAACCAAGCCGGGACCGCCGACGAAGCCGAACCCGCTCATGATGCTCGACATCGTGGCGAGCACGACCACCATCGGCCCCAGGCTCTTGCCGGCGAGAAAGAAATCCGCGCTGCTTTTCGTGCGGCGCATCGCCCAGGCTCCGATTCCGAAGCAGACGATGAGATAGCCGACCACGCAGTAGATGATCAGGGGCGCGGTGGCGACAGGCATAGAGTAGGATTGGGTCGGTCGGCCGGGCTTCAGTCGCCCGGTTTCAGTCCCTGGTTTCGTTCAGCCTGCTTTCGTTCACCGGTGTCGCGGCGCGCGAAGTCGGCGAGAAATCGATCGAGCTTCTCCGGTGGCAGCACCGAACGCTCGAACACGGCGAAGTACAACACGCCGATCAGGTTGCCCATCGGCCAGATGCCGTAGATCAGAAACGCCGTGCTGACCGGCGTTCCAAGCACGAGCACCGCGTCGCCCTCGGTGCGATCGGTGAGCAGGATGGCCGTGAAGAGCAGCAGGTTGACGGCGGCCATCACGTACAGGGCGGTGCGAATCGGCCCGCGGCCCGCATCGCGTCCATGGCCGAGCGCGGCGCAGAGAAAGAGTAGCGGCCACACGACGAAGCCGAACCACTGCCACAAACCGAGCAGGCCAAAAACAAGGGCGACGGCGCAGACGGCGGCCACGGTGAGGACCAGCTTGTTGTTGTCGTGTTGCACCTTGTTGCTTTCGTGTTACCGCGGGTTGTTATCGTACAGGAGAGTGTCGCAGCGGGGCCGCCGGGACGCCGGTCGGGACGTCGCACGATAGGTCACACCGCAACGCCGCATCGTACCCTAACTGCCGCTCTTCGAGCTACCGCCGCCGGAGTCGCTTTTGCCAGCGGGCCGCTTCAGCACTTCGAGATGGTGTATGTAGGCCGACCGAGCCGCGATGAAATCCCGGTGGTCGAGCCGGAGCTCCTGGCTGATGCGGCGAATCTCGTTGTCTTCCGCGGTCGAGATCGACTGGTCCGCCGACGACACGGCGAACAGGCAGCTCAACAGGGCCACCTTCTGGTCACGCGACGCGATGCGGTTGAATTCCTTGGTGACGACGAAGTTCTCGGTGCTGCCGAACAGAACATTCTGTGTCTTGGCCAACTGGATGACGAGGATTGCCTGCTCCTCGGGCAACCCGCCCATGTCTTCAACCAGCCGCTCCATCTCGCGCGTCTCCTCATCGCTGATCTCCATGTCGGCGTGCGCGACGCGCCCGAGAACGTAGGCATACGCGGCGATGTAACGTGCCTGGTCGCGGTCCATCTTGTCGAGCTGCTCGGTGATTTTGCGCACCGTCTCGGACGGAGTTTGGCCTGGCTCTTCCCAGGGGTCTTTCTTGTGGATGCCGAACAGTTCGAGAATGCCCATGGCTTTGTGTCGGGGAGTGTGTCCCGCCACTCAGGATATCGAAAATCTGCAATAGTATCATTGCGGTGGGTTGCAATCGGAGGTTGCCTCGTATGGATCGTCGTTCGTTCCTAGCCTCGGGTGCCGGCGCGTGCCTGTGGGCGGCGCAAGGCAGGGCCGCGCAGCCCAAGCGCATTGGCGCGGTCATCACCGAGTATCGCGAGAACTCGCACGCCGACGTGATCATCGGCAAGTACCTCGAAGGCTACAACCAGGACGGCAAGCCGCCGGGCCCGCGGTCGAAGATCGTGTCGATGTATACGGCGCAAGTTCCCGACAACGACATGAGCCGGGACAAGGCCAAGAAGCACGGCGTGCCGATCTTTCGCACGATCTACGAAGCGCTGACGCTAGGGACCGGCAAGCTCGCCGTCGACGGCGTCCTGCTCATCGGCGAGCACGGCGACTACCCGCTCAACGACAAGGGGCAGAAGCTCTATCCGCGCTTCGAGCTATTTATCGAGATCGCCGACGTCTTCCGGCAGACGTCGCAATCGGTGCCCGTGTTCAATGACAAGCACCTCTCCTATAGCTGGATCAAGGCGAAGCGCATGGTCGACATCTCGGAAGAGCTGCGTTTCCCGATGATGGCCGGCTCGTCGGTGCCGGTGAGCCATCGCGATCCCGAGATCGACCTGCCGCGGGGCGCGTCGGTCAAACGGGCGGCCGCGGTCGCCTATGGCGGCCAGGAAAGTTACGCGTTCCACATGCTTGAGTCGTTGCAGTCGATGGTCGAGCGCCGCAAGGGCGGCGAAACGGGTGTCGCGTCGGTGGAGTGTCTCGACAACGAAGCGGTGTGGGCCTATGTCGACCGCACGCCGTGGGCGCAACGGTTGATGGAGAGCGCAATCTCGCGAAGTAAACGCCGCCAGCCGGGTGAGCTCAAGGACATCGTCAAGCAGCCGACGGCCTACTTGCTGCACTACCGCGACGGTTTGGAGACCGCAACCTTCATGCTCAACGGCGCGGTGCGTGACTTCACCGTGGCGGTCGACGTCGAAGGTCGCAGCGAGCCGGTCTCGACGCTAATGTGGCTCGAAGGCGGCAAGCCCTACCGTCACTTCGCCTGCCTGTCGAAGCAGATCGAGAAGATGTTCGAAAGCGGCAAGCCGACCTATCCGGTCCAACGGACGCTGCTGGTCAGCGGCGTTTTGGACTTCTGCATGGAGTCGCGCTTCCAGGGCTACAAGAAACTCGACACGCCGGAGCTTGGGGTGAAGTATGAATCGCCGCGCGAGTCAAACTTTTGCAAGGGGGCGCCGCCGTGGGCGTAGGTATTGATCCGGAGCATGTGTGTGGTGCGTTGCGCGTAGCCCTGGCCGTCGGACATCGTCGTGGGCGCAGTGGTGTAGCGGGCTTGCCTGCTAGCCGGCTCCAAGCGTCATGCTATACTCCGCGAGTACTCAAACATGGCAAGCTCAGCACCAGGTTTGGCACCCGACCCGTTTGCTAGGCCCAGCCTCAGGCTAGCCAGTGAATTGAGGGCCGCGCAATCTGCCGACGAGGCAGCTACTGCGATCACCGACGAATCCTTGCCTTGCTTCAAAGCCCTGCTTCGCCATTTCGTTGCAGATGCAGAGAACGTTGAGACGTGCAAGGTCCTTCTGGAGGGCCGGGACGCCCGCGAAGTGAAGACCAGGATTACCACCGGGATCCAGCGTGCACTTGCTGAACTGTGCAATCAGTTTATACTAGTAGCAATGCAAAAGCGCCGCGCGAGCGGTTCCGACCTGCCATACGTCGGGCCGCTCCCAAGTCCTGCCGCCGAGTCAGGACCGTGGGTTTCAGTATTCGCCATTCTTGCCATCGCTTCGGTCGGGAGTTGGGTCATTTTCGCAAGCGGCATAGGCCTTGTGCCGAAGGCCGTCTTGGGCGGAAGTCTGGTTGTGATTAGCCTGACCGTGATCGTGAAAGTCTTTCGGAAGAACGCAAAACAGGTCACCGGGACTCGATAGCGCACACAGCCCCCGGTTAGACAAAGTGGACATCGCAGACTTGGGGCGCGAACTCGAAAAAGCCAAGCTCGAGTACAGACATCGATATGCCGACGTAGTCGCGCAACGAGCGAAGGATGTGCGTGCGGCTGAGAAGGATAAACGGATCTTAGGCTTCACAATCGTATCCGTTCTGGGTACCGCTTTTGTGCGTTTGACTGGGACTATTGGGGAATTCGAACTTGTCATTGCTCTGGTGGCATGGATCATCGGGGTGGCTGCAGCCCTTCTCATTCTCAAGCTGCAGGACGGGCCACGACAAGTCGAAGCCGTCTGGGATGAACGGCTTTCGTCACTCGATAAGCACACAAAGGAGTATTTGATTGGGTTGACCGGGTCGGAAAGCTTCCTAGCTGATTCGTGAGCCAGCTACGAGGCAAAGGCTCCTCCTCGACTGATCTGGCGTGAGGCCGCGACGGCCCCGGGGAATTCACGCCGAGTTCAAGATCACCCGCACCTCGGCCGATCCGCCATGCAACGTCGCACCTTTCTCACCTCGACCGTCGCCGCCGCCCTTCTCGGCCCACGCCTCTTGGCCGCCGAGCCCAAGAAGGTCGCGGCCATCATGACGGTCTACCGTCCCAATTCCCACTCCGACGTCCTCGTCGGCAAGTACATGGAAGGCTGGCTGCAGAAAAACCAACCCCCCGGCCCGCGCTCGAAGCTCGTCTCGATGTACACCGCGCAGGTTCCCGACAACGACATGAGCCGCGCCATGTCGAAAAAACACAGCGTCCCGATCTACCGCACGATCTACGAGGCCCTCACCCTCGGCACCGGCGAGCTGGCCGTTGACGGCGTCCTGCTCGTCGGCGAACACGGCGACTACCCGATGAACGACAAAGCGCAGAAGCTCTATCCGCGCTTCGAGCTGTTCCTCGAAATCACCGATGTCTTCCGCCAAACCGGCCGCGTGTGTCCCGTGTTCAACGACAAGCACCTCTCCTACAACTGGATCAAGGCCCGCCGCATGGTCGAGATCTCGCGCGAGATGGGCTTCCCGATGATGGCCGGCTCGTCCGTGCCCGTGAGCCACCGCAAGCCCGCCATCGACTTCCCCTGGGGCGAGCGTGCCACCAAAGCGGTCGCCATCAGCTTCAGCGGACTCGACATCTACGGCTTCCATCTGCTCGAGTCGTTGCAGTGCATGGTGGAGCGGCGCAAGGGTGGCGAGTCGGGCGTCAAAGCCGTTCAGTGCCTTCAGCATGACGCGGTGTGGAATCTCTTGGACACAACGCCATGGGTGAAGCGCCTGTTCGACCGCGCCATCTCGCACAGCGAAACGAGACAACCCGGCAACCTGCGCGAGTTGGTCAAGGAGCCGGCCGTCTTCCTGGTGGACTACCGCGACGGACTCCAGGCCGCCGCGTTCTTGCTGACCGGCGGCGTACGCGACTTCACCGTCGCCATTGACGTCGAAGGCCGCAGCGAGCCCGTCTCGACGCTGATGTGGCTGCAGAGCGGCAAGCCCCACCGCCACTTCGCTTGCCTGGTGATGAACATCGAGAAGATGTTCGAGACCGGCGACGCAACCTATCCGGTCGAGCGTACCCTGCTCACCAGCGGGACTCTCGACTTCGCACTTGAATCGCGCTTCCAGGGCTACAAGCGTCTCGAGACACCGGAACTCGCCGTGCGCTACTGGGTGCCGGAACGCTCGCACTTCTGCAAGGGCGCGCCGACGACCGACCCGCCCGCCAGCGGCTAACCGCCCGCGTCCCTTGCATCCCGTACACTACACTCTGGTTACGTTTACTGTTTCGGGGAGGGTCACAGGTCGTTGAGCGAAGCCGACCTGCCTGCCAAGGGGTACTATGCGAGTTCTTAAGCGGGTTCTTCTGTGCGTCTTACTCTCGGCTCTGACGCTGTCGGCGCAACAGCGCCGTCCGCTGATCGCCATCGCCGGCATCAGCCACGAGTCGAACTCATTCAACGTCAACACCACGAAGCTTGAGGACTTCAGGCAGCGGCCCGACGTTCCGCGCGACCGCTTCCTGGTCGAGGCGGCCAAGTCGAACACGACCGTCAGCGGCTACATCGAGGGTGCGAAGCGGTATGGGTTGGATCTGCACCCGGCCACGGTGGTTTACGCGCAGCCCAAGGGGCCGGTCACCGACCGCGCTTTCAACACCCTGTCGCAGAAGATCCTCACCGAACTCAAGGCTGCGCCCAAGCTCGACGGCATCTTCCTGGCGCTGCACGGCGCGATGGTCGTCGCAAGCCATCCGAGCGGCGATCTCGAGCTGACCCGCCGCGTCCGCGAGGCCATGGGGCCCGACATCTCGATCATCGTGACGCACGACTTCCACGCCAACGTCGACCCCGACATGACGAAGTACTGCAACACGCTCATCACCTACAAGGAGAACCCGCACCTCGACACGAAAGAGCGTGGCATCCAGGCGGCGCGCATCATGGCGGACATGGCGGCCGGCAAGGCCAAGCCGACCATGGCCATCGCCAAGCCCGACATGATGTACAACATCGTCTACCAATACACCTCGATCGAGCCGCTCGCCCCCATCGTTCGCGAGAGTCGCAACCTCGAGGAGAACCCCAAGATCCTCGCCGTCAGCGTCTCGGGCGGTTACCAGTATGCCGACGTGCCGTGGATGGGACCGAGCGTAGTTGTCGTCACCGATAACGACCCCGAGTTGGCGCAACGCGAGGCCCAACGGCTCTCGGAGATGCTCTGGAGCACGCGCGACCGCCTGGCGCTCAAAGTCCCGACGCCCGCCGAAGCCGTCAAGAAGGCGATGGAGGGTGGCAAGTTCCCAGCGGTGCTGATCGACATGGGTGACAACATCGGCGGCGGCACGCCGGGCGATAGCACTTTCATCCTCGACGAGTTGATCAAGCAGAAGGCCGAAGGCTGGGTCGTTGTGATGGCGGACCCCGAGGCGACCAAGAAGGCGTTCGACCTCGGCATCGGCGGCACCTTTGAGGGGGGCGTGGGCGGCAAGACCGATCACATGCACGGCAAGCCGGTGCGGATTCGCGGGCGCGTGCGCTCACTGCACGAGGGCCGCTACGTCGAGCCCGAAGTGCGCCATGGCGGCGGCCGTTACTGGGACATGGGCCACACCGCCGTGATCCAAATCGAAGGCTCGACGCTCGACATGCCGAATCTGGTGCTGCTGACGGCCAAGCGTTCCAGCCCCAACAGCCTGCACCAACTCATCAGCAACGGCGTCTATCCGCGGCGGCAGAAGATCCTAGTGGCGAAAGGGTGTATTGCGCCGCGGGCGGCCTACGAGCCCATCGCCGGCGTGATGATCGAGGTCGACAGCCCCGGTGCCACGGCCGTCAACCCCGCGCGATTCGAGTACAAGCGCGTCCGCAAGCCGTTGTTTGGGCTGAAGTGAGCGGTGGCCCGGCACCCAACACAACAGAGCCGCGGATGTAAATCCGCGGGCGCGCAGGCTCATGCCGGCGCCGCGGACCCCCTGGGTGCAACCCGATGCGTCCAACTAAGGGTCCAAGCCCCGGCAGGGGCGACTGAAAGTAGCCCACCGCGCAAGCGGTGGGTCCATCGTCCCAAACGATCCTCAGCCCCGGCAGGGGCGTTTGAGCTTTCTGCTCTCAACATCCGACCGATGGGAAGCCGAAACACAGCCACGCTCTTCGAACTTCACCCGGTCGCGTCATTCGGGGCGCCACGACACAAACCCCCGGCACCTTACCGACGGATTGCCTGAACGATTCCACCCTCGCCGAACCCACCACGTTTGTTCTATCATGGGAGCCGGGTATCCACTTGACTCAGGTGACCCCAACATCTTGTAGTTGGGCTCACAGCGTCTTAGCGTCCCAATCGGCGACGATCGAGCGGTACGGCGTCGGCTCCACCGCCATGGCCTGCTGCACAAGGCGGTAGAAGAGCTTGCCCCGACTGCGTGATCTGCGCCGATTGAAGCGGAACACGAACTCGTCGAGATAGTAGTCCAGATGCTCGTGGCTGACCGCCCCCTGATGCGTGCCCAGCATCCAGCGCTTGAGTAGCGAGATCGCCAAGTGCACCCTCGGCAGTAGCTGCGAGGCCTGCTCGCGGCGGTTGTTAATCGAGATGATACAACGCTGGTAGTCCTTCTTCTTGAGCGGATCGTAGCCCGACCAGTTGTCGGTAACAACCACGCTGCCCGGCTCGACCGACTCCTCGACGAAGGGCATCAAACTGGCCGCCGAGGCGTTCTGAACGCGCTGCATGCGGATGCGCCCCAGCCCGGCGCCTCTCTCTTCCGCGGCGACTGCAATCAACGCTTTACGCTCGGTCTGCCGGCCGATTACCCCTTCTTCTTCAGCGCCCCAGTAGGTCTCATCGACCTCGACGAGGCCCGTCAATCGCTCCCGCCCCGGGCGCACCATCGCTCGCCTCAGCTTGTGCATCCAAGGCCAGGCGGTTTGGTAACTGCCCAGTCCCAGAACGCGCTGTAGACCCAGGGCGCTGGCCCCATTCTTCTGCGTGGTGATGGTCCACATCGCCCGGAACCACAGCCGCAGCGGCTTGCGTGTGTCTTGAAAGATTGTGCCGGCGGTGACGGAGGTTTGCCGCCCGCAGCGAGCGCATTCGAACCACACTTTGCGCACCGGCCAAGCGCGCTCATGCCCACACCTTGGACAGCGGAAACCCTCTGGCCAGCGCAAGGCGAACAGATAGTCGCGGCAAGCCTCCTCGCTCGCAAAGTGAGACTCGAATTCGAGTTGGTCGCGCGGGTAATCCTCCACCAAGCCCTACACTACATCTTGGGGTCACCTGAGTCAAGTGGATATCCAGCTCATGGGAAACGCGTTTTGCGCCCTTTCCCGTGTGGTGACGCGGCAACCCATAACTTACTGAGGCGCCTGCGCCGTCTCCAACTCGAGGAGGAACTCCGATGCGACGCCGTCCAGCTCTATCACTGCTCACTAGGCTCCTGATCGCCCTCAGCGTCCTCCCCATCGCGATCGTTGGATACCGCTCGGTCCCACCCCCGCAGTTGACCGGCGCGCCGGGTGAGGAGACCTGCTGGCAGGCCGGCTGTCACATGACTGACTCCGGCGCCCTCATCGAAGACTCCGGCGCCGTGTCGATCAACTTTTCCGACGGCGCGACTTACAGCCCCGGCGTACCACAGAACCTGCAGCTCCAAATCGATGATCCTGCCGGAGTCGTGTTCGGCTTCGAGCTCAGCGCCCGCGACCCGGCCAACGCGCAGGCCGGTAACCTCGCCGCCGTCGATGCCTCGACGAGCGTGAACACCGCCGGCGCCGTTCAATACCTGGGCCACAACATCAACCCCAAAGCCGAGGGCATTTTCGATTTCGAGTGGACGCCGCCGCCCGCCGACGTTGGCACCATCACCATGTACGTCGCGGCCAACGCCGCCAACGGCAACCAAGGCGTCACCGGCAACCGCATCCACCTGCAAAGCTTTGAGATCGACCCCGCGGCGCCGCCCGGCGTACCGACGATCAACGAGGGTGGCGTAGCTCCTAGCAATACATTCGACCCTGAAGATGGGCTTTCGTCCAACACGTTCGGCTCGATCTTTGGGGTCGACCTGACCAGCGTCACCCTTACCTGGGACAACGCCTTCGTGGACGGCGTCGCGCCGACCATGCTGGGTGGTGCGCAGGTTCTTTACGACGGTGTGCCCGCGTTCATTTCCTTCGTCGGCGAAGGCGATGACTTCGGCGTCCCGTTCGACCAGATCAACTTCGTCGCGCCCACCACCAACAACAAAGGTGCGGGCGGACTGGTCCCGGTCCAGGTCGTGACCCCCGGCGGAACGAGCGCTGCTGCGATGGTCATCCATCAAGCGCTCTCGCCCAGCTTCTTCCCGCTCGTGGCCCCCAACGTAGCGGCGGTTCATCTCGACGCCACGCTCGTCGGTTCGCCGGGGCTGATTCCGGGCGTGACTACCCGCGAGGCGGATCCCGGCGACATCGTCTTGCTGTTTGGCACCGGCTTCGGTCCAACAACGCCGCCAGTTCCGGTAGGCACTCTGCCGGGCACGGTGCTGGAACCGAGCGTGGCTTCCGCGACCAACCAAGAGGTAAAGGTCTGCTTCGGCGAGACGGAGGTGACGCCGCTCTTCGCGGGCCTGTCGGGCTTCGTCGGTCTCTACCAGATCACCGTCACGGTGCCCGATGTGCCGGCCGGGGACGCGCAGCTCCTGGCCAAGATCGGCGGCCTCCAAACGCAGGATGACATCACAATCCGCATTGGGGCTCCGTAGCAATCCGCGTTGAGGCCCGACCCGTCACTTCGGAGCCGCGGGCGTGAGCCTGCGTTGAGCCCGTTCGACTGGCCACGACGGCCACGGAGTCGCCGTCAGCTCCCGCCGTACTCTGCCCCAGTGCCAACTGCTCTGCTAGCGACATCTCAGCGCAGGCTCACGCCTGTGGCTCCCACTGGCGGGTTGGGGCCTCATCGTGGACGGGACAGGCCGTGGCAATTCGAACCGGACGCGGTCCTCCCTCTAGTCCCCCTCCGGTGAACGTCGCACCCCTCTGTTATCCTGAAGCCGAAATTCGTTAGAGGAACCTTTCAGGTGTTTGACCGGCACAGAAAAAAGGCTGCGGTATTCTTCGCCGCAGCCGACGTAGTTCTCCTGCTGGTCGCTTTCGAAGCGGCCTATCAGCTTCGCAAAGCGCTGCCTCTCGAGCTGGAGTTCTATCTCCTCACGACGACCAAGGCCCTGGTCCTTGGTTTCGCTATCTTGGCTTGGCTGATCGTCGGGTGGTGGATGGGCGTCTATCAGCGGCTGTATGCCCGCGACACCCGAGCCGCCGTCTACGACATCTTCCGCCAACTCATCGTTGTTACCCTTTGTCTGGTCGCGTTTCAGTTCGCTCTCAAACTCCAGATCAGCCGCGTCTTCATCGGCCTGTTTGGTTTCTTTACCCTCACATTGCTGCTGCTCTACCGGGTCTTTGCCGGGGTGCTGCGCGGCCACGTCCGGCGGCTCTTCGGCGAGGAGTCGTTCTACGTTGTGGTGGGGTCCGGCGAGAACGCTCTCGATATCGGACGCCGCCTCGAGGAGTCGGGCGATTACGGCGTCAAGTTGCTGGCGTTTGTCGATCCTTCAAATCGGCTTGGCGAATCGGTACGGTTGTCGGGTAACTATCCGGTGAAGCAGCTTGGCGATCTGCCTCAGATGTTGCACCGGCACGTGATCGATGAAGTCGTGTTTGCCGTCGAGGAGCAGAAGCTTTCCGAGTTGGAAGAAATCCTGCTGCTCTGTGACGAAGAGGGCGTGCGGACGCGCGTGGTCGTCGACTTCTTTCCGCATGTCCACAGCGACGTCTATCTCGACCACTTCGGCGCTGTCCCGCTGCTGACCTTCTCGACCACCCCTGACGACGAGATCCGGTTGCTGCTCAAACGCATCTTCGACGTCACCGTGGCGGCGATGTCACTGCTCGTGTTGGCGCTCCCGATGCTGGCGCTGTCGTTGCTCGTACGTCTGACGTCGCGCGGACCGGCCATCTTCCGGCAAGAGCGTTGCGGGCTCAACGGTCGCCGGTTTGTGTTCTACAAGTTCCGCTCGATGGTGGAGAACGCCGACGCACAGCGGCGGTCACTCGAACACCTGAACGAAAAGGACGGCCCCGTTTTCAAGATCGCCGACGACCCCCGGCTCACCTCACTTGGACATTACTTGCGCCGTTTCTCGATCGACGAGTGGCCTCAATTCTGGAACGTTCTCAAGGGCGACATGTCGTTTGTCGGGCCACGGCCCGCTGTGCCGGGCGAGATCGAGCAGTACGCTGCTTGGCAACGGCGCCGGCTTCGCATGCGGCCGGGGCTGACGTGCCTGTGGGCAATTCGGGGCCGCGACCGGGTTGACTTCGACACCTGGATGAAGCTTGACCTCGAGTACATCGACAACTGGTCCCTTTGGCTTGACCTGAAGATCCTGCTGCACTCCATCCCCCGCGTCGTCGCCGGCCGCGGCGCGAATTAGGCTGCGGCGACACGGCGTTAGACGTTGTAGGGGCGGACCGTTGCGTTCGCCCCAATGCCGTCACGACCATTCCTGCCCCTTGGCCGCTCAGAACACGCTGTCCCCCCGCGCTACACCCCAAACCATATAAACTCTTGTCCATGTGGGAACCCATGCTCGTCGCCAAGATCCTCCTCACCACCGTCGCCTTCTCTGCCGTCGTCCTCGCCGCCGACCGCCCCGCGGGCCAAGCCGACGCCGGACGCTCCGCCGTCGTCGCCCGCAACGGCATGGTCGCCACCAGCCAACCGCTGGCCGCGCAAGCCGGCCTGCGCATCCTGCAGCAGGGCGGGAACGCCATTGACGCCGCTGTCGCGACCGCCGCCACGCTCGCCGTCGTCGAGCCCATGATGACCGGACCGGGCGGGGACATGTTCGCCCTGGTCTACACAGCCAAGACCGGCGAGCTTGCGGGTCTCAATGGCAGCGGCTTCTCGCCCGCCGCCGCCGATATTGAGTTCTTCCGATCGCGCGGCCTCAAGCAGATCCCGGTGACCGGCCCGTTTTCGGTCAGCGTCCCCGGTGCCGTGGACGGTTGGGCCACCCTGCTCGCCAAGTACGGCACCATGACTTTCACCGAAGTCCTTCAGCCGGCCATCGAGTACGCCGAGCAGGGCTTCGCCGTGTCCGAGATCACCGCCGCCGCCTGGGCGGCGAAGGCCCCCGACTTCGGCGGCGATTCCCACTTCGCCGCCGAGTATCTGCTGGACGGACAAGCCCCCAAACACGGTGAGGTAATCGCCAACCCGGGCCTCGCTTGGACCTATCGTCAACTCTCCGAAGGCGGCCGTGACGCCTTTTACAAGGGTGAGATCGCCCGGCGGATCGTCGACCACCTCAACAGCCTCGACTGGCCGGTAACGATGGGCGACCTCGCCGCCCAGCACTCCGACTGGGTCGAGCCCATCGGAACAGACTACAGGGGCTACCGTCTCTACGAGCTGCCGCCGAACGGCCAGGGCATGGCGGCGATCGAGATGCTCAACATCCTCGAAGGCTTCGACTTGCGGGCGTTCGGTCATAACTCCACCGCCTACTTGCACCACCTCCTCGAGGCCAAGAAACTGACCTTCGCCGACCTCGATGCCTGGCTCGCCGACCCCGAACGGGCCGATCTGCCCGTCGACCGCCTGATTTCGAAAGACTACGCGGCCGAGCAGCGGCAGCGGATTGATCCCGGCAAGGCGGCCCAGCAGGTGACGACCGGCATTCCCGACCCCACGCGCTCGCTCCCCAGTTCCGGCGACACCGTCTACCTGACCGTGGTCGACAAAGACCGCAACGCGGTCTCGTTCATCAACAGCCTCTTTCATTCCTTCGGCTCGGGCATCGTCGTCCCCGGCACCGGCATCCTGTTGCAAGACCGCGGCGCGCTATTCTCTCTCGACCCCCAACACCCCAACCGCATCGAGGGACGCAAGCGGCCCTACCACACCATCATCCCGGCCATGGCCTACAAGGACGGCAAACCCTGGATCACCTTCGGCGTCATGGGCGGCGACATGCAGCCGCAAGGGCACGTGCAAGTTTTTCTGAACTGGGTCGAGTTCGGTATGAACGTGCAGGAGGCGGGCGAGGCCTCGCGCTTCAAGCACAGCCAGGCCGGGGGAAGCATCTCGGTGGAGTCAGGCGTCGACGCCACCACCGTCACCGAGTTGAGCCGCATGGGCCACGACATCGTCCGTTCACCCGGCGTCTTCGGCGGCTATCAAGCCATCGAGATCGATTGGGAGCGCGGCGTCCTGATCGGCGGCACCGACCCGCGCAAGGACGGTTTGGTCGCCGCCTGGTAGACGACCATCGCCTGGCAGCCCGGGGTGAAATCGAGAACGGCGCTGATTAGAATGTAGGGGCACGGCATGCCGTGCCCGCGTACCGCAGGACAAGGGTCCATCGGTCCGGAATGGCAAAGAAATCCCTCTTTGACCTCGATCCGCGAACTCACACCGGACCCGAGTCCGCGAAGCGGACGGACGGATGTTAGCCTAAGGGTGGAGCCGTCAGGCGAAACCCTAGGTAGCGAACTCCTTGCGATGGGAGCCCTGAAAGGGCGATGGACAAGCCACGATGTGTCGAGTGGCTGCAGTGGCTTCTCCCCTAACTTGACGCCCCAAACAAGCCCCATCTAGACTGAAAAACAGCCCACCGCCGTACACAGCATTCTCTTCTCACGTCCCCATCGTCTAGCCAGGCCTAGGACATCGCCCTTTCACGGCGGTAACGCGGGTTCAAATCCCGCTGGGGACGCCAAACCTCGCTAACCTCCGCCTGCTCTCAAGTTCCGGCGGCTCTCGCCTCCCTGGTTGACACGACCCGGCTCGGTCACAGAAGGTAATGGTGCGCTCGCATACCGAACATGAGTACCCGGAGGTTGACCATGCTTCGTCTCTATCCTCGTTGGAATCGCCGCCGCTTCTTGCAAGGCGGCGGCCTGCTCGGCTGGCTGGGCGCGTTGCCCGGCGGCCGTCGGCTGGCAGCGGCGGTCGCCGCGCGTTCCGGCGAGAACTCCGCCAATGTGTACACCCGTCTCGGGCTGCGGCCGATCATCAACGCCGCGGGCACGTACACTCACCTGGGCGGCTCGCTCATGCCCGACGAGGTCGTCAATGCGATGATCGACGCCGGCAAGCACTACGTGCCGATCCGTGACCTCTCGCAAACCATCGGCGCGCGCATCGCCGAGCTGACCGACAACGAGGCGGCCATGGTCACGACCGGCGCCGCCGGGGCCATCTTTGTCGCCACTTGCGCCGCGATCGCCGGCGACGATCCCGACAAGCGCAAGCGCCTGCCCTTCACCGACGGCATGAAGAACGAAGTCGTCTGCCAGAATCTGCATCGCACCGGCTGGGTCCGCCAATGCGAGGCCGCCGGCGCACGCGTCATCAGCGTCGAACACAAAGACGAGATGGAGCGCGCCATCACCGGTAAGACGGCGATGCTCTACTACCTCGTCGCCGAGAAGCACTTCGGCACGCACCGCGACCGGCTCGACGCCCCCGGCGGCAAGGTCTCGCTCGAGGAGTGCATCGCGATCGCTAAGCGGACGCGCCTTCCCCTACTCATCGATGCGGCCGCCGAGCTTCCGCCTCACGACAACCTCACCCGCTACACCAAGACGGGCGCCGACCTGGTCGCCTTCAGCGGCGGCAAAGGCCTGCGCGGACCACAGAACACCGGTCTGCTGGTCGGCCGCAAAGATCTGATCGAGAACGCCAAGTACTTCCAAAGCCCTTACAGCGGCATCGGACGCGACCTCAAGATCTCAAAGGAAGCTTTGATCGGCACACTCGCCGCAGTCGAGCGCTACGTTCAACTCGATCACGAGAAAGAGTGGAATCGCTGGAAAGCCCAGGTGGACCACGTCCAGGGCGCGCTCGCCGGGATCGACGGCGTCGAAACCGGCTACGTGCCCAAGTGGGTGACGAACCACGTCCCCCGCCTGTGGGTGCGCTGGCCCGAGGAAAAGTGGCGTTACACCTGGGACGACTGTTTCCAGGAACTACGCGAGGGCGAGCCGAGCGTCGTCCCGCTACGGACGCCGATGGGCATCACGATCGTCACCTGGATGTTGGACCCAGGCGAGGAAGCGATCGTTGCCAAGCGGCTGCAGGAAGTGCTCGCCAAAGCCTCCCGCACAGCCTCGGCCCGCGCCGGCATCAGCAGCTCGAAAGGCAGCGGCTGGCAACTCGACAATCCAATCGACTCGTGGAACGGCTGATCGGTTGCGCCCCGTAGCGCGGATCTCGGTCCTGCGATCCGCGGCCTTGACTCACGAATGTGGGTCCGTCGTCGGGTCATCGTAGACATGCGCGCCACGCTCTTCCTCCTGCCGCCGGCTGGTTACGCGCTCGTACACCATGTAGATACCGATAGCAATCAGAATCGCCGGCCAGAACGGCAGGATCTCCCGGATATGCCAATACCCCAGCGAGTGCAGCAGGATCACAATGCCCACGGCGATGAACACGATGCCCGCCACCGGCGAACTCCGCGCCAAGTCCCGCAACGAGAACAGGCCCGAGAACTCATCGACGCTCTCGCCGCGGCGTAGACGCCGAGCCGTCCGCAATGAGTCGAGCGGCAGGTAGAAGAAAAACAGAATCACCAATGGAATCAGCAACGGTTCCAACCCGCTTGCGGCCCGTGATCTGATCAACGAGAACACCCCGCCCAGCAGGACCACTTGCAGGACCGCCTTGGCGTACTGCCCGTTATAGACCGCCCCGACGCCCGGCACAAGGCCAAGGATGAAAGCCAGGGCCGGCGACGGCGTGTCGTTCGCGGGCGCGGCTTCCTCGGGCGAGACCGGCGGTGGCGGCGCCGCGGCCACGGGTGGGCTCGCCGTCTCCGGGCCGATCACCCCCTCGGGATTCATCGACTCCTCCGGCCTGATCGCTAGAGCCTCACCCCGATGCGGGTCAGCATCCGTCTCGGCGCCGGCGACTACCGGCTCGGCCTCAAACAAGCGTGCCGAGCAATCCTCGCAGTAGATAACGCCCTGGGACTCTCGCCGGCAGGTCTCGCACAGCGCTCGTCCGCACTCGCGGCAGAACGCAACCGCAGTCAGTTCTTGGTGCGTTTCGCAATTCATGATTCAGCGATTGAGTAACCTTTGGCGGCGATTCGCTCGAACGAGGCCTACTGGCCGGCCGCCGCTTCCCCCGTCGCTTTGTCCCCGGCTTTATCGTGCGGCCCGGTGGCCTCTTGTAACGGGGCCGCGGCCCGCGACAGATTCTCGCGCACGAACGCCGCGCTCTCGTTCCAAAGGCGATCGACCTCCCGGCTTGCCTGGGACACCTGCGTCAGCGGATTCACACCTTCCGCCGACCATTGCTCGAACGTTCTCTGCGCCGACAGCGTCAAGATCGAAAACGAGACCAACGCCAACGCCATGCTCATCGCGAAGCGCGGCTCGAACAACGGCTGGATCAGCAGACGCAGCCCGCCGTAGGCCCGTCCACCGTAACCACGCGATCCGGCGGCTGCCCCGGCCGGAAGCAATACGCCGGGGGTGTGAGCCGGTCCCACCGTCTTGAGAATCTCGCTGACCAACTCGTCGGGGGGCTCGACACGGGGAGAGGCTTGCGTCCACTCGAGCGCCAACTCGGCATCCGCCAGTTTCCCCGCGCACGACGCGCAGTGGCTGATGTGGTCGTCAAACCGCTGCCGCTCCTCATAGGCAATCGTGCCGTCGAGGTAGTCGCAGATGCGGCTGTCAATGCTAGAGCACTTCACGGCCGCACCCCCATGCTTCTGAGTTGCCGCGCCAGTTCACGCCGCCCGCGGTTGATCCGCGATTTGACGGTCCCTTGCGGGATCTCGAGCACGTCGGCGATCTCCTTGTATTCCATCTCTTGCAGGTCCCGGAGGATCACCGCCTCGCGCAACTCGATCGACAGGCGCGCCAGCGCGGCGCGCAACAACTCGCCTGTTTCGCGGCGCGCCAGCGCGTGATCCGCGCGGCCGCCGATCAGCGTCCGGTCTTTCGGCGAGGCGTGCTGGTCTTCGATCGACTCGAGGATGGTGTGCTTGCGGTTCTTGCGGTAGTGATCGATGAGCAGGTTGCGGGTAAGGCGCATCAGCCAGGTGCGGAACGAGGCGCAGCGGCCGTCGTAGCGGTCCAGCGCCCGAAAGACCCGCAGGAAGACCTCTTGGGTCAGCTCGCGCGCGTCATCGGGGTTGCCGGTAAAGCGGTGGCACGTGCCGTACACGATGCGCGTATGCGCCCGGACGAGTTCCTCCCAGGCGCCGTTGTCGCCGTGGAGACACTTCTCGACCAGGCCGGCGTCCCGCTCGATCTGGTCCCGGGCAATCTGCTCCGACACTGCGATATCGGCACTGGGACGCCCCCAGGGCGCCCCCCAAGGCAGCGTTGCTTCCCCTGTCATGGCCATCGCTTCCGCACACTACCTTACTAAACGAGACCGGGGAACGAAAAGTTCACACGGAATCGAAATTTTGCCGTGCCGGACGGGGCCGCCGGCAGGCCGCTCCCCGGGGCCTTGTGAGAGGGCGGGTGGGACGAAATGGGACGAAATGGGACGGTCTCTGGTTTGTGGCCGGCGGCAAAGGCGACTGGAAATCGGTGTGACTGGGCAGAGTGACTGGAAACGAGCGGATTCCCCGACTAGCGTCCGGCCTGCTGGATGGGCGTCTGGCGGCTTGATGGGTCCAGGGCATCGCACCCACTCCCTTGCGGTCGGGGGTCGGTTTGGGCGAGCCGAGACGTAGTTCTGCTCTAGCATCCTTTGTCGCGGCGTGTCGCCGGCGTGCCGGACCGCTCCCTGACGGTCACGGCTCGGTTGTTTCAAAAAAAAGATGGCCCTCTGGCTCCAGTCTTTGGAAACCTCAGCGGCCCGCTCAAGATAGGAGCGAAAGAGCGGGCTTGAACGGACGGTCCTCTCCTGACCGATTGGATCAAGAGCTGCCGTTCGCGGGGGAAGATCGCTTACATCTTTTCGGAGAGCAACATCGAAACTGCCTGGCCAGGAAACGGTCGTGTTGGTCCGGCGATCTGTCCGCACCGGTCGTTTCCGTTATCAGGCTAGCACGCGTAGTGTCGGGTTTCGGGGTCGGTCGAGGGGCAAGTGGTTGAAAAAAAGGGGAATAAAGTTTTGGAAAATCCGTGACTCGCCCCGTCATGGCCGGACCGGAAAAGGTCTCCGTCCCGCTCCGTCCCCTTTTTGGGGCCCCTTCATTACCACCAGGTCACCGCCGCGGATCTCGCTCCGCAGGAATTCGATCACCTCCGGCATCGTCTTGAAGGCGTAGGCGTTTTGCTCAGCCGCCCCAGTACGAATCGCCGCCCGGCGAGCCTCTTTTCGGAACTGGCCGAAGTAAACAAAGATGTCGGTCACGGGACCCGCCAACTCGCCAAGGTTGATCGCTTTGCGGCGCTCGTTGAGACGGCCCTCGGTATACCCATTGGTCACGAAGATTTTGCGTTCGGCGCGCGCCTCGCCCAGCACGGCCAGCGTGACCTTGAAGGCGCCGAGAAAACTGTTCGTGTCGTCGCGCAGAATGACCGCCCCATTGGGCAAGCGGACGGGCTGTAGCCGGGCCGGCAGGGGAGGGACCTTTTCGATGGCCTCGATGGCCTGCCGCAACGTTAATCCGAGCCGGTGGGCGACAGCTACCGCAGCCAGCACTGAAACCGCCCATTGCGTGCCGACAAGCTGGGTCCGGCAACGGATGGACTCCGAGCCCGCCCGGATCGTCAAAGCCAAGCGGTCGGGCCACTGGGCGGTCACGTCGTGCCCGGAGATGTCGAACGAAGGGGACGATCCGAAGAACATCTTATCGGGTCGCGCCGGGTCCCTGGGGTTCACTGCTACGATAGAACCCCCCGGAAGGACTCCCGGGAGTTCGTCCCGCCGCGCCTTAGCTCCCTCATGTGTGGAATCGCCGGAATTTTCGATAGCAAGCTGTCAGCGGAGGAGCGCGTCGCGGCTGTCGCGAAGATGGGCGAGGCGATCCGCCACCGCGGGCCCGATGAGGATGGGAGTCTCGATTGGCCCGGCCTCGGGGCCGCCCTGACGTGCCGGCGCCTGAGCATTGTCGATGTCGCGGACGGGCATCAGCCGATGTCGAACGAAGACGGCACCGTGCATGTCGTCTTCAACGGCGAGATCTACAACCACCCGGAGCTGCGTGAGGATCTCCGGAAGCGCGGCCACCGCTTTCTGACACGCTGTGACACCGAGGTGATCGCCCACCTCTACGAAGAGCTGGGCGTCGATTGCCTCGACAAGCTCCACGGCATGTTCGCGGTGGTGATCTTGGACGTCCGCGCGCGCAGGCTCTTGTTGGGGCGTGACGGGGCGGGCATGAAGTACCTCTACTGGGCCCAGACGCCGTCGGGGTTCGTGTTCGGCTCGGAAGTCAAGGCGTTGCTGGCATCCGGGCTGGTGGACGCGCGACCCGACTGGACCGCCTTGGCCAACTTCTTGACGGCCGGTTACATCCCCTCGCCGCGCAGCGGTTTTGCCGGGATCGAAAAGCTGCCCGCGGGCGGCTGGATGACGGTCGAGCCCGGCCAAATCCGCCGGGGGAAGTTCTGGCAGTTGCGGTTCCGCCATGACCTGCCGCGGCGAAGCGAGCAGGATTACGCCGAGGAGCTGGAGCATCTGCTCGAGTCGGCGGTGCGCTCGCATCTCGCGGCCGATGTTCCCGTCGGCGCGTTTATCAGCGGCGGCTGGGACTCGTCGCTGACGGCGACGTTGGCCGCCCGGCAGGTGGGGGTGAGGCTGAAAACGTTCTCGATCACGTTCCCCAACGACCCGGATGTCGACGAAGCCCGCTTCTCCCGTCAGGTGGCCGAGCGTTTGGGGACCGAACATCACGAGGTCGAGTTCGACGCGGACGCCGCCCCGGATCAAATGCCCAAGGTCATGAGGGCCCTCGAAGAGCCCTACACTCGCAGCCCCGCGTTGCTGCAATACCAATTGGCCGAGATGACGGCGCGCGAAGTCAAGACGGTGATCAGCGGCGAGGGCGCCGATGAACTTTTTGCGGGCTACGCATGGCTGTGCCATCCGTATGTTAGGTTGGCCTATCCGTTGCGCTCCCTGACGCCTCGGCCCTTGGCGCGGATGCTGGCGACGCGGGTGCCGGCGCTGCGTTGGCAAATGTTGCTTCGCGTGCTGGGAGCGAAGGACCTGCCCTCGGCGAATATCGAGTGGTTCCAGCCGCTGTCGCCTTCGATCCGCGACGAAGTGCTCCAGGGCGAACTGCACGACGCCGAGCCGGACTTGGCTTCGCTGCAGGTCGCGCCCGAAACCCTGACTTCGTGCCGCAGCGGGTTGCAGCGCCGGCTCGCGCTGGAGTTCACCCATCGCCTGGCGGACGGCATCATGCTCGACCGCGACAAGATCGACATGGCACACGGGCTCGAATCGAGGATCCCGTTCCTCGACCGCCCGTTGGTTGATTTCGCCCTGCGCCTGCCGTCGAACCTGAAGCTGCGAGGGCGGCAGGAGAAGTACATCCTCAAGCTGCTGACTCATGTACTGCCGCCCGAAGTTGCGCAACGCCGGAAGTTCGGCTTTCAGTTCCCGAGGGCCTTGAACCAACACCCGGCGATGCGAAAGTTCACGAAGGAGATACTGCTTGATTCTCCGGGAGAGTTGTTTCAAAGGCAGCGATTGGAGCGCTATCTGCGAATGGGGACGAAAAGCTCCCGGCGAGAGATGAATGTTCCGTGGGTTTTGCTGGTGCTGCAGTGCTGGTGGAACGAGTTCATGGTTCGGCCGGCGGCGGGAGAAGGGTAAGAGCAAGCGGATGGGGTTGGATGTGCCGCGATGCGGGCAGGTGAGCGCGCAGCGTTTTGATATAGTGAGGTCAGCTATCGGAAGGCTTACCTGGTGCCAGGTTTCCAATGATTGACGTCACGCCGTCCGCGGTCGGTCGAATCCGCGAGATGTTGAAGGCAAACAACGTCGACGGCGGGTTGCGCTTGGGCGTTGTCGGCGGCGGGTGCTCCGGCTTGAGCTACAAGTTCAAGTTCGAGTCGACGCCACGCCCGAACGACAACGTGTTCGAGGTGGACGGCATCCAGTTGATGGTCGACCCCAAGAGCTACGAATACCTCGACGGCCTCACGCTCGACTTCAAGAACACGCTGATGGAGCAGGCCTTCGTCTTTCAGAACCCTAATGCCGCCAAGAGCTGCGGCTGTGGGAAGTCGTTCCTGGTCTAAACACTGTGATCGAAGTAGCCACGCAAGACGGCATTCAGCTCGACACTTGGTACGAGGATTTCAACCGCTTTGCCGGCGACCTCTACCCGGACCGATACACGCGCGACTACGTGAAGGATCTGGTGGACATCGGCAGACGCGTCCGCGAGCTAGCCGAGCAGAAGCAATCGCTGATCGTGGCCCACAACTATCAGTACCCCGAACTGCAGGAAGTGGCCGAGAGCGTTGGTGACTCGCTCGGACTGGCGCAGTTCGTCGCCGAGAAGCGTGCGCCGCGGGTGGACTTTTGCGGCGTGTGGTTCATGGGCGAGACCGCGAAGACGATTCTCGGCGAGGCATCGAAGGTCTACATGCCAGATGAGGCGGGTTGCTCGCTGGTGGCCTCGATTGATCACGAGCGCATCTCGGCCTGGCTATCGCGGAACCCACAGGCCGTCGTGATCTCCTATATCAATACCGACGCCAAAACCAAGGCAATCAGCGATTACATCTGCACGTCGCGCAATGCGTCGCAGGTGCTGGAGCATGCGGCGCGGTCGAATCCCGGCCGGCGGATCCTGTTCCTGCCGGACAAGTATCTCGGTTCCGTGGCCTTGGCACAGTCGAATGTGGACCCCAAGAACGTCGATCTCTACGACGGCGCTTGCCACGTCCACGCCAAGATGGGCGAGAAGGCGCTCGAGAAGGCGCTCGACCGTTACCCGGACGCGGATCTGCTGATTCACCCCGAATGCGGCTGTTCGAGTGCGTGTTTGTCGAAGACGATCAATGGGGCCTCGCCCTACCAGCGGTCGTATTTCCTCTCCACCGAGCAGATGATTCGCCACGCCGAGAAGTCCCCGGCACCGGAGTTTGTGGTGGGTACCGAGATGGGCATGCTCTACCGGTTGCGGAAGATGCTGCCGGAGAAGACCTTCTATCCGGTGTCGGACCAGGCGGTCTGCGAGTACATGAAGATGAATACGCTCGAGAAGCTGCTCCAGTCTCTTGAGGATGACCGCGTCGAAGTCGAAGTTGAGCCGGAGATCCAACACAAGGCGCAAGCGGCCATCCAGCGTATGCTGACGATCCAGTAGGTGTGGGCCTCTCAGCCCGAGACCTCGGGCCCGTTGCAAACCCAGTCGGTTTTTGTTGTCGTTTCGCCGGCATTCCCCGCCGTGCCTGGGCGAGCAGCGCTGTACGCGCTATGATCGCCACAGGAGGAACCGCATGAATCATCTCGTCTCCAACCTGCTACATGCCTACGAGATTGGCCGGCTCACCCGCCGGCAGCTTGTGCAGTCGGTGGCCGCGCTGGCGGCGGGCGCCTCGACGGCTTCGGCCAAGGCCGACTCGACCTTTCAAGGCGTCGAAGTCAACCACGTCGCGCTGCAGGTGACCGACGTGGCGCGTTCGCGCGACTTCTACCAAAATCATCTCGGCCTGCCGGTCGTGAGCGAGTCGGCGAGCAACTGCTTCCTCGGCATGGGCCGCAACTTCCTGGCGCTGTTTAAGAACCCACAGCCGGGCATGAACCACTACTGCATCGCGATCGAAGACTACGAAGTCGGCAAGGTTACCGAAGAGCTGCAGCGGCAGGGTCTCAACCCGCGTCAGCCCGCGGGCAGCCGGCGCGTTTACTTCGATGACCCCGATGGGATCGAGGTGCAGCTCTCGGCCTCGGATCATCGGCCGTAGTACGCCGGGCGGCGAGGGCAGTAGCGGTACCAGGCACCGCGGGCACGGCGTGCCGTGCCCCTACATTGCACCGCCGCCTGTTCTCGTACCCGGCTCGGCGCTACGGTCCGTTCGCGTAGTCGGCGGCAGCCAGTGAGGCTGAGAGGATCTCTTTATCGTTCCTGATAATGACGTGCCGGTTGGCGAACGCCGGGTGGACCCAGTTGACCGCGCCCAGCTCGCGACGGTTTGCGCCGAGCGTCGTCGTCGGCCGGATCAGCTTGGTTCGGCTCAACTCTTGATAACCCCGCGGCGATAGGCGGGTGATGATCAGCTCGCCGCGGTCGTTGTGGAAGAAGTAGCGACCGCCGTGCCGGACGATGAATGCGGAGACATTGCGTTTCTTCTCGACCGTCGCTTGCTGTGATTCCCACACCCGCTCGCCGGTGTCGAGCCGCAAGCAGCGAAGCTGGCCGAAGCTGTCGATGCCGTAAATGTAGCCGCCCTCGATGACGGGCGTTGCCATCAAGGAGTGGAGACCATCGGTACTGACGGCGCTGTCGCTGCTGCCCTTCCATACCAGCGAGGCTTCCGGCTTGGTGTCGTCGAGACGGTACAAGCGCGCTCCGTTGAAGAAGGCCGACACCAAGACGTGGGGGCCGGCGCGCAGCGGGGTGGCGATCGGGGTGTTCATGCGAATCTTGAACGGCTGTTCCCAGTAGACATCGCCCGTCGACGGATCAAGCGAGGCGAGCGCGCCCGCGTGCCAGATGAGAAGCTGACGCGCGCCGCCGGCCTCGATGAGGGTGGGTTGCGAATAGCCCGGCTCGGATTCGGTGGCGTCGAGCGCGCGCCAAACTTCCCGTCCCGTGAGCTCGTCAAACGCGACGACCTTGGCGTCGGGACGGCCGCCCGGTACCGCAAACAGGAGACTGCCGCCAACCAACGGCGCCGAGGTGAAGCCCCAGGCCGGGAGTTCCGCGTCGAAGTCGGTAACGTAGTTCTTCTTCCACAAGACCTCGCCGGTAGCGACCTGAAGGGAGATCAAATCGCCGGCCGCACCGAGCACGTGGACGCGATCGCCTGCGACGGTCGGCGTGGCGCGCGGGCCGAGCGCATGGTCGAGGCCGCGATAGTCGACCGGCCACTCGTGCGTCCACTGGACGGTGCCGGTCTCTTCGTCGAGACAGACGATGCGCTCGACACCTTGGGTGCCGTCGCCGGTCTGGAAATCGGTGACGAAGACGCGGCCCCCGGCGACGGCGGGACCGGAATAACCGGCGTGGATCGGTGTTCGCCATCGAACGCGAAGGCCCTCGGCGGGAAACGCTTCGACGATGCCGGTCTCGTTCCAGACGCCGAGGCGGCCACGGCCGCGCCATTCGGGCCAGTCATCGGCATGTAGTGGAGAGAGGCCTGGAACCGCGGCGAGCGTCAGGAGGCCAAGCACGAGGCTCGCGCGCCCGGCCCAGTGATGCTTTCGCAAGAAGTGATCCCGTCGCAACAACAACCTGCCGCTCACTTCGGGACGAACCTCTGCACGCGCCAATTCTTGATTTCAGCGACGTAGAGATTGCCGAGGGCGTCGAGGGCGAGATGGTGGGAATAGTTGAACTGTCCGGGGAGCTTGCGGGAGCCGCCGAGCACACCCAGGATCTTGCCGTCGAGGTCGAGCTTCAACACACGGTTGTTGTGCCCGTCGGCCATGAAGATCTTCTCGTCGGCGGTGATGTCGAGGCCCCATGGCGAGCCGACGTGTTTCCACTGGTGGAGAAACTCTCCGTCGCTGTCGAACACCTGGATGCGGTAGTTCTCACGGTCGCCGACGTAGACGCGGCCCTGGTTGTCGAGCACGACCGAGTGCGGCAGGTTGAACTCGCCGGGGCCGTCACCCTTCTTCCCCCAGGCCGTGATGAACGTGCCGTCCTTCGAGAACTTGACGACACGCGAGTTGCCGTAGCCGTCGGAGACATAGAAATCGCCGTTGGGGGCGATGGCAACATCAGTAGGGCGGTTGAACGTGTCTTCGCCCTCGCCGCTTTGGCCGCGGCGGCCCAGCACCATGCGCACGCGCCCCAGCCGGTCCATCTTGAGCACCATGTGGGTGTCGTTGTCTACCGTCCAGATGTTGCCCTCGCGGTCGACCTCGATGCCGTGGGCGCGGATGAACAGGCCATCACCGAGCGAGCGTATGAAGCGGCCGTCGCGATCGAATTCGATGATGGGGTGGTCGCCGCGGTGCAGCACATACACGTGCTGGTCGGGACCAACGGCGATACCCGGTGTCTCCTGGAAGTTCCAGCCGACGGGGAGTTGGGGCCATTGCGGGTCAAGTTCGTAGGGCAGGGGCGTGTGGTTGGACTGAGAAAACCCGGACTGCGAAAACAGAATGGCGGCCCAGACAGCCAACAGGGGTAGAGCGAAAAGCGTTCGTGGTGCCATGGCAAATCTCCCGTTCGACTCTAGCAAAACCGGTCAGAAAGAGGATGCTCTAGGTTTAGAGGTGGCTTCCTTCTCCGGACGATCGCGCTCCTCGCGCGACCGCGTACCGGTCCGAAAGTACCCCTCAAAAATGAACCTGGTCGGCCGGCTGCCCAAGGTCTATAATTGTCGCGGCGGGGCCTCTGGTGTCTGAATGCCGCAATGGACAGCGACACCATCAGCATCACGGGGAAATGCGAGGAAACTGTAAGAATCAACGGCTTCGATCGCCTGACGCTGGAGGGGGCTAGCGCCACAGCGACGATCAGCCAGGATGTGGTGGCCTGCGACAGCAGCGATCCGGCGCTCACGGTGCTACGAATCAACGATTCGACCAACATCGTTTTGCGACGGCTCGCGATTCACGGAGGCAGGGGGGTCCGCATTAACCGCAGCACCGTAAATACCGACGAAGACATCACTATTGAGGACAGCCGCGGGAACGGACTCGGCGTTTCCGGAGGAAGCGGGGTCAGTGTCGGCAATTCGGCATCGGACACAGCGAACCTTATCCAGAACCATGGCGGGGGCCGGAGCAAGCGCCGGCTTCGGCTCCTCCCTTTCCTTCCGCGGTACCACGACGATTCAGTCCAATCGGAATGGCGTCAGCGCCGGGTAGGGAAGCCTGGTCAATCTTTCACCGGGTACGGATGAGACGGCCACACCCAATGAGATGCTGATCCGAGACAATGATGTACGCGGCGTGAATGCAGCCGGCCTCGCCAGGGTCACGATCTCGGGCCGGGTGACCATTGAAGACAACAGCGGCGTCGCTTCAGACGATCCAGGGTTTCCCTTTCGTGCGGGCGTGCGCGTGAGGTTTGGAGGCGTTCTGAGTATTGTCGGCAACAGCGACGACCCCGGACAGCGGCCCATCATTCAAGACAATGACGGCCCCGGGGTCCTGGCGGACGTCCAGGCCAAGGTGTTTCTGTTCTACACCAACATTCATGACAACCAGCAGGGGGGACTTTGCCTGCTGCATGATTCGGTGGCTCAGTCGCGTGAGGGAAACATCATGTCGGGTAACGGAATCGCGGATGCCAAATGCGACAAGACCCCTTTGCTGTTCGGCGACCTCAGTGGGATCAACAAGATCAAGTGCAGCAACAAATAGGATTCGAGCACAGGCAATGGCGGTGACGATGACGATGATGATGACTGATCGTTGGGTCGTCGTCGATCCACCTCCGCCTTGAGAAGCCCGTGGCGCGTGGCGCGGATCTCGCTTTTGAGATCCGCGGCTTTTCTCCTTCCTACAATCGGGCCTTGAGGCCCGACGGTCGGCGCAAGAAATCGATCTCCATCGGCCCCACCAGCACCTCGATCGAATCGCACTCGTCCAATGCGATGCGCCGCGGCTTCATCAAACCCCCCTGCTTAACCGGGCTCAACCAAACCCACCGCTAGGTAGGGCTGTCTAGCGTTTTGTGTCGTCGTCAGAATTGTTCATATTCTGACCACCCTCGGGATCTCGACCGTCAGGGAGAACAGATGCGGTCGGCCAACTCAGGCGCAAGCCTCTTGAAATCTCGGACGTTGAACGTGTAGATCCGGTCCGGTTGAGTCTTCACCGCGCATTGGAGCAGCAGTGCATCGTAGATGGCTCCTCCTCGCCATCCGCGTTGGGCCGCCTTGTGAAGAACGCTCTGATACTCATCGCTGGCCAACTCAACCGGCTCGCAACAAGCGAATACGTCTCGGTCGAGCATCTGCGTCGCCTCGCTTGGGTGGATCGGAGGCTTTATGGGTAGGCGAGTGAGTACCGCGTAGGTCTCCGCCAGGCTATGAGTCGACACGTAGCCGCTGTGCTCGCCGCTCGCGATCGATCGCAGCAGTGGCCGGGCCGCGGCGTGCTGCGTATGGCTGCCAACCAAAGCAGCTACGAGTACCGAGGTGTCCAGTAGAAACCTCAAGCCGTTACCGTTGCATGAGTTCCCGGATTCGTTCCTCACGCTGTCTTTCGACAGCGGTTGTTAAGTCTTGGTCCCCTTCGTACTCACCCTGGTGGACCAGCAGGCCGTCGATTTCAACGAGAGACGGTTTGGATGAAACCAGCCTCAGTTTGATCCCATCCCGGAGTTCACTAAGCTCAAGCTGCGAGCCGGCATGGAGGCCCAGCCGCTCACGAAGCGGTTTCGGGACGACGATACGGCCCGCCTTGTCGATGGCAACAGTCATTACCATTTATTATGCCATATACCATTAGCAATGGTACGGCCTTGATCTCTAAGTACTTACGGTCGTTTGAGGTGCCAGTCGAGGAACAGGTAGGCACGCCAGCGGGTCTCGTCGGGGAAATCGTGGGCGGCGTCGGGGTAGTAGGCTACCAGACCGTCGAGGGAGCCGAAGATCTCCGCGTAAACGGGATAGGCAGCGTCGACACATCGCCGCACGCCGTAGACCTCGAAATTCGCGTCGTGGATCGGGGCATTGATGAAGACCGGTCGCGGTGCGATCGCGGCGAGAATCTCGGTAAAGTCGAACGGCATCTTGTCGGGGTTCTTGGCATAGACCTTGGCGATGCGCGGCATGTACTTGTCCGAACTCCATCCCTTCAGCTTGCCCTCGTAGTAGCGCGGGAAGGTGTTGAAGCCGCAGCTTGTCACCGCCACCTTGACGCGCTTGTCGAACACGGCCAGGAACAGCGAGTTATGCCCGCCAAGTGAATGGCCGATGGCTCCGATGCGCTCCGAGTCGACTTCGGGCATCGATTGCAGCAAGTCCACGGCGCGCATGTGGTTGTAGATCCCCTTCATCGTGCCACTCACGTAGCCCAGCTCGTAGGGGTCTTTCTGCGGCTCGCCCATGTAGACGTAGTCGGGCGCGATGGTCACGTAGCCGCGCTCGGCGAGCTCGAGCGCCGTGGCCCGGCGCGGACGGCCACCGACACCGGCGGGAATCCCCTTGCCAAACTTGACCGAGGTCGGGTGGGGGACGACCATCGCCGGCATCTTGCCCTTTCGGTTCTTCGGGATGAAGAGGTAGGCGGGGACGCGGTCGTTCTCTTTCGCCTGGTAGGTAATCTTGCGGCGGATGACGTCCCGGAAGTCGACTTCGCTGATGACCTTGACGTCTAGCGGCGGTTTCGGACCGCGCGGCACCGGCCCCATGACCAGTTCCATGTTGGCGACGATGTGGCGGCGGCGCTTCTCCCAGTCGGCTTTGGTGCGGACGGGGTGACGGGTTCCGCCGGCGTCGGAGTAGTGCATCAGGTCGAACTTATCCCGATAGAAGGGCGGGTCGGCGGCGGTGGCGGTTGGCGCCCACAGGGCCGAGAGGAGCACGAAAGGGAATACGCGCTTCCAGCCGAAGATCGGGTGGTTCATCGAGGCCTCAGTCATTAAGCCGAGGGCGGTCTTAGACCGGCGCGTCGGCTTCGACCTTCTTCCGCCAGCCGCGGTAAGAGACTCTCGCGCGAGCTAGCAGCGGGAGGAACAGCCGCCAGTTTTCACCGATCGCACGAAACTGCTGCAGTCGGCCTACCTGCGGGAAGTAGATGCCCCGAAACGCAATCCGCGCGAACAGGTGGGTGATCTGTTCGCCGACGGGCTTGGAGGCGAGATACTCGATGGCTTCGCGGTTGCGCCGCGGGCTGTAGGACGCTCGCCAAGCGTGATCGACTTCCTGGCGGGCTTCGCGGATGGTCATCTTGAGCGGCTTGTGGGCCATGACGAACGGGGCGAAATCCATCCAGTGCTTGGGCCGCTCCAGCCGTCCGCTCGAGAGCAAGCGGTCGTAGAGCGGTGTTGCGGGGAACGGCGTCAACTGGCCGAACACGGGTAGGCCGGGCGGCCAACTGTGGATCTTCTCCAGAGTTCTATCGGCCACTCCCGTGGTGTCGTTGTCCATGCCGAAGATGAACGAAGTGATCGTGTAGATGTTGCGTTGGGCCAGGCTTTCGAGGACCCGCTGGTAATTCTCGGGCTTATTGAAACTCTTGTTGACGTCCTTCAAGTTCCCTGCATCGATCGACTCCATGCCGATGAAGATCCAGCGGCCGCCCGATTCGCCGATGAGTTCGACGAGCTCGTCGTCCTCGAGGAGATTGGCGCTGATTTGCGCGACCCACGGCATCTGGGCGCCGGCGGCGATGATGGCGCGCAGCAGTGACTTGGTTCGATTGCGATTGATCGCGAAATTGTCATCGACGAAGAAGACGGCGACTTGGCCTTGTTCCTGGCGGGCGCGCTTCTTGAGCCGCAGCATCTCCCCGACAACGCTCTCGTTGGTACGAAACCGCAGCGAGTCTCCGAAGAAGCCGGTCACCGTGCAGAATTCGCAGCCGTAGGGGCAGCCCCGACCGGATTCGACGGGGATGACGCGGAACGATCCCCAGCCGCTGGCCAGTTTGCTGAGCCGCGAGCGGAAGATCTTCGGCACCAAATTGAACTGCGTCAGGTCCAACTCGTCCCAGCCGATCTCGGGGTAATTGTCCAAGCTGGGCTTCCGCTCTTCACCTTTCGCGTCAACAGGCTCGTAGAGTTCTTTGAGACGCCCGTTAGCCGCATCCTCGACGACGACGGGCCAAGTCTCATCGGCCTCGCCGACGGCGACGGCGTCGGCGTGACGGGGCCCGCCGTCGCGCCCGAGCGCCTCGTCGGGCAGTTCGGTCACGTGCGGCCCGCCCATAACGACCGGGGTGCCGGTTGCGCGAATGGCGTCGGCCACTTTGTAGGCGCGGGCGATCATGCGGGTCATGGCGCCGATGCCGACCAAGCCGATATCGTTCGCGCGAACGAATTTGGCCAACTGCGACTCGGTCATGCGTTTGGCGTTGCCATCGATCAGGATGACCTCGTGACCGGCCGGCGTGAGCTTCTGGAGCAGAAACATCCAGAGGTGCGGCATGTAGTTGCGCGAGATCCCGTTGTCCGGGTTGTAGAGAAGGATTTTCATGGCTCGTTCGTTTCCTCGATCGTCAAGACCTTGGTCCGAACCAGCCCCCGGTTGCGGGGTAAATTCGAGATCAGGAGGGAGTGCACTTGACCGTCCAGCTTCGTGTCCTTGACGTCATGGCCGACACCCACTCCGCCTTCACCGTGCTTCTCAGTGATGCGCGCTAGTGGCTGATGGTGGCACCGACCATGCCGCTACAATTTTACCCTAAAACGCAAGTGGTGAAGACTACCCTTCCCACCAACTACCCGACGAGCTTCCGGCCAAGCCCCTGTTCGGGCTTGGTTTCCGAGCCGACGATGACCCGCCGGACGTCCCAAACGGGGCGATTGCTGGTGGGGTTTATCGCCAGATCGCCGTCTCACTGTTCGAGGAGCGACGCCTGGGACCGGAACCAATCGCGGTCGGTCAGAAGCCCGGATCCTGCTGTAGCATGGACTCGTGACGGACAAGACTGCCCGCCTCTACGAGCACGTCCGGCGATTCCGCGAGCAGAAGCGTGAGCGGCCTGCCCGGATCGAAAAGCCGGCATCGGGCCAGGAGAGCGTATGGGACTATCCGCACCCGCCGCGGACCGAGGACGTTGCCCAGCGTGTGCGCGTGGAGTTCGCCGGAGAGATCATTGCCGAGACCGGCGAGGCAAAGCGGGTGCTGGAAACATCCGGGGCTCCGGTCTACTACATTCCGCCCCGTGACTTGCGGACGGCGTTGCTCGAAGAGAACCCCCTACATCAGACGATCTGTGAGTGGAAAGGACCGGCGCGATACTGGCATGTGCGCAGCGGCGCTCGATTGATCGAGAACGCCGGCTGGAGCTACCCCGATCCGTTTCCGGGCTACGAGGAGATTCGTGACTACGTGGCGTTCTATCCGGTACGGGTCGATGGCTTCGTCGGCGACGTCCAGGTGAAACCACAGCCCGGGGGCTACTACGGCGGCTGGGTGACGCCTGAGATTGTCGGGCCGATCAAGGGTGAGCCTGGTTCGGAGGGATGGTAGGGAAGGCTGGGACAGGCGGCAGAGCTGTCCGTGACTACTCCAGCGGTTTGAGGTCCTCCAGCATGGTCGGAATCAACTCCGTTACGGTCGGGTGATTGTGTACCGCCCGTTGGAGCACGGTGTACGGAACATCGGCGTACATGGCTTCGAGGATGGAGTGCACGACCTCGTCCCCGCCAACACCCAAGACCGCCGCGCCCAGAAACCGCCTGGTCCACAAGATGATCTTCGGCCTCGGCGAGGATTCGCTCGCAGTCAGGAACCGTGGCGAGCCGGTCCCGTAGGTCTTGGAGGTACTGCTGAATTGCACTTGGCTGCGTCATGTCGCTGGTTCCAGCACGGCCGACACGGCTCGCGAGAAGCTTGGCCACTCGTCGCGCTGTCGCACCAGCGCTCGCTTCCCTTTGCGAGTCAGCCGGTACACCTTCCTGTTTCGTCCGGCATGTAAGGTCCAACGGCCGCCCAGAAGGTCCGCTCGTTCCAGTCGATGAAGCACGGGGTAGACTGTTCCCTCCGGCAGATCAAAGGCGCCCGCGCTGCGTTGCGCTAGCTCCCGAATGATTGCGTAGCCGTGCAGCGGGCCGGGTTCCACCACGGCTAGGACCAGATAGTCCAGGTGGCCCTTGAGTAGCTCCCCTCGCATACCTAATTATGCTAGGTATCAAGCGGGTCTTCGTCAAGCCCCCGGTGTTCAGATCGTGTTGCGACGAAGGGCGATGCTCAAGAGGATCCCTTCCTCTGGTGAAGCGGTGGCGTCCTTCCGTGACTTCGTTCCTCGGCGCGGACGAGGCCGTTGCTGCCTAGCTCCCATCATTGCTGTCCAAAATGTGATCCCGTCTCACAGGCCGCGCAGAACCTCCGCGGTCATCGGGACCAACTCGACCGGGGGATTCTTCCCTGGGATTAACTCCAAATCCGTTCCCCAAACTTTGAGCCGTGTCCGCATCTGGGGGTCTCGAAGGTCGAGAGTTTCGCGGCTCGCCTGCGGCAGGACGATCGCCCAGTAGCGCCCTGGAGCAAGCGAGGTTTGGCAGCGCTCGCCCGCCCGACAACTGGTCTCATAGTACTGGCCGAACGGATTCGCCTCAGCGTCGGGCGCCAGCACCAGCCGATGGGGAACACCCTCCTCGTCCATGAACCGGTCCGCGCGAACGTGGATCTCGACCTCAGCCAGATCGAAGCGCATGCTGATCTCCAGATCCGTCCACTCCCCCGGCTGCGAGAAATCGAGAATCGGCGACGCCAACGGGCGACCCCCACGCGAGACCGCCGTCAGGTAGCTTTGGCCGTGCCCGACTCGCACGACGAGTCGAAACTTCTCCGGGGGCAGGAGCCCCAAGTCGATCTCCGACTGGTCGAGCGCCAGTTCGGCGTTCCTGTTGGAGCCCCGCACGGAAAAGAAGTGGTTCCCCACGTTATTGAGCCTGACCGTGATCGCACGCCTAGGGTCGTGCAATTGGCGAAGAGCTTCGAGCGGCGGGTTTTCCAGCGTCACCCTGCCGGCAACGCTCACGGGCGGGCGGGTGTTGATCGCCACCTCGACCGCGCGGCCTTCGGGGACCGCCACCTCCGATCTCGCCCACCATCCCTGGTGACCCTCGGAGTCTTGCACATAGACGCGGTACAGCCCGGCAGGGATGCCGCGGTAGCCGAACTTTGCCTTCTCGCCGCCTCCACCGCCAATTAACTCAAAGCTGTGCGCCCCCGCAACGAGGCGAAGGCTGTAGCCGCAGGCCGTGCAGGGCGATCCGCGCGGGCCCGAAAAAAGGTATGCGTTGAGGTTGGTGTCGGGTGCGGCAGGCAGGGTGATGTCGAACGATGCTTCCGGTTGATCGAACGCCATCTCGACGGCGGCCGCGGTGAGCAGGTCCGGCGAGTTGGGATAAAAGGCTATGCCGGTGGACCGCGGCGCCGAGCCGCGCGGAAATGGCGTCTCCATGTGGCTGGCCATCAGCCAGTAGGCCCCGGGCTCCTCCAAGGTCGTGCGATAGACGCCCCGGTCGTCGGTTTTCAACCTTTCGCCTCCGACGATCGATTCCACGCCGTCGTTGGCGACCAGCCGAAGCGCCTTGACCGTCGCGTTGTACATCGGCGCGCCGCGCTCGTCCACCACGCGGCCCGTAAGCACCGGGCGGCGGCAGGCCGGTCGCCGGCTGCGTCTGCCCCATCGCCGCGGGCAGGGTGAGAAGGGCCGCCAGCAGAGCGACTCTCATGGCGCGGCCGTCAGGGTAATCTCCATGTCGACACCGTCTTCGTGACGGAACCGCCGTACGGCATCGCCCGCCTCGCGCCACGTCCCGGGGTTCGCGACTTTTCCCCAGGTGATCCGGCGCCAGGCGCAGATCTCGTAGTCGCCGCCTTCGAAGAACTCCAACACGAGGCGGCCATTCTGATCGGTTGGGGCAAGCATCGGCTCGCCGTTGCGCCGGAAGCCGACGAAGTAGTGTCCCATCGGCTCACCTGGTTGGGCGTCTTGCGATCCCGCGGCAGGACGGACCAGCACCGTGAGCCGCCCCACTTCGAAGCGCACGCGCAGATCGAGTCTCGTCGTCCTCCCCTCGCTCACTACGACCTCGCCGATCGGTCCCCATTCGCCTTGCGGCGTCCGTCGTTCGCCGCGGTCGCGTGCGCCGATGAAACCCAAACGATAGCGGCCGGGACGGACCGTTTTGACATCAAACTCATACGCGGGAGCCTTTGCGTGAACGAGTTCGGTATGCTCGTCCGCGGCAACCAGGTGGAGGGTGACCTGCCGCTGGTTGGCGGGCTGCGACAGATTCCCATTGTGGGGCCACTCCACCTCGACGGCGCCCCGCAAACGCGTCGGCCTGTGCCGAGCCAGCTCGAACTCACCGCTATCCCGCCGCAGGTCGACCGTCCCGACATGCCATCGTTCACTGCGGTTGTACTCGCCCTCTTCGTTCGGCAGCATCACCAGCACGTGATACTTACCACGCTGCACTCTCGACACACGAAAGCGGCCCTCCTCGTCGACCGTGACACCGAAAGTCGACGTGAGCCGCCCGCTCTCCGACATGCCCTTGAGCACCATCTGAATGCTCGTCGTGCCCGGCGGAAGCCCCTCGATGCGGCCGGTCAGTTCGAGGGGCTCGACGAACCGAACCTCAACCCGCACGCCTGACTCCACATCGCCCGCGCCGAGGACAATCGTCTGGCTGTCACCCTTCCACGTCAGCCCCTGGTGTGAGCGGCGGCCCACCGGACTCAGCTCGTACTTGCCGGCAGGCAAATGAAAGAACCGGAAGTAACCTCGATCGTCGGACACGGTGTTGTGCCGGCGGGGGCGCCGTCCTGCGATTACGTGCCGTAACTGCACATCGACCCGCTCGACCGGCGTGCCGGTTTGATCGACGACGAAACCTTCGACGACGGCGCGCGGCTCGAGGGTCAGCTCGACGTCGGCACAGTGCCCCGGCCGCGAGCAGTCGAAGGTCAGCCTCGGCACGGGGCGTCCGTTGACGGCGGCGACACGGTAGCCCCGGCAAATCGTTCCCACGGTGACCCGGTCTTGGGGCGGAAACTGAAGGATAAATCGGCCTTGATCATCGGGATACTCGCCCACGAGCGGGCCGGCGTCGAGCGAGCGGGCGTACACCGTGCAGTCGCGCACGGGAGTCAGAGCGTCCCCCCGCTTCTGCTGCAGCCGTCCGGTGATCGTAGTCTGTGCGGAGAGAGCACAGCAAGCGGTCAGGCCCGCCGTTAGGACGTAGCTGAGAACGCGCGGCATCGCAAGAATTCGATGGGCTATCGCTGTTCTACCGTCTTAACGCACAAACTTACCAGCCGGTTTCCTGAAATTAATGTTCGATTCCGGGCGCGAGTGGCTTCGGCTTCCGGAAACTCCATCGTAGCCCGACGGAGCCTTGGTTGGCTCCGATCAATGTCCTTCAACGCAGCCGCATCGCCAAGCTCGTTATCCTGTCGGTCGACGGAGGTCACTATGAGAGTTCGCCTGTATCGCGTGATTCTACCGGTTGAAAGCATCGAACGAGCCGCTGATTTCTACGCCGAGTTGCTCGGACTGAGCGGCGAGCGTATCTCGCCCGGACGACACTATTTCGACTGTGGCGGAACAATCCTCGCCTGCTATGATCCCGTTGCTGACGGCGACGACCGGGGCGACGGGTGGCGTCATCATTTCAATCAGTACGTCTACTTCGCCGTCGAAGACTTGGAGGCGGTCTTCGAACGGGCGAAGGGGCTTGACTGCCCGAAGTTGGACGAGACGATTGCGGACATGCCATGGGGAGAGCGTCTCTTCTACGCCCAAGACCCGTTCGACAATCCGATCTGCTTCGTTGACCAGCGCACACTGTTCACCGGAAACTGAGCGACCGCGAGCGAAGGTTCGATAGGCATATATATGTTATGATGTCACTATGAAACGGACCACCATCTTCTTGCCCGAGCGGCTTCACGAGCAGCTTCGGGAGGAGGCCTTCCGAACTCGCGTCAGCATGGCGGAACTGATTCGGTCCAAGTTGCAGCATCGGCTCGCCGCTCCTGGGAAGGGCAAATCAAAAACAGACCCACTGCTCGCGGTTGCCGGCATCGGCAGCGACGGACGACTGACGACGGGCATCGATGAAGAGATCTACGACCTCTGACACGCCAGCCCTGTTCGTCGACACCTGGGGTTGGCTCGCCCTCGAAGATGCCGCCGAGCCGGCCCACGGCGAGGTGCGACGCATCCGACAACAGTACGCCGACAAAGGCGGAATGTGGGTTACGACACTACTGTCCCATCATAAGTCGAATAGAGTCAGTTGGTTGGAGGGATGGAGTGGTGGAAGTTGGGAATCGAGGCCCTCCAACACCTGTAAAATGGGCGTTTTCTCGAAGCTTGGTATCCACTTGACTCAGGTGACCCCAAGATGTAGTGTAGGGCCTGGTGGAGGATTACCCGCGCGACCAACTCGAATTCGAGTCTCACTTTGCGAGCGAGGAGGCTTGCCGCGACTATCTGTTCGCCTTGCGCTGGCCAGAGGGTTTCCGCTGTCCAAGGTGTGGGCATGAGCGCGCTTGGCCGGTGCGCAAAGTGTGGTTCGAATGCGCTCGCTGCGGGCGGCAAACCTCCGTCACCGCCGGCACGATCTTTCAAGACACACGCAAGCCGCTGCGGCTGTGGTTCCGGGCGATGTGGACCATCACCACGCAGAAGAATGGGGCCAGCGCCCTGGGTCTACAGCGCGTTCTGGGACTGGGCAGTTACCAAACCGCCTGGCCTTGGATGCACAAGCTGAGGCGAGCGATGGTGCGCCCGGGGCGGGAGCGATTGACGGGCCTCGTCGAGGTCGATGAGACCTACTGGGGCGCTGAAGAAGAAGGGGTAATCGGCCGGCAGACCGAGCGTAAAGCGTTGATTGCAGTCGCCGCGGAAGAGAGAGGCACCGGGCTGGGGCGCATCCGCATGCAGCGCGTTCAGAACGCCTCGGCGGCCAGTTTGATGCCCTTCGTCGAGGAGTCGGTCGAGCCGGGCAGCGTGGTTGTTACCGACAACTGGTCGGGCTACGATCCGCTCAAGAAGAAGGACTACCAGCGTCGTATCATCTCGATTAACAACCGCCGCGAGCAGGCCTCGCAGCTACTGCCGAGGGTGCACTTGGCGATCTCGCTACTCAAGCGCTGGATGCTGGGCACGCATCAGGGGGCGGTCAGCCACGAGCATCTGGACTACTATCTCGACGAGTTCGTGTTCCGCTTCAATCGGCGCAGATCACGCAGTCGGGGCAAGCTCTTCTACCGCCTTGTGCAGCAGGCCATGGCGGTGGAGCCGACGCCGTACCGCTCGATCGTCGCCGATTGGGACGCTAAGACGCTGTGAGCCCAACTACAAGATGTTGGGGTCACCTGAGTCAAGTGGATACCAGGCTTCTCGAAAACGGTGACGCTGAGAATCTGTAGAATTCGGGAGAGACTGGCCTCGATGCCGAGCTGTTTTTTGAGAATCGCCACCATCAGATAGACGATCACCCCGACCCAGATCTGCGTCTTCACCGCGTTCGTCGACGTGCCGTAGAACTTCTTGATGCGGAGGTGTTGTTTGATCCACTTGAAGAATAATTCCACATCCCAGCGACGCTTGTAGAGTTGCGCAATCGTGAGCGCAGGCAACAGAAAATTGTTCGTCAGGAAACGCAGGCGAAGGTTCTGCGGCTCATCCCAATAGCGGATCAGCCGAGCGGGGGCGGGATAGTCGCGGGCCGAATCCTGGCCGGTGAGTACGATCGTCTGATCCGAGCGCAGGCCCGTCGTTTTGTCCACGCGATGGGAGTAGCGGCGACGGTACTGCATGTTTTTTCGAGCCCGCACGACGAAGAAAGTGGCCGCCAGCGTGAATCGATAGAGGCGGGCAAAATGAATGTACCCGCGGTCCATGACATAGCAGGCCCCCGGCTCCAGCACGAGATCATCCAACACGCTGACATCGCTCACGTGCGCCGACGTCACGCGAATAAAGCTGGGAATACTGCCGCGCAAGTCCAACAGGGTATGGACCTTCACGGCTGCTTTCGTGCGTTGGAAGGGAGCCCACGGAAACAAGGACAAGCACAGATCGATGGTGGTGGAGTCCAGGGCGTAGGCTGTCTGCTCCAATTCCAGCCCCAGATCTTCGTGGGAGTAGAGTTGCCGGGCTTGGCGGATGAGGACCTGAGCGACATCGGCGTAGATGCGCCAGTCGCGTTTCAAGTTGGCATTCGCCAGCGTATTGCGGGAGATGTTGCCGCGAAAGCCCATATGGTAGAGCCGTGGTTGTACGGCGCGGAGACAAACTTCGATATCGCGCAGACTCTCGCGCGAGGTGAGTTGGGCGAAAGCGAGACACAGGAACTGGTCGAGACAAGAAAAGTGCTGGATCTTGTGATTTCCCCGGTAGCGCTCGACGCAACGGCGGAACTCAACCAAGGGGAACAAATCCATCAGCTGCGAGAAAACGGTCCGTCCGACATGCATGACCAGCATCGTACAGCCAGGCAGGCCGCCGATGGCGTTCAAATCGATTTGCCTCGAAATCAACCCTATCACGCTGTGAAATCGTGACTTACAGAGTCTCTACGAATCGACGTTGGGACAGTAGTGGGGTTACGACCGATTACGTACTGGACGAAACCATCACCCGCCTCTTCGCCCGCCGTCCGTTTCGGGAAGCGAAGAAGTTCATGGCGGGCGTGTTTCAAGCACAGCAGATCGGGCTTCTCGGCGTGGAAACCATCACTCCTGACCGTTTCCGAAAGGCCTATGACTTGCGCCTGCGGTACCGTGACAAGCCTCGGATCTCCTTTACCGACCTGACCAGCTTCGTGGTCTCGGCCGAGCTATCGATAAGACACGTCCTTACGCAAGATGCTCATTTCCGGCAAACACAGTTCGGACTAATCACGCTCCCCTGACAGCGGGTCGCGCCGAGTTCGAAAGGGCCCACCGGCGGTCGGACCGTATACAACCGTCTCGGCGACATCGGGCCGATTATATTGCCCACCTGGCGTGCGACAGCTACACAAGGAACCCGGCCCGCCGCAGGGTCCGAACCACGGCAAGAACCCGCCGCCCTATTCGATCCCCAGCTCGGCTTTCCGCCTCGCCAGCCAGTCTTTGTACTCCTGCAGTTTGGCCGGGTCTTTGGGGCTTCCGTAAAGTTCGGTCGCCGTATACTTACCGGTCATGAACATCTTCTTGGTCCACTCGTCGTGGAGCTGGGCGCCCTCGGCGCTCTTGACGACCGTCTCGACCATGTGAGGCGGGATGAACGTCACCCCCTCGCGGTCGCCCAGAACGGCGTCGCCGGGCATGACAGTCACGCCGCCTACGTCGATCGGCACGTTGATGCCCGCCACCATGGCGTTCCGTCCGCTGGGATGGTAGCCGCGCGTGAAGACCGGGATGTTCAGCGCGTTGATTCCCTCGGTGTCGCGAATCGCCCCGTTGATGACGTACCCGTTGCCCGTGATGCCGTAGATCGCCGTCGCCAAATTGTCGCCGCCGAACGTTGCGTCCTCGACGCGCCCCATCACGTCGACCACCAGCACGTCGCCAGGACGCAGGAAGTCGATTACGCGCTGCGTGGTTCCGGGCCCGAGGCCGGCGGCCTTGGCTTCCGCCTCGATCACCTCCTCGACGTCAGGACGCCGCGGCAGGAACAGCGCTGTCACCGCCCGGCCGACTAGCCGCTTTTCCGGATGCAGGACCTTCCAGCCCGACGAGTATTGATTGATGAAACCCGTCGATTGCAAGGGTCCCCAAGCCGCCGTTGAGGTCGCGATCGACAGCCGCTCGAGCAGCTCGTCGGGCACCTTGGGGCGTCCGTCTTCGAAGCGATCGAACGGATTGAGGCGGGTGTACTTGAGCAGGTCCGCTTTGGAGAACCCGGATATCTGCGCACACAGTGGAACGGTCGAGACGACGAGCAGAAGTGCAAGATTCTTGATCATGCGCAGACGGTAGCACACCACGCCCTTTGCGGTGGGTCGGAAACCGAGCCGTGACCGTCAGGGAGCGGTCCGGCACGAACCCCCGCGCGCGCACGGAAGGCTCTGGAACCGTGCGGGCGCTCCTACGCCTCTTGGGAAGAAGCCTACTCGCCGCCCTCGCCGCCTTCTTCTTCGCCCATCTGTTGCGAGAGGTAGACGCCGATGCCCATCTGGTTAATCATCTCGAGCTGCGCTTCGAGCCAATCGACGTGGCGCTCTTCGTCGACCAGGATCTTCTGGAACAGGTCGCGCGAGCCGTTGTCGCCGACTTCCTGCGACTTCGCAATCGCGGCGTTCAGCCGGGGGAGCGCTTCGAGCTCGACGGCCAGATCGTTCTCTATTTGCGCTTTGACATCTTTGCCGATCTTGAGAGGAAACATCTCGCGCAGGTTAGGCATCGCGTTAAGGAACAGAATCCGCTCGATCAACGCCTCGGCGTGCCGCATCTCGTCGATCGATTCCTTCTTGATGTACTCATACAGCTTCATGTAGCCCCAGTCCCGACACATTTCGGCGTGCAGGAAATATTGGCTGATCGCACTCAGCTCGGCCTTAAGACATTCCTTGAGGTACTCGATGACTTCCGGATTACCCTTCATCTGCGCTCCTTAGGGGCTCTGCGACCCGAGGCCTGCCGGCCGCCGGGACGAGGTCAACAGAAACAACCATTGTAGTGGATGTATCCGGGGCCGCCAGGACCCGGGGGTGACCAACGCCCACCCACGCCCCGACCCGCCACTGCGGAGCCGCGGAAGGGCTTATGATGGGCGAGAGCTGATAGTGAAGACGCGGTCTATCGAGCGCACGGTGCCGGGCGATCGCCGGCGAAGGGGGTGGGGATTGATGCGTTTTTCCATGATCGCGGTGGTATTGGTGCTCGGGTCGGCTCTGCATGCCCAGTCGGACCGATACGACATTTTGCTGAGGGGTGGCCACGTCCTCGATCCGAAGAATGGGGTTGACGCCGTTCGTGACGTCGCGATTCGCGACGGACGCATCGTGGCCGTCGCCGCTAACCTACCCACCACCGATGCCAAGAGGACCCTCGACGTCGCCGGCCTCTACGTGACGCCGGGGCTGATCGACCTTCACTACCACGCCTTCGCCGGGACCGAGAACGGTTCAATCACGGCCGGGTTGTCGAGCATCTTTCCCGATCACGTCACGTTCGGTTCCTGCGTGACGACGGTGGTGGATGTCGGCTCGTCCGGCTGGCGCAGGTTCGAGGACTTTCGCCGAACCGTCATCGACCGCGCGCGGACCCGAGTCTTCGCGATGATCAACATCGCCGGAACCGGGATGATCGATTACGACTTGGAACAGCATCCCCTGGACCTCGACCCCGCCAAGACCGGCAAGATGGCCAAGAAGCACAGCGATGTCGTGGTCGGTATCAAGTCGGCGCACTGGCGCGCGCCGAATTTTCTGTCCGTCGAAAAAGCGATCGAGGCAGCCGAGATTGCCGATGTTCCCGTGATGGTGGATTTCGGCTACTTCCTGCCCGAACGGCCTTATGAGCAGTTGGTGCTCGAGATTCTGCGCCCCGGCGATATCAGTACGCACTTCTACCGCTGGCCCGCGCCGCTGCTGGACGAGAACGAGAAGGTGCGGCCGTACCTCCACAAGGCGCGCGAGCGAGGCGTCAAGTTCGACGTCGGCCACGGCGGCGGAAGCTTCCATTTCCGCAATGCGGAGCCGGCGGTGCGCCAAGGGTTTTGGCCCGATTCCATTTCGACCGATTGGCATCGAGGATCGAATCACGGCGCCATGATTGACATGGTCAGCCTGATGTCGAAGTTCCTTGCGATGGGCGTTCCGCTGGACGAAGTGGTCCAGCGCTCGACGACGAATCCCGCGTCGCAGGTCAAGCACCCGGAGCTGGGACAGATCGCCGTCGGCGCCGAAGCGGATCTCGCGGTGCTGCGCCTCGATCGCGGGCAGTTCGGGTTCCTCGACACCAGGCGCGGGCGGATCGAGGGAAGCGAGCGTCTCGGTTGTGAAGTGACGGTTCGGGCCGGGCGCGTCGTCTTTGACTACAACGGGCGCGCCGGCACCCCGTGGCGCGAGGCAAACATCAAGTATCCTACCCGATGAGATTTCGGACCGACTCCCGGCTGTAAATCGGAGTAAGGCTTTTACCATGGTGAACACAAGTCCGTTCGTGACTTTCAGCAATGCTCGACCATTCCGCCTGGAGCGTCGGGACGCACGCAACCGGCGACCGGCGGCGCTCATCGTAGCCTCACTTTTGCTGGCCGGCTTGCTCCCCACCGGCGCCGCAAACGCAGCTCAACTCCAAGCCGGCGTCGCCAAGGCGGACATTACCGATCGAGAGGCCGGCCCGGTCAATGACCCCCTGTACGTGAAAGCGCTCGTTCTGAAGGACGGCACGACGACGCTGGCAATCATTACCGTCGATGCGGTCTCCCTCGGCGAGATCGGGTACATCAGCAATGACTACCTGCCCACCGTTCGCGCGCGAATCGAGAAAGAGCTGGGCATTGCGCCGACCAACGTCATGATCAATGCCAGCCACTGCCACGGCATCGTCCGTTCCGACATCGACGAGCTGACATTCCGGGCGGTGAAAGAAGCCTCGGAGAACATGGTCCCCGTCACGGCCGGCGCCGGGACCGGCCATGAAGACCGCATCATGGAGAACCGCCGCTTCAAGTTGAAAGACGGCACCGAAGCGGATGTTCGGCGCGCCTACTCTCTGCCGCCCGACGAAGAGGTGGTCGAGGTGGGCCCGGTTGACCCGGAGATCGGCCTTCTTCGACTCGACCGGGAAGACGGGCGCGTGTTGGCCGTCGTATACAACTTCGCTGTCCACCCGATCCACGGCGTTCCCAGCGGCGGGAACACCGCGGACATCATTGGCTTTGCTTCCAAGGTGTTGGAGGACAACCTAGATGACGGTACGATGGCGCTGTTTCTGCAAGGAAGCGCCGGCGACATTAATCCGATCTTATATAAGCACGTTGACCATCCGCTCGATGCGGAGCCGTTGGGCAATCTGCTGGGCCTCAGCGCGCTACGGGCGGTGAAAAAGATACGGACCCGCAATGCTGAGCGGCTAAAGGTCCTCAACGAAGTACTCGATCTTCCGAGAGCGGACACTGTGCAACGCATGGCGGCGATAAAGGCCGAGCGGATGAGGCTGCTCGAGTCTTTTGGGGGCACGAGCCTCAACTTGAAGACATTTCTTCCGTTGATGGTCAAGTATCAATTGTGGAGTGAGTTCCCCTCTTACTACTCGTACGGCTACATGCACGAAGATATGTTGAGCTGCGGCGGTTTGCGCAAGCTCGACGCCGACAACCGGGAAGCCATGAGGCAATACATTCGCAACATCCATACGATGGAGCGACTGACGAGAATCAACACGAACCTGGCTTTGTTACAGAGGCATCAGGACAAGCGATTGGCCGCCGGCAAACCAACACTTGAGGTAGAGCTGCTGGGGGTGAGAATCGGCGACTTTGTCCTGACGACGTTTCCAGGAGAACTCACGGTACGGATCGGGCTGAATATCAAACGCAAGTCGCCCCATGACCTAACCTTCGTTGCCGGCTATACCAATGGCTATATCTACTACGCCCCCACAACGGAACAGTTGCAAAACGTCGGCGGAGCCCAGGAAGACAGCGACTGCATGCTGGCGCCTCACTGGCAAAAGATCTACGAGGACAAAGTGTCGGAGATATTGGGTAGGTTATAAGGCTCCTGCCCAGTGGGCCGGCGCGGCCTGGCGTCGCACCTATCTCTGCCGTCATTCCCACCTGAACACTTTCGCTGACACCGCCGTGCATACAGCGAAGTTCAACACCAGCGCGCCGACCTCGGGCCAGTGGTCCCACCAACCGGCGCCGGCCCAAATACCTTGCAGCAGTGACACGGCGTGAGTCACCGGCAGCAGGTTGGTGAACAATCGCCAAGGCGGCGGCAGCATATCGAGCTGGAAAAAGAGGCCCGACATCGCCAGCATGGGGTAGAAAACGGCGCTTCCGATCGGCTGTGCGAAGCGCGCCGTCGGGACCACGCTGGCCACCACGAAACCAACCGAGAGAATACTCAACGTGCTCAGCAACAGCGCCAGTGCAAAGCTCGCCAGATTGACATCGAGCGCCGCCGGATAGAAGCGCCGCCCCGCCATCACAAGCAACACCAGCGCCGCGCCGGTGAACGTCAGCTTGACCACAACGTGGGCGCCCAAGATCGTCCACGGCCGCAGCGGGGTGGCGCGCAGACGCTTCAGAATCCCTCCCTCGCGGTAGATCGACATAATGGCGATCAGCGACGTCACCGCACTTAGCGCCATCAGAATCGAGGCAAGAACAGGGAGCTTCCCGCCGAGGGCCCCGGGCGCGAAGCTCGATGCGCCTGCGCGGAAACTAAAGACCCGGCCGAGCAGCAAGAACAGGATCACCGGGATGCCGACCGTGGCCACTACGCCCATCGGCTCGCGCACGAAGATCTTGATCTCCACCCACGTCAGCTTCCAGAATCCTCTCAGCATCTGTCCGTTGCCTGCCTTCCGGAAGGTCGACTGCTAGTGAGGAGCTCAAGATCAGGTGTGGCGCGCGCCTCCGGCGGGCAGGACCGGCGTCCGCGCCGGTCTTCTCCCGCTCCTGGGAAGGGCAGCGTACGCAGAAACGTCGACCCGGAGGTCGACGCAGCCAGCCAGGAGGCCCGCGCCACAAGGCAATCTTGCGCCAGCTTCTGAAGCAAAGTTCTAATCCCTGATGCCATGCCCGGTCAGCTTGAGGAAGACGTCCTCGAGCGTCGGCATGACGGTCCGAAAATCGCTGACCCGCAACCCCTCCTCGGACAGAAAGTGAATCACGTCGGTCACGAAATCTTCGCCGCTTCCTCGAAGGGTGTACGTTGGTCCATTCGCACTCATCGATGCCACGCCCGGAATGCGCTCAAAGCGCTTGCCGACCCCCTCCTGCTCGCTCGATACGACGACGGCTCGCTCCGGACAGTGCTTGTTGACCAACGCGGACGGGCTGTCCATCTCGATGACCCTGCCGTGCTCGATGATCGCCACGCGGTCGCACAGCTGCTCGGCTTCCTCCATCAGGTGCGTCGTGAGAAACACAGTCTTGCCGCGGTCGCGGATGCCGGTCACCAGCCGCCAGATGGCGCGGCGAGCCTGCGGGTCGAGCCCCGTCGTCAGCTCGTCGAGGAACACCAACTCCGGATCGTTGATCAGCGCCAACGCGATGAACAACCGCTGCTTCTGGCCTCCGGAGAGCGTCATGAACCAGGCGTTGCGCTTGCTGCTCAGGCCGAGTTGCTCGAGCAACGCCCCGCCGTCGACCCGTTGCGGATAGAGCGACGACCACAGATCGACCGCCTCCCAGACCTTGATACGCTTCTGCAGCTGCGCCTGTTGCAGTTGGACGCCGATGCGGTTCTGCAACGAGTATGCGTTCCGCAACGGATCGAGACCCAGCACCGAAATCGAGCCGCGGTCCGCCTTGCGGATGCCTTCCACGCACTCCATGGTCGTGGTCTTGCCCGCGCCGTTGGGCCCGATCAGACCGAAGATCTCGCCTTCGCGCACGTCAAACGACACGTCGTCGACGGCCACGGTCGCCCCGTACGTCTTGCGCAGGTTCGCCACCTCGACCACGGTCGCGCCATTTGTCGCCGAAGACATCGTTCGCGTCATTGTAGAGGTTCGGGTTCCAGACAGGCGACATTGGGTTGGCTGAGGATCCAAATTGCGCCCGAGGACCACTCGATATGGCGCCAGCCCTCCCGGATGTGGCATCTTGTCGGCAAGCGGAGGAGCAGTATGGCTGAAGAGAGACTAAAATCGTTTGCCGCCTATGCGAAGGGCGCATGTTGGTCCCGGGAGGGTCTACGGCCGTACTTCGTCTATCGGGACCTGGGCATCAAAGACGTCACGCGGGGCAAGGTTTTGGCGCACGTCATTCGGGCCGATCGCCCTTGCGAGGGGTCGATGGGCTGCCACTCTCACAGTCTGGACTTTCAAATGGTCTACATGCTCAAGGGGTGGGCACGGATCTACTTGGAAGACGCCGGAGAGATTCGTGTGGAGGCGGGAGACGCGTGGTACCAGGCTCCCGGCGTGAGACATGAGGTGCTGGAATACTCCGACGACTGGGAAGTGATCGAGATCACCATGCCTGCCGATTTCGCTACGACCGAGGAACCACGCTAAGGCATGTGAAACCGAAGGGGACATTCACCGCGCCCCAACTTGGGAACTGCTGGGATCGCATCCCTAGCTGAGGTCGCCCTGGATCTCATGATCTCCTCCGCGAGTGACGTCCTGATGCTGAAAGGGATAGTGGGGCATCTCTGAAATCGAAGCTCCGTGTAGCGGACGCCGAGTTGGGTCTTCGTGGATGTCGAGATGTCGTGCCACGGGACGAGCAGGGGCGGGTGGCCGATTCGAATCAGGGCCATCACGGCCAAGTGGAGCCCTTCGTGGCTGACGCCGAGATGCAGCCCGCCCTTCATCCCCATGCCCCACCGAAGAAAGGCGGTCCGGCGTTTCCATTGATGTCCTGTGAAGACACCTGAGTAGCGGTAGAACTCGGCAAGGCGCGCCCACCCACTCAGCCGGCCCGTCAGCACCGAAATCCCGACCCACAGTAGCGGGAACAGTAGCGGGAACGCGAGCAGCAACAGTGAGATCTTCATGGTCGCCATCTCCATGCGGCGTTATACTTTCGGACGGTTCGGCAGCGTGCTATCCCGGGGTCTCACCCTGGGCCAGTACTAATGAAATGCGTCGAGGCGACGGCGTCAAGCGCGGCGGCCGAAGAACTCACGGGTGAGCTTGCCGACCAGCGCCAGCGAACCCAGCACGCCGATCAGGTTGGGGATCGCCATCAGGCCGTTAAGCGTGTCGGCGAGGTCCCAGATCAGGCGCAGGCTGCCGGTCGCTCCCAAGTACACGAACACGATCCACAGCAGCCGATAGGGGACCTGCGCCCCGGTTCCAAACAGGTAGGTGGCGCCGGTCTCGCCGTAGTAGGCCCAGTCAATCACGCTCGAGAAGGCGAACAGAATGAGTCCGACGCTCACGATCAAGCCGCCCCAACCGCCCGGCAGCCCGATCTCGAAGGCCTTGGCGGCGAGCGGAGCGCCCGTCTCGCCGCTCTGCCAGGCGCCGGTGGCCAGCACGACGAACCCGGTCAGTAGGCAAACGACGATCGTGTCGACGAAGACCTCGAAGATGCCGTAGGTCGCTTGCCGCGCAGGATGATCGGTCACCGCCGAGGCATGCACGATGGGCGCGCTGCCGAGGCCCGCCTCGTTGGAGAACATCCCGCGGGCGATCCCGTAACGGACTGCCGCCGCGACCGTGGCGCCGGCGAACCCTCCGGCCGCCGCCTGTCCCTGAAACGCCGACGACAAGACCAGCTCGATTACGGCCGGAATCTCGCCGAAATACTTCACCACGATGATTACGCAGCCCAGTAGGTAGATGGCGCACATGAACGGCACCAGGAACTGGGTCACCTCGGCGATGCGGCGGATGCCGCCAACCACGACCAGTGCCGTCAGGCCGCACAGTGCCAGTCCGCTGATCCACTGGGGCACGCCGAAGCTCGTCTGCGCGGCATCGGCTACGGAGTTGGCCTGCACCATGTTGCCGATCCCGAAAGCGGCGGTTGCGGTGAACGCGGCGAATACGACGCCTAGCCAACGCATGTTCAGCCCTTTCGAGAGCACATACATCGCGCCGCCGCGGACGATGCCCTGGTCGTCACGCTCGCGGTAGTTGAGAGCGACCGCGATCTCGGAGTACTTGGTGGCCATGCCGACCACCCCGGACACTAATAGCCAAACCAGCGAGCCCGGCCCACCCAGAAAGATGGCCGTCGAGACACCCGCGATGTTGCCCACTCCGACAGTCGAAGCCAAGGCGGTAGAAAGGGCCTGGAACGGCGTGACGGTGCCTTCCCCCTCGGCGGCGTGGAACAGCTTGCCGAGCACTTCGCGAAACGAGAACGCCAGCTTGCGGAACTGAACCCCACGCGTGACCCATGTAAGAACGAGACCCGCCCCGATCAAGAGAATCATCATCGGGGGGCCCCAGACGAGGCTGTTGAGTTGGCTGTGCAGGTCTTTCAATAAATCCACGAGTTCACCCTGTTCCGTTCGCTATTTGCCGGCCTCCTGAGTGCAGCATTTTCGCCAGTTTAGTCAGGTCCTGACAGGAGCCTTCGGCATCGTGGCGGTCTCGGGCACGGCATGCCGTGCCCCTACAGTTGCAGACCTATGCGTAACCGTATCTGCGAAAACACACTACTTAGCTGACCGGCTCCACCTCTACTTCCGGTGGGGCCGCCGACGGCTCGATCCGCACCTTGCTAATCCGGTTGTGCTCCATGGTAAGCACGGTAAAGACGCGCCCGAGGTATGCAACCGACTCGCCGCCCTTAGGGATATAGCCTAACTTGCTCAACAGGAATCCCGCCAGCGTCTCAAAACCGGCGTCGTAGGGAAGCTCGATGTCGTATTGGTTGGCGAGGTCGAGGATGTTGGTGTTGCCGTCGATCTCGACGACGCTTGCGCCGATTTGCAACTCCTCGGGCTTGACTCGTTCGTGCTCGTCGCGAATCTCGCCCACGATCTGCTCCAGCGCGTCCTCCACTGTCACTAGGCCCGACAGCGTTCCAAACTCGTCCACCACCATCGCTATATGGAACCGCCGGCGTTGGAACTCCTCGAGCAGCTCGTAGAGGAACTTCGTCTCGGGCACAAACGAGACGTTATGGGTGAACGCGCGCAACAGGAACGGCGGCGGCGGACGGTCGAGCATCTGCCAGCGGCGCGTCTGCTGCATAAACGACCAAATCTCCTTGGCGTAGACCACGCCGACCACATGCTCAGGGGACCCCTCATACACCGGGATGCGCGAGTGGTGCGAACGGACCACACAATCGATAACCTGGTCGAGCGAGGAGTCGATCGGCAGCGCAATCATCTCCTGCCGGGGCACCATCACCTCGCGCACGGTGAGGTCGTAGAAGTCGATCGAGCGGTGGAGCATCTCTTCCTGCAACTCGGCGAGTTTGCCCTGCCGCTGGCTGAGGGTGACGATCAGCTTCAACTCCTCGGCCGTGTGAGCGCTTTGTGACAGAGTCATCTTGAGCCCTAATAGCCGCGAGAGCAGCCGCGCGCTGCGCTCTACCAACGAGACGAAGAAGCTGGTTGTGCGCAGGAACAATTGCAGTGGCGGCGCAACCGCCAACGCCAGCCGATCGGCGCGCTCGAGCGCCAGGTTCTTCGGCACGACCTCGCCCACGACCATATGCAGGAAGGTGATCAACGTGAACCCGACGCCGAAGGAGATCACGTGCGCGAGTTCCTCTTGGCCAACCAGCAGCGAGCCGGTCAACGGTTCCAGTACCCGGAAGACGGTACTCTCGCCGGCCCACCCGAGGCCCAGGCTTGCCAGCGTCACGCCGAGTTGCGTCGCCGAGAGCATGCGGTCCGGCGTGGCCAACAGCGCCAAGACCATCTTCGCGGCGCGGCTGCCACCGTCGGCCAGCTCGCGGATGCGGGTTTCGCGTACCGAAACCAGCGCCACTTCGGCCGCCGAAAAGAAGGCGTTGATCCCGAGCAACAGGGCCAGGACCACCATCCGAAGGGTGATGGGCAGATCTTCCATGGGTCAGGAGGCGTGGGTGAAGCCGGGGTGGTGGTGAGCGTGGATGGGCCGCCTCAATCCTATCACGGGATTGTCAAGATGTGATTCAAGCAACAAGCTTCCTCGACCCCTATAACTTCGACCTAACGCTCCAGCACGAAGTCGACCTCGTACATGTCGTACGCGGTTCGCGACATCCCGAGCCGGCGGTAGCTGCGTTGCGCGTTCTCGTTGTTCTCATCGACGTAGAGCCGGATACCGCAAACGTCGCCGGCCGCCTTGGCCTGCTCGACGATCGCGGTGTGTAGCCGGGTGTACACCCCGCGACCCCGGTAGGCCGGATCGACATAGACGCTCTGGATCCACCAGAACACGCCGTTGCGCCAGTCGCTCCATTCGTAGGTGATCATCAACTGGCCCACCACCCGCCCGTCGGCCTCGGCCACGAGATAGAATCCCTTGGTCTCGTCTTCCAGCACCGCGCCGGCAGCCGACAGGAGCCGTTGCTGATCGAGATCGAGTTGCTCGATTTCCTGTGCCATCGCGGCATTGTGGCCGGCAATCACCGGCGCGTCGCCCGTCGAAGCTCGTCGAATCACTACATCCATCGCCAAGACCCTCGCTGTCCTCAAGCCACTATACACTCGGTGGGTGAAACTGGAAGAGAGCATGGAGCGCGCGGGCTGCTCACCCTGCCGCCACACGCCGCCACCCGCTTTTGTGCTGACCGGGACATGGGTAACACTTTATGCCAAGCACATAGGTAACACTTTTCGTCCGGGGTGGGGCTTGACGCAGGGAGCCCGGAGGGCGACCAGAGTCAAGTCCCACCCCCGGACGAAGGGCCCGCCGCTGGGCCCTTGCTCGGGCGCAACCGCCGCTCTCGTTCCTCGAATACTCCCAACTCATAAAAGGAAAACCACACTCGCCACACGCCCTCCTCGATCTCCTCCACCCCGACCCGCTCCCCGTTGAGTCCCTTGCCGACGAACACTCGTTGACGCCGCCAGCGAATCCGCCCATCCATCACGCGCCGCACCTGCATCGGCGCCGCATACTCCGGCTCGTCCACCCGCGACGGATACGCCCGCGCCGCGCCGTGATAACACTCACCAGGGGTTCGCAACTCCAGTCCCTGGTGCGGTCGCTCCTCGTTGTAGTCGCTGCGAAAGCCATCAAACGCCCGTTGCTGCGCTCGCAGATTCGCCGCTGGCGGCGCGGCGGTCTCTTGCTTCAGCGTACGGTGCATCCGCTCATGCCGCCCGTTCTGTTCCGGATGTCCCGGCTCGATCCGCTCGGGACAGATCCCCAACTTGATCCACCACACTGCCAGCCGCCCCAGCCCGTGCACCGCCAGGGTCGCAAACGGCGGCCCGTTGTCGGTGCGCATCACCCGCGGCAGTCCAAACTCTCGAAACGTCGCCTCGAACAACGGCCGAACATGGTCCCCGTCCGGTTTCGTCACCGCCTGGCACCGCAACAGGTAGCGGCTGGCCGCGTCCGAGATCGTTAAGGGATCGCAGCGCCGGCCGTCTTGGGTGCGAAACCAGCCTTTGAAGTCGGCGCACCAAACCTGGTTGGGCTGCTTGCCTGACGTCAGCGGCAGCGGGGTCGGTGCGGCGCGGGGCCGGCGTCGTCGGGGCACGCTCAGACCGTGTCGTCGCAGCAGATTTCCGATCGTGCTCACCGCCGGCCATGCCACGTCGGGCTGCCTTCGCTGCAGCCGCGCCCTCAAGGTGACCGCACCCCAGCGACTGTGCTGCGCCCGCAGAGCGAGAATCTCTTGCTCGATCGCGGCCGCGGTCTGACCGGGATGGCGTTGCGGCGCCCGGGAGTGGTCCTGCAAACCTTCCCAGCTCTGCTGCTGGTAGCGCTGCAGCCATTTGTAGCCGGTCTTGCGGCTCACCGAGTAGCGCCGGCACAGCTCGGCCATCGACTCCTCGTCTCTTTCCCAGTCCACGATAAAATGGGTTCTCTCGTCTCGCACACAGGTCTCCTGCCACGGCATAAATCATCTCCTCCCAGAAATGTTCTATGCCTCAAAGTGTTACCTATGTGCTTGGCATCATGTGTTACCCATGTGCCCGGTTAATACCCCCGTAGGGGTGGACCGCTGTGTCCACCCAGCCGCCTTCAGGCGGCTTCCGCGCGAAGCGCGTTGTAGGCCGGTCGTTTACGGCCGGTTCAGCGTGGTCGCTCGCTCCTCTCCAGGGCGCTTCAGCGTCCTTCCCACAAGCCGGCTTCAGCCATCGTGGATGGCGGATCCGATTTCCGTAACAGCGGTGGCTGAAACTGAGCCACTACCTGCGGCGGACCGGAGCTTCAAGCAATCGTTAGAATCCTATTTGGGCCAAGGCCTTTCACCCAGCGACGCTGCGCGGCTGCGGTAGAATCCGAGTTGGGGTTGATTCCGTCACGTTCCGCACTCGACGTTCCTTCACACATCACCATTCCACCGTGGTTCGCGAACCACGCGCTGCGGCGGAAGGCCCAGAGCAAGGCGCATTCCGGGCCGCCGGCGCGGGTCTGATTCACTAACGCCGGCGACCCTCAAGGAACTTCTTGTACACCCACCTTATAGAGATCGCTGCGGAGACGCCGGACGACGTGGCGATCGAGCAAGCCGCCGAAGCGATCCGCGCCGGGAAGGTGGTGGCCATCCCGACGGACACGCTTTACGTGATGGTGGCCGACCCTTTCAGTTTGCGGGCGGTGGCATCGGTGTATGCCGCGAAAGGCCGCGAGCCGCATCGCTCGTTGCCCATCCTGGTCGACTCGCTGCAAATGGCGGAGGACTATGCGGCCCACCTGAGCGCGCGCTTCTACCTGCTGGCGCGGCGTTTCTGGCCGGGTCCGCTAACGATCATCGTGCCCGCGTCACCTCTGTTGCCACTCAAGGTCACGGGGCACACCGGCCGACTCGCCGTGCGGCAAAGTCCCGCCGTCGTGCCCAGCCGGCTGATCGAGATTCTCGAAACGCCGATCATCGCCACCAGCGCCAACCGCTCGGGCGAGGCAACCTGCCGCAGTGGCTTTGAAGTCTTGGGCCAGATGGACGGCCGCGTTGACCTCATCCTTGACACCGGCGCCATTGCCGGCTCCGGCGCCACCACCGTCGACATCACCGACCCGGACTGGAAGATCATCCGCCACGGCGCCGTCCCCGAAGCCGCTATCCAGGACGCGTTGCGGTCCTATTGAGTCCCGCATAATATCCCGTCACTCGAAGCAAAGAGAAGACTGTTTCCAGAAGGCCGTGATCAAACGCGGTTTGCGGTGCATGCGGCGGAGTGCCTTGCGGGCCCGCTCGTTCAGCTCGCCGTAGTCCTTCGGACAGACGTTCGGCAACTCGTGCTGCTTCCAGTAAGCCCAGATGTATTCCACCGGATTCAACTCCGGCGCATAGGGTGGCAAGTACTCGGTTGCGATGTGGCCTTCGGAGAGTTGGATGAACTCTTGCACCAGGCGGCTACGGTGCGCCGGCAGCCGGTCCCAGACGATCAGCAGCGGCCGATCGATATGACGTACCAACGCCTTGAGAAAGTCGATCACTTGCTCTTTGCCGATCGCACCGGGATAGAGCCGAAAGTAGAAGTTACGCAGCGTCAGCTCCGCCGAGACGGAAAGCTTCTCCCAATTGAAGTTAAACTGCAGCACCGGTGTTTGGCCGCGTGGCGCCCAGGTGCGGCAGCGATGCGGCTTCTGACTCAATCCGCTTTCGTCGATGAAGACGAGCGTACGGCCTTCGTTTTGGGCTTTTTTTAATGCGCGTCCAGGTCTTGCGCTTCCAGGTGCGGATCTGCTCTTCGTTGCGCTCGCGCGCCTTTCCGACCGGGCGTTGCGGGCTCCAGTCGAGCGCTCGCAGGATCTTCCAGACGTGGCCTTCGTGGTAGTCGACCCCGAACTCGTCTCCGATCAGCCGAGCCACCCGCGGACAGCTCCACAGGGGCGTGGGGAAGCCGTGGGCTTGCGGGCCTTCCAGCAACAGCGACGTCAGGCGTTCGCGTTGTGCGGCATCGAGGAGCGGCTTGCGTCCGGCGCGCCCGGCCTGGCGGAGTCCGGCCGCACCCTGCTCGCGGTATTGCCGCCGCCACGCACTGACGGTTTGGCGAGCGACTTTCAGCCGTCTTGCCGTCTCGGACTGATTGTGGCCTTGGTCGAGCAGCCGCATCGCTTCGAAACGGCGCTTCTCCAGGGCCTTGAAATCCCGCTTCACACCTTTGGGGTTGCCCATACATATATAGATGCTCCAAACTATCAAAAAGTGTCATAATAATTTGCGGGATTCAATAAGCACGCTACGATTGTGCGTGCTGTGTATAAACAGTTAGTTCGTTGAGGTCGGTTGGCCGCGACCGCGTGACGAGGCTCACCGCGTAGCCCACCGCGCAGGACGTGAGAAGCCCAACCATAGCGTACAGAAAGAAGCTGACCGCCGTGTAGTTCTGTACAAAGTAAACCGCCACGGCGCCCGCCACGAAGCCCGCGACTGCCCCCGTCGAGTTCGCCCGCCGCGTGAAGATCCCCAGCACGAACAGCCCCGCCATGCTGCTACTGAGTAAACCCACCAGCACGTTGAAGAAGTCCCACAGCGACAGGATCTCGTAGCCTGCCATAAGCACCGCGGTCACGGTGGCCAGCGTGCCGAGAATGGTCGTAAGCCAACGCGCCAGGTTCAGGCAGCGATGGTCGGAGGCGCCGGGCCGGAAGCGGCGATAGAAGTCGGTCACGATCGCGGTCGAAACGCTGTTGAGGCTGCTATCGAGCGACGACATCGAAGCGGCAAACAGAACGGCAATTACCAAACCCGTGACGCCGCTCGGTAACTGTTGCGCGATGAAGTAGGGAAAGATCGAGTCGGTCGCCGTTGACGGGTTGAGCAACTCGGGCTGGGTCTTGTAGAAAGCGTAGAGCGCGCTCCCGAGCGCGAACCAGACGAACGCTGTCGGCGCGGTGATGATGGCGTTGGTCCAGATGGAGCGGACGGCTGCCTTTTCGTCTTTTGTGGTGAGATAACGCTGCACGACCACCTGGTCGGATGTATAGGTCACCAGGTTGATGAACAGGTTGCCGACAATCATGACCCACAGAGCCGTGGTCGTGTAGTCCCAGGTCAGGTTGGCGAGGCGAAACTTGTCGTCGGCCATGCCGAGGGTCCAGATCGTGCTGACCCCACCGTCCAAGTGGAAGATCATGATCGCGAGGCTGAACAGCGCGCCGCCCAGCAGGACGAACACTTGCAGAACGTCGGTCCACACGACGGCCTCGATGCCGCCCAGCACCGTGTAAATCGTGCTCAGCACGCCCATGACCAGGATGCAGATGTAGACGTTGACGCCCGTCACCGTCGAGAGCGCCATCGCCGGCAAGTAGAGCACGATCGCCATGCGGCCCAACTGGAACAGGATGAAAGCCGCGCTCGCCAGCATTCGGGTCAAACCGTTGAAGCGGCGTTCGAGGTACTCGTAGGCGGTGGTCAGATTGAGACGTCGATAGAACGGGAGGTAGAAGTAAATGACCAGGGGCGCGACTAATACGATGGCCAAAGTGTTGACGAGATAGGTCCAGTCGGTTGCGTAGACCTTCGCCGGGACCGCCATGAACGTTATGGCGCTTAACTGCGTGCCGAACAGGCTTACGCCGGCGGCCCACCACGGGATGCGGCGGCCCGCCAAGAAGTAGTCCTCGGTTGATTTCTCGCGGCGGGAAAAGTAAATGCCCATCACGACCAGCGCGGCGAGATAGATCGCAAGAAGTGTGTAGTCGAGAGTCGTGAAGCTCGACGAGGCTGCTTCGATCGTTACCGCAAGCACCGACGGTGAGCGATGGCCGGGGCGGTCCTCGCCGCTTGGGATCACGACATGATCGTTCCAACGGACGGCGTTGGTCGTGGCCAGGCTTTCGGGGATAGCGCCCACCGGGGTCCACGTGTCGGTGATCGTGTGATACACGAGAACGTCTCGCGGGAAGCCCGGATGGTCGTTGCCGAGTTGTTGCCCGAACAGCTTGCCGTCGTCTCCGCCGAAGACGAGGATGTGCGACGGGCCAAGGGCGGCGGGCGCGGCGACGATCGGCTTCGGCGGTGACGCTACGGGTTCCCAGCCGTCGCCGGGCCGGTAGCGGTAGGCATCGGTGAGGAAGCGCCGCGGCGTTTGTCCGTCCTCGCCGCGGAGGAGATCGGCTCCACTGAAGATGTAAACCGCGCCGTCTTGCGCGACGGTTATGGGAAGAATGCGCGCGGGGCCGGGCCACGGATCGAGCGTCCGCCACTGTGGTTGGGCCGCTTGCAGGTCGAGCGCCCAGAAATTTCGCATCGCCCCTGTGGCCTCGGGTGACCCTGTGGCGCCGGGGGAATCTGTGGCGTCGGGCGCCTCCTGTCCGCCGGCCACGTAGATGGTCGAGCCCAGCAGGGCAGCGCTTGTCATCGCGCAGGCGGTGGGCAGATCGGGCAGGCGCGTCTGTTCGACCTGGCCGCCGCGGAAACGCAGACGGCGCACCTCGCGGTAGTGTCGCTCGGCGTCGCCCCCACCGATGAGAATCAACCCGTCGCCGGTCGAGACGCTTGCGCCGTAGGCAAGCGGACGGTCAAGCGCGAAGCCGGCCTTCCAGCTTGTAGCGCCGGGATCGAGAACGAAGACATCTGCGCGCCAAACCTTCTTGCCACCCTCAAACGGCGGTACGGGAAAGTGCGAACCGCCGGCGACGATCAGCGCACCGTCGGCCGTTCCCGCGAACGCGCCACCCAAGCCCAAGGGCTCGGGCAGGTCGGGCAGGTTCGTCCACTGCAGGGATGATTGCGCAAAGGCCGGCGCGCAGAAAAGAAGCAACGCCAGGAGAGTTGTCAAAACCGTAACCCGCCGCGCGGGGTGAACTACCAGGTGCACCCGCTCTAGCAGCTCGAGGCCCGATCGAGGGCCGTGCAAATCACAAGTCGGCGGCACGGCATGCCGTACCCGCCTGCGCGGACAAGTAGGGGCGTCGCTCCAGGCCGACCACCGAACTCCCTTGGATCTCGGTCCGCCGGCTCCACCGAACCCCAGCGGCGACGCGGCGTTGGATTTTAGCCTAGGGTGGAGCCGTCTTCGGCGGAACCCTAGGAAACGTCTCCAACAGACCGGGAGCCCTGAAAGGGGCGATGGAAAAGCCGCAACCTGGCGGGCAGCTTCACCTGATGCGGCATCCCGCATTGCACCGTGGAAACAGGGGTGTGGCCTGCCTGTGCGGCTACGGTTGATGGAATTCAAAGGCCTCGACCTGTCCAACAACTCCGCGCCGCCGCTAACTTGGACAGTTCAACGGAATGCTGTGCCCGCTTGCTCGACTCCCCACAACATGTCGGAGTGTCGAAACGGACTTTGACTAGAAGCATTGCTTTCGCTCCGGGCCATTCGTGAAGCGCGGCTAGCCATGATGAGGAAACACGTTCAGTCCGTGGCGATCGCCGGCCGTTGCTTGTGCCATTCGGTCGCTTGTTCGTAAGCGTGGCCGACCTGCATGATGCCCGCCTCGTCCCAGAGGCGCCCGATGATCTGCAACCCGATCGGCAACCTCGCGGAACTCAACCCGCAGGGGACCTGCAACAGAGGGAGGCCCGTCATATTCAGCGCGCGCATGTTGCGCGTCGTCGCCATGCGAACGTTATGTACCTCGCCGTCAATCTCGGCTGTGTCTTGCCCGATCTTCGCCGCTGGAATCGGGATGGTCGGCGTCACAATCACATCGACTTGCTTCAACAAGTCGTCGAAACCCTCGATCAACGCCCGCCGCCGGCGCTGTGCGTTGAGGTAGTCGATGGCGGCGATGAACCGGCCCTGATCGATCAGTCGCCGCACGTCGTCACCAAAGCCGTCCCGATGCTGATCGAGCCGCCGCGCGTGAACCGAGCTGGCTTCGACCAGCAAGATCAACTGCGCCACGCGATTGAACTCCTCGATGTCGGGGACGGTGATGTCAACTAACTCGGCGCCCAGGCTCGCGAGGACCTTCACGGCTTGGCGAACCGCGGCCTCGACCTCGGGGTCGAGCTTGTCGAAGTAGAAGTTGCGCGGTACTCCGATCTTCTTTCCGGCGAGGTTGGGTTGCTCGTCAAGCTCCACGGCCGTGACCGGGCGGTTGACACAACTCTCGTCGCGCGCATCGTAGCCGGCGATCGCCTCGTAGACCATCGCTGTGTCGCGAACCGTCAGCCCAAACGGTCCGGCATGATCGAGCGTATGGCCCAACGGAAACACCCCGTAGCGGCTGACGCGTCCGAACGTCGCTTTTAGCCCGACAAGGCCGCACAACGACGCGGGGATGCGAATGGAGCCGCCGGTGTCCGACCCCAGCGAAAAGCTGCACATGCCCGCCGCCAAGGCAGACGTCGAGCCGCCGCTCGAACCGCCCGGGATGCGGTCGGTATCCCACGGATTGCGGATTGTACCGAAGTGGGGGTTGTTGCTCGTAATACCGTAGGCCCACTCGTGTAAGCCGGCCTTCCCAACCATCACCGCGCCCGCCTCGTTGAGCTTCTCGATCACGGTGGAGTCGAAGTCGGGCACGAAATCGGCCAAGAGTTTCGAGCCGACCGTCGTCGTGATGCCTTTGGTATAGAAGAGGTCTTTCGCGGCGTAGGGGATGCCGTGCAACGGACCGCGGTATTGGCCGGCGGCGATCTCGGTTTCCGCCTGCTGTGCCCGCCGCAGAGCATGCTCCGCGGTAACGAGAATGAACGCGTTCAGCACGGGCTGGCGCTTCTCAATCGACGCCAGCGCTTCACGGGTCAGCTCAACCGGTGACAATTCGCCGCGCTGGATCTTGGGAGCGAGCTCAGAGATGGGCATCAACAGGTTCATGTCGGTTCTCCGATGCTCACTCGCTGCCCGGCTGAAAGCGGGTCACGGGATCGATGGTGGCAAGGTCGCGGTCGAGCGCGGGGCGGATGGCCTGCATCAGTTCATCCAGCACGGGCTCGATTTCTTCAAGCTGTTCGTCAGGGATGCGTAGGTCGAGGGCTTCGGCGATCGGTTTCAACATGACAGGGCATGATAGCAAGGAGGAGCCGGTAGTTACACAGCGCGCGGCCTTGGGTAGTGACTCAGTTTGGCTGCGTCACGCTCGTTGATGGACGACGTGGGGCTGCTCACCTGTCGGGAAAGGCCCTCGCTTCTGAAGTCGCCTTCAGGCGGCTTCCGCGCGAAGCGCGTTGTAGGCCGGTCGTTTACGGCCGGTTCAGCGTGGCCTCGCACTCCTCTCCAGGGCGCTTCAGCGTCCTTCCCACGACCCGGCTTGAGCCACCGTGGAATGGCTGATCCGGTTCCCTGACAGTGATGGCTGAAACTGAGCCATTACCAGGCCTTGGCAGGCTGGGCTGCCTTAGCGGCCTTTGCGGACCTTGGCGCCTTTGCGAGAAACTCTACCCTTGCGGGCGGCCTACAGTTTACAGTGTTGGTGATACCCATGCCCACGACCCTAGCCCGTTTATTCCGTCACGCTGTCTCCTACGACAAGCCCGACATGATGCTGGCGAAATCCGAGGGACACTACCGGCCCATCTCGTCCGCCGAAGTCTACCGCCGTGTTGGCCGCCTTCATTTCGAGCTGAAAGACGTCGGCCTTGGGCCCGGTGATCGCTGTGCCCTGATGTCGGAGAACCGCTGGGAATGGGCGGTCGCCGATTTCGCGATGATGGTGTCGGGCATCGTCAGCGTCCCGCTGTACCCCACGCTGCCGGCCGAGCAAGCCCACTACATCCTCGAACACTCCGAGGCCCGCGTCGCCTTCGTCTCGACCCAGGGGCAGCTCGACAAGATTCTCGACGTCTGGGACCGGCTGCCAAACCTGGAAGGCGTCGTGGTGTTCGATCCGGTTACGTTGAGCGACGACCGCGTTACGACGCTCGGCTCGTTGCTCGGCGACGCCGCTCTCAGCGATTCAGAACGGACGGAGTTCGAGAGCGCCATCAGCGCCGTCGAGCCCGAGCACCTGGCCAGCATTATCTACACCTCCGGCACGACGGGCACGCCCAAAGGCGTAATGCTGACCCACGATAACTTCTCAACCAACGTCCGCGACAACGGTCTGGAAGTGTTTGAAACCGACGTGGCCCTGTCTTTCCTGCCGCTCTCCCACGTGGCCGAGCGGATGGCCGATTACACGTTCTTCAAAGAGGGCGCGACGATTGCCTATGCCGAATCGATCGAGGCGGTACCCGAGAATCTGCGCGAAGTGCGCCCCACCATCGCCGTGGGCGTTCCGCGGTTCTTCGAGAAGGTGCAGGACCGAGTGTTGACGGCGGTCGCCGAAGCCCCGGCCGTTCGGCGCAAGCTCTTTCACTGGGCGCTGGCAGTGGGGCAAGCAGCCCTGCCGTATGAACTGGAACACCGTCCTTTGCCGGGCCCGCTGCGGCTCAAGAGGCGATTGACAGACAAGTTGGTGTTCTCGAAACTTCGGGTCCGGCTGGGAGGCCGGCTGCGGTTCTTCGTCTCCGGCGCGGCTCCCTTGCCCAAGCACGTGGCCGAGTTTTTTCTCGCCGCGGGTATCAAGATCTGCGAGGGGTATGGGTTGACCGAGACGTCGCCCGTGGTGTCGCTCAATTCCCCCGATTCTCTGCGTCCCGGCACCGTCGGCCGCGTGATCAAGAACGTGGAGGTCCGTATCGCCAGTGATGGCGAAATCCTCGTCCGTGGCCCGAACGTTATGCGGGGCTATTACAAGAGGGACGAGTTGACGCGGGAGACCATCGTCGATGGCTGGCTTCACACCGGTGACGTCGGGCGTTTCGACGACGACGGCTACCTGATCATCACCGACCGCAAGAAGGACCTCTGCAAGACCTCGGGCGGCAAATACATCGCTCCCCAGCCCATCGAGAACCGCATCAAGACCAGCCTCTACGTCTCGGCGGCGGTCGTCATCGCACAGGGAAGGAAGTTTCCCTGCGCGCTGATCGTGCCGGACTTCGAACGGCTCAAGAAGTTCGCCGGCGAGCGCGGCATCGCCGAGACGACACCCGATGCCCTGGCCGCCCACCCCGACGTACGGCAGCTTATCGAGAAAGAAGTGGAAGCCGCCTGCGCACCGCTAGCCCGCTACGAGCAGGTGAAGAAGATCGTCTTGCTCCGGAGCGAGTTCTCGATCGAAAGGGGGGAAATCACCCCGACCATGAAGGTGCGGCGGCGGGAGGTCGAGAGAAGGTACTCCGTCGAGATCGAAAAGATCTATACGTCAGAACGTTGATCGGTCCGTCACGTCCGGGCCCTCGCCCGCCGTTTCTTCGTAGCTCCCCGTCTCGTACTCTTCGTTGCGCGAACCTTTGAGAACTCCTCCAGATTTGTTTTCCGTAAATAAGCAAGCACGGTTCGGCGCACCGCCTTGAACGACTTCTCCAGCGGACAGTGATCCCGATCGCGATAGCCGAGAACGCTCTGCTCGAAGGGGTTCGGTCCCTCCACCGCCTCGATCACATCCAGCAAGCTGATGCGCTTTGCCGGACGGCCCAGGCGGAATCCCCCGTTGCGGCCCTTCTCCGAATCCAGCAGCCGCTTGCGAACCAGTTGCTGAAGTGTTTTCGCCAACGAAGCGGCTGGGATCCGCTCCAGCGCGGCGATCTCCGACGCCATGAGCCGCGTCTGCTCCGGCGCTCTTGCCAGGCAAATGAGGGCACGGACCGCGTACGCTACGGGTCGTGAAAAGATCATCCTTTCGGGCCCTTCCCCGTCAAAAGCGGCAACCTGGGCTACGGAGCCGGCCAGTTGAGGTGCCGGTGGAGGAAATCGAACGTCCCGACGCCGTTGATCTCGTGCGGGCCGTCGAAGTACTCGATCTCGGTCCGCTCCCCCAGCCCCAGCTTGACGAAGTGACGGCGGACCTTCGCGAACTCGTACGCCACCCACTCGTCCGGAGCGACGCCGTCATCATGTCCGCGCTCGACCATGAACGGACGCGGCGCCATCATGTTCCCCAATTCGGCGTAGTTGAACGTGTTGCCAAGATCGAACTCGAACATCTCGTACTCGATCGTGTACATGTAGCTATAGCGGTGGTTTACACTTGTATTCTTCCAGATCCACTCGTTGAAGTCGGCCGAGCAGATCGAGAGGGCGTACTGCTTGAGCAAGGGCGGCACGCGAACGGCTGTCTTGCCGCCATACGACAGGCCGTAGAAGCCGATGCGGTCCTCGTCGACGAATGGCAGGGTCGAGAGCCACTCGAGGATGCGCTGGTGCTGGCCGAGGATGAACGAGAACAGCGACCGCTTGAGCGGGTTCCCCTTCCTCTGCAGCACACGGAAGTCATCACGCCCGATGTAGGGGTTCTGCGGCGCGAAGACGATAAAGCCGCGATCCGCGAGGCGTGCCCCGTAGTGGTGGTAGGGGCCCGTGATGTTCTCGTCAACGAGCATCTGCGGACGGCCTTCGAGCCCGTGCTGCGTCACGACCACCGGACGCCTCTCGCCCGGCTTCAGGTCTTTCGGAACCAAGAGGATGCCGTACGCGAACACATCCGGCCAGACCGGCAGGATGACTTCATAGCCGATCCACTTGTCGGTCTCGTAGCTCTTGCGTGAACGCGCCGCGAGCGGCTCGCTGGGATCCGGCAGGCGTCCCATCACTTCGTTCCAGAAGTAGTCCCGGTAGTGATCGAGGCTGCGGTCCCAGGCGTCGGCGGACGAGCGGTTGGCGCGGGACCAGAACTCCCGGCTGGTAAACTCGGATTGGCGCACGACTTGTTCTGAAAACTCGACGAGTTCGTCGAACTGGCGTCTTAGGCGCACAGACGCGTCGAACACCCTGCGCCGGTCTTGCGGGGCGTTGCCGGCCCCAGACAGGCCGGACTCAGAGACCGCGTCTCTACCCAGGCCGCCTACGAAAGCGGAGAGGGCTGCTTCGGTGCCGGATTGACCCCGGCCCTGATCGCTCTTCACCAGCCGGAGCCGGTCGCCGACCCCGAGCTGGTCAAATACCTCCGACGCTCGGTTGACTTCGGCGGAAACTTGGTCGAGAGACGGCGTTACGATACGGCCCGGCGCTGCCCCGCGACGCTGCGGCGTGGCGGGCGGAGGACCATCCAACTCGGGCGCGCGCGAGGCCTCGACAACCAAGTGGCGCGGCGCCACCAAGCCGGCCAGTTCCGCATCACCGAACTCCGTAAGCAAGCTCCACACGTTGCGATAGATCGGCTCTTGCCAAAGCTGTTCGCGCGGACCGAAGTACCCGCTCACCAGCGCCGCGTCGAGCCGGGTATCGGCTGCTGCACTGTAAAGGGCCAGCAAGCCGCCTTCGCCGTACCCGGCCACGCCGACCGGCAGGTCCGGCGACTCGCGCTTGAAGCCGTCCACCGCGGCCAGCACCTTCTGCACCTCGTAGCCGATGATGTGGCGGCCCATTTCGTAGGCGATGCGATAGATGAACTCGCGATGGGGTTGGTTGGTATAGCGCACACGCGGGTGTCCCGACCAGTTATCCGCGCGGTCGATCAGCACGGGGACGATCACCCGGTAGCCCGACTCGGCGAGGCGGCGCGCGAACTGCGCTTCGGGCGTCACCCCCGGCGAGAGCCCGATGGCGGCCTCGGGCGACTGGTCGGCGTCCGGTAACGCGATCACGTTTCCTTTGGCCGCGGTCTTCGGCTCGAGCAACAGCCCCTCGCCATGAACGCCTGACAAGGCGGGCCATCGGACAGTGTGCACCTCGTAGCGATCGGTCGAGGCGATCAACGAGGGTTGATTCGTCGTCCCCACCATCGTGAAGCCGTCGAACGGAACCCGCGCATCGACCACGCCGATGATCTTGCGGAACCGCGCGCGGTTCGAGGCCACCGACTCCGCATAAGCATCCGCCGACGAGTAATCCTTCTCCCAGTGCTGCTCGCGATCCGCAACCGAGGCGTCCGCCGCGCGCAGCAGGAAACCATCGATGTCGGCCACCATCTTCGCGGCCAGGTCTCCTTGGTCGGTTAACGGGGCGGTACCGGCAAGGGGCTGCCCGACCAAGGGGACAGCCGCAAGAGCACAAACGAAAGCACAAACCCCAACCGCTCGCCGCGGGCTCAAAGCAAGTCTCGTCATCGTGTAGCCATTCCCCTCCACTTGCCGAGCATTATCACGAAACCAAGCCCGCTACGTCCAATCTTCGGCGAACTGCGATTCGTTGCCGTCTCCACCCGAAGATTGAGTTCGCCTCTGCCGAGGTGCGGACGAAGTAGACGGTGGGCCGGCACGATTGTCAGTCAGAGTGTGGCGCGGGCGGAGGCGATGAATTCGTCGGTGATTTCGGGCGGTTCGCCTCCGTCGCGAGAGCGGGACCAGGAGAAGCCGGTGCCAAACATTTCGGAGACTTCACCGTCCTGGTCGAACCAGCAGAAGATGTTGAATGGTTTTGGGTCGGGGAGGTAGCGCTTTTCGAGGTTGGTGATTTGGCGGCGGAAAGGGCGGTAGTAGTGTTGGGTCAGCTGGGTATCCACTTGACTCAGGTGACCCCAAGATGTAGTGTAGGGCTTGGTGGAGGATTACCCGCGCGACCAACTCGAATTCGAGTCTCACTTTGCGAGCGAGGAGGCTTGCCGCGACTATCTGTTCGCCTTGCGCTGGCCAGATGGTTTCCGCTGTCCAAGGTGTGGGCATGAGCGCGCTTGGCCGGTGCGCAAAGTGTGGTTCGAATGCGCTCGCTGCGGGCGGCAAACCTCCGTCACCGCCGGCACGATCTTTCAAGACACACGCAAGCCGCTGCGGCTGTGGTTCCGGGCGATGTGGACCATCACCACGCAGAAGAATGGGGCCAGCGCCCTGGGTCTACAGCGCGTTCTGGGACTGGGCAGTTACCAAACCGCCTGGCCTTGGATGCACAAGCTGAGGCGAGCGATGGTGCGCCCGGGGCGGGAGCGATTGACGGGCCTCGTCGAGGTCGATGAGACCTACTGGGGCGCTGAAGAAGAAGGGGTAATCGGCCGGCAGACCGAGCGTAAAGCGTTGATTGCAGTCGCCGCGGAAGAGAGAGGCACCGGGCTGGGGCGCATCCGCATGCAGCGCGTTCAGAACGCCTCGGCGGCCAGTTTGATGCCCTTCGTCGAGGAGTCGGTCGAGCCGGGCAGCGTGGTTGTTACCGACAACTGGTCGGGCTACGATCCGCTCAAGAAGAAGGACTACCAGCGTCGTATCATCTCGATTAACAACCGCCGCGAGCAGGCCTCGCAGCTACTGCCGAGGGTGCACTTGGCGATCTCGCTACTCAAGCGCTGGATGCTGGGCACGCATCAGGGGGCGGTCAGCCACGAGCATCTGGACTACTATCTCGACGAGTTCGTGTTCCGCTTCAATCGGCGCAGATCACGCAGTCGGGGCAAGCTCTTCTACCGCCTTGTGCAGCAGGCCATGGCGGTGGAGCCGACGCCGTACCGCTCGATCGTCGCCGATTGGGACGCTAAGACGCTGTGAGCCCAACTACAAGATGTTGGGGTCACCTGAGTCAAGTGGATACCCGGCTTGGGTCATTGTTGAGTCCTTTCGGTTTCACGGTCGCGATTTGGGCCGCGGCGCGGGCACGGCATGCTGTCAAGTACCCAGACATCGTTTCCAGGTGTTCACAATACATCGTTTCCACCCTCCGTTCCAGGTGATGGGGGCGGCGAGGGCCGATTGGGCTTCGGGTTGGCGGTGGAGGCGCCGCCGCGGGAGCCCGTAGGGCGACCAAGGTCGGCGCCTCCACCGCCTGACCCCGCCGGGCGTACCAGCGAATGCGTCTGCTGCGCACCCAGTTCCAACTCGCGCACATACATGTGCCGAAAACGCACCGCAATCGTATCCAGCGGCAACCGCTCCAGCCCCACTCACTCTCCCGCCAACGCCTCGCTCACAAACCAATGACGGCCCCCCTCCCACAGACAGCCCGCCTCGTTCAGCCGCTGGGCCTCCATCCCCGCCGCATACTCCCACGCCGGCGGTTGCGGCTGATACGCCCTTTCGCTGCGCCGCCATCGGCTGGCCGGCGTCTCCATCTGAAGCGCTTCGTGCGGACGCCCTTCGTTGTACTCGCGCCGGAAGTGCGCCAACCACTCGGCCCAATCCTTCACCTGCGCCGGTCCGCCACGATGCCGCACCGCCGCTTCGATCGCGCCGTGAAAACGCTCCACCTTGCCCTGCGTTTGCGGATGCCGCGGCCGCCCGTACAGCAACCGAATCCCCTGCTTGATCAACCACACCGACAGCGCCGTCAACCCGTGTGCGCTGTGGGCGGAAAACCACTGTGTGCCGCGGTCCATCAGCATCGCCTCCGGCAAACCCGCTTGCTCGAACGTTTGTTGCAGACAGGCCTGGATCGGCTCGCGGCGCAGCACCCGCAGCGCGTGCAACCCGACCGCATAGCGGCTGTGGTCATCGAGAATCGACAGCGGCTGACAAATCCCGTCGAGGCTCTTGAGCGGCCCCTTGCCGTCCATCTGCCACAGTTGGTTGGGCCGTGGGCGCTCGAAGCGTTGCAAGGCCGGCCGCGGGGCGTGCACGTTCACCAGCCCGTGGCGCTTGAGGATGCGATGCACCGTCGTCGCCGGATAGCGCACGCCGCTTTCTTCGAGCAGCCGCTGCAGCTTGCGCGCGCCCCAGCCGTAGCGTTGGCGCAGTTCGAGCACTTGCCGTTCCCGCTCCGGGGCGCTGCGGCGAGGCGAGGAATGCGGGCGGCGGCTCAACTCACCCAGCTGAGCGAGCGTGCCGCAGGCGAGGTAGCGATCCCGCCACTTGCGACCGGTCGGGCGCGAGATGCCAAACTCGCGGCACAACTCACTGAGCGACTCGGCGCCGCTGGCGGCGCGCACGACGAATTGCATCCTAGTTTCTTTCATGCTGGGTATCCACTTGACTCAGGTGACCCCAAGATGTAGTGTAGGGCCTGGTGGAGGATTACCCGCGCGACCAACTCGAATTCGAGTCTCACTTTGCGAGCGAGGAGACTTGCCGCGACTATCTGTTCGCCTTGCGCTGGCCAGAGGGTTTCCGCTGTCCAAGGTGTGGGCATGAGCGCGCTTGGCCGGTGCGCAAAGTGTGGTTCGAATGCGCTCGCTGCGGGCGGCAAACCTCCGTCACCGCCGGCACGATCTTTCAAGACACACGCAAGCCGCTGCGGCTGTGGTTCCGGGCGATGTGGACCATCACCACGCAGAAGAATGGGGCCAGCGCCCTGGGTCTACAGCGCGTTCTGGGACTGGGTAGTTACCAAACCGCCTGGCCTTGGATGCACAAGCTGAGGCGAGCGATGGTGCGCCCGGGGCGGGAGCGATTGACGGGCCTCGTCGAGGTCGATGAGACCTACTGGGGCGCTGAAGAAGAAGTGGTAATCGGCCGGCAGACCGAGCGTAAAGCGTTGATTGCAGTCGCCGCGGAAGAGAGAGGCACCGGGCTGGGGCGCATCCGCATGCAGCGCGTTCAGAACGCCTCGGCGGCCAGTTTGATGCCCTTCGTCGAGGAGTCGGTCGAGCCGGGCAGCGTGGTTGTTACCGACAACTGGTCGGGCTACGATCCGCTCAAGAAGAAGGACTACCAGCGTCGTATCATCTCGATTAACAACCGCCGCGAGCAGGCCTCGCAGCTACTGCCGAGGGTGCACTTGGCGATCTCGCTACTCAAGCGCTGGATGCTGGGCACGCATCAGGGGGCGGTCAGCCACGAGCATCTGGACTACTATCTCGACGAGTTCGTGTTCCGCTTCAATCGGCGCAGATCACGCAGTCGGGGCAAGCTCTTCTACCGCCTTGTGCAGCAGGCCATGGCGGTGGAGCCGACGCCGTACCGCTCGATCGTCGCCGATTGGGACGCTAAGACGCTGTGAGCCCAACTACAAGATGTTGGGGTCACCTGAGTCAAGTGGATACCCGGCTCTTTCATTTCCAGTTTCCGAAAGGGCATCGGGAGGACTCCTTCGTCCGACCTTAGCCCACGGCTGGGTGGAAACCATGTCTTGTGTACAACTGGAAACGATGTCATGGAACTGAACAGCATGCCGTGCCCCTACCCTTCGCGGCGGTTGGACGGGTCGCGTGCCGTAGGTTTGTCGGGTTAGTCCTTCTTGTCGCCGGGGGCGGATTTTTCGAGGTCGGCGATGCGGTCGGCCAGGTCGCCGTAGGCGCCGGAGCGGAAGGCGAAGTCGAGGGCGGTGCGGATGAGGGTGGCGCGGCCGGTTTCGATGAGCCGGTCGGAGTCGATGAGGTCGTACATGGCACCTACCGCCTGGATCGCCCCTTGCTGGAGGTGCGTCGCCGCCTGACCGAGGGCCTCGTTGCGGAGCTGGCGGAGCGTCCTTTGGAAGTGCTCGTCCTCGTGCATCCAGCGGCGCATCGAGCGCTCGCTGACGCCGGCTTGTTTCGCGGCGGCCCTTATTGTGGGGCAGGTGAGCAGTGCGGGCAACGCCAGTTCCTGGCCGGGGGTGAGGGAGGGTTGCTCTTGCTCGTTGCCTGCGTTGTCGTTGCCTCCCTTGTCGGTTTCTCGGTCGCCGGATTCCTTGCCGTTGGACGGTGGAAGGAGTTCAAACATCGGACCGACGCGGCCGTTTTTGGCCACCTTCGGCCGCCATTGGCCCTTTTCCACAGGAGCCTCTAGGGATTCTTTATTCATGAGTCACCTCGCATGGCACCGGCGCGGATCGGTGACCGGGAAGGGCGATGGAGCCGGCCCGACAAGTCGCGGGGATTGCCGCTGTTATTCTGTGTGGGGGACGCATCGCCATCAGCCTTCTTTCGCCTACAGTATAGGTGTCGATGGTGGGGGTGACGGGGTGTTTGGAGAGGTAAGTGACTGAAGAGATGAGAGAAATAATTCCAGAAGTTCTGTGACGCTCGGTGCTGGGCGTGCGGGAAGTGAACCCCCGAACTGCCCGAACTGCCCGAACTGCCCGAACTGCCCGAACTGCCCGAACTGCCCGAACTGCCCGAACTGCCCGAACTGCCCGAACTGCCCGAACTGCCCGAACTGCCCGAACTGCCCGAACTGCCCGAACTGCCCGAACTGCCCGAACTGCCCGAACTGCCCGAACTGCCCGAACTGCCCGAACTGCCCGAACTGCCCGAACTGCCCGAACTGCCCGAACTGCCCGAACTGCCCGAACTGCCCGAACTGCCCGAACTGCCCGAACTGCCCGAACTGCCCGAACTGCCCGAACTGCCCGAACTGCCCGAACTGCCCGAACTCCCATCCCGATTCCCTCGAACTGCGCCGAAGTTTTGGGTGTCCGAAGTTTTGGGTGTTGAAGCCCAATGATAATGTCCCCTTGAACGCCCAATAGAAATGTCCCCTACTCTGAGGCTCCGAAGGAGGAGCCGAGAGTGGGAAGGACATGGATGAGTGCCAAGGAGTTGAGGCGCGGCGAAGTGCTGAGCCGAGTGAAACGAGGGGAACTGAAGTTGACCGAAGCCGCCGAGCTGCTGGAGGTCAGCTACCGCCATGCGAAGCGTCTGAAGAAGCGTTACCGTGCGGGCGGGGCCAAGGCTTTGGTGCACGGTAACGTCGGCCGTGCTTCGAACCGAGCCGATCAGAAGCGACGCCAGCAGGTTCTCGAGTTGGTGCGCGAGAACTATGCGGGCGAGGGGCACGAGCGCTTCGGGCCGACGCTGGCGTCGGAACATCTGGCAGCCGACCACGGCCTGGAAGTGCCGCGCGAAACACTGCGGCGCTGGATGCTCGCCGCGGGTCTGTGGAGCCGCCGTCGCAAGCGCCAACCGCATCGCACCCGGCGCCAACGCAAAGCGCACTTCGGCGAGCTGATTCAACTCGACGGTTCGCACCACCACTGGCTGGAAGAACGCGGTCCGAAAGCCTGTCTGATGAACTTCGTCGATGACGCGACCGGTGTGGCGCTGTGCCGTTTCTCGGACCAGGAAACGACCTGGGCCGCGGCCGATCTGCTCGCAGCCTGGGTACGTCAACACGGCGTTCCCAAGGCGTTGTACTGCGACTGGAAAAACGTCTACCAGCGCCAGCCGACGTCGCGGGAAGCGCTGGCAGGCATCAAGCCCGAGACGCAGTTCGGGCGCATGTGTGCCAAGCTCGGCATTACGATCATGGCGGCTTCCTCGCCGCAAGCCAAGGGCCGAGTGGAGCGCCATCACGGCACGCACCAAGACCGCCTGATCAAGAAGATGCGGCTGCGCGGGATCGTCGAGTACGAGGCGGCGAACCGTTATCTCGACGAGGAGTACCTGGCCGAGCACAACGAGCGCTTCGCCTGTGAGCCGGCGGCGGCAGCGGACTTTCACCAGGCGCTCCCCCGCGGCACCGAGCTGCGAGGGGTGTTCTGTTGCGAGTACGAACGGGTGGTGAGCAACGACCGGGTGGTGCGTTTCGAGAATCGTTGTTTGCAGTTGAAGCCGAAACGCAACCAGGGCGTGGGGGCGGGGGCACGGGTGACGGTCCAACAGTGGCGCGATGAGAGCTTGCAGGTGAGGTTTGACGGGCACGAGATCGAGCACGACGTGATCGCCACGCCGACGCCACAGCTGCGGACGAAGCCAGCACCACAGCAGCGTCCGGGGGGCGGGCGCAAGCCGGCGGCGGACCACCCCTGGCGGCGAGCTGTGTTACGGAAAAAACGGGCTGCGAATACATAAGAGGGCTGTGGAAATGCCGGGTCGGATGGAAAGCGTGGAAAATCTCTCAAGGCAGCAGTACCGGGTTCGAGGAGCGGTGGATGGTTTTCCACCCTTCCCACCGCCCCTTGGAAATCGCTACGCGATTCCCACAGTTCCACAGCCCCGACGACGATATCTCTCCTACGAACAAGAAACACAAGGGGACACTTCTATCGAGCTACCGAGGGGGACATTTCTATTGGGCGTTGACATGTCCGAAGTTTTGGGTTGCGTATTCGACAGTTGCTGGTGTAGAATACCGCGCTTGACGTTGGAATCGGCGAATCCCCGAGTCAGTTGGTCCCGCATTTTCAATTTGATGTTTGACATCCCGACCTTCCAGCGGCCTTGAGCGTCTTTATTCATAGGGGCTAGAGCCCGATGAGGACGCCATGGAGGCCAACACCCAATGGGTGAAAAACAAACCAAGCCATTCCAGCTAAGTTTCAATGGACTTCTCAAAGTCGATTTCCAGGGATCGCACGTCACTTCCGACGGTGGCCTGATTTTGGTTCGCGAACTGGACGAACGGCTCGGTCTCGGAGAACTGATTGACGAGCATCTCAGCGACTCCCGGCAAGGCACAAACAAGCAGTTCACGCTCGCTGATCTGTTGCGGCAGTCGGTTTACAGCCGACTCGCCGGCTACGAGGACCTCAACGACGCCGAGCGGGTTTCGATCGATCCGACGTTTCGGCTGATCGGTTCGCAGAAGATCTGGGATCGCGGTGCGGCCTTGACCTCGACGCTGCACGGCTTCGAGACGGAGATGCTGGCGAGCGAAGAGAACCTGCTGGGGCTGATGGCGCTGAACCGAGAGCTGGTCGGGCAAGCGGAAGCGTTCGACGACGCCGAACGGGTCGTTCTGGACCTGGACTCCACCGAGAGTCCGGTCCATGGCCAACAGGAAGGCAGTGCCTACAACGGACACTTCGAGTCGGTCTGCTACCACCCGTTGCTTTTGTTCAACGGTCATGGTGATTGCCTCGCTGCCAAGCTGCGTCCAGGCAACGTGCACAGCGCCGAGGACTGGGATGAGCTCTTGTTGCCGGAGATCGAGCGCCAACAGGCTGCGGGCAAGCAGGTCGCCTTCCGGGGCGATGCGGCCTTTGCGAAGCCGGAAGTTTATGAGGCTTCGGAGGAACGCGGAGTACAGTACGCCATTCGCATTCCGGCCAACAAGAGCTTGGAGCTGGAGATCGAAGACATCCTGTTTCGCCCGCCGGGAAGGCCTTCCCGCAAGCCCTTGGTGCGCTACAAGAGTTTTCGCTATCAGGCGGAGAGTTGGTCGCAGGCGAGGCGGATCGTCGCTAAGGTCGAGCATCACCAGGGCGAGCTGTTCCCGCGCGTCGGATTCATCGTGACGAGCATGAGCTTGCCGAGCCGCTCGGTGGTGCGCTTCTACAACAAGCGCGGCACGGCGGAACAGTGGATCAAGGAAGGCAAGCAGGCGACGCACTGGACGCGATTGTCGTGCCATCGATTTCGGGCCAACGAAGTGCGGTTGCAACTGAGCGTGCTGGCCTACAACCTGGGCAATCTTTGGCGGCGGCTGGGGCTTCCGCAGCGAATCAAGAGTTGGTCGCTGACGAGCTTGCAACACAGGTTGATGAAGACCGGCGGTCGGCTGGTCAAGCACGCGCGGTATTACCCAGGATTTCCATTTTGGCCCTGGCACGGTGAAAGCATACACCCGCGCTGCCCCGAATACCACGTCTTTTCGCGCTGAACCCTGCACATCACCTCCGCCGGTAGGCGCCAGGGCTCGTCCATCCGCTCACAGACGTTGATTGAGCGGGCTGAACGGCGCTCCGGCCGACACTGCTCCTTGCGAAACCTTTGGGAGCCGAAAACTGTTGCTCCTCGCCCGGTCAACGCTACCCGCTTGGCAGCGGCAGCGCCCAGATCCTGTGCAGCATGTCGCCGAACAGCCTGCGGTTCAAATGCCCTTCGGCCAGCAGCAGCCAGTAATACCGCGCGTGCTTGACCAGCCGACCGCCGGTCTTCATCAACCTGTGTTGCAAGCTCGTCAGCGACCAACTCTTGATCCTGTTCGGCAGTCCGAGCCGCCGCCACAAGTTGCCCAGGTTGTAGGCCCGCACGCTCAGTTGTAGCCGTACCTCGTTCGCCCGGAACCGATGGCACGACAGCCTTGTCCAATGCGTGGCCTGTTTGCCTTGATCCACTGCTCCGCCGTGCTTGAGTTGCTGCAAGCGGCGGCAGAGCGAGGCTTGACGGTGCACATCGCGAAGAACCGGATGGTGCTCGACCAATCGCTGTCCCTAAAAATATAAAAGTTTGGCTTTTTAAATATCTAAAACTTCAAACCTTCGGGTTTCTGTATTGTCAACTACGCGACTTGAGCCACTTGGCAAGTAAGCTCTCAACGAGCTCACTGAATTCCTGGCTTTTGCCCTCTACTCGACGCGACCGACGGCTCGTTCAGGATTGTGATCGACCCGGATCCCATTGCCCCAGGACAGGTCCTCACGGGATCTCTGTTCAGCGAGCCGATGCGGGTCGAGACCGCGATCGCCAACGGCCCGACAACCTGGGTGGTTGGCCTGGTGGGGGTGCAGTCCGAGCGGTTCCGCAAGGTCACGCTAACCGTCGGCGATCTCGAGGAGCGGATGCTCCGCGATGTCGATGCAGGGCGATTCCGTGCCATCTGCCAGAACGCCCTCGGGGGCGCTGAAACTGTCACCTTTGGCTATGTCGATCCAGGCCGGGAGAGCACCGGCGAACTCAACACATGGGGAGCCGCGTTGGCGAAGGTGCGCCGCAGGTCGTGCGGCGTGATCTTCCCGGCGCCGGTTTGGCGGCCGTAGGCCGTGACCGTCTCGAAGATCGACTGCGCACCGAGCGGCCCAGGCCCGACACGGCCGGCCTTGTCGACGCGGCGCAGCACCGGACCAGAGTCGATGCCGGCGGCCACTGCCCAGCGGTCGAGGGCGGCCTTGGCCCAGGACGGCACGGACGCGGCCGTGTACGGCACCCGCATATACGGCACGCTGCGCGTCTGCCTATCTCGCAGGCCCGGTGTGCTGACGTCCCATCCTTCGCAGATACTTCTGCCGGCGCTTGCCAAAAAATACGATCCCCTTCTCCAGTTCGGTGTTGGCGGACATCTCTTCATCGAGCAGTTGCTGAAGTTCTTCGACACGTTTGTCGCCGCTCCCAATTCGATCACGAATGGCCGCAACCTCCGGTATCAACGTGTACCCGCGACGCGCGGCCGATTCGATCAATTCCATAAACCGCTCGTCGGAAGACGCTTCCACCTTCGAGTCTTGTTCCTCGGTATCCTGAGCGTGCTCCACAGCCGTGAGGCATTCATGAAACGCGTGGTCGACATCGAACCGCAAGCGAACGAGGCTCTTCGCGCGCAGATCCACACCGCTGCGCATGAGCTTCTCCATGTCAGGCCACACAGCGCTTACGGCGCGATCAAGAAGAGGGTTGTCGAACAGTTGTACAAACTCTGTTGAACTAATCGCCGCTCCCACGAAACTGAGGATTCCGGCCACAGTGCTTGGGCGTACGGTGACCTTAGTGGGAATGTCGACTAATTGCGCGACTCTCTCGTAGCGAGCGGTCTCCGTCAACAAATAGCATGTGCCTCCCAAGACATGTTGGTGGGCAGTCTTATCAGGTGGGTTCATAGAGAGCGCCGACAAGTATACCAGGATTTCCATTTTGGCCCTGGCACGGTCACAGGATACACCCCCGCTGCGCCGAATACCACGTCTTTTCGCGCTGAACCCTGCACATCACCTCCGCCGGTAGGCGCCAGGGCTCGTCCGTCCGCTCACAGACGTTGATTGAGCGGACTGAACGGCGCTCCGGCCGACACTGCTCCCTGCGAAACCTTTTTGGAGCCAAAAACTGTTGATCCTCGCCCGGGCAACGCTACCCACCCGGCACAGGCAGCGCCCAGATCCTATGCAGCATGTCACCGAACAGCCGCCGGTTCAGATGCCCCTCCGCCAGCAGCAACCAGTAGTAGCGAGCATGCTTGACCAGCCGACCGCCGGTCTTCATCAACCTGTGTTGCAAACTCGTTAGCGACCAGCTTTTGATTCGCTGCGGCAGCCCTAGCCGCCGCCACAGGTTGCCCAGGTTGTAGGCCAGCACGCTGAGTTGCAGCCGTACCTCGTTGGCTCGGAAGCGGTGACACGACAAGCGGGTCCAGTGCGTGGCCTGTTTGCCTTCTTTGATCCACTGCTCCGCCGTGCCGCGCTTGTTGTAGAACCGCACGACCGAGCGGCTCGGCAAGCTCATGCTCGTCACGACAAATCCGACGCGCGGGAATAGTTCGCCCTGGTGATGCTCGACCTTGGCGACAACTCGCCTTGCCTTCGACCAGCTCTCGGCCTGATAGCGAAAACTCTTGTAGCGCACTAGGGGCTTGGCGTTCGGCCTGCCCGGTGGCCGAAACAGGATGTCCTCGATCTCCAGCTCCAGGCTCTTGTTCGCCGGGATGCGAATCACGTAGTCCACGCCGCGCTCCTCCATCGCCTCGTAGATCTCGGGCTTGGCGAAGGCGGCGTCGGCGCGGAACGTCACCTGTTTGCCCTCCGCCTGTTGTCGTTCGATCTCCGGCAGTAGCAGCTCGTCCCAGTCCTCGGCGCTGTGCACGTTGCCGGGACGCAGCTTCGCGCCTAGGCAGTCGCCGTGCTGGTTGAACAGCAACAGCGGGTGATAGCAGAGGGACTCAAAATGGCCGTTGTAGGCACTGCCTTCCTGTTGGCCGTGGACGGGGCTCTCCGTGGAGTCCATGTCGAGCACCACGCGGTCTGAACCGTCGGGAGCTTCGGCTTGCGCGACCAGCTCCCGGTTCACTGCCATCAGCCCCAGCAAGTTCTCTTCGCTCGCCAGCATCTCCGTCTCGAAGCCATGCAGCGTCGAGGTCAAGGCTGCTCCGCGATCCCAGTTCCTCTTCGAGCCGATCAAGCGAAAGGTCGGATCGGCGGATACTCGAACGGCGTCATTGAGGTCCTCGTAGCCAGCGAGTCGGCTGTAGACCGACTGCCGCAGCAGATCGGCCAGCGCGAACTTCTTGTTCAAGCCTTGTCGCGAGTCGCTGAGATGCTCGTCGATCAGCTTCCCGAGTCCGAGTCGTTCATCCAGTTCGCGAACGAGAATCAGACCGCCATCCGAGGTGACTCGCGATCCTTGGAAATCGACTTTGAGAAATCCATTGAACGTGAGCTGAAACGGCTTGTTTTCTTTTTCACCCATCGGGTGTTGACCTCCATGGCATCCTTATCGGGCTCTAGCCCCTATCAATAAAGACGCTGAAGGTCGCTGGATGGTCTGAAGCTTATACATCAAATTGAAAATGCGGGGTATAGTGTGGCGTCAGTTCGTGCCAGTACTCTCTCCTCTTCTACAGCCAGGATTTCCATTTTGGCCCTGGCACGGCCACAGTATACACCCGCTCCGCTCCGAACAGCACGTCCTTTCACGCTGAACCCTGCACATCACCTCTGCTGGTAGTCGCCAGAGCTGGTTCGACCGCTCACAGTCGTTGATTGAGCGGCTTGAACGGCGCTCCGGCCGACACTGCTCCTTGCGAAACCTTTTGGAGCCAAAAGCTGTTGATCCTCACTCCGGCAATGCTACCCACTCGGCAGCGGCAGCGCCCAGATCTTGTGCAGCATGTCGCCGAACAGCCGCCGGTTCAGATGTGCCTCCGCCAATAAGAGCCAGTAATACCGCGCGTGCTTGACCAGCCGACCGCCGGTCTTCATCAACCTGTGTTGCAAGCTCGTCAGCGACCAACTCTTGATTCGCTGCGGAAGCCCCAGCCGCCGCCAAAGATTGCCCAGGTTGTAGGCCAGCACGCTCAGTTGCAACCGCACTTCGTTGGCCCGAAATCGATGGCACGACAATCGCGTCCAGTGCGTCGCCTGCTTGCCTTCCTTGATCCACTGTTCCGCCGTGCCGCGCTTGTTGTAGAAGCGCACCACCGAGCGGCTCGGCAAGCTCATGCTCGTCACGATGAATCCGACGCGCGGGAACAGCTCGCCCTGGTGATGCTCGACCTTAGCGACGATCCGCCTCGTCTGCGACCAACTCTCCGCCTGATAGCGAAAACTCTTGTAGCGCACCAAGGGCTTGCGGGAAGGCCTTCCCGGCGGGCGAAACAGGATGTCTTCGATCTCCAGCTCCAAGCTCTTGTTGGCCGGAATGCGAATGGCGTACTGTACTCCGCGTTCCTCCGAAGCCTCATAAACTTCCGGCTTCGCAAAGGCCGCATCGCCCCGGAAGGCGACCTGCTTGCCCGCAGCCTGTTGGCGCTCGATCTCCGGCAACAAGAGCTCATCCCAGTCCTCGGCGCTGTGCACGTTGCCTGGACGCAGCTTGGCAGCGAGGCAATCACCATGACCGTTGAACAAAAGCAACTGGTGGTAGCAGACCGACTCGAAGTGTCCGTTGTAGGCACTGCCTTCCTGTTGGCCATGGACCGGACTCTCGGTGGAGTCCAGGTCCAGAACGACCCGCTCGGCGTCGTCGAACGCTTCCGCTTGCCCGACCAGCTCTCGGTTCAGCGCCATCAGCCCCAGCAGGTTCTCTTCGCTCGCCAGCATCTCCGTCTCGAAGCCGTGCAGCGTCGAGGTCAAGGCCGCACCGCGATCCCAGATCTTCTGCGAACCGATCAGCCGAAACGTCGGATCGATCGAAACCCGCTCGGCGTCGTTGAGGTCCTCGTAGCCGGCGAGTCGGCTGTAAACCGACTGCCGCAACAGATCAGCGAGCGTGAACTGCTTGTTTGTGCCTTGCCGGGAGTCGCTGAGATGCTCGTCAATCAGTTCTCCGAGACCGAGCCGTTCGTCCAGTTCGCGAACCAAAATCAGGCCACCGTCGGAAGTGACGTGCGATCCCTGGAAATCGACTTTGAGAAGTCCATTGAAACTTAGCTGGAATGGCTTGGTTTGTTTTTCACCCATTGGGTGTTGGCCTCCATGGCGTCCTCATCGGGCTCTAGTCCCTATGAATAAAGACGCTCAAGGCCGCTGGAAGGTAGGGATGTCAAACATCAAATTGAAAATGCGGGATTACTGGCTCTTATTGGGGAGGGACATCTGAACCGGCGGCTGTTCGGCGACATGCTGCACAAGATCTGGGCGCTGCCGCTGCCGAGTGGGTAGCATTGCCGGAGTGAGGATCAACAGCTTTTGGCTCCAAAAGGTTTCGCAAGGAGCAGTGTCGGCCGGAGCGCCGTTCAAGCCGCTCAATCAACGACTGTGAGCGGTCGAACCAGCTCTGGCGACTACCAGCAGAGGTGATGTGCAGGGTTCAGCGTGAAAGGACGTGCTGTTCGGAGCGGAGCGGGTGTATACTGTGGCCGTGCCAGGGCCAAAATGGAAATCCTGGTTGAGACCAACGCAGGACCACTACACGAAAACCGTGGGCGTTCCATAGATTGCCAAAGAGGTGAGTACGTTGCCTGATACTGAAAAGGATCTGCTACCAGAGGACACCTGGAAAGAGGTGCAAGGCGTCTTAGGCAGGGTTATTGAAACTCTTGGAACGACCTCCCGCTCTCGAGCTGAATATTGGTTGGCCAGCCTGGGCGAGAGCACCTCCGGCCGGAGGCTCGGAACATGCATCGCGATCGACTTGGTTAGCACGGGGTTGAGTGCTGAAACCGTTGGCTTGGTCCTGGGGGTACTTCCCGAACTGACCGACGACCCGTGCGCCGACTTCCTGACAGCTCAAGAGGTACACCCAAGGTCAGATGAGTTTGCTTTCGCAAGTCAGCATGATTGCCAAAGCCTGAGCCCGAGCGACCGGTACGTACGCGTACTGCGCTTGCGGGACTTCATGCAGTACTATGCTACCAAAGCACCGTTCAACTACGCGTCTGACAAGGCTAGCGCGATGGAAGTCCTGGACACGTTCTTTCGTTCAGTTGGGATGCGCTCGCTCGCAGGCCTGCGAGATTGGACGGGTGGCAACGACAGAGTCTGGACTACTTCCAATTCAAGCCTGAGTGCTCTGCTCCTAAACTGCCAATCCGATGAAGCTAGGGGATCAACCGTAAACGACGCACTGGGCCTAGGAAAGACCGTAGGGGAAGGACCTGAGGGCAAACCACTCATGATTAGCGTATACTACCCAAGGGAGTTCACCGCTGTGAACCAGGATTTCCATTTTGGCCCTGGCACGGCCACAGTATACACCCGCTCCGCTCCGAACAGCACGTCCTTTCACGCTGAACCCTGCACATCACCTCTACTGGTAGTCGCCAGAGCTGGTTCGACCGCTCACAGTCGTTGATTGAGCGGCTTGAACGGCGCTCCGGCCGACACTGCTCCTTGCGAAACCTTTTGGAGCCAAAAGCTGTTGATCCTCACTCCGGCAATGCTACCCACTCGGCAGCGGCAGCGCCCAGATCTTGTGCAGCATGTCGCCGAACAGCCGCCGGTTCAGATGTCCCTCCGCCAATAAGAGCCAGTAATACCGCGCGTGCTTGACCAGCCGACCGCCGGTCTTCATCAACCTGTGTTGCAAGCTCGTCAGCGACCAACTCTTGATTCGCTGCGGAAGCCCCAGCCGCCGCCAAAGATTGCCCAGGTTGTAGGCCAGCACGCTCAGTTGCAACCGCACTTCGTTGGCCCGAAATCGATGGCACGACAATCGCGTCCAGTGCGTCGCCTGCTTGCCTTCCTTGATCCACTGTTCCGCCGTGCCGCGCTTGTTGTAGAAGCGCACCACCGAGCGGCTCGGCAAGCTCATGCTCGTCACGATGAATCCGACGCGCGGGAACAGCTCGCCCTGGTGATGCTCGACCTTAGCGACGATCCGCCTCGCCTGCGACCAACTCTCCGCCTGATAGCGAAAACTCTTGTAGCGCACCAAGGGCTTGCGGGAAGGCCTTCCCGGCGGGCGAAACAGGATGTCTTCGATCTCCAGCTCCAAGCTCTTGTTGGCCGGAATGCGAATGGCGTACTGTACTCCGCGTTCCTCCGAAGCCTCATAAACTTCCGGCTTCGCAAAGGCCGCATCGCCCCGGAAGGCGACCTGCTTGCCCGCAGCCTGTTGGCGCTCGATCTCCGGCAACAAGAGCTCATCCCAGTCCTCGGCGCTGTGCACGTTGCCTGGACGCAGCTTGGCAGCGAGGCAATCACCATGACCGTTGAACAAAAGCAACGGGTGGTAGCAGACCGACTCGAAGTGTCCGTTGTAGGCACTGCCTTCCTGTTGGCCATGGACCGGACTCTCGGTGGAGTCCAGGTCCAGAACGACCCGCTCGGCGTCGTCGAACGCTTCCGCTTGCCCGACCAGCTCTCGGTTCAGCGCCATCAGCCCCAGCAGGTTCTCTTCGCTCGCCAGCATCTCCGTCTCGAAGCCGTGCAGCGTCGAGGTCAAGGCCGCACCGCGATCCCAGATCTTCTGCGAACCGATCAGCCGAAACGTCGGATCGATCGAAACCCGCTCGGTGTCGTTGAGGTCCTCGTAGCCGGCGAGTCGGCTGTAAACCGACTGCCGCAACAGATCAGCGAGCGTGAACTGCTTGTTTGTGCCTTGCCGGGAGTCGCTGAGATGCTCGTCAATCAGTTCTCCGAGACCGAGCCGTTCGTCCAGTTCGCGAACCAAAATCAGGCCACCGTCGGAAGTGACGTGCGATCCCTGGAAATCGACTTTGAGAAGTCCATTGAAACTTAGCTGGAATGGCTTGGTTTGTTTTTCACCCATTGGGTGTTGGCCTCCATGGCGTCCTCATCGGGCGCTAGCCCCTATGAATAAAGACGCTCAAGGCCGCTGGAAGGTCGGGATGTCAAACATCAAATTGAAAATGCGGGCTAGTGCGGCACCTTTCAGCCGAGCAAGAAATTCTGGTGGCTCAAATTGTCCGCGCCGCCGTGCTGCGTGACAAGGCTCGGGAGGCATTCGAATGGATCCATAGACACAATAGACCCAACTCTCGGTGCCTCTCTCCTGAGGCCAGCAGTCGACTCATGCACGTCCTCGCAACAGATGTCGTCCCGTGGACCACAACGCTGCTCCTCCCGAACCACGACCCGTATCACCCCCTTTTATCCGCTCTTTCGCTCTCTTCGCCCACAGACCTCTCCGAAACTGACCGTCGTGCGCTGATTACCCTGACCGATCACCCTACCGTTGATTCTACTCACCTCCTTTACGTGATCGCTCGACTTCGGTCCAGCTTCCAACGTCACTCAGAGCGTTCACTTTTGGCAGCGTGCAATGAATATCTGACGGAACGTCTCGTGCCATGGGATCCCGGTTTCTTGAAGGACGTACATCCGGAGGTATGTGTGACTGCAGCAGAGTTAAACCTCGACGTGTACCCGTTTACGCTTCGCGATCGTCTTAGGCTCGCGCGCGTCGGCACGGGCCCCGTCCTGGAGGAACGCGTCAGCAACATCCTCACAGAGATTAACCTCCGCCTTCCCTCATCTTTGATTGACCCGGAGACCAATCCCAATTGGTCCAACGCGTACCCCGATGTATCGCTGGTCGAAGGTGATGACTTCCAACTTGTTGGCCCTATAGACCAGGATTTCCGTTTTAGCCATCCCGGCACGGTCAGGGTACTCCAATCCACGGCTCGGATTCAAGGTCTTCGTTCTCTTTTAACGATCGATGCGCCGTGCGCTCCCGTTTCGGTCGCTGAATTGCGCTCGATCGCCGCGTTCCAGCGCACTGGAGGGCTTTTCGCCGACACGGCTCCGAGTGGCTCCCTCTTCAGTAACCAAGCCTCTCTTGTCCGTCGCAGCCCGTCGCCAGTTACCCGCCCGGCACAGGCAGCGCCCAGATTCTCCCAGCATCTCGCCGAACAGCTTGCGGTTCAGATGCCCGTCGGCCAACAGCAGCCAATAATACCGCGCGTGCTTGAGCAGCCGACCGCCTGTCTTCATCAACCGGTGCTGCAAGCTCGTCAGCGACCAGCTCTTGATCCGGTGGGGCAGTCCCAGCCGCCGCCAGAGGTTGCCGAGGTTGTAGGCCAGCACGCTGAGTTGTAGCCGCACCTCGTTTGCTCGAAAACGGTGACACGACAGCCTGGTCCAACTCGTTGCCTGCTTGCCTTCCTTGATCCACTGCTCCGCCGTGCCGCGCTTGTTGTAGAAGCGCACCAGCGAGCGGCTCGGCAAGGCCATGCTCGTGACGATGAAACCGACGCGCGGGAACAGTTCGCCTGCGTGATGCTCGACCTTGGCGACGATCCGCCGAGGCTTCGACCAGCTCTCGGCTTGATAGCGGAAGCTCTTGTAGCGCACCAGGGGCTTGAGCGAGGGCCTGCCCGGCGGACGGAACAGAATATCTTCGATCTCCAGCTCTAGGTTCTTGTTCGCTGGAATGCGGATCACGTAGTCTGCAGTGCGCCCTTCCAACGCGTCGTAAAGCTCCGGCTTGGCAAAGGCGGCGTCGGCCCGGAACGTCACTCGTTTGCCCTCGGCCTGTTGGCGCTCGATCTCGGGCAGCAGCAGTTCGTCCCAGTACTCGGCGCTGGACACGTTGCCGGGCCGCAACTTCGCAGCAAGACAATCGCCGTGCTGATTAAACAGCAGCAGCGGGTGATAGCAGACGGACTCGAAGTGGCCGTTATAGACGCTGCCCTCTTGTTGGCCGTGGACAGGGCTCTCCGTGGAGTCCATGTCGAGCACCACGCGGTCTGAACCGTCGGCAGCTTCGGCTTGAGCGATCAACTCGCGGTTCACCGCCATCAGCCCCAGCAGGTTCTCTTCACTGGACAGAAATTCTGCCTCGAAACTTTGCCGTCGCGAGGTGAGCGCCGCGCCGCGATCCCAGTTCTTCTTTGAGCCGATCAGGCGAAAAGTCGGGTCAGCCGACACTCGAATAGCATCGTTGAGATCCTCGTAGCCTGCGAGTCGGCTGTAGACAGACTGTGGTAGCAAATCGGCCAGTGGGAACTTCTTGTTCGAGCCTTGTCGCGAGTCGCTGAGATGCTCCTCGATCAGCTTCCCGAGCCCGAGCCGTTCGTCCAACTCACGGATGCGGATCAGCCCACCATCAGAGGTGACACGCGAGCCCTGGAAATCGACCTTCAGTGACCCGTCGAAAGACAGTTGAAAAGGCTTGCTTTGTTTTTCACCCACTGGGTGTTGACCTCCATGGCGTCCTGACGGGGCTTGAACCCCTATAAATAAAGACGCTGAAGGCCGCTATAAGGTCGGGATGCCGAAATCAAATTGGAAATGCGGAATAGATAGCCCCGAAGCATACCTCTTCCGCCGTGTCGACCAGCATACTTTCAAACTAAAGGAATCAAGCTCCAATGGCACTACCCGAATTCACTAATCTCGACCAAGCAGCCGTCGACGAGGTAGTTCTTGATCAAGAGCTTGAGCGGGCCAAGGCCGAATTATACTACGCTATCGATCCGTACGACCTTGTAACCTTTTGCTTTCCCCTTGACAGCTCTTCAACAGCTATCCCCGACCCAGACCGTCTCGCTGACGATCAAATATCCCTGAATGCAGTTTGCCGGGTATCCACTTGACTCAGGTGACCCCAACATCTTGTAGTTGGGCTCACAGCGTCTTAGCGTCCCAATCGGCGACGATCGAGCGGTACGGCGTCGGCTCCACCGCCATGGCCTGCTGCACAAGGCGGTAGAAGAGCTTGCCCCGACTGCGTGATCTGCGCCGATTGAAGCGGAACACGAACTCGTCGAGATAGTAGTCCAGATGCTCGTGGCTGACCGCCCCCTGATGCGTGCCCAGCATCCAGCGCTTGAGTAGCGAGATCGCCAAGTGCACCCTCGGCAGTAGCTGCGAGGCCTGCTCGCGGCGGTTGTTAATCGAGATGATACGACGCTGGTAGTCCTTCTTCTTGAGCGGATCGTAGCCCGACCAGTTGTCGGTAACAACCACGCTGCCCGGCTCGACCGACTCCTCGACGAAGGGCATCAAACTGGCCGCCGAGGCGTTCTGAACGCGCTGCATGCGGATGCGCCCCAGCCCGGTGCCTCTCTCTTCCGCGGCGACTGCAATCAACGCTTTACGCTCGGTCTGCCGGCCGATTACCCCTTCTTCTTCAGCGCCCCAGTAGGTCTCATCGACCTCGACGAGGCCCGTCAATCGCTCCCGCCCCGGGCGCACCATCGCTCGCCTCAGCTTGTGCATCCAAGGCCAGGCGGTTTGGTAACTGCCCAGTCCCAGAACGCGCTGTAGACCCAGGGCGCTGGCCCCATTCTTCTGCGTGGTGATGGTCCACATCGCCCGGAACCACAGCCGCAGCGGCTTGCGTGTGTCTTGAAAGATCGTGCCGGCGGTGACGGAGGTTTGCCGCCCGCAGCGAGCGCATTCGAACCACACTTTGCGCACCGGCCAAGCGCGCTCATGCCCACACCTTGGAAAGCGGAAACCCTCTGGCCAGCGCAAGGCGAACAGATAGTCGCGGCAAGCCTCCTCGCTCGCAAAGTGAGACTCGAATTCGAGTTGGTCGCGCGGGTAATCCTCCACCAGGCCCTACACTACATCTTGGGGTCACCTGAGTCAAGTGGATACCCAGCTGCAGTTTTTTATGGACGCAGCTTGCGTCCTATTCTCCTACCCTCGTACCAAGAAGACCTGACCAACCAGATCGACTTCATGACAAAGTATAGCGGTCAGGTTGCCGATCAACAACAAATCCTTGCCGACATCATAGAGCGTAGCGGCTTAGACCAATTAGTTGACTCCAGAACAGAAAGTCTCTTGGCGGACATTGAAGACTATTTCAATCGGCTCTTTGCGGCAGACATTGCGCTGCGGGCCATCGGAGCAGCTCGCCTAATAGATATCGCCCAGAGCAGACTCAACTCACTCGATGCATTGACGGTCGATGTGCCCATCACCGCTCGTCTTATTAGGAGCTACAGACCCACCAGCTTGGTCCATCACATCAAGGCAGCTCTTGTCGACTATGTCTTCGAACAAAAATTTGGTGACTCAGACCAGATTGTCACGGAGTACTTTAGGCGTCGAACGGAGGCGGCCGCAATAGACGATGCCCGAGCAGTCGACCTGTTGCTCTATCTCAACAGAGAATTGGCAAAGCCGGGTATCCACTTGACTCAGGTGACCCCAACATCTTGTAGTTGGGCTCACAGCGTCTTAGCGTCCCAATCGGCGACGATCGAGCGGTACGGCGTCGGCTCCACCGCCATGGCCTGCTGCACAAGGCGGTAGAAGAGCTTGCCCCGACTGCGTGATCTGCGCCGATTGAAGCGGAACACGAACTCGTCGAGATAGTAGTCCAGATGCTCGTGGCTGACCGCCCCCTGATGCGTGCCCAGCATCCAGCGCTTGAGTAGCGAGATCGCCAAGTGCACCCTCGGCAGTAGCTGCGAGGCCTGCTCGCGGCGGTTGTTAATCGAGATGATACGACGCTGGTAGTCCTTCTTCTTGAGCGGATCGTAGCCCGACCAGTTGTCGGTAACAACCACGCTGCCCGGCTCGACCGACTCCTCGACGAAGGGCATCAAACTGGCCGCCGAGGCGTTCTGAACGCGCTGCATGCGGATGCGCCCCAGCCCGGTGCCTCTCTCTTCCGCGGCGACTGCAATCAACGCTTTACGCTCGGTCTGCCGGCCGATTACCCCTTCTTCTTCAGCGCCCCAGTAGGTCTCATCGACCTCGACGAGGTCCGTCAATCGCTCCCGCCCCGGGCGCACCATCGCTCGCCTCAGCTTGTGCATCCAAGGCCAGGCGGTTTGGTAACTGCCCAGTCCCAGAACGCGCTGTAGACCCAGGGCGCTGGCCCCATTCTTCTGCGTGGTGATGGTCCACATCGCCCGGAACCACAGCCGCAGCGGCTTGCGTGTGTCTTGAAAGATCGTGCCGGCGGTGACGGAGGTTTGCCGCCCGCAGCGAGCGCATTCGAACCACACTTTGCGCACCGGCCAAGCGCGCTCATGCCCACACCTTGGACAGCGGAAACCCTCTGGCCAGCGCAAGGCGAACAGATAGTCGCGGCAAGCCTCCTCGCTCGCAAAGTGAGACTCGAATTCGAGTTGGTCGCGCGGGTAATCCTCCACCAGGCCCTACACTACATCTTGGGGTCACCTGAGTCAAGTGGATACCCAGCTTATCCAGAATACTTTTCGGCGGAAGCTAAGATTGACTTGCACGAGGTACGGGAGTGTAGGCCGGACGGCGGGACCACCAGAAAGTTGGAAAAGTTGTCTCATGCTGAGGCCCTGATAGACACAGCCCTCAAGATAGATCCGAAGCCCGTGTTCCAAGAGATAAAGGCCGAGATTCGAAAAGAGCGACAGCTTGTGAGGGCCGAGCGAGGAAGGGACGGATGACGAGGCAGTTGGGCGGTGGTCGGTGTGGGCAGTTTGGGCAGTTCGGGGACATCCATGATAGGTATCTGTCAAGGATGGACGCAGTCATCCGAATCCTCCCGTCAGCGGGGGCGTTGTCTTCAGCAGTGACGCTTCGCAGCCCGAGCGTTTTTGCGAATCAAGTCGCAAGGTCAACGAGTCACGTGACCAGACATCCATGTGCGCGCATCGGGTCGCCCCACCGTACCGGCCGGGGGACCGTCGCGGAAGATTCAGTTTGGGTTTTCAGGCCCGCCGGCCTCGAAACAGAGATACGGACGCATCAGAAATTTCCCAGGAAACTCCCAGCAAACTCCTTCGCGTAGTCCCCAACAGGCGAGGACCGGCGGGCCGCTCGTGACACCGCACAGCGTCGATGAAACTCTTCGTTTCTCCTTTTAACAGAAAAAAAGCAAATTCTCCTCGTTACGCCTCGGCCGCAACCCGCGGCACGAACGCGCGGCCACTGGTGTCCACGGCCCGCAGATACGCCACCAACTTGCGCGCCACGGCCAACGTCGCGCGATTGCGAGACCCGCGCGTCAACTCCCGCTCATGGACGTCGTGCAGTTGCGGGTTCCAGCGCGGCGCGAGTTTCGCCGCCTCGATCAGCACCCGCTGCAAATGCTTGTTGCGCTGCTTCGACAGCGGTCCCCGCTGCGTCTTGCCGGCCGACTCGCGCTGTGCCGAACACAACCCACAGTAACTCACCGCCTGGCCCAGCGAACCGAAGCGCTCGGGCTCGACGGTCTCCAGCGCCCAGGTCAACGCCGTCACCTCCCCCACGCCGCGAATCGACTGCAGCAACTCGACGCGTTCCCGCAACAGCGGATGGCGCCGCAATCCGCGCAGTAACTCCTGCTGCAAACGATCGAACATTTCCAGGCTGCCGCGGGTGATGGCGAGCAGCTCGATCACCGACTCGGGCGTGTCGCGCAGGCTGTCGAGATAGGAGTAGAAATAGTTGCGCCCGTGCAACCGCCGGGCATCGTAGGGTTCGCCCACTTCCATCAGTAGCCCGCTGATTTTGTTCTTCATGCGGACGGCTTCGCCCAGCAGCAGATTGCGATAGCGCAGCACGCGCCGCAACTCGCGCAGGGCAGGCGGCGCCACGTAGCAGCGCGGCAGCAGGTTGCAGCGCAGCAGGTCACTGATCTTGGTGGCGTCGAGACGGTCGTTCTTCTTCTTGGCGCAGGCGATGGCCTTGAGCATGGCCGGGTGTGCGACTTGCAGTTCCTGGGCGAAGGGCTGGAGGTGATCGTAAATCCAGCCGGTAAACAGGGTGGCTTCGAGCGCGCCCACCCAAGGGCGCTCGAGGGCTGACGCCCAAGCGGTCAGGGCGGCGCGAGTGGCCGCGACCTGACCGCGCTGGACGATCGTTCCGTCCCCGGTTTTGATGCAGAAGCTGATGCTTTTCTTATGGACATCGAGTCCGATGTAGTAGAGTTCTGGCATGGAATCCTCCTGGGATTGGCTCTGAGCCGACCGCGTGGCCGCTCTCAGCATTTTGCCCCCGGGAGGATTCCTCTTTGCCACTACCTATGCATTGAAACAGAACCCGGACTCCGGCCTCCGCCCGGTTCCGGGGCTCCGGCACCCTGCCATGATCCGTGGCACCCCCCTGGGACTCGGTCGCGCCATCGCACCACGAACCGCAATTGGAGTCACGAATTTTCCAAAAATTCATTCCGTTTCCTTTCAGCCATCGCCCTGTCAGGGCTTGCCAGACAAGAGGTTCGATACCTGGGGTTCCGCCTGGCGGCGTCACCCCAGGCTAACATCCGGTCACCGCTTCGCGGCTAGGCGGGAGGTCGGATGCGGCGGCACGTGGCAGGGGTTGAGTCGTCCCTCGCAGGGCTGTGGCCAGATCGGGGCGGTTCGGTTCCAGACCTGGGTGGGGTGGCGGGGGCGGGGGCGGGACAAGAGCCGAGCGTGGCTCGGCTCGGCACGCCCTGGGCGTGCGCCACTGCGCGGCCTTGCCTGGCGATGCGGGCTGCTGTTGAACCAACAACGGCTCGGTCCGGCGAGGCTTTTCCATCGCCGTGTCAGGGCTCCCGAGACAAGAGGTTCGATACCTGGGGTTCCGCCTGGCGGCGTCACCCCAGGCTACTATCCGGTCGCCGCTTCGCGGCTAGGCGGGAGGTCGGATGTGGCGGCACGTGGAAGGGGTCGAGTCGCCCCGACGGGGCTCGGAGCGGCAACCCATCGGAACCCCTCAGCCGACCAGCCGCTGCTCAACGCAAGCTTACGCTTGCGGCTCTGAGTGTTGGTTGCCGAAGCCGAGTAGGGCTCGGGACTGTCTCTGCTTACCTACTCAAACTTCTTGCCGGCCAGATAGACCGCGTGGATCGTCTTGGTGTTGCGGATGTCGTCGAGGGGGTTCTTGTCGAGCACGATCAAGTCCGCCGCCTTGCCCTTTTTCAGCGTGCCGAAGTCCTTCGAGATGCGCAGGGCTTCGGCGGAGTTCTTGGTCGCGGCCTGAATCACTTGCATGGGCGTCAGACCGGCCTCGACCATCAACTCCATCTCCCAATGCTCGAAGTAGCCCGAGAAGCGCGCCGGCGGACCGGTGTCGCTCCCCATGCCGATGCGCACGCCGGCGTCCGATAGCTTCTTGAGGTTGCGCATGGCGATCGCAAGGCCCTTCTGGTTGATCTCGCGCTCAGGATCTTTGGCTTGGTTTTCCTTCAGGGTCGTCTTGACGGCCTGGATGATCTCCGGCGTCGTGCCCTTCTGGAAGAACGGATCGTCGAGCCAAGCGGGTGAATCCGCGTAGGCGAACGTGGACTGTTCGCGGCTGAGCGTCGCGGCATAGGTCACGTTGTTCTTCTTCATTTTGGAGATCAACTCGTCGTCCACCTCATAGTCCCGTACGCTGTGCGCGATGACGTCGAGACCCGTGTCCACTAGGCCTTTCGCATCCGCCAATTCATATAGGTGCGCAAAGGCCAGCATGTCGCGCTTGTGCGCCTGCTCGATGAGGGCTCGGTAGACGTTGGAGGGGATCTTCTCGAACTTGCCGTGGTGGCTATCGACCCACATCTTGACGATGTCGGCCTTTTTGTCGGCGAGGCGGTTGACCCAGGCCCTGGCCTGCGCCGCCGTGGCAACCTCCTGCGCAACACCCTTCACGCCCGGTGCGTGTGTGGGATAACCGCGCAAGGTCGTGAACCCTTGCAGCGCCGTGAAGACGCGCGCGCCGTTAACCTTGCCGCGCCGCTGCTCGTCGCGAATGTCGACAATCAAGTCTGCGTCGGTACCCATGCTGGTGGTCGTCGTCACGCCGTACATGGCGTAGGTGCGAAGCTGCGCCTCGGCGTTCTCGCGGGTGTAATGCTTCATGTCCTGATCGAGGCCCTTGACCATGCCGACGTGGCCGTGCAGGTTGATGATGCCGGGCATGATGGTCTTGCCGCTGAGGTCGACGGTCTGCGCGTTCGCGGGGGCCTTGACTTGCGACGCCGGGCCGATCTCGCGGATCTTGTCGCCGGCGATGACGATCGTGGCGTCGGCGATGGGAGCGCGGCCGCTGCCATCGATCACCGTGGCGTGTTCGAGTACGGTGAGTTGGGCCGCGAGCGGGTCCGCAGCCGGTGCCAGCAAGCCGGCGGCACAGGCAGTCAAAGTGACGATCGTACGAATCATAGAAGCCTTCCCGTTGAACGTGGTTACCGCTATCGAAACACGGGCTAAAGCGGAATTTTAGCACAGGGAATCCATACCCACCAGCGTGCTATGATTGACCGCGACCCCCCTTAGCGGGGCTGCTCTGACAACCTGTACGAAGCACTACCGGACGGAGGATTCAAATGAAAAAGGCGGCACTCTTTCTTACCGTGGCCGTGGCGGCTTTGCTGGCGGGCCTTTCCACCTTGGAATCGGCGGCGCCGCCGCCCACGCCGAAACGCATCAACCGGGCGATCGAACTGCTCGAAGCCGGTCAGCCGATCTACTATTCGCAGATCTCGACCACCGACGTCAGTTACGAGAAGGGCAAGGAGATGGCGCACACCTGGGCCGATTACATCAGCCTCGAGATGGAGCACGGCGCGTTCAACATCCCCGGCATTCGCGCCTTCATGCGAGGCCTGGTCGACGGCGGCCCGACGAAGAGCGGCCACCGCACGCCCGCCGTCATCTGCACCCTGCCGCTCACCGGGCTCGATGAGTACGTCATGAGGGCCAACGTCTGGATGATCGACCAGGTGCTCGCCTCAGGCGTTCACGGGATCCTGCTATGCCATGCGCGCACGCCGGAGGCCGTTCGCGTCCTCGTCCAAGCGTCGCGGTTCCCGAACCAAAAGACCGTGGGCGGCATTGGCGAGGGACTGCGCGGCGCCGGCAGCCAGGGCTTTGCTTCGGGGATCTGGGGCATCTCAGGAGACGAGTACACCAAGCGCGCCGAGCCGTGGCCACTCGATCCGAATGGCGAGATTCTGTTGGGCCTCAAGATCGAAGACCGTCACGCGTTGCAGAACGCCGAGGCCAGCGCCGCCGTTCCCGGCATAGGATTCGCCGAGTGGGGTCCGGGTGATATGGGCCTGTCGTACGGGCTGATCGGAGCCGCCAACCGCAGCTCGAAGATCATGCAGGACGCCCGTGGCCGTGTCTTCGCGGCTTGCAAGAAGGCCAAAATCGCGTTCCTCAACGGCGTGAGCACCGAGAACGTGAAGCAAATGCTCGACGAAGGCGTGATGATCGGCTCGGGCAGCCAGGAGGCGGCCGAGATCGGGCGCAAGCACACGAAGCGCAAGATGCCCTGGTAGGGCCCCACGGTTGAAGGGCTTGAGGGCCGGCCGACCTCTGTCCTTCTCCATTCTCCGGCCGCCGAGTTCGACCGCCACCGCCGTGACACGTCACCGGTCAACGCCCTGCCAACCCACCCGCCGGGAACTGCTCTGCCGCTCCGCCAACGGCTTCGGCGGACTCGCCCTAGCCGCTCTGCTGGCCGACCGCCAGGCATCCGCTGCTACAACCCACCGCGGCGTCAACCCGATGGCGCCGCGCGAGCCGCACTATCAGCCGAAAGCCAAGTCGGTCATCTTCCTGTTCATGGACGGTGGCCCCTCGCAACTCGACACTTTCGACCCCAAGCCGCGGCTCGCCAAAGAGAACGGCCAACCCATCAAGATGGAGACGCCCACCACGGTCTTCAACATCTCCGACCAGGTGTTCGCCTCCCCGTTCGAGTTCAGCCGTCACGGAGAGTCGGGCGCGTGGGTGAGCGAACTGTTCCCGCACGTCGCCACCTGCGTCGACGATATGGCGATCATCCGGTCGATGGTCGCCGACCATTCCGAGCACACCGCCGCGAACTACTTCATGCACACCGGGTCGGGTTTTCAGGGGCGTCCGTCGATGGGCGCTTGGGTGACCTACGGCCTCGGCAGCCATTGCGACAACCTGCCGGGCTTCGTCGTGCTCGACAGCGGCCTCATCCCGCCGGGCGGACTCGACGTTCTCGGTAGTGGCTTTCTGCCGGCCGCCTACCAGGGGATGCTGTTCCGCCGAGGCAAGCACCCCATCGCCGACATCCAACCACGCGAGCAACGGCCCGACCTGCAGCAAGGCAAGATGGGGCTGCTGCGGCGCCTCAACCAAGGCGTGCTCGAACGCTTCGGACGGATTACTGAGTTGGAAGCGACGATCTCGAACTACGAGCTGGCGTACCGCATGCAGTCCGCTGTGCCCGACCTGCTCGACCTCAGCGGCGAGAGCGAGGCAACGAAGAAGCTGTACGGCCTCGACGCCCCCGAGACGGAAGAGTTCGGCCGGCAGTGCCTGCTGGCGCGACGCATGGTCGAGCGCGGGGTGCGGTTCTTGGAACTGTTGACGCCGGCCCGCCGAGGACAGGACCGCTGGGACCAACACACGCGGCTCAACGAGGGCCACCGCATCAACTCCAAAGCAACCGACAAGCCGATCGCCGGCCTGCTCAAAGACTTGAAGTCCCGCGGCCTGCTCGATGAGACGCTAGTCGTGTGGGGTGGCGAGTTTGGCCGCACCCCAACGGCCCAGATGCGCGGGGCGACTCCCGCGGAGTGGGGCCGCGACCACAATCCATTCGGGTTCACGATGTGGATGGCGGGCGGGGGCGTCAAGGGCGGCACGGTATACGGCGCGACGGATGAATACGGTTACTTCGCCGTCGAGAACAAAGTCCACGTGCATGACCTGCACGCCACGATCCTTCATCTGCTAGGCCTCGACCACAAGGAACTCACCTTCCGTTTCAGTGGACGGGACATGCGCCTCACCGACGTGGCGGGCGAAGTCGTTCACGGAGTGTGGGCTTGAGGTTCATCGACGTAGGCCGATCGTGGGGCTGCCCGCACCCTGTCTAAGCGGTACGAGTTTAAAGCGGCACAGAGACGCGGAGATTCGATCCTTCGCCCGGCTGGGACTCGATGCTGAGGTCGCCGCCGAACGTGCGCACGCGTTGCTTGATGCTTTGCGGTCCCATGCGCATCAGGTCGAGTTCTTCGAGGCTGTAGCTTCCCCCGAAGCGGAAGCCCCGGCCATTGTCGTGAACCGAGACGTAGAGCTGGCCGTTCTTCTGCTCGACGGAGAAGAGCACGTGCGTCGCCTGGGCATGTTTATGAATGTTGCTGAGCGCCTCGCGGATGACCTGCAGTAGCTCCGTCGTCAGCCTACCGCCGAGTGCGACGTCGACCTCCTGTCCGTTGACGAAGGTGACAGCGACGCCGCTTTCCTTCTGGAAACCGTCGACCAGGCGCCGTGCCGACGCCATCAGCGACGAGCCGTCGGTCTCGACTTGCCTCATGCGGTGGACGAAGGTGCGCATCTCAGCAACGAGCTTGCGCGAGAACTGCTGCAACGCCTCGAGTTCGGTCTCGGCCACCTCGGGGTCGCGGTGAATCATGCGGCGGATGATCTCGAGCCGCATCTCGAAACTGATCATGCTCTGCAAGGGGCCGTCATGCAGGTCATGCGCGATGCGCTCGCTCTCAAATTCGCGCGCGGCCAACTCTGTGCGCTTGAGCGCCCGCAAGTGGCAAGCGACGGCGCCGAACGACGGGCTGACCTCCCGCAGGGCTTTCCAATTAGAGCGGCGGATGTTAGAGATGCTGTTGTAGAGCAGCAGCCGCCCCAGCGGTTTCTTTCCGTCGAAGAGGCCGCAGCTCATGCAGTTGTAAATCTCGAATTTCTGAATGACGAACGGGTGAAGGTTGGCATCGCCGGCCTTCCGGTGGCTGCTTTCACCGTCGGAAAGCTGGTTGGAATAGAAGTCGAGACGCCCGGTGCGAAGGCGGTCCCACTCGGCGTCGTTGTCGAAGCAGACGGCCGGCTCGTCGTCGTCTTGCCTGGGGTACCGGGCGATGGCGCTGTATCCGATGTCCTCGTCCCATACGGCTAGGATCGCGCCGGAACAATGCAGCCCAAAGGCGAGCCGCTCCAGGGCGGCCTCTACCGCCGAGATGAGTTCGGCTTCCCCTTGCCCGGTGGCCGGACTCAGCAGAATCGAGATTTCGCGCTCCTTCTGAAACCTACGATAGGAGACGTAGTAGGCCAGCGAGCCGCCAACCAGCAGCAGGAGCAAAAGGAAGCCGTGGGGGAAGGGGGAGTCGACAAAATCACTGCGCGCCAGCCAGACGCCGTAGACCACGATGCCGATCACCGAGGTGGCGATGACTTCTCGGGAGGAGTGGAGCAGCGTCGCCTGGCTCAGCAGGAAGTAGAACAGCAATAGGGTCAGTACGGTCTTGCCGGAGTCGCCCCATAAGACCAGGGCCGAGACGGCCACAAGATCGACCACGAGAATCGCAAGGGCGTGGTTGCGAACTAGCGAGTGGACCCGGGGGACGACGAGAATCGCCGCGTACACACCAAATAGAAGAGCCAACGCCCACTTTCCGGCCTCGGCGCCGCGAGGGTTGCCGGCGACCTCGGCTACCAGATAGGCCGCCGCCAGGAAGAGGCGCACGAATTCCAGGTGCCGCACACGGCGGTCCCGAAAGGCGAGTTCCTCGCTGAAGGGCATCGACGACTTGAAAACAAAGAGACGGGAAGGTGTTTCTTACAGTGTATTCTACCCCAGGGTGGAGCCCCGTTCTTCTAAGGTAAGAACCTGACGCCAACGTGCGAAAAAGGTGGTTCCGGCCCTGGTGGGTGTAGATCCTGGTCGCGCCGCCATGTTATCGAACGATTCCCAGTAAGGCTGCCAGACCCAATCCGCGGCCGGCTAGGCCCGGACAGCGGGGAGCATCAAGAAGCGGACAGCAAGAGGGTCAGCCGCGGAACGGGCCGGTCACTTCGTAGGTGACGCCGTCTTCTGACTGGCCGGTCTCGCCGCGCTGCGAGCTGAAGTAGAGCCGGGTACCGGAGGGATCGAACGCGGGACCGGTGATCTCGGAGCCGTCGTGGCCAATCAGATGAACGATCGGCACGGGCTCGCGGTCAGGCGCGATGCTGCAGATTTGATTGTCGCCGCCGTCCTCGGCAACGAGAACGTCGCCCGCCGAGCTGACAGTGACGTTGTCGACACCGGTTAGGCAGGCGTCATCGAAGCGATTGTGGTCGTAGACGATCTCGATCAAACTCGTCTCGACATCATAGCCCAGACTCGATCGTCCTGCGTGGTCGTGAAGAAGACCATGGTGTTGTGGAACCACATGCCCTCGCCGCCTTTGAAGGCAGACGCCTTAGGCGCTTGCAAGCGGGTTGGCTGACGAGAGCCGCTAGGGTCGTGAATGCGGTGCCAGACCACACGGCCTTCTTCTCCGTCCAGGACTTGCGCGGCTTCGAGACGTCCCGAGGAGAGATCGGGTGAACCGTTGCCGGCGAAACCGTCGGGTACGAAGCGATAGAGCAGTCCGTCGCCGCGGTCTTCGGTCAGGTAGATGTGGTTGCGAGCGGGATCGACTGCGGCGGCTTCGTGTTTGAAGGCGCCGAGCGCAGGCCAGACCACGGCGTCATTGCTTCCAGCCGGGTCGCATTCCCAAACGCGGCCCTGGTCAAACTCTTCGCAAGAGAGCCAGGTGCCCCAGGGGGTCGAGCCGCCGGCGCAGTTGGCAGTGGTGTTTTCGAGAATGGAATAGGCATCGACAACCTGTCCATCGCGTCGAAGCGGAGTGCCCCGGCGCCGCCCTTGTTGCCTCCCACCTCGGCGTTCGAGACGTAGATCCAGCCGCCGTCGCCCGGGACGAAGACGGCGCCGCCATCGGGAGCGGCATGCCAGCGATAGCCGCAGCCCGGGACCGGCTCATGACTCGATCGCGCGATGACGCGCGACGTGAAGCCCTCGGCGAGTCGGAGGCCGTTGGCGTCCGGCTCCCGAAGAGGCCCAAGGTTGCATAGGTGCGTACCGAGACGGTCGAGGGAGCGCCCCGTCACCTTACCCGCGCTCGGACCGGTGGCCTCGCGGCAACGCGAGAGCAGCGAACCGGTGAAGACCACGCCCATGCCGACCAGGCCATGGCGCAGAACTTCGCGGCGTCCTCGGCGGGTCGCGCTGTAAGGGTGGGGATTGCGGCGCATGTAAGTCGGGTGGTGGCCCGGGCACGAAGCGAAGGTCTTGCCCCGCCTAGGGAGATTATAGACGATGACGGTGTTTGGTTGCCAGACGGGTGCGCGACAAGAAAGTGATGATTTGCGGGTCCCCCTTTTTTGCGTGCGAATCCTTACGTAGTGATACGTTAGGAAAGGAGGCGTACTATGCCCGAATCTCTCGTCGCGCTCGAACGTCAACGAAAGGCCATCCTCGCTCGGATTCTCGATCTAGGAGACTTCCGCAGCGGATCCATCAGCGCTGTCAGCGGCCGCTGCGGCAAACCGTCCTGCCGCTGCCATCAGCCCGGCCAGCCCGCTCATGGCCCGAACTACCGCCTGACCAGGAAGGTCAACGGCAAGACCGTGAGTGAGACCTTTTCCTCGCCCGCCCAGCGGCGCAAAGCGCAACGCGAAGTTGAGGCTTTTCACCGCTTCCGGGAGCTGAGCCGACAACTGCTCGAAGTCAACGAACAGATCTGCCGCTTGCGCCCCGTCGCCGAGGACGCCGAGCTGAGTCCGCAGGAAAAAAAACGGCCGAGGCGATCCAGCAAGAAGTCGCCGTAGAAGTAGGGAGACTGCTACGGGTCGTCTTGTGTGAGAGGCGCAAGCGCGGGTCGCTCGACCTCGAAGCCGTCGAACAGGCGACGCGCGACGCGCTGCATCAAGCCGGCGCTGTCTTGCTCGAGACGCTGTTGAACGAAGACGCGGCCGGCGAATCGCAGCAGCCCTGCACCTGCGGCTCGCCAGCGCGCTACGCCGGTCGGCGGCCGAAGAAGCTCGTCACGATGCTGGGCGAGGTCGTCGTCGAACGGCCGTACTATCACTGCAGCCGCTGCGGCAAAGGCTTCGCGCCGCACGACCAAGAGCTGGCCGTCAAAGCGACGCAGTATTCGCCAGGCGTGCGCCGCATGACGGCGCTGGTCGGCTCCGAGACGTCGTTCGATCGCGGTCGCGCGTTGCTCGACGAGTTGGCCGGAGTGCGGCTGACCGCCAAGGCTGTCGAGCGCGAAGCCGAGGCGATCGGCGAAGATGTCGCCAGCGAAGAACAAGCCGCGATCGCGCGCGCCGTACCGCTGGAGCTTCCTGCGATGTCAGGACCTGAAACTCCGATTCTCTACATCGAGATGGACGGCACGGGCGTACCGGTCACCGCCGCCGAGACGGCCGGCCGCAAGGGTAAGGACGGCGGCCCGGCCGGCACGCGCGAGGTCAAGCTCGGCTGTGTGTTCACGCAAACAAGCTGCGACGAACAAGGCCGTCCCGTGCGCGACGAAGACTCGACCAGCTACACCGGCGCGATCGAGGACGCCGCCGCCTTCGGACGCCGCATTTACAGCGAGGCTTGGCGACGGGGTTGGAGTCGGGCGCGCAAGAAGGTCGTGCTTGGCGACGGTGCGGGCTGGATCTGGAATCTTTCGCACGAATACTTTCCCGGCGCGATCGAGATCGTCGACTTGTATCACGCTCGCGAACATCTGTGGGAGCTGGCGTCGAAGCTGTTTCCCCAACAACAAAAGCGCCTCCGCGGTTGGGCGCGGCGCATGCAGAAAAAGCTCGACGCGGGGCGCATCGAGCAACTCGTCACTGCGCTGCGCGAGATCGAAACCGACGACCCGGAGTTGGCGCATCCGCTGGCGCTGGAGGCGGACTACTTCCAGCGCCATGCGGAGCGCATGCGTTACGGCGAGTTTCGCCGGCAGGGCTTGTTTGTGGGCTCAGGCGTGATCGAGGCGGGTTGCCGCACCGTCATTGCGAGTCGGTTGAAGCGCTCGGGCATGTTCTGGAGCGTGCGCGGCGCGAACGCTATCACGGCTTTGCGTTGCGCACGGCTCAGCAACCGCTTCGACGACTACTGGGAGAATCGCGCTCGCGCGGCCTGAGCCTCACAAATTTGTCGCACACCCGCCAGGGGGGGCGGCGAGGAGTGTGATAGGCGGCTTTGCCACCCGACTTCGCGGCAGGTAGCGATCCGATTCTGGGCGCGGGCACGGCTTGGCGTGCCGCTACTTTTTCGAGGCGGTTCCTGCGTCGGCTTGGCCGTCGTGCGGATCGGCCGATGAGGCTAGTTCACTTCGGTGAAGCGGCGGCGTATTTCAACAACGAGGGCGAGAACAAAGACCCAGGGTAGGACCGCGAGTAGAACGGCGCGGGTGAGAAAATCCTTGAGCGATGAATGAGTCGATTGGTTTGGGGTCATGGTTGATTCCTCGTTGGCCTCGCTGCGCTGTGGGGCGTTATCGCTCGACGTGCGGCCGAGGCGGGGCGGGGAAGTGCGTCCGGCAGGCACGTTGCCGCTCCCCAGTCCGGCCGGCGTGATGTCTTTGCGCCTCATAGCTGCACCTGCCGGCCGGAGGTCAGTTTGTTGACGACCCTTGTCACGATCTCCTGAATCCCGAGCTGGGCGTCGGCGGCGGTAAAGCGGCCGCTGTCGAGGACGATGCCGGTTCGACGATCGGTTAGCTTGTAGGTGAAGTCGAACGTGAAGACCGGCCGGCCGACTCGCAGGTCCAGGTCCGCGCGGCCCGATCGATCGACGAAAGCGATTTCGGTGTCGTTGAAGGCTTGGTTCGCGCGGAAACCCTGATGCACGGCCTCGACCAGCAGACGAGTGCTTCCGGAGTGGATGTAGAGCGAGCGGGCCTCGCGCAGAAACTCGACCGACTTGGGCAGCCGATGAACGGACGACGACGGCCGGCCAGTCCGCGCGACATTCTGCGATCGAACGGCCCCCTCCCGGTGGAAGTTCCCCCCACCCAGCTCGAAGGTGCGGACTGCGCTCGTGAAGGTGCTTTCCCATGACTCGCGACTGACCGTGCCGCCTTCGACGGTCAGGGCGTCCAGGCCGGGAAGCGTACCGCGATCGCGAGTGAAGTCAAGCCGTGAGCGCAACCAGACGGGCTGATCTCCCAGCTCGGCGGCGGCGCGTTGGAAGTCAATCGGTGCTTCGTAGGCGGTCGAGACGCGACCGATCGGCTCTCGGGTCGTGTCGTCGGGCCGCTCGCCGGTGGCCTCGAACATGGCCCGCGCGAAGCGCGCCTCGTCTTCATCGAGAAGCCGATTCAGGTCGGCCTGTCCGGCGTAGAGAAGCAGCGCGGTCTCGCGTTCTTCGCTCAAGGGTCGTGGGGCTAAGACCGGCAGCATGTCGTCACGAAACCGCTTCATACCTGAGACATGGCAGCTCATGCACGAGCGGCCGGCGACGATCTCGGGGCTGGTGGGGTTGCTGCGATCGAAGACGACGTCGCTCGGGCCCTTGTCGAGGCGGTGACCCTTGGCATCGGCCAGGTAATAGCCCTGCATGCCGTTGGGGAGATGGAAGATCATCTCGCCGCCGGCGACCTGGAAGTCCAACGGGTGGCGAAAGATGTTCTGGCGTCCGGCGTTCGATCGAAAGTCGAAGCTCTTCCAGTAGGCGCCGTGCGGCGACTCGTGCCGCTCGAGCACGCGGTTGTTGCGCGAGACCCCGCTATTCGCCACGCCGGCGCGAATCACCGCGCGTTCCATCGGCGAGATGCCGCGCCGTGTCAACGCCCAGCAGCGTCTCGAGCCGGCCGACCGTGGACGGCAGGCCGAGAACTTGGTAGTAGAGCGGCGGCTCGGAAGCCGTTGCCACAAACCAGTCCGCCCGCAGGTAGGCCACGACCGACCCCGAGAGATCGGTGATCCGCCTTTCGTCGAAACGGCCGAAGACGTAGGGGTAGTGGCTAACGAGCTGGTGCCAGGTCGAATCCGTCCAACCGTAGTCGCGGAGATCGATGCGCAGCAGCGTCCGTCCCGGCCCCAAAGCATGCGGGATGGCGATTCGTTTCCGCCACGAGAGGCTGTTGAGCAGCTTCGTCAGTGCTCGGCGGTGGACGTCGAGCTCCGCCTCGCCCACGCCGGCGTTATAGAGGTGCGCGAGGCTGAAGTGGCGGATGAAGCGGCGTTGGCGTTGCTGCGTAGAGAGTAGGTCCTGCTCGATGGCATTGATGATGTCAGCCTCGCCGAAGAATTCGCGTCGCGGAAGTACGGACTCATCGGGCCAAGGCTTGGCCCCTTGCTCAACCCAGCGGGCGAGGGTGTCGATTTCGTCCGCCGTGAGCTTGACGTCGCCCGGCGGCATCGTGCCTTCTCGGACCAGGCGCAACAGCGGCGATTGGTTGTCTTGCGGGGCGACGGGACGGCCGTGGTTGCCCACGAGGCGGGCGTGGTCATCGACTACGACCCCTTTAAACGCACGGCCTTGCGTGCCGTGGCATCCGCCGCAGCGTTGTTTCAGGATTTGCTGAGCGCGGGACGGCAGGTCGCCAAAGCCCGCAGCTCGCGATCGTTGTTGCCCGGCAACTGCTTGGGCCCCCCAGGCAGCGATGGCAATAACTACCCAGCCTCTCCAGCAAACTTGTATGGTGCTCATAGGACTCCTCCAGCGCACCTTCCCGGTGCAGGCCGGGGGCCACTTTTGGCGTGAGGGGCGAAGGGCTTTGAAGTCAGTCAGATAGTGCGAACGGGGGGGCGTCGAAGCGATCTGGAGATAGTCAGTTTTGACTGACACCGCCAGGTGCGATTGGCATCGCAGGGAGCAGTGTCGGCCCGAGCGCCGTTCAGCCCGCTCCATCAACGTCTGTCAGTGGACGGACGAGCCCTGGCGCCTACCGGCGGAGGTGATGTGCAGGGTTCAGCGCGAAAAGACGTGGCATTCGGGGCAGCGCGCGTGTATACTGTGGCCGTGCCAGGGTCGAAATGGAAATCCTGGGTAAGGTGGGCCGGAGCCCTTTGAGTTGAGCGCCGGCAGGAACGGCCGGCAGGGCAGCACCCCGAGTCAGGTATCCTTCGATGTTCAGTAATTTGCACAGCGAAAGGAGGCTCTGGCGGCAGCCGAACCTGGAACAAAGCTTTGGCCATGCAAATGCATGGCTTGGAGTCAGGAGGCAGCATGCGAAAGATACTCTCTATTCTTCTAGTGGTGATCCTTTCCGCCAATGTGACGTATGCCGCTATGGCCACTTCTGCCGGCATACCGCCTCAGGCGACCAAGAAACCTACGCTTCAAGAAAAGGTCCTCGAGATACCTCCTGGATCGCGGGTGCAGGTGCGTCTGAAAAACAAGGAGAAGTTGCGAGGGCGGCTTGGTGAAGTCTCGAATGAGGGATTTGTTGTTCAGTACGCTAGAGGGAACCAGATTGAGGAAAGGAAAATCGGTTTCGATGAAGTAAAGTCTCTTAAAGTCAAGAAAGACGGCTCGAACAAAACATTGTTGGTTCTGGCCGCAGTAGGAGCAGGAGTAGGAGTATTTTTTCTGATACTGTTCGTCGCCCTTACCGCCTCCGGCGTTTAGGCTCGTCCGCACATTCTTGTGCACAGATGCCAGGATCCGCCGAGGGCAGTGTGAAACTGCGAAGATCGCCTTAGTGTCCATCCTCCCCGTAGGCGAATACGCCCTTCACTGACCCCGCGGAAGGCTCTCAACTAGAATTGCCGTTTTCGGTCGCCGGCCAAATGAGAATCCTGGTTAGGATGAGAAGAGTTTGGCTAGTGCTGTGCTAGACTCGCCACAACCTAACGGTTCTCCATACAGCGAGGAGGGGCGCGTTGGAGAGCAAAACGAAAATCCTGGTCATCGACGACGAAGAGTCGGCACGCTACGCGGTCTCGCGGGCGCTGTCGCAACAGGGGTATGCCGTCGAAGAGGCCCCGGACAGCACCACAGCCCTCGCCGCGATCGATCGCTTCCAGCCGGACGTCATCGTCTCTGACATCAACATGCCGGGCATGGACGGTCTCGCCTTGTTGCGCCGGCTGAACGAGCGTAGCGAGCCGCTGCTGGTGGTGCTGATGACCGCCTACGGCTCCGAGCAGATCGCCGCCGAGGCGCTGCGCTCGGGGGCCTACAACTATCTCTCGAAACCGTTCGAGTTGGAAGACCTGCGGGTCACGGTGCGCAACGCCGTCGAGAAACAGCGGCTGCTCCGCGAAAACCGCCGCTACACCGAGGAGTTGAAGCGAACGCTCAAAGAACTCAAGGAGTCCCAGATAGCGTTGCTGCGCGCCGAGAAGATGGCGTCGCTTTCGAAGCTCGTCGCCGGGATCGTCCACGAGATCAACACACCATTGGGCGTGTTGCGAAGCATCAGTGACACGACGAGCCGCGCGGCGCCGCGGGTCGAGGCGCTGCTGAGGGGCGAGCCATTGCCCGAGGGGCAGTCATCGTCGCGGCTGGCGCAAGCCCTTACGGACGCAGCGGTGCAGTCGCAGGTGGCATGCAATCGCGTCTCAACGATCTTGAAGAACTTGAAGGACTTCGCCCAACTCGACCGCGCGCAATTCCGGCGGGCGATGATCATCGAGGGCATCGAGCAGTCGCTGGAGTTCCTGCGGGATGAGTTGGACGAGAGTATCGAGATCGTCCGCCGCTTCGACCATCTGCCCGAGATCGAATGCTCGCCGCGTGAGCTGAATCAACTCTTCATGAACCTGCTGCTCAAGGCCCGCGACTCGATCCGCCGGCACGGTGGGGCGGGCCGAATCGAACTCCGCGCGCAGCGGGCCGGTGATATGGTGCGGATCGAGATCACCGACAACGGCGAGGGCATTCCCGCCGAACACCTGCCGCATGTTTTCGATCCGGGGTTCAGGGAAACGATGGGCCGCGTAGGGATCGACTTAGGGCTGCCGATCTGCTACCAAATCGTTAAGTCCCACCGTGGGCGGATCGAAGTCGAAAGCCCGCCCGGCCAGGGGACGCGGTTCGTCGTCATGCTGCCCGTGAAGCGTCCCGCCGAAGAGTCCCCATGCTGATCGAAGTTACCTTGCAGTTGCTGGGCTACGTGGCCGGCGCGACACTGCACGCCTTCTTGGTCTCGCTGCTGGCGTGCAAGATCCGGTCGGGAACGTTGGGCCGCCTGTTCTTCGGGGCGGCTGTCAGCGTCGTCCTGTGGTATACGGGCGAGGCGGCTGCTTTCTTCTACCGCATCAACAGCGACAGCGACGAAAGTCTATTTCTAAGCGTGGCGGAGGCGGTTGCGGAGGTTGGGCTGATTGCTACGCCGGCCTTTCTATTCCATCTCGGGGTTGTTTCGGGACGGTTGCCGAAGTGGCTCGCCGTGCTGGGCTACGGCTTGGTACCAGTGGCCGTCTGGCTGATGCAGGGTGATGATGGCCGCGGCCACCGTTACCTGTTGGCGGTGGTGCTCGCGGCCGTTGCGCTGCTCTGCGTGCGTGCGGCACGGAGAGAAAGTTCGTTACGGCTGCGAAGGTTCCTCTTTTCCTTTGCCGGCGCGTTGGCCGTCCCGGCGGTGGTGGTGACGGCAAGCGATACCCCGGCGGCGATGATTTGGTCGTCGCTGGTACCGTCGGTTTGCTTCGTTCACTTCGTGCAGCGTTACAACTTCCTGGGCTTGCAGATTCGGCGGCAGCTCAGGTTCGCGTTGATGCTGGGGCTGTTCGTCGCGTTCTATCTGTTTGTGGTGCGCAGGCTGGTGGACTTTGTCGAAGACGAGTTTGGGTTCTTCGGCACGGTGACGGAACTGGCGATGATCTTCGCGGCGGCCTTGGTGTGGCTGCCGCTCTATGGTTGGATGAATCGGTTCCTCTCGAAACGCGCGCAGCTCTACGCCGATTTCAGCAAGCGTTTGATTGAAGAGGCCGCGGGAGTCTTAGAGCCCCCGAAGCGGGTCCAATTTCTCGCCGAAGAGGTAGCCCGGACCTTCGAACTGAAAAGAGTGCTGCTGGCCACCGCGGGAGAGAATCGGTTCGAGGGCCGCATTGGTTTCGAAGACGAAGCGGTGTCACCGGACGCGTTCGCGGAGCTCGAATCGCTCGTCTACGCGGGGCGCGAGGAGTTCGTCCACACCCATCTCACCCGCGTCCCCGAGCTGCGCAAGATCCTCGAAGCCGGCGGGTTCAACTATTTGTTTCCGCTGTGGTATGAGGACCGCCTGACGGGGCTGCTGTTGCTCGACTCCTCGCCGAGAATCTTCATGGACGAGGACGAGAGCATTCTGCTGGGCCTGTGCCGGCAGATTTCGCACTCGATCGAAACGGGCAAAATCGTCGAGGAGAAGATACAGATTGAGAGGGCCTTGGTGCAGCAAGAGCACCTGGCGCGGCTTGGCAGGGCGGCGGCGGCGATCGCGCACGAAGTGAAGAATCCTCTCAGCTCGATGAAGACGCTGGCGCAGCTCATGCGCGAGGACGAAGACGTGCGGGCGAAATACGATCGCGACCTGTCGTACATGATCGGCGAGATCGACCGGCTCGATGCCAGCGTGCAGCAGTTACTGTCGTTCTCGCGGCCTGCGCCGGAGAAGACCGGCGATGTCGATGTGGCCAAGCTGGTGGCGAACGCGACGCAGACCTTGCAGCGGCAGTCAGCAGGGCGGGGAATTGCGGTGGAGTATCGCGACGGGGCGGCGCCGCTGCTGAAGGACTCGCATCCCGAGTTGATCCAGCAGATTGTGTTGAACCTGACGTTGAATGCCATTCAGGCGTCCTCCGACGGCGGGCGCGTGATGGTGGAAGTGACGGGTGCGCCGGAGAACCATGTCTCGATTCACGTGGCTGATGAGGGGCCGGGCATTGCAGCCGAGATGCGGGAGCGCGTGTTCGAGCCGTTTGTTACCACCAAGCTCAAGGGCACGGGGCTGGGGCTGGCGATCGTCCGAAAAAACGTTCGGCTGCTCGGCGGAGAAATCGAGCTCGAGAGCCCGATCACCGAAGGACGCGGCACGCGGGTCACCGTGCGCCTGCCGGTCTCATGAGACGCGATCGCTTCCTCTTGGCGCTGCTGGTGGGATGGTCTGTCCTGCCGGTGTCGCACGTGGCGGCTGCTCCGGGCGACGGGGCGCTGCTGCCGGCTGGACAGGTAGCGAAGGTCCAAGAAGGGATCCAGGCGAACTATGATCTCGAGCACGGCCGAGCCGCCGCGCTCTTCGAGGCGATGATTCGCGAGGATCCTGACGACGCGGTCGGCTACATCTTTCTCGCCAAGACGTATTGGCTCGAGGAGTTGGTCAAGAAGCAGGAGTTGAGCATCGACCGGTTCGCTTCGTCGGACTTCTTCGCGGAGTCGCCAAAGTACATGCCGGAAGTCGCGCCCGCGGTCGAGCGGCGGTTCTTGCGCGTCGCCACGCAGGGGATCGAGAAGGCGCGGGCGAGGCTTGACCGCAACGCCGAGGAACCTGCGGCGCTGTTCCTGTTGGGGCTTGCCTATCAGAATGTGGCGAGTTACGAGGCAAGCCTGAAGCGGTCGTGGTGGGCCGCATTCCGCGCCGGGTCAAAGACCTACCGTTACCATCGCGACCTGCTGCGCCTAAAGCCCGACGTCTACGACGCCTACATCAGCATGGGCACGTTTGAATACGTGACGGGCAGCCTCGGTTGGAGCACGCGCTGGCTGGCGTTTCTGCTGGGCTACCGTGGCAACAAGAAAAAAGGCCGGCAACTGCTGCGGACGACAAGCGAGCACGCAACCTTGGTCAACCACGACGCGCGCGTCTTGCTGACGCTGATCTACACACGCGAGCGACGCTTCCAAGATGCGTTTGACGAGATGTCGACGCTGCTCAAGAGCTTCCCGAAGAACTACCTGGTGCATCTCGACATGGGCGGGATCGCGTTGCTGATGCAGCGGCACGACGCCGCGTTGACGATCTATCGCGACATCCTTCGTAAGGTCGATGCCAAGAAAGACCGCTACGACCGGCTGGAGAAGGCCGCCATTCACAACCGGCTCGGCGTGGCTTTCCGGCGCAAAGGCGACTTGAGGGAATCGGTGGCGTCGTTCCGCCAGTCGCTTGCGGAGGAGCCCGCGGCTGTGCAGACCCGTATCGTCACGCATCTGGAGTTGGGCAAGACGTACGACTTGCTAGGCCGGCGCGCCGAGGCCGAGAAGCAGTACCAAAAGGTTTTGAACTACGGTGATTTCGCCGGCTCGCAAGACGAAGCGCGCGACCTTCTGCGGCGGCGGTATGCGGGTGATTGAGATCAGGTGTAAGGGTTCCCTGGAAAACATGGCAGATCACCGCCGGCTAGGATGGCCACTTGTAGAAAGGCCGCGACCGACGCCGCCGGCGGTTGAACGCGAAACTTAGTCGAGTCGATGTCGCGGAGGGCGGGCTTGACCGGGCCCTCGGTGCGGGCCTTTTTGAGCAGGCCGTCGAAGCGCTTGCCGGCCTCTTCTTCATGGCGCCGCTTGGCGGCAACCTGCTGCTGGAACTGCTCGTCGCGGCTGTTCTCTGCCGCTTTCAACTGTTGCACTGCCTCGCGCAGATCGCGTGTCGTGGTTTCGGCCGCGGGGACCTGATGGGAGAGGATGACCTGATTCGAGGCGTCGATCTCCAAGATGGCGCCGCAACACGGACAGTCGGTCTCGAATACCTCGTCCGGCATGCCCTCATCGTAACGCAACAGTCATCGGTTCCGACGTGAGGATTCACTGTGGGTTTACCGGCCGATGCAAAGGCTGGCGCGTCTTTAGTTTTCGGCAAGTCCGACCGATACCGTCTACGAAACGGTGGCGGCGCACGCACGGTTGAAAGCATCATCCGATTGAACGATAATCGGGATCGGAGATACCGCTCCGGCGCGACGAAGAGCGCAACGCTCCAACCCGCGTAGCCATCCAAGAGATAGACGTCCGTATCGAACGGAGCCCAGTGGACGAACGCCTCAAACATCTGATGCAGCAACTCGGCAACGCGATCAACGATACGCTGTCCGAGTCCGACGGCATCGCCGAGGTGATCGGCGAGATCAAGAAAGAGGGCTACGACGTCTTTCTTGTGCTTGAAGCCACGATTGGGTTTAATCGCCGTGCAGAAGACGAGGGCAACCGCGTTCACGACGAAGCGTTCGTTCCGTCGGAAGTTTCGTTCACCCCGCAGGACCACGCCTTCCTCAGAGCCCTCAAGATCACGATGGATGAGTAGTAAGGGCCGTCCTGTTCACCAATCCTCGGCAGGAGCACGGCGCTCCCTATACGATGAGCATGCAGTCGCCGTAGGAATAGAAGCGATAGCCTTCGCGGACAGCATGGGCGTAGGCGTCGAGTGCGAATTCGCGTCCGGCGAAGGCGCACACTAGCATCAACAGCGTCGATTGCGGCAAGTGGAAGTTGGTGAGCAGCAGATCGACGGCCTTGAAGTCGAACCCGGGATAGATGAACAGTTGCGTGTCCCCGGCGCAGGGATTGAACCGCCCGCCGCCTGCCCGGATGGCGTGCTCGAGCGTTCGGACGGTTGTCGTTCCGACGGCGACGATCCGCTCGGCGGCGTTGAGTTCGCCGGCCGCCTGTTCTGAGATCTCGAACGGTTCGGCGTGGACCTTGTGCTCCTCGACCTGTTCGACCGAGATGGGTTGAAAGGTGCCGAGGCCGACGTGCAGGGTGACCTCGACGCGATGGACTCCCAGTTGATCGAGTTGGCCGAGGACCTCCGGCGTGAAATGCAGTCCGGCGGTCGGGGCGGCCACGGCGCCCGGCTGCCGGGCGAACACGGTTTGATAGCGTTCCCGGTCCGCCGATTCGTCTGACCTCTTGATGTACGGGGGCAGCGGCGTATGGCCGATGCGCGCCAGCGTTTCATAGAAGTCGTCGTCGGAGGTGAACTCGACGATGCGCAAACCCAACTCGCCGTGTTCGACGATCTCCGCCTCGAGCCCACCGGGGAACTGAATCCTCTCGCCGACGCGCAACTTGCGGCCCGGACGCACCAGCGCTTCCCAACGCAGGGGACGGTCGCCGACCTTTCTCAACAGCAGCACCTCGACCAGGCCGCGGACGTGCGTCTTCGACGTGGTGGCGTGCACCCCGGCGCGGCGTCCGAACAGGCGGGCCGGGATTACCTTGGTATTGTTGACAACCAAGCGGTCGCCGGAGCGGAGGTACGGCGGAAGGTCGCGGAAGGTGCGGTCCTGCCAGGTCCGGTCGGAGCTGTCGACGACCAGCATGCGCGCGTCCGCCCGGTCGTCGAGGGGGTGCTGCGCGATTTGTTCCGCGGGGAGGGGGTAGTTGAAATCGGAGACGTGCAAGGTTCCATTTTAGGTGAGGCTTGGTGCTTGACCTCGCGCCAATCGAGGTTGTCGGCAAGCAGGAAACTGCTCCCGGAACGTGACTTGCGGGTTGAAATGTTTCAAGGTGGTCGGGCGCAGCGGATCAGCGGAGGGCTCTCCCGCGGGGTAGACGAGGCGGGTCGGGAGCGGGAGACGGCTCCAGCGCGTCGTTACCCGCAGGTACGAACACAATACGTGGCGCGAGCTGCCCGCCGGACTCGTGATCGGCATAGAGCAGCGACGCGGGCGACACCGAACTGCCGGTGATGCGGAACAGTGCGTTCCCCGCCAGAGGCTTCAAGCGGCTGGGCCGGCAGCCACACGTAACCAAGGTGGGCGAGCCGCCCTTGACGTCGAGGATCGCCACCTGTTTCGTCTGAGAACTGGCGGCGAAGATGCGCGCGTTGTCGGCCGAGGCAGCTACTGCGACCGGTTTCAGAATGCCTTCCCTCTCGCCTCCAAGGACGTTCACCTGCGCGGTGCCCGCGACGTCGCGGACCAAGACAACTTCGTTGCGGTCGTAGTCGGCGATGACGGCGTCGGAGGAGTCGTGCAGGAAGGCAATGGAGGAGGGCCGCCCGAGGGGCAGGACCGGCCGGGGAGAGCGCCGCGGTCCCAGCAGGTGCACCGAGCCGCAGCCTGTCTCTGACACTCCGGCCAGCAGCAATTCGCCGCTGTCGCTGATCGCGAGCGCCGCCAACACTCCCGGCAACGACTCGAGGGACACGCGGCCACGCACTCGTGGTTGGTCCGGCAGCCCAGTCATGATCTGCACTTGCTTCGTCTGGCGGTCGTACAGGCCGGCGGAGTCACCGTTCGGGCTCAAAACGATGCGATCGATCCCGGTGTCGGAGCCTGAGATTTCTCGTTCGGCCGGTTGGGCCCCGCTCAAATCGAAAAGATGCACCTCCCCCGTGCCGGTTTGGCGGCCGAGACCGTAGTTCTGTCGCGAGGAGATCTCCAGTCCGCCGAGATGGACTCCGAGTTGGAACGCGGGCGCCATCTGTGAGGCGCCGGCGATGCCGATCAAGGGCCACAGAAGTTGCTTTTCGCGGTCGAACACGTAGCCCAAGACCGGTCCTTCAATAGGCTCGCCGCCGTCTTCTTGGGCGGCGCCCTCTTCCTGGATCTTGGCCGTGCTTGGCGCCGAAACCGCGACCTGCACTTGCGCCGTGCCAAGCGCCGGAGTGAGGATCAGCAGCCACCAAAGCCCGCCGGCCGCCGGGGTTTTCCATGCGAGTTTCATTTCGCTATTGCGGCTCTGGTGAGCCGATGATGGAATGCCTGCGAGGCCGCCGCGGGGATGCGATTCGTGGCGATGGTTGCCGGTGTGCGGGTTGACCGGGAGCACGAGGCAGGGCAGCGTAGCCCAACAACGTCACGTTTCCCTGCGTCCGATGGGCGACTTGGCTTGAGGTTACCACGGAAGCTAAATCCAGAAATAGACTTTTTTCGCTCACGCCGAATAAATCAACCGCCCGGCAACCGTCATCGTCGATCCCGCCGGCAACGTCCGCTTCGCTTACCACGGCACCTATTGGGGTGACCGCCCCTCGATCGAGCAGACGCTCGAGATGATCCGGGCTGAGCGCTTCGACTTCGAGCACCCCAAGCGACGCCAAGCCGCGCTTCCGAAGTGAGACAGACGACGACCGCGTGCGGCACAGCGCCCCCGCGGCATGTTCGAAGCCTTATTTTAAGGATCACATTGCTCTGGGCAACTCTGGCCCCGAAACATCTCCAGCCGGCCTTGTTATACTGCCCTCCAGAGACTCGCGCCCCGCGACGCCCTCCCGCAAGCGCCGCGCTTGATGCACCGTAGCTGCCAGCCTCAGCTATCAAACCTCGGGAGGGCTATGAGATGAACTGGCTCGACGTCGTCCTCGGTCTCATCCTGTCGTTGTCATTCATTGCGGCTGCCTGGAACGGGCTCAGCCGCGAGGTCATTCGGCTCCTTGCTCTCGGCGGCGGTATCGTCGCAGGCATGTGGTGGTACGAAGACCTGGCGATCCACCTGCGGCCTTACGTCGAGAGCGCTGAAATGGCCTCCTTCGCGGCGTTCCTATCGATCGTCGTTGGCTCTCTAGTGGCCGGCGCTATCGTCGCCCGGATGCTCGGCAAGCTCTTGCACTGGACGGGCCTGCGATGGTTCGACCGCCTGCTGGGCGCGGCCTTCGGTTTGGTGCGCGGACTTCTCATCGCCACGGCGGTGGTCTTGGCCGTCGTGGCCTTCCAACCAACGGCGGGTTCGGCGGACACGATTGCGGGGTCCCGGCTGGCGCCCTGGGTGCTGCATGGCGCTTCCGCCGCAACGTCGATGGCGCCCCACAATCTGCGAACCCGGTTTGACGCGGGCTTCGAGCGCGTGCGCCTGGTTTGGATCAGCGCGCAGTCGCAAGAACTTGTGAAGAACCAGTAGGGGCGGAGCGCTGTCTCCGCCCGATAGCCGCGAGCACGGCGGGCAGCACGGGCAGGCCGGACCGGGCGACTGGTGTGAGATCGTAGGGGCGGAGCGCTGTCTCCGCCCCCGATGCCGCGAACGCAGCGAGGAGCCCCGGGGTCGACACAGCGGTCGACCCCTACAAGCCGCGGCGAAGCCCGGCACACCGCGAGCGACACGCGGGAACGGCGGCCAGGAGATACGCCATGCGAACCATACGAGCCGCGGTCGTGCAGGCCGCCTCGCCTGTCTTCGATCGTGAGGCCGGCGTCGAAAAGGCTTGCCGCTTCGCCGCCGAAGCCGCTGCTCAAAATGCCGAAATCGCCCTCTTCCCCGAGGCGTTCATCGGCGGCTACCCCAAGGGTCTCGACTTCGGCGCGCGCGTCGGCTCACGCCGCCCCGAGGGCCGTGAGGACTTCCGCCGCTACTGGGACGCCGCGGTCGACGTTCCCGGCCCGGCCACCGCCCAACTCGCTGCCGCGGCGAAAGAGCATCGCCTGACCCTCGTCATCGGCGTCATCGAGCGCGACGGCGGCACCCTCTACTGCACCGTTCTGTTCTTCGACCCGGAGCGGGGCCTGCTCGGCAAGCATCGCAAGCTGATGCCGACAGCGGCCGAGCGCCTGGTGTGGGGCTTCGGCGACGGCTCGACCATGCCGGTCATCGACACCCCGGTCGGCAAAGTCGGCGCCGTCATCTGCTGGGAGAACTACATGCCTCTGCTACGAACTTACATGTACTCCCAGGGAACGCAAATCTACTGCGCCCCCACCGCCGACGACCGGGAAACCTGGCTTGCGACCATGCGCCATGTCGCACTCGAAGGCCGCTGCTTCGTCCTCTCGGCCTGCCAGTACCTGACTCGGGCCGATTGTCCCGACGACTATGCCGCCATCCAAGGCGACGATCCGAAGACCGTGCTCATGCGCGGTGGTAGCTTGATCGTCAACCCACTCGGCGAAGTGCTCGCCGGACCCCACTTCGACGGCGAAACCATCCTCGCCGCGGACCTCGATCTCGACGACATCACGCGCGGCAAGTACGACTTCGACGTTACGGGCCATTACGCCCGTCCCGACGTCTTCCACCTCGATGTAAACGAAGAGCGTCGCCAGCCCGTCGCCTTAAACAAAGCCACCGGCACCCCAGCGGATGAACCCGGCACTGCCGCTGACTAGCGCACCCCTCATTCCCCATCCACCCCAAACCGCCGCCGGAAGTACTCCACCACCACGTCATCCGGCATCGTATCGCCGCCCTCGTGGATGCTGTATTCGAACTCCTCTTCCTTACCCAGCGCCCGGTACTGGGCGGCAAACAGGTCGCGGTAGTACCGGGGGCTCTGCTCGTGGGAGCCGCGATCCTTGCGCCCGTGCCCGGCCAGCATCGGCCGTGGCGCGTAGGCCAGCAGCAGCATATTACGGTCGCCGACCGCGAACATTCCCGGCAGGATGTGGCACTTGTCCCGAATCTCGGCGAACTCCTCAGGCCGAGTGTCCTCGGGCAGGAAGACGGTCTTGCGCCCGAAGTCCGCAACGGCGGCTACGCGGTCCGTGAGCAGCGCCGCTTGCACGGCGAGCCACCCGCCAAGCGAGACCCCGGTGGTTCCGATGCGGCTCTCATCCACGCGTGGGTGAGCGGCAAGAATTTCGAGCGCCGCCAGCGACGCCATCAGTTGTACCGACCGCGTCACCTTGCTCATCCCCAGACGCCAGGAGGCGATCTCCTGCTCATCGACTCCTGAGGGGAACGTCCGCGACAAGTACCCGGTGTCGAGCTTTTCCACCGCGATCGACACAAAGCCCGCCTGCGCCAGCCGTGTTGCGACGCCCCGTTGGTAACTGTCGAGGTCAACGACCAAGTCCCGCAAGCCGTTCTTGCCGTGCCCGGAGAACGCCGCCACCGCCGGATGCTTGCCGGACCCCTCCGGCAGACACAAAACCGCCGGTATCCGGTCGCCGGTCTCAAGAAGCTCGATCACATGGACCTCCATCTCGATACCGTGATGGCGAATCGTCTTGAGCAGCTTGTCTCGAAACAGATGGCGGATCGGGCTCTGTTTGCTTGCCGGCTTGCGAACCACCCATTCCTCGAGATCGAGCGAGCGGGTCAGCCGGCCGATCACGTCCCGCCGAAAGATCTCAAATCTCGGCGGCGCAAGCGGAAATGCCTCCAAAGGGTATGTGCGCTCGCTGCGGTAATGCTCCACCAGGGAGGAGACGGAAGACCGCAACACGGGCCGCAGAATCGGTTCCAGGGGATCAGGTTCGTTGAGAGTCTGGGCAGTTGCTGCGAAGGTTGGTACCAGAAGTAGTGAAGCCAGGCAGGAACAAAGCGCTCGTCGCATGCCAGTCAGTGTAGCTCCGTCGCACGCGTCGGCTTGGCACGAGGCCGAGCCCGCAAACGTCCGGTGCCGCTGCGCGTCTTGTGGAAGCGTGACGTGGACTTTTATCGGTGGTACGACCTAGTCGATGGCCAGACCCAGCTCGGTAGGCCGTCACGGCTGGCCAGCAATCCCGTAAGCCGGGTATCCACTTGACTCAGGTGACCCCAACATCTTGTAGTTGGGCTCACAGCGTCTTAGCGTCCCAATCGACGACGATCGAGCGGTACGGCGTCGGCTCCACCGCCATGGCCTGCTGCACAAGGCGGTAGAAGAGCTTGCCCCGACTGCGTGATCTGCGCCGATTGAAGCGGAACACGAACTCGTCGAGATAGTAGTCCAGATGCTCGTGGCTGACCGCCCCCTGATGCGTGCCCAGCATCCAGCGCTTGAGTAGCGAGATCGCCAAGTGCACCCTCGGCAGTAGCTGCGAGGCCTGCTCGCGGCGGTTGTTAATCGAGATGATACGACGCTGGTAGTCCTTCTTCTTGAGCGGATCGTAGCCCGACCAGTTGTCGGTAACAACCACGCTGCCCGGCTCGACCGACTCCTCGACGAAGGGCATCAAACTGGCCGCCGAGGCGTTCTGAACGCGCTGCATGCGGATGCGCCCCAGCCCGGTGCCTCTCTCTTCCGCGGCGACTGCAATCAACGCTTTACGCTCGGTCTGCCGGCCGATTACCCCTTCTTCTTCAGCGCCCCAGTAGGTCTCATCGACCTCGACGAGGCCCGTCAATCGCTCCCGCCCCGGGCGCACCATCGCTCGCCTCAGCTTGTGCATCCAAGGCCAGGCGGTTTGGTAACTGCCCAGTCCCAGAACGCGCTGTAGACCCAGGGCGCTGGCCCCATTCTTCTGCGTGGTGATGGTCCACATCGCCCGGAACCACAGCCGCAGCGGCTTGCGTGTGTCTTGAAAGATCGTGCCGGCGGTGACGGAGGTTTGCCGCCCGCAGCGAGCGCATTCGAACCACACTTTGCGCACCGGCCAAGCGCGCTCATGCCCACACCTTGGACAGCGGAAACCCTCTGGCCAGCGCAAGGCGAACAGATAGTCGCGGCAAGCCTCCTCGCTCGCAAAGTGAGACTCGAATTCGAGTTGGTCGCGCGGGTAATCCTCCACCAGGCCCTACACTACATCTTGGGGTCACCTGAGTCAAGTGGATACCCAGCTCCCGTAATTGCAACGGGGAACACAACCAACACGGTTACACGGGCCAACACAAACTGCCCATAGAGGACCGTGTGGACCGCGATTGCCGCGGTGTCGAGGGCTGCCTCGGGTAATCCGAGCACCGTGAATCCTTGACCGATGGCCACCGCTCCGCACAGCGGAGCACACAGCAGAGTGAGCATGGTCGAACCGGGGTGGGCCACCGCTGCCTGCCTCCACCCCACAGCCAGAGCCTTAGCCAGGATTTCCATTTTGGCCCTGGCACGGCCACAGTATACACCCGCTCCGCTCCGAACAGCACGTCCTTTCACGCTGAACCCTGCACATCACCTCTGCTGGTAGTCGCCAGAGCTGGTTCGACCGCTCACAGTCGTTGATTGAGCGGCTTGAACGGCGCTCCGGCCGACACTGCTCCTTGCGAAACCTTTTGGAGCCAAAAGCTGTTGATCCTCACTCCGGCAATGCTACCCACTCGGCAGCGGCAGCGCCCAGATCTTGTGCAGCATGTCGCCGAACAGCCGCCGGTTCAGATGTCCCTCCGCCAATAAGAGCCAGTAATACCGCGCGTGCTTGACCAGCCGACCGCCGGTCTTCATCAACCTGTGTTGCAAGCTCGTCAGCGACCAACTCTTGATTCGCTGCGGAAGCCCCAGCCGCCGCCAAAGATTGCCCAGGTTGTAGGCCAGCACGCTCAGTTGCAACCGCACTTCGTTGGCCCGAAATCGATGGCACGACAATCGCGTCCAGTGCGTCGCCTGCTTGCCTTCCTTGATCCACTGTTCCGCCGTGCCGCGCTTGTTGTAGAAGCGCACCACCGAGCGGCTCGGCAAGCTCATGCTCGTCACGATGAATCCGACGCGCGGGAACAGCTCGCCCTGGTGATGCTCGACCTTAGCGACGATCCGCCTCGCCTGCGACCAACTCTCCGCCTGATAGCGAAAACTCTTGTAGCGCACCAAGGGCTTGCGGGAAGGCCTTCCCGGCGGGCGAAACAGGATGTCTTCGATCTCCAGCTCCAAGCTCTTGTTGGCCGGAATGCGAATGGCGTACTGTACTCCGCGTTCCTCCGAAGCCTCATAAACTTCCGGCTTCGCAAAGGCCGCATCGCCCCGGAAGGCGACCTGCTTGCCCGCAGCCTGTTGGCGCTCGATCTCCGGCAACAAGAGCTCATCCCAGTCCTCGGCGCTGTGCACGTTGCCTGGACGCAGCTTGGCAGCGAGGCAATCACCATGACCGTTGAACAAAAGCAACGGGTGGTAGCAGACCGACTCGAAGTGTCCGTTGTAGGCACTGCCTTCCTGTTGGCCATGGACCGGACTCTCGGTGGAGTCCAGGTCCAGAACGACCCGCTCGGCGTCGTCGAACGCTTCCGCTTGCCCGACCAGCTCTCGGTTCAGCGCCATCAGCCCCAGCAGGTTCTCTTCGCTCGCCAGCATCTCCGTCTCGAAGCCGTGCAGCGTCGAGGTCAAGGCCGCACCGCGATCCCAGATCTTCTGCGAACCGATCAGCCGAAACGTCGGATCGATCGAAACCCGCTCGGCGTCGTTGAGGTCCTCGTAGCCGGCGAGTCGGCTGTAAACCGACTGCCGCAACAGATCAGCGAGCGTGAACTGCTTGTTTGTGCCTTGCCGGGAGTCGCTGAGATGCTCGTCAATCAGTTCTCCGAGACCGAGCCGTTCGTCCAGTTCGCGAACCAAAATCAGGCCACCGTCGGAAGTGACGTGCGATCCCTGGAAATCGACTTTGAGAAGTCCATTGAAACTTAGCTGGAATGGCTTGGTTTGTTTTTCACCCATTGGGTGTTGGCCTCCATGGCGTCCTCATCGGGCTCTAGCCCCTATGAATAAAGACGCTCAAGGCCGCTGGAAGGTCGGGATGTCAAACATCAAATTGAAAATGCGGGCTTAGACCAGTACCCGGTTAGTAGGATCGCCGCCATACCCAGCCCCAACAAGGCGATGGCGTTCCGTCCCCCGGCGGGGGTTTCATGGTAGAGGCGCGCCAACAGGAAGTCCATATTGTTGCCGTCGCAGCTCCCATGACCGGCGGGATCGTCCACGCCGACAACCAGGCCAACACCGCAAGCACCGGCAGCCCGTAGATCCAGCGCAGCACGTAAGGCCGCTCAGCGATCAGGGGTTGCCATCGCGGGAGCGACAAGGCCAGGTGCAGCAACGCCGGCAGGAAGCACAGCAACAGCGGAACGGCCAGAGACAGCGACCAGTGGCCCGTCTCGATGATCATCCAGACGCCGGCGGCCAAGTAGAGCAACCGGACCAAGGGGGCCCAGGGGATGAGGCGGGTTGAAGTGGCGGCCGGCATCTGCGTGGGCAACCCGAGCCCGGAGCACACGCGGCAGCTCACGAAGCAGGCGGGCCGGGGGGCCCGTCACCGGACTTGTTCGGAACCCCTAGCAGCCCGTGGCGGAAGTTCGAAGCTTCCCTTCGGGGACTGCCACCCTTTTTCGCACGTCCACGGAATCAACAGCCTGCCCTATCTTTCGTGCGCAAAAAAGGGCTGGCTGTCCCCAGAGCACAGGGCTCCGCCCACAGCTATTAAGTCTCGCATAATATTATTACACTTTTGGGTTCGCGGGAGCATCTATATATGTATGGGCAACCCAAGAGGTGTGAAGCGGGATTTCCAGGCGCTCGAGAAGCGCCGTTTCGAAGCGATGCGGCTGCTCGACCAAGGACACAAGCAGTCCGAGACGGCGCAGCGGCTCAAAGTCGCTCGTCCAACCGTCAGTGAATGGCGGCGGCAATACCTCGGGCAGGGTGCGGCCGGGCTGCGCCGCGCCGGACGCGCCGGACGCAAGCCGCTGCTCGACGCCGCGCCGCGCCAACGCCTGACGTCGCTGTTGCTCGAAGGCCCCGAAGCTCACCGCTTCCCGACGCCCCTGTGGACCTGCCCGCTGGTGGCTCGCCTGATCGCCGACGAGTGCGGGGTCGCATACCACGAAGGCCACGTCTGGAAGATCCTGCGGGCGCTCGAGTGGAGCCCGCAACGCCCGCTCGGCAAGGCGCGCGAGCGCAACGAAGAGCGGATCCGCGCCTGCAGGCGCAAGACCTGGCCCGCCACAAAAAAAAGCCCACAACGAAGGCCGCACGCTCGTCTTCATCGACGAAAGCGGATGGAGTCAGAAGCCGCATCGTTGCCGCACCTGGGCGCCGCGCGGCCAGACGCCGGTGCTGCAGTTCAACTTCAACGGGGAGAAACTGTCCGTCTCGGCAGGGCTAACGCTGCGCAACTTCTACTGCCGGCTGTATCCCGGCGCGATCGGCGAACTCGAAGTGATCGACTTTCTCAAGGCGTGGGTACGTCCTATCGATCGCCCGCTGCTGATCGTCTGGGACCGGCTGTCGGCGCACCGCAGCCGCCTGGTGCAAGAGTTCATCGAACTCTCCGCCGGGCACATCGCAACGGAGTCCTTGCCGCCCTATGCGCCGGAGTTGAATCCGGTGGAATACATCTGGGCCTACTGGAAGCAGTACGAGCTGCCGAACGTCTGCCCCAAGGACTACGGGGAGCTGAGCGAGCGCGCTCGCAAAGCGCTGCGCCGCATGCGCCGCAAACCGCGCTTGACCACGGCCTTCTGGAAGCAGTCCTCTCTTTGTTTTGATTGACGGTATATTATGCGGCACTCAATAGTTAGGGGGACTACAAGGATTCTCGACCGATTAGTGCAGGAGGTAAATCGGGAGATCCACGCACAGAGGCGGGGCGTGTTTCTCCTAGGGGAAGGTCGGGAGGGGTGCTAGGGGACCTAGGGTATCTGCCTCACGCAACCTTCGGGGAAGCGCAGGGTTCCCGCCGACCGAGAGGGCTCGCCTGTCCGACAGGAAGGAGTGCCGGACCGCTCCGTGAAAGGCTGTGAAAGAATCGGGGAGTCCACGGTTGACACTGCTGGGAGCCTCGCAGCAACTCATCGTGCAAGTTGAGGCATCCAACGACACAACCGAGATGAAATGAGGAGATTCGCGGTCTCGGGAGTGCGGTACGCTCCCGAGTGACGGGCTTCGCCCCGCATCCACCCTGGCGCGGGGCGAATCCCAAAACCTCTTCTGATAACGAAAGGAACTACAGAATCATGACGAACCATACCAAAAACATCCAAGCCCTGTCACAGCCGCAACACGAAAGGATCGAACAAGGCCTCCACGCCGTCGCCGGCCTCGACCTCGGCGACCGACACTCGCACCTCTGCCTGCTCGGCCTCGACGGCAATATCATCGAACGTCACCGCATCCGCACCAACGTCAAAGCCTTCAAGAAATTCTTCGACGCGTGGGGGCCGATGCGCGTCGTGTTCGAAGCCGGCACGCACTCGCTGTGGGTCTTCCGGCTGCTCCAACGCCTCGGCCACCAGCCGCTGATGGCCGACACGCACCACCTGGCGCTGATCACGCAATCGATGTCGAAGAGCGATCGCCGCGACGCCGCCACGCTGGGCGAACTCGGTCTGCGCCTGCCCCAGATGATGCGCGCCGTGACCCCGTGTTCGCTCGAAACGCAACAGCATCGCACCGTGCTGCGGGCGCGCGACGGCGCGGTCCAGGCGCGCACCAAGCTGAGCAGCCAAGGGCGCGGCCTGGTGAAAAGTTTCGGCGTGCGCTGGCCGGCGTGCGACACCGCGGCCTGCGCCAAGAAAGCCGCCGCCGCCATGCCCTCGGATCTCAAAGACACGCTCGGACCCCTGCTGCTGGTGATTCAACATCGCAGCGACGAAATCCGCCGCTACGACAAAAAGATCGAGCAGCTGGGCGACGAGAAATATCCGCACACGTTGCGGATGCGTTCGATCCGCGGGGTGGGCCCGATCACGGCGCTGGCGTTTGTGCTGAACCTGGACAACGCTGTAGAGAAGTTGGAAAGCCGCCGCGCGGCGGGACCGCGGAGGGGGCTGCGTCCGAAGCAACGCGGCTCGGGGAAGCGCCAGCCGGAGCTGAGCATCACCAAGAGCGGGGACGCGCTGCTGCGGAAGCTGTTGCTGCAATGCGCGCAGTATGTGTTAGGACACCACGGCGCCGAGTCGCGGCTGCGGAGCTGGGGTTGGCGGTTGGCGGCGCGCGGGGGGAAGGCGGCCAAGCGCAAGGCGGTGGTGGCGGTGGCGCGCAAGTTGGCGATCTTGCTGCACGTGTTGTGGAAGCGCGACGTGGACTTTGATCCGTTGTACGAGACGAAGCGCCAGAGCCGGGGACAGAGCCAGCAGATCCAGCCGCCCAAGCCAGCGGCGTAGGCGTAGGCACGCCCGCCGGCGACGGCGGACGGTGGAGCCACAAGATGAGCAGGACGCGTTCGCAAGGCTGAAGAAAGGAAGCGACAGCGAGAGAACACGTTGGACCGAGCGTTGCGGCGACTGCGCTCCGCGGCCGGCCCTGGGAGGCCGAAACCGAGCAAGCAGCGTCGGAAAGGCCGAACTTCAACCAGCACCGCGTCGGACAGACGCCGAAGAGAGTGCGGATGGAAGCCCGGTCGAACGTGTCTCGAAACTGAAGTTTCCCACCACACCTTGCCGGTTGACAAAGTGAATCTCCTCATGGAACCCGCGGTTCCCTCGGGGCGCAACGCGGTTGCATCCTACCACGGCGCCAAGCCCCGGGACGGGGCGACTGAAAGTAGCCCACGACGCAAGTCGTGGGAAGAAGCCGCCAAACGATCTCCAGCCCCGGCAGGGGCGTTTGAGGTTCTTGATGCTCCGGCAAAATGTCCGTGGTCGCCTGCCGAACCGACCGGATTGACCCGTCACTTGTGTTCCGGGCTCGGCTTCTTGGGTTCGCGCGGATTCGCGCCGAGAACGCCTGTGGTGGCGTGAAACCTGATTCGGATGCCGGCTACCGCTCAACCCAATGGTTTGATCAGGCCGCGGCTGATTGTCCCCAGCATTTTTCCACAGCCCCTGACGCCTGCGGCTCAGTGCTGCCAGAGAGGCCTCCGTCGGTGTGGCCGGCGGCTTATGCTGCTACGCGCGTGCGACTTCGCCAATGGTTTCGAGCTTGCGGGCGTGTTCGCTGAAGTCGAGGAACACGGAGTCGAGGAAGTAGGGCGGGTACTCGGGCCAGTCGAATCGCAGGCCATCGAGGTCGGGGTAGTGGCCATCTCTGAAAACCGGACGCGTCTTGATGAGGCGTTGCCGGTATCGCGGGGCTAGTCCTTCACGACCGACGGCTCGGTCGCAAGCACCGGGACTTGCTCCACGATCGTAATGCCGAAGCCTTCGAGTCCGACCACCTTGCGTGGACGGTTCGTCAGAAGGCGAATCCGCCGTAGGCCAAGGTCCGAAAGGATCTGCGCCCCGATGCCCGAGCGGTACTGGAGTAACCTCTGTCGTCCTGCATCCGTCTGCTGCAACGGCTGCTTGGGATGAGCCACGATGCGTTGGCTGCCGTCGGGTAGTTTCGCGAGATCGTAACCAGGTCCGGTCTGGTGGAGATAGACCAGCACGCCGCGTCCTTCGGCCGCGATCATCTCCATCGATCGCTCGATGATCTGGTGCGACGGATATTGCGCCGAGTGGAACACGTCGCCGAACAGGTCGCGGGAATGCATCCGCACGAGCACGGAATCGACATGGCGCACTTCGCCGTGAACCAGCGCCACATGGCTGGAGGAGTCAACCTCGCTACGGTAGGCGATGGTCCGGAACTCGCCGAACCGAGTCTCCAAAATGCCTTCGGCGAGGCGCTCCACATATGTTTCGTTATCGAGCCGATAGCGGATGATCTCGGCGACCGTAATCATCTTCAGGCCGTGCCCGGCGCAGAACTCGAGGAGTTGCGGCACGCGCGCCATGGTGCCGTCGTCGTTCATGATTTCGCAGATCACGCCGGCAGGCACGAGACCGGCCAGCCGCGCCAGGTCGACCGACGCTTCCGTCTGGCCGGCGCGTACCAGCACGCCTCCCTTGCGCGCCTGCAAAGGGGGAATGTGCCCGGGCCGAGCGAGGTCCGCGGGACGGGTTGCCGGATCGATCGTTACCCGAATCGTGTGCGCCCGGTCCGCGGCTGAAATGCCGGTCGTGACTCCGGATGCCGCGTCGATCGACTCACAGAAGGCCGTGCCATGCTGGGACGTGTTGCGCTCGGTCATAAGAGGGATCCGCAGATGATCGAGCCGCTCCTCGGTCAGCGCCAGGCAGATCAGGCCGCGCCCGTGCGTGGCCATGAAGTTGATGGCTTCGGGCGTGACTTTCTCCGCCGCCAGCGTGAGGTCGCCCTCGTTCTCACGGTCTTCGTCGTCGACCACGACGATCATTCGTCCGGCGCGGAAGTCTTCCAGTGCTTCGGGTACGGTTACAAACCCCATAATTATCTTCAATATAGCCCATCACTCTGCTGGCGTCGGGTTAGGTGATGGGCTGCTTCGCGGCTAAGCCAGGCAAGGCCGCGGATCTCAAAACCGAGATCCACGCTACGCGCTAATGATCCTTTTGCCCGTAGGTTGACACCCTTGGTTCTCATTGGCGTTGAGTTCGGTTTGGCCGAGCCACTCGACCATGTCATGGAAGGCGTGTCCGCGATGGCCGTGAAGCCACTTCTCTTCCGGTGACAACTCGGCGAAGGTCGCTCCCAACTCCGGAAGATAGAAGAGCGGATCGTAGCCGAAGCCGCCTTCGCCTACCCGCTTCTCGAGGATGTAGCCCCCTACTTCGGCCTCGAAGGTGCGAACGATGCGCCCCACCCGCGCAAGAGCAATGCAGCAAACGAACCGGGCGGCCTGCCGCGACCGGGGGAAGCGCGCCAGTTTATCGAGAAGCAGCGCGTTGTTCGCGTCGTCGTCGGCGTCCTCTCCAGCGAAACGCGCGGAGTGGATGCCGGGCGCTCCCTCTAGGCTGTCCACTACTAATCCCGAATCATCAGCGAAGACGAAGGGCGATTTTTCGTGGTCGCGGTCCTGCTGACCGAGCACCCACTGGCTGTAGGCGAGGGCTTTAGCGACCGCGTTGTCCTCGAACGTGCTCCCGACTTCGGGGCAGGGAACCGGCGGCAGCCCCAGGATGGTGAACGCATCGCCGGCGGAGCGCTGATACTCCCTCAGTTTGTTTTCATTGCTCGTCGCGCACAGCAGCTCAACTGGCATCAGGAGAGGCTGACAACCTGCCGCTGGACTTCGACAAGGCTCTGGATGCCTCCGCCGGCCAACGCGAGAAGCTCATCCAACTCGGTTCGCGAGAAGCTGCTGTGCTCGGCGGTTGCCTGTATCTCGACGTACTCGCCACCCGACGTCATGACAACGTTCATGTCGACGGCGGCTTGCGAATCTTCTTCATAGCAGAGGTCAAGCATCGCAACGCCATCGATGACGCCGACGCTGGTGGCGGCGAGGTGGTGCTGCAAGGGGAGCCGGGGAATCACGTTGAACTCGACCATCTGCTGCAGGGCCAGAGCCAAGGCCACCCAGCCTCCCGTGATCGAAGCGGTGCGCGTGCCGCCGTCCGCCTGGATGACGTCGCAATCGATCATGAGAGTTCGCTCGCCCAGCTTGTCGAGGTCCGTCACACCCCGTAGCGACCGGCCGATGAGACGTTGGATCTCATGCGTGCGTCCGCCGGGACGGCCACGATTGACCTCCCGGGGCGAGCGCGTCGAAGTCGAGCGCGGCAACATGCCGTACTCCGCCGTAATCCACCCCTTGCCGCTGCCACGCCGGAACCCGGGAACCGTCTCCTCGAGCGAAGCCGCGCAGATGACTTTGGTGTGGCCGACTTCGATGAGCACCGAGCCCTCGGCGGTGGGAAGGTAGTTGGGCGTGATCTTGGTAGGCCGCAGTTCTTCGGGCCGCCGTCCGTCGTGACGCATCAATACACTGTAGCGCGGGCTATGGGTTGGGGGCGTTCTGGACGCGTGGTGTGCCGCAGCCGATCAGCATCCGCCGCGCTGGTTCACGGAATCTGTCGCGAACGTCGCGCGTGGGCGGGCGGCAACGGATCGAGTCGAGTCCGACCAACTCCATGCATAGCTTGTCGAGGTAACCGTCGCCGCTGGTGTGCTTTTCCATCTTGCTCCAGAGCTGGTAGAAGGGCAGGGCGACGGTCATCAGTTCGTGTTGCGCCTCTTTGTAGCGGCCTTGTTCCAGCATGCCCCACAAGCGCACGCCCCACTCCGGCCAGTGATTGCAGATGTGGACTTCCACCGCACGCGCGCCGAGCATGTGGCTGGTGACGAAGCGAAGCTGGTTATCGATGATGCTGAGACGATCGGCGAACCGCGCAACGACCGACTCGAACTCCATCATGCCGTGGTCGGGCGTGGCCCATTTGAGTCCGACGACGTTCGGGAACTCGGCCAGGCGCTCACCCAGATCGGCCGTCACGCCCGTGCTGGTCCAGTAGGTGTTGTAGATGATGATGCCGACGTCGGCGGCGTCCGAGGCGGCTCGAACGTACTCGATAAAGTCCTCGCCGGTATGGTTGAAGTAGAAGGGCGGTGAGACCTGGATGTAGTCGGCGCCGAGCGTCTCGGCCGTGCGTGTCAGCTCGACCAGCTCGCGGGTGTTGGTGGTCATCGCGCCCATCGCGACGGGGATTCGTCCCGCGGCCTGCTCGATGACGGCTTCGGTCACGAGGCGGCGTTCCTCAAAGCTCATGGTTGAGAAGTCGCCGGCGGCGCCGCCCGCGAGGAGTAGGCCCGTGCCCTCGCGGACGCCACCCTCGATGACGAACTCGACGTGCCGCCTCATGCCGTCGAGGTTCAACGACAGGTCGCCGTCGTGAAAGAGGGTGGGGATGGTAACGTAGCAGCCGCAAAGCCGGCGACGTAGGGTGGCGCGATCCACGGTGAATGAGCCTGAGGAGTACGGGCTGGAACGGGCTTCCATTGTAAACCCCTACCGTGAAACCCATCTCAGATCATGGCCGAATCGGGGCACACATGCTCACGGACGGTGTTGTTCTGATCTAGGAAACGCCGGGGTAACGGCAGGGTTCGTGCCGGACCGCTCCCTTACGGTCACGGCTCGGTTGCTCGGCCTACGATTCCGTACGGGTCTGCAAGCGGTCGGCGGCTTGTTGCCACGGGTCGTGTTCGTCGGTGGGCTCGTACGAGGTGAGTTGAACGGAGCGGCGGACCAGGTCACGGGCTTCGGCGGGGCTCGCTAAGCGGCCTGAGGCGACAGCCTGCAGCAAGACGTTGCCCAGGGCCGTGGCTTCGACGGGGTCTGCTTCGACCGCGAGGCCCGTGGCGTCGGCGGCGTATTGGCAGAGCAGGGCGTTCTTCGACCCTCCGCCGACGATGTGGAGCTTGCGGATCGCGGTCCCGGTGATCTGTTGCAGATCGGCGAGGACCAGGTGGTACTTCAGGGCCAAGCCTTCGAAGATGCAGCGCGCGAACTGGCCGGGCGTTTCGGGCGCGGGTTGGCCGTGGCGGGCGCACTGTCCGGCGATGCGGGCGGGCATGTCGCCGGGAGGGACGAACCCAGGGTCGTCCACGTCGATAGCGGACCGAAAGGGCTCGGCTGCTTCGGCGGCTCGGCAGAGCTCGTCGTAGCTGGTGTCGATCCCTTGGCGCGACCATTCACGGCGGCACTCTTCGAGCAGCCACAGGCCGCAGATGTTCTTGAGCAGGCGCGTCTTGCCCCACGCGCCTCCTTCGTTGGTGAAGTTGCGGTCGAGGACAGCCGCGGTGACCAGCGGTTCGTCGATCTCGCAGCCCAGTAGCGACCAGGTGCCGGAGCTGAGGTAGGCCCAGTCGTCCCCCTGGCCCGGGATGGCGGCGACGGCTGAGGCGGTGTCATGGCTCGCCGGCACGACGACCTGCATCTTCCCGGGTCCTATGCTCCCCACCCCGCATTCGCCAGCCACGTCTGGCAGCAGTTCGCCTAGCTGCGTGCCCGGCGGCACGATCTCGGGCAGAATGCCGGTGGGCAGGCCGAGGCGCGAGAGCAGGTCGGTGGCCCAGGCGCGGCGGCGCGGGTCGAGGCACTGCGACGTGCTGGCGTCGGTGTACTCGCACACGGGGCGTCCCGAAAACCAGTAGTGGAAGAGGTCGGGCATCATGAGCAGCGTGCGGGCGCTGTCGAGGGCCGAGCCTCCTTTCGATGGGGCGCCTTTCATCGAGTACAACTGGAACAGTGTGTTGAACTCCATGAACTGGAGGCCCGTGGCGTTGAAGATGTCCTCGCGGCTTACCTCGGCGAAGGCCTGCTCCATGACGCCGTTGGTGCGGGCGTCGCGGTAGCAATAAGGGTTGCCGACGAGAGCGCCGGAGCCATCGAGCAGGGCGAAGTCGACGCCCCAAGTGTCGACGCCGAGCGAGACCGGGTTGTGAGAGGCGGCCCTGGCGAGTCCGGCCTTCATCTCGGTGAAGAGGCGCAGGACGTCCCAGTGGAGATGCCCTTGCACGCGGACGCCGTCGTTGGGGAAGCGGTGCAACTCTTCGAGCGCGAGGCGGTCGCCGTCGAACCGCCCGAGGATGGCGCGGCCGCTGCCGGCGCCAAGGTCGAAGGCGAGGTAGTTTTCGGTGACCATGGTCGGGCGTCGAAGGCCGATTCTCTCGCAGATGGGGCCGGGGATCAAGTGGTGGGAACAGGATGGACCGACAAGCGCCGCCCTGAGGTGGGGCTGGGCGGTAGCCTCGAACGGCGGGGCTGTCTGTGAGCCGGTTCGGCCGTTGCGCAATGTGCCGGATTCGATGCGATTCGTGGCGCGGGCACGGCATGCCGTGCCCCTACTTCCACGGTAGGCTTTTCGGGCCACGATCGGTCATGTTCTAGGCCACGATAAAGCAGCGGTTCCGCATCCACATTTCTTGAGGGTCGGAAACATTTGATTTAGCAAGTGTTTTCGCTCGTCCTCCAGGTCCGAGCAGATTCGCATTCCCCCGGCGGACTTGACCCATGTGTTATTCTGATATATATTAATTATACCAGTCATGAAGGCGGCCCCCACTCGCTCTCATCTCTCGGATGCCGAACGTAGGCTCCGCTCCCGCATCGCGCAGCTCGTCCATGGCCGCTGGTTGCTGCACGGCACGCTGGCGCCCCGCCAACGCACCTGCGGCAAGCCCACCTGTCGCTGTGCTCGCGGTCAGCTTCACGCCTCGTTGTATTTGGTGCGGAATCGCCAAGGGCAACTGCAGCAGCTGTTTGTGCCCCGCCACTGGGAGGCCTGCGTCCACCAGGCCGTGGCCGCCTACCAGCAACTCCAACGGCTCCTCGACGAGGTCTCCGAGCGTGAATGGAAGCGGCTCCGAAGCCGCCGGGAGGAATGACGTTCTTCGACGCCTGCTGCACTACGCCGAGAAGGTCTACGGTCTGCGGGACTCGCTGCTGGCCGCCGTCGGCGACACCAGGCCGCGGCCGCGCATCCCGACGCGGGTGGTGCTGCAGTCGGTGCTGGTGCTGTTCTGGACACGGCTGGGCAGCCTCAACGCGTTAGAGACGCTAGCGCCCGCACCGTTTTGGAAACAGTGGTTGGGCCGCGAGATGCCCAGCGCCGACACCCTCGGGCGCGTCTACAGCCGGCTCGATGCCGCCGCGGTGCGGGCAGCGATTCATCACGTCTACGAACGGCTCAAGCGCAACAAGGCCCTGCCCGGGATCGGCGGGCTGGGCGTGGCCGTGCTCGACGGCCATGAGTCTCACGCCAGCTACCGCCGTTGCTGTCGAGGATGCTTGAAGCGCACCGTGCAGCGCCGCGATGGCCAGCAGATGCAATACTACCATCGCCAAGTCACACTGCTGTTGCTCTCCGATGCGCCCCCCGGCTCCGAACCGCTGCGACTGTTGCTCGACGCCGAGCCGCAACGGCCCGGCGAGGACGAGATGGCCGCGGCGCACCGTTTGCTGGCGCGAGTTCTCGAGACCTATCCGCGAGCCTTTGACGTCGTGTTGGCCGATGCTCTCTACGCCACCGCCCCGTTTATCAACTTCTTATTGGGGCATGGCAAAGACGCCGTGATCGTGCTCAAGGACGAGCGCCGCAACCTCTATCAAGACGTCCAAGGGCTGTGGCCGACCACGGCGCCCCAACGCGGCGACTATCAAGGTCGCGATTGCCAGTGGTGGGATCACGAGGGCCTGGTGTCGTGGCCGCAGGTGCAGCAGCCGCTGCGGGTGGTTCGTTCCGTCGAGAGCTGGCAGCAGTATTCGCAAATCGACTCCCAACCGCATCCGCATCACAGCGAGTGGGTGTGGGTGACGACCCTTTCCTCACTGCAGGTTCGGACCGCGCGGGTGGTAAGGTTGGGCCATCAACGCTGGGACATCGAGAATCAGGGTTTCAACGAGTTAGTCAACGGCTGGCACGCCGACCACGTATATAAGCACGACCCCGCGGCGATCGAGAACTTTCTGTTGACGGTGTTTCTGGCTTTTAATCTCTTCCACGTTTTTGTTGCGCGCAATCTCAAGGCATCGCTGCGGCGCAGCAAGCCGCGAGTCTTTTGGGCGCGCGCGATGGCGGCTGATCTGTATCAGGCGGCGGCTTGCCCGTACGGCTCGGGGCCCTCGCCATAGCGAGCGGGTGGTTTTCTTTCTCCCTGCCATCCTGCGCTGCCACCACGCCGCCGAGCGGCAGCCGAGCGTAGCGGTGTCTTCCGCAGCCGACTTCGGGCCCCGCCGAGGCCCTCGTCCGGCTGCGAATCTGCTCGCCCCGCTCGCCCCGCACCTAACTCGCTCGTTCCCCAATCACTTCCCGGCTCTCGCCCGACCGCGTTGCGGAATCGCTGACGATAAAGACATTTCATTGACTCCAACCACCCGGGTCTGCTAATTTGACTATTTCGCGGCAGGTTCCCAACACCCCTCCCTCGCCCGTCTGCCCCTGTACAATCGGATCTGTGACGTTGGCGACCCGCTGGACTTACGTACTCGCTTGGAGGATTAGGCTTGGCACATTCGGATAAGCATCTGTTCACGTCGGAATCGGTGACCGAGGGCCACCCCGACAAGTTGGCGGACCATATCTCCGACGCCGTTCTCGACGCCGTGATGGCCGCCGACGCGACGGGCCGCGTGGCTTGCGAGACCCTCGTCACCACAGGCCTGTGCATGGTGGCCGGCGAGATCACCACCAGTGCCAAGCTCGACTTCACGAAGATCGCCCGCGAGACGATCCGCGAGGTGGGCTACACGCGTCCCGAGTTCGGCTTTGACTATCAGAATTGCGCGGTTGTGAACTGTCTCGACGAGCAGTCGGCCGATATCGCGATGGGCGTCGATCCCGGCGGGGCCGGCGACCAAGGGCTGATGTTCGGCTTTGCCTGCGACGAAACCGATGAGCTGATGCCGATGCCGATTATGCTTGCGCACAAACTGGTCCGCAAGCTGTCGGAAGTCCGGCGCGACGATGAACTGGATTACCTGCGTCCTGACGGCAAGTCGCAGGTGACGGTGGAATACGTCGACGGCAAGCCGGCTCGTGTCGACGCGGTCGTGATCTCGTCGCAGCACAGCGACCAAGTGGAGACCGAGAAGCTGCGCGCCGAGATCGTCGAACACGTCATCCGCCCGATCGTACCCGGCGCGATGGTGGATCAGAACACGAAGTTCCACATCAACCCCACCGGACGCTTTGTCATCGGCGGTCCGCACGGCGACACCGGGTTGACCGGGCGCAAGATTATCGTTGATACCTACGGCGGGATGGGCCGTCATGGCGGCGGCGCCTTCTCGGGCAAAGATCCGACGAAGGTTGACCGCTCGGCTTGCTACATGGCGCGTCACATCGCCAAGAACATCGTTGCCGCCGAGTTGGCCTCGCGCTGTGAAGTGCAGTTGGCGTATGCCATCGGCGTCGCCGACCCGGTGTCGGTGATGGTCGATACGTTTGGCACGGGCCAGACCGACGACGTTCGGCTGGCGGAGATCGTGCGCGAGGTGTTCCCGCTGAAGCCCAAAGGCATCATCGAGTATCTCGACTTGCGGAGACCGATCTTCCAAGCGACCGCCGCCTATGGCCATTTCGGGCGCGACGAAGAGAGCTTCACCTGGGAGAAGACCGACAAGGCGTCGGTGCTGAAGTTCGAAGCCGGCGTATCGACGGCGAGCGCCTGAAACAGGGCTGCCTCGTTAGTACACCAGCTACATCCAAACGGGCGTACTCTCCGGGCGAGGCCCGGTGAGCGAGGCCCTCTTCTTACATCATCATCCAGAGGGAATATGACCACTCAGACAACAACACCCGGCGACGTCAAAGACCTGGCTCTTGCCGACGAAGGCAAGAGACGCATTGAATGGGCCGCGCAGTGGATGCCCGTTCTCAACGGCATTCGCAAGGAGTTCATCAACGAGAAGCCGCTCAAAGGCGTTCGCATCGCGGCGTGCCTTCACGTGACGACCGAGACGGCCAATCTGGCGATCGTATTGCGTGACGGTGGCGCCGACGTGGTCATTTGCGCCTCGAACCCGCTTTCGACACAGGACGAGACGGCCGCGGCGTTGGTCCAGGAGTACGGCATCCCGACCTTTGCCATCAAGGGAGAGGACAACGACACCTACTACGCGCACATCCAGGCCGCGCTCGACCACAAGCCGCAGATCAGCATGGATGACGGCGCCGATCTGGTCCACCAACTGCACACCGAGCGAACCGAGTTGCTAGGCGACGTGTTCGGCGGGACCGAAGAGACGACCACCGGCGTGATCCGCCTCCGTGCGATGGAGAACGAGGGCGTGTTGAAGTACCCCATCGTGGCTGTCAACGACGCGCTGACCAAGCACTTGTTCGACAACCGCTACGGCACGGGGCAGTCGACGATCGACGGGATTCTGCGGGCGACGAATGTGCTGATCGCCGGATTGAATGTGGTGGTGGCCGGTTACGGATGGTGTGGCCGCGGCTTAGCCAGTCGGGCCCGCGGACTGGGGGCCAACGTGATCGTCACCGAAGTTGATCCGACTCGGGCCCTCGAAGCCGTGATGGACGGCTTCCGCGTCATGCCGATGATCGACGCCGCCGCCATCGGCGATATCTTCGTCACGGTGACCGGCGATAAGCACGTGATCGCACGCGAGCACTTCGAGAACATGAAAGACAGCGCGATCGTCGCCAACTCCGGCCACTTCAACGTCGAAATCGATCTCGACTCCCTGGCCGAAATGGCCTCCTCGCGGCGGGTGGTGCGCAACTTTGTCGAAGAGTTCACTTTGGACGGCGGCAAGAAGGTGTTTGTGCTGGCCGATGGGCGGCTGGTGAACCTCAGCTCGGCCGAAGGACATCCGGCCGCGGTGATGGACATGAGCTTCGCCAACCAGGCGCTAGCGGCGCGTTACATAGTCGAGAAACACGGTCACTTGAAGGTTGGTGTTCACAGCGTGCCGGAAGAGATTGACAAAGAGGTCGCCCGCCGCAAGCTCGAGTCGATGAACATCCGCATTGACCGGCTGACTGACGAGCAAGTGCAGTACCTCTCCACTTGGCAAGAGGGGACCTAGCCGAGGCGCCGCTGAGAGCCGAGACGCGGGCACGGCATGGCGTTGCCCCTACATGGTCGAAGGTACGACCACAGCCTGGCGAGAACTAGGGTTCCGTTGCCCTAGGCAGGCGGTCTAGCTACGGGCTCACCAACTGCGAGACCGTACGCTCCCCGGACAAACGCCGCGCCGTCCGCGCGAGGTAAAGAAACTCGAAGCGTGGATCGTCGGATTGCTCCGCCGCCGAGCCGTCCGCTAGTTCGAGCACTTGTTCGTAGTTTGCCTCGGCCTTGTGCGGGGAATCGCGGAGCAACATCCCGAACTCGGCGACCGCCGCGGCAAACCGAAAGTCTTCCGATGCGCTCGCCATTTCGGCGTCCTCGAACGGCACGGGCCGAGACATCAGTTGACTCTCCGCGGCGTCGGGGTGCTTGTAGCGCACCTTCACGGTGAGGACTTCTCCACTGCCGCGGGCCTCGGACGTCTCGACGTTCTCCTGGTACTTGAGTTTGTCGACATCCGTCAGGCCGCTACCGGCACCGACGGGAACCACCTCGTAGAGAGCGGTGACCGTGTGCCCGGCCCCGAGTTCGCCGGCATCCTTCTTGTCGTCGTTGAAATCTTCATCGGCGAGCAGCCGGTTCTCATAGCCGATCAGGCGGTAGGCCTCGACCGTCGCGGGGTTGAACTCGACCTGGAGCTTGACGTCCTTGGCTACGGTCACCAGCGTGGCGCCGACTTCGTCCACGAGGACCTTGCGAGCTTCCAGCAGCGTGTCGATATAGGCGTAGTTGCCGTTGCCGTGGTCGGCGATCTTCTCCATCTTGGAGTCCTTGAGGTTGCCTTCACCGAAGCCGAGCACGCTCAAGAAGACGCCCGACTCGCGCTCCCGCTCGATCAACCCGATCATCTCGCTGTCACTCGATACGCCGGTGTTGAAGTCGCCGTCGGTTGCCAGGATGACGCGGTTGTTGCCCCTCTCCACGAAGTTCTCCCTCGCGATCTTGTAGGCCAGGTGGATTCCGGCGCCGCCGGCCGTCGAACCGCCCGCTCCGAGTTGGTCCAAGGCAGCGTGGATCGTGGCCTTCTCGGACCCCCGCGTCGAGGGAAGCACCAGCCCGGCTGCGCCGGCATAGACGACGATGGCGACTCGGTCCCGTGGCCGAAGTTGATCGACCAGAAGCGCGAACGCCTTCTTGAGAAGCGGCAGCTTGTCGCGCGAACCCATCGAGCCGGACACGTCGATGAGGAACACGAGGTTCGACGGCGGCGCTTCCGAGATCGAGATCGACTTTGATCGCAAGCCGACGCGGACCAAGTGGTGTTGGGGTTGCCACGGGCAGCGCGCCATGCCGGTGGTGATCGAGAACGGTTGGTCGCCCGTCGGGTCGGGGTAGCGGTAACGGAAGTAGTTGATCAGCTCCTCGATGCGGACGGCGTCCTTTGGCGGCAGCACGCCGTCAGTCAGAAAGCGGCGGACGTTGCTGTAGGAAGCGGTGTCGACGTCAATCGAGAAGGTGGAGAGTGGATTGGCGCTGACTTGGAGGAACCCGCTCTCCGAGATGACGCCGTATTCTTCGGTGTTGAAGTCGGCTGGGGGGACCATGGGATAGAGACCTAAGCTTGTGCTTGGGCCGACTCTGCGCGCCGAACCGCGGATGAGAACGGGTGGACTCGACTGATTCCGCATGGAGACGATGTCAAATCCTTCGTCTCGGTTGGCGCCCAGGCCCACAGAGTTCTGCGGATCAATTGCTGGGGGCGCCCAGTAAATCAGGAGTCCAACACCCAGGGCAACGAGCAGGGACAAGAGAGCGAGTCCGCCAAGTACGGCTTTCTTTAGTGACATGTTCGTTTCCTTGTTAGACAAGCGTGAGAAGCATCTGCACAAAGACCGCAGCTTGCTGAGCGATGTTCCGTGTCCCGCAAGTCATAGACACCGCGGCGGGGTAGTTCGACTCAGGCTCGGTGCTAACAGTAAGACGTTGTGGCGTGGTGTAACGTGGAGCATATCCGAAGGAGTGGTGACGCCACGGGTTCGGTTGGTGCGGGACAAGAGCCGAGCACGGCTCGCCACGGGCGTGCGCCACGAGTGCCGCAACTTGTCGGGCAGGCGGGCACGGCATGCCGTGCCCCTACATTGCGAACGGTGCTGCTTCCGACTTTGCTACGGGCGCTTCGTCGTCGGGCGCCGTTACACTGGCCCCCATCGCCGCTTCGCGGACCTGAGAACCGAGAAATCGGTTCTCGGCAAGCCTGGTGGCTTACCCCACATGACGAGTCACCGGTTGTCGGGGCCGCTTCTGAGCCGGTCCGCAACATTCTTGAGGCTCTGTGCGACTTGGGGCGCGGACCACTGCTTGAGGACCGCTTGGCGATTCAGGCGTGAGATCTCAGTCCGTACGATGTCGACCTCGCGCGGCGCAATCACGCCGACCTTGACGTGGCCCCGGTCCACGCGCAGGATGCGCACCTCGACGTCGCCGCCGACCATGAACGACTCGCCTGCCTGCCGCCGAAACACGAGCATCGCTATCCATTGGAGAGCGAGAATGCACTTGGGTAGTCGCTCTCATACTGCACAACCTGCTTTGCCAGCCGATTGGCGGGATTGACCACAATCGGCGCCATCAGGTTGCAGGTCGGCGTCCGGCCGGCCCCGGCCAGCACGAGCACCGCCAGACACACGACGTTCGTCCCGGGTACGGGGTCGTCGTCGATTTCGAGCAGCCGCCGGTCGCGCTCCTCCAACTGGACCCGGTAGTCGCCCTTGACCGCCTCGACTGGAATTACCGGAAGACTCAACTGGTCATCTTCGACGCTGTTCAGGAAGAGGATCGGCGCCAGGTCGGCTTGCGCGGTAATCGTGAAGCGGGTGTAGGCCTCGAAGCCGGGAATCCCCTCGGGGAATCGGATCTCGCTGTTCTCGAGGGAAGAAGGGCTGTCGGGCACGGTGAGGAGGGAGCGGCTGGGCCTTGCGGAATCCCTAGAACGTCTATCGACCGGGCGGGGTTGTGCGTTTACCGGTAACGTGCTTGTTCGCGCACCTGAGAGCCAAGGAATCGGTTGACGGCACGCCCAACTTCCACGTATGGATACGCAGAGTGAAGTCCTTGCCAAGGATCGATCCAGAGCCTCGCTCATCCGTGTTGATCGGTGTTCATCTGTGGTTTCATTCGGCGGCAAGGGGCGCTATCCTGAAGTCACCATGGTCGTTTCAACCCAGGCGGTAGCCTCGCAGATCACACAACGGTACATCGACAAGACGCCGACGTCGGCCCAGCATCACGAGCGGGCGCTCGCGACTTTTCCCAGCGGCGTGACGCACCACGGGCGGTTCCTCAAACCGCATCCGCTCTACATCGACCACGCCTCGGGCTCGCACAAATGGGACGTCGACGGTAACGAGTACGTCGATTACTTCGGCGGCCACGGTGCGTTGATTCTCGGCCATGCACACCCGGCGGTGGTCGAGGCCGTGACGCGCCAGGTCCCGCGGGGCACGCATTACGGCGCGCAGCACGCGATGGAGTTGGAGTGGGCCGAATTGATCAAAGAGATGGTGCCGAGCGCGGAGAAGCTGCGCTTTGTGTCGTCGGGGACCGAGGCCACGCATCTGGCGCTGCGGCTGGCGCGCGCACACACCGGCAAGACGAAGCTGGTGCGGTTCGGCACGCACTTCCACGGCTGGCACGACTACGTGGCGTTCAGCGCGCCGGCCCCGGAGGTGAACAAGCCGGCGGGCATCCCCGGCTCGGTCGTGGGCGAAGTCATCCCGGTGGCCCCCAATGACCTCGATACCGTGCGATCGATCTTCGAGTCACGGGACGACGTGGCAGCGGTGATCCTCGAACCCACCGGCGCCGGCTTTGGCCATATCCCGACGAGCGGTGAAGTTCTCAAGCAGCTTCGCGAGCTAGCCGGCAAGCACGGAGTCGTGCTGATCTTCGACGAGGTCGTGACCGGCTTTCGCGTCTCGCCCGGCGGGGCGCAGGAGTATTACGGTGTCACGCCCGACTTGACGGCCCTTGCAAAGATCGTGGCCGGGGGCTATCCCGGGGCGGCGGTCGTAGGGCGCGCGGACATTCTCGGCATTATGGACTGGATCGAGACCGATGCCGGCATCGAGCAACCCATGCTGCCGCACCAAGGCACGTTCAACGGCTATCCGGTCGCGGCCGTGGCCGGGATCACGACGCTGAAACTACTGCGAGCCGACGACTACATCGGGCGCGCCAACCGCACGGCGGCGGCGATCCGCGACGGCATGAATGAAATCATCGGGCGGCTCGGAGCGCCCTGGTGTGCCTACGGCGAGTTTTCGGGCGTGCATGTGTTCACGAACCCTGACCGCGACACGGTGTCGCGGGAGCGCATCCTCGATGGAACGATCCACTGGCAGAAACTGGCCAAGGGGACGCCGCCGGAACTGGGTCACAAGATTCGCCAGGGCATGATCATCGGTGGCGTGGACGTCACGGGCTGGCCCGGCGGCGTCGTGTCGGGCGTGCACACCGAGGATGATGTTGAGATCACCCTGAAGGCGTTCGAGCAGACCCTCAAGATGATGGCCGAAGAGGGGGACCTCGACTGAGATGGGTGTGAGCATCGGCACGCCCCTCGCTAGCCGTAGAGCAACCAAGGCCTCTCTCGCGGCCCAGGCCCCCAAGCGGACAGCGTGAGAACTTAGTGCCACCGCCATAGCTCAGGATCTCGGCCTGTACGAGGTATGCCGCGGCTCGACAAGAAGCCCGTTGTGCTCTGGTGGCGCGCGCCTCTGGCGGGCAGGACCGGCGTCCGCGCCGGTCTTCTCCCCTGCCTGGAACGGGGGCTGCGTGAGCAGAAACGTCGACCCGGAGGTCGACGCTGCCGGCCAGGAGGCCCGCGCCACAAGACATGCGCGATCGTTTCATTCGTCTGCAACGAATCACCACGAGGAAACTTGGTCCGCGGCCTGCAATAGAAAGGTCGTCAACTTGAAGATCACCGACATTCGAGAAGCCGTCGTCCCGATCAGCTCCGAAATCAGCAACGCTTATATCTCTTTCGCCGAGATGACCGTCTCGGCCGTGGCGATTCACACCGACGCAGTGATCGGCGGCAAGCGGATGATCGGGTTCGGGTTCAACTCCAACGGCCGCTACGCGCCCGCCGGCATCTTACGGGACCGTTGCATCCCACGGCTGATGAAGGCCGACCCCAGCGACCTGCTCACCGACGCCGGCGACAACGTCGACCCGTTCAAGGCCCGGCGCGTAATGATGGCAAACGAGAAGCCGGGCGGCCATGGGGAGCGAACCGTCGCGGTCGCCGTCATCGACATGGCGCTGTGGGATCTCGCCGCCAAGATCGAGAACAAGCCGCTCTACCGCTTGCTCGCCAACCGCTACCGAGGCGGCCAGGCTGCCAGCACCGTCTACGTCTACGCGGCGGGCGGCTATTACTATCCCGGCAAGCAGATCAGCGGGCTCGAAGACGAGATGCGCGGCTATCTCGACATGGGCTACACGACGCTCAAGATGAAGATCGGTGGCGCGCCCCTGGCCGATGACCTCAAGCGCATCGAGGCGGTTTTGAAGCTTGTACCTCCCGGTGGCGAGTTGGCGGTTGACGCCAACGGGCGCTTCGATCTGAAAACGGCGGTCGAGTATGCCGAAGCGCTTGGGCCCTGCCAACTCAAGTGGTACGAAGAGCCCGGCGACCCACTCGATTTCGAGCTCAACAAAGAGGTCGCGCGAGTGTCGGCGACTCCGATAGCCACGGGCGAGAACCTTTTTTCGACGCAGGACGCGCGTAACCTGATCCGCTACGGCGGCATGGTTCCTGAGCGGGACTATTTGCAGTTCGATCCGGCACTCAGCTACGGGCTGGTCGAGTATTTGCGAACAATCGAGATGGTCGAGGAGAACGGCTGGTCGCGGATGCGCTGTGTGCCGCACGGCGGGCATCAATTCGCGCTGCATATGTCGGCCGGGCTGGGGCTGGGCGGCAATGAATCGTACCCAGGCATTTTCGAACCGTTCGGCGGCTTTGCTGACGGCGAACCGGTTGAGGACGGCGTGGTGCACATCCCCGACGCGCCCGGCATCGGCATTGAGACCAAGGCCGAGTTGATGAAGGTCTACGCCAAGCTCATGTAGGGACGGATCTTGTACCGGCTCTCCGTCGATTCCCTCCAGACCAGGCATCCAGCCATCCGATACAATTGAACCTCGGCGATCGCCCTCTCCGTGATGTCGACCGAGCTGCCCCTCGGCACTACGCAGAGGGCGAGGCCGACTGTAGGGGCCGGCCCCCGTGCCGGCCCGCGTGGCGGGTGACCATCCTGTCCTTGAACCGGACGCGGCGGTGGCGGTCGAAATCGGCAGCGGGCGGACGCTGGGGCCCGCCCCTACGGTTTGTTGGTGAGAAAAGCGGGCTAGGTCCACCTTACCGCTGAGAGCGCTCTCAGCGGCGTCTGGGCCCGTTTTTGAAACGCTCTAACCTCAACTCCGCTGCGGGCCAGATCAAAGCCCGTGGCACGTTCCAGGCGAGCGGAGTGGTCCAGCCCGACTCCGAGCATGGGTTCTCGACGACCGACCGCACTGTGTCGCCTTTCGCCTCAAGATTGCGACACCGCCGAGAAGACAACGGGGATTGTCGCAAGCAACGGTCCAGGGGCCCCGCCAGACACTTCCGCGAACCAGGTCTTGTCGGAAGTAATCTGCGTTTTGCGGTGAACCCGTGATACTATTGCCGCATGACGGACGCGTTCGAAGCAGGCAAGTTGTCGAACGCCCCTCGTCTTAGGTCCGTTTGGTTTGGCAGCCGACTTCGTTTGGGGATCGCGCTTGTCAGCGTGCTTGGCGGCCTGTTAGCACCTGAAACCAAGGGTCAGGATGTCATCTCCATCCAAGCCGGCATGATTCTTCACGTGGAGGGAGAGACCTTCCTCGACAACAAGCCCTTCAAATTGGTTCCCACCAAGTTTCCCTACCTTGAACCGAGCCACCACCTCCGAACGGAGAACGGGCGTGCCGAGCTTTTGCTTGCCGCTGGTAGCTTCCTGCGGGTTGGGAAGGGTTCCGAGGTGGAAATGGTCGAGGCAGGCTTGCTTTCGGGTACAGCTCGGCTGGTGAAAGGTCATCTATTGATCCACGTCGAGTTTGTCGTAGATAAGGACTCCGTCGTTTCTGTCCGTGTTGGCGATGGGGAGCTTCACTTCTCGAAGAAAGGATCGTATCGGATCGACGCGCCGCCGGGAGAACCGCCGACGATCAGAGTAAACAAAGGCAAGGCCCGTTTTGTTCTTGGAGCGGAGGAGTACTTACTAAAGAGCAAACGCGCCTTGACGCTCGACGCGGCTGCTGAGCCGTGGAAGATGGCGAAGGCTGAGAGAGCCCGGTCGGATGATCTCAGTGAGTGGAACCACCAGCGCAATTCGCGACTCCGAGAAGCACGCGCTGCGGCAAAAAGACGATTGCGCGAGAAGTTAAGGAAGGAGGGCTGGCGCGAACCTACAGACGGCGGCCCACAAGAATGGGCCTGCTCGGCAGATCCACGATATTGCGTGCCGAACTAGCGACCGGTCCGGCGGCAGAACCGGGTACTATCGCTTCCGGCAATGGAATCGAGGAAGTAGAGCTGTCGCTTTCCCCCCATTATTGCGACCGTGCCACAGCCAGCCCTTCCCTAAGTTGTTGATTCTCTCGACTGCACCTCTGCAGGATTGCTCCAGGATGTCGCGACTGTAGAGAACTCACGACAGTCGTAGAGAATCTTCGAACCGCGGCTCCCCTAACGGCGCTTGGGTACGTCTAACCTGTAGGCGCTACCAGTACAAACGCGAACCTCTTACCGGAGATGAAGCGACTCGCTTGGCCAACGCATGCAACTCCCACGAAGAGAAACTCGTCGTCTGGACCCTTCTTGACACCGGACTCCGCGTCTCCGAAGCTTGCCAACCTCAAACGAGCCAATCTCGACTGGCAAACCCACCGCCTGATGATCTAGGAGCCCGTGGTGCAAGTCAGGTTCTTGGCACGGACGGTTTGATGCCCCGCACAGGTTGAGGTGGGTCGGGCAGGCGGGCACAGCACGCTGTGCCCCTACATTGCAATCCGAGCCTTCGTGATTCCTTTGAGCGCCCGCATCAGCCGCACGGTCTCTCCTCATGTCCTCGGGCACACCTTTGCCGTCACGGCAATGCAGAAAGGCATCTCCCTGCCGGCGCTTGCAGCGCCTACTGGGCCATGACACGCTGCTGACGACCGAGATTTACCTCTACCTCTCGCCCGAGCACGTTGTCGAACAGTTTCAGCAGAAGGGGTAGGTACCTGTTCTACTCGGATGGCGGCTCCTCTAGCCCGCTTTTCTCACCAACAAACCGTAGGGGCGGGCCCCTGCGCCCGCCCGCTGCCGATTTCGACCGCCACCGCCGCGTCCGGTTCAAGGACAGGATGGTCACCCGCCACGCGGGCCGGCACAGGGGCCAGCCCCTACAGTCAAGGGATTTCATTGCTCACCCATCCGCAGGTGGTGAGAAATGCGGGCCAGTTCCTGGGGCTTATGTTCCCACAGCCTCTGCCGTGTCAGTGTGGGCATTGCGACTCTGTCTCGAGTGATCCGTGGCGGAGCCGCCTGCCTCACCCCGATACAATTGAAGCTCGGCGAAGCGATTCGTCGTGATCTCAGTAAGGCGCCCCGGCGGGGCAACGGGCAGGCGGACACCCTGCCGCAACTTTGGAGGAATCAAGGAGAGACGAAGTTTTCTAGGCGGGGGTGTTGCCGGAGGCGCGCTGGCCGCCACGAGCGCGACGGCCGCACCACAGGCGCCCCATCAGTGGGGCACGCATCAGGGCGATCCGGTCATCGAGACCCCGCAGCCAGGACAACCGCACAAGGGAAAGATGCTGGCGGCGATCCAGCCGCACTCCGACGACGTGCCGCTGTTCGCAGCCGGTACGGTGCTCAAGCTCATCAAGGAGGGCTATGAGGGCGTCCTGATCCGCATCACCAACGACGAGATGGCCGGCCGCGGCCGGACGCCCGCCGAGGTGATCAAGAACAACGAAGACGACAACTTCGACATCGCCCGCCTGCTGGGCCTCAAGAAGGTCTTCGATCTCAACTACCGCAATCACCGTCTCGACGACGCGCATCCGATCGAGTTGCGGGCGCGGCTCATGTTCATCTTCCGCGTGATGAAGGTCGACACGGTGGTTTGCTACGACCCGTGGGGACACTACGAGGAAAACCCCGACCACTACGTCACGGCGAAGGCGGTCGAGGCGGCTTGCTGGATGTCGGGCGGGCGTTGGGATTTCCCCGAGCATCGTGAAGCGGGGATCGAGCCGCATTCGGTGCGGAGAAGTATTACTACGCGCGAGGGCCGCAACTCGTCAATCGCGTGGTCGACATCAGCTCGGTGATTGACGATAAAGTACGTGTCAACATCGCCAACGACACGCAAGGGCCGACGGGCGAGAGCGGCGCGAGGCTTCGCCGCCGGCTGGCTGAACAGGGCAAAAAGCTCCCGATCCTCGGCGACGACGACGATACCGCCAACCGCGAGTACACCAAACAGTTCGTCCTCAGCAATGACCGGGCGTTAGGCGAGCAGTACGGTCTCGAATACGCCGAGGCGTTTCACCATATTGGCCCGCAACCGGCACCGATCACTGAATACGTCGAGCAGAATGCCGTCGCGATCTAACGTCGCGCCTACTTCGGGCCCAGGCCCTCGATCGAGTGTGGCGCTCGCCGAGGCCCGCTATGGCGCGCTGACTCTGTGTCTGCTGGTGGCGCCGGCGAGCGCGCACGACTTCTGGATCGAACCGTCCGCTTACCAAGCGCCCGTCGGCGCCACGGTCACGATCCGCTTTCGCGTCGGCGAGCACTTTCGCGGCGACCCCCTCGCTCGCGACCCGGGCCGGATCATCGCGTTCACGCACTTCGCTCCCGACACTGAGGCTGGGGTGCGCGGGGTTGACGGGATGGATCCGGCGGGCTTCGTTCGTCTAGAGCAACCCGGCCTACACTTGATCGCCTACCACAGCACTTCGTCGTTCGTGGAGCTTGAGGCAGCCGAGTTCGAGGAGTACGTGCGCGAAGAGGGTCTCGACCGCATCATCGAAGAGCGCGCGCGCAGAGGCGAACGGAAAGCGGCGGGCAAGGAACGTTTCAGCCGCTGCGTGAAGTCGCTGCTGCGTGCGGGGGAGGCCGGGGACGCCGCGGGTTTTGATCGCGTTGTGGGGTTGCCGGTGGAATTGGTGCCGGAGGAAAATCACTACGCAGTGACCCCGGAGGGCGAGTTGCCGCTGCGGATGCTGCGGGAAGGCCGGCCTCTCGCAGGGGTTCTGGTCGTCGGTTATCCGCACGGCGAGCCGGAGCGTGCGGTTCGCGGCCGTACCGATGAGCAAGGACGGGTGCTTTTGACGTTGAGGCAATCAGGCGCGTGGTTGATCAAAGCTGTCCACATGGAGCGCGTTGAGGATGATCGCGCGGATTGGCAGAGCTGGTGGGCTTCGTTGACTTTTGAGTTGCCGGCGGAATAGGGCGTGGCGTAAGCCTCTAGGCTTTGCCCATGAGATATCGACTGAGCGATTCCTCGGTTCTCAGGTCCGCTAGCCGTAGCCGCTGCTCGGTCGCTTGCCATCCTGAGTCCCGAAGAATCGAGACTCGGCAAGGCTGGAGCCTTACGCCACGCCACGGCCAGCTTTGCCGACTCCTGGCGCGGTGGCGTATCATTGAAGGTTCACCCCCCACAGCCCCGAAGAATCCGGAGCCCTCCTCTTTGCTCAGGTAAGACCAGCGCGTGATAAACAAGAAGTTAGGCAAGAAGATCGGCGTAGTCCTTTTTCAGCTCGGGGGCCCTGACTCGCTCGATGCCATCGAGCCGTTTCTCTACAACCTGTTTCGCGACCCGGAGATCATCGACTTCCCGCTGGCGAAGCTGGCGCGGCCGGTTCTCGCGAAGCTGATCTCGAAGGGCCGTGCCAAGAAGGTGCGCAACCACTACGCCGAAATCGGCGGCCGCTCGCCTATCCGCGAGGTCACCGAGCGGCAGGCCCAGGCGCTTGAAGCCGTCCTACGCCAAACGATGGATGCGCGCGTGTTTGTCGCGATGAGGTACTGGCGTCCGTTTACCAAGGACGCCGTCGAAGCGGTCCTGCGGGCCGGTTGTGATGAGTTGGTGCTGCTGCCGCTCTATCCGCAGTATTCGTCGACGACCACCGGCAGCAGTCTCAACGAGTGGGACCGGCGCTGCCGCGAAGCCGCCCTCGACGTGCCGGCCCAAGTGATTCGCGAATTCCATACCTTCGAGCCGTATCTCGACTCGGTCGTCGAGCGGATCAACGAGGGCCTGGCGCGGTTCGAGCAGCCCAACGGAGTCCACCTGGTCTTCAGCGCCCATAGTGTGCCGCAGAGCGTGATTGACGGCGGCGACCCCTACCAGTCGCAGATCGAAAAGACGGTCGAGCTGGTGCTGGCTCGCGGGCGCTGGTCGAATGCGAGCACGGTCTGTTATCAGAGCAAGGTCGGCAGCCAGAAGTGGCTGCATCCCACGCTACACGAGATCAACGCAAAGCTTGGCGCCGACGGCGTGGAATCGATGCTGGTGGTTCCGATCGCCTTTGTGTCCGACCACGTCGAGACGCTTTCGGAAATCAACATCGAAGCGCGGGAAGAAGCCCTCGAGCACGGCGTGAAGCGCTTTGAAATGACGGCGGGCCTCAACGATCAGCCTCGGTTTATCGGCGCTCTGGCGTCCTTGTTACGCGAGGTGATTGGCGTCGAGGCGGCCGTTGCGACGGAAGCGTCCGTCCAAACCCTCGCCGGCGGCTCGAGTTGACCAGAGCACCCGGCTGCCGGGGCGCTCCACGACACCCGTTCCCCGCGACTGGAGCCCTGGGGCCGCTTTGGTTTACAATAGGAGATTCACAGTAGATGCGGTCAACCCTTCCCGGAAGGCTGTTCGGAGCGGCGACGGAATGCCGCTCCTCTCTCATGGAATAGCAAGTACTGCTTGATTTAGGTCGTAGCTCGGTCGTCAATCGGACCGGCTTCATTGGTTAGGAGGCTTCGATGAAGACGTTCATGGCCATCGCGTCGGCGTGCATTTGTGTGTTGAGCATCGCGGGCGTGTCCGCGCACGCGCAGGAACAGAGTCAGCAAGAGGCCATCAAGGCCATCGAGGAGGCAGGAGGCAGCGTCAGAGAGATCGCCCAGAACGACAAGCGCCTGGAAGTGGACTTCCATCTGGCGTCGGATTCCCTGAGTAACGACACAGTGGCGCACGTGGCGAAGTTGGGTGACGTCATGCGCGTCCATCTGGGCGGGACCCAAATCACCGACGCCGCGCTGAGGCATCTCAAGGGCTTGAGTTCTCTCGTCGCTCTGCACCTGGAGCGCACCGGGATCACCGACGCCGGGTTAGCGAACCTCAAGGGCCTCAAGAACCTTGAGTACTTGAATCTGTACGGCACCGAGGTCGGCGACGCCGGCTTGGCTCACTTGAAAGGGCTCACGAATCTCAAGAAGCTCTACCTGTGGCAGACCAAGGCGACCGAGCAAGGAATTGCCGAACTGAAAAAGGCTCTGCCGGACCTTGACGTGAATACCGGCTGGGAACTGAAGGACGCCGAGACCGACAAGAAGGAACCGGCAAAGGACTCGAAATAGGGCTGGACGATTCCGGTCCTCATCGAAGGCGCGGCACGCCCAGACGCGGCCGCTTAAGGGAGAAAGGAAAACATGGCTGGAAAGCAGATTAGTTACGGAGAAGATTCGCGCAAAGCGATCCTGGCGGGCGTCAACAAGCTCGCAAACGCGGTACGAGTGACGCTCGGGCCCAAGGGCCGCAACGTGGTCCTCGAAAAGAAGTTTGGCGGGCCCACCGTGACCAAGGATGGCGTGACGGTGGCCAAAGAGATCGAGCTGGAAGACAAGTTGGAGAACATCGGCGCGCAAATGGTTCGCGAGGTCGCCTCGAAGACGAGTGACGTCGCCGGTGACGGCACCACGACCGCCACGATTCTGGCGCAGGCCATGTTCCGGGAAGGCGTCAAGAGCGTCGCGGCGGGCGCGAACCCGATGGCGCTCAAGCGCGGCATCGACCTCGCGGCGAGCAAGCTCGTCGAAGAGATTCACAAGCTGGCGCGGCCGGTCGAAGGAGACGCCGTCGCGCAGGTGGCGTCCGTCTCGGCGAACAACGATCCGACTATCGGCGGCATCATCGCCCAGGCGATGGAGAAGGTCGGCAAAGACGGCGTCATCACGGTGGAAGAAGGCAAGGGCATGGAGACCGAGTTGGACGTGGTCGAGGGCATGCAGTTTGACCGCGGCTACCTCTCCCCCTACTTCGTCACCGACCAGAACACGATGGAAGTCGTCCTCGAGAACGCGGTGATTCTCATCCATGAGAAGAAGATCAGCAACATGAAGGACCTTCTGCCGCTGCTCGAGCAGACGGCGCGCTCCGGACAGCCGCTGCTGATCGTGGCCGAGGAAGTCGAAGGCGAGGCCCTCGCGACGCTCGTGGTGAACAAGCTGCGCGGCACGCTCAACATCGCGGCAGTCAAGGCCCCGGGCTTCGGTGACCGGCGCAAGGCGATGCTCGACGATATCGCGATCCTCACCGGCGGCAAGGCCATCATGGAGGAGACCGGCATCAAGCTCGAGGGCGTCCAAATGGACGATCTAGGCAGCGCGAAGCGCATCGTCATCGACAAAGACAACACGACGATCGTGGAAGGCGCCGGCACGAAGGAGGCCATCGAGGGCCGCGTGAAGCAGTTGCGCGCCCAGATCGAAGAGACCACGTCGGACTACGACCGCGAAAAACTCCAGGAGCGGCTGGCGAAGCTCGTAGGGGGCGTGGCCGTGATCAAAGTCGGCGCCGCGACTGAGACCGAGATGAAAGAGAGGAAGGCGCGTGTCGAAGACGCCATGCACGCCACGCGGGCGGCCGTTGAAGAGGGCATCGTTCCCGGCGGCGGCGTCGCCTTGCTGCGGGCGGCGCAGGTCCTCGACGGCGTGAAGGGAGCCGACGCGGACGAGGATGTCGGCGTTCGCATGGTACGCCGCGCTCTGGAGGAGCCGCTGCGCTGGATCGCTCAAAACGCCGGTCAGGAAGGTGCGATCGTGTGCGGAAAGGTTCGCGAGAGCAAGGACGCAACGTTCGGTTTCAACGCTCTGACCGAGGAGTACGGCGATCTGGTCAAGGCCGGTGTCATCGATCCGGCCAAGGTCACCCGCACCGCTCTGCAGAACGCGGCGTCGATCGCGGGACTCATGCTGACGACCGAAGCGATTGTCAGCGAGATTCCGGAGCCCGAGCCGGCCGGACCTCCAGGCGGCATGCCCCCGGATCACTACTAAACACAGCGCTCATATAGCGGGCCCGAGGTTCGCGAAGGCAGTCGAAGAGGCCGGGTAAAACCGGCCTCTTTTTTGTGGTGTGTATTAGGCGGGCCGGGCCGGAGTTCGGCCCTTGAGAGTTGGGATCGAGACCAGAAGTAGCGACCAATCGAGGCTGTTCGCTGGGGCGGAACCCGCATCGAACAGCCCTACAGCGTCGGCAAAGATCGCTGCAAACCGCGAGGCCGGTAAACGCTCGCCCCCGATCCTTCGCGTGTGTTCCGCTACGATGTCGGCAAGCCGGTTTCGGCCGGCATCTCGGCGGTCAGCGCGTTCAGAAACGCATCGAGATCTGTGCGCTCCTGACCTGTCAAGTGATCAAGCTCCTTGAGGTCCTTGTCGAGCCAGTCGTTCGAGTTGCCCGCGCCGACGTAGAAGTCGATCACTTCCTTCAACGTCTTCAAGCTCCCATCGTGCATGTAGGGGGCGGTTTGCGCGATGTTGCGCAGGGTCGGCGTCTTGAACGCGCCACGATCCTCGTCCTTGTTCGTGACAGCGAAGCGACCCTCGTCAGCCAGCGTGCCGTCGAGGTTGGCTCCGACTCCTAGGTTGTGGAACTTGCTGTCCGAGAACAGAGCCTGATCGTCCTCGAGCGTGTGGCAAACGGCGCAGTTGCCCTTCTCGGGGTTCCGAAAGACTTCCAGACCCCGCTTGGCTTCTTCGCTCAGAGCACCGGCCTCGCCGCCATACAGGAAACGATCGAACGGCGAATTCCCGCTGAGCACGGTCCTTTCAAAGGATGCGATTGCCTTCTTGAGGCGGTCGCGCGTAACGCCGCCGGGCCCGAAGGCTTTCTCGAACTGATCGACGTAGCCGGCGTCGGCGTTGAGCTGCTCCTCGAGTGCATCGAGCGTGTGCGCCATCTCGATCGGGTTGGCGATGGGACCAAGAGCTTGCGCTTCGAGGCTCGGCTCACGCCCGTCCCAGAACTGGGTCGTGTAGTAGGCGGTGTTGATCACGCTGGGCGCCTGCCGACCACCCTTCTTGCCTCCGACGCCGCTCGAAAACTGGTCCGGATCGGCGAATCCGGCGTCGGGCCGGTGACACGAGGAGCACGAGATCGTGCCGTCCACCGAGAGCGCGGGGTCGTAGTAGAGCCTCCGTCCTAAAGCAATCGTTTCCACTGTCGGCGGGTTGTCTGAAGGAATCGGGACCGCCGGCAAGCCCAGAGGCGCTTTGACCACCACGCTCTGGCCGATCGGCATAGACGACACCGGCGCCGACTCGGGTTCGGGTCCACAGGCCACGATGAAAAGGGTTAAGCCCAGCAGGCTCAACACAGTTAACAACCGATACACGCTCATAATCTTCTCCGAGGGGGTTCATTCCAGCGAACCCGGAATGCTGCTTTCAGAATCGGGTGTTTCCCACGGTTTGTCAACTTGAACGGAGACTTGAACGGGCGGTCCGGCTGTGCTCGGCATCCAGGCGGCGCCGCGGTGAATCGCTCACGGCGGCAGGAGAACTTTCGAGACGAGAGCGGTCGCCCTCAGAGCGGATGCACCGCTGAGTGATATGAAGTGATACGAAAGAGTTGGAGGACGGACCCCGCAAGGCCCGTCCCCCAGGCACCCTCACTCACTACGCAATCTCACCCACTACTGGACTAACGTGGTGGGCTGCAAGGGATCGACCGGCGTCGGTGAAACCCGAATGCGAGGCCGGATAGTCTCGACGTCTATGGTGACACCGTCGGAGCGCCCGTTGGTCTCACGCGAAACGCCGGTGTAGACCGCCGCCACGTCGAGGCGCACGTTGCTGACGAGGGTGACAAAGCCATCGAGAATGCGCTGCGGCGAAGGCAACTGAAGCAGCCGCCTGATCTCGCCACAGCTTACGAAGATGGCTTGGCCAGGCCGCAACGTGAGGCCTTCGGCGCCGGTCTCGCCCGTGTCGCCCGAGCCGAGCCGGGTCGCCTCCACGACGCCGACCCTCACATCCACGGCCCCATCGGTCGGGTTGTGGATGTTGACGACCGTGCGGTAGAACGCCGGACCGAAGTTGAACGACAGATCGCTTGGTGATGCATCGAACACATTGCGGCAAACGAATTTGGCAGAATAAGCAAAGGTCCGGGATGGTGCAATGGCCTCGTCTTGTGCCATCAGCTCGCTACCGAGAGCACAGACTAGGCCCAACAGCGCCACCCGGACCCCTATCGATCCCGTCCACTGAGAAAGTTTCTTCATTCGATTCTCTCCTGTTTGTTTTGTTGTCAGAGGGCGACGCCCGACCCAAAGGGCAACGGACACGCCGCTCCATTGCAAGTGCTAACCCTTCACGGGCCAAACAGTCGCGGCCGCCGACGCTAGTTTTGTGCGAAAAGTTGTGTCGGCGGTGAGGCATTCCGACACGCGGCGGGTGAGAATCGATGTCCCAGTTCTCAGGCCCGCGGACTTGTGACACTACACTAGAAAGGTGACGTCTCAACCCTGGAAGGTCTCGCTCCACGGGGGCCACAGCGGCAAGTTTTGCGAGCACGCCGAAGGAGAACTCCGCGCCGTTATCGAGGCGGCGGTCGCGGCCGGATATCACACCTTCGGCGTCAGTGAGCACGCCCCACGCAGCCAGGAACGCTTCCTCTACCCCACCGAGCGAGAGAAGGGCTATACGGTCGAGCGCTTGGCCGAAGAGTTCGACGCCTACGCCCAGGCGGTGGCCAAACTGGCCGAGGAGTTCGCCGACCGCCTCGTCGTGTTGCGCGGATTTGAGGTAGAGGTAGTTCCGGCATCGAGCTACCGCGACGAGATGCTAGAGCACCGTCGCCGCTATGGCTTCGAATACATGGTCGGGTCCGTCCACTATGTCGACGAGATCGCGATCGACGGCGAGCCGAGCGAGTTCGAGCGGGTGTTATCCGAAGCCGGGAGCCTCGAGGCTCTGGCGATCCGCTACTACCAATCCGTCGCCGAGATGGTCGAGGCGCTGCAGCCGGAGGTGGTCGGCCACCTCGACTTGATCCGCAAGAACGCCCCCCGGGCCGCCGCGCTCAACACGCCCGCCATTCGAGACGCGGCCGAGCAGGCGCTCGACGCCGTCGCGAAGCACAACGGCATCCTCGACCTCAACACGGCCGGCTACCGTAAGGGTCTGGGTTCGCCGTATCCCGCCCCGTGGCTCGTCCGCCGCGCGCACGAGAGGGGGATCGGCTTCTGCTTTGGTGACGACAGCCACGGCCCCGATCAAGTCGGCGCGGGCCTCGACGAAGCCCGCCGGTACCTTCTCGACAACGGAGTAGTCCAAGTCAGCATCCTCGCGCGCGAGGACGGCAAGCTCGTTCGGCGTCAAGCAGCGCTGTAGGCAGGAATCACGGATGAGGGTAAGGTCGGCTGGTCCCAGGCGGCTTTGCGGATACTGGGATACTGTCGGATGACCGGTCCGAAGTGTAGGCAGCAATCACCGACCCTACAGCGAGCAGCGACGCCGCCACAACCACCTAGAGCCGTATTCGCCACGAAGCGATGTTGGCAAAAGCCTACTGTCATGGGTCCATGCGTTTCCTTCTCGCGGGAATGCTACTGCTCGTCTGGCTTCACGCGGGACCGTCAATGATCCCCGCCCGGCGGCCGTGAAGGGAACTAGCCCAACGTTCGTAAAGACCTACGGCTCTTTCAACCTCACGGGGACGGAGCTGCTCCGTCCCCTTTCCCCCTTGTATTCTGAGGGTTCGACAAGAACGCCGGTGAGTCTCGGTGGTGGTCCCACGACTTCTGCCTTGGCGGCAATAGACTCGTGTCAATGAACTCGTTGTGTGCGGGAGGGGGAATGGTATATCCTGTGCGAGCCGGAGGTACAAGTAGATGAACCCGAGTTATCGTGTCCTGCTCGCCGCGATGTGCACCACGTTGTTGTGCTGCGAAGCGGATTCAGTCAGGCCTGCCCCCGATCGCGCGCAGACGATTCTGAGTCAGTTCAGAGAGGCTGCTGCGGAGACCCCGCCGGATCTACCGATCGCCGCCGACCTTCCTTGTGCTCCGGCCGCGGGATTCCCGGGCGTCACGAACGACCGCTACTACTTTCTCAGCGAGGTGGGAGGCTGCCCCAACCTTCCGTGCTTCCTCAACGAGGTCGCCGGCACGGCGCACTCCAATGCCACTCTGATTATCGACCAGCAGTGCACTCTGTTCCATACACTGCGGATCCCATCCCGCTTCACCCTGGCCGGAGTCGGAATGGCCGGCGAAGGTTCACTGGTATTCGAGGGCATCAGCGCCAACTCCTCGGCGATCATCCTAGAGGATGCGATAGCGCAGGGCGGCAACTCTGAGACGACGATCAGGGATCTGGCCATCTTTGGCGACTTCGCGGGCGACCCGGCGCAGACGGTCGCCGGACTCAACGTCTCGGGTGGCAACATCGTCCGAATCAACAATGTCCGCATATCCGGCTTTTCCCTCGGCATCTACGGTGAGCAGGCCTTTTCTGTGCTCATAAGCGATGCCAACGTATCGGCGAATGACATCAACGTGGCCCTCGCCACCGACACGAATCATTGACGCATTCGGGACAGCGTCATGAGCCAAGCGAACGAATGGAGCGTCTACGTACTGGGGCCCGCCAACGACCAGGTGATCTCGGGTACCCGGTTCGAAGGGAGCCAGCAGGGTGCTGTGCGGTTGGGTAGCTACGGGGCGGTGCTGATGAACAATCGCTTCGAAAGCAACAACGACGGAGCCGGCGGGCCCAGCGTCGGTGTTCTGGTCGAGCTCGGCGCCCAAAGGACAAGAATCATCTCAAAACATCTTTTCCACCGACACGGTCGCCGACCAGGGAGAAGATACCGTCTGCCTCGCCAACATCTTCGAGGGCGCTCTGGGATGCGAGTAGGAGAGCTCGGTGGACGGCCCCGAAGAGGCGCCGGGCGGCACGGCTGGCCGTACGGCCTTGCTTCTGCGTTGAGTATCTTTCGGGTAGGAGACTGAAAGCGATGAACGACCTCCCCCCCCCCTCTGGCAGATCGTCCCTGTGGCCCTGATTGTCGTTTGGGGCGCAGTGTGGCTTGTCAAGCGCGTGACGAGCTCGCGGCATTCCGCGTCCGACGGTCAGGGTCGGACGGGCTCTCCAGCCTCTTTCGACGGCTCGTCTCCGTCAAGGAGCACCGCCGCATCTTCCGGTTCGGCGACGGTTCTCCGCAAGACTTTGGCCAAAGGACTACGCATTCCGCCCGAGTTGATTTCCGCTGAGACCGTCCGTTCTCGGCTAGAATCCTACGGAGTAAGCCAGAAAAGTTCTCGAATCGTCGAGCAGATCCTTCGCGACGCGGAGGGACAACAGCACGGGCGCCCTGCGCCACCCGCCGCTGAAATCGAGATGACGGATATGCTCAAGATGGCGCAGGAATTAAAGGAGCGCTTGCCGTCGTAGCTGCAACGGAGAGGAAACCGAGCTAACCGGCCGAAGCGTGATCGAACCGTTCCCAGGGCGACTGCTTCGGCTTCCACTCGCGCAAGAGGTGCCTGGCTTCGGAGGGGCCCCGAGGGGCTCGGGGGCAGCACCGAACTCGGCCAGATGAGGGGCATCCATGATCGGGTGTGCGACAAATTTGTGAGGCTCAGGCCGCGCGAGCGCGATTCTCCCAGTAGTCGTCGAAGCGGTTGCTGAGCCGTGCGCAACGCAAAGCCGTGATAGCGTTCGCGCCGCGCACGTTCCAGAACATGCCCGAGCGCTTCAACCGACTCGCAATGACGGTGCGGCAACCCGCCTCGATCACGCCTGAGCCCACAAACAAGCCCTGCCGGCGAAACTCGCCGTAACGCATGCGCTCCGCATGGCGCTGGAAGTAGTCCGCCTCCAGCGCCAGCGGATGCGCCAACTCCGGGTCGTCGGTTTCGATCTCGCGCAGCGCAGTGACGAGTTGCTCGATGCGCCCCGCGTCGAGCTTTTTCTGCATGCGCCGCGCCCAACCGCGGAGGCGCTTTTGTTGTTGGGGAAACAGCTTCGACGCCAGCTCCCACAGATGTTCGCGAGCGTGATACAAGTCGACGATCTCGATCGCGCCGGGAAAGTATTCGTGCGAAAGATTCCAGATCCAGCCCGCACCGTCGCCAAGCACGACCTTCTTGCGCGCCCGACTCCAACCCCGTCGCCAAGCCTCGCTGTAAATGCGGCGTCCGAAGGCGGCGGCGTCCTCGATCGCGCCGGTGTAGCTGGTCGAGTCTTCGTCGCGCACGGGACGGCCTTGTTCGTCGCAGCTTGTTTGCGTGAACACACAGCCGAGCTTGACCTCGCGCGTGCCGGCCGGGCCGCCGTCCTTACCCTTGCGGCCGGCCGTCTCGGCGGCGGTGACCGGTACGCCCGTGCCGTCCATCTCGATGTAGAGAATCGGAGTTTCAGGTCCTGACATCGCAGGAAGCTCCAGCGGTACGGCGCGCGCGATCGTGGCTTGTTCTTCGCTGGCGACATCTTCGCCGATCGCCTCGGCTTCGCGCTCGACAGCCTTGGCGGTCAGCCGCACTCCGGCCAACTCGTCGAGCAACGCGCGACCGCGATCGAACGACGTCTCGGAGCCGACCAGCGCCGTCATGCGGCGCACGCCTGGCGAATACTGCGTCGCTTTGACGACCAGCTCTTGGTCGTGCGGCGCGAAGCCTTTGCCGCAGCGGCTGCAGTGATAGTACGGCCGTTCGACGACGACCTCGCCCAGCATCGTGACGAGCTTCTTCGGCCGCCGACCGGCGTAGCGCGCTGGCGAGCCGCAGGCGCAGGGCTGCTGCGATTCGCCGGCCGCGTCTTCGTTCAACAGCGTATCGAGCAAGACAGCGCCGGCTTGATGCAGCGCGTCGCGCGTCGCCTGTTCGACGGCTTCGAGGTCGAGCGACCCGCGCTTGCGCCTCTCACACAAGACGACCCGTAGCAGCCTCCCTACTTCTACGGTGACTTCTTGCTGGATCGCCTCGGCCGTTTTTTTCCTGCGGACTCAGCTCGGCGTCCTCGGCGACGGGGCGCAAGCGGCAGATCTGTTCGTTGACTTCGAGCAGTTGTCGGCTCAGCTCCCGGAAGCGGTGAAAAGCCTCAACTTCACGTTGCGCTTTGCACCGCTGGGCGGGCGAGGAAAAGGTCTCACTCACGGTCTTGCCGTTGACCTTCCTGGTCAGGCGGTAGTTCGGGCCATGAGCGGGCTGGCCGGGCTGATGGCAGCGGCAGGACGGTTTGCCGCAGCGGCCGCTGACAGCGCTGATGGATCCGCTGCGGAAGTCTCCTAGATCGAGAATCCGAGCGAGGATGGCCTTTCGTTGACGTTCGAGCGCGACGAGAGATTCGGGCATAGTACGCCTCCTTTCCTAACGTATCACTACGTAAGGATTCGCACGCAAAAAAGGGGCCCCGCAAATCATCACTTTCTTGTCGCGCACCCTCGTGCAGTTGCGGGTTCCAGCGCGGCGCGAGTTTCGCCGCCTCGATCAGCACCCGCTGCAAATGCTTGTTGCGCTGCTTCGACAGCGGTCCCCGCTGCGTCTTGCCGGCCGACTCGCGCTGTGCCGAACACAACTCACAGTAACTCACCGCCTGGCCCAGCGAACCGAAGCGCTCGGGCTCGACGGTCTCCAGCGCCCAGGTCAACGCCGTCACCTCCCCCACGCCGCGAATCGACTGCAGCAACTCGATGCGTTCCCGCAACAGCGGATGGCGCCGCAATCCGCGCAGTAACTCCTGCTGCAAACGATCGAACATTTCCAGGCTGCCGCGGGTGATGGCGAGCAGCTCGATCACCGACTCGGGCGTGTCGCGCAGGCTGTCGAGATAGGAGTAGAAATAGTTGCGCCCGTGCAGCCGCCGGGCATCGTAGGGTTCGCCCACTTCCATCAGTAGCCCGCTGATTTTGTTCTTCATGCGGACGGCTTCGCCCAGCAGCAGATTGCGATAGCGCAGCACGCGCCGCAACTCGCGCAGGGCAGGCGGCGCCACGTAGCAGCGCGGCAGCAGGTTGCAGCGCAGCAGGTCACTGATCTTGGTGGCGTCGAGACGGTCGTTCTTCTTCTTGGCGCAGGCGATGGCCTTGAGCATGGCCGGGTGTGCGACTTGCAGTTCCTGGGCGAAGGGTTGGAGGTGATCGTAAATCCAGCCGGTAAACAGGGTGGCTTCGAGCGCGCCCACCCAAGGGCGCTCGAGGGCTGACGCCCAAGCGGTCAGGGCGGCGCGAGTGGCCGCGACCTGACCGCGCTGGACGATCGTTCCGTCCCCGGTTTTGATGCAGAAGCTGATGCTTTTCTTATGGACATCGAGTCCGATGTAGTAGAGTTCTGGCATGGAATCCTCCTGGGATTGGCTCTGAGCCGACCGCGTGGCCGCTCTCAGCATTTTGCCCCCGGGAGGATTCCTCTTTGCCACTACCTATGCATTGAAACAGAGCCCGAACTCCGGTGGGTGAGTCGCGGAGTCACAGATCTTCCAGAACTTTATTCTCCTTCGTTTCAACAACTTGCGCCTCCGCCAACCCCAGGGCGTGATCTACGTCTGCTAGCCTGATAGCGGGAACGACCGGTGCGGACAGATCGCCGGACCAACAACGACCGTTTCCTGCGCAGGCAGTTTCGATGTTGCTCTCCGAAAATATGTAAGCGACCTTCCCCCGCGAACGGCAGCTCCTGACGCAATCCGTCAGGTGAGGACCGTCCGTTCAAGCCCGCTCTTTCGCTCCTATCTAGAGCGGGCCGCTGAGGTCATCACAGACTGGAGCCAGAGGGCCTCTTTTTTTGAACCGATTTTGAACCGAGCCGTGACCGTCAGGGGCTGTGAAGAAAACGCTGGAGGATTGTAGGGGCGGGTTCCCGTGCCCGCCCGACCCGCCCCGGACATCGCAAGTCATCAGCAAAGCGCGGGCGGGCGCAGGGGCCCGCCCCTACAATTGCGCCAGCTTCCACGAATGTTGATGGACACCGATTTTTTCACAGCCCCTGAGGCAGCGGTCCGGCGTTGCAGTGGAGCCTGTTGACCCAGATTCTAGAGCAGAACTCCGTCCAGCTCAGGCATCTCATGTCGAGGTGGGCCCCTGCGCCCGCACGCCGCCGCAACCCCATTGGCACTCTTCTGGTGGCACTCTCCAGAGAAGCTCAATCCCACCATCTCCCGCAAACGCACACTTTCATCACAGAAAACCAAAACATCCTAACTCACCCCTAATCAATCACTTGCCTCTCTGTGAGGGTCGAGATCGACTCACCGGCTTGCTACTGTGAGATTGAGGAGACGATCACCAACCCAAAGCCCGGCACGGTGCCAGATCGTGCCACGAAAGAACATTACCATGTCCAATCGAATCAACACCACGAAAGACGCATCCGACAAACTCTCGGACGCCCAGATGCGTGCCATCGGCGCGCTCTTGACCACACGAACCATCAAGGAGGCCGCCGAGTCGGCTCACGTCGGCCGCACGACTCTTTTCGCTGGCTGCGGGAAGACGAAGACAGCAGAGCGGCTGCTGGGTGCGCGACATAAAAGTGCCGCTCATCCGGCCTGGGTGCGGGATTCCCAGTAGTCTTCGAAGCGGCCGCTGAGGCGGGCGCAGCGTAGCGCCAGGATGGCGTTCGCGCCGCGTACCGTCCAGAACATGCCCGAGCGCTTCAGACGTTGCGCCACTACCGTCTTGCATCCCGCCTCGATCACCCCTGAACCGATGAACAATCCCTGCTTGCGAAAGTGCGGATAGCGCATCCGCTCGGCGTTGTGTTCGAAGTACTCCGCTTCGCTCGTCAGTCGACGAGCCAGATCCGGCTGCGGGGCCACCACACCTCGTAGGGCCGCCACCAACTTCTTGATCTGACCCTGATCGAGTTGGCGGAGCCGTTGCTGGGTCCAGCGCCGCCGGCTGGGCTCGTCGTCGAGCCCCAGTTGCGCCGCCAACTCCCACAAGTGCTGGCGCGCATGATAGAGGTCCACGATTTCGATCGCGCCCGCGAAGTATTGATGCGAGAGGTTCCAGATCCAGGCGGCTCCGTCGCCGATTACCACCTTCTTGTTCGCCCGCCCCCAGCCGCGCTCCCAGGCCTGCTGCCAGAGGCGTCGCCCAAACGCCTCGGCGCCCTCGATCGCTCCCGTATAGCTCGTCGACCCTTCCTCACGCACGGGTCGGTCGCCTGGCTTGCCCTCGGCTTGCGTGAACACACAGCCGAGCTTGACCTCCCGCGTGCGGGCGCGCTCGCGGTCCTTTTTGCCGGCTCGTCCCGCCGTCTCGGCCGCCACCATCGGCACCCCGGTGCCGTCCATCTCGATGTAGAGAACCGGAATGTCGGCCCCGGCCACCGCGGGCAGCGGCAGTTGCACCGCCCGTTGGATCTGTTGTTGTTCGCGGGCGCCGAGGTCGGCCCCGATCGCCTCGGCGCCGCGCTCGATGGCTTTGGTGGTAACGTCCAAACCGGCTAACACCCGCAGTTGCTCGCGACTGCTTTCAAACGACGACTCGCTGCCCACCAGCGCCATCATGCGGCGCACGCCGGGAGAGTAGTGCGTGTTGTCGACATCGAGTTCGCGGTCAAAGGGGAACTGTCCCTGATGGCACGCCGAGCAGAGGTAGTAGGGCCGTTCGATCGCGACCGCGCCGAGCACACTCACCACGGTCTTGGGCCGCCGACCGCGGTGACGGGTGCGACGGCCGCAGCGACAGGATGGCTCAGGCGCGGCGTCGGCGGGCGCCTCCAACAGTTGCTCGAGCAACTTCGCGCCGGCTCGGTGCAGTGCCGCACGGGTGGCCGTCTCCAGCGCTTCCAGGTCCCAGTGCTGCTGCTTGCGCCGGGCGGCGAAGATCAGAGTCAGCAACTGTTCGACTTCTTGGGTGACTTCTTGTTGGATCGCCGCGGCCGTTTTTTTTCCTGCGGCGTCACAGACGCTGCCGACTCGGACTCTTGCTCAACGGGCCGCAAGCGGCAGATCTTCTCGTTGACTTCGATGAGTTCTCGGCTTAGCTGCTGGAAGCGCCGAAAGGCGGTGATCTCCCGCTGAGTCTTACGGCGAGCCGCCGGGTCGGAGAGGCTCTGGGTGACGGTCTTGCCGCGGGATTTGTAGGTCAACCGCCAGTGCGGGCCATGGCCGGGATGACCGCGCTGACGACAGCGGCAGGTGGGTTTGCCGCAAGGGCCTTGAGTGGTGGTGACGGAGCCTTGGCGAAAATCACCCAAGGCAAGCATCTGCTGGAAGATCGCGTGGCGACGGTACTCCAAGGCGGGCAGGGAATCGGGCATGGGACACCTCCTTCTTATCCTAGCGTATTATATACGCTAGGACACTGCACCCCAGACCGTACCCCAACCACTTGGCACTTTCATGTCGCGCACCCGCGGCTGCTGGTAGTGTCTGAAATCTGCGTTGAACCTCACGAGAGCAGTTCCGCCAGGTCCCACACATGATCCGTGATCCCCGCTTCCATCGCCGGGGTGACTCTGATGGTGCTGTGAATCCGACAGAAATCATAGTACCCGAAGTGCAAGCAGAGCGCGGCCCAATGGTTCTCCCACTTCTTTGAGAAGCCGTTCGTCAATCGGGTCAGGCGGCGCATGTGCATCCTCATCGTGAGGTTCTGGCGCTCGACGTGGCTCGTGCTGATCCGCTTCGAGTCCGGGCTCCCCATGACCTTCTTCTGCTTGCAGCCGATGCAGTGAGCGGGACTGTAGCGCTTCTCTTCGCTCTTGTCCTCGGCGTACTGTTTGATCAGCATTCCGTAGTCGGCGCGGCCCTCAAGGGCATCCTCGATTGCCGTGATGTACGGCTTGAAGCCATCGGTTGAGATCTGGAACTTCTGGGTTGAGGTAGAGAACCGCAAGCCTTCAACGAAGGCGTCCGTGGTCGCCTGATCCCGGCGGCCCAGGGCGAAGTTGAGAACCAGTTTCGTGTTCCGCTCGATCGCAACGAACGTGTAGGCGTCGCCGATCGTGGCGTCCGTGGCCACTTCCTCGGGGGTCTTGTGACCTTCCTTCTTGCGGATGTAGCCCCAAATCTCGTCACACTGCACGTCCGTCACGGGAACGTTCACGATCAGCCGTCCCATGACCTTCTCGCACTTCTCGCCAGCGAGAACCAAGACCTTCATGATGGTGTTTCGGTCCAGGCCCGTGATGCGCTCAGTGCTCCGAATGCTGTTGCCCTCCAACAGCAGTTGGACGGCCAGCAAAGCCTTGTCCTGCGGAATGTACATCGTGCCTAGGGTCCGCTCATGAGGCTCCGTGAAGGTCTTGCGGCACTTCGGACAGCGAAACCGGCACAAGCCATTCCGATGCTTCCCGAAGCGTTGACACTTTCGGCCACAGTCCTGGCAAGTCATTGCAGGGGTTGCTTTTACATCCGCCTTCATGGTTCTATTATACAGCGAACGCTCGCTGTTGTTAAGACGCAAATGTGCAGAAAAAGGCCCCTGGGGGGCTAGTCGTTCCCCAGGGGCCTCAAGGGCTATTCAAACAGATAGGATTAGGCGTACTGGCAGGACATGGTGTCTGGGTCGATCAGGAGCTGAGGCTGGATCAATGGAGCAGCTTTCCCCATTTCTTCAAAGTGTCCCACTAGTTCCCTGAGGTCTTCGACCCTAAGGTGTTCGAGCAGACCATCACCCAGAGCAATAGTGATCATGCGAATCAACCGATCCTTGGACGGTGAAATAGTCAACTTGCCATTCTCGTACTTTGACAGATTCGTGTGATCACATCCTAGCTTCTTGGCGAACTGCTTGGACGACAGCCCGATGTACTTCCTCAGGAACCGGATCTCTAGGCCCGTAAGGCGTCGCTCAGCGCTCAACACATGCAATGCGACGGATTTCATCAGGCCATTCAGATTCGGGATGATTGGGTCTTCCTCTCCACATTCACTACAGCGGACGACTTGAATCTCTTGCAGGAGCAGCGGTAGGCCGAATTCTAGAAACAGGAACTCGCCCTTTTCGACGCTGCAATCAGCAGCGCAGTTCGAGCATTTGGTGGCATGGGTCATACGTCAGTCCCTCTTCTTGGCTTCAACTGTCCAAGCAGTGATCAAGAACGCGTGATCTACCGACTTGAAGCTGAAAATTATGACTAGCCATTTGCCCTCTGGTTCGTATCCCTCGATGGTGTACTTCCATTCTCCAGTTTTGATGTCATGCTCTGGCGGAGCAAAGATTCTCCCCGTCTTCCCCATGACGTGCCAAGCATCAGCGAACTCCAGACCTTCCGCGACCAACTCCTGTCGAAAGTGGCGGCCCGGTCTGACCTCGCCCTTCTCTAGGCAGTGGTGCAACAGATCCACAGCCTCTTGCAGGCTGAGAACAGCTATCTGCATATGTTGGCATTCTACCAACTATTCTACATGATGTCAAGAACATCAATCAAGCCACAAGATGTTGTGGCGCTCATCCAAGATCACCTAAGTGTTAGTGTTTTCTTTCACTTCAGCATTCTGTGACGTTCGTCGGGAACTCTTTTTTGGCCGGCCTCCCGCCCGCGTCTTCCGCTTGGCCGCAAGCTGACGGAAGTACTCGGAGCCGCGCTTCGCGGTTGTAGAGCCGCCCTTGTGACCCAGGACGGCAGCAGGCGACATCTTGGTTTGGGCGATCAGGTCGTCAGTGAGCGCCAGAGCCGTGCTCAGCAGTTCTCGGCTTCGGGCGGTACGGTTCTGGGGTAGGGGTGTCGTTGCGAGGATCAGGTCAACTTCGGAGATTAGATTCTTGAGGGCTCGCAGATCGGTCCGGTTCGATGCCATACTTCAACGGTACGGCAGATTGACCCTAAAAGCAAGCGTTCGCTGTTTTCGGATCAACGCACTTTTCAGACAGTACCCGGCTGCTTTGCGACGTCCAGACGCTCGCTGTATAGTGTAAATCTACCTTCGGAGGGAATCAGATGACTCGACGGGGATTCATGGCGGCATCGGTGGCGGCGACAAGCGTGCGGGCGGCAAGCGCGAGCCGCGTGGTCGGCGCGAACGATCGGATCGGCATCGGCATGATCGGTTGCGGCCGGCGGAACTTGCTGCGAGGGGTTCTCGAGTTCCAGCAGCAGGCCAACGTCGAGGTGCGCGCCGTGTGCGACATCTGGCGGCAGCAGCGCGAGAAAGCGTCCGCCGACGTCAGCGAAACCGGCGCGACCCAACCGAAGCAGATCGAGATGTACGAAGACCTGCTCCAGAGCCCCGAGATCGACGCGGTCGTCATCGGCACTCCTGACCATCAACATTGCACGCAACTTGTCGACGCCATTCATGCCGGCAAGGACGTGTACGTCGAAAAGCCGCTCGCGATGAGCATGAAAGAACTGCGCCGCGCGGTCGATACGGTCAAGCGCTCCGACCGCATCGTGCAGATGGGTACGCAGGTACGCAGTTATCCCTCGGCCAAGGGGGCGCGCGCGTTCGTGCAGTCCGGGGGCCTGGGGAAGATCTTCAAGATCGAGCAGTCGCGTAACGGCTACCGTCCCTACTGGCACCGCTACGGCGAGCGCGCCATCGAGGAGTCCGACACGAACTGGAAGGCGTTTCTGATGCACCGCAAGCAGCGGCCGTGGAACGCCAACCAGTATGCCGGCTGGTTCGGCTACCGCGACTTCTCCCGCGGTCCGCACAGCAATCTGATGGTCCACTTCATCGACCTGGTGCACTACATTACGGGCGCGGGCGCTCCCAAGCGCGTCATGACGATGGGCGGCTCGTACCGTTGGAAAGATCAGTACACCGCGCCGGACTCGGTCGAGACCGTGCTCGAATACCCGGAAGGTTTCCTGGTGCGGTACTGCACCATGTATGGGATCGCGGACAACACCTACCTCAAGTTCTTCGGGCCGCGAGGCGTCATGGACGGGACGCGCTGGAGCAAACCATTCGTGGTTAGCGGAGAGAAATCACAAGAGGACGACCGGATCGCCGAGGGGACGACGATTCCGGAAGTGGAATCGCCTCCGCACATGTTGAATTGGCTGGAGTGCCTGCGGTCACGCCGGCAGCCCAACGCGCCGATCGAGGCCGGGTACGCGCACTCGGTCGCCGTCATCATGTCGGATGAGAGTTTAGTGCGGAGACGTAGCGTGGTCTACGACGAGCGAGGGAGGAAGATTCGCTCAGGCTGAGGGGCTGTTAGAGTTCATGTGGCATAAGCCTCCAGGCCTGCCGAGAACCGATTCGTCGGTTCTCAGGTCCGCTATCAACAGCCGCTGCTCGGTTACCTGTCATCCTGAGTCCCGAAGAATCGAGACTCGGCAAGGCCGGAGCCTTACGCCACATCCGGCTAACGAACTCTCGGAAGCTTTGTGCGTAATCTTGTAATGCGAGTTTCGCGGCGTCAGTTTGCACAAACGATGGCCGGTGTGGCTTGTGCCGCCTCGCCGCTTGGCGCTGCCGGGACCCCCGTGCGCGTGATCACGCGCGGGCCCAAGCATCACTGGTTCAGCTACTACGACAAGCTCGAGTTCGACCCGAGCGGACGGTACGTGCTCGGGATGGAAGTCGGTTTCGAACATCGCTCGCCGCGTCCCGATGACGCGGTCAAGATCGGCATGGTCGATCTCGAGGCTGGCGACCGCTGGATCGAGTTGGGCGAGAGCCGCGCGTGGTGCTGGCAGCAGGGCTGCATGCTGCAATGGATTCCCGGCTCGGCCAGCGAGATTCTCTGGAATGACCGCGAAGAGGACCGATACGTCTGCCGCATCCTCGACGTACGGACCAAGAAGCAGCGGACGATCCCTCACGCCATCTATGCGCTCAGCCCCGACGGCAAGACGGCCGTCAGCACGGACTTCCGGCGGTTGAACGACGTGCGGCCCGGGTACGGATACGTGGGGCTGCCCGATCCGAATACGGGAAAGCTAGCACCGGAAGACACGGGAGTGTTTCGAGTCGACCTCGTGAGCGGCAAGTCGGAGTTGATTCTGTCGCTCGCTCAGATCGCGTCGACGGGGAAGATCCCGCGCGCGGAGGCAGGCATCAAACACTACTTCAACCACCTGTTGTTCAACACGGATGGATCGAGGTTGATCGCACTGCACCGCTGGCGTTACCCGAAGGGCAACCGGCTGACGCGGATGATCACCGCTAACCCGGACGGCTCGGACGTTCGTATCGTGGACGATAACGGCCTGACGTCCCACTTCATCTGGCGCGACCCGAAGCACATCCTGGCGTGGTCGGAGCAGCCCAGCCACGGCCGGCGATTCTATCTGTTCGAGGACGGCGGCGAGGGCGAGGTCGTCGGCGAGGACGCCATGACGCAGGACGGCCACTGCTCTTACTTACCCGGAGGCTTGCCCGGCGGCCTACCCGGCGGGGAGTGGATTGTCAACGACACCTACCCGGACCGCAACCGCATGCAACACGTTTACCTGTACCATGCGCCGTCCCGCCGCAAGGTCGAACTCGGCGCGTTTCATTCACCGCCCGAGTACACAGGTGAGTGGCGCGTGGACACGCACCCGCGAGTGAGTCCCGACGGCCGGAGTATCGTGATTGATTCACCGCATGAAGGCCAGGGGCGGCAATTGCACCTGATCGACATCAGCCACATCGTGGGCTGACTACGCTTACCCCGTAGCGAAATCGAGAAGGGGTTGCGGCGCTTGTTGCGTTAGCGCCGCCCCGCACGGGCCTTCCCTCCCGGGGTTTCGAAGCGATTGACGGGGTCGATCGGCTAAGGTCCGCTCCTGCGAAAACCGGCCGACTGACATCGAGACCGGACGCCGTCGTGCGCGAGATCGTCGTCGACAACAACGGCAGACCCTCGCGGCGTGAGCTTCGTCGACCGCCTGGGATCTATCCGCAGATTCCTTTCAATAATTGGTCCTGAGGGCTTCGACGGTGCTCAAGCCGTTTGTTTTCACGGGGCTTTGGGTTCGTCTGTGGCCGCGGTCCCTCCTGGGTGACCCCTTGGTTTGGTTTTCGTGAGGCGTGATTCGTGAATCGTGATTCGCCGCCGAGCGTCGCTTGGGGGCTGGGCGTGGACTGGGAGGAAAGGCCGCGGATCTCAAAAGCGAGATCCGCGCTACGCGCTTCGGTTTGCTGCGACTCGGCGCGGAAGCCGATCGGGTTGGATGTCTGCGCTGCCGCTGCCGGTGGCTCGTAGCGCGGTGGTTGCGGTTCCATCGGGTCGGGGGTGTTGTAGGGGTCCGGGTCGGTGACGGTCGGACGGTGGATCGCCCCGTTGGCCGCGCGATTCTCTTTGCACTCGAACTCGTCTTTGCGCAGTTGCCGGATCATCCGCAGAGCGCGCGTGATGTCGCGGCTCGTCATGGTGCGGTAGCGGGCCAGGTTGTGGAGGGCCTGGGTGTGGTCCTGCATGCTCTTGCCCAGGAGCTGGTTCTCGCCGTTGCGGCCCGGGACGACGGTGTCGGGGTAGCGTTCGCGGGTCGAACGGTCGGTGCCGTGGTACTGGTAGGTGGTGAGGCCGGCCTCGATGCGCGTGATGCGGCGCAGACGCCAACGAGAGTCGGCGATCTGGGTTACGAGCTCGAATTCGATGGCGTTTTTGGGGAAGAGGTTTTCTTCGAGGATTTGGAGTTGCCGGTCGTATTCGGCAGGGTCCTCGTCGGCCATGACGGCGTCACGAGCGAGGAGTCCGTGCTTGAGTGCGTTTTTGGAGGAGCGAGCTTTGCCCTCGGGGGTGCGGGGGCCGGTGGACTTCTTGGCGTTTTGACGGTTCGCCTTCCGCTGGGCATCTGTAGGCATAGTGATTCTCCTTGAAAGTGAAAAAGCCGCGCGGTTGGCCCGCGCGGCCCGGAAACGCCGGCCATTGGGCCGGCGTTCTTCACCTTCAGGATACGCTGAGGTGGTTGGGGTAAAAGGGCCCCCGACGAGGTAAGTGGTTTGGAATCAGTGGGGTGAAGATTTGAAAGTTCTGTGACTGATTGGGTGGGTTGAGGGCAAGACCGCGGATCTCAGAACCGAGATCCCCGCTACGGGCTCGTACCTAAAAGGGCTCCCTGCTTTCCGCCGTTGCGTCGAGCGCTACCGGGGACATCACAAGGTGCAGCGCTTTTCGTGTCTCGACCAGTTCCTGTGTCTTGCTTTCGCCCAACTCACCTCGCGGGAGAGTCTGCGCGATATCGAAGTTTGTCTCCGCGCCGTACAACCACGGCTCTTACCATATGGGCTTTCGCGGCAATATCTCCCGCAACACGCTGGCGAATGCCAACTTGAAACGCGACTGGCGCATCTACGCCGATGTTGCTCAGATCCTCATCCGTCAAGCCCGGCAACTCTACTCCCACGAAAATCTGGGGCTGGAATTGGAGCAGACAGCCTACGCCCTGGACTCCACCACCATCGATCTGTGCTTGTCGTTGTTCCCGTGGGCTCCCTTCCAACGCACGAAAGCAGCCGCGCAGGTCCATACCCTGTTGGACCTGCGCGGCAGTATTCCCAGCTTTATTCGCGTGACGTCGGCGCACGTCAGCGATGTCAGCGTGTTGGATGATCTCGTGCTGGAGCCAGGGGCCTGCTATGTCATGGACCGCGGTTACATTCATTTTGCCCGCCTCTACCGGTTCACGCTGGCGGCCACTTTCTTCGTCGTGCGGGCTCGAACCAACATGCAGTACCGCCGCCGCTACTCCCATCGCGTGGACAAAACGACGGGCCTACGCTCAGATCAGACGATCGTACTCACCGGCCAGAATTCGGCCCGCGACTATCCCGCCCCCACTCGGCTGATCCGCTATTGGGATGAGCCGCAGAACCTTCGCCTGCGTTTCCTGACGAACAATTTTCTGTTGCCTGCACTCACGATTGCGTAACTCTACAAGCGTCGCTGGGATGTGGAATTATTCTTCAAGTGGATCAAACAACACCTCCGCATCAAGAAGTTCTACGGCACGTCGGCGAACGCGGTGAAGACGCAGATCTGGGTCGGGGTGATCGTCTATCTGATGGTGGCGATTCTGAAGAAACAGCTCGGCATCGAGGCCAGTCTCTCCCGAATTCTACAGATTCTCAGCGTCACCGTTTTCGAGAAGCTGGGTATCCACTTGACTCAGGTGACCCCAAGATGTAGTGTAGGGCCTGGTGGAGGATTACCAGCGCGACCAACTCGAATTCGAGTCTCACTTTGCGAGCGAGGAGGCTTGCCGCGACTAGCTGTTCGCCTTGCGCTGGCCAGAGGGTTTCCGCTGTCCAAGGTGTGGGCATGAGCGCGCTTGGCCGGTGCGCAAAGTGTGGTTCGAATGCGCTCGCTGCGGGCGGCAAACCTCCGTCACCGCCGGCACGATCTTTCAAGACACACGCAAGCCGCTGCGGCTGTGGTTCCGGGCGATGTGGACCATCACCACGCAGAAGAATGGGGCCAGCGCCCTGGGTCTACAGCGCGTTCTGGGACTGGGTAGTTACCAAACCGCCTGGCCTTGGATGCACAAGCTGAGGCGAGCGATGGTGCGCCCGGGGCGGGAGCGATTGACGGGCCTCGTCGAGGTCGATGAGACCTACTGGGGCGCTGAAGAAGAAGGGGTAATCGGCCGGCAGACCGAGCGTAAAGCGTTGATTGCAGTCGCCGCGGAAGAGAGAGGCACCGGGCTGGGGCGCATCCGCATGCAGCGCGTTCAGAACGCCTCGGCGGCCAGTTTGATGCCCTTCGTCGAGGAGTCGGTCGAGCCGGGCAGCGTGGTTGTTACCGACAACTGGTCGGGCTACGATCCGCTCAAGAAGAAGGACTACCAGCGTCGTATCATCTCGATTAACAACCGCCGCGAGCAGGCCTCGCAGCTACTGCCGAGGGTGCACTTGGCGATCTCGCTACTCAAGCGCTGGATGCTGGGCACGCATCAGGGGGCGGTCAGCCACGAGCATCTGGACTACTATCTCGACGAGTTCGTGTTCCGCTTCAATCGGCGCAGATCACGCAGTCGGGGCAAGCTCTTCTACCGCCTTGTGCAGCAGGCCATGGCGGTGGAGCCGACGCCGTACCGCTCGATCGTCGCCGATTGGGACGCTAAGACGCTGTGAGCCCAACTACAAGATGTTGGGGTCACCTGAGTCAAGTGGATACCAGGCTTCGAGAAAACGCCGCTTTTACAGGTGTTGGAGGGCCTCGATTCCCAACTTCCACCACTCCATCCCTCCAACCAACTGACTCTATTCGACTTATGATGGGACAGTAGTGGCTCCCTGCCCTTTTGGGCCCGGGAAACTCATCGAACTACAGATGAATACGGATGAGACCTGTGCAGGGTCGGCGGCCCCGGGGGTGCTTCGCCGCGTCCGCGTCAATGGCTGTCGCTTCGGGTCTCCCATGGTCTCTGCTGGGCAAGCAGTCCCCGTGTCCAGTGTAGCGCGGGGTGTCCGGACCGGCGCCGGTCAGTGGAAGGAAGTTATTGGAAATAAGTGGCTTGGCCCATATTGGGAGCTGTGACTCGAATGGAGTGCTTGACAAAAAAGTAGTAGCCTGTCCTCGACTTTCTCTGTTTCAATGCATAGGTAGTGGCAAAGAGGAATCCTCCCGGGGGCAAAATGCTGAGAGCGGCCACGCGGTCGGCTCAGAGCCAATCCCAGGAGGATTCCATGCCAGAACTCTACTACATCGGACTCGATGTCCATAAGAAAAGCATCAGCTTCTGCATCAAAACCGGGGACGGAACGATCGTCCAGCGCGGTCAGGTCGCGGCCACTCGCGCCGCCCTGACCGCTTGGGCGTCAGCCCTCGAGCGCCCTTGGGTGGGCGCGCTCGAAGCCACCCTGTTTACCGGCTGGATTTACGATCACCTCCAGCCCTTCGCCCAGGAACTGCAAGTCGCACACCCGGCCATGCTCAAGGCCATCGCCTGCGCCAAGAAGAAGAACGACCGTCTCGACGCCACCAAGATCAGTGACCTGCTGCGCTGCAACCTGCTGCCGCGCTGCTACGTGGCGCCGCCTGCCCTGCACGAGTTGCGGCGCGTGCTGCGCTATCGCAATCTGCTGCTGGGCGAAGCCGTCCGCATGAAGAACAAAATCAGCGGGCTACTGATGGAAGTGGGCGAACCCTACGATGCCCGGCGGCTGCACGGGCGCAACTATTTCTACTCCTATCTCGACAGCCTGCGCGACACGCCCGAGTCGGTGATCGAGCTGCTCGCCATCACCCGCGGCAGCCTGGAAATGTTCGATCGTTTGCAGCAGGAGTTACTGCGCGGATTGCGGCGCCATCCGCTGTTGCGGGAACGCGTCGAGTTGCTGCAGTCGATTCGCGGCGTGGGGGAGGTGACGGCGTTGACCTGGGCGCTGGAGACCGTCGAGCCCGAGCGCTTCGGTTCGCTGGGCCAGGCGGTGAGTTACTGTGGGTTGTGTTCGGCACAGCGCGAGTCGGCCGGCAAGACGCAGCGGGGACCGCTGTCGAAGCAGCGCAACAAGCATTTGCAGCGGGTGCTGATCGAGGCGGCGAAACTCGCGCCGCGCTGGAACCCGCAACTGCACGACGTCCATGAGCGGGAGTTGACGCGCGGGTCTCGCAATCGCGCGACGTTGGCCGTGGCGCGCAAGTTGGTGGCGTATCTGCGGGCCGTGGACACCAGTGGCCGCGCGTTCGTGCCGCGGGTTGCGGCCGAGGCGTAACGAGGAGAATTTGCTTTTTTTCTGTTAAAAGGAGAAACGAAGAGTTTCATCGACGCTGTGCGGTGTCACGAGCGGCCCGCCGGTCCTCGCCTGTTGGGGACTACGCGAAGGAGTTTGCTGGGAGTTTCCTGGGAAATTTCTGATGCGTCCGTATCTCTGTTTCGAGGCCGGCGGGCCTGAAAACCCAAACTGAATCTTCCGCGACGGTCCCCCGGCCGGTACGGTGGGGCGACCCGATGCGCGCACATGGATGTCTGGTCACGTGACTCGTTGACCTTGCGACTTGATTCGCAAAAACGCTCGGGCTGCGAAGCGTCACTGCTGAAGACAACGCCCCCGCTGACGGGAGGATTCGGATGACTGCGTCCATCCTTGACAGATACCTATCATGGATGTCCTCGACTTTCTCGACTTTCTCTCGACTTTCCCCCAGGCCGACACCGGAGGATCTTTTCGTGACGACACGCGCATCTTCATCTACTCATCCTTGTCGTCCATCGTTATCATCACCGTCGTCGCCCTCGTCGTCGTCCTCAACCTCAACCTCGTCGGGATCATCAGCATCGTCGGTATCGTCGCCCTCATCGTCCTCGCCCTGGTCGTCCTCCTCCCCTTCGTCGTCGTCGTCGTCGTCACCCTCACCCTCGTCGGTATCGTCGGTATCGTCGCCCTCATCGTCCTCGTCGTCACCCTCGCCCTCGTCGTCGTCCTCACCCTCGTCGTCGTCACCCTCGTCGTCGTCGTCACCCTCGTCGTCGTCCTCCTCCGGTAGTACGACGGAGATTTTCTCGGACGGCGCGCAGAGCAGCTCGGGCTCGTCGACCTCCAGCATCTGCTCCCCAAACTGGTTCGCTACGACCACGGCCCGCTCAACCTCCTCGTCATCGTCGATCTCGTAGCATGTCAGATGCACCGTGGGATCCTTGATCCCCTCGCCATTCTTGTCCACCGGATTGCAGAAGAGCTCCGCTTCACCGACCAGGACCTCCGATTCCAATCCGAACTGATCATCGAGGTTGACGATCACGTTCACCGCATCCCCCTCGGCCTCGTAGCACTGGAAGTGGTCGAGATTCTGGGGGAAGCCACCACCATCCTTCTCGGACGGCACAAAGAGGAGCTTGGGCTCTTCGACCTCCAGGGTCTGCTCACCAAACTGGTTCGCTACGACCACGACCCGCTCAGCCTCCTCGTCATCCTCCTCCTCAGCCTCGATCTCGTAGCCGGTCAAATGCGCCGTGGGATCGCTGATCTCCGTGACCTCTCCGTTGACCGTCTTGGCGACCGGATTGCAGAACAGTTCCGGCTCCTCCACCCGAACCGCCGGCGCCAATCCGAACTGATCTTCGAGGTTGACGATCACGTCCAGGTCATCCCCGTCGGCCTCGTAGCACTTGAAATGGTCATCGTCGTCCTTCGGTAGTACCAGACCTGCAACCCAATCGGGGCCCACCGTGATCGTGATCGGCGCGGCCGTGAAACCATCGTAGAGGAGGTCGACGTCTAAACCCGCATTTTCAATTTGATGTTTGACATCCCGACCTTCCAGCGGCCTTGAGCGTCTTTATTCATAGGGGCTAGAGCCCGATGAGGACGCCATGGAGGCCAACACCCAATGGGTGAAAAACAAACCAAGCCATTCCAGCTAAGTTTCAATGGACTTCTCAAAGTCGATTTCCAGGGATCGCACGTCACTTCCGACGGTGGCCTGATTTCGGTTCGCGAACTGGACGAACGGCTCGGTCTCGGAGAACTGATTGACGAGCATCTCAGCGACTCCCGGCAAGGCACAAACAAGCAGTTCACGCTCGCTGATCTGTTGCGGCAGTCGGTTTACAGCCGACTCGCCGGCTACGAGGACCTCAACGACGCCGAGCGGGTTTCGATCGATCCGACGTTTCGGCTGATCGGTTCGCAGAAGATCTGGGATCGCGGTGCGGCCTTGACCTCGACGCTGCACGGCTTCGAGACGGAGATGCTGGCGAGCGAAGAGAACCTGCTGGGGCTGATGGCGCTGAACCGAGAGCTGGTCGGGCAAGCGGAAGCGTTCGACGACGCCGAGCGGGTCGTTCTGGACCTGGACTCCACCGAGAGTCCGGTCCATGGCCAACAGGAAGGCAGTGCCTACAACGGACACTTCGAGTCGGTCTGCTACCACCCGTTGCTTTTGTTCAACGGTCATGGTGATTGCCTCGCTGCCAAGCTGCGTCCAGGCAACGTGCACAGCGCCGAGGACTGGGATGAGCTCTTGTTGCCGGAGATCGAGCGCCAACAGGCTGCGGGCAAGCAGGTCGCCTTCCGGGGCGATGCGGCCTTTGCGAAGCCGGAAGTTTATGAGGCTTCGGAGGAACGCGGAGTACAGTACGTCATTCGCATTCCGGCCAACAAGAGCTTGGAGCTGGAGATCGAAGACATCCTGTTTCGCCCGCCGGGAAGGCCTTCCCGCAAGCCCTTGGTGCGCTACAAGAGTTTTCGCTATCAGGCGGAGAGTTGGTCGCAGGCGAGGCGGATCGTCGCTAAGGTCGAGCATCACCAGGGCGAGCTGTTCCCGCGCGTCGGATTCATCGTGACGAGCATGAGCTTGCCGAGCCGCTCGGTGGTGCGCTTCTACAACAAGCGCGGCACGGCGGAACAGTGGATCAAGGAAGGCAAGCAGGCGACGCACTGGACGCGATTGTCGTGCCATCGATTTCGGGCCAACGAAGTGCGGTTGCAACTGAGCGTGCTGGCCTACAACCTGGGCAATCTTTGGCGGCGGCTGGGGCTTCCGCAGCGAATCAAGAGTTGGTCGCTGACGAGCTTGCAACACAGGTTGATGAAGACCGGCGGTCGGCTGGTCAAGCACGCGCGGTATTACTGGCTCTTATTGGCGGAGGGACATCTGAACCGGCGGCTGTTCGGCGACATGCTGCACAAGATCTGGGCGCTGCCGCTGCCGAGTGGGTAGCATTGCCGGAGTGAGGATCAACAGCTTTTGGCTCCAAAAGGTTTCGCAAGGAGCAGTGTCGGCCGGAGCGCCGTTCAAGCCGCTCAATCAACGACTGTGAGCGGTCGAACCAGCTCTGGCGACTACCAGCAGAGGTGATGTGCAGGGTTCAGCGTGAAAGGACGTGCTGTTCGGAGCGGAGCGGGTGTATACTGTGGCCGTGCCAGGGCCAAAATGGAAATCCTGGCTAAAAGGCCAAAAAAAGCATCCAGTTCCACGTTCCGCTGAGCTCCGAAGAAACAGCCTCCCGGTAATCCAAGAACACCGGACAAGTCGGTGGTATCTGTAGGAGCGAAAAGAGCGTAACTCGCTGTATGGTCGCACCTCGCCTCGACCTCGACAGCATACTCGCGGCCCCGGAGGAGGTGTGCGGTTAGATCGGCGCCGGTACTGTTATTGAGCGAAACCAGACCAGCGCCCGGGTTGGAGAACGTGCAGCTAAGATTACCAGGTTCCTCGAACACGCTACATTTAACAAGGGGTGTCTTCGCGGATATAGGGCCCGACTTCTCGAACAGAAAGGTGTTGCTCGTCACCACCTCTTGTGTCGTCGTATCCCGAACCTGTAAGGTCGCAATCACCTGACTGAACACGGGCAGACTAAATATAAAGGGGGCAAGGGGGTACAGGATACCGTCCCAGCTCACCTCGGTGCTGATCTGAACCGGAAGGCTCGCCGCAGCCGGTTGAGACGAAGGGGGCTCGATCTCGAATGTGCTGATGAGTCTGGCAATGGCAGACGCCGAGCGGATTCTTCCAGTAACCGGATTGGATGGACTGCCACTGACGGCAGAGCATCGAAGTCCCCTTCCGGCATCGACCTTCAGGGTGCGTGCGGCCGCATCCACCTTACAGCTTGGGCTCGGGCTCGAGGTTACGCAGGCAAAATTGCCGGTCGGCGGGCTGACCTCCTCGCAGGTCGCATCGTCCGCCACGTCGAGCAGCTTGGTTTCTCCCGGCGCGATGGTAGTGAACGCGTGCACCGGAAGCACCGCCCCCGCCAGGATGATGCTCAGGACGCCCCCCCAAACCCGGCCGGCTGCAGCCGGCCAGCGGTCAATCGTCATCGACATAATCGTGCCTCCCTCGCGCCGGCTCAGTTGCTCAGAAGGTCTTCAACCGGGTCGCTCCCGACCGTGACCGTGATATTGCCGACGTCAAAGCCGTCGCCGCCAAACAGGTCCTGCAGGCCGGGAATGTCACTTGGGTTGTCAAAGAACGTACATAGCGCAGCGCCAAACAACGGCACGCTCATGTCGCACTTCCCCTCAATCTCGATAGAGTACGTCCGCCCGCGCAACAGCAACGCGGTGACGTCCACACCGCTGCTGTTTGTAATGTCCACCCCCTTAACAGCGTCGATCACATCGAGGGCGAAGTCTGCGTCAAGGCGTTCGAACAGAAAGGTGTTGCTCGCCACCACTTCTCCCGTCGTCGTATCCCGAACCTGTAAGGTCGCAACCACCTGGGCGAACGTGGAGTTGAGGCCGGCCGCGAGCAGAACGCCGCTCCAGCTCACCTCGGTGGCGACCTGCACGGGCAGAACCTCGACACCGCCCGTGGCTGGGGCCGCCGGGATCTCAATCTCATTGATCAGCCGGGCGGTGGCGAACGCCGTCTGACCGGTGGTGGGAAGCTCTTCTGTGCTGAGGCCTGAGAATGCGTTGACGTCCAGATGCCGTGGCCCCAGCGTTCCCCCGTTATCTTCCGTCCGGCAGGTCGCAGTCACCGGAATCCCGCCGGACATTGGCCCGACTGCGTTTTCCTCGCAGGTCAGGCTGTCGTGGACAGAGAGCACACGGTGGACGTACCGGGTAAGACCGTGGTCTGCGCGTACACCGCAGTGGCGCCAAAGAGAGCCAGCCCCGCCACAATCCCGATGACGGGGAAGCTTGGTAGAGAGAGATTGGAATCTAAGAACACCATTCGAGTAACCTCCTTCGAGGCGCAAAGCATGGGCGAAGTTCTGTCCTAGGGGAAACGCCCGACTCTAGCACGGGAACCAACTGGTTCGCAATACCACGTTAGTCTTATGACATGAGCAGATGTCGCAAGGTTGCTGCGCGATGTCGAGCGCTACTTGGGGTACTTGGGGTCACCTCACGAAACGGAAAAAATCGTACGTTTAGGGCCTTCGTGTTGAGCCGCCGTAGAGGCCGGAAGTTGCACTGTGCGGTTAGCGGCGAAACGACCAGATTGCTGTTCAAATACAACATAAGGCTGGGGTTATCTTGGCGCGACGTTCCGGAAAATTGGGGGACAGGCTACTACTTTTCGATGGGGCTCAAGCGGTTGCTGCGGGGCCGGTCTAACGCCCTTTTCAGGGCTGGAAGGGTGTAGGGGGGACGGGACCCTGGGTTTCGGCTTCGCCGGCACGCAGGGCTGACATCCGGCCGCCGCTTCGCGGCTAGGCCGAGGTCGCATGCGTTGGCGGGGCGAGGGCCTGGCTGTGTTGGGTTGACGAAGCGGTAGGCTGGTTCGTCAAGCACGCGGTTTGGTGAGACCGTGGCGCATGGCGGAGGCGTGGGGAGGGGCGTTTCCTGCGCCCCTCCAGGGCTTTTTGGATCTTTTTTGTGGGTTTACCCAGCGCTGAAGCGCTGGGCTATTTTCCTATGTCCGCGTTGCGGACGCCTGCGCGAATGCGGCATGCCGTGCGACGGGCGGGCGGTATTGGGTGGAGGCGGCGGTTTGCCCCGACGGTTCGGGTGCGGGCGGGAAAGGCCGGGTTGCGGGTGTCGGGGGGACGAATCGTCAACCGTGACCCGTGATTCGTGAGGCTTCGGTCGCCCGGAGTTGCGTCGGAGCGCGCCAAGCCTGTTGGCATGGGGGCCTTGGACCGACGTCTTCGGACGCCGGTCCCAGGCCCCGACTCAGATAGAGAGGTGTGTTGGGCGACCAGTCCCCGGGTTGGCACCCGGGGCTAACATTAAGGCGCCGCGGCGCGGCTTGGAAACCCAGGGCCCAGGGCCGAATCAATAGGGGTGGGTTGTGGGTTGTGGGTTGGGCGGCGGGCGAGCACGGGGGCTCGCCCCTACGGTTCGGGTGTGCGCGGGACAGGTCGGGTTGGGCGTGTGCAAGGGAGTTGTGTGGGATGCGGCGGCACGTGGCAGGGGTTGAGCCGCCCCTTTCAGGGCTCGGTTGGTTTTGGGGTCTTTCTTTTTCCCAGCGCTCACGCACTGGGCTGATATTTGGGCCGCCCCCTTCGGGGGCTGAGAGCCGAGGCGATGCGACCGGGCTCACCGCTCCGGGCTAATCGTTGGGCCACCCCTTTTGAAGGCTGTGGGCCGTCAGAAAATTCGTTGGGATTCGCGAGAAATGTGCACAGGAGGGACAGGAACGCGCTAGAATGGTAGCGGCCCCGACGGAAGTGTGAGCTTCCGCCGAGGCCTTTCGTCACCACGGACAGGGCCCGTGAGAGCGACAGTACCATTCTAACGGGCCTGTGTCCGTGGTGGTCTTCTCGTGCGAAGGGAAGGTCATCATGGACGTGCATGCGGTGTTGAAGGCGCTCTACCAGGAGCGCGAGTTGCTGAACCAGGCGATCGTCACGCTGGAGATTCTGGCGCGCGGCAAGGGGAAGCGGCGGGGGCGTCCGTCGCAGTGGCTGCGCGAGGGGAGACCGGGACGTCCCTCACGGGCCGGGAGTCGTGATTCGTCATCCGTCGTTCGTGATCCGTGATTCGTGAATCGTGATTCGTGAGGCGTCGGGTGCGTGGTGTTGTCCGTAATGCCCCCGTTGGCGCGGGCTAATTTTTGGGTCGGCCCCCGTCGGGGGCTTTGCTTGTCGGGGCGTGGGCGCGGATGGAAAGAGAGTCGGGGCGATACGGACGGCTGTTGAACCGACAATGGTTCGGTCCGGCGAGGCTTTTCCATCGCCCTGTGAGGGCTCCTGACACAAGAGGTTCGATACCCTGGGGTTCCGCCTGGAGGCGTCAGCCCAGGCTAACATCCGGTCGCCGCTTCGCGGCTAGGCCGAGGCGGCGTGTCAACGCCCAATAGAAATGTCCCCCTCGGTAGCTCGATAGAAGTGTCCCCTTGTGTTTCTTGTTCGTAGGAGAGATATCGTCGTCGTCGGGGCTGTGGAACTGTGGGAATCGCGTAGCGATTTCCAAGGGGCGGTGGGAAGGGTGGAAAACCATCCACCGCTCCTCGAACCCGGTACTGCTGCCTCGAGAGATTTTCCACGCTTTCCATCCGACCCGGCATTTCCACAGCCCTCTTATGTATTCGCAGCCCGTTTTTTCCGTAACACAGCTCGCCGCCAGGGGTGGTCCGCCGCCGGCTTGCGCCCGCCCCCCGGACGCTGCTGTGGTGCTGGCTTCGTCCGCAGCTGTGGCGTCGGCGTGGCGATCACGTCGTGCTCGATCTCGTGCCCGTCAAACCTCACCTGCAAGCTCTCATCGCGCCACTGTTGGACCGTCACCCGTGCCCCCGCCCCCACGCCCTGGTTGCGTTTCGGCTTCAACTGCAAACAACGATTCTCGAAACGCACCACCCGGTCGTTGCTCACCACCCGTTCGTACTCGCAACAGAACACCCCTCGCAGCTCGGTGCCGCGGGGGAGCGCCTGGTGAAAGTCCGCTGCCGCCGCCGGCTCACAGGCGAAGCGCTCGTTGTGCTCGGCCAGGTACTCCTCGTCGAGATAACGGTTCGCCGCCTCGTACTCGACGATCCCGCGCAGCCGCATCTTCTTGATCAGGCGGTCTTGGTGCGTGCCGTGATGGCGCTCCACTCGGCCCTTGGCTTGCGGCGAGGAAGCCGCCATGATCGTAATGCCGAGCTTGGCACACATGCGCCCGAACTGCGTCTCGGGCTTGATGCCTGCCAGCGCTTCCCGCGACGTCGGCTGGCGCTGGTAGACGTTTTTCCAGTCGCAGTACAACGCCTTGGGAACGCCGTGTTGACGCACCCAGGCTGCGAGCAGATCGGCCGCGGCCCAGGTCGTTTCCTGGTCCGAGAAACGGCACAGCGCCACACCGGTCGCGTCATCGACGAAGTTCATCAGACAGGCTTTCGGGCCGCGTTCTTCCAGCCAGTGGTGGTGCGAACCGTCGAGTTGAATCAGCTCGCCGAAGTGCGCTTTGCGTTGGCGCCGGGTGCGATGCGGTTGGCGCTTGCGACGGCGGCTCCACAGACCCGCGGCGAGCATCCAGCGCCGCAGTGTTTCGCGCGGCACTTCCAGGCCGTGGTCGGCTGCCAGATGTTCCGACGCCAGCGTCGGCCCGAAGCGCTCGTGCCCCTCGCCCGCATAGTTCTCGCGCACCAACTCGAGAACCTGCTGGCGTCGCTTCTGATCGGCTCGGTTCGAAGCACGGCCGACGTTACCGTGCACCAAAGCCTTGGCCCCGCCCGCACGGTAACGCTTCTTCAGACGCTTCGCATGGCGGTAGCTGACCTCCAGCAGCTCGGCGGCTTCGGTCAACTTCAGTTCCCCTCGTTTCACTCGGCTCAGCACTTCGCCGCGCCTCAACTCCTTGGCACTCATCCATGTCCTTCCCACTCTCGGCTCCTCCTTCGGAGCCTCAGAGTAGGGGACATTTCTATTGGGCGCTCAAGGGGACATTATCATTGGGCTTCAACACTAGGCCGAGGCGGCGTGGGTGCGGTGAGAGTTCGCGGGGTTGATGCCGTGCGCCCGTTCTAGCGGGGAGCGGTTGGGTCGGGCGGCGTTGCCGGCGGGCGGCTGATGGGTGGACGCAGCGGTCCACCCCTACGGGCCGGGTGCCTGCAGGACCAATCCCCAGGTTGGCACCCGGGGCTACGGGCCATGGGACATCGGCCGCCGCATCATGGGTCACGAATCACGGATCACGAAACACGAATCACGTCCTGCGGGCCGTCTTGCTACATCAGACTGAGTGGATCCACATCGATCACCAACGCCGTGGCCGGCCAGTTGTGCTCGACGGCGAAGGCCCGCGCCTTCTTGAGCACTTGCGACAGGGCTTTGCGGCCTTCGGCCTTGATCAAGAATTGATAGCGAAAATCGGACTTCAACTTCGCAACCGGGGCCGAGGCCGGTCCGAGCATGCGCACGCCGCGGGGCAGGTCTTTCAAGTGCTGGCCGAGGCGGCCGCTGAGCGCCAAGGCCTCCTCGAGCTTCTTGCTGCGGATGATCATCATCGCCAACGCCACGAAGGGCGGGTAGCGCAACAGGCGCCGGAAGTGCAACTCCTGGCTGTAGAAGCCCTCGTAGTCTTGCGCGGCGGCGAACTTGATGGCGTAGTGCTCGGGGTTGATGGTCTGGATCAGCACCTCGCCCGGGGTCGAACCCCGCCCGGCGCGTCCGGCGACCTGGGTGAGGAGTTGGAAGGTGCGTTCGGCGGCGCGAAAGTCGGGCATGCCGAGCCCGACATCGGCCGAGACGACGCCGACCAGGGTGACGTTGGGGACGTCATGTCCCTTGGCGACCATTTGCGTCCCGACGAGCATGTCGCAGTGGCCTTCGCGGAAGTCGTGCAGGATCGATTCGTAAGTGCCGCGTCCGCGGACCGTGTCGCGGTCGAGTCGCGCGATGCGGGCGCGGGGGAAGTGTTCGCGCAGCAGGTCTTCGACCTTCTCGGAACCGCTGCCGAGAAAGTAGAGGTACTCGCTCTTGCACTCGGGGCATCGCTTGAGGATCGGCTCGCTGTATTCGCAGTAGTGGCACACCAGCCGCCGGTCCCGGCGGTGATGGGTGAGCGTCACCGAGCAGTTTTGGCACTCGATGCGCTCGCCGCAGCTTCGGCAGGCGACGAACGATGAGAAGCCGCGGCGATTGAGCAGCAGGATGATCTGCTCGCGCTGCGCCAGGCGGCGGCGGATCTGCTCGTCGAGGCGGCGGGCGAAAAGCGACTGCTGTCCGGTCTCGACGAACTCCTGCCGCATGTCGATGATGCGGGCGCGCGGCAGCGGACGTTTCTCGATGCGGTCGGGCAGGCTGAGGAGTTGGTACTTGCCACGTTCGACGTTGTAGCGGGTCTCGAGGCTGGGCGTGGCCGAGCCAAGCAGCACCGTGGCGCCGGCCATTTGCGCACGAACGACCGCTACGTCACGGCCGTTGTAGCGCGGCGTGTCGTCTTGCTTGTAGCTTGCGTCGTGCTCTTCGTCGACTACCACCAGGCCGAGATTCGCAACTGGCGCGAAGACCCCGGAGCGCGTGCCCAAGACGACGCGCGCCTTGCCCTCGCGAACCCGGCGCCATTGGCCGGAACGCTCGAGGCCGGAGAAGGCGCTGTGCAGGATCGCCATGTCGTCGCCGAAGCGGGCGAAGAACTGCGCGGCCACCGCCGGCGTCAACCCGATCTCGGGGACCAGCAGCAGGGCGCTCTTGCCGCTTGCCAACGACTCTTCGATGGCGCGAAGGTAGACTTCCGTCTTGCCGGAACCGGTGATGCCATGGAGGAGAAAGGTCTGGAAGCCGTTCGAGCGAATGGATTGCCGAGCGGATTCGAATGCCTGCTGTTGGGCCGCGTTGAGTTTCAGGCGCGGCTGCTGCTTCACCGTGGCGCTGTCTGGGGTCTCGTCGCCCTTGGCGATTTTCGACAGGCGGACCACCCCCGTCTTGGCGAGCCGGCGGGCGACGGTCGCCACGTCCTTGCGTTCGAGCGCCAGGGCTTCGACGTCGTGCGCGCCGGGATGGTCGGCCAGGTAGTCGATCAGCCAGCGCTCGCCTTTGGTGGGCTTGGCCGGCGCGGCATCGAGGTCTTCGGCGGCGACGATGAGCCGTCCGCCGCGTGCGAGCAAGGGATCGCGCTCCTTCACGACGGACTCGATTTCGAGCCAGCTCTTGCGCTTGAGGCCGCGGAGGGCGGTGTCGGAGTCGGGCAGCTTTCGCTTGAGGTAGTCGGCGCTGCGGGGTTGCTTTTCGAGCGTCCGCAGCAGTTGGACGTAGGGGTCGTTGGGGCTCCCGCTGCGTGTGAAGTGGCGCGCGGCTTCCATACCGGCGGGCGTCAACGAGACGACCTTCTCGGTGCGCGTCTCGCCGCCCAGCGGGACCATGGTTTTCAGCACCTCGCCGATGGGGGCGCAGTAGTAGTCGGCGATCCAGCGGCCCAGTCGCAGCATTTCGTCGGTGAGGGCGGGCTCTTCGTCGAGCAGGCGCAGGGCCTGGAGGGCCTTGTGCGGCGGCGACTGGTCGTGACAGGCCAGCGCGACGCCGGTCAGCTTGCGGTGGGCGAAGGGGACCAGCAACCGGCAGCCCGGCTGCACGCGGTGGCGCAGGGTCTCCGGCAGCTCGTAGGTGAAGGGCTTGTCGAGCGGGACGGGTAGGGCGACATCGGCAAATCGAGATCCAGCCGGCTGCATCAAGTTTCTCGATTCTAGCGGATTGGCGGGAGGGGGCTGAGTTGCGGTGTTTGGGTTGTCGATGTGTCGTAGTAGAGCGTGGGCACGCTCTGATGTCGAGCGCGCTGGCATTGCGCTCACATCTACCGTAGGGTGTTGTATATACAGAATATACAGAAAGACGGTGAGAGCAGATGAGTCGAAGAGAAACACAGGCTACGGAGTGCCGCAAGGTGGAAGTGGGCTTACCGGCTCGGTGCTATTTCGCGTTGTCAAGCGAGAAGTTCGAGCAGTTTGTGGCGATACTCGATGAGCCGCCCAAGGAGAACCCGAAGCTGCGGCGGCTGCTTGAAACGAAAGCGCCGTGGGAGCGAGGTTGATGGCATTCTCACGGATGATCCGGCTGGGTTGATTGAGTATCTGAAGGCCGGCCGGTAGTTGGTTGGTGGGTTAGCAGGTCTCGGGAATGGAGCCGCGGCGACCGGTTCGCAGATGTGCTACGTCGGTGGCGGATTTACCCTCACTTGCGTTCGGGGCTCCCACGGGATAGGTTTGTGAGTCGCCCACTTTCATCAGTTGGTGATTCTTGAATACGCAACATCTGTCTCAGTTTTAGATAGAGGCGATCGTGGTGCGGGAGGGGTCGTGCCGGACCGCTCCCTTACGGTCACGGCTCGGTTGCGTTTGGGGCGGGGTCAGGAGCCCAACAGCTTGGCGAGGCAGCGCGCGGTGTAGGATTTCTTCGAGCGGAGCACTTCTTCGGGCGTGCCTTGGACGACGATGTGGCCGCCGCCGTCGCCGCCCTCCGGGCCGAGGTCGATGATCCAGTCGGCGCACTTGATCACGTCGAGGTTGTGCTCGATGACCAGTAGCGTCGCCCCTTTGTCGAGCAGCTTGGTAAAGGCGGCGAGCAGTTTCTTGATGTCGTCGAAGTGCAGGCCGGTGGTGGGCTCGTCAAAGATGTAGAGCGTTCCGTCGGACCTGGCCTGCGCGATGTGGCTGGCGAGCTTCACGCGCTGCGCCTCGCCGCCCGAGAGCGTGGTCGCCGACTGCCCCAGACGCAAATACCCGAGGCCGACCTCGGCAAGCTGCGCGAGCTTGTTGATCACCTTGGGCGTGCGAATGAAGAACTTCATCGCCTCGTCGATGGTCATTTGCAACACTTCGTGGATGTTCTTGCCCTGGTAGCGGATGTCGAGGGTCTCGTTGCGGTAGCGCTTACCGCCGCAGTCCTCGCACACCAGCGCGACGTCGGCGAGGAACTGCATCTCGACCGTCACCGTGCCGTCGCCTTGGCAGGTCTCGCAACGTCCGCCGGGGACGTTGAACGAAAAGCTGCCCGGCGCGAGACCGCGGCTGCGGGCGTCGCGCGTCGCTGCGAACAGCTCGCGAACGGCGTCGAACGCCTTGACGTACGTAACGGGATTCGAGCGTGGCGAGCGGCCGATGGGCGACTGGTCGACCAGCACGACGTCTTCGAGATGCGCGTAGCCGGTGATGCCGTGGCAAGGCAGCCGAACAGCGTCCGCCGGGGCGTCGGCGGTTCCTTTTCTGACGGCCCGGAGCCCGTCATAGACCACGTTGTGAACCAGCGTGGATTTGCCCGAACCCGACACGCCGGTGACCACCGTCATCACACCGAGCGGGATGGCGACATCGAGGTTCTTTAAGTTGTGCACCTGTGCGCCGGTGAACTTGATTTGCCGCCGGGGCCGGACCTTGCGGCGGCGAGACGGGACGGCGATGCCGAACAAGCCGCGCATGTAGAGACCCGTGAGCGAACCGTTCCCGTTCGAGACCAGTTGATCGAGTCCTCCTTGGAAGACGACTTCGCCGCCTCTCTCGCCCGCGCCCGGACCGAGATCAACGATGTGGTCGGCGGAGCGAATCACGTCCGCGTCGTGCTCGACGACCAGGATCGTGTTGCCCAGGTCACGCAGGTGCTCGAGGATGCGGATTAGCCGGGCGGTGTCGCGGCTGTGCAAACCGATCGAGGGCTCATCGAGCACATAACAAGCGCCGACCAGACGCGAGCCCAGCGACGTCGCGAGTTGGATGCGCTGCGCCTCGCCGCCCGAGAGCGATGAAGCGAGCCGGTCAAGGGTCAGATACTCGAGTCCAACGTCGTTGAGGAACTTGAGCCGGTGGTTGATGTCGTGGACCAGGTTGCCGGCGATCGCGCCTTCCTGGCCTTCGAGTTCGAGCGACTCGAAGAAGCCCTGGGCCTGCTCCAGGGTCATGCGGACCACGTCGCGGATGGTCTTCCCGCCGACCAGAATGTTGAGCGCTTCGGCGCGCAGACGGCCGCCACCGCAATCGGGGCACAGCGTGTAACCCCGGTAGCGGCTCATGAAGATGCGAACGTGCATCTTGTACTTCTTGCGCTCCAGGTAAGCAAAGAAACGGTCGACGCCCCCGAAGTCGTCGTTGCCGTGGAAGACGAAGTCCTGCTCCTCGGGTGTGAGTTGGTAGAAGGGGACGCTGATCCGGACGCCGGCGTTGCGGGCCGCGTCGAGCAGGTCCCGTTGCCAGGTTTGGTAGCGCGGCTTCGTCCAGGGCTCGACGGCGCCTTCCTTCAGGGACTTGAAGGGGTCGGGCACGATCAGGTCGTGGTCGAAATCGATCGTGTTGCCGAAGCCCTGGCAGCGCGGGCAGGCCCCGTACGGGGAGTTGAAGCTGAAGAGCCGGGGCTCGGGCGGCAGGTATTCGATGTTGCACTGGCGGCACTCGAAGCGCTCGCTGAACCAGAGTTGCTCGGGCGCTTCTTGTTCCGGTGACGGCGCGTCGGCCTGCTCGAACACGGCCTCGCCGGATTCGCGATAGCAGGTCTCGACGGCGTCGACGATGCGCTGGTGCAGATCGGGCCCCATGGCCAGCCGATCGACCAGGGCGTACACCGGTTTGCGGAAGTCGATGTCGAGCAGCGACTCGGGCGTCGAGAATGCGAAGATTTCGCCGGCTTGGTAGAGGCGGTTGAAGCCTTTGCCGCGCAGTTCGGATAGACGTTCCTTGAGCTCCTGGTCGACTTTCTTCTTACCGCCGCCGCGGATGGGGAAGAGCACGTACCAGCGCGAGCGCTCCGGAAGTGCGAGAACGCGCGCGGCCACCTCGTCGACGGCATCCTTGCTGACGAGCCGGCCACACTTCGAGCAATAGGTGCGTCCCACACGGGCGAAAAGAAGCCGCAGGAAGTCGTAGACCTCGGTTGCGGTGGCGACGGTCGAGCGGGGGTTGCGGGTACTGTTCTTCTGGCGGATCGCAACCGCGGGCGCGATGCCGTGGATCTCATCGACGTCGGGCTTCTCGATGCGCTCGAGGAACTGCCGGGCGTAGGCGGACAGCGACTCGACATAGCGGCGTTGTCCCTCGGCGTAGATGGTGTCGAAGACGAGCGACGACTTGCCCGAGCCGGAGACGCCGGTGAAGACGATCAGCTTATTGTGCGGCAGCCGCAGATCGATGTTCTTGAGGCTGTGAACACGCGCACCGCGGATGTCGAGGTAGTCCTGCGACAAGGTGAAGCTCGAGGATGGAAACGGGTACCGGGCGGGAGAGCCCAACGACCTGATTATATCGGAGCGGGGAAGGGGGGCTGCGCACTGCTGTTCTGTGTCAGGTCAGGAGACCTGGGTCCGCCGTGGAGGGGCCGAGAGATCATAGCCCATGGCCTCAGCCGGCCGGTACACAGTCGGCACACGACAAGCCCTGGAAGGCCGACACAAGCGACTCCACCTACTCTTTGATCGGCGCTGGACTAGCCACGGATCTTGTGAGCGTGTCGCAGAAGAGTTGTAGCGCCCCTTTTCAGGGCTTCAAACACAAGATTGCCGTTTACCCACGGCTGAAGCTATGGGCCATCAATGTCTCGGCCCTTCCGGGGAGAAAAGCCGGATGGGCGGCCACAGCCTGCTGTGTCATGACAAGACTGATCGTTGGCCAAGGGCTCGTCTGACGACTGCAAGAAACTCACTCCCCGGATGCTTTTGCGTCGGGCTCTTCCTCTTGGCCGTAGTCGAGCTCGGGTGGGGGTGGGTCGCCGCCGGGACCTTGGAGGTAGTGCTCCATCCAGCGAAGCTGCCGGAGTTGGTAGTCGTAACGCGAGGCCGCGCGGCGGTTGCCATGTCCCTCGCCGGGATAGCGGACCAGTCGAACCGGGGTTTTGCCCAGGGTCTTCAGTAGCCGATACAGCTCCATCGATTGCGAGGGCGGGACGCGCGAGTCGTTCTTTCCGTGCGCGATCAGCAAGGGCGTGCGGGACTGCTTGACGTAGTAGATTGGGCTGCGTTCGAGGAAGTGCTGCCAGTCGTCCCACAGCCGCCGCCGGTGGTGAACGAAGAAGATCTCCTCGGGGATGTCGGTGGTGCCCGCCTTCGAGATCGTGTCGCTGATGCCGACGAACATCACGGCGGCGGCGAACCGCTTGGTGTAATACGTCGCGGCCCAGGCCGCCGCGTAGCCTCCGTAGGAGCCGCCGGTGATACCCACGCGGTCGCGGTCCACCAAGCCCTCGGCAACGAAGTAATCGACGGCGTCCACCAGGTCGTCGAACTCGGGGCCCGCGGGGTCGCCCTGGCCGAGCTTCGAGAACTCGACACCGCGCGCCGTGCTGCCGCGGTAGTTGGGGTAGAACACGGCAAACCCTCGCGCCGCGCCCACCTGCCCGGGATAGGCGTAGGAGGTCACCCAGCCGTTGGAAACGTGCGATTCCGGCCCGCCATGCACGGCCAGGATGAGTGGATAGCGTTGGCCGGGGCGCTCATCGAGAGGGCGGATCAGGACGCCGTCGAGATCGAGACCGTCGCGCGCTTTGTAGCGGATCGTCTGCTGCTTGGCGAAGCGCATCTCACCCAGCCAGGGATTGCTGGTCGTGAGCCGCTTGGGCGACGAGCTGGCGGCGAGCAGGTAGACCTCGGGCGGGTGCTCGGCGCTGTGGAGAACCAGCGCGGCATCGCCACTTTGCTTGGTTAGCGAGAAGCCGCGGAAGGCATGACCCTCCGCCGCGGGGACCCACTCCTCCCGCCCGGAACCGTCGTGGCCCACCCGCCCCAGCATGGTCGACAGGCCCATGTCGGCCGCGAAGGCAACGGTCTGATCGTCTTGCCAGGCGACGGCGGTCACGTGGCCCAAGAAGTCGGGCAGCACCTCGCGGGGCCTACTGCCGTCTGACTCGACTGCGACGAGCCGCCCTTCCATCGGGTCGTTGCGATCGGCGCTCGAGATGACCGCGAGCCGTTTGCCGTCGGGACTCCAGGCGAACGACCCCATCTTGCCTGGCGGGTCGTAACGCCCATGGGTCTTGCCGTCCTTGGAATCGATGATGTGCAGACTGCGGTTCATGAACGTATCGTCGACCCCTGGCGTGGGGGAGAGAGTGACCGCGAGCCGGCCGCCCCGCGGGGCCCAGTGCACGGTGGTAGCGGAACCGTCGAGATCGAGAGCGCGGGGCTTGTTTTCGCCTTCCTTGCCGTCGGGGTCGATGTCGGCGATCCAGACGCGCACGGGTTGCCATTGCTCCTCGAAGACTTCTTGACTGAAGCCCTGGTCGCGGAGTTTCTTCTCCTCTTTGGGTACCTCCTCGGTAGCGGTGAAGGCGACGCTCTTGCCGTCGGGGCTCCAGGAGTAGGACTTGATGTCGGTCGCATGGCTGACGAGCCGCCGCGACTCCCCGCCGGCGAGGGGGATCGAATAGAGCGACGCGTGCTCGTCGCCGGACCGCTTGGCAAGAAACGAAATCGCCTTGCCGGCAGGGGTCCAGGCGATGCCGCGGACGTTGACCTCGCTGCTGATGAAAGGACGAGAGGGGCCGTCGCGATCGACCACGTGCAGCTCGGCCCAGGCGGGACCGTCCTTCTTGTTGAAGAGCTTGCGGGGAACGCCGAGGATGTACGCGATGTGCTGTCCGTCCGGTGCGATCTCGGCGGCACGAACGGCCTTGAGGCGGGCGACATGCTCGGGCGTGAAAATGTCGGCGGCGGCAGCGGCTTGGGTCGCCCAGGGAGTCAGCAGTAGAAAGAGGACCGGAAGATTCTTCGGCAGGCGGGTTAGGTGGCAATCTTGGGGTGGTCGCATGGGTAACGGGTTCCCTCGTTCAACGGCAGCAGGTTCGTATTATCCCAAAGCGGTTTGGGTTATCCCGCACTGTGGTTCGGGCTCGACTCCCTTCCGGTCGTTCATCACGTCGCTAAGCCAAGTCCGGTGGCTGTTGAAATAGCCGATCAGCTCCCATTCTCAACGTGAGTCGAAAGCGTCCGGACACCGAATGCGCCGGGGGCCAACCTAGCAGCCCGTGGTGAAGGTCGGGCTTCCTGTCACGACCGCAAGACAGACCCACATGTTGCGGTAGGTCGAGCAGGCGGGCACGGCATGCCGTACCCCTACATTTCGATTCGCACGGTGTTCGGTTTTGCCACGGACTGCTAGGGTGTTTCGTGCAAGCGTTTAGGGTGGTCATAGGACATGGGGCCTCGGACAGCAACGGTAAAATGGCAGTGTAGATAGGGCTCAGAATCAGCCTCGCCCAAACAGGTGCATGAAACTGCTTATTGCGATCCCTGCGCTAAACGAAGAGGAAAGCATCGCGGATACGGTCCGCCGGGCTCTTGAAGCCCGTAAAGAGATTGTGACCTCGACGCCGGTCACCGATGTCGAAATCACAGTTGTGAGTGACGGTTCGACGGACGGTACGGTCGAAGAGGCTCGGTCGTTCGCTGACCAGATCCACGTGATTGTCTTTCCTGCGAACCGCGGGCATGGAGCGGCTATCCAGGAAGCTTGGCGGCAATCCGATGCTGAACTACTGAGTTTTCTGGATGCCGATGGCACCTGTGACCCCCCGTTTTTTCGTGCCACTGTGCAACCGACTGTTCGACGACCATGCCGACGTCGTCCTGGGATGCCGTCTTCATAGCAGGAGCCAAATGCCCGCTATTCGCCGGATCGGCAACGCGCTTTTTGCAACGATCATGAGCATGTTCTCGCTGTCGCGGGTCAGAGATACGGCTAGCGGTATGCGCGTTGTGAGGAGAGCGAGTCTTTCTAAGCTGCTGCCGCTTCCCTACGGCCTGCACTTCACGCCGGCGATGAGCGCCCGGGCTGTGCTCAGCGAGGGTGTGCGCATCGTCGAGATCGACATGCCCTACAGCGAGCGCCAGGGTGAATCAAAGCTCAGCGTTGGGAAAGACGGCGTCCGCTTTCTGAAAGTGATCTTGGAAACCGCCTTTCTGTACCAACCTTCACGGCCTCTGGGTATTCTGGGCCTGGCCGGACTTGGAACCGCGGCCGCGCTGATGGTGCAACCCACCGTCTTCTATCTCGAACACCGTTATGTTTTGGAATGGATGATCTACCGCTTTGTCGTAAGCCATCTTGCCGGCGTCGCGGGAGCCCTATTTCTTTCGACCAGTTACTTGACAGACAAGATGGTGCGCATAGGCTTGCACTCGGAGAAACTTCCCCGCGAGCACCGCAATCGCGTCGGTGAGTTGCTGGGCCGTCGGTCCTTCTGGCTATTTCCCGTGGCACTCATCATCGCCGGTGGTGCCTTGGTAGCGCCGAGCTTTATTGAGTTGGTGCGAACGGGGGCCACTTACGAACACTGGTCGCGGGTTCAGGCGGGCGCAAGCGAAGCGTCACGAAAGACCCCACTCTCAAGAGCGAGCTGGAGTGGCTGGTCGAGCCACTCACGCGCGGCGATCCGGAATCCCCCCTGCGCTGGACGTTGAAAAGTGTCCGCAAGCTAGCCGCCGAACTCGAACGGAGGGGCCACCCAACGAGTCATCGCATGGTGGCCGAGCTGCTGCACCAGCTGGGTTACCGCCTGCAAGCCAACCGCAAGACGAAAGAAGGAACGAAGCATCCCGACCGCAACGCTCAGTTTGAACAGATTAACCGCAAGGTGAAGCGTTTTTTGGCTCACCGCCAGCCCGCCATCTCGGTCGACACGAAGAAGCGGGAACTGGTGGGAGACTTCAAAAACAACGGGCGGGAGCTACGGCCGAAGGGTGATCCGGAGAAGGTGCGGGTGCATGATTTTCCGATTCCCGAACTGGGCCGGGCCACGCCCTACGGGGTCTATGACATGGCGCGCAACCGGGGTTGGGTCAGCGTCGGGGTGGATCATGACACGGCGGCGTTTGCGGTCGAGACGATCCGCCGCTGGTGGCGCTCGATGGGGCAGGCCGCTTATCCGCAGGCGAAGCGCTTGCTGATCACCGCCGACGCGGGCGGCAGCAATGGCTCGCGTCCGCGGCTGTGGAAGCTGGAATTGCAGAAGCTGGCGGACGAAACCGGGCTGCGGATCGCGGTGTGTCACTTCCCGCCCGGCACCAGCAAGTGGAACAAGATTGAGCACCGGCTGTTTTCCTACATCAGTCAGAACTGGCGCGGCAAGCCGCTGATCAGCCATGAGGTGATCGTGAATCTGATCGCCGCGACGACGACGCGAACGGGATTGCAAGTCCATGCCGAACTCGACACGGGCAGTTATCCGACCGGCATCAAGATCACCCACCAGCAGATGGCGGCCCTCAAGCTGCGCCGAGACAAGTTTCACGGGGAGTGGAACTACACGCTCCTTCCCCGCAAGACCCTAGATTGACAAGGTTATTTTGTGACGGATTCTTAGCGTCGATGGAGCGAACGTTATAGACTCCCCCCGTGAAGGTGAGCGTGCCATAGTCCTCCACAATGATGTCCCCATAGTCGCCCTCGGGGAGCACCATCGGACCCTCGACATCAACCTCGACGTCGTCGACCCCGGAGCGTACATCGCCTTCCTCAAAGGGAGGCAGCGAATCGAAGACGGGCAAAGGCAAGGGTTGACAGGTGAGCGTCCCGGTGCCGTCATCCAGATCATTGCAAAAGACATTGCCGTCCACGTCGGCGGTGACTCGGACCTTGATGCTGTCGGCCTGCAGGGCGGAACCTGCCGGCGTCTTCGCGAAGAAGTCCACGAGAAGCTCGTTGCCCTGCAAAACATCGAGCGTAGGACCGGGGCTGGCGTCGTTGACGACGACATCTCCGCTGATCACCCTGGCCCCCGGGGCGAGCCACACGCTGTTCGTCGCCAGGACCACTGCCTTCTCAACGCCCGGGGATGCCGCCTTCGCGGGCAGTGACTCTACAGACCCGGTTCCCGACGAGTGCGTGCCAGCCGAACCTACACGCATCCGAGGGTTGCGAGGCCCGCCAAGAGACGGGATCACCATGCAAAGCACGACAACAGAGACGACCAACAGGCCGACGGCGGCGCGGGAGAGGGGCGTTCTCTGCTTACTGCGATTCTTCATGATCGGTAGCTCCTCAAGCGCTCGAAGCGACAGCTTCAAGCTCGGGTCAAGGTTTCCGGTGAGGCGGACGTAACAATGCCAGATTGGCTATTGTACCCCGTCTGACACGAATGTCAAGGGGTGCACCGTACTTTCAGTCAGTTTTTTTCTGTCGTTGTGTCACTGCTTGGTTTCGCGCCATCATTTGTGTCAAGGCTCCTTATCATGCGTGTCAAGGGTCCATACTGTCGTTAGTTGTCGCGTCCCGAGCGATTGTTAGTACTATAACGAGAGAGCTAGAGTACTATGACGTGAGGAGCGGGCGCCTGCCCTTGCGTGGTGGCGTCTTTGTTGTCCAGCCCCTCAAGGATCTGTACCGGCGCGGCCGGCCGGCACCGCGCCCCATCCCTCCGACAGTACTGTAAACAGGGCTTTCGACGCGCTTGGTCAGCCCGGCCCGCCCACGTCTTGGAAGTCTGACCACCGAACGGTTACCGTGTCGAGCAGCGGGTCGATTCCGTTAAATCTGCGTCCGAATCAAAGTAACCTGACCGCGATTACCCGGTTATTCGCAATGTGTCTTGCCGGGTATCCACTTGACTCAGGTGACCCCAACATCTTGTAGTTGGGCTCACAGCGTCTTAGCGTCCCAATCGGCGACGATCGAGCGGTACGGCGTCGGCTCCACCGCCATGGCCTGCTGCACAAGGCGGTAGAAGAGCTTGCCCCGACTGCGTGATCTGCGCCGATTGAAGCGGAACACGAACTCGTCGAGATAGTAGTCCAGATGCTCGTGGCTGACCGCCCCCTGATGCGTGCCCAGCATCCAGCGCTTGAGTAGCGAGATCGCCAAGTGCACCCTCGGCAGTAGCTGCGAGGCCTGCTCGCGGCGGTTGTTAATCGAGATGATACGACGCTGGTAGTCCTTCTTCTTGAGCGGATCGTAGCCCGACCAGTTGTCGGTAACAACCACGCTGCCCGGCTCGACCGACTCCTCGACGAAGGGCATCAAACTGGCCGCCGAGGCGTTCTGAACGCGCTGCATGCGGATGCGCCCCAGCCCGGTGCCTCTCTCTTCCGCGGCGACTGCAATCAACGCTTTACGCTCGGTCTGCCGGCCGATTACCCCTTCTTCTTCAGCGCCCCAGTAGGTCTCATCGACCTCGACGAGGCCCGTCAATCGCTCCCGCCCCGGGCGCACCATCGCTCGCCTCAGCTTGTGCATCCAAGGCCAGGCGGTTTGGTAACTGCCCAGTCCCAGAACGCGCTGTAGGCCCAGGGCGCTGGCCCCATTCTTCTGCGTGGTGATGGTCCACATCGCCCGGAACCACAGCCGCAGCGGCTTGCGTGTGTCTTGAAAGATCGTGCCGGCGGTGACGGAGGTTTGCCGCCCGCAGCGAGCGCATTCGAACCACACTTTGCGCACCGGCCAAGCGCGCTCATGCCCACACCTTGGACAGCGGAAACCCTCTGGCCAGCGCAAGGCGAACAGATAGTCGCGGCAAGCCTCCCCGCTCGCAAAGTGAGACTCGAATTCGAGTTGGTCGCGCGGGTAATCCTCCACCAGGCCCTACACTACATCTTGGGGTCACCTGAGTCAAGTGGATACCCAGCTGTGTCTTTTCAGAATGCCTGGAAAAATCCTAGCCGGTAAATAGGTCATTCTCGACAACTTGTGTTAAAACACAAAAAAACAAAGAGTACCGTGTAGGCAAGGGTTCCAGGCCGGGAGCAGCGATTCCGCAACGCGGTCGGGCGAGAGCCGGGAAGTGATTGGGGAACGAGCGAGTTAGGTGCGGGGCGAGCGGGGCGAGCAGATTCGCAGCCGGACGAGGGCCTCGGCGGGGCCCGAAGTCGGCCGCGGAAGACACCGCTACGCTCGGCTGCCGCTCGGCGGCGTGGTGGCAGCGCAGGATGGCAGGGAGAAAGAAAACCACCCGCTCGCTATGGCGAGGGCCCCGAGCCGTACGGGCAAGCCGCCGCCTGATACAGATCAGCCGCCATCGCGCGCGCCCAAAAGACTCGCGGCTTGCTGCGCCGCAGCGATGCCTTGAGATTGCGCGCAACAAAAACGTGGAAGAGATTAAAAGCCAGAAACACCGTCAACAGAAAGTTCTCGATCGCCGCGGGGTCGTGCTTATATACGTGGTCGGCGTGCCAGCCGTTGACTAACTCGTTGAAACCCTGATTCTCGATGTCCCAGCGTTGATGGCCCAACCTTACCACCCGCGCGGTCCGAACCTGCAGTGAGGAAAGGGTCGTCACCCACACCCACTCGCTGTGATGCGGATGCGGTTGGGAGTCGAGTTGCGAATACTGCTGCCAGCTCTCGACGGAACGAACCACCCGCAGCGGCTGCTGCACCTGCGGCCACGACACCAGGCCCTCGTGATCCCACCACTGGCAATCGCGACCTTGATAGTCGCCGCGTTGGGGCGCCGTGGTCGGCCACAGCCCTTGGACGTCTTGATAGAGGTTGCGGCGCTCGTCCTTGAGCACGATCACGGCGTCTTTGCCATGCCCCAATAAGAAGTTGATAAACGGGGCGGTGGCGTAGAGAGCATCGGCCAACACGACGTCAAAGGCTCGCGGATAGGTCTCGAGAACTCGCGCCAGCAAACGGTGCGCCGCGGCCATCTCGTCCTCGCCGGGCCGTTGCGGCTCGGCGTCGAGCAACAGTCGCAGCGGTTCGGAGCCGGGGGGCGCATCGGAGAGCAACAGCAGTGTGACTTGGCGATGGTAGTATTGCATCTGCTGGCCATCGCGGCGCTGCACGGTGCGCTTCAAGCATCCTCGACAGCAACGGCGGTAGCTGGCGTGAGACTCATGGCCGTCGAGCACGGCCACGCCCAGCCCGCCGATCCCGGGCAGGGCCTTGTTGCGCTTGAGCCGTTCGTAGACGTGATGAATCGCTGCCCGCACCGCGGCGGCATCGAGCCGGCTGTAGACGCGCCCGAGGGTGTCGGCACTGGGCATCTCGCGGCCCAACCACTGTTTCCAAAACGGTGCGGGCGCTAGCGTCTCTAACGCGTTGAGGCTGCCCAGCCGTGTCCAGAACAGCACCAGCACCGACTGCAGCACCACCCGCGTCGGGATGCGCGGCCGCGGCCTGGTGTCGCCGACGGCGGCCAGCAGCGAGTCCCGCAGACCGTAGACCTTCTCGGCGTAGTGCAGCAGGCGTCGAAGAACGTCATTCCTCCCGGCGGCTTCGGAGCCGCTTCCATTCACGCTCGGAGACCTCGTCGAGGAGCCGTTGGAGTTGCTGGTAGTCGGCCACGGCCTGGCGGACGCGGGCCTCCCAGTGGCGGGGCACAAACAGCTGCTGCAGTTGCCCTTGGCGATTCCGCACCAAATACAACGAGGCGTGAAGCTGACCGCGAGCACAGCGACAGGTGGGCTTGCCGCAGGTGCGTTGGCGGGGCGCCAGCGTGCCGTGCAGCAACCAGCGGCCATGGACGAGCTGCGCGATGCGGGAGCGGAGCCTACGCTCGGCATCCGAGAGATGAGAGCGAGTGGGGGCCGCCTTCATGACTGGTATAATTAATATATATCAGAATAACACATGGGTCAAGTCCGCCGGGGGAATGCGAATCTGCTCGGACCTGGAGGACGAGCGAAAACACTTGCTAAATCAAATGTTTCCGACCCTCAAGAAATGTGGATGCGGAACCGCTGGGCCGGGAGGCCTTCTTCTGGCCGTGGACTACAGTGGATACAAACGCAAACAATATGCCCTTCTTATGTTCCAGAACCGCACACCGGGCTTTCGGGGCTGAAAACGCCGTTAGCATGCGAAGCCAAGCGGGCGGCCGGCGCCAAGAGACACCGGCGCCGGGGAGTGCCGACCCGGCCTAGAAGATCCCGAAGCGCTTCTTCTTGCTGCTGGGAGCCCGAGCTCGAAGCGCCTGATTCACGGCTCCATGGGCCAGGGGAGTCATGACGCGGTACCCCTCGACGTTGGGTTGCAGGCCATCGTCGGCGAGCGCGGCCTGCAGGTATCCGTCCGGGTCCACTAGGCCCGAAAAGTAGTCGAGGTACACGAAACCGCGGGCGTCGCACATGCGGCGAATCCACGCGTTCATCTCGAGGATCGTGGAGGGCGGACGCGCGGGGGTGCGCTTGTAGTTGGGATCGTTCTTTTCGTGGTGGTCGCTGACGGGCAGGATGGAAGCGAAGACCGGCAGGATCTCGTGCGCCACCGCCAGGTCGGCGATCAGCGACAGATTGTTCTTGATGGTATCCGTCGATACCCCACGGCCAATGTCGTTCGTGCCCGCGAGCACCACCATCACCGTCGGCTTGAGGTCCAAGACGTCCGCCTTCATGCGCGCCAGCATCTGGGACGTAATCTGTCCGCCGATGCCGCGATTGACGTACGGTTCGCCGGGGAAATATTGGTTGAGCGGCCAGCCGTCGGTGATCGAGTCGCCCAGGAAGACGACGCGCTTCTCGTCGGGCTGGGCCGGCCCGAGCTCACGGTTCTGCTGGGAGTAACGCCGCAGATTGTCGCGGTCTGAGCCGCGCAGCCGGTCTTCCTTGGCCGCGAGTTGGGCTTGAAAGTGGATCTCGACTCGCTGCACCGCCTGACGTAGCTCGATGAGTTGCCGCTCGACTTCGGCGGCAAACGGATTGGTCGTCGGAACGGCATCGGCGATATCGAGATAGATCCGGGCGTTCCGGGTCAGCTTGTAAATGAGCCCGGAGTGTTCACGGGTCGCGCCGATCTGCAGGGCGTCGGAGGCTTGTCGCACGTTCTCGATCAAGGGGGCGCCGGCGCGCGCCAGCTCCGGCACGGCCAGCGAGGTGGCCTCCATGTGATCGCCGATCTGCTTGTACAACTTGAAAGCTTCCCGGCTCGGCAGAAGGCCGCCGGGTTGCTGCGCGAGACTGGGAGGCGACAAGATCGCCGCCGAGAGGGTAAGAGACAAGAGGGCAACAAAGCGATTCATCGTTAGGTTTCCTGTGAAGCCAACATGGGGAATGTGATCAGGGCGATTCTTCAAGGCAGGAATGTCACGCCAGGGCCCTTCACGAGAAGGCCCGAACCCGTTCGGCGGGCTTCGCGACCGGCGGTTTTGCTCGGAGCATGGGTTCGAGCGCCGCCCAAACCTCTCGCGGCTCGATCGACCGCATCGAGGGGTCGATCTCTCCCCGGCGCTTGTACGAAGTCGCTGCATCGGGTGCGCGCAACACGCGAAACGTCGAGCCGTAGGGGCCGTTGCGCGCCGGGTCGGTGGGACCGAACAGGGCCACACCGGGCGCCTGCAACGCGGCAGCCAAATGCAGTGGCCCGCTGTCGACGCCGATAACGGCGCGCGCCTTCCTTGTGGCCGCGATCAATCCCTCGATGGACGACACGTGCAGCCGGCAACTCCCCGCGGGCGCTCGACGAACGATCGCCTCGACGTTCGGCCGGTCGGCCGCCACGCAGTCGACCAGCAGCGTCATCCCGGTTTCGCGGTGAATAATTGCCGCCAACTCCGAAAAGAGTTCGAGCGGCCACTGCTTGGAGCCCCAACCCGCCATGGGGGTCGTGAGGACGAAGCCGCCCCCGGGCAATTGTGGCTCCGGCACTTGCGAGTCGGGCACGCCTGCCGGCAGGGGGAAGCGGATCTCGTCCTCGCGATCAGCGCCAAGTTCTTCATCTCCCGCACCGGTCGCCGCCAAGGCCTCGGCAGCCAGCTCGAGGTTGCAATCGACCACATGCGCCGCCCTCGCGGCGACGCGGTCAGAGTAGAGAGACGCCGCCAGCGGTTCCCGTAGTTCCTTGCGGGCGAAGCCTAAGACTCGTTCCGCCCGGCTCAGGTAGGCGACGCAGGCTGACTTCAGCAGTCCTTGGAAGTCGATGGCGAGATCGAACGGCTGCTCGCGCAGTGCCTTTCGAAAAATTCGGAACTCGCGCCGTGTCCGAGCCCGAAACGGCTGGGCGCGCCAGCGGCGCAGAGGGGCCTCGATGACGCGGTCGACGTACGGATTCCCCTTCAGCAGGCAGGCCCACTGCGGTTCGATGACCCAGCTTAGCTCGGCGTCCGGAAGGAGGGACTTGAGACGGGCTACCGCGGGTAGGGTGTGGATGACGTCGCCCATCGAGCCGAGCCGGACGACTAGGATGCGACGGGGTACGGCGCGACGGGGCTGGACGCCACGGGGCCGGTTACGATCGGTACCGTTGGAGGACATCTTCGACGACACTGCCGGAAACCGGCTCTTCCGCGTCCAGGATCGCAGCCGGTTTCCAACTGGCCGTGAGTTCTTCGGCAGCGGCTTGGTCACAGATTACCACGTAGGCCACGGCCCCCATTGCGGCGACCAGTTGCGCCCGCGAATCCTCGTCGAGCACGGTCGGGTGCGACTCGCAATCCGCATGGACTAGGGCGACAACACGGTGACCCTCCGCTGCCGCACCCTCGATCACCTCGCCGTGTGCCGAACGCAGGATATCGAACCAACCCGTCACGACCGCGATCCGCCCACCGGCGGTGAAGAGTGATGAGACAACCTCCCGGGCGCGCTCGGGGCTGAGGATCTTGACGCGCGTATCCATGCAGGGGAGGTACTTGTGCCGGCAGAAGGGGCTGCCGAAACGGTTGCGATCGAGGAATTGGAAGAAACCGCCGCCACGCGGCAGCTTCTTCTATGGTTGCACACCCGCGAGGAACGACCTTGGCCGTATTGATTCCTGAAACGCTCCTAATCCGTCCATAAGATACGGCCCGTCACCCTGAGGACTCCCCATTCCCGCTACAGAGGCGTGGACGGGAGTCCACGCTCCCAAAGAGCTTCAGAGACGCCCGGTCTGAGCGTGGTCTTGCCGTCCGCAACGTACGGGCACGGCATGCCGTGCCCAGCGTGGACTCCGGTCCGCGCCTCTGTAGCGCACGGTCCGACATAGTGCGCCAAGTCGGCTGCCGAGCCTTGTTAATCGTACGGATCAGAACAGCCGCTCGAACTGCTCGTGTTCTTGCTTGAGGGTCTTGCGTGGAATCCAGTAGCTCTCCTGCGAAGGGCCGCGGCGGCGAAGGTGGTTGCGCCGTACCAGGCGCGAGATGAGCCCGTAGGGGGTGATGACCAGATAGAACATCAACGAGAGCAGAATCCGCGCGTTCACATAGCCCAGCACCCCGGCGAACTTCATCCAATAGTGATGGAAGCCGCGTGCCCCGGCGTCCCAGACGTGGCTGATGACGAGCAGGCTCAAGCCGATCACAGCGAAGGGGTAGTAGACCGCCGGCCGCTCCTGCCAATAATTGAACCCGGCGATCACCAGCAGCACGATGCCCACGGCCAGTGCGGACTTGCGCGCCTGGGCGGTGAGTTGGGCCTCGGGCGATGGCGAATCGAGCGGGCTAGTCAAGCTGGAAGACCTCCTGCCAGGCGACCTCTTTCACGAACTCGCCCTGGTCCTGCTTCTCGAGGACGAAATCACCGATGACGAGAACGTCCATCTCGGTTCGCATGAAGCACTTGTAGGCGTCCTCGGGCGTGCAAACGATGGGCTCGCCGCGGACGTTGAACGAGGTGTTGACCACCACGGGACAGCCGGTTAGCTTGCCGAACTCGGCAATCAGATCGTAGTACAGCCCGTTCTCCTCCGGCCGCACCGTTTGCACGCGCGCCGAGTAGTCCACATGGGTAACGGCGGGGATCGTCGACCGCGGCACGTTGAGCTTGTCGATGCCGAACAGCCGGTCCTGGTCGGCGCTCATGCGGCGGCGAATTTCCGGCTGCACGGGCGCGACCAGCAGCATGTAGGGCGAATCGACGTCCATTTGGAAAAAGTCCGAGACCGCCTCGCGCAACACCGACGGAGCGAACGGGCGAAAACTTTCGCGAAACTTGATCTTCAAGTTCATCATCGACTGCATCTTCTGCGAACGCGTGTCGCCCAGGATGCTCCGCGCCCCCAACGCCCGCGGACCGAACTCCATACGGCCCTGGAACCAGCCGACGACCTTTTCCGCCGCCAGTTGTTTCGCGCTCCAGCGCACCATGTCGTCGCTCGCGACGCGCCGGTATTTCGCGCCCTGGGTATCGAGAAACTCAGCGATCTCAGTCGGCGAGAATTCCGGGCCCAGGTAGGAGCCCTTCATGCCGTCGATGCGTCCGCGGCACACTCGCGAGACCTCGCGGGGTTTATCGAGATACTGATACCACGCCGACAGCGCCGCGCCCACCGCGCCGCCCGCATCGCCCGCCGCGGGCTGGATCCACAGGTTCTCGAAAGGCCCCTCGCGCAGCAGCCGTCCGTTGGCCACGCAATTGAGCGCCACGCCGCCGGCGAGGCACAGGTTTCGCTCGCCGGTTTCCCTGTGAACGTGCCGCGCCATCCGGAGCATGGCTTCCTCGATCACTTCCTGCACCGAGCGCGCCAAGTCCATCTCGCGTTGCGTGACCTCGCTCTCGGGCTTTCGCGGCGGACCGCCGAAGATCTGGTCGAACGCGGCGTTGGTCATCGTCAAGCCCTGGCAGTAGTTGAAGTACTTCATGTTGAGCCGGAACGACCCGTCTTGGCGCAGGTCGATCAGCTCGTCGAGAATCTGCCGGGTGTAGCGTGGCTCGCCATAGGGCGCCAGTCCCATGACCTTGTATTCGCCCGAGTTGACTTTGAAACCCGTGTAGTAGGTGAACGCCGAATACAGCAGCCCGAGCGAGTGCGGGAACTGCGTCTCGGCCATCAACTCGACGCGGTTGCCCCTGCCGTGCCCATAGCTGCTGGTGGCCCATTCGCCCACGCCGTCGATCGTCAGAATTGCCGCCGACTCGAAGGGTGACGGGAAGAAGGCGCTGGCTGCGTGCGATTCGTGGTGCTCGGTGAAGAGCACCACCCCCTCGAACTGCGACTCCTTCTCGATCTGCTCGCGCATCCACAACTTCTCGCGCAGCCACAGGGGCATCGCCTGCAGGAACGATCGGATGCCGCTGGGCGCGTAGTCGAGGTAGGTCTCGAGCAGCCGCTCGAACTTCTGGAACGGCTTGTCGTAGAAGACGACATAGCTCACCTCGCCCGAGCGGATGCCGGCTTCGCGCAGGCAATACGCGACGGCATTGGTCGGATAGCGGTGATCGTGCTTCTTGCGCGTGAAGCGCTCTTCCTGGGCGGCGGCCACAATCTCGCCGTTTCGCACGAGGCAGGCGGCTGAGTCGTGGTAATAGGCCGAGATGCCCAGAATGTAGGTGTCGTTCGGCGAGCCCATCGGGTGTTCAAACGGCCGTCCGTCGAGTTGCTTCCACTGGATCGGCTTATCTTCCCTGTTATCGCACATCTACGGATGCTGGTCCCTTAGTCGGCGTCTCGTGAAGCGCTGTCCCGCGGCCCCGGTAGGCCCAATGCGAGAGCCTCCTCGCCGGGCGAACGGGCCGTTGAAGTCGTGAGCGCCCGGTCCGGGCGTCCGAACGGCCCTGGATCCTCCCCGACCAGCGTGCGGTAGACGGCTCGCGCCGCGATTTGCTGTCCCGCGTGATTGGGATGACAGTAGTCAAGAAAGAGGTCGTCCCACGCACGCTGCCCGGTGATCATCTCTTCCCTCGCACCGGAGTACTCATCGAGCAGGCTCACTAGCGCGATTCCGTTCTCGCGGCAGAACCTCTCGAGCCGAGCAAAGGCATCGATGCGAAACTGTGTTTTGTCGATGCGGTACGGATTGTTGCGGGGGTCGTCGCCGATCTGGAATCGATAAGGGAAAGCGGTTACCACGAGCCTCGCCCCGTCAGCAGCCACCGCACTTTGCAACTCTCTCAGAGATGCCAGCGTGTCCCGCCAAGCCTGCCCTGCGACCTGGGTCATGCCTAGGGCGTTGAGTTGGTAAGGATGGCTCGTGAGCCAACTCTTACCGCTCAGCGGATAGACGTGACGCTTGATCGCTTCCGTCATGCCCAAATCGAGCGCGGAAAACAGGTAGCTGCGATACAACTCGAATCGCCAAGCGCGCAGGCCGCTCCCGAGGCGCGCCAGCGCGACGATCTTCACGGCATTGGAATGCCGCGCCAAGCGGACGTCATTCATACAGAAACCGAGAACTACGGTTCCCGCTCCGAAAGCCCGCGCCATCTCGCGGTACAACGCCAGCGCCTGGTGGGTCGTGGCGGCGTTGCCCGCGGCGTTGATACAGAATATGTCTTCGCCGGCGTACCGCTGCCGCAGGCGAGTCTCGAGCAGCTTGGGCCATGCGCTCTCGTATGGCAGGCCATAGCCGAAGGTAATGCTGTCGCCCAGGCACAGGACGCGTGTTTGTCCCGGCGGCCGCAGGGCGGGGAACTCCGCTTCCCGTATGCCAAGGCTGTTCAGCGAGAAACGATGACCCAGCGTCACCCCGTAGCCGGTCTCGGGGTCGATCGGCGCTGCATAGGCATACTTCAGCTCAGGCATGGCAAGCCGCAGCAAACCCTCCGCCACGACGCCGGCCAGCACGACCAGCGCGCCCAACACTGAGCAGAACAGCAATTTCTTCCGTAAGGAAAGTTCAACCGGCTCTGGAACGCTTGCTGTACTGGCGGGTCTGTGGGGCGGAGTCATCGTGAGCGTCCCGAGAACGAGCGGGGGCCGTACCTATTGCGAATCGGCAGCGCCGCAAGGTGGCTTTAGATGCCGCTCCTTCCGATATCTCTGGACCTGGCAGCCCGTGGCAAAAGCGGGAGCGGCGTCCTTTGCGGATGTAGGGGCACGGCATGCCGTGCCCGCCTGCTCGACCGACTACAACATGTAGTTGTGCTTGACGGGCATCAGGGGAAACCAGCCTTGCACGACGGGCTGGTAGGGCCTGGTAGACGTCGACGTTCAGACGCACTGCCTTTGGCCTTACCACCCGCTTCGCCCCGTCACGTGTTGAGGAATGCAGGCCGGCTCTGGCGGCCGGGTGAGGGTGGTGTCCTCGCGGGCGGACGGTTCCGAACCGAGGCAGGATTTGGCAGGATCTGTCAGGATTTGGCGTGGTTTTGGCGGCGATTCTAAAGATCTTTTATGTTCTTCCCTCATGGGTCACCTCGTACGGCACCGGTGCGGATCGGTGACCAAGATTTGGGATTGTGGTATTTCACCTGCTGTCCTGTTAGGACGGCGGATCGCCGTTTGCTTTCTTCGCTTCTAGTGTCAAGGCCGGCTGTGGGGCGGCGGGGTACCCGGACAGGTAAGTAGTTGAAGGGAGTGAGGAAAGTATTTTTTGAAAATCCGTGACTGAAAAGGCAAGGAGAGGGGATTCGGTGGTAGGTGGGGCGGCCCGGTTTGTAATTGGGGCGGATTACCCCTCACCGGCGTTCGGGGCTTCGTTTGGTGCGCCTGCGCCGTAATCCGTCCATAAGGTCCAGCCTGTCACCCTGAGACGTCGCCATACCCACATCGTGGGCCAAGCCGGCTGCCGCGCCTTGTTGATTCGGCTTCACCCGGCAGGTGAAAAGCGGCAGCTCTGCTCGAACTCCCCTCTACAGGTTGGCAGGGGCTCGACCTCTGTCTGGACTGGACCCCTACGGCGAGGCCAAGAAATTAGGGACGGGTTGCAGTTGACTGAAAAAGCATAGCGAATCCAGCCCAATGGGGGCATGATCAAGTTAGCCGGGGAAGCGGAGGCGGGCTCTGCTGGAGAGCAACCCGCCAAGGAATACCCGGCCGCAGACTCATCGAAACGATGAGGGCGGGGTGTGCGCCTACTCAGGCCGCATCCCGCCTTGTGCTGCGCCATCGGATCGATAGATCTGCTCATGCCTTACGAAAACTCAGGCGGCGTCAGCCGCCTCTTCCCACAGCCGCTCATACTCTTGCGGCGGCCGGTAGCCCAGCGACGAATGCAATCGTGTGCGATTGTATTCCTGCTCAATATAAGCCCCGATCGCGGCCTGCGCCTGGGCCAAACTTTCATACTCGTTGCAGTTGACTTCCTCGCTTTTCAAAGTCTTGAAAAAGCTTTCCACGTACGCGTTGTCCTGCGGGCAGCCTTTGCGGCTCATCGATATCCTCGCGCCCGCTTGCCGCAGTGTGGCCACATAAGCTTCCGCAGCGTACTGCGAACCTTGATCGGAATGATGAATCCAACCCGGCGCCGGACGCCGGCTGCTCAACGCTTGGTGCAGCGCCGCCAGCGGCAATTCGGTTTTCAGGTTCGGACCCACGGCCCAACCCACCACGCGCCGCGAATACACGTCCAACACCACCGCCACATAGACGAAGTGGTTTCCCAATCGCACGTAGCTGAGATCCGAGCCCCACAGCTTGTTGGGGCCCGTGGGTTGGACCTCGCGCGTCAGGTTCTCGTAACACCGCAACGAGTGCTTCGAATCGGTCGTTTGCGGAACGGTGCGGCGACGTCGCCGCAAGAGATTCTCTTCGCGCATCACCCGCTGCACGCGCTTGCGATTGACCAGTAGCTTTTGACGGCGCACCTGTTGGGTCGTCCGCCGGGTGCCGTAGGCCGGATGGTCCAAGGCGGCCTGGACAATGGCCTGCCGCAGTTCCCCGACCGGCTCGCGGTCGGGTTTGCCCTGGCGGTAGAGGCTGGCTCGCGCCAGCCCGCTCAAGCGGCACAAATCGCGTGCGCTCATGTTGCCTTGCCGCCTTGCGGCTCGTACTTCGTTAGCGACGCGCCGGTTCCACTGACGATGCTCGGCCGGCGCAGATCCTCGACACGCCGCAAGGCTGCGGATAAAAAATCAATCTCCATGGCCTGGCGGCCGACTTTGCGTTCCAGCTCCGCGAGACGGGCTTGGGCTTCGCGGCCGGGCTCGACGCGGGCGCTGCCGCCCGGACGCCGTCCAGCGCCGGGAAAAGCTCCCTCGACGCCGTAGCGCTCGACTTGTGCCAGCCAGTCGTAGAGCTTTTCGCGCTTCACCTCGAGCTCGCGTGCTAGAGCCGAGCCCGACTCGCCGGCTTCGAGCCGCCGGACGGCCGCCAGCTTGAACTCCTTCGTGAATCGTCTTCGAGACAATTGAACATCCTTCCCGTTCCCTGGTTCATTGTCCCTTCTTTCCTGGTCTCGCTTTTCGGGTCCATTCCAGTCAAGCGACTCCTCCTCCGCTCTTACGGACGGATCTGGGGCGTTGCGGCCGGTGATAGACTGGAGGCGGTTTTTCGGCGAAGCGATGATCGACTCTGCCTCATCGGAGCAATTAGCGCAGTACGCCGGCCCGTTGTTGGCCTACGCTTGGCCTTTGTTGCAACAAGCCGGTGTAAAGCTCGGGGAGAAGGTGGCCGACAAGGCCGGGGACAAAGGGGCGGACAAGGTTTTTGAATACGGTAAGCAACTGTGGGACAAGCTTCGTGGAAAGCCCGAGGCCAAAGCGCTGGAACTGAGTGCCGAACAGGCGGACGGGAAGCCCTCGGTCCCTGCGCTGACCGCACCCCTGCAAGAGTTGTTGGCAGCGGACCCACAGCTTGCCAAGGAAATCGCAACGCTCCTCGATCAAGCGTGGCAGCACGAGAGCGTACAGAACCTTTGGGTCAACAACGGTCTTAGCATCGGCGACAGCCCCGGCGCGACCATTGTTGGTCGTGACAAGTATGAGGGGCCGGTGTACAACCTAGGATCCGGCTCGACGCTCAATGTCGTTACGGAACCGTCAGGGGCCGCGGCCCAGCCCGCTCGCATCGTCCCGCAACTGACCTATCGTGCCTGCGAGGCTACCTCACTACTCCACTTTGATCGGGTCGTGGTGAATACGGTCGTCGGCGAGGCCCTTGGCCTTGAGGACCTTCACCGTTTCGCGCAGCATAATGGGCGAGCCGGCGATGTAGACGTCGGCGGTGAGCGGGGCTTCGAAATGCTTGTCGAGGACGAGGTTGATGTAGCCCGTTTCGCCCGTCCACTGGTCCGACTCCTCTGGCCGCGACAACGCCGACACGTACGTGAACTGCTTCTTCGTCTCGGCCCACTGCTTGAACTCACTGTCGAGTAGTAGGTCACGCTTCGACCGCACGCCAAGGTAGAGGTAGATCTTGCGCTTCTCGTTGACACCCTGGTCGAACCAATGCTTCAGTAGGCCCACGAATGGCCCGACCCCCACGCCGCCCGCCACGCAGATGATCGGGTCTGTCGAATCGCCGCCCAGGTAGAGGTTGCCCACCGGGTCGCTGAACGTGACGGCTGTGCCGGGCTTCAGCTTCGTGTGAACGTAGGTCGACGCCAGTCCCGGCGGGACGTCTTTGCCGCGCGGAGTGGGATAGTGCTTGATGATCAGATCGAAGTAGGGCAGCTCGCTCGGGCTGGAGGCGAACGAGTAGGGCCGCGCCACGTCCTTGTGAGATGTGCCGTGACGCTCATTGAACTCGCTCAGGTATGGCTCCGGAAGATGCAGCAGGACGAACTGGCCGGCGCTGAATCGGAAGCGGTCCGGCTCTTGCGCCTTGAAGCGAATGCGCTTTACGTCGTGCGTCAAGTCTTCGATCTTGACGACCTCGGCGGCGTGTGGACCCTCGGCGGCCTTGAGGAGAGGAGGGGAAGCCGCGATCCAAGCGAATAGGATTACCGCCCAAAGGAGCCGCTGAGTCTGTTTGTAAGGCATGGTGTGCATCTTATATACCACTTCCGGTCGTGTGACGAAACTTGAGCCGGGTACGGTTACGCATACTCCGGATTGCTTAGACTGACGGCGCCGGGCGCTCCTTCGGCACGAGTACACGAACATGCTGCATCGCGTCCGGCACGTCCCTCGCCGGCTCATAGTTCTCCTCGATCCAGCGGTAGACACGCCGGTTGTACGCTTCGCCGAATAGCGCCTCCTCATCACCGGGGATGTAGATGGAGCTGCCCATCGGGAACATGAGGATGACGCTCGGCCGCCTCGCCGAGAGCGCTTGCACCTCCCTCTCTTCCCGCTCACCGTCGATAAGCGTTGCGTAGACGTAGTCGAGGTAACGCGAGGCGGGTTGGCGGTTCGTCAGGAAGTAGTACATCGTGTTGCTGGGGATGAGCAGGATGGGATCGCCTGGCTGCGAGCGGCGCCGGATTTCATCGAGCACGATCTCTGTCTCTGCGAGGCGATCCGCCTGGATGTGGACCGTGCCTCGTTCGGTGACCAGCGGTGCCGACGATCGGAGCACGAGGACGTTCGTTTGGAAGAAGTGGTAGACGACGAAGCACGCGGTGAGCACGACAGCCAGCGCCGTGTTCCAGCCCCGTCCGCCGGCCCAGCGCTCGAGGCGCGGCACGACGACCTCGAACAGGAGGTAGAGATAAACTACCAACGTCGGAATGAAATAAAGCAGCGCGTAGTAGCGGATATCGGGGTTGGGCAGGACCCTCCAGCCGAAAAGGATGGCGGCTGAGGCAAGCAGAAGCACCTGTGTCCGGCTGGGTGAACTCGGTTGCCGGTAGGCAAGTACCAACACAGCAAGCGCGATGGTCGCGGGGTAGGCCCACAAGTAGCCCCGCATCCAGAGCAGTGGAGCACCGGCCGCCAGCAGCAGCAACGCCTTCGCGCCGACGGGCCGCACGCCGCGAAAGTAGTTAACCGCCAAGCCCAGCAGTGACGCACCTGCAACCACAAACCCGAGGTTCAGCAGAAACGTGATGTGCGTATCGAGCAGGAAACCGGGCGCCGTGTCACCCCAACCCTGCATGTTGCGGTAGAAGTGGGCTAGCGCCGCAACCGACTCGCGCGGATAGTAGTTGGCAACGAAGTCCTGCCAGGGTACGGTTCGCAACAGGAGCGCACCGGCGAGCAGGGCGACGGGTGCGAATCCCAGAACAACCGCACCGAGTGCTCGTGGTGCCTGACGCTGGTCTTTGAGCCAAACGAACGCCAGCGCGAGCGTCACGGTTCCGGCACCGACGACGGCAAACTCCTGCTTGCAGATGGCCGCGAGGGCGGCGGCGCCCCCCGCGGCCGCAAACCACGCTCCAAGCCGCGGCGGAGCAGCTTATGAGGCGCTGCGTGATCGACGGCATGAAGACACGCGTACAGCGCTAGGAGAGCAAACGCCAGCCCATAGGTAGCCGAGTAGGTGTACGGCGTTACGTAGTTGAGAACCGAGCCGCCGAACACCGCGTGGGTCAGAACGATCAGCGCCCCAATGCAGGCCGGCCACGTGCTGAGAACGCGGCGGCCGACGCCATAGCTCAGAAGCACGATCGCAAGGCCCGCCACCACGCCCGCACCGAACAGCACGTTGAGCGACGGCCCGAAAATTCGGAACAGTTGGTAGTGAAGCGCGGGGGCGAAGGGTCCGAACCAGTACTCGATATCGCGGTAGAGCACCCGGCCCTGCAACATCAGGTCGGCGGCAACGAAGTCGCGCCCGATATCGGTGTCGATCTGCGTGACGCCGAAGAACAAATACGCACTGGCACCGTAGGCGGCGAGCAGCGTCAGCACCGCGAGCAGGTTCGAATCACGGAGGTTTTTCAAGGAACGTCTCGATTGCGGCCCGATCCTGAATCTTGACGCCTACCTCGCCGCGGTGAAATCTTGATCTGCGCGGCGAGATGCGGCGAGGGTCATCAGGTTATTCGTTGCTCAGATCCTCAACGTGTGTGAGCCATTGGTCAAAATGTGGGCACCTTCTCCGGATGACCTCCAGCCCAATCGTATGTGCGATTCGAGGACCCGCGGACGTCTTGCGGCCGGCGTACTCGGGGATCTCTTGGATGATTCTTTTCGAGGGAGCGGTTTCGGGACCGTCATCAATCAGTTCGGGCGAGTCGAACTCTGAACACATCTTGCCCAAGTTCTCGATCGGCTTGTCGCGGTTTAGGAACTCGACGGCAAACTTCGCCGGATCCGAAAGCAGAAGTGCTTCGAATTCGTGAAGCTGTAGGTAAGGCACAAACCGTTGGCCTGCGACATCTTCTGCGAAAGCCTTCTCAAGTTCGCAAACCTTGGCACGCGGGTCCTGGAGGTTCTGTACTGCGCTGAACGATGGTAAATCGGTCGGCAGAGCAAACAAATCGAACATGGTGGAGAAGTAGGAATCGGGATTGTCGTCCTCCTTCATCCACCGGATAATGTCTCCCCGGGCCCTCTGGTAGGTGCTCATCCCACCTTTGTACCGTCGGTTTCGTCGCCGGCTCGTCGTGACGAGCCTTACATCAGTAACGATATTCCGGGAGCCAAGGTGTGGCGTAATTACTGTCTTTGCGAACAGCTCTTCTGTCTGTCCTTCAACGACGAGGTGTAATCTTATCAAGCGGATGGCCTGCCTCCAATCACGTTCTTTTCCCAAAGCTCTCCAAGGGAATACTCGTCGAGCCAGGTCGAGAGCCGATGTGCTTCCAAGCGCCGGAATGTGGAGTGGCGACCGACGCGGTCGACCACAATGATATCTTCCGGGTCGAAATGGTCGACCACAGTCGTTGACTGGGTGGCCAGCACTACTCCCGTGTGAATCGAGGCACTCTTGAGAAGACCCGCGAGGATAGCGATTGCTCCGGGATGCAGCCCCAACTCTGGTTCATCGAGGATTATCAGATCGGGGAGCTCATCTTCTGGTTGCAGGAGTAACGAGCAGAGAGCAATGAACCTCAGCGTTCCATCCGACGCCTGATGCGAGCCGAACACAAGATCGCTGTTGCGCTCCTGCCATTGGAGCAGCAGGGAGTCACCTTCCGGTTCTAGTACAAAATCGGCGAAGAACGGAGCTGCATGTCGGACAGTGTCAAGGATGAGCTTGTAGTGCTTGGGCTTCGACTCCCGCAGACGGTATAAGAAGGGCGCTAGATTGCCGCCGTCCTCCTTTAGAAATCTCCCGTCATCCTTATTCCACTTCTGTCTGATGCGAGCGGTATCGGACGTATTGTGAAATTGGTAAACGACACAGTTCTTGAGAAGATGAAGGATGGTTTTGGCCGTTTTGTCTCCGTCCGCGGCCTTGTCTAGAATCTTGGCCTCTCTGTGGCCGGACCCGAGTTCATTCCACTGCGCCCGTGTTGGCCAATCCGCTCGTGAGTATCGAAAACGTTCGTCCGCAAATATCAGCGTATCCGGAGCGGCGTAGAAAAGTCGCATGTAATACTCGTTGACACCCTGATCTGTGGTGAAGGTCAACTCCGCTTCGATCTGTTGAGTCACCGCGGCGCCATCGTGCAGAACCGCATTCGCGCCCCCCATCACGCCGATCTGGAACTGCAGATTGCCCGCGTGCGGCGTCATCCAGTTCAAAAGCCGGAAAAACGATATCAGATTCGACTTGCCCGAGCCGTTGGCGCCTATCAGGACATTGCGCTCGGTGAAAGGGAAGTCGCTCGTCTCCTGAATCGACTTGAATCCTCGCAGGGTGAGCTTCGTTAGGCGATTCATAACGATCCTATCTGTTTGTGCGACGGACGTCGGGAGTCCTCAGTCTTTCCCAAGCTTCGCGTCTCGACGATACTGAGTGCAGACGGCACGGGACCGCGTTGTTGCTGTGGTCACGACCCTATGCGAGACTGGAGGTCGTCTCCTAGTCACATGATACACACAGGCCGTCATCCCGAGACGGGACGTCTCGTCCACGTTCATGAAGAAGCAGGGCGTATTGCCCGCGTTGAGGAAGCCGGCGCCGGCAACGGGGAACCGTGGATCGCGCCCGGCATGATCGACATCCAGGTCAACGGCTTCGCCGGCGTCGACTACAATTCGCCCGACACGGCGCAAGACGAGATCGCCCGCTCGGTGGAAGTCATCCGCGCGACGGGCGTGACACGGTTTCTGCCCACGGTGATCACCGGGTCGAACGACAACATCCGCGGCTCGCTCAAGAACTTGGCGCGGGCGCGCCGCGAGCTGGCAAACGGCGGCTCGATGACGGGCTTTCATGTCGAAGGTCCATGGATCTCGGGGGTTGACGGGCCGCGCGGCGCGCATCCGGTAGAACATGTTCGCGGGGCGAGCGTGCAGGAGTGGGAGCAGTTCCAAGAGGCCGCGGAGGGCCACATCAGCCTGCTTACGCTGGCGCCGGAGCAGGAGGGGTCGCTCGACGTGATTGAACACGTCGCCAAGCAGGGCGTGACGGTCTCCATCGGCCACACCAACGCCAACGGCGAGCAGATCGACGCCGCGATCAAGGCCGGCGCAACGATGAGCACTCATCTGGGGAACGGCGCACATCACGTGCTGCCACGCTTCCCCAACTACATTCAAGAGCAGATGGCCGCCGACGAGCTATGCGCGGGCCTGATCGTCGACGGCATTCACCTGACACCGAGTTTCGTCAAGATCGCCGTGCGCACCAAGGGCTTGGACCGGTCGATTCTTGTGACCGATGCGGTGGCGCCGGCCGGTTGCAAGCCGGGCATCTATCGGGTCGGCCACATCGAGGTCGAGCTAACGCCGGAGAACCGCGTCGAGCTGACCACCACGCGCCGGCTCGCCGGCTCGGCTCTCAAGATGGACTACGGCCTCGGCCGGCTCATCGAGTTCGCGGGCATCACTCTCTACCAGGCGTTGCGCATGGGGACGGTCAACGCCGCCAAAGGCATTCACCTCGCAGGCCGCCGAGGGTTCCTCGAGCCGGGCGACCTCGCCGATCTGATGCTCTTCCGCTACGACGAGCCGGCGGGAGAGATCCACGTCGAGCAGACTATCTGCGCCCCAATCGCTTAGGACAGCAGATCCTCACTTGGGTCTATCAGTGTTTATCTGTGTTCATCTGTGGTTCCAATGATCTTCGCAACAGGCCCGTCTCCCTCACGACGTCATGCGCTCGTAGCGGGGCCGCTCGCCAACCCGAGGCTCGCGGCTGAGCCACAAATGAACGCCCGCGAACACAACCAGGGCCGAGGACCAAACGCCCAGCGGCAGGCCGTTCCAGGCCGTGTCGAGGTGGTTTTGCGCCAGCAGGACGGCCAGGTAGCCGAGACCCTGCAGCGCGCCGATCCAGCAGCCGATCGGCCGGCCCGAGAATGACAGCAAGCAGGCTAGCAGCGCCGTGCCGAACACCATCACGTTGACCGCGTCGGCACCGATGGGTGTCCGTATGGCCTTCCACCAGGTCAACTGGAGCAGCGAGACCACGATCAGCAGGCGTAGGTAGAGGATCACCGATCAGGCTCCGATTTGCGGTTGCGATCGACAGCGAGCGGCCCTGACGGGGCGGGCCTGTTCCGACACTCCCGCTTCTCTCTTATCGGACGGTCGGGAGCGGAAATGAGCGCGGACTGGGGCGGTAGCGCGGCCGCGCTGAGCGTGGTGCGCGCAGGGGCGCGCCATACGTTGCGGCTTTGAACAGAGGAAGAACCGAACACGGGCACAGCATGCTGTGCCCCTACATTTCGGTTCGCGGGTTCGGTTGCCACGTCAAGGGCACGGCGGGGCGTGAGTTAGCTCGTGGAGCGGACCTTCTTGGCGCGCGGCGATGGCGCGGCCTTGGCCTTCACAGGGAGCGAGTGGACCGTTGGGATCAGCGAATTTGAGAAGGCAGGGGGAGGCTGTTTGGGCAGCGAACCCATCTGCTCCGTTACGTAAGAAACGAACTCCTGCATCTGCTGCTGCATCTGCGCCATCTTCTCGCGCATGTTCAGGATGATCTCCACGCCGGCAAGGTTCACTCCCAAGTCCCTGGTGAACGAAAGAATGACGTCGAGCTCTGCGATGTCCTTATCGGTATAGAGGCGGGTGTTGCCTTCGGTGCGCGACGGTTTCAGCAGGCCTTCGCGTTCGTAGAGGCGCAGCGTCTGCGGATGGATGCCGAACTGGTCGGCGACCACCGAGATGGTGTACGCTCCGCTGGTTTTTATTCTTCGGGCCATGAAAATCAACTACCCCAGAGATCGGCGCGAGGATCTTCGGGGTTCAGGTTAGCAAAATCACGCAGCAAGTCCTTCGAACCTTCGTCCGACACCTCGGGCACGACGATCTTCACCCTGGCGAACTGGTCGCCGCGCCGATTCGTGCGCCGATTGAGCACGCCCTTCTCGCGCAGGCGGAACATCTTGCCTGAGGAAGTGGAGGGGGGGATTTTCAGCCGCGCCTTGCCGTCGATGGTCGGTACTTCGATGTTGGCGCCGAGAACCGCCTCGGTGATCGTCACCGGCACTTCGATGTAGATGTCGTCGGCCTTGCGCTCGAAGAAGGCGTGCGGTCCCACGCGCGTGATGATGTAGAGGTCGCCCGCGGGCGCGCCCATCGTGCCGGCGTTGCCTTTGCCGGCGACGCGCAGGCGCGAGCCCGTCTGCGCGCCCAGCGGAATGCGCACCTCAACGGTCTCGGTGCGGCTGATGCGGCCGTCACCGCCGCAGGCCGGGCAGGCGTTCTGTACGTCGCCCTGCCCCTGGCAGCGTGGGCAGGTGAGATTGAACCGCATGGCGCCGACGGTCTGGGTGACCTGTCCCTTGCCGCTGCACTCCTTGCAGACGGCGATCCCGGCACTGATGTTGCCAAGCCCGCGGCATTGGTCGCACGGCTCCTGCCGCGCGACGTTGAGCCGCAGGCTGGTGCCTCTGATGGCATCCCAGAAATCAATATCGACACTGTACTCGAGATCTTCCCCCGGCTTGGCCTGCACGCCGGTTGGCGCTTGCTCTTGCTTGAAGAACTGCGAGAACACGTCGGAGAACCCGCCGCCTCGGCCCTGCTTTTGTCGGCCTGCGCCGCGGCCTGTGCCGCCGGCGTGACGGGCGAAGTCGGAGAAATCGAACCCGCCGAAGTCGAACCCGCTCGCGCCCGGCGCACCACCCGCGCCCGGGTAGGCGCCGGTCTCGGAGTAGAAGCCGTACTGGTCGTACATGTCGCGCTTCTTCTTGTCGCTGAGGATGTCGTAGGCCTCCTGGATGGACTTGAACTTGTCCTCGGAGGACTTGTCGCCGGGATTGACGTCGGGATGGTGCTTGCGCGCAAGACGCCGGTACGCCTTGCGGATCTCGTCCGCCGAGGCGTCGCGCTTGACGCCGAGAGAGCCGTAGTAGTCTTTTTGCTCCGTACCCGTCACTGGGTTTTCACCTTCCGCCGGCCGCCGAACCAGTGGGCTCGGCCGGCGTCGATGCTACGAACAGCGATGTTACGAACCACAAGGGGCGGCTTCGTCCGCAGCCCCGAATCGCCGGAACCCGCCAACCCCGACTTCCTCCATCAACCAACCCCCGCTCGACCAACCTGCCGTCGCCCCCAACCGGGGAGCCACATAACTTGCCGTCCGTCCGATCAGGAGTCCTTGGACTTATCATCGACATCCACAAACTCGGCGTCGACGACGTCTTCCTTTTTCTCCTCCTCCGCGCCGTTGGCGGACGCTCCATCGCTCTCCGGAGCCGCGCCCGTGCCCGCACCGGCCGCGCCTTGCTGGCTTTCCGCAGTGGATTTGTACATCGCCTCGGCCAGCTTGTGGCTGGCCTGGGTGAGCTGATCGACCGCCTGGTTGATCTGCGCCGCGTCGCCGCTTTGCACCGCCTGCTTGGTCTCCTCGATGGCCTGTTCGATCGTTTTGGCCTCTTCTTCGGAGATCTTGCCGCGATGCTCCTTGAGGGTATTCTCGGTGCTGTAGATCATGGCGTCGGCGCGGTTGCGCGCCTCCACTTCGTCTCGCTTTTTCGAGTCGTCGGCGGCATGCGACTCGGCGTCGCCGGCCATCTTCTCGACTTCCTCCTTCGAGAGGCCCGAGGAGCTGGTGATGGTGATCTTCTGCTCCTTGGCGGTCGCCTTGTCCCTGGCCGAGACGTTGAGAATGCCGTTGGCGTCGATGTCGAACGTCACCTCGACCTGCGGCACCCCGCGCGAGGCCGGGGGAATGCCGATGAGCTGGAAAACGCCCAGCAGCCGGTTGTCTCCCGCCATTGCGCGCTCGCCCTGGTAGACCTTGATCTCGACCGACGTCTGGTTGTCGGCCGCCGTGGAGAAGATCTCGCTCTTGCGCGTCGGGATCGTCGTATTGCGCTCGATGAGCTTGGTGAATACGCCGCCGAGCGTCTCAATACCGAGCGAGAGCGGGGTCACATCGAGCAGCAGCACGTCTTTGACGTCGCCGCCCAGCACGCCTCCCTGCACCGCCGCTCCGATGGCGACCACCTCGTCCGCGTTGACGCCCTTATGGGCTTCCTTGCCGAACATCTCTTTTACCAGCGCCTGCACGCGCGGGATACGCGTCGAGCCGCCCACGAGAACGACCTCGTCGATCTGGGTCGGCGTGACGCCCGCGTCGGACATGGCCTTCTTGCAAGGTTCCAGCGTGTCACGCAGCAGTGGCTCCATCATTTGCTCGAGGCGCGCCCGCGTCAGCTTGAGCTGCAGGTGCTTGGGGCCGCTCGCATCGGCCGTGATAAAGGGCAGATTGATGTCGGTCTCGAGCAGCGTCGAAAGGTCCATCTTGGCCTTCTCCGACGCTTCCTTGAGACGCTGCAGGGCCATCTTGTCGCCCGAGAGGTCGATGCCCTGCTCTTTGTTGAACTCGCCGATGATCCACTCGATCAAGAGCTGGTCGATGTTGTCGCCGCCTAGGTGGGTGTCGCCATTGGTGGCCTTCACCTCGACCACGCCTTCGCCGACTTCGAGGATCGAGATATCGAACGTGCCGCCGCCGAAGTCATAGACGGCGATCGTCTCGTTCTTCTTCTTGTCGAGCCCGTAGGCGAGCGCCGCCGCCGTCGGCTCGTTGATGATGCGCTGCACGTCGAGGCCGGCGATCTTGCCCGCGTCCTTCGTCGCCTGGCGCTGCGAGTCGTTGAAGTAAGCCGGCACGGTGATCACAGCCTGAGTGACCTTCTCACCGAGATAGGATTCCGCGGCCTCTTTGAGCTTGCCGAGCGTCATGGCCGAGATCTCCTGGGGCGAGTACTGCTTGCCCGCGGCATCGATCTTGATGACCTCGCCGGTCTTGGCGACCGTATAGGGGACGAGCTTCGTTTCCTGGCCTACCTCGTCGGGACGCCGTCCCATGAAGCGCTTGATCGAAAAGATGGTATTCTCCGGGTTGGTCACGGCCTGACGCTTGGCGGCCTGCCCTACCAAGCGCTCACCTGTCTTGGTAAACGCCGCCACCGACGGGGTCGTTCGGGTGCCCTCCTGGTTGGCGATGACGGTCGGCTGCCCGGCCTGCATCACGGCTACTACGGAGTTGGTCGTTCCCAGGTCAATCCCGATGATCTTTGCCATTGCTCTACTCTCCTCTTTGACGCCCGTCCGTGGCTGGCGGGCCTGCGAGACCTCACTACTTCGTTCTTATCGGTTCCTTAGCCTCGCTTCATTATCAAACCTTAGTGGCTACTTGTCAACCTATGGAATGAGACAGTCCTAACAAGCCGTGTAGAATGGTTTTGTCTACAGTAGTTTACAGCGGATTTGGGGGCTGGGGCCTGCCCCGGCTGGGAGGGCGGATGTGGCGGATGCCTCCAGGCTTGGGGAGAATCGATTCGTCGGTTCGCAGGTCCACTAGGCGGCACACAGTTCACGAATCACGGTTCACGAATCACGCGTATGATCCTCTACTACATCACGGACCGGCGGCAACTGAGGGGCGATCTGCCGGCCACCATCGGTGCTGCTGGCCGTGCCGGGGTCGACTGGGTCCAGATTCGGGAGAAGGACCTCTCGGCGCGGGAGCTTGAGGGCCTCACGCGCCAAGCGGTGGGCCTCGTTGGGCCGGGCGCTACACGCATCCTGGTGAACTCGCGGGTGGACGTTGCCTTGGCGGCGAGCGCGGCCGGCGTCCACCTGCCGGCGGATGCTCTTGCGGCTTCGGCAGTGCGGCGCGTGACCCCGAAGGGTTTCCTGGTTGGCGTCTCGTGTCACAGCGTGAAGGAAGTGCGCCGCGCCGAAGAGGAGGGGGCCGATTGCGTGGTCTTTGGACCGGTCTTCGACACTGCCTCCAAGAAGTCTTACGGGCCGCCGCGAGGAGTGGCGTTGCTCAAAGAGGCCTGCCGGGCGGCGCAGATCCGGGTGCTTGCGCTCGGCGGCGTCACGCTCGAAAACGCCACCGCCTGCCTCGACGCCGGCGCGGCCGGTCTCGCGGGCATCTCGCTTTTCCAGGGGAGTTCGCCGGTCGAAGGAACCGTGCGTGCCTTGCGGGCACTGCGCCCTTATTGAATCCCGCAAATTATTATGACACTTTTTGATAGTTTGGAGCATCTATATATGTATGGGCAACCCCAAAGGTGTGAAGCGGGATTTCAAGGCCCTGGAGAAGCGCCGTTTCGAAGCGATGCGGCTGCTCGACCAAGGCCACAATCAGTCCGAGACGGCAAGACGGCTGAAAGTCGCTCGCCAAACCGTCAGTGCGTGGCGGCGGCAATACCGCGAGCAGGGTGCGGCCGGACTCCGCCAGGCCGGGCGCGCCGGACGCAAGCCGCTCCTCGATGCCGCACAACGCGAACGCCTGACGTCGCTGTTGCTGGAAGGCCCGCAAGCCCACGGCTTCCCCACGCCCCTGTGGAGCTGTCCGCGGGTGGCTCGGCTGATCGGAGACGAGTTCGGGGTCGACTACCACGAAGGCCACGTCTGGAAGATCCTGCGAGCGCTCGACTGGAGCCCGCAACGCCCGGTCGGAAAGGCGCGCGAGCGCAACGAAGAGCAGATCCGCACCTGGAAGCGCAAGACCTGGACGCGCATTAAAAAAAAGCCCAAAACGAAGGCCGTACGCTCGTCTTCATCGACGAAAGCGGATTGAGTCAGAAGCCGCATCGCTGCCGCACCTGGGCGCCACGCGGCCAAACACCGGTGCTGCAGTTTAACTTCAATTGGGAGAAGCTTTCCGTCTCGGCGGGGCTGACGCTGCGTAACTTCTACTTTCGGCTCTATCCCGGTGCGATCGGCAAAGAGCAAGTGATCGACTTTCTCAAGGCGTTGGTACGTCATATCGATCGGCCGCTGCTGATCGTCTGGGACCGGCTGCCTGCGCACCGTAGCCGCCTGGTGCAAGAGTTCATCCAACTCTCCGAAGGCCACATCGCAACCGAGTACTTGCCACCCTATGCGCCGGAGTTGAATCCGGTGGAATACATCTGGGCTTACTGGAAGCAGCACGAGTTGCCGAACGTCTGTCCGAAGGACTACGGCGAGCTGAACGAGCGGGTCCGCAAGGCACTCCGCCGCATGCACCGCAAACCGCGTTTGATCACGGCCTTCTGGAAACAGTCTTCTCTTTGCTTCGAGTGACGTGATATTATGCGGGACTCAATAGGTAAGTGTGGCAAGGTCGCGAGCGGCGGTTGTCACGATGTCGGGGCATGACATGCCGTGCCCGCCTGGCTGCGACATCGGCGACAGAGGTCGTGAGATCCAAGTGGGTGGATGCCCAGTGGACCTCCCCCTTCAAAAGTAGTGATCTGGCAGCTTCTTGTCCCCAACGGCCCGAGCAGGCCACGAGACGCGGTCACAAGCTTGACGTCCCGTCCACAGTTTTGCCATCGTCGGGCCATGAGATGTTTCCGTGCACTGCTGCCGCTCATTACCTTCGCAATCGTCCTCTCAAGCTGCCAACAGGCCACGCCGCCCCCAGGGCTATCCGAATCCCAGGTCCATGGCCGATTCGTGTTGCTTGCGTCCGGTACGAATGGAGAGCCCGCTGCTTTTGCTCGCGTCGTTTTGGACACCGGCATAGCGTGTCCCGAAATCACCGGAGACGCGACGCTCTCGATGTCGAAACGAGAAAACTCTCATGGTTTCTCAGTCGACGTTTGCGAAGCTGCGATTCCGTTCGATGAGAAGCTGGCGATATCACTCGCCGACGGGACGCTATCTCTGCCCACAGCGCGCCGCAACCCGACCAAGATCCTGGCCATGGGGGACACAGGATGCAAAGAGAAGGACTGCCAGGCCGGCAAACCCGCGGAGCCGTTCGCTTCATTGGCCTCCGCCGCCGCACGGAAAGAGTGGGACGTCATCCTGCACATGGGTGACTACAACTACCGGGGCACGCCCTCGAAGGTCGCGATCGGCGGCGGGTCGGGCAACAAGAGCGAACAATATGCATACGATGCCGGGGACGGAACCGCCGAGAATGAGAATTGCCTGCAAGCCCCCGACTCGGGATTCATTAGCCAGAACACGCCGGGGAACTCCCCTCAGGACAGTTGGTAAACATGGCGCGATGACTTCTTCCTCCCGGTGGGTGATCTGCTGGCGGCCGCGCCCTGGGTCTTCGCCCGAGGCAACCATGAGCTGTGCAGTCGAGCCGGTCCTGGCTGGTTCTACTTTCTTGATGCCGGCTCCAACCTGGCCGAAAGCGTCGACAAGCAGTTGAGCTGCCCGACGCCGGATCCGAGCAAGAACCCTATCGAGAACGTCGTGCTTGTCGAGCCCTACTCTGTGAATCTCAATTCCCTGAACGTGATTGTGCTGGATTCAGCCAATGCGTGCGATGGCTTTGCTCCTCCGCAAGCACAGGATTTTCTCGATCAGTACTCCAACCAGTTCGCAACGGTCGAGGGCCTGGCCGCCGCCGAGGGAACGAGCTGGTTCATGACGCATCGCCCGATATGGGGAGTCCAAACCTTCGAGCAGGATCAGAGTACGGCTTGCACAGCGGCAAACCAGTACTCCTGCGTCAATCAAACGCTGCAATACGGCATCACCCATAGCTCGGGCGGGAAGCTGCCGAAAGGACTCAAGCTCTCGCTTGCGGGGCACATGCACCACTTCCAAACATTGACGTTCGCCGACGGAGCAAACCCGCCGCAGATGATCATCGGTGACGGCGGGGTGGAACTGGGTGACTTTGGGCCGGTCGGCAAGTTCGCGACGAAGATCGAAGGCGCCTCCGTCCAGGGGCGCGCCATCGCAACGCAAGTGGATGCCGGCGACCAGAAGGTCGCGGCGTATGGTTTTCTCGAGGCCGGGTATCCACTTGACTCAGGTGACCCCAACATCTTGTAGTTGGGCTCACAGCGTCTTAGCGTCCCAATCGGCGACGATCGAGCGGTACGGCGTCGGCTCCACCGCCATGGCCTGCTGCACAAGGCGGTAGAAGAGCTTGCCCCGACTGCGTGATCTGCGCCGATTGAAGCGGAACACGAACTCGTCGAGATAGTAGTCCAGATGCTCGTGGCTGACCGCCCCCTGATGCGTGCCCAGCATCCAGCGCTTGAGTAGCGAGATCGCCAAGTGCACCCTCGGCAGTAGCTGCGAGGCCTGCTCGCGGCGGTTGTTAATCGAGATGATACGACGCTGGTAGTCCTTCTTCTTGAGCGGATCGTAGCCCGACCAGTTGTCGGTAACAACCACGCTGCCCGGCTCGACCGACTCCTCGACGAAGGGCATCAAACTGGCCGCCGAGGCGTTCTGAACGCGCTGCATGCGGATGCGCCCCAGCCCGGTGCCTCTCTCTTCCGCGGCGACTGCAATCAACGCTTTACGCTCGGTCTGCCGGCCGATTACCCCTTCTTCTTCAGCGCCCCAGTAGGTCTCATCGACCTCGACGAGGCCCGTCAATCGCTCCCGCCCCGGGCGCACCATCGCTCGCCTCAGCTTGTGCATCCAAGGCCAGGCGGTTTGGTAACTGCCCAGTCTCAGAACGCGCTGTAGACCCAGGGCGCTGGCCCCATTCTTCTGCGTGGTGATGGTCCACATCGCCCGGAACCACAGCCGCAGCGGCTTGCGTGTGTCTTGAAAGATCGTGCCGGCGGTGACGGAGGTTTGCCGCCCGCAGCGAGCGCATTCGAACCACACTTTGCGCACCGGCCAAGCGCGCTCATGCCCACACCTTGGACAGCGGAAACCCTCTGGCCAGCGCAAGGCGAACAGATAGTCGCGGCAAGCCTCCTCGCTCGCAAAGCGAGACTCGAATTCGAGTTGGTCGCGCGGGTAATCCTCCACCAGGCCCTACACTACATCTTGGGGTCACCTGAGTCAAGTGGATACCCAGCTTCTCGAGATCAGCTACAGCCCGGACGGCTCTTGGCAGGGCTCCCTCGAGAATGTGCAGAAGGGCGTCGAACGGGCCAGTTGTGGATCGCAAAAGGCAGCGGCCGGGAGCGTTTGCGAGTTCACGACGGAGCCCGTACCTCAATGAGTACTACTGACCACCGTTGCAGACCCAGCGCACGGTGACCTCTGCCACCCATCGGCGCCCATCGCCGGTACCCCGAATCTCGGCCTTGACGTTCTCGTACTTGACGAACTTGGCGGTTGGGCACTCTGGGTCGTCGCAAAACTGGCTGGCGATGATCGCAGCCTGTGCATAGGCACGGTTTCTTGCCTGCCGGAAAGAGTCGTCACGGCCGGTTGGGAACTCACCCGTGCCAACGGTTGTGAAGCTCTCCCCGCAAGGCTGCGCAGGAGCGTCCCCGTCGTCGAGAAAAGGCTTTAGTTTGCCGCCGCCTTTGCCCTTCTTTCCCGGTCGTTGAAACGCCGCCTCGATGTCGGAGATCGAGCCTGACTGCTTGCTCTGTGTTCTCTTTTTCCCCATGGTGAATGCATCGTAGCACCCTTTGTGTCAGGGAATGTGTGCCGCCCGTGGCGGTTCGTCAATGGGTGCGTTATTACGATTCATACCCTACACCCTCCGATGATGTGCCCATAGGAAATCAGCGCTGAGTATTGCCCCCGCCGGCCTTCCGAAAGAGTTGCACGACGTCGGCGTGGCCGGCCCGAACCGCCCGTGTCAAGGCTGTCTCACCACCAGCCTGCACATCCCGATCGGCACCCCCTGCAAGCAGAACTTTCGTAGGTTCGACGAGACCCTTGTCGGCGGCGAACATCAGCGCGGTCCAACCGTCTTTCTGTTTCGCATTGGCGTCGGCGTCGTGATCCAGCAGGGCCCGGACCGCATCCACGTGGTCGTTAATGGCTGCCCCCATCAAAGCCGTGAGACCACTCCCCGCCCTCGCATCCGCATCAGCACCTTGCTCCAATAGGACCCGCACGACGTCCGTCTGGCCATTGCCGGCGGCGGCAATCAAAGCCGTCTGGCCGCCTTCTCCCTTCGCGTTGACGGGTGCACCGTGCTTCACGAGGCTCTTGACGATGTCCGCGTGACCGCCAAAGGCGGCACCCATCAAGGCCGTGCCGCCCTTTTCGGTCTTGGCGTTCACGTTAGCCCCGTGGTCGAGGAGGATGTCTACGGTATCTGCGTGACCGCTGGCCGCGGCGCTGATCAGAGCCGTCACGCCCTCTCTTTCCTGGGCGTTCACTCGGGCGTCCTTAGCCAGGAGCGCTTCGACAGCGTCGGTGTGCCCGCCGAGTGCAGCATCCATGATGGCCGTGCGCCGATCGCCATCTCTGGCGTGGACATCGGCACCGTTCTCCAACAGGACGTTCACCACGTCTGCATGCCCCTCCGATGAGGCACGCATCAGAGCCGTGCGATTACCGGCGGCTCTCGCACCCACCTTGGCGCCCTTTTCCATTACGAGCTTCGCAACCTCGACGTGCCCGCCAAACGCCGCGCCGATCAGGGCCGTCCAGCCGTCTTTCCCTTCTGCATTCACATCAGCCCCTTTATCCAGCAGCGTTGCGACAACGTCGGCGTGCCCGGCACTTCCGGCGCGTATCAACGCGGTCCACCCATCATCGGCTTCCGCATCGAGCTCCGCACCATGCTCCAGCAGGAACTCGACCACTTGGTTCTGACCTTTGTCCCCCGCTAACATCAAGGCTGTCCGGCCGTCTTCTGTTCTCCCGTCCACCTCGGCGCCTTGATCGATGAGAGCTTGCAGGGGTGAGGTATGGCCATTCTCCGCTGCGACGATCAGGGCCGTTCGGCCCCCGGCCGCTTGTGCTTTGAGGTCAGCCCCTTTATCGAGTAGGAGTTGTACGACCTCACCGTGTCCGGCAGCGGCCGCGCCCATCAGCACGGTTGGGCCGTCCTCGACTTTCGCATTCACATCGGCGCCACCCTCCAGCAGGACGCGCGCTGCTTCAGCATGGCCGTTGTTCGCCGCCAGCATCAGAGGCGTCTGCCCGTCCTTGGCTTTGGTATTCGCATCAGCGCCTTCGGTCAGCAGCACTTCCACCTTGTCGGCCGTGCCGGCAGCCGCGGCCTCGATCAATTGCAAAGTGGGGTCCTGTGCACAGCTCGTGAGCAGGGCTAGTAGGCCCCCGAGCCCCAGGGTCAGCCGTAAAAGGTACATGATTCTCCTCCTCCTCAAGACGACCGCGGGCTTTTCGCTCCAACGCGGCCAAGGGGCTTGGCGAGAATTCGACGCTACCGAGGGAGTAAACCGGCGAGCTTCACACAGATGCAGGATCTCGCGCGGACCCTGGCGGATCCTAACCAACACGACTCTGGTAGGCTTGTCCATCCGACTGCCCTCCTTGTTGGCAGCCAGTATACTTGTGACGCCTGCCTCCGAACCTGAGAGGTACTGGGCTGAGTATACGCCTCCAGTTCCGGCTCGGCAACAGAGTAGGCACAGAGACAGCGATTCCGCAACGCGGTCGGGCGAGAGCCGGGAAGTGATTGGGGAACGAGCGAGTTAGGTGCGGGGCGAGCGGGGCGAGCAGATTCGCAGCCGGACGAGGGCCTCGGCGGGGCCCGAAGTCGGCCGCGGAAGACACCGCTACGCTCGGCTGCCGCTCGGCGGCGTGGTGGCAGCGCAGGATGGCAGGGAGAAAGAAAACCACCCGCTCGCTATGGCGAGGGCCCCGAGCCGTACGGGCAAGCCGCCGCCTGATACAGATCAGCCGCCATCGCGCGCGCCCAAAAGACTCGCGGCTTGCTGCGCCGCAGCGATGCCTTGAGATTGCGCGCAACAAAAACGTGGAAGAGATTAAAAGCCAGAAACACCGTCAACAGAAAGTTCTCGATCGCCGCGGGGTCGTGCTTATATACGTGGTCGGCGTGCCAGCCGTTGACTAACTCGTTGAAACCCTGATTCTCGATGTCCCAGCGTTGATGGCCCAACCTTACCACCCGCGCGGTCCGAACCTGCAGTGAGGAAAGGGTCGTCACCCACACCCACTCGCTGTGATGCGGATGCGGTTGGGAGTCGAGTTGCGAATACTGCTGCCAGCTCTCGACGGAACGAACCACCCGCAGCGGCTGCTGCACCTGCGGCCACGACACCAGGCCCTCGTGATCCCACCACTGGCAATCGCGACCTTGATAGTCGCCGCGTTGGGGCGCCGTGGTCGGCCACAGCCCTTGGACGTCTTGATAGAGGTTGCGGCGCTCGTCCTTGAGCACGATCACGGCGTCTTTGCCATGCCCCAATAAGAAGTTGATAAACGGGGCGGTGGCGTAGAGAGCATCGGCCAACACGACGTCAAAGGCTCGCGGATAGGTCTCGAGAACTCGCGCCAGCAAACGGTGCGCCGCGGCCATCTCGTCCTCGCCGGGCCGTTGCGGCTCGGCGTCGAGCAACAGTCGCAGCGGTTCGGAGCCGGGGGGCGCATCGGAGAGCAACAGCAGTGTGACTTGGCGATGGTAGTATTGCATCTGCTGGCCATCGCGGCGCTGCACGGTGCGCTTCAAGCATCCTCGACAGCAACGGCGGTAGCTGGCGTGAGACTCATGGCCGTCGAGCACGGCCACGCCCAGCCCGCCGATCCCGGGCAGGGCCTTGTTGCGCTTGAGCCGTTCGTAGACGTGATGAATCGCTGCCCGCACCGCGGCGGCATCGAGCCGGCTGTAGACGCGCCCGAGGGTGTCGGCACTGGGCATCTCGCGGCCCAACCACTGTTTCCAAAACGGTGCGGGCGCTAGCGTCTCTAACGCGTTGAGGCTGCCCAGCCGTGTCCAGAACAGCACCAGCACCGACTGCAGCACCACCCGCGTCGGGATGCGCGGCCGCGGCCTGGTGTCGCCGACGGCGGCCAGCAGCGAGTCCCGCAGACCGTAGACCTTCTCGGCGTAGTGCAGCAGGCGTCGAAGAACGTCATTCCTCCCGGCGGCTTCGGAGCCGCTTCCATTCACGCTCGGAGACCTCGTCGAGGAGCCGTTGGAGTTGCTGGTAGTCGGCCACGGCCTGGCGGACGCGGGCCTCCCAGTGGCGGGGCACAAACAGCTGCTGCAGTTGCCCTTGGCGATTCCGCACCAAATACAACGAGGCGTGAAGCTGACCGCGAGCACAGCGACAGGTGGGCTTGCCGCAGGTGCGTTGGCGGGGCGCCAGCGTGCCGTGCAGCAACCAGCGGCCATGGACGAGCTGCGCGATGCGGGAGCGGAGCCTACGTTCGGCATCCGAGAGATGAGAGCGAGTGGGGGCCGCCTTCATGACTGGTATAATTAATATATATCAGAATAACACATGGGTCAAGTCCGCCGGGGGAATGCGAATCTGCTCGGACCTGGAGGACGAGCGAAAACACTTGCTAAATCAAATGTTTCCGACCCTCAAGAAATGTGGATGCGGAACCGCTGGCACAGAGAGAGACCGTCATAAACGAGACCCTGAGAGTCCCCCCACCCCACGTTACACTGAAACCATGATCCAGATCTCCGGCGGCGCGATGCGCTACGGCGAGCGGACGCTGTTCGAGGGGCTCGACTGGTTGGTCGGTCCCGAGGACCGCCTCGGCATCGTCGGCGCCAACGGCAGCGGCAAGACCACGCTGCTGAGGATCCTCGCCGGCCTGGAGCACCTCGACAGCGGCACGATCACGCGCCAAAAAGGCCTCAAGATCGGCTATCTGCCGCAAGACGGCCTCTCGCTCTCCGGGCGCACGCTGTTCGAAGAGTGCCTCAGCGCGTTCGACGAGGCCCTGGCGATCGAGAACGAACAGGAAGATCTGGCGCACAAGATGGCCGAGCTCGATCCCTCTGGTCCCGAGTACGAGGCCGTCGCCGACCGCTACCAATGGGTCGCCGACCGCTATCAGGCGCTCGACGGCTACACCAAGGAAGCGCAGATCGGCACCGTGCTGCACGGGCTGGCCTTCCCGAAACAAGATTGGCATCGGCGCACCGAAGAGTTCTCCGGCGGCTGGCAGATGCGCATCGTCGTGGCGAAGCTGCTGCTCGAAAAGCCGAACCTGTTGCTACTCGACGAGCCGACCAACCACCTCGATCTCGAGGCGCGTAACTGGCTCGAAGGATATCTCAGCGACTATCCCTTTACGTTCCTGGTCATCTCGCACGACCGCTATTTTCTCGACGTCACGGTCAAAAAGGTGCTGGATGTGTGGAACAAGAAGGTCCACTTCTACTCGGGCAACTACACCAAGTTCAAGGTGGGCAAGGCGCAGCGGCTGGCACAGCTCCAGTCGGCTTACAAAAATCAGCAGGACTACGTTCATCACCTCGAAGCCTTCATCAGCCGCTTCCGCGCCAAGGCGACCAAGGCGAAGCAGGTACAGAGCCGCATCAAGGAGCTCGAGAAAGTCGAGCGCATCGAGGTACCGGAAGAGGAAGCGACCATCCACTTCAAGTTTCCGCAGCCGACGGCCAGTGGACGCGTCGTGATGCAGTTCGAGAACGTCGCCAAAAACTACGGCTCGCTCGAGGTGTTCCGCGATGTGAGTTTCACCGTCGAGAAGGGAGACCGCATCGCCCTGGTGGGCGAGAACGGCGCGGGCAAGTCGACGCTCATCCGCATGCTGGCCGGCGAGGAGCCGTTAACCGCGGGCACATCCAAAACGGGGCACAAGGTCGAGGTCGACTACTTCGCGCAGGACCAATACAAGGTGCTCGACCAGGATGCCTGCCTGCTCGACGACTTGATGAAGGCGGCCCCACGCTCCTCCGACAGCGAGTTGCGCGGGCTACTCGGCTCGTTTCTCTTCTCGGGCGACGATGCCTACAAGCGGATTGGCGTGCTCTCGGGAGGCGAGAGAAACCGCTATGCGTTGGCGCGGGTGCTAGTGCATCCGAGCAACTTCTTACTGCTCGATGAGCCGACGAACCACCTCGATATGCGCGCCAAGGACGTGTTGTTGAACGCCTTGCTCGACTTCACCGGCACGGTCGTATTCGTCTCGCACGACCGCTACTTCATCGATAAGCTGGCGACGAAGACTTATGCGGTAGGCAACGGCGAGGTCATCGCCTACCCGGGCAACTACGAAGACTACCTCTGGCAAGCCGAACGCGGCAGCCAAGCCGGACGCGAGAGCGAGGCCGCCAAAGTGAGTGAGACGCTCGAAGCCGCCTTGCAGTTCGCTCGCGGCGGGCAACCCAAGGACGAGTCCAACGGCGCGCCGCCCTCGAAGCGCCGAATGAACCCGATTCAGGCGAAGCGGCTGAAGAAGCAGGTCTCCGGCGCGGAGTCGGAAATCGCGCGGCTCGAGGCCGAGATCGGACAACTCCAGGAGACGCTCCCGGCGGCCGCCGGCGATCACAAGCAGTCGAGCGAGATCATCACCCGCATGGAAGAGCTGCGCACCCGAATGACCGAGTGTGAGCGGCAGTGGGAAGAGTTCAGCCAGAAGCTCGAAGCCGGAGTGTAGGCGCGGACCTTGGCCACCTTCATGGTGTGTGTGGGCCGCACCGCTGGGCCCACCCCAAGCGCATTGAATCTGCTGGATATAGGTGTAGGGCGGGCCCCTGTGCCGCCCGGAGCGCTTCAACGCTCGCTTTCTTGTTCAATGGTAATGATCCGGTTCACGCCCCCATCGCCGACCACCTGCCTGCCCCCACCCGGCCAGCGCACCTCCACCCGATCCACCTTCGCATCCGCCCCCAAATCAAAGTGGACTCGCGGGTCGCCGGACGAGAGGTAACTGCCCGCCCGGCTGACCCAGGCATGGTGGCGGCGCCCGGACTCAAGTAGCACTTCGACCCTCGCTCCGATCGCGTCACAAGCGCTGTCCGCACCCACCACTTTGACCGTGAGCCAACGGTTGTCGCCCGCCCCCCGGTTGCGAAGAACCACCGCCGGCCCATCATTGTTATTGACGGCGATGTCTATGCGGCCGTCATTATCCAGGTCACCGAAAGCAGCTCCCCGACCGGCCCTTGGTACACCGAACGCCGCCCCCGCGGCGTCAGAGACATCGAAGAACCGCCCGAACAGATTCCGTAAGAGAAGAAACGGCTCTCGGTAAGAGACACTGGGGTCGCTCTGCGCGATGTCATCCATCACGTGGCCCTGCGCGACGAAAAGATCCCGCCAACCGTCGTTGTCGTAATCGAGAAACGCCGTACCCCAACCCGAGCGCAGGTCGGTGATAGCGCCGACGCCACTGGGCCGGCTGGTGGGTCGAAACTCACCCTCGTCGTTGCGGTAGAGCCAGTAACTCTGCCGCGCCAGGGCATTGACGAACAGGTCCGGCCAACCGTCATTGTCGTAGTCCTCCACGGCGACGCCCATGCCGGCGTAGTCCCGCCCGTCCTCGTCGTGCGCGACCCCGGCGGCGACGGCAACCTCCTCAAAGCCCCGGCCCTGGCGGTTGTGGAAAAGCTGCTGAGGATAGGAGTTGTTGGCGACGAAGATATCGGTCCAGCCGTCGCGGTCGAAATCGATCAGCGCAACGCCGAGACCCTTGCCTGGATGGGCGGCGATACCCGCCTTCGACGACACGTCCTCGAAGCGCCCATCGCTGGTGTTGTGAAACAGCCGGTGTTGCACTGGAGGGAAGCGCCGTGGGTGGCAGTACGAGCGCTGCTTGGGCAGGTGCGGGCCGCAGGGGATGTTTTTGTCGAAGTCCCAATCGAGATAGCGCGCGACGAACAGGTCGAGGAGGCCGTCGTGGTCGTAGTCGACAAACGCCGCGCCGCCCGACCATCCGCCCGTGCGCACGCCCGCTTCCTCGGTGACGTCTCTGAAGTCGCCGAAGCCGTTGTTTTGGTATAGCGTGCTGCCGCCGAAGTTCGTGACGTAGAGGTCGGGGTCGCCGTCGTTGTCGTAGTCTCCCACCGCGGCGCCCATGCCGTAGCCGCGGCCCGCGACGCCGGCCTGCTCGGTGACATCACGAAAGCACCAACCACCTCGATTCTCGTAGAGGCGGTTCCAGAACTTTGGATCGGTCTTGTCCGGTACGGCGCCTTCGCCCATCGGGTCGCCCATGGGATCACGCAGGCGCGCACCGTTGACGAAGTAGACGTCGAGCAGCCCGTCGCCGTTGTAATCAAGCATGGCAACGCCGGCTCCCATAGCTTCGATCAGGTACTTCTCCGGGGTTCGGCCGGCTTGATGGCGAAAGGCGATGGAGGTCTGAGCCGTGACGTCCTCGAACAAAGGTTCCCGCTCGGTCGAGGTCTGCGCGAGGGCTGGGCGAGTAGTCCCGCACAGGAGAAGAACAAGGCCGAGCCCAACAAGAAGACCGGCCCGGCGGTACCGAGGTGTGGATCTGGCGCGGCAACCCTGGATCACTGCGCCACCCCAGCCCGAAATTCTACCCGAGGGATCTCTCATTGACCGAGCCATGCACAATCTTGTTGCCGCTCATTTGATGAGGTTCTCCATCGAGGTGGCTTGGCGCCGGTCAAGAAAAACAGAACTGATTGTCAAGCGTGCCCTAATTTAAGCCAGGATTTCCATTTTGGCCCTGGCACGGCCACAGTATACACCCGCTCCGCTCCGAACAGCACGTCCTTTCACGCTGAACCCTGCACATCACCTCTGCTGGTAGTCGCCAGAGCTGGTTCGACCGCTCACAGTCGTTGATTGAGCGGCTTGAACGGCGCTCCGGCCGACACTGCTCCTTGCGAAACCTTTTGGAGCCAAAAGCTGTTGATCCTCACTCCGGCAATGCTACCCACTCGGCAGCGGCAGCGCCCAGATCTTGTGCAGCATGTCGCCGAACAGCCGCCGGTTCAGATGTCCCTCCGCCAATAAGAGCCAGTAATACCGCGCGTGCTTGACCAGCCGACCGCCGGTCTTCATCAACCTGTGTTGCAAGCTCGTCAGCGACCAACTCTTGATTCGCTGCGGAAGCCCCCGCCGCCGCCAAAGATTGCCCAGGTTGTAGGCCAGCACGCTCAGTTGCAACCGCACTTCGTTGGCCCGAAATCGATGGCACGACAATCGCGTCCAGTGCGTCGCCTGCTTGCCTTCCTTGATCCACTGTTCCGCCGTGCCGCGCTTGTTGTAGAAGCGCACCACCGAGCGGCTCGGCAAGCTCATGCTCGTCACGATGAATCCGACGCGCGGGAACAGCTCGCCCTGGTGATGCTCGACCTTAGCGACGATCCGCCTCGCCTGCGACCAACTCTCCGCCTGATAGCGAAAACTCTTGTAGCGCACCAAGGGCTTGCGGGAAGGCCTTCCCGGCGGGCGAAACAGGATGTCTTCGATCTCCAGCTCCAAGCTCTTGTTGGCCGGAATGCGAATGGCGTACTGTACTCCGCGTTCCTCCGAAGCCTCATAAACTTCCGGCTTCGCAAAGGCCGCATCGCCCCGGAAGGCGACCTGCTTGCCCGCAGCCTGTTGGCGCTCGATCTCCGGCAACAAGAGCTCATCCCAGTCCTCGGCGCTGTGCACGTTGCCTGGACGCAGCTTGGCAGCGAGGCAATCACCATGACCGTTGAACAAAAGCAACGGGTGGTAGCAGACCGACTCGAAGTGTCCGTTGTAGGCACTGCCTTCCTGTTGGCCATGGACCGGACTCTCGGTGGAGTCCAGGTCCAGAACGACCCGCTCGGCGTCGTCGAACGCTTCCGCTTGCCCGACCAGCTCTCGGTTCAGCGCCATCAGCCCCAGCAGGTTCTCTTCGCTCGCCAGCATCTCCGTCTCGAAGCCGTGCAGCGTCGAGGTCAAGGCCGCACCGCGATCCCAGATCTTCTGCGAACCGATCAGCCGAAACGTCGGATCGATCGAAACCCGCTCGGCGTCGTTGAGGTCCTCGTAGCCGGCGAGTCGGCTGTAAACCGACTGCCGCAACAGATCAGCGAGCGTGAACTGCTTGTTTGTGCCTTGCCGGGAGTCGCTGAGATGCTCGTCAATCAGTTCTCCGAGACCGAGCCGTTCGTCCAGTTCGCGAACCAAAATCAGGCCACCGTCGGAAGTGACGTGCGATCCCTGGAAATCGACTTTGAGAAGTCCATTGAAACTTAGCTGGAATGGCTTGGTTTGTTTTTCACCCATTGGGTGTTGGCCTCCATGGCGTCCTCATCTGGCTCTAGCCCCTATGAATAAAGACGCTCAAGGCCACTGGAAGGTCGGGATGTCAAACATCAAATTGAAAATGCGGGTTAAGATAGCGGAAGAAGTGAGGTTGGCCACGATCAAAGCCCTCGGCGTTCTTGTCTGTCTGGCAGCGGTGCGGGCTGCTTTGACATCCGGCGGCGGGACTGCGGCGACCGCCCCCGCCCTGGGCGTCCCTATCCTCAGCCTCGAAGCAAATCAGCCCTGGCCCTTCTGAATCCGATAGACCGAGTAGTGGTCGTCCCGGTAGGCCTGCTCGATCTGGTAGCTGTCGCGCATCAGTTCCTCGAAACGCCTCGTGAAGACGGTGGGGAGCACGACGAAGTCATAGTCGTAGCGGGCGAGGAACTGCCGCGCATTCCCCGTGCACCGCTTAAGCCCTGCGCGGCAACTAATGAAGTGGAATTGGGCGGGCTTGGGAGCGTACCCTCGCGCCGCGTTGTCCAAGCTAAGAATCAGCGAGTCCGGCTTCACGTGATCACCGAGATAGTCGACAGCGCCATAGTAACGGACCGTCTCGGTGAGGTACTGGTGTTTGTCCATTTGGCCGGCAAAGTAACGAAGCTGAGGGCCGTTGATCTCAGTGATCATCGCCGGGAGCATGGCGAACATCATGCTGTAGGCGAGAGCCCCCTCGATCAATCCACGTGTCCATTTGCCCGATGTTTCATAGAGAACGAACGTACGGACAATAGTGAGTAGGAAAAGGATGATGAAGGTGGGTATCGCGTAACGTATAATCATCCACACGTAACCCAGATAAAGTAAGTAAATCAATACAAATAACAGGCAGATCCTCTCGTCCACGTGTTTCTTCTTCCGCCTGACCAGAAGCCACATGGGAACAAAGAAAACCAGAAACATGCCGCAAGGATTATCCGACGGCGACTCGAAGCACTTCGACCCGCATTTTCAATTTGATGTTTGACATCCCGACCTTCCAGCGGCCTTGAGCGTCTTTATTCATAAGGGCTAGAGCCCGATGAGGACGCCATGGAGGCCAACACCCAATGGGTGAAAAACAAACCAAGCCATTCCAGCTAAGTTTCAATGGACTTCTCAAAGTCGATTTCCAGGGATAGCACGTCACTTCCGACGGTGGCCTGATTTTGGTTCGCGAACTGGACGAACGGCTCGGTCTCGGAGAACTGATTGACGAGCATCTCAGCGACTCCCGGCAAGGCACAAACAAGCAGTTCACGCTCGCTGATCTGTTGCGGCAGTCGGTGTACAGCCGACTCGCCGGCTACGAGGACCTCAACGACGCCGAGCGGGTTTCGATCGATCCGACGTTTCGGCTGATCGGTTCGCAGAAGATCTGGGATCGCGGTGCGGCCTTGACCTCGACGCTGCACGGCTTCGAGACGGAGATGCTGGCGAGCGAAGAGAACCTGCTGGGGCTGATGGCGCTGAACCGAGAGCTGGTCGGGCAAGCGGAAGCGTTCGACGACGCCGAGCGGGTCGTTCTGGACCTGGACTCCACCGAGAGTCCGGTCCATGGCCAACAGGAAGGCAGTGCCTACAACGGACACTTCGAGTCGGTCTGCTACCACCCGTTGCTTTTGTTCAACGGTCATGGTGATTGCCTCGCTGCCAAGCTGCGTCCAGGCAACGTGCACAGCGCCGAGGACTGGGATGAGCTCTTGTTGCCGGAGATCGAGCGCCAACAGGCTGCGGGCAAGCAGGTCGCCTTCCGGGGCGATGCGGCCTTTGCGAAGCCGGAAGTTTATGAGGCTTCGGAGGAACGCGGAGTACAGTACGCCATTCGCATTCCGGCCAACAAGAGCTTGGAGCTGGAGATCGAAGACATCCTGTTTCGCCCGCCGGGAAGGCCTTCCCGCAAGCCCTTGGTGCGCTACAAGAGTTTTCGCTATCAGGCGGAGAGTTGGTCGCAGGCGAGGCGGATCGTCGCTAAGGTCGAGCATCACCAGGGCGAGCTGTTCCCGCGCGTCGGATTCATCGTGACGAGCATGAGCTTGCCGAGCCGCTCGGTGGTGCGCTTCTACAACAAGCGCGGCACGGCGGAACAGTGGATCAAGGAAGGCAAGCAGGCGACGCACTGGACGCGATTGTCGTGCCATCGATTTCGGGCCAACGAAGTGCGGTTGCAACTGAGCGTGCTGGCCTACAACCTGGGCAATCTTTGGCGGCGGCTGGGGCTTCCGCAGCGAATCAAGAGTTGGTCGCTGACGAGCTTGCAACACAGGTTGATGAAGACCGGCGGTCGGCTGGTCAAGCACGCGCGGTATTACTGGCTCTTATTGGCGGAGGCACATCTGAACCGGCGGCTGTTCGGCGACATGCTGCACAAGATCTGGGCGCTGCCGCTGCCGAGTGGGTAGCATTGCCGGAGTGAGGATCAACAGCTTTTGGCTCCAAAAGGTTTCGCAAGGAGCAGTGTCGGCCGGAGCGCCGTTCAAGCCGCTCAATCAACGACTGTGAGCGGTCGAACCAGCTCTGGCGACTACCAGCAGAGGTGATGTGCAGGGTTCAGCGTGAAAGGACGTGCTGTTCGGAGCGGAGCGGGTGTATACTGTGGCCGTGCCAGGGCCAAAATGGAAATCCTGGCTCAGACCACGGTGTCAGTTGGAAAGTCTTTCGCCAAGCGCCTGATAGCGTGTTGGGGATCGGCGGCAAATGGAGCTATACGAGGAGTCACTTCATCCAGCAGCTCGGAGGATTTGACGAAGACGAGTACTTTCCCACTACTGTCCCAACGTCGATTCGTAGAGACTCTGTAAGTCACGATTTCACAGCGTGATAGGGTTGATTTCGAGGCAAATCGATTTGAACGCCATCGGCGGCCTGCCTGGCTGTACGATGCTGGTCATGCATGTCGGACGGACCGTTTTCTCGCAGCTGATGGATTTGTTCCCCTTGGTTGAGTTCCGCCGTTGCGTCGAGCGCTACCGGGGAAATCACAAGATCCAGCACTTTTCTTGTCTCGACCAGTTCCTGTGTCTCGCTTTCGCCCAACTCACCTCGCGCGAGAGTCTGCGCGATATCGAAGTTTGTCTCCGCGTCGTACAACCACGGCTCTACCATATGGGCTTTCGCGGCAACATCTCCCGCAATACGCTGGCGAATGCCAACTTGAAACGCGACTGGCGCATCTACGCCGATGTCGCTCAGGTCCTCATCCGCCAAGCCCGGCAACTCTACTCCCACTAAGATCTGGGGCTGGAATTGGAGCAGACAGCCTACGCCCTGGACTCCACCACCATCGATCTGTGCTTGTCCTTGTTTCCGTGGGCTCCCTTCCAACGCACGAAAGCAGCCGTGAAGGTCCATACCCTGTTGGACTTGCGCGGCAGTATTCCCAGCTTTATTCGCGTGACGTCGGCGCACGTGAGCGATGTCAGCGTGTTGGATGATCTCGTGCTGGAGCCGGGGGCCTGCTATGTCATGGACCGCGGGTACATTCATTTTGCCCGTTCGATCCCTCGAAGTGCGTAACCCACGGATACTGCAGGAACATGAGCCACACCGGCGGCCGGACGCCCTGCATGTTCGGAAGCTCGGGCGTGGCGTTCTTCACGGATGCCGGGTAAAAGGGGTTGCCGGTAATGGCGTAGGTCCGTGCGTGCCAATAGAAACCGAAGAACAATCCGAGGCAGAAGAGAGCTGCCAACAACCGCGGCTTGCGCCACGACGCATAAAGGTAGAGCAACCCGAGCGGCATCGCGCCGAAACAGGCAGTGTGTTTGACCCCCAAGCTCGAGGCGAGCAGAAACACGCCCACATACAGCCACGGCCGCCCCGCTTCTTCGCGGCTCCGCAAGTAGCAAAACAGTGCTCCGAGTTGATACAGGAAGACCAGAAAGTCGTTCTTGAAGCTGCTGCCGGTCCAATGGAGAAACGGAATCGTGCCGGCCAGCAAGATCCCCGCGATCGCGGGAACGCGGCCGACGCCACATCGCCGAGCCAACGGGTAGGCCAGCAGGAGGGTCAGCAGGAAGATCGTCGGGTGCACCATCTGTGCCCCGGCCTGGCCCGCGAGGACGTACCCGAATGTCCAGAGGACCTCCCCGCTCTTGGGGAAGTACGAGTACGGCATGCGAGGGACGGCCTCGAGCCCGTTCTGCATCGCGTAGTGACGCACCTCGCCCAGGTGGAATAGCATCATGTCCATGTTGATGCTGGGCGCCAGCGTCAGCATGATCGTGAACAACAGGAACAGCGCGGCAAACACCATCAACACGCCGATGAAGGTGCCACTCAATCGTGAGTCGGCCCGCCAGTTTTGATAGATCCCCCAAAACTCGCGAGGAAGTTGGAGGATCTGCCGCCGGAAGACAATCGTCGGGATGCCGAGCAGCAGGCAGAACGACCAAACATAGTAGCCGTCGACGATCCCGAGCAGAAACAGAGCGAACGACAACAGGCCGAAGCCGATCGCCGAAGGCAGGGCTATTTCCTCGGTGTGGGAGTCCGTGGCGAGACCGAGGCGGTCGAGGACAAATCGTCCGCTGGCGTAGCACACGGTGACCGTCCACAAGGTCACCAGGGTCGCCAGCGGTTCGTAGAGTAATGCCGCCCCCAACAACAGGCCCCCGAGCAGCAACGGCTCATAGCGCCAAAGCGTCTTGCGGCGCAGGCTGCGATACACGGCCACCGTCACCGCAAGCAGAGGCAGAACGATCAGAATGAGCTTGTAGAACTCGGGACCCGGACTCTCGAAGTAGCGAACGTGCCGGACAAAAGGCTTCACCGTCAGGGCCAGGGTGAACAGCAGCCAGGCCGTCCACAAATAGCGCGAGACCCTTGAATTGAAGCGGGTAGTAAAGCCGTTCACTCTCGTACTCGATGTGGAGAGAATCTGGTGTTAGTCCGGACGGACGGTACGCCGAGAGGTTGTGGAACGCGAAGTTCTCTAGCGTATCATAGAGAGCGTTTCGGCCTGTTGCTTCCGGCCTTGCGGACCTTGCTGATCCGTGGTGTGGCGCCAGGATGTGGTGCAAGGTCGAGCCACTCGACCGAAAAAGGGAGACCCCGATGTCCGGAACCGCCTTACTCGCCGAAGCGATATCCAAAGAGCATCGGACCGGCTCGCGCCACCCGGAGCGTCCCGAGCGGTTCGATGCGGTCATGGACGGTCTGAAGGAAGCCGGCCTGCTCGATCGACTGAGCCGTCTCGAAGGCCGCGTGGCGACCGAGGACGAGGTGGCGCTCTGCCACACTCGCGAGTACATCGAGCTGACCCAGCGCGAGGTCGCGGCCAACTCACGAACCCTCAGTACCGGCGATACCACCATCAGCGAACGCTCGCGCGACGTGGCCCTAGCCGCCGCGGGTGGGCTGCTCAACGCGGTCGATGCAGTGATGGCGGGGCGCGCCAAGAACGCGTTCTGTGCGGTGCGGCCGCCCGGCCACCACGCGACGCCCGATCGCGGGATGGGCTTCTGCATCTTCAACAACGTTGCGATCGCGGCGCGCTACGCTCAGCAGAACCAAGGGGTCGAACGTGTGCTGATCGTCGACTGGGACGTCCACCACGGCAACGGCACCCAAGACACTTTCTATAGCGACCCTTCGGTGTTTTTCTTCAGCACGCACCAGTCGCCCTGGTATCCGGGCACGGGAATGGTCGGCGACATCGGCGAGGGCGCGGGGAAGGGAACGACGCTCAACTGCCCGTTCCCGTCGGGCTCGGGACGGGCGGAAATCTACGGCTCGTTCGAAGAGAAGCTTCGGGCCGCCGCCAAGTCGTTTCGGCCGGACCTGGTGCTTGTCTCCGCCGGGTTTGATTCGCGTCTGGGCGACCCGCTCGGTGAGTTCACGCTCCGCGACGGCGACTTTCGCGACTTGACGAACCTTATGCTCGAAGTCGCGGACGCGACCGCCTCTGGGAGGCTCGTCTCCGTTCTCGAGGGCGGCTACAACCTCGAAGGGCTGGCCTCGGCATCAGCAGCGCATGTCCGCGCGCTGGCAGCGGCCTGACCGCCCACCGCCGCAGGGAACGTAAGGGACGCAGGGTGCTGTATCCCCACACTGCCTAACCGGCCGTGCACGAGCGCGTGGGGGGGGCGCCCGCTACGCCGCCGCGGAGCGGATGTCGACGATGCGGGACGTGGTGACGATGCGGTACTCAGGGTGGCCGAACTCGAGATGCATCCCGCGGCCGATGTAGGCGATCTTCAACATTGAGCCGCCCCAACTCGATCCATGGATGCTGACCAGAACGGGGTCGGGACAGAACTTCGGATGGCCCGAGATGAGCGCCTTGCTCTTGCTCTGCTTGACCATGCGGTAACTACGGTTCTCGGTCTCGATAACCAGTTCGTGCCCTTCCGGCAGGTCCTTAAGGTAGACGCCCCCTTCGACCTCGGACTGTACGATGTTGCGATTGATCTCGTCGCTGAAGACGGGCAGGGGTTGAAATAGATTCGGATTCGTTGTCGAGGTATCCATGCGCCGCCCGCTGCTTTCGCCTGCTCTTATTCTAGTAGCAGATTGCTCAAGTCTCAAGAGGGCTCTTGCGACAGTTGCAAGAGGGGGTCCTGGCTCCGAGTGGCGTACAGGAGCTTCTATCGGAGAAGGCATCGCGCCCGTGCGCACCTGCCCCTCACTTCGCGCGGCTGAGGCGCCGGAAGTATTCGGCGACGGCTTCGCGGTACTGCTCGGGAACCGGCGTGTTGACTTCGGCGCGGACCTGCCCGCCGCTTTCCGTTTCGACTTGACGCCGCACCTGCAACTCGAGTTGCTCGAGCATGCTGAGCATGCGGCGGTACTCCTGAGCCAATAGGTTGGGGTTGCCCTTGAAGTTCTCGCTGCCGAGGCCGCGAACGAAGTTGCGGATCTCCGCCAGGTCTTCTTTGTAGATGCCGCCCGTGCGGAGGTCGCGTGCCAGGCGGGGAACCGAGCGCGCGCCTTCACGAAGGGCGCGCTCCATCTCGCGGCGCGTCTCGTCGTCCCACACGCCGATGCCGCCGGGATGGCGCTGGTTGCCGTAATTGCTGGCACCGCCGATCGTGCGTTGCGGGCCGCCCTGCCCTTCGCCTTGCGTTCTCTGCCCGCGCTGTCCGTTTTGACTGGGCTGGCCACCCTGTCCCTGGCCTTGCTGAGACTGCGCCGATTGTTGGCCCCCGGGCTGTTGCCCTGGCTGCTGACCCGACTGGCTGCCCTGTTGGCCTTGTTGCCCCTGTTGGCCTTGGCCGGGCTGTTGCCCCTGCTGCTGCCCTTGGCCTTGCTGCCCCTGCTGCTGTTCGCCGGGGCCCTGCCCTTGCTGGCCGGGCCGGGTCGGATCGAGGCCGGCGGCCTGCTCGAGACGCCGGCGCAGGCTTTCGAGTTGAGCCAGGGAGCGTTCGAGCCCTTGCTGCTCGCCGGTGCCTGCGGCTTGGGCCAGGCGCTCGGCTTCTTGCGTCTTGCGCTGCAAGTCGTCGAGTGCGCGCGTCACGACCTCTTCGCTTTGGGCCGCGTGTGGAGCCAGCCCGCGGCGGATGTACTCGGCGGAGACGCGCAGCCGGGTAGCGACTTCGTTCTGCTGCAGGTCGCCGAGTGCCTCGCGCAAGGTGCGGGTCGTCTCGCGTTGGGAGCGGTCGAGGCTGCGAATCGATTCCTGTATCTTGCGCTCGATCGCTTCCAACTCCTCCTGCATGGCCTTCTTCTTTTCCGACAATTCGAGCGCGTCCACCGGCGAGAGAGAGCTGCGGAGCCGGCCGCGAACGCCGCTGGCCGCTTCGTCCGCTGCTTGCTTCTCGAGGGCCTTAACCATGTCTTCGCGTAGGCGTTCGGCAATCTGTCTCTGCTCGGTGGCGAGGCGCTTCGCACGCTCGGCGATGTCGGAAAGCCCGGCCGCGGTTTGCTGCTGCCGCTGCTGACTGAGTTGCCGCAAGGCCTGTTCGAGCCGCTCCTGCGCCCGGCGCGCCGAAGCCGCGTCTTGGCCCCTCTTCCCCTCGGACTCGGAGGAATTGCTTTGCATGTCGCGGGTAGCCTGGTCGAGCTGTTGGATGATCTGCTCGAGGCTGGTCTGGTTCTGATTGGGGGAGCGGCGGCTGCTACCTGATGCGCCCGCGCGTTGTTGCTGCCGGGATTGTTGCTGCTGAGACTGCTGCCCGCTTTGTCCGCCGCCCTGCTGCTGGCCAGACTGCTGTCCCTGCTGCCCCTGTTGGCCCTGCTGCCCTTGTTGCCCCTGCTGTTGTTGCCCTTGCTGCTGGGCCTGCCGTTGGCGCTGCAGTTCTTCGAGTTCGCGCTTCAACTCCAGGGCTTCGCGGCGCAGCATCTCCTGCTGCCAACGATCGGCAAACGTGGGACGCTCCTGCTCCTTGCGGCGCTCGGTCAGCTTCTCCTGGCGGCGTGCAAGTTCCTTCAGCTTGTTGACCAACTCGTCCTCTTGGCGGTCGAGCTGTTGTTGGGTGGCGCCTCCGCCAGTCTCGTACTGGTTCTTGTGGAGGTCCATCTCCAACTCGAACATCTCGGCCAAGTCGAGTAGCGCTTGCCCGCCGCCCTGGCCCTGGCCATTCCCAAACGCCAACTGGACGTCGCGGAAGATCGCCTCGGCGCGTAGCAGGAACTGCAGCGCCTTCTGTTCCGGCGCGATGGCGTCGCGCAGTTTCACCTCGCCGAGTTGCTCGGCGGACTGCTCCATGAACCCGGCGGCCTTCTCGAGGTTCTCGACAAACGCGGTGAACTGGGGATTGGTTCCGGCCAACTCTCGCGCCCGTACCCGCTCGACCAAGGTGCGTGCCTGGTCGCGCAGCGTCAACTGAATGTCGGAGAGCACCACGGAGTTCTCGCGGATTTCCCGGCGCTCGCTCGCCTTGGCTTCCTGCGACTTCTTGATTAAGTTCCACGTCGCGGCGATGATTTCTTTCTGCCGCTTAGAGATCTCGTTCTGCTGCTGTTGGCCCCCACCCATTCCGCCGCCCGCGGCTTGCGATTGCGAGAACGAGCGGTCGAACGCCCGCGTCTCGACGAAAAACATGTCCGTCTGCGCGGACAGCTTGTGATCGCGCGCGACGGCGTAGTACGAGATGAGGTCGCCCGGCACGAGGTTTGCGACCGGAAGCTCGCCGCCGGCCTCGACCGTCGTGTCGGTTCCCGTTTTGTCGGATGCCTCTGAGGTCACGACAATCTCCGCCGCGTCGCCCATCTCTTCGAGGAAGAACGTGTGGGACGATCGTGCCTGCTTGGTCCCGCGGCGCTTGCCCAGCCGGACGCGCTTCATCTCGCCGCCGTTGACCGAGTAGTAGAGGTCGAGCGACGACAGTCCGAAATCGTCCTCCGCCTCGGCCTCGACGACGACTTCTTCGATGGCCGTCGCCTGGTAGTCGCGTCCGGGATGAGTCAGCTTGATGATGGGCTTGCGGTCGGGTATCAGCGTGATGAAGTAGTCTTCGCTGATACGGACCGGCTCGCCGTTGTAGACGGCGGCGATGTGGTAACGGCCGTCCCCGATCACCTCGAAACGGCCCGTGCTGGTGAGCTCGTCAGCGGTCATCGCGGAGGAGCGGCCGTCGTCGAGCTGAATCATGCCTTCGGCGAGAGCCTTGTCGGTCTCGATCTCGACCTCGATCTCGGCGCCTTGCACGGCGTTGATGTCGCCGCCGGGATCTTCGATGACGTCTTTCATGCCCGTCCACGACGGGTAGTGATAGGTCAGCTTAAGGTTTTTGATCACTGGCATCGAGACGACGTCGATGGCGAACTCGTCGCTGCGGACGCCCCCCGCCGTGACGTAATAGCGAAGTGGCTCGCGGAGCGAGGCGAAGAGGAACTCGTAGCCGCTGCCCTCGAGTTGCCGTCGCATGGGCGCCTGTTCCCAGTCGAGGCTATCGGCGTACTTGGCGTAGAGCGAGGCGGAGGGGGCCTGGAAGCCCGAGATCTCGGCGGTGATGATCAGGTCGGCGCCTTGACGAACCGTTGCGTCGCCGGGGCTGACGTTGATCTGATAGAGCGGCGATTCGTTCGGTTGCAGCCAGCCGGCCCACAAGCGCGACGTGCCGTAGCCCCAGTAGCCGGGCCCCGACGTACCCAACCAAATCAGGGTGAAGAACGCAACGAGCGCCATCGCGGCGTAGGCGCCGATGCGCTTCCAACTGATGATGTCTTCGACGGGCGCCGTTTCGGCGACTTGCAACGTATCTTCGGCCAGCAGATCAAGGAACGGATTCGGTTGCTCACCGCTGGTGCGCAGCGTTTCGGCCTCGCTGACAAACGTTTCGACGCGGCCGTCGAAGGCCGGGACCGACCGCTCGACGTGCTCGACTGCCCGCTTGCGGTTCAGCCGCCGCAACGGCCGCAGCAGGGCCGCGACGATCACGGCGATGACCGCGCCGAACAGCAGCAGCCGGCTCCAGATGACGCTGCCGTCGGAGAAAGCGAACTCGTTGGCGACGTAGACGCAGACCAGCGTCAGCAGCAGGGCGGCGGCGAAGATGGCGCCAGCGCCGCGAGAGGCCGTGCGCGCTTGCAGCTTGCGTTGGATGCGCCGGAGATAGTGCTCCAGGTTCCAGATGGGCGACAACGGGGCCGGATCCACTTAGCTATACCTCGCGCTGGATTTTTAGATGCAAGTTCCCTACTACAGATTCTACCAGTGCAATCGCGACCAACAGTAGCAGAAGAAGCCTCCAAATCTCCACTGGAGGTGGTTTTACGTGCGTTTCAGTACCTACCGGAGCGGCCTCGGCGCTTTGTCCGCCGCCGGTCGACTCCCAAGCACTGATCAGCTCGCTATCCATCGGCCGCAGGTTCGACTCCCGAGGGTCGGCGTTCGAGGCCACGAGCCGCGTCTCCCCCGGCCGCCGCACTTCGTAAAAGCCCAGCTCGGTGAGAGCCAGGTCGCCGGCGGAAACGGACTCGGTGAGCGAGAGCGCCCGCTCGCCACCGGGATCGAATACCTGCACCATCGAGCCCGGGCTGCGGCGCTTGCTCAGCTCCAGCACCGAGTCGACCGTGGCCTGATGAATCCCCTCATCGAGGCCGGAGAGGTAGCGCACGGTTGCCAGCGCGAACGGCACGAAGACCGGGTTCACCGGCAAGTCGTTCCACACGTTGTCGAGCGACGAGGTGAAAACGAGGATTCGTCCGTCGCCCAGCTTGCGCTCTATGAGAAGCGGCGAACCGTCGGCCAACCGGACGAGCACCTCTTCTTCGGGGTCAGGCTCGAGCTTGGCGTAGCGATAAAACTTAACGCCGCGGAAACGCTCGACCTCGCCGAGCACCGGGTGCGTCTCTTCGAGCGCGCCGGCCGGCTGGAAGCGCTCGCCCTCGCGGCGAGCGTACCGAACTTCGCCGATCGTCTTGGGGTAGAGGGCGGCTTTCTGTGCCAGGGTCGTCTTCGGTCCCAGCACGATCAGCGTCGAGCCCCCGGCCTGGATGTAGCTGTCTAGCCGTCCGGCGAGCTCGCTCGATATGAGCGGGATGTCCGACAACACCACGGCGGCGAAGCGGTCGGGCACGGACTGTTCAGCCTGCGTGAGCGAAGCCCCCTGTACGCGGAACCGCGAGTCGGCCGAGGCTTCGAGCGCTGCGCGGTAGTAGAGCAGGTCGCGCCGGCGCGAGTCGCTGTAGACGAAAAGGATCGGCGCGGCCTCGGTGTTGTCGATGGCGACGAGGCGTTTGTCGTCGAGGGGCAGGTCGTCGCCGGGCTCGATCATGACCTCGGCGCGATTGGAGCCGGTGGGCACTTCGAAATCCTCGAAGACGGCGGAGGCGCGTCCCATGGCCGGCACGTCGACCGACTTCGAAGCGACGCGCTCGCCGTTGATCGAGAAGGTCACGTTTCGAGTCGCGGCTTCGCCGCCGAAACCCGTCACGGTCGCTTCCAGGCGCGCCTTGCGGCCGCCGTGGTAACGCAGCGTTCCCTTGATGCTTTCGATGGCCCAATTGGGCGACGAATCTTCGGCCACATTGTGGGCGGCGAGAGTCGCGACCGTCGGCAGGGCGAGGTCGGAGAATCGTCCGGGCATGGCGGACTGTTGAAAGTCCGACAGCAGGTGCACGACGACGGGAACTTCTTTCTCTGGCGACAGGCTGCGGACGGCCTCGGCCAAGTCGCCGTAGGAATTGCGAGAGGCCGCCGGCTTGAGCGAGCGGAGGGCATTGAGTAGCTCCGCCTTTTCCATGGTCGGCTCGGTCGCCACGCTGACGCCCGGGCCGAAAGAGATCACTTGAGCGCGGTCACGCACGTCCATTGCTTGCACCACCGCCTCGGCTTCGGCTACGGCGCGCTCCCAACGGTCGCCGTAGGTCATGCTGAGCGAGGTATCGAGGGCGATGAGGTGCAGCTTGGGCAGGTCGGCGGTAATGAGGCTGCCGACGCGTTCCCAGATGGGCCTGGCGAAGGCCAGAGCCAGCAGCAGATAGAGCAGCAGGCGCATGGCGAGCAGCAGGCGGTAGCGCAGTCGGCGTTCCTTGACGGACGTCTGCTTGCGGCTCTCGAAGAACATGAGCGAGCTGAAGGGCAAGCGGATTGGGTTCTCGCGGTTGAGCAGATGCAGCCAGACCGGCAGGCCGAGGGCCAGCGCGCCGGCCAGGAACCATGGAGAGAGGAGGGCCATGCTAGTAGGTCAGACGTGTCGAGGTCCGGGAATGTTGATAGGAGTGGTGGTTTTCGACGTCAGGCCCAGCCATGTAGCGTAAGCCTCCAGGCTTGCCGAGAACCGATTCCTCGGTTCTCAGGTCCGCGGGCCAGAGCGGCTGCTCGGTCGTTTGCCATCCTGAGTCCCGAAGAATCGAGACTCGGCAAGGCTGGAGCCTTACGCCACAACTCCCCCGGACCATCACTCACCTCCGCCTCTGGCGAAAAATCAAATACTCGCGCAAGGCCAGGTCCAATGGCTCGGACGTGTTCAACGTGATGTAATCGGCGCCCGCGCCCTGCGTCTCGCTCTTCATCTTGGCGATGTGGTCCTGCATACGCGTGCGGTACTCGCGCCGCGCGAAGTCGGACGACACGTCCATCAGCTCGCCGGTCTCCATGTCTTCGAGCAGCACCGCGCTGTTGAACTCGGGTTCCAACTCGGCCGGGTCGAGCACGTGGAAGAACACCAGGCCCTGCCCCTGGTAGGCCAGCGGGCGGATGGCCTTGACGACCTTTTCCGGGTCCATGTAGAAGTCGGAAACCACCGCCACGAGGCCGCGCTTGGTGACGTGCTCGCGGAAGTGGTCAAACGGCAGATCGAGATTCGTCCCCGTGGCCGGCTCGGCCTGCTCGAGCATGTGCAGCAAGCTATGCAGGTGCCCGGGCCGCGTCGATGGCGGCCGATAGTCGCGCACCTTCTCATCGAAGACGATCAGACCCACGGCGTCATGCTGCCGGATCGATAAGTACGCCAGCGAGGCCGCGATGTAGCGCGCGTACTGAATCTTGCTCACGTCGCGCGACTGAAAACCCATCGAGCCGCTGGCGTCGAACACGATCGTCAACTGCGTGTTGGTTTCGCCCAGGTATCGCTTGATGTAGGTGCGATCGGTTCGCGAGAAGACGTTCCAGTCGATGAATCGCGGGTCGTCGCCCGGCGCGTAGGGGCGGTACTCGGCAAACTCCAGGCTGAAGCCGAAAAGCGGAGAGCGGTGCATGCCGGTGAGAAACCCGTCGACCACGGTCCGAGCAACCAGATCAATACCAGAGAGGCGGGAGAGGACGGCCGGATCAAGAAGGGTTTGGATGGCCATTACCCTTGACCTCCCATCAAGCCTGATCCCGTGGGGCGGGTTTCTCTTCGATCAGTTTCTTGAGGACGTCATCCGAGGTGATGCCGTCCGACTCGGCATGGAAGTTGGTGAGAACGCGGTGCCGCAGCACCGGCAGGACGAGTGACTGTATGTCGTCGATCGTGACGTGGTAGCGCCCTTGCATCAACGCCCGCGCCTTGGCGGCCATCACTAGGAACTGCGTTGCGCGGACACTGGCGCCGTAGTTGACGTACTTGCGGATGTCGTCGGTCGCTTGCGGATCCTTCGGACGGGTCGCGCGCACGAACTCCACGGCGTAGCGCACGGTGTCGTCGGACACAGGGACCTTGCGGACCAATTTCTGGAATTCCAGAATCTCCTCGACCGTGGTGCAGGTGTCGACCTCCGGCGGCACACTCGTCGTGTTACGCACTACGACGTCGATCTCCTCGCCGGTGTCGAGGTAATCGAGAATGACGTTAAAAAGAAAGCGGTCCAACTGAGCTTCGGGCAGCGAGTAGGTTCCCTCCAGCTCGATCGGGTTTTGTGTCGCCAAGACGAAGAATGGCGGCGCGAGCTGGTAGGTCGTGCCCCGAACGGTGACGCTCAACTCCTGCATGGCCTCGAGCAGCGCGGCCTGGGTCTTAGGCGGCGTGCGGTTGATCTCGTCGGCCAGCAACACGTTGGTGAAGATCGGGCCCTCGACAAAGGTCCACTTGCGGCGGCCGGTGGTAACGTCCTCGTCGATGATGTCGGTGCCTGTCACGTCGGTGGGCATCAAGTCGGGAGTGAACTGAATGCGTTTGAAGGTCAGCCCCAAGGCTGTGGCTAGGGTGCGAACCAGAAGAGTCTTGGCCGTGCCGGGCATGCCGGTGATGAGGCAATGTCCGCCCACCAGCAGCGTCAGCAGCAGGTGTTCCACGACGTCCTCTTGGCCGATGATCACGCGCCGCACTTGGTCGCGGATGCGCTGCTGCGCGTCGCGGAACGAAGCCACCAAGTCGCGGTAGTCCGTGGTCTCGAGGTGGGAGGTTGTGGGGAGACTCATATCGGAAAAGTCCGTTAGTCCAAGATTTTCAAGAGCAGTTTCTGCGCGGGCCGGAAATTGGGGGCGGCTTCGAGAGCGGAGAGCAAGTGCTTCCGCGTCTCGGCGCGATCTTCCATCTTATGATAGGTGCGGGCCAGGTTGAAGTGGGCTCCGGCGATGTCGAGGGGCCCCATCGCGAGATAGGTTTTGAACTCGCGTAACGCCTCAGGGTCGCGGTCGGCTTCGAGCAGCCAGCCGCCCAGGCGCGAGTGTAGCTCGGGATCGCCCGGGGCGTTGTAGAGCAGACTTTCGAGTGCTTCGATGGCGTCTTCACGGCGGCCCAGCTCGTCGAGCCAATCGGCGAGGTCGCGAATGGCCTTGGGGCTGCGTCCGCCGACGCGCAGGTACTGCTGCATGATGTCGGCGGCCGCGGCCTTGTCGTCTTTCTCGATCTGGGTGCGCGCCAGCAGGATGTAGGGGCTGCCGCCTTCGACGAACCATGGGTAGATCTCGCGCGCCTTCGTGGCGGGCTCGACCACGGCGTCCCATTCCTTCTTGCCGGCGGCCGCGACGGCTTCTTTCATGAGCTTCTTCCACTCGCTGATGTTCTCGACCAAGTTCCCGTACTCCGCGTCGAGGAACGCATTAAACCGTTTATCGAACTCTTCGGACGAGATCCCCAGTTCGGCCTCGATGTTGTCGGCCGTCGAGCGGCCTTCGCCAAAGCCGTAGAGCAGGTCCACGAGCTTCGAGGACTCCCACTCCTCGGCGATCATGCGACAGACGAGGCCCGCCTGGAAGTAGGAGACGGCGATCTGGCTGGGGTAGCGGGGCCGCACGAACCCCTGGTCCAAGTCGGCGATCGGCAACAGGCGGTCTTTCTTGATGGCGTCGACGAAGTCGGACGAGATGTTCTCTCCCCAATTCGGCCGCGCTTCCCACTCCTCGTGCATCGAGATACCCTCGCTGTACCAGCGCGGCACGAGATGGTTGGTGGCTTCGAGCGTGAAGACGTGGGCCATTTCGTGCCACAGGGTGGTGCCCCAGTGGAACTGTCCCGGCGGGCGGCCGGACGGGCTGTCCATCGCGATCAGGTAGCCGAAGGTCACCCCGAGCAGGCCAATGCCCGGCATGCCCATCGTGCGCACCGCGAAATCATCATGGTCGGGATACAGTTCGATCTGCACCGGTTCTTTCAACTGGAAGCGATACTTATTCGCGAACTTCTCGATGCTTTGCTCGGCCAACTCCATGACGTAGGGCTTGAGGTAGGCCGACTCGTCCTTGTGCAGCCGCAGAATGACCTCGGGCTTCTCGAGAGAGGCCTCGACCTCTTCCTCGGGTCCCAGCAGGATGTCGTCTTTGTTGGAGTGCCGCTCAAAGTTACCGAAGCTGTCGAGCAGGCGCAGCGTGTTGACCGTCTTGGGGCTGAAGGGGTCGCCATGGTAGGCCGTTTCGAGATGCCGGCGGCCCTCGGCATCCTTGCCCAGGCGGAGAAGGTTTACGGCTAGGTCGGCGTGCGCGGACCACAATACGGGATCGATCTGAACGGCTTGCTGGAGCAGCGCGGCGGCTTCGCGGTAGCGGCGAGTGATGACGTGGTAGTGGGCGGCGTCCGCGAAGATTTGTCCGTAGGTCGGGTTATACGCGAGGGCCTTGCCGGTCCATTCGGTCTCGACGTTGCCCCGGAGGAGGTCGATCGAAGCCTTCAGCGAGTAGAGTTCGAGAGGGGACGCATCGAGTTCTTCCGCCTTCTTGAGTCCGTCGTCGAGATACTGATCGGCGCGGTCGAGGTCTTTCTCTTCGATTGCCATACCGGCCATCAGTACGGAGGCCTCGATGAGGTTGGGGTCGGAATCGAGCGCCTCCTTGGCAAGCTCGAACGCCTTGCCCTCGAAGCGGCCCGACATCACGGTGGCCGCGCCCAGCTTGGCCGGAGCGTAGTCTTTATCGATAGCCAGCGCTTCCTCGAACAGCTTGACCGCCTCGCCCTGCTGATGCGTGTCAATGAAGAGGTAACCCCAGCGTACGCGCAAGTGCGGGTCTTCGGGATTGGCCTGAACCGCGTCGCGGAAAGCCTCGTTGGCGCGCTGCTTGTCACCGAGCCGCCAGGCGGCCTCGGCTTGCGCGCCGAGGTCACGGCTGGTTGTCAGCAGGCGGCTGTAGCAGGCCTGTGCGTCCGCGCGCTTGCCGCGGTCGAACAGGCTGTCGCACGCTTTGAGGTTGGCGGTGGGTTCGGTTGCCCCGGCGGATGAGGTTTCCTGCGCCGACAAAGGCAGGACGCACAGCAGCAGCCCCGCCAAGGCAGCGGCAGCCGTGCCGGCCTGCCGCTGATAGCGACCTCTACTAGAGCAGCGGAGCTTCATGGTTTCGCAGTTTCGTTGTTCTGGGCGCCGGCGTCGATCTCGGCCTGCGTCCTCGCCAACTCGACCAGCAGCTTCTGTAGCTGATCAACGTACTCGGCGGGTTCCAACGCATCTTTGCGGGCCCTCAGTTGCGCGATCTGACGCTCCAGGTCAGCACGCTTATCGATCAGAGGCCGCAGCGCCGGGTTCGATGCGACGTCGATCTGCTCGCCTAGCCGCGCCAGCGTGAAGCCCGAGGCCGCGTCCCCTTTGAGACGGGGATGCTCGGTGGCGAGTTTCTTAGCCTGTTCGTAGTAGGAGGCGACCTGCCGCTCGGCGTAACGGAAGGCTTCCAGCGCGGTGATGACCTCGTCTTTGTTGATGTCGGCCTCGGGCTCGCGCAAGGCTTCGACCCAGTAGCGCGCGAACACGGTCGCCGTCCGCTCGCCGCCGCTCTTGGTGGCGGTAATGACGACGCGGCGATCGCTGGTGAGCCGTTCGAGCGACGCGCCGCTGGAACTCGACGTGTTCACCAGGAGCTGGTCTTGGGCGGGCAGGGAATCGAGCAGTTCCTTGAGGCGGATGGCCGTGAGATCGGGCCCGCGCAGGTTGAAGCGGTAGTTACGTCCGTCGAAGCTGCCGTGGCCGATCAGGAAAACCGCGACGGTGTCGTTGGCCTTTGACCCGGTGCGCAAGCGATCAAAGGCTTGCTCGACGGCTTCGGTGGTGGCGTCGGCGCCTCGCAGGGTCTCAACCAATGAGGGGTCGCCGGCGGTCTTCTCGCAGATATCGGCCAACTCCTTGACCTGCTCGTCGAACCGCTTGGCGTAGCTCAACTCACCGCCGAGTCCGCCGACGATGAGAAAGTACGTCTTCGCCGTTGCGGTCACCGGCAGGCCGGCGAGCAAAACAGCCGGCAGCAACGCTCGCAAAGTCAGAGTTCGTAAAGTCAGACGACCCCCCATCGGCGCCGCAGCAGCCATTCAGACGCCTTCAGCGCGATCAGCAAGAAGAAGAACAGCGGCATGTCCCACAAGTCGAGCACCTCGCGCGCCCGGATGCCGGCTTCGGAGAAGCGGATCTCTTGCGCCAGGCCCGAGACGCTGTCGAGCGTCCAGTACTGGCCGCCGGTCTGCTCGGCGAGTGTCTCGAGCAACTCGCGGTTCTGCTCGGGACGAAAGTCTTCGGCGACGCCGTCCTCCCGGCGGAAGTGCAGCACGTCGGTGCCGAGCGAGGTCTCGCCCATCGTTGCGCTGACTTCGGTGCGATAGGCGCCGGGCGCGGCGGCCATCACCTCGGCCTCGAACACGCTCTCTTCCTCAGGCGACGGATGCATCTCGACCGTCATCGGCTCGCCCGACTCCGGCGTGACCGTGGCAATCACGGTTGCCGCGTTGGCGGGCAGGTACTCGTCGGTGCGGACCTCGGCGCGCAGCCGGACGCGGGTTTCGTCGGCGTAGAGGCCACGGTCGCTCGACAGCGATAGGCGTCCTGGCGTCTCGGCCGCCAGGCTGCGCAGCAGTTGCTGCCAGAACGTGTGGTGCCGCGTGTCGTCATGCGGCAGGCCCATCTTCCAGCGCCAGGTGCCGCCGGTCGCAAACACGATGGCCCTGCCCCGCCCGAAGTGCTGCGAGACAAGCAGAGGGTGCGTCTCGCCGTTGACCTTGAAGTTGATGAGTGGAACACCCGCGGGCTTGACGTCGCCGACCAGTTGGTAGTCGGCGACTTGCGGAAGGCCCTTCCACTGCTCGCGGTTCTTCTCGGGATCTTCCTCGAAGCGGCAGATGAGCGAGTTCAAACCCTGCGGCGTCAACTCGATATCGGCCTTGGCTCGAATGAAGGTTTCCTCTGACGTCTCGGGCAGCGAAACCGGTAGCGCCTCGCCCACTTTCGAGACGCCCCAGCCGCCGTCGCCGAGGCCGCGGCGGCCGCCGAGCAGCAGCAACGTCCCGCCGCGGCGGCTGACGAACTCGCGCACCAGTTCCTGCTGCTCGTCGGAGAAGAAGGCGGCTTCGATGCTGCCGATCACGAGCGCATCGTAGGCGAACAACTCCTTGGCGGTGGCCGGGAAGCCGTCGGCCAGCTCACGTTGCTCGTCGACCCCCTGGCGGTAGAACTTGTTGGGCGTGGTCCGCAGCATGGTCACGAGGCGGATGCTCTCGTCCTTACTGATGGCGCGGCGGATGAACTTGTACTCCCAACGTGGCTCGCCCTCGATGTAGAGAATGCTGCGCCGGCCTTGCGGCACATCGACGACCCGCATCTGTACGTTGTTGCCGAGCACGGTTTCGCCTTCAACGCCGTCGAGGATGAAGCGTAGGTTACGGACACCGGCCTCGCCCGAGCTGAAATCGATCCACTCGCTTTGCACCGACTCGCCGCGCCGAAGCGTAACTTCTTTGGACGCGATCACCGCGCTGTCGTCGCGCACGCTGAGTCGCGTGGTGACTTGGCGGTTGCCGCTGTGGCGGATCGTGACCTGGGCGTTGAGGCGCGAGCGTGGCAGCGAGCGCCCGGCGACCATGACGTCGGCCAGCTCGAGGTCTTCGGGCATCTCGGTGCGTCCCACGCCCACGGTGTGGACGGGAACGCGGCGGCGGCGGATGTCGGCCATCAGGCCGCGGTCAAAGCGGCCGGAGTTGTCCGAGCCGTCGCTGAAGACCACCACCGCGCCCAAGGGCAGGACGGTGGATTCGCCGAGCAGCCCCGATACCGACTCGCCGATGCGCGTGCTTGTGCCACCGGGGGTGACGTCTTCCAACTCCGTCAACCGCTGCAACTGGCTCGAGAACGTATAGAGCCGCACCTGGAACTTTTCGCGCAACTGCTCGAGTAGGCCGCCTTCGAGGGCGTTGCGCACCAGGTCGAGGCGGGTCTGTTCTCCCTCGGGCAGCATCATGCTGCGGGAGTTGTCGATCAGCAGCGAGACGATGTTCTGCCGCGAGCGAAGCGACTGGATGCTGATCGCCGGCTGCCACAGCATCAGCAGTGCCAGCAAGACGGTCGCGACTTGCAGAGCGCCGACCAGGTAGGGCCGCCGTCCGTCGAGCCGCCCGGTGTTGCGGCTCACGTGCCACAGCAGGCCCCCGGCCGCGGCGGCCATCAGCAACAGCAGCAGCCATGCGGGCCATCCGCTCGCGAAGATGAACTCGCCCTTGCGGAAGACCGTCTGGGGATATTTGAAGAGGAACTCGAACACAAGGATTCCAGCGGCTAGTGCGTCATGGCATAGATGACGTAGTTGATGCCGAATCGATAGGCCAGAGCGGTCATCCTTTCAGGATACTCGGGCCAGTCGGCGTGCTCCCAGGCATCCCCTAGATCCATATTAAAGTTAATGGCCACCATCAGGCGACCTTCGTCGTCATAGATGCCGCGCCAGCGGGGGTTGTAGCCGTCCCTCTCGTAGGTGGCGCCGCTCCATATATATTGACGTCCGGGAATCTGGATTCGTTGATCGAGGTCGTAAAGCACGTGCAGAATAGGGTCATCCTCTTGCAGGTCGAGGATGGGCCGGTCGGGGAAAACGCGCCGCATGCTATCGAGGAACGAGGCCCATTGATATGTCCCATGAAAGTCGTCGACCACCAGGAAACCCCCTCGTAGCAGGTATTCGCGAAGCTGTGCGGCCTCCTCCGTGTCGAGGTACCAGCGTCCCACCTCGACGGCGTAGAGCCACGGATACTCGAACAACTCGTCGTCGAGTGGACGCACCAGCCGGCCGTCTTCGGAGGCGTCGATGTTCGTCAGCCGCCGTACCCCTTGCATGAAGTGGTACTCGGCCTCGGGATAGTCGGTGGCCCAGCCTCCGCGGCGGCGGCCCCAACCGCCCATGCCACTGCTATAGACCAGACGGGCGAAGTGAAACTCGGCGGGACGCTCAGTGGGAGCGTAGTATCGTTGCGGTGGTTCCTCGAGTTGAAGCGGGTGGCGGAAGCTTTGCAGGGCAAGGAGCAGGGGCGAGGCGAGCAACAGCGAGAGGCCTAGTTTGACCCACGGCGTTTGCTGACATTCGGCTGCCATCCGGCCGGTGCTCTTGGTGAAACTGCCCAAGGTTAGCATAGGGTCCGTGGGGGTGGGGCACCGCCAATGTGGGCGAGGTGACACCGGTTGGATACGTGGTGTTAATCGTCGTTGCTGGGGTCGACCGTCAGGGTTGGCGGGTGTCTCGGTATGGGCGAGTGGCGCGCTCAGGATTCTTCCAAGCCCATCTGCGAGAGGCGATAGCGCAGGGCGTTGCGCGTGAGGCCCAGTAAGCGCGCGGCTTGGCTCTTGTTGTTGTCGCTGCGGCGCAGGGCTTCGCGGATCAGCTCCTGCTCGTAGACATCGAGGTTCATGCCGTCAGGAAGGAACGGAACTCCGCCGGGAGCTACCGCCACGCTGCCGCCATGGTCGAGTTGGATGTCAGCCGGCTCGATGGGGTCGGTGCGCGCAAGCACCGTGCTGCGCTCGATGATGTTCTCGAGCTCGCGAACGTTGCCCGGCCAATGGTAGGAGCCGAGCTTCTCGACTGCTTGGGCCGACAGAGACCGCTCCGGTCCGCCGGAATCGGCGGCGAATTTCTTCAGGAAATGATCGACCAGGTGAGGGATGTCCTCTTTGCGTTCACGCAGGGGGGGTAGGTTGATCGGCACGACGTTGAGGCGGTAGTAAAGGTCTTCGCGAAAGGTGCCTTGCTCGAGCGCGGCCCGCAGGTCTTGATTGGTGGCGGCGATGATGCGGACGTCGACATGAGTGGTCTTGGTGCCGCCGAGGCGCTCGAACTCCCTTTCCTGCAGCACCCGCAGCAGCTTCACCTGAACCGGTGGCGGCACGTCGCCGATCTCGTCGAGGAACACGGTGCCGCCGTCGGCCTGCTCGAACTTGCCCGGATGCGACTGCGTGGCGCCGGTGAACGCACCCTTCTCGTACCCGAACAGCTCGGACTCCATCAGGTTTTCCGGCAGCGCCGAGCAGTTGATCTTCACAAACGGCGCGGCGCGGCGAGGTGACTGATGATGGATGGCGCGCGCCAGCATCCCCTTGCCGGTGCCGCTCTCGCCGCCGAGCAGGATCGTCGCTCGTGTCGGCGCCACCCGTTGCGCGGCGTCGAAGACTTCCTGCATATTCTTGCTGCGGCCGATGATCTGCTCGAATTTGTAGCGCCGGCCCAGTTCCGCCTTGAGCTTGACGTTCTCATCGCGCAGGGCGTGCAGCTCCAGCACCTTCTCGATCGTGATCATCAGGTCTTCGAGCGAGAACGGTTTGAGGATGTAGTCGCTGGCGCCGGCCTTCATCGCCTCGACCGCGGTTTCGACGGTGCCGAAGGCCGTCATCACAACGACGGGCAGGGTGGGGGCGACGAAGCTCATCCGCTTGAGCAGGGCCAGGCCGTCCATACCGGGTAAGCGCAAGTCCGTCAGAGCCAAGGCGAACTGCGACGGCCCCTCCGCTTTGTCGATGATCGCGAGCGCCTCTTCGGCGGTCGATGCTTGGATGACCTCGTAACCAGCGCCTTCGAGATGCAGTTCGAGGACGCGCTGCATCTTGGCCTCGTCCTCGACGATGAGGATCTTCTTCTTCATGGCCGCTCCCCCATCGGCAGGGTGATGCGGAAGTTCGACCCCTTGCCCGCTTCGCTCGTCACCGTGATCTTGCCGCCGTGACTATCGATGAACTTCGAGACCATCGCCAGGCCGAGCCCAACACCGGTCGGCTTGGTCGTGAAGAAGGGGTTGAAGATGTTCTCCATCTGCTCGGTGGCAATGCCGCAGCCCGTGTCGGACACGACGATCTCGGCGTTCGAGTCGAGCCGGCGCGTGCGCACGGTGAGCCGGCCACCCGAGGGCATGGCTTCCTGCGCGTTCGCTAATAGGTTGACGATGGCGCTTTCGATCAGCGTTGAGTCAAAAGAAAACTCGGGCAGCGCGCCGAGGTGCTTCTCGATCTCGATGGGCCCCGACTCGATGGGCCCCGACTCGATGCGCCCAGGGCCGTTCGTGGGGTTGTCGGCGAGTTGGGAGAGGGCGCGGCCAATAACCTCGTTGAGGTCATGCGTCCCCCGTTGCAGTTGCGAGGGGCGTGCGAAGTCGAGAAAGCGGCTGACGAGCAGGTTGCTGCGGTGGACTTCGGAGCGGATGAACCCGGCGACCTCGCGCGCCACGTCGTTCTCCTTGGAGACGTGCTTGCCGAGCAACTCAGCCGAGGCGGAGATGACGCCCAGGGGGTTGCGAATCTCATGGGCCAACCCGGCCGAGAGCTGTCCGAGCGCGGCCAGGCGCTCGGAGCGGCGCACCTCGGCTTGCGCCTCCTTGAGGTCGCGATACGCCTCGGCGAGGCTCTCGGTCTTGCGGCGGTTTTCGGTGGCGAGGCGGTTGACGAGAATCGCGCTGACGAAAAAGAAGATCACGCGGACCGACAACTCGTCGACGCCCTCGGGCATCAGGTAGTAGCGCTCGAAGTCGACAAACAGCAGGAACGAGAGGTAGAGCCCCGAGCACAGCAGCGTTGCGAGTAGGGCCACGCCGGCTTCGAACAGCGAGGCCGCCGAGACGATCGGCAGCAAGAAGATGAGGTAATAGCTGCTCTCAATGCCTCCCGTTTCCGCTACCAGCCAGTAACAAAGCACCGCCTTGACGGCGATCGAAAGCATGGCCGTGCGGCGGTCGGAGGCCACATCAAGCCGTGTCTCGGCGATCTGGACGGCCCCCAGCACCAGCAAGACCAGCCATTCGAACAGGCTGTGCTCTTGCTTGGTCAGGCCCAATCCGGCCAGGGCGGCGAGAAAAATCAGCCAAACGGCGTCGAGCGCTCGAATCTGTGGCAACCGCATGCGGTGTCGTTCAACAGCGTACTATGGCACGGGACCGGCAGGGATTTGCCCAGTGTGGCAGGCCGGTAACTGGGAACCGCCCCCCTCGGGGATCTCCTACTGACTCTCGCGAATTACGCTGCCCGGACCCATGTTCACATGTAGGGGCACGGCATGCCGTGCCCGTCTTCCAAGGTCACTGTATTTTGTGAGCCTCAATAAGTCATCAGGTTGGATGTGCCGGCGGCGTGGGCGGTTGCGCTGCGATCTGTCCGAGCTTGCTCTGTGTGCCCTTGTCCCCAAACCGTACGTAAGCTGCGACGAGCACTTGACGCCCCAGCCCACCGCAGCCGTGCCACCCAACACAGCAGAGCCGCGGGCGTCAGCCCGCGTTGAGCCATCGCTTGAGACCCTGACCCCATGGGCTTCTATGCTCACATCCGCGCCCCACGCGCTACCGCTGCAAGCCCCGGCAGGGGCGACTGAAAGTAGCCCACCGCGCAAGCGGTGGGTCAACCGTCCCCAACGATCCCCAGCCCCGGCAGGGGCGTTTGAGATTTGTTCTTCCTGACACCCGCTGGGTGCAGAACCCTTACAACAGGTGGGCTCTTCGAGGCCCAGCCCGTTGCTCTCAAGGGTGCACAACGCAACCTGCAAGCCGGCTCACGTGAACGCCGCTCCCATGCAGTAAGCTGGAAAGCATCTGCCGGGTATATGTTGTGCGTCTCTTCCGATCCCATCTCTTCATCGCCGTGGCGCTCGGCGCGGCCTGCGCCTGCGCCCCGAGGCCGGCGGCTGTTGAACAAGCATCCGTGCTTGAAGAGTGCAAGCCCGACGATGGGCCCATCGATGCCCTGTGCGGACGGATCTCCGTGTTCGAAGACCGGGAGCGCGCCGAGGGCCGCACGATCGACTTGAAAGTCGTGGTCTACCTGGCGTTGCACCGGGAGCCGCAGCCCGACCCGCTGTTTGTGCTGGTGGGCGGTCCCGGCGGCGGGGCGGCTGAGATGAGTTCGATGCTCATGAGTATGCTGCGCGCCGTGCAGGAGGACCGTGACATCGTTTTCGTGGATCAACGCGGTACCGGCGATTCCAATGGCTTGCCGTGCACGCCCGACACGGACGATCTGGAGTCCCTAGGCCGCGAGGACCTGGCCCTCGAAGAGCTCAAGAAGTGCTTGGAGGGCTATGACGCCGACCTGCGCCTCTATACCACGCCCATCGCGATGGACGATCTTGACGAGGTTCGCACAAGGCTCGGCTACGGGCAGATCAACTTGTGGGGTGGCTCATACGGAACGCGGGCGGCGTCCGTTTATCTGCGGCGCCATGGCGAGAACGTCCGCAGCGCGGTGCTCGACGGAGTCGCGCCGGTCACCATGAAGCTGCCGCTTGATTTCCCTCGGGACGGACAGCGTGCCATGGATCTGATGTTCGATGCCTGTGAGCAAGAGGAGCCATGCCGCGAGCGCTTCCCCGACGTGCGCCGCAAGCTGGCGGACTTGCTCGATCGCCTCGAGAAACAGCCGGCGCGAGTTCGCTTGAAGCATCCGCGCACGGGCGAAAGCGGGAACGTCGTGATCCGCGGTGACTTCGTCGGAGCGGTGTTGAGGGGCGCGCTCTACAGTCCCGTGACGGCTTCGATGCTGCCCATGTTGATCGAGCAGGCGCATGGCGGAGACTTTCAGGGGCTGCTGGCACTGACAGCCATGGGCGAGTCGCTCGTTGAGACTTGGGCAAGGTGTGCGCGAGCTGGCCGCGGGGCACGGTGGCGGACGGCTATCACGAGCCGATTCGCTCGGACGTGCCGGCACTGGTGCTCTCGGGCGAGTTGGACCCGGTGACCCCGCCGCGTTGGGGCGAAGCCATAGCGCAGGGGCTCCCCAATTCCCGCCACATCGTCGTGCCAGGGGTGGGCCACGGGACGTCGGCGCTGGGCTGTGTGCCGAGTTTGATCGCGGACTTCATCCGCGACGGCACGGCTGAAAACCTCGATGCCGAGTGCGTCGAGAAACTGCATCGCCCGCCGTTCTTTGTCACCAACGCAGGACCGGTCGCGGTGGAACCGGTCGGGGGAGAACCCACCGGCGTGGAATCCGACAGCCCCGAATCCAGCGGCGCGGAGAAAGAATGATCGAAGTCCGCAGCCTCCACAAGCGCTTCGGCCAAGTCGTTGCCGTGGATGACGTGTCGTTCGTTGCCAAGGACGGTGCCGTCACTGGTCTACTGGGGCCCAACGGGGCCGGGAAGACCACGGCGCTACGGATGATCTACGGCCTCATCGAGCCCGACCAGGGGCGGCTGTCCATCGACGAAGTCGACGTCTCGACCGATCCGCTGGCCGCGCAAGCCCGCGTGGGCGTGCTGCCCTACACCCGCGGCCTTTATCCAAGGCTGACGGCCCGCGAACATGCGCGCTACTTCGGCCGCTTGCACGGGCTGCGCGGACGCGAACTCGATGACCGCATCCATGAGTTGGTCGACCTACTCGAGATGAGCACGATTGCCGATCGGCGGGTCGAAGGTTTCTCGCACGGTGAACGCATGAAGGTGGCGCTGTTGCGCGCGCTCGTTCATGGCCCGCAAAACTTACTGCTCGATGAGCCGACCAACGGACTCGATGTGATGGGTACCCGCGCCATGCGAAACTTGATCCGCCGGCTGCGCGGCGAAGGCAAGTGCGTGGTGTTTTCGAGCCACATTATGCAGGAAGTCTCGGCGTTGTGCGATTCGATCGTGATCATCTCCGCGGGCAAGGTGGTCGCCTATGGCTCGCCCGATGAGCTGCGCGCGCAGACGGGCCACGGGAGCCTCGAAGACGCCTTCGTCGCTCTCACAGGTCTCGACGAGGTGCCGGCGGCATGAGGCACCTGCTGGCGTCGCTGGTCGTCGTCTTCCGCAAGGAGCTGATCGACGGCGTGCGCGACCGGCGCTCGATCATGTCGGCGGTCATTGCGCCGGTGGTTTGGCCGCTGATGATCGGCGTGATGTTAAACGTGATGGCCGACAAGCAGCGCCTCGCGGACAACATCAAGGTACCTGTGGTCGGGGCCGAGCACGCGCCCGCGCTGATCGACTGGATGGAGCAACAGCGGGGCATCGAGATCGTTGACGGTCCCGAGGAACCGCACGTCGAGGTGCGCGAGGGCGAGTTCGATTTTGTCGTCGTCATCCCGGAGGACTTTGGGGAGCATTTCTCGCGGTCCAAGACCGCCGAAGTGAAGATGATCATCGACGGCTCGGAGCGCGACGCGCAACCGGTCGTCCGGCGCGTCCGACGGCTGATTCAAGGGTATGGAGAGCAAATCGCGGTGTTGCGGCTGATTGCGCGCGGCGTGAGCCCGGCGGTGGCGGCGCCGGTCCGCATCGACGAGGTGGAGGTTTCGAGCGCGCAAAAGCGCGCGGCGATGGTGCTGTCCTTCTTGCCCATGATGGTCGTGCTCGCCGTCTTCATCGGCGGGATGCAGATCGCCATCGACTCGACCGCGGGCGAACGCGAGCGCGGTTCGCTCGAGCCGTTGTTGGTGAATCCGGCGCCACGGTTTTCGTTCGTCGCCGGCAAGTGCCTGGCGTCGGTGGTGTTCGCGTGGGCGAGCGTGGCGTTGACGTTTGCGCTGCTGGTGATGGTGTTGGAGCGGGCTCCGCTGCAGGGGTTGGGAATGTGGTTTGAGCTTGGGCCGCGGGAGATCGTCGGGGTGTTGGCGGCGGTCTTGCCGCTGGGCTTCTTCGCCTCGGCGGTGCAGATGTGGGTGGCGACCTTTGCGCGCTCTTATAAAGAGGCGCAAACCTATGTCTCGTTCTTGATGTTCCTGCCGATGGTGCCGGCGTTGGTTTTGATTCTCTCTCCCGTCGAGCCGGCGGCCTGGATGATACCCATCCCCCTGGTCGACCAGCACGTCCTGGTGACCGAGGCGCTGGAGGGCGGGGTGATGTCGCCGCTATCGTTCGCGGCAGCCGGGCTGTCGGCCGCGGGAGCGGCGCTGTTGTTCCTGCTGTTCACGACCCGCCTGTTCCGCCGTGAAAAAATCATCTTCGGGCGCTGAGGCGACCTGGTGTCTGGGCTCCCAAGCCGCGCCGCGGCACCGGAATGCTAGGCCCGGGTACCGACCCGGGGACCCGTCGCCCACCACACCCTCTATTGGTTCGGGACCTGGGACCACCGGCGTCCGAAGACGCCGGTCCCGGGCCCCGAATCAGAAGGGCTGCTGAGGCCAAGAAAGGCCCGATTCCTGTTGGGATCGTGCTTAGGCAGAGACCGTGACCAGAGTAAAGGAACGGTTCGTCGTCGACCAACTGGGCAACAAGACCGAAGTGGTCCTACCGATTGGGCACTACGAGAGGCTGCTCGGGGAGCTTGAGGAACTGGAGGCGATCCGAGCCCTGGATGCAGCCACGGAGTCGGCTGACGAAGCCATCCCCGCTGAGCAAGCGTTCTCCGAGATCGAGAAGAGCCGCTCTTGAACTCAAAAGGGCTCCGTCCCTTTTGGCCGCGTCCCTTTTGGCCGTCCCCTTTTGGCCCCCCCCCCCCGATTGCCCCAATAAGCCGCCACGTTTGCCGAGTCCCGCTTCCTCGGGACTCAGGTCTGCAAGCCAGTAGAGCCTATTCCGGGTACTCCTTGACAGTGTCGGAGAACTGCCGGACGTTTGTGAGCAGACCAAGCTCGTCTTGTAGCCTCTGTGCTTCCGCTTTGTCCTGCTCGCTCCATGCTCGTCCGTCGATGTAGAGTAGGTCTTCTGATCTCGTCTCACCTTCCCCAGGTTCGGTCGCGACTCCAAGAATGTCGTCGGCGTCGGGGTATATGAGCTTCGTCACCATGCAGTTTGCATAAAGGAGGTTATGACGTGCCTCGCGGTACATCTTGTATGGCACTCTCTCATGTTCAGGCAGTAGGACGAACACCCAATAGGGATCACCGGAGACCGATGGTTTGATCACACGGACTGCTTTTTGGTCTTGCCTGATCTTGTTGATCAAACCAAGAAAAGCATCTGACAGGAGTCGCCGGCGAGTACGCGACTCTCGGGCCATGAATCGAAACGCCCTCTCTTGGTCTCCGATTCTTGGATGCGTTCGAGTATATTGAGTTCCACCCAGAAGGTGTTTATTGAATGTCTCGATCAGGGCATACCAGAAATAACTCACCTCGTTGGCCTTGAGCTGGGCTTTGCGCTGCGGACTTGATTTGAAGCTCTCCCAGTGTCCCTCTAGAACAAGAACACCATTTACGTTTGTGGAAAACACAAAATCGTGTTCTCCGGAAGCGTTGACATTCCCGAGGTAATGGGCCAGGAGTTCCTCTTCACCGGCAGCTCCGGTCAGACGGCCTGTGGTGATGAGCTCCTCCTTCTTGCACAAGTAACCTATGAAGTCGCGTGCCGTATCGAGCGTGCCCAGTAGGGTATCAACGGAGGTGTCATCCAACACGTGGACAAATCCCCTCGCCCGGTCGATCCATCCAACGGTAAAGAGGAGGCCGCCCTTCTGAAACGATGCCCAGTGCGCTGGCCCCTCAATGCTTGGGTCAATCATGAGACTCCCACTACCGCCGAGTTCCTTCCGACAGCGCTGCGCAAGGTTGTGCGCCACCACGATCCGATGAATACGCATCTCCGACGATCCCGGGAGGTCAATCGGTAGTCGTTGCGTACAGGTGCGGTCGAGAAATAGTCGGTTCGGAAAACGCCGGATCCATCTCTCCGCACCCCATACCTGTTCGGCAGATTTCTTGATGGCCTTTCGGAACCATCGGGCCCAGTCTTGTTCCAGGCTGCCACTTTCTGGAAATGCACACGCCTTGTCAGAGAAGATTATCAAGTCGTCATCAAACACTACTAGCAGGTCGCAGACTTCCTTGCCCTGCTGTCTGGTACTTCGTTGGTCACGATATACTCCCGAGTAACTCCACAGCGACAGGAACGTCTGGTCGCAGAGTCGCTTGAGGTACCGCTCTGTTGCGGTAACCCCTTCAGGCCTACTGATCGGTGCGGAATTTCTCATGTGCCCCGGGCTGTCATCCCCCGATGTAGCTTAGCTCGTTGTTTTAGATTTTATCAGCCGAGCCAGCGCTTTGATCCAAGGGAGCGTCCTGGGCGAGAAGCGCGGTGACGACTGCTACTCGGAGGCAGTGCGGGCAGAACAGGTCCGGCAAACCTGAGTCCCTCAGGGGGGAGTTCGGGGATAGTTTGGGGACGAGAAGTTGTGGATTTATTGCCAAACCCGGAACGACGGCTCTATTGAGTCCCGCATAATATCACGTCACTCGAAGCAAAGAGAAGACTGTTTCCAGAAGGCCGTGATCAAACGCGGTTTGCGGTGCATGCGGCGGAGTGCCTTGCGGGCCCGCTCGTTCAGCTCGCCGTAGTCCTTCGGACAGACGTTCGGCAACTCGTGCTGCTTCCAGTAAGCCCAGATGTATTCCACCGGATTCAACTCCGGCGCATAGGGTGGCAAGTACTCGGTTGCGATGTGGCCTTCGGAGAGTTGGATGAACTCTTGCACCAGGCGGCTACGGTGCGCAGGCAGCCGGTCCCAGACGATCAGCAGCGGCCGATCGATATGACGTACCAACGCCTTGAGAAAGTCGATCACTTGCTCTTTGCCGATCGCACCGGGATAGAGCCGAAAGTAGAAGTTACGCAGCGTCAGCCCCGCCGAGACGGAAAGCTTCTCCCAATTGAAGTTAAACTGCAGCACCGGTGTTTGGCCGCGTGGCGCCCAGGTGCGGCAGCGATGCGGCTTCTGACTCAATCCGCTTTCGTCGATGAAGACGAGCGTACGGCCTTCGTTTTGGGCTTTTTTTTAATGCGCGTCCAGGTCTTGCGCTTCCAGGTGCGGATCTGCTCTTCGTTGCGCTCGCGCGCCTTTCCGACCGGGCGTTGCGGGCTCCAGTCGAGCGCTCGCAGGATCTTCCAGACGTGGCCTTCGTGGTAGTCGACCCCGAACTCGTCTCCGATCAGCCGAGCCACCCGCGGACAGCTCCACAGGGGCGTGGGGAAGCCGTGGGCTTGCGGGCCTTCCAGCAACAGCGACGTCAGGCGTTCGCGTTGTGCGGCATCGAGGAGCGGCTTGCGTCCGGCGCGCCCGGCCTGGCGGAGTCCGGCCGCACCCTGCTCGCGGTATTGCCGCCGCCACGCACTGACGGTTTGGCGAGCGACTTTCAGCCGTCTTGCCGTCTCGGACTGATTGTGGCCTTGGTCGAGCAGCCGCATCGCTTCGAAACGGCGCTTCTCCAGGGCCTTGAAATCCCGCTTCACACCTTTGAGGTTGCCCATACATATATAGATGCTCCAAACTATCAAAAAGTGTCATAATAATTTGCGGGATTCAATAAGTCCTTTAGTATCAGTGTGCGGCTCTCGCCGAAACCAATTGATTCACAACTTCCAAAGCCCGAACTGGCGTTGGCCAGGCGACCTCGCGGCGTTGCTCGATGTGGACCATGGTTACCGAACGATTCCGACGTGGCAACATCCTCCATCGTTGGAACCCAGTCACAGAATCTTCATCCCACAGAATCAATGGAGGAAAAACATTATGGCTAACCAGAAACCCATCACAGAAGTCCGAATCGGTCGCGTCAAGGCTACGATTTGGCGCAATGGAACCGACGAACAGCCGAGGCACAACGTCACCTTCTCGCGGCTCTACAAAGACGGCGATCAATGGAAGAACACGCACAGCTTCGGGCGCAACGACTTGTTGGTGCTTGCAAAAGTGGCCGACTTCGCCCACACGCGCCTCTTCCAGCTTCCGGCAGAAGCAGAACTCCCGGAGGTTCAGGTGGACGAGTCCTAGCGGGCAACCGCGCCAGGGCGCGGCGGAGCCGTTCGCTTCGCCGCGCTTGTTCTTCACGTTTCGATTGAGTGTTTGCTTGTGGTGCCTTTCCGCTCACAGCGGCCCGCCGTTGGCGGCGTCCCAGGGCAACTCTCGCGCCAGAACGCTTCGCTCGCTTTCAGCGTCTGTCACTCGCGTTGTCTTATCTGGTCCTTGCCCGTCGCCCCGCGCTCGCTCTAGTCTCCTACTCTGGTTTGTGGTTCTCCCTCTTCCCCTGGTGAAGGGAAAACACAGCAAACCATCGAAGGAGACACCATGAACCAAACCCAACGACTCATCGACAGCATCAGGGACGCCCCGCACGACGCCGTTATCGTCGCTGGCATGTTCGCTATCCCGGCTCTCATCGCGCTCTGGATCGTCAACCGTATGCGTCACCCGGAGCGCGGCTTACTACACGCGCTTGTTATCGCCAGCGTGGGATTCGTTCTTGTACCGTGCGTATCTAGCGCCGTCCTCATCCTCTGGGTCCGCACCGGCGGAGATTCCATTCAAGCTGCCTTCGTAAGCATGTTTGTCTTCGTGTTTGGCTTTTGGGGCTTTCGCCGCTGGTTGCGGAGCGCCCCACGAGCCGCGAGGCCAGCGAAGGCTCTTGTAGCCCCGGCGGTTCACGCTGCCCCTCGATCCGGTCTAGCGGGTGAAGTAGCCGAGCTTCGCACCGAAGTTGCCCGTCTACGGGCGGAGCGCCAGGATCGCGGCGGCGAAGATGTTGCGAAAATGTCTCGCCGCCCGATTCACTAGCTCCTTCAAAGCCCGTTTGTCCAACCCCTTCTACAGCCGACCCCCTTTCCCCTCGCCCTGGATGATTCCAGATCGGTCCTCGCCGTCAAGGGTTCGCTGCGCCGCTTCGCGCCCTAGACCGCTGCGGGCCGATCTGGAGAGACGCGCTGTTCACGAGGGAAAAGGGGGGGGTCGGGCCGTGTGGATGGGCCGAAAGGAACCTTTCCCACGCTTTGTCCTCGGCGGACGCCGTACCGAGTACTTCCCCACCGTGGAATGCCGTCGCTACGACGGTGCAGTAGTCTAGTCCGCCGCCCAACGATCCTCGAACTGCTCGCTTTGCATCCGTAGCGCGGTACGTAGCTTTTGGTTTAGTTCGCTCGCGCCGGGCATCGCGGGCAGCATGGTAAAGTACTGCCCAATGGCTTGACGGATTCCGGCAAGGCATGTCTTCGTCTTGATCCAGTTCTGCGGGCTGAAGACTCTGTTCGTAGGCTGCGGCGCATAGGCTGCGGCTTCCAGTGCGCTGTTCAGACATATGCCTGCAGAGTCCACGAGCTGACCGACGAAGTTGGCCTCCGACGCCTTCGTAAGAGTGGCCGCAGGATTGGGTACGCCCTGTCCGATGCGGTTTACTTGACAGAAGAAAAGAGACACAGCGTAGAGATGATGATACGGTGCGTACGCACGCATCGCCAAGAGCGACTCGTTCAAGCTTAGAGGATTCTCCTTCTCCCACCGTTTCATGATTTCCTTCATCCACTGATGAAGTGCATAAACGTTCTCGGGCGCGTACTCAGAATTGCGTTTGAAGAGTTGCTCGAAGTGCTTGTCGAAGATCTTGTTCTCGCTGTACGAAACGTTAGGACGCTGCGAATGCCAGGCCATCAGGCACTTGCCCATATCAAGCAAGTCTACGACCAGCGACTGATCCTTGTCCGCGGGGGCTTCCTCGCCTCGTTTTGTGACAAAGTAAACGCTTGAATACTTCTGTTCATAGGCGCGCTTCATTGCTAGGACGCGCCGATCATTGCTCCGCAGATCTCGCGGCTTTACAGCGCTCTGCGAGTTGGTACAGATACTTATGCGGTCGGCTCGGTCACGTTCGGGAATCTCATAGAAGCGGAACATCACGTATGCGTGATTCAACCTTTTTACTCGCTCACTGCACGAAAGAATTGTGTTTAGCGACTGGCACCCGTTTACGACGTTGATACCTCTAACGGTCAGCGTTCCGTCCGCGATTTCAGTATCCTCGCACAGCGCCGTGATGCCATTGTGGCGAAAAAAGAAGTCGCCGCTGCCGCCACCATAAATCGTGTCCTTAATACCCTTATTTACTCGATTGTTAAGACCGAGTGATTGGCGGACGTTCTTCTGAAACAGGGTGCCGTCCTTGACCCGCATTTTCAATTTGATGTATGAGCTTCAGACCATCCAGCGACCTTCAGCGTCTTTATTGATAGGGGCTAGAGCCCGATAAGGACGCCATGGAGGTCAACACCCGATGGGTGAAAAAGAAAACAAGCCGTTTCAGCTCACGTTCAATGGATTTCTCAAAGTCGATTTCCAAGGATCGCGAGTCACCTCGGATGGCGGTCTGATTCTCGTTCGCGAACTGGATGAACGACTCGGACTCGGGAAGCTGATCGACGAGCATCTCAGCGACTCGCGACAAGGCTTGAACAAGAAGTTCGCGCTGGCCGATCTGCTGCGGCAGTCGGTCTACAGCCGACTCGCTGGCTACGAGGACCTCAATGACGCCGTTCGAGTATCCGCCGATCCGACCTTTCGCTTGATCGGCTCGAAGAGGAACTGGGATCGCGGAGCCGCCTTGACCTCGACGCTGCATGGCTTCGAGACGGAGATGCTGGCGAGCGAAGAGAACTTGCTGGGGCTGATGGCAGTGAACCGGGAGCTGGTCGCGCAAGCCGAAGCTCCCGACGGTTCAGACCGCGTGGTGCTCGACATGGACTCCACGGAGAGCCCCGTCCACGGCCAACAGGAAGGCAGTGCCTACAACGGCCATTTTGAGTCCCTCTGCTATCACCCGCTGTTGCTGTTCAACCAGCACGGCGACTGCCTAGGCGCGAAGCTGCGTCCCGGCAACGTGCACAGCGCCGAGGACTGGGACGAGCTGCTACTGCCGGAGATCGAACGACAACAGGCGGAGGGCAAACAGGTGACGTTCCGCGCCGACGCCGCCTTCGCCAAGCCCGAGATCTACGAGGCGATGGAGGAGCGCGGCGTGGACTACGTGATTCGCATCCCGGCGAACAAGAACCTGGAGCTGGAGATCGAGGACATCCTGTTTCGGCCACCGGGCAGGCCGAACGCCAAGCCCCTAGTGCGCTACAAGAGTTTTCGCTATCAGGCCGAGAGCTGGTCGAAGGTAAGGCGAGTTGTCGCCAAGGTCGAGCATCACCAGGGCGAACTATTCCCGCGCGTCGGATTTGTCGTGACGAGCATGAGCTTGCCGAGCCGCTCGGTCGTGCGGTTCTACAACAAGCGCGGCACGGCGGAGCAGTGGATCAAAGAAGGCAAACAGGCCACGCACTGGACCCGCTTGTCGTGTCACCGCTTCCGAGCCAACGAGGTACGGCTGCAACTCAGCGTGCTGGCCTACAACCTGGGCAACCTGTGGCGGCGGCTAGGGCTGCCGCAGCGAATCAAAAGCTGGTCGCTAACGAGTTTGCAACACAGGTTGATGAAGACCGGCGGTCGGCTGGTCAAGCATGCTCGCTACTACTGGTTGCTGCTGGCGGAGGGGCATCTGAACCGGCGGCTGTTCGGTGACATGCTGCATAGGATCTGGGCGCTGCCTGTGCCGGGTGGGTAGCGTTGCCCGGGCGAGGATCAACAGTTTTTGGCTCCAAAAAGGTTTCGCAGGGAGCAGTGTCGGCCGGAGCGCCGTTCAGTCCGCTCAATCAACGTCTGTGAGCGGACGGACGAGCCCTGGCGCCTACCGGCGGAGGTGATGTGCAGGGTTCAGCGCGAAAAGACGTGGTATTCGGCGCAGCGGGGGTGTATCCTGTGACCGTGCCAGGGCCAAAATGGAAATCCTGGCTTGATACCCGGCAACCTTATGCACTCTTTCAGTGACAATGCTGCCACGACACACTTCGTGCCACCGACCTGCATCACCATGTACTTCCCGTTCTCGAGTTGGAGCTTGTGGCTTAGTAGCGGGTTTTCTCGCTCCAAAGCCATGTCATAGCGGCGCTGCATCTCGTCGGGATCGACGATTTGAATCTCAGCCGGAAAATCGTCGGCGTCCGCGAGCTCTTGCTGAAATCGAGCGAGGTCATCCTTGGCCCCCTGCGTGAGTTGCCCCGTAATAATCAGCTCAAAGGACACAGCGTACTCATCCTCAAGTGCAGTCGCAACCTCCGGCAATCGCCGCTTGAGCTTCTGGTTGCCGGTCTCCTGCAATCGCGCAATATCCTTGAGTTGAACCCACGAGGAAAGAACTTCGCGAAGCGGTTCTGCGTTAACAGTTCCCTCGTCGATGAACTTGCCCTGAATTACGAACACTGTCGAAGCGTCGTCGTCGACAACAATAGCGTCAATCTGTTTGTCGTCCGGCCCGTCCGTCACATCTTCCACCGTTCCGATCATGTCTCGGCGGTGGATATTTTGAACGTACCACGCGACAAATCGCTGGCCGTCGTTGTCGAAGTGGTTCTGATAATAGGGGGCTTGGGTGTCTCTCTTGATCTGGTTTTACACGGTTCGTATCCCTCCTACGGCGATCCCGATCGTTTACTTCAGCAGCTATAGGGCTGTCATTCTGAGCGCCACGCTGGAGCTCGCCCTGTGGAACGCCACAGCGCGAGAAAACCTCCCGCTAGCCCGGCCAGGGTGCGGCCTGAGTTCTCGTTTACGCTGCATGCCTTAATTCTCCCACACGCCTCAGGCAAGAGAATCACACAGAAACACCCCGAGCAAAGGGGAGAACTAGCGGCTGGGGCCAAACTCGCCAAAGTGTCGAATGCCCGCTAGATCGCGACCAGATGCGCGATCACCTCCACCACCTCGGCGTTCCCCTTGTGGGTATTGGCCCAGCAGGCGATCTGGTTCAGGTTCGAGCCGATCCGTGCCAGCTCCCGGGTGCGCTCCCGCTCGACTTTGGCGGCGGCTGCGGTCCAGGCGCGCGAGCACTTGGAGCGCTGGATGCACTCGGCGATGCGCTCGCGGCTGGAGCCGTTCAAGAGCTTTGTGCGGCTGCTGCGCGGGCATCTCGACGGTGTGCTGGCCTGGACCAAGCTGCGCTTGTCGAACGGCGCCTTGGAAGGGATGAACAACAAGATCAAACTGGTGAGCCACCGCGCCTTCGGCTTCCGCAGCGTGGAGCACTACGTGGCCGCCATCTACCACTGCTGCGCCCAGCTGCCGTTGCCGCAGAGATCGTGATCACACTTTTGGGAGACGAGCCACTTTACACGGGAGTTTCTGGAGAGTCTCGACGCTGCAGGGCAGAGGCCCCGCGCCAAGCCCACCGAACCAGCGGGGTCAACCGCCGCCGGCATCGGTCAGCGCAGCCTCGCGGGACGTTTGTGAACGCAGGAACGCGAACAGGTCGGTAAGTTCCCGCTCGGTGAGGCTTTCGTCGAAGCCTTCGGGCATTAGAGAGACCTTCGCCGGATCCATAGACTTGATCTTGCTCCGCGGGATGCGATGGATGTCGTTCGGCCCGCTGACCAGCACAACATACTCACTCGTGCTCCGTCGCCTGACGCCGGAGTAAATGTCGTCTTCAGTCTCGACGCGGTAGATCTCGTGTCCCGGAACGAAACTCGCGCTGGGAAAGATGATCGCCTCCACCAAGTCGTGCACCGACCGCACCGCGCCGACGGCCGTCAGGTCGGGACCGACGTCGCCACCCTCGGTGCCCATCGTGTGGCAGGTCGAACAGGCCGCCTTCTTGCCGAAGAAGACCTGGCGACCGCGAGTGGGATCACCGCCACGAGTCAGCTCAACTTCCAGCCGCTGAAGGCGTTCGACGCGCTTTTGTCGCGCTTCGCGGATACTTGCAAGCAGCGGCTGCGCCTGCGACCGGACACCAGCCGGGAACCCTTGGGGAATCTCTTCCAAGCGCCGTCCGCCCTCGTCGCCAAGAACGATGTCGGAGGCCGAGAGCGCGTCCACCAGGGCTTCACCAACCTCTGGCTCGACGCTGTTTCGCCAGGCGTCGAGCAGACTTTGGAGAACCAGTGGGTCGGCGTTCCGCAGTGGTCCCTGAGCAAGCCGGAGCAGCCACGCGTCCTCGAGCTTCGCGTTCGACAGGATACGCGCCGCCGAGAGCCGCACGTCGGGGTCACGTTCGGGAGACAACAACCCGGTTATATACTCGAGAACATCCTGGCCCAGCTCCGGCTGGTGCTTCACGAGGACGCCGAGCGCGGCGGTTCGAACCGGATCGCCCAGAGCCGAGTTCATTGCGATCTTAGAAAGCTCGGTATCGAGGGACGAGAGGCCCCTCGAACGGATCAGCCCAATGACACGCTGAAGCACGGTTTCGTTTCTCGATGCGAGTTGCTCGCGCAGTCGGCCGGCCCAGAGCACGGGGAAGTCGTCTGCGGCACACCTCGCCATCGTTTCGAGGACGGTGAGAAGACGTTGCGGGCGCTGACCAGCTTCCGATATCAAGTCGCTGACCAGCTCCTGTGTGGCTCTGTCTTCACAAAAGGCGACGAGCGCATCGCTGACGGCCGAGCGGCCTTCCTTCGAGCGCGACATCGTGTCGAAGTCGGTTCGTAGGAACTCGACCACGTGGCCGGCCCAGTCGGGATGGTTAGCGGCGACCCACAGAGCCGCGCGGCGCAGCTCGGGATCCGTGTGGCTGATCATCTCGACGGCCTCTCGCCGACGGAGCGGTGTGCCGTCCATCTGATCGAGTGCGATGAGCGCGGCTTTGCGCACACGGGCGCTCGGGTTGCGGAGCGCGGCGCGAACCGTCGGCGCATCCTTGAGCTGGATGAGCGAATAGATGACAGCGTGTTCGATGAACCGGTCGTCCGCGTTCGCGGAGGCCTCAAGCAGTGCCGGAACGGCCTGACGATCGTTGAGCCGGCCCAACCCAGTGGCCGCCTGACGGCGCACGGCCGGTACGTCCTGCCGGACCATCTCTGCTAGTCGATTCGCAGCCAGGTGATCACGCTCGAGGCCCGCCGAGCGCGCGGCTGCGACACGTACCAGAAAATGTGAGTCGTCGAGAGCTTCGCGAACCGCCTTCCGCGCCCGTTCGCTTCCGATGCGCGAGAGGCCGAACACGGCAGCGCAGCGTGCACGTTCCGACGCCGCATTCTCGCGCACACGCTTGAGCGCATCGATTGCCCTGTCGCCAGACTGCACGAGGAGATTGAGTGCGCGGTCGCGCACCGCCGGGCGAGGGTCGCTCAGCAGCACGGCAAGGTCGGACGGTGGCAAGCTCTTAAGCGACAAATGCTGACCGCGTGGATCCTGAATCGCCCTCGCACCCTTCTTCCGCACCCGGTAGACGGCCCCGCGTATCTCCGGCTTTGCCACACGCGACACGGGGCAGCCGTGAATGAACCATCCTCCCGTGTCGACGACCAGCAGGCTGCCATCGGCGTCCTGCATCACGTCGGTCGGGTGGAAGTCGGGATCGCTCGAGGTCAGGAAGTCCTCGTCCTCGGTGCAGAAGGTCGCCCCGTCGCGAGTCACGACGTGCCGCTGGACACGGTGAGGATTGAACTGAGCGCTGAAAAGGTTGTCCACGTACTCGGCGCCGAAGGTGGTTCCCCGATAGCGCATCAGCCCGGCGGGTGCGATTCGCGCAAACTTGGTCATCACCGGCATCAGCTCGCCTGTGCGTGTGAATTCCTCGACCACCGCGTTAGGCTTGGGGTAGACGCCACCCTCGACGTAATGCAAGATCGCGTCTCGTTGACCGTTGCGAGGATTCTGAAAATAGGTCATCGTCCCGAACGTCTCGCCCGCCTCCGTGAAGGCGATCTCCACGGGATTGTCCATTCCGCCGCCGCTCACCCACTCGAGCCCGGTTCCATCAGGACGGCAGCGCCAGATGCGCGCCGCTTTGCCTTCGAGCAGTTCACCCTCCTTCGTGCGGATCTTGAAACCGTGGCGGCCGTCGGTGATGTAGAGCCAACCGTCGGGTCCCAAAAATGGGCCGTGCATGCTGGCGGCGTTGGCGGAAAGGTTCCAGCCAGTGAGTACCACCTCCTTGACATCGGCCACACCGTCATCGTCGGTGTCTTCGAACCGCAGGAGGTCGGGGGGCGTGGCAACGTAGAGGCTTCCGCCGAGCCAGACCGCGCCGTTCGGCGAAGTCAGCTTGTCGGCAAAGACGTTGCTACGGTCGTAGAAGCCATCGCCGTCCGTGTCTTCGACAAGCCGGACGATGTAGTCGGGGTTGGCCGCCATCTCCGGCGTCTTCATCGTGTTGCCGGAGGACTCGGCGAAGAACAGGCGCCCGCGGTCATCCAGTGTCCCCAGCATCGGGTACGCGACCAGCTCGGAACTGACGGCGACCTCCACTTCAAATCCCGGCGGCACTCGGATCGCCTCGAGTCCCCTAGCACCCACCACCGGGTCTGGCGAACATTGCACCCACAGGACAAGACTTACGGCCAGGGCGGCCAGTGAAGTCAACACGCCGCTAACTCGGGAAAGGCTCTTTCGACCTGCGCCGATGTTCCTCGGCATGGCAGCACCTCGTGATCGAATCATATAGGATCGGCGACACATGCCTTCAGAATGGGGCTGGGAAACTGCAGGCATGTGGCTGTGGCGTGGCTGACGAACCCGAAGGCTTGGAGAGCATAGCTAAACCGGCAGGGGGTTTTGCCCCTGCCGGCTGTGCTTACGAGTTCGTGTGCCGATCGTCTACCACTGGAGGAACCTTCCACCCGCCGATCACATGATTGACAGGCGCCGAGACACTGGCAGCGGATGTTGCTTCAGCAGGTCTTTAGTCTGTGACTACCACTCGATCCTTCCCCGGAGTTCGATCTGCCGGGCTCTGGAGCCTCCCCGGAGCCCGTTAACCGTCCCGACATTTCCTTGGGATGAAATGTTCCCCCTCGGACTGATGAAGGCGGGATGGTTGAAAGCGTTCGAAAAGGCCGCGGTGAACGTGAACGTCAGTCGCTCGTTAACGTTAAATGTCTTGCCGGCCGAGATGTGGTGCATCTGGTAGCCCGGGCCTTCGATAACACGCTTGCCGGAGTTCCCAAACCTTCCAGCGGGCGGTACGACAAAGGCACTAGTGTCAAACCAATGGTCGATGTCGCGTTGTCCCGGCGGAAGGTTGCCGTTGCTAATCCGATCGGGGACTCCCCCAAAAGTGTTCGTGTTGGACGGATCTGAACCGGAAAACGACGTATTGTCGTAAAATCCCGACTCAAGGTAGGCGATCCAGTAGATCTGCCATCCTCCCAGGATGTGGTTCGCCGCCGCAGGAAGATCTGTGAGGAACTGGCGGCCGCGGCCCACCGGGATTCGCCAAATCGTGTTGATCACGACTCGATTGCGGCTGCTGGACCAGACGCGGTTGAGTCGCAGCGGCGCGTACGGATTCTCGAGATTCTCCGTGTCCAAATAGTTCGAGGTCAAGGTATAGTGCGCGTCGAAGGTGAACTGGCCCATCCTTCGCTGGGCCTGAAAATTCAACGCGTCGTAGTTCTGTGTGCCGTCCGAGCGCCAGTAACGGCCGCCTGTGAACAAGGGCCACGGACGGCGGTCTTGCGAGAACGGGATCAGGCTAGGCGCGGGCTTGTTGGTGTTGATCCTGTAGTTCATCCCTCGATTCCGCGAGCCAATGTACGAAAGCCGGATCCCGATATCCTTGATCTGCTTCTCGACACTGAGATTGAACTGGTGGATTTTCCCGTTAGTGGAATCCAGCGGGTAACCTTCGAAACTCTGCGAGGGAACCCGGGCTTGGCCGAGGCCCGGGTACGGATTCGGGAACGTAAACAGCGGCTGGCCGCCCTGGATCTCGTTGATGTACGTTTCGCTGATCTCGAAGGGTCCACCCGTTAGCAGCCGGGAATAGCGGCCGAAAGTCTCGCTGTAGATGCCGTAGCCTCCACGGAACACCAGGTCGTCCGTTACTCGATAGGCGGCGCCGAACCGCGGGCCGAAGTTGTTCATATCCGCATTCGGCTTCACCTGCCCGGTCACGATAGGGATCGCCGGGTTGTACAACGGGCTGATACTGCCCGTCGCCTCCTGAGGAACGACAATGCTGCCCGAGTCCTGTTCGAACCTCCACATCAGGCCGTCCGAAAAGGAGCCGCCCCAAAGCGGTCCCAGCGCAGGCCGATATTCAGAGTCAGCCGGCTGCTGGCCTTGAAGTCATCCGTGATGAACAGGCCAAGCTCACTGTCCTCTTTGGTTCTGCCCGATAGCTGGTCGAGTCGCGTGCTCTGCTGCGGGATACCTAGGAGGAAGTCCGCCCAGTCGTAGCCGCTGAAGCGGCCGTCGAACCGGAACGTGCCATAAGTGCCTTCGTTGACACGGTTGTCGAATCGGCTCTGCGGCTTGTACTCTCCGCCGAACTTGAGTACGTGCTGGCCCTTGGACCAGGTCACGGTATCGGCAAAGCCCCAGTTGTGGTCGTTTAACTTCATCCCTCCGGAGATCGTGCGGAGCCGATCGAAGTTGACGAAATCCATCCGGGGGAAGCCTTGTGCGCTCAGCCCTTGCGGATTGACGCCCTGAAGTCCGATGGCGGCGACCGCTTCATCACCCTGAGCCGGGGTGTGGCCGTATACCTCGTCGCCATCGGTGACTTTCTCTTTGTAAAACCCGACACGCAGTGTGTTCAGGAGGGTGGGCGAGAAAACGTGGGTATCCTCAAACACGAGGTGGTGATTGAAGCGAACCCTGGTCCAAGCAAATACGGGATACTGTCTGGGCAATACGTAGACCCCCCCAGTTCAAGACGGAGCGGACCATGAACCGGTTGGCCTCAGAGAAGTGGTGGTCGATACGCTGTGTAAAGTCCTTCCTCAGTCGATAGTCTCGCGGGAACGGGAAGTCCCACCCGAAGTTGCTGCGCACTGAGGCCGGATCTCCTCGATTGGGCGCCGGCATGTACAAGTCTTGGGTTTTCAACGAGACATCACTGAACCGGCTCGGCGGGAGCATGTTGTTGGGGAACGGATTGCCGGTCGTCGGGTCCTTGACGGTGATTGGCTTGCTGAGATCGAGCAACTGAGAAAAATCGCCCATTCGCATCTTGTTGGTTGGCACGTCCGACAAGTTAAACTGTCCGCTCGGCACGACAAGGTAGTTCCCGGAAGCGTAGAAGAAGGTCTTGTTCTTGACGATGGGGCCGGAGGCGCTTAGGCTGATCGTGTGGATCGACGTCCGCGGCTTCTCGTCTTCGAAGAACTCCCGCGCCTTCATAGCGTCGTTCAGGTTCCAGTAGGTAAGCCGGCCATGAAACTCGTTGTTGCCGGACTTGGTGACGATGTTCTGGTAACCGACGCGGGGAAACTCGGCCGTGTTGTTCACCGTTACCACGACGATTTCTTCGGCGTCGAAGATGTCATTGATCTGGTTAACCATGCCGTCGTTGGTATGGCCGTCCTGGGCCATTTGGAGCTGCCCTCTCTCCTGACCCGCAAATGTCGAACCCCATAGAGAGCCGCCTCTCTGCTGCACCAGCGGCAAGGTGGTCAAGTAAAGGCTGGGATCCAAGCCCGCCAGGCCCCCCACCCAGGGGGCGTCGGCGTGGTATTTTGTGTCTACGAAGCCTTGGATCTTGGCATTTTCAGTGGCGATGACCGCCGTGCCAGCAGTTACGGTCACCTCGGTCGTCACGGCCCCAACCTCGAGCGACCCGTTGATTCTGCGAATCTGATTGCTGCGCAGAACGAGGTCTTCGGCGATAAACGTAGTGAAACCGGGAGCAGTGATTGTGAGGCGATAGGTGCCTGTCGGCATGTCGGCGAGCTCGTAGTCGCCGTTTTCATTGGTCGTTGAGGTCCTACTGGCGCTCGTCTCCGTCTCTACGATTTTGATTTCCGCACCTACGATCACTGCACCGGTAGCATCTGTCACAACGCCCCGAATGGTGGACAGCGAGATTTGCGCGGTCAATGATGCTGGAACGAGACTCAGGAGTACGAGACTCAGGAGTGTTAGCAGGAGGGGGCACCAAGCGGTTGGGGCCCCTGTTCTTCTCAGAAACTGATTGTTTGTCATTGAAACACCTCGCCCTTGCTTCTGGTCTGCCGTCAGCCGTGAAAGACCCCTCGGAACTCACAGCTCGGGCGGCACTAGTATACCTCCAGTTGACCCGGAAGTCAAGGATTATAATTCTGCTTGTCAACGCCCAATAGAAATGTCCCCCTCGGTAGCTCGATAGAAGTGTCCCCTTGTGTTTCTTGTTCGTAGGAGAGATATCGTCGTCGTCGGGGCTGTGGAACTGTGGGAATCGCGTAGCGATTTCCAAGGGGCGGTGGGAAGGGTGGAAAACCATCCACCGCTCCTCGAACCCGGTACTGCTGCCTCGAGAGATTTTCCACGCTTTCCATCCGACCCGGCATTTCCACAGCCCTCTTATGTATTCGCAGCCCGTTTTTTCCGTAACACAGCTCGCCGCCAGGGGTGGTCCGCCGCCGGCTTGCGCCCGCCCCCCGGACGCTGCTGTGGTGCTGGCTTCGTCCGCAGCTGTGGCGTCGGCGTGGCGATCACGTCGTGCTCGATCTCGTGCCCGTCAAACCTCACCTGCAAGCTCTCATCGCGCCACTGTTGGACCGTCACCCGTGCCCCCGCCCCCACGCCCTGGTTGCGTTTCGGCTTCAACTGCAAACAACGATTCTCGAAACGCACCACCCGGTCGTTGCTCACCACGCGTTCGTACTCGCAACAGAACACCCCTCGCAGCTCGGTGCCGCGGGGGAGCGCCTGGTGAAAGTCCGCTGCCGCCGCCGGCTCACAGGCGAAGCGCTCGTTGTGCTCGGCCAGGTACTCCTCGTCGAGATAACGGTTCGCCGCCTCGTACTCGACGATCCCGCGCAGCCGCATCTTCTTGATCAGGCGGTCTTGGTGCGTGCCGTGATGGCGCTCCACTCGGCCCTTGGCTTGCGGCGAGGAAGCCGCCATGATCGTAATGCCGAGCTTGGCACACATGCGCCCGAACTGCGTCTCGGGCTTGATGCCTGCCAGCGCTTCCCGCGACGTCGGCTGGCGCTGGTAGACGTTTTTCCAGTCGCAGTACAACGCCTTGGGAACTCGGCCCTTGGCTTGCGGCGAGGAAGCCGTGTTGACGGCACCCAGGCTGCGAGCAGATCGGCTGCGGCCCAGGCCTTGGGAACGTTTCCTGGTTCGAGAAACGGCACAGCGCCACACCGGTCGCGTCATCGACGAAGTTCATCAGACAGGCTTTCGGGCCGCGTTCTTCCAGCCAGTGGTGGTGCGAACCGTCGAGTTGAATCAGCTCGCCGAAGTGCGCTTTGCGTTGGCGCCGGGTGCGATGCGGTTGGCGCTTGCGACGGCGGCTCCACAGACCCGCGGCGAGCATCCAGCGCCGCAGTGTTTCGCGCGGCACTTCCAGGCCGTGGTCGGCTGCCAGATGTTCCGACGCCAGCGTCGGCCCGAAGCGCTCGTGCCCCTCGCCCGCATAGTTCTCGCGCACCAACTCGAGAACCTGCTGGCGTCGCTTCTGATCGGCTCGGTTCGAAGCACGGCCGACGTTACCGTGCACCAAAGCCTTGGCCCCGCCCGCACGGTAACGCTTCTTCAGACGCTTCGCATGGCGGTAGCTGACCTCCAGCAGCTCGGCGGCTTCGGTCAACTTCAGTTCTCCTCGTTTCACTCGGCTCAGCACTTCGCCGCGCCTCAACTCCTTGGCACTCATCCATGTCCTTCCCACTCTCGGCTCCTCCTTCGGAGCCTCAGAGTAGGGGACATTTCTATTGGGCACTCAAGGGGACATTATCATTGGGCTTCAACAGGATTATAATTCTGCTTGTCAACGCCCAATAGAAATGTCCCCCTCGGTAGCTCGATAGAACCCGCATTTTCAATTTGATGTATAAGCTTCAGACCATCCAGCGACCTTCAGCGTCTTTATTGATAGGGGCTAGAGCCCGATAAGGACGCCATGGAGGTCAACACCAGATGGGTGAAAAAGAAAACAAGCCGTTTCAGCTCACGTTCAATGGATTTCTCAAAGTCGATTTCCAAGGATCGCGAGTCACCTCGGATGGCGGTCTGATTCTCGTTCGCGAACTGGATGAACGACTCGGACTCGGGAAGCTGATCGACGAGCATCTCAGCGACTCGCGACAAGGCTTGAACAAGAAGTTCCCGCTGGCCGATCTGCTGCGGCAGTCGGTCTACAGCCGACTCGCTGGCTACGAGGACCTCAATGACGCCGTTCGAGTATCCGCCGATCCGACCTTTCGCTTGATCGGCTCGAAGAGGAACTGGGATCGCGGAGCCGCCTTGACCTCGACGCTGCATGGCTTCGAGACGGAGATGCTGGCGAGCGAAGAGAACTTGCTGGGGCTGATGGCAGTGAACCGGGAGCTGGTCGCGCAAGCCGAAGCTCCCGACGGTTCAGACCGCGTGGTGCTCGACATGGACTCCACGGAGAGCCCCGTCCACGGCCAACAGGAAGGCAGTGCCTACAACGGCCATTTTGAGTCCCTCTGCTATCACCCGCTGTTGCTGTTCAACCAGCACGGCGACTGCCTAGGCGCGAAGCTGCGTCCCGGCAACGTGCACAGCGCCGAGGACTGGGACGAGCTGCTACTGCCGGAGATCGAACGACAACAGGCGGAGGGCAAACAGGTGACGTTCCGCACCGACGCCGCCTTCGCCAAGCCCGAGATCTACGAGGCGATGGAGGAGCGCGGCGTGGACTACGTGATTCGCATCCCGGCGAACAAGAGCCTGGAGCTGGAGATCGAGGACATCCTGTTTCGGCCACCGGGCAGGCCGAACGCCAAGCCCCTAGTGCGCTACAAGAGTTTTCGCTATCAGGCCGAGAGCTGGTCGAAGGCAAGGCGAGTTGTCGCCAAGGTCGAGCATCACCAGGGCGAACTATTCCCGCGCGTCGGATTTGTCGTGACGAGCATGAGCTTGCCGAGCCGCTCGGTCGTGCGGTTCTACAACAAGCGCGGCACGGCGGAGCAGTGGATCAAAGAAGGCAAACAGGCCACGCACTGGACCCGCTTGTCGTGTCACCGCTTCCGAGCCAACGAGGTACGGCTGCAACTCAGCGTGCTGGCCTACAACCTGGGCAACCTGTGGCGGCGGCTAGGGCTGCCGCAGCGAATCAAAAGCTGGTCGCTAACGAGTTTGCAACACAGGTTGATGAAGACCGGCGGTCGGCTGGTCAAGCATGCTCGCTACTACTGGTTGCTGCTGGCGGAGGGGCATCTGAACCGGCGGCTGTTCGGTGACATGCTGCATAGGATCTGGGCGCTGCCTGTGCCGGGTGGGTAGCGTTGCCCGGGCGAGGATCAACAGTTTTTGGCTCCAAAAAGGTTTCGCAGGGAGCAGTGTCGGCCGGAGCGCCGTTCAGTCCGCTCAATCAACGTCTGTGAGCGGACGGACGAGCCCTGGCGCCTACCGGCGGAGGTGATGTGCAGGGTTCAGCGCGAAAAGACGTGGTATTCGGCGCAGCGGGGGTGTATCCTGTGACCGTGCCAGGGCCAAAATGGAAATCCTGGTAGAAGTGTCCCCTTGTGTTTCTTGTTCGTAGGAGAGATATCGTCGTCGTCGGGGCTGTGGAACTGTGGGAATCGCGTAGCGATTTCCAAGGGGCGGTGGGAAGGGTGGAAAACCATCCACCGCTCCTCGAACCCGGTACTGCTGCCTCGAGAGATTTTCCACGCTTTTCATCCGACCCGGCATTTCCACAGCCCTCTTATGTATTCGCAGCCCGTTTTTTCCGTAACACAGCTCGCCGCCAGGGGTGGTCCGCCGCCGGCTTGCGCCCGCCCCCCGGACGCTGCTGTGGTGCTGGCTTCGTCCGCAGCTGTGGCGTCGGCGTGGCGATCACGTCGTGCTCGATCTCGTGCCCGTCAAACCTCACCTGCAAGCTCTCATCGCGCCACTGTTGGACCGTCACCCGTGCCCCCGCCCCCACGCCCTGGTTGCGTTTCGGCTTCAACTGCAAACAACGATTCTCGAAACGCACCACCCGGTCGTTGCTCACCACCCGTTCGTACTCGCAACAGAACACCCCTCGCAGCTCGGTGCCGCGGGGGAGCGCCTGGTGAAAGTCCGCTGCCGCCGCCGGCTCACAGGCGAAGCGCTCGTTGTGCTCGGCCAAATACTCCTCGTCGAGATAACGGTTCGCCGCCTCGTACTCGACGATCCCGCGCAGCCGCATCTTCTTGATCAGGCGGTCTTGGTGCGTGCCGTGATGGCGCTCCACTCGGCCCTTGGCTTGCGGCGAGGAAGCCGCCATGATCGTAATGCCGAGCTTGGCACACATGCGCCCGAACTGCGTCTCGGGCTTGATGCCTGCCAGCGCTTCCCGCGACGTCGGCTGGCGCTGGTAGACGTTTTTCCAGTCGCAGTACAACGCCTTGGGAACGCCGTGTTGACGCACCCAGGCTGCGAGCAGATCGGCCGCGGCCCAGGTCGTTTCCTGGTCCGAGAAACGGCACAGCGCCACACCGGTCGCGTCATCGACGAAGTTCATCAGACAGGCTTTCGGGCCGCGTTCTTCCAGCCAGTGGTGGTGCGAACCGTCGAGTTGAATCAGCTCGCCGAAGTGCGCTTTGCGTTGGCGCCGGGTGCGATGCGGTTGGCGCTTGCGACGGCGGCTCCACAGACCCGCGGCGAGCATCCAGCGCCGCAGTGTTTCGCGCGGCACTTCCAGGCCGTGGTCGGCTGCCAGATGTTCCGACGCCAGCGTCGGCCCGAAGCGCTCGTGCCCCTCGCCCGCATAGTTCTCGCGCACCAACTCGAGAACCTGCTGGCGTCGCTTCTGATCGGCTCGGTTCGAAGCACGGCCGACGTTACCGTGCACCAAAGCCTTGGCCCCGCCCGCACGGTAACGCTTCTTCAGACGCTTCGCATGGCGGTAGCTGACCTCCAGCAGCTCGGCGGCTTCGGTCAACTTCAGTTCCCCTCGTTTCACTCGGCTCAGCACTTCGCCGCGCCTCAACTCCTTGGCACTCATCCATGTCCTTCCCACTCTCGGCTCCTCCTTCGGAGCCTCAGAGTAGGGGACATTTCTATTGGGCGCTCAAGGGGACATTATCATTGGGCTTCAACAGGATTATAATTCTGCCACCTGAGTTATGCACAGATTCGGCCGTGCCGTCGCCTTTGAGGTTGTCGCGGTGACGGGCGTCGCTGGAGCTCAGCAGATCAGTAATTCGTCGTTGTCGCTCTTGGCGTGCTAGTTTTCACCTCGCTCCTGATCCCGCTTCCGTAGAATCGAGTTCGTAGGCGCCGTGTTTGCAGGAAGTTGCCGTGGGTGCATGAAATTTTATGCACGGCGCAGCCCTCAAGTGAGCGCGACCTCCACCACCGGGGGGGGAGCTGGCTCCGCGCGGTGTGATCGCACGGAGCCGGTTGAGCAAGCGTTGGAACACGCCCTGCTCCTGGTAATGATCGCTGTAGCTGAGGCCGCTGCGGCCGGCGTGTCGCCAGATCTTGGCCGCCACGAACAGAAAGCGCAGTCGGGCCGTGGCCAGCCGCGTGTGCCGCAGGCTCTCCACCGTGGTCTGGGCTTCGCGGTGGAACAGCAGCAGCCAGCAGTTGAGGTTGTAGGCCAGCATGGCCAACTGGAAGTGATTGCGGTTCATGTCGAAGCGCCGCGAGGGATGCGCTGCGAGCCCGGCATCGTTGTTGACTTCTTTGATGAGGTTTTCCGCCCCGGCCCGCTGGTTGTAAAACCAGGCTACCGCCGCGACCGGCTCTTCCAGGCTCGTCACGAACACGCGGTAGGTATAGCCGCTGGTCTCGAACAACTGATATTGCTCGACCTCACCACTCTCCGGCTCCTTGTCGTAACGCAGCGCGACGAAGCGGCAAGCCTGGGCCCAGCCTTGGTGCGCTGGTAAAACCAGCAGGAAGTCGCGAATGAAAGAGTCGTACAGGGAAGGCCTAGTGAGCCACCCTGACCCCGAGTCTTGCCGGTCCGGTGGTAAGGTCGCGCCGCGAAGCGTAGACAGGGGCACAGGCAGGCAGGGCTATCGAGCTCCGAAAACGCTTACTCTCGAGCGCCGACGCAGTCCAGGCATGCGGAAGGCCACACGGACGCGATCGCCAACGCCAGAGCGCGTCCGGCTCGGCGGAGTCGAAGAACCTTAGCGCATGTCTGGAAACTTCTTGCACGGGAACCAGGAGGTCCCGGTGGCGCTGGCGGCGTAAGAAACCGCCGGCCGGAAAGGGAAAGCGATGAGCGATAAGCCTTTCATGTACGCTGCCGGGAAGTCGGACCGCCCGATAGTACCAGCGAAGGCTCCGAACAAAGAGGACCGACACTCGGCGGAAGGGCTGGAGGGAAGCGGGTTGATCGAGGAGAACGCCGCCAGGTCTCACACGGGCCGCACACCGAGGCGGAAGGCCGTGTTCCAGGGCTCGACGGCGTGCGTCGAACCGCAAGCGATTCGACGCTATCATCCGAGATAAGAGCCGTGTGCGGGAAAGCCGCTCGCACGGATCTGCGCGGGGGGCGGCGGGCAACCGTTGTCCCTACCGCGACCGGCTGGTAGAGGAATTCGCATTCCGCCTGCGCGTCGGTCTGCGGCGAGGGCTTCCATGCGGCTTGCTGCAACTGCTCGACCAGGCGCCGGGTCTTGCGCGCTACGATGACGAACTGACAACGCGCTTTTTAGTAGGCTTGGACCGCTTCCCAGCAATAGAAGCCGGCATCGGCCCGAGCAAGAATGTTCTTCACGCCAGCGGGCAAAGCCTGGAAGGCGCTCTCGAGGTGCGCGACAATCTCTTTGCCCGAGGGCCGATCGCCATGGCGCAACCCGCCCATCAGGTATTCGCGCGTCTCGGCGAGGAAGGTTAGCAGCGGCTGGTAGCTGCGCTTGCCCTTATTCTTGGGGTTGTAGCTCTTGCGGCGCCCATCTGGCGGCCGTAGAGGGTGTGCACGGTGGTGTCGGTGTCCAGGGTCACCGTCTCCAACTTCACATGGGCGGCGGCCCAGACCCGTTCTCGCATCCGTCGCTGAACCGAGAGCATCTGCTGCGCCACGTTCAGGTGCAGCGAGGCCAGAAAGCGCCACAGCGTGGACTGCGGCGGCAGACGCGTCACTTTCAAGATACCCGTCAGGAGGGTGTCGCGAGCGATGAAACGGAGTTGGTTCAGCCGCGCAAAGCCCACATAGAGGCCCAATACGATTGCCAGCACGAACTGGTACCGACTCATCGCTCGGGTCGGGCGTTTCACGGTGAGGGTTTGCTCGACCAGTGCTTGGAAGCCGAGTTTTTAGAGCAGGGTGGCGACGGGCAGCAAGCCGCCGTAGGGAGTCAGATTCCTGCCGCGGAAGTTATAGGGCGTGGAGGCCCCGATTTTATTGGGCTGCGGGGCCGTTGCGTCCCGGCCTTGTTTGGCGGGTGTTTTGGCGCTATGCTGTTTTCGCTTGGTAACCATTTGGGTGACCTCCTTGGGGTTGGTTGGCGAAGCGGGATTCTTCGCCAGCCTTCCGTTTTACCCCATCTTTCGGGGATCCCCAAATGGTCTCTTGCGGCTGCGCCTGCCCTGGGACGCTCAGGCGTGCATAAGTCAGGTGCCATGTCGTAGCCCAATAGAAATGTCCCCTTTGCCGTAAGCTCTTGAGCCCCTTCGCCTTGTTGAACAGAGTGCTGTTTTCGCGACGGCGAGGGAGCAGTCAAGAGCGGGCCCGTAGGGCTTGGCTTCGCGAACCCTTGATGGGTCCCTCGCCGTCGCCATCATCAGCCTGCTAGGCGAAGGGGCCGACCACGAACCTGATCCAGAGGGGACATTTCTATTGGGCGCAAAAGGGGACATTATCATTGGGTTTCAACAGGATTATACTTCTGCCAGATGCCCGAGATGGACGGATACCAAGCGACCGTCGAAATCCGCAAGCGCGCGGGAGGAGACTGCCACACCCCGATCGTTGTCCTCGCCGCGAACGCCATGGAAGGGGACCGCGAACGCTGCCTTCAAACGGGGATGGACGACTATCTCAGCAAACCAATCGAGCGGAAGACCCTTCTTACAACTTTGCAGCGCTGGTTGCGGGACGATTCTGACGAATCCGAGAGCGAGACCGGCTGACAGATAGTAAGCCGCTCGAAGCTCGCATCGCCGGGTTCCGTTGCGGTCGAGGGTTCGAGCTATCGCTCGGTCAAATCCCGGACGTAGATATCGCGGAACCGCATGCGCCCCTTGCCGCCTGAGTGAAGCTGCAAGGCGATCGAGCCTTCCTCCGAGATGGGCGAGGGATAGGTGAAGTCCAAGATCCGGATGCCGTTCAGGTGAACAAGGTAGCGGTTGCCTTCGATCTGAATCAGCATATCGTTCCAGTCATAGGGCCGCATCACGGCGTTGTACTCGGGGGCAGGCCAGGCGATCCAGCCGCGGCCGTCGCCGTGAATGCCGCCGGTGGGGTTGCGGTTGCCGATCACGGGATCGATCTCGATCTGGCGTCCGGCGATGATCTTGGGCGCGTCGCCCCCGAACTTCGTGTGGATGAAGACGCCGCTGTTGCCTTCGTCTTCGCACTTGAAGCGGATCGAGAGATGGAAGTCGCGATAGCTCTTCTCGGTGGCGAGGTAGCCGTACTTGTCCGTGATGCCCTGACCAAGGATGGCGCCGTTCTCGTCCACTTCCCACGTCTCGTTGCCGACCTTGCGCCAGCCGGTGAAATCCTTGCCGTTGAAAAGCTGCACCCAGCCGGGCTTGAGCTTGCGGGGCCGGGGCCGGTTGCCCGATTGGGCGAAGGCTGCTGTGACGACGAGGCTTCCCAGGATCACAGCGAGAAGGAGAGAACGATGGACGGACAATCGCATAAGTCTAAACCAGGATTTCCGATTTGGCTGCTCTGACGGCACTAGTGTAGGGCACCATAAATAATGTAACTTATATTGGCTTCCCAGCGTCTCTATTAACAGGAGGCATGGGATGCGAAGAGCACAACCAGTAACTTTGAACACAGCGCAATGCAAGCAGTTGGACCGCTACGCGCGCGGCCGCCAAGTCGCCGTTCGTCTCGCCCTGCGAGCCAGGATTGTCCTGCTGGCCGCCCACGGTCTCGAGAATAAGCAGATCGCCGCACAGCTCGGTGTCTCGCGGCAGTTGGTGGCCCGCTGGCGCACGCGCTTTCTCGAAAGCGGCATCGCCGGCATTGCAAAAGACGCCCCACGGCCCGGTCGTACACCTGCCGTCTCGAAGCAGAAAGTACAGCAGATCATCCACAAGACCACCCGCGAGAAACCGTCCAACGCCACCCACTGGAGCCGCCGCACCATGGCCGCCGCGGCCGGCGTCAGCGCTTCCACCGTGGGACGGATTTGGCGCGCCCATGGCCTCAAGCCCCACCGCGTCAAGACCTTCAAGCTCAGCAATGACCCGCGTTTCGCCGAGAAACTCGACGACATCGTCGGACTCTATCTCAATCCGCCTGAGCATGCTCTGGTTCTCTCGCTCGATGAGAAGTCCCAAATCCAAGCCCTCGATCGCACCCAACCCGGCCTGCCGCTCAAAAAGGGACGCGGCCAAACGATGACCCACGATTACAAGCGCAACGGCACGACCACCCTGTTTGCGGCGCTCAACACTCTTGACGGCAGCGTGATCGCCGAGTGCATGCCCCGACACAGCCACCAGGAATGGTTGCGCTTCCTGCGCTTAATTGACCGCCGCACTCCCAAGGACAAACAGCTTCATCTCATCGTGGACAACTATGCCACCCACAAGCATGCCGCTGTGAAGCGTTGGCTCGATCGTCACCCGCGCTTCCACATTCATTTCACCCCGACCTCGGCGTCGTGGCTGAACATGGTCGAGCGATTCTTTCGCAATCTCACCGTCAAGCGCCTGCGCCGCGGCGTGTTTCGCAGCGTGGACGAGCTCGTCGCCGCCATTGACGACTACATCGCCCAGCACAACGAGCATCCCACGCCCTTCATCTGGACCGCCTCCGACATCCTCGAGAAAGTCAAGCGCGGACGTGCCGCCCTGCATAAGGTGCAATCTGCTTGACGCACTACACTAGGCTACACCCTCACCCGGCGAAGCACAACCATTTCTCCACCCGGAAGAGGCGGCGGCTGAGGCGGGACCGATCGAGCCCCCTTTCTTGCCCCTCATGGGGGCTGATCCGCCGCTACGAAGGCAATTTCGCAGACACCCCTCCGAGCTTCCGTCCTCAGTACACAGATTTCGCATTCGCCAAGTCGCGTGCTACCCGCCCGGCACAGGCAACGCCCAGATCCGTCCCAGCATGTCGCCGAAGAGCCGCCGGTTCAGATGTCCTTCGGCTAACAAGAGCCAGTAATATCGTGCGTGCTTGAGCAGCCGACCGCCGGTCTTCATCAACCGGTGCTGCAAGCTCGTCAGTGACCAACTCTTGATTCGCTGCGGCAGACCGAGTCGCCGCCACAGGTTGCCGAGGTTGTAGGCCAGCACACTCAGCTGCAAGCTCACCTCGTTGGCCCGAAAGCGATGGCACGACAGCCGCGTCCAGTGCGTGGCCTGCTTACCTTCTTTGATCCACTGCTCCGCCGTGCCGCGCTTGTTGTAGAAACGCACCACCGAACGGCTCGGCAAGCTCATGCTGGTCACAACGAATCCGACGCGCGGTAATAGCTCGCCCTGATGGTGCTCGACCTTGGCCACGATGCGCCGAGGTTGGGACCAACTCTCCGCCTGATAGCGAAAACTCTTGTAGCGCACCAGCGGCTTGCGGGAGGGCCTGCCCGGTGGCCGAAACAGGATGTCTTCGATCTCCAGCTCCAGGCTCTTGTTGGCCGGAATGCGTATCGCATAGTCCGCGCCGCGCTCCTCCAGCGCCTCGTAGATCTCCGGCTTGGCAAAGGCGGCATCGGCGCGCAAAGTGACCTGCTTGCCTTCGGCCTGTTGGCGCTCGATCTCCGGCAACAATAGCTCATCCCAGTCCTCGGCGCTGTGCACGTTGCCGGGACGCAGCTTCGCGCCTAGGCAGTCGCCGTGCTGGTTGAACAGCAACAGCGAGTGGTAGCAGACCGACTCGAAGTGTCCGTTGTAGGCACTGCCTTCCTGTTGGCCGTGGACGGGGCTCTCCGTGGAGTCCATGGCGAGCACCACGCGGTCTGAACCGTCGGGAGCTTCGGCTTGCGCGACCAGCTCCCGGTTCACTGCCATCAGCCCCAGCAAGTTCTCTTCGCTCGCCAGCATCTCCGTCTCGAAGCCATGCAGCGTCGAGGTCAAGGCGGCTCCGCGATCCCAGTTCCTCTTCGAGCCGATCAAGCGAAAGGTCGGATCGGCGGATACTCGAACGGCGTCATTGAGGTCCTCGTAGCCAGCGAGTCGGCTGTAGACCGACTGCCGCAGCAGATCGGCCAGCGCGAACTTCTTGTTCAAGCCTTGTCGCGAGTCGCTGAGATGCTCGTCGATCAGCTGGCCGAGTCCGAGTCGTTCATCCAGTTCGCGAACGAGAATCAGACCGCCATCCGAGGTGACTCGCGATCCTTGGAAATCGACTTTGAGAAATCCATTGAACGTGAGCTGAAACGGCTTGTTTTCTTTTTCACCCATCGGGTGTTGACCTCCATGGCGTCCTTATCGGGCTCTAGCCCCTATCAATAAAGACGCTGAAGGTCGCTGGATGGTCTGAAGCTCATACATCAAATTGAAAATGCGGGTCAATAGCTTACGGCGAAAACGGACGATTACCACAGACCGGTGCGCTACCCTGAGACCGGAGAGGGGGAACGTGGGGGGGGGGGGACGAGCGCGAATCAGCCCATGCCAAGAAATCGAGCCCGAAACGCAAGTGACGGGTAAATCCACTCCCGGTGGCGCCACGGCCCCGAACTCGCCCCGCGTGCTCGGGCTAAGACTTCGTCATCCGCGGATTCACACAGATTCTTATGGTGCCTGTCGGCCTTCATCGTTCATCTGCGAAATCTGTGCGATGGTCCCTAGTATTGCTTCACGGCCGGTGAGGTGCGTCGTCGACCAGGAATCACAAGTTTTCCGAAAACCGAGCCGAACCGTGCCAAAAGCCGGCCAGCCGGCGCGGGTCACCAACGCGGCTGTCGCGGGAGTTCGGGGACACGACCGCGCTGCCACCCTGGGAGCCCGCCACCCATAAGACCCCGGTGGGGCCAAGACCCCGGTGGGGCCAGAGCCCGAACCGTCACATCCGTCGTTCACGACCCGAGGCACCCCCTGGCACCGCAGTCCCGCCACTTCGGCGCAAATCCTCTTTTCGTCACAGATCTTCAAAAAACTTTACTCCCCGCCCTTTCAATCACTTACCGCTGAGGACCGGTCGAGCCCCATACACCGTGCTGTACCTTGGAATCGGAGGGTGATGAGAGAAAAGCCAAGCTCGGCAGAGTGCCAAATCGTTCCACGAGAGTTCGCGAAGACGACCACCTGCGGGGTGGCATCCAAGGCAAAGCCGACGCCCAGGAGCCGGCTCTGCCTGCGCGGCTACTCCGCCTTGGTGTCCTGTGCCTTCATAGGCGCTACAATCTGGCGGGTGAGTGAAGATGGCTAGATCTCGAACGATTGCTTCCGTGCAGAAGCGCTTTGGATTGGCCTCGGCCGTGCCTCAGCGGGCGGGGAAGCCGCGGGTCGCCATCACGGACGTCACGGCGCGGGCCGTCCGCGAGCCTGTCGGCGGGCGCGCTTACGTTGTCGTCAAGATCGAGACCGACGCGGGCGTGACCGGTGTCGGCGAGACCGCCGCGAACCCGGATCCCGCGACCGCTGTCGGCCGTGTTCTGCGACACAAGCCACTGCTCATCGGCCGGGATGCATTGGCGGCGGAAGCGGCGCGAGCGAAGCTTGCCGACGCGGGCTCGACCCGCGACGTGGCGCCGGTCCAGGCCGCGGTCAACATGGCGTTGCTCGACATCCTCGGCAAGGTCAGCAAAGCCCCGGTGTACGAACTTCTCGGCGGCGCGACCCGTAACAAGGCGCGCGCGCTGGTCCATCTGCACGGCCGGGCCGAGACCGAGCTTCGCGAATCCTTGCGGCAGGCCCAAGCCGCCGGGTTCCGAGCGTTCCTGGTGCCGCTGACGATACCCGAAGGGCCCACCCGCGGAAGGACGTTCTACCGCGACACGTACGCCATGTTGGAAGCGTTGCGCCAAGAGGGTGGGCCTGACAGCGAGTTCGTGCTCGATTGCGGCGGGCGGCTGCCGCCTTCTGAAGCCGTCGGGCTTGCCGATGCTTTCGAGCGCTTTCATTTGTTGTGGCTCGAGGAGCCGACCGCCGAAATCAACCGTGCCGCGTTCGCGAAGATCGCCTTGGAGAACGCGACGCCGGTGGGCATGGGCAGGGAGTTCACGTCCAACGCCGGCTTTCAAGACTTGCTGCGCGCGGACGCCATCGACGTGCTGCGGCCCGATGTGTCGCGGCTGGGGATCTCGGAAATTCGCAAGGCGGCGGCTCTGGCCGAGACCTATTACGTGGCCGTCGCGCCCAGCAACCGTGGAGGCCCCATCGCCACGGCAGCGGCGCTACACGCGGCTGCCTCGATACCGAACTTCGTGATCCAAGAGGTGCCGCGCCCCGCGGATGAGCCAGATCGGCGCATGAGGGAGGAACTGGTGGGAGGCGATCTGGAGGCGGCGGAGGACGGATTCCTGCCCTTACCGAAGGGCGTGGGACTGGGTGTGACGTTGAATGAAGAGGCGCTTGGGCGGTACGGAGTGGGTTAGACCGTACCGCGTACAGTGGCGGAAGTACCGTCGGCAATGTAGGGGCACAGCATGCTGTGGCCGTGTTCGGACGAAGTCGTTCGTTCGAAGCCGCCGGGCACGGCATGCCGTGCCCCTACTTTGCGATCCGGAGTTTCGTCGCCTTTGGCTAGCGAGGGCATGCGTCGGGTCGCCCTACTGGAGTGAACGATGAATCGTCGCCAATTCTTCGGGGGTGGGATGCTGGCCGGCATGGCCGCGGCCGGTGGACGCCTGTCGGCTGCCGGCTGCGGATGCGCGCCGATGATGGCGCAGTCACTGCCCGCCGCGCCGGGACGCCTAAAGGTCACGAACATGAAGGTGTTCGGAGTGACCATCGAGAAGGGGTCGGACCGTCCGTACGTCTTCGTCAAGATCGAGACCGATGCAGGCGTCGTCGGCTGGGGGGAGGCGACGCTGGAAGGCAAGGCCGGGGCCGTGATGGCGACGGTCAACGACCTGCGCGAGTTCATCGTCGGTCACGACCCGATGATGGTCGAGCATCACTGGCAGGCGATGTACGTCCACGCGTTCTACCGGGCCGGGCCGATCATGGGCTCGGCGATCTCGGGGATTGATCAGGCGTTGTGGGACATCCGCGGCAAGGCACTCGGCCAGCCTGTGTATCGGTTGCTGGGCGGGCCGGTCGATGAACGCGGGGTGCGCGGTTACTATCACGCCCGCGCGAGCACGCGCGACGAGTTGGTGGCGCTGCGAGAGTCCGCCAAAGAGATGGGCGTCACGGCGTTCAAGAGCGGCATCCCGGGCTACTACGAATGGATCGAAGGCAACCAAGCGATTCGCCGCGCGGTGGATCGCATCCAAGTGCTGCGGGAAGGGCTGGGCGACGACATCGACATTGGCGTCGACTTCCACGCCAAGACCAGCCCGACCGTTGCGACGATCATCTGCAAAGAGGTCGAGCCGCTCAACGTGATGTTCATCGAAGAGCCCTGTCCGCCGGAGAACGTGAAGGCCATGGCCCGCATCGCGCGCCGCACCACCGTTCCGATCGCCACGGGCGAGCGGCTGGTCGCATCGTACTCGTGCCGTGAGCTCATCGAGCAGGGCGTGGTGGATATCTTGCAGTGCGACATCAATCACGTCAGCGGCATCACCGCCTTGTGGAAGGTCGGCGCGATGGCCCAGCCGTCGGGCGTGAAGCTTGCGCCGCACGCTTGCGAGGGCCCGGTCGGCGGCATGGCGACGTTGCACGTGGACGCAGCGTTGTCGAACTTCCTGGTGCAAGAGATCTGCAGCGGCGTCGAGCCGACGCGCAAGGAGAAGATCTGGGAGGAGTGGCTCGGTTTCCCGGCCATGCGCATGGTGGATGGTTACTTCCCGCTGCCGGAGAAGCCCGGCCTGGGATTCGAGTTGACCGAGCAGGCGCTGGCGAAGTATCCGTTTGAAGGGACCCGTCCGATGGCTCGCGTCTATCACGACGACGGTTCCGTGGCGGCGTGGTGAGCGTTCCCGCGGGTCCCTTCCTGCTGATTGGTTGCGGCTACACCGGCAAGCGCGTCGCACGCCGACTGCTTGCACGCGGCGGGAAAGTCATCGCCACCGCGAGAGAACCCGCAGCGCTCGCCGATGTCGAAGCCTTGGGTGCGACCTTGCTGCCGTTGGACGTCCTGCGAGAGGAAACCGTACGTGAATTCGCCGGCAAAGTGCCGACAGGGGCCCGCGTGCTCATTTCGGTACCCACGATCAAGTTCGGCGACCGTCTGCTCGATCCGACGCCGCGGCTGACCGAAGCGCTCGGCGACCGTCCTACGCGAGTGGTCTATCTATCCACGACCGGCGTGTACGGCAAGACGTGTGAAGTCGATGAGCACACGCCCGTCGCGCCTTTGACCCAGCGGCAGCGGCTACGGGTCGCGGCCGAGCAAGCCGTAGCGGGGGGGCCGTGGTCGTCGCTCATCCTGCGTCCAGCAGCGATTTACGGTCCCGGACGCGGCGTGCATGTCGCCATGCGAGAGGGCCGCTACAAGCTGGTCGGCGAAGGTGCCAACTTCGTCTCGCGCATTCACGTCGATGACCTCGCGACCCACGCCGAGAGGGCGTTGCTAAGCGATGCTACCGGTGCGTACCCTGTCGCCGACAACCACCCGTGCCCTTCACGCGAGATCGCCGCCTTCTGCGCCGACCTGCTTGACTTGCCACTGGCGCCCTCGGTCACAGCGGCGGAAGTGAGTGAAACCCGCCGCGCCGACCGCCGCGTGGACGGTAGCGCCATTCGACACCGGCTCGGCATCGAGTTGCGTTACCCGTTGTATCGCGAAGGAATCCCCGCAGCGCTGGAGGAAGAGTGAGAACGGGGATTAGCTTGTCACGCAAGCTGCTGGGTCGATTGGCGTATCCGACTCGCCTCGCGACAGTGAACCAGGTCAATGCAGTGCTCCCTGCAGGGGTGACCCCAGGCGATACCGTATCGATCGTGATCGAAGTGGACTGCGGCGGCGGCAACGTCTTCCGAAGTCGCGACGACGTAACGATCGCCGTCGACCCCGCGTTGTAGGCCGCTACAACGAAGCCAGCACCTGGTCGTCGTAGGTGAAGTCAGGCGCCGGCCGCCCGGTTTGCTGCTGATACCAACGGAAGGTCGCCGCAAGGGCCTCGTCAAACGGCGTGGGTTGAAACCCGAGTTCCCGCTGGGCGCGGCCGCTGAGCTGCGTAATTGCCGGCATGTCGAGGTACTGCCCGAAATAGAACGGCGGCTCGAACAACTGCCCGCCCAATTCGATGAGCCGCTCCCGCGGGACCGGCACAAGCTGCGCCGTCTTCCCAGCAGCCCGGGCCAGGGCCTCGACGAGGTGCCGCTGGGTGACGGGCCGCTCGTGGGCGATGTTGTAAGCGCGCCCCACGGCGGCCTCGGTTTCGGCGGCAAGTAGGGCCGCTCGTGCCAGGTCATCCGCGAGCACAAACTGCATCAGCCGCTTGCCTTCTCCCGGGATCAGGATCGGGCGGGCGGCCAACAGCCGGTCCCAGAAGAAAGCCTCGCGATAGAACGGGTTGTGGGGCCCATAGACATAGGGCGGCCGCAGCGTCGTCGCGGGGAAGCCGCTTTCGCGGTGCAGGCCGAGCAGCATGCGCTCGGTTTCCGCCTTGTTGCTTACGTAGGTTTCGGGGTGATCGGGCGGTGCGAGGGGGTCGTCCTCGTCATGATCGAGCCCGTCCCCGTAGGCGGCCACGCTCGAGGTGAACACGTAGCGCTTCACCGTGTCGGGACAGGCTTTCGCGGCGGCTTCGACCTGCTCAGCCGTCGTGCCGCGTTGCCAGTCATACACGTTGTCGAAGACGAGGTCGAAGGGCTGCGATGAAACCGCCTGCGTAATCGCCTCGGTGTCGTTGCGGTCACACCGGATCTCGTCGACCTGCGGACCAAACGGGGTGCCCTCGCCGCGGTGCAGGATCGTAACCCGATCCCCGCGTGCCAGCAGCCGCCGCACCAGCGCCCGGCCGATAAAGAGGGTACCGCCGATGACGAGGACGTTTGCCAAGTTCTACCGTAGCACCAGCCCAACCGAGCCGTGACCGTACCTTTCCCTAGAACCGACGACAAATACGCGACAATAGCGCACAGCATTCCAATGCCCGCCCCCTTGATCGGCGTCACGATCCCCCGCTATCAGATCACCGACAAGCACGGCGAGGGCGGGATAGGTGATGACAACTTTGCCGAAAACCTTGCCAAACTGTGCCAAAAGGCCGGTCAGCAGGCGCATGTCACCGAAACGGCTGTCGCGGCGACGGCTGCCAACGGCCAGTCGCGTTTACGCGGCGTAGACGGGCCTCTTTGCGTCTCGGAACATTGGGCGAGATGGCCGGTCCGGTCGTGGCCTGTCAGAGGTGGCCCATCGCCTTCGCCAACCTGAGGATTAGTAGCCAGCAGCCAGTTGCGTTTACGCAGCGTTTACGCGAATCCGCGAACGTTCCGCCAGAGCCTATTCACGCGGCAGCCAAACTATACGCTGGGCTTGTGCTAGCCACCCAGAATCGGCGGGCGGCTGTTGAAGCCCAATCAAAATGTCCCCTTTTGCGCCCAATAGAAATGTCCCCTCTGGAGCAGGATTGTGGCTGGCCCCTTCGCCTTGGAGACTGATGATGGCGACGCCGAGGTACCCGTCAAGGGTCCGCGAAGCCAAGCCCTACGGGCCCGCCCTTGACTGCTCCCTCGCCGCCGTGAGAACAGCATTCGGTTCAACAAGGCGAATGAGCTTAAGAACTTAGCGCGCAATGGGACATTTCTACTGGGCTACCGAGGGGGACACTTCTATTGGGCTACGACAAGAATCGGCGGGCGGCTTGCGGTGGGGCAGATGGAAGCCGTACGCTACCCAACATCACCCGAAAGGCAACCCGCCGACATTCGCTATGACGAAACTTCAGGCTCCACTCAACTGCTCTGCCGTCGTAGGTCTTCTGGCGCTGTCGATGGTAACCATCGGCTGTCGCCCTCCCGTGGCAGCGCCACAGCGCGAAGAGCGACCGGAAACCGCCGTCTCCTCGTTGGCCACCTGCGCCCAACCGGGCGGCCCCTCCTTGGTTGCGGGCCCCTGGATCACGAACGTGACCTCGACCTCGGCGACCGTGATGTTTCAAGCCGGCGGCACTGTCGCCACTTCGGTGCTGTTCATGGAGGATCGAGGAAGCTGTACCCAGCAAGACCTCTACAGCGGGGGAGAGAAGGTAACGGCCTCGGTGGTGGCGCAGCCGAACGTTCCCTACAGCCAGGAGGGTGACCGGATTCCCCAACACCTTTTCTCGGCCACGCTCAGCCTCCCGTCAGCCGGCGAAGCCGATCGGCGCTACTGTTACGGTATCGAGTTCGAACCCAATCGGTTCACGCCGCAAAACCGTTACTTTTGTGAGCCCGATCGCGCGGACGGTCTCGCCGGCACGTCGTTCACCGTTCCCGGCACGCGCAGCAACAGGTTCTCTTTCTACGTCTACGGAGACACCCGCGACCCGAGCGGCTTCAATCAGATCCATCAGGAGGTGGCCGAGGAAATCGTCGAAGACATGGCCACCAATCTCTCTTCGAATCGGTCCGCCGCCGACTTCGTGATCAATACGGGCGACTTCGCCTATTTCGGATGCGACGAGGGGCTGTGGTTAACCAACTTTCTTGCGCCCGCCCGGGCCCTGCTGCAGCAGTTGCCCATCTTCACCGCTCCGGGTAATCACGAGGGCTACGACGAACAAGGCGGGCCGAAGTGTCCGAGTGCGTCTTACTACTTCGCCAACTTCGGGGAGCCCTACCGCACGCAGAGCGCCCGCGCGCCGGGCATGTATTCGGTTGACTATAAGAATGTTCGCCTGATCTCGCTCAATATCACCGACAGCAGTTGCAGCAAAGATGACACCGGGCAATGCACGAACCAGCAGAACTACACGGGCGGGCTCGATCCCGGTGACTGCGTGACAGGACAACCGTGCGGATACGACTGGCTGAAATCCCAACTCCTGGGCGAGGGCAGCACCGACTGGGACTCGATCGACCACATCTTCGTCTTCTACCACGCTCCCCTGATTACCGCCCCGCCTCAGGGGAAGCATGGCAGCAACCCCTTTCAGATCCAACAACTCGCTCCACTGTTCGAGCGGCCTGATGGCGACAATCCCGGCAAAGTAACCGCCGTCCTGACCGGCCACAACCATTTCTATGAGCGCTCGCTTCCGCTGACGAACCTGTGTTTGGAGTCGGACCAGCCGTGTCGAGCCAAGAACGACGCCCCGTGCCCGACGACCCCGACGCCGCAGGGTTTTGCCTTCGCTCCGCTGTGCTACTCAGTTGACGCGGCGAGCGGCATCCACTACGTCATCAGTGGTGACGGCGGCGCGACACCCTACCAGGCCCCCCGACGGTCCGTTTCCGATCCAGTGGCTCGGGATGGCCTCGAACTCCTATCACTACCTGAAGATCAGTATTGATGACAAAGGAGCCGAACTCGAAGCCGAGGGCTTCCATGCCGATGGGACGCCCTTCCACGATCGCGCGGTGCTCCGCTGACGACCCGGTTTGTTAGCCGGCCGACCGAAGGTACCCAAGAACCGAGCCAGGCGTTGCTCTCGATGGGGATTACAGCCGGCTTGCAGTGGCGTGTGTCGAAGCCGTACGCTACCTAACAGCACCAGAAAGGACCTGCCGGCACTTCTCGTCAGACGCACGAGTTGATTTGCGAGTTGAGAGGCCCGCGCTGCTCCGTTGACCGCCTGTTCCTCTCCTGAGATCCAATCTCAGGCTGACGCCTGGGGCTGAGCGGGTACCCGCCGCCGGAATGGAACGAACCCAATGCGATTGATGATCGATGCTCATTTGGACCTCGCCTGGAACGCCATGTCATTCGACCGCGACCAACTGCTCGAGGTCGAGGAGTTGCGCTCGAACGAGAAGGGCATGACCGGCAAGAGCCGTGGCAACTGTACGACCAGCCTGCCCGAGATGCGCCGCGGCGGCGTCGGCGTGTGCCTGGCGACGATCCTGGCGCGAACCACGCCGCAAAGCCTGCCCGATCTGGCCACCGACCTGGGCGTTATCGGCGAACGCACGCACGGCGAAGTAATCTTGCGCGACGACCTCGATCACGCCAACCAGACCATCTGCTGCGCGGCGGGCCAGGCACAGCTCGCCTACTATCAACTGCTCGAACAGCAGGGCCACATGCGCATGATCCGCAACAGGGCCACGCTCGATGAAGTCTGGACGCAGTGGGAGACCGACCCCGACCATGCTCCCATCGGCCACATCCTTAGCATGGAGGGCGCGGACCCGATGATCGAGCCGGCACAGGCCGCGTGGTGGTTCGAACAAGGGTTGCGCACCGCTTGTCTGGCGCACTACGGCCCCAGCGCCTACTCGATGGGGACGGGCGGCGACGGTCCTCTGACAGGACGTGGGCGTGAGTTGGTGAAGGAGTTCGAGCGGCTGGGCTTGATCCTCGACCTGGTGCATACGGCGGACACGGCGTTGGAGCAGGCCCTCGATATCTACTCGAAGCCGGTGTTCATCAGCCACGGGAACGCGCGGGTGTTCAAGCCGCACGACCGCCAGATCACCGATGAGCAGATGCGCTGGGTGATCGAGCGCGGCGGCGTGATCGGCGTGGTCCTCGATGCATGGATGATCGATCCGAAGTGGGAGCGTGGCTCGAAGGACAACAAGAAGCCCACGTTCCACGACCTGGCCCGGAACATCGACCATATCTGCGAGTTGGCCGGCAATACGGACCATGTCGGCATTGGCAGCGACCTCGACGGGGGATTCGGCACCGAGCAGACGCCGGAAGAGATTAATACGATCGCAGACTTGCAGAAGCTGGGGTCGGTCTTGGCCGACAAGGGATATTCGGACGGCGACATCGACAAAGTGTTCCATGGGAATTGGCTGCGGTTCTTCCGGCAGAATTTGCCGACGTAAGGAGGACTGGGGTCGAGGGTTTCGAACCGGATACCACCGAAGCGGCTGTGTGCCGCTATGAGCGGTGCGGGCGGGTGCGGGGACCCGCCCCTACGATTGACCCGCCGCCGTGTCCGCCAAACCGGCCTACCACCGCACCGTGTGGGGTCGCCCGACCGGCGCGTGCGAACATACCGACCGGCCGAGTGTAGGGGCGGGCCCCTGTGCCCGCCCCCGGGGCGTGTTGCGAGACAAAGACGAAGGAGAACAGATCGATGGCAAGAGTCGTAACTTTCGGCGAAATCATGTTGCGGCTGGTGCCGCCGAACTTCGAGCGTCCTCTGCAGTCGGGGATGTTCGTGGCCACCTTCGGCGGAGGCGAGGCCAACGTCGCGGTCTCGACGGCCAACTATGGTTTGCCGACTTCCTACGTCACCGTTCTGCCGGAGAAGCATCCCGTGGCCGACGGCTGCATCGCCGAGTTGCGGCGCTTCGGCATCGACACCAGCCACATCGTTCGCGGCCCTGGGCGCATGGGGATCTACTTCCTCGAGCCGGGGGCGAATCAGCGTCCGTCGAAGGTCACCTACGACCGCGACAATGCGGCCGTCGCCATCGCCAAGCCGGGCGCCATCGACTGGAACGCGGTGTTCGCCGACGCCACGTGGTTTCACGTCACGGGCATCACGCCGGCTCTGTCGCAGAGCGCGGCCGATCTCTCGATCGAAGCTGTCAAGACGGCGCGCGAGAAGGGCGTGACGATCTCGTGCGACTTCAACTACCGCAAGAACCTGTGGAAGTACGGCAAGACGGCGCAGGAGGTGATGACCGAGTTGGTGAAGTACGTCGACGTCGGGATCGCCAACGAAGAAGACTGTCAGATGTCCCTCGGCATTACGATCGACGTGGACGTCGAGTCGGGCGAGCTGGATGTCGAGAAGTACAAGGCGCTGTCGGACAAGGTACTGGCGGCGTTTCCTCAGATGAAGGTGCTGGCGATTACCCTGCGCGAGTCGGTCAGCGCGTCACACAACGGCTGGTCGGCGGTGTTGAATGACCGCGAGAGCTTCTTCCACAGCCGCAAGTACCAGATCACGCACATCGTCGATCGTGTGGGGGGCGGTGATTCGTTCTCGGGCGGGCTGATTTACGGGTTGAACGCCTACGCGAGCGATCACGCCAATGCCCTGGAGTTCGCGGTAGCGGCGTCGTGTTTGAAGCACTCCATCCCGGGTGACTTCAATCGCTTTACGGCGGCCGAGGTCGAGGGCCTGAGGAAGGGCGGCGGGTCGGGCCGGGTTCAAAGGTAGTGCAGAGGTGGTGCAGCGCTAGGCCGGTTTGCGGTGACCCGTTACAGACTCCCTGTTACTCTGAGACAGCATAGAAAGCCTAATCAACATGTTCCTGAAAATCCTGGCCCACCCGATCTTCACTAATCTCGACTTCCACATGCCGATGATGGTTGACCTGTCGCATTCGTTGGTGATGCTGGCGGGTGAGAACGGCTCGGGCAAGTCGACCTTGCTGCACTCGGTCTATCACGCTTTCCAAAGCGAGCAGGTCGACGGCTACGCGTACAAGCTCGATAAGCCCGACGGGATGACGCTGGGGAAGGTCTTCCTGTTTGATGCCGAACAGCACAACCCGCGCACGCAGCCCGAGCTCTTCGACGACAACCCGCGGATGAAGGAGTTCGTCGAGATGGCGAGCCACGGGCAGGTGATGCTGTCGCTGTTCAAGGACCTGTTCCCGACGCTGCCCGATGGCACCGCGCTGCTGCTCGACGAGCCCGAGATGGCGCTGTCGCAGTCGAACCAGCGGCGGGTGTTGAAGATGCTCAAGGAGTTGGTGGATCAGAAGGGTTTCCGGATCATCGCGGCGACCCACTCGCCGGTCTTGCTCGACGCGCCCGAGACCTACGTCATCAACCTCGACAAGCACATCAACCGCAACATCATCCGCACGGACTTGGGCGTCGAAGGCGCCAGCACAATTCAATAGCGCAACCCCCTTGACCGCTACTGATGGTCGATCACGGCCGCTCAGAAATGGGACATCGCCCGGGAGCCGATATCGTTGGGCAGGTGCGGGATTCAGCACAGTTATCCAATTGCCTGCTTTCGTAAAAAGTTGTACTGTAGAGGCGTAACGGACCGGTACCGAGCGAATCAAGATCCTCTTCACCCCGACCACCTCGCTTTGGTTCCCGGTCTTCCGGCGCGTACGACGAGTTTCACCTGAATACTACGTCTCCAACCCTCTGACTGATAAACGGTTAGCGCGTATGCCGACGACCACTCGATTGGCCCAGGCTGTCAAGGAGGTGGCCAAGTCCCTTCCCGATGCAGTGCTCGAGGAGGCCCACTCTGAAGCGATCGACGCGAAGGTGGACGAGTTGGGCCTCGGGGCACAGAACGCGGCTCCCGATTGGCTCTACGACTTGCTATCGTGCGTTCGCGACCGCCGGCCGACCGAGGGGTGGATCAATTTCACAGCGGCGTCGGGCGACGTCATGAACTTCATCGAGGAACTCGACGAGTTGCTTCCTGTGGACTTCGAGAACCAGGAAAAGCAGTGGGTTCTGACCTTCAGCCAGCACCGGATCACAGCCACCCTCTCGGTTGACTCTAAGTGTTACCGGGTAGACCGGATTTCCGAAAGCGACTGAGGGCCGCCCCGCGATCGGCCCCACCACCCTGCTTTCCGTTGGAGACGCCCCGGTAGAATAAGGGCCTGTGAAGTGGGTCTTCTCGCGGCGCGTTCCGCCGATCACGCGAATCCTCTTGGTTGAAAGTGGGCCGAGAAGCGCCGCGGATGCTGTGTTGCCGAAGCTGCGACAGGCGTTCTGGCAGGAGACGCCCATTGACTTGTTGACCTGCTTGGCGAACCAGCCGGCAGGCCTCGACGCCGACGGCGACCTCGGCAGCCGCGTGTGGCGGGTGACCGACTATCTCGACGACACGGCGAGATGGCGACTGCTCAAACAGATCCGCGCCGAGCATCACTCGGTGGTGGCCATCCTCTGTGCCGGCGTAGGGATCATGGCGCCTTGGCGGCGGGCTGCGCTCCTGTTGCTGCCGGCTAAGTTCCTAGTGGTGAACGAGCACGGGGACTTTTTTTGGCTGGATCGCGCGCATGCGGGCCACTTGGCTCGACTACTTCTCAATCGCGCCGGGCTGGAGGGCGACTCCGCGGCCCGTACGCTGGCCGGGTTGCTGATCTTTCCGTTTACGCTGGCCTATCTGTTGGCGTACGCATCGTATGTCCATCTCGTGAGGCTGGGTCGGATGGCGTTGGGCTTGCACCGGCGCTGATCAGGTCGGCCTTTTCGGCCCTCGGAGGGAGCGGTCGCCGTGCATGCGGCGTGACGCGGCGCTGGGTGCGGGTGTGGCGCGGGCCTCCGGCCGGCAGGCCCGGCATCCGTGCCGGGCTCTTCTTCCCCTGGTGTGCTGTTTCGCGATGCCCAGGCTTGTAGGGGCGGGCCCCAGCGCCCGCCCGGCGGGACGTATCGTGGCCGGGGCTTCACGTCTGGGAATGGGGATCATCAGCGCCAGCACGGGCGGGCGCTGGGGCCCGCCCCTACAACATGAGGGTGAAGTGGTCGCTGGAAGGAAAGCAAGTTAGTCTACGTCGGCCGGGAGGCCCGCGCCACAGCGCGCCCAGACTTCCTGGCGCGCCTCACTAGCTGTGGGTTGGGCACGGTCAGGTTGAGTTAGACAGTGTCTTCTGTTTATTTCGACTCGTTGCCGCCGGCAATGAACTCACGGAACTCGCCCCAAGGAACCGGCTGGCCGTGGATGGGGACAATGATGGCGACGTCGAGTCCGATCTGCTGTACGTTGTTGTAAAAGGTCTGGTGGACCTCGGTTAGGGCGGGCACCGTGGTCTTGGCGGCGGACCGGTCGTAGAGGTCGGCCTCGATGAGCAGCTTCTCGCTGGGAAGGTAGGTCATGAGCATACCCTCGACGTGCGAAGCGAGGCCCTGGACGTAGTAAATCTCTAGGTTGCGCGCGCCGTCGCTGAGGACGTACTTCTCATCCACGTCCTCCATGGTGTAGCCCTCGGAGATCTCCGTCGGGGGATAGAGCGACATCATGTCGGGCTCCAACGTGCGAGGGACGTAGTTCAATAATTCGGTCTCGTAGAAAAGCCGATTGCGCTGGTGTGTGATCACCGTGGCGCCGATGTGGAGGTACGTTCGCAGTCCACCTGTGCCGGTTCAGCCGGAACGGGAGAGCGAGCGCTCCGCGTTAGTGTAGATGCCGCCCTGCGGGCGGGGATTTTCAAGGCATCAGGGTCTATCGATCCGATAGGGTTTGGGGACGAGCGCGAAAGAGGACTTCCGCGCCCGTGGTCATCGTCTCGATGAGCCCGTCGGGCTATCCCTCGGCAGGGTTGCTTCCCAGCAGAGCCCGCTTCCGTTTCACCCGGCAACGCCATTGTAACTCCCACAGTCAAGCCGCCTGGCGACGCCGCAGCTGCCGTTGCTGTCGAGCCTGCTCCAGCTTGCGGTCGCGGGCGGCGTGGATCTCGTCCCGCCGTCCTGCCAGCAGGTTCTCCGGCGTCACAAACCAGATCGCGCTGTGCAAGCGCACCGTGTTGTAGTGCTCGACATAGCGCTGGATCAGCCGACGCGCATCCTCCGGCGTCAGCGGCACGCCCGGCCGAATACATTCGCTCTTCAACGATTTGTGCCAACGCTCCAACTTGCCGTTCGACTGTGGATAATAGGGCGACGTTCTCACGTGCGTCATCCCCGAGATACGGATGAATTCCTTGAAGTCCTTGGCGAGGAACTGCGGCCCGTTGTCGGAGATGAGGCGCGGTCTGGCATCCGGGTATTTCTCCTTCGCGGCTTGGAGAATGATCTCGATGTCGGCCTCCTTCATCGCCTCGCGCAAGCCCCAGTGCACAATCGAACTGCTGTAGCCATCCAGCACGCTGCACAGGTAGTAGAACGTACCCGAGATGTTGATGTAGGAAACGTCGATATGCCAATGTTGATGCGGCTCTAGCGGCTGTTGGAAGCCCGTCCCTTTCAGCGACGTTTTGTCGTTCCACTTGCGCAGCAGCCCCGCCCGGCTCAACACCCGCCAGACGCTCGACGGGCTGACCGCCACGATGTCGGCGTCGAGCATCATGAACGTCAACCGCCGGTAGCCTTCCAGCGGATGCTGGCGATAAAAATCGAGGATGGCCTGCTTCTCCCACTCTTCGAGCCAGAAATCTCGGGGAACCCAACCGTTGTGCTCGTTGAGAGAGCCGTAGCGCCGGCGCCAGGAGTAGAACTTGCTGGGCGCGATGCCGAGCCACTGGATGAAACGCCCGGCGTGGATCTCGGTCTTGTCGGACCAGCGCCGCACGAAATCGACGATCTGGTCGCGCACGTCGGGCGGCGTCCATGTTTTGGTCAGAGTTCCCCAAGGCTTTTTTTTAACGCGATGTGCTCGGCCATCAACTCGGCCAGAACCTCATCCTTGGTCTGGATCTTCTTCTCCAGCCGCGCGATGCGTTCCTGTTCGGGCTGACGACGGCTGCGGTTGTTGGTCTGGAAGGTGGCGGCTCCGTTCTCAAAGAACTCCTTCTGCCAGCGGTAGAACACCGTCGGCTGCAGCGCCAGCTCGTCGCAGAGTGTTGAGACCGGCTCCTTGTCCAGCAGATGCCGTCTCAGGATGGCGACCTTCTCTTCGGCTGTGTAGTGTTTCCGTGCTTTCCTCATGCGTTCCCTCCGTTAGCTTACCGGCGGAACGCTGTTCTCCATTTCCAGCTGAGGCGGGACAACTGCATAACCTGAGTGCGATGACTGCTGTTCGGATACTCGTCCAAGAACGCACTCAGATCTGATCTGCCACTGTTCCTGGAAAGCGCCCGGTGACTGAGAAGCTCGTCAACCTCAGTGCACCGAGGGTGATCGATCCGGCACAGGCCTTGGAAGAACTCGTAGTCTTCGGTGCGGGCGAATCTTCCAAGCCGCGCGGTAGGGCCCCAGACATAGTCCAGCGCCTCATAGGTAAAGGAACCTGTTGGATAGGCCTGAAGATACGCGACGCACGATGCCAAGTCCCGCCTCTTTTCGCACTTCTTGATGAGCTTGCTCTCCTGTTTCGAGGGAGTGTTCTGCGGAGGTAATGGCGGTGCCGAACGAGCGGCTGAGGCCCACAGAAGTGCTGCAAGGATAGATGCACCAGCGGCTCGAAGGACGCTGTCAAGGGTCTTGATGCGAGTTTGGGTCTTGTCGGGAGCTATCGAGCTAGTGCTTCTCATCGTCATCACGCTCCGAATGCAGAATAGTGAGTTCGCCAGCCCGGCCTGGACCCATTTGATGGCCACATTTGGCCCCACCTGGGCACCAAAAAGTTTACCCCATCCTGCCGAGGGTCGTTTCTGCCGTCCCGGCGGGAGTGGAGCCTGGCGACGCCCGCAGGGCGGCCCGGGCGGGGGCCGCTGCAACAAAATGGGGAGAACGGTTGCAGCGGGAAATCGCCCTACGGTCAGTGCATGTCCCGGCGGTACAACAGCCCGTAGCTTGCCGATTGGAGGCGTGACGCAACAGTCTGGCGTTCGCAGGCGGGCCACTGGCCGCTGCGGCAGAACGCGGTCTAACCAGGATTTCCGTTTTGGCCATCGCGGCACGGCCATCATAGCCGAGTCGCGGCTGCGCTGCAACGGTCTTCGCACCGCTTTCAGGTTGAATCCTCCTATCTTCGCCGGTCCGGCCTTCAGATCGGGTCTGGTCAAGGCGTTCCGGCCACGCTAGCGCCCACTCTGCCGACACCGCTCCGACCTTGCCTCTCGGCAACTCTCCGCTCCGGCTGCTCCGACGCTCACCGCGTCACCCTCCCGGCACAGGCAGCGTCGCGAGGCGGTTGAGCATCTCGCCGAACAGCTTCCGGTTGAGATGCCCCTCGCGGAGACACGAACGGCATCGTTGAGGTCCTCGTAGCCTGCGAGTCGGCTGTAGACCTACTGTCGCACCAGATCGGCCAGCCGGAACTTCTTGTTCGAGCCTTGTCGCGAATCCGTCAGATGCTCGTCGATCAGCTTGCCCAGTCCGAGCCGCTCGTCCAGTTCTCGGACGAGAAGAAGCCCGCCATCGGAGGTCACCCGCGAGCCTTGGAAATCGACCTTCAGAAATCCGTTGAACGATAGCTGAAATGCCCTCTGCTCTTTGTCACCCACTGGGTGTCGCCCTCCCGCTCTCTTGCGCTGCGCTCAAACCCGCATCTGTAAGGGCGCTGAGAGTGCCCGGTCGGTTAGCAGGCGACGGTCAAATCGGAAATCCAGGTAGAGGGCAAGGCTCTGGCTACCCGGGAGCGACCACTGGGTCAACGGAAAGGACCGGTCGGGTGTCGTATCAGTGGTTTGCGAATCGGTCATAATGGGTAGCCGTGAAACCTACCGCTGCTTCTCTCTCGCTCATTCTTGTTGTTGCGTCGCTGTTCGGCGCGTGTCAGCAGGAGCCTTCAGCTATGCCCGAAAGCGAAAGCTTGGTCACCTTTGAGAACCGCAAGGCTTGGCGGCTCGAGCACGACCGGCTTCGAGTGACCGTCCTCGAAGGTGGCGGGCATATCGCCGAGATCGTCCTCAAGAGCGACGGCGGCGAGTCGATCAATCCACTGTGGATTCCGCCTTGGCCTTCGATTGAGCCATCGGCTTTCGACGCGGAGAACGACGCCGGGACCTACGGAACGGATTCCGAGGCGCACTTGCTCGCCGGCATCATGGGACACAATCTATGCTTCGACTTCTGGGGCGCGCCTTCGGTGCCCGAGTTCGCCGCCGGGTTGGCGTACCACGGGGAAACGAACGTCCTGGCCGCGCAGAAGCTCTCGCACGACGCGACCTCGTTGGTCCACCGCTTCGACCTGCCGCAGTCACAGACCGCGATCACGCGTACGATGCGGTTGGTCGAGGGCCAGCCGGTGCTCTACGTCGAAGAGACGGCCGAGAACAAGTTGAGCCTCGACCGTCCGTTTGGCTGGGTGCAGCACGTGACGTTCGGGCCGCCGTTCGTGGATCCCGAGGCTACGTTCTTTGACGCGTCGGCCACCAAAGGCGACCTGGGACCCGACCAGCCTGGATCGTTGGCCGACTGGCCGGTGGGTCCGGCCGATGCGCCTGCCATGGACTACCGGCGCTTTGCCCCAGAGCCGCCCAGCAACAAGATGGCTTATTTCCTGATGGACCCCGAGCGGGAGTTGGAGTACATCGCCGCCGTGAACACCGAGCAACGTGTGCTGATCGCCTATCTGTTTCATCGCAAGGACTACCCGTGGATGATGGTGTGGGAGGAGAACCGCGAGTTGCAGGTTCCGCCCTGGAACGGCAAGGCGATGACTCGGGGCATGGAGTTCGGTAATACCCGCATCCCGGGGACGGCGAGCGAGTACTTCAAGCATCCCGAGATGTACGGCACGCGGACGTTCGGATGGTTCGAGGGCAAGGAGAAAATCACCGCCCGCTACCTGGCATTCATGGCTAGCGTGCCGGAGGAGTTTAGCGGTGTAAAGGACATAGCGATTGAAGGTGGCGAGATCGTGGTTCAGGGTGTTGGTGTTGAAGCGCCGGTGCGGGTGGCGTTTACACCGGACTTGTTCTGAAGGGTTTGGACGCACCAGCCCGTAGGGGTCGACCGCTGTGTCGAACCTGGCTGCAAGGGAGCCGATGCAGCCGGTTGAGGGAGCAGGCGGAGCCAGCACTCCTCCCCAACGGGGTCGAGCCGCCGGACCCGATGAGGTATAGTAGGCGCAAGGACAAGGGGTGACCCTTAGCTCCAAACCTTTGTATTTCCTACCTCTTCTGGCTGTGCTCCTGGCGGGAGCGCAGGCCCCCTTCTCGCTGCTCTCGGCTCAGTCGGCAGGGGCTGTCGACTACGCCCGCGAGATCCAACCGATCCTCGAATCGCGTTGTTACCTGTGCCACGGCACGGCGGCGCAGCTTGGTGAGTTTCGGCTCGACCGCAAGGCCGAGGCATTGCGCGGCGGCGGATCGGGCGTGCCGGCGATCGTACCCGGCGAGAGCGGCCAAAGCCTGTTGATCCGCTATGTGTCGGGTGCGGATGAGAAGTTGATCATGCCGCCCGAAGGGCCGCGGCTGACCACCGAGCAGGTCGCGTCGTTGCGGACGTGGATCGACCAGGGCGCCGCGTGGCCGGATGATGGCTCGGAGGCTGTTTCGGATGACGGCTCGGGCGGGGAGCATGCGGCCAAGCCGGATGGGCGCGACCACTGGGCTTTCCAGCCACGTGGGAAGCCGGAGCCGTCCAAGGTCGCGTCGGCCGCGCTGCGGGAGCGAGTCCAGAACCCCATCGACCGTTTTGTCTTCGCGAAACTCGAGGGCCGCGGCTGGAAGCCGAATCCGCACGCGAAGCCCCATCAGGTGCTGCGGCGGAGTTACCTGGATTTGATCGGCCTGCCCCCGACGATCGCCGAGCAGGACGCGTTCTACGCCGACCCTTCGCCGAAGGCGCTGGCAGGGATTGTGGATGATCTGTTGGCCCGTCCCGGCTATGGCGAGCGATGGGGGCGGCATTGGCTCGATCTGGCGCGCTTCGCCGAGACCAACGGCTACGAGCGCGATGCGACGAAGCCGCACGTGTGGCGTTTCCGTGACTATGTGATTCGGGCGTTCAACGGCGATAAGCCATACGACCGGTTCGTCTTGGAACAGCTTGCGGGGGATGAGCTGCCCGATCGCAACGCCGAGACGCTCATCGCCACCGGCTACAACCGCCTGGGCCCGTGGGACGACGAACCGGCCGATCCGGCGACGGACCGCTACGATCAGCTCGACGACCTGGTCAGTACCACCGCGCAAGTCTACCTTGGCCTCACGCTCGGCTGCGCGCGTTGCCACAATCACAAGTTCGAGCCGCTGAGCGCGCAGGACTACTACAGCTTCCTCGCCATTTTCAATCCTTTGCAGCGGCCACAGGACGGCCGGCGGGAATTAGACCTGCCCATCGGCAAGCCGGCGCAAATCGAGAGACTCAACCGGCGTGATGCGAAGATCAAGCCACTGGAAGAAGTCATCGCGAAGATTCGCGAGGACGTGCGCAAGGACTTCCTCGCGCGCGGTGAGACGAACCTTGACGCGGAAGTGCTTGCAGCGTTTCGAGCGGACCCCAGGGAGTGGACGCCCGAGCAGCGGGACCTCGTCAAGAAGCACCAGACACAGCTCGACACAGAGATTGCGCTCGCGTTCCCTCCGGACAAGCGACGCCGGATCGAGTCGCTTGAGCAAATCATCTGTGAGCTGAGCGAAGAAACACCCGACTTGCCGCGCGGGTATTTTCTCAACGAGCCGGAACCCAAGCCGCCAGTGACCCACCTGCTGATCCGCGGCAAAGCGGGGGCACACGGTCCAGCGGTCGAGGCTGCGGTGCCGGCGATTCTCGATCCCGCCGGGAAAGCGTTGGCGACGGCGGCGGTTTACGAGGACGGGCCCAAGCCGGACACCACTTTGCAGCGGTTGCGTTTGGCGCGGTGGATTGCGAGTTCAGACAATCCGCTGACAGCTCGCGTGATCGTGAACCGGGTGTGGCAGTTCCATTTTGGCGAGGGGCTGGTCCGAACACCGAGTGACTTCGGCGTGATGGGCGATGAGCCCACGCATCCCGATTTATTGGACTGGCTCGCGAACTGGTTCGTCGACAACGGTTGGTCGTTCAAGAAGCTGCATCGGCTGATCATGACGAGCGCGGCGTACTCGATGAGCAAGTCGTGGAATGACGAATACGGCGAGGTAGACCCCGAGAGCCGGCTGCTGTGGAGGTTCCCCTACCGGCGGCTGGAGGTAGAGGCGATTCGCGATTCGATGCTGGCGGTGAGTGGGGAGTTGAACCGCGAGATGTACGGCCCGAGCATGTACCCGTTTGTGCCGGCGCCGGCGCTGGAGGGGCATCCTGACCCGGACAAGATTTGGAAACCGTTTCGCGAAGACGAGGCCTCGCGGCGCACGATCTACGCGTTTGTGAAGCGGTCGATGATCGTGCCGATGCTTGAAGTGCTCGACTTGTGCGACACGACGCGGACATCGGCTCGCCGCGTGAACACGAGCGTGGCGCCCCAAGCGTTGACGTTGTTCAACGGCGATTTCGTGAACCGGCAGGCGCGGCATTGGGCCCGGCGTTTGGTGGCGGAAGTCGGGGGGGACGCGGAGCGGCAGATCGAGCGGGCGTACCGGTTGGCGCTAGCGCGTCCGCCGACCCGGAAAGAGCGGCGGTCGTTGATGGAGTTTCGAGAGCGCGAGTCATCGAAGTTGCGGCAAGAACAACCTGACATCACGCCCGACGATGTGGATCGCAAGGCGTTGGTGCAGATGTGCCGGGTGATTTTGAATTTGAATGAGTTTGTGTATACGGATTAGCCGACGGGGAGCGGGGCCGGGTGTCGCGGCCCGGCAGTAGGCGTTTAGCATTGCGAAGGAGAGTGAACAGACACGGTAGTCGAGCAGTGAGCGCGTCGCATTACGGAGTTAGGCCCTGGCCAGCGGCTTGCGTCGAGCCATGGTACCGCTCTGTTCCAACGGGATGACCCAACTATGCATGACCCTTCGAGTCGCCTAAGTCCCACCCCGCACGCCCGCAGCCGGCGCGAGTTCATCCGCAATGTCGGCGCGGGGTTCCCGATGTTGGCGTTGATCGATCTGTTGACGCGCGACGGTTTCTTCGCGAAACAGGCGCGGGCGGCGACGACGGGCGGCCCGGGAGCGGCGGGTTTGCTCGCGCCCAAGGAGCCGCACTTCACGGCGAAGGCGAAACACGTTGTGTTCCTGTTCATGAACGGTGCGCCGAGTCAGGTCGATACTTTCGACTATAAACCGGCGCTTGCCAGGTACGACGGCAAGCCTTACAAAGGCGACGCCGTCGTGGGCTCGAACAACCGTCCGGTGGGCCACTTGATGCAAAGCCCGTTCGAGTTCAAACAGCATGGCCAGAGCGGGCAGTGGATCAGCAGCATCTTCCCTCATACCGCGAAGTTCGCCGACGACCTGTGCGTGATCAAGTCGTGTCATACCGATACCGCGGCGCACGCCTCCGGTTGCCTCCAGATGAACACCGGCAGCGTCACCATCGGCAAACCGTCGCTGGGCTCGTGGCTGAGCTATGGCCTCGGCACGGAAAACCAGAGCTTGCCCAGCTATGTCGTGATGACCGATCCCCGGGGCGGCCCCATCAGCGGGGCGTCGAATTGGACGGCGGGTTTCATGCCGGCGGCTTATCAGGGGACACTGTTTCGCAGCGGCGGCGTGCCCTTGTTGAACCTGACGACGCCCGAGGGAACCGGTGAGCGCACGCAACGCCACGCGCTTGATGTGTTGGGTGAGTTGAACCAGCAGCACCTGGAACGATACCCTCACGACTCCGAGTTGGCGGCGCGAATGGAGTCATACGAGCTGGCCTATCGCATGCAGACCACCGCTACCGAAGCCGTGGACTTGAACAAGGAGAGTGTGCAGACCCGCGAGATGTACGGCCTCGACAAGAAGATCACCGAGGACTTCGGCCGCAAGTGCCTCGTCACGCGGCGGCTGCTCGAGCGCGGCGTGCGGTTCGTACAACTCTACTCCGGTGGTGGACATATCGAGGATACCTGGGACGGTCACACCGATTGCATCACCAACCACACGCTGCACGCCGGCGAGACGGACCAACCTATCGCCGCCCTCATCGCCGATCTCAAGCGCACCGGGCTGTGGGACGAAACGCTGCTGGTTTGGGGTGGTGAGTTCGGCCGCACGCCCACGAGCGAGGGCGTCGACCGTCCCGGACGCGACCACGATTGGCAGGGGTTCACGATGTGGCTGTCAGGCGCGGGCGTGCAGGGAGGCCAGTCCATCGGCTTGACCGATGAGCTGGGTTTCAAGGCCATCGAAGACCCGGTGCACGTGTCAGACCTGCACGCGACCATCCTGCACCTGATGGGGCTCGACCATAAGAAACTAACGTACTTCTATCAAGGGCTGGATCAACGGCTGACAGGCGTGCGCGGGAACCTGGTCGAGAAAGTATTCGCGTAACGGCCCCAGCCTCCATTGCTGGGCTTGCCCGGCGGCGTCTTTCTGGCGGTGTTGAACCTTGACCTGTGATCCATCTTGTGACTAGGGGCCGGTCGGTGTGTTCAAGCGCACTGAACCGCCAGGGGCCCCCGCGAAGGCATGGTTATCGCGGATGTCGGCGTCTTGGCAACCGGAGTCGTTGACCCTGGCGGTTGCGGAGTTCCAATCGCGGCCCGTGCTTACGGAACTCCGCCACCGGGAATCGTCGTCGGTGAAGTACTCGCTTTGTCCGGGACCGAGTTGGGGGAAACTACCATTGAAATACTTGTAAGCTCTGGCGATGCCACCGTTGTAAGCTCGTAGATTGCGGCCTTCCTTGTAGTAAATGTCCGCGGTGAAGAAGACCCCGCCGCCGGTCGGGGCGTTGCCCGTGTTGACGATTTGGATCCCGATCTTTTTGATGGGGATGTTCCCAAAGTCATCCGGCGGGCCGGCGTAGAAGTAGGCGTGGTGCCGAAGGTTGGCGACGGGCCGGCTGGCTGTGGCCTCGGCCCAATGCATGAGCTGATCTTTTCGTAGCTCTTTGTTGTAACGATACAGCTCGGCGCGGATCTTCACCGGTTGGACAGAGGGGAAGGGAATCGTATGCTTCCAACCAAAACCACCACCCAGCCTGATGGGCTTTTCATCCCATACGATGCCGTCCCATGAGTTGATCTTGGAGACGCGGCCGCTAACATAGAGGTCCACGTCCCAATAGGTAGAGTTCTCACCCTTGTGTTCGACGTCGAGTTCGATGATCAGATTTCCGGCGCACGGGTCGCCGGGCCTGAACGGTTCGAATCGCGTGTGGATCGCGTTAATGGCGCCTCTTACCGCTTGCGGCGCCGGCCGGCCCGCCAGATACTCGCCGCTGCCGGCAAAGCCAAGGAACTGGCCCCTCTTCTTCCTCTCCGCTCCCAGGGGCGGCAAGGGCATCGGCCCAAGCGGTACATCAGGCGATCCAAACACGATGAGCGTTTCGTTTGGGCCCGGCTCGGGGACCTGCCAGTTCGGATTGTCGGGCCAGGCCGACGATCCGCCGGTGGATGCGGCCGGTGGTGCGGCTGTAGGCTGGGTCGCGGCGGTCTGAGGGGCCACCGGTTGGGTCACGGGCGGCTGAGTCACCGGCGGCTGGCCGGGATCGGACGACCGCGCTGAGCCACCGCCGATCTTCTCGTAATAGTCGTAACTCCTGCCGAGCGAGTTGGTGATAAAGGAGGACTGGGGCACGTCGGCCGAGTTGACCTCTTGAAGGTGGCAATGCAAGGAGTTGTGCTGGTCCGGACGGCTGTAGTCGAACGACTTGCACCAGGGTCGCTCGTTGCAGGCGGTTCGACAGTCATCGACGCTCACGTTGCGCAGGATCTCCTTGTTGTGCCCGGAGATCGCAGTGTGGGCGATGTAGCGGTAGCCCGACCCTGCCCCGGACCCTGCATTGGCCGTAGGGGTTGTTCCGCCGCCCTCGAACTTGACGCGGCGAAGTGCCGAATAGTCCGTCCCGCCGCCGTATTCGGCGCGGATTTTCAACTCCGTGACATTGGGCACAATGTCGGCCAGTGAGCCGGCCCCGCCGGAAAATTTCCAACCGCGATCCGAGAGCGCTATGCGGTAGGTTCGCCAGTTTCCGGAATGGTCAGCGTCGATGTCGTAACGAGCGCTCTTGTTTTCTCTTTTGATGACAACATCGCCATAGGCCGCGTAAGAGTCCGGGCCGTAATAGGTGCCACCCCAGCTTTTCTTGTCAAAGACCAGAGCGCCAAAGCGGCGCCAGTCACCGAGCATGGAAGCGGGCGCGATGTAATAGCTGGTTTTGCCATCGCCTGCCGGGCTGGCGTTAATGACGCCGCCAACCGCTTCATATTTTCCGTAATCCACTTTCCAGTCGCCCATGCCCGCAGCACTAGGCGGCGGCAATTGCCGGAAAGGCGTGTCGGGCGGTAGTTTCAATGCGGTGGTCCCAGGCTCGCCCGTCCCGCCGACCCCGGCCCCGGAAGACGCCGGGCGCGCAACACCCGGCTTCACGTAGTGGTCATAGCTGTTGGATGCGACTGTGCCATCAGCTTTGTTCTGCAAGTAGCAGGTCGTGCCGCCGCGGGTGTAGTCGAAGGTCAAGCAGTCGCTACGCCGGTCGCAAGCGGCCTCGCACTGAGCGACGGAGACGTTGCGGAGAGTTTGAATGTTGTAACCCGAGATGGCGCGTCGTGGGACGAGGAGGTAGCGCCCGCCCGTCCCGCCGACAGGCTGCACGGGCGTAAACGGGGGCGGGGTCACAGACGGCGTCGAGGTAACACCCGGGAGCCGGGAAGCGGGGCTCGGCGCATTGCCCCCTGTGCCGCCGCTCAGGGGCAGCGCCGTAAAGCGGCACACGTGACGGTCGCCTTCGACGATGTCGCCGGAGATGACCCCGCCGCTCGACCGGCTCAGCACACCGGTCCAGTCTTGACGCCGCTGCCGCCTGCCGGCTTCGAAGGTGCGCGTCCCCCGCATCCGGTTGTCGTTGACGACGAAGGTGAGGTTGCCCACGTCGTACTGATTTGTGTTACCGAACGTGCCGGCGTATTCGTTGTCACGGCTGCCGGGCTCAATCGTCCACTGCCCTTGAAAGCGGTTGCCGGCACAATCGGCGGTCCACTGCCAGCGGCCGGCGAGGGTCGTAGGCGCGGGCGGGGTGGCTCGTACTGGCACGGCGCTGGGACCCGGAGTCGCGGTGGTGTTCGGCCACGGCGGCGTGGTCGTGGCCGTCGTCGAACCGCCCGGACCCCGGTCTGTGGTGGTCCCGGGACGCGAGCCGGTGCCGCCGGTGCCGCCGAACACGCCTTGAAAATCCGCGCCGCCTGCTCCAAGTAGGGCGACGATGACGGAACGCACCCTCTGGACCGTCGAGGCGTCGACTCCCGCCACCATGACCGTCGCCAGCGTCCGCGACGCCGAAAGAGAGTGACAGTCGATCCGAACGGCGGGCTCCCCCTCTCCGCTGACCGTGTCACCGCCACGGCGGACGTCGGAGTAGCCCGCTTGGCGCAGGGCTTCGGACGCGCGTACCAAGCAAGTGTCCCGATCCACGCTCAGTACGGGTTTTACGTGTTCGAGGCTGGTGGCAGCGCGGGCGCGCGTCTGTTGGGCCAGGACCGGTGCAGCCATAGCGAGACAAGCAGCCGCGACTGTCGCCGGCCGGCAGGAGTTTCTCAGTAGCATGACTCCCCCTTGAACGCTCCCATCATACACCGGTAACGGGGGCAGTCTACTGCGATGTAGCGTGAGCCGGCCGCCCTCATCTCTCCTCCAGGACGCTTCATCGTAGTGCAAGACGCTGGACTGGCCGCTTCAGGTGACCCAAAACAGGCCGGAACAGCCGCCTCTGCCATTCCCGCAAAGACCAAGGTCCTGTTGAGTACTAGGGATTATCGCTGACAGAAAACGGGCTGGCGGCGGTGCTAGGATTGAAAAAAGAACGACCCAAAGAAGAGTGAACTCTTGGGCGGCGGATTACGTCTATATATGTCTACAACGGCTGAGGAGACTCGCCCATGAGGGAGTGACCCTCGGCGCGAACCGATGGTCCAGAAGGCGCTATGGCCGGGTCAGCGTCCTATAAACCAGACCCCCGAGCGGACTAATCTACGTGGCGACACGAACGGCTCAGAAGAGCTTCCCCCTTGTTGCAGGTCTCAAATCCCCCGGCGCGTGGGGCCGCGCAGCCTTGGGACTCCCGCAGCGGATCAAGAGCTGGTCGCTGACGAGCTTGCAGCAGCGGCTGATGAAGACGGGAGGTCAGGATGCCTGCATCCATCCTTGACAGATACCTATCATGGATGCCCCCTTGTTCCCGGTAAACAGTGAGCGAGTGACAGCCCGCACCGTCGGCGCTTCACCTTGTTGGGATAGGAGCCAGGTCGTGCTTTCTAAAAAGACCGTTGCAACGGTTCGATTGCCACCCTTGATGGAATAAGTTGGTCAAGTCCTCCGGTGGCATGGGCCGGAAAAATAGAAACCCCTGCATCTCGGTACAGTGAAGGGAACGCAAGAATGTCAAATGGTGTTCGGACGCAACTCCTTCGGCGGTGACTTCCAGGTTTAAGATGTTCCCCAACCGGGTCATTGTCGTCATAATCTCGGCAGCAGGGCAATCGTCTCCTTTTATCGCATGCAAAAACGACCGGTCGATTTTTAGGCTCTGGAGCGGCAAGCAGTGCAGGTAGCTCATGGATGAGTAACCGGTTCCAAAGTCATCGATTGCAATTCGTATCCCCATCTTACCTAATTCGTTGAGCGTTCTCGAGGTCAACTCCGCGTCTTCCATGAGGACACTTTCGGTCAATTCCAATCTGAGCCAACGATGGTCTAACCCGGTCTCTTCTAACGTCTGGGAAACGATCCGTGTAAAGTTTTGCCGATGAAACTGGACGAGGGAAACGTTGACGGATACGTAGATAGCAGGGAATCCTACTTGTTGCCAAGCTTTGTTTTGGGCGCAGGCGGTTCGCAAGATCCATTTCCCAATGGGCACGATGAGTCCTGTATCTTCCATGTTCGCAATGAATTCTCCTGGAGCGATGAGACCGCGTGTGGGGTGATTCCATCGCACAAGAGCCTCGCAACCGGTGATCTCTCCGATCTGCACGGCCACAATAGGCTGGTAGTAAACGGAAAACTGCTGTCGCTCGAGGGCACGTTGCAGGTCCATTCGCAATTAAAACTCCGCCAGAGCCAATTCGCGCATATGCCTATCAAAGATCTCGTACTGACCCTTCCCACGCGCCTTGGCCCGATACATCGCCGTGTCAGCGTCCCGCAAAAGATCCTCGGCCGCCGTATAGCGGGACGAACTGGAAGTGATTCCGATACTGGCGGTAGCGAATATCTCTTGCCCATCCAGCTGGACGGGCTGCGCGAGTGCTTGTTGGATTCTCTGAGCGACACGTTCGGCCTCGCCGGGGTCCGTGAGACCGTCCAGGAGGATCGCAAACTCGTCTCCCCCGACTCGTGCAATCGTATCTTGAGCCCGGACACAGGGAAGCATCATTTGAGCAACCGTGATCAGAAGCTGGTCCGCCCTTGTGTGTCCGAACCGGTCGTTGACGAGCTTGAACCGGTCCAGGTCGACAAACAGCACGGCGAACGAAGGCCCCCCCGGCCTCTTTGCTCGGGTAAAGGCACGTTCCAACCGATCCACGAACAAGGCTCGATTCGGTAGATTGGTAAGCGAATCGTGAAAAGCATGTTCAAGTAATTCCTCGGAGACGCGCTTTCGTTGCCAGATTTCGTTTTCGAGGTCTATTCTCCGTCCTTCGAGTTCGGCGGTGCGTTTCTCTACCATCGTCTCTAAATCCGCCACCCTGCATTGGGCCAACTGGTTTAGATGCCATTTCTCGGTGAGGGCGCAGGCCAGCTGGCGAACTTCGGCGGCATCGAACGGTTTTCTGAGGATGAGCAGGGAATCGATCTGGCCCAGTCGCTCGACTATCTTGTCCCACGAGTAGTCGGAGTAGGCAGTGCAAATGACCACTTGAAGGTCTGAGCAGATTTGCCAGATCCGTTCCGTTGTTTCGATGCCGTCCCAGCCCGGGGGCATTCGGGCGTCCACGAACGCCAGCGCATAGGGTTTCCCAGTCTGCACAGCTTTCCGAACGAGGGCCAGCCCCTCTTGTCCCTGCTGGGCGGAGTCAATTGTGAATTTCGGCCGGTTGGGGGGCAACGTCGACGGCCCAAACAGCAGAGCTTCATGCTCCTGTAGGGCCGTGGCCGTCTCTGGTTCAGTAGCCAGGATCTTCTTAAAGTCCCCGTGAATCTCGGGGTTATCATCGACGATCAGAATGCGCCGATTACTTGCCACGTTTTCCTGGGTCAACACGTTACCTCAGCGGTCTTGAGTGGCAGATCGACCGTGAAGGTCGCCCCTTTATGGGGTCCGTCGCTTTGGGCGATCACCGACCCGCCCATCTCCTGGGCTGCCAACGCCACGCTGTGCAGCCCGAACCCATGACCATTCTTCTTGGCCGTGAAGCCATGGGCAAAGATCCTCGGAAGATCCTCCGGGGGAATTCCCGCGCCGTTGTCGGCGATCTCGATTCGGATGCCGAGGCCCCCAGCCGCTCTGACCCGAACGGTTAACGTTCGATCCCTGTGGTTTCGTGAAACCAAGGCCTCTTGGGCATTCCGAAGCAGGTTCACCAGGATCTGCAGGAGCTTATGCCGGTCGACGAGGACCGGGGCAGTCCCATTCAACTTGCGTACCACGCGAATTCCCCCACACGATAGCGCAGGGGCGTTCAACCTCAGAGCGTCCTCCACGAGTTCGGCAAGCACCACCGGCTCTTCAGCACCGCCAACGGTGGCGTAGCATTGCTGCATCCGGACGATAGCCTCGATATGGTCAATGCTCTTGGCCAACTGGGCGAGTTCCTCGAGTGAGCTGGTCTGTTCCCGAGCTGCAAGTTCGTTGAGCTTGCTCAGGTAGTCGAGCAAATGCTTGCCTCGGTGATCGTTGGTCAGGAAAAAGCCCAGCTCATCCTCGTGCCGGCGCATCAGTTCGACCACACGGGCGAGTTGTGACGTCTTCGACTCTGTCAACTGCTCGGTCAGCACTCCGACCGATACCCCTGCCGTGTTGAGAGCGTTGCCGATGTTGTGCACCGCCTCGGTTGCTACCTCGGCCATGCCCGCCCGTCGGGCGGTTTTGAGGAGCTGACTTTGTGTCTTTTTCAACTCAGCCTGTGCCCGCTTCCGCTCGTCCGCCTCCCTTTGGAGGCCTCGTGAGCCTGTACGGCCGCCTGCGCGTTCCGTCGTGTCTTCCGGCGCAAGTGATAAAGGTATTCGATGTTCACTAGTAAACCGCCCACCATCAGGGCCAGGCCGTGGTTCCCTAAGAGCTCCTCAAACGCAGGAACGGCGTGGCCCAGCAAGAGAAGACCCGCTCCAGTAAACGCTCCCACCGTAAAGTAGACTACGGGCAGGCTGACTCCACCAGGATTTCCTGGTCCTCGGCCCGCCACGGCGCGACGGACGTGGAGGTGCTCGGACATGTTGACCGGATCTTCTTGTCACTTCTGTTTGTACAACGGTTTCGCAACCCCGGCAATGAACCAGTAGTCACATTTCAAATAGACGAGGAGTCACATTCGCAAGTACGAGTTAACACCTACAGAGGTCAAACCTTTGGTCCGGTACGGTAGTACCAAGGATACGCTCAAAAACAGCCCGTACGTACTATTGATCGTGCCGGCCAACTCAATGTAAGCTTAATCACGGCGCTACTCCGCAGACGTTGAGAAGCCTATCGAGAAGAGACAGTGTTTGGAGGAAGACATGAGGAACCGTTTCGAGGAGGACATGAGGAGCCGTTTGGTGGAGGACAACCGTTGGGAGGAGGGGATGGGGAACCAGCCACAACACAGCGAAAACGGGAATCTGTCCGCGGCGGTAGCTGTAGCTGTAGACGATCGAGATCACGTCGACGAGAGAACCGCTTCTACAAACAGTGACCCTCTCGACCTGCCACAGCCCGCTGAAGAGGAGACTGACATGGTCGACGAATCTGCGAGCGGTCTCACCCAAGCGATAGTGACTATGGCGCGCCAGCTGGAAAAAGCTCGCGCCACCGAGCAGCAAGCTGTAGAGGGTTCCATGCGGCGGCAAGATCAAGAACTGCAGGCTGTCACCGCGCGGCTAGAAGCCGTGCAACAAAGTATCGACCAGGTAGCCGAGTCTTCGGCTGCGCTTACCAAGGAGCAATACGAGCAGCTTCTCGCCGATACCACGTCCCTTCGGCAGGCCGTCGCCAGCCATGAGAAGACGCTGACCGATCTGGGCCGGCAAATGCAAGATCGTTTTGCCTCGGTTTCTGATCGGTTCGACCCACTGCTCGGCGAGGTCGAAGGCCAGCAGAAAGAGATCTCTGATTTGAAATCCACGGTCGCGGATGTCTCGCCAAGGGTGGCGGCTCTAGTCGGACGGCTCGATAGACAGGGCGAGGCCATTCGTTCGTTCTATGAGGTACAGAAGCAGCGGGAAGGGGCGCTCGAGGAGCTGAACCAGATTCTCTCCAGCCTCAAAGCCTCCTTGGCTCCCTTTCCAGCGGTACTGCCGGAGAAGCTTTAGTCTCCCCATCGGCGTGGGACAACATGAAGCCAACAAAACTGTTGATTATCTCTCCCGATCCCGAGGTGACAGCGCGCTTGCAAGAGACCTTGTCGCGCGTAAAGAGTCGGGGGTGGGCCTTGATCCTGCGGCGCTACCCGTCGGCTGAGCAACTGGCAAAGTTGCTCCGGATCGAGCAGCAATCTAAGGTAATCATCAGCATAGGCGACTCCGAGACAGCACTGGGACTGATCAAACAGCTGCGTGCGGATTACCCGGAGATCTTGGCCCGCATTTTCAATTTGATGTTTGACATCCCGACCTTCCAGCGGCCTTGAGCGTCTTTATTCATAGGGGCTAGAGCCCGATGAGGACGCCATGGAGGCCAACACCCAATGGGTGAAAAAACAAACCAAGCCATTCCAGCTAAGTTTCAATGGACTTCTCAAAGTCGATTTCCAGGGATCGCACGTCACTTCCGACGGTGGCCTGATTTTGGTTCGCGAACTGGACGAACGGCTCGGTCTCGGAGAACTGATTGACGAGCATCTCAGCGACTCCCGGCAAGGCACAAACAAGCAGTTCACGCTCGCTGATCTGTTGCGGCAGTCGGTTTACAGCCGACTCGCCGGCTACGAGGACCTCAACGACGCCGAGCGGGTTTCGATCGATCCGACGTTTCGGCTGATCGGTTCGCAGAAGATCTGGGATCGCGGTGCGGCCTTGACCTCGACGCTGCACGGCTTCGAGACGGAGATGCTGGCGAGCGAAGAGAACCTGCTGGGGCTGATGGCGCTGAACCGAGAGCTGGTCGGGCAAGCGGAAGCGTTCGACGACGCCGAGCGGGTCGTTCTGGACCTGGACTCCACCGAGAGTCCGGTCCATGGCCAACAGGAAGGCAGTGCCTACAACGGACACTTCGAGTCGGTCTGCTACCACCCGTTGCTTTTGTTCAACGGTCATGGTGATTGCCTCGCTGCCAAGCTGCGTCCAGGCAACGTGCACAGCGCCGAGGACTGGGATGAGCTCTTGTTGCCGGAGATCGAGCGCCAACAGGCTGCGGGCAAGCAGGTCGCCTTCCGGGGCGATGCGGCCTTTGCGAAGCCGGAAGTTTATGAGGCTTCGGAGGAACGCGGAGTACAGTACGCCATTCGCATTCCGGCCAACAAGAGCTTGGAGCTGGAGATCGAAGACATCCTGTTTCGCCCGCCGGGAAGGCCTTCCCGCAAGCCCTTGGTGCGCTACAAGAGTTTTCGCTATCAGGCGGAGAGTTGGTCGCAGGCGAGGCGGATCGTCGCTAAGATCGAGCATCACCAGGGCGAGCTGTTCCCGCGCGTCGGATTCATCGTGACGAGCATGAGCTTGCCGAGCCGCTCGGTGGTGCGCTTCTACAACAAGCGCGGCACGGCGGAACAGTGGATCAAGGAAGGCAAGCAGGCGACGCACTGGACGCGATTGTCGTGCCATCGATTTCGGGCCAACGAAGTGCGGTTGCAACTGAGCGTGCTGGCCTACAACCTGGGCAATCTTTGGCGGCGGCTGGGGCTTCCGCAGCGAATCAAGAGTTGGTCGCTGACGAGCTTGCAACACAGGTTGATGAAGACCGGCGGTCGGCTGGTCAAGCACGCGCGGTATTACTGGCTCTTATTGGCGGAGGGACATCTGAACCGGCGGCTGTTCGGCGACATGCTGCACAAGATCTGGGCGCTGCCGCTGCCGAGTGGGTAGCATTGCCGGAGTGAGGATCAACAGCTTTTGGCTCCAAAAGGTTTCGCAAGGAGCAGTGTCGGCCGGAGCGCCGTTCAAGCCGCTCAATCAACGACTGTGAGCGGTCGAACCAGCTCTGGCGACTACCAGCAGAGGTGATGTGCAGGGTTCAGCGTGAAAGGACGTGCTGTTCGGAGCGGAGCGGGTGTATACTGTGGCCGTGCCAGGGCCAAAATGGAAATCCTGGCTTGGTGGCTGCGGTGCATACGACCGACATGTCCAACTTGGCGTTGGCAGCGATCCGTGCAGGGGCCAAAGATTGCTTCGTCCCGCCGTTTGAAGTGGAACCCCTGGAGCGTCTGTTGCAGGCTGACTACAGGCCGGCACACAGCGTAGCGGGACGCTTCATTTCATTTTCGGAGGAAGGTCTGGACAGGCCCATCAAGAATAACGCTGAACCTGCTGTAAGGGTCCCCCGGATCTACCTGCAGTCCCGTAAGATATTCGACCCCCAGGGGAAACTTCGTGGAGGCAACGGAACCCCAGGTAAGCGAGCCTCGTCCGAGGTCCGTGCCTTCCCGGTTCCTCAGAATGCTGGCCGTGGCCTTCACGGATTTCTTGCCTCTCCTGCCAACGACACTACTCTCGCGATCAGACAAATCTGATGCTTTTAAGCAGAGTTTCGGATTTAGCCCGCATTTTCAATTTGATGTATGAGCTTCAGACCATCCAGCGACCTTCAGCGTCTTTATTGATAGGGGCTAGAGCCCGATAAGGACGCCATGGAGGTCAACACCCGATGGGTGAAAAAGAAAACAAGCCGTTTCAGCTCACGTTCAATGGATTTCTCAAAGTCGATTTCCAAGGATCGCGAGTCACCTCGGATGGCGGTCTGATTCTCGTTCGCGAACTGGATGAACGACTCGGACTCGGGAAGCTGATCGACGAGCATCTCAGCGACTCGCGACAAGGCTTGAACAAGAAGTTCGCGCTGGCCGATCTGCTGCGGCAGTCGGTCTACAGCCGACTCGCTGGCTACGAGGACCTCAATGACGCCGTTCGAGTATCCGCCGATCCGACCTTTCGCTTGATCGGCTCGAAGAGGAACTGGGATCGCGGAGCAGCCTTGACCTCGACGCTGCATGGCTTCGAGACGGAGATGCTGGCGAGCGAAGAGAACTTGCTGGGGCTGATGGCAGTGAACCGGGAGCTGGTCGCGCAAGCCGAAGCTCCCGACGGTTCAGACCGCGTGGTGCTCGACATGGACTCCACGGAGAGCCCCGTCCACGGCCAACAGGAAGGCAGTGCCTACAACGGCCATTTTGAGTCCCTCTGCTATCACCCGCTGTTGCTGTTCAACCAGCACGGCGACTGCCTAGGCGCGAAGCTGCGTCCCGGCAACGTGCACAGCGCCGAGGACTGGGACGAGCTGCTACTGCCGGAGATCGAACGACAACAGGCGGAGGGCAAACAGGTGACGTTCCGCACCGACGCCGCCTTCGCCAAGCCCGAGATCTACGAGGCGATGGAGGAGCGCGGCGTGGACTACGTGATTCGCATCCCGGCGAACAAGAGCCTGGAGCTGGAGATCGAGGACATCCTGTTTCGGCCACCGGGCAGGCCGAACGCCAAGCCCCTAGTGCGCTACAAGAGTTTTCGCTATCAGGCCGAGAGCTGGTCGAAGGCAAGGCGAGTTGTCGCCAAGGTCGAGCATCACCAGGGCGAACTATTCCCGCGCGTCGGATTTGTCGTGACGAGCATGAGCTTGCCGAGCCGCTCGGTCGTGCGGTTCTACAACAAGCGCGGCACGGCGGAGCAGTGGATCAAAGAAGGCAAACAGGCCACGCACTGGACCCGCTTGTCGTGTCACCGCTTCCGAGCCAACGAGGTACGGCTGCAACTCAGCGTGCTGGCCTACAACCTGGGCAACCTGTGGCGGCGGCTAGGGCTGCCGCAGCGAATCAAAAGCTGGTCGCTAACGAGTTTGCAACACAGGTTGATGAAGACCGGCGGTCGGCTGGTCAAGCATGCTCGCTACTACTGGTTGCTGCTGGCGGAGGGGCATCTGAACCGGCGGCTGTTCGGTGACATGCTGCATAGGATCTGGGCGCTGCCTGTGCCGGGTGGGTAGCGTTGCCCGGGCGAGGATCAACAGTTTTTGGCTCCAAAAAGGTTTCGCAGGGAGCAGTGTCGGCCGGAGCGCCGTTCAGTCCGCTCAATCAACGTCTGTGAGCGGACGGACGAGCCCTGGCGCCTACCGGCGGAGGTGATGTGCAGGGTTCAGCGCGAAAAGACGTGGTATTCGGCGCAGCGGGGGTGTATCCTGTGACCGTGCCAGGGCCAAAATGGAAATCCTGGTTTAGAGGGCACGGCTTGCAGCCGCATTTTATATTGAAAAATCAAGGCTCTCGCAGCTCTCCATAGGAAGGAGTTTCACTGTATGGAAGATTGCTCTGAGAAACCAACGTAGGTTGACGGATCGATCCTCAGGGTGGCGCGATCGCCCCATGGGCCCGCTCAGGGGCGACTATCGCTGGCGCTTCGACCTGCTACAAGGGATGCCCGTGCCCGGCGTCCTAGCCACGGCGGGCAACGTCGTCTTTGGCGGAACGGCGTTCGGGCACCTACTAGGCCTCGACGCGAAGACGGGCAAGCTGCTCTGGCGTCAACAACTCGGCGCCCCCATCTCCTACGCAGTCGGCGGCAAACAATACATCACCCTCGCCACCGCCGCGGTCCAGTATACCTTTGCGATACCGAGTTCGGTCGGGCCCTGAGCCTATGCTGGATAGCGCTCTACTGGGTCAAATGTGGACGAAATCTTGTGATCATCCGCGGAATCGAGTCTTCGGTACTTGACTTCCTGAAAGCTGAGCCCAATCTTGAACACGTTTCCGTTGACCGACACGCAATGGGCGACCCGGGCACGGCCCTGTATCTGCAGGTTCGATCCCTCACCGTAAAGCTCACCGCTTACCGTCACGTCCGAGTTCAGATCTAATCCGACCGCGGTCTCCACTCCCAGGCCACCGTTGCTCATATCGAGCAGTTTGCCTTCCACGAACTGATCTCCAGTGCCAATTTTTAGGTGTTCGGCCTGGTATGTCCCGCTCCTCGGATGAATCCGCCGACCGCCTAGACGGGCCTCTGCCCTCGTCTGCTCGTCTCCCCGGAACCTGAACATTCTGTAGATGGGTAGGCTCCAGTCCGACAGGTCGGTGCATGAAAGATATTCATTACCCTGAGTGTCGGTTGCCATCGTCGCGCGGATGCAACGGATTTCCATCCCGTGTCGTTCCCGGAGCCACTTAGCCTGCTTCACCGAATATGCGCCCTCGCTTCGAACAGGCCGCCATCCCGTTGTTGGGAATGAGTAACAAAGGAATGCTGGTGTGGTGGTCAGGTACGGCTCAAACCAGGATTTCCATTTTGGCCCTGGCACGGCCACAGTATACACCCGCTCCGCTCCGAACAGCACGTCCTTTCACGCTGAACCCTGCACATCACCTCTGCTGGTAGTCGCCAGAGCTGGTTCGACCGCTCACAGTCGTTGATTGAGCGGCTTGAACGGCGCTCCGGCCGACACTGCTCCTTGCGAAACCTTTTGGAGCCAAAAGCTGTTGATCCTCACTCCGGCAATGCTACCCACTCGGCAGCGGCAGCGCCCAGATCTTGTGCAGCATGTCGCCGAACAGCCGCCGGTTCAGATGTCCCTCCGCCAATAAGAGCCAGTAATACCGCGCGTGCTTGACCAGCCGACCGCCGGTCTTCATCAACCTGTGTTGCAAGCTCGACAGCGACCAACTCTTGATTCGCTGCGGAAGCCCCAGCCGCCGCCAAAGATTGCCCAGGTTGTAGGCCAGCACGCTCAGTTGCAACCGCACTTCGTTGGCCCGAAATCGATGGCACGACAATCGCGTCCAGTGCGTCGCCTGCTTGCCTTCCTTGATCCACTGTTCCGCCGTGCCGCGCTTGTTGTAGAAGCGCACCACCGAGCGGCTCGGCAAGCTCATGCTCGTCACGATGAATCCGACGCGCGGGAACAGCTCGCCCTGGTGATGCTCGACCTTAGCGACGATCCGCCTCGCCTGCGACCAACTCTCCGCCTGATAGCGAAAACTCTTGTAGCGCACCAAGGGCTTGCGGGAAGGCCTTCCCGGCGGGCGAAACAGGATGTCTTCGATCTCCAGCTCCAAGCTCTTGTTGGCCGGAATGCGAATGGCGTACTGTACTCCGCGTTCCTCCGAAGCCTCATAAACTTCCGGCTTCGCAAAGGCCGCATCGCCCCGGAAGGCGACCTGCTTGCCCGCAGCCTGTTGGCGCTCGATCTCCGGCAACAAGAGCTCATCCCAGTCCTCGGCGCTGTGCACGTTGCCTGGACGCAGCTTGGCAGCGAGGCAATCACCATGACCGTTGAACAAAAGCAACGGGTGGTAGCAGACCGACTCGAAGTGTCCGTTGTAGGCACTGCCTTCCTGTTGGCCATGGACCGGACTCTCGGTGGAGTCCAGATCCAGAACGACCCGCTCGGCGTCGTCGAACGCTTCCGCTTGCCCGACCAGCTCTCGGTTCAGCGCCATCAGCCCCAGCAGGTTCTCTTCGCTCGCCAGCATCTCCGTCTCGAAGCCGTGCAGCGTCGAGGTCAAGGCCGCACCGCGATCCCAGATCTTCTGCGAACCGATCAGCCGAAACGTCGGATCGATCGAAACCCGCTCGGCGTCGTTGAGGTCCTCGTAGCCGGCGAGTCGGCTGTAAACCGACTGCCGCAACAGATCAGCGAGCGTGAACTGCTTGTTTGTGCCTTGCCGGGAGTCGCTGAGATGCTCGTCAATCAGTTCTCCGAGACCGAGCCGTTCGTCCAGTTCGCGAACCAAAATCAGGCCACCGTCGGAAGTGACGTGCGATCCCTGGAAATCGACTTTGAGAAGTCCATTGAAACTTAGCTGGAATGGCTTGGTTTGTTTTTCACCCATTGGGTGTTGGCCTCCATGGCGTCCTCATCGGGCTCTAGCCCCTATGAATAAAGACGCTCAAGGCCGCTGGAAGGTCGGGATGTCAAACATCAAATTGAAAATGCGGGCTTAGTAGCTGTCAGGTCCTCGTAATCATAGTCCTCTGCAACCAGAATCACCCGCTGCTGGCGGTTGATCTCACCTGTGCTCACGTCCAAGAAAGCCTCCAGAGCCTTTCTTCGCTCTTCCGACAAACGGTCTATTGAGTCCCGCATAATATCCCGTCACTCGAAGCAAAGAGAAGACTGTTTCCAGAAGGCCGTGATCAAACGCGGTTTGCGGTGCATGCGGCGGAGTGCCTTGCGGGCCCGCTCGTTCAGCTCGCCGTAGTCCTTCGGACAGACGTTCGGCAACTCGTGCTGCTTCCAGTAAGCCCAGATGTATTCCACCGGATTCAACTCCGGCGCATAGGGTGGCAAGTACTCGGTTGCGATGTGGCCTTCGGAGAGTTGGATGAACTCTTGCACCAGGCGGCTACGGTGCGCCGGCAGCCGGTCCCAGACGATCAGCAGCGGCCGATCGATATGACGTACCAACGCCTTGAGAAAGTCGATCACTTGCTCTTTGCCGATCGCACCGGGATAGAGCCGAAAGTAGAAGTTACGCAGCGTCAGCCCCGCCGAGACGGAAAGCTTCTCCCAATTGAAGTTAAACTGCAGCACCGGTGTTTGGCCGCGTGGCGCCCAGGTGCGGCAGCGATGCGGCTTCTGACTCAATCCGCTTTCGTCGATGAAGACGAGCGTACGGCCTTCGTTTTGGGCTTTTTTTTAATGCGCGTCCAGGTCTTGCGCTTCCAGGTGCGGATCTGCTCTTCGTTGCGCTCGCGCGCCTTTCCGACCGGGCGTTGCGGGCTCCAGTCGAGCGCTCGCAGGATCTTCCAGACGTGGCCTTCGTGGTAGTCGACCCCGAACTCGTCTCCGATCAGCCGAGCCACCCGCGGACAGCTCCACAGGGGCGTGGGGAAGCCGTGGGCTTGCGGGCCTTCCAGCAACAGCGACGTCAGGCGTTCGCGTTGTGCGGCATCGAGGAGCGGCTTGCGTCCGGCGCGCCCGGCCTGGCGGAGTCCGGCCGCACCCTGCTCGCGGTATTGCCGCCGCCACGCACTGACGGTTTGGCGAGCGACTTTCAGCCGTCTTGCCGTCTCGGACTGATTGTGGCCTTGGTCGAGCAGCCGCATCGCTTCGAAACGGCGCTTCTCCAGGGCCTTGAAATCCCGCTTCACACCTTTGGGGTTGCCCATACATATATAGATGCTCCAAACTATCAAAAAGTGTCATAATAATTTGCGGGATTCAATAGGATGTCTGCCGGTTCCCATTGTGCAAGGATACCGGAACACGTAACAGCCCGCGACACTTGCGGCTGCTCTTTGTTCCGCTGAGGGATGACAATGACCGCCTGACCCTTCATGTCAACGGCGACTAGATCGACTGCAATTTCAACAGTGTCCGAAAGCTGAATGTTTTTTCCGATGACAAACAAGCGCTGTCCGATCTCACCGAAAAATTCGTCCGGGTTGTTGCAGATAAGCTCGCCGAGGTCGTAGCGTTCGGTGAAGGCCCCGATGTCCAGCACGCTTAGGGATACCAACTGTTTCCGATATTTCTCAATCTTGAGCATGAGAGAATTCCCCCAGAGCGCCATCCAGGTTCGGCCGTCGGATGGTGGCGGCGACGTGACTCGAGAACTGGTAGTACGACCACTCTAGAGTCTTGTGGTTTGCGAGGCAATAGGCCTGGGAACTTAGTTTGGGCTAGTACTAGTGTTCGCGAAGCCGGGTGACAACGAAACGACAGTACTAGGACGATCACCGCGGCGCCGGGCTCGTCGGGCCGAGTAAACCTTCGCCACCATCTCATCGATCTGGCTCTCGAGGCTTTCTTGCACCGCAACCGTCCCCAGAAACGGGACCGCAGCCTGGCCTGCAAAGGCTGCCATCAGCCGAAGAAAGCCTTCACCAGGGGAGTCGATCGAGCGGTACTTCACGGGCCAATACGACGTGAACCACCAGGGCGACATTGCCTACATCGTCGGCGCCCGCAGTGTCGAGTTCCTCGCGATTCGCGCTGACAACCGAGCTCAGATCGTTCACTCGACACGCGCCATCGAGCAACCGAAACTGCTGCTGCGGCAATTCGGCACGCTGGATCTGCGCGATGACGGACGGATCTATTTCACCGGCTTCGGTGCGCTGAACAATGATTTCGGGCTCTATCGCGCGTTGCCGGTCGGATCGAACTCGGCGCCCTTCTGGCCCCGCTCGCGGGCCAAGATCCGCCAGCTCACTCCCTGATCACTCCCTGCTCTTGGGTGGCTGGCGGCCGTAGGGGCTGGCCCGCTTGCGGCTGTCGAGGCTGGGATTCAGCCCTTGCATCTTCTCTTGTGAGCTCAACAGCAGTCTCTTGATTCCGAGGGAAGGCGGCGGGCCACACCGCCAGCCGGGGCGGGATCCGAGCCAGTGTGGCGGGTTGGACTTCGAGGCGGGGTTACCCGCATTCACTTGCTCTTCTTCTGGGGGCGGAACGGATGCACCCAACGGACGAAAGCCGGAAGCTGTCGGGTTTGGATCCAGATCTTGCCCTGCCCGGAGAAGCGACAGACCAGTCCTTCCCCGGAAAAGAAGAGGGATTTATAGCCGCCAACACTGCTCACTCGGTAGTCCAGTCCCTCGGTAAAGGCGACGATGTGGCCCGTGTCGACGACGTAGGGCTCGGACACGTCGATTTCGATCAACGCTCCGTACGTATTGAACCAGAGGCCCCCACGCCCGGAGCAGCGGATCAAAAAAAGGTTCTCGCCGGAGAAGAAGCCTTTGACCATGCCTTGCCACTTGCTTTCCAGAGTGACCCCCATGCTCGAGGCGACAAAGGCCGAGTTTTGCAGGTAGATCGTGTCGCCGTTCAGGTACACGTGGTCCATGTCACCGGGGGCGCCAGGGGCCACGGTGATTTCGCCCTCACCGCCCTCAGCCGTGAACTCGTTGATGAAGATTGACTTTCCCGTGACGAAGCGCGAAAAGCCTCCCCTCGCTTTGGTCTTCATTTTGAGGTTCACGTCCATGGTGGCCATGGCGGAGGCTTCCACTTTCAAGGTCTCGCTGGCCGGGATCTTGACGGTCAGCAAACTAAAATCAGGTTTGCAGTCGATTTGATATTGAAAATCGGATTCGGTATTGGCCATGGCCGTTTCCTCTTGTTTACGTGCGCGGTCTGAGCTTTGGACCTAGTGCGGAGCCGAACGACGATGGATTGTGGGACTGACACCATACGGTTCCCTGACCGTGAAATCGACACACCAAGCCTTCGCCTCCCAGAAAGGATGTAATCCAGCTCTTGCCGGCCTTACTGATCTTGAAGTCCAGCCCCTCGTTGAAGGCGACAATGTGACTCGTGTCAACGATGTGTTCCCCGTCAACCTTCACCGGATAGATGGAACCGAAGGAGTTTAGAACCACCGTACCGGCGCCGCTGAGGTGCAGCCAAAAAATGCTTTCACCCGAGAGGAAAGACTTGAAGCCTCGCCAGCCGAGATCGATGTTGACCCCGTGTTCGCAGGCTACAAAGGAGTCCCCTTGCACGATCAGATTCTCGTTGTGCAGGTCGTACTTCATCATGTCGCCGGCCAGGGTGGCGGCCAGCCAAACTTCACCACCCTTGGAGTCGGCGGTGAAGTGATTGACGAAGAAGGACTCCCCCGCCAGCGTACGCTTTACGGCCTTGAGCAATCCCCCCGAACCCTTCTTGTGGGTTGTCGTCTCAATGGACATGTCCCCGCTCATCGAGATCATGGCGCCGCCCTCAGTCGTGCAAGTTTCGTTGGCGCCCAGGCGGACCTTCGCCGCGGAGTTCCCTGGACCGTGAACGATTTCCACTTCCATTGCTTGCTCCGTTGTCTTGCAGTTTCGGGGTCTTACAATTTCGGGTCTTATAGTTTCGGGTTGAGCCAGCCCGCGAGTCCGCTGAGGCTGCGGGTCTGAATCACGATCTTGCCCTTGCCCTCTACCCGAGTGACGAGCCCCTCGCCACCAAAAAAGCTCGAGAACACGCCGCCCGCGAGTTGAATCTTGAGCTTCATCTCGGGCTCGTAGGCCACCAGGTGGCTGGTGTCGACGATGTACTGCCCGTCGATCTCTTTTTCCAGAAGTCCTCCGTAGGCCCCATACCAGAGGGTCCCGGTCCCACTAATCATGAGCTTGAACAAGCCTTCGCGCCCGATGAATGAGCCAAGTCCAGCGTACTTGAGTCCGAGTTTGAGGCCGGGAGTGGAACAGACGTATGCCCCCGGCTGCAGACAGATGGCCCCGCCGTCCAACTCCATCTGGTGGACCTGGCCGGGTAGTCCTTGCACCAAGGTGAGGTCTTTGACGTCGCTGGTGGCGTTCGTGAACTCGTTGATGAAGAGGGACTCGCCGCCCAGGAACTTCTTGCCTAGGCCCGACATCCGGCCGCCGTTCAGCTTGGCCTTGACGTCCAGATCCGCGGCCATACTCGCCATGGCGTCGGACTCGGCGATGATGGTTTCTCCCGGCGCCAGGCTGACGTGGATATGGCAAAAAGACGGTCTTCCCTCAATCCTCGCTTCCATTGTGCTCCTCTCCTTTTTCGCCAGAGATGGACTCGTAACGGCGTAGGGCCTCTTGAAAGGCTCGGAAGTCGACTCTCAATGGATCGGATCGAGTTCAGTACGTCTTGGCTTTTGCCCTAGTCGAGTCCATCAACGCAGGTTTAGCACACTACCATCTGTCATTGAATCGTGATGCACCCAGTCGCAGCCCCGTCGACGCTGGGGTCTGCCCCATACCTAGATCACCCCGCGGCGGCCTCCGCTGCCGACGAAGCGCGGGTCAACAATTTCCCTCTGGTCCTTGTGAAAGACCCGCCAACCGTCATAGACGATGTCGCCGACATAGTAGGCGTCGCGGTTCAGGCTGTGTCTGTCGGGCAGGTCTTCCTTGGCCGCCGGGTGCTTCAGTTGCGGATAGAAGAGGAAGTCCATGTACGTGAAGGCCCGAAAGTACGTACCGTCGAAGGCAAGCTCGGAGACTACATCAGGACACTTGCGGCGGAACACGGCCGCGGCGTCCTCGGCGTTGGGGTCGTCGGGCATCCCCGCAATCTCGGCCTCGATGGCTTCCAACTCCGCTGCGACCGTTTGTTTGCCCTGGCCCTGCCACAGGCGCATGCGGCTAAAAAGGGCCTTCAGCCGAAAGTACGCGAACGCCAAGAGCACGACGGCCAACACGGCCGGCAAATACCGTTGGAAGAAGCCGATCTGACCCCATTCGCCGCTGATGGTTTGGACCCAGTAGGCGAGAATCGCGACGCCGGCGGCCCCAGCCAGCAGCCCGGCCAGCGGCTTGGCCCCGATGACGTGCTTCCAGTAGATTGACTTGAGCTGTGCAACCAGTTGCCCCAGCCCGTCTTTGGCCCGCGCGGCCGCGTACACCGATTTGTCCCAGCCGTAGTGCGCCATCGACGGCGGGTAGTAGAGCACCAGCAGCTTGTCTGTCGGCACTTCCTTGCCGGAAAAACAACACGTCATTAGGACTGCGGGCGGGCTTGGAACGGTTGCGGACGACGCTCCAATAACGACTCGTACGATAACACAAACGGGGTGGTGACAGCCCTGGTGGGGTGCGCGACATGGAGGTGCTTGTTGATGGAGAGGTTTGGGGGTATACTGTTTCTGAACATTGTACAAGGTTCAGAAAGAGATGTCCCCATGCCCGACACTCTGCCCTCTCTGGAAAAGCAAAAAGCGCAGCTGCTGCATGAGATCTCCCAACTCGGCGATCAGCGCCGCGGCTCCATCACCACCCCCACCTACTCCCCCCGGGGTGCGCCGCAGGATCGCGCTGGTGGGCAGCGAGTCGTCGTTCGAAAGCGGGCGGTGCAACTGCCGCTGCCCCAGGGGGCCGGCGCCGACATTCCCGTTCTCTACATCGAGATGGACGGCACCGGGGTGCCGATGGTGGCGGCCGAGACCGCGGGACGAGCCGGCAAGAGCGACAGCGAGCGCGCCCGCACGCGGGAGATCAAGCTCGGCTGTGTGTTCACGCAACCGGAGTGCGAGCAAGACGGACGGCCGGTGCGTGAGGAAGCGTCGACGAGCTATAGCGGGAGCGATCGAGGGCGCCGAGCAGTCTAGGCGGCGCCTCTGGCAGCAGGCCTGGGAGCGCGGCTGGGGGCGGGCGAACAAGAAGGTGGTGATCGGCGACGGAGCCGCCTGAATCTGGAACCTCTCCCATCCATACTTCGCCGGCGCCATCGAGATCGTCGACCTCTACCATGCCCGCCAGCATCTGTGGGAGTTGGCGGCGCTGGGCGAAGAAACGGCTACGCCAACTCGATCAGGGCCAGATCGAGGGGTTGGTTGCGGAACTCCGAGGTATCGCTGCGCCGCAGCCCGATCTGGCTCGTCGGCTGGCGAGCGAAGCGGCGTACTTCGCGAAGGCAACGCCGAGCGGATGCGCTATCCGCGCTTTCGCAAGCAAGGGCTGTTGATCGGCTCGGGAGTGATCGAAGCGGGTTGCAAGACGGTGGTGGCGCAGCGACTCAAGCGCTCGGGCATGTTCTGGACAGTGCGCGGCGCTAACGCCATCGTGGCGCTACGCTGCGCCCGTCTCAGCGGCCACTTCGAGGACTACTGGGAATCCCGCGCCCAAGCCGCCTGATTGGCACTTTCATGTCGCGCAGCCGTCCACAACCCTACCGCCCACCGCCCCGTAACGCTAAGATTGAGAGTAGTCACACCCGGCGTCCTTTCAACTCGCATGAATGAAGCCTTTGATCAAGTCGCGAGCCTGCTGCAAATCGGCGGCTCGAGCGCTGCGTTCGACTATTTGATCGAGCACTTCCGTAAAGAGAAGAACCACCCGCTGCTCTTCGAAGCGCGGCTGATGAAGGCGCGCCACGAGTTGGGGTTACCGCTGATTCCCACCGAACCCTTGCGCGATCTCCCCGAGGAGACCCGCAACGCCTACGACGAGAAGTCGATCGAAGCCGCGCGCGAGGCCGGTGACCTATTCCTCGCCGAGGGACACATCGACCGCGCCTGGCCTTACTTCCGTGCCGTCGGCGATCCTAAGCCGGTAGTCGACGCCATCGATCGCCTCGAGCCCCGCGAGGATCTCGACGGCGTGATCGAAGTCGCCTTCCATGAACGCGTCCATACAGCCAAGGGCTTTGAGTTGATCCTCGCCAACCACGGCATCTGCCGCGCGATCACCTGCTTCGGACAATACCCCGATCCCGCTACGCGCGAGCAAAGCGCCCACCTTCTCGTCGAGAACCTTCATGGCGAGCTGGTCGCCAACCTCAAGCGGGTCATCGAGCGGGAGGAAAGCAGAGCGCCGGACTCCGGCAGCATCCCGGAACTAATCTCCGGCCGCGCCTGGCTGTTTGAGGGCAACAGCTATTACGTCGACACCTCGCACGTCATCTCCGTGGTGCAGTTCGGACTCGATCTTACGAAGCCCAAAACGTTGCGCCTCATCGTCGAGCTAGCCGACTACGGCAAGCATCTGGGCGAGATGTTTCAACACCCGGGTGAGCCGCCGTTCGAGACCGTCTACGAAGACCACGGTGTCTACTTGCGCGCGTTGCTCGGTGACGACGTCGACGCGGCTATCGCGCACTTTCGAAACAAGTTGGATGCCTACGATCCCGATCAGGTTGGCAGCTATCCCGCGCAAGTGCTGGTGCGCTTTCTCATCAAGCTCAACCGTTTCAGCGACGCCATTAAGGTCTCCGAGACCTTCCTCCAGGACGTGGACCCCAACTACCTGTCCTGTCCCACGCGTATGCAGCTTTGCCAGTTGGCCAACAACTACGACGAGATGGGACGTGTGGCGCGCGAAGAAGGCGACCTGCTGGCCTTCGCCGCGGCCGGCGTTCACAAGGCCGGCGCTCCCGCGGCCCCGTCCAAAATGTAGGGGCACGGCATGCCGTGCCCTCTGCGTGGCGCATCGCTCACGCTTGCGGTGGCAAAAGAGTCGCCGCCGGCGTTTCCTGCAACCTGACTCATCCTTGACACCCCGCGCCATCGGCCCGTACAATTCCGCCATGCGACTCCTCGCCTCTGTCCTCGCGGTTTTCTTGTCGGTTGGCACCCTCGCCTTTGGCCAATCCCAGACCAAGCGTTACCTCTACCTCAGCATGCCCGACGGCGCTCAGAAGGAAGGCCGTTCCGGCAACGGTATCCTGATCTTCGACATCGACAACGGACACAAGTTCGTCCGCCGCATCCCGATCCCCATTTTCGAAGAGGGCCTCCGCGGTTTCACTGGCAACCTCAAGACCCACCGGGTCTACTACTCCTCAACCAATCGCCGCCTGGGCGCTTTCGATCTCGAAACCGAGAAGGTCGTCTGGGAGAAAACCTATGACGGCGGCTGCGATCGATCATCGATCACGATGGACGGCAAAAAGATCTACGTCCCCACCGGCTTCTGGTATTCCGGCGAGGACGCCGGCTTCTTGGTGGTCAATGGCGACAACGGCGAGCTGATCAAGCGCATCCATGTCGGGCCCAAGGCCCACAACAGCATCGTCAGCCTCGACGGCAAACGCGTGTACCTCGGCACCGACACCACCCTGTCGATATTCGATACGGCCACTGACAAGATGCTCCTCCAGGTCCCCGACGTTGGCGAGCGCGGTATCTTCCCCTACACCATCAACAGCCGGCAAACCATCGCCTACGTCTGTCTCGGCGATCACATCGGCTTCGATGTGGTTGACCTCGTAAAGGGCAAACGCCTGCACCGGGTCTTCGCAAGCGACGAGAAGATTCCGCACCGCACCCACGGGGCGGCCCTCACGCCCGACGAGACTGAACTGTGGATCAGCGATCAGAAGGGCAAGAAGCTCTTCATCTTTGACGCCACCAAGATGCCGCCCACGCCCAAGGGCCACGTCGATCTATCCCAAGGCGGACACGGCTGGGTGTGCTTCAGCCTCGACGGCAAGTACGCCTGGACTCACGCGCCCGACGTCTTCGACGCGAAGACCAAGAAGCTCGTCGCCACGCTCAAGGACGAGAATGGCACGCCGGTCAGCAGCTCCAAGTTCATCGAGGTCCACTTCCGCGATGGCAAAGTGGTGGAGATGAGCAACGAGTTCGGCCTCGGACGCAAATACTAACGAAACCGGCGCATCTCGTCTCGCGGCCTACGAGCCGCCGGTAGGGGCGCGGCATGCCGTGCCCGCCGCCACAACACGCCACCGAACCACCTGACTTGGTAGGGACCGACCGCTACCCGCTCGGCAATTACCGCGAACGGATGCCGGACACTTCTAACGCCCCTGCAACAACTCCTCAACACTCCAATACTTGATCCGCCCCTCGTTCTCCTCCCGGACACGCCCTACCTTCTCCGCCGTAATCGACCCACTCGGCCCTCCAAACCTCCGCCGGATATACGACAACAACGCAGCCACGTCTTCATCCGAGAGAACCTGCCCGAATCCCGGCATCTCACGGTTGTAGGTTTTCCCGTCGACGACCATGGCCCCGCGCACGCCATGCAGCACGATCTTGATCAGCCGCTCTTCCGGTCCCGTCACCCACGGGGACCCCTCGAACGGCGGCGCTTCGCCGACTCCCTGTCCGTCGTACTGATGGCAAGCCGCGCAGTAGCTCCCGAACGCCGTCCGCCCCGGCTCCGCGGCCGTCTTGCCGGCGCTTTGTATGCCGCGCCCGCATCCCGCCACCCAAGCAGCACCCACGGCAACAACCAGCGCCGCGACCCTCACCGAACCCGTCAGGCCCAAGCCGACCACCTTATCAGAGAGACCAACCCGAGCGTAGGAATGACCGAAGACACAGCCCGCCGCGCAACCGAGCCCCGACAGCCCAAATCTCCGCCGCCTCGTCCGGCCGTTTTCATGAAATCCCGTGGAACGATCTGGCACTCTCCCGAGTGCGACTTGGCTCCTCCTATTCCTCCGATCCCAGTTACACCAGTTCGATGTTTACACGGCGTCCGACCATGGCTGCTGCACGCTGCAAGCTGGAGAGCGTGATGTCGTTTTTCGGGTCGAGAAGGCGGTCTACCTGGGTGCGGCTGGTCTTCAACAGGGTTGCCATCTTGCTCTTCGAGATGTTCTGCTGCTTCATGGCTTCGGCGAGCTGCCACGCGACGATCTCCTTGACTGCCTGCGTCTGTGCTTCCTCGAAGATGCCCTCCTGCTTGAGGAAGTCATCAATGCTTGATCCCATATGCTTCTTGCTCATCGTTCCAACTCCTTTTGACGCTCGCGCGCCATTGCCAGATCCCCTTCCGGCGTCGCCCGCGTTTTCTTGATGAACCCGTGCAGCGCCACGAGGTGCTCGCGGTATAGGCAGATCAGCACACGCGCCGTCCGTTTCGTCGGCAGGTCGGTCCGGATTTCCCAGAGGCCATTGCCCATCGGGCGGCACAACGGCATACCTATCGGCCAACGCCATTGCGCCCTCAGCAGGTCTCTTCCGATCGGCTGGCGTTCGGCCTCATCCAGATCTTTCAGCCACTCTCTTACGGGCTCGCTACCCGCCGCGGTGCGATAGAAGATCAGAGGGATTTTCCGTGGCTTCGGCTTCTCGGCCATCCTGCACCTTGCATGACGCATTGTACCTTACAAGGTACGGGCGCTGCCCGCGCTCCTACCACTGCGAGCGTTACACTTCATCGGGCAGACGGGCTTCCGAAGGCTGAGAACAGCTTCCTCCGGGCCCGCTCGGCCTGGCCTGGTGATGCCGGATTGAGGCTAAGGGACTTGGTTTGTTGCGGATGGGTAGTGGTGGGTTCGTTTCGTCGTGCGTGGGCGATGGGACGCCGTGAGGCGGGCCTGGACGGTTGGGGTATCCGCAGATTGCATAGAATTCCGCAGATTCTAAGACCGATCGTTTGGACAGGGCTCGAAGAGTTAGGGGGACATCCTGGATTGGCTCATCCTGACGGCCTGCGGCTTGTAAGTTGCTGAAACCAAGTGGTTGGCCGTGGCGGTATCGGGCTAACAGCGTAGTGATCCTGGACCGGTTTTCTCTGTAAGTGATTTGTTTCTAGGGACTTAACTCGGCCGCCGGGTGATGTAGGGCGTGTTGTTAGGGTGACTGTCCCTCTCGACCCCTCGAACGGCGGCGCTTCGCCGACTCCCTGTCCGTCGTACTGATGGCAAGCCGCGCAGTAGCTCCCGAACGCCGTCCGCCCCGGCTCCGCGGCCGTCTTGCCGGCGCTTTGTATACCGCGCCCGCATCCCGCCACCCAAGCAGCACCCACGGCAACAACCAGCGCCGCGACCCTCACCGAACCCGTCAGGCCCAAGCCGACCACCCTTATCAGAGAGACCAACCCGAGCGTAGGAATGACCGAAGACACAGCCCGCCGCGCAACCGAGCCCCAACAGCCCCAATAGCCCCGGCGGCCCCGGTGGCGCTAGTGGGGTGCACCCCCTCGAATCGAGGTGGCACCGCCCGCTGGGGAACGGCTCAAGCCAGCTATCGTAAGGCCGCTGAATCGGCCTAACGGTTGTTGGAGGGCGGTTCAGGGATACCCCATACAACGGCTGGCCTAATCAACCACAAGCCGCGTAAACACAGCGCAAACGCGACCGGCCACAGGCTGACCCAACAGGCCACGCCCGGCGACCAAGTCGAAGCCTGCTGTTGCCGCGGTGCAAGGTGCGGGTTAGGGTGCTGTCCCATTTGGTTCTTAGGGAGTACCATTAGACCCAGGGTATGACCTGGTACTTTTGTACTGTCTGGTTGAAAACTGGCGAGCCATTGACGACTCAAATATAAGGTGATAGTCTTAGGCAGACTGGTGAGAAGTCTTCGCAGGGGGGACTTGAGGGCACGGCTCCATGGCATCGATCTCGTATTGGGTTATCTCTCCAAGCATGTTTCTCGCACTGCTTGGAAAGATCCGGGGCTGGGAGCGCACTAAGCCGACTCCCAGCGTTGACTGGCGGACGGTTCTCGTCGACGTAGTCATCCCGGCCAAGGACGAGGAAAACTCTCTCGCACTCTGTCTCTCGTCTGTCTTTCAGCAGGATTTTCCGATTCGGACTGTAACGGTCGTCGACGACGGATCGAAGGACCGGACATCGGAGGCCGTGCACCACTACTGCGATGTGTCCGGCCACGCGGTCAACTTGATCCGGCTGGAGAAACCCCAGGGCAAGACACCCTCCGTTCGAGAAATCACCGAGACATCAGATGCCGATGCCATCTTCGTGGTAGACGCGGATACCGTGTTGATGGGACGGGACTATATTTCAAAAGTCGTCGAGGAACTGTTTAAACCAGGATTTCCATTTTGGCCCTGGCACGGCCACAGTATACACCCGCTCCGCTCCGAACAGCACGTCCTTTCACGCTGAACCCTGCACATCACCTCTGCTGGTAGTCGCCAGAGCTGGTTCGACCGCTCACAGTCGTTGATTGAGCGGCTTGAACGGCGCTCCGGCCGACACTGCTCCTTGCGAAACCTTTTGGAGTCAAAAGCTGTTGATCCTCACTCCGGCAATGCTACCCACTCGGCAGCGGCAGCGCCCAGATCTTGTGCAGCATGTCGCCGAACAGCCGCCGGTTCAGATGTCCCTCCGCCAATAAGAGCCAGTAATACCGCGCGTGCTTGACCAGCCGACCGCCGGTCTTCATCAACCTGTGTTGCAAGCTCGTCAGCGACCAACTCTTGATTCGCTGCGGAAGCCCCAGCCGCCGCCAAAGATTGCCCAGGTTGTAGGCCAGCACGCTCAGTTGCAACCGCACTTCGTTGGCCCGAAATCGATGGCACGACAATCGCGTCCAGTGCGTCGCCTGCTTGCCTTCCTTGATCCACTGTTCCGCCGTGCCGCGCTTGTTGTAGAAGCGCACCACCGAGCGGCTCGGCAAGCTCATGCTCGTCACGATGAATCCGACGCGCGGGAACAGCTCGCCCTGGTGATGCTCGACCTTAGCGACGATCCGCCTCGCCTGCGACCAACTCTCCGCCTGATAGCGAAAACTCTTGTAGCGCACCAAGGGCTTGCGGGAAGGCCTTCCCGGCGGGCGAAACAGGATGTCTTCGATCTCCAGCTCCAAGCTCTTGTTGGCCGGAATGCGAATGGCGTACTGTACTCCGCGTTCCTCCGAAGCCTCATAAACTTCCGGCTTCGCAAAGGCCGCATCGCCCCGGAAGGCGACCTGCTTGCCCGCAGCCTGTTGGCGCTCGATCTCCGGCAACAAGAGCTCATCCCAGTCCTCGGCGCTGTGCACGTTGCCTGGACGCAGCTTGGCAGCGAGGCAATCACCATGACCGTTGAACAAAAGCAACGGGTGGTAGCAGACCGACTCGAAGTGTCCGTTGTAGGCACTGCCTTCCTGTTGGCCATGGACCGGACTCTCGGTGGAGTCCAGGTCCAGAACGACCCGCTCGGCGTCGTCGAACGCTTCCGCTTGCCCGACCAGCTCTCGGTTCAGCGCCATCAGCCCCAGCAGGTTCTCTTCGCTCGCCAGCATCTCCGTCTCGAAGCCGTGCAGCGTCGAGGTCAAGGCCGCACCGCGATCCCAGATCTTCTGCGAACCGATCAGCCGAAACGTCGGATCGATCGAAACCCGCTCGGCGTCGTTGAGGTCCTCGTAGCCGGCGAGTCGGCTGTAAACCGACTGCCGCAACAGATCAGCGAGCGTGAACTGCTTGTTTGTGCCTTGCCGGGAGTCGCTGAGATGCTCGTCAATCAGTTCTCCGAGACCGAGCCGTTCGTCCAGTTCGCGAACCAAAATCAGGCCACCGTCGGAAGTGACGTGCGATCCCTGGAAATCGACTTTGAGAAGTCCATTGAAACTTAGCTGGAATGGCTTGGTTTGTTTTTCACCCATTGGGTGTTGGCCTCCATGGCGTCCTCATCGGGCTCTAGCCCCTATGAATAAAGACGCTCAAGGCCGCTGGAAGGTCGGGATGTCAAACATCAAATTGAAAATGCGGGTTAAGAATGCCGGTGTGGCGGCCGTGTGTGGCCAAGTGATGCCTCTCACGCGAGGGCGCCGTAAGCAGCTCATTCAAGGCAATCCGCACCTGCAACAGTTGCGGCGTAAGAACGGGGCTCGCTTGGCGGGTGAAACCAACCGCCGTGAGTCGCTGTTCTCGTATCTGACGGTTCTGTATCGTAGTGCGCTCTATGTGTATCTTCAACGCATCCTCTACGATGGTCACCTGAAATTATTCGGCACGCAGCTCAATCCGGTAGGCTGCGGGGTCGTTTACAAGGCAGATCGGCTGCACCTGCAACAGTTGCGGCGTAAGAACGGGGCTCGCTTGGCGGGTGAAACCAACCGCCGTGAGTCGCTGTTCTCGTATCTGACGGTTCTGTATCGTAGTGCGCTCTATGTGTATCTTCAACGCATCCTCTACGATGGTCACCTGAAATTATTCGGCACGCAGCTCAATCCGGTAGGCTGCGGGGTCGTTTACAAGGCAGATCGGCGGGAGTGTTTTGCGTACGCGCTGGAGAGGGTGGGAGACAACCTTTCCATGTCCGAGGACATTTATATTGGGCACTACTTTAACTGGAAAGGTTATCGCAACGTACAAGTGTCCAGCGCCCGCTGTGAGTCTACCGAGCCGCGGTTCAATCGCTTACCCCGGCAAATGTTTTTATGGGGCAGTGCCTTCTTACAGTCGGTCCATTATTTCAAGGATCTTCCGGTCTATTCTTTCAAGCGAGTGACGGGGAGGCTCCGCCGCTCGTTCAGCCGTAATAAGAACCGGGAGGGCGGGGCGGAGCGCCGGAGGATCGGAGAACAGTATCGGGCTCCGTGGGGAGAGGACTTCACTCGACGTGAGGGGCGCTCCGTGGGCTTTCTTGAAATTGCGGCATTGTTAGAGAAAGTATCGTACCCGCTTGTGTTGCTGGTGTTGCTTTTCTACAGCCAATAGGTTTTTCTGATGCTGGGTATCCACTTGACTCAGGTGACCCCAAGATGTAGTGTAGGGCCTGGTGGAGGATTACCCGCGCGACCAACTCGAATTCGAGTCTCACTTTGCGAGCGGGGAGGCTTGCCGCGACTATCTGTTCGCCTTGCGCTGGCCAGAGGGTTTCCGCTGTCCAAGGTGTGGGCATGAGCGCGCTTGGCCGGTGCGCAAAGTGTGGTTCGAATGCGCTCGCTGCGGGCGGCAAACCTCCGTCACCGCCGGCACGATCTTTCAAGACACACGCAAGCCGCTGCGGCTGTGGTTCCGGGCGATGTGGACCATCACCACGCAGAAGAATGGGGCCAGCGCCCTGGGTCTACAGCGCGTTCTGGGACTGGGCAGTTACCAAACCGCCTGGCCTTGGATGCACAAGCTGAGGCGAGCGATGGTGCGCCCGGGGCGGGAGCGATTGACGGGCCTCGTCGAGGTCGATGAGACCTACTGGGGCGCTGAAGAAGAAGGGGTAATCGGCCGGCAGACCGAGCGTAAAGCGTTGATTGCAGTCGCCGCGGAAGAGAGAGGCACCGGGCTGGGGCGCATCCGCATGCAGCGCGTTCAGAACGCCTCGGCGGCCAGTTTGATGCCCTTCGTCGAGGAGTCGGTCGAGCCGGGCAGCGTGGTTGTTACCGACAACTGGTCGGGCTACGATCCGCTCAAGAAGAAGGACTACCAGCGTCGTATCATCTCGATTAACAACCGCCGCGAGCAGGCCTCGCAGCTACTGCCGAGGGTGCACTTGGCGATCTCGTTACTCAAGCGCTGGATGCTGGGCACGCATCAGGGGGCGGTCAGCCACGAGCATCTGGACTACTATCTCGACGAGTTCGTGTTCCGCTTCAATCGGCGCAGATCACGCAGTCGGGGCAAGCTCTTCTACCGCCTTGTGCAGCAGGCCATGGCGGTGGAGCCGACGCCGTACCGCTCGATCGTCGACGATTGGGACGCTAAGACGCTGTGAGCCCAACTACAAGATGTTGGGGTCACCTGAGTCAAGTGGATATCCGGCTTTCTGATAACGTTAGCAGCCGAGGCAACGGGGTGCGCGCTGTGTGTGCTGATCACGTCGGATTCAGGCCAGCGGCTTCGTTTCGCGGCGATGATGCTGGCGTCGACACCGATACAATTCGCCAGCCTTGGGATGGATGTCATTGTTTTTTTACGCTACTTGACCGATTTGTTGACAGGGAACAGGCAATGGAGAAAGTGACTGCGATTGTCGTTTCCGGGATTTTCTCGCTGCTGTGGGCCGGTGCGGCCGCGACGGCCGGACAGGTCTCGGAGAAGGAACCTAGTTACGCGGAGAAGGTTGCGTCGCTCGAAGAAGCGCACCGGCAAAATCCGGCCAATACGGAAGTGCTGAACGTGTTGGTGGGTTCGTATGCGGGGGCGCAACAGTATGCAAGCGCCATCGAAGTCATCACCGAGTTCTTGGAGCGGGAGCCGGCGCAGGAGAAATGGCGCTTTCGGCTGGCGCAGATGTATTATTGGCACGGCGATGCCGGGTCGGCACTGAAGGAGATGGACAAGACTGACTCTCTGCGTGATTCGTCTCAGCTCCAGTTCCGCTGCCACGTGCTATCCAGCTCCGGCCGCGCCAAAGAGGCGGCAAAGTGTTACCAACCAGGATTTCCATTTTGGCCCTGGCACGGCCACAGTATACACCCGCTCCGCTCCGAACAGCACGTCCTTTCACGCTGAACCCTGCACATCACCTCTGCTGGTAGTCGCCAGAGCTGGTTCGACCGCTCACAGTCGTTGATTGAGCGGCTTGAACGGCGCTCCGGCCGACACTGCTCCTTGCGAAACCTTTTGGAGCCAAAAGCTGTTGATCCTCACTCCGGCAATGCTACCCACTCGGCAGCGGCAGCGCCCAGATCTTGTGCAGCATGTCGCCGAACAGCCGCCGGTTCAGATGTGCCTCCGCCAATAAGAGCCAGTAATACCGCGCGTGCTTGACCAGCCGACCGCCGGTCTTCATCAACCTGTGTTGCAAGCTCGTCAGCGACCAACTCTTGATTCGCTGCGGAAGCCCCAGCCGCCGCCAAAGATTGCCCAGGTTGTAGGCCAGCACGCTCAGTTGCAACCGCACTTCGTTGGCCCGAAATCGATGGCACGACAATCGCGTCCAGTGCGTCGCCTGCTTGCCTTCCTTGATCCACTGTTCCGCCGTGCCGCGCTTGTTGTAGAAGCGCACCACCGAGCGGCTCGGCAAGCTCATGCTCGTCACGATGAATCCGACGCGCGGGAACAGCTCGCCCTGGTGATGCTCGACCTTAGCGACGATCCGCCTCGCCTGCGACCAACTCTCCGCCTGATAGCGAAAACTCTTGTAGCGCACCAAGGGCTTGCGGGAAGGCCTTCCCGGCGGGCGAAACAGGATGTCTTCGATCTCCAGCTCCAAGCTCTTGTTGGCCGGAATGCGAATGGCGTACTGTACTCCGTGTTCCTCCGAAGCCTCATAAACTTCCGGCTTCGCAAAGGCCTCATCGCCCCGGAAGGCGACCTGCTTGCCCGCAGCCTGTTGGCGCTCGATCTCCGGCAACAAGAGCTCATCCCAGTCCTCGGCGCTGTGCACGTTGCCTGGACGCAGCTTGGCAGCGAGGCAATCACCATGACCGTTGAACAAAAGCAACGGGTGGTAGCAGACCGACTCGAAGTGTCCGTTGTAGGCACTGCCTTCCTGTTGGCCATGGACCGGACTCTCGGTGGAGTCCAGGTCCAGAACGACCCGCTCGGCGTCGTCGAACGCTTCCGCTTGCCCGACCAGCTCTCGGTTCAGCGCCATCAGCCCCAGCAGGTTCTCTTCGCTCGCCAGCATCTCCGTCTCGAAGCCGTGCAGCGTCGAGGTCAAGGCCGCACCGCGATCCCAGATCTTCTGCGAACCGATCAGCCGAAACGTCGGATCGATCGAAACCCGCTCGGCGTCGTTGAGGTCCTCGTAGCCGGCGAGTCGGCTGTAAACCGACTGCCGCAACAGATCAGCGAGCGTGAACTGCTTGTTTGTGCCTTGCCGGGAGTCGCTGAGATGCTCGTCAATCAGTTCTCCGAGACCGAGCCGTTCGTCCAGTTCGCGAACCAAAATCAGGCCACCGTCGGAAGTGACGTGCGATCCCTGGAAATCGACTTTGAGAAGTCCATTGAAACTTAGCTGGAATGGCTTGGTTTGTTTTTCACCCATTGGGTGTTGGCCTCCATGGCGTCCTCATCGGGCTCTAGCCCCTATGAATAAAGACGCTCAAGGCCGCTGGAAGGTCGGGATGTCAAACATCAAATTGAAAATGCGGGACCAAACCCTTCTCAAATTTGGGGATCCGGCCAATCGGACCCAGTACCACCTGGGCTTGGCTCGCAACTTGGCGTGGAGCGGGGCGACGCGGCAGGCGATCCATAGCTATCTGAAATACCTGGAGGAGCATAGCGACGATCGAGAGGTCGCGATCGAGTTGGTCCGCCAGCTCGTATACCGGGGCAACTACGGGGAAGCCGAGGAGCGGCTGGATGGGTTGTTGGAGCGGGACCCGAGCGACTCTGTTGTGATGGCTCTCAAGGCGGAACTGTTGCACTGGCATGGGCAGCGTGGCTTTGAGGCGAGAGAGAATGCGATGCGCGCCCTGGAAATTGCTCCGGACTACCTCAGCGCAAAGATCGCATATATCTACGCCCTCCGGGATCTGGGTCAGAAACGTAATGCGGAGCGGGAATTCGATGAAGTTAGCCGGCAGGTGGCGTCAAAGAACGCGGCGAGCCTAGAAGCTTCCCACCCACCCGGATATCGCTATCTGGAACGGAACATCGAGGCGTTTTCGATAAGTGACAGCATCCTCCCGGTATCGATCTACAACGACTCGGATTCGATCCATGCCGTCTCGGCTGCCATTGAAGTGGGCATTCCGATACGGCGGGATCACAAGATGCAATTGCGGGTATCCGAACATAGTAGCTCCGCTCCTCAAGGCTCGCCGTTTACGCTGGGACGGGAGAGAGCCCAGTTGCGCCAGTTCGAGATCGGGGGCACGGTGCTCGCTCGGCCTGGGATGTCTTTGAACGTCTTGGGGGGCGCGGCGGATCGGCCTCAGGGCGATGACTTGCGGCCCATCTTCCAGGTGCGCCTTGCCGGCTCTCCCGCGGATCGATGGGAAACTCAGTTTGAGGTCGGGCGCGCATTCATCCCGCATTTTCAATTTGATGTATGAGCTTCAGACCATCCAGCGACCTTCAGCGTCTTTATTGATAGGGGCTAGAGCCCGATAAGGACGCCATGGAGGTCAACACCCGATGGGTGAAAAAGAAAACAAGCCGTTTCAGCTCACGTTCAATGGATTTCTCAAAGTCGATTTCCAAGGATCGCGAGTCACCTCGGATGGCGGTCTGATTCTCGTTCGCGAACTGGATGAACGACTCGGACTCGGGAAGCTGATCGACGAGCATCTCAGCGACTCGCGACAAGGCTTGAACAAGAAGTTCGCGCTGGCCGATCTGCTGCGGCAGTCGGTCTACAGCCGACTCGCTGGCTACGAGGACCTCAATGACGCCGTTCGAGTATCCGCCGATCCGACCTTTCGCTTGATCGGCTCGAAGAGGAACTGGGATCGCGGAGCCGCCTTGACCTCGACGCTGCATGGCTTCGAGACGGAGATGCTGGCGAGCGAAGAGAACTTGCTGGGGCTGATGGCAGTGAACCGGGAGCTGGTCGCGCAAGCCGAAGCTCCCGACGGTTCAGACCGCGTGGTGCTCGACATGGACTCCACGGAGAGCCCCGTCCACGGCCAACAGGAAGGCAGTGCCTACAACGGCCATTTTGAGTCCCTCTGCTATCACCCGCTGTTGCTGTTCAACCAGCACGGCGACTGCCTAGGCGCGAAGCTGCGTCCCGGCAACGTGCACAGCGCCGAGGACTGGGACGAGCTGCTACTGCCGGAGATCGAACGACAACAGGCGGAGGGCAAACAGGTGACGTTCCGCGCCGACGCCGCCTTCGCCAAGCCCGAGATCTACGAGGCGATGGAGGAGCGCGGCGTGGACTACGTGATTCGCATCCCGGCGAACAAGAGCCTGGAGCTGGAGATCGAGGACATCCTGTTTCGGCCACCGGGCAGGCCGAACGCCAAGCCCCTAGTGCGCTACAAGAGTTTTCGCTATCAGGCCGAGAGCTGGTCGAAGGCAAGGCGAGTTGTCGCCAAGGTCGAGCATCACCAGGGCGAACTATTCCCGCGCGTCGGATTTGTCGTGACGAGCATGAGCTTGCCGAGCCGCTCGGTCGTGCGGTTCTACAACAAGCGCGGCACGGCGGAGCAGTGGATCAAAGAAGGCAAACAGGCCACGCACTGGACCCGCTTGTCGTGTCACCGCTTCCGAGCCAACGAGGTACGGCTGCAACTCAGCGTGCTGGCCTACAACCTGGGCAACCTGTGGCGGCGGCTAGGGCTGCCGCAGCGAATCAAAAGCTGGTCGCTAACGAGTTTGCAACACCGGTTGATGAAGACCGGCGGTCGGCTGGTCAAGCATGCTCGCTACTACTGGTTGCTGCTGGCGGAGGGGCATCTGAACCGGCGGCTGTTCGGTGACATGCTGCATAGGATCTGGGCGCTGCCTGTGCCGGGTGGGTAGCGTTGCCCGGGCGAGGATCAACAGTTTTTGGCTCCAAAAAGGTTTCGCAGGGAGCAGTGTCGGCCGGAGCGCCGTTCAGTCCGCTCAATCAACGTCTGTGAGCGGACGGACGAGCCCTGGCGCCTACCGGCGGAGGTGATGTGCAGGGTTCAGCGCGAAAAGACGTGGTATTCGGCGCAGCGGGGGTGTATCCTGTGACCGTGCCAGGGCCAAAATGGAAATCCTGGGTTGGATGTGTTGATGTTGTCCCGCAAGCGTTCGTAGGAGTCCACAGCATCTTTGGCCGCGACAATGAGATTTGTCGCTACCGTGCTTGTGGCGTGATCGAGGACCAGCCGATTGTCGTTGCCCTCCCGCGCCGCGAGATAAGCGCGTGAAGCTCGCTCCGCGCCCTCCGGGCTGCTGTCCTGGAACAGATTAAGAATGTCCGTCTCCGATACCGTATCGGCGTCGGTGAGCCGTTGCTCCCACGATTCCCGAAAGCTCTTGCCGCTCTCGCCCATGTTCTCTACACTCGATGCAATGCCGCGAGGGATGCCGGTAAAATCGTTCTTCCACGACAGGCCCAGCCCGATAAACTTCGTCGGCACAGAAGCCAGTTTGGTGAACGGATCGGTCAGCGCTCCCACGGTTCCTAGCGCCTGTTCTTTCAGGTGCGCCGCCTGACCTATCATCTCGGTGAGTTGGCCGTCAAACGTGATCTTCGCCATTCATGGCTCTCACCCCACGCGCACTCGATCTGGATATCTCAAGCTATTTCGTTGGGGGCGGCGCACGCTACCACTTTGACTCCCGAAGCTCTTTAGCCCGCATTTTCAATTTGATGTATAAGCTTCAGACCATCCAGCGACCTTCAGCGTCTTTATTGATAGGGGCTAGAGCCCGATAAGGACGCCATGGAGGTCAACACCCGATGGGTGAAAAAGAAAACAAGCCGTTTCAGCTCACGTTCAATGGATTTCTCAAAGTCGATTTCCAAGGATCGCGAGTCACCTCGGATGGCGGTCTGATTCTCGTTCGCGAACTGGATGAACGACTCGGACTCGGGAAGCTGATCGACGAGCATCTCAGCGACTCGCGACAAGGCTTGAACAAGAAGTTCGCGCTGGCCGATCTGCTGCGGCAGTCGGTCTACAGCCGACTCGCTGGCTACGAGGACCTCAATGACGCCGTTCGAGTATCCGCCGATCCGACCTTTCGCTTGATCGGCTCGAAGAGGAACTGGGATCGCGGAGCAGCCTTGACCTCGACGCTGCATGGCTTCGAGACGGAGATGCTGGCGAGCGAAGAGAACTTGCTGGGGCTGATGGCAGTGAACCGGGAGCTGGTCGCGCAAGCCGAAGCTCCCGACGGTTCAGACCGCGTGGTGCTCGACATGGACTCCACGGAGAGCCCCGTCCACGGCCAACAGGAAGGCAGTGCCTACAACGGCCATTTTGAGTCCCTCTGCTATCACCCGCTGTTGCTGTTCAACCAGCACGGCGACTGCCTAGGCGCGAAGCTGCGTCCCGGCAACGTGCACAGCGCCGAGGACTGGGACGAGCTGCTACTGCCGGAGATCGAACGACAACAGGCGGAGGGCAAACAGGTGACGTTCCGCGCCGACGCCGCCTTCGCCAAGCCCGAGATCTACGAGGCGATGGAGGAGCGCGGCGTGGACTACGTGATTCGCATCCCGGCGAACAAGAGCCTGGAGCTGGAGATCGAGGACATCCTGTTTCGGCCACCGGGCAGGCCGAACGCCAAGCCCCTAGTGCGCTACAAGAGTTTTCGCTATCAGGCCGAGAGCTGGTCGAAGGCAAGGCGAGTTGTCGCCAAGGTCGAGCATCACCAGGGCGAACTATTCCCGCGCGTCGGATTTGTCGTGACGAGCATGAGCTTGCCGAGCCGCTCGGTCGTGCGGTTCTACAACAAGCGCGGCACGGCGGAGCAGTGGATCAAAGAAGGCAAACAGGCCACGCACTGGACCCGCTTGTCGTGTCACCGCTTCCGAGCCAACGAGGTACGGCTGCAACTCAGCGTGCTGGCCTACAACCTGGGCAACCTGTGGCGGCGGCTAGGGCTGCCGCAGCGAATCAAAAGCTGGTCGCTAACGAGTTTGCAACACAGGTTGATGAAGACCGGCGGTCGGCTGGTCAAGCATGCTCGCTACTACTGGTTGCTGCTGGCGGAGGGGCATCTGAACCGGCGGCTGTTCGGTGACATGCTGCATAGGATCTGGGCGCTGCCTGTGCCGGGTGGGTAGCGTTGCCCGGGCGAGGATCAACAGTTTTTGGCTCCAAAAAGGTTTCGCAGGGAGCAGTGTCGGCCGGAGCGCCGTTCAGTCCGCTCAATCAACGTCTGTGAGCGGACGGACGAGCCCTGGCGCCTACCGGCGGAGGTGATGTGCAGGGTTCAGCGCGAAAAGACGTGGTATTCGGCGCAGCGGGGGTGTATCCTGTGACCGTGCCAGGGCCAAAATGGAAATCCTGGTTGATCTTTCAAGGCTCCCTCGCCAAGTTGATTGAGGCCGAGAAATTGGAGCGTAATCCAGCTTCCGTCCGGGTAGATCAAGCGGTGAAAACCAATCCCTAGCCGCGCTTGATCCTGGTTTGTCACGGCCTGAGCCGTACCGATAATCCGCGTTCCTCGCGGGACAAGGATGCGTTGCCGATCCGCCGAGTAGAAGGGAATGGCAACCACGGCCAGCACCGGGCCGGGGAAGTCGCCGGTAAGCTGTGTTACCAGCGCCGCCTCCAAAAACGAGCCTTCATAGATACGCTCCCAACCCGGAGTGTCTTGCGGCACTTCGAGTCGCGCTGGAACAGAGTAATCTTGCGCCGTGGCGCTGGCCGCAGTCGCGGCGGGAACAGCCGGGGCCGCTTCCGGCGTGGTGGGCGTTCCGCGGAGTGCCGCGATAAACGCTTGATCCGCCTCCGCCTCCGCCGCGATTTCATCTTCAAGGCCGCTTGTGACCGTGTGCATTGAGTCAAGCGCGTGTTGCAGGGCTTCCGCGCCTTCGTCTTTTGCGGGTGCGGGATTATCAACGATCGGCCTCCCGTCGCTCCCGCCGCTGTCCAGTTTGCGGTAGCTCTGTGCGACCGGCGAACTGCGAAGCGAACGGCTGCGCCGCTCGACGGCTTCCAGTCGCAAGCGCTCCAGGAGTTCCCATTCTTGCTGGGTGTAGGGTTGCCCGGTGTCAGGACTTGGCCCGGCAAGTACCGCCGCTTGGTTGGCGGCAGTAAGTCCGGCGACGTTGGCTTGCCGTTGTTGCTCCGCCCGCAAAGCTTGCGCCTCCGCTCGCGCCGCCGCCGCCTTGTTGGTTTCGGCCCGCATCGTTTCGGCGTCCACTCGCGCTGTCATCTGCTGAGTAAAGCTGCGGGGCGGGGTTGTGGCTACCTCGGTTAAGGCAACCTCCGCTGGCTCCCCGCCGCCGAGCCAAATCCAGTAGGTCAGGAACAGAATAATAAAAACCGTGATGGCTCCCACACCCCATTGCGTGACGACGCCGCCGGGGAGTGATCCCGCTGGCTTGACATAGAGCCGCTTCCATTCGATCACGGGCCGATCTCCGGCGCGGCGAAGCGCCACCGTACTCTCTGTTTGCCGATCTGTAACCAGCCGTGGCCCAAAACGTGACGGGCGACGTACAGCCCGTCCTCGCCAAGATCGTAGGCCACGAGCGACGGCTTACCGTCCTTCTCTTCGTACAGCGCGGGCGACTCCTGGGCGTTGGAGCGAAGGTAGGTAAACTGCCCGTCGTGCCACATTCCCTCGACCAGGAACGGCCACTTGTGCGCCTTGTCCTCCAATCGGTAGGGAACTTGAGCCGCGTGGGATACTCCGCCCGGAAGGCTTCGCTCTCGCCCTCGGCAAGCGCCGCCGTGTCCGCGATGCGGCTATCCGCGTCCATCTGCGCGGCCCTGGCCGTCTTGATGGCCGTCTCCGCCATCTGCTGATAGGCGGCAACCTGGCCGCGAGCTACAAAGGCCGGTTCATGTTTGCCCGGTGAGATTCGCGGGTCTGCCTCCCCCTCTTGGTCGATGCGGACGACAAGATGCGGCTGGCCCTTGCTTTGCTCGGTGACAAGGAATGAGTAGATGCGCCCGGACTCGCAAACGAGCGCCACGTTGGTAGTGACGCCCTCGGCAATGGGCTTCAGGAACGCGAGATTCGCGGCTCCGGTCAGGTGCCAGTATTCGGAATCTCCGACCACAAAATCCAAGACGTTTTCAGTGGCGGACAACACGATAACGGTGGTGTGCCGGGTCTTGGCGCGAATGTGTACGATTTGATCCTGGCCTCCGTCAACACGCAATACCGGCCCGCCGTCCTGAGCGGTCAGCGGGATGGTGAGCGCCACGAGCGCCGCCGTGACGAGTGTAAGGATTTTCAACATGAGCTACCTCCTGGATAGGTGTTCAATGGCCTCGACGAGGCCGTACTCGCGGACTGCCTGGGCGCGCTTGTGAGCATCGACGGGCGACGAGGTATAGAGCCAGTAACTGGCCGGATCGACTTCGAGGCGCAAGATACCCGCCGCGTCGGTGCGGCGTAGATAAAGCTCGCGCTTGGGAATCAAGCCTCGGATGGTATTGACTTCGGAAGGGTTGAGCCGAAAGGTGTCAGCGGCCTTGTCCGGCAAGTCGGGGTTGGCGAGAAACAGCTTGGTGGGCATGGATTCGAGCAAGGCTTCCGCCCCCGCGGTCCCGGTCACGTCCACGGCGCTTTGCGTGGCGATAATCAGCGCCGCGTTCTTCTTGCGCCATGTCTTCGCGGCTTCGGCAAGATAGGAAAGTACCGCCGGGTCTTGGAGGTAGCGCCACGCTTCATCGACCACCATGAGCTTTACCCTGGCCGTCTCGTCGGGGTTCTCCAAAGCCAGCCGCAACCGTTCCAGAAGGTAGAACAGCGCCGCTTCGCACAAGTCCTCATGCTCCGCCGCGCCCGCCATGTCGATCACCTGCCAGTCCTCGAAGTTGAGGTCGTCACCGTCCGCCGGGTTGTCGAAATATCGACCCCACGCGCCGTCTCCGTGCCAGCGCCCATAGCGGGCCACATCTTTGAGGGAAGCGAACGGACCAGCACCCCAAGGGTCCGCCGTGCGGGCGCGAAGGCATAGAGGTCTTCGACGCGGGCGCGAATCTCGCTAGGGTCTTCCCCGCCGAGTGTCCAGCCGCCGATCCGCAACAGCCGCGAAATCCACCCGGCAAGGAATCCGAAGGTCCGCTCCCCCGCCGGAAGCGAGAAGGGCCGTAAGCGAAAACCGCCGCCCGTGTCGCCTTCCGGGGATAGCTCCATGTAGCCTCCGCCTAGAAACTGGGTCAGCCAGCGGTAGGAGCCGCCTAGATCGAGAATGAGAATACGCGGATCGTATTGCAGGGCTTGAACTAGAAGAAAATTGAGCGCGAAGGATTTACCCGCGCCGGTCGCGCCAAGCACTAGCGTATGTCCCACGTCGCCTTTGAACAGATCGTAGTAGTAGGGGGTTCTCCATTGGGTTGCAAGGATCGCTAGGGCCGCTTTCTTCAAGTGGCCGCTGCGCGGTGTTCCCACCGGAGGACCGAAGATCGGAGCCATCGTAGCAACCGCGCCCGCCGATACAAACACGGATCGGCATTGCCGCCGTCGCGGTTGCGCGGGCATCCGCGAAAACCACGCCGGAAGCTGCCCGTAACCCTCGCGGATCACCTTGGCGTCGTGGCTGGTAAAGATGCGCCGGATATCTCCGTTCAGGCTCTCGGTAACGGATAACGGGCCGTGGAGCGCGACGGTCAGGGCAAGATCGCCGTAAGCGATTCCGTCCGTCTCCAACTCGACCAGGGCATCGCCTAGCCGGTCGGATTCCGCCGCCGCCGCCGTGTCCACCATGGCCGAAGCTGTACCCTCGGTCTCCTGCACGGCTGCGGACATTGAGTAGCGCTTCGAGAAGTAATGTTTCTGTGCTCCCCGGATTTTGCGGCGGGCCGTATCGAGGCCCTGCGGACGCCATTCGAGCGTGACCGTCATGGTGGCATCGAGCCGGTAAAGCTCCTGTAGAAGATTCGACTTGGCCGCTCCGGGTGGCGAGAGAAGCGAATAGAGAATGACAGGCTCCCCGTCCAGGCGCAGATTGCGCCGCTCCGCTTCGAGTTCGGAGACTGCCAGCCTCCAATTCATTCCGCTGCCGGTCGCGCCGTCCCAAAACGAACCGGGCCGGTTGGTAAGCTCATTCAGGACGAGCGATGCTTGGCCTGCGTCAAGCACCCGTAGCGGCGTCAGGTCATCGACCAGCGCTCGGCTTGCTTCGACCAGTTGCCGGAAGCTCCCCGCCGCCGCCGCGATAGAGGATTCAAGGTAAACCGATTCATGTTGATTGCGCCGCCGCGCCATCCAGTTTTTCGCATAGGCCATCCACCACGGCCCGCCTGTCTTTTGAGTGGCGACGGCGGATAGTCCGGGATCATGCGCCCATGCGACATAAGCGCTAACGCTCTGTACCCGTTTCTCAAGGAACGCTCGGCGTTTGCGTCGTCCAAGCGCGGCCACGCTCGATCCTTCGTCCTCGCCTTGGTTCTCGAATTGGATGGGCCGCCGGAGCAAATAGAAGTAAAGGCGGGTCCGCGAATCGACGCCGCTCAACATGCGCTGCCAGCGGTCCACTACGCGGTCCAGTTGTTCGGGTGTCTGACCGTCCAGAACGCTAGGCGTTAAGCTCGCAATCGCCATAAGCTCCCCGGCCCGCGTCAGACAGGATCGGCCATCTTCAAGCCAGCCCCACCAGGGCAGTTCCTCGGCCAGCGCTCCCGCCGCGTCAAAGTCCTTGAGTTCGTTGTCTACGTTCATACGCTATTGACTCTGTGCGATCCGGGCGTTCGCAAGTTCACAGTAGCTTGGCGATGCCTCAATCCCGATCCACTTTCGATCACAGGCTTGCGCCGCAATTGCCGTGGTGCCCGACCCTAAAAAAGGGTCCAGCACGGTGTTAACATTGGTGGACTGGATGCACCTTCGAGCCAGTTCCACCGGGAAGGCGGCGGGGTGAGGGTTGCGGCGCTCTGGGGGAATGTGCCAAACATCGCCTATGGCGTTCGCCTGCGGTCGCAGCCGAAACGCGGGCTGGGCGATCAGGTAGATCACTTCGTAGGTGGGAAGGAAATAGCCGGGGTTGAAATTGATCCCGCCATTTCGCTTCCAGATGATGATTTGCCGCACCGGGAAGCCCTTGAGGATCTCACTCCGGTCTTGGAGTAGCCCGCCTTGGACCCGCCACTTGTGGTTGTAGAAAATCGCACCGTCATCCCGCAACAGGCGCATCATGGCCGTTAGGCAATGCCGCTGCCACTGAATGTACGTCTGAGCGGGCAGGTTGTCAGCGTGGCCGTCGTAGCCGTGGATCAATTCGTCTCGCGGCCACTTCCCGCCGCGCCCGTCTTTCAATCCGTTTCCGGTGCTGTTTCTCAAGTTGTACGGAGGACTCGTCACGATCACGCCGATAGACGCGGCAGGCAACTTCCCCATCAGTGTCAAGCAGTCTCCGCAATGCACTTTGCCCCACCAAGGCAGGTCCTCGGCCAGCGCTCCCGCCGGGTCAAAGTCCTTGAGTTGGTTGTCTACGTTCACCCGCTATCTCCGAATGAGAAGGGTCCATGGAGCCTGCGCCCATTTGCCGGGATCGTAGCGGGCGCGAAACTGCGCGGACGCCCGCAAAATTTCAAGCATGTTGGGGTCTTGCTTCCAAGCCCAAAACCCGACGCCGTAGAGGACCGCGAAGATCAATGCTCCGACCACAATGGAGTTGATGGCGTTCCACAAGGCAAGCCCCAACGTGGCGCTCAACAGGAACCAGCGGTGCTCGACGCCCATGATGGTGAGCGGTTTGGAAAGCGTCGGGTATCCGCGCCATGTCTTGCCGCGCTCCATCAGAAGAGCCACGAAAGAAAGTTGGCCGCGCCCATCGCCATTCCAAGGCCGAAGATGATACCGGCTAGGGCCTTCTTGCTGCCGCCTTCACCGAAGGCGAACATCAGCCCGCCCACGACGACGGCAATCAAGCTGAGTCCTCGCGCAATGGGTCCGGTGAAAGCGTCCTGCAACACTTGAATGGCTTGCAGCCAAGGGCTTGCTCCCGCGCTTGGTGTGACGACTGGGGGTGCCTGGGCCATCAGTTCCGCCGCCAAAAGCGCGAGGATGCTCACCAGAAGAACGACGCGACCGCCACGCCGCCCCCAATATGTAGTACGACGATCAGCTGAAGGACCGCTAGATATACTGGTCAACTGTTTGTTTGTCATTGTGTCTCTCCCTTGTTTGTTGATTCATCTTTAGGGGTCTCGGGCAACCGCCGCCTTTGGAGCGACGACAATGCCAGCACGTTGCTGCAGGCGGATTATCGTAGGACGCTGCGCTATTCCAGTAAGTTTCTCATTGATGCCGGCGTTCGCAACAGGACGGAATCGTTCGATACGGATACCCAGCTTGCCTCGGGGTTCTTTACGCCCGACCTGCTGTGGCGTCACGAGGCCACCTTGGGTTTCAACGGCGGGCTGGGCCACCGCTTCCGCTACGATGTTCGTGGCGCCGGCGGTACGCAACGGATCAAACGGGGAGCAGCCTACCGGTTTAGCTACGAACTGTTCTCCAGCGTCCGTTTCGCCGTCGGCGGACCGTTCAGCCTCACCGGGAGCTATCTCCGACGCAACTACAGTTTGGTCTCATTTGATGGCTGGTATCAGGGACTCTACTTTGGACTTCAAATTCAGCAAGCTGGGTATCCACTTGACTCAGGTGACCCCAAGATGTAGTGTAGGGCCTGGTGGAGGATTACCCGCGCGACCAACTCGAATTCGAGTCTCACTTTGCGAGCGAGGAGGCTTGCCGCGACTATCTGTTCGCCTTGCGCTGGCCAGAGGGTTTCCGCTGTCCAAGGTGTGGGCATGAGCGCGCTTGGCCGGTGCGCAAAGTGTGGTTCGAATGCGCTCGCTGCGGGCGGCAAACCTCCGTCACCGCCGGCACGATCTTTCAAGACACACGCAAGCCGCTGCGGCTGTGGTTCCGGGCGATGTGGACCATCACCACGCAGAAGAATGGGGCCAGCGCCCTGGGTCTACAGCGCGTTCTGGGACTGGGCAGTTACCAAACCGCCTGGACTTGGATGCACAAGCTGAGGCGAGCGATGGTGCGCCCGGGGCGGGAGCGATTGACGGGCCTCGTCGAGGTCGATGAGACCTACTGGGGCGCTGAAGAAGAAGGGGTAATCGGCCGGCAGACCGAGCGTAAAGCGTTGATTGCAGTCGCCGCGGAAGAGAGAGGCACCGGGCTGGGGCGCATCCGCATGCAGCGCGTTCAGAACGCCTCGGCGGCCAGTTTGATGCCCTTCGTCGAGGAGTCGGTCGAGCCGGGCAGCGTGGTTGTTACCGACAACTGGTCGGGCTACGATCCGCTCAAGAAGAAGGACTACCAGCGTCGTATCATCTCGATTAACAACCGCCGCGAGCAGGCCTCGCAGCTACTGCCGAGGGTGCACTTGGCGATCTCGCTACTCAAGCGCTGGATGCTGGGCACGCATCAGGGGGCGGTCAGCCACGAGCATCTGGACTACTATCTCGACGAGTTCGTGTTCCGCTTCAATCGGCGCAGATCACGCAGTCGGGGCAAGCTCTTCTACCGCCTTGTGCAGCAGGCCATGGCGGTGGAGCCGACGCCGTACCGCTCGATCGTCGCCGATTGGGACGCTAAGACGCTGTGAGCCCAACTACAAGATGTTGGGGTCACCTGAGTCAAGTGGATACACGGCTTCAGCAATAGGAAAGCAATAGGAAATCGACATTAAGATTTTGATCACGGGCGGAGCCGGATTCATCGGATCTCACTTAGCCCGGAGTCTGATCGAACGGCGTGACTCCGTCACGGTGTTGGATGACTTGAGCAGCGGAACCCTCGACAATTTCGACGGGGTGAGTGACAGCCCGCGGCTTGCGTTTGTGGCGGGGAGCGTGCTCGATCTAAGTTTGGTCAGGCGGCTTGTGGAGGCGTCCGATGCCGTGGTGCACCTGGCAGCGGCCGTCGGCGTACGGACCGTATTGCGTGACCCTCTGGGCACGATTCGCACTAATTTCAACTGGACGGAGATTGTCTTGGATGCCGCAGCCGCCTTCAAGAAGAAGATTCTGGTGGCGAGCACCTCCGAAGTGTATGGAAAGAATACGCTGAACCAGCTTTGCGAAGAGGACGATTCCGTGTTGGGATCCGCGTCACTGAAGCGCTGGTCTTATGCCACTTCAAAGAAGCTGGATGAGTTTCTTGCGCTCGGGTATGCAGACACCTATGATCTGCCTGTGGTTGTCACTCGGTTCTTCAATGTTGTAGGGCCTCGTCAGCGTAGCCGGTATGGAATGGTTGTGCCGAACTTTATTCGATCGGCGTTGTCAGGGCGGCCGATTCGCGTATTTGGTAATGGACAGCAGACCAGAAATTTCTGCTTTGTCGGCGATGTGATCAAGGCAATCGAGCTGTTGATAGATCGTGAGTCCGCGCGGGGTCAGATCTTCAATATCGGCGGTGAAGAAGAGATCTCGATTCTAGATCTTGCCCAGCGAGTGAAAACATTGAGCGGCTCGGTTAGTCCCGTCGTCAAAATTCCTTATGACAAAGCGTATCCCGAGGGCGGCTACGAAGACATGCGGCGGCGCGTGCCATGCCTGTGCAAGATTCGCCGGCTGGTGGGGTGGTTGCCGATGACCTCGATGGAAGAGACGCTGCGCGAAACCATCGATTTTCAGTGCGAACAGGGAGTTCGGGGTGGGGTGGGGGGGTAGTTTGGGGACATCCATGATAGGTATCTGTCAAGGATGGACGCAGTCATCCGAATCCTCCCGTCAGCGGGGGCGTTGTCTTCAGCAGTGACGCTTCGCAGCCCGAGCGTTTTTGCGAATCAAGTCGCAAGGTCAACGAGTCACGTGACCAGACATCCATGTGCGCGCATCGGGTCGCCCCACCGTACCGGCCGGGGGACCGTCGCGGAAGATTCAGTTTGGGTTTTCAGGCCCGCCGGCCTCGAAACAGAGATACGGACGCATCAGAAATTTCCCAGGAAACTCCCAGCAAACTCCTTCGCGTAGTCCCCAACAGGCGAGGACCGGCGGGCCGCTCGTGACACCGCACAGCGTCGATGAAACTCTTCGTTTCTCCTTTTAACAGAAAAAAAGCAAATTCTCCTCGTTACGCCTCGGCCGCAACCCGCGGCACGAACGCGCGGCCACTGGTGTCCACGGCCCGCAGATACGCCACCAACTTGCGCGCCACGGCCAACGTCGCGCGATTGCGAGACCCGCGCGTCAACTCCCGCTCATGGACGTCGTGCAGTTGCGGGTTCCAGCGCGGCGCGAGTTTCGCCGCCTCGATCAGCACCCGCTGCAAATGCTTGTTGCGCTGCTTCGACAGCGGTCCCCGCTGCGTCTTGCCGGCCGACTCGCGCTGTGCCGAACACAACCCACAGTAACTCACCGCCTGGCCCAGCGAACCGAAGCGCTCGGGCTCGACGGTCTCCAGCGCCCAGGTCAACGCCGTCACCTCCCCCACGCCGCGAATCGACTGCAGCAACTCGACGCGTTCCCGCAACAGCGGATGGCGCCGCAATCCGCGCAGTAACTCCTGCTGCAAACGATCGAACATTTCCAGGCTGCCGCGGGTGATGGCGAGCAGCTCGATCACCGACTCGGGCGTGTCGCGCAGGCTGTCGAGATAGGAGTAGAAATAGTTGCGCCCGTGCAGCCGCCGGGCATCGTAGGGTTCGCCCACTTCCATCAGTAGCCCGCTGATTTTGTTCTTCATGCGGACGGCTTCGCCCAGCAGCAGATTGCGATAGCGCAGCACGCGCCGCAACTCGCGCAGGGCAGGCGGCGCCACGTAGCAGCGCGGCAGCAGGTTGCAGCGCAGCAGGTCACTGATCTTGGTGGCGTCGAGACGGTCGTTCTTCTTCTTGGCGCAGGCGATGGCCTTGAGCATGGCCGGGTGTGCGACTTGCAGTTCCTGGGCGAAGGGCTGGAGGTGATCGTAAATCCAGCCGGTAAACAGGGTGGCTTCGAGCGCGCCCACCCAAGGGCGCTCGAGGGCTGACGCCCAAGCGGTCAGGGCGGCGCGAGTGGCCGCGACCTGACCGCGCTGGACGATCGTTCCGTCCCCGGTTTTGATGCAGAAGCTGATGCTTTTCTTATGGACATCGAGTCCGATGTAGTAGAGTTCTGGCATGGAATCCTCCTGGGATTGGCTCTGAGCCGACCGCGTGGCCGCTCTCAGCATTTTGCCCCCGGGAGGATTCCTCTTTGCCACTACCTATGCATTGAAACAGGAAGTTGTGAATAAATCGGTTTTGGCTGAAGCGGCACACTGATAACGAAGGACTTTGGCGGGGCAGTTTGGACTGCGGGCGTTTGTTGAGGCCCGACAGGGCGATCCAACCAACCTTGCCACCGGAGCCGATCAGGCACGGGCGCCGATGGGGCCGGACGTATAGTGGAGGCGATGCATGCCGTGCCCTTACATGTGAACATGGGTCCTGTCAGCATGATTCGCGAGAGTCAGTGGGTGAATCGAGTCGCGCGCAAGTCGTCGGCGGTGCCGCGCCACCCCTAGATCAACAAGCGCCGAGATCAACGAGCACATCGCCCGGAGGATTTGTCGGGACTTGAACGTTCCGATTCCTTGATGGTCGCTCGACCGGCAACCCGGTGCGCTAGAATCTAGAACACTCATACGCCGGAGGTCGCCCATGCACCGCATCATGAATCGCACCCTGCTCACCTTGTTGGCCGCCACACTCGCGGTCGGCACAAAAACTCTGGGCACCCAGCCGCTAGGCGCCCAGACCACGAAGATCCTCGTCAAAAGTGAGAGACAGTCATGGTCAGGGTTGTCTTGATGGGGTTTCTCTGGGTCGGACACCATAGGCATCCTGTGGCGCACGGAATCGCGGGCCAGGAACTACAGGACGGGCCTGCCGGCCCCGGCACCGGATCCGTTTATATAATCATTGCACGATGGCCGACGAGCCCACTCCAGCGGAGATCGAAGCCGAGCGCAAAAAGCGCGCCGCCTTCAATTCATGCTGTCGATGGTGATGAGCGTCGTCAGCCAGAACGACCGCATGAGCCGCATGAGCGTCGAGGAGGCCGGCGAGTTGGTCGCCTCGGCCCGCAAGGCGGCTCTGACGCTGTTCCCGGCAAGGAGCTGGCCTACGATCTGATTCATCGCCCCCGGTTTCAGAGGCTCATGCCGGAGAGTACCGTCTGCAATGAAAGTTCCCATGGCCCTTTAACGCGAGAATAACGCAACCCGCCAACGAGCAGGCTTTTTCTGGTCCAGGCCACTGAGTAAACTCAGTTTTCTCAGTATTCGAAGTGGCTCTCGGCGAACTGCGCTCACCGGCGGGCCACTCGCTCCAATAGGGTGAGTTCCTCATTCGACAACAGGGTTTGCCACTCGCCCGGCTTTAGGAATGGGGGCTTCGTGTCCCGATCCACGAGCAGGTAGTGCATACGCTCGATCCAGGGGCCTTCCTCTTATCCGTCAAACCATGCCTTGACCTGCTCGACGTGGTTGAATCCGTCGGGGGAAACAAAGGGGTGACCGTGGTAGGGTGTCAGGCCGGTGTACGCTGCGGTGAAGTAGCAAAGTGGTTCATTCTCGCAAAAGATGATACCGGTTAGTTTTTCCCCGTCGATCCATCGCAACATCGCTCTCTGAGAGGCGGTGAACGCAACGCCCTGCTTGCCGGCCATCGACACTGCCCGACTGAAGAAGGCGAGGTTGTCAGAAACGACAAACACTGTGAGCACCGCTGCGGCCAAGACGAAAGATGACCGGTTGCATAGCGCACGGAGCCGGCCAAGCCCGTCACCAAGCAAGGGCAAAGCGATAAGGAAAAGAGGAGTCCAGACGTACCCTCTTGTGAAATGGGCCGGCTGCACGGGAGGCAGCACGCGATCATGGAGCGCCAGTGCAGCGGCGACCAAGAAGCACACGACGAGAAAGTATTCTCGATGAGATAGGCTTTGACGATCCCGCCAGAGCCGTATAGCCGCCAGGGCAAGAACCGGACCATACGCAACAACGACCGTCTTCGCTGGGAGAGACCAGTCCATCGACCAGGGGTCGCTCAGCTGGATATGAGAGGGGAACGATGCCAGGTAGATGAAGTAGTACGCCAGAAAACATAGCATTGTCAGAGCTGTGAACCAGGATTTCCATTTTGGCCCTGGCACGGCCACAGTATACACCCGCTCCGCTCCGAACAGCACGTCCTTTCACGCTGAACCCTGCACATCACCTCTGCTGGTAGTCGCCAGAGCTGGTTCGACCGCTCACAGTCGTTGATTGAGCGGCTTGAACGGCGCTCCGGCCGACACTGTTCCTTGCGAAACCTTTTGGAGCCAAAAGCTGTTGATCCTCACTCCGGCAATGCTACCCACTCGGCAGCGGCAGCGCCCAGATCTTGTGCAGCATGTCGCCGAACAGCCGCCGGTTCAGATGTCCCTCCGCCAATAAGAGCCAGTAATACCGCGCGTGCTTGACCAGCCGACCGCCGGTCTTCATCAACCTGTGTTGCAAGCTCGTCAGCGACCAACTCTTGATTCGCTGCGGAAGCCCCAGCCGCCGCCAAAGATTGCCCAGGTTGTAGGCCAGCACGCTCAGTTGCAACCGCACTTCGTTGGCCCGAAATCGATGGCACGACAATCGCGTCCAGTGCGTCGCCTGCTTGCCTTCCTTGATCCACTGTTCCGCCGTGCCGCGCTTGTTGTAGAAGCGCACCACCGAGCGGCTCGGCAAGCTCATGCTCGTCACGATGAATCCGACGCGCGGGAACAGCTCGCCCTGGTGATGCTCGACCTTAGCGACGATCCGCCTCGCCTGCGACCAACTCTCCGCCTGATAGCGAAAACTCTTGTAGCGCACCAAGAGCTTGCGGGAAGGCCTTCCCGGCGGGCGAAACAGGATGTCTTCGATCTCCAGCTCCAAGCTCTTGTTGGCCGGAATGCGAATGGCGTACTGTACTCCGCGTTCCTCCGAAGCCTCATAAACTTCCGGCTTCGCAAAGGCCGCATCGCCCCGGAAGGCGACCTGCTTGCCCGCAGCCTGTTGGCGCTCGATCTCCGGCAACAAGAGCTCATCCCAGTCCTCGGCGCTGTGCACGTTGCCTGGACGCAGCTTGGCAGCGAGGCAATCACCATGACCGTTGAACAAAAGCAACGGGTGGTAGCAGACCGACTCGAAGTGTCCGTTGTAGGCACTGCCTTCCTGTTGGCCATGGACCGGACTCTCGGTGGAGTCCAGGTCCAGAACGACCCGCTCGGCGTCGTCGAACGCTTCCGCTTGCCCGACCAGCTCTCGGTTCAGCGCCATCAGCCCCAGCAGGTTCTCTTCGCTCGCCAGCATCTCCGTCTCGAAGCCGTGCAGCGTCGAGGTCAAGGCCGCACCGCGATCCCAGATCTTCTGCGAACCGATCAGCCGAAACGTCGGATCGATCGAAACCCGCTCGGCGTCGTTGAGGTCCTCGTAGCCGGCGAGTCGGCTGTAAACCGACTGCCGCAACAGATCAGCGAGCGTGAACTGCTTGTTTGTGCCTTGCCGGGAGTCGCTGAGATGCTCGTCAATCAGTTCTCCGAGACCGAGCCGTTCGTCCAGTTCGCGAACCAAAATCAGGCCACCGTCGGAAGTGACGTGCGATCCCTGGAAATCGACTTTGAGAAGTCCATTGAAACTTAGCTGGAATGGCTTGGTTTGTTTTTCACCCATTGGGTGTTGGCCTCCATGGCGTCCTCATCGGGCGCTAGCCCCTATGAATAAAGACGCTCAAGGCCGCTGGAAGGTCGGGATGTCAAACATCAAATTGAAAATGCGGGGTGAAACCTGCATACGTCAAGCTTTCCCGTCCGGGCTTGACGACCAGACGTAAGCCCCACCAAGCCGACATGATTGCCAGCAACTCCAGGCCCGTCCAAGGGTGGGTAGCAGCAACCACTGCCGTCATGGCTGCGGCGAGCGTCCAACGCCCTCGAAGCGCAGCCAGCCATGCTAGGGCAACGACAGCATGGTAGGCCGTCTCGGTTGGAAATTATAGATTGCGGCCCCAGTTGAGGAACCACCATCCACTGCCCGGGTCATGGCGGAAAAGGAACAGTAGAGGGTCCCGCCCTTTCAGAATATTGACAGCGGCTTGTGATGCACAGATCAACCCGCCACCCCACATCGTCATGTAAAACAGAAGGACCTGGAATCGTGCTTGTGGCCAGACTTCGGCGACGATCAACCGCGTAGTGATCGTGAGGATCAGCCCGAAGATCAGCCCGACTGCGAGCAGGACAAAAACCGGGTCTAGCTCCAGGATCTTGATTCCGAAACCGAACAGCCAAACCAGCCAGTGAGAATAGATGACGGGCGCGTTTGGGTCGGTGTCGAGGGGGTTCGGATAGGCGAATCCGTTACCCCTTTCGAAAATCTCGCGTCCCGCGGCGAGATAGTACGCCATTTTCCTCCACACGAACCCGGTTGCCTCGTCGGCGTGGCCGACAAAGTGCGGGAGGTACAGTCCCGCGACGACGGGCAGCAAGGCCAAGACTGCGTGCAGAATAACGGAACGCCAACGGGGAGGGGCGCTGCTTCCTCGCTTATCCAGCATGAGTTCGTTAACGCTGTACAGGTGGTCCCCCCGCTTGACACGCTATATCAGCGGGTCATAACAAGCATTTCCTTTCGGTCGTTCGGCACGGTTAGGGTAGCGAAGCCGGAGCAGTGACGCAAGGTTATCTGGTTTCTGCCGCATTCACCTCTCTTTGCAGGCCCGGCGCTGGGCGTCAAACACGGCGCGGTGGTCCCTTTCGGGCTCGCCCGGGGTCTCTACACGACGACTCTGCTCCGACCTTGGCCTTCGGCAACTAAGTCAATCGAGTCGCGTGCAAGTCGTCGGCGGTGCCGCGCTACCCCTAGAGATCAACAAGCGCTGAGATCAACGAGCACATCGCCCGGAAGATCTGTCAGGACTTGAACGTTCCGCCTCCTTGATCGTCGCTCCACTGGCAACCCGGTGCGCTAGAATCTAGAACACCCATACGCCAGAGGTTTCTCATGTACCGCACGATGAATCGCACCATGAATCGCATCCCTCTCGCCCTGTTGGCCGCTACGCTCGCGCTTGGCACCCAAACCCTTGGTACCCAGACCCTGGGCGCCCAGACCAAGAAGATCCTCGTCAGCAGCCGCGACGCCGAGACCCTTCGGGACTGGCAGGCCGTGTCGTCGAAGGTCAAGCTCGTGCCCGTGACCCAAGACACCGTCATGAGCGAGATCGCCGACGCGGACGCCTTCATCGGCAACATCAAGCCCGAGCACGTGCGCGCCGGCAAGAACCTCAAGTGGGTGCAGACCCTCAGCGCCGGCGTCGAGCAGGTGCTTCACAAGACCGGTACCACCGATCTGCGCGACAGCAATATCGTGCTGACCAATAACCAGGTCGTCCAAGGTCCCGAGATCGCCGACCACGCCATGGCGATGCTGCTCACGCTGAGCCGCGACCTGCCGCGTTACATCGCCAACCGCCAGACGGAGACCTGGCGAGGGCGTCCGTACGTCGGGATTGAGTTGCGCGGCAAGACGGCGGTCGTCATCGGCGTCGGGGGCATCGGCCAACAGATCGCCCAGCGAGCCTGGGCCCACGGTATGCGCGTGATCGGCATCGACCCCGAGGACATCCCGTTCTCGCCGTTCATCGACCGCGTCGTCAAGCCCGACCGGCTCGACGAAGTGATCCCCGAGGCCGACGTCGTCTTCGTCGCCGCGCCGCACACGCCCGAGAGCCACAAGATGATGGGTGCGAGCCAGTTCAAGTCGATGAAACAGAAATCGTACTTCATTGCCGTCAGCCGTGGTGGGGTGTATGAACTCGGCGGCCTGGTCGAGGCGCTCGACAGCCGGCGGCTGGCCGGCGCGGGGGTCGACGTGACCGATCCCGAGCCGCTCCCCAAGGGCCACGCGCTTTGGAAATTCGACAACGTGATCATCACGCCGCACATCGCCGGCCGCTCCGACCAAGACCGCGGACGCATGCTCGGCATTGTCAAGGAGAACATCCACCGCTTCGCCGAAGGCCTGCCGCTCGTCAACGTCGTAGACAAGCACAAGGGTTACTAGCCGTCTGGAGCAATCGAGAACTAAACAAGAGTATCGAGTCTTGAAGATGTGTCGGGACGGGATGTGGCGTAAGCCGAGTCTCGATTCTTCGGGACTCAGGACCTCAAACTACCGAGCAGCGGCTATGGACCGTGGACCTGAGAACCAAGGAATCGGTTCTCGGCAAACCCGGAGGCTTACGCCACCCGACTTCCGACGGCCTCGTTAGCTTTTGGGCGCCCCTTTCCGATGAACCTGATCGAACTCGCCGGCGTCAGCAAAGTCTTCAAGACCTACGCCCGCGAGAGCGACCGCGTCAAGGAATTCCTATCGCTTGGCCGCCGGCCGCGTCACTCCGAGCACTGGGCCCTGCAAGATGTATCTCTCGAAATCCGCAAGGGCGAAACCTTCTGCGTCATCGGCGAGAACGGCTCCGGCAAGACCACGCTGCTTAAGATCATCGGCGGCATCGTCCGTCCGACCGGCGGCTCGGTCAAGGTCAGTGGCCGCGTCAATGCCTTGTTGGAGCTTGGCTCGGGCTTCAACAACGAGTTCAGCGGCCGCGAGAATGTCTTCCTCAACGGGGCGCTCTTGGGCCTCTCGACCCAAGAGGTCGAAGCGAAACTCGACGACATCCTGTCGTTCGCCGAGATCGGCGAGTTCATCGACCAGCCGCTCAAAACCTATTCGAGCGGCATGGTCGTTCGGCTGGCGTTCGCCGTCGCCGTGCAGCTCGACCCCGAGATCCTGATCGTCGACGAAGCGCTGTCGGTCGGCGACGTCTATTTCTCGCAGCGCTGCATGCGGAAGATCCACGAGCTGCGCGAGCAAGGCGTCACCATCATCTTTGTAAGCCACAGCATTGCCGATGTGAAGACGCTGGGCGAACGAACGCTGTGGCTTGAGAACGGCCGGATACGCGAGCTGGGGGAGACGCGCGACGTCGCGCAGAACTACCTGGCCGCGCTGGTCGAGAAAGACGCCGGCTACCAACAACGCGAGCCCCCACCCGTGAGGGAACGCCTCGCGCACCGCGAACCGCCGCCGCAAGTCGCCGCCGGAGGTTTCGCCCTAAACGCTATCCACCGCGGCGACGGACACGCCCGCGTGCTCGGCATCGAGGTTCTCGACGACGACGGCCGAACGATCGAACGTCTCGAGCCTCTCGCCGGCTTCGTCGTGCGGGTCAGTGCCCGAGCCGATCACGAGGTCGCGACGCCCATTATCGGCATCCAACTTCGCACTGGCGAGGGCGCGGACTTCGCCGGCACCAGCTCCGAACGCGAGGGCACGCTGCTACCCCCCATGGCATCGGGCGAGATCGTCACGGTCGACTTTCATTTCCAAATCCCAGCGGTCCGCTCCCGCGCCATCACTTTCACGCCCGCCATCGCCGACGGAACGATCAGCGAGTTCACGCTCTGCGATATGGTCGAGGACGCGGTTTCGATTCCCGTCGCTGCGAGCGATCCGCCGGTTGCGGGCCAACTCGGCATCCCGTGTAGCATCTCGTGGGTGGCCCGCGAGCCGGCCAAGGTGGAGGCGGGTGCGGACCCCCGTCCAAACCCTGACCTTTCTCGAATGTCCTGAGAGCGCAAACCCCAAGATGCCTGAAATCGATGCCTGAAAACTCTGCCAAGTCACGGTACGTTACGCTCGTTTGGCTGGGGTGGCTGATTCTTGCGGCCGTGGTTTTGTTCGCACCCACCCGGCTCGTGTTTGAGAAGCTGGCGCGGGTGCTGCCGCGGCACTACGATCTCTTCCTGTTGGCGTTGCTCGTTCTTGCGGTCGCGGTCGTGGTCTATGTCTATCTTCTTCGCCACGCGTTTTGGAAGTTCGAGTTGGCCTCCCTCGCGGCGGCCGCCGCAACGGCGTGCTTGCTCTACGAACCGTGGGCCACGGTGGTCAGCCTGTGGTTGGTCGCCGCCGGTTATCTGATCGGCAATCGGCTGCTCGACGCATTCGGAATCGGCGTGATCAACCCTCTCGAGGAAGTAGGCCTCGGGCTAACGATCGGGTTGGGAAGCTTGAGCTTCGTTCTGTTCTTCCTCGGAACTTTGAATCTCTTCTCGCCGTGGACCTTTGCAGCCCTGCTGACACTGCCCTTCCTGATCGGCTACCGGCGCTTGCCCGCATTGGCCCGGCTCCCGGTTCGCCTTCACCGCAAGTGGGCTGCCACGGAGGAACTCCGCAGCCCGATCGTGGGCATCGGTGTCGGCTTCGCCGTTGTCTTCGTGATCTTCGCCCTAACGACGGCCCTCACGCCGTCCATCTCCTACGACAGCGTGAAGTTCCACCTTGTCCTCACCGAACTGTTCGCAGCGCAAGGGGGAACCGCCCCCATGGCATCTATCTACTACTCCTTCTTTCCGCAGGGAGTCGAGGTGCTGCTGACGGCCGGGCACGCGCTCGCCGGGCAAGCCGCTGCCCAGATCATCGCGCCTGTCTTCTTTCCGCTCAGCCTGATAACTCTCGTCCTGCTGGGGAGGCAGCGTGGATGGAACCGTGCCGGCGTGGTGGCAGTGGTCCTCGCCGGCCTGTCGATACCAGTGGTGCATTGGACCGGCAGCAACGTCAAGAACGACCTGGCGCTCGCGGCCTATCAGCTCGCCTGCCTCTCGGCCTTTCTCATGTGGAGGCAAACAAGGAACTTCCGCTGGGCGATCGTCGGCGCGGTGCTGCTCGGCTTCAGCCTCAACGTCAAGCAACCGGCACTTCTGGCGGTGGCCCCGTTGGGAGTTCTGCTGCTGCTAGCGGCTTGGCGGCAGAAAAATCGGCTCGCGGCGGTCGCCGCGGTGGCGGTATGCATAGCCCTGGTCGGGTCCGTGTGGCAGTTCCGCAGCACGGTTCCGGCAGAGAGCGGCCGCAGTAGCCGGATGGCCACTGGCATGGCCGAGCAGGTTCTCGATGAAATACAGGACCGGCTCCTCACACGACCACACAAGTGGGTGCTCGTGCCGTGGACTGCGCACTTCCAAGGGCACTTTTTTTTCCAGTCGGTGCTCCCCAACCCGCTGGGTTTCTACCTGGTGCTCTTCCTGCCGGCCCTTCTGCTAGCCCCACCGGGAGGGAATCGCCCCAACGGAAGGAATCGAGCGGAGCGGCCCGCGTTGTTCTTCGCGGTCAGCTACGTGATCGCCTGGACGGCTTTGACGGGCACGCTGCTGATCTCTTTGCGATACGCGGTCGCCCCGATCTTGATCTTGGCGGCGATCTGGTCGGACCGTCTTGCGCGGCTGTGGCAATCCGGCTCGGCCGCAGTTCGGGTTACCACGTCGGCCGCTCTAATCTACAACTTCCTGTTCTGCGTCGCCTGTACGCTGGTACTGGAGATCAACTGGCCGCAGATCCGCTATCTGGTCGGTGACCTAGATAAGCCGGCTTACCTCCGCGCTGCCCTTCCCGGGTATCAGGCCATCGAGGCGCTAGCAGTGCATCGCCGGCCGGGCGAGAAGGTGATGAGCCTCGAAACGTGCGGCGCCGCTTACTACCCACAGCCGTGGCTGGTCGAGTGCTTTGTCGTGAGCACAGACTTCCAATCCTGGGACAGAATGCTGGAAAAACTCGAGCAAGAGAAGTACGACTACCTGGTCGCGCCTCTGAGCCGGCTGACCGAGCAGTTGCCCCATTCTCAAGAGATCTGGCGGGCGAAGGGTATCACGGCGCGCCGAATCGACTGGCCGCCGCCGGACAGCTAGCAGGACGGGCCGCGGCCAATCCCTTAGGGTGATTGCTTGGGTTGATGCGGGCCCGCAACTTTACGGGATGGACGCGGGTTTCGACGCTTGGTGGAGCAGCACCTCGAACCTGTCGCGTTGCTCGGAGTTGAGGATCTTCGTGATCCGTTCCCGCAACGCGGTGCGGAGCATCTGGATCTGGTTCATCATTTCCGCCTCGTTCATGATGCACTCATCGAGCACCGCTTTGATGTCGCTGAACTGCTGCTCGCTGAGATCCAGCTCCTCGGCCAGGTGCTGCACCGTTTCGTAGGTTTCTTCGGTTCCAACGTCAACGCCGAGCATGGAGTCATGCAGGACGTGGTCGTGGTAGACCTTCATCCCGATGCCACCCGCGGCGACCCCGCCCAGAAAGACAGCAAACAGGACGGTGAAGATCTTCCCTTTGTAGAACTCGACGTGCACGCTTGACATCGGCCTAGCGAACCCCGCTCGCTGCCATCATCGCGTTCAGCATGGAGTCGCGGTTCCGCTCGAGGTCACCCCCAAAGCGGACATGGTACTCCCGCGACGGCGGCTTCGTGAGCATCCGCTCGGCGACATGGGCCGTACTCTCGCCCGCGCCGTCGAAGACCGTCACGTAGGCCCCCAGCAGGAAGAACCACATCAGGCAGGCGAAAGCCAGCCGCTTTACGAACAGGGGCTCTATGAGGGCCTCCCAAAAAGGAACGCTCCGCTCCTCTTCCACCCGGCCCATCACGCGGGCATAGAAACCCGGCGCCGGCTGCGCGGACATGTTGTCTTCTTCCGGAGCTCTCAACTCGCTCAACAGCGCGGCGGCCTCCCGCTGCTGCGCCACGGCTTTGGCCGCCTGCGGATTCGCGTTCAGGTAGCTCTCGAACTCGTCCTTGCGCCGGCCGGCGAGAACTCCGGACAGGTAGTCTTCCAAGTTCTCTTTCATGAAGTTATCCATCGTGTCCGTTTTCCCCAGCCGGCTTTTTCAGCCAAGCTCCCTGATTGGCTTACGTAATCACTCGGCCGAACTTGCCGGCCGCCTTCACTAGCTTCTGCCGCGCACGGAACAATTTTACCTTAATCGTGTTCTCGTTGAGGCCGGTCAGTTCGGCCAACTCCTCGACCGTGAGGCCCTCGACTTCCTTGTGGATGAGCAGCATTCTCTCCTCCTCCGACACCTTCGAGAGCAGCTTCATCAAGTAGTCGCGCTTCTCGATACGAGAATCGGCCGAAGGTCTCTTCTCTACCGCCAGATGCGAGTTCTCGATCGTGCGGGCGTCGTCTTCGGCCAGATCGGCTTCGTAGACCAGCTTGCGGACCTTCTGCTTGCGCAGGTAGTCGTAACACTCGTTGACCGTGATCTTGTAGATCCAGGTGATCAGCGAGGAGCGAAAGTCAAAGCCCTTGATCGAGAAGTAGATCTTGGTGAAGACCTGTTGCGAGATGTCCTCGGCGTCGTTACGGTTGCGAACGATACGGTAGATGATCGAGAAGACCTTGGCCTGATGCCGCTCGACGATCTGGCGAAACGCCGATTCATCGCCGTTCTGGCAACTCCGGACGAGGTCCGCTTCGGGGCTCTTCTTGTAAACCACCTTGGTCTCGGCAGCCCGGCCCCCAATGACGGCTCCGATCGGCAGAGTAGCTGTCGTAGCGTTCATACGCTCTATCGACGCGCCCTGACGGGGGTGGGTTTCAAAATATGAACAGAGTTTTCGTGTCGACACCGGCGTTGTTTCCACCGGGGAGGCCGCGCACCGTCCGCCGCCGCCTCCGATCGCTCCTAATGCCCTGATTACGGACCACTTAGAGTTTTGGGTTCAGGAATCGAACCCGCCCGTCCTCCCCGTGCTCCCGCTTGCGGAACTCGATCGCCCCCGACCCTGGGGCCTCCGGGCTTCAGAGCTCGAGCTTCCAAGGGGCGCGGTACTCCCGCCGCAAGTAGGTCGCCGCCTCCTTGTTGGGGGTCGTTTCGGTGTCCGGGTCCCACTCGACCCGTTGGCGGCTTCGCAGCGCCACGTTCGCCAGCAGGCAAGTCGCCGTCGAGCGGTGGCCGATTTCGATATCGCTGATTGGGGGCTTGCGGCTTCTCATGCTGGCGACAAAGTCTTGCCAGTGGCTCAGCGTCGAGTCGTTGCTGCGGAACCCCTGCTCGGGCAAGATCCGCGCGATTTGGGCGCTGGTCTCCGCGTCCCGCCGCCGCATCTCGGGCAGAATCTCCCAGCGGCTGCGGTCGACGAACAGCGTCCCCTGGGTGCCGTGAAAGATAATGCCGTAGCCCTGGTCCCACATCGACCGCGAGTTCGTAGCGCGGTTCTCGTACACCGCGACGAAGCCGGGGAACTCGTAGTTGGCCTGGATCGTGTCGGGCGTCTCACGATTGTCGCCGAGCGCGTATTTGCCGCCGACGGTCGTGATGACACGCGGGCCCTTCTCGTTCATCGCCCATAACACGATGTCGAGCAGGTGCACGCCCCAGTCGGTCATCATGCCGCCGGCGTAGTCCCAGAACCAGCGGAAGAACGAGTAGTGGTTCGGATCGACGCCGAAGCGGTTGGCGTTGAACGGACGTTCGGGCGCGGGGCCCAGCCACATATCCCAATTGAGATCGGCCGGCGGTTCGGCGTCGGGCGGCGAGCCGATGCCCTCGGGATACTCATTGCCGTAGTTCCAGGTTCGGACGAAGCTGATCTTCCCCAGCCGCCCGCTGCGGACGATCTCGACGGCCTTCTGGAAGTGCTTGGCCGAGCGCTGCTGCGTACCCACCTGCACGATTCGGTTGTACTTGCGCGCCGCCTCGACCATCATGCGGCCTTCGTGCACCGTGACCGAGATCGGTTTCTCGACGTAGACGTCCTTGCCTGCCTTGCAGGCCTCGACCGTCATGTAGGCGTGCCAGTGATCAGGTGTCCCGAGACAGACGGCGTCGATATCGTCGGCGGCGAGCACGTCTCGGAAGTCGTCGTAGACCCGCGCCTCGGGAACCATCTTCAGAGCGAGATCGATGTTGGGCCGATAGACATCACAGATGGCGACCACGTCCAATTCGGGCACTTGAAGGGCGGACCGCAGATTGCTGCGGCATCGGCGCCCCACGCCGATGATGGCAAGGCGATAGCGCTTGTCCCTGGTCCGCACCGCCTGGGCGGACGCCGCCGCCACCGCCGGCGCCGCGCTCGCCGTCACGGCTGTTTTCAGGAAAGTCCGTCGCTTCACGTTGGGTCCAGCCATGGTTACTCGCTCCGATTGGTGTCCCAGATAGTCTCAGTACGCTTCCGGGCGGGGTGTCGGCGCCCGACCCGGACTCCAATCAACAGGTGTTGCGGCGTAGGCTGCGCGGGACGCCGGCCTGGAGGCCGACGCTGCCGGCCAAAGGCCCGCGCCACCCCGTCACGCGTATGCGGATCATGTCACCGAGTTACTAGCGTACACGACCCGGAGACCCGAGAACTCCCCAGCAAAGATGGCGCGCGCCTCCCGGCGGGCAGCACCGGCCCCCGGGCCGGCGTTTCCTTCACTCGTCACCGGGCTCCTGATTCGGCCACATCCAACTCGACCTGATCTTCCAGCTCTTCCAGCAACCGAACGACTAGCGCCTTTTGCCCATACTCGAAGTCGCTCGTCGCCTTGTCCGGATCATGCGCCGCGACCCAGGCCTTGAGCACCTCGGTCACAGGAAGAGCGACCGCCTCCTCGGCGCCGGGCTCGAATCGCAGCGGGATTTCAGATTGTCGAATCGCGTCCAGCAGCAGCTCGGAAAATTTCATGGCGGGCCCGTCGCGGGTCGTCGCTAGATTATGCCAAACGTGCCTACTCGTTGGTCTGGCCCGGACGCTGGGGCTGGATCTGGCCTTCGGCGCTGCGGCGGGTGCCGGTGTTGGCTCTAGTGGGGTAAGCTCGCTCACTCCTTTGTGGGCGCCGACGCGCCCGTGGGGCCCGCAGCGGGCGTACAAGCGTCAAGCAGCGCCCGAAGGGTAACGGTCTTGTCGCCGTTGTCGTCCTTGTCGCCGTTGCCATCCTTGTGGTCGTTGATCATTCTCTTGGCAATTTCGTAACCCAGTTCACGGTAGGCCTCAAATTGCTCTTCCTCGAAGAACTGGTCGGCCGTGCTCTGGTCGGGGAAATCGGGGTTCGCGCCTTTGTAGCCTTTGAGCAAGAGGCCAAGGCGCTGGATCATCGTCGTCTTGAGCAGGATTAGCGTACTCTCGGTGTTGTCCGGGTAAACAATCGTGCCCTTGATGTGGCCCCGCTCCGCGAACTTGACGCCTACGGGATAGGCGTCGGTGTCCGGATCCCGCGCACGGACCTTCTCGGGGTCAGGGTGACGCGGAATGAGCTGTTCCAGGCGGTTCTTGTCGTCAAACTCGAGCTTGGCCCCGAAATCAGTGCCGATGCGGCGTACCAGAACCTGCAAATCCTCGAAAGTGAACTCGTGGTCAGCGCCGCCGTCGCAACAGATGATCAGCTTCACCTTGCGCCGAACCAATTCGTACATCGCGAGGTTCTCGAAGTGAGCTCCGTCACTAAGTTGGAGCAACTTCTGGTGCTCTGCATAGCCGCGCGAGCTCAGTTCGTGGTAGGCGGCGCGAAAGTGATTTGCGACCTTTCGGGGCTCGCCGGGGCGTGGGACCCAATACCCGAGGCGGACGTTCAGCAACGACATCAGCAGGGACAGCGCAGGGTTTCGTGTAGGGCCAGCTCCCCCGGAACCGGTGTTCGGGTTCGCGGCAGCCCCGGAAATGGCTACGGCCGTCGCCAGAGTGAGAGGGTCTTGCTTCATGTAGTCGGCGGTTGGCACCCAGCCCCCCGTCGCCACGCTACCGCAATACTTCGGCGAGAGAAGGAAGGCGTCTCCACCCCGTATCCGCCACTTGTGATCGTCCGAGTCGACCAAGACAACGTTGGTGTTCACCAGATGATAGGGCGCATGAGCCGCCTGCGCACTCCACATGTCGCTCAGTTTCGCCTTGTTGGCTCCTTCCGCGGCAGCGGTCGTTCCGTCCGTATTCGGGTTGGGCATGAAAGCTTCCATGAGCCGGTCACGATAGTAGCGGTGGATCGAGATATAGTTGAGATTCACGAACCAGCCTGTCACGAGCGAAACGGCTAAAGCGACCAGAAGCACCCACTTGAACCGAGCGTCTTCAAAGTAGAACAGGGCAAGCCAATACGCCGTCAGCGCCAACCCATAGAAAAACAGGATCGAAGCGAGCGGTGCGAGTACACCGAGAGAAATCTTTCCGCCTTCTTTGCTGCCCGACCGTACGAAAGACGACAGGCCGCCACCGATGCCGAGAAGAAGCGACGCGGCGCCGGCTTCCTCTACATAGTTTTTCAACCACATTGCCACCGCCGGAAGCGAACCGAGCACGGCAAAAAACAGACCGAACAACAGCGGCCATCGAATCCATTTCTCAACCCAACGTCGCCCCAGGTATCGCTTCTTTAGGATGGGTCTCCAGGTGGCTAGCGAGTAGACCACGCTCACAACGAGGAACGCCATCCCCATGAGGCCCGCGAGGTACAGCAATGAACCAAGTCCACGTTCATTCTTCAGGGCGTCTGCTGTGACGTTCCTTATGGCATCCCAGCTAGGATGTTCGTACCCGTAGAACGCGAACAGCAGCCCGACCATCAGGGTGACAGCCAGCGGCAGCCATACCACAAAATTGAGAAGGACGCCTCGGAGAACCACGGCGATCAGCGATGTCGTCGTGATCCCTTTGCCGGGTGTGAGGTATTTGCCGTGCAGGCGCAGATGCTTGAGAATGTTGGACTCATCCTCGCGCCGCCGTTTCTTTCGCGGATCGTCCACGCCGTAGGGGAATTTGGCGCTGGTGGTCCTGAAAGCCCCGCCGTTCTCTAGCTTCCCGGCAGGGGCGCTGAGGAACCACGTCAAAGCCACACCGATGTAGCCGCCCCCGGAAACCGTCGAGAGGTAATCCACGTGTTCGAGCCAGCCCTCTTTGGCGAGTCTTTGCATCACCCCCAGCGAGAAAATCGCCGACCGGATTCCGCCTCCAGAGAGCGCCAGACCTACGAGCTTGTCCTTGATTTCCGGCTCTTCGGCTTTCGTGTCAGACTCGGCTTCACCCCGCGCAGCCGAGGACTCGAGGCGGACGGCTTTCCGCCTCTCCCGTATCGCGGCGAGTTCGGCATCTAGGATCGCCGGCGGAATCTCGTACGGCGCTTTCGCGAGGGGAGGAACAATCGATCCATTGGGATTGGCTGCCATTGGGGACCTCCGGAAGACTTTCTGTTTTTTTCGTTGGTATTCTACTCCGATTTCTCAGCGGTGTCACCCGTGAGACTCGTGCGCCAGCGGTTCCGCATCCACATTTCTTGAGGGTCGGAAACATTTGATTTAGCAAGTGTTTTCGCTCGTCCTCCAGGTCCGAGCAGATTCGCATTCCCCCGGCGGACTTGACCCATGTGTTATTCTGATATATATTAATTATACCAGTCATGAAGGCGGCCCCCACTCGCTCTCATCTCTCGGATGCCGAACGTAGGCTCCGCTCCCGCATCGCGCAGCTCGTCCATGGCCGCTGGTTGCTGCACGGCACGCTGGCGCCCCGCCAACGCACCTGCGGCAAGCCCACCTGTCGCTGTGCTCGCGGTCAGCTTCACGCCTCGTTGTATTTGGTGCGGAATCGCCAAGGGCAACTGCAGCAGCTGTTTGTGCCCCGCCACTGGGAGGCCCGCGTCCACCAGGCCGTGGCCGCCTACCAGCAACTCCAACGGCTCCTCGACGAGGTCTCCGAGCGTGAATGGAAGCGGCTCCGAAGCCGCCGGGAGGAATGACGTTCTTCGACGCCTGCTGCACTACGCCGAGAAGGTCTACGGTCTGCGGGACTCGCTGCTGGCCGCCGTCGGCGACACCAGGCCGCGGCCGCGCATCCCGACGCGGGTGGTGCTGCAGTCGGTGCTGGTGCTGTTCTGGACACGGCTGGGCAGCCTCAACGCGTTAGAGACGCTAGCGCCCGCACCGTTTTGGAAACAGTGGTTGGGCCGCGAGATGCCCAGCGCCGACACCCTCGGGCGCGTCTACAGCCGGCTCGATGCCGCCGCGGTGCGGGCAGCGATTCATCACGTCTACGAACGGCTCAAGCGCAACAAGGCCCTGCCCGGGATCGGCGGGCTGGGCGTGGCCGTGCTCGACGGCCATGAGTCTCACGCCAGCTACCGCCGTTGCTGTCGAGGATGCTTGAAGCGCACCGTGCAGCGCCGCGATGGCCAGCAGATGCAATACTACCATCGCCAAGTCACACTGCTGTTGCTCTCCGATGCGCCCCCCGGCTCCGAACCGCTGCGACTGTTGCTCGACGCCGAGCCGCAACGGCCCGGCGAGGACGAGATGGCCGCGGCGCACCGTTTGCTGGCGCGAGTTCTCGAGACCTATCCGCGAGCCTTTGACGTCGTGTTGGCCGATGCTCTCTACGCCACCGCCCCGTTTATCAACTTCTTATTGGGGCATGGCAAAGACGCCGTGATCGTGCTCAAGGACGAGCGCCGCAACCTCTATCAAGACGTCCAAGGGCTGTGGCCGACCACGGCGCCCCAACGCGGCGACTATCAAGGTCGCGATTGCCAGTGGTGGGATCACGAGGGCCTGGTGTCGTGGCCGCAGGTGCAGCAGCCGCTGCGGGTGGTTCGTTCCGTCGAGAGCTGGCAGCAGTATTCGCAACTCGACTCCCAACCGCATCCGCATCACAGCGAGTGGGTGTGGGTGATGACCCTTTCCTCACTGCAGGTTCGGACCGCGCGGGTGGTAAGGTTGGGCCATCAACGCTGGGACATCGAGAATCAGGGTTTCAACGAGTTAGTCAACGGCTGGCACGCCGACCACGTATATAAGCACGACCCCGCGGCGATCGAGAACTTTCTGTTGACGGTGTTTCTGGCTTTTAATCTCTTCCACGTTTTTGTTGCGCGCAATCTCAAGGCATCGCTGCGGCGCAGCAAGCCGCGAGTCTTTTGGGCGCGCGCGATGGCGGCTGATCTGTATCAGGCGGCGGCTTGCCCGTACGGCTCGGGGCCCTCGCCATAGCGAGCGGGTGGTTTTCTTTCTCCCTGCCATCCTGCGCTGCCACCACGCCGCCGAGCGGCAGCCGAGCGTAGCGGTGTCTTCCGCGGCCGACTTCGGGCCCCGCCGAGGCCCTCGTCCGGCTGCGAATCTGCTCGCCCCGCTCGCCCCGCACCTAACTCGCTCGTTCCCCAATCACTTCCCGGCTCTCGCCCGACCGCGTTGCGGAATCGCTGCTCGTGCGCCATTCCGCAACGGTGAGGTTGCGGCCAGGCCAACCGTTTCCCATTGATTTTCACCGGTAAACCAGCGGGTCACTCCACGCCGGTCAGCGAGCCGAGGCCTCCTCAGAAGACTTGCGTGAGGTCTTCGAACTTCTCTACCACGACGAAGCGCTCCGAGGGCTCGGGCACTTCCTCATGCTCTAGGCGCCAGGTGCGGGCGTGTGGCACCAGCACGGCGCCGAGGCCGGCGGCGAGGGCGGGATTGATGTCGGACTTGGGGCTGTTGCCGACCATCCAGGCGCGGTCGGCCTCCATGCGGTGTTCTTCTACCACGTCGCGGTAGCTGGCGACGTGCTTCTCTTTCACAATGCGGCATCCGTCGAAGAAACGCTCCAAGCCCGAGCGGTTGAGCTTCGTCTGTTGCTCGTCAGGACACCCCTTCGAAAACAGCGTCAGGTGATAGCGCTCGGCCAGGTAGGCCAGCGTGCTTTCGACGCCCTCCATCACGTGGATAGGTTTGTCGAGAATGCGTAGCGCGATCATCAGGGCTTCTTCGAGGTCGTCGTCGGTGACGGGCCGCTCGGCGAGCAGCCGGAAGCACTGCTGGAGGTTGTGCCCGAAATTCCGTGAGCCGTAACCGTTGACCTTGATATTCTCGGTCTCGATCTCATCGAGCAGGTCGCGGATCTCCTCGCCGGTGAGTCGCGAGTGGCCGAGGAATTCGACGAACTCCTGGAACGCCTCTTCGAAGTAGACGTTGTTCTCCCACAGCGTGTCGTCGGCGTCGATGAGAATCCAGCGTTGACTCATGAGAGTGGGCAGGGCGCTGGCGCCGGTTTGGCCGCAGGTTCTGCGAGCAAGGCTTCATTGTATCTAGCCGAGGGCCGCGCTCTTGATACCCCAACGGAAGCGGCGAACCGAAAAGTAGGGGCACAGCATGCTGTGCCCGTGTTCGGGCGAAGTCGTCTGTTCGAAGCCGCCGGGCACGGCATGCCGTGCCCCAACATCCTCGGTCGTACGAATGTCGCCTAATCAACGAGAACAAGGTTCTCGCTACTATTGACTCTTGGCATGACGGTCCATCGGCGAAGAGTCGCGGGTCTAAAACCGTTGCACTCGTCGCTCGGGGGGCAATAGACGAAAGGGTACTTCGACCACGGCGTCTACCTCGACCGCGGTACCCGACCGCGTGGCCGGATCGAACTCCCACTGCAAAAGCGCCGCGACCGCGCTGTCATCCAGGCGCTCGTCGAGGCTCTCCATCACGTGCACGGAGCTGACCACGCCGGAGGTGTTGATCACGGCGTACAAGAGCACGGTGCCCTCGATCCCCTCGTTCATCGCCGTGCGGATGTACTTGGGATCGACCTTGCGGCGGGCCGCCGGCGCGCTGAGCGGCGCCTTCGGAGGCTCATCGCCCTCGGGCCGTGCGTTGTTGTTCCGAGGGCGCTGCTTGCCGTCGCGCTTCTCTTCATCCTTGACGCGCTCGGCGAAACGGATGATCCAGCTCCCGCTCTGGCTGGTGATGTTGGGCATGTTGATGGCGAGTGCGAAGACGTCGCGATCCATGAACAGAATGTCGGGGTTGTCCGGGGGGGGCAAGTCCACCGGCCCCGGCTCGATGAGCGGCGGCTGGCCCAGATCCCGGGGACTCGTGAAGCTCGAGAACCGGCGCAGTTCGTCGATGATGCCGCCCTCAGATGGGTTCTTGGCACCGGAGGCCGATCGGCCCGGGACGACGGCCAGTCCCGAGCCCGCCGGTGCGCTGCCGCTGACCGACAGGTTGAGCACGCGAAGGGCTGCCGAGTTGACCGGACCGCCGCCGAGTTGGCCGCCGCCGGGACCGCCATCCGGGGAGGCGGAGAATCGTCCGCGGCGGCTGCCGATGGGAATTGCTGCTTTAGCATTGGGGTCGGGATCAAGTCCGACAACGGCCGCGCCCGGCTCGCCCTTGCCCGCTTTGCCGCCGTCGACACCGGTGGCGGAGCCAATCGACCCGTCGCCTGTACCGCCTCGCGCGCGGAGGCGTCCGCCGTCGCGCCCGTCCGGCGAGCCGACGCCGGGGGGCAGATTGGGCTTGGCCAAGCTCGCCAGTAGCTCCCCGGCTCCGCCCCCCGCCAGGCCAACGCCGTTACCGCTCGCGGCTGCGCCCACTACCGAGGGTGCCGGCTCGGGCGGAGCGAACGTGGCGCGCCGGGGCGCGGATCTCTCTTGCTCGGCTGTTTGATAGCGCAGCAGGGGGCTGTCGTGGAACACGCCAAGGTTCAGCTCGGAGTTTCTAGGACTCTCGATAACGGGAGCGGTGGGCGCATCGACCGCCTTGACCTCGGGCGCTTCGAGCGCGGTGGATTCGGTCCAGTAGCGCAGCCGGGGATTTTCAATGAGTGCGGCGAGGTCGACCGCTTCGGCGGCCGCCGCCAGCTCGGGAGCGACCTCGGCGTCCAAGGCGCGGCGCGTGGGCGCTTGCCGCTCGGCCTGCTCGGCTTGATAGCGCAGCGGGTCTCGCTTTCGCAGCGATTCGAGCTCCAGACGCTCGGTTGAGGGAACGGCGATCTCCGGGGCGGCGTCAGCCGCCAGCGCCCGCCGCTCCGGGGCGGACGGCTCTTGCTGCTGGAGTTGAAAGCGTGGCCGCGCGATTTCCGGTGTGTTCCAAGCGATGACGTTGGGCAACGGCAGGTCGCTTTCGATCTTGATCTCGGGCGCGGGTCCGAGGATCATTTGCCGGTCGCTGTCGGGATTGGGGTCGTTCGCGACGATCGTCTGCCTTTCGGAGCGACGCAGGGCCTTGTTGGCGCCGGCGTCTTCGGCCGGAGAGCTGAGAGGAGCGACGCTGGGCAACTCCTGCTTGGGCATATACCAGGTAATGTCGTACGTTTCGCCTTCGAGTAGCTCCTCCTCGGTGGGGACCGCAGCCACCAGTGTCGGACGCGGTGGGTCGAGAACGACCAGAACACCGAGCACGGTGAGGTGAAGGACGAGCGAGGCGAGGAAGGTATGAATGCGCCTCTCGATCGAGGTGCGCGGCACGCCGAGCGACAGAGGGATCAACTCCGCGGCTTCGCCGGCGGCCGCGAAGTCCCTCGTTCGTCTCAGCATAGGAATATTATCGGCTTTCGACGCTGGAGACCGAAACGGCGCCCTTCACCTCAGTCGCGCCTGGCTCCCGGTTGTAACCGCCGGCGTCAATAGAAGAGGTACTTCCGCCAAGCCTCTTGGTGGTTGCCCAATTGGCGCATCAAGCTGCGGCTGGTGTGAAGATTAAAGGGCCGCGGACGCTTGACCAGCGCCATGTTCGCCTCCTCGGGAAGATGGCTGCCCTTGCGGTTGTTGCATTTGCGGCAGGAGGTCACCAGATTCTCCCAACTGCTGTTGCCGCCGCGCGAGCGGGGTACGACGTGGTCCAACGTCAGGTCGGTGGCCGAGAAGATGCGCCTGCAGTATTGGCAGGTATAGCGGTCGCGAATTAAGATGTTTTTGCGAGACAGCGAGCGCGTTTGCCGTGGAATGCGCCGGTATTCAAGCAGCCGGATGACCGACGGCACCCGAATCGCCTGCGAGGGCGAGTGCACATGATGAATGCTCAACTCCTCGGCCGAGGCCACGCCCTTGATCATGAGCACCAACGCGCGGCGGGCGATGCACACGTGGATGGGCTCATAGCTGGCATTGAGCACCAGCACGGGAATGTGCAACGCGCTACGGCCGTTCATGACCGCCCCTCCCCGGCCTGGCCGGACTTCGTGTGACTCGCTTGGTCAGACTCGCTGTCGCGCGGCCGCGGCTTGTCACTCAACTTCCAAGGCGTGATGCGCCTCTTGGCGCGTGCCACGGTCAACGCGGCGACCGACTCCGCTCCGGCGGCTTTGAGCACCTTCGCGCACGCCCCCAGGGTGGCGCCCGTCGTCATCACGTCATCCACCAGGATGACGCGCTTGCCGCGCACCTCAGCCTTGCGGCGAACCGCGAACGCCCCGTCGACGTTGCGGCGGCGCTCCTGGTGCGAAAGCCCGGCTTGGGGCTTGGTGGCGCGGACCCTCGTCAATAGACGCGACGCGAGTTTGACGCCCGATCGCCGCGACAGCTCGCGAGCCAACGCGTGCGCTTGGTTGAAGCCTCGCCGCCACGACCGCAACCGATATAGCGGAACCGCGACCATCATGTCCGCCGGCGCCAGCGTTTCGGTGAGGCCCGCCATGCGGCCCGCCAAGTGAGCGGCGAGCGGAACCATACGGTCGTACTTAAGCAGGTGGATCAACCGGCGTAGGTCGCCCTCATAGACGCCAAAGCTGCGCGCGAGGTCGAACGGCCACGGATCGGTGCGGCACACCGCGCAGAGGTCAACGCTGTGGAGCGCTGCGGCGTCTTCGAACGGCAGCCCGCAACGCACGCACGCAACCGAGACATCGAGCCCTTCGATCGCGCCGAGGCACGGCCCGCAAACGGGAACTCGCGAGATGGCGGTAAGAGGAAGGTCGCAGAGGCGACATTGATCCGGCACGGCCACCGAGGCCACCGAATCCACCAAGCCGCGCAGAAGGCCGAAAGGCCGGTGACCCGGAAGTGCCGAAATGGAGAAGCTACTGGAGAAGGCCCGCTCCTATACTCTTTCAGTGTACTCCGATGCGAACGGGCTTGGTGTCACGATTGGGCCGCCACGTCCGGTCCGCCCCAGCCTTCCTCTTCCTGCTGGCAGGCGTGGCAGAAGGCCGCCCAAGGCACGGCGGCCAACCTCTTTGGGTTGATGGCCTCGCCGCACCCCTGGCAGAGCCCAAAATCCTTTGACTCCGAGCGTGTCAGCGCCGCGTTCACGAGAAGCAGTTGCAACCGCTCGGTGTCTCTTTGCGAGAAGGCGAGTTCCTTGGCAGAGGAGTCCGCCGCCCGTTGCGCGGAGTCGTCGGGTGAGGTAAAGTCCGCGCCGCGGCCGGCCTCGCCGGATCGGGCCAGCAAGCTTTCCAATAGCCGCTGCTTTTCCTCCAGCATACGCCGGTAACGGGTCCGCTTCCGCTTGTCCATTGCTTGCCGTTTCTGCGTCGGGGCCGGGTCAGCCTCGGCTAAAACCCGCTCATTATAGGGAGCGGGTTCCAGGGTGTCAATTTAGTGGTGGCGTTCGTTTGTTGGCGCGATTCAAACCCGCCCCTGCGTTGCTCATGGATGCGGGTTGCTCCCTCACGCGACGCGACGCTTGGCTTCTTGCACGTAGCGGCGCATGTAGGCCGCGAGCGCCGTTCGCAGCGTCTCCATCACCGGCCATGGGCCGTCGCCCCCACGCAGACGTCGGCCGCGGATCCCGCTCACGGGAAGCAGTTCGCGCGTGGTCGAGGTGATAAAAACCTCATCCGCTTCGTAGAAGTCATCGAGCGAGAGCACCTTCTCCTCGACCGGTGCGCCGGCCGCGTCCAACTCATCGAGCATGAGGGCGCGGGTCACACCGGGCAGGGGACCCGACGAGAGAGGCGGCGTGTAGGTCGTGCCGCCCTTGGCGGCGAAGATGTTGGCGGACGTGCACTCGGCGACCTCGTTGCGCTCGTTCAGCAGGATCACCTCGTCGTCCCCGTTCTGCCGGGCCGTCTCGACGAGGGTGAGGTTGTGCGCCCACGACAGCGTCTTGGTCCCGGCGAACGGCGAGGCGGCATGGCGGCCTTGCTCGGCCGCGTCGAGGGTGACGGACTCGGCCCAGTGCATCACGTCGTTCGTCATCGCGACCATGTCGGAGGCATTGCCCGAGCCGGGGCCGGCCCAAAAGCCCCCTTCGCTCCTGAAGACGCAGACGCGCATGGTGGCCTCGTCAGCGCCGTTGGCCTCGACCAGCCGCAGCAGGTTGCGGCGCACCGCGTCGGGGTCTTGGCTCAAGTCGATGTGCAGCGTGCGCGCGTCGCGGGCCATCCGCTCCCAATGGCGCTCGAAGGCAAACGGAATCCCCTCAGCGATACGCATCGTCGTGAAGACGCCCCACCCCGAGAGCACGCCGATCTGCCCGGCCTGGAGGATCTTGCTGTCGGCGGGGAGGACATCGCTGTTGTAGAGAACGTGCCCGTGCATCGCCTTCATTATCCCGCACCCCGCGGGTAGGGCCGCCGGCCAAACCCAGGCTCCGCCAAAGATTTACAGGCGACCCGTTGCCATTCTGTGCTTGATGCAGTTCAAAATAGAAGAATCGCCGGAGGGCTCCGCGAACCGCGGGCCGCCCATCTTACCGGCGGCCATCCATCAAAGAGAACCATCAAACGAGAAGGGGAGGAACCCATGTCAACAGCCGATGTAGCGAACGGTCTGGTCGGTCTTTGCCGGCAAGGTCAGTTCATGGAGGTGATCGAGACGTACTACAGCGACAACATTGTCAGCGTCGAACCCGTGGGCAACGAGCAGATGCCCGCCGAGATGTCCGGCATCGACGCAATCAAGGGCAAGACCCAGTGGTGGGCCGAAAACCACGAAGTGCACGGCCTGCAGGTCGACGGCCCGTTTGTGGGTGACTCGCAGTTTGCGGTCCGCTTCCATATGGACGTCACGCCCAAGATGACAGGCCAACGCGTCTCGATGGTCGAGGGGGGGGTGTACACGGTGGAAGACGGCAAGATCGTGCGCGAGGAGTTCTACTACAACGCGCCGTAGAGGGGGCGGGAACGCTTACCTGTGTTTCCGGTTGGCACCTTTTGTAGGGGAGGACCGCTGCGTCCGCCCCGCTGCCGCGGACCTGCTCTCGGCTTCAAACCAGCGATGAGTGCCATTGCCAAGGGCGGTGCCGGGGTGGACGCAGCGGTCCACCCCCACAGCGGTAGGTTGACCCGTCCGCAAACGGATCCAGCTTGCCTTGGGCCCGGCCTGTGATGTACAGTCCACGCTTGGTGTCGCCCGCTTGATTCGACACCTCCTTAGTTCAACCGCAGCCCGTCATCGGGGAGAGAGCGCTCACGGAAACCTCATGTCCAAACCACTTCGCGTCGGCATGATCGGCTACGGCTTCATGGGCCGCGCGCACTCCAACGCTTATAAACGTCTCAACGACTTCTTCGAGGTCGAGCATCGCCCGGTGCTCCAGGCCGCCTGCGCCCGCAAGAAAGATAAGCTGCAAGCGTTCGCCGACAACTGGGGCTACCAGCGCGTCGAGACCGACTGGCGCAAAGTGGTGGAGGCCGATGACATCGACTTGATCGATATCGTCGCGCCGAACCACGTCCACCGGGAGATTGCGCTGGCCGCGGCGAAGGCAGGCAAGATGGTGCTGTGCGAGAAGCCGCTGGCGATGAATGTTGCCGAGGCCGAGGAAATGACCCAAGCGGTCGAGGCCGCCGGCGTCCCAAACATGGTGTGGTTCAACTACCGCCGCGTCCCCTCGATCGCGCTCGCCAAGCAGATCGTCGACGAAGGGCGCATCGGGCGGCCGTTTCACTACCGCGCCGCCTACCTCCAAGATTGGACGATCGCCGAGGACGTGCCCCAAGGCGGCGCGGCGCTGTGGCGCTTGGACGTGAACGTGGCGGGTTCCGGCGTCACCGGCGACCTGCTGGCGCACTCGATCGACACGGCGATGTGGCTGAACGGTCCGATCACGCGCGTGGTCGGCCGGACCGAGACCTTCATCAAACAGCGGCAGCACGCCGAGACGGGCAAGGTCGAGCCGGTGGGCATTGACGACGCGTGCATGTTTCTGGCCGAGTTCGCCAACGGCTCGATGGGGACGTTCGAGTCGACGCGCTACGCCCGCGGCCGCAAGAACTTCAACACCCTCGAGATGAACGGCACCGACGGCAGCGTCTACTTCGACCTCGAAGAGCCCGAGTACTTGCAGTTCTTCGAGTACACGCAGCAGCAGTCTGGCAAAAAGACTGAAGACCACCTCACCGGCTGGCGCAAGATCCACACCACCAACTTCGAGCACCCCTACATGGACCACTACTGGGTGCCCGGCACCTGCATCGGCTACGAGCACACGTTCTTGAACGCGCTAGCCGACTTCGTTACCGGCATCGAGACCGGCAAGCCGACGCAGCCCGACTTCCGCAACGCCCTGCAAACGCAGAAGGTTTGTGACGCGGTGCTGGCGTCGGCGAAGGCAGGGCAGTGGCTTGAAACCAACGTGAAACTTTAGATGGGGCTCGGCCCGTCACTCGGAGCCGCAGGCGTGAGCCTGCGTTGAGGTGTTGCCACCGAGCTGTGCTGCCGCGCGCCGCGTGAGGCTTCGCTCGCCTCGCCGGCTTGTCGGTCTCTTGCCGAACCCGATTCACCTTGCCACTCATCAACGCAAGCTCACGCTTGCGGCTCTGAGTCTTATGGATGGCCGCCGGCGGCTTTCGGACAGTCCATCCCAAGTTGGCCTAGACCCCTCTTCACCCCTGCTACAATGGGCTACTCTCATTTCCACTTTCGAGGATGCATAGCATGCTGCCGGAATTCATCGTGCCGGAAACGCCGGTCGACGCCAACGGAACGAGCGAGGCGATTGAGCTGGGCGACGCTGTCGGCCGGATGCTTCTGCTGACGCTCGGCATTACCGGCATCGTCGAGCAGGAAAGCCTCGATGTCCTCATCTGGGGCTCCGCCGACGGCGAAGAGTGGGGCGAAAACCCCTTGCGTGTCTTCCCGCAGAAGTTCTATTGCGGGACGTCACAGATTCTCTTCGATCTCAGCGCCCATCCCGATGCCAAGTTCCTCCGAGTCGAATGGAAGGTGGACCGCTGGGGCGTTGGCTCCAAGACGCCCATGTTCAAGTTCTATGTGTGGGCGGAGCCGTTCGCGGCCCAGCAGGTGGGCTGAAGGATTTCGTGCGGCGGACCTTGTGTTTTACGGGAAGCTGGGTATCCACTTGACTCAGGTGACCCCAAGATGTAGTGTAGGGCCTGGTGGAGGATTACCCGCGCGACCAACTCGAATTCGAGTCTCACTTTGCGAGCGAGGAGGCTTGCCGCGACTATCTGTTCGCCTTGCGCTGGCCAGAGGGTTTCCGCTGTCCAAGGTGTGGGCATGAGCGCGCTTGGCCGGTGCGCAAAGTGTGGTTCGAATGCGCTCGCTGCGGGCGGCAAACCTCCGTCACCGCCGGCACGATCTTTCAAGACACACGCAAGCCGCTGCGGCTGTGGTTCCGGGCGATGTGGACCATCACCACGCAGAAGAATGGGGCCAGCGCCCTGGGTCTACAGCGCGTTATGGGACTGGGCAGTTACCAAACCGCCTGGCCTTGGATGCACAAGCTGAGGCGAGCGATGGTGCGCCCGGGGCGGGAGCGATTGACGGGCCTCGTCGAGGTCGATGAGACCTACTGGGGCGCTGAAGAAGAAGGGGTAATCGGCCGGCAGACCGAGCGTAAAGCGTTGATTGCAGTCGCCGCGGAAGAGAGAGGCACCGGGCTGGGGCGCATCCGCATGCAGCGCGTTCAGAACGCCTCGGCGGCCAGTTTGATGCCCTTCGTCGAGGAGTCGGTCGAGCCGGGCAGCGTGGTTGTTACCGACAACTGGTCGGGCTACGATCCGCTCAAGAAGAAGGACTACCAGCGTCGTATCATCTCGATTAACAACCGCCGCGAGCAGGCCTCGCAGCTACTGCCGAGGGTGCACTTGGCGATCTCGCTACTCAAGCGCTGGATGCTGGGCACGCATCAGGGGGCGGTCAGCCACGAGCATCTGGACTACTATCTCGACGAGTTCGTGTTCCGCTTCAATCGGCGCAGATCACGCAGTCGGGGCAAGCTCTTCTACCGCCTTGTGCAGCAGGCCATGGCGGTGGAGCCGACGCCGTACCGCTCGATCGTAGCCGATTGGGACGCTAAGACGCTGTGAGCCCAACTACAAGATGTTGGGGTCACCTGAGTCAAGTGGATACCCGGCTACGGGAAATAGGACCGACGGACGTTAGTGCCTTGACGTTGCCGTTCGGTTTGGGAACGGGCGGTTGGGCCAGGCCGTCGAACAGAGTAGTTAGGCAACGGTCGCACAGCCGACATGTAGGGGCACGGCATGCCGTGCCCGGCGACTGCGAACGGTCGACTTGAACGCGGGTACAGCATGCTGCGCCCCTACACTTCGGCCCGCCGGGCCCTCTTCACCATCCCCATTCCATGCAACTCTACACCAAGATCCTGATCGGGCTGGTGGCGGGCACGACCGTTGGCGCGGTGGCGAACGTCGCCGCCATCGGCTGGCTTCGTGACACGTTGATCGCCCTCGAGCCGGTCGGGACGGCCTTTATCCGTCTCATCACGATGATCGTCATCCCGTTGGTGATCGCCAGCTTGATGGTCGGCACGGCCTCGCTCGGCGATCTGCGCAAACTGGGGCGCATCGGCGGTAAGACCATACTGTATTACCTCTTCACCACCGCCTTGGCCGTTACCATCGGCCTGCTGGTTTCGAACATCATCCGGCCCGGCGCGGGCGTTGACCCCGAGACGCGCGACCAGTTGGCGGCACAGTTTGAGACCGAGGCCGCGGGACGCGTTCAACTCGCCGCCGAAGCCCCGTCGTTGCAAGAAGTGCTGTTGGGGATGATTCCGCGCAACCCGGTCCAGGCCGCGGCGGAGTTCGACCTGCTGCCGCTGATCTTTTTCTCCGTCATCTTCGGCGCGGCCATCAGCATGATCGGAGAGGAAAGGCGCAACATCGTCGTCCTGTTTTTCGATGGCATCAACAAGGCCTCGATGGTCGTGATCGGCTGGGTGATGAAGCTCGCGCCGTACGCCGTGTTCGCGTTGATCGGCGCGGTGGTGGCGCAGTTTGGTCTCGACCTGTTGCAAAGCCTGCTCGTCTACACGCTGACGGTCATCCTCGGGCTGGCCGCTCACTTGTTCATCAGCATTGCGCTGCTCGTGCGGTTCGCTGCGGGATTGAACCCCATCACCTTCTTCCGCCGCATTCTTCCCGTGCAGGTGTTCGGCTTCTCGACGTCATCGTCGAGCGCGACTCTGCCGCTGACAATGGACACGGCGGAGTCGAAGCTGGGCGTATCGAAGGAAGTCGGTAGCTTCGTCCTGCCGTTGGGCGCGACCATCAACATGGATGGCACCGCTCTTTACCAGGCCGTGGCCGTGATGTTTATCGCGCAGATCTACGGCATCCCGCTCGACTTAACGGCGCAGTTGACGGTGGTGTTGACCGCCACGCTGGCGTCGATCGGCGCGGCGGGCGTGCCGAGCGCGGGTTTGATTACGCTGATCGTGGTGTTGCAGTCGGTGGGGCTGGGCGACAAGGTGGAGGCGGGTATCGCGCTGATCCTCGGCGTCGACCGCATCCTCGACATGTTGCGCACGGTCGTCAACGTATCCGGCGACCTGTCCTGCGCAAGTTTTGTGGCCCGCACTGAGGGCGATGCGCTGGATCCGGCGGTAACGATCGGCGCCCCACCCGCCGGGTCGACGTAGAAACCGAGCCGTGACCGTCAGGGAGCGGTCCGGCACGAACTCCCAAGCCTTCTCGAAAATCTCTAGAACCGAAACCCTGTTGAAGACAAGCGACTTATATCACAAAGCTGTTCCGTAGGAGCCGCCCGCCGTCGTGAGCCTAAGGCTAACTCAACAACGGCTCCACCACCTTCGCCGGCTCCACGCCCGTCAACCGTTCATCAAGCCCCTTATGCCGGAACGTGAATCGTTCGTGATCGATGCCGAACAGGTGCATCATGGTCGCCTGGAAGTCCCGCACGTGAACCTCGTCGCGTACGATGTTGTACGAAAAATCGTCCGTCTCGCCGTGCACCACGCCGCCCTTGACGCCGCCACCGGCCATCCACACGCTGAAGCAACGCGGGTGATGGTCGCGCCCGTACGTCTTCTCGGTCAACTTGCCCTGGCAGTAGATCGTGCGGCCGAACTCGCCGCCCCAGACGATGAGGGTGTCGTCGAGCATGCCGCGGTTCTTGAGGTCCTGCACCAAGCCCCAGGCGCCCTGGTCCACGTCCTTGCACTGGCTGGGTAGCACTTGCGGCAGCAGGCCGTGTACGTCCCAACCGCGGTGGTAGACCTGGACGAAACGGACGTCCCGCTCCACCAGCCGCCGCGCCATCAGACAACTGTGCGCGAAGGTGCCGGGATTCTTGGCGTCGTCGCCGTACAGCTTGTAGGTGCTCGCGGGTTCCTTCTCCAGGTCGGTCAGATCCGGCACGGACGCCTGCATCCGGAATGCCATCTCATACTGCTCGATGCGCGCCAGCGTTTCCGGGTCGCCGATCTTCTCGTGCTGCATGCGGTTCATCTCGCTGAGTGCGTCGAGCATCCGGCGGCGCATCTGCGTCGGCACGCCCTCGGGATTGTTGATGTAGAGCACCGGGTCGGCGCCGGAGCGCAGCGCCACGCCGGCGTGTTCGGACGAGAGAAACCCCGATGTCCACAGCTTGGCCGAGATGGCCTGCACGCCCGCCTTTGGATGCGAGTGCGTTGCGTTGAGCACCACGAACGTCGGCAGGTCGCGGTTCATACTGCCGAGCCCGTACGATATCCACGACCCGATGCAAGGCCGGCCCGCGACCTGCCGCCCGGTCTGGATAAATGTAATCGCCGGCTCGTGATTGATCGCCTCGGTATACATCGACCGGATCACCGCGATGTCGTCGGCCATGCGGGCCGTGTAGGGCAACAAGTCTGAAATCCACGTCCCGCTTTCGCCGCGCTGCTTGAAATCGAAGCGCGAGGGGACGATCGGAAACCGCTCCTGCTCCGACGTCATGGTTGTGAGGCGCTGGCCCTTGCGAATCGAATCGGGCAGGTCCTTGTCGAGCCAATCGTTCATCACCGGCTTGTGGTCGAACAGCTCCATCTGTGGCGGCGCGCCGACCATGTGCAGATAGATTGCTCGTTTGGCCTTGGGCGCGAAGTGCGGCAACGACGGCAATCCGCCGCCATCGAGCTTCGGGACCGCCGCGCCTCCTGCTGGCTCCCCTAGCAGGCTGGCCAACGCCGTCACGCCAAGTCCCCGCGCCCCGCGCGCGAAGAACTGTCGGCGCGTCTCGACGCGAATCGCTTCCTCCTCAAGGTCCGTTGTCGACAGATAGGTTGGGCTCATCGTCGTCAGGTTCATTTGTTCAGTACCTCGTCAAGATTCATAAACTGATTGGCGACCATCGTCAGCGCCGCGAACTCACCTTGCGGGAGGCCGGCGTCAAACTCCGAGGCGCCCGTGGCAAGCGCTTTGCCCGCTTCCCCCGGATGGGATTCGTAGAACTCGAGATAGTCTCGATAGGCCCGCCCCGCGACGTCTTGCTCGCTGCTCGACAATCCACGCGACAACAGGCGCAAGCTCATGAAGTCGAGCCTCTGGTCCAAATCCGCTTCTGTGTTCATCGCGTGCTGCGCGAGATGCCGCGCCGCCTCGAAAAACTGCGGGCCGTTCAAGGTGAGCAGCGCTTGCAACGGCGTATTCGTCCTCTCGCGCCGGACGCTGCACGCTTCCCGTGTGGGAGCGTTGAAGACCAGCATTGAGGGCGGTGGCGCGGCGCGTTTCCAGAACGTGTAAAGGCTCCGCCGGTAGAGCTTCTCGCCTTCGTCCGGCTCGTAGAAGCGGGTGTTGCTGCTTTTCATGGCGACCGTCTCCCAAACGCCTTCGGGCTGGTAGGGCCGCACGCTGGGGCCGCCGATGCGCGACGCGAGCAGGCCGCTCGAGGCCAGGGCGTAGTCACGCACCATCTCACCGTCCATGCGGAATCGCGGACCGCGTGACAGCAGGCGGTTGTCGTTGTCTTTTTCGAGCTTGTCTTTGGTGACGGCGGTCGATTGGCGATAGGTGGCCGAGCTAAGCATCAAGTGAAACAGATGCTTCACGTCCCACCCCGACTCACGAAACTCCACCGCGAGCCAGTCGAGCAGTTCAGGATGCGACGGCGCTTCGCCCTGCGAGCCGAAATCTTCGGCCGTCTTCACAAGGCCCGTCCCGAACACTTCCTGCCAGAAGCGGTTCACCGTGACGCGGCTCGTGAGCGGGTTCGTGTCGTCCACGAGCCACTTCGCCAGACCCAGGCGGTTGCGCGGGAACGATGCCGGCATTGGTGGCAGCACACCCGGCGTGGCCGGACCCACCTCTTCGCGCCGCTGATCATACATGCCGCGATAGAGGACGTGAGCGGCCGGCTCGGAGTCCTCCTTCTCGTGCATCACGTGTGTGACCGAACTGCGGCGCAGGATCGCGCGACGCTCGTCTTGCAAGGACTGCAAGTGGTTCGCAGCACTCGTAAACGCCTGGTTCTCGCGAACGAAGTAGTAGTGCTCCAACGCCGCTCGCTCCCGCGGCGCGAGAGCACCGAGCCCCTTGCGGCGTCCCGACGCCACCGAACGCCACGAAGCTAGCAGCCGCGCTTCGGATTCGCTCAGTGCCCGATCGAAGATGCGCACGTCGCTGACGGTTCCCTGTAGGAAGCCGCTCCTCTCACCCTCCTCGGTGTCGCGCGCTCCGATGAGCAATGGCCCATCATTCTCGATCGATCCGCGCAGCATCGCAATGGCGCGGCCGATGTTCTCGGTCGGCAGCAGCTCGCCGTCCAGATACAAGCTGAAGCCAGAGCGCTTGCGGGATCCGTCGTACGTGGCCGTGACCGTGTGCCATTGGCCTTCTTCGATCTTCCGTTCACCGATGCCCTTGACGCCGATGGCGCGCCCGTCCTGCACTGTCAACGTCACGCTAGGCAGCCCCTTTGCCACTTCCAACTTCCAGCCGCGGTCGTCGTCGTTGGGGTCGGACTGGTTTAACAGAACGCGGCTCTTGCCTCCCTTGTCGAGAGAGAACGCGATCGACACCGTGAAAGGCTTGTCGGCGGAGAGCGAAGGGGATCCCGTGATCTCGGCGGACGCTTCGTCGCCAAGATGCAAGGTCGATTGGCCCTGCTGCTTCTTGACCGAAGCCTCCGCCGAGAACTTCAGCGGGTGCTTCGCGCTCCCCAAGCGCACCTTCGGACGCCGCCCCATCTCGAGCGACAGCATCTCCGACGCATCGAAGCGATCCACTTTGATCGAACGGCGCTTGCCTGACCGCAGCCACGCCTCGGCCTCTCCCTTTGCGTCGCGTCGCACTTGCTCCAATCGCTCGCGCGCCGCCGGCTCTTGCTGGCGCACCGCCGCCCAGCGCTCTTCATCCCCCGGCGCCGGCAGGACGATGCTTGGAGGCGTATCGAAGTAGTTGCCGTCGCGGGCCTTCTGCGTCGTGTTCTTGAAGAAGGCCGCCAGCGAGTAGAAATCCCGCTGCTTGATCGGGTCGAACTTGTGATCGTGGCAAGTGGCGCACCCGACCGTCAGACCCAGCCACACCGTTCCCGTGGTATCGACGCGATCTTTTGCGTACATCACAACCACTTCTTCGTCGATCACGCCGCCTTCGTTGGTCGTAATGTTGCAGCGATGGAAACCGGTGGCTACGATCTGCTCGGTGGTGGGGTTCGGCAGCAGGTCGCCCGCGATCTGCTCGATGGTGAACTGGCCAAACGGCAAGTTGCGGTTGAACGCGTTGATCACCCAATCGCGATACGGCCACATCTCGCGGTAGTTGTCGATGTGCAGCCCGTGCGTGTCGGCGTAGCGCGCGGCATCGAGCCAATTAGCGCGCGCGGTGCTCACCGTACGCCTCCGAGTTCATCAACCGGCTGACAAGCCGCTCGTAGGCGTCGGGCGCCGGGTCGCTGACGAACTCGTCGACCTGCTCGGGAGTCGGTGGCAACCCGGTGGTATCAAGCGAAAGCCGCCGGATCAGCGTACGCCGATCGGCTTCCGGCGCGGGCTGCAATCCCTCGGCCTCCAGGCGCGCCAGGATGAAAGCGTCAATCGGGTTTCGCGGCCACTCCCCGGACACGACTGCCGCGACGGCCCCGGGCTCCCCGACCGACGGCAGCGCGGGACGCACGGGCGGCGTGAACGCCCAATGCTCTTGCCACGTGGCGCCCTGTTCGATCCAACGTCGAATCAGCTCCGCCTGCTCCGCGGTCACTTCCTTGTGGGAGTACTCGGGCGGCATGCGGCGTGCCGGGTCCTGGTGGGTGATGCGCTGGTAGACGAGGCTCTTGTCGGGATCCCCGGCCACGATCGGCGCCCCGCTGGGACGTGCTTCGAACGCCCCGTCACGAACGTCGAGCCGCAGCCCGGCAAGGCGCGTACCGGGGTCGGGGCCGTGGCACTGAAAGCAAGCGTCCGAGAGCACCGGGCGGACCTGGCGTTGAAAATCCACGGAGGCGTTCGGAGCCGCCGCCACGGTCACCGGCAGCAACAGCAACGCGCCACCCGCGAAAGCGGTCGCCGCCCCTGGAAGAATCGATCTGATCAACCGCGGCACGCAAACACAGCTCATGACAAACACACCTCCCCGGCGCACTGTCCCTATTCTATTTCAATCCGGCCCTGCCCGAACCCGCCTATCTGAACCTGCCCTGTTCTAGCCTCCTGATCCGAATGTACCCTGCGACCGCCCAACGGAATACAGGCCGCAAAAGCAGACGTAGGAACTTAGCCCGTGGCTTCAGCCGCGGGTGGGGAACCGCGGATGGTCATGAGCCTTGAAAGGGCTACAGGAATCAACCTCCGCCCGCGTAGGTGGGGACCCTCGTGCCGATTGGCCACGCTAGAATGTTCGACGAAACGGCGTCAACGTTGGATAGGTGTCGAGAAATGATTTCCCATTGGGCAATCTGACATTCAGAACCTCGGCAAGCCGTGGTCGAACTGGCCGAATCACCTCTCTTCGCCAATCGGCAGCCCCGCTCGACGAGGTCCCCCAAGTGGCGGAACAGCCATAGACCAAGAAGTTCTCACCGCTCCTTCTGGCACCGCAGACGGCTGTCGGGGGCTCGGCTGTTTGATCGGCCGTGGCCACTTCGTGACCGGCCAAACCCTCGCTTTTCAGAGCAGTGAGGTCGGATGCGGTCTGGGGAAAGTTGGTTAACGCCACGGTGGCATCCCAGGTAGTGGTGGGTGGAAGGGGAGAAAGCATCCTGTGAGCCATTGTCATTTCTTGTTCTCGTGTCAGGAGGGTTCGTCGCTATTCCTCACCGTCCACCAGCACGCTCATGGCCTGGACTTCGTTCGTGGTTCCCCAGATGACCGAGTTACCCCAGGGGGAGTCCGTGCCCCACACCACCGAGGTGCCTTGGGGCATGCCCGTGCCCCACACGACACCCGTGCCCCAGATGACTGACATACCGTCCACGAAGACCTGCGTCCCCCAGACGACGGGACGCTGTCCGGAAAGCACTACGGAATAAACACGTCGACTACCACTGAGGTTTGGCGGTTGAAGATTACAACCCGCCCCTCCAAGAATCCACCTTGGTAATCATCGCCTAGCGGGGGCAAGAGGCTTGACAGTTCCCGCGGGTACCGCCCGATCTTTTTATGGAGGCCAGGCGGGAGCGTACCGCCTCGTTTCGCCAACCCTGGGGGCAAGCCTCCGGCAGGGTAATGGTCAATGTAGTCGCCGACGATCCGCCGATGCTCACCCACAACGACACCGATGTTGATGTTCGTTGCTGACTCGGATCGGGTGGCGTGCTGGGGCTTTCCTTTGCCTCGCCCTTTTCCTTTGCCCTTCCCGGGTCCAGCCATCAGAGGCCGGACCAGGAAAAGCCCCGCCAACCCCCAAAACCTTCGCCTGTTGATCGACATCGGATGCACTCTCAAAGACGGACGTGTAAGTCGATGATATGGTTTCCCGCAAGAAAAATCTATCGGGTTTACACCCCAGAAAAGAGGAGAAAGCGGCATAGAGACGAACTTGCGAGGTCGGGGATTCTCGGAAGTGGGCACTACCCCCCCCCCCCCCCCCGAGACGTTGCAATTCCGAGGCGTGCCGGAGTGCTCCCGTGCCTACGTTTGCGGTTCCGTTTCCGGCCGAATGAACTTCGCCAGGACAAGGCCGATCACCACCCACACCGTGAAGTCGTAGATCGCGCCCTGCAGCTTCCACGCCCAGGAAATGTGCCACCAGACCGACTGGCCGAAGTCGATCATCACCGCACCCGCCAAGCCCACCAGCACCGCCAGCTTAAGCCGTTGCCCGTAGGTCGGCAGCGCGGCGAGTTGGAGAATCAACGCGGCAATGACCACCGTGACGAGAATGAGCAGGAAGCCCTGGATCATCGTGTCCGGCTGCATCACCGGGCGCCCCTCGAGGCTGATGTGGACAAAGCCGACGGGACCGGCCTCACTCAACCGCGACAACGTCTCCTCATCGTTGTACATGCCGGGCAGATAGTAGGTGCTCGACTCGGGGAAGTGTTCCCGCAACGCTTGCTGCGCGGCTTGATCGTCATTCGTCTGCTTCCACACCGAGTAGGGAAGGGGATTGGCGCCCCAGTACAGGAATCCCCAGAAGAAGGCGGCGATGGTTGCCAGGAGAATGCCGGACACTAGTCGTTTCATGTGGGCCTCGTGAATAGTTAACCGTAGGGTGAAATATTACTACGATGCATGTCTGGTGTCAATGGACGCATTACGGGCATGCCCGACGGGCAGCCCCGACCGGCCTCGCAGCTTGTAGACGCTGGCACTCCCCAGGGACACGCCTTGGGGCCCCGAGGTCCGCCGCATGCTATATTCGATACCCGGACACACTGATAAACTTCGCTGGTCACTTCAAGAGGAGGAGAAGAGATTCCTATGGCTGATTATGCGCATCCAGAAGTGTTGGTGAGCACCGATTGGGTTGCAGAGCATGCCGGCGACGCGTCGGTTCGCGTCGTTGAGGTGGATGTCGATACGGCGGCCTACGACGAGGGCCACATCCCCGGTGCCGTCGGCTGGGCTTGGAACACACAGCTCTGCGACACCGTACAGCGGGACATCATCCCCCAGGGTGACTTCGAGACGCTGATGGCCGACTCCGGCATCGGCAACGATACCACCGTGATCCTCTACGGGGACAACAACAACTGGTTCGCCGCCTGGGCGCTGTGGCAGTTGAAGATCTACGGCCACAACGATGTTCGCCTGATGAACGGCGGCCGCAAGAAGTGGGTGGCCGAAGGTCGCGACCTGACCACCGACGCTCCGGCTGTTACCGGCTCCAGCTACGCAGCCGCGGACGCCGACAACTCGATCCGGGCGTTCTTGCCGCAGGTGCAGGAAGCGATTAGCGGCGGGGCGGTCGAGCTGGTCGACGTTCGCAGCCCGGATGAGTTCAGCGGCAAGATCCTCTCGCCGCCGGGCTTGCCCGAGACGTGCCAACGCGGCGGGCACATCCCCGGGGCGAGCAACATCCCCTGGGCCAAAGCGTGTAACGACGACGGGACCTTCAAAAGCCACGGCGATCTGAAGACCCTCTATGAAGCCGCCGGCATCACGGGCTCTAAGCCGGTGATCGCGTATTGCCGCATCGGCGAGCGCTCGAGCCACAGTTGGTTCGTGCTGCGGTACCTGCTTGGGCTCAACAACGTGACCAACTACGACGGCTCATGGACCGAGTGGGGCAACCTGGTCGGCGCACCGATCGAGAGAGGGGCGGCCGTGGCGGGAGCATGAAGCCGGAAGACTACAGCGAACGTAAGTTGGAACTGGCGGGATGGCCCGTCAAGGTGACCTCGTACAAGCTGGGCGAGAAGTACCTCGCCATCGCCGACAACGTCTCGCCGGGTGCCAACATCGCGCGCGCGGAAGGTCCGACGAAGGCCGAAGCCGAGCAAGGGGTCATCGAGAAGGCCGAGAAGCGCTTGGCCGCGACGAGGCAGGTTGCCATCGAGTAGGCCGAACGTTCTTCCTTCGACGCCGCCTTACTGTGAACGTAGGAGCACGGCATTGCTGTGCCCGCGCCCCGAATCGTATTCGCCTCCGCTATGTCAGTTGTGTGCCGTCCTGAGTCCCGAAGAATCGAGACTCGGCAAGGCTGGAGCCTACGCCACACCCCACAGGCACACCTCAAAGCACACTACAGGGTTCAGATGACGACTTGGCCTCACACTCACGCCGAACTCACACCGACTTTGCCCCACGCTACCTCCCTTTCCAAAACCTCCAACGATCGATTGAAATTCCCCATCGTGTAAGATGAATTTTCACGTAAGCTCTATGGAGACGGTCATCTCGGCGCCTGGATACCCGGTGCGTTGGTCCTGGATGTAAGGCCCTTCGCCGACGTCACGGCTGGAGGGGGCCGAGACCCAACGCGTTGCCGGAAGAGACTCGCAAGTTGGTTGTTAGCTCCGAAGAGGTCTCGCAGGTCGCCGAGACGGCGCCGGGGCCTGCCGTGAGTTCTTTCCATCTGCAGCCTCCCGCGGCTCCGCTTGCGCCCTGGTGGGCGAAGGCGCTGCTGAGCCCGTTAGTGCTGGCTTTGCCCCTGCTGTGCCTGTGCATCGTCATCTTGCGCGTGCTGCTCCGCAACGAAACGGCCAAGAAGAGGGCGGCTTGGCTGGGTTACGCGACGACACTGCTGATGATCAGCGGATTGCTGCACACGGTCGCACTGGTCATTTTCGCGTTCCGGGGAACCACTGCGGCGCCGTTGCCCACGAGCCTCGCCGGGCTAGACCGCTACGAGGCGTACCCGACGGCGCCATCCACCGAAGAGATGGATCCCGCGGAAATCTTCGCCGCCTTCAAACCATTGCTCTTTATCGTCACGCCCCTGCCGCCGTTTGGCCTGACCTCCGCAAACTACCTGAGCACGGTCGCGATTGGACGGGCGTCCTGATCTACGCCGATGACAGTGGTTATCTGTTCGCGACAAATCGCCATGTTGTCGAGCCGATGGGCTGGCGGTTTGGACGTGGTCCAGAGAACTCGGTCGTGCTGTTCACGTCGCAGCGGGAATCATCGAGTGCGCAGGTGGTTGCGCGCCACAAGGTGCTCGACTTGGCGCTCATGTGGCTCGACCGGACGCTCGGTGAAGCCACTTTCCGCCAAGCCATCGCGTCAAGGGACGAGATTCGCGTGGGTGAGCGGGTCTTCGTCTTGGGGCATCCCGAGCGCCTGTTTTTCACCATGAGCGACGGGCTGATCTCGCGCATTGGCGAAGACGGCCAGGTCCAGATCTCCGCGCCCATCAGCCCGGGCAACAGTGGCGGCCCGGTGTATGACGCCCGTGGAAACCTGCTGGCTATCGTCAGCTCGATGATGGACCGCTCGATGCGGCCAAATGCGCAGAACCTGAACTTCGCCGTGCGGGCCGACGCTTTGCTCGAAACCGAGGGCTGGGCCTTCGAGGCGGAAGGTGCCGGCAGGCATAAGCGATTTGTCTCGCACAAACCCGCGCAGCCAAACGAACCGCCGGACTAGAAACTGTCGTCGCTGCCCTAACCTCTACGAAGCTTGAAGAGAGCCAATGCCGAATATCGAAGTCACGGTTGTCGATTCCACCGAGAACAAGCGCGTCCCTGTCGAGCTGCCTGACGATGCTCCCGCCAATAAGATCATCGCAGTCTTGGTGGATAAGCTCTCGCTGCCGCGCAACGGACCCGACGGAGCGCCCCTGAGCTACAAGTTCCATCACAAGAACTCGGGCCGCCAGATCCAAGACTCGCAGTCGCTGGCCGAGGCCGCCGTGAGTCCGGGAGACATCCTGCGCTTGCAGCCCGAGATCACGGCCGGATGACCACCACCCAGCACCAGCCCGTGCGCGTTGGACACGACGATCTCAACGAAGATCGCTTCCATCGCTTTGGCCTGATCCATTGGTGGGACCAGCGAGCGATTGCGGCGGCCAAGGTACTGGTTGTGGGCGCGGGTGCTCTCGGCAACGAGATCCTCAAGAACCTCGCGCTGCTCGGTTTTCGCAAGACGCTGGTCGTCGACCTCGATCACATCGAGCACTCGAACCTCTCGCGCAGCATCCTCTACCGTGCCGCCGACGTGGGGCGCTCGAAGGCCCAAGTTGCAGCCGAAGCAACCACCGCCATCTACGATGACGCCGTTGTTCATCCGCTCGACGCGAACATCCTCTACGACGTCGGGCTCGGCGTTTTCGATTGGGCCGACATCATCATTGCCGGACTCGACAATCGGGAAGCGCGACTGTGGATCAACCGCAGCGCCTGGAAGATGAACAAGCCCTGGATCGACGGTGCGGTCGAGGGCATCAACGGCGTGGCGCGCGTTTTTCTGCCCGGCCAGCCGCCGTGCTACGAGTGCACGCTGGGAGAAGTCGACTGGGAGATTCTCGAGAAGCGCCTGTCGTGCAATCTGCTCACGCGCGAAGAGATGGCCGCGGGTCGCACCCCCACCACGCCTACCATCTCGTCGATCATCGGCGCCGTTGAGGTGCAGGAGGCGGTGAAGCTCATCCATGAGCAGCCGGTGCTCGCTGGGAAGGGCTTCGTGTTCGAGGGATTGCACCACACGTCGTACGTCGTCGAATACACCGAGAACCCCGAGTGCATGAGCCACCACACGTTTCAACGGCTTGTTCGGCTCCAGGGCTGCGCGTCTGACTGGACGCTGCAAACGCTTTTCGAGGAGGGCCGCGAGGACCTCGGCACCGGCGAGATCGTGCTCGAGTTCAGCCGCGACGTGATTCGCGAGCTGCTGTGCCCCAAGTGCGGTTCGCGCGAGCAGGTCTACGCGCCGGTCGGCTCGCTGTCGGCCTCGCAAGGGCGTTGCCCCGACGACGGACAGATGCGCGAGGTGATGACCGTACACAGCTACGATGGCTCCGGCGACGCCGGCGGCAGGCGTTGCGATGAGCTGGGCTTGCCGCTGTTTGACTGTATGACCGCCCGCTCACTCGACGACGAAGTGACCTACCTGTTTGAAGGAGATGCCGCGGCCGTGATGGGCCCGCTCGCCGCCTGAGCACTGTGTTTCGCGGATACGGTTAAGCTTCAGTCTGTAACGTAGGGGCACGGCATGCCGTGCCCCTACATTGTCGGTTGTACGACTGAACCCGCCTAACTTGCCGTGATGGGAAACCCAATGGCTCGATCCAAGCAAAAGACCGCGCCCATCGAGGTCGAGTTCGATAGCGACGTGCTGAGGCGCATTCGCCAACACACGCGCACCTCGATGAGCGCCGAGGTGTGCGGCGTGTTGATTGGCTCCGAACGAAGCGCCGGAGTCGTGGTCGAAGCCGCCATCGCCGGAGAGAAGGCCGGGCAGGGAAGCGCGCACGTCACCTTCACGCAAGAAACCTGGGAACACATCTACAAGATCAAAGACAACAAGTATCCCGACGCCCGCATCGTGGGGTGGTATCACTCCCATCCCGGGTTCGGTGTTTTCCTTTCCGACCACGACACGTTCATCCACGAAAACTTCTTCTCGTCGCCCAAACAGATCGCCTGGGTGCACGACCCCCACAGCGACGAAGAGGGATGCTTCGGCTGGCTCAACGGCAAGATCCGGCGGTTGCCACAGATCTCAATCGTCGATTCGGGCGATGACGACGTGTCGAGCCGCGGGGAAGTGCCGGGGGTCGTCGTCGAGCCGGACTCCGCCGAGGCTCCCGCGGACCTAACTCATGGCGTGGAACCTCGCAAGAAGAGGCGCCGATGGCTGCGGTGGTTGACGCTGGCGCTGACACACCTTGCGGTTCTCGCGCTTGGTCTATGGGCGGGCAGCGCCCTGCTGCCCCGCTTCATCGTCGTCGACTAGCAGGGGCGCCCCGTCGACCCGAAGGCCCTTGTTCGAATTCATCGAGCGGCTACAGCAGGAGCAAATGCGCCGGCAACCGCCGCGTGGTCTGCCACCGGCGAACCAGCCCCCGGGAGAGAACAGACCCCCTGCGAGAAATAGCCCCGGTGGAGCCCCCCGATGAGCGAACTGCCCCGCATCAAGATCACCGCCGACGATCTGGACAAGGCCGAGCCGCTGAGCGCTGCGGTTGCGTCCACCGTGCCGGCCGGGACCGCGCATGCCGCTCCACAGCCGGGCGCCCCACAGCCCGGCGGCGGGCAGACGCCGACAAGCAAGTACGGCAACATCTCCGAGGTCGCCTCCACGACCGTCAGCGCCCAGGGCAGCCTCACAGAGAAGTTCTACATGCAGGGCTGGTTCTACCTGAGTGCGGCGGGGCTGCTGGGAGCGGCCCTGGCCTGGGCGATCTGCGAGCCGTGGTTCGAAGACGGCGAGGGCATCAATGGGTGGGGCAACTTCTTGATGGTGCCGCTGGTCGTCATGCTCATGTGCTTCGGCTTCGGCATCGCCGAGAGCATCGTCGAGCGTTCACCCGCGAAGGCCGCATACCGCGGTGGCTTGGCGCTGCTGATCGGTTTTGTTCTTGGCTTCGCGTTTGACTTCGTGGCGAACATCATCTTCAACATCGCATTGGACTTCGTGTACGCGCTGGGGGTGGATAGCGCCGCGAACCCGGGTTTCTGGGTTGCGCGAGGCCTCGGTTGGATGGTCTTCGGCATCGCCGGCGGACTCGTTTATGGGCTGGTTGGTGCTTCCGTCAAGAAGGGCCAGTATGGTGTTTTGGGTGGGGTGATCGGTGCGGGTATCGGGGGCTTGCTGTTCGATCCCATCGCTGTTGCCCTCGACGGCGCGGAAGCGAGCCGTGCGGTAGGTTTCGCCCTGTTTGGTGCGGCAACCGGTGTGGGCATCGGTTTCGTCGAGAGCGCCCTCAAGGACCGCTGGTTGCACGTCTCCGGCGGACCCCTGGCAGGCAAGCAGTTCATCCTCTACAAACCCGTCACGACCGTCGGTAGCTTTCAGACGTCCGACATTTACCTCTTCAAGGACAAGACCATCCGGCCCGAGCACGCAACCGTCGAGCTGCGCGGTGGTCGTACGTGGCTGCGGGCCTTCGGTCCTGTATTCGTAGCCGGACAGCCGAAGCAGGAGGCCCTTCTCAACCACGGCGACGTGATTCAAATCGGCCGCTACGCGTTCTACTTTCAAGAGAAGCAGAGGCAGGGCCGATGACAGCGGCTTGCCCCTACTGCCTGACGGAGTTGGAGCCCGGCGGCGAAGACGTTATTTCCTGTCCCGACTGCGGCACGCCCACGCACAAGGAGTGTTGGGACGAGAACGGCGGTTGCACTGTCTTCGGCTGCGCACAAGCCCCGTCGGACGAGCCGAAGGTCACCGTGGCCGCCGGGGACATGGAGCGCGTCCAAGCCACCGGGATTCCGATAGCCGGAGACCTGGCGACGGGTGTCGCCAACCCGGGGACACGCGCCGCACCAATACCACCGCCTCTCGTCGACGGCTCCCCCGCGCCTCCGCCGTTCCCCGACGGCCGTCCTCCGCCTCCGCCGTTTCCGGAAGGCGCGCTCCCGCCCCCTCGTGTACTAGGCTTTGTCGGTGCGCCAGGCTTCGTCGCTCCGCCTCCTTTCGCCAACGAAGCAACGCCTGCCCCGGCCGTGCCGGCGGAGACGACGCCGATGTCGGTGGGCGGCGCCTTGTCGATCACGGCTCCCGCGTCAGGCGCACCCGCATCCATGTACCCTCTGCCGAGGGCGCGGCTGACGTTCATTTTGCTGGGTATCTTTCTGGGAGCGTTTGGCGCACACAACTTCTATGCCGGATACGGCAGGAGAGGTTCATTTCAGGTGGTGCTCACTCTTGTCTCTTGCTTCCAGCTGGCGGTCATCACCTGGCTCTGGGCGATCGTGGAGGTCTGCGTCGTTTCCCGTGACGCCGAAGACCGCCTCATGGCTTAGGCTAGGAGGGGCTAGGAGACGATCGATGAACTACACCATCAAACGCGGCGACCAGGAGTTCGGTCCTTACTCGCTGGTTGACTTGAAACGGTACGTGGCCGAGGGCCGCATCGCCGCGACCGACTTGGCCAGAAGCGAAGGCATGGAAGACTGGGCGCCGGTCTCGCAGGTCACCGGCGACATGGAGATCGCCCAGCCGTCGGTTGCGCCCGCCACGGTTCCGGGTATGCCGGCGGGGATGCCGGCGACCAACCTGATACCGCCCCCAGACCTGCATTGGGCTCTCCTGCTCCTTTTGACGTTTGTGACGTGCGGGATCTTCGGGCTTGTCTGGATGTTCATCCAAGCGAACTGGGTCCGACGGATCTACCCGGATAATAAGGCCATCGTCCTGTATTGGACCTACGTTGTGGGCGTCGTGGTTGCTGTAGCGTTGTCGATCTCAGAGGAGCAAGCCGTTCAGTTGTTGTCTATCCTGGTCAATGTAGTCGGAGGGATCTGTGGCATTGTGGGCCACTTCAAGCTCAGAAGTGGGCTGCACGATTACTACAGCGGCCCGCCCATCCATCTGCACCTTGGCCCGTTCATGACGTTTTTCTTCAACACGATCTACTTTCAGTACCACTTCACACGCATCAACGAATGGCACAAAACCGGGATGCTGAGGGCGTGAGGTCTTGATGCTTCGAACTCGATCGGAGGATTCAGGCGTGGCTCCAGGTGCGCTAGGCCGCATCTGTGAACCTCACGGCGCTTGCCTCTGGGTACGGCAGGCCGGCTGCGCAGTTTTCGCGGGGGCTTGCGCGGCACTCGTCGTGCTTTACCGCTATGAACCCGGCGGTCTGCTCTACCCCGGTTGTTGGTTCCACGCTCTGACCGGGTTGCACTGCCCCGGCTGCGGCGCGACGCGGGCCCTTCACGCGCTGCTCCACGGCGAGTTCGCGAAGGCGGCCGATCTCAACGCGCTCTTCGTCTTGCTCGCCCCCGCCGTGTTGGTCTGGTCGTTGTTCGTTCTGTACCGGGCGCTCCGCTACAATCGAATCAGCCCTCCCGCCATCCCTGGCCGTGTCTTGACAAGCACCGTAGTGGCGGCGGTAACGTTCGCCGTCTTGCGGAACCTGCCGCTCGTGCCTTTTTCTTTGTTAGCACCATGACGTCGCCGCGAGTCCGCCGCCTCAAGAAGGACTATGAGCGCCTTATGGAGAGGTTCGCCGACTGGCCCGTTATCCGGATGACCGGCAAGGCCGGCCTGCCGCCCGAGTATTACCGCTTCCACTATCAACTGAGGGGCCTGGTCGTCGGTCCCGCCGGCGAGATCGTCGAGCGCGACGAGCACATCCTCGAAGTCAACCTCTCGCTGGGATACCCGCGGCGCGCGCCTCAATGCAAGATGGTCCACGCCGTCTTCCACCCCAACTTCGACGCCGCCAGCGTCTGCATCGGCGACTTCTGGGCGCCGTCGGAAGGCCTGGACGATCTGATCATTCGCATCGGCCGCATGATCGCCTACCAGGACTACAACACTAAGAGTCCACTCAACGGTCTAGCGGCAAAGTGGGCGGACGAGAACCAACACCTGCTGCCCGTCGATCCCTCCGAGGTAGCGCCGCCTCTCGAACGGCCCGCGGCCGCGGCCGCTGAGACCCCGTCTCCGCCGGAAGCAGAGGAGCAGCCGCCACCCGAGCCTCCCTCCCGCGAGACAGCCGAACCACCCGCCGACCCCTGGGCGGCGAAGATCGTGATCTCCTAAGGAACCCTCGACCGGCCCTTCGCCCCGGAGGGGCCGAGTGACAATAGCCCCCGGCTTTAGCCGGGGGTAGCCGCACCCAATAACGTCAGAAGCCCTGAAGGAGCGTAGGAAAATCCACTGGCCGGCGCTGGAGGGCGTCTCCCCAATCGGGCGCCGGCGCCTACTCAAACACGCTCGTCAGCGGTTTTCCCTGGCCGTCCTTCGTGACATAGAAAGGCCGCTTCTCCAGCTCATAAGCCTGGTCCGGTGGGATACCCATGGCGTCTTTCGCTGGATAACAACTATGCAGGAACCGTTTTCGGCTGATCCACGAAAGTCAGCCAGCCGTGGCGGTCTTCACCCTCGCCGCTGATCACCGCCATGAACTCGCGTTGGAGACGCTCGGTAATCGGTCCTCGCTCGCCCGACCCGACCTGGATATGGTCTACCGAGCGGATCGGCGTGATCTCGGCCGCGGTGCCGGTGAAGAAAACTTCGTCGGCGATGTAGAGCAACTCGCGCGGTACTACCTGCTCGACGAACTCGAAACCGCAATCCCTGCCAAGCTGCATCACGGTGTCGCGCGTGATTCCCGGCAAGACCGAGTTGCCGAGCGGCGGCGTGAAGATCTTCCCGTCGCGCACGATGAAGATATTCTCGCCGCTGCCTTCGGAGACGTAGCCCGCCACGTCGAGCGCAATGCCCTCGCTGAAGCCGTTGAGTACCGCCTCCATCTTGATCAACTGCGAATTCATGTAGTTGGCGGCGACCTTGGCGATGGCCGGCAGCGTGTTGGGCGCCAGACGAGTCCACGACGAAACGCACACGTCCACGCCCTTCTCGAGCGCATCCGCTCCGAGGTACTGGCCCCACTCCCAGCAGACCATGTAGGCCTCGACCGGATTGTTCAGCGACAGCACGCCGACGTCGCCGTAGCCTCGGAACACCAGCGGCCGCAAGTAGCATGACGACATGCCGTTCACGCGGACTAACTCGCGCATGGCCTCGAGCATCTCGTCGGGCGTGAAGCCGAGGTCTTTCATGCGGTACACCTTGGCGGAATCGAACAATCGGCGAACGTGCTCGCGGGGACGGAAGATCGCCGGGCCCGAGGCCGTCGCGTAGCAACGAATGCCCTCGAACACGCTTGTGCCGTAGTGCAGCGCGTGCGTCATGACGTGGATACGGGCGTCCTCCCAGTTAATCATCTCGCCGTTGTGCCAGATCTTTGCTGTTGCTTGAATCATCTCCCTGTCCCTACGCGATTCCCTACATTATTGCACTGAAACGGTTTGAGGTGGAATGGACCCGAAAAGCGAGACCAGGAAAGAAGGGACAATGAACCAGGGAACGGGAAGGAGGTTCAACCAGGATTTCCATTTTGGCCCTGGCACGGCCACAGTATACACCCGCTCCGCTCCGAACAGCACGTCCTTTCACGCTGAACCCTGCACATCACCTCTGCTGGTAGTCGCCAGAGCTGGTTCGACCGCTCACAGTCGTTGATTGAGCGGCTTGAACGGCGCTCCGGCCGACACTGCTCCTTGCGAAACCTTTTGGAGCCAAAAGCTGTTGATCCTCACTCCGGCAATGCTACCCACTCGGCAGCGGCAGCGCCCAGATCTTGTGCAGCATGTCGCCGAACAGCCGCCGGTTCAGATGTCCCTCCGCCAATAAGAGCCAGTAATACCGCGCGTGCTTGACCAGCCGACCGCCGGTCTTCATCAACCTGTGTTGCAAGCTCGTCAGCGACCAACTCTTGATTCGCTGCGGAAGCCCCAGCCGCCGCCAAAGATTGCCCAGGTTGTAGGCCAGCACGCTCAGTTGCAACCGCACTTCGTTGGCCCGAAATCGATGGCACGACAATCGCGTCCAGTGCGTCGCCTGCTTGCCTTCCTTGATCCACTGTTCCGCCGTGCCGCGCTTGTTGTAGAAGCGCACCACCGAGCGGCTCGGCAAGCTCATGCTCGTCACGATGAATCCGACGCGCGGGAACAGCTCGCCCTGGTGATGCTCGACCTTAGCGACGATCCGCCTCGCCTGCGACCAACTCTCCGCCTGATAGCGAAAACTCTTGTAGCGCACCAAGGGCTTGCGGGAAGGCCTTCCCGGCGGGCGAAACAGGATGTCTTCGATCTCCAGCTCCAAGCTCTTGTTGGCCGGAATGCGAATGGCGTACTGTACTCCGCGTTCCTCCGAAGCCTCATAAACTTCCGGCTTCGCAAAGGCCGCATCGCCCCGGAAGGCGACCTGCTTGCCCGCAGCCTGTTGGCGCTCGATCTCCGGCAACAAGAGCTCATTCCAGTCCTCGGCGCTGTGCACGTTGCCTGGACGCAGCTTGGCAGCGAGGCAATCACCATGACCGTTGAACAAAAGCAACGGGTGGTAGCAGGCCGACTCGAAGTGTCCGTTGTAGGCACTGCCTTCCTGTTGGCCATGGACCGGACTCTCGGTGGAGTCCAGGTCCAGAACGACCCGCTCGGCGTCGTCGAACGCTTCCGCTTGCCCGACCAGCTCTCGGTTCAGCGCCATCAGCCCCAGCAGGTTCTCTTCGCTCGCCAGCATCTCCGTCTCGAAGCCGTGCAGCGTCGAGGTCAAGGCCGCACCGCGATCCCAGATCTTCTGCGAACCGATCAGCCGAAACGTCGGATCGATCGAAACCCGCTCGGCGTCGTTGAGGTCCTCGTAGCCGGCGAGTCGGCTGTAAACCGACTGCCGCAACAGATCAGCGAGCGTGAACTGCTTGTTTGTGCCTTGCCGGGAGTCGCTGAGATGCTCGTCAATCAGTTCTCCGAGACCGAGCCGTTCGTCCAGTTCGCGAACCAAAATCAGGCCACCGTCGGAAGTGACGTGCGATCCCTGGAAATCGACTTTGAGAAGTCCATTGAAACTTAGCTGGAATGGCTTGGTTTGTTTTTCACCCATTGGGTGTTGGCCTCCATGGCGTCCTCATCGGGCTCTAGCCCCTATGAATAAAGACGCTCAAGGCCGCTGGAAGGTCGGGATGTCAAACATCAAATTGAAAATGCGGGTTCAATTGTCTCGAAGACGATTCACGAAGGAGTTCAAGCTGGCGGCCGTCCGGCGGCTCGAAGCCGGCGAGTCGGGCTCGGCTCTAGCACGCGAGCTCGAGGTGAAGCGCGAAAAGCTCTACGACTGGCTGGCACAAGTCGAGCGCTACGGCGTCGAGGGAGCTTTTCCCGGCGCTGGACGGCGTCCGGGCGGCAGCGCCCGCGTCGAGCCCGGCCGCGAAGCCCAGGCCCGTCTCGCGGAGCTGGAACGCAAAGTCGGCCGCCAGGCCATGGAGATTGATTTTTTGTCCGCAGCCTTGCGGCGTGTCGAGGATCTGCGCCGGCCGAGCATCGTCAGTGGAACCGGCGCGTCGCTAACGAAGTACGAGCCGCAAGGCGGCAAGGCAACATGAGCGCACGCGATTTGTGCCGCTTGAGCGGGCTGGCGCGAGCCAGCCTCTACCGCCAGGGCAAACCCGACCGCGAGCCGGTCGGGGAACTGCGGCAGGCCATTGTCCAGGCCGCCTTGGACCATCCGGCCTACGGCACCCGGCGGACGACCCCACAGGTGCGCCGTCAAAAGCTACTGGTCAATCGCAAGCGCGTGCAGCGGGTGATGCGCGAAGAGAATCTCTTGCGGCGACGTCGCCGCACCGTTCCGCAAACGACCGATTCGAAGCACTCGTTGCGGTGTTACGAGAACCTGACGCGCGAGGTCCAACCCACGGGCCCCAACAAGCTGTGGGGCTCGGATCTCAGCTACGTGCGATTGGGAAACCACTTCGTCTATGTGGCGGTGGTGTTGGACGTGTATTCGCGGCGCGTGGTGGGTTGGGCCGTGGGTCCGAACCTGAAAACCGAATTGCCGCTGGCGGCGCTGCACCAAGCGTTGAGCAGCCGGCGTCCGGCGCCGGGTTGGATTCATCATTCCGATCAAGGTTCGCAGTACGCTGCGGAAGCTTATGTGGCCACACTGCGGCAAGCGGGCGCGAGGATATCGATGAGCCGCAAAGGCTGCCCGCAGGACAACGCGTACGTGGAAAGCTTTTTCAAGACTTTGAAAAGCGAGGAAGTCAACTGCAACGAGTATGAAAGTTTGGCCCAGGCGCAGGCCGCGATCGGGGCTTATATTGAGCAGGAATACAATCGCACACGATTGCATTCGTCGCTGGGCTACCGGCCGCCGCAAGAGTATGAGCGGCTGTGGGAAGAGGCGGCTGACGCCGCCTGAGTTTTCGTAAGGCATGAGCAGATCTATCGATCCGATGGCGCAGCACAAGGCGGGATGCGGCCTGAGTAGGCGCACACCCCGCCCTCATCGTTTCGATGAGTCTGCGGCCGGGTATTCCTTGGCGGGTTGCTCTCCAGCAGAGCCCGCCTCCGCTTCCCCGGCTAACTTGATCATGCCCCCATTGGGCTGGATTCGCTATGCTTTTTCAGTCAACTGCAACCCGTCCCTAATTTCTTGGCCTCGCCGTAGGGGTCCAGTCCATTGGGCTCCTTTGGACTGGGTCCTTTGGGTCCTTTGGGTCGATACCGCACCGATATCGCTGTCGGCAGGCCGCGCTAGTTGTACGCCGTCGTCATGAGGTCGAGAAAAAGGCTCGATGTCTTCTGACCCCGGACTCTGCCCCTAATCCGGAATAGCCCTGGCAGCGGCCGTGACGGTGATGCGCTCCATCAAGATTTCGTCAATTCGCTTGGCTGGGTATCCACTTGACTCAGGTGACCCCAAGATGTAGTGTAGGGCCTGGTGGAGGATTACCCGCGCGACCAACTCGAATTCGAGTCTCGCTTTGCGAGCGAGGAGGCTTGCCGCGACTATCTGTTCGCCTTGCGCTGGCCAGAGGGTTTCCGCTGTCCAAGGTGTGGGCATGAGCGCGCTTGGCCGGTGCGCAAAGTGTGGTTCGAATGCGCTCGCTGCGGGCGGCAAACCTCCGTCACCGCCGGCACGATCTTTCAAGACACACGCAAGCCGCTGCGGCTGTGGTTCCGGGCGATGTGGACCATCACCACGCAGAAGAATGGGGCCAGCGCCCTGGGTCTACAGCGCGTTCTGGGACTGGGCAGTTACCAAACCGCCTGGCCTTGGATGCACAAGCTGAGGCGAGCGATGGTGCGCCCGGGGCGGGAGCGATTGACGGGCCTCGTCGAGGTCGATGAGACCTACTGGGGCGCTGAAGAAGAAGGGGTAATCGGCCGGCAGACCGAGCGTAAAGCGTTGATTGCAGTCGCCGCGGAAGAGAGAGGCACCGGGCTGGGGCGCATCCGCATGCAGCGCGTTCAGAACGCCTCGGCGGCCAGTTTGATGCCCTTCGTCGAGGAGTCGGTCGAGCCGGGCAGCGTGGTTGTTACCGACAACTGGTCGGGCTACGATCCGCTCAAGAAGAAGGACTACCAGCGTCGTATCATCTCGATTAACAACCGCCGCGAGCAGGCCTCGCAGCTACTGCCGAGGGTGCACTTGGCGATCTCGCTACTCAAGCGCTGGATGCTGGGCACGCATCAGGGGGCGGTCAGCCACGAGCATCTGGACTACTATCTCGACGAGTTCGTGTTCCGCTTCAATCGGCGCAGATCACGCAGTCGGGGCAAGCTCTTCTACCGCCTTGTGCAGCAGGCCATGGCGGTGGAGCCGACGCCGTACCGCTCGATCGTCGCCGATTGGGACGCTAAGACGCTGTGAGCCCAACTACAAGATGTTGGGGTCACCTGAGTCAAGTGGATACCCGGCTTCGCTTGATCGCATCCCGCGCGTCATTCGGGTCATTGATGTCCAACAAACGCGACCAATCACCAAAAGTGTAGCTGAACAGCGCAACCCGGTTTTTGCAACCACCCCCGAACTGGTATCGAACATAGATCTTCCTATCCTCGTCCACGTAACGAGGGATCGAAGCCTGAGCTGTGTCACCGCATCGTCCGCCCAGATCACTTTGCGTGTAATCCGCCACCACCTTGCGTAGCCCTGCATAATTCTTAGGAGGTCCATCAGAGCGTGAAACCAGCATTTCTAAGAGCAGTAGCAGAACCCATGACTTGGTCAGTGATAGATCGAAAGAGACCTTATCCGTCTTAGCCGCCTCTCGCGCTAGCGACAAATTATTAGGATCAAAGAACCTTGGTTCATCCGCTTTACCAATCGACAAAGCAGTCTTTAGCCCGCATTTTCAATTTGATGTATAAGCTTCAGACCATCCAGCGACCTTCAGCGTCTTTATTGATAGGGGCTAGAGCCCGATAAGGACGCCATGGAGGTCAACACCCGATGGGTGAAAAAGAAAACAAGCCGTTTCAGCTCACGTTCAATGGATTTCTCAAAGTCGATTTCCAAGGATCGCGAGTCACCTCGGATGGCGGTCTGATTCTCGTTCGCGAACTGGATGAACGACTCGGACTCGGCCAGCTGATCGACGAGCATCTCAGCGACTCGCGACAAGGCTTGAACAAGAAGTTCGCGCTGGCCGATCTGCTGCGGCAGTCGGTCTACAGCCGACTCGCTGGCTACGAGGACCTCAATGACGCCGTTCGAGTATCCGCCGATCCGACCTTTCGCTTGATCGGCTCGAAGAGGAACTGGGATCGCGGAGCAGCCTTGACCTCGACGCTGCATGGCTTCGAGACGGAGATGCTGGCGAGCGAAGAGAACTTGCTGGGGCTGATGGCAGTGAACCGGGAGCTGGTCGCGCAAGCCGAAGCTCCCGACGGTTCAGACCGCGTGGTGCTCGACATGGACTCCACGGAGAGCCCCGTCCACGGCCAACAGGAAGGCAGTGCCTACAACGGCCATTTTGAGTCCCTCTGCTATCACCCGCTGTTGCTGTTCAACCAGCACGGCGACTGCCTAGGCGCGAAGCTGCGTCCCGGCAACGTGCACAGCGCCGAGGACTGGGACGAGCTGCTACTGCCGGAGATCGAACGACAACAGGCGGAGGGCAAACAGGTGACGTTCCGCGCCGACGCCGCCTTCGCCAAGCCCGAGATCTACGAGGCGATGGAGGAGCGCGGCGTGGACTACGTGATTCGCATCCCGGCGAACAAGAGCCTGGAGCTGGAGATCGAGGACATCCTGTTTCGGCCACCGGGCAGGCCGAACGCCAAGCCCCTAGTGCGCTACAAGAGTTTTCGCTATCAGGCCGAGAGCTGGTCGAAGGCAAGGCGAGTTGTCGCCAAGGTCGAGCATCACCAGGGCGAACTATTCCCGCGCGTCGGATTTGTCGTGACGAGCATGAGCTTGCCGAGCCGCTCGGTCGTGCGGTTCTACAACAAGCGCGGCACGGCGGAGCAGTGGATCAAAGAAGGCAAACAGGCCACGCACTGGACCCGCTTGTCGTGTCACCGCTTCCGAGCCAACGAGGTACGGCTGCAACTCAGCGTGCTGGCCTACAACCTGGGCAACCTGTGGCGGCGGCTAGGGCTGCCGCAGCGAATCAAAAGCTGGTCGCTAACGAGTTTGCAACACAGGTTGATGAAGACCGGCGGTCGGCTGGTCAAGCATGCTCGCTACTACTGGTTGCTGCTGGCGGAGGGGCATCTGAACCGGCGGCTGTTCGGTGACATGCTGCATAGGATCTGGGCGCTGCCTGTGCCGGGTGGGTAGCGTTGCCCGGGCGAGGATCAACAGTTTTTGGCTCCAAAAAGGTTTCGCAGGGAGCAGTGTCGGCCGGAGCGCCGTTCAGTCCGCTCAATCAACGTCTGTGAGCGGACGGACGAGCCCTGGCGCCTACCGGCGGAGGTGATGTGCAGGGTTCAGCGCGAAAAGACGTGGTATTCGGCGCAGCGGGGGTGTATCCTGTGACCGTGCCAGGGCCAAAATGGAAATCCTGGTTTAGAGGCCTAGGCGCTCCTAAGTACTCTTCCTGAAACCGCTGTATACGACATTCTCGCCCACACGACTCATCAAACTTCCACCCACCCCTGTTGTAAAGCTCTCCATCAACCGCCATCAGCAGGGAACACCAGCCAAACGCGGGAGAGCAGAAGCCAACCGCATCACGAGACTCGGGGAAGAAAAACTCGACTTCGGTCTCATCGCCCGGACGGTAGTCTGCCGGCGGCGGGCTATTAAGCCAATAGGTGTCCCACTGGAGCGCCCGTGTTTCGAGTTCCAGCGCTCGTATCGCAAGATCGTGAAGCTGCTGATCAGCCCCAGGTACCGGTTGCGGGCCTGCCCACATGGCAACGGCGAGAGTAAAGATGAGCCGGCAGATCATAGCTACCCTCCTGACAGTACTATGCCATCCCCTACCTACCTTGATACCGTCTAAGTAAAGCGCCACCCGCTCGCGAACGATTGACCGAAGGCGACGGCGTCTGAAGCCGTGTCGACGAGCCGGGCATGGCCCGCGTGGGAGCCCGGTTGGCACGACGCCCCATGTCGTAGGGGCAAGCACTAGGCTGGGATTGACTCAAGTCTCGCCGACCTCACGGCGAATCTGGTCGCCTTTTCGCAGTATCCCTTCGGTGAGAACCTGTGCCCGTAGGCCTCCTCGATGCGCGAGGCCTTTTTCGACGCGGGTGACTGTGAGGCTTTCGAGGTGACCGCAGGGTTCACAGAGCCGCAAACCGCGCAGGCGCACATCACCGACTTGGAATTCTTGGCCGACCAAGTGATTGAGGGCGATCCCGGACGTCACCAGGTTCCGGCGAGCCTGTCCCGGCAGGATTTGCACTTGATAGTCGGCAGCCAAGGCGGCGATTGATTCTTCCTCGATGAGAGTCACCTCGCGATCAGGTTGTCCCGGCTTGCTGAACGTGCCGCTCTGCTGGTAATAGCGATCGCCTTCGAGCCCGAGACCCGGGACGGCGCGTGCCTGCTCGACGGCCCGAGGCTCCGCCGCTTTTGATGTTGCGATGTAGATTCCGACCAACTTTGACATAAGGGCTGCCACGCAGCTCGGAGCGCACCTTCGCGAGTTGCGTCCTAATTGAGATTATTGTACCGTTCAACACCTCAATGCGTTGTGGCAGGCCGAGCAGGCGGGCGCCCCTAGTGTGCCCGGCATGGGCTGCCTGGGGAGAGTTCCTTGGTGAGAGCGCTACGGGTTGGTGGTGCGATCCGATCTTGCGACGTGCAGGTATGGTCGCCGGGTCCAACCGCCGGATACGGAAAACCGTAGGTCCGGTGGTGTGGGAGGTCGCCGGGGCACAATCCCCGTCACCCGACGACCTGATCATTGTGAACAGCGCCGACGAGCGGCCGGCTAGTTTCTGAGGGCTTGCGTCTTCGCTTGCTTGCGGCGGAAGCGCTCGACGCGGCCCGCGGTATCGATGAACTTCTGCTTGCCCGTGAAGAACGGGTGGCAGTCGGAGCAGATTTCGATGTGGATGTCGCCCCTGTGCGTCGAGCGGGTCTCGAACGAGTCGCCACAGGCACAGGTGACCTTGACGGTGTGGTAGTCGGGATGAATTCCGGCTTTCATGGTGATGTTCCTCTACGTCGCTATTACCCTTAAGTCTACCACGGGGCGCCAGGGGGTTAAGCGCGTCAGTCCACCGAGTACACCGTCTCATAAATACGGTCACGTACCTGCTTGGGGCATCCGCCGCCATCCCGGGCCGGCACCGGGGCCCGCTGCGAGGAGTTTGTATGGGGGTGGGATCCGAACCAGGATTACCAGGAATAGCTGACCGTAGCGACAGTCCCGCGGCCAGGGCTGCCGGGAAAGGTGGGTGGGTTATTCAGGCTTGCCGGTGTTGCGCAGCGATTCAAAATATTTGTCCCAGGGCTCGGCGTGATAGTCGGTGCGCTCGCCGCGTTGGCGGGTCTTCAACTCCTTCACCAGACGCAGGAACGCCTCGACAGTGGCCTCAAAGTACTTCTCGCCCTTCTCGGCGGTGGCGATCGTCGCGTCGCCGACCACGCCGCTTTTGCTGAAGCGCGTCCAGTGGTCCATGGCGTTGACGGGCGAGCCTTGCATGAGGTCGAGCCAGACGAAGTCGGACTCGGGCAGGTTCATGTCCTTGACGGCTTTCGACATCTCGACGCGCTCGGGTGCGAGGTGCAGGTAGACGGACGTTTCAAGCTCGGCCGCGTGTGCCATGCCGCCGAGCGCCGACTCGCGATGGTCCTTGATCGCTTTCATGTCGAGCGACGGCCAGATGAAGCAGCCGCACCAGGCGTCAGTCTCGAGAATCGTGCGGCGGGCGACGAGGTCGAGGACGGGCATGTTGGAGCCGTGTCCGTCGGCGATGAGGATGCGTTTGAAGCCATGGTGCGCGACGCTCTTGGTGACGTCGAGCACGAAGTTGAGCAGGTGCTCTTGCCGGATGTCGATGGTGCCGGGGAAGTCCATGTGGTGGGTCTCGAAGCCGTAGGGGATGAGCGGCATCAGCAGGATGTCGCCGCCGGCGCGCTTGGCCGCCTCTTCGCAGATGCTCGAGATGAGGAAGTTGTCGGTGTCGAGCGGCATGTGAAAGCCGTGGTCTTCGACCGAGCCGATCGGCAGAACGACGATCGGTTGCTCTTCGACGCGGGCTTTCAGCTCCGGCCAAGTGTGATGGTGATAGTAGTAAGGGACTTTCTCAGACATGGAAGATCTCCGGGGAGAAGAATGAGCGTCGGCGCGCCCGATGTGTCTTGGGAACGCTCAGGGTAGCGAAGCCCCACTCGGAGCCGCAAGGGTGAGCTTGCGTTGTGTGTCAACGCCCAATAGAAATGTCCCCCTCGGTAGCTCGATAGAAGTGTCCCCTTGTGTTTCTTGTTCGTAGGAGAGATATCGTCGTCGTCGGGGCTGTGGAACTGTGGGAATCGCGTAGCGATTTCCAAGGGGCGGTGGGAAGGGTGGAAAACCATCCACCGCTCCTCGAACCCGGTACTGCTGCCTCGATAGATTTTCCACGCTTTCCATCCGACCCGGCATTTCCACAGCCCTCTTATGTATTCGCAGCCCGTTTTTTCCGTAACACAGCTCGCCGCCAGGGGTGGTCCGCCGCCGGCTTGCGCCCGCCCCCCGGACGCTGCTGTGGTGCTGGTTTCGTCCGCAGCTGTGGCGTCGGCGTGGCGATCACGTCGTGCTCGATCTCGTGCCCGTCAAACCTCACCTGCAAGCTCTCATCGCGCCACTGTTGGACCGTCACCCGTGCCCCCGCCCCCACGCCCTGGTTGCGTTTCGGCTTCAACTGCAAACAACGATTCTCGAAACGCACCACCCGGTCGTTGCTCACCACCCGTTCGTACTCGCAACAGAACACCCCTCGCAGCTCGGTGCCGCGGGGGAGCGCCTGGTGAAAGTCCGCTGCCGCCGCCGGCTCACAGGCGAAGCGCTCGTTGTGCTCGGCCAGGTACTCCTCGTCGAGATAACGGTTCGCCGCCTCGTACTCGACGATCCCGCGCAGCCGCATCTTCTTGATCAGGCGGTCTTGGTGCGTGCCGTGATGGCGCTCCACTCGGCCCTTGGCTTGCGGCGAGGAAGCCGCCATGATCGTAATGCCGAGCTTGGCACACATGCGCCCGAACTGCGTCTCGGGCTTGATGCCTGCCAGCGCTTCCCGCGACGTCGGCTGGCGCTGGTAGACGTTTTTCCAGTCGCAGTACAACGCCTTGGGAACGCCGTGTTGACGTACCCAGGCTGCGAGCAGATCGGCCGCGGCCCAGGTCGTTTCCTGGTCCGAGAAACGGCACAGCGCCACACCGGTCGCGTCATCGACGAAGTTCATCAGACAGGCTTTCGGGCCGCGTTCTTCCAGCCAGTGGTGGTGCGAACCGTCGAGTTGAATCAGCTCGCCGAAGTGCGCTTTGCGTTGGCGCCGGGTGCGATGCGGTTGGCGCTTGCGACGGCGGCTCCACAGACCCGCGGCGAGCATCCAGCGCCGCAGTGTTTCGCGCGGCACTTCCAGGCCGTGGTCGGCTGCCAGATGTTCCGACGCCAGCGTCGGCCCGAAGCGCTCGTGCCCCTCGCCCGCATAGTTCTCGCGCACCAACTCGAGAACCTGCTGGCGTCGCTTCTGATCGGCTCGGTTCGAAGCACGGCCGACGTTACCGTGCACCAAAGCCTTGGCCCCGCCCGCACGGTAACGCTTCTTCAGACGCTTCGCATGGCGGTAGCTGACCTCCAGCAGCTCGGCGGCTTCGGTCAACTTCAGTTCCCCTCGTTTCACTCGGCTCAGCACTTCGCCGCGCCTCAACTCCTTGGCACTCATCCATGTCCTTCTCACTCTCGGCTCCTCCTTCGGAGCCTCAGAGTAGGGGACATTTCTATTGGGCGCTCAAGGGGACATTATCATTGGGCTTCAACAGGGTGAGCTTGCGTTGAGGTGCAGTCGCGGCAGTCGGTTTTCACCCGCGCGCCGGCTTTGCGTGGAATCAGCGACGGGGCGACGACCTCGCAGCTGTGCTCCACTTCCGCACCTGACGGTAGAGGCCGTAGCCGCACGGACCCGCCTCATACCACACTTTCAACTTGTCGTTGGGACGGCCGAGCTGCCTCAACAGCCGTTGGATGGCGAGTGGGGTGTTGTCGATCGTGCCCCAGATGCGGGGTGGGCCGACCGCTTCGGCCAGCGCCACCGTGATGGTGTTCTTATGCACGTCCAATCCGAATGTAGTTGGTACACTTTTCCATGACCTGTTCCTCCTCGATGCGGCTCTGCGCATCGTTTGGTGTTTGCGTTTAGCGTAATCCGCGCCATACGCGGTCGAACAGGTCACACCATTGTGTCTACAGGCCGAAGCACTTGCCTACTACTGACAGCCTGCCGGAAGTTCCTCTCGGGATCCTCGACCGGGTCCGCGTTTGTCTTGGCCTGCTGAGCGGGCTGCGCCGTCACGACTTCCGCGCGGCCCGGACTTGGATCCGGATGATGTACGTCGGCCGCCACTCGTTTCCGGTTGCGATCGTCAAGTTCAGCGGCTGGGCTGTCCGCCAGATGCTCGACCAGATTCCGAAAGCGATGCAGCATACGACGTGGGCGCGCACGGTGTCGAAGACGTCGTCATGGCTCGCGCTGGGGAATCCTCTGGAGAATCATCCCTGGCAGCTACGTCCTGATGCCCGCTTGCCGGCAGCCGCGGACGCGGTTGTCATCGGGGCCGGCTTCACCGGCGGGGCGTTGGCCTACCACTGGTCGAAACGAGCAGCGGCTGAGTCGAAGTTGGTGGTCCTCGAAATGGACGACGCTGCCAGTGGCTCTTCCGGACGCAACGAAGGGCTGGTGGTGATGGGGCGCTTCTACCACTACGTTTACACGACCGTCATCCAGCACCTCGATGTGACCCTCCGCGATCGCAGCACCGCTGACCGCCAGGCGATGGCCCGTCGGTTCGCGGCCGCCTACGTGCGAGCTGCGTATCGCAATGCCGACTTGATGGAACAGACCATCCGTGAGGAAGGTTTCGATTGCGACTACGTCCGCGCCGGTTGGGTGCAGGCCCAGGACGAAGAGCACCAAGCCGACCTCGCGACGTCCGCCGGTCTGGCCGTCGAGACCGGCTTCACCGACTGGACCGAAATCACGCCCGACGAGGTCTATCGCAAAACCGGCATGCGGGTTCAATACAAGGGCGGGTTCTCGATCGCGGCAGCGTCATTCCACCCGGCGAAGTGGGTATGGTCGCTACTCTCGCGGGGGATCGAGTCGGGCAAGGTGGAGTTGTACTCGCGAACCAAGGTGTTGGCCGTCGAAGACGAGGGTGAGACGTATTTGGTTCGCACGGACCGTGGCGACCTGCGCGCCCGGCATGTTGTCAACGCGACCGAGTCGTACACACCGCTGTTGCATCCGCAATTTCACAACCTGATCCGACCCACCCAAACGCAGGCGGCGAGCGGCGAGGGCGGTCCGCCGGCGATGAAACCGCACATCGGCATTAGCGGCCATCAAGGATTCTTCGGGAGGCACGGCTCATCGGTGATGGTGGGCTCCGACGCCACCCGCGTCCCCTACCAAGAGGCCGGACGCATCCAGCCGTCGCGCTTCATTACGAAGTTTCTGATCGCCCAGATGCGCGAGGGCTTCGGTCCGTCACTTTACCACGTAACGAACGAGTGGAGCGGCACCGTCAGCTACACGCCGGACGAGTACCCGATCGTCGGCGTGATGGACGGCAAGCGCCAGTACATCATCGGCGGCATGGCCGGCTCGGGGACCGGGGTGTCATTCAATGCCGGGCGATGTGTTGTGAACCGCATCCTGGGGAATCGCCACGAAGAGGACGACTACCCGCCGGAGTATTTCAGCCCGACGCGGCTGCTTGACCCGAAGAGCCACCGCTGGCCCGGTTAGGAATGAGATGTCGGCAAGGGAGGGCGGGTGCATCACACGCTCAGGCACCCTCGTTCAAGAGTTATGATGAGGGAGAATCATGACGTTGAAGGTTGTGCTTGAGCCGAGCGACGACGGAGGGTACACAGCCCTCGTTCCCGGGCTACCCGGCTGCATCAGTGAAGGCGAGTCCTTGGAAGAGACGCTTGCCAATATCCGCGAGGCGATCGAGCTATACCTGGAACCGATCGACGATGATCTTGGTGCCAAGGACGGGACCCTCGTGCGCGAATTGGTGATCTGATCTCGCCCGCTGACCAGTTGAGTATAGAGGCTGTTGAGTGACGTCAGGGTTCGTGCCGGACCGCTCCCTCACGGTCACGGCTCGGTTGCATCTTGCGTCGCTTCGATGAGTGGTCGGAATCGTAGGTTCGCATCTCGGGCAGGCGGGCACAGCATGCCGTGCCCTACATTCTGCAAGACCTACCTCAACAACCGCCGATGGTACTTCAGGATGCAATGGTTCATGACGACGGCGATGCCGGCGGCTTCGGCTCGCGCGGCGGCTATTTCGTCTACCACGCATTCCTGCATCCAGATGCACTGCACGCTCAACCGGATCGCGGAGTCGACAATCGGCCCAACGTGATCGGGCTGCCGGAAGATGTTGACGATGTCGATTGTTGCAGCGGTCTTTTCCGGAATGTCTTCGAGGCTTGCGTAAGCTTGCTCCCCCAGGCTTTCTTCGATATTGGGGTTGACGGGGATGATGCGATAGCCTTGTGCCTGCATGTAGGAGCTGACGCCGAAGCTCGGCCGCCAAGGTTTGCGCGACTGGCCGACGACAGCAATCGTCTTCGAGTCTCGGAGTAGCTCGATGATCTGCGTGTCGGTCACGCGGCTTTGCTCTCCCGGGGCTTGGTGAGCTTTCGTAGCGATTCCACTTCGCGGTCCGTCAACGCGCGCAGCTTGCCGACCGGCAATTTTCCCAGGGAGATCCGCCCGATCTTCACCCGTTTCAGCTTCTCCACGAGAAAGCCCACCCGCCGAAACATACGGCGTACCTGTTGGTTGCGGCCCTCGGTGAGCACGACCTCGAACCATGGGTTGTCCCCCGGCTTGATGTGCCGCACTCGCGCCGGTGCGGTCAGGCGCCCGTTGAGCTTCACGCCGGCGCGAAGCTGCTCCTGCTGCTGGTGGCTCGGATTACCGTTGAGCTTGGCCTGATAAACCTTCGGAACCGCACTCTTGGCGGAAAGAACGAGGTTCGCGAAGTCACCGTCGTTGGTAAAGAGCAGCAAGCCTTCGCTCGCGTAGTCGAGCCGTCCCACTGGATACACACGCGAGTGGTACCGCCCCAGCAGATCCATCACGGTGCGGCGGCCCTCGGGATCGGCGGTCGAGGTGATGTAGCCCTTGGGCTTGTTGAGCATCAGGTAGAGCTTCTGTCCCCCGGGGGCGTTAATGCGCTTGCCGTTGACCTTGATCGAGTCCTCCGCCGCATCGGCCTTCGTGCCCAGCTCGGTCACCACGCGTCCGTTCACGCGCACGCGCCCCTCAACAATCAGCTCCTCCGCCTTCCTGCGGGACGCGATGCCAGCTCGCGCGATGATCTTCTGGAGGCGTTCTTGCATGGGTGGCGGGGGTAGCGGCCGGTTCTCTTGCCGGGCGGCGAGTGTCCTAGGTTCTATGCTGTCTGCGCTGGAAGAACGGCGGGCACGGCATGCCGTGTCCTGCGTCGCTCCTCAACTGCGCCAGCGCAGCGTCACCGGCTCCGCGATCGGGTGCGTCATCTCCGTTCCGTTGCGCGTCGCTTCGATATAAGCCTTCTTCAACTGAAAGTACCACTTGGCGGGCCGGTCTGCGTCGTCGATGAGCATCAGCGATGGGTTGTGCTTGAGTCCCTCGGCCTGTTTCACCATGGTCTGCACGTCCTGATCCAGGAACGTGCGGCCGAAGATCCGGAAAGCCGTCGTGATGAGCGGCACGTGACGAAAGATGTTCCAGGCCGCGCAGAAGTCGATGCGGCAGCGGTCGTGCGTTTCGGGCGTCACCGTCGCCCGGCTCGAGAACCAATAGTCACCGCAACGAGTTTCCTCGCGGCGCTGATTAGGCAACTCGAACTCGATCTTCGTCGTTATGGGCTTGCCGTAGACCCCGAGCAGCTTATACGGGGCGCTGTTGGCCGACGGTGCATGCGCGCGAATACGAAACCCGTTCGGGATCGCCTCGAAGATCTTCTGCTTCTCGTGGATGCTTCGCTTCCCCCGCCACCACCACGACTGATGAACGAACGGCCCATGGGCGGGGTCCATGAGGCCGATAATGCCGTGGTCGACGCTGCACGGAAGGTAGGCGACCAGATGAGCGATGCGGTATTTGTCGCTAAACACCGGCAGACGCGGCGCCGGCGGTGGCTCGCCACCTTTCGACGCCGGCTTCGATGCTGGGTCGGGCATGTAAACCCAGGCGTATCCGTCGTATTCCTCGCACGGGAAGTGCTCGGCGCGGATGCGATCTACCTTGAGCTTAGTGTCGGAGGTGAGCGACGGAATCTCGCGGCACTCTCCCGTGCGTCCCTCGAACTTCCAGCCGTGATAGCAGCATTCCAGCACTTCGCCGTCGAAGCGACCGTAGGAGAACGGCATGCCGCGATGCGGACAGCTATCGCGCAAGGCGAACACTCGTCCAGCACGGTCGCGCCCCAGGACCAACGGCACGCCCAGTAGCATGGCGGTTTGGAGTTTCTTGCCTTGGATCCGGTCGCTACGGCCGGCGGGGTACCAGCAGTCGCGGCACCATTCCGAATCCACGGCCTGCGCGGTCGCAACTGATGCCGACCCATTCATTACACGATCGCGGACGACGCACCGGCCAGTGGTACGTTGCAGGTCACTTGACTAACCCGCCTCCGCCTCGGTACTGGGCTCCTCGGTACTGGGTTCCGCGGTGCTGGGCGCTTCGGTGCTGGGCTCCTCGCTGCTCGGTGCGTCGGCGCCCTCCTCCGAAGTGGCCTCGGCTTCTGCTACACCGGCCGCGTTTGCTTCCCCAGCCGACTCCTCGTTACCCGGTTCCTCGAACTCTCCGAGCGCCGCCCGCCCCAACTCTTCGAGTTCCTTCAGCGTCGGCAGCTCCGTGAGGTCCTTCAATCCAAACTGGACCAGGAACTCCTTCGTCGTCTTGTATTGCATCGGACGACCCATCACATGTTTGCGGCCCGCCGTCGCAACAAGCTTGCGGTTCAGCAGCGTGTGGATCACGGCATTCGAATTGACGCCGCGCACCGCCTGAATCTCCGGCAGGGTCGCCGGTTGCTTGTAGGCGATCACCGACAGTGTCTCGAGCGCCGGCAACGAGAGCGTAAGCTTCGGCTGCAACGTCTTCACGAACTTGCGCACGGCATCATGGTGCTCGGGCTTCGTCGACATCTTGTAGCCCTTCGCGACCATGCGGATCTCGATGCCGCGGCCCGCGGTTCGGCACTCCTCGATCAGGGCGTCGAGGTCGGCCGCCACCTGCTCCGGATCCAGATCAAGCCCCTCGGCGATCTGCTTCGCCGTCAGCGGCTCTTCCGCCACGTAGATAATCGCTTCGAGCAGCGCGCGCCGTTCGGCTTCGTCCGGCGTGCCGGCCGGCAAGGTTTGCTGTTCACTCAATCCTGATACTCCTGACCGCCGTCGAAGAAGCTCTCTTCCCGGCTGAAGACGGCGTCGAACATCTTGTGCTTGCGAATAATGATCTCGTCGAACAGCTTCTTCTGGCGCAGTACGATCGCCCGCATCCGCACCAACTCCAGCACGGCGAGAAACGTCGCGATCAACGCTCGCACGCTCGGCTGCCGCTCGAACACTTCGCGCAGTGAGACCGGCCCGTCTTCGGAGAGCAGCAGATTCTTGAGGAACTGGATGCGACTCGCGACCGAGACATCTTCGGCCGTTACTTCGTAGGTGGGGCGCTGCTTAGCGCGCTCAAGTACAGAGTCGAACGTCTTGACCAGGTCGAAAAGGTCCACCGCGAGATCGGGCTCCTCGCCCTCATCGAGAAACGCGTGGATCGGTGGGTTCGACCACACGTTCTCCTCGACCAGCCGCTTCTCGCGTAGCATCTGCGCCGCTTGGAAGAACTTCTCATGCTCGAGCAGTTGCTCGACCAGGTCCTGGCGCGGGTCATCCTCTTCGCCCTCGGGCAGGAGAGGGTCCTTGGGCAGCAACAGCCGCGACTTGATGTGAATCAGCGTCGCCGCCATGAAGACGAACTCGCCGCCCAGGTCGATGTTCAACTCCCCGGCCTGGCGGAGGTAGTCGAGGTACTGCTCGGTGATCTTGGCGATCGGGATGTCGTAGATGTCGATCTTCTGGCCGCGGATGAGGCTCAGCAGTAGATCGAGCGGGCCGTCGAATTGGTCGAGATGAACGTCGAGCGGGGAGGGGGTTCGCTCAACCAGCGGGTCGATCGCGGAAGCTGCCGTGGCCGTGGCTGCGGTGTCCGGTTCGCTTGAAGAAGTGGTCTCGTCCACGGAGGGCATCAATCGAGCACGCCGTCGGGCCGCCCGGAGTCGCTGGGGGCACCGATCCAGGGCTCTCCAGGGCGCTCGGGAGCCTACGAACGGCTCGGAATCAGATGTTACTGTAGCATGCCGTTGGAGGGTCTTTGTGGTGCAAGCCTCCAGGCTTGCCGAGAACCGATTCCTCGGTTCTCAGGTCCGCTAGCACAAGGGAATGCTCGGATGCTTGCCGTCCTGAGTCCCGAAGAATCGAGACTCGGCAAGGCTGGAGCCTTACGCCACATCGCGTCCGGGAAGCTTCTTCAGGACCTGACATCCTTCTTCAATTGGAGGTTCGGTCAAACCATCACAGCCGCCCCACCGGACGCACATTCGTACCCTTCCGGCCTGTGGCGGCGTCGCCGAGATCGGCTCGTGCCTTCTCGGCCAGGCGTTGCAGGCGCTCGACGATATCGGGATGGGAGGCGGCCACGTCATAGCGCTCGCCGATGTCGTCTGTGAGGTTGAACAGCATTGGCTTCTTGCCGCTGGCGGCCTCGCCCCACTGCGGCCGGTAGACGTGCAACTTCCACGGCCCGCCGCGAACGGCTTGCAGACGCTCGTCGCGGTAGTAGTAGAAGGCTTCGTGTGGGGTCTTCGCGCCCGGTTGCATCGACATCAGCGGCCCGATGTCTCTGCCGTCGAGGATGCGGTCCGTTGGCGGCGCCGCGCCGGCGAGTTTAGCCAGGGTGGGGAGGAAGTCCATGGCGGTGGCCAGTTCCCGCTGCACTCGCCCGGCGGGGATTTTGCCCGGCCGGCGCATGATGCAGGGCACGCGCATGCCGCCCTCCCAGGTGGTGTTCTTGCCCGCACGCAGCGGTCCGTTGGAGCCCGAGCGATAGCTGCGGCGCGCCCAAGGTTGAATCGTGGCGCCGTTGTCGGTGGTGAAGACGACCAGCGTGTGCTCATCCAGTCCGGCTTCCCGCACCGTATCGAGCACCCGGCCTACCGACCAGTCGATCTCCTCGATCACATCGCCATAGAGGCCGAGCGCCGAGCGCCCTTGAAACCGCGCCGAGGCTGCCAGAGGCCGATGGGGCATCGAGTGCGGCAAGTAGAGAAAGAACGGCTCGTCCTTGTGGTCGCGAATGAACCGAACGGCTTCCTCGGTATAGTGCCTTGTTAGCTGCGTTTGGTCCGGCTGTTGCTCGATGCGCGCCTCGTTTCGCAAGATAGGCAGCGGCGGGGAGATCATCTTCTCCCTGACGTAGTTGTGATTCCCCATATCGTTGCTATAAGGGATGCCAAAGTAGTAGTCGAAGCCCTGGCGCGTCGGCAGGAACTTTCGGTGGTGGCCCAGATGCCACTTGCCGATGATGCCGGTCGCGTAGCCCCGCTCCTTGAGAATCTCGGCGATCGTCACCTCGTCTGAGTGCAGCCCGGTGTCGGAGTAGGGAAACAGCACGCGATGTCCCAAGCCGACGCGCACGGGGTAGCTACCGGTAAGCAGCGCCGCGCGCGACGGCGTACACACGGGCGCGGCGACATAGAAGTCCGTGAACCGCACCCCTTCCGCGGCCATGCGGTCGAGGTTCGGCGTCCGAAAGCCCGTCGCCCCGTAAACGCCGACGTCCCCATAGCCCTGGTCATCGGTGAAGATGATGACGAAGTTGGGTGGGCGGTCTGTTTGCGCGAGGGCAGGAGGTAGAAGAACAAGCAGGGCGAGAAGGAACGGCAGCGATCGTCTCTTCTGTAGCTTCGCCATTTCGACCCGAATTGTAACCCACGAGGCTCCGCAGAGTGGTGTTGCGTCGCAACATGTCTTTGCGGAGTTGAAGTACTGACCGCTACTCAGAGCCGCGGGCGTGAGCCTGCGCTGATCGGGCGCCAGCCAAGATGCGATCACTTTAGCAGAGGACCGCCCGTAGTTCCGCGAGGGCAGAGCAGCGGCAGAGACACGTCAAGAGGTCTCAACGCGGGCTCACGCCCGCGGCTCTGAGATCTTAGGGTGGCTCCCGACGCAAGGACTCGGCACTGCTTCTTTACTTTCACGCGAGCCCCACGATAGGATACGAGTTCGCATGGTCAAGACCGAGCGTGAATACCGGCAAGACATTGTCGAGGTCGGCCGTCTTGTCTACCAGAAAGGCTGGGTGGCGGCCAACGACGGCAATATCTCGATCCGGCTCGATCAGGAAAGCATTCTCTGCACGCCCACGGGCGTCAGCAAGGGGATGATGGATCCCGATGACCTGATCACGGTCGACTACGAGGGCAACAAGATCCTAGGGCGGCTCGAACGTACGTCCGAGATCGCCATGCACTTGACGATCTATAAGATGCGTCCGGACATTCAAGCAGTGGTTCATGCGCATCCGCCGGTTTCGACCGGGTTTGCCACGGCTGGGCTGTCGTTGAGCAAAGCCCTGTTGCCCGAGGTCGTGATCGGGTTGGGCTGCGTCCCCCTGGCCGAGTACGGATTGCCGGGGACTCCCGAGCTGACCGAACCGATGCTGCCGCTGATCCCGAAGTACGACGCCATCCTGCTGGCCAATCACGGGGCGGTGTCGTACGGCAAGGACGTCAAGCAGGCGTTCTTTCGCATGGAGACGGTCGAGCACTTCGCGCGGATCAACCTGGTGGCGGAGATGCTCGGCGGCCCGCGCGTGTTGCCTGGCAAGGAAGTGCAGAAACTGATCGAGTCGCGGGGGCGGTACGGCATCGCTTCGAATGCGCCGGTGGACGCGAGTTGCCCGGTTTCGGCCGAGGACGCCGGTGCGGCGGCAGGTGACGGCCGGGACCGGTTCTACGTGACGCGTGACGAGCTCGTGCAGCTTGTCGAAGAAGCGATGAGAGCACGAAGCGGATAGCGGATAATCGAAGAGGAGAATGAGTCAATGGGCGATGCCCTTGGAATGATCGAAACACGCGGCTTGGTCGGATTGATCGAGGCCGCCGATGCCATGGTGAAGGCGGCCAAGGTGACGCTGGTGGGCTGGGAGAAGATCGGGTCCGGCTACGTCACCGTGCTGTGCCGAGGGGACGTGGCCGCCGTCAAGGCTGCAACCGACGCCGGCGCTTCCGCCGCGCGGAAGGTCGGCGAGTTGGTGGCGGTGCACGTGATTCCGCGTCCGCACTCCAATCTCGAGGACGTCTTTTCCATCAGCCCCAAGTCGGGCAGTAAGTAAGAGAGCCCGCCGAGGGATGATCGTATGCTGTTGGCCCGTGTTGTCGGTACGGTGGTCGCTACGCACAAGGACCCCCGGCTGGAAGGCAAGAAGCTGTTGGTGCTGCGCCATGTCTCGCCCGAGGGCGTCGACCAGCCAGGCTACGTGATCGCCATCGACACGGTCGGGGCGGGCTATCGCGAGAAGGTGATCGCGGTCTCGGGCAGTTCGGCGCGCATGGCGTCGGGCATGAAAGACTGCCCCGTCGACACGGCCATCGTCGGGATCGTTGATGATGTCGAACTCGACAGTGACGATGTCACACTCGACGGCCCCCTTCGCGTTAAACAGCAGAAACGGTAAGAGATGCGACTGGGCCGGGTGATGGGACGCGTCTGGGCATCGGTCAAGGCCGATCAGTTCGAAGGAGTCAAGCTGTTGCTGGTCCAGCCGATTACCGCCGAGGGTTCCGACACGGGGCAGCCGCTGGTGGCGGTCGATGCCGTCGGGGCCGGCGCCGGCGAGACGATCTACTGGTGCCGGGGACGCGAGGCGAGCTTTGCGCTGCTACCCGACGAAGTCGGCGCGGACGCCGCGGTCGTGGGGATCGTCGACGCCGTTGAGGTCACTCCTGGGGACTAAACTGCTTTGCTGATGGGCCGCGTGATCGGGAACGTCGTCGCCACGGCGAAGCATGCTTCGCACGTAGGCCAGAAACTGCTGTTGGTCGAACCGTTGGATCTTACGGAGAAGGCTACCGGCGCGCCCTTCGTTGCGGTCGACGCCGTGGATGCGGGTGTTGGCGACCGCGTGCTGCTGGCGCTGGATGGCTGGGCTGCGATGACGGCGGTCGGTCGTCCGCGATCGCCCATCGACGCGGCGGTCATCGGCGTGATCGATCAGCTCGATCTCGTCGACGACGCTTAACCTTGCCTGGCCTGGATTTCTCACCACCTGACGGTCGAAGCACGCGATAAGGCTACCATGACTTCGGTGCACTTGCTTGCCGTGCTCGGTGTGCGTCCAGTACTCCCCAGAGGCATTCGAGTGGCGTGAGGGTTCGTGCCGGACCGCTCCCTTACGGTCACGGCTCGGTTGCTTTCGCCTCGCCACGTGGTGAGGAATCCAGGCTCGGAAATCCCTCCATCACTGGACCGACCCTGTCCCGACGGCGTTGGGGTCGATCTTGATCTCGCCGAAGGCGTTCTCGTACTGAGACAGGTTTTGGGAGAGCACGTGGTACAGCGCTTTGGCCTGCTGCGGGCTGAGGTAGATGCCCTGAAAGTTCTTGATCTCGACCTCTTCGGGTTTGCTCTGGTGCACCGTGCCGAACTGGATGAAGAAGTCCCACAGGTTAACGCGGATCTGGACGCTGTTGGAGTAGCTCTCCCGATAGTCGGGTGTAGGGATCAGTGTGATGTTGGGTTTCGGCTGAGTCATCGCCCTTCATGCTGACCCACCCGAGCCCGGCCCGTCAACGTGCCGGCTGTTGCCCCGGAACCAACGACTGGCCGTTAGTCGCTCCGCCGCCTCTTCTCCGGCGAGTACTTAGCCAACAGCGCCAGCAATCGCCGGGCCGCCTCGGGGGGCTCGACGCCGCCCCGCAAAATGTCGGTGGTTCTGGGCGCGGACCCCTGGTAGAGATTTCGGTCGGCCTTGTGCGCCGGACGCATGGTGGCCCCACCGAGTGCGATTCCCGCGAACACCCCTCGAGACCGCGAGTAGCTCAGAATCCCTGCGCCGAATAGCGCATCCGTCTGCGCCTGGGCCGTCCGCCCGACCGGACCGCCGGAGACCGAGGCTTCGCCACCAAGGGTGAACTTGGTCCGCATCAGCCGCCGCACACTCTTCTCGCCCATGAATAGCAACACGATATCGGTGGCCTGTCCGCCGATCTGCAATCCGATATGGCCGCCTTCGATCAGAAAGTTCGCCGGCGCGCTCCAGGAATTGTCCGACTGGCGGCAGGTCACGACTCCCTTGCCGTAGCGGCCTCCAAGAAAGAACGCCCCTTTCCAGACCGAGGGGAAGACCCCCACGCAATCCGCCCGCGAGAGCAAGTTGGAAGGAATGCCCTGGTCGGCACTATCGAGAGTGGCTTCGAGCACCAAGGCAGCTTCATCGAGACGCCGCTCGACTTTCGATTTTCCCGCGGCAGGCGCCGCTACTAGCGCGACCAACGCCGACAGCAGAACGCCCCGGCCCAACCAAGCGTGCCACACCTGGCTCCTGTTTTCCTGCGAGTAGGCACACGCCTCCCGCACACATCCCCATCGCGTCATGTACTCCTCCTGACTAACGGTGTTTGGATGCCGAGTATTTGTTCAGCGTGTCGATCAGAGGCTGAACGCTCGACGGTGCGGGAATTTCAGCGGCCAGAACCTGCTTCGGTTCGACGCGCCGGCCGTAGATCTTTTCATTGTCTTTGTGGTCGGGCCGCAGCGTGGCGCCCTCGAGCGACACGCCGGCGAAGGCGCCTCGGGAGCGCGAGTAGGAGAGAATCTCGGCATGCATCTGCGCGTCGGTCTGCGCCTGCGCCGAGCGTCCGACCGGCCCGCCGGCGACCGAGGCCTCGCCGCCCAACGTGAATTTGCTGGACAGCAACTTCTCGGCGCCGCGTTTGTTCATCACCAGCAGCACGTGGTCGGTCGAGCTCACTCCGATTTGGAGCCCGATGCTGCCGCCCTCGATGCGGACGGTCGAAGGGCCCGTCCAGCCCGTGTCGTCCTTGCCGCGGCAAACGATCACTCCCTTGCCCCCTCGGCCTCCAAATCCGAGCGCCACCTTCTTCACTCCAGGCACGATGGCTACGCATTGGCACTTGCCGAGCAGATCCTGTGGAATGCCTTTCTCCGACATGCCCATGATCTCGTCGAGCACCTCGTCGGCTCGCAGGGCGCGCTTGGTGGGCTTGTTCTGCGCGTTGACAAGCAGCGGCATCGCGATCAGCAACAGTGCCGCCCCAAGGGCGAGCGAAGGAAGCGGCAAGGTCGTGCGGCGGTTCGGTTGGCGGTTCATGCGGTTCTCAGTCCAAAACATTTCTAACCTCATATGTTTTAACATACTAGCGGCGCTCACGGCTCCCCTGAGTGTACAAGATCTCGGTTGGCGGTCGGGAGTGGAGTTGTGAGCCGTCTCCCCGGGCCTGTAAGCCCGCCCGCATCCCCATGACCGCCAGCCTCCAAAAGCCCATTCGGCTCGACGCCGTCACCTATCGCATCGGAGACGCTACGCTGGTCTCGAACCTCAGCTTCGAGGTCAACGATGCGGAGACAGTTGTGCTTGTCGGGCGCAGCGGCTCGGGCAAAACTACCGCGCTGCGGCTCATCAACCACGTCCTCATGCCGACCGGCGGTCAGGTGATCGTCGAGGGCAAGCCAACCACGGAGTGGGACGCCATCCGGTTGCGCCGGCAGATCGGCTACGTGATCCAAGAGGTAGGCCTGTTTCCTCACTTCACCGTGGCTAGAAACATCGGCCTCGTCCCGTCGCTAGAAGGATGGCCGCCGGAAAAGATCGAGCGCCGAACCGCTGAACTGCTTGACCGGGTCGGGCTGTCCGCCGAAGTTCTCGCCCGGTATCCCGATCAACTCTCCGGCGGACAGCGCCAGCGGGTCGGTGTCGCCCGGGCCCTGGCGGCTGATCCCCCCATTCTGCTGATGGACGAGCCCTTCGGGGCGCTCGACCCGATTACCCGCGCCGAGATCCAGCGCGAGTTTCTCTCAATACAGCGAACGCTCGCCAAGGCGATCGTCTTCGTCACCCATGACTTGCGCGAAGCCTTGCTGCTCGGCGGCCGCATCGGGCTGATGGAACAGGGTCAACTGGTCTGGATGGGGTCGCCTGGGGAGTTCCGCGCCTCCACTGACCCACACGTCAGCGCCTTTCGGGAGAGCCTCGATTGACCTTCACCGAACTCATCAACCAGTATCAGCCGCAGCTCATCGCGCGGATTTGGGAGCACCTGTGGCTCGTTGGCATCTCGATGCTGATTGCGAGCGCCATCGCCATCCCCGCGGGGATCTTGCTGACTCGCCGCCCCCGAGCACAGCGTTGGGTGCTTGGGTTCACGAACACAGTGCAGACGATCCCGAGCCTGGCGCTGTTTGGTTTCTTAATTCCGCTACCCTTGCTCGGAGGCATCGGCCCGCGCTCGGCCATCGTGGCCTTGGTGCTCTACGCCCTGTTGCCGATCGTGCGGAACACCTTCACGGGCATCCGCGAGGTCGACCCGGCGGTCCGCGAGGCGGCGCTTGCGATGGGCATGACGGACCGGCAGATCCTGCGAATGGTCGAACTCCCCCTGGCGGCCCGGACGATCATGGCGGGCCTGCGTGTGGCAACGGTGACGGCCGTTGGAGTGGCGACGGTGGCGACCCTGATCGGCGCGGGTGGGTTGGGTGATTTTATCTATCGCGGGTTGCAGACGGTTAACTCGGGGTTGATCCTTTTGGGAGCCGTCCCGGCCGCCCTAATGGCGCTTGCCGCTGACTACGGCCTTGGCTTGGTGGAGCGGCGCCTGGTCGGGAGCCGCAGTGTCAAAAGCCACAGTTCCTGAGCGGAACGGTACCCGAGCCGCGCAAGCCACCTCCAGTTCAGCCGGGGCAGATACCAACTGGTAGAGTACAGACTGAAACATGGAACGGTTCCTGTACGCTCTGCTCTTCACACTGATCTTCGTCCCCGTCTCCGTAGCGGACGAGATCGAGGCCGACACCGAACCTGACACATCCGCGGAAGCGATCACACTCCTGCGAGCGGTTGGAGAGGCCTATCAGAAGGTTGAGACCTTCCACTTCGAAGCGACCGAAAGCTCCATCTCGAGCATTAACGGCAGGGAGCGGCGAACCGATGCGCGCACCTTGACCGCGGCGGACGCTGAGGGCCGGTTTCGAGTGGAGTCCGATCATCCGGTCGATGGAGGCAAAGTCGTCTTCGACGGCGATGCAACGTGGGCTTACCTCGCCCGCCGGCATCAGTACACGCGCCTGGAAGGGGAGTTGCTTGGTGAGCAGGCCTCCCGCGGCGAAGGCGTGCCAAACATCGAGGTGCTGAGGGACCGCTTCGTGTCGCGCTATCGCAATTTCGGTGAGCGAATCATCGACGCCAAGATCGAAGGGGAAGAGGCCGTCACAACCTCCGATGGCGAGGTCCTCTGTACCGTGGTGTGGGCCCAGTACGAAACGCCCCGCGGGATTGCTGCCCGTACCGTTGAGAAGAAGGTATGGATCGATCCGCGGCGAAACCTGATTCTCAGGGAGGGCTCGAAGCTGACCGTCAAGGACGCCGAACGCGGCTTGACCATGGAGGCTGCGCAGAACGTTTCGTTCCTGGTCGCCAAGGTCAACGAAACTCTGTCCGACGAGTTGTTCACCTTCACGCCGCCGGAGGGGGCGGTCGAAGTGGAGGCCATCGAGCCGGGTGATGTCGTGGGTCAAGAGGGTTCCGCGTTCGAACTGAAAGACCTGGCAGGCCGGCTTCGCAGGTTCGACGACATGCGCGGCAAGGTCGTGTTGCTCGATTTCTGGGCTACCTGGTGCGGTCCGTGCCGGCTTGACCTGCCACGGATCGAAGCGTTGCACCAGGAGTTCGCGGACCAGGGACTCGTCGCGCTTGGCGTGAATGACGAGGACCAGGAAACCGCCCGCGCTTATGTGGAGGAGCAGGGGCACAGCTTTCCAACACTCGTGGACTCGGCCAAATCGCTTACGCGCGAGTTCGGCGTGCGGGTGTTGCCGACGGTCGTCGTGCTCGACCGCGAGGGTAAGGTAGCTTCGTATCTCGTCGGGGCGCATTCCGAAGAAGACCTGCGCGCAGCGGTCAAGCAAGCCGGTATCGAGTGACCCCATCGACCTGTCGTGCCGGAAGAACTCGCGAGCCTCACCACCTGCGAGTCGCTGCAGCACGCCTATTTCATCCGCAGCCTGCTCGAATCCCACGGCATCGAGGTCTTTCTCACCAACGAGCACACCACCCGCATGATGATGCATCCTCACCTCGCTGGGGGCGTGGGGGTGCAGGTTCGCGCGTCCGACCTCGACTCGGCCGAAGAGTTATTGGACGCGGTCGAAGAAGCGGCGTTGGAGGACGAGGGTTGGGCGGTGGAGCTGCCCGACGAGCCTGAGGCGCCGCCGGCCTATACGTCAGAAGCGGCTCCGCTCGAGGACGATCACTGCGACGCTCCCTTCTGCCCAACTTGCGGGGGCGCGCGGTCGACGCCCGTCATCCAAGGCGGCTGGCGCGTTGCCAGCCTGCTGCTATTGGGCTTGCCGCTGTTGCTGTTCGGCGGCGTGCGGTGCTGTGACATCTGCGGCAACCGCTGGCGCGGGAGGGCGTAGCGATTGGCGGTCCGCTAGACTTATTGAATCCCGCAAATTATTATGACACTTTTTGATAGTTTGGAGCATCTATATCCCGCATTTTCAATTTGATGTTTGACATCCCGACTTTCCAGCGGCCTTGAGCGTCTTTATTCATAGGGGCTAGAGCCCGATGAGGACGCCATGGAGGCCAACACCCAATGGGTGAAAAACAAACCAAGCCATTCCAGCTAAGTTTCAATGGACTTCTCAAAGTCGATTTCCAGGGATCGCACGTCACTTCCGACGGTGGCCTGATTTTGGTTCGCGAACTGGACGAACGGCTCGGTCTCGGAGAACTGATTGACGAGCATCTCAGCGACTCCCGGCAAGGCACAAACAAGCAGTTCACGCTCGCTGATCTGTTGCGGCAGTCGGTTTACAGCCGACTCGCCGGCTACGAGGACCTCAACGACGCCGAGCGGGTTTCGATCGATCCGACGTTTCGGCTGATCGGTTCGCAGAAGATCTGGGATCGCGGTGCGGCCTTGACCTCGACGCTGCACGGCTTCGAGACGGAGATGCTGGCGAGCGAAGAGAACCTGCTGGGGCTGATGGCGCTGAACCGAGAGCTGGTCGGGCAAGCGGAAGCGTTCGACGACGCCGAGCGGGTCGTTCTGGACCTGGACTCCACCGAGAGTCCGGTCCATGGCCAACAGGAAGGCAGTGCCTACAACGGACACTTCGAGTCGGTCTGCTACCACCCGTTGCTTTTGTTCAACGGTCATGGTGATTGCCTCGCTGCCAAGCTGCGTCCAGGCAACGTGCACAGCGCCGAGGACTGGGATGAGCTCTTGTTGCCGGAGATCGAGCGCCAACAGGCTGCGGGCAAGCAGGTCGCCTTCCGGGGCGATGCGGCCTTTGCGAAGCCGGAAGTTTATGAGGCTTCGGAGGAACGCGGAGTACAGTACGCCATTCGCATTCCGGCCAACAAGAGCTTGGAGCTGGAGATCGAAGACATCCTGTTTCGCCCGCCGGGAAGGCCTTCCCGCAAGCCCTTGGTGCGCTACAAGAGTTTTCGCTATCAGGCGGAGAGTTGGTCGCAGGCGAGGCGGATCGTCGCTAAGGTCGAGCATCACCAGGGCGAGCTGTTCCCGCGCGTCGGATTCATCGTGACGAGCATGAGCTTGCCGAGCCGCTCGGTGGTGCGCTTCTACAACAAGCGCGGCACGGCGGAACAGTGGATCAAGGAAGGCAAGCAGGCGACGCACTGGACGCGATTGTCGTGCCATCGATTTCGGGCCAACGAAGTGCGGTTGCAACTGAGCGTGCTGGCCTACAACCTGGGCAATCTTTGGCGGCGGCTGGGGTTTCCGCAGCGAATCAAGAGTTGGTCGCTGACGAGCTTGCAACACAGGTTGATGAAGACCGGCGGTCGGCTGGTCAAGCACGCGCGGTATTACTGGCTCTTATTGGCGGAGGGACATCTGAACCGGCGGCTGTTCGGCGACATGCTGCACAAGATCTGGGCGCTGCCGCTGCCGAGTGGGTAGCATTGCCGGAGTGAGGATCAACAGCTTTTGGCTCCAAAAGGTTTCGCAAGGAGCAGTGTCGGCTGGAGCGCCGTTCAAGCCGCTCAATCAACGACTGTGAGCGGTCGAACCAGCTCTGGCGACTACCAGCAGAGGTGATGTGCAGGGTTCAGCGTGAAAGGACGTGCTGTTCGGAGCGGAGCGGGTGTATACTGTGGCCGTGCCAGGGCCAAAATGGAAATCCTGGCTATATATGTATGGGCAACCCCAAAGGTGTGAAGCGGGATTTCAAGGCCCTGGAGAAGCGCCGTTTCGAAGCGATGCGGCTGCTCGACCAAGGCCACAATCAGTCCGAGACGGCAAGACGGCTGAAAGTCGCTCGCCAAACCGTCAGTGCGTGGCGGCGGCAATACCGCGAGCAGGGTGCGGCCGGACTCCGCCAGGCCGGGCGCGCCGGACGCAAGCCGCTCCTCGATGCCGCACAACGCGAACGCCTGACGTCGCTGTTGCTGGAAGGCCCGCAAGCCCACGGCTTCCCCACGCCCCTGTGGAGCTGTCCGCGGGTGGCTCGGCTGATCGGAGACGAGTTCGGGGTCGACTACCACGAAGGCCACGCCTGGAAGATCCTGCGAGCGCTCGACTGGAGCCCGCAACGCCCGGTCGGAAAGGCGCGCGAGCGCAACGAAGAGCAGATCCGCACCTGGAAGCGCAAGACCTGGACGCGCATTAAAAAAAAGCCCAAAACGAAGGCCGTACGCTCGTCTTCATCGACGAAAGCGGATTGAGTCAGAAGCCGCATCGCTGCCGCACCTGGGCGCCACGCGGCCAAACACCGGTGCTGCAGTTTAACTTCAATTGGGAGAAGCTTTCCGTCTCGGCGGGGCTGACGCTGCGTAACTTCTACTTTCGGCTCTATCCCGGTGCGATCGGCAAAGAGCAAGTGATCGACTTTCTCAAGGCGTTGGTACGTCATATCGATCGGCCGCTGCTGATCGTCTGGGACCGGCTGCCGGCGCACCGTAGCCGCCTGGTGCAAGAGTTCATCCAACTCTCCGAAGGCCACATCGCAACCGAGTACTTGCCACCCTATGCGCCGGAGTTGAATCCGGTGGAATACATCTGGGCTTACTGGAAGCAGCACGAGTTGCCGAACGTCTGTCCGAAGGACTACGGCGAGCTGAACGAGCGGGCCCGCAAGGCACTCCGCCGCATGCACCGCAAACCGCGTTTGATCACGGCCTTCTGGAAACAGTCTTCTCTTTGCTTCGAGTGACGTGATATTATGCGGGACTCAATAGTAAGAAATCGCGCGAACATCGGTACGCAAGTAATCCTAACTGGTACGGGGAACATGAGCGACGATGTGATGAGCCTCAAAGACTGGGTCGAGATAGTCACGAATGGCGCGACGATCATGGCTCTGCTGGCGGGCGGATGGTGGACCTATGCCCTCTATGTACGCCAGAGACTCAGGTACCCTCGCGCCGAACTCGATATCGCCGTCGAGCACGCAGTAATCGAGCCCGGCAAACGACTGGTGCATGTTGCCGTGAAGGTTGTCAACCGTGGTCATGTTTTGTTGCAGCCAAAGCACACTGAACTCCGCGTGCGCCAGGTAATTCCGATCCACAACGCCATAGCGCCGACGCTCCAAACCGAGGGGGACCCAGTGCTAAAAGGAAAGCACGAGATCGAGTGGCCGCTGATCTTTCAACGGCGCTGGAACGGGGCTTTCGAATTGGAGCCTGGAGAATCTGATTGCCTTCACGCCGACTTTGTTCTTTTACAAGGCATAGAACTTATTCAGTTGTATACTTTCGTTAGCAACCCAACACAGAAGCGGCCACACTTCGGGTGGCAAAGTACTATTGAGTCCCGCATAATATCACGTCACTCGAAGCAAAGAGAAGACTGTTTCCAGAAGGCCGTGATCAAACGCGGTTTGCGGTGCATGCGGCGGAGTGCCTTGCGGGCCCGCTCGTTCAGCTCGCCGTAGTCCTTCGGACAGACGTTCGGCAACTCGTGCTGCTTCCAGTAAGCCCAGATGTATTCCACCGGATTCAACTCCGGCGCATAGGGTGGCAAGTACTCGGTTGCGATGTGGCCTTCGGAGAGTTGGATGAACTCTTGCACCAGGCGGCTACGGTGCGCCGGCAGCCGGTCCCAGACGATCAGCAGCGGCCGATCGATATGACGTACCAACGCCTTGAGAAAGTCGATCACTTGCTCTTTGCCGATCGCACCGGGATAGAGCCGAAAGTAGAAGTTACGCAGCGTCAGCCCCGCCGAGACGGAAAGCTTCTCCCAATTGAAGTTAAACTGCAGCACCGGTGTTTGGCCGCGTGGCGCCCAGGTGCGGCAGCGATGCGGCTTCTGACTCAATCCGCTTTCGTCGATGAAGACGAGCGTACGGCCTTCGTTTTGGGCTTTTTTTTAATGCGCGTCCAGGTCTTGCGCTTCCAGGTGCGGATCTGCTCTTCGTTGCGCTCGCGCGCCTTTCCGACCGGGCGTTGCGGGCTCCAGTCGAGCGCTCGCAGGATCTTCCAGACGTGGCCTTCGTGGTAGTCGACCCCGAACTCGTCTCCGATCAGCCGAGCCACCCGCGGACAGCTCCACAGGGGCGTGGGGAAGCCGTGGGCTTGCGGGCCTTCCAGCAACAGCGACGTCAGGCGTTCGCGTTGTGCGGCATCGAGGAGCGGCTTGCGTCCGGCGCGCCCGGCCTGGCGGAGTCCGGCCGCACCCTGCTCGCGGTATTGCCGCCGCCACGCACTGACGGTTTGGCGAGCGACTTTCAGCCGTCTTGCCGTCTCGGACTGATTGTGGCCTTGGTCGAGCAGCCGCATCGCTTCGAAACGGCGCTTCTCCAGGGCCTTGAAATCCCGCTTCACACCTTTGAGGTTGCCCATACATATATAGATGCTCCAAACTATCAAAAAGTGTCATAATAATTTGCGGGATTCAATAAGTTTGTTTTTCTGTCGGAGGTCCCAGTCATGGCGGATCAGGAGACGCAAGAGAGCCCGAAAAGAAAGCAACAAGAGCGCCAGCAGGAGCAACAGCAACAACAGCAACAGCAGCAACAGACCGGAGACGATGCCGGTTCGGGGGGCGATTCGGAGTAAGGCGCCCTCCAGGGCCCTCGGGGGCCCCTGTCTGTTGCAGGACGCGGGCACGGCATGCCGTGCCCCTACTTCCGGAACGGCGCTGGTACTGACTTCGCAATGCCCCGCTGAGCCTGCTAAATTGGCGAGGCCAACTCCACCCCAGGAGGGTCATGCCGGATGTTGACGTGCCGGCCGCCGTTGAGGATCGACAGCCTCGCCGCCTGGCACACCAGTTCGTTGAAGCGGCTGTTGGCCGGGGTGGCCACGATGCCCTGCTGCTCGATCTCGTCGATCCGTGCGCGGCGGGCTTCGGCGGCCGCTTCCCCTTCAAGGGCCGACGTCTCGCTCTCAATCCGTATCGCCTCGCTGACGATGAAATCGACCGACCGAACGCCGTATCCCCACGGCACCAGACCCGGCCCGCCGAGGTCCTGATACATGAAGTAGTCCGGACTCGGTTCGGCGTACTGCGTCCCGCCGGGCGCCGCGGGCTGCTCGGTGAAGGAATACTTCAGCCCGCGGTATTGGTCGGAGTGCTGTAGCCAGGCGCCGTTCCCGTTGCCCGAGAAGTACAGTGTCATGCCCTGCGTGTTCGGCCCCGCGGCGGCATCGGGAAAGCTGAGCGAGTTCTGCACGTTGAGCGCGGCGCCGTTCTCCCAGATTACGCGCGCGTCGGTCCAAAGGTAACCCTCGTTGCCGTTGGGGAAGCGGTCTTTGATGCCGTAGACGCTGATGCTTGTCGGCTGCAACCCGGTGATGAAGTGCAGCAAGTCAACGTAGTGACAGCCGATGTAGACAAACGAGTCGGTCTCTTCGCACACGAACCAGTTTTGAAAATTCGACGAGCGGTAGTGCCACTTCTCCATCAGTACGGCCGTCCCCAGCTTGAACTCGCCAAACAGCCCTTCGCGGAAGCGGGTGCGGGCCATCTGGCTGCGCGGGTCGAACCGCTTGTGATACTCGACGCCGACCAGCAAGCCGCGACGCCGCGCCTCTTTCTCGATCTCGATCGACTGTGCGACGTCGAGCACCAGCGGCTTCACACAGCAGACGTGCTGATCGGCGTGCAACGCATTCATCACGATCGAGTAGTGCGTCTGGTCGGGCGTGGCGACGATGACGACGCTGCGCGCAGGCAGCTCGGCGAGGGCTTGCTGGTAGAGGTCCGGTTGCCGATTGTCGACATCGCCGGCGGTGTAGTCGGGCAGCGGACGGAACGAGCGGTCGGGAAACGCCTTCCGCAGGGTGGGCGCCTCGGCCAGCGCTTTCACGGTACGTCCATGTTGAGCACAGACGGTGATCTCGCCGATGCGGTCCTCGCGCTGCATCTGATACAGCGTGGGAAGGATCTGATCGTGGGCGATCATGCCGCCGCCGATCAGGAGCACGGGTGTGGGCATAGGTTCTGATTCTCGCCGCAACACGGGCGCAAGGGCAAGTCCGGCCCGTTAGATTCGATGGAAGGCCTTCAAGATATCCCTCAGCCCGTACTTCAAAGCGATGGGCCGGCCGTGGGGACATGACATCGGGCAGTCCGTCTTCGCCAACTCGTCGAGCATCCATTGCATTTTGGGCCGATCGAGCGGCATGTTCACCTTGATCGCAGCATGGCAGGCGATGGTCGCCGCGACCCGCCGCTGTAGGTCAGACAGCGATAACTCACGTAACTCTTTCTCCGGCGTGTCGAGAATCTCGTGAATCAACGTCTCGACCTCGTGGGGCGATAGGGCTGCGGGCGTCGCCTTCACCGCCACCGTGCGATGGCCGAACGGCTCCAGCTCGAACCCGTTGGCCCGAAACTCCTCTTCGATCTGTGTGAACTTGATCTCCTGGTCGGGTTGCAAGTCGATGATGATGGGCATCAGCAACCGCTGCGACTCCGCGCGGTCCTGCGCGCGCTGCCGCAACACCTTCTCGAACAGAATCCTCTCGTGTGCCACGTGTTGGTCGATGATCCACAGCCCGTCCGGGCCCGCCGCGACGATGAAGCTCTCCTTGATCTGACCCAGCGGACGCAGTTGGCCGAGGTTGGCCAGGCTTTCCGGTTGGCTATGGACGAGCGGCGCTCTTGCGTGCGGCCGGTGTTCTACCGCCAACGCTTCGAGTGCGGGAGCTTGGCCCGGCGGCATTTGCAAGACCCCCGAGGCGACGGCCGACCCGCCTCCTAGCGCGTCCGACGCATCCGCGGTGCTGACCCCGGCCATTTCATTCGGCGCCACTTCGATCGGCGCCGCCGCGGCGAAGTCCAAACGCGCGGCCGGCGGCGGAGCGCCCTGTAGCCCCCACGACCCGGTGGGCACGTCGTCGCGGCTCAACAGCAGGCTCGACTCCGAGAAAGGCACCTCGGTTGCCGGCTGCGGCGGACTGTGAGGAATGCCGCGCCCATCAGCCGGCATCGGAAGCGCCGAGGCGGGTTTCGACGCAATCAAGCGCTCTCGAATCGAGTCTCGAACCAGGTTGTGGACGAAGCTCTGATGCCGAAACCGCACCTCCGTCTTCGACGGGTGGACGTTGACATCCACCTCTTCGAACGGCAGCGCGAGAAACAGCAACGCGAACGGAAAATTCCCCGGCGGCATCAGGTTGTGATAAGCCGACGAGATCGCCCGCAGCAACACCCGGTCGCGGATGAGTCGTCCGTTGACGAAGATGTAGATCGAGTTGCGGTTGAGTTTCTGCATCTGCGGTGTGGACACGAAGCCGCGCAGTCCGAAGACGTACGTTTGCGGCTGGTCGAGGCCGGCGCGGTTGCGCTCCGCCGCTTGCGTCGGGGGCGCGGGTGACGCCGCGACCTGCAACTCACGCTCGACCGGCCCCAGCTCGACCAACTGCTCCAGTGTCGACGAACCGAACACCTGGAACACCCGCTCGCGTAGGCTTCCCACGGGCGTGGCATTCAACAACTCGCCCCGCTCGTGCGTGAGTTGGAACGACTTGTCGATGTGCGCCAGGCTGTAGTGCGTCACGAGCGAGGCGATATGCGCCAGCTCGGTTTTCTCGGTACGCAGAAACTTGCGGCGCGCCGGAACGCTGTAGAACAGGTCGCGCACCGTGATGGTCGTGCCGCGTGGCATCGCCGTCTCCTCGACGCTCAACATGCGGCCCCCGGCGATCTCGACTTGCGTGCCGGTCGGCTCTTCGTCCGAGCGTGTCTCGAGTAGCAGGCGGGAGACGCTGGCGATGGAAGGGAGCGCTTCGCCGCGGAACCCGAGTGTTGAAATCGAAAGCAGATCGCGAGCCTGTCGCAGTTTGCTCGTGGCGTGGCGCTCGAAGGCCAGCAGGGCGTCGTCGCGGACCATGCCCGTGCCGTCGTCGGCAACCCGCATCAGGCGCTTGCCGCCGACCTCTACATCGATGCGCACCCTGGTGGCTTCGGCGTCGAGGGAGTTCTCGAGAAGCTCCTTGACCACCGACGCCGGACGCTCGACGACCTCGCCGGCCGCGATCTTGTTGGCGACGTTGTCTGCGAGTACTTGGATGCGGGCCATCGTCGCGGGAAGACGTTCCGTTCAGCATAGAGTGCGGAAGGCCACTAGGCAACTTGGGTGGTTCGCGAGACAGCGGATGCAGGCGCAACGGGTGGTCGTGAGATGGCTAAAGCCGGCGAGGGAAGGACGTTCAAACGCCCTTCCAGCACCGGTGGGGCCGCCACACCGGCCGTAAACGACCGGCCTAGAACGCGCTGCGCGCGGAAGCCGCCTGAAGGCGTCTGGTTCGGCGCCGCAGGAATCAGATAGAGCGGAGTGAAGCTGAAACCAAGACGCTATCGCAGTATGGCGGGTCGTGCCGCGCTTTGCGAAAATGCCCACATGGGAAAAGACGTCATCCTGGTTGCCAACGGCGATCTGCGGCTCTCCGCGAACCAAACTTGCTGGCCCGCGCAAGCCGAGGTTGAAGCCAAGCTCACCGCCGCCATCGAGGGCCAAGGTCACACCGTCAAGCGCGGACATCCTTACGACGAGGCCCAAAAGCACGGCTTCATCGACAGCCAGAAGCGCGGCATCGAAGTCTTCCGCACCCTCGACCGCAAGGCGCCGCTGGTCGTCGTCGAAGCGGTTTGGCAGTACAGTCAGCACATCCTGCCGGGACTGTGGACCCACCAGGGGCCCATCCTCACCGTCGCTAACTGGAGCGGCCAGTGGCCCGGCTTGGTCGGCATGCTCAATCTCAACGGCAGCCTCACCAAGGCGGGCATCCCCTACAGCACGTTGTGGAGCAAGGATTTCGACGACGAGTTCTTCCTCAACGGCTTGCGTCAGTGGCTCGAGAACGGCGAGGTGAAACACGACACGCGGCACGCTAAGGACGCCAACGACGTCATGATCCCGCACAAGCCGGCCCTCGTTGGGCGTGACGTGGCGGCCGAGTTAAAGAAGGACAAAGCCATCCTGGGTGTTTTCGACGAGGGTTGCATGGGGATGTACAACGCCATCATCCCCGACCATCTCCTGAACCCGACCGGCGTTTTCAAGGAGCGTCTCAGCCAGTCGGCGCTCTATGCGGCGATGCGCGAGGTCAGCGACGCCGAGGCGCAAAAGGTGCGCACTTGGCTCGACGCCAAGGGTATGCAATTCGATACGGGCAGCGACGAAGCGACCGAACTGACCGACGCGCAGATCCTCGAGCAGTGCAAGATGTACATCGCCGCCTTGCGCATTGCCGACGACTTCGGTTGCGACACGATCGGCATTCAGTACCAGCAGGGGCTTAAGGACCTCACGGTTGCCTCGGATCTCGTCGAGGGCCTACTCAATAATGTCGACCGTCCTCCCGCCAAGGCCGCCGGTAATGGGCGCATCCTCTACGAGGGCAAGGCCCTGCCTCACTTCAATGAGGTCGACGAGTGCGCCGGGCTCGACGCTCTGGTTACGAACCGCGTTTGGACCAAGCTGGGCTTCGATCCCGAGACCACCCTTCACGACGTGCGATACGGAGAGTCGTACCCTGTTGACGGGACGGAAGAGTTCGTCTGGGTCTTCGAGATCTCCGGGTCGGTTCCGCCCAACCATCTCGCCGGGGGCTACCAGGGGGCGGTGAGCCAGCGCCAGCCGCCGATGTACTTCCCCAAAGGCGGCGGCACGATCAAAGGCGTCAGCAAGCCCGGTGAGATCGTCTGGAGCCGCGTGTTCGTCGAGAACGGCGCTTTGCACGCCGACCTGGGCCGCGCCAAAGCTGTCGAGTTGCCTCAAGAAGAGACCGAGCGCCGCTGGAGTATCACTACGCCGCAATGGCCGATGATGCACGCGGTGACCTACGGCGTCGATCGCGACAAGCTGATGGCCCGCCACAAGTCCAACCACATTCAGGTGGCCTACGCACCCGATGCCGCCGGAGCCAACCGCGCTCTTGCCGCCAAGCTCGAAGCCTTCCGCAACCTAGGCCTCAAGGTGTGGCTGTGCGGCACCGAACACGGGCTGGTGTAGCGCTTGTAAAGCGGTGTCCCGGCCCCCCACGAGCTACCGTGCTGGCTCATGGCTCAAGCCGGTTTGGGGTAAGGCCCCTCGAAGGGGCCTGATTCATTCACTCAGGGTCGTTTTACCAGGCGTACAACGCCTGGCCTAGTTGAAACCAAGGCCCGTTGAACGGGCCTGTTTGCGTCCGGAACATTGAGCGGGATGGTTCCGGCTCGTCCGGGTCAGGAAATGGGACCGGGTTCGATCAAGCTGGCCTTCTAGCATCACTCGTCCTCAGGGTAGGGTGACCAAAACACGGTCGACGTCATGCCCAAAGGATAGCCGGGAGCCCCCAGCGGCCCTTCGTTCCACCTGGCGTCGTAGTGATAGCCGAATAGGGTCAGGATGCGGCCATCGGCAAGCTCAATCGACTGCGGACTATGCATGCTCTGGTGCATCGCCCATCGGAAGAGAATGAACCGATTGTCCCAGTCCCAGGTCTTGCCGTTGTCGCGACTGAGCACGGCCTCAATGCCGTGGTACATCTCACCGTCGAGCTCTCCCATCCGCGCAGCGTAGGTAAGAAGAATGTCCCCGTTGCGGAGCACGAGCAGCCTACAGTGCACCTTGCCGTATTGGAAGTGGACCTGATGGTCGGTCCAGGTCTCGCCCTCATCCATAGATCGGGCGGTCGTGATGCGCCGCCAATGGTCGCTGTGGGATGGCAGGCCCGGCGCCTGGGCGGTGCGTAGCGCCACGACAAGCGCTCCGTCGCGGGCTCGAGTGAGCGCGCCCTCGGAGGTGAGCCACTCGGGCGGTAGCCACAGCTCATCACCCCATGTTCGGCCGCCGTCGCGGCTTCGGCGCAGTAAAGAGTAAGCCGTCCAGTCCTGGTGTCGCTCACCCTCTGTGTAGAACACACCGGTAATCGTTTGTCCTTCGACAAGCGGTGTGCCGTGACGATGGGTTCGGCTGTTGCTGCCGTCGGGCAGCTGAGGGAAGGGAACCTTCTCGCCCCAAGTCTGCCCGCCATCCTCGCTAGTACTGATGAAGCCTGGATCATCCCGGGGAATCAACACCAGCTTCTTGTCGCCGAGATAGATGGGCTCGGGTCGTTCGAGGCCCCAATGGATGACCCGTGGGCTGCTCCAACTCTGTGTGTTGTAGCCCAATCAAAATGTCCCCTTTTGCGCCCAATAGAAATGTCCCCTCTGGATCAGGTTCGTGGTCGGCCCCTTCGCCTTGCAAGCTGATGATGGCGACGCCGAGGGACCCATCAAGGGTTCGCGAAGCCAAGCCCTACGGGCCCGCCCTTGACTGCTCCCTCGCCGTCGCGAAAACAGCACTCTGCTCAACAAGGCGAAGGGGCTCAAGAGCGTACGGCAAAAGGGGACATCTCTACTGGGCTACAGAGGGGGACATTTCTATCGGGCTACGACACTGCTCCAACTCTGTGCTTCGTCGTCCGAGTGCATGATGAAGACTGCGCGTTCCTCGCGGACGGGGTCCTTGAGCCAGCCGGTTGACACCAGTACCATCCGTCCGTTGTCCATGCGAGTGAGGCCGGCAAATTTCATCGAGTGAATCAGGAAGGTGTAGCTGAGACCCTCCTGGTAGGTCGGGCCACCGGGATGCTCCTGCCGGATCGCAATCGGCATTGGTGGGCTGATCACACGGTCGGGGGAATACGAAGCGCTGGCTTCCCTGGAGGCTAGTTGTTGCAGCCGCTCCAGGGAGATGGTGTCTTTGGGTGTGGGTACGTCGGCCTTGACGGATGCGTTCTTGGCCGAGGGGATCTCTGACGCCAGGCCGTCTAGATTGAGGCCACATACCAGGCAGGCGATGCAGGTCAAGAGCATCGTGATGCGCACTGTTGATCTCCGTCTCATGGTTCAGACCTAAGTCGAATCTTGAACAAGCCCTCAAGGTCTCTCTCATAGATCTATTGAGGCTCGAAAATACAGTGACCTTGTAAGACGGGCCCGGCATGCTGTTCAGTTCCATGACATCGTTTCCAGTTGTACACAAGACATGGTTTCCACCCAGCCGTGGGTTAAGGTCGGACGAAGGAGTCCCCCCGATGCCCTTTCGGAAACTGGAAATGAAAGAATCTAGAATGCAATTCGTCGTGCGCGCCGCCAGCGGCGCCGAGTCGCTCAGTGAGTTGTGCCGCGAGTTTGGCATCTCGCGCCCGACCGGTCGCAAGTGGCGGGATCGCTACCTCGCCTGCAGCACGCTCGCTCAGCTGGGTGAGTTGAGCCGCCGCCCGCATTCCTCGCCGCGCCGCAGCGCCCCGGAGCGGGAACGGCAAGTGCTCGAACTGCGCCAACGCTACGGCTGGGGCGCACGCAAGCTCCAGCGGCTGCTGGAAGAAAGCGGCGTGCGCTATCCGGCGACGACGGTGCATCGCATCCTCAAGCGCCACGGGCTGGTGAACGTGCACGCCCCGCGGCCGGCCTTGCAACGCTTCGAGCGTCCACGGCCCAACCAACTGTGGCAGATGGACGGCAAGGGGCCGCTCAAGAGCCTCGACGGGATTTGTCAGCCGCTGTCGATTCTCGATGACCACAGCCGCTATGCGGTCGGGTTGCACGCGCTGCGGGTGCTGCGCCGCGAGCCGATCCAGGCCTGTCTGCAACAAACGTTCGAGCAAACGGGTTTGCCGGAGGCGATGCTGATGGACCGCGGCACACAGTGGTTTTCCGCCCACAGCGCACACGGGTTGACGGCGCTGTCGGTGTGGTTGATCAAGCAGGGGATTCGGTTGCTGTACGGGCGGCCGCGGCATCCGCAAACGCAGGGCAAGGTGGAGCGTTTTCACGGCGCGATCGAGGCGGCGGTGCGGCATCGTGGCGGACCGTCGCCGGTGAAGGATTGGGCCGAGTGGCTGGCGCACTTCCGGCGCGAGTACAACGAAGTGCGTCCGCACGAAGCGCTTCAGATGGAGACGCCGGCCAGCCGATGGCGGCGCAGCGAAAGGGCGTATCAGCCGCAACCGCCGGCGTTGGAGTATGCGGCGGGGATGGAGGCCCAGCGGCTGAACGAGGCGGGCTGTCTGTGGGAGGGGGGCCGTCATTGGTTTGTGAGCGAGGCGTTGGCGGGAGAGTGGGTGGGGCTGGAGCGGTTGCCGCTGGATACGATCGCGGTGCGCTTTCGGCACATGTATGTACGCGAGTTGGAACTGGGTGCGCAGCAGACGCACCCGCTGGTACGCCCCGCGGGGTCAGGCGGTGGAGGCGCCGACCTTGGTCGCCCTACGGGCTCCCGCGGCGGCGCCTCCACCGCCAACCCGAAGCCCAATCGGCCCTCGCCGCCCCCATCACCTGGAACGGAGGGTGGAAACGATGTATTGTGAACACCTGGAAACGATGTCTGGGTACTTGACAGCATGCCGTGCCCCTACACGTGAACATGCGTCCTGTCAGCATGATTCGCGACAGTCAGTAGGCCGGACGATCGTCTCGTGGGAGCGTACGTCCCTCTGCAAATCGCTATTGAGGATCACTCTCGTGCCCCCATCCGCTTGGCAGGCCCCGTCCCGTCCTGGTTCGCCGTTTGAAGCGACCGGATCAACTGCAGCTTACCTCCCGGTCCTGGTGGGATCTCGTCCACGCGGCTGGCGTACACAGCAACCTCCGGCGGGAATTGCTCCCTGCAACGCTCCTCGATCGTTCGCCCGAGATCGACCGCCGCGCCGGGTAGAGCCTCGTAGTCGACACGCACGCGATCCAGTTCTTCCTGCACTACCTGGAAGCGCCCGATCCCCACTTCTTTTCGAAGAGCGTGAACAAGGCGGTATGAGTTGAACACTCGTCCATCTGGAAGAGCAATCGAATCGGTCGAGCGGCCCAGGATTGACTCGATTGTGCCGAACCGCACCCGGCAGTGAGAGGGATCGGCCGGCCGCCGCGCCAGGTCGCCGAGGTCAAAGCGCAGGATCGGCATAGCGAAACTTTCCAGCGCGGTGCCGATCACGCGGCCCTCCTCGCCCGGCGCTGCCGGCGTCCCATCCTCACGCAGTACTTCAACGATCACTGTGTCGTCACACGTGTGATACACGCGCAAAGGGGGCATTCCCAGGCGATCAGGTTGAATTGGTGTGCGCCGTACGTGTCCAACACTGGCTTGCCAAATGTTTCCGTAATCCGTCGTCGCAGAGTGGGCGTCAGAAGCTCGCCACCGCACACCAGGAGCCGGGGACGGATTGTTTCAAGGTCGCCGGGACGGAGCGCCCGCAGCATGCGGTCGAAGTTCTGGGGTGTCGATCCCAGGATGGCTGGCCGGTACGCCCGCAACTGTGCGAGGATCTCGCCGATTTCAAGAAAAGCGTCGATTTCGAGTTGACGCGCGATACCAAGCATTCTGTGCGGAAAGTAACGGCGCTTCTCCCCATTCATCACCACCGCCCGCTTCTCCCGAAGCCTCACACCCGCGTACCCACCAGCCCTCTGCCGATAGGCAAAGAGAAGGTACTCTTCGTAGCGGGTGCGCAGCAGGTTCGTGGGTTGTCCCGTCGAGCCGGCAGTTACACGCCGAATGCAGCGCTCGGGATTGACGCCGGCTGCCAAGCGGTCGCTGAACGATGTCAACCGGAAGTCCGGCTTGCCGCTGATGGGTATCTTCGGCAGATCGTCGAGCGAACGAATCTCGCCCGGACGAACGCCCGCTTCTTCAAACCGCCGTCGGTAGTACGGAACGTTGCGCCAGGCGTGCTCTATCAACCGCCGCAAGCGGTCTTCTTGGTATCTGCGAACTACAGCGGGTTCGGCGGCGGGACGGCCCCAGAATCCCTTCCAAGTACCCAGCAAGTCACGCGGCATCAATGAAAAAGTGGCAGGAATTCCAGTCTAGCATTGGCGGGACCTGGCTCACTCCTGCGGGCGGAACTGTGTGCCACGCCCCGACACAAGCAACAGAGCTGTGGGTGTAAACCCGCAGGCCCGCGCCGGGAGGCGCCGATAGTCTCGCAAATGTCGATCCGTGGCTTCATATCCACCGGCGCGGCTCGTCGCCACCGCGGGCTGCACCCGGCGGGCCCGCAGGTTCACACCTGCCGCTCTGTCCCTGCGCCCGCGGGCGCGCGGATTCACATCCGCGCCTCCGTTCCTACAATAGAGGCTGCACGGCAATCTCCGGCACCCCATGAAACCCACCGCCCTGACCATTGCCGGCTCCGACCCCTCAGGCGGCGCCGGCATACAAGCCGACCTGAAGACGTTCCACCAGTTCGGCGTTTACGGGATGAGCGTCGTCACGTTGCTTACCGTGCAGAACACGCAACGTGTCAGCTCGGTCGATCCGCTCGACCCTTCGTACGTGCAGAAGCAGTTAGATGCGGTCATGGAAGACATCCCTCCTAAGGCGGCCAAGACCGGCGCGCTGGGCATGGCGGAGACTATCGAAGTCGTCGCAGCCTGGGCGCGGGAGGTTTCGTTCCCCGTGGTGGTCGATCCGGTGATGGTCAGCAAGCACGGTGCCCCATTGATGGCCGACGAAGCCCGGGTAGCGCTCAGGGAGCAGCTATTGCCGCACACCCACCTCGTGACGCCGAACCTGCACGAGGCCGCCGCGCTCGCCGGCATCGACGTGCGCGACCTGGTTTCGATGGAGGAGGCAGCCCGTTGCATTGCCGGCCTTGGCTGCCGCGCCGTTTGGGTCACGGGCGGACACCTGGAAGACGAAGCGGTCGACCTCCTCTTTCACGAAGGCCGCGTCGAGACGTTTGCCGCGCCGCGCATCGATACCAGGCACACCCACGGTACCGGTTGCACGTCGTCAGCGGCGATCACGGCCGGACTGGCCAAGGGCATATCTCTCCGCGAGGCGGTCGTCAGCGCCAAGCGATACATCACCCGCGCCATCGAAACCGCACCGGGCCTGGGCCACGGTTCGGGGCCCGTCAACCATCATGCTCCGATCGAGTAGGCCACAACCATCCGTAACGGACAACGGTACAATCTGAGGCAAGTACGACCGCAAGGCCAAGACGTTGGACGAGGAGACCATGAAAGAAAGTTCTGCCGGAGCAACGCAACCATCGGGTATCCCCGCTCATGCGGACGAGAACTCCTCTCTCGATCGCCGGCGCTTCCTCAAGCAAGCGGGACTGGCGGCGGCCGCCATCGGGCTCCCGTCTCTCGCCGTTGCAACAGCGGCCGCGCAGGACGAAGGCGCTGCATTTCTCGCCCAGCTTGGCAAGGACAAGCGGCTGATCGTTAACAACACCCGGCCGGGTGTGCTCGGAACACCCCTTGAGCTGTTGAGGCAGCACCGGCTGACGCCCAAGGAACTGCTGTTTATCCGCAACAACCAAGTACTGCCCGGTGCTTTGACACTAAAGCCTCTCTCCTCTAACGGCTGGACCGTGGAGTTGTCGGGCTTGATCGACCAGCCACGGACCGTCGCGTTCGCCGACATCGCCCGCCTGGAGCAGATCGAAGTGGAAGCGGTGTTGCAGTGCTCCGGCAACGGACGCTCGTTCTACGCCCGCTCGGTCAAGACCCGAGGCACGCAGTGGGCGCATGGCGGTATGGGCAACGTTCGCTGGAAGGGCGTGCCTTTCCGAAAGCTCCTCGAATCGTTGCAGCTCAAGGTCGATTTCAAGGCCAAGTTTCTGGCCGCGGAAGGCAAGGATGGGCCGGTGTCGCCGCAGGCGCCTGACTTCGAGCACTCCGTGCAGTTGGGCGACGCTCTCGAGAATGGCTTGCTGGCGATCGAGATGAACGGCGAGCCGATCCCGGCGATTCACGGCGGTCCGCTGCGCCTCGTCTTGCCGGGCTACTACGGAACGATGAACATCAAGTGGCTCCATAAGCTGCGCTTCGAAGCGGAGGAATCGCAGAACCGTCACCACATTCGCCGCTATCGTGCGTTCGTCAAGCCGGTCGAGCCGGGCAGCGCCCAACCCATCACCGCCAAGACCAGCTTGCCTACTTGGCGGCAGAAGATCAAAACCGTTATCTGGAAACCCGTGGCGGGCAACGCTGTGCAATCGGGGCCGGTCGAGGTTAGCGGCGTGGCCTGGAACGACGGTGCCGCGGCGGTTGCTGCCGTCGAGGTGTCCACCGACCGCGGACGCACCTGGCGCCGTGCCGACGTGGAGAAGCCGTCCGGCCCTTACGCGTGGCATCACTGGAAGATCCAGGTCACGATCGCTAGAGGCTCGGGCGAGATCTGGGCCCGGTCGATCGACGCGATGGGACGGAGCCAGCCCGCCGACGGTGCGGTCCACTGGAACCCCTCGGGCTACGAGTGGTACGGCGTGGATAAGGTCACGCTCGGGTAACGCGGGTGCCGCTGACATTTAGGCTTACCGCCTGACACCGATGATTCCCTTGCGCCGCAAACGGCACACCGTTTTTCTCAGCGCAGCCGTCGGTTGGGTGGCCTCGCTCCTTCCCCTGACGGCGCAAACTACTCTTCCGCCGGGCCCCGGCGCCGACCTTGCCTACGCGAAATGCCGGCTCTGCCACGCAATGGATGTCGTGATCCAGTCCGCCGGCATCACACGTCCGATGTGGCTCGGCGTGATGGAGGAAATGAAGGAATTCGGCATGAAGGTTACGCCGGACGAGCACGAGGCGCTCGTTCATTACCTTGCCGCCTACTTGGGCCCCAATCCGCCCGCGCCCGACAACAAGCCGACTCCGCCGGTTGCGTCAGTACTCGACGGTGCGAAGCTCTTTGACCGCCACTGTAGCGCCTGCCACGGCAAAGACGGAAAGGGAGTTTCTGAGCAGATTCCTCCTTTGGCCGCCAACCCTTACTTGTTCAAAGACAACCAGTACACCATCGCTGTCTTGCTCTATGGGATACAAGGGCCCATCGCGATCAAGGATCGAACCTACGAGGGAGTCATGCCGGGCTTCGAGCACCTCGACGACGCCGAGATCGCCGCGATTGCCAACTACTCGCTATCCGCCTGGGGCAACAGAGCATCGTCGCCACTCAAGTTCCAGCCTCCAAGCCTAGAACTCGTCAAGAGCACTCGCTCTGAGGGCCTGACAGCCGATAAAGTGGCGCGGCGTAGGCAGCGGTTGAGGTAGTTGAGACCCGCGCGGCTGCGGCATGCCCTCCAGCGTTGCGTTACCTGCGTATCAGCAAGCCCGTGGCTCCGCTAGCCAGGCAGGCGACGGTCACCGCTAAGAATGCAATTCCCGTGTCATCGACCATTTCGCCCGTAGAGCTGATCACCTGGTTGCTTTCGATTAGCCTGCCAATCACGGGCTCGCCGACACCGGCAAACAGGTACGCGAAGAAGTTCATGATGCCGGTGCCCGTACCGGCACGCTTCGGCCCGAGCAAATCCGGGCACAACGCCCAAAAGGCAGACTGCGGCCCATAGGCGAAGAACCCACACAGAAACAGCACGCAAATGCCCAACCCGTGGTTGGAACGGGGAATGAAATACATCCAGAGCGCCGAGAGGGCGGCCAAGAACATGAACAGCGAAATCAGGGGCCACCGCAGGCCGCGAAAGACGCGATCGGAAAGCCAGCCACTGGCCAAAGGCCCCAGGGCCATACCAATCGGGAGGGCCAGACTCACCCATTTGTCGTCGGAGTTCTTCCAGTCGGCGCCGAGAAAATGCACGGGGACCCAGAAGAGCAGGCCGTAGCGTGCCAGGTTCTGGAAACCAATCGCCACGCTCGCGATCATGAATCGCGGGTTGCTGAAGACTTGGACGTAACGCTCGCGCGACCCTTCCTCGGACGATGGGTCCGCCGGTTGCGCCTGCGTGCCGGGGGTGTCCGGCAGAGGGTCGGGCGGGTCCCAGCCTACGTCCTCGGGACGGTCACGCACGAGGATGAAATAGACGCAGCCGCCGACCAATAGCAACAGAACCGGAAGCCGGAAGATCCAGCGCCAATCCAAGTTGAACGTATCGATCACTAGCAGCGACGTAACGTAGGAAACAACCGACGACATCCCGGCCGCGAAAACGTAGAGCCCGTAGACCCGGCCCCGTTCCGATTGACTCCACCAGTTGGAGAGAACGCGGCTGCCGGGCGCCCAACCCATCGCCTGGAAGTATCCGTTGGCGGCCCAAGGGACCAGCAGGGCGCCGACGCTGCTGCCGAAACTAACGGCCCAGTTCGCGACACACGACGCGACGGCGCCGAAACTTACGATGCGGCGTCCACCGTACTTATCACCGAGATTACCGTTAATCGACTGCCCCAGGGCGTAGGACCACAAGAGACAGCTTCCGGCCCAGCCGAGGGTGGCTTTGCCGATCTCCAGTTCTTCTTGAATGCCGGGGATGGCGAAGCCGAAGGTCTGGCGGCCGGTATAGAAGAACAGGTAGCAGAACATCGTGGCCAGCAGAATGCGCCACTGTGCTGTCCGGAACTGGGCTGTCCGGAACTGTGCTGTCCGAAACGAGGGTTCTGCTGTGCCCATAACCGTGTCTGGGACTACGGGCGTTCGCCGCGTGCGAGCCGCTGATTGACGTCTTCGATGACAGGTTCAATGTCGGCAAGTGAATCGATGACGTAGTGGGCTCCGGCCTTGCGCAGAATGTCACGTGTTTCCTCATGCCGCCGATCAAGATCCGCGGCGGGCATGTCGTCCGCTTCCTGATAGCTGTTGATGTTGAGATAGTTGCTGTTTCGCGAAACCCCCACCGACCAGCAACCGGCGTTCAAACCCTCGCCGACACCGCTGACGGTATCGTCAACCTTGATCACCGCTTGAATGGGCCAAGCGTCCATCAAATCGAGATTACGGTACACCATGAAGGGCCGAGGGCGCGCGCCTTGGGCCACCTCGTCGCCCGCGACCGACGCGTCCAGTTCCATCCCTTGCTCCTTGGCGGCTTTCTCGAGGACGTCGACCATCGGCCGGATGAAGCCGGTGGAACAGCCCACCTTCAGTCCCTGTTGCTGCAGGCGGGAGACGACGTCGGCGACGCCGGGCAGCAGCCCTGTATACGCGGGCAAACAAGCAAGCTGTGCGGGTACGAACTCCTCGAACATCCGGTCAACATCGGTTTGATCCGGATATTTGCCGTGCACGTCCTTCCAGCGTTCCCGGATGTGCGGATCTTCGGTCAAGGCCTTGATATGTAGGTCCTTGCGGAGGCCCATGGGGCCACGGGCCTCTTTCATGCTGATCGTTACACCTTGTTCTTCGAATACCTGCGCGAACACAACGGCCGGAGCGATAACGTAGGCGTCGGCTGTCGTGCCGCTCCAGTCTAAGACCAGTGCCTTTACGCGCCCTCGATACTCGCGATGAAAAACGAAGTCATTGTGGATGCTCATGATGATCCTGTGAGTAACGCTATTGAATCGATTCGAGTAGATGGATGACCTGCGTGGCGGTGAGTGCCCGCGGATTATTTCGGAGGCGGTCGACGTTCACGCTTTCGGAGATCGCCCGGCGCGTCGGAGACCCGGTGATGCCAAGCTCGCTCAATCGGGCATGGCACCCGATCGACTCCATCAACTCTTCAATCTTCGCTCGGCCGTCTTCCGCGTCCGTACATTTGAGCTGCGCAAGAATCACGCCGATCATTTCTCGGACGTGCTCGACGCCCCGTGGGTCGGTGACGTCCGTCTCGGAGACGTCAGCGTTAAAGATCAACACGGGCCCTAACGTCAGCGCGACCGCATGGCCGTGCGCGATACCGAAACGGTGAGTAATGTTGTACGAGATCGCGTGGGGCGCCGTTGTCTTCGTGATGTTGATCGCTTTGCCGGCCAGATGGGCGGCGCGAGACATGGCAGCCCTGGAGGCGGCGGTCGGCGCATGGACGGCGGCTTCAAGATGGGCGAGGACCAGCTCAAGCGCCTCCACGGAATACGACATGGACTCTTCGGTTGAATGAATACACCAGATGGACTCGATCGCTTGGCTCAGTGCGTCCAGTCCCGTCTCCGCCGTGATCTTCGGAGGAAGCGACCGGGTGAGCCGCCAGTCGACCACGGCGACGTCCGGTAGGATCGACTGGTGCGCAACGGAATGCTTGACGCCGCCGCAGTAAAGCACCGCGAAGTGCGTTGCTTCGGCGCCCGTTCCCGCCGTGGTCGGAACCGCGACCAAGGGGCACGCTGCGTTTTCAATCAGGCGGTTGTCCGCGATGATGTCGGCGGGTGGGTGACGCTGGCCGGCAAAACAACGAACGAGTTTCGCAATATCCAGCGCGGAGCCCCCACCGATTGCAACGATGACGTCACACGGTATTCGTCGATACAGTTCGAGGCCTCGGAGGACATCTTCGAGTTGCGGGTTGTTCGCAAAGCCGTCGAACTCAACAATATCGCGCGGCCCCCAATGGGGTACTAGCTCCAACCTTGCCCCGGACAGCTCGTAAGCCGGACGGTCGACGACGAGAAAAACCGATTTCGCCCCAAGTTGGGAAAGAGTGTCGCCGACTTGGGAAGCACAACCGGGTTCGGTCAGTCGCTCGTCGGCTTGCACCTGACGGTCTCCCCCTGAGAGGTTTGTCTTGGCGGAGCTAACGGTCACCCTATCTCCTGACCTGAAAGGAATGTACTGCTTGGAAAGACGTTCAACCTCTACGGAACCAAGACGATCTTGCCGAACTGCTCCTTGTTCTCGAGCCGCTCGTGGGCGGCGCGAAGCTCGGCCATCGGGAAGGTCTTATCGACCACCGGCTTCAACAGCCCGCGATCGAAAAACTTCAAAACCTCGTGCAACTCCCCGAGAGTCCCCATGAACGACCCATGCAGACTGAGGTGCTTGAAGAACAGATGCGCGATGTTCAGGTTCACGTCGGCGCCGGTCGTGGCCCCGCAGGTCACGAGCCGTCCGTGGTGCGCCAGGCTCGAGGTGGCATGCTCCCAGGTCGCCGCGCCCACGTGCTCGAAGGCGATGTCGACGCCGCGTTTGTTGGTGATGCGCCGCACTTCCTTGCGAATGTCCTGCTGGTAGTGGTCGATCACCTCGTCGGCGCCGAGCTCGCGGGCCTTGGCCATCTTCTCCTCGTTGCCGGCCGTGGCGATCACACGGCAGTGGAAGAGTTTCGCGATCTGCACGGCGGCGATGCCCACGCCGCTGCTTGCACCGATCACCAGCACGTCCTCGCACATCTTGATCTTGGCGATCCCCACGAGCATGTGCCAGGCGGTCAGAAACACCAATGGAATCGACGCCGCTTGCTCGTAGTTCAGGTCACCCGGGATCGGCAGGACATTGATTTCCGGCACGGCGACGTACTCCGCGTTGAGCCCCGGATAACGGTACCCAAACAGCCCGTAGTCAGGACTGAAGTTGTCCTGCCCCGCGATGGCGAACGGATTCCTGCGCGAGCACTTCCCCGGAGCAATCAAGACCCGCTCGCCCACCTTTACCTCGTTGCAGACGTCGCCGACCTCGACGACTTCCCCCGCGGCGTCGCTACCCAAGATGTGCGGCATTTCGAGCTTCAATCCGGGCAACCCGCCGCGTACCCACAAGTCGAGGTGATTCAAACCGCAAGCACCGACCTTGACGACCACCTCGTTGGCGCGCGACTTCGGTTCGGGCGCGTCCTCGTACTGCAAAACCTCCGGACCGCCGTGCTCATGGATACGGACTGCTTTCATCTCTCAACTCCTTTTGCTCGAACTGTCGCTCGGGTTGTCGCTAGAGGCTGACCGCGAACCCCGTATTATAGTGAGCCCGTATTACAATAAGGATGTTCCGAGGCACTTGAGATGGCCCGTCCCGTTGACGTCTACGAAGAACTCGTGCATCTGCGCCGCAGCGGCCAGAAGGCCGCGCTGGCGACCATCGTCGAGGTAGCCGGGTCGATTCCGAGCTTCCAGAGCGCCAAGTTGCTCGTGCGCGAGGACGGTACCATGATGGGCACCATCGGCGGCGGCTGCACCGAGGCCGAAGTCTGGACAGCGGCCCGCGAGGTGATCGAAACCGAAAAGCCGCGCATGCTGCAGTTCAATCTCGGACAGGAGGCCGCTTACGACAACGGCCTCATCTGCGGGGGGCAGCTCAACGTTTACGTGGAACCGATCCTACCCATCCCGGGCTGCTACATCTTCGGCGCCGGACACATCTCGAAAAGCCTCTCGAAGGTCGCAACGCTGGCCGGTTTTCGCACCGTCGTCGTCGACGACCGCGACACCTACGCCAACCGCGAACGCTTCCCCGAGGCGGCCGAAGTCCACGCCGACGAGTATGAAGACGTCTTCCCGAAACTTGAGGTGAACGAATCGAGCTTCATCATCATCGTCACCCGCGGACATCGTGACGACATGCGGGTGCTGCGCTGGGCGGCGCGGGGACCGGCCCGCTACATCGGCATGATTGGCAGCAAGCGCAAGACGCTTGAAGTCCTCAAACACCTGCAGAAAGACGGCGTTCCGCTCGACAAGCTTTCACGGATCAACGCCCCGATGGGGTTCGACATCGGCGCCGTTTCACCCGAGGAGATCGCAGTGGCGGTCGTGGCCGAGATGATTCATCGCCGCCAACGGCCGACCGAGGGCTGGAACCAGATCTCGAAGTCGATCTTCACCGAAGGGGTTCCGAAGGCGCTCGAGATCCACGCCGCCCAGCCGGCTGGGGAGCCCGAGGCGGAAGCTACCCCGGAAGCCGCCCCGGCTGATGTCGAGGCGACCACGACCGGCTCCTAGCCGACTCCACGATTACCTCAGTTTCCCTGTGTCCTCCCCCGTAGCCAAGCCGGCGGGCATCATTCTTTCGGCGGGTGAATCGAGCCGCATGGGCCGCGACAAGGCGCTGCTTGCATACCGCGGCACGACTTTCCTCGGGCACTTGATTTCGGTCTTGCAGCCTCGCGTGGACCCGCTGATTGTTGTGCTCGGCCACCACGCCGAGGCGATCCGCGGGAGCTTGGAAGCCGGGACTCGTGTGGTCGTCAACGCGGACTACCAGCGCGGTATGTTGTCTTCGCTCCAAACGGGCATTCGCGCCCTGCCGCCCGAGGCGAAAGCGGCTTTGTTCACGTTGGTTGATCACCCGACCGTGGCCGAGTCGACGGTGGATCGGCTTCTCGCCGCATTTCGCGACTCGGGCAAGGGCATCGTGATCCCTCGCTACGGCGACCGGCGCGGCCACCCGGTGATCGCGGCGCGAGTGGTATTGGAGGAGATGCTGGCCCTGCCTTCCGATGCTTCACCGAAAGACGTCATCCACGCCCACCGATTTGAGACGGAGTTCATCGACGTCGACGATCCAGGAATACTCCGCGACATCGACCTCCCCTCTGATTACAAAAAGCTGGAGGATCTGTAGCGGTGCCGCTGAGTTGTCCGGCTACGCCTCGGTGCTTATCCATCGCCCTTTCAGGGCTCCTGCTGGAGGGGTCGATACCCAGGGTTCCGCCGTTCAAGAAACGAACGGCTTCACCTGGGCCAACATCCAACGCCGCTTCGCGGCTTGAAGTTCGTTGCCAGCAGGGGTCTCGCGTCGTTTCAGGGGCACGAGTGCCTGCTGCAGCAACGGACGCAGCGGTCAGCACAGAATTCATGCGGGTTCGCGGTTTGCAGCGGCAGGCGGGCACCGCATGCCGTGCACCTACATGCGAACCGAAACGTAATCGTACTTGCGAAACATGCTACGTAGCCGAGGTGCTCGCCACAGCCTCACCCCATCAAAGCCTGGGCTCCTAGCTCGACCGACACTGGGTCTTCCTGAGCCTCGCCCCAGGCCATGAGTTGACGGGCCAGATCCACAACCGTCGCCTGGTGTGACGGTGCCGAGTACAGGTCATTCTCCTCATCCGGGTCGGCTGCCACGTCATACAGCGACCCCGGACTCCCAGTCGATTCCCCTTCAAACTTCCGCAGAATCAACTTCCAACGCTCGGTGCGAATCGCGCGATCTTCAAAGAAGGCCCTCTCGTACAAGCGCTGGCAGATGTTCATCATCACCAGCGGCCCCCGCCAGCGGTCGCGCCCAGCCTGCAAGTCGGGCAATAGGCTGCGCTCCTCCAACGGCATGTATTGCCCTTGCAGGCGACCCACCGCGCCCGCGGCGTCCATGATCGTGGGGGCGAGATCGACGGGGCTCGCCCCCGACCGCCACACCTTGCCTTGCGGCAGCAACGACGGGCAATGCATCACCAGCGGTATCTGCGAGACCTCGTCGTAAGGGCTGCTGTAACCGTGCAACCCCGTCCCCGGACGCAGGCGGCTCGTCATGCCGTGCTCGGTGGTGACGATGATCAGCGTGTTGTCGAGGATCTTCCGCTTGCGCAAAGTGTCGACCAGCCGGCCCACGTTCCAGTCAAGGCTCGAGACCGTCTCGTAGTAGCCTTCAGGCTCGAGGTTCTTGCCGCGATAGTGGTCGTAGTATTGCTTGGGCGGGTCCCACGGAGGGTGCGGCGGGTAGAACGACTGATAGAGAAAGAACGGACGCCGCGCGTTGTGCTCGATGAACTCGATGCCGCGGTCGGTCTGGATGTCGGGACGGTACGCCGACTCGTGCGGCTCGCCCACCCAGTGGAACATCTGCGAGTTGAATGTCCGCCATGTGTCGAAGAAGCCGGGGTTCGACGGCCCCAGGTGCCACTTGCCGATGTGCGCGGTTTGATAGCCGGCGTTGTGGAGCACGTAGGGGAAGTTGTCCCACAGATCGAAGCGGTCGTCGTGGAAGGGGTCGGGGTTGCGTCCGTGGTAGGAGTTGCGTCCGCGGCCGTGCGTGGGATGGCAGTTGCGGCGCATGCCGTGCGCGTGCGGGTACTTGCCGGTGATGATCGAGGCGCGGCACGGGCCGCACAAGCCTTGCGGCGCGTAGTAGGTATCGAAGCGAACGCCGCCGGCGGCCAAGGCGTCGATGTTGGGCGTGTGAACCGGCTTCATCCCGTAGGTGCCGAAGGCGTCACGCCGGCACTTGTCAAACAAGATGAAGAGCACGTTGGGTGGCGTTTTGCCCGGCTTGCCCGTGGTGCTGGTGGATGGTGCGTTTGCGAGAAGCGGCGCTGCGGCCATGGTTCCAAGAAAGTCTCTGCGTTGCATGGTCCCCTCCGGCGTGCCTACTGTCGGCGCGAATTCTATCAATGGGCGCGGCGGAAGTCAAAAGCGGTTTCTCGCAAAGTCGCCAAGGACCGCCAAGGCCGCAAAGAAAACCAAGCAATCGGTGGTTCAGTGGTATACTCGGGACCGCCCTGGAACTAGGAGTGCACCATGAAGACCCTTGCGAGACCCCTCACCTTTGTTGTTGCGATCACCGCGGTCCTGATCTTGTTGCAGCGTTGCGGCGACAGTGGCGCGCCACCCGCCACCCCCGAGGCCTCCGAACGCCTCGAGTTCACCCGCATGATCGTTCACTGGGGACAGTACCTCGAACCGGGCTATCTGGAGTTCGTCGAGGAAGCTCAGCCCGAGATCGCACAGGTCGGCTTCTACGGCGCGGACTTCTGGACGCTGGCTCATATGCCCGATGAGCATAAGGGCTTGACCGGTCCCGTGCTGCCGATTCACGCCGGCGCCGTTCAAGCCGACGACCCCGCCGAGCGTATTCGCCTCAGCGGCGAGTACTTCGAGAACATCAATGCCGAGCTGAAGAAACGCGGCGTCAAACCCATCGGCCACTTCGACGTTTCGAAGTACCTGCTTGGCAAACCTGACGACTCAGGCAAACTCACAGGCGGGTTTTTCAAGTTCTACAACGAGCTATGGGACGAAGCAGGACTCGGCCCCAAGCCGGTGCAGGACCCCGTGGACCTGCTGGCCAAGAACGCTGATGGAACCCCGTACTTCACGACGGACGCCGACGCCGCCCCCTACAACGTCTATTGGGGCTGCCCGGCGAACCCTCACTGGAGGAGCGTCATGAAGGCTTGGGTAAAAAGGGGTATCGAGCGCGGGGTGGACGGCTTTCAGATCAACTACTTCTACCGCGTCAACTGCCTCGGCGAGCATTGTGTTCGCGGCTTCAAGAAGTACTTGGAGGATCGCTTCGAACCCGAGGAACTACGCAAGAAGTTCAATATCGACGATCTCGAGGCACACCAATTCTCAGAGATTGTTTCCCGCCACAACCCGAACGACACAACGCCACTGCGGCTCGAGATGCAACGCTTCTCCGACATCACCAACAAAGAGTCCTTCGACGAAGTCTTTCACGAGTACGGACGCTCGCTCAAGCCCGACTTGATTACCTCAGTCTGGGGCCATAGTTCGGGCGACTTCGGCAATCCGCCGCGCGGCAACAACGACGAGCGAATGATGTTGCCCACCGAGCTCTGGGGCAAGGACGAGAGCTACCTGTGGTACTGCCTCGGCAAGCAGGAGCCTACCTTGCAGTTGCGCTACCTGCGGGGCTCGTTCGACGACAAGCCCTACACCGTCTGCCACTACGAGAATGTCAAAATCCGCGCGTCGATGGCCGAGCTGATGGCCAACGGCGGCGCGCCCATGGCGAAGTACATCAACTTCACCGACCCTGCAGCCCGCGCCGAGCTCGTGCGCTACTACCAGTTCCTCAAGCGCTACGACGACGTTTACCGCGCCAACCGTCCCTACGGCGAAGCCGTGCTGCTGCACCCCCGCAGCCACAACCAAAAGGGCGAGTTGATCCCGGCGATGACGGCGTTTCAGAAGATCGGTAACCGGCTCATGGACGAACACGTGCTGTTCGATGTGATCCCGGACGAGGTCATCACGCCAGAGCGGACCGCCACGTACGCGCGCGCCTACGACATCTCGGCGGAGAGCCGGATTGATGGGGCGACGTTCGACGACCTCAGCCGGTTCGATGCGCCCGAGAGAGTGCGCGTTTCGGGCAGCCGGCCCGCCGAGGGGAACGAGGTCACCCTTCACTTCGTAAACTACAACCGTGAAGAAGGCCCTGAAGGCTATCGAGGCAACGGCATCGCGGATGAGAAACCCATCCCGGTCAAGCGTGTCGGTGTGGATTTCGTCGTTCCCGAGGGGCATCGTGCCGTGAAGGTCGAGGCCCTCTCGCCGGAACAACCTGAACCGCAAGAGTTGACGATCGAGACCAACGGCAACCGTGTTCAATTCACCGTGCCCGAGTTCCTGGTCTACGGCATTGCTCGCATCCACCTCGAGCCGGCGGCTGGCGGCAGCTGACGTGCCGCGGAGACAACCGAGCCCCCAACGTTAGTGAGGGGTCAAGACGTACCCGGTGGCACTGACTATGAGTTCAATGGGCGGACGAGACAGCGGACCCCTCACCTGGCGTTCCGGGCGCGGTTCCTGCAATTGCCGCTGATCCGATTTCAGGTCTGAAATCGCGATGTCCAACTGGAAAAGCAACGCCCTGGCATTGGTGCTTCTACTTTGGGCGGGCGTTTTGTTCGGGGTCGCATTCCTGGCCACCCCGGCGAAGTTCTCAGCGCCCAGCCTCACTCTTCCCGTGGCGCTGGAGGTCGGGCGCGCCACGTTTGAGGCGCTCAATCGGGCGGAGGTTGCGTTCGCTTTGCTTTCGGCGGGATTGGTCCTCGCCGGGGGAGCGAGCCGACCGCTGCTGGTGACCCTGTGTGCTGTCGCTTGGGTTGGACTGCTGCTCGAAATCCTCTGGCTGCTGCCCCTCTTGGACCAACGTGCGCAACTGGTCATCGACGGCGGCACGCCGGTCGATTCGCCGCTGCACGACCTTTACATCGCGATCGATGCCGTGAAGTTTCTTGCTCTACTGGGGGCGTCCGTGTTGCTGCTGGGGTCGCGGCGGTCTTAGTGGGGGTGAGGGGTGAAAGATATGCGTTCTAGAGGCCCTCGAGTCCCGTCAGGGTTCGTGCCGGACCGCTCCCTCACGGTCACGGCTCGGTTGCTTCGTGCTTCGCCTCGCCGCGTGGTGAGAGGGCGGCCGCGGCAACGCCCACCTAGTCGGACGTAAAGCCGATCTGGCCGTGCTGCCCGTCGCAGAAGGGTTTGTTCGCCGAGGCTCCACAACGGCAGAGCGCTCCCTTTTGAGAGTGCATCCGCTTCCCGTCACTCCCAACGAAGGTGAGCGGCCCCTCAAAGAGCAGCGGTCCGTTCGGCAGAGCCGTGACCTTCAACTTGGCGGCCTCACCCTCTACCGGCGCTCCCGGGCCCGAGCCGAGCGCCCCGCTATCCTGGAAGCCCGCCCGATCATGGGCGCCGTCGCACAGCGGTTTGTTCTCCGACGCCCCGCAGCGGCACAGAGCCACGCGCGTATCCTTAAGCAACGCCTCGCCTTCGTGCGTGAGAATCTCTACGTCGCCGTGGACGTACACGGGCCCATCCGCCGCGACCGTGGCGGTGGTCCCCTCCGGTGCGGACTCAACCCGTCCGCCATCCGTCCGTTCGAGGTGCAGCGCGCCCGTCGGACACGCCACCACCACCCGCAAAAGCTCGTCAGGGCCGGCTTGGTCAGGAAGGATCCAAGGCTTCCTCTCCGGGTCGAACACTTCGGGCAAGCCGTGAACACACTCGGCCGCGTGAATGCATCTCACCGCGTCGTAAGTCACCGCAGCCTTTTCCCCGGTATAACGGCGCACCTTCTCTTTCATCTGCTTTGCCTGATGGTCCTGCCATCGCCCGCCGCGCGCGTCAGAACAGCAACTTCACGCCGAACTGAATCTCGCGCCCGTCGCGGGCCGAGAGCACACTGCCGAAGCCCGGTGTCCCGAAGAACAAATTGGGTAGGCCGAAGTTCGGAGTGTTCATAACATTGAAAAACTCTGCGCGGAACTGTAGCGTCGTCGATTCAGTGATCGCCGTGTCTTTGAGCAACGACATATCTACGTTGCGCAGCGAAGGCCCACGGACGACGTTGCGCCCGGCGTTGCCGAACGATCCAAACGGTGGCAGCGCGAAAGCCGCGGTGTTGAACCAGAGCTGCGGGTCGGGGTTTGCGAGAACAGCATTCCCAACCACATTCGGCCGGTCGCCCGCACCGAAGCCCAGGTTTGCAAAGCCCGTATTGCTGTTATCGAACTCACCCGGCAGCGCCACCGTGAACGGCTGGCCGGTCTGGAACGTCATCACGCCGTTCATCTGCCAATTGCTGAGCAACGCCCCGACCAGTCCCTTCGCGCCGCCGCCGAACCGCTTGCCCTGTCCCAGCGGCAGGTCGTACACGAAGCTGCCTGTGAAGCGGTGGCCTACATCGAAGCTCGACAGCGCTCTCTCCGCACTGATGTTGTTGCTGTCCTGCGGATAGTTGGCGTCGGCGCCGCTGGGGAAGAAACCCGAGGCGTTGTCGATTGACCGCGACCAGGCGTAGGAGAACATGCCTGTCAGCCCGCCGCGCAAGCGGCACTGCAAGCGTGTGTGTAGGCCGTGGTAGATCGAGTCGAACGCCGAGCCGATCTGATTGATGTCGAGGAAGAAAGGCACCGGGCGCAGGTTGGGCATCTGCGGGCTCGGCGCCGGCTGGTTGATGTCGCGCGCACCCAGCAGCTTCGTCCCCTTCGTGCCGAAGTAACCCGTATCGAGCACCAGGCCGTGGCCGAAGTCCGTCTCAACGGTTGCGTTCCACTGCTGCGTGTAACCAGTGCGCAGCCGCCGGTCGTAGGTGAACGCGCTGGGCGGCACGGGCGCTTGCGACCCCGACGGCCAGGGGTTGTCGATCGTAATCGGCGCTTGTTGCGAGGGGAAGAAGAGCTGGAAGTTGAACAGCGGAGGGTTGAAGTAGATCCCCTGTCCGGGCGCCAGCGGCGAGAAGTTGTAGTACACGCCGTAGCCGGCCCGCAGCACAGTCCGCCGCGATCCCAACGGGCTCCAGGCCAGACCGACACGCGGCGCGAAGTTGTTCTTATCGGAAGCGTATCCGGCGCGCGGCACGCCGTTCGTCCCGACCGGCACGATCGACAACGTGTCCGGATCGTAGACCGCGGCGGCGTTGTTCGCGTCATGCGCCGGCGTGTTGTATTCATACCGCAGGCCCAGGCTGATCGTGAGGTCTTGCCGCACGCGCCAGCTATCGTGCACGAAGACGTTCGTCGCGCCCGTCCGCAAGGCCTGCGGGTTGTCCGAAGCCGCCCCGCCGGTAAATGTCGGCAGGCCCAACAGCAGATCGGCCAGCGCGTTCTGCGTGTAGGCGAAGTTCGTGAAGTTGATCAGGCCACGGGATTGCACGTCGCGGAAAGCGTCCTGGCCAATCCAGCGCTGCTCGAAGCCGAACTGCAACAGATGGTCACCGCGCGTGTAGCTGATGGTATCGAGGATCTGATAGCTGTTGACGACACTCTGCTGCGGGTTGTTGAACTCATCGCCAAGCGACGAGAAGCCCGTCACGTTGATAAAGCTCAGCCCCAAGTCGCGCGGCCGGGTGCCGAAGTCGGGAAGGCCGACCTCCTGGTTGACGCTGCGGCCGATGTTCTGGTGAAACACGCGCGACGCCACGCGGTTATAGCCGAACCGCAGCTCGTTGATCCAAGCCGGCCCCAGCGTGTGTGTCTCGCCGATCATCAGGTTCTGGGCTCGATTGACGACGTCATTGCCGTATCCGGGCACCGACGAGAACGCAGCCGCCGCGTAGGGCTCGAACAGGTCCCGGTCGCCAAAGCTGTAGCGGCCCGTCAGCGTGCCGCCACTGCCGACCGCCTGGTCGAAGCGAGCATCGAAGCGGTCGTTGCGATCCGACTGCGTGGGGCTGCCGATGTAGTTCTGGCCGGGCACATCGCGATTGGGCAGCGGGTAGAGCCCGGCGACGGCGACTCCAATTGGATGCGCGAACGGCAACCGCCCGTCCGGGTACGGCTGACCCGTGGTGAAGTCGATCGGAGCCGGCAGGTTGCTTTGCGAGAAGTCACCCATCCGCTCGGCGGCGGTGGGTACGTTCGTCCCGCGCGTGATCGCGCGCCGCTCTCGCAGCCCTTCGTAGTCGGCGAAGAAGAAGCTACTGTTCTTGCGCAACGGTCCGCCGACCGCGAACCCGAACTGATTGCGCCGCAGCTTCGGCGTCGGGCCGTCGGGTGCGGTGAAGAAGTTGCGCGCATCGAGCACGTCGTTGCGGAAGAACTCGTAGATCGACCCGTGAAACTCGTTGCTGCCTTGCTTGAGCAGGATCGCCACCTGTCCGCCGCTCTGGCGTCCGTAGGCCGAGTCGGTGTTGCTGGTGTGAATGCGGAACTCCTGGATGGCGTCGGCCGAGGGCGCCAATGAGAAACTGTTCAGGACCGGGTCCATGGCATAGACGCCGTCGAAGATGTAGGCGTTGGCGTCCTCCCGCGAGCCGGACGTCTGCAACGCGAAGCGCCCGCGCTCGGAGCCCGCTGACCCTTGTACGCTCGGTGTCACGCCGGGGGCGAGCAAGGCCAAGTCGATGAAATTCCGTCCGTTGAGCGGCAGGTTGACGATGTAGTTATTCGGGATCACGGTGCCTGACGCCGCCGACTCCGCTCCGAGTGCCACCAGCTCAGTGGTGACCGTGATCTCTTCCGACAGATCACCCACCTCGAGGACGAGGTCGCTCCTGGCCTGCTCGCCCACCGTCAGTTCGATGCCGTTTTGCGTCAGCTTTTTGAATCCGGTCCCCTCAACCTCGATTCGATAGAACCCCGCGAACAGCGCCGGCGCCGCATAGTAACCCCGTTCGTTACTGCGCGTCACGCGAACGAGGCCGGTTCGGAGGTTGGTAATCGACACCTGGGCATCGACGACCACGCCGCCCGACTCATCGCTCACCTGCCCGCGCAACGACGACCCCGCTGTTTGGCCCCACAGCGGCACGCTCGCCATCACGAGGGCGAAAACGAACCATAAGGTAGACGGCAACCGCATTGATTCTCCTCTCAACCCGGCTCTCTGAGCACGGACTGACAATAAGGCCATCTTAGTCGGCGGTCGGGGAGGCTGTCCAGCAGCCCTTTCCAGCCGCGTCCGTCGAACTGCGGGACGCTCCCGTCGACCCTTAGGGCTCCTCAGTCATACCTCTTAGGTCGTCCGCCGCCACTTGCCTGCTAAAATAGTCTCCAACAACTAACGTACTATGTCTTTCACTCGACGCCAATTCCTCGCGGTCCCAGCGGCTGCGCTCGTCTTGGGCGATCGGTCGAACGCCTGCCACGTTTCCCGCGGCCTCGACGATGTCAAGGACCCGCAATTCATCATCGCGGCGTTGGCCGCCCTCAACCGGCGTGGGCAAATCGACGCCGGACTCGTCCGCGAGTACCTCAACTACCTGTCCGTCAACGGCGTGCAATCGATTCTCGTTAACGGAACCACCGGCGAGTTCGCGTCCTTCTCGGTGCTCGAGCGCAAGTGGATGCTGCAGACCTACCTCCGGCACCGTGCCGCGCTGCGAGTCATGTGCCACGTGGGAGCGAACAATGTTCGCGAGACGATCGAGCTACTGAGCCATGCCGAGTGTAACGGTGTGGAGGCCGCGTTGGTCCTGCCGCCTTTCTATTTCAAGGACAACTCGGTCGACGGCCTGACGGCTTTCTTCGAGCCAGTGTTAGAGGCGTCGCGCATTCCCGTTATGCTTTACAACATCCCCCAATTGAGCGGTGTCTCGATTCCGATTGAATTGGTGCGGCGGCTCGCGAGTCACCCGCGACTCTATGGCGTCAAAGACTCTTGGGGCAAACCCGCGTGGACGGCGGCCTACATCCGCGCCTTCCCCAAACTCAAGATCTTCACCGGCGCGGCAGCGCTGATCGAAGGAGTACTGGAGCAAGGCGGCGGCGGAGCGCTGACCGGCAATGGCAACATTTTTCCCCGGGAGACGGCGTCGATCTTTCAGGCGCATCTGACTGGGACCGAGACCGCCGGACCGCAGAAGCACCTCAACGAGCGCGTCGCGCTAATGAAGGGTTTCCCGGTCATTCCCACGATGAAGTTCCTGCTGCGTGAAATGGGCGTGGCCGATATGCACCTGCGTCCGCCGCTGGTGGAATTGACGCAGGATCAGAAAGCGGAATTGCGCACCCGGTTCCAACAGGCCGGCCTGCTTTCGTAGGACCCATCGTGGCCGCCCCGTCGTGGCCCGCCCTGGCTCGAACAAGCGCCGGCTGTGCCGGACCGTGAAGCCAGACTACTCGCCATGAGAAACCTCGTCAGCCAGGCCGTCACCGCCGCGGCCGCCTGTCTACTGTTCATCGCGCCCGCAACGGCCGCTGACCCATCACTCGCCGGCCATTGGAAGCTGCAAGGCGACGCCCGTGACCATTCGGGCAACGGGAACCATGGCCGCAACGTCGGCGTGGACCTGGCGCCTACCGCGGCGCGCTTCGACGGCAGGAAATCCTACATCGAAGTGCCCGCCAACCCCTCGCTCGACCTCGGTGCCGGCGACTTCACCCTGTCGCTGCACGCGGAAACCGCTGCTGACCTCGACGACACCCTGGGCGATCTGCTTACACAATACGACCCCGACACCCGCCGCGGATTCAACCTCTCGATCAAGCACAACGCCGGTGTCACCGGCAGCCAGGCCAACTATCGCAACCTGCACTTCGGCATCGACAACGCGCAAGCCGGAGAGTGGACCGACCACGGCCGGCCCGGCAAGTCCATCTTCAACCACTCCATGGCCGTCCATGACGGCAAGCTCTACGTCGGTACCGTTGAAGGCCGAACCAATGCCGATCAGGGCCACGTCTATCGCCTCGACAACGGCAAGTGGACCGACCTCGGGGCCCCCTCGAAGAGCAACGGCGTCACGGCCATGGCGAGCTACAACGGCCATCTCTATGTGGGGGTGTCTCGAGTGCTGCTGCACTATTCAGGTCTTGAGCCCACCATCTCACACCACATCGGGGGCAAGGTCTTCCGCTACGAAGACGGCCAATGGGTCGACTGCGGCCAGTTGCTGGGCCTTGATGGCGTCAACGGCATGGTCGTCTTCCGCGGCAGGCTCTACGTCTCGGGTTTCTACCAGCCCGGCCTGTTTCGCTACGAGGGCGGGCAGGGGTGGCCGGCACTCGGTTCGCCCGGCGGCATGCGTCCCGAGGCCCTGTGTGTCTACAACGGAGCCATCTACGCCACCGGCTATGACGAGGGAGCCGTCTATCGTTTCGACGGTGAGAAGTGGAGTCACACCGGCTGGCTTGGCGACAGCACGCAGGTCTACGGCATGGCGATCCACCGGGGAAAGCTTCACGCCGGGAGCTGGCCCAAGGCGACCGTCTACCGCTACGAAGGCGACGACCACTGGGTCAGCACGGGCCGCCTCGGCGAGGAACAGGAAGTCATGGGCCCGAACATCTACAACGGCAAGATGTACTTCGGGTCGCTGCCGCTTGCGCGTATCTTCCGCCACGACGGCGACGACCGCTGGACGCCTATCGGCCGTATCGACCACACGCCGGACGTGAAGTACCGCCGTGCCTGGTCGATGGCCGTGTATCAGGGCAGGCTGTTCGTGGGCACGCTGCCGTCGGGTCACGTCTGGTCGTTCGAAGCCGGGAAGAACGCAACCGACGACCACCCGCTGCGTCCCGGCTGGCGGCACATCGTCGCGATGCGCCAAGGCACGACGCTCAAGCTCTACATCGACGGAACACAGGTCGCGACCTCCTCGACATTCGACCCGGCCGCTTACAACCTCTCGAACGGCCGGCCTCTCCGCATTGGCTTCGGACAGCACGACCACTTCAACGGCCGCCTCAAGAACGTGCGTATCTACCGCCGTGCCCTGACCGAGGACGAACTCGGCCGGCTGTGATTTTGGCGAAGAGGAATGTAGGGACACAGCATGCTGTGCCCGGCAATCTCTACACTTGTCAAATCCAGACCTGGCGAATGACGGGACGTGGATCGTGCGCTCGTCTTGGCCCCGGAGGGGCCAGACATCGATAGCCCACGGCTTCAGCCGTGGGAAAGGCCGAGTTCACGAGCAGCGCGGGTAAAAGCGATACAAAGACCTCTCTCCGATCCTGGTGCTGAATGAATCGCGTGTCTCCCCCCACCTCGACCCTCACCAACCGTCGAGGTTCTGAAGCAACCACCCTCCATGTCCGTTGTCCCGCCTGTCACGACGGCCAGGTTCGCGTAGACGACCTCCGCTAAACCTGGACCTGTCCTTCATGCGGCTTCACCCTCGAACGGCGCCACGGCGTGTTCCGCGCACTGCCCGAAGACCGCAGGCAATTTTACCAGCGGTTCTCTGACGAGTACCTCACGACCCGTAAAGCCGAGGGGCGCGGCAGCGAAGACCCAGCCTATTACCTCGCGTTGCCCTTCGACGATGTCTCCGGCAAGCTGCCCGCCCAGTGGCGGATGCGCGGCAAGAGCTACCGTTACCTCGAGCGCCGCATCCTGCCATCGATAGAGCGACAGTCGCAGGACGGGCTCGATGTTCTCGACCTCGGCGCGGGGACCGGGTGGCTCTCCTATCGGCTGGCGCTGCGCGGCCACCGGCCTGTCGCAGTCGACTTGCTCGCCGATCCGCTCGACGGCCTCGTCGCCGCAAGGCACTACTTCCCCCCGCTCGGTCGGGAGTTCCCGTTGTTCCAGGCGGAGTTCGACAACCTGCCGTTCGCGGATCAGCAGTTCGACCTGGCCGTGTTCAACTCGTCGTTTCATTATGCGACCGACTACGGCCGGACGCTGCAAGAGGTGCGACGCTGCCTGCGCTGGCCGGGGCGGGTTGTGATCCTGGATTCGCCCGTGTACCGGCGCTCGTCGGACGGCGAGACCATGCGCGAAGAGCGTCACCGGCAATTCGAGCAGCGCTTTGGGTTCCGCTCCGATTCGGTGCCGAGTATCGAGTACCTTGATGAGGATATGCTGTCGCGGTTGGCGCGCGAGTTGAACGTCCGATGGAAGATACACCGGCCTTGGTATGGTTGGCGCTGGCACCTGCGGCCATTGCAAGCGAGGCTGGCACGGCGGCGCGCGCCGTCGCGGTTCTGGATCTTGGTGGGGGAGTGGGGGTTGGACGATTGAGACTCCCGGCGCGAGAGGCTTACGACCTGTGGGCCGAGACTTGGGAGTGGGACCCGAACCCGTTTCTGTTCTTGGAAGCCCGTCATCTCCGTCCGCTCCTTCTTGTGTCCGATGGCAAGGTCTTTGTCGACGCCGCTTGCGGCACCGGGCGTCATCTGCGGAACCCGTATCGGGATGGCATCCGGGCCGTAGGTTTCGACTTGAGCCGGGGCATGCTGGCCGAAGCCATGGCCGAGATACCCGACTTCGAGGGCTGCGTCGCTTGCGGCGACCTGCAACAGCCACCGATCCGCGAGCGAAGCGCCGACGTGGTTCTGTGCGCGCTGGCGCTGGGACACACGCCGCGTCCGGTGGCGGCCTTGGAGCAACTGGCAACCCTGGTGCGCCCCGGCGGCCGCCTTCTGATCAGCGACTTTCACACGCATGCAACCGAGAGGGGCTGGAAGCGCACGTTCCAATTTGACGGACGAGTCTACGAGATCGAGACCTATCCTTACGAACCGGAAGAACTCAACGCGGCGGCTGCGCGAGCCGGCCTGCAATCCACACACACGTCCGAGCACTACGTCGACGAGCCGGAACGCCCGCTGTTTGTCGAGATGGGCGAGGAGGAGCGCTTCGAGAAAGAGCGGTCCGTCCCGGCGGTCTTGATCATGGAATGGACGCGCCCCGTAGCCCCAAACCCCTACCGACGCCTCGCGCCTTAGCCCGCCACTCCGCGCCGCGCGGAGCGTGACCGCCCGACCCACCAGTCAGAGCCGCGGGCGTGAGCCCGCGTGGAGGTGCAATGGCGCAAGAGATCGTTGTCAAGCAGTCGGCGGCCGCCGTGGCAAGCAGAAGCAGATCAACGCAGGCTTACGCCCGCGGCTCAGAGTGGCAGGCCGACGTACTGAGATCCTGCGGACCGCCTTACTCCTCGGTAGTGGCATTTCTCTTCTCGACAGCGGTTGGGAGCCCGCTGCCCCCGAACCGAACCGCGCGAAAGTAGTACTCTGGACCGGAGTCCCTCTGGAGAGAGTCATGCCATTCGCCAAGTACGCTGTTGTTCTCGTTCTCTATTCGCTGCTCCTGTCGCCTGTTGCCGCTGAACCGGCGTCTCATGAGTCGGGCGGGCAGGCAGTCAACATTGGTTCGCGCCTCGAGCTGTTCGTGGATGACTACCTGATCGAGTCGATGAACGACGTCGAGCTGCGTTTGCACTCGCCCCGCTCGGCGGGCAAGGTGTTCAGCTTCGACCAGCCGTGGGAAGGCAACACGAGCCTCTACGTGACCATGCTTCAAGACGGCGACCGGTATCGTCTGTACTACCGCGGCAGCGTCCATCCGAACTACGTCATTCGATCGGTGGTGGGGCCGGACGAGACGGTCCCGCCGGCGCATGACCAACTCACCGCCTACGCCGAGAGCACCGACGGCGTCCACTGGACGCGGCCCTCGCTGGGTCTCTACGAGTTCAACGGCTCGAAGGACAACAGCATCATCTGGATGGGCGAGGGCGCGCACAACTTTGCGCCGTTTATTGACGGCAACCCGGCCGCACCCGCGTCGGAGCGCTACAAGGCGGTGGCGGGCGGGCCGTTGATCGCGCTCAAATCGGCCGACGGCATCCGCTGGGAGAAGATGCAAGAGGAACCCATCATCAGCGACGGCAAATTCGACTCGCAAAACGTGGCCTTCTGGGACGGCGAGCGCAACCTCTACGTCGCTGTCTATCGCGACTTCACCCAAGGCGTGCGCACCATCAAGACCGCCACGTCGAAAGACTTTCTCCATTGGACGCCGGGCGAGTGGGCCGAGTTCGGCAACGCGCCGCCCGAGCAGCTCTATACCAACGCCACCGTCCCGTACTTCCGCGCGCCGCACATCTACCTGGCCTTCCCCAAGCGGTTCATGCCGTGGCGGGCGCTGGTCGACGAGCCACCGCACGGAGGCATCTCCGAGAGCGTCTTCATGAGCAGCCGCGACGGGCTGCATTGGAACCGTTTCCTGGAAGCCTTCATCCGTCCTGGACGCGATCCGCGCAACTGGGTGCATCGCACGAACGCGGTGTCGCGCGGGCTTGCGGAGACCGCGCCCGGCGAGATCTCGCTTTACGTCGCGCGCCACTACACGTATCCGACGAACCACCTCGAGCGCATGGTCGTGCGAGCGGACGGGTTCGTCTCCGTGCACGCCGGTTATCACGGCGGCGAGTTGGTGACCAAGCCGCTCATCTTCGAGGGCAGCCGGCTCCTTCTCAACTACTCCACCTCGGCCGCGGGCAGTGTCCGCGTGGAAGTGCAGGATGCCGACGGCGACCCCATACCGGGCTTCGCGCTCGAGCATTCGCCGGTCATCTACGGGGATGAGATCGAGGGCGAAGTGCAGTGGCAGCGCCCGCAAGGGCGGACGGACCGAAATCCCCTGGCGAGACTCGCGGAGAAGCCCGTTCGGTTGCGCTTCGTCCTGCGCGACGCGGATTTGTATTCGATGCGATTCGCTGAATAGCGTGCCCGTAGTGTGATACAGGATGCCGCCCAAGATGGCAGAGGGCCTCACTTGCGGCCGGCCTGTCGCTCGGGAGCTTACCTTAATCCCGAGACGGCGGGTCTCCTCATTTCATCTAGCATTAAGGAGCGGCTACGCGGCTTGTTCCGCGCATCCAGCCGAGGCTAGAGCCGGTCGGCGACGAGGAAAACGTACAACAGAGGGAGGTAGACCACCGAGACTTGCAGCAGCCGGCGGGCATCGGCGCCGGTCTTGGCGCGGGCGAGAACGACTCCGAAATATAGGTACGCGAGCCCCAGCACCAGCGCCGCCACCAAGTAGACGAAGCCGGCCATACCCAGCCATACCGGCGTCAGACTGACGGGCAGCAGCGCCGCCGCATACCACACGATCTGGCGCCCGGTCGAAGCCCCGTCGGGCTCGACCACCGGTAACATCCGGATGCCCGCGCGGGCGTAGTCTTCCCGGTACATCCAAGCGATGGAGTAGAAGTGAGGAAACTGCCACAGGAACAAGATCGCGAACAGCACCAATGCCTCGATGCCGATCTCGTTGTGGGCGGCGGCCCAGCCGATCATCGGCGGCATCGCTCCCGGGAAAGAGCCCACCAACGTCGAGAGCCAGGTGCGCGACTTGAGCGGAGTGTAGAGGCCCAGGTACGACCCCCAGGTCAACAAGCCGAGCAGTGCCGTGAGCGGATTCACGGCCACCAGCAGGTAAACCAAACCGGCCAGCGAGAGCATCAGGCCAAACGCGAAAGCCGGGCCGGATCGAAGACGGCCGGCTGGTAAGGGGCGGTTTTCGGTCCGCCGCATCTTGCCGTCGGCCTCGCGCTCGAGCCATTGATTCAGCGCACCGGTCCCCGCCGTCAGCAACGCTGTGCCCAACATTGCGTGCAGCAACGTGAGCACGTCGAGAGGTACCGGCGCCAGGTAGAATCCGATGCCGGCTGACATCAGAATCAGCCACACGACACTGGGCTTGGTCAGCTCGAGATAGTCCCCCACGAACGCCTGGGCGCCGGAGAAAAAGGTCTGTGCGGTGGAGGCCTGCGGTCTCATGTAGCGGCGGGGATCGTCTGGTGTGGAAGATCGGCGTATCGCCGCCGAAGTCTGTAGTGTACCTGGATCGTTAGTAGCACGCTGGTTGCCAACAACAGGGCTCCCAAGGCCACGTGGGCCACGGTGAGGGTCACCATCGGCAGCAGCGGCTGTGGGGCGTCTTGGGTGACAACGCGGATCCAGTAGGCGCCGGCGCCGAGTACGAGCTGCAACATCACCATTCCGTTGAGCAGCAGCGCCCAGCGCTGGATGCGCGGCCAAGCCTGGTAGCGGGTAGTGACCCGCACCAGCAGCCACACGACCACGAAAGCGACCAAGCCCGCACCGACGAGGTGGGGGATGACCTCCAACCCTTTGTGCCGGAAGGCGGCGCCGAGAGCGAGTTGCCCGAAGATCGCGACATTCGTCATCATGCACAGTTGCGAGAGCGTCGGGCGGCCGGAATCATCCAGCGACGCAGGCTCCGCGGTCTGTGCCCGCCAACCCGGCGATGTGACGAAGGCCAGGCTAACGGTCATCGTGAAAAAGAGCTGCGCTAAGCAGGCATGGCCGACCGAGACGGCCGTCGGCAACAATAAGATCACGGTCAAGCCGCCCAGCAGTCCCTGCGCGATCACCGCACCGAGCGCCGCGAAGCCGACATGGCGCACCCAGCGACGGCTTTCCGCTACTTGAAGCCAGACAGCGAGGATGATCGTCAGCAGACCGACGAAGCTGGCGATCATGCGATGGCCGTGCTCATAGAAGATGCCGCCCACCATGGGCGGCATCCATTGACCGTAGGAAAGCGGCCAGTCAGGCACGGACAGCCCCGCGTCCCGGCTTGTCACCAGCGCTCCGGCGATGATCAAGCAAAACGTCGAGGCCGCGGTGAAGACCGCGAAGCGGTGCAGCCCGCGCGAGGCGGCCGGACTTGACTCAGCCTGCTGCGTCGTACGAGAAGGCAATCTCTTTCGACTCGGCGTCGCCCACGGTCACGCTGATCTCTTTTGTACCCAACCGCTCGTGGTGAGCCTCGATGGTGTAGGTTCCCGCAGGCAGCCCCTTGATCTCGAAGCTCCCGTCGGCGCCGCTCACCGCGAAGAAGGGGTGATCGACCACGTTGATGTACGAGCGCATCCACGGGTGGATGTTGCACTTGACCGGCAGCATGATCTCCTGCCGCGCGAACTTGTACTCGATGTCGGACGCGCCCCCCGGTTGCGACTTGTTCCACTCGCGGTTGACCTTGGGCAGCGGGTGGACATTGTGCGTCGTGGGGTCGCTGTTCGAGACCTTGAGCATCTGCCTGGTTTGCAGCGCAAGAACGTGCGGCGTGTAGATGCAGCCCTTTTGGTCGAGCTGGGCGGCGTCTTTTGACACCTCGAACTTCTTGCCTTCCAGGCCGGCTTTCACCCACACGAAAACGTTCTGCAGGCCTCCGTCGGTGCGAACGACGACTTCGGCCATCGGAGCCTTGTCGTGCAGCTTGCCACAGTCGGGCTCGGCGCTCATGTTAATGGCGCGCATCAGAGCCTTCGGCGTGTCTCCCTCGATGCTGACCTTGCCCGTGACGGCCGCCGCCGTCGCGGGGTCTACTTTGAAGTAGTCGGCGCTTTCGGCTTCCGTTTCGGGCGCCTCAGCTTCTTCGCCGCCGCCACAGCCGAGAGCCACAAGCAGCAGGCCGAGCGCCAGAAATTCCAAGACTTTCCTTGATGACAACATACTCAATACCTTCCTCTTCCTTTTAATGCGGTTTTTCCGATAAACCGGGGGCTTAGCCTGCAGGCTAGAGCCCCTCATTGTACTCCGCTCGCCGTCAAGCGGCGGACTTCCGCCGCGTCGAGCTGGAACATGTATCGCACCAGTAACTGGGCGTGATCTTTTTCGTATCCACGCAGCGACCCGGGCAGTGGACCGTTGAAGATCCAGCGGCCGCCTTCGATCCGGAACAGTTCGGACGGCATGGCGGTACCGGGCGCAATCATCGCCGGCTCGATCATCCATCGGAACGTCCAATCCGGCTTGAGCCGCGCGGTGGCAGTCAAGAAGTTCGGGGCCGTGGCGTTGCGATCGTGCGCTGGGCTGCCAGTCATATGGCACCGCAGGCACGGCGCGCCGCGGCTGGTGAAAAGCTGCCGCCCCATGGTCTGCTCGGCCGGCGTTAGCGGCTCGATTTGGTCGGGAATATAAGGGTGCGGCTGCGTGGAGCGCGCCATAAAGAACCGCATTAGGGTCCCCACCTGACGATCGGAGAAACCGAAGCTGGGCATGCGGGCCTCAAGATACTGGCGCAGCCCGTTACGATGAATGTCGCTTTCGCTGAGCGCGGGGTTCTCAATGAAACCGAGCAGCCAATCGGGCTGAACTCTCGCACCTTCTCCATAGAGCTGCGGCGGGAACTGTTCCGCCCAGTCCGGGTCGTCATAGCGAGGAATCGTCATGAATGAGGTCACGTCGCCGGGCTTGATTTGGTGGCAGCCGGTACAGTTGTATCGGCTAACGATCCACCAACCTTTCTGCACGTCGGCCCGCTGATCCTCCGGCAAGTACCGATATTGCTCCGGCAACACCGACTCGACCGCCCCTAGCAGGAAGGTCGTTAGCGCGGTAATCTCGTCATCGGTGAGGTTGAAGTTCGGCATGCGAAGCTTCTCAAGATGCGGCCGGATCTTGCCCTCGTCGTAGATAGCCGGGTTTTGGAGCTTGCGGTCGAAAAAGCCCTTATGGTTGTACCAGCCGTCGTGCTCGGCTTCATGCGTCAGTAGGGCGAAGTCGAGGCGCTCGATGGGTTTGCTGCCCTCGGTGGTCAACTCCGTGCCGATGCGCCCTTCGGTCTCGAGTCCACGGATTTCGTGGCAGCCCGAGCAACCGTAGTGGCGAATGAGGGGCAAGCCCTGTGCGGCGAGCTCGGGGTCGTCCATGAAGTCAGCCGCTGGATACGTAGCGTCGGTTTTCCGCTCCATCAGGTAGCTGGCGATATCACGAGCTTCCTGAGGGCTGAGCCGCAGGTTCGGCATGATCGGAAGGAGCCGGACGTCGTCGGGCCCTTGGTCGGGATCAGGCGTCAACTCGTGGGGGTTGCTGATCCAGCGGACGAGGAAGTTGTAGTTGGTCTTCTCCCCAACCCGGCTGAGGTTCGCGGCGAACGTGCCACCGAATCTATCCTCACCGTCGCCCATCGAGTGGCAGCCCATGCAACCGCGGGTTTCGAACAGCTCCTTGCCGTTCGTCGCGTTGCCGGGAGCGTGCTGCTCGAGTTCCGCATCGAGAGCGTTTTGCCAGAGGTACGCGGAGATCGCCTGAATCTCTTCATCGAGCAAGCGGAAGACCGGCATCTTGCTGCCGGGGCGGAATTCGTGCGGGTCCTTGAGCCAAACCGGGATCCACTCCTTGCGGTCTTTGACTTTGATCTCGCGCAGGCTGGGCCCGAACTTCTTGGCTTCTTGAGCCACACTGGCCTGCTCGACGCGCAACGTGTGAAACTCGGCATCGAGCTTGCTCAGACGAAGCCGCAGTTCCTCGCCCCGGCCGTAGAAGGCTTGTGCGGTTTCGTTGTCTTCGGCCAAATCACCCTGCTCCAAGCTGAAGCGCTGTTCCTTGTCGATGGCGGCACGTTCATCGCGCATCACCTGCATCTGCTGGCGGACGGCGGCTAAGCGGTCGGACTCCGAGTCGAATCCCTCAAGGCGGTGGCAACCCCAGCAGCCGCGGTTCATGAACAGATTCCGGCCTTTGTTGAGTACGTCGGCGTGCTCGGTCACGATCTCCCGCGCGTGGCACTGGTGGCAGCCGGCTTCCGTGTTCTCTTTCTCCCACATTGGCCACAGCCAGAACTTGTGACGACCGTGGCCCTTGGTGATGCTCCGCGTGGCGCGTCCGTTGCCGTTGTGGCACGGCGTGCAGCCGAAGCGTTCGGGGTCGTGGATGTCAAGCAGATCGGGTGAGGGATGGCTGACAAACTCGGCCCGGCCGCCCATATCCGCGGCTGTGATCATCACGGGCTCGCGCGTGCCTAAATGGCAGGACTCGCAGCGGTCCACCAAGTCGATGTCGTTGAGATGGATCTGCTTGATGTCAATGCCGAAGTTGTCCATCTTGTTGATCAGGCCGTCGACGCCGGTAGCCGTCAATCCGAAAAGCTGCTCGTTGAGGTAGGCGTCTCGCTGGCGGCGCAAGGCGCTGGCGGGCTCAGTCAAGCGGGCGCGCTGGGCCTGCATCTCGACGCGTCGGTCTTGTAGTCGCCTGAACTCGGTCTCCCATGCCGCGTATTTCATCTTGACGGTCTCGGTCCCGCCGGAGCCGTCTTCGAGAGCCAGCTCGACTTCCACGTGACGCTGCCGGATCTCGTCGATGTCCTCCTGCAATGATTGCTTGCTCGATTCGCTCTCGGTGGTCTCGATCTGATAGTTGATGGCGTCGATCTCGCTGCGAAGCGTCTGGTAGGCCTGCCGGGAGACCCTCATTCTTGGCGTGACGCCGTAGCGGACGATGCGGTCGATCTCGTCAATCTGCTCAGCGGCCGCTGCCTCGGCTTCTGCGACTTGAGCGCTGAGCTCCGCGTATTCACCGGACTCTTTGACCTCCTGCTCACGTCCGGCTTGCTCGGGTTTCACCTTCGTCAAGTGCGCCTTGTACAGTTCAATAAAGTCCGCCTGATACTGTTTCCACGGGCGCATCGCCCAGACCTCGTCGTAGAGGGCCCAGACGAGCGACAGCATCAGGATGAGTGTCGACACCAGCAGCGGCACGCTCAGTGATTTGGTGACGACCGGATCTTGTTCTGGAGTCGGAGTTTCAGCCATTCAAGCTCCCCATATTCGCGTTGCTTGCCGGTTCCTTCCAGACGAGGAGCGGTGCCCCAAAGAAAGAAAACCCGCAACGGGCGCCGCTAGACGTTGAACCACGGCGTTACCCAAACGTACTTGATTCGGAACACAAGACGCACAAGGATTTTCGCCGGCAGGCTGATCATGCTGATCAACAGGATCTGCAGCGTCAGGTATTGCAGAGCTGTCATCCGCGCGAGAATCTTGCGGTTGAATTCGCTCATCGTCATGATCTTGTGGACGCCGTACCCCACGACCACGTAGAAGCCGGCCACGACGATGAGGCCGAAGATCCCCGCCAGGACCGGATCCGAGATGCCGACGACCTCGTGCAGGTCGCGGTTCACCTCGAAAACCAGCTTGTTGTGGTCCCAGGTAGCTCCCGGCCAGAACCACATCCAACCGGGGCCGCGGATGATCGTGCCGATCACGACCATAACGCACCACAGCACGAGGAAGCCGAACAAGAAGGCGCAGATCGCCCATTTGCGCTGCTTGAAGGTGTAGTAGCCGTTGCCCAGCGGGTTGGTGTCGATGTAAGGAATCACCATCAGCCCCACGATGATCAATGTCGGCATCACCACGCCCGCGATCCAGGGGTCGAAGTAGACCAGCATCTCTTGCAGGCCCAGAAAGTACCAAGGGGCCTTGGCGGGGTTCATGGTCAGGGTCGGATTCGCCGGCTCCTCGAGGGGTGCGTCGAGAGCAATCGACCACACCATCAGAATGGCGGTCACGATCACGGCCGCCAGGAACTCGATGCGCAGCAAGAACGGCCAGACGTGCACCTCGCGAGCCCAGCCCTTCTTGAACGGGAACGTCTTGCGGTGGTGCGTCTTGGCCATCTCCGGGTCGGCCTCGAGTTGTTCGATCAGCCGGTCGTTGGCGAACCCTTGCCGTAGCGCGTACCAGGTGTAGAACGGGATCAGGATCATCACGCCGAAAATCGGCACGTTGTCCGGCAAGGTCAAGATTTCCCAGAGTTGCGCCCAGTCCATAGCGTCTCCCTAACCTTCAGAGGGTCCTCGGCCCTACAACTTGCGTAGAGGCTTGATCTCTTTTGCGAGCATGACGGGCGACGGCCCCGAAATGCCTCCGTCCTTGCGGACCCGCCAGAAGTGCACGATCATGAACGTCGCCGCGAAGCCCGGAATGGCGATGCAATGCCAGATGTAGGCGCGCAGCAGAGCGTTCGCGTCGACGATCGAGCCACCCAGCAGCGCGAACCGCACATCGTTAAACGGGGTCATGCCGAACTGGGCCCCGAACGGCCCCTCGTGCCCCAGCATCGGGCTCGCTCGAGCCATGTTCGTACCTACCGTCACCGCCCAGAAGCCGAGCTGGTCGTCCGGCAGCAGGTAACCGGTAAACGACAGTAACAGCGTCAACACCAGCAGGATCACCCCCACACACCAGTTGAACTGACGCGGCTTCTTGTACGAGCCCGTCAGAAAGACCCGGTACATATGGATCCACACCGTCAGCACCATGGCGTGCGCCCCCCAGCGGTGCATGTTCCTCAGCAGTTTCCCGAACGGGACGTCGTGTTCGAGATACAAGATGTCGCGGAACGCCTGCACTTTGGTCGGGTGGTAGTAGAACATCAGCAGCACGCCCGTCCAGGTGAGCACCCAGAACAGGTAGAACGAGATGCCCCCCATACCCCAGGTGTAGCTGTAGCGGACCGCGTCCCGGTTGATCTTCGCCGGATGAAGATGCAGAAAGACGTTGCTGAGCACTCCCAGTGTGCGGCTCCTGGGCGTCTCGTCGTGCTTGACCCGAAAGACCGACTTGTAAAGCTCGGTCTTGGTCGGCTTTCTTAGGGCCTCGAGGTCTTCGGTGGCCTTCTCTTTGATGGCCGCAGGGTCCAATCCCAGAAAACCTTTCTTCCCGTTCGAGCCCGCGCCGTTGCCGGAGCCGGTTTGCTTGGAATCTTCCGTGGTCTGGTCTGCCATGACTGCTTGACTCCCTTTGCGGAGCGGCCGAAGCCAACTCAACCGTTGCCCGTGGTGGCTCCCGTCGCCCGCGGGACCCTGCGACGCTGCCGAAACAACTAGGAAAAGGTAATGACCCTACCGGCCGACCTGCCGGTGACGCTTCAACCTCGTTAGCTATACCGGAATGAACGCACCCGTGTCGTCGAACTGGCTGTCCTTGCCCTTTTCCCATTTGAAGACCACGCTGGTGTCGACGACGATCCGTCCCTCGGCGTCCAACTCGACTCGGGCGCGGTCCATCGGACGCGGCGCCGGCCCCTCGTAGTTGACGCCCTCGGGGTCGTACCCGCTGCCATGGCAGGGACACTTGAACTTCTGCTCGGACTGCTTCCAGTCCGGCGTGCACCCCAGGTGCGTGCAGATCGCGCTGATCACGAACAGCCGCTCGGTGTTCTTCACTACCCAGATGCGGTTCGAGTTTTGGAACTTGGTGTCGACGCCGATCCCGAAGTCAGTCGGTGTGCCGATACTGAAGATGGTCTTGGGCTCAAAGATCGTCCGCGGAAAGAAAAACCGCAGGAACATCAAGAAGTTTGTCGTGAGGAAGCCGCTGATGGCGAAGGCGACGAAGCGGCGGCGGATCTTGACCTGTTCGGCCTGCGTGCCGCCCTTCTTGAAGCCTTCAATCAGCTTGGTGAAAAAGGAAGGTTCGGCCTCCGCGGCCGGGCCCTCGCTCGGATCAGGCATTGACTACCCCTCTACCCACGGTCGGCGTTGGTGCAAATCACCCGCCCAGCGCCTCGCCCACCGTGCAATCCCTTAGATTGCCGTTTGGCGACACGGACTGTCAAGCGGAGTTGCGGCCCTTGTTCGCGTTTCACCGTAACGAATCCTTCGTTGTGGCAATTTTTGCGGTCTGCGGGTACATGGCCTCCCGCACAATCGCTCACACGGCCGCTCATCCCCGGTCTCTCATTCGTTGTCCGTCAACAGGCTCTCCGCCTTGTGCAGATCTTCGCGTGTGTCGATGCTGACACCCGAATAGTCTTCCGCCTCGATGACCCGAATGCGGTGGCCGTTCTCGAGCGCCCGCAACTGCTCGAGGGCTTCGGTTTGTTCCAGTTCTCCGGTAGGCAGCTTGGCAAACTGCAACAGGAAATCCTTGCGATACGCATAGAGTCCGATGTGTTGCCGAGTCCTTTGTTGTGCCTGCCGCCGGGGATGCGGGATCAGCGAACGCGAGAAGTATAGCGCGTAGCCTTGCCGGTCGACAACGACCTTGACGACGTTGGGATCACGGAGATAGCTCTCTTCTGTAATCGGGAGCATGAGCGTCGTCATGTCGAGATCGGGTTCGCTCTCGAACGGTTCGACGGTCTGGTCGATCGCGCGGGGAGAGATGAAAGGCTCGTCCCCTTGAATGTTGACAACCACCTCGACGTCAAGTCCGCTGACCGCTTCCGCAATACGGTCGGTACCCGAGGCGTGCTTGGTGGATGTCATGACCGATTGTCCGCCGAAGGCCTGTACCGCATCGGCGATGCGAGCGTCGTCGGTGGCGATGAACACCTCATCGAGCTTCCGCGCTTGGCAGGCGCGTTCATAGACATGTTGAACGACGGGGCGTCCGCCAAGCAGAGCCAGAGCCTTGCCCTCGAATCGGCTCGAGGCGTAGCGCGCCGGGATCACACCTATGGCCCTCATGATCTATCGTCTAGAGTCGCGGTCGGACTTTATGAGGATCGGCGTAGTGGGCCGCACCCTTGCCGTGCCGCCGCCAACTAAACTCAGAGCCACGGGTGTGAGCCTGCGCTTGAACTGCAGCGGGAGCTAAATCTGAACACAGCCGGACCCGGGGTCCTCCGAACCTGGTCAGCGCGGGCTCACGCCGGCGGTTCTGGGTGGCTGATGGCGCCGCAGGCTACGAGGACACCCAAAACCGCTATGTTACATTGTGCTCTGGCTTGCCCATTGTCTCATGTCCGTGGAGTCTTCGGAGTCCTCAGCGAAGTTCGATAGGTTGCTCGGCCTGATGGCGCGGTTGCGTGCCCCCGGCGGTTGCCCCTGGGACCGCGAGCAAAGTGTCGAATCGTTGCGCCGTTATCTGATTGAGGAATCCTACGAGGTGATCGACGCCATCGACCGCCAAGACTGGGCGGCGCTGGCCGAGGAACTCGGCGACGTGCAACTCCAGATCGTCTTTCAGTCGCAGATTGCCTCGGAGAACGGCTGGTTCTCGATCGACGACGTCCTCGACCACATCACCGAGAAGCTGGTCCGGCGGCATCCGCACGTCTTCGGCGCCGAGTTTGCCGAGACGGCCGGCGAGGTGCTTCACCGGTGGGAGGAAATCAAGGCCGAGGAGAAGCGTGCCAAGGGTTCGCCAGAGGACGATGGCCACGACTCGCTGCTCGACAGCGTGCCGAGGTCCCAGCCCGCGGTTCTCGAAGCCCGCGAGATCGGCAAGCGGGTCGCGAAAGCCGGACTTGACTGGGCCCAAGACGACGCGCTGATGGAACGCATCGAAGCCGACCTGGGAACGTTGCGTGCCGAGCGCCAGCCCGACGGCCAAGAGCGGCCCGAGGAGGGCGAGACAGCCGAGGAAAACGTCGGCGAGTTGCTGTTCTTGATGGTGGCGTTGGCGCGCCGCTTGCGGGTCGACCCGGAGTTAGCCTTGCGCCGCGCCAATCGCAAGTTCCGCGAGCGCTTCCAGACCATCGAGGCACGTCTGCACGAACAAGGCAGGCGCATCGAGGAGTCGGAACCACGAGAGAGGGAGCAGTTGTGGCAGGAGGTTCAAGCAGGGTGAGCAACGCCGGCAAAATCGAGGTGCGCGTGCTCTCCACGCACGAGGAATTTCGCGACACGCTCGCGGTACAGAGCGGTGTGTGGAGGTTTTCGGAAGTCGACCAGGTACCGCCGCGCATCCTCAGCGTCGCGAAGTACATCGGTGGGCTGATTCTGGGCGCTTACGACGGCGATCAGATGGTCGGCTGCAGCTTCGCGCTCCCAGGTGCGAAGCGAGACGGAGACCGTTATTGGCACAGCCACATGACGGGCGTGCTCGATGACCACCAAGGGCTCGGAATCGGACGGTTCATCAAGCTCAAACAGCGGGAAGAAGCGCTGGCCGCGGGGATCGGGCGCATCGAATGGTTCTTCGATCCTCTCGAGATTCGCAACGCCCATTTCAACATCGAAAAGCTCGGCGTAATTATCGAGCGCTTCCTGCCGAACCAGTACGGCATCACATCGTCGCCGCTCCACGGAGGGATGCAGACCGACCGACTGGTCGCCGACTGGCAGATCTCGAGCCCGCGTGTGAAGGCCATCGTGCAGGACCGCCCCAAACCCGACCTGACGGTGGTGCAGACGATCGAGGTGCCGGCGGAGATCGCCGCGTTGCGCACCGGCGATCCCGAGAAAGCCAAGGGGATCCAGACGCGCGTACGGGAGCAGTTCCAGCAGCACTTCGTCGACGGTCTCACGGTCATCGGCTATCGCCGCTCCGAAGCCGGCGGCACTTTCGAGTTAGCGCGAGTTCCGGCCTAAGCGGTGGCGTAAGCCTCCAGGCTTGCCGAGTCCCTATTCCTCGGGACTCAGGCCCACTAGGCGGCAGACGAATCACGGTTCACGAATCACGAATCACAAAAATGCAACTCGACCGCATCACCCTCCACGAAATCCGCATGCCCCTGGTCCATCATTTCGAGACCAGCTTCGGCCGCACAACCGAACGCCGCATCCTCTTGGTCGAGGTCGAGGTCGATGGCGGCGGTGCCACCGGCTGGGGAGAAGTGACCTGCGGCGAGCGGCCTTTCTACAACGAAGAGTGGGTCGATGTCGCGTGGATGATCTTGCGTGACTTCGTCGCACCCCAAGTTCTCAACCGCGAGATCAGTTCCGCCGCCGAGGTCGCCGGCCTCAGCTCCCACATTCGCGGCCACCACATGGCCCGCGGAGGCCTCGAAACGGCCGTATGGGACCTCGAAGCCCGCCTGCTCGGCCTGCCGCTATGGAAGCACATCGGCGGCAGCCGTTCGCAGATCGACTGCGGTGTCTCGATCGGCATCCAAGACTCGATCGACGAGTTGTTGGCGTTGATCGAACGCGAGTTGGGCGCGGGCTATCAGCGCATCAAAGTCAAGATCAAACCCGGGTGGGACATCGACGTCATCAGGCAGGTGCGTGCACGTTTCCGTGACATTCAACTGATGGCCGACGCCAACTCGGCCTACACGCTCGGTGACGCCGCACACCTTCGGCAACTGGACGAGTTCAACCTGATGATGATCGAGCAGCCCCTGGCACACGACGACATCATCGACCACGCCAAGCTGCAGGCCCAGCTCGACACACCCATCTGTCTTGATGAATGCATCCGTACCGCACGCCATGCCGAGCAGGCCATCGAGATGAAGGCCTGCCGCATTCTCAACATCAAACTCGGACGTGTAGGCGGGTTCTCCGAAGCACTGCTAGTGCACAATGTGGCGCGGGCCCACGGCATCCCTGTGTGGTGTGGCGGGATGCTCGAGAGCGGCATCGGCCGCGCCCACAACATCGCGCTGTCGACACTCGAGAACTTCTCGCTCCCCGGCGACGTCTCGGCCAGCAAGCGCTATTGGAAACGCGACATCATCCAGCCGCCAGTCGAAGTCACAGCGGACGGGGTGATCGAGGTTTGCGACGGGCCTGGTTTCGGCTACGAAGTCGACCGAGACTACATCGCCGAGCTAACGGTCCGAAAAGAAACGCTCTCCTAGCAGAGCGAGAGCCGCCTCGAAAGCTCACCAGAAAAAGGAAGCACGACCCGCAACCACAGAGATGAAATGAGGAGACTCGCGGTCTCGGGAGTGCGGTACGCTCCCGAGTGACGGGCTTCGCCCCGCCCCTTCCATGACGCGGGGCGAATCCCAAAACCCTTCTGGTAACGAAAGGAACTACACGTTCTGAAGAACCATAGCAAACGCATCGAAGCATTGTCACAGCCCCAACACAAGATGATTGAACAAGGCATCAACGTCGTCGTTGGCCTCGACCTCGGCGACCAATACTCGCACGTCTGCGTGCTCGATCTGGAAGGACACATCATCGTCCGCGTCCGCACCCACGTCCAAGCTTTCGAGACGTATTTCGGTGAGTGGGGGCCGATGCGGGTCGTGTTCGATCACGGCGCTGGCGTTCGTGTTGAACCTGAACAACGACGCGAAGCGGTTGAAGACGAGCGCCGCGGCCAGATCGCGCCGTTCCCCCGCCGGCGAGGGAACGGCGCTGGCGGGGGCCCCGGCCGAGATGTGGTGGAGGCAGACGGAGCTTGATATCTTCTACCTAGGAGGCGAAAAGTGTCCACCATGTGCCCGTCATAAACTGTATACGGTCGGATCGATCGAAACCCGCTCGGCGTCGTTGAGGTCCTCGTAGCCGGCGAGTCGGCTGTAAACCGACTGCCGCAACAGATCAGCGAGCGTGAACTGCTTGTTTGTGCCTTGCCGGGAGTCGCTGAGATGCTCGTCAATCAGTTCTCCGAGACCGAGCCGTTCGTCCAGTTCGCGAACCAAAATCAGGCCACCGTCGGAAGTGACGTGCGATCCCTGGAAATCGACTTTGAGAAGTCCATTGAAACTTAGCTGGAATGGCTTGGTTTGTTTTTTTCACCCATTGGGTGTTGGCCTCCATGGCGTCCTCATCGGGCTCTAGCCCCTATGAATAAAGACGCTCAAGGCCGCTGGAAGGTCGGGATGTCAAACATCAAATTGAAAATGCGGGATACGATGTCCCGGTAAGGACAATTGTGCGACCCTTGCAGGGTCGGCGGATCGACACGCATCACCGATGAGTCCGCACACGCTCCACACCCGGCGGGTGAGCCAAGCGCAAACACATCCGCTCTCTTCCAGTTCCACCCGCCGAGTCATCAGGGCGTGACGACACACCGTCCCACTGCCTTAACGCACGGATCTGGGACCCCGTGCCCCGTGTCCGGAGGGGTACAATTGCGGGTGCCATGAGACTGCTTCGCGTCCTTGTGCTGCTGGGGGCTGTTTGTGCTGCCATGCCCGCCCAGGAGCTACGTGTCCTCAAGGACGTCGTCTACAAGGAGGTGGACGGCTTGGAACTGAAGCTGGACGCCTACCTGTGGGACTGGGCGTCACTGGCACCGGCGGTCATCTACATTCACGGCGGCGGTTGGAGCGAGGGAGACAAGAGCGACCTTCCCGAGGGGCTACAGGAGAGACTGTTCGGCAACGGCATTTCGTTGATCTCGATCGGCTACCGTCTCAGCGGCACGGCGATTTATCCGGCACAGGTCGAGGACGTGACTCGCGCGGTCCAATTCGTACGTCACAAAGCGGCGCAGTGGCACATCAACGACCGCATCGCAGTGATGGGCACTTCGGCAGGCGCCCACTTGGCGCTGTGGATCGGCCTCCACGACGACTTGGCGAATCCGGACTCGGAGGACCCTGTCGAACGGGAGTCGACGCATCTTGCCGCTATCGTGAACTATTCGGGTCCCACCGATTTTCATTTGCTCAAGACCTTGAAACATGAGCACCCGGCGTACCTGCAGCTTTTTGGGCTCAAGCAGGGAGACTCGCCGGAGAGAATCGGGAACGAGCGATTGACGCACGTCTCACCGATCCGCCACGTATCTCCAGGCGACCCGCCCGTGTTTACCTATCACGGCTTGGCGGACGAACCAGTTCCCATTGTGCATGCGCATCGGCTTATCGAGAAACTCAAGGCCAGCGGTGTTGACACAGAGAACCTGCTCGTCGAGGGTGCAGGTCACAACCTACCTGATCGAGCATCGAACGGCCCTGACGTGGATGCTGCCGCCCTCGAGTTCCTGAAGAAGCATCTGCGAAACTAGAGCCGGCTTGAGACAACACCGCCGGTGGAGAAGCTCGCTCAGGGTCCTTTGCAACGGAACATGAGCCCCCGAAGCTCACACTGGGATTTGTGCATTGGGAAAGGAGAAGCTCTATGAGCACCGAAATGACTCGGCGTCAATTCGCCCGATCGACCGGAGCTGCCGCCCTCTCGATGCGTGCCGCAGCCATCCCCGCGGCGGGTGCGAGCGAAGCGCTCGTGATCGACTCTCACGCTCACCTCAAGCACGGCGACGCGGCGAAGACGGAATACTCGGCCAAGGCCATCGTCGAAGTGATGGCCGCGACCGGCATCGACCGGTCGATCGTCTTCGCGATGTCGACCACGACCCGGCGCTCGATCGAAATGGCCGAGGCGGCGATCGAGCAGTTTCCCGACCGGCTTATCCCCTACGTCTATGCGCTGCCAAGTTACGAACGGCCCGTGATCCAAGAACTCGATGCCGCCTTGCGGGGGAAGCGGTTCCGAGGCATCAAGATTCACGCCGGCGAGTGCCGGCTGAGAGAGTACATCATCGACCCGGTATTCAAGCTGGCGGCGAAACACGGCGCGCCCTGCCTGGTCGACGCGACCGGGGACGCGCGCGTCGCCCGGCGGCGCGCGACGTCCTTCCCTGAAACAACGTTCCTTTTCGCCCATATGGGCGCCTACATGAGCCGGAACCGCGACATGGTCGATGCGTTCATCCGGTTGGCGGAGGAATTCGATAACGTCCTGCTCGATACCAGTGCGGTGGCGCTGGTCTACAAGATGGAAGACGCGGTCGGGAGGGCCGGCGCCGAGAAGCTCGTGTGGGGTACGGACGGGCCGCACAAGAACCCCGGCTTGGTCTCCTACACGCAGAGCGAACTCGACAAGGTGCAACGCCTCGAGATCAGCCAGGCGGACAAGGACAGAATTCTCGGCGGCAACATCGCAAAGCTGCTCAACCTGTGAGCAGGCGCCGGGGGCCGTTCCCACCGCTTTCCACTACCGAACCGCAATCGTAACCGAGCGGCTGACGCCGTCGCCGACTTGGATAACCAGAGTCACTGCGTCGCCGAGTGTGACTCCCTCGGGAACCAATACATTGATTTGGTAGAGGCCGGCAAAACCGGGCGCAAGGCCGGCGAAGAATACTTGGGCCGCAAGCCCTCCAATGGTTACGGTGACTTCACCCGCGGCGAACGCCAGCGGCGAGACCGGGGCCGCGGTTCCGGACGTGACCTCCGGAGTGACCGGTCCAAGACCGGCGGCGAAGATCACGATGATGCCTCCTGGGGCAACCGGGTTGTCCACCGTCACAAGGAGGCCTCCGAGGTCCACGACAATCCCTTCCCAATTGGCGAAAGCAAAGACATCGGGTTGCGCGACGGCGAACTCGATGCGACTCGGGTGACTGATCGTACCCCCGCGCCGGATGATCATCTGCTGCGACGTGTTGGCTGGGAGTTCGTAGGGAACCAGGGCGTTGACCTGTCGAGCGGAGACGAAGAGCAACGGCAAGACCCGTCCCGCAATCTGTATGCTCGTACCGCCAAGCTCGAGCGGCAACGGCAACGCGGGAGCCGCGGCTTCGTCCAGCGACAAGTCGGATCCGAAGATCGTCACCAGAGTGCCAGGCGAAAGCGGGAGGTCGGGGTCGAAGCTGGCCGAACTGACAATCGCGCCGTCGGGGACGTGCGGGGGCGCGGCATCATTCACGGCAATCGAGCCGGTCAGCTCCCTGCTTCCTTTCAGACCGGCCAGGGACTCCATATCCACCGTCACCGTGACCGCGCCGGCTGCGTCGGAGGCGGGCGCCCAACTGTTCTCCCAATGCCCATCGCCTAAGGGGACAAGGGCCACCGAGGCGCCGACCGTAAACGAGGCCACGACCGCACCCTTGCTGATGGCGCCGCCACAGTCGTCAGCGACCTCGACGGCCACCGTACTGGGCCAAGCGGCGGGAGCCGTAAAGCCCTGCCCGAGGCTCGTGAAGTTCCTCAGCAACCGAGTCGGCGCGCAGCCCCCCTGCCCCTTCGTGCCCCCCATCGACTGGGAGAGAGGGCTCGACTCGGAGAGAGGGCCGGCCGGGGACGGAGTCACCAGCAGTAACAGCTCGGCTGAGCGAACGACACCGTTCGAAAACGCCAGCTCAAGGGCAGCGCGATACTCCCCCGGAGCCAGAGTACCCGGGTTCGCGTCCACACTCACAGCCGCGGTTGCAGCGGGCGCAATGGTTCCCGCGGCCGGTGCGTGGCCGAAGGGATCGGCACCCGCTTCAGGGATGCGGACGTTGGTAAACGTGATGGGTGCCGCGGAGACATTGGCGATCTCAATCTCTTCGGCCGGCGCAGGCTCGCCGCCTTGCGGCGCAACAAAGAAGAGCCCCAGAGGCTCGACAACCGGACCCGCCTGTGCCGCGCCCGGCTCGAATATATTCAGAACAACCGTGACGACCTGAGGAGAGTTTGCGGTGTTTTCCGCTCCCACCTGGACTTGCCCGTAGTACTGCCCCGCGGCCAGGCCCACCGTGTCGACCGCGGCCACGACCTCAGGGAGAGGATCGCCCGCCGTGCTCGTACCGTTCGCCGGCGAGGCGCTCAGCCAGTTGATTCCGCCCGCCGAGCCCGAGACGGTCGAAGAGGCCACCGTCCAGGGGAGATCTCCGACCCCAAGTACTACTGTGTTATAAAAAGCCGGAGCCACAAAAAGGACAGCAAGGAAGCTGACGCAGAATGTGGCGACCGATTTGCCTCCGCAGCGTCGCAATCGAGCTCGGGTTATGCCGCTCGGGTCGAATCGGGCGCCCCGCGCGGGCGGAAGTCCCACGGCGGCTTGGGGAGGGGTAGCTGTAATCGGTCGATTCGTGTCGAGAGGGAAAAAAGGCTCCGCTCAGCCACCAGGAACCCATACGCCGCAATGCAAAGGGTGGCGTGATGATGAAAGCCCCGCCAGCCGCGTCCTTCGTAGTGACCCAGTCCCAACTCTTGCTTGAGCTCCTGGTAGTCGCGCTCGATGATCCAGCGGTGCTTGGCCAACCCGACCAGATTCTTGCGGGTCGTTTTGACGCCTAGGTTCGCCAACCAGTAGTGGGTCGGTTCCGCCTGTTTCGCCGGCCACTCGATCAACAGCCACTGCTCGGGGTGCGGTTCGTGTTGTTCGTAGTCGCGACGCGCCGGCCGCACGCGTACGGCAGCGAAACGAGAACGTAGCGTCTGGCCGGTCCCTTCCCTCCAGCTCAGCGCGCGGAAGGCTTTGGTCGCCAACAGCTCGCCGGCCAGCTCCTTCACCGTGACGGGCTGCTGTTTGCCGCGTCGCAACCGCTTCGGCGGCCGACCGCGACCGGAGTATTTCTTCGCCGGCAGAGGCCCTTGCCCCGCTCGCCACACGGTCGTCGAACTCCGGATGCCGACGACATACTCGAGTCCCCGTTGCGCCAGTTCGTTGCGAAACGCGCTGTCGTTGCCGTAGGCGGCATCGGCCAACACGACCCCCGGCTCGATGTCATCTTCGAGCGCCTGTCGAATCTGGCCCAGTGCGATCTGTGGTTTCGTCTCCAAGCGGATCTCGTCGAGCACGCGGGTTTTGCGTCGCCGTTTTCGATCGTCGGCCCAGGACGCGGGCAGGTACAGGCGGTAGGCGATCGGCAGTGAGGCTTTCGAGGTGGCGACCGACAGGCTCACCGCCACTCGACAGTTTTCTTGTTTGCCGAGTTGTCCGCAATACTGGTGCGCCACGCCGACCGAGTGTTTGCCCTTCTTGGGGAAGGACGTGTCATCAACGATCCAGGCCACGACGGGCGAGGTCTTCTTCATCGCCTGCAGCACGCGGCCCCGCACGGCGGCGAGCAGGGCGTCGTCGTCCCACGGCGAGTCGGCGACCAGATGATGCAGCGACTGGTGCGTACGGCGAACGTTGTGCGGGGCGAGGCGTGCCGCCATCGGCTCCACGCATTTGCGCTCGATGGGCAGTAGGAGACCGCGGCAATAAGCTTTCAAGGGCTCGCTGCGGTCGGCATGTCTCGCGGCACGCGCCAGGCTGTCGAGATAAGCCGCGAAACGTTGTTGCTGTTTGCCTGACGCCGACTCCTTGTTCGGCACACTTTTATGCTAGCATGTTTTATAACACAGTAGTACTAGTTGCCCACCGAGAACGTCTGCTCCGGTGGATTGCCGGATCCAGCTACACCCGTAAAGAGCAAACCGGTTTGAGAAAGCTGGAACAACGTCGGCGTTGGGTTCACCGTGACGATCACTGGAAGCGAAGTGGCTGGAAAATCCAGCCCTTTGGTCGGGCCATTAGCCGGAGAGTAGTCCACTTGGCCGATGTGCACGCCGATGGGCAATTCCTCGGGGTCGATGGTCACCGTTGTGCCGGCAGGGGCGCCCACGTCCGCGGTGGCGGTCTGCTGCGAGACGCTGAGCCAGTCAACCCCCGAGGTCGTCGAGGCGCTTGCCTCTATCTCCACCGGGCCGTCTTCGACCGAAGCGGTAACCGTCCGGGTCACGACGACGGCGTTCGGCGTCAGATCGATCGACAGCTTCGAAGGGCTCAACAGAATCAGCCCAAGAATCGACAACGGTACGGCTTGAGACGCGGCTTGGCCGGAGTTGTCGGCGACCTCGAGAGTCACAAAGAAGTTGCCACCCTCGCCGGGAACACCGCCGATTGAGCCGGCCGGGTTGAGCACCAAACCCTGATGCAACGTACCGCCCGTGATTGACCACGCGTAGGGAGGAACGCCACCCGCGGCGTCGAGTTCGGCCCCGTATGTCGATCCCACACGACCGTTTGGCAAGGCAGAGGTGAGGTTCAAAAGAGGCAGCGTGGCAGAGTCCGAGAGAGCGCCCCCCGGGCTCTCCACCGTGATCGAGCCGTTCGGGTTACTCATTAACAAGCTCTTCGGAATGAAAGTTCTCAGAGAGTTCGGGCTAAGAAAGGTTGTGCTGACCGGCTGACCCGCGAATCGCACGATCGAGCCTGGCACGAAGTCGGTACCCGAGATGGAGACGGTGACCCCGTCCTCGGACGTCGACTCCGTGACGACGCTGACCTCGTTCACCGCGGGCGCGACGATGAAGAAGTCGGCGCCTGGTGATATCGCTTGCGGCGAGTTTCTTACCGTGATGGCGGCTTGTCCGGACGTCGCGATCAAGCTCATCGGCACCTGGGCGACCAGAGACCCGCCGCCATCAGGAGAAAAGTTCGCGGAGAGGGTCTGGTTGTTCCAGAAGGCACTCGAGGTGTCGAGCAGGCAGTTTCCGAAGATGTCCATGTCAAACGGCGGTCCGCCGGCAGCCGCCGAAGACGGTCGTAGCAGACCGATACTGGGTCCGTTGATCCTGAAGTTACGGCCGACGGTTTCGCCTCCTCCGGGACTGACGACCCGTACCGCCCTGTCACCGGGAGCGGCGAGCAGCGGAGCGGGGATCAGAGCCGTTAGCGTCGAAGTGTCGACAAAGTTCGTTGGCTGCGCAACGCCATCCCAACTGATTTGCGAACCGGCGAGAAAGTCCGATCCACCAACGGCGAGCAAGAAACTCACGTCACCAGCACAAGCGGTGGACGGGTCGAGACCGGAGATAGAGGACAGATCTTCAACAACAAAGGGCAGTCCGCCTGAGATGCCGCCGCCCGGGGTCGGACTCTCCACGGTGACGATTTGGGTACTCGGAATAGCGATGAGGGCGGCGAGCACCGTCGCCGTAAGACTAGTACTACTAACGAACGTGGTCGCGAGGCCAGTGGCACCGAAGCGTACCACGGAGTTTGGAGCCAAGTTCGTTCCCGTCGCCGTCAACGTGAAACCGGGATCCCCCGCCGGAATGGCGGCTGGGCTGAGGAATGTCAGTGTGGGAACAGGGTTAGCGACGAAAAATTGCACAGGTACCGACGTCCCGCCTCCGGGAGGGGGATTGAAAACCGTCACGCTATAGATTCCGGCGACAAGCTGCTCCGCTGAGAGCATTACCTGCAGGGTCATGCTGTTGACGAAGTTGGTCGCCCGGGCGACACCGTCGAACAGGACCACCGAGCCGTTGACGAAGCAACATTGAGCGGTCAGGGTCAACGTAAACCCCGTCTCGCCGGCCGTTGCAGCGTTCGGGTTCAGTGCTATCGTCAGTGGCGGAGCGAGGTTATTGATCGCGAATAGCAGCGCCCCCGAGGTTCCACCCCCCGGCGCGGGGGTGAACACCGTCACGTTGATGGTTCCGGTGGCTGCAAGCTGCGCCAGCGTCACTGTTACTTCCAGGGTGGTGCCGCTTAAAGAAAGTGGTGGGCTGGGGCACCCCGTCGAATAGGACGGTCGAGCCGTTGACGTAGCCTGCGCCCATCACGGTCACCGTGACCCCGGAACCACCCCCGGGCCCGCCCACCGTCGCGCTGTTCGGACTCAGGGAAGTCAGGGTGGGCGCAGGGTTGTTGATGGTAAACGTCAGGGCCGCCGACGTGCCTCCCCCCGGTCCAAGGCTGAACACGGTCACGTTGATGGTTCCGGCGGCCGCAAGCTGCGCCAGAGTGACCGTTACCTCCAGGGTGGTGCCGCCCACGAAAGTGGTGGGCTGGGGCACACCGTCGAACCGGACCGTTGAGCCGTTGACGAAGCCTGTGCCCGTCACGGTCACCGTAACGCCGGGATCACCCGCAGTCGCGCTGTTCGGACTCAGCAAAGTCAGCGTGGGCGCGGGATTGTTGATGGTAAATGTTAGGGCCGCCGACGTGCCTCCTCCGGGCGCGCCGTTGAATACGGTCACGTTGATGGTTCCGGCCGCCGCAAGCTGCGCCAGCGTGACTGTTACTTCCAGGGTGGTGCCGCCAACGAACGTGGTGGGCTGGGGCACACCGTCGAACCGGACCGTCGAGCCGTCGACGAAGCCCGCGCCCGTCACGATCACCGTAACGCCGGGACCGCCCGCCGTCGCACTGTTCGGGCCGAGCGAAGTCAGGGTGGGCGCGGGGTTGTTGATGGTAAACGTCAGGGCCGCCGACGTGCCGCCGCCGGGCGCGGCGTTGAACACGGTCACGTTGATGGTTCCGCCGGCCGCAAGCTGCGCCAGCGTGACCGTTACCTCCAGGGTGGTGTCGCTGACGAAAGTGGTGGGCTGGGGCACACCGTCAAACCGGACCGTCGAGCCGTTGACGAAGCCCGCGCCCGTCACGGTCACCGTAACCCCGGGATCGCCCGCCGTCGCGTTGTTCGGACCCAGAGAAGTCAGCGTGGGAGCAGGGTTGTTGACCGTAAAACTCACAGGCGGCGACGTCCCGCCCCCGGGAGGGGGGTTGAAAACCGTCACGACATAGATTCCGGCGACAAGCTGCTCCGCTGAGAGCATTACCTGCAGGGTCATACTGTTGACGAAAGTTGTCGCCTGGGCGACACCGTCGAACCGGACGATCGAGCCGTTGACGAAGACTGCACTGGTTGTGTGCACGGTCAACGTAAACCCCGTCTGGCCGGCCGTTGCAATGTTCGGGATGAGTGATATCGCCACCCCTCCCGGAGACGGGTTATTGACCGTGAATAGCAGCGCCCCCGATGTCCCACCACCCGGCGCGGGGGTGGAAACCGTCACGCTGATGGTTCCGGCGGCCGCAAGCTGCGCCAGCGTGACCATGACTTCCAGAGTGGTGCCGCCCACGAAAGTGGTGGGCTGGGGCACGCCGTCGAACAGGACTGTCGAAGCGGGAACGAAATCAGCTCCCGTCACGGTCACCGTACCGCCGGGATCGCCCGCCGTCGCACTGTTCGGACTCAGCAAAGTCAGCGTTGGAGCCGGGTTGTTGATGTCGAAGCTCATCGAGGCTGACAGCGCACCACCAGGGTTCACCACTTGGACCAGAACGCTCCCTGTTGCGGCGATCAACCCGGCGGAGATTGTTCCGGTGACCTGTACGCCGCTATCGACGACTGTTGGAACGGCGTTTCCGTTGAACAAGACCACCGAGCCCGTCACGAAGCAGCCACCCATAACGATCAGCGAGAAACCCGGACCACCGACGATTGTCGAAGGTGGGTTCAGCCCGGTGATAGAAGGACCTACGACAGGAAAAGAGAAGCCGGTCGACAACACCCCGCCGGGGTTGTTCACCACCGTGATCGTGGGCGTGCCGACGGTACTATGCAGGGTCAGGGGATCGGCGTTGAGTAACGTGCTGTTGACGAAAGTGGTACCCAATGGCGTCGCGTCCCAATTCACTACCGCGCCGGCTGCGAAGTTCGCCCCATTGACGCCGAGGTTGACAAAAGCGGGATCGCCGGCACAGACATTGGGCGGCGTGAGGCTAGTGATCGATGGGTCCGCCACGCTCACAGAGAACGGACCGGACGCTCCGGCGGTGGGATAGGTGTTTGTGACGATGACGTCGAAGGAGCCGGCTGCCGCGATCTTGGCAGCCGGTACGACTGCCAGTAGGGTGGTGGCATCGACGAACGTCGTAACCAAAGGTGTCCCGTCGAAGGAAACCACTGAAGTGGTGTTAAAGCCCGAACCATTGACCGTAATCTGAGTGTCGGCGTCTCCGGCCGGAAGGATCGACTCCGTGACACCGGTGACCGAAGGGGCGCTGGGGACGACGGCCATGCCTTTTATCTCAGCCGGGTATCCACTTGACTCAGGTGACCCCAACATCTTGTAGTTGGGCTCACAGCGTCTTAGCGTCCCAATCGGCGACGATCGAGCGGTACGGCGTCGGCTCCACCGCCATGGCCTGCTGCACAAGGCGGTAGAAGAGCTTGCCCCGACTGCGTGATCTGCGCCGATTGAAGCGGAACACGAACTCGTCGAGATAGTAGTCCAGATGCTCGTGGCTGACCGCCCCCTGATGCGTGCCCAGCATCCAGCGCTTGAGTAGCGAGATCGCCAAGTGCACCCTCGGCAGTAGCTGCGAGGCCTGCTCGCGGCGGTTGTTAATCGAGATGATACGACGCTGGTAGTCCTTCTTCTTGAGCGGATCGTAGCCCGACCAGTTGTCGGTAACAACCACGCTGCCCGGCTCGACCGACTCCTCGACGAAGGGCATCAAACTGGCCGCCGAGGCGTTCTGAACGCGCTGCATGCGGATGCGCCCCAGCCCGGTGCCTCTCTCTTCCGCGGCGACTGCAATCAACGCTTTACGCTCGGTCTGCCGGCCGATTACCCCTTCTTCTTCAGCGCCCCAGTAGGTCTCATCGACCTCGACGAGGCCCGTCAATCGCTCCCGCCCCGGGCGCACCATCGCTCGCCTCAGCTTGTGCATCCAAGGCCAGGCGGTTTGGTAACTGCCCAGTCCCAGAACGCGCTGTAGACCCAGGGCGCTGGCCCCATTCTTCTGCGTGGTGATGGTCCACATCGCCCGGAACCACAGCCGCAGCGGCTTGCGTGTGTCTTGAAAGATCGTGCCGGCGGTGACGGAGGTTTGCCGCCCGCAGCGAGCGCATTCGAACCACACTTTGCGCACCGGCCAAGCGCGCTCATGCCCACACCTTGGACAGCGGAAACCCTCTGGCCAGCGCAAGGCGAACAGATAGTCGCGGCAAGCCTCCTCGCTCGCAAAGTGAGACTCGAATTCGAGTTGGTCGCGCGGGTAATCCTCCACCAGGCCCTACACTACATCTTGGGGTCACCTGAGTAAAGTGGATACCCAGCTTATCTCATTGGCGAGCGTGACCGAGAGCGTACTCAGAACAAAAGTGCCGGGGGCCAGCCGAAAGATGGCCCCCAGCGGTGCGAATGGGAGATCGGCGACAAGGATAGAACCGTCCGCCTCTATGGCGACGTCGAACGGATCGCTTAGCGCCATATCAGTGGAGAGTTGCGCCTGCACCCCAGTAACCGGGTCGACTCTAAGAACGGACACATCCCCAAACTCCGCCACGATGATGCCGCCGTCAGGCGCGATCGCCATGCGGGCCGGCTCTACGAGAAGAGTCCCGCCGGAGCTGAAGGTCGTGTCGACTTTTGTTATGCGATTAATGCGCCGGAACTCGAGCGCGGTTTTAAGCGAGAAGATGATGTTGCCGTCTGCCTCAATGGCGATACCCCCGATCACGTCGCCGTCCAGACCAGAAAGTCCGTCTGTGGCATCAGTTTCGACCATCCCCACAGGGTCGTAACGTCTCACCGCCGGCGGGTCCGTGTCTACGCCCTGGGCCACCACGAGGATGTTGCCGTCATCCTCGACCGCTACATCACTGGCATTGAAGAAGAAAAGGTCGTCGAACAGCCTCAAGCTCGAAACGTTGCCTGTCGCTGGATCAATACGAAGGAGCTCGGGCGGGTTCGCTACCGTGACGAGAACGCTGAGAACGGGGCCACTTGCATCGATTGCGATCCCCGATACCCCCGCAAGCAAAGGGTCCGTGACGACGGTCACGGCGGCCCTCGTCGTTGGGTCCACGAGAATGATCCCGGCGTTCACGCCGTCGTCCTGCGTCAGAACAATGTCGCCTGGCAGTAAGGTGAAGGGCGCCTTGGCGAGGGACGAACCGGTTCGAGCCGAGGAGCCACTTCTGGTGGTCCTGGGGGAACGAGGGTTGGCGCTAGGGCCGGCCGCGAGGCTGGAACCGGCCACGCCCAGGCCGCTTCCCACGTGCGGCTCCGATGTGCCGCTGTCCGCTGCCGGAGTAGGACCGCCGGTGACGGCCCGGCCTTCCGGCGTGCTTTCTCCCGCGACTTGCGTGTCGTGGGTTGGGGCGGAGGGGGAGGCTTGGGCCGACGGCGTAAGCGGCACCGCACCGAAGCAGAGCAGGACCAACCAACACATTCGCTGTGCAAGCTTCGGGAGCACTATTCGTTTCCGGACCGAATCGCTTCAGCGACCCGCCTGTATCGACGGGCCGGTCTAAACTCAAACCCGAGCCCGGAACACGAGTGACGGGTCCCAGTTTCACGTCGCTAGTCGGGTTCTTGACCCCTCACCGGCGTTCGGGGCTCAGTTGGCTCCCGCGGCACGCATTCGCTTCAAACATTCGTTGGTTTGGATGTCGATTGGATCAAACCACCAGTTTATCTCACTCCGGCCTTACTCCGGCTTGGTCTCCTACGCCCGCAGCGAACTCGACAACGTGAAGCGCCTCGAGATCAGCGAGGCGGACAAGAACGGGATTCTCGGCGGCAACATCACGCGGCTGTTGGATATGCCCCGGTGAGTCGACGCGGTGCGCGGCGACCGGTCAATGGGTCATCGCATAGACGATGTAGTTGATGCCAAAGCGGTACGCGAGGGCCGTCATCGGCTCCGGGTATTCGGGGAGGTCGACGTGCTCCCAAGCGTCGCCGATATCCATATTGAAGTTGATGGCGACGAGCAAACGTCCCTCGTCATCGTAGATGGCGCGCCACCGGGGGGGGCGTGTCCTCAAGACGTCCCGCGAACCGGCCGCCGAAGCTCCACCGCAGATGGCGAAGCCCGTGGACCTGGACGCGGTGGTCGAGGTCATAGACTACGTGCAGGACTTCATCGGCTTCATCCATCTCGACAATCGGCCGCTCGGGAAAAACGCGCCGCATCGACTCGCGAAAGACCAGCCACTGCTCCGGGCCGTAGAAGTCGTCCACCACTAAGCCAGGATTTCCATTTTGGCCCTGGCACGGTCACAGGATACACCCCCGCTGCGCCGAATACCACGTCTTTTCGCGCTGAACCCTGCACATCACCTCCGCCGGTAGGCGCCAGGGCTCGTCCGTCCGCTCACAGACGTTGATTGAGCGGACTGAACGGCGCTCCGGCCGACACTGCTCCCTGCGAAACCTTTTTGGAGCCAAAAACTGTTGATCCTCGCCCGGGCAACGCTACCCACCCGGCACAGGCAGCGCCCAGATCCTATGCAGCATGTCACCGAACAGCCGCCGGTTCAGATGCCCCTCCGCCAGCAGCAACCAGTAGTAGCGAGCATGCTTGACCAGCCGACCGCCGGTCTTCATCAACCGGTGTTGCAAACTCGTTAGCGACCAGCTTTTGATTCGCTGCGGCAGCCCTAGCCGCCGCCACAGGTTGCCCAGGTTGTAGGCCAGCACGCTGAGTTGCAGCCGTACCTCGTTGGCTCGGAAGCGGTGACACGACAAGCGGGTCCAGTGCGTGGCCTGTTTGCCTTCTTTGATCCACTGCTCCGCCGTGCCGCGCTTGTTGTAGAACCGCACGACCGAGCGGCTCGGCAAGCTCATGCTCGTCACGACAAATCCGACGCGCGGGAATAGTTCGCCCTGGTGATGCTCGACCTTGGCGACAACTCGCCTTGCCTTCGACCAGCTCTCGGCCTGATAGCGAAAACTCTTGTAGCGCACTAGGGGCTTGGCGTTCGGCCTGCCCGGTGGCCGAAACAGGATGTCCTCGATCTCCAGCTCCAGGCTCTTGTTCGCCGGGATGCGAATCACGTAGTCCACGCCGCGCTCCTCCATCGCCTCGTAGATCTCGGGCTTGGCGAAGGCGGCGTCGGCGCGGAACGTCACCTGTTTGCCCTCCGCCTGTTGTCGTTCGATCTCCGGCAGTAGCAGCTCGTCCCAGTCCTCGGCGCTGTGCACGTTGCCGGGACGCAGCTTCGCGCCTAGGCAGTCGCCGTGCTGGTTGAACAGCAACAGCGGGTGATAGCAGAGGGACTCAAAATGGCCGTTGTAGGCACTGCCTTCCTGTTGGCCGTGGACGGGGCTCTCCGTGGAGTCCATGTCGAGCACCACGCGGTCTGAACCGTCGGGAGCTTCGGCTTGCGCGACCAGCTCCCGGTTCACTGCCATCAGCCCCAGCAAGTTCTCTTCGCTCGCCAGCATCTCCGTCTCGAAGCCATGCAGCGTCGAGGTCAAGGCTGCTCCGCGATCCCAGTTCCTCTTCGAGCCGATCAAGCGAAAGGTCGGATCGGCGGATACTCGAACGGCGTCATTGAGGTCCTCGTAGCCAGCGAGTCGGCTGTAGACCGACTGCCGCAGCAGATCGGCCAGCGGGAACTTCTTGTTCAAGCCTTGTCGCGAGTCGCTGAGATGCTCGTCGATCAGCTTCCCGAGTCCGAGTCGTTCATCCAGTTCGCGAACGAGAATCAGACCGCCATCCGAGGTGACTCGCGATCCTTGGAAATCGACTTTGAGAAATCCATTGAACGTGAGCTGAAACGGCTTGTTTTCTTTTTCACCCATCGGGTGTTGACCTCCATGGCGTCCTTATCGGGCTCTAGCCCCTATCAATAAAGACGCTGAAGGTCGCTGGATGGTCTGAAGCTCATACATCAAATTGAAAATGCGGGCTAAGAACCCGCCACGGAGAAGATATTCCCGCAGCCGATCCGTTTCTTCTTCGCCTAATTGCCAGAAACCAACTTGTGTCGCATACGCCCATGGGTACTCGAAGATCCGGTCGTCGGTGAGGGGAACATGCCGGCCTTCGCCGACCTCGATCTCCGTCAGCCGCCGTAGGCCCTGGGAGAAGTGGTTCTCGGCGGCGGGCCAGTCCTGCCTCCACCACGGTCTTCCCGATCCCCAGCGAGACCACGACAGGTTGACGTACTCTAGGCGGATGAAATGAAACTCGGCGTCCCGGCGGCCTGCGTGGACCGGCTCCTCCGCTTGACTGCGAATCAGGAAAAGCGGGCCCGCCGCTGCACACAGAAACGATACCGTCAGGGCCACGCCCGCGAGACCGCCCCTCATGCGCCGCATTATAGGCTGACGCGGAAACCAAGCTTCGGGGGCGGCGTCCCAGACCGGCGACGACGTTCATGCCTTGTTCGATCATCTCGTGTTGCGGTTGTGACAAGGCTTCGATGGCTTTGCTATGGTTCTTCATAGTTCGTAGTTGCTTTCGTTACAAGAAGAGATTTTGGGATTCGCCCCGCGTCATGGAAGGGGCGGGGCGAGGGCCGTCACTCGAGAGCGTACCGCACTCCCGAGACCGCGAGTCGCCTCATTTCATCTCGTTTCTCAAACGGAGCTGATCTGCTAGGGCGTTCGCGGTACATCGAGGATCAAGAATCCGCTCTCGACCCGATCCCCGGTGATGCGTGTCCAGATCGTGCGCGCGGCGCCTTCGTTGCGGCTGTGTTCGAAACCGACGATCTGCCCCGAACGCAAGGTCGCGACCGAATGGGCCACCCGAAAGCCACTTTGGCTCGTGTCGAGCAGATGGCCGTGAATCTCCGAGTGCATGTCGTCCATGAAGAGGCGTACCTCACCCTGCGCGGGACGCCGCTCTTCCCTGCGCTGCTCGTCGGTGACTTCCGTCCCGCCTTCGCGATCAGGCCGAGTACTACGGTGCCATTTCTGATTCATAGCGTTTCAACTTTCGGCTGAGCGTCCTGCGTGAGATGCCCAGCAGCTCCGCCGCCTGCTGCTGATGCCCTCCCGTCATCGTCAACGCCCGCTCGATCATATTTCGCTCGACGCCCTCGAGCGGTCCCACCGGCACTTCCGGAAGGGCCGCGCGCGAGGGGCCGTTTAGGCCTAGGTCTGATGGTTCGAGCAGCGGCTGTGTCGCCAACGTTGCCGCCCGCAGCAGGGTGTGCGACAAATTTGTGAGGCTCAGGCCGCGCGAGCGCGATTCTCCCAGTAGTCGTCGAAGCGGTTGCTGAGCCGTGCGCAACGCAAAGCCGTGATAGCGTTCGCGCCGCGCACGCTCCAGAACATGCCCGAGCGCTTCAACCGACTCGCAATGACGGTGCGGCAACCCGCCTCGATCACGCCTGAGCCCACAAACAAGCCCTGCCGGCGAAACTCGCCGTAACGCATGCGCTCCGCATGGCGCTGGAAGTAGTCCGCCTCCAGCGCCAGCGGATGCGCCAACTCCGGGTCGTCGGTTTCGATCTCGCGCAGCGCAGTGACGAGTTGCTCGATGCGCCCCGCGTCGAGCTTTTTCTGCATGCGCCGCGCCCAACCGCGGAGGCGCTTTTGTTGTTGGGGAAACAGCTTCGACGCCAGCTCCCACAGATGTTCGCGAGCGTGATACAAGTCGACGATCTCGATCGCGCCGGGAAAGTATTCGTGCGAAAGATTCCAGATCCAGCCCGCACCGTCGCCAAGCACGACCTTCTTGCGCGCCCGACTCCAACCCCGTCGCCAAGCCTCGCTGTAAATGCGGCGTCCGAAGGCGGCGGCGTCCTCGATCGCGCCGGTGTAGCTGGTCGAGTCTTCGTCGCGCACGGGACGGCCTTGTTCGTCGCAGCTTGTTTGCGTGAACACACAGCCGAGCTTGACCTCGCGCGTGCCGGCCGGGCCGCCGTCCTTACCCTTGCGGCCGGCCGTCTCGGCGGCGGTGACCGGTACGCCCGTGCCGTCCATCTCGATGTAGAGAATCGGAGTTTCAGGTCCTGACATCGCAGGAAGCTCCAGCGGTACGGCGCGCGCGATCGCGGCTTGTTCTTCGCTGGCGACATCTTCGCCGATCGCCTCGGCTTCGCGCTCGACAGCCTTGGCGGTCAGCCGCACTCCGGCCAACTCGTCGAGCAACGCGCGACCGCGATCGAACGACGTCTCGGAGCCGACCAGCGCCGTCATGCGGCGCACGCCTGGCGAATACTGCGTCGCTTTGACGGCCAGCTCTTGGTCGTGCGGCGCGAAGCCTTTGCCGCAGCGGCTGCAGTGATAGTACGGCCGTTCGACGACGACCTCGCCCAGCATCGTGACGAGCTTCTTCGGCCGCCGACCGGCGTAGCGCGCTGGCGAGCCGCAGGTGCAGGGCTGCTGCGATTCGCCGGCCGCGTCTTCGTTCAACAGCGTCTCGAGCAAGACAGCGCCGGCTTGATGCAGCGCGTCGCGCGTCGCCTGTTCGACGGCTTCGAGGTCGAGCGACCCGCGCTTGCGCCTCTCACACAAGACGACCCGTAGCAGCCTCCCTACTTCTACGGCGACTTCTTGCTGGATCGCCTCGGCCGTTTTTTTTCCTGCGGACTCAGCTCGGCGTCCTCGGCGACGGGGCGCAAGCGGCAGATCTGTTCGTTGACTTCGAGCAGTTGTCGGCTCAGCTCCCGGAAGCGGTGAAAAGCCTCAACTTCGCGTTGCGCTTTGCGCCGCTGGGCGGGCGAGGAAAAGGTCTCACTCACGGTCTTGCCGTTGACCTTCCTGGTCAGGCGGTAGTTCGGGCCATGAGCGGGCTGGCCGGGCTGATGGCAGCGGCAGGACGGTTTGCCGCAGCGGCCGCTGACAGCGCTGATGGATCCGCTGCGGAAGTCTCCTAGATCGAGAATCCGAGCGAGGATGGCCTTTCGTTGACGTTCGAGCGCGACGAGAGATTCGGGCATAGTACGCCTCCTTTCCTAACGTATCACTACGTAAGGATTAGCACGCAAAAAAGGGGAACCCGCAAATCATCACTTTCTTGTCGCGCACCCCCCGCAGCACCACGTTGCGCAGTTCCCGGATGTTGCCCGGCCAGGCGTGGCGGCACAGGGCCTTCTTGGCTTCCGCCGAGAGCTTCACTTGCGTATCCTGCTCGTACAGGAAGAACTCAGCCAGCGGCAGGATGTCGTCGAGCCGTTCGCGCAGCGGCGGCAGTTGGACGTGGATTTGGCTGAGCCGGTGGTAGAGGTCTTCGCGAAACTGACCCGCGCCCACCTCGTTACTCATTTCGCGGTTCGTGGACGCCACCACCCGGACGTCTACCGCCACCTTCTTCCGCCCGCCGACCCGGTAATAGGGCACGCCGTCGAGAATGCGAAGCAGCTTCACTTGCAACTTGGGCTCGAGTTCGCCGATCTCGTCGAGAAACAGCGTGCCCTTGTGCGCCAGCTCGAACAAGCCGGGCTTCAGGGAATCGGCCCCACTGAAGGCCCCTTTCTCGTGGCCGAACAGCTCGCTTTCGACCAGGTGCTCCGGGAGTGTCGCGCAGTTCACATCGACCCACGGTTGATGGCACCGCAGGGAGTGATGATGAATCGCGCGCGAGATCAATTCCTTCCCCGTACCCGTCTCGCCGGTGATCAGAACCGTCGCATCGCTGCTGGCCACGCGCTCGACCGTGTCCATTAGCTTGCGCATGGCCTCGCTGCGGATGATCGCGGGCATGCCCAGGAAAATCACGAGTTGGTCAGACGACGGCACAGATACCCTCTACTCACTTGTCGTCTCATCTCAGGAATGTTCCATAGTTCACCGCCGGTAGCGCGATAGACCCTTGCGAAGGGAGATCTATGCCCCCCCGGGCACCGAGTTCTACGCGGATACCGAAGGTGTGAATCAGAGGCTCTACCCTACCTCGATTGGCCGATATGGAACATAGCGGCGAACCCTGATGCCGACGAAGGCCAAACTCTACCTATTGAGTCCCGCATAATATCCCGTCACTCGAAGCAAAGAGAAGACTGTTTCCAGAAGGCCGTGATCAAACGCGGTTTGCGGTGCATGCGGCGGAGTGCCTTGCGGGCCCGCTCGTTCAGCTCGCCGTAGTCCTTCGGACAGACGTTCGGCAACTTGTGCTGCTTCCAGTAAGCCCAGATGTATTCCACCGGATTCAACTCCGGCGCATAGGGTGGCAAGTACTCGGTTGCGATGTGGCCTTCGGAGAGTTGGATGAACTCTTGCACCAGGCGGCTACGGTGCGCAGGCAGCCGGTCCCAGACGATCAGCAGCGGCCGATCGATATGACGTACCAACGCCTTGAGAAAGTCGATCACTTGCTCTTTGCCGATCGCACCGGGATAGAGCCGAAAGTAGAAGTTACGCAGCGTCAGCCCCGCCGAGACGGAAAGCTTCTCCCAATTGAAGTTAAACTGCAGCACCGGTGTTTGGCCGCGTGGCGCCCAGGTGCGGCAGCGATGCGGCTTCTGACTCAATCCGCTTTCGTCGATGAAGACGAGCGTACGACCTTCGTTTTGGGCTTTTTTTTAATGCGCGTCCAGGTCTTGCGCTTCCAGGTGCGGATCTGCTCTTCGTTGCGCTCGCGCGCCTTTCCGACCGGGCGTTGCGGGCTCCAGTCGAGCGCTCGCAGGATCTTCCAGACGTGGCCTTCGTGGTAGTCGACCCCGAACTCGTCTCCGATCAGCCGAGCCACCCGCGGACAGCTCCACAGGGGCGTGGGGAAGCCGTGGGCTTGCGGGCCTTCCAGCAACAGCGACGTCAGGCGTTCGCATTGTGCGGCATCGAGGAGCGGCTTGCGTCCGGCGCGCCCGGCCTGGCGGAGTCCGGCCGCACCCTGCTCGCGGTATTGCCGCCGCCACGCACTGACGGTTTGGCGAGCGACTTTCAGCCGTCTTGCCGTCTCGGACTGATTGTGGCCTTGGTCGAGCAGCCGCATCGCTTCGAAACGGCGCTTCTCCAGGGCCTTGAAATCCCGCTTCACACCTTTGGGGTTGCCCATACATATATAGATGCTCCAAACTATCAAAAAGTGTCATAATAATTTGCGGGATTCAATATGTCTCATCAATGCGGCCGGCTTGCTCGTGTTGATGCACGGCTTCGTGCATTGGGCTTGCGCGGACGTGGCACGCTTTCTCGCCTTCTTCCTGATCGCAACTCTTTCTTCGACGTTGAAGGTTCGACTGCCGGGCATCACCGGCACGATGTCGGTCAGTTTTCTGTTCCTCTTGATCGGCATCGTCGAGTTGAGCCTGGCCGAGACGCTGGTCACCGGGTGTACCGGTGCGGCGGTGCAGTGTGTATGGAGGGCGCAAAAACGACCCAGCGCCGTTCAGGTGGCGTTCAACATCGCGAACATGGCGGTCGCCACCAAGATTTCGTACGAGGCCTATCAATGGCTCGCGGGCCTGCAGGGGGAACCGAGCCTGGCCGGCCCACTACTGCTGGCGGCGTCGGCCTACTTCGTGACCAACACGGTGCCGGTCGCCGCGGCCATCTCACTCACCGAGGGGAAGCAAGTCACGAAGATCTGGCGGGAGTGCTACTTCTGGTCGTTCCCCTACTATCTGGTCGGAGCGGCCGTCGCCGGCGCCGTCAGCGTCGCGATCAACTACGTGGGGATGGAGATCGCTCTGCTGGTACTGCCGGTCGTCTACCTGATCTACCGTTCCTACCACCAATACCTGGAGCGCCTCGAGGACGAGAAGAACCACGCCACCGAGATGGCGGACCTGCATTTGCGCACCATCGAAGCCCTGGCGCTCGCTATCGAAGCCAAGGACCAAACCACCCACGACCACCTACGCCGTGTGCGAGTGTTTGCGGTGGAAGTCGGGAAAGGGCTGGGCCTCGAAGATCAGCAACTCGACTCTCTACGGGCCGCGGCCGTGCTTCACGATATCGGAAAACTAGCGGTCCCCGAGCACATCATCTCGAAACCCGGCAAGCTCTCCCCCGAAGAGTTCGACAAGATGAAGATCCATCCCGTCGTCGGCGCGGAGATTCTCGAGCGCGTCAAGTTTCCGTATCCGGTCGTGCCGATCGTCCGCTCCCACCACGAGAAGTGGGACGGCTCGGGCTACCCCGACGGCCTGAAGGGCGAGGAGATCCCCATCGGCGCGCGCATTCTCTCCGCCGTCGACTGCCTCGACGCGGTCGCATCCGACCGCCAATATCGCCGCGCGCTGCCTCTGGAGCAGGCCATGCAGGTGGTCGTGTCGGAATCCGGCAAGAGCTACGACCCCAAGGTCGTCGAGGTACTGCAGCTTCGTTACGTGGAACTCGACGAACGGCTCCGCGCGGAAGGGATGACGAAGGCGCCCCTTTCGGTGGACGTCAAAGTGGAACGCGGCGAAGCCCCGGCGGTCGGCTTCCAGGAACACGAAGCCGCCGAGCCCCAACCGGGCGACATGCCCCTTGACTTTCTTTCGTCGATTGCCGCCGCCCGGCAAGAGGTCCAGCTGCTGTTCGAGTTAACACAGGACCTTGGGAACTCTCTCAGCCTCGATGAGACCTTGTCGGTTCTGGCCGTCCGCCTCAAGCGGATGGTGCCCCACGACACCGCCGCCATCTACACGATCCGGGGCGACGTGCTGCAGCCCGCTTACGTGAGCGGTGACGAGTTTCGTACCTTCTCGTCGCTCCAGATCCCGCTGGGAGAAGGCCTCTCCGGCTGGGTGGCCGCGAACGGCAAGTGGATTCTCAACGGCAACCCAACCGTCGAGCCCGGCTACACCCGCGAGGGGCCCCGGGGTCTGAGCTCGGCCTTGGCCGTACCGCTCGAGGGATCCGATGGCGTCGTGGGGGTGCTGGCCCTCTATCACAAAGATCCGGACGCGTTTACGCGCGACCACCTGCGTGTCTTGCTGGCGGTGAGCTACAAGATCGCCCTCGCCGTCGAGAACGCGCTCAAGTACCGCCAGGCCGAAAGCTCGGCCACGACCGACTACCTCACCGGGCTGCCGAACGCCCGGTCGTTGTTCCTGCATCTTGACAGCGAACTGGCCCGCTCCAAGCGGGAGAACAGGCCTATCGCGGTGCTCGTTTGCGACCTCGACGGCTTCAAGCAAGTCAACGATCAGTTCGGCCATCTCGAGGGCAACGAGATTCTCCGCGCCGTGGCGCGCGGACTGAACGACATCTGCCGCGAATACGACTACGTCGCGCGCATGGGCGGGGACGAGTTCGTCGTCGTCATGCCCGGCCTGAAGCCGGAAGTCATCATCGAAAAGATATTGCGCCTCCGTCACGTGGCGGCCCGAGCCGGGCGCGAGATCTGCAAGGTCGATTTCCTCTCGATGAGTGTCGGCCAGGCCTGCTTCCCCGAAGACGGTACCGACGCCGAAGAGTTACTCTCCCAGGCCGACCGCCGCATGTACAAGAACAAGAGGGGTCAAAAGGCCGAGGCCGAGGCCCAGTCCGGACTGGTGCACTCGCACGCGGGCCGCCACGGCGTGACGGTGCACTAGCAGACCGCGGTGAAGGTATGGTCTCAAGCCTCTGGCGACGAAAGTATGCCATAGTTCATGACATCGGTTGTTCGCGCCAGGTAACGCCAGAGGGTTGTCACCGACGTCGGCAAGCAAGCGTCTATCACGAGCTCGCTAAGCGGGCTGGCAGGAGAAGCTCTCTTCTCGCGGACCCACCATACCCTGATCGGCGGCTCGCAGCCGACGGGGCGCTACGCGCAGCGTCTGCCGAAGGCTTCGTTCAAATCGGGATTGCACTCCGAATCCGACGGGTTGATCCCCTGCGCGACCCCCCGTCGTGATCAGTCTTCGGTTTCGAACCCCTCGATCACGACCTTGCCAATCATCCTGCCGCTCTCGCTCATAGCATGCGCCTTTTTCATTGTCGCGGCGTTGATGGGTGACAGGCGTTCGGTGAGCGTGGTTTTCAATTTGCCCTCTTCCAGCAGTTTCGCGGCTTGATCCAGTAATTTGCCCTGCGCGTCCATGTCCGCGGTGGCAAACATCGACCGGGTATACATCAGCTCCCAGTGAATCGAGACGGACTTGGCCTTGAACTGGTTGGCATTCTCCAGATTGTCGATAAGCCCGAACCGGCCCTGTGGCGCGATCAGCTCAGCAATCTCGGTGGCGTGGGCGTCGGTCTGTGTCGTCGAGAACACGAAGGCCGGCGCTCCAATACCGAGGGCGGCGACTTGCGCCGCGATGGGCCTGGAATGGTCGATGACGTGGTGCGTGCCCATGTCCCGAGCCCAATCCACCGTCTCCTGGCGTGACGCCGTTGCAATCACAATCAGGTTCGTCTGCGTCCGCGCCAGCTGCGTCGCGATCGAGCCGACGCCGCCCGCACCGCCGATGATCAGGATTGCATTGGTCGCCCCGGGGACCGGGCGACGCACGTCGAGACGGTCGAACAGCATCTCCCAAGCGGTCAGGGTCGTCAGCGGCATCGCGGCGGCCTCGGCCCAGTCGAGCGCGGTAGGCTTCCTGCCAACGATCCGCTCGTCGACCAGATGGAACTCGGCGTTGGTGCCGCTCCGACGGATCGAGCCTGCATAGAAAACCTCGTCGCCCGTGTTGAAGCACACCACGTCCGGGCCGACGGCGGACACGATGCCGGAGGTGTCCCAGCCGATGACCTTCCACTCTTCGCCCACTTCAGGGGCACCCGAGGCGCGGATCTTGGTATCGACGGGATTGACCGACACAGCCTTCACCTTGACGAGGATGTCGTGGCCCGTCGCCTCCGGCATGGGCAGGTCGATGTCGATCAGGGAGTCGTACCGTTCGATCGGACCGGGTGATTTGTAGCCGACGGCTTTCATAAAGTGTGTCCCCTTACTATGACTACACACGTACCGAGTGCCGGAGTCAACCGTGCTGGACGGAGGGGTAGGATGTCGTTTGCGGTCATCTTTGAGAGCAGATGCCGCCGCAGCTATCAAAAGGCTACAAGGTGCCGTTCCTCGGTTGGAACAAGTGGCGACGAATGATAACGATGAATCGGTCCGAATGGCAGCCGCTGAGGCTATGGGCGCTTGCTGACTCTCCAGGCCTTGCGCCACTTGCAGGTCCGCTGGGACCGCAAGGACCGGTCTTCAGGGTGGGGAGGGGCAGAGGCCCAGGGGTGGTCTCGCGTCCTCGGGGCGACGCGTTGGCAATCAGGCCGAAGCAGTTTGGTCACACACAAAGACGGCGGCGAGCAGGACTAAGCCTCACAAAACGAACAACATATCACCCATCCGCAGGATTACTATTGCGAAATCCGGTACGCACTCGTTTCCGCCCGCTGAAGCGTCCCAGAACATCCTCGGAGGGGTAGCAGACGGCCGTGGGGCAGCGGCCCTGGACGAAAACAATCTGCCTGTTCATGACATCGGTTGTTCGCGACAGCTTACCGCGAAGAGGTAGAATCGGATCGGCATGGTCGGCCAAACCATCTCGCACTACCGCATCACCGACAAGCTGGGTGAAGGCGGCATGGGCGTCGTCTACAAGGCGAGGACACCAAGCTCGAACGTAGCGTGGCCCTAAAGTTCCTTGCTTCACATCTGCTCCAGGATGAAGAAGGCCACGAGCGGTTTCTACGAGAAGCGAAAGCGGCGGCCGCCCTCGACCACAACAACATTTGCACACTACAAAGGGAACGGCTATCCAGAATGGTTTCTTGTCAAGCCCGTTTGATACCCTTACCTGTTGCGGCAGGCCGGGCAAGCGGGCATGGCATGCCGTGCCCCTACGTTTTTGAGCAATATCGCTCCCGATCTTGCACCGGGCTGCTAGCCAACCCAAAGCCCCCCCCCGAGGTTTTCGCGAGCAACCCGAGTCACCGTTGTGATGATCCGAGGCCGCTCCGCCGATCATGCGCGTTGAGCGCCGGTTTGGCGAAATGATAAGGTAACCGTTTAGGCTCATCGTTGGTTTTCTGTTCTTTCCGCGCTAGATTCCGGGCGGCGAACGGACGCCCTGACCTCGGGTCAAGTCAGGGACAACCTCAGCGGTGGCCGCAGACACGGCATTCGGGAGCGTCCGGTTTCGAGTCCCGAGCCTGTCCCAAAACACCACAAACACCATGCGAAAGATCCTTGTTCTTTTGGCGTTCATGGCCGTCACCGCCGCCCTACTCACCTACACGGGGCACGACTCCCACGGCGATGGCGGCGACTCGGGGCATGTGAGTGTCGCTCGATTCTTGTTTGAGGTAGTGATCATTCTCCTGGCCGCGAAGGTGGGTGGCGAGCTTTTCGAAACGTGGAATCAGCCGGCCGTGCTGGGCGAGCTGGTGTTTGGCGTCGTGTTGGGGAACCTGAGCCTTTTCGGCATGACGGCCCTGGAAGTGCTCAGCAACGAACCCGGACTGGCCTTCGCTGCCGAGATCGGCGTCATTCTGTTGTTGTTTGAGGTGGGCCTGGAGTCGGACCTCGGAGAACTGCTGGAGGTCGGCACCTCGGCGTTGATTGTGGCCGTCCTGGGCGTCACCGCGCCGATCATATTGGGCTATGGGGTGTCGTACTTTTTCCTCCCGGATGCCGGCTGGTACGTGCACCTGTTCGTCGGAACCACCCTGGCGGCGACAAGCGTCGGCATCACGGCGCGCGTCCTCAAAGACATTGGGAAGATGGATACCAAGGAGGCCCGCATTATCCTCGGCGCGGCGGTCGTTGATGACGTGCTCGGCCTGGTGATTCTCGCCGCGGCCAGCGGAATCATTACGTCCATCGGATCGGGCGCGGCGGCCGACATCTCGCTGGGACCGGTGGTCTGGATCGTCGTCAAGGCGATTCTGTTCCTCGTCGTAGCCGTCGTGGCCGGACGTTACGTGGGCGGGAAGATTCTCAGCATCGGCGCGACGGCGCGGGTCGGCGGCATGGCCGTCGTGCTGAGTATCTGTTACTGCTTCTCGCTGGCCGCGTTGGCTGAGGTGATGGGTCTGGCGCCGATCGTGGGCGCCTTCGCCGCCGGCCTGGTGCTCAGCGAAGCGCACTACGAGGGCTACACCAAGATGAGCAGCGAGAAGTTCGAGGAGATCGTCTCGCCGATCAGCTCGATCCTAGTACCGGTGTTCTTCGTGCTGATGGGTCTCAAGGTGGACCTGCGGTCGTTTGCCGACCTCAACGTGCTGACGTTCGCCGCCACGCTCAGCATCGCCGCGATCATCGGCAAGCAGGTCTGTTCGCTCGGCGTGCGGGAGAAGGGCTTGAACCGTCTCGCGATCGGCGTCGGCATGATCCCGCGCGGCGAGGTGGGTCTGATCTTCGCGGGAATCGGGTCTTCGCTGATGGTGGCTGGCCAGCCCGTCTTTGGTCCCGAAACCTTCTCGGCCGTGGTCGTTATGGTCATGGTGACGACCCTGGCTACACCACCGCTGCTGAAGGCGCTGTTTAGTCGAAGCCAAGAGGCGATCCCTTCCGGGCCGGCGTAGCGACGGCAATCGGGGCGTTGCTGCTTATTGAGGCTCGCAAGATACAGTGACCTTGGAAGACGGGCACGGCATGCCGTGCCCCTACATGTGAACATGGGTCCTGTCAGCATAATTCGCGAGAGTTAGAAAGAGCGGCAGCGTACACGCAGAATCGATAAACATGTTCGGGATTTCGATGAAGTGACTGAGCAAAGGCCTAGTGCCCGGCAACGCCGCCGGTGACCTCATCCAACTCATCATCGGCACGCGCCAGCATCTCCTCGGCCGTGTGTTGCGAGATCAACCCCTCGGTGACGGCTCGTTGAATAGCGGTCTTTTCCGCCGTGATCAATTCGGCTCTCGCGACCTTGATCTCCAGCTCCACCCGGGCGCTGTCTGTCAAATGCATCGCCTCGATGCGTTGCCGTGCCTCCGCTATCTGCTGCTCCAACTCCTCCCGGAGCCGTTGATAGACCGGCGTCGAGATCACGTGCCGGCTGTGCAGATCCTCTAGCTCTTCGAGGGCCGAACTTACCGCCATGTGCCGAACCTTGGCCCGATCGTACTCATCCTCGTGGCCCATCCGTATCCCCAGCCGGCGCATCAGCGGCTGGATCGTCAACCCCTGCACGACGATCGAGAACGCCACCACGCCGAACGTCATCGCCAGAATCTGGGCGCGGTAGGGGAAGTCCGGCTCCAGCCCCAAGGCCAAAGCCATCGAGACCCCGCCGTGAATGCCGCCCCACACCAGTACGTGCTGCCAGGCAGTCGGCACCTTCTCGACAAAACGGTTGGCGATCGGCGTCAAGGTGTAGACGGCGATCACGCGTCCCAGCAGCACCGCGACAATGGCAATCATGATCGGGAACCACGAGTCGAGCAGGTCGGCGATGTGGACTTCGATTCCAATCAGCAGGAAGATCAGCGAATTGATCACGAAACCCAGGTACTCCCAGAACGACCACAGCGCGACGCGCGTCCGCGAGCTCATCCCCGACGGCGCGCCGAGGTTGCCGATCATCAGTCCCGCGCCGACCGTCGCGATGACGCCTGACACGTGAAGCTGCTCGGCAACGAGAAACGAGCCGTAGGCCAGAATGGTCGTCAGCGTGATTTCCACCTGCGGATTGTCGACCTGTGCCGTCACCTTGCTGACCAGATACCCCATGCCGATCCCCAGCACGGCTCCGCCGACGGCGACTCTGAGGAACTCGCCCACACCCGCCACCGGATCGAGCGTCCCCGTCGCGAGCGCGGCCAGCAGGATCTGAAACAGCACCACGGCCGTCCCATCGTTAAACAGGCTCTCTCCCTCGACCAGCACGGCCAGACGCTTCGACACACCCATCTCTTTGAACAGCGCCAGCACCGAGATCGGGTCCGTGGCCGAGATCAGCGAGCCGAACACCAACGCCACCAACAGCGGCAGCCCGGCGGTCCAGTGGACGGCGTATCCGATGATCAACGTCGCCAGCAGAACGCCGGCCACCGCCAGCACCAAGATCGCTACCAGGCTTCGCCGCAAGCGCCCAATCTGGATGTTGAGCCCTGCCTCGAACAGCAGGCCTGGCAGGAAGACCATGAAGATCACATCCGGTGTGAGGATGTCCGTCGTCCCCCCATCGCCCAACCTGGCGGTGATCGGTACATGAAAGATGTCAATGAGAAAGCCACCGATCACCAAAGCGATCGTGTAGGGGACCTTGAAACGGATCGTCGCCATCGCGATCAGCGAGGCGGCAATCAACAGGAGCAGAAGAAACTCGATGATGGCGTGTGTTTCCATGGCTCGCTATTCGCGAAGTCTCCCGATAGGCCTGCGTCCCGGCGGGCCCTCGGCCATCATAGCGAATCGGTCTCCACTGCCTGGCCAAGCCGAGGCGAAAGGGGGGCAGCGGACACAGAGGGGGGCCACGCCTCATCAACTTCCGTCAAGGAATGCCGATAAGTCTTTTGAGGAGTGTGATCTCCGCCGCTATCGAGACCTCGCGCGATCCGGCCGCTCAGACGATACCGAACCCCACGGCCTCCGGTGCTCCAAGATAGGCGATCTTCGTGACTCGGCGGGGAACCAAACGGGTCGTCAGTCCGTCTGAATCGGTAGAGACCGAACATGCTGTCGTGTCGCCGGCCGTTAGCCTTGGGCCGACCGCCCGGAAGCGGCCGGCAAGGTCTGGTCGGGCGATCTAGGGGGTTGAATTCGTTGAGGTTCTGATGTATGCTGCAAGAGATCAACGAAATCAGGGAGCGTCCATACCCTCCAGGACGCCTAGTCTCGATCAGGAATTCATCACTACGTTGATCATCAAGAAACCGGCCTATCACAGGGTCGAACCAGAGTTCTAGCCGGCAGTGTTGTATCGGGCCTTGAGCCCAGGCTTAGCTCTAACTCCAACAAAATGCGAAACCACATGTCAGAGAAACGGTCTGCAAGACCGCCTAGGTCCTTTCACAAGAAGAAGCGGCGGAGCGGGTCCGGCGGGGCCGAAAAGAACGGGAACCACGAACAGGCAATGATCCGGTCGATGGGTGTTTGCCACAGGTGTGGCCAGCCCGCCCCCGATGGAAAGCTCTGCGCGTTCCACCGCAACCTCATGAACGCGTTGCGCGACGACTACCGCTAGCCGTCCGTTGGCCAGGCCAATCGGTCTCTTTGTTCACCCCACGCAGCGGGGCACGAGCCTCGTGTCGTCCGCAACCGGGCCCCACTAGGGAACACCCTGCCCCGGTCGGTGACCGTGCCGAGGCCTCGGCTCACCGGCCTCAACCTGTTAACGCCGACCTTGCCGGGTTCGTTGCGAAGGACCGCGCTTCCAGCCCACCAAGCTATCCCTCGCCCACAAGCGCCGCCGCTGCCCGGTCAGCAAACACCATCGCATCGTCAGCCCGGACCCGACCTGCCGGAATATCCGGATCCGCGTTAAGCAGCCGTACCAGCATTTCCTGCTTCGAGTCGCCCGTGACCAGCCACAGGATGCGCCGGGCACGGTTCAGCAGCGGGTACGTCAGGGTCATCCGCCGTCGGCCCTGGTAGACCCCACAGAGAGCCACGTCCGCATCGTCGACATCGAGAACGCCATCGCCCGGCACGAGCGATGCGGTATGGCCATCCGGCCCCAGCCCCAGGTGGATCAGGTCAAGCACGGCGGGTCGCCCGGCCACTCGTTCGAGTTCTCCTGCGTACGCCGCCGCCCCTACCCGCAGATCCGCACCCTCGACCGGCATGGCGAGTACGTGGCTGGGAGGCAACGGCGCCTTCGAGACCAAGCTCTCTTCTAGGTGGGTGAGGTTGCGGTCAGCGTGCCCGGCAGGCGCGACCCGCTCGTCCACCTGCACTACGTAGACGTCCTGCCAGGGGACATCCCGCTCCGCAAGCAGCGCCAACATCTTCCAGGGCGTGCGCCCGCCGCTCACCGCGAACACAAATCGGCCGCGAGCCTCTACCGCTCGCCGCGTCTCGTCCGCAACCAAGGCGGCACCGGCCAAGGCTACATCTTTCTCGGCAGGAAAGACTTTGATCTCCAATGTACACCTCAGGGGGCCGCAAGCGCAGCAGGGGCCAGGAAGTAGGGGCACGGCATGCCGTGCCCGTGTTCTGGTCCGGTCGTCCGTCCAGGCGGCCGGGCACGGCATGCCGTGCCCCTACCTTGCTGGTTGGACGACCCTAGGCTAACGAAAACAGAATCGTCGTTACGCGCTGTATGACGATCTAGCGCCCAGCAGCCGCCCCTGGCAGCGCGACCACCAACTCCGACCGTTCGCCGAGGGCCAACGGAAGCCATCTTCCCCGCCTGTGGGCAACTCCACAAGCCCGCCGGACTTACGCCGACAATACCTTGTCGGCAAACGGATGCTCGCGGCGGGACCGGAATCGCGAGTAGGGACGGTGACAACACAGGAGCGGGTGCCGCCTCCTCGATCGCCGTCATCACGGTCCAACGATCCTCATCCGAGTCTTACACAAGCCGCTGAAGGAGTCGCCCGTGGGGATCTCGGCCAGCACCATCGCCGTCAGATCGAGCAGCCACGAACCGACCACACCTCCTGGGCGGCAAACCTGGGCCCTATCAGCAACTTGGAGCTAATAGTGAATGTCTTCCGGCAGCCCCTCCGAGTCAAGCACGCCCATCTCTGGCGGTGCGATTGCGGGTATGGAAGATAGGGCGGCTTCTCGGGCGCTGGACATTAGCGAGGCCACGCTACCTGTGCACGAGCCGATACCCTCACCCGTGGCGGCGCTTGCGGAGATCGAGCACAAACCAGAGCAAGATGCCCAACAGCGCCGTCCCGCGCGCGGCCCGTGCGACGGCCATCTCGATTCCGCCGTCGTACTCCAACTCGACCGTGCACGGCCCCGTGCAGCGGGGTTCGATCAGCATCAGGCCCAGCTTGCTCTGCTCGATCCGGCAAGGCCAGCCATCGACCGTCGCTTTCCAGCCAGGGTGGTAGGTCACCTGTACCGCCAACAGATGCTCCGGCCGCAGGTCGGCTTCGATCACAGCCTCATCAGGGCTCAACCAGCGGAAGTCAGCGGTGGGCAGCTCGGCGTTTTCCAACGCCTCGACAAACGGGACCAGCGACTCGACGTCCAGCCCATGGATCGGCCACGTCGCAACGCGGTCCTCCGGCCGGATGACGCGCGCCAGTGACATCGAGCGGTGAGGAACCGAGTAGATCACGTCGTCGCCGTCGCGCCACACCTCCGGCAGCACGCCAGCGTACTGCGCGGGGTACTTGACCGGCTTGTAGTACTCACGCGCGGTGGCGCCGCCCACGCCGAAGAAGTGCACGCCGAACGCCCGCAGCCAGAGCACCGTTGACTCCACCGAGTTCGGGTGGGCGTTGATGCCGTAAGGGATTGCCGGTAGCAGCGGATTCGCCATTCCGTTGAGAAAGCCACCCTGCAATTGCGGCACGTCGGCGAACGCGTTCAACCAGAGGTAGACCGAGCCGGGCATCATCACGCGCAGGTCTCCGGCATTCGCGGCCAGCCAGTCGGCCATCTGGTACTCGACGGTTGTCGTGATGTCGATGGGCTTCATCAGCTCACGCGTATAGCGGCGGTAGGTGCGCGTCTGCATGCTCACTAGCACCAGACAGACTGCCAGCACGGCGACCTGCCCGCTCCCGGGTAGCCCCCGAAGTAATCTCTCCCCGGCGATGCCGAGCAACAGGCACACCGCCAGCTCGAGTTGCAGATGGTAGAGGTCGGCGTAGGGCAACAGACGCGTCACGCCCCACTTGCTGAGGAACACGAGCAATGCCATGACCAGGCCGAACGACGCGGCAAAACGAAGATAGGCCGGCGCGTGCCGGCGCCGGAGCACGCGCTCCAAACCCACCAGCACCGCAACGACCAGAGCGAAGTACAGAGCATTCCAGGCCGTAAGCGCATCGGCTGGGTTGACGGTGCGGGCGTTGCGCAGCATGGTGTTGATCGTCGAGGGGGGAATCCACGGTGCGGCGAGAGCGTAGGCCAGCGCCACGATTCCAATCGCCGTCGGCCAGCGGCGTGGCTGCCCGCGCTCCTCGTGGACGAGCAAGCAAACCCCGGCCGCAATGCCCAGCGTAATCGCTCCGAGCCAGTTGGTCAGTGCCACCGCAGCGAAGCTCAAACCGGCGAGGAAAACCGTGACGGGCGTCGGTTTCGTCAAGGCTCGGCGCAGCAGGATGATCGCGACCGGCAACAGCATGAGCGCCGTGATGAGAGGCCCCGCACCGTAGTGGACCAGAGCGTGAAAGCGCTGTGCGGCCCAGGGCGACCCCATGTCCGCCGCGATATCCGCGAACAACAGAGCCGAGGGCGAAAGCACCGAATACGACACGCCCGTGATGAAACCCACCCAATGCCGGCCCGATAGATCGTAGGCCAGCCAAAACAGCGTCACCGGACCCAGGCAGTACGCCGCGGCCGTCACCGTGTGATACGCGAGCGCCGGAGACCAACCCGTCACCTCCGCCCAACCCGCAACCACAAAGGGCAGAAGGGGCGGATAGGCGTTCTGAAACGGCCCGCCGCCGTTCCAGAAGGGGTACCAGGTCAGCGTCCAGTCATAGTCAAGAAGAAACCGCGCGATCGCGATGTAGGCGCCCTCGATCGAGTTCATGTACTGCGTGTATTCGGTGACGAAGAGTTCGAGGCTTATGTAGACGTTCACGCCCAGCAGCGCGGCAACACAAGCGAGCGTCTTGAGGGAAGGAGACATGCGGTTGTTGCAGGGCGGGCACGGCATGCCGTGCCCCTACATTAGGAGTAGAGCCAATCGGGATACCGTTTCGCCACCGGTCCGGTTTTCTTGCCGACGGCGTGGATCACGTCCTCGCGGAGATTGGTTGGGAGCTGCTCCTTCTGTTCGAGCTTTTCGAGAATGTCAATCGTCCAATCGAACTTCACCGGTCGTACCGGCCCATACGGCCCTGACTCCATGCGCTCCACCTCGAAGCCTGCCGCTTGCAGTAATTCGGCGATGTCGCGGGGAGCGTACTCACGCGCGTGCCGCGGTTCGACGTCATTGCCACCCTGGCGCGCGGTGTACTGCGTGTACAAAGCGGGGTGATATCCCGTTAGAACGACTGCGACAGACCGAAGGGAGTAGATGTTTGGGGTGCTGAGCACCAAGGCTCCTCCGGGACGCAGGATGCGGTTGATCTCGGCCATCATGTGCATCGGGTCGTCGGCCAGATGCTCGAGAAGCTCGCAGCAGACGACGGTGGCGAAATGGCCGTCCTCGTAGGGATAGGGATCTTTTTCAGCGTTGAAAAGATCAATCAGGCACGAGAAGCACTCACCGTGGACGGACGTGACGGTTTTTTCCTCGGTCGTACCTAAAGGACCCAGATAGCAGCCGCGAACTTCGCCGTAACCGAGTTTCTTCAAAGCGGGCGTGATCTGCATGTACGCGCCCATCTCAAGGAGGCGGTCGCGCTTGGCGCCCTTGGGCGCAATCTCAAGCGTCTGCACGAAACGGGCTAGATGCGTTTCGGCGTAGGCTCTGCCTTCGGGCGATTGCGAGCAGAACGCGAGGATGTCATCAGCAAAGGTAGGCATCAGTTGCGGCGACGCGGCGGATTCCTCTGAGCAGCTTCCGGAGACGTCTCAGCAGGCGTGTTGCGTTCACCATTGGTCCGCCCGCCGATACGGGAATCGCGAGCAACGGGCAATCTACAGCGTGACAGAGCGATAGGCTGAGCGACAAGCTTCGGGCACCGGTCCCAGTCCCAGGGTCGTGGAGCCTGCGTAGGGAAGTTGGCGGTCTGTTTCCGGGGCTTGCGCCCCGGGCCAGTATTGACTAAGCCGGGTATCCACTTGACTCAGGTGACCCCAACATCTTGTAGTTGGGCTCACAGCGTCTTAGCGTCCCAATCGGCGACGATCGAGCGGTACGGCGTCGGCTCCACCGCCATGGCCTGCTGCACAAGGCGGTAGAAGAGCTTGCCCCGACTGCGTGATCTGCGCCGATTGAAGCGGAACACGAACTCGTCGAGATAGTAGTCCAGATGCTCGTGGCTGACCGCCCCCTGATGCGTGCCCAGCATCCAGCGCTTGAGTAGCGAGATCGCCAAGTGCACCCTCGGCAGTAGCTGCGAGGCCTGCTCGCGGCGGTTGTTAATCGAGATGATACGACGCTGGTAGTCCTTCTTCTTGAGCGGATCGTAGCCCGACCAGTTGTCGGTAACAACCACGCTGCCCGGCTCGACCGACTCCTCGACGAAGGGCATCAAACTGGCCGCCGAGGCGTTCTGAACGCGCTGCATGCGGATGCGCCCCAGCCCGGTGCCTCTCTCTTCCGCGGCGACTGCAATCAACGCTTTACGCTCGGTCTGCCGGCCGATTACCCCTTCTTCTTCAGCGCCCCAGTAGGTCTCATCGACCTCGACGAGGCCCGTCAATCGCTCCCGCCCCGGGCGCACCATCGCTCGCCTCAGCTTGTGCATCCAAGGCCAGGCGGTTCGGTAACTGCCCAGTCCCAGAACGCGCTGTAGACCCAGGGCGCTGGCCCCATTCTTCTGCGTGGTGATGGTCCACATCGCCCGGAACCACAGCCGCAGCGGCTTGCGTGTGTCTTGAAAGATCGTGCCGGCGGTGACGGAGGTTTGCCGCCCGCAGCGAGCGCATTCGAACCACACTTTGCGCACCGGCCAAGCGCGCTCATGCCCACACCTTGGACAGCGGAAACCCTCTGGCCAGCGCAAGGCGAACAGATAGTCGCGGCAAGCCTCCTCGCTCGCAAAGCGAGACTCGAATTCGAGTTGGTCGCGCGGGTAATCCTCCACCAGGCCCTACACTACATCTTGGGGTCACCTGAGTCAAGTGGATACCCAGCTTGACTAAAAGCGGAACATCCGGCCGGGCTTGCGCCGGTAGTTGGGGTTCCACTTGTCGACCAGGTCGTCGCGTGAGCGCACACGCGCCATGTTCTCCTGCAGCACAGCCATCTGGTTGGGATCGATCTCGACACCCAGTCCAGGCCCGGCGGGCAACGCCATCTTGCCGTCTTGGAACGGCAGCTTGCCGCCGCGGATGATGTCCTGGTCATCGGCCGTCCACGGGTAGTGCGAGTCGGCGTCGTAGGTGACGTGCGAGATCGAGCAGTTCATGTGCGTGAGCGCCGCCATCGAGATGCCCAGATGGTTGTTGCTGTGTCCCGAGCAACCCCACCCCAGCGCCTCGCACGTCGCCGCCCAGTGGCGCACGTTGTTGAACCCGCCCATGTGATGCAGGTCGAGCAGCACGATGTCGATCGAGCCCTTGCGGTACGCCGGCCCGATGTGTTCGGGACGCGTCACGCACATGTTCGTCCCAAAGGGAATCGACGTGTGCTTGCGGACCTCGGCCATGCGGTCTTGGCCGCGCGTGGGGTCCTCGAGGTATTCCATGCCGAGCGGCTCGACCGCCTTGGCCACCCGAATCGACGTCTCGACGCTCCACGCCGCGTTAGGGTCGATGCGCAGCTTGGCGTCCGGCACGCGCTTGCGCATGATTCGCAGCGCTTCGATCTCCTCGTCGGGCGTGAGGACGCCGCCCTTGAACTTGCACGACCGGAAGCCCTCGTTTTTGCGGAAGTCGACGAACTGCTGCGCGGCGGCGTCCGGGGTGATCGCGCCCGGATCGTCCCCGACCGGCAGGACGAAGAAGACGTAAGCCGAATACGGCGCCGCCTCGCGGTACGGGCCGCCGACCAAGTCGCAGACACTCCGGTTGAGAGCGCGACCGATCAGATCGAGGCAGGCGATCTCGATGGCGGCGAACGCTTCGTAGTCCTCGATGTTGCGGCGGAAGTACTCCAGCTCGAACGGGTCGCGCTCCACCACGACCGAGCGGGCGGCCTCGATGTTCTCGGCGTGCCGCCGGCCGACCTCCGAGATTCCCCGGTGGCCGTCGGACGTTTCGATCTCGGTGATCGTGCGCACGAAGTGGGTCGCGTGCGACGTGGTCGAGTTCATGATCGGCTGGTCGGGCGACGCCACCCGCGTCACCTTCACCGAGCTGATCTTCATCGCGCTGCGGGGACGGTCGGCCTTCGGCGTGCCGCTTCGCTTAGTCCCCCGCGCGGCCTGGCTGTAGGCCAGCGCCATGTCGTCAAGACACGTGAGGCCGCTGATGCCGGCGGCGCCTGCCATCAGGGCGCGGCGGCTGACCTCGGGGCGGCGAGGATGTTGTGTTTCTTGCGGGGGCTTGCGATCCGGCATGGGCTCCTCCTCCGTGAAGTGGAGGTTAGTATACCGCCACCCGTCTCAAGGTCATTATTGAGACTCGCAGAATACAGTGAACTTGGCAGACGGGCACGGCATGCCGTGCCCGAACACGGATTCTGTCAGCATGATTCGCGAGGGCCAGTAGGGAGATGCAGGGCGACAGGCCTACAGGGGTACCGCAGGCCGCTGAGCGGGCGAAATCAATAGCGGGCGTCTCGGGACCGGCCTCGCGAATCACTTCTTGATCGTGATCTTCGGGAGCTTGATCGTCTCAGCCGGCTCGAAGAGGCCGAAGGCGAAGATGGCTGTGCTCGAGGCGATGGCGACGTGTTGCTTGCCATCGACCAGGTAGGTGACGGGCGAGGCATTGAGGCGTTCGCCCATGTTGAAGTTCCACAGATGGCGGCCGGTTTTCGCTTCGAGCGCCAGCAACTGCCCGGCGTCGTCGCCGGAGAAGAGGACGCCGGTGGCGGTCGAGACCGTGCCGGTCCACATGCGTCCGAAGCCGGTCATCGGGTACTCCCAGGCGCGCTTGCCCGTCTTGGGGTCGATGGCGCGTAGGATGACTTGGCCGCCTTCCTCGGTCGCGCCGCCGCCGGGGAAGTTCTTCATCGGGACCGGCTCCTGCTCGGATAGGTTGTACCAGCCGCACTGCTCAAGGGTGAGCGCGTAGAGGAGTCCGGTGCCGGGATGAAAGGTCTGGCCCATCCAGTTGGTGGCGCCTTTGACGCTGGGGCAGACCCAGTTGCCTTCGAGCGTCGGGTCCTTGCCGGACACCAGGATGGGACGGCCGTTCTTATCGATGCCGCTGGCCCAATCGACTTTGTCGGTCAACTGCGTGGCGCGCAGGAATTCGCCGGTCTCACGGTCGAGCACGTAGAAGAAGCCGTTGCGGTTGGCGTGCAGGACGAGCTTGCGGGGGCGGCCCTCCCAGTCGAGATCGACGAGCATGGGCCAGCTTTGCGCGTCCCAGTCGTGCGTATCGTGCGGCGTGAATTGGAAGTACCACTTGATGGCGCCGGTTTCGGGATCGAGCGCGAGCAGTGAGGAGGTGTAGAGGTTGTCGCCGGGGCGGACGGCGGCGTTGAAGTCGGGCCAAGGATTGCCGGTCGTCCAGTAGAGCGTGTTGAGGTCGGGATCGAAGGTGCCGGAGAGCCAAGCGGCGCCGCCGCCCCACTTGCGAATCTCGTCACTGCCCCAGGTTTCCGAGCCGGGCTCGCCTTTGCCCGGGATGGTGTAGCGGCGCCAGATCTCGTCGCCGGTCTCGGCGGAGAGCGCGGCGATGAAGCCTCGCACGCCGCTGTCGCCGCCGGCGCTGCCGACGATGATGCGGTCCTTGACGGCAAGCGGCGCGGAGGTAGAGGTGACACCGTCGTCGACGCTGGCGTATTGCCGACTGAAAAGGACGCCGCCGGTGCGGCGGTCGAGCGCGGTCAGGTAGTTGTCGGTCGTGACGAAATAGACGCGGTCGCCGAGGATGGCGGCACCGCGGTTGGGGCCCTGCTGCTCGGCGCGTGGGTCGGTGTAGTTCCAGATGACGCGTCCGGTGCGGGCGTCGAGCGCATACATGGCGTTCGTGTTCGTAACGTACATGACGCCGTCGTGAACGATGGGAGAGGTTTGCAGTAGCTTTGCGTTCGGTACCTTGTAGACCCACTTGGCGACGAGCGAGCCGGCGTTTTCAGGCGTGATCTGGTCGAGCGGGCTGTGACGCCAACCGTTGTAGCTGCCGGCATAGGTGATCCAGTTCTTTCCGGGGCTTGCGAGGATGTCCTCGTAGCGCACCTGCGCCGCCGCGACGCCGCATAGCACCAAGAGAATCGCCGAGAGAACCGGAACCAACACGAACCGCCACATCCGTTGCACTCCTCTATTCACTTGCGCCTCTATTCACTTGCGCCTCGATTCACCTACGCCTCGATTCACTGGTATGCTGCTTGTCATTCGCGCGCGCCTACTTGTCCGCCTCTCGGCTCCCGCGGACACTCTGCCGAGCCAAGAAGGAGAAGAGGTTTTCGAGTTCGTCGGCCGACAAGCGGCTGCCGTAGTCGCCGGGCATGGGCGAGTCTTCGCGGATTTCGAGTTCGGCGACGTCCCGCATCGAGATGAGATGGAGGTCGCCCGCCCGGTCGATGACCTGGAGCGAGTAGTTGTTGCGGTTGCGCGCGACGCCGCGGATGGTTTCGCCATCGGAGAGCGTGACGGTGACACCCTCGTTGCCGAGCATGTAGAGGCCCTCGGAGGGTTCGAGTACCGCCTGCTTGATGACGGCGAGAGGACGGAGGCCTCCGATGTTGGTGAGGTCGGGCGCCATGAGTCTGCCCTTGCCGCGAATGGCGTGGCAGTTCGAGCAGCCCGCCTTCTCGCTCCAGAAGACCTTTTCGCCGGCCGAGGCGTCGCCGGGCACAGGGTTCTCGGCCGCGGGGCCGGTCAGCGCATGGATAAAGGCAACGAGCTGCCAGGTCTCGTCGTCGGTGAGATTCAGCGGCGGCATCCCGGCGCCGGGCAGGCCCTCGCGGATGATGTCGAAGATCCTCGCGTCGCTGAGCGGGTGCCAATTCGGGCGCTGGACGAGGTTGGGGCCGCGTCCGCCGCTGCCGTCGGGCCCGTGGCAGCCGGCGCAGGATTGCAGATAGAGTTTCTCGCCGGCGGCGATGGCTTGGGGGTAGCCGATCGCGGGGTGGTTTGATTCGCTTTCGTATTGTCCGTGCTGGGCCACGAGGGGCGCGGCCGGCAAGAGCAGGCCCGGCAGGAGTAGACAAAGCAACGTTCTCATGAACTCCCAATGATACAAGAAGGCGACCGGCACAGGACCCAAATCCGTACGTAAGGATTTTAACGATCGCTTGAAGCTCCGGGCCGCCGCAACTGTGCGCCGCACCACAACCGAGCCGCGGATGGGGATCCGCGGTTGCCTCTTGGCGCAAACGGATACGTCCAACCACAGGCCCGAGCCCGGAAGGGGCGTCACAATCATAGCCCTTGGATTCATCCATGGGTGTCGGTCCACAGCGCCCTCCGCCCGCCCCGGAGGGGCCGAAGGATAATAGCCCGCGGTTTCAACCCCCTAAGCGCTAACTTACCAGTAGACACCTATGCACCCATCGTCTACCCTGGAGACATGCCACAGGCCCACGACGAAGACTGGAACGTTTTGCTGCGCTTGTTCCCCGCGGATTGGGAGGCGCTGGCGCGCAGCAGCGGCGCGGTCCGGCGTTTGCGCGGCTTCGACTCGGTCAGCGGCTTGTTGCGCACCCTGCTGTTGCACGTCGGGCCGGGCCATTCGCTGCGCGAGACGGTCGTGCGCGCCAAAGCCGCCGGCTGGGCCGAGATCTCCGACGTCGCCCTGCTCAAACGCTTACGCGCCGCCGGCGAGTGGTGGAGACTCCTGTGCGTGGCTCTGCTGCGCGAACAGGGCGGCGAGGCCGCGGCCGAGCCGGTGCGCCTCGTCGACGGCAGCTTGATCTGCGAACCCGGCCCAACCGGCAGCCAGTGGCGGCTACATTACAGCCTGCGGCTGCCCTCGCTCGAGTGCGATTACTTCGAGTTGACGCCGGCGGCGGGCGCGGGCAACGGCGAGCGTCTGGATCGTTTTGCTCTCGCGCCCGGAGAGATCGTGCTGGCCGATCGCGCCTACATTCATCCGCAAGCGTTGAGTTGGGCCGCGGCGCAGAAGATCGGCTTGGTGGTGCGGTACAACAGCGGCTCGACGCCCTTGTTTGACGCCCGCGGACGACGTTGGCCGCTGTTGCCGAGGCTGCGCAAACTGCGTCCGGGACACAGCGTCGCTTGGCGCGTCCAGGTGCGCACGGCCAGCGGCTTGCTCGGGGGACGGCTGTGCGCGATCGGCAAGAGCGCGGAGGCAACGGCACAGGCACGTCAAAAAATCCTGCCACGCGCCCAGCGCAGTCAGGCGCAGGTGCGGAAGGAAACGCTGGAGTTGGCCGCGTACGTGTTGGTGTGGACGAGTCTGGAGGAGGCGTACGACAGCGCGAGGGTGTTGGCGTTGTATCGTCAGCGTTGGCAAATCGAGTTAGCCTTCAAGCGTCTGAAGTCGCTGGCGGAGTTGGGACATTTGCCCAAGCGTGATCCGGACAGCTCACGAGCGTGGCTCTACGGCAAGCTGTTGTTGTCGCTGTTGGGGCAAAAGCTAGGCCGCCAGGGGCAGGACATTTCCCCCTGGGGCTACCCGTTGGAGCGAGAGACCGGCCAGCCGCTGGCGTGAGTTCCAGTTTGAGTTTCATCAGATCTGCAACGCGATCGAGCCCCGCTTGTCCTTAGCGGGAGTGATGGGCAACTGGAACCAAATCGCCCACGACCTGCGCGAGCCGTCACGCAAACGGGTCCCGCAGATACAGTCACTGCTAAGTTAGCGCTTATGTGGGTTCCGCCCTGGGCTGTTATTTGTTTCGCCCCTGCGGGGCTCTTGATACGCGGCTGGGCTGGTGTTTGTTTCCCCCCTGCGGGGCTCTTGGTACACGACTGGGCTGGCGTTTGTTTCCCCCTCACCGGGCCCTTGGTAGACCACGGGGCTGAGCTGGCTAACCTCACCCCGCTGCGTGCTCAGGACGAGCTGCCCTTCTTCATTCACCCGGACTCCCTCCACACCGTCGAACGCCAGTTCGATCAACGAAGGATCCGCGCCCGGCGACACGATGAAGTCGTACTCGAGCAGCCCCTCCGCGTCGTAATAGACCAAGTCGATTCCCGGGTACACGTCATGGAATCGGACCTTCGAGTAATGACGGACGTTGGGATGCCAGTTGGCGGGATCGTTCCCGAGGTAGTAGTGAGTGCGTCGGCTCTGCTCGCCAAGTCCTTCCGCTCGAGCCTCGGGATCAGCGCCCACGAGTCTCATCTGCAAGAGGGGTGCGGCTTCCGGTCCCGCGGTGCTGAGTCCCAGCAGAAGCCTGTCAGGCAGCAGGGAAACCGAGCCCCGCTGCAGCCGGGCCATGAACTTGACGGACGGCTCGACCTGTCCGAGGTTTTGTTCGAAACTGATTGTGCGGCCTTGCGCCGCCAAAGCCGTGGCGGTCGCCGGCTCCCGATGCTCTTGGGCCACCACGGCGAACGACACGGCCGCCAGCATCGAAAGCGCCGCGGCGAATCGGAAGTTGGCCCGAGGAAAAGTCGTTTTCTTGCGAGTTGAGTTCGGCATGTTTCGACGTCCTTTGAGTGGTCCTTACACCACCAAAATCCCCACAACACCGAAGACCATGGTAGAGAGTTGCATCGAGGATTTCCGATATGGGCCCTCTGACGGCACCAGTCTACACCCGCCCCCCGGCAAGGCACAAGCATTTTCCCACCCGCGAAGGGGCCACGCTACGACACACAAAAGCGCAACGGCGCCAAGAAAATGCCGGCGAGAAGAGGGCGACCTTGCAGAAGTTCGTTCTACGCCTCGACCCGAACCGAGAGGTCCAGGGCCGATCGCAAAGTGTTCGCCGTGATGCACACGCGCTCCGCGATGGTGACCAGTTTGGCGAGTAGTTCTCGGTCAGCGGCATCCGCTGATACGTGCATCTCGACGGCCGTAAACCGTGTCGGCGTGCCGTCGAGCGTGCCAGTGACTTGGGTGCGGACGTTAGAGATATCCGCGTCGCGCTCCCGGATGGCTGCCAGCAGGTTGCTCATGAAACAACCGGCGAGCGAGACCAGCAGCAGCTCTCCGCCCATCGCGCCGCGGTCATCCCCGCCTTTCGCTTCCGGTCGGTCGATCAGGACTCGGTGTCCGCGAACCACCCCTTCCGACGTTGCCCGTCCAACCTGGTTGACCTCGACTTGCACTGTGTTTGCCATGCTTTGCACCCCTCCAGCGACACAGTCCGGCGATGAGACGATAGAATAGACGTAGGAAACCGATGGCCTCTAGCAGCGCGCTACCGTCCGGCCTCACCCGTCCCGTTGTAGTCTATGACGGCGAGTGCCCCTTTTGCCTCAAGCAGGTCGACAACATGAAGCGTCGCGACCCCGGCGAGGCTTTCGAATACCAGCCACGCCAGACGGAGGGCCTCGATCAACGCTTCCCTCAGCTCACCGAAGGCGACTTCAACTCCGGCATGCGGCTCGTCCAACAGGACGGCTCGGTCAGCGTCGGCGCCGACGCGGTGTACGAAATCTCGCGGCGGCTGCGTGGGTGGAAGTACCTGGCTTGGCTCTATCGCGTACCCGTCCTCAAGGCGATCTGCCGCGCCTCGTACGCCTGGATCGCCCGCAACCGTTACCGCTTCACCAAGAAGTGCGACGACGGCGTCTGTGAAGTGGGCTGAGACCCCGGCGATTCCTCGCAATTCACGACAGAGCCGCGGATGTAAATCCGCGGGCGCGCGGGCTTAAGCCCGCGGCGGGCACGGCATGCCGTGCCCCTACATTCTGAATGGCGCTGTTCCTCCGCTCTGTTGCGGAGATCCAACCTCGTCCGTCCGGTGACTCCCCGGTCTGTCGTAACGGCCCTGGCCTGCGGTTCTCTCCGCCCGCTGTTACAATCTCCTCGTCAATCGTCCGTCTCTCGATCGGCGGACCGGCATACGAGGCGATTCATGTTGCGACGACCCTCTTCTTCCCTTTTGTTGGCGGCGGCCGCGGCCCTTTGTCTGAGCATCGGCCCCACCTGGCTCACGGCCCAAGCCCCGACGGACGACGGCGCGACCGTCTCCTTCCGCGTGCGATTCGGCATGACCGATGCCGAACCGCGATCCTGGGACGGCCGGCTCGACGTCACCAACGGCGAGGTCCTTCGCCTGCGGAACTGGAATCCGCACCCCTCCGAGCAGATCATCGGCACGGCCGGCTGGGTGCTGGCGACACGCAAGGGAGCCAACTACCCCCGCCGCGTCTACCAATGGGAGGATCCGCGCGGGACCGTCGAGTTCGTTTATCACCTCGGCGTCGTCGTCGACGTCAAGACAACGCGGGCCACACGCCTGCGCATCACCACGCCGCGGGGCGGGTTCGAAGTCTGGCCCAGGGAGTTGCAAGTCGGCGGGGCGCTTTCGTTCCTCGACGGGGAGGTGGTGGTGGACCGCGTGCCGACCGCCGAGCCGTTGTCGACGCCGGAGTATGAGAGCGACTTTGCGACAACCTTGGGTGGCAACGGCGACGTCTGGGCCGCCTGGGTCGGCTACCGCGACAAAGGCAACGTTATCTTCGCGCGCCGCTTCAACGGCGCCGGGTGGGACGAAGCCCTCCAAGTCACCGGCAAGCCCGGCGACATCTTCGTCGTCAAGATGGGCCGCGACAAGCAAGGGCGACCGTGGGTCGTGTGGTCCGAGCAGGTCGACGGCAACTTCGACCTCTATGGGCGCTACCGCGACGGCGATCGCTGGTCGGCGGTTGAGCGCCTCACCAGCGCTCCGGAACCGGACATCCAGCACGCTTTGACCACCGACTCGAACGGCAACCTCTGGCTCACCTGGCAGGGCTTTCGGGACGGCAAGTCCGATGTGTTCGCGCGCCGCTACGGTGCCTCAGATGGCGGCTCGGCCTGGTCTCCCGAGGAGAAGGTTTCGACCTCGCCCGCCAACGACTGGAAGCCCGCCATCGCCGCCGACGGCAGCGGCCGGGTCTACGTCGCCTGGGACACCTACGACAAGGGCAACTACGACGTCCTGATGCGGCGCTGGGAGGACGGCGCCTGGAGCGACATCATCCCCGTGGCCGACACGCCCAAGTTCGAGGCCCACGTCACGCTCGCTTGCGACAATGACGGCCGCGTGTGGGCCGCCTGGAACGAGAGCGGCTTCCAGTGGGGCAAGGACTCGGGCTTCATGATCTACAAGGAAGCGACGCGCCTCTACCAGTGGCGCTCTCTCGGCGTGGCCGTTTGGGGCAACGGGCGCTGGCAGGTTCCGGCGGGCGACGTCAACCGCGCGCTGGCGAAACATTTGCCCGAGTACACTCCCGAGTTCAACGACCTGCCCGTGCTGCAACCGGACGGCGCGGGCCGCATGTGGCTGTTCTTCCGGCATCGCAAGATCCGCGCCCGCGACACGCCTGACTTCACGCCCGCCCACCGCGCCTCCTGGCAGATCTACGGTACGGCGTACGAGGGCGACCGCTGGAGCGAGCCGCTCCATCTGCCCTTCAGCCGCAATCGCCAGGACGTGCGTTGGGGACTCGCCGCCGACAGCGACGGCAACCTGTTCGCCGCCTGGTCGACCGACAACCGCAACTCCGACGACTACTACTTCCAGCACAGCGACGTCTATGCCGCGAAGTTGCCGGGCCTCGCCGGCGCGCCCAAACCACCGAAGCTCAAAGCGCCCGAGCAGCGGGTCTTCACGACCTACCCCGTTCACCCGAACGAGGCCGAGGACCTCGAACGCATCCGCGGCTACACCATCAATTCAGGCGGCAAGACCTACCGCATCTATCGCGGCGACACGCACCGCCATACCGAGTTCTCCGACGACGGCTACAGCGACGGTTCGCTGTTTGAAACCTACCGCTACGCTCTCGACGCCGCCGACCTCGACTTCTTGGGCGTGAGCGAGCACAACTACGGCAGCGGCCAGGACAACGAGTTCATCAACTGGCTGGTCCCGCAGGCGTCGGACGTGTTTCACCTGCCCGGCAGCTTTGTGCCCGTCTATACCTATGAGCGAAGCTTGTCGTACCCCAACGGGCACCGCAATGTACTGGTGGCCAAGCGCGGCATCCCCACGCTGGTGATCTCCGACGCCGAACGCAGCGGCGAAGAAGGCGCCGCGAGGCTTTATGAATACCTGAAGCGCTACAACGCCATTGCGATCGCGCACACCTCGGCCACCGGCATGGGCACCGACTGGCGAGACAACGACCCCGACGTCGAGCCCCTGGTCGAGATCTACCAAGGCGACCGCGTCTCGGCCGAGTACGAGGGCGCGCCCCGGGCGGCGACGAGCGAGAAGCCCCTCATGCAACAGGGGGGCCTGTATCCCGCCGGCTACGTCTGGAACGCCTGGGCCAAGGGCTACAAGCTCGGCGTGCAGGCCAGCTCCGACCACATCTCGACGCACATCTCCTACGCCTGCACCATCGCCGAGGACTTCACCCGCGAGGGCCTGCTCGACGCGATGCGCAAGCGTCACTCCTACGGCGCGACCGACAACATCATCCTCGACTACCGCCTCGAGGCCAACGGCACCGAGTATCTGCAGGGCGACATCGTCGAGGTCGACGGGCCGTTCAAACTCTCGGTGAAGGTGATCGGCACCGCGCGCATCGAGCAGATCGACATCATCAAGAACCAGACGTTCCTTCACAACCGGCAGAACCTCGGCCAGGAAGTGGCTTTCACGTTCGTCGACAACGACGTGACGCCGGGCGAGAGCTACTACTACGTGCGAGTCCAGCAGAAGAACCTAGAGATGGCCTGGTCATCGCCGATTTGGGTGCGGACCAAGTAGAGGAGGCGGAGTTCGTTCCTGGCGGGACGCTGCCGCCCTCGGAACGCTGTTGTAAACTAGGGGCCAGCAATGGGGATGAATCCGTCTCTTCGGCCACATCTCGGAAGCAGAGTTCTTGGGTGGGTGTGCGCGGCCGGTGTGATCTGGTCCTTTGCGGTGCCCACATCCGCCGCCGACCCCATGCCCGAGCCGCAGCTCACCTCCGTCTACCCGCTAGGCGGCCAGACCGGCACTTCATTCACATCCACCATCCGCGGCCAGTCGATGGACGGTGCCTATGCCCTCTGGTTCGAGAGCGGCGGAATCGAGGCCACCGTCGAACAGCTCGACGTCGAGCCGCTCCCACCTGACGCCGCAAAGTCCAAGAAAAAAAAGAAGCCGACCCAGCTCCTGCGCGTCCGGTTTCAAACCGCCCAGCAAACGAAGCCCGGCGAGCACAGCTTCCGCGTTGTGACCTCGCACGGCCTGTCGAACGCTCTCCAACTCCATCTGCACGCGGAGCCTTCGGTCACCGAGCAGAACGAGCCGCACGAGCTGCCGACCGAGCCGCAGGCGCTGTCGTCGCGTCCGCTGGCCGTGCACGGACGCATCGCCGAGGTCGGCGAGGTCGACTATTACTCCATCGACGTGCCGCAGGGCGAGGCGCTACGCTTCGAGGCCTTCTCGAGCGGCCCGCTCGATCCCGCCATCGCCATTTACGAATTAACGGGCAGCTGGTTCAGCCCCGATCGCGCGACGCGCCTCGCGTTTCACGACGAACCCGTGTCATATCCCGGCCTCACGACCGAGGCGGCGCTCGACTACCGCTTCGAAAAGGCGGGCAACTTCCTGGTACGCGTCAGCGGTTTCTGGGGCTACGGCGGCGCGGACCATTCCTACGTCCTTCGCGTCCTGCCGGCGCCCGCGGACGCCGAGCAACCTGCGAGCCGGCAGGAGCCCGATTCTACTGAGTGGCTGGAACGCACCTGGACCCGCAAGCTCGATACCGACCGCATGAAAGCACTGTGGTCGCGTTCGGTGCAACAGCCCACGGACACCCAGGACGAGACCAAACAGAACGGCGCCGCAAGCAACGACGCCGCGGCCGCGATTCCGCCAGTCCCGATCGTTGACGCCGATGCCGAGCCGACCCAGCTCCCCATCGAGCCGCCTCTCATCCCGCTGCCGGCTCTCGTGGTGGGGACGATCGAGCGTCCGGGCGACATCGACCGCGTGCGCTTTGCGGCGAAAGAGGGCGACAAGCTGATCCTCGAAATCGAGTTGCCCGCCAAGACCAAGCCGCTGATGAACCCCTACCTACGCGTTACGGACGCTGCGAGCGTCGAGGCCTTTACCAACGTCTACTCGAACGTCAACGCCAACGGCAACATCTCCAAACAGAACCAGGCGAAGACCGCCTTCGCCTTCGCCCGCGACGGCGAGTTCACCCTCGAGATCCGCGACATCACGGCCAGCTACGGCGACCGCGAGATGCGCTACCGAGTGCTCGTCCGGCCGCAAGTGCCGCACATGGGCGAGGTTCATATCGCGCAGGACCGGCTGAATCTCGTCGCGGGCCGCGCGACGAAGCTAAGCGTCATCACCGATCAGGAAGAGGGCTTCGACGGATTCGTCGTGTTGTCGATCGAGGGTCTGCCCCAGGGCGTGCGCGCCGTACCGGCCACCGAGGTCGAGCCCGACAGTCCCCCGCCGTTCAACGAGGGCAAAAAAGAGCGCTTCCGGACGAAGAGCCAGAAGGCGACGTTCGTATTTCTGTCCGAGCGCGACACGCCGGTGACACGCATGCCGGTCACCGCGACCATCTACGCCCAGCCGGTCGTTGACGGGCGCCTGGGCGGACGCATCCCCGTGAAGGAATTACTCGTCATGGTGGTGCGGCAGCCGGAAGTCCTCAGCGAAAACCAGCCCCCCAAGCCCGCCGGCAGCCGCTAGCCACGAAAAGAGCTGCGTGAGTAGCGTCGGCGCCCGGCCGGCCGTTCAGAGCCGCGGACGGAAGTCCGCAGTGCCTGGAGTTTGGACATTGCTCAAGCGGCGGCGGCATGAGTCAAGTGTTGGTAGCTGGTATGGATGCCGAACGGGAGCAGCCGCTGAGGCTGTTCGTGAGCTTGTTGACGCAGCAGCCTCACCAGATCTTGGCACGAGGGCCGCTGTTGCTTTCGACGCCACTTCGGCAACTCGCCGTCGGCTCGCTCGGCTCTTGTCCCGCCCCCGCCACCCACCCAGGTCTGGAACCGAACCGCCCCATCCGACCTCCCGCCTAGCAGCCCGTGGTGAAACCGCCGGCCGTGCTGGTTGAAATGTAGGGGCACGGCATGCCGTGCCCGCGGGCTCGGCCCGCCTCAACATGTAGGGGTATACGAACGATCTCGGCGAAGAACCTCACTTGCACCACGGGCTGCTAGCCGCGAAGCGGCGACCGGATGTTAGCCTGGGGTGATGCCGCCAAGCGGCACCCCAGGTATCGAACTTCTTGTGTCGGGAGCCCTGACAGGGCGATGGAAAGCCTCGGCGAGCAGCGCCTCTGCCACCCCTGCCGCTACTACGGCTCACCTTCAACTCTCCGGGCGGTATCATTCATAGGTCCACCCAAGCCCCGAGAACGCCTCCAGCGTCTTCTCTCGGCCTTTTTTTTGATGCCTGAACCCAGCCAAGACCCGACCCGCAAGCTACGGGTGTTTTTGTGTCACGCCTCGGCCGACAAGAAGGCAGTCCGCAGGCTGCATCAGCGCCTCGTCCAAGATGGCATGGCTCCCTGGCTCGACGAGAAGGACTTGCTGCCGGGGCAAAACTGGCGGCACGAGATTCCCAAGGTAGTGGGCTCGAGCGACGTGGTTCTCGTTTGCCTCTCCCGCAGCTCGATCACCAAGGAAGGCTACGTCCAGAAACAGATCAAGTTCGCCCTCGACGCCGCCGACGAGAAACCGCCAGGCACGATCTTCCTGATCCCCGTCAAGCGCGAGGAGTGTGAGGTTCCCGAGCGGCTCGGTGATGTCCATTGGACCGATTTGTTCAAGCGAGGTGGCTACCACAAGTTGAAGGGTGCTTTGCGGACGTGCGCCCAGCAATTGCAACCAGGATTTCCATTTTGGCCCTGGCACGGTCACAGGATACACCCCCGCTGCGCCGAATACCACGTCTTTTCGCGCTGAACCCTGCACATCACCTCCGCCGGTAGGCGCCAGGGCTCGTCCGTCCGCTCACAGACGTTGATTGAGCGGACTGAACGGCGCTCCGGCCGACACTGCTCCCTGCGAAACCTTTTTGGAGCCAAAAACTGTTGATCCTCGCCCGGGCAACGCTACCCACCCGGCACAGGCAGCGCCCAGATCCTATGCAGCATGTCACCGAACAGCCGCCGGTTCAGATGCCCCTCCGCCAGCAGCAACCAGTAGTAGCGAGCATGCTTGACCAGCCGACCGCCGGTCTTCATCAACCTGTGTTGCAAACTCGTTAGCGACCAGCTTTTGATTCGCTGCGGCAGCCCTAGCCGCCGCCACAGGTTGCCCAGGTTGTAGGCCAGCACGCTGAGTTGCAGCCGTACCTCGTTGGCTCGGAAGCGGTGACACGACAAGCGGGTCCAGTGCGTGGCCTGTTTGCCTTCTTTGATCCACTGCTCCGCCGTGCCGCGCTTGTTGTAGAACCGCACGACCGAGCGGCTCGGCAAGCTCATGCTCGTCACGACAAATCCGACGCGCGGGAATAGTTCGCCCTGGTGATGCTCGACCTTGGCGACAACTCGCCTTGCCTTCGACCAGCTCTCGGCCTGATAGCGAAAACTCTTGTAGCGCACTAGGGGCTTGGCGTTCGGCCTGCCCGGTGGCCGAAACAGGATGTCCTCGATCTCCAGCTCCAGGCTCTTGTTCGCCGGGATGCGAATCACGTAGTCCACGCCGCGCTCCTCCATCGCCTCGTAGATCTCGGGCTTGGCGAAGGCGGCGTCGGCGCGGAACGTCACCTGTTTGCCCTCCGCCTGTTGTCGTTCGATCTCCGGCAGTAGCAGCTCGTCCCAGTCCTCGGCGCTGTGCACGTTGCCGGGACGCAGCTTCGCGCCTAGGCAGTCGCCGTGCTGGTTGAACAGCAACAGCGGGTGATAGCAGAGGGACTCAAAATGGCCGTTGTAGGCACTGCCTTCCTGTTGGCCGTGGACGGGGCTCTCCGTGGAGTCCATGTCGAGCACCACGCGGTCTGAACCGTCGGGAGCTTCGGCTTGCGCGACCAGCTCCCGGTTCACTGCCATCAGCCCCAGCAAGTTCTCTTCGCTCGCCAGCATCTCCGTCTCGAAGCCATGCAGCGTCGAGGTCAAGGCTGCTCCGCGATCCCAGTTCCTCTTCGAGCCGATCAAGCGAAAGGTCGGATCGGCGGATACTCGAACGGCGTCATTGAGGTCCTCGTAGCCAGCGAGTCGGCTGTAGACCGACTGCCGCAGCAGATCGGCCAGCGCGAACTTCTTGTTCAAGCCTTGTCGCGAGTCGCTGAGATGCTCGTCGATCAGCTGGCCGAGTCCGAGTCGTTCATCCAGTTCGCGAACGAGAATCAGACCGCCATCCGAGGTGACTCGCGATCCTTGGAAATCGACTTTGAGAAATCCATTGAACGTGAGCTGAAACGGCTTGTTTTCTTTTTCACCCATCGGGTGTTGACCTCCATGGCGTCCTTATCGGGCTCTAGCCCCTACCAATAAAGACGCTGAAAGTCGCTGGATGGTCTGAAGCTTATACATCAAATTGAAAATGCGGGTGCAACTCCCGCTGCCCGAGGTTTCGATTCCTCGACGCCCGCAGGAGAGCCCTCCGACCCCGCGGGGATCGAAGAAAGCAGCAGTCCGCCCGACACCTGCCCTCACACAACCCCTCGAATTAGCTGCCGGGGCCCTCAGAGAGAAACCACAAGACCAGCTCGACTACGTCTGGATCCCTGCGGGGACATTCCAAATGGGTGCCACGCCGGGCGACCCAGACGCCTACGACGACGAGAAGCCTCGCCATCGAGTGGAGATAGCGAAGGGTTTTTGGATGAGTAGCACAGCGGTGACGGTCACGGCTTACACCAGGATTTCCATTTTGGCCCTGGCACGGTCACAGGATACACCCCCGCTGCGCCGAATACCACGTCTTTTCGCGCTGAACCCTGCACATCACCTCCGCCGGTAGGCGCCAGGGCTCGTCCGTCCGCTCACAGACGTTGATTGAGCGGACTGAACGGCGCTCCGGCCGACACTGCTCCCTGCGAAACCTTTTTGGAGCCAAAAACTGTTGATCCTCGCCCGGGCAACGCTACCCACCCGGCACAGGCAGCGCCCAGATCCTATGCAGCATGTCACCGAACAGCCGCCGGTTCAGATGCCCCTCCGCCAGCAGCAACCAGTAGTAGCGAGCATGCTTGACCAGCCGACCGCCGGTCTTCATCAACCTGTGTTGCAAACTCGTTAGCGACCAGCTTTTGATTCGCTGCGGCAGCCCTAGCCGCCGCCACAGGTTGCCCAGGTTGTAGGCCAGCACGCTGAGTTGCAGCCGTACCTCGTTGGCTCGGAAGCGGTGACACGACAAGCGGGTCCAGTGCGTGGCCTGTTTGCCTTCTTTGATCCACTGCTCCGCCGTGCCGCGCTTGTTGTAGAACCGCACGACCGAGCGGCTCGGCAAGCTCATGCTCGTCACGACAAATCCGACGCGCGGGAATAGTTCGCCCTGGTGATGCTCGACCTTGGCGACAACTCGCCTTGCCTTCGACCAGCTCTCGGCCTGATAGCGAAAACTCTTGTAGCGCACTAGGGGCTTGGCGTTCGGCCTGCCCGGTGGCCGAAACAGGATGTCCTCGATCTCCAGCTCCAGGCTCTTGTTCGCCGGGATGCGAATCACGTAGTCCACGCCGCGCTCCTCCATCGCCTCGTAGATCTCGGGCTTGGCGAAGGCGGCGTCGGCGCGGAACGTCACCTGTTTGTCCTCCGCCTGTTGTCGTTCGATCTCCGGCAGTAGCAGCTCGTCCCAGTCCTCGGCGCTGTGCACGTTGCCGGGACGCAGCTTCGCGCCTAGGCAGTCGCCGTGCTGGTTGAACAGCAACAGCGGGTGATAGCAGAGGGACTCAAAATGGCCGTTGTAGGCACTGCCTTCCTGTTGGCCGTGGACGGGGCTCTCCGTGGAGTCCATGTCGAGCACCACGCGGTCTGAACCGTCGGGAGCTTCGGCTTGCGCGACCAGCTCCCGGTTCACTGCCATCAGCCCCAGCAAGTTCTCTTCGCTCGCCAGCATCTCCGTCTCGAAGCCATGCAGCGTCGAGGTCAAGGCTGCTCCGCGATCCCAGTTCCTCTTCGAGCCGATCAAGCGAAAGGTCGGATCGGCGGATACTCGAACGGCGTCATTGAGGTCCTCGTAGCCAGCGAGTCGGCTGTAGACCGACTGCCGCAGCAGATCGGCCAGCGCGAACTTCTTGTTCAAGCCTTGTCGCGAGTCGCTGAGATGCTCGTCGATCAGCTTCCCGAGTCCGAGTCGTTCATCCAGTTCGCGAACGAGAATCAGACCGCCATCCGAGGTGACTCGCGATCCTTGGAAATCGACTTTGAGAAATCCATTGAACGTGAGCTGAAACGGCTTGTTTTCTTTTTCACCCATCGGGTGTTGACCTCCATGGCGTCCTTATCGGGCTCTAGCCCCTATCAATAAAGACGCTGAAGGTCGCTGGATGGTCTGAAGCTCATACATCAAATTGAAAATGCGGGTTACAAGCGCTTCGTTGAGGCCACGAGCCACGCGATGCCTAAGGCTCCTGACTTCAATCCCAACTGGGACAAGGAAGATCATCCGATCGTCAACGTCAACTGGCACGACGCCAAGGCCTACTGCGAGTGGGCTGGTGGGCGGCTGCCGACTGAGGCGGAGTGGGAGTACGCCGCGCGGGGCGGCGAGGAGGGGTTGAGATACCCCTGGGGCAACGAGGTCAGCTCACAGAACGCGAAGTACAACTCAAAAGACGGAACTGCGCCCGCGGGCAGCTACGCGGCGAACGGATTTGGACTCTACAACATGGCGGGCAACGTCTGGGAGTGGTGTTCCGATTGGTACCAAGAGGACTACTACGCGTCCTCGGCTGCCAAAGACCCGCAAGGGCCCTCAGAAGGCGCCAGACGAGTCGTGCGCGGCGGCTCTTGGGGCAACTTCGTTCCGAGGATCCTCCGCTGCTCTTATCGCAGCAGGAGCGAGCCTGTCGGCAGGGACAACGGCATAGGTTTCCGTTGTGTCCGGGAAGTTCTCCCTTGACCCTTTTTGCTTTTGGCTTTACCCAGGGGCAAAGCCCCTCGGAGAAAATTTTCTTGACGTCCGGCACCGGCGGCGGCTCGCTCCAAGGTGTCGTCTTTCGCCTAAAAAGTGCGACACCAAGCCAGCGCTGGTGGCTCATGACAGGTTCGCAAGTTTTTGACCGTTAGACAGCTTGTCTGAGCCCCTCATCTCCCTGAACCAGTCAGAAGATGGTTTCTGGAAGAGAATGGCCAGCGCGATCGCCTGAATAGCCGCTTGTCCGATGCCAAGCAGTCCCAAAATGGGATTTGCCGCCCAATACTTCTGCAAGATGGTCGAAGTGGGTGACCCTCGCAAGCAACCGCCTCCCATCGAACCGACCTTCTGGACACTTTGCGCTATCAGTCATGCGGCGACTCCACCACAAAGAGACCTTGAAGTTCCCTGAAAACTTCACGGAACTTCTCGCTGTCCCTGAAGCTGTGGTTGTCGAAGAGGCTGATGGTGTAGCTGGAGCGCCCGAGGGGATCGCTGTGAACCTCGACATTAAGCATATTGACGACGGCGTGACGCTTGAAGCAGGGCTCGACGATCTGGTTAACGACGTCTCGGGCGTCGAACAGATACTCAATGACGAAGTTGTGTATATCTAGGTGCTTCTCTGCAGCCGCAAGAAGTTGGTCGTGTTCACAGCTGAACTTCAGATTCACTGTGGTAATTATCGCAGGCTCACACCAAGGTGTCATACCACCCCCGGGCCCGAAGGGCCCGAAGGGGACATCCATGATAGGTATCTGTCAAGGATGGACGCAGTCATCCGAATCCTCCCGTCAGCGGGGGCGTTGTCTTCAGCAGTGACGCTTCGCAGCCCGAGCGTTTTTGCGAATCAAGTCGCAAGGTCAACGAGTCACGTGACCAGACATCCATGTGCGCGCATCGGGTCGCCCCACCGTACCGGCCGGGGGACCGTCGCGGAAGATTCAGTTTGGGTTTTCAGGCCCGCCGGCCTCGAAACAGAGATACGGACGCATCAGAAATTTCCCAGGAAACTCCCAGCAAACTCCTTCGCGTAGTCCCCAACAGGCGAGTACCGGCGGGCCGCTCGTGACACCGCACAGCGTCGATGAAACTCTTCGTTTCTCCTTTTAACAGAAAAAAAGCAAATTCTCCTCGTTACGCCTCGGCCGCAACCCGCGGCACGAACGCGCGGCCACTGGTGTCCACGGCCCGCAGATACGCCACCAACTTGCGCGCCACGGCCAACGTCGCGCGATTGCGAGACCCGCGCGTCAACTCCCGCTCATGGACGTCGTGCAGTTGCGGGTTCCAGCGCGGCGCGAGTTTCGCCGCCTCGATCAGCACCCGCTGCAAATGCTTGTTGCGCTGCTTCGACAGCGGTCCCCGCTGCGTCTTGCCGGCCGACTCGCGCTGTGCCGAACACAACCCACAGTAACTCACCGCCTGGCCCAGCGAACCGAAGCGCTCGGGCTCGACGGTCTCCAGCGCCCAGGTCAACGCCGTCACCTCCCCCACGCCGCGAATCGACTGCAGCAACTCGACGCGTTCCCGCAACAGCGGATGGCGCCGCAATCCGCGCAGTAACTCCTGCTGCAAACGATCGAACATTTCCAGGCTGCCGCGGGTGATGGCGAGCAGCTCGATCACCGACTCGGGCGTGTCGCTCAGGCTGTCGAGATAGGAGTAGAAATAGTTGCGCCCGTGCAGCCGCCGGGCATCGTAGGGTTCGCCCACTTCCATCAGTAGCCCGCTGATTTTGTTCTTCATGCGGACGGCTTCGCCCAGCAGCAGATTGCGATAGCGCAGCACGCGCCGCAACTCGCGCAGGGCAGGCGGCGCCACGTAGCAGCGCGGCAGCAGGTTGCAGCGCAGCAGGTCACTGATCTTGGTGGCGTCGAGACGGTCGTTCTTCTTCTTGGCGCAGGCGATGGCCTTGAGCATGGCCGGGTGTGCGACTTGCAGTTCCTGGGCGAAGGGCTGGAGGTGATCGTAAATCCAGCCGGTAAACAGGGTGGCTTCGAGCGCGCCCACCCAAGGGCGCTCGAGGGCTGACGCCCAAGCGGTCAGGGCGGCGCGAGTGGCCGCGACCTGACCGCGCTGGACGATCGTTCCGTCCCCGGTTTTGATGCAGAAGCTGATGCTTTTCTTATGGACATCGAGTCCGATGTAGTAGAGTTCTGGCATGGAATCCTCCTGGGATTGGCTCTGAGCCGACCGCGTGGCCGCTCTCAGCATTTTGCCCCCGGGAGGATTCCTCTTTGCCACTACCTATGCATTGAAACAGTCACCCTAACCCTCAACCGCGGCCCGAAGGGGACAGTCACCCTAACCCTCAACCGCTGACTCCTAGTTCTTCTCCGGTGAGGCAGGCTACCTCTCGCGCTTTCCTCCGCCTCGCCCTGATCAGTCACACAACTTTCAAATCTTCATCCCGCTGATTCCAAGAGCCTTATCCGCCGCCGCCCTTCCAGCCCCATCACCCCACCGTATCCTGAAAGCGAAGAACGCCGGGCCAATGGCCGGCGCTACAGGCCGCGCGGACCAAACCGGGCGGCTTTTCACTTTCAGGGAGAGAACCAATGACCACAGACAAACAACGCAAGGCGAATCGCGAAAACGCGAAGAAATCCACCGGCCCTCGCACCGCCGAGGGCAAGGCCCGCTCCTCCCAAAACGGTCTCAAACACGGCCTCCTCGCCCGCGACGCCGTTATGGCCGACGAAGACCCCGCCGACTACGACCGCCTCTTCCAAGAGTTCGAACACTACCTCTTCCCCAAAAACGTCCTCGAATTCGTCCTCGTCCGCCAGATCGCCGACGCCGAATGGCGCCTCCGCCGCCTCGACCGCCTCCAGGCCGGCTTCTCCACCCACGCCTACGTCGGCGTCACCCGGCGCACCAAGAAATGGGATCCCGACACCATCCTCCCCGGCCGCGACGGCGAGAACCAAATGCTGGGCAAGAGCATGGACGAACGCACGCCGCAACTCACCAATCTGGGCCGCTGCGAGACGATGATTCACCGCACCATGAAGCGCGCGGTCAGCATGCTGCGGCAACTGCGGTTGGACGAGGCCAAATTCGGCGGCAACGTCGAGCCCAAGAGCGGCGCGATCCACCGCGCGACGGTGACCGGCTTCGACTACTACGCCGACGATCCACAACCGCCCTTGCAGCGCTACGAACCACCGGCGGCCGCAGCGGAAACTACCCGCGGCCCGATCGGTTTCCGCCCCCCGCCGTCAGCCGCCGCCCCGCTCAGCGCCAGTGCCCAGGCTACGTCCAGTGCGCAACCGAGCACGGGCGTGGCGCGCGCCTCCTGGCGGGCAGGGTCGGCGTCCCCGCCGACCTCCCCGGCCCACAACCCACTCGCCACCAACCCCTGTTTCAATGCATAGGTAGTGGCAAAGAGGAATCCTCCCGGGGGCAAAATGCTGAGAGCGGCCACGCGGTCGGCTCAGAGCCAATCCCAGGAGGATTCCATGCCAGAACTCTACTACATCGGACTCGATGTCCATAAGAAAAGCATCAGCTTCTGCATCAAAACCGGGGACGGAACGATCGTCCAGCGCGGTCAGGTCGCGGCCACTCGCGCCGCCCTGACCGCTTGGGCGTCAGCCCTCGAGCGCCCTTGGGTGGGCGCGCTCGAAGCCACCCTGTTTACCGGCTGGATTTACGATCACCTCCAGCCCTTCGCCCAGGAACTGCAAGTCGCACACCCGGCCATGCTCAAGGCCATCGCCTGCGCCAAGAAGAAGAACGACCGTCTCGACGCCACCAAGATCAGTGACCTGCTGCGCTGCAACCTGCTGCCGCGCTGCTACGTGGCGCCGCCTGCCCTGCGCGAGTTGCGGCGCGTGCTGCGCTATCGCAATCTGCTGGTGGGCGAAGCCGTCCGCATGAAGAACAAAATCAGCGGGCTACTGATGGAAGTGGGCGAACCCTACGATGCCCGGCGGCTGCACGGGCGCAACTATTTCTACTCCTATCTCGACAGCCTGCGCGACACGCCCGAGTCGGTGATCGAGCTGCTCGCCATCACCTGCGGCAGCCTGGAAATGTTCGATCGTTTGCAGCAGGAGTTACTGCGCGGATTGCGGCGCCATCCGCTGTTGCGGGAACGCGTCGAGTTGCTGCAGTCGATTCGCGGCGTGGGGGAGGTGACGGCGTTGACCTGGGCGCTGGAGACCGTCGAGCCCGAGCGCTTCGGTTCGCTGGGCCAGGCGGTGAGTTACTGTGGGTTGTGTTCGGCACAGCGCGAGTCGGCCGGCAAGACGCAGCGGGGACCGCTGTCGAAGCAGCGCAACAAGCATTTGCAGCGGGTGCTGATCGAGGCGGCGAAACTCGCGCCGCGCTGGAACACGCAACTGCACGACGTCCATGAGCGGGAGTTGACGCGCGGGTCTCGCAATCGCGCGACGTTGGCCGTGGCGCGCAAGTTGGTGGCGTATCTGCGGGCCGTGGACACCAGTGGCCGCGCGTTCGTGCCGCGGGTTGCGGCCGAGGCGTAACGAGGAGAATTTGCTTTGCTGGGTATCCACTTGACTCAGGTGACCCCAAGATGTAGTGTAGGGCCTGGTGGAGGATTACCCGCGCGACCAACTCGAATTCGAGTCTCACTTTGCGAGCGAGGAGGCTTGCCGCGACTATCTGTTCGCCTTGCGCTGGCCAGATGGTTTCCGCTGTCCAAGGTGTGGGCATGAGCGCGCTTGGCCGGTGCGCAAAGTGTGGTTCGAATGCGCTCGCTGCGGGCGGCAAACCTCCGTCACCGCCGGCACGATCTTTCAAGACACACGCAAGCCGCTGCGGCTGTGGTTCCGGGCGATGTGGACCATCACCACGCAGAAGAATGGGGCCAGCGCCCTGGGTCTACAGCGCGTTCTGGGACTGGGCAGTTACCAAACCGCCTGGCCTTGGATGCACAAGCTGAGGCGAGCGATGGTGCGCCCGGGGCGGGAGCGATTGACGGGCCTCGTCGAGGTCGATGAGACCTACTGGGGCGCTGAAGAAGAAGGGGTAATCGGCCGGCAGACCGAGCGTAAAGCGTTGATTGCAGTCGCCGCGGAAGAGAGAGGCACCGGGCTGGGGCGCATCCGCATGCAGCGCGTTCAGAACGCCTCGGCGGCCAGTTTGATGCCCTTCGTCGAGGAGTCGGTCGAGCCGGGCAGCGTGGTTGTTACCGACAACTGGTCGGGCTACGATCCGCTCAAGAAGAAGGACTACCAGCGTCGTATCATCTCGATTAACAACCGCCGCGAGCAGGCCTCGCAGCTACTGCCGAGGGTGCACTTGGCGATCTCGCTACTCAAGCGCTGGATGCTGGGCACGCATCAGGGGGCGGTCAGCCACGAGCATCTGGACTACTATCTCGACGAGTTCGTGTTCCGCTTCAATCGGCGCAGATCACGCAGTCGGGGCAAGCTCTTCTACCGCCTTGTGCAGCAGGCCATGGCGGTGGAGCCGACGCCGTACCGCTCGATCGTCGCCGATTGGGACGCTAAGACGCTGTGAGCCCAACTACAAGATGTTGGGGTCACCTGAGTCAAGTGGATACCCGGCTTTGCTTTTTTTTCTGTTAAAAGGAGAAACGAAGAGTTTCATCGACGCTGTGCGGTGTCACGAGCGGCCCGCCGGTCCTCGCCTGTTGGGGACTACGCGAAGGAGTTTGCTGGGAGTTTCCTGGGAAATTTCTGATGCGTCCGTATCTCTGTTTCGAGGCCGGCGGGCCTGAAAACCCAAACTGAATCTTCCACGACGGTCCCCCGGCCGGTACGGTGGGGCGACCCGATGCGCGCACATGGATGTCTGGTCACGTGACTCGTTGACCTTGCGACTTGATTCGCAAAAACGCTCGGGCTGCGAAGCGTCACTGCTGAAGACAACGCCCCCGCTGACGGGAGGATTCGGATGACTGCGTCCATCCTTGACAGATACCTATCATGGAAGTCCCTTACTGTCATCACCAACTGGCGCGCCAAACTCCAGAAATTGATAGCAGGATTGAGGTAGAGACTCGCCGGTATTTGAACAAGGGCGCTCCGGTCGCTATGATGCGAACGGGAGTACGAAACACCGACGCCATGCGCTTTCACTATCAGATTGGGACACGGGAGCAGCGGGTTGCTTGGGGGCCCTCGAGATGGCTTGGCAGGGTCCTGACGGCGATCGTCGCGGCCGGATTGCTCGTGGCGGGGTTCCTCTTCTTCACCATCTTGCTGATCGTGGCCGCGGTGGCGTTGGGGGTGATGGCGATTCGATGGTGGTGGCTCCCGACGACAGTAAGCCCGACGACAATCAGGAGGAGCGAGTCGGACGAGGTTATCGACGTCCAAAGCGTCGTGCTTCACGATGACGCCGAGGAGCCGCCCGCCGGAACCCGTCCGTAGCCCGAACTCTGGCCTCGGGCCGTTGCGCGGCTTGGTAGTGGCTCAATTTGGCTGCGCCACGCTGGGTGATGAGCGTGCGCTGCACACTGTGCCGGAAGGACATCGTTTCTCAAGTCGCCTTCAGGCGGCTTCCGCGCGAAGCGCGTTGTAGGCCGGTCGTTTACGGCCGGTTCAGCGTGGCCCTTCGTTCCTGCCCAGGGCGCTTCAGCGTCCTTACGACACACCGGCTTGAGTCACCGTGGATGGCTGATCCGGTATCCGTGAGACCGTCATGGCTGAAACTGAGCCACTACCCGCGGCTTGTTTCGCCCGCCCCTGGCCGATACAATACGGTAGCCGAAGTAGGGACCAAGCCATGCTGAGCCGACGCGACCTACTTGCCGTTCTGTCCGGGACGGTGATCGGAGCACCGATTCTTGCCCAGGACTTGGGCTCACCACTGCCAAAGCGTCCCACGGCGCCCGGCCGGCTGCAGCTTAGCGCCCGCACGCGGGCGGCAAAAGCCGGCGCGGGCGGCGAGGTCGAAGTTCACGAGCGGGCGCTCGCCTGGAAGACCGAAGAGACGGCCATCCTGATCTGCGACATGTGGGATGACCATTACTGCGTCTCGGCCGCACGCCGCGTTACCGCCATGGTGCCCCGACTCAACCAAGTGCTCGCGGCGGCCCGCAAAGCCGGTGTTGCGGTGATTCACTCACCCAGCAGCACGATGGACTTCTACGAAGATGCACCGCAGAGACGCCGCATGATCGAGGCGCCGCACGTGATGCCGCCGGTGCCGATTTCCCGCTGGTGCTATCTCGACAAGCACGCGGAGGCGCCGCTGCCGATCGACGACACCAAGGAACCCTGCGACGACGAGGTCGGCCGTCCGCGGGTTCGCATGTACAAGCGCCAGCACCCCGACATCGTCATCGGGCCCTACGACGGCATCAGCGACTGCGGGCAAGAGATCTACAACTACTGCGAGCTGCTCGGCATCCGCAACGTCGTGATGACGGGCGTCCACACGAACATGTGCGTGCTCGGCCGTCCGTTCGGCATCCGTCAGATGAAACTGCTGGGTCGGAACGTCGTTCTCGTGCGCGACCTCACCGACGCCATGTATGACCCGCGCGACGAACCCTATGTCAGCCACCAACGTGGGACCGACATGGTCATCGAACATGTCGAGCAGTTTTGGTGCCCGTCGATCCTGAGTGGGGACCTGCTGCGCGGCGGCCTGGACGTCTCGACTCCGCTGTCCTCAGGCGTCTAGCAACCCTCCGGCGCGACGACCTTCAGAAACCGCGGAACCGAGCCGTGACCGTCAGTACCTCCCGAGTGAAATCCTTGCCAAGCACGGCAGAAAATCTCAGCGGCCGGGACAGAGGCGCGGATGTAAATCCGCGCGCTCCTTCGAGGACCCACCTCTGTTCGGGTCCGACACGGAGACCCTTTTGGTTCCGGCTCGTCCGGGTTAGGGAGCGGTCCGGCACGAACCCTCGTGCCTTATTGAAAGGCTCTAAGAGTGAGACATCACGCTCGATTCAAGCGCGTAGCGCGGATCTCGGTTCCGGAGATCCGCGGCCATGACGATTGAGAGTTAGGGAACCTACAAAGCCGCTAACGACTGACAGCAGGATCACGACCTCCGCCTCCCTGTACACTGTCAGCGGAGGATTCCCCATGAAGTTCAATCGCCGCCGCTTCCTCGCCGCGGCCCCATCCAGCTTGCTCGCGTTGCCTGCCGCGGTCGCGTTGCCCGCCACTGGTGCGGCCAACACCAGGGACCTGTCGTTCGCCCGCAAGGACTTCCCCTGGGCGGAACGCGAGACCTACCTCAACTGCGCGCTCGAGCACCCGCTCAGCCTCCCGTCGTCGAAAGCGATGCAGGAGTACCTCGGCTACCTCACGCATGGGCCCGATTCGGGCCGGGCTCGCTATGAAAACACCGAGTTGCAGGAAAACGTGCGACGTCTCTTCGCCGAGCTAATTCACGCCAAGCCCTCCGAGGTCGCTTTCGTCCCTGCCACCCAGATTGCCGAGAACCTGGTGATCGACGGCCTCGGCATCCGCGCTGCCGGGGGCAACGTGGTCACCAACGACTTGCACTACGGCGGTGCTCTCGCGAACTACCGCATGCGCAAGGAACGCGGGCTCGATGTTCGCGTGGTAAAGCATCGTGATTTCCAAATCGACATGCGCGACATGGAGCGCGCCGTTGACAGCAAGACGAAGCTCATCTCCCTCGCGCTGGTCTCGAACATCAACGGCTACCTGCACGACATCAAGGCGATCAGCCGTCTCGCGCGGGCCCACGGGGCGTACGTGTACATCGACGTGATTCAGGCTGCCGGGGCTGTCCCGATCGACGTGCGGGCCATGGGGGTCGACTTCCTGGCGTGCTCGGCCTACAAGTGGCTGATGGGCGGGCGCTTCGGCTATCTCTACGTGCGCGAGGAACTGCACGGCGGCAAGTCAGGAGATGGCGTGCTAAAGCCGACTCAATTCGGCAGCAAGGGCGCCGGCCAAACGGACGCACGGCAGTACCAAGTCAGCACGCCGAACCACGTGGGCTTTGTTTGCCAGCACGAAGCGTTGCAGTACATCCACCGGCTGGGTGTCGAGAATATTCGTTCCCATGTGCGGCCCCTGACCGAGCGGCTGCAGGAAGGGTTGCCGGCGGTGGGATACCCGTCGAGCACGCCTAAGGGCAACGAGAGCCCGATTGTAACGTTCCGCCTCAAGGATCCCGAGGCGGCGCGCGATCGGCTGCGAAAGGCTGGTGTGATAGTTTCGGCGGGTGGGGGGAAGGACGCCCGGATGAGGGTATCGCCGTCGGTGTTTAACAACTTGGCTGATGTTGATCGGCTGATCGAAGCGCTGGCGTAGAGGCTGCCCGAGGCCGTGAGTACCTGGAGTGTGGAAGTCTTGCCAAGCGACGCAGAAAACTTCAGAGGTTGGGACAGAGGCGCGGGTGTAAACCCGCGCGCTCCCTCGATGCCCCACCTCTGTCCGGCCCGCCATGGCGACCCTTTTGTTTCCAGCTTGTCCGGCTGTTAGGGAACGATGTCAGCGAAGCCCATTGAGCCCGCATTTTCAATTTGATGTATGAGCTTCAGACCATCCAGCGACCTTCAGCGTCTTTATTGATAGGGGCTAGAGCCCGATAAGGACGCCATGGAGGTCAACACCCGATGGGTGAAAAAGAAAACAAGCCGTTTCAGCTCACGTTCAATGGATTTCTCAAAGTCGATTTCCAAGGATCGCGAGTCACCTCGGATGGCGGTCTGATTCTCGTTCGCGAACTGGATGAACGACTCGGACTCGGGAAGCTGATCGACGAGCATCTCAGCGACTCGCGACAAGGCTTGAACAAGAAGTTCGCGCTGGCCGATCTGCTGCGGCAGTCGGTCTACAGCCGACTCGCTGGCTACGAGGACCTCAATGACGCCGTTCGAGTATCCGCCGATCCGACCTTTCGCTTGATCGGCTCGAAGAGGAACTGGGATCGCGGAGCCGCCTTGACCTCGACGCTGCATGGCTTCGAGACGGAGATGCTGGCGAGCGAAGAGAACTTGCTGGGGCTGATGGCAGTGAACCGGGAGCTGGTCGCGCAAGCCGAAGCTCCCGACGGTTCAGACCGCGTGGTGCTCGACATGGACTCCACGGAGAGCCCCGTCCACGGCCAACAGGAAGGCAGTGCCTACAACGGCCATTTTGAGTCCCTCTGCTATCACCCGCTGTTGCTGTTCAACCAGCACGGCGACTGCCTAGGCGCGAAGCTGCGTCCCGGCAACGTGCACAGCGCCGAGGACTGGGACGAGCTGCTACTGCCGGAGATCGAACGACAACAGGCGGAGGGCAAACAGGTGACGTTCCGCACCGACGCCGCCTTCGCCAAGCCCGAGATCTACGAGGCGATGGAGGAGCGCGGCGTGGACTACGTGATTCGCATCCCGGCGAACAAGAGCCTGGAGCTGGAGATCGAGGACATCCTGTTTCGGCCACCGGGCAGGCCGAACGCCAAGCCCCTAGTGCGCTACAAGAGTTTTCGCTATCAGGCCGAGAGCTGGTCGAAGGCAAGGCGAGTTGTCGCCAAGGTCGAGCATCACCAGGGCGAACTATTCCCGCGCGTCGGATTTGTCGTGACGAGCATGAGCTTGCCGAGCCGCTCGGTCGTGCGGTTCTACAACAAGCGCGGCACGGCGGAGCAGTGGATCAAAGAAGGCAAACAGGCCACGCACTGGACCCGCTTGTCGTGTCACCGCTTCCGAGCCAACGAGGTACGGCTGCAACTCAGCGTGCTGGCCTACAACCTGGGCAACCTGTGGCGGCGGCTAGGGCTGCCGCAGCGAATCAAAAGCTGGTCGCTAACGAGTTTGCAACACAGGTTGATGAAGACCGGCGGTCGGCTGGTCAAGCATGCTCGCTACTACTGGTTGCTGCTGGCGGAGGGGCATCTGAACCGGCGGCTGTTCGGTGACATGCTGCATAGGATCTGGGCGCTGCCTGTGCCGGGTGGGTAGCGTTGCCCGGGCGAGGATCAACAGTTTTTGGCTCCAAAAAGGTTTCGCAGGGAGCAGTGTCGGCCGGAGCGCCGTTCAGTCCGCTCAATCAACGTCTGTGAGCGGACGGACGAGCCCTGGCGCCTACCGGCGGAGGTGATGTGCAGGGTTCAGCGCGAAAAGACGTGGTATTCGGCGCAGCGGGGGTGTATCCTGTGACCGTGCCAGGGCCAAAATGGAAATCCTGGTTGAGACGCTTGACGTACGGAGCCGCAAGGAGTGGAGGAAGTGGCTGGAAGTGAACCACGCCTCAAGATCCGAGATCTGGCTCATATTCCACAAGCGCAATCAAGGTGTTACGTCCCTCAGCTACAACGATGCCGTCGAAGAGGCGCTGTGCTTTGGATGGATCGACAGCTTGGTCCGGCGCCTGGATGAGGCCCGCTACGCTCGGAAGCTCACCCCGCGAAAGGCAGGGAGCAAGTGGTCCACCATCAATCGTCGGCGCTATGCGGATCTTGAATCTCGGGGGTTGCTGGCAGCGCCAGGATTGGAACGTGCTCCTACCAGTCGGAGCGGCGACGCGCCACGGACTCGCGTGGCAGCGCTTCCGTCCTACATTGAGGAGACGTTGAAGACCGATGCGCGTGCTTGGCAGTACTTCGAACAGTTGGCTCCGGCATACCGGCGGGCGTACATCGGCTGGATCGACTCAGCCAAACGGGACGAAACAAAGGATAGACGTCTTCGCGAAGCACTCAACCTGCTGGCGGCCGGCAAGAAGCTCGGCTTGAAATGATGAGCGGCCCTCGCGTGATACGCCAATCGAAAAGTCAATTCACATTACTGTTTCAGAATGCCGCTTCATAATGCCGCTTCGCCGCGATCGTTGCTGCGGATGCGAACCGCTTCTTCCACGGCGTAGATAAAGACCTTGCCATCTCCGATCTTGCCGGTCCTCGCGGATTCCACCAACGCGCTGACCGTTTCTTCGACCCGCTCCTCGGCGATCACGATCTCTATCTTGACCTTGGGCAGCAGGTCCACCTCGTACTCCTGGCCGCGATAGACCTCTTTGTGTCCCTTCTGCCGGCCGTGGCCTCTAACGTCGTAGATCGTCATGCCGTCAACACCGATCGCCTTCAGGGCTTCCCGAACATCGTCTAGCTTGTGCGGTTGGATGATAGCCTCAATCCTCTTCATGTCTTCTCCTTGTATCAATGTTCGGGGTATTAATGTTCGAGACTGTACGCCTCTTCTCCATGCTGCGTCAGGTCGAGCCCCTTGACTTCATCGGCTTCGTCGACCCGCAGGCCGACGGTCGCGTCGACGACCTTGAGGATGACGAACGTTGCGATCGCAGCGAGCACCCAAGTAAGAAGCGCGCCTAGGATGTTGTTCACGAACTGCATGACGTTCCCGTCGAGCAGGCCCATCGGAGCGCCGTCAAAGCCGTCGTTGACGGCAACGGTGGCGAACACGCCGGTGAGCACAGCGCCTACGGTCCCGCCGACTCCGTGAACGCCGAAGGCGTCGAGCGAATCATCGTAGCCCATCTTGGCCTTCAGAATGGCAACGGCCCAGTAGCAAATCAAGCCGGCCAGGAAACCGATGAGGAGAGCAGCCATGGGCGACACGAATCCGGCCCCGGGCGTGATGCCCACCAGACCGGCTACCGCACCGGTGATCGCGCCCAGGATGCTCGGCCTGCCGTCGCGGATCCATTCGGCGAGGAGCCAACCCAGCATCCCGGCCGCTGCGCCGAAATGAGTTGCCACAAACGCCGAGGCCGCGAGGCCCGACGCTTCGAGAGCGCTGCCGGCGTTAAACCCGAACCAACCCACCCAAAGCAGGCAGGCGCCGATGAAGCTGAGGGGTAGGTTATGGGGGCGCATGCTGTCTGTAGGATATCCTTTTCGCTTTCCGAGGTAGAGGGCGCAGACCAGAGCCGAGACGCCGGACGAGATGTGAACGACCGTCCCTCCCGCGAAATCGAGGCAACCGATCGCTCCGTCGTCAAACACGTTGAGCAGGCCGCCCGGTCCCCACACCATGTGCGCCATCGGAAAGTAAACGACGAATGCCCACAGAACCATGAACAAGAGCATCCCCGTGAACTTCATGCGTTCCGCGAAGGCTCCGGTGATCAGTGCGGGCGTGATGATCGCGAACATCAACTGAAAGACCATGAACGTGAGGTGAGAAATCGTCAGCCCGGGCGCGGCTTCCGGGCCCACTCCCGATAAGAACAAGTACTCGAACCCACCGATCAGCGCGTTGCCGGGAGCGAAGGCCAAGCTGTAGCCGACAATGCCCCACAGGACGGTCATCAGGCCCATCATGATGAACGACTGCATCATCGTGGCCAACAGATTCTTCTTACGGACCAAGCCACCGTAGAACAGCGCCAGCCCGGGTCCGGTCATCATCAGGACCAACGCCGAACAGACCAAGACCCAGGCGTTGTCACCCGAATTGACTTGAGATGATCGATCTTGCGCCAGGGCAGGAAGGCGGGTTAGTAATCCAACAAACAAGAAAGACAAGACGCGTACTTGCATATTGCTCACCGAGACTCATTTCTTTGGACGGCCATGCTGGCATTCAACGCCCTCGTAGCCTGGCGTTGTTTCGGCAGACTAGGTGCCAACAGTGGGTCAGATGTAGCCGACCCCGGTTACACGCGCGCCGACCGATTCCTGATCACGCTCTATAGGATTGTTTGGCGAAGCGTTGAGAAAGGCGGGTAAGGATACTTAATTTCTTTTGTCGAGTTTTCTGCTGATCATCCTTGGCCCGTGAAATACATTTCTCCCCCACGACTATCGACATCGGACACTTACCGGACTCTCCGACACTACTGAGATCACCATTGACCTTAGACGAAGTATAACCTGACACCTCCCGACAAGGGCAAGAGATAATTCCTATCGACTGCATCAATCATTTGGATAGCCATATTTCCGGATGCCGTTGGGCCCGCGCTGCATCGGTAACGCACCTTCCGCCTCGATTCGCTCGCGGGGTGAGCAACCCAGTCACGGAACTTCAGAAGCCGGGTATCCACTTGACTCAGGTGACCCCAACATCTTGTAGTTGGGCTCACAGCGTCTTAGCGTCCCAATCGGCGACGATCGAGCGGTACGGCGTCGGCTCCACCGCCATGGCCTGCTGCACAAGGCGGTAGAAGAGCTTGCCCCGACTGCGTGATCTGCGCCGATTGAAGCGGAACACGAACTCGTCGAGATAGTAGTCCAGATGCTCGTGGCTGACCGCCCCCTGATGCGTGCCCAGCATCCAGCGCTTGAGTAGCGAGATCGCCAAGTGCACCCTCGGCAGTAGCTGCGAGGCCTGCTCGCGGCGGTTGTTAATCGAGATGATACGACGCTGGTAGTCCTTCTTCTTGAGCGGATCGTAGCCCGACCAGTTGTCGGTAACAACCACGCTGCCCGGCTCGACCGACTCCTCGACGAAGGGCATCAAACTGGCCGCCGAGGCGTTCTGAACGCGCTGCATGCGGATGCGCCCCAGCCCGGTGCCTCTCTCTTCCGCGGCGACTGCAATCAACGCTTTACGCTCGGTCTGCCGGCCGATTACCCCTTCTTCTTCAGCGCCCCAGTAGGTCTCATCGACCTCGACGAGGCCCGTCAATCGCTCCCGCCCCGGGCGCACCATCGCTCGCCTCAGCTTGTGCATCCAAGGCCAGGCGGTTTGGTAACTGCCCAGTCCCAGAACGCGCTGTAGACCCAGGGCGCTGGCCCCATTCTTCTGCGTGGTGATGGTCCACATCGCCCGGAACCACAGCCGCAGCGGCTTGCGTGTGTCTTGAAAGATCGTGCCGGCGGTGACGGAGGTTTGCCGCCCGCAGCGAGCGCATTCGAACCACACTTTGCGCACCGGCCAAGCGCGCTCATGCCCACACCTTGGACAGCGGAAACCCTCTGGTCAGCGCAAGGCGAACAGATAGTCGCGGCAAGCCTCCTCGCTCGCAAAGCGAGACTCGAATTCGAGTTGGTCGCGCGGGTAATCCTCCACCAGGCCCTACACTACATCTTGGGGTCACCTGAGTCAAGTGGATACCAAGCCTTCAGAATTCACAACTCTCTGTAATTAAACGACTTATCTACTCCTAGCACCTTCTACCCGTGCGCCCTCATGCTATTCTCCAACTGAGGGCGGGTCACCTGGTGACCCGCCCTTTTTGCGTTCAGCTTCCCGGTCAGGATGAACGCAGTAGGTGACAGGCGGCCACGGCCAAGCCCGTTTGGACCTGCAAATGGGCCGAACCCGTGCCAGGTGGCCCAAAGGCGGTGAAAGAGGAGTGCACTCGGAGCGGCGGGAGGCTGAGGCGGGGGGAGATGTGATAGCACACCGAATAGCGAGAAAGATTTACCTCAACGAGGACAACAACTTGCGGGGATGGAAAGGCCGCGTGCTGTACGCGCTCTACGTGGTGCTAGCCTTTGTTGAAGATCTCCTGGGCCTCCCTGTCTGAAGCATGCACCTGGAACGAGCCTGCGATCAGCCAGCCCGGACGGATGAGCCCGACAGGGGGATTCACCCTCACGGGACGAGCCGAAACCCCGAATCGCGAAGGGGCGAGTAAGCCGAGCCGGGGCTCTCTGTCAGAGCAGTCCCCGTAAGCACTCGGGACCTCCTTTCCACAGCGCCGCCCTCGACCAAGCCCCACAGAGCAGAATCAGTGCCTCGAGAATTCCGCTCCCGTCCATCGGCCGCTCTCGTGCTATCCTCCAACCTCAGGTGCGGTCGCACCCCCAGCCTCTCTCACCCAGCCCCCGCAATCGTGAGCTTCCTCGACGCGATCGTGATCATCGCCTACTTGGCCGTGATCGCCGTGATCGGCCTCCGCGCCGCGCGGAAACAAACTTCTACCAGCGAATACTTCGTCGCCAACCGTAGCATCCCGGGCTATGCCGTTGGCTTCACGCTGATGACGACCACCATCAGCAGCGCCACATTCGTCGCCATCCCCGGCTCGGTGTTTGCACGCGACTGGTGGCAGTTGTTCTACATGTCGGCGGCGCTTCTCGCTATCCCGATAGCGGCCAATCTTTGCGTGCCGTTCTACCGCCGGGTCGTGCGAATGAGCGTTTACGAATACCTCGAGCAGCGTTTCGGCTATGCGGCGCGGCTCTACGGTTCGGTGGGATTCGCGGTGCAGCGGCTGATCGACGTCGGCTATACGCTCTTCACGACGGCGATCGCCGTCGAGGTCATTGCCGACTGGGACATCCGAACCATCATCCTCGGCGTGGGCCTCTTTACTCTTGTCTACACGCTGATCGGCGGCATCGAGGCCTCGATCTGGACATCCGTTCTCCAGGGCGTCATCATGATCGGCGGCGCGATCGTCATCATGGCCTCGGTCATCTTCGAATCCAACCTGGGCGCGCCGACGATCTTCTCGCACGCCTACGACGCCGGCAAGTTCGCCATCGGCAACACGGAGCTAAGCACGCGCAGCCTGTACTTCGCCGAGCCCACCGCCTGGATCTACTTCCTCGCCGGGATGAGTTCATTCATTCGCATGTACACGACTCAACAGAGCATGGTGCAGCGATACCTGGTAGCGCGCTCGGACGCCGACGCCAAGCGCGGCGTCCGCGTTGGCATCCTCTCCACCGTCCCAACCTGGTTCGCGTTCGGCATCATTGGATGCGGTCTATGGTCCTTCTACCAACTGACGTCCGAGACACTGCCGTCTCACGTCAGCGGGCAGCCCGACACGATACTCCCTTACTTCATCAAGACGCATTTCCCTAGCGGGCTGATCGGCCTGATTCTGGCAGCCCTGCTGTCGTCGGCCATGTCGTCGGTCAGCGCCGATCTGAACAGCGTCGCTACTGTTGCCACGAAGGACCACTTCTTGCGACTGAGGCCGAATGCCGCTGACGGGGTCCAACTCACGATTGGCCGCTTTGGCGTTGTCGTGGGGGGAATTCTCTCAACAGGCGCCGCTCTCGCTCTGACTGTCACCCGCGCCACTGCGTCCTACGAGATCATGGCGATGGCGGTTTCGGTGTTGGAAGGCGGGGTGCTAGGGCTGTTTGCGTTGGGCTTTCTCTCCCGGCGCGCCACCCGTCTCGGGGCCAACGTTGGGATCCTCGTGTGCCTCACGTTCGTCACGTGGGCGACCGTCACCAGCGCCCTCGGCGTCGACATTGGCTACAACTTCGAAATGACGCCGATGCTGATTGGCGTCATCAGCCACGTCCTGTTGTTCGGCGTCGGGTTCGCGGTAAGCATCCTGGTTGGTGGCAAGCGAACGGCGCGAAGCGAGCTGACGGTCTGGAGTATGAAGAAGGAGGCATGACATGCCGAGCCACAACCTAGCGAGCAGACGCCTAGAGCAGCCCGTGGCGAAATCGAGGACGGCGCTGGTCAAAATGTAGGGGCACGGCACGCCGTGCCCTTCTGCTCGCCCTGCCGCAACATGTAGGGGTGCCGAACGATCCCGTCGACCGCTTGCCGACCCGGATGGCGAGGCTCCTGCCCCGCCTTCGCGGCGGATAGTCCTTTTGTCAGAAACAGGATGGTGCTGATACGGCAGGCCGGTCCACACCAAATAGTACTAGCGAGAATTAAACCTATTTGAAGCTTTTGAAGCTATTTATTCTGTTGAAGCCCAATGATAATGTCCCCTTGAGCGCCCAATAGAAATGTCCCCTACTCTGAGGCTCCGAAGGAGGAGCCGAGAGTGGGAAGGACATGGATGAGTGCCAAGGAGTTGAGGCGCGGCGAAGTGCTGAGCCGAGTGAAACGAGGAGAACTGAAGTTGACCGAAACCGCCGAGCTGCTGGAGGTCAGCTACCGCCATGCGAAGCGTCTGAAGAAGCGTTACCGTGCGGGCGGGGCCAAGGCTTTGGTGCACGGTAACGTCGGCCGTGCTTCGAACCGAGCCGATCAGAAGCGACGCCAGCAGGTTCTCGAGTTGGTGCGCGAGAACTATGCGGGCGAGGGGCACGAGCGCTTCGGGCCGACGCTGGCGTCGGAACATCTGGCAGCCGACCACGGCCTGGAAGTGCCGCGCGAAACACTGCGGCGCTGGATGCTCGCCGCGGGTCTGTGGAGCCGCCGTCGCAAGCGCCAACCGCATCGCACCCGGCGCCAACGCAAAGCGCACTTCGGCGAGCTGATTCAACTCGACGGTTCGCACCACCACTGGCTGGAAGAACGCGGCCCGAAAGCCTGTCTGATGAACTTCGTCGATGACGCGACCGGTGTGGCGCTGTGCCGTTTCTCGGACCAGGAAACGACCTGGGCCGCGGCCGATCTGCTCGCAGCCTGGGTGCGTCAACACGGCGTTCCCAAGGCGTTGTACTGCGACTGGGAAAACGTCTACCAGCGCCAGCCGACGTCGCGGGAAGCGCTGGCAGGCATCAAGCCCGAGACGCAGTTCGGGCGCATGTGTGCCAAGCTCGGCATTACGATCATGGCGGCTTCCTCGCCGCAAGCCAAGGGCCGAGTGGAGCGCCATCACGGCACGCACCAAGACCGCCTGATCAAGAAGATGCGGCTGCGCGGGATCGTCGAGTACGAGGCGGCGAACCGTTATCTCGACGAGGAGTACCTGGCCGAGCACAACGAGCGCTTCGCCTGTGAGCCGGCGGCGGCAGCGGACTTTCACCAGGCGCTCCCCCGCGGCACCGAGCTGCGAGGGGTGTTCTGTTGCGAGTACGAACGGGTGGTGAGCAACGACCGGGTGGTGCGTTTCGAGAATCGTTGTTTGCAGTTGAAGCCGAAACGCAACCAGGGCGTGGGGGCGGGGGCACGGGTGACGGTCCAACAGTGGCGCGATGAGAGCTTGCAGGTGAGGTTTGACGGGCACGAGATCGAGCACGACGTGATCGCCACGCCGACGCCACAGCTGCGGACGAAACCAGCACCACAGCAGCGTCCGGAGGGCGGGCGCAAGCCGGCGGCGGACCACCCCTGGCGGCGAGCTGTGTTACGGAAAAAACGGGCTGCGAATACATAAGAGGGCTGTGGAAATGCCGGGTCGGATGGAAAACGTGGAAAATCTCTCGAGGCAGCAGTACCGGGTTCGAGGAGCGGTGGATGGTTTTCCACCCTTCCCACCGCCCCTTGGAAATCGCTACGCGATTCCCACAGTTCCACAGCCCCGACGACGACGATATCTCTCCTACGAACAAGAAACACAAGGGGACACTTCTATCGAGCTACCGAGGGGGACATTTCTATTGGGCGTTGACATTGAAGCTATTTATTCTTGCAATTGCCACGAGGTTGGCATATACTGCCTTGGCATCCGGGCACCGCGGTGTCCATCCGCGGGCGGGATGAGCGGGCCGGCGGGGCATGGTGTCGGCCCCAGCCGCTGGAGACACTCTCCAGCCACAGAAGCTCTACACACAAGAAACCAATCACGAGGAGTCGACGATACGCAGCAGCGATCGCTTGCCGAAAACGACCGTAGGATCCGAGGATCGGCGGACACGCCATCCCGAGTACAACACCGTGGGCCGAAGGCCCGTGCGCCCGCCAGGTACACTCGGCGTTGGGAGGTGGGCGCTGCTGGTGCTGGGCCTGGCCATAAGCCTCCTCGCGGCGCCCGGCTGGGCCAACGAGCAGCCCGTTCAGAACGACGGCAGCGCGGGACGGATCGCCAAGTCCGGCGAAGTGCCGGAGGGTCTCTCCGCCGAGGCGTGGGAGGCCATGCAGAAGGCCATCGAGCGGAACCGCTATCGGACGGAGACGCTCAACGACGGCACCGTCCGGGCGGCAAATGACGCCCAGAACTACAGCACACGCTTCACGCCGCGGGGCATCCGCCTGCGGCCGCGCGGGACCGAGATCGACGTCGAGCTGGCGCTGACCGGTTACGGCTACTCGGAAATGCAGGCCGTCGAGCCTGCGGAGCCCCGCACCGAAGGCAACCGGGTCGAGTTCCACCGCGGCGCACTCAGAGGTGGTACGTCAACCGGGCGTCGGGGCTGGAGCAAGGCTTCACCCTCGAGACGCCCCCCGCGGGCGCCCGCGGCGCAGATGCCCAGTCAGGGCCCTTGCGGCTGGAGCTAGCGGTCGCGGGTCCGGTGCGGGCCGCGGTCGCTGCGGGCGGCCAGGCGATCCTGCTGCGGGACGCGGCGGGCGAGGTGCGGCTGCGCTATGGCGGCCTGCGCGTGTGGGACGCCGAGGGCACGGAACTTGCCGCGAGGCTGGAGGCCGGCGGCGACCACATCGCCCTTCTGGTGGAAGACGCCGGAGCGCGCTACCCGCTCACCATTGATCCAACCATCGTTAACGAGGACGCCAAGCTGACCGCCAGCGACGCGGCGGGCGGCGACGAGTTCGGTATTTCGGTTTCCATCTCCGGGGACACCGTCGTTGTGGGGGCCCGGTTTGATGCCTGCCCGGCTGGTGTCGGATGTGGCTCGGCCTATGTGTTTGAGAAGCCCGCCGGGGGCTGGGCGGGGGCGCTGACCGAGGACGCCAAGCTGACCGCCAGCGACGGGGCGCCCGGCGACTTCTTCGGCATTGCGGTTTCCATCTCCGGGGAAACCGTCGTGGTGGGGGCCTATCTGGACGACTGCACAGCCGGCATCGACTGTGGCTCGGCCTACGTGTTTGAGAAGCCCGCCGGGGGCTGGGCGGGGGCGCTGTCCGAGGACGCCAAGCTGACCGCCAGCGACGCGGCGACCGGGGACGGCTTCGGCGTCTCGGTTTCCATCTCCGGGGACACCGTCGCGGTGGGGGCCGGGTTTGGTGACTGCCCGGCGGGTCCACAATGTGGCGCGGCCTATGTGTTTGAGAAGCCCGCCGGGGGCTGGGCGGGAGCGCTGACCGAGGACGCCAAGCTGACCGCCAGCGCGGGCACACGATTCGGCGTTTCGGTTTCCATCTCCGGGGAAACCGTCGTGGTGGGGGCCGATGGTGATGGCTCGGCCTATGTGTTTGAGAAGCCCGCCGGGGGCTGGGCGGGGATGCTGACCGAGGACGCCAAGCTGATCGCCAGCGACGCGGCAGCCGGCGACTTCTTCGGCGTTTCGGTTTCCATCTCCGGGGACGCCGTGGTGGTGGGGGCCCGGAATGACGACTGCACGACCGGCAACGACTGTGGCTCGGCTTATGTTTTTGCGGGTGTCGGCACCGTCGACACCGACGGCGACGGCGTCGACGATAGCGGCGACCTATGCCCCGGCACTGCGAGCGGTGCCCCGGTGGGCTCAGTGGGCTGCTCCGATCCGCAGGTCGATGGTGATGGTGACGGCGTCTGCGACCCCGGTGCTATCAGCAGCGGGCCTTCGATGTGCATCGGTTCGGACAACTGTCCCGCCAACGCCAACGCGAATCAGGATGACAACGACGGCGATGGCATCGGCGACGTCTGCGATCCCGACGACGACAATGACGGCATCCCCGACGTTCTCGATCAGTGTTCGGACTCCGACCAGGCTCCCACGGTAATGATCGGTGGCTGCGATTCGGGCGTGCCCAACACGCTGTTGGGGACGGGTTGCGACCTCTCAGACCTCATCGCCGACCTGGCGGCTGGCGCAACCGGCAACGGGAGCTTCACGAGCGCAGTCGCCCACTTGATGAACGATCTTAAAAAGGCCGGGATCATTACGGGTAGATTGGTATCCACTTGACTCAGGTGACCCCAAGATGTAGTGTAGGGCCTGGTGGAGGATTACCCGCGCGACCAACTCGAATTCGAGTCTCACTTTGCGAGCGAGGAGGCTTGCCGCGACTATCTGTTCGCCTTGCGCTGGCCAGAGGGTTTCCGCTGTCCAAGGTGTGGGCATGAGCGCGCTTGGCCGGTGCGCAAAGTGTGGTTCGAATGCGCTCGCTGCGGGCGGCAAACCTCCGTCACCGCCGGCACGATCTTTCAAGACACACGCAAGCCGCTGCGGCTGTGGTTCCGGGCGATGTGGACCATCACCACGCAGAAGAATGGGGCCAGCGCCCTGGGTCTACAGCGCGTTCTGGGACTGGGCAGTTACCAAACCGCCTGGCCTTGGATGCACAAGCTGAGGCGAGCGATGGTGCGCCCGGGGCGGGAGCGATTGACGGGCCTCGTCGAGGTCGATGAGACCTACTGGGGCGCTGAAGAAGAAGGGGTAATCGGCCGGCAGACCGAGCGTAAAGCGTTGATTGCAGTCGCCGCGGAAGAGAGAGGCACCGGGCTGGGGCGCATCCGCATGCAGCGCGTTCAGAACGCCTCGGCGGCCAGTTTGATGCCCTTCGTCGAGGAGTCGGTCGAGCCGGGCAGCGTGGTTGTTACCGACAACTGGTCGGGCTACGATCCGCTCAAGAAGAAGGACTACCAGCGTCGTATCATCTCGATTAACAACCGCCGCGAGCAGGCCTCGCAGCTACTGCCGAGGGTGCACTTGGCGATCTCGCTACTCAAGCGCTGGATGCTGGGCACGCATCAGGGGGCGGTCAGCCACGAGCATCTGGACTACTATCTCGACGAGTTCGTGTTCCGCTTCAATCGGCGCAGATCACGCAGTCGGGGCAAGCTCTTCTACCGCCTTGTGCAGCAGGCCATGGCGGTGGAGCCGACGCCGTACCGCTCGATCGTCGCCGATTGGGACGCTAAGACGCTGTGAGCCCAACTACAAGATGTTGGGGTCACCTGAGTCAAGTGGATACCCGGCTACGGGTAAACAGAAAGGCGCAATCCAGAGCTGCGCGGGAGGCGCAGGAATTCCCTAGAGTCCCCGGTGAAATGCAACGCCCCGCCCGAGACGTCGGGCCGCCTCAGGCGGGGCCGCACCACGGGTAGCGACCGCCACTTTCAGCGGTCCTAGTGGCGCGTTGGGCCGGCAATCCTGCTTTGGAAAGTCCAAGGCCTTGCCTGCGCGACTCCGGGTTGGGGAAAACCCCTGACATCTGAATTGAAAAGGGGATGAACGTCAGCCCTGGGGCGGGTTGGGGCTGGGCCAAGGCCAAGTCAAGCACGGCTGCTCGAACAGCGCCATGCTGGATTGGGTGGCCCTCGTCGGCAACTAGCAGATGATCGGTGTGGGCGCCGCCCCGGTCGCGGCGTCCACCGCTGCGTGCGAACCACTGAAGGCGCCCTTGACTGTGTTGTTGCTCTGGGCGGGCGGCAACGCGGTGGCTTGGTGGCGCGCGCCTCCTGGCGGGCAGCGTCGGCCTCCTGGCCGACGTAGACTACCTTGTTTTCCTTCCAGCGGCCACCCGGGCTTGAGGCAAGAAGAGGCCGGCACGGATGCCGGCCCTGCCGGCCAGAGGCCCGCGCCACACCGGGGCGGTCACGTGGTTCCGTATCGAGGTTGGAGGTCGTGACCCCAGCCCTCACCGTGCAGGCGCGTCGACACGGACGTGCAGGTGCGCAACGGCGGTCTCGCCGCGCTGGTTGGTTCGCTCGACGCGGGCAATATAGTCGCCGGGCGTAGTGTAGGCGTGGGTGGTGACGGCGTAGCCGTCCTTGGCGTGCTTCACGGCGTTGCCATCGGACTGCACTTCAACCTTCGGGCTGCCGTCGCCGAAGTCCCAGGTCTCGTTGCCGTACCTGGTGCGGAAGGCGCGGACCTTGAAGGTCACCTCGGTGCCCGGGTGAATGCCTGTAGTCGGATGGTAGGCCGCGTGGAGGGTAGGTGGAACCTCGTTGGCATCCTGGGCGTTGGGGGCCACGACTTGCACCACGGCGAAGTCGTAACCGACACGCCCCTCGCCGTCGGTGACTTTGAGGATCTCGCTGTAGGAGCCGGGTTGCTTGTAGGCCCGCTCGACCGTCGCGCCCTCGACCTTCGAGCCATCCGTGAAGGTCCATTCGTAACTGCTGATTTTATTTGACTTACTCCACGAGCGGCGGCCGTCGAGTGTGGCCGTCTCGCCCACGCGGATGAGCGCGTGCGGCCTGGCGACAGCGATCACGTAGGGCTTCGATTCCCATTGGTATGCGTTCCACAAGAAGGCGTAGCCCTCTTGCGTGCCCCATTTCTCGTTTGGCTGGCGGCTCTTGACCTCGAAGTGCAGGTGGGACCAGCCGCCGCTGCCCCCTTCCTTGCCCAGCAGGCCCAGGGGCTGGCCGATCTTGACGCGCTTGCCCAACTCGACGCCCTCGTCGAACGAATGCAAATGGCTGTAGCGGTAGTACCAGCCGCGGCGGTCGAGAATGTAGATCACGTCGTAGCGCGCCGAGACCGGCGTGTCGTCGTCTTGGCCCGCGAGCACTTCGTCGCCGAGAGACACGACTAGGCCGTCGGTGGCGGCGACGACTTCCGCGAGCCCCTCGGCGCCACCGATGTCGAGGCCGCTGTGATAATAGACCGCGCGGCGCGAGGGAACCTCCCCGCCGTCGACGAACACCGGTTGGTTCGACATCTGCGTATGCGAGGCGAACCAGCGTTGCTTGACGGGATAGACAAATGTCCCCGGCTTGATGAACGGATACCCTTTCGGCCAAAGCCGCAGCCGGGCGTCGAGATCGAGGTTCCAGGAGTCACCGGCGCTATGGCTGTTCGACCGGTAGCCGCCGGTGACGGTGCAGTCGATATCCACGTCAGTGACCGTGACCGGCAGGTTGTAGTTGCCGCACTCGATCGTCACCTTCTCGCCGTTCACCTCGAGATCGACCTCGGCCTTGCGAATGGCCTCGCGGATAGGGTCGCGCGTCTCGCGGACTGCGAGCAAGGTAACAGTGGCATGGAAGCGGTTGCTCAGCTCTACGCTTTCGGTGGCGCCGACCTTCATGTCGACCACGCGCACGAGTGGGTGGATCGTGGACCGCTGGGCGAGTAGGGCCGGAGTAAGCCAAAGCAGGCACGGCAACAGGCATACCCACAGGCCACGCGTCACAGTCGGACGCAGTTCCGCGTGCCGGAACCTTGCGGGAAGGGAAGTCATCGGGCCGGCTTTACTCACTCTCATCGAGCCGCGTGAGCCAGCGAATCGAATTGCGGATCATGCGCTGCATCATGGGATGGCCGATGGCTTCAGGCGTATGTCCGGGGGCGAGGTAGACGAAGCGGCCCTTGCCGGGCTCGCGCCACCATCCCGCCGGGGCCGCTTTGTTGCCGCGGGAGATGTTGCGCAACAGCAAGTGCTCCCGGTCGAGGTAGTACTTGCTCAGGTGCTGCTCGTCGTAGGTCTCGAAATCCTCGACGCCTTGGGTGACGGGGTGGTTCTTGTTTTCGATGCGAATGCTGAAGGTCTCGGGCGGAGGGTGTCCGCCATAGTCGCCACCGAAGAGTTTGTAGTAGAGACCATCGGGCGGGTAGATGCCGTGTGAATTGTGCAGCGCGAGGAAGCTACCACCGTCGTGCACGAAATCCCAGATCGCTTTCTGTTGGGCCTCGGTCATCCACTTGACGGGCGGCTTGTCGTGGCCGCCGGGCCATAGCATGCCGTCCTTGAGAAAGACCAAGAGTTGGAATTTCGAGAGCGCCTCGGCGGTAAGCGCCTTGTCGTTCTCGATGAACGTGATGGGGACGTTCTCGCGCATGAACGCCTGTACCAGGTGATCGCGGATGTAGACCGGGCTGTGATAGCGGTCGCCGATGAGCGCGAGCGCCCGTGGGCGGTCGGCGGACTGGTAGACGCGGCTCAAGTTCTGCGCCAGTAGCGACGACGCGATGAAGGCGAGCGCGAAAATCAAACGGAACATGTTGGTAGCTCCCACGGTACTGGCGGAGGCGACACAGCGCAGAGCCTCATCCGCGACGCAAGCAATGGTATCAAACCCGAGGGCTTCGATGACTCGTTGCAAAGGCGATTCTGCTCCGAGGGAGAAGTCGCAGCCGGGCCGGGCGGCCGATTGGGTAGTGGCTCAACTTGGCGGCGCGCACGCTCGGGCATGGAGTGGGCGGGCTGCTCATCCTGCCGGGAAAGGCGTCGTTTCCGAAGTCGCCTTCAGGCGGCTTCCGCGCGAAGCGCGTTGTAGGCCGGTCGTTTACGGCCGGTTCAGCGTGGCCGCTCGCTCCTCTCCAGGACGCTTCAGCGTCCTTCCCACAAGCCGGCTTCAGCCATCGTGGATGGCGGACCCGATTTCCGTAACAGCGGTGGCTGAAACTGAGCCACTACCGCCGACTGCGGCGCGGGGCAAAAATGTCCGATACTGAATCGATTGAAAGGGTCGGAGTTTGTGCGGAAGATCAAGCGGCTTGGCAAGCGGCAAGGAGTCACCGTTCGGCTATCGGCGAAGCGAGGCAAGGGTAGTCATGCCACGCTTCATTACGGCGAAGCGCGCACTGTGATCCAGGACCCCAAGAGAGAGAGTTACCCACCGGGACTCTTCACGCCATGCTCAATCAGCCAGCAGCCCGTGGCGGAAGTTCGAAGCTTCCCTTCGGGGACTGCCACCCTTTTTTGGCGCGTCCACGGAATCAACAGCTTGCCCTATCTTCCGTGCGCAAAAATGGTAATAAATACCTTGACTCATCAGTTCATCCTGTGTATACTAGGGTTATGGAACACGAGCCACAAACCCTCCAGGAAGCAATCATCTACTTCGCCGATCCCGGCAACTGCCTGGACTACCTGGCCAAACGCCGCTGGCCCGATGGCGTCGTCTGCCCCACTTGCGGTTCCGGGAAGGTGAGTTTTGTCCCTTCGCGTCGTGTGTGGCAGTGCAAGACCCGTCATCCGAAGGCACAGTTCAGCATCAAGGTCGGCACCATTTTCGAGGACTCTCCGATCACACTGGACAAGTGGTTGCTTGCCATGTGGATGCTCGCCAACTGCAAGAACGGCGTCAGTTCCTACGAGATCTCCCGCGCTACTGGCATCAGCCAGAAGTCGTCTTGGTTCATGCTTCAGCGCATCCGGCTGGCGCTTCAGGGGGAAGCCGGGGGAAAGCTCTCGGGGGAAGTTGAAGTCGATGAGACCTTCATCGGCGGCAAGGCCCGGAACATGCACGCGAGCGTGAAGGCCCGGCGTATCACCGGCACCGGCGGTAAGGACAAGACGGCAGTTCTCGGCGTTCTGCAACGCGGCGGAACAGTCAGAACCGCCGTCATTCACAGCACGAAGAAGAAGGTCCTTCAGCCGCTCGTCAAGGAGCATGTACAGGCTGGCTCGAAGCTCTACAGCGATGCCCTTCGCTCCACGACGGCCTGAGCGCTGACTACGGCCATGAAGTGATTGACCATGCCGTATCCTACGTCGAAGGGAACGTGCACACTAACGGGATGGAGAACTTCTGGTCCCTGTTGAAGCGTGGTTTGCACGGCACCTACGTGAGCGTGGAGCCGTTCTGTGCCGGTTCAGCCGGAACGGGAGAGCGAGCGCTCCGCGTTAGTGTAGATGCCGCCCTGCGGGCGGGGATTTTCAAGGCATCAGGGTCTATCGATCCGATAGGGTTTGGGGACGAGCGCGAAAGAGGACTTCCGCGCCCGTGGTCATCGTCTCGATGAGCCCGCCGGGCTATCCCTCGGCAGGGTTGCTTCCCAGCAGAGCCCGCTTCCGTTTCACCCGGCAACGCCATTGTAACTCCCACAGTCAAGCCGCCTGGCGACGCCGCAGCTGCCGTTGCTGTCGAGCCTGCTCCAGCTTGCGGTCGCGGGCGGCGTGGATCTCGTCCCGCCGTCCTGCCAGCAGGTCCTCCGGCGTCACAAACCAGATCGCGCTGTGCAAGCGCACCGTGTTGTAGTGCTCGACATAGCGCTGGATCAGCCGACGCGCATCCTCCGGCGTCAGCGGCACGCCCGGCCTAATACATTCGCTCTTCAACGATTTGTGCCAACGCTCCAACTTGCCGTTCGACTGTGGATAATAGGGCGACGTTCTCACGTGCGTCATCCCCGAGATACGGATGAATTCCTTGAAGTCCTTGGCGAGGAACTGCGGCCCGTTGTCGGAGATGAGGCGCGGTCTGGCATCCGGGTATTTCTCCTTCGCGGCTTGGAGAATGATCTCGATGTCGGCCTCCTTCATCGCCTCGCGCAAGCCCCAGTGCACAATCGAACGGCTGTAGCCATCCAGCACGCTGCACAGGTAGTAGAACGTACCCGAGATGTTGATGTAGGAAACGTCGATATGCCAATGTTGATGCGGCTCTAGCGGCTGTTGGAAGCCCGTCCCTTTCAGCGACGTTTTGTCGTTCCACTTGCGCAGCAGCCCCGCCCGGCTCAACACCCGCCAGACGCTCGACGGGCTGACCGCCACGATGTCGGCGTCGAGCATCATGAACGTCAACCGCCGGTAGCCTTCCAGCGGATGCTGGCGATAAAAATCGAGGATGGCCTGCTTCTCCCACTCTTCGAGCCAGAAATCTCGAGGAACCCAACCGTTGTGCTCGTTGAGAGAGCCGTAGCGCCGGCGCCAGGAGTAGAACTTGCTGGGCGCGATGCCGAGCCACTGGATGAAACGCCCGGCGTGGATCTCGGTCTTGTCGGACCAGCGCCGCACGAAATCGACGATCTGGTCGCGCACGTCGGGCGGCGTCCATGTTTTGGTCAGAGTTCCCCAAGGCTTTTTTTTAACGCGATGTGCTCGGCCATCAACTCGGCCAGAACCTCATCCTTGGTCTGGATCTTCTTCTCCAGCCGCGCGATGCGTTCCTGTTCGGGCTGACGACGGCTGCGGTTGTTGGTCTGGAAGGTGGCGGCTCCGTTCTCAAAGAACTCCTTCTGCCAGCGGTAGAACACCGTCGGCTGCAGCGCCAGCTCGTCGCAGAGTGTTGAGACCGGCTCCTTGTCCAGCAGATGCCGTCTCAGGATGGCGACCTTCTCTTCGGCTGTGTAGTGTTTCCGTGCTTTCCTCATGCGTTCCCTCCGTTAGCTTACCGGCGGAACGCTGTTCTCCATTTCCAGCTGAGGCGGGACAGTTCCACTTGTTCCGCTACCTCGACGAACAAGCGTTCCGCTACAACAACCGCAAGGAGATGAACGACAGCGACCGCTTTGACCTTGCCGTCCGTCAAGTGATCGGCAAGCGGCTGACCTGGGCCGAGGTTACCGGCAAGGAGCGGAAAGAACAAGCGGTCAACTAGTCCGGGCCGTTTGCGCCGGGGTCCGAAGCGTAAGGCTTGACCTTGCGCTTGGGCTTCGGTCCTGGCCGGTTCGGATTCTGTGCAGCCCGCTTGCGGTGCTCCTCTACGCGCTCTTTTATCACGCTGTGGGGCACCGCCAGAACGCGGTCCACGAGATCGGTGAATCGCTCGTATTCGTCTGAATGTTTCACTTCGCATCATCATCCTATCAGTTTTTGTAGCCAGTGTTGCAGTACGGATGAGCCAATTGGGCGTTGTCCTCACCTCCGAAGCCGCCTTCGCTACGGCGCGTAATGTGGTCGATCGTTATCGACCGAATATGCACCCTCGCGCAACAGATGCTACATCTGACCGCGCTGTCGATTGCCTCGCGGAGGAACACGGCTGATTTTAGCTCACTAGTGAACTCCCTCTTTGTTCCCTTGTCGTAATCTAGTATTGAGGCAAGAAAACTTAGCCGTTCGTCTTCGATCACAGTCGGAATGAGTTCGTCTAAAGGGGTACTTGCAACAGCACCTTCAAATAGGTGATGGTACAAACGTGTCAGGGCAGATAGTGAGCGGTGGCCGCTTCCGTAGCGCCTAACTATTTGATTTACCAGAGCCGGGTATCCACTTGACTCAGGTGACCCCAACATCTTGTAGTTGGGCTCACAGCGTCTTAGCGTCCCAATCGGCGACGATCGAGCGGTACGGCGTCGGCTCCACCGCCATGGCCTGCTGCACAAGGCGGTAGAAGAGCTTGCCCCGACTGCGTGATCTGCGCCGATTGAAGCGGAACACGAACTCGTCGAGATAGTAGTCCAGATGCTCGTGGCTGACCGCCCCCTGATGCGTGCCCAGCATCCAGCGCTTGAGTAGCGAGATCGCCAAGTGCACCCTCGGCAGTAGCTGCGAGGCCTGCTCGCGGCGGTTGTTAATCGAGATGATACGACGCTGGTAGTCCTTCTTCTTGAGCGGATCGTAGCCCGACCAGTTGTCGGTAACAACCACGCTGCCCGGCTCGACCGACTCCTCGACGAAGGGCATCAAACTGGCCGCCGAGGCGTTCTGAACGCGCTGCATGCGGATGCGCCCCAGCCCGGTGCCTCTCTCTTCCGCGGCGACTGCAATCAACGCTTTACGCTCGGTCTGCCGGCCGATTACCCCTTCTTCTTCAGCGCCCCAGTAGGTCTCATCGACCTCGACGAGGCCCGTCAATCGCTCCCGCCCCGGGCGCACCATCGCTCGCCTCAGCTTGTGCATCCAAGGCCAGGCGGTTTGGTAACTGCCCAGTCCCAGAACGCGCTGTAGACCCAGGGCGCTGGCCCCATTCTTCTGCGTGGTGATGGTCCACATCGCCCGGAACCACAGCCGCAGCGGCTTGCGTGTGTCTTGAAAGATCGTGCCGGCGGTGACGGAGGTTTGCCGCCCGCAGCGAGCGCATTCGAACCACACTTTGCGCACCGGCCAAGCGCGCTCATGCCCACACCTTGGACAGCGGAAACCCTCTGGCCAGCGCAAGGCGAACAGATAGTCGCGGCAAGCCTCCTCGCTCGCAAAGTGAGACTCGAATTCGAGTTGGTCGCGCGGGTAATCCTCCACCAGGCCCTTACACTACATTTTGGGGTCACCTGAGTCAAGTGGATACCAAGCTTATCAGAAACTTGTACCTTAGCAGCAATTCCTCGAAGTCATGTCGGTGCTCTGTAAATAACGGAATTCGCTGTTTAGACTCTAATTCACGAGTGAAACTTATGGCCGCTATAAATGCGGTTGGCTGGTAAGATCCTGTGGCGCTATAGAAATAAACAGCAGGATGCAACCCGAGTGATTCAGGGCTTGTACCAGAGATCCGAGAAGACGCCGTGCGCATGTTCTTAAGAAACTCAATCGTAGCGGCACCGTCTTGGTCTATTGGCATGGTTGGAGTCAGGATGTCGGGGCTTCTATCCTTGCGTCGTTTCCTGCGTGGTGCTGGATCATCCGGTGCTTTCTTGTTCACGAATTCCACGACATCAAGTATGAGCTTGAGGCTGTCTGCTGAGTAGCTTCGACCGGCAACTGGAAGATCCAGCGTTTTGATCGGGGTGTCAAGTGGCGGGACAAACAGATCATCATATATAGCTTGGGCAATGGTACGTATGGAGGTCTGGTTTTCTTTCGGGAAGTTAGAGAAGTAGAATCGGCCTTGACCAACCTGAACAAGTGAACGAGCAGCGATAGCGTTCGGGCATCTCCTATCCCTAATGAGTCTGACTTCTAGGTCTCCTATTGGTGTCTGCTCAGTATTGATGGTATGAAATGATCTTGCGGCGGTATCGGCGTCACCGCGAACCCATTGGAGTGTGATGCCACCGGATGCTAGGTTGCTCGAATACGCTTCCCGCTCTGAAGATTGATCTTTGCCATGCTTGAGTTCAACATAGGAGCCTACCATCCCTGCTATCCGATCGCGCGTCTCCTTAGCGGCCTTCTCTTGGTCTTTCGGTATCTTGCCATTCGAGAAAGCCAGGGAGCGCTTTCTGTCGCCATAGTCGTCATGGACCCACGCTATCAAGGTACTCAATCGGTGGGCTCCGTCGATCACGAATATATCCCCACTAGTATCTGACTGCCAGAGGATAACCGCTGGTATTAAATCGCCCGAGACGAAGCTCTTGACAAAACCAGCAATTTTTACTGGCGTCCAATGTGCCGTCGTACGCTGGAAGTCTGGCTTGCGCAGTCGGGTAAACATGAAGCTATCATTCTCTAGCTCCATGATCTTCATCTTGGGCGATTCCTCCATTTTGCGCAGCTTTGCCTCCGGCTCAACTTCGAAGTATTCGCGGGGAATCAGGCCATCAAGGTTTACAGGGGTAATCGGCATGTCCGTCTCCAGGGGAAACCCAATCATGAGTCACCCCCTGCGCAATCATGACACACCCCATCTGATGAGTCAAGGTAGTTATGCCCTAATTAGCGGGTGGCGATGTTCTTGCCGTCGTGAGAACCGAGGAACGGGTTCTCGGCAAGCCTGGAGACTTACGCCGCAAGTTCGCTAGAACGTTGAGCGGCCGCCGCTGACATCGTAGGTTTGGGCGGTCACGAACGAGCAGTCGGGGCTCGAGAGAAAGTGGACGACGGCCGCGACTTCTTCAACCGTACCCGTGCGCCCACGGGGAATGCGCGCCGTCATGTAATCTACCTGCTCGGCGGTAAGCTGATCGAGGATCGGGGTTCGGATGACCGCCGGAGTGACGGCGTTGACGCAGATGTTGTTGGTGGCGACCTCTTTGCCGACCGACTTCGCGATCGCAATCACACCGGCCTTCGCCGCGGAGTAGGCCACCATGTTCGGATTGCCGTCTTTGCCGGCCACCGAGGCGATGTTGACGATGCGACCGTAGTCACGTTCGCGCATGTGCGGCAGTACCGCGCGGCAGCACAGAAAGACGCCCGTGAGATCGACATCGATGACGCTTTGCCAATCGTCGTCGCCCTGCTCCCAGATCGGCGCGGCGATGCCGGCAATGCCGGCGTTGTTGACCAAGATATCGATTTGGCCGACGCGGTCGAGTACGCTTTGGACCATCGGCTCGACCGAGTCGCGACGGCTCACGTCCACTTGGACCGCGAAGGCCTTGAGGCCGTCGGCGGTCAGCTTCGCAGCGGCGGCCTCGCCGTTGTCCGCATTGAGGTCAGCGACGGCAATCTGCGCGCCGGCCCGCGCCAAGCGGTCAGCGATGCCGGCGCCGATGCCCTGGGCGGCACCCGTGATAATCGCGGTCTGACCGCTGAGATCGAAGAACATCAGGACTCTTCGTCGGCTTGGTCGGCTTCGGCGGCAGGCTCTTCCGCGGAGACCTCGGCCGCGGCGTCGCTCTCGACCGCGGTGTTCCCTTCGGCTGCAGTGCCGTCTTCGGACGCGGCGACCTCGGAGGGCTCCTCACCCGCTTCGCGGCCTTCGGCCATCACCGTCACCTTCAACGGGATGTCGATGTCGCGGTGCAGATGGACCGTCACCTCATGCTCGCCGACCGTGCGGATCGGCTTGGTGATGACGATCTTGTGGCGATCGATGGTGTAACCGAGCTTCTCGATTTCCGAGGCGATGTCGCGGGATGTGACGGAACCAAAGAGCTGATCGGACTCGCCGGCCCGTTCGGTAAGCTCGATTGCCAGTCCCTGGATGATCTCGCCCAGCTTCTGGGCGTCACCCTTCAATCGCGCGGACTCGCGGTCGGCGGCGGCCCTCATCTCTTCGAGCTGGCGTTTGTTGGCGCCGGTGGCCGGCATGGCCATCTGCTGCGGGAACAGGAAGTTGCGGGCGTAGCCGTTGGCGACTCGCACGACATCGCCGCGGTTGCCGAGCTTACGGATCTCTTGCTTAAGTATGACTTCAACCATGGTTTGGTTCTCCGGGCTAGCCGTCTCCCGCGAAGGGTAGTAGCGCGATGTTGCGGGCGCGCTTGATGGCGCGCTTGACGAGGCGCTGATGCTGCGCGCTCAGGCCGGTGTGGCGGCGCGGAAGGATCTTGCCCCGGTCGCCGATGAACTGGCGAAGCGTATTGACATCCTTGTAGTTGACGTCGTCAATCTTGTTGGCGCTGAAATAGTCGGCCTTGCGGCGGCGAAAGAATCGCCTGCCACCACCGCCGCCTCGGGGACGTCCGTCGCGTTGGCCCGGGCGGCCTCCGCCTCCTCCGGGCCTACGGTCGCCACCCGGCCCAGCGGGTCTGCCCTGGCCGGCGGGTCTGCCTTGTCCGCCCTGGCCGGCGGGTCTAGCTTGCGGGGCCTGGCCAGCGGGTTTGGCTTCCGCAGCTTGGCCGGCGGGTTTGGCTTCGGTCGGCTTAGCTTCCGCAGCCTGGCCGGCGGGTTTCGTTTCGGCGGATTGGCCTTCGGCCGGTTGATTCTCGGCGGGTTTGGCTTCCGCAGCCGGTGCCTTGGTACTTGTCTTGTCTTCAGTCTCGCCCATGATCTCTCCCTCGATATCTCGTTTCCATTTTAGGTCACCGCTCCCGGGTTACTTCGGCGCCGCTTCCGCTGGAGCGGGAGCGGGAGAGGGTGGGCCTGGCTCAGCCGGCGCGGGCTTCGGTCTGCTTCTCGCCTCGGGCCGTTCGGAAGCGGTGGGCGCGGGCTTGCGTGCGGCACGCTTCTCGCGCTTCAGCCGCTGCTTCTCGACGCGCTTCTGCTCGATATCGGTACGGATCGTTAGGTACTTGATCACGGCGTCGGAGACGCGCAAGCGGCGCTCGATTTCCTTGGCCAGGGCAGCATTCTCCGCCTCCAGTGAGTACTGAATCAGGACGTAGTAGCCCTCGCGGCAATTCTTGATCATGTAGGCCAGCCGCCGCTTGCCCCACCGATCCGTCTTGTCGATGGTCGCGCCACCCTCGGTCAGGGCGCTCTGCACCTGTTCGACGGCGGCGTCGATCTCTTCGTCTTGTAGGTCCGGCTTGAGTATGAAGATCAGTTCGTAGACTCTCATTTTTCCTCTGTTGATCCTTGGGCGCGCCGGTTGAATACCGACATGGCCTTGGAGGCGCCTTCGGATAGGACCGACCGGACGGCGTCAGCCGCACGTCCCAGCAGATCCTCCAGTTCGTTCATTTCACCACGACGAAAGGGCCGCAAAACGTACGCTGCCCCATCATCCACCTGATGGCCGGGACCAATGCCCAGCCGTAGACGGGTGAAGTCACTCGACCGGACCGAACCGATCACCGACTGCACCCCGTTGTGCCCCCCGGCCGAGCCGCGCTCGCGTATGCGAAGCGTGCTCCAGGGAAGCGCCAATTCGTCATAAACCAGCAGCAAGCATCCGGGGTCGAGCTGATACTTGTCGAGCAGCACTTTGACCGGACCGCCACTGCGGTTCATGTACGACAGCGGCTTGGCCAACAACACCGGCTTGCCGCTCACTTCACCTTGTCCGACCAGCGCATTGCCTTCGCGCCGGCCGAACCGGATTCCTTCTTCTTCCGCCAACCGATCGAGCGTCAAAAAACCCAAGTTGTGCGGCGTCAGCTCATACTTGGGACCGGGATTACCGAGCCCCACAATGAGATGCTGCGGTTCCCGCCGCACCGCCGAGGCACCGCCCGACTTCGGCAACGAACCCGCCGGCCCCGGCGCGCGCAAACGCTCCAGCCAGCGCCAGACGGCCATGACTCATCACGCTCCGGCCCTCTAGTCCCTCTCCTTGCGCTTGTCCTGGCCCTTGTCCTTCTCTTCGCCCGCGGCCTCCTCGGCTCCGCCCTCGGCACCCTCAGCGCCCTCGGCCACGACACCTTCCTCGGTCTCCGGCTCGTCTTCTTCGATTACCTTCGGTGCGATGACGTGCATCAAGACGCGATCGGGCTGGCTCAGGATGGTCACGTCTTCGATCGCGTCGAGGTCCTTGACTCGAATCACGTCCCCGATCTCCAGCTCAGTGACCTCGATGGGAATCGTCCTCGGAACCTTCAACGGCAAGGCGCGCAGTTCCACCTCGCGCGAGACGATCTCATCGAGCGCCCCTTGTTCGCGGACACCGAGCGAGACGCCCACGATCTCGATCGGCACCATCACGTCGACCGTTTTCTTCAGGTCCACGCGAAGCAGATCCACATGCAGCAGGTGGCCCTTGAGGGGGTCGATCTGCCAGTCCGACGCCAACACCGAAGCCTTTTCCTTGCCAACGGTCAGGTTCACGATTTGGTTGTGGCCTGAGGCCGACTGCAAGATGCGGGTGATCTGCGCGGTGTCGATGGTGATCGCGATCGAGTCCTTCCCGAGCCCGTACACGACCGCGGGAAGCCTACCGGCCACGCGCAGACGGCCGGCGGCGTTCTTGCCGCGCTCATCCCGCACCTGGGCGTCCATCTCAATCTGTTGTTGCATGACGAAACTCCTAGCGGCTCACACAAACAGCCGGCTGATCGAGGTCTCCTCGTGAATCGATTCAATCGCCTGCGCCAGCAGCAGCGCCACACTTAACTGACGAATCCGCCCGCACTGGAGCGCTTCGTCCCGCAAGGGGATCGAGTCGGTGACGACTAACTCGGTGAGGGATGACTTACTGATTTTCTTCAGCGCCGATCCGGAAAGCACCGGGTGCGTGCAGCAGGCGTAGACGGCGGCCGCGCCGTGCTCGAGCAACGCATCGGCGGACTTGACCAGCGTACCCGCCGTGTCGACCATGTCGTCGACGATCATGCAGGTGCGTCCCTTCACGTCGCCGATGACGTTCATCACGTCGGCGACGTTGGCCTGCTCGCGGCGCTTGTCGATGATGGCGAGTTGCGCGTCGAGACGCTTGGCGAACGCCCGGGCGCGTTCCACGCCGCCGGGATCGGGCGAAACCACCGTGAGGTTTTCCAACCTAAGCGTGGTGATATGGTCCACCATCACCGGGGTAGCGAAGAGATGATCGACGGGCACGTCGAAGAAGCCCTGGATCTGCGCGGCGTGAAGGTCGAGCGCGAGGATGCGGTCGGCGCCGGCGGTGACAAGCAGGCTGGCGACCAGCTTGGCCGAGATCGGCACGCGCGGCTTGTCCTTGCGGTCTTGGCGGCCATAGCCGTAATACGGCAGCACCGGCGTAATGCGCTTGGCCGAGGCGCGGCGGAGCGCATCCATCATGAGCAACAACTCCATGAGGTGGTGATCCACCGGCGTCGAGGTCGACTGGATGACGAAGACGTCAGCGCCACGCACGTTCTCTTCAACTTGTAGCCAGATCTCGCCATCGGAAAACCTCTTCAACATGCAGTCGGCTACCGGAACACCGAGATGCTGGCAGATGTCCTGGGCCAACTTCGGGTTGGCGCTCCCGGTAAAAACCTTCAGCCGATCACGATTCATTGTTGTTGCCAACTGCGGTGCAGCCAAAGTGCTTCCTCACAGCGCAATGCCTCAACCTGTTCGGCGGGCAACGCGCTCCCCGAGTCAACCCCCGACCCCTGAAGAGGCGCTTTCGGGTCCGCTCAATCCCACAATCGGCGATACGCTCGCCGGCTCAATGTTCGGGCGAGAAAAGCTTCGCCGGGAAGAGCGGCCAAACCTCGCCGCGCGTTCTCCGCAAGAGTCCGGTCGAGGAACAGCCCGAACACGGCTGATCCGCTGCCGGACAGCATCGCTTGAGAAGCACCGAGCTGTACCAAGCGATTCTTCCCTGCTTCGATCTGGGGAAATTGGTGGAAGATTACTTCTTCGAAGTCGTTTTCGAAAATCTCTGGCAGGTCTCCTGTGAGATCTTGCGCCTCGCCCAGCTCAGAGACACAAATCGCTGAGCCGAAGCCTCTTATGATATTGAGCTTGTCGCCGGGTGTCAAACGCGGGCGCTTCCGGGCGAGGGCGCGATAGGCGTCGGCGGTGGGGACTTTCACCTCCGGCGTCCAGATCACCACCCATCGCCGCGGCGACTCGGGCAGAGGGTATACCTCCTCGCCACGGCCCACGCCCACGGCTGTTCCCCCAACAAGGAAGAACGGCACGTCGCTTCCGAGAGCGGCAGCGATCTCGAAGAGCAGGCGCGCGTCCGGGGCGGGTCGCAACAGCCGCCGCAGCGCCAGCAGAACGGCCGCGGCGTCGCTCGAACCGCCTCCCAGCCCCGCGCCGTGAGGGATGTGTTTCACCAAGTCGATCCGCACCCGGCCACGCCAGGGTCCGGCTGCGAGCAAGTCGCGGGCGGCGCGGGCGGCGAGGTTGTCGTCGTTGGCGAGTTCGGCTTGGTTGCAGTCGATCGTGACGCCGGCGCGGCCGCGCGGCGAGTAGGTAACGCTCAGCCGGTCTGCAAGCGAGACGGTTTGAAAGACCGTGCGCAGCTCGTGAAACCCGTCCCGGCGGCGGCCGAGCACCTTAAGGCTGAGGTTCACCTTGGCCGGCGCGCGGCCCGACAAGGTGGGCATGCTACTCGTGGTACTGCAACAGGGAAAAGATCTCGTATCCGTCGAGCTTGTCGCGGCCGTTGAGGAAGGTCAGTTCGACCGCAAACGCCAGTGCGGTGACCTCGCCGCCGAGCTGCTCGATCAGCCGGCAGGTGGCGGCCGCGGTGCCGCCGGTGGCGAGAAGATCGTCCACGACGAGCACCTTCTGGCCGGGCTCGATCGCATCGCGATGGACTTCCAACGTGTCCTCGCCGTACTCGAGCTCGTAGCTCACTTGCACGGTTTCGGCGGGCAGTTTATTGAGCTTACGCACAGGGACGAAGCCCGCGTTGAGCTGCTTGGCCATGGCCGCCCCGAAAACGAAGCCCCGCGCCTCGACGCCCACCACGAGGTCCGGACGGTCGTTCTCGAAGGGAGATGACATCTCGCGCAGCATCACCTCCAAGCCGGTGGCATCGCGGAGCAACGTTGTGATGTCGTAGAACAGAATCCCCGGCTTGGGGAAGTCGGGCACTTCGCGGATAAGCTTCTTGAGTTCCCCCTCGATGTTTGGCGCGGCGGCCCCTGACACGGTACCCGAAGATCCTTGGGTCGGCATAAGTCTGTTTCTATCCTTCAGTACTCGATTCTAAACCCCGAGTCGCTTCTGTGGTCCGGGGTCGGTTCCTGATCGGTCTCCCGCCGCTCGACAGAGTCCACGCGGGCGAACGACGGCCCGGCCCACAGATGCTGCTCCAAGCGGTCGAGTGGCTCGCGGCCGCCCACGGCGTAGACCTCGACGGTGGAGTCGGCGCGGTTCTTGACGTACCCTGCCAAGCCTAAGTCGCGGGCCGCCCGCTCGACGAAGTAGCGAAAGCCGACGCCCTGCACCCGGCCATGGACGATGTACATTCTAGTCGATTGTGGGTTGGCCATTTGCGAGACGGCATCGGCGGCGAGGCTCGCAGCTAGCCGCCCTCTCGCTCCATCGCCTGACGCAGGATCGTATTGATCCGTGTCTGATAGCCCGCGCCCTTGGCTTTCAGCCAGCCCAACACGTCCGCGTCCAGACGGATCGTGACCGGCTTCTTGATCGGCCGATAGAACTTGCCGATCACCGCCCGGCTCGCGTCTGTCAGCTCAGGAATGTCGGAGAGATCGATGTCATCGTCGCTCTGATGCTGCAGCGCCGTCAATTCGCTACTCGCCTGTCTGTGGCTGATGCTCATAGATTCTCCGCTCCCGAGGTGTGGCCTTGCGCGCCGAGATGATACGAATGATCTCGTCCTGCGCATCGCACCGATAGGTGTGGGCGACGAGAAGGACCACAACGCCTCCGACCCGGCCCAGGGTCCGCCAGCGCTCCTCGTCTCCGACCACGGTATGCCGCACACTCACAGCTAACGGATCGTCGAACACAAGACGGGCTGTCTCGAAACTCACCTTGTGCTTGGCAAGGTTGCGCCGATCCTTCTCGTCGCCCCATTCGAACTGCATCCACCGCGCTCGGCTCTATGCGTTCGTACTCACATCATTGTACATACTATTACTCCGCGGGCGATTCCATCACGGGCACGTAGTTCTTACACACCGCGCCGCCCCACGGCGTAAAACTTTCCGGCTCGTTCGGAGATCAGATAGCCGGAAACCTCCGAAAACCGACTGTTTCGGCTTTGGCACCCTTGTTGCTATCCCCAACCACGTGGATAGCATCGGTCAACTGGTTCTGGCAAGCCTGGTTTTAGCCGCGTCGTTCGGCTTCGCGCTGGCCCTGCAGTGGGGCGTGCTGCGAGCGCTCGTGCGGGTCGTGGCCCCGGGCGTCCGCCGGGAGCCGGCGGGACCGGAGAAGCCACGCTAGACTCGTCCACTGAGTCAGGCCCTGCAGGGAGTACCCGACGGACCACGGGAACGCCTCCATCCCTGCAGGGCCTTTTTCTGTCCCGCGGGCGAGGGTTGCCGGCCTGGGTTTCTCACCACGCGGCGAGGCGAAGTGCGTGAGAAGGTTGTCAGGACGAGGCCCGAGCCGCTTGGCGCCCTGGCTTGTGTGAGGTTGTGGTGTACTGGACGTACATTGAGCACGGCAAGCAAGCGCAACGAAGTCATGGCGACCTTATCGCGTACTTCGGACGTCGGGTGGTGAGAAATCCAGGCTATGGCCGCCGTTACTTGCGCGCGCCGCGCCGGGGCTTCTTGACGCGCGACTGCCGCAGCTTCTTGGGTTTGCGTTTGGGTTTCGAGATGGCGAAGGTGCCGCTGCCCAGGTTCTCCGCCTTGTAGGTCTTGTCGTTTTCCGCCATAGGACTTGTCTGACTCGTATTCTATCCCAACTTGACTTTGCGCCGCGCTTCAGGCCATCACTCGGAGCGCGTAGCGCGGATCTCGGTCTTGAGATCCGCGGGTTGCTCTCACCGCCCATGCCCCCCGACTTTCGGGTGCTCACGGCGCGTCCGGGTGAGATGTGGCGTAAGGCTCCAGCCTTGGTGCGCTGGTGAAACCAGCAGGAAGTCGCGAATGAAAGAGTCGTACAGGGAAGGCCTAGCGAGCCACCCTGACCCCGAGTCCTGCGTGGCCGGTCGTAAGGCCGGACGCGAAGCGCGGACAGGGGTACGGACAGGCAGGGCTACTGAGCTCCGAAAACGCTTGCTTTCGAGCGCCGACGCAGTCAAGGCATGCGGAAGGCCACACGGGCGCGATCGCCATCGCAAGAGCGTGCCCGGCTCGGCGGAGGCGAAGAACCTTCGCGCATGTCTGGAAACTTCTTGCGTGGGAACCAGGAGGTCCCGGCGGTGCCGGCGGCGTGAGAAACCGCCGGCCGGAAAGGGAAAGCGATGAGTGATAAGCCTTTCATGGACGCCGCCGGGAAGTCGGACCGCCCGGTAGTACCGGCGAAGGCCCCGAACAAAGAGGACCGACACTTGGCGGAGGGGCTGGAGGGAAGCGGGTTGATCGAGGAGAACGTCGACGAGTCGCACACGGGCCGCACACAGAGGCGGAAGGCCGTGTCCCCTGAGGCGCGACGGCGTGCGGCAGGTGCCGCCATCATCCGAGATAGGAGCCGTGTGCGGGAAAGCCGCACGCACGGATCTGTGCGGGGGGTGCCCGGCAACGGGTATCCCTACCGCGACCCGAGGACCGATTCCTCGGTTCTCAGGTCCGCTATCAACCCCGCTGCCTGGTTACCCACTGTCCTGAGTTTCTCAGAATCGAGCCGCGGCAAGCCTGGAGGGCTTACGCCACGATGTTTTCCCACCCCCAGCAGCCTTTCCTAGCCTTTTCGCGCTATTCTTTCCAAGTAGTAGCACCTCGGGGTCGCCAGGATGAGCCAAACTCCCAGCCAGCCACCAGAGCCCCCCGACGACGCCGCTGCCCAGCCGGTGGTTGTCACGCCGCTTGAGATCCTCCAGCAAGGCGTCGAGGCCTGGAACCAGTGGAGGCAAGAGCATCCCGAAGTCACGCCGGACCTCGAAGGCGCGCACCTATTGAGTCCCGCATAATATCCCGTCACTCGAAGCAAAGAGAAGACTGTTTCCAGAAGGCCGTGATCAAACGCGGTTTGCGGTGCATGCGGCGGAGTGCCTTGCGGGCCCGCTCGTTCAGCTCGCCGTAGTCCTTCGGACAGACGTTCGGCAACTCGTGCTGCTTCCAGTAAGCCCAGATGTATTCCACCGGATTCAACTCCGGCGCATAGGGTGGTAAGTACTCGGTTGCGATGTGGCCTTCGGAGAGTTGGATGAACTCTTGCACCAGGCGGCTACGGTGCGCCGGCAGCCGGTCCCAGACGATCAGCAGCGGCCGATCGATATGACGTACCAACGCCTTGAGAAAGTCGATCACTTGCTCTTTGCCGATCGCACCGGGATAGAGCCGAAAGTAGAAGTTACGCAGCGTCAGCCCCGCCGAGACGGAAAGCTTCTCCCAATTGAAGTTAAACTGCAGCACCGGTGTTTGGCCGCGTGGCGCCCAGGTGCGGCAGCGATGCGGCTTCTGACTCAATCCGCTTTCGTCGATGAAGACGAGCGTACGGCCTTCGTTTTGGGCTTTTTTTTAATGCGCGTCCAGGTCTTGCGCTTCCAGGTGCGGATCTGCTCTTCGTTGCGCTCGCGCGCCTTTCCGACCGGGCGTTGCGGGCTCCAGTCGAGCGCTCGCAGGATCTTCCAGACGTGGCCTTCGTGGTAGTCGACCCCGAACTCGTCTCCGATCAGCCGAGCCACCCGCGGACAGCTCCACAGGGGCGTGGGGAAGCCGTGGGCTTGCGGGCCTTCCAGCAACAGCGACGTCAGGCGTTCGCGTTGTGCGGCATCGAGGAGCGGCTTGCGTCCGGCGCGCCCGGCCTGGCGGAGTCCGGCCGCACCCTGCTCGCGGTATTGCCGCCGCCACGCACTGACGGTTTGGCGAGCGACTTTCAGCCGTCTTGCCGTCTCGGACTGATTGTGGCCTTGGTCGAGCAGCCGCATCGCTTCGAAACGGCGCTTCTCCAGGGCCTTGAAACCCCGCTTCACACCTTTGGGGTTGCCCATACATATATAGATGCTCCAAACTATCAAAAAGTGTCATAATAATTTGCGGGATTCAATAGACCACTTCAACCTGTCCAACGCCGATCTGCGAGACATTGATTTCGGCCAAGCAACGCTGACCGGGACCAACCTCCACGACGCCGATCTGCGGAACGCCAACCTAGGCGAGGTGAAAGGCCTGCGTGCCGGTCAGCTTGCGGGCGCGGATTTGTCAGGCGCAACCATGCCCGAGGGCCCGGAAATCGAATTCAAGGGCCTAACCTACGTCGAGGAAGCTTCCCGCAACGCCCGCAAGCTGTTCCTGTCGATGCAGATCGTCTGCGCCTACACGATGCTGACGGCAGTCACGACGACGGACGTCGCGCTGCTCACCAATGCCGCCACAACCCCGCTGCCGATCATCGGCGCCCGGGTGCCGGTGGTGGGGTTCTATCTCCTAACGCCGGTGTTGCTGCTGGGCTTATACGCGTATCTTCATCTCTACTTGCAGCGGCTCTGGGAAGGGCTGGCGGCGCTCTCAGCCGTCTTTCCCGACAACCGGACGCTGGACCAGGCCGCTTACCCCTGGCTGCTAAACGGCCTGATTAGCGCCCTGCGCCCCCGCTTGGCTGGGTATCGGCCGGACCTGTTCCGCCTGCAACATGTGGCCTCGATCGTGGCCGCTTGGTGCGTCGTTCCGCTGACAATCCTGGGTCTGTGGGGCCGCTTCCTGACGCGGCAAGATCCAGCCGGCACCCCCTTGCTTGTCATTTTTGTGATCGCTGCCGTGGGAGCGGGGGCGTACTTCTACGGCCTGGCGGCGAAAACACTCCGGGGGCCGAGTATGCCTCCTCCCGAGCAGCCCTCGGGGTTTCGAGGAGTTGCATGGGTTCTCGCGCTCCTTGCGATCGAGGTTTTCGGCAGTGCCTCGTACTTCGCAACTGCGGGAGAGTTCTTTGGCCTCACGTTCTTTGACGCGAACTTCGAGAGGCAGGACGTGTCCACGAAGATGGCAGGTTGGGATTGGGAAAACCTCCGCAACGTCCAAGGCGCCTTGCTGGCGGGGAGAAATCTCCGGTACGCAAAAGCCCAGGGCGCTTTTCTGGCCAAAGCGGACCTGAGCGAGGCCGACCTGACCGGCGCCGATTTACGCGATGCATACCTGATTGGGGCCGACTTGCGGGACGCGAATCTAGCCTGGGCCGATCTCAGGGAAGCTAACCTCAGTAAGGCTGAAGGACTGAGCACTAGGCAACTGAGCCGAGCCAGAGGTGATCAAAGCACCACGCTGCCTCAAGGTATCGAGAAGCCCGTACATTGGACCGACTACGTACCGATTCCCGCTGGGCCCTTCGACATGGGCTGCGTCGAGGAACTCGACAAAGAATGCGGCGACGACGAGCACCGGCATCCAGTCGAGATCACCAAAGACTTTCTCCTAATGCCCACTGAAGTAACGGCGATGGCCTACATGGACTTTGAGAATGATCAAGGCCTGCGAATTCTTGCTTCCTCTCCCGACAGCGGGCCGGACCACCCTGTGGTCGATGTCAGTTGGCAAGGGGCGAAGGCTTACTGTGAGTCGGCCGGCGGCCGTCTCCCGACCGAGGCCGAGTGGGAGTACGCCGCGCGGGGAGGCAAGAGAGGTTTCAAATATCCGAAATGCGAACGAACTCACGCACGACGACGCCAATTTTGACGGCACCGGGGGCACGGATACCTTCGAGCTCACCTCGCCCGCGGGGACCTTCCCGCCGAATGGATTCGGTCTCTATGACATGGCCGGGAACGTTTGGGAGTGGACCGCGGATCGGTATGAGGAGGACTACTATAGGAAGTCAACCGGCGAAGATCCACCAGGCCCTGAGACTGGGGATTCCCGGATCCTGCGCGGCGGTTCGTGGTACAGCAATCCGACGTACCTGCGCGTGTCGAATCGCTTCAGGAGCGGCCCGGCCGTCAGGGTCAACGACGTTGGGTTCCGTTGCGCCCGGGAAGTTTCTCCTTAATCTTTTTCCCTTGTTCCTTTACGCCGGGGCGAAGCCCCGGCCAGGAAATTTTCTGGGAGTCTGACATCTGAATCCTACGCCTCCGAGCGACCGTCGTGATCCGGCTGTGGTGGTCGGCAAGACGTACGATCTACTCCTATGGCTGCTGCCCAAGGTCGAGAAGTTCCCGCGCTCGTTCAGGTTCAGCGTGGGAGACCGACTGGTCTCCCACCTGGAGTTTGGACATTTGTCAAGGCTAAACCCGGTCAATGACGGGGCGCGGCTCTTCGCTCGCTAGGGCCCCGGAGGGGCCAAACATGGTACGTCCCGAGCACATAGTACAACAAGGTGACGGAGCCCTTTTCAAAACCGCGTCGCAGCTCGGTCTGCGTGGGATCGGGATTGCCTCTCCCGTACGCACCAGCGTGGCATCCAGAATGGCTGAAGCCGGCCAGGGAAGGACGCTGAAGTGCCCTCGGGCGGACTCACTGGGGCGCGTACAAGGCGTAAAACGCCTGGCCTAGTCCACTGCAAGCCGCGTAAACGCGTCTGGTCACCCACACCTGACCGGCCATCTCGTCTAACGTTGCGGACGCATACAGGCCCGTTTGCGGGCCTTGGGTTTCAACTAGGCCAGGCGTTTTACGCCTGGTGGAATGACCCCGAGTGAATCAATCAGGCCCCTTCCAGGGGCCTTACCCAAACGGCTTGAGCCATGAACCGGCAATGCCCAACAACGTCTATTCGGAGATCAATCTCCACCTTACATGGCACACGAAGGGGAGCGCACCGCTAATCCACGATGCCGTCGAGCATCACCTCTACCAATTCCTCGAACAACGCGTAAAGCAGACGCCCGGAACCGTCTGTCACGCTGTCGGCGGAACCGACGACCACGTTCACCTGGCCGTGTCGGTGCCGCCGACCGTCCAGGTCAGCGACTGGGTCGGCCAACTCAAAGGCGCCAGCGCCCACTACCTCAACCAGCGCATCATGAACCGTAGCCGTTTTGCTTGGCAGGCGGGCTATGGCGTGGTCAGTTTCGGATCCAAGGACCTGCCATGGGTGACCGACTACATCCGTAACCAAGGGGAACGGCACGCAACCGGCAAGACTCACGGTCGTCTGGAACGAATCGACGCAGCCGCCCAAGCAAGGACGGCTCAAGCCGACGGGCGTAAGACCGCTAAATTAAACCGGCCTAGGGTTTGCTGCGAGGCGATCAGCGACACCAGCCGTGGAACGACTGGCCTAATCAACCTCAAGTCGCGTAAACGCGACTGACTGCCAACAACCTGCCACTTTTGACAACAGCTCGTGGAACAACAATCCGACGAACCTGCGCGTGTCGAATCGCAACAGGAACGACCCGGCCAACAGGAACAACAACATTGGGTTCCGTTGCGCCCGGGATGTGGAGCGGAGGCTTCGGCTTCCGTTGGCGAGAGCCGCGGCGATCACGGTCGCTGCGGGGGTGCCGTTCTTCACTTCCGGACCGCGCTCCCGACGTGGGCGCTGCACCCGGCCCGCGTCAAATACGAACCGAGCCCCGGCCCTCGAGTAGCGACTCCGCGAAACTTGGCCGGGGCCTAGTTCATTTAGCAAGGCGGTCGAAGCCCTTTTTCGGTGCGACCAAGACGGACAGCCCTGAGTGAGTCACAGGAATTCATAAATAGTTTTCGTAGCCTTTTCAGCCACTTGCCCTTCACCGAACCCGCAACCCTTGTATGTGCATGTTAGCCTGATACCGGAAACGACCGGTGCGGACAGATCGCCGGACCAACACGACCGTTTCCTGGCCAGGCAGTTTCGATGTTGCTCTCCGATAAGAAGTAGAGCGATCTTCCCCCGCGGGCGGCAGCTCCTGACGCAATCGGTTAGGTGAGGACCGTCCGTTCAAGCCTGCTCTTTCGCTCCTATCTTGGGCGGGCCGCTGAGGTTGACCGAGACGGGAGCCAGAGGGCCCTCTTTTTTTGAACAGAGCCATGACCGTCAGTACCTACAGAGTGAAATCCTTGCCAAGCTTGGCAGAATATTCCAGAGCCGGGGACAGAGGCGCGGGTGGGAACCCGCGCGCTCCCTCAATACCCCACCGCTGTCCGGTCCGCCACGAAGTCCCCTTTGGGTTCCGGCTCGTCCGGGTCAGGGAGCGGTCCGCCACGGACAACCTTCGACCCTGGATGCTAGAGCCGAACTACGCCCGACCCGCCCGAACCGAGCCCAGACCGCAAGGGAGGCGTGCCATGCCTCAGCTTCGTCAATCCAGCGCCAGTCAACCAACACCTCGGCGCAACCGTCAGTCACATGCCTCTTTACGCCCGAAACTCACGGCCCCAGCCCTCCCCGGCACAACCAAAACCCCACAACCGTCCCATTTCGTTCCATTTGATACCACTCCAGGGTCGAACCGGGCTGTCTCGGAAGTGATGGGGGCCTCGAGGAAACCGCTCCCTGACCCGGGCGAGCCGGAACCCAATGGGTTTCTCTGCCGCACCGGACGGGACGCGGAGCCTCGAGGAGCGCGCGGGTTACCCCCGCGCCTCTGTCCCGGCTCTAGAATTTTCTGCCAGGTTGTGCAGAAATCATGTGCATAGGTACTTACGGTCACGGCTCGGTTGGTACAGGTAGTTTAAGCGACCACAGATTCGCGGCCGCGCCGCTCTGCACCGTGCCGCTCTATACTGGGAGAATGCTGCTCCGCGGGACTGCATCGGGGCGCGCTTTTTTGGAGGAGGAACGAACACCATGTCACCCGAACAAGCCAAGATGATGTCGGAGTTTTTTCTTTCTGTCATCCAGCACGAAACGCAGACGAACAAAAAGATCATCGCCGCGGTCCCTGAAGACAAGAGCGGCTATCGGCCGCATGAGGACTCGCGCAGCGCTCTGGAGATTGCCCGCCATATGGGGTCGAGCGACGTGTGGTTTGCCAACGCGGTGGCCGACGGCGAGTTCCCCATGCCCGATGGGTCGGCCGAAACGTCCATCACGACGATCGCCGACGCCGTCAAAATCTACGACGACCAGTTGAGCGCGGCACTCGAACGGGTGAAGGCGATGAGCGGCGAACAATTAGCCGCGAACGTCAGCATGATGGGTGCCTTCAACGAGCCGGCGGTGATTTATCTGTCGTTCTTGATCCGCCACACCGTGCATCATCGCGGGCAGCTTTCCGCGTATCTGCGGCCGATGGGTGCAAAAGTGCCGTCGATCTACGGCGGCAGCGCGGACGAGCCGTTCCAGATGCCCCCGAGTAGCTGAGCGCAAGTGGGGGCCCCATCTCACACTCAGAGCCGCGAGCGTTAGTTAGCTCGCGTTGCGGTGCTTCAAACTGGCGACAGGGTGGCGCGCACCGAACTCGATCGTTGGATGCAAGAGATCAACGCGGGCTCACGCCCGCGGCTCTGAGTCGCAGCTTGCAGCTTCCGACTGTGTAGACCGAGCACCATGCAGATCAACCGCCGAACCTGGCTGAAAACCTCTCTTGCCGCGGCTCTGCCGCTACGCGCCGGGGCCTTCCCCACCGCTGCCGAAAAGAAAGTCGTTCCCGATTACGAGAAGCCGCTGTTTAACCTCCACGCGGCCTCGAAGTCACCGGTCAAGATCGCTTCGATCGAGCTGTTGCGCAACGGCCGCTACTACTTCGTCCGCGCGCGCTCGACCGACGGCGCTGAAGGCGTCTGCCGCACCAAGCAGATCGAAGACTACATCCCGATTCTGCTGCGGCGCGTGATCCCCCACTACCTCGGCCGCGACGCGCGCGACCTCGAAACGCTCGTCGACGAGGTCTACATCAAGAACTACAAGATGGCCGGCCAGGCCTTTTGGTGTCCGGCGGCGTACGTCGAGCAGAGCTTGTTCGACCTGCTCGGCAAAGTGGCCGGCAAGCCAGCGGGCGCGTTGATGGGCGGCGTCCGGCGAAAAGAGATCCCAGTCTACCTCTCGGGCTCGGCGCGCGAACTGACGGCCGAAGAGGAAGTCGACATTTACGTTCGCGGTGTCGAGGCCACGGGCGCCAAAACCGTCAAGTTCAAGATCGGTGGCCGCATGAGCCGCAACCTCGACGCCTATCCCGGCCGCACCGAAACGATGATGAAGCTCGCGCGCAAGAAGCTCGGCGACGACATCATCATCTACGTCGACGCCAACGGCTCCTACAACTCGCGGAAAGCGATCGAAATCGGGCGCATGCTCGAAGACCTCAACGTCGGCTTCTTCGAAGAGCCCTGCCCGTGGGAAGAACTGGGCGAGACGCAACGAGTGACGCAGGCGCTCACGATGCCCGTTGCGGCGGGCGAGCAAGACGCCAGCCTGTGGCGCTTCCAGTGGATGATCGACAACGGCGTGATGGACATCGTTCAGCCCGATCTCAACTACAACGGCGGCTTCATCCGCGCGGCCCGGGTCGCCCGCATGGCGCGCGAGGCGAACATGACCATCGTTCCCCACAACACGCAGACCGGCGCCGCCGCGGTCAACATGCTGCAGTTCGCCTCGGCCATCCCCAACATCGGCCCTTACATGGAGTTTCCGTGGCGCCGGCCGCATAAGAACTTGTCGTGGTACTCGCCGAACTTCGTGGTGAGAAACGGGGTGGTCAAGGTGCCCGAGACGCCGGGCCTGGGCGTTGAGATCGATCCCGACTTTCTCGCCAAGGCGGAGATCGTGACGTAGCTTAACCGCTCCGTCTAGCGCGATAGCGAAAATTGCTATATCCTGTTATCAGGATCTCCGCACATTCGGCGCGAGGTATCACAAACCGATGAATGTTTCCCTTACACCGGAGTTGGAACGACTCGTCAGTGACAAGGTACGGACCGGCATGTACCAAACGGCCAGTGAGGTGGTCCGAGAGGCCCTGCGGCTGCTCAAGGAGCACGACGAAGGAAAGCTCGAGCGACTCCGCAGCGACGTGCACGCCGGCCTTGAGCAGATCGAGCAGGGTGATTACACCGAGCACAGCGTCGACGGCATGCGGGACTTGGCTGCCGACATCAAACGTCAGGGACGACGAAGGCTCGCCGCTAAGCGGACCAAGACGCGTACCCGATGAGCCCGATTCGCCTGTCTCGGAAGGCCCGCGCGGACCTTGACGAGATCTGGCTCTATGTGGCCCAGCAGCAAAGCCTGGAAGCGGCCGATGGCCTGATCGACTCCATCGCGGAGCGTTTTTCGCTGCTTGCTTCGACGCCCGGTATGGGCCGCCGACGCGACGAGATTGCTTCCGGGATGCGCAGCTTCCCAGTCGGCAACTACGTCATCTACTATCGGCGGACGAGGGGCGGACTGCGTATCTCCCGCGTGTTACACGGCGCCCGCGACGCTGGAAGGTTCTTTGGCTAGCCAACCAACGCGACACGAGAACACGACTGCGAATTCAAGAGGTCCACGTGATCCCCGCCAGACCGTCACTCAACAACATTCGCCGTCACAATAAGAAACAGACTTCGAATCGATCCTTGCACGCCGGTCTTCCCGACGACGACCGTGGATCCCTCTCGGACAGTGATCTCGGTCTGGATCTGGATGTCCTGGTAGTGGAAGGAGGGGTTGTCGCCCGTGCCGGTTACGATGGGTATCCGCAAGTTGAGACCCAGTTCTCCGAGTTTGATCCAACGCTCCCCTTTGCGCACCGAGACATCTGTGAGGCGCACGCCGAAATTGTAGGTCGCAGGGTTGGGAGTCTCGGGAGCGAAGCCGGGTAGTAACCCCGAGACCATACTTCTTGTTCGCCCCTCTAGCCGCAAGGCTGCGGTTTCAAACAACCGGTAACTTCGATACGGAAACTTGTCTTGCAGTTCCTTGACCACTGCCTCGAGCTGACCGGCAGCAACCGTATTCGGCGGCACCTCCGGGCCATTCGCGCCCAACAGGTGGATGACCAACTCGATGTTCTCCGACCCCTCCGCTGAGGTTCCCATTCGTGGAATGTCGAGCTCTCGAATGGTATGCTCCGCAGCCAACACTGCATCAGGATCGCCCTCGATGGTGACGACCGGCAGCGCCCTAGTCCTTGTCCTTCTGACCTTCACCCCCGCACTGCCCATGAGCTCCTCGACCTGAGATGGGTGGATGTGCTTTAGCTCGATGACCTTGGTGGTCTTGGGTGCCCCCCGTGCTTCCTTCTCCTGCGCTGCCGGGTTGGACTCGCCTTCTTGAGCTACGAGCCGTGTGGCCGAAGCCCAAGTTCCGAGCGTGATTGCTAAGAGCAGTAGAAGACCGCGAATCATTCGGTTCGTCATGGCTAACCTCCGTTCTCGTCGAGCATCCAGTAGATCTCGATGTTCGGGTTGTCACTGGCGACCCTGAGCAGATACTGCTCCGACTCACCACCCTCGGGGTCTGACACAGGGACCGAGACCAGTTCGTAGCGTGGCCGCTCCGGCGACGTGGCAGGCTCTTCGGTTTCTTGTTGGACGAGCTCGGTTTGCGGCTGCCTCTGCGTTGCGGGCATTGGATCGGTGGCCTCGACTACCCCGGGCTTGGGCTGCAGCACACTTACCTCCGCCACAACAGCCACGGCTGCTTGGACCTGGATATCGTTGCTCGGCGGTGCGCCCGCATCGTCAGGCTCCGGCGCAGGTTGCGTCGCCGGGGAGTCCGGCACCGCTGCGAGCCCAGACTGGTTTCCGCCGGCCGGGGACGCCAATGGGCCGCCCGGCGGCCGAGGCCCCGCAGACCACCACGCCAGCCCCACGGCCACCACGAGACCCACCGCGAGGACGGCAAATCGCGCCCAATTCGGCCGCAGGCCGAGCCACCACACGAATCGCCCACGCCGCGTACCGGCCTCGGCTTCAAGCCGTTCGACTACACTCGCCCGAACGGCCTGCAATTGGGCGACATCCAACGGCTGGCGGTGCAGAGCATGCAAGCTTTGCCGGCTATCGATCATCCCGTCCGCGAAGAGCCGGCAACGTGGACAACCTTGTACATGCGCCTGAAGCGCGGGCCGGTCCCCTTCAGGCAAGTCGCCTCCGACATCAAGCGCAATCCATTGTTCGAGATCGTGGCAGTTCATTTCCGCTCCTTCAGCCGGCGTTCCCGGTCGGCCCTGAGCTTGATCCGCGCCCGACTGATCTGCGATCGCACGGTGGTTTCTGACGAGCCCAGCACCTCCGCCACCTCCGCCGTCGATAGCCCTTCGAGGTCGCGTAACACGAGTGCCGCGCGCTCCTTCTCCGGCAGAGCCCCCAACGCCTCGGTCATGATCCGTCTCTCCTCGGCTTGGGCGAACTCATCGAAAGGGTCGGGGGCGTCGGCCCGCGGTTCCACGGACGGCGCGCGCGCGCCCATCTCCTCGAGCGACAGCGTCGGGTTCCGTTGCCGCCGCCGATGGACGTCGCGGCAAACATTCACCGTGATCCGGTACAGCCAAGTCGCAAAGTCGCGCCGCTCGTCGAATCGGCGCAAATGCCGGAACAGCCGCAGATAGACTTCCTGCGCGGCGTCTGCGGCGTCTTCGGGCCGGGCGAGCAGCCGCAGCGCCGTGCGCAGCACCCGCCGCTCGTGCAGCAGGATGAGTTGCTCGAACGCAGCCAGGTCGCCCTCGCGGGCGCGCCGAATCAGCCGGACGATCTCCTCGCTCGGCTCGTCCGCCCGGCGGGCCATCTCGATTGCTACGAAATCAAAGCCGGTTGCGTCCACGGGGGTCGGCTCACAGGGTACGCGAAATCAACGTCCTATAGATGTATACTCCACCGGACGCGGTTTCGTTGATACTCGTTTTCGAGAAAGTTGAGGTTGTCCTCGACGCCGTGCGAAATCACTCGCGCGTACGTGGCGTGGATAAACCGTTAGGGTCGATCGAACAAGCTGTGGTTGCTGGCCGCTCGCTCGCAATCTATGCCGCGGAAGAGACGTTGACCAGCTTGGCATGGCTGGTCGGTTCGGGCACTGGTTCGCCGAACTGGCGAAGGGTTTCGATGTGCCCCTGGATGGCCTCGCGAATATTACGCTCGGTATCTTCCAGTGATTTACCCGTCGTAATACAGCCTGGGAGGTCCGGCACGTACGCCGACCAATTGCTGTCGGTTTGTTCGAAGACAACAGCATACGTCATGCTATTTCTTCTCTGCCAGGCCGGCGGCTCGAACTATCGATTTCAACGTTCCATTCTACGCCCGCCGCGCGAGCAAGTGTGGAGACTCGGATGAGGCGCCGGTTCGCTCGCCAGCCACCACTCATCTGTCTTGCGCGTTAGTCTGATCACATGAGCACGGTACGCGTATCCACCTTTGACGGGCCCGGCGCCACCGCCCGCATCGAGACCGTTCCAAGGCCCAAGATTTCCGACAAGGCGGCACTGATTGAGATCGGATTCTGTGGCGTGTGCGGCACGGACTTGCACATCCTGCGGGGACACTGGCCGAAGCCCCTGCCCTGGCCTTTCACGCTCGGTCACGAGTTAGCCGGGGTCATCGTCGAAAAGGGTCCTGCTCTGGAGGTGGACTTCATGGGCCAACCACTCGCCGTCGGCAGCAAGGTGATGCTGCCGCCTCTGATGCCCTGCGGCGAGTGCTACTACTGCGTGCATTACCCCGCGAACGCCAACCGCTGTCTCAATCCCACCTACTATGGCCGCTACCTCCCTTTCAACAAAGCGCCGCACCTGTGGGGCGGCTGGGCCGAGGTGGTTTACGTGGATCTCGACATGCTGCCCGCTACGAAGATCTACCGTTTACCTGATGACATGACGTTGCGGCTCGGGTCGCTATCGGAGCCGCTTACGTCCTGTGTTCGCGCGATGAATCGCGCCGGCTCCGCGGGCGGCTTTCGCGTCGGCCATACGGTGGTGATTCAGGGGTCGGGGCCCATTGGTGTGCTGGCGATCGTCGCGGTCAAGGAGATGGGAGCCGGGCGCGTGATCGTGGTCGGCGCCCCGGAGGAGCCCCGGTTGGCGCTGTGCCGGGAGTTCGGCGCCGAGGCCACGGTCAACATCGAAATCCATACGACCCCCCAGGCCCGGATTGACACGGTGCGGCAGATCGTAAGAGGCTACGGGGCCGACCTGGTGCTCGATTGCAGCGGCCATCCCTCGGCCGGCCCCGAGGGAATCGAGATGCTGCGCGACGGCGGCACCTACGTCGAGATGGGGCAGTTTACCGACGCCGGCGCCATCGAGACCAACTGGCATCGTTTCTGTGTCAAGGACGTCAACCTCTTGGGCAGTTGGGCCTTCACAGCCAACGATATCCCGTTGGCGATTGACATGCTTGACAGGACGCGCGACCGCTATCCTTGGTCCCGCATGCAGACCTGCTTTCCATTCAGCGAACAAGGCATCATGGAAGCTATCGAAAGCGCCATGGCCATGCGCAGTGTCAAGGCGACGATCGTGCCTAACGAAAGCCTTGGCTGACGCGGAGCGCGGGCTAGCGGCTAGGTGGCGGCGGCGGGGGTGGCTCGGGGGCTTCGGTGTCGCCGGGCAGAGGAGCGCCGCCGCCGGTGGGCGCGGGCGCGCCACCGCCTCCGGTCGAGCGGCCGATGCGATTCCAGATGTAGGCCAAGGTGCGCGCCATGTTATCGGCAAGCTCAACGGCCTTGGCCTTGTCGACACCCGCTTTGGCGAGTGGTGCGTCGCGGTAGACGGTGAGGCTTTCGCCCTCGCCGACTGGGATCTAGTCGTTGCTCGGCAGCAGACGGTGGGCCACGGTGACAAGGCCCTCGTCGACGAGGACGGTGGTCGTTTCGTTCTCGTCCACTTGGACGTCGAAGGTCGTACCGCGAACCGAGATCACGGCCGTGGGCGTAAAGACGCGGTTGCGGTTGGGCCGTCCGCCGAGTTTCTGGATATGGATCTTGACGCGTCCGAGGAAGAGGTCGAGCAAGTCACCGAGGCTGGCGGGGTTCTTGCGGAACACCACGTGCGAGTCGGGGAAGACGAAGAAGATGCTGCCGTCGGCGACCTGCAGTTCAGCAAAGCCGTCGTCACCGGTGACGATGGTCTCGCCGACGCGGACGGTCTGATCGGCGAACAGGGCCCAGGGTTCGGCTCCACGCAGGACAGAGACCTGCCCTTCGGCCGCGACGACGCGCGCGGCATCGCCGTCGAGTTGCTGCGCCGGGAGACTGCCGGCGGTGATCAGACAGGCGAACAGGGACAGGACAATCCCGGCCCGCGGTGGCTTGGAGCGCACCATGGCGTCCCTCTAGTATGCACACGGGGGGCCGCCTTCGCCATAGGTCTTTGTCTTACGACTAACGTCTCCAAGAGGGGCGGCGATCTGGGCGTTTTCAATCCTGCGCAGGCATCGGAACTCGGTGATCGTTGCCTCGCTGGAGCTGGCTGGGGCAGCCCACTGAGCACCTACAACTTTGAAACAGAAGGCAGTTACGGCGACGGGGTGTAGCGTGCCCCGCCTCCACGCGGGCTGACCGACGCTCCGGGAATGTCCGCGAAGCGCGGTCCTTGCACATGCGGCATGCCCACGCGCACGGGCCAAGGCAGCAAGGGATTCCTGACTGTACGGCGGCCGTGCTGAGTCGCTTCCGCGTGCGGACTGTGTCGAACCGACACACCCCCGCTACGGGGTCGGGCTCTGTGTCAAAGGATGGACTCGCGGACCTTGCCACTGCGGCGCGTACCAGGTCGCCTCGCCCCGGCGGTTATAGAACGTAAACTCTCCGCCCAATAGCCCCGATTTCAATTCACCAATGACCACGCCTTTTGGATCTACTAACTGGAACTCTTGGGCCTTCACGGTGGCGGGCACGGCTGTAGGCGATTGACCCTGGGCCAACGCGGTCGCCTGGGTCCAAACGAGGTTTGAGAGCACGCCACCGGCGAAACCGGCGAGTAGGGCCGCGGTCACCGGCCCGAGCTTCCGAATATGCATGATCGCCTCCTTCGGTGCTTAGACGCGCGGGCGGCCGCCGCGTTACAACCGTAGGTCTGAGGATCGACGTTGGCCCCTCGTCCAGGTTTGAGGGCGTCTTACGGAACCGAGAGGGGGGTCAGGGGTCTGCTTCGACTTCAATCCGGCTACGCACCTCCTCGGTCGAGTGGCCACATTCGGAACGCAGCTTGCGGCGGGAGCGCTCAAGAAGGTCGAGGAAATCCGGGTTGCTGCCGATGCGGAGGGTCTCCCAGTCGAGACCCTCCGCGGAAGTCAGCACGGCAACGGGTTTGCCTCCCGCGGTGAGAACCATCGGCTCCTCTCCCACCTCGCCGGCATAGTCGGCCAGTGGGCGTTTGGCTTCGGAGATTTCCAGGGTCTTCACAGCTCGATGACCTCCCCGCCGCCGGTACAGACTCAATCGCCACTCAGAACCGAAAGACGTCCGCCTGCGTTGATAGCCCTCCACCGACCACGGCGGCCACTCCTTTGGGGTAGCAGCTCCCACCTCGGTGAAGCCGCACCCTGTTGGTCCGTTACACCTCAACGCAAGCTCACGCTTGCGGCTCTGAGTTTATCTTGGCAACGCGCAGGCCGATGTCGGGCCCGCCGCAAAGCGACCCAAAACCAACTCGCAGTTACGCCAGCGCCTCTTCAATTAACTTGCCGCCGTTAACCGTGGGACGCTCAGCGCGGGCGTTGTGCAGGTAGGTCAAGTCGAGGTGGTTGAGCCCCAGTAGATGCAGAATCGTGGCGTGGATGTCGTGGACGTGATACGGCTTCTCCACCGCATTCAAGCCGATCTCGTCGGTCGAACCGATGGCCTGGCCCGGCTTGATGCCGCCGCCGGCCATCCAGATCGTGAAGCCCCAGGGGTTGTGGTCGCGGCCGATGCCTTTCTCGTTGAAGGGCGTGCGGCCGAACTCCCCGCCCCACACAACCAGCGTCTCCTCGAGCAGGCCGCGCGACTCGAGGTCGGCCAGCAGCCCCGCGATCGGCTTATCGGAGGCCTTGCACCACTTCGAGTGGTTGCCCTCGATGTCTTTGTGGGCGTCCCAGCCGCTGCCGCTGCCGCTGTAGCACTCGACGAAACGCACGCCACGCTCGACCAGCCGCCGTGCCAGCAAGCAGTTGCCGCCGAACTTGGCGGTCTCTTCCTCGTCCATGCCGTAGAGCTTCTTGGTGGCTTCGGACTCGCTGGCCATGTCGACGGCTTCCGGCGCCGCCGACTGCATTCGATAGGCTAGCTCGTAGGCTTCGATGCGTGCGTCGAGTTCGCCCTCCTCGGGACGCGTCTCGGCGTGATGGCGGTTGAGCGCGGCGAGCAGATCAAGCTTACCGCGTTGCTGGCGGTCGCCCACGGTGTCGGGCTGCGCCAGGTTTAAGATCGGGGGCCCCTCCTGTTGGAACCGCGTTCCCTGAAAAGCAGCCGGCAGGAATCCGGAGCTCCACGTTTTGGCACCCCCGACCACACTCTTATAATCGGTCAGAATCACGAAACTCGGCAGGTCTTGGTTGGCCGTACCGAGGCCGTAGGTGGCCCAGGCGCCGAGCGATGGCCGCCCCGCGAGGATCGAGCCGGTGTTCATTTGCGACACCGAGCCAACGTGGTTGAGGCCGTCGGCGTAGCAGGAGCGAATCACAGCCAGCTTGTCGGTGTGCTCGGCGACGTGCGGATACCAGTCCGACACCCACAGGCCGCTTTCGCCGTGCTGCTTGAAGGTCCGCTTGGTTGGCAGCAGCGTATTGCCGGCGGTGCCCATGGCCGTCACCGGACGCCCGAACGATTCGGGCATCGGCTGCCCCCCCAGCTTATCGAGCACCGGCTTGGGATCGAACAAGTCGACGTGGCTCGGCCCGCCTTCCATGAACAGCCAGATGACCGACTTGGCTTTCGGCGGGTGGTGGGGCTCTTTCGGAGCCAGCGCATTTTTGTGCGCGGCCGATGCTCGCGGCAGCGCGCCGGTTTGATCAAGCAGATTGCCCAGCGCGAGCAGGCCAAGGCCGCTGCCGGCGCGGGTCAGGAACCGGCGGCGGGTGCGGAGCGATGGAAAGTTGCGTTGGAAGTCCATCGAGTCGCCTCCCTGTCTACGGCCTGTCGGGGGCTCTCACAAGTTCAGTAGAACAATCCTCTCGCGTGCTTCTCAACGATCGTCTCGTACCCGCCCGGTCCCGGCTCCTCAGACCCGTGTGGTCGGCCCAACCGGCGTTTCTCGAGAGAATGCAAGAAGTTAAGAAGGAGGACCAAACCAATCGGGATGATCAGAAGGCCGAACAACTCGCGCACGTACTCTCCCCACAACGTTCCAGCTTGTTCGGGATACAGCACCGGCGAAAGGAGTCCTGCCGCCGCCGGGATGAGCGCAGCAAGCAGAACGAGTGAAACGAGCCACAACTGTTCAGATAGAGCTCTCATCTGTCGCTCATTCTACCACTCGCTTGTTTACGCAACTACGGTTTGACAGCAGCAAGCACCGCCGCCCGCTACCCTCAAAACCGATACACAAACTCGTTCGCGTTGAGCAACGTGTGGCAAAAATCGACAAACGCCGCCGCACGTTCCGCCGCCAAGCCTTCGGGCGCAACGGTCGGCAACGCCAGCGTCTCACCCGCCGCGTGCCGCTCGGCGATCACCTTCGACTGCCGCTCGAGGAACGTCAGTGCGTGATCCTTCTCCCAGCCATCGGGATTGCGGGAAAAGGCCACTTGATACGCCTGCGCCACGCCTGCGCTGAAGTCCGCACCCGAGTCCCGCAACACACGACCCGCGAAGCCCCGCGCCCAGTTGATGGTCTGTTCGCTGTTAAGCAACGCCAGGGCTTGCGGCGCCGTGGTCGTGACGGTGCGCCGCGCACAGCTTTCGTGCGTGTCGGGCATGTCGAACGCTTCGAGCATCGGGTAGCGCGCGTTGCGGCGTACGAACACATACACGCTGCGCCGCTGTTGCTCGGCCGGCTGCTCGGCGACGTTCCAGCCGCCTCGCGGCGTCGGCATGCCGAGTGGCAGCGGGGGGAACACGCTCGGGCCTCCGACCGCCAGGTCAAGCATCTCTGAGACGTACAGCGCCGAGTCGCGTATGACTTCCGTCTCCAGCCTCTGCGGCGGGAAGCGCCAGAACAGCCGGTTCATCGGGTCGGCCTTGTTCGCGTCCTCGCGAAACGCCGAACTCTGCTGATAGGCAGCCGAGTTCATAATCAACCGGTGCATCTGTTTGACGCTCCAGCCGTTGTCGACGAACTCCGCTGCCAGCCAGTCGAGCAGTTCGGGATGCGTCGGGTTCCCGCCCATCAGCCCGAAGTCGCTCGGGGTCGCCACGATGCCGCGCCCGAAGTGGTAATGCCACACCCGGTTAACCATCACTCGCGCCGTCAACGGGTTGTTGCGGCCCGCGATCCAGCCGGCCAGCGTGGTGCGGCGGCCTGTAGAGTCGAGATGCGGCAGGTCCGGGATCACTGCGGGCGCCGGGTCCAAAATCGACAGGAACCCCGGCTGCACCTCTTCGCGCGGCGCCTCATACGAGCTCACGCCGAGAACATGTGTCGGCGACGCCTCACGCCCGAGGTCTCTGACACCCGTACCCAGCGGCAACTCCGCCGGACGCAGGTGATCGTACTTCGCCAGCTCCGCTTCAAGGTGCTCGTAGCGTTCCTTCTCGTCTCCCTTGAGGCCTTTCGCCATTCTCGTCCCGCCGACAAGAAACCTCATCTCCCAGTTGTGCTTGCGGAGGATCTGTCGCTCGTACGGCGTGTACTCGCCCCTCTCGCGAGCCAGCATCTTTCGGGTTTCGGGCGTTCGGCGTCCGACTTGATGCTTCCAACTCTCCTCTCGCTGGGCCTGGAACAGCTCGTCGATCTCGGCGCGGACATCCTTCGTCGCCTCTTCCCATTCGATGAGCTGGCGCCGGTGCTCGCCAAACTCCGCGGGACCGACCATCGGGACCTCGTCGTACTCGGCCGTGTTCGCGAAGAAGGCCTGCAGGCGGTAGTAGTCTTTCTGCAAGATCGGGTCGAACTTGTGGTCGTGGCACTTCGCGCAGCCGAACGTCAGGCCGAGGAAAGTGGCGCCGACGGTGTCGGTAATATCGTGCAGAATCTCCTGGCGGCGCTGCCGAAGGTTGGCGGCGTTGCTTTCGTCGGGAAAGTGGCGGTTGAAGGCGGTGGCGACGTGGGTTTCGGGGTTACCAGGCCATAACTCATCACCCGCGATCTGCTCTCTGACGAACAGGTCGTAAGGTTTATCGTCGTTGAAGGCTTTGATGACGTAGTCACGATAGCGCCAGGCGTTCGGACGAGTCTCGTCGGACTTGAAACCTTCACTATCGGAGTAGCGCGCCAGATCGAGCCAGTGGCGTCCCCAACGCTCGCCGTAGTGGGGCGAATCGAGCAGACGGTTGACGACCTTCTGAAACGCCTCGGGGGAATCGTCCTCGACAAACGCCCTGACCTCTTCCGGCGTGGGCGGCAGGCCGATCAGGTCGAACGTCGCCCGGCGGATGAGCGTGGCCTTGTCGGCGCGCGCGGCGGGCTTGATGCCCTTGCCCTCGAGCTTCGCCGCGACAAACGCGTCGATGGGATTGCGCACCCATCCCGCGCGGCTGGCCTCGGGAACCGCGGGCCGCTCGACCTTCTGAAACGCCCAGTACTTTCTTTGCGCCGGAGTGAAGGGGTCGTTGACGGGCGAGGAGACACTGGAGATGGGAAGTAATGGCGGATACTCGAACGGCGTCATTGAGGTCCTCGTAGCCAGCGAGTCGGCTGTAGACCGACTGCCGCAGCAGATCGGCCAGCGCGAACTTCTTGTTCAAGCCTTGTCGCGAGTCGCTGATATGCTCGTCGATCAGCTGGCCGAGTCCGAGTCGTTCATCCAGTTCGCGAACGAGAATCAGACCGCCATCCGAGGTGACTCGCGATCCTTGGAAATCGACTTTGAGAAATCCATTGAACGTGAGCTGAAACGGCTTGTTTTCTTTTTCACCCATCGGGTGTTGACCTCCATGGCGTCCTTATCGGGCTCTAGCCCCTATCAATAAAGACGCTGAAGGTCGCTGGATGGTCTGAAGCTTATACATCAAATTGAAAATGCGGGGTTGACGGCTCCTATCACGTCCAGCGTCCTAAACCTTATCGGACGCGAGTTGGTAAGGAACGGCGAAGTCGTTTTCAATGTCGACGTTCCCATGGATGAGTTGGAGTTAACGCCTGTGGCGGATTGGGACGTGCAGGGCGGTTTCGATCCTGAAGCGTGGATGTATCGCTTGAACCTTGCTGGACCTTCGGAGACTACGACAATCGGGCATCGTCCAGCGTCCGGCGTCCTGCATTTTATGTGGGCGCACGAACCAGCGCGCCCGTGGCGTGGTTTGTCGCCGATTTCGTCGGCGGCGCTGGCTGGCAGGCTCAGTGCTGAGACCGCCAAGGCGCTGGCGGATGAGTCGAGCGGGCCTAGAGGCTCGCTGCTGGCCGTTCCCGTAGACGGCTCAGACCCGACCGTTGACGCACTTCGGGCGGATTTGCGGGCTCTGAACGGTCAGACCGCGCTGGTCGAATCCATGAAAAGCGGTTGGGGTGGGTCTAGCAATTCCCGTGAGGCTCCCGCTGATTGGGTTGCTCGGCGTCTAGGGGCTGCGCCACCTGTAGGGCTCGTTTCCCTGCATGAAACGGCCAGTCGAGAGGTTGCGCTTTGCTGTGGCGTCCCTACGGCTTTGCTCGCCGAATCTCCCACGGGAACAGGTACGAGAGAAGCTTGGAGACAATTCCTTTTCGGAACGGTCGCGCCACTAGGAAAGCTAGTTGCTGACGAGCTTTCCCGCAAGTTGGACGCGCCAATTAGCTTGACGTGGGCCGATTTGCGGGCGTCAGACCTTGCTGGACGGGCTCGGGCCTTTCAGTCGATGGTAGGCGGCGGGATGGAGCATTGGCCGCGCTGCGGGGCTGGCTGGCTTGATGGACCCGACCGACTGACACCCCCCGGTACTCCTGGCCGACGTGCTCAACGCCTTTCGGCGACATTGATGGATGCACATTCCGCCGTCTAAACCAGGATTTCCATTTTGGCCCTGGCACGGCCACAGTATACACCCGCTCCGCTCCGAACAGCACGTCCTTTCACGCTGAACCCTGCACATCACCTCTGCTGGTAGTCGCCAGAGCTGGTTCGACCGCTCACAGTCGTTGATTGAGCGGCTTGAACGGCGCTCCGGCCGACACTGCTCCTTGCGAAACCTTTTGGAGCCAAAAGCTGTTGATCCTCACTCCGGCAATGCTACCCACTCGGCAGCGGCAGCGCCCAGATCTTGTGCAGCATGTCGCCGAACAGCCGCCGGTTCAGATGTGCCTCCGCCAATAAGAGCCAGTAATACCGCGCGTGCTTGACCAGCCGACCGCCGGTCTTCATCAACCTGTGTTGCAAGCTCGTCAGCGACCAACTCTTGATTCGCTGCGGAAGCCCCAGCCGCCGCCAAAGATTGCCCAGGTTGTAGGCCAGCACGCTCAGTTGCAACCGCACTTCGTTGGCCCGAAATCGATGGCACGACAATCGCGTCCAGTGCGTCGCCTGCTTGCCTTCCTTGATCCACTGTTCCGCCGTGCCGCGCTTGTTGTAGAAGCGCACCACCGAGCGGCTCGGCAAGCTCATGCTCGTCACGATGAATCCGACGCGCGGGAACAGCTCGCCCTGGTGATGCTCGACCTTAGCGACGATCCGCCTCGCCTGCGACCAACTCTCCGCCTGATAGCGAAAACTCTTGTAGCGCACCAAGGGCTTGCGGGAAGGCCTTCCCGGCGGGCGAAACAGGATGTCTTCGATCTCCAGCTCCAAGCTCTTGTTGGCCGGAATGCGAATGGCGTACTGTACTCCGTGTTCCTCCGAAGCCTCATAAACTTCCGGCTTCGCAAAGGCCGCATCGCCCCGGAAGGCGACCTGCTTGCCCGCAGCCTGTTGGCGCTCGATCTCCGGCAACAAGAGCTCATCCCAGTCCTCGGCGCTGTGCACGTTGCCTGGACGCAGCTTGGCAGCGAGGCAATCACCATGACCGTTGAACAAAAGCAACGGGTGGTAGCAGACCGACTCGAAGTGTCCGTTGTAGGCACTGCCTTCCTGTTGGCCATGGACCGGACTCTCGGTGGAGTCCAGGTCCAGAACGACCCGCTCGGCGTCGTCGAACGCTTCCGCTTGCCCGACCAGCTCTCGGTTCAGCGCCATCAGCCCCAGCAGGTTCTCTTCGCTCGCCAGCATCTCCGTCTCGAAGCCGTGCAGCGTCGAGGTCAAGGCCGCACCGCGATCCCAGATCTTCTGCGAACCGATCAGCCGAAACGTCGGATCGATCGAAACCCGCTCGGCGTCGTTGAGGTCCTCGTAGCCGGCGAGTCGGCTGTAAACCGACTGCCGCAACAGATCAGCGAGCGTGAACTGCTTGTTTGTGCCTTGCCGGGAGTCGCTGAGATGCTCGTCAATCAGTTCTCCGAGACCGAGCCGTTCGTCCAGTTCGCGAACCAAAATCAGGCCACCGTCGGAAGTGACGTGCGATCCCTGGAAATCGACTTTGAGAAGTCCATTGAAACTTAGCTGGAATGGCTTGGTTTGTTTTTCACCCATTGGGTGTTGGCCTCCATGGCGTCCTCATCGGGCTCTAGCCCCTATGAATAAAGACGCTCAAGGCCGCTGGAAGGTCGGGATGTCAAACATCAAATTGAAAATGCGGGGTAATATGGCGGCGGCAACCGAAACGACGACCGTCTGCCAGAATCGTCTCCGCTTCATATGCCTGTTTCAATGCATAGGTAGTGGCAAAGAGGAATCCTCCCGGGGGCAAAATGCTGAGAGCGGCCACGCGGTCGGCTCAGAGCCAATCCCAGGAGGATTCCATGCCAGAACTCTACTACATCGGACTCGATGTCCATAAGAAAAGCATCAGCTTCTGCATCAAAACCGGGGACGGAACGATCGTCCAGCGCGGTCAGGTCGCGGCCACTCGCGCCGCCCTGACCGCTTGGGCGTCAGCCCTCGAGCGCCCTTGGGTGGGCGCGCTCGAAGCCACCCTGTTTACCGGCTGGATTTACGATCACCTCCAGCCCTTCGCCCAGGAACTGCAAGTCGCACACCCGGCCATGCTCAAGGCCATCGCCTGCGCCAAGAAGAAGAACGACCGTCTCGACGCCACCAAGATCAGTGACCTGCTGCGCTGCAACCTGCTGCCGCGCTGCTACGTGACGCCGCCTGCCCTGCGCGAGTTGCGGCGCGTGCTGCGCTATCGCAATCTGCTGGTGGGCGAAGCCGTCCGCATGAAGAACAAAATCAGCGGGCTACTGATGGAAGTGGGCGAACCCTACGATGCCCGGCGGCTGCACGGGCGCAACTATTTCTACTCCTATCTCGACAGCCTGCGCGACACGCCCGAGTCGGTGATCGAGCTGCTCGCCATCACCCGCGGCAGCCTGGAAATGTTCGATCGTTTGCAGCAGGAGTTACTGCGCGGATTGCGGCGCCATCCGCTGTTGCGGGAACGCGTCGAGTTACTGCAGTCGATTCGCGGCGTGGGGGAGATGACGGCGTTGACCTGGGCGCTGGAGACCGTCGAGCCCGAGCGCTTCGGTTCGCTGGGCCAGGCGGTGAGTTACTGTGGGTTGTGTTCGGCACAGCGCGAGTCGGCCGGCAAGACGCAGCGGGGACCGCTGTCGAAGCAGCGCAACAAGCATTTGCAGCGGGTGCTGATCGAGGCGGCGAAACTCGCGCCGCGCTGGAACCCGCAACTGCACGACGTCCATGAGCGGGAGTTGACGCGCGGGTCTCGCAATCGCGCGACGTTGGCCGTGGCGCGCAAGTTGGTGGCGTATCTGCGGGCCGTGGACACCAGTGGCCGCGCGTTCGTGCCGCGGGTTGCGGCCGAGGCGTAACGAGGAGAATTTGCTTTTTTTCTGTTAAAAGGAGAAACGAAGAGTTTCATCGACGCTGTGCGGTGTCACGAGCGGCCCGCCGGTCCTCGCCTGTTGGGGACTACGCGAAGGAGTTTGCTGGGAGTTTCCTGGGAAATTTCTGATGCGTCCGTATCTCTGTTTCGAGGCCGGCGGGCCTGAAAACCCAAACTGAATCTTCCGCGACGGTCCCCCGGCCGGTACGGTGGGGCGACCCGATGCGCGCACATGGATGTCTGGTCACGTGACTCGTTGACCTTGCGACTTGATTCGCAAAAACGCTCGGGCTGCGAAGCGTCACTGCTGAAGACAACGCCCCCGCTGACGGGAGGATTCGGATGGCTGCGTCCATCCTTGACAGATACCTATCATGGATGTCCCTAACACCCTACACACAAAAGCCTTCGTCGATTCTACCACGTCCCCGTCGATGCAGCCTATTGAATCCCGCAAATTATTATGACACTTTTTGATAGTTTGGAGCATCTATATATGTATGGGCAACCTCAAAGGTGTGAAGCGGGATTTCAAGGCCCTGGAGAAGCGCCGTTTCGAAGCGATGCGGCTGCTCGACCAAGGCCACAATCAGTCCGAGACGGCAAGACGGCTGAAAGTCGCTCGCCAAACCGTCAGTGCGTGGCGGCGGCAATACCGCGAGCAGGGTGCGGCCGGACTCCGCCAGGCCGGGCGCGCCGGACGCAAGCCGCTCCTCGATGCCGCACAACGCGAACGCCTGACGTCGCTGTTGCTGGAAGGCCCGCAAGCCCACGGCTTCCCCACGCCCCTGTGGAGCTGTCCGCGGGTGGCTCGGCTGATCGGAGACGAGTTCGGGGTCGACTACCACGAAGGCCACGTCTGGAAGATCCTGCGAGCGCTCGACTGGAGCCCGCAACGCCCGGTCGGAAAGGCGCGCGAGCGCAACGAAGAGCAGATCCGCACCTGGAAGCGCAAGACCTGGACGCGCATTAAAAAAAAGCCCAAAACGAAGGCCGTACGCTCGTCTTCATCGACGAAAGCGGATTGAGTCAGAAGCCGCATCGCTGCCGCACCTGGGCGCCACGCGGCCAAACACCGGTGCTGCAGTTTAACTTCAATTGGGAGAAGCTTTCCGTCTCGGCGGGGCTGACGCTGCGTAACTTCTACTTTCGGCTCTATCCCGGTGCGATCGGCAAAGAGCAAGTGATCGACTTTCTCAAGGCGTTGGTACGTCATATCGATCGGCCGCTGCTGATCGTCTGGGACCGGCTGCCGGCGCACCGTAGCCGCCTGGTGCAAGAGTTCATCCAACTCTCCGAAGGCCACATCGCAACCGAGTACTTGCCACCCTATGCGCCGGAGTTGAATCCGGTGGAATACATCTGGGCTTACTGGAAGCAGCACGAGTTGCCGAACGTCTGTCCGAAGGACTACGGCGAGCTGAACGAGCGGGCCCGCAAGGCACTCCGCCGCATGCACCGCAAACCGCGTTTGATCACGGCCTTCTGGAAACAGTCTTCTCTTTGCTTCGAGTGACGTGATATTATGCGGGACTCAATAAGCCCCCAACCTGCCGGCAGCGATTCCGCAACGCGGTCGGGCGAGAGCCGGGAAGTGATTGGGGAACGAGCGAGTTAGGTGCGGGGCGAGCGGGGCGAGCAGATTCGCAGCCGGACGAGGGCCTCGGCGGGGCCCGAAGTCGGCCACGGAAGACACCGCTACGCTCGGCTGCCGCTCGGCGGCGTGGTGGCAGCGCAGGATGGCAGGGAGAAAGAAAACCACCCGCTCGCTATGGCGAGGGCCCCGAGCCGTACGGGCAAGCCGCCGCCTGATACAGATCAGCCGCCATCGCGCGCGCCCAAAAGACTCGCGGCTTGCTGCGCCGCAGCGATGCCTTGAGATTGCGCGCAACAAAAACGTGGAAGAGATTAAAAGCCAGAAACACCGTCAACAGAAAGTTCTCGATCGCCGCGGGGTCGTGCTTATCCCGCATTTTCAATTTGATGTTTGACATCCCGACCTTCCAGCGGCCTTGAGCGTCTTTATTCATAGGGGCTAGAGACCGATGAGGACGCCATGGAGGCCAACACCCAATGGGTGAAAAACAAACCAAGCCATTCCAGCTAAGTTTCAATGGACTTCTCAAAGTCGATTTCCAGGGATCGCACGTCACTTCCGACGGTGGCCTGATTTTGGTTCGCGAACTGGACGAACGGCTCGGTCTCGGAGAACTGATTGACGAGCATCTCAGCGACTCCCGGCAAGGCACAAACAAGCAGTTCACGCTCGCTGATCTGTTGCGGCAGTCGGTTTACAGCCGACTCGCCGGCTACGAGGACCTCAACGACGCCGAGCGGGTTTCGATCGATCCGACGTTTCGGCTGATCGGTTCGCAGAAGATCTGGGATCGCGGTGCGGCCTTGACCTCGACGCTGCACGGCTTCGAGACGGAGATGCTGGCGAGCGAAGAGAACCTGCTGGGGCTGATGGCGCTGAACCGAGAGCTGGTCGGGCAAGCGGAAGCGTTCGACGACGCCGAGCGGGTCGTTCTGGATCTGGACTCCACCGAGAGTCCGGTCCATGGCCAACAGGAAGGCAGTGCCTACAACGGACACTTCGAGTCGGTCTGCTACCACCCGTTGCTTTTGTTCAACGGTCATGGTGATTGCCTCGCTGCCAAGCTGCGTCCAGGCAACGTGCACAGCGCCGAGGACTGGGATGAGCTCTTGTTGCCGGAGATCGAGCGCCAACAGGCTGCGGGCAAGCAGGTCGCCTTCCGGGGCGATGCGGCCTTTGCGAAGCCGGAAGTTTATGAGGCTTCGGAGGAACGCGGAGTACAGTACGCCATTCGCATTCCGGCCAACAAGAGCTTGGAGCTGGAGATCGAAGACATCCTGTTTCGCCCGCCGGGAAGGCCTTTCCGCAAGCCCTTGGTGCGCTACAAGAGTTTTCGCTATCAGGCGGAGAGTTGGTCGCAGGCGAGGCGGATCGTCGCTAAGGTCGAGCATCACCAGGGCGAGCTGTTCCCGCGCGTCGGATTCATCGTGACGAGCATGAGCTTGCCGAGCCGCTCGGTGGTGCGCTTCTACAACAAGCGCGGCACGGCGGAACAGTGGATCAAGGAAGGCAAGCAGGCGACGCACTGGACGCGATTGTCGTGCCATCGATTTCGGGCCAACGAAGTGCGGTTGCAACTGAGCGTGCTGGCCTACAACCTGGGCAATCTTTGGCGGCGGCTGGGGCTTCCGCAGCGAATCAAGAGTTGGTCGCTGACGAGCTTGCAACACAGGTTGATGAAGACCGGCGGTCGGCTGGTCAAGCACGCGCGGTATTACTGGCTCTTATTGGCGGAGGGACATCTGAACCGGCGGCTGTTCGGCGACATGCTGCACAAGATCTGGGCGCTGCCGCTGCCGAGTGGGTAGCATTGCCGGAGTGAGGATCAACAGCTTTTGGCTCCAAAAGGTTTCGCAAGGAGCAGTGTCGGCCGGAGCGCCGTTCAAGCCGCTCAATCAACGACTGTGAGCGGTCGAACCAGCTCTGGCGACTACCAGCAGAGGTGATGTACAGGGTTCAGCGTGAAAGGACGTGCTGTTCGGAGCGGAGCGGGTGTATACTGTGGCCGTGCCAGGGCCAAAATGGAAATCCTGGCTTATATACGTGGTCGGCGTGCCAGCCGTTGACTAACTCGTTGAAACCCTGATTCTCGATGTCCCAGCGTTGATGGCCCAACCTTACCACCCGCGCGGTCCGAACCTGCAGTGAGGAAAGGGTCGTCACCCACACCCACTCGCTGTGATGCGGATGCGGTTGGGAGTCGAGTTGCGAATACTGCTGCCAGCTCTCGACGGAACGAACCACCCGCAGCGGCTGCTGCACCTGCGGCCACGACACCAGGCCCTCGTGATCCCACCACTGGCAATCGCGACCTTGATAGTCGCCGCGTTGGGGCGCCGTGGTCGGCCACAGCCCTTGGACGTCTTGATAGAGGTTGCGGCGCTCGTCCTTGAGCACGATCACGGCGTCTTTGCCATGCCCCAATAAGAAGTTGATAAACGGGGCGGTGGCGTAGAGAGCATCGGCCAACACGACGTCAAAGGCTCGCGGATAGGTCTCGAGAACTCGCGCCAGCAAACGGTGCGCCGCGGCCATCTCGTCCTCGCCGGGCCGTTGCGGCTCGGCGTCGAGCAACAGTCGCAGCGGTTCGGAGCCGGGGGGCGCATCGGAGAGCAACAGCAGTGTGACTTGGCGATGGTAGTATTGCATCTGCTGGCCATCGCGGCGCTGCACGGTGCGCTTCAAGCATCCTCGACAGCAACGGCGGTAGCTGGCGTGAGACTCATGGCCGTCGAGCACGGCCACGCCCAGCCCGCCGATCCCGGGCAGGGCCTTGTTGCGCTTGAGCCGTTCGTAGACGTGATGAATCGCTGCCCGCACCGCGGCGGCATCGAGCCGGCTGTAGACGCGCCCGAGGGTGTCGGCGCTGGGCATCTCGCGGCCCAACCACTGTTTCCAAAACGGTGCGGGCGCTAGCGTCTCTAACGCGTTGAGGCTGCCCAGCCGTGTCCAGAACAGCACCAGCACCGACTGCAGCACCACCCGCGTCGGGATGCGCGGCCGCGGCCTGGTGTCGCCGACGGCGGCCAGCAGCGAGTCCCGCAGACCGTAGACCTTCTCGGCGTAGTGCAGCAGGCGTCGAAGAACGTCATTCCTCCCGGCGGCTTCGGAGCCGCTTCCATTCACGCTCGGAGACCTCGTCGAGGAGCCGTTGGAGTTGCTGGTAGGCGGCCACGGCCTGGCGGACGCGGGCCTCCCAGTGGCGGGGCACAAACAGCTGCTGCAGTTGCCCTTGGCGATTCCGCACCAAATACAACGAGGCGTGAAGCTGACCGCGAGCACAGCGACAGGTGGGCTTGCCGCAGGTGCGTTGGCGGGGCGCCAGCGTGCCGTGCAGCAACCAGCGGCCATGGACGAGCTGCGCGATGCGGGAGCGGAGCCTACGTTCGGCATCCGAGAGATGAGAGCGAGTGGGGGCCGCCTTCATGACTGGTATAATTAATATATATCAGAATAACACATGGGTCAAGTCCGCCGGGGGAATGCGAATCTGCTCGGACCTGGAGGACGAGCGAAAACACTTGCTAAATCAAATGTTTCCGACCCTCAAGAAATGTGGATGCGGAACCGCTGACCTGCCTGCGTGGCGTAAGCCTCTAGGCTTGCCGAGGACCGATTCCTCGGTTCTCAGGTCCGCTATCACCCACCGCTACTCGGTCGCTTGCCGTCCTGAGTCCCGAAGAATCGAGACTCGGCAAGGCTGGAGCCTTACGCCACACAACTCTCAAAAGACGTACCATCATTGATGCGCGATTGATGAGCCCGCTCATGCCAACACGCTCTTTCTGGTTCACGGCCACGGTTGTGCTCGGCCTCCTAGGCTACGCCGACCTCAGCGCCGGGCCGCAGCAGAAGCCCCAAGTCGAAGACCAGGGCGAGCGCCCAAAACAGGCCACAGAGCAGGCCGCGCCGCCACCCGACACAACCACTCCACAACCCGCCGCGCCGACCGCCGCACCCGAAGCCCGCCCCTCCTACTTCCAACTACAGAGGAAGGAAATGGACAGCCTTCGCCCCGCGAAGGTCGCCGGCGAAATCGAGGCACGACGCGTAACGGATCCGGCGCGCACGGCCGACTGGCCCGACCTCGCCGCCGCGCCGGATGGATCCCTCTGGGCGGTCTACATCGACTGGGACCGTGGGGCGTCTGACCGTGTGGTCGTGCAGCGACAGGCATCCTCAGGCGAATCCACTAGCGAGTGGGGTGCGCCCATCATTCTCGACGACGGGTATTCGGATCACTACATCCCCGCTGTCACGGCACGGCCGGGGGGAGCCTTGGCGGTCTGGTCGGCGCAAGTCAACGGCAACTTCGAGCTGTTCGCCGCGGAGGTGTCGAACGACGGCAGCGTCGGCTCTGTCGAACGCCTGACTCGCGCGGACTACGGCGATTTCCACGTCCGCGCGGCTTCCGACGCGGAAGGAAACACGACCATCGTTTGGCAGTCGTTCCGGGCAGGCCAAGCCGACATCTACGCGCGGCGCTTGAGCGGTTCGGAATGGTGTCCCGAAGTCAGAATCTCGATCAGCGAGGCGAACGACTGGGAGCCCGCCGTGGCCCTCGACAGCACGGGCCGCGCCTGGCTCAGTTGGGATAGCTACCATGCCGGCAACTACGACGTCTTTCTAGCGTCGTTTGACGGCAACAACGCAAGCGCCCCCATCGCGATCACTTCGGACGCAAACGCGTCATTCCATACGACCGTCGCCGTCGACGCCAACGACCGCGTCTGGGTCGCCTGGGACGAGGCCCTCGATAACTGGGGGTAAGGATTACGCTAGCTCGAGCCGTGCCGAGAACAGCGAGGGCCTACATGCGCGCCGCAACCTCCGTATCCGCGTGTACGCGAACGGGCGCGTCTTCGAGCCGGCTGCGGACATCAACGCCGCCTTCACGGGCCGCATGGCCCGCTTCGCCGAGCTACCCACGCTGGCCTTCGACGGCCAGAACACGCCGTGGGTCATCTTCCGCCACTGGACGATCACCAGGCCGACGGAGATGTTCCACTTCTACGCGACGCGTCTGACGCCGCAGGGCTGGTCAACTCCCAGCCGTCTGGCCAACAGCGCCGGCCGCAATGCGCAACGCGCTCCCTCGGCCGTCGGGCGGGACGGCGCGGTCCGGGCGCTGTACGCAAGCGACCTTCGCTCGCGGGGCAATCGTCCCCAGAGTCAATGGCATGCGCTGCATTACAACGTCTATCTAGCCACCCTGCCGCAAAGCGAGCCGGGGGCCGCAGCGGACCTAAAGGAAATCAACGTCTCCATGCCGGCCGCCGGTTTCCAGTGGCGCAAGCGCCCCACGATGGCCCTCGGCGGCAAGAGCTACACGCTGCTGCTCGGCGACTGTACCGGCACACCGATGTTCGCGGCCACAGCGGATCGGACCCCTCGCTCGAAGACACCTACCGCTATGCCCTCGACGCGGCGCAGATGGACTTCGTCGGCCCCAGCGACCACAACGAGGTCAACGGCGGCCGCTGGCCCGACGGAATGCGCGACTACCAATGGTGGATGGCGCAGAAACTAGTGGACGTGATGACGCACGAACCCCACTTCTGGGGCGTCTACACCTACGAGCACAGCATGGGCAGCCCCGGGGGACATCGAAATATCCTGTTCTTGAAGCGGGGGGCCCCGATGAGGCGCATCGACCGGAACCGCGATCCTCCGTACCCTTTTAATCAGCCTCCGCAAATGTGGAAGTGGGTTGAGAGCAACGTCCTGAGCCAGAGCGGCCAAAAGACCGTGATCGTGCCGCACACGTTCGCTGCCGGACCGCTGGCCGCCTGGAACTGGTCTAACGCGCCTTTCGATTGTCTGTTGGAGATCTACCAGGGCGCCCGCGGAAGCTATGAACGCTGGCGTCTGCCGGAAGGGGAGAAGCGCGGCGGGACTCAGACCGATCGTCCGGGACACTTCGCCCAAGACGCTCTCGCCAAGGGCAACATCTACGGTTTCGTGTCGTTTAGCGACCACAACTCAACACACAACAGTTGGGCCGGCGTTTGGGTGGAGCAGCCGACGCGCGAGTCGCTGTTTGACGCGATGCTCGCGCGTCGGACGTTCGGTGCCAGCGATGAAATCATCGTGCGCACATCCGCCGACGGGCACATGCCCGGCGCGCAGTTCACGGCAGCAGTGGACGCGCCGCCCGAGATCGCCATCGAGGTCGAAGCGCCGGATGAGATCATGCGCGTGGATGTGGTCAAGAACGGTGAGTACGTGTTTACGCAGCGGCCCGGGGGTCGGCAAGCGTCCTTCCGCTATCGCGACATGGAGCCAACGCCGGGCGACACCTACTACTATGTGCGGGTCTTCCAGCGCGACCCGGAGAACCCGAACGGCGACCCCGAGATCGCGTGGGCCTCGCCGTTCTTCGTCACGTATCGGTAACGCCACAGCGCGTCCGCTTGACTCATAGGGCAGACCGCTGCGTCTGCCCCAAGAACACAATGACCAGACGCGACTTCCTCAATGGCATTTGATCGGTAGCGGGGTGCCGCTGCTGGGCGCAACGCCCCCCATCCGCCGCTCAATGGGACGGGCCCGGCGGCGTCGGCGACTATCGCACGAGCCACGGGAAATCCCTGGAAGGTCCTCGAAACGGCCCACCGGATACGAGATGGTGAATTCTCCGCGGATGACCTGTCCGCGGACGACACCGGTGAGGTCTTTGACCTCGTCATCGTTGGGGGCGGCGTGAGTGGTCTTGGGGCTGCCCTGCACTTCCAGCACAAAACGAAACCGGACCAGACCTGCCTCATCCTGGAAAATCACCCAATCTTCGGCGGCGAATCGAAGCGTAATGAGTTCATCGTTCGGGGCCTTCCACCACTCCGCGGTCTTGGTCTTCAACGTCGCCGTGAAGAATTGGCACTTCCTCTACGACCTAGGCGTCACATCCGCGCGATGGACCGGTGGATTCGGGTTCAGTTGCAATCTTCGCCGCCAGATGATCACTCGCCGATACCGGCCTCGCCTCTCGCCGGACATGCCCAACGTCCTGACGTTCTGCGTACCTCTGTTCTATCCGGGCTTGCCCACCGCCGAGCAGGGCGTCAAGGGCCGGCGGGAGATGCTGTCCACGCCTTTTGCCGGCTATGAAGAGCAGATCCGCGATCAACTCCGACGTCTGTTCGGAGCGTCGGCAGTGAAGGCGATTGCCGGAATCATTCTGAACCGTTGGGGTCACGCCTATGTCAATACCGCTCCCGGTTTCTACTTCGGATGCGGCGACGAGCCTGCTCCACCCGACGTCATTCGCGAGCCACTCGGGCGCGTGACCTTCGCCCACTCCGAGCTCAACGGCCACCAATTCTGGCTAGGCGCCATCCGCGAAGGCGGCGCGCCGTCGACCAACTGAGGGAGTCGTACCTTGCCTAGCGGGCTGGGGTTAGCGGGTTGGATTATCTCACACCGACGACCAACGACTGCGGAGAAGCTCCGTTTGTTCGGGCACCAGCGCACTCAGCGCTTTATCAAACGTCACCAGCGTGAAGCCGGCGGTCAGGGCGAAGGCCGCCAGGTAAGCATCGGCCCACACCTTGGTGGACGGGCGGTTACCCTGGCTCAGGGTCTCGAAGACGTGCTCGAAATCCCGGCCTGCCGGCTCGGGATGGAAGGTTACTCGGTCGTCTGCCAGCCACTTGCGGTAGGCCTGCCAAGCTCGACGCTGGCTCAACACATCAGCGGCCATCACCTGCTCGTTTGTGAGAAGGCGGAGCAGGCCCAGTTGGGTGAACCGACAGAAATAGAGCGACGCGTCGGTGAGTCCGTCGAGCCAGCGTGCTGCGGTCGAGTGATGGATGTGGCGGCCGTAGGTCAGGGCCAGTCAGACGTTGACATCAGGGAAAAGGAACGATCTCATAGATCCGTTCGTTTGTCAGATCCAATGAGCCCTGCTGTTTCGATCGAACCAGCGGTAGCTTGACCCTGCGCACAGGACGAGCCGACCCTCCGAGCTCCTGCTCCACTCCGCGCAGTATCAACTCCTTGACCGAACAGCCCTCCTGCGCCGCCCGGGTCTTGAGCCTGCGATAGGTCGGATCCGGAATGTCGACCGTCGTTCGCACAACCTCACCCTACCATATTTATGGCTTGACACTCATCGAAAATCCTTGGCGCAGCGGAAGCCGATGTTGGGGCTACGGCTCGCGGGACGCGAGAAGGTGCGGTAGGCGCTCGTGAGGTACTTGGCGGCGTCGGCCCACGACCCGCCACGTAGGACCCGGTGGATGCCTTCGTCGGGGCCTTGTGGATTGTCCGCCGGGGCGCGCTCGTAGTAGGTCCGCTCGTAGCGGTCCGAGCACCACTCCCACACGTTGCCCGCCATGTCGCACAGGCCGAAGTAGTTGCGCGGAAAGCGGCACACATCGCGCTCGCCGTCGAGCACGTCGAAGTGGGCGTGTTTTCCCTTCTCCGGCTCCTCGTCGCCCCAGGGGAACTTGACACCCTCGGCCATGCCGCGGGCGGCGCGCTCCCACTCGGCCTCGGTCGGCAGACGCCTGCCGGCCCATTCGCAATACGCCACGGCTTCGTGCCAGTTGACGTTGACGACGGGGTAGTTGTCTTGTCCCTCGGCCATCTCGCCGTCGACCCAATGGAACGGTGGCCTGTGGCCGCTCGCTTCGAGGAACTCGACGTACTGCGTGTTGGTGACCTCGTGCTCGTCGAGGTAGAAGGGGTTGACCGTCGTTGGCTTGACCGGCCGGTTGTCTTTGAGCAGCGTCGGCCGCCACTTGAGGTCATCGTCAAATAAGACGTGGGTCCGTCCACGCAGAAACTCGCCGCCGGGGATGAAGGCCATACCGGGCTCGGCCGCGGAGGCCGGGGTCGCCAAGAGCGCCGCGAGGACGACGCAGCCAGCGGCCACCCGAATCCTTTGGCGGGCCGAAGAGCGGGCACGGCATGCCGTGCCCCTACACGTCAGATGCGGCGGCTTCGGTGGGCGGGGCCCGCTACCCATAGATGTTCGGAAGCTCGTTGTTGGGGATGTAGCCGTTGGCGCCCAGCGGATCGACATAGGTATAGCCGCGTCCGGAGGGAGTATTGCTGATCTTCTTCGTCCAGTCAATCCCCAGGGCCGAGTACATCGTGGCCAGGATGTTTTCGTTGCGCGGCTGCTCTTTGAGGTTCCAGCCGGTTTCGAGGCACTTCTCGCCTTCGCTATCGGAGCGCCCGAGCCGGATGCCGCCCTTGACGCCGGCGCCGGCAAACATCGCCGGATAGCAGGGGTTGTAGTGGTCGCGTCCGTCCATGTTGTTGAGCGCGCCCGGCGTGCGGCCGAACTCGCTCATGCACACGACGAGCGTTTCATCGAGGATCGTCTGGCCGGGGTTGGTCTTCGACGGAATCGTCGACAGGTCTTCGAGCAGCGACGCGAAGGCCTTGTCTAGCTCGGCGCAGAGGACGTAGTGATTGGACTTCTTCGAGCGGTCCCAGATATAGACGTGGTGGTCCCAGCCCGGATGGCACAGGTGGACGTAGTGCGTCCCGGCGTCTTGCGCTAACACGTTGCGAGCGAGGATCGCGCCCAGGCCGGCTTGCGTGGTCCCGTAGCGCTCCTTGTCTTCTTCAGTGATGCGGAAGGCGGCCGGCCAGCGCTCGTCCGACAGCAGCTTGTAGGCGGCGCTATAGAAGTCGTCGTAGCTCGACATGTCGCGGCCATAGCCGGAGAGGCGCTTGTGCTCGACCTCGCGCAGCTTGCTGAGCAGATTCCAACGCTGCTCGAGCAACTCGACGGCCTTGGCGTCGAGCGCGGCTCCCTCGGCGGCCGCGTCGGTATTGATATCAACCACCGAGAAGCGCGGCGGGAGAAAGCCGGTCGACAGCGCGCCGGCCGCGCCTCTCTCAAGGTTAAACGACATGTAGGTCGGGAAGGTGTCGTTGGACCGGCGGCGCGGCTCGAGTTCCGACGCGATGACCGAGCCGATCGACGGGATTTCCTTAGCGAAGGCCAGGTTCATCTGGCGTCCGGTCTGCACGTAATACTGCGCGCGGAAGTGGACTTCCTCGTGGCCGGTCATCGAGCGCAGCACGGCCAGCTTGTCCATCTGCTTCGAGAGCCGCGGGAAGAGCAACTGCGACATCTCGAGATCGGAGCCGAGCGTCTTGACGTCGAGGTCTTTGGGCGTGCCGGCGTTCTCTTTGAAGTCGAACGATTCGACGTGGCTGATGGCGCCCGACATCTCGTAGTAGAGAACGTTGCGGGCGTTGCCGCGCGGATGGACGCCGCCGGTCTGCTTGGCCGAGACCTTGAGCGGCCACACGCCGTCAATCGACGCGCCCAGCAACCCGAGTCCGCCGATGCGGAGCAGGTCGCGCCGCGATCCGAGCAAATCGCCTACCTGGTTGGGTTTCGCCATAGCCAAGTCCCCCCTTGTCTGTATCCGGAAGCGACTCCATTGTAGCACCGCGTTCCACCTGAAAAAGGCCACAACCCGTCCACGGCCGGCGACGGGCAGCTTGATGGTCTCGCTGCTCTCTTGGCAGTCCCGCACCTCCGCCGGCGAGCTGCGGCAGGTATTGTAGCTGGCCAAAAGAACATTTCGACCCGGACAAGTTGTCTCGCGATGGACAAACTGTCCGCATCACGATAAGCCTCATAGAATCAGTAACTTCAGTATAATTTGTCCTCGGATTCAGCAGCCTTCGAGGGACATTCTGTCCCACTTGGATGTTTTCCAGATTGACTTCTAAAAGGCTTTGTTTCAACAGGTTAGTCTCCTTTGGCGGAATGGCCCTGGGTGTGCTCTCTAGTCAGCGCAGGCAGAACCAAACCACCTGAAAGGAAGACTACTAATCATGCGGAACACGATACTCAAGTTGGCACTTTTCATTACGGCCTCGGCGGTAGCGTTCGGGCAACCACAGAGCCGGCTGGCGCCGGACCTGCCCGACCAGGGCGGTGAGAAGGTCGATGTCATCATTCAATTCAACGAAGCACCCGGCCAGAGCCACTTCAACTCAATCAACAGCGGCGAGTTGAAGCGCAAGCTGCCGGCGATTGACGGAGCCGTATTCTCGATGCCGGTCAATGCCTTGCAGGGCCTGGCCCACAACCCGCGCATCAAGTACGTCTCGCCGGATCGTGAGGTCACGGCGTCTCTCGACTACGCCGTGCCGGCCGTCGGTGCGGATGTCGCTCAGTCCTATGGTTGGGTCGGCACCGGCGTAGGTGTCGCTGTCATCGATAGCGGGATTTCCGATCAGGGTGACCTGGCAAGCCGCGTAGTTTTCAACGAGCTGGGTATCCACTTGACTCAGGTGACCCCAAGATGTAGTGTAGGGCCTGGTGGAGGATTACCCGCGCGACCAACTCGAATTCGAGTCTCACTTTGCGAGCGAGGAGGCTTGCCGCGACTATCTGTTCGCCTTGCGCTGGCCAGAGGGTTTCCGCTGTCCAAGGTGTGGGCATGAGCGCGCTTGGCCGGTGCGCAAAGTGTGGTTCGAATGCGCTCGCTGCGGGCGGCAAACCTCCGTCACCGCCGGCACGATCTTTCAAGACACACGCAAGCCGCTGCGGCTGTGGTTCCGGGCGATGTGGACCATCACCACGCAGAAGAATGGGGCCAGCGCCCTGGGTCTACAGCGCGTTCTGGGACTGGGCAGTTACCAAACCGCCTGGCCTTGGATGCACAAGCTGAGACGAGCGGTGGTGCGCCCGGGGCGGGAGCGATTGACGGGCCTCGTCGAGGTCGATGAGACCTACTGGGGCGCTGAAGAAGAAGGGGTAATCGGCCGGCAGACCGAGCGTAAAGCGTTGATTGCAGTCGCCGCGGAAGAGAGAGGCACCGGGCTGGGGCGCATCCGCATGCAGCGCGTTCAGAACGCCTCGGCGGCCAGTTTGATGCCCTTCGTCGAGGAGTCGGTCGAGCCGGGCAGCGTGGTTGTTACCGACAACTGGTCGGGCTACGATCCGCTCAAGAAGAAGGACTACCAGCGTCGTATCATCTCGATTAACAACCGCCGCGAGCAGGCCTCGCAGCTACTGCCGAGGGTGCACTTGGCGATCTCGCTACTCAAGCGCTGGATGCTGGGCACGCATCAGGGGGCGGTCAGCCACGAGCATCTGGACTACTATCTCGACGAGTTCGTGTTCCGCTTCAATCGGCGCAGATCACGCAGTCGGGGCAAGCTCTTCTACCGCCTTGTGCAGCAGGCCATGGCGGTGGAGCCGACGCCGTACCGCTCGATCGTCGCCGATTGGGACGCTAAGACGCTGTGAGCCCAACTACAAGATGTTGGGGTCACCTGAGTCAAGTGGATACCCGGCTTCAACGAAACCTTTGTCGGCAGCGGAACTGCGGATGAGTATGGTCATGAGTCGCACGTCGCAGGCATCGTCGCTGGTGACGGCAGCAGTTCTAGCGGCGGCCGAAATACGACTACTTTTCTCGGAACGGCTCCGGAGGCACAGCTGGTGAACCTTCGCGCCCTCGATGCCGCAGGCACTGGCACCGACAGCGGTGTAATCGCAGCGATTCAGCGTGCGATCGAACTGAAGGACCTATACAACATCCGAGTAATCAACCTTTCACTCGGTCGGCCTGCGTACGAAAGCTTCGCGCAGGAGCCGCTGTGCCAGGCTGTCGAAGCTGCCTGGGACACCGGGATCGTGGTGGTCGTCGCAGCGGGGAATCTTGGCCGCGACAACTCGTTCGATAACGAAGGCTACGCCACCATCGTGTCACCCGGCAACGATCCCTATGTAATCACTGTGGGTGCGATGAAAACGAAATTCACGGCGACTCGGAGCGATGACCAAATCGCCAGCTATAGCTCCAAGGGACCGACAGTGATCGATCACATCGTCAAGCCCGATCTGGTAGCGCCCGGTAACCGTGTCATTTCGCTCCGCATCCCCGGATCTGATCTCGTGACCAGCTACCTCGACAACACGGTGCTTCTTTCTTATTACTCACACGGGGGTGGCCAAACGGACTCATCGGACTACTTCAGGCTCAGCGGTACGAGCATGGCGACGCCGATGGTCAGCGGGGCGGCAGCGTTGCTTCTGGAAAAAGAGCCTAACCTGACACCCGACCAAGTGAAGGCACGTCTGATGCGAACGGCCACGAAGAACTTCCCGACCTCCAGTATCGCCACGGATCCCGTCACGGGGGAGACCTTCACCAGCTACTACGACATCTTCACGGTTGGCGCTGGCTATCTCGACGTCAATGCAGCGCTGCTGGACAACGAAGTCGCTCCGGTAGGATTCGCAGCGTTGTCCCCGCGAGCGGTCTTTGACGAAACCAGCGGCGAGGTGACGATCGTGACCGACGACTCGGTTGTCTGGGGTACCTCAGTGATCTGGGGCACGTCGGTCGTCTGGGGAACGAACGTGGTCGTAGAAGACAACTCAGTGATCTGGGGGACCTCGGTTGTCTGGGGTACCAGTGTGGTCTGGGGCACCGGTTCACCCGAAGGCACGAGTGTCATCTGGGGCACCGACTCACCCTTCGCTAACTCGGTCATCTGGGGCACGGCGGACACGGTCGAGGCGATGAATGTGCTCGTCCAAGGCGAGGAGTAGTAGAACCAACGAAAAAAAGGACAGTAAGGAGATAGCATGCCCACCGCAGCCAAGCTCTACATTGCCGGCGTGATCACCGCAGGCGGCCTCATCCTAGGCTTATCGCTTCCCCACGGCTTGTCGGCCAAGCCGGCGCACTACCTGATTTTCTTGATTCTCGCCGTGCTCGCCTCGCTGCTCAAGATCCGGCTGCCCGGCATGACGGGAACTTACTCTCTCAACTTCCTGTTCATCCTGATCGGCATCGCGCACTTCACCCTGGCCGAGACCCTCGTGGCGGGCTGTGCGGCCGCCTTGGCACAGTCGTATCTCAATGCCCAAAAGCGGCCGACTCCGGTGCAAGTGATATTCAACGTGGGCAACCTTACGCTTAGTGTCGGGATCTGCTTCCTGGCAGCCTACGGGCCGCTGAGCTCACTGCTCCAGGCGAACCGCCCGGCAACACTGGCCTTGGTGGCCTGCTTATACTTTGTTGCCAACACGTTACTGGTGTCGGGAATTCTCTCGTTGTTGCAGGGCAAGCCCCTCACGGACGTGTGCCGGGAGTGGTACGTGTGGTCTTTCCCTTACTACCTGGTAGGGCTGTACTCGTCGGCCTGTTTCCGACTGTTGGCGCCGCACCGGCCCCGGAAGCATGGCTGCTGTTGGTTCCGCCCCTATACCTAGTGCACTTCTTCTACGGGCTGGGTCGCGGAAGTCTCGGCGATGGCGCGGATCCAGCCTCCCAAGAGTCGGGCCTGGACCTTCCCCTCCGAGCAAAGCTCTATATTGAGGCCGTCATCGGCTTCGGTGCGGTTCTACTTGTTGTCAGCTTGGTGCAAGCCGACTTCCAGGACGCTCCGCGCTTCGTCAGCTACGTTGTGATCGCCGTGGTGGCCTCCGCCTGCAAGATTCAGGTACCGCGAATGACCAGTACCATCTCGCTCGGCTTCGTGATCCAACTGGCCGCGATTGCCGAATTGGGTCTCGCGGAAGCGTTGGTCATCGGGGCCACGGGGGCAGCCGTCCAAAGCCTTTGGAAACCTAAGGTTCGTCCGCGGCGGCTGCAGGTTGCCTTCAGCATGGCTGCTTTGGTTCTCAGCATCGCAGTCGCGCACGCGGTCTGCCACGAGGCCCTCCCGGCAGCTCTGGGCGACTCGCTTATTTCGTTGCTTGCGGTGGCGGCTGGTTTCTTCTATGCGGCTAACACTTTGCTCGTCGCGGCGGCGTTGTGCCTGGTGGAGCAAAGGCCGCTGCGGAGGATTTGGCAGCACTGCTGCTTCTGGTCGTTTTCCTACTATATGGTCGGCGCCGCCTGCGCAGGCCTCATGGTGGTCACGAGCCGGAGCTCCGGCTGGGAGCCGTCCCTGCTGGTGCTGCCCGTGATGGCGCTCGTCTTCATCTCCTACCGGCTGCACCTCGGCCGTGTGGCGGAGGTATGACGGCGATTTTACTCATTAGGAGTCTACTTACCATGCAGAAATCTCACGACAATCAGCCCCGTAGCCACAGCGAACGCGGCACCTTAGCACAGGTACAGGGCGAGCCCGGCTTGCCGGACGCCTACTCCTGGAACCTCTTGAGCAGGGAGCCTCTGAGTAGAGAGGAAGCGGTCTCAGCCGCTTCGTTCTCGCTCACCGGCGATCACGGCTTCCTGGCTCATCACACTTGGGGAGGCTGACGATGGGGACGGTGATGTGTGTTCGACGCGGGCGAGATCGGACGGCGCTCGCGGTAAGGCCGCGATCAAGCGCCGAGAGTAGGGATGTACGGGGTGGGACAGAATCTCGATCGACTCAGCACACTCCACAATTTCCCCCTCGTGCATGATCGCGATACGCCGGCACAGGGACGCAACGGAGAGCAGATCATGAGAGATGAACAAGATGGCTACATGGAATCGTTGATTCAGCTTTGCGAACAGCTCGAGCACTTCGGCCTGGGTGATCACGTCGAGGGCGCTGGTCGGCTCGTCGGCGATGAGCAGAGCGGGGCGGTGGAGGATCGCCATCGCGATCAGCACTCGCTGCGCCTGCCCCACGCTTAGCTGCCGCGGATAACGCCTGAGAAACTCGCCGTCCGATGGCAGGCTGACCTCTTCGAGCGATTCGGCGATTCGCCTCCGGCCCGCCTCGCGGCTGCCGCGTTCGTGAACGCGCCATGCCTCGTTGAGTTGCACGCTAATCCGCAACGCCGGGTTGAGTGACGACAGCGGACTCTGCTGCACGAGCGCCACTTCCCTGCCTCGTATCTTGCGCATCTCGCGCTCGCCTGCCTGGCAAAGATCGCGGCCCTCCAACCGAACCGACCCGCGGCACACGCCTCCTTTGAAATCGAGCAACTGCAACACGGTCAAAGCCAACGTACTCTTACCTGATCCGCTCTGCCCGACCAGCCCCACAATCTCGCCCGACCCGACTTGCAACGACACGTCACGCAGCACGCCCGGCTTGCCGGGGTAGTCGACCGATACCGATACATCGAGCAGGGGCGGCGTCACAGCTAGTCCCGGCTAGTCCCGGCCCTCCGCGACAGCATTGTCGAAGTAGATGCGCTCGGCATTCCAGAATGTTTGCGGCCACAGCACGCCCGGCTCGACATTACGCAAGCGCGGGGAGACCGCCGACAACGCGTTGCGATGGACCAGGTAGATGAACGGCGCCTGCTTCCAGACGATCTCTTGCATGCGGTCGAAGGCGGCCTTCCGTTTCGCGGGCTCAGTCACGGAGGCTTGCCGTCGCATCAACCCGTCGATCTCGGCCTCCCACGACGTGGCGGGTTTCTTTTGCATGGGGTTCCATTGATGGCTCCTACCCGAGCTGAGCCAGACGTTCATCTGCGCGTTGGGGTCAAGATCGACATTGACAAGCCCCAGCAGACAAGCCTCGTAGTCGAACGACCGCGTGATGCTCTCGATCAGCGACGGGAAGTCGAGCGTGACGACATTGAGGCGGATACCCAGGGTCGCGAGATCCTGCTGGATCATCGCCGTCATCCGCTCGCGGCCTTTGTTCCCGGCATTCGTGATGAGCGAGAACTCGACGGGGTGGCCTTCCGCGTCGAGCAGAGCCTCCCCCTCACGGCGAAAACCGTTTTCCTTCAGGCGCTTCTTCGCCGATGCAGGATCGAACGCATGCGGTGCCAGCTTGCGGTTGAACCAGAAACGGTTGGCCGGCGACACCGGTCCCGTGGCCGCCTCGCCGCGCCCACGATAGACGACGCGCACCAGATCGTCGCGGTTGATCGCGCCCGACACCGCCCGTCGAAACACGGCCGAGCCGAACCACCGTTTCTTGTACGCTGGGAGCGGTGAGCCGGGCACCTGGTTGAACCACAGGAACTCAGAATTCAGCGACGGTCCGGCGTCATGCACCGACCGCGCCTCCGCCGACTGCAAGCGGTCGAAGTGCTCCGGGGCGACGCTGTTGATCACGTGGAATCGTCCGCGGCGAAACCGCAGGATCTCGATCTGCTGGTTGCGTTGCACTTCGAGACGGACTGTATCGAGGTAAGGCAGCCGGCGGCCTTTGTCGTCACGCTTCCAGTACCGAGGGTTGCGCTTGAGCAGCACATACGAGCCGGCCTTGTGTTCGTCGAGCAGGTAGGGTCCTAGCCCCGCCTCGGGCTCGTCACCGGGCTCGGACGACAGCATCGGCACCTGGTCGAAGAGGCGCTCGACCCCGGCCACTGGCGCGGGAAACCGAATCGACAGCTCGTGGGGACCCGGTCACATCCACCTCGACCTCCCCTGCACTTGAACGAAACGAATCGCCGGTCGGCGAGTGCAGGTCGGGGTCCATCAGCTCGCCCATGGTGAACGCGACGTCCTCGGCGGTGAACGACGTGCCGTCGGAGAACGAGACCCCCTCGCGCAGCCGCAAACGGATCGTTCGCCCGCCGTCGACGATCTCCCACGATTCGGCCAACCGCGGCTCGACCTCTTGGGTCTTGCGGTTGACGCGCATCAACACGCCGGTCGTGAGGTAGCGCACGGTCTCGGCCGGCTCGTCCTCAACGGCCAAGGGGTTGAAGGTCTTCGGGTCGGCGCGCAGGGCGAAGCGCAACTCGCCTCCGCTTTGCGCCGGCGCGGCCAGCGAGGCAACGAAGAGAAAGATCGTAAGCCCGGCAAGATACCGCTTAATGGCGCTTCTGTTCATGACGTCGAACCCTCCTTGGAAAGAACAAGCTGCAGACAAGCCATCACGGTGACCAGCAATCCCGCCGGCGCCAGCATCCAGGGGTTGTCTTCGACCGCGGGATAGTTCTCCAGCTCGGCGAGCAGATTCCTCCACGATGGCAGCGGCTCCGTTACGCCGAGCCCCAACAGTCCCAAGTTCGCCTCGCTGAGGATGAACAGCGGCACGGCCACCCAAAACTGTGTCGCCAGGATCGGCCGCAGATTCGGCAGTACCTGGATGAAGAACAGCCGCAACCGCCCCGCGCCATACGCGCGTGCCTGCAACGCGACGTCGCTATCGCGCAGAGAGTGCGCGGCCACACAGACCGTCCGTGCCGGTCCGGCCCAGCCCAGCGAGCCGAGTAACGCAAAGGTCACGATCACCGAGATCCACGGCGAAACGTTCAGCGGCAAGGCGGCGCGCACCGTGAGCAACAGAAACAGCCATGGAAGCGACAGCGCCAAGCCGATGCCGGAGAGCGTGAAGCGCTCCGGCCACCCGCCGGAGAAGCCCGCCAATCCGCCCACGACCGCCGCGATGGCGCAGCTCAACAATGCCGCCGCCGGAGCGAGAAGCAGCGAAACGCGGCTGCCGTGAATCAGCCGGGACAGGCGGTCGCGGCCAAGGTCGTCGGTGCCGAGTGGAAACTCGGACGACGGCGGCGCGCCCGGTGACTCGCGAAACTGTGCGGCGTAGGGAGTCGGGGCGACCAGTTCCGCGGCCATGGAGCCGCAAAAGACCGCCGCCAACAGGACCCAGGCGGCCCGACGCACCCAAGTCATAGGCAGCCAAGTCATGGGCAGCCGCGTCATGAATGGGCCCACCAACCGATCGCCACGTCAGAGCATGCGTTCGCCAACAGCGTCACAACCGTCACGAGAACGCTCAGGTTCACCAGCAGGGGTAGATCGCGGGACAGAGCGGCCTCCCACGCGAGTTGGCCGATGCCGGGTGAATCGCAGATCACTTCGATCGGGATGCTTGCTCCAAACGCCATCGCGGCCGACACGCCCAGCAGGGCCAGCAACGGCGGCGCGGCGCACGGCAGCACGTGACACAAAAGGATTCGGACATCTCCAACCCCCTTTGCCCGAGCCGTCAACACGTGAGACTGCGCGGATGCTTCGGACAAAATGTTGCGCACATACCGGAAGACCTGCGGGAAGACGACGAGGCCGATCGCGAGCGGCCCAGGCCCCTCGAAGAACAGAAAGACCAGCGCCAACAGGGCCGACGGCAACGATAGGAAGACGCCGCTCAGCGCTGTGGCGATCACATCAAACGCAGGGTGACGGAGCAGCGCAGCGCTGAAAGCCAACAGCAACGCCAGCACCCAACCGGCCACCCAGCCCAGCCCAACCCAACGCAGCGTGACCGGGAGCCGTTCGCGAAGCAACTCGGCAACCGGCCGCCCTAAGGCGTGCGACGTACCGAGGTCTCCTCGGGCCGCGCGGGTAAGATAGCCCCAGTAGAACGCCAGGATGTTGCGCTCGCCGGCCCGCGCTTGGCCACGGGCCTCGACGCTCTGCTGGTCGAGCCGGGTGTCGAGTTGGTGTACGTCGATACCGAACCCGGGTGCGAAACGCACGAGGGTGGCCGCGAGCAGTCCCCCGAGCACGACGGTGAGGACAGCCATCAACAGGCGCCCCATGAACCGGCGCCAAGGCACTAGTCCCATCTGTTCTGCTTATCGGAAGGCTTTCGGGAGGGCTTTAAGGCTTTGCGAGGGAGGGGTCAAGCGGCCGCCGGCGTAAGGCGGTATTGGTGACAATGTGGAGCCGCCTACGCCTGCTCGTCATGCCGGCCGGAGGCCATAAGTACCCGGGGCCTTCTCGCGAAAGGTCGCCTCGGCAAACGTAAACAACTGAGATTGCCTGAGTTCGTAGCGTCGAAACTCCTCGATATGATAGTGGCGCGCTAGCTGCAGGCTCAGACATCGCTCCGTAGCCGAGCTGCCGCCCTTGTGGCGGTTTGCGGGGGCGACTGACAGGCTGATGATGGTGCTCCCGAGGAACCCTTCACGAAAGTCACAGAAGACATCTTGGACTTCGCAGAACGTAGCGGAGACGATCTGATCGTAGGGATGAAAAGGTGAATCCTTATCTTCGTAGTTGTAGTGAGCGAAATCGATCTCGCCCGCGAACACACCGGTGCAGGTCTGCCCGTGGTCTTCATCGATTTCATCACTGGAGGTAATCGCGATTCGTTTCATGAAGCCATCGTGAAAGCCATTGAAGTAGTCGAGGACCGTAGCGGCCTCTTCCACAGATGAAACTCGGAAGCTTGATCGCTCAGCCATACAGACCGTCACCCATGGAAGCGTCTCCTAAACGATGGCTTTTTGAATTACTGCCGGTACACGAACTCGTTCAGATTAAACAACGTCTGGCAGAAGTCAACCGACCCGGCCGGGTTCTGTTTTGACGAAAGCCACGGCCCGTTCGCGCCGGCTCGCGGGCCCACGTTGCTATGATCCCGCAGGCCTTGGCGCGGGCGCAATGTGGGGGTCGGGTGAGGGCCCAGCGACTGGGCCCCCACGTCCCTCGACGGCAATCGTCTCGGCTTCAACGCCCCCTCGCGGACCTGCCTTCCCTCGATCAAACCTTGGATCGTGTGGCTGGGGTGGACGACCGGCTGCACAAGGTCGTCGACTACGCGTCGTCCGCGGCCTGACGGAAAAGGAGATCGCCGAGTTGCTGGGTGTCACCGCCGGCCCAGGGCAGTTACCGTTCGACGCGTTGAAACAGCCTGAGCGAACCATGCTGGGCGATCGCCGTCCAGTTCAATCTGTCGAGCCGGGAAGCCGCGCCGTCACTGCTTGTGAGGATGAGATCGATTTCCGGCGGCCAGGAAGCATGCCGGCCGGCGAACCAACTTTGCATCGTAGCCCGGCGTTGCTCGTAGTCCGGAGTGTTGTTGTAACCGCAGTAGGGCCGGAGCGGCGTATAGGTGGCCGAAAGGTAGCAGAGGTTGAGTGATTCACACGCCGCGACGCCGTCCAGCTTCTGCTGCTCGATCCAATCCAACATCGCGCGTTCATCCGGCGTCAGGCCAGAGCCCATAGCGTTCGTGTAAGGCCCTGAAAGGAAGAAGGCGTTGTCAGAAATCGCCACGGCGCCAAGCACCAAGGCGATGGAGCCAACGAGAAGGGGGTGGCGCCGATCACGGAGCGAGACAGCCACCTTCTGGATCAGGGGAAGCGCTAATAACCAGGATTTCCATTTTGGCCCTGGCACGGCCACAGTATACACCCGCTCCGCTCCGAACAGCACGTCCTTTCACGCTGAACCCTGCACATCACCTCTGCTGGTAGTCGCCAGAGCTGGTTCGACCGCTCACAGTCGTTGATTGAGCGGCTTGAACGGCGCTCCGGCCGACACTGCTCCTTGCGAAACCTTTTGGAGCCAAAAGCTGTTGATCCTCACTCCGGCAATGCTACCCACTCGGCAGCGGCAGCGCCCAGATCTTGTGCAGCATGTCGCCGAACAGCCGCCGGTTCAGATGTCCCTCCGCCAATAAGAGCCAGTAATACCGCGCGTGCTTGACCAGCCGACCGCCGGTCTTCATCAACCTGTGTTGCAAGCTCGTCAGCGACCAACTCTTGATTCGCTGCGGAAGCCCCAGCCGCCGCCAAAGATTGCCCAGGTTGTAGGCCAGCACGCTCAGTTGCAACCGCACTTCGTTGGCCCGAAATCGATGGCACGACAATCGCGTCCAGTGCGTCGCCTGCTTGCCTTCCTTGATCCACTGTTCCGCCGTGCCGCGCTTGTTGTAGAAGCGCACCACCGAGCGGCTCGGCAAGCTCATGCTCGTCACGATGAATCCGACGCGCGGGAACAGCTCGCCCTGGTGATGCTCGACCTTAGCGACGATCCGCCTCGCCTGCGACCAACTCTCCGCCTGATAGCGAAAACTCTTGTAGCGCACCAAGGGCTTGCGGGAAGGCCTTCCCGGCGGGCGAAACAGGATGTCTTCGATCTCCAGCTCCAAGCTCTTGTTGGCCGGAATGCGAATGGCGTACTGTACTCCGCGTTCCTCCGAAGCCTCATAAACTTCCGGCTTCGCAAAGGCCGCATCGCCCCGGAAGGCGACCTGCTTGCCCGCAGCCTGTTGGCGCTCGATCTCCGGCAACAAGAGCTCATCCCAGTCCTCGGCGCTGTGCACGTTGCCTGGACGCAGCTTGGCAGCGAGGCAATCACCATGACCGTTGAACAAAAGCAACGGGTGGTAGCAGACCGACTCGAAGTGTCCGTTGTAGGCACTGCCTTCCTGTTGGCCATGGACCGGACTCTCGGTGGAGTCCAGGTCCAGAACGACCCGCTCGGCGTCGTCGAACGCTTCCGTTTGCCCGACCAGCTCTCGGTTCAGCGCCATCAGCCCCAGCAGGTTCTCTTCGCTCGCCAGCATCTCCGTCTCGAAGCCGTGCAGCGTCGAGGTCAAGGCCGCACCGCGATCCCAGATCTTCTGCGAACCGATCAGCCGAAACGTCGGATCGATCGAAACCCGCTCGGCGTCGTTGAGGTACTCGTAGCCGGCGAGTCGGCTGTAAACCGACTGCCGCAACAGATCAGCGAGCGTGAACTGCTTGTTTGTGCCTTGCCGGGAGTCGCTGAGATGCTCGTCAATCAGTTCTCCGAGACCGAGCCGTTCGTCCAGTTCGCGAACCAAAATCAGGCCACCGTCGGAAGTGACGTGCGATCCCTGGAAATCGACTTTGAGAAGTCCATTGAAACTTAGCTGGAATGGCTTGGTTTGTTTTTCACCCATTGGGTGTTGGCCTCCATGGCGTCCTCATCGGGCTCTAGCCCCTATGAATAAAGACACTCAAGGCCGCTGGAAGGTCGGGATGTCAAACATCAAATTGAAAATGCGGGAATAAACATAAAGGCATCCAGATATAGCCGCGAGTGAAATGCAGCGGTTCGATCGGGGACATGAACCGATCGTGAATTACCAACAGGAAAGAAACGGCAAAGCAGACGACGAGGAAGAGTTCACGGGAAGTCAACGTGCGCCGGTCGAGCCAGAGGCGCGTGGCGGCGAGGCCCGCGAGCGGACCGTATGCCATCAGCACAGACTTGGCGGAAATGCTCCAGTCGAGACTCCAATACTCCATGATCGCCCGGTGCTCGGGGAACCTGGGCAAGTAGAGCAAGTGATAGGCCAGAAAGGCTCCGAGAGTCAGGGCAGTCCACGCGAACCACTTCAACGCTGGACGATCGCGTCTCAGCACCAACTGGAGAGCCCACCAACTCGCATGAATCAGTAAGAGCTGTAAGCCGGAGAAGTGGTGAGTAGCCGCAAGCACGCTTGCGGCTAGAAGAGACAGCCCCCATCGTCCTCGAAGAGCAGCAAGCCAACTCAAGGCGCTGAAGACGTGATAGAGTGCCTCCGTCGGAAAGACAAGATTGCGTCCCCAGTTGAGAAACCACCAGCCCCCAAATGGGTCTAGACGCATGAACATCAACAGGGGCTCCCGGCCTTTCAAAATGTTCATCCCGATCTGGCCCAGGCACAACAAGCCGCCTCCCCACATGGCCAGGAGGAACAGAGCCGAAAGGTAGCGTTTCCGCGGCAAGACTTCCGACACGAGCGACCAAGTGAACCAACTCATCAAGACACTGCCGGCGACCCCAATGCCGAAGAACAACAAGCCGGGGTCGAAGCCCAATTTGACGACTCCGGATCCGAGGAGCCAAAGCAGCCAGTGAAAGTAAATCACCGGTGCGTCGTCCCGGTAGTCGTAGGGATTCGGGTACGCGAAACCGTTGCCGCGCTCAAACACTTCGCGACCGTTCGCGGCATAGTGGGCCATGTCGCGCTGGATGAACCCCGTGGGGACCCACGTGGGGTTTGTGAAGTGAGGGATGTAGACGGCCAAGAAGGGCAGCACTGCAGGAGCGTCAGAGCGCCGCGTCGCCAGAGGGTCAACCGTCGGGAACCAGGTTCAGCCTTATGCTCCGGTGTCGCAGTCGGGTTGCTGATCGTCATCCTGGTTGCCGCGCCGAGCTGGTTCGACGCGTCGCGTTGCGAGTGACCGGTCGTTCTGCACCGGTGTTTGGCCGAGCGATCAGCCTGCCGGCTACTGCCGGTACACGAACTCGTTCAAGTTGAATAACGTCTGGCAGAAGTCAACCAACCCGGTCGGGTTCTGTTCGATGAAAGCCACAGCCCGCTCCCGCTCGCTGACCCGAGGAGCCCGCCCCAGCGCCAGTTGGAACGCACGCTCGACCTGCGCCGCGGGCTCATGCCCGGCTTCTTGAATCAATCGTTGCGCGAAGAACTTGGCCTGCAGCAGAATCTCCGCGTTGTTCGTCAGTAGTAGGGCCTGCGGTGCAACGGTCGAACTCGCCCGCTCTGAACAGTGCCCCACCATATCGGGCTGGTCGAACGCCTCGAACATCGGGTAGCGGATCGAGCGCTTCGAGAAAACGTAAACGCTGCGCCGCCACGTCTCGCGGGCCCCCACTGCCTTGCCGCCCCACACGCGTGACGTGCTCGACTGCCACAGGTCGGGATCGATGTAGGGCCGCACCGCCGGGCCACCCGTTGTGCGGTCGAGAGTTCCGGCCGCGGCGAGAATCTGGTCACGAAGGATCTCCGCCTCCAGCCGCTGCCTGGGCATGCGCCAGAACAGGCGGTTCCCGGGGTCGACCTGAAGATTCGCGGCCACGTCGTTCGACGAGCGCCGGTAGGCCACGGAGTTCATCATCAGCCGATGCATGTGCTTGACACTCCAGCCGGACCGGACGAACTCCGTCGCAAGCCAATCGAGCAGCGCCGGGTGCGACGGCTTCTCGCCCATCTTGCCGAAGTTACTGACCGACCGCGCGATGCCTTCGCCGAAGTGGTGACGCCAGATTCGGTTCACCATCACACGCGCCGTCAAGGGGTTCTTCTCCGACGCAATCCACTCGGCAAACTGGCGGCGGCGATGGCTGGTCGTAGCCCCGGAGGGCAGAGCGTGATACGACGCCGGCTCCCAGGCGGCAACCGTCAGAACACCGGAGTCCATCCGCGAACCTTTCGAGCCCGGGTCGCCCCGGTGCAGGAAGTACGACGGCAAAGGTTCGGGCCCTTCCTCGGTCACCGTCCGAGCAGTGGGATAGGCCTCGGGCCGTTGTTCCCCGAGCTGCCGAATCTCCAGCTTCAGGCGCTCGTGCTCGGCCTTCTCGGCGTCCGACATGCGGGCCAGCAATTCCGGGGCCTTGATCTGCTGAAACAACGCCTCGACCTGCCGCGCGTTGAGGCGCTGACCTTCCGTGCGCTTGTCGGCCGGCGTCTCCCATGCCGTCCGGTAGTAGGCAGGCAGCGCGTCAAGCTTCTCTTCGAAGAGTTGCTCGCGATACGGCTTCTCCAACGCGGTCAGCTTGTCCTTGATCGGCGAGATCGCCTCATTGATCGCCGTCTCCGCCGCCTCGTGCCGGCGCACCACATCCTCGGGCACGAGCGGGTACTCCGTCTCCTTCGTCGAGAAGAAGACCGCCTGCATCTGGTAGTAATCCTTCTGCGGGATCGGGTCGAACTTATGGTTGTGGCAGCGGGCGCACTGCACGGTCATCCCGAGAAAGGTGAGCGCCGTGGTCGCCACGTTGTCGTCTAGCTCGTCCATGCGGGTGCGCTCGTCTTTGATGTTGTTGTCGAGCACCAACCGCAGGAAGCCGGTGGCGATGTGGGCTTCCGGGTTGCCGGGGTTGATCTCGTCGCCGGCGATCTGTTCGAGGATGAAGCGGTTGTAGGGCTTGTCGCTGTTGAATGCCTCGATAACGTAATCGCGGTAACGCCACATCGTCGGCCAGTCGAAGTCGCGCTCGTAGCCCCCGGAATCGGCGTAGTGAACCAGGTCGAGCCAGTGCCGCCCCCAGCGCTCGCCGTAGTGTGGTGAGTCGAGCAGACGATCGACGAGCCGGGGCCAGGCGTCGGGCGCCTCATCGGCAATGAACACCTCGACCTGTTCGGGAGCAGGGGGCAGCCCGGTCAGGTCGAGATAAGCGCGTCGAATAAGCGTGTGCTTGTCGGCCGGCGGTGTGGGTTGCAGGCCTTCGTCGTTGAGCTTCGCCAGCAGGAACGCGTCGACCGGGGGTCGTGGCCTGTGGTGGAGGATCGCGGCGAACCGGCGGCTGGAAGGCCCACCACTGGCGCTCGTCGTCGGTGATCGGACGCTCCTCGAGATTCTTCAGCGCGGCCAGGCGCTCGGCCTCTTCGTCCGACACGGCTGTCTCGGGGAAGGGCGCACCCGCCACAATCCACTTGCGGAGCGTCTCGATGTCCTGGTCGGAGAGCTTGCCCCCCGGCGGCATGGTCGGCTTGGCCGCATGCGTGACAAACCCCCACGCCAAGCTCAGACTCAGGCTCGTCGGCGACACCGCCGGGCCGCGCTCGCCCCCGAGCACCGCCTTCTCCCGTGTGCGCAGGTCAAGCCCGGACATCTGCATCGCGGCGCCGTGACAGGCAAAACAGTTTTCCTGGAGGATCTGGTAGGCGCGCTCCGATAGCTCAGCGGCACTCAACAGGGCGGGTAGACCGAGCAGGATGAGGAACAATCGGGGCATGAACGGTCGAGTGGTCTTCAGGGCCGACCATAGGTGCGCGATCCAGTCGCCGCGCCGGCAGCGACAAAAATGGCAGGCTCTCGCGAGACCGTCTACCAGTATATCGAGAGCGCTTTCACGCCATGGATACCACACCAGCGACGCGGGGACGCTTGTGAATCCGCTAGAAGAGCATCCGAAACAGAGGGGCCTTCAATCCCAGATTCCCTATAGTCCCAGATTCATCGCGCCCTCGTGCGCGCGTGGCTAGCCGACACAGTTCGAGGCGCCACAAGTTGAAACCCCGCTAAAAAGCCCCGTTAAAAAGTCCTTGCTTACTTCGCTTCTCCTTAGGTACCATAGCGCCGACAGCGAGGTGATTACATGGCCAAGACATGGAAAAACTGGGCAGAAACGATCATCTACCGGCGGCTCGAAAAGAACTACCACCCCGACTCGTTGAAGGAGCTGCAAGATGATATCGAAGATGCCGGAAGCCGAAAGCTCAAGGTACGGGCTGTGGGGTCCGGGCATTCGTGGCGCCAGCTGGATCTGGACGAAACAAAGGGCGCCATTATTCGGATGGACAAGCTGGACAAGATCTCGGAAGTCGAGCAGGCCTCATCCGACCCATCGGTCCACAAGGTGTGGATCGAAGGTGGCGTCACCATCCACGATCTGAGCGAGCACCTGTCGAAGAAGGGTTATGCGCTGCCGAATATGGGCGATACCGATCGGCAAACCATAGCGGGCGCCATCTCCACCGAAACCCACGGCTCGGGAGCCAACCTGGAAAGCTTATCGGAACTCGTGACGGGCGTGAAGCTGGTTGTCTACCAGGGCGGAAAAGCTAAGAAACTGTCACAAAATAACATTTGCATCTAGAATTGTTTTCACTTACTCTGGAAGGGTGAGCGAGCCGGCAGCCATCAAGCGTCGTTATGAGGCGCTGCGAGGGGTGCTCGATGAACGTTCGCGGCGGCTGCTGGTGGCCGCGAAAAGCTTGGCCCTGGGGCGCGGCGGCATCTCGGCAGTGGCCCGAGCGACCGGGGTCTCACGGCAAGTCATTGCCCGTGGCCGCCAGGAGTTAACCGAGCCCGCTGGGCCTCCGCCCGGCCGCATCCGGCGTCGGGGCGGCGGGCGCAAGCGAAGCGTCACGAAAGACCCCACTCTCAAGAGCGAGCTGGAGCGGCTGGTCGAGCCACTCACGCGCGGCGATCCGGAATCCCCCCTGCGCTGGACGTTGAAAAGTGTCCGCAAGCTAGCCGCCGAACTCGAACGGAGGGGCCACCCAACGAGTCATCGCATGGTGGCCGAGCTGCTGCACCAGCTGGGTTACCGCCTGCAAGCCAACCGCAAGACGAAAGAAGGAACGAAGCATCCCGACCGCAACGCTCAGTTTGAACAGATTAACCGCAAGGTGAAGCGTTTTTTGGCTCACCGCCAGCCCGCCATCTCGGTCGACACGAAGAAGCGGGAACTGGTGGGAGACTTCAAAAACAACGGGCGGGAGCTACGGCCGAAGGGTGATCCGGAGAAGGTGCGGGTGCATGATTTTCCGATTCCCGAACTGGGCCGGGCCACGCCCTACGGGGTCTATGACATGGCGCGCAACCGGGGTTGGGTCAGCGTCGGGGTGGATCATGACACGGCGGCGTTTGCGGTCGAGACGATCCGCCGCTGGTGGCGCTCGATGGGGCAGGCCGCTTATCCGCAGGCGAAGCGCTTGCTGATCACCGCCGACGCGGGCGGCAGCAATGGCTCGCGTCCGCGGCTGTGGAAGCTGAAATTGCAGAAGCTGGCGGACGAAACCGGGCTGCGGATCGCGGTGTGTCACTTCCCGCCCGGCACCAGCAAGTGGAACAAGATTGAGCACCGGCTGTTTTCCTACATCAGTCAGAACTGGCGCGGCAAGCCGCTGATCAGCCATGAGGTGATCGTGAATCTGATCGCCGCGACGACGACGCGAACGGGATTGCAAGTCCATGCCGAACTCGACACGGGCAGTTATCCGACCGGCATCAAGATCACCCACCAGCAGATGGCGGCCCTCAAGCTGAGCCGAGACAAGTTTCACGGGGAGTGGAACTACACGCTCCTTCCCCGCAAAACCCTAGATTGACAAGGTTATTTTGTGACGGATTCTAAGGTCATCGAGCTCACGGACGAGGATGATCTCCTGAAGGCCGCACGCGTTTCGCTGGGCGCGCTCGGAGTGATGTACCAGGTCCAAATGCGTGTCGTCGAGAAGTTTTACCTTCGTCACATACGAACGGTGGTTGAGATGCGCGAAGAACTCGATCGCTTCGAAGACGTCTTGAAAAAATACCGGAACGTAGAATATTGGTACTACCCTTACACGGGGCTCTCGGAACGCATGGTCCGCTACGAGATCCCCTTCGCGCGAGAGAATAAGTATGGCGCCCGCAACCTGCGTACACGGCTTGGCGTGCGACTGGCCAACTTGCGCGGCAGGACGCGGCCACACACTCTGCCGACGTTCTACCAAACCGCCATGGGACTAAGCCGGATCGACGTGCGGGAAGGGCCGTCGCACATGATCTTGCCGCTCGTCGCACAGTCCACGGTCGATGTGAGCAAGTCGCAGACGATGGAGTATCTTTTCGATTCGGCCAATTTTGAGCAAGCCTTCCAGGAGTTGGACGACAGTATTGCCGTTGCCGAGGCTGCCCGCCAAGGCGTCTACGTTGGTCTGCCGGTGCACTTGCGTTTTGTGAAGCAAAGCCAACGCAGCTTTCTCAGCCCCTGTGTACATGGCGTCACCGCATCGATCAGCATCAACTTCTCGCGCGGCTACTCAGGGCACGAAGCCTGGTTTAGAGACTTCGAGGCAAGGATGCTCAAACTTGAAGCACGGCCCCACTGGGGAAAGATCTACTACGAGCGGCCCAAGGTCGACCCGCGCTTTTGCGAAGTCCGAGCCAGGTTGGACCCGACAGACATGTTCTTTCATGCGGGGTTGGATTGCCCGCGAAACCCGTAAGACCCACGATCCGGTTTGCAAATGTCCGGAGGATCAAACGCGCTCGCCTAGCCCGCGTTGACCGCCTGCACCAAGCCACGAATGTAGCCGTGGGTGAACGTGCGGCCGATGTGCCCCCATCCCGTATCACCATCAACGCGCGGCGTATGGTCGGACACGAACGGCCCGTTGAAGCCCGACTCCCGGTACATCTTCATCGCCTCGAGCATGTCGATGTCGCCTTCATCGACAAACACCTCCCGGTATTTCGGGACCGTGCCGCGAACCGACCGGAAGTGAACAAGCTTGATACGGTTGCGCGTGGCGAAATACCGAATGTCTTCCAACACGTTAACGCCCATCTCGGTGATCGTGCCTTGGCAAAACGTAATGCCGTTGTACGGGCTGGGGATCTCTTTGATCAGTCGGCGCAGACCGTCAGTGTGGTGGAAGATCCGCGCCACTCCCCGCATGTTCTTCACCGGCGGATCGTTTGGGTGCATGGTTAGCTGCACGTCGGCCTTCTCGGCCGCGTCGACGATCGGCCGCGTGAAGTAGAGGAACCGCTGCCACATCTCGTCTGCCGAGACCTTGCCAATCTCGGGGAAGTTGGGCTCGTTGGCGATGCGTGCGTAGTCGAACGCCTTGAGATTCGCCCCGCCGCGGCCTTCGAGACGGTAGTACCCGACCCGCTCATCCCAATAGAAGTCGGGCCAGAAGCGCCACTCCATCGTTCGAACGCCGGCCTCGCCGGTTGCTTGGATCGTGCGGATGACGTTTTCGATCTCCTGGTCGCGTCCGTCTTGTTCGAACCGCGCCTGGGTATAGAACCCGATTGGGATCATCATCGACGTCAGTTCCACGCCGGCTTCGTCGCATTTGCGCTTCTGCCGCAGGACGTCTTGCTTCGTCCAGTAGCCCTTTCCGTCGGGGTCGACGTGGTCCGTACCCTGGAAGACGGCGTGCTTGAGGCCAAGCTGCTTCAACCACCGCAATGTATCCGGCTCGACATTGTGGAGATTCTCGGAAACGACGGGTTGCCAGGACTCGCTCGCGGCAGCGGCCGACTGCCGCGGGAGCAAGGGCACCGCGGCGGCGCCCGCCAACAAAGCTCGACGCGTGATCTTCATGGCGTATCCTCGCCCTGACGATAAGGCACGCCCACCGCAAAACGCAAACAGGCCGTGGCCTGAACGGCCACGTTTGCCTCGTCGCCAAGACACCAGCCGGGTCCCAACTTTGCAGGACACCAAACGTAACCTTCACCCCGCGGACCCTACGCTAGAATAAAGGCCATGCTTGAGACCTTTCCGCGCCGCCGTTGGCTTATCCTGGCAGCGACCGTCGCGCTCGCCCTGGTTCCGGCCGCCCATGGCCAAGCCGACAACCCATTCGGCCCAATCACCGGCGAACGGCCCGCGGTGTCGCCCCCGACCAACGCGCTCGACAAAGCGGACCTCGAGTTCTACATCCGCCATCTGCACGTGTGGGGACCCGAGATCAGCGTGGAGGTCAGCGACTTCGAGCCGACGGAGGTCGCGGGCCTGTTCAAGACCACAGTTCGCGCCTCGCACCAGCTGCGGTCTCAGAACCTGGTGTTCTACGTCTCGCGGGACGGACAAAACATCATGCAAGGCACTATCTACGAGGTGGACAAGAACCCGTTCAGGAACCACCTAGACAAGATTGACAATCGCGACGTCCCGGCATTTGGCAAGGAAGGCGCACCGGTTGTCCTCGCCGTCTACAGCGATTTCCAGTGCCCGTACTGTGCGAAGGAAGGCAAGCTGCTCAGAACGCAAGTCCCCGCCGCGTACCCGGAGAACGTGCGCGTCTACTACCACGATTACCCACTCTCGAGTCACAACTGGGCGATGCAAGCCTCGATCGCGGGCCGCTGTATTTACTCAATGGAGCCGCAAGCGTTCTGGAGGTATCACGACTGGGTGTTCGACAACCAGAAAAACTTGACACCCCAAAACTTCAACAGCAAAGTGGGCGAGTTCGCCGGGACCCAAGGACTCGATTCGTTGCGGCTCTCCCCCTGTCTTGACGACCCCGAAACTCGCTCTTTCGTGGAAGCCTCGATTGAGGAAGGACGTAAGCTTGGGGTCAGCCGGACGCCGACGGTATTCATAAACGGACGCAAGGCGGGCAACCTCGACTGGAAGGGCCTAAAGCGCATCATCGACTACGAACTCGAATACCAAAAGGTCACCAAGAATGCCGGTGACGATTGCGGCTGCGAAGTGGAAGCCGATTTCCCCGGCCAACCCTAGACGGTGCGTTCCGCCAAAATAGGAGCGCGGCAAGCCGTGCCCACGGCTTCGCCAATCACACAACGCCGTGAGCGTGCAAAGGAACTTCGGCCGGCCCTGGCTGGCACTCTGTATGATCCTCGCGGTGCATGTAGCGGACGAAGCGTTGACGGATTTCCTCGCTGCCTATAATCCAGCCGTGATAAGTCTCAACGACGACCTCGGGTTTACTCTATTGCCGACCTTTAGCTTTCCGACGTGGATCGGGCTGCTGATCTTCGCGGTCGTGGGACTATTCGCGCTCACCCCGCTCGCCTACAAGGCACAGTGGGGTTTCATTCCGGTAGGATATGCTTTCGCGGTCGTTATGTTGATCAACGGCGTGGCCCACATCTGGGTCTCGCTGTCGCACGGTGAATGGATTTCCGGCGTCTACACGGCACCTCTCTCACTTGCCGGCGCCATCTATCTGCTCACCTCTTTGCGAAACCTCAAACGGGCTTGAGTCGAGCAATCCCATCCAACAGGGCACATCTATGCAACGTCGCTTTCTTCTTTCCATCCGCCTGCTGCTTGCCGCGGTTTTGGCTGCTGCCTCGACCGCCGCCGCCAAGCTCGAGGGCACGTCCGCCGACAAGTACATCGAGCACGTCAAGGTTCTGGCCGCGCCGGAGATGAAGGGCCGTGGCGCCGGCTCGCCGGAGTTGGAGCACGCCGGTGAGTACATCGCCAAACAGTTTGAGCGCCTCGGACTCGAGTCCGCGATTGGGGGCAAGTACCTCCAGCCCTTCAGCATCACCACGGGCGGGAAGATGGGCGACGACAACCGCTTGGTGGTCCGCACTCCGGACGGCGAAACCTCCCTCCAGCGCGGACGCGACTACGTTCCGGTGAATTTCTCCTCCTCAGGTTCGATTTCCGGGCAAGTCGTGTTCGCGGGCTATGGAGCCAGCGCCGACGAGCACGGCTACGACGACTACACGCATTTCGACGTGAAGGACAAGATCGTCCTGCTGTTGCGCTACGAGCCGAAGTTCTTCTCCAAGAAAGGTCCCTCCGGCGGACAGCGGCTCTCGCACCACGCCCACTTGATCGCGAAGGCGATCAACGCGCGCGACCGCGGAGCCAAGGCCGTGATCCTGGTGAATGGCAAGCTCGACGAGGGCAAGAAAGACCAGTTGCTCAAGTTCGGCGCGGTGGCCGGTCCCGACGACGCCGGCACGCTGATGGTCCACGTGAAAAACGACGTCGCCGACCAGTGGCTGCGCCAAGCGGATACCTCGCTCGCCAAGTTGCACGAAGCAATCACCTCCAGCAAGAGCCCGCAGTCACTCACGTTGCCGTCGGAGATGACGATCACGCTCGACATTGACATCGAACGCGAGAAAGCGACCGTCCACAACGTCGTCGGTTTTCTGCCCGGACGCAGCGACGAATACGTCGTCATCGGCGCTCACTACGATCACCTCGGCCTCGGCGACCACAGCTCGCTCGCCCCTTCGAAGATCGGCAGCGTCCACCACGGCGCCGACGACAACGCGTCCGGTGTTGCCGGTTTGATCGAACTCGCGCGCGTGCTCTCGCGCCACCGCGAAACACTCGAGCGCGGCGTGTTGTTCATCGCCTTCACCGGAGAGGAGATCGGCCTGCTCGGATCATCGCACTGGGTCAACGATCCGACGCTTCCTCTCGACAAGGCCGTCACGATGATCAACATGGACATGATCGGCCGCATCCGCGACAACAAGGTCTACGTTGGGGGGACCGGCACGGGCTCGACGTTCAAGGAGCTGCTCGGAAAGATCGAGCCCAACCACGACTTCGAGGTCTCCTTCTCCGAGGGCGGCTACACGGCCAGCGACCATACGTCGTTCGTGACGAAGAAGGTCCCTGTGCTGTTTTTCTTTTCGGGCCTGCACAGCGACTATCACAAGCCCTCCGACACCGCGGAGAAGATCAACGCTAAGGCCGCGACGGAGTTGCTCGACATGATCGGCGACATCACCACCGAGCTGATCGCCGCCGACGCCAAGCCAGAGTTCCGTAAGGTGACCGCGGCCTCGCACGGCGGCGGGAGCCCCGGCCGCGGCGGCGAGGGCGGCTACGGCCCCTACTTCGGGTCCATCCCCGACTTCGGACCCGTGGAGAGCGGCGTCAAGTTCGCCGATATCCGTCCAGGCTCGCCGGCGGACAAAGCGGGGCTACGCGGCGGGGATATCCTGACGCAGTTCGGCGACAAGGAGATCAAGAACCTCTACGACTTCACCTACGCGCTAAGGGCGGCCACGGTCGGTGACGTGGTCGAGGTCACGGTCGAGCGCGACGGCCAAGAGGTCTCAGCGAAGGTCACCTTGGAGCAGAGACAGTAGCGGCCACCGATCGATCATAACCTCTCTACGCTAGGGCGACGTCTCCCGCAACGCTTTGATCGGTCCCAACCTTCGTGCCTTTGACTTCTCGCTCTCCAAGAATATCCCACCGACGGCGCTGAGCGAGGCCAGCCGGCTGCAAGTCCGCGCGGAGTTCTTCAACCTCACCAACCGTACGAACTTCGGCGCGCCCGCCCTGATTGCTTTCGCCGGGACGAGGGACGGTGAATCGCCGTTGCCGTCGTTCGGCCGCATCCGCGACACGGTTACGGATGCACGGCAGATTCAGTTGGAGCTGCGGTTCTCGTTCTAATAGACGACGCCTTCGCCGCAAAGTGCTTGGCGTCGCTACGGGTGTTTCTAGGGACGAGGCTGTTGGGTCACACTGCTGATGACATGGTCGGGTAGCGTGATGGCTCCAATGGACTTGAGGAAGCGGAGAAGGTAGTAGCGAAGCGACCACTTGACAGGTAGGCTTGGGTGTGCCATTTGCAGACCTTTCGAGTCTATTATTCCCCTTTTGATTGTAAGGGGTCCATTTGTTGACAAATCGGTTTAGATGAGCCCCGGCTGCAGGAGGCGGCTTAAACAGTTGACGCCACAAGACTTGCAAGTGGTTCCAAATCGGGAAAACCTGCAAAGTGCCGTGACTCTTCGGGGGCGATCTCGGCTCGAGTAGCCCCGGCGGCGGCTGAACCAGCCCTCCCAAGAAACGATCTGAGATTGAGCGCGGAGAGGGAGGCGGGTTCTCTCAGCACACCACACCGCGGTACTTGCTCAGGACCCGGACGCCCCGGCAGGCTTGGCCTTAGTGAGCCGACTGTGTATGACCGTCTTGAGGGCTAGGAGATCGCGGTGCAGCATTTGGATCTGGTGTTGTTCGTCTACTTTGATGTCTTCGATACGCCGCATCCGACCTTCGACGCTCGCAAAGAGAGAGGAGAGCTCTCCGTTCTGAGAGGCCACGGCTCGGCCACGGATCACTTGGTCGGGTAGAGTGATGGCTCCAATGGCCTTGAGAAAGCGGAGGGATGCCGCTCGGAACTCTCTGTCCGATTGACCAATGAGTTTGCGCAGGATCATGTAGCTTTCTCCTGATCTTGTTGGTGTTGAACATGTTGTTGGAGTGCTCGTAGTTCGGTTCCAGCGAGCGCACCTCCGACGATACCTTGCCACGTACTGCCCGCGAAGAAGGCTTCCCTGAGTCCGCTCGATCCAAGAAATGCAGCGACGAGGCCCCCACAGATAAGGAAGGCCACGAGGTCGAAAAGAAAGACCCTCACCGGTTCCGCAGAAAAGTTCTTGCCGAGATCTGCGAGGCGGCTGGTCCGGTAGAGTGCGATGTAGACGACGAACGCTCCAGCCGAGCCAGCGAGGAATGCTTCGTGCCAGATCAGGGCATCGCTAGAGTCCATAAGAGTCAAATTGTAGCAGGATTCTGACTAAACCCTGTGTGGAGCTACCGCCGAGCCGGTCGGCACTAAAGCGGCATCGGCGAGGACCGCTCTGACCGTCATGCCCGGAGAAACTCTGATCGTTGCCGTGACACCATCATTCCGGCCAGGGTGGCTGCGGCCCCTGCAAGAGCCGGCGCGTCTTCTCCGCGAGCCGCGTCAACTCTTCGCGCTGGCTTTCCTTTTCAAACTCCAGACCCGCTGTCTTGTAGAACTCGATCTCCCCCTCCCACTTGCGTAATACCGACTCGCGGTCCTTCTTCACGTAGACCGGCTGGCGGCCCTTCAGGACGTAGGCGGGGTTCGTATGGGCCCAGATGCGGATGTCCTCGCGCAACCGCGGGCTCTCGGTGCGCGCGGCAACCCAGGTACTCTCCTCCACGGTGAAGTTGAACGGCAAGGTGAGTTCCTTTTGCTTCCCATCGCCCTTGACCGATGCGACCACTTCGCCGTTTGCCACGATTTCGAGATACTCGAGCGGCCGGTGGAACACCGCCGTCGCCGTGCCCTCGACTTGCTGCGAGCCGCCGTCCCAAGCGATCACTGCTCCCGAACGTTTTCCGTTCACCGTGAAGTCGAGTAGTGGGCCGTTGCTGACCACGGCGTCGCCGCGGCGAATGCCGTCGGCCCAGGTTTCCCAGGCCGACTCGCCCGGCTCGGCTTTGACCAACGTTCGCTCCGGCCCCAGCAGCGGCAACTCTCGCGGCCACGGGATGAAGTGGTCCGTCGGGTCGGGGAAGTCGCACCCGCCGGTGCCGACCACGCGGAACCCGGCGTTCAACAGCTCGTACCAACCCTCGGTCTTGATCAGCGCGTACTGCATCACCTCGACGAAATCGAGGTTGTTGAGCGCGAGATTCATGATGAACTGCGATTGCTTGCGGCTGCCGTGGAAATGGGCGTAACCGACGAGGCCATTCACCTTGCGCCCGTCGTTGAACGTGACCCAGGGGTGCGGATACGCGTAGGGCGAGTTGCCGTACATGTCGCCGATTCCCAGTGGGCGGATCAGCTTGTGACCACCAAGCACGAGCACATGGCCGAAAAAGTCGCTGCGCGTTTCGTGTCCCGAGCGGATCGACTGCCCCGGCATGCGTGCCTCGCCCTGAGGGCCCCAGGCGTACTGTACGCCGAAGTGTTGCTGCCGCTGGCCTTCGAGGTTGTTGAGCACGTGCAGGTCTTCGGCTTGCATCCACCGCATCAGCAAATCATCGTCCTCGCGCGCCCGCATGATGTGGACATGGTCGTCAGCACTGATCCACTCCTTCTGGCGCTGGGGCGCCATCGGCTTCACTTCGAGCGAGACGGTCTTCGGCTCGTTCGGCTTGACGGCGAAGTCGACCACGGCGGGTTCGAAGAACAGTCCGTGATGGGCCTCGAGGCGATACTCTTCCCACGGCGGCATGTCGAACGTCGCCCGGCCTTTGGTGAGGATCACGTGCGACATGTCGCGGACCGTCACCTCGAGCGACTGTGGATTGTTGGTACGACGCCACACGCGGTTGCGGTAGAAGTTGTCCTGCTTGAAGGCGATCAGGTTGTCGGTGGGGCTGAGTCGGAACAGCCGGCCGCTGCGGAACAGGTAGATGCGCGCGGGCACGACCTCACCGGTATCCGCCCGCTTGACGACCACCTCGACCTGCACGGAGTGGTCCGGCCGCAAGCCCGGGTCGCGAAACTGGGCGAGCGTGAGGGGCAGCACCAGGGAGGTCGCCAGCGTGAGCACCGTGAATCCGAGCCACCGTGATTGTCGTCGTGTCATGTCGGCCCGATTTTAAAGCGCCCCGCCGCCCACGTCAAATGGCTCCGACGAAGAAGGCGCCGCGGGGGCTGTTGCGGGCCCGGTGGAAGCGTCGTCCGGCCAAACCGAGCCGTGACCGTTGTCAGGGAGCGGTCCGGCACGAACCCTCGTGCCTCCCCACGCCGCAAATCGGCACATCCACGAGCGGCGGGTCATCTTGCGGCAAGCAATTCTGGGGTAAAAAGAGAGACTGCACGTGTGCCGGGATATCTCAATTCGTGGCATTCGCAAAAAAATGAGCAATGCTTCTTACAAAGGAGGAGATGCAATGAAACTCGGGGATGTACTGAGAAAGGAAAGAGAAACGAAGGGTCTTACCGCGGAAGAAATCAGCAAGCGCCTCGGAGTGCCGCCCGATGAGTATAAGGCGATCGAGGCGGGAGACTCGCCTCTGGAGAAGTACGGTGCGTTGGTGCTGCAGTTCGCGCAAGCCATCGATCAGCCTGTCTCCAATCTTTACTATCCTTGCGGCCTTCCGTTTCTCGAGATCGGGGACTACGAGGTCCGGTACACTCTGTCCGGTTAAAAGTCGAATAGAATCAGTCTGGTTGGCGTCATCGAGTAAGTTTTCATGGGAGTCGGACGCCTGTAAGGCCTGTAGAATGGGCGTTTTCTCAAAGCCTGGTATCCACTTGACTCAGGTGACCCCAACATCTTGTAGTTGGGCTCACAGCGTCTTAGCGTCCCAATCGGCGACGATCGAGCGGTACGGCGTCGGCTCCACCGCCATGGCCTGCTGCACAAGGCGGTAGAAGAGCTTGCCCCGACTGCGTGATCTGCGCCGATTGAAGCGGAACACGAACTCGTCGAGATAGTAGTCCAGATGCTCGTGGCTGACCGCCCCCTGATGCGTGCCCAGCATCCAGCGCTTGAGTAGCGAGATCGCCAAGTGCACCCTCGGCAGTAGCTGCGAGGCCTGCTCGCGGCGGTTGTTAATCGAGATGATACGACGCTGGTAGTCCTTCTTCTTGAGCGGATCGTAGCCCGACCAGTTGTCGGTAACAACCACGCTGCCCGGCTCGACCGACTCCTCGACGAAGGGCATCAAACTGGCCGCCGAGGCGTTCTGAACGCGCTGCATGCGGATGCGCCCCAGCCCGGTGCCTCTCTCTTCCGCGGCGACTGCAATCAACGCTTTACGCTCGGTCTGCCGGCCGATTACCCCTTCTTCTTCAGCGCCCCAGTAGGTCTCATCGACCTCGACGAGGCCCGTCAATCGCTCCCGCCCCGGGCGCACCATCGCTCGCCTCAGCTTGTGCATCCAAGGCCAGGCGGTTTGGTAACTGCCCAGTCCCAGAACGCGCTGTAGACCCAGGGCGCTGGCCCCATTCTTCTGCGTGGTGATGGTCCACATCGCCCGGAACCACAGCCGCAGCGGCTTGCGTGTGTCTTGAAAGATCGTGCCGGCGGTGACGGAGGTTTGCCGCCCGCAGCGAGCGCATTCGAACCACACTTTGCGCACCGGCCAAGCGCGCTCATGCCCACACCTTGGACAGCGGAAACCCTCTGGCCAGCGCAAGGCGAACAGATAGTCGCGGCAAGCCTCCTCGCTCGCAAAGTGAGACTCGAATTCGAGTTGGTCGCGCGGGTAATCCTCCACCAGGCCCTACACTACATCTTGGGGTCACCTGAGTCAAGTGGATACCCAGCTTCTCAAATAGGGTAACGCTGAGAATCTGTAGGATTTGGTAGAGACTCGCCTCCAGGCCCAACCTCTTCCGCACGATCGCCACCAGCACGTAAACCGAGACGATGATCCAGATCTGGGTCTTGACAACGTTCTCGCCGGCACCGTAGAACTTCTTGATCCGCAAGAGCTGCTTGATCCACTTGAAGAACAGCTCCACTTGCCAGTGTGAACGGTAGATCTCGGCGATGGTCAGCGCCGGGAGCGCGAAGTTGTTGGTTAGGAACTTCAGCCGCTTGTTCGTCGCGGCGTCGAAGTAGCTGACCCGCCGCAACGGGTCCGGATAGGCTTTGGCCGATTCGATGGCACCGAGGATGACGGTTTGATCCGAGCGCACGCCCGTGATCGGCCGGGGGCGCGCTGAAGAAATCCTGGTGCTTGCGGCGGCGCCGTTGTGCCGCGCCGGCCGCAGGGATTATTTCACGGCCCCTGACGGTCAGGGCTCGGTTGCTTCGAGACCTCGACGCAGGTTGTTGTAGGATGGAGCGCCAGGGGCCGGTTGTGCCTAGGCCGGAAACCTGAACTCACATGTCGCTGCTCAAAGACAAGACAGCCTTCGTCACCGGCGCGGCCGCGGGCATCGGACGCGGCATCGCCGACCTGTTCGCGGAGGAAGGCGCACGGGTCTATGTGCTCGACGCCGACGCGGAGGGGGCGGCCAAAGCGGCCGAGACTATTCAATCGAGGGGCGACGCGGCCTTCGCCTACGGGTCGGACGTGCGCAAGCCTGAAACCATCCAGCCGGCGATCGACCATGCGCTGCGGGAGTTCGGCCGCGTCGACATCCTCGTCAACAACGCAGGCATCTATCCGCGGCGGGCGTTTGCCGAGATGACCGAGGCCGAGTGGGACGCGACCCAGGACGTCAACATCAAGGGGATGTTTCACACGTGTAAGCTCGCGCTGCCGCACATGACGAAACAGAAGGCTGGGAAGATCGTCAACATCTCGTCGGTCACGTTTCTCATTGGCTACCCCAACTTGACGCACTACGTTGCGTCGAAGGGCGCGGTGATCGGGTTTACACGGGCGCTGGCACGCGAGGTGGGCGAGCACAACATCTACGTAAACGTGGTGACGCCGGGGGCGATTGAGACCGAGGGGGAGAAGGTCCACGCCAACCCTGACGACATCGCGAAGATTCTGACCGAGCAGTGCATCCAGCGCCGCATTGTGCCGCTGGACGTGGCTCGGGTGTGCCTGTTTCTGGCATCGGATTTGAGTGACGGGCTGACCGGTCAGACGGTGAACGTCGACGGCGGCATGGTGATGTATTAGACCATCCTGTTCTCGTAAGGCGATGGTCGTACGGCCGAGAATGTGGGGCACGACATGCCGTGACCCTACATTTCGCGCCTACACGATGCGTTCAGCCAGTACCTCGGCGACATCGACGACTGCGATATCGTCTCGGCCGGCGTGCTGTGCGGCGTCGTTGAGCATGATGGGACAGTAGGGGCAGGCCACCGCGATTCTCGCCGCGCCGGTCGCGGCCGCCTGCTCGAAGCGCTTGTGGTTCACGCGGCCGCCGGGCGCGGTGGCCTTGTCATCGGCGGCCTTGTCGTCGGCGATGAAGAGCTGCGCGCCGCCCGCGCCGCAACAGAAGGTGCGCTCGCGATTCTGCTCCATCTCGTTGATGTCGGCGCCGCAGGCTTCGAGGATGTTCCGGGGCTGGCGGGTCACACCTCGCCCGCGCGCCAGGTAGCAGGGGTCGTGGAACGTCAGCTTCTCGCCCGCCGGTTGCAGCGACAGCGAAGGCAGAAGTTGATCGAGCAACTCCGTGTGATGCACGACCTCGATGCCCAGTTTCTGGTAGGAGGCGAGTTGGCGGTAGTCCCCGTCGAGCATGCGCGTGCAATGCGGACAGCAGCTCACAACCTTGGTGACCTTCTTCTCGCGAAACGACTCCGTCAACTGTTCGGATAACTCAAGGTAGAGATACTCGTTGCCGGCACGCCGCGCCGGCTCGCCACAGCAGGTCTCGCGCGCGAGCACGCCCCAGCTTACGCCCGCCGCGTCGAGCACCTTCTTCATGGCCCGTGCAACGTCTTGCCCGTGCGGATCGTACCCGTTGCCACATCCGAGCCAAAACAACCACTCCTGTGAGCCGTCGAAGATCGGGAAATCCTCCGCCTCGACGAACTTGCGGCGGGTCTCGTGCGGCACACCCCAGGGGTTGTGCGGGGCGCGCTCCATGGTGGTGAACAGTTGTGTGAGCTTCGCCGAGTGCGTCCGTCCTTCGCTGACCAGGCCGCGCCTCATGTCGAGAATCTTTGCGCCGACATGCTCGATGCCGACGGGACATGCCTGCTCGCAGGCGCCGCAGGAAAGGCATTGAAAGAGGTCCGTCTCGCGGACCCACGCTTCGCCTTGCTCAACTTCGGCGGCTGTCCCGGCGGGGGTTTCCGCGCCGGCCAGCAAGCCCCGCTGGGTTTGCAGAATCACTTCCTTTGGGTCCAAAGTCAGGCCGACCACGTTGGCCGGACAGACGTCGGTGCAGCGTCCGCACTCAACGCAGGCGTTGACGTCGAGGATGTCTTTGGCCGAGAGGTCGGCGAACGTGAGCAGGCCGAAGTCATCGTCATCGTCTTCGCGCAGCGCTCGCATCGCGCTGGTTGTTTCCGATCGAAAGAACACTGCGACCGGGCCGAGCACGAGATGCAGGTGCTTCGAGTTTGGAATGACCACCAGCATCCCGAGCAACGAGAGGGTGTGCAGCCACCAGTTGATCTTCCAGGCGACGGCGGCCACGGGGTGTGTGCGCCAACCCAAGAGGTAGGTCGCCATCAAGACGATGATCAACGCCGCCACGAGCGCCGACGACCACGAGAGTTCCCCCAAGGTCGGCGGGCGCATGACGAATCGACGAATGCTGAGTCCGACGATGCCGACCAGCACAACCGCGGCCCACAGGGCGGCGAAGCTCCCGTACCATGACGTGCCGAGATGGGATGCGTCAGGCCGGGCGTGGTCGAATCCCTGGAAACCAACCGCCAAGTGCTCCAGGCTGACCAAGGCGAAGGCGAAGAACCCCCACATCACCAGAGCGTGCAGCAAGCCGGTGACCGGCCGGTCCACGATGACGCGGCTCTGGAGCATCACTTCCGAAAAGGTGCGCCAAAGCCGCTGGGGGATGCGGTCGCGCGGCAACGGCGTACGAGCCGCGGCTATCGGACGCAGGCGGCGAATAAAAACATGGGTAAAGTAGCCGATGCTCAGCAGAAGCAAGGCGAGGAGTACGATGCGTTCGAACATGCGGCCGGGGAGAAGCTCTCGCGATGATAGCCGAACGTACTGAAAAGGGAACGGGCGGAACGGCCGGCCAGAGCGGTAGTGTCAGTCGCGAAGCGCCGCCGTCAGCGCCGGGACCACCTCGAACAGATCCCCCGCGATGCCGTAGTCGGCGATCTCGAAAATGGGCGCGGTCGAATCCGTGTTGATGGCGACGACCGTTTGCGCGCCCTTCATTCCCACCACATGCTGAATGGCGCCGGAAATGCCCAGCGCGACGTAGAGTTTCGGGGAGACGGTCTGTCCCGAGCTGCCCACCTGACGATCGAGCGGCAACCAGCCGTTGTCGCAGATGGGGCGCGACGCGCCGATCTCGCCGCCTAGCGCCGCCGCCAACTCCTCGGCGAGCTTGATGTTCTCCGCATCCTTGATGCCGCGTCCTACCGCGACGATCACATCCGCCGACGACAGATCGACATCGCCCTTGGACTCGCGAAACGCCGGCTCGGGCTTGGTCCTAATGCGCGCGGCGTCGAGGTTGACGTCCAGCTTCTCGATCGGGGCCGCGGCACTCCCGTCCTGCAGGTGGTCCGCGCGAAAGGCGCCGGACTGGATCGAAACGAACTGAGGTCCTCCACCGGAAACCGTCACATCCGCGTGCAGCTTGCCCTGAAAGAGTTGCCGAACGAAGACGAGCTTTCCTTCATCCACGCGCAACCCGATGGCATCGCTTACGAACGGCCGGCCGAGTGCCGTCGCAACCTTCGGCCCAAAATCACGAACCTGATAGGTGTGCGGGAAGACAACCAACACCGGCTCAACCTGCGCAACGGCTTGGCGGACCGCATCGGCGAAGGCGTCGGGAGTGTATTCGGCCAGCAGTTCGTGGTCGAGGGTAACGACTCGCTCGACCCGTTTGGCAGCCGCCTCGGCGGCGAGGGCGTCCAGGCCCGATCCGGCAATGGCGACGACGACGTCGGTCTTCAACTCGTCGGCGGCTTGCCGCCCGGCAGCGAGGGCCTCCCAACTCATGGCGTGCCACTGGCCGCCCTGCTGCTCGGTGATGACGAGGACGCTCATAACACTCGGGCCTCGAACTTCAGTTTCTCAACGAGCTGCGCGGCCGCTTCTTTGGGCGAGCCTTCGAGCATCTGCGTTTGCTTGGACTTCTTCGGCGCGTAGAGCCGCTGCACCGAAAGCGCCGGCGTCAGATCGACGCCAAGCTCTTCGGCCGTGTATCGTTGCAGCGGTTTGGATTTCGCTTTCTTGATGCCCATCAGCGTTGCGTAGCGCACCTGGTTGACACCCGATTGGATCGTCAACAATGCGGGCAGCGGCATCTCGACCTGTTGGAACCACCCGGCCTCGAGTTCGCGCTTCACGCGGACCAACTCGCCGGCGACCTTAATCTCCTTGATGATCGTCGCGTGCGGCAGGCCCAGCAACTCCGCCAGTACGACGCCGGTCTGGCCGAAACCGGCGTCGTCGGATTGAAGGCCGGTCAGGATGAGATCGCAGTCTTCCTTGCCGAGGGCCGCGGCGAGCGCGCGGGCGGTCGTCAGGCTGTCGGCGTCGCTGAAGCGATCGTCTTCGACGAGGATGCCGCGATCGGCGCCCTTGGCCAGAGCTTCGCGAATCGTGGACGCCGCCCGGCTCGGTCCCGCCGACACGGCGATAATCTCCCCGCCATGTTCTTCTTTAAGACGCAGGCCCTCCTCCAAGGCGTAGGAGTCGGGGTCGTTCATCTCATAGCTGAGGTCGCTCTGGTTGATCGAGGGCGAGGAATCACCGGGCCGGATGACAGAGTCTCGCGAAGGAACCTGTTTCAGGCAAACAAAGATCCGCATGGCGCCGAGTCTCGGAGTTGAGCAGCCGGGTCGCGGCTACTCGTCGAATCGCTTGAAAATGAGCGCCCCGTTGGTGCCGCCGAAGCCGAAGGAATTCGACAGCGCGTACTCAATCTCCATCGGCCGAGGCGTACCGGGGACGTAGTCGAGATCACACTCCGGATCCGGATTGGCCAAATTGACGGTCGGAGGGGCGATCTGGTCGCGTATGGCAAGCACGCTCAGGCCGGCTTCGAGCCCGCCGGCGCCGCCCAGCAAGTGTCCCGTCATGGACTTGGTCGAACTGACGGCGAGCTTGTAGGCGTGGTCGCCGAAGGTTTTCTTGATGGCGTTGGACTCGATGCGATCGCCGACGGGCGTGGAGGTGCCGTGCGCATTGATGTAGTCGACATCGGTGGGCTCGATGCCGGCGTCGGCCATCGCGTTACGCATCACCCGATGCGCGCCGTCGCCGTCCTCGTGGGGGGCGGTGATGTGGAAGGCGTCGCCGCTCATGCCATAGCCGACGATTTCGGCCAGCACGGACGCGCCGCGCCGCTTGGCGAATTCCAACTCTTCGAGAATGAGAACGCCCGCGCCCTCGCCGACGACGAAGCCGTCGCGGTCGTTGTCCCACGGGCGGCAGGCGTGCTCGGGGTCGTCGTTGCGCGTCGAGAGGGCGCGCATCGCCGCGAAGCCGCCGATGCCCATCGGAGTGATCGACGCTTCGGCGCCGCCACAAATCATGACGTCGGCGTCGCCGCGGGCGATGATCTTGAACGAATCGCCCACCGCGTGCGCGCCGGTCGTGCAAGCCGTCGCCGCCGCCGAATTAGGTCCCTTGGCCCCGAGCCGAATCGAAACATGTCCCGAGGCGAGGTTGACGATACTGGCCGGGATGAAGAACGGCGAGATGCGCCGCGGGCCGCCTTGCAGAAGATTGTTGTGCTCTCGCTCAATGACGTCGAACCCGCCGATGCCGCTGCCGATGTACACGCCGACCCGTTCGGCGAACTCCGGGGTGATTTTGAGGCCCGAGGCTTGGCTGGCGAAGTCGGTGGCGGCGATCGCGAAGAAGATGAACCGCCCCATCTTCTTGACGTCCTTCTTGTGGACGTACTCGAGCGGGTTGAAGTTTTTCACCTCACCGGCGATGCGGCAGGCGAACTCTCTGGCGTCGAAGTGGGTGATGGGACCGATTCCGTTCTTGCCTTTCTGGATCGCCTGCCAGGTCGCGTCTGTACCAATCCCAACCGGAGAGACCAACCCAACTGCGGTGACGACGACTCTTCGCAAGAATGTGACTCTCTTTCGCTGGCGGGGCGGGGGGGCGAGTTTCTTCTCTACTTCTTCTTGCGGGACTTGATGTAATCGAGGGCGTCTTTGACGCTGCGGATCTTCTCGGCCTCGTCATCCGGGATCTCGATGTTGAACGTCTCTTCGAAGGCCATAACTAGTTCAACGATATCCAGCGAGTCGGCGTTGAGTGTCTCGACGAACGACGCCTCCGGCGTCACCTCCGATTCCTCAACGCTCAGTTGCTCGCAGATGATCTCCTTCACCTTCTTGTCAATGTCCATGTAGCCTCCGAAACCAGAAACTGCGAATCCTTGATTCTAGCCGGGCGAGAACCATGACGGCAAGCTAACCCGCGGAGATGCAACCGAACAGGAGCCACATGCACTACGCCCACCGGCGGGCACTGTAGGGGCGCGGCATGCTGCCGAGTCCGGCGGCTTGGATGGACAACCTGATTCGAACACGGGCACAGCATGTTGTGCCCCTACTTTTCGATTCGCCGATTCCGTTGCGATCCGCAGGACTCAGACCGGAGCTCAGCCCTCGGTTAGTTGTACCGCCGGTGCACGGCCAGAACCCGCCCTTGAATCTGCAAGTCCGCCAGTGGCACAAAGATTGGCTCCATCTCGGCGTTGGCCGGCTGCAGGCGGGCCTTACTGTCCGACTCGCGGTAGAAGCGCTTCAGCGTCGACTCGGAACCGTCGACCAGAGCGACCACGATAGCTCCGTCGCGGACACGGTCGGTTTTCTCGACGAGGACGTAGTCGCCTTCCATGATGTGATCGTCGATCATCGACTCGCCGCGCACTTCGAGGGCATACACGTCCTTGCTGCCGGCGAAGTCGGCGAACGATATCGACTCCGGATTCGGGTAGCTCTCGATCGGTTGGCCAGCCGCGATGGTGCCGAGCAGCGGCGTCTCGGCCGGTGACGCGGCCAAGGCTTTCTTCTGCTGGCGCAATTCGCGGTGGTATTTGGGGGCGAGGTCGAGCGAGCGGCTTTGATTGAAGTTGCGGTTGAGGTAGCCCTTGCTGTCGAGCGCCGTCAAGTGCTTGTGGACCGTGGCGATCGACGCCAGCCCGATTCCCTCGGCGATTTCCTCGAAGCTGGGACTGTAGCCGTTGTGAGCGAGAAAATCCGCGATGAAATCGAGAACCTCTTTTTGCCTCCGTGTCAGGGCCATGGCAGCCTCCTCCGCCTTATATTCTAGGGGAACAAAGAGTGAAAATCAATAGGGGCGTCGAGGTTACAGCGATTCCGCAACGCGGTCGGGCGAGAGCCGGGAAGTGATTGGGGAACGAGCGAGTTAGGTGCGGGGCGAGCGGGGCGAGCAGATTCGCAGCCGGACGAGGGCCTCGGCGGGGCCCGAAGTCGGCTGCGGAAGACACCGCTACGCTCGGCTGCCGCTCGGCGGCGTGGTGGCAGCGCAGGATGGCAGGGAGAAAGAAAACCACCCGCTCGCTATGGCGAGGGCCCCGAGCCGTACGGGCAAGCCGCCGCCTGATACAGATCAGCCGCCATCGCGCGCGCCCAAAAGACTCGCGGCTTGCTGCGCCGCAGCGATGCCTTGAGATTGCGCGCAACAAAAACGTGGAAGAGATTAAAAGCCAGAAACACCGTCAACAGAAAGTTCTCGATCGCCGCGGGGTCGTGCTTATATACGTGGTCGGCGTGCCAGCCGTTGACTAACTCGTTGAAACCCTGATTCTCGATGTCCCAGCGTTGATGGCCCAACCTTACCACCCGCGCGGTCCGAACCTGCAGTGAGGAAAGGGTCGTCACCCACACCCACTCGCTGTGATGCGGATGCGGTTGGGAGTCGAGTTGCGAATACTGCTGCCAGCTCTCGACGGAACGAACCACCCGCAGCGGCTGCTGCACCTGCGGCCACGACACCAGGCCCTCGTGATCCCACCACTGGCAATCGCGACCTTGATAGTCGCCGCGTTGGGGCGCCGTGGTCGGCCACAGCCCTTGGACGTCTTGATAGAGGTTGCGGCGCTCGTCCTTGAGCACGATCACGGCGTCTTTGCCATGCCCCAATAAGAAGTTGATAAACGGGGCGGTGGCGTAGAGAGCATCGGCCAACACGACGTCAAAGGCTCGCGGATAGGTCTCGAGAACTCGCGCCAGCAAACGGTGCGCCGCGGCCATCTCGTCCTCGCCGGGCCGTTGCGGCTCGGCGTCGAGCAACAGTCGCAGCGGTTCGGAGCCGGGGGGCGCATCGGAGAGCAACAGCAGTGTGACTTGGCGATGGTAGTATTGCATCTGCTGGCCATCGCGGCGCTGCACGGTGCGCTTCAAGCATCCTCGACAGCAACGGCGGTAGCTGGCGTGAGACTCATGGCCGTCGAGCACGGCCACGCCCAGCCCGCCGATCCCGGGCAGGGCCTTGTTGCGCTTGAGCCGTTCGTAGACGTGATGAATCGCTGCCCGCACCGCGGCGGCATCGAGCCGGCTGTAGACGCGCCCGAGGGTGTCGGCGCTGGGCATCTCGCGGCCCAACCACTGTTTCCAAAACGGTGCGGGCGCTAGCGTCTCTAACGCGTTGAGGCTGCCCAGCCGTGTCCAGAACAGCACCAGCACCGACTGCAGCACCACCCGCGTCGGGATGCGCGGCCGCGGCCTGGTGTCGCCGACGGCGGCCAGCAGCGAGTCCCGCAGACCGTAGACCTTCTCGGCGTAGTGCAGCAGGCGTCGAAGAACGTCATTCCTCCCGGCGGCTTCGGAGCCGCTTCCATTCACGCTCGGAGACCTCGTCGAGGAGCCGTTGGAGTTGCTGGTAGGCGGCCACGGCCTGGTGGACGCAGGCCTCCCAGTGGCGGGGCACAAACAGCTGCTGCAGTTGCCCTTGGCGATTCCGCACCAAATACAACGAGGCGTGAAGCTGACCGCGAGCACAGCGACAGGTGGGCTTGCCGCAGGTGCGTTGGCGGGGCGCCAGCGTGCCGTGCAGCAACCAGCGGCCATGGACGAGCTGCGCGATGCGGGAGCGGAGCCTACGTTCGGCATCCGAGAGATGAGAGCGAGTGGGGGCCGCCTTCATGACTGGTATAATTAATATATATCAGAATAACACATGGGTCAAGTCCGCCGGGGGAATGCGAATCTGCTCGGACCTGGAGGACGAGCGAAAACACTTGCTAAATCAAATGTTTCCGACCCTCAAGAAATGTGGATGCGGAACCGCTGTCGAGGTTATCGAGGTTACATCCCCAGCATCCCTTTCACAATGCCGGGCAAATGGGTGGCAAGCTGCGCGCTCACCCGCGGGACGAACATCAGCAGGGGCAGGCCCAACCACCAGCGCCGCTCGGACAACCCCAGCATCGCCAACCAAACCAAGATCGGCTAGACCAGACGGCCGAAGGCATACGCCTCGGCCCAGACCTTCGGGTTCGAGACGAACGCGATCGCTAGCGTGAACGTAGCCAGCGCCACAACGACCGGCGCTGATTGCCGTTGCCAATAGCGTCGTTTCCAAAACAAATACAGCACCAATACGATCGCCACCCACACGCCCAGCACGGCCAGGTAGTCGAGGACCGCGGCGATCACGTGCGGCGTCCCTCCCATCCAGCGCACGACCGGCCGCAAGGTGCGACGGTACAGGCCGAAGAGTGGAATCAGGTGGGTCCATCGTGTTCCGTCAGCCAGGACGTGGGCATCGACGTAGGCCGCCCACACGAAGAACGGAACTGAGCTGGCGAGCCCGAGCACGACACTTCCCCACCGTCTCTTCCCTGCCGAGAAGAGCACGTGGCTCGCGCACAGCAATAGCCCGGTCTAGCGGACGAGCGGCGCCGCCATGAGGAAGGGCAGGATCTTCCACGGCGAGCGAGCGTCGGCGTATAGCGCATACCCCACGCATAGGGTCACCAAAGCCATGTCGATCGTCAGCCTTTCGACGGCGATCATCGTGGCGGGGACCAGTAGGTAGCCGAGACCCCAAGCCGGATGCCGGCCCGCGCGAACGGCGTACGCACTGAGCCAGTAGCTGCCGAGAAACAGGAAGCTCAAGGTTACGACGAGGAACGCTGGGTCGACCCACGTCGCGTGCCCGAAGGCCAAGCCGTAGGCCGAGGCTGGAATCAAAATGCGCCGCCACCGCAGACTCGGCCCGTCCATATAAGGCGCAAAACTCTCGGGCGACAACGGGCTGTGAGCGATGTAGTGGTAGAACTGCGCGTCGTAGCCGAACGTTCGAGGGAAGCGATAGACGTCCTCGGATGCGAGCGATGGGGGAATGGACCGCCTTACGCCCGCGTGGTAGAGCGCCGTCCAGTTGCCGCCGAAGTTGAAGTGGACCGTCAGGCACTGCCACGACCACGCGAGTAGGACCGACAGCAGCGCATAGGAAAGGCACGCGCGCTTCCATCCCGCCGGCACAGGACGACGGACCGGCTCCGCTAGTTTTTCCACGGGTAAGGGGGAGCGGGCTGTCGCATCAACGACGCACCGCCGTTCGATCGTAAGAATAGTTAGTTCAACACGGGGAGCGGGTCAGGTCAAATCGGGGCGGACTGAGACCACGGATGAACAAAGATTAACACAGATGAAGCCTCGTTACCGAGGGTCCGAGGCACGGCTCAGGCGCATCATCACCTAGAAGCAGACCCTCACCCAGAGTCATCTGTGGTTTCAACTCCTACGCTGGGCCTGTGATGCAACCCTCTATCATGAAAGGAATGGCCGAACGCACTTATGATGATCCGAAGCTCGCGCTGAACCGTATCTACACCAAGTCCGGCGATGCGGGCGAGACGAGCCTCGCGAACGGCCGGCGCATTCCCAAGGACGACCCTCGCATCGAGGCCTATGGCACGGTGGACGAATTGAATGCGTTCGTCGGACTGGCGTGCGTCTCGGTGCAAGAGCTGGCCGCGACGGCGCCGCCACTGGCTCGGCTCGGCGACATCCTCGGGCGGGTGCAACACGAGCTGTTCAACCTGGGTTCCATCCTCGCCACCGACCCGCGGGAGGTCCACCCCAAACAGGCGCGCGTGACCGAAGCCGACGTGCGGCAGCTCGAGGCCGAGATCGACGAAGCGAATGCCGAGTTGGAGAAACTCCGGTCGTTCGTTCTGCCGGGTGGCTGCCGGTTGAACGCGGAGCTACACGTATGCCGTACCGTCTGCCGCCGCGCCGAGCGCATCGCCGTGGCCCTGGCGCGCACCGAAGAGGTGCCCGAAGAAGCGGTCCGCTACTTGAATCGCCTCAGCGACGCCTTTTTCGTGTGGAGCCGCTGGGCGTGTCGAATTCTGGGGGTCCCGGAAGTCCTCTGGGAGCCCAACCGGGCGGCCTCCGCGCGGCAGGACTAAAGGACACTCCACATGTTCCGGCAGGCGGGCACGGCATGCCGCGCCCCTACCTTTCGACGGTCACCGTCCTCGATTTCGCTACGGGCTGTTCGCTTGGTGTGAGTCCGCCTTTTCGATCTCGTTGACGATCAGTGTCTCCACCTCGGCCCAGACGTCGGGGTCGAAGCTCATCTTGGCGTGTGCAACGCGCAAGAGTTTCCTGAACCAATGGACGTGGGAGATGTCGACGTCTTTATTGCTGTAGTCGTACTTGAAGTTGCCGATGATCTCCGTTCGCGCAGGGTCTTCGGCGCGGATCTCGGGTTCTCCCTTGATGAACCAGCCGTTGGGCTGATAGAAGTTCGCGGCCCGGCGGACGTTGGGAGGGATGGACGCGTCGCCGACACCTACGCTGTCGACCTGCACAGTCAGGAGCACGGGTATCCCCATGGCGTCGAGTTCCCACGATAGTTTCGCGACGGCCGCGCCGCCGAAGCTCAGCCCATACAGGATGATGCGGGCGGATTTTCGCTCGCCGGCGGACAGCGTGCCGCCGCCATCGCGGTCGAGCGCCTTGCGGATGAGCTGAACGGCCAGCGGACGGTGCGCGTTCTCGAGAGTCTCGACCCGGACGCCGGGCAGGTCGCGATCGCGCAGGCGCAGGGCCAACTGACGGACTGACAGCTTGTCGTTGTTCCACGACTGGCGTCCGCCCACGATACCGATGACGAGGTAATCGTTCCGGCGAAGCGGTGTCGGCGTCGTGAAGTCGGAGTACTGCTGCGCGGGGCGCAGGCAGCCGGAGGCGATCACAAGCAAGAACGCCACGAGGGCGCCGATCGACGCACTGATCTGCCTCGTTTTGCTCAAGGTCTTGGGGATTCTGATGCCGGCGGGCGTCAAGCCTGCGCGCTACCCTGCTTACTTCGGTTTCAGGCCGGCATAGTACGCGGCGATATTCGCAATATCCTCGTCACTGAGCAGTTTAGCCATGGGAAGCATCATGGCGGCGTTCCCCCCGGCGCGCTCCTTACTTCGATAGGCCTTCAAGGCGGACCCGAGGTACTCCTCCTTCTGGCCTGCGAGGTTGGGGTAGATCGGGGCCACTCCGATGCCGTCTTGGCCGTGGCACGCCGCGCACGCCGCCGTTTTCGCTTTACCGGCCTGTGGGTCGGCGGCCCAAGCGCTCGACGCCGACACCAGCAAGAGGCAACTCATCGAAAGGGTCAAGTACGCTTTCATACGATTCCTCCAGGCCTGCCGGTGAGGCCGATGCGTCGGCAAAATGCCATGACTTCGTAAAGCTCGTACAACGAGTGTAGAACCCGTTGCGCCACGATCGCAACGGCGCGTTTTCGCAACCGGTCAGGCACGGGTCCGAGCGTGTGGAGGGAACCTCCCAGTGGCTCGGGAGACGGCAAAGTCGGTGCAACATACCTGTTGGGTCCACTCCGGCTGAGCTATGCTGGCAGCGTCTCAGCGGACCAGGGCGATGAATCCAGTACGAAACGTTCTCCTTCCGGCGGTTGCCGCCACGGCTCTATTCTTCTGCCTGACGTTGCCCGTGGACTTCCCGTTCATGGCGGATGACTACAACCACTTGGCCGCGGCCTACGATGCCGAGAGTTTCGTGGAACGGTTTGCGCGTTGGCTCAATCGCGTGCCGGTGTGGAGCTTTGTGATGTGGGTGCTCTTCGGCTCGCGTGTGTTGGAACAGACCTGGGCGCCGATGTATCTGTTCTTCTTCTGTCATACGCTCGGGCTGGCGGCAACGGCAAAGTGGCTGGACCAGCGACTGCTCGAAACCGGCGCCGATGTGGAAACGCCGTCGCGGACGGCGTTGTTTGTCGGCACGATCTGTGCTCTGGCGCTCTATCCCAGCACGTACGAGATCCTTTATTGGCCGACTTGCATGCCGTACGCGGTGGGGGCGGCGCTGCTGGGCCTGGGGTTGTGGGTGAACCGCTTTGCTGTTCGCGTTGTCCTCCTTGCTTTGAGCTTCCTGACGTTGGAGACGTTCATTTTGCCGGCGCTGGTGCTGCTTGCCGCGCCTGTAGTGCTTCGGGATTCGCAGGGGAGACGGGAGTGGTTGCATCCCGTCAAGGTGTGGGCGGCGGCACTCATCGCGACTCTCGCGGTGCGTTGGGCCGTGTCGCTTAGCTTGGGGCCGTACCATCACATCATGAACTTCGATCCTGCCCACATGACGGACAAAATGGCGGATGCGTTCAGGGAACTGTTCCACGTGCGGTTCTTTGCCGCGGACACGAACGAGATTGCCACGGCGGCGCAGTTTGGGTTGGTGATCGTGTTGACGTGCTTGGCGTGGAAGCGGGTTCGGTGGAACAGCCTTTGGATGTTGGCGCTGTGTTTTGTGTCGACGGCGACCTATTGGGTGCTGGCGTATCCAGCGCCGCGGGCGGTCTATGGGTCGCAGGTTCTGTTTCTGGCGATCGTGGCGTGGCTAGGGCTACGAGCGGCGCGAGAAGGGTGGGCTCGGCGGGTGGTGGCGTTTGGGCTGGCGGTTCTACTCGCCGGGTATTTGTACCAGTTGTTTTTCATCTACGAGATTAAGTCCCACAACGCGCAGGTGTTGCGAGAGCGGGAGGCGGTACTGGCGGCGAGGATGGGTACGTGCGCCGAGCCGTGCGTCGTCGAGGTGGGAGCGCTCGATGAAGGGCTCCGGGAGGATTGGGTGCTGCACCCCGATTACTGGACGCAGTACCTGATATACGTGAAGGCTCGGCATGGGGCAGGGAAGGAGATTACTTTCGAGGTGCGCCGTGACTGAACTCGGCGGCGATACAACGGCAATGTATACACAATGGTGTGACCTGTTCGACCGCGTATGGCGCGGATTACGCTAAACGCAAACACCAAACGATGCGCAGAGCCGCATCGAGGAGGAACAGGTCATGGAAAAGTGTACCAAGTACATCGGATTGGACGTGCATAGGAACACCATCACGGTGGCGCTGACCGAAGCGGTCGGCCCACCCCGCATCTGGGGCACGATAGACAATACCCCACTCGCCATCCAACGGCTGCTGAAGCAGCTCGGCCGTCCCAACGACAAGCGGAAAGTGTGGTATGAGGCGGGTCCGTGCGGCGACGGCCTCTACCGCCAGGTGCGGACGTTGGAGCACAGCTGCGAGGTCGTCGCCCCGTCGCTGATTCCACGCAAAGCCGGCGCGCGGGTGAAAACCGACTGCCGCGACGCGCTGGGAATCGTGGGCCAAGGGCGAGCCGGACCACTCACCGCCGTGTGGGTGCCCGACGAAAGCCAAGAGGCGATGCGGGATCTGAGCCGCGCTCGCGAGGACATGAAGATCGTCGAGCGCCAGATGAAACAACGACTGACGGGATTCTTGCTGCGGCACGGGTTGCGCTACCCAGGCCGCCAGTACTGGACGCAGTCCTTCTTCCGTTGGCTGGAGCAACAACGATTCTCCAAGCGACGCCAGCAGATCGTGCTGGAGGAGTACATCGAAGCGGTGCGGGAGGCCATGCGGCTCACGGCGGCGATCGAGACCCAAGCGCTGAAGGCGGCCGAGTCGTGGAGCTTGCAGGAAGCCTTGGTGGCGCTGCAGGCGCTGCGCGGCGTCGACCCGGTGGCGGCGCTGACGCTGCTGGCCGAACGGGGCGATGTGAGCCGCTTTCAGAGTCCGCGGCAGTTGATGGCGTTTGTGGGACTGGTGCCGAGCGAGCACTCCAGTGGCGCGCGGCGGCGGCAGCGAGTGAGGGGTAAATCCACCACCCTACGGCACTGAAGCCGCGAACCCGTCACTTTCGTTCCGGCTCAGGTTCTCAACGGCCCCTCCGGGGCCACCACCAGCGCAGACCTACGTCGCCTCCTCTGACGTCAGGAAACGGAAGTCACACCCCTCGTGCGCCTGCGTCACTTCGTTGAGGAACAACTTGCCGTAGCCGCGGCGGTAGTGCGGCGGCCGTTGTGGGATCGCATCGAGGCGCCGCTGGATTTCACTCGCGTCGACGCGCAGTTCGATCTTGCGGCCGGGCACGTCGAGCTCGATCTCATCGCCGGTTTGCACCGCGGCCAAAGGACCGCCGATGGCGGCTTCCGGCGACACGTGCAGCACGTCGGTACCGAAGCTGGTACCGCTCATGCGCGCGTCGCTGATGCGAACGATGTCTTTGACACCACGCTTGAGCAGCTTGACCGGTATCGGCAAGTGGCCCCACTCGGGAAAGCCCGGTCCACCGGTGGGTCCGGCGTTCTTCAACACCAGTACGGAGTTTTCGTCGATCTGGAGATCATCATCGTCGATGTGGGCGCGCAGTTCTTCGTAACGCTCGAAGACGACGGCCTTGCCGCGGTGGCTGAGCAGGTGTGGTGACGCCGCGGTTTGCTTGATGACCGCGCCGTCGGGGGCCAGGTTGCCGTAGAGGATGGCGGTACCGCCCTCGGACCCGAGGGGCTCCTCCATCGTGCGGATCACATCGCGATTGATGCACTCGACGCCGGCCAGGTTCTCGGCAAGCGATTTGCCGTTGACGGTCAGGGTCGCGCCGTCGAGCAGCGGCAGAATCTCCTTCATGACCACGGGCAGTCCGCCGGCGTAATAGAAATCCTCCATCAGGTACTGGCCCGAGGGCTTGATGTTCGCCAGGAACGGCGTCCCGCGCGACAGGCGGTCGAAGTCGGCGAGGCGCAGATCGACGCCCGCGCGGCCGGCGATGGCCAACAGATGAACGACGGCGTTGGTCGAGCCGCCGATCGCCATGTCGGTGCGGATGGCGTTCTCGAACGCGGCCTTGGTGAGAATCTTCGACGGGCGCAGATCGTCGTGGGCGATCTCAACGGCGCGGTATCCGGCGGCCTCGGCAAGCTGGTAGCGGCGCGAGTCGACGGCGGGGATGGCGGCGTTGCCGGGCAGCGTCATGCCGAGCGCTTCGGCCATCGACGCCATGGTCGACGCCGTGCCCATCACCATGCAGTGGCCGTTGCTGCGCGCGATGCAGCCCTCGACCTCGTTGAGTTGCTCGTCGGTCAGCCGGCCCGCGCGGTACTCCTCGAACAGGAGGCGGCCGTCGGTGCCCGAGCCGATCTCCTTCTGCCCCCAGTGCCCGCTGAGCTGCGGACCGCCGGTCACCATGACGGCCGGCACGTCGGCGCTGGCCGCGCCCATCAGTTGCGCGGGCGTGGTCTTGTCGCAACCGCTTAGTAGCACCACGGCGTCGATCGGGTTGGCGCGGATCGATTCCTCGACGTCCATCGACATCAGGTTGCGGAAGAGCATGGTGGTCGGCTTCATGAACAGCTCGCCCAGCGAGATCGTGGGAAACTCGAGTGGCACGCCGCCGGCGGCCCAGACGCCGCGCTTGACGGCTTCGGCGACCCGCCGCAGGTGGATGTTGCAGTGGGTCAGCTCGCTCCAGGAGTTACAGATGCCGATGACGGGCTTGCCGGAGAAGCCCGCCGGCGCTAGTCCTTCCGACCGCAGCGCCGCCCGCCGCGCCAAGCCCTCGTACTCCGACCCCTCAAACCACTCCGCGCTTCTAAGTTTCTTCGAATCAGACATGGGGAATACGATAGCAGAGGCCCGTCACATGTCTGCCAGGTTCAACTGTGTTTATCTGTGGTTTCATTCGGAACTTGTGAGGAGCGGATTCTCGGCGCGCAAGCCACTGAATCGGCTGAAGTCTCGATCCGCCGACCATAAAGTCTTGACCCCATGATCTCGGCACAAAGCGTGGACTCGGGCATCATGCACCATGGGACCAACCACTTTGCCTGATGCGAGCGCAGCCTTCAGGCTGCGCCAGTGCCCGGGAGCCTCTCGCAACAAGTGGAGCACAGGCGACTCGAGCCAGCACTCGACTTGGTCCAGCGCCTTTGTGAGCGGGCTGGGTGTCTGAAACACCCTCGGGTTCGTAACGACAGCGAGAAACTCGTGGACGCACGGCCACGGAATCGCCCAGGGAACCCTTCCCTGGGCCAGCTCCGTGAGGTGCAGGTCCGCGGCTTGATGCCAGGGAGAGTCCCTGCGGTGCGCATAGACGAGTATGTTCGTATCCACAGCGATCATTCGCCGCGCCCCTCGTAGGCCTTCTCGCGGATCTCGTCCCATGTCACTCCGGGCACAAGCCCACCTTTGCCGAAGCCGGCTTTTCGCAGTTTGAATGGTTTCTTTGTGGCGGAGTCTTCGAGAACCCTTCGGAGTCCGGCCTCCACCACGTCGCGAAACGTGATACCACGGGCCGCCGCCAGACTCTTGGCCTCCTCGGCGAGCCCGTCGGTGATGTCGATCGTCGTCTTCATGTACCTATTATAACCCATACCTATGGGTTTCTAAACCCTTCCATATGGGCACCATGCCGGTCACGCCGTTTACACAACAAACCTATAATGTCCTCTCTATGTCCACCAACGGAAAACTTCGCTCACAAGACTGGTTCGGCCGCAAAGACAAACTCGGCTTCATCCACCGCTCGTGGATGAAGACCGAGGGTTTCTCCGACGCTGTTTTTCAGAACAAGCCCGTCATCGGCATTTGTAACTCCTGGAGTGAGCTGACCAACTGCAACGCGCACTTGCGCCAGGTAGCCGAGGCCGTCAAGCGCGGCGTCTGGGCGGCGGGCGGATTCCCGCTCGAGTTCCCCACCATCTCTCTCGGCGAGCCGTTCATGCGGCCTTCGACGATGATGTTCCGCAACCTGATGGCGATGGACGTCGAGGAGTCGATCCGCGCCAATCCGCTCGACGGCGTCGTGCTGCTGTGCGGCTGCGATAAGACCACCCCCGCGCAACTCATGGGCGCCGCCAGCGCCGATCTGCCGGCCATCATGGTCACTGGCGGCCCGATGCTCAAAGGGAGGTGGGGCGACAAGGAACTCGGCTCCGGCACGGACGTATGGTTCTACTGGGACGAGGTGCGCGCGGGCCGCATCACCGAAGAAGACTGGTGCGAGCTCGAAAGTTGTATGTCGCGAAGCGCCGGCCATTGCATGGTGATGGGAACAGCGTCGACGATGACCAGCCTCGCCGAGGCCATGGGCATGACGCTGCCGGGCTGCGCCAGCATCCCCGCGGTCGACATGGTGCTCGAAGACCTGACGCCGTCGAAAATCATCACCCGCCGCGCGATCGAGAACGCCATCCGCGTGAACATGGCGATCGGCGGCTTAACGAACGCGATCATCCACCTGAAGGCACTGGCCGGCCGGCTGGGGATCGACCTGCCACTGTCGCTCTACGACGATATCTCGCGCACCACGCCCGTGATCGCCAACATTCGGCCGTCGGGCAAGTACTTGATGGAGGACCTGTACTACGCCGGCGGTGTGCCCGCCGTGATGAAGGAAATCGAGTCGCTGCTCGACGGCGGCGCGATCACGGCCAACGGCAAGACGCTGGGTGAGAACATCGCCGGCGCCCGCTGCCACAACCACGACGTCATCCGGCCCCTCGACAACCCCATCCAGGCCAGCGGCGGCACGATCATTCTCTACGGCAACCTCGCTCCCAACGGCGCGGTGATCAAGACCAGCGCCGCCGACTCGAAATTGATGCAACACACCGGGCGCGCCGTCGTTTTTGAAGACCACGAAGACCTGATGGCGCGCTACGATTCGCCCGACCTCGACATCGACGAAACCTGCGTGATGGTGCTCAAGCACGGCGGCCCGGTGGGCGGTCCGGGGATGCCCGAGTACGGGAACCTCGCCCTGCCGGCCAAGCTGCTCAAGAAGGGCGTCGAGGATATGGTGCGCATCAGCGACGCCCGCATGAGCGGCACCAGTTACGGGACGGTCGTCTTGCACGTGTCCCCGGAAGCGGCCATCGGCGGACCCCTCGCTGTCGTCGAAAACGGCGACCAGATCCGGCTCGATGTCGAGAACCGCCGGCTCGATCTGTTGATTGACGAGCACGAGATGAACTGCCGCCTACGGTTATGGAAGGCGCGGCGTCCGCATTACGACCGCGGCTATGGCAAACTGTACATCGAGAATGCGTTGCAGGCGGACGAGGGGTGCGACTTCGGTTTTCTGGTGAAGCCGCCTCCGCGTGACGGCGAGCCCATGGAAGAAGGCCAAGGCAGCCGCGCGACGGACAAGCTACCGCTGGCGTTCTGATCAAGATACCGAGCCGTGACCGTCAGGGAGCGGTCCGGCACGAACCTTCACGCCACTCGAACGCCTCCTATAGAAAAGAGTGCGGGGGGGCCTCGGCCCACCTCAGCAGCTCTCCCGTAACTCTATGGCACAGCAAGAGAACAAACTCATCGAGGCCGCTCGCCAGGGGAGGGACCAGGCCGTGGCTCCCTACTCAGGATTCGCCGTCGGGGCCGCCCTCGAGGCCCGCAACGGAGGGATCTTCACCGGCTGCAACGTCGAGAGCGCTTCCTACGGCCTGACGATGTGCGCCGAGCGTGTGGCCGTCTTCAAGGCGTTGTCGGAGGGAGTACGCGAGTTCGTCCGCGCCGCTGTGGTAACTAAAGGCGAAGCACTCACCACCCCATGTGGCGCCTGCCGCCAAGTCTTGTGGGAGCACTGCGGCGACATCGAGATTGTGTTGTCCAACCTGAGTGGGCGGGAAGAGATCGTCCGGTTGTCCGAACTGTTGCCGCGGGCTTTCGACGACTCCAGCCTCGACTCGTGATCCGAGCCGTTAACCGAATGTGTTCCGAATCACCAAGCGGCCGAGCGTGGGCTCGTTCGGGTGGCGGGCGCATCGTGGGGGGGGGGGGGACGACCTGTTTCCCGCAAGGCTCTTCGCAGCCATCCAGCCATCGAGCTGCCAAGAGCGGCACCTCCAAGGTTGGCAGCCCAGCAAAGGCGAGCGCAGCTTGGTGCTTCTCCTTATTCTGAAAGGTGGTACCACGGGCGTCCTATAGGCAGGAGCGAGGCCGCGGTCGGGACGTGGGAAATCGCCGGAGAATTGGAGCTGAAAACCGCGACAACCTGCGGAGGGCGGCGATCGAGTGAGTACCGGGTCCGACCCTGCAGCGACCGACTGAACTCGGGGCGGTTGGCCCGGATCACGCACGCTAAACACAGCGTCTTAACTAATTGCGCATAGTTGGCGCAAGGTGTCGTTCGGCGGGCTGTCAACGCCCAATAGAAGTGTCCCCTTGTGTTTCTTGTTCGTAGGAGAGATATCGTCGTCGTCGGGGCTGTGGAACTGTGGGAATCGCGTAGCGATTTCCAAGGGGCGGTGGGAAGGGTGGAAAACCATCCACCGCTCCTCGAACCCGGTACTGCTGCCTCGAGAGATTTTCCACGCTTTCCATCCGACCCGGCATTTCCACAGCCCTCTTATGTATTCGCAGCCCGTTTTTTCCGTAACACAGCTCGCCGCCAGGGGTGGTCCGCCGCCGGCTTGCGCCCGCCCCCCGGACGCTGCTGTGGTGCTGGCTTCGTCCGCAGCTGTGGCGTCGGCGTGGCGATCACGTCGTGCTCGATCTCGTGCCCGTCAAACCTCACCTGCAAGCTCTCATCGCGCCACTGTTGGACCGTCACCCGTGCCCCCGCCCCCACGCCCTGGTTGCGTTTCGGCTTCAACTGCAAACAACGATTCTCGAAACGCACCACCCGGTCGTTGCTCACCACGCGTTCGTACTCGCAACAGAACACCCCTCGCAGCTCGGTGCCGCGGGGGAGCGCCTGGTGAAAGTCCGCTGCCGCCGCCGGCTCACAGGCGAAGCGCTCGTTGTGCTCGGCCAGGTACTCCTCGTCGAGATAACGGTTCGCCGCCTCGTACTCGACGATCCCGCGCAGCCGCATCTTCTTGATCAGGCGGTCTTGGTGCGTGCCGTGATGGCGCTCCACTCGGCCCTTGGCTTGCGGCGAGGAAGCCGCCATGATCGTAATGCCGAGCTTGGCACACATGCGCCCGAACTGCGTCTCGGGCTTGATGCCTGCCAGCGCTTCCCGCGACGTCGGCTGGCGCTGGTAGACGTTTTTCCAGTCGCAGTACAACGCCTTGGGAACGCCGTGTTGACGCACCCAGGCTGCGAGCAGATCGGCCGCGGCCCAGGTCGTTTCCTGGTCCGAGAAACGGCACAGCGCCACACCGGTCGCGTCATCGACGAAGTTCATCAGACAGGCTTTCGGGCCGCGTTCTTCCAGCCAGTGGTGGTGCGAACCGTCGAGTTGAATCAGCTCGCCGAAGTGCGCTTTGCGTTGGCGCCGGGTGCGATGCGGTTGGCGCTTGCGACGGCGGCTCCACAGACCCGCGGCGAGCATCCAGCGCCGCAGTGTTTCGCGCGGCACTTCCAGGCCGTGGTCGGCTGCCAGATGTTCCGACGCCAGCGTAGGCCCGAAGCGCTCGTGCCCCTCGCCCGCATAGTTCTCGCGCACCAACTCGAGAACCTGCTGGCGTCGCTTCTGATCGGCTCGGTTCGAAGCACGGCCGACGTTACCGTGCACCAAAGCCTTGGCCCCGCCCGCACGGTAACGCTTCTTCAGACGCTTCGCATGGCGGTAGCTGACCTCCAGCAGCTCGGCGGCTTCGGTCAACTTCAGTTCCCCTCGTTTCACTCGGCTCAGCACTTCGCCGCGCCTCAACTCCTTGGCACTCATCCATGTCCTTCCCACTCTCGGCTCCTCCTTTGGAGTCTCAGAGTAGGGGACATTTCTATTGGGCGCTCAAGGGGACATTATCATTGGGCTTCAACAGGTGTCGTTCGGCGGGCCCCACGTGGCGAACTCGGCTTCGACGGCTGCGATCACTTCCTCCAGGGTGGCAAAGTAGCGGTTGTGCAAGCAACGCCGCCGGGTCAGCTTCCAGACTCGCTCGATCGGATTCAACTCGGGACTGTAGGGCGGCAAGTAATCCAGCTCAAACGCAGGTGCGTGTTCCTCTCGCCACGTTTCGACTCCAAACCATCCGCAACAAGATCTTGTCGAACGGATCGACGGACCTCAATGGATCGGGCCCGGACGGACAGGTCTCGTGGAATTTCGACAACACGGGTTGGGAGTTGGATATCAACAAGACTCCTGACGGTGGCGACTTTGATTTCTACTCCACGGCCTATCACGAACTGCTTCACGCCATCGGCTTTTCGGACACGGCCGACTCAACCTCGGGCTCTGACGGTTTTGGCAACGGCCTGCCGGGAGGAGAGGCGGGCGAATGGGGCGCATTTGATCAGTTCCTCTCCGACAATTCGGGTAATCGTTTCATCAACGGCACTACCTTCATCAACGACGACCCTGAAGGCTTCGCTCGGAGGGCCATCGGCGGCAACAGCTCCACGAGAAACGGTCTCTTCTTTGCGGGTCCGAACGCCATGGCGGCAAATGGGGGCAACCCGGTTGGGCTGTACACACCGGAGGATTTCCAAGAAGGCAGTAGCGTCAGGCACCTCGACGACGAGAATCCCGCTCTGAGGGGGCTGATGCTGTTGTCGGCGACCGATCCCGGCCCCGGCGCTCGAACGCTTAGCGATATCGAGATCGGCATCCTACAGGACCTCGGCTACACTTGATTCAACAGATCAGCCCGCAGTTTGTGAGCGCCGCGTTGGATGCGGCGGGGTTCCAGGATGTGATCTCACCCGGGTCCGTCGTGGCGATAGGCGGGCTCTTCACCGACGAGACAGCGGTCGCCGCCTCGGTCCCCTTAAGCCTCGTTTTGAATTACTTTTCCGTAACCTTCAACGACCTTCCCGGCGCGCTGTTCGGCGTGTTTGACGGCCCCACCTTCGACCAGGCCAACGCGCCGACTCATCCGCCGAGCGAACCGCTCACGCTAGGGGATCTTCTCGTAATTGCCTGCTTGCTGCCAGAGCGGGAACCCTAAGCCATCTTCGTCGAACACAATGTCGCCGTCGCGAACCGTCAACACACAACGAACGCGCTTCGTGCCGATCAGCTTCTTCTTCCAGGCATCCTTGAGAGCGAACGCCCCCCTCTCGTAACGAAGCACCGCAATGTCGGCGATCTTGCCTTCGCCGAGTGTGCCCAACTCGGGGAAGCGTTTGATCGCCTTCGCCGGGTTGACGGTGGACCGCTCGATCGCATCGGGCAACGCCATGCCGAGGTTCATCAGCTTCGACATGCAATTCGGCATGTCCGACTCGGTCGAGAAGATGCTGATGCCGTGCAGGTCGGTGCTGATCGTGTCCGGTGGAAAACCGTCCGCCATGGCTTTGGATGCCACCGGCCAGAGAAAGCTGCCCGCGCCATGCCCCATGTCGAACAGCACGCCGCGGCGGCGGGCTTCGCGCATGTACGGCTGCACCTTGCCGGAAAAGCGGTCAACCACCTCGACTTGCCGGTCGTTGTAGAAGTGCGTGTGCATGTCACCGGGACGGAGGATGTCGAGCAGCTTCGTGCGCGTGTCACGGTCATACTTCGTCAGGATGTGGTTGTCGAGAATCACGGGCGTGTTCGAGAGTCGTCCGGCCTCGACGGCGCGCCGCACCGACACCCACCCCATCCCGCCGAAATGCGCGTTCTTGATACCGACGATCAGGTCGGGGTATTGTAAGATCTTGGCGGCCGTCTTTTTCGGGTCCATGTCCTCGACGTTGTCCTCGTCGTGCATGCCGCCGCCGACGATGTTGATGAACGTCAGCACGCGCGTCTTGGCGCGGTCGACGATCTTGGCCTTGTAGTCTTCGAAGTTCTTCCAGCCGGGACCGCCGCAGTCGAGCAAGGTAGTGGTGCCGGTGGTCAGCGCGGTGTCGTCGGGAAACAGGCTCACGCCCGGCCCGTAGGTGTGTCCGTGCAGGTCGATCAGGCCGGGCGTCACGTATAGCCCGGTAACGTCGACGGTCTTCTTGGCTTGTTCGGCCGGGATGTCGGGCGCGACTTTCGCAATGGTGTTGCCCGTAATGGCAATGTCGATCACCCGGTCGATCTCGTTGGCCGGGTCGATGACGTGGCCGCCCTTGAGGAGCAGGTCGTAGGTCTGGGCCTGCGCGGGAAGCGAGACAGCGAAGGCTAGGAGCAGGATGGGCGAGCAGGCGCGGCGTAGAAAAGGTGTTCGTCGCCATGACGAGACGCAAGAGCCGAGATGAGTCTCGGCCCGGCACGCTGAGAGCGTACGCCACGTCGTTGTCAGCAGATTCTTCATGCCATCACTATCGATTCGTTATGTAGGGCACGGCATGCCGTGCCCGAGGCTCCTACAGCAGCAAGCGATTCGCTCAGGCAAACCACAATCTTTGCAAAACGCTGCGCTAGGCAGCGGCTCCACTGCTACGCTTTGGCGGCCGCCTCCTTCACAATCTCGTTGATGCGCTCGGCAATGAGAATCTCCTGGCCCGACTCGATCTGGTAGGGGAAGATCCCGAGTCCCTTCCATGACGGCCGGAACCGCGTCATATCGCTGGCCTCGATGGAGGGATCGCCGTGACGAAGCTCGTGCAGCATCTGCTCGAGCGAGAGACCCAGCCCTGTCTCATCCCATTGCACCGACAGTCGCGGCGAGTGGCTGTAGTCGTTGTTGGGAATGAACTCGGTATGGACCGTCGGCAGGCCCTTGAGCCGTTCCGCGAGGCGATTGAGCTTGGCGTAGTGTTCGCGGCGGATGGCGGCGTTATCCTGCTTGAGAAAGAGCTCCACCGCTGCCAGCAGCCCGACAATCTCTTCCTTGCCAACCTTGGCGATACGGGCGAGGTAGTTGCTGGGAGCCGCGTTGGCGTAGGCCTTGCGGATCCACTCCTTCTTGCCCATCAGGATGCCGCTGCACTGCGGGCCGCGCAGGTTCTTGCCGCCGCTGTAGGCCACCATGTCACAACCCATCTTCACGAACTTGCTCAGGTTCTCGGCGGGTGGAATCTCGGCTGCGGCGTCGAGAATCAGCGGCAGGTTGTGCTGGTGGCTGAGCTCGAGGTAGCGCTCCAGCGAGACCTTGTGGCCCATGCTGTTGTGGCTCAGCACGAATGCAAGGGCCGCCGTGTTCTCGTTGATCGCCTTCGGGATGTCGGGCTCGGTGTCGACGTTGACCAGCTTGACGCCCACCATGCTGAAGGCGTGGTCAAAGGAACTGCGGTGGGACGTTTGGATCACGATCTCGCTCTTCATCCCCGTGAGGTCGGGTAGCTGCCGCATCTTCCTCTTGTCGTCGCCGGCGGTCACGGCACACGTGGCCAGGCAGAGCGAGCACGAAGCCCCGGCTGTGACGAAGGCGTCCTCGGCGCCGGTCAGTTCCGCGAGGCGCGCGCCGACCTTCTCCTGCAGCTCGTGGATCATGACGAAGTTCGTGGAGGCGTCCTCCATCGCCGCCTTGACTTCGGGGGGCATCAACGTGCCGCCGCGCGTCGTCAGCGTGCCGACTGCGTTGATGAAAGTGCGGACGCCCAGGCGTTGATAGACGCCGGCGGTCTTGAGGTTGCGAGGGGGCGTGGCCGCGGCGGCACTCGAAGCGGCAGCCGGAAGCAGCCACGTGTTTCGGAAAAAGTTCCTACGAGAGAGGTTCTGGAAGAGTTTCATCAAGTTCGTCCTTAGTTGTCGGCGCCCGGCAGAGGTTGCCCCATCGGCGGAAACTCCACGCCCCCGGCAGGGGCTATGGAATCCTCCCGTTTCCGTTCCCACGGCTGAGCCGTGGGCTATTATCTCTTGCCCCTAGGGGGCGTATGTGTTGCTGCGACATGCGGTGCATCCTGCCGACGGAACGGATCGCGCTGCGGCCGCGGGCACGGCATGCCGTGCCCCTACGATTTCTTCGCAGCGTCGAGAAGAATCTCCCGCATCCGTATGCCGACGATTCGTTCCTCACCCGCGAACAGGTTGTACGACGCCAACTCGAGACCCTCTTTCTTACTGTTGACGTCGATGCGCGGCTCACCCTGCTGCAACTTCTTGGAGCACTCCGCATACGTGAGGCCGAGTTTCGCCTCGTCCCACTTCACGCGCAGGTAGGGGATCGGGTGTCCGCCGGATCCCGGGATGTAAACTTCGGTGTCGATCGTAGGGACATCGCTCACCATCTTGGCAATGCGTTCCATGAAGCCGCGCCAGGCTTTCTGATCGGCGTCGTGGTCGCGGCGGTAGTAGATCTCGACAGCCTTGAGCAGGCCCATGATTTCTTCTTTGCCGACTTTCATGCCACGGCCGATGGTGTTGCTGTGTGGGTTGTTGTTCTTGTGCGCCGCTTCGATCAGGTCCCGGCGGCCGAGCAGCAAGCCGGAAGCCTGTGGCCCGCGCAGGCCCTTGCCGCCGCTGAAGCCCACCAGATCGAATCCCTCGCCGACGATCGCCGACAGGTTCGTCACCGGCGGCAACTCCGCGGCCGCGTCATTGAACACCGGTACGTTGTGGCGCTTGCCGGCGGCGATGAAGTGGTTGCGGTGAATCTTGCCCTTCGATTCAAAGATGTGAACGAAGAACAGCATGGCTGTCTTTTCATTGATGGCCGCTTCCAGCTCTTCGGGCGTGTCCACCTCGATGATCTTCACGCCCACGGCACGCGCCGCGTGATCGAAGCCCATGCGGTGCTGCTTGGGCATGATGACTTCGTTCTTCATGCCGGTCGTGTCGGGGATGCGGCTGACCTTGTCCGGGTCGCCCTCGGTGACACAGGCTGCCGTGGCCAGCGTGATCGCGCTGGCGGCGCCACAGCTCACCATGGCCGCCTCCACGCCCAACATCTTCGAGATACGCGCGCCGACGGCACGCTGTAAGTCAAGCAATGGAACAAAGTAGCGCGAGGCTTCGGCCATCGCGTCCCGCACCTCGGGTGAAATCACCGAGCCGGTCAGCGTCGTATAGGTGCCGGCGGCGTTGATGAGCGGCCGTACGCCCAGCGCACGATAGCTTTCCCCGTGACGGCTCGATAGGTACGACGCGTAGAGATGACTGGATCGAAGCGAGCCCACCGCCGAAGCGATGCCGGCCGATAGCAAGAACTTCCTGCGGTCCCAACTACTGAAGAGTGTTTTCATGGTTACCCCCTGTTTTGCCGGGCTTGCCGGTGCCGGTACTCCACTGCCAGCGGTATTGTAGCATCGGCACCGAACCTGTTAATCGAATGGAAGCTTCTTGAGCCTGCGGACCCCCGGGGGGGGGGGGGGGGGGGGGGGACTCAGGACAGCGACCCGTGGAACTGCCCCTCAACGTCCATCATGGTTCCAATCGCACGAGGAGAAACATTCTTTGTACGGCTAATTCTCCAGCCGTCGTTGACTATCATCAGCGAAATGAACCACTGCGAAACCCTAACGCCATCACGGATGTGCACCATCACACTTCCTCGCCCAGCGGTTTCAGAGTTCGAGCTGTACCAGATGAACAGGGACGATCCTACTAGATGGCGCATACGATTGCGGAAGTTCTCAGAACTGCAACACTTCTGGGTAGGGTGGAGGCTCTTGGCTGGCTGACCTTCTACGAAATCCCCATTGCCACTCTGGATGAAGAACTTCTCATCGAGGATGCGATTTGGGACGAATGGCGGGAGTGTTGTGTCGTTGCTCCAGAGCGCCAACGCGCCAAGAATATTTCCGGAGAAGCCTAGCCACTTGAACCCGAACCAGCCCCGAATTCGAACCACCCAGAAGCCTCCCTCCGGTACTCGTCGGGCGAGCGAAACCGTTAGGCGGTCTACCAGTTCGATGAACTGGGGATCATCGGCAACGTCTAGAGTCAAGACCTGCAAGTTGCCTGAGTTGGGGTTCTGCGTTGACTGAGTGAGCGGCAGGCTTTCGTCAACCATGTACCTACTCCACCACTCCGCAGTAATCCATCGCGGCCAGGGCGTACACTTTGGTACAGTGGGCCAGTTGTGAGATCGACACACGCTCGTGGTCGGAGTGTGCCGTCTGGTGTGCCGGGCCGTAGTAAACCGTCTTGACGCCACCGTCGTTGTCGTAGAGATTGGCGTCGCCGACGAGCCCCATGCCGATGATCTCCGGCCTGCTGCCCGAGACCGCCTCGCCTCCCTGCCGCAGTGCCTTCACAATCGGATGATCGGCCGGCGTCTCGAACGGCTCGCGCTCGCCTTCGATGAAGTAGCTCCAGCGCAGCCCGGACTCTTGCGAGTAACGGTCGCAGATCTCTTGGAACTCGGCGCGGATGTCGGTGAGCGTGACGCCCGGCGTCCAGCGCCGCGTGCCCGTGACACGGAACTCGGCCGGCAGGCGGTTCATGTAGTCGCCGCCGTGCACCATGCCGACGTTATACAACTGGCGTCCGCACAGCGGATGCGCCGGGCCTTGCTTGAACTCCTCTTCGCGCTGCTGAAGCTCGACCAGCAGTTTTCCAACCCAGTGCGCGGGATTGGTCTCGTAGGGAATCTTGATCGTGTGAATCGGGCCGCGTTCGTCGTGCACCTCGATGTTGAAGATCGCCGAGCCCAGGCTGGCCGCCCAGATGGCGCACGGGCCCTCGACGATGATCACCGCGTCAGCCGGAACGCGTCCCGACCGCAAGTGCTCGATCAATCGCTTGGGGCCTTCCTTCTTTCCCTCTGGGGCCTCGTGGCCGATGACGCCGGTCAGCCAGAGGTCGCCGCTAAGCCGCACGCCCGCCTTCTTGAGGGCAGAGGCGGCGTGTACCATCGCGACGAGTCCGCCCTTCATGTCTTCAGTCCCGCGCCCGATGATCCAGTCGCCGTCGCGCCCCGGCGGATCGCTGCTTCCGATCGGGATGGTGTCGGTATGGCCGTTGAACGCCAGCGCGGGCCCGCCGCCGGCGCCGGGAATGCGCGTGTAGATGTTCGGCCGGCCGGGCTCGACGTCGTCCCGCTCGACCTCGAAGCCTTCGCGGCGGAACAGCTCGGCCAGGAACTCGCTGCCCGGCCCTTCGGTGCAAGTTTCGCTCTTGACCTCTACGAAGGCGAGGGTGTCTCGGGCAATGGCCTCCGCGTCGACGTGTTTCAGGACGTCTTCAGGTTGCATAATTCATTCGGGCTCTCGTCCGGAGCGAGGTGCCTTGCGATGCATAGAACGTCAGGAACTCGGCGAGGACTTCCTGGGTGGTAACGACACGGGCGTCACGCAGCGCACTTTCGAGGTCTTTCGCCGACCCATGGGCTTCGTCCGCACCACTCGTGAGAGCCACCCAGTAGAACGTGTCGGCAAAGACCGTCCTCATGAATCCTTCTTGGGCAGCCCGTAGATGTAGTGGTCATGTTGGCTCGCGCCGTCCTTGGGCAACTTGGCAAGCTCCTCGGCCGGAACGTCTCGCCAGATTTCCTCGATGGCCTCCCAGATCGGACGCCCATCTGCCTTGTCGGCAGGCTGCTCCTCGTTACCTCCGTTCACTCCGAGCGCCTCTCGCACAGCGTGCGCAACGAACTCGTCGGCGCTGTCGAACTCGCCGCTCGCCACCTTGTCCCGGACAAGGCGCTCCAACTCGGGTTTCAGCCGGATCGTCATACTCTCTCTCTTCTGCAAGATAGCATTGCCAAGACCTTCTGGCCAGAATGACTTGGCCTATCCGAGTCTTCCCCTGATCCTGCTGTGCCTCAGTCTTCTTGGGGCTCGAACGCCTCGATGTTTCGAACATCGAACCGCTGGCCATTCGAGAACGTACCCCGCCAGCGAATATAGCGAACTTCGGTCGGGTTGAAAACATCGGTCTGCACACCGCGCCAGGGCCCGTGGCGGCGGTCGGCCAGAACGAACCACGTCTCGGCGTCGTTCGAACCCTCGACGACGTAGTGAGCATAGGGCGCTGACCCGCGATGCCAGTCGCGGTCATCGAAGCTGATGAAGGCCGGTAGCTCGTAGCGCACGGCCTCGATCCGCACCGGTTCCTCCCAGGCGATCTGCGACGGCCCGACCACGCTGGGCCCAACGGCAACCCGCTCGGCGGTGAGCGCCGCAGCGCTGTTCAAAAAGTGCAGCAGCGTTCGGCGGTAGATCTCGCGGTAGCGCTCGTTACGCTCGTCACCCAGAACGTTCGGGAAGTTCTCGCCGGTCAACATGCCGAGCCGCAGGTTCTTGTGGATCGCCAGACCGACGCGATGAATCGGCGTGTGGTCGAAGGCGTCGATGCCGAACTCGCGTCCGGCCGGCGCCGTACGGTCCGACCGGATGAGCACATCCCAGGCATGAGGTTCGTAGGGGATATCCACTTCGCCACCCCAGCGGCCCGGCACCTCGTCGCCAAGCTTGAGGCCCATCGGTTTGATCACCGGATGTGCGGTGTTGGCGATCACGGCCTTGCTGCCCGGGATCCAATAGTCCACCGAATTATGGAAAGGATTGAGGTAGTCGACGGCATCGCCGCGAGATGGATTGACGATAGGTGCATCGGGCGGAGCGTCTGACGGCAGCAGCACCGGCACGCGGAACTCGCTCGGCTGGTCGCTGAGATGAGCCCACATGTGCCCGCGCTGCCAGAGGTAACGTGGCTGCTCGAGGCTCGGCAGGTATTCGACCAGCACGGCGAACGAGTCCCCGCCATGAATCATCACCGCGCCGCCGCGGCCCATGTATTCGGTGAAACGGCGATAGCTTTCCGCGGTCGTGAACTCACAATGGTTGCCGACCAGCACGAGCTTGTAGTCGTCGAGCTTCACGCGGCCGAGCGCGACATCGTGTTGCGTGGCGTAGTCAACGCTGAAGCTTTCGCGGCGCCCGAACGCGTCAACGTAACGGAAGTGCTTGATGTCGTTGTAGCGATCGTAGAGGCTGTAGTAGAAGTGGTTGAGCCTGCGTCGGCGGCTGCTCATCACCGTGGGAGAGTAGCCGACACTGCCGTCGTAGCCGGTTCGCCAGCCGTGGTAGTCGTGACTGCCATTGGTGGCATAGGCCCACCACATGTCAGTCGGCGCGACGAACAGCACATAGCCGCTGGGTTGTCTCGGCCTCACGATGACATTGATGAGCTTTTCATCCTGGTTGACAACCGATGCGTCGACGTCCGAGCCGGCCGGCACAATGATGGCGCGGTAAAGGCTGCTGGGCCAATCGCCCACCTCAAGCGACACGCGGGTCACCGGCAGTTCGTAGTCAAACGGCACACGGCTTACGACGCCGCGGCCGATGTCGTCGATCAGCACCAGTTCCATGCGCCGGCCGGCATCGGTCGCCGAGGGCGCAATGACGACCGTCTGCCGCTCACCCGGCCCCCAGCTCATGTCCACGGCACTGACGACCGGGAAGAAGTTCTCGGGGATGTTGGGGTCGCTTTGCCGGCGAAGTTGATACCACTCGGCCCACCAAAAACGCTCGTCACTGGGCCGGTAGGCGAAGAAGAGGATCTCCATCTCCGGGTGGCCGGTGGTCGTCGTTAATTGCAACGTCGAGGTGCGGCTGAAGCGGGAGTGGCCGCGGCGCGCATGGCGCGAGGGTTCGGCCCCGGCGAGCTGCGTCCCGATGGCGACATTGACCTGGCGATGGTAGAAGAGCGTGCCCCAGTTGGTGAAGTGATTGTCTGGCACCTTGCCGTTGGGCAAGAAGAGCGGTTGGCCTTGGAGCGCGCCCGTGTCCACGGTCATCGATTCGTTGTAGCCCTGCGAGAACGACCAAGAAACCCTGACCTGTTCGCCACGTAGAGGTGAGTCGGGTGCGTGCCGAATGCGGTAGAGGTCGATGCCCTGTTGCCGCTCGTACTGAAGTTGAAGCTTGACCGGATTGCCGTCGATTTCGAGTGGTACGACGCCGCCCTCGATGTGTTCCGCGGCCTTCACCGCGCGGCTGGCTACGTTGATGCCGAACCGGGGCGCGACGGAACTCAGCATCGGCTGCTCGTCAACCGGCTTCGTCCCGAGGATGTTCTGCAGGAAGTTGCGGGGTTGCTGGGCGTGCGAAACCGCGGTCCCCAACAGCAAACTCATCAGCAAGAGCCGTAACGGCATCTTCTCAACCTGCAGTTGGGTATCCATTGAACTGCTTGTGGACATAGGAGTCGATGCCGCCTTTACTCGATCGGTGCACTACCCCACCCGATACTTATCCACCGCCGCTTCATCGAGAGTCACGCCCAGCCCCGGCTTGGTCGGGACCTTATAGAAACCGTTCTTCATCGTGAAAGGCTCGGCAACCAGGTCATCTTCCAGCATGTGCGTGACGCTGATGCAGTACTCGATGCCGGGGAAGGCCGCGGCCTGGTGTGCTTGAAAGACTTGGTTGATGCCGCAGCGCGTGCTGTGCTCGACCCACAGCGGGATGCGCGTGACTTCGGCCATCAAGGCACGCTGCACGAGCGTCCGGCCCATCGAGAAGCCGACGACAAACGCGTCCACCAGGCGTTCGCGAACGAAGGGCATCGGGTCGGCGGGCATGTGCTCGGTGACTTGCAGCGCCACCTTGCCCCTCAATTGCCGATAACCGTCGAGGCGTTCGCGGCGGATGGGCGACTCGATGGCGAAGTAGTTGTGCAGTTTCTCCAGCCGCTTCGTTAGGTCGAGCGTCCGGCCGACCGAGCCCCACCAAGCGTTGGCGTCCACCCAAACACGGAAGTCGGGCGAGACGGCCGCGCAAATCGCCTCGGCCTGCTCAACAGGGTCTTCCCACGGGCGCGCCTTGACCTTGTGGACCCTGTATCCGCGACTCTCGGCGAGCTTCGCTTCCGACGCCATCAGGTCGGGATGGAAGCATTGGCTCCACCACGTCTGCACGATGCTCCCTTTGGGGCGTGTCCTGAGCGACGAAGAGAACAAGCGCGAGACGGGCAGCCCGGCCGCTTGGCCGACCAAGTCGTAGATCGCGACGAGGATGCCGCGAATGTTGTCGTCCAGCAGGTATTCCCAAGGCGAGTGGCCGACCATTCCTCGAAGCACGTCTTCGGTCTGCGCCGGGCTGAGCATCGAGTCTGCGATACCGACCAGCCCCTCGTCGGTGTAGAGCTTGACGACGACCGGCTCGTGGTGCGTCTGGTGGCGGTTTTGCAGGAACCAGCTTCGCTGCCAAGCGTCGCGAATGCGGGCGTCCATCGGAACGACGGTGGGGATGACCTCGTAGCGCGTGATGCGTATCTTCGCGGCGCTGGCGGGGACCGGTGCGGGTGCGGCGCCACTCGAGGGGCCGAGCGATCGAATCAAGTCTCGCCGAGAACGAATGGACATGGACAACCGGACCCTATTCCGACAGGCACTCGTCGATAAGAATACTCACTCCGACCTCTCAGCTGCTAACGCCCTCTTCGCCACCTCGAGCACTTCCAGCAACTGGTCACGGCCACCGTAGGGAAGTCGTCGAGAAAGCCATCGATCGTTTCGCCGGTTTCGAGGTAGTCGATGAGAGTCTCGACCGGAACACGGGTGCCGGCGAACACCGGCGTGCCCCCCATAACGTCAGGCGATCGATCGATTACGGACCCTGACATTGGTAAGCCTATTGTAGATCTCCAGGATCGGCACGAGGAATCGTAGTGTCTCAGTTTCAGCTAACCATAGCACCCAGGCTGAAACGTCCGTGTCGTAGCTCAATAGAAATGTCCCCCTCTGTAGCCCAGTAGAGATGGACTGGACCCCTACGGCGAGGCCAAGAAATTAGGGACGGGTTGCAGTTGACTGAAAAAGCATAGCGAATCCAGCCCAATGGGGGCATGATCAAGTTAGCCGGGGAAGCGGAGGCGGGCTCTGCTGGAGAGCAACCCGCCAAGGAATACCCGGCCGCAGACTCATCGAAACGATGAGGGCGGGGTGTGCGCCTACTCAGGCCGCATCCCGCCTTGTGCTGCGCCATCGGATCGATAGATCTGCTCATGCCTTACGAAAACTCAGGCGGCGTCAGCCGCCTCTTCCCACAGCCGCTCATACTCTTGCGGCGGCCGGTAGCCCAGCGACGAATGCAATCGTGTGCGATTGTATTCCTGCTCAATATAAGCCCCGATCGCGGCCTGCGCCTGGGCCAAACTTTCATACTCGTTGCAGTTGACTTCCTCGCTTTTCAAAGTCTTGAAAAAGCTTTCCACGTACGCGTTGTCCTGCGGGCAGCCTTTGCGGCTCATCGATATCCTCGCGCCCGCTTGCCGCAGTGTGGCCACATAAGCTTCCGCAGCGTACTGCGAACCTTGATCGGAATGATGAATCCAACCCGGCGCCGGACGCCGGCTGCTCAACGCTTGGTGCAGCGCCGCCAGCGGCAATTCGGTTTTCAGGTTCGGACCCACGGCCCAACCCACCACGCGCCGCGAATACACGTCCAACACCACCGCCACATAGACGAAGTGGTTTCCCAATCGCACGTAGCTGAGATCCGAGCCCCACAGCTTGTTGGGGCCCGTGGGTTGGACCTCGCGCGTCAGGTTCTCGTAACACCGCAACGAGTGCTTCGAATCGGTCGTTTGCGGAACGGTGCGGCGACGTCGCCGCAAGAGATTCTCTTCGCGCATCACCCGCTGCACGCGCTTGCGATTGACCAGTAGCTTTTGACGGCGCACCTGTTGGGTCGTCCGCCGGGTGCCGTAGGCCGGATGGTCCAAGGCGGCCTGGACAATGGCCTGCCGCAGTTCCCCGACCGGCTCGCGGTCGGGTTTGCCCTGGCGGTAGAGGCTGGCTCGCGCCAGCCCGCTCAAGCGGCACAAATCGCGTGCGCTCATGTTGCCTTGCCGCCTTGCGGCTCGTACTTCGTTAGCGACGCGCCGGTTCCACTGACGATGCTCGGCCGGCGCAGATCCTCGACACGCCGCAAGGCTGCGGACAAAAAATCAATCTCCATGGCCTGGCGGCCGACTTTGCGTTCCAGCTCCGCGAGACGGGCCTGGGCTTCGCGGCCGGGCTCGACGCGGGCGCTGCCGCCCGGACGCCGTCCAGCGCCGGGAAAAGCTCCCTCGACGCCGTAGCGCTCGACTTGTGCCAGCCAGTCGTAGAGCTTTTCGCGCTTCACCTCGAGCTCGCGTGCTAGAGCCGAGCCCGACTCGCCGGCTTCGAGCCGCCGGACGGCCGCCAGCTTGAACTCCTTCGTGAATCGTCTTCGAGACAATTGAACCTCCTTCCCGTTCCCTGGTTCATTGTCCCTTCTTTCCTGGTCTCTCTTTTCGGGTCCATTCCAAGATGTCCCCTTTTGCCGTAAGCTCTTGAGCCCCTTCGCCTTGTTGAGCAGAGTGCTGTTTTCGCGACGGCGAGGGAGCAGTCAAGGGCGGGCCCATAGGGCTTGGCTTCGCGGACCCTTGATGGGTCCCTCGGCGTCGCCATCATCAGCCTGCTAGGCGAAGGGGCCGACCACCAACCTGATCCAGAGGGGACATTTCTATTGGGCGCAAAAGGGGACATTTTGATTGGGCTACAACACCAGGCTGAAACGCCCGCGGCGGCGCATTGACCCCCGGCATGCGCGACCCTCAGAATGGTCAGCGTAAAGGAGGCAAGATGCCTGACCAGAACTCATCCCGACGAGATTTCATGAAGACGTCTACCGCCGCGGCGGCGGCAGGGGGTGGCCGCTCAAAACACACAGGCCGCGCAAGCGCCCGGAGGCGTCGAGGCCGACACCGTGAGGGCAGGGGAGTGGCCCTCTTCGCGGCCGCTGAAGCGAAAAGTGCTGTGGAACGAGATGGCCCGCAGCGAATTCCCCGATGCGCTCAAGAACGATCCGGTCGTGATCCTGCCGATCGGCTCGCTCGAACAGCACGGCCCGCACTGTCCGGTCGACATGGACATCAGCATTCCATATCACATCGCCGTCGAGACCGCCGAGCACATCGACGACTTCCCCGTCATCGTCGGTCCGCCGGTGTGGACCGGCTTCACGCACTACAACATGGGCGGCTGCGGCACGATCACCGTGCGGCTCGAAACGTTCATTGACGTCGTGTGCGACGTCTGCCGCAGCATCAAGGCGAACGGCTTCGACCGCATCGTTTTGATGAACGAACACGGCGGAAACGTCGCTCCGGTCACGGCCATTGCCAACAAGCTGGCGCAGGAGGACATCATGACGCTCAGCTTTCCCTACTGGAACCTGGTGGCGCAGGAGATGCGCGACTGGTCAACGACAGACGGCCGCGGGCCGGGACACGGAGGGGAGTGGGAGACGGCGTTCCAGATGTATCTGCGGCCGCACTTGGTGCTGATGGACCGGCGCGAAGCGGGGAAGACACGTTGGCCGTACAGCCCGGCGGTAAAGAAATACGCTCATACGCCCGAGCGCCGCCGCGAAAGCGCCAACGGTACGTCGGGCGATCCGTTCGCGGCAACGCCCGAGAAGGGGGAGAGGATCTTCAAGTTGGCGGTGGAGCGGCTGACGGCCATGGTGAGGGAGTTTCATTCGACACGGGTGTTACATTACACCGAAGCCGGGTATCCACTTGACTCAGGTGACCCCAACATCTTGTAGTTGGGCTCACAGCGTCTTAGCGTCCCAATCGGCGACGATCGAGCGGTACGGCGTCGGCTCCACCGCCATGGCCTGCTGCACAAGGCGGTAGAAGAGCTTGCCCCGACTGCGTGATCTGCGCCGATTGAAGCGGAACACGAACTCGTCGAGATAGTAGTCCAGATGCTCGTGGCTGACCGCCCCCTGATGCGTGCCCAGCATCCAGCGCTTGAGTAGCGAGATCGCCAAGTGCACCCTCGGCAGTAGCTGCGAGGCCTGCTCGCGGCGGTTGTTAATCGAGATGATACGACGCTGGTAGTCCTTCTTCTTGAGCGGATCGTAGCCCGACCAGTTGTCGGTAACAACCACGCTGCCCGGCTCGACCGACTCCTCGACGAAGGGCATCAAACTGGCCGCCGAGGCGTTCTGAACGCGCTGCATGCGGATGCGCCCCAGCCCGGTGCCTCTCTCTTCCGCGGCGACTGCAATCAACGCTTTACGCTCGGTCTGCCGGCCGATTACCATTTCTTCTTCAGCGCCCAGTAGGTCTCATCGACCTCGACGAGGCCCGTCAATCGCTCCCGCCCCGGGCGCACCATCGCTCGCCTCAGCTTGTGCATCCAAGGCCAGGCGGTTCGGTAACTGCCCAGTCCCAGAACGCGCTGTAGACCCAGGGCGCTGGCCCCATTCTTCTGCGTGGTGATGGTCCACATCGCCCGGAACCACAGCCGCAGCGGCTTGCGTGTGTCTTGAAAGATCGTGCCGGCGGTGACGGAGGTTTGCCGCCCGCAGCGAGCGCATTCGAACCACACTTTGCGCACCGGCCAAGCGCGCTCATGCCCACACCTTGGACAGCGGAAACCCTCTGGCCAGCGCAAGGCGAACAGATAGTCGCGGCAAGCCTCCTCGCTCGCAAAGTGAGACTCGAATTCGAGTTGGTCGCGCGGGTAATCCTCCACCAAGCCCTACACTACATCTTGGGGTCACCTGAGTCAAGTGGATACCAAGCACACCTAATTTGGCAGCGATGCCGCTGTGTTGCCGACGCTTTATTAGTGGGATGGGGACCCAAGCGGGCGAAGTCTCAACGCACGTGGCGTCAGCCTGGAGGTGTCGAGTTTCATGACATGGTATACACTTCCCTTCGCCACCTATTCGCCGACAGAAAGCAAAGAGATGGCAAACAAAGGAGATACGATCCAGGAACAGGACGGGAAGGACGCTAGGCAATGTCCAGCCTAGTGGAACGCATTGCAAACGCTGTCGATGTCGCGGAGTCAAGACTTGGCGCAGCCAACTCGCTGGAAGGTCTTGATGCCGTGGCATCGACAGCGCAAACATAGCGAGGGCTGGACGTTCCGAAAGTGTCTACGATGTCATGAGACTGTACACCTGGAGGCTTACGCCACGCCGCGATCAATCATCCCGGTTGAACTTGAGGACTTGCCACAGGGCGGCGTAGTCGTCGGTCCAGAGGAGCGGTGGGCGGTCGTCGTCGTTCCAGGGGGTGGCGGCGTTGCGAATTGCGCCAGTCGTTAGGAAGGCTTGGTTACTGGTCAGGGCGACCCAGGTGGCCTTGCTGACGCCGCGGGCTTCGTCTTTGGGGGAGTGGATACGGACGGCTTCGCAGTCGCAATCTTCGGCGAGGGCGCGGGTGATCGGGGCCAGGTCGAGGGAGCGATTGGAGATGTGGAACAGCAGCACGCCGTCGTCTTTGAGGTGCTTCCAGTACAACGCGGCAGCTTCGCGCGTAATCAAGTGAATCGGGATGGCGTCGCTGCTGAACGCGTCCACGGCAAGGACGTCGAGCCGCTGCGGCGAGCCGTCGGCGATCTCCCGCTCCATGCGGATGCGGGCGTCTCCGAGGACTACGTCGAGGCGGGCCGCCGATGCGCTGCGGTAAGTGAAGTATTCGTCGGAGTAGTCGAGGACGTCGGGGTCGATTTCATAAAAACGGAAGTAATCGTTGGCCTGGCCGTAGGCGGCGATCGTACCTGCGCCGAGGCCGACGATGCCGACACGGAGGCCGGTGCTGTGAGGGTGGCCTGTCTGGCGATTCGGGTGATGGGTGAGGGTGAGACCGACGCCGCTGTCGGGTCCGTAGTACGCGGTGGGCCAAAGGCGCTTTGGGGGGTCTTGGTATTGATACCCGTGCACGATGCGGCCGTGCGTGAGCGTGAGCTTCGGGCCCCCGAGGTCAACTCGTTCGTCAACACGCAGAACACCGTAGAAATTGCGTGAGACTGCCAGCGCATTGCTCGTGTGGCGATGCGTCTGGTAGAGCAGCGTCAGCACCAGCAGGGCGTAGACCACGCCCACGCGGACCCACAGGTCCCGGGGCCGGCGGAACAGCCGCGCCCCAACGCCGTCGCGGTACCAAGCGATCAGCACCAGCAGCACACAGCCGGCCAGGCCGAGATGATATTCCCAGTAGCCGGAGAACAGGCGAGGCGCGCCAACGGCGACGAACGTTCCTCCGAGAGCACCCCCGGCGGCGACGGCCAGGTAGAACAGGGTGAGGTGTCGTGGATGTGGCTTTGCCCTGGCCAACTCACCGTGGCACGACAGGCAGCAGGCAAACACGGTGACCGAGTGCACGATGATCTGAATCCACAGCGGCACGAAGGCTCCGCCCGCCAGGACGATGACCGCGGACACCGATGAGGCCGCCAGCAGCAACCCGGTGGGCCGGCGGCGGTACCAGCGCTCGTGTTCGAAGCTGATGATGAACGTCAGCAGATAGAGCGACAGCGGCAGCACCCACAGAAAGGGGATGACCGCGACCTCCTGGCACATCTGGTTCGTGGTCGCCAGGAGCATGACTGAGCCCATGGCGGCCAGTCCCAGCCAGAGCAGGATGGTCGGCAAGGCTGGCTTCGGGTCGGAGCCACCCATATCTCCGGTGGCGGCATGGGGCGTTGCGGGCGCGGGCAGCCGCGCGAAACGCACGGCGCTCCAGGCGCATAAGATCGCGAACACCGCAAACGCCCACGACCACACATCGACTTGCACGCCAAGCGTCAGGCTCGGCTCCATCACGAAAGGGTAGGTGAGAAGAGCGAGCAATGAGCCGGCATTCGAGAGAGCGTACAGCCGGTAGGGGGCTTGCCCTGGATAGGTGAGGCTGAACCAACGCTGGATGAGCGGGGCGGTGGACGAGAGCAATACATAAGGCATGCCGACGGTGGCCAACAAGAGCGCGAGAATGTAGCCGGTCGGCTCGTCCGGCGCCAGCGGCTTCCAGACGGATGCGTCGGGTTCGATTGGGAGGAACCAAAGCGACGCCGCCAGCAGGGCCGCGTGCAGCCAAGCCTGGGTTCGCTGCCCCAGCCTGCTGCTGCTCAAGTGGGCGTAGGCGTAGCCGACTAACAGCAGAAGCTGAAAGAAGAGCATGCAGGCCGTCCAGACGGCGGGGCCGCCACCGAACCATGGCAGGATGTAGCGTCCAATGAGGGGCTGCACCTGAAACAACAGAAACGCGCTGAGGAAGATGGTCAGGCAAAGGCGGAGCATCAGGAAGGGGCGGCCTGCGGCCCAAAGAGGCTTGGATCGGGAAACCTCATTCACGATAGAAGGGTTGCTGGTTTTCGGCAACCGGGCGAACCTCTCAACCAGATGCAGGTGCTCGAAGCGAGTTGGCGCGACTGAGGAGAGCGCATAGGAGGTTCATCTTAGACGGAGGCGGAACCGAGCCGTGACCGTCAGGGGCTGTGAAAAATCGGGGACTGTCACAAGCGACAGGAGATAAGTCCCCTGCCCTCAACGTCCATCAGGTCGCGGTTGACTGTCCCCAGTATTTTTTCACAGCCCCTCAGGGAGCGGTCCGGCACGAGGCCTGACAGAACTCGAAGACTGCTTGGCTAGACGATCGCGTCGCGAGCCGAAGTGTATGAGAAGGTTGTCAGGGCGAGCACGATAAATGGGTCCAACGAAGGCGTGTGGTCCTGTCGCTTGCATTGACCCTTGGGCAGTGAGTGTTGAGAGATGGGCAGCCCTAGAGGCTCCTGGGTGACGTCAGGGTTCGTGCCGGACCGCTCCCTGACGGTCACGGCTCGGTTTTCATTCCCATGGCAAGGTGGACGAAGGTACGTACGCCCACGCCGCTTGGGCCTTTGGGCATGTCGGGCTTGGCTTCGTCGATCCAGGCCGTGCCCGCAATGTCGAGGTGGACCCACGGGGTGGGGTCGGCGAATTCTTGGAGGAACAGGGCGGCTGTGATAGAGCCGCCATAGCGGGTGCCGATGTTGGGTAGATCGGCGATGAGGCTCTTGAGTTGCTCCTTGTACTCCTCGTCCATCGGCATGGGCCACATCTTTTCGCCGGCCGCCTCGGACGACGCCAACAATTGATCGAGCCAGGCGTCGTCGTTCGAGAAAGCGCCGACACGGACGTTGGCCAGCGCTACGACGATTGAACCGGTGAGGGTTGCGGCGTCGACCAAATGAGTGCATCCCTGCTGCTTGGCGTAGGTCAGGGCATCGGCGAGGATGAGGCGTCCCTCGGCGTCAGTGTTGAGCACCTCGACGGTCTTGCCGGACATTGTTGTGACGACATCGCCGGGCCGCTGGGCGCGGGCGCTGGGCATGTTTTCGACCGACGGGATGACCGCCGTGACGGGCACGGAGGGCTTGAGCGCTGCAATGGCCTTCATGGCGCCCAACATGGCCGCACCACCGGCCATGTCGTACTTCATCTTGTCCATGTCGGTGGACGGTTTGATTGAGATGCCTCCCGTATCGAATGTGACCGCTTTGCCGACCAGACCTAGGTGAGCTCCATCGCTGGCGGCGGCATCGGGCCGATAGCGCACCACAATCAGGACCGGCGGCTGCTCGCTGCCCTTGGCGACGCCTAGCAGAGCGCCCATCTTCATCTTTTCGAGGCGGTCCTGCTCGAGAACTTCGACTTCAAGGCCCGCCCCTGTGGCCATTTCAACGGCACGGGCTGCTAACTCGTTGGGTGGCAACAGGTTGCCGGGCTCATTGACGAGAGTGCGGGCAAAGTTCTGGGCCTCCCCGATAGCCACGCCCCGGTCTAGGGAGCCCTGTTGGTCGGGGGGAGCTACGATCTGGATTTCGTCCACGGCGGGGCGGTCGGTGGGGCCAGTCTTGTAGGCGTCGGGTTCGTAGCCTGCCAGGACGCTGCCCTCGGCCAATGCCTGCACGCTTTCGGAGGCATCAAGGTCGCCCGCGGGCACGAGGGCGATCCGCCGGGAGCCTGCCTGCTTGAGTGTGCGGACGGCTGCCGAAGCGCAGCGGCGAAGCTTGTCGGCGCTGAAGTCGGCGGCCTTGCCAGCTCCTACCAAGAGCAGTCGGCTTGCCTGTAATCCTTCTGGGCGGTGGATCAAGCATGTCTTGAGGAACTCACCCGTAAAGCCTTTTTGAAAATAGAGTTCCGTGATAAGCCCAGTCGTCAGATCGTCGTAGTGGTTATTGGGCGGTAGCGGGGCCTCTCCTCCAAAGAGAACGAGCGCGACGGCGTCGCAATCGATCGATTCGGGGGCTTGGGAAGTTAGGCTGTGCGTCATAGGCAAATCCCCATTCTATTACGGTCGGCTGGGTGGGGGTTGGTCCGACACGCTGAGGCTGATGGACGGGCCTAGTTAGCCGGGCGCAAGCGAGCCCTAGAGACGGTTGAGGAGCGTCAGGGTTCGTGCCGGACCGCTCCCTGACGGTCACGGCTCGGTTGGTTGGTGCTGCGCTTCGCCACGTGGTCACCCTCGCCGGCCGATCGCGGCGCGGGCTTCGGCGTCGGCTTCGCGTTTTCGGAGGGTTGCGCGCTTGTCGTACAGTTTCTTGCCCTTGGCGAGGGTCAACTCGCACTTGATACGACCCTTTCTTAGGTAGATCTTGGTCGCAATGAGAGTGAGGCCCTTTTCGCGGGTCTTGCCGATCAGCTTGTTGATCTCGCGACGATGGGCGAGAAGCTTGCGGGGTCGGACGGGGTCGTGGTTTTCGCGGTTGGCCGGCCCGTAGGCGCTGATGTGGGCGTTCATGAGGTACAGCTCATTGCTCTTGATGGCGCCGTAGGCGTCGGCAAGCTGGATTTTCCCGTCACGGGCGGACTTCACTTCGCTGCCGGTGAGGACCATCCCGGTTTCGATCCGGTCCATCAAGAAGTACTCATAGCGGGCCTTGCGGTTGTCGCACAGGATCTTGATTCCGTTGGTCTCCTGCATTCGATTCCACGTTGGGGCGGTAGGCGGCGTCAGATTTCTAGGACGGAGTGTCTTATGACTAGGGTTTACCGACGCAGATCGGCCCGAAGCTCAACGGGAGCGCACGGTGGGGAATCCGCCGTTGTCCCCCTTAGGTTTGCAGATTTGCCGGTCCGGGCGCAGAGCCGGGTCCGCTGGTTGCTTGCCTTGTGGCTGGTTCTGACGCTTGGTTTTGTGGCGGTCGAGCCCGCCGTGGCGAGTGGGCGCAAGGCCGCGAAGTTCTACAAGCAAGGACGCACGGCCGAGTTGGGGAAGGATTACGACAAGGCGCTCGAGTTCTATGAGCAAGCCGTTGCCGAGGACCCCGAGGACCCGAAGTACCTGTTGGCCGCCAGCCGGATGCGCTTCGTGGCGGGGCAGACGCACGTCGAGACCGGCCGGCTCCAGCGCGAGCAGGGCCACCTCGAGGAGGCGGCCGCGGAGTTCCAGCGCGCGCTTGAGATCGATCCGGCGTCGACGGTGGCGGTACAAGAGCACCGTGCCGTGCTGGAACTGATCGAGCAACGAGACAAACAGGGAGCGGAGCAGGGGGAGTTCGATACGACCTCGCCTCTCGAGAAGGAGCGTGAAGAGCGGGAGCAGAGGCTGGGCCGTCTGAAAGGCCTCCCTGAGTTGGCGCCGCTCGCGAGCGGCAAGCTGGAAGCGCTCACCTTCCGCAAGCAGGAGAGCAAGGTCATCTTCGAGACCATCGGCAAACTGGCGGGGATCAACGTCCTTTTTGATTCCGAGTACGAAGACAAAGAAATCAGCATCGAGTTGAGCAGCACCACGCTGTACGAAGCGCTCGATTATGTCAGCCTGCTGGCGAAGTCTTATTGGAAGCCGCTGACGAGCAACGCGATCTTCGTTACCAACGACAACACCAACAAGCGTCGTGACTACGACGATGAAATCGTGAAGACGTTCTACCTGACGAACGTTTCGACGCCGCAGGAGCTGCAGGAGATTGCCACGGCGATTCGAGGGCTCACGGACATCCGGCGTATGTTTCCGGTCAGCTCGATGAACGCGCTGATTATCCGGGGCCCGGCGGACAAGGTCGCGCTGGCGGAGAAGGTGATCACCGACGTTGACAAGGCGCGGCCGGAAGTGATCATCGACGTGCTGGTACTCGAAACGAGTAAGTCCGCGACGCGCGACTTGGGGATCGCGCCCCTCTCGGGAGGAGCGGCCGGCATCGACCTGCCGATCTCCTTCACGGGGGCGGGTGTCGGAGCTGGTGAAGGGGGAGGTGTTTCCTTGACCAACCTGGGCAACGTCAGTGGCCGGGATTGGTCGACCGTGCTCCCCGGTGGCGTGATCCAGGCATTGATGAGCCGCTCGGACACGCGGTTGCTGCAATCGCCGCGGGTGCGCGCCCAGGACAACTTCCAGGCGAGCCTACGCATCGGAGAACGGATTCCCATCGCCACGGGCAGCTTTGGATCCGGTTTGGGCGTGGGTGGAGTAGGCGGTGGAGGATTTGGCGGTCTGGTCAATACGCAGTTTCAATACCAAGAGGTTGGCGTCAACATCGATCTGACACCAAAGATCCACAACGACCGCGAAGTATCGATGCATATCGAGATCGAAATCTCCAACGTGGCCGACTTCGTGGACCTCGGGGGCATCACGCAGCCGGTGATCGGGCAGCGCAAGGTCAGTCACGACATCCGCATCCGAGATGCCGAGGCGAGTATTCTGGGAGGGTTGTTACAGACCCAGATCTTCAAGACTCGGGCGGGCGTGCCCTTGCTGGCTGATATTCCGTTTTTGGGAAGGTTGTTCAGCACGGAACAGACGACAATAGACGAGAACGAGCTGCTGATCGTCTTGATTCCCCATGTCGTACGGCTTCCCGAAATCCGCCTCGCCAATCTGAAGGCCGTTGCTTCGGGTACAGATCAGGTCTTCCGTGTCCGATACGAGTCGCCGCCCAATGACAAGTCGCCGCTGACGAAGGTTGGCGTGGACGCAGAGCCTCCAACGAAACCCGATCCGGCGAAGGTGGCCGTAGCTCAAGCTCCCGCCGAACAGCCGGCAGCGCCCCAAGCCCCGCCGACGCCGACTGAGCAGGCACCGACGGCTCCCGCCGAGCAAGAGACCCAACCGGTCGCACCGCCAGCGCCGGTTGCCCAGCCGGCCCAACCCGCTCCCGAACCGGCGGCACCGGCGGCAGATCCTGGCGCCGGACCGAGTTTTGTGCTGCAGCCCGCCGCACCGCTCGTGGCGGTGGGACAGCAGGCCACGGTACACATAACGGTGCAGAACGCGGCCCAGATATTTGCCGTGCCCATGCGCATCCGTTTCGATCAGAAGTTCGTAAAACTGGTCGACATCACCAAGGGAGAGTTCTTGCAGGGTGACGAGCAGGATTTGATCTTTTCGAAGAACATCCGCAACGAAGTCGGCCAGGCCGCAGTGAATATTTCGCGGTTCCCAGGTACGGGCGGCGTTGATGGCGCCGGTGTCGTGGTTACGTTGATCATCGAGGGTGTTGCGGCCGGTTCAGCCAATCTGCGTATCATTCCGACGGGAGCACGCGACGGGGAGTCACAGCGGGTGAATATTACCTCGGGTCAGGCGACCGTGACGGTCCGATAACTGAGTAGGGCCGATAATGAAGCAAGGGATTTGGGTAACCCCGTGAGGATGCTGAGGAGCAGGCGTTCCGGACTAACGCTCATCGAGTTGATCGTGGCCTTCACGATCTTGCTCATCCTGTCGAGCATGGCGCTGCCGCTTGCCGGCATCAAGGTTCAGCGCGAGAAAGAGCGGCTTCTGCGACAGAGGCTCAGCGAGATCCGCAAAGCCATCGACCGCTACAAAGACATGGCGGACGCCGGGAAACTGGGCACAGTCGATCCTGATACACATGGCTATCCGGAATCCCTAGAGATGCTGGTCGAAGGCACCGAGGTCAGCCCTCAGGGAATGGGGGGGCTCGGTGGCGCCGGCATCCCAGGGATGCCGGGCATGGGGTCCCAGCGCGGTGGGAGCGGATCGGGCTTCGGGAATCGGTCATCGGGCGCGTTCGGGGGTGGTTCGCGTGGAGGCGGCGGCTCGGGCGGTGGGTTCGGCAGCAACTCCCGTGGCGGCATGGGCCGTGGCGGCATGGGTAACCCCGCGGGCGTCGGAACCGACGACGAGGACGCCAACAAGATCCGCTTTCTGCGGCGCATCCCTGTGGATTCCATCACCGGCTTCGCGGATTGGGGCATGCGGTCGGTCCAAGACGAGCCGGAGTCGATGAGCTGGGGCGGCCGCAACGTGTTTGATGTTTATTCGAAGAGCATGGATATGGCCCTCGATGGGACGTTCTACCGTGATTGGTAACAGGGCAAAGGGCGCTCACGGCTTCACGCTGGTGGAGTTGATGGTCGTGATTGCGATCATGATCACGATCCTGTCCATCGCGATCCCGATGTACACGCGGGCGATCGTTCGCACCAAGGAGAGCGTTCTCAAGAGCAATCTGTTTACGATCAGGGCGGTGATCGACCAATACACGTACGACAAAGAGGCCCCGCCGCAGTCGCTCGACGAGCTGGTTTCGGAGCGCTACTTGCGCTCGGTCCCGATGGATCCGTTCACCGAGTCGAGCTCAACGTGGGACGAGATCAGCGATACGGGTCCGAGCGGAGAGTCGGGCCTTTTTGACGTGAAGAGCGGTTCAGACCGAGTCGGGCTGGACGGAAGTAAATACAGCGAATGGTAGGGGCCTCGCGCTTGTCTGCAAGCAGGTCGTGTTTGACAGCGATTTGACGGGTGTGGTATCAACAACCTGACACTTCAAATTCGACGAGTCATTCTCGAATCAAGACCGTCTGTCCCACCTTTCCGGGCGCGGAAGCGCAATGTTCCGTGATCCCCGTCGGGATTGCCCCTTTTTTGAATCTCGCAATCGGCAGTTGAAGCGGAGTTGCGTCGCAAACGGCGGCGAACCCGCCCCATAGGCATGTGGTCCGCTGAGAGGGCCTGTGCGAATCGGGGCCGGACCCGCCAACCGTTGGTGCCGTCGCGGCAGGCGAACTCGGGAATGAAACAGGGGGGCGGAACCGTGGCACTGGAACTGGTAAGGAAACGAGTCAAGAAATGGAAACGGCCGGCGGTCCTAGGGATGCCGGCGGCCCTGTTGCTGATGGGGGCCCTCTCGCTCACGGCCCAACAAGCGGTGGAGACCGTCGAGCCGTTATCGGTTGAGCCCGTCGCGCTGCGGCGTGAGCCGATAGGGGCGGCGCTCTCGCCGCAGCGGATTCACTCGGCTTACCCGCTCGGTCCGAACGACGGCATTCGGGTTTGGGTGGTCGAATCGGACGAGGTGCCCTCTGTGCCCCTCAGGATCGGGAGTTCGGGCTACATCAACATACCGATGGCCGGGCGATTCCGGGCCGCGGGCCTAACTGCCGAGGAACTGGAGGCGGAGATTACTCACCGGCTGCGCCGCGTGATTCACGAACCGACCGTCTCGGTAACAGTCACGGAGTTTCTGAGCCGCCCGGTGTCGGTCATTGGCGCGGTCAACCAACCCGGGGTACAGCAATTGCGAGCACCAAAGACCTTGCTCGAAGTGCTGTCGTTGGCCGGTGGTCTGCGCAGGGATGCAGGCTACCGCGTGAGAATCACCCGCCGTGTTGACGAGGGACCGATTGATTTGCCTGGAGTGACGCAGGACGAGACCAGGGAATTCTTGGTGGCGGAAGTCGATCTCGATGCGGTGATGAAAGGCCAAAAGCCGGCCCACAACATCCTGATCCGGGCGCACGACGTGATCTCGGTTCCACGCGCCGACATGGTGTATGTGATGGGCGAGGTGCAGCGCGCGGGTGGTTTCGTGCTCGATGAGCGAGACAGCGTGACGGTGCTGCAGGCTCTTTCGATGGCCGGTGGGCTGGGAAGCAACCCCGCCTTGAAGCGAGCCAGAATCCTGAGGCCGCTGGACAGCCCTCCTGAAAAGGAGGAGATCCCGCTCAATCTGAAGGCTATCATGGCGGGCGACATGCCCGATGTTGCACTGCACCAAGACGACATTCTGTTCGTACCAAAACACAGCGGCAAAGCGGCCGCCAAGGCCGCTGCTCGAGCGGCGGTGACGGCCGCGACAGGTATCTTTATCTGGCGAGTAGGCAGGGCTCGATAGTCCAGTCCGACCTTTGAACAGGGCACGGTCTTGCATTCGGCCTGCCCTTATTGCGGACTGTCGCAAAGAAACCTTAACTGCGGAAGCCTGTGGGCGGGCGCGGGGGCCCGCCACCACAGGCTCTCAGGCTACTCCTATGCCTCAGGAATCCCGGCGACGCTCCGCTGGTCTTCGTTTACATCGCCCCGGCGAGCGAAAGGTACTTTCGCTCCGATGATTTCGCAACTGATCCGCCTGGTTTGGCTAGCGGTTCCGTCGGTTTCTCGCAGTTCCCTTCCTTCTGACAGGCAGCCCGTCGCAGTGGTCTGAACGGAACAAATCGACTCTGCTCGAGCCGCTACGTTCTTTTGTGCCTTACTCTTCCGCACCGGCACCCTCCACTGGGAACTTGCAGCGGGGGTGGAGGTGCCGCAAGGCTGGCTCGGCTTCCGCAAGGCTGGTCGTCGCTCTCGGTGAGAGGGGTAACTGCTTTATACCCAACAGATACCACTGGAGGGTCATAGACTCCGGGTGCAGAGCGGCAGATGCACGAACGTCCAGGAACCACCGATGGAAGGGGTGAAACCGGCGTCCGGGGCGTGAGTGGAATCTAGCCCGACCGCCAAAGCCGTGTCGCGAGATCGGACTGTTTGGCCGGCGGCAAGGCCGTTCGTAAGGCGAAGGGTATGACGAAGAAGATCAGAGTGCTGACGCTGGGATTAGACGAGAACGAAGCTCAGTACCTGCAGTCGAGTTTTCGAGATCTGGGGACCGATCTCGATCGAGCGGACACCGTCCACGAAGCGTTGCACGGTCTGCAAGACGGGCAGTACGAAGCACTCTTGCTGCTGACAGGCCTGTTCGAGCTGCCGCTCGAGAGGTTGCTCGAGGAGCTGCTTCGCAAGGCCCCGAACCTGGCGGTGGTGGTTCTGGCTCGACAGCCGGACTATGACCAGGCAGTGCAGGTGTCGCGCTGCGGCGCTCATAGTTACTTGGCGCTGAGCGAGGCCCTTCAGAACCGAGGGGCCCTGTTGCTGACGCGGGTTCGGGCGATCTGTGAGTCCCCCGGAGGTGTTCTGGCTGACTGTGCCTCGGCAGATCACGAGTTGTCTGAGCTGGTGGGCACCAGCAAGGCGATCGCGGATGTGATCCAGTTGATTCGCCTGATCGCTCCCCGGCAATCGACGGTGTTGCTCGTCGGACGGACAGGCACGGGCAAGGAGCTTGTCGCGCGAGCGATTCACCGGGCTTCGGCGCGCCCGGATCGGCCGATGGTGTTGGTCAACTGCGGCGCGATTCCGGAGAGCCTCATGGAGGCGGAGTTCTTTGGGCATGTCAAAGGCGCTTTTACGGGAGCGGTGAACCATCGGGTCGGGCGGTTCGAGCAGGCGCACCAGGGTACGATCTTTCTCGACGAGATCGGCGAGCTGCCCTTGGAGGTGCAGAGCAAGCTACTGCGGGTGTTGCAGGAGAGAGAGCTGCAGCGTGTCGGCAGCTCAGAGACGGTGAAGGTTGACGTGCGCGTGGTGGCCGCCACCAACTGCGACCTCAAGCAGATGGTGCAGCGCGGCGAGTTCCGGGAGGACCTTTACTACCGACTCAACGTAGTGCCTATTGCTCTGCCCAGCCTGGCGGAGCGTGTCGAGGACATTCCACTGCTGGTCGACAACCTCTTGGCCAAGGTGTGCCGCCGCGAGGGGCTGGAGATCAAGCGTGCCGGGCCGGAGGCGCTGCACCGGCTGATGGAGTACAACTGGCCCGGCAATGTCCGCCAACTGGAAAACGCAATCGAGAAAGCCATTGCGCTGAGCGGTGACCGCAAGATCCTCTATCCCAGCGATTTCCCGCTGCCGTCGTCGCCTATCGCGACCCCCTCGCCGCTAGTGCCGGAATTGAGACTCCCGGCCGACGGACTGGATTTCGACTCCGTTGTGACCCAATTCGAGCTGGGCTTGCTGCATCAAGCCTTGCAGCGCTGTGGTGGTAACAAGAAGCGCGCCGCGGAACTGCTGCGGATTAAGCGTACGACCTTCGCGGCTAAGTTGCGCAGTCTGCAGGCTGCACGGGCGGGACAATGACGGTCGACCTGTTCAGACCCGACGTAGGAGGGTGCGAATGCTAGGACCACAAACGCTGCTGCTTGCCCGCTACATGGATCTGTTGTCGGTGCGGCAAAAGGTGACGGGTACGAACATCGCCAACGCCGATACCCCGGGCTACAGAACGCGCGACATTCACTTTGAGATGGAACTGGCGCGCGCACTGCAGGGCGTGGACGCCGGTCTGCCCGGTCCACTTGAAGTGCATCGGGTTGGCGGCCTCGCGGTGAAGAATGACGGTAACGACGTGAGCGTAGACCGCGAGATGGAGCGCCTGTCGGAAACCGTCATTCGGTATGGACTGGCCTCGATGTTGGTTCGAGGGAATGTCGACGCGGTTCGTAACGCGATTCTAGAGGGACGTGGCGGCTAGGGAGCGTGGCTATGAGTTTGTTTTCGACATTGAGCGTAAGCAGTTCCGGCCTGTCGGTGCAACGAACGCGCGTCGAGCTTCTGGCGCAGAACATCGCCAACGCGCAAACGACGCGAACGCCCGAAGGCGGTCCGTATCGGCGCAAGCACGCCGTGTTCGAGTCGGAGCCTCAACTGGCTTCGGCTTTCAGCACGATGCTGGCGGGATTTCATGCTCGGCTGGGACCTTCGTCGAGCCCCGCGACAACAGGTGTGAAGGTAGCGCAGGTGGTGCAAGACGACTCTCCGCCGGAAAGGCGCTATCTGCCCAGCCACCCCGATGCCGGTCCCGACGGCTACGTGGAGTTTCCGCCGTTCAACCCAGTGGAAGACATGGTTGACCTGGGGGCGGGGGTGCGAGCCTATCAAGCCAACCTGGCGGTGATCGCCGCCGTCAAAGAGATGATCAATCGCACGATCGACATCAGCCGCTAGGGTGGCGTGTGCTGCCGCTGGGGCCCCCGGCCCGTCTGATGCCGGGTGCACTTCCAAGGAGGGGTAATCATGAACGCAGTGGGCCTGAGCGGAATCAAGCCGTCCATTGCCATCGAGCCACCGGCGCCCGCGTCACCGGAGAAGGAGCAGGGCTCTTTTGGAGACCTTCTTTCCGATGCGATGGGACGCCTCAACCAGTTGCAGAGCGAGGCGGATGGGGAGTTGCGCAAGCTGCTAGCGGGCGAGCCCGTCGAACTGCATCGGGTGCTCTTGGCGAGCGAGAAAGCAGGACTAGCGTCGCAGTTGATGATGAGCATTCGCAACAAGGCCGTCGACGCTTACCAGGAGGTGATGCGGATGCAGGTGTGAATTCCGGTAGGCCCTTTGGCCCCAACGGCCGGAGGCAAGACGCCGGTGGGTAGAAGGATGACGCGGCACCCCGATTCACTCTCTGGGTCATCTAGTCGTCCGCCGCACCCGGACAAGTACGTGCACGCAGTTGGGGCGAGGCGGACAAGTGTACGCGTTGCGCAATGGATCGACATGACGGGGCAACGAACTAAAACGGCGCTACGCCAGGGAGCGCAGTGCTGATGGGGCGGATTCTTGCCGTCCTGGCTCAGTTCAGGGACCGTCTTGTCGAGTTCTGGACGGGGTTGAGTCCGCGCCAGCGCGTCGTGCTTGTGGCCTCAACGGTGCTGATCTTCGCCGCTATCTGGTCGTTTCGTTCGTACATGGCCCAGAAGGCCTACCGGCCGTTGTATACCGATCTGAGCGCTGAGGAAGCGGGGACAACGGTTACGCGCCTCAAGGAATTGGAGATTCCCTACAAGCTGGTGGCGCGGGGCAGCACCATCATGGTGCCCGAACAACATTTGGACGACGCTCGCCTGCAGCTTGCCACCGAGCAACTGCCTCGAAGCGGCCGTCAGGGGTTCGAGCTCTTTGACCAATCGAGCTTCGGCGCGACCGAGTTTGCCGAGCAGGTAAACTTTCGACGCGCGCTGGAGGGAGAGCTGGAGCGGACGATCCGATCGCTTGACGAAGTGGACCGGGCGCGAGTCCACATCAGTTTGCCCAAGCGCTCCGTTTTTCTCGACTACGAACAGGTTGCCAAGGCGTCGGTCGTCCTGCAACTGAAGCGTTCGGAGGAACTGCCCAAAGAAAAGGTCGATGCGATCACTCATTTGATTACCAGCGCGGTCGAAGGCCTCGATTCCGGCAAGGTGGTCGTCGTCGACACGCGCGGACGCATCCTGGCCAAGCCGCGGCCGGAAGGACAAGAGTTCAGCGGCGAGCAGTTGGATTACCGGCGGCGTATCGAGTCGCAAGTAGAGAAGAAGATCCTGGCGACTCTCGAGCCGTATATCGGTTTTGACCGCAGCCGGGCTAACGTCAGGGCCGATGTCGACTGGAACGGTGGAGAACAGACCGAGGAAATCTACGATCCGAACACCGTGGTCATGTCGACTCAGCGCTCCGAAGAGACCTCACAACCCACGCAGCAGAGCGGAGTGCCCGGGACGGCATCAAACCTGCCGCGGCAGCCGGCCACGCCGCGGGTAGGAGCCACGGGGCATTCGCGCACGCTGGAAACGACGAACTACAAGACTAGCCGTACGGTCACGAACATGAAAATCGAGCCCGGCGAGGTCAAGCGGCTGTCCGTGGCCGTGCTGGTCGACCAAGTGATTGAGTGGGACGAGGCGGCCCGGAAGCTGGTGCGGAGACCTCGGCAGGAAGAAGAGATGGCTACCTTGCGCGAGCTGGTTCTTGCCGCGGCGGGAATCGATGAGCAGCGGGGCGACACTCTGACGATCGAGAACCTGCCGTTCACGATCTTCGAGCCTCCTGTCGAGCCACCTCCCGAGCTCCAGGAGGAGCCGAGTGTGGTTTGGCTCGATTGGATCAAAGACAACCGATATAACTTAGTAGCCGGCGCAGTCGTGACCCTGGTCTTGGCGGTTGCGTTCCTGTGGTGGAACCGCCGCCGTTCGAAGAGGAAAGCCCTCCGCACCAAGAAGGAGGCCGAGCAGAGAGCGGAGCAGTCCCTCCGAGAATTGGAAGCCGCCGAAGAGGCGAAGAGCTTGAAAGAAGCCGAAGAAGCCAAGTTACTACAAGGCTTGAGGAATACGACGCTGGGTACAAGTCGGGCACAGGTACTGAAGAAACACTTAGCCCGCATTTTCAATTTGATGTATAAGCTTCAGACCATCCAGCGACCTTCAGCGTCTTTATTGATAGGGGCTAGAGCCCGATAAGGATGCCATGGAGGTCAACACCCGATGGGTGAAAAAGAAAACAAGCCGTTTCAGCTCACGTTCAATGGATTTCTCAAAGTCGATTTCCAAGGATCGCGAGTCACCTCGGATGGCGGTCTGATTCTCGTTCGCGAACTGGATGAACGACTCGGACTCGGGAAGCTGATCGACGAGCATCTCAGCGACTCGCGACAAGGCTTGAACAAGAAGTTCGCGCTGGCCGATCTGCTGCGGCAGTCGGTCTACAGCCGACTCGCTGGCTACGAGGACCTCAATGACGCCGTTCGAGTATCCGCCGATCCGACCTTTCGCTTGATCGGCTCGAAGAGGAACTGGGATCGCGGAGCAGCCTTGACCTCGACGCTGCATGGCTTCGAGACGGAGATGCTGGCGAGCGAAGAGAACTTGCTGGGGCTGATGGCAGTGAACCGGGAGCTGGTCGCGCAAGCCGAAGCTCCCGACGGTTCAGACCGCGTGGTGCTCGACATGGACTCCACGGAGAGCCCCGTCCACGGCCAACAGGAAGGCAGTGCCTACAACGGCCATTTTGAGTCCCTCTGCTATCACCCGCTGTTGCTGTTCAACCAGCACGGCGACTGCCTAGGCGCGAAGCTGCGTCCCGGCAACGTGCACAGCGCCGAGGACTGGGACGAGCTGCTACTGCCGGAGATCGAACGACAACAGGCGGAGGGCAAACAGGTGACGTTCCGCGCCGACGCCGCCTTCGCCAAGCCCGAGATCTACGAGGCGATGGAGGAGCGCGGCGTGGACTACGTGATTCGCATCCCGGCGAACAAGAGCCTGGAGCTGGAGATCGAGGACATCCTGTTTCGGCCACCGGGCAGGCCGAACGCCAAGCCCCTAGTGCGCTACAAGAGTTTTCGCTATCAGGCCGAGAGCTGGTCGAAGGCAAGGCGAGTTGTCGCCAAGGTCGAGCATCACCAGGGCGAACTATTCCCGCGCGTCGGATTTGTCGTGACGAGCATGAGCTTGCCGAGCCGCTCGGTCGTGCGGTTCTACAACAAGCGCGGCACGGCGGAGCAGTGGATCAAAGAAGGCAAACAGGCCACGCACTGGACCCGCTTGTCGTGTCACCGCTTCCGAGCCAACGAGGTACGGCTGCAACTCAGCGTGCTGGCCTACAACCTGGGCAACCTGTGGCGGCGGCTAGGGCTGCCGCAGCGAATCAAAAGCTGGTCGCTAACGAGTTTGCAACACAGGTTGATGAAGACCGGCGGTCGGCTGGTCAAGCATGCTCGCTACTACTGGTTGCTGCTGGCGGAGGGGCATCTGAACCGGCGGCTGTTCGGTGACATGCTGCATAGGATCTGGGCGCTGCCTGTGCCGGGTGGGTAGCGTTGCCCGGGCGAGGATCAACAGTTTTTGGCTCCAAAAAGGTTTCGCAGGGAGCAGTGTCGGCCGGAGCGCCGTTCAGTCCGCTCAATCAACGTCTGTGAGCGGACGGACGAGCCCTGGCGCCTACCGGCGGAGGTGATGTGCAGGGTTCAGCGCGAAAAGACGTGGTATTCGGCGCAGCGGGGGTGTATCCTGTGACCGTGCCAGGGCCAAAATGGAAATCCTGGTTAAGACGGTAAATACGGGCCGTACTTTGAATGTGAAGCAAGCTGTGGTTGGAAACGGAATATGAAGGTGGAGATAAAGCGGCTGCGCTCCCATGGTCGTTCAGATGGCGGCCGCCGCGAACCAAATCTGCCGGAGGAAGGCTCGCCATGCCCGGATTGCGGGGCAGAGACACGCCTGCAGAAAGGCCTATTTGGATCGTTTTACGGTTGTGTGCGATACCCAAAGTGCAAAGGTACTGTGAAAATTCAACCGGCGAGACGAGCAAGGAGAACACGGTCACGAGGTCGGTCTTGACGCTTGCTCACGCTCAACTGAAAGGCCTGGATTGTCGACGGTCTCGATCACGGCCAGTTACCGGGCACCCCCTGGAAATCAACTGTCATCACGCCATTCCCAAGAGTCAGCCAAAGCGCGACGTGAGATTCGTGGGGATCTTGCAGGGAGAGAACTGATGCGAGAAGTCGAAACGCCGACGGTTTCAATCCTGCCGGGCGACGCACAATGGCGATCGCGCAAGGTGCGTTACTATTCAGGCACCTGGGACGCAATCCTAACAGTCTTGCCGGAGTTCAAGCTCACGCCATTCACCGCAGGTCAGGACGAACCAGTCAACCCGTTTCTTCAGACTGTCACACGCCAACCTCTGTCCGCTGCAGAGCGACCCATCCCGGTAGGCACCGTGTCGCATACCTATTCTCTCGCACCACACCGCGATGTTGCCAAACTCTGCCGCAAGGGATTGCTCGACGCCGGCATCCAATCTGACCAATTGTGTTATGCGGTGGGACTGTCGGAACTGGGCGAATGGATGAATTTCCGCATCTACTTCCCCGACGCATACAGCTTCGGCTCTCCCGGGACGAAACTTGATCTAAGACTCGAATGTTTCAACTCAGTCGATGGCTCCTCGCGCCTCGTTATCTTGTTCGGGTGGTACCAATTTGTCTGTTCGAATGGTTTGGTCATCGGCGAGACCAAGATCGAAATCAAAGAACGTCACGGGCAAAGCCTGGATCTCACTTCAATACCCTAGCGCATTCGACCGGCCCTCGAAGCCGTTGGAGCTGACCGCTCCAGGATGAAGAGATGGCAGGCCGAAAAAGTTTCCATCGATAGCATCGCGACCTGGGCGGACCACAAACTATCCGAGAAATGGGGTAAGAAAGCAGCCGCGAGGGTCTTTCACATCTGCGATGTCGGCAAGGATATTGAGATCAAGGGCCCATTCGCATCCGGTACCGCAACCGAAAAGCCGATCCGATATCTGGGCCGCGTACCCGGCTCTCCAGGGCATGCAGCAACTAAGTACGATGTTTCGCAGGCACTCTCCTTTGTGGCGACGCATCGTAACAATGCCGAAGAGCGTGTTACTTGGCAGGCTGACATCCCTCTATTACTGGATCGCCTTACCATTTCCTCCCCCTGATTCAAGCGAGATACAACTGCGCGTTCTCCGGCGTTTTCTCTGGAAAGACCTAGGCGAGCAGGTCAAGAACTCGCCGGACTTCCTTGGGCGCATCGGAGTCAGGTGCGATGTCACGGCCTTCTTGATACATGTTGTTAAGGTCACGGTTCTTGACATTCGTTGGCCCCCCTTCCGTCTCCAGCCGGACGAGCTGGGCGGCGACCAGGTCGTGCGTGTACCGCGAGTTTGAGAAGCCGACGCACTCGAAGAAGGGGTGTCCAGCCAGCTCGCGTACGGTGTCTCTCATGCGCCCTGGATAGGCGTTTCGCTTCTCTTGTGCACGCAATGAAGTCCCGTTCTGCAGGCGCAGGAACATCTCCCGGACCTCGTCCTCATCGGCGTCATCTATCTCGACGATGTCCACTTATTGAATCCCGTAAATTATTATGACACTTTTTGATAGTTTGGAGCATCTATATATGTATGGGCAACCCCAAAGGTGTGAAGCGGGATTTCAAGGCCCTGGAGAAGCGCCGTTTCGAAGCGATGCGGCTGCTCGACCAAGGCCACAATCAGTCCGAGACGGCAAGACGGCTGAAAGTCGCTCGCCAAACCGTCAGTGCGTGGCGGCGGCAATACCGCGAGCAGGGTGCGGCCGGACTCCGCCAGGCCGGGCGCGCCGGACGCAAGCCGCTCCTCGATGCCGCACAACGCGAACGCCTGACGTCGCTGTTGCTGGAAGGCCCGCAAGCCCACGGCTTCCCCACGCCCCTGTGGAGCTGTCCGCGGGTGGCTCGGCTGATCGGAGACGAGTTCGGGGTCGACTACCACGAAGGCCACGTCTGGAAGATCCTGCGAGCGCTCGACTGGAGCCCGCAACGCCCGGTCGGAAAGGCGCGCGAGCGCAACGAAGAGCAGATCCGCACCTGGAAGCGCAAGACCTGGACGCGCATTAAAAAAAAGCCCAAACGAAGGCCGTACGCTCGTCTTCATCGACGAAAGCGGATTGAGTCAGAAGCCGCATCGCTGCCGCACCTGGGCGCCACGCGGCCAAACACCGGTGCTGCAGTTTAACTTCAATTGGGAGAAGCTTTCCGTCTCGGCGGGGCTGACGCTGCGTAACTTCTACTTTCGGCTCTATCCCGGTGCGATCGGCAAAGAGCAAGTGATCGACTTTCTCAAGGCGTTGGTACGTCATATCGATCGGCCGCTGCTGATCGTCTGGGACCGGCTGCCGGCGCACCGTAGCCGCCTGGTGCAAGAGTTCATCCAACTCTCCGAAGGCCACATCGCAACCGAGTACTTGCCACCCTATGCGCCGGAGTTGAATCCGGTGGAATACATCTGGGCTTACTGGAAGCAGCACGAGTTGCCGAACGTCTGTCCGAAGGACTACGGCGAGCTGAACGAGCGGGCCCGCAAGGCACTCCGCCGCATGCACCGCAAACCGCGTTTGATCACGGCCTTCTGGAAACAGTCTTCTCTTTGCTTCGAGTGACGGGATATTATGCGGGACTCAATAGAGGAGACGGCAGCGAACGACCCCGATGCCTTTGTTCAACTGCTTCGCTCGTGGATACATGAGGATGACGAATAGCCGCGACGGGTTGTGAGGGGCCGGAGGTAGCAGAAATTAACCTATCGGGGTATGCACTTGACTCCCGACGACCCCACACCTTGTGGTCGGCGACTGCGGCGACCGCACCCTCGAGGGGCCATCGGGCAGCGGTCGTGGGTCCTATAGCCGCCGCTCATTGCGCCCCGCGGGGGGACGGCAGCGGTTGACTTTGAAACCTGAAGGCGAAGCGCTCTTGAAACTCCCCAGCGTGCGCGAATAGTCCTCCAGCGCCCGGATACTAGACCTTGGGGCTTCGGGAGTCAAGTGCATACCCCAGTTAACCTATTGAGGCTCGCGAAACATAGTGACCTCGGAAGACGGGCACGGCATGCCGTGCCCCCACATGTGAACATGGGCCCCATCAAAATCATTCGCGAGAGTCAGTAGGAAGTTACCGAGACCGTCATGGCAATTAGCAATGCGGAAAATGAAAACATAATCCTTTCCGGCATGCGGAAGGCGGCAATTGCTATCGTCGCGCTCGGTGACGATGTCGCGACGGAGGTCTTTCGCCTGCTGACGGATGAGGAGGTGCAGCGAGTCAGTCGCGAGATCTCAAAGCTCGGAACGGTGACACCGGATCAAGCCGAGAAGACGCTTCAGGACTTTCACGAGCTTTCGATGGCGCACGACTACCTGGTGTCGGGGGGCATCGACTACGCGAAAAGGGTCCTCAACGGCGCTTTCGGAAAGGATCGCGCTCGGAATATCATCGACCGGCTCGTCAAGTCACTGGGCGACGAGCTTTCCACGTTCGAGCCGCTGCAGAAGGCCGATCCGCAGCAAGTGGCGAAGTTCATTCAGAGTGAGCACCCGCAGACCATCGCGTTGGTGCTCTCGCACCTCAATAGCAGCTCGGCGGCGGGGATGCTGATGGCGCTTCCGCCGGAGGTACGGTCGGATGTCGCGGGCCGGATGGCCACGCTCGACCAGATCTCGCCCGAGATTGTCGGCCGGATCGCTACGATTCTCGAGCAGAAGCTGAAGTCGCTGGGTCAGTTCAGCCGCGAGTCTTACGGAGGCGTGCCGGCAGTCGCGGAGATGTTCAACCGGCTGGAGTCCAACGCGGGGCAAGAACTACTGCAGGAGGTCGAAGAAAGAGACGTGGCGCTGGGCGAGGCCATTCGCAACTTGATGTTTGTGTTTGAGGACCTGCTGCTCATCGACACGATTGGAATGCGCGAGATCCTTTCACGAGTGGACAAGAAGACGCTGACGATCGCCTTGAAGGGAACCAGCGAGAAGCTGCGCGACCATTTCTTCAGCAATATGTCGGAGCGTGGCTAAGCGATGCTGCAAGAAGACATGGAGGCGCTTGGGCCGATTAAGATTCGAGACGTCGAGACGTCACAACAGCAGATCATCGGCGTTGTCCGCACTCTGGAGGCCGAGGGAGTACTATTGAGTCCCGCATAATATCACGTCACTCGAAGCAAAGAGAAGACTGTTTCCAGAAGGCCGTGATCAAACGCGGTTTGCGGTGCATGCGGCGGAGTGCCTTGCGGACCCGCTCGTTCAGCTCGCCGTAGTCCTTCGGACAGACGTTCGGCAACTCGTGCTGCTTCCAGTAAGCCCAGATGTATTCCACCGGATTCAACTCCGGCGCATAGGGTGGCAAGTACTCGGTTGCGATGTGGCCTTCGGAGAGTTGGATGAACTCTTGCACCAGGCGGCTACGGTGCGCAGGCAGCCGGTCCCAGACGATCAGCAGCGGCCGATCGATATGACGTACCAACGCCTTGAGAAAGTCGATCACTTGCTCTTTGCCGATCGCACCGGGATAGAGCCGAAAGTAGAAGTTACGCAGCGTCAGCCCCGCCGAGACGGAAAGCTTCTCCCAATTGAAGTTAAACTGCAGCACCGGTGTTTGGCCGCGTGGCGCCCAGGTGCGGCAGCGATGCGGCTTCTGACTCAATCCGCTTTCGTCGATGAAGACGAGCGTACGGCCTTCGTTTTGGGCTTTTTTTTAATGCGCGTCCAGGTCTTGCGCTTCCAGGTGCGGATCTGCTCTTCGTTGCGCTCGCGCGCCTTTCCGACCGGGCGTTGCGGGCTCCAGTCGAGCGCTCGCAGGATCTTCCAGACGTGGCCTTCGTGGTAGTCGACCCCGAACTCGTCTCCGATCAGCCGAGCCACCCGCGGACAGCTCCACAGGGGCGTGGGGAAGCCGTGGGCTTGCGGGCCTTCCAGCAACAGCGACGTCAGGCGTTCGCGTTGTGCGGCATCGAGGAGCGGCTTGCGTCCGGCGCGCCCGGCCTGGCGGAGTCCGGCCGCACCCTGCTCGCGGTATTGCCGCCGCCACGCACTGACGGTTTGGCGAGCGACTTTCAGCCGTCTTGCCGTCTCGGACTGATTGTGGCCTTGGTCGAGCAGCCGCATCGCTTCGAAACGGCGCTTCTCCAGGGCCTTGAAATCCCGCTTCACACCTTTGGGGTTGCCCATACATATATAGATGCTCCAAACTATCAAAAAGTGTCATAATAATTTGCGGGATTCAATAAGTCTGAAAGGCGCCGTCGGTGAGCAGTACGTTGTCTAGGATCTTCAAGCCGCAGGAAGGAGCGGACGAGTTTGAGCCAATGGTTCTTCCCGCGGATGGAACAGCTCCTGAAGCCGGGGTCCAGGCTTTCGAGCTTCGAAGGGTCGGTCCCGATCCGGCGTCGAGTGATGGACAGGTGCTGCGAGCTTCCGATGGCGACACGGTCGGTTCAGTCGCGGCAAGAGGGGGAAACCAAACGGCAGGGTACGGCTCGTCGGAACAAGATGCCTCGGCAGGCGAGCCCTCGGAACCGAAGGTTGACTTGGATGAAGTGCGCAAGGAGGCTTTCCAGGCGGGGTTTGCGGAAGGCGAGCAGGCTGCGGAGCAACACGCCGAGGGACGTTGGAGGGAAGCGATTGACGGCCTTGGATGCACCGTCGGTGAACTGGTCGCCATGAAGCACCGGTTGCGCACAGAAGCGGAGCGCGAGGTCGTCAACCTTGCTTTCGCCGTCGCCCGGCGGGTGATTCATCGAGAACTGACGGTCGACCCGACCACGGTCCTCGCCATCGTGCGGACCTGCCTTGATGAGATTCAAGGCGCGGAGGTTCATCGCCTGCAGGTGAGCGCGGCGGACCTCGATGCCGTGCGCGCGTATTTCGAGAACAACCGGGCCGAGAACCTCGAGATTGTGACCGGCGATGAGGTCGGCCGGGGAGGCGCGATTATCGAGACGACGCGGGGACGGATCGACGCCCGCATCGAAACCCAGATGCAGGAGATCGAGCGTGGACTCGGCGACGGCTAATAGCGAACCCGGTCTGATTGACGTGCTTCGGTCCCATGCCGCGCGTGTGGCGTCGCTGGATCCGATTCGCTGCAGCGGAGTTGTCTCCGACGTGGTGGGTCTTCTCATCGAATCGGACGGCCCGCCGGCATCGCTGGGTGACATCTGCGAGATCGAGATTACAGCAACCAACCGCATCCGCACGCAGGTAGTCGGCTTCCGGGCGAACCGGGTCCTGTCGATGCCCCTCGATGAGGTGGATGGCCTGCAACCCGGCTTACCTATCGTTGCCCGCCACGACCAAGCGCGGGCGCCGGCCGGTGACCCGCTGCTGGGACGGGTGATCGACGGTCTCGGAAACCCAATCGATGCCGGCGGGCCATTGCGCCCGTCGGAGTTCCGCGAGTTGTACCAGGACGCGCCCGGGCCGATGGAACGCGAGCCGATCGCCGTCCCGCTGAGTACGGGCATACGGGTGATCGACGGCCTGCTGCCGTGTGGCCGAGGTCAGCGCGTCGGCATCTTTGGCGGTTCGGGAGTAGGGAAGAGCACTCTGCTCGGTGCAATGGCGCGCAGCAGTTCCGCTGATGTGAACGTGATCGCGATGATCGGCGAGCGCAACCGGGAAGTCAGAGCCTTTCTCGAAGAAACACTGGGCGCCGAAGGGGTGCGGAAGTCAGTGATTGTGGCGGCAACGTCCGACCGGCCGGCCCCGGTTCGCGTGCGCTCGGCATTTCTGGCGACCGCGATTGCGGAAGCGTTTCGGGATGAAGGCAAGGACGTCTTGCTGATCATGGACTCGATCACGCGCTTCGCGATGGCCCAACGCGAAATCGGCCTCGCCGCCGGTGAGCCGCCCAGCCAGAAGGGGTACACTCCCTCCGTGTTTCAGATGCTTCCTAAGATCTTCGAGCGCGCGGGGAACTTCGGCAAAGGGTCGATCACGGGCTTCTACACGGTGCTGGTGGAGGGAGATGATCTCAACGACCCAATCGCCGACGCTTGCCGGGCGATTCTCGACGGACACATCATTCTTTCCCGTGATCTGGCCGCTGCTAACCACTATCCAGCCATCGACGTTCTCTCGAGTGTGAGCCGATTGGCGCCGAGGTTGGCTGGCTCCGAACATCTCTCCAACGCGGCCCGCCTGCGCGAGTCGCTCGCGGCTTATCAGGCTACAGAGGACCTCATCAATCTGGGCGCCTACACCGCCGGCTCGAACCCGAAGGTCGATGCGGCGATCCAGCAGCGTGATAATGTCGTGGCCTTTCTACGTCAGGACACGGCGGCCCACCAGCCAATCGACCAGACCGTGGCGGACCTGCAGGCCCTGGCCCAGAACCTATGAAGCGGTTTTCTTTTCCGCTTGAGAAGGTGCTTTCTTTCCGCCGACGGCAGCTTGATCTAGCGGAGTCGAACCTAAAGCGGACATTGCAGCAGGAATCTAATCTGGCGAGTCACGCCGTAGCGCTAGAGCACGAAGCGTTGGCCTGCCGCGGGGCCGCCACGGGCCGGGAAGAGACCGACGGTGCGGCTCTGCGGTTGACTGGCGAGTACGTCGAGGCACTCGATGAGAGGCGTGCGTTGACCCTGGAGGCGAAGCGGAAGCTCGAGGAGCAGCGTCGTCAGCAGATGGCGCGTCTGGTTGAGGTGCGCCGCGATGTCAAACTCCTCGGGAAGCTGCGGGCGAAGCGATTGCGGATACACCAGCGCGACCTTGATCGTCAGATTGAGTTGGAGACCGCGGAACTGCATCTCGCGAGCTGGGGGCGAGGAGGGAGTTGACGTCGAAGGCTTTGCGAGGCCCGAGTTCCCGAGCCACGTTGGGTAACAATGGAGCGGGAGATCCATGGTCCCGACTGATTCGATCCTTAGGTAAGGGTTCGCGGCCAGATGCCAATAGGTACGACCATGCCGGACTTGCGCTGACGCGAGATGGCGTGGTGCTCGTCAGCTCGAGGCTCTACCTGAGCAAGCTGCTTCTGAGCCGAGGCAACGGGCCGACGCTTGCTATGAACGGATCGCGGCGGTCACGTCCGGAGCCGAATCGAGGTGAATCGACTCGATGCTCGGTTCGAGGTGCCGCTATCTGCCGGCGAGTTCGTCGGTCAGCCTGGAAGCCCTGGGCCAAGAGGTTGCGTCTAATGTGGTGACCAAATTGATCCCGTCGCCAAGGGGGTGTGCGACAAATTTGTGAGGTTCAGGCCGCGCGAGCGCGATTCTCTCAGTAGTCGTCGAAGCGGTTGCTGAGCCGTGCGCAACGCAAAGCCGTGATAGCGTTCGCGCCGCGCACGCTCCAGAACATGCCCGAGCGCTTCAACCGACTCGCAATGACGGTGCGGCAACCCGCCTCGATCACGCCTGAGCCCACAAACAAGCCCTGCCGGCGAAACTCGCCGTAACGCATGCGCTCCGCATGGCGCTGTAAGTAGTCCGCCTCCAGCGCCAGCGGATGCGCCAACTCCGGGTCGTCGGTTTCGATCTCGCGCAGCGCAGTGACGAGTTGCTCGATGCGCCCCGCGTCGAGCTTTTTCTGCATGCGCCGCGCCCAACCGCGGAGGCGCTTTTGTTGTTGGGGAAACAGCTTCGACGCCAGCTCCCACAGATGTTCGCGAGCGTGATACAAGTCGACGATCTCGATCGCGCCGGGAAAGTATTCGTGCGAAAGATTCCAGATCCAGCCCGCACCGTCGCCAAGCACGACCTTCTTGCGCGCCCGACTCCAACCCCGTCGCCAAGCCTCGCTGTAAATGCGGCGTCCGAAGGCGGCGGCGTCCTCGATCGCGCCGGTGTAGCTGGTCGAGTCTTCGTCGCGCACGGGACGGCCTTGTTCGTCGCAGCTTGTTTGCGTGAACACACAGCCGAGCTTGACCTCGCGCGTGCCGGCCGGGCCGCCGTCCTTACCCTTGCGGCCGGCCGTCTCGGCGGCGGTGACCGGTACGCCCGTGCCGTCCATCTCGATGTAGAGAATCGGAGTTTCAGGTCCTGACATCGCAGGAAGCTCCAGCGGTACGGCGCGCGCGATCGCGGCTTGTTCTTCGCTGGCGACATCTTCGCCGATCGCCTCGGCTTCGCGCTCGACAGCCTTGGCGGTCAGCCGCACTCCGGCCAACTCGTCGAGCAACGCGCGACCGCGATCGAACGACGTCTCGGAGCCGACCAGCGCCGTCATGCGGCGCACGCCTGGCGAATACTGCGTCGCTTTGACGGCCAGCTCTTGGTCGTGCGGCGCGAAGCCTTTGCCGCAGCGGCTGCAGTGATAGTACGGCCGTTCGACGACGACCTCGCCCAGCATCGTGACGAGCTTCTTCGGCCGCCGACCGGCGTAGCGCGCTGGCGAGCCGCAGGCGCAGGGCTGCTGCGATTCGCCGGCCGCGTCTTCGTTCAACAGCGTCTCGAGCAAGACAACGCCGGCTTGATGCAGCGCGTCGCGCGTCGCCTGTTCGACGGCTTCGAGGTCGAGCGACCCGCGCTTGCGCCTCTCACACAAGACGACCCGTAGCAGCCTCCCTACTTCTACGGCGACTTCTTGCTGGATCGCCTCGGCCGTTTTTTTTCCTGCGGACTCAGCTCGGCGTCCTCGGCGACGGGGCGCAAGCGGCAGATCTGTTCGTTGACTTCGAGCAGTTGTCGGCTCAGCTCCCGGAAGCGGTGAAAAGCCTCAACTTCGCGTTGCGCTTTGCACCGCTGGGCGGGCGAGGAAAAGGTCTCACTCACGGTCTTGCCGTTGACCTTCCTGGTCAGGCGGTAGTTCGGGCCATGAGCGGGCTGGCCGGGCTGATGGCAGCGGCAGGACGGTTTGCCGCAGCGGCCGCTGACAGCGCTGATGGATCCGCTGCGGAAGTCTCCTAGATCGAGAATCCGAGCGAGGATGGCCTTTCGTTGACGTTCGAGCGCGACGAGAGATTCGGGCATAGTACGCCTCCTTTCCTAACGTATCACTACGTAAGGATTCGCACGCAAAAAAGGGGAACCCGCAAATCATCACTTTCTTGTCGCGCACCCCGAGGGCTTTGTTCCGTGTCGTAGCCCAATAGAAATGTCCCCCTCTGTAGCCCAGTAGAGATGTCCCCTTTTGCCGTACGCTCTTGAGCCCCTTCGCCTTGTTGAGCAGAGTGCTGTTTTCGCGACGGCGAGGGAGCAGTCAAGGGCGGGCCCGTAGGGCTTGGCTTCGCGAACCCTTGATGGGTCCCTCGGCGTCGCCATCATCAGCTTGCAAGGCGAAGGGGCCGACCACGAACCTGATCCAGAGGGGACATTTCTATTGGGCGCAAAAGGTGACATTTTGATTGGGCTACAACACCGAGGGCTTTGTTCCGTTGCGGCAAGGCCATCGGTAAACTACAATTACAGGACGCCGTAACGGCGGCCCGGTTTCGGTCGCGGTTGCCACGGACCGGGGGGCGTTCCCGGCTGCGTAGCTCACCGGGTGGTGTGCGTCATGTCGAATCAAAACCTACAGGACGGTTTCCTCAACAACGCTCGCAGAGAGCGCGTTACGGTCACGATCTACCTCACGAGTGGCGTCAAGCTGTCGGGCCGCGTCAAAGGCTTTGATAAGTACTGCGTTGTTTTTGAAACCAACCATCAAGAGCAGCTCATCTTCAAGCATGCCATCTCTACGGTCGTAACTCCAAAACAACACAGCTCCGGACACGGGCCTGGGTCCGGGGCGGGGCACAGCGCAGCCGACAGCGCGGGTTCTCATCGAAGCCCCGGTCCCGCGCCCGCGCGGCTTCCCGTTGAGGCGGAAGCTCGGGTACCCGCCGCGCCTGCGGCACCCGCCGGGCCTGCGACACCCGCCGGGCCTGCGACACACGCAACGCCGGCGCTGCCTCCGTCCGAGCCGTCTTGACGCCAGTCGGACATAGGTCCGATATGCACCTAGCTGAGTACAGCTCTTGAAGCAAAACACCTCCGCCCGCCATCCCGCCTCGATTCATACCGCGCCAGGTGGGCTGCATGCCACAGCGGCCTCGGGACCGGAAACCTGCGTCCTCGTCGGATTGAAGCTCAAGGACGATCGTTCGTCACACCGCTTGGGCGCAAGCGCCGCGTTAACCTATACGCCCGAAGAGTCGCTCGAGGAGCTGGCCGAGTTGGCTCTGGGCGCCGGTGCTGAGGTCGCGGACGCCATCATTCAAACTCGTGAACGGCCGGATCCAGCGACGCTCATCGGCAGCGGCAAGGTCGCTGAGATTGGCGCCTGGGTCGAGGAACTCGATGTCGATCTGGTCTTGTTCGATCACGATCTCACCCCCACGCAGCAGCGCAACCTCGAGCGCGAACTCGACCGCCGTGTCATCGATCGTACGCAACTGATACTCGACATCTTTGCCAGACATGCCCGCACGCGGGAGGGCAAGCTTCAGGTCGAGCTGGCGCAACTGAGTTACCTACTGCCGCGGCTCACCGGGCGAGGCATCGAGATGTCCCGGCTCGGCGGTGGCATCGGCACCCGCGGTCCCGGCGAAACCCGGCTCGAGACCGACCGCCGCCGCATCGCAAGGCGGATTGAAAAGCTCGAGTCCAACCTCGAAGCGGTACGCGTCAGCCGGCGACTTCAGCGCAAAAAAAGGACGGCGGTTCCGTTGCTCACCGTCGCTCTGGTGGGCTACACCAATGCCGGCAAGTCGACCCTGTTCAATGCGCTTACGAACAGTGACGTCACGGTCGACGCTCGAATGTTCGCCACGCTGGATCCGACGATTCGTACGCTCGAACTGCCCTCGCGGCGGCGCGTCCTGCTTTCCGACACCGTCGGATTCATCCGCGGGCTCCCACCGGGACTCATCAAGGCCTTCCGCGCCACGCTCGAGGAGGTCAGCGAGGCTGCCATGGTGCTGCATGTCGTCGATATCTCCTCCGAGCACCGTCATGATCAGATGGAGGAAGTCGTGAAGATTCTCCACGAGTTGGAAGCCCACGACAAGCCCCAGCTTCTCGTGCTGAACAAGATCGACTGTGCCGGCGACGCCGAAGTGCGGGCTGCCGTAGCCAGCGAATCCGCCGCGGGCTCAGCGGTTGAGGTCGTGGGGATTTCGGCGCGTGCGGGCAGGGGCCTTCCGGACCTGATCGAGGCGATCGACCGCTGCCTGCCCGGCGAGGAGATCGTCACGCAGCGCTACCACTTCGGTCACACCGAGGGGGGCCGCCTCTCGTTCCTCTACGAGCATGCGCGCGTGGTCGAGCGCGCCGATACCGACGAAGGCGTTGAGATCGTCGCCGAAACACCGCTGTCTATCAGGGACCGCCTCTCAGAAAACGCCATCGAGCGGACGCGCTCTTAACCATCGTCGCGGGGGGGGGGTAGGGGGTGTCGCGTGCTACGCCTGGCGCCGTTGTGGCCGGCTAAAGCAATGTGCGGACGTTATGGGTCCGGTTGGGCCCTCGAGTCCACCTCATGGATCCCGAACAGATTGCCTTTTGGATCTTTGCAGTAAGCTTGATGGCCGACGCCAGGAATCGTCATTCTGGGCACGACAACCTCACCGCCGGCAGAGATTACCTTCGCTACGTACTCGTCTACGGAAGGGACTTCGATCGTATTTATGGTGCGAGGCCAACCCTCCCGGCGGGGCACGATTGCCCCGTTGATGCCCGTTTGATCCTTGGGGGCGGTCGTCATCAGCCAATAGGCGATGCTCCTGTGCCGATCTACGGCTTTGCAAGCGAGTAGCGCACGACCTCTTCATCGTTGCGCGTGATGATGTGCCGGTTCGCGTACGCGGGATGCGTCCAACTGATAGCCCCCAGCTCGCGACGGCGATTAACGAACGAGGTCGGCTTAATGATCTTCGTACGGCTGATCTCGTGATAGCCTTCCGGCGAAAGCTTGGCGATGATCAACTCGCCGCGGTCGTTGCTAATGAAGTAGCGGGCGTGGTGCCGAACGATGTGCCCGGTGGACCAACGGGCGTTCTCCTTGGTCGCGTCCATCGTTTCCCAGACCCGCTTGCCGGTCCTCGCGTCCAAGCAACGTAACTGGCCGTAACTGCAGATCCCGTAAATGTAGTCACCTTCGATCACCGGCGTGCTGACCAGCGAGTGAAGGCCGTCGGTTTCGATTTCGCTGTTGCTGTTGCCCTTCCACACTAGGTCCGCGCGCGGACGGCTGGGGCTCAGCTTGAGCATGCGCGAACCTTCATAGAAGGCGGTCACCAGCAGGCGATTGCGATCGAAGACAGGGGTTGCGACCGTCAGCCCGTGGTGCACCGAGAACGGCTGCTCCCAAAGGACATCGCCCGTCGCGGGATCGAGCGACGTCACCGCCGCCGGGTGCCACATGATGAGTTGCCGCGACGTGCCGACCGAGATCAGAAGCGGTGCGTTGTAGCCCGGCTCCACATCAGAAGAGAGGGCCCGCCAGACCTCTTTGCCGGTCATCTTGTCGAAGGCCACGACCTTGGCGTTTGACTCGCCGCCGACGAGTGCGATTAAACGGTCTCCATCGACGAGCGGCGCGCCGGAGATGCCCCAGGTCGGCAGGTCCGCTCCGTAGTCCGCGGCGTAGTCTTTCTCCCAAAGGGCCTTGCCCGTCTTGACGTTGAGGCAATGCAGCACGCCGGTAGCGCCGAGGACATAGACGCGATCCCCGTCGACGGTGGGCGTCGCCCGGGGCCCGTTGTCGTACGACATCCCGCTGTAGTCGGCCGGCCACTCGTGCTTCCACAAGACTTCGCCGCTCGTTTCGTCCAGGCAAAGCGCACGCTCGGTTCCGCGACGCCCTTGGCGATCTACGATGTCGGTGAGGAAGACGCGGCCCTCGGCCACAGCGGCCCCTGAGTACCCCGCACCGATTGGTGCGCGCCAACCGGCGGTTAGGCCGGCTTCGGGAAACGTGTCGACAATGCCGGTCTCCGCCCAAACACCCTGGCGGCCCTTGCCGCGCCACTCCGGCCAGTCGTCAGCGTGGAGGCGCTCGGCCGCGAAGAGTGTGACCACCAGAGCGACCGGCCAGATGAACGCAGAGCGAAACTGAAGGGAATCACGAGCCACGGCTTCCTCCGATGGGCCGGCGATGCGGCCCTGGTGTTGGCGAGAACCCCATTCTACTGATTCTCGCGAATTGTGCGGACAGCACCCATGTTTACATGTAGGGGCACGGCATGCTGTCAAGTACCCAGCGTCGGCCTCCGGGCCGACGTCTTTTTCTTACTTCCAGCAACCACACCAGCCCGGGGCAAGAAGAGCCCGGCAGGTATCGTGGGGGCGCTATTCGAGGACGAGAAGGGCAGCAATGCCGGCGCGGCCTACATCTTCGAGCGCGACGAAGGCGGCGCGGACAACTGGGGCGAGGTGACCAAGCTCACCGCCTCCGACGGCCAGGCTAACGACCAATTCGGCTTCTCGGTGTCGATCAGCGGCGCCACGGCCATCGTGGGAGCCATTGGGGAGGACGAGAAGGGCAGCGCTGCCGGTGCGGCCTATGTCTACGTTTCCGCACCCCCCAACTCGCCCCCCATTGCCAATGCCGGGCCCGACCAGCCAAACGTCGAGTGCACTGACCAAGGCCCCGCGCGAGCGACGGTGACCTTGGACGGCTTGGGCTCCTCGGACCCCGACACCGACCCGCTGACCTACACCTGGACCGGCCCCTTCCCCGAGGGCGTCATTCCCGGCACTGTGACGGGTGTGAGCCCGGTGGTGACCCTGACGTTGAGCGGACCGCACATCATTACGCTGGTCGTCAACGACGGCACGGTTGACTCCGATCCGGACACGGTCGAGATCACGGTCGTCGACACCACCCCGCCCGTCCTGACACTGGTAGGCGCCAATCCGCAGACGCTCGAGTGCAACGTCGACGCCTACGCGGAACTCGGCGCCACGGCGCTGGACGCCTGCGAGGGCGACGTGAGCGGCTCGATTGTCATCGACGCCAGCGCGGTCGATCCATCGACGCCGGGCGGCTATCTCGTCACCTACAACGTGGCGGACACGGCCGGCAACGCAGCGGCGCAGTTGGAGCGCACGGTCAATGTCGTCGATACCACAACGCCCGTGATCAGCGTCGCGGCTGGGAACATCAGCCTCTGGCCCCCGAACCACAAGTATCACACCGTCTCGATCGACGATTTCGTCACGTCGGTCACCGACGATTTGCGATACGGGCCTGTCGGCGGCCGACGTTGTCATCACGTCCGTGTCGAGCGACGAGCCGGAGGACGTGGGCGGCGGCGGTGATGGCAACACCCTGGATGACATCGTGATCGCCGGGGACTGTCGGAGCGTGAATCTGCGCTCGGAGCGCCAGGGCGGCGGCAACGGTCGGGTGTACACCATCCACGTCGCGGTGAACGACGCGGGCGGCAACTCCGGTGCCGCGTCCTTCCAGGTCGAAGTGCCGCACAATCAGAACGCCACGGCCACGGACGACGGGCCGGCCTACAGTGTGAGCGGCTGCTCGCCGTAGCTAAGCATCCCGGTGGTGATCGATTCGGGGTGATCGACTCGGGGACCCTCGCTCGAGGATCCCCGAGTGAGCTTGTGTCCCGGCTTGTTTCCTACTGGCCCGCCCCTCTCGATACACTCTGAGGTTGGGCTCCTCGACCTCACCAGTTCTCCGCCTGGAGAACGTCACCAAGACCTACCGTGCCGACGGCGAGGAAGTGCACGCCCTCGACGGCGTGTCGCTGGATGCCGCGCCGGGCGAGTTCATCTCCATCGTCGGCCGTAGCGGCTGCGGCAAGACCACCCTGCTTAACCTCGCCGGGGCCATGGACTTCCCGACCTCCGGCCGGATCCACATCAACGGCGCCGTCACGTCCGGCCTCGGCGATACCGAACTGACCGCCATCCGCCGCGAACAGGTCGGCTTCGTCTTTCAGTTCTTCCAACTCTTCCCGAATCTCACCGCCGTCGAGAATGTCGAGTTGCCCCTGATGCTGGCGGGTGTCTCGCAGCCACGAAGCGCCGCGCGGGAGCGCCTCGACTGGGTCGAGATGGATGGCTACGCCGATCGCCTGCCGCACCAACTCTCGGGCGGACAGATGCAGCGTGTCGCCGTCGCCCGGGCTCTGGTCCACGCCCCGAAGATCTTGCTGGCCGATGAACCGATCGGGAACCTTGACGAGACCAGCGCGGACGCCGTCATGAAGCTGCTGCGCCGAGTCGCCACCAAACTGGAAACCACCATCCTCATGGCGACGCATAGCCTGGAAGCTGCCGAGGTCACCGACTCCATTGTCCGCCTGCGCGACGGACGTATCGAGGAGATCCGCCACCCGTGAACCAGGCGGTGACTCTGTTCTTTCGCCTGATCGTCCGGCCGCTGGGCCGCGAGCCCGCGCGAACCGCGCTTACGACCTTCGCCGTCGCCCTCGGTGTGGCCGTCGTGGTGGCGATTCACCTGGCGGGCGAGGCGGCGACGGGCTCCTTCCGGTCGTCGCTCGAATCACTCACCGGTGAGGCTGACTTCGAGATCAGCGCCGTGGGCGGCCTGGACGAAAACCTGCTCGGCGAGCTGACCGCCCTGCCTTATCCATTCCGCTTCTCGCCACGGGTGGAGGGCTTCGCCCTGGTTGAGCCGGATCGCGTCAGCGCGCCGGTGTTTGGTTTCGACCTGATTGGCGACGTTTCGCTGAAGGGCAGCTTCTCCGGTGAGCGCTTCGATATCGATTCTTTGACGCGCTCGGATTCCCTGTGGGCGGGGAGGCGCTTGGCCTCCGCGCCCGGCGAGACCCTTCGCCTGACGGTCAACGATACGACTCGGGACTACACCGTCCAGGGCCTTCTCGAAACCGAGGGCTTGGCCGCCATGGGCCGCGACGGTATCGTCGTGATGGACATTCCCACCGCCCAGCAGGCCCTCGGGCGGAAGGGTCGGCTCGACCGCATCGATGTCTTCCTTCCCTCCAACGCGCAGGCAGAGGAGGCAGAGAGTGTCTTCCGCGGCGCACTGCCAGCTGGCGTCACGCTACAAGCCAATGGCACGAGGTCACAAGAGAACCGCAAGATGCTCAGTGCTTTCCGGTGGAATCTTCGAGTGTTGAGTTATATCTCATTGGTCGTCGGGGCGTTCCTGATCTACAACACAATCGCAGTTTCGGTGGTCCGCCGGCGGACGGAGATCGGCGTGGCTCGCGCCCTCGGGGCGACCCGGCGGGGCGTGCAGGCAGCGTTTCTGGCCGAAGCGGGACTGCTGGGGTTTGTCGGGAGCGTGCTGGGTCTCGCGCTGGGAAGGCTCATGGCGGACGGCGCGGTTGAGTTGATGACCGCGACCGTCAACGCCCTATACGTCAGCAGTACTCCGGGCGAGATCGTCGTGACGCCCTTGACGGCGGTGGCCGCGCTGGCGGCGGGCGTAGGCGTATCGCTGCTCGCCGCTTGGATGCCCGCACGCGAGGCGGCACTAGTCTCTCCCACCGAGGCCATGGCACGGGGACGACACGAGTACCACGCGCGCCAAGAGGTCGGCCGCGGCCTTGCCTACGCCGCTCTACCGGCCGCGGGTGCGTGGCTCGCGTCGTTGGCGCCGCCGGTCGCCGGCAAGCCATTGCTGGGCTATCTGGCGGCCCTCTTGCTCATCGTGGCTAGCGCGATGGCCACCCCGGCGTTGGTGGTAGCGGTCACGCGGGCCGCCTCCGGGATGGTCCGGCGGGCTCTCGGCGCGGAGGGCGTGCTGGCGTCGCGCGGGCTGGTCGGAGCGTTGCCCAGGATCTCGGTGCTCGTCGCCACGCTCGCGAGCGCCGTGGCCATGCTCGTCAGCGTCGCCATCATGGTAGGCAGTTACCGCGAGACGGTGACGGTGTGGCTTGACCAGCGCCTCGGCGCGGATTTCTACGTCCGGCCGCCGGGCCGCCGCGGCGCCGGACAGTATCCGATCATGGACGCGGCCATCCCCGACCGCATCGAGAGCCAACCCGAGATCGAAGCGGTCGATCGTTTTCGTGCGTACCCCATTCGTTACGAAGGGCGGCGCGCAACGCTCGGGGCCGGTCAGGCCGAGGTCATCGCGCGCCACGGGGACGTGCGGTTCCTGTCGGGCCGGCCGCAGCAGGAAGTCCTCGCCGAGTTGCCCGCGGGAGACCACGTGATCGTGAGCGAGGCATTCGCCGACAAGCATTCGCTACGGGTCGGCGATTCGTTACACCTCCCGATGAGCGATCGCGAGCCGACGTTTCGCGTCATCGCCATCTACTATGACTACTCGAACGAGAATGGCTATGTCATCATGGACCGTTCGGTCTTGCTGAAATACCTACCAGACCCCTCTCCCAGCAATCTGGCGGTCTACTTGAAGCCGGCCGTCAGCATCGACCACGGCCACGCCGCGATCGAGCGCGCGACGGCGGGACGAGAGATCCTCATCACGGCCAACCGCACCCTCCGCACCGAAGCTCTGCGTGTCTTCGACCGGACGTTCACCATCACTTATGCGTTGGAGGCGGTCGCCATTCTGGTGGCGATCATGGGGATGGCGGGGGCGCTGCTGGCTTTGGTGATCGACCGGCGTGGGGAGATCGGCGTGCTGCGGTTTCTTGGTGCGTCGGCGGGGCAGATCTGGCGGGTCGTTTTGTTCGAATCGGGCTTCTTGGGGCTGCTGTCGAACCTGATTGGGCTGGGCCTCGGAGCGCTACTGTCGCTGATTCTGATCTTCGTCGTCAACAAGCAATCCTTCGGCTGGACCATCCAGTTCCACGTACCCGTGGGCCTGCTGCTGGGCGCCCTCACGCTGGTGTATGTAGCCGCGATCGTCGCCGGGCTCTACCCGGCTCGCATTGCGGCGCGGCTATCACCGATTGAGGTTGTTCACGAAGAATGACGCGTAGTCTATTGTTACTGCTTGCTTTTTCAGTGCTGGGCTGGGCCTGGGACTTGGCCTTGCCGGGCTACCGATACGAGTTCCCCAGGGATCACTTCGGCCATCCGTCGTTCAAGACGGAGTGGTGGTACTACACCGGCAACCTGACTACCTCCGAGGGCCGCCGCTTCGGTTTCGAGCTGACTTTCTTTCGCCAGGCGCTCGCCCGGGACTTATCTGAGGAATCTGACTTGCCCGGGAACTCGGCCTGGGAACTTGACGACCTCTACCTGGCCCACCTCACACTCAGCGACCTCAGCGGCCAACAGTTCTTCAAGGAGGACCGGCTGAATCGCAGCGGCCCCGGGCTGGCGGGCGTGGATGCCGGTCAGGGGCGCATCTGGAACGGCAATTGGGAGGTCCGATGGCTCCGCCTCGACGAGCCTCTCGCGACCCAGCGCCTTCGGGCCGTCGCCAATGATTTCACGCTCGACCTCGCGCTGACTCCCGCCAAGCCGGCGGTCATCCACGGCCGGAACGGCGTCAGCCGGAAGGCCGATGGCAGGGGCAAGGCGTCACACTACGTTTCGTTCAGTCGCCTGGCGGTGGCGGGAACCCTCACGCTACGACAGCAAACCCATGCGGTCACCGGTACGGCGTGGATGGACCACGAGTTTGCGACCGATAGCCTCGGGCCGGGCCAAGTGGGCTGGGACTGGATGAGCATCCAACTCGAAGACCACACCGAGGTGATGCTCTACCGCATGCGACACGCCGACGGCTCCGCCGATCCCCACTCCTCGGGTACCTACGTCGACCCGGCGGGCCGAAGCCGCCACCTCGACTGGAAGGACGTCCGCATGACGCCGGGCGACCGCACCTGGCGCAGCCCGTCGACCGGCGGCCGATACCCGATGACGTGGCAGGTCGAGGTAATCCCGCTCGGCTTGAAGCTCGAATGTCGCACTACACTCGATGGCCAAGAGGTCGTCGCTGAACGCGGCGGCCCGAGCTACTGGGAGGGCGCGGTTCAATACGAAGGCAGGAAGGCCGATAAGAACATCAGCGGTGTCGGCTACCTCGAGATGACCGGTTACGACAAGCCTGTCACGGTTGGCTTCGCCGAAGAATCAACTCGCTGACTCGACCGACTTGGGTGCAGTGCTACGCCCGAAAGTGTAGTGGCATGCCGTGCCCAGCGGCTTCGAGTGGGGACCTGCTACTGCCAGTACGTCCTGCAGCATCCACCGCGCAAGGGGCAGTGTGCCCCTTTTCGGTTCGCCGGCTACACGGAACGATTCGACCACAGCGGCGGTAGTTCCGGCCTATTTTCAAATCCCTTTCAAACATTTGTCCCGTGGGCCGATAAGCAGCCATACGAACGAAACAGGTACGGCTGTGCCGTGCCGGCCAGAAATGGACTTCTGGCACAAAATCTAATTCCCAAGGAAGGAAATCATGGCTGGTTTCTCAATCGCAACCAACATAGCATCACTGATAGCTCAGGAAAACCTGAACAAGACGAACGTCTTACAGGAGACAACCATTCGAAGGTTGACCTCGGGCTTGCGCATCAATTCATCCGCGGATGACGCGGCCGGACTGGCAATCGCAAACAAATTCCGGTCCGACATCTCCGTCCTCCGCCAAGGCGTCCGAAATGGTGCGGACGGCTTGAGTACTTTGCAGACCATCGACGGTGGTCTGAACAATATTTCGTTGCTCATTGACCGTGCCCGAACGCTGGCCACGCAGTCAGCATCCGGGACGTTTACCGGTGACCGCAACACCCTGAATACAGAGTTCCAGTCCGTGCTTGCCGAGATCGACCGTCAAGCGCAGGCTGTGGGTCTGGATCCCGGAGGTACGTTTAACGCTGCGCTCTCGGTGTTTATCGGTGGCGGCCGTGCAAATAACAACGTCACGGCAGTCACGAATGGGTCGGTTCAAGTCGATCTATCAAACTCATCGGTGAACGCAAATCGCCTGGGACTGAAGGGTGTTCAAGCGCTCGGTGGCACCGAGGGAACGACGGACATTGGTGCGAGCTCGACGACGAGCGTCGACAGCATCGTGGGCGACGCGACGAACGCCGCTTCGGTTGCCACAACTGGCTTCACTGAGTTCTTCTTTGCAGGGGCGGAGTTTTCCGACGACGACAAAGCTCGGCTTTCGGTCAACCTCTCCGGAGTGGTCGACACGACCACGCTGGCGGCGGCGGTCAACGCCGCGATCGACGACTTCAGCGCCACCTCGGCAGCCGGGCAAGCCTTCAAAGATGCCGGCATCACAGCAGTCATCAACACCGATAGCACCGGGAAACAGCAGTTGGCATTCAGCTCCAGCAACACGGCATTCCAGGTGCAGGCCGGTGATCAGCTATCCAATGCTCTGCTCGGCAACTTCGGCGTCGGCGCGGCCGGGGCTTCTCTAGACGTAACGGTGGTCAGTGGGACGGCCGCGGGTGACTCTACGGCGATCAACACGATCAGTGTCGTCCTTCAAGGCGGCGGACTCGTGGGGCCTCAAACCGTTTCGGTCACGACAGCGAACGGCGATACGCAGGCTGACGTTTTCACTGCGTTCGGTGCAGCTTTCGCCGCCAATACGACTCTCGCCTCAGCCGGCTTCACCGTAGCAACCGACACCACGGCCGATACGGTCACCTTTACCAACGACCGGGGTGAGAAGTTCACGGCCTTCGTCGCCGGTGATCAAGAGAACCTACTCGGCTTCGGCACTGCCGAGTTGGGAGGTGCGGGCGGAACCGACGCAATCTTCAGTGAGATTACCGACGGTGGTGCGTTGGCGGTTGGCAACGATGGAAGCGCCACGTTCTCTGTGTTGGTCGATGGCGCCGGTTCGGTTGAGACCTTCTCCGTTACAGTGACCACCCTCAACAACACCGACGCCGCCGACATTGTCGAACAGATCAACGCTCAAATCGCTGCCAACACGACGTTGTCAGGCGCCGGTCTCATTGCTTCCGAGGCCGCCGGCGTGCTGAAACTCGAGTCGGCCGCTGGAACCAACTTCCTGCTCTCGATGGATGACGATGACGCCAATGCGATCACGAGCTTTGTAGACGTCTCCGCCGCGGGCCTCGGGGTTGCGACCAACGGGACACTCGCCGAGGCCAACGGTCTTGTCGAATCGACCGTGAATGCCGGTGGTGCTCAGGCTACAACCGGTAGCTCGGCAGATCCCATTGCATTCACCGGACTGCTCTTTGGGAGCGATGAGCAGAACGTCGTTATCAACGCGAAGGACGATGCGGGCGTCGTGCAGACCATCAGTGTCACGCTCAGTTTTTCGAACGCCAAGACACTTGATCAAGCGATCGACTCGATCAACGACCAATTGCAGGCCTCGAACAATACAACCTTGCAGCAGGTCGTTGCGGTCAAGGAGCGTCTCAGCGGAACGGCCGACGGTATTCGGTTTCTCAGCACGTTGACCAACGGCTTTACCGTCGCGGTGGGCGACCTTGCCAACGACCATGGAATTGACAACACTGATTCCAATGCGTTGTTGAAGGCCTCGTCCCAGCTTGCTGGTGGCGCCATCGCCGACATCTCGTCAAAGGAGAACGCCGAAACAGCAGTGACGTTGCTGGCGACGGCGGTGTCCAAGCTGTCGGTCGTCCAAGCCAATGTTGGTAAGGGCCAGAACTCCTTGCAGTTCGCAATCGGTCTGGCGTCTACGCAGATCACTAACCTGTCCGCGGCCGAAAGCCGTATTCGGGATGCCGACCTCGCTGCGGAAGCGGCGAACCTGACACGAGCTTCCATCGCCCAACAAACGGGCGTGGCTGCTCTCGCACAAGCCAATACGGCGCCCCAAGCCGTGCTGGCGCTGCTCCGAGGATAACCTCCATCCTCTGAGTAGTTTTTCGGTCCGTCCGGTCCCCGCCGGACGGACCTTTTTTGTTGGATCTAGCACAGCTCTCCTGGCCGGCGAGGCCGGCATCCGTGCCAGCCTGTTCTTCTCCAGTCCGGGGTGCTTGCTGGAAGTGTAAGTTATAGTCTGACGTCGGCCTGGAGGCCGACGCTGCCCGCCGGGAGGCGCGCCACCGTCGCCTCAGGACGCCTGCCGCATGGGCGGCCGCGCCGCCAGTTGCAGGATCTCGGTCAGCTCTGGGAAGTCGTCGGGGGCGAACGCACGTCCTATCTCCCAGCCCTCGACACGTGTCAGTACTCGCCGGCAGAGCGGTTCGCTGTCGGCTGACAGCCGCACTTTCTCACCCCACCGCAGCAGCCCGTTCGTGGACTTCACAATGAGCGAAAGGATGAAGGCCAGACAAGCCTGTTCCGGACTGGTTTGATCCAGCGATTGGGGACTCTTTTCCAACGTCTCGAGCGCGCGCTGGTGCTTCTGCTGACGGACTTGGATGAAAACAAGGCGAGGCCGCAGTGCCTCCATGCCCTCCACCAACTCTGCGTAGAGGGTTTCCGCCTCGGCCCACCGCTGTTGCCTTTCCCGCAATTCGGCCAGAGTCAGCTTGGCCAGTCGCCAGCGGGTTTCCGGGGGCAGAACATACTCCTGGTGGCGGTAATCGATTCTCGCGTCAGGCGAGAGCGCAATCTTCAACTCCTCTTCCGCCTGTTCAAGCTGGCCGGCCGCCATGTACCCGCCGGCAATGAATGCGTGAAGGATGGGGGCTTCACCGAAGCCGGCGAGCATCCGCTGCGCCACGTCGGCCGAAGCGGCATGGCGCCCGGCGTTTCGCAGAGCCGCCGCGTAATGCAACAGGCCGGATGGTATCCAGGCCATGCGGTCTTTGAGATCGGCGAAGTGCGTGTCGACATACTGCGAGAACGCTTCCAGTCGCCGCAGGCGCTCGGCGCCTTGGGAATTCATGGCCCAGTAATGGAGGTAGCTGCTGCGCAGCATCGGTGAGCCCTCGTTCTCGGTGTCCTTGAGGCCGAGTTCCAGCAAGCGCATGTTCCGGGCGATCTTCTGTTTCTTCTCCATGACCGCTGGGTGGTAGCCGTCATGATGAATCAATGCCTGCGAATGGCCGGCCACGGCGTCGTCTAGATTCTGCATCAATTGCTCGTGAATCCGCCCGACGTAATGCATGCCGGGCGTCCTGCGAAACAGGCGAACGAGACGCACCTCGGCGCCGCTCTCGCCGTCCGGATACAGGTTCAGCAACCGCAAGTACCACAAGTCGACGTTCGGCGTGGCGGCGGCCTGGCGCACGTAGAGCTTGGTGCCGGGATCAAGCCTCTCGTCCGCGTCTAGGCTGAGGATCCAGTCGCCTCGGCAATGCATCAGTCCATGGTTGCGAGCCGCGCCGAAATCATCCGTCCACGGGAACGAAAGAACCCGGACTACATGGCGTGCAGCGATCTCGGCGGTCTCGTCGGTCGAACCGGTATCGACGACAATCATTTCGTCGACAACCCCTTCGACAGACTCTAAACAACGGCCGATCGAGACCGCTTCGTCCTTTGCGATCAGATTGAGGCTGATCGTGAGTCTCTGCAGGGGAGTTGCACGTTGCGTTTTCCGCCGCGCCCGCTTCTTGCCCTTGGGTCGTTTCATCGCCGCTGGGAGCGTACTGCTCCCTAACTGTCTATCGGCGCCCTCAAGCGAATGCGCCAGCCGCGCTCACCGCCGCGGTCCCTCTACAACTTTGCAGCCGACGGGCCGATCGGCTCCCTAGGGACTCTGGGGAAGGGAAGGCCGTATAGTCCGTAGCGCGGATCTCGGTTTTGAGATCCGCGGCCTTTCGCCCTGACGGGGCCCAAGGAAAATAGCCCCCGGCTTCAGGTATCCAGGGCAATCAGGTGCTTGAGCCCTGGGGGGGGGCAGGAAAAGCTTCCACAGCCAAAACTGTTCATTGAGAGTCCTGGGGAAGGGAAGACCCCGCCGCCATGCAGAGTAAGGTCGACATTCGTGGGTTCTATGAGACCCACCCGTATCCGCCCTTCGACGACAACCTCGATCAGCACTCCGCCGGCGCCCGCAGCAGCGTGGGCAACCCTCGAGACTGGTTCCATCTGTACTTCCCGTGCCGGCCCTACGAAGAGCAACTCGACATTCTGATCGCCGGCTGTGGGATGAGCCAGGTGGGACTCGTCGGTTTGGCGGCGCGGCAAGCGCGCATCACGGCCATTGACATCAGCCGCGTCGCGCTAGAACGCAGTCGCCGGACGAAAGACAAGTACCGGATGGACCATGTCGAGCTGCTCGAGCTGCCGATCGAGAGCGTGCCGCAACTGGGCAAGACGTTCGACCTGATCTACTGCACCGGGGTCCTTCACCACCTGGCCGATCCTCTCAAAGGGCTGCGAGCGCTGCGGTCTGTCTTGCGGCTGGAAGGCGCGATCAACGTGATGGTGTACGGCTGGTACGGCCGCTTGGGCCTCACCATCATGCAGGAACTGCTCCGTCGAGCGGGCGTGAGCGCCGACGGAGCCGGCATCGCGAAAACGCGCCGCTGGATCGCTGCCTTGCCGGAGACTCACCCGCTGCACCACGCCGCCGCACAGTTTCGGGATCTCGACCAAGATGCGGGCCTGGCCGATCTGCTGCTGAATCCGCGGGAACGCTCGTACACGGTCCCTGAAATCTACGATTGGCTGGATCAAGCCGGCTTGCGCCAACAGCGCTTCACCTATCAGTCGCGCTACTGGCCGAGGTGCTCGCGGTTGAGAGAAACGCGACTACTCGGCGACATCGAGAAGCTTCCTCCCGCCCGGCAGCACGCCATCAGTGAGCTGTTCCGCTCCTCAATCAGGAAGCACCAGTTCATCACTTGCCGCAAAGACCGCCCCGAGGCATCGACGCGAGTCGATTTCACAGGAACCACGTGGCTGCGCTATGTCCCGATCAGGACGCCGGGGGTGCAGGTGAAGGAAGGGGATTTTGCCGCAGGGAAAGTCGCTCAGTTGCACTGGCCGGTCTACGAAGCACAGGACACCAGAATCAACCTGGATCCGTCCGCGTACCGCATGTTCCAAGCTGTAGACGGCCGCCGCAACATCGCATCGATCATCGAAGCCGCCGAGCTTGCCGGCGAGCCGCAACAGAAAGAACGCACTGCCCGCGAGTTCTTTCAAACCCTGTGGGACTTTGATCTGGCCCTCTTCCGAACCCTGGAAGCCGAGCGCGGGATCGGCCCCTTGTTGCGGAGAGATTCAGCCTTCGGCAGCCGGCCAAGCGCGGCGAGTGCCGATGGATCCCGTACCCCCTACGAGCGCTGCCCGCTGTGCGACCACAACGACTTTGCGCTTTACAGGGAAGGGAAGTGCGACCAGCATCCGCTCTACCAACCTGACTTCGACCCGCGCATCCGTTGGAACCGCTGTGCTCGCTGCCGGCACATCTTTACCGACGGCTATTTCGAGCAGGTTCATTTGGAGAAGATCCTCGAGAAATCGAATCCGCACCAAATGCCCGGCCGGGCTCTTGAGTCGCAGCGCCTGACCGCGTCCCACATGGTGAGCCGCGTCACGGGGCACGTGGGCGGGGCCGCGGGCCGCTGGCTCGACGTAGGGTTCGGCAGTGGCAGCTTGCTGACGACCGCCGCCGAGTTCGGCTACGAAGCCAAGGGCATCGACGTGCGATCCCGTGTAGTAGACGAAATCCAAGCGTTGGGTTACGAGGCCGAGTGCGCGGATCTGTTACGATTCGACGACCCAAACCCCTTTAACGTGATCTCTTTGGCTGACGTTTTGGAGCACCTGCCGTTTCCCCGGCCGGCGCTCACCCGCGCCAACGCTTTGCTTCAGCCCAAAGGTATGCTGTTCGTCTCCACGCCGAACATGGACTCGGCCGTCTGGAGAGCCCTGGACCGGGAAGGGAACAATCCCTACTGGCAGGAGCTGGAGCACTATCACGTCTTCACACGCCGAAGCCTGGTTCGTCTGCTTCGGGAAAGCGGTTTTGAACCCCTGGAATTTGCCGTCAGCGAGCGCTACGTCTCTGGGATGGAAGTCATTGCCCGAAAGACCAAGAAGAAACCTTCCAAGGTCTGAGGCAGGATGAACCGGCACTCCCCGAAAAGGGCTCCGTCACCTTTTCGTCCCTTTTCGTCGAAAGGAAGGGGGATACATTTTGGAAGATCTGTGACTGCAATGGGGTTCATGGCGAAACGGTGAGACTGGGGTCTCAGAGGGGCCCCACGGGTGAGGGGCGGCGGTGACCGGCACCTGATCCGGCCGGTGGATCGACTTCGGATGGGGATCCACGCACCGGAGTTCGGGCTTTGGAAGGTGTGAAAAAATCGGGACTGTCACAAGCGCTGGCAAAAACGCTCGTTGATTCGCAAGGACTTAGCGGAAGCGCGGCTGACTGTCCCAGCATTTTTTCACATCTTCTTGTCCCCGAACTGCCCATAGAAAGAGGTCCGCAATGCCAAAAGGTGTCAGGTTATTTTGAGTGATTCAATAGGGTCGGGACCGTACTGATTCTCACCCCGCTGACTGTCCTGACCTAAAAACACAAGGAGCACAATGGCACCGAACGGAAGAAAAGCAATTAGAAACCACCAACCCCCACGTCCAGTATCGTGAAGCCTTCTAACGCCTACTGCGACACCGGGGATCAAAACTGCCAACGTATAAACCAAAATCACGTACAGCAGGGCCATCTCAACCTGCGGGCTGGGCCTTATCACGTCCCCAATGATAATACCAAGCATTATGAGGCTAAGATAATTGAATAAGAAAAATACCAAAACTCTTTTCGCGGCGCGCGCCCGCTAAACACTGCGTACTTCTTCAACACTTGAAATACCAATTCATAATGCTTTCCGTTGCTTCTTGCCCCTGTCAATTTCGTGAGGCGGCTGGCGAGGTCATGCTGCCGCCTGGCTCTTGTTTAGGCTGTCCTGCCTAAACCAGGATTTCCATTTTGAGCCGTGGCGCGCCCACAGTATACACCCACGCTGGCCCGCGTACCACGTCTTTTCGCGCTGAACCCTGGCACATCACCTCCGCCGCTAGGCGCCACGGCTCGTCCATCCGCTCACAGACGTTGATTGAGCGGCTTGAACGGCGTTCCGTCCGACACTGCTCCCTGCAAAAGTTTCTTGGAGCCAAAAGCTGTTGATCCTCGCCCGTACAACGCTAGCCGCTCGGCAGCGGCAGCGCCCAGATCCTCCACAGCATGTCACCAAACAGCCGCCCATTCAGATGGCCCTCCGCCAGGAGCAGCCAGCAATAGCGCGCGTGCTTGATCAATCGACCGCCCGTCTTCACTAACCGCTGCTGCAAGCTCGTCAGCGACCAGCTCTTGACCAGGATTTTCATTTTGGCCCTGGCGCGCCCCAAGTATACACCCGCGCTGGCATTTTCAAGTTAATCTGAGTCTCTTCCAGCTACGCCCCGGGGCATACCGGCCCCGGCGGATTCGCCTGTGTCTTGCCGTCGGCTGAGAGGCCTCCTCGGCGATTGACCATTTCCACCCAAAGCGCCGATCTATCGGGTTGAGGTTGAAGCACACAACGGTAAATGCATGATGTCCTTGCGCGGGAGTGATTGATGCCGAGCAGCTTACAACGGTCCGAAGTCGAACCAACTGACGCGTCCCGGGTCCGCAGCGCAGCGGAAGGCAGCGCAGCGGAAGGGTGCGGCGGCTCTGAGCCGGACCCCGTTGTAGCGAGCCCGCTCCACTGGTTCCACGTGTACTTTCCCGGACGGAAGTTCACTGAAAGACTCGAGGTGTTGATCGACGGCTACGACACCCATCGGGCAACGACGCTGGCATCGAGCAGCCCCGCGGCGTCTTTTCTTGTCGCGAACAAGCAGGGCGGGCCGTCCCAGCCGCTGAAAAGCTCTACCGACACTCGTGCCCAACCGAACCTAACGTTTTCCAGCCTGAATGTGGAGCAGCTTGCCAAGCAAGGAAAGGACTTTGACCTGATTTTCGCGGACCGGCGCTGCGAGAGTCGGGAGCAAGCCGCACAGTGGCTCGCTCAGCTTCGGCACATGCTGCGGCCTGACGGCGTCCTGCACTTGACCTTGCCGGGACGGTACGGAAACCAAGGGCTGGAAATGTTGCGGCAACTCATTCGCCTGATGGAGATCCGCCCGGACGCCCAGGGAAGAGAAAAGGCCGACACGCTCCTACGAACCCTGTGCGAGAACGACACCGTCAAGCTCGACCGCTACGAAACAGAAATGCTGAGTCAGAACCCGCGGCTCGCCCACATGCTCTTCGAGCCCGACCACGTCTCATTCAGCGTCCCTGAGTGTCTAGCGCTCATTCGAGCCGCCGGCCTACGGTTCCAGCGGTTCTTCTATCAGGCTCACTATCTGCCCCAGTGCAGCACACTGGCAAAGCACCCTGACCTGCTGGCTGACGTGTTAGCGCTGCCGGCCGAAGAGCAATACGCGGTCGTGGAACTCTATCGTGCTTCAGCCGCGAGCCATGAACTGGTCGTGCGCCGTGATGACCTCCCGGTGGGCTCCTATCAGGTTTCCTTCGACGGCACCGACTGGGAAGGGTTCGTCCCCGTACGCAACCCGCATGTCGGGGTCGAGACCGAGTCGCTCCCGCAAGGGGCCGTCGCCCGCCTACGCTGGGAGGCCCATCAGTATCCCGAGATCGCCGTGTCGCTCGACGCAACCCAAGCGGCCGTGCTGGACATGATCGATGACTGCATGACGACGTCAAACCTGCTCTCCGTCACTGGCCTTGGGGAAGCTGATGGGGGCGTCGAGTACGTCCGCACCTTCCTCGAGTCGATGTGGCGGTTCGACTATGTCTGGTTCAAGACCGGGGCGTGAGTAAAGCCGTCCGGCCCCTCGTGGCGGGAGACTTCAGCCTAGCCTCCTCGCCACTCTTGGGCGGGTCAGGCCGTGAGTCGCGGTTACGGAGGGTGCTTGCCCACGGTACGGTGTGTCCGCGTCAGTAATTTTACATAATATATCTTATGCGACTTTAGACTCAAGGGACAGGTCGCACCTGCAGCGAAGGCCTCATTTCCTTCCATTCTCCACGACTACCTAACAGCAACCTCCTTTATATTCTGCACCTTACCTGGTCTTCCGCAGGTAACGCATTATTCTCTCGGCAGATCGACGCGGAGCTTCTCGCCCGTCGAAGGTTCAGGGCTTTGCTTCAGAAACGACGCGGCGTGCGTTGTGGCGCGGGCCTCCCGGCCGGCGGCGTTGACCTCCGGGTCGACGTCTCTGCGCGTACAGCCCGCTTTCCGGGGCCAGAGGAAAAGACCGGCGCGGACGCCGGTCCTGCCCGCCAGAGGCGCGCGCCACACCTGATCCTCGCTCCTGACAAGTACTCGACCTTCCCCAAGCGAGTCCCAGAGTGTCGGTTCAGAAATCAGCGCCCGAATAAATGGCACAGCATGCCTCGTGGCCCGGGCCTTCGGGTCGGCGGTCGTTTTCGCCCCCCCGCCAGGCCCGCTAAGTCGAAAGCTCTTGCTCGAGCACCCTAACCAGTTGGGCAGGTGACTCGACCCGCCGCAGCCTCATCCCGGCAGCCCGAGCGGCGGTGGCACCGCTATCGGAGTCTTCCACCACCAGGCAATCTTCGGGATGGAGCTTCCCTGCCCCGTGTGCGTCCACCGCTCCGGCACGGTTCACGAGCTCCAACGCCAGGCGGTACGGCTCGGGGTCGGGCTTTCTCTTGTCGACATGGTCCCCGCAGACCAGGACGTCGAACGCCGATCGGATGTTGTACCGCAGCAACAGGGGCTCGACCTCGGGGACGAGACTCGAAGACACCACGCCCAGCACGACGCCGTTACCCGAGGCGGCGCTGAGCCAATCACAGATGTCCTGGCCGATCGCGAGCTCCTCGACGAAACGCGCCTGATACATCGACTTCTTTCGCTTGGATGCCTCGCGGGTGTCGGCTTCGGTCGGCCTCAGACCGGCTTCGCGCAGCAAGATCCGGCCCGCCTCGAAATCAGCCACCCCGACAAACCGGCGTACATAGTCGTCCCACTCGACGTGCCCGCCATACGGGCGGACAGCCTGCATCCAGCAATCGTAGTGGAGGGGCTCGCTATCGACCAACGTGCCGTCGAAATCAAGGAATACCGCTCGCGGTGAGGAGGCCAACCCTCATTCTAGCGGGGTGCTGGCGCCATAAAACGCGAGGCCGAACGCGGCCCAATCAAACGCGGCTCAGTAGAACGCAACCGTGCCCAGCATCTCTTCGTAGCGTGTCCGCAAGCCGTTGTACTCGCTCTCCGGCGCGACAAACGCGATGTAGAACAGGCTGTTGGGACGCAGCGTGGTGACCACCCACACCAACTCGCTCTGGTTATCAACGGGAGACTGACCCGCCATGAGGATGCTCTCCGCCGCCTGGCCATGCATCGCGGTTGTGCGGTGTTGCCCCCGCACTGGCGCCAAGCCAGGGTTCGAGTTCTGGAAATCGGCCAGCAGCGCTTGGGTATCCGAGCCGAGACCGCGCCCCGACGATGCGACGTACCCGGCCATCACTCCGCGCGCGAGAGCGGGAGAACCGGAGCCTGTCTGCACCAGCCCGTTCGGCGGGGTGATCGTGACGGCGGCTCCCTCGTTGGCTTCGTACACCTTCCACGAGGAAGGAACGCTCAGTTCGTAGCCCGCCCCCCGATACCGTTGCGTGCCTTCCGCCGCGGGCGCGGAGTTCCCTGCCCCGCTTTGCTTGACTGATTCGCCCTGGGCAGACCCTGCTTGAGGCGCCGCTTGCGGCTTGGGGATCTTCACCTTGGCCGCGCGCGCCTTCATGCTTTCGAACTCCCGCGCATTGCCCTTGGTGTAGTCGCGCGCGGGCAGGTACTGCAATTCCTCCTCGACATAACGGACGCGGTTGCCCGGGTTGGGGTGGTCGGAGAAAAACTGTGGCATCCGGCCGCCGCCTCCCGATTCCTCGAGCTTTTGGAAGAACGTGGCCATCTCGACCGGGTCATAGCCGGCCTCCGCCATCATGCGCGCGCCCAGGATGTCAGCTTGCTTTTCGGCCTTGCGGGAGTATCGGAGGAACACCGAGTTCACGCCGAATCCGATGCCCATCTGCGCCAGCCCGGCGAGCATGCCGCCTTTCTTGTCGAGAAATCCGCCGGCGAGCGCAAGCGGTAACTGAAACATCTGTGCTTTGGACGCCTGGTTCGTCGAGTGCCGCAAGGCCACGTGCCCTACCTCATGGGCCAGCACGCCGACCATTTGCGCCTCGTTGTCCGACGAGGTCATCAGCCCCGTGTGAATGTAGATCGGCCCTCCGGGCAAGGCAAACGCGTTGATCGAGGGGTCCGCGACGACTTTGAAAGTGTAAGGATAGTCCGGCGCGGGCGACGCGTCGGCCAGGCGCTTGCCGATGCGCGCGACATAGTTGGTCAGGCGCTCGTCGTTGACAACCTTGACCTGCTTTTCAATTTCAGTCGCCGCCTCCTGGCCGAGTTGCACGTCCTGCGCGGGCGTGAACAGGTTCCAGCCGGGCTTGATCTGCTGTTGCGCCTCGGCCGGCCCGGCAAACAGAATCACGGCGGCGCAGAGACCGCGAACCGTGGACCTTGCGATGAACTTCATGGCAGCCCTCCTCGATACCCGTGGGACGCACGAGTCTACATACAACGTTACATCAACCATACCGAGCGCTTCAACGGGGCCGGCCCAACTCCTGGCGACCGCGGCCTGGCGACCCGTACCTGGCAACCCGCGCCCCACTTTTCGGCCGGCCTTCCACGCAATCAATCTAGGCCGTCCGTACCACGCTCGGCCGATTCCACTTCTCGGCTCCACTTCCCAACCCCACTTCTCGAGGTCAGCCACTCGGCATCCGTTGCTCCTGGCCGATAAGAGCCATGAAACGGCAGGTTATTTTTGCGATCACCGCTCGAGACGAACTCCATCCGGATCGTTATCGTGGACGACCAGACTCTGTTCCGGCAGGGTCTACGTAAAATCCTGGAAGAGCAGCCCGACATGGAAGTCGTGGCTGAGCTCTCCGACGGCCGTGGCGTGCTTGGCGCCGTCGAGACCAGCCGCGCCGACTTGCTGCTGCTGGACCTGGAAGTCCCCGGCCTGGATGGCTACGAAATTCTGCGCCAACTGCGCACGTCCGGCATGCGTGTTTCGGCGATCGTTCTGACATCCAACGAGGACCGCATTGACCTGTCGATGGCCCTTGAGCTGGGCGCGGGCGGTATCTTGTCAAAGCGCGCCGCCACGACGCAACTGTTGATTGCCATTCGCGAGGTCTACCAAGGCGTCACGTGGCTGGACGATGCGCTCCGCCACGATCGTCCGGGTTACGTGTCTCCGAATGAACTCGCGGAAGACCTCATCGCCACCCAGCGCTCGGTCGGTATCTTCACCCACGCGTCCGACGACCTCACGCCGCGCGAGACCGAGATCGCCGGCTTGGTCACCCAAGGCCTGCGCTACAAGGAAATCGCCCGCCGCCTGACGATGAGTCCGCACACCCTCAACAACCACCTACGACACATCTTCGAGAAGCTCCAGGTGCGCGGCCGCGTCGCGTTGGCGATCTACGGCACCAAGCGCAACCTTTAGCCCGCCTCACCACGTAGGGGCACGGCATGCCGTGCCCGCCTGCCGCTACTCTTCATGGGCACACAGAACTCTCTGTACTGACCGGAACATGGGTAAATACCCTTGTAGGGGCGGACCCCTGCGTCCGCCCTCTCGCCCTGGCAACGCACCCTCATAGGGCCGCACGGCCACCGCTCCTTCCACCACCCGACCTTCCATGCGAGAATGAACTTCTTCAGCACTGCCACTCAGCCATGATCGTCATCCTCGCCACCGTGCTTCTGCTTCTTGGCGCTCCCGCTGCTTGGGGGGCGACCGAGATCGCCACCGGCGCCATGCTGGGCCTGCGGTACAAACCCCACAAGTTCTACATGCGCACATCCGCTTCGAGCACGTGGAAAGAGACCTACTCCGAGAGCCGCTACCGGGGCAAGGCCCGCGGCAAGCTCATGAACATTCGCTTGAACGAGGCGCTCTTCGACGCGAGCGCCGTCCCCGGCCAACGCTTCGACCCGGACCGCAACACGGGCCGCGTCATCGAGGCGCTCGATCTCTACGCCGACTACGGCATTCGTGCGATCACCGTCAGTCTGCAAGGCAACCGCGGGGACGGGCCGCCGCCGGGAGGAGACGTCGGTTCCGGCGCGCTCACAGCGGGCTCCACGCAATGGAGCAGCTTCCAGCCCGACGGCACCCTCAAGCCCGACTGGGCGGCGCGCCTCGAACGCCTCCTGCAGGCCGCCGACCGCAAAGGCATGGTCGTTTGCGTGACCTATTTTTCACATGGCCGGCTGGAAATGTTCGATTCTACCGGCGCTATCGTTGCCGCCGCGCGCAATATGACCGATTGGCTCATTGCGAACAACTTCCGCAACGTGATCATCGACGTCGCCGATGCCTGGAACGGGGCCACGGGCGAGTGGGGCCAGGGCAACTTCATCCCCGAGTACATCTCGCATCTGGTCGAGGATGTGCGCGAACGCTTTCACGGCGCCTCCTTCGCGCTGCCCATCGGCGCCTCGACCGACGGCAGGATGACGTACCCCGCCTCACTGGCACAGATGTGTGACGTGGTCCTCGTGCGCGGCGACGGCCGCTCACCCGGACAGAAGCGCAGCCGCTTGCGCGAACTCGATGCCAACCTGCGCCCTGTCTGGATGGTGGCCGACGACAACGGCCACGAGATCTCCGAAGCCAATCTGCTGCGCGATGCCTCGAGCGCGGCCGAAGTCTTCCAAAACGGCGCCGGCTGGACGTACCGCCCATGGCACCAGGTGCGCCAAACCCCGTTCGTCTACCAGCCCGCCCCATACACCGAGTCCGCCGAGGCTGCTTCGGCGAGCAATCCCGAGGGCGTCTACTTCCGCTCCGTGCTAGAAGAGATCGCCACCCTCGTCATGAAGAAACCCCCGCAGAAGCGGAAGAACAAGAAGAAACGGTGATCCCTCCTGCGGGTCGGCGTTTGCTCTGCCTTCGTTCCGAGGGTCCGCGAATCCGTCACACTCTCTGAGCCCGCATTTTCAATTTGATGTTTGACATCCCGACCTTCCAGCGGCCTTGAGCGTCTTTATTCATAGGGGCTAGAGCCCGATGAGGACGCCATGGAGGCCAACACCCAATGGGTGAAAAACAAACCAAGCCATTCCAGCTAAGTTTCAATGGACTTCTCAAAGTCGATTTCCAGGGATCGCACGTCACTTCCGACGGTGGCCTGATTTTGGTTCGCGAACTGGACGAACGGCTCGGTCTCGGAGAACTGATTGACGAGCATCTCAGCGACTCCCGGCAAGGCACAAACAAGCAGTTCACGCTCGCTGATCTGTTGCGGCAGTCGGTTTACAGCCGACTCGCCGGCTACGAGGACCTCAACGACGCCGAGCGGGTCGTTCTGGACCTGGACTCCACCGAGAGTCCGGTCCATGGCCAACAGGAATGCAGTGCCTACAACGGACACTTCGAGTCGGTCTGCTACCACCCGTTGCTTTTGTTCAACGGTCATGGTGATTGCCTCGCTGCCAAGCTGCGTCCAGGCAACGTGCACAGCGCCGAGGACTGGGATGAGCTCTTGTTGCCGGAGATCGAGCGCCAACAGGCTGCGGGCAAGCAGGTCGCCTTCCGGGGCGATGCGGCCTTTGCGAAGCCGGAAGTTTATGAGGCTTCGGAGGAACGCGGAGTACAGTACGCCATTCGCATTCCGGCCAACAAGAGCTTGGAGCTGGAGATCGAAGACATCCTGTTTCGCCCGCCGGGAAGGCCTTCCCGCAAGCCCTTGGTGCGCTACAAGAGTTTTCGCTATCAGGCGGAGAGTTGGTCGCAGGCGAGGCGGATCGTCGCTAAGGTCGAGCATCACCAGGGCGAGCTGTTCCCGCGCGTCGGATTCATCGTGACGAGCATGAGCTTGCCGAGCCGCTCGGTGGTGCGCTTCTACAACAAGCGCGGCACGGCGGAACAGTGGATCAAGGAAGGCAAGCAGGCGACGCACTGGACGCGATTGTCGTGCCATCGATTTCGGGCCAACGAAGTGCGGTTGCAACTGAGCGTGCTGGCCTACAACCTGGGCAATCTTTGGCGGCGGCTGGGGCTTCCGCAGCGAATCAAGAGTTGGTCGCTGACGAGCTTGCAACACAGGTTGATGAAGACCGGCGGTCGGCTGGTCAAGCACGCGCGGTATTACTGGCTCTTATTGGCGGAGGCACATCTGAACCGGCGGCTGTTCGGCGACATGCTGCACAAGATCTGGGCGCTGCCGCTGCCGAGTGGGTAGCATTGCCGGAGTGAGGATCAACAGCTTTTGGCTCCAAAAGGTTTCGCAAGGAGCAGTGTCGGCCGGAGCGCCGTTCAAGCCGCTCAATCAACGACTGTGAGCGGTCGAACCAGCTCTGGCGACTACCAGCAGAGGTGATGTGCAGGGTTCAGCGTGAAAGGACGTGCTGTTCGGAGCGGAGCGGGTGTATACTGTGGCCGTGCCAGGGCCAAAATGGAAATCCTGGTGAACACCCTGGTCCGCTTGCGCCTGCCGTCGCCCAGAATCCTCGCCACCGCCAAGGTCGTGTTGTCGTAGAGGATGCTGCGTGGCACGCCGCCGAAGTACCGAAACGCTGCGTTGTGCCCCTCGCAAAACGCTTCCGTCGTCTCGGCCGGGAAAGCTTTTACGAAAGCGTCATCGCTATGCGGCAGATCGACCACCAAGTAGTGCGCCTTGCGCTGTACGCCGTCAATGACCACCAGAGCTTCACCGAAGTCGGCCTGGGCATCGCCCGGCGGATGCACCAGCGGCACGAACATCTCTTGCCCGCCGAGCTTCTTGTCGCGAACATAGTCCTTGACGATCGTGTAACCGCCGGTGAAATCGTACTCGTCGCGCAAGCGGTCGAAGATGCGTTTTGCGGTGTGGCGTTGTTTCTTCGGACGTTCCTGATCGTCGATGAGGACTGAGACCGTCTCAAGCTCGCCGCGGCTGCTCGACTTTCCCAAGCCGAACCGAATCGGTTGGGGAGTGGCCCACCGCTCGGGCTGGCTGGCCGTTTTGGCATGGTTTGGCTAGGTTTTCGGAAAACTTGTGGGCTGGGTATCCACTTGACTCAGGTGACCCCAAGATGTAGTGTAGGGCTTGGTGGAGGATTACCCGCGCGACCAACTCGAATTCGAGTCTCACTTTGCGAGCGAGGAGGCTTGCCGCGACTATCTGTTCGCCTTGCGCTGGCCAGAGGGTTTCCGCTGTCCAAGGTGTGGGCATGAGCGCGCTTGGCCGGTGCGCAAAGTGTGGTTCGAATGCGCTCGCTGCGGGCGGCAAACCTCCGTCACCGCCGGCACGATCTTTCAAGACACACGCAAGCCGCTGCGGCTGTGGTTCCGGGCGATGTGGACCATCACCACGCAGAAGAATGGGGCCAGCGCCCTGGGTCTACAGCGCGTTCTGGGACTGGGCAGTTACCAAACCGCCTGGCCTTGGATGCACAAGCTGAGGCGAGCGATGGTGCGCCCGGGGCGGGAGCGATTGACGGGCCTCGTCGAGGTCGATGAGACCTACTGGGGCGCTGAAGAAGAAGGGGTAATCGGCCGGCAGACCGAGCGTAAAGCGTTGATTGCAGTCGCCGCGGAAGAGAGAGGCACCGGGCTGGGGCGCATCCGCATGCAGCGCGTTCAGAACGCCTCGGCGGCCAGTTTGATGCCCTTCGTCGAGGAGTCGGTCGAGCCGGGCAGCGTGGTTGTTACCGACAACTGATCGGGCTACGATCCGCTCAAGAAGAAGGACTACCAGCGTCGTATCATCTCGATTAACAACCGCCGCGAGCAGGCCTCGCAGCTACTGCCGAGGGTGCACTTGGCGATCTCGCTACTCAAGCGCTGGATGCTGGGCACGCATCAGGGGGCGGTCAGCCACGAGCATCTGGACTACTATCTCGACGAGTTCGTGTTCCGCTTCAATCGGCGCAGATCACGCAGTCGGGGCAAGCTCTTCTACCGCCTTGTGCAGCAGGCCATGGCGGTGGAGCCGACGCCGTACCGCTCGATCGGCGCCGATTGGGACGCTAAGACGCTGTGAGCCCAACTACAAGATGTTGGGGTCACCTGAGTCAAGTGGATACCCGGCACTTGTGATTCATGGTCAACGATGTACCTCACTGGTGCGGCCCCGAGCGCTTCGGGGTGTTCGCTGGAACGATCTGGCACTCCGCCGAGCTCGACATCGGAACTGCCCGGAATTGCCCATCCCACCTCCTCGCCTAGCCGCGACCCAGGCCGGCCACGATCGCGAACCCCCAAAGGGGTGGTCCAGCTAACAGCCCTGGGCGTAAGCCCAGGGACACCGATCCCCGCCCCCATCTCTTGAGCCCTGCAAGGGGCGACTCAACCCCCGCCACCTACCGCCGCGCCCGATACGACCGCCCTCCACACGCGCAACCCAGCCTTTTCGGGCGCGCACCCGAACCGTAGGGGTGGACCGTTGCGTCCACCCATCAGCTGTGCTGACCGGGACATGGGTAACACTTTATGCCAAGCACATAGGTAACACTTTTTCGGGCCGGCTGATGCGAAGTCTGCGCTAACTCTCGTGGAATCAGGGCACTGGCAAAGCTTTCTTCGGCCGAGGCTAGGCTGGGCCATCGCCTTGGTAAGCGGAGGAAACCAAAGGAGTTCGGCCCCGGTTCTGTCAAGGCCTCGCGCCCGCGAGCCGACAGGGGAGCCTTGACAGGTTCGGGGGCGAACTCCAGCCTTGAATAGCAAGGCGATGGTCCATGTGTTACCTATGTGCTTGGCATAAAGTGTTACCCATGTGCCCGGTCAATACCAGCCGCCCGCCGGCAACGCCGCCCGACCCAACCGCCCGCGCTAGAGCGGTCGCGCGGCGTCAACCCCGCGAACTCTCACCGCACCCACGGTGCCCTGGCCTAGCCGCGAAGCGGCGACCGGATGTTAGCCTGGGGTGACGCCGTTAGGCGCAACCCCAGGTATCGAACCTCTTGTCTCGCGAGCCCTGACAGGGCGATGGAAAAGCCTCGCCAAACCGAGCCGTGGTCGGTTCAACAACAGCCCGTATCGCCCGGACCAGTGTCGCCACCGCCGGCGCATGACTCGGCGGCCCTGGGGGCCCTCACGAACTCTCGTTTTCACGAAGCCGGGTATCCACTTGACTCAGGTGACCCCAACATCTTGTAGTTGGGCTCACAGCGTCTTAGCGTCCCAATCGGCGACGATCGAGCGGTACGGCGTCGGCTCCACCGCCATGGCCTGCTGCACAAGGCGGTAGAAGAGCTTGCCCCGACTGCGTGATCTGCGCCGATTGAAGCGGAACACGAACTCGTCGAGATAGTAGTCCAGATGCTCGTGGCTGACCGCCCCCTGATGCGTGCCCAGCATCCAGCGCTTGAGTAGCGAGATCGCCAAGTGCACCCTCGGCAGTAGCTGCGAGGCCTGCTCGCGGCGGTTGTTAATCGAGATGATACGACGCTGGTAGTCCTTCTTCTTGAGCGGATCGTAGCCCGATCAGTTGTCGGTAACAACCACGCTGCCCGGCTCGACCGACTCCTCGACGAAGGGCATCAAACTGGCCGCCGAGGCGTTCTGAACGCGCTGCATGCGGATGCGCCCCAGCCCGGTGCCTCTCTCTTCCGCGGCGACTGCAATCAACGCTTTACGCTCGGTCTGCCGGCCGATTACCCCTTCTTCTTCAGCGCCCCAGTAGGTCTCATCGACCTCGACGAGGCCCGTCAATCGCTCCCGCCCCGGGCGCACCATCGCTCGCCTCAGCTTGTGCATCCAAGTCCAGGCGGTTTGGTAACTGCCCAGTCCCAGAACGCGCTGTAGACCCAGGGCGCTGGCCCCATTCTTCTGCGTGGTGATGGTCCACATCGCCCGGAACCACAGCCGCAGCGGCTTGCGTGTGTCTTGAAAGATCGTGCCGGCGGTGACGGAGGTTTGCCGCCCGCAGCGAGCGCATTCGAACCACACTTTGCGCACCGGCCAAGCGCGCTCATGCCCACACCTTGGACAGCGGAAACCCTCTGGCCAGCGCAAGGCGAACAGATAGTCGCGGCAAGCCTCCTCGCTCGCAAAGTGAGACTCGAATTCGAGTTGGTCGCGCGGGTAATCCTCCACCAAGCCCTACACTACATCTTGGGGTCACCTGAGTCAAGTGGATACCCAGCTTCACGAAATCCCGTTGAAGGATCTGGCACTCCGCCGAGCTCGACGGTGCTCCTCTTCTTCCTCCGATTCCAGGGTAACAAGAGGGTGGAAGGGGTTTGACCCGCGTGGAGCGGCAAGTGATTGAAAGGAAAGGCAATAAATTTTTGGAAGATTCGTGACTCAAATTGCGGTTCGCGGCGCGATGGCGAGACGGAGTCCCAGGGGGGGTGCCACGGATCATGGCAGGGTGCCGGAACCCCGCGGCAGAGGCCGGAGTTCGGGCTTTGCTGTCCCGGAACTGCCCCCGAACTGCCCGTCACTGATATGCCGTCACCGATTGTTGTAGCCCAATCAAAATGTCCCCTTTTGCGCCCAATAGAAATGTCCCCTCTGGATCAGGTTCGTGGTCGGCCCCTTCGCCTTGCAAGCTGATGATGGCGACGCCGAGGGACCCATCAAGGGTTCGCGAAGCCAAGCCCTACGGGCCCGCCCTTGACTGCTCCCTCGCCGTCGCGAAAACAGCACTCTGCTCAACAAGGCGAAGGGGCTCAAGAGCGTACGAGGGACCCATCAAGGGTTCGCGAAGCCAAGCCCTACGGGCCCGCCCTTGACTGCTCCCTCGCGGCGAAGTCGAGCCGAGTGAAACGAGGAGAACTGAAGTTGACCGAAGCCGCCGAGCTCTGCAGCTACCGCCATGCGAAGCGTCTGAAGAAGCGTTAAAGGCTTTGGTGCACGGTAACGTCGGCCGTGCTTCGAACCGAGCGGCAAAAGGGGACATCTCTACTGGGCTACAGAGGAGGACATTTCTATTGGGCGTTGACAAATATGCCGTCACCGATATGCCCTAACGTCTCTGTTATGGTAAACTTAGCTTGCAATGCTCGCGCTCCGCAAGTGGTGCCGCTTCGGTTCCCATTGAGAGAAGCTAGTGGAAGGCAGTCCTACCCCGGTTCATATGTTGACACCTACCGGCACAGGGAGTCGACGCGGTCACCGCAATTGCCGTAGCCGGGTATCCACTTGACTCAGGTGACCCCAACATCTTGTAGTTGGGCTCACAGCGTCTTAGCGTCCCAATCGGCGACGATCGAGCGGTACGGCGTCGGCTCCACCGCCATGGCCTGCTGCACAAGGCGGTAGAAGAGCTTGCCCCGACTGCGTGATCTGCGCCGATTGAAGCGGAACACGAACTCGTCGAGATAGTAGTCCAGATGCTCGTGGCTGACCGCCCCCTGATGCGTGCCCAGCATCCAGCGCTTGAGTAGCGAGATCGCCAAGTGCACCCTCGGCAGTAGCTGCGAGGCCTGCTCGCGGCGGTTGTTAATCGAGATGATACGACGCTGGTAGTCCTTCTTCTTGAGCGGATCGTAGCCCGACCAGTTGTCGGTAACAACCACGCTGCCCGGCTCGACCGACTCCTCGACGAAGGGCATCAAACTGGCCGCCGAGGCGTTCTGAACGCGCTGCATGCGGATGCGCCCCAGCCCGGTGCCTCTCTCTTCCGCGGCGACTGCAATCAACGCTTTACGCTCGGTCTGCCGGCCGATTACCCCTTCTTCTTCAGCGCCCCAGTAGGTCTCATCGACCTCGACGAGGCCCGTCAATCGCTCCCGCCCCGGGCGCACCATCGCTCGCCTCAGCTTGTGCATCCAAGGCCAGGCGGTTTGGTAACTGCCCAGTCCCAGAACGCGCTGTAGACCCAGGGCGCTGGCCTCATTCTTCTGCGTGGTGATGGTCCACATCGCCCGGAACCACAGCCGCAGCGGCTTGCGTGTGTCTTGAAAGATCGTGCCGGCGGTGACGGAGGTTTGCCGCCCGCAGCGAGCGCATTCGAACCACACTTTGCGCACCGGCCAAGCGCGCTCATGCCCACACCTTGGACAGCGGAAACCCTCTGGCCAGCGCAAGGCGAACAGATAGTCGCGGCAAGCCTCCTCGCTCGCAAAGTGAGACTCGAATTCGAGTTGGTCGCGCGGGTAATCCTCCACCAGGCCCTACACTACATCTTGGGGTCACCTGAGTCAAGTGGATACCCAGCTTGCCGTATTCCACCTGTCCGAGAGCTTCAGCGACCAGATGATTACACATGACATAGGGATGATCCATGGTCGGTTCCAACCTTTTCACAATGGCCATCTCGACTGCCTCGAGTGGGTGCGCGACTCCGCGCATCATATCTTTGTTGGAATCACGAATCCCGATCTCCGAGATTACGCCGCTTCGGTCGCCGCCCCGCACCGACATCTTAACCAGGATTTCCATTTTGGCCCTGGCACGGTCACAGGATACACCCCGCTGCGCCGAATACCACGTCTTTTCGCGCTGAACCCTGCACATCACCTCCGCCGGTAGGCGCCAGGGCTCGTCCGTCCGCTCACAGACGTTGATTGAGCGGACTGAACGGCGCTCCGGCCGACACTGCTCCCTGCGAAACCTTTTTGGAGCCAAAAACTGTTGATCCTCGCCCGGGCAACGCTACCCACCCGGCACAGGCAGCGCCCAGATCCTATGCAGCATGTCACCGAACAGCCGCCGGTTCAGATGCCCCTCCGCCAGCAGCAACCAGTAGTAGCGAGCATGCTTGACCAGCCGACCGCCGGTCTTCATCAACCTGTGTTGCAAACTCGTTAGCGACCAGCTTTTGATTCGCTGCGGCAGCCCTAGCCGCCGCCACAGGTTGCCCAGGTTGTAGGCCAGCACGCTGAGTTGCAGCCGTACCTCGTTGGCTCGGAAGCGGTGACACGACAAGCGGGTCCAGTGCGTGGCCTGTTTGCCTTCTTTGATCCACTGCTCCGCCGTGCCGCGCTTGTTGTAGAACCGCACGACCGAGCGGCTCGGCAAGCTCATGCTCGTCACGACAAATCCGACGCGCGGGAATAGTTCGCCCTGGTGATGCTCGACCTTGGCGACAACTCGCCTTGCCTTCGACCAGCTCTCGGCCTGATAGCGAAAACTCTTGTAGCGCACTAGGGGCTTGGCGTTCGGCCTGCCCGGTGGCCGAAACAGGATGTCCTCGATCTCCAGCTCCAGGCTCTTGTTCGCCGGGATGCGAATCACGTAGTCCACGCCGCGTTCCTCCATCGCCTCGTAGATCTCGGGCTTGGCGAAGGCGGCGTCGGCGCGGAACGTCACCTGTTTGCCCTCCGCCTGTTGTCGTTCGATCTCCGGCAGTAGCAGCTCGTCCCAGTCCTCGGCGCTGTGCACGTTGCCGGGACGCAGCTTCGCGCCTAGGCAGTCGCCGTGCTGGTTGAACAGCAACAGCGGGTGATAGCAGAGGGACTCAAAATGGCCGTTGTAGGCACTGCCTTCCTGTTGGCCGTGGACGGGGCTCTCCGTGGAGTCCATGTCGAGCACCACGCGGTCTGAACCGTCGGGAGCTTCGGCTTGCGCGACCAGCTCCCGGTTCACTGCCATCAGCCCCAGCAAGTTCTCTTCGCTCGCCAGCATCTCCGTCTCGAAGCCATGCAGCGTCGAGGTCAAGGCTGCTCCGCGATCCCAGTTCCTCTTCGAGCCGATCAAGCGAAAGGTCGGATCGGCGGATACTCGAACGGCGTCATTGAGGTCCTCGTAGCCAGCGAGTCGGCTGTAGACCGACTGCCGCAGCAGATCGGCCAGCGGGAACTTCTTGTTCAAGCCTTGTCGCGAGTCGCTGAGATGCTCGTCGATCAGCTTCCCGAGTCCGAGTCGTTCATCCAGTTCGCGAACGAGAATCAGACCGCCATCCGAGGTGACTCGCGATCCTTGGAAATCGACTTTGAGAAATCCATTGAACGTGAGCTGAAACGGCTTGTTTTCTTTTTCACCCATCGGGTGTTGACCTCCATGGCGTCCTTATCGGGCTCTAGCCCCTATCAATAAAGACGCTGAAGGTCGCTGGATGGTCTGAAGCTTATACATCAAATTGAAAATGCGGGTTAAGTCGACTGTCGCCGATTGCCCTTCAATGAAAATGCTCGCTGAATTCGTGGACCGAGAATTTGATCGTCTGAAGAACACATGACGAGGAACCCTAACCTCCTAGAATTGTGTCCCTCGGGTGGTTGCCAATCGAAGCTATCTTTTGGGCAGCTCGAAGCGATTCTTTCCAGCTTCAAGGGCTCAACACAGGCAATCGGTGGGTCTGACATAATCGATGATTTCGGTGATGCGGCGATTCATCGTACATCCGAGGCTGATCTATGCCTCGTAACGAGTGTTGACTTCGGCACACCGTCGTCCGATCGAGCCTACAACTGGGGATGCATCGCGGCGCAGAATGCGCTATCAGACATGCTGGGTATCCACTTGACTCAGGTGACCCCAAGATGTAGTGTAGGGCCTGGTGGAGGATTACCCGCGCGACCAACTCGAATTCGAGTCTCGCTTTGCGAGCGAGGAGGCTTGCCGCGACTATCTGTTCGCCTTGCGCTGGCCAGAGGGTTTCCGCTGTCCAAGGTGTGGGCATGAGCGCGCTTGGCCGGTGCGCAAAGTGTGGTTCGAATGCGCTCGCTGCGGGCGGCAAACCTCCGTCACCGCCGGCACGATCTTTCAAGACACACGCAAGCCGCTGCGGCTGTGGTTCCGGGCGATGTGGACCATCACCACGCAGAAGAATGGGGCCAGCGCCCTGGGTCTACAGCGCGTTCTGGGACTGGGCAGTTACCAAACCGCCTGGCCTTGGATGCACAAGCTGAGGCGAGCGATGGTGCGCCCGGGGCGGGAGCGATTGACGGGCCTCGTCGAGGTCGATGAGACCTACTGGGGCGCTGAAGAAGAAGGGGTAATCGGCCGGCAGACCGAGCGTAAAGCGTTGATTGCAGTCGCCGCGGAAGAGAGAGGCACCGGGCTGGGGCGCATCCGCATGCAGCGCGTTCAGAACGCCTCGGCGGCCAGTTTGATGCCCTTCGTCGAGGAGTCGGTCGAGCCGGGCAGCGTGGTTGTTACCGACAACTGGTCGGGCTACGATCCGCTCAAGAAGAAGGACTACCAGCGTCGTATCATCTCGATTAACAACCGCCGCGAGCAGGCCTCGCAGCTACTGCCGAGGGTGCACTTGGCGATCTCGCTACTCAAGCGCTGGATGCTGGGCACGCATCAGGGGGCGGTCAGCCACGAGCATCTGGACTACTATCTCGACGAGTTCGTGTTCCGCTTCAATCGGCGCAGATCACGCAGTCGGGGCAAGCTCTTCTACCGCCTTGTGCAGCAGGCCATGGCGGTGGAGCCGACGCCGTACCGCTCGATCGTCGCCGATTGGGACGCTAAGACGCTGTGAGCCCAACTACAAGATGTTGGGGTCACCTGAGTCAAGTGGATACCCGGCTCAGACATTTACGCCGTCGGTGGAATGCCTTCAACGGCCCTAAGCCAGGATTTCCATTTTGGCCCTGGCACGGCCACAGTATACACCCGCTCCGCTCCGAACAGCACGTCCTTTCACGCTGAACCCTGCACATCACCTCTGCTGGTAGTCGCCAGAGCTGGTTCGACCGCTCACAGTCGTTGATTGAGCGGCTTGAACGGCGCTCCGGCCGACACTGCTCCTTGCGAAACCTTTTGGAGCCAAAAGCTGTTGATCCTCACTCCGGCAATGCTACCCACTCGGCAGCGGCAGCGCCCAGATCTTGTGCAGCATGTCGCCGAACAGCCGCCGGTTCAGATGTCCCTCCGCCAATAAGAGCCAGTAATACCGCGCGTGCTTGACCAGCCGACCGCCGGTCTTCATCAACCTGTGTTGCAAGCTCGTCAGCGACCAACTCTTGATTCGCTGCGGAAGCCCCAGCCGCCGCCAAAGATTGCCCAGGTTGTAGGCCAGCACGCTCAGTTGCAACCGCACTTCGTTGGCCCGAAATCGATGGCACGACAATCGCGTCCAGTGCGTCGCCTGCTTGCCTTCCTTGATCCACTGTTCCGCCGTGCCGCGCTTGTTGTAGAAGCGCACCACCGAGCGGCTCGGCAAGCTCATGCTCGTCACGATGAATCCGACGCGCGGGAACAGCTCGCCCTGGTGATGCTCGACCTTAGCGACGATCCGCCTCGCCTGCGACCAACTCTCCGCCTGATAGCGAAAACTCTTGTAGCGCACCAAGGGCTTGCGGGAAGGCCTTCCCGGCGGGCGAAACAGGATGTCTTCGATCTCCAGCTCCAAGCTCTTGTTGGCCGGAATGCGAATGGCGTACTGTACTCCGCGTTCCTCCGAAGCCTCATAAACTTCCGGCTTCGCAAAGGCCGCATCGCCCCGGAAGGCGACCTGCTTGCCCGCAGCCTGTTGGCGCTCGATCTCCGGCAACAAGAGCTCATCCCAGTCCTCGGCGCTGTGCACGTTGCCTGGACGCAGCTTGGCAGCGAGGCAATCACCATGACCGTTGAACAAAAGCAACGGGTGGTAGCAGACCGACTCGAAGTGTCCGTTGTAGGCACTGCCTTCCTGTTGGCCATGGACCGGACTCTCGGTGGAGTCCAGGTCCAGAACGACCCGCTCGGCGTCGTCGAACGCTTCCGCTTGCCCGACCAGCTCTCGGTTCAGCGCCATCAGCCCCAGCAGGTTCTCTTCGCTCGCCAGCATCTCCGTCTCGAAGCCGTGCAGCGTCGAGGTCAAGGCCGCACCGCGATCCCAGATCTTCTGCTAACCGATCAGCCGAAACGTCGGATCGATCGAAACCCGCTCGGCGTCGTTGAGGTCCTCGTAGCCGGCGAGTCGGCTGTAAACCGACTGCCGCAACAGATCAGCGAGCGTGAACTGCTTGTTTGTGCCTTGCCGGGAGTCGCTGAGATGCTCGTCAATCAGTTCTCCGAGACCGAGCCGTTCGTCCAGTTCGCGAACCAAAATCAGGCCACCGTCGGAAGTGACGTGCGATCCCTGGAAATCGACTTTGAGAAGTCCATTGAAACTTAGCTGGAATGGCTTGGTTTGTTTTTCACCCATTGGGTGTTGGCCTCCATGGCGTCCTCATCGGGCTCTAGCCCCTATGAATAAAGACGCTCAAGGCCGCTGGAAGGTCGGGATGTCAAACATCAAATTGAAAATGCGGGCTAAGCATCTTAGAATCCGTCACAAAATAACCTTGTCAATCTAGGGTCTTGCGGGGAAGGAGCGTGTAGTTCCACTCCCCGTGAAACTTGTCTCGGCGCAGCTTGAGGGCCGCCATCTGCTGGTGGGTGATCTTGATGCCGGTCGGATAACTGCCCGTGTCGAGTTCGGCATGGACTTGCAATCCCGTTCGCGTCGTCGTCGCGGCGATCAGATTCACGATCACCTCATGGCTGATCAGCGGCTTGCCGCGCCAGTTCTGACTGATGTAGGAAAACAGCCGGTGCTCAATCTTGTTCCACTTGCTGGTGCCGGGCGGGAAGTGACACACCGCGATCCGCAGCCCGGTTTCGTCCGCCAGCTTCTGCAATTCCAGCTTCCACAGCCGCGGACGCGAGCCATTGCTGCCGCCCGCGTCGGCGGTGATCAGCAAGCGCTTCGCCTGCGGATAAGCGGCCTGCCCCATCGAGCGCCACCAGCGGCGGATCGTCTCGACCGCAAACGCCGCCGTGTCATGATCCACCCCGACGCTGACCCAACCCCGGTTGCGCGCCATGTCATAGACCCCGTAGGGCGTGGCCCGGCCCAGTTCGGGAATCGGAAAATCATGCACCCGCACCTTCTCCGGATCACCCTTCGGCCGTAGCTCCCGCCCGTTGTTTTTGAAGTCTCCCACCAGTTCCCGCTTCTTCGTGTCGACCGAGATGGCGGGCTGGCGGTGAGCCAAAAAACGCTTCACCTTGCGGTTAATCTGTTCAAACTGAGCGTTGCGGTCGGGATGCTTCGTTCCTTCTTTCGTCTTGCGGTTGGCTTGCAGGCGGTAACCCAGCTGGTGCAGCAGCTCGGCCACCATGCGATGACTCGTTGGGTGGCCCCTCCGTTCGAGTTCGGCGGCTAGCTTGCGGACACTTTTCAACGTCCAGCGCAGGGGGGATTCCGGATCGCCGCGCGTGAGTGGCTCGACTAGCCGCTCCAGCTCGCTCTTGAGAGTGGGGTCTTTCGTGACGCTTCGCTTGCGCCCGCCGCCCCGACGCCGGATGCGGCCGGGCGGAGGCCCAGCGGGCTCGGTTAACTCCTGGCGGCCACGGGCAATGACTTGCCGTGAGACCCCGGTCGCTCGGGCCACTGCCGAGATGCCGCCGCGCCCCAGGGCCAAGCTTTCCGCGGCCACCAGCAGCCGCCGCGAACGTTCATCGAGCACCCCTCGCAGCGCCTCATAACGACGCTTGATGGCTGCCGGCTCGCTCACCCTTCCAGAGTAAGTGAAAACAATTCTAGATGCAAATGTTATTTTGTGACAGTTTCTTAGGTTGGCCCAGCGATACGGCGAACTGGCTGAATGACGAACTGCAGGAAGTCCTAGCAGGTGCTTCAGTGACGGTAAATGATGCTGCCGCTCGGGTCGTGGGGGGGCATTCCCTCGTGTCAGAAGTTCCCTTTTTTGGTCTCTCGGTAATGGGATTTGTCCGAGCAGAGGAGGTGATGCGCAACAATGCAGGCCAGGCTGGAATGGTGCTGATCCTTACGAAGCCATTGGGTTCTGGGCTGGCAATTAGCGGTCGCAAGTCTCGTTGTTTGAGCGATGAGGCGTGGGCCCAAGCAGAAACGCTCATGAAGGTGTCGAACGCCGCGGCGGCTCGAGCTGCCCAGCGGGCCGGTGTAAGGGCAGCGACAGACGTGAGTGGATTCGGTATTCTTGGCCACGCCCATACGATGGCACGTCGGTCCGGGCTTGCGGTCGAACTTTGGCCGTTTGCGATCCCACGGATCGCTGCCGCTCAGGAGGCACTGGGGGCTGGTGCTATCCCCAAGTCTGCTGAGACTATGATGAATGAGTCAGATCGCTTTAGCGATCTGACTGGATTGCCGCTCGAAACACAATTCCTACTATGTGATCCCCAAACATCAGGTGGTCTCCTACTAGGGGTCAGCCCGGAACAACTGCCCAGATTGACCGCGGAGCTCGGTGAGGAAACTGGCGCTTGGTCTGTTGGCAGGTTCATCGATGGTCCTGCAGGGGTGGTCAGCTTTGGGGGGCCGTCGTCATGAACCGGCCTGAGAGCCACGATCAAGATATGCACGCTCTTATTCGAGAACAAATAGACTACTATGAAGCGCATGCCTCTGAGTACGATGACGCTTTTCGACGGGTCGGTCGCTGGGATCGTGGCCTCGTTCTCAACAGACGCTGGTTAGCTGAGTGGAGACTTGTTCGTTGTAAGGTGGAGTCACTCGCTCGGAAGCGAGCCGGAGGGACGGCTCTAGACCTAGCCTGCGGGACGGGCTATTGGACGGAGTTACTCGCGGTCAGTGGGCTGGCTGTTCATGCGGTGGACGCCGCTCCGTCCATGATAGCCATCGCACAGAACCGTCTTAAAAAGTACGGTGTCGACTTTGAAATCTGTGATTTGTTTGAGTTTGCACCGCGAGGACGATACGATATGGTGATGTCAGGCTTTTGGCTGTCACACGTCCCACGGCAGATTTGTGCTGGTTTCATACAGAAGCTTTCCAGATGGACGGCCGGCGAAGGCGGTCGCGTAATTGTCGTCGACCATTTGCCTTCGGTCGAGTCGTTCACTATGGACTGCGCTAGTTCCGACTTCCCCAGAGGGATCGCCTACCGCACCGTCGCCGACGGACGACGGTTTTGTATCCCAAAGGTGTTTCGATCAGAGAAAGAGATGCGCACAGTCTTTTCGGCGGCCGGATTTGAGTACCAGAGTGTTTTCAACGGTAAATGAGTTTTTGTAGGAGTTGCATTAAGTAAGGAAAGTTAGAATCGGTCTTACTTCTTCTCGGAGAGACATGGCAAGAGCAGTTCGGAGGGGGGCAGTTCAGGGGCAGTTCGGGGACGGAGCGAAAGCGCCGGGATAAACCGGCAGGGCAGTTCGGAGACAAAGCCCGAACGCGGGCTGGCAAGGCGACCTCGCGGCGATGCTCGACGTGGACCAGCGTTCCACAACGACTTCGCTGTGCAACATCCCCACCGTCGGAAATCCAGTCACGGAATCTTCATCCCACAGAATCAATAACTTACGGCGAAAACGGCCGATTACCTCAGACCGGTACGCTACCCTGAGACCGGAGAGAGGAAACGTGGACAACCCGGGACAACCCATGAATCACAACTTTTCCGAAAACCTAGCCAAACTATGCCGAACGGCCGGCCGGCCCGAACGGTGGGGCCGCTCCCAACCGTTTCGGCTCGGCTTGGAAAAGTCGACCAGCCGCGGGCTCCACCCCCGCGCCTCTGCTGTGGTGGCCCGAGGGCGAGGAAACCTTGACCGCGATCTCACCAGCATTCGCCACCAGCATTCGGGGACAAACCCGGGGAGCCACCCAAGCATATACGAACGATACGGCTCCCTATGGAGAGCAGTCAATATCGGCCAAAGGCGGCCAAAAGAGGGCAAGGGGACGAGAAGCGGCAGGCGTCGCCCCACCGGGGTTCGGTGGGGTGGTAGGACGCATCCGTGTTGCGCCAAGAGGAACCGCGGACTCCCGTCCGCGGCTCGGTTGTGGCGGGTCGAGTCACCATTGCGCATGGAAACTGGGCTGACAAGCACGGCGGCCTTTGGACCCCGTGTCGGCAGGAGTAACGACACGGCAGGCCTGGGGCCCTGCGCTACAGCGCTCAAGATGGTCCCGCTATCCCCTGCTCGTGGTATTGCTCTTGCAGGCGGCGGAGCTCTTGCGTTAGCTCGGTCTTGAGCTGGTCGTGGCCGGGCTCGGGGTAGAGGTTCTTCACCTCGTTGGGGTCCTCTTGCAGGTCGAACAGCTCCCAGTAGCCGTCCTCTTTGTAGTACTCGATCAGCTTGTAGCGCTCGGTGCGGACGCCGCGGTGGGGGCTGACGCGGTGCGCAGTGAAGTAGCGGAACGAGGGGTCGGTGCGCGCCTCGGGCGGCAGGTCTTTGAGCGCCCACGAGTTGTCGTAGTAGGCGTAGAACATCGATTGACGCCAGTCGTCCGGCGCGTTGCTCTCGAGCAGTGGGACGAGGCTGCGGCCCTGCATCGCCTCGGGCACGGGGATGCGCGCGAGGTCGAGTATCGTCGGCGCGATGTCGATGTTGAGCGCCATGCGCTGCTCGACCTTGCCCGCGACGCCCAGACGTGGGTAACGCATTAGCATCGGAATGCGCAGCGACGGCTCGTACATGAAGCGCTTGTCGTACCAGCCGTGCTCGCCGAGGAAGTAGCCGTTGTCGGTGGTGTAGATGATGGCCGTGTCTTCGGCGAGACCGGTGGCGTCGAGGTACTCGAGGATCTGGCCGAGGTTTTCGTCGACGCCGTAGACGGAGCGGTAGTGGTCTTTGACGAAGCGCTGATAGATCCAATTGCGCTTCTGTTTCGGGCTGAGGCCCTTGGGGATGTCGTCGTAATCGCCCGCGAGGCTGATTTCGAAGCGCATGTCCTCGGCCTCTTTGGCCAGTGGACGGGTTTCGTAGTCGTCGTCGTAGGTCTCGGGGTAGGGCCACTCGATGTCTTCGAACATCTTGGCGTGGCGCGGCGCCGGAGTGAAGGGACGATGCGGCGCCTTGTGCTGGTAGAGCAGGCAGAACGGCTGGTCGCCGGTCTTGCGCAGGAAGTCGAGCGCGAAGTCGGTGGTGAGATCGGTGGCGTATCCGTGCTGCTGCTGGCGGTTGCCGTAGTGGATGAACTCGGGATCGAAGTAGACACCCTGTCCGGGCAGGACCTTCCAGTCGTCGAAGCCGACGGGGTCTTGGCGGATGTGCCACTTGCCGAACAACCCGGTGGTGTATCCGCCTTCCTGCAAGAGCTCGGGGAACGTCGGCAGGGCGGGGTCGATGGCTTCGACCGCATCCCGTTTCTCTGAGTTGCCGCGAATGCCGTGGACGTGGGAGTAGCAGCCTGTGAGCACCGTGGCGCGGCCGGGCGCGCATAGCGAGTTCGTGCAGAAGGCATTGGAGAAACGTACACCCTCGTTGGCGAGGCGGTCCATGTTGGGCGTCTGCAAGATCGGGTGGCCCGAGCAACTCATCTGCGCTGCCGTCTGGTCGTCGGTCATGACGAACAGGATGTTGGGCCGGCGATACTCGGGCTCGGATTGGCAGCGCGTCAGGAACGCGGCTGATGAAGCTCCGATGCCGCGAAGGACGTCGCGGCGGGTAAGGGAGGGGTTCTTGCTGACCATCTGGATAGTGTAGGTGGTCGTGAAAAATGAGGTATTCGCGGTGCGGGCAGCGTGGGGCATCTGTTCGACGTAGGAATCGGAGTGCCGCGTGCGCACGTCCTAGGGTGGTATCATCATTGTAGAAACGCCTATGAAGATCACAGTTCAAAGGTGGGGCAACAGCTTGGCGGTACGCATTCCCAAGACGATCGCCCAGGAGACGAAGATCGAGCGGAACGCCGTCGTCGATCTTCAGGTCGTAAAGGGCAAGTTAGTTCTGACCCCTGCGTCGAAAACGAAGTACTCTCTCTCGGAGTTGCTGAGAGACGTCGAAGACGACAACCTGCATTCGGAAGTATCCACAGGTGAACCGATCGGCACAGAATCGTGGTAGGTTCCTACGAGCCGGAACGAGGGGATCTCATCTGGCTGGATTTTAATCCGCAGACCGGGCGCGAACAGCGCGGGCGCCGTCCCGCTCTCGTTCTATCTCCTCTTCGATACAACGCGAAGGTCGGCTTGGCCCTGCTCTGTCCTGTCACAAGCCGGGTCAAAGGGTATCCATTCGAAGTGACAATGCCGCCGGGACTGCCTATCTCGGGTGTTGTGTTGGCCGATCAGGTGAAGAGCCTGGATTGGCGGTCACGAAACGCGGAGTTCGCCGGCAAGTTGCCGCGAGCTTCCATGGATAACGTGTTGGCAAAACTCGACACCCTGCTGAGAAGGTAGGCTCGTCGAACACTGGCCGGTGGATGTGGACGCCGCATATCCGCATGGCCCCGGCAGAGTCGATGTGCGATGATTTCTTCTAGGCAGCGTTACGGGTCGGAGCCATGAATTGCGCCAATTGTGGAGGCGTCGTCAAAGCGGGCGGGAAGTTTTGTCCGCATTGCGGGTGTCCGGTGGCAGCAGCGCCGCCGGTGGTGCCTGCCCCCACGCGGCTCGGAGCGGCCGAGCCGGCTGCTCCTCCCACGACGCGCTACTGCATGACCTGTGGCGGCGCCCGCCGCGAGCGGGCCGCGGAAGACGCGCCTCGCCGCGCCGATCGAGGCGAGCTACGAAGCGGTGGGATCGGCGCCGGTGCAGCCGCCTGGCGCGGCAGCCCTTAGACCCGGGGCCCCTCGCCCCGGGGCGGGGGCACCGACGCGTCTCCAAGCTCCACCCGCCATCATCAGGGGCTCGAATCGCACGTTTTATCAACTGCTCGGCCTGGCTTTCCTGCTGATCGCTTGCGCGTACGTCGGATACCATTACTGGTCGGCTCCTGCGGCACCGGAAACACGGAGAGCGGAGGGCCCAGGACCGGGGTTCGGGGAGCTTTCCACTTCAGGAGAGCCTGCGCAGGACTCCTCGGCCGAGGGCTACACGCAGAGTCAGCCCGGCGATGAATACCAGGTGCAGTCCGCACCACCGGCCGGCGGGCAACAAGCGGCACTCAATGAGAGGCAACCTTCGTCCAGCACGTTTGGCACCGCCGGCGGCACGAGTAGTGAATCGACCGGTAGCACTCCGGGCGGATCACTCGATCGGCGTGCCGAAGCGCCAGGTCAATACCAGCCGCCCGCGCCACAAAGTCCTCTGGACCCTGGGGCATCGCGCCGCCCCTCATCTCGGACCCCATCATCTTCAGCAATGCCTCGCACGCCCGCGCGTGGCGTGAATCCGCCGCCGAGCCCGCCTCTCGCCGGGACCCTAACCGCCGAAGCCCGGGCGCCGAGGAATATGGCGAACCCCCCGCCCGCCCCGTTGGCCGTTGAGTCGAGGACTCCCGCTAAGGCAACTTTGCCATCAGCACGCCCGAGAGAGCCCGTGCCTGTGGAGCCGGTTACGCCCAAAGATCCGTCGTTCGCCGGCGCGGGGCAAGCGCCGCCGCAACAGGGTGGCCCGCAACAGGGTGGCAAAGTGCTGTTGCCCGGAAGCCAGGCATGGCGCGTGCCTCCAAAGAAGAGTGCTCCGGCCGACCTGCCCACGCAGACCGCAGCCGCTTCCCCACCCCCGCGTTTAGTGCCGCGTCCACCCGCACCACCACCGCAAGTTCGCACCGAGGGCATTATCTATTGGACCGGGAAGCTCAAGAAGAACCAAACGATTGTGATTGATGGAGCGGAGGCCACCGTGGGTTTCGCCGACGGGAACCTCTTGCCGGGCTCGGCGGTTGAAGTGCACATCCCGTCGCCGGCCGTCCAGTTGGTCGAGCACCCCACCCCGCGCAACGGATGGAAGAGGGTCGCGTTTCGATGTTTGCGGTCTACCAAACGGTCGGTGACGTTGAATGTTCAGTGGAAGGTGAGGTAGTGGGTGGTTCGGCGGCGCTATGAACGACAAGCGTACCCGCTTCGAGTACTTGAGAACCGAGGAATCGGTTCTCGGCACAAGCCCGTAGGCTTAGGCCACATCGCGGAACCAACGGGACGGTAGGTTCGTAGTAATTGGTCGGGCTCCGCTGCGACTGTGACCGTTCCTCAAGCCCATGCGCCGCGCCGACGTTGGATCAAGCGGGTCATCGTCCTGGCGCTGCTTCTCGTTGTTGGCGCCTATGCCGTCCACCGGGCAGTGCCGAGGGGCGACGCTGCGGCCGAGATCGATCGCCTCGTCGCGTTGCTGCGACTCTCGCCTGGCATGACCGTGGCCGAGATCGGCGCGGGCGCGGGCGAGATGACGGTCCACATGGCTGACACCTTGGGCAGCACGTCCACGGTTTACGCCACCGAGTTGAACCCGGAACGCCTCGATGACATCCGCGAAACCGTGCAAGAAGCCGGCTTGACGCACGTTACGATCCTGGAAGCCGGCAAGGCCGAAACCAACCTTCCCGCCGAATGCTGCGACGTGATTTTCATGTCGAAGGTCTATCACCACTTCACCGATCCGGAGGCCATCAACCGCAGCTTGTACGACTCGCTCAAACCGGGCGGTGCGCTCGCCGTGATCGACTTCGAGCCCGACGTCTGGAACTTCTGGCTCCCGCATCCTGAGGGCGTTCCCGAGGACCGCGGAGGACACGGCGCGCCGCGGTCGCTGGTGGCGAAGGAACTGGCGGCCGCGGGTTTCGAGATTGAGGAGCAGATCAGTGACTGGTGGCCGCGGCCGTTCCGACGCTTCTGCGTTGTTGCACGCAAGCGCGTGGCGCTTCGTCTTAACTAGCCAAGCGCCGCGGCGGCAAAATCCGTGAACCGAACAGTAGGGGCACGGTATGCCGCGCCCGTGTTGGGGGCAAGTGGTGGGTTCGCAGCCGCCGGGCACGGCATGCCGTGCCCCTACATTGCCGGGCCTAGCGGTCTGCGTGAGCAGTGGACTATGGCGCGGTCTTGATGTAGCGGATGAGGTCGGCCATCTGCTCGACACTGATCTGCTTGTCGGGATCCTCGGGCATCGAGGAGAGTTCAGCGGCGTACATCCGCTTGATCTGGTCGCGGGGGACAATGTCCTCTTCCCCGCCCTCGCGGCGGAGCGTGATCGAGGCGGACGTCTGCGGTCCCAGCACGCCATCGAGCGTCCGCCCGTCGCTGATCTCCACCACATAAGCCTCGTACTCAGGCTCGATCGAACGGCTAGGCGAGAGAATGTCGCCCAGAATGTATTGCGACGGGCGGCTGCGAACGGTCGCAAGGTCGGGGCCAACTTCTTTGCCTATGCCGTTGAGTTGGTGACACTTTGAGCAGTGCTCTTCGAACACGGCCTTGCCTCGCGTAGCATCGCCCTCCAGGTCGAGCGCGGCTTGGTAGCGCTCGATCACTTCCGTGCGCTCGGCCGCGGGCCGCTCGATGAGTCGCCGGGCGCGCTCACGCAGCGCAACATCTTGATGCATGATCAGGCGGTGGCGGACGCGGGATGGCAGCGTCCACACTTGGATCTCCTCGCGCTCGAGCGCGTCGACCAGCATGGAGAGCCGCTCGGAGTTGCGGGCCATGCCCTCCCCGGCCGCGGCGCGAACCGCGCCGGTGAAGTTGCGCCAGTTATCGAGTAGGAATGCCGCTACCGGTTCGCCGTCGATCCTACCCAGGGCGCGAATCGCTTCGGCCTGCACGGCGTCGGGCACGTCCGGCGTGATGAGGCCCTTGAGCAGAGGCTCGTGGGCTTGCGGATCTCCCAAGGCGAGCAGACGAATCGAGTCGGCCCGCTGTGCGGGATCGATGCTGGATTTGCCTGCGCGCTGGGCAGCCTTGGCAACAGCCGCGCTGAGATCGGCGTTTGGTTGCAAACCACTTGTCACGAGCAACTCTAGCGCCGACTTGCGAAGTGAGCCGTGTTCGCTTTCGAGCAGACCTAGCACCAGCCGCTGCAGGCCGGCGTCGAGACCGCCGGTGTGCCCCGCGATCCCTTGCGCGAGGCCTTTGAGGCTCGCGTCACGCCACCAGAGATTCGCCTCTCCACGCGTCTTCGCGACTTCCGACAAGACGACGGTGAGGTCCGGAGACTCGCGGTTCGCCGCCACCATGCTCGCGATCCGCTCGAAGAAGCGCGCTTTGGCCGGCGACGCGTTCGCGATCAGCGACGGACGGGCGATGGCCTGGCGGAAGATCTGACCCGGTTGCGCCGATTTCCAACTAAGCGCCGCCACCTGTGCCCAGGGGTCTTCGATGTCTTCGAACAACCGCCGGTCACGCATCTCCCGCGCCCGCGGCGAATCGACCTCCCCGAGCGTCGCCATCACCTGGAAGCGGACCCTCGGGTCGGCATCGTTCGCCATGCCGAGAATCCGCTCGATCAGCAATGGGGCCGACGACAACCGCGACTCGGCAAGCACCACCGCGTTTTCTCGCACCCCCGGCTCGGGGTCGTCGAGCGCGACGGAGATCAGCGCAGGGTCGAGGCGGTCGAGCCCATCGAGCGTCCATAGCGCATGCAGCCTGCCCACTGCGGAGGGGCTCTCTTCGGCCAACATCGTCAGCTCCGCGATCGACCCGACGCTGTTGCGGTCGAGCAACAGGCGCTGCGCGGTGCGCCGCCACCAGATGTTCGGATCGGCAAGCTTCTGCACGAGGTCACGGTCCGACTGTCCGTTGAGGTCGAAGCTCTCGACGCACGGCAACCCGCCTTCGGGGACGATACGGTAGATGCGCCCATAGCGGCTGCCGTCGTAGAGTTTCTCGGACTCGTACGTCTCAGCCGAGGTCCACTCGGGATGCTCGATCACCTCGCGGTAGTAGTCCATCACATAGAGCGCGCCGTCCGGCCCGATATAGAAGTTCACAGGGCGAAACCAGCGGTCGGTCGAAGCCAGAAACTCCCGTTCCTCGTGCGCGCGGCGGGCGGTGAACGTCGCGCCGCGCGGTTCCCAGACATCGCGGTGGACGAGGTTGTGTACAGGCTCCGCAACGAAGGAAACGTTTTCAAAGGCCGGTGGGAACTTGCCGCCGAGATAAAGCGTGAGTCCGCAGGCGGACGTGAACTGGCCGACGTTCGACAGGATTTCAAACCGTGGCCGGATGGTAATGGGAAACACTGCGGCGGGGTTGCCGTGGTCGGACATGTCCTCCCAGGGCCGCGCGATACGAAGGTGTGGGTTGCGCGACAAGTAACGCGGGGCAACGACTTCGTGCCGAACGTGATTGGAGTTGTTGTGAACGAACACGCGGCCCCAGCGGTCGAACGCCACCCCGAACTGCGACTGATTGGCCAGGTAGTCGATCTCCCCCGAGTCGGGCCGAAACCGCAGGCTGCGCCGCTCGACGGGTAGGCGCGGCGAGTCGGCATGAGCGGGATAGTGGATCTCGCTGCCGGGATTGTTGAACTTGTCACCGAACACGGTCGAGGGGCCGTAGCCTTCGTGGGAGAGGTAGATCCAATTGTCGAGACCATAGTAGGGGCTGCTGACGGTGTGTTGTGGATTGTTGAAGGGGAAGCCGGCCAGCATCACTTCGCGGATGTCGGCGCGGCCATCGCCGTCTTCGTCTCTGAAGTACCAGACGTTCGGGGCGTCGGTGACGAGGATGCCTTTCTTCCAGGCCATGACCCCGGTGGGCATCGTGAGCCCATCGACAAACGTGGTCGAGCGGTCGGGACGGTCGTCGTGGTCGGTGTCCTCGAGCAGCTTGACCTTGCCGACCGCACCCTCGGTGTTGAGCGGGTAGCCCGAGTTCTCGACGACGTAGATGCGGCCGGCCTCGTCGATCTCCATGGCGACGGGGTCGGCGACGTCAGGCTCGGAGGCAAAGAGTTCGATGCGGAAACCGTCTTCGATCTGAAAGGTCTCAAGGGATTCGTCGGGCGGGTAGGGTGGCCGGGTGCTTTGGCAGCCGGTAGTCAGGCCGAAGACGACGATCATCACAAGCAAAGTGATGCTCGCGATTGTGGAGGAGCCGCGTGATACGGGAGAGCACACGTCGCACGGTGCGCCGCTATGCGGGTGGCTCTGTTTCATTGCTCGTGACAATCTCGGCTCCGGCGGCCCGCATCTCGTCAAGCGCCTTGCTCACATCCCCGGCATGCAGGTCGATCCCGCGACAACCGTCGTCGATGACGTGCACCTTGAATCCGCACTCGACCGCGTCGAGGGCGCTGAACTTGACACAATAGTCCGTTGCCAGACCCAACAGGTAGACGTCTGTGACGCCTTGCTCTCGCAGGTAGTCGCCCATGCCAGTCGACTTGCGGTGCGCGTTGTCGAAGAACGTGCTGTAACTGTCTAGCCCCAAGTCCGTGCCCTTGTGGAAGATCTTCGCGATGTGATCCGTCGCCACGTCATCGTGGAACGCTGCGCCTTCGGTGTCTTCGACGCAATGGTCGGGCCAGAGGATCTGATCGAGCCCGTTCAGGTCAACGACCTCGCCCGGCTTCTTGCCTGGGTGTTGCGAAGCGAAGCTTCCGTGGCCGGCCGGATGCCAGTCCTGCGACACAACGACCAAGTCGAAATTCCGCATCACGCGGTTGACGACCGGCACCACCGCGTCCCCGTCGGGGACGGGCAGTGAGCCTCCCGGCATGAAATCGTTTTGCAGGTCGATCACGATCAACGCTCGCACGGCCGTCTGATTCCTCGTCGCTAATATCCGGTGACTTCCTTCAGCTTGGCGAAGAAGGCCTGCTTGCGGTGCGTGACGAGCCCCCAGTCGACCGGTGGGCACTGATAGCCATCGCGGTAGTTGCTTTCGCCGGGGTCGAAGTAGCCCCACGAGGCGTACTCCGTGATCGCCGAGAGCATGTTGTAGGAGCCCTTGTCAAAGTCGAAGTGGTCGTCTTCGTTGAACCCGATCGGCATCGGACGGTAGCCGGGCACCTGGCGGGTCTGTCGCACCATCTCGGTGATGCGCGCCGGGTCTTTCACACCGTTGCCGTGGACGAGCAGGAAGTCGGCGGTGCGGACGACATTCGCCTCGGGCACCTTACGTCCGCCGTAGCTGGTGCTCACTAACAGGCGGCGACCGTCACGGGTACGGGCCTTGGCCCGCTCGATCAGCTCGTGGATGTGGTCTTTACCAAGGATCTCGTGGTCGTATTTGCGAACGTTACATTCGTTGTTGATCTCGAGCAGGACGTTTCGATAGCCCTTATCGAGCAGCCAGTCGACGGTGTTGACGAGCGCGCGCTTGACGGCCTCCTCGTCACGCAGGCGTTCGTCCTGACCGAAGTAAAACAGGCCGACGATCGCGACCATCCCAAGCTCGTCGGCGCGGTCAAGGATGCGTGTCAGCCGCATCATATAGACGGACCGCAGTTCGCCGTCGGCGGCGAAGGCCGAATTGTGCCACGGCTGGCCTTTGGAGTAGCCCTCAGGGCTGCCGCCCTGCAAATTGATAGTGAAGGCGAGCAGGCCGTGCTGCTTCCAGACCGGCATCGCGGCCACGAACTCGTTCGTGTTGCGTGTGGGGTCCCAACGGCCGGTGTCGGGGTAGGACCAGCGATCGCGCGTCTCGGGGTTGAGGTCGTCGAAGATACCTTGCACCATGCGCGAGTTGAAGAGCAGTCCCTCGATGCGGTGGCCCTGCCAAGTGCGGCCTTCGTAGGTGTGCTTGCCGTTGATGAGGAAGCGGGCGCCGTCGATGGAGACTTCGGTGTGCGAGGGCGGCCGGCCGCCGGCAGTGATGGCCAGGGCCGCCAGGAGGACGATCAGGGACAGCGCGGCAAGTGCCTTGGCCATCCCCGTATTCTCGTTGCTGGCGTGGGGGAAGTAAACCGGTGATGGATCCGCGCAATCTCTCCGCAGGCCGCCGGGAGGATCCAGGCGCGGGCCGGTCGCGGGGACGATGCGGGTATGAGCGGCCAGAATGGGCTCAGGGCTTGTGCCGGACCGCTCCCTGACGGTCACGGCTCGGTTTCCGGGCTCGTGGCGGCGGTGGCTAACAAGAGGAGAGACGTCGACCCGGAGGTCGACGCTCGCAGGCCAGAGGCCCGCGGCTCTGAGTTTTGGGTCGAGCCGGCTACGCACAATGGGATGTGCAAAGGCACCGAGGCTTAGCTGGTGAGGGGCGTAGGAGGGCCGGCGAGCGCAATATAAAGCTAACATTAAATCGGTATATTTTATGCCGGGTATCCACTTGACTCAGGTGACCCCAACATCTTGTAGTTGGGCTCACAGCGTCTTAGCGTCCCAATCGGCGACGATCGAGCGGTACGGCGTCGGCTCCACCGCCATGGCCTGCTGCACAAGGCGGTAGAAGAGCTTGCTCCGACTGCGTGATCTGCGCCGATTGAAGCGGAACACGAACTCGTCGAGATAGTAGTCCAGATGCTCGTGGCTGACCGCCCCCTGATGCGTGCCCAGCATCCAGCGCTTGAGTAGCGAGATCGCCAAGTGCACCCTCGGCAGTAGCTGCGAGGCCTGCTCGCGGCGGTTGTTAATCGAGATGATACGACGCTGGTAGTCCTTCTTCTTGAGCGGATCGTAGCCCGACCAGTTGTCGGTAACAACCACGCTGCCCGGCTCGACCGACTCCTCGACGAAGGGCATCAAACTGGCCGCCGAGGCGTTCTGAACGCGCTGCATGCGGATGCGCCCCAGCCCGGTGCCTCTCTCTTCCGCGGCGACTGCAATCAACGCTTTACGCTCGGTCTGCCGGCCGATTACCCCTTCTTCTTCAGCGCCCCAGTAGGTCTCATCGACCTCGACGAGGCCCGTCAATCGCTCCCGCCCCGGGCGCACCATCGCTCGCCTCAGCTTGTGCATCCAAGGCCAGGCGGTTTGGTAACTGCCCAGTCCCAGAACGCGCTGTAGACCCAGGGCGCTGGCCCCATTCTTCTGCGTGGTGATGGTCCACATCGCCCGGAACCACAGCCGCAGCGGCTTGCGTGTGTCTTGAAAGATCGTGCCGGCGGTGACGGAGGTTTGCCGCCCGCAGCGAGCGCATTCGAACCACACTTTGCGCACCGGCCAAGCGCGCTCATGCCCACACCTTGGACAGCGGAAACCCTCTGGCCAGCGCAAGGCGAACAGATAGTCGCGGCAAGCCTCCTCGCTCGCAAAGTGAGACTCAAATTCGAGTTGGTCGCGCGGGTAATCCTCCACCAGGCCCTACACTACATCTTGGGGTCACCTGAGTCAAGTGGATACCCAGCTATTTTATTTGTTATTGGGTTGCTTTTTCTACCAGTTTTGTGATTTGATGATGGCGTCCCCCCACCCCTAACGTGGCAGCGCTTCTTGCGGTACTGCTGCTTGCGTGCTCGCCGTTAGCCGCACAGTCGCTGGATCCGGCTCACGATCCTCTCGAACAAGCTCTCGCACAGGGTTATGTAGCCCTGCGGTCCGGCGAGCTATCCGACGCTATTGAGCAATTCGAATCGGCCGCTAGGATGGCGCCGGTACGGGTGTCGGTCCACAAAGAACTAGCCTACACCTACCTGAAGACGACGGACGAGCAGACCGCGCAGGGCGTTTTCCGTTACGTCTTGCAGCTCAACCAGCGGGACCAACAGACCACGCTGGATCTGGCGTTCTCCTATCAGCGAACAGGCAACATCGATCAGGCAGCGACTCTCTTCCAGCGTGTGGCTGCCAACGGGGATGAGGCAGAACAGCGAACGGCCGCACAAGCACTGAGCGTTCTTGCTACACCGCCCGAAACTCCGGATAAGCGCGTTGCCGAGACAGGCCCGGCACGCGAGCCGCTCGAAGACGCCTACCGCGCGCTGCACGAAGAGGACTACGACACCGCGATCGTCCACTTCCGCAAAGCCGTACAGGAGGCCCCGCTGCTGGCGTCGCTCCGCAAAGACCTCCGCTACACATACCTCAAGGTCGGGGAGAGCGAGTGGGCACGCGATATGTTCACGCAAGCCGTGGAACTCGATCCCCGCGACCGGCGGGCTTCGCTAGAGCTGGCGTTCCTGTCGTACGAAACCGGCGAACAGCGGCGGGCCTTCGAGTTGTTCGGCTCTCTGCGGGAGGACTCCGACGCCGAGGTCCGCGAGACCGCGCTCAAAGCCTTGGAAGGAATCGACCGCGAGTGGAGCGAGGGCATCGCCCGGTGGAAGAAGGTCGTCGAGGACGATCCGTTCAACCGCTCGGCGCAACTCGAACTGGCCGGCCTTTATGAAAGGCATGGGCAACCGGCGAAGGCCGTCGATCACTATCTGGCCGCCTGGATCGTGCCGTCTGACCAGCCGCGGGACGAAATCTTGCTCAAGCTGGCGCGGTCGCGGGCGGCGGCCGGCGACCCCGAAGCCGCGGTGGGCGCGTGGCTGCTGGCGTCGCGGTCGAAGGACACCCGCATCGCCGAGGCCGCGAAGGAGAAGCTCCCGGCGCGCTATCCCTATGCATCGGAATTTCGCCGCGCCCTCGAGTTGCACTACGAGGACACGGAGCTGCGTCGCGACCTCGCCTACTTGCAGCTCGAGGTCGGCAACACCGAGGAAGCCCGCAAGGAGTTCGAGATCATTGTTCGCCAGAAACCCGACGACCTGCTGTCCGCCAGCCAGTTGGCTTTCTTGTATCTCGAACGGAGAAACGAAGAGGCGGCGGTTCAACTACTCGAGAAAGTGCGGCAGAGTCCCGACGATGGCGTAGCTGAACGCGCCCAAGAGACGCTGCGGCACATCAACGAGGCGAAAGCCAAACCGCACCGTGAGCTGGGTGAGAAGAGCCTGCGCGCCAGCTATCTCAAAGACGCCCGGCGGGAGTTCCTTCGCGCGTACGAGATCAACCCCGACGACCATACGGTGGCCCTGAAGCTCGGTGTCGTTCACAACCTGCTCAGGCAAGACCGCGAGGCGTTCAAGTGGTTCCGAATCGCCTCGGCCAGTTCGGACCCCGCGATCGCGGGACAGGCGCGGCAGTCGTACGAGAACCTCGAGCCGCAGTTCCGGCGCGTGACGACAACGTTGTGGACGTTCCCCTTCGTCTCCTCGCGATACAAGAACGCCTTCCTCTACTCGCAGCTCAAGACGGAGTTTCGACTGGGACGCTTGCCGCTGCGGCCGTATCTGTCGCTGCGATTCATCGGAGACGCACGGCAGCAAACGGCCGAACTCGTTCCACAGTTCCTCTCGGAAAGCTCACTGATCGCGGGATTCGGCGTGCGAACACCGACGCGCCGCGGCGTGACCCTGTGGGCCGAGGCGGGCGAGGCGTTCAACTATTTGGGTGAGCGTCCGCCGGGCGTGCCCCGCGCCGGGCCCGACTACCGCGGCGGCATCAACTTCTTTCGGGCCGCGGGCCCGACACTGGCCAACCGCTGGTCGGGCAAGTTCATCGAGACGAACGTTGACAGCGTCTACGTGAGCCGGCTCGACGACAACGTGGTCGGCTACTGGCAACTGCGTCCGGGCTACCGGCCGGCGCCGCGTGGCGGCCTCAATGCCAAGGTGTATTTCAACCTCAACTTCACGGCCGACACCAAGCGGCAATACTGGGCGAATTATGCCGAGGTCGGGCCGGGTATTCGGCTGCGCGTCCCCGGCGTTTCCCCGCCCATGGACCTCTCGGTCAATGTCGTGCGCGGCGTGCATCTGGAGAATCGCTTCAACCCACGCCGGCCGAACTACTGGGATGTGCGGGTGGGTTTGTGGTACTCGTTCGCGAGGTAGGGATGCCCACTCCCGCCAAGGTTTTCCGGTTCGCGTGTGTCTTGCTGTGGACGGCTGCTCTGTTACCGACGCTCACGCCGAACGAACCGCGCCGACCCGACCTGGAGGTCCAGGTAGATGAGCCGTCCCTCTGGCAACCGGTGCTCTCCAGTGTCGGACTGAATGCCACGCGATCCGCAACCCGCTTTCGCATCGTCGTCGGCGACTCGCCCGCTGCCCGCGAAGCTGGATTCCATCCCGGTGGTAAGAGTGTCCGGGTGGCGAGAGTGATTGATCGGCGAGCGCCGAAGCTGCCGATCTTTTGGGAGAAGCCAACCGAGGTTACCGTCTACACTCTGCCCGGCGACGCTGAAGTCTTCGTTCACGAAAAGCACAGCGGTGCGCCGCTCGTCGCCGGCCTGCGCCGCTCCGGAGGCGGACTACTCTGGAGCATCCTACCTCCCGGCCAACAGGGCTACGAACGCTTTCCTTATCTGATTCACGCCCTGGTCGACCTCGGCGTCACGCTGCCGTTTCGCGGCGACCGCACCTGGCTGTTCTTCGACTACTCCTACCGAGCGCGCGCCGACTTGGCCTACATGGCCCGCCGCTGGCGGCAAGCCGGCGCGGCCGCTTTGCACGTGAGCGCCTGGCACTTCTATGAAACGGACGGGCATGAGCCGGACGAGACACGTATTGCCTACCTGCGCCAACTCATCAAAGAGTGCCACCGGCAGGGTATCCTCGTCTACGCGTGGCTCGAGCTGCCGCATGTCAGCGAAGAGTTCTGGCGCCGTTACCCTGAATGCCGTGAGAAGACCGCCACGCTCGACGACGCGCAACTGGACTGGCGCAAGCTCGTCAACCTAGCCGAGCCCTCTTGCTTCGATCGCGTCGAGCAGGGCGTCCGAGGCTTGCTCGAGCGTTTCGACTGGGACGGCGTAAACCTGGCGGAACTCTACTTCGAGTCGTTGCACGGGCCGTCGAACCCGGCACGCTTCACGCCCATGAACAGCTACGTGCGCGAAGAATGGCGCCGCCGAGCGAGCATGGATCCGATACTGCTTTTCGACGCCGCCTCGCCCTATTTCTGGGACCGCAACCGGAAGGCCTGGGAGCAGTTTGCCGACTATCGCGCCGGGCTTGCCTTGCGCCTACAGCAACAGTGGATCGAGGTGGTCCGCGATGTGCGTCCCGAGTTGGACCTTGTGTTGACGCAGATCGACGACCGCTTCGACACCCGCATGCGGGAGTATCTTGGAGCTGATGCCGCCGCCCTGCTGCCTTTAGCGGAGAAGCACGACTTTACGTTGGTTGTTGAAGACCCGGCGACGCTATGGAACCTGGGCCCTGGGCGCTACGTCGAGATCGCGGGCCGCTACGCTCCCCTCGCGCACGACCCCAGGCGGCTGGCGATCGACATCAACATCGTCGAGCGTTACCAACAAACCTACCCGACCAAGAAACAAGTAGACGTCGAGCTATTCCAGCTCTTGCGGCTTTCCGGACAGGCGTTCTCGCGCGTTATGCTTTACTTCGAATACTCGATTTCGCGTCCCGATTGGGGTCTGTTGCCCTTCGCGGCGCCAAGAGTCACGGCAGCAAGGGTCAACTCAAAGGCCGGCCGAGATGAAGACGCCGATCCCTGGCGGGTCGAGAGCGACCGGCCGTTCGGCGTTAACTGGCCGGGGCCCGTTCGCGTCAACGACCGAAGTTGGCCCGTGACTGACGGGGCGACGGCGTGGCTTCCGCCTGGCAAGCATCGCCTTGGGCCCGGCGATGCCGTACCGCCGATGCGGCTGTTGCGCCTGACCGGTGATCTTCTCGATGCACAAGTCACCGAGGACGGGATCGAGCTCCTCTACTACTCCGCCAGCCGCGCCATCGCCCTTGTCGACGTGCATCCAAGTACGATCCTCGTTGACCACCAGCCCGTTGATTTGCAGGTCCTCGCCGTCAAGAAACCCGCCAAGAATCATTGGGCCGTCATGCTTCCTAGAGGACAACATCACGTCCAACTACTAAGGGACGGTTTGTTACGATAGTCGGGGCATGGGCGAGCCACAGACGCCGCAGATTCCGGATCGACTGTTCTTTCGCATCGGCGACGTGAGCCAGCTTACGGGCGTCGAGACCTACGTACTACGGTTCTGGGAAGGCGAATTCCCATCTCTCGCGCCGAAGAAGTCTTCGAACGGCCAGCGCCAGTACCGACGCAAAGACGTCGAGACAGTGCTCGAGATCAAGCGTCTCCTGTACGACGAGGGCTACACGATTGCCGGCGCGCGCAAGGCGATCCGCGACCGGGCGAAGCAGAAGAGGAAAGCCAAGCCCGAAGAGCAATCCGCCCTACCGTTCGTCGTCCCCCCGCCTTCCACAGAAGGCTCGGTGGACCTCAGCGGGATCAAGAAAGAACTGCGAGAGATCCTAGCGCTACTGAGGCGCTAGCGGTAGCTACGGTCTACTACTCACTGCTCGCCGCCGACCCAGATCGGGCTCGACCAGGCGTAGCTCTCGTTCGTCTGCGCCACGCGGACCTGATACCAGTCGGTGCTCGCTGTGTCGCTCTCGTCGACAAAGGTGAACTCGGTTCGATAGTTCTCCGGGAACACGACGCGATGCAACATCACCGACTCCGATGAGAACTCACCGGTGAAGAAGATCTCGGTCGACTCCGCCAGGTCGTTCAACGACTTTGTGAACGTATGTTCCGCCGGTTTGGTCATCGACAGCACGACCTCTGTCTCGGGTGAGCCCTGAATCTCGAGGACCACGTCGTTGGTGGGCTTTTCTTCGTACGCCCCCGCTCGCGACGTGAACGAGACGACCTCACAGGAAGTGTCCCTGACCGACGTCATCTTGTTTCGGCGCTCCTCGTCAAACGGACGCGATTGGAAGTGCGGCGACACGCCGAGCAGCTTGCCGTTGCGTACCTCGATCTTGAAATTCCAGTCGGCCGTTCGCGCCATGTCGAAGGCCGCCCAGGGACCCCAGCCGTACTCGATGCGCAGCAGCACGGGCTCTGACCAACTCGCCCCGCCTGATTCGCGGTCGACAGGGTGCTCGCGGTGGATCACGCGATTGTTCTTGAGCACTTCGACCCGATCGATCACGTCCTCGCCCTTGACGCGCACTCGGATGTTTCGCCTCGCTGCCGGGCCGATCGTCTCGCCCATCCAGCGGCCATTCAGCCGAACGTCTAGCTCGATGCGGTCGGCATTGACCGCGTAGGTGCGGCGTGCCTTGAGCGCCTCCATGATCCCTTCGCGCGTCAACGACTCGGCATAGACGGCGGCCAGCCCCTGTCCGTACGCACCCGGGTTGCCGAGATGGTCGTCGGTGCTGGCAACGACGCCGACCTGCGCGCCGGTCTTCCACAGCCACTGCAAGGTACTCTTCGTATAGCGGCCACCCAAGCTGTGGCGGATGTAGCGAATTGGCGCGCGGTCGGACTCAGCGTTGCCGTGCTCGGACATCATCTCGACAATCGGAGACACCGTGGGATCGAGCCGGTCCCAGTCCCAACCACGCCAATAGGGCAGGTAGGCCGGGTGGTGAGGGATGAGAATCGCGCCGCTCTTGCGGGCATGGTCTTGCCATTCCTTGATGTCCTCGAGATGCAGAAGCTCGCCTTGGGCTCCGGGATAGACGATGTGAAAATCGCCGGAGTTGTAATGGACCTCGTAGCCGTGGAAGGCGACGAACTCGCCCGGCTTCGTCACCTCGTTCCCAAGCTTGACGATCCGTTCCCAGTTCGCCTTGACCGCGTCAAAGCCGCGAACAAACTGAGTGTTGCGGCCTCCGGGGATCGTACGCATGTCGGGCCACTGGCTCTGCGGTGTGAAGGCGAAGAAGTCCAAATGATTCTGCGCGATTTCGAATGACCTCTCAAGTGACCCTCGAATCTGCCCGATCGAGTTGTGATTGTGCAGGTCGCCCCAGTAGAGATTTTTTCGATCGGGCGAGGCGGTGTCCGGGCGGGGATCGGTGGTGTGGCGCGGTTGATCACCGCAACCAAGAAAGCAGGCCAGCGTGAACCAAGCAAGAGAAACCACAGGTAGGTTGAGAGAGCGGACCACGGCGTTCTCCTAGGCAGGGGAAGTAAGGTCCGATGGTACCAGGATGCGTGATTCTCGATCGTAGAAAGCGCGAGATGAGGGCGGGACAAGAGCCGAGCGGGGCTCGGCTCGCCACGGGCGTGCGCCACGCCGCGAGCAACCGCGCCAAGGCGGCTTACCCTCCGTATTTTGTGGCGGCCGCTCGTCGCCGAGCCTCAGGGCCGGACAGGGCGACCCGACACGGTCGTCCCGGGGAAGTAGTGCTGAAGGATCTCCAGGAAGCTCGATCCACTGGCGGCCATCGATTGCGCACCTCGCTGGCAGAGGCCTACACCATGGCCGGTTCCCTGCCCGCGAAGTTGGACCATCTCGCCTTCGCGGCGGACGCGGTAACGGTTGCTCGGGACGGCGCTCCAACCGAGCACGCGTGTGATGCCGAGCCGTGCGCTCTCGAAGCCGGTTTGCGTCAACAACGCGTGGGCGTCGGCGAGCCGCAACGACCTTTCCCACGCTTCCGGCGACCGTAAGCAGGGACGACACGTCACCGAGTAGTAGGGATACTCTCGCGCAGCCAACCCTACCTCTTTGAGTGAGTGCGTACGGCCTCCACAGCTTCGCGAATAGAGGGCCTCCAAAGCCGCGCCGTCGTAGGTGATGACAAGGTCGCGTGTCGAGACTGTCGCTTGCCAGGCGGGTTGCCCCGGCGGCGGGGGTTCGCGCAGGTACTGGCAATGCGTTGTGTCGCAGAAGTCGAACCGGTCGTGTCGGTTGCCGGCAGCACGGAGGTAAGAGCGAGTCGCTACGGCCTGCGCGCGCAAAGCTTCCAAGAGGGCTCCGGGCGGGCTCTCGGCGGCCACGATCGAGGCAGTCGCGGTTTCCGAATCCATCGCGACCACGGCCATGAGCGAGTTGCCCGCTACGGAGACATCGAGGCTTCCCCTAAAATGCCGGGTGATCTTGCCTGGAACTTCGAGTTCGAAGTTCGTGGACCCGCCACGTCCCGTGATCGAGACTCTCGCCGCGCGGACGATCCCGTTGGCAGTTTCACAGCGCACAGCGTCTTCCTGGAACGTCAGCCGAGCGGGCTGGGGCCCTTCGAGAATGATCGTCTGTTCACCCGCGCGCAGCGATAGGACCCCGCCGGCGGCCGGGTGCACGATCAACTCGATTGGATGAAAGAGTCCGAAGACGTTGAAGCGAAACGTCTGTTCCGCCGAAACGGAACTGACTCCAGCGATAAGGAGCCATGAAAGAGCCAACCGCGTTGGATAGAAACGGTGCACGAGTTCTAGTCGTCGTATGGCCGTTCGAGTAACTCGCCCGCGATCTCCGCTGCCTGCCGGCCCGTCAGGCCATGCGCTTGCAGCAGCAACGCCCGGCGCGGACGATCCGCCGGATAGAGCACGATCACATAGCCGTCACCGTTGGAGCGGCGCAGCCCGCCCAGGTGGCCTCGATGCATGCAAGGCGCGGTGCCCGTCTTGGCAAGTGCGGCCCGTTGCGTTCGGCCCCTGCCCGCACCCGCGGCCGTTCCCTCGCGCGCAGCCAACGCCAGCCCGGCGACGATCTCGCGCACACCGGGCTCCTCACGGCGGCGAATCAATTCTCCGTATGCGCCCACGATCTCCTTGGGACGGATTTTCCAGCCATCCCCGAGGCCAAAGTATGTGTCCGTAGTCGCCCCGCGCGCCGGGACCGGCAGCCCGAAGCGGCTTGTGACCCCGGCCATGTCGTCAAACTCCACTTGGTCGCTCAGCCGGCGGAAGTACGCATTGCACGACTGCGCCAGCGCCCCTTTGATATGAACTCTCCCGTGGCCGGCAGGCAGCCAGCAGCGGCTGGCCGTCCCCGAGCACTCGAACTCGGGATAGATCAACGAATGCCCTTGCGCATAGGCAAGCGCGGCGAATGGCTTGACCAGCGAACCGAGCGGAATCGGATGGTCGACCTCTTCCCAGTTGGACTTGACGACACCGCCGGTCTCCACCTCGACGAGAATCCATGACACGCCGCCGCGTGAGGCAACGGTACCCGCCGAATCGATGTCCGGCGATGCCGGAAGTGACACCACCGCAACCGCTGCCAGCAACAACACTGAACCGAGGATCCTCATCGACTCAACTCGTACGTCACGCTTTGCGACACCGACGGCCCCGAGTTGCGCGTGACGACTGACACGATGCCGACCCGCGACAACGTCTGGCTCAAGCTCGCAACGTTCTCCGAGAAGAAGCGCGGCGGGCGCTTGCCCGTGAAGCCGTAGCGGCTCGCTCCCGCGTAGTCGAGGTGACCCATCAACTTCACGTAGGCTTCTCTCTCAGCTCCATGACGCAACGAGGCCGCGTAGATGCCCGCGATCTCGGGGACGGGCTCAGACATCCGCGAAAGAACGCCTTCGAGCAGCTCGGTTGCGTTCGACACCACCAACAGCCGCCCGCGCACGGCGACCATTAGCGGAGTGAGCCCATCGAGTTGGTGATAGGTGGCCTCAGGCCCCCCGCGCTCGACGCCTCCATACTCAACCCACTGCGCTCCAAGCCGCGAGGTGGTCCAAAGCGCTTCGACCGACGATCGCAACGCATCGCGGGCCGCGGCCGCGTCCCACTCGGTGGCCCCGAGCAGCACGACAGCGGACCGGTTGCCCACGAAAACGCCGCTTAGATCACGGCTGGTTTGCAAATGCAGCAACCCGCTGACGCCGGTTTGATTCAGCAGTTTCCGAAGCGCGCCGCGCGAGAACCTTTCGCTCGAAAGCGCCGGCGGCGGTTGGTCGATGCGCATCTCGAGTGCGCCTTCGGTGCCGACCCGTTGCGCCCGCAGATAGACCCGCGGCGCTGTCGTCGCGGGCGGCGCCTCCCCGGCGTAGGGCGCCAGTACTTTCCGCTCGAGTAGTGCGATCGTTTCATCGCCGTCCGGCCCGGCCCACGCTCGATAGAAACCTGCGTCCTCAGGCACAAGCCGCAGCACGGATGCCAAATCGTCGTCGCTTACCGGCTGCGCACCGCTTCCCGGCTCTGCACTTTCTTCCTCTCCACCTCCCTCTTCGGCATCGTGCCGCAAGAACACCCGCTCCTCGCGAACTCGCGTCGGCGAACGATGAACGTCGGCCACGCCGGCGCGATACTGCTTTAGCTCATCGACGTTGTGTTGAATCCAATATGAACGGAAGTGCGGCGTGCGCACGAGTGCTTCGAGGTCGAGCACCAGACGCAAATCGCCACGCTCCTGTTGCGCTGCGACCGAATCGGCATACCAGGGCTCGCCCGCCACACTCGACCCGCCGGGCTCGCTCATCAATGTGAGGGCTTTTGCGATCAGATTCTCTGTCGTCGCCAACACGAGGTGCTCATCGGTGGCGGCGAACGCGACGACGCGGCCCGACTTCGGGTCCGTGCGAATGTAGAACGGTCGGCCCGCGACGATGCGCGACTCGAAGTTAGCGTGCTGCTGCCACAACAGGTTCTCGACCACCCGCGCCGATGCCAAGCGTGTGATGTAGAGGAACTCAAGACGACCGGTGTCGTAGAGGCCCAACACCGATTCCCTGCCCGCGATCGATTCCACCAGCGACATCTCCGGCGTGAAACCGGCGGCCTCACCAAACTCGCCTTGTACTTCCTTCAGCCGCAACAGGAGCTTCGAGCGCGAGAACACTTGGTAGTTGTCGCTTTCGAGCCAGAACCGCTTCTCGCGCGACGTGTTCCAGTCGCCGACGAGCCGGCCGAGGTCTTTCGACTCGAGCACCAGCAACGGCCCTGTCGGCAAGTAGCGCGCCATGACGTCCACCGAACCGGCGGGCACCTGCACCAGCGCCGTGGCCGCTACCATCAGCGCCAGCAGCGCGGCAAAGAACGCAGGCCTGCCCGTGGAGATCCTCACAGCGACCCCTCCCCTTCGACCGTTGGTCCCCGCGGACGCACCAAGCGGTCTTGATCAAGGTTCTTGCTGATGACCGGCCTCACCCGCGCATTCCGCGAGAGCTCGGAGCGCTCAAGCCTCAGCCGGGCGACCGCCTGCTCAACCCCCTCGCGCACTTGGCCATCACCCTCCGTTCCGGCCGTTCCGGGATCGAGTTGCAGGGTCGCCTGATACGCAGCCGTCGCCGCGCCTAATCGCCCAAGCTGCTCCAGTGAATCACCAACTTCGCGTGCGAGCCTCGCACGCTCCCACGGCTCGAGTTCGGACCGGTGCAAGAACTGCCGCGCGGTGTGCTCGTCAATTGGGGCCCGGTACGACTGCTCACCGAGAACAGGATCGCGCTGCGCAAAGAGGCTCTCCCAGCGTCCGCCCGACATCATCGCGCTCAGAGCGTTCACCGCCAGCCGATGGCGTCCTAGTTCTCGCGCTGTCCGGAACAATTCGACCCGCACCTGGTGCGCACTCGGGCGAATTTCAAGCGCTTCTCGCAACCACCGCAGGCGTTCATCCGCATCGGTCGCCTCTGCCGCTGCCGCCAGACGCGCCGTGACGAAGAAAGACCGCGCGGCCACGTTTGAAGGCCCCACCTCCGCAGCCGTCACGCCGCCCGCCTCTGTCGCCAACTCCAGGGAGCCAAGGGTCTGCCCGCCGTATCCGATTTCGGCCAGCGCCCGCGCAGCATCGAGACGCAACTCGTAGGGCGACTCCCCAGCCGAAGCAACCTCGATGAGCGACGGACCGGTGTTGTCGGCGCGACCACTGGCGCGTTGCGCCCGGGCCAGATCGAGCTGCGCCTCGCGGTCCCACGGCGCCGCCTCGACACGCTCAGCGAGCATCTCCGCTGCGTCAGACGGGCGGCCCATCTTCATCAGCAGCGCGGCGGCCTGCTTGTGATGCTCGAACGGCTCGCTGGCCACCAACACCATGCGCCGCAACAAGCCAAGGGCCTCGTCGCCCTGCTGCTGCTTCAATCGCAACTCCGCCAGACCGAGGAAGTTCGCGGCGCTCAACTCACGCTTCGACAGCAGACGCGTGTAATAGAACTCGAGCAGCCGTTGGGCGGAGGTTTCGTCTCCACTCTCCGCGAGCTTCGCGGCGGCATCCCGCAACGCATCGAGCCTGGGTGCCCCAAAGGCACTCCGGTCGGACGAATCATCTTCTCTTTCATACCTGTTAATAACGTCGTCCAGTCTTCCCGCGAGCGCCGCAACCCGGATCGCCAGCACCACTTGCTCACGCTCCAATGATGTCTTCAGGGTGTCCGACGCATTGTCGATAGCAGCCTGCGCTTTCAAAGCCTGTTTTGTCTCCAGTAGATACTCGATCGAGCGAGTTTGCCATTGATCGTAGGCCTGCTGTGCATAGAAACGGCCCTGCCCTCGCGCTTGGGCCATCTGCCGCCGTGTCACTTCAATCGCTCGCTCCAAGACCGCCTCGCGGTGCGCCTCCGGCACCCAAGTCTGAGCGTCGATGGCAGAGAGGTAGCTCAACGGGTTGTTCGCTTTGTCGGCAAGGTCCAGAATCCTGGCCATCTCGGCCGACGGGTCCGCGGCGGTCTGCACGACAGCCTTCGCGAGAAGACCGACCTGGTAGCCGCCGTTGTGGCTGACATAGAGGTCCAGCAGTTCGTGGATCGCCTCACCGAGTCGTTGGCGCGCGCTGAGATCGCTGATCTCCCGAATCATCGCGGGCACGGACTCCCAGAACTCCGGCGACACCTGCCGCTTGTCAACCTGCTCGCGATAGGCTCCGAGAGCTTTGCGCCATTCCCCGACCGCCTCATCCAGGCGGCCCGTCTTTGCCAGGATGCGAGCTATGCGGCTATGAGCAAGTGCGTTGTTAGTATCCAATTGCAGCGCATGGCGAAACTCCCGCAAGGCCGGTTCCGCTTCCCCGCTGTGGCGGTAATATTCCGCCAAGCCGGAATACGCCGACGCCCGGCCAGGCGCCGTCTCGACCGCCGCCGGCAGATAGTCTTCGGCCGTCTGCTGACCGGCGTTCGCGAGATACTCGCCGTAACGGGAGCCGTAATAAAACCACAGGTCGCCGGCGAGGTTTTGGTCGCGGTCGATTGGCTTGCCGACACGTTCCCCGATGGTTCCGCCGCCAAGCGCGGCGCGGAAGGCCCCGTCCACCTCGGGAGCCCAGTGGCCGTAGTGCAGCCCGACCAACCCCTTGTATGCGCGGGTCCAGACCGGCGGCAGCTTGCGTCCCCGCGACTCGACCGCGCGCAACGCCAACTCGACTCCCCCGCGCGCGACCGCGTAGTTCGCTGCACCATCATTCTGTGCCAAGGCGACCAGCCAGTCCGGCCGCCGCGTGAGCAGCATCTCGAAGTACCGCTCCCGCCAGGCGCCTGATAGTGTCGAGCGACTCTGCATCGAGTCCAAGACACGAAACTCAGAGTCCTCGTCGCCCGCGTCACGGTATGCCTCCGCCGCCTCGCGGAGAATCGAATCCTTGTCTGGTTCCGCCGGATAGACGCTCCAGAAAGTCTCGAGCTGTTGGCCCAATTCGCCGTAGCGCAAACGTTGCCGTTGCAGTTCGATCAGACGCCTACGGTGTCTTGTGCTCTGTGAGGCGGCCGGGGAGGCGAACATGAATTCATGACGCCACTTCACCTCTAGTTCCACGAGACCGGCCTGTTGCACAATACTCAACAATGAGCGCCTCGTACCGGGTCGTACCCTCGTCTTCCAGCTTTCGAGAAAACTAACAAAAGCGCTCTTCTCCTCGGGCGTATAGTCGCGCTGCACAACGGGCGCCATCGCCTGCAGGGCCGTCGGAAACAACCCGCGCCGAAGTTCGGGCCTGGCGCCGGCCCACGCCCTCTCGATGTTGTCAATCGCCCGTCCGTACTCGCGCAGCCGCGTCATCAACGAAACGTAGAGCCGTAAGCCCGAGGCATACGAGCCGGCGAACACCCGGTTCCCCGCCAGGTCGATGCCCTGCTCCGCCGCGTCGCGCGCCTCCTCCAGGTAATTCCAGGTCTCGAGCTTCCGCGCCGCGGCAAAGTAGTGCTCGGGGCGAGGAGGACGCCCCTCGATCAGCGCCTTTCTTGCCGCCTCGACCGCTTCGGCCCGGCGCCCCTGACGCGCATACACCTCGGCGATCTTCTCCATCCAGCGCGGGTCTTCGTACGCCAGGCCGTACAACTGTTGATACGTCGTCAGGGCATCGTCGAAACGCAACAGCCGCACCTCCAGCAACGCATGGGCTTCGAGCGACTCGGTGCTGTCCGGCCGCACTTCGATCGCGCGTCCGTAGGTCTCAATCGCCGCCGACAGGTTTTCGAAGTGGGTGTAGACCCACGCCAGCACGCGGTGATAGCGGAAGTCACGGGATGACTCACGGGTGGTCTTGACGTAGTAGTTGGTGAGCTGGTCTCGGCGATCATGCCGGTCGGCGTAGAAGCAAGCCTCCTTGACCAGATCCGCGTCGCTGGGGAAGCGGTTGATGATCTCGATGTACTGGTCGACGGTGGCGGACGCGTCATTCAACTTCGTCAGCGCTGGAATCAGCCCGCGCCGCAGCGAAGCAATCTGACGGTCCCGTTGCGCGCGGGGCATTGAGGCCTCGCGAAGCTCGCTGATCTTCCGCTCATAGAACTCCCGCACAGCCTCGTAGTTCCCTTCGCGGGCGTACGTGTCGGCCATGGCGGCGACGTAGCGCGGCTCGTACGGCTTCGCCGTAAGCAAGGTCTCCAACGCACCTCTGGCCCGAGCGTACCAGCCGGCCTCGGTCGCCTTCTGCGCCAACTCAAACCGAAACTGCTCCGCCAGCCGCGGATACGCCGCCCCGGCACTTTGATCGAGCAACGCCAGCGCCCGCTCGTAGCTCTTCTGACGCCAATGAAAGTCGACCGCACCGCGCACGACGCCCAGGATCCGAGGCTGCTCACGGTAGAGCGCTTCCGCCAGACGCCGCGCGGGCTCGACGCGCTTGGCGTCTTCGAGTTGATGCATCAACGACAGCCGCAGCCGCGTGCGATCGATCGGGTCCGACGTCAACTCGATCTGCCGCTCGATGACCTTGAGACCAACCTCATCATTACGCCGCGAGGCGGCGATGCTGCGCAGCCGCTCCAGTAAATCGAAAGACGACGTACCGCCGGTCAGTCGAAGAAGCAACTGGTCGATGTCATCGTCGCGCTTCTGCGTGGTGAGTACGTCCACCCGCAACGAAACGGCATCCGGGTCGGGGTCCGCATCAGCAACTCGTTGGCGCGTCAGGTCGTCGATGCGCTCACGATGCGCTGGGCGGCTCGCGAGTTGAATCAACCGCCGCCGCGCGGGCGAATAGCCGTTACCGCCCAGGGCGCCCTTCCAGTACTCGCCGATGGCCGCGTCGTAGTCCCGCCGGTTTTCGTAAACAGCGCCCGCCTCGTAGGCATAGAGCGCCTCGTTGCCGAGCGCGCTGCGTCCGTCGCTCATGAGACGCAAGGCGTCGTCGAAGAGGTAGTAGTCCCAGAAAACGGTCGCGGCTTCGAGATAGCCCTCGGGCCTGCCCGGCTCGACGACCGCCATACGCTCCCAGAACGGCCTGGCCCGCTCGAACAGTTCGCGGTCAGCGAACGTGTCGCCGGTGAGCGCGAGCAGGTCGCGGTCACGCGGATCGTAGCGGTGGCGGCCCTCGATCAATGCGGCCGCCGCTTCGGTATCGACGGGGTTTTCGTAAGCCAGCGAGCGATGGAGCGAAGCCGTTCGCTTGGCCCGCGCCGCATCGCCCGGCAGGTTGCCCGCCAACGCAAACATCAGCGGCCCGGCCTCTTCGTAGTGGCAGCGCCACAACTCCGCCTCCGCCAAGAACTGCGCCGCGGCCGGGTTCTGGCGCACTAGCCGATTCCAGCGTCCCTCGCGTGCCGCATCGGCCGACGTGCGCAGAGCGTACAACTCCGGCAGCAGCCGGCCCGTCCGGTTCAAGTGCTCCAAGAAACGCGACCGCAGATCGTCGGCATAGAACCAGTACTGCCGCAAGAGCCGGTCCCACGCGACCCGATCGCGCGTCTCACGTCTCTGATAAGCGCGCAACAGGTTCCGCACAAACGTCAGGTTGTGCGGGAAGCGTTCAAGAGCATAGCGATTGAGCCGGACGTGCACGGCGGCTGTCCCGCCACCGACGACTCCCTGGAAGTACTCCTCGAGGTCAGTGCCCGAGAACGTGGCGATCACTTGGCGCGATAGCTGTTCCCACTCGGCCTGCCGTTTCGTACGCACGTACCACCTGGCGAGCTTGTGGTGCCACGACGGATCCTGAAAGCGTGCGATCGCTTGACGATAAACCTGGTCGACTCTTTCCGCGAGGTTGTTCTGCTCAAGAAATGCCGCTAAACGCGCGTAGAGCCCAGGGTCGTTCGGATTGCGCGCGATCTCGCCCGCGTAAAGCTCGACCGCTTCGATGATTCGCTTCATCGACACTAGCCGCGCGATGTAACGGTCGAGCACGCGCGCGTACTCGGGCGATCGCGCCGCCGGAATTGCCTGATAGGCAGAGCGGTATGCAGACGGATTCCGGCTCGTTTGGCTGGTGGCACCCAAAGGCACCCTATCCGCCTTCGCCGCCAGCTCGTTCAACAAAGCGGCATACGTTTGGAATTCCAGCTCCACTTGTTCGGTCCGCGCGTACGCCTCGGCCATCAGCAGAGCCACTCGGCTGCGATGCGCGGAGTCGGGGAACTGCGACAGGAACTGCTGGGTGCCACCAATCACGCCGCCGTTGTCGCCATACGTCGCGTACGCCTCAATCAGCCTGACGTGCAGGTATGAACGCCGCGCCGAACCCGCGAACCGCTGGTCGAACCGCGCAAGCAACTCCGCCGCCCGCGCCCGGTGGAAGTACGCCACCGCCGTACGCTCTTGTGAGGCGAAACGGCCGCGCGGGCTCTCGGAGTTGAACAGGAGTGACAGGATGCCGTTCAAGAAGCCGGGATGGTCGTCCATCGTGGCGATGTCGCGGTAGAGTGACAGGTCGCCTGAGCCGAACTGAATAGGCTGCTCCGGTGCCGACAACAGCACGTTGATCAGCCCCGCGAGCGCAAGCTCTCGTTCCTGATCCGTCGCGCCAGCCAGGCTGTAGAGCGCATGGAAGTAGCGCGCCGCTTCGTTGTAGTTGCTGACCCTGAGGAAGAGTTCCGCCAAGGTCCGCGATTCGTCCGAGGTCCACGCGGCGCCTCTGGTCTCCTTGCTACGCCGAAACTCGCTTAGAGACACCTGCGAGACCGCCGGGTTGCCCTGTCGCCGGTAGTAGTGGAAGATCCACGCCGCGGACCGGAGATCGTCAGGGTCGTTGCTGACCCGCGCGCGCATACCGTCGAGATCCCGCCGCAGGCGCCCGGCTTCCTGGAGCAGCGAGAAGTACTCCTCAATCAAGGTTTCCGGCCACAACGGCGCGAAGCTCCGCTCGTACGTTGCCAGAGCGGCCTCATCGGAACCCTTCCGACGCGCCACCGCCGCCTCGGCCTGGACAGGGAACGTCTTGTCGCCAGGGAAGGCCCTTGTGTACCCGTCAACCGCCTCTTGGGCCGCCTCGAAATCCTCCCGCTTCACAAGGTGATCGAATAGATCCCGATGCACTGCCGCTTCCCCGGCAAAGCGCTCGACCCGCGCGCGATGGTAACCGGTGACGGCGTCGCCGCGTAGCGCGTGCGCCTCCACCAAAGCGAAGATGCGGTTGTATGCCTTCCACGAACGATGCTCGCTGACCGGATGCAACATCTCGGCGGCTGTTGAGGCGGAGCTACCTACCTTCAACAACGCGTCGATCTCTTCTTGCGGGCGGAGCCGCCGGTGGTAGAAGTCGGCCAGCGCGAGCTGCCCACCCACCGGGTCGGCGGCAAGCGATGCGTGCTCCTTCCAATCCTTCTCGGCCGCAACGAAGTCGAGCCGCCGCTCGGACTCTCGCGCCCGCAACCTATACAGGCCGGCGTCTTCCGTCCCGCCCTGCAACAACAACGTCAGGGCAGCATGCGTCTGATTGGGCGGGCGCTCAACGGCAATGGGCCCCGAGGGCAGCACAACCGTCTGAAAGAAAACATCGCGCAACGGGCTGTTGCTCTCGACAAACCGCACCCATTCCGGCAACTGCGCCTGTGCGGCAAACACCGCCAGGCACACCATCACAACCGCCGGCCCAGCCGCGCGCGTCAGCCGCCGAGAAAGAGTCTCTTGCTCACGGCGCGACTTCAATCGAAACCTCCTCGGTACCGATGTTGTGCGCAAAGTCCTCCGCCGTGAACTTCAGCGAATACACCCCCGCCGCCAGATGCCCTGGAATTACAAGCCGCCCGGTGTTGTACCCGGCCTCGGAATTCCACCGCAGGTTCACCGGCGGCACGCCGTACATCCTCGCCGTCAACGTCCGCGTGCTTTGCGACGCGCTCACCTTGAGGTCCACCGTCTCGCCCCGGCGGTAGTGTTTCTTGTCGAGCCGCACCCGCACGACCGGCGGCTTCGACGCAATCAGAAAACTCTTCGACTCGCGATACACCCTCCTCTCGCGGTCTCGCAAGACCAACCGCACGTGGTGCTGCCCGTCCGGCGTGTCTTTGGGAGCGAGAAAGCGCGTCTGCCAGATGTCCTCTTCCCCGAGGTACTTCAGCTTCTTGATCAACCCAAACGGGAACAGCGCCGTCACCGAGACAATCGACTCATCCGTACGCACCCGCAGCACAGGGTCGCCCGGACGGATGACGCGCGGCCGCAGCAGCGAGCGCGGTGCCGCCAGAAACGACGTGTACGGCGTCACGAATTTGTACTTCTTTGCCAGCCGGATGATCTCGTCGATCGTGGCGCGGTCCTCTCCCTCGCGCTCGATCTTCTCGAGCAACGCATCCACGCGCGCCCGCGCCCACGTTCGTGGCAGGTGAGGATGGTCGAGGTTTGACTCGGGCAAGGCCAGCTTGGCTTGCAGTTCGAACGCCTCTCCCGCGCGCACGCCGCTGACGCCAAACGTGGCCTCGGTTCGCGGCGCAGTGTACGTACCCACCCACGACGCCACCGAGCCCGAGTACGTCGTCTCCTCCAACGGGTAGACAAGGTCGAAGACGTCCTCCGGCGTGACCGAAAACTTCAGGTCACCCACCGGCCGCCGGCCGATCTTCGAGAGAAACGTCTCGAGCTTGAAGTCGATCGGCTCGGTCGAGCGCACCCATTCGAGGTCGCCGTCCTGGCGCGCCAGCATACGCAGCAGCGGCAGGTTGGCGTCGTCGCCCACCGCAAAGACAAACGTTCGCGGACGCCGTTCCCGCGCGATCGCCTGCCACCGTTCAGCGAACCACTCCGCAAGCCGGCCATTGTGAATCGTGCCCCGCGTCGCACCGCCATCGGTGAGTAACACGACGTAGCCCTCGCCCGCCGCCGCTCCCGCACCCTCACCCCAAGGCTGCGCCAGCGCCGTCTCGAGCGCCGCCTCAAGCCCCGTCCCGCCGCGAATCGGCGCCGCGCGGACAAAGTCAAGCGCCCGCTGGACGTTCTCCGGCCCCGCGGCCTGGGGCGTCTCGGCAAACAACGAGACCTCTGTGTTGAACAGGACCAGGTTGAACCGATCGTTGGGCCGGAGCCGCTGCAGCAGGGTTTCCAGGGCGAGGTAGCTGCGATCGAGCTTCTCCCATTGCATCGATAGCGAATTGTCAAACAACACGACCACGGTTCGCGGTGGCACTAGGTCCTCTGACGGGCTCTCTCCCGGGGTCGGCGAGCCCACCACTCCCCCCTCCGCCACCGGCGGCGCCAGCAGCGCCGAGGCCGCGAAGAATCCCGGTTCCACCGCCGCCCGCTCCGGGGACACCGTGTCAGGGCTCGGCGTTGTCACCTCGGGATTGCGATACGTGAGCACCTCGAGAGCGTCTCCTAGTGCCGCGCTCAACCGATACTCGAACGCGAAGTCCTCCTTGAAGACGACGTTCGTCCCTTCGAACCGCGCCTGGATGCGATGCGGCGTCCGCTCAGTCACGGCCAGCGAATACGCCCCGGCGACGGCCTCGAAATCCTCGATCGCGTGCTTTGATTGCAGATCGACCTCGACTTTGAGGCGCGCCGCCGTCTGCGCCTGATAGGCGTCGGGCCGCAGTGGCAGTGCGAAATACGACCGCAGGTTCTCGACGGGAATCCGCTGGTGATATTCCAGCTCGACGCGCTTGAACCCATACGCCGGAATCGGTACTACCTTGGCGCTGAAGACCGCCGTCCGCCGCGCTTCGTCAGCCCCGTACTCGCCCATCTGCAGCAGCCCGGGGTCGATGGCCTGCCACTTCAAACTTTCGTAGACCTCGCTGGCGCGCCGGCGCTCGAGAATAACGCCCGGAATGCGCGTCACCCCGTCCCACACGACGAAGTCCGAAACCGTAGCGCGGTCCGGCAAGGCGAACACCCAGTTGCCCTCGAGCACCGAACTCGAGTGACTCGTGAAGATCTGACGGATCGACACCCGGGCCACGCCGTTGTCGATGCGTACCTCGACGTCCATCTCTTCGAGCGAGAGGATTCTGGGGTCCGGCTGCGGGTTGTTGGAGGGGATCAACACCCCCACGTCACCCATGGCAGGACCCGGCGTGAGCACCGAGAGCAATGCGACGAACAGGATAGGGAACAAGACGGGCGCGCTCGTCTGTCTCATGGCATTCGGCGAGTTCATGGCGACGTCAAGCGCTCCTCGCTGACACGCACCAACCCGTTGTCCGTACCTATATAGAGGTAGCCGTCGTCGAGGGCCAACGCCGTCACATTCGTCGACGGCAACCCTTCCACGACCGCCGTCCATCGGTCTATTGCTCGGTCGTAAACGTACAGCCCGCGGTCGAGCGTGCCGGCATAGACCCGCGTGTCCGAAGCAAGCATCGCGTTGGGGTTGACCTCGAACGCAGCCGTCGCGTCCGGCAGCTCGTGCCACTCACCCGACGAGTCGAGCCTCAACACGCCCGCCCCGTAGGTGCCCACCAACCACTCCTGCCCATCGGGAACGATCGCCGTGATCCAGTTGTGACCCAGCGCAGAGTTCGCCGTCGTGTAACTCTCTCGCACGACCTCGCTTTCGACGATCGACAACCCACCCAACGTTCCGGCAAGCACCCTTTCCCCGCTCAAGCCGAGCGCGTAGACGTGATTGTTCACCAAACCGTGAAATGCATACAGGCTGCGCGCGCCGCCCTTGCCCAGAAACGTCAAGCCGGCCGGTGTGGCCAGCGTCATCGAACCCTTGCCGAGCGCAACATCGGTCACGTGGTTCGAGAGCAACCCGTCTTCCCGGCGCAGCACTTGCTGCTGCCGCCCGGCATCGTCGAACGTGACGAGCCCATTGGCCGTGGCTACCGCCGTCAAGCGGCGCTGTGCGTCATGGGCGATGCGGTTGACGCAAAATACAAACTGGTTCTCGACGTGCGTCGTCTGGTTGGCTGCGAGATCAACGATATCGAGCCCGCGGTCGAAGTACCCGACCCACAGCCGCCCTTTCGAATCGAAGTTGAGCGCCGAGATGTTACCGTCGCTCAGCGGCGCCTCTTCACGGTCGAACGCCGCATGCCAACCGCCTCCCCCCTTTTCGCGGACATACAGCCCGTCCCGAGCCACCGCGTAGCTCTCACCCACGTCGAGGAGCCTTTCGACGTTCTCGAGCGGCGACCCGCCCGCAACCTGCCGCGGACGTGCTCCCCTGCCTCGCGCCGTCGCAAGAGGAACCTCGACAATCCCCTCATCCAGCGTGCCGACTCGCAGCGTGCCACCGGCAACCAGCAACGCCTTGGCAAAGAAGCCGTCCGCAAGGGTGCGGTAATAGCGTCCGTTGCGAAACTCGGCTACGCCCAGCGGCGTACCCACGTAGACCGTCTCGCCTTCGACCGCCAGCGAAAGCACTTGGCGGTCCGGCAGCCCTTCCGCCTCGCCGAACGTATTAAGGCTCCCTCCACTCCAATGCAGAACGCCCTCACCGAGCGTCCCGATCCACAGGCTCGCCTCGTCACCCGCTAGCGCCGTCACGTACTGATCGCTGACTTCCTTGTGGAACGGAGACAGGCGCTTGCCGTCGTAGAGCAACAAGCCCCGCTGCTCGGTCCCCAACAGGACACGCCCGGTGCGTAGCGGCAGCACCGCGGTCAGATCGCGATACGCCGCCTCGTCCGCGCGCACCTGCTCGAATCCCGCTGACTCTCGGCCACCTTGAACTACCAGCAGACCTTCCCCCGCCGTGGCCGCATAGAGCACGGGGCCCGCCGCGTCACTCAACAAGCCCGAGGCGAGTTGCACCACCGGCGCGGCCGGAAGCTCCTGACCCACGCGGTAACTTGCGAGCAGGCGGCGATCACTGTAGACCGACATGCCCGACGGGCCAGCCAGGTAGAACCGTCCCTCGAAAGCCACCGCATCCGAATAAACCGCCGGCGACCGGATCCACTCGAAAGGCGCACCGGACACCCCCGCAGGCACCCCACCCTCGCTCGGATCCGGCACACGCCCCAGCCGCCGCGTGACCTTTGAAAACGCGATCTCCGAATCCGAAACGACCTCGCGTTCGGCCTCGGCAATCGCCCGCGACGTCTCGCGATAGACCAACGTCACCGCCGACAGAGCGCCCAACCCCAGCAGCGCGCCCGCCAACAGCAGCGCCCCTTTCACCTGCTTGGGATGGAACGGTCCGTTCACCATTTGCCTACTAGCCTACGTCACCCGGCCGCTGACAGCCCTAAGGCTTCTCCCGCACTTCATTGCTTCGAGCGATCTCCGGCCCCGGTCAGCGACATCGGCCAGACTGTATGCAAAACTCATTCCAAATCGACCTTAGGCACCCGAAAAGTCACAAACCGCCTATTCAGCCCACTTTTCCTCTGTCAGCCATTCGGCCCTCACCGCCGTTCCCAAGTGTAATTTCTACGACCAACCGAACGTTACAACGCAATCTTTACCCGCCAAACAAGCACCGCAGCACCGACCGGCTTCGAACGCTGTACAATATCGAGCGCTAACAAGCGGCCAGCCGAGGATACAGCCGTGTCACAACAGGAGGTCTCCATGTCCCAAGCCCGAAACAGCCTTACGTTACTCCTTTGCCTGCTACTCCAGGCCCTCATCATCCCGCCGAACCTCCCCGCGCAATCCCTCGACCCCGTCCGACTCCACGAAGAAGCCATCGTCGTTGACGGACACGTCCACATCGTCACGCCCGTCTTCCATCAAGGCATCGACCCCTGGAAAGTACAGGAGACCGGCTTGTTCGACTACGCCCGCGCCAAGCAAGGCGGGCTCGACGTCGTCGTCCATACCGTCTACATCGAAGACCCCTACAACAACTACAACTACGCCGTGAAGCAGGCCTGCCGCCTGATCGAAACTTTCTACCGCGTCCTCGACGCCAACGCCGACAAGATGGAGCTCGCGCTCACCTCCGCCGACGTGCGCCGCATCGTCGGCAAGGTCAAGATGGCCGCCATCCTCGCACTCGAAGGCGGCTTCGACACCGAGGGCGACCTCGACGTCTTGCGGCTCTTCCACCGTCTCGGCGTCCGCATGATCCAGCCACTCAGCCACAACACGACCAACGCCTTCATCGACGCCAAGCTTGGCATGAAAAAATGGGGCGGTCTGACCGAACAAGGCCGCAAGATCGTTGCGGAGATGAATCGGCTCGGGATCATGATCGACCTCTCCCACGCCACCGACGAAGCCAAGATGCAAATCATCGAGGCCAGCCGCGCACCGGTCGTCGGCAGCCACCATGGGCTGCAACATTTCGTGGACCACCCACGGACACTGTCCGACCAAGTGCTCAGAGCCATGGCGGCCAAGGGAGGGCTCATGGGCATGCACTCGAGTACCACGCAGATAGGGCGAGAGTACTCGGAATGGCAGCGGTCTCAATCGAGCGATAATGCACCCCCGCCGCTACGGCATCTCATTCAGGACTACACCTTCTTCCGCAAGCCTTACGAAGACTTCGGCGCCTACATCGGTGCACTCGACGCGGAGATGCACGACCGCTGGGTCCGCGACCGTGATCAGCGTGACGGAACCGCGTACGGCATCCCCTGGCGCGAACGGCACAAGAGGGCCATCGACGCCGGCGCGCCACTCCCGACGGTCGATGACTGGGCCGACCAGGTGGACTACGCGGTCGAGATGGTCGGCGACCGCCACATCGGCATCGGTCTTGACCTGATGAGCGGCCCCAACCTGCTCGACTTCGATGCCACCAGCTACCCACGCCTCACCGAATCGCTCGTGAAGAAGGGCTACAGCGAGCAGCGCATCAAGCGAATCCTCGGCGAGAATTGGCTCCGCCTCCTCGACGCGGCCAAGGCGCCCTGACCGTATCGAGTACTCGTGTTACCTAAGGGACGAAAGCCGCGATCATTGAAGAGTAAAACTCCGAAGCTGGCTACGCCTGGGAGCGGTCAGGGTGGTCCTTCTCCAAGCTGATTACGGTCCGGCAAACGCCCTTCGCTCACATGCCAAGCGGAGTATGATGAATGCGGCTCCGACTGGAAGGAATGATCAAGTCGACGCGCCGCCGTTTTCTCGGCTCGACCGCGGCCTCAGCGGCACTGGCCGCGACTGCTCGCAAGGCCTCCGCTCAAGAAACTTCTGCGCCCTCTCCGGAGGTGAGCCGTGCCGCCCTTACAAAACTCCGCGACCACTACCGCGACGAGCTATTCAACATCCAGCTTCCCTTCTGGGACCATCACGGCATCGACCACGAGCGCGGCGGCTTCATGACCGCGCTCGACTATGACGGGACGCGTCTCAACGACGACAAGTATCACTGGTATCAAGGTCGAGGCATCTGGGTCTACAGCTATCTCTACAACCACCTCGGGCGCGACGTCCGCCACCTCGAGATCGCCCGCAAGACCAAAAAGTTCTGGCTCGCACACGCCCGGCAGGATGACGGTTGGTACGCCGTCAACGTGTCGCGAGACGGCAAGATCCTCACGCCATTCAATGACGATGTCTACGGCATGTACTTCCTGGCCGAAGGCCTGCAAGAGTACGCTGCTGCGGCCGGCGACGACGAAGCCCGCGACCTGGCGATCTCCTTGGTCAAGAAGCTCTTCCGCTATATCAACCGCCCCGACTTCCAGGACAAGTACGCACCTCATCGCGGTGCGCGCATCCAAGGCAACTGGATGCTCAACCTGCAAACGTGCACGCAGATCCTCCACCGCGGCCACGACCCCGAGATCGAGCGCATCGCTGACTTCTGCGTCGACGCGATTCTCCACAAGCACCACAACGCCGACATCGGCCTCACCAACGAATACCGTAACCACGACTTCAGTCCCATCGAATCCGAGAAGAACAAGTCGCTGCTCGGCCATTGCTGCCAATGCTTGTGGATGGTGATGGACGAGGCGCTGCGCCGCGGCGACCGGGCGATGTTCGACTTGGCGGCACGGCAGCTACGGCAGCACCTCGACATCGGCTGGGACCACGTCTACGGCGGGCTGTCTGAGTGGATCAACGTCGATGCGGGTTGTTATGAGTGGCCCCCGATGCAACTGCCGGGCGACCGTCCGGAGCTGCGGCTCACCGGCGAGTACTTCTACTACAAGAGCATGTGGGCGCAGCAAGAGGTCCTGGTTTCAGCCCTGAAGGTGTTCGAGCACACCGGCACCGCGTGGGCCGCGCGCTACTTCACCCTCGCGCAGGACATCGCCGACAACAAGTTCTCGCTACGCCGGTTCGGCCACTCCACCTATAGCTTGGGCGAAGACCGCCAGTTCAGTTTCAAGCCCGGTTACCGCGGCGTCCGCCAAGACAACTACCACCCCCTGCGGCGATTGATGATGAACCTATTGGCCCTCGATCGCATGCTGGCTCGCGAACACATGGCCTAGCAGCCAAGCCGGCCCTTCCCTACTCCACCGCCACCGACCGCGTGTACTCGTACTCGACGTTCCCATCCACCGCGTGCAGCCGAAAAGCTATCGTACTCTCCTCGCCCACCTTCTTCGCCTGCACCGATAGAAACCCGCCCATCTCCCGGTGGAACTGATGGTAGACCGGATCATGTCCCGGTGAGCCGCCGGCATGGATGTCGCTGATCGGGCCGGATGAGAACTCATGCATGCCCGACTTGGGATGCGCCGAGTGGTACTGCCAATGGCGGTCGCCGCAAGCCCCGAAATAGTTGTCCGCTAGGTTCTCTTTGACAAAGTTGCGGAACTCGTCGCCCTCGTGCGTGAAGTCGACATTCGAGTGATTGTCGTGCTTGTTCGAGCGGTCGGGCCCAACGATCGGCGTTGGGCTGATGAGCACCTTCCAATCGGCGTCGCTGGCGAGCAGAGTATCCTTGAGCCACTTCTTCTGCTCGGCGCCCCAGATCGTCTTGTCGGGGCCGTCTTCCATCGTGTTGGGTGAGCGGAAGTCACGCCCCTCGAGGACCCAGACCTGCAAGCCCTTGCCCCAACGGAACGTGCGGTAAGGCTTCTCGCTCATCGGCACTTGCTCGTTGTAGACCTTCAGGCCTTCCTCGAAGGTGAACGGGCTCATGAAAGTGCGCATTAAGCCGGGCCAGCCGTCGTTGAGGTGCGAGTCGTGATCGTCCTTCTCGAAATAGGTGGGCACCTTGAGATGGAAGTCGATCAGCTTGGGGAAACTGTACATGCGGTTCCAGTGGTAGCGGGCGATGTCGATCGTGGCGGCGGGCGGGTCGTCGCTGTCGTAGTAGACCGTGTCGCCGGTGGGCACGATGAACTTGGGCTTCAGCGCGGCCATCGAGCCGTACGCCATGAAGCCGTCTTTGTGGTCCGAATGCATATACATCTGGCCAGTGATCACAGTGAACGTCACATCGGTGTACTCGTCGGCCGGCGGCGCGGTTTCGAACTGCCCCAGAAGCGGCTGGTGCAAGACAGAGCCGTCGAGGTTCGAGGTCTCCGCCGAGTAGTAGTAGACGGTGGAGGGCTGCAAGCCGGTGATCGCGAACTGGTGCGTGAAGTCGTCCTCGGCCTTGACCTCGTGCCACGGAGTCTCTTGGCCGTCGGCCGGGCCTTCGGGAAAGCTGTCGGACGCCCCCCGCTGCGTGCTGTAGCGGACGCGCACACGTCCGGGCGCGCCGGGCGCCGAGCCTTCGAGGTCCGGGACATTGGGGATCACCGGCGGTACTTTCCTTTCGGATCGCTTGCGCCGCAAAATGCCGTCATGGCGGCGCTCGGCCTGCTCGGTGAGGCGCATCGCCACGATGGCCGAACGATTCCGTCACCTCACCCACTTTGACGCCAGTCGCCTGCCGGCTTTCGTCGAGCACTTCGTAGGAAGGCCCGCACGACGCCAGCAGAAGTAGGCTGAAGAAGAGGGTGAGCAGGTAGTGGAGAAGACGAGGGGCCGGCTGCGTTTTGCTGTGCACTGGCATGGCGGGATTGTACCAGGAAGCTCCGCGGCCGATCCTGATTTGTGGCGCGAGCCTCCTAGCCGGCAGGGTCGACGTCAACCGAGCCGTGACCGTAAGGGAGCGGTCCGGCACGAACCCTGACAATACTCGAGAGGCGCTAGGCTGCCTGAGGCAGCGCCTGTTAAGCAACAGACGTCGACCCGGAAGTCGACGCTGCTTCACAAATCCAACAAGGCCCGCATGCGTGCTGTCGTAATGCCGGCCAGAGGACCCAACCAGTTGGCAGCTATGGCAGCCGCTCCGTCGCCGACCTGTCGAATCGCATCGACGTGCGAAGCACCCTGCCGGACCTGTTCGTAGTCCCGCACAAACCCCTCGGGCGGTGGCGGACCCTCGGGCTTCGACGTGATGATCTCTGTAACCTGCTCCCGGCTCTTGAGCAACCATCGATGCTCGTTGTGAAAACGCGCCGCCGTTTCACCGCCCAACGCCGACGACTTCGCAATCGACCGCTCCAGTTTGCCAATGATCTTGTCAAGCCGCGTCGCCCGCTCGGCGATGTGCCGCCGGATCTGCTCCCGCGCCGCGGCGTAGAGCGCCTTCTGACGATCCTCCGCGAACCGCATCCGAACCTGCTCGTACCAGGCATCCAGCGCGTGCAGGTTCCCGACCAGCTTCGCCGTTGCGAGGAACTTGCGCTTCAAACCCATATAGATCTCGCGGTCGAAGCCATCGGTGCGCTGCGTTTCCGCCGACTCGAACTGCACGCAATCCGGACCGACGTCTTTACGAACGATCGACCCCGCCGCCACGACCGCGCCGAAGTCGACGTGCAACGGCCCCACCAGCCCGCAATGCCCCCCGACGAAGACCGGCGCCGACCGCAGCAGCACGCCCCGCACGTCGCCGATCAGGCTACTCCACTTGTCCCCGCGCGGATCGAAGTTGAAGTGGATCACGCCCGAGCCCACCTCGCTGTGGTCGTCGCGCGACGTGCCGCCGCTCATGAAAATGTCGCAGTAGTTGATCAGCGACCCGGCGACGACCGTCGCGGTGAGGATGGTGTTCTTGAAGGCGACGCTGTGGGCCGCTTCGGCTTGCTCTTCGAGCAGCGTGCCTTCCCGCAGTTCGGCGAAACCGCGAACGCGGCACCCATCAAGAAGAGTGGCGTTCTCGTAGGAGCCCGCCCCCAACTCAACATCGCGGCCGATCTGGCAATCCGCCACGCGCGCGTGACCGGAAACGCCGATCCGCGATCGGCGGCCGATGCGCAGTTGCGATCCGCTTAGCGCTGCGTTGAGCAAGACGGCACCGGGCTCGATGTTCTCGAGCGGCACATCAGCAGCGACGTAGACTCGGTCAGGTCCCCACACGTCCACGCCACGCTCGATCAATCGCGAAACACGTTCGCGATTCCCGGCGTCGTCGTAGGGTGCGGGTTCGGACACTGGATTTTCCGTCGGTTTAGAAGAACAGTGAAGAGTGGCTCACGCAAAGGCGCAAAGCCCGCCGAGGGGAACCTTGCGTTCTTTGCGTCTTTGCGTGAAACGTCCGCTGCGCCCGCCTACGAGCCCGCCATCTCGCCGACCAGCTCGTATACCTTCTCGAGCGCCGCCGGTACCGCTCCTACATTCTTCCCGCCGGCCTCGGCCAGATCGGGACGCCCGCCACCGCGCCCATCGACCGCCTGCGCCACGGCGCCGATCAGCTTGCCGGCGTGCACTTTCTTCCCAGCCAAGTCTTTCGTCACCGCCGAGATCAGCGCCACATTGCCGTTCGCGGTGCTCGCCAAGACCACCACGCCCGACCCCATCTTGCTACGCAGCGAATCAGCCAGCGACCGCATCTGATTGCGGTCGAGCCCTTCAACACTGGCGGCGACGACCTTGATGCCGTTGACGTCGCGGGCGTTCGCCGTCAAGTCGGCCGCACTCGAACCCGCCAGCTTGCTCTTCAGCCGCTCGACCTCTTTCTCCAACGCCTTGCGCTCGGCGGCGAGCCGCTCCACCGTCTCCAGCAGCTCCGGCTCGGCGACGCGCAGCGCCGCGGCGAGCCGCTCGATCTGATCGGTGGCCCGCCGGTACCCCTCGTAGGCCCCGAGCCCGGTGACCGCCTCCACCCGCCGCACCCCGGCCGAGATGCTGCTCTCGGACGTGATCTTGAACACCCCGATGTCGCCCGTGCGGGCCACGTGCGTTCCGCCGCACAGTTCTTTGCTGAAGTCGCCGATCCCGACGACCCGCACGTCCTCGCCGTACTTCTCACCGAACAGCGCCATCGCGCCCGTTTTGAGCGCCTGGTCGAGGCTGAGCACTTCCGTCGCTACGGGCGTGTTCTTGAGGATCTCCTCGTTCACAAGCCGCTCGACCTCTTGTTGCTCGGCCTCGTCGACCGCCGCGTAGTGGGTAATGTCGAACCTCAGGCGCGCGGGATCGACCACGCTGCCCGCCTGCTTGACGTGCGTCCCCAGGACTTTGCGCAACGCCGCGTGCATCAGGTGCGTGGCCGTATGGTTGCGCATCGTCGCGTGCCGCAGTTGATCGTCCACGCGCCCGGAGACCTTCTGGCCGACCTTGAGCGGGGCTGTGGTCTCGATCTTGTGCACAGAGAGGCCCCGAACCGGCGCGTAGACGTCCACGACTCGCGCCACGACCTCACCGCCCGACAGGATCACGCCGCGGTCGCCCACCTGCCCGCCCGCCTCCGCGTAGAAGGGAGTGCGGTCGAGGATCATCTCCGCCTCGGCCCCTGCGGGGACCTCTTCGGCGACTTGCCGGTCGACGAGCAGGCCGACGATCGTTGATCCCTCGGCCTCCAGGTTTCCATAGCCTTCGAACGCCGTCGCGTGTTCCTTGCGTAATCCTTGATACACCTGGGCGACGGCGGCGGCTTCCCCACCCTTCCAACTCGCCCGCGCCCGGGACCGTTGCTGGGCCATCTCGGTTTCGAACCCCGGGTGGTCGATCGTCAGACCACGCTCACGTGCAAGTTCTTCCTGTTCATCAAGTGACAGGCCGAAGGTGTCGTAAAGCTTGAAGGCCGTTTCACCAGGCAGAACGCCGCCCGTAGCCTTCTCGACAGACGACTCGAACATCTTCTCGGCCAGGGCAAAGCTGTGGCTGTAGCGGTTCTCCTCTTCCTTGACGATGCGGGCCACGCGCGGCACCGACTGCATCAACTCCGGGAACCCCGGCTCCATCAGCTCGGCGACGAACCCGGTCATCTCGTAAAGGAACGGTTCGCTACGGCCCGCCAGGCGCGCGTGACGCAGGGCGCGCCGAATGATCTTGCGCAGCACATACCCGCGTCCTTCGTTCGAGGGCAGCACGCCGTCGTGCACCAGGAAAGCGGCTGCGCGGCTGTGGTCGGCGATGATGCGAAGAGTCGTGTCGGTCTTGGGGTCTTGATGCAGCGCGATGCTCCCGCCGAGCACCTCGGCCGCCCGGTCGATGATCGGCCGGATCAGGTCGGTTTCGAAGTTGCTGAACTTGCCCTGCAACACCGCGGTCGTTCGCTCCAAACCCAACCCGGTGTCGATCGAGGGCTTAGGCAGCAGCGTGAGCTTGCCCGTCGCGTCGCGGTCGAACTGCATGAAGACGAGATTCCATATCTCGACAAAGCGGTTCGTCTCGCTGGGGAAGGGCTCGTCATTCTCGCCGGGCTCCAAGGACTCGGGGCCGAAGTCGTAGAAGATCTCCGAGCACGGGCCACAGGGGCCGGTATCGCCCATCTGCCAGAAGTTATCTTTGGCGCCACAGCGGAAGATGCGGTCCCGCCCGATGTCGGTGACCTTCTTCCACAGTTCTTCGGCTTCGTCGTCGTCGTCGAATACGGTGGCGTAGAGGCGGTCCTTCGGCAGGCCGTAGACCTTGGTGACCAGCTCCCAGGCGTAGGCGATGGCATCGTCTTTGAAGTAGTCGCCGAACGAAAAGTTGCCTAGCATCTCGAAGAACGTGTGGTGGCGGCGCGTCTGGCCGACGTTTTCGAGATCGTTGTGCTTGCCGCCGGCGCGCACGCATTTCTGTGAGGTCGTGGCGCGGTTGTAGTCGCGTTTCTCCTCGCCAAGCAAGACCTCCTTGAACTGGTTCATGCCGGCGTTGGCGAACAGCAGCGTCTGGTCGTTGGCAGGCACGAGCGACGAACTGGAAACGATGCGATGACCGCTGCCCTCGAAGTAGCGCAGGAACTTCTCGCGAATCTCGTGTCCTGTCAATACCTGGTCTCGCTACGAGCCGCGAACGGCCTTTGACGCCTGCACCGGAGGTCAGGCGCGAACCTGCGGCGTCGAACACTCTCGGGCCTCGCCGCCGCGTTGGCTGAACGGAGCCTGCCAGTCGATCCGTTGTTAGTCAAAAGCTTCGTCGGCTTGGTCGCCGAAACCTTCCAGCCACTCGCTTTCGGAGGCGATCTCCTGCAGTGCTTCCACGATTTTATCAGAGGCAAATCCCGCCCTGATCAGCCCACGGTAGAGTCGCGCCATGTGCTTGGGATCGGTGATCGATCGCTCTCGATACCGCTCGCCGAGCTTACGGCGCAGGTGTACCCGGATGAGTTGCGCTTCATCGGCATCCCGGTAGGCCTCCCCAACCGCACCTTCCGCGACGCCCGGTTCGACCCCCCGCCGTTCCAATTCCCGTCGAACGCGCTTCCGGCCCAGAGCCTCGTATTCTCGCCGGAAGCGTGAATACGATTCGGCTAGATTCGCGTCATCGAGGTACCCCACCTCGACCAATCGCCCGACGACTTCCTGCACGTCTTCCGCCCGAGCCGCCCGCCGGCCCAGACGCGTGCGCAGCTCGACAGCCGTCAACGATCGTCGTGCCAGCGCTCGAACCGCGTATTCATACAGCGCTTCAGCAGCCAGCAGGGTGGATCCTCTCGAGGCCACGGTGTGATTCTAGCGTGTGCGGGCACTACTCCACTTGATGTCAGAATGGACACAACGTCAAACTAGGGTCCTGCGTGTTGGAGGCCGACAGTCGCAATGTACATGATGGCCGCGATCAGGGCAGCGACCGCGTATGTGACGCCGTCGCGGGCCGCGAACACAATCGCATCGTTCGCTATCTCACCCCGATGCCCTAATAGCCACAATCGAGTGATCCAGTAAATCAAGATAGGGCTCACGAGCCAGAGGCCGATTGGCGCTTCGTAGAGGGTCTGAGCCTGATCGCTGTTGATGTAGAACGCCAGGAAAAGGACTGAGAGGTATCCGCTTGCCGGACCCACAGACCGAACAATCTCGGCATCGCCAGCAACGTAGCCACGACCTGGAGAAGCTACTCCGTCACTCACCGTTGCGAACTCTCTCAACTCGATGTAGCGTTTCAACAAGGCCAAACTAAGAAAGAAGAAGCGAGATAGCCCCAGCAGCCACGGAGAAACATACCGCTCCGTAGCGATTCCACCAGCAATGATTCGAACGCAGTACAGCCCTGTGAGAAAGATCACATCTAGGAAGAGGATTCGTCGAATGTAGAGGGAATAGGTGACGGATGCAGCCACATAGACCAATAGCGTAGCCACGAATAGTGGCGGCAGCGTCCACGAGGCGACCGACACGCTTATAAGCACCAGCAGCGTACTCAGGACGTACCCAGTTGACGTGGCGATCTCCCCAGTAACCAACGGCCGTAAGCGCTTGGTCGGATGCTGCCGGTCGGCCTTGATATCGTGTAGATCGTTGATCACGTAGCTTGCGGAGGCCGCCAGCGAGAAAACGAGGAATGCGATCGCTCCAAGACCGATGAGAGACAGACTATCAATCTCGTGGCTGGTAACTAGCGGGACGAGGACGAGGAGATTCTTGACCCAGTGGTGAATCCGCAACAGCGCCGCCAAAGACGCGAGTTTGCTTGTCCGTGCCATCAATCCGCGCTCGCTTCGCTCATGCTGGATTCGTAGCTGCCAACCTTCGTGGCGGGGCCAGAGCCCTTATTGGAGTCACCGGGCCTCAAGCAGCTTACGAGCGCAAGGCCCCACAGGAGCAGCGCACCGTACAGCTTGGGATACGCAAGGAGCGCCCATGCGCCGTCTGCCAGTTCCGCCGAACGATACGGGAGATCAACAGCGATGAGGATAGCTCCTACGGTCAGTGTCAAACCTCCCCACGACACCATTCGGTACTGCCAATGCGACAGGAGAAGAGCTATCGAGAGCAGCGCCATCACGTAGTGATAGTCTAAAGAAACTGGGCTCAGGACAAGGCCCAGGAGCACGAAGGCAGCAAACAGCAGATCGGCGTGTCTTCGCATAAGCGCGACAGCGGTACTAACGCCCAGCAGGACGATCGCGCCTATCCAGCTCAAAACCACGCCCACTCGCGGGAGGTCGACAAGCGGCCCCGGATTCCATTGTTCATCGTAGACGAACAGATGTCTGAAGAAACTCAGTTGCGTCTGATATGCCGTGACAGACAGGAACGCTTCCGATGGGAGTCGGACTGCAACCTCCGAATAGGTCGTCCAAGCGCTGACACCGAGCCAAGGGAGAGACAAGCCAACAACAGCGAGAATCGTACCACCTCCCCACGCCAGGGCTCGCCAGCGCTGATGGGCCGGTAGCAGCAGCCAAACCGTGAGGGCTGCCGTTTTTGTCGCCAGCAATGTGCCGAGTGCTACCCCGAGGAGCCCACTGCTCGCGCGACGAAAACCCCACCAAGACACCGTGAGTAGCGCGAGTGCCAGGATATACATTTGGCCGTGAAAGAGGTGTTCGTAAAGCGGCTGGTAGAGAAGTACATAGCAGGCGAAGGCGGCCGTCCAATGGGCCGTGAGTTTCAACTGCCACATCAGTGCCGCCAGTGTCGCCATCAGAAGGACGACGCTACCGACAGTCCAAACCACCCGCGCTTGGTGGTAATCAAACACAGTCAGCGGCAGCATCAACAAGCTCATGGTCGGCAGGTTGGCTCCATAGAGATCGATCACGGTTGGCTCGTGCTCTGAAACTCTGGCCTTGAACCAGTTGTCGTCGTAGAACTGAGCCACTCCTACCCCAGAAACAACAAGCCGGCTCGCTGTGTAGTGGGAAACGAAGCCGTGTGCCGGGCGGTCGAAGCCGTTGTTCACGAATTGCACCAGATGGACCGCCAGAACGACTGCGAGGACCCACATCGAGCGTGGGCCCCATCGGCCCAGCAGAACTGTCTTCCGTGGCATCCCTCTGTTGCGTGCCGGGCCCTCCACGCGCGCTGTCACGTCAACCTGTCCGTCCCCGGATCGTCTACTCGTAGGACAACCCAATACTGAAGGCGCCTTCCGAATAGAAGGTTTATGATTGGCGGATATAGACGCATGGACTGCACTTCATCCTCGACAGCGAACCTGTGGCGCGTGTGCCACTCACGCCACTGTTGAGCGGTGTTATAGCGGTACAGAAGTGAAGTGCCGTACGGTACGTTGGCAGCCCAATCGAGCAATGCAACCCGAAGCTTGGCCAGTATGCCCTCCAACTTGTGGTCTTTGATTACGAGTAGGCGGCGCGTTACGCGGGCACACTCGTCGATCAGCTGGTGTGGGTGCTGGGCATGGTGCAGGACGTCGGCTAGTATCACGACGTCGAACGTATTCGAGGAATAGGGAATCTCGCACCCATTGTAGTGCCTGATCGGGATGAGCTGGGCTTCCCGGCTGACCAGTTCTAGACCGGAGACGACCACTCCCGATGGACAACCCGATGAATCCATGAGAGCCGCGCCGAGTTCACCAGCGCCACAACCGACATCAAGCACACGATCTCCAGAGTGGAGATGCTCGGTCAGACGACGGACAAGCTCTTGTATGCGGGACGTATAAATCGGCTTGTGCAGACGCTTCATCAACTTCACGTAGATACTCGTCTCTGCCTCCTTACCAGGGTCCCAACCCCAGCCCTCAACTCAGGGCGAACCATGGTGAAGCGGCCTCAATGTCGTTGCTGGAATGGTCGGCGCACACCTGAACGCTGTCCATCGTCGACGCTTCAGCATGCACCAGGCCGGCTCTTTTCTTGAGCGCTGCTGGTGCCGGAAGCAGCCCGTCTTCCGTTCACGCAGCCGAGCCACCGCCAAGCATGTTTTCGCTGTTGTAGCAAACTCCGAACTACATCGGGCACTGCAAGGCGCCCGCGGCCGGCAATCTGGTTGCTTGCTGATGCTACGGTGTGGTTCTGTCGCGTGACGTGGTTGGGACAAGAACCCCCTAGTCTAGTATATAGTTTCACTAAAACATACCCACTCTAGGTGACCTCAAGCGACTCGAACTTCCTCCAGCGGTGAACGACTGGAGCGGCGTTGATCTCCGCGATTCCTTTCAGGATTCGTTCCCGAAGCTCCGCCCAGGACTCGACTCGTATTCGCTTTAAGAATGTGCGCGCCATCTTGCCAAACAGCGTCTCGACTATGTTGAGCCAGGATCCGTGGGTGGGCGTATGCACATATTTGAAGCGGTTCGGACGCGTCGCCAAGTAGGCTTTCGTCTCCTTCGATATGTGCGAGGAATGATTGTCCAAGATCAATCGGATCGTGCACTCGTCCGGGTAAAATTGGTCCAGATCCTGGAGCAGCAAGATGAATTCCCGACTGCGGTGACGCCGCTCCACCCGCGCCGTCACCCGACCGCTATGCAAGTCCAGCGCCGCCAGAATCGAGCAAGTTCCTAGACGTTTGTACTCGTAATCGCGAGCCACGCTGGGATGCCGCCCAGGCTTCGGCGGCAGGTCCGGCGCGACGTTGGCGATCGCTTGCACGCCGGGCTTCTCGTCTACCGAAACCGTGATCACCTCCGGCGAGAGGCCGTCGCGAGGGCTTTCATTCTGCCAAGCCACTTCGCGGTAGACCAGCAACACCTGCCGCATCTTGGACTCAAAATCGGGATCGCGACGCTCCAGGTAGTACTTCACCTTCTCTGGATGCAGAGGTTGCTCGGCCAGGATCCGGTGGACGGTCGCCTTAGCCGCTTGGTCCAACGCCGGATAGCCTGCTTCCACGGCATGCCGGCGCACGTGTAGAGCCAGCGCACTGCGGGTCCAGAGTTCGGCGGCGTAACCGAGTTGCTTGGGTTTGCTACAGGCCAAATGCACCACCCAGGCCTTGGCATCGGCGGTGATGAGGGGCTGCTGGGGACGATGATAGGCATCCTTGAGCGCTGCTTCCACGCCCATGGCGAGGGCTCGATCGATCCATTTGCCGACGCTTTTGCGGGTCATCTTCACGGTTCGCATAATCTCGGCAATGGTCTCGCCGGAATGATAACGCCACAGAATCTCAGCCCTCTGCACCTCCCGAACCGGAGCCGTCCGCGAACCACGCAGCCGCTCCAGATGCTGCACCTCTGCGGGGCTGAGTTGCAGCTTGAGACGCTTCTACTTTCCTGCCATGCCTTCAGCCTAGCAGGAACCGTTGCTGTATGAGTATGTTTTATTGAAACGATATACTAGTAGTGCAAGTGAACTTAGAAACGCGGCTTTTGTGGTTGTAGACGTCAAGGCAATCCCCTGTCGGCCCGCTTGGCCAGCGACCCAAAGAGTATCGCAGATTGCAGGCGGCCTGAAGTGAAACCACCTGAACCGAGCCGTGACCGTAAGGGAGCGGTCTGGCGGGGACGGTCGGCCTGGCGTTGTTTCTCTATTCGCTATCTCCTGGTCGTGCTGCAACCGGTGGATGTGCCCGTCGAAAGCCGATCGTGGCGCGGTGAGCCGAAAGGGCCGGGAGTGTGGGAGGACTTCTGACCTAGAGGCGGTTGGGATAGCGCCAGGGTTCTTGCCGGACCGCTCCCTTACGGTCACGGCTCGGTTTGGATCGCCGCTTGCGAGGCTCGGGTTTAATCGGCAGCGCGGGCACGGCATGCCGTGCCCCTACTTTGTTGACAACACCGCTCTCGGTTTGCCTCAGGCTGCCGGTTGTGTCAGCTCCCATGCTTGGCCCAAGACACCCACCAGTGCTACCATCGCCGCTGATGAACCGAATATTTTGGCTCGCGCTCCTGCTCGCTCTACTGGGCGGGGCCACAGCTTTCGCGGCCGACGGCCCCCAACCGCCCGCGGTCGATCCCGGCGGGCCCGGCCAGCCGCCATCGGATGCGATCGTGCTCTTCAGCGGCGGCGACCTCTCCGAGTGGGTCCACGCCGACGGCAAGCCCGCTACCTGGGCCGTCGAGGGCGGTGACATCGTTTGCAAAACCGGTACCGGCAACATTCACACGAAGCGCAAGTTCTCGAGCGCGCAGATTCACATCGAGTTCGCCACGCCGCACCAACCCGAAGCCAAAAGCCAGGCGCGCGGTAATAGTGGCGTCTACGTGCAGGGGCGCTACGAGATACAGGTGCTCGACTCCTATCGAAACCCGACCTACGCCAAGGGTTCGGCCGGCGCCGTCTACGCGCAATCGGCGCCGCTGGTCAATGCCAGCCGCCCGGCGGAAGCCTGGCAGAGCTACGACATGATCTTCCATGCACCGAAGTGCTATGGAAGCCACGTGGTCAAACCCGGCACGATTACCATCCTGCATAACGGAGTGGTGGTGCAGGATCACTTTGAGTTCGAAGGCCCGACGGCCGGCGGACTGGGCGGCGATGTCTGCGAACCCGGTCCGATTCTGTTGCAGGACCATATTCACCACGAAGTCAAGCAGACGGCGCTGCGCTTCCGCAACATCTGGGTGCGGCCGCTGTAACGTTTCACAACCAAGAGGACAACATGACAATCAATCGACGACAGTTTCTCGGTGCCGCCGGCGCGATGGCCGCGGCGGCCACGGCCCAAACCGGGTGCGGCTCCAAAAGCGGGGCCTCGCCGACTCTCTCCGACCTTGCCTCGGTGCGCGAACAGTATCCACGCGCCTTGCAGCAGCCCTATCTCGACTGCGCCTCTCACTGCCCGTTGAGCAAGCACACGCGCGCGGGCATGGAGCGCTACATGGACTTCCACATGTACGGCCCCGGCGAGGGCCGCGGCGAATACGCCGGTGAAGCCATGCGCAACGTCAAGCCGATGTTCGCCAGGCTGATCAACGCCGACCCCGCTGAGATCGCGTTCGTCCAGAACACCAAGGCCGGCGAGGACGTCGTGGTCAACGGGCTCGACATCCAGGCCTCCGGCGGCAACGTCGTCACCAACGACCAGCACTACGCCGGGTCGATCCACAGCTTCATCGGCCGCCGCAAGGCGGGGATGGACGTGCGCATCGTCAAGGGCAAGGACTGGGTGATCGACCTCAAAGACATGGAGGCGGCGATGGACAAGAAAACGAAACTTGTCGCGATCACCCTCGTGTCGAACGTCAACGGCCGCATCGAAGACGCCAAGGCCATCAGTGAAATGGCTCATGCCAACGGCGCCCACGTCTACGCCGACATTATCCAGGCCGCCGGTGCGATTCCCATCGACGTGAAGGCGCTGGGCATCGACTTCGCCGCCTGTTCGAATTACAAGTTCCTGCAGGGGTGCCGGGGCTCTGGGTTCCTCTACGTGCGGCAAGACCTGCAGGGGACGGTGGTCAGAGACCTGCTTTACCCCGGCTATGTCAACTTCAACTACCCGCCATGGGAAGACACTGCCGACCAGTCGAAGGACGAATTTCCCTATAGTGTGCCGACCGCCGCCGGCCGCTACCAGCCGGGGAATACAGCCCGCGAGGGCTACTGCGGCCAATACGAGTCGTTCAAGTTCATGGAGAAGATTGGCGTCGAGAACATGCTCGCCCACACGACTACTCTGGTGAATCGCATCCGGAAAGAGCTTCCGGCCGAAAGCTACCGCTGCATCACACCCGAGGGCACCCGAAGCCCGATCATCGTCTTCATGCCGAGTGATTACGCTGACACCCAAGCGCGCCTGAAGCGTGCCAACGTTCAGGCGACGACGACGGGCAACCGGCTACGCATCTCGCCCAACATTTACAACAACGATGCTGATGTTGATGCCTTACTAGAGGCGTTGTCGTAGACACCAGCGATCGCCACTCACACCGCGGGCAACCAAGCAGCCGCAACCTCTTTGTAGGTGGCGTAAGCCTCCAGGCTTGCCGAGAACCGATTCCTCGGTTCTCAGGTCATCCATCAACCGCCGCTGCTCGGTCACTTGCCATCCTGAGTCCCGAAGAATCGAGACTCGGCAAGCCTGGAGGCTTACGCCACATGAGCACCGATCTATCAGTGTGAGGTCGCGGACCTCACTAGCAATCCTCCTCCACTCGGCGTACAGTCTAAGAAGGTCGGTGACCGTATAGGAGTCCACCATGAATCTCGATCGACGACAGTTCCTCGCCGGCGGCGCAGCCGTCTCGCTCGCCACCCAGCTCGGCTGCGGCCAAGGCACCGAAGCCTCGCCGACCCTCGGCGACCTTTCCACCGCGCGCGAGGATTTCCCTTGCTCGCAAGACAGGGTCTATATGAACCACGCCTCCCAGCACCCGGTCAGCCTCCGCACCGCTCGGCTCATGCAGAAGTACTGCGACTATCTGGCGCACGTCGTTTCTCGCGCGGGCTGGGTCGGGAATTCCGAAGAGACGAAGACCTTCGTCGGGGCCCGCCGCCGCGAAGCCAAGGAACTCTTCGCCAAGCTGATCAACGCCAAGCCGACCGAGATCGCCTACTGCCAAAGCACGCAAGTCGGCGAGAACATCGTCGCCAACGGCATGGACATCCAAGAAGCCGGCGGCAACGTGGTGACCAATGACTTGCACTACTCGAGCTGCCTCTACAGCTACAAGATGCGCCAGAAAGCCGGCCTCGACGTGCGGATCGTCCGCCATCGCGACTGGCAGCTCGACCTCGCCGACTTCGAGAAAGCGATCGACGCCAAGACCAAGCTGGTCGCCTTGACGCTCGTTTCCAACGTCAACGGCTACCTGGCCGAGGTGAAGGCGATCAGCGACCTTGCCCACTCGCGCGGCGCCCACGTCTACGCCGACATCATTCAAGGCGCCGGTGCCGTGCCGATCGACGTACAGGCGATGGGCCTCGACTTCGCGGCCTGCTCGACCTACAAGTGGCTCATGGGTCTGCGCGGCCTGGCCTACCTCTACGTCAAGGAAGACCTGCAGGGCTCCGTCGTCCGTCCCACCAGTTTCGGCGGCGGTATTGGCTTCAACTACGCGCCGTGGACCGAGACGCCCGACGCCTCCAAAGACGACATCACCTACACGCCCAGGACCGGCGCAGCGCAATACGAGGTTGGCAACATCTCGAGCATCGGTTGCGTTTGCCAGTACGAAGCGCTCAACTACATCCACCGCATCGGGGTCGACAAGATCCAGGCCCACGCCACGGCCCTGACCGAACGGCTGCAGAAAGAACTGCCCAAGATCGATTATCCCTCGATCACGCCGCCGGGGAACCGCAGTCCGATCGTCACCTTCCGCTTGAAAGATCCCGACGATGTGCGCGAACGGCTCAAGCGCGCCAACGTCGAGGTGACGCTACGGTTCGGGAACCAGATGCGGGTCGCCGTCTCCGTTCTCAACAACGATGAAGACGTCGACCGCCTCGTCGGCGCGTTGACCTAGCAGTCCGTGGTGAAAGCCGGGCTTCGTGTCACGACCGTAAGACACACCCACATGTTGCGGTAGGTCGAGCAGGCGGGCACGGCATGCCGTGCCCCTACATTGCGATTCGCACGGTTATCAGTTTTGCCACGGACTGCTAGGGCAGTCGTTCTCGAAAGACGCGCTCGGAGTGCACCTCCACCCGTGGGACGGCAAGTGCCGGTCTGCAGCGGGCTGGGGCTCCGCCAACAGCCCCGCCCCAACAAACCCTGTAAGATCTTGAGGACGCCCAGGCTGCTTTCGGGCGGCGCGACCACAGCTGGACATGAATCTCGATCGTTCCGATAGGCCCACCACGGGCACACCCGCACGGGACCCCTGGGCGGATCTGGCTCTACCGAAGATGGACCTTCGCAGCCTTCTGCGCGAGTTCGGCCCGGGCATGATTCTGATGATGACCGGCATCGGAACCAGCCACCTCGTCACCGCGCCGACTGCCGGCGGCCGGTTTGCCTTCGCCTTGTTGTGGTGCATCCCGATCGCCTACGTCTTCAAGTACTACGGCTTCGAAATGGCCTTCCGTTTCACGCACGCAACCGGCAAGAGTCTAATCGAGGCCTATGCAACCGCTTGGCGCAAGTGGCCCCTCTGGTACGTTCTCGTTACCACGCTGATCCAAAGCGCGATCGGCCAAGCGGGACGGCTTATCGCTGCCTCGGCCGTCCTGTTCTACTTCTTCTCGATTTCCCTTGGCCTCGACATCCCGATCTGGGTCTACGGTTTCGTGCTTGGCGGGACCGCGGTGATCGTGATCCTCCGCGGCGACTACGCGGTTCTGGAGTCGGTCACGCGGGTGCTGGCGGGAATCCTCTTCGTTTCAACCGTGGCTGTGTACCTCGTCAAGCCGGCTCCACTCTCCGCCTTCGCGAACTTCTTCATCATCGACACGCCCGAGGGTTCGTGGCTCATCATCGCCGCGTTCCTCGGCCTGCTGCCCACCGGCATGGACGTATCGCTGCAGGCCTCCGAGTGGGGCAAGGCGAAGAAGGTCGGCATGGGAAAGATCCGCGGCCGGCTGGAAACCGCCGGCCTAACTCAGCCCTTCGACCCCTTCGCGTCCGCTGGAGAGAACCCCGGAGAGAGCCTAGGAGACAACCTGTCGGTGCAAAGCGATTCCCTGCCCCATCACGCGCGTGAGTACTGTGCCAGGTGGTACAAGATCGGCTTGCTCGACTTCCGCGTGGGCCACGTGGTGTCGTTTGTACTGGCTTGTATGTTCGTGTTGCTGGCGGCGGTGTGGCTCTATCCGAGTCCCGTAGAAGGCCGCGCGGTGATGGGAGAGATCGCCGGCATCTTCACCGAGAGCGTCGGCCCCTGGATGATGCTGGTCTTCCTGGCCGGCGCGTTCGCAGCCACCTATTCCACGGCGTTCAACTACTTCGACGGTTGGCCCCGCATCGTCGGCGCGTGCTGCCGCAACCTGTTTCACTCGACCGCCGCTCTGCAGGGCACCGCGAAAGAAGATCTGACACCCGAGCATCGCAAACGCTGGTACTCCGAGTACAACATCTATCGCGCCACGATGATCTTCTCCCTGTTCGCGGCGGTCGCCATCATCGCCGGCCTTCCCCGCCCCGTCTTCCTCGTGCTGGTTGCCTCGGCCCTGGCGTTCTTCATTGCGCCGGTGATCTTTTTCTTGAACGTCTTCTACTGCCTCACGATCATCCCGAAAAACGACAGTCTGTTCTACCCTTCCCGGCTGACCATCTGGTGCTGCTGGGGCAGCTTCGTCGTTTTCACCGGACTGACGGTGATTCTGATCCTCGCGCGCGTGTTCGACATACAGTTGTTCGGGTGACGGCCTTGCGTCTTGAATCTGTCCTCGCGCAGGATTGTTGAATGCGCTACCTGCTGGCCCTCGACGAAGGCACGTCCAGCGCCCGCGCCGTGGTGTTTGACGGTGAGGCGCGCGAGGTCACCTCGGCGCATCTCTCGATCAACTGCCGTTACCCCAACGACGGATGGGTCGAGCAAGAGGCTGACGACATCTGGCGCGCCCAGATCGACGCCGCTCGACAGGCGATCGACAAGGCCGGCATCCAGCCGTCGCAACTGGCCGGCATCGGCATCGCCAACCAGCGCGAGACGACCATTGTCTGGGAGCGCTCGACGGGCAAGCCCGTCGGCCCCGCGATCGTTTGGCAGTGCCGCCGCACGAGTGATCTCTGCCGCAGCCTGCTCGACGCCGGGCATGGAGCGGAGGTCACCCGCCGCACCGGACTGCTCATCGACCCCTACTTCTCGGCGACGAAGATCCGTTGGATCCTCGACCACCTGCCCGACGGCCAGGCTCGCGCCGACGCCGGTGATCTTCTGTTTGGCACCGTCGACTCCTGGCTCGTCTACAAGCTCACCGCCGGCCGAAGCCACCTCAGCGACGTCACCAACGCCTCCCGTACCCTGTTGCTGAACCTCGACTCGCGTGACTGGGACGAGGAGATGCTCCAACTGTTTGACGTACCCCGCGCCATGCTGCCGCGGATCGTTCCGTCGCTGGGAGATCTCGCTGTAACAGATGGTGCAATTCTCGGGGCGGAGGTTCCGATCGGCGGCATCGCCGGCGATCAGCAAGCGGCGTTGTTCGGGCAAGCCTGCTTCCGTCCAGGCCTTTCGAAGAACACCTACGGCACCGGCTGCTTCATGCTGATGCACGTCGGCGGCGCACCCGTCGTGTCGACCAACCGTCTCATCAGCACCTTGGCAGCGTCGAGTGAGGCCGAGCGAGCTTACGCCTTGGAGGGCAGCATCTTCGTCGCCGGAGCGGCGATCCAGTGGCTGCGGGACTCCCTGGGCCTGCTGGCCGACGCCGCGGAGTCGGAAGCACTCGCGCAGTCGGTCGCCGACACGGTCAGCGTCTATTTCGTGCCCGCCTTCGTCGGCCTCGGCGCGCCCCACTGGGACCCGTCGGCCCGCGGCGTCATCTGCGGACTGACGCGCTCGGCTACCCGGGCGCACATCGTGCGCGCCGCGCTCGAGGCCATCGCCTATCAGACACGCGAGTTGGTCGAAGCGATGCAGGGCGACGCGCAATCACCGATCTCGGAACTACGCGCCGACGGAGGCGCAGCGCGGAACGACTTCCTGATGCAGTTCCAAGCCGACATCCTAGGCATTCCCGTAGTCCGTCCCACCTACACGGAGACGACCGCCCTGGGCGCGGCCTTTCTCGCGGGCCTCGCCGCCGGCGTTTGGGCTGGACTCGACGAAGTGGAAAGCTTCTGGAAGACGGACCGTCGCTTCGAGCCCACGATGCAAGCTTCGCGAAGGGACGAACTCTTCAGCGGATGGAAGGCAGCCCTAGCCCGCGCGCGCTAAGGGTGCTGGCGCCACCGCGGTCGTAAAAGTGTCGGCCGGAGCGCCGTTCAGCGCGATCAATCAACGTCTGTGAGCGAACGGATGAGCCCTGGCGCCTACCGGCGGTGGTGATGTGCAGGTTCGGCAGGAAGAGACCTGGTATTTGCCGCCGCGCATGTGTATACTGCGGCCATGGCAGAGTCAAACGTGAAATCCCAGTCAACAGCCGCGCTTGAGGCTGGCAAAGCTGACGTACTGTTACTTTCCTGTATGGACTACCGTCTGGTTGATTACACATTGCACTACATGGTGAGCCGAGGTCTGCGCGACAACTATGACCATGTAGTTCTAGCAGGGGCTTCCTTGGGTGCAATAACTGAAACGCACCCTCAATGGAACCAGACCTTCTGGGATCACCTGGGCCTAGCAATAGAGCTACATGGCATTAAAACAGTAAGCCGGGTATCCACTTGACTCAGGTGACCCCAACATCTTGTAGTTGGGCTCACAGCGTCTTAGCGTCCCAATCGGCGACGATCGAGCGGTACGGCGTCGGCTCCACCGCCATGGCCTGCTGCACAAGGCGGTAGAAGAGCTTGCCCCGACTGCGTGATCTGCGCCGATTGAAGCGGAACACGAACTCGTCGAGATAGTAGTCCAGATGCTCGTGGCTGACCGCCCCCTGATGCGTGCCCAGCATCCAGCGCTTGAGTAGCGAGATCGCCAAGTGCACCCTCGGCAGTAGCTGCGAGGCCTGCTCGCGGCGGTTGTTAATCGAGATGATACGACGCTGGTAGTCCTTCTTCTTGAGCGGATCGTAGCCCGACCAGTTGTCGGTAACAACCACGCTGCCCGGCTCGACCGACTCCTCGACGAAGGGCATCAAACTGGCCGCCGAGGCGTTCTGAACGCGCTGCATGCGGATGCGCCCCAGCCCGGTTCCTCTCTCTTCCGCGGCGACTGCAATCAACGCTTTACGCTCGGTCTGCCGGCCGATTACCACTTCTTCTTCAGCGCCCCAGTAGGTCTCATCGACCTCGACGAGGCCCGTCAATCGCTCCCGCCCCGGGCGCACCATCGCTCGCCTCAGCTTGTGCATCCAAGGCCAGGCGGTTTGGTAACTGCCCAGTCCCAGAACGCGCTGTAGACCCAGGGCGCTGGCCCCATTCTTCTGCGTGGTGATGGTCCACATCGCCCGGAACCACAGCCGCAGCGGCTTGCGTGTGTCTTGAAAGATCGTGCCGGCGGTGACGGAGGTTTGCCGCCCGCAGCGAGCGCATTCGAACCACACTTTGCGCACCGGCCAAGCGCGCTCATGCCCACACCTTGGACAGCGGAAACCCTCTGGCCAGCGCAAGGCGAACAGATAGTCGCGGCAAGCCTCCTCGCTCGCAAAGTGAGACTCGAATTCGAGTTGGTCGCGCGGGTAATCCTCCACCAGGCCCTACACTACATCTTGGGGTCACCTGAGTCAAGTGGATACCCAGCAACAGTAATAGTCCTGGATCATCGGGACTGTGGTGCATATAAGGCAATTTTGGGGCCCGACTGCTGCAATGACCAGGAAGAGGAAAGAGAGGCTCATAGGATTCAGCTTCAGGGCTTGGAGGACCAGATAATCAAGAGATGTTCAGGGTCAGAGCTTATTGAATCCCGCAAATTATTATGACACTTTTTGATAGTTTGGAGCATCTATATATGTATGGGCAACCCCAAAGGTGTGAAGCGGGATTTCAAGGCCCTGGAGAAGCGCCGTTTCGAAGCGATGCGGCTGCTCGACCAAGGCCACAATCAGTCCGAGACGGCAAGACGGCTGAAAGTCGCTCGCCAAACCGTCAGTGCGTGGCGGCGGCAATACCGCGAGCAGGGTGCGGCCGGACTCCGCCAGGCCGGGCGCGCCGGACGCAAGCCGCTCCTCGATGCCGCACAACGCGAACGCCTGACGTCGCTGTTGCTGGAAGGCCCGCAAGCCCACGGCTTCCCCACGCCCCTGTGGAGCTGTCCGCGGGTGGCTCGGCTGATCGGAGACGAGTTCGGGGTCGACTACCACGAAGGCCACGTCTGGAAGATCCTGCGAGCGCTCGACTGGAGCCCGCAACGCCCGGTCGGAAAGGCGCGCGAGCGCAACGAAGAGCAGATCCGCACCTGGAAGCGCAAGACCTGGACGCGCATTAAAAAAAAGCCCAAAACGAAGGCCGTACGCTCGTCTTCATCGACGAAAGCGGATTGAGTCAGAAGCCGCATCGCTGCCGCACCTGGGCGCCACGCGGCCAAACACCGGTGCTGCAGTTTAACTTCAATTGGGAGAAGCTTTCCGTCTCGGCGGGGCTGACGCTGCGTAACTTCTACTTTCGGCTCTATCCCGGTGCGATCGGCAAAGAGCAAGTGATCGACTTTCTCAAGGCGTTGGTACGTCATATCGATCGGCCGCTGCTGATCGTCTGGGACCGGCTGCCGGCGCACCGTAGCCGCCTGGTGCAAGAGTTCATCCAACTCTCCGAAGGCCACATCGCAACCGAGTACTTGCCACCCTATGCGCCGGAGTTGAATCCGGTGGAATACATCTGGGCTTACTGGAAGCAGCACGAGTTGCCGAACGTCTGTCCGAAGGACTACGGCGAGCTGAACGAGCGGGCCCGCAAGGCACTCCGCCGCATGCACCGCAAACCGCGTTTGATCACGGCCTTCTGGAAACAGTCTTCTCTTTGCTTCGAGTGACGGGATATTATGCGGGACTCAATAAGGTCGAACTACTATTAATGAATCTGAATGGGGTGGTAGAAACAATCGAGAGTGGACAACCGTAACCGATTGATCCTCAGTTTCCGTAACTCTCCGACGGGTAAGCGGCGGAGACCCACTGATCCGAAAACCCTCCTCGCTGTTTCGTCCTCCTGATCGTTTACTCGGTGCTGGCTACACTCATCCCCTAGCAGCCCGTGGTGAAAGCATGGTTTCTTGTCAAGTTTGTTTGATACCCCTACATGTTGCGGTCAGTCGAGCAGGCGGGCACGGCATGCCCCTACATTGCGATTCGCGCGGTTCTCGGTTTTGCCACGGGCTGCTAGGCTGAGCGGCGAAGGTTGAATCCACGTTCGCGCTTTCTCACGGGTAGCTTCCGCCAATCCTCAATCCGGAAGCGAGACCAGCTCAGGTCACCAGGTGGTCTCCGGGTGCGAGACCCTCTTCCCTCGGTGACCGTTTCGCATCGTTGCCTAATCTCCCTCCTGCACGACCGCAACTGGGACCCATCATAGCGATACTCCGACAGCAGGAGAGATCGTACGGCTTACGGGTACACTTCTCGATTCACGACCGCTACTAATCGCGCCCGCCGCCCGTCAACCTCAGCAAGATATTCAACGCCGCCACGAAAATATTAAACAACCCGGCGAAAAGCATCACGGCCCCGGGAATCGGGCTCGTCGCCTCGGGATTGTGCAACACCTCGCTCGTCGCGTACACGAGGATGAACACGCCGAACACGCCGATCGCTCCGGAGATCAGCAGCCCCAGGAAAGTGATGTCGAGGAACGCGTTCAGCACCATGACACCAATGACGCTGAAGAAGATGCCCGTCATCAGTCCGCGCGGCGCCGAGAACACCTTGCGGGCGGACATGACGTAGGCGGTCACGCCGCAGAAGGCCACGGCGGTAATGAAGAACGCGCCCTGAATGGCGCCCGGATCATTCACGCTCGCAAAAGCGAGAATCGGGGCCAGCACGAGGCCCGACACGAAACCATCGGCCACCAGCGCCGTCACGCCCAGAACGGGGTTGTGGCGCGCCGCGATCGCAATCCGCGGGGCCACGTTCAGCACCACCATCGCCAGAATCCAGCCGATCCAACCCGAAAACAGGTCGACGATCGCCTGGGTGCCGGCCCCGACCATCCCGCCGCCGATGGCAAACGCCACGCCAAGCCCCAGCAGCAGGTAGGTCTGTTTAATAACCTCGGCGCGATTCCCTTCCAGGATCGTCTGGCCCATGAGCTTGTCGCCCACGGTCAACTGCTGGGCCCCGTAGTGTCCCGTTCCGCGTTCGAACGACCTCTGGTTACCAAATGGCATCTCGATCGCTCCTTTGACGTAAGAAATTCCGTCTATCGCTCAGAGCGTAACACAGTGACTCGACCGGGCCTACCTGGAGGGGCCATGTGGCCTTGTGACCGACGGATTGGCACAAGACGCCCTCCAAGCCCACTTTTCTGCTCGAGGGGCTCGTCGATCCGAATCAAATACGAATAGTGAGTCCCTACTTTGGGATCACAGGCAGGACAATGTGCGAAGGCCGTCCCGCGTCGTGGTAAATAGTATTGCGCGCGTCGACCATGCGGCGGTGATCGTTGAGCGGTTCGCCGGTGTTCGGGTTCACATCGAAGCGGGGAAAGTTGCTGCTCGAGATGTCGACGCGGATGCGGTGCCCTTTTTGAAAGATGTTCGAGGAGGGATAGAGCTTGATGGTGAATTCATAGACGGTTTTGGGCTCCATCAGCTTCTCTTCGTTGATCGAATCACGGAAACGTGCGCGAATGATGCCGTCACCGATGTTCATGTCGAAACTGCCGGGGTAGTCTTCATTCGGCGGGTGAACGTCGATCAGTTTAGCCGTGAAGTCGGTGTCGAGCGCCGACGATGACGCCCACAGCTTCACCTCGATCTCACCGGTGACCTCGAGGTCTTGGCTCAACGGATCGGTCTGGAAGACGAGCACATCATTACGTGCGGAGAGGGGGATGGGCGTCTGCCCGTTCCAGATATGTGGACCGCCTTTCTGGTCCCAAGCGCCTTGCAGCAGGATGCCCCCGTTCGAAGAGATGTTACCCCCGATGGTCGGGACCGGGTTGCGAGGATCAAAGGTGAAGGTCGTCGGTCCGGCGCCGGGCTTGGCGGAGTTGGTGGAAAGGGCTCCCCCGGTGTGGAGGTAGTACTTGGTATAGCGCGTGCGAGCCAGGGGCCACTCCTTCTCGTCTCGCCAGTGGCCTCCGTGGTCTTTGAAGCCGTCCTCATCCTTGCGTTCATCGCCGCCGCCCATGACGAAGATGCGTACTTTGGTCTTGAATGGCTCGGAGTTTCCGACGGCCGTCTTCTTCCCCTTGAGCCAGTGGTCATACCATTCGAGGCGCCACGCCAGCGGGTCGGCGATCGCCGCGCCGGAGCCGAAGCTGACTTGCCCGTGCGCCGATTCGCCCTGACGGCCATGTATCCACGGACCCATGATGAGATAAACCGGGCCCTGAATCGTCTTGCTCAGGACACGAAAGTTGGCGGTCGAGTTACTGCCCCAGGAGTCATACCATCCGCCGACGAGGTAGGCGGGGATGTCCTTGTAGCGAACGGGGAAGTCGATGATGTTGTTCTGCTCCCAGAAGGGGCCGTTGGCGCCGTTTTTCATGGCGTCGACCAGCCAATCTTCGTATTCGGGGATTAGCTTGAGCGGTGTCGTTCCGCGCCGCAGGGGAAGGTTCAGCAGGTAATGGCGTCGGTTGTCCATCATCTCGCGCAGCGCCTGGGCCGTTGCGGGATCGCGACTTTGGCGGCTGCCGCGAGGTCCAGCGATCGAGTAGATCCAGTTCCAAAACCTGAGCTCGAAGGCGCCTCCGTTTCGCATGCTGGCGTGGCCCAGGTTTGACATGGCGTCGACCGGAATGACCGTCACGAGATTGGGCGGCTTTTCCATCGCCATTGCGTGCTGGGTGCCGCCCACATAGGAAGTTCCGATCATGCCGATCTTGCCGTTGGACCATGCTTGCCGGCCGATCCATTGGGCGAGGTCATAGCCGTCGCGACCGTCGTCGTTCAACATGTGCCAAACACCCTCTGAGCCGTATCGCCCGCGTGTGTCTTGAGCCACAAAGGCGTAGCCGTGGGAAGCATAGTACCTCCCCAGACTGACGTTGCCTTCCTTGCTGTAAGGCGTGCGCGTGAGAATGACGGGCAGCTTGTCCGCAACGATGACGCCGCCCTCGGTGGGAAGGTACACGTCCGTCGCGAGCTTCACCCCGTCGCGCATTGCCACCATGACGTCTTTCATCACGGTGTAGTCGTAGGTTCCGTGGCTGTCGGCTGTGAGCGCTGCCTGGGCAAGGGCAACAAAAGTGACAAGAGCGAAACTGCGGAGAAACGTCGGCGCATTCCGAACACGATCAAACATTTTGGATGCTCCTTGAACTGATTCGACGCCAGCACGGTCGCAGAGCTCCTCGAGGCAGCGAGGATGCTCCGGAGACCTTGAGACGAGAGATCCCGACGCTCTATCCCTTCGCTAGCAGAGCGGCGATCTTCTCACGCAAGGCCGGCCCGTACTCGGGATCGGCGAGGGCAAACTCGACAAATGTCTCGAAATAGCTCCCGTAGTTGCCGATGTCATAGCGCGTCTCCCCGGCGGGTAACTTCACGCCCATCACCCGCCGGCCGGTTTCACAAAGCATCCGTATGGCCTCGGTAAGCTGGACCTCGCCGCGCGCGTCGGCTTTTACCCTGCGGATCATGTCGAAGATCACCGGCGCGAAGACGTAACGGCCCACGATTGCAAGCCGGCTGGGCGCGGCGTCGGGAGAGGGTTTCTCAACCAGGTCGCTGATTCCGAAAACCTCGCCGTCTCCGTCGGGATTGACCACCCCGTACAAGGAAACCTGGTCGGCCTCAACCGCCTCCACCGCGATCACAGCCGCCGCCTGGTGCTCATCGTACACGTCGCTCATCAACCGGCAGACGCTCGATTTCCCATGAAGCCCAATGATCGAATCGCCCAGCGCCACTACGAACGGATCGTGCCCGACGAAGGGTTCGCCGCACAGGATCGCGTCTCCTAACCCTCGCTGAACGCTTTGGCGCGTATAGAGGTAGTGCGTCTTGAGCTTCTCGAAGTTCAGCTCGTCGATCAAGTCTTCTTTGGAGGAGTGGTTGAGCGAGGCGACCAAGTTGGGATCGTGATCGAAATGGTTCTCGATCGACGCCTTGCCGCGCCCCGTCACAAACAGGATTTCGCGAACGCCGCAACGCTCCAACTCTTCGACGACATACTGCACGATGGGCTTTTTCGCCACCGGCAGCATCTCTTTGGGCTGTGATTTCGTAGCGGGCAGCAGGCGGGTGCCCAACCCCGCCACCGGCACGACGGCGTTCCTGATCAACCGTGAACTCCCTGGAATAAAGTTCGAGCGCGCACATGCCGACAACAAGAGGTTGCCCACGCATGCGGCGGAACAGCACCCCATCGTAGCAAGAACGTTGTTTGCTGCCGCAATGGCCGGCACGGGTTGCCCGGCGGGAGAGCGCGGCCCGAATAGACGATGCCCCGTGAACCTAGCCGGCCTGGCCGTCTTCGATCAGGCGGAGTGGTGGGCGAATGATGGCTTCGTCGGATTCTTCGAGTAGGTCTACGCCGGCCGGGGTAATGGTGTAGCGACCGCCGTCAGTGCGTTCGACCAAGCCCTTGCCCTGGAGATACCAGAAGCTGAACTCCAGGTGCTCGCTCGGACACCCGAGCAGGCTTTCTAGCTCACGCACCAGCATTCCACCCTTGGTAGGTTGCGTGCGCCGCATCGCGTACAGCGCAGAGAGTATACCCACGCGAGTGCGCTTCTCTTCGTCTACACCCATCGCTTCCGACGTTTGAGTGAAGATGCGCCAGCGCAGCGAACGTTGCGACTTGTGTTTCGCGTCGTAGGCGGCGCGCTTCTCGGGGTCGATCAACACGCGGAAGGCACTGAGAACAAGGCGGAAAGCCTCTTCGTTGCCGCTCTCGGCGTTGTCGGGGTGATATCGTTGGGCCAACAGCCTGTATACGCGCTGGATCGTGTCGAGGTCCGCGTTCGGACTCACCTGCAGAACTTCGTAGTAGTCGGTGAAGCCTTCTTCGAGCTTTGGCGGACGCGGTGGTTGCTTGGTTTCCGACGTCTTCTCAAAGGCCAAGCCGCTGCGGTACGTGCCGGTATCCCGCAGCCGGCAATGCATCACCTGCGCCGCCCGCTGGATCAGACTCTCTCCGGCTTGGAAAAAGCGGCTGGCTACCGTCACGCGGTCGCCGGCCGCCAGCGGAATCTCGGTTTCGATGCCGAATCCGTGGTCGCTCAGGTCAACGAGTTGCCCCGCGACGATCCGAACCGAGCCGTCCGCCTGGCGAATGCCCAACTTGGCTTCGCCGGACGCTGCTTGGCGCGGCTTGGACTGGCGTCGTGCCGAACCGGGCTCGGAGGCTTGCCGAGACTGTGCTTGCGAAGGCATGACTGCCGCAAGAAGCGGCCGATGGCGGCGGGCAGAAGCGCACCGCCGAGGCAGCCGATGCGCCTTCGTCAAGAATGCAACAAGGGACTTGGACTGTCAATGGGCCGAAGGTACTGAGGCGCCCCGCCCGGCTACGACAGATTCGGGATCAATCCCCCGCATTACACCTGAGTTGCGGGTGGCCTCCGCCACTGAAGAAGGCACCCGCGAGGAAGCGACCAGGGGGCGCGGAAAGCCTTCTGTTACAGTGGTATTGTCTAGCGCAGTCGAACGGTTGGATTGACGAGGCTGCCGGCACCAAAGGGCCTCATTGATGAGCACGTCAGACGTCGCAACCAAACCTCACGAGCACGGCCGCAGGGCCCCGGCGCCCGCGCACCCGCCCGCTGTTCCGCTGACCCTTGACGGATCGAGCCTGTTGCATCAGATGTTTCGCGTGCGTTGGCCGGCGTGGAAAGCTTTATCGGCGCAAGAGCAATCGGACGTCGCCGCGGAAGCCGAAGCAGCGCTCACGGCGATGGAAGCGGACCCCGAAGGCGGCAGCGCACTGTTCTCGCAGCTTGGCCATAAAGGCGACCTGATGCTGGTGCATTTCCGCCGCTCGTTCGAGGCCTTGAACACGGCGGAACTTGCGCTGGCGCAGCTCAAGCTGAACGAGTACCTGGAGCCGACCAGCTCCTATGTGTCCGTGGTGGAGCTTGGGCTGTATGAGTCTTCTGTTCAGTTGTATGAAGCGCTGGCCGAAAGCGGCGTCGAGCCGGGAAGCCCGGAGTGGCTCGCCGCCGAGGAAGAGAAACTCGAAGAGCAGAGGCAGGCCATGGCCGCGCGTCTGTGGCCGACCGTACCTCCGCACCGCTACCTGTGCTTCTATCCGATGGACAAGAAGCGCGCCGAGGTAAACAACTGGTACAACATCCCGATTGCCGAGCGGCGACGGATGATGCGTGACCATGGCTTGATCGGACGGCGTTATGCCGGTAAGGTAAAGCAGATCATCTCGGGCTCGATCGGCTTCGACGACTGGGAGTGGGGCGTCGATCTGTTTGCCAACGACCCACTGGTGTTCAAGAAGCTGATCTATGAAATGCGCTTCGATGAGGCTAGCGCGCTCTATGCGCTCTTCGGCACGTTCTACATTGCGTTGCGGCTGCCGGCCTCGCAGCTCGGGGCGTTCCTGAGCGGGAAGTCCCCTTCCTACGATCCTCCGCCCGCGAACGAGGAAAGGCCGCGCTAGGCAGTTCTCGCGGCGCGGCATCCGGCCGGCTGGTCCAGGTCCGACTTCAGGAGGTTCCATGCCCTCCATACAAAGCCCTCTCGATCCACGACAGGCGAGGGAACAAGCGCGGCGGCAGGCCGCCACGATACCGCTAACGTCGATTTTCTCGGCGCTCTCCGTCGTGATCGCACTTGCGGTCTCGGGCTACTCGGTGTACGTGATTCAGCTCGTAGAGAGCCGCGCGGTCGCGGCCGAAACCCGGCTGAGGGCGGCTGAGCGGCAGGCGTCACAAGCCGAAGACGCTGCCTTGGAAGCGCGCAAGCTCGTGGTGCTGGCCCAAAGCCAGGCGACGGTGGCCGGCAACCTGGCGCGCGGCGCTTCGGGCACCGCCGAGGCGGCCCGCGAGAAAGCCGCCTCGGCTGAACAGGCCGCCGAAGCACTGCGCCAACAGGCGGCCGAGGCGAGGCGTCAAGCCGAGGAAACAACCAGGCAGCTCGGCGAAGGGTCCGAGCGCACCCAGTACATCGAAACACGCCTTGAGGAGACGCGAGAGCAGTTACGGCAAGCGTTCGAACGAATGCGCGTAACCGAGGCAGAGGCCGAGCGCGCGCGCCAGGAGACGCAGGGGGTGCAAGAGGCCCTCGCCTCGGCCCAGGCACGCGCCGAAGGTGCGGATCAGCGCGGCCGCGACCTGCGGGACGAGTTGACCGCGGCGCTCGACGGCGCCCGGTCCGCGCTGCGCCAGGCACGACGCCAGCACCAGTCCGCCGACGCCGCACAAGCGCGGGCCGAGTCGGCCCTGCAGCATGTCTTCCGCCGCGCGGGGTTTGTCGCGGGCCCTGATTCGCCAGCCGAACTTCACGACTACGTCGACCTGCAACACCGTGCCGGCAGCGCACGCTCAGAAGCCGGGCAAGCCATATCGGGGGCGCAACTGGTGCTGGAGGATCTCGCGCTGCAGCGCCGTGGACCAGGCCCCCAGTAACAAGCACACCAGACAGACACGCAGATCAACGAATCATCCGGCGCCTTCTCGTCGTCTACCGGAAGATCGCCAGCCCGACAAAGCAAAGAATCAACGTAACAACAAACGTGATCAGGCCAATCACTCGGGCGTCGAGTTGGCCGCCGTCGTAAAGCAGGTCCCGCGACGTCACGCGGCGAGGCCCAGCGGGTTCCGTAGCGGTCTGCACGAGCGCCGGCGGGGGACTCTCGGGCGACTTCTCAGCCACCCAGGTCTCGATGATCTTGTCGGGCAAAGGCGTCTCAGCGGGTTCTGGCGAGTGAACGCGGGCCGCGGCAGCGGTGGCGGCCATGCCTTGTGGCTCGGACGCCCGCGCAGTGCTAGTTACCCTCTCGAGAGCCTCGCGAAACTGCCGGGCGCTGTCGAACCGTGCATTGGGATCCTTGGCGACCGCCGTCAACACAATCGGATCGAGTTCGGCAGGCAGGCCGGAACGGATCTCGCTGGGCGGCGGCGGCATCGTGCGGACATGCGCCTGCATGACCTCGAACTGGCTTGCCGAATCGAACGCCTGGCGCCCGGTCAGCACTTCGTAGAGCACCATCCCGAGCGAGTAGATGTCGCTGCGTGCGTCGAGGGCCGTTTCGCCCTTCACCTGTTCCGGCGCGATGTAGTACATCGGGCCGAGCACGGTCCCGGTGAGGGTGAGTCTCGGGTGGCTGGCCGCCTTGGCAAGCTCGAAATCGGTGACCTTGACGACATCCCCGGCAGTGAAGATCAGGCACGAGGGGCTGAGGTTGCGGTGGACAACGCCATTCGCGTGAGCGTATTCAAGGGCCGAGAGCGCTTGGCTCATCGTGGCGAGCGCTTCTTCCAGCGGCGGCGGGCCACCGCTGACCTTCGCGGCCAACGTCTCGCCGTCGAGCCACTCCGTCGTCATCATCATCTGGCCTTCGATCTCGAAAGCGCGGTAGAACGCCGCCAGGTGAGGGTGGCTGAGTCGCTCGTGGATCTTGACTTCGCGCAGGAAACGTTGGGTGCGTTCTTGGTCGTCACGCAGTTCCCGCGAGAGGACTTTGAGCACCTCCAGCCTTCTGGCGGCCTCGTTGAAGACCTTGAAAGACAGCCCGGCGCTTTTGGTTTCGAGTTCTTCGAGGAACTCGTAGCCGCCGATCGTCTTGCCAAGTTCAAACGTCATGGGGTGCGCCGCGTGGACAGCCTGCGTTCATCGTAACGTGACGGCGGCAGACCGTCACCCTTCTGCCTGAAGAAACGGAAGAGCGGAAAAAGAACCGGACGGAGCCCGCTACTCCGGGGAAGGCAAGATGCCGCCCACGGCGAAGTCGAGGTCGGCTTCGGCGATCTTGGCGAAGTAGAGCCCGACCCACTCGTCAGCCTCCGCCTGCGCCAAACTGCTCTCGGCTTGGTTGAGATCAACCATGGTGCCGAGTTGCTCTCGATAACGAGCGCGAGCGAGGCGCACCGCTTCGAGAGAAGCCTTCGACTGAGTTTCCCGTAAGGGCACGGCCTGGAGCGCACCCTCCAAGCGGTAGTAAGCGGAACGTGTATCGAGGGCTACTTGCTGGCGTAGATCTTCGAGACGGTAGTCGAGCCGCCGCAGGCGCGCCTCCGATTCTTCAATCGCGCCCCCGTATTTCCCGAAGTTGAGCAACGGAAACGCCAGCCCGGTGCCGATCGCCGTCAAGTTGCCTAGCGCAAGGGAACTGAAGCGGGCCCATCCACCCGAGAAGAAGAATGACAAATGTGGCTTGCGCCGGCTGCGCGCCAAGTGGACGGTTTCGAGCGCCGCGTCTTGCTGGGCGATCAGGGCCCGGATCTCCGGATGGTTCGCCTGCGCTTCGCCCAGAAGGACATCGAGCGGATCGAGCCGCGGCAGTTCGGGGGCAGCGTCGGCCACGAGCTCGAACTGTGCTTGCGAATCACCCAGGACGCGGGCCAGGGCGGCGCGCGCGACCCGCAGTGTCGTCGAAGCGTGCAGGGCGCGCAGTTGAGCTTCGGCCAGGGAGGCGCGGGCGAAGCTGAGGTCCACCTTCGAGCGGATCTCACCATCCACAAACGCTTGCGCTTGCCGGACGGTGAGTTGCTGTCCCGCGACCGCTTCGCCGAACGCGGCCTCGATCTTCCGGGACTGGATGACCGTGTAGAAGGCGCGTGTTACGTCGAGCACGACGGCAGCCTGGACAGCCTCGAGATCGGTAGCCACGGCTTGGCGTCCGCTCTCGATGGCGCCTACGGCGTGTTTCGTCCTTCCGAAGTCGAAGCCCGGATGGTAGATGTTGAGGCCGTTGGCGAAGTTGCGATAGAACGGCGAGTTCGGCAAGCCCAGCGGTTGGACTCCGTTGAGGGCGCCGGAGAGGCCGGCCTTGGCGAGCCCGCTGCTACTGAATTGAGGATAGTAGTCCGCGCGTGCCTGCCGCACGCGGGCGTCGGCTTCGTCGACGGCGGCTTCGGCTTCGGCGATAGCGGGGTTATCGGAAAGCGCGAGCGAGATAGCTTGGTCGAGCGTAAGAGGAGGAGTCTGGGCATCGGCGGCGGCGAGGAAGCTAGCGTATAGAAGAACTGCAAGGCCGAGTGTCTTCATCATGTGCTCCTGCTCAAAGCGCGAACCAACCGAGCCGTGACCGTGAGGGAGCGGTCCGGCGCCGACCCTCCGGCCACTCAGGGGCCCCTAGCCTTCTCATGCAAGTCGCCCCTCCACGTGTCGAGAACGCCAGCGAGTCACCTGTGAACAGTAACGCCCGCGCCCTCGGTCAGGGGAGCCGCGGACGAAACCACCACCTGCTCAGTGCCGGCTAGGCCCTCGACAACCTGGAGAGAACCGGCCGACTCCATGCCGATGCTGACCGCGCGGCGCCTGGCTTCGGCGTCCGCGACTACGAACACCGACGTTCCCTCTCCGTTGGACTGGACTGCCGACGCCGGCACGGTCAGAGCGTCCTCGATCCGGCGGAGCACCAAGGTCACCGCGGCCGACATCCCGGGCCGCAACCGCCGGCCGCGATTCGGAAGATCGATCTCCACGCGCATCGTATGCGTGGCGGGGTCGAGCACAGCCCCGATACGAGATACGGTGACGTCGAAGGGCTCGCCCGGGTAGCCTTCCACCTCAACGGCCGCCTCCGTACCGCGGCGGACATGGGGCGTGGCAGGCTCGGGCGCAGCAACCACAACGCGAACACGGTCGACGCGGGCAAGCGATACCAGAGGCGCCACCTGCGTTCGGGACGACGCCGCGGCCTGCACCAGCGCGCCGGGATCGACGAATCGTTCGGTGACGACACCCCTCATCGGCGCGACGATGCGAGTGTATTCTGACAAGCGAGTGAGCGTCGCCATCGCAGCCTCGGCGGCCGACACGGCCGCTTCCCGCGCCTGTACGTCGGCCTGTGCCGTTCGCAACTTGCTCTCCGCAACGCCGAGCGCTGCCCGTGCCTGGTCGACTTCCTGTTGGGGGAGTACATCGGGGTCGCGCTCGCGAATCGCACTGAGGCGCTTGTGTTGGGTCTTTTTGAACTCCAACTCAGCCTCGTACTGGCCGACACTCGCTTTGGCCTGATGGACCTGCGCCTCGGCCCGAACCAGCCCCGCCCGCTTTTCTTCGAGCGAAGCAACCATCTCCGGCACGTCGATTTCAGCCAGCAACTGGCCCTGCTCGACGCGGTCCCCGATATCGACGGAGATGGATTTCAGATAGCCGGTCACTTTGGCGTAGAGTGTGACCTGTTCCTCAGGCACAATCGTGCCTGCAAGGGTGATTTCTTCGGTAAGGTCACGCCGCTCGGGTGGAGCGACCGTGACCGAGATCCGCTCCGGCAACGACTCTCCGCCGGTAACCGTATCCGCCGAAGCCTCACCGGGCGTTCCGGTCGACGAGCAAGCGCCGAGCAAAAGAACGGTCGAAACCAAACCCACCCGGCGACCCGCCAACGTTCTCATGACCGTTTGAACTCCCGATACAGCAACGGAACCACCACCAAGGTCAACAAGGTGGACGACGTCAACCCGCCAATGACCGCGCGAGCCAAAGGCATGATGGGCTCGGCCGGATTCAACGCCGGAGGCAACAAAGCCAGCAACGCCGTTCCGGTGGTCATCAAGATCGGCCGCAACCGGATACGCGCCGCCTCCAGCACCGCTTCACTCGCGCTCATCCCCTCGGCACGCAGCCGATTCGCAAACTCAACGAGCAATGTGCTCGTCGACGCCGCGATGCCGATCATGAAGATCGTGCCCATGAAGGATTGAATGTTAAACGTCGTATCCGTCGCCCACAGAATCCAGACCACCCCTATCAGCCCCAGCGGCACCGAGAGCATCACGATCAGGGGGTCGAGAAAGCTGCGGAACAGGGCCACCATCACGAAGTAGACCAGGACCACCGCCAAGGCGAAACCAAACCGCATGCCGCCAAATGACTCGCGCATCGAGGCGACCTCGCCGCGCATGTCGACGCGATAGCCCTCGGGCCACTGCTTGCCCGCCAACTTTTGCTCGATGTCGGCCGCCACGCCTCCGATGTCCCGTCCATCGACGTCGGCGTAGATGTCGGTCACGCGGCTGATATTGAGGTGCGCGATCTCCGTCGGCGCGGTGGTACGGCTGATCTTCGCGATGTTGCGCAACAGCACCGGCTTTCCATTCGCCATGGTTGTGGCCGGCCGCGGCGCCGGGCGGAAGACCTTGCTCATCGCGACGCCGGCTTCCACCTGGCCGGCGCCGGTGATCGGGATGTCGAGGATGCTGTCGATCGAGTCGATGTCCTCTTCGCGATACTGGGCGCCAACGAAGTAGTGATTGCCATTGCTTTCGTCGATCCAAAATGCCGGGTCGAAATTGACGCTCGAGTTGAGGCTGGTGACGATGTTCTTCACCGCCTCGTCGGCGTTGATGCCGAGTTGGGCGGCCTTGTTGCGATCGATGTCGAGCGTCAACTGCGGGTAGTCGAGTTTCTGCTGGATGTGGACATCGACCGTGCCCGGCACGCTCTCGACTTCACTCTTGATTTCGCGCGCGATCTGCTGCGCGATTTCGAGCCGGTTCCCTTGCACCTGAATGTTGATCGGCGCGGGCAGGCCGAGGTTGATCGCCGAGTTGATCATGCCGCCGGTCTCGAACGAGAACTCGAGCATCGGGAACCGCTCGCGCAGCAACCGCCGCAGGCGTCGAACGTATTCAAACGACGTCGTGCGGCGATCGTCGTGGAGCTGCACCATCAGGCTCGAGTCCATCGGCCCGGCGTTGCGCGTGTAGGCGGCGGGCCAGTCGTAGAGCACGCCGGTGTTGGAGATGAGGATCTGCAAGTCCTCAGGTGCGATGGTTTCGGTGATGACCTTCTCGACCTCGGCCACTTGCTGTTCGGTTCGCTCGATGCGCGTGCCGGAGGGAGCCCGCATCTGCACGCTGAACTGCCCTGTGTCGAGCCGTGGAAACAACTCCGTCCCGATACGGTCGTAGATGAAAACCGTCCCGGCGACAAGCGCAGCGAGGACCACAGCCGTCGCGAACCGCAGCCGGAACAGTCGGCTCAGCACGCTCGCGTACATTCCCTGGAGACCGCCGATCATGCGGTCCGAGGCAGACGCCGAGCCTGCGGCTTCCCCCTTCCCGCCGCCCTTTCGCATAAACTTGGCGCAGTAGACAGGCACTAGCGTCACCGCGACTAGGTGCGAGCCAACCATCGCGAAGCTGACGCTCGCCGCAAGCGGCAGAAACAGAAACTTGCCGATCCCCGTCAGGAACACCACCGGCGCAAACACGACAATCGTCACGACCGTCGCCACCAGGATCGGCATCCGCACCTGGTCGGCGGCTTCCCGCGCCGCGATGGCAGGGTCTTTGCCCATGGCAACGTGACGGTGTGTGTTTTCGAGGACGACGATCGAGTCGTCGACGAGGCGTCCCACAGCCAACGCCAGCCCGCCAAGCGTCATCGCGTTCAGGCTGTTGCCGGTGAAATAGAGCCCGGCGATGGCCACCAGTACCGACAGCGGCACAGACAGCAGAATCACGAACGTCGAGCGCAGGCTTCCCATGAAGATCCAAATCATCAGCCCGGCCAGGGCGGCCCCGGCCAGCGCTTCCTTCTCGAGGCTGGCAATTGCCTTGCGCACATAGACCGACTGGTCGAGCACGACGTCGAGGTTGACGCCCTTCGGCAGCCGCTCGAGGATCGAGCCGATCGTCTCCTTGATCCCGTCGACGACGGCGATGGTGTTGGCGCCAGGCTGCCGGTAGATGGGAATGTAGACCTGCCGCCGGCCGTTGACGCGAACGACGTTGGTTTGGATCTGATGCGTGTCTTCCACCTTGCCGACGTCGCGGATCTGGATCGGAGCCCCGCCCTTGCCGACGCGCACGGGGAACTCGTTCATCTGCTCCACATGCCGCACCATGCCGTTGGCGTTGATCTGGTAGTCGAACTCGCCGATCTTGGCGTTGCCGGTCGGGATGAACGTGTTGAAGTTCTTGAGCGTGCTGACCACGTCCATGGGCGAAAGGTTGCGCACCGCCAGCTTGTCGCGATCGACATAGGCCAGAATGCGGCGGATGCGGCCTCCGTACACCGCCGGCGCGATCACACCGCTAATGCCCTGCAGTCGGTTGCGCAACTCGAAGTAGGCGATGTCGTAGAGCTCGGTTTCGTCGTAGCTCGGGCTACTGACGCTCACCAGACACAGCGGCATGCTGGCCGTTGGGTCGAAGGGCATGATCATCGGCGGCACGGTGCCCGGGGGCAGGTAATACATGTCGGCGATGGCCAGCGACGACACCTGCGACATGGCGGTGTTGGGGTCGATGTCGGGACGGAAGTAATCGCGCACGATGCTCACGCCGTTCATCGAACGCGCTTCCTGGTGGGAGATACCGTTGGCCTGACCGGTCCAGCGTTCGAGGCGGCTGGTGATGTCTTTCTCCATCACCTCCGCAGGCATGCCGGGATAGAGCGTCAACACCTGCACGGCAGGCGTTTTGAAGGTGGGCAGAATGTCAGTGGGAATGCGAGTGGCCGCAACGGCGCCCAACAGAACGACGGTCAGAGCGCCGACAACGACCGCATGCGGGTTTCTGAGCGAGCCGGCAACCATAAGGTTGCACCAATCTTAGCGCCTTCCCGTGCGGGCTGCGGGAGCGTCGCCGCGCGAAGACGTGAGATACGTAGTGCCTGAGATACAATGGCCGGAACTCGGGCGCGTCGGAGACCCGACTGGCGATTCAAGTCGACGCTATAGGCCGCTGCTGTCTGCTGTTGTCGCGTCTCGTCGAGTCCCGACGGCCGGCGCAGGGGCGCTCCACTTGCACGTCATTCTGGTGGCGGTGTTGGAGGTAGGGGATTTAGGGTTTGCGCGAACCCAATGTGAGGATTACGTCGAACTCATCTTCGGTGACTTGGCTCACCGACAGGCGACCCTGGCGGACGAGCTTCATGTTGGCGAGGCGTTTGTCGTTCTTGATTTCCTCGAGGGTGACCGGCCGCTTGAGCGTTGTCACGGGCTTCAGATCGACGACCGACCAGCGGTCATCGTCCGTCGTGGGATCCTGGTAGGCTTCCTTGATGACTTGCGCCACGCCCACGACGGCCAAGCCCTCGTTGCTGTGGTAGAAGAGGACGAGGTCGCCCTTGCCCATCGTCCGCAGGTTGTTGCGCGCTTGATAGTTACGCACGCCGTCCCAGTAGGTTGAGCCGTCCTTGCGGAACTGCTCCCAGGAGTACTTGAACGGCTCGGACTTGACGAGCCAGTAGCTCTTCGGCTTCTTCGTCGTTTTCTTCGCGGCCATGTTTCAAAGAAGCCGGGTATCCACTTGACTCAGGTGACCCCAACATCTTGTAGTTGGGCTCACAGCGTCTTAGCGTCCCAATCGGCGACGATCGAGCGGTACGGCGTCGGCTCCACCGCCATGGCCTGCTGCACAAGGCGGTAGAAGAGCTTGCCCCGACTGCGTGATCTGCGCCGATTGAAGCGGAACACGAACTCGTCGAGATAGTAGTCCAGATGCTCGTGGCTGACCGCCCCCTGATGCGTGCCCAGCATCCAGCGCTTGAGTAGCGAGATCGCCAAGTGCACCCTCGGCAGTAGCTGCGAGGCCTGCTCGCGGCGGTTGTTAATCGAGATGATACGACGCTGGTAGTCCTTCTTCTTGAGCGGATCGTAGCCCGACCAGTTGTCGGTAACAACCACGCTGCCCGGCTCGACCGACTCCTCGACGAAGGGCATCAAACTGGCCGCCGAGGCGTTCTGAACGCGCTGCATGCGGATGCGCCCCAGCCCGGCGCCTCTCTCTTCCGCGGCGACTGCAATCAACGCTTTACGCTCGGTCTGCCGGCCGATTACCCCTTCTTCTTCAGCGCCCCAGTAGGTCTCATCGACCTCGACGAGGCCCGTCAATCGCTCCCGCCCCGGGCGCACCATCGCTCGCCTCAGCTTGTGCATCCAAGGCCAGGCGGTTTGGTAACTGCCCAGTCCCAGAACGCGCTGTAGACCCAGGGCGCTGGCCCCATTCTTCTGCGTGGTGATGGTCCACATCGCCCGGAACCACAGCCGCAGCGGCTTGCGTGTGTCTTGAAAGATCGTGCCGGCGGTGACGGAGGTTTGCCGCCCGCAGCGAGCGCATTCGAACCACACTTTGCGCACCGGCCAAGCGCGCTCATGCCCACACCTTGGACAGCGGAAACCCTCTGGCCAGCGCAAGGCGAACAGATAGTCGCGGCAAGCCTCCTCGCTCGCAAAGTGAGACCCGAATTCGAGTTGGTCGCGCGGGTAATCCTCCACCAGGCCCTACACTACATCTTGGGGTCACCTGAGTCAAGTGGATACCCAGCTCAAAGAATACCGGATTGGGACGGGGGCACGGCAGCCGGCCAGGCGGGGTGCGCCAACGGTCGTGCTCTTAGTTGGCAGGCTGGCTCTGGTGAGGCATGGGCACGGCATGCCGTGCCCCTACAATTCTGAAGCCCAGTCGTGTACTCCCCTCGGCCTGGTGGCCTCGATCAAAGCGATGGACTTCGTTCGAAAACGTAGACGTTCGTGTCACCACTTCCGGCCCGGCGGAGAGTACCTATGGCTTCAACGAGAATTCGATGACACCGAAACGCTCGGGATCATGGAAGCCCTTTTCGACGCGAGTCGGCGACCAGGCCAGCCATTGCCGGCCGGCGGTCAGTTGGTCGAGTTCGGTCTGTAAACGGTTCTTTTGATCCCCAGAGGCTGCGGCGATCTGCTTCGTCAATTCGCTCGCTCTTTGACCGACCGGCGCACCGCCGGGCCGCTCAATGCGGTACAGGTCGACGCGCCACTTGTCGCCGATCGCTGGTTTCACGCTCGTCCCGGCCTCACGCAACGAAGCCCACGGGATGGCGATCTCCACCGTCCAGCCGGCGGCATGCTTGGCGACCGCCGTGCGGAGACCCTCGATATCCCAATGGATGGCGGTGCCTAAGCCGGCTCCCGCCGCGGGAATTAACAGATCGACGACCACGTTGTGGGGACTGACCTCCAATTCCGGGTAGTTCTTTCCGTCGCCGTCCGGATCGAGGAATACCTCTACGACCTCCTGTTCCCACAAGCGGCTATCGCGCGTGTCCATCGTGCCCCAGGGGTTTTCATCGGTGCAGACGAAGGCGACGTAGAGGTTGCGGTCGTCCCAGGCGACGGTGGCCTCGGTCGGCGCGGCGGCCGATTGGTCCGCCTGGCGGATGTCGGTAAAGCGGCCCACCCTCGGCAGCGCCGCCCAGGTGAACTCAGTGAGCTTGCCGTCGACGGTGATCGCATCGAGGGTACGGGCGGCGCGATAGGTCGGCAACTCGAACTGAGCGAACGCTTGAGGAAGCGCGGCAGTCAAGAAGAATGCGCTGAGCAGAAGGCCTTTGAGCATGATTCACCTCTCCACGAACAGTTCCGCGTTTTCGGGCGCGAGACGGCGCACTTGCTCGATGAGGGTCGAGAATTTCAGCAGGCTCGCATCCTGATGAAGGCGCTCGGCGGTTTCGAGCGACAGCCGCGTGACGTAGACATCCGCCCGGTCGGCGTAGGAGTAACGCCGGTACTCGGGAGTCAGCGCTTCGAGCATCGGAATCAGCACGTCCCAGTAGCTTCGCTTGCGTAGTAGCCGCCCCAGCAAACGCCGCTCTGCCGCCGCATCATAGTCCACCTCGACGCTTCCTCGCGCGCCGCGCAGCACGACCCGCCGGCAGCGGGCCGCATCGAACGGGCGGGAGGGGTCGGGGTCGGGGAATTTCGCAAGCAGCGGGCCCAGGTCGTCCTCGGAGACATCGAGCGCCGGCCAACGGTAGCGTGCCGAGCCGCTCACGAACGAACCGCGTCTGAGAATCTCTCGGATACGGGCGACATCCTTCCCCGTCAGGGCCAGAACGCGCTCGACCAGTTCGGCCAGTGGCAACTCCTGCCGGGCCACCGGCGTCATGCTGATGTAGCCCGCGGCCTCGGAGCTGATCTTGGCGGGAATGGTGTCGGGCAGCGGCACGGATGAACTTCGCGTGGACACGGCGCGGAGGTTGCGCCGCGCTCCGATGGCGGCCGGCTAGTTCACGAAGCCGAGTTCGCGCAGCTTCTCGCCCAGCGCCGGCTCTTCAAAGAACATCAAGCGCTCCCGGACCCGCCCGTTCTCGATCGCAACAGCGTAGGGCGGGTCTCCGAACGGAAATTTCTCCCGGAGAAGATCGATGTCGGGGGAAAGCTTGACGTTTTGAAGGCCCGAGTCTTCGACGAAGCCAGCGGCAAGGTCGAGATCTTCGGTGGGCACGCCGACAAACGCAGCGTTCCAATCGTGCTTCGCCATGGCGGTCGCGGCATCGAGGCAGTGCAGGCACATCGGGTTCAAAAAGAAGACGAAAACGCGGCCTTGGTGCAGCGATAATTCTCCGTCTCCGATTCGCACGGACGCGGGCACATCGGCCTCGGCGGCCGGCGCCAGACGGTCGTAGGCCAACGCGGTGCCGCCGAGCAAGCATACGGCGACCAGAGCGTAGCCAGCCCCGCGAAAGCGGCTCATGGGCGGTGCGAACCAGGCAGCGAGCGCTGCGATGGCTACCATGGCCGCGTCGGACCAGAAGAAGGCCGGTCCGACGGCGCGCTCGAGCCACGGGAAGCAACTGCAGTCCTCACCCTGAAGCGTCTCGTAGTTGATCGCCATGTAGGCCATGAAGGCCAGCAACAAAACGACCGAAAGATAGCCGCCCAGCCTGCGCCAAGCCGGCCGCAACAGCAGCACGCCCGCGAATACCTCGGCGACCGCCACCACCAGCGTACTCGGCAAACTCCACTCCACGGGCACCAGTAACTGGTTCAGCTTGAGCTGCCAGCCACTGACGTCACTGAGCTTCCAGAGCCCGGCGCTGAACCAGAGGAAGGCCATGATCACCGCGGCAACCCAACCAAGCGTGGTTTGCCAGGGGGGGCGGGGCTGGGGGTCGACAGTTTCCATGTTGCGTACAGAGTAGGGAGCGCGATTGATGTCGTGAGACAACGGACGCACGCGACAGCGAATGGTTGGGAAACCTCAGTATATTCCATCGCCCCACTCAGACGCCGATACAGTCAATCGCTGAAACCTGTGGTTGTGATCCCGACGTTCGTACCACATACCGGCAGGCGGGCACGGCATGCCGTGCCCCTACATTTTCTGGTCGACGGGAGTGCGCGTTTGGAGGGAGTGGCTCAGCCAGGCGGCGCAGACGGCGGCAGTCACAAGGAGAAGGACTCCCGGCGACCAGGCGCCGAGAATCACCTTGCCGACACCGAACAGGGCTCCGAAGACCAGGCCGCAGCCCGCGCCCCAGTTGAGGAAGTCGCCCGTCAGGGTCGAGGAGGGCCGCACGTCCGAAGCCTCGGCGGCGATCGGGCCCCACAGCGCCGGGTGAGGCCGGGCGCGCCGGTAGAAGGCCAGCAACGTTTCGCGCGGCTCGGGTCCGGTGAGTAGCGTGACCGCGACCCACACGACGGTCGTCGCGATCACCGTCGCGAGGATCACTTTGGTGAAGCTGATTGGGTCGTCGGTGTCGTAGCCGAGCCCCAGTTGCAGATACAGCGAGACGACGGCGGCGGTAGACATCGCCGACACTTCGCTCCAGGCGTTGATGCGCCACCAGAACCACCGCAGGATCAGGACGAGTGCCGTGCCCGCTCCGGTGGCCAACAGCAGCTTCCAGGCTCCGGCGATCGAGTCCATGTAGAAGGTGATGGCCGCCGCTGCGATCGCCAGGACGACGGTCGCGACTCTCGATGTGCGCACGAGCTGGGGCTCGGAGGCCTGTGGGCGTAGAAAGCGGCGGTAGACATCGTTGATCAGGTAGCTGGCGCCCCAGTTCAACTCGGTGCTGATGGTGGACATGAAGGCCGCGGCGATGGCGGCCAACATCAGTCCGCGCAGGTAGGGGGGCAGGAACTCGGTCATCGCCAAGACGTACCCGGTCTCGGGATCGTCGAGGCCGGGGAAGGCTACCAGCGAAACGAGGCCGACGAGAATCCACGGCCAGGGGCGGACGGCATAGTGCGCCACGTTGAACCAGAGGGTGGCCAGAAGCGAATGACCTTCGTCTTTCGTCGAGAGCATGCGCTGGGCGATGAAGCCGCCGCCGCCGGGCTCCGCGCCGGGATACCATGTTGCCCACCAGTTGACGGCGATGTAGACGAAGAAGGTGAGCATCGGCATCCAGGGGGAGTTGAAGTCGGGGAGGAAGTGGAGCTTGGCACCCGTGGGATCGGCGGCGAGGAGGCCGGCTTTCAAGCCGTCCATGCCGCCGACGCCCTGGATGGCAAAGAGGGCGAAGCCGACGGACATGCTCATCATGACCACGAACTGCACGAGGTCGGCGACGAAGACGCCACGAATGCCGGCGAGGGTCGAGACGGCACAGGTGAGCGCGGTGAGACCCAGCACGAGTAGGATGGCTTCGAGCTTCTCGACGCCGAGCAGCAGCATCAACACCTTGACCATGGCCAGGGTGACCCAGCCCATGATGATGCAGTTGATCGGTACCGCCAAGTAGATGGCCCGGAAGCCGCGCAGGAAGGCCGCGGGCTTGCCGGCGTAGCGGATCTCGGCAAACTCGACGTCGGTCGTGACGCCGGCGCGACGCCAGAGACGGGCATAGAAGAACACGGTAAGCATCCCGCTGAAGATGAAGTTCCACCACAGCCAGTTGCCGGCGATACCGCCTTGCGCCACCATGCCGGTCACGGCGAGAGGCGTGTCGGCGGCGAAGGTGGTGGCGACCATCGAGGTGCCGGCGAGCCACCACGGGGCGGAGCGCCCGGAGACGAAATACTCCTCCATGCTGCGGCCGGCCTGGCGTTTGTAGTAGAAGCCGATGGCGAGGTTGAGCAGGAAGTAGGCGGCCACGACGCCGGCGTCGATTGAGGTGAGTTGCATGAGGCTGGGACATGATAGCGTCGAGGTTGCGAGTGCGCTGCCGGCGGCGTGCGGGCAGCGGGCAGGTCTGCATGTGGGTCTGGAGACCCGCCCGCAACTTTTCTTTGGTTCGAACCTTGGGGCGCAAGTGCCGATAAGACTTTTGGCGGTCGTGTGTTCTGATGGCGTCATCGGGAAAGCGTAGAGGCAAGACGCGGCGGCACCTAGGCCAGGGCGGTGTCGGGGCCGGCGTCGGGACCACCGTGACGATCATCGTGTCGTCTGACGGCAAGGCAGAGGTCTCGGGCCGGCTGGCGGATCTCAGCGATTGGGGTGTCGGTGTCGAGACCGAAACTCCGCTCGCGGTGGACAAGCTCGTGACCGTGGCCTGCCGTTTCCTGGCGGGGGACAGCGCAAAGAAGGAGAAGAGGCTGGCGCGCGTTGTCCATACGCGCTGCGCGGGTGAGCAGCTCTACCGTAGCGGGCTGGCCTTTGAAGGGGCATCGAACGGGAATGGAAACGAGAAGCACGAAACGGTCCCGGACGTCTCGATGCTCGATCACTACGGGATCCTGCAGGTCAGTCCGCACGCCGACACCGACACGATCCAGAGAGTCTACCGCCTGCTGGCACAGCGCTATCACCCGGACAATACCGACACAGGGAATGAGGAGATGTTCCGCGGGGTGCTGCAAGCCTATCGCGTCCTCAGCGATCCCGAAAAGCGGGCGGTGTACGACGTTGAGTACCGCGCCAGCCGGGCGCTGCGGTGGCGTGTCTTCGATGAGGCCAACGCCGTTTTGGCAGCCGACGCGGAACAGCGGACCCGCAGCGGAATCCTGTCGCTCCTCTACACGCATCGACTGCAGCAACCCGCTCGAGCCGGCGTCCCCATGCGCGAGCTGGAATCACTGCTGGCTTGCCCACGGGAACACTTGGATTTCAGCCTGTGGTACCTCAAGGCCAAAGGGCTGATTCAGGCCGAAGACAGCGCGCGCTTCTCGATCACCGCCGAGGGCGTAGACGAGTTTCGGTTCAGGCGTCCGGCACCTCCTGATATGCGAAAGGCTCTACCCCCGGGGCGGGAGGAAGCGTCGAGATAGCACGGGGCGCTACCAGGCGAACGGTTCGCCGGGCCCCAGCGCGACGACTTCGGTTTCGGGCTGGTTCTTAAGCAGGTCGCTCAACTGATCGGGCGTGCCGGTCAGCACCGGAAACGTACCCCAGTGGATGGGGATGACCTGTTTGGGCTGTAGGTAGCGGCAGGCGAGTGCTGCCTCGCGCGGGTCCATCGTGAAGAGGTCGCCGATGGGCAGCATGGCCAACTCGGGATGATGGAGTTCGCGGATGAGTTGCACGTGTCGCCGGCGTGGTAGAAGGCGCGTCCGTCGGGCAAGCGCACCACGTAACCCGCCGCTTCCCCGGCGTAGATTAATTGCCCGCCGTCTTCGATCATGCTGCTGTGCTGCGCGTGCGTCATGGTGACCTTGACGCCGCCGACGGACTGGCTGCCGCCCTTGTTCATCGGAGCGAGATTGTTGACGCCCTTGGTCCCGAGAAACTGGCAGATCTCATAGATCGCGACGACCGTCGGGCTGAACTTCTTCGCGACTGAAATCACGTCGGCAAAGTGGTCCACATGCCCATGGGTCATCAAGCATGACGTCGACGCGCTCGAGCTGGTGGCCCTTGGGATGAGAGGGATTGCCTTCGAGCCAGGGGTCGATCAGCAGCACTTTCCCGTCCGCCAACTCGACAGTAAAGGTGGAGTGTCCCAACCAGGTGATGGTGACGTCCGCCATTGCCGCGCTTGCTCCGCTATTGGATCTTGCCGCGGCGGGTGATGCCGCGGCCGGAGCGTTGCGAGCCGGGCTTCTTATTGAGGAGCTTGCCGATCGTTCGGACGAGGTCGGACTCTTCTCCGGGCCCTTTGGCCAGCACCGCATCCGTGCCCGTAGACTCGGTGGACAAGCCGAGCTTCTCGGTGTACCCCGACAGGATCACAATCGGAACCCGGTCGTTCTTCTTGCGCAGCCGGTGGACGACTTGCGGGCCCTTCAAATCGGACATGCGGTAGTCGGTGACGACGAGGTCAAAGGCGTTCTCGGCGAACTTCTCGAGGCCCTGCTTGCCGCTGGAGGCGGTTTCGACCTGATACCCCAGTTCTTCCAAAACCGTGCGCCGAGCTTTGAGGCCGTGCCTGTTGACGTCGATGAGAAGGATTCGAGGGAAGTCTTGCTGCATTGCGTACCGCGTCCGCGAGAAGGATGAAGATGGTTGAACGGAGCGAGAATAACAGTGATGAAACATGCCTGTCAACGCAGCCCGATGTGACTGCAAACGCGACAGATCTAGTTCTTGACATGCTGGGTATCCACTTTACTCAGGTGACCCCAAGATGTAGTGTAGGGCCTGGTGGAGGATTACCCGCGCGACCAACTCGAATTCGAGTCTCACTTTGCGAGCGAGGAGGCTTGCCGCGACTATCTGTTCGCCTTGCGCTGGCCAGAGGGTTTCCGCTGTCCAAGGTGTGGGCATGAGCGCGCTTGGCCGGTGCGCAAAGTGTGGTTCGAATGCGCTCGCTGCGGGCGGCAAACCTCCGTCACCGCCGGCACGATCTTTCAAGACACACGCAAGCCGCTGCGGCTGTGGTTCCGGGCGATGTGGACCATCACCACGCAGAAGAATGGGGCCAGCGCCCTGGGTCTACAGCGCGTTCTGGGACTGGGCAGTTACCAAACCGCCTGGCCTTGGATGCACAAGCTGAGGCGAGCGATGGTGCGCCCGGGGCGGGAGCGATTGACGGGCCTCGTCGAGGTCGATGAGACCTACTGGGGCGCTGAAGAAGAAGGGGTAATCGGCCGGCAGACCGAGCGTAAAGCGTTGATTGCAGTCGCCGCGGAAGAGAGAGGCACCGGGCTGGGGTGCATCCGCATGCAGCGCGTTCAGAACGCCTCGGCGGCCAGTTTGATGCCCTTCGTCGAGGAGTCGGTCGAGCCGGGCAGCGTGGTTGTTACCGACAACTGGTCGGGCTACGATCCGCTCAAGAAGAAGGACTACCAGCGTCGTATCATCTCGATTAACAACCGCCGCGAGCAGGCCTCGCAGCTACTGCCGAGGGTGCACTTGGCGATCTCGCTACTCAAGCGCTGGATGCTGGGCACGCATCAAGGGGTGGTCAGCCACGAGCATCTGGACTACTATCTCGACGAGTTCGTGTTCCGCTTCAATCGGCGCAGATCACGCAGTCGGGGCAAGCTCTTCTACCGCCTTGTGCAGCAGGCCATGGCGGTGGAGCCGACGCCGTACCGCTCGATCGTCGCCGATTGGGACGCTAAGACGCTGTGAGCCCAACTACAAGATGTTGGGGTCACCTGAGTCAAGTGGATACACGGCCTTGACATTTGGGCGAAACTGTTCATCGGCCGAACCGTCAGGCCGTCGAGACCCGACTGGAAACATTCGGACGCAAAGATGTGTTCGGAAACGCATTCGGGCCGACGAGCAGGCAGAGAATCGCAGCGAGGGCCGCGTCGTTCGTGTCAGGTTGAACAGGGGAGTTGTCTACTCGACTTCGTTGGGAGCGCGGTACCCGGCTTTGGCGACGATCTGGTACTTGACGCGCTTGCTCTTGCTGCCGCGCGTGATGCGCAGGTCCTTCTTGGGATTCTTGGGATCGATCAAGCGCACCTTGATCTTACGCCACTTGCCGTCTTTCTTCTGATTCGTGGGTGAGTAGGCCAGTGTGTACTGATTGCGCATGGTGTAGTGGATGTTCTGGAAGATGGTCGGGAACTCGCCGTAGAAGCGCGGGAAGAAGGCCATGCCGCCGGTCTCTTTGGCGAAGGTGCGCATCTGGTTGTCGGCTTGGAGGAAGTCCATGCGGGCGACGCCGCCCCAGGCGCCGTCGAACGCGCCATAGGCGTCGGCGCGCTGGCGCAGCATCTGCATCATCCCGACGGCGTAGACTGTGACGCCCGCGTCTTGCATCCGGCGGCGCGTCTGGCCGTAGTTGAGCTTGCTGAAGGTATCCATGCCGGTCGAGATGAGAACGATGGCCTTGCGCCCTTCAATGGTGCTCATGCGTTCCGCGGTCTCGACCAGGGCGTCATAGAGGTTTGCCTCCGAGAAGCCGGTGGTACGCAAACGCTGGAGCGCCTGGTAGGTCTTGCGGCGATCCTTCGTGAAGTCAGACAGGATCTCGGGCCGCAAGTCGTAGGCAACCACGGCCACCCAGTCTTCGGGACGAAGCGTCTCGGTGAAGCCGTAGGCGGCGGTGAGCGTTTGATACCACGTCTCGGACCAGTACTGCTGAAAGCGCGCGTTGAACTCGATCAGCAGGCACACCGTCATCGGAGCCTGCGACAGGCCGAAGCTGGCAACCTTCTGGGGGACCTTGTCTTCGAGAACCTGGAAGTTGCCTTGAGGGATGCCGGGGATAAAGCGGCCCTGCTCGTCAACCACCGCCACGTCCACGTTAACGAGGTTCGTCTCCGTTGTGAAGAAAGTCGACTCCTCGGGGATCTCCTGTTTCTTGCGAGTCTCGATCGGCGGCAGTTGCTCCGGCTGCTTAGGACGCGCCACCGTAGCATCGGGCGCGGGCCGGGGCCCGCGGGGCGATAGCGGCCCGGATTTCTGCGCATATAGCAGTAGACTGCCGCCGAGTGCGAGCGCCACCCCAGCGATGAGTCCCGTCCTCGCGATGCTCCGGAACTGTTGCATTGAGTCCCCCCCCCGAGCAGCTAATATTGCCGGTCGAGCCTTCTTGTTAGACTTCCTGATACCGTGCCCGGTTACCTGCCGGCCTTCATCTTATGTTACTGCGGGGCGGGGTGGCAACGGTTGTGATTTTACATGTCAACGCCCAATAGAAATGTCCCCCTCGGTAGCTCGATAGAAGTGTCCCCTTGTGTTTCTTGTTCGTAGGAGAGATATCGTCGTCGTCGGGGCTGTGGAACTGTGGGAATCGCGTAGCGATTTCCAAGGGGCGGTGGGAAGGGTGGAAAACCATCCACCGCTCCTCGAACCCGGTACTGCTGCCTCGAGAGATTTTCCACGCTTTCCATCCGACCCGGCATTTCCACAGCCCTCTTATGTATTCGCAGCCCGTTTTTTCCGTAACACAGCTCGCCGCCAGGGGTGGTCCGCCGCCGGCTTGCGCCCGCCCTCCGGACGCTGCTGTGGTGCTGGTTTCGTCCGCAGCTGTGGCGTCGGCGTGGCGATCACGTCGTGCTCGATCTCGTGCCCGTCAAACCTCACCTGCAAGCTCTCATCGCGCCACTGTTGGACCGTCACCCGTGCCCCCGCCCCCACGCCCTGGTTGCGTTTCGGCTTCAACTGCAAACAACGATTCTCGAAACGCACCACCCGGTCGTTGCTCACCACCCGTTCGTACTCGCAACAGAACACCCCTCGCAGCTCGGTGCCGCGGGGGAGCGCCTGGTGAAAGTCCGCTGCCGCCGCCGGCTCACAGGCGAAGCGCTCGTTGTGCTCGGCCAGGTACTCCTCGTCGAGATAACGGTTCGCCGCCTCGTACTCGACGATCCCGCGCAGCCGCATCTTCTTGATCAGGCGGTCTTGGTGCGTGCCGTGATGGCGCTCCACTCGGCCCTTGGCTTGCGGCGAGGAAGCCGCCATGATCGTAATGCCGAGCTTGGCACACATGCGCCCGAACTGCGTCTCGGGCTTGATGCCTGCCAGCGCTTCCCGCGACGTCGGCTGGCGCTGGTAGACGTTTTTCCAGTCGCAGTACAACGCCTTGGGAACGCCGTGTTGACGTACCCAGGCTGCGAGCAGATCGGCCGCGGCCCAGGTCGTTTCCTGGTCCGAGAAACGGCACAGCGCCACACCGGTCGCGTCATCGACGAAGTTCATCAGACAGGCTTTCGGGCCGCGTTCTTCCAGCCAGTGGTGGTGCGAACCGTCGAGTTGAATCAGCTCGCCGAAGTGCGCTTTGCGTTGGCGCCGGGTGCGATGCGGTTGGCGCTTGCGACGGCGGCTCCACAGACCCGCGGCGAGCATCCAGCGCCGCAGTGTTTCGCGCGGCACTTCCAGGCCGTGGTCGGCTGCCAGATGTTCCGACGCCAGCGTCGGCCCGAAGCGCTCGTGCCCCTCGCCCGCATAGTTCTCGCGCACCAACTCGAGAACCTGCTGGCGTCGCTTCTGATCGGCTCGGTTCGAAGCACGGCCGACGTTACCGTGCACCAAAGCCTTGGCCCCGCCCGCACGGTAACGCTTCTTCAGACGCTTCGCATGGCGGTAGCTGACCTCCAGCAGTTCGGCGGCTTCGGTCAACTTCAGTTCTCCTCGTTTCACTCGGCTCAGCACTTCGCCGCGCCTCAACTCCTTGGCACTCATCCATGTCCTTCCCACTCTCGGCTCCTCCTTCGGAGCCTCAGAGTAGGGGACATTTCTATTGGGCGCTCAAGGGGACATTATCATTGGGCTTCAACACGGTTGTGATTTTACAAGTCTTACGACACTGAGGGGCCATCGGGGGCAGCGGGAAACCGCCGGCGGGGACACTCTCGATACGAGCGGGTTGGCTTGCCCGATCAGATAGAGCGAAGCTCGGCCGAGGTCCGCTAGCGAGTGCTCGGTCACTTGCCATCCGGAGTCCCGAAGAATCGAGACTCGGCAAGCCTGGAGGCTTGCGCCACATGAAGGACCCGCGAGTGTGCGTCGGGTGGCGTCAGGGCTCCTTGGACTGGACCCCTACGGCGAGGCCAAGAAATTAGGGACGGGTTGCAGTTGACTGAAAAAGCATAGCGAATCCAGCCCAATGGGGGCATGATCAAGTTAGCCGGGGAAGCGGAGGCGGGCTCTGCTGGAGAGCAACCCGCCAAGGAATACCCGGCCGCAGACTCATCGAAACGATGAGGGCGGGGTGTGCGCCTACTCAGGCCGCATCCCGCCTTGTGCTGCGCCATCGGATCGATAGATCTGCTCATGCCTTACGAAAACTCAGGCGGCGTCAGCCGCCTCTTCCCACAGCCGCTCATACTCTTGCGGCGGCCGGTAGCCCAGCGACGAATGCAATCGTGTGCGATTGTATTCCTGCTCAATATAAGCCCCGATCGCGGCCTGCGCCTGGGCCAAACTTTCATACTCGTTGCAGTTGACTTCCTCGCTTTTCAAAGTCTTGAAAAAGCTTTCCACGTACGCGTTGTCCTGCGGGCAGCCTTTGCGGCTCATCGATATCCTCGCGCCCGCTTGCCGCAGTGTGGCCACATAAGCTTCCGCAGCGTACTGCGAACCTTGATCGGAATGATGAATCCAACCCGGCGCCGGACGCCGGCTGCTCAACGCTTGGTGCAGCGCCGCCAGCGGCAATTCGGTTTTCAGGTTCGGACCCACGGCCCACCCCACCACGCGCCGCGAATACACGTCCAACACCACCGCCACATAGACGAAGTGGTTTCCCAATCGCACGTAGCTGAGATCCGAGCTCCACAGCTTGTTGGGGCCCGTGGGTTGGACCTCGCGCGTCAGGTTCTCGTAACACCGCAACGAGTGCTTCGAATCGGTCGTTTGCGGAACGGTGCGGCGACGTCGCCGCAAGAGATTCTCTTCGCGCATCACCCGCTGCACGCGCTTGCGATTGACCAGTAGCTTTTGACGGCGCACCTGTGGGGTCGTCCGCCGGGTGCCGTAGGCCGGATGGTCCAAGGCGGCCTGGACAATGGCCTGCCGCAGTTCCCCGACCGGCTCGCGGTCGGGTTTGCCCTGGCGGTAGAGGCTGGCTCGCGCCAGCCCGCTCAAGCGGCACAAATCGCGTGCGCTCATGTTGCCTTGCCGTCTTGCGGTTCGTACTTCGTTAGCGACGCGCCGGTTCCACTGACGATGCTCGGCCGGCGCAGATCCTCGACACGCCGCAAGGCTGCGGACAAAAAATCAATCTCCATGGCCTGGCGGCCGACTTTGCGTTCCAGCTCCGCGAGACGGGCCTGGGCTTCGCGGCCGGGCTCGACGCGGGCGCTGCCGCCCGGACGCCGTCCAGCGCCGGGAAAAGCTCCCTCGACGCCGTAGCGCTCGACTTGTGCCAGCCAGTCGTAGAGCTTTTCGCGCTTCACCTCGAGCTCGCGTGCTAGAGCCGAGCCCGACTCGCCGGCTTCGAGCCGCCGGACGGCCGCCAGCTTGAACTCCTTCGTGAATCGTCTTCGAGACAATTGAACCTCCTTCCCGTTCCCTGGTTCATTGTCCCTTCTTTCCTGGTCTCTCTTTTCGGGTCCATTCCAGATCACGGTCGTTTCCGATCGGCAGTTTGGGGACAGCCCTAACCGCAATCCTCTTGGGCTTGGGCTTGGGCTTGGGCTTGGGCTTGGGCTTGGGCTTGGGCTTGGGCTTGGGCTTGGCCTTGCCCGCGAAGCTGCACAGGGTACCGGCAAGAGCGGGTGCCGGTAAGAGTACCGACGCGGCAGGTCTGGGGACCTGCGCGACGTGTCGACGGAGGCTCCTTCGTGGGATCAGGCCCACTGGCATCCCAATGTCCCGGCACTACTTAGCGCTACCTTCTTAAGAGGAAGGAGAACCGACAATGGATGTTCTTCAGCTTGACTGGGCGGCAGTTCGGGTGGTCTCTCGGCGGGCTCGTCGTGGCTGGCGTGATGGGCCTGATCGTCGACGTGGTGCTTCATTCCATCGCTCACCGCATCGCCGACCGCACCGACAACATCATCTACAACTCACTCGTCCACCACGGACACCGGCCGCTACAGTGGATCTTCCCGCTGCTGGCCGCGTTTCTGGCCATGCCGCTGCTGCACTTCCTGGCCGAAATAGCCGCGCCGCTTCGGCATGCCCTCGGCCTCGGCTTGATCGGCGGCCTGGCTTGGCTGCTGATCTCGCTCACTAGCGTCATCGATGATCTCGTCCGTGACAAGTACCGCCTCGACGTCGCCGACAACCTCGCAGCGCGCCGCGTCCACACGCAGATCGCCGTCCTCAGGCCGCGAGACGCCCCCACAACGTGCCGTGAAAGAAAAAAGGGGGCCGTTGCCGGCCCCCTCCAAACCTCTAGCTGAAGAAGATCAGAAGCGGCTTCGAGGTCGGCCACGTGGAACCTTGGACCCACCGGGCGAGTAAGGTCAATCTTCTACACTTGATCAGTGGCCCGTCCCGCGACCAACCGTCGTAGGCCTCGGGCCCTGGCGACTCTTTGGACCTCGCCGACCGTTTACGATCTGACTGCGGTGTGTCGCATCGGCCTGGCACGCCGTCAAGCGAGAGGAACGATTTGAAAATCACAGACCTGAAGGTTCTCCAGACCCAAGGCGGGCACGCCAACTGGATTTTCGTCAAGCTTTACACCGACAGCGGCATCACCGGCGTCGGCGAATCCAGCATCGAGCGGCATGGCAAGCCGGTCGTCAAGACGCTCGAAACGTTCCGCGACTTCCTCGTCGGCCGCGACCCGTTCGAGATCGAGGCCATCTGGAACTCGCTCTACAAGCAGACGTTCTGGGAAGGCCAACTCGTGGTATTGACGGCGCTGAGCGGGGTCGAGCAGGCGCTGTGGGACATCAAGGGCAAAGCGCTGGGCGTTCCCGTCTACGAGATGCTCGGTGGCAAGCTCCGCGACAAGGTCCGCGCCTACGCCAACGCCTGGGCGTTCGAGGGCGTGCTCACCGAGACCAGCGACGCCGACACTCCGGAGTCGATCGCCCGCAAGGCCGAGCAGACGGTGGCCGCCGGATTCACCGCTCTCAAATGGGACCCCTTCCGCGAAGGCGGCCAGATGATTCCGAAATCGGATGAGAAGTACGCCATCGCCTCAGTCAAGGCCGTACGCGAAGCGGTCGGGCCGGACGTCGACCTGCTGATCGAATGCCACGGACGCTTCAACATGTGGAGCGCAATCCGCATGGCGAAGAAACTCGAGCCGTTCGACCCCTTCTTTTACGAGGAGCCGATCCCCCCCGGCAACGTGGACGCGATGGCCGAGGTGCAGCGCGCCATCAACATCCCCGTCGCGACCGGCGAGCGCCTCTACACGCGCTGGGACTTCCGGCCGCTGCTTGAGAAACAGGCGGCGCGGATCATCCAACCCGACGTTTGCCACGCCGGCGGGATTCTGGAGTTGAAGAAGATCGCGGCGATGGCGGAGTCGTACTACGTGGCCATCCAGCCCCACAACTCCAACGGACCGATCGCGACGCTGGCGAGCCTGCAGCTTGACGCCTGCGTGCCGAACCTGGCTATCCAGGAGTTCTTCTACCCTTATCTCGATCACTACAACGAGATCCTCACCGAGCCGATCGAGTACGCAGACGGTTACTTGAAAGTCCCCACTGGCCCCGGTCTCGGCTCCGACATCAACGAGGACGCCATCACCAGGCGGCCGCCGATCGATCAGCCCCACCCGGCCACCTGGATGGGACGTTACTGGTAGCGTCGCAGATCAGCCCGGGCTCGTTCCCTCGCTCTACTGAGCACGGACAACTAGCGAGGTCTTCCACCTCCCCCTCTGGAGCAGCCAAACTGAACCTCGCTGTAGAATGGTCGGTGGATCACCAAACGAATCAGCCGTAGTATGCACCAACGAAACCCAGCCTGGGGCGGTACCGGGATTCGCTTCTCCGGCGTGGCGGCTGTTCACTTTCTTGTCTTTTGCTACCTCTTCTCAGCCGGCAAGACCCGGGCGGACGAGGGTGTACTCCTCACTTTCGACCACATCCTCGTCCTGACGGACGGGAGCTTCTCGTGCATCAACTCCTCGCGAGAGAGAGACAGCAACGGCTTTGACATTCCGGACCGCGAGTTCACCACACCCCAGGTCAACATCTCGCTCGATGCCATCGTGGCCACCCGCGGCTGCGATCCGGAAGTCACGCTGCCGCAGGTCACCGGCAACCTACAGTTCAACCTCAACACCGGCGCGGGCACGATCTCGACGGCCCCGTTTAACATCTCAGGCACAGGCTTCCTCATTGATCCCGAATCGATCCGAACCACCCTCGCGGCTCAGGGTAGTGTGACGGCCGGTCCCCTACCCCGAGAACTCTCCTTCAGCTTTGAAGCCGATTTCGCAGGTTGCGAAGAGACCATCGAACCCCCACTCCCCGGCCCGTCGCAAACCGTCCCGTTGCAAGAAAGCGTCGAATGCGAAAGCAGTAACGTGCGCGACTTTCTTTCTCCTGGCGAAGAGTTCAAAGTCACACAGCCCTTGCGCTTTCGGCTCCACTACGAGACAACGCGGCTCAGGATCTTCGTCACGTTCATCGTGGTGTATCGGATCGGCGAGGAGGTTGAAGACGCCCTCACGCTGAACGTGACCGACCCCCCTCGGTTCGGGTTCGTCGAAAGAGGAACGACGCAGACCTTCACCGGCACATTGACGCACGACCTCAGGACGTACGAGCACGCCAATCTCGCGCTGTGGATCGAGAAGCACGAAGGCGGGATTCCAACCGCCGGACTCCATCTTGTGGAGCATGTTATTCGAGATTGGTCGCACCGGTGTTCCCACGACCATCGACTTGCCGGTACCTCCCGTTGATCTTCCGGTATTGGCAACCGGGGTGACGCTCTATGGGCGCATTGTTGACCCTGAGGACACCGACAACCCGTTCGATCCATTCCGGCTGCGGCTCGTCCGTGCTTCCCACCCCGTCAATTTGGCCGACCCTGGCGCTGACAGAGTCGTCATCCCCAAGCCACCGACGCCGGCTCCCCCGGGGCCGCTGCCGCCGGGCATCCCGGTAACCATCAGTGCCGACGTCGAGTGGTTCCTTGTATTGCGCCCGCAGGCTCGCTTGGCCCTGCGGGCCTTTGATCAGGACGGCATCCTCCTCGGTTCGTCCGACTTCAAGGAGGATGTGACTCGTGACGCCCCCGGCTCGCAGACATTCACGATCCCCAACCTGACCATTCCACCGGAGGTAACGAGTGTGGTCGTCAAGGCCGTTCTGATCGACCCCGTGGTGCAAGACGTTCTCAGCGAGAGCAACCAGTTCATCTACAACGTCGGCGGCGATGACATGTTGACTCTGTCGGAGAACATGCCCGAAGCGCCGGCCGATGGGTTGGAGCGTGACATCGGGCCGGCCATCACAGCGAAGCTCCACTACCAGTTGGTGTCGGAGGAGGAAGCGCAGACCGGCCTGGTCATTCTTGATCAGGACGGGGGCTTTGTCGACAGCTCTCCGCTCGAGGAGGTCACCCGCGGCGAGGGCGATCGGACGCTGACGGTGCCGACGTTTGAAATTCCGCACGAGGCGGGCAGTCTCGTTCTCAAGGGCTTCATGCTCAACGAGGCACAGTTGGCGGAGAGCAATACGATCGACTATCCGCTCGAGCCATTCGACATCGTGATTGACCGTAAGGAGGTGATCCAAACCACTCAGACGCCGCGAGGCGGCGGTGGCTGCGCCGCTTTCGATCGCGCAGTTGCTGCCGACGGTGACGCTGGGAGGCGTACCCCAATTCGTGAGTTTCACCGGTTTGGCACCCGGCTTCGTGGCGCTGGGGCAAGGGAACATTGTGCTGTCGGAACCGCTGTCGGCCGCGCTCAGTCAGAAGGGCAACGGCGTAACGACGCTGCCGCTGGTCATGGATTTCGGCGGCAGCGCCAGCCCGCCGGTCGACCTTCCTGTCGACTTGACTGTGCCACCACCCGCCGGCGCGGACCTGGGCGTGCGGGCCGACGCGGTTTTCCCCGCCATGGCCGTTTCCAAAGACCGCATCAGCGTTCAGTACCAAGTCATGAATCCCGACGGATTCATGGGTGATGTCGAGCGGAGTTTCTACCTGTCGACCGACGGCAACATTTCCCCGGACACCGACACCTTAATGAACACGCGTCCCGTGACCCTCAACGGAGAGGGCCAGGTGTTCGATTCACGATTCAATCCCCTGCCCCCGGACCTGCCGCTGGGGAAATATTTCGTCGGCATCGTCCTCTCCCATCCGGGTGACCCCAACCTCGCCAACAACACGTCCAACGCCGTGCCGTTCGACCTGGTGGCACAGCGCCCGCCATTCGACTTGGCCGTCCAGATCGACAACGTCGACCCGGCCATCGTCGGCACCGGCGATCCCGTCTCCATCACCTACACGCTCACGGGACAAAACGAGCTGAGCGGCACGTTCGACCGTTCCTTCTACTTGTCCACGGATGCGACTATTACAGCGGACGACGTCTTGATCAACACGCGGCCCGTTAACCTCCTGTCGGGCTTCGCCGAGGTGACCTCGGTCATCAACTTCATCCCACGCTTCACTGATCCAGGTGGCTATTTCATCGGCCTTATCGTCGAATCTGACGGCGACACCAATCCGGCGAATAATACCTCCGCGGCTCTCCCCGTCACTGTGACCGCCAATCGCACTCCCTTCGACATTGCCGTGGCAGTGACCTCGGTCAACCCGACAACGGTGGCCGCGGGCGCCGCGATCCAAATCGAATACGAGGTGATGAACACCTCGGGAACCAACGGTAGCTACACGCGCGACATCTACATCTCCACCGACGCAAACATCACGATCGACGACACCTTCGTCAATCGGCGAAGCTTCACGCTCAACGGCATCGACGGGAGCGTGACATCGAGCAACAACCCGGTGCCGGCGGGCCTGGCCCCCGGCAACTACTTCGTCGGGATTATAGTCGAGACCGCCGGCGATATGTCTCCGGGCGACAACAACTCCAACGGGCTGGCGTTGACTATAACCGCGGCCGCCGTGTTGGTGGATGCGGCGGCAGGGGCCGCTACGGCTATGGTAGATGTGGAGAGAGGGAAGTCAAGGAAGGATAAATCCGAGCCGGCCATTGCGTCGGAGCAGGCCAACTGAGGACCGGGCTCAGCGATTCGGGGTTCCACGCTGGCTAGGCAGCCGGCGGCGAAGTCGGAAGCTGCGCTGTTCGCGAAAAGTACGGCCCGCCATGGCGTGCCCGCCTGCGGGGCCTGGTACAGGAAGGGCGTGGGCCCTCCGTGCTACATCCCTGGGCGGACCATTGCGCGATAGAGCGCATCGAAATGCACCCTTCCGCACGCCTGGCTACGCGGCGATCGCTCTAACCCGGCTGGTGACGGACTTCTTGGTATCCCCGGCCCACTCGATGCCGCGGTGATACATGTCCTGACCCTGCTCGGCCAGCTTCTTGGTCGTCTTGCTGACATGCTCGTAGCCGTCTTTGCCCTTCGCCCGAATCATCTGGCGCGTTTTGGCGCCCGATTGCGGGGCGTACAGAAGCGACACGGCGGCTCCGGCGGCAACGCCCGCCAGCAACCATGCCATCGTTGTGAAAACCTTGTTCTTGGCCATCATTTCCTCCGTGTTTGGAAGCTCGCTCAGACTCATCGGCCATCAACCATCAGCCGCCTCTTATTTATTTAGACCGCCCCGGGGCCTGTTCCTGTTACATCTTTCTCCGATAGGCCCGGATCAACCCTTGCCCCCCGGCGGCGAGCCTCGCGACATGCAGGGCTTCAGGTTGGGTTGTAGCTGAATGGCCCGGATGTGGACCGCCTGGCTCTTCTCCGTACCGTTCCGAACCGGCGTGTGGTAGACCCTGGTGCTGCTGGTTCTTGCCGCGCCGTGTGCGCAGGGCGAGAGCCTCGGACGTTGAGCGCGGGACTGGCTTCGCTGCGCACGGGCCAAGCCCTAACAGCCCGTAGTAGATGCGTGCCCTGGGTCGAGGTAGGGACGTCGGTCGCCCAGCGCCCCCGCACAGATCCGTACGTGAGCTTCAACTGATGCGGCTCCTACCCCGGATGTGTGGCCGCAAACCGCACGTTCGGAAACGGATGGCAAGTACGAGGCTTCGGCAAGTAACAGTGCTCCGGCTCGTAGAAACGTCGCCAGCTCATTCGATGCTTCTGGCTTCGCCGCCGTAACGTTCGTAGCCAGTTTGGTCTGGGCGGTTAGGCTGCCGGTACCTTGCGCGTCCAAGAGCGGAGCCGCCCGGCGGTCGGGCCTAACCGATCGAAACCACGAGATGATCTATAGTGATTCCGGACTCGATTGGTCGGTGTAATCGAGACTGCCCCCCGAAAGGTCTCCCTGAAAGCCGCCGAGGGGTCGTCCCCTGAAAGGTCGATCGAAAACTACGGGGCGTGCCATGTCAAGGCCTGCCGCCCACAACGCCAACCGCGACCTCTACCGTCGTTGGAACTCCGGCGAGCCCAGCAGCAGCCCCGCAAGGTAGCGGACCTCGCGGTCGCCCAGCGGCGCCTGGGGATCGGGGCGCAATGCCAGTTGCTCGGTAACCGCCTTCTCGATGTTCGCTTGCGTCTTCTCTGAGAGCTGTGCGCGGACAAGCCGGTCGGCGAGCTGCCTCAGGACGTCCGAGACATCCTCGCCCGCCACCTCGTCGGGAATCTCGGTCTTCACGCCGGGCATCTCGCCGGTCGCCACGCCCAAGGCGAACTTCCAGCGATACAGCAACGTCCCTGTGTTGAGCCACTCCTCGCCCACGTCGGGATAGCCCGTCGGCGGCTGGCATAGGTAGAGCGGCTCGCCCATGCGCTCCATCGCGAGGATCGCCATGGGCGTGGGCGTGAAGTCGCCATCCAGCGCGCGGACCGCGCCCGCGAACAGTTCAAGCGGCTTCTTCGTCTTGGCCTGGAACGACTCCGCCGACCAAAATTGCGGTGACTGGAAAATCGTCCGCAACATGGCGCGGATGTCCCCCTCGGTTCGCTTGTACGTATGGGCGACCTGGTCGACAAGCGCCGCAGGTGGCTCGTCGGCCACAAAGCGGCGCACCAGCTTGGTCGCGAGGAAGCGTGCCGTCGAAGGATGCGCCGCCAGCATGTCGAGTACCTGTTCGCCTTCGTCCATGCCCCCCTCGCGGATGCGGCGGCCAAGCACCGTCTTTTCGCCCGGCGCATGGGCGGGCGGGAGGAACACGAAGCCCGCATCCCCGAACACGGGCGGGCTCATTTGCCGGAACCGCCGGCGGCCCATCTGCGCCATCGCGCGGCTGCGGTCTCCGAGGAACGTCCAGCCCGTGAAGACCTTGGCGACCTCAATCACGTCCTGCTGCGTGTAGCCGCCGTCGACGCCGAGTGTGTGCAGCTCCATCAGCTCGCGGGCATAGTTTTCGTTGAGGCCCCGGTCCCGCCGCTTGCCGACGAACGAGTCGGGTGACATGCTCTGGAAGTTGTCGAGATAGAAAAGCATCGCCGGCGCGTGGGCCGTCGCACCCAGCAGATCACGGAACGAGCCCAACGCGTGAGCGCGGATCACGTCCCGCTCATAGGCCGGTAGCAGGGCCGGCATGGGCCCTCCCTTGCGCGCGTACACGTTGAAGTGATTCAGCCAGAAGTCGACCATCATCTCTTCGAGTTGGCGTTCGCTGTGAATCGCGCGCGTGAGCTTGGCGGCCTGCATCTGGGCGACGATCAACTGGGGCGGGTTGACGCCCTTGATCGTCCGAGCTCCATTGCGGCCGCGCTCGGCCTCCATGTAAATCGGCTCCGGCAGTCTGGTGATCGGACGGAAGATGAGGTTCGCCATCCCACGGCGCCTTCTCTCACCTTGTCCGCGCGGCCCGGCCTTGTCCTCGGCGGCCTCCATTGCTGGGGCCTCGAAGAACGAGTCGGCCATCCTCCGTTCGCCGATCATTCGCTCCCCGGGCGGTTGCCCCTCCCGCGGCTGTTCGTCTCGCCGTTGCCGATCTCGCGGTTGACGTGGACCCCGGAAGTCACGCCGACCGATCAGTCCCTTCTCCACCAGCCGCTTGCGCAGCGCCGGATGCGGAAACAGCGCAGCCAACTCCTCGGTCGACAGGTGGATCGTTTCGAGCCGGCGCAGGCGCGCGTCAAGATCCGCGTCGTCGATGCTCGCCGGATCGAGCTGCTGCTCGATGAACCGCGCCACGCCGACGGCCCGCACCGCCTCGATGTCGCCCGGCCGCGCCCCGAACGTGATGCGGTTCAGCAGATGCACCAGCTTCTGATCCTCGGTAAGCGCGGACCGCTGGATGGCATCGTGCTTGATCGGCACCGGCGCGGCCCACGCCGCCGCGACTAGCCATACCCCTACGAGCGCCGCCGACACGACCGAGATGAATACTCTCGAACCGAGGCTCGTCGTCATAGGAGGCACTCCAGGGCTTTGCACTCGTCTCAACATGGGAGGGTACTCTGCTTAACCGAACCCCGCCGCGCCCGGAAAGTTGCTGCGGGTCCGACTCAATCCACCCGACCCCCAACTCGGAGCCGGGGGCGTCAGCCCGCGTTGAGATGCAACAACGGAAGCGACCTCCTCTTCCAGCATTCGGGCCATCAACATAGCGCGTAGCACGGATCTCGATCCGCGGCCTTGACTCCTCTCGCCACCACGAGCCCGGAAACCGAGCCGTGACCGTAAGGGAGCGGTCCGGCACGAACCGCCACGCCCCGCGAAAGCCCTAGAACCGAGACAGCGCTCGGAGTTCACAGCGGCCCCTCAATCCCCGGTCGGCCTTGCCCCGGCCGAGATCCTTTCTTTCTTCATGAATGCGATCAAATCGGCCAGCTCCTGCCGGGTCAACTCTTCCTCCAGACCCGACGGCATGATCGACATCGTACCCGGCCGCAGTTCCTCAATCGCGTCACGCGCGACCCGAACCTGTTCGTCGGCGCCGGTGGCCAGCAGGATCGACTCCTCCGTCTCCTCGAGCGGCACACCGTTGTACGTCTCCCGCGCCGTGACCACCACGACCGGCTCGTAACTGCGAACAAAGCTCGCGCTCGGATACACCAGCGATTCCAGCAAGTCCCGCTCGCTGCGAATCTTGCCGACCCTCGTCAAATCCGGCCCGATGCGCCCGCCCAGATATCCCATGCGGTGGCACTCCGCGCAAGCCGCCTTCGAACTCTTGAAGACCTCCTTGCCCCGCCGCGGATCGCCCCCGCCGAGCGACGACGCCAACTCTTCCAGATGCGCTCTCTGCTCGGCCCGATCGACGTCAAGCGACGCCAGCAGCGCCTCGCCCTTCTCTTGGACGCTCGCGGGAAACTTTTCAAGCACGCTCTCCAGCGTATCGGCGCGCAGGTTCGCGAGGCTGCGCGCATCCTCGAGCGCCTTCGTCAACGCCGCACCCAGCGCTTCATCGCCGCCCTTCTCGAACGCGCCGAGCAACGTCGGCAACTCCAACGGCCCGGCCTCCCGCACGCTGTCGGTGAGCGCGAGCCGTTGCCCGCCGTCGAGCGGCGCCGCGGCCAGGGCCCGCGAGGCGGCCGACCGAACCGGCACGGGCTTCGCCGAGTCAACCTGCGCGACCAGGAAGCCAAACATCTCCGCCGAGACTGATGGCAGCGCTACCGACGAAGCCGCCAGAGCGCCCGCCCTCACATCCGCCGCAACGTCGGCCTTCTGTCCCACGCGCAACAGCGCCTTGTCGAGCACAGCGTTGCGCTCTTCGCCCGTTGGCAGCGCTCGCGCCGTCGACACCGCCGCGCGCAGCAGGTCACCGTCGGCGTTGGACATCGTTGCCGTCCACGCCGCAATCCAGCTCGCCGGCGCTTCCTTCAACGCCGCCTTCGACATCGCACCAAGCGCGGTGATTCGCGCCGGCGTCGGCCCATCGCCGCGCACCGTGTCGGCCAGCAGCTTCTGAATCGCCGGATCGCCCGCATACCGCGCCAACTCGCGCTCCAGGCCCGCCCCTTTGTCGTGTTGGGTAGAACCATGTTTAGCAGCGGCCAGTCGCCCTCGGAAGTACCCGGCCAAAGACCCGCCCCATTCAACATGCCGCCCCACGATCCAACCCGCCGTGTCTCGCAACAGCGGGTCCGATGACGACAGCAGCGGGATCACAGTCTCCGGCCCCACGCCGCCTGTGTCCATCTGGCCTTGCGGCCCCTCCATCTGATCAAGCGCCAGCATCGCCGCCCGCCGCACCCGGCTCGACGACGATCCCATTCCCCGCCGTGTTGTCGCCGGATCCGCGATCTCGATCAGCGCGTAGATCAGCGAATGCGTCAGGATCTGGTCCTCTGTCCGCTCCACAGCGTCGAGCAACGACGCCACCGTTCCGCCATCGCCAATCCGCCCCAACGCCTCGGCGGCGGCGCGTTGCAACTGCGCCGACGAGTGACCCAACTGCCCTTCGAGCGCTGCCTTCGCCTCGGCATCCCGCCACACACTCGCCGAATGCGTCGCCGCGTGCCGCACCGACTCTTCGGGGTCCGCCAGCGCCACCCGCACCGCCTCGCGCGCCTCCGCACCGGGGATCCGCGTTAGCGCCCACACCGCATTGCGCCGCGCCGCCGCCGACCGCCCCTCGTGCAAGGTTTCCTGCAGAACACCCAGCGCGTCTCCACCTTGTTTGGTCCCGGCCCTTTTCGCCAGTTCCTGAATCGCCCGCTCACGCACCACGGGACGCCAATCATCCAGCCGCCCCGCCAACTCCGTCGCCGTCGCCCCTCGCCAAGCCAGTGACAACCCGCGCGCGTCCTGCACCGCCGGCGCCCCTCGCCGCTTCACGCGGTAGATCGCCCCATGCACTTCCGGCTGCGAGAGCACCGAGCTCGGACAGCACAGCACGTACCACGCCCCCGTATCCACCACCAGCAAACTTCCGTCGGCGTCCTCCATCACGTCCGTCGGATGGAAGTCCAGCCGCGACGACGTGACAAAGTCCGACACCTGCGGCTCGAACGTCGCCCCCTTCGGCGTCAACTCGACGCGAATCACCTTGTTCAGGTTGAACAGCGTCGCGAACAGGTTCCCCTGGTAGCCCGCGCCCAACGCATCCGTCGAATAGTAGTCCAACCCCACCGGTACCGCCGGCCCCAACTGCACTAGCGCCGGCAGCAACCCGCCCGTCTGGGCGTGCGAGTCCGTCACGCCGTGCACTTTGCCGTAGACGCCGCCGTAGACCGCGTGCAGCAGCCCGTCGCGCCGCCCCAGGGCCGGCTGCTCGATAAACGTCGACGTAATAAACCGCTCCCCTTCCGGCGTGAACGCGACCTCGACCGGGTTGTCCATGCCGCCCGCCATCACCGACTCGATCAGCCCGCCCTCGGGACGCCGCCGAAAGATGTGCGACGCCTTCGTCACCAACGGCTTTCGCCCCGGACGCTCGTAGGTCTGCTCCGCGAACGCGCCTTTGGCCCAATAGATCCACCCATCGGGACCGAGGTATGGCCCGTGCAGGTCGTTGGCGCAGTTCGTGAGCGTCTTGCCGTCGAACCACTCTTCGCGGCGGTCGGCGACTCCGTCGTTGTCGGTATCGGTGAGCTTCCAGATGTGGGGAGGCGCGGCCACGTAAAGCGAGCCGTCGTACCACAGCACCCCTTCGGGGAACATCATCTTATCGGCGAACACGGTACGCCGGTCGTAGCGCCCGTCGCCGTTGGCGTCTTCGAGCCGCAGGATGCTGTGCGGCCGTTCCTTGAGCTGCTTCTTGACGTGGTCGTTCGAGCCCGACGACTCGGCCACATACAGCCGCCCCTCCTCGTCCATATCGACGACGATCGGACGCTCAGTCAACGGCGGCCCCGCGGCCAACTCAATCTCAAACCCCGCAGGCACCGTGATGCCCGGGAACGCCGACCCGCCCGGCCCATCCAGCAGCCACACCACCGCAGCCCCGACCAGCAGCACGCCACCCAGCCCCGTCGCAACCAGCAGCGCAGATCCCCGCCCCTCACGCCGTCTTTCAGGTGTCTTCGTCATGACTAACTCCTGCCTGCGGCATCAGTATACAAGCATCCCGGCCCGCCGAAGCCAGGTAGTGTCCTAATCCGTTGGGACACTACCAGTACCAGTAGCCAAACCTCGGGTTGCAGTAGAATGATGGTCGCAAGGCCTGGGACCGGTCACGAACCTGTCGTAGGCCGTTGTCTTTTCCTCCGCCGGCCTTTTTGCGCTTGCAAGACGGCCCCTGCCGGTTAGCCTCACCGGCTTTCTGATCGAATCGAAGGGTTCCGTTGCCGTCCACTCTGCGTCCGGCTGATCGCAGGGCGGACGCTGTCTCCGAAGCCGTCCCTTTCGACAAAGATCCGCACCACCGTGACCATGGCGACGCAGGCACAAAGAACGCGAACGTTTTCCTCGCAAGAGCTGCGAGAGCGCGTCCGCGAGTTCGTCTCCCGATGCCGCGAGCCGTTCGTCGTCGAGACCGGCGAGAAGCCCATCGCGCTCAGCGAAGGACACTACGCCGTCGAACCCCACGCGAAGGGCTGCGTGCTTCAGGCCTGGGGCGATAGCGGCAACATCGTTCGGCGCATCGTTGGCATTGAGCGCGAGCAGAAAGCTCGGCTCGATCTGCTCGCCAAGACCTTCGGACGCGGCGAGGTGAAGCTTGCCCTCATCGACCGCGCGCGACACGGCGACCGGCTCGACCGCGAGGCCGCGCACGTGCAGTTCCGGGAATCGCTGCGGCGGGTGTTGGAGCGCCAGTACCCGGACTGGACGATCAGCCACCTGACTACTGCCCCGGATCTCGAGAACTCGCTCTCGCCCGTCTACGCACGGGCGGCGCTCGGCTTGGGACATGAGGCCTGGGCGGTGATCGGCGGTTCGGCCGACCTCGACAGCGCCAGGTGCGACCAGATTCTGACCTTCGGCTTGATCTGGTTCGACTATCTGCGCAGGCAGGAGCAGAGGCGTGTCTTGCGCGGTCTAAAGGTGTTCCTGCCGCGTTCACGGACCCAGGTCACGGCCAACCGGCTCGCCTTTCTCAACCGGGCGGCGTTCCACTTCGAGCTGTACGACTTCGACGCGGCGGGGCGTGTTCGCCGGATCGACGAGCGCGACTACGGCAATCTCGCGACCGAGCTGAGTCCGTGTCTGCCGGCGTCGGTGCCCGAGGAGCCGGTGGCGGCCTGGGTGCAACAGCTTACGGCTCTGCCCGGGGTCGAAGGGTTGCCGCGCGCCGATGGCTTGTTGTCCCTACGCGTGCGGGGTATTCAGTTCGCGACCGCGGGCTGTGGCGTGATGACCTCCGGGCTCGAGAGGCAGTCGCCCGTCGGACCGGAGAGCTTCGACCGCGTGATGACATTGGCGCGTGAGTTGGCCCGGCTACGCTCGCCCGACGCCGCCGACACCGCCAACCCGCTCTACCGGCGTTATCCCGAGAGCTGGCTCGAATCACAAGTACGCAGCGACTTGCGCATACTCGACAGCACCCTGCTGCCCGAGCCTGTCTACACTCAGGTTCCGGCAGTCGCCGGACCGGACCGCGGGATCATCGACCTGCTGGCATGCACCCGCGAGGGCAGGCTGGCGGTGCTCGAACTCAAAGCTGCCGAGGACATCCATCTCCCGCTGCAGGGGCTCGACTATTGGATGCGGGTGAAGTGGCACCTCGACCGCGAGGAGTTCAGCCGGCGCGGGTACTTCCCCGGGACCGAAGTATCGTCACAGCCGCCGCGGTTGGTCTTGGTTTCGCCGGCATTTGACTTCCATCCCACGACGGAGATGATTCTCCATTACCTGTCGCCCGAGGTTGAAATCGAAAGGGTGGGAGTGAGCGCCGAGTGGCGCTCGGAGTTGAAGGTGGTGTTCCGTAAGCGCGGCGCGGGACGGATCGCCTGAAGAGGTTCGGGCTGCGGTTAGCAATAGCGTGCAGGCGTTCCGGCGCTGAGGAGGATCGCCGAATCGGGCGTGGCGCGCGCCTCTGGCGGGCAGGGGACTGAGCAGAAACGTCGGACCCGGAGGTCGACGCTGCCGGCCAGGAGGCCCGCGCCACAAGGCGGGCACCGCACCTACAAACGCAGGTTCCGGGACGCCGAGTGGAGCTTGACCGTCACGTCCAGTTCACGACCGTCTCGAATAATCTTCAATTGCAGCGTGTCGCCGCCTTGCTTGAGTGACATCGCCTGGCTCAATACGCGCTTGTGGGTGACCTTGCGGCCATCGACTTCGATGATGAAATCTCCGCCCCAAGGGATGCGGTAGTTCCCCACTGCGATCTCCCGTCGCGCTCCCTGCAAGTTCGCCTCCGCCGAAGCCGTGCCGCCGTGGACGCTGAGGATCAGCAGGCCACTCGCCGGCAGCTCCAACGCCCGCGCCAGGCGAGTGGGAATGAAGGCCGTCTCGATTCCCGGATGCTCGGGGCGGTGCGCAGTGCCGTCGGAGAGAACGTAGCGCAACAGAGGCTTCGCTCGGCTGACCGGCATGGCAAAGCCGATGCCGATGTTCGAGCCGGGTCCGAAGATCGCCGTGTTGACGCCGATCACATTGCCGCTGCTGTCGAGCAGTGGTCCGCCGCTGTTGCCGGGATTGATGGCGGCGTCGGTTTGAATCATGTCTTCGAGCAGGCTTTCGTTGTCGCGAATGGTGCGGCCCAACGAGCTGATCACGCCGGTGGTCAGGGTCCCGTCGAGTCCAAACGGATTGCCGATCGCGAGTACCTTCTGGCCGACCTTCAAATGCTCGGAATCGCCCAGCGTCAGGTGCGGGAGGTCCCTTTCGGACTTGATCTGGATGAGAGCCAAGTCGTTGGCCTCATCGAACGCGAGCACGTTCGCCGGGTAGCGCCTCTCGTCGTCGAGCAACGTGACTTCGATTTGCGGCGCGTTGCCGCCGATCACATGGTGGTTGGTGAGGATGCGCCCTTCCGCGTCGATGATGAATCCCGACCCGGATTCCTTCCGCGGATAGACGTCAAAGAACCAGTCGCGGCTGAGAACGGTACTGGTGATGTTGACGGTGGCGGCCGAAGCGCGGTTGTAGATCTCGATGTTCGACTGCTCGTCCGGGGTCAGGCCGGCCGATTGCGCCTCGGTCCAGAAGGGATCGGACGGCGGCAACGGCGCGCCGGCGGGCCGGTTCCAGCGGGGCGACGTGGTCCACGCGACGAAGGCCGCTGTCAGCAACGCCGCCAGCCAGAAAGGTCGCCAGGTGGTTCGATTCCTCACGCCGCTGCCTTAAACTTCTCGTAGGCGTCTCGTACCTGCTGGGCCGTTTCTTCGTATGTGCCCGCGGTGTCGATGACGTAGTTGGCGTAGCGCTGTTTCTTCTCTAGCGGCATCTGGCGCTCGAGCCGCGCGCGGGCTTCCTGCTCGGTGGCCCCGCTGCGCTCCCGGAAACGCGCTATCTGCATCTCCGGGGGACAGACGGTCAAGATCAGCCGATCGTAATTCTTGTAACTGCCACTCTCGATCATGATGGCGGCTTCGACAACCGCGATGCCCTGCGGGTCGTTCCGCGCCGTCTGCTCGAAGAACTCCTCCTGACGCCGGAAGACATAAGGGTGAACGAATGAGTTCAGCACCTTCAACCGCTCCGGGTTGGGAAAGGCCAGCGCTCCTAAAGCTTTGTGGTCAATCTCCCCATCGTCTTTGACAATCTCGCGGCCGAATTCGGCAACGACCTGGTTGTAGCACTCGCTGCCCGACCGCAGCGCTTCGTGTCCGAGCCGATCGGCATGGATCACGTGGCATCCGAGATCTTCCAGTAGCTGGGCGACGTGGCTCTTGCCGCTCGCTAGGCCCCCGGTGAGTCCGATTTTGAGCATCAACTTCTCATTTTACAGGGACTGCTGCAGGGGCTGACTCGTCCGGGGCGGGTCGGGGGTCAACGCTGTCCTCGCCTACGCCCGCCGCCGCCGGGCCGCGTCGACGGTGTTCACCATCAACATCGCAATCGTCAGCGGGCCGACCCCTCCAGGCACCGGCGTGTAGGCGCCGGCCACCTCGGCGACATCTTTGGGATGCACGTCGCCAACCAGCACCGAACCCTTCTCCCGAAACTGGGCGAGCTTCTTCGGCAGGCCCGCGCAGATTCTTTCGACCTCGGCGGCCTCGGTGAGGCGGTTGATGCCGACATCCAGCACGGTCGCGCCGGGACGGATGAAATCACGCGTGACCATCGCCGGACGTCCAATCGCCGCCACCAGGATGTCGGCCTCGCGCGCGACGGCGGGCAGGTCTTCGGTCTTGGAGTGGCACACCGTCACCGTAGCGTTCTCGTGCAACAGCAGCAGCGCGGCGGGTTTGCCGACGATGTCGCTGCGGCCGACGATGACTGCGCGCTTGCCGGCGATGGGGATTTCGCTGCGCCGCAGGATCTCGATCAGCCCGGCGGGCGTACAGGGGGCCGGCCCCGGCCTCTTCGTCACCAGCGCCCCCATGTTGAAGGGGTGAAAGCCGTCGACGTCTTTCTCGGGCGCGACTTCGAGCAGGACGCGCGCCGAATCGACTTGCGGCGGCAGCGGAAGTTGAACCAGGATGCCGTCGATGACATCCCGCGCGTTGAGCCCGCCGATCAGTTCGAGCAGTTCCTCGGTGGTTGCGCTTGCGGCGGGCGTGATCGATTCGCTGAAGATACCGACCTTCTCGCAGGCCTTGATCTTGTTGCGAACATAGATCTGCGAAGCCGGGTTCTCCCCCACCAGCACGGCGGCCAGGCCAGGCCGTACGCCGCGGGCGCTCAGCGACGCGACGTTCCGCTCGACCTCCACAAGGATTTCATCACGAATGCGGTTGCCATTAAGGACACGAGCAGCCAAGCAGTTTCTCCGGTAGGGACTTGCGAGACGGGCATGATACCACGAGCGTTGGTGAATCCCCACGCCGAGCAGCGCGAGATACGGGGGGCCCGGCAGCAAGGCCCGTGGACGCTCAACCTCTACTTGGCGGCGATGTACTTGCGGTTGATCCGAAACGCGGCTGCGCTCAGCCCGAGCAACAACAGTCCGAAAAGCATCAAGGCGATCGGCCAACCAACGACGTCGGAAAAGTGCTCGGCAGTGTAATAGCCGACGTAGGCCAGAATCGCCACCGTGCCAACAAACAGCAAAGTGCGGCTCTTCACCCAGGTGCTCAGAAACACCACACCGCAAGCGGCGCCCAAAAAGAGGATCTCCACGACCGAGTGCTGGAGGAGCGAAAACAATTCCGATAACATCGCGGTCGAACTCACGAAGTACCAGAAAGGCGTGATCGCCGCGTGAGGCGTTCGGTCGATCGCGTAGGTGACCATCAAGGCCGCCAGCCCCAGCGTGACAAAGATCAAGTCCTCGTCCATGTCAAGCAGGTCCATGGCCGTTCCCCACAGCCACAACCCGAAGAAAAGAGTCATGAAAAGCAGAACCGTGCGCCGCGTCTTGAGAAACGCTAGGCCCTGCTGAACCAGTAGGACGCTCGCGGTCAGCAGAAACGCGTGGCGCTCGTCTCCCCCGGTGGAGAACTCGTCGATGGCTACCAGAATGCCCGTGGGCTGCATCAGCGCCGCCAGCAGGAAAAGAGGGGTCGCCGCTTCTTCGAAGCGTTCGTCGCCAACGGCAACGAAAGCCATGACGAATGCCGCGATACCGGAGCCGAGCGTGACAGTGATTCTGGCGATCGAATTCATCTCCTCCCACTGCATCTCGATAAAGACTCCCAAGCCGGCGAGTACGAAGACACCGCCCAGGTAGCCAAGTAAGCGCGTCAGCACCGACGACTTCGAATCGGAAGCGTCACCCGAGGCCGGCAGTTCCGCCAGTACCTCAGCGGCCGTCAGGCCGTGGGCGCGGGCGAGGTCCGCGATTTGCTTGAGCGCTTCTTCTTTCGAGGACTGTTCGTTCGTGGACATGGTGGCCTACGCATGGGGGGGGGGCGTGACGACCCATCCCAGAAACCGAATGTCGGTCCAATCGGACTCGTCACCCCTCGGCACGGCCACTACGGCGCCGTTCTTGCCTATCGCCAAATCGCGCTGGCCAGAGCGGTAGAACAGGCCCACCAGAAAGCCTCGGCTCCGGCGGGGATCGAGAACTTCGTACCCGTCGGGGGCGATGCGACGCGAGTCGATGACCTGGTCGGCGAACTCGGGAACGTCAACGGCGACGATTGCCTCGGAATCCTCGATGGTCTTGGGCAGCGACAGGTGGATCTCACGCACGTGGCCGCTTGAGTGCTCGTAGAGGAATAGCCGAGGCCGAGAGGTCCAAGTGTTCGGCTTGGTCATGAAAGCCCGAACACTGAGCCGACGGTCGGAGTCAATCTCGATTTCGCAGTTCCAGCGAGACCGCTCGTCGGAGTGGTAGTCCGTGTGCTTCTCGACGAACAGAAAATCGTGCTCCGGCGGATTCACCAGGTAGCGTGGAATGTACGTCGCGAGCAGAAAGAAGACAACGACTACGACCGGCAACAGAACGCCGATGACAAGTGCGGTATTCTCACGAAGCAACTTTCCGATTGCCATATTGCCGCTCCCCGTCCGAACAACAGCCCTCGTTACTATCTCATGTTCGGGGCCGCGAACAAAGGCCTTCGCAGCCTATTTGGCCACGCCCAAGGAGGCCGGGGAGAGGACGGTCCTGGCCTGGCGAGCCCCGGCCGTCGACGTGAGCAGAACGGCCGTGAGCGCGCCCAGATAGCACAGCCCACCGAGCAGCACCGTCTGCGCCAGCCCCACATGGATCGCGAGGAAGATCGCGCCGACTGAGCCGAGCACGCTCGCCGCGGCGTTGACTGCCCAAGCCCAGCAGACGGCTTGCGAGTACTGCCTCTCGAGGCGCGCTAGGCCGGACGGGAAGGGCATCCCCATCAGGAACCCGATCGGGGCCAATAGCAGAACGACCAAGGCCAGCTTGGCCACCAGCGGAAGTGACAGTGAGGCGTCGAGCAGCGCCGGGGTGACGGTGATCAGGATGGCCGCCAGCACGGCGACCGAGAGCAGCAGGGCCATCAAACGCCGGTCGTGCCCGCCCACCACCCTGCGGCTCAGGTAGCTGCCCGCACCGCTCGAGAGTAACAGCGAGAAGATCACCACCGTCAGCGCGTAGGTCGGCTGTCCCAGGTACAAGGCGATCCGCTGCACGAAGGCGATCTCCACCAGAATGAACCCCAACCCGATCGAGACGAAGTAGAGCAGGTGGAACCACATCGGGCGCTCGCGGGGGATTTGCTGTTTGAGGACCAGCGCCGGAAGCACGAGAATCACCGTCATGCCCAGGACGGCCAAGCCCAGCGAGACGAACAGGAGCATCACGCCGAGATTGATCTTCGTGTCGGCGGTGAAGGGCGAGGCGAGCATGTCCCAGATGCGGCTCGTCCGCCAGGTGTAGAAGAAGAACGGACGGTCGTCGCTGACGGGCGAGATGTCGTAGGGGTAAAGGGCCGCGAAGGCGACCGGGTCGTCGCTGAGCAGTAAGTCAGTGAAGGGGTTGTCGATCGGCTGGTCGGGCAGGTAGACCGTGCCGAGGCCGTATTGCTCGATCGCTTGGCGGGCGCTTGCGAGTTCCTCTTCTGTGAAGGGGCTACGCTTGATGAGCACCGTGTCTTTCGCGCCCCATTTGCTCAGCGCATCGACGTCTTCCCGCGCGATGACGAAGTGCTTGTGCGGCTCCGAGACGCCCAACTGCTCCAGCGCCGCGAGTCCCAACGAGACGATGCGCAGCGACTCCCGAGGCTCGGTGAACTCCCAGCGTGTGATGGCCACGAGACCGTCGTCGCTGAGGTGCTGTAGGTAGTCGCGGAAGGCCTCCTGGGTGTAGAGGTGGTTTTCGGCCAGGGCGAAAGCACCGCTGGCGGTCGAAGCCCAGCTATCGACCAGCGTCATCTGAATCACATCGAACGACTCGTCGACACGGCGGATGTAGCTGCGCCCGTCCTCGACCGCGACGTGCACTTCGGGGCGCAGATAGAGACCCTTGCTGGTCTCGGCGTAGCGCTCCATCATCACGTCGCGCGCGATGATGGGGTTGATCTCGACGGCGGTGATGTCGCGGCTGCCGGTGACCAGCGCGCGGCATACGTCGGGTTCTCCGCCCGCGCCGATGACGAGTGTCTTGCCACCCGGGCGAACAGCGTACGGCAGGCCAGGGCCGATCGAGAGCAGGCGCTGCCGTTCTTCGGCGGACATCGTGGCTGGATCACATTGGGCGATCTCGGTACCCGCGTCGGAATCGATCAGGATCAGAGGCTTGCCGGTGTCACTCGCCGGTCCGACGCTGATGCGCGAGAACGAGTTCCATTGAGAGTACTCTTCACCCTGAATGCGCGCGCCCTTGGCGTACTTCACGTCGATGATGTGGCTCTCGCGGTTTCCGATCACGACCAGCACCAACACGGCGGCCACCCCGACGGAGATTTTGACGCGGCGGCCCGAGGCGGGGTCAAGGCTGTGCCAAAGCGCACCGGCCAAAGCGAAAAACGCCCCTGCCATTACGCCCGTGCCGGGGCCGCCCGCCCAATCGAGAAATGGGACGAGCAACAGGCAACCCAGTGCCGCGCCCATCAAGTCGTAGAAATACACCCGCGAAACCTGCTTGACGGTTTTCGAAATCGCCAGCGAGACCACGACGCCCGAAATCAGAAACGGGAAAGCACAGACGATGTAGACGGTGGCCAACTGCAGGGCGTTTTGCCAGGAGACGTCGAAGTAGAGCGGACGGTTGAGCACGATCAGCAGAGCCAGGACCACGACCAGAGCGTTCATCGTGCAGAATCGACCCAGCCGCGACCAGGTGGACTCCTTGTCGGTCGCCGCGGGCATGTAATAGGCCAACACGCCCCCCGCCCCCAAACCGAACAGTGCGACCGAGATGGCGACGAAGGCGAAGTGGTAGAACAGCACCACCGAGAAGATCCGTGTGAGCGACAGCTCCAGCAGCAGGGTCGCTAGCGTGCAAAGGGCCACCGCGAGGCAGAGGCGAAGAGGCGCAGTGGGGGTTTGTTCGTCCATGCGGTCGTTTCCTTCGGGAACAAGAGCGGCCCTTGGGCGAGTCCGCCTTACTCGTAGAGTAAACGCCGTGAACCCCATGATAAATAAGGCGAACACCTCAGCGGTTCTTGGCGCTTTACCCGTAGGCCGGGTGTTAGGTGCCCCCAGGTCTTCCCTTCTCCCTCTATCGCCCTATCGTCAGAAACGCGGCGTTGTTGTGTGGTTCAAGGTGTGTGGCTTGGTGTTGCTGCTCGGATTTCCGCCCCGGAGGGGCCGAGAGATAATAGCCCACGGTTTCAACCGTGGGTGCGCGACGGCGATCCCCAGAAGCCCTGAAAGGGGCGATACAGCTTTCGCCGCAAACTTCTGATCAGCCTGCGGGAAGTCTATGGCTCGTCCGGACGCAATCGTGGAAGGGGCAGGAGTCTGTTGTACCGCCCTTACAGGGCTCCTCGCATTCCGTCATTTTTCCCACGGTTGAAACCGTGGGCTATGATTGTGTGGACCCTCCGGGGCCATGTCGAGCGCCCACGCGCTGCTTGGCTGACAGGGTCTTGGCTTGACGAATGGAGAAACGCGCGCCGCCAGAGCGCGTCAGCCCGTTGCGGAGCGGGTTCTTAAGTAGGGCCAACTCAAGACAAGCCAAAAGCTGAGGATGAGCAGTGAAATGATCGCAGGCGAGTAGGGCCACAAGGGAAACAGGAAAAGCAACAACGTCGAGGGAATCATGGCGGCGCGGTAGGGACCGGCCATGGCTACGCCGATGGGGATGAGCAGGCAAACGCCGTCGTACCAGGCGACATGGAAGCCGCACAGCATCGAGCCGACGAGCGCCGCGCAGAACGCCTCGGCCAGCGGCAGGCGCCTCGCCGCCCACACAGTGAACCCCGCAGCCACCAGCGGTTCCGCATCCACATTTCTTGAGGGTCGGAAACATTTGATTTAGCAAGTGTTTTCGCTCGTCCTCCAGGTCCGAGCAGATTCGCATTCCCCCGGCGGACTTGACCCATGTGTTATTCTGATATATATTAATTATACCAGTCATGAAGGCGGCCCCCACTCGCTCTCATCTCTCGGATGCCGAACGTAGGCTCCGCTCCCGCATCGCGCAGCTCGTCCATGGCCGCTGGTTGCTGCACGGCACGCTGGCGCCCCGCCAACGCACCTGCGGCAAGCCCACCTGTCGCTGTGCTCGCGGTCAGCTTCACGCCTCGTTGTATTTGGTGCGGAATCGCCAAGGGCAACTGCAGCAGCTGTTTGTGCCCCGCCACTGGGAGGCCCGCGTCCGCCAGGCCGTGGCCGCCTACCAGCAACTCCAACGGCTCCTCGACGAGGTCTCCGAGCGTGAATGGAAACGGCTCCGAAGCCGCCGGGAGGAATGACGTTCTTCGACGCCTGCTGCACTACGCCGAGAAGGTCTACGGTCTGCGGGACTCGCTGCTGGCCGCCGTCGGCGACACCAGGCCGCGGCCGCGCATCCCGACGCGGGTGGTGCTGCAGTCGGTGCTGGTGCTGTTCTGGACACGGCTGGGCAGCCTCAACGCGTTAGAGACGCTAGCGCCCGCACCGTTTTGGAAACAGTGGTTGGGCCGCGAGATGCCCAGCGCCGACACCCGCGGGCGCGTCTACAGCCGGCTCGATGCCGCCGCGGTGCGGGCAGCGATTCATCACGTCTACGAACGGCTCAAGCGCAACAAGGCCCTGCCCGGGATCGGCGGGCTGGGCGTGGCCGTGCTCGACGGCCATGAGTCTCACGCCAGCTACCGCCGTTGCTGTCGAGGATGCTTGAAGCGCACCGTGCAGCGCCGCGATGGCCAGCAGATGCAATACTACCATCGCCAAGTCACACTGCTGTTGCTCTCCGATGCGCCCCCCGGCTCCGAACCGCTGCGACTGTTGCTCGACGCCGAGCCGCAACGGCCCGGCGAGGACGAGATGGCCGCGGCGCACCGTTTGCTGGCGCGAGTTCTCGAGACCTATCCGCGAGCCTTTGACGTCGTGTTGGCCGATGCTCTCTACGCCACCGCCCCGTTTATCAACTTCTTATTGGGGCATGGCAAAGACGCCGTGATCGTGCTCAAGGACGAGCGCCGCAACCTCTATCAAGACGTCCAAGGGCTGTGGCCGACCACGGCGCCCCAACGCGGCGACTATCAAGGTCGCGATTGCCAGTGGTGGGATCACGAGGGCCTGGTGTCGTGGCCGCAGGTGCAGCAGCCGCTGCGGGTGGTTCGTTCCGTCGAGAGCTGGCAGCAGTATTCGCAACTCGACTCCCAACCGCATCCGCATCACAGCGAGTGGGTGTGGGTGACGACCCTTTCCTCACTGCAGGTTCGGACCGCGCGGGTGGTAAGGTTGGGCCATCAACGCTGGGACATCGAGAATCAGGGTTTCAACGAGTTAGTCAACGGCTGGCACGCCGACCACGTATATAAGCACGACCCCGCGGCGATCGAGAACTTTCTGTTGACGGTGTTTCTGGCTTTTAATCTCTTCCACGTTTTTGTTGCGCGCAATCTCAAGGCATCGCTGCGGCGCAGCAAGCCGCGAGTCTTTTGGGCGCGCGCGATGGCGGCTGATCTGTATCAGGCGGCGGCTTGCCCGTACGGCTCGGGGCCCTCGCCATAGCGAGCGGGTGGTTTTCTTTCTCCCTGCCATCCTGCGCTGCCACCACGCCGCCGAGCGGCAGCCGAGCGTAGCGGTGTCTTCCGCAGCCGACTTCGGGCCCCGCCGAGGCCCTCGTCCGGCTGCGAATCTGCTCGCCCCGCTCGCCCCGCACCTAACTCGCTCGTTCCCCAATCACTTCCCGGCTCTCGCCCGACCGCGTTGCGGAATCGCTGCGCAGCCACGGCCGCCAGCGGGTAGTACAAAGCCGGAAGTCCGGCCGCATACGACAGCGAGCGAAGGCCGATCATGGTCCTGGCGGGCTCGTACTGGACCGTGAACTTGGGAATGTTTCGCAGCAGGTCCAGGTATTGGTCTACCGGGCTCAGCAAGGCGGAGGCCGCGGCCAGCGCCGCTCCTCCGGCGCAAAGCCACCCGAGCGCTCGAAACTCCTTCTTGACCAGCAACATCGCGGGTAGGAGGACGACGAGATTGAACTTGTAGAGACACAGTGCCAGCACGAGACCGGCGGCCAGCGGTTTGTCAGCCAACAGCAGCAGTAAGCCCACCGTCAACAACAGCGCCAGACCCGCGGAATCCTGGCCCGTGATGATGCCCATCATCGCCGGGTAAAACAGCCCGAACCCGACCATCAGCTCGATCGGAAAACGAAAGCGCCGCCACATCAGATAGATCGCCAGCAAATACGCAATGAACTGAATCGCTGCCCACACCGTAAACGCCTCCCAAAAGGGCAGCCATGTTACGGCCCGCAGTAGCAGCGAGAAGACGGCCGGCCTCACGTAACCCGGGTAGTAATCCACACCGAGGGGCCCGAGCTGCCGCGTTCCATAGTCGTATGAGACCGCCCGGTCGTAAAGAGACTCCAGCGGCACGTTGCCGGCGATGTAGAACCCTGGGAAGTCCCAACCGGCCTGCTCGCTGGCGAGCCCCAGCCAGAGCCATCCACCGCAGCAAACGGCGAAGGCCAGCAGGGTCAAGATGACGACAGCGCGGTCTGCAGGCCCAGGCGCGGGCTTGACAGGCTCTCTACCGGCAGGCGGGGCCGGAGCCGGTGTAGGGTTGTTCATGGTACGCGGCTCAATGGTAAGCGGACGAGGCGCTCGCCCAGGCGCTACTGCTCTTCCGGCACGACTTCCATCTGGAAGATGAGGCCGCGCTCGCGATTGAGGCGCGCGGTGAGGCCGAGGTCGATGTCCGCCAGCTTGACCTGATGGTGTTGCGCACCGGGCGTGACGTAGTGCAGCGTGTCGCCCTCGAGCCAATGGCGGCGCGAGGCGACGATACTCTCGTTTTTGAAGGCGATGAGATAGAGCCCCTCGGGGTCCGCGCGGTCGGCAATCTATCCCCCGCGGATCAGCTCGATCGAGTCGACGTCCCCCGCGACCGGGTTTGCCCCGTCTGGGGCTCCGGCAGCGGAATTCTCGCCCGCATCCGGCTCGCCGGTCGGCAGGGGCTCCTTGGGCCTGACTTCGTACAGTTCGGTTCGAGGGGTGGTGCGGGCTCGGGCGCCTGGGCCAGAACCTTTTGGTAGCTCGTTTGCGGTCTCGTGGCGGTCTCGTGGCTGACGACAACGATGTGGTGCTCGGCGTAACCGCCGTAGCTACCGTACCCCCTGGACGCGAAAGGCACGAAGACCACCGGGAAGTGCGGTAGCAGCCCGGGCGTGAAATGATGCCTGCCCCCGTGTCCCCGATGTCCGAAGCCGCTGATGCGGGCGGTCCGCGACCGGCCCCCGGCAGGTTCCAGAGGTGGAATGGAGTTGCCCAACGGCGGAATGCCCCCCGACTGCGGGACGGTGATGAGCTGTGGCCGCAAGGGGGCGCCGACACGTGCTGTTGCCGGGGGCCTCTGGGCCGCCTCGGCCGGAAGGCTCGGCGGCGGGGAAGCGGATGGGACCGGGGCGTGTTGCAGCGCAGACCCGAGATAGCCGCGCGGATGAAGCGGTGCTGGTGTGCCGGCCTCGGGCGGCCGTGTGCTGATGTCGTGCCCGGCAACGCCCGTGCCAAAGCGCGAACCTGATTGCGGGGCCCCACTCATGCGGCTCGGCGATGCGCCGAGGCCTCCCCCGCCTCCGATGCGCGCCTGGGCTGCGGCAGGTTCGGCTATGCAAGCCACGGCCGGCAGGGCACACAGCAGAATCGAAAAACGGCACATCTCGACGGGCCCCTCCTTCATTACAGACTACCGCCGAACTCGACGCAAAACAATATGTCTCCTACGTTGACGGGCAGGCCATCGAGGCCCGTGGGGCAGGCCGTGGACGTGTTTCTCACCTTGCCTGAGAGGCACCGGGGACATGATAGAGTGAACTCCATGTCGCGGCGTTTTGACGTGGTCGGAGTCGGTCTCAACGCTACCGACACGGTGCTGCTGGTGTCCCGATTCCCAGGGCTGGGTGGGAAGACGCCGTTCGCGAAAGAGGTTCTCAGCCCGGGTGGCCAGGTCGCGAGCGCCCTGGCGGCGTGCCAGAAACTCGGGCTGCGCACGAAGTACATCGGCTCGGTCGGCGATGACGAACGTGGCCACATTCAGATGGAGAGCCTGGCCGGCTCGGGCATAGACATCGAGCATGTGCAGCAGCGGGAAAACTGTCCCAATCAGTCGGCCTATATCATCGTCGATCAAGAGACGGGGGAGCGAACGATTTTCTGGCAACGTCCCGAGTGTTTGCGGATTGACCCTGAGCAGATTACCGAGGACCAGATCGTGTGCGGCCGGTTGCTGCACATCGACGGACACGACACGCCCGCCGTCGAGCGGGCCGCCCGCATTGCCCGCGAAGCCGGCATGCCGGTGACCGTCGATGTCGACACGATCTACGAAGGCTTCGGCCGTGTATTGCCGCATGTGGACTACCTGATTGCGTCTGCCGAGTTTCCCGGCCGCTGGACCGGCGAGGACGACCCGTTTCAAGCGCTCGAAAAGATCCAGCGCGAGTACGGCATGAAGGTAGCCGCCATGACGCTAGGAGAGAACGGCGCGCTGGCGCTCACCGACGGCCGGTTCCACTATGCACCGGGCTTTGTCGTCTCGTGCGTGGATACGACCGGCGCGGGCGACGTCTTTCACGGTGCGTTCTGCTACGGCGTGCTCGCCGGCTGGGCCCTCGACCGGATTCTGGAAGTCTCGAACGCGCTGGCGGCGCTGAACTGCCGGGCGCTTGGCGCGCAAGGTGGGATCGCCGGGCTGGACGAAGCCGAGAGCCTCATCGCCGCCGGCGACCGCCGCGAGGCGCCCGAGTTCGCCGCGCAGGTCTCCCGGGTTTGAGCCGCTATGTTTCCCCTTCGCGACGACGCTCCCCGGCTCAGCTACCCGGCGGTCACGCTCGTGCTGGTGCTGCTCAACGTAGCGGTCTTTCTCTACCAGGTGTATCTGGGCATGGTGTCGCCGCGCGCCCAGATGGCGTTCGTCGAGGTATTTGGGGCGATTCCGCTACGGGCCGAATACGCGTTGGCGGGCAAGTACCCGCTGGTGGAGGGACTGGCGCCCGTATTCACATCGATTTTTCTGCACGGTGGCTGGCTGCATTTGATCGGGAACATGTGGTTCCTGTGGATCTTCGGCGATAACGTCGAGGATCAGTTGGGGCGCTTCCCCTACCTGTTGTTCTACGTCGCTTGCGGGATGCTGGCCTCGGTGGCTCACGTGGTGGCGAACCCACAGTCAACCATTCCCGCCGTAGGCGCCAGCGGAGCGATTGCGGGCGTGATGGGAGCGTACATGGTGCGATTTCCCACTGCGCGCATCGTGACGCTCGTTCCGATCTTCTTCTTTTTTACGACGATCGAGATTCCGGCCGTAGTGATGCTGGTGTATTGGTTTGCGATTCAGTTCTTCAGCGGTGCCGTCTCGTTTGGCGGGGAGGCGTCGGGAGGCGTGGCGTGGTGGGCGCACGTGGGCGGGTTCGTGGCGGGCGCGGTGCTGATCTGGTCGCGGCCGAAACGACGCCGCTACCGCCGGGTGTATTCCTACTGATGCCGACCGTCACTCTGTATACGCGATCGGCCTGCGGGCTCTGCGACGAGGTCCATGAGCAGCTCGCGGCGCTGCAACGCGAACACCAGTTCGAGTTGCGGACGGTGGATATCGATGGCAGTCCCGAGCTTCGCGAGCGCTACACCAACGATGTGCCCGTGGTGATGATCGATGGCCGGGAGGCCTGCCGGCACCGGCTCGACAGTGAGGCCCTGGTGCGGCTCCTCAAGAGCGGGGGAGACGAGTGAGCGACCAACGGCCCATCGACGTTGTGGCCTTCGCGGCTCATCCCGACGATGTCGAGCAAACCTGCGGCGGGACGCTGATTCGGATGGCCGAAAAGGGCTACCGCACCGCCGTCGTCGATCTAACCGCCGGCGAGATGGGGACTCGCGGCACGCCTGAGCAGCGTGCCGCCGAGGCGGAAGCGGCGGCCCGGGAGATGCTGCTCAGCGAGCGTCACAATCTTCATCTGCCCGACGCGCGGCTCGAGAATACGCTGCAGGCGCGGCTTGAGGTCGTGCGCAAGATCCGAGAGCTGCGGCCGAGGGTCGTCATCCTGCCATACGGCCAGGCCCGCCATCCGGACCACTACCGCGCGTCGGAGTTGGGTTCGGAGGCCTGCTTCCTGGCCGGGCTCGCCAAGCTCCCGGTCGAGGGCCGGCCGCACCGTCCAAAGAAGATTCTTTACGCCTCGTTGTACGCGGACGTGAAGCCGAGTTTCGTGGTGGATATCAGCGCGCAGTTCGAACGGCGCCTGCGGGCGCTGCTTTGTTACCGCACGCAGTATGGGCGGCAGCCGACCGCCGCCGGCTTGTTTCCGGACGAGGACGAGATTGCGGAAAGGGTTCGCGGGGTGGCCCGCCAGTTTGGATTGTTGATCCATGCGCGATACGGGGAGCCGTTTGTCGTGCGCGAGACGATGCGGGTGGATGATGTTGTGACGATGGGCGTGCCGAGTGTTTAGCCTTAGGAAGCAGAGTTACCGGTAAGGACCTATACCGTAGTTCGAGGGCCTGAGTCCCGATAAATCGGGACTCGGCAACCCTGGAGCCTTACGCCACGTGAGCCACGAACCGCCGATTTGAGGGCGAAGATCTCTTCTCGCGGGGCGCGACGCTTTGCCTCATCCGCCGCGGCGGGAGAAACCGAGGGCGAACTCGGCAACGCGCTGGTCGTAGCGCGCGACCCTCTTCTCTTGCATGTAGCGGTCAACCATGGCCGCCTTATAGACCTCGAAGCCCTGGTTTCTCTTCTGATCGAGTTGGGTCTTGCGGATGCTTTCCTTTTCATCCTCGAAGGCAAGCAAGTCGGCCTCTTCGTGAGCAACCACCTTGTAAACAACGAAATCTCCCTCGACCGGCACGGGCCCGAGCAGCGTGCCCGGCTCGGACTTGAAGGGCGCGGGGCCAAGAAGCCTGGCGGGGCCGAGGTTCAGGACCGGTTCGATGGTCTTGAAGAAAGGGCTGACTTCGGTCTTGAGGCCGTAGCGGGCAGCGACACGCCGAAGAATAGCGCCTTCGTTGCGGGCTTCCTCAGCGATCTCATACGCCCGCTCGCTGGCCAGAGCCGTCCCTTCCGCGTCGAGAAACTGGCCCCGGACTTGGTCCCGGACATCTTCAAACTCGGCCTGCCGCGGGCGATTGATCTCGGTGAGAACCACAATCGTTACCTGGCCTTCTTTCGTGGAGGATAGTGGCTCGCCGACCTCGGCGGTGAACACTTGGTTCAGAAACTCCTGCGGGGTGGCAAGTTCAGGCGCGGGTTCGGCCAAGGTGAAGGGGCCCACGGTTCTTACAGGCAGGCTGAATCGGCGGCCCACCTCGTCGAGGTCGGCGCCTTCGCCCCTGGCCGCCGCCATCACTTCGTCGAGCAGCTTGATGCGGGAGAGGTGTAGCCGCTCTCTCCGCAGCGCTTCGCGAACCTGCTCTTGCACTTCCTCGAACGGCTTGGTCCCGCCGTCCTCGCGGGCGTCGGCCTTGATGATATGGAAGCCGAAGGTGCTCTTGACCAGCTCGCTGATCTCGCCGACCTTGAGAGCAAACGTACCCGTTTCAAACTCGGGGTCCATCTGTCCGCGCGTCACCCAACCAAGGTCTCCTCCATCCGAAGCCGAAGCGGGATCTTCGGAGTGCTGCGCGGCGAGTTTGACGAAATCGCCTCCGGCGCGCACCTCTTCGAGAACCTTCTTGGCCTTCACTTCGATGGCGGCACTCTCTTCCTCCGACTTATCCAACGTCATGAAGAGAATGTGGCGGGCTTGGACGCGCTCCGGGTTTTCGTAGATGACGAGGTTCTGGTTGTAGTGCCGGCGCATGTCCGCCTCGGCCACCTCCGGAGGCGGCAACAGGGCGTCGCTTACCGTCAGTAGCTTTGCCGTGCGGTTCTCGTCAATCAAATAGGTGGGCTTTCGTTGCTCGTAGAATTCCTTCAGTTTCTCTTCGCTCACTGGGACGCGGTCGCGAACGCCGGCGACGGTCACTTTGACGAACTCAATCTTGGCTTTGCTGTGCCGGTCCCGGTAAGCCTGCTGTAGGTCCTCGTTGCTGACCCATTCGTTGGCGGTAACCAAGCGCCGCAGGCGTGTATTGATCGCGAGATCTCGTGCAAGTTCGGCCTCGAACTCCGGAACCGAACGCCGGTACGCTTCTTGCACATAGCGCGTGTACGCCAATTGACCGACGAAGACGCCGTCCGGGAACAAGAACGGCAACTGGAACTTCAGCCACTCGGCCAACTCTTGCTCGTCGGGAAGCAGCCCCAACGCTTCGGCCTCGTTGAGCAGCACTTGGTCAGCGATCAGATCCTGCGTGTACTGCGCTGAGGTCAAGTTCAACGTCCGCAAGGGCAGGTCGGGCCTCACGCCCATCAATCGCAGCCGTTCGACCAGGTTCGTGGAGGTGATCTCACGGCCGTCGACTTCCGCGATGATCAGCTCAGTCGGGTCGGCGGGATTGCTGAACAGCCCCGGGATCAGGGTGACCACCATCGAAAAAGCCACCATCGTTAGGAGGCCGCCAAGGAAGAGACGGACCATCTGCTTCTGACTTCTGAAGAGGTTGAACATACTCCCGTCATTATACTATTGGGGTCCAGCAAATCTGCCGGCTTGATTCGGCGTGATCCCGCTGACATCGTTGCGGGGGAACCGGAAGGCAGCCTACGGGACCCTCAAGCCCCATATGCCCTGGCAAGACCGTTTGCGCGTTGTTCTCGTCCGCAGCCGCAACTCGCTCAATATCGGCGCGGCGGCGCGAGCCATGCTGAACTTCGGGTTCTCGCAGCTTTGGCTGGTGCAGCCCTACGACGTGGCTTTCCGGCAAGCGCGCTCGGCGGTGGGGGCGAGCGGCGTACTGGCGAAGGCGCGTGTCACCGCGGACTTGGCGGAGGCCCTCGGTGAAGCGTCGCTGACCGTCGGGACCTCGGCCATGCGCTGGCGCTCGGAACACCATGTGCAACGCATGCTGCCGGAGGGCGCCACCACGCTGAGAACGCACCTGCAACGACGCGAGGCGGCACTTGTTTTCGGCTCGGAGAAACACGGACTGGCAAACGACGACCTGAGTCACTGCGATTGGATCCTATCGATCCCGACGCAGCCGGGCTGTCCCTCGATGAACTTGGGCCAAGCGGTGGCCTTGTGCTGCTACGAGACCGCCCGCCACGCCAAGCCGACGCCGGCGCTTGCCACCCCGGCCTCGGCGGACGCCTCCCAGCGCGAGCGGATTGTACAGATGTTGATTCCCTCGCTCGAGGCCGGGGGTTTTATTCTGCCCGCTAGCCGTGCCTCTCAAATACGAAAGGTGCGCCGCTGGGTCGGCCGGTTGCGTCTGGCGCCGCGGGATGCGCGCACGTTCCAGGGCATGCTGCGGCAAATCCAGTGGAAGCTCGACCACCCCGGTTGAGGGTTCGTGCGACGGTGGTGGGGTGAAAGTGGCGCGGACCCCTAGCAGCCCGTGGCAAAACCGAGAACCGCGCGAATCGCAACGTAGGGGCACGGCATGCCGTGCCCGCCTGCTCGACCGACCGCAACATGTAGGGGTATCAAACAAACTTGACAAGAAACCATGCTTTCACCACAGGCTGCTATGTCTGCCGCATCGACACTCGTGTCGATGCTTGGGGTTGCACGAAGTTTATTCGCCATCGAGATGAGAGACGCCTGCTACAATGCTCCAGGCGTTTCGATAAGGTCCGAGAAATCCTCGGCTTTCGCCCGGCAACGCGAGACGGTTTTCAAGGAGCCGGCCATGGACAAGAAGTTTACCTCGGACAACTGCAGCGTCGTACCCGACTACGACCAGAACGAGTGTTGCGTTCTACACGACTTTGCTTACTGGAAGGGAGGAACCAGCCAAGAGCGGCGGGAAGCCCATAGAAAGTTCCTGGAGAGTGCGTCAGGGAAACCCGTTCGGGGTTCCTCGCGCCGTTCCGCTGGTTCGGCGTGAGAGTGGGCGCGCTCCGGATCTTCCCCACTCCCTTTCGCTGGGGCTATGGCTGGAGGTGGCCCAGAACGAAGGCGCCACAGAACGATAACTCGGAGTTCACCGAGGAGAGCCAACTCGAGGCATTGGAAGCGAAGTTGGCCACGGCACGGGAAATGGACCGGCGTCATCGAGAAGAGAAAGCCCAGCGCGCGGCGGCCGGGTAGAGGGCCGGCGTTTGCACCCGGCGCGGAGCGCCGTCACTCGATCCAGAAGGCGTACAGCTCGGCGTCGGTTAGGTGGATTCTGAGGCGAACGGTCTGATTCGCCAAGCCGCCTAGTTCCGTGCTCGCCGCCCACTGGACGGGTAGCCGAACCGCATCGCCGATCACCGGCTCGGCCCGCGCGCGCGAGAAGCCCGGCAGCGGCTTCCCGGTGGCATCGAGGACTTCCACCTCGGCCTTCCCCCCGCGCCCGGCGTCGAGGTTCAAGTAAAGCCGCTGTCCCTCAACGCCCGCTGGGTCGATACGTAACGGCTTGGTCAACAGGTAGCCACCGGTCCCGCCCGCATCCAACGACACGAAACCATCCCGCCGCAACACGGCTAGACAAATGGCGCTATGGGTGTCGTCAATCCAATCGGCGCGCTCGGTCGGCGAGAGCGTCGCGGGGTCGCGCGGGCTCCCGTCCGAGTAACGGCTGTGTTGTGGTACGCGCCGCTTCATGCCCGTGTAGTAGAACCACAGTTCATCGCCCATCTCGACGGGACGGTTCATGACCATCAATTGCAGCCGGTCGTAGTTGCCGGCGAGTCCATCGTCGAGGCGCGACGGCCCGATGAAGGGTTGGCGGTCGCCGAGGCGCGTCCACTCGTGTAGGTCGCGCGTCATTGCCAGTTGGATCAAGTGGAAGCCGTCGGCGTTACGCCACTCGGGGAGGCGCTGGCCTGTGGGATGGAAGATCATCAGCCAAGCCATGTATACGCCTTCGTAGGGGAAAACGCCGATGTTGTAGCACTCGGCCCGCCAGGTCGGCGTCAGCTTCCGGCCGGCCGGCGGACGCCATCCGATGCTAGGGTCCGGATCGACGAAGAGCGGCTTCGCGAGACCGGGGTCGGCGAGCCGCCTGCGAATGGTTTCGACGGCCAGCTTCTGGTCGAGCTCGTCGGTCTCGAAAAAGAGGCGCGGCTCCGACCAGTGCACAAAGTCTTTGCTGGTCGTGATGTTGTAGGAACGGCCGTGGCGTCCGCCGAACTTCAGCATGCCGAGGAACTGCTTGTTGACGCGGTCGTAGGTCAGGGTGCCGGCATCGCCGGAAGGTAGCGTCGGAGCGTCAATCACCTCCCAATCCAGGCCATCGGCGCTCACCACCGGCCTTCGGCCGCGCGCGCCGAGGAAGCCCTTGTAACGGCGCCGCGGGTTGGAGTCGTCGGGGTCGTAGACGACGTGCCACAGACGCAGGCCCTCGGGTGTGGGGAAGAGGTTGTTCCGCTTCGAGCCTTGCGATTCGACCAACCCCAGCGGCGGCTTCGTCCAATGAACGCCGTCGGCGGACTCGGCCCAGGCGTATCGATTGTTGCGTCCATCCTCGAGACGCGCTTCGTAAACGAAGCGGTAGACGCCCTTCTCGGCGATCCACATCGGCGCGGACACGGAGGCGATGTATTCGTCATCCGACGGGATATCGGCCTTCAGCACCGGGCCTCGCTTGCGCGGCTGATGCATGGTGCGCTTGAGGCTGGAGGTCTCTTCGATGATGTGGTCGTCGAGGAACAATTGCTTCCGGCCGGGTTGAAAAGTGATGACCTCACCCGCCTGGGCAAGGCCGGCGCTTTTCCAGACGAGAGTTAGAGCCACCAAGGCAATTCGGACGAGGCCCGGACGAATCAGATCGAGTATGGCCATACGCGTGCCTAAAATGCTCTTAGGCGTCTTCCCACTGCTCCCGAGAAACCCCGACCTCCTTCAGAATGCGGATTAAGAGGCCCCGGCTGATGTCTCCGTGATGAGGGTTAGGCATTCGGACGGTTCGCGATCCCTTCCGCATGAACTGATGGCGCCCGCCGGCAAACGGCCCCTCAAATCCTAAGCGACGAAGACGGGTGACCAGGTCACGGCGTTTGACCGGGCCGATTGGGGGCATCAGGCCACTTTGCGTACCCTGAGTTCGATGCCCTCAATTGCTGGAATCGGCAATCGCTCCGACACTCGAAACAACAGCCAGTCTTCCAGTACCTCTTCAAGTTCCTCTCGGCAGCTTTCGAGGCTCGGTGAGTTCGCCCAGACTCCATCCAATGTAGGGATGCGGCCGAAGAAGGTGTCGTCATCCGTGACGATTTCGTACTGAGCCTGGTGCATTGCAGCTCGGATGTACTTCGTGATCACGGTTACACTATAACTCAAGCCCGCCAGTCGCCTGGGTGTTTCAGCGCTTGAGCAGGCCAGCAGTCAATCATCGTTGGTGTGTGACCACTTGACACGGCTATACTCGTGGCGCGAGAGCAGTTGACGCTCCGAGGTGAACGACCTAGATGCGGACGATACCGCCACAAACGACATGCTCACGTCAAGCTTGAGGAGGTCCGTCATGCCTAAAAGTAAACCTGTACTACCCACCCGGCGGCGCTTTCTAGCCACGGGGTCTCTCGGCCTCGCCGGTTTGAGCGCCGCCCGAGCCGTCGCCGCCGACGGACGGCCCGCGGTCACCCGCCCGCGTGCTACTTCGGGTGACGCCCTCCAGCCGGACTGGAGCGAACGCCTCACCGTTACCGTCGGCGCGCGGAAGGGAGATCTGGTCGGCGTCACCGACAAACCGATCCAGGCGGCCGTTGACTACGCAGCGCGATTGGGCGGCGGGACCGTACACATCCTGCCCGGCACGTACCGTCTCGACAACGCCGTCTATTTGCGTTCCGGCGTGCGGATCCTGGGCAGCGGGGCCGAATCGATTCTGATCAAGACGCCCTCGATCAGCACCACTCTGGCCGAGGACTCCGACTGGTACGACCAAGAAGTCACGCTCGTCGACCCGGTGGGCTTCAACGTCGGCGACGGCGTCTGCCTTCAAACACGCAACCCTCACAACCGCGGCCAGGAGGTGTTGAAGCGCACCCTGGTCGCCCGCAGTGGCAATCGCTTCAAACTCGACCGTGCCCTACGCAAGAACTTCTGGGTCAAGGAATCGCCCACCGTCTCGAAGCTCTTTCCGATCCTCAGCGGCGAGGAAATCGAAGACATCGTCATCGAAAACATCACGCTCGACGGCAACAAGGCCAACAACGAAAACCTCAACGGCAACTACGCCGGATGCATCTTCTTACAGGACTGCAACCGCATCCAAATGCGCCAAGTCACCGCCCGTGACTACAACGGCGACGGCATCAGTTGGCAAATCTGCCACGACGTGATCGTCGAAGACAGTCACAGCCACGGACACGCCGGCTACGGCCTACATCCGGGGTCGGGCTCCCAACGTCCGTTGATGCGGCGCAACCGCCTCGAGAACAACGAACTGGGGCTGTTCTTCTGCTGGGGTGTAAAGTACGGGCTGGCGGAGAACAACACGATCATCGATAACCACCGCTACGGCGTCTCGGTCGGACACCGCGACACCGACAACGTCGTCCGCGACAACGAGATCCTTCGCAGCGGCGAGGTTGGCGTGATCTTCCGTCGCGAGAGGGGCCGCGCCTTCGCGCCGCACCGCAACCTGCTCGAGAACAACCGCATCATCGACAGCGGAGCCGAGGAGGGCATCGGCGTCGACGTGCAAGGCGAGACCGAATCCGTCACGATCGCCCACAACGACATTCGCGAGACGCGAAAGCCGCTAGACCGCACGGGTGTCCGCATCGGAGCAGAGACCAGCGACATCAAGCTCGTCGAGAACAACATCGTCGGCTTCTCAAAGACGGTTTCCGATCTGCGCAAAGCATAGTGGCCGTTCCGACACCGACCTGACGTCAAGCCCCGCTTTGCGGGAAGATGGTCACTTATGTCGACACTCTTCGATCTCACCGGTAAGACCGCCTTCGTCACCGGCGGCAGCAAAGGCCTAGGCAAGGCCATGGCGCGGGCGTTCGCCGAGCATGGCGCGGACGTGTTCATCAACAGCCGCCACGAGGATGAGCTGCGGTCCGCCATTCAGGAAATTACCGAAGGCACCTCAGTCCGAGGCGCGTACGCCGTTGCGGATCTGAGCCGCCGCGAAGAGTCGGAGCGACTAGCCCAAGCCGCCCTGGCCGAGATGGGTAAGGTCGACATCCTGGTCAACAACGCCGGCAGCAATCGTCCGCAATCAATCGACGAGGTCACCGACGAGGACTGGGACAATATCCTCGAGTTGAACTTCAGTTCGTACATGGCGCTGAGCCGCGCCCTCGTCCCTCCAATGAAGGAGCGCCGCTGGGGCCGCATCATTCACATCAGCTCGATCATGGCGCTGGGCTCGAAGGAGGGGCGGAGCATTTACTCGGGCACCAAAGCCGCGTTGGTCGGGATGGCCCGCGCGATGGCGCTCGAGCTAGGCCCGTACAACATCACCGTCAACTGCCTGGCACCCGGCCCCTTTCTGACGGACCTTCCCGGCAGCGTCCTGACCGACGAACAGAAGCGAAGCTTCGCCACCCGCACGGCGGTCGGCCGTTGGGGCGACCCGCGCGAACTCGCCGGCCCCGCCCTGCTGCTGGCCAGCGACGCAGGCAGTTATATCACCGGCGAAACACTGGTCGTCGACGGCGGGACGTTGTGTAAGACGTTCTAGCCGGCGGGCGCCGCCAACGAGCTGAGCCGACGCTCGACCCGCGGGAAACCCTCTTGCTCACCCAGCGAGCACCACCCCGTACGGCTTAACCACATCCACGATCGCCTGCCAAGTGTCCAGGTGAACAGGAATGCCTTCCTTCTCACGCTTGGCCTTGGTGCGCAACTCGGGCTCGCCCGCAACCAGGATCTCGTCGAACCCCTCGGCGAGCTTGCTGCTCTTGACGTACTCGACCAGGTTGCGAACCTCTTCGTCGAACTCGTCCCGTCCGCGGACGCGCTCGACGTCGATGATCGTCGCCAGAAAAGTATTGCCGACCCGGTTGACGCCGGGCCGCGTGCAGCCGCCGCCCGACAGGGCCCCGGCAAGAATATCGGCCGCCAGCCCAAGCGCGAATCCCTTGTGGCCGGCGATGGGAAGAATCGCCCCTTCCGGCGGGCCGTAGAATTGATTGGCGTCGGTGGTGGGATGTCCCTCGGCGTCGAGGATGGCGCCTTCGGGAACGGGTTCGCCGGCCGTGCGGAAGTTGCGGAGCTTACCCTCGGCCATCACGCAGGTCGAAATGTCAACGATGATGTGGTCGCCCCCAGGCCGGGGCACGCCAACGGCGATCGGATTAGCCGATAGCCGACGCTCGATGCCGCCGAACGGCGCGACCAACCGTCCCGCGCCGTGCGTGTTGACGAACAGCGCGGACGCCATCCCGCGTTCGGCCGCTTGAATCGGATAATCACCGACGCGGCCGATGTGCGCGCAATTTCGTGCACAGATGTTCGCGATGCCCACCTTCGCCGCTTTCTCGATCCCGACTTCCATCGCCTTGCGCGCCATCACCTGTCCGAATCCCCAATCGCCATCGGTGACCGCAAAGGCCTCGGTTTCGGTGACGACCTTGAACTCGGCGTTCACGTTGATGGCGCCTTTTTCCATCCAAGCGATGTAGTTGGGGATGCGCATCACGCCGTGGGAGTCGTGTCCCGCGAGGTTCGCCTCGACCAGGGCGTCGCCGACGATCCGCGCGTCGTCCGGCCGGGCGCCGACGGCTTCGAACACTGTGGTGGCGGAGTCTCGGAGTTGGTCGGGTGTGAAAGTGGGCATGTGGGACCTTGTTCCTTGCCGCCTGCATCAGCGAGCCGCGTAAAAGGGCAAGGGGTGGGTAGGGGGCGTCGCGTTTTACGCCCACTCCATCTGACCGGGAATGCTGTCCGCCGTCCTACTGCACGCAGGCAGCCGCGTGCCGGTCGTACAGGTCGTCGAGCGCGACGCGCAAAGCTTGGGCAGTTTCCTCGCAAGCGGCCGCGGCGGTTTCCTGCTCCTCAGGTGAGAGCTGCCCGATGCGGTCGAGCAGCATACGCGGCTCTTCCTCATCGTCGGCGTGCACCTCGAAATAGGCATCGCCCGCCCGAGGCACGTTGTAGTGCTCTCGTAGCCCTTCGAGCTTCGAGCGCGACGTAGCCGGCTGCTGTGCCTCGAATGCATAGAGCGCCCCAAGCGAGGCGGCCTTCTCGTCGAAAAGCCGGCCGGCCGTATCGCAAAGCTGCCGGACGCCTGGGGTTCTCGCGGCACCGACTTCAGTACCGAGTGCCTGCGCAAAGCCGCCCCACATGCCGAGATGTTCGCGCTCGACCGCGGCTGTTGCCGTGTCACCGTGGCTTTCCCAACCCTGCGGGATCAGCGAAATGAAGGCCCCATATTCGGCAGCGTACGTACGCAGCGCCTCGACGGGCAGCGTTCCAGCGCTCCAGGCCTGATAGAACTTGCTCTCGAGCAGATTCCAACGATCGATCGATTCATCGAGACGGGCTTGCAGATTCATTCACGGCTCTCCTTGCGTGCGAGTGGGGATAACCAAACAGATTACTACGATCGGGCCACAAGCGTCAGGGGCGTATCTGAATCCCGCACCGATTTCCACCCCTAGTGGCTAGGCAGCTTCCACTCCTCGTCGAAGAACCCCGCCTCCACGACCTCCGGCTCGTCTTGCCCAGGGCCAAACCGAAGCACGGCATAATCCCCCAACCGTGGAAACAAGAACGCGTTGGTCCCGCGGAACTCGGCCTCATGGAACGTGTGCCCGCTGTTGATCACGACATAGCGTTCCGGGTTCAACGGGTTGGGGTAGATCATCGCGAGCACATGATTCTCGGCCGGGTAACGCCTGTTGTCCACCACGATCTCTTGCGCCGTCCAACGAATCGGCAGCTTGCCGACAACCTTCCGCAATACAGAGTTGCTACCGAGGTCGCCGAAGAGAACCAGGTGCCGTGCCGCGATGTCGTCCTCCGTTACCTCGACGTCTTCCTTGAACGGCACATCGGCGCGCAGCCATCGCGGGTACTCCTTGCCAAACAGATCCGCCACGGCCAGCGCCCGTTTGTGAGCTGCCGGATGATTCGGTTTACCGGTTGGCCGGACACATAGGAACGCCTCACGAAAGGCATCGTCGATGGGCCCTTGCAGACCGGGCTTCTTGCGCAAGCCCTCACGATCCGCGGCCGTCTCCCCGCGCCAATGGCCGTCGTTTTTCACGAACCGCCGCTCCGCCGGACCGTCACTCACCCCTAGCGATTGCCCATCGATCGATAGCCTTGCCTCTCTCGCCAGCCCGCCAATCATCAACCGGCTCACGTTCCGCGTCTTGACGGCGGCAACCCTGGCCAGGCCGTCACCCAAAACCCGCTCCGCCTCGACCTCCGCCCGCTCATAGTGCCGTTCGAGTCCCTCGACCGTGACCCAGTAACACCGCGGGTAGCGAGTCGTGTAGGTAACAAAGCGCAAACGATCGGGCGCCTTCCGTCCTTCCGCAACCATCTCGTCGATGAAGCGGTTCGACAGGGCTTTGCTCTTGGGATGGAACTTGTGCCCGATGTTCGGCCCGACCGGAAAGATCGCCAGCAGGTCGGTTGTGGTCCAGTTCAACCCGTCCTGCGTGAAATGAAAGCCCTCGCGCATCAGCGCTTCGCGAACATTGACCGCTGCCTGCAGTTGGGCGTCGTTCTCGCCGCCATAGCCGACCAGGGGCACGTTGACGGCATTGAGCGAATAGTCGACCGCGTCGTAAATGCGCAGGGCGCGGCGCTGGTGCGGCGGCAGGTTAGGCCGCTTGGCGTAGCGGATCGTCTCGGTGAAACCCGCGCCCCCCTCGACAGCCGCCCAACGGTCCGGGTGATGCAGCCCGATGTGGAACGCCCCCGCGCCACCCATCGAAAATCCCCGCAAAACGATCCGGTCGGGGTCGATTTTATAGTCACGCTCGACGGCTTCAAGCGCCTCGAATACATCGGTCTCGCCCGACCAGCGGTAGGCGTTGTTGGTACGGCCGAAGATGTTGAGCTGGATGAAGTCCTGCCCCCTGGGCACGGGTTCGCCGCTGCTGTGATTGGCAATGAAGCGAACCTCGGTCAGCCGGTGGTTGCGGCCGTGCAACACGACATCCAGCCGCACCGGCACGGCGCCATCATACGAATCCGGAATGACCAGACCGTAGGGCTGTACGCTGCCATCGACGCGCGAACGATAAGCCCGCGGCACGCGTCCGGTCTGCTCCTTCCAAGGGCTCCGGCCCTCGGCGAGCAGCCTGGCCCGCGCCTCACCGGCGTCCAGCGCATCGGTCGCATACCCGGCGTAGTCCTTCGAGTAGACCTCTTCCCCGTACCGCAGCATCCACTCCGCCGCCTTGTGGTAGATCTCGACCTCGGCGAGCAGACCGTCATCCACGCGCTGCCCGCGCAGCGAATCGAGTCGCTCGGCAAGCGCATGCATCTTGCGGCGAATCTTCTCCACTTCGTCGCCCGACAACTTGTAGGGTTCATCGGAACGCTGGGGAGCGGCCGCCAACAGACCGCCGAGACAAAGCAACATCGCAAACGTTCGCATCGCCTACGAATTGTGGCAGATACCGGCCTCCGGAGTCAGGGGATACCGCTGAACCGAGACCCGGCGCCGGGGTGCAAAGCAACCGAGCCGTGACCGTGAGGGAGCGGTCCGGCACGAACCCCGAACCACCTCAAAGGCGTCTAGCCCGGACTACCTACAACCCTGAATCTGGATCGGCACACAGGGTTTCGTCGGCCGCGGATCATTCGGCCGCCAGCGGTGGTCCTTCAATACATCCTGGTTGTCGACGCTCACGCCCTCGTACCCAATCTCTCTCCAGGAATTCTCATGCCCATAGAAGAAACTTGAGGCCAGGTTCACGAAGCCGCTGTAGGCTCTGCGCTGAGTTTCACCGTCATGTGCCGCCAAGCGGCGCAGCAGTTCCTGGCGCTGCGTGAGCGACATGCGGCTGTAGTCCTTGCTGCCGAACTTCACCAGGAACAGATACCGCGTTATCCGAACCTCGAGGATGCGCAGTCCGGTCATTAGGTCATCGCGATTGTCTTCCCGGAAGTAGTTCAGCGAGTTGTCGACATCGAGGACGAACGCCTTGAAACCGGCCTGCCTGCCTTGCCCGCCGCCGATGATGTCCGCGAAATCCGCGCCGATCGCGGCCTCGGCAACAGCACAGAGGATCTGGGCTGTCTTCCCATCGAGGTGATTCAACTCGTCGTCCGTGATCTTTACGTATTGCTTGGGTCTCATAGCCGCCTCCCATCGAGTTGCTCTGTGCCAGTGGCGCGGGCCTCCCGGCCGGCAGCGTCGACCTCTGGGTCGACGTTTCTGCGCACACGTCCCCTCCCCAGGCACGGGAGAAGACGACTACCAATCCCTCACCGCCATTTCACGCCTCCGGCCAGGGCCAATTCTTCTTCTGGCAATGCAGCTTGAACTTGCCGCCAAAGCGCCCCGTGATGATCTTCGAAGCCCACAGCGCTAGCGAGTAGATCGTCACCTGCGGGTTCGCGCCGAGGCCGGTGAGGAAGATCGAGCCGTCCACGACCCACGCATTGGTCGTACCGCGTAGCCGGAAGTCCGGCCGCACTACCGACTCGAACTGCTTCTTCCCCATGCGGCAGCCACCCATGACGTGGACCATCATCACCGTCGTCTTCACCGGGTCGAACGACACCTTGTCGAGCTTCTTCAGTTCCTGCTCTTCATTGCGGTCGGCGCGGATCTCGATCGCCGGGTTGGTGATGTGATACACCGACTTCGCCCCTCCGCGCAGGTGGATCAGCGTCATCTCGCGCAAGCTTTGCCGCATCGCTTCCTGGTTCGCCGGATGCAGCCGGTACTCCAGCTCCGGTTCCTTGTTCGAGTCGAGCTTGACGGTGCCGTATCTCCACTTGAGGTCGAACCCTGAGTTGTGGTGCGCGTAGAGGATCGCCCCCTTCGGGTAGTACTGCTTCATCACTCGGCGAAGCTGCGCGCCCATGTCGAGCGACACGACGGAGGTCAGCACCGGAAAGAAGGATCCGGTTTCGATCAGATACCCCGTCGGCGAGTCGGCGAACTGAGTGCTAATGCGGTTGTCCGGCACGCCGTAGGCCGGGAAGGTCTTGCCCTCATAGCGGCCGAAGCACATGGTGATCGGATGGATCTGTGTCCATCGCCCCGCTAGCCCGTTGGGGCTGAACCGTGATCGCCTGAGAATGGCCGGCGACCCAATGCCGCCCGCCGCCAGCACGACGCCTTTCTTTGGCCGCACCTCGAGCTTGAACTTCGTCTCCTCGTTGTTCTCGTCGAGAAAGCGGGCCCGCACTTCCCTAACCTTGCCCCCGTCGATCTTGAGGCGGACGACCCGGGTATCGGTGTAGATCGTCGCCGAACGGCCCGGCGGCTTCTGATTGACGGCATCGGCAAGCCAAGTCACCGTGCCTCCCTGCTTGCGATCGTAGGGACAGCCCGTGCCGCACGACCCGCACTCGCGGCACTCCACGGTGTTGTTGGGCAAGTTATCGAAGTGGTAGCCGAGCTTCTTGCAGCCGTCCTCCATGACGCGCGCGGAGCGGTTGTAGCGCTCGTCCCGGTGGATGTTGAGGTAATTGACGACTTCCTGAATGTAGGGGCGCAGGTTCTGGCGCGTGAACGGCAGCCCGAAGTGCTCGTTCCAGAAATCCAGCGTACGCTTCGGCGGAGGCAGGCAGGCCGCCCAGTTGACGTTCGTTCCACCGCCCAGGCAACGGCCTTGCAGCACCTGGATGCGCCCGTCGGCCGTCAGGCGTCCGGCGCCCTCTTGATAAAGGCGGCGGTACATCTTCGCCTCGCGCTCGACCAGCGTTGGGCGGACATGGCAATCGCCGCCGTGCCCCTGGCCCTTCGGTGTGTTGGGGCCCTCCTCGAGCACGAGCACATCAAAGCCCGCTTCGGCCAGCTTCAAGGCGCACACGCCGCCCCCCGCGCCCGAGCCGATCACACAGAAATCCGGCCGGAGTGTACGGTGTTCCTTGATCGTCTTACCTTCGATGATTCCAGGCACGGTCCCTCCCGGGGTAGCCAGTCAACTCGAAACTACATTTCGAGACGAATTGTACCGCGATTAGAGACCGAATACCATCCATACCCGCTGCCCGTGGGGTGGCAGCCATCGCCGGGCAGCTACACGCAAGTATCCTGGAGAAGACGACGGCGATCGGTGATCCCCTGCTGGCCAATTCCTGGGGTAATGAGCGTTGAGCTTCCCTTCGGGGACTGTCACCATTTTTTGTGCGTCGATGGAATCAACAACTCACCGAGGTCCTTCGCGCACGAAAATTGGATGACCGTCCCCAAGAGCACCGCTGCCGCTCTTCTACGGCCCCAAAGTAGCTCCACCCGGCCGCTCGTGATCGAACACTCGACCATGAAAATCCTCTCCATCGGCGAGATCCTCTGGGACGTGATCGGCCCCGATGAGCATCTCGGCGGCGCAACGTTCAACTTCTGCGCGCACGCCACCCGCCTCGGTCACGAGGTGGCCTTCGTAAGCGCGGTCGGTAACGACGATCGCGGCCGCCGTGCGCAAACCCGCGCCCGCGAGTTCGGTGTGCTGACCCGCTACTTGAAAACCCTTCCTCAACAACCAACCGGCATCGTAACCGTGACTCTCGACGCCGCCGGCCAACCCAGCTACACGCTCCACCGTCCCGCGGCTTACGACTTCCCCGAGCTGACCGAGCAAGAATCCCGGGCCATTCAAGCCTGGCGTCCTGACTGGATCTACTTCGGCACCCTCCACCAGATCAGCCCCACCGCCGAGCGTCTAACGCGGCTGCTGCTGGAGTCCAGCCCTTCGGCGAAACGGTTCTACGACGTCAACCTTCGCAAGGACTCTTACAACGTTTCCCTGATCGAGAAGCTTCTACCCTCCGCGGATGTCGTCAAGCTGAACGATGAGGAGGCCGACGAGCTGGTCCGCATGCTGGACTTTCCGTCGGGCAGCGTCGAAGACCTCTGCCGCCGCGTGGCCGACCGTTTCGCGTTGGAAGTTGTTTGCGTGACGCGGGGCGGTCGCGGATGCAGTCTGCTCGCCGCGGGCGAGTACCTCGAAGCCCCCGGCTACCCGGTCAGCGTCGCCGATACGATCGGCGCCGGCGACGCTTTCGCCGCGGCATTGCTGCATGGTCTTGGCGGTGGCCGGACTCCCAGCCAGGCGGCCGACTTTGCCAACCGGGTGGGTGCCTTGGTAGCCTCACAACCGGGTGCCGTGCCCGACTGGTCCCCCGGCCAGGCCTACGAGTTGGCCCGTATCGAGCGCCCAACCGACTAACAATCCGTTTTCCAACACCGACCCAGCACCCGAGGGCTTTCGCGCGCGACTTTCAGATTCGCCACCCGCTCGGCTACGATAGAGATTGCCGGCGGGTACGCCGCCGGGATGTGACCCCCAAGAGGCCGCGAATGCCGATTAGTCAAGACCTGCTGGAAATCCTTTGTTGCCCGCGCACGCGGGTACCCGTCGAGATGGTGTCTGAAGAGTTGCTGGCCCAGCTAAACGAGAAGATCGGGCAGAACACCGTGAAGTACTACGACGGAAGCGACGTCGACAAGCCTCTGCAAGAAGGCCTTGTCACCGAGGACGGCGCGGTGATCTACCGCATTGACGACTCGATCCCCGTCATGCTGGTCGAGCAAGGCATCCCCGCCGAGCAACTCCTCAAGCCGTCAGCTTAGCGGAATGTCTAGGAAACTCCCCAGTCGTCGGAGTTCCCGCGAGGTCGTAGGGGCGGGGCCCTGTGCCCGCCCGGCTCGTTTGTCTTTAGGGTTTCATTGCGACAGTCCAGTGGTGTCGCAACAACCTCAAATCACCAACGTCTCAATCAACCCGTTCAACTCGGTCTGCGACTGCTCTCGCCCCCGCCGCAACTCCGCCTGCTGGTCGCGCATGCCGGCGATCTCCGCCTCTTGCTGCGACAGCTTCAAGGCGTAATTATGCACTTGCTGTTGCTGCCCGCTCACCGACCGCAGGCTGGAGATGTTGCGACGTAGGCGGTCCTGATCTTGTACCCGCTCTTGAACCTGCTTCTCGAGAAGCTGCAACGCGCGGTCCGTGTCGGCGATACGGCGCTTGACCTCGGTGATCTGCTCGAGCTTCTGACGCCCCGCCTCGCTCAGATCCTTGTTGCGAACGTACGTGACAAGCTGGTCGTAGGTCAGGTTCGTCACGCCGACGCTCTGCGACACCACGCGCTCCTCGGTCACCGGGAACTCGACCGTCTCGCCGGCCGGCACGGCCACCTCGTAGCGGTAGGCCTTCGCCGTCTTCTCCGACGGTTGTTCGCCGAGCAGCTTGTATCCTTCCCGCGCGGGACGCTCGATGATCACGGTCTTCGGCTTCTGGTCAACGTTGCGAATTGTGAACGTCCGAATCTCCTGGACGGAGCTTCGCGTCGTCAGGATGCCGCGCCGCAGCGTGAACTCGCTCATCATCTTGCTTTTCGAGTCGAAAGCCGTCGTGATGCGGGCCCCAAGATCGACCGCGTAGCTGATCAGCCGCTTGTCGTCGGCCTTGACGGTTTCAAACAGCGCCTCGCCGACGTACGCCGCGGCGTCGTAGACGGTGACCGCGCCGCCATCGAGCGTGATACCGCTGTCGTTGGTGATCTCGACGGCGTTGAGTGGATGCTGCGACCCGTTCGCCTCATTGAAGATCAACAGCTTGCGCCCGGCCACCCGCTGCTGCAAGAACGGCAGCATCGCCGACTCGCCCTTGCGCACGGTGATGGGCCGGTCGATGCGGTACTCGAAGAGGTCGCCCAACTCGCCCGTGCTGGCGGTCTGTGCCAAGCTGGAGGCGGCGCTTGCCGGCGCGGCGTATCCTCCGACGAGGCCCGACGCTCGATCCGCCATCGACTCGCCCAACTCCCGCATCGGCGCCGCTACAGCCTTTGCCATGCCTCGCAAGTTTGCGGCGACCCTTCTCTGATCCCTTCGCCCGGCCGCCTGCTCCTCGGGCTCGGCGGCAATCACGGCCCCGTGCACAATCGGCCGTTGCGCGCGGTCCTGGGCCAACTCCGCCACCGGCCGCGTCATGTAGCGCGGCTCGTACAACCGGCTGATGAACGACACCGGCCGCCCCGACACCAGCGAGAGCTGCACGCCCTCCCAATCCTCGCCCGACGTGTTGTCAACGATCGCCCACCCTTCGAGCAACGGCCGGCTCTCGGCGTCGAGGACCAGCCGGTAGCTGCTCTTCCATACCGGGGTCGGCACGACATACCTCGCGCTGACGCTGCCTCCCGAACCGCCCGCCGTTTCGATCACGACATTGCGCTTCTCCCGATTCCGCGACCCGGCGATCAGCATCAAGTACTCGCGGAACTGCTCCTGCAGCTTCGCATCGACGAACCGCAACCCCAGCGCCGCCGCCGGATCGACGGTCTGCATCTCGCCGTCATCGCTGAGCAGCAACAAGCGATGGCGCTCGGCCTGCTGCTCGGTCGCGGCGATCGTACGAGAGCTGATGATGGTTCCTTCGATCTGGTCCGCCGCCAGCCGCAAGCGCACCCGCGCGCCTTTGAACTGGTCGAGAATGCGGCTGAGCGGGTCCGCGCCGCCCAGGCGGAAGGGGAAGTTCTCGAGCTTCTTCGCCAGCGGATCACTTGAGTCATACCGCACGCCCGCGACCGCCCCGCCTCGCGAATCGATGGTGAGCGACTTGAGCACGTCGTCCATCTCGTCCGCCTTGAACTGCAAGCGGATCGACTCGCCCGCGGCCACGTTGGCGGCACGCTCGAAGAAGCCGACGCCGTGCTTATAGAGCACGACCTTACGAATGGGAAGATCAGCCGTCTGCCCCCAGGCGTACGGGGCCAGAATCCAGCATGCCGGCAGCGCGAGCAGCAGCACCTTGGGGAAGGAATTGCGGAAGTTGCGGAAAGGGTTGTGCACGAAGCACCTCCACTATACTCGACGTTCCGTGCGACCCATTCGTTGATAGCGAAGCGAGGAAACCCGACCTGCCGCGGGTCCCGCCATCGGCCTGTTTCGCCCCGACCAGCCACTACCGAGGCGTGGACGGGAGTCCACGCTGGGCACACCATGCTGTGCCCCTACTTTTCGTTGGCCAGCTCAACTATGGTAGCAAGGCCTAGTTTTGTTTCCGCCACAAGCTGCTCGAGGTCGGCCTCGCTCAGAACGGTCAAGCCGAGCTTATCGGCCCTCTCAAGCTTCGTGCCGGCTTTCTCGCCCGCGACAACGTAGTCGGTGTGCTTACTTACCGAGGCCGTAACTTTGCCTCCTACGGCCTCGATCAGTTGTTTCGCTTCGTCCCGCGTGAGATTCGGCAAGGTGCCGGTCAGCACGAACGTCTTCCCGCGCAGGTGTCCGTCGGCTTGCTGCTTGGGCTTCTGGCTGAATTGCAGGCCCGCCTCGCGTAGTTGGCTCAGCAGCTCCTGATTCTTCGGCGCCGCGAAGAATTCGGCGATAGCCTCGGCCACTCGCGGCCCAACGTCGTCGATGTCTTGCAGCTCCTCAAGCAACGCCGACGCCAGCGCATCAATGCTATTGAGGCGGTCGGCGAGGGTCTGCGCGGTCCTCTCGCCCACGAAGCGAATCCCCAGAGCGAAGATCACCCGCGACAGCTCGCGCGAGCGCGAGGCGTCGATGTTCGCCAGCAAGTTCGCCGCTGACTTCTCGCCCATCCGTTCAAGCGATTCGAGTTGCTCGGCTGTCAGGTGGTACAGCCCGGCCACGCTACTGATCAGGCCGCCGTTCACAAGGTGATCAACCAACGCCTCGCCGAGGCCATCGACGTTCATCGCGCGGCGCGAGGCGAAGTGCAGAATCGATTCCTTCAGCCGTGCCGGACAGTTCGCATTGACGCAGCGCTGAATGACCTCACCCTCGGGCCGTACAACCTCGGTGCCACAGACCGGGCAGGCCTTGGGCATTTCGAAGCGCTTACGGCCCTCGCCCTCTTCGGTGACCCGAATCACCTTGGGGATCACATCGCCGCTACGCTCGATCAACACCCTGTCGCCGATCCGCAGCCCAAGACGCTCGATCTCATCCTCGTTGTGCAACGTAGCCCGCGATACGGTCACGCCCCCAACACCCACCGGCGTGAGTCGCGCACGTGGCGTCAAGGCGCCGGTACGACCGACCTGCACGTCGATCGCTTCGACGACCGTCTCCGCTTGCTCGGCCGCCAGCTTGTAGGCAATAGCCCAACGCGGCGCCCGCGCCGTAGCGCCCAGTTCGCGCTGTAGCCGCGTCGAGTTGACCTTCACGACCAGCCCGTCGATCTCATACGGCAGCGTATCGCGCTTTGCCAGCCACTCGTCGGCGAACTCGCGCATGGGGTCGATGCCTTCGAAGCGGGCGCGGTGCGGGTTGACTTTGAACCCCGCCGAGGCAAGGAACTCAAGCGTCGCCCAGTGATGGCCGAGCAACGGAACACCGTCTCGCAGCAGGGCGTACGCGAAAAACTCGAGCCGGCGCGACGCGGTGATCTTCGGGTCCAGCACGCGCAGCGATCCGGCCGCGGCGTTGCGCGGGTTGGCAAACGTCGGTTGCTCGTCGCGTAGCCGCTCGCTGTTTAGAAGTTCAAAGGCGCGGCGCGTGAATACCACTTCGCCACGCACGTCGACCTCCCCGCGCAAATCCACGTCCCCGTTCAAGTCCACGTCTTCGGTCGGCGGCGAGAACAATAAAGGCAGCGACCGAATCGTGCGGGCGTTCTCGGTGATGTCTTCACCGGTCGTCCCGTCACCACGTGTGAGCGCCCGGCTCATGTGACCCTCAGCGAACTGGACTGACATCGAAATCCCGTCCAGCTTCAGCTCGCCGACGTAGTCGACCACATCGAGCCCGATACGCTCCTTCACGCGCCGGTCGAAGTCGTCCAATTCCTCGACGCTGAACGCGTTGTCGAGGCTGAGCATCGGCGCGGGATGGTCGGCCTTGACGAATCCTTCACGGGGCGCCCCACCGACGCGCTGTGTCGGCGAGTCAGGCGTCACCAGGTCCGGGTTGTCCTTCTCGAGTCCATCGAGACGCCGCACCAGGACGTCGTACTCGGCGTCGGAAACAATCGGCTGGTCGAGGACGTAGTACTGCCGCTCGTGGTAGCGGATCTTGTCGCGTAGCGCCTCGATTTCGCGCTTTACATCGGCGGGAACGGCCCTTGGCGCCATGGACGTTTTATTATAGGAAGTGGCACCCATGAACTTCCGCCACGCGGTCTTCATCTACAACCCGGCCTCCGGCAGGCGGCGCAACGTCCGGGAGAAGAAGGTCAACGAAGCGCGCGAGATCCTCTCCCAGTGGATCGCCCGTGTCGACCTGGCTCCGACTGCACAGCGCGGCCACGCAACCCAACTCGCCGCGCGCGCGCTGGCGGACGGCGCTGACCTTCTGGTATCTTGTGGCGGCGACGGGACTATTAACGAAGTCGCCGGCGGCATGACCGGGTCGGACGTGCCGCTGCTGACGCTTCCCGCCGGCACGGCCAACGTTCTCGCCGAAGAGGTGGAATTCCCGCTTAGCCCGGAAAAGGCGACGGCTTTGTTGCCCTCGCTGGTCGCAGAAAAGGTCCCCTACGGCGTCGTCCGCTATGAAAATCCCGAGCCGGGCGCCCGGCACTTCCTGCTGATGTGCGGCGTGGGCGTCGACGCCAGCATCGTCTACCACCTCAACACGCGGCTGAAGACCTATATTGGGCAGGGGGCCTACTGGCTGGGATCGCTCGAGCAACTGCAGCGCAAGTTCGAGCCCTTTCGAATTCGTATCGACGGCGAGACCTACGACAGCACGTTCGCGCTCATCAGCAAGAGCTGCCGCTACGGCGGACGCCTCGTCATCGCGCCCCACGCACACCTGCTGGCCGATGAGTTCCAGGTCGTGATCTTCCACGGCGACTCGCCCCTGCGCTACGTCGGCTATCTGGCGCAGATCGCTACGCAGACCCTCGACCAGTTCCCCGACGTGAGCTTCCATCACACCAACCGCGTCGAGCTGCTCAACCATGAGGGCCGGCGCGTCTACATCGAAGTCGATGGCGAGTTCGCGGGCCGTTTGCCGGCCGTCGTCGAGATCGCTCCCGAGCAGATGACGCTGATGCTCCCCGCCGCCTATGCCGCGTCGCGCCCGAAGCCGGCGTCGCGCGTGGCGAGCGTGTCGGGCGAAGAGGCCGGGCTCAGCCTTCGCTAACGCGCCGCGTGCTCCAGCGGTTGACCACGAAGAACAGCACGATGATGACAACCGCGATGGCGATGCCCAGTGGTAGGTTCTCGGCCATGAGTGTTGTCGTTTCGTCGCCGTAGAGCCGCGCCGCATACGCGATCCCGAAATATCGCACCACGCGCGCGAACGCGATCACCCCAAGGAAGCGATACACGTTCATCTCGAAGACCCCGGCGGCGATGACGAAGATCTTCATCGGCAAAGGTAGAGGAATCATCGTCGGAAGAAGAAGCACCAGGGCGTCGTACCTCTCGACCTGGTGGCGCATCGTTTCGATGCCTTTGCTGGAGGCTTTCTTCGCCAGCATGGCGTGACCGACGCGCCGGGCGATGGAGTAGAGGATGTAGGAGCCGAGTAGAGAACCGACAACGCCCAGTCCCGCCGCCAGGTAGGCGGTGTCCGGGGCCGCGATCGTCTGCGCGATGATCAGCGCGTCAACACCCTGCGGCAACGGGATGAAGGCGGAATCTCCCAGGGCTACGAGGAAGATCCCCCACGGGCCAAACGTCGCCGCGTATTGGGTGAACCAGAGTCCAATCTGTTTGAACACAGTGAGCAGCTTGCGTCGAGTAGCGGGGGGCACTCCCGTCGGTCGACGAGAAGCGTCAACTCGACTTAGCGACTCGATGAACGAACATCAATGGGTGTTTTCGGTAACGTCTTTCCACAACAGAAGTCGCCACGTCCGAAGCCCGTTTTGACGAGAACCTCGCGCGTATCCACCCGGACTACGAAACCGTACTCTGGCTAAGAACTCGGGGGCCGATTGACCTTGGTTTCAGCGAACTTCTGAAGCGCCTTGGGCGCGAAGGCGGCGAGCAGAAACCCAAACACGATTACCATACCATTGTACAGAAGGTCGGCTGGGATCGTCGGCGGCGTGCCCGTGCTCTTGAGGTTAAACAAAACGGGGCTAAGCAGGATCAGCGAGAACACAATGGCCGCAATGAGAGCAATCAAGCTCATCAACCGGATCGAGGAGTAGTTGCCTGAGCTCTCCTGCAAGAAACCCACTGGACCGGCCGGTGGCTGTGCGGCAGGAGTCGGTGCTGGTGTAGCAGGCGGTGGAGTGGTTCCCATGATCTTCTCCTTTTTGTGGCCCTCGAAGCTCTCAAGCGGTCGGCAACGCGACGCCAATCCGCTCACGCGGTCGAGATTGACCCGTTGGATCCGAACTAAGTGACCAGCTTGGGATCAAGCCACAAAGAGTATAGTTGCCGACTTCTCAGCATGTCAAATCAATTACTTCAGGCTGTCAACGCCCAATAGAAATGTCCCCCTCGGTAGCTCGATAGAAGTGTCCCCTTGTGTTTCTTGTTCGTAGGAGAGATATCGTCGTCGTCGGGGCTGTGGAACTGTGGGAATCGCGTAGCGATTTCCAAGGGGCGGTGGGAAGGGTGGAAAACCATCCACCGCTCCTCGAACCCGGTACTGCTGCCTCGAGAGATTTTCCACGCTTTCCATCCGACCCGGCATTTCCACAGCCCTCTTATGTATTCGCAGCCCGTTTTTTCCGTAACACAGCTCGCCGCCAGGGGTGGTCCGCCGCCGGCTTGCGCCCGCCCTCCGGACGCTGCTGTGGTGCTGGTTTCGTCCGCAGCTGTGGCGTCGGCGTGGCGATCACGTCGTGCTCGATCTCGTGCCCGTCAAACCTCACCTGCAAGCTCTCATCGCGCCACTGTTGGACCGTCACCCGTGCCCCCGCCCCCACGCCCTGGTTGCGTTTCGGCTTCAACTGCAAACAACGATTCTCGAAACGCACCACCCGGTCGTTGCTCACCACGCGTTCGTACTCGCAACAGAACACCCCTCGCAGCTCGGTGCCGCGGGGGAGCGCCTGGTGAAAGTCCGCTGCCGCCGCCGGCTCACAGGCGAAGCGCTCGTTGTGCTCGGCCAGGTACTCCTCGTCGAGATAACGGTTCGCCGCCTCGTACTCGACGATCCCGCGCAGCCGCATCTTCTTGATCAGGCGGTCTTGGTGCGTGCCGTGATGGCGCTCCACTCGGCCCTTGGCTTGCGGCGAGGAAGCCGCCATGATCGTAATGCCGAGCTTGGCACACATGCGCCCGAACTGCGTCTCGGGCTTGATGCCTGCCAGCGCTTCCCGCGACGTCGGCTGGCGCTGGTAGACGTTTTTCCAGTCGCAGTACAACGCCTTGGGAACGCCGTGTTGACGTACCCAGGCTGCGAGCAGATCGGCCGCGGCCCAGGTCGTTTCCTGGTCCGAGAAACGGCACAGCGCCACACCGGTCGCGTCATCGACGAAGTTCATCAGACAGGCTTTCGGGCCGCGTTCTTCCAGCCAGTGGTGGTGCGAACCGTCGAGTTGAATCAGCTCGCCGAAGTGCGCTTTGCGTTGGCGCCGGGTGCGATGCGGTTGGCGCTTGCGACGGCGGCTCCACAGACCCGCGGCGAGCATCCAGCGCCGCAGTGTTTCGCGCGGCACTTCCAGGCCGTGGTCGGCTGCCAGATGTTCCGACGCCAGCGTCGGCCCGAAGCGCTCGTGCCCCTCGCCCGCATAGTTCTCGCGCACCAACTCGAGAACCTGCTGGCGTCGCTTCTGATCGGCTCGGTTCGAAGCACGGCCGACGTTACCGTGCACCAAAGCCTTGGCCCCGCCCGCACGGTAACGCTTCTTCAGACGCTTCGCATGGCGGTAGCTGACCTCCAGCAGCTCGGCGGCTTCGGTCAACTTCAGTTCTCCTCGTTTCACTCGGCTCAGCACTTCGCCGCGCCTCAACTCCTTGGCACTCATCCATGTCCTTCCCACTCTCGGCTCCTCCTTCGGAGCCTCAGAGTAGGGGACATTTCTATTGGGCGCTCAAGGGGACATTATCATTGGGCTTCAACAATCAATTACTTCAGGCTGGCTCGGTCCTGGGGTGGGCTTGAGGTTTTCCAAGTCTTGAAGCAGGGTCGGCACGGGAAGTAGTGTCCAGCGGCACCGTCTCCCAATTCTGAGCGAGACAGGATCGCCATCGGAAACGGTCCACTAGCGCTGAACCACACTCCCCAGCAGATCATAGAACTGCGGGAACGACACCGAAGCCGCCTCCGCGCCTCTCATCGAGCACGACCCCTTCGCGGCCAGAGCTGCAATCGTGAACGCCATGGCAATGCGATGATCACCGAACGAGTCAAGCTCCGTCGCCTCGAAGGCTTGGCCACCGGGAATCGTCATCCCGTCGTCCCGCACCTCGACGTGGATGCCCATTCTTCGCAGGTTCTCCGCAACGGTTGCGATGCGGTCGGTCTCTTTGACGCGCAGTTCGGCGGCGTCTCGAATGTCCAGCCCTTGGCGCGAGGCGGCTCCAAGCACCGCCAGGATCGGGATCTCATCGATGACACCGACCGTCGTTTCTCCCTCGATGACGCCGCCATCAAGAACCGGCCCATTCCCCGCACGCCCGGCAACGCGCAAATCGCCCACCGGCTCGCCGTGCTCCACACTGCTTTCGAGGATCTCTATGTCGGCGCCCATCTTGCGGAGAACGTCCAACAGCGCCGTGCGCGTCGGGTTCAAGCCGACTCCTTCCACAATCAAGTCCGGCCCGGGAAGCAGCAGTCCCGCCGCCAGGAAGAAGGCCGCGGACGACAAGTCGCCCGGCACTTGCACTTCGAGGGCCCTCAAGCCAGGGCCACCCTCAATCCGAACGTCGAGCCCCTCGACGGTTACGTCTGCGCCGAACTCGCGCAGAGCAATCTCGGAGTGGTTGCGCGTCGCCAGCGGTTCGCGAACGGACGTCATACCGTCAGCAAAAAGTCCGGCGAACAACACCGCCGTCTTCACTTGCGCGCTCGGCACGGGCAGGTCGTAGTGAAAAGGCCGCAGCTCACCGCCCTGAATCTTTAGCGGTGGTAGGTTGCCGTCTCCAGCTTCGATGCCGGCGCCCATCGCCGCAAGCGGCGTGATGATACGTCGCATCGGCCGGCACGAGAGCGACTCATCGCCGCCAATCGTCGTCTCGAATTTCTGCCCCGCGAGGATGCCCGACAGCATGCGAAGCGTTGAACCCGAGTTCCCTGCATCGAGCGGTCTCGCGGGTGCCTGCAAGCCGTCGAGCCCGACCCCTTCAACCGTCACACGATTCCCGGCGCGATCGATCGTGACGCCAAGATCACGCAGGCAGCCGAGGGTCGACGCACAGTCGGCGCCGGTTGAATAATTCTCGATGACCGTCCGCCCGTCGGCTAACGCCGCGAGCATGGCGTAGCGGTGCGAGATCGACTTATCCCCGGGCAAACGAATCGTGCCCGAGATCGATGAAACCCGTTGAATCGTGCGCGTCATACGCAAAGGGCGGTCTTATGCCGGCTCGGCGGCGGCTCCCGGACCCACCTTAGTCTCTCCCGCCGCCAACTCTCGCACAAACTCCACATCGCCCTCGAGGAAATCAAACGCCGGCAGGTCCTGGGGCTTAGCCCATCGAACCTCGCCGAAATGCGCGTAGTCCGGCTCGCCGCTGAACTCGGTCACGCGAAAGAAGATCAATCGCAGCGGCTTACGCCCCGGATACTGGTACTCGTAGCGAGTGATCTCCGACTCGATGCGAGCCTCGATTTGTAGCTCCTCGCGTAGCTCGCGCCGCAACGAATCCTCCGGCGACTCCCCTTCCTCCAATTTCCCGCCGGGAAACTCCCACTTGCCACCATGGTCCTGCTCGGGCCGGCGCCTGCAAATCAGAATGTGGCCGCCGCGCTCGATGACAGCGGCGGTAACAGTGGTCATGGGAGGGGAAGCGGGGGGCTGGCTCGCGTCGTTCGCGGTGTGAGCCCCAGGTGAGAAAGAGCCGCTTTGCTCCGAAACCGGTGAAGGTTGATCGGACGACCCTAACTCCAGGCAAAGAGTACCGTTGGCCGAAAAGCCCGTCCTACCGTAGCCCCGGAGGGCCGGGTGCGAACAAGCAGCCGGCTACGGAATGCCGATTAGAGTTCCCCCCCCCGGGTTTTGAGAGTGGGGCAGAATACCAATCCCCGCCTGTCAGCCCGGGGCTCACACCGCGAACGACGGCGGCGCGCAGGGCAATTCTTCATCTTACATCACCATCGCCTTACATCACCTCAGGAGCGGGAATGCCCATCGTCTTGAGCACGCCGGTCAACTCGCGCAGGAAGAACTGCGTCGTCCACAGCAGGAAGGCTTTCTTCCGCTGGTCGGTTTCGTTGAGGATGTGGTACTGATGGTAGAAGTTGTTAAACCCTTGCGCCATCTGGAATGCGTAGCGGGCCAACTGGGCGGGCTCTCCGGCGGCGATGCCCCGCTCGATGGTCCAATCGACACGCGAGGCTTCGAGCAGAAGCTGCCAGAAGTCTTCGTTCTGCAACTGCTCTTCGAACATGGCACGGTCGAGTTCCTTATCGAAATCCGGCAGTGATTCGCCGCGTTCTTCAAGCTTGCGCAGGATGTTGCGCGCACGCACCACGGCGTACTGCACATACGGGCCGGTCTCGCCCTCGAAGCTGAGCGCCTCTTGCAGGTCAAAAGCAATCACCGTCGTGCGCGTAAACCGCAGCATGAAGTAACGCAGCGCGCCGATGGCAATCTGCGTGGCGATCACCCGCTGCTCGTGCTCGGGCAACTCGACGTGGCGGCTACGAACCTCCTCGAACGCCTTCTCGATCAGCATGTCGATCAGGTCGTCGGCCTTGACGCCCAGGCCTTTGCGGCCCGACACCTCGACGTAGGGGCGGCGGCGGTCTTCGTCCGACAGTTCGATGCCAAGCTCGGCGCAACAACGCGGCGTTAGCGCCACCATCTCGTAGGAGAAGTGAATCGAGTCGTCCGCCTGCTGCTCGTAGCCCAGCGCGCGCAGCCCGGCGCGGACCACGTCTTGCAAGTACGACTGGCGCACGTCGATGACGTTGAACACCTTCGAGCCGCGACCAAACGTCGGCGCTACGCCGCTGTAGGGTTGCGTGGTCGAGGCCCACAAGGTGCGGCCGTCGTCGTAGTCGCGGACCTCGGTGTAGTGGAAGTCCTTGTCGAGCAGGCCGAACTTCCACAACTGATACGCGATGTCTTTGCCGACGTAGGTGACGGTGCCGTCCGAGCGGACGATCACCTTCGAATCATCGATGTTTGTCTCCGCCGCCTCTGCTTCAGCCGGCTCTTGGCCGTCCGTCTCGCCCTTCTGCTTTCCGAGCTTCGCGGCAGGCGCCTCGCTCTGGAACAGGTCCGCCGGCATGACCCAGCAGCCGCGGTTCTTGCCCTCGGTCTCGAGGTGGATGGCCTTTCGCTCTTTCAGTAGCTCGAACGCCGTGTCCCAAAAATGCAGATGCAGGATCTCGCTCTCGCGCGGCAACACGTCGTACTCCACCGAGAGCCGCGACATGGTGTCGAGATGGGCGTTGACGATTGCATCGGAGACAATCCGCGCCAACTCGGCCAGCTCCCCTTCGCCCGACTCGATCGCATGCAGGGTCTCGGAGCGCCAGTCCCGGCTCGACGGCTCGGCCTCGTAGTGCGCGGACGTCCGCGCGTAGAGGTCCCAGCAGTAGTAGTCGAAGCGAACCTCGGGGTCATCGATGAGCGCTTGAACATCGGCAGGACCCTTGTTCTCGATGAAGTGGAAGCCCGCGACGACATCGGCCACCTGCACGCCGGTGTTGTCAATGTAATTTTGTACCTCGACCTCGTGACCCAACTCGCGCAGCATCCGTACGAGCGTGTCGCCCAACACCGCGTTGCGCAGGTGTCCGATGTGCGCCGCCTTGTTGGGATTGATGTTGGTGTGCTCGACGATGATCTTGCCGGCGGCGGGTGCAAAGCCGGCCCGCGAAGGCCTCCACAGGTTCACCCCGTAAGCCCCACGGTCGAACCGCAGATTGATGTAGCCTCCGCCGGCGACCTCGACCGACGCCACGCCGGGAATCGGCGGCAACTCGGCCGCCAGTTCTTCCGCGATCTTTCGTGGGGCTTGCTTGAGTTGCTTCGCCAGCGAAAAAGCTACCGGCAGCGCCAACTCGCCGAACGCCACCTGGCGCGGCTGCTCGATAACGATCGGCAGATCCAAGCCGTACCGCTGCTTGATGTAAGCTCCTACGGCATCACGAACTTGATTGGTGACAACTAGGAACACGGGGAACAGTGGGAGATGCGAAGCTTACAAGTGATTCTCAGATGAGGCTGTTCGAAGCCGACGGTGACGCCACACTTGTGTTCCCAGTAGAACTTATTGTCCCATAGTCTTTCGGAACCGTCCCGCCGGTTACCGAAGGACAGACGCAGACGTTACGTTAGCGACCGCGCGCCAGCGTCAACGGTGATATCCTCTCTCGCTCGATTCCATGAGCAACGATACTGCTCCGGTTCGCGCCGGTGAAGAACTCGACATCGGCTCCCTGGCCGCCTATCTCGGCGGCAAGTTGGAGAACCTCGACGGACCCCTGGAAGTCGACCAGTTCCCAGGCGGCCACTCGAACCTCACCTATTGCCTCAGGGTCGGTCGCCTCCGGGCCGGCCAACGCGAATACGTCCTGCGCCGCCCTCCGCTTGGGCCCGTCCCTCCCAAGGCTCACGACATGTCGCGCGAGTTCCGCGTGCTCAGCCGGGTTGCGCCTCGCTTCCCTCCGGCCCCGCGCGTCTACGTACTCTGCGAAGACGAGTCGGTGATCGGCGCACCGTTCTTCGTGATGGAGCGGCGCCGGGGCTTGATCGTGCGCCGCGACGTTCCCCGTGAGTTGGGAGTCACTGATTCCTACGCCTCGCGCGTCAGCGAGGCCTTCATCGATTGTCTCGCCGAGCTGCACTCGATCGACATTCGCCGCCACGGCCTCGATTCACTGGGCCGACCCGACGGCTTTCTCGAACGCCAAGTGCGCGGTTGGTCGGGCCGCTGGGACCGCGCCCGCACGACGGACCTGCCGGAGATGACTCGGCTGGCAGGGTGGCTTGCCGCCCGGCTCCCGAAGTCGCTGCCCGCCACCGTCGTCCATAACGACTACAAGCTTGACAACCTGATGCTCGACCCCGCCGATCCGAGCCGGGTCAATGCCGTACTAGACTGGGAAATGACGAGCGTCGGCGACCCACTCGTCGACCTCGGTATTGTGCTGTGCTACTGGCCCGAGGCCGGTGACCCGCCGATGCGCCGGGAGGCCATCAGCGCGGTAACGACACAGCCCGGCTGGTTCTCCCGCGGACAGTTGCTGGAGCGGTACGCATCGGCCACCGGCCGGGATCTGACTGGCATCACATACTATGAGGTCTTTGGTTTGTATAAGTTAGCCGTGGTACTTCAACAAATCTATTATCGCTACCATGTGGGTCAAACCAGCGATCCCCGCTTCGCCGACTTCGACCAACGCGTTCGCGGACTGGCCGAGGCAGCCGTCCTCGTGATGGAGCGCGGCCAGTGAGCCGGGTGTATCTGATCCGTCACGGACAGGCGGGCCCGCGCCACCAGTACGACGCTCTTTCGGAGTTGGGCCACCGCCAAGTGCGTTTGCTCGGCGAGCATCTGGCGGCCCAGCGGACGGAGTTCACGGCGGTCTTTAGCGGGGGCCTCGAACGCCAAAAGAGCACAGCCGCCGCCGTGGCCAAGGCCTACCAGGAGGCGGCAGTTCCCTTCCCCGAGATCATCGAGGAGCCGCTCTGGGACGAGTTCGACCTGGGAGCGGTCTACCAGGCGCTCGCGCATCCGCTGGGCAACGACGACCCCAAGTTCAAAGCCGAGTACGAAGAGATGATGCGGCTGATCGAGAACGGCGATGACGCCGTCCACCGCAATCACAACTACTGCGACATAGCGGTCGTCCGCGCCTGGACCGAGGAGAAGTATCCGTACGCGGGCGAGTCGTGGCCTGAGTTTCGCCGCAGGACGACCACGCCGCTTGATAGGCTGCTCGAGTACGGCCCCGGTGAGAAGATCGCAATCTTCACCTCGGCGACGCCGATCGGTGTGTGGATGGGCCAAGCTCTCAAGCTTGCAGACCGTCAGATCTGGCGGCTCTCGGGAGCCACGTACAACTCCGGGCTGACGACCTTGCGGGTGGCCGAACACGATCTGCGGGTGTTCAGTTTCAACGCCCTGCCACATTTGCCCGACCCGGCCATGTGGAGTTTTCGGTGATCGATCAGAGCCGCGCGGCCGCCTGGATAAATGGAAGAAAGTATCAGGGCTGTGCAGAGAGCCATAGCCACTGCTGCCGATGGGTGGCCGCCCACCTGATAGCCCCGGTTTAGTCGATGAGCACCGCCAATTCAGATTGTGCCGCACCCATCGAGGTCGAAGTCGATCTCGAAATGGACGACTTGGTTCGCGCGAGCTACGCTCTATTCTTCTGCCGTGCGCGGTTCGTGTTGCCGTTGCACGGACTGCTCGTGCTCACGGGGTTGGCGGTGGCCGTCACCTACAGCGGCGAGTCCGACGGCAGCCCAGCGCTGGTGGCGTTCGGAGTCATGCTGCTGCTCATCCTGCCGGGCTCGGCGTTGGTACTTGCCTACTGGAGCGCCGCGAGCCAGTTCAAACGCGCCGCAGCTCGGGCGGCGACGATGCGCTATCGCTTCTCGCCGGCGGCTCTCGAAATCAGTTCCGAGGCCCGCTCCGGCTGGCTGCCCTGGGAGGCGATCTCCAAAGCGTTTGAAACGAAGAGAAGCTTCCTGCTGTTTCTCTCGCCCGGGGAGCACTACGTGGTTCCCAAACGCTGTTTCCCCAACTCCGGCGACATCGACCGTTTGCGCGACCTGCTCCGCGAGCAAGTCGCAACCAGAGCGAAACTCCGAAGCACGTAGCCCCGCCCGGACGCACCGGGCTACTACGCCGTCCAATGTAGACACAATGGTCTGACCTGTTCGACCGCGTGTGGCGCGGATTACGCTAAACGCAAACACCAAACGATGCGCAGAGCCGCATCGAGGAGGAACAGGTCATGGAAAGGTTTACCAAGTACATCGGATTGGACGTGCATAAGAACACCATCACTGTGGCGTTGGCCGAAGCGGTCGGCCCACCCCGCATCTGGGGCACGATCGAGAATACCCCACTCGACATCCGAGGGCTGCTTAGGCAGCTCGACCGTGCCAACGATATGAACTAGTTATTTAACTAGATCCTAACCCACTCCAAAACAAAGGGATGAGCTTTTGTTCAGGCGATTGTCTAGTCAGGAGCCAATGCCCAGCCGCAAGCGTAAGCTTGCGAGGAGATGTTGCAACGTTAGGTGCCTCACCAAGAGCGCGTAGCGCGGATCTCGGTGTTGAGATCCGCGGCATTGCCTGGCCCTCACACCCCGGCGGCAATCGGGTCGGCTGAGATCACACCGGGCGGCAGCTCCATAATACGAATGTTGCGGAAGTGGATCTCCGCTCCCTCGGATTCGAGGCACAGGTATCCCTTCTTCTGCGTCGAGCCGCTGATACCATTCACAAACTTCCCGTTCACCGACAGCTTGATGACACCGTCGACGGCCACGACATCGTAGGTGTTCCATTCGCCTCGTCCCTTGCAGCGGTTCTCGGTGGATTTACTGCGGCGTCCACGCGGGTTGTCTGGTATCGTTTCCACACCGTTGACCCCGAAGAGTTCGCCATGTACGTAGGCGATGGGCGGCTTCTTGCCGTCACGTACGTGGAGGTTGACCCAATCGAGCTCGAGCATCTGAACCTCGACGCCGTCGGGCAGGCGCTTCCCTGGTACGGGCCGAGCGTTGCTCCACACAAATACTCCGGAGTTGCCTCCGGGCTCGACATGCATCCACTCGATGTGCAAGATGAAGTTCTCGTACTGCTTCTCGCTGCGCATCACGCCGATGGGCCGCCCGGTGCAGATCAACATTCCGTCGCGGACCGACCAAGTGTCGGGATCCGTGTTGACGTTAACCCAGCCGGTTAGATCCTTGCCGTTGAAGAGTGATTTGAACGCGGGTAGCGGAACGCCCAGCGTCGGACGGCTCGCGGCGAGGAAGGCGCAAGCCAGCACGGCGCATAGCGCCGGGTGGGAGCACAGTGTCATAAATCGTTTCATGGTTTTGGTCGACTTCAAGCTGGAGTCTTTGCTGGGTGTTTTAGCACAGTCGTGGTAAGTGTAGCTGCAGTCCGGCAGGTGAGTCGCACGTCAGCCCGCTGGCCGACGCAGGTCACGACATGCTGCGGCATCCGTAACCCTACATTTGAGTGCTGCGGCTGGGGTGAGACTTTTGGAACTGTCCCAGAAGAGTTGCGCCGAAGTGGCGGTCAACGCCCATTCGGGTGACCGCAGCGAAGTAGCTGTAAAAAGCCAGGAAGCCCGGCCAGAAACAATCACTGTACGTGCAGGGCGAAAACTCTTTCGTAACAAGTTGCTCGACCGTGAAGCCGTGCTGCCTTGCCAGGGCGCGCAGCTTGCGGGCGGAGTTCATGCGGTAGAAGGTTGGGAAGACGTCATCGTCGGCCGTGCCCATGGTTGCGCCGAGCAGTGCGCGCTTAGCCGAGACGGGCAGAAGGTGGGAGAGCAAGATCGCCGGGTGCTGAAGGTTGGGCGCCAGGAAGACGAAGCGTCCCGCGGGCTTGAGCACCCGGCGGACGTTCGACAGGAAGGCACGCGGTTGGGCGACGTGCTCGATCACGTAGCGCGCGAGGACTAGGTCGGCGGCGCCTGGCTCGACCGGCCACTCGGACGCGGATTCGGACTCAATGAACTCGTCGATCTGAGGGTTGGCGCGGGCTGCCGGATCCGGGTCAAGTCCGATCAGGCGCAGACCTCGGTAATGGTCCCACGGGAAAGGGTCGATATCGCCCTTGCCGCAGCCCACCTCCAAGACCGTCATCCCGGGCTTCAGCAGGCGCGCGATCCACTCGTGGTAGGTCTCCCAGTCATTCAGGCAGTCGCCGACGAGGCGCGCCCGTAGAACCGCTGTGAGTGCCGCTGCCGCCATGGTTCCTTAGGTCCCCCAGTTACGTTCGGGACAAACGGCCTGATTCTTTATAGCCCACGTTCTTAATCTGATTGTGCTCCGGGGAGACGGTCGTGTACCCTGTGTGAGCCGGACGTTTTCAACTCGACAATTCCGGCCAAAATCTGTGGATCTGGGGAGCGGAAAGTGCCGCAAATCATCTATGTACTGCAGTTCAAGGGGAGCGCCGCACCGGTCGGAGGCGCCGAGGGACAACTAACGGCCGCAACCAAGGCGTCCAGCGCCGTCGTGCGAACGGCCGTAGGAGCGGACGGCGTCGCAGGCTAGATCGAGGCAATCGCCGGCGGAGAGGCTTCGTTCGAGTCGGCGGTGAAGCTGACCGGGGAGACATCGTTTCAAGAGACGGGGACGATTCGCTTCGGCGACGCGGCCGTGCACTTCAGCACGGTCGGCGAGGGATTCATCGCGCCGAGCGTCGAGGAGGGTGTTCAGCACGGTTGCGTGTCGTGGCGCATCGATCGTGGTGAAGGGAGTCTCGAAGGGGCGACCGGGCTGATCACCTCGAACTTCACGGTCAATGCCGCCGGCGAGGTGGTCGACAATCACTTCGGCGTGATCTGGGTGAAGTAGCGGAGGGTGACTCCCTCGTTGACAGGACGCTCGAGATGAGGTGTTGTGACCGGATCGAAAGCTCGGGCGATGGCGGTGCCGATTGACCCCTCGTCGGCGTTCGGCACACGGTTGTCTGCCTGCCGGGCGCGCCGATTCCAGAAGGGACTGCTTGGCCAGCGAGTCTCCGCGGCATAGTAGGCGGCATGCAGGTCGAGATAGATACCGAAGCCCTTGTAGATCGACGCGGAGTAGGATTCGAGGGCGTCAGGATCGCCATCGAGCGCCCGTTGAACGGCTGCGGCTCCGCGGATGCCGCTTGCCAGCGCTGTCGCGATGCCACACGATGACAGCGGATCGTAGCTCGCCGCGGCGTCGCCGCCCGCCAGCCAAGCGTCGCCGGTAACTGCCGCCGCCACCGCAGCCCCGGCGCTTGCGACGATGGGCTCCGACTCACTGACTCCGCCGTGCTGTGTGACGCGGTCGCTGGTGTAGCGGGTAGCCGCGAGAACCGCCTCCCACCCGTCTCGCTCGCGCACCGCACGAGTAGCGGGCAAGTCGGTGTCGGTGAAGTACACCACGACGAGGCGGCCATCGGGGAGCAGGGCCGAGTACCACCAGCCGCCGGGCATTGCCTCGATGAGCGTCGCGGAGTCCTCGAAGCCGCTCGTTGTCGGCGAAAGAAATTGCCCAAAACCGACCAGGTTGTCAAAATTTCGCCGGACGATGTTGAGCCGGCGTGCCACCCACCCCGCGCGTCCCGTGGCATCGACAAGGTACGCCGCGTGGAGCAAAGCGGGAGCGTCCCCTTCCGGCAGAAGTTCGAGGGTCCATCCATCTGGATCGTGCTGGCCGGCGACGACCTTCGTTTGCATCCGGCACGCCGCCCCCGCCTTCACCGCGGCCTGCCGCAAGCGGTCGTCGAAACGGCGTCGGTCAAGATGCCATCCGGCACCGTAGGGGCTGGTGATGAAGTGGTTCTCCTCGATACGATCGCTGCCCCAAGCCGAGCGATTGCTGTGCGAGGCGAGATGGCCGTCCGACAGAAAGGCGTCCCACAAACCAAGCCGCTGCAGGAGCGGCCTGACGGAGGGTGCGAGCGACTCGCCCATCTTGTCGCCGTGTCTGTCGCCCGCATCGACGACGACAACCGACACGCCGGCACGAGCCAACTCAAGCGCCACAGCCGAGCCTGCCGGTCCGGAGCCGATGACTGCCACGTCGGTGCGCATGATTGACCGGGCCGCTGGGTCGGCTCCCGGCGCTATTCGTTCTCCACTTGGAACTGATCCGGGAACTCGGGGTCATCCTGCGGTCCCGGCTGCGGCGAGATGATTCTCGATTGGACCCAGGCGTTCACGTACTGATTTGCCCTGGTCAGCGTGAAGGCGGAGAGGTCCCGGAACCATCGCTCGCGGTTTAGGAACGCCTCCCGGCGCGTTTCCAGATCCAGGTTAGTATCGAGAACTTGCTGATACGTAGCCCACGGCAACGCATCATTTGGAATGCCTGCGGGCCAGAAGGTGGGCAGATAGATATCATTCGAAGCAATCGCCGACGTGCAGGAAGCCGCGTCCGCCTGCCAAGGTATGGCCATCCAGCGTGTGATGTCACCGGGGCCACTTCGTGCCAATGGGCCGTGGGGCGACAGCGAGATGTCCGAGGTCAATCGGTCGCCATATTCGGGCTCGCGAAGATAGGCGGAGCTGCCACGGGCGCGCGCCGGCAGAGGTCGGCCTTGGCCCGTAGGCAGCAGATGCCGGATCCGGAAGGGCGACTCGTAGAGCAACGGTTGCCGCATGATCCACGGGAAGTCATAGCCGGGATTGAAGGAGCCCCCGACGCAAGTTTCAAGCGCGGCGCGATCGAGCGCGTTGGGTTGCGCGTCAAGGGGGAGTTCTTCCACCATTCCCGAGCCTGGCGGACCCTTGCCGAGCCAGTCGGCCTCGAACTCACCACGCGACCATTGATCAAGCCATTCGTACTGCAACTCGGTGACGGCAAGCCAGTGGCGAGGGTCCTTAACGGGCAGGTCGAAACCGTCGCCGTAGACCGGCGGAAGTGCGTCCTCCTCCATCAAGACGTACGCCGGATCACGAAAGCGCAGGAAGATGGCTTCGCGGAAGGACAGGTTTTCCTCGGAACCGTCGCTCAAGCGGTCGAGGTTCTGGGGCGTTAGATCGTTGCCGGCCGCTTGCCAGCCGAGGTCGCGCAGGAAGCCCGCGTTCACCCATTGGTTCTGGTCGAAAGCTTCGAAGATCGGGTAGATGTGCCGTGTGAACGACGGGTGCACGGGACGCAGGGACGGGTCGAGCTGCGTCGCCGCTTGCAGCGCCCAGTCGTAGATCGACACGATGCTACGAACGGCGGGCGAGAAGTTTGGCGGCACCGCAGCCACCCAGGCCGGTGCGGCGGTGAGCATGCGGCCGCCGATCGCCACCGTCGCGGTTACGGGCCCGTCCGAGACGTCGTCGTACCAAAAGTCGTTGTTGCGCGTGCTGTTGATGCGGGGTATGGCGAGGCTAGAACCCGCGTCACCGAAACCGCCCAAGACGACCAGCCGCCCGGTTTAGTCGGTACGAACCTCCCCCAACGGAACGGTGATGTCTAGAAAGCGGCCCTGGTTGAAGTGGTAGCGCAGGTCCCCGCCGTCGGCGTTCACGTTGGGGCCCTGAATTCGGCGGGGCCCCGAATCGATGATCAGTTGCTCGGGATGTCCCACGGCCAGTCCTGCGTTTCTGCGCAGGCTTCGGGTAGGGCCACGTGACCTCGGAACGTTCAGTTCACCCTTGGCTTCGGGGATGTCCATCGACAGGTCGAAGTTGTACCAAGCCGCTTTCTTGTTGGCCAGTTGAACGCGCCAGGTGATCTCGGCATCGGCCGCGGTCAGTTCCTTGACGACCTGCCCGTCGGCGTTCAACCCATAGATGCGAAAGCGCGCTGCCTGGCGCTTGATCCGTCCGGCGGCGTCATGAAAACCCCCGTCGGGATTCGGCGCGTAGCCGGGCACCTCGGGGCCGATGAAGTACTCGGACGGGCTGTTGCCGACGCGGGCAACCCCTACGCCCGGATGAATACGGCATTCAACGATCTCATCTGTTTTCATTAGCGGGGAGTTGGCGACCGTTGGCACTCGGTCGGGCGGTAGCCCTATCGCGCAGCTTGACGGCGTCAGGGGTTAAGTTGCCATTTTACTCCGAAGCGAACGGGGCCGGGTGGCTGTGATGTGTTGCCACAGTTCTACGCCCGGGGGAAAAAGCAAAGGGCCTCGAGGTTTTGAGGCCGTTCGGAGGAGTCGGGTATGCTTGACACGGTCGGTCGGGTTACCCACCGGTTGGCGCCGGCCGAGGCGGGCCTATCCTCGTGCTAGAATTCGTCATGCCCATTTTGGACATTACGTTGCTTGAAGGCCGTAGCGCCGACAAGAAGACCGCCTTGATCAAAGAAGTGACCGCCGCCACGGTGCGCGCTCTCGACGTGAGGCCCGAGCAGGTGCGCGTGATTCTGCGCGAGCTGCATCCCTCTCATTTCGCCGTGGCGGGAGTGCCGAAAGGCCCGCCGGACGCCTCCGGTTAGCTCCACGCCCGATGAAGCCTAGGCCGAAACCGGTGGATACCTCTCGGCTGGCGGAGTTGGCACGCGAGGTCATGACGGGGGCCCCGTTTCCGATGCTGGCCTCGCAGGACGGTGACCAGCCGCGGCTCCGGCCTGTATCCCCGGTAAAGACGGACGGCTTCACGGTTTACGTCGCCTCGCTCCGGCGTTACCACAAGACTTCGGAGATCGCGGCGAACCCCAACGTCGAGCTTTGCTACTTGGATGAGGAACATAATCAGGTCCGGATTACCGGGCGGGCGAGCGTACTCGCCGACACCGGCCGCGATCGGGCCTTGAAGCAGGAGATCTGGGAGAGCAACCCCCTGCTACGGCAGTACCTGGGATCGCCCGACAACCCCGACTTGATCATCTATCGCGTAGACCCAAGCCGCGTGCGCTACATGAGGGAGTGGGCACTGGAGTACTACGAGGTGCCACTCGAAGACGAGGCGCAAGAGGCTACCTGCCTGTGATGCGGACGGCGCGGCACAAGAGAGCAGCCCTCCTGGCGTTGGTATCCATCAGTCTTCTCTCGTGTGGCCGGCCGGGCGAACCGCCTCAGCAACAGCGCGGCTACGGCGTCGAAGGCATCGCTTTCGTCGCGAACGACGTCTGTGCCGAGTGCCACGCCCAACAGTTTCAAGAGTGGCAGGGTTCGCATCACGACCGAGCCATGCAGCCGGCAAGCGGGCAGACGGTCCTCGGCGACTTCAGCGGGGCGGAATTGGTGCACTTCGGCGTTCGTTCACGGTTCTTTCGCCGTGGCAAGGCGTTTCTCGTCGAGACAGAGGGCCCCGACGGCCGCCCCGCTGAGTACGAGGTCCGCTACACCTTCGGCGTCGAGCCTCTGCAGCAATACCTGATCGAGTTCCCCGGCGGGCGCCTGCAATGCCTGACCATCGCCTGGGACACGCAGCAGAAACGTTGGTTTCATCTCTACCCCGACGAGAAGGTCCCTCCCCAAGACTCGCTGCACTGGACCGGCCTTTACCAAAGCTGGAACCACATGTGCGCCGAGTGCCACTCGACCAATCTGCGCAAGAACTACGACCCCGACACCCACACCTATCGCACCGAGTGGGACGAGATCAACGTGAGCTGCCAGGCATGCCACGGTCCCGGCGCCGCGCATGTGGAATGGGCCCGGAAGCGGGAGGCGGCCAACGACTCATCTGACGACGCGCCGGGCGATGACTACGGTCTGGCCGTCACGTTCCCCGGCCGCGAGCCCAAGCGCGAGGTGGATGCGTGTTTTCGCTGCCATTCAAGGCGGCACGCGGTGAGCGCGAATGACCAGCACGGGACGGTACCCGGTGATGACTTCCTGGTAGCGACGCTGCGCGAGGGCCTCTACCACGCCGACGGACAGATCCTCGACGAGGTGTACGTGTATGGGTCGTTCGTCCAGAGCAAGATGTACCAAGAGGGCGTCCGCTGCACCGACTGCCACAACCCACACACGGCACGCCTTTTGGAGCAAGGCAACGCCGTTTGCACGCGCTGTCACCAGACCTCGCCGCCGGAGGACTTCCCTGCCCTCGAAGCGAAGGACTACGAAACCGAAGACCACCACCATCACGGCGCAGGCACCGAAGGTACTGTGTGCGTCAACTGCCACATGCCCGCCAAGAAATACATGGTGGTCGATCCGCGCCGCGATCATAGCTTTCGGATCCCGCGACCCGACCTCTCGGTGAAGCTGGGTACGCCGAACGCTTGTACCGCTTGCCATGACGACCAACCCGCGCAATGGGCCGCGGACGCCGTCACCAAATGGTATGGCGATGAGGCCGCTCGGCCGCCTCACTTTGCCGAGGCCCTGGCAGCCGGCCGAAAGGGCGCTCCTGATGCCGAGGCAAGCCTCATCCAACTCGCGCTTGATCGTGACCAGCCCGCCATCACGCGGGCGACGGCTCTCGAGATGTTGCGAGGCTATGGACCCGAAGGCGTCAACGCTCTCGTCTCGCAGACCGGGGACCCCGACCCGTTGGTGCGGGTGAGAGCCGTGGCAGGACTCGACCGCTTGCAGCCCAAGCCTCGCCTCGAAGCCGCGGCTCCGCTGCTGGATGATCCGAGCCGAGCCGTTCGAATCGAAGCCGTGCGTGTGCTGTCGTCCCTTGCGGAGCAGAAGTTTAACTCCGAACAACGGAGCTTGTTTGAGCGGGCGCTGGAGGAGTTTCGGGCCGTGCAGGAAGCAATGCTCGATACGCCGTCGGCTCACCTCAACCTGGCCGTACTGTCATCGAACCTCAGTGAGCCGGCGCAGGCCGAGAGCCACTATCGTAAGGCGATCGAACTGGACCCCTACTTCGCTCCAGCCGCACTCAACCTCTCGACGATGTTGGCCGGCCAAGAGCGCATTGCGGAGGCTGAAGAGATCTTGCGCGAAGCCCTCAAGCGCTCGCCCGAAGAAGGAGAACTGCACTACTCCCTCGGGCTGCTGCTGGCGGAGCGGGAACAACTTGCCGAAGCGGCTAAGAGCCTGGGCCGGGCGAGCGGCCTGCTGAGCGGGCGCGCCCGGGTGCATTACAACTATGGCCTGGCTTTGCAACGGTTGGGGCGCGTCCGGGAAGCCGAAGCGGCCCTCCACAAAGCAGAGCGTCTGAACCCGCAAGACCCCGAGTTCGTTTACGCGTTGGCGATCTTCTACTTACAACAACAGCAACCCGCGCGCGCCCTACCTTATGCCGATCGGCTGGTTAAGCTGGTGCCGGGGCAGCCCGGGCCTCTGCAAATGCTTCAGCAGATCCGCGCCCAGTTGGGACGGCCAGGGTAAGGACGGCGGATGAGCGGCTATGAAACGCTCAGAGCCGCGGGCGTGAGCCTGCGTTGAGCTGCGTTGAGCTGCTTCACCCGATCACTGCGTCTCCTATGGCATCGCTCGCGATTGGGGCGGCCGGGCTAAGGGCAGTTGCTAATCCCTACCGTCGGGTCAAGGCAGTTCCCGCCCGGCCTTCTCGACCGAGCGCATTGTTTGCAGCGCCAGCCCGCAAAGCTGGCTGATGATTTCCGGTTCGCGTTCTCGCAGGGTTTCCAGCAGGTCGGTCGAAACCACAAACAGCCGCGTATGCGTCACCGTCTGTGCTTCGAACGTAGACCGCGACTCGCCCACGAGCGGTTCCCAGCCGACGATCTGGCCCGCGCCGATCGACGCGACTCGGACGGGCCGTTCCCGGCCAGCCGGTCTGATCAGGAGTTCCACCTCACCGCTCTCAATGAACCCGAGGTAAGGCGCCGGCTTGTTCCGGCTCAGCAGCACCTCGCCGGGCGGCAGCTCCATCCAATGGCCAAGCTGAAGCAGTTTGGCCCCATCGTCGCTGTTGAACCCCAGAGACGCCAGCAAAGGGCCGAGCGAATCGTGGCGGGCGCCAGCCGTCACGCGTGCATCACCAAGCCCGAATCCCCAAACTGATCGCGGCTCCGCCACCCGGCGGCACCGCCACTCCCAGTCGAAATCGCCGATCGCGGTTGTCTCGGCTGTTGCGCGTTACGGTTCGGCCGACGATGTACCCCAACGTTGCCCCGGCAACCACGTCGGTGAGAAAGTGCTTGCGGCTCGCTAGCCTGCTGGCGCCAACATAGCTTGCCGCCGCGAACGCCGGGATTCCCGCCTTCCATCCATAGTGCCGAGAGACCACGGTGGCCCATAGGAAAGAGTTCGAGGTATGTCCGGAAGGAAACGAAAGGTTACTGGAGGCGTCGGGGCGTTGACGCCCGGCAATCGCCTTGAGGCCACCCGTGAGGGTGTTGGTGATGAGGAAGCCTTGTGCCAACGAGTGAGTGAATCTCTGATAATCCGTGTTGTCGGTTACTCGACTCACGAGATAAGAGACGCCGATGGCCGGGCCCAGCAGTTGGGACTTGCCGAGCTCCCTACCCAAACCATCAAATCCTTGCCAGCGCGATGGGTTTTCGAAAAAACCCGCTACCCGGTCATCGGCCGAAATGACCGACCCGGTGACAGCCGCGCCCACAATCAACGGACGAACGTTGTCGCCCGACCAAAGCGCCGCGAAGTTGTGCACCAAGTCTTTGGGGAACTGCTTGACGGGCGGCGCCGAATCGGTTGCATGAACCGTTGGCGTCTCGAGCACGGGCTCCGGCGACACCTGGCCCGCAAGAGAAAACGGCGAGCCGAGGGCAAAAAGAATCAGCAGCAACCAAGTCATAGCTACGACCATTTCGGCCGCCCAGGAGCCGTATCCCGGCACAACCCATCGACCCGTGGGCCGTGCGGACCAGCTCCGTTCCTGATCCATCCTAGAATCACATCAAACCAATCTGAAGATTCTCTGAAGGGCTACTGCTGGGTTGTGAAGAAGGCACTGCGTTTCTCAGAGCAATGGACAAGTTCAGAGAATGCTCAGAGTCCAATGATACCCTCCATTCCAGATAGCCGCCATGTCAACGCCCAATAGAAATGTCCCCCTCGGTAGCTCGATAGAAGTGTCCCCTTGTGTTTCTTGTTCGTAGGAGAGATATCGTCGTCGTCGGGGCTGTGGAACTGTGGGAATCGCGTAGCGATTTCCAAGGGGCGGTGGGAAGGGTGGAAAACCATCCACCGCTCCTCGAACCCGGTACTGCTGCCTCGAGAGATTTTCCACGCTTTCCATCCGACCCGGCATTTCCACAGCCCTCTTATGTATTCGCAGCCCGTTTTTTCCGTAACACAGCTCGCCGCCAGGGGTGGTCCGCCGCCGGCTTGCGCCCGCCCCCCGGACGCTGCTGTGGTGCTGGCTTCGTCCGCAGCTGTGGCGTCGGCGTGGCGATCACGTCGTGCTCGATCTCGTGCCCGTCAAACCTCACCTGCAAGCTCTCATCGCGCCACTGTTGGACCGTCACCCGTGCCCCCGCCCCCACGCCCTGGTTGCGTTTCGGCTTCAACTGCAAACAACGATTCTCAAACCGCACCACCCGGTCGTTGCTCACCACCCGTTCGTACTCGCAACAGAACACCCCTCGCAGCTCGGTGCCGCGGGGGAGCGCCTGGTGAAAGTCCGCTCCCGCCGCCGGCTCACAGGCGAAGCGCTCGTTGTGCTCGGCCAAATACTCCTCGTCGAGATAACGGTTCGCCGCCTCGTACTCGACGATCCCGCGCAGCCGCATCTTCTTGATCAGGCGGTCTTGGTGCGTGCCGTGATGGCGCTCCACTCGGCCCTTGGCTTGCGGCGAGGAAGCCGCCATGATCGTAATGCCGAGCTTGGCACACATGCGCCCGAACTGCGTCTCGGGCTTGATGCCTGCCAGCGCTTCCCGCGACGTCGGCTGGCGCTGGTAGACGTTTTTCCAGTCGCAGTACAACGCCTTGGGAACGCCGTGTTGACGCACCCAGGCTGCGAGCAGATCGGCCGCGGCCCAGGTCGTTTCCTGGTCCGAGAAACGGCACAGCGCCACACCGGTCGCGTCATCGACGAAGTTCATCAGACAGGCTTTCGGGCCGCGTTCTTCCAGCCAGTGGTGGTGCGAACCGTCGAGTTGAATCAGCTCGCCGAAGTGCGCTTTGCGTTGGCGCCGGGTGCGATGCGGTTGGCGCTTGCGACGGCGGCTCCACAGACCCGCGGCGAGCATCCAGCGCCGCAGTGTTTCGCGCGGCACTTCCAGGCCGTGGTCGGCTGCCAGATGTTCCGACGCCAGCGTCGGCCCGAAGCGCTCGTGCCCCTCGCCCGCATAGTTCTCGCGCACCAACTCGAGAACCTGCTGGCGTCGCTTCTGATCGGCTCGGTTCGAAGCACGGCCGACGTTACCGTGCACCAAAGCCTTGGCCCCGCCCGCACGGTAACGCTTCTTCAGACGCTTCGCATGGCGGTAGCTGACCTCCAGCAGCTCGGCGGCTTCGGTCAACTTCAGTTCCCCTCGTTTCACTCGGCTCAGCACTTCGCCGCGCCTCAACTCCTTGGCACTCATCCATGTCCTTCCCACTCTCGGCTCCTCCTTCGGAGCCTCAGAGTAGGGGACATTTCTATTGGGCGCTCAAGGGGACATTATCATTGGGCTTCAACATTCCAGATAGCCGCCACTACCGGCGAAGCTAACAAGGAGGTAACCCTGGAATGAAAAGATCGGCCAAGTTTCTCGCCAGCAGCCTGGCCTGCGCCGCTTTCATGCTTCCGGCGCAAGGGTCGGCTCAACGCGAAATCGAGATCGAAGGGGCAATCAGCGGCGTAAACGGAACGACGATCCAGCTCTTCAACGGCTTGGTGAGCGTCGAGGCCCTCGGCGCCGAGATCGAAACAGACGACGAGCAATTCACGAATGTCTCTGACATCACGGTCGGCGCCTGGGTGGAACTTGAAGCCAAAACGACCGCTGATGGACGCATTCAGGCGACATCGGTCGAGGTCAGCGACGAGAAGGAAGACGACTCTGAGATCGGAGGTGTGATTGGTACGGTTGACAACGCGGCTCAGGGATTCACGATCGGTCCGATCACAATCGCCTGGAACGACAGCACGAAGTTCAAGAACCTCTCAAGGCCGGTCGGGGGCCGACTTGTAGAGGTCGCAGTCGAGGTTTCCGCCGGGCGGCTCGTCGCCACGAGCATCGACCTGGAGGAGGCCGACGATTAGAGCCCGCCTTCAGAAAATCTTCAGACTTGACCCGATACGATGGGGACGGGCCCTTATGGAAATCCTCGTCGTGGAAGATGACCAGCGCATGGCCGCTCTGCTCGACCGTGGTCTGCGGGGTGAGGGGCACCGTGTGTTTGTTGCCTCCGATGGGCCGGAAGGATTGGACTTTGCGCGCCTTCGCACGTACGACGTAATCGTCCTTGACGTGCTTCTGCCCGGCTTGAACGGGTTCGACATCGCCAAAAGACTGCGGCAAGAAGGCGACAAGACGCCGATCCTCATGCTCACCGCGAAGGACACCCCCAGCGACGCGGTGCAGGGCTTGGACTCCGGCGCGGACGATTACCTCACTAAGCCGTTCGCCTTCGAGGAGTTGCTGGCGAGAATCCGTGCTGTTTCGCGGCGAGGCCCGATCGCCCACGACCTTCTGCTTACGGTCGGTGATCTGGAGCTGAACCCCGCCTCACACCAGGTTCACCGAGGCGGCCGCGCGATCACACTGACGCCACGTGAGTTCCAGGTTCTCGAGCTGCTCATGCGGCGCGCAGGCCGGGTCGTGCCGCGCGATTCGCTTCTCGACGCCGTGTGGGGCGAGGAGACTGACGTCGGCTTCAACACCGTCGACGCGTTTGTCAGCTCTTTGCGCCGCAAGTTGGATGCCGACGGCGCGACAAGACTAATCCATACGATTCGAGGAATCGGGTTCTGCGTCAGGGAGTCCGAAGCGTGATCTCCTGGCGGTCCATCGAGTTTCGCCTGGCGGCCTGGTACTCCTTGTTGCTGCTCGCGGGGCTTGCTTCGCTGGGAGCCGTTCTTTGGTTCGGCGTCAACTACAGCATGGTCGCCGCCGTCGACGAACTTCTGGCAACGAAGGTTAACAACTGGTTATTCTTCTCGATAATGTCGTTCAGCATACGCCTGCAGAGGCTTCCATCAGCGTCACACTACAGTCGTTCGATGAGTATCTCATGCTTTCCGTGAGCGACACCGGCGAAGGAATACCCGCGGACGAACTCAGCCGTGTTTTCGACCGTTTCTATCGGTTGGATCGTGCACGGAGCCGGTCCGAGGGGGGCTCCGGCCTCGGGCTGTCAATCGCAAAGTGGATCACCGAGTCCCATGGCGGCGTCATCACAGCAAGCAGCGAAGTTGGGAAAGGAACGACCTTCCAAGTCCGGCTTCCAGGGTGCCAGACCATCCATTCGCGGACCGGTTCCTCTTAGCGGCAAGCGGCGGTCGGAAACCGAGCCGTGACCGTCAGGGAGCGGTCCGGCACGAACCCTGACGCCACTCGAAGGCCTCTAGCTGGCAGCCGTGTCGCGCTTTCTCGGGCTCTTGCCAAATCCGGCTCATCTCTCCACTTCTCAACGCAAGCTCACGCTTGCGGCTCCGAGTCTTTGTTGCGAAGACTGCCGACTTCCAGCGGCGATTGCTGACTATGCACGATACCCGACGATTGCGATCTTGGCTCGCTCGGCCGCTCCGACCAGCTCTTCCTTGTCGAGCACCAGCGTCTTGTCGGCTTGCACCGCGAGCGCAGTGGCATTGGCCTGCTGCATCTTGTCGATCGTCGTCGGACCGATCACCGGCACGTCGAAGCGCATGTCCTGGTTGGGCTTGGCCATTTTGACGACCGTCAGGGGACGCCCATTGCTCAATTCGCCCGCTCGCACGATGACGTCGTTGGTGCCTTCCATGGCCTCGGCCGCCACGCAGGCGCGTTCGCAGATCACGACCGTCTGGCCGATGTCGTAGGCGACCAGCGCCGCGGCCACCTCGCGTCCGGACTCGATGTCGGCGCGTTCGTCTTCGTTCGGCTTGCGCCGGGTCAGCGGGCCTTCCCGCACCAGGTTCGGCTCCAGAAAGCGTGTGGAATCGACCAGCTCGATGCCCTCCTCGGCAAGTACGTTCGCGAGTGCTCCCAGCAGCGCGTCGGTGTTCTTGCGCGGCAGCGACGTGAGCAGCTTGAGCAACTTCCAGTCGGGACGGATGGACGAGAAGATACGGGCGTGGCGCACGCGTCCAGCCATGACAACTTCGGTGATTTGCTCTTGCTTGAGGTGCTTGATTAGCTTCGTCAGCTCGCCGAGCGAGACCCAGTGGCAGCGGTTGGCGAGATCTTCGATCTCAGGCGCGGCTTCTTCCTTGATGGCCACGGCGACGACTTCATGCCCTTGCTGTTTGGCCGACGACGCCACCAGCAGCGGGAACCGTCCGCCGCCGGCGATCAGCCCGACCTTCATTTCACCCCGGCTGTCATTTCACTACGCCCCGCTCCGAGGACTGGATGAATTCGAGCAGGCTCTCAACCGTTTCGTCGGTCTCGACCTCCGTTCGGATCTTCTCAATCGCCCGGTCCGTGTTGAGGCCGGACTTTGTGAGCACGCGGAACACCTTGTGCAGGCGCTGGATCGTGTCCTTCGAATACTCGCGCCGCTCGAGCCCGACCTTGTTGACCCCGAAGACTCGCGCACCGCGCTCGGTAACCACCAACGAGTAAGGCATCACGTCTTGCGTAATGACACTGTAACCGCCGATGTAACAGTGCGCGCCGATGCGGCAGAACTGATGGACGCCACTGTGCGCGCCGACGACCGCCCAGTCTTCGACGGTGACGTGGCCTCCCAACGTGGCGCTGTGCGCAAGGATCGTGTGCGAGCGGACGTGACAATCGTGCGCCACGTGAGCGTAGGCCTGAAGCAGATTGTCGTCGCCGAGCGACGTTAGGCTGCCGCCGCCCCCGGTGCCGCGGTGGATGGTGACGAACTCGCGGATGGAGTTGCGGCTGCCGATGCGGGTCTCGGACCGCTCGCCTTGATACTTCAGATCCTGCGGTGCGACGCCAACGGTTGAGTAGGGATAGAACAGGTTGTCGTCGCCGATCGTGATCGGTCCCTCGACGTAGACGTGAGCCAACAGGCGCGTCCCCGCGCCGACCTCGACCTCGTCCGCGATCACGCAGAAGGGGCCAATCTCGGCCAACTCATGAACGCGAGCGCCACTGTCGACGACGGCGGTGGGATGAATTGCCATGAGAGCCCCTAAGAAGTGCTGGGGCCACGGGTACTAGGGACAGGCGCGCTCGCGGGCGCGGCGGCTCCCAGCGCCGCCTTGTCGGATACGTGGCACGTGAGAACTGCCTGGCACGCCAGATGTCCGTCCACGGTTGCTTTGGCTTCCACCTTCCAGATCGGTCCCTTGCGCTTGAGCACCCGGAGTTCGATGCGTAGTTGGTCGCCGGGGACGACGGGCTTGCGGAACCTGGCGTTCTCGATCCCGGCGAAGAGAACGATCTTGTCGTCGTAGTTCTCACCACGCTCCGGTCCCGTGATCAAAAGCAGCAGGGCCCCCACTTGCGCCATCGACTCGACGATCATCACGCCCGGCATGACCGGCAAGCCGGGGAAATGGCCTTGGAAGAACGGCTCATTGACGGTAACGTTCTTGATGCCGACGATGAAGTTCTCGCGCACCTCGACGACCCGATCGACCATCAGAAACGGATAGCGGTGGGGAAGCAGCGTGAGAATGTCGTTGATGTCGTGCATCGAGGGGGAACGGACGAGCTGAGGATCGAGGACTAGGTGTACTCGCAGCGACCGCTACCGTCCGCAACTTGGCGTGTGCGAAAAACGCGTATTATACCAGAGGGTTAGCGCACAACCAATGGATCCAATTCTCCATTACATCACCAAACGGCGGTCCGCGATGATCGACTGGATCGGCGAGTTGGTCGGCATCGAGTCGCCCAGCCATGACCGTGCCGCAGTCAACCGAGCGGTGGAGTTCATCGCGGATCACGCAACCTCGCTGGGCAAGGTCAAGGTCTATCGGGAGAAGACCTATGGTGATCACCTGCGGATCGAGTTCCGGTTGCCGGGCTCGCGCAAAAGCGGGCAGGTGCTCGGTCTCGGGCACCTCGATACCGTTTACCCGCTCGGGACGCTCGCGAGAATGCCCTTCAAGCGCTCGCAGGGCCGGCTGTGGGGACCGGGCGTGTTCGACATGAAGGCCGGCGTCGCTTACTTCATGTTCGCCTGCGAGGCGCTGCGGGAGTTGGAGATTCCGATCGCGAAAAAGTTCATCCTGCAGTTGAACTCTGACGAGGAGGTCGGCAGCCCGGCCTCGCGGCGTTACACCGAGGCCGAGGCCAAGCGCAGCGACGCCGTGCTCATCACCGAACCTAGCGCCGGTCCGGAGGGCAACGTCAAGACGGCGCGCAAAGGCGGAGGCGGATATACCCTGCGCGTCAAAGGCATCGCCTCGCACGCGGGCCTCAACTTCGCCGCCGGGGCCAATGCGGTGGTGGAACTGTCGCGGCAGTTGATCCGCATCTCCGAGTGGACCGACTTGGCCAAAGGCGTCACGGTCAATCCCGGCACGATCGAGGGCGGCACGGCCACCAACGTAGTGCCTGAGGACGCTTGGGCAACGGTCGACATACGGGTTCCGCGCAAATCCGATGCGCAGCGTCTCGAGAAGAAGTTTGCTTCGCTGCGGCCGTTCAACCGCCGGACGAAGCTGCAAGTGGAAGGGTCTATCCGGCGGCCGCCGATGGAGCGAAGCGCGCGCATCGTGAAGCTGTTTCGCTTGGCGCAGAGGCTGTCGCGGGAGTTGAGCGCCGAGTTGGGCGAGGCCAGCGTGGGCGGCGGCTCGGACGGCAACTTCACGGCCGCGCTCGGCATCCCCACCTTGGACGGGCTGGGCGCGGTGGGCGAGGGGGCGCATTCGCCGACCGAGAATATTCGGATCGACCGCATCGCTGACCGCGCCGCGCTCATCGCCAAACTGATCGCGACGATCTGAGGCTTGGCGGTCTGTACCGCAATCTCGGCAACTCGGGATCACCGCAACCGCCATCGCCACTCAGGAACCGCGGGCGTGAGCTTGCGTTGACAGTATCCGGGTGGCCGCTTGAGTCCCATGGGCTTTCTGAGGCTGGTGGCAGGTATGCCTCTAGGGGTACAAGAGACGGGTCGCGGGGCCTCAACGCAGGCTAACGCCTGCGGCTCTCCGAGTGGCGGTTGGGCGGGCTCAACCAACGTACTTACAAGTAAAACAGGCTTAGTCTCGGTAGGCCGCGGCCTTCGAGGCACTTGCGTTCGAGGTATTGTTTTTCCAGCAGCCCCAACTGTTCCGCCGTCATCTTCGCGCGGTAGGGCGCGAGTTGGCGGTCCATCTCTTGGCGGGCGGCGAGCAGTTCGTCCTCCGTCATCGTCTGCATGGCGGCCGCGATCAGGCGCTGTTCGATGACGGTGAGACGCTGTTCGATCGCTTCGAGGTCGCTGGCTTGCTCCCGCTCGGCGGCTTCGGCGAGCTGATCGAGCGACGTGGCGCTCTCCTCGAACGTCTTGCGCAAGGCCTCGGGCGTCTGGCCGCCGTGCTGACGAATGGCCTCGGCGTTGCGGCGGAAGAACCGCGCCAACTCGTCCTCTCGAAACACCGGCTCACCGGCTTGCGCGGTCTCGTCGGTATCGCCCATCTGACTCGCCGCCGTCAACACCTCTTGGGCGCAGTAGGCCAGCGAGTTGACCATGCGGATCTTGCGCTTGCGGGCGTGCCACTTCTCAAACGCCCGGTCGATACCCTTGTGGACCGCCTCGATCGGGATGCCCGCTTCCTTCCACGTTTCGATCATCGCCCAATCAAGCGGCGAAAGCAGAAACAGGCCCGTCCCCCGGGCCTGCTGAAAGTGCTCTTCGATCTCGGTGAAATAGTTGAAGAAGTTCACTAGATAGTTATTGCACCCTGGGCGTCGCCTGGCGCACTGACTCGATGAACAACGACGCACCCAGTTAGCGCGGATGCGGCTGCGCTCCTCTCAGGCGAGGTCGGTCTTCGAAAAGTCGTTGCCACGGTAGAGCAGCGGCATGCCGGCCGCCCGCGCCGCCGCGTAGCTGAGGCAGTCGCCATAGTTGAGCGCCGCCTTGTGGCGTCCTTTGCCGTAGGCTAGGAACGCGTCGACGGCAATCTCGAAATGGCGCTCTGCGAACTCGATCACCTCGATTCCCGCTTCCCGTACAAGCTCGTTCAACAGGTACCGTGGATCGCCCGAGACGTGCGAAGCAAGCACCATCGCCGTCTCGGCCAACGTGGGAGCCGCAACAGCGACGAGCGGCGCCTCGATCAGACGTTTTAGGATGGCCTCATACCCGGGCTCCCTCAGCAACACCGCCAATAAGGCGGAAGAATCGACCACCATGAGACTAGGTCAGACTCCGTCGGGTCCGTAGCCGAGAATCCCTTCGCGCTCGGCCTTTAGAATCGGGCGTCCTAACAATTTCGGGTCAACCTGAGGCCAGATCCAGATGCGGTTCCTGAGGACCGCTTCGATTCGCTCACGCTTGCTTGCCGCGCCCCGGCTCAGTAGAAGCTTCTCTTTGCGCTCCGAGAGCGCCACCCGAATCGCCTCCGTCTTCGATTCCCCCGCCAAACCCGCGACCTCGGCAGCGAGCCGTTCGGCCTCGGGGTTCTTAATGTTGAGAGCCATGGTGTAAGTAAACCATAATTGCACCATGTCTAGCCACGCTTTATGCATATCCCAGCACTGTTTCGGCGCGGCTCAGCCTCAAGAACTTGGGGAAGATTTGTGGGGGCCCAGCAAGACTAAGGCTTGCTCAAGCGTATGCCACTGTACCAAGAGACGGCCCCTAGGACCCTCATTCTGGGTTGGTTAGGGCCAGCAAGGGTAGCGAAAGGCAAACACGAGAAAAACCCCGTTGAGAGTAGTTAAAGTGGTTTACGAGGGGGGCTGTCGGACCGCTCGCCACGCAGTTGGTCCGGTCGCCGTCATTAGCGTACGAAGATGAACTCGGTGCTATTGAAGAGAACGTGCGCCAGATCGGTCCAGACGCGGATGTCATCAGGATTGTTCGAGGCCGCATAGCGGCTGCTCTGACGGTCGAGGAACAGATCCACCTCGTCAAGCTCGCCCGGTTCAACGGGGCGGCCATAGGCCCGCAGGAACATGCTCTCAATTCGAGCGCGGCCGCCGGGCTCGCCGCGGATCTCTCGTCGAGCCCAAGCCTCTGCCTGTCGACCCACGAACCGGTTGTTCATCATGATCAGCGCCTGTGAAGGGACGGTCGAGACCGTGCGCCGCCCACGGCTCGATATCGGCAACGGATAGTCGAACGCCAACAGCAGCGGCGTCAGGAAATTGCGCCGCACTTGGATGTACACACTGCGGCGGCCGCGGCCGTCGAGCGGGCCCGGGTGGGGCGGCTTACCGCGTCCGTCTTGATACCGGCTGATGTGGGGAACTACGCTGGGACCGTAGAGCGAACGGTCGAGTGTCCCGGCGACTACCAGCATCGCGTCGCGAATCGATTCTCCTTCGAGCCGCCGCACCGGCACGTTGTGCAAGAGAGTGTTGCGCGGATCGGACTCCATTGCACGGGCTGAGGCGCGGCTCGACATGCGGTAACTACTACTCAGCAGCAGAGCGCGATGCATGGCCTTGATCGACCAGCCGTTTTGAAACCGACCGGCGAGGTGGTCGAGAAGCTCCGGGTGGCTCGGGCGGTCGCCCGTCTCGCCGAAGTTGTCGCTGGACCGCACCAGCCCTTGGCCGAAATGATGCTTCCAGATGCGGTTTACCATCACCCGCGCCAGGAGCGGCGCGGCGTCGGTCGTGATTTGCCTCGCCAGTTCCAAACGACCGCTGCCGCCGTTCATTGAGGCTCCGTTCGAGAGAACCTGCAGGAACCCCCGCGGCGCCATCTCACCCAGGTTCTTGTGGCTGCCGCGTAGATGGATCGCCACGTCACGCGGGTTGTCGTCGCGGCTGGTCATGGCGAAGGTGGAAGGAGGCAGAGCGCCTTCGAGACGCCCACGGGTGTGCGCCAGTTCGCTCCAACGGTGGCGTTCGTCGCGATTCAGTAAGCGCACGACGCCTTCCCCGGCGGGCGTGGGCGTCAACGATTCCAAAAGGGCTCGGCTTTCAAGAGTCGGTCGACGTTCCTCGATCGCTTGTTGGAACAGCCGCTGATACGCGCGGGCCAGGCTTGCGAGCGACGTGACACCTGCGTCATCGAGTAAGGCGATCACCCGCGGATTGGCTGGCTCTGATACGTCCGGTGGCTCGCTCGAGTCCGAAAAGATGATCTTGTCGACAACGATGTGCCCTTCACGGTCACGGTCGACAAGCTCAAAGTAGGCTGTGCGGTCGTACTGCGTGACCAAGTTCCGAGTCATCCAACCGAAATCGTCCGTACCCTCCGAAACGAAATGCGAACTCTTGTAGCCATCGACGACCAGCGTCAAACGGGTCTGCGATAGACGGGTGCGCAAGAGGTTACCGCGGCTGCCCGCCATGCGCACGTGGATATACCGCTTGCTGGTGTGAAACTTCCCGGAGATGAGGCTGCCGACAAAGGCGTCCGAACCCGCACCGAAAGAGTTGGCCATTCCCTCGGAGCGGTAGCCGCGCAGCGGCTGGTTGGGGGCGGGCGCCGTCCGGGAGGCCTCACTGAACGCCTGCCCGGAGACGATCCATCCTTCGTGGTTCGGCTTGTCGAAGTCTTCGTAGACGACATCGCCACGTTGCTCGGCGGCGCGACGCACCTGTTCTTGTGTTCGGCGCGAGAGTTCCTCGCGAATGCCGTGGAGCGATGCGGCGAATGAGTCTGCCCCGCCGGCCGGCGCGCGAGCCGCCAGTTTCGCGAACGGGTGGAATACGTTCTCAGGAGCTTTTTCCGCATGCTCAAGGTAGTCGACCCACGCCCGCAGCATCTCAGCATCGAGTCCTTTCGCCGCGGCCAGCTCTTGGTCGAGCACGGTGACGCCAGCGTCTTCTCGAGTCATCAACTCGGCGGCAGCGAGCAAGTAGTCGTCAAGCTGCGTTACAAGCCGGCGGCGTCCCTCGGCCAGCAGACTCCCGACCTCGTCGTTGGCGGCAGCGATTTTCCGGCCGACCGACGCGATCTCGCGGGAGCGTTCCTCCGAGTCGACCACCGCCTCCAAGATCTCAGTGCTGTGCATGATGCCGGCGAGCGAGTAGTAGTCGGCCGTGGGGATGGGGTCGAACTTGTGATCGTGGCAGCGGGCACAGGCGACGGTGAGGCCCAAGAAAGCTTTGCCCATCACATCGATCTGATTGTCGACCTGATCGGCCCGGGACTTCTCCGAGTCGGTCGCGCCGTTCAAGACCTCGCCGAACCAGTAGGGACTGGTGCCGATGGGAGACTCGTGGCGGGCGCCGTCAGGGCTGAGGCGAGGCTCGGACACCAGATCGCCGGCAATGTGCTCGCGCACGAATTGGTCGTACGGCACGTCGTCATTCAACGCGCGGATCACGTAGTCGCGATAGCGCCAGGCGTCAAGCTTGTCGTTGTCGAACTCATGGCCGTTGGTCTCGGCAAAGCGGACCAGGTCGAGCCAGTGACGTCCCCAGCGCTCGCCGTAGTGGGGGGAGTCCAACAGACGCTCGACGACGGTCTTGAACGCGCCGGGCGAATCGTCAGCGAGAAACACCGCAATCTCGTCGGGCGTCGGCGGCAGGCCGATCAGGTCAAACGTGACGCGGCGCAGTAGAGTGCGCTTGTCCGCGGGCGGGGAGGGAGTGAGCCCTTGCTCCTCGAGACGGCTCAAGATGAAGTGGTCGATCGGTGCGGCAGGCCAATCGTTGTCTTGGACCCTCGGAAGCGGTCCTGGCCGTAGCGGCTGGAACGACCAGAATTGGCGCGCCTTTTCGAAATCGATTTCTTCGGTGGAGACGGGTGCAGGCGTGAGTACCTCGGTGCGCGGGTCGGGTGCGCCCATCTCGACCCAAGCGCCGATGTCGGCGATCTGCTCGTCGCTAAGCTTGCCGGGGGGCGGCATCCGCAGGTCAGGATCCGAGTACGAGACGACCTTCAGCAACAAACTGTTGCCAGGCTCACCCGGCACAACGGCCGGACCACGGGTGCCCCCTTTTCGCAGCCCCTCTTTCGTGTCGAGCCGCAGTTCGCTCATGACGGCCGCACGGTCGCTGTGGCAGGCGTAACAGTGTTCAGCCAATACGGGCCGTATCTTCTTCTCGAAGAACTCGACGTCTTGGGAGGAGGGGGCTTGCGAGGAAGGCTGTGCAATGACCGGCGGAGGTGGCGTAGCGAGGAAGATCAAGCTGGCGAGGGCAGACGACAGGATTGGTGGTCGCGTGCGTGAGAAGCGGCTGCGAGGTCCCATCCGTTGACCGAAAGAGGCGTCAGACGAGAATCTCAGAAACCACCCGCGCCGGGAATTGATCCGTCAGCCGTTCCTTCAAGCCGTGGCGCTCGAAAGCCAGGTCGCGGAAGTTCATCCCCAGTAGGTGAAGAATCGTGGCGTGGAAGTCGTGGACGCTGGTACGATTCTCCTCGGCGTTGTGGCCGAATTCGTCGGTCGCGCCGTAGATGGTGCCTCCCTTGACGCCGCCGCCGGCCAACCAGACGCTGAACCCCGGCGGCCCGTGATCGCGTCCCGCGGCCGCCGCATTGATGTTGTTCTGCGACAGCGGCAAGCGGCCGAACTCGCCTCCCCAGACGATGAGCGTCGAATCGAGTAGGCCGCGCTGCTTGAGGTCGGCCAGGAGAGCGGCAACGGGCTTGTCGGTCTTGCCGCAGGCGTACCGATGGCCCTTTTCAAGGTTCGAGTGCGAATCCCAGATCTGCGACTCGATGTAAAGTTGCACGAACCGCACGCCGCGCTCGACCAGCCGGCGCGCCATCAGGCAACGCTTGCCGTAGGAGTGCGTCAGGGTGTCATTGAGGCCGTAGGCGTCGCGCGTGGTCTCGCTCTCTTTCGACACATCGAGCGCGTCACCGGCTTCGAGTTGCATGCGCGCCGCCAACTCGTAGCTCAAGATCCGTCCATCGAGGCTGGGCTGGAAGGGGCGTTTCTCAAGGTGCGCTTGGTCGAGCCGCCGCAACAACCGCCGCTCGGCGTCGGCAAGGCCTTCAGGCCAGTCGGGCCGCGGGTCGAGGTTGAGCACCGGCGGGCCTTCGGAGCGAAAGCGCGTGCCCTGGTAGATCGGCGGCAGCCAAGCCGACTGCCAGTTCGAGATGCCGTTGATGGGCAGTCCCTTGGGGTCGTCGAGCACTACGTAGGCCGGCAGGTTCTGGTTCTCGGTGCCAAGCCCGTACGCCACCCACGCTCCGATCGACGGACGGGTGGCGACCGTGCGGCCGGTGTGCATCAGGAACAGCGCCGGCTCGTGGTTGAAGTGCTCGCCGTACATCGAGCGGATCAGCGCGACATCGTCGACGTGCTTGGTGAAGTGCGGCAAGAGTTCAGAGACGTCCATGCCGCACTGGCCGTACTTCTGAAACTTGAACGGCGAAGGCAGCAGGCCACCCGACTCGTGGGGCGACGTGATGTCGGTCACCATGTCGCGCAGCGGAATTTCACCGGCGTACTTTTCGAGCGAGGGCTTGGGGTCGAACAGGTCGACCTGACTCGGCCCGCCGTTCATGAAAAGGTGAATGACGGACTTGGCTTTCGGCTCGAAGTGCGGCTGACGCGGCGCGAGGTCAAACACCCGGCGGGTTTCGTCCGCCGCCATCGCCGAGTTGGGCGCGAGCAGGTCGGACCCCAACAGCGAGGCCAGCGCCGCGCCGTGAATGCCGTCACCGATGCGCGAGAAGAAATCGCGGCGAGTCACGCGCAACTTCGATGTGGAGGCCGAGTTGGGGTTAGTCACTGTATTCATCATTTCCTACTGTGGGCGCATTGCAGGGTGCGAGGACGGGCACTCGAAGCTGCCCTTTTCGATGTAGGGGCACGGCATGCCGTGTCCGAGTTCCGATTCGCCGCCTATCCCTCCCATCGCATCGAGACTAACGTCCACAAGTCTACCCCTAGTCAATGAAGCTGAACTCAGCGGAGTTGATCACACTGTGGCAGAAGCTCGCCAACGCCAGCCAGCGCGACTTCCACTCGATCGGGGCCGGGTCGCGGTCTTTGCTCAGCCTCGTCGGCCAGATCTCGGCGAACTCGCCGAGCGCTGCCAAGCTGTGTTTCATCTCATCGTCAACAGGCTTCCGCGAAAGCGCCCGCAGGAACACTGCCTCGACTTGCTCCCGGGGGTCCGGGCCGATTTCATCGATAAGCCGCCCGGCCATGTAGCGCGAGTGCTCCCAAACATCCGAGCCGTTCATCATCTGCAAGGCCTGCGTTGCGACCTGCGACTGACGCCGCTCGATGCAATTGGGCGTCATGCGCGGCAGGTCGAAGGCGTCGAGCAGCGTGAGCGGCTTCTGCATGCGTTGCGCGACGTAGAGACTGCGGCGATAACCGTTGGCTGCGGGCTTGGCGACGACTTCCTTGTTGTCCTTGACCTCAACGTCCGACGGAGGACCAAACAATTCCCCATCCAACCGGCCCGTCACTTTGAGAACCGAGTCGTAGAGCACCTCCGCATCCATGCGGCGCAGCGGCATACGGCTGAGCAGGACGTTCTCCGGGTCGGCCGCCAGCAGCGCTTCGTTGACTCGCGACGACTGGCGGTAGGCGGTCGAGGTCATCATCAACCGGTGCAGGTGCTTGATGCTCCAGCCGCTGCGCACAAACTCCGTCGCCAGCCAGTCGAGCAACTCCGGATGCGAGGGGGGCGTACCCGAACGGCCAAAGTTCGACGGACTGCTCACGATGCCACGGCCGAAATGCCGCAGCCAGACATGGTTTACCATCACCCGGGCCGTCAGCGGATGGTTTGGCTGCGTCAACCACCGCGCCAAGGCCAGGCGCCGCCCGCTGGAGTCCGCTCCCGGATAGGGCGGTTTGATCTCGTACGGCGCAAGACCGGCCTTGATTACAGAGGGCACCCCGGGCTCGACCATCTGCACCGGCGTGATGGGATCGCCGCGCCGCAGCAAGTATGAGCCGGACGGCACGCCGCCCGTATCCATCAGCACGCGAATGTGCGGCTTGGGGAGCAGCTTGCGCTTGGTCTCTTGCAGGTCCTTCTGAATCGAGTCGACGCGACCGGCAATCTCGGGGTATTTCTTCTTCAGTTGCGGGCTGGTGATCTCGAGCGTCTTGGCGAACTTTCTGGCGAGGTAACCTTGCACCTCCGAGCGTTGACCTTCAGGGATGTCGGCAACAAGCCGCAGGTCTTCTCGCACCCCATCGGGCAGGCCCTGCAAGCGTTCCTCGGTCAGCCGCTCGCGGTACGGGCCTTCCTCGCGGGCCAGGGCCGTCTCGAGCTGCTCGATCTTCTTCTCGTGCGGCGCGTTATGCTCGGCGACTTCGCGCTTCTCGCTTTCGAGCGCCAGTTCGTGTTGGCGCTTTCCGGGCGGCAGCCAGTCGTAGGGATCGTAAGAGGTCTGCAGGATCGCGCTGAAGCGGTAATAGTCACGCTGCGGAATCGGGTCGTACTTATGATCGTGACAGCGCGCGCAGCCGACGGTCAGGCCCATCACCGAGGACGTGAGCACCTGGATCTCGTCGGCGATGATGTTCATGCGTTCGGCGATGAAGCCACGCTCGGGCGCGTCGGTCGGGTCGGCGGCCGTGCGTAGAAAGCCCGTGGCGGCGAGACGATCGACCAATTCCTGGGTGACTTCCTGGTTGCGGTAATCGGCTAGCTCATCGCCCGCAATCTGCTCCATCAAAAACTCGGAGTAAGGCTTGTCGCTGTTCAGCGACCGGATGACATAGTCGCGGTAGCGCCAGGCGAATTCGCGCGGGACGTCGTGATTCCCGAAGCCCTCCGAGTCGGTGTGCCCGGCGAGATCGAGCCAGTGGCGCGCCCAGCGCTCGCCGTAGGCCGACGACGCGAGCAAGTGGTCGATCATCCGTTCGTACGCGTCGGGACCGGTGTCGCTGACGTAGCTAGCGATCTCGTCCGGCGTGGGCGGCATGCCGGTGAGGTCGAGGTAGGCGCGCCGGAGCAGCTTGACGGGGTCGGCTTCGGGGGAATACGCCAGTCCTTTGCCGCCGAGCTTCCGTAGCAGGAATGCGTCGATGGGGTTGCGCACCTGCTCGGCGGCCTTCGGTTCTGGTACGGCCGGACGTTTCGGCGGCTGGAACGACCAGAATTGCCGGTCATCGTCGGAAACCAGCGGGTCGTTGTCGAGATCGACCACCAGCTTTTCTCGCGGCGGGCCCTCGGGAGCGCCGGAGGCGATCCAGCGTCGCACCTTGGCCAGCTCGCCGTCGGTCATCGAACGTACCGAGAACTTGAGCTGCAACTCGGCCGGTGGCATGTCGCCGGACTCGATGCGCTTGATCAGCAAGCTGCCAGCCGGGTCACCGGGAATCAGCGCGGGGCCGGATCGGCCTCCCTTAACGCGGCTCGCGACGGTGCGTAGATCGAGCCCGCCTTCCTGTTTTCGCTTGCCGTGGCAGGCGATGCAGCGAAGTTGGAAGATCGGCAGGATGTCGTGCTCGGTCAGGGGGCCGCTGTCGCCACCGGCAGCCGTGGCCAACTCGGCGGCGTTCGCCGGCGCGCCCTTGTCGATCCACAGGCGGAGGGAGTCGATCTCCTCCGCGCTGAGCTTCTCGTCGCCGGGAGGCATCGTCTTCGAGACGACCTTATCGAGCAGCAAGCTCCCGGCAGAAGCCCCCACAACGAGCGCCGGCCCTGACTTGCCCCCGTGCAGGATCGAGGCCTTGGTCCGCAGGTCAAGCCCGGCCTGGGGGGTTCCGCTGCCGTGACAGGCTAGGCACTTCGCTTCGAGGAGCGGCTGAATGTCGGAATCGAAAGTGGGCGTCGCGGCCGATAGCGGCGACACAGCGGCCCAGAGGAAAACCGAACAAAGCAGGGTAGTTCGATGAGCGTCTCTCATCAGCTAGTCGCACCTATCGTAACAAGTTTCCCGCACGGGGCTGAAGGTCAGCGAGCGCGCTTTGAGCCTGTCACACGCCACCAGCCGCAAACCCGCCACGAGATCGAAGTGAGCGTCAACTCCATTCCCGCTCGTCGACTCGTCCGAACTCTTGAGCAATAATGCTCTCGATCCGCCTGTGTTCCTCCTGAAGATGGCGCAGTCCGCCAAAGGCCTTTCGCCAGGGCTGATGGGTCGCCGTATCCGCGCGGAAGCCACCGAGTTTCGTGCGGACCGCCTGCACAAGGAACTCGTCGAGCGAGATGCCGTTGCGGGCGGCCTCCGCCTTCGCCTCTCGGAAAAGGGCGTCGGGAATCTCAACGGTCGTCTTCATGCTCCCGTTGACCCACAAACATGGGCGCGTCCCACTATTGAATCCCGCAAATTATTATGACACTTTTTGATAGTTTGGAGCATCTATATATGTATGGGCAACCCCAAAGGTGTGAAGCGGGATTTCAAGGCCCTGGAGAAGCGCCGTTTCGAAGCGATGCGGCTGCTCCACCAAGGCCACAATCAGTCCGAGACGGCAAGACGGCTGAAAGTCGCTCGCCAAACCGTCAGTGCGTGGCGGCGGCAATACCGCGAGCAGGGTGCGGCCGGACTCCGCCAGGCCGGGCGCGCCGGACGCAAGCCGCTCCTCGATGCCGCACAACGCGAACGCCTGACGTCGCTGTTGCTGGAAGGCCCGCAAGCCCACGGCTTCCCCACGCCCCTGTGGAGCTGTCCGCGGGTGGCTCGGCTGATCGGAGACGAGTTCGGGGTCGACTACCACGAAGGCCACGTCTGGAAGATCCTGCGAGCGCTCGACTGGAGCCCGCAACGCCCGGTCGGAAAGGCGCGCGAGCGCAACGAAGAGCAGATCCGCACCTGGAAGCGCAAGACCTGGACGCGCATTAAAAAAAAGCCCAAAACGAAGGCCGTACGCTCGTCTTCATCGACGAAAGCGGATTGAGTCAGAAGCCGCATCGCTGCCGCACCTGGGCGCCACGCGGCCAAACACCGGTGCTGCAGTTTAACTTCAATTGGGAGAAGCTTTCCGTCTCGGCGGGGCTGACGCTGCGTAACTTCTACTTTCGGCTCTATCCCGGTGCGATCGGCAAAGAGCAAGTGATCGACTTTCTCAAGGCGTTGGTACGTCATATCGATCGGCCGCTGCTGATCGTCTGGGACCGGCTGCCGGCGCACCGTAGCCGCCTGGTGCAAGAGTTCATCCAACTCTCCGAAGGCCACATCGCAACCGAGTACTTGCCACCCTATGCGCCGGAGTTGAATCCGGTGGAATACATCTGGGCTTACTGGAAGCAGCACGAGTTGCCGAACGTCTGTCCGAAGGACTACGGCGAGCTGAACGAGCGGGCCCGCAAGGCACTCCGCCGCATGCACCGCAAACCGCGTTTGATCACGGCCTTCTGGAAACAGTCTTCTCTTTGCTTCGAGTGACGGGATATTATGCGGGACTCAATAGGTCGACTTCCAGCCTGTCTTGAAGTCCAACTCACGGACAAATCCGAAGGTGTCAACGCACGACACTCCAATGTCACGGCACACGTCCGGGATATACCGATGCCGGGTATCCACTTGACTCAGGTGACCCCAACATCTTGTAGTTGGGCTCACAGCGTCTTAGCGTCCCAATCGGCGACGATCGAGCGGTACGGCGTCGGCTCCACCGCCATGGCCTGCTGCACAAGGCGGTAGAAGAGCTTGCCCCGACTGCGTGATCTGCGCCGATTGAAGCGGAACACGAACTCGTCGAGATAGTAGTCCAGATGCTCGTGGCTGACCGCCCCCTGATGCGTGCCCAGCATCCAGCGCTTGAGTAGCGAGATCGCCAAGTGCACCCTCGGCAGTAGCTGCGAGGCCTGCTCGCGGCGGTTGTTAATCGAGATGATACGACGCTGGTAGTCCTTCTTCTTGAGCGGATCGTAGCCCGACCAGTTGTCGGTAACAACCACGCTGCCCGGCTCGACCGACTCCTCGACGAAGGGCATCAAACTGGCCGCCGAGGCGTTCTGAACGCGCTGCATGCGGATGCGCCCCAGCCCGGTGCCTCTCTCTTCCGCGGCGACTGCAATCAACGCTTTACGCTCGGTCTGCCGGCCGATTACCACTTCTTCTTCAGCGCCCCAGTAGGTCTCATCGACCTCGACGAGGCCCGTCAATCGCTCCCGCCCCGGGCGCACCATCGCTCGCCTCAGCTTGTGCATCCAAGGCCAGGCGGTTTGGTAACTACCCAGTCCCAGAACGCGCTGTAGACCCAGGGCGCTGGCCCCATTCTTCTGCGTGGTGATGGTCCACATCGCCCGGAACCACAGCCGCAGCGGCTTGCGTGTGTCTTGAAAGATCGTGCCGGCGGTGACGGAGGTTTGCCGCCCGCAGCGAGCGCATTCGAACCACACTTTGCGCACCGGCCAAGCGCGCTCATGCCCACACCTTGGACAGCGGAAACCCTCTGGCCAGCGCAAGGCGAACAGATAGTCGCGGCAAGCCTCCTCGCTCGCAAAGCGAGACTCGAATTCGAGTTGGTCGCGCGGGTAATCCTCCACCAGGCCCTACACTACATCTTGGGGTCACCTGAGTCAAGTGGATACCCAGCATACCGATTTGCACGCTGCCTGCTGGGTTTCGACCTTTCCGTTGTTACTACGCACCGATCTCTCGGTCTTGCAAGGGCATAGGCGATCAGGAAAGGGTCGCGACCGACCTTTTCCACCTCGTCGTCGCTAAGGTCGGATGCATACCCTTGATCCATGACGCGTGAGACGAGGGAAACATCCGCCTCTTCGTCCAGCAGAAGAGCCTCCTCGACTTCCTGCTGCTTCGCCCACTTCCCGACATCGTCGGTTCCTCCCTTGATCTCGTCGTATACCTCGACCGGGATACCGACCAGAGCTTCCAAGCCTTTGTGCTCAAGCCATTCCCAGAACTCAGGGACTCGCGCGATGGGGTAGTAGTCGCGGTTCGCGTCAATCAGGACGTTGGCGTCTAGCAGGTATAGCAATGGACTTTCCTAGGTCGCCCGACGATTTGTTCCCGGTACGCTGTGGCCGAGGAGTACCTGTACCTGTTTAGGCTTAACGCCGAGCACTTTCCCAGCCTTGGATGTTGTGAGTGCACCAGCACTCACCATTCGTCCAACAAGATGGAGCAAAGCCGGCCCAACGCGATGCGCCCTTACTACGTAGAAGCTTGGTCCGCCTTCCTGCTTGCGCGCCTTTTCTCGCTGCTTGAGACGCGCCTTAAGCCACCATTCACGGAAGGCGGTTTTGAGGCCAGACCATTTGCCATGGTCAATCACGCCGGCACGATAGAGCCTGTAGGCAACCATTGTGCTGCTAAGATTTCGAATCCTTGCGAATTCACTGACTCGGACCTCAATGGCTTTGATATCGGTACTAACGTCGAGCGAGAATTGCTCAAGCTCCTGCCGGGGCAAGAGGAACTCGCCGGCCACTTCGCTACAGAATCGCTCAATCGCGACTTCAGCTCGCTCTACACTGACTCCTGTTTGCCCGAGCCAAATGTGGGCGAGTTCATGTAGCAACGTAAACGACCACGCAGCTCGGTGGTCCTGGTCATTGATGACAATAAATGGTGCTACGTCATCTGCCAACGCCAGACCTCGGAAAGTTTCCACATCGATGCTGGAGTGATGGCTTCCAAGATCCCCCATGAGTAGCACGAAGACACCGACCTTCTCGGCGCGACTGCGGAGCAATGAGAAGGCTCCTGCCGGAGATGTCTCTGCGTATAGATCAACCGCACTTATCCCGAGCGTGTCCCGAATTGACGACACAACGGCCGGAACACCATCGCTCATGGCCATGGATCCAACTAATGTGAGCACTACGGATTCGTCCTCATCTTCCAACACCGCCCGCACCATGCCCTGACGTGCATGGACATCCCGAATTAAGGCGTCCAAAAGCGCTTCGTCACCTGCAGTGTGTCCCTCGGGCAGCGTACGAAAGTCTTGCCCACGGTCACCGCGCCGGGGCTTCTTGGACATGTAGACCCGCATTTTCAATTTGATGTATAAGCTTCAGACCATCCAGCGACCTTCAGCGTCTTTATTGATAGGGGCTAGAGCCCGATAAGGACGCCATGGAGGTCAACACCCGATGGGTGAAAAAGAAAACAAGCCGTTTCAGCTCACGTTCAATGGATTTCTCAAAGTCGATTTCCAAGGATCGCGAGTCACCTCGGATGGCGGTCTGATTCTCGTTCGCGAACTGGATGAACGACTCGGACTCGGGAAGCTGATCGACGAGCATCTCAGCGACTCGCGACAAGGCTTGAACAAGAAGTTCCCGCTGGCCGATCTGCTGCGGCAGTCGGTCTACAGCCGACTCGCTGGCTACGAGGACCTCAATGACGCCGTTCGAGTATCCGCCGATCCGACCTTTCGCTTGATCGGCTCGAAGAGGAACTGGGATCGCGGAGCAGCCTTGACCTCGACGCTGCATGGCTTCGAGACGGAGATGCTGGCGAGCGAAGAGAACTTGCTGGGGCTGATGGCAGTGAACCGGGAGCTGGTCGCGCAAGCCGAAGCTCCCGACGGTTCAGACCGCGTGGTGCTCGACATGGACTCCACGGAGAGCCCCGTCCACGGCCAACAGGAAGGCAGTGCCTACAACGGCCATTTTGAGTCCCTCTGCTATCACCCGCTGTTGCTGTTCAACCAGCACGGCGACTGCCTAGGCGCGAAGCTGCGTCCCGGCAACGTGCACAGCGCCGAGGACTGGGACGAGCTGCTACTGCCGGAGATCGAACGACAACAGGCGGAGGGCAAACAGGTGACGTTCCGCACCGACGCCGCCTTCGCCAAGCCCGAGATCTACGAGGCGATGGAGGAGCGCGGCGTGGACTACGTGATTCGCATCCCGGCGAACAAGAGCCTGGAGCTGGAGATCGAGGACATCCTGTTTCGGCCACCGGGCAGGCCGAACGCCAAGCCCCTAGTGCGCTACAAGAGTTTTCGCTATCAGGCCGAGAGCTGGTCGAAGGCAAGGCGAGTTGTCGCCAAGGTCGAGCATCACCAGGGCGAACTATTCCCGCGCGTCGGATTTGTCGTGACGAGCATGAGCTTGCCGAGCCGCTCGGTCGTGCGGTTCTACAACAAGCGCGGCACGGCGGAGCAGTGGATCAAAGAAGGCAAACAGGCCACGCACTGGACCCGCTTGTCGTGTCACCGCTTCCGAGCCAACGAGGTACGGCTGCAACTCAGCGTGCTGGCCTACAACCTGGGCAACCTGTGGCGGCGGCTAGGGCTGCCGCAGCGAATCAAAAGCTGGTCGCTAACGAGTTTGCAACACAGGTTGATGAAGACCGGCGGTCGGCTGGTCAAGCATGCTCGCTACTACTGGTTGCTGCTGGCGGAGGGGCATCTGAACCGGCGGCTGTTCGGTGACATGCTGCATAGGATCTGGGCGCTGCCTGTGCCGGGTGGGTAGCGTTGCCCGGGCGAGGATCAACAGTTTTTGGCTCCAAAAAGGTTTCGCAGGGAGCAGTGTCGGCCGGAGCGCCGTTCAGTCCGCTCAATCAACGTCTGTGAGCGGACGGACGAGCCCTGGCGCCTACCGGCGGAGGTGATGTGCAGGGTTCAGCGCGAAAAGACGTGGTATTCGGCGCAGCGGGGGTGTATCCTGTGACCGTGCCAGGGCCAAAATGGAAATCCTGGGTAGAACGCTACCAGGGGGCGACGATACTGCTTGGCCATTCTTGTGAGCATCGGTCGCGTCGGCACATCCTTACCCTCCTCCAGGGCGTCCAAGCGACGAACTGCGGACACTCCCCTGGCCGACCGTAACTGAAGCTTCTCAACAGCCCTTTCTGGCGTGAGACCTGCTGTTTCACGAGCCCAACGAAGAATGTCCGGGTTGACCTTTGGCATTTGCTCTACGACCGGCGACGAGCCGCCGAGTGCGCCACCAAGCTGATTATCGCCGATCTTGCGTGCGGCGTCACGACGCCTCCGCGCGCCCGACTGATGGCAATGCTGGCTCCCGTCAAAGGCCTCATTGTCGGTGGAACATCCTCGACCAAGGAGTGAAGCTGGTGTAACACGCCCTGACTGCGGCTCTTGGTGTGTCCGCGGTGAGAGAATGCTTACCGCAAACTTCGGTCCGCAAGCCACGAGAAACCCTCTGGGCCGATGCCGAAGCGGCGCCCGGCGGACTCTACGACGCGGCGGATGCGTTGGACGACCTCCTCCTGGAAAGCCGGTTCGTGCCACCCGAGGAACCCGTGCTTCTCGCTGACCGCGAGGGCCTCGGGACGAGTGGTCGCGCCGTGCCGCTTCAGCAAGCGTACGTGGAAGGGGTCGCCGATGATGTCGCGGTCGGTGGCTTCCAGGGCGAGGCGGGCCAACTCTTCCGGGTCACACGGCACCAACGGAGCGAGCGTGGCGTAGACCGCGATGCCCGCCTCACGGAGACGGCGCATTGCGTCGAGGCGATCGCCGATCGTCGCGCAGAGCGGTTCGTAAAGCCGCCGCACCGTCTCGCGGTTCGTCGTGATCGAAAAGCTGACCCGCAGCGTCGTGTGGCGGGCTAGTTCGCCAAGGCGGCCGAGGTCGCGCAGAATCAACGGGCCGCGAGTTTGAATCACGAACACGGCGGGCGGGTAGTCGATCAGCGCGTCGAGCACACCCGGCATCAGCCGCTCGGCCTCCTCCGCCGGCTGGTAGGGGTCGACCAGCGGAGAGCAGTAGATCACCTGATCGGGCCGCACGGATCGAGCGAGCAACTCCGCCGCGTTGGTCTTGAAGGTAGTGAACTGCCCCCAGCGCCGCCAGTCCTCGGGGTGTAGGCCGCCTTGGATGCGCATGGTCGGGACGTAGCAGTAGATGCAGCCAAACGTGCAATTACGCGCCGGGCTGAGGGAGTGGCTGAAACCGGCCTGGGCGATGAAGCCGGAGGTCTTGGTGAGAATGCTCTTGGCTTCGGAATGGCGAATCGAGTTGGAGGAGGTCAACGTAGTCGAGTGCTTCGTGTCAACGATGGAGCGCGTCTTGTGGCGCGGGTCTGCAGGCCTGCAGCGTCCACCTCCGGGTCGACGTTTCCGCGCTCCCCTGCTACGTGTGAACCCCGGCGAGGAGGGCGTTTCTATTCTCAGGGGCAGGCGGGCACGGCATGCCGTGCCCCTACAGTTCGAAACGCGACATTTCACCGCGGCGAACTTTTACACTCGCTCTACCACCCAACCGCGTAACTGTCCGTGGCCGGCGCGGCGCCCGCCATCAGTACACCGGTGCGCGCGTCGATCACCACCGTCTTGATGCTGCCGACACCCATTGCCGAGTGCGTTGAGACGTTGTGCCCGCGGCGCGCTAGCTCCTCACGCACGGACTCAACGATCCGCTCCGACACGGCCAGTCCATCGCCCACCTCGTGCGGATACCAAGAATTATGGTACGACTTCGTCACAAAGTAGGCCTGCTCGACCGCCTGCTGCGGGTTCATGCCGAACTCGACAAAGTTGAGAAAGAACTGAAGCTGCGATTGCGGCTGCGTGTCGCCGCCCGGCGTGCCGAAGACCATCAACGGCTTACCGTCCTTCATCACAAGCACCGGGTTGACCGTCATGCGCGGACGCTTCCTCGGTTCCAGCGCATTCACGTGATCGGGGTCGAGGTGAAATCCCGCCAGCCGGTTATTGATAAAGAACCCGCCGCCGTCGCCATCGATGTAACTTCCGTTGCCAAAATCGGACGCAATCGACGAGGTGATCGAGACCATGTTGCGGTCTTTGTCGACGACGCCGACGTAGGTCGTGAGGCTGTCGATCCAGCGCGGGTGCGCCGCCGCTCCGCGAAGCACCTGGTGCCGTCCACGAGCGGCGGCGTATTGTGGCGGCTGGGCGGCCGCGCGGAGGGCGCGCGGGTTGCCGGCGGGGGCGGTCCCTGTCATAGCGCGGTCTTTGCGGATCAACATGCGACGCTGCTCGGCGTACTCCGCGGAGAACAGTTCCTTCAGGGTAATATCTTTGGCGAAGCGCGGGTCGGCGACGAAGGCCTCGCGGTCGGCGAAAGCCAGCTTCAAGGCCTCGGTGACGTAGTGGATGTAGTCGGCCGAGTTGTGGCCCATCGCCTTGAGGTCGACGCCCTCAAGAATCTTCATCGCCTCGAGCATCACCGGTCCCTGGGACTGCGGCGGCACGCCGTAGACGTCGTAGCCCTTGTAATTGATGTGCGCGGGGGCGGTCTCCTCGGCGGTGAACTCCGCAAGATCGGAAGCATCCATGATGCCGCCACCCGCTGCCAAGGCCTCGACGATTCGCTTCGCGACGGGGCCGCGATAAAATCCGCTGTGCCCCTTTGCAGCGATGCGGCGGAAGGTGTTGGCCAGGTCCTTCTGCACGACAACATCGCCCATGACGACGGGTTGGCCATCGCGGAACCACGTGTGGGTAGTCGAGGGGAACGGCGCCAAACGAGGGAGGTTCCTGCGGAACACATTCTGCAGGTTCTCGCTCACCACAAAGCCGTTCTCAGCCAGCTCGATCGCAGGGGCCAGTAGCTTCTCGCGGCTCAGTCGGCCGTATTTTTCTGCCGCCAACAGCAACCCCGCCGGCGCGCCGGGAACATTCGGCCCGAGGGCACCCTCTTTCTGCAGGCCGCCGAGTTTCCGAAAATGGTCGATCGTCGCTTTACGCGGCGCCCATCCACAGGCGTTGATGAACTTCACCTCATTGGTTTCAGCCCAGTAGATGAGGATAAAAAGGTCGCCGCCGATGCCGGCTCGGCTCGGCTCGACGACGGTGCTGGCAAAACTCGCCGCCACCGCCGCGTCTATGGCGTTGCCGCCTTGAGCGAGCATCTTGTACCCGGCCATGGCGGCCCCGTAGTGGGCAGAGGAGACGAGCCCGTCGCGGGCGAGGTAGACGGGCCTCCACGTAGAGGTCTGCGCCGGCAGGAGCGGAGCGAGCAACAACCAGAAAAGGACAGCTCGCAGGCAAGAAGGGTTTATCAGGGAGGTCATGGGGTACGGCCTACAGTCTACCGTGCTTCGTCTCGGTAGCCTGCGATCAGCCGCCCGCCGACCGTCCTAGGCGGTCACCCCGCTCAAGTCCTAGTAGTCCCATCGCCGATGGGCCCGCAGCGAAGCTCCTCAACTCAACCCATTCGTACTCTCAAGATGAAGCCTCGCGTGAAATGATACCGACGGGGCCACTTGGCGGGGGAACGTGCCTGTAGTTCGACCGGGCTACCGGGGGGGACCGCCCCGCTCGGATTCGCGTTACCCGCTTCCCAATCAGGACGTGCCGGGGTTGGCCGCCTGCGACGTGAGGCTCTCGACGCGACTGAAGATGATGTTGAGGCTGTCCGCCACGCTGGGCAGGAAGGCGCCTGCGGCAACGGCAATAAAGCCCGCGAGCATGGCGTACTCGATCATGTCTTGGCCACGGTCGTCGGAGAGCAGCGTCTCGATGCGGCTCGAAATTATTTTCATGGTAACTCCTTGTGCCCGCACCCGCTTTGGTTTACGGTGCACGCTCGATAACCATGCCGCGAATTCAGGGCTTGATCGTGTCAAGGCAACGTGATTCGCGAAGATCAACAATAGAGTAGGGGGCGTCTGGGATTATGACAAGGTTCAATTTCAGGTATATTCTGAGCCTGGACCTATTGGTACTTTGGTACCCGGAAGCGTCGCTAAGCGGAAGCGGGAAACCCGGCATGCGGCCCGGCAACGTCGCCCTGCGAAGTCCGCTACGCGGCAACTGTTAAGGGGTAACTGTTAAGGGGTAATCGTTAGGGAGTAACCGTTAATGGCGGCGACGGCGGGCGTAACCACACGACGTCGCTATATTTCCCACAGCCTGCGACTTCACCGTACCGCAGACGCTGCAACCGGGCTTGGAGCGATGCTAATGGTACTGCTTCCATTGGTACTACACTGTGTGAGTCGCGACACTGGCTGTCGCGGCCTAGGGAGGTCTCCCATGATTCGACGTGACTTCGTAAAAACCGGGCTAGCCGCTGGTGCCCTTGCGTCGGCTACCCCGACAGGCGCGACGCCGGCCACCACTAACAGCACTGGCAACAGCACCACCAACAGCACCGGCAAGCCGCGAATGATGTTCTACCACGACGGCCGGCACCCGCTGATCTACATGTACGAACCGCCCATGCAGAAAGAGGAGTACGAAGCTGCGGTGGACGAACTGGTCGGCACGCCGGTCGACGCCTTGATGTTCTGCCTTGGCGACGGCCGCACGGTACTACACGACACCAAGGTCGGCGAACTGTGGGGGCACAACGTCGAGAAATGGCCCCACGTGATCTTCCGCCGCGCCCACCAGAACGCCAAGCATCTCATCGAACGAGGTCACGACCCATTGCGCATCGTCTGCGACCGCGCCCACGCCAAGAGGATGCTGCTCTACCCTACCCTGCTTGTCCAGCAGGGTCTGCGCGACCGGTCCGTCGACGTGCGTGCGTCGGAGTTCCGGTTCAACAACCGTCACCTCGAAATCGGCGCCCGCGGCGACGTCGACACGGATCACCCGTCCGCCACCTGCCTCGACTTCAAGCACCCGGAGGTGCGCGACGAGCGATTCGCTTTGATCGAGGAAACCCTGCACCGCTACCCGGTGGACGGGTTCGAGCTACAGCTCAACTATCAGCCGTATTACTTCCATCCCAAAGAGGTCGAGGCCGGCCGAACGATCATGACGGACTGGATCCGGCGCGTCCACCGGGCGGTGAGGGCGAGCGGAGCCGGGCGCGAGCTAGTGGTTCGTATCCCGGCGGACGTGGAAGGCTGTTACAGCGTCGGCCTCGACGTCCGCGAATGGATCGGGCAAGGGCTGGTCGATGTAGTGGTGGGCCAGAACTTCGGCGGGCCCGAGTTGCACGATCAGACCTCGGACCTGCGGCCGTTGGTCGAGGCGGCCGAGGGCGCCGAGTGCCGAGTGCACGCGGCGCTGCAAGCGCTCGTCGATTCCGACCGACTCCACCAGGCGACCATCGAGATGATGCGCGCGGCGGCGGGCAACTACTGGTCCCAAGGTGTGGACGGCCTGTATCTGGCGCACTGGTTCGGTTACTGGCCCTACCAAGCGCCATTCTACGAGACACTGCGCGAGCTTCCGCACCCCGAAGTGATGGCGCCGAAGGACAAGTCATACTACCTGCCCACGACGACGGGCCGCTACGCAAGGCCGCGCCTCGAACCCGGCCGGGCAATGCAGTTGCCCGCCGATCTTCACCCGGGCAACCCAGCCCGACTCGATTTGACTATCTCCGACGACCTCGAGCGATGGCACAAAGTCGGGCGCGTGCACGAGGTTCTGTTGCGGTTCCGCGTGATGAACACGACCGAGTTAGACGAGCTGACGTTCCGACTCAATGACAAAGCGCTTCCCGACTCCTCGCTGCGTACACTCAACGAGATGTACCGCATGAGCCAGCCTCGCTATCGTCCGGGCTCGGGATACTGGTTCATCTACAAACTCGGCCCGGGCGACTGGCCGGTCCAAGGCAAGAACAAGCTCGAGGTCACGCTCAACAAGAGCGACCCTGACGTGCTTCCGCGGATCCACTTGCGCGACGTCGAGCTGGAGATCAAGTACCTCATGGGCCGGCACTTCCATCGCGGCCAGGACCCGGACCTCGGCCCGACGGACCCGCGATCACACTGAGCGGTTTGCTCGCGATGCAGCCAGGCCCCAGTCGCGGCAACGCATGAACCTGCTGCTTACCATTGTCTACGTAAGAACCTCGACGGACCTGTTGAAGCCCAATGATAATGTCCCCTTGAGTGCCCAATAGAAATGTCCCCTACTCTGAGGCTCCGAAGGAGGAGCCGAGAGTGGGAAGGACATGGATGAGTGCCAAGGAGTTGAGGCGCGGCGAAGTGCTGAGCCGAGTGAAACGAGGAGAACTGAAGTTGACCGAAGCCGCCGAGCTGCTGGAGGTCAGCTACCGCCATGCGAAGCGTCTGAAGAAGCGTTACCGTGCGGGCGGGGCCAAGGCTTTGGTGCACGGTAACGTCGGCCGTGCTTCGAACCGAGCCGATCAGAAGCGACGCCAGCAGGTTCTCGAGTTGGTGCGCGAGAACTATGCGGGCGAGGGGCACGAGCGCTTCGGGCCGACGCTGGCGTCGGAACATCTGGCAGCCGACCACGGCCTGGAAGTGCCGCGCGAAACACTGCGGCGCTGGATGCTCGCCGCGGGTCTGTGGAGCCGCCGTCGCAAGCGCCAACCGCATCGCACCCGGCGCCAACGCAAAGCGCACTTCGGCGAGCTGATTCAACTCGACGGTTCGCACCACCACTGGCTGGAAGAACGCGGCCCGAAAGCCTGTCTGATGAACTTCGTCGATGACGCGACCGGTGTGGCGCTGTGCCGTTTCTCGGACCAGGAAACGACCTGGGCCGCGGCCGATCTGCTCGCAGCCTGGGTACGTCAACACGGCGTTCCCAAGGCGTTGTACTGCGACTGGAAAAACGTCTACCAGCGCCAGCCGACGTCGCGGGAAGCGCTGGCAGGCATCAAGCCCGAGACGCAGTTCGGGCGCATGTGTGCCAAGCTCGGCATTACGATCATGGCGGCTTCCTCGCCGCAAGCCAAGGGCCGAGTGGAGCGCCATCACGGCACGCACCAAGACCGCCTGATCAAGAAGATGCGGCTGCGCGGGATCGTCGAGTACGAGGCGGCGAACCGTTATCTCGACGAGGAGTACCTGGCCGAGCACAACGAGCGCTTCGCCTGTGAGCCGGCGGCGGCAGCGGACTTTCACCAGGCGCTCCCCCGCGGCACCGAGCTGCGAGGGGTGTTCTGTTGCGAGTACGAACGGGTGGTGAGCAACGACCGGGTGGTGCGTTTCGAGAATCGTTGTTTGCAGTTGAAGCCGAAACGCAACCAGGGCGTGGGGGCGGGGGCACGGGTGACGGTCCAACAGTGGCGCGATGAGAGCTTGCAGGTGAGGTTTGACGGGCACGAGATCGAGCACGACGTGATCGCCACGCCGACGCCACAGCTGCGGACGAAACCAGCACCACAGCAGCGTCCGGAGGGCGGGCGCAAGCCGGCGGCGGACCACCCCTGGCAGCGAGCTGTGTTACGGAAAAAACGGGCTGCGAATACATAAGAGGGCTGTGGAAATGCCGGGTCGGATGGAAAGCGTGGAAAATCTCTCGAGGCAGCAGTACCGGGTTCGAGGAGCGGTGGATGGTTTTCCACCCTTCCCACCGCCCCTTGGAAATCGCTACGCGATTCCCACAGTTCCACAGCCCCGACGACGACGATATCTCTCCTACGAACAAGAAACACAAGGGGACACTTCTATCGAGCTACCGAGGGGGACATTTCTATTGGGCGTTGACAAAGAACCTCGACGGACCTGACGCGAAGCAGATGCTATGATTTAGTCGAGCGGGTGTCTTGCCCGCCTCCAGGATGCTCGGTTCAACTCGGATTGTGGACTTCGTCGAGCGACGGGACCGCAGCTTGATGATGGCGCTCAGCCGCTGGTCTCCGCCACGTTGGGTGCGGCTGTGGATGACCTCCTCCAGCCGGGCCGGCGACGGCTGGTTGTGGGCCGCGCTGGCGATCCCCATTCTGTGGCTTGGCGGAAACCGACGTTACGAGGCGATGTGGGTTCTGTCGCTGGCGGTGGTGGCGGGCATTTCGATCTTCCTCATTCTCAAGCGGCTGTTCGATCGTGAGCGGCCGTGCAACATCGCCCCGATCCGCTGGAAGGATCTCGTTCCACCGGATCGCTTTTCGTTCCCATCCGGACATTCGATTACGGCTTTCGCCGTCACGGTGCCGTTGTCTTGCTTCTACCCGTCGTACATGCTCTGGCTTTTGTTCTGTGCCGTGAGCGTGGCACTTTCGCGGGTGGTGTTAGGACTGCACTTCCTCAGCGATGTCGTTGCCGGTTCAGTCCTGGGCGCGGGTATCGGCTACATGGCCTACAGCCTGGCCGTCTAGCAAGCCCCCTCGGACTTGCAAGCCAACGTAGATCAAGCGAACCTACCCTGCCTACTCCCCAAGATCTCTGTCAACGCCGAGTCCAACTGCTCCAGGTCGTCCTGGTTATTGAAGAAGTGCGGCGACACCCGCAGGTTGCCCTTGCGGGCGGCTACGGCGATCCGCCGCTGCTGCAGCTCAACCGCCAGAGCGGACGCGTCCTTCCGTGGAAACTTGGCCGCGATGATTGGCGAGTCGTAGTGCGGGTGCAAGTCATAGAGCAGCGTGGCGCCGTGGCGGCGAAGAACATCACGGGTCGCCGAGGCCACCTCCTCAATGCGACCCTCCACCTCCTGAGCCCCAAGCGTTTCCAGCCAACCGAGCACGGCGCCCATGGCGAACAATCCGCCGAAATTCTGACCCCCGCCCTCGTACTTTGTGGCCTCGTCGGGTAACTCGGGGACGCCGTGGTGCAGATGGTCGACGTCGCGCCAGTTGCGGTGACTGCGCCAGCTATACACGCTCGGCTCGAGCCACTCGCGCACCGCGGGACGCACGTAGGCGAAGCCGATCCCCGTCGGCGAGCACAGCCACTTGTAGGCATGGACGGCCAGCATGTCGATGCGGGCGCTTTCGACGTCGGTCGGCAGGGCCCCCACGCTTTGCGTTCCATCGACGTAGAGCAGCACGCCGCGTTCTCGCAGGGCCGCGCCGATGGGTTCGAGCGGCGGCCGCAACCCGGTCGAGTAGTTCGCCGCGCTGAGCAATACCAGGCGCGTGCGACCGGTAACTTGTCCCAGAAACTCGTCGGCCGAGAAACGCCCCTCGGGTACGGCAGCCGCGGTGAAGCAAACGCCTCGCGAGTTGAGGATCTCGCCGAAGTAGAGGTTGTTCGGGAACTCGTCCGACAGGCTCAAGATGTGGTCGCCCGGCTTCCAGTCGATGCCGTTCATCAGCCACGAAAGTGCCGTGCCGCAGTTGGGGACGAACGCGATATCATCGGCATCCGCGCCGACCAGCGCGGCGGCTCGCGCTCGAATGCTTTCGATCTCGCTGAACCAGTCGAGGAAGTCGAGGCAAGCCTTTTCGTTGCGGCGCCGGTAGTGCGCCTCGACGGCTTCGACGGCGCACGCAGGCAAGGGCCCAAAGCTGGCGGCGTTGAGATAGGCCCACTCGGTCAGGATGGGGAACTGCTCGCGGACGCGGCTGTGATCGATCGGCATATCGATATCAAAATCGTCGCGACGAAACGGGTACGCTAGAAGTTCACCCCGAAGCCGTGACCCCGCGGAACCGCCAGTTTATCATTCAGGCCCAAGCCTACCCCGACGGCGAGGAGTTCGTGGCCGAATGCGTCCACCTGCCCGTAAAGCTGCGCGCCGCATCAGTCGATCAGGCAGTTGCCGAACTACATTGCGCAATTCAACGGTATCTCATGGAGCATCGAGAGCAGCGGGATCAGCAGGCACGGTTTGAAGTGTTGCTGTTCTTCTATTTCGGACCGCTGCGCTTCTGATCTCATGAGGTCGAGGGAGCAGCACTTTGTTGAAGCCCAATCAAAATGTCCCCTTTTGCGCCCAATAGAAATGTCCCCTCTGGAGCAGGATTGTGGCTGGCCCCTTCGCCTTGGAGACTGATGATGGCGACGCCGAGGTACCCGTCAAGGGTCCGCGAAGCCAAGCCCTACGGGCCCGCCCTTGACTGCTCCCTCGCCGCCGTGAGAACAGCATTCGGTTCAACAAGGCGAATGAGCTTAAGAACTTAGCGCGCAATGGGACATTTCTACTGGGCTACCGAGGGGGACACTTCTATTGGGCTACGACATCGAGGGAGCAGCACTTGCGCTTCCCAGACCATTCTGTGCTACCATCCTTTTTCTCGTGGGTTTCGTGGTCTCGTGGGTCTCATAAAACTGTTTCGAAATCGTGGCTGCTGCCGATGGGCCATCGCGCTCGGCTTGGTCGCCGTCATTGGGATGGGAGTCCTTCCCTCTCCGGCGGGTGACTCTCGGCCAGACTCGATCGAACCCCGCAGTGGGTCGGTGGGCGCCCTTTCCCATTCCTTCCCACTCCACTTCGTTGAAAACCGTGGGCAGATGGATGAGCAGGTCTCGTACTACCTGGCGGGGCGCGAGACGAGCGTGTACTTTACGCCGTGGGGCGTCACGTATGCACTGACGGGGCGCGCTGGGGAGCCCTCCGAGGCGGGCGGGCGCACGGTTTCGTACGCCGTCGCCGGCGCTGCGGCCCCTCTGGCGCGGTGGGCGGTGAAGCTCGACTTCTTGGGAGCGGACGGAACGGTGGTTCCCGAAGGCGGGTCACGAACACCGGCCGTCGTGAGCTATTTCAACCCGCATTTTCAATTTGATGTTTGACATCCCGACCTTCCAGCGGCCTTGAGCGTCTTTATTCATAGGGGCTAGAGCCCGATGAGGACGCCATGGAGGCCAACACCCAATGGGTGAAAAACAAACCAAGCCATTCCAGCTAAGTTTCAATGGACTTCTCAAAGCCGATTTCCAGGGATCGCACGTCACTTCCGACGGTGGCCTGATTTCGGTTCGCGAACTGGACGAACGGCTCGGTCTCGGAGAACTGATTGACGAGCATCTCAGCGACTCCCGGCAAGGCACAAACAAGCAGTTCACGCTCGCTGATCTGTTGCGGCAGTCGGTTTACAGCCGACTCGCCGGCTACGAGGACCTCAACGACGCCGAGCGGGTTTCGATCGATCCGACGTTTCGGCTGATCGGTTCGCAGAAGATCTGGGATCGCGGTGCGGCCTTGACCTCGACGCTGCACGGTTTCGAGACGGAGATGCTGGCGAGCGAAGAGAACCTGCTGGGGCTGATGGCGCTGAACCGAGAGCTGGTCGGGCAAGCGGAAGCGTTCGACGACGCCGAGCGGGTCGTTCTGGACCTGGACTCCACCGAGAGTCCGGTCCATGGCCAACAGGAAGGCAGTGCCTACAACGGACACTTCGAGTCGGTCTGCTACCACCCGTTGCTTTTGTTCAACGGTCATGGTGATTGCCTCGCTGCCAAGCTGCGTCCAGGCAACGTGCACAGCGCCGAGGACTGGAATGAGCTCTTGTTGCCGGAGATCGAGCGCCAACAGGCTGCGGGCAAGCAGGTCGCCTTCCGGGGCGATGCGGCCTTTGCGAAGCCGGAAGTTTATGAGGCTTCGGAGGAACGCGGAGTACAGTACGCCATTCGCATTCCGGCCAACAAGAGCTTGGAGCTGGAGATCGAAGACATCCTGTTTCGCCCGCCGGGAAGGCCTTCCCGCAAGCCCTTGGTGCGCTACAAGAGTTTTCGCTATCAGGCGGAGAGTTGGTCGCAGGCGAGGCGGATCGTCGCTAAGGTCGAGCATCACCAGGGCGAGCTGTTCCCGCGCGTCGGATTCATCGTGACGAGCATGAGCTTGCCGAGCCGCTCGGTGGTGCGCTTCTACAACAAGCGCGGCACGGCGGAACAGTGGATCAAGGAAGGCAAGCAGGCGACGCACTGGACGCGATTGTCGTGCCATCGATTTCGGGCCAACGAAGTGCGGTTGCAACTGAGCGTGCTGGCCTACAACCTGGGCAATCTTTGGCGGCGGCTGGGGCTTCCGCAGCGAATCAAGAGTTGGTCGCTGACGAGCTTGCAACACAGGTTGATGAAGACCGGCGGTCGGCTGGTCAAGCACGCGCGGTATTACTGGCTCTTATTGGCGGAGGGACATCTGAACCGGCGGCTGTTCGGCGACATGCTGCACAAGATCTGGGCGCTGCCGCTGCCGAGTGGGTAGCATTGCCGGAGTGAGGATCAACAGCTTTTGGCTCCAAAAGGTTTCGCAAGGAGCAGTGTCGGCCGGAGCGCCGTTCAAGCCGCTCAATCAACGACTGTGAGCGGTCGAACCAGCTCTGGCGACTACCAGCAGAGGTGATGTGCAGGGTTCAGCGTGAAAGGACGTGCTGTTCGGAGCGGAGCGGGTGTATACTGTGGCCGTGCCAGGGCCAAAATGGAAATCCTGGTTCAAAGGTCCGGCCGGTACCAATCAAACCGGGATCTCCACCTTCAGCAACGTTACCTACCGGAACCTGTGGCCGGGCATCGACCTAACCTACTCGGGGACCGTGAACCGCCTCAAGTACCAGTTCGTGGTTCACCCCGGCGCGGACCTGACGCAGATTCGTCTCGCCTATCGCGGAGCCGCCGTTGTACTCAACGACGCCGGACAACTCGAGGTTTCAACGCCGCTGGGGAGCTTCCGCGACGACAAGCCCTACGTTTTTCAACAACGCGATGGACGCGCGACACCGGTTCCCGCGGCTTACCAGCTCGAACGGTCCGACACCAGTGAACACATCGCCTACAGCTTCGAACTCGGCGATTACGATCCCAGCCTGCCTCTGATCATCGATCCCTCGGTCCTGATCTATGCGGGCTACATCGGCGGGACGAGCTTCGACACCGGCCATGATGTCGCGGTCGATACCGCCGGCAACGCCTACGTCACGGGCGAGACAGCGGGCACCGCCGGCTTCCCGACCACCGTTGGACCCGACCTGAGCTTCAACGGTGACACCGACGCCTTCGTCGCCAAGGTGAACGCCACCGGCACCGGGCTCGTGTACGCAGGCTACATCGGCGGGAGCAAACCCGACGCGGGCGAGTCGATCGCGATCGACGCCGCGGGCAACGCCTACATCACGGGCGAGACATCGTCGAGCGCCACCACGTTCCCGACCGCCATCTGCCCCGACCTGACCTACAACGGCGATCGAGACGCCTTCGTCGCCAAGATCAACGCCGCGGGCACGGCGTTGCTGTACGCGGGTTACATCGGCGACGACTCGCTCGATAGCGGCCACGGCATCGCGGTCGACGCTGACGGCAACGCCTATGTCACCGGCCAGACCCTGTCGGGCGAGCTCAGCTTCCCGGTCCTCGTCGGACCCGACGTTACGGCCAACGGCGGGGTCGACGCCTTCGTGGCGAAGGTCAACCCCGCGGGTACGGCGCTCGTCTTCGCGGGCTACTTCGGCGGCGACGGCAACGACTGGGGCAACGACATCGCGATCTCGAGCGACCACGAAATCTTCCTCACCGGCGCAACTAGCTCGGGACAGGCCACCTTTCCGGTCACCGTCGGACCCGACCTGACTTACAACGGCGGCACCAGCGACGCCTTCGTCGCAAAGCTGCGCGCCGACGGCACCGTGTTCGACTACGCTGGCTACATCGGCGGCAACCTGGCCGACGCCGGCAACGGCATTGCGGTCAACGCCGCCGGCGAGGCGCACATCGCGGGCGACACCCGTTCGACCGAGGCGAGCTTCCCTGCCGCGCGTGGACCCGACCTGACCTTTAACGGCGTGCAAGACGCTTTCGCCGCGAAGGTTGACGGCACCGGCACGACGCTCGTCTATGCGGGCTATGTCGGCGGCGACATGATCGACTCGGGCGACGCCGTCGCGCTCGACTCCAACGGCAACGCCCACATCACCGGCGGGACGCGGTCGTCTGAAGCAACGTTCCCGGTCACCGGCGGCGACGACCGCGCGGTCTTCGGCGGCGTCCAGGACGCCTACGTCGCACAGATCAACCCGGCGGGCTCGACGCTTACTTACGCGGGCTTCATCGGCGGTGACGTCACCGACAGAGGCCGCGGCATCGCCATCGGCCCCGACGGCGCGGTGTTTATCGCGGGCATCACCGGCTCGACCGCCGCCACCTTCCCCCGTCACCGTCGGCCCCGACCTGACGTTGAATGGCGGCTTCGACGCCTTCATCGTGAAAATCCGCATCACCGGCCCGAGCATCACGGTCGAAGGCATCGTCAACGCGGCGACCTTCGTCGGCGGACCAGTCTCGCCGGGCGAAATCATCTCCGTCTTCGGCATCGACCTCGGCCCCGACCCGGGCGTCAACAGCACACTCGACGAGCAGGGCAACGTGCCGACGCTGGTGGCCGGCGTGCAGTTGCTGATCAACGGCATCCCGTCGCCGGAGTACTTCGTCGGCAGGAACCAGGTCAACGGCCAAGTGCCGTACGAGATCGACGGCGCCACCGAGGTCACGGTGCAGGTGATCGTCGATGACGTGGCGTCGAACATCGTCACGATCGACGTAGCCGACACGGCGCCGGGCTTGTTCACGCTGGAAAACGGCATCGGGCAAGTGATCGCCGTACTGTTCCCCGACGGCACGCTCAACTCTGCCGAGAACCCCTTCGGACCGGGACAGGTCATCACGCTGTATGGCACCGGCGAAGGCCAAACCACCCCCCCGGGCCAAACCGGCGTGCCGGTGGATGAGAACGCCCTGCCGGTCCCGAACGCCGAAGCACGGGTGCTCATCGGCGGGGTCGAGCAGACGATTCTCTACATCGGCGGCGCGCCGGGCTTCTCGGGACTGCTGCAGATCAACATCGAGATCGTCGCCGGCACCCCCGTCGGCGACGCCGTAACCATCGTCATCATCATCGGCGGCGTCGGCAGTACCGGCGCGCTCGAACCCGAAAGCCTTGAACCTGAAACGGGGCTTGAACCCGAAAAGGGGGCCGGCGAACCCGCAGTCACCATCGCCATCACCGATGACCCCGCGGGGAGGCCCATCGCCAATCCGCAAGCCGTGATGACCGACGAGGAGACGCCGCTGCCGATTACGCTCACCGGCTCCGACCCGGAAGGCGACCCGCTCACCTTCACGATCACGAGAGCCCCGACCAACGGCACCCTCAGCATCCTCAACCCCACCGGCCCGGGCTCCGCCGATGTCACCTACTCGCCAGTCCTCAACTTCAACGGCAACGACAGCTTCGACTTCCAGGTGGCCGAGCCTGGCGAACAAACGGCGGCCGCGACCGTCGACATCACGGTCAAGCCCGTTCCCGATCCGCCCCAGGCCGTCGACGACGCCGTCTCCGCCACGGCCAATACCCCCAAGGTGATCGATGTCCTCGCGAACGATATCGATCCCGACGGTGACGTGTTGGTCATCAGCGCGGTGTCGACACCCAGCAACGGCACGGCCACGACCGACGGCGCCCTCGTTACTTACACGCCCAACACCGATTTCGTTGGCACCGACAGCTTCCAGTACACCATCAGCGACACCAGCGGCAACGCCAAGACGGTCGACACCGGCATGGTGACGGTTGAGGTCACATCCGGGTTCCAAACCGACCTGACGATCACCAAGAGCGACAGCCCCGATCCGGTGATTGCCGGGGAACAGCTCACCTATACCATCACCGTCACGAACAATGGCCTGAACGACGCTGAGAATGTCGTCGTCACCGACACTCTCCCGGCCGGAGTTTCCAACGCCGCGACAACCGGCTGCGCCGAAGGGCTCGGCGGTGTGCCCACCTGCACTCTGGGCGCCATTCCCAAGGGCGCCTCCAAGCAGTACACGATCACCGTCGATGTCGATCCGTTCATATCGGGGACCATTACCAACGAGGCCATCGTGGCGTCGTCGACATCTTTGACTGACACCGCTGACGACTTTGTCTTCGAGACAACCAAAGTTAAGCCGGAGGAGACCGATCTTCAGATGGAGAAGACCCCGGCGACCGCCAGCGTGACGGCCGGCGGCACCCTCGTCTACACCTTGAAGGTCACCAACAACGGCCCCAGCGACTCGACCGGTTCCACGGTCGTCGACACCTTCCCGGCCGACCTGACTCACTCAAGCAACACCTGCGGATCGACCCCCTCCGGGAACATGTTCACTTGGACCGTGGGAGCCCTCGCCGCCGGAGCGATCAATACTTGTACGGTGACGTTCGACGTCAGCTCGGCCGCGACGGCCAACATCGTCAACAGCGCGACGGTCAGCGGCGCCGAGACCGACCCCAACGCGGCCAACGATACCGCCACGACGAACAACCCCATCGTGTTTGACGTGACGCTGGGGGTAATGAAGGCGCCAGTGGGCCTGTTCGTGGCCGGTACGCTGGATGCCTATCTCGTCACGGTCACGGCGACCGGTCCCTCTAACGCCAGCGATGTCGTCGTCACCGACGTACTCGACCCGCGGCTCATTTTCGTACTCGGTTCATCGAGCCCGACCTGCGCGGCGGTGGGGCAGACCGTTACCTGTACCACCCCGACCATTGCAGCCGGCGGGATGGCCTCGTTCACGATAGCCGTGATGATCGCGCCATGAGGATCAGGAGAACAGTAATGAAACAACGATTCTCCACCGAACGCAAAGGGCGCCAAGAGTTACATCCCGTGCAGAGAATCGCGAACACCCGCTTTGGCGGATTCCGCATCGGTCTCCTGTTGGTTGGCGCGCTTGTGGCGTCCGTGGCAGGGGCCCAAACGCCGGCTGTCCAGAAAGGAAATGGACCGGTACCGCTGACGTTCACTAAGTCTTTCGCTCCGTCCACGATCGGCCCCGGATCGGTCTCCACGCTCACGTTCACCATCACCAACAACGACCCGCTGCCCTTCATCGACCTCGCCTTCACAGATATTCTGCCTACTATGCCGGGCGCTGTGGTCATCGCCACGCCGGCAAACGCCTCCACGACCTGTGACGACGGTGTCGTTACTGCTCCAGCCGGGGGTGGCACGATCACCTTTAGCGATGGCGAGCTGGGAGGCGGCGAGACGTGCACAGTCACCGTTGACGTGACCGCCAGCACGGCGGGCACCCACACGAACACGTCCGGGGGCATAACCTCCACCCCCGCACCAGGCGACCCCCCCACCGCTACGGCGGACCTGACCGTCGTGACCACACTGCCCGGGTTCTCCAAGAGCTTTTCGCCGTCCAGCGTCCCGCTCGGCACCAGGAGCACCCTGACGTTCGCCATCGACAACACCGCCAACGCCTCGCGGGTGGGCAACCTGTACTTCACCGACAACCTGCCCACCGGGATGCTCGTCGCCAACCCTGCCAACGCCGCCACCGACTGCATCAGCGCAGGCGCGCCTGACACCACGATCACCGCCGCCCCCGGAACCAGCGTCATCACCCTCGACGCCAACGGTACTAACTTGGTGGCAGGTTTTGAGGTACTGCCAATCGGGGCGACCTGCACGGTCACCGTTGATGTGGTGGGAACCGGCGACGGCATGCTCGACAACTTGACGAACGAGCTGCTTGCTGATTTCGTCGGCAGCGGCAAGGCGAGCGCCACCCTCGACGTCACGGTCGACACCCTCAGCCTGATCAAGTCATTCACGGACGACCCCGTCCCGCCCGGCGGCACGGTCACGCTGCAGTTCACCATCAACAACTTCGACCGCTTTGACTCCGCCACGGGCATCATGTTCACCGACGATCTGGCCTTGATCCTTCCAGGCACGCCGGACATCACAGCGCTCGGCCTGCCGCTCACCGGCCTGTGTCCTGCCGGCAACGGCAGCCTGGTCGGCACGGTCGGCAATACGTTTCTGACGTTCTCCGGCGCCACCCTAGCCCTGGAAGGCTCCTGCACCTTCACCGTGGATTTGGCGGTACCGCTGGGCGCCCCGGTCGGAATTCACACCAACACGACCAGCACGATCACCGGTGACATCGGCGGCTCGCCGGAGACCGGCAGCGCCGCCTCCGATGATCTCTTCGTCCAGCCCTCGCCGATGCTGACCAAGGAGTTCACCGACGACCCGGTGGGAGCCGGCGACACGGTGACTCTCGAGTTCACCATCACGAATACGAGCCCCACCTCGACGGCGACCGACATCGCGTTTGAGGACGAATTTGACGTTATCTTGCAAACCGCGACTTCCATGGGTGCAATCCCCCCACCGGGGAGTTTCTGCGGCGGCGCGACCGCCACTTTCACCCCGCTGATCAACCTCCTACCGCCCGACTCTGCAATACTCGCCAAGCTCGCGGTTTCGGACGGCAGCTTGGCGCCGGCGGGGATGGCTGGAGATTCCTGTACGTTTTCCATCATCCTCGACGTCCTCGTTGGTGCTCCTACCGGTACCTACCCCAACACGACGGGCCCCATTACCGCGATGGTTGACGGCGTGACGTATACGGGCGACCCGGCGACGGACGACTTAGACGTCGTCGCCCCGCCGATGTTGCTGAAGGAGTTCACCGACGACCCCGTGGTCCCCGGCGGCACGGTCACGCTTGAGTTCACCCTCACCCACGACGCCCGTGCCCCGGGCGACGCTACCGGCGTCACGTTCACCGACAATCTGGCCGGAGCCATATCAGGGCTCGCGGCATCAGCAGGTCAGTTGCCGCTCAGCGGCCTGTGCCCTGCCGGCAACGGCACCCTGGCCGGCGATACCCTGCTGACGTTCTCCGGCGCCACGCTGATGCCCGGGGACGTCTGCACTTTCAGCGTCACGCTCGACGTGCCGGCCGGCGCGACCGCCGGCCCCCACACCAACACCACCAGCAGCGTGGTGGCCACGGTGCTGGGCGTTACGGGAACGGAGAACCCCGCCTCCGACGATCTCGAAATCGTGGGTCTAACCCTGAGCAAATCTTTCACCGGCGATCCGGTCATCCCGGGCGGCACGGTGACGCTCGAGTTCACGCTCGAGAACCAAAGCCCCGACGACGCCACCAGCATCATGTTCACCGACAACCTGGGACTATCTGGAGGCGGGCTGTCCCCTGCGCTCCCTGGCCTCGCATCGACCAGCGGGACCTTGACGGACATCTGCGGCGACGGCGACATCACCGGCACCACCTCCCTCAGCTTCACGGGCGGGAACCTCCTGGCGGGGGAGATGTGCACCTTCAGCCTCACCCTCGACGTTCCGCCTGGTGCCGCATCCGACACCTACACCAACACGACAGAAATGAACTTCGCGCTCCTCGGGGGGAGTCCGGTCGCCCTTGACCCGGCGACGGACGATCTCATCGTCTCTTCCGACCTGCTGTCGCTCACCAAGTCCTTTACCGACGACCCCGTCGCCCCCGGCGGCACGATCACCGACATCGAGTTCACCGACGACCTCGAAGCCGCCCTCGCGGGCCTCGCCCCGGCCGCGGGCGGGCTGCCGGCGGACGGCTTCTGCGGCCCCGGCTCCACGCTGACTTTCATGACTGGCGAGCTCACCCTTGCGGGCGGCATGCTGGCTTCGAGCGCAACGTGTACGTTCAGTGTCACCCTCGACGTTCCGATGGCCGCGACAGGACCCACCGCCACGAACACGACGAGCACCGTCACCGGTCTCGTCGGCCCTCTCTCCGTGGTGGGAGACGCCGCGAGCGACGACCTGCTCATCCAGACACTGACGTTCAGCAAGATGTTCATCGTCCCCGTCCCACCGGGAGGCACCGCCCAAGCCGGCGGCACCGTGACGCTGGAGTTCACCATCGAGAATCTGGATACCGGCACGGGAGTATCGGACCTTGAGTTTTTCGACGATCTCACCGCCACGCTCGCCAGCCTCACCGTGACCGGCTTGCCGTCCGTCCCGTGTGCGGCAGGCTCCTCGATTGTCGAATCATCACCATTCGAGCTCTCGTTTAGCGGCGGCAATCTACTGCCGGGCGGTGACTGCACCTTCACGGTCGATCTGCTGCTCCCCTTGACGCCGCTGGCGGGAACCTTCCCCAACACCACCACGGACTTGACGGTCATGGGCCTCCCGGTGGCCTCGGCGGCCGCGGACGACCTTGTCATCGCCACCGACATACCCAACACCGTCAGCGCCGACGCCTCTAACGCCGACCCGGTGATGGTCATGATCACCACCACGGTCACGGCTCCGTGACCTCGGCCACGGCCCAGACGACCGGCATGCACCTGCCTTGACGCCTCCCGCGGCTTCCACTTGAGTGTCAGTGCGTGGATGTGGCTACGGAGTAACGAGCAACGTCTTCAACCGCAAAGCAACAGGTCGGCGCTGGTGTGGCGTAAGCCCCTAGGCTTGCCGAGGACCGATTCTTCGGTTCTCAGGCCCGCGGATCATTGCCGCTGCTCGATCGCTTGCCATCCTGAGTCTCGAAGAATCGAGACTCGGCAAGGCTGGGGCCTTACGCTACATGCCGGCCCGACCGTCGGTAAAACCAGAGCTTCCGCGCCACGTTGCTCAGCGCCACAACGCCAGCAACTCGTCACGAAGCGTCTCGGCGGCCGCGGAGCTTCGCGTCGCCGCGAAGATCGTGTCGTCGCCGGCCACGGTGCCGACAATGCCTAGGTCCCCCTCGGTATCGAGGACCTTCGCGACGGCCATGGCGCCGCCGGGGTCGGTCGTGAGCACCACCAGGTTCCGCGCCACGTCGATGTCGCGCAGGAATTCCTGAAGGACGCGCTGCACGTCTTCGCGGTGCGACCCGGACTCCGCCACCGTATCGCGCTGGCGATAACCCTCAGGCGTCTTGATGATTCCCAACTCACGAATGTCGCGCGAGAGCGTGGCCTGCGTCGCCTCGATGTCGAGCGCAGCCAGCCCGGCGGCCAGCTCGTCCTGCGTACGGATCTTGCCGGCTCGAACCAGCTTCGCGATCTGCGCCTGCCGGAAGGCCTTGTTCATCGCGGCTCCCCCAACTCCCCTACCTCAACGTCTTGCTGACTCCCGCGAATGATGCTGCCAGGACCCGTGTTCAAATGTATGGGCACGGCATGCCGTGCCCGTCTTCCAAGGTCACCGAACTTTGCGAGCCTCGATAAGCCGCCGTTCGGCCTCGTCGAGCGCTTCGCTGACGGCCTCGGGAGCGGTTCCCCCTTTGGGAACATGGTTGGCCAGAGCACGGCGGGCGGTCAGCAACTCAACCGCGGCGGCGTCGAACTCCGGCGCGACCGCTTGCAGCTCTTCGAGCGTCCAGTCCTTGGGCTGCTTACCCTCTCGAACGCTCTCGAGCACCAGCGCCCCGACCACCTGATGCGCCCGGTGAAACGGCACGCCCTTACGCGACAGTGCCTCAGCCAGCGCCGTCGCCGACACCCAACTCGCATCCGCCGCCTGCTCCATGACCTCGGGATGGACCTTGGCCGTGTCAACCGTCAGCCGCATGACCTCGAGCGAACCGCCCAGGTGATCGGCCGTGTCGAAGACAGGCTCCTTGTCCTCTTGCAGGTCGCGATTGTAGGCCAGCGGCAGGCCCTTGATCGTCATCATCAACGCCGTCAGGTTGCCGGTCACACGCCCGCATTTGCCTCGTATCAACTCACAAGCATCGGGGTTCTTCTTCTGCGGCATGAGGCTTGACCCGGTCGTAACCTCGTCGCCCAGCTCGAGGAAGCCGAACTCTTCGCTCGAATACAGAATCCAGTCTTCCGACAGCCGGCTCAAGTGCAACATCGTCACCGACGCCGCGTAGAGAAAGTCGAGCGCAAAGTCGCGGTCCGACACCGCATCAAGCGAGTTGGCCGAGAGCCCGCCGAAGCCCAACTCATCGGCCATCGCTTGGCGGTCGAAGTCAAATCCGCTGCCGGCGAGCGCGCCGCTGCCCAGCGGCAGCACGTCGGCGCGGCGGTAGACGTCATCGAAACGGCTCCAGTCGCGGTGAAACATCTCGAAGTAGGCCAGCAGGTAATGCGACCACAGAACCGGCTGCGCCCGCCGCATGTGTGTGTAGCCAGGCAGAAGCGCACTCGGCTCGCGGCGCGCGAAGGCCAGCAGCGCCTGCATCAGATCAGCCAGCCGTACTTGCGTCGCGCGCGTCTCGGCCTTGACCCACAGGCGGAAATCGGTCGCGACCTGTTCGTTGCGGCTGCGGCCGGTGTGAATCTTGTCGGCGACGTCGCCGGCCTTCTCTTTCAGCTTGCGGATAACGAAGGTATGGATGTCCTCGTCATCCGCGCCATCGAAGAACGCGGGTTCGGCCGACTCGTCAAGAATGGCGTCGAAGGCAGCGCGGATGCGGTCACGCTCATCCGCGGTGAGGATGCCCACCTTCTCGAGCGCCGAGGCGAAAGCCTGCGACCCTCGCACGTCGGCGTCGAGCAAGCGCCGGTCGAAGTCGAGCGAAGCCGAAAACTGCTCGAACAACTCCGCCGGACCCGCCTCGAATCTGCCTCCCCAAAGTTTCATGCCCGGACGTTTCATGATCCTTCCGACACACCACCCAACACGCTCGACCTGACTTGAATCGGAAGCCCAACCAGGTTGATGAACCCACGCGCGTCCTTCGGCTCGTACTCCGCGCCCATCGTGAAGCTCGCGATGTCGAGCGAATACAGCGAATAGGGCGACTTGCGGCTAACGACGTCGATGCGCCCCTTCGAAAGCTGCAGCGTCACTTCACCGGTGACCGTCTCCTGCGTCTTTTCGACGAAACCGTCGAGGGCCTCGCGCAGCGGTGTGAACCACTGTCCGTTGTAGACGAGGTCGGCGTAGTCGAGCGCGAGCTTCTGTTTGTAGTGCGCCGTGGCGCGATCGAGCGTGAGTGCTTCGATCTCGTGATGGGCGGCCATGATGATCGAGCCGCCGGGCGTCTCGTAACACCCGCGCGACTTCATGCCCACGAACCGGTTCTCGACCAGGTCTGTACGGCCGATACCGTGCTCGGCGCCGATCACGTTCAGCCTCTCGACGATCGTCGCCGCGCTGAGCGTCTCGCCATCGACCGAGACGGGCGTGCCGTTCTCGAAACCGACCGTGACGTGGGCCGGCGTGTCGGGTGCATCCTTGGGAGCGACGGTCCACATCCACACGCCGTCGCTGGGCGCGTTGATGGGGTCCTCCAGTTCGCCGCCCTCGTGCGAAAGGTGCCACAGGTTGCGGTCGCGGCTGTAGATCTTCGCTTTGGTCGCGTCAATCGGGATGTTGTGCGCGGCGGCGTAGTCAATCGCGTCCTCACGCGAGTGGATGTCCCACATGCGCCACGGGGCGATCACGGGCAAGTGCGGCGCGCAGGCCTTGTACGTCAATTCAAAACGAACTTGGTCGTTGCCCTTGCCGGTGCAGCCGTGCGAGAGCGCGTCGCAGCCGGTTGCCAGCGCGACGTCGACTTGCCGTTTCGCCAGCAGCGGCCGCGCGATCGAGGTGCCCAGCAGGTACTTGTCTTCGTAGACCGCCCCCGAGCGCACCATCGGCCAGACGTAGTCACGCACGAACTCCTCGCGCATGTCGTCGACGTAGACTTCCGACGCACCGCTCTTGCGGGCCTTCTCTTCGATGCCGTCGAGTTCCTCGGCGCCTTGGCCGATGTCGCCGCACACAGCGACGACTTCGCAGCCGTACTCGTCGCGCAACCAGGGAATAATGATCGACGTGTCGAGGCCTCCGGAGTAAGCCAGGGCTACTTTCTTGGGTTTTGTCATCGAAACTCGTGTCCTCTTCTCGCTCTCTTGTTCAGTGCCCCGTCATGCGGGCCCTCGGGCACGGCCGCGGTGCCCCTACATCGAAAAGCGCAACGTTGCGGTGGCGCGCGTCTCCTGGCGGGCAGGGTCGGCGTCCCCGCCGACCTCCTCGAATCAACTGCGCCGCCGCTTCGGGCTACACCGGACGTCGGCCCGGAGGCCGACGCTGCAAGGCCTGAGGCCCGCGCCACACCTTGTCAATACCACCACCGTCACCGATTTGCCAGCAACATCAGCAGCAACGCCTTCTGGGCGTGCAACCGGTTCTCGGCCTGATCGAACACGGCGGACGCGGCGGACTCCATCACTGCGTCGGTTACCTCTTCGCCTCGCGACGCCGGCAGGCAGTGCATGAAGATCGCGTCCTCTCGCGCCTTCTCCATCAACGGTTCGTTCACTTGAAACGCGGCGAACGCCACCCGCCGCTGCTGTGTTTCGGCCTCCCAGCCCATGCTGGTCCAGATGTCGGTGTAGATGGCGGCGGCATCAGCGACGGCAGCCTGCGCATCGTGCGTGACCTCCACCGCGGCCCCCGTGTCAGCCGCGAAGTCCATCGCCTGCGCGACGATCTCGGGACGCGGCGCGTACCCTTCCGGCGTCGCCACCGAGATCGATACGCCCAGTCTGGCAGCGCACAGAAGCAGCGAGTGGCAGACGTTGTTGCCGTCGCCGACGAACGCCACCTTCAAGCCCGCCAGCGTGCCGAAGCGCTCGTGCAGGGTTTGAAAGTCGGCCATCGCCTGGCAAGGGTGGAACTCGCCGCTCAGCGCGTTGATAAGCGGCACCGATGACCACTGAGCCAGATCCTCGAGCGTCTGCTGCGCGAAGACGCGTGCCACGATCGCGTGGACCCAGCGGTCGAGGTTACGCGCCACGTCTTTGGTGGGCTCGCGCTCGCCGATCCGTCCGTCGCGGTGGTCCTGGAAGATCGCGTTGCCGCCGAGCTGCTGGATGGCCAACTCGAACGTCATGCGCGTCCGCAGGGACGGCTTCTCGAACAGCAGCGCGATCGAGCGTCCCTTGAGCGAGTCGGCGTAGTCCGCCGGCGCGGTCTTGACCCGCGAAGCCAACTCGATCAGCCCCGTCAACTCGCCGGCCGTGAGATCAAGGTCGGTCAGCAGGTCCAGTGCTGCGATCGATGGAATGGGTTGCGTCGTCGTCAAGGCGGTCGGCATCACGGCCTCCCCGAATGCATTAATATGCACTATATTGCATAATTACACACATAGCCTACAAATGCAACAGCGAAGTTTCGGCTGCTCCCGCGGAGTTGGTCGGAGACCGATTGAGCTGTTGCCTGCCCGGCGAGCGAGCTATCTCGGGCTGTGGCTAGAGTGTGAAGATTGGCTTCGTCTTTGTTTTCGGTGTCCATTGGCTCTGACGCCTCTCTCGCTCAGATTGGGTTCGACCTTGTTCTGGGCTCGATTTCGTCGTAATTGTTTTCGAGTGACAAAAGATGCAGTAGTAGATTCAGATTTGGCCGCAAGGTGCTGATCCCAAAGAGATTGTTAGTAAATTTGGCTTGTTGCTGCCTTCGTGAGTGGAAGAATCCGCGTTACCTTGAGGATACGAAGCGCCTGCGGGTCAGCCCGCGAGTTGGAGAGGTAAGTGATTGAAACAAGAGGGAGAAAACCCGCCATCGGAATTGAACTTCGGTGACCGCCGGTCATAGCCATCCGGCGTTGCGTCTCCGTCGTTGCGTGGTGGGATTACGGAGTTGCGGCCCGCGCCGGAATCAACTTGAGGCACGGGCCGCCCGCGCTGTAACGGTCTACACAATGTGGGTTGCCACAATTGCGATGACAACCGCGCAGAATCGGAACACTCCTCTCGCTACCTTCAAGTAGCGCGTAAGATCCACATAGACTGGACTCATGGTGTTTCCCCTTTCCTCTCGTGTCCGAGGTAGCTCTGCCTCGTCACCAGACCACGCAATCACGGTCTAGCTTTGTTTCCGTTCTACCGCCTGAGCGTCGCTTTTAAAATAGGCCTCGATCCCGACCTAGAAGTTTTCACTCGACATCGGCTCCCTCTGCCGTGCCCGTAGTCATATGCCTTCAGTCATGTACACACTGTGCTGACGGCCTGTTGAAGCCCAATGATAATGTCCCCTTGAGCGCCCAATAGAAATGTCCCCTACTCTGAGGCTCCGAAGGAGGAGCCGAGAGTGGGAAGGACATGGATGAGTGCCAAGGAGTTGAGGCGCGGCGAAGTGCTGAGCCGAGTGAAACGAGGAGAACTGAAGTTGACCGAAACCGCCGAGCTGCTGGAGGTCAGCTACCGCCATGCGAAGCGTCTGAAGAAGCGTTACCGTGCGGGCGGGGCCAAGGCTTTGGTGCACGGTAACGTCGGCCGTGCTTCGAACCGAGCCGATCAGAAGCGACGCCAGCAGGTTATCGAGTTGGTGCGCGAGAACTATGCGGGCGAGGGGCACGAGCGCTTCGGGCCGACGCTGGCGTCGGAACATCTGGCAGCCGACCACGGCCTGGAAGTGCCGCGCGAAACACTGCGGCGCTGGATGCTCGCCGCGGGTCTGTGGAGCCGCCGTCGCAAGCGCCAACCGCATCGCACCCGGCGCCAACGCAAAGCGCACTTCGGCGAGCTGATTCAACTCGACGGTTCGCACCACCACTGGCTGGAAGAACGCGGCCCGAAAGCCTGTCTGATGAACTTCGTCGATGACGCGACCGGTGTGGCGCTGTGCCGTTTCTCGGACCAGGAAACGACCTGGGCCGCGGCCGATCTGCTCGCAGCCTGGGTGCGTCAACACGGCGTTCCCAAGGCGTTGTACTGCGACTGGAAAAACGTCTACCAGCGCCAGCCGACGTCGCGGGAAGCGCTGGCAGGCATCAAGCCCGAGACGCAGTTCGGGCGCATGTGTGCCAAGCTCGGCATTACGATCATGGCGGCTTCCTCGCCGCAAGCCAAGGGCCGAGTGGAGCGCCATCACGGCACGCACCAAGACCGCCTGATCAAGAAGATGCGGCTGCGCGGGATCGTCGAGTACGAGGCGGCGAACCGTTATCTCGACGAGGAGTACCTGGCCGAGCACAACGAGCGCTTCGCCTGTGAGCCGGCGGCGGCAGCGGACTTTCACCAGGCGCTCCCCCGCGGCACCGAGCTGCGAGGGGTGTTCTGTTGCGAGTACGAACGGGTGGTGAGCAACGACCGGGTGGTGCGTTTCGAGAATCGTTGTTTGCAGTTGAAGCCGAAACGCAACCAGGGCGTGGGGGCGGGGGCACGGGTGACGGTCCAACAGTGGCGCGATGAGAGCTTGCAGGTGAGGTTTGACGGGCACGAGATCGAGCACGACGTGATCGCCACGCCGACGCCACAGCTGCGGACGAAACCAGCACCACAGCAGCGTCCGGGGGGCGGGCGCAAGCCGGCGGCGGACCACCCCTGGCGGCGAGCTGTGTTACGGAAAAAACGGGCTGCGAATACATAAGAGGGCTGTGGAAATGCCGGGTCGGATGGAAAGCGTGGAAAATCTCTCGAGGCAGCAGTACCGGGTTCGAGGAGCGGTGGATGGTTTTCCACCCTTCCCACCGCCCCTTGGAAATCGCTACGCGATTCCCACAGTTCCACAGCCCCGACGACGACGATATCTCTCCTACGAACAAGAAACACAAGGGGACACTTCTATCGAGCTACCGAGGGGGACATTTCTATTGGGCGTTGACACCTTGACAAGTTGAGCTTGACGACCTAAAATGCCCAGTGCAGAAGGGGCAACTTCTTTTGGAGCGGCATGACGGCCTCTAGTCAATCCCAGCAGTCGGCGAGTGGCGTCTCTCAAGCACAATCAAGTTGGTGACCGTAGTCAATGAACAGACCGGACAATCGGCCATCCCAAAGCAGGTTCCAATCTCTTGGAAAACTGTTTGCAAAGCATCGCACCGACGCTGGTAAGACCCAGCGGGAGATCGCCGCACGGCTAGGCGTCGATGTGAGCCACGTATTTCGAATCGAGAAAGGCAATCGGGGAACAACTGAGGGGAAGCTTCGTTCGTTTGCGGCGCACCTCGGACTGGACTCGTCTCAGCTAAACGAACTCTTGCTTGCAGCGGGATACCCGGCTCCGATGTACGAAACCTATCCGGCAGCTGAGGCGATGCTCGCGCTGCTGCGAGACTCGCGTGACGACGAGCGGAGGTACCTTTCCCGAGAGATCATGGAAAAGCAAAGGGAGTTAGCGGCCGACCTCGAGTCGATCCGGGGGGCTGTTCAGCAGGCTGTGATAGTACCACCGCAGTGGGCTGTGCACCTGAACTTGGAGCAGCTTGTGGCGCTGTTGGAGCCAGCCCTCAAGGAGATCTAGACCCGCATTTTCAATTTGATGTATAAGCTTCAGACCATCCAGCGACCTTCAGCGTCTTTATTGATAGGGACTAGAGCCCGATAAGGACGCCATGGAGGTCAACACCCGATGGGTGAAAAAGAAAACAAGCCGTTTCAGCTCACGTTCAATGGATTTCTCAAAGTCGATTTCCAAGGATCGCGAGTCACCTCGGATGGCGGTCTGATTCTCGTTCGCGAACTGGATGAACGACTCGGACTCGGCCAGCTGATCGACGAGCATATCAGCGACTCGCGACAAGGCTTGAACAAGAAGTTCGCGCTGGCCGATCTGCTGCGGCAGTCGGTCTACAGCCGACTCGCTGGCTACGAGGACCTCAATGACGCCGTTCGAGTATCCGCCGATCCGACCTTTCGCTTGATCGGCTCGAAGAGGAACTGGGATCGCGGAGCAGCCTTGACCTCGACGCTGCATGGCTTCGAGACGGAGATGCTGGCGAGCGAAGAGAACTTGCTGGGGCTGATGGCAGTGAACCGGGAGCTGGTCGCGCAAGCCGAAGCTCCCGACGGTTCAGACCGCGTGGTGCTCGACATGGACTCCACGGAGAGCCCCGTCCACGGCCAACAGGAAGGCAGTGCCTACAACGGCCATTTTGAGTCCCTCTGCTATCACCCGCTGTTGCTGTTCAACCAGCACGGCGACTGCCTAGGCGCGAAGCTGCGTCCCGGCAACGTGCACAGCGCCGAGGACTGGGACGAGCTGCTACTGCCGGAGATCGAACGACAACAGGCGGAGGGCAAACAGGTGACGTTCCGCGCCGACGCCGCCTTCGCCAAGCCCGAGATCTACGAGGCGATGGAGGAGCGCGGCGTGGACTACGTGATTCGCATCCCGGCGAACAAGAGCCTGGAGCTGGAGATCGAGGACATCCTGTTTCGGCCACCGGGCAGGCCGAACGCCAAGCCCCTAGTGCGCTACAAGAGTTTTCGCTATCAGGCCGAGAGCTGGTCGAAGGCAAGGCGAGTTGTCGCCAAGGTCGAGCATCACCAGGGCGAACTATTCCCGCGCGTCGGATTTGTCGTGACGAGCATGAGCTTGCCGAGCCGCTCGGTCGTGCGGTTCTACAACAAGCGCGGCACGGCGGAGCAGTGGATCAAAGAAGGCAAACAGGCCACGCACTGGACCCGCTTGTCGTGTCACCGCTTCCGAGCCAACGAGGTACGGCTGCAACTCAGCGTGCTGGCCTACAACCTGGGCAACCTGTGGCGGCGGCTAGGGCTGCCGCAGCGAATCAAAAGCTGGTCGCTAACGAGTTTGCAACACAGGTTGATGAAGACCGGCGGTCGGCTGGTCAAGCATGCTCGCTACTACTGGTTGCTGCTGGCGGAGGGGCATCTGAACCGGCGGCTGTTCGGTGACATGCTGCATAGGATCTGGGCGCTGCCTGTGCCGGGTGGGTAGCGTTGCCCGGGCGAGGATCAACAGTTTTTGGCTCCAAAAAGGTTTCGCAGGGAGCAGTGTCGGCCGGAGCGCCGTTCAGTCCGCTCAATCAACATCTGTGAGCGGACGGACGAGCCCTGGCGCCTACCGGCGGAGGTGATGTGCAGGGTTCAGCGCGAAAAGACGTGGTATTCGGCGCAGCGGGGGTGTATCCTGTGACCGTGCCAGGGCCAAAATGGAAATCCTGGCTAGAAGAGCGGGATTGGCGAAGTGAAGTGTGTGGGTTGGCCGGACCTCCACGACATCCACCCCGCGGTCAAGGTGGCGTCTAATGGCCACAGTGTCCGCGCGACGGTCTGGCCTTCAGACCGGGCTGAAAGAGCGACTAGTCGGTCTCGTCGTGAGGCCAGCAGGGAACAGCGGCCATACGCACTTCTATTTCCGACGTTCGTCGGTTCTCCCAATTGCCTGGCCACCGTACTTGACGTCCATACGCGAACGCGCAGGTCTGTCATAGGCGTGTCGTCGAGCGAGATCGCCAAGGCCTCGGCCTCACTGGAGGACTTCGGTTATGTCATGACTAGCCTCCAGGATAACGGAGAAACCCCAATCGCCGACAAAATCAGCACTGATGCCCGTTGGGATGGCGGGTGGCGGCGTGTTGTAGGTCGATTTGTTGTCCCCTCAAGGTTCTTCCGAATCCTCGTTGGGAAGTTCTCGCGACCCGAGCAACGCAATACGCTGGCCCAAGCCCTGTCGGAGTTTATTGAAAGTCCCAAGACCGCCGTAGCTGAGCTCAAGGTCACCGCACCCTACGAAACCCTGTTCAAGGAACTGGTTGATCGTATTGCCAAGGCATCGAGAAAGAGCATGGGTTCCGAACGACCCGAGCGGTCAGATGCCGATGCTTCGAAGGCGAACTAGACTTGGCGGGAAAAGGTCGGGACATCCAAGATAGGGGAGTTCGGGGAAACAGAGCCCGAACTCGTCGCGCGATTCCCACATTTCAAGTCGATCTACCGGCCGGATCAGACACCGGTCCCGCGGCTCTCCCACTCCTGAGTCAGCCGCCGATCTCACAACCCTAGCGGCAACCCTTCTGCCAGTCACAGAAGTCTTAAGAAATTTCTATCCGCTGCTCCGGGTACCTTGTGCCCCGAGCCTCCTTCGCAACCGACGTATAATCGGGGCATGAAAAACGCCTCCCGTTGGTTGACCGTCGCCGGCTTGGTGCTTCTCGCGAGCGTGTTGGTTGTGCGCGACCGTAGCGATGTGATCTCGGCCGCCGACTCGGAATCGATCACCTGGGGCGCCATCGACCCGACTTGGTCGCCCGACGGTGCGCGGCTGGCCTTCTCGCTGTTCGGCAGTATCTGGGAGGTCGCGGCCGAGGGGGGCGAGGCGCGGCAGATTACGTCGTCCGCCGGGTATCATGCCCACCCGGCGTGGTCGCCCAACGGCGATCAGATCGTTTACGCCAAAGGGCAGCCGCCGCGCGGCAGGATCCCGACGATCGCGGGCCACCTCTGGCTCGTCGATGTCGAGACCGGCCGCGAGCGCTTGCTCGACACGCCGCACCAGACTGCCGGAACGCCCGCCTGGTCGCCGGACGGCACGTCGATAGCCTGTGCGCTGCGGGTGGCAAACGCCGGGGCGTTGCTGCATCGCATCGACATCGATAGCGGCAAGGTCACGCCGTTGCAGTCGCGGCCGCAACGCACCAACGCCGGCCGCTGGGTCGATGCCTCGTGGAACCCGAAGCACGACGAGATCTTCTTCGCGGGACAGCGCGTCGGCGTCCCGCAGATCTGGTCGATGCCGGGCAGCTCTCCCAAGTCAGTGATTCAAATGCCGCTGACCAAGTACACGCCTGAACACATCATCATCCTCGGCAGCGTCGCGGCGCTGCCCGACGGTTCGGGCGCGATCTATTCGGCGGTCGAGGTGAACGGCAAGGGCGATTATGAGCTGTATCGCGTCGGCCGCGAGGGCGGGAAGCACGAGGCGATCACGAACACGACGCGCGACGAGTTCAATCCGGCCGTGTCGCCCGACGGGCGCACGATCGCGCACGTCTCGAACCACATGGGCAACCTCGACCTGTTCACGATGCCGATCGAGGGGGGCGAGAAGACGCACGTACGCATCAGCGGGCTGAAGTGGCGCAAGCCGTCGGGCCAAGTGCGCGTGCGCGTGGTCGATGAGATGGGCGACCCGACGCCGGTACGTTTCTACGTGCGCGCGGCGGACGGCAAGGCCTACGCACCGTCGGGCGAGCAGATCTTCTACTACTACCTCGAACCCGAGGGCGCGCAGGAGGGATTTTTCATCGGGAGCGGCGACGACACCTTCCCTGTGCCCGCGGGACGGCTGCGGCTGGTGGCGCTGAAAGGCGTCGAGTATCAGATTGCCGAGCGCAGCATCAAAGTCGCCGCGCGGGGGACGAGCGAGATCACGATCACGATGGAGCGCTGGACCAACTGGGCCGAGCGGGGCTGGTACACCGGCGAGAATCACTTTCACGCCAATTACAACGGCAGCTACTACCAGCGGCCGCAACAATCGCTGGCATGGCTGCAGGCCGAAGACCTCAACACCGCGAACATGATCGTGGCGAACGCCGCCGGCGCTTTCGTGCACGACAAGGAGTTCTTCACCGGCGACGTCGATCCGCTGTCGACCGAGCGCTACAAGCTCTACTGGGGCGAGGAGTACCGCAACAGCGATCCGCTGGGGCACATGGGCTTCCTGAACTTGAAGAAGCTGGTGCCGCCGTTCTACACGAGCGTCGTTGGGAGCGATTCGTCGTACGACTTCCCGCTCAACACGATGGCGGCGATGGAGGCCCGCAAGCAGGGCGGCCTTGTGACCTATATGCATCCGATCAGCCGCACAATCCGCGACGTGTTCGACACGAGCCTGGGCGCGAAGGAGAGTCCGGTGACGGCGGCGCTGGGCGCGCTCGACGCGTTGGACATTCTGCCCTACGGCGATGCGGCTTACGCGATGTGGTACACGCTGCTGAACGCCGGGTTGAAGATTTCGCCCGGTGCCGGCACGGACTGCTTTACGAACTGGCGCGGCATCAACCGTATCCCCGGCGGCGCGCGGCAGTACGTCGACGTAGGGCCGGTGATGGATTGGAAGCGATGGATCGACCGGTACCGCGAGGGGCGCGCGTTCGTCACGAATGGGCCGCTGATCGAGTTCACGGTGAATGGGCAGGGTATGGGCTCGGAGATTGCCGCGACGGCCGATGGGCCGTACCAAGCGAAGCTAGTGGCGTCGATCACGTCGCGCGTGCCGTTGTCGACGGTGGAGCTGATCGCGAACGGAGTCGTGATCGAGTCGAAGGCGGTTGGCAAGTCGGTGATGATGGCGCGCGTGGAGAAGGACGTCGAGGTTGACGAGAGCAGTTGGTTCGCGGTGAGGGTCACCGGAGGGCCCGCGCGCGGCATCCCCGACGACCGCATTCCTCGCGCGCACTCCGGCGCTGTGTACGTAAAGGTCGGCGGCAAGCCGGTGTTGGTCAAAGACGACCTCGATACGCTGATCCGCTGGGTCGACCGGCTGTGGGTGTATCTGGAGGAGCGGGACAACTTCGGCCCCGGCGACAACCGGGCTCGCGCGAAAGAGATGATCGACCGGGCGCGGAAGCACTACCTGGACAAGCTGGCGCAGACGGGTTAGTCCGCCCCGACCGGCAGGGGAGATAGCGAAGGGTTCGGTCATCATGAGGTACGCCAAAGAGAGCGATCCAAAAGAAGGCGGGCGGCACGCCATCGGGCGACGTGCGTTCCTTCGCTCGTCGCTGGCGGGTGCGGGCCTGGCCGCGGCAGGCTGCTCGGACACGACCGTGAACAAGTTGCACCTCGCGCCCTTTCGGCTTGACGTGACTCCGCCTCTGGGCCATTCGTTGTGTGGCGGGTGGATTCAGCCGGTAGTGGGCGTGGACGATCCGCTGGAGGCCCTCGGATTTGTGCTGCTGGGTGTGGGCGAGCCCATCGTCATCTGCGTGGTGGATTGGACCGGCATTCTCAACGCCGCTCATATCAAGTGGCGCCAAGCGCTGGCGGAGGCGGCCGGGACGACGCCCGATCGCGTCACTCTCCACAGCGTGCACCCGCACAATGCGCCCTTCGCGTGCCTCGACGCGCAGGAGATCGTGGCGCAGTACCCGGAGCTGCCTCCGACGCTCGACGTGACGTTCTTCCAAGACTGCGTGGAAAGGAGCCAGGAGGTGGTGAGTCAGGCATTGACACAGCCACGGCAGGTGACCTCGGTCGCCCACGGGCAGGCGCGAGTCGAGAAGGTCGCATCGAATCGGCGGATTCTCGGTGACGACGGCAAGGTCGGCACGCAGCGGGGGAGCAGCTCCCGCAACCCGGAGCACCATCGTTTGCCGGAGGGGGTGATTGATCCCTGGCTCAAGACAGTCGCCTTCTACGACGGAGACAACAAGATCGCAGCATGTCACTACTACGCCTGCCATCCGATGAGCTACTACGGCGACGGGCAGGTCAGCGCGGACTTTTGCGGTTTGGCTCGCCGGCAGCGGCAGACCCAGGAGCCGAACTGCCTGCACCTCTACTTCAACGGCTGTGGCGGCAATATTGGCGCAGGCAAATACAACGATGGTTCGAAGCCTATGCGCCCTGTGTTGACTGACCGAATGCACCAAGGGATCGTGAAGTCGGAGGCGGACCTTCGGCCGGAGCCGATCGAATCGGCGGCCTGGAGGAGCGTGCCGGTCCTTCCGGAGCCGCACCCTCGCTTCGATGCCGACGAACTCGCCGGCCGGATCGCGGACCCGGCGCGGAGTGTCGTGAATCGCAATCGGCCCTCCTACACGTTAGCCTACCTGCGGCGGTTTGCCCGCAAGGAACCGATGGTCGTCAGCAGTCTCCATGTCAACGGCGTTTCGATGCTGCACCTGCCTGGCGAGTGCTTTGTGCAGTACCAGTTGCGGGCGCAACAGATGCAGCCAGATGGCTTTGTGGCCACTGCGGCCTATGGCGACGACGGGCCCTGGTACGTTCCAACGAAGGAGGCCTATCCACAGGGCGGCTACGAGGTGAGCGTGGCCTGGTGTGACCCGGGGATCGACGACCTGTTGACCGCCGTCCTCCGCGAGCTTCTTGTTGTGTAGCGATCGGCCGCCTGGGTTGGCGGCAGCCGAATCCTGACTATTGAGCGGCTCATTGAATTGCGAGGTGTGCTTATCGGCTCAGGCCTGACCAGGTGCGCCAGATGAAGGCGGCTTGATCTGGCGGGTTGGTTTGGCAAACCGCCCCGCCGGCTGTATGCTGTAAGTCGGCTGTTACTTCTGCGGCCCGCCGTGCCCGTGTTCCTCAATCAATGAACAGTCGCCGTAACCCACTCACCAAACCTCTCGGGATGATCGCACTGCACCTGCTCGCCCTGCACCTGATCGCCCTGCACGTTGCTCTACCTCTGGGCGCGCAGTTCGACGGTTTTTCCAAGCAACAGCTACTCAAATACACACCGCACAACCCATACCAGCGGTCATCCGACGGCCGGCCCCACGTCCCCGACTATTGGTTGAAACGTCTCGAGTCCGCCTCATCGAGTTCCGCCGCGGAAGTGTTGCGTGAGGCCGGCTACCCCAATCAATGGGAGGGCGGCTGGGCGATTCTCCACCCGGAGAAGAAGCTGATCGGACGCGCCTTCACCGTACAGTTCATGCCGTCGCGCCCCGATCTGGAACAGATCCTGGAAGGCGACGCCAAAGCGGCCGCCAACGAAGAAGAGATCCCGACGCCGGTAACCCAGCGCGTGATGGAGATGTTCGGTCCCGGCGACGTGCCGGTCGTCGACGTCATGGGGCGCATCAAAGAGGGCACCTTCGGCGGTGACAATCTGATCTTCAGCATGTTCGTCGCCACGGGGAACGGCTTCGTCGTCGATGGATCGTTCCGCGACCTCGACGGCGTCTACCCCATGCAGACGCCCGTCTTCAGCCGCGGCTATCACCCGGGCGTCCGCGGCAACGCCATCCTCACCGGCCTCAACACGCCCATCCGCATCGGCTCGGCCACGGTCATGCCCGGCGACGTAATCCTCGGCGACCGCATGGGCATCGTCTTCATCCCGCCGCACCTGGTCCAAAAGGTCGTCGAACACGCCGACGGCGCCCCGCTGTTCGGCCCGCCGGGTTTCTAGTCGTAGAGGCTTCACTGAGCCTGTATCGCAGTGCGTCCGGGTTTCCGAAGACCCCACTAGAGTCCTCTCGTTTTCTCCCTCATTGCCCTCTCCGTCTTCTACCGCGCAAGACCACCAGAGAGTGGCACAATCGTAGACAGATCAATACCTCACGCCACTCCCATCAACAGACACCTCATGCCTTCAACCCAACTCACCAACGTCAACACCCTCACCTTCGACATCTTCGGGACCGTGCTCGATCTTCCGGGCAGCATCATCGGGCCACTCACCGATTTCCTCAGCGCGCTACAAGCCCCAATCAACGGCGCGACGCTGTGGCCCGAGTGGCGCGCGCGCCAACGCATCGAGCAGCACCAAGACACCATCCTCATGTTGGGCCACCGCGGTTATCTCGATTCGGCACGGCGCGCCCTCGTCTACTGCCTGCGCAAACACGACGTCGAGTTCAACCCCGCCGAGCTAGAAACGTTCATGAGAGTGTTTGAGAATCTTCGGCCGTACGACGACGCAGTCGAAGGGCTCAAGCGGCTTGGCGAGATGTACCGGCTCGTAGCGTTATCGAACGGCGATACCTGGTTGCTCGAACACTTGATCGACACGCAGATCCCCGCACCGTTCGATCGCACGATCTCCGTCGATCGGGTCGGACGATTCAAGCCCCATCCGTCGGTATACCGAACCGCCGTGCAGATTCTTGATGCCGAGCCAGGCGAGCTGATGATGGTGGCGGCGCACTCGTTCGATATCCTCGGCGCGCGTGCCTGCGGCTTTCGAGGGGCCTACGTGAACCGCTACAGCCTCCCGTACGAAACGTCACCCTTGCAGCCGGACGTGACGGTGAGCGATTTCCTGGAATTGGCGGATGAGATGGCAGGGGGGTCGCGGGGGTAGGGGCTAGTGTAGGGCACCATAAATAATGTAACTTATATTGGCTTCCCATCGTCTCTATTAACAGGAGGCATGGGATGCGAAGAGCACAACCAGTAACTTTGAACACAGCGCAATGCAAGCAGTTGGACCGCTACGCGCGCGGCCGCCAAGTCGCCGTTCGTCTCGCCCTGCGAGCCAGGATTGTCCTGCTGGCCGCCCACGGTCTCGAGAATAAGCAGATCGCCGCACAGCTCGGTGTCTCGCGGCAGTTGGTGGCCCGCTGGCGCACGCGCTTTCTCGAAAGCGGCATCGCCGGCATTGCAAAAGACGCCCCACGGCCCGGTCGTACACCTGCCGTCTCGAAGCAGAAAGTACAGCAGATCATCCACAAGACCACCCGCGAGAAACCGTCCAACGCCACCCACTGGAGCCGCCGCACCATGGCCGCCGCGGCCGGCGTCAGCGCTTCCACCGTGGGACGGATTTGGCGCGCCCATGGCCTCAAGCCCCACCGCGTCAAGACCTTCAAGCTCAGCAATGACCCGCGTTTCGCCGAGAAACTCGACGACATCGTCGGACTCTATCTCAATCCGCCTGAGCATGCTCTGGTTCTCTCGCTCGATGAGAAGTCCCAAATCCAAGCCCTCGATCGCACCCAACCCGGCCTGCCGCTCAAAAAGGGACGCGGCCAAACGATGACCCACGATTACAAGCGCAACGGCACGACCACCCTGTTTGCGGCGCTCAACACTCTTGACGGCAGCGTGATCGCCGAGTGCATGCCCCGACACAGCCACCAGGAATGGTTGCGCTTCCTGCGCTTAATTGACCGCCGCACTCCCACGGACAAACAGCTTCATCTCATCGTGGACAACTATGCCACCCACAAGCATGCCGCTGTGAAGCGTTGGCTCGATCGTCACCCGCGCTTCCACATTCATTTCACCCCGACCTCGGCGTCGTGGCTGAACATGGTCGAGCGATTCTTTCGCGATCTCACCGTCAAGCGCCTGCGCCGCGGCGTGTTTCGCAGCGTGGACGAGCTCGTCGCCGCCATTGACGACTACATAGCCCAGCACAACGAGCATCCCACGCCCTTCCTCTGGACAGCGACCGCCTCCGACATCCTCGAGAAAGTCAAGCGCGGACGTGCCGCCCTGCATAAGGTGCAATCTGCTTGACGCACTACACTAGTAGTCCGTGGCCGAAGCGAGCACTGCGCGAGTCGCAATGTAGGGGCACGGCATGCCGTGCCCGCCTGCTACTGCGCGAGTTCCTGTTCGAGTAAAGCAGCGACGATTCGTTCGAGGGCCTCGACGTCGCGCAAGTCCGCTACCTCGCCGGCTGTGTGCGCGTACCTCAGCGGCCAACTGAGCGGAATGTTGACGCCGCCGTGGCGCACGAAGCGCGAGCCGTCGTTACCGCCCGAGGTCACGCCTCGCTGCATCGGAATACCGAGCTTGTCGGCAAGGCTAGCGACGCGCTCGACCTCGGTCGGCGGCGTGATCCCGCTGCTGTCGATCGCGCGAATCACGAAGCCGTTGCCCAGCGGCGCGAAGGCGATGCGCCGGTCCTCGAGAGGCGAGTCGGAGGTGACAAAGCTGTCCACCGCATACACCCGCCGGGCCGGATGCAGCTTGGCGAGATGGTCCGCGCCGACCAGGCCGATCTCCTCTTCCACGCCGAAAACCATCCAGACCGGCGGCCCGCTCGTTACCATCGGCGTCCGTTTCGGATCCAGCCCCCGCAGCGCCGACAGCAACACGGCGCAGCCGATGCGGTCATCAAACGAACGTCCGGTGGCTCGTCGTCCGAGCAGGCGGCGCATGCTCTTGCGCACGGTGACCGTGCTGCCCACGCTCACCCCCATCGCCTCGACGTCGTCGGGCGACACCGCACCGATATCGACGACCTGTTGGCGTTTCATGACGCCATGCACCGCGCCGCTCTTGCCATTGACCACGACCGGCCGCCACGCAAACAGCTCCGCCAGCAGCCCGCCGACTGCTTCGACGTCGAGCGTGCCGTCTGTTTCGATTCTCCTGACTTTGAAGCCAATCTCGTCCATGTGCGCGATGAAGAGGGCGCTCGGCGGTGCATCGCCGCCCAGCCGCACAATCAAGTTGCCCTTCTCGTCGACGCGACTTTGCTTCCGAGCCCAATCGGGAAGCTGGCGTTCGATGTACGACCGAACCGGTCCCTCGGAGCCGCTCACACCAGGCAGGACGACGAGTTGTTCCAATAGTTCCAGTAGCGGCGCGTCCGCCGCAGGATCGCTCGGCGCGTGTGTTCGTTCGACCGGAGGGTCGGTAGGGGGATCGCGTCCGACACTGCGGAAAGCGTCCTCTTGACGTGGCAGCCCGCACAGTGCCCCCAACAAGCCGGCAACCTGCGAAAGCCGATCGAGGTCGATGGTCTCGACAGGGGTGCCGGCGTTCTCGACGCCCAGCGTGCACACCGCGCTCTGCTCGGAGTCCGGCCACACGTCACCCGTTGCGAAAGGGCCGAACGACAGCTTCTCGGCGCTCGAGCGTCCAAACTCGTAGCCACTCTTCTTGCCCAGCGCTTCCAACTCGTCGGCCAACTTCGACGACCACCCTTCGGTCGGCGTCACTTCGGGACGCGCGTTGCCTCCCGGCCGCAGCAGGACGACCCGGTCCGCCTGTACTCGCTCCAAGACGCGAACCAGCCCTGCTTGGTAATAGTGTTGCTGTGTGACGAAGGCCAACGTGACGCGGCCTTCCGGCGGCGTGCGCGCCATTGCTTCCGCAAGCGTCAGCAACACGGCGGCGCCGGCGCGGCTCGATATCCACGGGGCAGTGACGCGACTTCCCTTCCCCAACCGAACAAACTGCTTGATGAAGGTGACGGCGTGCAGCACCTCGACGCCGGCCGCGAGCGCTTCCTGCCGGGTCGAAGCGCCGATGTCCACGAAGAGGCCGGCCTCCCGCGGTGAGCGGGTCCCGTAAGGCCGCTCATCGTCGAGGTGCACCGACGGTGCCGCGGCGACGCCGAGCAACCGCTTGCCGGCGCCGAGCCCCACGTTGACCGGCTGCCCGGAGAAGAAGCTGTCGAACTGGTAGTGCGGCGTCGGGTCCGCAAGACGATGCAGCCGCAGGTAGCCTTGCTCGTCAATCAGCGCGACGACGAATCCCGGCTCGTCGAGGCCCGCAACAAGCAGCGTGTGCGGGAACCCGCTGCCGAACGTCGCCGTGAGCGACCCGGTGTTGTCAACGACTTGCTCACCGCCGGCGTGCGCCTCCACATAGCGACGCGCCGCGACTTCACGTCCCGCGACGGCGTCGAGTGTGGCGAGCGCTTCGAGGTGAGAAACATCCGCGGCCCTCGCGAGCCAGGGGGCCAGTAACGCAATGCCACAACTGACCACGCCAACGAGGGCCGCGCGCCATGCCGTCGGTAACCATCGGAGCCCCAGTTCGGGGATCCTAGCGGAAGGCAATGACGTCGATCTCCACCAGGGAGTTGCCCGGCACGCCGCCGTAGGTGGCGACGGTCGTACGCACGGGCGGGTTCTCGCCGAAGCGTCCTCGGAAGACCTCGTTCATTCCGTCATAGTCGTTGAGGTCGTGAAGGAAGACGCTGCACTTAAGGCAGTTGTCCATGGACGATCCGGCGCGCTTCAGCTCGGCCTCGATGGTGTTGAGCACGTGGTCGGTGTGGGCCTTGATGTCGCCGTCGAAGTGAGCGCCCTTGCCGGAAACGAAGACCAGGTTGCCGTACGTGACCAGGCCGCTGAACAGTGGTGGCTTGTCGGGCTTCCTGTCGTCGCGCCGATGGACCTTGCGCTCCGGCTTCGACTGCGCGGCCAGGGGGACAGCGGCGGCGCCGGCTACCGCGGCGGCGGTCATGCCTTTGGTGAGAAAACGTCTGCGATGGGTCTTTTTCATGCTGGTTGACCTTTCGAACTCGTATGAAAATGCAAGCGGCGGATTGCGCCGCTGTCTACGATAGCATCCCAGCTCAGGCAGGCGTGTTCGACCGTGATCAACGCATGAGATCGGATGACTCATAATGGTGACGATGTCTACGAACGCCGCCTCTCGAACGCTCGCTGATCTGATTGCCACACACGCCCGGGATAGCCCCGAGAAGGAAGCCATTCTCTCACTGGGACGTTCGCCATTGAGCTACGGCGGTCTCTTCGCGCAGATCGAACGCACCATATCGGCGCTGAACGCGCGCGCTATCGGGCCGGACGACCGAGTCGCTTTGGTGTTGCCGAACGGGCCGGAGATGGCCGTCGCGTTCGTGGCAGTGGCTTCGGGAGCGACGTGCGCACCCTTGAACCCAGGCTACAAAGCCGATGAGTTCGCGTTCTATCTATCTGACCTCGATGCCAAGGCCCTCATCGTTCAGCAGGGCGTCGACTCACCCGCCAGGGGTGTCGCCACCGAGAAGGGGGTCCCGCTTGTCGAGTTGACGCCTGTTGAAAACGCGGCGGCTGGGGTGTTCTCGCTGGATGGTGAGGCTGCGTCCCCGGGGACCGCGCCGCAGTTTTCGAGCGGCGATCACGTCGGTCTGGTATTGCACACCTCGGGCACGACCTCGCGTCCGAAGATCGTCCCTCTCACTCACGCGAACCTGTGCGCATCAGCGTCTCATATCGCCGAGACCCTGGCGTTGACGCCCTCGGACCTTTGCCTCAACGTCATGCCGCTGTTCCACATTCACGGGTTGATCGGCGCGTTGCTTTCGACGTTCGCGGCCGGCGCCGGCGTGGTCGCCACGCCGGGCTTCGACGCGATGAAGTTCTTCTCGTGGCTCGACGAATGTCACCCCACTTGGTACACCGCCGTTCCGACGATGCACCAGCTCATCCTCTCTCGCGCCGGGCGCAACCAGGACGCGGTCCGCAACGCGAAGCTCCGGCTGATCCGGTCGTCTTCGGCGTCGCTTCCGCCGCAGGTCATGCATGAGTTAGAGGAGGTGTTTCGGGCGCCGGTGATCGAGTCGTACGGCATGACCGAAGCGACGCATCAGATGGCGAGCAATCCCCTGCCCCCGCGTGCGCGTAAGCCCGGTTCGGTCGGCCCCGCGGCGGGACCCGATGTTGCCATCATGAACCAAGCGGGTGAGCTGCTCGAGGACAATCAGACGGCCGAGATCGTTATCCGAGGGCCCAACGTCACCCAGGGTTACGAGCGAAACCCCGACGCGAACGCACAGGCATTCACGAACGGCTGGTTCCGTACCGGTGATCAGGGCTACGTTGACGACGACGGCTATCTCTTTATCACCGGACGCCTCAAGGAATTGATCAACCGGGGTGGCGAGAAGATCTCGCCGCGCGAAGTCGATGAAGTGCTACTCGACCATCCGAGCGTGCAACAGGCCGTTACTTTCGCCTTGCCCCACAAACGCCTGGGCGAAGAGGTGGCGGCCGCAATCGTTCTCAACCGTGACACCGCCGGCGATGAGCGCGATATTCGAGACTTCGCCCGCCAGCGGCTGGCGGAGTTCAAGGTTCCGTCGAAGGTCGTCTTCGTCGACGCGATCCCCAAGGGACCAACCGGCAAGCTGCAACGCATAGGTCTTGCCGAGAAGCTGGACCTCGCCTAGTAGTGTGTTTCGCGGATGCCGTTGCGGTGCGCTTTCGAATGTAGGGGCACAGCATGCCGTGCCCTAGGCCGCCGGGACCACCGATGCTTCTGGTCAGACGTGTGATTTGTGGAATGCTGCACTGCGTTCCCGTCGACCTTGCACTGCGCTACGTCATCTCCCTCGGCCTCGACTGTGACGGATAAGCCGCTCGATGATTGGGGGCAGGGCCCAACGGCGCTGTCTCTGCCGATGGCCGAGGTGCATGTTTGGCAGGCCGTCCTAGACAACGATGCGTTGTCAGTGGAAGGCTATCTGGAAAGCTATCTGGCGATCCTTTCCGAGGACGAGGTCGCCCGCGCCAACCGGTTTCATTTCAAGCGCGACCGCACTCGCTTCGCCGCGACCCGCGGCATTCTTCGCAAGCTGCTGGCCCGCTATCTCGATCGAGACCCCGCGCTTCTGTGCTTCGCTTACAACGAGAACGGCAGACCCGCCCTTGCCGGCGAGGATCCCGGGGCGGTTGAGTTCAACCTGTCGCACTCCCACGATCGGGTGCTCTACGCGTTCACGACGGGCCGGCGCATCGGTGTGGACATCGAGCGCATCCGAGCCGACGCATCTGACCGCAAAATTGCCGAGCGTTTCTTCTCGAAGAAGGAGGCCGCGTCTCTCGCGGCATTACCTGAGGCGGAGCGTTCTCGCGCTTTCTTTCGCTACTGGACGGCGAAGGAGGCGTACATCAAGGCCCGTGGCGAGGGCCTGCCATCGGGGCTACCAAAGACCGAAGTCGAGCTTGGCCCCGACGGCGAGGTGGTTGCACTTGGCTCGGCCGACGCCGACGGCGAAGGAAATCGATGGTCCGTGCATACGGTCGACGTCGGTCTGCAATACGCGGCAGCACTCGCCATCGAAGGCGAGTCCCTGTTAGTTCGCCGGTACGGTCTATTCAACAGAGCGTGATAGCATCAAGGGCAAAGGCTCGGCCTATTGAGTCCCGCATAATATCCCGTCACTCGAAGCAAAGAGAAGACTGTTTCCAGAAGGCCGTGATCAAACGCGGTTTGCGGCGCATGCGGCGGAGTGCCTTGCGGGCCCGCTCGTTCAGCTCGCCGTAGTCCTTCGGACAGACGTTCGGCAACTCGTGCTGCTTCCAGTAAGCCCAGATGTATTCCACCGGATTCAACTCCGGCGCATAGGGTGGCAAGTACTCGGTTGCGATGTGGCCTTCGGAGAGTTGGATGAACTCTTGCACCAGGCGGCTACGGTGCGCAGGCAGCCGGTCTCAGACGATCAGCAGCGGCCGATCGATATGACGTACCAACGCCTTGAGAAAGTCGATCACTTGCTCTTTGCCGATCGCACCGGGATAGAGCCGAAAGTAGAAGTTACGCAGCGTCAGCCCCGCCGAGACGGAAAGCTTCTCCCAATTGAAGTTAAACTGCAGCACCGGTGTTTGGCCGCGTGGCGCCCAGGTGCGGCAGCGATGCGGCTTCTGACTCAATCCGCTTTCGTCGATGAAGACGAGCGTACGGCCTTCGTTGTGGGCTTTTTTTTAATGCGCGTCCAGGTCTTGCGCTTCCAGGTGCGGATCTGCTCTTCGTTGCGCTCGCGCGCCTTTCCGACCGGGCGTTGCGGGCTCCAGTCGAGCGCTCGCAGGATCTTCCAGACGTGGCCTTCGTGGTAGTCGACCCCGAACTCGTCTCCGATCAGCCGAGCCACCCGCGGACAGCTCCACAGGGGCGTGGGGAAGCCGTGGGCTTGCGGGCCTTCCAGCAACAGCGACGTCAGGCGTTCGCGTTGTGCGGCATCGAGGAGCGGCTTGCGTCCGGCGCGCCCGGCCTGGCGGAGTCCGGCCGCACCCTGCTCGCGGTATTGCCGCCGCCACGCACTGACGGTTTGGCGAGCGACTTTCAGCCGTCTTGCCGTCTCGGACTGATTGTGGCCTTGGTCGAGCAGCCGCATCGCTTCGAAACGGCGCTTCTCCAGGGCCTTGAAATCCCGCTTCACACCTTTGGGGTTGCCCATACATATATAGATGCTCCAAACTATCAAAAAGTGTCATAATAATTTGCGGGAGTCAATAGATGTCGTTAAGACGACACATCCGGTATCGAAGGCGGATCATTGTCGCTTGCGCCATCGCCTTTTCCACGGTAATACCGGCCATCAGTCAAGACTATGCGGCCAGCGGTCCCACGCGCGGGAGCAGCCGTCGATTGACGGCTTCTTGCGCCACCAGCCGCACCGTCCAGCGGGCGCGGCCTCTCGGCGGATCGCTGCAGACCATGGCCATGATGCGCTGGCGTTGCTGGTTCGAAAGCAAGCTTGCCGCACCGGGCCGCTGCTGGTCGTACAGCGCACGTTCGAGCCCGCCCTGCTGATAGCGCCGCGCGAGATTACGAACCGATTGCCGTGTCATGGGCAGGACTTCGGCGATCTGCGGCGCACCCATTCCTTCTGCGAGCCGCAGCAAAGCCACAGCGCGCATCGCCACGCGCACCTGCTCGATGCCGCCGCCGAGAACCCTCTTCAGCACTGCTTGATCTTTCTGGGAAACCTTCACACGCAGAGCGGCACGAGGCATACCTCAAGTATGCCAAAACATTTCGATCCAAACATGTTTATTTGTAAGATCTTCAGGCGGTCAATGAACTAGACTAGCCCGCCTTGCGGAAGATCAACACGTACTGATGCGGCATGTGGTCAAAGTGGCGCTCGAGGCGAAAGCCCGCCGCTTCGATCTCCGCCGCGAACCCGTCTCGGTCGAGACGGATGTGGTTCATCCGGCGCTCCTCTGACATCCGCGGGTGCTCGCGGCTGCGATAGAAGTCAATCACCACCAGCCGGCCATCGGGCTTGATCGCCTTGTGGACCGTCGCCATGGTATCCGCCGGATAGTTGAGGTGGTGATAGACGTCGAGGATAAAACCGAGGTCGAGCGAGCCCGCCGGCAGCTTCACGTCAGTCTGCCCACCCTTGACGGTCTTCACGTTCGACCAGCCGTTGGCCTTGATCTTCTCCTTCACCTTGGCGAGAAAGTCGTCTTGGATGTCTTCGGCCCACACCGTCCCCGTGGGACCGACCGCGTCCACCAGATACGGCACCATGAAGCCGACGCCGGTACCGATGTCCGCCACCGTGTCGCCTTTGTTGATCTTGAGTTCCGCCAACAACTCGGCCGGCCTCTGCCGCTCGACCCGGTCGGGGTTATCCAGATTGCTGGCCACCCGCTTTCGCTGCTCTTCGGTCTGATAGCCCTGGTTCGCCTTCTCGGCCACCTGAGCCGGCAGCACGGCGGCAACCAACGCGACCGCAACCACCAAACCCCCGGTGACAACGGGACGATACTCCCCCTTTCGCAGGAAACGCTTCACGGTATTCATCCTTAGACGACTCCTCCTCCAACGGCCCGCCCTCAGCAACCGGCCGATCAGTGATATCATACCGCCCGAAACCATCCCACTCCTAGAGGTAGGCGCGATGCCCTCCACCGACGTTACAGCGATTGACGCCAACACCCAGCCCTGGCAAGAGCGTTTCAACGAGCAAGCCGGCAAGAACCTCTACCGCAAAGACCTCTTCGCCGACCCGGACACCGGCATGGAAGTGCGCATGGTGCGCTATCCGGCGGGGTTCACGAATCCCTTGCACATCCACCACTGTGCGCACGGTATGTACGTGCTCGAGGGCGCGCTCAAGACCCGCGAAAGAGAATTCGGCGTCGGCTCGTTCGTCTGGTTCCCCGAAGGCAACGTCATGGAGCACGGCGCCACGGCCGACGAAGACGTGACCGTACTCTTCATCACCAACAAGCCCTTCGACATCCACTACGTCGCCGGGCCCACGGACGGCCCCGACTAAGGGCTGCTCGCGATTCACCAGAAAAGGCGAGGGGAAGACCGAAGGCCCGGACCTCGTCGGCCGAGGCGTCTTCGGCGGGACACTACAAACGCGTGTCGGAGCTGGGCGGAGCGCGGTCGCCCCACCCGAAACCCGAAGAGATGATAATCGTACCCACGTCGGCCCCAAACCCCGAATTGGAGACTGCGGGCCCACCAGTTCGATAGCACGTGGCATTGACGGCGTCTCGAGTCCGGACAAAACAGAGGGCAGTTGAGCTATGAACGGCGTCGCCAGGTTAGTCCAGCTCGTGAGTAGGAACGCACAGCCATCGGCTACCAAACAGTACCTGGCCCCAGGCTCGCCCTACCGGCGGATGAGCGCTCAGGATGAAGCATCCTTCCGCCCGGTTCTCAACGCGTGGCGCCCCACACCAGAACCGGGTACCACACTGGTCCGCTGGCTCACCACGGAGTGGTGCAACTATTCGTGTCCTTATTGTCCTCAAACGCACGCCAGGTGGGAGCCCAAGGGTGACGAGTTCACAGCCCACGCTTTCGACAATTTCCCTCTCGATTCCTGGATCGAGGCACTACTGTCCCATCATAAGTCGAATAGAGTCAGTTGGTTGGAGGGATGGAGTGGTGGAAGTTGGGAATCGAGGCCCTCCAACACCTGTAAAATGGGCGTTTTCTCTAAGCCGGGTATCCACTTGACTCAGGTGACCCCAACATCTTGTAGTTGGGCTCACAGCGTCTTAGCGTCCCAATCGGCGACGATCGAGCGGTACGGCGTCGGCTCCACCGCCATGGCCTGCTGCACAAGGCGGTAGAAGAGCTTGCCCCGACTGCGTGATCTGCGCCGATTGAAGCGGAACACGAACTCGTCGAGATAGTAGTCCAGATGCTCGTGGCTGACCGCCCCCTGATGCGTGCCCAGCATCCAGCGCTTGAGTAGCGAGATCGCCAAGTGCACCCTCGGCAGTAGCTGCGAGGCCTGCTCGCGGCGGTTGTTAATCGAGATGATACGACGCTGGTAGTCCTTCTTCTTGAGCGGATCGTAGCCCGACCAGTTGTCGGTAACAACCACGCTGCCCGGCTCGACCGACTCCTCGACGAAGGGCATCAAACTGGCCGCCGAGGCGTTCTGAACGCGCTGCATGCGGATGCGCCCCAGCCCGGTGCCTCTCTCTTCCGCGGCGACTGCAATCAACGCTTTACGCTCGGTCTGCCGGCCGATTACCCCTTCTTCTTCAGCGCCCCAGTAGGTCTCATCGACCTCGACGAGGCCCGTCAATCGCTCCCGCCCCGGGCGCACCATCGCTCGCCTCAGCTTGTGCATCCAAGTCCAGGCGGTTTGGTAACTGCCCAGTCCCAGAACGCGCTGTAGACCCAGGGCGCTGGCCCCATTCTTCTGCGTGGTGATGGTCCACATCGCCCGGAACCACAGCCGCAGCGGCTTGCGTGTGTCTTGAAAGATCGTGCCGACGGTGACGGAGGTTTGCCGCCCGCAGCGAGCGCATTCGAACCACACTTTGCGCACCGGCCAAGCGCGCTCATGCCCACACCTTGGACAGCGGAAACCCTCTGGCCAGCGCAAGGCGAACAGATAGTCGCGGCAAGCCTCCTCGCTCGCAAAGTGAGACTCGAATTCGAGTTGGTCGCGCGGGTAATCCTCCACCAGGCCCTACACTACATCTTGGGTCACCTGAGTCAAGTGGATACCCAGCTTCTCGAAAACGGTGACGCTGAGAATCTGTAGAATTCGGGAGAGACTGGCCTCGATGCCGAGCTGTTTCTTCAGAATCGCCACCATCAGATAGACGATCACCCCGACCCAGATCTGCGTCTTCACCGCGTTCGCCGACGTGCCGTAGAACTTCTTGATGCGGAGGTGTTGTTTGATCCACTTGAAGAATAATTCCACATCCCAGCGACGCTTGTAGAGTTGCGCAATCGTGAGCGCAGGCAACAGAAAATTGTTCGTCAGGAAACGCAGGCGAAGGTTCTGCGGCTCATCCCAATAGCGGATCAGCCGAGCGGGGGCGGGATAGTCGCGGGCCGAATCCTGGCCGGTGAGTACGATCGTCTGATCCGAGCGCAGGCCCGTCGTTTTGTCCACGCGATGGGAGTAGCGGCGGCGGTACTGCATGTTTTTTCGAGCCCGCACGACGAAGAAAGTGGCCGCCAGCGTGAATCGATAGAGGCGGGCAAAATGAATGTACCCGCGGTCCATGACATAGCAGACCCCCGGCTCCAGCACGAGATCATCCAACACGCTGACATCGCTCACGTGCGCCGACGTCACGCGAATAAAGCTGGGAATACTGCCGCGCAAGTCCAACAGGGTATGGACCTTCACGGCTGCTTTCGTGCGTTGGAAGGGAGCCCACGGAAACAAGGACAAGCACAGATCGATGGTGGTGGAGTCCAGGGCGTAGGCTGTCTGCTCCAATTCCAGCCCCAGATCTTCGTGGGTGTAGAGTTGCCGGGCTTGGCGGATGAGGACCTGAGCGACATCGGCGTAGATGCGCCAGTCGCGTTTCAAGTTGGCATTCGCCAGCGTATTGCGGGAGATGTTGCCGCGAAAGCCCATATGGTAGAGCCGTGGTTGTACGGCGCGGAGACAAACTTCGATATCGCGCAGACTCTCGCGCGAGGTGAGTTGGGCGAAAGCGAGATACAGGAACTGGTCGAGACAAGAAAAGTGCTGGATCTTGTGATTTCCCCGGTAGCGCTCGACGCAACGGCGGAACTCAACCAAGGGGAACAAATCCATCAGCTGCGAGAAAACGGTCCGTCCGACATGCATGACCAGCATCGTACAGCCAGGCAGGCCGCCGATGGCGTTCAAATCGATTTGCCTCGAAATCAACCCTATCACGCTGTGAAATCGTGACTTACCGAGTCTCTACGAATCGACGTTGGGACAGTAGTGGGATCGAGGCGTTTTACCGTCACTTTCGAGAGCGCCGCTTGTCCCTCGTGATCACCGGCGGGGAACCCATGATCGATCGCAGGTCGATGCTTCCGCTCCTGCAAGCACTAACTTCCATGGAGACTCTGGAATGCATACGGATCGACACCAATGCCTTCTGGAAGCCCTCCTGGTATAGCCATGTTGACAAGTCGAAGCTGATTCTCATGTGTACGTTCTACCCCAGTCAGACGTCCGAGAGGGAGTTTTTCGACAAGGTGGAAGACATTCTTGCGAACGGCTTCAACATCGGGATGATCAACTATGTCATGTCGGCCGCAAACAAGGACAAGTACTATGAACGCCGGGACAAGTTCTTGGCATTGGGCGTCCCATTGCACCCAAATCCTTTGTTCGGCTCCGACGGCAAGCTTGCGAAAGAAGATATAGAGTTATTCAACGAAGAGCTTCCCGAGGTGGATTATCTTTATCGTACCGAGACGAAGTCGCCGAGAGACAAAACATGTCTGTTCCCGGCTATTTCCTACGAGCTGAAGTACACCGGGCTTGTCTACGTAGGCTGCCATCCTGACGCGTGTGGCGGATTCTTCGATGACGACCTGCCCCAGACCTTCGCGGGTCCCGTCCCATGCCCCCACGATCGTTGCGTTTGTTTGGATAAATACTCCTTCCTTGAAGGCGTCAGCCGGAATACGGACACCCACCCGCTGAAGACGTACTCCCGACTTCTGCTACAGATTCGGAATGCCGATTTTCAGACGACACGACGGTAGCCCTCCGAGCCGATAATCCGCGCGCCGTTCATCATGCGCGGTTGGTTGTCCGGCCGCCCTACCAAGCAGGGAGCGGGTCCGCGCTCACATTGCTTGCACGTCCGCCTCCGACTGGCACGGCGTGAGCCCACCTCATTCCGTGTTGGGCAAGCGTGTTGACAAAGAAACCTGCCGGTCCGTCGAGCAGGTGCTGATACTGGTTCTCTTGCCAGTACTGCCTTTTTCTTTCGACCGCGCGCCGATGCGCCTGCTCGGGCGTTCGATAGTTGTACTGTTTTAAGCCCGCATTTTCAATTTGATGTTTGACATCCCGACCTTCCAGCGGCCTTGAGCGTCTTTATTCATAGGGGCTATAGCCCGATGAGGACGCCATGGAGGCCAACACCCAATGGGTGAAAAACAAACCAAGCCATTCCAGCTAAGTTTCAATGGACTTCTCAAAGTCGATTTCCAGGGATCGCACGTCACTTCCGACGGTGGCCTGATTTTGGTTCGCTAACTGGACGAACGGCTCGGTCTCGGAGAACTGATTGACGAGCATCTCAGCGACTCCCGGCAAGGCACAAACAAGCAGTTCACGCTCGCTGATCTGTTGCGGCAGTCGGTTTACAGCCGACTCGCCGGCTACGAGGACCTCAACGACGCCGAGCGGGTTTCGATCGATCCGACGTTTCGGCTGATCGGTTCGCAGAAGATCTGGGATCGCGGTGCGGCCTTGACCTCGACGCTGCACGGCTTCGAGACGGAGATGCTGGCGAGCGAAGAGAACCTGCTGGGGCTGATGGCGCTGAACCGAGAGCTGGTCGGGCAAGCGGAAGCGTTCGACGACGCCGAGCGGGTCGTTCTGGATCTGGACTCCACCGAGAGTCCGGTCCATGGCCAACAGGAAGGCAGTGCCTACAACGGACACTTCGAGTCGGTCTGCTACCACCCGTTGCTTTTGTTCAACGGTCATGGTGATTGCCTCGCTGCCAAGCTGCGTCCAGGCAACGTGCACAGCGCCGAGGACTGGGATGAGCTCTTGTTGCCGGAGATCGAGCGCCAACAGGCTGCGGGCAAGCAGGTCGCCTTCCGGGGCGATGCGGCCTTTGCGAAGCCGGAAGTTTATGAGGCTTCGGAGGAACGCGGAGTACAGTACGCCATTCGCATTCCGGCCAACAAGAGCTTGGAGCTGGAGATCGAAGACATCCTGTTTCGCCCGCCGGGAAGGCCTTCCCGCAAGCCCTTGGTGCGCTACAAGAGTTTTCGCTATCAGGCGGAGAGTTGGTCGCAGGCGAGGCGGATCGTCGCTAAGGTCGAGCATCACCAGGGCGAGCTGTTCCCGCGCGTCGGATTCATCGTGACGAGCATGAGCTTGCCGAGCCGCTCGGTGGTGCGCTTCTACAACAAGCGCGGCACGGCGGAACAGTGGATCAAGGAAGGCAAGCAGGCGACGCACTGGACGCGATTGTCGTGCCATCGATTTCGGGCCAACGAAGTGCGGTTGCAACTGAGCGTGCTGGCCTACAACCTGGGCAATCTTTGGCGGCGGCTGGGGCTTCCGCAGCGAATCAAGAGTTGGTCGCTGACGAGCTTGCAACACAGGTTGATGAAGACCGGCGGTCGGCTGGTCAAGCACGCGCGGTATTACTGGCTCTTATTGGCGGAGGGACATCTGAACCGGCGGTTGTTCGGCGACATGCTGCACAAGATCTGGGCGCTGCCGCTGCCGAGTGGGTAGCATTGCCGGAGTGAGGATCAACAGCTTTTGGCTCCAAAAGGTTTCGCAAGGAGCAGTGTCGGCCGGAGCGCCGTTCAAGCCGCTCAATCAACGACTGTGAGCGGTCGAACCAGCTCTGGCGACTACCAGCAGAGGTGATGTGCAGGGTTCAGCGTGAAAGGACGTGCTGTTCGGAGCGGAGCGGGTGTATACTGTGGCCGTGCCAGGGCCAAAATGGAAATCCTGGTTAAGACGATGTTGCTCTGACGCCAGGGCATGCCTGAGGGGATCGTCCGGCTGTGAGCGTCGCAGACGTAATCATAAGAGCCGGAGTCCCAAAACAGCCGATGCTCCGGGATGGGCGGTAGCATATACCACTGGGCCAGGGCTTCGATCAAGTCTCCGGCGTGGAAAGACCAGGTGTCCCGCTGGGAAATATGGGGAAAGAAATGATACAGGTTTACCGCAATGCCATGCAGGTCGGGCTGCGCCGGAGTGCAATGCGGGCGAGGATCCTCGCTCCAGATCTCGTCTCCGTGAAGTATTGCATACCAGTGGTTCAGGCCAAATCGCTCCCGAGCACGCTCAAGTAAGAACTGGCGGGCGCCGTCGCGCAATGGAAGTTTGTAGCCGGCTTCGTCATCCTGCCAGTGTCCGACGACTTGTGGAAAAGCGAGGCAAATGTCGCGGAATGTCCTCAGAGTGTCGCCTTGAGTGCCGTCGAGGACGAAGATCGCGTCACAGAATCGGACGTGGTTTCGCAGCGCTTCTGCCAGCATATCCTGCTCGTCACGAATCATCATCAGGCTTATCAGACGTGAGGTCATACCCCGGTTGCTCTCCTTATTTGGGATTGGCGTGCAGCCGCGATAGGAAGCGATCGACCGATTGCTGAAGCAACGCGCGGTTCTGCCCAATCCTTTGGGCTGCCGTTACCAGACACTGTGCGGCGGCGTCGCATGCTTGTTGCAGGCTTCCGATGTCTCCCGGCCAAACACATACGTCGCGGCACCCGACCGATTCCATATAGTCGAGGCATTTGCGTTCATCGACGATCTGAACAACAGGAGTTCCCACGGCGTGGGATAGTATGGCGCCGTGGAGCCTCTCGGCAATAACGAGCCGGCAGCGTTGCAGCCGGTGGAGGAGCATGTCGAGGCCCTGGTACGGCTCAATCCGGGCCGGGATAGGAATGCAGGGCTTGAGGTCCCATTTGTCGTGACAGGAAAAAAAGGAGATGGGCCGGGGCAGGCGCGTTTCTGGATCGTCGATGAACTCTAGAAGCATATCGGCCGTCTGTCGTTCCCCTCCTCCTCCGCGAGCCCGAATGTTGATTGCCGTTCCAGAGGAGCCCGTCGTGTGGCCGCTCAGGAGGAGCGCGGGATCCCCGACGACTCGCAAAGGGTAATCGCCGAGCTGGGTATCCACTTGACTCAGGTGACCCCAAGATGTAGTGTAGGGCCTGGTGGAGGATTACCCGCGCGACCAACTCGAATTCGAGTCTCACTTTGCGAGCGAGGAGGCTTGCCGCGACTATCTGTTCGCCTTGCGCTGGCCAGAGGGTTTCCGCTGTCCAAGGTGTGGGCATGAGCGCGCTTGGCCGGTGCGCAAAGTGTGGTTCGAATGCGCTCGCTGCGGGCGGCAAACCTCCGTCACCGCCGGCACGATCTTTCAAGACACACGCAAGCCGCTGCGGCTGTGGTTCCGGGCGATGTGGACCATCACCACGCAGAAGAATGGGGCCAGCGCCCTGGGTCTACAGCGCGTTCTGGGACTGGGCAGTTACCAAACCGCCTGGCCTTGGATGCACAAGCTGAGGCGAGCGATGGTGCGCCCGGGGCGGGAGCGATTGACGGGCCTCGTCGAGGTCGATGAGACCTACTGGGGCGCTGAAGAAGAAGGGGTAATCGGCCGGCAGACCGAGCGTAAAGCGTTGATTGCAGTCGCCGCGGAAGAGAGAGGCACCGGGCTGGGGCGCATCCGCATGCAGCGCGTTCAGAACGCCTCGGCGGCCAGTTTGATGCCCTTCGTCGAGGAGTCGGTCGAGCCGGGCAGCGTGGTTGTTACCGACAACTGGTCGGGCTACGATCCGCTCAAGAAGAAGGACTACCAGCGTCGTATCATCTCGATTAACAACCGCCGCGAGCAGGCCTCGCAGCTACTGCCGAGGGTGCACTTGGCGATCTCGCTACTCAAGCGCTGGATGCTGGGCACGCATCAGGGGGCGGTCAGCCACGAGCATCTGGACTACTATCTCGACGAGTTCGTGTTCCGCTTCAATCGGCGCAGATCACGCAGTCGGGGCAAGCTCTTCTACCGCCTTGTGCAGCAGGCCATGGCGGTGGAGCCGACGCCGTACCGCTCGATCGTCGCCGATTGGGACGCTAAGACGCTGTTAGCCCAACTACAAGATGTTGGGGCACCTGAGTCAAGTGGATACCAGGCTATCAAAATACTGATCGCCGACAAGGTCGTTGAAACCGTGAAGATTCAGGTCGTGGCGGCTCCGGTCTGGAAGGATCAGCGTCAGTTTCTCGCTTTTTTGATACAGCTGGTCAAGGCAATCGACGGGTCCAGGGTTGAGTTCCAAAAGCTGTCGGCGTTCGGGGTCTAGCTGATACTCGAAGCCGTAGCGCCAGCCGCCGTGATCGCTCGCTATCAACGTCTCGGTGGTGAAGGGCTCACCCATGATCTCGGTGATATCAACCTGGAGATCATAAAGCATCGAGTTGTAAATCAGTTTGATATCGGCGGTCATGCCGGCCTGGCCGGGCGGCAGTGAACCCAAGGGAATCTGAAGAACCAGGTTCCCATTGGTGACGTTGATCGACTCGATGTCGGACAGAGCGTACGACTTGCCCGGAACGAAGCCACGCTCCGCAGGCGGTTGACTCGCCTGGCCGAAGAGGGTGAGTGAGGAGCCTAAGAAACTGTCACAAAATAACATTTGCATCTAGAATTGTTTTCACTTACTCTGGAAGGGTGAGCGAGCCGGCAGCCATCAAGCGTCGTTATGAGGCGCTGCGAGGGGTGCTCGATGAACGTTCGCGGCGGCTGCTGGTGGCCGCGGAAAGCTTGGCCCTGGGGCGCGGCGGCATCTCGGCAGTGGCCCGAGCGACCGGGGTCTCACGGCAAGTCATTGCCCGTGGCCGCCAGGAGTTAACCGAGCCCGCTGGGCCTCCGCCCGGCCGCATCCGGCGTCGGGGCGGCGGGCGCAAGCGAAGCGTCACGAAAGACCCCACTCTCAAGAGCGAGCTGGAGCGGCTGGTCGAGCCACTCACGCGCGGCGATCCGGAATCCCCCCTGCGCTGGACGTTGAAAAGTGTCCGCAAGCTAGCCGCCGAACTCGAACGGAGGGGCCACCCAACGAGTCATCGCATGGTGGCCGAGCTGCTGCACCAGCTGGGTTACCGCCTGCAAGCCAACCGCAAGACGAAAGAAGGAACGAAGCATCCCGACCGCAACGCTCAGTTTGAACAGATTAACCGCAAGGTGAAGCGTTTTTTGGCTCACCGCCAGCCCGCCATCTCGGTCGACACGAAGAAGCGGGAACTGGTGGGAGACTTCAAAAACAACGGGCGGGAGCTACGGCCGAAGGGTGATCCGGAGAAGGTGCGGGTGCATGATTTTCCGATTCCCGAACTGGGCCGGGCCACGCCCTACGGGGTCTATGACATGGCGCGCAACCGGGGTTGGGTCAGCGTCGGGGTGGATCATGACACGGCGGCGTTTGCGGTCGAGATGATCCGCCGCTGGTGGCGCTCGATGGGGCAGGCCGCTTATCCGCAGGCGAAGCGCTTGCTGATCACCGCCGACGCGGGCGGCAGCAATGGCTCGCGTCCGCGGCTGTGGAAGCTGGAATTGCAGAAGCTGGCGGACGAAACCGGGCTGCGGATCGCGGTGTGTCACTTCCCGCCCGGCACCAGCAAGTGGAACAAGATTGAGCACCGGCTGTTTTCCTACATCAGTCAGAACTGGCGCGGCAAGCCGCTGATCAGCCATGAGGTGATCGTGAATCTGATCGCCGCGACGACGACGCGAACGGGATTGCAAGTCCATGCCGAACTCGACACGGGCAGTTATCCGACCGGCATCAAGATCACCCACCAGCAGATGGCGGCCCTCAAGCTGCGCCGAGACAAGTTTCACGGGGAGTGGAACTACACGCTCCTTCCCCGCAAGACCCTAGATTGACAAGGTTATTTTGTGACTGATTCTAACAGTGTTAGCAACAGCAGTGTCAGTTCCTTCGCGTGTCTCATGCCGGTTAGGAATCGCATAGCACAAACCTTCCCAACGTCCTGTTCTCAGCACCACTCTCTGCGGACGCCATAAGCCTCGTCCTTAAGGCCTCACAAAGACCTCGTCAGCCACCCGTGGCGTCACGGCAGCGCCGCCGGTCTGGAATGAGAGCACCTCACTGTTACCCTCAAGGTGCGCGATCTTGCCCGGCACCTGCTGACCGCCTACAACCTGCCAGTCGTTGAAGTGTGTCTCGACCACCTTCTGGCCGCCCCCTCCCGATTGGCGATAGCGAACACGCAGGAGAAGTCCTGTGTTTGAGTCGAAGTAATACAGCTTCTGCCGCATTACTACGTCGCGGCGCACGCGGATGGGGCGGACCAACTGGTGGATGTCGTACCACGGCCCTTTGAAGTTGGGCGTCGAGCCGTCGTCGCCACGGAAGCCTTCGCCTAGGAACTGGAGTGCCCCGCCCTGGCGAACATCGGCAAAGAAGCCGTCGGCAGAGTCCCTGGCGAAGGACTCGAGCAGGTCCTCGTCTTGAGCTGAAAGCTGGCCATCGGAGGACCAGCTTTCACTGCCGTCGAACAACAGGGTGCGACCCGTTCCACCCTGCGGGGCGAGACGGAAGCGGCCAGGGACTTCGTATAGAAGTTGCACTTGCTCATTTTCCCCGTCACGAGTGAGCGTACCCGTAAGAATGAGGCGCTCCTTGCCCGGCGCGTAGAATCGATCACCCAACACTTCGACATTCCGCCGCAACGCACCGGGGAAACGCGCCGGCCTCAATCGGACGACTTCGGGCGTCTCGGATCCCGACTGTGCGATCAGATGACTGGAGCCGGAGAGGAGTGCTACCAGCACCGCGAGTAGGACGGACCGTAGGCGGCTTCTAGGTTCTTCGCGAAACAAGAAAGCGGGCATCACAACGAACCCTTGTTGCGTGGCTGGCGGAAGACCCTCCGCCCAGCGGAGCCGTTGCGACGCAAGCATCGCGCAGGCGGCCGGGTGCGCGGAGAATCTGTTGCCGGGGTCGAGAATAGACCAAGCGAGCCGCAAAAGTCAACCCATGTGTGTGCGGTTGTCAACGCCCAATAGAAATGTCCCCCTCGGTAGCTCGATAGAAGTGTCCCCTTGTGTTTCTTGTTCGTAGGAGAGATATCGTCGTCGTCGGGGCTGTGGAACTGTGGGAATCGCGTAGCGATTTCCAAGGGGCGGTGGGAAGGGTGGAAAACCATCCACCGCTCCTCGAACCCGGTACTGCTGCCTCGAGAGATTTTCCACGCTTTCCATCCGACCCGGCATTTCCACAGCCCTCTTATGTATTCGCAGCCCGTTTTTTCCGTAACACAGCTCGCCGCCAGGGGTGGTCCGCCGCCGGCTTGCGCCCGCCCTCCGGACGCTGCTGTGGTGCTGGTTTCGTCCGCAGCTGTGGCGTCGGCGTGGCGATCACGTCGTGCTCGATCTCGTGCCCGTCAAACCTCACCTGCAAGCTCTCATCGCGCCACTGTTGGACCGTCACCCGTGCCCCCGCCCCCACGCCCTGGTTGCGTTTCGGCTTCAACTGCAAACAACGATTCTCGAAACGCACCACCCGGTCGTTGCTCACCACCCGTTCGTACTCGCAACAGAACACCCCTCGCAGCTCGGTGCCGCGGGGGAGCGCCTGGTGAAAGTCCGCTGCCGCCGCCGGCTCACAGGCGAAGCGCTCGTTGTGCTCGGCCAGGTACTCCTCGTCGAGATAACGGTTCGCCGCCTCGTACTCGACGATCCCGCGCAGCCGCATCTTCTTGATCAGGCGGTCTTGGTGCGTGCCGTGATGGCGCTCCACTCGGCCCTTGGCTTGCGGCGAGGAAGCCGCCATGATCGTAATGCCGAGCTTGGCACACATGCGCCCGAACTGCGTCTCGGGCTTGATGCCTGCCAGCGCTTCCCGCGACGTCGGCTGGCGCTGGTAGACGTTTTTCCAGTCGCAGTACAACGCCTTGGGAACGCCGTGTTGACGTACCCAGGCTGCGAGCAGATCGGCCGCGGCCCAGGTCGTTTCCTGGTCCGAGAAACGGCACAGCGCCACACCGGTCGCGTCATCGACGAAGTTCATCAGACAGGCTTTCGGGCCGCGTTCTTCCAGCCAGTGGTGGTGCGAACCGTCGAGTTGAATCAGCTCGCCGAAGTGCGCTTTGCGTTGGCGCCGGGTGCGATGCGGTTGGCGCTTGCGACGGCGGCTCCACAGACCCGCGGCGAGCATCCAGCGCCGCAGTGTTTCGCGCGGCACTTCCAGGCCGTGGTCGGCTGCCAGATGTTCCGACGCCAGCGTCGGCCCGAAGCGCTCGTGCCCCTCGCCCGCATAGTTCTCGCGCACCAACTCGAGAACCTGCTGGCGTCGCTTCTGATCGGCTCGGTTCGAAGCACGGCCGACGTTACCGTGCACCAAAGCCTTGGCCCCGCCCGCACGGTAACGCTTCTTCAGACGCTTCGCATGGCGGTAGCTGACCTCCAGCAGCTCGGCGGCTTCGGTCAACTTCAGTTCTCCTCGTTTCACTCGGCTCAGCACTTCGCCGCGCCTCAACTCCTTGGCACTCATCCATGTCCTTCCCACTCTCGGCTCCTCCTTCGGAGCCTCAGAGTAGGGGACATTTCTATTGGGCGCTCAAGGGGACATTATCATTGGGCTTCAACACCCATGTGTGTGCGGTGTTCTCACGGTTTCGCACCAGGCTTGCTCAGAAATGCACGAGTTGCGCTTGACATGGTCCCTGTCGTTCGTGTAGCTTCAACGCGGGAGTTGTGTGGCGATAATCCACGATTTTCCTTGTGTTTAGGCGCTTTGCGGCTTTTGGAAGGCAGTTTCACACCCAGTCGCCGGCGGTTTCTACGCCCGAGGCCGGAGGAACGGATCGGCCGGCCACGAGGTTTCACCCCCGTTGGCGCTCCCTCCCTGCGCCGGAAGACGCGAAACAAAATTCCAAAATGATGTTTTAATCGAGCATCGGAAACTATAAAGGAGGAACCACCCATGTCACGGAATCGCACCATCACCATCTGCGGGCTGTTGCTCGGCACGTTCGCGCTGGCCCCGTCGCTCACCGCCCAGCTCGGCCACAAGAAAGACTTCGTCTACGCCGGCCCGAGGGTCCTGGCAGTCGAGTCCCAAGGTTGCATCACCGAGGATGCAAGCTGCAACGTGGGGATCGGGACGGACATGCCGGAGGCGCAGCTTCACATTAAGCAATCCGACCCCGCCAGGTTGTTTCTAGAGAATACCGGTAAAGCGAAATTCTCCATGCGGGTCAACAACTCGAGCCAGTGGGTAGTGGGCGAAGCGGGAGTGCTTGACCTCTTGCTCCTTGATACAAGCGGTCATCTGACCATCACTGGGAACCTCACTGTGAACGGACTGCTGAGCTGCGACGGATGTGACCGTGTCTTCCAGCCGGATTACCCGCTCCCAACCATTGAGGAGCATTCGGCCGCCATGTTTGGGAACAGTTATCTGCCGGCTATAGGGCCTACGCCCGATGAGGAGCCAGGGCCGATACAGGTTGGCGACAAACTGTTGCGAATGCTCAACGAACTTGAAGTAGCCCACATCTACATCGACCAACTCAACAACCGTCTGAAGGGCACAGCGGCGGTGCTAGATGAGTACGGCGCCGCCGGGCGATGGGTGGACGCTTCGAGCCGGGAGTTAAAGCAGGACGTTGCTGAGCTGCGCCCCGATGAAGCGATCGAAGCCGTGATGGCCCTATCCCCGATCCGGTTTGCCTACAACGAAGATCCGTCAGAGGAGCACCTAGGCTTTATCGCAGAGGACGTTCCCGAGCTTGTCGCGAGGGCCGACCGAAAGACCCTCTCGGCTATGGACGTGGTGGCGGTCCTGACGAAGACCGTTCAAGAACAGCAACGGCTTCTCGAGGCCAAAGATACGCAGCTACAGCGTCTGGAACAGCGAATGGCGCGGCTGGAAGGATTGCTGCAGGCCGACGCCGGACCATCTTCGTGAACCGGCACTCCGGCGGGGACGAGGTCGTGTCGGTGCCGAGGCGGAATCAGGTTGAATACGACGAGCGGTCTCGGTGGAGTTGAGTCGCCCTTTTCAGGGCTCTGTCGGGTTTGGTTACGCTTCCCAGGGCTCACGCCCTGGGAAGCTAATTGAGACGCCGCTAGGCGGCTGGGCGGATCGCGGCGACGGAGCGATATGAACTACATAGGGGTGGACCGAAGCCTGAAATCGAGACACTTCACAACTCCGACAAGAGCCTCAGCCCGACCCTGTCCATGGTAAACTGATGCCGTTCGGCTTTGGGGAGTTAGACCGTGCTCATCGATCCAAACAAGTGCGTGGCTTGCGCGAACTGCGTTCCCGTTTGCCCCATGGGGGCGATTTACGTCGATCCGGCCAGGAATCGTGCCACCATTGACGCCGACGAGTGCGTCGAGTGCGGCACTTGTTATCGCATGAGCGGGGAGAACCTCAATCCCACCATGGTGCGGACGGTGCGCAAGCTGGCGAAGGTCTTTCGCTTCCGCTTCGAGCCCGAGCCCGACGTGTGCCCCACATCGGCGTTCGTGATGGACGAGTTGGAATGGCCACGCATCGCCCGCCGCGTGTTCAGCGACCCGCTGGTCGAGCATAAATCGACCGGCATTCACGGGCGCGGAACCGAAGAGGTCAAGACCAACGACGTGGCGAACCGTGTCGAGGTCGGCGAGGTCGGTTACGTGATCGAGTTCGGCCGTCCGGGTGTGGGCGTGCGATTCCATCACATTCAGACGATGACCGTGGCTCTGGCGAAGCTGGGCGTAACGTTCGAACCCAAGAACCCTATCACGCACCTGATGACCGACAAGAAGGCGGGCACGCTCAAGACCGACCTGATGAATGAGAAGATCCTCTCGGCGATCGTCGAGATCAAGACCACCATCGACATGGTGCCGGCCGTGCTCGACACGGTCCACGACGTCTCGAAGGGCATCGACACCGTGATCGCGGTGGGCGTTTCCACGCGCTGCGACGACGACGGCGAGGACCGCGTGCTGCTGCCGCTGCTCGAAGACCTGGGCTATTCGCACGAACGCGCCAAGACGAACATGGGGCTGGGGCGTGTCACCAACGTAGAACTCCAGGAGGAACTCGTTGACCAACACGCTGCACCGGTACGGTAAGGCCGAGAGCTTCCAAGACGACGTCATCATCTTCGCGATCCCCTGCAAGGGCAAGAACGAGCAGGGTGCGGTCGAGAAGCTGAAGAGCTTCCTTCGCATCTGCGCCAAGCACGAGCCGGCCAACATGGGCAACGGCGACTGGGGCAGCTACCGTCCGTCGAAGGAGTTGCGGCCGACCGTCCACTGGAACCGCGAGAGCGCGGCTGACTACGAGTCGGTGATCGAGGGCGTCAAGAAATCGGGCACCGTCGCGGCCGTGTTCGACTCGCGCCAGAAGGCCGAGGCGTGTTTGAGGCAAGTGATCGATGCCGACCTGGGGATGTCGGTGAATATCAGCACGTCGGTGGACGGCGCGAAAGAGACGGGCGAGGTTTGCGGCATCAAGAGACACAGCGTCGAGTATTCGTTGGGCTTCACGGATCCGCACGACCATCTGCCGAATAGTCAGACGCTCGAGCTGGCCACCATGTGCGGCCACGGCATGGTGTCGTTCAACATGGCCAAGAAGATGCTCGACATGGTGCGCGAGGGCCGCCGCACTTCCGACCAGGCTGTCGCCACGCTAGCTCGCTTCTGTCCCTGCGGCGTCTACAATCCCTCCCGCGCCAAGCGTTTGCTCGAGCAGGCGCGCAAGCACCAAGCCTAAAGCACCATCCGCGGAGCGCACCAGCCGCCCTCCCCACTTTGAACCGCAAGTGCTAGCCGGCGTTGAGCGGCACGGGCGACGAAAAACCCTTCACTGAATACCCACCTGCGCGTCTCCAGGGCCGACCGTGCCCTTCGTTCAGCTAGAGTCTCACGGCCCCCCGAACATCCCAATGCTTGGATACCAAACAAAGAATCAGATTACGCCCGGCGGCGAGGAAGAGAACTACGTCCCCGACGGCAAGCGCCAGATGTTCGACGTCAACGGTGTCCGCTTTGGAATTTCCATCTGTCACGATGGCTGGCGCTATCCAGAGACGGTGCGCTGGGCGGCCGTACGCGGAGCGAAGATCGTCTTCCAACCCCAGGTCACCGGCCACGACCGTCCGGGCGAGATCAAGACGGCGCCGTGGGGTGAGTCGTTCTACGAGAAGGCGATGCAGTGCCGCTCGGAGGAGAACTCAATCTACTTCGCCAGCGTCAATCAGGCGATGACGCAGCAGAACTCAGCAACGTCGTTGATCGATCCCGACGGCGAGTTGATGAGCCACCTGCCGCGAGGAGAAGAGGGCCTACTCGTCGCCGACCTCGACCTCACGAAAGCCACCGGCTTCTACGCCCGCCGCTACCGACCGGAGTTGTATCAAGAACATTCTGGCTAGAGACGGCTATCATGATAGTAGAGGCAACGAGGGCGCTATGTCAGTGGAAGTCTCTTACGACCAAGCACGTGAAGACCTGGATTCACTCTGGAACCAGGTGACGAAGAAGAACGAGACCGTCATCATCCGTCGAGAGGGCTTTGACGACGTAGCTTTGGTTCCTGCCTCCGAGCTGAGCGGCCTGGAAGAGACCGAATACCTGCTCAGTTCGCCCAGGAACGCCGAACGCCTCTCGAACTCGCTCGACCGCGCCCGGCGAGGCGAAGGCGTTGCGAAGACCGTCGACGAGTTGGCCGACGAGCTTGGACTAGGGGAGAACGACGCCTAGAAATACCTCTCGAAAGGCCGTCCTCGACGTCGCATTCCTCGAGGACATCACCTACTGGGTCGAGCAGGACCGAAAAACAGCTCGGAAGCTGCTACGGGCGATGCGCGAAGTCCTTCGCGATCCGTTCTCGGGTACAGGCAAGCCCGAACCTCTGAAACACAAGCTGAGCGGCGCCTGGTCGAGGCGCTTGACGAAGGAGCACCGGCTTGTCTATGCGGTTACTGAAGAGACAGTAATCTTCCTCCAAGCGCGTTTTCACTACAAGTAAACCCAACTCCGAATCAGCGAGTTTTCAGCTCGGATTGGAAGGTTCAAGCACTAGCCTCGCGGTTGCCTCCGCGCCGTCCCGCTCAAACGGCAGCTCGTGGTACCTCGCGTTGATCCACTCCTCAAGCTGGTCGCAGTAGTGCTGACTACCAGGGTGGCCGGACTCGCCCTGCGCGTCGACGGCTTGAAACGTGAGCGGCGAGGTGCTCAAGTCGGCGATCAGGCGGTAGTTGGCGCCCATCAGCGCGCCCCAGTTGGGGTCGTAGCCCGTGTTGCACACGGTGATGCCGTTGCCTCCGACCGGCACCCCGCCGCGGTCGAGTAGCTCTGACAAATCGCCGCGCGCGCTGAGCACGTGCCGTAGCTGAATCTTGTGCAGGGCGCCCCACCGCCAGTCGAATATGTCCGGGCCGTGTTGTGCGGTGATCTGGTCGAGCGCGTCGATGAAGGCCTCCTCGATGGCGGCGATCCGGTCGCCGCTTTCGAACCATCCGGCGCTGTCTTCCTCGAGCAGCGCCGACGCCAGCCCGCCCATCGTCCCCTCGACGAAGAGAACTTGTTCTTCGTCGAAGCGTTCGGCCGCGGCGAGGCGGCTCCATTGCGTGAAGAATACTTCGAAGATCGACGCCGCCACGCTGTCGGTCGTCATGTGTCCGTCCCAGACATCGAGGTGGGCGAGCGCTTTACGGACCCGCGGGTCGGTGCTGGCTGAGAGCGCGCGGAGCAGTTTCGGCCGGCACTCGACGGCGCGTAGCGAGCAGACGTCCTGCTGCATGGCGACGAGGTCGTCGCGCGAAAGCTTGCCGCGCTGCTCGATCATCTGCCGGATGCGCCGGCAACGATGGCCGCTATTCCATGTTCCCGAGAGCGGGTAGGGGAAGTCGTCGGGCGCCGGGCGATTGTTGGCGGTCGCGATCCAGCCGCGCTCAGGGTCGGCCCACCGCGGCATCCCCTCGCGCGGGATGAAGCCGTCCCATTGATGCTCGGGGTTCCAACCTTCGAGCAACCCGCGCCGCCAGAACTTGCGCAGCGGCAGGAGCCCGGTGGACTGGTAGCCGATGTGGCCTTCGCTGTCGGCGAAGACCATGCTCCAGGTAGGCACGGTCCAACCCTTGGTCGACTCGCGGAACTCATCGCACGATCCGGCGCGATTCATCGCCAGGTAGGAAGTAAGCAAGCCGCAGTAGCTGGAACCGACCCAGCGCAGTGAGATCGGCCCCCACTCGCGCGCCAGCGGCGGCAGGATGTCGTTGACGATCGGCCCGTTGCGCGACGACTGGATCGTCGTCTGGACGGTCTCGGCCCCGTGTACCGTAATCTGCTCGACCGTCTCGCCCGCCGGCTCCCACTCATCGTCGTGGAGGAAAGAGCCCGGATGATCGGGGTCGGTCTTTTCCAAGTAAAGGTCGCGTTGCGAACAGATGTTGTTCGTCACGCCCCAGGCGACTTTGCGGTTGGCGCCGAACAGCACCGTCGGCATGCCCGCGTAGGCCATGCCCATCACATCGAACGAGCCGCCGCTGAGGTGAACTTCGTACCAACACGACACGGCGGCAAACGCGATGTGGGGGTCGCTGGCGAGTAGGGGCTTACCCGTGGTGGTTCGGCTGCCGCCGATGACCCAGTTGTTGCTGCCCTCGCCTTTTTGCGGATCGCCCACCGCACTTCCCATCTCGGCGGCGTCCGTACGCCCGGCGGGATAGCTGCCCGCCGGCAGGATGCTCTCTTCGTCGGCCTCGCCTTGCAGGAAGGCGTCGAAGAGCGGCCCGTCGCCGAGCACGCGGCGGCCGATCTCGGGCGCGACGATCACGGGAAAGCGAACCGTGAGGTAGTAGCGAAACTCGCCGGCAATCGCAAGGCAGTCAATCGGCGACCAGGGCTCGGGCGCATAGCCGAGCAGGTCAAACTCGATGGGGAGACCCTCGCGCGACTCGTCGATCACGGCGTTGACGCCGTCGCTGAAGCGGCTGACGAGGCGGCGTGTTTCCGCAGGCGACTGATCCCACTCGGCTTTGGCTATGCGTGGGATGCCGATGGTGTGGGCGATTGTGTCGAGTTCGAGGCCATCGGGCCCGAGGACTTCCGAGAGCCTTCCTGACGCCTTGCGGCGCAGGTAGTCGAGTTGAAACAGGCGGTCCTGCGCCATGGCATAGCCGAAGCCAAAGAAGAGATCGTCGTCCGACGCGGCGCGGATGTGAGGAATGCCCCACTCGTCGCGCTCGATCTCGACCGCCGCGCCCACCGGCGCCTGCCGCGATCCCTCACCGGCCGGCACGCGCGAGCGGGTTTCGTCGTCCCACCAGCGATCGAACTCCTCGCGTGAAATATGCGCCGCACTGCACACCTCGTCGATTGGCCGACCTGAGCCGAGAAGGGCAAGACGTTCTTTAGAGGAGAGGTTCATGGGTTCAATGTCTACCGGGCTTGTCGGAGAGTCGAAATAGCGTAACAGAAAAGGGGGCATCTCACGGAACCGTAGCGCGGACCTGTCAACGCCCAATAGAAATGTCCCCCTCGGTAGCTCGATAGAAGTGTCCCCTTGTGTTTCTTGTTCGTAGGAGAGATATCGTCGTCGTCGGGGCTGTGGAACTGTGGGAATCGCGTAGCGATTTCCAAGGGGCGGTGGGAAGGGTGGAAAACCATCCACCGCTCCTCGAACCCGGTACTGCTGCCTCGAGAGATTTTCCACGCTTTCCATCCGACCCGGCATTTCCACAGCCCTCTTATGTATTCGCAGCCCGTTTTTTCCGTAACACAGCTCGCCGCCAGGGGTGGTCCGCCGCCGGCTTGCGCCCGCCCCCCGGACGCTGCTGTGGTGCTGGCTTCGTCCGCAGCTGTGGCGTCGGCGTGGCGATCACGTCGTGCTCGATCTCGTGCCCGTCAAACCTCACCTGCAAGCTCTCATCGCGCCACTGTTGGACCGTCACCCGTGCCCCCGCCCCCACGCCCTGGTTGCGTTTCGGCTTCAACTGCAAACAACGATTCTCGAAACGCACCACCCGGTCGTTGCTCACCACCCGTTCGTACTCGCAACAGAACACGCCTCGCAGCTCGGTGCCGCGGGGGAGCGCCTGGTGAAAGTCCGCTGCCGCCGCCGGCTCACAGGCGAAGCGCTCGTTGTGCTCGGCCAGGTACTCCTCGTCGAGATAACGGTTCGCCGCCTCGTACTCGACGATCCCGCGCAGCCGCATCTTCTTGATCAGGCGGTCTTGGTGCGTGCCGTGATGGCGCTCCACTCGGCCCTTGGCTTGCGGCGAGGAAGCCGCCATGATCGTAATGCCGAGCTTGGCACACATGCGCCCGAACTGCGTCTCGGGCTTGATGCCTGCCAGCGCTTCCCGCGACGTCGGCTGGCGCTGGTAGACGTTTTTCCAGTCGCAGTACAACGCCTTGGGAACGCCGTGTTGACGTACCCAGGCTGCGAGCAGATCGGCCGCGGCCCAGGTCGTTTCCTGGTCCGAGAAACGGCACAGTGCCACACCGGTCGCGTCATCGACGAAGTTCATCAGACAGGCTTTCGGGCCGCGTTCTTCCAGCCAGTGGTGGTGCGAACCGTCGAGTTGAATCAGCTCGCCGAAGTGCGCTTTGCGTTGGCGCCGGGTGCGATGCGGTTGGCGCTTGCGACGGCGGCTCCACAGACCCGCGGCGAGCATCCAGCGCCGCAGTGTTTCGCGCGGCACTTCCAGGCCGTGGTCGGCTGCCAGATGTTCCGACGCCAGCGTCGGCCCGAAGCGCTCGTGCCCCTCGCCCGCATAGTTCTCGCGCACCAACTCGAGAACCTGCTGGCGTCGCTTCTGATCGGCTCGGTTCGAAGCACGGCCGACGTTACCGTGCACCAAAGCCTTGGCCCCGCCCGCACGGTAACGCTTCTTCAGACGCTTCGCATGGCGGTAGCTGACCTCCAGCAGCTCGGCGGCTTCGGTCAACTTCAGTTCCCCTCGTTTCACTCGGCTCAGCACTTCGCCGCGCCTCAACTCCTTGGCACTCATCCATGTCCTTCCCACTCTCGGCTCCTCCTTCGGAGCCTCAGAGTAGGGGACATTTCTATTGGGCGCTCAAGGGGACATTATCATTGGGCTTCAACAAACCGTAGCGCGGACCTCGGTTCTGAGATCCGCGGCCGTAACTTCGCCACATGGACATCTCAAACTCGGAAACCGAGCCGTGACCGCAAGGGAGCGGTCCGGCACGAACTCCGGCGCTCCGCGAAAGCTTCTAGAACCGAGAGAGATGTCAGCGGTTTACCGGTAGATGCGAATTCATGTCGCGCCCACATGCCGGATTCGAGTACAGTGGAACGGACATCACGCAAGGAGGGCGCCATGCCTACAACCAGAGCGCTATCGAGACGTTTGTTTCTAGGCGCGTTAGGCGTCACTAGCCTCGCCCAACGGGCTGAAGCCGCCGCCAAGAAGGGCGATCTTCCCACCACATCCAGGCGCGTGGAAAAGTTGTTCCTGGCGCCGGGCGAAATGCCGAACGGCCTCCAGACGACGGCTGACGGCCTCTGGATCCTCGACCAAAAGGACCCCAACAAAGTCCACAAGGTGCGCTACGAAGACGGCAAGGTGCTCACCCAACTCCAAACCGAGGGACATCACAGCAGTGGCATCACCTACGGCAACGGCGCGCTGTGGATCGCCTCGACGTTCGCATTGACAACCATCAAAGTCGACCCGAACACCGGCAAGACGCTCAAGACCTTCGACACTCCCGGCGTGGGCCAGCCAAAGTGGGGCAAGACGAAGCGCCAAGCCGGCGCGCACGGCCTCGAATGGGTGGACGGGAAGTATTGGATCGCCGTGCCGCCGCCGATGAAGCTGTACCAGATCGAGCCGGAAACCGGGAAGGTGCTGCACAGTATCCCCGCGCCGGGCGAGCGGCCTCACGGTATCGCCTGGCACGAAGGCCACCTATGGTGCGTCGAGAGCAACCACCGCGCGATCTACAAGATGGACCCGAAAGACGGCACGCTGCTCGAGAAGATCCAGCTTCGCCAAGACGATCCCGAGCCACACGGCATGAGCATGCGCGACGGCGAGTTTTGGTATTGCGACGCCGTCAGCCGCTGGGTTTGTCGGTTGGTGTAGTGCGCGAAAGCGGGCCGGATGAGATTGTGGCCCTTGATGGTCCGGCGCTCTGGTCATAAGCGCTTCGGACTTGCGCGAGGGATTGTACCGTTCGAACAGCCGACTCAACGGTACAATCGTTCCAGGCTAGCACAGGCTAGCACAGACCATGATCGGCGCCGCCATCTCCCAGCGATTCCGCAACGCGATCGGGCGAGAGCCGGGAAGTGATTGGGGAACGAGCGAGTTAGGTGCGGGGCGAGCGGGGCGAGCAGATTCGCAGCCGGACGAGGGCCTCGGCGGGGCCCGAAGTCGGCCGCGGAAGACACCGCTACGCTCGGCTGCCGCTCGGCGGCGTGGTGGCAGCGCAGGATGGCAGGGAGAAAGAAAACCACCCGCTCGCTATGGCGAGGGCCCCGAGCCGTACGGGCAAGCCGCCGCCTGATACAGATCAGCCGCCATCGCGCGCGCCCAAAAGACTCGCGGCTTGCTGCGCCGCAGCGATGCCTTGAGATTGCGCGCAACAAAAACGTGGAAGAGATTAAAAGCCAGAAACACCGTCAACAGAAAGTTCTCGATCGCCGCGGGGTCGTGCTTATATACGTGGTCGGCGTGCCAGCCGTTGACTAACTCGTTGAAACCCTGATTCTCGATGTCCCAGCGTTGATGGCCCAACCTTACCACCCGCGCGGTCCGAACCTGCAGTGAGGAAAGGGTCGTCACCCACACCCACTCGCTGTGATGCGGATGCGGTTGGGAGTCGAGTTGCGAATACTGCTGCCAGCTCTCGACGGAACGAACCACCCGCAGCGGCTGCTGCACCTGCGGCCACGACACCAGGCCCTCGTGATCCCACCACTGGCAATCGCGACCTTGATAGTCGCCGCGTTGGGGCGCCGTGGTCGGCCACAGCCCTTGGACGTCTTGATAGAGGTTGCGGCGCTCGTCCTTGAGCACGATCACGGCGTCTTTGCCATGCCCCAATAAGAAGTTGATAAACGGGGCGGTGGCGTAGAGAGCATCGGCCAACACGACGTCAAAGGCTCGCGGATAGGTCTCGAGAACTCGCGCCAGCAAACGGTGCGCCGCGGCCATCTCGTCCTCGCCGGGCCGTTGCGGCTCGGCGTCGAGCAACAGTCGCAGCGGTTCGGAGCCGGGGGGCGTATCGGAGAGCAACAGCAGTGTGACTTGGCGATGGTAGTATTGCATCTGCTGGCCATCGCGGCGCTGCACGGTGCGCTTCAAGCATCCTCGACAGCAACGGCGGTAGCTGGCGTGAGACTCATGGCCGTCGAGCACGGCCACGCCCAGCCCGCCGATCCCGGGCAGGGCCTTGTTGCGCTTGAGCCGTTCGTAGACGTGATGAATCGCTGCCCGCACCGCGGCGGCATCGAGCCGGCTGTAGACGCGCCCGAGGGTGTCGGCGCTGGGCATCTCGCGGCCCAACCACTGTTTCCAAAACGGTGCGGGCGCTAGCGTCTCTAACGCGTTGAGGCTGCCCAGCCGTGTCCAGAACAGCACCAGCACCGACTGCAGCACCACCCGCGTCGGGATGCGCGGCCGCGGCCTGGTGTCGCCGACGGCGGCCAGCAGCGAGTCCCGCAGACCGTAGACCTTCTCGGCGTAGTGCAGCAGGCGTCGAAGAACGTCATTCCTCCCGGCGGCTTCGGAGCCGCTTCCATTCACGCTCGGAGACCTCGTCGAGGAGCCGTTGGAGTTGCTGGTAGTCGGCCACGGCCTGGCGGACGCGGGCCTCCCAGTGGCGGGGCACAAACAGCTGCTGCAGTTGCCCTTGGCGATTCCGCACCAAATACAACGAGGCGTGAAGCTGACCGCGAGCACAGCGACAGGTGGGCTTGCCGCAGGTGCGTTGGCGGGGCGCCAGCGTGCCGTGCAGCAACCAGCGGCCATGGACGAGCTGCGCGATGCGGGAGCGGAGCCTACGTTCGGCATCCGAGAGATGAGAGCGAGTGGGGGCCGCCTTCATGACTGGTATAATTAATATATATCAGAATAACACATGGGTCAAGTCCGCCGGGGGAATGCGAATCTGCTCGGACCTGGAGGACGAGCGAAAACACTTGCTAACTCAAATGTTTCCGCCCCTCAAGAAATGTGGATGCGGAACCGCTGGCCATCTCCCACTACAAGATCACGGACAAACTCGGTGAAGGCGGTATGGGTGTCGTCCAACCGAGCCGTGACCGGGAGGGGCTGTGAAAGAAACACTGGAGGGTTGTAGGGGCGGGCCCCCGTGCCCGCCCGAACCTGCCATGGACATCGCCAGTCATCCGCAAAGCGCGGGCGGGCGCAGGGGCCCGCCCCTACAATTGCGCCGGCTTCCACGGATGTTCATGGACACCGATTCTTTCACAGCCCCTGAGGGAGCGGTCCGACGATGATCGGCCAAACCATCTCGCACTACAAAATCACCGACAAACTCGGTGAGGGCGGCATGGGTGTCGTTTACAAAGCTGACGACACCAATCTAAACAGGCCGGTCGCTCTCAAGTTCCTCGCGGCTCACCTGCTGGGTGACGAGGAAGTCAGGGCTCGCTTCCGGCGGGAAGCCGAGGCGGCGGCACTCGACCATCCCAACATCTGCACCGTCTACGAGATCGCCGAGGCCAACGGCAAGACCTTCATCGCCATGGCGTTCATCGAGGGCGACAGCCTCGAACAGAAGATCGAGGCCGGTCCGCTGAAGCTCAAAGACGTCCTCGACATCGCCGTCCAAACAGCGCAGGGCCTGCAAGCCGCCCACGAAAAGAAGATCGTCCACCGTGACATCAAGCCGGCCAACCTGATGGTTACCGGCGAGGGTTCGAAGCAGCGCGTCACCATCATGGACTTTGGGCTGGCGCAGCTTGCTGACCGATCGAAGCTCACCAAGAGCGGCATGACCTTGGGCACACCGATCTACATGTCACCCGAGCAGGCCCAAGGGGAGCCGTCGGACCACCACACCGACATCTGGTCGCTGGGGGTTGTGCTCTACGAGATGGTCGTCGGACGGGCGCCCTTCCGAGGCGACTATGAACAAGCCGTCGTCTACTCGATTCTCAACGAAGAGCCGGAGCCGTTGACCACACTACGCACCGGCGTGCCGATGGAGTTGGAGCGGATCGTCGGCAAGTGCATGGCGAAGGAGATCGAGGAACGCTACCAGCACACCGATGACCTGCTGCTGGATTTGCAGACGCTGAAGAAGAAGCTCGAATCCGGCGAGTCGACGATCTTGCGAACGGCCCCAGCCGGGAATGTAGGGGCGCAGCGTGCTGCGCCCGCGGGGTCCCAGTCGAGCACCGAGACTCGGGCGCAGCACGCTGCGCCCCTACACGGAGACGTCTCCGACCACCCGCTCGTCAAGTATCGAGTCATCGAGGACGGGCAGGAGACTGGCGACTCCATCCGCTATGTTGCTGAAGACACCGAGCTGCACCGGTCGGTCGCGATTCGTGTGTTGCCGCAGTCGTCGGAGCAACAGATCGAGCGCGCGCAGCGTCGCAAGCAGAGCCTCGTGCTGGGTGTCGGTGCGCTGGGCGTGCTTCTCGCTCTGGTCTTCGCCTTCTTCCCGCTGTTCTCTCCCGCTCCCGAGTCTCCCCTGCGGCGGTTCACCTTACCGACCGAAGAAGGTCTGAGACGGCCTTCCATCTCACCCAACGGCCGGCATGTCGCCTACGTGACCGGTCAGGAGGGCACCCGCACCCTGTGGGTGCAGGACCTGGATCAGAATCAACCGCGGGCGATCGTGGGTCCGGCAAATCTCGGCGTCAGTATGCCGTTCTGGTCACCCGATAGCCAATTTGTGGGCTTCCGGTCCCCGCGTGGGGGGGGGATTTCAAGAAAGTGGCGGTTTCCGGCGGCCCCGTGGTGAGCTTGGCGGAAGCGAGCGGCTTCTCCAGCAGGTCCGCTTGGACGCCGGACGGCGAGTCGGTCATCTTCACTTCAGAACGCAAGCTTTTCAAGGTGCCCGCCCGTGGGGGGCAGGCCGAGCTGTGGCTCGAAGCCGAGCAGGAAGGGTTTGGTGCTAACCAGCCGGCGTTCTTCTCGACTAGCGAGGGTACGGATAAGCTGCTCTACGTGGAAGCGAGGTCGGCTACCGAAGCTCAAGTCATTGCCCTCGACCGTACCTCCGGCCAACGGGAGATTCTGGCCGAAGGCTGGTTTCCGGTTTATGCTCCCAGCGGACACGTGGTTTACGAGAGCATCGAGCCACGCGGAGTCTGGGCGATCCCCTTTTCGGTTGACACGATGAAAGCGACCGGCAACCCGTTCCCCATCAGCGAAGATAGCTACGAACCCAGCATTGCGTTGGATGGAACGCTTGCCTATGTGGAGGGGGTGACCGCAACCGGTCGCTGGCGGTTGGTCTGGAAGGACCGAGAAGGTAACCGTCTCGGAGAGATCGGAGAGCCGCATGACGGGCGTATACTATACCCGGGCCTGTCGCCGGATGGCTCGCGGGTTGTCGTCCAAGACGCCAAACTGGACATCTGGATCCATGAAGTGGCGCGTCCGATCAAAACGCGGCTGACCACGTCACCCTCCGCGGAAATCTATCCAAGCTGGTCGCCGCAGGGCGATCGGATCGTTTTTTCCGCCGGTACGCCCGGCCCAGGAGTTCACAGGGACCTTCACATCGTGCGAGCCGACGGGAGCGAGGACCCCGTGGTGTTCCTCGAATCCCCGGAAGCCCGCCGCTATGTCACAGACTGGTCCTCGGACGGAAACACGATCTTGATTTGGAGGCAGCAGCTAGAAAGTCCCAACACGGCCAATGCAGATATTTCGTACCTGAAGCGAGGCGAGGACGGCGACTGGGAAGAAGCTCCTTTCCTCGAAAGCGAGCACGTCGAGCAGCTCGCCAAGCTGTCTCCCGACGGGCGCTTTGTTGCCTATGGCTAGGATCAGTCCGGTGAACGTGAGATCTACATCCGTTCCTTTCCAGAGGGAACCGGTCAGCGTAGGGTGTCGGCCAACGGCGGCACCTATTGAATCCCGTAAATTATTATGACACTTTTTGATAGTTTGGAGCATCTATATATGTATGGGCAACCCCAAAGGTGTGAAGCGGGATTTCAAGGCCCTGGAGAAGCGCCGTTTCGAAGCGATGCGGCTGCTCGACCAAGGCCACAATCAGTCCGAGACGGCAAGACGGCTGAAAGTCGCTCGCCAAACCGTCAGTACGTGGCGGCGGCAATACCGCGAGCAGGGTGCGGCCGGACTCCGCCAGGCCGGGCGCGCCGGACGCAAGCCGCTCCTCGATGCCGCACAACGCGAACGCCTGACGTCGCTGTTGCTGGAAGGCCCGCAAGCCCACGGCTTCCCCACGCCCCTGTGGAGCTGTCCGCGGGTGGCTCGGCTGATCGGAGACGAGTTCGGGGTCGACTACCACGAAGGCCACGTCTGGAAGATCCTGCGAGCGCTCGACTGGAGCCCGCAACGCCCGGTCGGAAAGGCGCGCGAGCGCAACGAAGAGCAGATCCGCACCTGGAAGCGCAAGACCTGGACGCGCATTAAAAAAAAGCCCAAAACGAAGGCCGTACGCTCGTCTTCATCGACGAAAGCGGATTGAGTCAGAAGCCGCATCGCTGCCGCACCTGGGCGCCACGCGGCCAAACACCGGTGCTGCAGTTTAACTTCAATTGGGAGAAGCTTTCCGTCTCGGCGGGGCTGACGCTGCGTAACTTCTACTTTCGGCTCTATCCCGGTGCGATCGGCAAAGAGCAAGTGATCGACTTTCTCAAGGCGTTGGTACGTCATATCGATCGGCCGCTGCTGATCGTCTGGGACCGGCTGCCGGCGCACCGTAGCCGCCTGGTGCAAGAGTTCATCCAACTCTCCGAAGGCCACATCGCAACCGAGTACTTGCCACCCTATGCGCCGGAGTTGAATCCGGTGGAATACATCTGGGCTTACTGGAAGCAGCACGAGTTGCCGAACGTCTGTCCGAAGGACTACGGCGAGCTGAACGAGCGGGCCCGCAAGGCACTCCGCCGCATGCACCACAAACCGCGTTTGATCACGGCCTTCTGGAAACAGTCTTCTCTTTGCTTCGAGTGACGGGATATTATGCGGGACTCAATAGGTGCGTTGGCGGAAAGATGGCAAAGAGCTGTTCTACATGGAGGGTGACAGCTTGATGGCAGTCCCGGTTGCAACGACCCCCACGCTGACGATCGGCGCCCCTGAGAAGCTTTTTTCTGACAACACCCTGAGGTTTAGGACGGAGAACTTCCTCAATTATGACGTTACGCCCGACGGCCAGAGGTTCATCTTGCGCGAGGCGGAAGCGGGGACGTCCGATGTCAAACTACGTGTCGTCCAAAACTGGTTCGCCGGGTTCAAAGACCGCCAAACCGAGCCGTGACCGTGAGGGAGCGGTCCGAGACGAGCCCGCCACAACGCAACCCTGCGATCGAGACCCACCGACAGCCCAGGCGACCTGTGGCGTAAGCCTCCGGCTTGCCGAGTCCCGATTCCTGGGGACTCAGGTCCGCGAAGTGGGAGACCTACCCTGTGGCGCGGGCCTCCTGGCAGGCCGCGTCGACCTCCGGGTCGACGTTTCTGCCCGCACCGCCCCTGCTCCAAGTGCGAGGAGAAGACCGGCGCGGACGCCGGTCCTGCCCGCCGGAGGCACGCGCCACGCCCGGGGAGAAGACCGGCATCCTCCGGGCCGGCGGAGGGCACGAGCCTTGCGAGTCTCTTGTCGCTCTTGGGCGTACAACGATGTGTAAGCGGTGAGCCCGAGCAAGCACAACAGGACACCGAGTGTCGCCGCAGAAGCCCTAGCCTGCATCTGTCTCATCAAACCACTGTCGGACCGGCCTCTGCGCCCGTCCCCTTGGCCACTGGATCACTAATCCAAGGTCAGGCTTCTAGCGTGCCCGTTCCGGCGCTTCCTCGGCATCGCGATAGACTTCGTCGCGAATGATGCGCTCGGTCGCTGCGTTGAGATAGGCGTCGAGCGCGTTTTTGAGTTGCAGGTATTCGGGCCAAAGCGTCTTGTCAACAAACGAGCGAGGCGCTCGCAGCATGACCGTCGTGTAGCGTTGGCGCTTGTAGCGATAGGGCTGCAAGCCGTACCGTCTGCACAACGCCGAGAGCAGCCGCCGTTGCCAACGGTCGGACAGCGTGAATCGGAACTCAACCGCCTCCTCGGTGGCCGCGATGGCCGCTAGAGATTCCCTGACCCGCTTGATAGCAGCCGCGGCGGCGTTTCGCTCGCCGCTGGTTGACGCCCCTTCGAACAGAGCGTAGATCTTGCGCAGTTTCTCGCGGAGTTGTTGCTCGTTGTTCATCGAAGGTTGTCGTCTCGCCCCTTGATATGGCAAGAATATACTTGACTGACCGGAGGTTTTAGGGCATACTAGTTGTATGAAGACGCCAAAGACGCTCCAGCAAGCCATTCTATACTTCAGTGATCCCGACAACTGTCACCAGTTCATGGTAGCGGTCCGCTGGCCGAATGGCAAAGTGGCGTGCCCGCACTGCGGCTCCAACAAAGTCAAGCACCTGGAGAAAGCCCGTCTGTGGAAGTGCTACGGCAGGCACCCCAAAGCCAAGTTCTCCCTGAAGACTGGGGCCGTGTTTGAGGATTCCCCCATCGGGCTCGACAAGTGGCTCCCGGTCATGTGGATGCTGGTGAACTGTAAGAATGGAGTCAGTTCACACGAGATCGCCCGCGACCTAGGAGTAACACAAAAGACGGCGTGGTTCATGCTCCACCGAGGGCGGCTGGCGCTCCAGGAAATCTCCGGCGGAAAACTCAGTGGAGAGGTCGAGGTTGACGAGACTTTCATCGGCGGCAAGGCCCGGAACATGCACGCCGACAAACGGGCTGAACGTGTCACCGGACGCGGGGGGAAGGACAAGACAATCGCCCTGGGAATGGTAGAGCGCGGTGGGCAGGTGCGAACTGTCGTGGTCGAGACCCGGCGCAAGCAAGAACTACAGAAACAAGTCAGAGAGCACGTGCAGGTCGGTGCCGCCGTCTTCAGTGACGAGCTACTGAGCTACGACGGGCTGTCGGAGTGTCCCGCCTCAGCTGGAAATGGAGAACAGCGTTCCGCCGGTAAGCTAACGGAGGGAACGCATGAGGAAAGCACGGAAACACTACACAGCCGAAGAGAAGGTCGCCATCCTGAGACGGCATCTGCTGGACAAGGAGCCGGTCTCAACACTCTGCGACGAGCTGGCGCTGCAGCCGACGGTGTTCTACCGCTGGCAGAAGGAGTTCTTTGAGAACGGAGCCGCCACCTTCCAGACCAACAACCGCAGCCGTCGTCAGCCCGAACAGGAACGCATCGCGCGGCTGGAGAAGAAGATCCAGACCAAGGATGAGGTTCTGGCCGAGTTGATGGCCGAGCACATCGCGTTAAAAAAAAGCCTTGGGGAACTCTGACCAAAACATGGACGCCGCCCGACGTGCGCGACCAGATCGTCGATTTCGTGCGGCGCTGGTCCGACAAGACCGAGATCCACGCCGGGCGTTTCATCCAGTGGCTCGGCATCGCGCCCAGCAAGTTCTACTCCTGGCGCCGGCGCTACGGCTCTCTCAACGAGCACAACGGTTGGGTTCCCCGAGATTTCTGGCTCGAAGAGTGGGAGAAGCAGGCCATCCTCGATTTTTATCGCCAGCATCCGCTGGAAGGCTACCGGCGGTTGACGTTCATGATGCTCGACGCCGACATCGTGGCGGTCAGCCCGTCGAGCGTCTGGCGGGTGTTGAGCCGGGCGGGGCTGCTGCGCAAGTGGAACGACAAAACGTCGCTGAAAGGGACGGGCTTCCAACAGCCGCTAGAGCCGCATCAACATTGGCATATCGACGTTTCCTACATCAACATCTCGGGTACGTTCTACTACCTGTGCAGCGTGCTGGATGGCTACAGCCGTTCGATTGTGCACTGGGGCTTGCGCGAGGCGATGAAGGAGGCCGACATCGAGATCATTCTCCAAGCCGCGAAGGAGAAATACCCGGATGCCAGACCGCGCCTCATCTCCGACAACGGGCCGCAGTTCCTCGCCAAGGACTTCAAGGAATTCATCCGTATCTCGGGGATGACGCACGTGAGAACGTCGCCCTATTATCCACAGTCGAACGGCAAGTTGGAGCGTTGGCACAAATCGTTGAAGAGCGAATGTATTCGGCCGGGCGTGCCGCTGACGCCGGAGGATGCGCGTCGGCTGATCCAGCGCTATGTCGAGCACTACAACACGGTGCGCTTGCACAGCGCGATCTGGTTTGTGACGCCGGAGGACCTGCTGGCAGGACGGCGGGACGAGATCCACGCCGCCCGCGACCGCAAGCTGGAGCAGGCTCGACAGCAACGGCAGCTGCGGCGTCGCCAGGCGGCTTGACTGTGGGAGTTACAATGGCGTTGCCGGGTGAAACGGAAGCGGGCTCTGCTGGGAAGCAACCCTGCCGAGGGATAGCCCGGCGGGCTCATCGAGACGATGACCACGGGCGCGGAAGTCCTCTTTCGCGCTCGTCCCCAAACCCTATCGGATCGATAGACCCTGATGCCTTGAAAATCCCCGCCCGCAGGGCGGCATCTACACTAACGCGGAGCGATTCCGGTTGGCCATGGGCCGGATCGTCGGGAAGCGCCTCACGTACCGGGAGTTGATCGGCAACGCGGAGGACGGGGCGAGTCTCAACTAAGAAACGTCAGGGGCGAGGAAAGCGGTAGGGGCTACTTGCGGCGTGGGCTGGAGTCATATTTACTGTTTGGTTTTGGCCCCCGTCGATTCGGATTCTCAGCTGACTGGCGGCGGTGTTCCTCCACCCGTTCCTGGATGACAGAGTGCGGTACCTTGACGACGGCCTTCATCACCCGTTTGAAACGGCTAAACGCCTTTGGGTCTTCAGCCGACATGTGTGGCCCCATTGTATCAGACCTGCTTTCCGAACATGGCATGGATACGGCGGGAGACAGCGGTTCCGCATCCACATTTCTTGAGGGTCGGAAACATTTGATTTAGCAAGTGTTTTCGCTCGTCCTCCAGGTCCGAGCAGATTCGCATTCACCCGGCGGACTTGACCCATGTGTTATTCTGATATATATTAATTATACCAGTCATGAAGGCGGCCCCCACTCGCTCTCATCTCTCGGATGCCGAACGTAGGCTCCGCTCCCGCATCGCGCAGCTCGTCCATGGCCGCTGGTTGCTGCACGGCACGCTGGCGCCCCGCCAACGCACCTGCGGCAAGCCCACCTGTCGCTGTGCTCGCGGTCAGCTTCACGCCTCGTTGTATTTGGTGCGGAATCGCCAAGGGCAACTGCAGCAGCTGTTTGTGCCCCGCCACTGGGAGGCCCGCGTCCGCCAGGCCGTGGCCGCCTACCAGCAACTCCAACGGCTCCTCGACGAGGTCTCCGAGCGTGAATGGAAGCGGCTCCGAAGCCGCCGGGAGGAATGACGTTCTTCGACGCCTGCTGCACTACGCCGAGAAGGTCTACGGTCTGCGGGACTCGCTGCTGGCCGCCGTCGGCGACACCAGGCCGCGGCCGCGCATCCCGACGCGGGTGGTGCTGCAGTCGGTGCTGGTGCTGTTCTGGACACGGCTGGGCAGCCTCAACGCGTTAGAGACGCTAGCGCCCGCACCGTTTTGGAAACAGTGGTTGGGCCGCGAGATGCCCAGCGCCGACACCCTCGGGCGCGTCTACAGCCGGCTCGATGCCGCCGCGGTGCGGGCAGCGATTCATCACGTCTACGAACGGCTCAAGCGCAACAAGGCCCTGCCCGGGATCGGCGGGCTGGGCGTGGCCGTGCTCGACGGCCATGAGTCTCACGCCAGCTACCGCCGTTGCTGTCGAGGATGCTTGAAGCGCACCGTGCAGCGCCGCGATGGCCAGCAGATGCAATACTACCATCGCCAAGTCACACTGCTGTTGCTCTCCGATGCGCCCCCCGGCTCCGAACCGCTGCGACTGTTGCTCGACGCCGAGCCGCAACGGCCCGGCGAGGACGAGATGGCCGCGGCGCACCGTTTGCTGGCGCGAGTTCTCGAGACCTATCCGCGAGCCTTTGACGTCGTGTTGGCCGATGCTCTCTACGCCACCGCCCCGTTTATCAACTTCTTATTGGGGCATGGCAAAGACGCCGTGATCGTGCTCAAGGACGAGCGCCGCAACCTCTATCAAGACGTCCAAGGGCTGTGGCCGACCACGGCGCCCCAACGCGGCGACTATCAAGGTCGCGATTGCCAGTGGTGGGATCACGAGGGCCTGGTGTCGTGGCCGCAGGTGCAGCAGCCGCTGCGGGTGGTTCGTTCCGTCGAGAGCTGGCAGCAGTATTCGCAACTCGACTCCCAACCGCATCCGCATCACAGCGAGTGGGTGTGGGTGACGACCCTTTCCTCACTGCAGGTTCGGACCGCGCGGGTGGTAAGGTTGGGCCATCAACGCTGGGACATCGAGAATCAGGGTTTCAACGAGTTAGTCAACGGCTGGCACGCCGACCACGTATATAAGCACGACCCCGCGGCGATCGAGAACTTTCTGTTGACGGTGTTTCTGGCTTTTAATCTCTTCCACGTTTTTGTTGCGCGCAATCTCAAGGCATCGCTGCGGCGCAGCAAGCCGCGAGTCTTTTGGGCGCGCGCGATGGCGGCTGATCTGTATCAGGCGGCGGCTTGCCCGTACGGCTCGGGGCCCTCGCCATAGCGAGCGGGTGGTTTTCTTTCTCCCTGCCATCCTGCGCTGCCACCACGCCGCCGAGCGGCAGCCGAGCGTAGCGGTGTCTTCCGCAGCCGACTTCGAGCCCCGCCGAGGCCCTCGTCCGGCTGCGAATCTGCTCGCCCCGCTCGCCCCGCACCTAACTCGCTCGTTCCCCAATCACTTCCCGGCTCTCGCCCGACCGCGTTGCGGAATCGCTGGGCGGGAGAAGCTAACAAGGCCATTTTCGTGGTACCTTGTTAGCTGCCCCTTCCCTACCGAAGCGTTGTGTAAACGTGTGTACTCCGGCCGTTCGCCACGATCCACCGTCAGGTTGAGATCCCGCCTGTGTCGTTGCCACGCGATCAAGTCGGCTACCTGGAGGGGGTAGCAGTACTTGTCGTCTCTGAACATGACAGTGTCAAAGATGCGGGAATTCTGTGGCAACGACTCTTTACTCCAAAGAAAGTGCTTGTGTGCATCCTGCTCGACCTTTAGTATTTGGTCGTCGAGCCAGAAGTGGATCAAATCAGACTCAGTTACACTAGCAACCTGTTGGCCCTTTACCATTTGCCCCATGACTGCACCGAGGAGCAAGAGATAAGGATTATGGTAGACATCCTTCAAAGGTCCAAGTACGGCGCGGTTGTAGATGTCCCAGTCAAGTATTGCAGTGAACTCTCGTAGCTTGCCTACCTTGATGGATGGCACGAGCACGTCTACTAGGGCGTACATCTTCTTGTCCGCCCCTCTCCGGTTGAAGGGCGCGAACTGTTCTTTTAACAAGCAACACTCTCGCATATGGAAGTAGTCAATCTCGTAACCGCCGATCGAAGTATCATGCAGTACGCTATGCCACTTCTCCTCAATGTCGTCCCAGTCGCTATCAAGACCCAAGTAGCCCGATAGAACGAACGGCCCCTCACCATGAGATCCGCTCTCGTCACCGTAGAATGAGAATTTCGATACAGCCATGAGCCACCATTGCCCACAACGCGGGCGCAGCTTGCACGTGAACGCCTTGACGCTCTCCCAGTCGGCCAATTCGTCTTGAGCATAGGGTAGCATATTTGGTCAGTCAGATATATTCTTGCCCTTGATATTCCAGAAGAGCCGCCGACGAAAAGTAGGGGCACAGCATGCTGTGCCCCTATTTTTGGTTCGCTTGTACCCCGGCTCCACCCTTGCCATCGGCACTGGCCTAATCAAACAGCCCGCCAAGGTGTTGGTTCAAAGCGATGGCCGAGATCCCGAGGAAGAACACAAAACTACCTACCAGCCCAGCCTGCAGATACCACGGTGGCTGCAACTCCTTCGGCATCAGGCGGCGGCTCACAAACAACGTGTGAAGCGACGACGAGCCGAGGCCCACGTTGCCCAGCACGCCGCTGACAATCGCCAGAACCAGGGGATTGGGCGCCAAGCCGAGCGCCAAGAATCCCCACAGGCAGTAGGTCAGCAGCACGATGTAGTAGATATTCTTGACATTGCCTTCCTTGACCGAGCGCAGACGCCCCGAGGCGCTCCAGAGGACATCGGTCCAGCGCCGCACAACACCATCGATGGTTTGCACGAAGCCGACACCAAGGACAACGAAGCCACACAGGAGCGTCATGTACCAAAACACCTCGCCGTGGCGGTCGGCGATACCGCGGGCCGTCATCGCGGCCGCCGCATGGCCCTCGACCTCCGCACCGGCGAGAAACTCGAGCGACAGCATCGCCGGAAGCGCCATGCCGAGTACCGACCCCAGGCCCCAGATCCATATCTGGTCGCGGCGAATATGCTTCACCCAGCCCCGCCAGCGCTCGAGGTTCTCGGGCGTCAACGGAAAGACTTTGCCGACGTGCGAGAGGGTGATCTTCTGGCCTCCCACCAGACTCGGAATCGCCCCGACCAGCCGCCCCATGCCCCAGCCCTTGTCGCGCGCATAGTTCGAGAACACCGTGTTCGACAATCCGCCGACACCGGCGATGGCGGCGAAGGCGGCGAGAGTGGCCCAATCGATCTCGCCTTCCGGCAGTGAGCCCACCCGGAAGAACCCGCCGAACACCGTCGCCCATGTCTCGCGGCTGACCAAGAAGAGGTCGATTACCAGCAGGTACCCGAGCACCGAAATGACCTTGCCCACCATGATTCGCTCGACGGCCGTGTAGATCTTGCCGCCAAAGATCAACGGAACGAACGACGCGAGGAAGATGACGTAGCCCAGCGTGCGGACGAGCGCATCGTCCTCGGGGCCGGGCAGGCGTCCCAAGATCGCGGCCGCCACCGGCACAGCGGCGTTCGAGGCGACATAGGGGAAGATGTAACCCGCGTCGGCAATGACGTAGAAGACGATCCAGAACTTCGGTCCCGGGGCTGTGCGCAGAAAGCCCACAAAGATCGGCTCCCCCGAGTACAATGCGTAACGCATCACCGACAGATTGAAGAAGACCTGAAAGAGGATGCTGACCGCGGCGATCCACATCACCGTGCCGCCGTAGCGCGCGGTGACGATTGGGCCGAACAACCACTCGCCGCCGCCGATCGTCGAGCCCACCATGAGCAGGCCGGGGCCGATGAGGGTGGTCCATTGCGCGACGCTGAAGCGGGGCGGTCTCGGCAAGTCACCCTGGCCCCACGCGGGCAAGTAGCGGTCGGCTTTAGTTGCCAGCGGGCTCTCGTCGGATGGCATGGCGAAGGTTGTTCATCCTAGCAGAGCCGAGCGAGCAGAACCGTATAGAGTTGTAAGGAAATAAACCGGCCACTTGCCAAAGATCGCCTCACCGCAAAGGATGCTCGCCGACCAAAAGGGGACGGCATTGTCCGCCGTCGGGGCGGGCCCTGCGCCCGCCCTCGCGTCACGACACACTCTCGGGTCGGGTCTAACCTGCTGTATCATGTTAGGCTCCCGGAGCGGCAAATCAGCCCCATCTCGGGTCAATCCAAAAAGGCCACCGTCATGACACCAGGCGTCAGCAAGAAAATCTGTTTCTTGATCGCAGTTGTGCTCGCCGCGGGCTTCTCGTACGCCGTCGCCTCCAGTCACCGCGAGGCCCCGTTCATCACGGGTATGCCGAAGGTCGATGGAACCGACTTCTACATGTTCCGCAGCTACGAGCTCGGCCGAGACGGCTTCGTCACACTGATCGCAAACTACAGCCCGCTGCAAGATCCCTACGGCGGGCCGAACTACTTCTCACTCGATTCCGATGCTCGCTACGACATCCACATCAACAACGACGGCGATGCTGTCGAAGACATCTCGTTCTGCTTCCGGTTCTTCCGGCGCGCTAAGTTTCTCACCGTGGATGTGGGTGGTCCCGCAGAGCTGCCCATCGCCCTGCCCGCAGCGGGCACGATCGGAGTCGATGACCTCGAGAACATCAACGTCGACCGCCACTTCTACGCGACCGTCCATCGCGGACCGATCGACAACCCCACTTCGATCCGCTACATCACGCAAGCCGGCGGGGGCGGTGCGCGCTTCGTCATGCCGCAGGACAACATCGGCAACAAGACAATCCCCGACTACGCGGCCTACGCCAATCAATATCTCTACGACATCGACATCCCCGGATGCGACACCGACGGACGCTTGTTCGTCGGCCAGCGAAAAGAGTCGTTCCAGGTCAACCTGGGAAAGATCTTCGACCTGCTGAACATCACCGACCCGCTCGGCGCTCCCGACGCCGAGGAATCCGTCACCGCGGGCAAGAACATCACCCGCATCATTCTCGAGGTTCCGACCTCGTGCTTGACCGACGGCAACAGCGAGATCGTCTGCGGCTGGACGACCGCCAAGCTGCCCGAAACGCGGGAACTCAGAGAGGACACAGACGCGACGTTTTACCAGCCCGACGAGAACCGGGGCCGGTTCGTGCAGGTTTCGCGGCTGGGCAACCCGCTCGTCAACGAAGTGGCCATCGGCCTCAGCGACAAGAACCTGTTCAACGCCAGCCATCCCAAGGACGATGGGCAGTTCGCGATCTATGTCACCCACCCGACCCTGCCGGAGATCATCGAAGCCGTCCTAGGGGTCGCCGCGCCCAACGTGTTTCCCCGAGTTGATTTGGTCCAGGTTTTTCTCACCGGGGTGCCCGGTCTGAACCAAGACGGCTCCACCGCCGAATACTTGCGTCTGAACACGGCGATAGCGCCGACCCCTCGGGATGAGCAGAACTCGCTCGGGGTCGTCGGGGGCGACCTGGCCGGTTATCCCAACGGCCGGCGGCCTGGCGACGACGTGGTCGACATCGCGCTCCGAGCCATGATGGGCGTTCTGCTAACCCCGGTTGAAGCGCCGGACGGCCAACTGCCTTTCACCGACGGAGCCCGGCAGGACGCCGACCAATTCGATAACGAGTTTCCATACTTAACCAACCCGATTCCCGGCTCGCGCACACCGTAGCTCGGAGGAGAACAGACGATGCAACGACGAGCGATTCTTTCCATCTGCGTTACGTTGGCGGCGGTCAGCGCAGGCCTGTTCAGCGGGTTCTCTCCGGTTGAAGCGTCGAGCCATCGCGAGGCCCCCTTCGTCACCGAGCATCCCAAGGTCGACGGGACGGACTTCTACCCCGCATTTTCAATTTGATGTTTGACATCCCGACCTTCCAGCGGCCTTGAGCGTCTTTATTCATAGGAGCTAGAGCCCGATGAGGACGCCATGGAGGCCAACACCCAATGGGTGAAAAACAAACCAAGCCATTCCAGCTAAGTTTCAATGGACTTCTCAAAGTCGATTTCCAGGGATCGCACGTCACTTCCGACGGTGGCCTGATTTTGGTTCGCTAACTGGACGAACGGCTCGGTCTCGGAGAACTGATTGACGAGCATCTCAGCGACTCCCGGCAAGGCACAAACAAGCAGTTCACGCTCGCTGATCTGTTGCGGCAGTCGGTTTACAGCCGACTCGCCGGCTACGAGTACCTCAACGACGCCGAGCGGGTTTCGATCGATCCGACGTTTCGGCTGATCGGTTCGCAGAAGATCTGGGATCGCGGTGCGGCCTTGACCTCGACGCTGCACGGCTTCGAGACGGAGATGCTGGCGAGCGAAGAGAACCTGCTGGGGCTGATGGCGCTGAACCGAGAGCTGGTCGGACAAGCGGAAGCGTTCGACGACGCCGAGCGGGTCGTTCTGGACCTGGACTCCACCGAGAGTCCGGTCCATGACCAACAGGAAGGCAGTGCCTACAACGGACACTTCGAGTCGGTCTGCTACCACCCGTTGCTTTTGTTCAACGGTCATGGTGATTGCCTCGCTGCCAAGCTGCGTCCAGGCAACGTGCACAGCGCCGAGGACTGGGATGAGTTCTTGTTGCCGGAGATCGAGCGCCAACAGGCTGCGGGCAAGCAGGTCGCCTTCCGGGGCGATGCGGCCTTTGCGAAGCCGGAAGTTTATGAGGCTTCGGAGGAACGCGGAGTACAGTACGCCATTCGCATTCCGGCCAACAAGAGCTTGGAGCTGGAGATCGAAGACATCCTGTTTCGCCCGCCGGGAAGGCCTTCCCGCAAGCCCGTGGTGCGCTACAAGAGTTTTCGCTATCAGGCGGAGAGTTGGTCGCAGGCGAGGCGGATCGTCGCTAAGGTCGAGCATCACCAGGGCGAGCTGTTCCCGCGCGTCGGATTCATCGTGACGAGCATGAGCTTGCCGAGCCGCTCGGTGGTGCGCTTCTACAACAAGCGCGGCACGGCGGAACAGTGGATCAAGGAAGGCAAGCAGGCGACGCACTGGACGCGATTGTCGTGCCATCGATTTCGGGCCAACGAAGTGCGGTTGCAACTGAGCGTGCTGGCCTACAACCTGGGCAATCTTTGGCGGCGGCTGGGGCTTCCGCAGCGAATCAAGAGTTGGTCGCTGACGAGCTTGCAACACAGGTTGATGAAGACCGGCGGTCGGCTGGTCAAGCACGCGCGGTATTACTGGCTCTTATTGGCGGAGGGACATCTGAACCGGCGGCTGTTCGGCGACATGCTGCACAAGATCTGGGCGCTGCCGCTGCCGAGTGGGTAGCATTGCCGGAGTGAGGATCAACAGCTTTTGGCTCCAAAAGGTTTCGCAAGGAGCAGTGTCGGCCGGAGCGCCGTTCAAGCCGCTCAATCAACGACTGTGAGCGGTCGAACCAGCTCTGGCGACTACCAGCAGAGGTGATGTGCAGGGTTCAGCGTGAAAGGACGTGCTGTTCGGAGCGGAGCGGGTGTATACTGTGGCCGTGCCAGGGCCAAAATGGAAATCCTGGTTTTGATTTGATCAACCTGAACCCCCTTGGCAACCCGGATGCCGAAGCCTCCGACACGAAGGACAAGAACATTACCAGCTTGATTCTGGAAGTGCCCACCGACTGTCTTACCGAGGGTGGCTCCGGCATCATCGGTGGCTGGACCACTGCACGCCTGCCCCGCAATCGCACCCTCACTGATAACCCGACCTACGACGACCCTGACCAACAAACCGGCGATCTCGTGCAGGTTTCGCGCCTGGCCAACCCGCTCGTGAACGAAGTTGCCATTGGGCTACCCGACAAAAACCTATTCAACGCCGCTCACCCGCGCGACGATGGCGCGAACTTCTTGCAATATGTCACCAACCCGACATTGCCTGCCCTGATCGAGACTCTCTTCGGGATCCCCGCGCCGACCAACATCCCTCGCAACGACCTTGTCAAGTTCTTCCTTACGGGTTTCTCAGGTCTGAACGAAGACGGCTCCGTAGGCGAGGTCATGCGCCTGAACACCAACATTCCGCCCACACCGGTCGACGACCAGAACCGCCTGGGCGTGACCGGCGGTGACCTCGCGGCCTTTCCGAACGGCCGCCGGCCCGGCGACGATGTCGTGGATATTACGGAGCGAGTGGTAATGGGTGTTCTCTGCTACACGCCCGACCCCAACGCGCCGCCCGCGGGCGACGAGTTCTTCGCCACCCTCACGGGCCCCAACGTCGTGCCGCCGGTCCCTAGCACGCAGGGTGGGACATGCTTGGGCGCACTCAACGGGAACAACTTCGGCGCCACCTGTAATCACAACATCCAGAACGTCATCCGCGGTTCCTTCCGCATGGGTGCGGCCGGGGAAGAAGGTCCCGAGATCTGTAGAGACGCCACGGGTCCGGTGCCGGTGGTGTTTGCTGACTGCTTCCTCAGCCCGGAAGAATTTGACGCACTCCTCAACGACGAAACGTACATCGAGCTGAGTACCATCAACAATCCGGACGGCGCGGCCCGTGGCCAGGTTAACGCGCCAATGACACCATCGCTCGGCATGTGCGACCCCGACGACGCGGTCGCGGGTAGTTTGCCCTTAAACGACGGCGCCTTCCAGGGCCCCGACCAGTTTGATGACGTCTTCCCGTATCTGGGAGACCCACTTCCCGGCTCGCCCAACGACGAAACGACTCGTGAGGCTAACCTGATCGGAGAGAACCTCGACCCGCCCGCCGAGACCGACCGCCGGGGCTTCGCTTCACTCACGCTGGTGCAGGGCGCGGACTTCTCGTTTAGATTCCTTTTCCGAAACAACCTTGACTCGCCGTACACTGCTAACGTTCTGGATGGCGGCCCGAACGGTACGGTCATTTGGGCCGTCGATGTCGAAGACACAGGGGATCAGGAAGTGATCCTCGATGCGAACAATGCAGTGGGAGGCGACCCTCTGATCTTCGCGGATGGCTTCGAGTCGGGCGACGTCAGCGCCTGGAGCAGCGTGACAAGCGGCAAGGCCAAAGGGGCCGCGGCCACGCCCATCATCGCCGGACCCTTCCGCTAGCCGACAGCCCCAAAGGCAACAACGCGGCCACGACCGGCCGTGCAGGATAGGTGCGTCTTCCACACATACAAGAGCCCCGACGCACGGCATCTGGCTTGTCCAAATCAGGCTGTCGCCGCCATGTCTTTGCGGCCTGGCACTTTGCAGCGTAGGGTCATCGGTCCAGCTTGACGAAAGAACCACATTCTTCCCGCCCTCAAACATCCTCCGGACGCCCAACCGTAAACCCGCCGTCCACAGCCAAGGCCTGCCCCGTGATCATCGCGGCATCATCCGACGCGAGAAACAACACCGCGTGCGCAATATCTTCAGGACTCGCCAGCCGTCCCAGCGGATGCATGTCGGTAATCGCTTTTCCCCTCTCGGCGTCGGCGAACAACCCCGCCGTGAGGCCCGTTCGTACAAACCCGGGACAGACGGCGTTGACGCGAATCCCCTCCGCCGCGTAGTCAAGCGCCATGTTCTTCGTCAGCGTGATGACCGCCCCCTTTGATGTCGCGTAGGCCGCCCGGTTGCGTACGCCCACCAGCCCCACCACCGACGATGTATTCACGATCGCCCCTCCGGGCCGCCGCATCCGCGGGATGGCGTACTTCGAGCAAACATACACGCCGCGCAGATTCACGCGAAGGATGCGGTCCCAGCCGTCCTCGTCCTGCTCGGTGACGCGCTCGCGCGCGGCAATGCCAGCGTTGTTAAATAGCACATCGAGCAAACCGAACTGCTCGACGGTCTCACCGATGGCACCCTGCACGGCCGCCGAATCCGCGACATCGCCGCCGAGTGCTAGGGCGCTGCCGCCCGCTTCGCGAATCTGCCGAGCGGTCTCCGCGGCCGTGTCCACTGACAGATCATAAGCGGCGACCCGTGCGCCTTCGGCTGCAAAGGCAAGAGCGGCGGCCCGCCCTAGCCCCGAGCCCGCGCCGGTAACGAAAACCGTCTTGTCTCTGAAACGCATCGCTGCCGGCCGCCGTTCGGCCGGTTGCCGCGGCGGCTACCGATCAGCCCTCCGATGACAACAAGGTCAGCCCGCTCCCGACAACACGCGACCTTGACTGATCGGAGTCCACCGGACGTTTTGCGGTCTGAACGCGATGTAGACTACCACGAATGGGTTCTAGCAGGGAGGTGATGTTCACAAGGTAGAGGGCACGGCATGCCGGGCTCGCTTGCCCGGCCTGCCGCAACCTATTGGGGTATCAAACGCAGCTATTTTTCCTCGCGCTTCTGGTCGTCGTGCTTCTCTTTGTAAATCTGCTTGCTGAGCTTGTCTTGCTTCGCGTCGATCTTGGCACGCTCCTTCAGGGTCAGCCCGCCGCCATCCTTGCGGTCGCGCTTGATCTCGCGGTGCAGTTTGGCTTCTTTCGCCTCGAGCTTCAGAGTCTCTTTCTTGGTCAGATCCCCGCTCGCGACTCCCTCTTCGATCCGGTTTTGCTGTCGCTTCTCCCGTTTCTTGACCTTCTCGGCGAACGTGGCGCCGCTGACGACGAACATTCCAAGGGTGACAAGCGTCAATAGTCTTTTCATGATCGAATCAGCCTCCTTGCTCTCTCCAAACACCCCTAGCTTTACAAAAGTTGCGGCGAACTGCCACCCCGGCACCGATAGGACGAAGTCGGCTACGGGAAAGCAAGCGAGAAGGGACAGCCGGGCCGAACGCGCTACAATCCCAATCGACCCGATACCCAGTTGATCGAGATGCCGACCAAGATACCGAGGACGAACCTACACTAGCCATGGTAAGACGCACCGCTCCTTCCGCCGCGGAATTGCTCGATCGCCGAACCGTGTTGCGCCTCGGCTTTGCCGCTGCTGCCGCCCACCGGCTCGGCATTAGCCCGCCGCCCGGCATCTCCCAGCAGATCACGCAGCAAGACGCCCGCATCCCACCTGAGGTCGAACCGGCCCACCCACGGCTGGGTTTGTCGAAAGATCAGATTCGGCCCAAGCTGAAGGAACTCCTTGGCCTCGACCCGCTACCGAACCAAGTCCCGGTTCTCACCGCCAAGCAAGAGACCGGCAGCGACGGACTCGAGCTAACGACCCTCACCTATCGAAACCTGCTGGGTGACACGGTCCCCGGCGTTCTGGCCATTCCGGCCAACGCCGATACGGACTCGCTCGGCGGGGTGGTGTGCCTGTCCGGCACCAGCGGCAATGTCGAACGGCTGACCGCTGCGAAGTTCGGCAACGAGCAACTCGGCAAAGGACCGCTGATCGGCTGGGGCCGCGAGCTGGCCCGCCGCGGCTTCGCAACGCTTTCAATCACGTTGCGCGGCACCACCAGCCGTCACGTCAGCCCTACTCATTGGGAGAAGCACATCCGTTTTCTGGCGCCCTATGGGCGTACGATGATGGGCGCGATGGTCGACGAGGCTTTGCGCGCCGCGCGCATCCTAGCCGCCCACAACGCGGTCAACGCGAGCCGCATCGGCATGACCGGGATGTCGCTCGGCGGCAATGTGACGTGGTACAGCCTGGCGTGCGACCCCGCTATCCGCGTCGGCGTGCCGGTCGCCGGGTCGGTGGGCAGCCTAGCGCTGGCCATCCACGAAGGGGACGTCAACCGGCACAGCTCGTACTTCTACATCCCGCACATGCTGCGTTATTTCGATCACCCGCAGATCGTGAGCGAGTGCATCTGTCCGCGGCCGTTCATGGCCATCGCCCCCACCCACGACGAAGACATGCCGGCCTCCGGCGTCGAGAAGATGATGAGCATCGCCAAGCCTGCCTACGAAGCCGCGGGCCGCCCGGAGCACTTCAAGGTCTACCAGCCCGAGTCGAACCACGTCTACACCGAGGAGTACTTCGAGTGGGTTGTGGAGTGGTTGAAGCAGTTCTGCTGAAGTGCGGAGGCGATCTCAGGCCCCGGCTTTACGCTCAGCCGCGGTTGATTGCTGCGCTTCCTGCTCAGGCTCTTGCCGGCCTGTTTTCTTGACTACTATTGAGGATGTTCCCGGTGCCAGAACACTACCCTCGAGTCTCGCCAAGCTGACCTTGGTCTCCTCGCGGAAACCCTGCAAGTCTGTCTCGAGTTTTTTGACGGTCCGCCCAGTTTCCTTGACCTCTTCCTTGATGTGCTCGACGTCCTTCGCAAGGCGATCATGATCCCCTTGTGTCGCCGCGCTCTTGGCCTTGTTATACATGATGACCGACAGAGCGGTGATGGTCGCGACCACCACGCCCAGTGCTACTAAGGTGCCGACGGTGTCCAGGTTGAGAGCGAGCGCGGCTTCTTCTACTGCGGGTACCGATGCTGTATGCGACGAATGGCATATATTACTACTTTTGTTCAGCTTACATCAACTCTCCGATCCGAGCCACAGCGATTCCGCAACGCGGTCGGGCGAGAGCCGGGAAGTGATTGGGGAACGAGCGAGTTAGGTGCGGGGCGAGCGGGGCGAGCAGATTCGCAGCCGGACGAGGGCCTCGGCGGGGCCCGAAGTCGGCCGCGGAAGACACCGCTACGCTCGGCTGCCGCTCGGCGGCGTGGTGGCAGCGCAGGATGGCAGGGAGAAAGAAAACCACCCGCTCGCTATGGCGAGGGCCCCGAGCCGTACGGGCAAGCCGCCGCCTGATACAGATCAGCCGCCATCGCGCGCGCCCAAAAGACTCGCGGCTTGCTGCGCCGCAGCGATGCCTTGAGATTGCGCGCAACAAAAACGTGGAAGAGATTAAAAGCCAGAAACACCGTCAACAGAAAGTTCTCGATCGCCGCGGGGTCGTGCTTATATACGTGGTCGGCGTGCCAGCCGTTGACTAACTCGTTGAAACCCTGATTCTCGATGTCCCAGCGTTGATGGCCCAACCTTACCACCCGCGCGGTCCGAACCTGCAGTGAGGAAAGGGTCGTCACCCACACCCACTCGCTGTGATGCGGATGCGGTTGGGAGTCGAGTTGCGAATACTGCTGCCAGCTCTCGACGGAACGAACCACCCGCAGCGGCTGCTGCACCTGCGGCCACGACACCAGGCCCTCGTGATCCCACCACTGGCAATCGCGACCTTGATAGTCGCCGCGTTGGGGCGCCGTGGTCGGCCACAGCCCTTGGACGTCTTGATAGAGGTTGCGGCGCTCGTCCTTGAGCACGATCACGGCGTCTTTGCCATGCCCCAATAAGAAGTTGATAAACGGGGCGGTGGCGTAGAGAGCATCGGCCAACACGACGTCAAAGGCTCGCGGATAGGTCTCGAGAACTCGCGCCAGCAAACGGTGCGCCGCGGCCATCTCGTCCTCGCCGGGCCGTTGCAGCTCGGCGTCGAGCAACAGTCGCAGCGGTTCGGAGCCGGGGGGCGCATCGGAGAGCAACAGCAGTGTGACTTGGCGATGGTAGTATTGCATCTGCTGGCCATCGCGGCGCTGCACGGTGCGCTTCAAGCATCCTCGACAGCAACGGCGGTAGCTGGCGTGAGACTCATGGCCGTCGAGCACGGCCACGCCCAGCCCGCCGATCCCGGGCAGGGCCTTGTTGCGCTTGAGCCGTTCGTAGACGTGATGAATCGCTGCCCGCACCGCGGCGGCATCGAGCCGGCTGTAGACGCGCCCGCGGGTGTCGGCGCTGGGCATCTCGCGGCCCAACCACTGTTTCCAAAACGGTGCGGGCGCTAGCGTCTCTAACGCGTTGAGGCTGCCCAGCCGTGTCCAGAACAGCACCAGCACCGACTGCAGCACCACCCGCGTCGGGATGCGCGGCCGCGGCCTGGTGTCGCCGACGGCGGCCAGCAGCGAGTCCCGCAGACCGTAGACCTTCTCGGCGTAGTGCAGCAGGCGTCGAAGAACGTCATTCCTCCCGGCGGCTTCGGAGCCGCTTCCATTCACGCTCGGAGACCTCGTCGAGGAGCCGTTGGAGTTGCTGGTAGGCGGCCACGGCCTGGCGGACGCGGGCCTCCCAGTGGCGGGGCACAAACAGCTGCTGCAGTTGCCCTTGGCGATTCCGCACCAAATACAACGAGGCGTGAAGCTGACCGCGAGCACAGCGACAGGTGGGCTTGCCGCAGGTGCGTTGGCGGGGCGCCAGCGTGCCGTGCAGCAACCAGCGGCCATGGACGAGCTGCGCGATGCGGGAGCGGAGCCTACGCTCGGCATCCGAGAGATGAGAGCGAGTGGGGGCCGCCTTCATGACTGGTATAATTAATATATATCAGAATAACACATGGGTCAAGTCCGCCGGGGGAATGCGAATCTGCTCGGACCTGGAGGACGAGCGAAAACACTTGCTAAATCAAATGTTTCCGACCCTCAAGAAATGTGGATGCGGAACCGCTGTCCGAGCCATGTCAACGCCCAATAGAAATGTCCCCCTCGGTAGCTCGATAGAAGTGTCCCCTTGTGTTTCTTGTTCGTAGGAGAGATATCGTCGTCGTCGGGGCTGTGGAACTGTGGGAATCGCGTAGCGATTTCCAAGGGGCGGTGGGAAGGGTGGAAAACCATCCACCGCTCCTCGAACCCGGTACTGCTGCCTCGAGAGATTTTCCACGCTTTCCATCCGACCCGGCATTTCCACAGCCCTCTTATGTATTCGCAGCCCGTTTTTTCCGTAACACAGCTCGCCGCCAGGGGTGGTCCGCCGCCGGCTTGCGCCCGCCCCCCGGACGCTGCTGTGGTGCTGGCTTCGTCCGCAGCTGTGGCGTCGGCGTGGCGATCACGTCGTGCTCGATCTCGTGCCCGTCAAACCTCACCTGCAAGCTCTCATCGCGCCACTGTTGGACCGTCACCCGTGCCCCCGCCCCCACGCCCTGGTTGCGTTTCGGCTTCAACTGCAAACAACGATTCTCGAAACGCACCACCCGGTCGTTGCTCACCACCCGTTCGTACTCGCAACAGCACACCCCTCGCAGCTCGGTGCCGCGGGGGAGCGCCTGGTGAAAGTCCGCTGCCGCCGCCGGCTCACAGGCGAAGCGCTCGTTGTGCTCGGCCAGGTACTCCTCGTCGAGATAACGGTTCGCCGCCTCGTACTCGACGATCCCGCGCAGCCGCATCTTCTTGATCAGGCGGTCTTGGTGCGTGCCGTGATGGCGCTCCACTCGGCCCTTGGCTTGCGGCGAGGAAGCCGCCATGATCGTAATGCCGAGCTTGGCACACATGCGCCCGAACTGCGTCTCGGGCTTGATGCCTGCCAGCGCTTCCCGCGACGTCGGCTGGCGCTGGTAGACGTTTTTCCAGTCGCAGTACAACGCCTTGGGAACGCCGTGTTGACGCACCCAGGCTGCGAGCAGATCGGCCGCGGCCCAGGTCGTTTCCTGGTCCGAGAAACGGCACAGCGCCACACCGGTCGCGTCATCGACGAAGTTCATCAGACAGGCTTTCGGGCCGCGTTCTTCCAGCCAGTGGTGGTGCGAACCGTCGAGTTGAATCAGCTCGCCGAAGTGCGCTTTGCGTTGGCGCCGGGTGCGATGCGGTTGGCGCTTGCGACGGCGGCTCCACAGACCCGCGGCGAGCATCCAGCGCCGCAGTGTTTCGCGCGGCACTTCCAGGCCGTGGTCGGCTGCCAGATGTTCCGACGCCAGCGTCGGCCCGAAGCGCTCGTGCCCCTCGCCCGCATAGTTCTCGCGCACCAACTCGAGAACCTGCTGGCGTCGCTTCTGATCGGCTCGGTTCGAAGCACGGCCGACGTTACCGTGCACCAAAGCCTTGGCCCCGCCCGCACGGTAACGCTTCTTCAGACGCTTCGCATGGCGGTAGCTGACCTCCAGCAGCTCGGCGGCTTCGGTCAACTTCAGTTCCCCTCGTTTCACTCGGCTCAGCACTTCGCCGCGCCTCAACTCCTTGGCACTCATCCATGTCCTTCCCACTCTCGGCTCCTCCTTCGGAGCCTCAGAGTAGGGGACATTTCTATTGGGCGCTCAAGGGGACATTATCATTGGGCTTCAACACTCTCCGATCCGAGCCACATGAAGCGTATCGGCTTTTCGTGACTCATCTTTACGAACGTTGAGGTCGCTTCAGACGAGTCCCGTTTGGATCCGGCCCGGGTGGTGTGTCATCGGACCCAGTCTGGCGACCCTGGGGGCGGCGGTCGGCGGTTGGGCAGGGCTAGCCCAAAAGGTCAAAGTACTCTTCTCGCAGCCTGTCCTCGACGCTCCGCTCGGGCATTATCCAAGCACACCAGCGAGTTCGCGTCTGACTGCGGGCGGGGGTGGGGAATTGAAATAGAAGCGCCATTCCCCCTCCGCGGAGTTTTCATTGATACACGCTTGCAGTTTGTCCTCGTCATGATCTTCGATAAACACGACACTCAAAGCTTTCCTCGTCGTTCGGTTGAAGTAGATAGCGCGATCGAAGTGGTACACGTATCCAGCGTCCTCAAGAATCCGCCTTTTCGTGGCGACTGTCCTCACGTTTGCATACCCCCCTTCCTGTTTAGATTGTAGCCAAGGGAGCCAGTTGGTCCAAACTCTTTGCAGCTTTGCACCCCATGCTTCACATTCCTGCCAACACGGCCGCGGCCGCATTGTGGCCCGGCGCGCCGGTGACCTCGCCGCCGGGGTGAGTGCCGGAGCCGCATAGGTACAATCCCTCGATCGGCGTGCGGTAGTCCGCCCATCCGGGCAAAGGGCGGTCGGAGAACATCTGTCCGGGCAGAATGTCGAGGTGACGAATATTGCCGTCGGTCATCGCGACACGCTTGGAGATGTCCTCAGGCGTGAATAGCTCCCAATCCAGCATGCACTCCCGAATGCCGGGCGCGTATTTCGCCAGTTCGCCGATCAGCGCCTCGCCGACCTCCCGGCGGACCGAATCCCAGAACCCGTTCCGTAGGTGCGAAGGCTGGTACGTGACCCACACAGACATCACATGCTCGCCAGAGGGAGCTAACGTCGGGTCTAGGACCGAGGGGATCTGGATTTGCATCAGGGGGTAGCGGGTCGGTATCCCCGACATGGCATCATTCCAACTCGCCTCGATCGCATCAACGCTAGGCAAGACGCGAATCATGGCGAGGCTTGTCTCGTCGAGTCCCGGCCGGAGAAAACGATCGAAGTCGGGTAGCCGTTTGAGAGCGGCGTGGAACTTCAGCGACGCTGATCGCGTTTTGAGCGACCGCACCTGGGAGATGAACTCGCTGGGCAAGTTCGACTCGCCGACGAGACGCAGAAAGGTCGACTTCGGGTCGGCATTCGACAGTACAAGAGAAGCACTGAGCGATTCACCGTTCTCCAACTCGACGCCCCGGGCATGCCCCTGTTCAATCACCACTTTCTGTATTGGGGTATCGGTGTGGATTGTCACACCGGCGGCCGTGGCTGACCGGGCCATGGCCTGGGTGATGCCTCCCATGCCGCCGCGGACAATCCCCAGATCCTCGTGCGCAGTATGCAGATTGGTTTTGAAGTAGGCCTGGGCCAGGGCACTGCCAGGCTTGCTGATCTGCCCATAGTCGGGACAGCCCAGCGCCGTGGCGGCAACCCGTTGGTCCTGAAAGTACTCCGCCACCAAGGCGCGGGCGGACGCGGTCCGTAGCGTCTCGAACATCTGCTCGTCCGGCGTACCACGCACATCCGCGACAACCTCGCCGAGCGTCGGCGCCGGCCTCAGAAAGTAACGCCGCAGCAGGCCGCCCGCCTGCTCCCAGAACCGAATCCATCGCGGGTAGGCCTCGGCGTCGGCCGCCGGCACGCCTGTCATACGGCCGATCTCCTCGCCCGTCTTCTCGGCGTCGTGCCAAGCCCAGTAATAGCTGCCGTCCTCGAATGGGAATAACGAAACGGGGTCGATTGGGTAAATGTGCAGGCCGTGCTTACGCAGTTCGAGATCGTCGATGACCTTGCGCTCCAACATGTGGCAGATGTAGGAGCAGACACTCAAGCGGTAACCGGGGAACAGTTCCTCCGTGACCGCGGCTCCTCCTACGACATCCCGGCGCTCCAATACCGTGACCTTGAGCCCGGCACGCGCCAGGTACCAGGCAGCCACAAGGCCGTTGTGACCGGCGCCGATGATGATGCAGTCCGTGTCTGTCGTCATGCGGTCTTCACTCTACTGGCCGGGCATTGCCCAAGCGGTGAAGACATTGTCGTCGATCCGAACCGGCGTATGTGACACGGTGGCAACGTTTTGACGTTCTGACGCTACAACGTTAAACTGTTGCTATGGCAGCGGAACAAAAGCGAGCTACCGTCTACTTCGATCCAGCGCTGCATCGCGCCCTTCGGGTGAAGGCGGCGCAGACCGACCGCACTCTCTCCGAGATTGTCAATGAGGCGGTCAGGAGCAGCCTCGCCGAAGACGGCGACGATCTCGCCGCTTTCGAGGAGAGGGCAAGCGAGCCGAATCTAGCCTTCGAAGATGTGGTTCAGGACTTGAGACGGCGTGGGCAGATATAGCGTCTCGATCAAGCCGTCGGCCGTCAAGGAAATCGAAGCGATCTCGACCAAGAAAGACCGCCGACGAGTCATTCAGAGGATCCGCCGGCTGGCTGATGAACCACGGCCGCCCGGCTGCCAAAAACTCTCGGGCAGCGACCGCTATCGCTTTCGGCACGGCCGGTACCGGATCATCTACTCCGTCCACGACGAGGAGTTTGTAGTCTACGTTGTCAAAGTGGGCCACAGGAGGGACGTCTATCGCCGGGGGTGAGCGCGGGCGTAAGCCCGCGAGCGCGCGGATTCACATCCGCACCTCTGTTGTAGCGGGTGGACACGGTTGCGGCCGGCCGAGGCTTCAAGCGCTCGTCAGAATCCTTATGGACGGATTCTGGGCACTCCCTCCGCGTCGGGTGCCCATCTAGATTTTGGTAGAGTGGTCGAAACTCGACCCGACTCCTACACCACCCGTGAACCATACGCTTCAGAGCACCTTCCGTCTCGTCGCTGTTCTCGTTACGCTCGCGTTCGCCGCCGTTTTCGCGCCCGCGCAGGTTGTTCCCGACGCGGCTTCCGACGAGGAAACCGTGGAAGCCGGGCGCAAAAGCTTTGCCAAAATGTGCGGCGCGTGCCACGGCGATAACGCCACCGGCGGACGCGGCTCCGACCTCACGACTGGCAACTGGAAATGGGGCGGCTCCGATACCGAGATCATCCTCAACATCCGCAAAGGCATCCCCGGCACCCAGATGCCGCCGTTCGCCATCTCCGATGACGAGGCCGCCGAGATTGTCGCCTACCTGCGCACGTTGTCTAGCGAGAAGCAGGAGCCCATTACTGGCGACCCCGAGGCGGGGCGCACACTTTTCTTCGGTTCGGCCGGCTGCATCAACTGCCATTTCTTCGGCGGCGCCGGCGGACGCCTCGGGCCCGACCTAACCAAGATCAGCGACGAAAAGTCCGTCGGCGATTTACGCACCGCGATCACCAACCCCAGCGAAAGCTTGCGCCCGTCGTTTGAAACCGTCGAGGTCGAGTTCCCCGACGGACGAATCATCCAGGGTGCGAAGAAGAGCGAAGACACGTTCTCGGTTCAGTTTCTCGACACGAACGAGAAGCTGCAGCTTCATTCGAAGTCAAAGCTCAAGCGGGTTAGCAAAGTCCACGAGTCGTTGATGCCCGCCGCCAAGCTCGAAGCGTCCCAAGTCGAGGATGTGATCGCTTTTTTGATGAAGGGAGAAGCGCCCAAAACCGCCGCCGAATGGAAGCCGAGCCCCGACTTCAACGTCACGACCGAGCGGCTCTACAACGCCGACAGCGAGCCGCACAACTGGCTCACCTATTGGGGCAACCTGCGCGGCACGCACTACAGCCGTCTCGATCAAATCAATCGCAACAACGTCGCCTCTCTCAACAACGAATGGTCGTTCCAGTTCGGAGGGGGCACCGTCGAGACAACTCCGTTGATCGTCGACGGCGTGATGTTCGTGACCGGGCCGCTCAATGACGCCGCCGCCCTCGACGCCCGCACCGGCAGCGTCATCTGGCGCCACCGCCACAAGGTGCCCGACGACGTCCACGCCTACTGCACGGTCATGACCAACCGCGGTTTTGCCATCTTGGGCGACCGCCTCTACCTGGCCACGCTCGACACGCGCCTGCTTGCGCTCGACGCCAAGACCGGCAACGTCATCTGGAACGTCGCGGTCGACGACTACACCAAGGGCTACTCCATCACGCTCGCTCCGCTTGCGGTCGACGGCAAGGTGTTCGTCGGCGTCACCTCGGGCGAGTGCGGCTTGAACGGCTGGGTCGACGCCTTCGACGCCGCCACGGGCGAGAAGCTGTGGCGCTTCTGGGCCGTTCCTCAAAAGGATGAACCCTGCTACGACACCTGGGCCGGCAAATCAGCCGACTTCGGCGGCGCGCCCACCTGGCTCACCGGCTCTTACGACATCGAGACGAAAACGCTGTACTGGACCACCGGCAACCCCGCGCCCGACTATGACGGCACCGTCCGCGAGGGCGATAACCTCTACTCCGACAGCGTGCTCGCGCTTGACGCGGAGACGGGCCGCCTCAAGTGGCACTTCCAACACACGCCGCACGACACCCACGATTGGGACTCGAACCAAGCAGCAGTCATTCTCGACGCCGACTTCAAAGGCAAGCCGCGCAAGCTGCTCATCCAAGCCAACCGCAATGGCTTCTACTACGTGCTCGACCGCATCACGGGCGAATTCCTCCTGGGCCGGGCCTTCATCTACCAGGACTGGGCGGACGGCCTCGACTCCAAGGGCCGCCCGATCCTCATCCCCAACAAGGACCCTACGGAGGCGGGCGTCCGCACCTGTCCCGACGCCTGGGGCGGCACCAACTGGGCCGCGCCCTCCTATAGTCCGGAGACCGAACTCTATTACGTCGCCATCCGAGAAGCCTGCGCCATATACACGAGCAAGTTCAAAGAGCCGATCGCGGGACGTCCCTATACGGGCACCGGCTACACCTTCGCCGACACCGACCCCCAGGGCGGCGCCATCGGCGCTTTGGATCCGCTCACGGGCGACTATCGCTGGCGTTTTGATCTACTGCAGGGCATGCCCGTCCCCGGCGTACTGGCCACGGCGGGAGGCGTCGTCTTCGGCGGTACGGCCTTCGGACACCTGCTGGCCCTCGACGCCGCAAACGGCGAGTTGCTCTGGCGCCGGCAACTCGGCGCCCCGATCAAGAGCGCCCCTGTTTCCTACGCGGTCGACGGTAAGCAGTACCTTGTCCTGGCTGCCGACTCAGTGTTGTATGTATTCACTGTGCCGGAGTGAGCCGCGCCGGAGTGAGCGGGGGCGTTGAACCTTGTGGCGTAAGCCTCCAGGCTTGCCGAGTCTCGATTCTTCGGGACTCAGGATGGCAAGCGACCGAGCAGCGGCTATAGATAGCGGACCTGAGAACCGACGAATCCGTTCCGCCACATCCCACTCATCGTGAACTTGATTCGTTTGTTACGTTGTTGGGTCATTCAGGCCGGCGCTTCGACGACCCCTGGAGGCGTTTGATCCCCGATGAGTGCAGCGGCTAACATCGTCGTCCTCGGCAGCCTCAACGCCGACTTGGTCCAGAGGGTCGAACGAGTCCCGCGGCCGGGCGAGACGCTGCGGGGTGAGAACCTCGAAACCTTCGTTGGAGGCAAGGGGGCCAATCAGGCCTTTGCCGCGAGCCGCATGGGCGCCAGGACAGCGATGATCGGGCAGGTAGGCGACGACTCGCTCGGCAAGCTACTGCTCGATAGCTTGCGCTCGGCCGGCGTGGATACGGCGGCGGTTGGTTTGGCCGACCGCCCGACCGGCGCGGCGACGATTCTGGTGCTGCCGTCGGGCGAGAACCTGATCGTCATCTCGCCGGGTGCGAATGCCACACTGTCACCCGAACTGGCAGTGGCGAGGTTGGCGAACCTTGATGGTGCCGGCTTCCTGCTTTGCCAGCTCGAGACGCCGATCGAGACGGTCGAGAAAGCGCTGGCTTTTGCGAAAGAGAAAGGGGTGACGACGATTCTCGATCCCGCGCCGGCGCGCACGCTGAGCCGGGACGTGTTGGGCAACGTCGACTTGTTGACGCCGAACGAGACGGAGGCGCTCACGTTGTTGGGGGCGGCGGGCGAGAGGATCGAGACCGTCTCGCAAGCCGAGGCCGAGGCCGCGGCCAAGCAGTTGCTCGGGTTGGGTGTCGGCACGGTGGTGTTGAAGTTGGGACCGCTTGGGTGCCTGGTGGCGGGGAGCGGGTTTTGCGAAGCGATCCCAGGGTTTGCGGTCGAGGCCGTCGATACGACCGCGGCGGGCGATACGTTCAACGGTGCGCTGGCGGTTGGGCTGGTTGAAGGGAAGGTGTTGCCGGAGGCGGCCCGGTTTGCGAATGCCGCGGCTGCGTTGTCGACTACGAGGGCCGGGGCCCAGCCGTCGATGCCGTCCCGTGAGGAGGTGGAGAGGTGCTTGCGGGACGCGGCGTGACACTCCCGCGGGTCGCCGCACTCCGTGAGTAACAGAGGCGAGCACGTTTCGTGTTGCGACCCGCGGGCACGGCATGCCGTGCCCCTACATTTCAAACAGCGGCGCTGCTAGGCCAGCAGTTTGTTGATGACGTTGCCGGCGACATCGGTGAGTCGGAACTCGCGCCCCATGTGGCGGTAGGTGAGGCGCGTGTGGTCGAAGCCCAGGCAGTGAAGAATCGTCGCTTGTAGGTCGTGAATGTGGACCGGGTCTTCGGTGATGTTGAGGCAGAAGTCGTCGGTCTTGCCCACGACTTGCCCGCCTTGAATGCCGCCGCCCGCCATCCACATGCTGTAGGCGTTGGGATGGTGGTCGCGTCCGGCGTTGTCGCGGTCTTCGGGCTTGCGGTGCTCAACCATCGGCGTACGTCCGAACTCGCCGCCCCAGACGATCAAGGTTTCGTCGAGCAGGCCCCGCTGCTTGAGGTCTTTGATCAACGCCGCGGTGGGCCGGTCGATCTTGCGGAGGCGTTTGGGGATCTTCTTGTTCAGCTCGGTGTGGTCGTCCCAACTGGCGTCCATCATCAAGATGAAGCGCACGCCGCGCTCGACCATGCGCCGCGCCAGCAGGCAGTTGGTGGCGAACTCACGCGTGTCGTCGTCTTCACTCGAGACGCCGTAGAGATCGAGGATGTGCTGTGGCTCGCTCGAGAAGTCGACCAGCTCGGGGCCGGACATCTGCATCCGAAAGGCCAGCTCGTAGGAGGCCATGCGCGAGGCGATCTCGACATCACCGTTCGACTCGTAACGATGCTGGTTGAGGTCGCGGACCAGGTCGATGGTTGCCTTCTGCGAGGCTTGGTTGATGCCATCGGGATTCGAGAGGTAGAGAATCGGGTCGCCGCTGTTGCGGAACATCGTGCCCTGATAGTGCGACGGCAGGAAGCCGCTCGAGAAGTTGCTCGCCCCACCGCTGGTCCCCCGGCCGGACGGAAGAACAACGAAGCCCGGCAGGTTCTGCGATTCGCTGCCAAGGCCGTAGAGGCTCCAAGCGCCCATCGTCGGTCGGCCGAACTGCGTGCTGCCGGTGAAGAGCAGCAGTTGTCCGGGGTGATGGTTGAAGGCGTCGGTGTGCATCGAGCGCACCAGGCACAGATCGTCGGCCATCGACCCGAGGTTGGGGAGCAACTCGCTCAACTCCATGCCGCACTGCCCGTAGCGCCGGAACGGGAACGAGCTGGCCATGACGGCGGCGTTCGACTTGATAAAGGCGAGCTTGAGGTCTTTCGTCAGCGACGGCGGCAGAGGCTGGCCGTCGTATTTCGCGAGCGCCGGTTTCTCGTCGAACAACTCGAACTGCGTCGGCCCGCCCTCCATGAACATGAAGATGACGTTTTTGGCCTTGGGAGCGAAGTGAGGGGCTTTGGGGGCCAGCGGGTTGTCGGCGGGCAGGGAGGCGGCGGTGAGGCCGTCGGCGGTGAGCAGGTCGCCGAGCGCCATGGTGCCGACCCCGGCGGCGACGTTCTTGAGAAAGTCGCGCCGGGTTTGGGTTGAGAGGAACTCCGGGACCTTCATGTCTGCTTTCTAGATCAAACTAGATTCTAGCTGTTCTTTGACTGTCGAACAGGGCCCTGCGTGTCCTGAAAACCATATTACGGCGAGGCTCTCTGCCGCGGCCGGTTCAGGTAGATCATGTTCGCTGTTCGGGAGTTAGTCGCAACGATGTCGGGGTAGCCGTCCCGATTCAGGTCAGCGACCGCCAGGCTGTAGGTTCTCCCCTCAGCCTTCCCAAAGCGTAACTCGCGGAATCTGCCGTCGCCTTCATTGAAGAAGGCGACGTTTTCCTGGTCGACGTTCCCAAAAACAATATCGGTGTCTCCGTCTTGATCCAAATCTGCCAGTGCAACAGCATACGTTACGCCATCAGGTCGGCCCAGAGAAACGCTACCGGTAATCCCACCCCGCTCGTCCCCCCAATACAGGGCGTTCGGTTCGCTGACGTTTCCTACGACTATGTCAAGATGCCCGTCGGCATTGAGGTCCCCTAGCGTTACCGCACGTGTCTGGTCAGTACCGGTTCCGTAAGGGCGTCGATCGGCCCATTCACCGGCTCCAGTGTTTAGCAGGATGTAGTTCTGCTGACTGTCCCGATTCGAAAGAACCAGATCCGACCGACTGTCTCCATTCATGTCGCCGACTGCCACAGTGATGGTCGAATCGTCACTTGCGCCAAAAGGCTTCTTTTGCTGGAAGTGGGCGTTACCATCGTTGAAGTAAACAAGATTCTGTTGACCACGTGCAGCCAAGAGTATGTCAACGTCACCGTCACGATCCACATCGGCTAGTGTCAGGCTACGAGTGCTGGTGCTCTCTCCAAACAGCGCACCAGGGCTGAATTCGCCTGTCCCATCATTGAGGAAGATGCGATTCGGGGCCCGATCGTTGCCAATGGCGATATCTAGATCTCCGTCGCCGTCAAGGTCGGCCGGTTCGGCGGCGTAACTGGCGGTTAACTCATCGCCGAGCCGCCTCGCGACTGAGAATCCTCGGCCGCTGCTCAGAAACACAAAGTTCTGCTGTGACCAGTGACGCCCGTTCGCCACAATAACGTCCAGGTCCCCGTCCGAGTCGAGATCGCCCAACCTTACCGAGGCCGTTCGGTGCGGCTCAACGTCGAACGGGACACCGACAAACCTTCGCTCCTGAGCCAACAAGAAACCAGAGCTGGCGAACAGGACAAAGAGCAACACGAGCGGGAACCTCGTGATGTATTTGGCTTTCGTGGGCCTTCGCTTCATTTGTGAGAAGTCGGAGAATGGGATGACAACCACGTCCCCTCTTACAAGTCTTTCCAAGCCTCGTCTTCTTCCGGTCTGAGCCAGTCTTTTGCCAGTACGGCCTCGCTCGCCAACGCGCACCCGAAGGCACTGTCTTCGCCTGCTGATTTCAGGCGCCGGACGAACTCCAGAACCTCTCTAGGTTTCGCCTCCGACAGGTCCTGTAGCTCGCCGGCTATTGCTTTCTCACTGGTCATCTCCGTTTCGGTCCTGATTTGAGTGTACCTCCCTACCTCCTCGGAGTCTTGATTACTCCCTGGTGATGAACTCATCCAGGTTCATGAGGCCGCGGCTTACGCTCACCCAGGCTGCCAACTCAACCGGATCGACGCTCGAGAGACCCGCGGGTGTAGTTAACTCCACCGCTTTGGGGTCCTGCTCGAAGATCGTCTTCTGTTGATCGAAGTAGGTGGCGAGGCGGTCGCGCTCGTTGCCGTCGGGGCTGCGCACCAGGCAGAGCCGGTAGGCGTAGCCGAGGCGATCGTTCCAAGTGGGCTTCGCTTCCCGTAAGACCCGGACCGCAAGCGCCTGGGCCGCCTCGAAGAACACAGGATCGTTCAGCAGATTGAGCGCTTGGAGCGGCGTGTTCGAGCGGCTCCGTTGGGTCGCGCTGACGGTTGAGTTGGGCTCGTCGAAGTTGGCCAGCATCGGGTAGGGCGAGGTCCTCTTGTAGTGAACGTAGAGGCCGCGCCGGTAACGCTCCTTGCCTTTGCTCACCTGCCAGGTCGAGCGTCCGTAGGTGACCTTCGACACGCCCTCGGGCTGCACCGGCCGGATGCTCCTGCCTCCCGTCTTGGGATAAAGCAGGCCGCTCGCGGCGAGGGCGGCGTCACGAACGAGCTCGGCACTGAGCCGCAAACGCGCCTGGCGGGCCAGAAGCGAGTTGTCCGGGTCGCGCTCGCTGACGTCGGGTCGCGCGTCCGACGACTGGCGATAGGTGGACGATAGGACGATTGTTTTGTGCAAGCGCTTCAGGCTCCAGCCCCGCGTGACGAACTCCGAGGCCAGCCAGTCGAGCAGTTCGGGATGCGTCGGGAGCTCGCCTTGGGTGCCGAAGTCGTTCGAGGTGCGCACGAAGCCGCGCCCGAAGAATTCTTGCCACACGCGGTTGACCGTGACGCGCGCGGTGAGCGGGTTGTTTTCGCTGATGAGCCAGCGAGCCAGCCGAAGCCGGGGCGGCTCGCCTCCATCGGGCATCGGCGGCAGGAACGCCGGCGTTGCCGACTCCACGGGGATGCCCGGGCGGCGCCAGTCCCCGCGGCCGGCGACGCGGGTCGTGATCGGCTCGGGATAGGGTGCCAGCGTGTAGGCGCGGGTCAAGAAGGGCACGGGCTTCTTGATCTTGGTCAGCTTGCGCTGCAACTCCTTGAAGGCGTCGACGGCGCAGTCGTCCTTGGCCAACTCGGGGCCGTAGCGGCGCACGAAGTAGTCGGTAATGATGTCCTTCTGATACTGCGTGCGTTTTTCGATGGGCTTCTTCAAGCGCCGGTCGGCGCTGTCGAGCATGGCGCGCATCGATGTGATCTGGAAGTCCCAGTCGGTGTTCTCGCCGGGATAGTCCATGGCGCGGCGGATCTTGACTTCCCACTTCGCTTGCAAGGGAGCGATTTTGAACTCTTCGAGCAAAGCTTCGCGCTGTTTTCGATAAGCGGGGAGCGCGCGCAGATACGGTCCCATCTCGCCCGCGAGCGGCGCGGGGATTTCGGCCTCGTCGGCGCTGTTGAAGAACGAGAAGAGCTGATAGTATTCCTGCTGGCTGAGCGGGTCGTACTTGTGGTCGTGGCATTGCGCGCAACCGACGGTGAGGCCGAGCCAAACCGTGCCCACGGTGTTGGTGCGGTCGATGACTTCCTCGAAGCGCGCCTCGGTGCGTTTCACGCCGGCCTCGCGGTTCTTGAGCGCGTTGCGATGAAAGCCCGTCGCGACGCGTTGGTCGACCGTGGCGTCGGGCAACAGGTCCCCTGCGATCTGCGCGATGGTGAATTCGTCGAACGGCATGTCGCGGTTGAGCGCATCGATGACCCAGTGCCGCCAGCGCCAGGCGTAGGGACGGTCGAGGTCTTTTTCGTAGCCGTCGCTGTCGGCGTAGCGCGCGAGGTCGAGCCAGTGGCGCGCCCACTTCTCGCCGTAGTGCGGCGAGTTGAGTAGGCGGTCGACCAGCCGCTCGTAGGCCGCGGGCGTGTCGTCTTCGAGGAAGGTTGTGACGTCGTCGGGCGTCGGGGGGAGGCCGGTGAGGTCAAAGCTGACGCGGCGAAGGAGCGTGATCTTGTCGGCGGCGGCCGAGGGTTCGATTCCCTCGGCTTCGAGCTTGGCGAGAACGAAAGCGTCGATGGGGTTGCGCACCCAGGCGGTGTTGCTGACTTGCGGTTCCGCAGGGTGCTTGATGGGTTGGAAGGACCAGAGCGACGTGGATTCTGACGGATCGGCTTTCTCTGTAACAGTTGTGCCGCCCTCGGGCCACCGAGCCCCTTGGTCGATCCAAGCACGCAGGGTGGCGATCTCGCGCGTCGAAAGAGCCGGGCCGGCAGGCGGCATTTTGAAGCCTTCTTTGTCGCTCGCCACCCGGTGAATCAAAGCACTGCGGGCGCTGTCGCCCGGCAGGACGGCCTTGCCTGAGTGCCCGCCTTTGAGCACATCGGCCCGGCGGTCGAGCCGCAACCCGTTCATCTGTTGCGAGGGCCCGTGGCACAGGTAGCAGTTCTTGTGGAGGATCGGCTCGACGTCGCGCTCGTAGGCGACTGGCTCGGACAGAGCGGGAGGCAGTTCGGTGTCCTCGGCGGCGCCAAGATCTCCACTGCCGGCGAGAACCAGGGCAATGCCTGCGAGGATCAGATAGCGGTTCATCGTCGGTGGTTAGGTGGACACGCGGAACTCATCGCCCTCCATTATAGGGCCGCAAGGCTGGTAAGACGGGACGGTAGTGGATTCGGTGGACCGCTTGGGCAGGGCTCCGATACCCCGGACCTGATAGCGATTCGCGGTGCGGGCACGGCATGCCGTGCCCCTACTTGACCGACGGAGAATAGCGGGTCCCAAGAAACTTTTCCGGCCACAGAATTAATTCGCCTCGTGCTGCGTATAGCCAGTGAGGACGGTCACAATGGAAACAGCCAGGGTGGCGATGGCGGTCGAGCCGTTTGCGGTGACTCTCACACAGGGATTTCAGGACCTCTACGAGCGCTACTCCGAGAGCGTGTATCGCGCTGCGCTTCGGGTGACGGGCAATCCGGCGGACGCCGAGGATGTCTTGCAGAACGTGTTTCTGCGCATCTTTGATAACCGTCTCGTGCTTGATCCCGAGAGATCGCCCGAGGGCTACCTGCGCCGTGCCGCCACGAATGCTTCGATCGATCTTCTGCGCCGGAAAGCCGTGTTGCCGCACGTGGAGATGGAGGAAGGCCGCGACTATGGCGCCGCGCAAAATCGGGGCGTCCCTCAAAGTCGGGGCGTCCATCAGAGCCCGGTATTGCTGAAGGAGCGGCTGCGGCGGGCTCTGGCCAAGATTCCTGCCGCGGATGCGGAGTTGTTCGTCCTCCGTTACCTCGAAGGGTACTCCTACGAAGAGTTGGCCGGCCTGATGAATCTTGCGCGTGGAACGGTTGCGAGCCGTCTGCACCGTATTCGGGCTGTCCTGCGGAAAGAATTGAGCCAGTGACGGAGCCAGTTGAAGGAGCCACACGATGACGGAAGAAAACTTTGATCAACTGCTGAAGGAAATGCGGGAGGAGAACGTCCCGCCCGAGCAGGCCGCGGCCGCGCGCGAGCGTGTTTGGCAGCGACTGGAGGGTTCCGGCTCGCTCGCGTGCACCGAGTTTCGGCCGGACTTCGCGGCTTACCTCGAGGGCGGGCTCGCGGAGTCGCGGCTCCTCTTAGTCGAGGATCACCTTGCGCGCTGTCCCGAATGCCGCCACGCAGTAGCGGAAGTGGAACGTGGGGCGAAAGTGACGGTTGGGCCGGAAGTGACCGGTGGGGCCGACGCGAACGGCAAGGCGCGGGTGGTCGCGATGCCGCAACGTCTGGGGTCGCAATGGTCCGGCTGGACGCGCTGGGCCGTCGCCGCCGGCGTCGTCTTGGCAACGCTTTATCTGGGACGCGATCCCATCGACAGGGCGCTGACTCCGTCGGGGCCGCGAGCCACCGTCGTTTCCATTTCGGGCGATGTCTACCGGCTTCCACAGGGCACGCTGACGCCGGGGGCCGAGCTATTTGAAGACGACGTGGTGCGTACCACCGCGGGCGCGCGCGCAACTCTTGCACTGGCCGACGGCTCGCGGGTCGAGATGAATCAGCGCACGGAGCTTTCGCTGCATGCAGCCTGGAGCGGTCAAACCGTCCGTCTCGGTTACGGCGATGTGTTGATCGAAGCCGCCGAGCAACGGCGCGGCCGCCTCCGTGTCGTCACCCGCGATTCGATTGCTTCAGTGAAAGGGACGATGTTCGCTGTATCGAGTGCGACGGCCGGTTCGCTGGTTTCGGTCGTCGAGGGCTCGGTCGAGGTTTCGCAGCCGGGATCGAGGAGCGTGCTCGGGGCCGGGGACCAGGCGGCCTCCCATAGCGCACTCAAGTCGGTCGGCATCGAGCAAGCGATCTCGTGGACCGAGGACGCGGAGAAATACTACGCGCTGCTGGCCGAATTCATTCGCATTGAAGCAGACCTTGCCGAGATGCCCGGGCCGGGGCTACGCACCGAAGCACGGTTGCTGCGCTACCTGCCCTCGGGAGCACAAGTCTATTTCGCCATCCCAAATCTGAACGGCACGATCCGCGAGGCCCTTTCGCTCGTGGAGCGGCGCAGGCGCGATAGCGCGGAGCTCGAAGAGTGGTGGTATTCCGAGCATGGCCAGGAATTGCGGGAGACGCTGGACCGCGTCCAAGCGATTACACCGCTGCTGGGTGAGGAGGTGGTGTGCATCTTCGCGTTGGATCCGGCCGCTGAGGAAAGTGATGAGGTGATTCCGCTGTTGCTGGCGGAGGTGCAAGCGGGGCGTGAGGACAATCTGCGAACTGCGATCAGCAACGTCGCGGGCGAAGAGGAGATTTACCACCAGATCGGGAATGGTCTGCTGCTGATCTCTGACAACGCCGAGCACCTCGCCGCGATGTCCGCGGCCCTCGGAGGCGGGGCGTCTTCGCCCTTTGCCGCGGAGATCGCCGGCCGCTACGAAGGTGGTGTGGGCTGGCTCGCCGGTATCGATGTCGCAACGCTCGGCTCAGACGTGCAGGGAATTGGCGAGGAAGCCGAGATTCTGGGAGTTTCCTCGATGAACTATCTGTTCTTCGAGCAGCGTTCGGATGGCAACACCCGGGGGAACGAAGCGACGCTTTCCTTCCGTGAGTCGCGCACGGGGATGGCCTCGTGGCTTGCATCCCCGGGGCCAGCGGGCTCGGCGGAATATGTTTCGAGCGAAGCGGTGGCTGTGGCTTCGGCATCCGTTCGCGATGCGCGCCAAGCTTTTGACGAGATCCTTTCCGCGGTGGGCGAAGACAGCGAATTCGCCGGAGATCTGCGGAAGTTCCAGGCGGAGACGGGCATCAACATTGGTCTCGATATCGCGGACTCGCTCGGCACGGACGTTACGTTCGCTGTCGAACGTCCTACGGTCCCCGTGCCGGGGTGGGTGGTTGCTTTCGAAGCGCTCAACCCGGGGGCACTTGATGAAACAGCGCGCCGTTTGGTCGAGGCGTACAACTCCCACCGGGAACCGGAACAATTGGAGGTGATCCTGTCGCGGGAGACGGTCAACGGTCGTGACTGGCAATTGATATCAGTCGGTGTGGAACCACTGGCTCTTCATTGGACCTACGACCGCGGCTACCTGGTTGCTTCGACGGATCGGGCGGTGGCCGCGCGGGCCATCGCGATTCGCGAGTCGGGCTTGCCGCTGATCCACACCGCCGGCTTCCAGCAGCGCTTTCCAGCCACCGCGAGCCTGCACCACTCGGGGTTCTTCTGGTTCAATACCAACGGAGTGTTGGCGGACCTCGCTTCGCTTGTCTCGAGTCCGGCGATCGAAAAACTGATGGGCAGCCGAGAGCCCGTGCTTGTCGTCGTTGATGGCGAGGCGGAACAAATCAGCGCCGCGAGCCGTACCCGTCTAACGAGCTGGCTGCTGGATGCGTTGTTGGTCGGTGGCAGCGTCCACCTCAACCAGGGCGCCAATGAGGGCGGCGAGCAACAAACCGAACACTTGTAGCGCCGCGTTCATGACACCGGTCATCGCACTCGAAAACCTGAGCGTGAAGCTCGGGCGCCGGGAGGTTCTCACGGACATTTCCTGTGACCTGGGCGTTGCCGGTGCCGGCAAGGCGATCGGCTTGCTGGGCCCAAACGGGGCCGGGAAGTCGACCCTAATTCGCGCGTTGCTCGGCTTTCATCGGGCCTCGGGCGGGTCCGCTCGCGTCTTGGGCTTCGATTGTCATACGCAAAACCGCGATGTGAAAGCCCGGCTCGGTTACATGCCCGAGAACGATGCCTTCGTCGCCGACATGACGACCGTTCGTTTTCTGCGCGTGATGGGCGAGGTCTCGGGCCTCCCGCCGCGCGTCGCTCTCGAGAAGGCCCACGAGGTTCTGTTTCACGTCGGTCTCGGCGAGGCTCGCTATCGCACGCTGGGGACGTACTCGCTCGGCATGAAACAGATGGCGAAGCTGGCGCAGGCTGTCTTACATGATCCGGAGTTGGTGATTCTCGACGAACCAACGAACGGCTTGGACCCCGCCGCGCGCGCCCGTATGTTGAAGCTGGTCCGCGAAATGAAGGAGCAGCATGGCATGAGCGTGGTGCTGTGTTCGCACCTGTTGCGTGATGTCGAAGAGGTCTGTGACGAGGTGGTCATCCTTCAAGACGGCCGCATCGTACATCACGCCAACCTCGAAGAGGAACGCCGCGCCAACCGGCGTTTCGTCGAACTCGAAGTCTCGGGCGACGACGGTGGGTTCGCCGAGGCGCTACGAGAACACGACGCCGAGGGCGTCACCGAGGGAGGCGGACGTTGGCGGATCGTGTTGCCACCGGCGGTGGAGATGGACGTCATCTGGAAGCTGGTCGCCCGCGAGGGGCTCGATGTCCATCACCTCACGCACCGCCGGGACACGCTCGAGGAAATCTTCCTCAAGGCCGTCGGCCACTTGCAGCACACGCCCGGCGAAGCGGCCCCCGCGGAGGTGACCACCGATGGCCGTCCATAAACGCGGCTATCAGCGATACCAAGGTCCTCTCACGGGGCGTTGGACACGGCTTGTGTGGCTGCCTAGGTTCGCCTGGCAGGGGCTGATGCAGGAGAGGCTGATCTCGAAGATCTTCATGGTTGCTCTGTTCTGGCCCGTGGCCTGCCTTTCCTTCGTCTACCTGTCGAATCAGAGTGACTTGCTGGCTGGGTTCGGTCCGGAGCTGGCGGATTTCGTACGTATCGACAGCGAGTTCTTCGTGAACTTCATGAACGTCCAAGCGACGTTCGCGGTGATTTTGGCGGCGTTCGCCGGACCAGGTCTGATCGCCCCCGACCTTGCCAACGGCGGGTTGGCGCTCTACTTCAGCCGTCCGCTCTCACGTTCGGACTATGTGATCACGCGCATGTTGGTGCTGGCCGGCGTGCTTTCTCCGGTGACCTGGATACCGGGGCTGCTGCTGTTCGGACTGCAGTCCGGCATGGCCGGCTGGAACTGGTTTTCCGGGAATTGGATGCTCGGCGTGGGGGTCTTTGTTGGGTTCCTGCTGTGGATCGTCGTCGTGAGTCTTATCGCGATGGCGAGCTCGGCATGGGTCCGGTGGCGCATGGTCGCGGGGGCTTTGGTGGTGGGCGTGTTCTTCGTTCTCGCCGGCGCGGCGACGTTCACGAACCAGGTCTTGCGGGTCGAATGGGCGGTCATTTTCAATCCGTCACATGCGATGAATCAGATTTGGCGCTCCATGCTCGGGGCCGAAGCGATGTCGGGACCGGGTGCGGGCGCGTGTCTTGTTTCGATCGGGGCCATGGCGGCTGTGATGATCTTGGTGCTCGAGCGCAAGCTGCGGCCGGTGGAGATCATCTCGTGACGCAACCGGAGATCGTCTTCGACGACATCTCGAAGTTCTACGGCGAGGTGCTTGGCGTGAACCGCGTCACGCTGCGGATCCCCCCCCCGGCATCACCAGCCTCGTGGGACCGAACGGCTCCGGCAAGACCACGCTGATGAATCTCATGGCGGGACTCATTCATCCCAACCGCGGGACCATCAGCGTCCGCGGCCTGTCGCCGCGCGACCCCGAGCGCCTGATGCGTATCACGGGCTACGCGACGCAGTATGACGCAGCTCCGCGAGGCGTCACCGGTTTCGCTTTCGTTTCAACCGGCCTGGCGCTCAACGGCTGCCCGCCGGCCGAAGCCTCCGAGCGTACTTGGAAAGCACTGGAGCAAGTGGGGCTCACCGAAGCTGCGCATCGCAAGATCGCCGCCTACTCCAAGGGGATGCGGCAGCGCGTACGGCTGGCGCAAGCGATCGCGCACGATCCCGAGGTTCTTGTGCTTGATGAGCCGCTCAATGGTCTCGACCCGCTCGCCCGCGCCGAGACGATCTCGCTCTTCAAGCAGTTTGGTGCCGAAGGCCGGCACGTGGTTCTGTCGAGCCATGTACTGCAAGAGGTGGACGTGATTTCCGATCAGGTCATCCTGATTGCGAACGGCATGATCGTCGCGGAGGGGCAAGTCCGCAGCGTGCGCGAAGAGATTCACGAGCACCCCAGCCAGTTCGTGATCCGCTGCCGTGACGCGTCGCGCATCGCGGCATTGCTGTTTGAGCAGGATCACATTGCGCAGATCAAAGTTCACGACGACCGCTTGGGCCTGGTGGTAATGACGCGCAACCGGACGGAGTTCTCTCGCGCGCTGACCCGCATCTCACTCGCCGGACACACGGTCGAGAAAGTCATGGCGGTCGACGACGACGTGGACGCGCTCTACCAGTACCTGATCGGAGACGGCGAATGACGGCCGCATCCCGCGCACGGCAGGCGTGGACGATCGCGCGGCTCGAGTTGCGGCGGGTGTTCTTCTCCAAACGCAGCTTCTGGATTTATCTGCTGGCGCTGTTTCCCGCGTTGATCTTCTTCATTTACGCAACCCACATCAAACTCATCCAAAGCCAATGGGCGGGGCGGCAGACCGACGCTGCCTTGCTGGAGGCTGTTCGTGAAGGGGACACGGATGAGGAGGTGCTGCGGCGTGTCGGCGAACCGCTGAGCGTGCGCACCTACCGCCGGCGCAGGGGCGACCAAGAGACGGTGACGCGCAGGAAGGAGTACTTCGACGGCAAGAACCGCTGGCAACTCCAGTTCGAAGCCGGCATCCTGCAAAAGAAGCGAAGCGAGCCGCTGATCGACCTCAACACCGACCGCAAAGTCTTCGCCGCTGTATTTCAGTACTTCTACCTGCGGCTGGCGATCTTCTTTGGCTGCTTGGGCATCTTCATGAACCTTTTCCGCGGCGAGATGCTCGACAAGACGTTGCACTACTGGTTTCTGGCGCCGGTTCGCCGTGAAGTGTTGTTGTTCGGGAAGTACCTGGCCGGGCTGATCGCCGCAGTTCTCATTTTCACTACCGGGTCGATGCTTTGCTTCGGCATCATGCTGTGGCCACAGGACGCCGTGCAGGTGAGCACCTTCTGGCAGAATCAGGGGCCGTCTCACTTGTTTTGGTATGGGGTTGCCGCGGCGCTGGGATGCGTCGGGTACGGCAGCGTCTTTCTTGCCGCGGGCCTATTGCTGCGCAACCCGGTTGTGCCTGCGATTGTGATTCTGTTCTGGGAGAACATCAGCGTCGTGCTGCCGGCGGCTCTTCAGAAGCTTAGCGTGCTGCACTATGTGCAGTCGCTTTGCCCGATGCCCGCACCGACCGATCCGGGAGCGCCGCTGTTGATCCGCTTGCTAATGGCTCCCGCCGAGCCGCCATCGGCCGCGGCCGCGGTGCTTGGCTTGCTGGGCCTGACGGCGTTGGTGCTGTGGATCGCTGCCGGGGCGGTGCGGCGCTTGGAGATCGACTATGGGACTGACGGATAGGCAGGTAATTGAACTTACCGGGAGATAGATTGGTATTAACCGGGCACATGGGTAACACATGATGCCAAGCACATAGGTAACACTTTGAGGCATAGAACATTTCTGGGAGGGAATGCTTTATGCCGTGGCAGGAGACCTGTGTGCGAGACGAGAGAACCCATTTTATCGTGGACTGGGAAAGAGACGAGGAGTCGATGGCCGAGCTGTGCCGGCGCTACTCGGTGAGCCGCAAGACCGACTACAAATGGCTGCAGCGCTACCAGCAGCAGAGCTGGGAAGGTTTGCAGGACCACTCCCGGGCGCCGCAACGCCATCCCGGTCAGACCGCGGCCGCGATCGAGCAAGAGATTCTCGCTCTGCGAGTGCAGCACAGTCGCTGAGGTGCGGTCACCTTGAGGGCGCGGCTGCAGCGAAGGCAGCCCGACGTGGCATGGCCGGCGGTGAGCACGATCGGAAATCTGCTGCGACGACACGGTCTGAGCGTGCCCCGACGACGCCGGCCCCGCGCCGCACCGACCCCGCTGCCGCTGACGCCAGGCAAGCAGCCCAACCAGGTTTGGTGCGCCGACTTCAAAGGCTGGTTTCGCACCCAAGACGGCCGGCGCTGCGATCCCTTAACGATCTCGGACGCGGCCAGCCGCTACCTGTTGCGGTGCCAGGCGGTGACGAAACCGGACGGGGACCATGTTCGGCCGTTGTTCGAGGCGACGTTTCGAGAGTTTGGACTGCCGCGGGTGATGCGCACCGACAACGGGCCGCCGTTTGCGACCCTGGCGGTGCACGGGCTGGGGCGGCTGGCAGTGTGGTGGATCAAGTTGGGGATCTGTCCCGAGCGGATCGAGCCGGGACATCCGGAACAGAACGGGCGGCATGAGCGGATGCACCGTACGCTGAAGCAAGAGACCGCCGCGCCGCCAGCGGCGAATCTGCGAGCGCAGCAACGGGCGTTTGATGGCTTTCGCAGCGACTACAACGAGGAGCGACCGCACCAGGGACTGGAGTTGCGAACCCCTGGTGAGTGTTATCACGGCGCGGCGCGGGCGTATCCGTCGCGGGTGGACGAGCCGGAGTATGCGGCGCCGATGCAGGTGCGGCGCGTGATGGATGGGCGGATTCGCTGGCGGCGTCAACGAGTGTTCGTCGGCAAGGGACTCAACGGGGAGCGGGTCGGGGTGGAGGAGATCGAGGAGGGCGTGTGGCGAGTGTGGTTTTCCTTTTATGAGTTGGGAGTATTCGAGGAACGAGAGCGGCGGTTGCGCCCGAGCAAGGGCCCAGCGGCGGGCCCTTCGTCCGGGGGTGGGACTTGACTCTGGTCGCCCTCCGGGCTCCCTGCGTCAAGCCCCACCCCGGACGAAAAGTGTTACCTATGTGCTTGGCATAAAGTGTTACCTATGACCCGGTCAGTTCAATTGTAGGGGCGGACCGCTGTGTCCGCCCCGGCGCTGCGGACCAGCTCTCACCCTTCAACCAGGATTTCCGTTTTAGCCATCCCGGCACGGTCAGGGTACTCCAATCCACGGCTCGGATTCAAGGTCTTCGTTCTCTTTTAACGATCGATGCGCCGTGCGCTCCCGTTTCGGTCGCTGAATTGCGCTCGATCGCCGCGTTCCAGCGCACTGGAGGGCTTTTCGCCGACACGGCTCCGAGTGGCTCCCTCTTCAGTAACCAAGCCTCTCTTGTCCGTCGCAGCCCGTCGCCAGTTACCCGCCCGGCACAGGCAGCGCCCAGATTCTCCCAGCATCTCGCCGAACAGCTTGCGGTTCAGATGCCCGTCGGCCAACAGCAGCCAATAATACCGCGCGTGCTTGAGCAGCCGACCGCCTGTCTTCATCAACCGGTGCTGCAAGCTCGTCAGCGACCAGCTCTTGATCCGGTGGGGCAGTCCCAGCCGCCGCCAGAGGTTGCCGAGGTTGTAGGCCAGCACGCTGAGTTGTAGCCGCACCTCGTTTGCTCGAAAACGGTGACACGACAGCCTGGTCCAACTCGTTGCCTGCTTGCCTTCCTTGATCCACTGCTCCGCCGTGCCGCGCTTGTTGTAGAAGCGCACCAGCGAGCGGCTCGGCAAGGCCATGCTCGTGACGATGAAACCGACGCGCGGGAACAGTTCGCCTGCGTGATGCTCGACCTTGGCGACGATCCGCCGAGGCTTCGACCAGCTCTCGGCTTGATAGCGGAAGCTCTTGTAGCGCACCAGGGGCTTGAGCGAGGGCCTGCCCGGCGGACGGAACAGAATATCTTCGATCTCCAGCTCTAGGTTCTTGTTCGCTGGAATGCGGATCACGTAGTCTGCAGTGCGCCCTTCCAACGCGTCGTAAAGCTCCGGCTTGGCAAAGGCGGCGTCGGCCCGGAACGTCACTCGTTTGCCCTCGGCCTGTTGGCGCTCGATCTCGGGCAGCAGCAGTTCGTCCCAGTCCTCGGCGCTGGACACGTTGCCGGGCCGCAACTTCGCAGCAAGACAATCGCCGTGCTGATTAAACAGCAGCAGCGGGTGATAGCAGACGGACTCGAAGTGGCCGTTATAGACGCTGCCCTCTTGTTGGCCGTGGACAGGGCTCTCCGTGGAGTCCATGTCGAGCACCACGCGGTCTGAACCGTCGGCAGCTTCGGCTTGAGCGACCAACTCGCGGTTCACCGCCATCAGCCCCAGCAGGTTCTCTTCACTGGACAGAAATTCTGCCTCGAAACTTTGCCGTCGCGAGGTGAGCGCCGCGCCGCGATCCCAGTTCTTCTTTGAGCCGATCAGGCGAAAAGTCGGGTCAGCCGACACTCGAATAGCATCGTTGAGATCCTCGTAGCCTGCGAGTCGGCTGTAGACAGACTGTGGTAGCAAATCGGCCAGTGGGAACTTCTTGTTCGAGCCTTGTCGCGAGTCGCTGAGATGCTCCTCGATCAGCTTCCCGAGCCCGAGCCGTTCGTCCAACTCACGGATGCGGATCAGCCCACCATCAGAGGTGACACGCGAGCCCTGGAAATCGACCTTCAGTGACCCGTCGAAAGACAGTTGAAAAGGCTTGCTTTGTTTTTCACCCACTGGGTGTTGACCTCCATGGCGTCCTGACGGGGCTTGACCCCTATAAATAAAGACGCTGAAGGCCGCTATAAGGTCGGGATGCCGAAATCAAATTGGAAATGCGGATTCAAAGCAGACACAACTGGTGTTACCAAGGGCAGGGTGGACGCAGCGGTCCACCCCTACACGAGCGGCTGCGCGGCATGTTGCGGCGCGCGGGCACGACATGCCGTGCCCCCACATTGCAATGGTTGGCCGTCTTGGTGAAACAGATTGTTTAGCGATAGTCATCGCCGCGCAGGCTCGTCTCGCATGACGCGCGCCACTCGCCAAGCTGCCTGCGCATGGCCTTGGCGACTTGAGGTTGATCGCCGACCAGGTTCTTCGTTTCGCCGGGATCATCGATCAGGTCGAACAGTAGGTCTTCCGAACTGTCGAGTTTGGAAATGAGCTTGTATCGATTGTCGATGAGCGCCAGCGTTGGTGTGCGGTCGCGGTGGCGGTCGGTTTCGAAGGCGATGGGCTGGGGGCGCTCGTGCATGCCGCCCTCGATCAAGGGCAAGAGGCTGACGCCGTCGAGCGGCCGTGGCTGGTTCGGCGGCTGTGTCTGCGGGTCGAGGCCGAGGACATCGAGGATCGTGGGGTAGTAGTCGGACGTCACGACCGGCACGTCGCTCGTGGCGCCCTCCGTGATCTTCGCCGGCCATTCGAGCAGCCCCGGCACGCGGATGCCGCCTTCAAACAGGCTGCGCTTGCGTCCGCGAAACGGTCCCGCCGAGCCGGGACGCTCGTCGCTCTGCTCGACGCCTTCCGGCCCGTTGTCGCTCGCGAACCAAAGCATGGTGTTGTCGGCAACGCCCATGCGCCGCATCTCGCGGCGCAGGCGACCGAGTTGCTCGTCCATGGCGCTGACCGCGCCCCAGTAGTTGGACTTCTCGCCGGGGTGGTCGTTGTAGATGATCTGGTGAGGGCCCTTCGAGACCACGGGCAGGTGCGGCGTGTGGAACCAGAGCACGGTGAAGAACGGACGCCGCTCGGCCACGGAACGCTCGATGAAGTCGAGCGCCCGCGTCACGATGATCGCTGAGTCGTCGCCTTCCAGCTGGTCCGTAACCACCTCGCCGTTGTGCCAGTAGCCTTCCGGGTCGAAGGTCGAGACCTTGCGGACGGTCGAGAACCATTCGTCGAAACCGTGGTCGGAGGGCGATGATTTCTTCTCGCCTTCCAAGTCTCCCAGATGCCACTTGCCGAAGTGTCCGGTGGCGTAGCCGAGCGGCTTGACGGCCTCGGCGAGCGTGACCTCCTGTTGAGGCAGCGGGTAGAACGACGGCCCATCGCCTGAATTGGCGTGGAAGATTCCGTAGCGGTAGGGGTGGCGTCCGGTGAGGCAACTGCCGCGTGTGGGCGAGCAAACCGGCGCGGCGGAGTAGAAGCGGTCGAAGCGCAGGCCGGTGCGCGCCATCTCATCGAGGTAGGGCGTGCGGAGGTTTGGATGACCGTTGTAGCTCGTGTCGCCCCAACCCAGATCGTCGGCCATGGCCAGGATGATGTTGGGGACCTCGCCGAGGCGGCGTGGGCTAGGGGTGTCGGGGCCACAGGACGTCAAGCCGAGTTGTGCCGCGGCGGCGGCACCACCGGTGACGGTGTAACCAAACTGGCGCCGGGAGATGTTTCGACTCATGAAGGCGCTGCTCCGATTCGTGAAGCATGATAGCGCAACCCGGCGACCTAGGCGTCATCTAAACGAAAGTGCCAACCCTTGGGGTGCCCGGGACGGGTGTAGCGTAAGGCTCCAGCCTTGCCGAGTCTCGATTCTTCGGGACTCAGGATGGCAAGTGACCGAGCAGCGGCTCTTGGTAGAGGACCTGAGAACCGAGGAATCGGTGCAGTCAATCTCATACGGGGCAAGCCTGGCGGCTGACGCCACGCGAGGTCCGAAGTGTCAACATAGAAGCCATGTCACGACGACTCTCCCTGGCGTGCTGCTTGCTCGTGCTTAGCTCCACAATCTCCGCGCAAGATTACCCTCTCACGACCGACTCGCAACGACAGGCCGGCGTGCCCGAGGGTACGGTCACCAAGCGCACTTGGACCAGTACGATCTTTCCCGGTACAGTCCGCGACTACTGGGTCTACGTCCCCGCGCAATACAAGCCCGGACAACCGGCTGCAGTGATGATCTTCCAGGACGGCCAAGGCTACGTGGCGACGGGTGAGGACGATTGGCGTACCCCAATTGTGTTCGACAACCTGATCCACAAGGGTGAAATGCCGGTTACGATCGGGATCTTTGTCACCCCCGGCGTGCTTCCAGGGCTCTCGGCGGACCAGCAGGACCGTTACAACCGCAGCTTCGAGTACGATGCTTTGGGCGACCGCTACGCGCGCTTTCTCATCGAAGAGATTCTCCCCGAGGTTGGCAAGCGCTACGACCTTTCGAGTGATCCGAACGACCGCGCCATCGGCGGCTTGAGTTCCGGCGGGATCTGTGCCTTCACCGCCGCCTGGAATCGGCCTGACGCCTTTCGTCGTGTGCTGAGCTTCATCGGCAGCTACACCAACCTGCGCGGAGGGCAGATCTATCCGTCGTTGATTCGCAAGATGGAACCCAAACCGTTGAAGGTCTATCTCCAGGACGGCAGCAACGACCTCGACCTCTATGCCGGTAGTTGGTGGGTCGCCAACCAAGACATGGCCGCCGCGCTCAAGTTCGCCGGCTATGACACGACGTTTGTGACGGGCGACGGAGGGCACGACAGCCATCAGGGCCGCGCGATCTTGCCCGATGCGCTGCGCTGGCTGTGGCGCGACCACCCGAAGCCCATCGCGAAGCCCACGAGCGTCGGCGACCGGCAGTGGGTGATGGAGGTGCTCGACCCATCGGAGGACTGGGAGGTGGTCAGCGAGGGTCACCGCTTTACGGAGGGACCGGCAGTCGACCGCGAAGGCAATGTTTTCTTCACCGATATTCCGAACAACTGCATCCACAAGATCGACACGGCGGGGAATGTCACGGTGTTCAAGGAAGACACGGGCAGCGCCAACGGGTTGATGTTCGGGCCCGACGGGAAGCTCTATGCGTGCCAGAACGGACGCCGCCGGATCGTCGCGTACTCAGCCGAGGGCGGGGAAGAGGTGATTGCGGAGGATGTCGAATCCACCGACCTGGTCGTAACCGCTGCCGGCGAGATCTACTTCACCGACCCGCGCAACAAGAAGGTGTGGTTCATCGATGCCGAGCGCAACAAGCGCGTGGTCCACGAGGGGATTGAGAGGCCCAACGGGATTATGCTGTCTCCCGATCAATCCCTCCTTACCGTGGCGGACTCGTGGGGCAAGTGGGTGTGGTCGTTCCAGGTCCAGGCCGATGGCTCGCTGGCGCACGGACAGCCGTTCTACCGGCTTGAAACCCCAGACGCGACCAGTCGCAGCAGCGCCGACGGCATGGCCATGGGCAGTGAGGGTCGCCTCTATGTAACGACGCGGGTGGGGTTGCAGATTTGCGACCAACCGGGGCGGGTCGTCGGCATCATCGGCAAGCCCCACCCGGGTTCATTGTCGAATGTGGTTTTTGCCGGGCCAGAACTGAAAACGCTCTACGTCACGGCCGGCGACAAGGTCTTTCGCCGCAAGGTACGGATGAAAGGGGTTCTACCATGGAAGGTTTCGAAGCCGGAGAAGCCGAGGTTGTGAACCGAGTTTCGATCGCGCGGTGGCTTCGGCGGAGGCCTGCGCCTGCTTGCGAAGGTATTGACACGTTGCGGCTTCCGGGCTTACGGTGAGTTCGATGACCGAGATCACGTTGACGGTAACAGTCTGTGATGAATCCGGTTTCTTAGTCGCGTCGTGGAACGAGCCCGACGGAACCGGTGGGATCACGACGCAGGCCCGCGATCTGCACGAGCTTCAGAACAATGTTCGCGAGGCCGTCGCGGTTCATTTCGATCCTGGGGATGCCCCGGAGCAGATCCGCCTCCACTTTGCAGTAGACCCGGTTCTCGCCGGCGCGTGAGACTGCCGCGCGACATCTCCGGCACTCGCGCTGTCAAAGCACTTGAGCGGCTGGGGTTCCGCTCGGTTCGTCAATCGGGGCCCCATGTTCGCTTAGAAACTGTCACAAAATAACATTTGCATCTAGAATTGTTTTCACTTACTCTGGAAGGGTGAGCGAGCCGGCAGCCATCAAGCGTCGTTATGAGGCGCTGCGAGGGGTGCTCGATGAACGTTCGCGGCGGCTGCTGGTGGCCGCTGAAAGCTTGGCCCTGGGGCGCGGCGGCATCTCGGCAGTGGCCCGAGCGACCGGGGTCTCACGGCAAGTCATTGCCCGTGGCCGCCAGGAGTTAACCGAGCCCGCTGGGCCTCCGCCCGGCCGCATCCGGCGTCGGGGCGGCGGGCGCAAGCGAAGCGTCACGAAAGACCCCACTCTCAAGAGCGAGCTGGAGCGACTGGTCGAGCCACTCACGCGCGGCGATCCGGAATCCCCCCTGCGCTGGACGTTGAAAAGTGTCCGCAAGCTAGCCGCCGAACTCGAACGGAGGGGCCACCCAACGAGTCATCGCATGGTGGCCGAGCTGCTGCACCAGCTGGGTTACCGCCTGCAAGCCAACCGCAAGACGAAAGAAGGAACGAAGCATCCCGACCGCAACGCTCAGTTTGAACAGATTAACCGCAAGGTGAAGCGTTTTTTGGCTCACCGCCAGCCCGCCATCTCGGTCGACACGAAGAAGCGGGAACTGGTGGGAGACTTCAAAAACAACGGGCGGGAGCTACGGCCGAAGGGTGATCCGGAGAAGGTGCGGGTGCATGATTTTACGATTCCCGAACTGGGCCGGGCCACGCCCTACGGGGTCTATGACATGGCGCGCAACCGGGGTTGGGTCAGCGTCGGGGTGGATCATGACACGGCGGCGTTTGCGGTCGAGACGATCCACCGCTGGTGGCGCTCGATGGGGCAGGCCGCTTATCCGCAGGCGAAGCGCTTGCTGATCACCGCCGACGCGGGCGGCAGCAATGGCTCGCGTCCGCGGCGGTGGAAGCTGAAATTGCAGAAGCTGGCGGACGAAACCGGGCTGCGGATCGCGGTGTGTCACTTCCCGCCCGGCACCAGCAAGTGGAACAAGATTGAGCACCGGCTGTTTTCCTACATCAGTCAGAACTGGCGCGGCAAGCCGCTGATCAGCCATGAGGTGATCGTGAATCTGATCGCCGCGACGACGACGCGAACGGGATTGCAAGTCCATGCCGAACTCGACACGGGCAGTTATCCGACCGGCATCAAGATCACCCACCAGCAGATGGCGGCCCTCAAGCTGCGCCGAGACAAGTTTCACGGGGAGTGGAACTACACGCTCCTTCCCCGCAAGACCCTAGATTGACAAGGTTATTTTGTGACGGATTCTTAGTCAGGGGGAATCGGAAGGTTACTGTTCCGCAGCACGAGTCCCTGGCACCGGGGACATTACACAGCATCCTTAGCCAAACCAGGCTCGACCTCAAGACGTTCCTTGGATCGTATCGGTAACGCTACCCCCCGCTCGCGGCGATCCGTCAGCTTGAATTCGAGTCTCGGCTACCCTATGATTCACTGGGGCTCGATCAGTAGCCCATGTCAGTCGAGGATCATCATGACCAGACGAAACTTCTTGTCTTCTCTCGGGCTTGGTGCTGCCGCGGTCGCCCAGGCCCAGCAAGTCGGTGACACGATCAAGTTCGATGCACCGCATCTTGGCGGGACGGCGCACCGAGTCGTGTGGGGGCGCAACGGCGTCGTCGCGACGGCGGACCAGCACGGCTCGCTCGCCGGGCTGCGCATGCTGATGAACGGCGGCAACGCCATCGACGCCATCGTGGCCGCGGCGGCGGCGCTCAACGTTGCCGAGCCCTACATGTCGGGCATTGGCGGCTTCGGCGGGTTCATGCTGATCTATCTCGCCGCCGAGAAGAAAGTCGTCGGGCTCGACATGATGGGCACCAGCCCGTCGGCGGCCCGCCTCGATATGTTCACCGAAGCGGACTGCGATCGCGGCTATCTGGCTCCGATCGTCCCCGGAGCGCTCAAGGGATGGGCCGCGGCGCTCGACCGTTATGGAACGAAAAGCCTCGGTGATGTGTTCGAGCCCGCGATTGAGTTGGCCGAGCGAGGCTTCGTCATTTCAAAGTACGACGAGCTGTCACTGCGCGGCATGGGCAAGAAGCTCGGGCAGTTTCCGACTTCGGCCCGCGTCTTTCTACCCAACGGCCGTCCGCCGCGCATGGGCGAGATCATCAAGCAAAAGGACCTCGCGCGCAGCTTTCGGCGGCTGGAGCTGCACGGCGCGGACCTGCTCTACAAGGGCGAACTAGGCGAAGAGATTGTCCATTTCTTCCAGCGACACGGCGGTATTCTGACGACCGGCGACTTGGAGAGCTTCGACGTCCGCTGGCGCGAGCCGATCAGCACGTCATTCCAGAGACATCAGATCCACGTCATGCCGCCGGGCTCGTGTGGCCTGACCATGCTCCAAGCCCTCAATATCATGGCGGGTTTCGATCTCTCGAAGCTCGAACTCTACAGCACGGACTTCGCGCACCACTGGCTCGAAGGCATGAAGCTCGCTCTGGCCGACGACGACCGCTACAACACCGGCAAGGACGTGGACATTCCCGTCGAGCGGCTCATTTCGCAAGACTACGCCGCCAAGCAGCGCGCCAAGATCGATCCAAGGCAAGTCGCGGCGTTCCGCGGGCGGCCTCTCTCGACGGTTGGCACCACCAGCCTCGCTGCCGCCGACCGCTGGGGCAACGCCGTCGCTTTCACGCAGTCACTGGTAAGCGGCTTCGGCAGCGGAGTCATCGCCGGCGACACGGGCATCTTCCTCAACAACGGGCACCGCTACGGCTTCGTCCTCGACCCGTCGGACCACGTCAACCTGCTCGAAGGCGGGCAGCACGCCAAGGGAGTGATGACGCCGGCGTTGGTGATGAAGGGCGACAAGCTCCTGATGGCAGTTGGGGCGGCGGGCGGCTATACGATCCCGCAAACGGTCGGCCAGGTGATCACCAAGATGCTGGCCTACGGCATGGACATCCAACAAGCGATCGCGTCACCGCGCATGATGGTCAACCGCGCCGGCGGCCGCGCGCCCACCAAGGCCGACTCGAAGACCTACCTCGAACACGGTTTTCCGGCCACGGTGTATGAAGAGTTGCGCGCCCTCGGCCATCACTTGGTTCCACCGGGTAACGCGGGCGGCGTGCAGGGAGTGTTCATCGACCCCGAGACGGGCGCTCTCGCCGGCGGCGCCGACCCCCGCCGCGACGGCCACGCGATTTCTTGGTAGAGGATCGCCCTCGCGGAGAAAACCGAGCCCAGGACGCGAGTGGGAGGTAAATCCGTTCCCGCTACTCCTTCTGAGGCTCGCAAAATCAGTGACCTTGGAAGACGGGCACGGCATGCCGTGCCCCTACCTGTGAACATGGGCACTGTCAGCATGATTCGAGAGAGTCAGTGGCGGATCAAGCGTTTATCGCGGCACTCCGCGGAACGCCCACCACGCCGGAAGCGGCCCCGGCTGTTCCCGCCGCGACTGCGGCCAGCGCCACGGCGCAAGATTACTCTGTTCCAGCGCGACTCGAAGTGCCGCAAGACACTCCGGGTTGGGAGCGTATCTATGAAGGCTCGTTTTTGGAGGCGGCGCTGGTAACACAGCTTACCGGCGACTTCCCCGGCCCGGTGCTGGCCGTGGTTGCCATTCCCTTCTACTCGGCGGATCGGCAACGCATCCTTGTCCCGCGAGGAACGCGGATTATCGGTACGGCTCAGGCCGTGACAAACCAGGATCAAGCGCGGCTAGGGATTGGTTTTCACCGCTTGATCTACCCGGACGGAAGCTGGATTACGCTCCAATTTCTCGGCCTCAATCAACTTGGCGAGGGAGCCTTGAAAGATCAACCAGGATTTCCATTTTGGCCCTGGCACGGTCACAGGATACACCCCCGCTGCGCCGAATACCACGTCTTTTCGCGCTGAACCCTGCACATCACCTCCGCCGGTAGGCGCCAGGGCTCGTCCGTCCGCTCACAGACGTTGATTGAGCGGACTGAACGGCGCTCCGGCCGACACTGCTCCCTGCGAAACCTTTTTGGAGCCAAAAACTGTTGATCCTCGCCCGGGCAACGCTACCCACCCGGCACAGGCAGCGCCCAGATCCTATGCAGCATGTCACCGAACAGCCGCCGGTTCAGATGCCCCTCCGCCAGCAGCAACCAGTAGTAGCGAGCATGCTTGACCAGCCGACCGCCGGTCTTCATCAACCTGTGTTGCAAACTCGTTAGCGACCAGCTTTTGATTCGCTGCGGCAGCCCTAGCCGCCGCCACAGGTTGCCCAGGTTGTAGGCCAGCACGCTGAGTTGCAGCCGTACCTCGTTGGCTCGGAAGCGGTGACACGACAAGCGGGTCCAGTGCGTGGCCTGTTTGCCTTCTTTGATCCACTGCTCCGCCGTGCCGCGCTTGTTGTAGAACCGCACGACCGAGCGGCTCGGCAAGCTCATGCTCGTCACGACAAATCCGACGCGCGGGAATAGTTCGCCCTGGTGATGCTCGACCTTGGCGACAACTCGCCTTGCCTTCGACCAGCTCTCGGCCTGATAGCGAAAACTCTTGTAGCGCACTAGGGGCTTGGCGTTCGGCCTGCCCGGTGGCCGAAACAGGATGTCCTCGATCTCCAGCTCCAGGCTCTTGTTCGCCGGGATGCGAATCACGTAGTCCACGCCGCGCTCCTCCATCGCCTCGTAGATCTCGGGCTTGGCGAAGGCGGCGTCGGCGCGGAACGTCACCTGTTTGCCCTCCGCCTGTTGTCGTTCGATCTCCGGCAGTAGCAGCTCGTCCCAGTCCTCGGCGCTGTGCACGTTGCCGGGACGCAGCTTCGCGCCTAGGCAGTCGCCGTGCTGGTTGAACAGCAACAGCGGGTGATAGCAGAGGGACTCAAAATGGCCGTTGTAGGCACTGCCTTCCTGTTGGCCGTGGACGGGGCTCTCCGTGGAGTCCATGTCGAGCACCACGCGATCTGAACCGTCGGGAGCTTCGGCTTGCGCGACCAGCTCCCGGTTCACTGCCATCAGCCCCAGCAAGTTCTCTTCGCTCGCCAGCATCTCCGTCTCGAAGCCATGCAGCGTCGAGGTCAAGGCTGCTCCGCGATCCCAGTTCCTCTTCGAGCCGATCAAGCGAAAGGTCGGATCGGCGGATACTCGAACGGCGTCATTGAGGTCCTCGTAGCCAGCGAGTCGGCTGTAGACCGACTGCCGCAGCAGATCGGCCAGCGCGAACTTCTTGTTCAAGCCTTGTCGCGAGTCGCTGAGATGCTCGTCGATCAGCTTCCCGAGTCCGAGTCGTTCATCCAGTTCGCGAACGAGAATCAGACCGCCATCCGAGGTGACTCGCGATCCTTGGAAATCGACTTTGAGAAATCCATTGAACGTGAGCTGAAACGGCTTGTTTTCTTTTTCACCCATCGGGTGTTGACCTCCATGGCGTCCTTATCGGGCTCTAGCCCCTATCAATAAAGACGCTGAAGGTCGCTGGATGGTCTGAAGCTTATACATCAAATTGAAAATGCGGGTCAGTAGGTTGGGCCCCCACACGAGCGTCTCGTCGCGAGACCAGTCAGCGTGGGATGAGCGTGATCGATCCCGAGTTCGCCGCGGGCCGCAACGTTTTGTCGATACGGAGGAAGTATCGTCTCCACGGGCCTAGGCGGAAGAAGCCGACGGTGCCAATCACGCGGTACCCGGCGCGGAAATTGAAGCGAAGAGCGGCCGGGTTGTCCAGGTGGACTGTCGCGACGATTCCCCGGTAGCCGGCCGCCACGAGATCGGTCTCCATCAGCCGCGTCCTGGCGGCAGCCACGCCTCGCCCGCGGAATTCGGGTACGGTAAACGCTTCATAGGCGTAGCCGAGATCCGGCCCGATGCGAACCTCGCAGTCCAGGTACTCGATCCGCTCGGTTCCTTTCACGATCCAGCACGTGTGGATGATGCGGCCGTCATGGCGCATGACGAAACAGCAACCGCCCCGCTCCAGCCGGCCGCGCAGTTCGTCAAGGTTTGCCCCGGGGTGGTAGGCGTGATAGGCAGGCAGCTCAGAGATACTCAACTTCGAGAGCTCCCACTCCACCGGCGGCCCGGGCCGCGCTTCGCCATCGAAGATCTTCTCGATGATGGCCAATCGCCGGTAGCAGACCTCGCCCAGCACTTTGAACCAAAGGCTGCGGAGACCCTCCTGGCGCAACACCTCGCGCGCTCGGGTCCAAACCGACGCAGGTGTCCAACGTGGCGACTGCCTCGCAAGGTTCACTATAGACACGGCTCAGTCGCGACAGCGGTTGTTTGTTGGGAATGAGCGGTAGGCTTCAGACCTTCGGCAGCACCCATGGCTCACGATAGGTACGGCCCAGCAAGTCGTTGGCCTTCTCGTTGTCGAGGAAGCGCTCGGTCTTGGGATCGAAGTGCAGCTTGCTGTCGGTGCGCCACGCGATGTTGCCCAGGTGAATCAGCCCCGAGGCCACGTGACCAATCTGGATGTCGCAAGCGGGCGTGCCGCCGTCGCGGATGCACTTGAAGAAGTCGCGCTTGTGGCGAACATCGTCGTCGGCCTTCTTGCTCGAACCGCCGGTGATCAACTCGCCCTTCGGCCCGTGGGCCCGCCACGCGCCGTTGCCGATGATGACGTAGCCGTTCTCGCCATAGACGGCCGCTCCCTCGGCGAAGCCTTCGAGCGGTGCCCGCGACCACAAGCGCATCTCATAACTCAGCGTCGCGCCGGGGTAGTCCCAGTTGACGAACAGCGTGTCGGGCCACTCCTGGGCGTCGTCGAAGAAATACTTGCCGCCGCTTGTCGAGACCGCCGTCGGCCAATCGGGCAGCGTCTTGCCCTGCCCCTCGAAACCTGCCGCCAGCCCGCGTCGGGCATAGTCGACGCGGTGGACGCCGTCGTTGCCGAGGTCGCCGCACCCGTAGTCGAAATACCAACGCCAATTGCTGTGAAAACGCATCGGGTTGAACTGCCGCTTAGGTGCCGGTCCGAGCCACATGTCGTAATCAACGCCGGTCGGCGTCGCCTCGTCAGGCGGATGGCCGATGCCGCGCTGGTGTGCGCTCTCCCAACCCTTGGCGAACATGACCTTGCCGAGCACGCCGGTTCGAAGGTAGTCGCACGCCTCCTCGTAATTGTGGCCGCTGCGCGATTGGATGCCGACCTGGACGACGCGATTGTACTTGCGCGCGGCCGCCAGCATGGCCTGCCCTTCGCGCATGTTGTGCGACGCCGGCTTCTCGACATAGACGTGCTTGCCGGCCTGGCAGGCGAGGATCGTCGGGATGGCGTGCCAGTGCGTCGGCGTACCCATCACGATCGCGTCGATCGACTTGTCGTCGAGCAGGCGGCGAAAGTCGGTTTCCGTTTTGGGCCGTTTGCCTTGGAGTTCCTCGACCTTCTTGACCCGCTCGTCGAACAGGCGTGTGTCGACGTCACAGACGGTGGTGACCTCGGCCTCGGGAAGCGCAGCGAAGCCATAGAGCAGCCCACGACCGCGCCCGCGAACACCCATGCATGCCACGCGAAAGGTTTCGTTGGGACTCGCGGCGGAGGCTCGAAACGCCGGGGCGGCCAGCGCCGCGGTTCCCGCGGCCGTCTTCAAAAAGGAACGCCGGTTGCTGTTTGACATGGTCTGACTCCTACCAGTTGCGTTGACGCCGCGGCTGTTTAGCTGCGCGCTTGCGACCATTCTAGCAGGGGCTTGCGGGTTCAACGAAGTATCGGGCAGCAAGACAGCGATTCCGCAACGCGGTCGGGCGAGAGCCGGGAAGTGATTGGGGAACGAGCGAGTTAGGTGCGGGGCGAGCGGGGCGAGCAGATTCGCAGCCGGACGAGGGCCTCGGCGGGGCCCGAAGTCGGCCGCGGAAGACACCGCTACGCTCGGCTGCCGCTCGGCGGCGTGGTGGCAGCGCAGGATGGCAGGGAGAAAGAAAACCACCCGCTCGCTATGGCGAGGGCCCCGAGCCGTACGGGCAAGCCGCCGCCTGATACAGATCAGCCGCCATCGCGCGCGCCCAAAAGACTCGCGGCTTGCTGCGCCGCAGCGATGCCTTGAGATTGCGCGCAACAAAAACGTGGAAGAGATTAAAAGCCAGAAACACCGTCAACAGAAAGTTCTCGATCGCCGCGGGGTCGTGCTTATATACGTGGTCGGCGTGCCAGCCGTTGACTAACTCGTTGAAACCCTGATTCTCGATGTCCCAGCGTTGATGGCCCAACCTTACCACCCGCGCGGTCCGAACCTGCAGTGAGGAAAGGGTCGTCACCCACACCCACTCGCTGTGATGCGGATGCGGTTGGGAGTCGAGTTGCGAATACTGCTGCCAGCTCTCGACGGAACGAACCACCCGCAGCGGCTGCTGCACCTGCGGCCACGACACCAGGTCCTCGTGATCCCACCACTGGCAATCGCGACCTTGATAGTCGCCGCGTTGGGGCGCCGTGGTCGGCCACAGCCCTTGGACGTCTTGATAGAGGTTGCGGCGCTCGTCCTTGAGCACGATCACGGCGTCTTTGCCATGCCCCAATAAGAAGTTGATAAACGGGGCGGTGGCGTAGAGAGCATCGGCCAACACGACGTCAAAGGCTCGCGGATAGGTCTCGAGAACTCGCGCCAGCAAACGGTGCGCCGCGGCCATCTCGTCCTCGCCGGGCCGTTGCGGCTCGGCGTCGAGCAACAGTCGCAGCGGTTCGGAGCCGGGAGGCGCATCGGAGAGCAACAGCAGTGTGACTTGGCGATGGTAGTATTGCATCTGCTGGCCATCGCGGCGCTGCACGGTGCGCTTCAAGCATCCTCGACAGCAACGGCGGTAGCTGGCGTGAGACTCATGGCCGTCGAGCACGGCCACGCCCAGCCCGCCGATCCCGGGCAGGGCCTTGTTGCGCTTGAGCCGTTCGTAGACGTGATGAATCGCTGCCCGCACCGCGGCGGCATCGAGCCGGCTGTAGACGCGCCCGAGGGTGTCGGCGCTGGGCATCTCGCGGCCCAACCACTGTTTCCAAAACGGTGCGGGCGCTAGCGTCTCTAACGCGTTGAGGCTGCCCAGCCGTGTCCAGAACAGCACCAGCACCGACTGCAGCACCACCCGCGTCGGGATGCGCGGCCGCGGCCTGGTGTCGCCGACGGCGGCCAGCAGCGAGTCCCGCAGACCGTAGACCTTCTCGGCGTAGTGCAGCAGGCGTCGAAGAACGTCATTCCTCCCGGCGGCTTCGGAGCCGTTTCCATTCACGCTCGGAGACCTCGTCGAGGAGCCGTTGGAGTTGCTGGTAGGCGGCCACGGCCTGGCGGACGCGGGCCTCCCAGTGGCGGGGCACAAACAGCTGCTGCAGTTGCCCTTGGCGATTCCGCACCAAATACAACGAGGCGTGAAGCTGACCGCGAGCACAGCGACAGGTGGGCTTGCCGCAGGTGCGTTGGCGGGGCGCCAGCGTGCCGTGCAGCAACCAGCGGCCATGGACGAGCTGCGCGATGCGGGAGCGGAGCCTACGTTCGGCATCCGAGAGATGAGAGCGAGTGGGGGCCGCCTTCATGACTGGTATAATTAATATATATCAGAATAACACATGGGTCAAGTCCGCCGGGGGAATGCGAATCTGCTCGGACCTGGAGGACGAGCGAAAACACTTGCTAAATCAAATGTTTCCGACCCTCAAGAAATGTGGATGCGGAACCGCTGGCAGCAAGAGCCTCACTGATAGGATGGGTAGTCCAGCCGTGCTCATCGTCCATGCAACAATCCATTTGGTTCCAAACGCTGGACCTTGACCAGCAGCGCGTCTTGAATGAGTCGCAGCCGCTGCCCGATTCCGCCGACGTGGTGATCGTAGGCGCCGGCATGATCGGCCTCGCGACGGCCTACTATCTCGCGCGTGCCGGACGGAAGAACATCTGCATCCTCGACCGCGGCACGGTCCTCGGTGAAGCGAGCGGCGCGAACGCCGGCGGCCTGTGGTTCGGGCAGCAGAGCGCCGAGCTTGGTCCTCTTTCGCCCCTGGCCGTCACGAGCAGCCGGCTGTACGATGCATTGGCGCAAGAGTTCTCGTTCGACATGGAGCGGCCGGGAATGCTGGAGCTGCTGGAGGGCGACGACGCGGCGTCCGAGAGCGAAAGGCGCGCCGGGCTGGTGCGGGCGGCGGGATTTCGCGCCGAAAGCATGAGCGGCAAATCGGCGCGGGCGCTCGAGCCTGGCCTGGGCGTCACGCCGGCTGCCGCGATCTACTACGCCGACGAGGGCCATCTCCATCCGGCTAAGCTGGCGGCGGCTTTACTGAAGCACCTGAAGTCGCAAGGGGTGCGGGTTTGTCTTGGCGTCGCGGTCAAGGAACTGCAGCCCAAGGTGGTTACCGATCGCGGGTCCATTCAATCGGATTCCGTTGTTGTCGCCACTGGAGCATGGACGCCGCTGGTCACCAAAGCGCTCGGTTGGCAGCCGCCGATCCGGCCGATTCGCGGCACGCTGCTTGCCCTGGGGCCGCTTCCGAAGACGCTGCACCACACCCTCACGACCAGTACTTTTTACTACTGGCAGCTTGCGTCGGGGTTTGTCGCCGGGGGTGGGTCGCTGGATGACGTCGGGTTCGAGGCCGGAGTGAATCCTGACACCACGCGGCAGATCCGTCAGGCGATAAACGAGAGAATTCCCGCCGTGGCCGCGTTGCCGACCAAGTGCGCCTGGTCGGGGTTCCGCCCACACTGCGCGGACCTACGGCCGGTGATCGGACAAGTCCCAAGGCACGAGCGAGTCTACGTAGCCGCGGGGCATTTCAGGAAGGGCATTATGATGAGCCCGGTGACCGGGAAAATTCTCGCGGACCTGATGACCGAGGGGAAGACGGAGCTACCGATCGAGGCGGCCAGCCCGGCTCGGTTCTCTTGACGGCGCGACGCATTGAGCTGCTACGCTCACTGCCCAAAGGAAATAGAACAGGCGTAGACGGAGGACTAGCATGGGTAAGAAGTCGGAGATAAATGATGAGGTCCAGGCAGCCCTTGGGATACTCGCTGAGCTGATTCTCGACATCTCTTGGGCTACACCTGAACTACAGAGTAGGGAGGGATGGGAGAAACTTCATCGTACATTGCAGAGTACTGTTTCGCGCATTCGTGACTTAAACCACGCCCTCTGACGCGCAAGAGGGTCAACTTGATCGTGGTTGGATTGAATTTGCGGCTTAAGGTCTTATGTAAGGACCTGCTCCAACCCTTACTTCAACACCCGCACCCGGTGGTTCTCGCTGTCGCCGATATACACGACGCCGTCGACATCGACAAACACGCCGTGGGGCCGGGACAAACCGCATTGCAGTGGATCGCCGTCGGGCCCGTCGTGCACCTTGCCGTCGCCAACGACGGTTCGGATGATGCCGGTGTTCCGGTCGATGCGCCGGATGGTGTGGCTTTCGGTGTCCGCGATATAGACGCCGCCCTTGGGACCGACCGCGATGCCCTTGGGCCCCGAGAGCCGGGCCAGATCGGCGCGCCCGCCGTCGCCGCTATAGCCCTTCTGACCCGTGCCCGCGATGTGGTGGATCGTCCCGGCCTTCATGTCGATGCGATAGACGGCGTTGCCTTCGCGCAGGGCGAGGAACATGTCGCCGTCCTTGTCGAAGGCGATGGTGCGCGGACCGTTCAAGGGAGTGCCCGCTAGCTTGGTTCCCGAGGGCGTTGGCGCTTGCTCGCCGGTTCCGCCGAAGGTGTCGATGATGCCGCTTTCGAGATCGACGCGGCGGACGCGGTGATTGCCGATGTCGGCGATATAGAGGGAACCGTTGCCGTCAAGCTCGATGCTGTGCGGACGGCTGAGCTTTGCCTCGGTAGCGGCGCCGCCATCACCGGAGAAGCCTTCCTCGCCCGTGCCGGCCACCGTAGAGATGATCTTGGTCTTGGCATCGACACGCCGGACTAGGTGGTTGGGCATTTCGACAAAGAACATGTTGCCGGCTTTGTCGAAGCGCACTTCATAGGGCTGATTCAGCGACGCTTCGAGCGCTTGGCCGCCGTCACCGGAGTAGCCTTCCTGGCCATTGCCGGCGACGGTCGAGATCTCGCCGCTTTTGAGGTCGAGGCGGCGGACGCGATGGTTGTCGATGTCGCAGATGTAGAGGGCGCCGTCGGGTCCGATCTGGACGCCGTAGGGGTTGGCGACTTGCGCGCGAACCCCGGGCCCGCCATCACCGGAATGGCCGGCGGTGCCGGTGCCGGCGATGGTGCGGATGGTTTCGGCCGGCAGGGGTGCGGCGAGTAGCAAGAGTACGAGGGTTGCAGCGAAGCGTTTGCTCACGAGAAGCCTCCAGCAGAAGCGGCGAGCTAACGGTATAGCACGAAACGTTGGGTCGGGGAGGTAGACGGTTTGAGGAAGCGAGGACGGGCGGCGAGGAACCTAGGAGGGCCCGGGCTGGCCGTTCGACTGGCTGCGGGAGTCTAACCAGCGGTCCATCCTGGCTAGGACGCTGTCCACGGTTTTCTGAAGCTGTGCCTGCGCCTGGTCTTGACGGACCTGTGCTTTACCGAGTGCAACTTGGTTGACGGCGAGTTCCTTCACAACGCCTCCGAGTTGCTCCAACTGCTCGCCCACTCTGTCCAGCCGCTCGCTCACGCCGTCCAGCCGTTTGCTCACTCTGCTCAGCCGCTCGTCGATCTCGCCCATTCGTGCTGCTCACGCTGCCTGCTGCTCCAGCAGAAACTGCACCGTTTTCTCGACATCCATCGGTTTTATTCTACCGTACGCCCGGCCTGCTACAATCCTCGATCTGGGCGAAAAAGCGCTACTCATCGGGCCGGCTGGGAGCGGAAAAACCCATCGTGTTCTCGATAAGCTCGCCTCCGCGGTCAGAGCAGGCCGTGCTGCAAGCGTCAAGTTGATCGTGCCGACCGCCAGCATGGCGGAGCACCTTCAATACACCCTCACGCGGCGTGGTTTGGTCGTGCCGGGCGGACTGATCTCCACGCTGGCCGAATTCGTCCGCGACCTTGCACCCACGGTGCGCGAACCGGGTTCCGCCGCCGAATCGTGGCTGCTCGACCAAGCCGTCGCGCGGGCTGACTGCGAAGCGTTTCGTGAACTCTCGTCCTCCCGAGGACTACGCGCCGGCTTGGCCAACGCCGTCCGCGAGTTCTGGGCGACGGGTGGCGGCGCGTCGGACGCGCAAGCCCTCGCCCGCGACCGCTACCAAAAGGCCTTCGCAGCCGTATTCGCCGAGTACGAAACGCTTCTCGACAGCAGCGGCTACTTACCCTTAGGAGAGAGCCTGCGCCAAGCGGCCATTGCCGTGCGCCAGGACGGTTTGGGTGAAGTCCGTGACGTCTCCCTCGATGGCTTTGTGAATTTCTCCTCCGCCGAACGCGAGCTGGTGGAGGCACTCGCCGAAACCTCAGAGAGCTTCGTCGTTACGCTTCCCGAGCAAATCGAGAACCCGTTTCCCGATCTGCCGCGGGAGGTTCTCGCTGAAGTCCATCGCGCGAAGCCCGCGGCAACGATCGTCCGCGCCAAGACGCCGGAGCACGAGATCGAAGACATCGCCCGCCGCATTCTTGCCGACAAACGGCCCTTCCACGAGCACGGGCTCATCCTGCGCTCGCCCGAGGTCTACGCGCCGATCGTGCGCGTCGTGTTTGACCGCTTTCGTATCCCCTACCGCATGCGCTTTCCCGCGCCGCTCGCCCAGCACAGCGCGGTGGACTACTTGCGGCACCTTCTCCGCGTGCTGGTCGAAGGGTTCCCCGGCGAGACGACACTCGAACTGCTGAATCTCTCCTGGAGTTCCGTCGGCCAGTCGCGGCAGATGGATGCCTACGACTTCCTGCTGCGCGAGAAACTTCCCGGGACGGGCTTGGACTTCCTTCTCCGTTACGCCGAGTCGTCCTCCAAGGTGCGGTCGTTTCTCAGCAGCCTCGGGCCTACCAAGAGCTGGGCGGGCGAGAAGCACCAGGCGTCCGCGTGGGCCGAGCGGATTCGCGACCTGCGCGCCAAGGCGCTGCGACTGCCCGATGTGCCCGATGGCGTCGCGATGCATCGAGTTCTCGAGTTGCGCTCTCTCGCGCGAGCGATCGAGGCGTTCGATACCGCGACGGACCAAGCGGCCGACCTACTCAGTTCAGAAAAGGGAGACTCCGGCAAGACGGAAGTCAAGCTGGAGCAGTATCTCCAGGCGCTGGAAATCGTCCTTTCGAACACGTCGCTTCATACACACGATCAAAGGCGCAACGTCGTCCATGTGCTCTCGGTGTACGAGGCGCGCCAGTGGGAGTTGCCTATCGTCTTCGTGTGCGGCCTGGTCGAGAAGGGCTTCCCGCGTCACCATGCGCAGGACTTGCTCTTCCCTGATCGCGACCGGCTCCGCGCCGCGGAGCGTGGCATTCGCCTGCGCACGGTGAAGGAGCGTGAGGACGAAGAGCACTTCCTCTTTCGCGTGGCGACAACCCGGGCGACATCGGAGCTGACTCTCACCTATGCGGAGGCCGAGGAGGGAGGCAAGCCTCTAGTGCGTTCGTTCCTGCTCGAGAGGCCCAGGCAAGAGGACCACGTCGCCGAACCGGTGCGCCTGAAGGAAGGCGTCGACACGCCCATCGTGGCTCATGCGGAGCACCTGACCTCCTCGCGACTAGAGCAGGCTATCAAGTTGCGTCACGACCACTTCAGTCCGAGCGGTGTCGAGACATACTTGCAGTGCCCCTACCAGTTTTTCGCGCGGTCTACCCTCCATCTTCGAGGGCGCCCCGCCTTCCCCGAGCGGCGCATCGACAACCTGCTCATGGGGACGATGGTCCATAGCGTTCTAAGCCGATGGATTGCTGACCCGGAGCAGCCGATCGCGCCGATTCTCGACGAGGTCTTCGATGAGACCTGCCGCCGCCAATCGATCAAGCGCAACTTCCGCACCGCCGTCATCTATAACAACATGAGAACGGACCTCGAGCGCTTCGCCGACGAGGAACGCCGCCACGGCCCAACGCCGTGTAGCGAGCAAGGGGCCGAGGTCAAGCTCGAATACGCCGTCGACGATCCCGGGGGCGACCCCATCCAAATCAACGCGCGCATCGACCGCTTCGAGATCTTTGAGCAAGACCTCGGCGTCATCGTCGACTACAAATACTCCACCGACGTCAACATCAAGAAGGCCATCGATGGACACGGCAAGGGCCGCAAAGTCCAGGCGGCGCTGTACCTGTCGGGGTTGCAGCAAGAGAAAGGTGTGCGTCCGGCCGGCATGCGCTACTGGGGCTTGCGCAAGAGTACGACTCGGCAAGGCTGGCTGGTCGATGGCCTGTTGCCCGCCGGCGTCGTGCGCGACAAGGAGAAGCGCGTCTCGGAGATGGACTTGCAGAGGATGCTAGAGGAAGCGCGCGCGCTGACCGCGGCGAAGATCAGAGAGATCCGCGGCGGCAAGATCAAGGTCGATCCTGTCGATCGCGGCTTTTGCCGCAACTTTTGCGACTACCGCGACATCTGCCGGGTGCGGTTGTGAGCGTCCGCGTATGAAACTGACCGACAGGCAACGTCAGGCCGTGGAAAGCTGGGGCGCCGGTGACGTTTGCGTCGTGGCCGGTCCGGGTTCGGGCAAGACCACCGTGCTGGTGGAGCGCTTTCGCTGGCTGGTCGCGGAGAAGGGCTTCCGGCCCGACGAGATTCTCGCCATCACCTTCACCGAGAAGGCCGCCGCGAACATGCTGGTGCGCCTAGTGGAGCAGAGTGACACCGCCCACCGGGACGCGTTTCAAACCGCGCAGATCTCCACCATTGACGCTTTCTGCGCCCGCCTGCTGCGCGAGCACGCCTTGGAAGCGGGTCTCGATCCAGGCTTTGAAGTTATCGACGCCTGGGAAGCCGAGGTACTGCTGCGCCGTTCGATCGCGGACGTGCTCGACGAGCGCCACGCGCAACACAAAGAGCGCACGCTCGCTTTTCTGCAGGCTTTCTATGGTTCGGGCGCGCACGCCGAGCGCAACGAACTATCGAACGTTCACGGCGAGATTTTCGAGGTCTATCAAACATTGCGCGCCTCCGGCCGGGAGATCACGGATGCGCCGCTAGCCGAACCGGCGTTCCAGGACTCACGGCGTTGGCTTGTGGAAACGTTGCGCCAAGTCGACGACCACTACCTCGCATCGAAACGCCGATCCGGATGGCTCGACTTCGCCGACCTCGAAATCGAGGCGGTCCGGCTCTTGTCCGACTCCTCCTCGATCAACCTTCCCTATCGCGCCATCCTGGTCGACGAGTACCAAGACACCAACCGCTTGCAGGCCGACCTGGTCAGCTTGCTTCGCGAGCGTACGCGCGACTCGACTCTCTTTGCTGTCGGCGATCTGAACCAGTCGATCTACGGTTTCCGACACGCCGAGCCACGCGTGTTTCATGACTACCGCGACCGGATCCGCGAGGGCGGCGGCCAAGTGGTCGAGTTGCTTGAGAACTTCCGCAGCCGCGACGACATTCTGCGCGCTGTCGAGACCGTATTCGACCGTCCGTCGGGCGGTGTTGAGCCGAGAAAGCTCGTCGCGGCTCGCGACCTCCCCCGCAAGCGTGGCTCCAGCGTGGAGGTGCTGATCGCCCGCGCACGCGATACCGACGAGGCCCGCGAGACCGAGGCGCAACACCTAGCGGCGCGCATCATCGATCTGCGCGGCAGCTTGTTGGTTGGGGAAAAGAAGCGGTCCGCCGAGTGGAAGGACTTCGCCGTTCTGGGACGTACGCGGGCCGTGCTGGCCGACATCACCAAGGGCCTGCAGGCAGCCGGCATTCCGTATCAGGTTTCCGCCGGACGCGGATTCTTCGAGGCGGAAGAGGTCCGCGACCTGGTGAGCTTTCTGCGAGTCCTGCGAAACCCGCGTGACGAAATCTCACTGGCGGCCGTGCTCTGCTCACCGCTCGCCGGCCTCAGCGACAACGCACTGCTCGAGATCAAGCTCGCGGGCGAGTTCAACAAGAACCTTGGCAGCGTGCTCGACTCGAAGGAATTCGGTGCAGACAACCTGACGCAACCGAAGGACGCCGAGCGGCTCGCCGAGTTTCAGGCGCGCCTCGATCGCTTTCGCCAACTTCGTGACGAAACGCCCGTCGAGGTGCTTCTCTCACGCCTGCTGGCCGAAACCGGTTACGAGTCGCAAGCCTTCGCGGCCGATGGCGGCGACATCAAGGTTGCCAACATCCGTAAGCTGCTGCGGCTCATTCGGCAACTGCAGGAGAACCGCCGGCTGTGGCTCCATGAGGTCGTCGACCGGCTCGAGGAACTGAAGTTCTCCGTGGTGGACGAGCCCGAAGCCGACTCCGGCGACGAAGACGTCGATGCCGTCAGGGTGTTGACGGTGCACGGTGCAAAAGGGCTGGAGTTCCCCGTCGTCATCATCCCGGGCGTCCATCGCGCGGCGCGCGGCGACACGAACGCGGCCCTGTACGATCCCGAGCGCGGCCTCGGCGTTCGCTGGGTCGAGGACGCGGCTACCGGAGAGGCCAAGGGCGACTCCATCCACGAAGCGATCCGCGAGCGCATGAAAGAGCGCGACAAGGAAGAGACCGATCGCCTGCTTTACGTCGCCATGACGAGGGCCGAGGAGCACTTGATCCTAAGCGCTTCGTTCGGCCCGACGGTGCAAGCCCGGGGCTGGGCTAAGCACTTGAAAGAAAAGCTCGGCGTCGACTTCAAGAAAGTTGAAAGCAAACCCACCGTCCACGAGAAGCACGGCTTCGCGTTCCGCTGTCACGTCACCGACCAAACACCCACGCTGCAGAAAGAGATGTTCCGGCCCGGCAAAGCGTCCGAAGTTGTATGGGTCGATCCAGCCGCGGAGGCCGATCAGTCCGATGCGGCGGCGGCCGTTACGTCGGTGGCGATGTTCAATGAGTGCCCGCGGCGGTATTACTTGTCACGCTACTTGGGTTTCGAGGCCCATGCAAGCCCCCGCGGCGGTTTCATCAGTGTCGAAGACGACGCTGGTCTTCAAGAGTCCGATGAAACGGATGCGACCACGCTAGGCCGGCGCGTCCACGAGATTCTGGCGGGCAATACGCCGGACGGCGAGGCTGATGGTGAGGCGCAGCGGCTGGCGGATGTGTTCCTCAACAGTGACTTGGCGCAGCGTGCGGCGCGGGCACATCGCGTACTTCGGGAACACGGCGTTCTGTTCCCGGTCGGCGAACACCTCTTGCGGGGTCAGATTGACCTTTGGTTCGAGGACGCGGAAGGGCACATCCTGGTGGACTACAAGACCGACGAGGTAAACGAGACCGAAGCGATCGAACGCGCGAGGGATTATGCGCTGCAGATCCACCTCTACGCGCTAGCCTTGCGGCAGGCGGAAGGCCTGCTCCCTTCGCGCGGCGTCTTGTATTTCCTCAGACCCAACGCTGCCGTTGATGTAGAGCTCAGCGACACGGCCCTCGGCGAAGCTCAGAAAACCGTCGAGCGGCTTTTCAACGCGCAATCATCCGTTCAATTCCCGATCGCGGTCGGGCCCCACTGCCTCCGCTGTCCGCACTATCGGGGCCAGTGCCCCGCTCGACTCCCCGCCTCGGCGAGAGCTTGAGAATCTAGGGCTCGGCCAACCGTCCCGGCGATTACCCTACGGGAAGGTCCACCTTTATGCAACCGGCTTGCAGCCAACACCTTCAGGGCCCCGGGGCGGCGGTGCTCTTGCTGGTGGTCCAACGAGCTTCATTTGCAGGCTCTTGATCCCTTGACTTCACTCGCGCCGTCATCCCATACTGAATGTACAGTTGCAACTGGTTGTCAAAAGCTAGCTCCGCGCAACCACCTGCTTATGCATGCCGGTACAGCCACCCTCGCCGAGCTGAGGCAAGGCGAGGAAGCCTACCTCGACCACATCGATCTGCCCGAGGCCGATGCCCGGCGTCTCATGGAACTCGGCTTTCTACCCGGCAGCCTGATCACAATGGCGCGCCGCTCGCCGTTCGGAGATCCCCGCGTCTATCGCGTCGACGGTTCGGAAGTGGCCCTGCGGCGAGAGACCGCTTCGCGCATGACGGTCCGCTCTGCGCAAACCTCTCTTCAGGACGAAGCATGAGCGCCGCACCCGGGTTGACGCTGACCCCGACGGCCCCGGACGAGACGCAATCTCGAAAGCCTGGCCATCCGCGCGTAGTGGCGATCGTCGGCCCGCCCAATGCCGGCAAGTCCACGCTGTTCAACCGCCTCACGGGCCTGCGCCAAAAAGTGGCGAACTACCCCGGTGTGACGGTCGAAAAGCGTACCGGCCAGGCGCGCCTTTCCGGTGGCCAACAGGTGGTGCTGGTCGATCTGCCGGGCGTCTACAGCCTGCATCCGCGTTCTGAGGACGAGCAGATCACGCACGACGTGCTTCGTGGCGAGCGCGGTGACCTTGCCGTACCCGACGCCGTCGTCCTCATCCTCGACTCCACCAACCTCGGGCGTCACCTCACGCTCGCCGCGCCGATTCTCAGCCTCGGTATTCCGACGCTCGTCGTGCTCAATATGGCCGACGACCTCAAGAGCCGCGGGGGCCGTCTCGAACCGGAAGTGCTGGCCGAAGAAGTGGGCGCGCCGGTCGCGCTCATCAGCGCCAAGACCGGCGAGGGCATGGCCGCGGTGGTCGAGTTTCTCGAAGGAACCTTTGCCGTACCGAAGCCGGTCCAGTTGCCGATCATCTCCAACGTTCCACAGTGCCGCGAATGGTCGAGGTACATTGGCGACAAGGCGTCCTACCGCGCCCCCGCGCCTTCGCATTGGACGCGCAGGCTCGACGGCGTTTTCCTGCATCCGTTTGTGGGGCCGCTGGTGTTCTGCCTCGTGGTCGTCGCGGTGTTCCAGACGATCTTCAGCGTCGCCGAGCCGTTGATGGACGGCGTCGAAACACTCATCGCCACCTCCGGAGGATGGCTGATGGCGGCAATGCCCGAGTCGTGGTTCCGGTCGTTGCTCTTGGAGGGAGTTTGGGGCGGCGTCGGGTCGGTGGTCGTGTTCCTGCCGCAGATCCTGCTGTTGTTCCTCTTCATCGGGGTGCTCGAAGACTCCGGCTACATGGCGCGCGCCGCGCTGATCGCCGACCGCACGATGGCCAAGGTGGGCTTGCAGGGCAAGTCGTTCATTCCGCTGCTCTCGGCCTACGCCTGCGCCGTGCCCGCGATCATGTCGACCCGCACCATCGAGAACAAGCGCGACCGCATGGCGACCATTCTCATCGCGCCCTTTATGACGTGCTCGGCGCGGCTGCCGGTCTATACCCTGTTGATCGCCGCCTTCATCTCCGACCAGCCCATCCTCGGCTGGTTCCTCGGGACGCAGGCCGCGACCATGCTGGGGCTCTACGCCCTTGGCTTCGCCGCCGCCGTACTGACGGCCTGGATGCTGAAGTCGTCGGTTCTGCGCAGCCACGGTGCACCGTTCATGCTTGAGATGCCGCCCTATCGCATGCCCACGCTTCGCTCTCTGGGGTTGCGGCTGTACGATCGTGCAAAGATCTTTCTGCGCCGCGCCGGGACCGTGATTCTGGCCACGACCATCATCCTATGGTGCCTGGCGAGCGTACCGCTGCAAGACGGCGAACCGCCCGAGATTGCCGACAGCATCGCGGGCACGATTGGGCGCACGATCGAGCCTCTCATCGAGCCGCTCGGCTTCAACTGGAAGATCGGGATCGGGCTGATCACTTCCCTCGCCGCCCGCGAGGTGATCGTCGGTACGCTTGGCACGATCTACGGCATGGAGGCCGATGAGGGGTCCATCGGGCTACAAGGCGCGCTGCAAGCGGACCTGACATTGGCGGGTGCGGCTGCCCTGTTGGTTTTCTTCGCCTTTGCGATGCAGTGCATGTCAACTGTCGCCATCGTGCGCCGCGAGACCGGCGGCTGGAAGTGGGCGCTGATCCAGTTCGCTTACATGACGGCTGTTGCCTACACAGCCGCGTTCGTTACCTACCAAGTCCTGTCGGCGTAGCCTCGCAGCCTGTGGGGAAACCGAGAACGCCTCTGGTCAGAATGTAGGGGCACGGCATGCCGTGCCCGCCTGCGTCCCCGACGACGTTCGACCAATCACGGTTCACGAATCACGATTACTGCTTTGGCGCCTCGTACTCCGGTGGCGCCTGGCCTCCGGAGCCGAAGAAGAAGTCTTCCATCTGCTTGATGATCAATTCCTGCGCTTCGCGCGTGGCGGGGTTGAGCCGGTACTCGTTGATGATCATCTTGAGGTGCTCGGCCCACATGGCCCAGGCGTCTTTCGACACGTTGTCGTAGATGCGTTGACCCAGCTCGCCGTCAAAAGGAGCCTCGCCCAATCCGGGCAACTCCTTGCCGAGCTTCGTGCAGTGGACCATTCTGTCAGCCATCGGGTTGTTCTCCTGCCATCATTCTACGGGCAGCGGCGGCAGCGGCGCAAAGCGGCGCTCGCGGCCGACGGACAGAAACTGGGTTTACGGCGAGCCCTCACCGGAGGCGCTCGGTAACTTCCCGTCCGGCGTGGTGTGAAACGGATTGAAGTCCACACCTTCGTCATAGACGTCGACGCCCTCGACGCGCTTGAGCGTGTTGACAACCAGATAGGTAAGCGGGGTGGCCGCGGCCTCGTAGGTCACCTTGGCGATGTAGCCGGTGAAGATCAGGTTGAGGATCGTCATGAGGTCGTGGCCGAAGAAGACGATCGACATGACGATAATCGTATCGACGAACTGTCCGACCGCGGTGGAGCCGATGGTGCGTGTCCAGAGCTGTTTGCCTTGGGTCCAGATCTTCATCTTCGACATCACGACAGCGTTGGCGAACTCGCCGCACCAGTAGGCGATCAAGCTCGCGGCCAGCACACGGGGCACGAAGCCGAAGACCGCCTCGAACGCTTCCTGGTTGTCCCATTGCGCGGCCGGCGGCAGCGCGGTGGTGAAGAGCGCCATCACAGCCAGTAAGGCCGCCGAGAAGAAGCCGATCCAAATCGCGCGCCGCGAGGCGCTGTAGCCGTAGACCTCAACGAAGATGTCCCCGAAGATGTAAGTGATCGGGAACAGCGCCTGCGCCGCGCTCACATAGAACGGCCCCAGCGTCCAGCCGCCGATCTCGAACGGCCCGATCGCGCAGATCTTCTGCGCCACCAGGTTCGACACCAGCAACACGACGACAAACACGTGCACCAGCAAGTCGTAGTAGCGGAACCGGTGCGTGTCGGCAGGGGCGGGCAGCTGGGCGGTCTTCTTCGGCGGGGTGGACATAACGTAACAGTGTAAAGCTGTCGGGCCGCAGGCGGAACACCGTGTCGGCGGCAATCCCAAAGCACATAAGCGTGCCGATCGCGCCCCAACAGAGCGACTGATCCAGTCTGGCGACCGGGGCCCGGGGGGGGGGGGGGGGGTGAGCGTTGCGCTACCCTAGCCGGCGAGGACGGGCAGTGAAAACGGCGTGGCAAGGGGGCGCATTTTGACCTGCGCACACATTGCTATCGCGTGCTGGGGACGGACCTGACAGCGATACCCGGTATCGAGGCGCTGACGACGCAGGCGGTGGTGGCGGAAGTGAGACGGACTTCACGAAGTTTGCCACCGCCGCGGCACTCAGTTCCTGGGCGGCGCTAGGTCAGCGCTAGGTCCGCACAACGACGTGACGGGGGACAAGGTGATCCGGCGCGGGACGCGCCAAGGTGAAGAACCGGCTGGCGATCGCGTTGCGGCGCAATCGTTACACAGCGACCAATCCTATTTAGGGGGCCATCACCGGCGGATGCGAGCGCGGCTGGGGCCGGCGGGGCGATCACATCGACGGCGCACAAGTTGGCACGCATCATCTATCACTTGGTGACGACCGGCGAGGCTTACGACAAGGGAGTCTTCGCGCGCGAGCGGGAGCGCCACCGCCAACGCGCCGAGGCCCAACTACGAGCACGGGCCCGCGGCTACGGCTTTCTACTCGTCCCGCTCGAAGCTGCGGACTAATGGACTCTCGGAGCACGTTTGTTGAAAACACGTCAGTTATCGGAGTGTTCCTCGAGAGCGACGGACGGAAGTCCGCGCTGAGATGCACCGATCGAAATGAGGTCGCTACCTCAACCAAGACTGGCTGCGCGCCGCCGCGCCCGTGGTCTTCTCCACACGGGCCTGCCGTTCTGCATTCCACAGGTCGAGCGCATCAAGTTGGGTGAAATCAAAGCCCACAACCGATGGCTTCGTCTCGCCGGCGGTAAGCTTCGCGAGCTGCCCACGCCGCACCGTCATCGCGCCCCGCCCGGTCTTGACCCCGACCCGTCCATGAAACACCCGAACCGTCGCGGGCCCGCTCGCCGGCACATCGAAGCGGTATCGTCCTCTTTTGAGCAAACCGACCTCGACTTCGCCGCAGTGCACCGTCACGGTATTGCGTCTGTCGAGGAACCACACGTCGACGACCGCCGACTCCTCCGCCAGCCGCACTCGCGAGTCAGCCACTTCGGCGCCCACCATCTCGACCCGGCTGTGTTTCCCGAGCCGCACAAAGCTCGTATCTCCCAACAGAATCTCCGCGCGGCCATCGCTGGTGTGAAGGCTTTCGGCCTCCCCGAGATGGACAAACTGCGCCGCCGGCAGCGAAAGCGGCGCGCCATCGACGAACACGGCCCCCTCGCTGTGCAGGATCATCCCCGCTCGAGTCGAGATCGCGATCTGCCCCCACGCGGCCCCCGCCAAAGCCAACGCTAAGGCGCCCAGCAAGACCCACTCCAAGCCAAACCAGCAAAGCAAACCCGCGGTCCTGTGAGCAGCAGACATCGAAGACGACGTAGCGACGTTTGTACCAACCGTCCGCGCCGGGACGATCGGTAACGTCCATTATTGGGGCTCTCGCGCAGGTCAACAATGGCGGTAACGTACTGATATGGGCTGGGGGGCTGGTACCCGCGTACCGGGACTCTACGATCGCGCGGCTAGGTGACTGACGATCGAACAAGGCCGCGCAACAGCCGCTCTCGGGCTTGTTGTCCATCGCCGCAGACAGCGGCCGAACAACGGTGTCTACTCGCGTCGACAACCGCTCGGCGCGGTCAGCCGGCGACAATCAGGTGTAAGTGACTCGATCTGCAAGAGATGGCTGCCGGCGTCGTGAGGTGCCGCGTCTCTTGGCCCCCTTATTGCTCAAGGGCTTTGCATGAAAACGATTACGGGAGCGACAATCATGAGATCTCAGGCTATGGCATTCGTTCTGTTCGGTACTCTGATGCAGGCATCGGGCTCAGCCCAAGCGGTGCCCGTCCCCACGTGGACGGTTGAGAACGTGAAGATGCGGATACAACATGGCGTCGAGGTCAAGGAGCGGAACGTGAGCCTTCGATTCGGGGCCGAAGGGATGGAGATCTACTCGGCACGAAAGGGACCCACGACCCTAATCAAACAATTGGCCTACGCCGAGATCGAGGCCTTGAACTACGCCGCGTTCGGCGGCGGCATGCCCGGGCTAGGTTTCTTGAGTAGCGGCCGAAAGCACTGGCTGACGATTCGATGCGGAACCGAGACCGCCCTGCTGATTCTCAACAAAGGCAATCACGAGCAGATCCGCCAACAAGTCAGCAAGCGTACGGGTGTCACGGTCAAACACGTCAAGCCCCTCTCCAGTCGCTCCTTCCACGTGCCCGCATCCCTATAGGTTGATCGGAACCTCGGGCGTCCGGGCCGCGACTCGTGACGAAGGAACTACATCACAAAACTGCTTGGTAGCAAACGTTAGAGACAGTCCTACGCAATCACTTCGCCGATCACCCGCCCGTGCACGTCGGTCAAGCGGCGGTCGATGCCGTTATGGCGGTACGTGAGCCGCTTGTGGTCGATGCCCAGCAGGTGCAGGACGGTGGCGTGCAGGTCGTAGCAATAGATCGGGTTCACCGCCGCTTTGTACGACCACTCGTCGCTCTCGCCGTAGGTCGTGCCGCCCTTCACGTCCCCGCCGGCCAGCCACGAGGTGAACGTAAACGGGTTGTGGTCACGCCCCTTGGCGCCCTGGCTGCACGGCATGCGGCCGAACTCGGTCGTCCAGTAGACGATCGTGTCCTCGAGCATTCCGCGTGAGTGGAGATCTTTGATCAGGGCGGCGGCGGGCTTGTCCATCTCGCGTCCCAACTCGCCGTGGTCTTTAGCGAGGTCTTCATGGCTGTCCCAGTTGCGGCGCGGGAAGCCATTGTCGGCGCCGCTCCAGACTTGGACGAAGCGCACGCCGCGCTCAAGCAGCCGCCGGGCGGTGAGGCAGCGGCGTCCGAAATCGGCGGTGATCTTCTCATCGAGGCCGTAGAGCTTGTGCGTGGCGGGCGACTCGCCGGCAATGTCGAGTACCTCTGGCGCGCTGACTTGTAGCTTCGCGGCCATCTCATAGGAGCGGATGCGGGCTTCGAGGCGCGAGTCGACGCCACGCTCGGCCATGTGGGCGCGGTTGAGTTTGTCGAGAACGGCGAGGCCGTCGGCTTCGCTCTGCTTGTTGATGTACTTCGCCGACTCGGGCGGGAACAGGTCGTGGATTGCGTTGGGGCGCCCGACGCGAATCATCGTCCCTTGGTGGAGCGCGGGCAGGAACGCAGCCGAGTGATTGGCCGGGCCATTGGGCGCGAAGCCGCGCAGGTCGGGCAGCACCACGAACGTCGGCAGGTTCTCGTTCACGCTGCCCAGCCCGTAGGAGATCCACGCGCCCATGCTGGGGTAGCCCGGCAGAATGAAGCCGGTGTTCTGCATGAACGTCGCCGGCCCGTGCACGTTCGACTTCGCGATCATCGAGTGGAAGAACGCCATGTCGTCGGCACACTCGCCCAGGTGCGGCACCAGGCTGCTCATCCACTTGCCGGACTCGCCGTATGGCTTCCACTGCCAGGGGCTCTGCATGACCGGGCCCGGCTCGCTTTGGAACAGTTCGACTTTGCCGCCCGGGTCGAATGGTTGTCCGTTGCGCGCGAGAAGTTGCGGCTTGTAGTCGAACGTGTCGACCTGGCTGGCCGCGCCCGACATGAAGAGCTGGACGACGCGTTTGGCTTTGGCGGGATGGTGCAGGCCGCCGTTGAGGTCGGGCCCGGCCGGCGCACCGGCGAGTTGGTGCGACCGGCCGAGCAGATGCGCCAACGCGATGCCGCCGAGGCCGCCGCCCCAATGCCACAGAAAGCGGCGGCGGTCGATGTTGCTCGCGGGCGCGGTCAGGGCGTGCTGCTCGGAGCGGCAGGCGAGTTGGTCAAGTGGTGCCATAGTCTTCTGTAAGCAGCCGAGCGCCTAATCCACAAACATAAACTCATTGCTATTCAAAATCAGACGGCACACGTTCTCGAGACCGTGCTTCTCGCCGTAGGCCGTCAGCGTCCGCAACTCCTCCGGCCGCGGCTTGCGCCCCACGGCAAGCAGATATCCCTCCTCGATCTGCTCGGCCAAGCCGCCGCGCGATTGGCGAAGACGCCCGGCGAAATGCTCGGCCTGCCGGATGATGAAGGGATCGTTCAGCAACGCCAAGGCCTGGATCGCCGTCAGCGTGCTGTTGCGCTTCGGCGTCAGCAGCGACGGGTCGGGGCAATCGAGGCTTTCCATGAAAGGGTCGGGCACGCTGCGCACGATGAAGCGATACACGGCGCGTCGGTAGCTCTCGGGCCGGTCGAGGTCGAACCGGGCGTAGTCATAGACGGGCGAGTGATTGTCCTTGAATAAGAAATGCTCCACCGACGGGCCACCCATCGTCAGGTCGAGCTTGCCGCTGATCAGCAACACCGAGTCGCGAACCGATTCCGCGTCGAGCCGCCGGCGGTTCATGCGCCACAGGAAGCGGTTCTGCGCGTCGATTTTGGCCTTGCCGGCGTCGGCCTTCGACGACTGCCGATAGGCCGCGCTCGTCACGACCAGCCTGTGAAGTTTCTTGAACGAGCCGCCGTTGTCTCGAAACTCGGTGGCGAGCCAGTCGAGCAGTTCCGGGTCCGTCGGCCGCGAGCCCATTTTGCCGAAATCGTTGGGAGTGTCGACGATGCCGACGCCGAAGTGATAGTGCCAAACGCGGTTGACGATCGAGCGCCAGGTAAAAGGATTGCGAGGGTCGATGATCCACTAGGCCAGTGCCGCGCGTCGCCTCCCTTCGCTGGTGGGCGCGCCTTCGCTGCCGGAGTCGGCAATTGAGAACCGAGAGTTGAGCCAATCGACCGCCGAGATCGCTCCGGCGACGGCGGGTTGACCCGGCGATTCGACGTCGCCCCGATGCAGCACGTGGACCGGCCGCGGCTCCCATGCGGGCGCGAACTTCCCGTGCTGCTCGAAGTACGTCGAAGCGGCATACACCCTCCGCGGCTCGGGTAGCGCCTCGATGCGCGCGCCGACGTTTTTGAGTTGTGCCTCCAGCGATTCGAGCCGCGTCCGCTTCGCCTCCTCCAAGTTCGCACGGCGCAGCTTCGTGCGCTGCTCTCTCAGTTCCTTGCTCTGCTTGCCGAGCACCTCGCGCTGCGCCTTCCTCTCGTCGCTGTCGATCTCACCGACCTGCAAGGTCAGGTTCGTTCGCTCTTGACCCAACGTCTCGATGCGCGCGCTGAGTTGCTCGATTTCGTCGTTTGTAATCTTCTCGGTCTCCGCCCGCAGGGGCTGCAACTCGACCTCGATCCGCTTCTTCTCGTGAAGCAGCCCCAACCGTTTGCGGTGCAGATCGAGGTCGAGGTCGAACGTCCGCTCGGCCCGATCGACGCCGGCGAAGACCGCTTGCAGGCTGTAGTAGTCCTCCTGCTTGATGGGGTCGAACTTGTGATCGTGGCAGCGCGCGCAGTGAACGGTGAGGCTGGCGAAGCTCGACATCGTCGCCATCACCATGTCGTCGCGGTCGAGGTTGCGGGTCACGCGCTTGTCGTGCGTGCCTTCGCGGAGTTCGGCGTGGCCGACGTAGTCCCACGGCCCGGCGGCGATGAAGCCAAGGGCGGGCGTAAGGCCGGGCTTGTCGGGGTAGAGCACGTCGGCCGCAAGCTGCTCGCGGACGAATCGCGCGTAGGGCTTGTCGTCGTTTAACGAGCGGATGACGTAGTCGCGATAAGGCCAGGCGTTGCGGCGTGTTTTGTCTTTGTCGAACCCATGCGATTCCCCGTAGTGGACGACGTCCAGCCAGTGGCGTCCCCAGCGCTCGCCATAGCGCGGCGAAGCCAGGAAGCGGTCGACGAGGTTTTCGTAAGCATCGGGCGATTGATCGTTGAGGAACCGCTCGCGCTGCTCGGGCGTCGGCGGCAATCCGTGCAGATCGTACGTGAGACGGCGAAGCAGCGTGCGCCGATCGGCTTCTGCAGAGGGAGCCAGCCCGTTTTCGGCGAGCTTGGCCAGGACGAAATGGTCGATCGAGGTTCGGGCCCACACCGCCTTCGGCGCGCGACCGGCGTTCCCCTGTTGGTCCTCTGCCGACGGAACTTCGGGGCGCTCGAGCCGCTGAAATGACCACCATGTCGTATCGGCGTCCGAGAGCGTATCGTCGTTGGCGCCTTGGGCAATCCAGCGGCGGATCAGCTCGACCTGCTCCTCGCTGAGCGGCGTGCCCGCCATGGGCATCTTCGGCGGCGTGCCGCTGATCTGCCGCAACAGCAGGCTCTGCTCCGGCTCCCCGGCAACGACGGCGGGGCCGCTCTTACCGCCTTTGAGCAGGCCGTCGAAGTTGCCCAGCGACAGCCCACCCTGCTCGGCCTCCGCACCGTGGCACACCTCACATCGCTGTTCGAGAATCGGCCGAACGTCCTGCTGGAAGCTGACTTGTGTTTGAGCCGGCAGCAGCCCGCCGAGCATCACGCCAACGAGCCCCAAAACACCGCAAAGTGAAGGAAAGCGCAGCACCGAAAACTACTATAGCCCGTCGGGCAGTTCCCGAACCGACCCCGCCGAAGCGCGCTGCCGGGCTGCCTATGTGGCGTACGCCCATGCCGTGCCATGCTCGGCTCTTGTCCCGCATCCACCGAACCTCGCTGAACGTATACTGCCGGCACTTCGGCGATCGCCAACCGCCTTACTAGAGATATCTCCCCGTCACGAACTCCCTAACCGCTTTCACCGTATCTTCAGTACCCTTGATAGCGTCATGAACGCGACGGTGCCACGGCTCAGGCCCCAACGCACTGCGCCAGTGCCGGATCGCCTTGACGTTCTCCTGCCCCACGGCCGCCAACTCATCGACGCTCATGCGTAGCGCGGCCAAGCTTTCCGCCGTCCCTAGCTCATCCGTAGCCACCCGCTCGGCCACTTCGTAGAGTCCCTTGGCCAGCCGCACATACGACCGCACGACGCGCGTCTCGTTCGCCAGATATTTGTTCTCGAACCCCTCCGCAATCGCCAGCGCCCGGTCGGCGGCGGCAACCTTGTGGTCGAAGTCCTCAGGGCTGGTGTAGTAGCGAAAGATCCCTTCACCGAGATAAGGCCGACGGCGTTCCGTGATCATCTTCGCCGCCTTGCCCCAGGAGTACGCGATGGGAAACTCCGAATCGTAAACGTCGAACTCGATCGGCCCCATCAACTCGGCCCAGTCGCCGACCTTCTCCGGCTCGCGGTATCCCTCCCGCGTCGCCCAAGCAACCGCGAACTCCTTCTCGCTGCGGCCGTCCAGGTTCCAGGTGTACTCGGCGAGGGCGTGGATGTTGAATCCGCAGGTCGCCTTCCCATTGTCGGCCCAGGCCATCATGCCGTACGCTGCCTTGAAACGGCGCTCAATCAGTTGCCGCACATAGTCGCGCACGCGATGGGCCGAACTCTCCGGCACCATGAACTCGGGTGTATCGACGCGCGCGTTCGCCGTGATCGGGACGTCGTAGCTGGCGATCCAGCGTCCTTCGGCGGCGTAGTGGTCAAGCATCGGATTGCGCAGCAAGTCCCGCGGCAGGTGCAGGACGCGCTCGATCTTCGTGGCGCAGGCGCGCTCGATCTTGATGTCGTCCGGCAACTCGGCCATGACGCGGTAGTAGCGCCCGGTGGGGACGGTCGACAGGAAGACGCGAATGCTGAACTTCGGATACTCCTTCTGTACCTCTCGAAACGCCGCCATGATGGCCCGCGATTCCATGACGTCCTGACCCACGGCGGTCGTCTCGGGCCGGCCGTCCTCCCCCGGCCGTTCGCTGAGCCAGCAACTTACTTCACTCACCCCCTGGCGCGCGAAATCCCGCAACCACTCAACCAGCAGCTTGCGAAACAGCGGATGAGCCGCATTGGGAACGCGGTGCTGATTGCCCTGCTTGTGCGCGAAGTAGCGCCCGGCGAGGGCTCCGTCGCCCTTGCCGGCAAGCTCGGGATAGGCCCGATACAAGCCGTAGGAGTGAAGAAAGTTGAAGTGCGTCAGGAAGGGTTGATACTCGAAGGCCATCCGCGAAGCCGACCGGTAGAGGTCGTGATCGATGATCACTCCGTTCGGCTTGCCGCGCTCGATGGGCTTGAGCCTGGTCCCCGCCATCTTGCCGTAGTTCAACTTGAGCGAGGCCATCCACGGCACCCACTCGGCCGGCTGCGGGAAGTTCCATAGGCCTCGTTCCTCCAGGTCCGGCCAGTCGACAATCGTCGCCAGCGGAATCGACACTCGTTCCGCCGTCAGAAAGGGTTCGACCAGTTGCTGCAGCGTCCGCGCGGCGTAGTAGAGACCCTTGGGATCGACCGCCGCGAGCAGCAGGCCGCGGTCCTCGATGGGCGCAATCGCGTAGGCCTGGCGATGATTCGGTAGGGCGTCGAGGCGCTCGGCCAACTCCGGTGACACATACTGACGAACGTCCTCGTTCCCCGTCAGTTCGAGGCGGATCTCAAAGGCTTTACCCACCGACGCGCCGTCCGTCTTCCCCTCGAACAGAGCACGCAACTCGGTGGCGGCAGTTTCGACGATCTCCCCGGCGTCGGTGTCGATCCTGATCGCGACGTCCCGCGGCGAGAGCGTGACCTTATTGGCAATCGCAATCTCTTTTGGCAGTGGAATGAGGTACCGAGTCCACCGCTGCTCCTTTGCGTCAGAAACCGCTTCAACCTGTGCCCGGAGGGGAACGGCAAGCAACGTACATGCCAGGAGTAGTGAACGTGCTTTTTTCATCGGGTGCTCAGATGGCACGAGGACGCCAGGCGGCTGAACCCTTAACGAAAATAGTGCTGTGACGGGCCCGCTTGATGCTCATAGGTAGGCTGAGCCGCGAGAATGATTGCCGGTATTACTTGAGGATCATCGTCTCGGTGGTAGACACAGATAGCGATCTCGGGCTTGAAACGCCGCAGCGTTTCAACAGCGCCTCGCAGGGCGTGGCGCTCGCTACCCTCGATGTCCATCTTGATGAAATCAACAGACTCGACATCGCCGATGGCCTGGTCAATCGTCACCGAACGAACTTGGATGTTGCCCTTCTCCTCCACAACACCCGCTGTCACCGAGCCGTACCACTCGTTGGGGTCCACCGCCGCCTCGAACTCCAGGGTGCCTTCGTGCTCGTAAGCCGCCGCGTCGATAAGCACAACCTGCCCCGTCTCGATTTCTGCGCCGAAGGTTCTTCGAAAGCACTCGGCGTTGACCGGTTCGGGTTCGAAGGCGATCACCTTCCCCGCGCCGGCGTCGAGGGCGATCCACGTGAACACGCCGAGATGACCTCCGACATCGAGCACAACATCACCTTCTTTCACGGACACAAAGTCGTTGTGGTAGATGCCGCCTAGCTGCTCGTCGATCAAGTATTCGAGGATCCTCTCGTCGCGCAGCCTCGGCCAGATGGGCCCCAGCGGCGTGGACCACAGCGCCGGACAGGGCGCGGATTCCGGTTCGAATCGCGCAAGTTGCACATCGCCCGCAACGAGGCCGCGGACGTCCGGCGTATCCGTGGCGGTGCCTGCCGGCAACAAGCCCGTCAGTACATCCGACCAACGAACGCCGGGCACGTCTTCGGATAGGTACAGCCACACCAAGCGGCCGCGCCACGAGAGTTTCTCCCGGTTACCGACAACGAGGGCCCCAAGGGTGACGGCCAGCAATAGAACTCCCACAGTCTTCGTGCGGGACCATTTTTTCATTCGAAAGACCTTGTGTCTGTGGATACGTCTCCCGCACCCGGCCTGCTGGGCTGCGACGCAAGCACGAGACGTCCTAGGCGTACTCTCGCTTTTCGGTTCGAACCATCGCGAGGTGCTCGTGTTCCAGAGTGGTGGGCGGCTAGACCGACCCGAACAGCGGTTGTTTGAATAATGGCGCGCCCGGCGCGATTCGAACGCGCGACCTCCTGCTCCGGAGGCAGGCACTCTATCCAGCTGAGCTACGGGCGCAGTAACTAGCTTCATTGTCTCTGGCGTGAAGGCCAAGGTCAACCGAGCATCCTTCACGAAATCCACGCCGCCGCCAGCGGCCGCACCACAACCCCCAAACGTTTTGCTCCCGCACACTCACAAGCCGCCTTCAACCGGGTTCGGCCGGAGTCCTCTGCTAAGATACGTATTTTCATATGGATTCCTCTCCTGTTGTCATCCTCGGCGCGGGCTCGGCGGGCCTCACCGCCGCCTATGAGCTAGCCAAGAAAGGCGTTCACTCCACGGTGCTCGAAGAAACCTGCACCGTGGGCGGCTTGGCGCAGACCGCCGTCTACAAGGGCTACCGCTTTGACATCGGCGGCCATCGCTTCTTCACCAAGGTGTCGGTCGTCGAGGAATTGTGGCACGAGCTGCTTGGCGAGGACATGCTCGAGCGCTCGCGGATGTCCCGCATCTACTACAACGGTAAGTTCTTCTCCTACCCGCTCAAGGCGTTCAATGCGCTCGCCGGGCTCGGCATCTTCGAGACCCTGCGCTGCGTCGGCAGCTACGGCTGGGCGCGCCTGTTTCCCCGCAAACTCGAAAACGACTTTGCCACGTGGATCTCGAATCGCTTCGGCAACCGCCTGTTCGAATTGTTTTTCAAGACCTATACCGAGAAGGTCTGGGGCATCCCCTGCAGCCAGCGGTTCCGCATCCACATTTCTTGAGGGTCGGAAACATTTGATTTAGCAAGTGTTTTCGCTCGTCCTCCAGGTCCGAGCAGATTCGCATTCCCCCGGCGGACTTGACCCATGTGTTATTCTGATATATATTAATTATACCAGTCATGAAGGCGGCCCCCACTCGCTCTCATCTCTCGGATGCCGAACGTAGGCTCCGCTCCCGCATCGCGCAGCTCGTCCATGGCCGCTGGTTGCTGCACGGCACGCTGGCGCCCCGCCAACGCACCTGCGGCAAGCCCACCTGTCGCTGTGCTCGCGGTCAGCTTCACGCCTCGTTGTATTTGGTGCGGAATCGCCAAGGGCAACTGCAGCAGCTGTTTGTGCCCCGCCACTGGGAGGCCCGCGTCCACCAGGCCGTGGCCGCCTACCAGCAACTCCAACGGCTCCTCGACGAGGTCTCCGAGCGTGAATGGAAGCGGCTCCGAAGCCGCCGGGAGGAATGACGTTCTTCGACGCCTGCTGCACTACGCCGAGAAGGTCTACGGTCTGCGGGACTCGCTGCTGGCCGCCGTCGGCGACACCAGGCCGCGGCCGCGCATCCCGACGCGGGTGGTGCTGCAGTCGGTGCTGGTGCTGTTCTGGACACGGCTGGGCAGCCTCAACGCGTTAGAGACGCTAGCGCCCGCACCGTTTTGGAAACAGTGGTTGGGCCGCGAGATGCCCAGCGCCGACACCCGCGGGCGCGTCTACAGCCGGCTCGATGCCGCCGCGGTGCGGGCAGCGATTCATCACGTCTACGAACGGCTCAAGCGCAACAAGGCCCTGCCCGGGATCGGCGGGCTGGGCGTGGCCGTGCTCGACGGCCATGAGTCTCACGCCAGCTACCGCCGTTGCTGTCGAGGATGCTTGAAGCGCACCGTGCAGCGCCGCGATGGCCAGCAGATGCAATACTACCATCGCCAAGTCACACTGCTGTTGCTCTCCGATGCGCCCCCCGGCTCCGAACCGCTGCGACTGTTGCTCGACGCCGAGCCGCAACGGCCCGGCGAGGACGAGATGGCCGCGGCGCACCGTTTGCTGGCGCGAGTTCTCGAGACCTATCCGCGAGCCTTTGACGTCGTGTTGGCCGATGCTCTCTACGCCACCGCCCCGTTTATCAACTTCTTATTGGGGCATGGCAAAGACGCCGTGATCGTGCTCAAGGACGAGCGCCGCAACCTCTATCAAGACGTCCAAGGGCTGTGGCCGACCACGGCGCCCCAACGCGGCGACTATCAAGGTCGCGATTGCCAGTGGTGGGATCACGAGGGCCTGGTGTCGTGGCCGCAGGTGCAGCAGCCGCTGCGGGTGGTTCGTTCCGTCGAGAGCTGGCAGCAGTATTCGCAACTCGACTCCCAACCGCATCCGCATCACAGCGAGTGGGTGTGGGTGACGACCCTTTCCTCACTGCAGGTTCGGACCGCGCGGGTGGTAAGGTTGGGCCATCAACGCTGGGACATCGAGAATCAGGGTTTCAACGAGTTAGTCAACGGCTGGCACGCCGACCACGTATATAAGCACGACCCCGCGGCGATCGAGAACTTTCTGTTGACGGTGTTTCTGGCTTTTAATCTCTTCCACGTTTTTGTTGCGCGCAATCTCAAGGCATCGCTGCGGCGCAGCAAGCCGCGAGTCTTTTGGGCGCGCGCGATGGCGGCTGATCTGTATCAGGCGGCGGCTTGCCCGTACGGCTCGGGGCCCTCGCCATAGCGAGCGGGTGGTTTTCTTTCTCCCTGCCATCCTGCGCTGCCACCACGCCGCCGAGCGGCAGCCGAGCGTAGCGGTGTCTTCCGCAGCCGACTTCGGGCCCCGCCGAGGCCCTCGTCCGGCTGCGAATCTGCTCGCCCCGCTCGCCCCGCACCTAACTCGCTCGTTCCCCAATCACTTCCCGGCTCTCGCCCGACCGCGTTGCGGAATCGCTGCCCTGCAGCGAGATCCAGGCCGAATGGGCCGCGCAACGAATCAAGGGCCTGTCGTTGGCTACCGCCATCAAGAACGCGCTGATCGGCGAGCGGGCCAAGCGCAAGGACGACGTGGTGAAGACGCTGATCGACCGCTTCGAGTACCCGCGCCACGGTCCCGGCATGATGTGGGAACGCGCCCAGCAACGCATCGAAGAGATGGGGTCGCAAGTCGTCCTCAAAGCCCGGGTCACTCGCGTGCATTGGACCGGCGGCGGCGTCCGCTCGGTCGAGGCCGGGGGCAAGACGTACGAGGGCGAACACTTCATCAGCAGTATCGCCGTGCTTGACCTGATCGAAAGCCTAGAGCCCGCTCCGCCCGACGACATTTTGGAGGCCGCGCGCAACCTGAAGTACCGCGACTTCCTCACCGTGGCCCTGATGATCCGCCGCACCAACCTCTTCCCCGATAACTGGATCTACATTCATGACCCCACCGTAGCCATGGGACGGGTACAGAACTACGGCAACTGGAGCCCCGAGATGGTCCCCGACCCCTCCACCTCCTGCCTCGGGCTCGAGTACTTCTGTTTCGAGGGCGACGGGCTCTGGAGCAGCTCCGACCGTGACCTGATCGAGCAGGGCAAGCGCGAGGTCGGGCAACTCTGGCTCGCCGACCCCGCCGATGTTATCGACGGGGCGGTGGTACGCATGAAGAAGGCCTGTCCCGTGTACGACGGCGACTACGGCGCGGCCATGGATACGATCCGGGGCTTCCTCACCCGCCTGCCGAACCTTCAGCTCACCGGCCGCAACGGCATGCATCGCTACAACAACCAAGACCATTCGATGCTCACCGCCATGCTGGCTGCTCGCAACATCCTCGGCGGCCGTTATGACCTCTGGCAGGTCAACGTCGACCAGGAGTATCACGAAGAGGACCGGGAGATCACCCTCGACGAGATGAAAGACCTCGAAGCCGGCCAGCCGCTCGTGCCCCGCCGGGTCGAGGGGTCGGAAGGCTAACTCCCGCCCGAACGCCAAGCACGAAGCAAGCCGCGAGGTAGCGTTGTACGTTTGGCCTAGCAACACCGCGGTTCAACGACCGCCATACCCCACCTCCGCTCCGGATGACCCTGCCGGCCCGCAAGTTTTACTAAGGAAACGCCGCCCGTTGGACGATAGAAATGTACAACGACACTGTGTCTACGCCATGCCGCTCAACGTATTGATCATCGATGACTCCGCCGTCATGAGAAAGATTGTTCAGCGGAGCGTGCGCCTAGCCTACAAGGGGGAGATCGGGGACGTGGTCGAGGCACGCGACGGGCAGGAGGCGCTCGACATGCTGGAAGGCAACTCGGTCTCGCTGATCTTCTCAGACATCAACATGCCCAACGTCAACGGCCTGGAGTTCCTCAAGAAGTTGAAGGCCACCGCTCACCGGGACCTCCCGGTCATCATGATCACGACCCGAGGAGGGGAAAAGACCGTGAAGGAGGCTATCTCGCTGGGCGCTAAGGGTTTCATCCGCAAGCCCTTCCCCGCGGATCAGGTCCGGGAAGCCCTGGCCAGGGCCCTGTAGTCCATCTAACGCCGCCGGTCCAACCGAGCCGTGACCGTAAGGGGGCCCGTATCCGGCACGAACCCTGACGCCACACCAGGGCTTCTAAACTAGCTCGCAACACCCTGTCTACTAGGCGCCCTCTTACACGCCCACCTTCTCCGCCGCCTGCGTCAGACTCAAATCCAGCAGGCGTACGCACTCGTCGACATCACTCCGGCCCACGTTCATCGGCGGGCTGATGCGGATGACGTTGCCATAGAGGCCACCCTTGCCGATCAGCAGCCCGTTGCGGCGCGCCGCCTCCAATAGCTCGGCGGCCTCCTCTATGGCCGGCTCTTTCGTCTCGCGGTCCTTCACCAGCTCCAGCGCCTGCAGCAGCCCCATCCCCCGCACGTCGCCGATCAGCGGGTACTTCTCGCGCAACTCCTCGAGCCGCTCCCTCAAGTAGCCGCCGACTTGCTCGCAGTTGGTCAGCAGGTCCTCTTCGCGGACGAAGTCGATCACGGCCTGCGCCGCGGCCGTCGACACCGGGTTGCCCCCGAAGGTCGACAGCGTCAGAAAGCGCATCGAGTCGGCTATTTCGGCGCGCGCGATGGTGGCGCCGATCGGCAGGCCGTTGGCCATGCCCTTGGCGGTGGTCATCACGTCGGGGACGACGTCCCAGTGCTCGATGCCGAACCATTTGCCGCCCGTGCGCCCCCAGGCCGTCTGCACCTCGTCGCTGATAAAGATCCCCCCGTAGTTCCGCACGATGTCGGCGACGATGGGGAAATACTCCTTGGGCGGCGTGATGAATCCACCGACACCCTGGATCGGCTCGGCAATCATGCCGGCGACCTGTCCAGACGTCGAGGTCTGAATCAGCTCTTCCAAATCCTTCGCGCAACGCAGCTCACACGACGGGTATTCGAGCCCGAACGGACAGCGATAGCAATAGGCGTTGTGCGCGTGTACTACGCCGGGCTGCGGCGCCGCCGGACTGCGCCAAGTCCCCTGGCCAGTCAGCGTCGTCCCGAGCGCCGTACGGCCGTGATAACCGTGCCGCAACGCCACAATTTCACTGTGGCCGGTATAGCAGCGCGCCAGCAGGATCGCCGTTTCGTTCGCCTCGGTGCCGGAGTTGGTGAAGAACGACTTGGTCAACTCGCCGTTCGGCGTGACCGAGGCGATCGTCTTAGCCAACTCGGCCTGCGGCGCGTATCCGTAGAGCGTCGAAACGTGGTGCAGCCGGTCGATCTGCTCGTGCACCTTCTCGCGCACGCGGTCGTTGAGGTGCCCGACGCTGATGGTGACGATACCGCCGAAGAAGTCGAGGTACTGGTTCCCGTCGGCGTCCCAGACATATTGGTCCTTGGCGCGCTCGACCACCAGCCGCTCCCGGTAGTAGTGAAAGACCGCCGGGAAGAGGTATTGGTCGGAGGCTAGAATGACTTCGTCGCGAGTCATGAGGGTTGAACGTACAAGCCCTTGCGAGGCAAGCTGCCAGCCTGCCAAGGCCTCTTCATTATCGCCGACCAGGGCCCCGGGGCCTCGCGCTTGCCCGTGGGTCGGTCCGATCCCTCACGGCCGGTCGCGGCGGGGGCCTCGGACAGCCCGAGCCGCCGCCCAACCCACCGGAGATGGGCGCTTCGCGCGGGCCGCCGGTCGTGGTAGGATGCATCGGTAGGATCTGCCAGGGCGACGTCCCGTTTGCATCCAACCAGAGAGTCGGAAAACATGACCAAAGCGGATCTCATCGAGGAAGTGTCGAGGGTTGTTGAAGTTACGCGCAAAGAGTCTGAGGTGATCGTGGAAACGATTCTCGACAGCGTGGTCAAATCTCTCCGGGAAGGCGAGAAAGTCGAGATCCGCGGATTTGGCAGCTTCCGTACCCGTGAGCGGCGCGGCCGGGTGGGGCGCAACCCGAAGTCGGGAGAAAGCGTGATCGTTCCCCCTAAAACCATTCCCTACTTCAAGCCCAGCAAAGAGTTGAGGGATGTCGTCAACGGCCAGCCAGAAGCGGGCGGCGAGGCCGGTAGCTCTGAGCCGGCCATTTCCGAGCCAGCCAGCTCCGAGCCGTTGCCGGGTTCTGATTTCTAGGCCATAGCTCGACCCTAGGCCGCGCCGGCCCGCATCACGCAATCCCGCGCTCCCTCTAGGTGCAATAGCCCCGATGGACTACCTTTGGAGCCCGTGGCGCTACCGATACATCACAGAAGGTACGGGCTCGAGGGGGTGCGTTTTCTGTGACATCGCCGCCTCGTCCGAAGACGAGTTGAACTACGTCGTCCATCGCGACACGAGCAACTTCGTCGTGCTGAACCGCTATCCCTATACCAGCGGACACGCGATGGTGGTTCCCTACGGGCACCTGGCGACTCTGGAGGAGGCCCCAGCCGAAGCAGCGGAAGAGATGATGCGGCTGACGCAGCGCGTGGAAGGGGCGTTGCGCCGGCTCTACGGTGCCGGCGGAGTCAACATCGGCATGAATGTCGGGGAGGCCGCGGGCGCGGGCGTGGCCGGGCACATCCACATGCACGTGCTGCCGCGCTGGGTGGCCGACTCGAACTTCATCACCGTGGTGGGAGAAACGCGCGTACTCCCGGAAGACTTGGCCGAAACCTGGCGGCGCCTTCGGGCGGAATTCGCCGAGTAGGAGCGGCTCCCCACGGCCGCCCGATCTGTCGCGTTTGGCGGCGCGGCGCCCGCCCCCCCAGTACCTACCTTGAGAGGCTACCCGGCCCGTCGCTTCCGAGGCGCGGATGGGAATCCGCGCTCCCCTCGAACCGCCACGAAACTCCCACGCCGAACACCACCTCAACCGAACCCGGGCCGCCATCTTCCCCCTACCCAGACACCCTGCGTCAACCCTACGAAACCGCCGCCGGCCGCCGACTCCCCGCCACCGCCCGCCGCCGCTTCTTCGCTTTCGACTTGAGCGCCGGTTTCCCCGTGTTCGGTTTCTCAAGTACCAGCTCAATCACCTGCTCGATGCTGTTGGCGTAGTGGATCTTCAGGCTCCCGAGCTGCTCGGACTTGAGATCTTCCCGCACCTGGGCTTCGTTCTCGCGCGGCATCACGACATCGGTAACACCGGCGCGCTTGGCTGCCAGCACCTTCTCCTTGATCCCGCCGACGGGCAGAACCAGGCCACTCAGCGTGGTCTCGCCAGTCATGGCCAACCGCGGCTTCACCCGCCGGCCGGTAATGAGCGACACCAACGCCGTGACGGCGGTGACGCCGGCCGAGGGACCGTCCTTCGGAATCGCCCCGGCGGGAACATGCAGGTGCAGATCGTGCTCCTTGAAGAAATTCGCATCGATTTTGAGCCGGTGGGCGTGCGCGCGGACCCAGCTCAGCGCAGCCTGCATCGACTCTTGCATGACTTTGCCCAGGTGGCCGGTCAGCATCAAGCCCTTGCCCGCGCCGGGCATCATGGTGGCCTCGATGAAGAGCGTGTCGCCGCCCGAGGGCGTCCAGGCGAGGCCCACGGCGACGCCCGGCGTGCGGGTACGGTCGGCGATTTCAGCCTCGGCGCGGAATCTCGGCGCTCCCAGTATCTCTTCCACGACCTGAGGTGACACCGAAAGCGTGAGGCGGGGCTTCTTCGCCCGCTTCTTCTTCGCCGCCGCGGATCGCTGCTCGGCCATGCGGCGCGCTTGTTTGCGGCAGATCGTGCCGATCTCGCGCTCGAGATTACGAACGCCGGCCTCCCGCGTGTAGCGGTGGATGATGTGGCCGACGGCGTCTTCGCGGAATCGTATGTAGCTCTTCTTGAGCCCGTTCTGCTCGATCTGACGCGGGATCAAATAGTTGAACGCGATCTGCTTCTTCTCGAACTCGGTGTAACCCTGCAGCTCGAGCACCTCCATGCGGTCGCGCAGAGCGTCGGGTACCGGGTCCATCATGTTGGCCGTCGTGACGAAGAGTACCTTCGAGAGGTCGAACGGCACGTCGAGATAGTGGTCGCGGAACGTGTTGTTCTGCTCCGGGTCGAGCACTTCGAGCAGAGCCGACGAGGGATCGCCGCGGAAGTCGCGTCCGAGCTTGTCGACCTCGTCGAGCATGAAGACCGGGTCCTTCGTCCCGGCGCGGCGGATGCCCTGGATGATCTGCCCCGGCAGGGCGCCGATGTACGTCCGGCGATGGCCGCGGATTTCCGCCTCGTCGTGCACGCCTCCGAGCGAGATACGGACGAACTCGCGGCCCAGCGCACGCGCGATCGAGCGGCCCAGCGAGGTTTTCCCGACACCGGGGGGCCCGACGAAGCACAGGATCGGCCCCTTCAGCGTCGGCTTCAACTGCAACACGGCGAGGTAGTCGAGAATGCGCTCCTTCACCTTTTCCAAGTCGAAATGATCTTCGTCGAGCACCTGATGGGCTTTGACGATGTCCACCTCCGCGCCCGACGTCTTCGCCCACGGCAGCAGCACGAGCCAGTCGAGATACGTGCGCGTAACGGTGTAGTCAGCCGCGGCGGGCGACATGCGCGAGAGACGCTGCAACTCGCGTAGGGCCTCTTTCTTGACCTCCTCGGGCATGCCCGCTTCGTTGATCTTCCGGCGCAGCTCCTCGACTTCGGCCTCTTCTTCGCCCTCGCCCAACTCTTTTTGGATCGCCTTCATCTGCTCACGCAGATAGAACTCGCGCTGCGACTCGGAAAGCTGATCCTGCACCTGGCTTTGGATCTTGTTGCGAAGCTGCAACACCTCTCGCTCTTTACCGAGGAAGCGGACGGTGTTCTCCAGGCGCACGCGCACGTCGAGCGTTTCGAGCACGCTCTGCTTCTCCGACGACGACAGGCCCGGCAACGTCGCCCCAATGAAGTCGGCCACCCGGCCGGGATCCTCGATATTGGCAAGGATGGTCTGCACGTCTTCCGACAGCGCCGGCGACAGCTCGACGACGTCATGAAACATGCTGGTGGCGTTCTGGCGCAGCGCTTCCATCTCCGGGTTGGGCTCGTGCTCGACCTCGACCAGCCGCTCGTAGCGGATGCGGTGGTAGGGCTGGGTGGCGACGAACTCGCTCACGCGGATGCGGTCGATCCCCTCGCAGAAGATCAGCAGGCTGTTGTTGGGCATGCGGACGGCTTTGTGGATGATCGCCAGCACGCCCAACTCGTAGAGGTCGTCCGGTTCCGGCGAGTCAATGCGCGGGTCGCGCTGGGTGACGACCGCCAGGGTCTTGTTCTCTCCGAGAGAGTTGACGAGCGAGATGGAGCTTTCCCGCCCGATGTTGAGCGGCATGACGGCGTGAGGGAACAGCACCGTGTCCCGCACCGGAAGCAGCGGCAGCTCTTCGGGAAACTCAAGCTCTTCGGTCTCGTTCGTGTCGAGTGATTGTTGGGCCATAGGTTTCCGTTTCGGTGGTTACGGCTTGCCGACAGTTGTTAGACGCATCCGCGCCGCGATGTGATGCAACGGTAGTGTCTCAGTCTTGAGCTTCGCTATGCTTCGTGTGGTTCATGCCCCGACGAGGCAGTCGCCTTCAGGCGGCTTCCGCGCGAAGAGCGCGGTAGGCCAATCGTTGACAGCCGCTTCAGCGCTTGTAGGGGCGGACCGCTGTGTCCGCCCCGCCGCCTGATATAAGGCGTGTTCTTCGAACCGAAACCAAGAGTAGCTTCGCCGCGCCGGGGTGGACGCAGCGGTCCACCCCTACACCACGTACTGAGCCGGTTAGACTGCTGTAGGTGCGCCTCGCCTATCGACGACGAAATTCTCGCTACGCTGGGCATGAGAAGCTCAGACACTCCTGATGCATCCTTGGGCCGCAGCCTAGACAGCCTGGGGGTAGCAACCCAGCACGGCCAGCAGATCCGTCATTTCGCCAAGATGCGACATGGCGTTGCGGCAGTTGGGCTCCTCGGGCGACCCCAGGAAGTCCAGGTAGAACAGGTACTCGAACGGCTTACCGCGCAGAGGCCGAGACTCGATCTTGGCCAAACTGATGTCCCTCAACGCGAAGGCACTCATGCAACGAAACAGAGCGGCGGGCCGGTTCGGCGTGGATAAGACGATCGAGGTCTTCAGCACCTGCCCCTTCTTCGGGCGGAGCTTCCGCGCCTTCCGGCGCAGCAGGAAGAAGCGCGTGTAGTTGCGGCGGTCGTCTTCGATCGAGCGCAGCAGAATCTTGGCGTCGTAGTGCTGCGCCGCCGCGGCCGATGCGATCGCCCCCAGCGAAGAATCGGCCCCGTTCATGACGCGTTTGACGCTCCCGGCGGTGTCGTAATAAGTGTCCGAGCGAATGCCGGGATGATTACGGAAGAAATCGAGACACTGCCGCAGCGCGACGGGATGCGAAATCACCCTTTTGAGTTTCGCGATCGTCGAGCCGGGCCGGCCGATCAGGTTGTGAACGATGCGCACGTTGGCCTCGGCCACGATCGGGAGCTTGTAGTTCAGCAGATGATCGTAGTTCTCGTGGACGGAGCCCGCCAGCGTGTTCTCAATCGGTACGACGGCGCAGTCGGCTTCTTCGGACTGCAGCGAGAGAAACACCTGTTCAAAGCGCTCCTTGGGCAGCAACGACACGTTGTTGCCAAGAAGCTGACGGCAGGCCTCCTCGCTGAAAGCTCCCCGCTCGCCTTGGAATGAGACTTTGGTTCGCGCCATGAGTCGATCGCGCCGCCCTTGCACCCCGCCGTGTAGCGTTCGGGGCCTGGCAACGTCTGCGGTCTTGCAACGGATAGCCTTATCTTATCGTTGTTTCGCCTTGGACTTGATCACCAGCGGCGTTCCCTCGAAATCAAAGGCCCGGCGGAGTTGATTTTTGAGAAACCGCTCGAACCCAAAATGGAACTTTCCTCTGCGATTGGTGAAAAAGACGAACGTGGGCGGCCCGACACCCGCCTGGGTCACATAGTGGATTTTGGGCGTTCGAGAGCCCGGCGTGGTTGACCGGTCCATATCCACCGATTCCAGGAAGCGATTCAACTCGCCCGTGGAGATCCGGAGACGCGCCGCCTGATGAACCCGCCGCACCAGCGCGAAGATCTGCTGCACCCCTTGGTTTTCAAGCGCCGACACAAAATGAATCGGAGCGTAGCCGAGAAACTTCAGTTTGTCGCGCGCGTCCTGCTCAAACTTGCGGCGGTCGTTGTCGGGTGCCTGGTCCCACTTGTTGACCAAGATAATGAGGGCCTTGCCCGCTTCGTCGGCGTATCCGGCGATGTTGGCGTCGAGGGCGGCGACCCCCTCGGTGGTGTCAATCAGTAACAGCGCGACGTCGGCCAGGCGAATGTGCCGTTGCGCCATCACGACGCTGAGCTTCTCGGCCATCTCTCGCGTCTTGCCTTTGCGGCGGATGCCGGCGGTGTCGACGAACTGGAAACGGGTTCCACGGCGGACGACGTCCTCGTCCACGGCGTCGCGCGTCGTGCCGGGCGTCGGGGAAACGATCGCGCGGTCCTTGCCGGTGAGCTGGTTGAGCAGCGTGGACTTGCCCACGTTCGGCCGGCCGATGATGGCGACACGGACGGGCCGCTCGGCCTCGGCTCCGTCTTCCGCTTCTCCCTCCGGCTGGTCCTCCTTCGTGGACATCCCCTCAACGACGTGATCGAGCAGCGCGCCGATGCCGCGGGCGTGCTCCGCCGATACGGCGAAGACTTCTGCAATACCCAATTCGTGGAACTCGGCCGTGCGCGTCTCGGCGGCCTCGGTATCACACTTGTTGACCGCCAAGGCGACGGGCTTGTTGAGCCGCCGCAGCAGGTCGGCGAGGTCGCGGTCGGTGGCGGTGAGTTCCGCGTGGCCGTCGACAACGAAGATGACGCGCGAGGCCACTTCAAGCGCCGCGCGCACCTGTTGGCTAATGAGCGTCGGGAATTCCTCCTCGTCGCCGAACAGCATGCCGCCGGTGTCGGTCAGATCGAAGCGGCGGCCTTTCCACTCGACCGGAAGCAGAATGCGGTCGCGCGTGATGCCCGGCTGGTTGCCGACGATAGCTCGGCGACTCGACGTGATGCGATTGAAAAGCGTGGACTTACCGACGTTGGGCCGCCCGACGATGACCACCGACGGGGGCTCGTGAGAACTCATCTTCAGCTCATGATACCATCGGGCTGCTTATCTCCCGCGTGTCTGTCGGCTGTCGGCCGCGCCCACCGAGTTCTCTTCAGATCGGGAACTCGTACATTGCGACACAAACAAAAAGCCCGCGGAACAAGGCCGCGGGCTTCGTTGAAAGGTTTTCCGAGGTAACCCTCAGAACAGAAGCTTAATGCCGAACTGGATCTCCCTTGGGTTGTCCAAGCCCCAGGTACTGAGGACCCGTCCGAAGCTGGCCGAACCCAGTCGAGTGCCCGGGTTGCCCATGTTCGGGTGGTTCGTGAAGTTAAAGAACTCCGCCCGAATCTGGACTTCCATGCCGTCCTCGGAGAACCGGTGCTTCTTATAGACAGAGAAGTCCCAACGCCGGTTGCCCGGACCGAACAGCGGCCGTACGCCGGCCGAACCGAGCGTGAACTGCGCCGGTCTGGCCCAGACGTTGTCTCCGGTTCGGAAGAAACTGCCGTCCCAACTCCGATCGCCTCGCGGCAGGTTGGGATCGCCGATCAGGTGGGGCACCTGCGAGATGCGGTCCGTATTGGCGATGTTGCCGCCAGTCGAAGCGCTGAGCGCGTTGCCCGTACGCAGAACAACAATGCTGCTGATGTCCCAGCCACCCAGAATCGCGTTCGCCGCACCCGGCATCTCGCGCCCGTACCTGCGCCCCCGGCCAAACGGCAGCTCGTAGATGCCCGAGAACGTAAAGCGGTCCGACATATGCAGACGCGACGGGCCTCTGTTCAAGTCGGGGTTGCCACCGAACCAGTGGTTCATGTTGTTGAGGTTGTCTATCACTTTCGAGAACGTGTACGCAGTGACGAATGTGATGCCCTGGGCGTACCGTTTCTCGAGCTGCAGTTCCAGCCCGTGATAGTTGGACTGGCCATCGGTGTCGCGCATCGTGATGCGGCTGAGCTGCTGGAAGGGACGGCGTCCCTGGATGCCGCCGGGTCCCGGCGGCGGGGAGTTGAAGGGACTGTTCTGACGCCGTAGACCGACAGCATGGTTACCCACATAGCCGATCTTCACCACCATCGAGTTGCTGATCGAGTGATCAACATAGAGGTTCCACTGCTGGACGTACGCGTCTTCCCAGACCGTGGTCATCGCGATCACGGAAGGCTTGCTGCCCGGGGCGACGAAATTGACAACAGGGCCCAAATCGTCGACGGGGAAGGTGTCAAGATCGTTCTGGTTGACACCAAGCGTGACGCTCCCGGTGCGAATCCAGGGCGAATTGATCGAGATACCGATCCAGGTGCAAGCGTTGTCGCGCTGCGAGAAGAGGCCGTAGGCGCCCCGGACCACGGTATTGCCGGTGGCCTTGTACGCGAAGCCGACACGCGGCGCGAAGTTGTTATTGTCGTTGTGCATCAACGCTCGGCTGAATTCCGCCGGGGCGGTGATAAACGTATCACTGAAGCCTGCAGGAGGAGGCCGACTCGCCGGCGTCATGATGCGGCCTTCGCCCGGCCCGACCTCGAGGAAGTTCGAGATCGAGTCGTTTCTCGAGAAAGGCCGTCCCGCCCGCTCGTAGCGCAGGCCGAAGTTCAACGTCAGTTTTGAGTTGACCTTCCAGTCGTCCTGAACCCACGGGAAGAACGAGAAGGAACTGAAGTTCGGATCGAAGATGTCAACGCTGGCGTTAATGGTACGAGGCAGCCCCAGCATGGCATCCGCGAACGCGAAACCCCTAGAATCCGGACCCATGGCGCCTGGCACGCTGGACCTGGTCCACTGCCCGTTGAACCGCGTGTCACCGGCGGGACGGATCGCCTCGGGGAACGTGTCCCGATATTTGCGAACGTCCATACCCACGCGTAGGTTGTGGTTGCCCTTCGTCACGTAGTAACGGCCGCCCAGCTCGAAGATCTCATTCTTCCACCCACGAGGCGCGGACACGCCTTGACCTCGGGTGACGCCGCTGGGATTCCCCATCGTGCTGAACCCACTTGTGTCCTGCATGCGCCAATACGGAGCATGCCAGCAAGCCGGCTGGGCGCAGGCGCCCTGAGCCCCAGTCTGGCCGAGACGTCTTCGACGAAAGCGTTTTCCGTCAGCTCGATCTGGTTGAAGCGGCTGTAGCCGGCTTTGAACTCAAGAATCGAAGTGGGGCTGAGAGTCTTGGAGTAGTTCAACACGGTGTGATAGACCGCGTTGTTCTGGGCATAGCCGAACGCCGGCCACACCTGCGGGGCGATGGTATCCGTGTCGCTCCAACTGAAGCGATAGAAGATTCGATCGTTGGCGGAGAAGTTGTGGTCGACCCGCGCGGAAAGCTGCGGGGTATCGGTCTTCTGGGTGTCATTGAACTGATAGTTGTTGATCGGCCGGATACCGCCTGCGCCCGCCCGGTTCTGGTCGGGAATAAACTCACCGATGAAGCCCACGGAAAGAGGGTGGAGCCTTGACGACGGCAGGGTATTGTTCGGGAAGGGTTGGCCGGTGGTCCAGTCGTAGATGGGAATCGGCACCGAGTTCGATGAATCCGTCCCCAGCAGGGCGGAAAAGTCGCCCGCCTTCATGGCCGGCGTCGGTACGGTCGTGTCCTGTGCGAACCCTTTTCTTAGCCGAACTTCCTCGTAGGAAAACAGGCCGAAGGTCTTATCTTTGGCAATGGGGCCGCCGACAACGACGCCGAATGTATTCCGGTTCTGGAACGGCGTCTCATCGGCAAACCGAGCGCGGGCGCCGGTTGCGTTGTTGCGGTTGAACCAAAACAGCGAGCCATGAACGTCATTCGTGCCGGACTTGCTGACGATGTTGAGCTGACCGCCCGCTTCGCTTCCGAACTCAGAACTGTAGTTGCTGGTTTCGACCTTCATCTCCTGGATCATGTCGATGTTGGGAGCGAAACTGTTGGTGGCGTGCTGGTGCTCTTTGGCGGACATGCCGTCGAACAGATACTGGTTGTAGTCGGCGCTAATACCGTGGACGCTGAAGGAGCCGTTCCAGGTGGCGCGCTCGGTTTGGTGGCGGTTGTTGTCGGTGGACTCGACCACGCCGGCGACGGTCAGCGCCAATTGCATGATGTCGCGCGCGGCGAGGGGGAGATCCACGACCTGCTTGTTCTCGATCACGCCTCCGACTTGGGAGTCGCTGGTCTGTAGCAGCGGCGCGATGCCGGTGACCTCGACCTGCTCGGTCACTTCGCCGATTTCCATGGCAAGGTCGAACTCGAGCGTCTGGTTCACTTCCAGGCGCAGTTCCGTGCTCGATGCGGTCTTGAAACCGGCGGCTTCGGCGATGATCTGGTAGAGACCCGAACCGAGGTTGGGGAACGCGTAGCGGCCGACTTCGTTGGAGGTTGTGGACTGGCTGACGTTCGTGTTGACGTTCGTCAGTGTGACGTTGACGCCCGGGATGACCGCGCCGGTCTGATCTTGCACGGTTCCGGTGATACGCGAAGCGACCTGACTGTAGGCCGCGGGAGCAAGGACCAGAATTAGCACCAAGCTCAACAGCATGCATCGACGGTATTCGAATCGTAGACTCATACATCCCCCAAGGTTATGGATTATGTGTCTAGGAACGAGGCAACCCCCTGAAGATGTAGCCTTGACCCTAGAGAGGGCGCCGGTTGAGCGCCTTCCCGATGCCACTCTTTGACAGAGTACGCCAGAGATCGTGCCCAAGTCAATCGCCGGCGGGTGCGCGACAAGAAAGTGATGATTTGCGGGTTCCCCTTTTTTGCGTGCGAATCCTTACGTAGTGATACGTTAGGAAAGGAGGCGTACTATGCCCGAATCTCTCGTCGCGCTTGAACGTCAACGAAAGGCCATCCTCGCTCGGATTCTCGATCTAGGAGACTTCCGCAGCGGATCCATCAGCGCTGTCAGCGGCCGCTGCGGCAAACCGTCCTGCCGCTGCCATCAGCCCGGCCAGCCCGCTCATGGCCCGAACTACCGCCTGACCAGGAAGGTCAACGGCAAGACCGTGAGTGAGACCTTTTCCTCGCCCGCCCAGCGGCGCAAAGCGCAACGCGAAGTTGAGGCTTTTCACCGCTTCCGGGAGCTGAGCCGACAACTGCTCGAAGTCAACGAACAGATCTGCCGCTTGCGCCCCGTCGCCGAGGACGCCGAGCTGAGTCCGCAGGAAAAAAAACGGCCGAGGCGATCCAGCAAGAAGTCGCCGTAGAAGTAGGGAGGCTGCTACGGGTCGTCTTGTGTGAGAGGCGCAAGCGCGGGTCGCTCGACCTCGAAGCCGTCGAACAGGCGACGCGCGACGCGCTGCATCAAGCCGGCGCTGTCTTGCTCGAGACGCTGTTGAACGAAGACGCGGCCGGCGAATCGCAGCAGCCCTGCACCTGCGGCTCGCCAGCGCGCTACGCCGGTCGGCGGCCGAAGAAGCTCGTCACGATGCTGGGCGAGGTCGTCGTCGAACGGCCGTACTATCACTGCAGCCGCTGCGGCAAAGGCTTCGCGCCGCACGACCAAGAGCTGGCCGTCAAAGCGACGCAGTATTCGCCAGGCGTGCGCCGCATGACGGCGCTGGTCGGCTCCGAGACGTCGTTCGATCGCGGTCGCGCGTTGCTCGACGAGTTGGCCGGAGTGCGGCTGACCGCCAAGGCTGTCGAGCGCGAAGCCGAGGCGATCGGCGAAGATGTCGCCAGCGAAGAACAAGCCGCGATCGCGCGCGCCGTACCGCTGGAGCTTCCTGCGATGTCAGGACCTGAAACTCCGATTCTCTACATCGAGATGGACGGCACGGGCGTACCGGTCACCGCCGCCGAGACGGCCGGCCGCAAGGGTAAGGACGGCGGCCCGGCCGGCACGCGCGAGGTCAAGCTCGGCTGTGTGTTCACGCAAACAAGCTGCGACGAACAAGGCCGTCCCGTGCGCGACGAAGACTCGACCAGCTACACCGGCGCGATCGAGGACGCCGCCGCCTTCGGACGCCGCATTTACAGCGAGGCTTGGCGACGGGGTTGGAGTCGGGCGCGCAAGAAGGTCGTGCTTGGCGACGGTGCGGGCTGGATCTGGAATCTTTCGCACGAATACTTTCCCGGCGCGATCGAGATCGTCGACTTGTATCACGCTCGCGAACATCTGTGGGAGCTGGCGTCGAAGCTGTTTCCCCAACAACAAAAGCGCCTCCGCGGTTGGGCGCGGCGCATGCAGAAAAAGCTCGACGCGGGGCGCATCGAGCAACTCGTCACTGCGCTGCGCGAGATCGAAACCGACGACCCGGAGTTGGCGCATCCGCTGGCGCTGGAGGCGGACTACTTCCAGCGCCATGCGGAGCGCATGCGTTACGGCGAGTTTCGCCGGCAGGGCTTGTTTGTGGGCTCAGGCGTGATCGAGGCGGGTTGCCGCACCGTCATTGCGAGTCGGTTGAAGCGCTCGGGCATGTTCTGGAGCGTGCGCGGCGCGAACGCTATCACGGCTTTGCGTTGCGCACGGCTCAGCAACCGCTTCGACGACTACTGGGAGAATCGCGCTCGCGCGGCCTGAGCCTCACAAATTTGTCGCACACCCAATCGCCGCCGGAGTATCGAATTGCGGCCCTTTTTCGGCGTGTTGACGCGACACAAGTCGAATCCCCATAGTGGGGTTTCCCCCTCTGCTGCTTGGAGGCTCCCATGACCGGGTTCGTTCGCCGTCTGTTTCCCCTGCTGTTGCCGCCCTTGGTGTGGCTGATCGTCTCGTCGGAAACCTCGCCGCTCTTGGCGCAGGATTGGAAGGCCGGAGTCGCGGGGGCCCGTATCACCCCCGCCCGGCCGTTGTGGATGGCAGGGTATGGGTCGCGCGAAAGACCCTCCGAGGGAACCGCCCAGGAGCTGCATACGAAGGCCCTGGCGCTCGAGGACCAGAACGGCAAGCGGGTCGTCCTGGTGACAGCCGACATCCTTGGATTTCCGCAGGATTTGGCGCGGAGGGTGACCCGGCAGGCCGAGCGGCTTTACGAGCTTCCGTGCGAGGCCATCATGCTCAACGCCTCCCACACGCACGCCGGGCCGGTCGTCGGGCGGAATTTGGCCGCGGCTTATCCGACCATGACCGACAGGCACTGGGCCGATGTCGACGAATACACGCGCGAACTCGAAGACCAGCTCGTGCGCTTGATCGGCAGGGCGGTCGAGCAATTGGCCCCGGCCCGGCTCAGGTTCGAGCGCACTCGCGCTGGTTTCGCGGTAAATCGGCGTCGAAAAACTCAGGCGTGCTATCGAGGTGGCGGCGATAACTGGGAAGGCCCGGTCGATCACGACGTCCCAGTCTTGCGCGTGGAAGATGCCGCGGGCGATTTGCGGGCCATTGTGTCCGGCTACGCCTGCCATAACACGGCCATTCGCGGCGATTTCTACGAGTTTCACGGCGGTTGAGCGGGTTCGGCGCAGAAGCGTCTCGAACAACAGCATCCCGGCGTCACCGCGCTCTTCGTGATGGGATGCGGCGCGGACGCCAACCCCTATCCGCGCGGCAACGACCTGCCCGACGTTCACGGCCACGCCTTGGCGGCGATGATCGAGCAGGCTTTGGAGCGGCCGGGTCGCCCGGTGCGGGGCTCGTTGCGAGCGGCCTACGAGGAGTTTCCGCTTGCCTTCGCCGCCCCTCCCTCACGCGAGAAGCTCGAGGCGATGTTCGAGGGCGACAACCCGTATCACCGTTACCATGCGCGTGAGATGCTGAAGGTCCTCGACCAAAAGGGGCGCTTGCCGGCCGAGTATCCCTACCCGGGGCAGGTGTGGAAGCTGGGCGACGATTTGACGCTCGTTGCGCTCGCCGGCGAAGGGCGGACTACGCCTTGCGCTTGAAACGTGAACTGGGCGCTGAGAAGCTTTGGGTCGCCGGCTACAGCAATGACGTGTTCGCCTACATCCCGTCGCGCCGCGTGCTGGAAGAAGGCGGCTACGAGGCGTCCGGTGCGATGATCTACTACCTGCAGCCCGGGCCGTTCACGCCGTCGGTCGAGGAAACGATCATCCGCAAAGTGCACGAACTGGTCAAGCGCACGCACTAGGCGCGATACTGCCTGGAGACACTCAGAGCCGCGGGCGTCAGCCCGCGTTGATCCGCTCCGGAGCAGAGATGAGCACAGTGAGCAGCGCGTAGTTTCGCCTTGCCATGTAGGGCACGGCATGCCGTGCCCGCGGCCGGTTCGCAACGGAAGCGGACAGGAACAACGCAATGAACGAAGCCACCCTCACCCCCGTCACCTGGGGCATACTCAGCACGGCGAAGATCGGCGTGCAAAAGGTCATCCCGGCGATGCTCAAGGGAGGGCTCTGCCGCATCGCCGCGATCGCGTCACGTGACGGCGAAAAGGCCAAGTCTGTAGCTGCCGAACTGGGCATCCCCAAAGCCTACGGTTCGTACGACGACCTCCTCGCCGACCCCGATATCGAAGCGATTTACAACCCCCTGCCCAACCATCTGCACGTACCGTGGTCGGCCAAGGCGGCGCGTGCCGGCAAGCACGTGTTGTGCGAGAAGCCCCTGGCCATCACTGCCGACGAAGCGCGCACGCTCATCGACGTCCGAGACGAAACAGGCGTCGTCATGCAGGAAGCCTTCATGGTGCGCACTCATCCGCAATGGTTGCGCGCCCGCGAGTGGGTCCGCGACGGACGCATCGGCGAACTGCGTGCGATCCAGGGGTTCTTCAGCTACACCAACCTCGACCCCAACAACATCCGTAACCAAGTCGACATCGGGGGCGGCGGCATCTACGACATCGGCTGCTACCCGATCACGACGTCGCGCTTTCTCTTCGAAGCCGAGCCGACCCGCGTGGCCGCCGTCATCGACCGTGACCCCGTCATGAAGATCGACCGTCTCACCAGCGGCCTGCTCGATTTTCTGGGCGGCCAGGCCAGCTTCGTCTGCTCGACTCAGCTCGTCCCATTCCAGCGCATGCAGATCTTCGGCACAAGCGGACGCATCGACATCGAGATCCCCTTCAACGCGCCGCCCGAGCGCCCCTGCCGCATCTTCCTCGACGACGGCAGCGCCGCCCCCTCGCCCGGCTCGGCCCGTGAAGAAGCCTTCGACGTCGTCGACCAATACACGTTGCAGGGTGACCTATTTTCGCGCGCCATCCGCACCGGCGAGCCGCTCGAGTTCCCGCTCGAGGACGCGGTTCGCAACCTCGACGTCATCGAAGCTCTCTTCCGCTCGGCCGAAAGCGGTCGCTGGGAGGCAGTGCCATGGGCCTTCATGAGGAACATCCATGCCTAACCCGGTCAAACTCGCCATCGTCGGCCTCGGCCGCATCGGCGTCGTGCACGCGCGCCACGCGCAACAGCTCGCGGCGAGCGGCGTGTGCGAGTTGGCCGCGCTCGTCGACAGTGATCGAGTACGCGCGCAGGCCCTGGCCGCCGAGTTCGCGAGCCAGGGCACGCGCGTTCAACCGTTCGGCAGCATCGACGAACTCATCGCCGCCGGCGCGACCACAGCCGCCGTCATCGCCACGCCCACCGACCAACACGGCCCCCACGCCGAGCGGTTGATCGCCGCCGGCCACCGTATCTTGCTCGAAAAGTCGATGACGGCATCGCTCGACTCCGACCGTGCCTTTGTCCGCAAGCTCAACGACACCGCCCCGGACGCCTTGATGCTGGCCTTCCAGCGGCGCTTCGACCCACCGCTCGTGCGCGCCAAGCAACTCCTCGGCGACGGCCTCATCGGACGTCCCTTCAAGCTCGTCTCCGTTCTCGAAGACTCGGCGCCCGTGCCGCCCGGCTATCAAAGCGCCGGCCTGCTGCAAGACATGTCCGTGCACAACGTCGACGAAGCGATGTGGCTCACCGGCCGCACGCCCACCGCCGCGTTGGCTATCGGCTCGCGCCTCTACAGCCATCGCCACTCCCCGGTCAACGAGGACTTTGACGACGGCTTTCTACAACTCTGGTTCGGGAGCGATATGACGGCCCAGATCCAGGTCAGCCGCAACCACGTCCCCGGCTACCGCGTCGAGACGTGGATCTTCGGCGAAGAGGGCAACATCCACGTCGGCCATTTCGAGCAGAAGGGTGAGGTCGTCGTCGAAGCGTACAGCCGCGACAAAAGACTGACGTGGGAGGTTTTCCCGTTGCCTGATTGCGGGGGGCCGGACGATGGGCGCCCAGACCGGGGGAGCGACCTCCCCGAGTTCGTCGGCCGTTTCGGCGACGCCTACCGCGACGAGCTGGCCTACTTCGTTGAGCAATGCCGCAATGGCGAGCCGTTCGCCGTCAACCAGAACGACGGCCTGCGGGCAATGGAGGTCATCGACGCCGCTTTGCAATCGCTGATGACGCGCGCCAAGGCAAGCACCCTCGCCTCGCAGGGCTATTGAACAAGCAGGGCCATTGAACAATAGGAGAGCCGCATGACAACACCCAAAAGCCATACAGCTATCGCACGCAATCTCCGCCAGTTTCTATCCGCCGCCCCGAATCACGGATCACGAATCACGAATCACGGCTTGCTTGCACTCAATCGCCGCGAGTTCCTGCTCGCCACCGCCGGACTCACCGGCCTCGCCGCCTGTGGCCCCCCCGACCCCTCCTATCGCGAGCCCGAAGACCTGGTCGTCAACGTCACCTCGCGCGCCCAGTGGGGACGCCGCCGCGAGACCGTGCTCTACAACCTGCAGCTCGTGATGGGCGAGTATCTCAAGCACGAGAAGCCGCGGCTCGACATCGAGGAGCTCGAGAAGGAAACCTTCCCCACCTTCACGCGAACGAAGATCACCTACGTCGCCGAACAGAACGACCGCGTCCCGGCCTACCTGTTGATGCCGAAGAATCTCCCGGGCAAGACAAGCAAGGCAGGCAAGACAGGCGGCATGCTCTGTCTGCACCAGACGACGAAGATCGGCAAGGGCGAGCCGGCGGGCCTCGGCGGCAAGCCCGACCTGCACTACGCCAAGGAGCTGGCCGAGCGCGGCTACGTGGCCCTCGCCCCCGACTACCCCAACTTCGGCGACTACGTCTTCGACCCTTATGCCAACGGCTACGACAGCGCCACGATGAAAGGCATCTGGAACCACGCCCGCGCGGTCGACCTGTTGCAGTCGCTGCCCGAGGTCGACAAAGACCGCATCGGTTGCATCGGCCATTCCCTTGGCGGACACAATACTCTCTATGTCGGCGCGTTCGACGAGCGTATTCGCGCGATGGTAACGAGCTGCGGCTTCAATTCCTTCTACAAGTACAAGGGCGGCGACCTCACCGGCTGGAGCCACAAGGGTTATATGCCGCGCATCGCCGAACGCTACGGCAAAGACCCCTCACAGATGCCGTTCGACTTCACGCACGTGTTGGCCGCGCAAGCGCCGCGGCCGGTCTTTATCAACGCGCCCGTCGGTGATTCAAACTTCGAGGTCTCCGGCGTCCGCGACTGTGTCGACGCGGCCATGCCGATCTACAACGACATCTTCGGCGCAGGCGAGAAGTTGGTCGCCGTTTATCCCGACGCCGGCCACGAGTTCCCCCCGGCCATTCGCCAGCAGGCCTACGAATTTCTCGACCGCTGGGTAGGCACAGCGGATTGACGAGCCCCAGCGGGGCGACCCAGCTAAACAGCCCAAGGCGCGCCCCGGCTTGCGCCGCGAACTATTCTCAAACGCCCCTGCCGGGGCTACCACCCGTATTCGGAGGAGCGGCCTGCCTCGTTTCCGGCGCAGCAAAGGTGGCTGCGGTGCTCTTGGCGACATTCAACCATTCTTTGCCTACGAGAGATGGCGGTAGGCCGTTTGTCCCGTGGACACGCGAAAAAATGAGACACTCCTCGCAGCGAAGTGCAATGCTTCATGCGGCCGGAAAGTCGCTAGCGCTGCGACGGGCCCTGCCTTCCCAGCACTGCGTAGACGTCCACGACCTCGTCGCCGCGGCACACGAACATGCGGTCGAAGCAGTTGACGCTCATGTCGAGGTTCGACAGCACCAACTCCACCTGGTCGCCAAGCTTCGGCTCACGGTCTGCGTGGTCCCACTCGAGCTTGCCGTACTCGGCGCCGGCCCGCTTCACGCGCAGGTCAGGACGCCCCTTGACCATGTCGGTCGGCTGGGTCATCGACTTGTTGCCGGCGTCGATCGTCGCCTTCTTCGAGTAGTGTGTGCTGATGACGGTCGTCAACACGGTCAACGCGATCCCGAAGTCGTCGTAGGTTTCGTCACCGTCTTTGCTGCCGATGCGGCTGTAGTTGGAGTCCATGCAAGCGTAGGAACCAGCTTGCAACTCGGTCAAGCCGTCTTTGGCTTCGCTGTCGATGTTGTAAGAGCCGGTGCTGCCGCCGGTGACGATCTCGACCGGGATGCCGGCTTTGCGGCAGAGATGAACGGACTCCATCAGAATGCCGACTTCTTCCTCGGACACTTGCTTGCGCGCCGGCCAACCCTTCTCGTGCGACGCCGCGCCGGAGTAGCCCATCAGCCCGGCCAGGTGAAGGTTTTTCGCCTTCATGATGCGTTGGCTCAGCTCCAGGCCTTCGCGGCCCGGCAGGACGCCTTGTCGGCCGATGCCGATGTCGTGATCGACGACCACGTTGAAGGTCACCTTCTCGGCCGCGGCGAGTTCTTGAAGCTGGTCGACGATGATGGGGTCCTCGACGGCGAACATGAAGGACGGGTCCTTCTTGGTAAGCGCGGTGATGCGGCTGAACTTGTTCGGACCGACCGGCTGGCAGGTCCACAGAATGCCCGGCAGGCCGGTGTCCATCATCAGTTCACACTCGGAGATGGTGGCGCAACAGAGGCCGATCGAGCCCGTCTCGATTTGCCGCTTGCCGATCTCGGCGCTGCGGTGCACCTTGACGTGCGCGCGCAGGTTGATTCCGGTGCGTTTGCAGTGATCGGCCATGGTTTTGAGGTTGCGTTCGAAGACCTGCTGGTCGAGCACGAGGTTGGGCGTGGGTAGGTCGTGTTTGGTAAGGCCGCGAAAATCCCGGCGCTTGACCTTGGCCTCCAACTCGGCATGCGAGTAATGCTTGCGCCCGGTTGCCGCGATCATCGGCGCCACCCCCGCACTTGATACCGCCATCGTCCGTGTTCCCGCCATCACGCCCCCTGTTGCCACTGTGGAAAGAAAAGATCTTCGTGAAACCATCGCACACCTCCGAGCTACGTCGCCCTGCCGTCGCGGACTGGGCGCCCGGCGCGGCTAGGTTGATTGTAGAGGGGATTGGGCTGAGACGCAAAGGGGGTGCGCCGCGCTAACAACGAAGCGGTCCAGGCCACCCGATCAAGCTGCCTGGTTTGATCAGAATCGGCCGCCGGTTCCACTCTGCCTCGAACGCCTCCAAAAAGGCTTGTGCAGGTGCTTGCGGGAGCTGAACATAGACAATACAGATGTCGGATTCACGCGCCGCTACACCAGCGGATTCAACGAACCGCCGATCTCGCGTCAGGATGACCTCGAACTCGTCTTCGGCATGCCGCACAAGCTCGCCGTTCGACAGCTCTTGCCACCCTCTTGCGGCGGAGGTCTCACAAGGGACGCCACGTGCCCCAAGCCATTCAGACAACGGGGCCGGGAGATTGTGGTCGAGAAGCCAGGGCCTGCTCGCTCGAGAGGACTTGGGAGGCAACGTGAAGGACCTCGGAAACAGCTTCTGGAGGGAACCCGGGGTAATCGCGGGCGATCTCGTCCCCCGTCATGCCTTGGGAGAGGCATTCGAGCACAAAGCTAACGCTGAGGCGGGTGCCACGAATGCGCGGCTGCCCGCCAAGCGTGTCGGGATCTTGGACGACCCAAGTCACGTAGGTAGTGTAGCAAGGGTCGCGATCTTCTTTGCGGGCTTGGCGGTCCTTTGCGCCTTTGCGAGAAATGCCTACGCCAATAGCTTGTCAACGACCTTGCCGCCGACGTCGGTGAGGCGGAAGTCGCGGCCTTGGTGGCGATAGGTCAGCCGCGTGTGGTCGATGCCAAGCAGGTGCAGGATCGTCGCTTGCAGGTCGTGGACGTGGATGGGATCTTCGAGGATGTGGTAGCCTAGGTCGTCCGTCCTGCCGATCACTTGGCCCGGCTTCACGCCCGCGCCGGCCAGCCATAGGCTGAAGGCAAACGGATGGTGGTCGCGGCCTTCACGGCCGGGCGTGTTGCCACGGCGGACTTCGTTCATCGGCGTGCGGCCGAACTCGCCGCCCCAGACGACCAGTGTCTCGTCGAGCAACCCAGTGCGCTTGAGGTCGGCCATGAGGGCGGCGGTGGGGCGGTCGGTCATGTCGCAATTCTTCTTGAGGTTCTTGTTGAGGTCGGTGTGATCGTCCCAGTTGGAATGGTAGAGCTGCACGAATCGCACGCCGCGCTCGACCATGCGCCGGGCCAGCAGACAGTTGGCGCCGAAGGGCCGTGTGGTCTCGTCATCGAGGCCGTATGCCTCGCGGGTGGCGGCAGGCTCCTGAGAGAAATCGACCAATTCAGGCACGGCCGACTGCATGCGAAACGCCATCTCGTAGGCCGCGATGCGGGAGGTGATCTCTTCGTCGTGCTGCGTGCCCTGGTGCAGGCGGTTGAGGTCACGGACGGCGTCGAGCCGCGTCCGCTGCGTCTCGTTGGTGACGCCGGCGGGGTTCGAGAGATGCAGCACTGCGTCACCCTCGCTGCGGAAGGTCACTCCGCGATGGGTCGACGGCAGGAAACCGTTCGACCAGAGCGACGAGCCACCCTCGATGCCCTTGCCCGACGACGACACCAGCACGATGAAGCCCGGCAGGTCTTTCGATTCGCTGCCGAGCCCGTAGCTCAACCATGAACCCATCGACGGACGTCCCAGCATCGGCGTGCCACAGTTCATCATCAATTGCGCCTGGTGGTGGTTGGCGACGTCGGTGTGCATCGAGCGGATGAGGCAGATGTCGTCGACGTAGCTTGCCGCGTGCGGCTGGTAGTCGGACACCGCGATACCGGAGTCGCCGTGCCGCGTGAACGTGCGCGGGCTGGCCATGATGTTCGCCGAGCTCTTGATCAGGATGTCGTTCAACCCTTCGAGTAGCGACTCGGGCACGGGCTGGCCGTGCAGCTCTTTCATCTTTGGCTTGGGGTCGAAGAGGTCGAGCTGGCTTGGGGCGCCCGACATGAAGAGGTAGATGACGTTCTTGACCTTGGGTGGGAAGTGAGGGCCGAGGGTGGGGGGGGGGGGCGGCGCGGCCTTCGTCGGCCATCAATTGCCAGAGGGCGGCCATCCCGATTCCCGAAGCACACCGCTCCAGGAAGCCTCGCCGCGATTGCATACTGATCAACTCCCCTAGTGTCATCGAAACTCTTTGCGTCCTTAGCGGTCCTTCGCGTCTTTGCGAGAAACGCCCTTCACCCGCCCCAGAATAAATCATTCCCGTGTGATGAACTCGTCCAAATTCAACAACACGCTGCTTAAACCCACCCAAGCCGCGCCCTCGACGGGGTTCACGCCCTCCAATGGGAACGGCATCATCTCTTCGACCCGCTCGGGTGCGCGCTCGAGGATCTCGACCTGCCGCCGGTAGTAGCGGCCGAGCCGGTCGCGCTCGTCGGCGGACGGCTGGCGGGCGAAGCATAGGCGGAAGCCATGCTCGACGCGGCCTTCGACGCCGCCCGCCGCTTCGGTCACGACCCGTACCGCCAACGCCTGGGCTGCCTCGAAGAAGACGGGATCGTTCAACAGCGTCAGCGCTTGCAGTGGCGTGTTCGAGCGTTCGCGGCGGGTGCAGGCTTGGTTCGGGTCGGGCAGATCGAACGTGACTGACTGCGCGTAGAGCGATGTGCGCTGCAGCCAGGTATAGACGCCGCGGCGGTAGCGGTCGCCACCGGGGCTCTCTTCCCAGGGCGTTGAGTAACCGTAGGACGCCGCTTCCTTCGGCTGGGGAGGATATACGGCGGGCCCGCCGACAGTCGTGTCGAGCAGACCGCTGACGGCCAGCGCCGCGTCGCGCACCAGTTCGGCGGAAAGTCGCACGCGAGCCTGGCGCGCCAGCAGCCGGTTATCGGGATCGCGCGTTTCGAGTTCGGGCCGTCCCTCTGACGAATGTCCCCGGGACGACTGGCGGTAGGTCGCCGACATCACGATGAGCTTGTGCATCGCCTTCATGCTCCAGCCGCGGGCGATGAACTCCCGCGCCAGCCAATCGAGCAACGCGGGATGCGTGGGCTTATCGCCCTGTTTGCCGAAGTCGTCGGAAGTGGCGACGAGGCCGCGTCCGAAGAACTCCTGCCACATACGGTTGACGGCGACCCGCGCGGTGAGCGGGTTTTCGGGCGAAACCAGCCAGCGCGCCAACGTCAGCCGGTCACGGGGAGCCTCCTTGGGCAGAGGGGGCAGGACCGCCGGGATGCTGGGCTTGACCTCAATGCCGGGACTGCGGAAGTCGCCTCGCACGTGGATGTACGAAGTCCGAGGCTCGGGGCTCTCGACGAGAATCTGCGCGCGGGTCAGCTTGGGGTATTGCTCTTTGAGCGCCTCGACCTTCTCGCTCAGTTCCTTGATCTTCAGCTCTTCGAACCGTTCGGGGTTCATCTTGCCGCCGCGCCGCAGGAAGTAGTCGAACAGACGGTCGGCTTGGTCCTTGGAGCGCCGGGCCGAGTCGATCTTGACGATGCGCTGGCCTTCGAGCTGTCCCTCGCCCCAGTTGCCGCCCCAGATCAGGCCCAGCACTTCCCAGGCGCGGTCCCAGACGTGAATCTTGCCGGGGTCGGCGTCGGCTGCGAGGAGCTTGCGCTCCCATTCGGCTTGCAGTGGGGCCAGTTCGTCGCGCACGGGCGCCAGCAGTTCGTCGCGCTTGGCCTCGTACTCGCGCCGCGCCGCCAGGTACGGACCGATCTCGCCCGGCAAGGGTGCGTCGATGTTGACTTCGTCGGCGCCGTTGAAGAAGGCGTAGAGCTGGTAGAACTCCTTCTGGCTGATGGCGTCGTACTTGTGGTCGTGGCAGCGCGCGCATCCGACGGTGAGTCCCAGCCAGACGACCCCGGTGTTGGCGGCACGGTCGACGATCTGGTCGACGCGGAACTCTTCGAGGTCGGCGCCGCCCTCGCGGTTGCTGACCGTGTTGCGGTGGTAGCCGGTGGCGACCTGTTGCTCGACCTTCGCGCCGGGTAGCAGGTCGCCCGCCAGTTGCTCGATCGTGAACTCGTCGAACGGCATGTCGCGATTGAGCGCCTCGATGACCCAGTGCCGCCAGCGCCACGCCCACGGACGGAGCTGGTCGGTCTCGTAGCCGTCGCTATCGGCGTAACGCGCCAGGTCGAGCCACGGCCGCGCCCACTTCTCGCCGTAATGTTCGGAGTCGAGCAGATCGCCGACGAGTTGTTCGTAGACGTGGGGGCTGGTGTCAGCGAGGAACGCGTCCAGTTGGCGAGGCGTTGGGGGGAGGCCGGTGAGGTCGAGGCTCAGCCGCCGCACGAGCGTGACGCGGTTGGCTTCGGGTGACGGCTTGGTGTTCTCTTTCTCCAGGCGGGCCAGGATGAAGGCGTCGATCGGGTTGCGCACCCAGTTCTGGTGGCGTACGGCGGGGGGCGTCAGCCGTTTCGGTGGGACGAAGGACCAGTGTTTCTTCGGATCGTCCGCGGCCGAGGGGGCTTCGGCCTGACTGGGATCGATACCCCACTCTGCTCCTTGATCGATCCAGGCGCGCAGAAAACTGATATCGAGCCTGCTGAGTTTTTCGCCACCCATGGGCATGGTGCGTTGCGCGTCGAACCCAGCCACCAAGTGAATCAGTCGGCTGCCCGCGCTGTCGCCCGGCTTGATGACGACGCCCGAATGCCCGCCCTTGAGCGCGGCGGCGTGGCTGTCGAGGCGTAAGCCGCTTTGTTGGGCGGCCGGGCCGTGGCAGCCGAGGCAGTTCTTTGCGAGGATCGGTTGGATGTCGGTGGAGAACGCGATGATCTTCTTGACCGGCGCGGGTAGGGAAGCGAGTTGAACTGGAGTGGGCTGCTGGGCGTGGAGTGCCGCGGCCAGCAAGACGAAGCCTGCCGCGATACGCAAATAGGAGAGTCGCGCTGCCCGACGTCTCGTCGGCGATCCGGGCGTTGGGTGCCGCAGCCTCAAGGTCGTTGTTACGCCCACGGGTCGTAGGTGCCGAAATACCACAGATGGTCCTCCGGGGCACGACACAGATAGCCGCGCCCGCCGTAGTCCTCGTCCTTGATGTCGATGACGACCTTCGCGCCGGCAGCAACGGCCGTGGCGTAGTGCGCGTCGGCATCGTTGACGACGACGTACGCACTCTGCGTCACTTTGCCGTCAGGCCCGTCCGGCACCTTCACCATTTTGACCGAAGTCATCATCGACTGCCGGGCCGAGCATGACCATGCCGTTGCCGAACTTCAGTTGGGCGTGGGCGATCGTGCCGTCCGGGCCGGGTACCACCAGGCCCTTCTCGAAGCCGAAGGAGCAGCACAGCCACTCGATTGCGGCAGGCGCGTCCCGATAGCGCATCCCCGGGATGACGGTTGACGTTGTGTCCTTGGCGTGACCGGGCATCTGTTTTCCTCCCCAAGGAGAGGATATCTGATCGGGCCGGCGGCTGGGTAGGCCTTACCGGAAAGCTGGGTATCCACTTGACTCAGGTGACCCCAAGATGTAGTGTAGGGCCTGGTGGAGGATTACCCGCGCGACCAACTCGAATTCGAGTCTCGCTTTGCGAGCGAGGAGGCTTGCCGCGACTATCTGTTCGCCTTGCGCTGGCCAGAGGGTTTCCGCTGTCCAAGGTGTGGGCATGAGCGCGCTTGGCCGGTGCGCAAAGTGTGGTTCGAATGCGCTCGCTGCGGGCGGCAAACCTCCGTCACCGCCGGCACGATCTTTCAAGACACACGCAAGCCGCTGCGGCTGTGGTTCCGGGCGATGTGGACCATCACCACGCAGAAGAATGGGGCCAGCGCCCTGGGTCTACAGCGCGTTCTGGGACTGGGCAGTTACCAAACCGCCTGGACTTGGATGCACAAGCTGAGGCGAGCGATGGTGCGCCCGGGGCGGGAGCGATTGACGGGCCTCGTCGAGGTCGATGAGACCTACTGGGGCGCTGAAGAAGAAGGGGTAATCGGCCGGCAGACCGAGCGTAAAGCGTTGATTGCAGTCGCCGCGGAAGAGAGAGGCACCGGGCTGGGGCGCATCCGCATGCAGCGCGTTCAGAACGCCTCGGCGGCCAGTTTGATGCCCTTCGTCGAGGAGTCGGTCGAGCCGGGCAGCGTGGTTGTTACCGACAACTGGTCGGGCTACGATCCGCTCAAGAAGAAGGACTACCAGCGTCGTATCATCTCGATTAACAACCGCCGCGAGCAGGCCTCGCAGCTACTGCCGAGGGTGCACTTGGCGATCTCGCTACTCAAGCGCTGGATGCTGGGCACGCATCAGGGGGCGGTCAGCCACGAGCATCTGGACTACTATCTCGACGAGTTCGTGTTCCGCTTCAATCGGCGCAGATCACGCAGTCGGGGCAAGCTCTTCTACCGCCTTGTGCAGCAGGCCATGGCGGTGGAGCCGACGCCGTACCGCTCGATCGTCGCCGATTGGGACGCTAAGACGCTGTGAGCCCAACTACAAGATGTTGGGGTCACCTGAGTCAAGTGGATACCCGGCACCGGAAATTCGCGGAGCGTGGCCGCTAGGCGTGGTACGCTGAGGCCGTCCGAGCTGCGGTCCGGACGATGAAGTACGTCGTTGGGAGAACTTCATGAAATGCAACCCTGTGAACGACGAGACCGTGAAGAAAGCGTCCAAGTGCAAGCGTCGACCGCCGACGCCGGACGACATGCGGGCAGAGTACCACTTCGATTACAGCAAAGCCCTGCCGAACCGCTTCGCGGCTCGGATGAAAGAAAGTGCAGAGAGAAAGCCATGAAACGTAACCGCCGACAATTTCTTAGTTCCGCTGCGCCTACCGCCGCGCTAGCGGCCGCCGCACCGGCCGCCACCACACCAAGCCCGGCTGCCGGGGCCGGACCAGCCGTCAACAACGGCAAGGTCGATTGGGACGCCGTGCGCAACGACTTCCCGTGGATTCACAACTCGCTGTGGCTCAGCGGCTGCGACTACCATCCGTTGAGTGTCTACTCGCAGAAGATGGTCGACACGTACTACAAGTGGCGCGTCGGCGGACCGAAGGGCGGGGGCTCGCGCTTCACCGGCGAGATGCAGCGCGAGACGAAGGAGATGTTCGGCAAGGCGATTAACGCAGGTCCTGACGAGATCGCCTTCATCCACAACACCACCGAGGGCGAGAACATCGTCATCGCCGGCATGGACCTGGTTCGCAAGAAGGGCAACGTCGTCCTTGACGACCTGCACTATCAAGCGTCGAAGTTCATCTATCACATGCTCGAACGCGAAGGAGATATCGAGCTGCGTGTCGTGCGCAGCCACAAGGACGGTCACTGGCGCACCGATGCCAAAGACATGGTGGCCGCCATCGACGACAACACGCTGCTCGTCTCGATGGCCCTCGTTTCGAACATCAACGGCTTCCTGCATGACGCCAAGGCCACCAGCGATGCCGCCCACGCCCACGGCGCCTACGTCTATGCCGACATCATCCAGGGTGCGGGCGCCATCCCGATCGACGTCAAAGCGCTGGGCATCGACTTCGCCGCCGCCGGGACGTACAAGTGGCTGCAAGGCGACATGGGCTTCGGCTTCCTGTACGTGAAGGATGACTTGCAGGGGACGGTTGTAAAGCGTACCCGCTACGGGACGCGCCAGTTCTCGAACCCCAACCGAGCGCAGGCGGACTCGAAGTTCGACCTGCGTCCGGGCGCGGTGATCTACGAGAGCAGCAGCACGCTGCCTTGGGTGCAGGGCATGATCGCCCACGCGGCGCTGAAGTACATCCATCAGGTCGGCATCGCTAATATTTACGCGCACAACAAGCGGCACGTCGATCGCTTACAGCGAGAGATGCCCAAGCTCGGCTATCCGGCGATCACGCCGCCCGGCAACCCGACGTCGGTGGTTAGCTTTCTGACGCCGAACCAAGACGAGACGCGCGCCAAGCTCGACAAGGCGTTCGGGTACTTCGTGGTGGCCTTGAAGCGGTGGGAGTTCACGCACCCCTCGGGTGAGACGCACCTCATCAAGGGTGTGCGCATCGGCCCGTCGATTTACAACAACGACGCGGATTTGGATCGGTTTTTGAATGCGTTAGCGTGAGCCTCTTGGCGAGCCGCCCCGTGTGTTTCGCATCCAACCGAAGAGACTCGGAGAGGCAAGCGTGAGCTTGCGTTGAGGTGCTGCCGGCGCAGAAGTGCCCGTGTACTTCCGGCTGAAGCCGGGGGCATGTTCCTTGGGCCCCTTCAGGACGATTCTTGGCCTACTTGGGGGGTCGTTCGCGTCCCCCGTGAGTTGGGTGTGGGCACGACCTGTGATGCCCCTACGCGCTGCGCCGGATGTATCGGAGCCTCCGCCTTGACTAAGAGGCCGAGACCAAGGGGCCGCGGCGGCAGGTACCATAAGATGAACGGGGCCGCCGCGATTGCCCGTGACGCACCTTCGGAGGCCCACCTTCATGCAGGCCGTCCGTCTTTGGCTAGGAGTGTTGTCGTTGTCATTCGTCCTGTCGGCGCAGGATGTGACACTGCTGCCTCCCGACGACCGCACGCACCCGGACGACGCGTTGTTCGCCGCGGTTTGGATGGGCCGTCCCCGGGAGGTTACGGCGTTGATCAACCGCGGTGCGGATGTGAACGCTCAACTGAGAGACGGTACAACGCCCCTCGCTATGGCGATTCACTACGAGGACCTGCGGGTGATGAGCGTCCTACTCGACCAAGGGGCCGACACCGAACTCGAGGACCGCGACGGGAAGACCGTTCTGCACGCCGCTGTTGAGAAGGCGCATTCCGTTGTCGTGGTGAGGCAGTTGCTGCGTCGTGGGGCCGACGCCGGCGCGGTCTCGAGGGATGGGTCGACGCCTCTCATGCGCGCGGCCGGCCGTGGCCGACCTGGCGTGGTCGATCTCCTGCTCGCCGAGGACGCGGACCCGAATGCGCAACGCAGTGACGGTTGGACGGCCCTGATGATCGCGGTTGCTCGTAGCGATGCCAAGACCGTCGGAGCCTTGCTGGCGGGGCACGCGGATGTAGCCTTGGAGGCTCGCGACGGGCAGACCGCACGGAGCTTGGCGGCGGCATCGCGGAATGCCGGGATCCAGCGGTTGCTGAACGACAAGGCCCGCAAGTCGCCGTAGCTCTTGGGAGCGTCCAACTAGGGTCCTCCGTGCGCCGCTGCCCGGCCCGCGTAGCGACTCTGATACAAAGAACAGAGCATGCGAACCGTTCTCTGCGTTCTGTGTTGCGCGATCCTTCTCTGTGCGAATCTTGCCTGGGCCGGTGAGTCCGGTTGGCTGATTGACTTTGAGAAAGGCGGACTGAAGGGCTGGCACGTCCCCCTACCCGGCCATTGGGAACTGGCGGTTGAGAACGGCAATCACTTCCTTCGTCTTGCCAAGGCCGGGCCCGTCGGCGAGCCGCGGCGTCCGGTGAAGTTTGCCCTGTGGGAGCCCGGCTGCGTAGGTGATTTCGAGGTGACGGTCAAGGCGCGCCGCAAGGGCAAGAGCCTGCTGGTCGCCTTTGGCTTTCAAGACCGGCTGCACTTCTACTACGCGCACGTATCGCTCGACGACGGGGACTATCGCGTACACAACGGCATTCTCAAGGTGGACGGGAGCGAGCGGTACCGCATCGGCGGCACCGGTGCGAAGCCCGCGCTGCCGACCACCGGCTGGCATACGGTGCGGGTTGTGCGCAAGAGCGGACCCGGTAGCATCGAAGTCTACATCGATGGCGAGGACCAGGCGCGCTTCCACGCCGTCGACAAATCGTTTGCCTACGGCTGGGTTGGCGTCGGCTCGTTCAACGAGACCGGTGACTTCGACGACTTTCTCCTGCGAGGGACGCCGAGCCGCGAATGTGATCCGTCGTCAATCAGCCCCCTCGATGGCGGCTAGTGTCCGTGGCTCCCCCATATCGCTTCAAGGTACTTCTCTAAAGGGCGTACACAACTCGCCGTCCCGATCCCCTCAAGGCTATGCAGGTTATGCAATCAACGATTGAGACACTGAATCCCGGCGCGGATGCCTCCGCCACGAAGGTTGTGCTGTTTGACTTCGACGGCACGATCTCTTTGATCCGCGCCGGCTGGGTCGACGTGATGGTGCCGATGATGATGGAGTCGTTGCTCGAGCTCAACAGCGCCGAGAGTGAAGACGAGTTGCGCGCCATTGTCGAGGAGTTTGTCGGCCGGCTTACCGGCCGGCAGACCATCTACCAGATGATCGAGTTCGCCGGCCACATTGAAAAGCGCGGCGGAACCCCGCTGGAGGCGGTCGAGTACAAGCACATCTACCTCGACCGCCTCTCGGAGAAGATCAAAGACCGTATCGCGGGGCTCGAGTCCGGCTCGATCTCCCCGGACGAGATGATCGTCCCCGGCGGCCGCCGCCTGCTCGAAGCCCTCAAGGCGCGTGGCTTGAAGATGTATCTCGCCAGCGGCACTGACCAACAATATATGCGCGCCGAGGCACGCCTGCTAGGGGTCGACGCCTATTTTGACGGTGGCTGCTTCGGCGCTCTCGACGACTACAAATCGTTCTCGAAGAAGATCCTCATCGAGCAGATCATCCGCAAAAGCGAGTTTGAGGGCTCGCAGTTCCTTGGCTTCGGCGACGGCTTCGTCGAGATCGAAAACGTCAAGGAAGTGGGCGGCCTGGCGGTAGGCGTTGCAACCGACGAGCCTGACTGCGTCGAGGTCGATCCCGTAAAGCGCAGCCGGCTCGCCTCGGTCGGCGCCGACTGGATCGTCCCCAACTTCAGTGCCCACGACGAACTGATGCGGGCGCTGTTCCCGTAAAGGCAACCCGTGGCAAAGAGTGTCGCCGAGACTCCTTCCGGAGAGCCGGTAGGGGCGGGCCCCCGTGCCCGCCCGCTTACTTCTTGCGTTGCAACCGATACCACGTCGTAAACTCGGTCTCTCCGACCTGCTCCGGCGGCTCAAAATACGTTTTAAAGGCCGGATGAGAGACGCGCAGAGACCGTACTTCGAAACTTGCAAACGACCGCTTTGGGGGGTTCTTCTCCTCGACGAAATAGATCGTTGCGTAGCGGTTGAGTTGCCGGTCACCCCAATAAGGCAGGAATTCATGGATTGCCCGTCGGGGTAAGCCCGCGCGCTCGGCGTGATACAGAAGCGGTTCGCTGGGCGGGATACCCGCCACAATGGGTTCGCCTTCCGCCAGCAACGGTCGCAACCCGTCAAGCGTTTTGGGCAGATCGCTGAATAGCCCTCGCGGCGGCTGCTTGGTGTAGAGTTGCGCGGCACCCACGGAGACCACCACAAGCGTCGCGGTCACGAAGATTAGGCGTCTCCAGCGGCGTGCCGGCCAACGCGGGGCCCAGTCGATCAACCCGGCGAGTCCCACGACCGCCAGCCCCGAGTAAACAGGCAGCAGGAAGATCAACACCCTCAGGAACGGCACGACCTGCTGCACAACCATGATCGGAGGCACAGTAAGCAGAATGGCCAGATGAAGCCGCCGGGCGCACCTGCCCCGAGCGCCCGGTAGCAGCGCCGAGGCAGCTAGGCCCCCCAACAGCAAAATCCTCATGCCCAACGGAAACGTACGGCTGGCGTAGTCCGCCAAGCCCACGGGTAGCTGCGGAAAATAGGTCGCCCAAATCGAAAACGGTAGAGGCCTGACAAACGGGTTCGCCACGATGTTTTGGATCGTGCAGCGCACCGCCGCCGGCGTGTACAGAAGAATCGAAAGTGACGCCACCGCAGCCGAGGCGATCATGAGTTCGACAAACAGGGCCTTGCGTCGATTCGGCGAGACGGACAGAAGCATCCACATTGACACGACGGCGTAGCCATACAGCATCACGGGAATGGTGAAGAAGCCGAGTACGAACACCGCCACGAACAGGGCCCACACCGCGAGGTTGCGCTTCTCGCGGAGGTGCGTTGCCAACGTGAATCCCAGCAGAAACAGCAGCGTCAGCCAGGTGTATCCGCGCGCGTTGGTTGAATAGGCGATCAGCGGTTCCGACAGTGCCACCAGCCCGGCGGCGATCAGAGCGGCGCCATCGTCAAACAGCCGACGCAAAAGCCAGAACGACGCCGGCACCAGCAGCACCCCCGCCAGCAACGCGGGCAGTCGCAGGGCCGTGGGCGAGGAGCCGAATAACTGGTAGCTGAAGTGGACCAAAACGGACTGGAAGATGTGGTTGTTCGGCGTCGTGTAGTCGGAGATGATGTTGAGCACATCTCGCAAGCCGTGATAGTTGAATGTGTAGGACTCGTCGTAACGCATCGGTGCGTCGAGAGCCGCGACGCGCAGCACCAGACCCACCAGTAAGAACAGGCCTACGGCACCCAGTTTCCAGCGCTCGCCAGGCGCGAGTAGATCCCGAATCTCGGCTGCAGCTTCTACGCCGTAGCCGCGAACGTCGTCGATGAAGATCGACAGCACTTCCAGTAGGCGGTTTCTCTTCGCGTACGCCAGGCCGCCGAGGGCGAGCAAGACGATCGAAGCGGCGAGTGACATCCACTGCAACGCCCGAACCAGCGGCAGCCGTAGCGGCGTGGTGGAGTTGTCGTGATCGACGAGGACGATGCTTTGCTGGATCGCTTCATCCGAGGCAAAGAAAACTGCAAGCAGCCCGGCTGCCGCGACGGCGAGCGCTACGAAGCCAACGGCAAGAGTGCGTTCTTCGGCGGTGCGTTTCACACGGTGGGGGAGCTATGACGGGCAGGAGTTGGACCAGCGGGCAGCCCGGTTGTAGCTTGACTGCTCGCCAAGGGTCGCGGCGGGTCCGTCCCCGGAGCTTGTTAGTGTATACCGACCGTTCACGGTCACTCGGAAGGTCAACCTGCGATGATGAGAATCCGTGATGGTTCAGCGCTACAAGGAAGGCAAGTTCTCTCTCGGAAGTCTGGCTGAGCAATTGGGACGACCGCTCGCAGAGACGATCGACATGCTAGCCGACCTGGGCGTGCCGTCGCCGCTCGAGTACGACGACTACCTGGAGGGCTTCGAGCACCTGCGCGCCGCTCAGCGCCCATCGAAGGGCAACGGCCGATCGAAGGCCCAGGGCCCACCGAAGGCCAGGGGCCGCAAGTAGCGCCCCACGCTCAGCATCGGCCCGCTACCCGCCTCAACCCGCCGTGGCGGCTTCCGCCTCCGCAACAAGATTCTTCACGAAAGCCAGCGACGACTCCACCAGCTCCCACGAGCCGGGCCAGAAGCACATGTCGATGGCCCAGTAATCGATGTTGGGTACCGCCAGCAGCTTCGGCGCGACATACTTGAAATCAACGTCGCCCGTACCGAAGGGATTGTGCGTACTGGTGTGGTTGTCGTGGAGGCCGCCATCGGAGTCGATCAGATGGATCGCGCCGACTTTGCCCTCCAGGTTCGCCAGCAATTCCTCGATCCCGCCGGGCAGAGTCTCCTTCGCCCCGTACTGACGCGAGCCAACCACGGCGCACATGTGCGCGTGGCTGGTGTCGTACATGACCGTGAAGTTCGGGTGTGCCACCTTGCCGTGCAACTCGACGATCTCCGACGGCTTGTTGAAGATGAAGCCCGGCTCGAACTCCCAGTGCAGGCCCACGCCGGCGTCCTGCGCCTTCTGTGCGGCCTCTTGAAAGACTTCGATGACGCGGCCTTTCGCGGACTCGTAGTCGTTGTCATTGGAGTACTTGCCCGGGTCGGCCACCGTGTCGACGCGGATGTCTCGAATCCCGACGTCGTTGCACAGCTCGATGTTGCGGGCAAACTGGTCGAGGTACTTCTGCTTCATTCTCTCTTCGGTCGGATCGGTCGCGTATTGGTCGCAGGCGTAGCCGGAGGTCTCAAGCCCCAGGTCATCGAGCATCTTCTTCACGCTCTGGCGCGATTCTTTCGTCGGATAGGCGGCGAGTGTTACGTGCTCTTGAATGCCGCAGATCTCAATGGCTTCATAGCCGGCTTCGGCGAGCCGTTTCGCGGTCTTGGCAAAAGGGACCGGATCGGAAGCATAGGGCCCGAAAGCAAAGGCCCAGCTACCCAGAGAGACTTTCTTCATCAGGTCAACTCCCTGTTCATCAGATCAACACCCTGCGCCACTCTGCCGACCGGCCATGTCCGAGTCTCGGGACGGGGGTACCGCGACTGGGGGCCCTCAGTTGAGCGCCCGGATCCGTACGTTGCGGAACTGCACTTCCATCGGCGGGCCGCGGTGCAACTGCAACGCGATGATGCCTTCCGACGACATCTCGTCTTCGGTATCGGCCGTCACCAGACCGTTGAGTATGAGAGTGATTTTCTTGCCGTGGCAGATGATCTCGTACGTGTTCCAGTCGCCCTCACGAACGACCTTCTCACCCTTGTTGCGATAGCCGTCAACGATCACGCCCCGCCCGGTCTTCTCGCCGTACAGGCTCCCCCACCACTTTCCGAACGCGGCATCGGCTTGGTAACCGCGCACAACCCAGTTCGGCAGTGCCTCGCTGCGGAATTGGACGCCGCTGTTCTCGTTGACCACCTTCATGTCGAGCCGTAGGATAAAGTCGGAGAACGACTCATTGCTGATCAAGAAGCTGTTCCCCGTCATCGTGCGGTTGTGGCTCGAGCCGACGAGGATGCCGTCGCGAACGGACCAGAGGCCGGGTGCGCCGTCCCAGCCGTCGATGGTCTTGCCATCAAACAGAAGACGGTAGCCCTCCTTCTGTTCCTGCGCGGTCAGGGTGTTCAACGGCTCGGCGGCGAACGCAGGTACGGTCAACGCAACCGCTAGCAGCCCGTAGCAGAATCTAGATTGTAGGGGCACGGCATGCCGTGCCCGCCTGTTCGGCCTGCCGCAACATGTAGGGGCGTCGAACGGGCCTTGACAAGAAACCCAGCTTTCACCGTGGGTAGCTGGGGTCGTGCTCGCACATGCTCTCATAATAAAGTTTCGAAGGTCGACGACTTGTTGTACCCCAGTCGGGCCGAGGGGTGCAAGGGTAGTGTCTCAGTTTCAACCTCACCCGTTCCATGTGCTTGCTGCGGCACCGTGTAGGGGTGGACCCCTGCGTCCACCCGGCAACCGTGTGCTGACCGGGACATGGGTAACACTTTATGCCAAGCACATAGGTAACACTTTTTCGGGCCGGCTGATGCGAAGTCTGCGCTAACTCTCGTGGAATCAGGGCACTGGCAAAGCTTTCTTCGGCCGAGGCTAGGCTGGGCCATCGCCTTGGTAAGCGGAGGAAACCAAAGGAGTTCGGCCCCGGTTCTGTCAAGGCCTCGCGCCCGCGAGCCGACAGGGGAGCCTTGACAGGTTCGGGGGCGAACTCCAGCCTTGAATAGCAAGGCGATGGTCCATGTGTTACCTATGTGCTTGGCATAAAGTGTTACCCATGTGCCCGGTCAATACCACCGCCTTCAGGCCGCCTTCAGGCGGTTTCCGCGCGAAGCGCGTTGTAGGCCGGCTGTTTACGGCCGGTTCGGCGGGTCGCAACTACGCTGGAAGGGCGTTTTGAACGTCCTTCCTCGGCCGGCTTCAGCCACGTCCCGGCCCCCATCCGGACCCCCCAAAATTCGCGCGGTCATGCCCCGGGATCCTCGGGGACTTCTGCTGAAACCCGAACGGAAACACTACCGGTGCAAGCGAGGGCATGTCCGAGGCTTGTCGGGAGTACCGAACATCGCCTCGCAAAAACGACCGTCACAGAAAGTTTTGCCTCGAACCCGCCGATCAACCGGGGAGATCCAGAGTCGCCTGCCGCGCGGGATGGCGTCTGGAGCTTTCGTTGACGGGCTGTTGGTCGTGCTCCGAAATCCAGGAGAAAACACTACGGGGTATGCTGTAGTTCCCAACACAAACGGCGAGCGGCATGGCGATATCATTGAGTAAGAGTCGGACCCCCAAGGAGGGGCGTGGATGAGCGATTACGATATGGTCGTGCTCGGCAGCGGGCCCGCCGGACGCAAGGCGGCGATCTCGGCGGCCAAGCTGGGCAAGAAAACGGCGGTCGTCGAGCGCCACTTGAGCGTCGGCGGCGTCTGTTTGCATCGGGGCACGATCCCGAGCAAGACGCTGCGGGAGACGGCCTCGTACCTCTCGGGCATCCACCAACGTGAGTTGTATGGCTCGGCCTACCGCGTCAAAGAGAAAATCACAATCCAAGATCTGACCTTCCGCACACAACGCGTCATCGAAGCGGAAGTGAACGTCGTCCGCGACCAGTTGATCCGCAACTACATCGACGTCATACCGGGCAGCGGCTGTTTTGTCGATCCCCACCGGATTCTTGTGCAGTCCGATGGCGGCAACCGCGTGCTCAGCGGGGACCAGATCGTCTTGGCCGTGGGAACGACGCCGGCGCGTCCGGACGGCATCGAGTTCGACGACCGCAAGATTATCGACAGTGACGGCTTACTCCAGTTGCAGGAGTTGCCGCGAACGATGGCTTTCATCGGCGCCGGTATCGTAGGGTCCGAGTACGCTACGATTTTCCGCACACTCGGCGTACGGGTCACATTGATCGACGGCCGGTCGCGCCCGCTCGAGTTCGTGGATGACGAGATCGAAGACGCGCTCTACTACAACATGCGCGACCAGGGAATCACCCTGCGTTTCGGGGAGCGCGTCGATACCATCAAGCGCACCGACGACGAGCGGGTTCGCGTCGTGATGGAAAGTGGCAAGGAACTCAAGTGCGACTCGGCCATGTTTGCCGCCGGACGGCAAGGGGCATCGAAGGAACTCAACCTAGAAGGGATCGGTTTGGCGCCCGACAGCCGCGGACGCCTCAAGGTCGATGAGCACTACCGCACCACGATCGAGCACATCTACGCGGTCGGCGACATCATCGGCTTCCCGAGCCTTGCCTCCACCTCCGCCGAGCAAGGACGCCTCGCCGCCATGCACGCTTTCGGCGTCGAAACCGAAAAGTCCTTCTCGCGCCTCCCGTTCGGCATCTACACCATCCCCGAGATCTCGATGATCGGCCCCACCGAGGAGGATCTGACTAAGGACTCCGTGCCCTATGAGACCGGCCTCGCGCGCTTCCGGGAGCTGTCCCGCGCCCACATCAGCGGTGGCAATAACGGCAGGCTTAAGCTGTTATTCCATCGCGAGACGCGGCAGCTTCTTGCCGTGCACATCCTGGGTGAGAGCGCTACCGAACTGGTGCACATCGGGCAAGCCGTCATCGAGCACAACGGCACGATCGACTACTTCCGCGACGTCGTCTTCAACTACCCCACGCTCGCCGAAGCCTACAAGGTCGCGGCGCTCGACGGCTTGAACAAGCTGTAGCCATGCGGCCGAGAGGCCTCCTGCCCAAGCCGGGCCGGCACGACCGCACGGCCCTCACCCACTCAAAGTGCGTAGCGCGGATCTCGGTTTTGAGATCCGCGGCCCTTCAGCCTTGGGGTTTTTGGGGACTACAAAGCAGGGCTACAACGTCATCGCGTACGTGATGACATTACACTTCTCCTCGTCGGTGATCAGTTTCTCGAAGGCCGGCATGCCTCCGCCGCCCTTGTTGAGGTTATCGAGGAGGTTTGCGTAGGTGGCATCCTTGCCGCTGGGTAGCTTTCCGTCTTTGATGCCCTGCAGCCCGGGGCCGATCTTCTTGTCTTTGTTGTCGGCGTTGTGGCAGAGGCCGCATTTCGTCTCGAACAGCGTCTTGCCTTCGTCGACCTTGCCCTTGCATTCCTCAGCGGAAGCGGCGTCGGCCAGCGACAACACGGACATCACAACAACAAGTACGTTCCAACGAAGCATGCTTGGCATCTCCTCTTTGGGGGTAGGACTTGGGACCATTTTAGCGCATTCCGCCATCCATGCGGAACGACGGATTCACACAGATGAATCTGGGTGAGGGTCTGCTCCTGGTCATGCTGCACTTGATTTGGGCCCGTGAGGATCTGCTCCTATGCTGATGCGGCTGAGCTGTGCCTCGGACCCGCTGTAACGAGGCTTCATCTGTGTTTATCTGTGTTTATCTGTGTTCCTCCGTGGTTCACACTAGAGCCGAGGGGCTGTCAATCTCCGGCCCCTTAGCGCCCCGGACTCACGATCATTGCCAAACCACACTCGGTGCCCCAAAATAAGCAGCAGTGCCGACCGGAATCTGCGAGGACGCTACGTTGCAGCCACTGCGCGATGAAGAGGTGCCGCCCATCCCGTTGTCGGAAGGCGCCCTGTGGCGCGTCGGACGCGCCGCGAAGAACGAGATCGTCGTCAAAGACCAGATGGTCTCACGGTCTCACGCGATGATTCAGAGGGCTTCCGAGGATGAGTATGTCCTCATCGATCTGGGCAGCCGCAACGGCGCCTACGTCAACGGCCAACGGGTCTGTGTACCGGTTCCGCTCAAGAACGGCGACCGCATCACTTTCGGACGGGAAGAGTTCCTTTTCCTTCATCTTCGTTCTGAGCGAGCTTCCTCGGCAGAGGAGGAGGAGAACGACACCCGCACCCGGTTGATGTACTCGATGCAGTGGATCACGGTGCTGGTCGTCGATATCCGGGATTTCACCGGGCTCTCGCGGCAACTCGACGAAGCGTTGCTTGCACAGACGGTGGGTACCTGGATCGGAAAGTCGGGCGCCATCTTGCAGCAATCCGGCAGCTGGAGCCAGAAATATATCGGCGACGCCATCATGGCTGTGTGGGTCCATGGGACCAGCACGCACGAGGCCAACCGGCCCTCGTTGGCGCTGGGGGCTTTGGCGGCAATCGTCGAGGTGACCGAAGGACTCCAGCAACAGTTCGAGCTGTCTGATCCGGTTCTCATCGGCGCAGGCATTAACACCGGCGTCGCATCCCTTGGCAACGTGGGAAGCGCAGCCGCGTCGGACTACACAGCCCTGGGAGACTGCGTGACGCGAGCTTTTCGGTTGGAGACGGCAACCAGACTCGTCGACGCCGACCTCTTGATCGGGCCGGAAACCTACTCGGAACTACAGCGGGCTTCGGCGAACTTGGAGTTGTTTGATACCCTAACCGTCGCGCTCAAGGGTTACGATCGGCCGGTGCATTGTCACGGCCTAACCTTCCACCAGCTACCCGCGCTGGTAGCGGGCATGAGCACGGTGAATGAGGGTGATACCGCAATCTGACAAGCCTGGCGCGACCCAGGGATAGTGAAGCTCATGAGTTCCGACGACAAATTGCGGGTCAAGTTCTGGGGGGTACGAGGTTCCATCCCAACCCCGCGTGCGTGCAACCTGGGTTATGGCGGCAATACCACCTGCGTAGAGTTTCGTATTGGCAACCAAACACCCCTCGTCATCGACGCCGGCTCGGGTATCGTTCCGCTCGAGGAGGCGCTGGACGAAGAGTTCGGCCCAGCCTCATTCAGAGTGGACATTCTATTCACCCACTTTCATTGGGACCACATCCAGGGCCTTCCCTTCTTGGCAGGCCTCTATCGCGAGCAGGGGCAGTGCGAGCTGTATTCGACGCTGCCCGCCGACGAGCTGCGGCACGTGCTCGAAGGGCAGATGGCGAGCCCGTACTTCCCGGCGCAAGTTCCGACGCCACCTCGGGTTCGCTGCCACGAGGTTCCGGTTGACGGCTACCGAAACGCCCTGTTGACGGCGAAGCCCTTCCCGCTACGCCACCCTGACCCGACGTCCGGATATCGTATCGAGACCGCCCGGGGCGTGGTCGTGCATGCGAGCGATCACGAGCACGGGGACGCTGAATACGACCGCGTCCTCAGGGAAAACGCGGCAGGCGCGGACATTCTCATCTACGATGCTCAATACACGCTGGAGGAGTACGAGGCGCGCCGGGGATGGGGCCACGGCACTTGGGTGGAAGCGACTCACGTTGCGCGCGACGCGGGTGTCAAGCAACTCGTGCTGTTCCACCACGATCCCAGCCACGACGACGACTTCATCGACGACCTTGTCGAGAAGGCCCGTGCCGAGTTCCCAAACACGATTGCCGCCCGCGAAGGCGAAAGCCTTGTGCTGTAGCCGGCAGACGTCTTCCAGTCGGAGCCGGGTGCATGAACCCGTGTGGGGAGATCGGGAGTACGACAAAGCCGCTGCAGAACCCCTTCGGGACTCGAAGCAGATCAACGCAAGCTGACGATTGCGGCTCTGAGTAGCGGTCGGCAGTCAAGTCGCCGGCGTGGCATGCCCCGCCCCGGAGTGCCGTTTAGTTATGGTCGTCAGACGGCAGTTCTTGATCTTCGGTTGGTACGAGCCCATGCCAGTGGTCGGGAAGCTGCAAGACATACGCTGTCGGGACCGGCTCGGGATGACTCTCGTGGACCATCACCAGGCTCTTTCCCGACTCGAACCAACTCAATCCTTTCCAGTTGACGCCCCTGAGTTTTTCGCCGACGGTCGCGTCGAGGTCGAGGCGTTCGCCAATCCTCTTACCCTTGCCCGAGAAGCGCTGGAGCCAGTGGTGTTCGTAGGTGGGACGGTCGACGGAGTTCATCGACGAAAGCAGAGTAATGAAACCCCACGCGCCATCGGCCTGGCGATGCCAAACCAGGTCGGGCGCACGGAAGCGTTGCGCACGGCGTCCGCGTCCCCGAGGAACCGGCACGTCGAGCATCACGAAGTTCGCGCCGCGCACCTGAATGCCGTTGTCGCCCGATGCGAGCAAGTTAATCTGCACGACCGGCTGCAGCGCCTGACGACCGACCCTCGACCTGAGTTGTTCCGGCACCTGGTAGTAGTCGGGGTAGCCGCCCTCCCACAAAACCGCCACGTGAGAGCCGTTGTTCTTTGCGGGCCGCACTGCCAGCCCTTCGAGGCCGCGCTTACCGAACTCGCTGAGCGGGGCGCCATAGTCGGCAATCATGCCGTTTTGCCCGAACAGGGCGCGCAGACGCTCCGACAACACGACTACGCGGCCGTCGGACAGAACGTTGATCGCCTCCAGATCGGTTGCCATCGAGGCATGCGGAAGTGGCACGCGCGACAGGCGTTCGGGGGTGAGGCGAATTGTAGGGCCTCGCTCCCCTGCCAAGGCGAACCGAAAATAGGCCCCGTTTTGCGAATCATCCACCACCAAGAGGTCATTGCCCTGACGCGTGATGCCCGAGGCTTCCCGAATGGGAATCGACTCGGCTCCGGCCGCGCCAATCAGCACGAGAGAGATACCGAGCGGTTGCAGCAGTTGGATCAGAACCTTCACTGACGCCCTCATTTTACAGGTCGCTCCACGGAACGCCCCGGGATCCCACGCCGCGCGGGCGGCGTCTTGGCCGCGCAAAGCTTTGATTCGACGATGAGTGAGTGGCTCGGCTCCAACGCCGGCCCGCGAAGGGCCTGAATGGGTCTGCTAGAATCGTCGATTCTCTCAGGAGAGCCCTGCCAGTGAAGACGGTGGAATGGATTCTCAGGATCGCCTTGTTCGGCGAGTTCTTGGGACACGGGATCTTTGCTTTTCGGGCCGCTCCCCATTTTCAGCAGTTGATGGGCGGCGCCCTTGGCATTACTCCCGAGACGGCCGCCGCGATTCTGCCGGTGATCGGCGTCATTGACTTCGTCGTTGCCGCCCTGGCGTTGGCAAAACCGCTGCGGGTCGTGTTGCTCTACGCCGCGCTGTGGGGCTTGTTGACCGGGCTGGCGCGTCCGGCGTCCGGAACCGAGATCTGGGCCTTCGTCGAGCGTTGGCCGAATTGGGGCGTGCCGCTTGCGCTGTTCTACGTGCGCGGTTTCCCCCGAGCGCGCAGAGATTGGTTTCGATAGCCACCTCTCACACCGACAGATGCGGCCGCCGGTTCGGGCCACGCGCAACACCGTGATATGATCCCTCGCATGCACGGCGCTGCGTTGTTTCTCGTTGCTCTTCTCGCCTCATCTCTAACAGCCCCGGGACAGCACTTGCCCTACGAGATGGTTGTGAACGCCGACCATCACGGGCTGGCCCATCAGGGCACGTTCGACCTGCACCCCAATGGGCCGATCACCTACGTGTGGAATACGTACCGGGAAAACCACGAGCGGATCTACACCACGCACTTCGAGAACGCACGACGAGCCCACGCGCAAGAACTGACCGCCGGCGTCGGCGTCTACTATCAGCCGGTGTTCGTCGCGACCGACGCGCGATCCGGCTGGGCGTTCTGGCAAGTGGAGCGCAACGGGCTGTGGAGCATCATCGGCAGACGGTTGGACGACGGCTTTTGGCAGCCGATTGAAACGATCAGCCCGCGAGGCCGAGCCGCGCTCTTTCCGTCCGCAACCGCCTATGACGGCAAAGTTGCTGTCGCTTGGGAAGACCACTCGAGTGAGCCGCAGCGCATCCAAGTCCGCGTCTGGGACGGAGGGCGTTGGCAAGCGCCGGCAACGGTGTCCGGCCCTCGCAAACCGGCCTATCGGCCAGCCTTGGCCGCTGCTGGTGACGGTGAGCTTTGGTCGTTTTGGGATCAGTACGAAGGATTGAACTATGCCGTCTACGGGAGACGCATGGCCCCGGATCACGGCCCGATCGAGCGCCTCTCGCCGCCTGGTAAAAGCTGCCTCAAACCCACGGCCGTCTACGGCGCGGACACCGGCTTGGTCGCCGCTTGGGTCGCGAACAGCGACGTCATTGGCGGCGAGGGCGCCATCGACCAGTGGAACACGCTCCAAGGCGCGCGGCGGGAGAACGGCACGTGGGAGGTCTTTGAGACGGATGGGACCGCTGACCTCGCCGACCTAAGTCATGGCCTGCTCTTCCCGATGGAGCCCGAACCGGGGATCGTCACCGGGTATTCGGGCCGTCGACGTCACCCGATGCTCGTCGAGGATGCGGGCTGGGTCTGGCTGCTGTGGGAACACAAGATGGTCATTCATCGCAGCACCGAACCGGGCGAGCTGTTCGGCATGCGGTTTGACGGGAAGCATTGGTCCAAGGCGCATCGAGTCCATTCCGGGCTGATTCAGTACGAAGTGCCCACGAGCCGCCGCGCCGTCGGTGGAGAGCTGACGATTCTCGGCCTCGATCGGCAGCACAGCTACCGAACCTCGCGCGTCGAACTCGGAAAGGCGGTGCCCATCCGTGTGCCGTCGAGCGCTTCGGGCTGGAAACGGCAAGAGCTTCCGCTGCGCGACTTCGGGCCGCGGCGTTCGATCGAGATCGACGGCAAGACACACCACTTGTACTGGGGTGATCTGCACGTGCACAGCGCGCTCACCCAAGACGCTGAAGGCGAGCCTGACGAGTTACTGCACTATGCGCGCGACAAGGCCAAGATCGACGTCATGGTGATGCAGGAAAACGATGCATCGTCGTGGCTCGACGCCGGGGCGCAAGGCGCGTATCGAGGCGGCATGTTGCCGGAGGCGTGGTATCGCGTGGGCGTGTACCTTAGCCGCAAGCACACCGAGCCGGGTGACTTCGTCGCACTGCCGGGATGGGAATGGTCGCACCGAACCGACGACAAGCGCCCCAACCATCGAACCGTCATTTTTGCCGGCGATGACACGCCGCTCGTGCGCCACGCCGAGAACGAAGGCGACTTTGATGAACTTTGTGATCAAGTCGAAGCAGCCGGCGGCGTGATGAACACCCAGCACCCTCACTTTCAGCTCGTCCGAAGGCCGTGTGACGGGAACATCGAGGTCGCTTCGGGTTGGGAAGTCTTCATCAATCGGCCGGAGAAGATTCACCGTGACCTGTCAGCGGGTTTCAAGGTGGGTTTCGTTGCCACCAGCGACGGTCACCGCCGCGATCCGGGCACCGGCGGCGGCCTGACTGGGATTTACGCGCCGGAGTTGACGCCGCAGGCGATCCTCGAGGCCATCAAAAGCCATCGCGTGTTTGCAACGAACGGCTCGCGCATTGAGATCGACGCCCGCGCCAACGGCGTCTTCATGGGCCGCGATGTCGAGACCGCAGGCGAGGTGGAACTCACGCTCGATGTGCGAACACCGCGTCCGATCGTGCGGGTGGTGCTGGTCAAGGATGGTGACGAGATCCTGGTGGTGCCCGGTGAGGGCCGCACGTCGTTACAACAGACCCATGTCGATCTTCCCTCGGACGGTTTCCATTGGTACTACTGGCGGATCGAGCAAGAAGGTGTCTCGCCCGACTACCCGGGCAACCTGAAGGTCGCCGAAGGCCACTTGGCCTGGTCGAGCCCGCACCGGGTGGTAGTTGCGCGGCGCGGAGCGCCTTGAATAGCGACTTTGAACACCGTGATAGACTGATGTTGCCTCTCGATGGCTGACCTCACCCTCTACTTTCATCGAGACTTTGACGGCGTCGCCAGCGCCGCGTTGGTGCTTCGGTGGCTTCGCGAGGCAGCCGAGCCCAGCAACACACAGCTCCGGACCATCCAGAACGGTCGACCTTGGCGGGATATTCGACTCCAGAAGCCGTGTGCCGTAGTGGATTTCCACTATCATCTCGACGCGACATACTATTGGGATCATCATGCCTCCTCGTTCATGTCTGATGAGTGGGAACGCGACTTTCAGAAGCGGAAAGATCGAGGAGACCGCGTGTGGTGGGATGCCGCGGAGCCTAGCTGCGCTTCCCTAATCGCCCGCACGATCCCGTCTTTGACTTCACAGCACGAAGTCCGTGATCTTGTCGACTGGGCAACGGTGATTGACGCCGCCAGATATCGATCCGTTGAGCAAGTCTTCGCCTCTGAGGAGCCGGCTTTGCAGATCGATCTTGCACTGGTAGGCGGGTCGGACGATCTCTACACGGAAGTAGCCCGTCTTCTGGCAAACAACCCCCTCGCCCGCGTGGCAGAATCCCCGTTGGTCCAAGGTAGATTCGCCGAAGCGCGGAAGGCACAGCGGCGAGAACTTGAATACTTCGAATCGTGTGTCCGTTACGAGGAGGGCATCGTCTCCGCCGACGCTTCCCGCGAGGTTCTCCGTTTCAGTCGCTATGCGCCCTACCACTTCGCTCGTGACGCGGTGTATTCCGTCGTGCTCTCCGCGGGGACCTCCCGGCTCAAAGTGTTGTGCATGCGGAACCCGTGGCTGGAGTTTGAGTCGATGGACCTTGGCGCTCTTTGTCAGCGCTACGGTGGTGGAGGGCATCGACGCGTTGGGGCGGTGGCGTTTCTTCTGCACGATGAGGAGCGAGCACAGGTTGTTCTGGAAGAGCTAAGAGCTGCTCTTGCTCAGCACGCAGCATCAGTCCACCAAATGACAAGTGAGCCAGTTTAACGTCTACGACATCTTCGGCTACCTGCTGCCCGGCGCGGTAGTGGTCGGCGTCTTGCTGTTTGTTTTCTCGCCCTTTGATGATTTGTCGAGCGCCGGTTCGTTCGGCGGAGGTCTGGCGATGCTCCTGGCTTGCTACGTGGCCGGTCATCTCTTGCATGCGACCGTCGGTCAGCGTATTTCGGCTGTCAGACCGTCCGCGGAACTCCTGTCTCCCGACTGCTTCGAATTCTCGCCGCAACAGAAGACGACAATCACCCGGGCTCTTAACTCAACGTTCGAACTCGACCTGCCGTCAGACCCAAACGAAGAACAGCAACAGGCGGCTTTCGATCTCGCGTACGCGACCGTGATTCAGCATGACGCCGCCGGCTACGTGCCGCTCTACAACTCGCTCCATGCTCTCTACCTGGGCCTCTTGGCTGCGAGCAGGGTGTCGTTCGTTGTTTTGGCAGTCGATCTCGCGTACTTTCTGGGACGAAGCTTTGAATGGACCCTGGACCTCGCCTTGTATGGGATCGCCGTACTGTTCGTTAGCTACCTTGCCTGGAGCATCCCCCTAATGAAGCCGTCTCCGTTGCGCCGACAGTTCGACAACTACGCCGGGATCTTTGCGATCTCCGTCTACAGGAACTTCCTCGTCTGGCATCGGACGAAAGAGCAACCTGCTTGAGCCTCCAGCCTCACTGCTATCATCGCCGTAGCCTATGGAGCACAAACACACCAACGCCCTCGTTCACGAAACCAGCCCCTATCTGCTCCAACACGCGCACAATCCGGTCAACTGGAACCCCTGGGGCGAAGACGCCCTCGAGCGCGCCCGGGCCGAAGACAAGATCATCTTCCTGAGCATCGGGTATGCCGCTTGCCATTGGTGCCACGTTATGGAGCATGAAAGCTTCGAGGACGAAGAGGTGGCCGAGGTGCTAAATCGGGACTTCATCTCGATCAAGGTCGATCGCGAGGAGCGGCCTGATCTCGACGAGATCTACATGTCCGCCACGATGCTCTACTCGGGCGGACACGGCGGGTGGCCCATGAGCGTCTTCCTCTCGCCGGACCTGAAACCCATCTTCGCCGGCACGTACTTCCCCAAGCAGGACGCCTACGGGCGGCCGGGCTTCAAGACGCTGCTGGACCACATCCAGAAGGTCTGGACGGAAAAGGGCGAAGCATTGGCCGGCGACGCGGACAAGGTTGTCGACGCCGTCCGGAAGATGCACGTCAGTACGGAGTCGAGTGAGATCCCTTCGCGCGAGGCGGTAACCAACAGTGCTGACCAGATCCGACACGCCTACGACCACCACTTGGGCGGCGTCTCGGGCGGCACGAACAAGTTCCCGCCGAGCCAGTCGATGGACCTGCTGCTGCGGGAGTACGCGCGCACCGGCCGCCACGCCTACCTGAGCGACACCGAGCTGACGCTCGAGCAGATGGGCAACGGAGGCATCTACGACCAACTCGGCGGCGGCATCGCCCGCTACTCGACCGACCTGCGCTGGCTCGTGCCGCATTTCGAGAAGATGCTCTACGACCAGGGGCTGGTTAGTTCGATCTATCTCGACGGGATGCAGGCGACCGAGCGGGTCGAGTTGAAGAAGTTATGCGAAGCGAAGGCCCGGGGCATCTTCGAGTACGTGCTGCGCGACCTGTGCAGTCCGGAAGGCGCGTTCTATTCGAGCGAAGACGCCGACAGCGAGGGCCTCGAGGGTAAGTTCTTCCTCTGGACGCTGGATGAAATCAAACAGGTCCTGGGCCAAGAGGCCGGCCACCTGTTCGCGTCGCACTACGGCGTCACGGAGGTGGGCAACTGGAACCACCCGGGCGACGAGCATGTGCCGCGCGGCCCGAAGAACATCCTTCACGTAGCGCGTCCCATCGACGTGATCGCGAAGCTCGAGAGGCTCGATGCCGAAGAGGTCGAGAAGACGATCGCCGACGGCCGGCGTAAGCTCTTCGAGGTGCGCGAGAAACGCATCCGCCCCGGGCTCGATGACAAGATCCTCTCCGGGTGGAACGGCCTCATGATCACGGCGCTCGCCAAGGGTGCGGCGGTGCTGGGTCAGTCCAGCTACGGCGAGGCCGCGGCGAAAGCTGCGGACTTCATCTTGCGAGAGATGCGCGAGGACGGCCGCTTGCTCGCCACCTACGGCAAGGGTCGCGCCCGCCTCAAAGCCTACCTCACCGATTACGCCTTCCTGGTCGAAGGCCTGCTGGGTCTCTATGAGTGGAGCGGCGAAGTACGTTGGCTTGACGAGGCCGAGCAACTGACCGAAACCGCGATCGAGTTCTACTGGGACGACGCGGGCGGCGGCTTCTTCTTCACCGCCTCCGACCACGAAGCCCTGTTGGTGCGCAGCAAGACGGCCAACGACGGCGCGATCCCGTCGGGCAACTCGGTGATGCTGATGAACCTGCAGCGGCTCGCGATCCTGCTGGACCGCGCCGACCTGCGCGAGAAGGCGAAGACGATCATCGAGCTGTTCGCCGCCGGTCTCGCGCGATCCCCTTTCCAGCATGAGCGTTTCCTGTGCGGTATCGAGACCTGGCACGAAGGCTTCGAGGAGATCGCCATTGTCGGTGCCGCTGATGCGCCCGAAACGCAGGCGCTGCTCCGTACTGTCTACCGCTCCTACCTACCCAACAAAGTCGTCGCCCGTCTCGATCCGGCGGACCAGACGACTCCCAAACGCATCCCGCTGCTTGCGCAAAAGACCATGATCGACGACAAGCCCACCGCCTACGTCTGCCGCGACTTCGCCTGCAAGCAACCGACCACGGATCCCGCCGAGTTAAGCGAGCAGTTGCGGACGAAGGCCACTTCCGTGGAAGGGTAGAGCGACCTCTCTGGTACCGGCCTCGTAACGAGAGGGGCTCTTCAAGCCGTCTGATTCCGTCGACAACTCCCAGCGAGTCTGCCACGGAAACGATCGAGCCGCGAACGCAAAAGTAGGGGCACAGCGTGCTGTCCCGTGTTTGGGGGCAAACCGTCCGTTCGAAGCTGCCGGGCACGGCATGCCGTGCCCCTACTTTGCAGGATGCAGGACGCTCGCTTAACGCGAACAGAATCATCACCACCAACGTTGCGTCGAAAACGCCCCCCGCGCATACTAGGGAAGTTACCGCGGGGGAGTGATGTATTCTTCACGATCGCACAAGGTTTACACACGGGCGCGAATGCTGGTTTCCGCGCTGTGCTGTCTCGCGACCCTCCCACTCGCGACCGCGCAACAAGCCGCTTCGCCTGGCGTGGAAAACGGCGAACGGCACGCCCGGCAGATGGCTGAGGGTTTGGCCCTCTTCAAGAGCGACGTGCGACCGCTTCTCGTCGAGCGCTGCCTGCCCTGCCACGGTGGTGGACAGGTGCTGGGCAGCTTCGACCTATCCAGCCGCGACTCGCTGACCCAGAGCGGAAAGCTCGGCGAGACGACCGCCTCGAGTCGGCTGCTGAGGCTCGTCCGGCACGAGCAAGAACCGCACATGCCGTTCCAGCAGCCGAAACTGCCCGAGCAGGCGATCAACAATATCGCCCGCTGGATCGAACTGGGCGCGCCGTACGACAAACCCCTGGCCGACAAACCGCTGCTCGACAAGCCCGCCGGCGACCAGCTGGCGGAAGTGACCGATGCGGGTCGCAAGTTCTGGTCGTTCCGTCCGCTGGCTAGAAGCACTCCACCGATCGGCGGCGATCCGATCTGGTCTCGAACAAGGATCGACCGCTTCATTTTGAACAAGCTCGACGCAAAAAGACTCACGCCGAATCCTGAGGCCGATCGCCGGACCTTGATTCGCCGAGCCTATCTGGATCTGCTGGGCCTACCTCCGGAACCCGAGGAGGTTAGCCGATTCGTCAACGATCCATCGCCCGACGCTTACGAGAATCTCGTCGATCGCTTACTTGCATCGCAACACTTCGGCGAGCGCTGGGCTCGGCATTGGATGGACGTCGCCCGCTTTGCCGAAAGCTACGGCTTCGAACGCGACTTCGACCGGCCCTACGCCTATCACTACCGGGACTTTCTCATCAAGGCCTTCAACAGCGACATGCCCTATGACCGATTCGTGCGCTGGCAATTGGCGGGCGACGAGCTGGCGCCCGAGAATCCGTTGGCTTTAATGGCGACTGGGTTTCTGGGCGCGGGCGCCTTTCCGACCGAGATCACCGAGCACGAATTCGAAACCGTCCGGTACGACGAGTTGGACGACATGGTCGGCACCATCGGCACGGCGATGCTGGGCCTGACGATCGGCTGTGCGCGTTGCCATGACCACAAATACGATCCCATCCCGACGCGCGACTACTACCGGTTGGCCTCCACCTTCGGGCACACGATTCGCACGGAGATCGACTACGACCCGGACCCGGAGGCCTCCCGTGCATCCATGGCGAAGTGGGCGGCCGGCTACCGCCAGCGGGTCGCCGCTCGAAGCGAGTATGAGCGTGGGCAGTTGGCCGAACCGTTTGCTGAGTGGTTGGCCGGCGGCGCCGAGCCTCCTCCCGACGACCTCTGGCAGGTCTTGCACTTCACCGAGCTCGAATCGAAAGAAGGCACGGCCCTCGAGAAGCTCGAAGACGGTTCGATCCTGGCGAGCGGTGAGAACCCCGACCTCGATCACTACACCTTCACGGTGGACATCCACACGCGGGACCTCCGCGCGCTTCGGCTCGAGGCGCTCACGCACCCATCGTTTCCGCACGCAGGGCCCGGGCGGTCGCGTAGCGGCAGGTTTCGTCTGTCGAGCCTGCGGGCTACCGCGCAACCACTCACCGATCCGGACGCCGAACCCGTCAAGCTGGAGTTCTCCTCTACATGGACCACCGACCCTCCCGATCCGGATACGGCACCGCCGCCGGCGGCGTACGGCACGAACATCGCCGACCGAGGGTGGAACCCGAGCCCAAAGTTGACCGGGCACGATCAGGCCGCCGCCTTCGAGGCGTCCGAACCGTTCTGGTTCGAGGGCGGCACGAGATTGACGATCAAACTGTCCTTCGGCAAGCACATCCAGTTCAGCTTGGGGCGAACGCGGCTGTCGATCTCGCACGCGCCACGGCCACCGTTGGATGTCGGCGCGGGCGTCCCGCAGCCGGTGGTCGAGGGCTTGGGCGTACTTGCGCGCGAGAGCCCGGGCAGCCTCTCCGAGCGTCAGCGAGCGGCTCTGCTACGTTGGCATGCGCAGTCCGACGCCCGCTGGCGAGAGTTGGACGATGCCGTACAGTCGCACCTCTTCGCAAGACCGCTCCCGACGAAGACCAAGATCCAGGTGACGTCTGAAGGCTTCCCGATTCCACGCCACAATTCGAACGGCAACGGCTATCCGCATTTCTACGAGCAGACCTACTTCCTCAAGCGCGGGGACGTGAGCCAAAAGGGAGAACCGGCGAGTCCGGATTTCTTGAGAGTACTGATGCCCGACGGCGATGACGCGAGACGCTGGCTCGCGCCGCCTCCCCAGGGATGGGAGCGCACCAGTTTCCGCAGGGCGTCCTTGGCCGAGTGGGTGACCGATGTCGACAGCGGGGCGGGGGCGTTGCTGGCCCGCGTCATCGTAAACCGGCTTTGGCATCACCATTTCGGCCGTGGGATCGTAGCGACACCCAGTGACTTCGGACGACAGGGCGACCGGCCGTCCCACGCTGAGTTGCTCGATTGGCTGGCGCAGGATCTCATTGACCACGGCTGGCAGCTCAAGCGTCTGCACAAACTGATCATGACCAGCGCGGTGTACCGGCAGAGCGCCGCACACGATCCGGAGAAGGCCGCGGTGGACGTGAACAACGTCTACCACTGGCGCTGGGCCCCGCGCCGCCTCGAAGCCGAAGCGATACGCGACTCACTGCTGACGGTCTCGGGATTGCTCGATCGCACCATGTACGGGCCGGGGTCCCTCCGTGCCGACATGCGCCGCCGCAGCGTCTACTTTTTCATCAAGCGCGCCGATCTGGTTCCGCAGATGATGCTGTTCGACTGGCCGGAACAGCTCATCGGCATCGGACGCCGGCCTTCGACCACGGTCGCGCCGCAGGCTTTGATGTTTCTCAACAGCCCACAGGCCCGAAGCTACGCGGAGGGTCTTGCCAAGAGGTTGGACGGGCTGGAAGGGCCCGCCGCGATTCGGCAGGCATACCGGATCGCATATGGAAGGGCGCCCGAGGCAAATGAGCTTGTGGCCGCGGAGGAGTTTCTTGCCCGCCAGCGTCAATTCTACGCGAGCGAACATGAGGTGGACGCCTCGGCTTTAGCACTCATAGATTACTGCCAGACGTTGATGAGTTTGAGCGAGTTCCTGTACATCCGATAGAAATGGGCCTCACCCGGCCACCCACGCGGGCAGATGCAGATGCCGAGGCTCAAGCGGGTTACGCGGACTTGACGATGACCGAGCCGACTGCGACAATAAGACTAGAAACATGACTAAGTATCTAGTCTACTATGATACGGATCAATGTACATGAGGCAAAGACTCACCTTTCGCGCTACCTGGAGCGGGTAGCCGAAGGCGAGACGATCATCATCTGCAGGCGCAACGAGCCGGTGGCGGAGTTGCGGCCAACGACCCATCAGCGGAAGGAGCCTCGGCCGATCGGGTTGGCTAAGGGCCAGGTGCACGTACCGGACTCGTTTTTCGATCCGCTACCAGATGACCTGCTCGATCGCTTCGAGGGCAAGGGTGAGTGAAGGTTTTACTCGACACTTGCACGTTTCTCTGGCTGGTTGATGAGCAGCACCACCTCTCGCAGGCCGCTCGAAAGACGATTCGCGATCCGGCGTGCGAAGTGCTGCTGAGCGCGGCTTCAGTTTGGGAGACAGAGGTCAAGTATCTGCTTGGCAAGTTAGACCTCGCCGAACCGCCGGCTGTCTTGATTCCGAAGCAGCGGATTGCTCACGGAATCGATTCGCTACCCATCGACGAAGCGGCCGCCTTTCAATTGGAGAAGCTGCCGCCTCTGCATCGGGATCCCTTTGATCGGATGTTGGTGTGCCAAGCGGTTGCCGAGGGACTGGCAATTGTGACCCCGGATCCGCAAATCGCCCAGTACCCGGTTCGCATCATCTGGTGATTGGACCCACCCGATTACCTAAGGCGGCCCGGTCCGGTCTTGTGCCACAATAATCCTGACGTGAAACCGTCCCGCAACCGGCCTTTGACTCCCGCGCTCTCGCGGCGCGCCCTGCTCCAGCAGTGCGGCATGGGTCTGGGCATGCTTGGTTTGACGAGCCTTCTTCAAGACGAAGGCCTTGTCGCCGCAACGGCCCCCGACCGCGCGCTCAACCCGATGGCGCCGCGTGCCGCACATTTTGCACGCAAGGCGAAGAGCGTCATTTGGCTGTTCATCAACGGCGGGCCCAGCCACATCGACACCTGGTACCACCGGCCCGCGCTCGCCAAGTACCACGGCAAGGAACTCGAAGGTTTCGACAAGTTCACCGGCTTCTTCTCGAAGGAAGTCGGTGCGTTGATGCAGTCCCCGTTCGCGTTCTCGCCGCGAGGCGAGAGCGGCAAGATGGTCTCGGAAATCTTCCCGCACTTGGGTGAGCACGTCGACCGAATGGCGTTCATCCACTCGGGCCATTCCGATTCGAATAACCACTCACCGGCGCTGTTCACGATCAACAGCGGACAGATGCGCATGGGCTATCCCTGTCTCGGGTCGTGGGTGACGTATGGACTCGGAAGCGAGAGCCGCAACCTGCCGGGTTTTGTCGTCATGTCGGACCCCAAGAACCGCGGGCTTCCCAAAGGCAGTGCCGCCAACTGGAGTGCGGGCTTCCTTCCGGGTGTGTACCAAGGGACCTGGCTACGTCCCACGGGCGACCCAATCGAGAACCTCAAGCGCCCCGACGCGCTCAACGACGAGAGGCAGCGCGCGCAGCTCGACCTGATGGTGCGGCTCGGCGCGCAAGACCTCGAGCGGAACCCCCACGAAGCCGAACTGGCCGCACGAATCGAGAGCTTCGAGCTGGCGTACCGCATGCAGATGGCCGCGCCGGAAGCGTTGGACGTCGAACGCGAGCCGCCCCACATCCAGCAGATGTACGGACTGCGAGAGAAGCATTGCGGCCACATGGCGCGACAGTGTCTGATGGCGCGGCGGCTGGTGGAGCGCGGCGTGCGTTTCGTCCAGATCTACTCGGGCGGCATGGAGAACGCGCGCTCGTGGGACGGCCACCACGACATTCACGGCAACCACACGCAGTTCGCCGGGGAAACCGATCAGCCGATGGCGGCGCTGCTGACGGATCTCGAACAGCGTGGTTTGCTCGACGAGACGCTGGTCATTTGGGGCGGTGAGTTCGGCCGGCTGCCGCTGTCGCAGATCGGTGGCTCCAAACCGGGCCGCGACCACAACCCTCACTGCTTCACGACATGGCTGGCCGGCGGCGGAATCAAGGGCGGCGTCTCCTACGGCGAGTCCGACGAGCTGGGCCACAAGGCGACGGTCAACAAGGTCTCAGTCAACGATTTTCACGCGACGATCCTCCATCTGCTGGGGATGGACCACGAGCGCCTCACGTACAAATACAACGGCCGGCGATTTCGATTGACGGACGTTGCGGGCAGGGTTCTCGACGACGTCGTGGCGTAGGAGGCCGAGCTCTCGCAGGAGAAGATCCCCTGAGAGGTCGCGCCCTCTAACCGAATGCTTGGCCTCGGTGTGGCGTAAGCCTCTAGGCTTGCCGAGTCTCGATTCTTCGGGACTCAGGATGGCAAGTAACCGAGCAGTCGCTAGTGGACCAGAGAACCGACGAATCGGTTCTCGGCAAGGCTGGCGCCTTACGCCACACGAGCCCCGGCCACCGTAATCACTACACTGAGGTGGGTCGTCCGCGGGAACTGCGGACCTTGGTGACAGGTCCGCGAATTCTGTGCGCGAGGAGGAACCGGACGTTTGCAACGAACTCGCCTGCTGACCGTCAACCTGCTGGCCGGAGCAGCAACCATGGTCGCCATCGCGGGATTCCAGGCGTGGCGGTCATCCGCTGATACGGTCGAACTGGGCCTGCCGGTCCTGGGGCAAGTGCCTGCCTTTTCGCTGACCGAGCGGAGCGGTGAGATCGTCGAGGCCGTCGACCTTCGGGGCAAAGTCTGGGTCGTCGACTTCATCTTCACCCACTGCGCCGGACCGTGCCCGATCATGAGTTCGCGCATGGCTAAGCTGCAGAAGCTCCTGCAAGGGTCGTCCGACATCCGCCTGGTCTCAGTGAGCGTCGACCCGGAACGCGACAGCCCCGAGGTGCTTTCGGAATACGCCGGCCGCTTCGGGGCAGACGACGAGACGTGGCTGTTTCTGACCGGCGAAAAATCCTCGATCTATCGTCTGATCAAGAAGGGCTTCATGCTGGCGGTCGACGAGGGCTTCGACGTTCAGGGCGACGGGCCGGGCATCATCACACACAGCGTGCGGTTCGTGCTGGTCGATCAGCAAGGCCGCATCCGAGCGTACTACGACGGCACCGAGACGGAAACGCCGGCCCAGGTTTACTCGGATATCCAGACCCTGCTGGCGGAACAGACGTAGTGCGGTGCTGACACTTCGTCACGGCTGATTCGCGTCAGGAACCAACGTTCAGATCTTCCGGCCGCACAGATGCCCTTCCATAATGGCGTGTTGCAGCGTACGCGGCGCGAAAGCATCGCCAACCACCCTGCAATCGGACTGGCCGTTGAGTTGGTGCGAAATGGGGTCCCAGGCAACGCCTCCGTAGGCGTAAACGAATGCGTCGAATCCTTCAAGCCTCCGCGTCTCACCCGACCAAGCGTTCTGGGTCAGCAGGAACCCGTCCGTGACATTTCGCATCTCTTCAATCAGCGGGATGGTGCGCTCCGGATCGCGCATGCAGTTCACCCCGACGATGTCCGCGCCGGCGTCTCGCAGCCGGCGGCCACACTCGGCCGCCGCAACGCCATCATCGGCCTTGTCGCTGCCGCGGAACGCCACGGTGATCATCGCTGGAACGCCCGTCTTAGTCTTGATTCGCTCCAAGCACAGCAGGGCTTCGCCGAAGTGCCAGAACGTCTCGCCGATGAAAAAGTCCACACCTTCCTGCGCTTCGATCTGCTCGTCGAACAGGCCCGCCACGTGTCGATGAGAATCGGGACTATCGCGTGCCTACTTCCAGGTTGCACTCAAGTCCCCTGCAACCAGAATGTCTTGGCCGGCGGCCTCTCTCGCGATCCGCGTTGCCGCTTGGTTGATCTCGAAGGTTCGATCCGCCTCCCCGACCGTGGCGAGTTTGTCGCGACTCCAATAGAAAGCCATGACTTGCAACACCTCCGCACCCGCCTGCACGAATTCTCGATCCAACTGGAGAATGGCGTCCGGGTGCGTCAGAGCCACCTCAGGCGTGAACGCACCCGCGACCACGTAGCCTCGCCGCTCCAGTTCCACGACGTACCCTCCGTCGCCGAGCACGACACCCTCGCCGAGACATTCCAAGATTCCCTTGCCCATTGCTGTCTCTCCTCTGATGGGGCTAGCACGCTGAAGTCCAGCAGATTATAGGCCTTCTATCTGGTCCAAGGGCCTGAAACTGAATCAGTAGCAACCGTTCTTACCCGGGCTCACGCCCCGGGCCAGAATTACCCCGACGAAGGCCGGGGCACCAAGCTTCGCGGATGGGATGATGTTCAGCGTCCAGCGGCGGGGCGCCACACGCGAATTTGATCTCTACTTCGCTTGGTAGGTCTTCGAATAGCCGTTGCGACTGTTGACCACCGTGTAGGTTCCGTCTTTGCGCACGGACGCCTTGATCCAGTGGCCTTGGCAGTCTTTCGTCTCGGTCAGGTTGGCGACCATCTCACGCGGAGTGGTTTTGGCGTCGCCGGCCTCGACGTTGCGGTGGCCTTGCCAGAGGTCTTTGAAACTGCTGGATTGTTTGAGCATCTTCCATATGTCCGGGCTGCCGCCCTTGCGGGGACCGTTGTTCATCACGGCGACCGTGGGGTCTAGCGCCAGCACGAGTTGCGGCGGGCTCGAGTTCGTCAGCCCGTGGTGCGTGGTCTGGTAGATGTCAATCTCGCCGAGACGATTGACCGGGCAGGCCAACTCGTGCTCGTAGTTCCAGGTCAAGTCGCCCAGGTCGAGAAACTCGAAATCACCCATCTTGACGATGAAGCCGACGCTCTTGCCGTTTTCGGTCGTGTCGTCTTCCTTCAGCTCGGCATTGTTGCAATGTGGATTGGCTGCCGCGGACCCGCCCTCGATAAAGCGGCTGCGTGCGGCGACGAACGTGAGGTCCGCGCCTTCGAGCGGTAGCTTGTCGCCCGGCTTGATGGTCATACGTTTGCCTTTTGCCGCGGTGAGATAGGCGTCCCAGAGCTTCTTGCCACGCTCGCGGCCCAACTCGACGCTCTCACCGTGCTCGACGAACTTCTCGACCGGTACCAGGTCAACGAGTTGCGGCACTCCACCAACGTGATCGCCGTGAAAGTGCGACGTGATGAAGTAGTCGATCTTCTCCGCCTTGGCCTCGCGCGTCAGCACGTGCTGGATACGCTTGGCGTCACGGTTCTCGTAACCGGGCCAGCCGGCATCCATGAGGACGGTGTCACCTCCCGGCGTCACGATCAGAGTGGCGGCCCCGCCTTCAACGTCGATCCAATAGATGTCGAGCGTGTCGGCGGCGTGGAGTGCGAGGGGAAAGAGCAGTAGAAGAGTGAGTAGGAGTCTCATGGCGCACATCAGTATATCCAACCAAGGCGTCCGGAACGCTGGGGACGGCAAGGTGCTTTTGTCGGCAAACGGACCGAGCCCTTCTGCTCGTATCCGGGATCCACGCGACCAGAACGGATTGACCCCTCGCTCGCGCTCGGGGCTCGGTTGTGGTTGTCGCACCGGCACCACGGGCTCGGGCGAGATCGTTAGGGTATGATGCCTTTGCAGCGCAACGCGGGCTGAGAAGCTTCGGCCACCATCAAGGAAGACCCGACACCCATGTCCCACCATCGAGCGAGTTCTGTTTTCGTAAGGCTGGGTATCCACTTGACTCAGGTGACCCCAAGATGTAGTGTAGGGCCTGGTGGAGGATTACCCGCGCGACCAACTCGAATTCGAGTCTCACTTTGCGAGCGAGGAGGCTTGCCGCGACTATCTGTTCGCCTTGCGCTGGCCAGAGGGTTTCCGCTGTCCAAGGTGTGGGCATGAGCGCGCTTGGCCGGTGCGCAAAGTGTGGTTCGAATGCGCTCGCTGCGGGCGGCAAACCTCCGTCACCGCCGGCACGATCTTTCAAGACACACGCAAGCCGCTGCGGCTGTGGTTCCGGGCGATGTGGACCATCACCACGCAGAAGAATGGGGCCAGCGCCCTGGGTCTACAGCGCGTTCTGGGACTGGGCAGTTACCAAACCGCCTGGCCTTGGATGCACAAGCTGAGGCGAGCGATGGTGCGCCCGGGGCGGGAGCGATTGACGGGCCTCGTCGAGGTCGATGAGACCTACTGGGGCGCTGAAGAAGAAGGGGTAATCGGCCGGCAGACCGAGCGTAAAGCGTTGATTGCAGTCGCCGCGGAAGAGAGAGGCACCGGGCTGGGGCGCATCCGCATGCAGCGCGTTCAGAACGCCTCGGCGGCCAGTTTGATGCCCTTCGTCGAGGAGTCGGTCGAGCCGGGCAGCGTGGTTGTTACCGACAACTGGTCGGGCTACGATCCGCTCAAGAAGAAGGACTACCAGCGTCGTATCATCTCGATTAACAACCGCCGCGAGCAGGCCTCGCAGCTACTGCCGAGGGTGCACTTGGCGATCTCGCTACTCAAGCGCTGGATGCTGGGCACGCATCAGGGGGCGGTCAGCCACGAGCATCTGGACTACTATCTCGACGAGTTCGTGTTCCGCTTCAATCGGCGCAGATCACGCAGTCGGGGCAAGCTCTTCTACCGCCTTGTGCAGCAGGCCATGGCGGTGGAGCCGACGCCGTACCGCTCGATCGTCGCCGATTGGGACGCTAAGACGCTGTGAGCCCAACTACAAGATGTTGGGGTCACCTGAGTCAAGTGGATACCCGGCTTCGTAAGTTCCCTCGTAACATTCATGCTGTTGGGCATGGCGATTCTTACCTGGCCGACTCCGGAGGCGGCGCTTCCAACCGAGGCCCGCTTCGTATCCCTAGGCCAAACGCCTCTTCACTTTGAACCCAGTGGGGACCCCGCTGGGGCGCCAAGCGGCGGGGAAGACGCAACATTCGTCGCTCGCGGCCCCGGCTACTCGCTACGGGTCGGCGCCTCCGGGATGGCCATGCACCTGCGAGCCGGCATCGACGAGCCCGCCGTGCCGCTGCAACTCAACATCGTCGGCGCGGACGCCGGGGCCCTGGGAACGGGGTTGGAACGCTTACCGGGCGAGAGCAACTACTACCTAGGCAACGACCCCGCCGCTTGGCGCACCGATGTCCCGCACTTCGCGAAAGTCCGCTTTGATGACGTGTATCCAGGAATCGACGTCGTCTACTACGACGCCGCTCGCGAAGGCCCTTCGAATCTCAGCCGGCTGCTCGAGTACGACTTCGTCGTCGAGCCCGGCTCCGACCCGAAGCAGATCCGCCTTGCGTTCGAAGGCGCGGAAGGCGTGTCCATTGACGATGGCGGTGGCCTGCGCCTCCGTACCGCCGCCGGAGACGTGAGACAGTACCGGCCGGTCGTCTATCAAGAGATCGCTGAGATGAGGCGGCCCATCGGCGGCCACTACGCCCTACGCGATGACGGCGCTGTCGCTTTTGAAGTGGATGCCTACGATCGCGAGCACCCCCTCGTCATCGATCCCAAGGTCGAGTACTCGACCTACTTGGGAGGAAGCGGGAACGACCAGGCTTTCGCCATCGACGTGGGCCCGGATGGCAGCATCTACGTGGCCGGTTGGACGGAATCCCCTGATTTCCCGGCAGGCGGCGTTAAGGGTCGACCTGGCACTGGAAGGGATGCGTTTCTTACCCGACTTGACGGTGACTTGACCACCAGCCTGCTCCAGAACTTTTTCGGCGGCAACGGCAACGACCAAGCCTTCGAGGTCACTGTTGACCGCGACGGCAACGCGTACATCACCGGCTTCACTGATAATCGAGGTTTCCCAGAGACTGACGGCAGCCGGTGGGCCGGAGGCCGCGACGCTTTTACGGTCGCTGTGAGTCCTACCGGTGATCTCCTCCATAGTGGAACTCTCGGCGGTTTCGGAGACGATACCGGCGCCGGAATCGATTTCTTCCCAGGAGAAGATTTTGTGTCGGTGGTAACCGGTGGCACCACGGACGCGCTGAACTTTCCGTTGACACAGGATGCCTTCCAGACGCAACGCGCCGGCGATACCGACGGCTGGGTGGACGCTCTTCGGCTCGATACGACGGCGGGCGTCCCTTTCGCCGTGGACAATCGGTCCACTTCTCTCCTGGGTGGGAACGCCACGGACTTTGTCGACTCACTCGGCTTCTTAGATTTCCGCATCGACGTGGGTTTCCGCTTTGACCAGAACGACGTCGTCGTCGCGATGACCACGGATTCCGACAACCTGGCCGAATTCGGTGTGCCCAACCCGACTCGGGCCGGCGGAACCGATGGGCATGTCACCGTCTTACGCCTGGATCCCAGTTTCGCGCCCGCTTGGCCGGCGGCGGAGGACACGGTAGCCTTCGCTACGTACCTACCTGGTGGGCCGGATGACGAAAGCGAGGTGTCTTTCGAAACCTTCAAAGGCAGCGTAGGAGGGCCCCTCAGCAAGGACAGGGTGTACTTCTTCTACAACGCCGGCACTAACGTGCCCACATTCGCCGGCGCGGCCGTCGAGAATCATCCAGGGGGACCGCAGAGCCTCGTGATGTCTCGGCTGGAATTCGACCCGGAGACGGGCACCGCCCAATTCCTGACCACCTACGCCGGCGGGGCCAACTTCGATCAAGCATCGAGAATGGCTCTCGACCCCAACGGGGCGCCCGCGGGTGTCGGCCTGACTTTCTCGCAGATCCCCACGACGCCGGATGCGGTCTTTCCCAATCTCAACGGCGTCTTCGGCGGCTATTTCATGCTGTTCTCTGGGGGCCTCACCCAGATCGACTACGCGACCTACCTGTGGGGCAACCGGAACTCGAACGTGACCGACGTGGCTTTCGATGACTTCGGGCAGATTCACGCCACGGGTATCAACGGGCCGGGTGCTTTCACGACACCGGGCTCGTTCCAGCCCGATTTCGGAGGTGATCCGTTCGACGCCACGGTGGGGGTCATTACACGTCCCTTCGTCTCCACCAACACTCCCGTCAATGCCGCCAGTTTCCGGTCTGGATGTTCCCCGCAGCAGATCTCGGCTGTAGGCGGAGCCAACATCGGGCCGCAGGAACCCGTGACCTTTACGATCGGCCCTGACGGGCTCGTCCCGACAGATACCGGCGGAGTACGCATTTTCGTCGACGGAGAAGAAAGTCCCGTCACGTTCGCTTCCGATTTTCAGGACAACTTCATCTATCGCTTCCCTGTCGGTTTCCGCTTCCTCGGGGCCAAAGGCGAAGACGAACCTACTGCGTTGGTACAGGTCGAGTTCGAGGGGGACCTCTCCAATGTCGTGGAAGTAGAGGTGATGGAAAGCAACCCAGGGCTGTTCGCGCTCGACGGCTCGGGCCAGGGACAGGGGGCGATCTTGAACCCCGACTTTACGATCAACGGCGTAGACAACCCGGCGCCGTCCGACGGCTTCATCGTGCTGTACGGCACGGGCGGCGGTGTCACAGACCCGATTTGCCCGGATGGGGACTTCGGGCCGTCCGCGGAACCTCTGCCGCGATTGCAACTATCGCAGCAGGTGCTGGTCGACGGTGTCGACGCGCAGGTGCCCTACGCGGGCTCCGCGCCCGCGCTGGTCTGCGGCGTCAACCAGTGGAACGTCGTGCCCACCAACAACCCAACAGGCGTCGTGCCGATCCAAGTCTGCTCGGGTGACAACTGCAGCAACATCGTCACGGCCGCATTCGAGTGATCGCCTCCACTCGCCGGCCGACACCGCCTCGTGATTTGTTTCAGAAGTTGGCGCACCAATGAAACTACGGGGCGTACCTGGTGGCGCGGGCCTCCTGGCCGGCAGCGTCGACCTCCAGGTCGACGTTTCTGCCCACACAGCCCGCTGCCCCAGGCACGGGAGAAGACCGGCGCGGACGCCGGTCCTGCCCGCCAGAGGCGCACGCCACTCCCGACCGAGCTCTCCTCATTGGCACTCGAACTTCTGAAGCTAGGTTAGTTGATGTTCACAACCGAGATCAGGAAGGCGTTGCTGGGCACGCCGCCAACCGTGATGATCACCAGGTAGTCTCCAGTCGCCAGAGTAGGCGGAACGGTGATATTGGCTTGTCCCAGGGCTACGGCCCCGGGTGTCAGGCCAAGCAACCCAACCGCTGCATCCTCTCCGCCAATGGTTGCGCTGAAGGGATTCGCGGATTCGAATGGCGGGCAGCGGTTCCGCATCCACATTTCTTGAGGGTCGGAAACATTTGATTTAGCAAGTGTTTTCGCTCGTCCTCCAGGTCCGAGCAGATTCGCATTCCCCCGGCGGACTTGACCCATGTGTTATTCTGATATATATTAATTATACCAGTCATGAAGGCGGCCCCCACTCGCTCTCATCTCTCGGATGCCGAACGTAGGCTCCGCTCCCGCATCGCGCAGCTCGTCCATGGCCGCTGGTTGCTGCACGGCACGCTGGCGCCCCGCCAACGCACCTGCGGCAAGCCCACCTGTCGCTGTGCTCGCGGTCAGCTTCACGCCTCGTTGTATTTGGTGCGGAATCGCCAAGGGCAACTGCAGCAGCTGTTTGTGCCCCGCCACTGGGAGGCCTGCGTCCACCAGGCCGTGGCCGCCTACCAGCAACTCCAACGGCTCCTCGACGAGGTCTCCGAGCGTGAATGGAAGCGGCTCCGAAGCCGCCGGGAGGAATGACGTTCTTCGACGCCTGCTGCACTACGCCGAGAAGGTCTACGGTCTGCGGGACTCGCTGCTGGCCGCCGTCGGCGACACCAGACCGCGGCCGCGCATCCCGACGCGGGTGGTGCTGCAGTCGGTGCTGGTGCTGTTCTGGACACGGCTGGGCAGCCTCAACGCGTTAGAGACGCTAGCGCCCGCACCGTTTTGGAAACAGTGGTTGGGCCGCGAGATGCCCAGCGCCGACACCCTCGGGCGCGTCTACAGCCGGCTCGATGCCGCCGCGGTGCGGGCAGCGATTCATCACGTCTACGAACGGCTCAAGCGCAACAAGGCCCTGCCCGGGATCGGCGGGCTGGGCGTGGCCGTGCTCGACGGCCATGAGTCTCACGCCAGCTACCGCCGTTGCTGTCGAGGATGCTTGAAGCGCACCGTGCAGCGCCGCGATGGCCAGCAGATGCAATACTACCATCGCCAAGTCACACTGCTGTTGCTCTCCGATGCGCCCCCCGGCTCCGAACCGCTGCGACTGTTGCTCGACGCCGAGCCGCAACGGCCCGGCGAGGACGAGATGGCCGCGGCGCACCGTTTGCTGGCGCGAGTTCTCGAGACCTATCCGCGAGCCTTTGACGTCGTGTTGGCCGATGCTCTCTACGCCACCGCCCCGTTTATCAACTTCTTATTGGGGCATGGCAAAGACGCCGTGATCGTGCTCAAGGACGAGCGCCGCAACCTCTATCAAGACGTCCAAGGGCTGTGGCCGACCACGGCGCCCCAACGCGGCGACTATCAAGGTCGCGATTGCCAGTGGTGGGATCACGAGGGCCTGGTGTCGTGGCCGCAGGTGCAGCAGCCGCTGCGGGTGGTTCGTTCCGTCGAGAGCTGGCAGCAGTATTCGCAACTCGACTCCCAACCGCATCCGCATCACAGCGAGTGGGTGTGGGTGACGACCCTTTCCTCACTGCAGGTTCGGACCGCGCGGGTGGTAAGGTTGGGCCATCAACGCTGGGACATTGAGAATCAGGGTTTCAACGAGTTAGTCAACGGCTGGCACGCCGACCACGTATATAAGCACGACCCCGCGGCGATCGAGAACTTTCTGTTGACGGTGTTTCTGGCTTTTAATCTCTTCCACGTTTTTGTTGCGCGCAATCTCAAGGCATCGCTGCGGCGCAGCAAGCCGCGAGTCTTTTGGGCGCGCGCGATGGCGGCTGATCTGTATCAGGCGGCGGCTTGCCCGTACGGCTCGGGGCCCTCGCCATAGCGAGCGGGTGGTTTTCTTTCTCCCTGCCATCCTGCGCTGCCACCACGCCGCCGAGCGGCAGCCGAGCGTAGCGGTGTCTTCCGCGGCCGACTTCGGGCCCCGCCGAGGCCCTCGTCCGGCTGCGAATCTGCTCGCCCCGCTCGCCCCGCACCTAACTCGCTCGTTCCCCAATCACTTCCCGGCTCTCGCCCGACCGCGTTGCGGAATCGCTGAATGGCGGGCCACACAGGGGCGCCGACTGACCGGTCGGCAGTAAGATAGGGGTGGAGCCCTCCTCCACCGTGGGACGTTCATGGGCGACAGCATGACGAAAGCGGTTTCGCTCCCAGCAACACTTACATCAATCCTGCTGCTGCCCGCGGCCGCCGGCCTCGCCCCGCGTTCCACAGCCGCAGCCCCGCTTTCTCTACGGTTCGAGCCAACCGGCGAATCAAGCGGGCACTGCCTGGCACGCGGGCCAGGCTATGCGATCTCGGTCGACCCGAGCGGGATGTGCCTACAACTCGCCGGCAGCGAGGGCGCCTCGACAACCGTTCGCATGAGCATTGTCGGGGGCGACCCCGAGGCCCCAGGGCGGGAGCTCGATACGCTTGCCGGCAAGAGCCACTATCTCATCGGAAACGACGAGACGAAGTGACGCCGCAACGTCCCGCACTTCTCATGCGTCGCCTTTCACAACATCTATCCGGGCGTTGACGTGATCTACCGAGGTCTCGAACGATACGGCTCCGCCGCCGGGCCCGCGCAGCTTGAATACGATTTTATGGTCGCTCCCGGCGCGGACCCCGGCTTGATCGAACTGTTGTTCGAGGGTGTCGACGATCTACAGATCGGCCCTGGAGGCGGCCTTGTCCTACGCACGGCCGCTGGAGAGCTGCGTCAGCGCCGGCCGTTCATCTATCAAGACATCGCCGGGGAGCGCGAGGAGGTGGACGGGCATTTCGTCCTGCAAGACGACGGCTGGGTTGGGTTCGCTGTCGGCCCCTACGACAGCAGCGCGCCTCTCATCATCGACCCCAAAGTCGAGTTCGCCACCTATCTCGGAGGCGACGACTACGAAGCGCTTACCCGCGTGGTCTTCGACGAAGCGACGCAGCAAATCCTGCTGGCTGGCTGGACCTTCTCCCCGAACTTCCCCGCCCATCCCGAGACGCGCTTTGCCAACTTTCTCGGCGGCCGCGACGGTTTCGTCTCCGCTCTGTCGGCCGACGCGTCGACCTTGCTGTGGACGACCTTCGTCGGGACCCCCGGCGTCGATGTCATCAACGATCTCGAGGTGTTTGAAGACATTCTTTGGTTGACCGGCCACACCGACGATCCGCGTTTCCCGGTCACCGAGCCCAACCCGTTCGTTCAGCGTGTCGACGCCTTCCTGTTAGGTCTGAGCAACGACGGCCAGCGAATCGAATACGGCCGTTACACCGGCGGCACGGGCGGCGACGAGAGCCTCGCGTTGGACGTATGCCGCCGTGGCGATGAGCTTCTGCTCGTGCAAGCCGGCCGCACGGACTCACCCGACTTGCCCGTAGGGCCGGTGCCGGGCCTGCACCTCGGGGGCTTCTTCGAGGCCTTCATCGAACTGCAGATCCTCAAGCGATTCGCGCCGTCAAATGACTTGTTCATGACCGAGCGTACGGCGGTCTATTTCGGCCGCATCGGGGAAGACGAAGGCAAAGAAGTGGCCATCACCTCCTGCGAGTCCGCTGTCGGCCCCGAGATCGTGATGGGCATGGATACAACGTCCACAGGGCTGCCGCACGGGTCGTTGCCGTTCCAGGCGCTGCACGGCGGGGGCAAGGATGTACACCTGTCCTCCTGGAGCGTGCTCGATTCGCCGCTCTCGCTACGCCACGCCGGAGGCACCTACGTCGGGAGCTTCGGCAACGACTCCCTCGAAAGCATGAAGCTCACCGAAGGTGCGTACTTGGCTGAAGGCGTGGCGATGCAGCGGATCGCGCTGCTGCTTACGACCTCGTCACGCAGGCTGCCCAAGACGCCGAGCGCTGCCATACAACGGCTACCGGGCGGCGAGAACGACGCCATGTATGTGATCTCGCTCTCCGGCGATGAGTTGGGATCGATCTACGACACGCCGGATGAGGAGATAGAGTTCTGGGCGACCTATCTCGGCAGCGAGGGGATTGATCGAGGGGGCGACATCGAGGCCGATCATAACGGCTGCCTCGTCGTAACTGGCACCACCAACTCGGCTGAGTATCCCGTGACACCGGGTGCCCCCCAGAGCGGGTACGGAGGAGGAAACTGGGACACCGTTCTCAGCCGCGTCTGTGGCTACGGCACGCGCATCGAATTCTCCACGTTCCTCGGCGGGCCCGGGGACGATGTAGGGACGGCGCTGGCGATCGATTCGATCGAACAGTACTACGTCGGCGGCGAGACTACCGGCAAGTTCCCCACCGCGTCCGGCGTAGCCCAGGCGGACTTCGGCGGCGGCTCGCAAGACACCTTCGCCGCCAAGATCACCAACACGATTCTCTTCCGTGACGGCCTGGTAAGCGCCGCCAAGTACTCGCAGGCCGAGGGAGGCGGCATCTCGCCACAGGAGATCGTGGCTGGTTTCGGGATCTTTCCCGGCATCGAGGGTCCTGTCAACGCACTACTGAGCAAACAGCCCGTCCTGCCCGACGAGTTGGGCGGAGTCCGCGTGCTGACGCTTGGCAAGGCCAGCCCTATGCTCTTTGTGTCGCCTTTGCAAGTGACCTTCGTGACCCGTTGGAACTTGAAGCCGCCCGGACCCAACCCGCTGCAAGTCGAAGTCGACGGTGACCTCGCCAATACGGTGGTCTTCGACATCGCCGAGAGCAACCCCGGCATCTTCTCGCTGGACTTGAGCGGGACGGGACAGGGGGCGATCCTCAATCCCGACTTCTCCATCAACGGTCCCGACAACCCTTCCGATAGCTTCATCATCGTCTACGGCACCGGTGGCGGACGCACCGACCCCATCTGCCCCGACGGCGAATTGGCCCCGGTCGAAGAGCCTCTGCCTCGGCTCAAGTTGCCTTCGACGGCGTTCGTGGATGGCGGGGCGGCCGAGGTCCCGTACGCGGGCTCGGCCCCCGGTCTCATCTGCGGCGTGAACCAGTGGACGGTGATGCCGGCGAACTCCCCTGCCGGCCCCGCGCTTCCGGTGAAGGTCTGCGTCGGCGAACAGTGCAGCCAAGACGGCATCACCGCCGCCTTCGAGTAGCCCGGACGTCGTGCGCCCCGACTCGGCGTAACTGCCTCGACTCGCCACTCGGAGCCGCGGGCGTGACCCTGCGTTGACCAACCGCCAACGCCGCGGCAACCCACTCCTCGCGCGACCGCCCGGCCCGCCACTTCAGAGGCGCGGACGGAAGTCCGCGCTGGGCACGACATGCCCGCTCTATTGTCGGTCAGGACCACGTTGGTGAGGACCACGGTTTTCCCCGAACCGCTTTCAGGCGACTTCCGCGCGAAGCGCTCAATCGGGTCGGGTGACGGGGATTGCGCCCCGGCACCCTCCCACACCACCGGACATACGGTTTTCCGTATCCGGCGGTTGGACCCAGCGACCTTACCTGCACGCCGCAAGATTCGATGGCACCACAAACCCGTAGCGCTTCAGAGTGACGTTCGACAGCCCCGTGTGCAACAACACATGATGCGCCATACTCCATGCTCCACGACGCGTCGCGACTACACGCAGCAGCCGCTCGCCCACCCCCAGCCGCCGTAACGCTCTCTGGCGGCCTCGCACTCCGTGCCAGCGCAGCCAAAAGCACTTCCGCCTGTGTCGCCGTATCCAACCGTCCAGCCGAAAGACATTCCGGCGCTCCTCGGCCAGCCGGTAGTATCCCCACCAACCCACCACATACCGCCGCCACTCGTCGCGTAACTCCCGACTCGTGACGCTGCGGCAACTGCGCCAGATCTCTCGTACCTTCTGCTTGAATCGTGCAACACTTTGCGGCGCCACTTCTCGCTGCCCTTTGCGGTTGATTCGAAACCCCAGAAACTTTCGCTCCCATGGCCTCCCTGCCCCGCTCTTGACACGGTTCACTCGCAAACGCAGATGCCTCTCGATCCAGTCCCCGATCCCCGCCAGCACTCGCTTCGCCGCCGCCTCGCTGCTCCCATAGACGTTGCAGTCGTCGTACCGGCAAAAGCTCAGCCCGCGGTTCCGCAGTTCCCGATCCAGCGCATCCAGGTAGAGGTTTGCCAACAGCGGCGACAACGGTCCACCTTGCGGCGTCCCTTTCTCGCTGCGTACCACCACCCCCGCCGACCTCATGCATGGACCCGGTCACGGTGCCGGCCGCGCCCCAGAAGGTGAGTTTCATGTGAGTTCCCGGAGGAGTTCGACTTACAATGGCTTGAAGAACGATACCCTGGCCGCCGTCGTCCGACTTCACTTGTCGCTGCACCGGCCGGGAACACGGCTTTATGAGTCTCAGACGCAGCGAACGGAAGCGGCCGCCAACCGGGTCTTGGCGCAGTCGAGCGGCTGCGCCGTTCCTGAAGATCATGGCCTTTCTTTGGCGCAGGCTTCTCGTCCGCACTACTTTCATCGCTGTCACCGGCAGCCTCGGCAAAACCACCACCAAGGACTGCTTGGCGGCCCTGCTCAGCTCGTTGGGCCGGACCGCCAAGTCCTATCGGAATTTGAACGCGCGAGCCGGGGTATCGATAACCATCCTGCGCACCATGCCTTGGCATCGCTTCTCCGTCGTGGAACTCGGGACCGGAGGCCCGGGCAGTCTCGGGCCAGCCGCGCGGTTGCTTCGTCCGCACATCGTGGTCATCACCGGCGTGGCACGAACTCACACCGAGAACTTCGCCAATCTCGAGGAGACGGCCCGCGAGAAGGCGTCGGTCCTCACAGGGCTTGTACCCGGTGGCATCGCCGTCGTCAATGGCAATGACGCCCGACTCATGGACGCGATCGAGCTCGACCCGGATCAAGTGAAGCGTTTCGGCACGTCATCTTCCTGTCCAGTCTGGGCCGACAAGATCTCTGCGCGTTGGCCCGACCGGCTGTGCTTTCAGCTTCATACCGCAGCCGGGTCCCATGCCGTTCGGACGCCCTACGTGGGCGCCCACTGGACGCCGTCCGTTCTCGCGGCGTTAGCGACAGCCGAGGTCTGCGGCGTGCAGCCTGGCGAAGCTCTTGAGACCGTAGCCAACATCGAGGTGTTCGACGCGCGCATGCAGCCGGTCCGGCTTCCCAACGGTGCGGTCTTTCTCCGCGACGACTACACCGGCTCGATTGACTCGCTCGAGCCGGCACTGAAAGTCCTGCGCGAGGCGGATGCCCAGCGGCGGATCCTGGTGATCACCGACTACTCCGACTCGCCCATCAGGCCGCGCCGTCGCGTGGCGGGCCTGGGCCGTTTGGCGGCGGAGTGTTGCGAGGCTGCCGTGTTCGTCGGAGAGCGCGCTCACTTTGGCACTCGGGACGCCATCGCCTCAGGCATGCCCCCCGAGAACGCGCACGCCTTCCCCGACCTGGCAAGCGCCGCTGAGTTTCTCATGAAGGAGCTGTGCGCCGGCGACTTGGTCCTGTTGAGAGGACGCGTCACCGACCACGTCACCCGCATCTTCTTCGCTCAACTCGGCGAGGTGAAGTGCTGGAAGACGACCTGCCCAAAGACGATGCTGTGCGACATTTGCCCGGAACTCGGTACGCCCAAAGAAGTCCGCCGCCAGGCCGTGCCCGTCCCGCCTCACGAGGTCGGCACGGAACCCTACGAACCCCAGTCTTCCGCTCCCGCAAGGCGCGAGCCAGACGCCGGTTCGTAACCTCACAGTAAGCAACCTACAGTCGACAATCTGCCGGTACAGGGCAAGCGGGCACGGCATGCCGTGTGTCTACATTTGCTCCCGATACTGCCAACGGGCCGCTAGCGAATGCGATACGTCATCACTTTCCACTTGCCGTGCTCTTCCTGCATCGGGATGATGGTCTCGATCGCGGATTCCTTCTTCTCGAAACTCGTCTTGTAGGTAAGCACCACGTATTTGCCATCCGGCATCCCCGGCAACTCCGTGGCGTAGCTTGCCGATTGCAGGGTGCGAGACTTCACCGCGCCCAGCGGGCCACGGTGAGTTAGCATTGCGGTTTGCCATTTCTGTTCATTGACCACCTTCTTCACAAACGCCGCTGACTGCTGCCAAGTCTCGTCATACTTGCCTGCGTCGTGGAGCACCAGCCAGGCATCGACGGCCTCTCGGCAGGCCTTGATCGAGGCCTGATCGGCGATGAGCGGCATTACCATCAAAACTGCCAGGCATGCAATCGGAAGTAAGAGTCCTGTCGGGTTGCGGATCATTCAATCCTCCATTGGTTAATCATCTGTGTCTACTCTAGTACCGTGTACCCATACAGCATCCAAGTGGCAAGCTCGCGCCGCGTTGGTTCCAACGGCGCCGTGCTACTCGCCCAGCACCCACTTGGTCAACCACCGCAGCTTGCGCTCCAGCAAGTCTCGGCGGTTCGCGGCTTTCTGCAAGCCGTGCGGCTCGCCGGGATAGATAACGAACTCGGCTGGGACTTTGTTCCTTAGCAGCGCGGTATAGAGGTGGCGGCCTTGCATCAAGGGGACGCGGATGTCCGCGTCACCATGCCAGACGAGTGCCGGCGTCTTGATCTTGTCGGCGAAGTACATGGGGGAGCCCCGGTAGTAGCGGCGGTGGTCTGTGCCGAGATAGCTCTCGAAGCGTTCGGGGACGTCGGTGGTTCGGACGAAGCTCGGTAAATCGGTGACGGGCGCACCGATCACCGCGGCCTTGAAACGGTCGGTTTGGCTGATGGTCCACGAACTCATGTAGCCGCCGTAGCTAGAGCCTGAGATGCCCATGCGGTCGGGATCGACGAGCCCGCGCTCGATGAGATGGTCGACGCCGCTCATCACGTCTTCGTAGTCGCCGATGCCCCAGCTACCGAGGTTGGCGCGCAGGAACTTCTCGCCGTAATGTCCGCTGCCACGGAAGTTCGGCCGGAACACGACCCAGCCGCGCTGGGCGAACAGCCGGTAGTCGCCGTTGACGAACGTGTTGCTCATCACCGAATGCGGCCCACCATGCGGCACGACCAGCAACGGGTATCGCTTCCCCGACCTGTAGCCCAGCGGCTTGTGGACGATGCCTTCGATCTCCATGCCGTCGAAGCTCGGCCAGCGAATAATCTCGGTGTCGATCTCGGGCCATTGCTTGATCTGGGGATTCGCTTCCGTCAGGCGCTTGGGCGTCAGGCGCTTGGGCCGCATGCCGGCGAGCGTCGTGACGTAGACATCGGGTGGGGTCGCCGCGTTCTGGCGGATGAACGCTATGGACTTGCCGTCGCGCGACACACTCAGGTCGGCGTGGACGTCGTTGCCGCCGGTTAGTGCGCGGACCTGGCGCGCGGCGACGTCGACCGCGAAGATCTGTGTCGCGACACGGTCGCCGGCGATGTAGAGGATCTGCTTGCCGTCCGCCGTCCAGTAGAATTGCTTGATCTTTTCGTCGAACTCCGGCGTGACGTTGACGGTCTCGCCTGTTTCGAGGTTGACGAGGTAGAGAAACGACACGGTGACCCAGTCGTAGCGCTCGGTCGAGATGAAGGCGATATGGCGTCCGTCGGGCGACCAGCGCGGGAAGCCGTCCATGCCTTCGCGCTCGACCAGCATGCGCAGGCCGCTACCGTCGCGGCCGATCGTCGCCACGTCACCAAAGAGGTGCCCGCCTGCTTTGGCGTGCGGACGCTTGCTAAAGGTGATGCGCTTGCTGTTGGGCGACCAGTGGAATCCGTCGGGAAACCACTGCTCGTAGCCGCCGGCGCTGTAGCTGTCGGGGGTGACGGCAGTCTCGTTCCTCGTGGCCAGGTCGGCGACAAAGAGGCGGTTCATTGGCAGGTTGTTGACGTCGACCACGACGGGCGCGTCGTTGTCGGGCGCAGGAGTGAAGAAGCGCAGATTGCGTGCGTGCATCGGGCGTGCGAAGAAGGCGATGCTCCGCGAGTCAGGTGACCATTGGAAGCGGTCGATGAACCCGCTGTGTCGCGTGAGTTGCTCGGTCGACCCACCGGCGGACGGGATCAGCCAGATCTGCCGACTGCCGCCTCCCGTGCCGCTCGTCGAGGAGAGGTAGGCGATGGTCTTCCCGTTGGGCGACCAGGCGGGGGCGCTGCCCGCTGTGAGTTCGCGGTCGGACTTGCCATCGAAGGCGACGAGGCGGATCGTCGAGCCATGGCTGGCGCCGCCGGAGTCACGGGGGGTGACGACGTACGCGACCTGTGAGCCGTCGGGCGAGATGGCGACACCACCCAAGCCGGTAGTCGCGAGGACGTCGACTTGTCCAGGTACTGCCGCGGGCAAGACCGGAGTGGAAAGCAGCAGAACCGCTATCGAAATAGCTCCTAACAGCCCGCGGTGAGAGTATGGTTTCTTGTCCGGCCCGTTCGATACCCCTACCTGTTGCGGCAGGCCGAGCAGGCAGGCACGGCATGCCGTGCCCCTACATTTGTGAACAACATAGCTCCCGTTTTTGCCACAGGCTGCTAAAGTGCCGGCGATAGGCGAGCTACGATAGATTGGCTTTTTTTCGCCCCTTTGCGATCGGAGAAGCGCCCACAGACCGGGCGCGGCCGAGGTAAGGTTGGGTTTGCTTCGTTTGTCGCTCGGGAGCCGGGCCGAGAGGCCGAGGTTTAACAGCAAACCCATGATGCCGTGAGGCTCCGGGTGGATTGGCTTCGTTTCGTTTCGCATAGCTCTCTCGCTACTTGCGGTCGACAGGCTCGCAGTCGGTCGCTGCTGAATTGTCCGCTTTTGCCCGCTTCCCATAGGGGCTCTGAATGTCCTCTACGCATGGGTGAGGGTGGTTGTGCCACCCGTTCAGAGCTCAAGGCATGTTGGTGGGCATCAGGGTTCCAGGGCTGACACCCAGGGCTGTTATCTAGATCACCCCTTCGGGGTTTGCCATGGTGGCCGGGCGGCGTGATCTGAATGTGTCGTACCCGCACAGGATTGCCTTCCCAACACTGGTGAGATCGCTCCAAGGTTTCCTCGCCCCTAGTATACGAACCGGTTGCTGGTCCGGCGGGGTAGCTGGAGAGGCAAGTGATTGAAAGGATGGGAGAAATTCGTTTGTAAAATCGGTGACTCCGTGAATCGTTGCCGGCTGGGTCGGGGGCCGTGGCTGAGCCTCGTCTGTCCCGCTCAGCCGCTGCCTCGCGATCGAAGCCCCTATAATCCGGTGAGTACACTGCGCCCGTGCCATGAGGAGACCAACCCGTTTCCGGCTTGTTTCACTCGCCGTGCTGCTCAGCGCCGTAGCCGTACTCCCTGGCCAGGTGCTTACACATGAACAGGCCGATCAGTGGCGCGAGCGCATTCGCCGGACCCTATTCGTGCCGAACCCCCTGCCTCCGCTGGACGGCAAGCTCCACGGTTTCTTCGAAGTCGATGAGAGTGTGGTCGCCGAGCGCGTCACCTACGGGACGCAGTTCGGCATGCGGGTTCCGGCGATTTTGTACCTGCCTCGGGAGCGGAAGGGCAGAATCCCGGCGCTGATCGTCGTCAACGGCCACGGGGGTGACAAGTACAGTTGGTACTCCTTCTACTCGGGGGTGCTGTACGCGCACGCCGGGGCGGCCGTGCTGACCTACGACCCGGCCGGCGAGGGCGAGCGCAATCCCGAACGCAGGTGCGGCACGCAATGTCCACTCTCGCGGGCGGCCGCTAGCTAGCCTAGCCCGGCTTCACTGAACCCGACCCCGCCCGGCCACCGGCCACACAGCCTCCACGAGGCCCTTCCTGACGGCGTACGCGACGTCGTGCAGGTTAATCATCATGCCCTGATGCTGTGGGACCACCGAGAGCCTCTCCCCGACTCTAAACTTGTGGCTGGACTCGCTGACATCGACGTGGCCATGCTCTACCGACATTCCATAGATCTTGGCCTCGGGGTGCTCGACGATGTATCCGTAGGGGTTGGAGGGACGGCTTTGAAACGTCTTCTGTCCGCCGTCGATGATGACGCGATCCGGGGTTGGCGTGCTGACCACCGTCACGACCATGCGCGTTGCGCAGGTGGCCGCGTTCGGCGGATTGCTTCCACCGATGCGCCGCATCCCTTCGAAAATGTACGACCCGCTGCGGGTGACCGTACAGCCAATCTGCTTGGAGATGGCCTCGTGGCCTGTTCCGCCGCCACTGATTTCGTCGATGGGCAAGCCGGCCTTGCGGAAAAGATCGATCGTCTCATCGAAGAAGGGCTTCGCCTCTAACCGGCTGGGATAGGTCATCACTCCCCGCAGGTCGAGACGCGGCAACTTGGCGACTTTTTGTGCCAACTCGACCGCTGCCCGCGGGGACTGCACGCCGGTTCGCTTGCCGCCTATATCCAACTCGACCAGCACACGAACCGAGCCGCCATCTTTCTGAAGCTGCTCGGAGATGCCCTTCGCCGCCGTCTCCGAATCGACGGCCACCGTCATGCGGGCGCGCTTGCAGAGGCGGGCCAGGCGAATGAGCTTCTGCTTGCCGACGATGTTGTAGGGCACCAGGATGTTCGCTCGCACGCCGCCGTTCACCATCACCTCAGCCTCGCCCAACTTCTGGCAACAGATGCCGACCGCGCCTTCGCGTAACTGCATGTGAGCGATCTCAGGGATCTTGTGTGTCTTGATGTGGACCTGGAGGGCGATGTCCGCCTTGCGGCACACCTGTTGCATGCCGCTGATGTTGTTTTCCAGGACATCGAGGTCGACGATCACCGCCGGGGTATCAAGGTCATCGACGGTGCGGATGTTGCCCCCGCGAGAGGCCAGCGCGTTGGGACCGGCCGCGGTGCCGGCCAGGCCGGCCGTGGTAAGGGCGCTTACGGATCGTAGGTAGGAGCGGCGGCTGATCCCTTTACGTGTACCGGATGCGTTCTTTTTCATAGCTGTGCTCTCGTCTCTAGACAGATTCCTCGGTTCTCAGATCCTCGGACCATAGCAGATGCCCGGTGGCTTGCCGTCCTGAGTCCCGAAGAATCGAGACTCGGCAAGGCTGGAGCCTTACGCCACATCCCGCGCGGACATGTCTTTCAAGACTTTGACACGTTTGTTCAGATGTCGACGGGATCAGATGGCTGTTAGCCGGGCGGTCTACTGTTCCAACAGCGGTATGTCCGGCGGATCAAAGTAGTCCCCTGACGACTCGGGCCGCGGCAGCACTCCCACCTGTCGGCCGCCACGAAAGATGTAGCGCGGTTCAAGCTGCCGGTGGCCGATCTCCGTTACGCCAAACGTGTCGGTCAACTCGAAGTCGCCTTCCTGCATCTCGAGAACCACTACGTCCGCTGAAGCCCCGGGTTGCAAGGTCCCGATCTCGCCGCTCATCCCGAGAATCTCCGCCGGGATGCTCGTCACGCGGCTGATCGTTTCGTCCAGCTCCATTTCGAGATGCAGGAACTTGTTGATTGTCGTCACCAGGTCGAATACCGGTCCGTGCAAGTTGTAAGTGTGCAGGTCGCTTGAAATCGTGTCGGGCACGACGCCTTGTTTCATGGTCGAGCGGGCAATCTGAAACGTGAAGCTGCCGCGGCCGTGGCCGATGTCGAGCCGCAGCCCTTCTTCGATTTTCTTACGCACCTCGGGCAGTACCTGAAAGTCGTCGTCGATGATGCCGCCCGCGCCATGTCCGTGGAAACAATGCGTCAGGATGTCGCCAGGCCGCAGTTCGTCGAGTATCCTCGGCGTCCCCAGGCTCGACAGCGGCGAATGGACCATCAGGGGCAGGCCCACCGCGTCCGCCGCTTCGCGGGCCCGCTTCAGCGCCTCCATTTCGTTCTCGCCCCCAGCCGCGAGGAAGTGCGACAGCCGTATCTTCACGCCGAGAATGCGGTCGCGGTTCGCCTCGATCATCTTCACCGCCGCGCCCACGTCGCAGTACTGCAACTCCTCGAGCTCACCCAACGGCGGTTGTGTCTCCTGGCCGCTGACGAGGCCGAGCCCCGAGATGTTCAGGAGCGCAAACAGCCGCGTATCGCAAACGTCGATCACGTAGTTGCGAAAGCCTGGAAAGGTGAGTGCGCCGCTCGACCCCGCATCGAGGGCCGTCGTCACGCCTCGTGCCAGGCAGGTCGGATCGACTTCGATACCGTAGTGCGTTACGCCGGAGAAAACGTGCACGTGCAGGTCGATGAAACCCGGCGTAACCAACAGGCCGACAACGTCGATGACGTGTTTCGCCTCGGCTTCCGCACCGGCGTCAAGGACGGCAGCCACACGGCCACCCGTGATGGCAACGTCTTTCTTCTCATGGATGCCGGCGGCAGGATCGATGAGTGTTCCATTCTTGAGCAACAGATCGTACAAAGTAGAGTCCTTCCTTTCCTTGGGTGCTCGCCGCTTCGGCCTGACCCTCCACCTTACTGGATCGTCCGCATCGGCTCTAGCGTGCCCACCGGCAGCGAGATCGTTAACGTAGCACCTTCACCCAGTCGGCTCGACGCAGTGAGGGAACCGCCGTGGCGATCAACAATCTGTTGCGCTACGGGCAAGCCCATCCCCATGGCGACGCGTCCCTTCTCGGAACTGAAGCCGAGATCGAATAGCGTCGCTAGCTTCTCCGAATGAATCCCCGGCCCCGAGTCAGTCACTTGCACACGGACATTGGGCCTCTCGGTCTCGGTTCGGAGCCGCAGCGTTCCCTGCCCGGCCATGGCTTCGAAGGCGTTCTTGAGCAGTGTGTAGAAGACTTGATTCAACTCTTGGGGCCGGCACACAATAGCAGGAATGTTGCCGTACTAGCGGATCACCTCAACACGGCCCCTCGTCTCCGACGGCACCAACGCCAGCGCCCCGTCGAGCGACTTGCCGAGATCGATCCGCTGCAACTCGGCTCCGTCAAGCTGAGCGAAGTCCCGCAGCGAACGAACCAGGGCCGAGATGCGCTCGAGGGCCTGGCGCGCCGATGCCCCGCTCTCGCTCAACAGGCCCAGCAGCTGCGAGACCCGTGAGCCGTCCACATCGGAAGCCCCTACTTGTTCATTTAGCTTGTGGGCGCATTTCTCAACCGTGTCGACGCTGCTGCGAATCACACCCGCCGGACTATTCATCTCGTGGGCGACTCCCGCGACGAGACCTCGCACGGCGGACATCTTGCCTTCCATGATCATTTCCGTCTGCCGCTCTTTGATCTCGAAGTTCGACACCTCTAGGTCCACGGCATCCTGAATGGTTCGCCGGGCCGCCTTTGCCAACAACGTCAGTGCGGATCCAATCAACAAGAGAATGATTGCCCTGATCGTAAGCACACCCGGGCTAACGGCTGCCGTTGTCCCATGGTCTAGATAACCGGATGCAATCGTAACGCCGGGTCTGGTAAGAACGAAGAGCGTGACAGCACCGTGAATGGTCAGGAAGCTCAGAGTCATCAAAGCGGGGTAAAGGGAACGGAGGGCCATACTGTTGATCACGATCATCAACAGGCCGATCCCCAGCAGCTCTCCCTTGATCAGAAAACCTGGCGACGAATGACCGGCGGGGCTGCCGTACCACCACAGCACGGGAAGAGCGGCCAGGAAGATAGAGTCCACCACAACCGCGCCCAGGCCGACCTGCGTGAGCCATGCCCTTCGTCGTGCAAGGGTGAGGCCGTACCACACCACCGACCCAATGACCAGCACCAAAGCAAGCACGCCATACGCATCACTATCGGTCTCGGCCCCAACGCCCGGCGGCACCACACGTAGCAAGTGCAAGAGAGATAGGCTGCCGGCGATCGCGAGAGACACCAACCTGGCGGCAAGCGCCCAGACGAGCACCCGCGCCTCGCGGGCCCGCAGGATCTGCTCGGCCCGGCTTACGTCGGGTTTGGCGCTGCGAGCGTTATCGGCCATGGTTGCCACTGTCTTGGCTCAGAAGGGAGGGGTTCACGGAGTTGCTCCTGCTCCTGAAGCGCTCACGATGCTTACAGAAAGAAACCAACGTGAACAGAACGTAAAGCGGGTTACCGGGTAAAGCCGCCCTACCAGCCCATCACATAATCGTCCTTGGCCGGGCTCACTCCCCCCATCAACACCCCCCGCTCGGCGTCAACCATGACCATCTTCACGGCACCCGCACCGGAGGGCTGTTGTTCATAGGGCGGCTGCATGGGCCGCACCTCGATGCGATGTCCCTTTGCAGCCAATGCCTCTCCAATCCGATCCGCCAACACTTTAGGCATCACCAACCCGTCGCCAACGGTTTGGGGATACATCGCCGCGCCGAACGCCGTGCTACGGACCGTCGCCGCTTCGACCGCCTGCTGGATGTTCATGTCGAACACGACCACGTTCAGAAAGGCCTGCAGCATCGCTTGCGGCTGGTTGTCGCCTCCGGGTGTATTCCAAGCGAGATACGGCTTCCCGTTCTTCATTGCGAGCGCGGGATTGACCGTGTGGAGCGTTCGCTTACCGGGAACGAGGACATTCACGTCATCCTCATCCAAGCTGAAGTACGGCATACGGTTGTTCAGCACGTAGCCACCACCCTCGACCACCATCCCGCTGCCGAACGTGCTGTTGACACTATGGGTCACCGACACCAAGTTGCCGTAGCGGTCGCCAATCGAGAACGACGACGTTTCACCGTCACCGCCGCCGGAATCGCTCGGCTTGATCGGCTGCGGCCCCGATTCGTAGGTGGCATCGTTTCCCGCGAGCAACGGCTTCCCTGCCCTGGGGTCACCAGGAGGCGGCGGGGACTTCAGAGCACGGTCGTTGCGGATCAGGCCACGCCGTTTCTCGGCATAGTCTTTCGAGAGCAACTCATCTACCGGCATGTCTTTCGTGAATCGCGCGTCGGCGATGTATTGATTGCGGTCGGCGAAGGCAAGCTTGAGCGCTTCAGTAAGCACATGCACGTACTCGGCCGAGTTGTGACCCAGCGCGGCGAGATCATATCCCTCCAAGATATTCAAGGCCATCAGCATTACGATGCCCTGCGAGTTGGGCGCGCTCTGGTAAACGTCGAGGCCGGCGTAGGTCGTCTTGATCGGGTCAGCCTGCTCGGCCCGATAGTCAGCGAGGTCTTCGTAGCGCAGAAGCCCTTTCTGCTTCTTATAGAAGTCGGCCGAGAGGCGAGCCAGACGGCCTCGGTAGAACGCGTCGGCGCCTTCTTTGGCGATTGTCTCGAGCGAGTGCGCCAAGTCGTCTTGAACGAAGACATCGCCCGCGTCGTATGGCCCGCCGTTCTTGAGCAACGCCTTCACCGATGTCGGGAACGGCGAGATTTTCGGGATGGCGGTGCGGTGATACGAAGAGGCCCAGAACGAAAGTGGATGCCCCTTCGCCGCCTCGATCGCCGGCTTGAGCAGCGTGGCGTAGTCCATCGTGCCGTATTGCCGGAGCGCCAGGTCGAAGCCGCCAACGGCCCCCGGCACGTCAGTCGAGAACGGCCCGGCATCGGGGATCGTCCCCAGTTTGCGATAGAAGTCCGGCGTGGCGAGCTTGGGGGCCGGGCCCGTGCCGTTGATGAAGATCACACGGTCTTCTTTCGCGATGTAGGCGAGGATGAATCCGTCGCCGCCGATCCCGGCCTGGTGCTGCTCAACCACGCTGGTCATGTAGAAAGCCGCGACGGCGGCGTCAATGGCGTTGCCACCGGCTTCGAGCGCTTTGATCGCCGCGCGGCACTCCAGTGGATGCTCGGCCGCCACCATCCCGTTCGTGCCCATCACCACCGTTCGCCAGAACGGACGGTCGGCGGGACGCTCGGCGGCCAACCCGGCCATGAGGCCGGCAGCGACCGCGACGACCACGAGAACGCTTGCAATTCGCTTCATAGAGGAACCTCCGCGAGTCGGTCCCTATTATCGGGTATCCTGTAGCCCGTGGGCCCCTGCCGCGCATCCGGGCGCATCCGGACCTGCGCCCGAGCCCGCCCATGGAGCAACCTATCCAATGAAACGACCCCCGACAACGTCAACCAACTTCCTTGCCTCAGCCTTGACCGCGATCCTCGTGACCGCCGGCGCATGCAACCAACCCACTCCCGAGACCGGACCACCCGGGCCCGAGCAAGCTCCCCTGTGGGTCGCCGGCGAGGAGGGCTACCACACCTACCGCATCCCCGCCCTGCTCACGACGCAACAGGGGAGCCTGCTCGCCTTCTGCGAGGGACGCCGCAATAACCCGCGCGACCACGGCGACATCGACCTGCTCGTCAAGCGCAGCACCGATGGCGGCACGACCTGGTCGGCGCACCGAATCATCTACGAAGAGGGCGGCGAGGAAGAGATCACCATCGGCAACCCCAGCCCCGTCGTCGACCAAAGCACCGGCACCATTTGGATGCCCTTTTGCCGCAATAACAAAGAAGTGCTCCTCACCAAGAGCACCGACGACGGCCTCACCTGGTCCGAACCCATCAACATTTCCAAGGGCATTGTCAAGCCCGGCTGGGTATGGGTGGCCACCGGGCCCGGCACCAGCATTCAGCTCGAGCGCGGTCCGCACAAGGGCCGACTTGTAGTCCCGACCGACCACGGCGTGATGGTCGGCGAGCAGCGGATCATGCATTCGCACGTCTTCTACAGCGACGACCACGGCGAAACCTGGCAGCTCGGCGGCTTACTGCCCGAGCACACCGACGAAGCCCAAGTCGTCGAGCTGGCCGACGGCGAGTTGCTGCTCAACATGCGTAGTTACTGGGGCCGCGTCGCAAAACGCGCCGACCGCGACGGTAAGCGCGCCCTGGCACGCAGTTCGGACGGCGGTGTTACGTGGGGCGAGCTGACGTTCGACGAAACGTTGATCGAGCCGATTTGCCAGGCGAGCTTCCTGCGCTACACCGATTCCGCATCGGGCGGCAAGAACCGTCTGCTGTTTTCGAATCCCGCGAGCAAGACCGACCGCGTCAACATGACCGTCCGGCTGAGCTATGACGAAGGCAAGACCTGGCTGGTCGCGAAGTCCCTGTACGAAGGCAAGTCCGCCTACTCGTCGTTGGCCGTGCTGCCCGACAAGACCATCGCCTGTTTGTATGAACGCGGTGAGGGACGCTACAGCGAGAACCTGTACCTGGCCCGCTTCACGCTCGCCTGGCTCACGGATGGGGCCGAGGCGCTGCCGTAGCGAGCCGGCTATGCACGCCGTAATTCAGGCGCACGCCGTACCCGGCGGCTGCGAACGGGCGACTTGAACCTAACACGGGCACAGCATGCTGTGCCCAGGCGTGGACGGGAGTCCACGCTAGCGCGGGCGTGAGCCCACGCTGGAGCGTACCGGCCCAGAACGATCGCGGCCCAACGGCTACTACTCCTTCTTCTCCCTCGGCGGGCTAATCATAATGTGCGCCCCCGCCTTCCCCGGCCACATCAACCAAGGCGCACCCGGCGAAGGGTCAGTCGTCAAGCCGGTCGTCTCGGGCGTCGCATAGGGCGAATAGATCACCCAGCGCAGGTAGGCATCGGTCACCTGGCCCGAGGCGGCATCGAAACCACTACCTATAAGCACATACAGCGTCCTGGGCTGGCGCGGCATCGACAGCTTACCCCCATCGACCTCCTTCCAGCGGGCGGCATGGCGCTCGTCGCCTTTGAGCCCCTGGGCCGACAGCTCCCGTCCACGCGCCATGAAGGGTTCAAGATCCCGGTGATAGCAAGCGACGCTAAACCGATCGTCCTTCGGGTTATCCGCGAGGCACAACAGATCGTTGCCGGCCGCGCGCAGCGTGACCAGCGTTCCTTGAGCGTCATATCCAAGCACGCCGGCCTCAGCGCGGCGCCCCTCCGGCGCAGCCAGAATAGCGGCGGCAATCTGGTCCTTGGCGGGGGGTACATCCCCAGCACGAACCCCACCCGCGGCCACCAACGCAAAGCAAGACAACATCAGACGAATCTTCATCGTGTAAGTCTCCGAGGTTCATCATACGACGATCGGCGCTCGCGCGAGACCGTCTCGATCCTGGAAACCCCCACCTGCCCGCCGACCCAACGTACCGAGACTTGCCGTGCCTATGGAAGCCCGTGGCGCGAATTGAGATCCGCGGCCATGCCTGGCTTAGCCGCGAAGCGCTGTCGAATGCAGCCCTCCGGCGTGGCGTAAGGCTCCAGGCTTGCCGAGGACCGATTCCTCGGTTCTCAGGCCCGCGAAGCGGCGTTCGATCCCGGCCGTAAGCCGGCCCCGACCGTCGCGGTGTCGTCCGCGCCTGACGCATTTCGTCAATCCTAGCCAGGACCCGCATCGCGCCACCCACCCCCTCCTCCGGGACCTCGGGGCCGAGAGCTTGCCCACCGGTCCAAGATCCCTGTAGAGTATTCCCAGCCGGCCCAGACGCCGCTGCAAATCAACGGAGGTATCAGATGGATCGCAGAAGCTTCCTAACAGGAACCGCCGCCGGCGCTGCCGCGTTGGCCGGTTGCGGCGAGAGTCCTTCCCAGCCCGAAGACAAGCCGTCGTCCAGCGGTTACCCAAAGCCCATCAAGATGCACGTCGGCACGCAGCGGGGCGGACCGACCACGCCCGAGCGGCTGCAGTACTTCAAGCGGCATGGCGTCGACCACATCTGTGGCTACCCGCCGCGTCCGCCCGAGGACCGCGGTTACTGGACGCGCGAGGACATCGAGACGCTGCTCGAGCTGTGCAACAAGCACGACGTCTCGTGCGACATGGTGCAGCTCCCCTTCCTGAGTTCCAGCCACATTGACCGCGAGAAGCGTGGCGCCATCATGCTGGGCCAGTCGCCCGAGCGCGACCGCGACATCGAGCACATCCAGATCATGATTAAGAACTTCGCCGAAGCCGGCCTGCCCGCCTTCAAGTACAACATGAGCCTGCTCGGCGTGCTGCGTTTGCGAACGCCCTTCTATCCCGAGAATCACCGCACCCCGGGACGCGGCGGCTCCACCTACAGCACGTGGCGGCTGGCGGACGCCAAAGGCTATCCACCGCTGACGCGCGCCGGTGAGGTCGACGAAGACGAGGCTTGGGAGCGCATCACGTATTTCCTCGAACGCATCATCCCCGTGTGCAACGAATACAAGGTCCGAGCGGCTTGCCATCCGCACGACCCCGGGGTGCCGCCGGAAGGTTTCCAGGGGATCGTCCGCGTACTTGGCACGCCGGATGGGCTCAAAAAATTCGCGTCCATCCACGAGAGCCCTTATCACGGCTTCAACCTGTGTCTGGGCACGACGGCCGAGATGCTGCAAGATCCGAACAAAGAGATCCACGACGTCATCGAGTACCTCGGCTCGCGGAAGAAGATCTTCAACATCCACTTCCGCAACATCATTGGGAAGCGCGATGATTTCTACGAGGTCTACCCCGACAACGGCGACATGAACATGGTCGAGGTGGCGCGGTCCCTATGGAAGGTGGACTATCCCTACATGCTCATGCCGGACCACATGCCGCGGCATCCCGACGACCCGCGTGGCGCGCAGTCTTACGCCTTCGCGTACGGCTACATCAAGGCGATCCTCCAATCGCTCGAGACGCTTGGCTGAAGTGCGCCGGCGGTCTGGAAGCAGGTGCGTGGGGGCCACGGCACCGGTGGCGGGCAACGAGATCCACCTTGCGGTTCCCTACGGTTACCTCCATCGGTTCCGGCGAGTACGTTGCAACTCACAAGTAAACAGCCCATGCTGGGCACACTAGGGGCACGGCACGCCGTGCCCGGCGGCCCGTATGGCTCCAACATGTGGGGTTTGCCGAACGGGCGCGACCAAGAAACTGACTTTCCCACAGACTGCTAGTACTACTGTGTTATAAAAAGCCGGAGCCACAAAAAGGACAGCAAGGAAGCTGACGCAGAATGTGGCGACCGATTTGCCTCCGCAGCGTCGCAATCGAGCTCGGGTTATGCCGCTCGGGTCGAATCGGGCGCCCCGCGCGGGCGGAAGTCCCACGGCGGCTTGGGGAGGGGTAGCTGTAATCGGTCGATTCGTGTCGAGGGGGAAAAAAGGCTCCGCTCAGCCACCAGGAACCCATACGCCGCAATGCAAAGGGTGGCGTGATGATGAAAGCCCCGCCAGCCGCGTCCTTCGTAGTGACCCAGTCCCAACTCTTGCTTGAGCTCCTGGTAGTCGCGCTCGATGATCCAGCGGTGCTTGGCCAACCCGACCAGATTCTTGCGGGTCGTTTTGACGCCTATTGAGTCCCGCATAATATCCCGTCACTCGAAGCAAAGAGAAGACTGTTTCCAGAAGGCCGTGATCAAACGCGGTTTGCGGTGCATGCGGCGGAGTGCCTTGCGGGCCCGCTCGTTCAGCTCGCCGTAGTCCTTCGGACAGACGTTCGGCAACTCGTGCTGCTTCCAGTAAGCCCAGATGTATTCCACCGGATTCAACTCCGGCGCATAGGGTGGCAAGTACTCGGTTGCGATGTGGCCTTCGGAGAGTTGGATGAACTCTTGCACCAGGCGGCTACGGTGCGCCGGCAGCCGGTCCCAGACGATCAGCAGCGGCCGATCGATATGACGTACCAACGCCTTGAGAAAGTCGATCACTTGCTCTTTGCCGATCGCACCGGGATAGAGCCGAAAGTAGAAGTTACGCAGCGTCAGCCCCGCCGAGACGGAAAGCTTCTCCCAATTGAAGTTAAACTGCAGCACCGGTGTTTGGCCGCGTGGCGCCCAGGTGCGGCAGCGATGCGGCTTCTGACTCAATCCGCTTTCGTCGATGAAGACGAGCGTACGGCCTTCGTTTTGGGCTTTTTTTTAATGCGCGTCCAGGTCTTGCGCTTCCAGGTGCGGATCTGCTCTTCGTTGCGCTCGCGCGCCTTTCCGACCGGGCGTTGCGGGCTCCAGTCGAGCGCTCGCAGGATCTTCCAGACGTGGCCTTCGTGGTAGTCGACCCCGAACTCGTCTCCGATCAGCCGAGCCACCCGCGGACAGCTCCACAGGGGCGTGGGGAAGCCGTGGGCTTGCGGGCCTTCCAGCAACAGCGACGTCAGGCGTTCGCGTTGTGCGGCATCGAGGAGCGGCTTGCGTCCGGCGCGCCCGGCCTGGCGGAGTCCGGCCGCACCCTGCTCGCGGTATTGCCGCCGCCACGCACTGACGGTTTGGCGAGCGACTTTCAGCCGTCTTGCCGTCTCGGACTGATTGTGGCCTTGGTCGAGCAGCCGCATCGCTTCGAAACGGCGCTTCTCCAGGGCCTTGAAATCCCGCTTCACACCTTTGGGGTTGCCCATACATATATAGATGCTCCAAACTATCAAAAAGTGTCATAATAATTTGCGGGATTCAATAGGTTCGCCAACCAGTAGTGGGTCGGTTCCGCCTGTTTCGCCGGCCACTCGATCAACAGCCACTGCTCGGGGTGCGGTTCGTGTTGTTCGTAGTCGCGACGCGCCGGCCGCACGCGTACGGCAGCGAAACGAGAACGTAGCGTCTGGCCGGTCCCTTCCCTCCAGCTCAGCGCGCGGAAGGCTTTGGTCGCCAACAGCTCGCCGGCCAGCTCCTTCACCGTGACGGGCTGCTGTTTGCCGCGTCGCAACCGCTTCGGCGGCCGACCGCGACCGGAGTATTTCTTCGCCGGCAGAGGCCCTTGCCCCGCTCGCCACACGGTCGTCGAACTCCGGATGCCGACGACATACTTGAGTCCCCGTTGCGCCAGTTCGTTGCGAAACGCGCTGTCGTTGCCGTAGGCGACATCGGCCAACACGACTCCCGGCTCGATGTCATCTTCGAGCGCCTGTCGAATCTGGCCCAGTGCGATCTGTGGTTTCGTCTCCAAGCGGATCTCGTCGGGCACGCGGGTTTTGCGTCGCCGTTTTCGATCGTCGGCCCAGGACGCGGGCAGGTACAGGCGGTAGGCGATCGGCAGTGAGGCTTTCGAGGTGGCGACCGACAGGCTCACCGCCACTCGACAGTTTTCTTGTTTGCCGAGTTGTCCGCAATACTGGTGCGCCACGCCGACCGAGTGTTTGCCCTTCTTGGGGAAGGACGTGTCATCAACGATCCAGGCCACGACGGGCGAGGTCTTCTTCATCGCCTGCAGCACGCGGCCCCGCACGGCGGCGAGCAGGGCGTCGTCGTCCCACGGCGAGTCGGCGACCAGATGATGCAGCGACTGGTGCGTACGGCGAACGTTGTGCGGGGCGAGGCGTGCCGCCATCGGCTCCACGCATTTGCGCTCGATGGGCAGTAGGAGACCGCGGCAATAAGCTTTCAAGGGCTCGCTGCGGTCGGCATGTCTCGCGGCACGCGCCAGGCTGTCGAGATAAGCCGCGAAACGTTGTTGCTGTTTGCCTGACGCCGACTCCTTGTTCGGCACACTTTTATGCTAGCATGTTTTATAACACAGTAGTACTAGTTGCCACCAGTCTCCCCTGTCAACGATTCCAAAGCCTCGATCGTGCGCGGCCAGTCACTCTTGAGCAACCGCGAGAGTGCTCGATCGGTCAGCAGCTTGCCGCCCGTCTGGCATGGGGCGCAGTAGTTTGTCTCGTTCGACGCATACCGGATGCGCTGCACGGGCGAGCCGCATACCGGACACCGCTTACCGTATCGGCCGTGCACGGCCATGCCATCGCGAAACGCCGTAACTTTTTCCGGAAAAGCATCGCCGCAATCCTCGCGGAGTCTGTTGATCCAAAGCTCGAGGGTTTCGCGAGTAGCCGAATAGAGCGTTGCGACTTCCTCGTCACTCAGCCTCTGGGTCAGCGCGACGGGTGAAAGCCGGGCGCGATGCAGGATCTCGTCGGAGTAGCTGTTGCCGACCCCGCTGAACAGTCGAGGGTCGGTCAACGCTCGCTTGAGCGTGTGGTTGCGCAAGCGTAGCCGCCGGGTGAAGGCGTCGGCGTCACACTCCAGAATCTCGAGGCCACCCGGGTCGTGTTGGCGCAGTTCGTCCTCACCGCGCACCACATAAAGCGCGGCACGCTTCTTGGATCCCGCTTCGGTCAGCGTGAGGGTCCCATGCGAGAAATCGAGGGCCGCCAAGCCTCGCCGGCCGCCGGGCAGTTTAGCCCGCGGTCCCCGCCAGTGTAGCCGCCCCGCAATCATCAGGTGCAGTATCAGCCACAGGTCGTCTTCAAGCCCGATGGCGACGCGCTTGCCGATGCGCCTCAACTCAATCACGGACTTGCCATGCGAGGCCCCGATCGGAGGATCCGCCGTGCGTAAGAGAAAAGGGCTTGTGATCCGCACCCCTTCAAGCCGACGGCCGAGGATGCGCTTTTCCAACGCCTCGATGTAGACCGTGATGTCCGGCAGTTCGGGCACGCTGCCCCCAGATTGCCACGCCGGCAGGGCGCAAGCAATCCTTGGAACTCAACAGTGTCCTTGGAACTCACGCGGACGACGAAGTCGGTCTCGCCCGCGGGAGGGGATCTCGCCCGCGGGACGCCTACAGCCGGACGATCTTTTCGTCTGGAATCGACTTGAGCCGATTGCGAGTGTCAACGATTAGACAAGCGTCCTCGACCAGCTTGCCGTAGTCGATCACCGAATGATCGGTGACAATCACGACACAATCGGCCAGGGCCGTCGCTTGTTGCGGCTGGGAAGCCAGTCGGAGCGAGTTGAGATCGACCTGTGCGACGAACGGGTCGGTGTAGCTCAATAGAGCACCTCGCTCCGACAATAACGCGAGGATGTCAAGCGCGGGAGACTCCCGAACGTCCGCCACGTCCCGCTTGTAGGCGACGCCCATGACGTGAATGCGGCTACCCTTGACTGGTTTGCCGCGGTCATTCAACGCGGTCTGGATCTTGTCGACCACGAATGGCGGCATCGAGCCGTTGATCTGCGCGGCAAGCTCGATGAACCGAGCCTCATGGCCGGCCTGGAGCGTCTTCCACGACAGGTAGTGCGGGTCGACCGGAATGCAGTGCCCGCCAAGTCCGGGGCCCGGGTAGAAGGGCATGAAGCCGAACGGCTTGGTGGCGGCCGCGTCGATCACTTCCCATACATCGATCTTCATGCGGTCACACAGCAGGGCCATCTCGTTGGCCAGACCGATGTTGATCATGCGGAAGGTGTTCTCAAGCAGCTTGACCATCTCCGCCACGCGGGTCGAGCTGACGGGAACCACCTCTTCCATCACCTGCGAGTAGAGCAGCGCGCCTACCTCGGTACACGCCGGCGTCACCCCGCCAATGACTTTGGGGATGTTGCGCGTGTGGTAACTCGGGTTGCCCGGGTCCACGCGCTCGGGAGAGAAGCAGAGAAAAAAGTCCGATCCAACCCGCAGGCCCGACTTCTGCAGCCGGTCGAGAATGACTTCCTCGGTCGTACCCGGGTAGGTGGTCGATTCAAGGATGATCAGCATCCCCGGGTGCAGATGCTCGGCGAGCCGCTCGGTGGCGTCGAGGATGTGGCTCAAGTCCGGGTCGCGGGTTTTGCGCAGCGGTGTCGGGACACAGAGGCTGACCGTGTCGCAACGGCTCAGGGCCGAGGTATCGGTGGTGGCGGACAAGCGCCGGACCTGTAGGAGTGTGCGTAGCGCCTCCGCTTCGACGTCGGTGATGTCAGCGTGTCCCGCGGCGATGCGGTCGACTCGTGCAGTGTCGTTGTCGATGCCCGTAACGTGGAAGCCGGCGCCGCCCAACTCGACGGCGAGCGGCAGCCCGACGTAGTCGAGCCCGATCACCGCCGTCCGTGCCTGCTTGGTGCGGATTTTCTCGGCGAGCTTGTCTTTCATGAAAGGAGGGGTTACCAGAGCAAATCGGCGATTCGATGAGATTATCCCACAGCGCCGCGCCCCGAATCCGTAAGTACGCATTCAAACGATCACTCGATGCCCCAACCCGCGCCATCGCGCCATCGAAGCTTCCGAGCCGCGGACGGGAGTCCGCGGTTCCCCCTCGGCGCAACCTACCGCACCCAACCACGACTCCCGGTCGCGGCTAGTGTAGGGCACCATAAATACTGTAACTTATATTGGCTTCCCATCGTCTCTATTAACAGGAGGCATGGGATGCGAAGAGCACAACCAGTAACTTTGAACACAGCGCAATGCAAGCAGTTGGACCGCTACGCGCGCGGCCGCCAAGTCGCCGTTCGTATCGCCCTGCGAGCCAGGATTGTCCTGCTGGCCGCTCACGGTCTCGAGAATAAGCAGATCGCCGCACAGCTCGGTGTCTCGCGGCAGTTGGTGGCCCGCTGGCGCACGCGCTTTCTCGAAAGCGGCATCGCCGGCATTGCAAAAGACGCCCCACGGCCCGGTCGTACACCTGCCGTCTCGAAGCAGAAAGTACAGCAGATCATCCACAAGACCACCCGCGAGAAACCGTCCAACGCCACCCACTGGAGCCACCGCACCATGGCCGCCGCGGCCGGCGTCAGCGCTTCCACCGTGGGACGGATTTGGCGCGCCCATGGCCTCAAGTCCCACCGCGTCAAGACCTTCAAGCTCAGCAATGACCCGCGTTTCGCCGAGAAACTCGACGACATCGTCGGACGCTATCTCAATCCGCCTGAGCATGCTCTGGTTCTCTCGCTCGATGAGAAGTCCCAAATCCAAGCCCTCGATCGCACCCAACCCGGTCTGCCGCTCAAAAAGGGACGCGGCCAAACGATGACCCACGATTACAAGCGCAACGGCACGACCACCCTGTTTGCGGCGCTCAACACTCTTGACGGCAGCGTGATCGCCGAGTGCATGCCCCGACACAGCCACCAGGAATGGTTGCGCTTCCTGCGCTTAATTGACCGCCGCACTCCCAAGGACAAACAGCTTCATCTCATCGTGGACAACTATGCCACCCACAAGCATGCCGCTGTGAAGCGTTGGCTCGATCGTCACCCGCGCTTCCACATTCATTTCACCCCGACCTCGGCGTCGTGGCTGAACATGGTCGAGCGATTCTTTCGCGATCTCACCGTCAAGCGCCTGCGCCGCGGCGTGTTTCGCAGCGTGGACGAGCTCGTCGCCGCCATTGACGACTACATCGCCCAGCACAACGAGCATCCCACGCCCTTCATCTGGACAGCGACCGCCTCCGACATCCTCGAGAAAGTCAAGCGCGGACGTGCCGCCCTGCATAAGGTGCAATCTGCTTGACGCACTACACTAGTACAATCTCTCTGATGACTAGGCGAGAGCTGCTCAAGACCATCCCCCTGGCCCCGCTGGCCCTGGCTGGCGCGTGCAGCACCAGCGGCCCACCTGACAGGCACGCGGCGGCCGTCAAGGTCACCGGCCTCGACATCCTCCGCATCCGCGTCAACTCACGGGGCAATTGGGTGATTGCCCGCATCCACACCGACGCGGGCCTCAGCGGGATCGGCGACGCGTCGCATGCCGGACGCAACGATCCGCAGGTCTCCAAGCTCGAGCAGTATTTCGAGTTGATGAAGGGCCGAAGCATCTACGACATCGAGTGGCTGCGTCGGCAAGTGCATCCCCAGTGGCCGGAATTCGGCCGGGCGACCGCATGCGCACTGAGTGGGATTGAGCAGGCGCTCTACGACCTGCAAGGGCAGGTCGCCGGGGTGCCCACCTATCAACTGTTCGGCGGCAAGCTGCGTAACACGGTGCGTAACTACGCCAACATCAACCGTTCGACCGAGAAGCGCGACCCGGCGGGCTTTGCCGCGATGGCGGCGAGCGCGCGGGAGGCCGGCCTTGATGCCATCAAGCTGGCGTCGTTTGACGGCATCCGCGACACCAAGACCTTCGCTGAATTCGAGAAGTACACTCAACTGGGAATTGATTGTGTCCGCGCCGTCCGGGAAGTGATGGGCGACGAAGGCGATGTGCTGGTCGATGCACACAGCAATTTCGACCTCGAGTTGGGCCTCGACCTGGCCCGCCGTCTTGAGCCGCTGAATCTGTTTTGGCTGGAAGAGGTGTCCCGGCCGCTGGAGAATCTGGCGGCGATTAACCAAGCAGCCAAAATGCCGACGGCCGGAGGGGAATCGCTCTTCGGACTCGAGCAGAACCACGAGTACATCGGGGCCGGAGCCGTCGACATCCTCATGCCCGACGTGAAGTATTGTGGTGGCATGTTGGAGTTAAAGAAGATAGCCGCCATGGCCGAAGCCGCCGGACTACCGGTCGCGCCGCACGGCCCGGCAAGCCCGGTCGGGAACATGGCCGCCGCCCACGTCTGCGTGGGCCTGCCGAATTCGCTGATCCTCGAGTTCTCCCACGGCGAGGTCCCCTGGCGCGCTGAGTTGGTCGACCCGCCCGAGGTACTCGATAAGGGCTACCTGACCGTCTCGGCGCGCCCGGGCCTGGGCATACGGATCAACGACGCCGTGGCGGAAAAATACAAGGCGAGCTAGTAGGCTCGGTACGTACGTATAGTTGTAACACGTACGTACGTATGATACCCTGGGTCTAGGTCACATCGATGAAGGTTACTGCTTCCAAGCTTCGTGCGAACATCTACTCGATTCTCGATCAAGTTCTCGAAACGGGGACGCCAGTTGAAGTCATACGCAAAGGTAAGATGCTCAAGATCGTTCCGGAGAAGCGACTTTCAAAATTGAGCCGGCTCAAGAAGCGCAACTGCATTGTCGGCGATCCCGAAGACCTCGTCCACATGAACTGGATCGAGCATTGGTCGGAGTGGAAGTGAGTGTCGCTTACGTCGACACCCATGTGATCGTCTGGCTGTATAGTGGCCAACTGGCTCGGCTCAGCACGAATGCTCGTACGGCCATCGACGAATCCGATTTGCTGGTTTCACCGGCGGTTCTGCTCGAACTCGAATATTTGAAAGAGATCGGGCGAATCCAACCCCATGCCGGGCGAATCGTGGACACGTTGTCGAGGCAATTGGGGCTTACAGTGTGCGACTTGCCTTTTGTTGAGGTGGTGGAAGCCGCCCTGGGCGAGAAGTGGGTCCGTGATCCTTTCGGCCGCTTGATCGTCGGACACGCGAAGGCGACCGGCGCTCCACTGATCACCAAAGACGAGGCTATCCGCGTACACTATCGGCACGCGGTTTGGTGAAACAAGCCCCTTCGGTGGCGAACCTAGCCGCGCATCGGCTTCAACTTTTTCGACCGTAAAACAAGGGTTCCCGGTGAGCCAGACAGCAGAGCCTCTCAGATGAGGCAGAAACCACCTGTTGAAGCCCAATGATAATGTCCCCTTGAGCGCCCAATAGAAATGTCCCCTACTCTGAGGCTCCGAAGGAGGAGCCGAGAGTGGGAAGGACATGGATGAGTGCCAAGGAGTTGAGGCGCGGCGAAGTGCTGAGCCGAGTGAAACGAGGGGAACTGAAGTTGACCGCAGCCGCCGAGCTGCTGGAGGTCAGCTACCGCCATGCGAAGCGTCTGAAGAAGCGTTACCGTGCGGGCGGGGCCAAGGCTTTGGTGCACGGTAACGTCGGCCGTGCTTCGAACCGAGCCGATCAGAAGCGACGCCAGCAGGTTATCGAGTTGGTGCGCGAGAACTATGCGGGCGAGGGGCACGAGCGCTTCGGGCCGACGCTGGCGTCGGAACATCTGGCAGCCGACCACGGCCTGGAAGTGCCGCGCGAAACACTGCGGCGCTGGATGCTCGCCGCGGGTCTGTGGAGCCGCCGTCGCAAGCGCCAACCGCATCGCACCCGGCGCCAACGCAAAGCGCACTTCGGCGAGCTGATTCAACTCGACGGTTCGCACCACCACTGGCTGGAAGAACGCGGCCCGAAAGCCTGTCTGATGAACTTCGTCGATGACGCGACCGGTGTGGCGCTGTGCCGTTTCTCGGACCAGGAAACGACCTGGGCCGCGGCCGATCTGCTCGCAGCCTGGGTACGTCAACACGGCGTTCCCAAGGCGTTGTACTGCGACTGGAAAAACGTCTACCAGCGCCAGCCGACGTCGCGGGAAGCGCTGGCAGGCATCAAGCCCGAGACGCAGTTCGGGCGCATGTGTGCCAAGCTCGGCATTACGATCATGGCGGCTTCCTCGCCGCAAGCCAAGGGCCGAGTGGAGCGCCATCACGGCACGCACCAAGACCGCCTGATCAAGAAGATGCGGCTGCGCGGGATCGTCGAGTACGAGGCGGCGAACCGTTATCTCGACGAGGAGTACCTGGCCGAGCACAACGAGCGCTTCGCCTGTGAGCCGGCGGCGGCAGCGGACTTTCACCAGGCGCTCCCCCGCGGCACCGAGCTGCGAGGGGTGTTCTGTTGCGAGTACGAACGGGTGGTGAGCAACGACCGGGTGGTGCGTTTCGAGAATCGTTGTTTGCAGTTGAAGCCGAAACGCAACCAGGGCGTGGGGGCGGGGGCACGGGTGACGGTCCAACAGTGGCGCGATGAGAGCTTGCAGGTGAGGTTTGACGGGCACGAGATCGAGCACGACGTGATCGCCACGCCGACGCCACAGCTGCGGACGAAGCCAGCACCACAGCAGCGTCCGGGGGGCGGGCGCAAGCCGGCGACGGACCACCCCTGGCGGCGAGCTGTGTTACGGAAAAAACGGGCTGCGAATACATAAGAGGGCTGTGGAAATGCCGGGTCGGATGGAAAGCGTGGAAAATCTCTCGAGGCAGCAGTACCGGGTTCGAGGAGCGGTGGATGGTTTTCCACCCTTCCCACCGCCCCTTGGAAATCGCTACGCGATTCCCACAGTTCCACAGCCCCGACGACGACGATATCTCTCCTACGAACAAGAAACACAAGGGGACACTTCTATCGAGCTACCGAGGGGGACATTTCTATTGGTGAGGCAGAAACCACCTTGCGAAAGAGGTGCAAGTCGACTATGCTATACGGGTCGCGACGGCAAGATGGAGGCCTCAGATAAGGTCGCCGCCATGCGAATATTGCTTGCGGGCATTGTCTTCGAGCTGGCCGTCTTGGCGGTCGACGAAACTGACCTCCGGTCGAAACGAGAACCCGGCCGCCGATGAGGCGAGCCAATCCAAGCCATCGGTGAGACGAGTGGGGCCATGGAAGACCTCGGCGGTTGGACAGCCATATGCTGCTGCTTACGTACCGTGGTGAGACCGGGATTCAGATGACGCAAAGGCCAATGCCCCAATACCTCGAACCGTAAAGAGAAGTTTTACCAACAAGGAGGCTCGACACCCTTGTCCGTCCTAATGCACATTCTACCGACATGCTGGACCCTCTCTTTGCTCTTGCTCTTGTCCGGCTCATACTTTTCAATTCGAGCTCAAAGCCTGTGCACAACCCTCACTAGGATTGTGGACGATGCTGAAAACGGCTTCGCATCCCTAATTACGGAACGAGAACGAAACCAACAAAGCGCCGACGACACGGAGCTTGTGCTGTTCGGCTATTCGGACATGAAGATCAGAGAGGGCGAATGGGAGTGCAGCGTGTTCGGTAGCGGGGACCGCAATTACGCAGCCTTAGAGTGTAACGGGTATCCCACCGAGAACGAATCGGCCTCCACCGTCTTTCGCGAACTCTCGGCGGGAGCGACAACATGCTTTGCCTCACACCCACCGGTGCAACTAAACCAGGATTTCCATTTTGGCCCTGGCACGGCCACAGTATACACCCGCTCCGCTCCGAACAGCACGTCCTTTCACGCTGAACCCTGCACATCACCTCTGCTGGTAGTCGCCAGAGCTGGTTCGACCGCTCACAGTCGTTGATTGAGCGGCTTGAACGGCGCTCCGGCCGACACTGCTCCTTGCGAAACCTTTTGGAGCCAAAAGCTGTTGATCCTCACTCCGGCAATGCTACCCACTCGGCAGCGGCAGCGCCCAGATCTTGTGCAGCATGTCGCCGAACAGCCGCCGGTTCAGATGTCCCTCCGCCAATAAGAGCCAGTAATACCGCGCGTGCTTGACCAGCCGACCGCCGGTCTTCATCAACCTGTGTTGCAAGCTCGTCAGCGACCAACTCTTGATTCGCTGCGGAAGCCCCAGCCGCCGCCAAAGATTGCCCAGGTTGTAGGCCAGCACGCTCAGTTGCAACCGCACTTCGTTGGCCCGAAATCGATGGCACGACAATCGCGTCCAGTGCGTCGCCTGCTTGCCTTCCTTGATCCACTGTTCCGCCGTGCCGCGCTTGTTGTAGAAGCGCACCACCGAGCGGCTCGGCAAGCTCATGCTCGTCACGATGAATCCGACGCGCGGGAACAGCTCGCCCTGGTGATGCTCGACCTTAGCGACGATCCGCCTCGCCTGCGACCAACTCTCCGCCTGATAGCGAAAACTCTTGTAGCGCACCAAGGGCTTGCGGGAAGGCCTTCCCGGCGGGCGAAACAGGATGTCTTCGATCTCCAGCTCCAAGCTCTTGTTGGCCGGAATGCGAATGGCGTACTGTACTCCGCGTTCCTCCGAAGCCTCATAAACTTCCGGCTTCGCAAAGGCCGCATCGCCCCGGAAGGCGACCTGCTCGCCCGCAGCCTGTTGGCGCTCGATCTCCGGCAACAAGAGCTCATCCCAGTCCTCGGCGCTGTGCACGTTGCCTGGACGCAGCTTGGCAGCGAGGCAATCACCATGACCGTTGAACAAAAGCAACGGGTGGTAGCAGACCGACTCGAAGTGTCCGTTGTAGGCACTGCCTTCCTGTTGGCCATGGACCGGACTCTCGGTGGAGTCCAGGTCCAGAACGACCCGCTCGGCGTCGTCGAACGCTTCCGCTTGCCCGACCAGCTCTCGGTTCAGCGCCATCAGCCCCAGCAGGTTCTCTTCGCTCGCCAGCATCTCCGTCTCGAAGCCGTGCAGCGTCGAGGTCAAGGCCGCACCGCGATCCCAGATCTTCTGCGAACCGATCAGCCGAAACGTCGGATCGATCGAAACCCGCTCGGCGTCGTTGAGGTCCTCGTAGCCGGCGAGTCGGCTGTAAACCGACTGCCGCAACAGATCAGCGAGCGTGAACTGCTTGTTTGTGCCTTGCCGGGAGTCGCTGAGATGCTCGTCAATCAGTTCTCCGAGACCGAGCCGTTCGTCCAGTTCGCGAACCAAAATCAGGCCACCGTCGGAAGTGACGTGCGATCCCTGGAAATCGACTTTGAGAAGTCCATTGAAACTTAGCTGGAATGGCTTGGTTTGTTTTTCACCCAGCCGGGTATCCACTTGACTCAGGTGACCCCAACATCTTGTAGTTGGGCTCACAGCGTCTTAGCGTCCCAATCGGCGACGATCGAGCGGTACGGCGTCGGCTCCACCGCCATGGCCTGCTGCACAAGGCGGTAGAAGAGCTTGCCCCGACTGCGTGATCTGCGCCGATTGAAGCGGAACACGAACTCGTCGAGATAGTAGTCCAGATGCTCGTGGCTGACCGCCCCCTGATGCGTGCCCAGCATCCAGCGCTTGAGTAGCGAGATCGCCAAGTGCACCCTCGGCAGTAGCTGCGAGGCCTGCTCGCGGCGGTTGTTAATCGAGATGATACGACGCTGGTAGTCCTTCTTCTTGAGCGGATCGTAGCCCGACCAGTTGTCGGTAACAACCACGCTGCCCGGCTCGACCGACTCCTCGACGAAGGGCATCAAACTGGCCGCCGAGGCGTTCTGAACGCGCTGCATGCGGATGCGCCCCAGCCCGGTGCCTCTCTCTTCCGCGGCGACTGCAATCAACGCTTTACGCTCGGTCTGCCGGCCGATTACCCCTTCTTCTTCAGCGCCCCAGTAGGTCTCATCGACCTCGACGAGGTCCGTCAATCGCTCCCGCCCCGGGCGCACCATCGCTCGCCTCAGCTTGTGCATCCAAGGCCAGGCGGTTTGGTAACTGCCCAGTCCCAGAACGCGCTGTAGACCCAGGGCGCTGGCCCCATTCTTCTGCGTGGTGATGGTCCACATCGCCCGGAACCACAGCCGCAGCGGCTTGCGTGTGTCTTGAAAGATCGTGCCGGCGGTGACGGAGGTTTGCCGCCCGCAGCGAGCGCATTCGAACCACACTTTGCGCACCGGCCAAGCGCGCTCATGCCCACACCTTGGACAGCGGAAACCCTCTGGCCAGCGCAAGGCGAACAGATAGTCGCGGCAAGCCTCCTCGCTCGCAAAGTGAGACTCGAATTCGAGTTGGTCGCGCGGGTAATCCTCCACCAGGCCCTACACTACATCTTGGGGTCACCTGAGTCAAGTGGATACCCAGCTTCACCCATTGGGTGTTGGCCTCCATGGCGTCCTCATCGGGCTCTAGCCCCTATGAATAAAGACGCTCAAGGCCGCTGGAAGGTCGGGATGTCAAACATTAAATTGAAAATGCGGGCTAAAAGATCGAATTTTACTTCCTCTTGAAGCCTATGATCCAGTCGAAAAGGGCCACGTCACGCTGGAAGTTACTACAGATCAGGAAGACGATGACATAAATCTAACCGTAGCAACGTGTACCTCGAACTGCTACAATCCTTCTGGCCAGTTTCTTTATTATGCGGTCGAGAACGGTGCCCGGGATGCCGTAGCGGCCATTCTTGCGACTAACCTCGCAATGCCGCCGTTTGATCCTGACGAAGAAGAGGAATATATATGGACCGCCATAAATCTGGCTGGCATTCTTCATAGTTGTTCTCCAGACGAACGTAGCAGTGCCTACCAAATCGCCAAGATGCTATGCGAGACTCCGTGGGACAACGCCCGACCCGACGAAGTCGAGAGCGAAGCGTATGAATCCTTAATCCTTGGAGAGGAAGTTGGCTATGAGAGCGAGGACTTCGAGTTACCCGCCAGACTCGTCGTTCGATCAGAACTGACGTCTCTCGCACTCTTGGGCTGTGCGGCACCGATCGCCTACGAGATCCGCTACAACGGATGGGATGTCAACGAAGCCGACGGCTGCCGAGAGACGCCACTCGCGATTGCGCTACGGAAAGGGTACGACAACGTGGCGGCGGTTCTGCGAAAGGCTGGAGCCCGTTGAGTACAGGAACTCCTTGCGAAGAATCAACAAAGCCAGCGATGAAGACCATAACAGGGCACAAACCGATACGGTACATCTGTAGGGCGATCACCATCTTGCTTCTGGCGGTTTTCGGCTTTCTAGCGCCACTTTACGCGGAGGGCGTGTGTCCGGCGCTTAGTCGCATAATCGGCGCTGCGAGTAGCGACTTTGTCCCTTAAGACGAGCCGGGAGGGGGGCCTGGTACCGGCCATCCGGCCCGAGTGTCTGGAGATGGACAAGGCGGACAAGCGGTTCCAGCCGAGAAAAACCTCTAAAATGACACCATCGTGCTCGCGCCGACCCGTTGGAAGCTGCGACGAGCCGTGAAGACGCTCAACCAGGAATTGCGGGTTCTACAGGGAGAATTCCGCTTCAGTTGACGCTTTCTGGCCCGTGTATGCTTCAGAAATCGAATAGTCCCCCTGCGGCAAAAAAGGCGCCCCACACCCACATCGGAAGGAAGAAACACTTAAACCATACGCCGAATATGAGCCTCAATAACCCGTCCCAGACAATCAACCCCACGCCTCCCACAAGCCAGGTCCCCGGGGCATCGGGTAACAGCAGTTTCGCCGCCAGCAACGGCGCAAAACCAATCAAAACCATGATGAGGATATCTACGATGGGAAAGAACCTGATCCACCTTATGCGCTCCTCATCACGAGAGCACATTTCCATGATCATTGCACCCATGGCCGAGCCTCCTCTCGATCTCGAGCTTCACACGTATAAACCCGCATTTTCAATTTGATGTTTGACATCCCGACCTTCCAGCGGCCTTGAGCGTCTTTATTCATAGGGGCTAGAGCCCGATGAGGACGCCATGGAGGCCAACACCCAATGGGTGAAAAACAAACCAAGCCATTCCAGCTAAGTTTCAATGGACTTCTCAAAGTCGATTTCCAGGGATCGCACGTCACTTCCGACGGTGGCCTGATTTTGGTTCGCGAACTGGACGAACGGCTCGGTCTCGGAGAACTGATTGACGAGCATCTCAGCGACTCCCGGCAAGGCACAAACAAGCAGTTCACGCTCGCTGATCTGTTGCGGCAGTCGGTTTACAGCCGACTCGCCGGCTACGAGGACCTCAACGACGCCGAGCGGGTTTCGATCGATCCGACGTTTCGGCTGATCGGTTCGCAGAAGATCTGGGATCGCGGTGCGGCCTTGACCTCGACGCTGCACGGTTTCGAGACGGAGATGCTGGCGAGCGAAGAGAACCTGCTGGGGCTGATGGCGCTGAACCGAGAGCTGGTCGGGCAAGCGGAAGCGTTCGACGACGCCGAGCGGGTCGTTCTGGACCTGGACTCCACCGAGAGTCCGGTCCATGGCCAACAGGAAGGCAGTGCCTACAACGGACACTTCGAGTCGGTCTGCTACCACCCGTTGCTTTTGTTCAACGGTCATGGTGATTGCCTCGCTGCCAAGCTGCGTCCAGGCAACGTGCACAGCGCCGAGGACTGGGATGAGCTCTTGTTGCCGGAGATCGAGCGCCAACAGGCTGCGGGCAAGCAGGTCGCCTTCCGGGGCGATGCGGCCTTTGCGAAGCCGGAAGTTTATGAGGCTTCGGAGGAACGCGGAGTACAGTACGCCATTCGCATTCCGGCCAACAAGAGCTTGGAGCTGGAGATCGAAGACATCCTGTTTCGCCCGCCGGGAAGGCCTTCCCGCAAGCCCTTGGTGCGCTACAAGAGTTTTCGCTATCAGGCGGAGAGTTGGTCGCAGGCGAGGCGGATCGTCGCTAAGGTCGAGCATCACCAGGGCGAGCTGTTCCCGCGCGTCGGATTCATCGTGACGAGCATGAGCTTGCCGAGCCGCTCGGTGGTGCGCTTCTACAACAAGCGCGGCACGGCGGAACAGTGGATCAAGGAAGGCAAGCAGGCGACGCACTGGACGCGATTGTCGTGCCATCGATTTCGGGCCAACGAAGTGCGGTTGCAACTGAGCGTGCTGGCCTACAACCTGGGCAATCTTTGGCGGCGGCTGGGGCTTCCGCAGCGAATCAAGAGTTGGTCGCTGACGAGCTTGCAACACAGGTTGATGAAGACCGGCGGTCGGCTGGTCAAGCACGCGCGGTATTACCCCGCATTTTCAATTTGATGTATAAGCTTCAGACCATCCAGCGACCTTCAGCGTCTTTATTGATAGGGGCTAGAGCCCGATAAGGACGCCATGGAGGTCAACACCCGATGGGTGAAAAAGAAAACAAGCCGTTTCAGCTCACGTTCAATGGATTTCTCAAAGTCGATTTCCAAGGATCGCGAGTCACCTCGGATGGCGATCTGATTCTCGTTCGCGAACTGGATGAACGACTCGGACTCGGCCAGCTGATCGACGAGCATCTCAGCGACTCGCGACAAGGCTTGAACAAGAAGTTCGCGCTGGCCGATCTGCTGCGGCAGTCGGTCTACAGCCGACTCGCTGGCTACGAGGACCTCAATGACGCCGTTCGAGTATCCGCCGATCCGACCTTTCGCTTGATCGGCTCGAAGAGGAACTGGGATCGCGGAGCAGCCTTGACCTCGACGCTGCATGACTTCGAGACGGAGATGCTGGCGAGCGAAGAGAACTTGCTGGGGCTGATGGCAGTGAACCGGGAGCTGGTCGCGCAAGCCGAAGCTCCCGACGGTTCAGACCGCGTGGTGCTCGACATGGACTCCACGGAGAGCCCCGTCCACGGCCAACAGGAAGGCAGTGCCTACAACGGCCATTTTGAGTCCCTCTGCTATCACCCGCTGTTGCTGTTCAACCAGCACGGCGACTGCCTAGGCGCGAAGCTGCGTCCCGGCAACGTGCACAGCGCCGAGGACTGGGACGAGCTGCTACTGCCGGAGATCGAACGACAACAGGCGGAGGGCAAACAGGTGACGTTCCGCGCCGACGCCGCCTTCGCCAAGCCCGAGATCTACGAGGCGATGGAGGAGCGCGGCGTGGACTACGTGATTCGCATCCCGGCGAACAAGAGCCTGGAGCTGGAGATCGAGGACATCCTGTTTCGGCCACCGGGCAGGCCGAACGCCAAGCCCCTAGTGCGCTACAAGAGTTTTCGCTATCAGGCCGAGAGCTGGTCGAAGGCAAGGCGAGTTGTCGCCAAGGTCGAGCATCACCAGGGCGAACTATTCCCGCGCGTCGGATTTGTCGTGACGAGCATGAGCTTGCCGAGCCGCTCGGTCGTGCGGTTCTACAACAAGCGCGGCACGGCGGAGCAGTGGATCAAAGAAGGCAAACAGGCCACGCACTGGACCCGCTTGTCGTGTCACCGCTTCCGAGCCAACGAGGTACGGCTGCAACTCAGCGTGCTGGCCTACAACCTGGGCAACCTGTGGCGGCGGCTAGGGCTGCCGCAGCGAATCAAAAGCTGGTCGCTAACGAGTTTGCAACACAGGTTGATGAAGACCGGCGGTCGGCTGGTCAAGCATGCTCGCTACTACTGGTTGCTGCTGGCGGAGGGGCATCTGAACCGGCGGCTGTTCGGTGACATGCTGCATAGGATCTGGGCGCTGCCTGTGCCGGGTGGGTAGCGTTGCCCGGGCGAGGATCAACAGTTTTTGGCTCCAAAAAGGTTTCGCAGGGAGCAGTGTCGGCCGGAGCGCCGTTCAGTCCGCTCAATCAACGTCTGTGAGCGGACGGACGAGCCCTGGCGCCTACCGGCGGAGGTGATGTGCAGGGTTCAGCGCGAAAAGACGTGGTATTCGGCGCAGCGGGGGTGTATCCTGTGACCGTGCCAGGGCCAAATGGAAATCCTGGATTACTGGCTCTTATTGGCGGAGGGACATCTGAACCGGCGGCTGTTCGGCGACATGCTGCACAAGATCTGGGCGCTGCCGCTGCCGAGTGGGTAGCATTGCCGGAGTGAGGATCAACAGCTTTTGGCTCCAAAAGGTTTCGCAAGGAGCAGTGTCGGCCGGAGCGCCGTTCAAGCCGCTCAATCAACGACTGTGAGCGGTCGAACCAGCTCTGGCGACTACCAGCAGAGGTGATGTGCAGGGTTCAGCGTGAAAGGACGTGCTGTTCGGAGCGGAGCGGGTGTATACTGTGGCCGTGCCAGGGCCAAAATGGAAATCCTGGATAAACCCTCACATCAAGGGTTTGCAAGTCAAATGGGTCGTGGCGGCTCGGATGCAAGGTCTTCGTTCTCCTCTCACGATCGATGCTCCGTTCGCTCCGGTTTCGGTCGCTGAATGCCGCTCGATCGCCACGGTTCAGCTCGCTGGGGGGGGGGGTTACCCCGACACTGCTCCTAGTAGTGCCCTCTTCAGCAACCCAGCGTCTCTCGTCCGTCGCAGCCCGTCGCCCGTTACCCGCCTGGCACATGCAGCGCCCAGATCCGCCCGAGCATCTTGCCGAACAGCCTCCCGGTTCTGATGGCCCTCGTCATTGTGCATCACGATCTACATCAACTACTGAAGTATCGAAAGACGCAGATCGCGGTCGATCCCAGATCAGAGACTGTCCTCCAGAGCACATACGTCGCAACGCCTTGTAAACCGCTGATCTCCGATATGCCGGACCTGAAGGAAGGCTGGCGCCGAACAGTGACGCAGTCTTTATTCGCGGGGCCTTGGGAGAGAACTGACCGGAAAGCATCCGGACCTTGGGTTCGGATATGTAGTAGAAGTACTTCGTAGCACCTCGATGCCGTTGCTTTCTTGGCATGCTTGAGCCGCCTCTAATACTACGAAGCCGTGATCGAACGGCTTGTCCGTCAATCCTTGTGTCAACTCAGCACTTTCTCCACGACGTTGCCGTGGACGTCGGTCAGGCGGAAGTGCCGGCCCTGGTATTTGAAGGTAAGTTTCAAGTGGTCGATGCCCAGCAGGTGCAGCATCGTGGCGTGCAGATCGTGGACGTGTACGGGGTCTTTGGTGATGTTGTAGCTGAAGTCGTCCGTTTCGCCGTAGCTCATGCCGGGCTCGACGCCGCCGCCGGCCATGAAGATCGTGAAGCAGCGAGGATGGTGGTCGCGGCCGTAATCGTCCTCGGTGAGACGTCCTTGGCTGTAGACCGTACGGCCGAATTCTCCGCCCCAAACCACCAGCGTGTCCTTCAGCATGTCGCGGTCTTTGAGGTCTTGGATGAGCGCCGCCGTGCCTTGGTCGGTGTCCTTGGCCTGCGCACGGATGCCCTTAGGCAGTTCCGTGTGTTGGTCCCAGCCGCGATGGAAGAGCTGGATAAACTGCACGCCCCGCTCGGCCAGCCGCCGGGCCAGAAGACAGTTCGCGGAATAGGTGCCCCGTTTTCGCGAGTCGGGCCCGTACTTCTCGAAGGTGCTCTCAGGCTCGTTTGAGAGATCCGTCAACTCCGGGACCGAACTCTGCATGCGGTAGGCCATCTCGTACTGCGAGATGCGCGTTGAAATCTCCGGGTCGCCGAACTCGCCGAGCTTCAGCTCGTTCATCTTCGCAAGATCGTCAAGGAACCGCCGCCGCGCACCTTGATTGATACCGGGAGGGTTCGACAAGTACAGCACCGGGTCGCCGACCGAACGGAACTTTACACCCTGGTAGCGGGTTGGCAGAAAGCCGCTGCCCCAGAGGCGGTCGTAGAGCGGCTGGCCGCTCCGTCCGCTGCCGCTCGAGACCATCACGACAAACGACGGCAGGTCTTTGTTGAGCGTCCCCAGACCGTACGACAGCCAGGAGCCGATACTAGGCCGTCCGGCAAGTTGAAAGCCGGTCTGGAAGAACGTGACGGCCGGATCGTGGTTAATCGCCTCGGTATGGAGTGTCTTGATGAAGGTCAGATCATCCGCCAGCTTGGCGGTATGCGGCAGCAAGTCGCTGATCCAGGCGCCCGAGTTGCCGTGCTGCTGGAACTTGAAGATCGATGGCGCGACAGGAAAGCTGGTCTGCGTCGCCGTCATGCCGGTCAGGCGTTGGCCTTTGCGGATCGAGTCGGGCAACTCGGTGGCGCGAAACTCCTGCAGCTTCGGTTTGTAGTCGTACAGGTCGATCTGCGAGGGCGCCCCGGACTGGAACAGATAGATGACGCGCTTGGCCTTGGGGGCGAAATGGGGCAAATCGGGAAGTCCGCCTCGAGCCACGGTGTCGGCTGTGGGCACATTCGCGGCCGCACCAAACAGGTTTTGGTTCATCAAACTCGCTAGAGCGGCGCCACCGATGCCTGCGCTCGATCTCCCGAAGAAGTGCCGGCGGGTGAGGAGGAGTTTCTGTTCGATTCTTGGATCGTTGGCTTGGCTCATGGTTGGTGCCCCGCGAGGGTCGATCTCTGTAGCCGGCAGCGCGAAGTGCGCTGGAACAGCGTCGACGGCGCTCTACTCTTTTGTGATCGTCTCGTCCAGATTCAGAATCAGGCTTGCCACCGTCGTGTACGAGGCTAACTCGGCAAGGTCAAGCACTTCGTTGCGCGGACGCTCGCCCTGTTTTACGAGTTCCAGGGCCGACTTGCGATCGGTGGCGAAGTTGTCCCGATAGTGGTTCAAACTGCCGAGCAAGACATCGCGTTGCTCGACGTTTAGGTCACGGGCGGTGGCTAGCTTATACCCGTATCCGATACGCTCACGAGCCGTGGGCCCGCCTTCGGTCATCATGCGTTCGGCCAACAGGCGCGATGCCTCGATGAAGGTCACGTCATTCATCAAGTTGAGCGCCTGGAGCGGCGTGTTCGTTCGGGATTGCCGTACCCGACAAGCCTCGCGCCCGGCCGAGTCGAAGTTAAGCATTGAGGGCGGCGGCACGGCGCGTTTCCAAAAAGTGTACAAGCTGCGGCGGTAGAGATTGTCGCCGTGGTCTTGCTCATAGGCCTTGCCGCCGGCGAGCTCCGTCCAAAGACCGGCGGGCTGATAGGGTTTCACGGACGGCCCACCGATTTCGTCCACCAGCAGCCCGGAGATCGCCAGCGCCTGGTCGCGCACCACTTCGGCCGGCAGGCGCAGCCGCGGGCCTCGGGCAAGCAGACGGTTGTCGGGGTCTGCCTTCTGCAGTTCCGGCTCGACTTTGGACGATTGGCGATAGGTCGCGCTCAGCACAATCTTTTTCTGGAGGGCCTTCACGTCCCAGCCCGACTCGATAAACTCGACCGCGAGCCAATCGAGCAGAGACAGATGCGTCGGCCATTCGCCCTGGGAGCCGAAGTCTTCCACCGTCCGCACCAGCCCTGTACCGAAATACACCTGCCAGAAGCGGTTCACCGTTACCCGCGCGGTGAGTGGGTTGTCGCGGCTTACCAGCCAACGCGCGAAACCCAGCCGATTATCGCCGTGCTCGTCCTTGACGGGCGGCAGAATGGCGGGTACGCCGGGTGAGACCCTCTCGCCGGGTTTGTCGTAGGCTCCTCGCACGAGCATGTGCGTCTGTCGGCGCACCTCCCTTTCCTTCATCACCATTACGGTCGGCAGGCCGTCGACGAATTGCCCGTGTTTCTTGCGCGTCTCCGTTACCTTCAGCCACGCTTCGCGGATGTTTTCAGGAGCGTACTGGTCCAAGAAGCAAAGCCGCAGCTTCTCGGCCTCGCCCGCTGTGCGGCGACTCGGCTTGACCGCGGCGATCCGTCCGGCGGGCTTCGCGGTTGCCAAGACCGCGACCTCTTGCGGCGTCAGGTCGCGGTCGTACACCCGCACCTCGTCGATGTCACCGCGGAAGCGGTCTGGCGCGTTTCCTACCGCACCGATCCGTAGGGGCGCTTTGACGCCGAACGACTGGTTCAACTCGTTGACGACGTAGGTTAGCTTCGACGGCTTGCCATTGACGTAGATGGCCGTGCCCTCGGCCAGCCTGGAACCGTCATAGCTGGCCGCGACGTGGTACCAACGGTTGAGCTTCAGCGCCCGGGCCGTCTCGACGCGGGTCGAGTCGTCAAGCCAGCGATTGACGAGGTTGAACTGGAGCTTGCCGTCCTTCAAGTAGAGGCCATACCCCTCTTTTTCGGTCGCCCCTTGCTTGGTGCGGGTCACGATCGGCCCATCGGCCGCCGTCGGGTATACCCATGCGGATAGCGTAAATTTCTCGGTGAAGCTAAAAGGTGCGACATCGCCGCCGTCGACGAAGCGTTTCCCGTCGAAGCCCGCTGCTTGACCGACCTTGCCCTTAACGAAATCGGGCAGGCCGTCCACGAGCCGGGTAGGGACGCGGCCCGACCCGGGTGTCTCACCCAAGACGTTGCCGTCGAGCGCGTAGTGGGCTACCAGCCCGTCATGCAGCGACCAGTCGAGGAACTGCGACTTGGCCGCCGACTTCTCCCAGACCCCTTGGGTCTTCTCGATCTCGCCCCGCAGCGAAGCAAACTCGGCTTCCGCCTCAGCTAGCTTCGTGTCCAGTTCTTTCAGTTCCTTCTGCTGCTTGGGCGTCGGGGCCTGAATGAACGGCGGTGAATTGCCGTACTTGAACGCTTTGCCGTTTTCGGGGACGTTGTTGAAGTACGCAAAGAACCTGTAGAACTCCTTCTGCGTGAGGGGGTCGTACTTGTGGTCATGGCAGCGGGCGCAGCCCATCGTCAGGCCTAGCCAGACGGTCGAGGTCGTCTCCACCCGGTCCACCACATATTCGACCGCGTACTCTTCCGCGATGATGCCGCCTTCGCCGTTGCCGCGGTGGTTGCGGTTGAACCCCGTGGCGATCAGCTGATCAAGTGTGGGATCAGGCAACAGGTCGCCGGCGATCTGCTCGACCGTGAATTGGTCGAACGGCATGTTGTCGTTGAAGGCGTCGATGACCCAGTCCCGCCAGCGCCACATGTACCGTTCGGCGTCGGTCTGATAGCCGTTGGTATCGGCGTAGCGCGCGGCATCAAGCCAGCGGATCGCCATCCGTTCGCCGTAGCGCGGCGATTGGAGTAGGCGGTCTACCACCTTTTCGTAAGCCGTGGGCGACGAATCGTTGACGAACGCGTCGACTTCTTCCGGCGTGGGAGGCAATCCGGTCAGGTCGAGCGTGACGCGCCGGATCAGCGTCGGGCGGTCAGCTTCGGGCGAGGGCGCGAGTCCCTCGCGTTCGAGCCGGGCGAAAACGAAGTTGTCGATGGCGTTCCGGGGCCAGTTCGCATCGCGGACGTCCGGCGGGCGAGGACGCGTCGGGGTGACAAACGACCAGTGCTGTTGCCACTTGGCTCCTTGCTCGACCCAACGGCGAATCAGCCCGATCTCGCGCTCGGAGAGCTTGCTGTGTCCCTCGTAGGAGGGCGGCATGCGGCGGATCGCATCATCGCTGGCGATGCGTTCGACGAGCGTGCTTTTCTCAGGTTGTCCCGCCACGATGGCGAAGTGTCCGCCGAGGTCTTGGGTCGCGCCCTTCTCGGTATCGAACCGCAACGGCGTCTTTCGGTTGTTGACGTCAGGGCCGTGACACGTGAAGCATTTGTCGGAGAAGATCGGCCGCACGTCGCGGTTGAACTCGACGGCCGCCGAGGAATCGGCAGCGGCAAGTTCAGCGGAGAAGAGCGTCGAGAGTAGGAGGGCGGCAACGGAGACACGAGCCGCCCGTGCGGCAACGGGAGAGTTCATTTCACTTCCTTCACCCCTGCTAGATCATAGCGCGAATCGCCCCTCGCGAGACAGCAATGCCCACACTTCCCCCGTTTCGGACGTAGTCCGATTCAGCGGACGTCGTCGGCGGCTACAAGTCGCGGCCCGCGGCGCGGCCGTTCTCCCGCGACCGGCCCAACTGCATTCTCCTGTCGAGCACCTTGGTGAGTTCTGCTCCCAACAGGCAAACATGCGACGAGTAGAAGACCCACATCAACAGAACGACCAGAGAGCCGGCAGCTCCCTACAAAGAACGGATGATGCCGCTGCCGACGTAGAGTGCGATGAAGCTCTTTCCCAGTGTGAACAACACCGAAGTGGCGGCCGAGACGAACGTGCTGACGGTCAGGACAAGGAACAGCAGTAGTCCCGCCGCGAGCACCATCACAAAAGTCATCAGGCGTTTCTTGCCGAATGCCTTCATCGACCGCTCGGGCCTCACGCCCCAGATGCGGTTGAGCACTCGATGCAACTCGCTGAAGACGATGGTCGCGCCGACAAGGATCGTTGCAATGGAGAAGACGGTTGCCGCGGCCGTACGCTCGTAGGCGTCACGCAGAAGGTTCCGGATCAGCCCCGCGCCCTCCTGCCCGACGACGTCGGCTAGCTGGTCGAGCACACGTCCCTGGGCGACTCGCGGCTCAAGATAAACGCCCGCCAGAGCGATCAGGATGATCAACAGAGGCGCCAATGACAGGACCGTGTAGAAAGCGAGCGCTGCCGCCGACTCCGGAATGTTATCGCTCTTCCACTCCCGGCCGGCCTCGCGAAACACACTCCCGGCGGTCCGCAAGGCGGCCTGAATCCGCGCGGGCGCCGGCTTGTACGACTTCATCGGCTTGCTGGATCCGGGTTCCGCCACGTCCGGCGGAGCCCCGCTCTCCTCAGGTCGAGTGCTAGCCTGCACCCTCCTACCGTAGCTTATGAACGGGCAGATTAAGACGCGGCACAAGCCAAGCCAGACCCGGACTCCGGCATGCGGGCCCATGGAACGCTGGACGAACCCCGATGATGTCAGCAAGACAGCGTACAAGGGGCACCCCGTGTCGATTCATCGCCGGCAATCCAGAATCATAATTCTAGTTTCACCTTGGATATACGCTGGTAGAATCTCAAAACAAACGACTTGTAATGCTAGCCAGAACTTCGGACAGCAGCCGCATCCGGATCTACACCCCGGTCACGGTGAGAACAAGACATGGCTCATTGGCCGACAGCAAGCAAGCGAAAGGACACGCAAAGCGTCAAGCGTTGCCGCCTCTCCCAACGGAAGCCGTCAGTGTGGCTCCTGGGCTGTCCGGCGGATGACAGACACCTTCAGTATGTACTTGTATAACAAACTGTAACTGACACTAAACAAGAGGGATCAGATCCCGTATCGGTGGCCGTAGATTGAGTGTTGATCGGATCCGCTTCGGTAGGCGACGTCCTTTCCTGTCCTGCACCCGGGCAGGGCAATCTCCTGCAGGCTATCGGCACCGGCGCCGGTGGATCCATTCGGTTTCGCCCGAGGACAATCTGGGGCGTAACAGTCCAGTCAGAGCCGACGCTGACAGAACGTGATCACCTCTCGATGGACGATAGCCCGTCCGACCATGCACGTCGACGCTCCCATCAATTGTCTCGCCTCGCACCCGCGTTGAGTTCGCTGTGCCGTCTCGACACCCCGCCTGGGAAGGAACCGCGAAGCAGCCGGACCGCGATCCGGGTCCGGTCTGACTGGTCCTAAACCAACTCTTTTTTTTGGCCAAAAGCAACTCAAATAGCGCGGCCGTAGAAGAGTGTTGTGATATCCTAAAACATCTCCCACACCGTATGGTTTGGGCCTCGACATCCCGCACGAGGTCGCGCCGTACAAAATATCCCTCTCCGAGGTGACGGCAATGCGTAAGCGACTCCTGTTGTTCTGTGGCGTAGCCTGGCTTTCGACAGCAACGCTATTCGGTCAAGGACTTAACCCGACTCAAAAGAAAGGCGACTGGGAGGAGGTCAACTTTGCCTTCGACCGCGCGGTCTTGACCGACGGGTATCCCAGCTTGTTGCGCCTCGCGGAGTTGCTGACGCAACACCGCGACTATCGCGTCAAGCTCGAGGGACACGCCGACCATCTCGGCCCCGACAGCTACAACGCCGCGCTCGGCCGCAAGCGAGCGGAAACGGTGCGCGACTTCCTCGTGAAGTACGGCACGCAGACGAGCCAGATCACCATCGAAACGTTCGGCGAAAAAAGCCCAACCGCCGACAACAATCTGCGCGAAGGGCGGTGGATGAACCGTCGCGTCAAGGTTACTGTCACCGACGCGCAAGGGAACATCGTCAGCGATGGCGGCGTGGGAGAAGCCATCACTTCGCTCGCCGACCTGATGAAGGCGCAGGAGGAGTGCTGCAACAAGATCCTGAAGGAACTCGAGAAACTCGACGACATCCTCGCTGCCTTGAAGGGCCTCAAGAACGAGAATGATGTACTCAAGGGTGAGGTCGACAAGCTCAAGGAGGGCCAGCGCGAGATGGAAACCAAGATGGCCGCCGCGCCCAAGCCCGCCACCGAGACCCAGGTTCGCGAGATCGTTCGCGAGGAGACTCCCAAGATCATTCGCGAAGAAACGCCGGAGCCCTCCAAGAAATTTGCACGCTACAACCTGATGGCAGGGCCCGACACCGAACAGGGCAACCTCGCCGTCAGCGGGTCCGGGCAGGTCTTCCTGCCGTTCGCCAAGAGGCACGCCGTCCAGGCCCAGGGCGAATACATGCACAACTTCCGCCGCGACGAGGGCCAGATCGATCTGGGTATCGTCAACCGCTTCGGCCCCATGCAAGCGTGCGCGTTCTCGAGCTTCAAGTACGTCAAGTTCGACGAATTCAGCCAGCTGGGTATCCACTTGACTCAGGTGACCCCAAGATGTAGTGTAGAGCCTGGTGGAGGATTACCCGCGCGACCAACTCGAATTCGAGTCTCACTTTGCGAGCGAGGAGGCTTGCCGCGACTATCTGTTCGCCTTGCGCTGGCCAGAGGGTTTCCGCTGTCCAAGGTGTGGGCATGAGCGCGCTTGGCCGGTGCGCAAAGTGTGGTTCGAATGCGCTCGCTGCGGGCGGCAAACCTCCGTCACCGCCGGCACGATCTTTCAAGACACACGCAAGCCGCTGCGGCTGTGGTTCCGGGCGATGTGGACCATCACCACGCAGAAGAATGGGGCCAGCGCCCTGGATCTACAGCGCGTTCTGGGACTGGGCAGTTACCAAACCGCCTGGCCTTGGATGCACAAGCTGAGGCGAGCGATGGTGCGCCCGGGGCGGGAGCGATTGACGGGCCTCGTCGAGGTCGATGAGACCTACTGGGGCGCTGAAGAAGAAGTGGTAATCGGCCGGCAGACCGAGCGTAAAGCGTTGATTGCAGTCGCCGCGGAAGAGAGAGGCACCGGGCTGGGGCGCATCCGCATGCAGCGCGTTCAGAACGCCTCGGCGGCCAGTTTGATGCCCTTCGTCGAGGAGTCGGTCGAGCCGGGCAGCGTGGTTGTTACCGACAACTGGTCGGGCTACGATCCGCTCAAGAAGAAGGACTACCAGCGTCGTATCATCTCGATTAACAACCGCCGCGAGCAGGCCTCGCAGCTACTGCCGAGGGTGCACTTGGCGATCTCGCTACTCAAGCGCTGGATGCTGGGCACGCATCAGGGGGCGGTCAGCCACGAGCATCTGGACTACTATCTCGACGAGTTCGTGTTCCGCTTCAATCGGCGCAGATCACGCAGTCGGGGCAAGCTCTTCTACCGCCTTGTGCAGCAGGCCATGGCGGTGGAGCCGACGCCGTACCGCTCGATCGTCGCCGATTGGGACGCTAAGACGCTGTGAGCCCAACTACAAGATGTTGGGGTCACCTGAGTCAAGTGGATATCCGGCTTCAGCCATTCCGGCGCACTCGGACAGGCCGCCGGTACGTTGGACTACATCTTCCCGCGAGGCCGGGTCGGCATTTTTGGCACCAAGGGCTTCATGGACGGGTCGATCCTCAATACCCGCTTCCTGGCGCCGAACCGCATTGAAGAGACCTACCTGAGCATCGTCGATCAATTTGGCTTCAGCACCGCTGTGGCTGCCTGGGGTGATGCTTGGTTCGAGGGCAACATCGGAGCCCAGTTCCGCAAGTTCGACGACAACAAAGCCGGCGGGCGGGTTCGTTACATTCATCCGATCACTGACCGGCTGGCCTTTACCGTCGCCGGCGGCCTCAACGAGACCCTCATTTCGACCAACAACACAGGCAGCGTCACAGTGGGCCTGGAGTTCGGTAAGTGGCTCAGCCCGAAAGGGTACGGCGAAACAGAGGGGCCCGTTCCCGTGGACGTTCCGCGCATCCGCTACGAAGTGCTGACGCGGACGATCCGCACCGGCAACGACGTCCCCGTGGCGGACGCCGAGCCCGATCAAATGGGCGTCGAGGCTGGGACCATATCGCTCGACGCTTCGGGCTCGTCCGACCCCGACGGCGATCCGATTACCTTCGCCTGGGAGCAGGTGGGCGGACCGGGCATTACGCTCTCTTCGCCGACCGCGGCCCAGACCACCTTCACGGCCGACGAGGGCGAGACCTATCACTTCCGGTTGACTGTCAGGGACGACCAGAACGGCGTCGGGACGGACCGCGTCACGGTCAGCACGCTTGACCGCCAGATCACCATTCTGCGCTTCTCGGCCGAGCCGCTGACCATCACCGAGGGCCAGCCCGCCACGCTCATCTGGGAGGTGCGGAACGCCACGAACGTGGAGATTTCCGGGATCGGCGAGGTCGACCCGGCCGGCGGCAGCACTACGGTGAGCCCAACCGACACCACCACCTACACACTCACGGCGAGCAATCCGAAGCGGACGCTCAACCAGACCGTGACCGTGACGGTGAATCCGCTGCCTCCGCCGCCTGATCCCGATCCGCCCATCATCGCCAGCTTCTTCGCCTCACCGGCATCGATCGTACGCGGCAGCCAGAGCAGGTTGAATTGGGAGGTCAGCAACGCGACCGACGTCACCATCTCGGGCATCGGGTCTGTTGACCCGCAGGATGCGACACCGGTCATGCCCGATCAGACCACTACCTACACCCTCACCGCCCGCAACGACGTGGGCGAGGCCTCGGCCACCGCCACAGTGACGGTACGCGAGGAGCCGACCGGGCAGGGGCAGGTCGAGATCTTGACCTTCACTGCCGAGCCTGGCCAACTGGCGCAGGCAGGCGACCCGACGGTCCTTCGCTGGACGACCAGCAACGCCACCAAGGTCGTCATCACCGGCGTGGGCGAGGTCGCGCTGAGCGGCGAGGTGACGGTGAACCCGACCGTCGACACCACCTACACTCTCAACGCCACGGATCTCGACGGGACCGAGGCGACGGCCGTGGTGCTGGTCACTATCGAGACGAGAAACCGAGCGCCGGTGGCCATCGCCACAGCGGATTGGCTGATTCGCGGTGACGGGGCCGGCACGATCGGAGAACTCAACGGCAGCGCCTCGTTCGATCCCGACGGCGATCCCATCACTCTCATCTGGCGCAACGTCGGGGACAAGGCCGCCGAGATCCTCGATCAGGGCGCGGAGAGGCCTAGGGTCCGCTTCACCGGCGGACGGGGCCTGTATGAGTTCGAATTGGAGGTCGTCGACGACAAGGGGCTGAGATCGTTTGCTAGAGAGTCGCTCATCATCGGGGATCCCTAGAAATCGGACCAACTGAGAGCAGGTTCCAGCCGGGCAGGAGCACCTCCTGCCCGGCTTTTTCTTTGGCCCCCCGTGGCGCGGGCCTCCTGCCTGCAAGCGTCGGCCTCCGGCTCGACGTTCTGGTGCAGCCACGAGCGCAACGTAGGTGACTCGAAGTCCTGGGGAACTGGGCCCGCACGCCACCGCCGATGAAACGGCGGGCGTCACAGCATGGGTCGTTCGGTAGTGGCTCAATTTGGCTGCGCCACGCTGGGTGACGGGCGTGCGCCGCACACTGTGCCGGATTCTGAAGTCGCCTTCAGGCTGCCTTCAACCAGCCTTCAACCCGGTGTAGGGGTGGACCGCTGCGTCCACCCAGCCGCCTTCAGGCGGCTTCCGCGCGAAGCGCGTTGTAGGCCGGTCGTTTACGGCCGGTTCAGCGTGGCCCTTCGTTCCTGCCCAGGGCGCTTCAGCGTCCTTCCGACACACCGGCTTGAGCCACCGTGGATGGCTGATCCGGTGTCCGTGAGACCGTCATGGCTGAAACTGAGCCACTACCGGTCGTTGGGGTATCCCCAACAGGCCGGGCTGCTACGCTACCAGGTAGACTTGCAGGACCGCTTGCCGGCATACTGCACCAACCAGTCCCAACAAAAAGGGATCTCAAACCATGTCACTCACCCCCTCGACGATGCTCGAACTCGGCACCCAGGCTCCGGACTTTGAACTGCCCGACACCGTTTCAGGCGAGACGATCAGCCTGAACACGTTCACCGACAAGAAGGGCCTGCTGGTCATGTTCATCTGCAACCACTGCCCCTACGTCAAGCACATCAACGAGCAGTTGGGGCGTTTGGGCAGCGACTACGCTGACTCGGACATCGGCATCGTAGCGATCAGCGCCAACGACGCGGGGAACTATCCCGACGACGCGCCCGACAAGCTCAAGGCGTCGGCCCAGCAACATGGCTATCGCTTCCCGTATTGCCATGACGAGACCCAGCAGATCGCTCAAGCCTACACGGCGGCTTGCACCCCCGACTTCTTCCTCTTCGGCGACGGCCGCAAACTCGTCTACCGCGGTCAGCTTGACGAAAGCCGTCCCGACAGCGGCATCCCAGTCACCGGGCGAGACCTGCGCGCGGCGATCGACGCCGTCCTCGCCGGGACAGCCCTCAACGCCGACCAAAAGCCCAGCATCGGCTGCAACATCAAGTGGAAGCCAGGCAACGAGCCTACATACTAGGTACTGTGTTTTGCCATCACGACGACGTTGCGGTGTGCGCTGTAGTGGCTCACCCTCGCGACCGTTCTAGGCGCGAATCCGCGCGAGCCCAAGAAACCGAGATGAAATGAGGAGACTCGCGGTTTCGGGAGTGCGGTACGCTCCCGAGTGACGGGCTTCGCCCCGCCCGTTCCATGACGCGGGGCGAATCCCGAAATCTCTTCTTATAACGAAAGGAACTACGAACTATGAAGAACCATAGCAAAGCCATCGAAGCCTTGTCACAACCGCAACACGAGATGATCGAACAAGGCATGAACGTCGTCGCCGGTCTGGACCTGGGTGACCAGTACTCCCACGTCTGCCTGCTCGATCTGGAAGGAAACATCGTGGAACGCGTGCGCGTGCGCACCACCGTCCAGCAGTTCGAGAAGTACTTCGGCGCGTGGGCGTCGATGCGGGTGGTGTTCGAAGCCGGCACCCACTCGCTGTGGGCCTACCGGCTGCTGGAACGCCTCGGTCACGAAGCGCTGATGGCCGACACGCATCGGCTGGCGCTGATCACGCAATCGCTGTCGAAGGGCGATGAGCGCGACGCCGCCACGTTGGGCGAGTTGGGACTGCGGATGCCCCAGATGCTCAACCCCGTGCAGCCGTGTTCGCTCGAGACGCAACAGGATCGCACCCTGCTGCGGGCACGCGAGGGCGCGGTCGCCGCGCGCACCAAACTGATCAACTTGGTGAGGGGCACGGTGAAAAGTTTCGGCGAACGCTTGCCGAAGTCGGGCACCGAGGCCTTTGCAAAGAAGGCCGGCGCGGCGATGCCGGCGTCGCTGCGCGAGACGCTGAGCCCGTTGCTGCTGGTGATTCAACACCTCAGCGACGAGATCCGCCGCTACGACAAAAAGATTGAGCAGTTGGGCGAAGAGAAATATCCGCAGACCCGGCGGATGCGCTCGATCCGAGGGGTTGGGCCGATCACGTCGTTGGCGTTCGTGCTGAACCTGGACAACGACGCCACGAAGTTGAAGAGCAGCCGAGCGGCGGGACCGCGCATGGGGCTGCGTCCGAAGAAGCGCGACTCGGGGAAGAGTTCCCCGCAGTTGAGCATCACCAAGAGCGGCGACCCGATGCTGCGGAAGCTATTGGTGCAATGTGCGCAGTACGTGTTGGGACACCACGGCACGGACTCGGCGCTGCGGCGCTGGGGCTTGCGATTGGCGGCGCGGGGCGGCAAGGCAGCGAAGCGCAAGGCGGTGGTGGCGGTGGCGCGCAAGTTAGCGATCCTGCTGCATGTGTTGTGGAAGCGCGAGGTGGACTTTGATCCGTTCTACGGCAGCCAGGACCCGAAGCCGCCCTTCGAAGCGGCCCCCGTGTCGGGGTCGGGGTCCGAGCCGGCGGGATGAGTTGAGCGGCACGAAGGAAGCCGGATCAGGTCAGTAGTACGAGTTCGCAAAGCGGAGGAAAGGAAGCCCCCAGCGAAGGGAACACGTCGGACACCGAGTTCGTAGCGACTGCGCGTTCCGGGCCGGCCAGCAGGACAAGGCCGCAGCTGAGACAGCAGCGCTGCTAAGACTGAACTTCAAAGAGCACCGCGTCGCGGACGACGCCAAAGAGAGTGCGGATGGAAGCCAGGTCGGACGTGCCCCAGAAACTGAAGTTTCCCCGAGGCCCCTTGCCAGTTGACAAAGCGAATCTCCTCATGGAAGCCCGGAACGCCAGTGACGGGTAAATCCGCTCGGTTCGGCAGGCAATCGCGGCGCTTGTCCCGAGGCAACAAGGAACAGCTCATCGCCCCCGAGGCGGCACAGCATCGCCAACCCCAGGAGGGGTCATAGACAAGGGGTAAATCCGCTGCCAGGCTATTCGCACACCGAAACAACCATCGACGCCTGCTCCGCCCGTTTCCTCTCATTCAGCCGCACCCGGTTGCGCGCTCAAGGCAGGGGTGCTATAAATCTCCCCGAAGGTTGCACGGCCCCTTCCCCCCGGGGCCAACCTTCGCCGAGGATACACATGTCCGAACCCGACGTCTACCTACGCGGCCAGTTCACCCCAGCTTCCGAAGCCCATCTGAACATCTACGACTTCGGGATCGTGCTGGGCGCGACCATCACCGACCAACTGCGGACCTTCCACCATGAACCCTATCGCCTGGACGACCATGTCGAGCGCTTCTACGAGTCGGCGAAGTATGCGCGGCTCGACGTACCGATCCCGCGCGAGGAGACCGCCGACGTCACACGCGAGCTGATCCGGCGCAACGCCAAGCTGATCCCTACCGAGTCGGACCTCGGCGTCGTCTACTTCCTCACGCCCGGCGAGAACCTCGGCTACGCCGGACGGGCGGCCAACTTCGCGCCCAGCGAGCCAACCTTTTGCATTCACTCCTTCCCTTTGCCGTTCACGGCTTTTCGACGCTTGTTTGCGGAGGGGCTTCACCTGGTGACGCCGTCGACGCGCCACGTCCCTTCGCAGTGTCTCGACCAGAAGATCAAGCACCGCAGCCGCCTGCACTGGTGGATCGCCGAGAAAGAAGCGCAGCTCGCCGATCCCGACGCCGTGCCGCTGTTGCTCGACCTCGACGGCAACTTGACCGAATGCAGCGGCGCGAACTTCTTGATGGTCAAAGGCGGGGCCGTCTATTCCCCGACCGCGGCGAACATGCTGCGCGGCGCCAGCCGCAAGGTAGTGTCTGAGTTGTGCGCCGCGCTCGGCATCGCTTTTCACGAACGCGACCTGCAAGTCCACGACATCATCAACGCCGACGAAGTGTTCGTCGTCACGACGCCCTATTGCATGGCGCCGGTCTCGCGCGTCAACGGCTTGCCGGTGGGGCCGGAGAACGAGGCCGTGGCCCAGTCCATTGGAGGCCCCGTGTTCGAAAGAATTCTCGCTGCTTGGAGCGCGAAGGTCGGAGTCGACATCCGCGCGCAAGTGCTGGGCAACGCCGCCGAGGAACGGGGCGCGGCGTGAAACACGCGATGGATTTCTTCCGTCTCGACGGCAAGATTGCGCTCGTGACCGGTGGCACCGGCCTTTACGGACGTCACATCGTGCGGGCGTTGGCCGAAGCGGGAGCCACGGTCGTCGTGGCCTCGCGCAACGTAGAGCGGTGCAGGGAGTATGCCGCGGAGCTAAGGTCGGAGTCGCTCGAAGTCGAGGGCGACAAGCTCGACCAAGCCTCCGAGCGCTCCATCCGCTCGTTGCGCGATCGCATCCTCAAGCGCCACGGCAAGCTCGACGTCCTCTTCAACAACAGCGTCGCCCGCGGCGGCGGCGACCTGCGCCAAGCAACGGCCAAGACATGGCAGGAGGCGATGAAGGTCAACTCCACCGGGCTACTGCTGGCATGCCAGATCTTCTCCGAACCGATGCAGCAGCAGCGCTCGGGCTCGATCGTCAACATCGCCTCGATCTACGGCATGGCCGGGCCCGACTGGTCGATCTACCAAGGCACGAGCGTCACCAACCCCATCGACTACCACTTCGCCAAGGGCGGCATGATCCAGATGACGCGCTATCTGGCAAGTTACCTCGGGCCGTACAACATCCGTGTCAACGCTTTGTCGCCGGGCGGTTTGCAGACCCCCGACCACTCGAAGCGGTTCGTCAACCAGTACAGCGCCAGTACCTTGCTGGGCCGCATGGCCGACGACGATGACATCAAGGGCCCGGCGGTGTTCCTCGCCTCCGACGCCTCGCGCTACATCACCGGCGCCAACATCCCCGTCGACGCCGGCTGGACCGCGATCTAGTATTCAGTCGCGCCGACAAGGGGGGCTTGTCGCAGCAACGGTTCGCCGCGACTTCGATTTTTCTTTATGCCATCATAATGCCTGAAGTGATAACATGTAGCATATGATTCGTACTCAGATCCAGCTTACCGAAAGCCAGTTAGAAAGTCTGCGAAGGCTCTCCTCGCAATCCGGCCGGTCGATGGCGGACCTGATCCGCGAGGGCGTCGACACGATTGTGGCAGCCCGGCGTCGACCGAGTCGTCAGCAACGGGTCGAGCGTGCATTGCGCGCGGCCGGCCGGTTCCGCTCCGGTTCGAAGGACGTCAGCCGCAAGCATGACCGCTATCTCGCCGAAGCGTTCGGGGAATGACGGTATTCGTCGACACGTCCGCTCTCTACGCCGTTCTAGATCAAGACGACGAGAGCCACCGCTCCGCCAGCGGCGCCTGGAGGAAGCTGCTGGAGGAGCCTACCGACCTGTTGACGAGCAACTACGTCCTCGTCGAGACGAGCGCCCTGGTGCAGCATCGGCTCGGCGTCGCGGCCCTACGAACCTTCCACGAAGATGTCGCTCCTCTGCTGAGCGTGCAGTGGATCGATGAAACCCTGCATCGAGCCGCGATGGAAATGACCCTGGCCGCCTCGCGGAAGAAGCTGAGCCTGGTCGACTGCTCAAGCTTTCTGGTGATGCGAGACGCCGGCGTGCGCGAGGCATTCTGCTTCGATCGGCACTTCCGAGAACAGGGATTTGACGTCATAACCTGATGGGCTTCAACCGCAGTCCGACCTTGCGACCCATGATCCCTACGGGTCGCCCGCCTCGACATCGGTGACCACGAACATCGGCTCACCGGGCTCGACCATCCGGAACTGACGGACCAGCGCAATCACACCATTGGACGCCGCTCGAAACGTCTCGATCGTCCTACCGTGAAAATCAACGGTTCGTCCGAGTTCCTGGCCTTCCTGAACTTGGTCCAGTATCCCAGCGCGGGGAACAAAGAAGCCCGCTTTCGTCGACACCGCGCCGCCCTCGATGTTGCCGTCGCCTTCGAGACGCCACTCCACCTGCTCGCCGGACGCCACGTTGCCGGGCAGAATATCGAGGTGCCGCAGCAAGTTGAAGATGCCGTCCCGGAAGATGCGCAGGTCGTCCGGGTCGATTCTCCCCGCGCCGCACGCTTCCGTATAGAGCCATGGAATCTTGCGCTCGTTTGCAAATGAGATCGTGCGTCCCGGGGCGATGATCGGGTGGCTCCAGATCACTTTCGCTCCAAAGCGGAGAGCCGCCTCGCGGCCCCGCGGATCGTTAGCATCGTAACCGACCATCGTCGGCATGAGCCATCGCACGCCGGCACTGTGGAGGTCGAGATAGAAGTCCGCGCGCGCGATCACCGCCTGCGCCAGCGCGTGCGCGATGGCCTCGGTAGGCCCTCCGCCAGGGTCTCCTGGAAACACGCGTGCCAAGTTGCCCCCATCGAGCGGACTCGTGCGCGTCCCGTTCCAAAAGGCCGGAGGATTCGCGACAGAAACGGTGAGAAGGTCGCCGTTCATCTCGCCGGTGTCGACCTCCTCGAACGCGTCGAAGATCGCTTGGATCCCCTCGAACTCATCTCCGTGAACGCCGGCCGTTACGACCAGCGTCGGGCCCGGCCGAGCGCCACGAGCCAGCAGGACCGGCAGCTCGATGTCGTGCCCGTCGGCATTCAGATCCAACGATAGTGCGTGCTTCCGATTACGTCCCAATTGATCCGGATCAAAAACGGCGAATTCCATATCGATCCAACCCTTTCCGGCTGTTTGCCTGGGAATGCTTCCGGGCGCTAGGGTTCACGCCCGTCAGCAGACTCCCGTTCCTCTCAGGTGCTGAGGTACCCGTAGAACTGAAGATCCTCGCCGGTCATGCGCTTCGTGGCCCAGATGATTTGTCCGGTGTGCTCGGCGAAGTGCCAAACGACGTGGTAGATCGCGTGAAGCACCCTGAGTTCGTACACCTGAATCTTGCGCGTGCTGAGTAAGTCGTCGCTGGACAGACCCGCCATCACAGCATCGGCCTCCTCGACCGCACTACGGAGGGTGCCGAACAACTCCCCGGCCGCCAGGGGCTCGCGCCGGGTGAACTCGCCGTCGCGGTCTCTGCTGTCCGGCGCACCGCCGACGCCGCTGACGATCCACTGCCGGACGTTGGCGGCCAGGTGCAGAACCAGATTGCCGACCGCGTTCTCGGCTTCGTGCTCGCGCGACCAGATCTGCTCGAGGGTCAGCTTATCGAGGCACGACTCGATGCGCTCCACATACTGTCGAAGCTGCCGCCGGCTAAGACGGACGAACTCACTGGCAACAGCATCCGAGCCAACGGCTGGTTCGTTACTCGACATCAGCGTCTTCTGGGCTTGCACGTGGCACTCCGTAAGCGTACATAGTGACGCTCGGGTACGTGACCTTGCAAGTCAGGTGGATGCCGAGAGTTGGACTGCGCCTGATCAAATGGCCTCGGCCTGGCCCAACCCGCCGCCCGCCCGCTACGGGGTTGGAGGGGTCGAGCCCGCCGGTCCGGCCAGGGCCGAGACCAAGACGGGTCCGCCGCCTCTGCGCGACATCGCAGGGAGCGTCACGCCAACGCAGCGGAGAAGTAACCGCACGGGCCGGATCGGCAGCCGTGGAGGCGCACTCCGATCAACAGCCCTGCGCGTTACTTTCTTAAACTTCGTGTACTTTCTTATCGGCTTCGGCGGTGGGTGTTTGAGGAATTGTGCGCAGGAAGAACCCGGCAGCCTGGGGACATGAGGAATGCCCACCCTGACCATCCGCGGTAGAATCTACGGGATGCTGACGCGACGCACCTTCTTGGGCTCGATGCTCGCAACGGGAGCAGCGGGAGCGGCGCAGAGTGAGCGTCCCAATGTCTTGTCGATCTCGGTCGACGACATGAACGATTGGGTCGGCTGCCTGGGAGGCTACCCGGGCGTGAAGACACCGAACATTGACGCGCTAGCGAGGCAAGGCGCATTGTTTCGCGACGCGCACTGCACGTCGCCGCTGTGCAATCCGTCTCGTACGGCACTGCTGACGGGTAAACGTCCGTCGACCACCGGGGTCTATAACAACGGCCAGTATTGGCGTCCCGCGCACCCGGACATCGTCACGCTGCCGATGTTCTTCCGCGAGAACGGCTACTACGTCGCCGGCGCGGGCAAGATCTACCACCACGTGGCCGGCTTCAATCCACCCGCGGGCGTGCGGCAAGCCGGGCGGGACCGCTCGCAGCCGGTCGAGTTGCTCGACATCTATCCCACGTTGACGGAGATGTGTGGGCTGCTGGAGAGGGACGACCTCGAAGGCCTGAGCTTGGCGCCGCTGCTACGGGACGCCAAGACAAAGCGGCGTCCGGCGGTGATCGACTACCTGCCGAGCAACCACGCGGTGGTCACGGAGAAGTGGCGATACATTCGTTACGGCGATGGCGGTGAGGAGTTGTACGACCGCGTGAGGGACCCGAACGAGTGGAAGAACCTCGCTCCGGAATCGCGCCACGCGGGGCTGAAACGCGAGTTGGCGGAGTGGATGCCGAAGACGAGTGCGCCGCCCGTACCGGGACGCGCCGACTACGACTTTGACTTCGAGAGCTACACGTGGACACGAAACTAAGGAAACCGACCATGGCATTCTACGAACTGCGGCAGTACAAAATTCTCGAAGGCAAAATGGAGGAGTGGTTACAGCTCATGGAGCAAGAAATCATCCCGTTCCAAGTGTCCAAGGGAATGGTCATCACCGGCAGTTGGCGCGGTGAGGACGATGACAGCATCTACATTTGGATGCGGCGATTCGAGAGCGAGGAGGAACGTGAGCAGCTCTACGAAGCGGTCTATCAAAGCGACCAGTGGAAGAACGTGATTGGCCCTCGCATTCCGGACGTGATGGACCGCTCGGCGATCCAAGTGACGCGCCTTGTACCGACAAAGAAGTCAACCGTGCAGTGAGCAACATGAACGTATCCGAGATCGTTGCGGGCATCAAGAAGGACGGCTATTCGATCGTCGAGGGAGTCATCCCGGCGGATGCAGTTGACGACATCCGCCGCGAGGTCGTCGCGGCGCAGCAGGCTCACCACGAGGAAGCCGAGGCCGAGCTGGCGAAGATACGGGCGCGGGGTCACCGCGTGGGCGCGGCAGGTGTCGGCGTACTCAAGCAGGCAATCAATGCCACGCAATGCTTCGCGCCCTATCTGGCAGACGAGCGAGTCCTCGGAGTGGTCGAGTCATTCTTCGGCCAGTTTGTTCGGATCTCGTGCACCGATTGCGTAATCAACCAACCCGGCAACGAGCGCGGCTACTGGCACGCTGACTGGCCTTTCAACGCCACGAACTCGACCCACGTGAAAGCGCCCTACCCCGACGCGATGATGCACCTCTCGTCGATCTGGATGCTGACGCGTTTCGGCGCGGACAACGGCGGAACGTTCGTCCGGCCCGGCAGCCACCGTTTCGACAACAACCCGGCGACGGGTCAGATGGAGGGCGTCGACCAAGACGCGCCGCACCCGGATGAGCGTCAGGCGGCGGGGCCGCCGGGCAGCGTACTGCTCTACGACAGCCGCCTCTGGCACGCCGTCGCGCCGAACCGCAGCGGCGAAGCCCGCGTGGCATTGATCGTGCGGTATGCCCCCTGGTGGCTCAATCTAACGCCGACGATGCGCGGCACGCCCGATCACGAGCGCATGGTTCTCGATACGGGCGGGAAGAACTACGATGCGGTTCCGATTCGCCGCGAGGTCTTCGACAGGCTACCCGACAAGGTGAAGCCGTTGTACCGGCACTGGGTCGCTGGGTGAGATCGCCGGCTTTCAGCAGTCACCACAAGGAAGCGCCCGAGGCCCGCATCCACACCACTCGGCCCCTACGACACGATCTGCGGGATGACTTCCCCGTGGACGTCGGTTAGCCGCATGTGGCGCCCGTTGAAGAAGTAGGTGAGCCGCTTGTGGTCCATGCCGAGCAGGTGGAGCAGCGTGGCGTGCAGGTCGTAGTGCGTGATGGGGTCAATCGCCTTGTAGCCGAATTCGTCCGTAGATCCAATCACTTGGCCGCCTTGGATGCCTGCTCCGGTCATCCAGATGGTCATGGCTCCCGGGTTGTGGTCGCGGCCAACGCCCCGCTGGGAGATCGGCATGCGGCCGAACTCGGAGTGCCAGAGGACGAGCGTGTCGTCGAGCATCCCGCGCTGCTTGAGGTCCTCGATCAGGCCCGCCATCGGCTTGTCAACTTCGGCGGCGTGCTGGGTGTGGTTTTCGACCAGGTTGCTGTGGGCGTCCCAGGTGTCGATGTTCTGCTGCCGCAAGGCGCCGTTGTAGAGCTGGACGAAGCGCACCCCGCGCTCCACCAGCCGCCGGGCCAACAGGCATTGCTTGCCGAAGGGCTCGGTGGTGGGGTGGTCCATGCCGTAGAGCCGCTTGGTCTTCTCCGTTTCCTTTGAGATATCAACCACGTCGGGCGCGCAGGCCTGCATCCGGAAGGCCAGCTCGTACGACGCGATGCGGGCCGCCAACTCCGAGCTGCCCGGGTGCCGGCGGGCGTGCTCTTCGTTGAGCCAAGCGAGGTGGTCGAGCCGGGCGCGCTGCTGTTCGGGTGAAACATGTTCGGGCGGCGGATTGAGGTCGAGCACCGGGTCGCCCGAGGAGCGGAACACCGTCCCCTGGTAGGTGGCGGGGAGGAAACCGCTGCTCCAGTTGGTCGGGCCGCTGAAGGGGCCGCCGCGGTAGTCGTAGACGACGACGAAACCCGGCAGGCTCTGATTCTCCGTCCCCAGCCCGTAGGCCACCCACGAGCCGACACTCGGGTATCCCATCAACAGAGAGCCTGTATTCCATTCATAATGAGCGAGTACGTGGTCATTCGACAGTCCCTGGGCCGAGCGGATGAAGGCCAGATCATCGACCTTCGTCGCCATGTGTGGGAACAGGTTCGAGACATCGATGCCGCTCTTGCCGTGCTTCTTGAACCCGAACGGGCTGCGCATCAAGGGCCCGGGGTAGCCCTGACGTACCCGCACACGCCCCTTGCCTTCGAGCGGTTCCCCGTGGAACTTGTCGAGCATCGGCTTGGGGTCGAAGGTGTCGACGTGGCTGACGCCGCCGCTCATGAAGAGCGAGATCACCGATTTGGCGCGCGGGGCGAAGTGGCTGGGCTTAGGAGCGTAGGGGGATTGGAGGCCCGGCGGGGTGCTGCACGCGCCTCCCGGCTCGGCGCCGAGTAGCCCCTCCTGCTGAAGCATGGCGGCGAAGGCCAGCCCGCTGATGCCCGAGCCGGCGTTGAACAGGAAGTCGCGGCGGGAGACGAACCGGGGCTTGACGGTTGGGCAACCCGCCCGGTCCGTGCGCTGGTAGCGTTCGTTCGCCCGATCGTTGGCCACGATAGCTATCGAACCTCCTCGCTGACCACCTCTCCGTCGATCACCACGCCCACGCAGTGAGTAGTGTACTCGAATGGGTCGCCGTCATAAAGCGCCACATCGCCGTCCTTGCCTGGCTCGAGCGACCCGGACCCGGCTGTCGACTTCGAGGATCTTGGCCGCTTCTATTGTAATCGTCCCCAGCGCTTGTTCAAAGGATAATCCGTTGGCGGCCGCAACGCCGGCCTCGAACAGTACCAGCCGGCTCTTGGGAACGTACGACTCGAAACCACTCTGCAGCGCCACCGGGATGCCCGCCTCGATCAGCCGGACCGCGGTCTCGAAGCTCAGGTTCTACGCCTCGCCGTTCGCGCGGCGAGTCGGTAATGCCGTCGTCGGTGTCGTCGATCACGGTGCCGTCGCGGAACTTGACGTAGAGGGTTTGCCCGCTGAGCAGATGTCCCGAGCCGGGCATGATGTTGGCCGTGGTGATGCCGCCCGCCTGCGCTCTCTGAATACGCGCGTCGCGAATGTTGATCGAATCCATGGCGCGAACGTCGGGCTGGATCGGATTGCTGCGGTCAGCGCCTTCGACGCTGCCGACGTGGCTGTGGGTGTCGACCAGGCCGGGCATGACGACTTTGCCGGTCATCTCGTGACGCTCGGCGTTTACGGGGATGCGCGTCGACGAGGCGGGTCCGACGGCCGTGATGCGGCCTCGGTGGACGATCAGAACGCCGCGGTCGATGTCGCTGCCTTCGATCGGGATCACCTTCGCACCGACGAAAGCCTGTGGAGTATCTTGAGCAGAAAGGCCAACAGCGAAGAGCGCGAGAGCGACCCGCAACAACTTCAACATGCAATGGATTCTAGCAGTCCTCATCGACTTGGGCGCAGGGGGGGTGTAGCGTCTCATGTTGTCGTTGGTGTCGACGTTGTTTTTGCGCTGTTGGGCGGCGATTACCTCCCCAGTACCTCCGTTGCCAGGCGGCTCGGAACGGGCGCCACGGGGGTGCGATTCGTTCCGTAATTCGTCCTGAGGGCTTCGGCGGTGCTCAAGCCCTTTGTTTTCACGGGGCCTTGGGTTCGTCTTTGCGGTCGGCCACTCATTCGTGATTCGTGAATCGTGATTCGCCGCCGAGCGTCGCTTGGGAGCTGGGCACGGACTGGGAGGGGAGGCCGCGGATCTCAAAAGCGAGATCCGCGCTACGCGCTGCGACGTTTTGCGCGGGGCCGGGCTGCCGGGCACAGCACGCTGTGCCCCTACATTGGGGACCGCCGGCCTCGGTGGTTCGCAGGGACTGGGCCTGCGCGCGGAAGCCGATCGGGTTGGAGGTCTGCGCTGCTGCTGCCGGGGGCTCGTAGCGCGGCGGTTGTGGTTCCAGCGGGTCGGGGGTGTTGTAGGGGTCCGGGTCGGTGACGGTCGGACGGTGGATCGCCCCGTTCGCCGCGCGATTCTCTTTGCACTCGAACTCGTCTTTGCGCAGTTGCCGGATCATCCGCAGAGCGCGCGTGATGTCGCGGCTCGTCATGGTCCGGTAGCGAGCCAGGTTGGTGAGGGATTGGGTGTGGTCTTCCATGCTCTTGCCTAGGAGTTGGTTCTCGCCGTTGCGGCCGGGCAGGATGGTGTCGGGGTAGTGTTTCCTAGCGAACCGGCTGGTGCTGGTCGAGTGGTGGGTGCAGAGGCCGGCTTCGAGGCGCTCGATGCGGCGCAGACGCCATTCGGAGTCGGCGATCTGGCGCACGAGGCAGAACTCGATGGCGTTCTTGGGGAAGAGGTTCTCTTCGAGTTCCTGGAAGCAACGGTCGTATTCGGCCGGGTCCTCGCCAGCCATGACGGCGTCGCGGGCGAGGAGGTCGTGCTTGATTGCGTTCTTTGAGGAGCGGGCTTTGCCCTCGTCGGTGCGAGGGCCTGTTGATTTTTTCGCGTTCTCGCGATTCGCTTTTTTCTGTTTCTCGGTAGACATGCTTTCCTCCAAATGCGAAAGGCCGCGCGGTTGGCCCGCGCGGCCCGGTAACGCCGGCCATTGGGCCGGCGTTCTTCACCTTCAGGATACGGTGGCGTGGTGGGGGCAAAAGGGGCCCCGACAGGGTAAGTGGTTTGGAATCAATGGGGTGAAGATCTGAAAGTTCTGTGACTGATTGGGCCGACGCGGAGGAAACCGCGAGAGGGAGCCTGCCTCACAGGGCAGAAGAAGATAGGATTCAGCGGTTGAGGGTTAGGGTGACTGTGCCCTCCGTGTCGTCCCCCCCGTGTCCCCCCCCCGTGGTCGTCCCCCCCCGTGGTCCCCCGGGGTCGGCCGGATTGGCTCGAACCAATCGAGGAACAAGCGCCCGCCGCGGAACGGCTTAAGCCCGCGATCGTAAGGCCGGTTCAATGAACCGGCCTAGGCTTGCTGCGAGGCGATCAGAGAAACCAGCCGTACAACGCCTGGCCTAATCGACCCCAAGCCGCGTAAACGCGACTAGGCGCTGAATCCTGCCATTTCTGGCAGAGAAAACGCTACACTCACAAGACCAAGCACGAGGAGTCGACGATGCGCCAAAGCGATCGCTTACCGAAAACGACCGTGGGATCCGACGATCGGCGGACACGCCACCCCGAGTACAACGCCGAGCACGGCGGGCCCGCCGCCCCCGCAGGGACACTCTGCGTGGGGAGGTGGGCGCCGCCGCGGCCAGGGATGATGTACCGGCAAAAAGCCAGATATCTTCTGCTTGCTGCACTCAGCCTCTGCTTTAGCCTGCCGATGAGCCCGGCACTTCGGGCACAGGATCTCGTGTGGGCCGAGCGGGCCGGCGGCACAAGTGCTGACTTTGGCTTTGGCATTGCGGTGGATGGTGCGGGCAATAGCTATGTGACGGGTGAGTTCCAGGGTTCGGCCACCTTTGGCCCGGGGGAGACCAACGAAACCACCCTGGCCAGTCCGGGCTCTTTTGATATCTTCGTGGCCAAGTATGATGCCTCCGGCGACCTGGTCTGGGCCAAGCGGGCCGGCGGCACAAGTAATGACCAGGGCCGTGGCATAGCGGTGGATGGTTCGGGCAATAGCTTTGTGACAGGTTCCTTCCAGGATCCGGCCACCTTTGGCCCGGGGGAGACCAACGAAACCACCCTGACCAGTGCGGGCGGTTCTGACATCTTTGTGGCCAAGTATGATGCCTCCGGCGACCTGGTCTGGGCCAAGCGGGCCGGCGGCACAAGTAATGACCAGGGCCGTGGCATAGCGGTGGATGGTTCGGGCACTAGCTATGTGACGGGTTTCTTCGATGTTTCGGCCACCTTTGGCCCGGGGAGACCAACGAGACCACCCTGGCCAGTGCGGGCTCTGTTGACATCTATGTGGCCAAGTATGATGCCTCCGGCGACCTGGTCTGGGCCAAGCGGGCCGGCGGCCCAGATCCTTTTGGTGACTCTGGCCGTGGCATAGCGGTGGATGGTTCGGGCAATAGCTATGTGACGGGTTTCTTCTATGGTTTGGCCACCTTTGGCCCGGGGGAGACCAACGAAACCACCCTGACCAGTGCGGGCTCTGCAGACATCTTTGTGGCCAAGTATGGCAACCAACCGCCTGTGGCCAATGCCGGGCCCGACCGAACCCGCATCGCCACGAGCCCGAACGGCGCGGTTGTCACGTTGGATGGCTCCGGGTCAAGTGACCCCAATGGCGATCCGCTCACCTTCATCTGGACGGGCCCGTTCAGCACCGTGGGCGGTGTCAGTCCGACGGTGACGCTGCCGGGCGGTGTCCATACCGTCACCCTCACCGTGGATGACGGTCGCGGCGGAGTCGATACCGATACCGTCACCATAACGGTGCGAGCGCTTAAGGTCTCGCCCCGGGCGTTCAACTTTACCTTCGGGAAGAGTGCCGCTGCCTCGCAACCGTTGTCTGTTCGCAGTGTCGGAGGCCCAGTGAGCTACACGATCCCGCGCACAGCGAGTTGGCTGGTGACGGCACCGGACCACGGCGAGTCCAACGGCGAAACCGACACGATCGAGGTGATCGTCGATCCGGGGACCCGCCGTCCCGGCACGTATAGGATCTTCCTGCTCATCCGCGGCCTCGGCAACATCCTTGCGCGGATACCGGTGACGATGATCATCGGTGCGGACTTTGTGCCCCCTGCCCCCATCCCTATGCCGGCGGAGAACCCTGCCGTCGATGTGGCGGACTTTATTCCCTTCGGCAGCCCGGGCCATCCCATGGCGCCCAAGTCCATCATCGCGATTTTCGGCGAGGGATTCGTGGCGGAAGGCGAGTTTCGGGCAGAGACGATTCCCCTGCCGACGACGCTGGGAGGAGTTGGGGTGAGGTTCGATGGCATCGCGGCAGATCTGTTCTTGGTGACGCCGGGGCTGATCCACGCGCAGTTGCCGATGGGGGTGACCGGCCCGACGGCGACGATGATCATTACGAACGGCCTGGAGAAGGCAGTAAGCGAGCCCAGCGAGATTCAGATCGCCACCTACTCACCCGGCATCTTCACCCTGGCGCAGAACGGCGAAGGACAAGCCATCGTCACCTTCGCGGGGACCGCCGACCTGGCCGCCCCGCTGGGCACGGTGGGAGCCAGCCGTCCGGCGACGGCGGGTGATCTGCTGACGGTCTACGCCAACGGCCTGGGCCCGGTCGAGCCGCCGATCGAGAACGGTCACAACTCCTGCGAACCTGATGGCGTCTGTCTGCCGGACGGATCGAATGTCGTGCTGCGTCACACGACGATGACCCCGGTGATCCGCATCGGAGGAGTGCAGGTTCCCGAAGAGAACCTGCTGTTTTCAGGCTCCTCAGTGACCTCGGTGGGTGTGAACGAACTCGTCTTCAAAGTGCCGCCGGGAGTCCCCACGGGTGACGCGATACCGATCACGGTCGAGATCGGTGGCGTAGTCAGCCGCGACGACGTAACGATGGCCGTCGAGTAGGGGTTTGGACCACTACTGTCCCAACGTCGATTCGTAGAGACTCTGTAAGTCACGATTTCACAGCGTGATAGGGTTGATTTCGAGGCAAATCGATTTGAACGCCATCGGCGGCCTGCCTGACTGTACGATGCTGGTCATGCATGTCGGACGGACCGTTTTCTCGCAGCTGATGGATTTGTTCCCCTTGGTTGAGTTCCGCCGTTGCGTCGAGCGCTACCGGGGAAATCACAAGATCCAGCACTTTTATTGGCAGGCGGCGCCACGTAGCAGCGCGGCAGCAGGTTGCAGCGCAGCAGGTCACTGATCTTGGTGGCGTCGAGACGGTCGTTCTTCTTCTTGGCGCAGGCGATGGCCTTGAGCATGGCCGGGTGTGCGACTTGCAGTTCCTGGGCGAAGGGACCGTCGCGGAAGATTCAGCTGCGCTGAGCCGTTTCCACCCGCCACGGCAGCCGACGACGGCTTGACGGCGACCTCTTTCCGCCGTTGCATCTCAACGCGGGCTCACGCCCGCGGCTCTGAGTGTTAGGTCGGGCCCTACGCGCTCAGCTCCACATGCGGGTGATGAACCAGGCGACCCCGATGATGAACAACAATACGGCGCCGACTTGTACGGGACGCAAGCCGGGCGCGCCGGCCTTCAAGCGGGCTAAGAGGAAGGCGAAGACTAGCAGGACTAGCACGTCGCCGAGCGTGACGCCGCTGAGGACGTAGAGGTAGTCCATCTCGGTCTGCTGCAGGAAGATGCCGAAATAGAAGCCGTGGAAGACGCCCATCCCCGCGGCCACGAGCCAACGATACCCGGCGTCGGCCAGGACGAGTATCTCGACCGCGAGATAGGCCACGGTGAGCGCGGCGGCGGCTTCGACAAAGCGCGGCGGCGGCTGCCAGTCCTTGTACCCGATGACGATGGCCGATACCGATTGCGCCAGAAGGAAGGCCGCGGTGATCCAGAACAGCTCGCTACGGCTGCGTCCCGCCAACACGAGCGCCAGGAGAAACAGGATCTGAAACGGGCCGAGCAACACGCGCACGAACCCCGCGCCCAGTTGCGAGAAGAACAGTTCGCTTGTCGTCGGCGGGGTGAAGCGGATCGTCGAGCGGCTGAAGCTGAAGTCGAATACGGCTTGCTCAGTCACGTCGCCGCGGGTCGCGCGCAACACGTGGACGTGGTTGGGCACGGTGACCGCGGCGAAGGTGCAGTGGACTTCGAGTTGCTCGATGGGCTCGGGGAATTCGAATGTCACTTCGCAGCGGTAGACGCCTTCGTCGGCGTTCGCCCGGCATGAGCCTTTGCGCGAGGGGGCTTCCCTGCCCTGCTGGAAGAGGCGGAAGTTGTCGAGCAGCGAGCGCTCGGGTTCTTCGAGGTGCACGATTTCGTAGAGCGGCATGCGGAGTTCGAAGGAGGCGCGATTGCCCTCGACGACGAGTTCGCCGCTGCTCATGCTCATGATGTGAGCGCGAGCCGGCGAGAGGACGAGCAGGAGCGCGGCGAGAGAGAGGAGGAGGCGCATTGCGGAGGGCAGGATGAAGTTCCCATCTTAGCCGGTGGGTTTGGGTGGGCAGTGCCAGACGGGTGCGCGACAAGAAAGTGATGATTTGCGGGCCCCCCTTTTTTGCGTGCGAATCCTTACGTAGTGATACGTTAGGAAAGGAGGCGTACTATGCCCGAATCTCTCGTCGCGCTCGAACGTCAACGAAAGGCCATCCTCGCTCGGATTCTCGATCTAGGAGACTTCCGCAGCGGATCCATCAGCGCTGTCAGCGGCCGCTGCGGCAAACCGTCCTGCCGCTGCCATCAGCCCGGCCAGCCCGCTCATGGCCCGAACTACCGCCTGACCAGGAAGGTCAACGGCAAGACCGTGAGTGAGACCTTTTCCTCGCCCGCCCAGCGGCGCAAAGCGCAACGCGAAGTTGAGGCTTTTCACCGCTTCCGGGAGCTGAGCCGACAACTGCTCGAAGTCAACGAACAGATCTGCCGCTTGCGCCCCGTCGCCGAGGACGCCGAGCTGAGTCCGCAGGAAAAAAAACGACCGAGGCGATCCAGCAAGAAGTCGCCGTAGAAGTAGGGAGGCTGCTACGGGTCGTCTTGTGTGAGAGGCGCAAGCGCGGGTCGCTCGACCTCGAAGCCGTCGAACAGGCGACGCGCGACGCGCTGCATCAAGCCGGCGCTGTCTTGCTCGAGACGCTGTTGAACGAAGACGCGGCCGGCGAATCGCAGCAGCCCTGCGCCTGCGGCTCGCCAGCGCGCTACGCCGGTCGGCGGCCGAAGAAGCTCGTCACGATGCTGGGCGAGGTCGTCGTCGAACGGCCGTACTATCACTGCAGCCGCTGCGGCAAAGGCTTCGCGCCGCACGACCAAGAGCTGGCCGTCAAAGCGACGCAGTATTCGCCAGGCGTGCGCCGCATGACGGCGCTGGTCGGCTCCGAGACGTCGTTCGATCGCGGTCGCGCGTTGCTCGACGAGTTGGCCGGAGTGCGGCTGACCGCCAAGGCTGTCGAGCGCGAAGCCGAGGCGATCGGCGAAGATGTCGCCAGCGAAGAACAAGCCGCGATCGCGCGCGCCGTACCGCTGGAGCTTCCTGCGATGTCAGGACCTGAAACTCCGATTCTCTACATCGAGATGGACGGCACGGGCGTACCGGTCACCGCCGCCGAGACGGCCGGCCGCAAGGGTAAGGACGGCGGCCCGGCCGGCACGCGCGAGGTCAAGCTCGGCTGTGTGTTCACGCAAACAAGCTGCGACGAACAAGGCCGTCCCGTGCGCGACGAAGACTCGACCAGCTACACCGGCGCGATCGAGGACGCCGCCGCCTTCGGACGCCGCATTTACAGCGAGGCTTGGCGACGGGGTTGGAGTCGGGCGCGCAAGAAGGTCGTGCTTGGCGACGGTGCGGGCTGGATCTGGAATCTTTCGCACGAATACTTTCCCGGCGCGATCGAGATCGTCGACTTGTATCACGCTCGCGAACATCTGTGGGAGCTGGCGTCGAAGCTGTTTCCCCAACAACAAAAGCGCCTCCGCGGTTGGGCGCGGCGCATGCAGAAAAAGCTCGACGCGGGGCGCATCGAGCAACTCGTCACTGCGCTGCGCGAGATCGAAACCGACGACCCGGAGTTGGCGCATCCGCTGGCGCTGGAGGCGGACTACTTCCAGCGCCATGCGGAGCGCATGCGTTACGGCGAGTTTCGCCGGCAGGGCTTGTTTGTGGGCTCAGGCGTGATCGAGGCGGGTTGCCGCACCGTCATTGCGAGTCGGTTGAAGCGCTCGGGCATGTTCTGGAGCGTGCGCGGCGCGAACGCTATCACGGCTTTGCGTTGCGCACGGCTCAGCAACCGCTTCGACGACTACTGGGAGAATCGCGCTCGCGCGGCCTGAGCCTCACAAATTTGTCGCACACCCGTGCCAGACCGAAGGTGTCGAGGCAGACCCTTTTTGTGCTGACCGGGACATGGGTAACACTTTTTCGGGCCGGCTGATGCGAAGTCTGCGCTAACTCTCGTGGAATCAGGGCACTGGCAAAGCTTTCTTCGGCCGAGGCTAGGCTGGGCCATCGCCTTGGTAAGCGGAGGAAACCAAAGGAATTCGGCCCCGGTTCTGTCAAGGCCTCGCGCCCGCGAGCCGACAGGGGAGCCTTGACAGGTTCGGGGGCGAACTCCAGCCTTAAATAGCAAGGCGATGGTCCATGTGTTACCTATGTGCTTGGCATAAAGTGTTACCCATGTGCCCGGTCAATACCCGGCACCGGGGTGGACACAGCGGTCCACCCTTACAAAGTTAGTTGCGGAACGGAATGATGCACGGGCGAGAGAGGGTTCGGTGTGGGTGCGGTACAAGAGCCTAGCACGGCTCGGCTCGGCACGCCACGGGCGTGCGCCACGTCGGGGGCGGGCCTTGTTGCGGTAAGTGGGCACGGCATGCCGTGCCCCTACGGTTGGAGCTCCGGCGCTCTCGGCTGGTGGCTCAAGCCGTTACGGTAGACTTGGTTCGATGGATCATCACGAAATCGTTGAGGCGCGCGGGCATCTAGTCGACTCCAACGTGATGGAGCGGATGTTCGACACGATCGTCTCGCACGGCGGCGCGTTCGAGGTCGAGGAGTTCCACATCGGGCGCACCAACGTTGACCAATCGTACATGCGGATGCGCGTCGAGGCCCCCTCCGAAGAGGCGATGGCCGAGTTGATCGAGGAGTTGATCGATCTCGGCTGCGGGACGGAGGGACGCGAAAACGCGGTCACGCGCGAGGTCGAAAGGAACCTCTGCGCGCCGCTGGACTTCTATTCGACGACTAACCATCGCACACAGGTCCGGCTCGAAGGCCATTGGGTCGATGTGGGCAAGCAGCGGATGGACGCCTCCATTGTCGTCACGCCCGGGGGCGTGGAATGCCGCAAGCTGCGCGATCTCAAGAAGGGCGACCGGGTGGTGTGTGGACACGAAGGCATCCGCGTGGTGCCCGAGTCGAAGGAACGTGACCGGCTGGCATTCTCATTCATGTCGCACGAGGTTTCATCGGAGCGGCAGGTCGAGACCGCCGTAAGCCAGACGGCCGGATTGATCCGCGAGATGAAGACCGCGGGCAAGCGAGTGGTGATCGTGGCGGGGCCGGTGGTCGTGCATACCGGCGCGCAGGCGGCGCTATCGGGGCTGATTCGCGGCGGGTACGTCGATTGCCTGCTGGCCGGCAACGCGTTGGGCGTTCACGACGCGGAAGCGGCGCTGCTCGGCACGTCGCTGGGCATCCGCATGTCGGACGGACGCCAGGCCGAGCACGGCCACCGCAATCATATGCGGGCGATCAACACCGTGTATCACTGCGGCGGCATCCGGCAAGCGGTCGAGGAAGGCAAAATCGCCTCCGGCATCCTGTACGAATGCGTGAAGAACAACGTGCCCTACGTGCTGGCGGGCAGCCTGCGGGACGATGGTCCGCTACCCGACACCGTCACCGATATGAACGCGGCCCAGTCGCTCTATGCGCAACAGCTCGAAGGCGCGGGGCTGGTGATATGCCTCGGCTCGATGCTGCACTCGATCGCTACGGGCAACATGCTGCCGTCGTGGGTGAAGTTGATCTGCGTTGACATCAACCCGGCCGTGGTGACGAAGGTTTCGGACCGCGGCACCGGCCAGGCGATCGGCGTCGTCACGGATGTGGGGCTCTTTCTTCATCTGTTGCATCGCAGCCTGGGTGCGGAGTGAGGGCGCAGGTTGTGTCGTGCCGTACGGTGCAGTGGATGGGGCTCGAAGACACCGGCGGGTTTTGTCGTACCCGGTGGGATTGGGAAGAGAAGAACTCATACGCCCCCTACCGGGGCTGGGGATCGTTTGTGGCTTTTACCCACGGCTTGCGCCGTGGGCTATTTTCAGACGCCCCTGCCGGGGCTTGGAGCCGTAATTTGGATGCATCAGATTGCGCCGAGGGGGAACCGCGGACTCCCGTCCGCGGCTCTGTTGTGGTGGATGGCATGGTTGCGGCGGGCCGGGTGGTACAGTTGCGGCAGGTCGTGATGCCGACATGCTCATGAAGCTCCCTGCTCTGCTTGTACTGTCTCTCTTAACTGCGTGCGCTCAGCTCGCGCCGGCCCAGACGCTAACGATCGAGGAATACCAGCCACGATCGACGCTGGTGGTGCCGGAACATCCGGTCAAGCACGCGAGGTTTCCGGTGATTGACGTTCACAGTCATCACCGCTCCAGCACCTCGCCGGAGCGCTTGGATGAGATCGTCAAAGAAATGGACGAGCTAAATCTCGGGGTGTTGGTCAACCTGAGCGGCGGCTTCGGCGAGCGGCTCAAGTCGGTCGTCACCGGTTTCAAGGGCCGGCATCCTACGCGGTTCGGCGTGTTTGCCAACTTGAACTTTCGGACGATCGATGAGCCGAATTGGGGTGACAAAGCAGCCCGGCAATTGGAACAAGACGTCAAGAACGGCGCGCAAGGTCTGAAGATCTTCAAGAACCTCGGCATGACGACCCGCTACGCCGACGGGCGCCGCATGCAGGTGGATGACGCCGAGTTGCAGCCGGTGTGGCGCACGTGCGCGCGGTTGAAGATCCCGGTGCTGATTCACGTCGCCGAGCCGGCCGAGTTCTTCAAGCCTCACGATAAGTTCAACGAGCGCTGGCTGGAGTTGAAGATCCATCCCAGGCGCAGCCGACCTCCGGATCGCTTCCCCGCGTTCGAAACATTGATGACCGAACGCGACAACGTCGTCGCAAAGCATCCGGACGTCAACTTCATCATTGCCCACCTCGGGTGGCACGGAAATGATCTGGGGCGCCTGGGCCGATTGTTTGACAAGTACCCGAACTTCTACAGCGAAGTCGGGGCGGTGTTGGCCGAGTTGGGGCGCCAGCCGTTCACGGCGCGCGCGTTCCTGATCAAGTACAAAGACCGCGTCCTGTTCGGCAAGGACTCTTATCGCGCCAACGAGTTCCCCTACTATTGGCGGGTGTTCGAGACGCGCGATGAATACTTCGATTACTACCGGCACTACCATGCGCACTGGAAGATGTACGGGCTCGACTTGCCGGACGAGACGCTGAAGAGCATCTACTACAAGAACGCTCTGCGGTTGATTCCCGGCATTGATCCCTCCCAATTCCCCAAGTAGCGCCCGGCTCCGCGCTCCGTATGAGAACGATCCACATCACGATCCTGCTCGCCGTTTGCTGTGCCGCGGCGGCGGGCCAGACCCGATATGTCATCGATCTGGCCGACGCGCGGTCGCACTGGCTGAGCGTCGAGATGGAAACGCGTTGCGCGAGTGGGCCATGCGAGTTCCAGATGCCGGTGTGGAGCGCTACGTACCAGGTCCGCGACTTTGCTCAGCATGTTTACGACTTTCGCGCTGAGACAGGCGGTGGGCAGCCGCTCGTTGCGCGCAAGCTGAATCCGTCGCGATGGACGCTGACGGCGGACGGCGATGAGACGGTGCGCGTCACCTATCGCGTGTTTGCGAACCGTCCAGGGCCGTTCGGTGCGTTCGCGGGGCGGGAGTATGCGTCGTTGAACCTGGCGCAGGTGCTGATCTATCCGGTCGCGAACCGGCAGCGGCCGTTTACGTTACGGTTCACGCACAAACCGAGGCGCTGGAAGGCAGCCGTGGCGTTGCCACAACGCAGCAGCCGGTTCGAGGCCGCGTCGTATGACCGGCTGATCGATACGCCGGTGCAACTCGCGAAGTTCCAGGAGACGGAGTTCCACCACTGGGGCCGGCGTATTCGGTTGGCGGTCCATGGCGATCCCGAGGCGTACGATCTGGATGCACTCAAGGCAATGGCGGAGACGGTCGTTGAAGCGGCGACCGAGATCATGGAGGAAGCCCCCTTCCCCTCGTACCTATTCGTCTATCGATTCAGCGACGATCCCGGCGGCGGCATGGAGTACCGCAACGGCACGAGCATCTTCGTACCCAAGCCTTGTGTCGGGTGCGACGTTTCGTCCTTGACGGCCCACGAATTCTTCCACTTGTGGAACGTGAAGCGGATTCGGCCGCAGTCGCTCGAGCCGATCGACTTCACCCGGCCGAATCACACGCCGTCGTTGTGGTTCTCCGAAGGAGTCACTTCGGCCTACGCGCAGTATCTGCGCTTGCAGGGAGGGCTGCTCAGTCCGAACGATTTTCTGGCGCACGTCTCGCGGCTGATTGGGGATCTCGAACGACGTCCGGCGGCGCGCGTGCAGTCGGCCGAGGAGTCGAGTATCGATGCGTGGCTGGAGCGGTACCCGAGCTATGGCGATCCGCACCGCAGCATCTCCTACTACCTCAAGGGCGAGCTGATCGGCTATCTGCTGGATTTGACAATTCGCCATCGCACGGGAAACGAGCGCAGCCTGGACGATGTGATGCGCTTCTTGAATCGTGAGTATGCACACCAGGGACGCCACTTCGACGACACGGTGGCGCTTGCGGATGCCGTGAACCGGGCGGCCGGCGCGGACCTGTCGGCGGAGTTTGACTTGCTGGTGCGCTCGGCACGGGCCATCCCCTGGGACCGCTACCTCGGGTTGGCGGGCTTGCGCTTGAGCAGCGATGCCAAGCCCTCGGTTGACGTCGGTCTCACGTTGTCGAACCCGCCCGGCATGGGCATTGTCGTGGCCGCGGTGGAAGCCGATGGGCCCGCGGAGAGGGCCGGCCTCGAGGTCGGCGATCGGCTGCTTCGGGTCGGGGGGCGTCCGGCGGGCGGCGCGGTGGAAACCGTGCTGGGTGTTTTTGAGGAGTCGGCCGGGCGGGCGGTCGGGGTGCGCGTTCAGCGGAAGGGTTCACAGAAAGAGTTGAAACTGAAGCCGACGCGTAAGGGCGAAGTGGTCTACCAGGTTATCGAGATGGAGGCAGCGTCACAGTTGCAACGGGTGGTTCGGCATGGTTGGCTGCGGCGGCGAGCGACGGACGTGCCGGTGTCGAGTCGGGTCGAGCCGGCGAGAGAAGTTGAAGCGGCTGCCGGGAGCCATTGATCGAATCAAGCTGAACTTACCGAGACATAGGCAAGGTCGATCGCCCTCGGAAACACCCCTCATCTTCTGCTTGAAGCCGAGAGCAGGTTCGCGGTGGCGGGGCGGACGCAGCGGTCCGCCCCTACAAGGGGTATTAACCGGGCACATGGGTAACACATGATGCCAAGCACATAGGTAACACTTTGAGGCATAGAACATTTCTGGGAGGGAATGCTTTATGCCGTGGCAGGAGACCTGTGTGCGAGACGAGAGAACCCATTTTATCGTGGACTGGGAAAGAGACGAGGAGTCGATGGCCGAGCTGTGCCGGCGCTACTCGGTGAGCCGCAAGACCGACTACAAATGGCTGCAGCGCTACCAGCAGCAGAGCTGGGAAGGTTTGCAGGACCACTCCCGGGCGCCGCAACGCCATCCCGGTCAGACCGCGGCCGCGATCGAGCAAGAGATTCTCGCTCTGCGGGCGCAGCACAGTCGCTGGGGTGCGGTCACCTTGAGGGCGCGGCTGCAGCGAAGGCAGCCCGACGTGGCATGGCCGGCGGTGAGCACGATCGGAAATCTGCTGCGACGACACGGTCTGAGCGTGCCCCGACGACGCCGGCCCCGCGCCGCACCGACCCCGCTGCCGCTGACGCCAGGCAAGCAGCCCAACCAGGTTTGGTGCGCCGACTTCAAAGGCTGGTTTCGCACCCAAGACGGCCGGCGCTGCGATCCCTTAACGATCTCGGACGCGGCCAGCCGCTACCTGTTGCGGTGCCAGGCGGTGACGAAACCGGACGGGGACCATGTTCGGCCGTTGTTCGAGGCGACGTTTCGAGAGTTTGTACTGCCGCGGGTGATGCGCACCGACAACGGGCCGCCGTTTGCGACCCTGGCGGTGCACGGGCTGGGGCGGCTGGCAGTGTGGTGGATCAAGTTGGGGATCTGTCCCGAGCGGATCGAGCCGGGACATCCGGAACAGAACGGGCGGCATGAGCGGATGCACCGTACGCTGAAGCAAGAGACCGCCGCGCCGCCAGCGGCGAATCTGCGAGCGCAGCAACGGGCGTTTGATGGCTTTCGCAGCGACTACAACGAGGAGCGACCGCACCAGGGACTGGAGTTGCGAACCCCTGGTGAGTGTTATCACGGCGCGGCGCGGGCGTATCCGTCGCGGGTGGACGAGCCGGAGTATGCGGCGCCGATGCAGGTGCGGCGCGTGATGGATGGGCGGATTCGCTGGCGGCGTCAACGAGTGTTCGTCGGCAAGGGACTCAACGGGGAGCGGGTCGGGGTGGAGGAGATCGAGGAGGGCGTGTGGCGAGTGTGGTTTTCCTTTTATGAGTTGGGAGTATTCGAGGAACGAGAGCGGCGGTTGCGCCCGAGCAAGGGCCCAGCGGCGGGCCCTTCGTCCGGGGGTGGGACTTGACTCTGGTCGCCCTCCGGGCTCCCTGCGTCAAGCCCCACCCCGGACGAAAAGTGTTACCTATGTGCTTGGCATAAAGTGTTACCTATGACCCGGTCAGTTCAAAGGGGTCTTACTTCGAGGCGAGGCAAAGGCGTTAGACCGCTGTGTAACTATAATAGGGATCTTGTGACGCCGGCCCTGCCTACGATGGATTCTGCTGCGACCACTGTTTTCGACGTGGTGCAACGCGCGTGCCGGAGAAGCCTCGCCCACCTCGCCTTCCAGGATGCGTTGGAAGCTTGCACCGTCGCGTTGCTGGGCCCGGTGACCCTGCTGGTGCTCGGCACGGACCTGATTCCCGATGCGCTGCTGGGGCTGTTCGTGGTGGCGGGGTTGGCTTTTGGCATCTATCGTTGGCTGCACGCGCGGCCGTCGCCCTACGCTGTTGCCCAACGGCTCGACGCAAGCTGGGAAACCCACGATCAGATCTCCACGGCATACTACTTCAGCGAACACGCCGACCGCGCGGGGCCCCTGGCGAAGCAGCAGCAGGGGTTAGCGGGGCCGCTGGCTTCGGCGGGCAGCGTTCCCATCGCTCTGCCGCTCCAGATCCCCAAAGCCGCCTACGCGCTCGCCGCCATGGTGGTGCTGATCGGCGGGCTGCTCGGACTGCGCTACAGCATGCAGGCGACGCTTTCGCTCAAGCCGCCGCTGCCGCCGATGGTGATGCAAGCGTTGTTAGGCGACCGGGCCGACGACCTCTTCACCGATGAAGAGGCATCGGAAGAACTCGCCGAGACCTCCGATGAAACCGCTGCGTCGAACCGCGAGGAGCGCGAGTTGGAGCGCGATACCCGCGAAGAGCAACGCGAGCCGACGCCGCGGATGGTGGGAGGCGACCAGCCACCGAAAGCTTTGGCCGAAGACCTGATGGCCGTCCCCGAAGTCGAGGGGCTGTCGGTCGATGAACAGTACGGCGACGAACTGGCCTCGGCGGAAGGACAAGGCGAAGAAGGCGCGGAGCAGGAAGGGCTTGAAGCCGATGCCAACGAGCGCAACCCGGGGGGATCCTCTCCGCAAGATCCGTCGCGCCCTGACGCCGGCGCCCAGAGTGAAGAGTCCAACGACTTGTTGTCGCGTTTGCAAGACGCCTTTGAAAAGATGCTCTCGAGCATGAACCTCGAAGAGAAGACGACGGGCGAGAGCGGCGAGCCCTCCGGCGGCGAGGAGTCGCAACAAAGCAGCGAGGCCGGTGCGGAAGCGCAGGCCTCGGCCGGTGAAGGGCAAGAGGGCGGCGAAAGCGATAGCCAGGGGCAGGAGGGCGGCGGTACTCCGGAGAACCCACAGGAGTTGTCCCAGGGCGAAGGCGGCAGCGAGGGCTCGAACTTGACGCCCGAGGGCCAAGCGACGTCGTCGGCCGGCAGCAACGACGGATCGAAGGAGTTGGCCGCGGCGGCGTTGGATCAGGCGCTGGGTGAGTTGAGCGAGCTGTACAGCCGCCGGGCGGAAGAGATGAGTGGCGAAGTACTGATCGAAACCGAGGCGGGGCCACAAGAACTGCAGACGCCGTACTCGCCGAGCGAGACGGGCCATCGCGACCCGGGCGGCGTCATCCGCCGAGATCAGATACCGCACGCCTATCGCCACTTCATCCAGAAGTATTTCGAGGCGCTACAGGAAAAGAATTGATGGTCGAAACGGAACAGTTCCTCCAAGTTGTCACCGAAACGATTCGGCAGGTACGCGACGAGATCGGCAAAGTGATCGTCGGCCACGAGGACGTGGTCGAGGGCGTGGTGATCGCATTGGTTGCGGGCGGCCATGTGTTGCTGGAAGGAGTCCCCGGCCTCGGCAAGACGACTTTGCTGCGCACGTTGGGCGGCGCGATGCATCTGGACTATTCGCGCATTCAGTTCACGCCTGATCTGATGCCGGCGGACATCGTCGGAAGCATGGTACTCGACTCGGATGCCGCCGGCGCCAAGACTCTGCGTTTTCAGCCCGGCCCGATTTTCGCGCATCTGGTGCTCGCGGACGAGATCAACCGCGCCACGCCACGCACGCAGTCGGCGCTGCTGGAAGCGATGCAGGAGCGGACCGTGACGACCGGTACGGTGACCTATCCGCTGGAAGATCCCTTCCTGGTGATGGCGACGCAGAACCCGCTCGAGATGGAAGGCACGTACCCTCTACCGGAGGCTCAACTCGACCGCTTCCTGCTGAAACTGTTGGTGGGCTACCCGACCAAGGAGGAGATGGAAGAGATCGTCGAGCGGACGATGGCGGCCGAGCAGCCGCAGGTTCATCAAGTTGTCGACCGGGAGCAGATTCTCGACGTCCGGCGCGGGGCGCACGACGTGTTGGTGGCGCCGCACGTTCGGGACTTCGCCATTCGGTTGGTTCTTGCGACACAGCCTGAACAGGCCGATTCACATGCGATGGCGAAGAAATACATCCGCTACGGCAGTTCGCCGCGGGGGGCGCAATCGCTGATTCAAGGAGGACGCGTGAGGGCACTAGTGCGCGGCCGCCTGAACGTGAGCCTTGATGACGTGCGCGCACTGGCGTTGCCGGCGCTGCGGCATCGCATTATCTTGAACTTCGACGCGCATGCCGAGGGGAAGACGACGGACGAGGTGGTGAGTGAGATTCTGGAGTCGTTGCCGGCGGGTGGGGAGTGAATCGTCAACAAGGCAGACGAGCACGGCATGCCGTGCCCCTGGAGTTTGGACATTTGTGAAGGGAAATCCCTGTCAACGAAGGGGCGTACGGGTTTGCACTCGACAGGGCCCCGGAGGGGCCCAAGATCATAGCCCACGGTTTCAACCGTGGAAAACCTGACGGAATACGAGAAGCCCTGCAAGGGCGATACAACAAACTGCTGCCTGTTCGGTATTGGCGCCGGATGAGCGATAGAATGGTCATGGGGTGATCCGAGTCTGCGGCGAAAGCTGTATCGCCCCTTTCAGGGCTTCCGGGAGAGGATCGTCGCGTACCCACGGCTGAAGCCATGGGCTATGATCTCTCGGCCCCTCCGGGGCGGAACCCCGGCCGAACAGCTCAGCGGGTTGCTCGTTCGACGCGGATCCCGGCCCTGAGAAGCAGAACGCCGCCGCTGCGGCCTTGACAAATGTCCAAACTCCACGGGCACGGCATGCCGTGCCCGTGCATCCTAAACGCACACAGACTTGTAGGGGTAGACCGCTGCATCTACCCCGGTGCCGCGGAAGTGCTCGCGGCTTCAACATTGAGACAAGCCATACTTGCCAATAGGCACAGAGGGGCGGGCACGGGGTCCCGCCCCTACAATCACGCCATCAACCCTAATGCGGGCGCAGGGGCCCGCCCCGACACAGCATGTGAGGTGGGCGCCGCTACTTCGTGCGGGCGTCCGCTGCGTTCTTCGACAGCACGAGCGTTTCGTCGGCGTTGATCGTGATCTTCTCCTCTCGCCCCGCTGAGCCGTCAGCCGGCGCGATCTTCAGGTCGTAGTTACCTGTCGGAAGCAACAGCGAGTAGGCAGGGTTGTCGAGCTCGGCGGTGTTGGCATAGTACTTGCCGTTGAGGTAGATCGCCGCGTTGCCAAAATCGTTGGTGACCAGCTCGCCGAACGGGCCGGTCGTCTTGACGTTGGCCGGCTCCATCTTGCGGCGGATCGTCGTAGTCTTGCCTGCCTGAATGCCCACATCAAGCATCAGGTCCTTGTATCTTGGATCGACAATCTTGACTTTGTAGCTTCCAGGCGCCAGCTTGAGCGTTGCCTGCTCGTGGCTGAACATCGCCGCGGTGCCCCGGTACTTGCCGTCCACGAAAACGCCGGCGACACGGGGATCGATGCGCGTCCTCAGCTTGCCGTCCTGCGCCAACAGCGGTGACGCAACCGACAGCAGAACCAGGGAACCGAGAACGAGAAGATGTGTTCGAACGTTTCTATAGCTTTTCACGAGAATGAACTCCCTTATTGATGGGACCGGCAAGTGTGAACCGGCCTCCACCTCCACCCTACAATCGCCGGGGAGTGCGGCGCAATGACTGTCAACGAGTCACGGCGAACGGGCGGTTCGGCCTCGAATCGCCTCGTCCAGGTTTAGTGTTGACGGCGCGATTGCTCGTTTTGACGGTGGGCGGTTCTTCAAGAGACGACTCGCGGCCCCTCACCAAGAACGCCACATTGGCACGTCGGCCCGCCATTCGCATGCGGGGTTGGCCCTACGGCCATGGCTCCGTAAGGGCCTGATTCTCCATTCGCACGGCCAAGGCCGATAAGGCTTGCGTAAGAGTCCGCGCGGCCTGGATGTACTACCCACGGCCACAAGGACTGATGCGCCCGACGCACACACGCGAACCATGCTCGCGATCATCGGCCTCGTTATCGTGATGGCGTCCGTCTTTGGAGGCTTTCTCTTGCACGGGGGAGACATCAACGTGCTAATCCAGCCCTCGGAGTTCCTGATCATCTGGGGGGCGGCGTTGGGCACGCTGGTCGTTGCCACGTCGATGCCGGTGATCATGCTCATCCTGAAGAACTTCGGCAAGATCCTTGGCGGAAACAAATGGGGATTATAAAGACTACTTGACAAACCCTGCTGAGTCTGAGACAATAGGAGCTATGAGAACGAAGCACAAAGCCCCCGGGAAATCTCACCGGCAAGGTGTTGATCTGTTTCATATTATCGCATTGTTCCCTGACGATGTGGTAGCCGAACAATGGTTCGAGAAAACCCTGTGGGGAGCAGAACGTTGTTGCGGTCACTGCGGGTCCGTTGCCACCAGTCAAACCCCCAAGCGAAAGCCCATGCCCTACTGGTGCAAGGACTGCCGCAGCTACTTCAGCGTGCGAACCGGCACGGCGATTGCTCGGTCCAACGTCCCGTTACGCAAGTGGGCGGTCGCCATCTACCTCTGCCTTACGAGCCTGAAGAGCGTGTCGAGCATGAAGCTCCACAGGGATATCAAGGTGTCACAGCCCACGGCATGGTTCATGCTGCATAGGATTCGCGAAGCGTGGGCGCATGAATCCCAAGAGTTGTTCGATGGTCCGGCCGAAGCGGATGAGACGTTCTTCGGCGGACGGCGGGCAAACATGCCCAGGTCCAAGCGCAGGCAACTAAAAGGCCGCGGGGTGGCCGGCAAGGTGGCTGTCGCGGGAGTCAAGGATCGGACCTCCAATCAGGTTCGCGCAAGAGTAGTCGAGAACACTGATTCCGAGACGCTGCAAGGGTTTGTACGGGACAGTGTTAAACCCGGCGCGACCCTCTACACCGACGATGCTATGGCCTATGACGGGATGAAGGACTACGACCACGAATCGGTGAAGCACTCAGTAGCCGAGTACGTGCGAGGAATAGCCCACACCAACGGGATCGAATCGTTTTGGTCGATGCTGAAGCGCGCCCACAAGGGAACCTTCCACAAGCTGTCACCCAAACACCTGGATCGCTACGTGCGGGAGTTCGCGGGACGCCACAACATCCGCGAGCTAGGAACGCTTGCCCAAATGCGGGATACGGTTGCCCGCCTGGTCGGTCGCAACCTTCTCTACCGTGACCTTATTCGGGACAACGGCCTGCCCTCCGGCTCTCGGTCGTAGGGGTCGCAACAGGGCGCGGGCCAGTTTCTCGGGCGTGGCACCCGCCAGGTCTCGTTTCGGATCGAGCATCGGTTTCATCGTTTTCCTCCCTTGGGTAGTGGACTAGAAGCGCGTGGGGTGCTAGGGATCAGCCAGGTATTCACGGAGCGGGTGGCTCCTCCTCCAGCAGCTTCAATAGCTCGTCCCGCAGCACAACACTCATCACCGCGAGCACGTTTTCCGATCCGGTTCCCGCTTCATAAGCGCACTCCATTACCTTGCGCCACCACTTCTCCTCCCAGTGTCTGGAGACGTATTTCTCCGAAAAGTCATAAACCTCAAAAGGCTCTTTCCCTGCCTCGCCCACTAGTGTCGGAGCCAGCTTTTCAGCCCACTCGAAGGCCCCGAACTTCTGTGCAATGTTTTTTCCGAAATCGGTCAGCCGCATCGGGCTATCGGAGGCCACAGGGGAAGGAGGCGGGAGCCGGTTGAAGATCCTCTTGATGTCTTCCCTGATCTCTTCCATGAACTTCTTGAGGGTAGTCAGGTCAGTGTCAACGGTTCCTTGCCAGTGAGCGAACTTATACAGAACCCCCAGAACGGCCAAGACCGCTATAACGATCAGAGGGATTTTGGTCCACTCGAACAGGTGAGGTAGCATAGCAGTACCCTCTCAGCATGTCAATCAGATGTAGCAACAACTAGGCTCTTATTGCTACGGACCTCCCGTCACCCCACGCGCTTCTTCAAGAGGAGCGCAATGAGCGCTCATGAGCCGCCAATTTCACCAAGCCAAGCTGAAGTGCCCACTCCCGTTGTAGTGAAAGATGCAGCGCTGCAAGACATCCCGGCCAATCAGGGCATGCATGCCCTGATTGCTGAACAGATCGGACTCAATGACAGGTAGACAGTCTATGACAAGAGGAGCGTCGCCCCGTCTTCCTGGAGGGATCACAATCGCTACGTCGTACTCCGTGGCAGAATGGGGCTTCGGGCCAGTCGAGGGAGTCAATACATCCGCGATGCCCCGCTCTTCCAAGCGTAGATGATTCACTACCACAGGGTCCAAACAACTGCCGCTTGCCCCGGTGTCGAGCAATGCCCACCCGTTAAACGGAACCGGAACAGTGATATCGGCTTGGACCAGGTGTTCCAATCTCGGCCTGCTGACATGGAACACCGCTTGCACGATGGGAGGAGCACCCAGATCTACGATTCGGGTGAAATGCGCCACCAGACGTTCCAGGTTCAGCGCACTAATTGAGGAGCAACAAGGCGCGTCACGCTATGCGTCTGCTGTTGTTGCATCACCTTCTTCACGAGAAATGGAATGATCCCGAACCGCTTGTATCCTTCCGTGAGAGCTTCCGTGTACTCCTCGAAGAAGCCGCAAATCTCGGAATCGCGAATCAGGACAAATTGCCCTTCCTGATCGCTCCACTCGGAAAGATGTTTCAGGTAGGTTTCCATCTCCTGAGATAACTTCTCACTTTGCTCCGGCATGTCATCTCCGCTCTGGCGACCTCCAGACCCCTATGACGATCAGAGGGGTATTGATCCACTCGAACAGGTGAAGCATAGCAGTACCCACTCAGCCATGTCAATCAGAACGTCCAAAAAATGTTCCCGATCTGGTTGATGTAGTCGCTCCTCCCAAGGGGAGGGGTTGACTGGATCTCAGGGGTCCAAACCTGGGATCTGGCCCCCCGCCCCGACTTTGCACCGGGTGTCAAGTAGTCTTTATAATCCCCAAACAAATATACCAAATCCGTCTACATCGACACGCTCAAGATGTTCAACGAAATCTTCCAAGCGGCCCGCAAGCAGGGCATGATGAAGCTCGAACCCGACGTCGAAGATCCCAAGAAGAGCGATATTTTCAAGAAGTACCCGAAGTTCCTCAGCGACCATCACGCCGTGCACTTCGTGTGCGACACGCTGCGCATGGCGATCACCGGCGGCATCCCGCCGTTCGATCTCGATCAGATGATCGACGCGGACCTCGACGTCCATCACGAGCACAACCGCGCGCCGATCCACTCGCTGACGACCGTCGCCGACGCGTTGCCGGGGCTGGGGATTGTTGCCGCCGTGCTGGGCATTGTCATCACCATGGGTTCACTGGGCGGCCCTCCGGAAGAGCTGGGACACAAAGTGGCGGCCGCGCTGGTGGGAACGTTTCTGGGCATCCTGACTTGTTACGGGTTCCTCGCCCCGCTGGCCGGCGCGATGCAGGCGGTGAATGAAGCCGAGGCCGGCTACTACAGGGTGCTCAAGTCGGGCCTGATTGCGTTCATCAAAGGACACCCGCCGATCATGGCGATCGAGTTCGCGCGCCGCTCGATACCGCACCATGACCGGCCCACGTTCGCCGAAATGGAGAAAGCATGCAAGAAGACCGGGAAGGCGTAGGGGAAGGCGCGGATCAACCGCCGATCATCATCAAGAAAGTCGTGGTCGCCGCCGGCCATCACGGCGGAGCCTGGAAGGTGGCGTTCGCGGACTTCGTCACCGCGATGATGGCGTTGTTCATGGTGATGTGGCTCATGGCGGCCAAGGATGAAACGCGCGATGCGATTGCCGGATACTTCAATGATCCCAAGGGCTTCGGCGAAAAGTATGGTAACGGGGAATCCCTGGGTGGTGTCACGGTTGACGGGCAGAGCCCCGAGGAATTGGCCAAGCAGATCGAGGAAGCGATGGAAGCGGTGCCCGAGTTCGCGGCGACCGAGGAACAGATAGCGATGAGCTTGACGGCCGAGGGGCTTCGGATCGAGCTGCTCGAGAACGAAAAGGGCACCTTCTTTCAAAGCGGAAGCCCGACACCCAGCCGCTTCGGCCAAGAGACGCTGACCGTAATCGGGAAAGAACTCGCCAAGCTGCCGAATCATCTGATTATCGAAGATCACACCGACAGCCGGCCTTTTCGGGGCCGGCGTAGCTCCTCCAACTGGGAGCTGTCGGTGGACCGTGCCAACTCGGCGCGACGCCTGCTTCTCGCCAACGGTCTGATCTCGGACCGCATCGTGGGCGTGCGGGGGTTCGCCGATGTGCAACTGCGCAACGCCGACGATCCCAAGCATCCCTCGAACCGGCGGATCTCGTTGATTGTGAAGTACGACGACCAGCCGGCGCCCTTTGCCGGCGGCTTCAATGAGGAGGGCCCTCAGGACTTCGTCGACGATGGTCAAGACGAGGGTGCGTCTGATCCCGCCGCGGCGGATAGCACCGAGCCAGCCGAGCCGAGCTCGCCCAGCGCCGACGCCGGCGGCTAACTAGAGGCGTTCACGGGCGACTGCCGCGGGGGTGGACGGCCCAGGCGGGATGAGTCGCCCTGACAGGGCTCATGAGGTCTACCTGGGGGCCTGGAGTCCCTGGGCTCACACCCAGGGCTGTCATCTGGGTCGCGAGGGCGGGCACGGGGGCCCGCCCCTACCCTACCTATGTCCCGGTAGGTTCACGTTTGTGGTTGGCCGCATGCCTTGTTGTGTCGAGATCGCTCGATACCCCTTACATGTTGCGGCAGGCCGAGCATGCGGGCACGGCATGCCGTGCCCCTACTTGGCTTTCGATCAGGCTGCTAGGGGCAGGTCGCGAACGCCTGCGTGTCTGTGACCGCCGGGGACGCTTGCCCCAACTCGTTATCGTACGTCCTAGTGTAGGGCACCATAAATACTGTAACTTATATTGGCTTCCCATCGTCTCTATTAACAGGAGGCATGGGATGCGAAGAGCACAACCAGTAACTTTGAACACAGCGCAATGCAAGCAGTTGGACCGCTACGCGCGCGGCCGCCAAGTCGCCGTTCGTCTCGCCCTGCGAGCCAGGATTGTCCTGCTGGCCGCCCACGGTCTCGATAATAAGCAGATCGCCGCACAGCTCGGTGTCTCGCGGCAGTTGGTGGCCCGCTGGCGCACGCGCTTTCTCGAAAGCGGCATCGCCGGCATTGCAAAAGACGCCCCACGGCCCGGTCGTACACCTGCCGTCTCGAAGCAGAAAGTACAGCAGATCATCCACAAGACCACCCGCGAGAAACCGTCCAACGCCACCCACTGGAGCCGCCGCACCATGGCCGCCGCGGCCGGCGTCAGCGCTTCCACCGTGGGACGGATTTGGCGCGCCCATGGCCTCAAGCCCCACCGCGTCAAGACCTTCAAGCTCAGCAATGACCCGCGTTTCGCCGAGAAACTCGACGACATCGTCGGACTCTATCTCAATCCGCCTGAGCATGCTCTGGTTCTCTCGCTCGATGAGAAGTCCCAAATCCAAGCCCTCGATCGCACCCAACCCGGCCTGCCGCTCAAAAAGGGACGCGGCCAAACGATGACCCACGATTACAAGCGCAACGGCACGACCACCCTGTTTGCGGCGCTCAACACTCTTGACGGCAGCGTGATCGCCGAGTGCATGCCCCGACACAGCCACCAGGAATGGTTGCGCTTCCTGCGCTTAATTGACCGCCGCACTCCCACGGACAAACAGCTTCATCTCATCGTGGACAACTATGCCACCCACAAGCATGCCGCTGTGAAGCGTTGGCTCGATCGTCACCCGCGCTTCCACATTCATTTCACCCCGACCTCGGCGTCGTGGCTGAACATGGTCGAGCGATTCTTTCGCGATCTCACCGTCAAGCGCCTGCGCCGCGGCGTGTTTCGCAGCGTGGACGAGTTCGTCGCCGCCATTGACGACTACATAGCCCAGCACAACGAGCATCCCACGCCCTTCCTCTGGACAGCGACCGCCTCCGACATCCTCGAGAAAGTCAAGCGCGGACGTGCCGCCCTGCATAAGGTGCAATCTGCTTGACGCACTACACTAGATGAACCGGTTACGGTATCGGTCACCGTGAGCGTGTACTCGACGTTCGTGGTGCCGCAATAGAACGCCCAAAAAGCGTCTGCGAAGAACAGGTTGTACTGAGCGCCGCCGACCGTCAAACCTGGCAGGAGGCCTCCGAACGTCACTTGGACTGGGAACTCCCGCCCCCCGACGACTGCTTTGAACTCGGGGATGTTGTCGAAATGGAAGATCTCGTCCAGCGGCGCTATCTCATCGGCCCCGATCGAGGGATTGCCGAACGCACCTCCCCCGGTGCCGATCACGGCGAGGAAGCTATCCCGGTCTTGCGGGTTGTCCCGTGTCATGACGCCGTTGTTGTGGAAGGCCGCCACTGCGCCGTCGATCTTGAAGAGATTGACCCAACTGCTCTGGGCCGGCATGGTCGCGATGTTCGACTCGAAGATCTCTCCGGTAATCGGATCGGTGTAACAAAGCTGCAGGGTGGCCGTCTCGTTCTGGTCCACGTTGTTGTGGCCAATGAAGTTAACCTGCCTGTTGCTGATGGCCGTGATGGCCGCAAACTTGCCGTTCACCTTGACCATCATCCCGGCGACCTCCTTCGGGAACTTGCCGTCCACCAGCGGCGGCAGGATGAGACCGGGGATGCGAGGCCAGTCGAAAAAGGCTGTGTAGATGCCGTAGGGCACGAAGGGGGCCCCCTTGAACCCCCCGGCGGTGACGATCGCCAGCGGGTTGAGGTACAGGTCTTCGGTCTTGAAGATATACCCGTCGAACCCTCCAGCGTTGTTCGCTTGCGGCGCGCCTGGCGAAGTGGGAAGGCCCCCGGCGCCGCCCGCGAACCCGGTAAAGCCCGTCCCGTCGGTCATGAACGCCGAGCGTTGCGCGAAGGCGTTGTCGCCTACGACCCTGAGCGAGTCCTGGCCTTCGCCCGTGTTGATCTCAAGCTCATCCAGGATGAGGTCGCGCTCGTCCTGGCCTTTGAACTCGTGCCCGTAAGCATACAGATTCAGATTCCCGCCGATCTCCAGGTCGGTGTAGTTCGCGTTCTCCCGCTCGGTGACGGTCCTGTAGTCGTTTATTGTGACAGGGGTATAATTTGTCCCAAACCTGTCAACGTATCCGATCACGGGTCCGGCGATCGGCACCCTGGTCCCGGCGACGAAGATGTCAGCTCTCGGGTTTTCCTCGTCTACAACGAAAGGGCGGATGGCCGCCGCCTGAACGAACACGTCAGTGTCCGCCCGGGTACCGTCGGGGACGAAATCATATTCAAAGGTTTCGAGAGGGTCATCCAAGCGGACGGCCCCCACGAACGACTTGAAGACGCCCGGGTCGCCCGGGTTGACGGCGTCGGCCAGATTCTGGTTCGCGTGGCCGCCGAAGACGAGGTGCCCGGTCTGCGAGTCGAAGGCAGCGGCCGTAAGTTCAGAGTCACCGCCCGTCCGCTCCACTTCCCACTGCGCGATCAGTTCCAACGTCGCGGCGTTCAGCATCGTGATGTTGTTGAATGGATTCGGCCCGTTGATGCCCATGCCCCCAAAGAAAATGATGTTGGGGATGCCGTCCCCGTTATGGTCTAAGACCGGACTGCCCGGAAAACCGGGGTGTCCCGGTGGAAAGCCGGGGAATCCCGGCGAACAGAAGCCGGATCCTGGCGGAATGCCAGGGAAGCCGAGTGGACACGGAGGGAACCCCGGTGTGAAGAGGTGGGGCGCCGTGCCGAACCCGTTGAAGCGGTTGCCAATAGGTGCGACGCCGGGTATGCCAAAGGAACCGATGTTGATGATGCCGTTGGGGGGGGGAATCACTGGCGGTCCTTTCCCGCCGGAGGAAAGCACGGGCTGTCCGACCGGGCCGATCTGCGCCACCCACATGTCGGTCGCTCCGGCCAGTGGCCCGAGCATCGGGAAATCCGCCGAGTCGGTGGTGCCCCCCACGAACACGATAATGCCGGGCTCGGTCTCCGTGCCCTTGCCCCCGTCGTTGAAGATGTTGTCGGTCGCGAGAGCAATGCCGCCGGCCGAGTCGTCGCCCGACCCGCCGATGATCAGCACGTTCGCGAGCGAGTAGGTGTCGTTGCCCGGTTCGCTCGACTCGAGCACGTATTGGTTGACGAACGCGTTGCCGCCCGCAGGAACGCCCCCGGGACCGCCACCAGTAACCACTGCTCCCTTCTGCGGGCCGGGGAAGTTCGGGGAGAACGTGTTGCCGATCACCCAAAGATTCCCGTTGGGCTCGTAGGCACCGTCCACGGCAAAGTCGAATAAGTCGCCACCGGCGTAGGTGGCGAAGGTGATCTCCGGATCGATGACCAATGCCAGCAGGCGGTCGTATTCGGCCAACTCGAAACGGAAGGCGCCGTCGGCCTCGCGGCGGAACGCGCCCTGCACTTCGGTCCGCTCGCCGGCCTTCTCTTGATAGACGAACGGCTTGTGGTGGCGGACCTCTCCCGACGCCGCGCGGAACGTGAGCGCTCCTCCGTTTGTGAGGCGTGCTTCGTCGGCCCCTTCAAACGCGATTCGGATCACGGACGGATCGGCTTGCGACGCGACGATAAAGTCATATTCGAGCCGACCATCGTTGCTATAGAAGTCGAGGTCGATGCCCGGATATACCTGGTGGTAGCGAATGCGCTCGAAAGTCGGTACGTTCGTGACCCACTTATCGGGATCGTTGCCAATGTAGTAATGCTTCCGAGTAGGCAGCGGCTCCAGCGGCTCGATATCGATGTCACGGTTTGCATCGACTAGGCGCATAGTGACGGCCGAGGGCTCGTCGGCGCCAACCACGAAGGTGGCTCCCTCGCCGGTCAAGAAAGTCGACCGGCCACCTCGCTGTGACAGGAAGCGGACCGCTGGATCGGCCTGCCCTTGGTTCGGTTCGAACGCCAGGGGCATGGCGGGCATGGAGGTCACGATGTTGTTTGGGTTGCGGGTAGCGGGAGTATCGCGTGGCCCGGGTCGGGCGGTTTGGTCAATCGCAACTCCGAGGCTGACTAGTATATAGTTTCACTAAAACATACCCACTCTAGGTGACCTCAAGCGACTCGAACTTCCTCCAGCGGTGAACGACTGGAGCGGCGTTGATCTCCGCGATTCCTTTCAGGATTCGTTCCCGAAGCTCCGCCCAGGACTCGACTCGTATTCGCTTTAAGAATGTGCGCGCCATCTTGCCAAACAGCGTCTCGACTATGTTGAGCCAGGACCAGTGGGTGGGCGTATGCACATATTTGAAGCGGTTCGGATGCGTCGCCAAGTAGGCTTTCGTCTCCTTCGATATGTGCGAGGAATGATTGTCCAAGATCAATCGGATCGTGCACTCGTCCGGGTAAAATTGGTCCAGATCCTGGAGCAGCAAGATGAATTCCCGACTGCGGTGACGCCGCTCCACCCGCGCCGTCACCCGACCGCTATGCAAGTCCAGCGCCGCCAGAATCGAGCAAGTTCCTAGACGTTTGTACTCGTAATCGCGAGCCACGCTGGGATGCCGCCCAGGCTTCGGCGGCAGGTCCGGCGCGACGTTGGCGATCGCTTGCACGCCGGGCTTCTCGTCTACCGAAACCGTGATCACCTCCGGCGAGAGGCCGTCGCGAGGGCTTTCATTCTGCCAAGCCACTTCGCGGTAGACCAGCAACACCTGCCGCATCTTGGACTCAAAATCGGGATCGCGACGCTCCAGGTAGTACTTCACCTTCTCTGGATGCAGAGGTTGCTCGGCCAGGATCCGGTGGACGGTCGCCTTAGCCGCTTGGTCCAACGCCGGATAGCCTGCTTCCACGGCATGCCGGCGCACGTGTAGAGCCAGCGCACTGCGGGTCCAGAGTTCGGCGGCGTAACCGAGTTGCTTGGGTTTGCTACAGGTCAAATGCACCACCCAGGCCTTGGCATCGGCGGTGATGAGGGGCTGCTGGGGACGATGATAGGCATCCTTGAGCGCTGCTTCCACGCCCATGGCGAGGGCTCGATCGATCCATTTGCCGACGCTTTTGCGGGTCATCTTCACGGTTCGCATAATCTCGGCAATGGTCTCGCCGGAATGATAACGCCACAGAATCTCAGCCCTCTGCACCTCCCGAACCGGAGCCGTCCGCGAACCACGCAGCCGCTCCAGATGCTGCACCTCTGCGGGGCTGAGTTGCAGCTTGAGACGCTTCGACTTTCCTGCCATGCCTTCAGCCTAGCAGGAACCGTTGCTGTATGAGTATGTTTTATTGAAACGATATACTAGGGCGATGTACGGCTGAGCCAATCCTGGTAGAAGCCATTGGTGTGACACATCTGTGGATCATCGGAAAATTCTTCGCAAGAGCGGCAGCGCGCCAGAAACAATGTGTGCGACCCCACCGAACGGGTCGACCTGATCTCCACGTCCCGCACACGTAGAGCAAAGCTGGGAACCGGCAGATCAAAGGCTCGGGACCGGCCCAGCGCGAAGGGTAGAGATTACCAGTCGACGCTCTTCTCCTTGTGGTGCTTGCCCAATGCGTACGCGACAGACATCCGATCGAAGGGTACGTCACTGAGAGCGATTCTCCTCGATGCCTTCATCAGTTCTACCGCCGGGCTCGTGCTGCGCAGGGCCAACGAGAATTCAGAGCCACTCACGGGCCCAATCAAATCCATCGGAAACACATTGCTTGCGTCCTCATGGATGACGGTGACGAGGACAACGGGCCTGGGGCAAATGTAGAATACAAACACCCGTCGTAGTTCCGGCGCGCTCATGTTGAAGTTGTACGGGTCGCCGCGTCCACGCGAACGAAATCTCCCATAGTGCTGATAGAGTTCGTGCCTATAGAATCTCGCCGGCGAGGTACAGTAGTTCCGCGATCTCCGGCAGTGGCAAAGCAACAGCGCACCTTCGTTGAGCGAAATGTTGTCATCTGCGCGAAGGCCGATTCTTCCCAGCAGCTTGCGGCTTCCACCGCTTTGTCGGAACTCGAGCGTTGGCCGCTTCCGTTTGGCCTGAATGAATGCTGATCCGCCCCGGACCCCCACGCCGATGGTCAAGGGCCGAAGGGACACGACCACGTTGCTGTGAGTAACATCGAGCGAAGTGTCGAGGCCCTTCAAGGAGACGCTGACCTCATCCTGCGGACTCCGCCGCCCCACTGGACTGAGCTGTGGAACGGGACCTGACCCCAGTAGTAGATCTCGTAGCTTCTCCTTTAACGGGGAGCGCATCTTTCAAAAACAAGGAACATGTACTGCCCCAGACTGCGAACCGGGAACGTCTTCCATTGTGCCTTCTCTACACGTTCCGTGAGAGTCTTGGGGGTGCTCCACTCAGAGGCTCGCCTGTGTCTTCTTAACAGTGCTCCGACCCCGGCCCTTAACTTCAAAATGAACCACGGCGAAGCGGCCTTGATGATCGTCGCTGAGTAGTGCCGGTAGGTCGTCACTTCCCCGCCCCGAACACAAAGCCATCCGGTACCCCATGAATGCCAGGCGCTCTTCCACCACCAGCCGTGTATCATGTCTTTCCAGAAAAGCGGATTCAACACGCTGACAACGATAAGGCCCTTCGGTGCAATCTGCTGCCCGAAGGTTTCGAACAGGGAACTTAGCTCATCGATGTGAGAAAGAACAGCCAAGTTGGAGGCAACCGCATCAACTGGTGTTTCTGGCCTCCATTCCAGGAATGTTTCGTAATCACTACAGTGAATCGACAGCGCATGGTTCTCGATCAGTTCAGCGTGGTTTCGCTTGGCTCGGTCCACCATCCCTTGCGAGTTGTCGTACGCCAGAACCCGAAAGCCCTGCTGAGCGTACCAGGCAGCATCGGTCCCCGTCCGCGGCCGAAGTCCAACAACACCCCCGAGCCAACGGTATCGACAACCAATCGTCGAAGCTGGGTATCCACTTGACTCAGGTGACCCCAAGATGTAGTGTAGGGCCTGGTGGAGGATTACCCGCGCGACCAACTCGAATTCGAGTCTCGCTTTGCGAGCGAGGAGGCTTGCCGCGACTATCTGTTCGCCTTGCGCTGGCCAGAGGGTTTCCGCTGTCCAAGGTGTGGGCATGAGCGCGCTTGTGTGCCGGTTCAGCCGGAACGGGAGAGCGAGCGCTCCGCGTTAGTGTAGATGCCGCCCTGCGGGCGGGGATTTTCAAGGCATCAGGGTCTATCGATCCGATAGGGTTTGGGGACGGGCGCGAAAGAGGACTTCCGCGCCCGTGGTCATCGTCTCGATGAGCCCGCCGGGCTATCCCTCGGCAGGGTTGCTTCCCAGCAGAGCCCGCTTCCGTTTCACTCGGCAACGCCATTGTAACTCCCACAGTCAAGCCGCCTGGCGACGCCGCAGCTGCCGTTGCTGTCGAGCCTGCTCCAGCTTGCGGTCGCGGGCGGCGTGGATCTCGTCCCGCCGTCCTGCCAGCAGGTCCTCCGGCGTCACAAACCAGATCGCGCTGTGCAAGCGCACCGTGTTGTAGTGCTCGACATAGCGCTGGATCAGCCGACGCGCATCCTCCGGCGTCAGCGGCACGCCCGGCCTAATACATTCGCTCTTCAACGATTTGTGCCAACGCTCCAACTTGCCGTTCGACTGTGGATAATAGGGCGACGTTCTCACGTGCGTCATCCCCGAGATACGGATGAATTCCTTGAAGTCCTTGGCGAGGAACTGCGGCCCGTTGTCGGAGATGAGGCGCGGTCTGGCATCCGGGTATTTCTCCTTCGCGGCTTGGAGAATGATCTCGATGTCGGCCTCCTTCATCGCCTCGCGCAAGCCCCAGTGCACAATCGAACGGCTGTAGCCATCCAGCACGCTGCACAGGTAGTAGAACGTACCCGAGATGTTGATGTAGGAAACGTCGATATGCCAATGTTGATGCGGCTCTAGCGGCTGTTGGAAGCCCGTCCCTTTCAGCGACGTTTTGTCGTTCCACTTGCGCAGCAGCCCCGCCCGGCTCAACACCCGCCAGACGCTCGACGGGCTGACCGCCACGATGTCGGCGTCGAGCATCATGAACGTCAACCGCCGGTAGCCTTCCAGCGGATGCTGGCGATAAAAATCGAGGATGGCCTGCTTCTCCCACTCTTCGAGCCAGAAATCTCGGGGAACCCAACCGTTGTGCTCGTTGAGAGAGCCGTAGCGCCGGCGCCAGGAGTAGAACTTGCTGGGCGCGATGCCGAGCCACTGGATGAAACGCCCGGCGTGGATCTCGGTCTTGTCGGACCAGCGCCGCACGAAATCGACGATCTGGTCGCGCACGTCGGGCGGCGTCCATGTTTTGGTCAGAGTTCCCCAAGGCTTTTTTTTAACGCGATGTGCTCGGCCATCAACTCGGCCAGAACCTCATCCTTGGTCTGGATCTTCTTCTCCAGCCGCGCGATGCGTTCCTGTTCGGGCTGACGACGGCTGCGGTTGTTGGTCTGGAAGGTGGCGGCTCCGTTCTCAAAGAACTCCTTCTGCCAGCGGTAGAACACCGTCGGCTGCAGCGCCAGCTCGTCGCAGAGTGTTGAGACCGACTCCTTGTCCAGCAGATGCCGTCTCAGGATGGCGACCTTCTCTTCGGCTGTGTAGTGTTTCCGTGCTTTCCTCATGCGTTCCCTCCGTTAGCTTACCGGCGGAACGCTGTTCTCCATTTCCAGCTGAGGCGGGACACTTGGCCGGTGCGCAAAGTGTGGTTCGAATGCGCTCGCTGCGGGCGGCAAACCTCCGTCACCGTCGGCACGATCTTTCAAGACACACGCAAGCCGCTGCGGCTGTGGTTCCGGGCGATGTGGACCATCACCACGCAGAAGAATGGGGCCAGCACCCTGGGTCTACAGCGCGTTCTGGGACTGGGCAGTTACCAAACCGCCTGGCCTTGGATGCACAAGCTGAGGCGAGCGATGGTGCGCCCGGGGCGGGAGCGATTGACGGGCCTCGTCGAGGTCGATGAGACCTACTGGGGCGCTGAAGAAGAAGGGGTAATCGGCCGGCAGACCGAGCGTAAAGCGTTGATTGCAGTCGCCGCGGAAGAGAGAGGCACCGGGCTGGGGCGCATCCGCATGCAGCGCGTTCAGAACGCCTCGGCGGCCAGTTTGATGCCCTTCGTCGAGGAGTCGGTCGAGCCGGGCAGCGTGGTTGTTACCGACAACTGGTCGGGCTACGATCCGCTCAAGAAGAAGGACTACCAGCGTCGTATCATCTCGATTAACAACCGCCGCGAGCAGGCCTCGCAGCTACTGCCGAGGGTGCACTTGGCGATCTCGCTACTCAAGCGCTGGATGCTGGGCACGCATCAGGGGGCGGTCAGCCACGAGCATCTGGACTACTATCTCGACGAGTTCGTGTTCCGCTTCAATCGGCGCGGATCACGCAGTCGGGGCAAGCTCTTCTACCGCCTTGTGCAGCAGGCCATGGCGGTGGAGCCGACGCCGTACCGCTCGATCGTCGCCGATTGGGACGCTAAGACTCTGTGAACCCAACTACAAGATGTTGGGGTCACCTGAGTCAAGTGGATACCCGGCTGTCTTGATTGCGGTAGACCCGGACCTTTCCTTCGGGCGCGACCGCGGTGGAGAAGTCGGCGACGATGGGGTCGCCGGCGGCGGGGATGCCATAGGCGAGGGGGTTGGTGGCCAATCGACCTTCGCGCCCCCCCCCCCCCCCACGGGAGAACGAAATGTCCGCCGATCGGCGAATTGCATGTCGCAATCGCAATCAAGTCGTTGCGAGCGGCCGTTTCGACATACTCGCCCAAACGGCCGACGTGACTGCAGCGAAGCGTTGTGACGCAGGCGGTCTTGTGCTCTCGAGCGATCTCAATGGCGGTCTCAATGGCACGGTTTGCTCCCACCGCTCCGAAGTTCTGTTTGCAATCGACAACCGCGGTGGTGTGAGAGGTTCGTCGCACTTCAATCGCCGCGCCGGGACTGACGGTACCGTCGACGATAAACTGCAGGTATTCCGGGATGCGAAGTACGCCATGTGAATCGTGACCCGCAAGACTTGATCGAACCAGCGATGCGGCGACTTGCCGGGCCTCGGGGTTGGGAGCGCCCGCCACACGGAACAAGTCGGTGCCGACGGATTCAAAATACTCAGCAGGAAAGCTTCGCAACGTTGCCCTCAGCCGTTACCGCACAGCGATCGGATTGCCTGGGGAACCCGTCGCACCTTTGAGTCTGAGCGGAGAAAACACGAACGCAAACTCATACACCTGATCGGCGGCCAATGCTTCGAGATCTAGATTCTCCAAGTGGTAAACGCCATTGCGTGTGAGGTCCCACTGATGTACCGGAAACGATTTGTCACGATCTTCGTGTGGCACGGCTTCTATGGCCCAGGTATCGGCGCCGATCAGGGCTACCTTGCTATCGGTGAGGAACTTGGCTGATGCCATGCCAAGACCCGGCTCACCTGCACCGTAGGCCTCGTTGTCTTGCATCCACAGTTTGCCGTGGCCGGTGCGGATGAGCACGACATCGCCGGGACGGATCTCCAGACTCTGGGCACGCAAGGCCGCGCGGAGTTCGCTTGGTGGGATGGCGTAGCCCGCCGGCAAGCGGTCGATTCCTTTGAGGGCGACGAGATCTAGCAGGATGCCTCGCGTGAAGAACACACCCACGTTTTCCACCCCGAGTTTTTGGAGCCCGTAGGGATCCCCAAACTCACCCAGCTTGAAGCCGTTATAGAAGATGTCTTCGCCGGCGACGTGTGCCCCGACGTGCCCGAGCCCGTCGAACTGCGTGCCGACCTGACCGATTTCGCCGCTGACCAACTCGTCGTTCGACACCATCTGATTCGTGCCGCTCGGCGTTCCGGTCGGCAGGCCTGGAATGGTGAGGCTGAAGTGGCGTTTGCCGGGTATGGGCATCCCATGTTCGTAGATTCGGCCCAGTTGGTAGATACGCCCTTGCTTGATCAGGTCGCGAGCCTGGAGTACTTTGTCGGGCGTTAGTCGGTTGGCGGCGCCGCGTTGATCATCCGCACCCCATTCCGAGGGCCACCAATTCGAGCCGATAGGTGTTTCGCCCGCTGCGACGGCTCTCAAACCCCACGCCGTCAAGCCGATCGTGACAATCAACACGAAAACGTAGGAAGCGGCGGTGCGCGAAGAGATCCGCGGCGTGATGGGTCTCATGGAATCACCTTTGCCTTTCGTCCAGCGATTGCAGGGTGGCGATCGGTGTTCAAGCCGTATCGTCCTCAGCGATCTCGTCAATCCTAACCGGTTGCTACTCATTCGCCGACCGGATAGCGGCTAGGGTACAGCGAACGGCATGAACTCCGTGCTCGCCGCCGTACCGGGGCTCCGTATCGGTCAAGATGCTGTCAATCAAGTGGCGAATCTGGCTCACGTGCCCCTGGGTGTAGTAGCAAATGTCAGAATCCCACACGGCATCGTCGCCTTCCTCGAAGCGGAAACAAAGCGTTGGCTTGCCCTGCCGGTGGAGCACGAGGTGCTGTGGTTCACCGTTCTCGAATAGCTGTCCACCGCCTTCCCCGAGGACCTCGATCACGCCCGTTTCCCCAATGATTGTCGTTCTGAAACCATTCGCATAGTCGTATTTGTGATTCAGGCGTTCGGCGCGCATCCAGACACCCTGCCGTTCCTCGTCGACATAGCGCCAAGTGATGATCGGGACGTCGACTTCCGCGGATGTGTAGGGATCGTGCGCGGCTCCTGCACGCTCCGAGCGGCGGACCGAACCGCCACGAACCGCGTAGATTTCCGAGATCGGTGTGTCGAGCATGAAGTACTCGGCGCTAGCGAAAAAGTGAACCGCGTGGTCGAAGAGCCAAGGATACTTTCCGCCACCAGAGCTTTCCGGGTCGACCCGCCACGTACGATCCGCCGGGCCGGTGTCGATGCGGGGCCGCGGCCGCTCGCGCCAACCGCCGTGCCGCAACCGCACTTGCATGGGCCGCCCGATCTCGCCCGCGGCAATCAACTCGCGGGCCTTCACATGCGACGTGAGAAAAACGTACGTCTCACCGACCACGAGCTTCGTTCCGCTTCGCCGGACGGCGTCACATGCAGCGAGGCCCTCGACAACGCTGCAGCAGAAAGGTTTCTCACAATGGACGTGCTTGCCGGCCTCAGCGGCCATCAGCGTCATCGGGGCGTGGAGATATGTGGGCGTGGCAATGTCGACGAGACTGATCTCAGAGTCGGCCAGCATTGTCTCGTAGTCGCCATAGATTCTGGAAATGTTATGGCAAGCGGCCCACGACCGGGCTCGATCTTCGTCAGCATCACAGACGGCCACCACTTTCGCTTGCGTGTGGCGCTCGTAGCCCTCGATGTGAGCGGAAGCCGCTAGCCCGAGGCCGACCATGCCGACAGCTATCTGTGGTGGCTGCATGACTTACGCGTCTGAATCGGCTAGTTTAGATACCCTGCCAAATCGGGATGGACAAATCGGTCGACTTCAAGGTCGGATAGATTTTCGCCGGTGACAACCTTCACAAGCGAGTCGATTCGTCTCTCCGGCGTCTCGCCCCTCAGCTTTGCGGCCATGGTCTTAACCGCTGTGTAGCCGATATTGAAAGGGTCTTGCACAACGGCGGCGACCAGGACACCGTCCTTCAAAGCCTGCTCAATCGTATCGCCAAAATCGAAGCCGACAAGCTTCACCTTTCCCACAAGGCCACGAGCCTTGAGGGCTTGAACCGGTCCTACGGTGGCAGGTTCCGCCGACGCGAACATGCCACTCAAGTCAGGATGAGCGGTTAGGATGTTCTCGGCCACAGCCAATGCCTTCGCGGGGTCCGCCATGCAATACTGCTCCGCCAGATTTCGATCTCCGGGAATTCCTGCTTGATCGTATCAGCGAAGCCATCCTCTCGAGCCGTCGTGGAGGCGCTGCCCGGAACCATGCGAATCACGGCGACTTTCCCCTTGCCCCCGAGCGCACCGGCCAACGTCCTGGCACCAATAACGCCCGCCTCATAGTTGTTGGTGGAGACGAAAGACACATACTCTTCCGTATTGATGCCCGTGTCGAAGATCGTGACGGGTATACCTTCCCGAGCCGCCCGCTCGACGACCCCCACCAACGCGGTGGCTTCCGAGGGAGCAACGACGATGCCATCGACCCTCGCGTTGATCATGGAGTCGACGATTTCGATCTGCCGTGAGAAGTCGGTCTCAGTTGTAGGGCCGTTCCAATCGACATCGATATCCTCTTCCCGACCTGCCGCAACCGCGCCCGCATGGACACTTTGCCAGAAGACCAGAGAGATCGCTTTCGGGACAACGCCGATTCGCGTCTTATGGGGCTGTTCGCAGGAACACGTTAGGGCCAAAGTAAGCAGCGCCAGCAATGGACGCCAACGGCGGCTGCGGGAAAGCAGAATCAATCTTTCGCTAAGGGTGGACACGTTCGGTTGGAGCCTCACGATTCGGGCTTCGCTTTGCCTTCCCAGATCTTCTCGACTTGCTCCGACCAGGGACCAACGTTCCAGCGGCCAAACGCTCCCAGTGCAGCGTATTCCTCCGGGCCGAGATGCACTTTCACGTCTATAACCGCCGGGCCCTCTTGACGGAACGCCTGGTCGAGCGCGTCGGTGAGGGAGTCGGTGCTTGCCCGAGGAGCATAAGCTCGACAGCCCATCGATCGGGCGAGCATTGCGTAATCCACCGGCTGAAGCCGCGTTGGATCCACCGTGGCGAAGCCCTTGTATTCTTGGGCCCACTGCAGAGCAGTAATCGCCCCCATCGCCTGATTGTCCAAAACAACAATCGTACAGTTGGACTTGTGCTTGACCATATCGCGGATCGCCTGCGCCTGCATAAGGAACGAACCGTCTCCAATGATCGCGGTTGGATAACGACCTCCGCGGACGAGACCGAGTCCGAACGCGGCACAAATACCGAAGCCCATGCACGAGTTGCCCGTCTCATTCAGGTACGTCTTAGGCTGTTCGTGACGGCAGATCTGGAAACCGTGAGCTTGGACGTCGCCCGCATCAAAGATCTTGATGCCCCCGATCCCGTTCACATAGTCGTCAATCGCCTTGATCGCCGCCGGTTGCGTCAGCTTACCGTTGATCACCGGATGGTCAAAGAAGCTCTGAAGATACGTGTCCCACTTCTTCTTGGCTCGACCGAGGGCTGCTTGCCACTTCGAATCAGGCTCGATGCGCGGCCCTTTGCGAAGCTCGATGAGCATCTCCTCAACTGCCGCTCGCGCATCGCCAACCACAGCGATGCCCTGATAGCGCTGAGCTTCGACTGCATTGAGGTTGACGTTGATGAATGCCTTGGCACGCCGATACAAAGTGCCGGAGGAGTCGGACTGACAAACACCCCGTCCGCCGATGTTGATGACCAGGGTCGCGTGTTCGGCGGCATAGTTGCCTGCAATGGAACCTTTTGAACCCGCGGGGCCGACGTTCAGCGAAAAGTCCGATTCGATCACGTCCATCGCGACGGGCCCCATGATGACGGCCGCGCCTATTCTCTTCGCCAGAGACTTGATGACTTCACCCGCCCCGACCGCTCCGCCGCCGACCCGGATCGCGATTTTGCGATGCCTGCGAATCTCCGTAGCCGCCGCTGCGACCTGCGCTTTGTCCGGCCGCACCGAGAGGGTGTTTGGCCGCATAGGTCGAAGCAGCATCTGCGTGTTGTATTCGTACTCTTGTGATTGCAGGTTCATGGGCAGGAAAACATTGACCGGGCCCGCCGAACCAGGCTCCCGCGTCTTGGCTAGAGCCTCCGGAAGTACGGTGTAAAGGTTACGCGGGTCAATGATGGTATAGCCCTGCTTGGCAACGGCGTTGGCGGCGTGAACGAATCCGAACTGTCCGTCGCGCATGATCTGCTGCATGTTCGGCCCTTCGTAGGCCGTGGTCTTATCGCCCGCCAGCACGAGATATCCATACCCGTCGCTCATGGCGGTAGACTGTCCGATCAGTGTGTTGAACCAGCCCGGTCCGATCGAAGTGAAAACGACAGAGTCGATCCCATGCATCCACTTCAGCGCGGTCGCTGCGTGCGCGGCGACGGCTTCGTGTTGGACATCCACGACCCGGAGTTTGTTTTTCTTGTGGTAGGGCATGAACGCTTCTAGCAAAGGCGTGTTGCCATGGCCGCCGATTCCGAAGGCATACCGAATCCCGTTCTCGACCAGGAACGCTGCTAGCGCCTCAACAACCGACATGCTCTTGAATTTCGGCAGCTGGGTATCCACTTGACTCAGGTGACCCCAAGATGTAGTGTAGGGCCTGGTGGAGGATTACCCGCGCGACCAACTCGAATTCGAGTCTCACTTTGCGAGCGAGGAGGCTTGCCGCGACTATCTGTTCGCCTTGCGCTGGCCAGAGGGTTTCCGCTGTCCAAGGTGTGGGCATGAGCGCGCTTGGCCGGTGCGCAAAGTGTGGTTCGAATGCGCTCGCTGCGGGCGGCAAACCTCCGTCACCGCCGGCACGATCTTTCAAGACACACGCAAGCCGCTGCGGCTGTGGTTCCGGGCGATGTGGACCATCACCACGCAGAAGAATGGGGCCAGCGCCCTGGGTCTACAGCGCGTTCTGGGACTGAGCAGTTACCAAACCGCCTGGCCTTGGATGCACAAGCTGAGGCGAGCGATGGTGCGCCCGGGGCGGGAGCGATTGACGGGCCTCGTCGAGGTCGATGAGACCTACTGGGGCGCTGAAGAAGAAGGGGTAATCGGCCGGCAGACCGAGCGTAAAGCGTTGATTGCAGTCGCCGCGGAAGAGAGAGGCACCGGGCTGGGGCGCATCCGCATGCAGCGCGTTCAGAACGCCTCGGCGGCCAGTTTGATGCCCTTCGTCGAGGAGTCGGTCGAGCCGGGCAGCGTGGTTGTTACCGACAACTGGTCGGGCTACGATCCGCTCAAGAAGAAGGACTACCAGCGTCGTATCATCTCGATTAACAACCGCCGCGAGCAGGCCTCGCAGCTACTGCCGAGGGTGCACTTGGCGATCTCGCTACTCAAGCGCTGGATGCTGGGCACGCATCAGGGGGCGGTCAGCCACGAGCATCTGGACTACTATCTCGACGAGTTCGTGTTCCGCTTCAATCGGCGCAGATCACGCAGTCGGGGCAAGCTCTTCTACCGCCTTGTGCAGCAGGCCATGGCGGTGGAGCCGACGCCGATTGGGACGCTAAGACGCTGTGAGCCCAACTACAAGATGTTGGGGTCACCTGAGTCAAGTGGATACCAGGCTTTCGGCATTGCTTTGGTGTCCGCCGGCGAACTCGTCAGAAACCCAGTTGCCGCAAAAGCGAGTACCCCATCATCACGGCGGTCACGGCGGTCGTGATCCAAAGCGCCAGAGTAATCCAGCCTTTGGGCAGAATCTTCCCCGGTAGGTGAACATACCGCAAGTACAACGTCGCTGCTCCGATGATGGGGAGCATGAGGGCTTGGGCTACGCCACCGATCTTCACCATCAACACCGGCTCCCGCAAGAGGACGTAGTAGAGTACCGGGATCAAGAGTAAGACCACGGAGAAGACCTGAATGTAACGGAAACGCGCCACAGAGTCATGTCGATCGTAACCACCGAGTAGACGCACGAAGTCAGCATAGGGCCGGGCGGCGGCCGCCGTCCCGGCAAAGAGAGACGAATACAAAACAGCGATGGCGCCGGCAAGGAAAAGGTAGTTTGACCAGCCGCCCAATGTCTCGGTGTAAATGTTCGAAAGGGCACGAATGGTCTCAGTCCCCTCAGGCACGACTCCGAGCCCATGTAGGATGCCCGCGCCCAGCAGATAGAACGCAATGGTCGCGAACGTGTAGACAACGGCCGACGTGCCGACATCCACTCCCATGACGCGAATCCACCCCCGCGCCCGGCTGACCCAAGCCGGGGTTTCGTCGCGCGGACCCGTGTAACGAGCGTACCCCTTCTCAATGCACCAATACGGGTAGTTGATGAGGTCCGCCGACCCAACCCCTGTGATTCCAAATACTGCCGCTGCCGTTACCAACCCACCTTGCGGCAAGTGAAACGAGAGTCCGTCGGCCACACTCTCCCACGAGAAGTACTCAGGCCTCAGCATCAGAACGTGCGCGGCGCCAACAGTGACGAGCGTAAAGCAGACGACCAGACTGATCGAGACCTTCTCGATGAACCCATAGCGGCCGACAACCAACAAGACGATCGTTCCTATCGTCACCGTCCATACCCACACCGGAATCGATATCGATGGAAAGATGCGATTCATCACCTCGGCGATGCCGGCCAGCATGCTGCTCTGGGTCATCAGCGTCGTGGTATACATGCACAGCCACAGCCATAGGACCCACGAAACACGGAAGCGGGGTCCCGGTAGACGATTCAGCGCCTCCAGCCCGGTCTCGCCGGTGCCGATGGTGTATCGGCCCAACTCGTTCTGAACTACGACCTTGATCCCGCAGCTTAAGATGACGAGCCACAACAGCGAGTAGCCGTTCTCTGCTCCGAGGACCGGGGTTGCGATCAACTCGCCGGTACCCACGACCGCGCTCGCCGTCACCAGCCCAGGGCCGATTCGCTTCAAGGTCTCGAAGGCCCGAGTGGGGGCAACTTCCACACTATCTGAGGTGAGCAGATAGGGATCAGGTGTTGTGCCGGCAGCCATGCGTCAGCACAATCGTACTGGAAGCCGACCAGGGCTTCAACCCGCAAGAAGACTCGAGTAGCGGGATTCCGCTCTATGGAGTCTTCTGGAGTCGTCCATAACTTGTCTAGAATGTGAGAGATTGTCGCCGACCAGAGTCCCTAGTTTCTGCCCATGAACGAGGAAACCCAGAACATCAGCTACGGCATGTTCATCATGCCGTTTCACCCGCCGCGGAAACCGTTGGCGCAGTGTTACGACGAAGATCTCGAACTCATCGTTCGCGCGGAGGAGTTCGGCTTCTCGGAGTTTTGGATCGGCGAGCATCACACGATGAAGTACGAGAACATCGTGATGCCCGAGATCTTCATTGCCCGAGCTCTTGGCGAGACCAAAACGATTCGCATGGGCCCAGCGCCGGTCTGCCTTCAGCAACACCACCCGGCTCACGTCGCCGGACGCCTCGCGTTCCTTGACCATCTGTCAAAAGGGCGACTCAACTTGTGCTTCGGACCCGGCAGCGTGACCGCCGATCAGGAGCTGTACGATGTGGACCCCAAAGACGCTTCATCCATGGTGAGCGAAGCGATCGACATGATTCTTCGCTTGTGGGAATCCGATCCTCCCTACGTGATCGAAGGCAAGCACTGGAACATTCGGTTGAAGGATACGGTCGACGAAGAGACCGGCATCGGATACATTCACAAGCCCTACCAGAGGCCGCATCCTCCGATTGCCATGCCGGGCATGAGCCGGAATTCCTCTTCCATGAGAGAGGCCGGTCGCAGGGGATTCCAGCCTTTCGGACACTGCCTTGTGACTGCGAACGTCTTGGCCGACATGTGGAACTCCTACGAAGCCGGCGCGGGCGAAGCAGGTCGCGTCGCCGACCGTTCCCAATTCAAAATTGCGAGATCCATCTTCTTGACCGACACAACGAAGGAAGCCGAGCAGAAAGCGCGAAGTAACTCTCTGGGACAGAACTACGAGTACATCGGCAGGCTCTTCGACAAAGGGCTCGGACGCAAGATCTACAAGCGCGACCTCGATATGAGCGACGCGGATTGCAACCTCGACTTCCTCATGACCGAGCAGATCATCGCCGGCGACGTCGATGAAGTTCTTCGCCGCCTACTCAAGATGCGCGACGAAACGGGCCCGTTCGGAACCCTGATCCTGATGAGCTACGACTGGGATGACAAGGAGAGCTGGCTTCACAGTATGGAGTTATTCGCTCGCGAATTGATGCCGGCGCTGAACGCGGCTGTCAGGGACACAGCCCCCTTGGACTAGCAAGGGTTACGGTTTCTTCGATTGAACCCAGAACTCTGTTGATTCCCAGCGCGCACCGGGCAACCGTCTTTGAAAGAGGAGCAAGACATCCTTCTGCTTGGCGTCCGCATGGCGGTACATGCGGAGCGTGGCCTTCCAGTATCGTTCTGTTTCCTGATATTGGGGATGTCCGGTCTTGCTATGGTGCCGCTCCGCGTCGGTGCCGATTGGGTCATCGGTTGAGCGGAGGAACATCGTGCCCGCGATGGGAATGCCGGGGGCACCCTCTTGAATCCGGTCCGTCTGCTTCCCCTCGATTACCGTTTTGGCTTGGTCGGGGCTTTCGAAAACCAGCGCCGGGCCGCCGTGGTCGAACCGCACCCGAACGCGGTAGGGATCTTGTGGAAGCGACTGACCATCACGCGTATACAAGTCCTGAGGCAGGCGAATCACGTTTTCGAATGCGGGCTCCGCGATCGAAGGCCCAGACTCATCCGCCGGCAGGACACAACTTGCGACCAGCCCAGCCAGCACCAGGCGAAGGAGTGGGAGTTGAATGTGTTTCATCCCTCTAGTACACGTGACGCGATACTATTGTGCCCCGAGTCGCCCACGCCCGTGGCCCTCCTCTCGAGGCCCTCGAAAAAGTAGGTCAGCTTCATGTGATCGAGGCCAAGAAGTTCAAGGATTGTCGCGTGAAGATCGTTTACATGAATCTTGTCTTCCACCGCGGCGAAACCGAACTCGTCGGTCGCGCCAATAACCTTGCCGCCTCGAATGCCGCCACCGGCCATCCATGCGCTGAACCCGTAGGGATTGTGGTCACGGCCGTCTATCCCTTGCATGATGGGGGTTCGTCCAAACTCGCCTACAGAAACGACAAGCGTACTGTCGAGCAATCCCTGCTGCTTCAGGTCTTTGAGTAGTCCGGCGACGGGCTTATCCATCTTGGCAGCTACCTTAAGGTGGCCTTTGTCGCACTCGCTGTGGCCGTCCCAACCGCTGCTATAGAGCTGAACGAAGCGTACGCCTCTTTCGACCATGCGCCGCGCAAGCAGACACATGCCGCCGAACTTACCCGTCTCCTTCCCCTCGAGCCCATAGAGTTCCCGAATGTGCACAGGCTCCTTTGACAGATCCATGAGTTCGGGCGCGGCCATCTGCATGCGAAAAGCCAACTCGTAGTTGCTCATGCGGGCGTCAAGCCTCGTGTCGTCCTCGCGCGTTTCGAGGTGTCTTCGGTTCCAATGGTGCAGTTGATTGAGTATCCTTCGCTGTCGTCCGGCACCGATCTGCGGCGGTGGATTCAGATTCTCGAAGGCGGGTCCGCTAGTTGAAACGAGAGTGCCCTGATAAGTGGCAGGTAGAAAACCGGTGCCGTAAAGCGATTTGCTCGACCGCAGATAGTTGTCCGTCATCACGACGTAGGCCGGTAGGCTGTCGGTCTCGCTCCCCAGACCGTACAAGGTCCACGCCCCCAAACTCGGTGCACCCAACCGCAACGAGCCGGTGTTCAACACGCTGAGGGCGGGTCCGTGAATGAAGGATTCGTGGTAGCAAGACCGGATGACGGCTAAGTCATCAGCCATCTCCGCCGTGTGCGCGAAAAGATCAGAAATCTCGATGCCGGACTCGCCGCGCCTCTTGAATGTCCGGCGGGTCTGCATGAACTTTGCTTCGAAGGCGTTGATTTGCGCGAGCAACAGCCTACCGCCCCCGAAGTCCGCCGGGAGCAACTTGCCGTCCCACTGAGCCAAGGCCGGCTTCGGGTCGAAGCTGTCGACTTGGCTTAGGCCTCCTTGCAGGAAGATGAAGATGACGCTTTTCGCCTTGGCGGGGAAATGAGGCTGTTTGGAGTGCAGAGGGTTCCCACGGCTCGATGCCGTTTCGGCAGCGAACGTGCCGCCATCTCGGTCGAGCAGGTGACCCAGCGCAAGCGATCCAAAGCCAAAAGCGGACTTGCGCAGAAACTGTCGGCGCGAGCGGACGAACTCACCGCTGGAGGCTGAGATAGACATTGGACTCAGTCGACGAAGAGAAACTCATTCAAATTAAAGATCGCCAGACACAGCTCCGTCAACGCCCGTGCTCTTGCTGGATCGATACCTACCAAGGCTTTCGGGAGATTCTCGGGGGCCTTCTCCCAGCCGCCTTCACCGGAAGCGGATTCCAGGAGTTCAAGCGCTTCCCTCGCTTCCGCAGCCGTCGGAGCCCTCGCGAAACTGATGCGCCAAGCAAGATCGACCCATTTGGCAGGGTCTTCGCCCGTTTCTTGCACCAGTCGTCCAGCAAACGCCAGCGCCTGTCGGAAGACAATCGGATTGTTGAGCAGAAACAGTGACTGGGGAGCGACCGTGGTCACTTCTCTGCTCGGGCTGCTCACGGCCGGATCCGGCGTGTCGAACTTGTCAAACATCGGGAACAGGAAAGTACGACGGGCCAGCATGTACACACCCCGCCGCGAATGATCCGCCGGATCGGCCGGCACCGTCCACCACCACTTGTTACGCAGGGGCGCAAGCTCGGCATCGGAGAGCGGGGGCACAAAGGGCCGCCCGCCCATCTTCAGATTCAGCGTGCCCGCCGCCGAGTGGATCGCATCCCAAACCGTTTCTGCTTCCAGTCGCCGCCGGTTGGCGCGCCAAAGGTAACGGTTGTCTTGGTTGATCGCAAGGTTGTCTCTGTGTGAGAATTGGCTCGACATCTTGTAGGCGTACGACGTCATGATGAGCCGGTGCATCGATTTGAGACTCCAGCCGCGAGCGACGAATTCAGTGGCCAGCCAGTCAAGCAGTTTCGGATGAGTCGGCGGTTGGCCTTGCCGACCGAAGTCATTGGAACTGCCGACTATCCCACGCCCGAAATGCCACTGCCAAAGGCGATTGACCATCACGCGAGCGGTGAGTGGGTGGTCGGGACTGGTGAGCCAAAGAGCGAGCTTTTTTCGATAACGATGGCCGTTCGGATCGCGGGTCTCGAACTCATCCCCACGGCTGAGAGCAGAGGGAAAACCGGGCCCCACCCTGGCCTTGTGGCTTTGTAGGTCTCCGCGGTCAAGAACATGGATCGCGGGAATCAGCTCCGGCGCGACAGGGCCCAGCACCGTTGCCGAGGGGATGTCGAACAAAGCGTCGAAGCGAACGCCGTGCGAGGCATCCTGTCTTGGAACCGCGATCACAGCCTCGGCGATCGCGAGCTGTAACTTTGTCTTCTCGATCGTTTCCTCAGCCGTGAAGTGTTCTTCAGGATTGATCTTCGCCACCGCCTCGACGAGAGGTTCGGCAAGCTTCTTCTGCTCATCTGTTTGCTCGTCCTCAGGCACCTCGAACGCCCCAACGATATCCGCTTCAAACTCAGTCTTCTTTTCGTTGACGAGACGCTGCTTGACGCGATCGAGAAACAGCTCGTAGGCATTGCGGCTCTCATCAAGCGCGACGTAGCGGGGGTACGCCTCGTTCCGGTGAAACTCCGTCATCTTTGTGACGACGGAGAGGCTCACGGGTTGGCTCGCGGCAAACACTGCCTGCAGTCGGAAGTACTCCTCCTGAGTGATCGGATCAAACTTGTGATCGTGGCACCGGGCGCACCCCACCGTGAGGCCCATGAAGGCGGCCCCGGTCGTGTCTACCCAATCCGTAAAGCGTTCATACAGTAGCTGCGGCGTTTCAAGATACGACTCGCCTATAGCCGTGCCGAACGTGTAGAGACCCGTGCCCACGCGCGCCTCCAGATGTTCCACCTTCTCGGGGCGGATTGCGTAGCTGCTGTCGTAGAGATCCAGGTTGTTCGGCCACAGCTCGTCCGCGCCGATTTGCTCTTGGACGAACCGATCGTAGGGTTTGTCTTAGTTGAACGACTTGATCACGTAGTCGCGATACCGCCATGCGTCGGGGTAGAACTCGTCGGTCTCGAAACCACCACTGTCGGCATAGCGCACGACGTCGAGCCAGTGCCGACCCCAGCGCTCGCCGTATCGCTTTGACTCGAGAAGCCGGTCGATCAGCTCCTCGTAGGCGTCGGGCGATTCGTCCTTTGTGAATTGGATGATCTCCGCTGGGCTGGGAGGCAGACCGACCAAGTCAAAGTAGGCTCGCCGCACCAACACCTGTTTGCTTGCCGGCGCAGCATGGTGCAGTCCCGCATGCTCCCACTTTTCGAACACAAAAGCGTCGATCGGGTTCGGCAGATCAGCATGCTTCACTTGGGGCACTTTGGGGCGTCGGGGAGGTTTGAAGGACCACCATTTTTCGTCCGCACTCGATCCGGGCTGCCCATCCGGGGTTGGGTACGGAAAGCCCGCGTCAAGCCAGCGTCGAAGGATGCCGAGCTGATCGACAGGCAGCGGATCGGCGCTCCCCGGCGGCATCTTTAGATCTCCCAAGTGAGCCGCCGCTTGGTAGAGCAAGCTTGACTCAATCTGGCCGGAAGTCACAGCCGGCCCGCGGACACCACCGCGCAGCAACGCCTCGCGGCTTCGAAGATCCAGTCCTGATGTTTTCGCCGAGCCGTGGCAGGACAGGCAGTGTTCCGCCAGCACCGTGTGCGCGACTCCGGCGATGTCCGGATTTACTTGAGGAAACGCAGAGAGGCTCGTCGACAATAGAGCTACGATCTTCCAAGGAACGCGGAGTGGGGCAGCCATTGTCAGCGCGTTTTCAGAATGCAGAGGACTCTCCCAACCCCGTATTGTCCCAAAATTCAATCGTTCTGTACGTGACTTGATGACCATGAGTTGCCATTGGCGTGCGGCGCAGGTGTCGGTGCGTCCGCCCACACACCAGGGTCGACTCATGCGCCAACGCCGACGGATCTGCGAGCGTGACGACTGAGCGAAGGTGGAGGGTTGCAGCCGTGCCAGCGATGCCGCTTTGCCCCTGCAGCATCGGCGTTACCTGCTCGTGGTGACCCAGGGGGTTCGAGACGAGCAGGGTAACGCGGTCGAGCGTGATCCGGCGTTCGATGCCTGTATCACACAGCCGGACGGCGACTACTGCGACCGCCTGGCGGCGACCGTCCTCGCGCTCGATGACCCCTCGCTCGTTGTGGCGACCTCGTTGTTTACCACTCTGAGCGCCACCGCCTGGATCGAGGGAGCGAGGTGTTTCTGGTGTTGTTCGCCACGGGTGTCCGGGGCCGCTCGGATCTCTCCGCAGTACGGGCGACGATCGACGGACGAGAGATCCCCGTTCTGTTTGCGGGAGACCAGGGCTTCTTCTTAGCCCGCATTTTCAATTTGATGTTTGACATCCCGACCTTCCAGCGGTCTTGAGCGTCTTTATTCATAGGGGCTAGAGCCCGATGAGAACGCCATGGAGGCCAACACCCAATGGGTGAAAAACAAACCAAGCCATTCCAGCTAAGTTTCAATGGACTTCTCAAAGTCGATTTCCAGGGATCGCACGTCACTTCCGACGGTGGCCTGATTTTGGTTCGCGAACTGGACGAACGGCTCGGTCTCGGAGAACTGATTGACGAGCATCTCAGCGACTCCCGGCAAGGCACAAACAAGCAGTTCACGCTCGCTGATCTGTTGCGGCAGTCGGTTTACAGCCGACTCGCCGGCTACGAGGACCTCAACGACGCCGAGCGGGTTTCGATCGATCCGACGTTTCGGCTGATCGGTTCGCAGAAGATCTGGGATCGCGGTGCGGCCTTGACCTCGACGCTGCACGGCTTCGAGACGGAGATGCTGGCGAGCGAAGAGAACCTGCTGGGGCTGATGGCGCTGAACCGAGAGCTGGTCGGGCAAGCGGACTTAGGCTCGATCAGTTTAACCTCGGTCCGATTTCACGAGATCTAATCGGGCGCGGCGAAGTGGAGATTGTCATCGATGTGGACGGCGTCGTCGCCAACGTCGTGACGGTCGTGATTCAATGAGGCTGGCGGTCGACCGAGTCCCGGTCGTGAGACTCATACGGTCTGCCCGACGGGAGGCAGTTCAGGCGCTGCGCCACGTCACGTGACGGCGGTGGCGGCGGTCAGGGTCTAGAATGAAAGTCAAGTGTTGGAGAGAAAGGGCATCACATGACCCAGGCTACGGCGGGCGCGAGCGAGAAGACGGCTGTTGGGAGCTACTTCGTTTCCAATTACCCTCCCTACTCGTTTTGGACCCCTGGGCAAGTGGGGGAGGCGGTCGCGGCGCTGGACCGCCCGCCGATGGACAAGGTGCCGCTCGGTCTGTACTTTCATATCCCGTTCTGCCGGAAGCGCTGCCGGTTCTGCTACTTCAAGGTATATACTGACAAGGACTCGGCCGAGATCAACCGCTATATCGACGGGCTGATCGACGAGCTGACGCTCTACGCTCGCAAGGCCGCCGCCGCCGGCCGGAAGCCCAAGTTCGTCTACTTCGGCGGCGGCACCCCGTCGTACATTTCAACGCAGCAGTTGCGGCGTCTCGTCGACGGGATCCGGCCTTTGTTTCCCTGGGACGAGGCGGAGGAGATCACATTCGAGTGCGAGCCGGGGACAGTTTCGAAATCCAAGCTCGATATCCTGCGAGAGATCGGCGTCACGCGCCTGAGCCTGGGCGTCGAGAACTTCGCCGACACGATCCTCGAGTTGAACGGACGCGCCCACAACGCGGCGGACATCGACAAGGTTTACCAACTGGCCCGCGAGGTTGGCTTCCCGCAGATCAACATCGACTTGATCGCGGGCATGGTTGGCGAGACGGACGAAAACTGGCGAGCGTGCGTGAGCAAGACGATTGCGCTGGACCCCGACAGTGTGACCGTCTACCAGATGGAGTTGCCGCCGAACACCGTCATCTCAAAGGAAATGCGGGCGCACGGGCAAGAGTCTGCACCGGTGGCGGATTGGCCGGTGAAACGGGCTTGGGCGAAGTACGCGTTCTCGGAATTCGAGAAGGCCGGGTATACGTTGACCAGCGGCTATACGGCCGTCAAAGACCCGAAGACCGCCACGTTCTTGTACCGCGACTTGTTGTGGGCCGGCGCGGACTTGTTGGCGCTCGGTGTGGCGTCGTTTTCCCACCTCCAGGGTGTTCATTTCCAGAACCAGAGCCGGATCGAGGAGTACGAGGCCGCGCTCGAAAAGGGCGAGCTGCCGATTTATCGCGCACTGAAGACGACCGCTGAAGAGCGGATGATCCGTGAGTTCATCCTACAGATGAAAAAGGGGCGAGTGAACACACGGTACTTCGAGGACAAGTACGGCGTGGCGTTGCAGGAGCGCTTTGCGTGCCAATTCGAGGAGTTGGCGGGCGACGGGTTCCTGACGACGGACGCCGAGAACGTGCGGTTGACGCGCGATGGGCTGCTGCGCGTGGATGAGGGGTTGCACCAGTTTTTCCTTCCTGAACATCGAGTCGCCAACGCTGCGTAGGCGATCGAGAGAGCTGTGAATACCCACTACGACGCGATCGTCATTGGAGCCGGTCCGGCGGGCTCGGCGGCGGCGGCGGTGCTGGCGATGAAAGGCCGGCGGACGCTGGTGCTGGAGCGCGAAAAGTTTCCGCGCTATCACATCGGCGAGTCGCTGATTCCCTACACGTACTTTTCGCTGCAGCGCATCGGGGTGATCGAGCGGTTGAAGAAGTCGCACTTCCCGAGCAAGTACAGCGTACAGTTCGTGAGTCGGAGCGGGCAACAATCGCAGCCGTTCTATTTCTCTGACCACATGAAGCATGAAGCGTCCTGCACCTGGCAGGTCCTACGGAGTGAGTTCGACCAGATGCTGATGGAAAACGCGCGGGAGAAGGGGGCGGAGGTACGGGAAGAAACCACTGTCACCAACACCATTCAAGACGGCGGGGTGACGGTGGGCGTGGAGGCAGTAACGAAGGACGGCCGGAAGCTGGAGTTCCGCGCGCCGATGACGATTGATGCGACGGGCCGCGATTCGCTGTCGATGCTGCGCAACGGCTGGCGGATCCGCGATGCGAAGCTGAACAAGATTGCGATTTGGACCTACTATACGGGCGCGGTACGGGACCCGGGATTGGACGCAGGCGCAACGACGATAGCGTCGGTGCCGGAGCGGGGTTGGTTCTGGTATATCCCGCTGCCGCGAGACTCGGTGAGCGTGGGGATCGTGGCGGAAAAGGATTATCTGTATCGAGGCACGCGCGATCTGGAGGGGATATTTCTTCGCGAGCTTGGCGAAAACGCCTGGGTTCGAGGGCACCTGGCGCCCGGTGAACGCACCGAGCCCTTTCGGGTGACGGGAGAGTTCTCGTATCGCTCGCGATACTGCGCGGCGGACGGCTTGGTTCTGGCCGGGGATGCGTTTGGGTTCTTGGATCCGGTGTTTTCTTCGGGGCTTTTTTTTGCGCTGCGTAGCGGCGAGTTAGCAGGGCAAGCGGTGGACGAGGCGCTGACGGCGAGAGATGTTTCAGCGTCGCGGTTCACGGTGTACAGCGAGGAAATGCGCAGCGGGATCGAGGCAATGCGGCGGCTCGTGTATGCGTTCTACGATCGGGATTTCAGTTTTGCGAAGCTGCTGAAAGAACACCCGGAGCTAGGGCCTGACTTGACGGATTGCTTGATTGGCAATCTTTCGCGCGATTTTGAGCCGTTGTTTAGAGCGGTGGCGGAGTTTGCTGACGTTCCCGAGGCGTTGCCGCACGGTGGGCCCCTGGTTGAGACCGGCAGGGAGCCTATAGTGACCTCCGAAGTGAGCGTTTCATAAGAGATGAGCTCTCTTAACCGTGAGGCGCTTGCGTCGGTCCAACTCGATAAACTGCGAACACTTCTCAAGGCGACACTCGCAGGCAACCGGTTTTACTCGGCGAAGCTGGGCGCGGCCGGGGTGAGTACGGAGTTGGACGGGCTCGATGATTTCGTGGCGCGCGTCCCGTTCACGTTGAAGCAGGAGTTGGTTGACGATCAGCATCAGAATCCGCCATATGGGTCGAACCTGACGTATCCGCTGACGAACTACTCCCGTTTTCATCAGACGAGTGGGAGCGCCTCGACGCCGATTCGCTGGCTTGATACGCCGGAGAGTTGGTCGTGGATGCTGGACTGTTGGGACCGCATCTTCGAGGCGGCGGGTGTGGGCGACGAAGACCGGTTGTTCTTCCCGTTTTCTTTCGGGCCGTTCCTTGGCTTTTGGACGGCGTTCGAAGCAGCGACGCGAGCCGGGCGGCTCGCGATCCCGAGCGGTGGCGTCCGGACGGCCGGGCGGCTGCGGATGATTCTCGAGAATGAGGCGACGGTGGTGTGCGCGACACCGACGTATGCGATTCGGATGGGTGAGACAGCGGTCGAGGAGAACATCGACCTGTCAGCCGGAAGAGTGCGGGCGATCATCGTTGCGGGTGAGCCGGGCGGGAGCGTTCCGGCGACCCGCGAGCTGATCGAGAAGCTGTGGCCCGGCGCGCGGATCTACGATCACCACGGCATGACGGAGGTGGGTCCGGTGTCGTACGCGTGTCCGCGACGCCCGGGCGTGCTGCATGTGATGGAACAGGCTTACTTCCCTGAAGTCATTGACGCAGCGACCTTGAAGGCGGTGGGTCCGGCGGGGACCGGGGAGCTGGTGCTGACGAATCTGGGGCGCACCGGGTCGCCGGTGATTCGTTATCGGACGCGGGATATCGTGCGGCGGGCTGAAGCGACCGCTTGTGAATGCGGCAGCGAGGAACTGGCACTCGAGGGCGGAATTTTGAGCCGCCTCGACGACATGGTATGCGTGCGAGGGACGAATCTTTATCCCAGTGCGGTGGAAGAGGTTCTGCGTTCGGATGGGGGCGTCGGCGAATTCCGGGTGGAGATCAAGGTGGAACGGGGAATGGCTGAGATAAGTCTTTTGATCGAGCCTTCGGCCAAGGAAGACAACACGGAGAGGCTCACAAAGCGGCTGGCGGACGGGCTTTACAGGGCTTTCGGATTGCGGTTTTCGGTGAGTTGCGTCGAGCGAGGGGAACTGCCGCGGTTTGAGGCCAAGGCGATGCGTTGGGTGCGGGTCTGATCACCGGGGCCAGCAGGCTTAATGGTCCCCAGTAGGGTCGGCACATCGCCGGCGGCGGATGGCGACACAGACTGGATTCTGATAAGCCTGAAAACTTAGGAAATCCGGCGGCGAGGTCGAGCTGGGGTCTGCCCGGGATGGGGCTGGGGGCTTGCTGTGAGACAAAGGGGCGAACCGCCTACAGAGTTTGCCACGGGATCAACGCACGCGGTAGGGCTTCGCTCCGGCTCCGGGTCAGCACGGTGAGCAGGGCCCACTCTGCTGGCTCCCAGACGAGCTCACACCAGGCGGTAGACAGGGCTCGCTCGGTCGCGGGGTGATTCGGTGACGGTCACGGCGACAGCCAGGTGGTTCGCGGGGCACCTTACAGGACGACAATGAACCCGGACCGAAGGACCAACGAGGCGGGGAGCCAACAGTGCTGAGAGGCGGTCCGCGAGCCGCAAAAGCAGTACGGAATTAAGTTGCGTGAGGACAATCGTGTGGAGATGGTGCTGGCCTGGCCGAAACACCCGAAGCTAAGTTGTTGAGAATACTGCTGGACCTGGAGGGGTTCTCGGTCGCACGAACGTGGCACCTAACAGCCTGAAGGCTGTCTGCACCGCGTCCCGCGGAGACAGTTCTGGTTTGGCGGTCAACTGGAGTCGTGGAATGATGTCTCCCACACCTGCTTGGATCACCTGGCCCGCCTTGTTCAGAGTGACCTTTACGTAGCCTTGGTAGACATCGATGCCGCCTACCGATTGAGTGAAATGGAGGAATACGAGGCCACTAGAAGAGGCGTCTTTGCTGACCAGCCTCGGGCCTTCGAGGTCTCCGTCACTCAACCTGAACAGGTCCTCGCGGGTTCGAAGAAAACCCTTGGCGACCTCGACCGGATTGTCCGTCGCGGGGGCCCTGAGAGGTTCGACCGCATTGGACAGCGACTTCGGCAACCCGAACGAATTGATGCTTAATCGGAGGTTCCATGCTCGACCTCTGGTTGCTGATGGCCGCGCGGGCTGTACTGCGCGGTTCCCGACACGCCCGCGGGGCGAGCTTTGCTGAACAATATCAGCCTGTGTTAAGGATTGGGCCACGCCTTCAGCCGTAACCGACGCCCGGTAGGCTTACAGCTTCGCTTTCCGTTGTCGAACCAGTGCCCGGTCCTGGGCCTTCAATCCCTGCTCGGCCTGCGAGGTGTGCGCCCGCTGTCGCTGCCGTATGTCGAAACCGGAAGCCGCCTGCTTTTCAGCAGCCTTCTGGGCTTGCTCTCGCGAAAGTTGGCCCTTGTCAGCAGGGGTCGGAACTTGCGCTGAGGCAAGCAGACAAACTAACGTTAGAGGGATCGTACTGAGGCAAAGGTGTCGCACCGCGACACCTCGTTGAAGCCGTAAACGGCGGCTTTCCTGCGAGACGGCCGCGAAGAGAGAGGGCGCAGGGGCCGTTGAAAGCTACCTTCTGGTTCTGAGCTGGACCACTAGGAGAACTTGCTCCGTCAGCTCACACTTGCTCTGGTGCCCCAGTGTTAGCCCCTTTCCATTGCCGTCCGGCGAAGTGTCGAACAGAATCGACTGTTGGGGCTATATGCTCCTCTGGGCTATGGCACCCATGAGGAATGGGGGCCCTTGCCCAAATCTACAGACCTGAGAACTCTTCCCGTGTACGCCCCTTGGTTGCACTTTGTCAAGCGCTCAAAGATCTTGGGGGGCGCGACATGAAGGTGCTTGTTGATCGAGAGGTTTGGGGGTATACTGTTTCTGAACATTGTACAAGGTTCAGAAAGAGATGTCCCCATGCCCGACACTCTGCCCGCTCTGGAAAAGCAAAAAGCGCAGCTGCTGCAACAGATCTCCCAACTCGGCGATCAGCGCCGCGGCTCCATCACCACCCTCACTCGACGTTGTGGCAAACCCGGCTGCCGTTGCGCCCAGCCTGACAGCCCGCCTCATGGCCCTAACTACCGCTTGACACGCTATGTCAACGGCAAATACGTCTCGGAATCCTTCTCCTCGCCCGCCGCCTTGCACAAAGCCCAGCGCGAAGTCGCCGCACACCACAAGTTCCGGGAACTCTGCCGTAGCTTTGTCGAAGTCAACGAGAAGATCTGCCGCTTGCGTCCCGTCGGGCAAGAGCAGGAACCAGCGGCGTCCCTCACGCCGCGGGAAAAAAAACGGCCGCGGCGATCCAACAAGAAGTTGTCCAAGAAGTAGAACAGTTACTGAGGGTGATCTTCGCCGCCCGGCGCAAGCATCAGCGCTGGGACCTCGAAGCGCTGGAGACGGCCACCCGAGCCGCGCTGCACCACGCCGGCGCGACGTTGCTCGAGCAACTGCTCACGGCGCCCGTGGAGGCCGCGCCCAAGATCCTGCTGACCGTGCTCGGCGCGGTCGAGATCGAACGGTCCTATTACCTCTGCCCGGCTTGCCACCAGGGACAGCTCCCCTTCGACCGCGAACTCGACGTCGAAAATACGCACTACTCCCCCGGGGTGCGCCGCAGGATCGCGCCGGTGGGCAGCGAGTCGTCGTTCGAAAGCAGGCGCGCGCAACTGCAGCCGTTAGCCGGTCTGGACGTCACCGCCAAAGCCGTCGAGCGCGGGGCCGAGGCGATCGGGGTCGACCTCGCCGCCCGCGAACAACAACAGATCCAACGGGCGGTGCAACTGCCGCTGCTCCAGGGGGCCGGCGCCGACATTCCCGTTCTCTACATCGAGATGGACGGCACCGGGGTGCCGATGGTGGCGGCCAAGACCGCGGGACGAGCCGGCAAGAACGACAGCGAGCGCGCCCGCACGCGGGAGGTCAAGCTCGGCTGTATGTTCACGCAACCGGAGTGCGAGCAAGACGGACGGCCGGTGCGTGAGGAAGCGTCGACGAGCTATAGCGGGAGCGATCGAGGGCGCCGAGCAGTCTAGGCGGCGCCTCTGGCAGCAGGCCTGGGAGCGCGGCTGGGGGCGGGCGAACAACAAGGTGGTGATCGGCGACGGAGCCGCCTGAATCTGGAACCTCTCCCATCCATACTTCGCCGGCGCCATCGAGATCGTCGACCTCTACCATGCCCGCCAGCATCTGTGGGAGTTGGCGGCGCCGCTGTGGCCCGACGACGAGCCAGGCCGGCGGCGCTGGGCGAAGAAACGGCTACGCCAACTCGATCAGGGCCAGATCGAGGGGTTGGTTGCGGAACTCCGAGGTATCGCTGCGCCGCAGCCCGATCTGGCTCGTCGGCTGGCGAGCGAAGCGGCGAATGTCATCTCGCCGGAGATAACAGGAATCCTGGGCTGCAAGGCCGGGTTCGGCGGGCAAGGAATGGCGACTCGGCTTGGCCAGATGCCGGTCTCGGGGCACGGGAGTGGCTTCCCGTGCCGTCCAAAAATTCCATCGGCTCATTCCGATAGATGTCGTGGCTGGGAGACCTTGTACGGGACTGCGACTTTCGTCTACGAGTTAACTTGACAATGCCCCTGACGCGGAGCCCAGCTTTACGCACGGCTACATCAGGGGCCTTGTGCAGGCCGAGAACGCCATGTGTTGAGACCAAAGCTCGGAGGCCTCGGCAGGGGCGGTTGCTTCTCGGCACCCAAGAGCATGGAAGCTAGGAAGAAGTGTTACGGTTGCAGCTGGTTGACGCACCCCGCCAGGACGACGAGAACGGACCGGAACGGATCCAGAACCTGCTGCATGGAGTGCTGGTTGACACGGCGGCGACCCGATCAAACGTCTCTCGTGCGAGCCCAGACTTCCAACAAGAGAACAGGTTCGCGTGTTTGGACACCACGACAGCCTAATGTCACATAAGTCAAGGATTCCGCTCCTAAACCATTTCCTACACCAGCCGAGCGCGTTTTCACCCGACAGCCTAATTGCCTCCGTGCGTGAGGAGCGTGGGCTCAAGGCCAATCCCGTTCCCGCCGTCTGCGTGCTCGAGTTTGATGGCGACTTGACCGACTGGCTGCTGGAGCAGAAGCTCGTGGCTCCGTGCCTGGCGTGGCTTGCTTTCACACAACCGTGTTTGAGTTGGAAGTGGATGGCACCCGATGCGGCGTGATCCCGCGTACGATCGGCGGTTCGTACGCGGTTTTGATTGCAGAACAGCTCTTCGCGTCGGGCGCGCGAGTGGTGCTCGGCCTCACCACGGCAGGCAGAGTCCAACCCAGCCTGGCCGTTCCGTCGTTGGTAGTTGCGACAAGCGCCGTGCGCGATGAAGGCACCTCGTACCACTACTTAAAGCCTGCGCCAACCGTTGATGCTCCCGCAGAACCGGTTGAATTCCTCGTCCGGGAACTCAAGCAACTCGACCTCCCGGTCAGGCCAGGTCAGGTCTGGACTACCGATGCGCCCTACCGCGAGACGGAGCAGCAGCTCAACCGACACGCGCGGGGCGGCGTGCTAGCTGTCGAGATGCAAGCGGCTTCCCTTTTCGCGTTTGCCGAGGCTCGCCGGGGTACGGTGGGAGTGGTCGCTCATGTGACGAATGCTGTCGACCTTGAAGGAGAGGACTTCAACAAAGGCTCACAGGAAGACGGGCTTCGACTCCTTCAAGCGGTGTGCCGGGCCGGCCTGCACTGTCTTGAAGGGGAAGGCCCTGAGGAGAGGAAGCTGCCCAGATGGACACGGGCTTGAAGGAGCTGCTCAGGTTCCAGAGTTAGCGGCCCGAAGCAACGAATGGGTGGTGCTTCCGCCATCGAGGCATTGTTAAGTTCAATCTTTTCAACGCGTACTGAATTTACGATAGGGACAGTCTGTCCCACGATGGTTTGCGACTCTCCGACGACGTTCTGGCGCGCTTCAGTGGGCGTAAGCGAGTGCGATCGAGATATATCAATGGGTATCGTACAGGAAGACCCTAAGTCCTTTGTCGTGTGAGACTTAGTCCTGCCCGCGGTCGCGGAACTATTCGTGTCATCCGTGGGGGGGCTTCGAGTGACCGGCATTTCTTGCGGCCGAAAGGAGCGCGATCGTGGCGGGAGCCGCCTCCTGTACAGTTGGCTAATTCGGGCCCCCCGCAGAATCCGCCGATATGGTTCCTGTGGGCTGTCGGCCCGTAGAACCCATGACCACTACGCTTGAGCTTCCCGCCATTCTCAAGGGCGCGGATAACCTTCCCTCTCCCCCCCGGCGTCGCCATCGAGTTGCTCCGGCTGACCGAGAACGAAGACGTCACGATCGACGACCTCGCCGCCACCATCTCGCGCGACCCCGCGCTGGCGGTCAAGATTCTCAAAGTCTCGAACTCCGCGCTGTTTGGAGTTGGGAGAGAGGTCACGGCTCTAAACCGGGCGTGCATGATCCTCGGGCTGAAAACGGTTCGGCTGATGTCCTTGAGCTTCTCGCTGGCCACTGCCCTGGGCGGGCATCGAAAGGGCGGGTTCGACTACGACCAGTATTGGAAGCGCAGCCTGGTATGCGCTTCCTCAGCGCGCGCGCGCGCCGCTCGTCGGCAGCGCTACCTGAGCGACGAAGCCTTCCTAGCGGGCCTGCTCTCGCGGATCGGCCAGCTTGTCCTCGCCGAGTGCGCCGGCACCGAATACGACCAGGTGATCGAGGCCGCGAAAGGGTCATGGCCTTCCGCGGATTTGGAGCGCAGCATTCTTGGATGCGATAGCGACGAAGTCGGCCTTGTCCTGTTGGAGAGCTGGGGCATGCCCATCCTGACGCGGGCGATCATCGCGAGCATCCGCCGGGACCCGGACGAGTCTGACGAAAGCGTCGCCCGCCTCGCCCCCATCATGCGATTCGCGGCGGCATGCGAAGAACTCGTCTGCGGCGATGATAGAATCGCCGCTCTGGATGCCCTGCGTGTGAAGGCGGGCCCGGCCGGACTCGAGGGCGAGGCACTCGACGAGTTCCTGCTGGAGGTCGAAAAGGAGGTGCTGCACACCGCGGAAATCTTCGACGTCAAGCTCGGCGACTCGCTCGACATGACCTCGATCCTGCAGCAAGCTCAGGTCCGGCTGCTCCACGCGAGCCTCAGTGTGGCCGTCCAAGCGCACCAGGCCGAAGAGAGAGCAAGCCAACTGGAGTCCAGCAATCAACAGTGGCGCACGAAAGCGCAGACCGATCAGTTGACGGGCATTGCCAACCGCGCCAGCTTTGATGAGGCGCTGGCGCAATGCCTCGTTCGCCGCATGACCGGTCGAGTACCAGGCGTCCTCGGGTTGCTGCTGATCGACGTCGATCGCTTTAAGCAATTCAATGATACTCACGGGCACTTGGCCGGCGATGAAGTCCTCAAGGCTGTGGGGAAGGCGATGGAGTCGGTTTGCCGTGAATCCGAGTTGCCGGCGCGCTATGGGGGAGAGGAGTTCTGTGTGCTGATGCCATCGGCCAAGCCGGTTGCCGTCAAAACCCTGGCGGAACGAGTGCGAAAAAAGATCGAAGAAACGGCGGTGGAGTTCGAGGGGAAGACCCTGCGGGTGACCGTCAGCATCGGCGGCGCGATTCTCGAGAGCGTCAACTCGCAAGCGGATGGCCAGGCGTTGATCAAAGCGGCGGACGAGCGCCTCTATCAAGCCAAGCAGAATGGGCGAAACCGCTGCGAAGCTCGACTCCGATTCGCTTGCGTCGACGGCCCGCTCGTGAGGGACATAGGCTAGAATCCCTGCGGCCTGTAGCCGATTCTACTGGAGAGGGCTTCCGCTACCTGGCTGGAAGAGAGTGGCGTTTTGTCACGGCCGGGGCAGCCCTGGATTTAGTTTCTAGATCCCGTTGCTTGAGGACTCGGATCCTAGGTCAGTCGAGGTAACGTCGGAATGGGCCATGATTCGGACACGCTGCCCAGTCAACCTGAAACCAAGCTTTCAATAGATTCCCGGCCGGATGTGTCAGTGGGAGAGCCGGATCCCTCCTGTCACCCGACAATGGCAGTACCATCGGGGCAAGACTTACGCGGCGCCCGGCTCTCGGGACGAGACCTGGCGGGAGTGGACCTAAGCGGCTCGGATCTTTCCAACGCAGATCTCTTGGGAGCTAACCTCGCAGGTGCGAACCTGTCTGGAACTACTCTTCACAATGCACAGTTTCTTGGTGCCAACCTTGCCGGAGCCGATCTATCAGAGTGTGAGGCGGTAGGAGCCGAATTCGGGGGGGGGTCAACTTCAGTCGGGCAATCCTCTTTGGCAGCAATCTGAAAGGGGCAACCCTATCGCGCTCCACCCTGGATCATGCCGACCTTCGGGCAGTCTGCCTGCAGGAAGCGAGGCTTTGTGACGTTGACTTGACGGACGCTGACCTTTGCCGTGCGGACCTCCGAGGGGCAGACCTTACCAATGCCAGCGTGGCCCGGGCGCGGTTCGGAGAGTGTGATCTGCGGTGCTCACGGCTGAGCGCCATCGGCGGCTATGTGGAAGCTGATTGGATTGGCGCCGACGTGCGAGACGCGGACTTCCGCGGAGGGTACTTGGCACGCCGCACCATTGCAGATCAGAACTACCTTCACGAGTTTCGCAACTACAGCAGGGGCAACTCGATCGTCTATTGGATCTGGTGGGCCACATCGGACTGCGGACGTAGCATCAGTCGATGGGCCGGTTGCATAGGACTCATCATCCTAGTCTTTGCGGCCGCTTTCGAGATCGTAGAAGTCGATTGGGGCAACCATCCTACTGCCCTCTCTTCGGTCTACTACAGTGTTGTGACTTTCACGACGCTGGGTTACGGTGATGTACTTCCTGTATCGGCTCCCGGCCAGCTGGTGGCAATCGCTGAAGTTTTTCTCGGGTACGTAATGCTGGGGGGCCTGCTAAGCATCTTTGCGAACAAAATGGCACGTCGAGCTGACTAGCAAGGTGTTTCATGAAACTACCGAGCTGGGTCCGTGGTGACCCTCACGCTAGTCTTAACCAGGATTTCCATTTTGGCCCTGGCACGGCCACAGTATACACCCGCTCCGCTCCGAACAGCACGTCCTTTCACGCTGAACCCTGCACATCACCTCTGCTGGTAGTCGCCAGAGCTGGTTCGACCGCTCACAGTCGTTGATTGAGCGGCTTGAACGGCGCTCCGGCCGACACTGCTCCTTGCGAAACCTTTTGGAGCCAAAAGCTGTTGATCCTCACTCCGGCAATGCTACCCACTCGGCAGCGGCAGCGCCCAGATCTTGTGCAGCATGTCGCCGAACAGCCGCCGGTTCAGATGTCCCTCCGCCAATAAGAGCCAGTAATACCGCGCGTGCTTGACCAGCCGACCGCCGGTCTTCATCAACCTGTGTTGCAAGCTCGTCAGCGACCAACTCTTGATTCGCTGCGGAAGCCCCAGCCGCCGCCAAAGATTGCCCAGGTTGTAGGCCAGCACGCTCAGTTGCAACCGCACTTCGTTGGCCCGAAATCGATGGCACGACAATCGCGTCCAGTGCGTCGCCTGCTTGCCTTCCTTGATCCACTGTTCCGCCGTGCCGCGCTTGTTGTAGAAGCGCACCACCGAGCGGCTCGGCAAGCTCATGCTCGTCACGATGAATCCGACGCGCGGGAACAGCTCGCCCTGGTGATGCTCGACCTTAGCGACGATCCGCCTCGCCTGCGACCAACTCTCCGCCTGATAGCGAAAACTCTTGTAGCGCACCAAGGGCTTGCGGGAAGGCCTTCCCGGCGGGCGAAACAGGATGTCTTCGATCTCCAGCTCCAAGCTCTTGTTGGCCGGAATGCGAATGGCGTACTGTACTCCGCGTTCCTCCGAAGCCTCATAAACTTCCGGCTTCGCAAAGGCCGCATCGCCCCGGAAGGCGACCTGCTTGCCCGCAGCCTGTTGGCGCTCGATCTCCGGCAACAAGAGCTCATCCCAGTCCTCGGCGCTGTGCACGTTGCCTGGACGCAGCTTGGCAGCGAGGCAATCACCATGACCGTTGAACAAAAGCAACGGGTGGTAGCAGACCGACTCGAAGTGTCCGTTGTAGGCACTGCCTTCCTGTTGGCCATGGACCGGACTCTCGGTGGAGTCCAGGTCCAGAACGACCCGCTCGGCGTCGTCGAACGCTTCCGCTTGCCCGACCAGCTCTCGGTTCAGCGCCATCAGCCCCAGCAGGTTCTCTTCGCTCGCCAGCATCTCCGTCTCGAAGCCGTGCAGCGTCGAGGTCAAGGCCGCACCGCGATCCCAGATCTTCTGCGAACCGATCAGCCGAAACGTCGGATCGATCGAAACCCGCTCGGCGTCGTTGAGGTCCTCGTAGCCGGCGAGTCGGCTGTAAACCGACTGCCGCAACAGATCAGCGAGCGTGAACTGCTTGTTTGTGCCTTGCCGGGAGTCGCTGAGATGCTCGTCAATCAGTTCTCCGAGACCGAGCCGTTCGTCCAGTTCGCGAACCAAAATCAGGCCACCGTCGGAAGTGACGTGCGATCCCTGGAAATCGACTTTGAGAAGTCCATTGAAACTTAGCTGGAATGGCTTGGTTTGTTTTTCACCCATTGGGTGTTGGCCTCCATGGCGTCCTCATCGGGTTCTAGCCCCTATGAATAAAGACGCTCCAGGCCGCTGGAAGGTCGGGATGTCAAACATCAAATTGAAAATGCGGGCTTATTGAATCCCGCAAATTATTATGACACTTTTTGATAGTTTGGAGCATCTATATATGTATGGGCAACCCCAAAGGTGTGAAGCGGGGTTTCAAGGCCCTGGAGAAGCGCCGTTTCGAAGCGATGCGGCTGCTCGACCAAGGCCACAATCAGTCCGAGACGGCAAGACGGCTGAAAGTCGCTCGCCAAACCGTCAGTGCGTGGCGGCGGCAATACCGCGAGCAGGGTGCGGCCGGACTCCGCCAGGCCGGGCGCGCCGGACGCAAGCCGCTCCTCGATGCCGCACAACGCGAACGCCTGACGTCGCTGTTGCTGGAAGGCCCGCAAGCCCACGGCTTCCCCACGCCCCTGTGGAGCTGTCCGCGGGTGGCTCGGCTGATCGGAGACGAGTTCGGGGTCGACTACCACGAAGGCCACGTCTGGAAGATCCTGCGAGCGCTCGACTGGAGCCCGCAACGCCCGGTCGGAAAGGCGCGCGAGCGCAACGAAGAGCAGATCCGCACCTGGAAGCGCAAGACCTGGACGCGCATTAAAAAAAAGCCCAAAACGAAGGCCGTACGCTCGTCTTCATCGACGAAAGCGGATTGAGTCAGAAGCCGCATCGCTGCCGCACCTGGGCGCCACGCGGCCAAACACCGGTGCTGCAGTTTAACTTCAATTGGGAGAAGCTTTCCGTCTCGGCGGGGCTGACGCTGCGTAACTTCTACTTTCGGCTCTATCCCGGTGCGATCGGCAAAGAGCAAGTGATCGACTTTCTCAAGGCGTTGGTACGTCATATCGATCGGCCGCTGCTGATCGTCTGGGACCGGCTGCCGGCGCACCGTAGCCGCCTGGTGCAAGAGTTCATCCAACTCTCCGAAGGCCACATCGCAACCGAGTACTTGCCACCCTATGCGCCGGAGTTGAATCCGGTGGAATACATCTGGGCTTACTGGAAGCAGCACGAGTTGCCGAACGTCTGTCCGAAGGACTACGGCGAGCTGAACGAGCGGGCCCGCAAGGCACTCCGCCGCATGCACCGCAAACCGCGTTTGATCACGGCCTTCTGGAAACAGTCTTCTCTTTGCTTCGAGTGACGTGATATTATGCGGGACTCAATAAGGCTGTCGCTGGCAATCATGAACTACCATCTTTCCCGACTGTCACAGCCCAGGCGTTGGAACTCATTCGAGACGACGATTCCACGGCCGCTCAGATTGCGGCGGTCGTGGCCTCTGACCCAGCTACTTCCGTTCGGCTATTACAAACGGTCAACTCGGCAGCCTACGCCATCCAGCGCACAGTCGAGAGCGTTCAGCAGGCGGTGAGTCTCCTTGGGCGCAACGAGCTTGAGTCGCTCCTGATAGCCAGCGCTGTCGGTCGCGGCTTGCCGAGCAAGCCGGCAAGAGGCTTTGACCCTAAACGCTTCTGGATGACGGCATCGCGGCGTGCTGCTCTCGCCCAGGCACTGGCGGAGCGGGTTGAGCCGGCCATTCAGTCGCAATGTTTTACGGCTGCGTTGTTGCAGGATATGGCTATACCGGTGTTGGCGCACCATCGAGATAACTCTTACGGTGACCTCCTCGAAGATTGGCATCGTGGCGGTGAGGACTTGGCCCTGCTGGAACGGAAAAAATACGACTGGGATCACGCTCTTGTCGCTACATGGATGTGCGATCAGTGGAAGGTTCCAGCGGTCCTGTCTAGGGCTATCGGCGCTCACCATGGGACACATGAGAGAGAGGGAGGAGCCCTTTGCCCCGTGAATGTCGTCGCCAGCCTCAGCGAAGCCAATTCCGAGTCAGACATCGAGAAGCTTGTCGGTCGTGCAGCATCCGAGCTAAATTTGGAGGAAGCAGTAACGCTGCAGCTCGTTGAACAGAGCTTTCGTTCCGTGGGATCAGGGATGTCTTGGGTCACCTGATCTCACCATCGTAGCTCTGATCGATCACCCCCGGAAGGCTGCTGAAAAGTCAAGAACAAGTGCCGCCAAGATTGTCGTATGGCGTTGGGCGAGCGTCCTGACGGGCCACCGTGCCAGTTCCCGACTCCACCGGCATAGGTAGGGGGAACGCGGAGGGCTGTACGGGCAGAGATTCGCTTATTGGGACGGGGCGCAAGGACTTCGTCCTCCTTTGTTTCCGGGGTTGGGGCTGCGGCAGTTGCCTTTGTTATGAGTCGCCTCCGCTAGTACCGTTTCCGTATTCAAAAACACTGTGCGAACGCTGTCAGCGGCGCCAGGCAGGTAGAGGGCCGCTACAAGCGCTATGAACCCCACAAAGATCGCGTATTCGACGATGTCCTGGCCAAGAGTGTCCTTTGCCAGGCATCGCAGGAGTGCAATGCAGTGTTCATGCTCTAATTGTTACTCTTCGTACCTCAATTCGAAATGGCCCGCAGGTAACTTTCTGGGTCCAACTTTGGTACTGGGTCATAAGTCGTAAGTAATCTTGCGCAAGAGACCTGTAGGCATTGTCAAGTTAACGACGCGAAGGCGGTTTTGACCTTAGGATCGTCCGAGGTTTCTCCCCTTCAGAAGGCACACGTCGCCGTCTTCCAGTCAGAGAAGCCTCGGCCCCTGAGCAGTCGATGATGGATCGCTTCGAGATGATGACGTGCAACTTGGACAGGTTGTGAATCGCGCCGTGGACCGAGAGAAATCGTTGAACCTGTGCCGCTGATTTGAATCGACGCATCTGACGTTCCTGCTCGCGGGTGTGCTGGTGCGAGACTTCAGCTCGGTTGTTTTCGTATTGACCAGTTCGATGTGTGACCGATGGGAAGACCTCTCGGTGCGCAGCCGGATAGCTTCGCAGCTTGTCGGTGACTAGTTGCAAAGGTGGCCTGCCCTGGTTTTTCAAGACCTTGCGAAAGAAGCGTCGGCAGCGTTCTTGTCTCGGTGGCGCGTGACCAGGAGATCGAGGACATCGCCGTCCTGATCCACGGCTCTCCAAAGATAACGTCGCTCGCCGCGGATGGTGATGAACAACTCGCCCACGTGCCAGATGTCACCGAGACAACCTTGTCGCCGCCGCAGAGTTCGGGCGTAATCCGGTCCAAACTTCCGGCGCCAAGATCGGATGGCTTCGTAGGACGACCGAGCGGCGTCAGGTCGCTGACCGGCGGGCCCAACAGGGTCGATCATCCAGGCGATCCAGACCCCTGGATCAACCGATGCGGACCGGGGAGGATGTAAACGGCACCCATGGCGCCCTGCCCTGGTCTCAGGGAGTGGTACGCCTTGTGCTGGAACGTGAGAGGGCGGTGGTTAGTTCGGTAGCTGCTGAAGGATGGTGGGGTCTTTCATCGTTGCGTCGTCGATAAGGAGGAAGGCTTTGCTGAGGATCAGCGATAGCGTGTTGTCGCCCTCAAAGGGCAGGAAGACGCGGCCGGGCGTCTTTCCCTTCGACGGACCGCGGACGATACCGAGATAACGGCTGCCGGGTTCCATCAGCACATTGCCGCTGCCGAGATGGATCTTGTAGGTTGCACGCTGCCCGGAGACGACGAGAAAACGGTCTTCGACGTGGCAGCGGTCGCGAATCGGCAGTCTTGGAAGCAGGCGTTCGATGGTCTCGCGGTGGCTCTGGACCGAGACGGACAACTCGCCGAAGGAGAAGGACTCCCAGTAGTGGTCGAGCTGTTGGTTGCGTCCGGGTGTCCAATTGGGATCGCTGCCGACGCTGGTGACGCTGACAAGAAGATCGACATCGCGCATCACTTCGCTGAACAGCCGGGGCGGAATCTCGACGAGTGGCGCCGGCTGGTGACTCTCGGTCTCTACGAAGCGCACCTGATCGCTGATGCTGTAGAGGTAGATGCCGTGGACGCTGTGGTCCTCCATGCCGCCTGCTTCCAAATAGAATTCGACTTGCAGGCCTGCTCGTGGCAGATCGAGGTAGGGCGTGTTATGAGAGTCCCACATGCCCATGAGTGAGAATAGCCAGCCGCGCGCCCGCGCCAGAGCCGCAAACTGGTGCTGCCGCAGGATGTGGGCGGCGAAGCGGTTCGTGAAGTCCGGTCTCACGTTCAGCGCCGGTGAGGACGTAGACTTCGCGATGGGCCTGCTTGAAGGGTTGCTGGACGTGGTTGTCTTCGAGCCAACAGCGCCAACTGAAGGTGCTCTGCACGTCGGATTCGATGGGGTGCCAGAGCTGAACCTGTGATTCGGCCGGGGGATCGACGGGCTGCCCGTTCCACTCGATGAGGCCCTTTTGGCTCGGGATGGCAGTGCGCTCGTCGCCGGTCCAGCGAAACTGCCAGATCAGTCGCCGGGTCAGGTCCTGCAGGAGCGGGTGTTCGAGGTAATGCTTGCGCCAAGTCGCGAACGCGATCGCGCGGTCCGTCATGAGCAGTCGCTCGATGCGGAGGCGCTGCGCGGTGAGCATTTTATCGTTGTCTTTGGCGGCGCGTCGGATGCGCTTGACGGCCTCCGAGTGCTCTTCGCGGATCGCGCGCGGGAGCGACTTCACCGACTTTCCTTCGGGATTCCGGAAACGGACGGTGGTGTCGCATGTGCGGAGTTCCACCTGATAACCGCCAATGGGTTCGCTACACATCCCTGACCCATCCAGCGCAAAGTCGGGAACGGTGATCTCCTCCAACTCTTCGCGTGAAAGACCGGCGCGTTCGGCGGCTTCCTCGATGGCGCGGGCGATGAGGCGCTGTGCGGTTTGATACTTGATCCGCATACCGAGACGAACAAGTTGGCCTAACGGCTCGCTGCCCGACATGTTCGCCAGGACATTGACGCAGGCATTGCCCGCTTTCTGTGAGACGGGACCGAGGCCGGGAATCTTCTTGCGGCACTGCTCGGCGAACCTCGCGACGGCGGCACAGATTTCGCGGTCTGAGTAGTCAGTCAACGACCAAAGCAGAGCGCGCTGGTAGTCCGCCTCGGTGGATTCGATCTGAAAGCCGCGCACGGTGGGGTCGGGGCCTGCGGCGAGCCAACCGAGCGCGAGGCAGCGGAACTCGTCACGCCCGACTTGCTCGACGATACGTTGGGCTGTGGCTCTCTACTTCTTGGAGGCCGAAGAATCACGGATATCCTTTCCTGTAGCCAGCAAGTGCGTGACGGCTTGCTTGGCCGGGTTATCGCAAAGGCATTGTTGGACGTGCTTGCTCCATGAGCCCGCTGGGTCGAAAGTGTCGTCGACCACACCCAACTCCAACATTTGGTCGAGGCGCTGGTTGATTTCACGGACATCGGCGTATCCGCTTCGGAGCCAGGAATGGGAGCGAAGCCGGCGAAGGGCCGCGGCGGTGTCCGGCGTGATGGGATGCCGACCAACCATCCTTAGGACGGGCAGCAACGGTCCGCCGAATCTCCACTGCTGGAGGGAGGCAAGCAGATCGAGAATCTGGGATTCCGGGAACGCCAACTTGCGTCGCAGTACCGAACTGATCAGCGGCTGCAGGGCGTACGAGGCGTCCTCACGCTGGGCCCCTTTGCGAGCCACTTCGAGAACTAATTGCACCTGCTGTTCCGGAGAAAGATTCCGGGCACGCGCCGCGAGTTCGGTGTTTTGTTCGTTGAGCCGCCGGAATGATGACTCGATCAACTCGAAGAAGTTCCGGGGCTCCGAAGAGGCACCCCTGTCATTGAAGGCCTCTTGGATGATCGCCGCAACAGTGAAGTCGATCGTACTCATGCTTCAGCCGCCCATCAAGGGGACAAGGCGGAGGAATCGGACCTCCGTTCCCGGTTGAAGTTCGATGCTGTCATCAAGTGACCCGATGGCTTTGCCGTCGAGGAGGACGAAGATACCGTTCTGCTCAAAACTTCGCACAGCCGCTTCGAACTGCCGTTGCCAGTCGAGCGGGTTCCGTGTTTTCACACGGTAGCCGTTGAGCATCTTCTCGGAGTTCTCGGGTTGGACTAGGTCGTAGTAGATCTCGGGTTGGTTCTCGTTGTAGACAGCGACCTCTTGGCGGACGCGTTCGCGGATCAGGTCTCGGAGCGTTAGCTGGGTGGATTCGACTTCGAGGCTGATCCGGGAGGTCTCTGAGCCGGATGTGGTTTCGTCAACGACTTGAAGCTCGATCGACATAATTTGTTCCCCGTAGGCGCTCGGTCCGACAAGCAGCTCTCAAAATTCTATGACACTTGACCCGTGGACGCTATAGCGGGCTAACCGTAGGAACCGGGGAGTCGTCCGACGATGTCGCACCCCTGCTTGTGAGGTATCACTGTGTCCACAAGCGACCAGATCCTTACAGCCACGCCTTGATCAGGTGGCTGGATCAACCCTGGCCGACTTGAACGAAGCCGCTGGGCGCGGCGGACGCCTGCGGCGTGGGTGGCAAGGGAAGAGTACAGTCGGTCGCAGAGAAGGAGCTTCTCTGTGACGATACTCACCCAGCGGATGCGAGAAGAGCTCGTACGCCGCAACTACGCTGAAACAACCATTCGCACCTATCTACTATCCGTCGAGCAGTTTCGAGAATACGCTCGAAAGAGGCTCGATCATCTCGGTCCGGACGATATGCGCCGCTACCAGGCGTACCTGCTCGAGAACAAGAAACTCGCCGTCGGCACGGTCGTCCTGCAGGTCAGTGCGCTGCGGTTCCTCTACGTCAAGGTGCTCGGGCGGCGCGACATGAAGCAGGAGCTACCCTATCCGAAGCATCGCAAACGCCTGCCGACCATTCTGAGTCCCGACGAGGCGGCGCTCCTGATCGACTCGGCGCGGACGCTATTCCACCGCGCGATGCTGATGACGCTGTACTCGGCGGGATTGCGCCGTAGCGAGCTATGCCGCCTCAAAGTTGCCGACATCGACAGCCAACGAATGATGCTGCGCGTCGAACGCGGCAAGGGTGGCGTGGATCGCGAAGTGCCCCTGAGCCAGAAGCTTCTTGAGACGCTGCGCGAGCATTACCGCTGGATACGGCCCAAAACGTATTTGTTCCCCGGCACGATCAACAACTGGCGCGTTGACAAGCCCATCACGCCGAAGGTCGTCTGGATGGCGGTCCGCGAGGCGACCGAACGCGCCGGGATCCACAAGCGTGTTACCCCTCACACGCTGCGGCATTGTTACGCCACGCACCTGCTCGAATCCGGCGCTGATCTGCGAACCATTCAACTGCTCATGGGGCACGTGGATATCGAGGCCACGACGGTCTACCTACACCTTTCCCAGAAGCACTTGCAGGCGGCGGCGAATCCGTTGGATCAACTCGCGGTTTCCAGTACAGCGCACATCGAACGTTCGCGCAGACTACACAAGCCCGCATGGGCCGGCCCAACTCGCTTTCCAATGCAGCTACTTTTTGGCGCAAGGACGTGCAACCGTACGCCGACGCGGCCGTGTGTCTGTGCCGCCAAAACCAAGCGCAAACCCCCTTTTGTCGCAGTGTTTCAACTCCCGCCGACCGCCAATCTGATCTCCGCACTCGCTTCGAAGCGGCTTCTCGGTCATCCCCGCGATGCTTGCGGCGGCTCCAAGCACCGCCTGAGGTGGTTCGTAGCTCCATAGCCGCCCGCCCCGCCCAGCGGCTTCCTTCAAGTCGCCCTATCGAAACTGCCTCGGCCCCGGCTTCCTCGCCTTCTCTCCAACCTTCGTGCTCCGAGGCAGCCCCGATACGGCACTAACGGCAAGGGAGGATTTAGCCGCACTTCGTAGTTGAAAGACGCTCCAGAAATCGGTTAGGGCGTCACGGCGAGAGCGACACTTGTCCCGGATTGCCGACCAGACGGAATGTGTCGTCCTGTTTCCGTCCTCATGGCTCCGCAATGTATGCTCCCGCGCCCTCGGTGAGGCAAAACGCTGTCAGACTCAAGGCGATTTTCACGAAGTGTTTCATGATGGATGCTTCTCGGTTGGCGTTACAATTCCGATTCGACTCCGATTTCGAATGCGCCAGGCGAGTCTCTTCGCGTTCCAGTTTGTTGACTCGCCGCCAAGTCGGTAGCTGCGGTCGCCGGACGGTCCGGTGCGAACACTCCGCGCTCTGGTGAGCGTAGCCACGAATTGCGAACGACAGCTTCCTGGAAATCATGATCGACCTGACACAATCCGCCACAGCATCCCCGCTGGTGCACACCGCTCCGACTGATCCAGGCGTGAACTGGACCAGCGAGTCCATTGCCATCGACGCTCCGCCCGACAGCGACAGCGATCCGTTGCCTGATGCGCGGTGGCCGGCAGAAGCGGCGCGCAGCGGATTATGCGGGGCCGTCTCCCCACGCGTTGTTGCATTGCCTGACGGTGCGTATCGAATGTACTACACGCAGATCCTGCCTCGTGCCGGGTTCGCGGCCGGCGCGAATGATTACGACAACGCCACATCGCGAATCCTCAGCGCGACTTCGTCCGATGGCGTGACCTGGGAACCCGAACCCGGCGTGCGCCTTTCACCGCGGCAGGGCGGCGCCGGGGACTTTCGCATCGTGTCGTCCGAAGTTGTTCCCGTGCTCGAGGGCAATGGGCGGCTCCGCATGTACTACGAATGCTGCAACGGAACCCAGTCGCAGCAAAACTCCATCCGTAGCGCCGTGTCCGACGATGGGCTGGATTGGGCCGTCGAGCCGGGCAAGCGGCTGAAGCGAAGCGGACACAACGTGTCGGCCCCGCGCAGCGTCTTCCTCGATGATGGACGTTGTCGTTTGTACTGCCATGAGAGTGGCCGCGGGATCATCAGCGCCGTGTCCGAAGACGGTCTCGCCTTCGAGTTGGACACCGGCATCCGTGTCGCCCCGGGCACTCGTCATGACAAGTTGACGGCATTCGCGCCCGAAATCATTCGGCTGCCCGATCGCACCTATCGCATGTACTACGCGGGATACCGCGACTCGAAGCGAGCCGACATCCTCACGGCCGTGTCTCGGGATGGCTTGAGCTGGGAGAAGGTCCTGGAACCGGTTCATTCGCCGGGGTCGAGAGCCTGGGACGCGGCCAAGTGTTCTGAGATGTGTGTCGTTTGGAATCCGGACAGCCATGCCGCCGGTTTTCGCATGTTCTACGAGGCGTGCGACGGCACGTCCCAAGATCAGCGAGGTGTGTGGCGCATCGCATGTGCGGTGTGGTCACAATGAGACCGGTGAAAGATCACCGCGGGTCGACTCCCTGACGGCGTAGCGTCGAACCAGCTCGTCCACGTGGCCATGTAGCCGGAATCTCGGAGATTGACCGCGCTCGCCACTGTTCCTGGATGGTGGCGCGCCGTAACTGGACGTCGGCGTAGAATGTGATCTGGATGGTCGTCTGCGGCGCCCCGGCCGGAATAGATCTCTTTGCGAAGACCCGAAGATGATCAGCAGATTGCATTTCCTCACGGTCCAGAGGGAATGGCTCGGAGATAGCGAGTGAAACGAACCTTTACCTTTGGGGCAATGTTCCTGCTGGCTGCGGCTAGCGCGCCGGCAGCGGAGGAGAGCCCGCCGATCCCAGGCGTCATGGCTTCCAGCAAGCTCGAAGTCCGATTTGATGCCAAGACGCATGAGCCCCGGGAAATCGTCAACCGGCGGACCAAGGAACGCCTTGATCTGGTTCCGGAATCCTCATTCCGCTTGGAGCTAGTCAAGCTCACCGAAAAGCAGCGGCTCACGAGTCTCGTTGGGGCCGAGCCGGCGACCATCATCGACGCTCGTGACTGCACGCCGGGGACTGCGAAACAAAACCGGTCAGCCGGGCCTAGCGACGTGCGAACCTTGCACTACCGTTGCGAGTCCGGACGCGTGACTGTCGAATACAGCCTGGGGGCGAACGAGCATTTTTTTCAGAAGAGCGTTCGTTTTGAGCCTGGCTTCGTCGAGCCGTACTTACTGCGGCGCGTTTCGGTTCAGCAGTTTCGCTTTTCCTCGCGTCCGCGGGAGCTGTTGCCCTTCCACCACGGCCGTAGCGTCACCAATTTTGTACGCCGTGCGAAGGGAGGCTTCTTCTTCGGTGTGCAAGTGCCCCTGGAAGTGGACGTTGCTGATCCGGACGGCTCGATTCAGCTTGACTACCCGGTGAACTATCGCTACCGGGGCAGCGAGGCGTACACGGCCGAGCCCGCCTTCTGGGGTGTCTACCGGCGCACGGGGAAGCTGGCACCACAGGTTCCCGAATATTTCGATGAATGCCGGAAGCAGGGTATCCACTTGACTCAGGTGACCCCAACATCTTGTAGTTGGGCTCACAGCGTCTTAGCGTCCCAATCGGCGACGATCGAGCGGTACGGCGTCGGCTCCACCGCCATGGCCTGCTGCACAAGGCGGTAGAAGAGCTTGCCCCGACTGCGTGATCTGCGCCGATTGAAGCGGAACACGAACTCGTCGAGATAGTAGTCCAGATGCTCGTGGCTGACCGCCCCCTGATGCGTGCCCAGCATCCAGCGCTTGAGTAGCGAGATCGCCAAGTGCACCCTCGGCAGTAGCTGCGAGGCCTGCTCGCGGCGGTTGTTAATCGAGATGATACGACGCTGGTAGTCCTTCTTCTTGAGCGGATCGTAGCCCGACCAGTTGTCGGTAACAACCACGCTGCCCGGCTCGACCGACTCCTCGACGAAGGGCATCAAACTGGCCGCCGAGGCGTTCTGAACGCGCTGCATGCGGATGCGCCCCAGCCCGGTGCCTCTCTCTTCCGCGGCGACTGCAATCAACGCTTTACGCTCGGTCTGCCGGCCGATTACCCCTTCTTCTTCAGCGCCCCAGTAGGTCTCATCGACCTCGACGAGGCCCGTCAATCGCTCCCGCCCCGGGCGCACCATCGCTCGCCTCAGCTTGTGCATCCAAGGCCAGGCGGTTTGGTAACTGCCCAGTCCCAGAACGCGCTGTAGGCCCAGGGCGCTGGCCCCATTCTTCTGCGTGGTGATGGTCCACATCGCCCGGAACCACAGCCGCAGCGGCTTGCGTGTGTCTTGAAAGATCGTGCCGGCGGTGACGGAGGTTTGCCGCCCGCAGCGAGCGCATTCGAACCACACTTTGCGCACCGGCCAAGCGCGCTCATGCCCACACCTTGGACAGCGGAAACCCTCTGGCCAGCGCAAGGCGAACAGATAGTCGCGGCAAGCCTCCTCGCTCGCAAAGTGAGACTCGAATTCGAGTTGGTCGCGCGGGTAATCCTCCACCAAGCCCTACACTACATCTTGGGGTCACCTGAGTCAAGTGGATACTCAGCTGCCGGAATTCGGCCCTGCCGCCCGACTTGGGAGAGTCCCAGGCGATGCTCGAGATGGTTTTGCGGCTGACGAAGCCGCGGTCCCATGCCGTCACGATCAACTACAACTCTTGGATGGGCGGACTCTCCAAGAAAGGCTACGGCAAAGGCGCCGGCCCGGAAGATGTAGAGCAGGACAAGAAGGTCCTACGGCTGGCGAAAGAGCAATTCGGGGAGTTTTATTCGAACACGACGATCCCGTGGGGAGGCTTGGGGTACGACATGCCCGCAGTCGGTCCGGAGCAGACCGAGCCGCCTGCTTCGCCGCGACAGCGTGAAATGCTCGCTTGGGCGAAACAGAACCGCATTGGCATGCACACCTAGGCCCCGATCAAGGGGATTTGCCCGTGGCAGGGGCTTCATCGTTACTGTCCCAAACACGAGGTTTGGTGGGGGCGCCACGAAGATGTGGAATACAACTGCCCCGCCAATCGACCCTTCATGGAGTGGTTCACCCGTCTGCTGGTTGCGCTTGTGCGGCGGGACGGGTACGGAGGCTACGCTCTCGATGAAGGCCCTCCGTACCCGCGCACCGGGCTGCCCTGTGACGCGGAGGGACACGATCATTTGCCCGGCGACGCCGGCTATGGATATTTCGTCGCCCGCAGGCAACTGTTCCAAACCCTGCGCAAAGAATTCGGACCGGATTTCCACTTGGAAGCGGCTCGGCCCAACATGGACGCGGGGATATGGGATGCGCGATACGTGGACAGTGTGTTCACGTTGAGTGAGAACGCTTGTGAAACAGGTGATGACATTCGCTACCGCTCTCGCATCCGCCACTTCTACCATTTCGTTCCAAGCTACTTGGACCAGCTTTATTTTCGGCCTGGGAAAGACGATCCCGACTACCTGATGCTCAGTGCGCTTGCCGTTTCCAACACGCATATTGTCTATGGCATTGGGCGCACGCCGGACGAGCGAAGGCGTGTTCGGCACTGGTATGATTGGGCCCGAAAACATGGAAGCCTGATGCAGCGGCAGGCGATCTTCTTACCGGACTGGCCAGTGGCCCGCTCCATAGCGGTAGGCGGTAATGATACCGAACGAGCTACCTTTTCGTCTTACAAGCGGGGGGAGGAGTGGTGTGACAGCTATCTTCGTTTAGGTGAAGACGGACGTGGGTTCGCTTTCGTGTTCAATTCCCATGAGAAAGAGGCCCAAGCCGCCATACCTCTTAACCCGCATTTTCAATTTGATGTATAAGCTTCAGACCATCCAGCGACCTTCAGCGTCTTTATTGATAGGGGCTAGAGCCCGATAAGGATGCCATGGAGGTCAACACCCGATGGGTGAAAAAGAAAACAAGCCGTTTCAGCTCACGTTCAATGGATTTCTCAAAGTCGATTTCCAAGGATCGCGAGTCACCTCGGATGGCGGTCTGATTCTCGTTCGCGAACTGGATGAACGACTCGGACTCGGGAAGCTGATCGACGAGCATCTCAGCGACTCGCGACAAGGCTTGAACAAGAAGTTCGCGCTGGCCGATCTGCTGCGGCAGTCGGTCTACAGCCGACTCGCTGGCTACGAGGACCTCAATGACGCCGTTCGAGTATCCGCCGATCCGACCTTTCGCTTGATCGGCTCGAAGAGGAACTGGGATCGCGGAGCAGCCTTGACCTCGACGCTGCATGGCTTCGAGACGGAGATGCTGGCGAGCGAAGAGAACTTGCTGGGGCTGATGGCAGTGAACCGGGAGCTGGTCGCGCAAGCCGAAGCTCCCGACGGTTCAGACCGCGTGGTGCTCGACATGGACTCCACGGAGAGCCCCGTCCACGGCCAACAGGAAGGCAGTGCCTACAACGGCCATTTTGAGTCCCTCTGCTATCACCCGCTGTTGCTGTTCAACCAGCACGGCGACTGCCTAGGCGCGAAGCTGCGTCCCGGCAACGTGCACAGCGCCGAGGACTGGGACGAGCTGCTACTGCCGGAGATCGAACGACAACAGGCGGAGGGCAAACAGGTGACGTTCCGCGCCGACGCCGCCTTCGCCAAGCCCGAGATCTACGAGGCGATGGAGGAGCGCGGCGTGGACTACGTGATTCGCATCCCGGCGAACAAGAGCCTGGAGCTGGAGATCGAGGACATCCTGTTTCGGCCACCGGGCAGGCCGAACGCCAAGCCCCTAGTGCGCTACAAGAGTTTTCGCTATCAGGCCGAGAGCTGGTCGAAGGCAAGGCGAGTTGTCGCCAAGGTCGAGCATCACCAGGGCGAACTATTCCCGCGCGTCGGATTTGTCGTGACGAGCATGAGCTTGCCGAGCCGCTCGGTCGTGCGGTTCTACAACAAGCGCGGCACGGCGGAGCAGTGGATCAAAGAAGGCAAACAGGCCACGCACTGGACCCGCTTGTCGTGTCACCGCTTCCGAGCCAACGAGGTACGGCTGCAACTCAGCGTGCTGGCCTACAACCTGGGCAACCTGTGGCGGCGGCTAGGGCTGCCGCAGCGAATCAAAAGCTGGTCGCTAACGAGTTTGCAACACAGGTTGATGAAGACCGGCGGTCGGCTGGTCAAGCATGCTCGCTACTACTGGTTGCTGCTGGCGGAGGGGCATCTGAACCGGCGGCTGTTCGGTGACATGCTGCATAGGATCTGGGCGCTGCCTGTGCCGGGTGGGTAGCGTTGCCCGGGCGAGGATCAACAGTTTTTGGCTCCAAAAAGGTTTCGCAGGGAGCAGTGTCGGCCGGAGCGCCGTTCAGTCCGCTCAATCAACGTCTGTGAGCGGACGGACGAGCCCTGGCGCCTACCGGCGGAGGTGATGTGCAGGGTTCAGCGCGAAAAGACGTGGTATTCGGCGCAGCGGGGGTGTATCCTGTGACCGTGCCAGGGCCAAAATGGAAATCCTGGCTGAAAGACTCGCCCCTGCAGAACCGGGCGAAGCAGCGTTCCAAGAATTTCTACGCGCTGGGCATCATGTATTGGCTCTACTCACGGCCGATGGACGCCACCGAGCGCTGGATCCGGAAGCAGTTTGCGAAAATCCCCGATGTGGTCGAGGCCAACCTGACGGCGCTTCACGCCGGCTACGCCTACGCACAGGCGAGCGAGCTTTTCCAAACGCAATACGAAGTTCCCGCCGCCCCGCAGGAGCGCGGGTTCTATCGCAGCATTACGGGCAGCAAGGCCTTGGCGCTCGGGTTCTACGCCGCATCCGTGAAGACCGGCGTGCCGTTGTTCGTGGCGTCCTATCCCATCACGCCGGCTTCGGACATTCTGGCCGAGCTGGCGCGATTGAAGCCGCAAGGTGTCGTCACCGTGCAGGCGGAGGACGAAATGGCCGCCGTGTGCGCGGCGATTGGCGCTGCGTTTGGAGGCCACATCGGCCTAACGATGACAAGTGGCCCGGGGCTGGCTCTCAAGGCCGAAGCCATGGGATTGGCGATCACAACAGAGCTGCCGATCGTCGTAGTGGATGTTCAGCGAGGGGGTCCCAGCACGGGCCTGCCCACGAAAACGGAGCAAGCCGACTTGCTGCAAGCCCTCTTTGGCCGCAATGGAGAGTCGCCGATCGCGGTAGTTGCCGCGTGCAGCGCCGCTGACTGTTTCGACACCGCTTTGGAAGCGGTGCGGATCGCGACCGAACACATGCTGCCGGTGGTGCTGCTTTCCGACGGGTATATTGCGAACGGATCTGAGCCCTGGAAAGTGCCGAGCGCGGCCGATATTCCGGAAACTCCGGTGAGGTTCCGGACCGATCCGGAGGGCTTCCACCCGTTCGTCCGCGATCCGGACACGCTTGCCCGGCCTTGGGTACGGCCGGGAACCCCAGGGCTGGAGCACCGCATCGGCGGTCTCGAGCACACCGACGGAGAGGGGAATGTCTCCTACGATCCCGCCAATCACCAGAGCATGACAAATCTGCGCGCCGAGAAAGTGGCCCGCATCGCAAGAAAGATCCCGCCGGCAATACCCTACGGTGACGACTCCGGCGATTTGCTGGTGTTGGGCTGGGGCGGAACCTACGGGGCGCTGTACGCGGCGACCCGAGCCGCGCGAAAGAACGGGATGAAGGTTTCGCACCTGCACTTGCGTCACCTAAACCCGTTTCCGGCGAACCTGGAGGACGTGCTGGGGCGTTTTGCGAAGGTTCTGGTCGCGGAACTCAACATGGGGCAGCTCGATATGCTCGTGCGTGCCCGCTTTCTGATCGACACACTAAGTCTCAATAAGGTGGAAGGGCAGCCCTTCATCGTGAGTGAAGTTCTCGCGGCGATCGAGAACGGTGTCCAAGGTATTCAACAATGAGCGTGACGACGAACGGCAATCTTCAGACGATAGCCGAGCCGCCCAAGTATGCGAAGAAGGATTTCGTCTCGAACCAGACCGTGCGGTGGTGTCCGGGATGCGGCGACTACGCCATTCTCGACGCTGTGCAGAAGTCGTTCGCGAAACTTGGGATTGCGCGCGAGAACATGGTGGTGATCTCGGGAATCGGCTGCGCCAGCCGCTTCCCGTATTACATGAACACCTACGGGTTCCACACGATCCACGGACGCGCGCCGGCCTTTGCCACCGGGCTCAAGGTCGCCCGTCCCGACCTCTCGGTTTGGGTCGTGACCGGGGACGGCGACGGCCTCTCGATCGGCGGGAATCATCTGCTCCACGCCATGCGGCGAAACATCGACCTCAAGGTGCTGCTGTTCAACAACCGTATCTACGGCCTGACGAAGGGGCAGTACTCGCCGACGTCGGAGGTGGGGAAGAAAACGAAAACCTCGCCGTACGGATCAATAGATCGTCCCGTGCAGCCAGTGTCGATCGCGTTGGCGGCCGAGGCGACGTTCGTCGCTCGCGGCGTTGACGTTCACGGCGCGCACCTGCGCGAAATCATCGGGCGCGCCGCGGCTCACCGCGGGTCTGCTTTCGTAGAGATTCTGCAAAACTGCAACATCTTCAACGACGGGGCTTTCGCGGACGTGACCGACCGCAAGAGCGCCGCCGAGCACAAGGTCGATTTGGAACACGGCAAGCCGCTTGTGTTCGGGGCAGACCGCGATAAGGGGATCCGGCTCGACAAGAACCTCGAACCAGTCGTGACCGCTGTCGGCGAGAAGGGCGTGCCAGAGGAAGAGTTGCTGCACCACGACGAGAAGACTGCGAATCCCTCACTGGCCTATCTTTTGAGCCAGCTTGGCCCGCCTGATTTACCTACCCCGGTTGGTGTGTTTCGGGAGGTGCGGCAGGAGACTTATGAGGGGGCGGTTCATCGTCAGATCCAGGAAGCTGGCCAGGCGGCAACCGTCAAGGACCTGGACGCTTTGTTGCGGGAGGGCGATACTTGGGAAGTTGATTAGTTGATGGCGGCGGTGTCTACGGGATCGCTCGGTTGGTCCCGGGGCGGGGAGCGAATGCTCGCCATGCTGCGCGGACAGGAGTGTTCGCGCCACGATGTCGCCAGGAATGGCGACACGGCACGCAAGAATACGTGCGCCACGTCAGCCTTCATGGGAGGTAACGATGAGTGACGGCTACGAAGAAGATCTGGCGATGTACGAAGAGGCTCAGGGTCCAAAGCGGAAGCAGCTCGACAACCGCGCGCTGCTGCAGCCGGTGAGTTACATGAACTACCCGAAATCGCCGGTTTGTTTCGGGCCTGACGAGCGGCTGGGCAACGTGCTCGACACGATGGCCGGCAGGCGCATTGGAGCTGTTCTCATCGTTGAAGACGGCAAGGTCGTCGGCATTTTAGCCGAGCGCGATTTGTTGATTCGGCGCCTTTACGAAGGCGGCAGTGTCGACCGGCCCGTGCGCGAATTCATGACTCCCAACCCGGAATGCCTGGCACCCCATGACTCGATCGCTTCCGCCCTGAATCGCATGGTCCAGGGAGGCTACCGGCACATCCCCCTGATCGATTCGGCGGGAGGTCCGGTGGGACTGGTGATCATGCGCGATGTCGTGAGCTATATCGTGTCGTTCTTCCCTTCGGAAGTTCTAAACGTTCCTCCTCACAGCGAACACAATCCGCCCGACCGGCGTCCCGAGGGCGGGTAGAGGCGCGCCGGGAACTGTCTCCAGGGGCTGAGTCCCCAGAGCAACAGACACTTCTACTCGTTGTAAGAGCCCGCCTGGGCGAACTGCTTCCGGGAGATCGCGTAGGTCAGCGTGTCGGGGCCGCTCGCCATCGACCGCTCGACAAACTGCATTCCCAGCCGCTCCATCACCCGGATCGACGCTTTGTTTGGAAAGTCCGTGATGGCCAGCACCCGTTCGAGCTTGTGTACCTCGAAAGCGCGCTTCAGCACGGCCTTGGACGCGTCGGTTGCGTAGCCTTTGCCCCAATGGACGGCTTTTGGAAGACGTTGAGCGCAGAGCAACTCGCCCGAGTCGAGGCCGTCGCGATGGACATGTGGGATCCTTACGTCGCCTCGACCCGAGAGCATCTCGACGAATCGGACTTAACCAGGATTTCCATTTTGGCCCTGGCACGGCCACAGTATACACCCGCTCCGCTCCGAACAGCACGTCCTTTCACGCTGAACCCTGCACATCACCTCTGCTGGTAGTCGCCAGAGCTGGTTCGACCGCTCACAGTCGTTGATTGAGCGGCTTGAACGGCGCTCCGGCCGACACTGCTCCTTGCGAAACCTTTTGGAGCCAAAAGCTGTTGATCCTCACTCCGGCAATGCTACCCACTCGGCAGCGGCAGCGCCCAGATCTTGTGCAGCATGTCGCCGAACAGCCGCCGGTTCAGATGTCCCTCCGCCAATAAGAGCCAGTAATACCGCGCGTGCTTGACCAGCCGACCGCCGGTCTTCATCAACCTGTGTTGCAAGCTCGTCAGCGACCAACTCTTGATTCGCTGCGGAAGCCCCAGCCGCCGCCAAAGATTGCCCAGGTTGTAGGCCAGCACGCTCAGTTGCAACCGCACTTCGTTGGCCCGAAATCGATGGCACGACAATCGCGTCCAGTGCGTCGCCTGCTTGCCTTCCTTGATCCACTGTTCCGCCGTGCCGCGCTTGTTGTAGAAGCGCACCACCGAGCGACTCGGCAAGCTCATGCTCGTCACGATGAATCCGACGCGCGGGAACAGCTCGCCCTGGTGATGCTCGACCTTAGCGACGATCCGCCTCGCCTGCGACCAACTCTCCGCCTGATAGCGAAAACTCTTGTAGCGCACCAAGGGCTTGCGGGAAGGCCTTCCCGGCGGGCGAAACAGGATGTCTTCGATCTCCAGCTCCAAGCTCTTGTTGGCCGGAATGCGAATGGCGTACTGTACTCCGCGTTCCTCCGAAGCCTCATAAACTTCCGGCTTCGCAAAGGCCGCATCGCCCCGGAAGGCGACCTGCTTGCCCGCAGCCTGTTGGCGCTCGATCTCCGGCAACAAGAGCTCATCCCAGTTCTCGGCGCTGTGCACGTTGCCTGGACGCAGCTTGGCAGCGAGGCAATCACCATGACCGTTGAACAAAAGCAACGGGTGGTAGCAGACCGACTCGAAGTGTCCGTTGTAGGCACTGCCTTCCTGTTGGCCATGGACCGGACTCTCGGTGGAGTCCAGGTCCAGAACGACCCGCTCGGCGTCGTCGAACGCTTCCGCTTGCCCGACCAGCTCTCGGTTCAGCGCCATCAGCCCCAGCAGGTTCTCTTCGCTCGCCAGCATCTCCGTCTCGAAGCCGTGCAGCGTCGAGGTCAAGGCCGCACCGCGATCCCAGATCTTCTGCGAACCGATCAGCCGAAACGTCGGATCGATCGAAACCCGCTCGGCGTCGTTGAGGTCCTCGTAGCCGGCGAGTCGGCTGTAAACCGACTGCCGCAACAGATCAGCGAGCGTGAACTGCTTGTTTGTGCCTTGCCGGGAGTCGCTGAGATGCTCGTCAATCAGTTCTCCGAGACCGAGCCGTTCGTCCAGTTCGCGAACCAAAATCAGGCCACCGTCGGAAGTGACGTGCGATCCCTGGAAATCGACTTTGAGAAGTCCATTGAAACTTAGCTGGAATGGCTTGGTTTGTTTTTCACCCATTGGGTGTTGGCCTCCATGGCGTCCTCATCGGGCGCTAGCCCCTATGAATAAAGACGCTCAAGGCCGCTGGAAGGTCGGGATGTCAAACATCAAATTGAAAATGCGGGCTTAATGGTACCGTTGGACTGGAGGCGGCACAGTTTTATCGTGTCGAGCGCGTTTTTCCGGAATCGTCGCAGGAGATCCCCGATCGCCTGGACGCCCAGGGCGAAATACGATTCACACTGCCCCCCCCCCCCCGCTCGGTCACTCTCTTGTCGATCCAGCCAAAAGCGCAAGGGACAAGGCGATTACCTTGACGCGCGCGATGGCGGACTTCCCGCCAGCGGGCAGTCCCTGTTTGCGCAGCGGAGACTGTTCATCGCTCCTGGAGCGGTCGACCGCAGGACTGCTCGCTCCGGAATTGAGCCTCAAATCCTGGCAGGTACAGGAGTTAAGACTGGGTTGCCAACAGTTGATGGCGGAAGCATCGCGAGAGGAGCGCGCTAAAGGAAAGCAGCTCCCGGCGCCGAACGCCCGTCAACGCTCAAGAAGCCGCCTTTTCTTGCCGGCGGGAAGATTCCTGCAACTCGTAAAGCGACTTGGACTGCTGTCGCTGGCGAGGAACCGGAATCGGCTCCGCGAAAAACCGAACCGGAGGAAAGGGTTCGCCGCGTACATGCCGCGCAACGGCTTCCGCGACCGGCGTGTTCTCGCCAAAGTAGATCAGGTAGGCATCCGCGGCCCGGTAACTCAGAATCAATGTCCGCCTTGCTCGGTCGGAGCTATTCGGCGCCGAAGAGTGGGGTGTCATGCCGTTCATGAATATGGCCGTGCCGGCAGGGCCCGGCGCCGCTACCGCTTTGGATTCGTCAGTCGGCTCGGGTAACCCTGCCCTGGAAATACCCATCGCGAGTGTGATCGAGGACGCGCCCCAGGTGCATGCCCGGAAGAACCTTGAGGCAGCCGTTTGTCACGTCCGCGTCATCCAGGTAAAACAGAATGGCCAGCGAGTCGCGATTCGTCAGAGGGTAGTAGGCGAGGTCTTGATGCCACTCCACCACCGAGCCGATCTCGGGCGGTTTCATGTTGAGCTTGCTGTAGTGGAACCTCAAGTTGGGACCAAGCAATTGTTCCACCACATCCAGCAGCTTGCCGGATTCTGACAGCGCACGGCAACGGGCGTAATACTCGCAGGGTTCGTAGAGCCGCCGCACCCTGGTACCCTCCGGCGGCTGGGCAGGCTCCATCTCCATGCGGGTGCTGTCGTGATGGGCCAAACTGGCGCCCGCGGATGCCGCGGTCGTCTCTTGGAGCAAGGCCGCAAGTTCGCTCTCGCTCAGGAACCGGGAGTAAACACAATATCCCTCTTCTTTGTACTGATTGACCTGCTCGTCATTTAAGATCGGCTTCGGCATCTTGTTGCTATCCTATCTCATCAATTTGTTCTTCCAGGGCTGGCTGGACTTCTTGCCCGGGGAGTGGTGTGGAGGGCAGCCGCCGGAACCGGCAGGACGGGCTGCCAGTTCTGCGGGTAGCGCGTTACGCGCTCTTCTGGTGGCGTTTGGCTTTACACTGGCCGACAGGCCGGGATCTGCCTCCTACATCACGGCCGGATTCAACCGCAGGTAGGGCTTGGTTCGCTCCCGTTCTTGCCGACCAAGAAACGCAGGAAGCTGAGTCCCAGCCAAGAACGAGGAAACAAACGTCTTGTGGGGACCGTATGGTGTAATTATGACCATCGCACAGGGCGACGAACCGACTCCTCAGAAGCCGCTTCGGCTGTGGCCCGGCGTGGTCGCCGTGGTACTACAGTGGCTGGCCTTTTATGTGGTCCCCCTCGTCATGCCCGGTCCCGCGGCAGGTTACATCGCGCCGCTTGGTGGACTCGCCGGCGGGTTGGCGGTCGTCGTGTGGTGGGTGTTCTTCAGCCGGGCGCCTCGGTTCGAGCGCTGGGGCGCCGTCGTCCTGATGACCGTCGCGCTGGTCGCGACCTCGCGCTTCCTCCACGAGTCGATTGGGACGGGGATGATGCGGATGGTGTTCTTCTTCTACGCGATCCCCGTGCTGAGTCTCGCCTTCGTCGCCTGGGCGGTGGCCAGCCGTCGCCTCTCTGATGGGCCTCGGCGCGCGGCGCTGGCCGCGACCATCCTGCTGGCGTGCGGAGGGTGGACGCTCCTGCGGACGGAGGGCCTAACCGGCGGCGGCTCCGCGGAGTTCGCCTGGCGCTGATCGGAGACTCCCGAGCAACAGCTCTTGGCCCGAGCCGCTGACGAGCCTGCGGCGCTCCCGCCAGCCTCGACAGCAGCGAAGACCCCTGAGGAACCGCTCCTCGACGAAGTCGGTGGCGAGCCAACGGAGATTCCGCCGGCTTCCGAAGCAACCGCGACGGGCGCCGACTGGCCTGGCTTTCGCGGACCCGATCGCGACGGCGTTATCCTCGGCATACGGATCGAGACCGACTGGTCTCAGTCGCCGCCGGTCGAGCTGTGGCGCCGGCCGATCGGACCAGGGTGGTCGTCCTTCGCGGTCCGCGGCGACTTCCTCTACACCCAGGAGCAGCGCGGTGAGGACGAGGTCGTCGCCTGCTACAACGCGACCACCGGCGAGCCGGTGTGGAGACACCGCGACGCAGTTCGGTTCTGGGAGTCGATTGGCGGCGCCGGTCCGCGTGCTACGCCGACTCTCAGCGACGGTCGCGTGTACACGTTCGGCGCCACCGGAATCCTGAACGCGCTCGATGCCGCTGACGGTACGGTCGTGTGGTCGCGGAACGCGGCGTCCGACACCGACGCGAAGGTCCCAGACTGGGGCTTCTCAAGCTCGCCCTTGGTGGTCGACGACCTCGTCATCGTGGCCGTGCCCGGCCAGCTCGTGGCCTACGACCTCGCCACCGGCGATCCGCGCTGGTCCGGACCCGAAGGCGGCGCCGGCTACAGTTCGCCCCATCCAATGAAGATCGACGGAGTCGTGCAGATCCTGCTAATGAGCGGAACCGGCGCGACCAGCGTTGCACCAGGCGATGGCAAGCTGCTCTGGGAGCACCCGTGGCCGCCGCGCGCCCGTATCGTGCAGCCAGCGTTGACTGCCGACGACGATGTCCTACTGAGCGCCGGCGAGTCGAACGGCGTGCGCCGCGTCTCAGTCTCGCACGGACCAGGCGGATGGACCATTGAAGAGCGCTGGACGTCGTTCCGGCTGAAGCCCTACTTCAACGACTTTGTCGTTCACGAAGGCCATGCCTTCGGCTTCGACGGCCGGATCCTCGCGTGCATCGACCTGGATGACGGCGAGCGCAAGTGGAAGGGCGGACGTTACGGCCACGGCCAGCTCGTCCTGTTGCCCGACCAGGACTTGCTGCTGGTGCTGTCGGAACAAGGTGAGCTGGCGCTGGTCGGGGCGCAGCGATTTCGCAAAGGTGGGGGATGAGGCTAGGTAAGCGGCTGGTTTGGTAGAGCTTGCGGGGTTCGCCCTAGCGGGATCATTTTTGCAAAACTTTCAACGGGCTTGACTTTCGCTCTTTCTGCCACTATAATAAGTGGCAGATAAGGAACCCCTGGCCTCCCACCCCGATCTGGCCCGCCGCGGCCGCCTCATGCGCAGCCTCTCCGCCCTGCGGGAGATGCTGCCCGGCTCGTTCGTCGAACGCCGCCGCCGCTGCGGCAAGCCCACCTGCCGTTGTGCCGACGGCCAACAACTCCATCACGAGTTCCTGCTCTCGGTACGCTTCGAAGGCAAACCGCGCACCTTCCATATTCCCGCCGCGATGGTCGAGTCGGTGCGTCGCCGCGTCTCGCTGCGGCACCGCTTGCGCCAGATCGCCGACAGCATCTGCGAACTGAATCTGCGCCGCTGGCTGCGCGACAAGGAGACCTCCTAGCCTGCGCCGCCGCCGCTTCGAGGCCTATCTCGACAAGGTCTTTGACTTCCGTGCCGCCGTGGCGGCTTTGCCCGACGGACGTTCGGCGCCGCGCCTTGCCCTGTCGCGCCTCTTGGATGCCGTGTTTTTGGGTTGCGCCTGCCAGTGGCCCGGTCTGCATGCGATCGAGGCCGAATGCCGTCAGGGGGCGCTGTGGAAACGCATCGGTCCGCTCTCCGAAGACGCGCTGCGTTACACCCTCGAGCGCCAGGACCCGGCGGCGCTGTTCGAGCTGGGCTGTCGGCTGGCGCGGCGGCTGAAACGGAATGGTGTGTTGGGGTCGACGTGGGCCCGCGGTCGGGTCGTCGCCGCGCTCGACGGCATCGAGATCGCTCGCTCCTATCGCCGTTGCTGCTCGCGCTGTTCGGCACGAACGGTCGAACGCAAAGTTCGCGGCGAAACCATCGAGTGCACGCAGTACTACCATCGCGTGGTCGTCGTCTCGGTGGTCAGCTCAAGCTTCGCGGTTCCCTTGGGCCTGCGTTTTCAAAAACCCGGCGAAGGGGAAGTGGCGTGCGGGCTGGCGCTGGTCGAAGAGTTGGTGCAACGCTTAGGCCGCCGTTTTTTCGACGTGTTGGTGGCCGATGCGCTGTACTTGGAAACCCCCTTCGTCACGGCCCTGGAAGCGTTGGGGCTGGAGTGGGTGATCAACCTCAAAGACAACCAGCCCCGGCTGTTGGCCGAGGCCGAGCGGCGCACCGCTCGGGGGGAGGATCTGCGCGAAGATAGCGCCGAGGAGCAACTCTGGCTGTGGCATGAGCCGGCCGTGGCGTGGCCGGTGGCGAACCGGACGGTGGGCGTCGTCGAGTGCAAGCGCAAGCAGACCCGGCGGCGCGTCACGATCGTCGAGCAGCAACCGGTCAAGCAAGCCGAGCAAAAAGAAAGCACCGACTTTTACGCCAGCAACATCGAGTGGGGGGCCATCCCGCCCTGGTTCATCCATCAGATCGGTCGCAGCCGCTGGTCGATCGAGACGAGTCTGTTTCAGACGATGACGACCGAGGCCCATCTCAAGCAGCCGTCGGTGCACCAGAGCCATCCGCAAGCGCTGGTGGTGCTGACGATGATTCGTTTGCTGGCGTACTTGCTGACGCCAGTGTTCTAGCACCGTCAAGTGCGGCCTCGGGAGGGTCGGCGTGCACCGGGTTTTGGTGCGGTGGCACGCCAACTGGCCTACGGGTTGGTGGTGGAGCTGCTGGATTCGAGTTGATTCCAGGGCCGTTCGTCGCAGGCTCCACGCCGGCCCAGCACCTGCCCCGCAGGCGCCCGGAGCCTTGTCGTCGGTCTCCACAATCAGCCCTGCGCGGGCGGTCGAGGGCCGTGCAAAACAGGGCTCCGGCTCCATCCCCACCCCAAACGCCGCCGAATCAATCACCTTCAGGTTCTGCCGTGACCGCTTTGCGAAATCGCTGTCCCCAACCCGTGCTCGGCTGAAGGTCTTGGGCGCCTGCGCTAGGATAGATTGGCTTCATCAGTTGCAACCAGAGAGGACAGCAATGCCCGACACGCAACCAATCCCCCGCCGGAGGCTGCTTCGCACCGGCGCAATCGTAAGCGCAGGCTACGCCCTGGCGTTGCGCCCGAGAAGCGCGGTCGCCGCGAAGGCGCGCATTCTTTCGACGGATGTGATCAGCATGCGGCCACACCTCTACCACGGCTGGCCTACTCTGGCCCGGAGGGGCGACGGTGAATTGCTGGTCGTTTGCTCCGGTGGCCGCGAGTCGCACGTCTGCCCGTTCGGGTGGGTCGAGATGATGCGCTCCAAAGACGGTGGAAAGACCTGGGGATGGCCCCAAGTGCTGATGGACACCGCCATCGACGACCGTGACGCCGGCGTGTGCGAAACCGCCCACGGGTCGCTGCTCGTGACCACCTTCACCTCGCTCGCCTACATCGACTACATGGCGAAGGCGAAGGCCGGCACGAAAGGACGCTTCACCGACTGGACCGGCGACGGTCTCAAGCGCTGGCAGGCGGCCCACCGGCGAACGCCCGCGGCCGAACGAGAGAACATGCTGGGTACCTGGATGCAGCGCTCCACCGACAGCGGCGCGACGTGGTCCGCCCCGTACCGCGTGCCCGTCAACAGCCCTCATGGGCCGATTCAGCTTTCTGACGGCCGAGTGATCTACGCCGGAAAGCGCCTGTGGCGAACGAACAAGCGCATCGGTGTTGCCGATTCGCACGATGACGGCCAGACTTGGCGCTGGCTCGCCGAGATCCCGACGCGCGAGGGAGACGACTTCACCGATTACCACGAGTTGCACATCGGCGAGGCCTCGAACGGCGACCTGATCTGCCATATCCGCAACCACAACAAATCCCACGAGCGGGAGACGCTGCAGACCGAGTCGAGCGACGGCGGGCGCACCTGGTCAATGCCGCATTCGATCGGGGTGTGGGGATTGCCGTCTCATTTGGCGCGGCTGCTCGACGGGCGCTTGCTGATGACGTACGGGCATCGGCGGGAGCCGTTCGGGAACCTGGCGCGGGTGAGCGCGGACCACGGCAAGACTTGGTCGGACCCGGTGACGATCTCGAGCGACGGGATGGGGAGTGACCTCGGGTACCCTTCGACGGCGCAGCTTGATGATGGAACGCTGGTAACGGTTTGGTACGAGGTGATGAAGGGTTCGCCGCGCGCCGTGCTAAGGCAGGCGAGGTGGTCTCTGAGTGTTTGAGTGGATGTCGGGCCGGCATGCGCAGGGGTGTGGCTCTTGCTACGCATGCTACTCCCGGCGGGATCGCGTGCAAGTTGCTTGCTAAACTAGCTACAGGAGACAGACGCCTTGACCTACCCAGAACAATTCATCGCGCCGATGCGCGCGGAACTCACGCAACATCAGATCATCGAAACCCGTACGGCCGAGGCCGTCGACGACTTGCTTCGCCCCGGCAGTGGAACCGTGCTAATGGTGGTGAACTCGGTGTGTGGCTGCGCCGCGGGATCGGCCCGCCCTGGCGTGATCCGTTCGCTCGAAAATGCCGTGCGTCCGGACAAGGTCGCCACGGTGTTTGCGGGTGGGGATGTCGAAGCGGTGGCGCGCGTACGGGAGATTCTCTCCGACTACCCGCCCTCGTCGCCCAGTGCAGCACTGTTTCAGGACGGCAAGCCCATCTACGTGCTGCACCGCCACGAGATCGAGGGCCGTGATCCCGACCAGATTGCGGCGACTCTCAAGCAGGCCTACCAAGAGCACTGCATCGCTGAGAGCCCAGCTGAAACCACAGCGTAGCGCGGCCGCAAGAGCAGGCCCCACGGGTTTGGAAGGAAGTTCAGCGTCCGGCGGCCGTGCCCGACTAGCGGCCGGCCGCGCAGGCCGAAGCCGCCACGCCAGGAGGCGGGTCGGCTCGGCAGTGATGGTCAGCGCCCGAACTCGGGCGCCGCCAGTCGTCAGGGTCCGATCGGAATCTTGATGATCTTCTTCTGAATCGCGTACTGCACCAACTGCGCCTTGTTGTGAATGTCGAGCTTGCGCATCAAGTTGAACTTGTGCGCCTCGACAGTCTTCACGCTGATGTTGAGGTGCTGCGCGATCTCCTTGACCGACTGCCCTTCGGCGAGGAACTTCAGGATCTCTTTCTCGCGCGGGGTCAGCGTGGCGAAGCGCGGCTGACGGTGGGTCGACTTGATGCGGCTGCGGAAGGATGCGAATTCTTGCCATGGGGTTAACCTCACTCACTCCTAAAAAACTCAACTCCTTCATGCCCGCGAGTCCGAACGACTCGCGCTTGCGCCCGGCCTCGGAAAGATCGAAGCCGACGCCGTCGTCTCGCACTTGAAGGTGAATCTTGCCGTTCTTGCGGCCCACGCTCAAGGCCACGGCGCCGGCACGAGAATGCTTCATGATGTTGCTGAAGCACTCCTGCACCAGCCGGTAGAGCATGATCTGGGTGCCTTGCGGCAGGTCGTCCAACCCGGACATTTGCAGGCGAACGTCGCCCTCGAACGTTCGGCGGAAGTTGCTGACGAACTGCCGGATGCTGGCCGGCAGGCCCAGGTTCTCGAGCACATTCGGGCTGAGCGCCGAAATCAGGCGGCGCATTTCCTGGATCGTCTGCTCGGTCAACTGCTGCGTCTCCTCGATCTTCGGAGCCAAGTTCTTTGCCTCGGGGGGCAGGTTGCCGCGCAGCATCTCGAGGTAGAGCCGGATCACCAGCATCGATTGGCCCACCTCGTCGTGGAGTTCACGGCTGATGCGACGGCGCTCCTCCTCCTCCACCTTGAGCATGTGTTCGCCCAGTTGGCGGATCTTCTCCTCGCGGTCGTGGAGATCCTCGAGCAGCCGCACTTTGTCAATCGCCATGGCGCAGCGCTCGGCGATCGCCTCGAGTAGAGTCATCTCGCGCGGCAGGCAGTGGTACTCGCGTGAAAACCCAAGATGAAGCACGCCTCGAACCTCGCCATCCACCACGAGGGGCACTCCCCAAATACTGCGGAACGCCTCGCGAATCTCGGCCGAGCGTACCAGCCGCTCGCCGGCGACGTCGGTGACAGCCAGCGGCTTGCCGCTGCCGGCGATTTTGCCGGCAAACCCGCGGCCCACAGCGGCGTTGAACCGCGTGGCCAGGGACTCCTCCATGCCGTTCCAGGCTTTTGCGACCAGTCTCCGTGACTCCTCCTCGAGCAGCAGAATCACCCCTCCTTGCGCGCGGAAGGTGCGCATCAGGGTTGCAAGGACGCGCGCCATCAGGTCGTCAACGCTCAAAGACTGGAGTTGGTCCTGGAAGACCTCGTAGAAGGCCTGCGCCTCAGAGTCGCGCACTTGGTAGTAAGCGCTGTTGAGCGTGAGCTTGATGCAAAAGTTGAGATGATCGAGGGCCGCGAGGTATCGGCCGTAGTTACCCGGAAAGAACCTCTTAAGGTCGGGCGCCAAGGCCTCCTCATATTCCTTCAGGGACTCGAGTACACTGTTGGGCGGCACATCGAGCTTGGCCAATCGGCGGCCATGATAGTCGACCTGCTCAAGGAAAGCGCTGATGTTGCCCGCCGCCAACAGGTCCGCCCACGCACCCCGGGTTGATCGAAGCCAGGGCGCGCGCCCCACTGGGACTCAACCCGCCGGCGAACACGGTCTTGAGACGGCGACGCCAGCGCCTCTCGACCGTCTGGGTGCGGGGCGAGAGCTTGGTGGCCAGTCTCTGGAGGTCGCGTTGGACGTTCTTACTTATGACCACTTCGTCCCGCGACAGGACTGGAGTACGTTCTAGATCGCGCATCCTTGTCAAAGCGAGTATACATCCCTAATGCTTATTTACCAAGCGTTTACCTTAAATTTCAGGTGTTCACCTTAGAGTGAATCCCTCTGTTTATAGTATCGGCGGTATCCTGAAAACCCTTAAGCCCAGGCTACGAATGCGGGACCAACTTATTGAATCCCGCAAATTATTATGACACTTTTTGATAGTTTGGAGCATCTATATATGTATGGGCAACCCCAAAGGTGTGAAGCGGGATTTCAAGGCCCTGGAGAAGCGCCGTTTCGAAGCGATGCGGCTGCTCGACCAAGGCCACAATCAGTCCGAGACGGCAAGACGGCTGAAAGTCGCTCGCCAAACCGTCAGTGCGTGGCGGCGGCAATACCGCGAGCAGGGTGCGGCCGGACTCCGCCAGGCCGGGCGCGCCGGACGCAAGCCGCTCCTCGATGCCGCACAATGCGAACGCCTGACGTCGCTGTTGCTGGAAGGCCCGCAAGCCCACGGCTTCCCCACGCCCCTGTGGAGCTGTCCGCGGGTGGCTCGGCTGATCGGAGACGAGTTCGGGGTCGACTACCACGAAGGCCACGTCTGGAAGATCCTGCGAGCGCTCGACTGGAGCCCGCAACGCCCGGTCGGAAAGGCGCGCGAGCGCAACGAAGAGCAGATCCGCACCTGGAAGCGCAAGACCTGGACGCGCATTAAAAAAAAGCCCAAAACGAAGATCGTACGCTCGTCTTCATCGACGAAAGCGGATTGAGTCAGAAGCCGCATCGCTGCCGCACCTGGGCGCCACGCGGCCAAACACCGGTGCTGCAGTTTAACTTCAATTGGGAGAAGCTTTCCGTCTCGGCGGGGCTGACGCTGCGTAACTTCTACTTTCGGCTCTATCCCGGTGCGATCGGCAAAGAGCAAGTGATCGACTTTCTCAAGGCGTTGGTACGTCATATCGATCGGCCGCTGCTGATCGTCTGGGACCGGCTGCCTGCGCACCGTAGCCGCCTGGTGCAAGAGTTCATCCAACTCTCCGAAGGCCACATCGCAACCGAGTACTTGCCACCCTATGCGCCGGAGTTGAATCCGGTGGAATACATCTGGGCTTACTGGAAGCAGCACAAGTTGCCGAACGTCTGTCCGAAGGACTACGGCGAGCTGAACGAGCGGGCCCGCAAGGCACTCCGCCGCATGCACCGCAAACCGCGTTTGATCACGGCCTTCTGGAAACAGTCTTCTCTTTGCTTCTAGTGACGGGATATTATGCGGGACTCAATAGTACTCTCCGGCGTGGGCGGTTGCCTGTACCGATGTTGAAGCCCAATGATAATGTCCCCTTGAGCGCCCAATAGAAATGTCCCCTACTCTGAGGCTCCGAAGGAGGAGCCGAGAGTGGGAAGGACATGGATGAGTGCCAAGGAGTTGAGGCGCGGCGAAGTGCTGAGCCGAGTGAAACGAGGGGAACTGAAGTTGACCGCAGCCGCCGAGCTGCTGGAGGTCAGCTACCGCCATGCGAAGCGTCTGAAGAAGCGTTACCGTGCGGGCGGGGCCAAGGCTTTGGTGCACGGTAACGTCGGCCGTGCTTCGAACCGAGCCGATCAGAAGCGACGCCAGCAGGTTCTCGAGTTGGTGCGCGAGAACTATGCGGGCGAGGGGCACGAGCGCTTCGGGCCGACGCTGGCGTCGGAACATCTGGCAGCCGACCACGGCCTGGAAGTGCCGCGCGAAACACTGCGGCGCTGGATGCTCGCCGCGGGTCTGTGGAGCCGCCGTCGCAAGCGCCAACCGCATCGCACCCGGCGCCAACGCAAAGCGCACTTCGGCGAGCTGATTCAACTCGACGGTTCGCACCACCACTGGCTGGAAGAACGCGGCCCGAAAGCCTGTCTGATGAACTTCGTCGATGACGCGACCGGTGTGGCGCTGTGCCGTTTCTCGGACCAGGAAACGACCTGGGCCGCGGCCGATCTGCTCGCAGCCTGGGTACGTCAACACGGCGTTCCCAAGGCGTTGTACTGCGACTGGAAAAACGTCTACCAGCGCCAGCCGACGTCGCGGGAAGCGCTGGCAGGCATCAAGCCCGAGACGCAGTTCGGGCGCATGTGTGCCAAGCTCGGCATTACGATCATGGCGGCTTCCTCGCCGCAAGCCAAGGGCCGAGTGGAGCGCCATCACGGCACGCACCAAGACCGCCTGATCAAGAAGATGCGGCTGCGCGGGATCGTCGAGTACGAGGCGGCGAACCGTTATCTCGACGAGGAGTACCTGGCCGAGCACAACGAGCGCTTCGCCTGTGAGCCGGCGGCGGCAGCGGACTTTCACCAGGCGCTCCCCCGCGGCACCGAGCTGCGAGGGGTGTTCTGTTGCGAGTACGAACGCGTGGTGAGCAACGACCGGGTGGTGCGTTTCGAGAATCGTTGTTTGCAGTTGAAGCCGAAACGCAACCAGGGCGTGGGGGCGGGGGCACGGGTGACGGTCCAACAGTGGCGCGATGAGAGCTTGCAGGTGAGGTTTGACGGGCACGAGATCGAGCACGACGTGATCGCCACGCCGACGCCACAGCTGCGGACGAAGCCAGCACCACAGCAGCGTCCGGGGGGCGGGCGCAAGCCGGCGGCGAACCACCCCTGGCGGCGAGCTGTGTTACTGAAAAAACGGGCTGCGAATACATAAGAGGGCTGTGGAAATGCCGGGTCGGATGGAAAGCGTGGAAAATCTCTCGAGGCAGCAGTACCGGGTTCGAGGAGCGGTGGATGGTTTTCCACCCTTCCCACCGCCCCTTGGAAATCGCTACGCGATTCCCACAGTTCCACAGCCCCGACGACGACGATATCTCTCCTACGAACAAGAAACACAAGGGGACACTTCTATCGAGCTACCGAGGGGGACATTTCTATTGGGCGTTGACAGCGGTTGCCTGTACCGATTGACACGATTCCGCCGCATTGCTAGCATGATCGCATAGGTTGATCTCACGTGCGGGTCGCCTTAGTTCGGGGCGGCCAACCTCCCGACAGAGCGGTTTTCGCCGCGCCGGGCCAATACGGCGGCCGCAGCGTCGCGCGTCGGCTACAAATAGGGCCGGACAGGAACAACTGTGGCAACACGAATCACTCGCAAGCAGTTGAAGAAGGATCGGTTCGCCGAAGAGGTCGGCCACCAGGTCAGCTACATTCGCCAGCATCGCACCAAGGTGACCGTACTCGCCGTGCTGTTGGTGGTGGCGATCGTCGGCGGGTCGGGCTTCTATCGCTACCGCGCACAACAAGCGGCCGCTGCCAGGCGCGCCTTCCAAGACTCGATGAACGTGTTTCATGGCACTGTTGCCCTCGACCAGAAGGAGGGCCAGGTGACCTTCGCGACTTCGATCGAGAAGGAGATGCGTACCACGGAGGCGCTGGAAAAGGTGATCAATGATCACTCCGGCCGCTTCGAGGGACGGGCCGCCGAGTTGTATCGCGCGATGTTCGATCTCGAAATGGGTGAGTACGACGAGGGCCGGACGAAGCTGGAGGCACTGATCGACGACTCAAACAAAGATCTTGGGGCCCTGGCCCGAATGGGCTTGGCCGACCTCTTGCGTCACCAAGGCAAGCTGGATGAATCGCGCAAACACTACGAATACTTGGTCGAGAATCCGTCGGCAATGGTCCCCAAGGTAAGAGCCCAGTTGGCCCTGATCACCGTCCTCAAGGAGACCGACCCTGACGATGCCGCGAAGACGCTCCGAGAGATTCAGGAGGGTGGTGGAGCCGGGGCGGAACAAGCGGCTCGGGCACTAGCCGTGGTCCAGCAAGAACAGATGCGTGCCACCGCTGCGCCGACCCCTTAGCAGGCGCCTCCTTGAGCGCGGCCTGACCCGGACTCCCGATGCCGGCCGAATTGCGATTTTCGCCCGCCGACAGCCGTGGACGCCGCTACCCCGAGCCTCCCCATCCATACCGCAACATCTATCAACGTGACCGCGACCGCGTGATCCACTGCCGGGCCTTCCGCCGGCTCGAGCACAAGACGCAAGTATTCACGGCCCCCGACTCCGACCATTCGCGAAACCGTCTCACGCACACCATCGAGGTGTCGCAGATCGCCCGTACCGTGGCAGGCGCGCTGGGACTGAACGAAGACCTGGTCGAGGCACTGGCCTTGTCCCACGACATCGGTCATCCGCCGTTTGGGCACGCCGGCGAGGAAGTTCTCGATCGCGAGATGCGGCGCCATGGCGAGAGCTTCGACCACAACCTGCACGCCCTTCGGATCGTCGAAACCTTCGAACAGCGCTACCCGGCGTTTCCCGGCCTCAATCTGACATTCGAGGTGCGGGAGGGCATCGTCAAGCATTCGCGCGACTACAGCGAGGCCGAGCATCCCAGCCTTGCGGAGTACCTGCTCGACCGCAAGCCGCCTCTCGAAGCCCAGTTGATCGACCTCGCCGACGAGGTGACCTACAACTCCGCCGACCTTGATGACTCCGTTGACGCCGGGATACTCGACATCTCGCTGCTGAGGCGGGAGGTGGAGTTGTTCGACCGGGCCATGCGGGAAGCCGAACGGGACTTCCCACGGGCACCGGCTCGGCAGATCTTCAACGAAGCGCACCGCCGTCTGCTCAATACCCTTGTTTCAGCCCTGATCGACGGCACCCGGGAGGCGACCCGGGAAGCGGGCGTGTCTTCGGTCGATGACGTGCGCCAGTACAAGGAACGCCTAGCGAAGCTGACGCCGGCAGCCGCGGAAGCGTCGGAGGCATTGGGGCGTCTCTTGTCCCGAGAGGTGTATGACTCACCGCTGCTGTCCGGCGTGCGGGAAAGCACGGGCGAGAATCTCTCGTCGTTGTTTGAGGCCTTCATGCGCCGCCCGGAAAGGCTCCCGGCGTCCTATCGCGACCAGGCCGAGCGGGACCCGCTGCATCGGGTCGTGTGCGATTACCTGGCCGGCATGACCGACACGTTTCTGCTGCGGCAAGCAAACGAGATTCTCGAAGACGTACCCGCCGGGCCCGGCAACAGCTAGCCTGCTCGGGAGCGGGTCACGGAGACCCCGCTATAATTCGACTTCATGAAGCGGTTGGCTCTCGTTGTCGGCATGTTGGGCGCTACCTTGTGGCTCTGGAGCTTCGCGCCTCCGGTGGTCGATTGCCCCTGCGATCACGCCCGGCCGGAGACACTCAAGGCACGCGTCTGTGGCCTCTGCCGAACCGCCGAAGAGCAGACCACCGAGTTTTACTTCCTCAAAGACATCAACCCTCATAAGCCCAATCGGCATCTTGCGCTCCCCAAGGCCCACCGCCGGGGGTTGCAGACGCACGGCTCACTGCCCGGCGAGTCGCGCATTCGCTATTGGGAGGCGGCCATCGGGAGGGCCAAAGAGCTATACCCCGACCGCTGGGGACTCGCCGCCAACGGATACTTCTTCCGCACCCAGTGCCACGCTCACATCCACGTCGGACCGCTGAGCCCCGAGGTCGACGATGTGGGTGGCCGTCTCTACGATCACCCCTCCGCGTTCCCTAACGTGGGGCCGGAACAAGGCCTGTGGATTCACCCCCGAGACGGCCGCTACTGCGTCCACTTGGACCGGGACTTGGCTGAAGTCGTGCTGGTGCGGTAGCGCACACAGAGTGCGCCACGCTTGTGATCCTTCCTACTGCAAGTTAAGATGCAGGCATGGACCCCGAGAAGACCACGGAGTTCATCCTCGAGCAGCAAGCGGCGATGAGTGTCCGCCAGGATGCAATCTTCAACATGATCGAAGCCGGCATGAAGCTGCTCGCCGGCCACGACCGTCGGATCGCGGGCCATGACCGTCGGATCGCCGGCCATGACCGTCAGATCAAAGCGATAGCGGATGGTTTGGAGCAGGTGGTAGAGGCACAAGGGCGCCTCACCCATGCGCAGCAGGTGACGGAAGAACGGCTTAGCCGCCTGGCGGAAGCGCAGCAGGCCACCGACAAGAAGCTCAACCGCCTGATCGACACCCTACAGCACAACGCCTCCAATGGCCGTCCACCGGCCTAGGCCCGTCGAATAGGCTCCCTCGGTGGTTGCTGTCAGTGCTCAGGCAGGCTACTCTCGCCCATCAAGAAGAGGTCGATGGCACGGGCGGCTTTGCGACCCTCCGCTAAGGCCCAGACCACGAGCGATTGGCCGCGGCGCGCGTCGCCGGCCGCGTACACGCCCCGGATCGACGTGGCGTGCTCGCCGTATTCAGCCTTCACATGGCCGCGCGGGTCTTTGTCGACGGCAAATTGTTCCAGCAGGCCTTCTTGCACCGGGCATTCGAAGCCCATCGCCAGTAGGACGAGGTCGGCTTCAAACTCGAACTCGGAGCCCCGGATTTTATCATACTTGAAAGGACGTTTGCCCGTTTCGGGATCGGGATTGGGCCACTCGAGCCGGATGCCCCGCAAGGCGCGGACGTGGCCGTTCTCGCCGATGAATTCGTTGGTGTTGACCGCCCAGTCGCGGACGTCGCCCTCCTGGTGAGAGCTTTCGGCCTGGAAGGTGAACGGCCATAGCGGCCAGGGCTGCGCTCCGGGTTCGTCGCGTGTCAGGGGCGGCTTGGGTAGCAGCTCGAACTGGCGGATTGACTTCGCCCCTTGTCGGCGTGACGTTCCCAGACAATCGGCGCCCGTGTCGCCGCCGCCGATGATGATGACATGCTTGTCCTTGGCGGTGATGTCGAAGCCGGCCTCGACCGGCCGGCCGCCGAGGCGGCGGTTCTGCTGCGGCAGGAATTGCATGGCGAAGTAGACGCCTTCGAGGTCGCGTCCGGGGATGGGCAGGTCGCGCGGTTTCTCGGCGCCGGTCGCAATCAAGAGTGCGTCGTATTCGTCTTTCAGGTCCTTAGCGTCGATGTCGACACCGATGTGCGTTCCTGTCTTGAAGGTGACGCCCTCTGCTTGCATTTGCTCGACGCGCCGCTCGACCAGGTGCTTTTCCATCTTGAAGTCGGGGATGCCGAGCGCCATCAGGCCGCCGATGACCTCGTTCTTCTCGTACACGGTGACCTGGTGGCCGGCGCGGTTGAGTTGCTGTGCGGCCGCCATGCCGGCCGGCCCGGAACCGATCACGGCCACCTTCTTGCCGCTGCGGGTGGAGGGCGGTTCGGGGACCGTCCAGCCTTCGGCCCAGCCGCGGTCGGCGATCGCCTTTTCGATCTCTTTGATGGTGACCGGGTCGTCGTTGATGCCGAGTACGCAGGCGGCCTCGCAGGGGGCGGGGCAGATACGTCCGGTGAACTCGGGGAAGTTATTGGTCGAGTGCAGTTGGCGCAGCGCATCCTGCCAGCGGTCTTGGTAGACGAGATCGTTCCAGTCGGGAATGATGTTGTTGAGCGGGCAGCCGGTATGGCAGAAGGGGATGCCGCAGTCCATGCAGCGCGCGCCCTGGACTTTGAGGGTCTCCTCGGGGGTCGGAACGTAGATTTCCCGGTAGTCTTTGATGCGCTCCTCCACAGGACGGCCCTTGGGGGCCTCCCGTGTGTATTCCATGAATCCGGTTACCTTGCCCATACACCTACGCCGACACCAACGACCTTTCCGCCTCGTAGCGGTCGGCCAGGGCCCGTTTCAACTCCTTCGGGAACACCTTGATGAACTTGGGCAACATCGACTCCCAATTCTCGAGCACCCACTGGCCCTTTGGACTCTTGGTGTACTCGACGTGCCGCTCGATTAGGCCCTTCACGAACGCAATGTCCTTCGGATCATCGAGCGGGTCCAGATCGACCATCGAGTGATTGCACGCCTTCTCGGCGAAGTCGCCCGCCTCGTCGAGCACGTACGCGAAACCACCGCTCATCCCGGCCCCGAAGTTGCGGCCCGCGCGGCCTAAAATCACAGCACGCCCGTTCGTCATGTACTCGCAGCCGTGGTCGCCCACGCCCTCGACCACCACCGTCGCCCCGCTGTTGCGAATACAGAAGCGCTCGCCGGCCATGCCGTTAACGAACGCCTCGCCGTCGGTCGCGCCGTAGAACGTCACGTTGCCGATGATGATGTTCTCTTCGAATACAAAATTTGAGCCATCTCGCGGGGAAATGATCAACCGGCCGCCGGAAAGCCCCTTGCCGAAGTAGTCGTTGGCGTCGCCCTCGATCGTCAGTGTCATCCCTTTCGACGCCCAGGCGGCGAAACTCTGTCCCGCCGAGCCGGTGAAGTGGATCTTGATCGTGTCGTCGGGCAACCCTTGCTTGCCATACTTCCGCGCGATTTCGGCACTCAGCATCGTGCCGACCGTGCGGTTGATGTTGCGAATCGGCAACTTGAACTCGACAGGCTTCTTGTGCACGAGCGCGTCCTGGCTCCACTCAATCAGCTTGTTATCAAGCTGCTGATCGATGCCGTGGTCCTGCTCGCGCGTACAGTGGCGCGGGACGCTCTTGTCGACGGGTGGATCGAAAAAAACGCGGCTGAAGTCGAGCCCTTTCGCTTTCCAGTGCTCGACTGCCTTCTTCACGTCGAGCTTGTCGACCTGCCCGACCATCTCCTCGACCCTTCGGAAACCCAGTTCCGACATGATCTGCCGCAGTTCTTCGGCGATGAAGAAGAAGAAATTGATCACGTTCTCGGGCTTGCCCTCAAACTTCTTGCGCAGCTCGGGGTCTTGCGTCGCGATGCCCACCGGGCAGGTATTGAGATGGCACTTGCGCATCATAATGCAGCCCATCGATACCAGTGGCATCGTCGAAAAGCCGAACTCCTCGGCGCCGAGCAACGCTCCGATCGCCACGTCGCGGCCGGTCATCAGCTTGCCGTCGACCTGCACTTTGATGCGGCTGCGCAGGTCGTTCATCACGAGCACTTGCTGGGTTTCGGAAAGTCCCAATTCCCACGGCGTGCCCGCGTGGCGAATCGAACTCATTGGCGACGCGCCGGTGCCGCCATCGTGTCCGCTGATCAGTACCAGGTCGGCGTGGGCCTTCGACACTCCGGCGGCGACCGTGCCGACACCGACTTCCGAGACCAGCTTCACCGACACGTTGGCGTGGACGTTCGAGTTCTTGAGGTCGAAGATCAGCTGCGCCAAGTCTTCGATCGAATAGATATCGTGGTGCGGGGGAGGCGAGATCAGCCCCACGCCGGGGGTCGAGTGGCGCAGCCGGGCGATCGTCTCGTCCACTTTATGGCCGGGGAGTTGCCCGCCCTCACCGGGCTTGGCGCCCTGGGCGATCTTGATCTGGAGTTCGTCGGCGTTTACCAAGTACTCAGACGTGACACCGAAGCGCGCCGAGGCGACTTGCTTGATGGCACTACGACGCCAGTCGCCGTTCGAGTCCTTCTTGAATCGCGCCGGGTCTTCGCCGCCCTCGCCGGTATTCGAGCGCCCGCCGATGCGATTCATCGCGATCGCCAGCGTCTCGTGCGCCTCTTTACTGATCGAACCGAAGGACATGGCACCCGTGCAGAAGCGCTTGACGATTTCGGTGGCGGGCTCTACCTCGTCGAGGGGCACGGGCTTCTCAGCCTTCTTGAACTCGAACAGGCCCCGCAGCGTGCACAGGGTCTTGCTCATGTCGTTGATGGTCGAGGTGAATTCGCCGAACGTGTTGTAGCTTTTTCGCTGGACCGCGTGCTGTAGTTTCGAAACCGTATCGGGGTTGAGCAGGTGCTGCTCGCCGCGCAGCCGGAATTGGTACTCGCCGCCTACATCCAAGCGTGTCACCGCGCCGGTCACCGGTTGATATGCAAAGTCGTGCCGCCGCAGCGACTCTTGCGCCAGCACATCAAGGCCGACACCCTCGATCTGCGACGCCGTACCTACGAAGTAGCGGTCGACAATCGACCGGCTTAGGCCCACCGCCTCAAAAATCTGTGCGCCGTGGTAGCTCTTCACCGTCGAGATGCCCATCTTCGACATCACCTTCAGCACACCCTTGCGGATCGCCTCGATGTAGTTCTCGGACGCCTTCTGGCGTGACAAGCCCGACGAGAGCAACCCGCGGCTGCCCATGTCCTCGATCGTCTCGAACGCCAGGTATGGGTTGATCGCCGTCGCCCCGTAGCCGAGCAATAGGCAGAAGTGCATCACTTCGCGCGGCTCGCCCGACTCGACGATGATGCCCACTTGGCCGCGGGTCTGCCTGCGGATCAGGTGATGGTGAACCGCCGCCAGCGCCAGCAGGCTGGGGATCGGGACCACCTCGTCGTCCACGCCACGGTCCGAGAGGATCAGCACGCTGTAGCCCTTGCGGGAGGCGTCCTCGGCCCGCTCGCACAGCTTGTCGAGCGCCTTCTGTAGACCCTCGGCCCCGTCTTTGGCCGGGAACAGCGTGTCGAGCGTTCTCGCACCGAAGCGGATGCGCCCGCCGACGCCGTCGAGAGCGCCGTGGCCGTTGCCGCACTCCGCCGAACCCGGCTCGCCGACCCCGCGCAGCCTCTCCAACTCGTGGTTGGTGAGAATCGGTAGCGGCAGCTTCAGAGCGTGCGCGTGTTCGGGTGATTCGTCGAGCAGGTTGCCGTCCGCGCCGACGTAGACCATCGTCGACATGACGAGCTCTTCGCGGATCGGATCGATCGCCGGGTTGGTGACCTGGGCGAAGAGCTGCTTGAAATAGCTGAACAGGAGTTGCGGCCGGTCCGAGAGGCAGGCGAGCGGAATGTCCACTCCCATCGAGCCCAACGGCTCCTGGCCCTTCTCGCACATCGGCGCGATCAACAGGCGCTCGTCTTCGAGCGTGTAGCCGAAGGTGCGCTGGCGTTCGAGCAAGGTATCGAAGTCCGTGCCGTGGACCACCTTCGGCTCCGGCAACGCGTCGATGTGGATCAGGTTCTCGTCGAGCCACTTGCGGTAGGGACGGCGCCTCGAGATCGTCTCCTTGATCTCCTCGTCCTCGACGATGCGCCCTTCCTCGGTATCGACGAGGAACATGCGTCCCGGCTGCAAGCGGCCTTTGTAGCGTACACGCTCGGGCTCGATCGGCAGCACGCCCGACTCCGATGCCATCACGACCAAATCGTCGTGCGTCACCCAGTAGCGGTTCGGACGCAGTCCGTTGCGGTCGAGCACGCCGCCGACGTAGCGTCCGTCGGTGAAGACCACGGACGCCGGGCCGTCCCACGGCTCCATCATGGTTTCGTGGAACTCGTAGAACGCCTTCTTGTAATCTTCCATGTGAGGATGAGAGCTCCACGCCTCGGGGATCAGCATCATCATCGAGTGCTGGGTCACGCGCCCGGCCTGGATCAGCAACTCCAGCGCGTTGTCGATCATCGTCGAGTCGCTGCCGCTCTCATCGATCACGGGCAGGATCTTCTTGATGTCGTCGCCGAATAGCGGGGACGTCAGCGTCGACTCACGAGCGTGCATCCAGTTGATGTTGCCGCGCAAGGTATTGATCTCGCCGTTGTGCGCCAGGTAGCGGAACGGCTGCGCGCGTTCCCACGTGGGAAACGTGTTGGTCGAGAAGCGCTGGTGGATCAGCGCGATCGCCGATTGAAACTTCGGGTTGCTGAAGTCCTGGTAGAAGTTCGGAATCTGCGGCGCGATCAGCAGGCCCTTGTAGCAGATCGTCCTCGCCGACAGACTGCAGGGGTAGTATCGTTTGAGGCCGTGCTTGTGCGCCTCCGTCTCGGTGCGTTTGCGAAGGGTGTAGAGCTTGCGGTCGAACTGGTCGATGTCCAGGTTTTCAGAGCCCTCTCCCTTGCCGATGAAAACTTGTTCGATCCGCGGCTCGGAGTCCCGCGCTAGCCACCCGATCGCGCTGCTGTCGGTCGGCACTACGCGCCAGCCCAGCACGCGATGGCCTTCCTCTCGTACCACCCGCTCGACCATGCGGTGTACATCCGGCTGGTCTTCGAGCTTCGTTGAGAGGAAAATCATCCCGACGCCGTACTCGCCGGGGGCCGGCAGATCGAAGCCTAGCGATTCGGCCTCGCCGGCGAAGAACTCGTGCGGCATCTGGATCAGCAGACCGGCGCCGTCACCCGTATCGGGATCGCAGCCGCAGGCGCCGCGGTGGGTCAGGTTGACGAGAACTTCGAGGCCCTGCTGGACGATCTTGTGCGACGGACGTCCCTTGATGTCGGCGACGAAGCCGATTCCGCAGGCGTCATGCTCGTGCCGAGGGTCGTACAGCCCCTGCCGCGGAGGTAGTCCGTAGGAGGTCATGAGGTACAGGTCACAGCCCTCCCGGCAGCCAAGCATCCTGGGTCGGCTACCCCGAACAACCAGCAAGTTTCCAAAAAGGTACGGCCCGTCTTGATAGGGGACTTGGGCCGAGAGGAGTCCACACAGAATAACACTTGAGCCACTATGAATGCAACAGAAGATGAGAAAGGTATGTTATAAGTAATACTGATATGTTTACCTAGCCATCTCGGCGCATAAATCATTTTCAATCAACAGTGTAGCAGGCACAAGATACAGTCCCGGCTGATCGACCAACGCGTGAAGAGGCTGAATGTCGGGCAGGACGGCCGCCGTCGCGCTATCTGCCCGGCAGCGATAAGCACGCCCATTGGCGGCTCCGCTCAGCGGCGGAGAATCTGTGCATAATGTTGTAATCTCAGCCGCTTGGCAACAATCCAAACCGAGAAAACGGAGAAGCGAACCCTCATGAAGCTGGTCATTCACCCCCCCCCCGTCGAAGCCGAACGCCTGGCCAAGATCACCGAAGCCGCCGGCCCGATGTCGGTGGCCAACGCGCAGGCCCCGGAAGAAGCCCTGGCGGAGATCACCGACGCCGATGCTTTCTTCGGCAAAATGACGCCTGCGCTGCTGGCCGCCTCGACAAAGCTGCGCTGGGTGCAGAGCCCGACCGCAAGCCTGGAACATTACTTGTTCCCTGCCCTGATCGAACACCCCTGCCAGATCACCAATATGCGCGGGCTCTTCTCCGACAACATCGCCGACCAGGTGTTCGGCTACATCATCTGTTTCGCGCGTAACTTGCACCGCTACATCCGATTCCAGATGGAGGCGCGGTGGGAGCCAATCGGTGGGGAGACTGAACGGGCGGGCTTCACGACCGGACCCGGGGTGATCAACGCCATCGACCGCTCGCACATGAACCTGGGTGATGCAACGTTGGGCGTCGTCGGACTGGGCGCGATCGGCGCCGAGATCGCCCACCGGGGGCTGGCCTTCCACATGAGGGTACTGGCGATCGATCCGATCCAGACCCAGGCTCCCGAGGGAGTCGAAGCACTATGGAAACCGGATCGTTTGCCCGACCTGCTCGCGGAAAGCGACTTCGTGGTGATCGCCGCTCCCCACACCCCCGAGACCGAGAAGTGGTTCCAGCGGCCGCAGTTCCAGCAGATGAAACCTACGGCCTACCTGGTCAATATCGGGCGTGGCGCGATCGTTGTTTTGGATGATTTGGTGGCGGCGCTCGAAGCCAAGGAGATCGCCGGCGCGGCGCTGGATGTGTTCGAGGTAGAGCCGTTACCTGCAGACCATCCACTTTGGAAGATGGAGAACGTCATCCTCACGCCCCATGTCGCCGGCTATTCGCCACGGATCTCTGAGCGTCATCTGGGCGTGTTGCTTGATAACGTCGGCCGCTTCGCCCGCGGCGAACCGCTTTGCAACGTCACCGACAAGGCCAAGTGGTACTGAGCTTCGAGGCCCATGAGGAAAGAGAGAAGCGAACTGATGTTGCGCTCCTCTTATAATCGGAACCTGGGGTACCCATGAAACTCGAAGGCAAAGTAGCCGTCGTAACTGGCGGCGCGCGCGGAATTGGTAAGGCCTCGGCGCTGGCCATGGCTCGTGAGGGGGCGGACGTGGCCATCTGTGACCTGCTGGAGGAAGAAGGCTTGGCCACGATCGCCGAGATCGAAGCCCTCGGGCGGCGGGGACTGCTCTCGATCGGCGACGTCGGCAGGCGCGCCGACGACGAACGCTGCTTCGAAGAGGCTCTCGCCAAGCTCGGCCGAGTCGACATCCTGCTCAACAACGCCGCCACGTCGGTCCGCAAATCGTTGGTCGACCTCACGGTCGAAGACGTGGAGAAAACCTGGGGACCGACCCTATGGTCCGTTTTTCATTGCTCGCAACTCGCCGCCCGCCAGATGATCAAGCAAGGCGACGGCGGCAGCATCATCTCGATCAGCTCGGTACACGGCGTGCGCCCGTACGGCCTCTCGACCGCCTACAACGGCGCCAAGGCCGCCGTAATTCACATGTCGCGCACCTGGGCCGCGGAGCTGGCCCCGCACAAGATTCGCGTCAATACGATCGAGCCTGGCTGGATCGATACGCCGGGCGAGCGCATCTACGCGTCAGAAGAGGAGATCCAAGACGCCGCCCAACAGCTCCCCCTCAAGAGGCTCGGCCAACCCGAGGACATTGCCCAAGCCGTCCTCTTTCTCGCCTCCGAGGAAGACTCGTCCTACGTCACGGGAAGCTCATTCCGCATCGACGGGGGCTACATCTTGCCCCGCGCCTTCAAGCTGTGCCCGTGACGCCCTCTACTCCACGGGAAGCTGCACGGGAACGCTCGTCGCGCCGCCGAAGTTGATGACCAGTGCCAAGGTCGGCCCATTCGGCCCGACGGTCGCCGCCGGCAGGACCGCGCCCAACTCCACGTTCGCTTGACCGGTCCCGACGAAGAAGGGCGCCAGCCCGGCGAACAGGACGGTTGTCGGGGCGCCACCCACGGTGACCGTAGGCGCTAGCAACGCCGTGGAAAGCGGATTGGCGGAGGCAGGAGTCCCCGTGGCAGGCGCGTTGGTAACTCCACCGACACCAGTGAAGTAGATGATCAGAACGTCACCCGCCTTGGCGGGATTCTGCGCCGTGATGAGAGAGAAGTCAGGGAATCGCTGAACGATGGGCTCGCCGGTTAGGAAGTTCACGAACACACCCGGAGCATAAAGGCCCACCGGCACCAGTTCGGGCCCGCTCGCCACACCATCACGAGTAACGACGACCGTCAGCACCCCTTGCGAGGGAACCCCGAACGGAATCTGGAAGTTGATCTGCGTCGCGGACACGAAGAAGATCGGCGCGTCGATTCCGTTGACCGTGACACTGACGCCACCCAACTCCGTGGGCAAGGGTACGCCGCCGGCTAGCACCGTGGCCGCCGCCAGGTTCAAGCCGAAGATACTGCCGATGCCTCCGGGCACGACGACCGCTCCTCCGCTGGCGGCATTGACTATCCCGCCACCGTTGATCGAAGGCGCGGACACAACGACAACCAGCGTCACCGGAACCACAATCGGCGCTGCTTTGCCCTTGGGGTCCTCGGCAGCTTCCGGTAGTTCATCCACCTGCAGAATCGAGAGGTTGCCGTCGTACGTGCCCGCAGGCAGCGAGTTGCTGTCGGCGTGGACCGTGATCTCGCTGTCCTCGCCCATCGACGTGCCTTCATTCGGCGTCGCGTGGAGCCACGGCTGGTCGGAGTTGACCAGGAAACTTAGGGTGTCGGCCCCCACATTGCGAATGCGAAGCGCTTGCGGCGCCGGGTTAGTTCCGTCCGGCGACGTGAAGGTGAACGCCTCGGCCGACAGTCCGACCTCAGGCTGGAGGTCGCCGCCCTTGATCGTCGCGGTGACCCTGCCATTCATCCTGGTATCCACCGTGAAGGAGGCAAAGGCGATGAAGTAGGTCACCGGCTCCAGTGGCGACGTGGAAGTAGGCCTGACAATGACCGTTCCGAAGGTTCCAACGACTATTACGAATTCGCCGTGTCCGCGGGAGAGCGGCTGCGGTTTGAAGCCTACGCCGGCTCCTCCTCGACCGACCCGGTACTAACGCTCTTTGCGCCGACGGGGAGTTGGCACAATCCTGCTCGCCTGACGCGCCTGGCTTACAACGACGAGCCGACACACTACCCCGGCCGTTCGAATGAGGCCGTGATCACCTACCGGTTCAAACGCGCCGGGCGCTATGTCTTGCGTGTTGAGCCCTTCAAGGGTGGCGGCGGACCGGACCACGTCTACCAGCTTCGAGTCATTCGTCCAACGGTCAGCGAGGGGGCGGAACAGCACCGTACTCGCTATTTCTCTCAGCAGACCGACCCACCCCTGTGGGAAGAGCGAAGCTTCACGCGCCCGCTGCCGCCGAACACGATCGATGTGCTCTGGTCGCGTTCCTCCGGTCGGCCCGATGAAGAGGCTCGCAGCGAGATCGCCGTTGCCAATGCTGATACTGGGTCGTCGAATTCGAAACCCTTGGATGTCTCGCTTCCGGCCTTCATCGAAGGGGCGGTGGAGAGTCCCGGTGATATCGATCGTGTGCGATTCAAGGCGAAACGAGGGGATGGCGTCGCCATTGAAATAGAGACCCCCGATGCCGGCCCTCCGGACTTTAACCAGGATTTCCATTTTGGCCCTGGCACGGCCACAGTATACACCCGCTCCGCTCCGAACAGCACGTCCTTTCACGCTGAACCCTGCACATCACCTCTGCTGGTAGTCGCCAGAGCTGGTTCGACCGCTCACAGTCGTTGATTGAGCGGCTTGAACGGCGCTCCGGCCGACACTGCTCCTTGCGAAACCTTTTGGAGCCAAAAGCTGTTGATCCTCACTCCGGCAATGCTACCCACTCGGCAGCGGCAGCGCCCAGATCTTGTGCAGCATGTCGCCGAACAGCCGCCGGTTCAGATGTCCCTCCGCCAATAAGAGCCAGTAATACCGCGCGTGCTTGACCAGCCGACCGCCGGTCTTCATCAACCTGTATTGCAAGCTCGTCAGCGACCAACTCTTGATTCGCTGCGGAAGCCCCAGCCGCCGCCAAAGATTGCCCAGGTTGTAGGCCAGCACGCTCAGTTGCAACCGCACTTCGTTGGCCCGAAATCGATGGCACGACAATCGCGTCCAGTGCGTCGCCTGCTTGCCTTCCTTGATCCACTGTTCCGCCGTGCCGCGCTTGTTGTAGAAGCGCACCACCGAGCGGCTCGGCAAGCTCATGCTCGTCACGATGAATCCGACGCGCGGGAACAGCTCGCCCTGGTGATGCTCGACCTTAGCGACGATCCGCCTCGCCTGCGACCAACTCTCCGCCTGATAGCGAAAACTCTTGTAGCGCACCAAGGGCTTGCGGGAAGGCCTTCCCGGCGGGCGAAACAGGATGTCTTCGATCTCCAGCTCCAAGCTCTTGTTGGCCGGAATGCGAATGGCGTACTGTACTCCGCGTTCCTCCGAAGCCTCATAAACTTCCGGCTTCGCAAAGGCCGCATCGCCCCGGAAGGCGACCTGCTTGCCCGCAGCCTGTTGGCGCTCGATCTCCGGCAACAAGAGCTCATCCCAGTCCTCGGCGCTGTGCACGTTGCCTGGACGCAGCTTGGCAGCGAGGCAATCACCATGACCGTTGAACAAAAGCAACGGGTGGTAGCAGACCGACTCGAAGTGTCCGTTGTAGGCACTGCCTTCCTGTTGGCCATGGACCGGACTCTCGGTGGAGTCCAGGTCCAGAACGACCCGCTCGGCGTCGTCGAACGCTTCCGCTTGCCCGACCAGCTCTCGGTTCAGCGCCATCAGCCCCAGCAGGTTCTCTTCGCTCGCCAGCATCTCCGTCTCGAAGCCGTGCAGCGTCGAGGTCAAGGCCGCACCGCGATCCCAGATCTTCTGCTAACCGATCAGCCGAAACGTCGGATCGATCGAAACCCGCTCGGCGTCGTTGAGGTCCTCGTAGCCGGCGAGTCGGCTGTAAACCGACTGCCGCAACAGATCAGCGAGCGTGAACTGCTTGTTTGTGCCTTGCCGGGAGTCGCTGAGATGCTCGTCAATCAGTTCTCCGAGACCGAGCCGTTCGTCCAGTTCGCGAACCAAAATCAGGCCACCGTCGGAAGTGACGTGCGATCCTTGGAAATCGACTTTGAGAAGTCCATTGAAACTTAGCTGGAATGGCTTGGTTTGTTTTTCACCCATTGGGTGTTGGCCTCCATGGCGTCCTCATCTGGCTCTAGCCCCTATGAATAAAGACGCTCAAGGCCGCTGGAAGGTAGGGATGTCAAACATCAAATTGAAAATGCGGGTCCAAAGGTGTTGGAAGAGTGATCGGCCACAACTTGACCGTCAGCGACCACGGGCGGGAAAACCTTCCGCACAAACAGATCCAGGTCGTGACTAGGATTGTTTGTCGCGGCCTCCACCTTGAGTTCCGTCGCGCCCGGTGGGACTTCGATGGAGAACACGAGGTCCGGATCAGTATGCAGCGCCGGAAATGGGAAGGGAGGCAGCGTGAAGCTGGCGCGTTCGCCCGAGACCAGCTTGTTCGCCTCGGCGTACACCGCTATGCTGTCCCTCTGTTCGTCGACCGTGATGCGGCGGGTGGGGTCGAGACTGGTGGACGTACCGTCCTCCAACCATCCGACGAAGTTGAATTCGTTGTCAGTGGACGCTGCCAGGATCACATCGGTCCCAACGTCGTAGTACCCATCCACCGTCTGCGGAGACACGAACACCTCGCCTGCTCCGAAAGGAACCACCGAGGTACTCAGGAAAAACTGCGTATCGAAATTCACCATGAACTCGCCGCCCCCGTCCGGAACCGTGATGTCATGGGTCGGCGCGCCACCGTCGCTCCAATCACGGAAGACCCACTGCTTGACGCCGGAGGGCCCGCGCTGTTTTTCCGCCAGGACTCCGATGGAATGGGTCGTCCCCGGGTCCAACACCAAGCCGAGGGGCGCCGCATCCACGAAGTTGTCAATCCGCACGATGCGGCCGGGCTCGTTGGTCGTGATGATGGTAGGGGGTGTGTCAGCAAAGAGGGCTTGGTACGAAACTCCCCCGACTGCGTTGAGAAAGCCGGCTGGATTGGCGGAACGACCATGCACGGCGGAGAAAATGAAGCCAAACCACCGGACGAAGAAAAACCCCGGCCCTGGGGTCGCCGTCACGGTCACCGGAGATCGCAACGTGTGGAAACCGTCTGGTGAGGGAGGGTCCACAACAACGGTACCGCTTCCCGGCGGCTCGACACCGGTTTCAATGTGGTGCTGCACGATGAAATCGGCTTGGTAGACGGTACGGGCCAACGAGGCCGTGATCATGTGCGTCTGTTCGCCGCCGTCATTCCAGCGGCTAAAGAGATAGCGGGTGTGCTCATCGCCTTGGGTGGCGACGCTCAATTCATGGTCGCTACCGGGTATCCAGTTGAGAGTCCGTGGCGTGGTGGATGTTTGGTTGTCCACCGTGACTTCCAGCCCGGGCGGGTTCGTGGTAATCGTGGTCCTCGTTGGAGGCCCCGTGTAGAACCGCGCCACCCCGTCCACATCTCCCGCCGAAAGACCGTCACGCTGACCGAACATGATGCCTGGGGGCACGGTTTCTATCGTCGGCGCCCCAAGTTGGTTCGTAAAGAAGAAGGGGCCGTACTGCATGATTGATCCAAGATCATAGTCGCCGGTATCCGTCCCCGCTGCCCCTCGTAGGGAATAGTTGATGCGGGTGGCACGCTTGTCTAGGTTGTCGAAAAGCACCGTGACGTGGCTGTCCCTGTCGGACCGCTGGTGTTCGTGCCACAGTCCCACGGCATGCCCGATTTCGTGAACTGCGTTACCAAACGAGCACTCTGGCGCGAGGCGGACCAGTTGCTCCCCGCCGACTCTCCCCACGAAAGAGGAGCACCCGATAGCGGGAGAGACGAAGGTGACAAAGTCCTCCTCGTCGGTTCGTTCGACGAATCGAATGTCAGTCTTGTTTTCCCAGTGCGCAATGGCGTCGCGGACAAGCTGAGGGTTGAAGACCGACGGGTCGAAAGTATACGGGACGGTTTGGTCGGGCCAACGGAAATCCTCGTCGGACCGTGTGAGCTATTTAGCGTCGCCGGATTCCTTGGGCTTTAGGCTGTTATCGCGCGCTTGCGCCTCAAATTCATCCGCCCTGCCCAGGAGGATATCGCCCTCGGTGACAGCCCAACCGTCCACCACGTGGTAGAACACAGGCCGGCCTCGGAAGATCCCCTGGCGCACCTCCCCGAAGCCCGGCACGGCCTCTTCGGTTTGAGCGAAAAGAGGCGATGTGAGCAGGAATAATGCGGCAAAGAGAGCATGCACTTGTTTCATGGCAGCACCTATTCGGGAACCTCAGGCAGGGCCCCGATACCTTCATTTGAAGGCTACGCTATCTTAGCGTACTTGCCCGGATGGCATTCACCCACCGAGTATCGATTTTCTCACAAACTGAGGGACTTGCAGACCACCACTGGCCGCTTCAAGCATCGCGGTGACCCGCGCTCGGGACACCGGACGAACCACGGACGTCGCGAGCCAAGGGCGTCAGGCTAAGATGGTCGTCAGTGCCATCGCCCACAGTCATTCCTTTCACCAAAGCCCAAGCGGTCGGCAACGATTTCCTTATCGTGGAGTGGCCGCAATTGTCAGCGCTGGGCCTCGTCGAGGCTGACCTGCCCCGTTTGGCTTCGCAGATCTGTGAACGCCATTTCGGAGTCGGCGCCGACGGGCTGGAGGTGCTCGAAGCGCCCGGCTCTTTCCCACCGGACGCCGACACCGCGATCCGTGTCTTCAACGCCGACGGCAGCGAGGCCGAGATCTCCGGAAACGGGACCCGCTGCGTGGCAGCCTTCCTCGTCGCCGAGGGGAAGTGTGACAAGACCACGAACATCGCGACACAGGCCGGCATCAAGGAGATTCGGCTCATCGAGCGAAAGGACCCGTGGTTCTTGTTCGACATGAGCATGGGCCGGCCTAAGTACAGTCAAGACGAGGTTGACTGCCGCCTCCAAACTGAACTCGGCGAGTATCAGGTCACGATGCTCAACGTCGGCAATCCGCAGTGCGTCCTCATGGTGGACGAGTTCCCACCTGACTGGCGGCAGATCGGCCGCGTCATCGAAGCGCACGATCGCTTCCCCTCAGGCACGAACGTCTCGTTCGTCAAGCGCCTGGACGATCACAGCCTGGATGTTCGCTTTTGGGAACGGGGCGCCGGGGAAACCATCAGTTCGGGGACCGGTTCCACCGGCGCGGCAGTAACAGCCATCCTGCTGGGGCGAGTCCAAAGCCCTGTCTCAGTCTCGACGCCCGCCGGAAAACTCCGCCTCACTTGGAACGACGACGACGTCGTCCTGCGCGGACCGGCCGAGATCACCGCCCACGGCGAATACCGCGGCTACCAACCGGCCTCGTAGACGGCTTTGGCGGCGGCACGGCCGGAACCTCGATCCACGCGAAATCCCAAGCGACAATTTTGCCACCGAGACAATTTCTTGGCGCCCGCGACGACCTGATTGAACGGCGTCGGCCGCCTAAACCCTTTCCCTGTCGCGCTCCCGCGTTTGCTCGGGGCGCCCTCTCCTTTGGCAGAGCGGTTGCATGCCCTGTGGCCGAGTCACCTTCTCGCCGATAGACTCCCCGAGGTAGAGCAGCCATGATTGACCCCTTCGCGAAACTAACCGGAGCCCAGGCAACGGCCACGCCCACGTTCAAGACCGCCGACTTCGGCCTGCAGCGCCGCATCGAGTTCGCCGCGGTTCTCCGCCAGAGCGAAGCCGCCGTGGCCACTCCGCCATCGAGTAGCGCCAACACATCCGCACTACTAACGGCCTCCGACGCGGCGTCTCCCGCCCTCGCTGTTCAAGGGCATGCGAATAACTCGGCGTCGCTCAACCTGCCGCCGCGCGCACGAGGCGGGCCGCCCACGCCTCCGGCGTCGCCCAATCTGCCGCCGCGCACACGAGGCGGGACGCCTACGCCTCCGACGCCCCCGGCACCACCCAACCCGGTCGAAGCGCTGGGCTTCGTCCCGTCAGACGCGCTCGACGGACCTGTACGCTACCTCGACGTGCCCGACTTCGCGAAGGCTCCCATCGGTCCCTACGTCCAGGCGCCTGCCGAGTACGGCGGCGAATGGTGGCAAGTGAACCCCTTCAATTTGGAACCGTGGCGAATTCTCGACGCGCCGCCTCCCGACGCTGAGCCGACGCCACTGCCGGAGGGCTTCGAGCAACTGTTCGGACCCCGGTCCTTGGTCGAGGACTTCGGACGCAACTACTGGACGCACCAAGTCGCCTTGATCGATTGGGAACAGTCACTGAAATACTTCAAGGGGGTCGGCATGCCCGAAGGGTTCGACGCGGTCCGACTGGAAGAAGTCACCGCAGACTTCCGAGAATGGGGCTTGGGCGAGCCGGTCTTCTACGAAGGGAACAACGGCTGGCGGGCGAGGTTCCCCGATTCGCAGAATCCCAGCTATGAAACCAAACCGCACACGCTATTGATTGCTCCGCACGTGAACATCGCCGCTTACCAGATCAGCTTGCTGAAGAAGGCATCACGCCCGCGACGATCCATCCCTTCATTCCGCCTAGGGCGTTCGAGATCTTCGGGATTGGGGCGGCGGTCTAGTTGGGTTCCCGGAAAGAAGCCTAAGACAATGGTGGCCCCGGGGCTCGGGTCGGTCCTGACGCGCATAGGCGAGTGACAGGGAAGCTGTCATGAGCGGCCATCTGAAACCAGCGACAGGGAAGAGTGAGTTTAGGGCCGCTATGCGGGCGTCAAACGGGATGCGCTGCCCATATCGAACTCGAAGATACCATACGGGTTCACGTGGTGGTTGATCAACGGCGAGAGTGCGCGAAGTTGCGGCCAGGCAATGTATCCAGCGCCGAAGACTGGGACGAGCTGCTGCTGCCCGAGATCGAGCGCCAACACGCTGAAGGCAAGCGAGTGACGTTCCGCGCCGACGCCGCCTACGCCAAGCCCGAGATTTACGAGGCCTTGGAAGAGCGTGGCGTGGACTACGTCATCCGCATTCGGGCGAATAAGAACCTGGAGTTGGAGATCGAGGACATCCTATTTCGTCCGCCGGGCAGGCCGAGCGCGAAACCCCTGGTGCGCTACAAGAGTTTTCGCTATCAGGCCGAGAGCTGGTCGAAGGCGCGGCGGGTTGTCGCCAAGGTCGAGCATCACCAGGGCGAGCTGTTCCCGCGCGTCGGATTCATCGTGACCAGCATGACCCTGCCCAGTCGCTCGGTGGTGCGGTTCTACAACAAGCGCGGCACGGCCGAGCAGTGGATCAAAGAAGGTAAACAGGCCACGCACTGGACGCGGCTTTCATGCCATCGCTTCCGGGCTAACGAGGTGCTGTTGCAGCTCAGCGTGCTGGCCTACAACCTGGGCAATCTTTGGCGGCGGCTGGGGCTGCCTCGGCGAATCAAGAACTGGTCGCTGACGAGCTTGCAGTCCCGGCTGATGAAAACCGGCGGACGTCTCGTGAAGCATGCTCGCTACTACTGGTTGTTATTGGCCGAGGGGCATCTGAGCCGGAAGCTGTTCGGCGACATGCTGCGGCGCATCTGGGCACTACCGCTGCCGAGTGGGTAGAACGGCCGGTCGCGAGTGCGAAATCTGGGTTTGGGGGCGTGGTCTGTCGAGTCGCAGGGCCAACTTGCGCAGACCCCACGCCGCCAGGACATAAACAGCGGCCCCCAAAATCAAAAACACTTGGTCCTCCGTAAAGCCTAGGTTCTCCGCCGAATAATCGAGCTTCGAATAATCGAGCTCCGAGAGTACTATAAACGGGGACAACATGACAAACAGGCAAGTAGATAAGAAATAGAAGCGAACGATCCAGGATGCCAACGACCTGAAGGGCCTCCTCCAGGACAGGGTGAGCCGCAGATCCAGCAAGAAGAGCCCCTTGACCCGCACACCCAGCGACCGAGGGGGCCTAGATTCTTCTGCAGGTGCAATAGCGGCCAGCACATTATTCCGGACCAGCTCAATGCGCTTTCGGACAGCCTCCCTGGTCAACTCGTCCGGTTCACCAACGAGTTTTTGGGTCTTGAGCCAGGATTCCCAAAACGAGACCTCCTTCCCCGCTGCTTCGACCGCTTGCAGTCGCGTGGCAGCGGCACCTCGGCTGTTCCACCAGGCTACCACCACTGGGATGGCCGCCACCAAGGCTGTAAGCCCGCATTTTCAATTTGATGTATGAGCTTCAGACCATCCAGCGACCTTCAGCGTCTTTATTGATAGGGGCTAGAGCCCTATAAGGACGCCATGGAGGTCAACACCCGATGGGTGAAAAAGAAAACAAGCCGTTTCAACTCACGTTCAATGGATTTCTCAAAGTCGATTTCCAAGGATCGCGAGTCACCTCGGATGGCGGTCTGATTCTCGTTCGCGAACTGGATGAACGACTCGGACTCGGCCAGCTGATCGACGAGCATCTCAGCGACTCGCGACAAGGCTTGAACAAGAAGTTCCCGCTGGCCGATCTGCTGCGGCAGTCGGTCTACAGCCGACTCGCTGGCTACGAGGACCTCAATGACGCCGTTCGAGTATCCGCCGATCCGACCTTTCGCTTGATCGGCTCGAAGAGGAACTGGGATCGCGGAGCAGCCTTGACCTCGACGCTGCATGGCTTCGAGACGGAGATGCTGGCGAGCGAAGAGAACTTGCTGGGGCTGATGGCAGTGAACCGGGAGCTGGTCGCGCAAGCCGAAGCTCCCGACGGTTCAGACCGCGTGGTGCTCGACATGGACTCCACGGAGAGCCCCGTCCACGGCCAACAGGAAGGCAGTGCCTACAACGGCCATTTTGAGTCCCTCTGCTATCACCCGCTGTTGCTGTTCAACCAGCACGGCGACTGCCTAGGCGCGAAGCTGCGTCCCGGCAACGTGCACAGCGCCGAGGACTGGGACGAGCTGCTACTGCCGGAGATCGAACGACAACAGGCGGAGGGCAAACAGGTGACGTTCCGCGCCGACGCCGCCTTCGCCAAGCCCGAGATCTACGAGGCGATGGAGGAGCGCGGCGTGGACTACGTGATTCGCATCCCGGCGAACAAGAGCCTGGAGCTGGAGATCGAGGACATCCTGTTTCGGCCACCGGGCAGGCCGAACGCCAAGCCCCTAGTGCGCTACAAGAGTTTTCGCTATCAGGCCGAGAGCTGGTCGAAGGCAAGGCGAGTTGTCGCCAAGGTCGAGCATCACCAGGGCGAACTATTCCCGCGCGTCGGATTTGTCGTGACGAGCATGAGCTTGCCGAGCCGCTCGGTCGTGCGGTTCTACAACAAGCGCGGCACGGCGGAGCAGTGGATCAAAGAAGGCAAACAGGCCACGCACTGGACCCGCTTGTCGTGTCACCGCTTCCGAGCCAACGAGGTACGGCTGCAACTCAGCGTGCTGGCCTACAACCTGGGCAACCTGTGGCGGCGGCTAGGGCTGCCGCAGCGAATCAAAAGCTGGTCGCTAACGAGTTTGCAACACAGGTTGATGAAGACCGGCGGTCGGCTGGTCAAGCATGCTCGCTACTACTGGTTGCTGCTGGCGGAGGGGCATCTGAACCGGCGGCTGTTCGGTGACATGCTGCATAGGATCTGGGCGCTGCCTGTGCCGGGTGGGTAGCGTTGCCCGGGCGAGGATCAACAGTTTTTGGCTCCAAAAAGGTTTCGCAGGGAGCAGTGTCGGCCGGAGCGCCGTTCAGTCCGCTCAATCAACGTCTGTGAGCGGACGGACGAGCCCTGGCGCCTACCGGCGGAGGTGATGTGCAGGGTTCAGCGCGAAAAGACGTGGTATTCGGCGCAGCGGGGGTGTATCCTGTGACCGTGCCAGGGCCAAAATGGAAATCCTGGGTAAGAGCTCCTGTCAAGGCCCAATAGAAATGTCCCCCTGGGTAGCCCAGTAGAAGTGTCCCCTTGGTGATAGGAGAGAATCGTCGTCGTCGGGGCTGTGGAACTGTGGGAATCGCGCAGCGATTTCCAAGGGGCGGTGGGAAGGGTGGAAAACCACCCACGGCTCCTCGAACCCGGCACGGCTGCCTCGAGAAGGTTTTCCACGCTTTCCATCCGACCCGGCATTTCCACAGCCCTCTTATGTATTCGCAGCCCGTTTTTTCCGTAACACAGCTCGCCGCCAGGGGTGGTTCGCCGCCGGCTTGGCCCCGCCCACCACACGCCGTTGCGCTGCCGGCTTCGCCCGTGGCTGCGGCACCGGCGTGGCAATCACTTCGTGCTCGATCTCGCGCCCCTCAAACCTCACCTGCAAGCTCTCATCGCGCCACTGTCGGACCGTCACCCGTGCGCCCGCCCCCACGCCCTGGTTGCGTTTCGGCTTCAACTGCAAACAACGATTCTCAAACCGCACCACCCGGTCGTTGCTCACCACCCGTTCGTACTCGCAACAGAACACGCCTCGCAGCTCGGTGCCGCGGGGGAGCGCCTGGTGAAAGTCCGCTCCCGCCGCCGGCTCACAGGCGAAGCGCTCGTTGTGCTCGGCCAAATACTCCTCGTCGAGATAACGGTTCGCCGCCTCGTACTCGACGATCCCGCGCAGCCGCATCTTCTTGATCAGGCGGTCTTGGTGCGTGCCGTGATGGCGCTCCACTCGGCCCTTGGCTTGCGGCGAGGAAGCCGCCATGATCGTAATGCCGAGCTTGGCACACATGCGCCCGAACTGCGTCTCGGGCTTGATGCCTGCCAGCACTTCCCGCGACGTCGGCTGGCGCTGGTAGACGTTTTTCCAGTCGCAGTACAACGCCTTGGGAACGCCGTGTTGACGTACCCAGGCTGCGAGCAGATCGGCCGCGGCCCAGGTCGTTTCCTGGTTCGAAAAACGTCACAGCGCCACACCGGTCGCGTCATCGACGAAGTTCATCAGACAGGCTTTCGGACCGCGTTCTTCCAGCCAGTGGTGGTGCGAACCGTCGAGTTGAATCAGCTCGCCGAAGTGCGCTTTGCGTTGGCGCCGGGTGCGATGCGGTTGGCGCTTGCGACGGCGGCTCCACAGACCCGCGGCGAGCATCCAGCGCCGCAGCGTTTCGCGCGGCACTTCCAGGCCGTGGTCGGCTGCCAGATGTTCCGACGCCAGCGTCGGCCCGAAGCGCTCGTGCCCCTCGCCCGCATAGTTCTCGCGCACCAACTCGAGAACCTGCTGGCGTCGCTTCTGATCGGCTCGGTTCGAAGCACGGCCGACGTTACCGTGCACCAAAGCCTTGGCCCCGCCCGCACGGTAACGCTTCTTCAGACGCTTCGCATGGCGGTAGCTGACCTCCAGCAGCTCGGCGGCTTCGGTCAACTTCAGTTCCCCTCGTTTCACTCGGCTCAGCACTTCGCCGCGCCTCAACTCCTTGGCACTCATCCATGTCCTTCCCACTCTCGGCTCCTCCTTCGGAGCCGCAGAGTAGGGGACATTTCTATTGGGCGCTCAAGGGGACATTATCATTGGGCTTCAACAAGGCTGTAAGAGCTCCGAGCACAGCGAGTACCTTTTCCATTGGGCCATTATGCCACAGAATTTACCTGCTGCCAGGCCCACCTTGAGGAGCTGGACGGGGGGCCCTTGTTGCACGAAAAGGCTTGTCCCGCAGCTTCACGGCCTACGGGCGGATTCGGGGCTTACGTACGCGCCAGTCATCGTCTAGGATGAGGCCATGCCTAGGATGCGCTTTCCGAGCGGAGTACGGCATCGAAATCTCAGAAGTCTCGATCGGCGATGTTTCCTGTTGGGTACGGCGTCGCTGGTTGGATTGCCGGTTCTTGGCTTGCACAGCGGGTGTTCGCGGGAGCCGAAGTTCTCGGCAAATCCCTTCACGTTGGGAGCGGCGTCGGGGGACCCGTCGCCCGACGGCGTTGTACTCTGGACACGGCTGGCGACGGAGCCGCTCGACGGCGGTGGACTGCCGCCAAATGAAAGCTACGAAGTCCACTGGCGTGTTGCCGCCGACTCCAACATGCTCGAGGTCGTCCGAAGCGGCACGGCGACGGCGGATCCCGAGCTGGCGCATTCGGTTCACGTTGAGGTCGATGGGCTCGAGCCGGGACGGTGGTACTGGTATGAGTTTCGGGCCGGATCGGAAGTCAGTCCGCGAGGTCGGACGCGGACCGCGGTTGCAGCGGGCCAGGATCTCGACCGGCTCAACTTCGCGTTTGTTTCGTGCCAGCACTACGAGCACGGCTACTTCACCGCGTTCCGGCACATGCTCGCCGGTGACCTCGACCTCGTGATCCATCTGGGCGATTACATCTACGAGAGCGCCGGTGCGGACGATCGCCCCCGCAAGCACCTCGGCGGAGAGTTGCACACCCTTGAGGACTATCGCCGGCGGTACGCGCAGTATCGCCTGGATCCCGACCTGCAAGCGGCCCACCAAGCCGTCCCGTGGGTTGTCACCTGGGACGACCACGAGTTCGACAACAACTACGCCTCCGACATCCCCGAAGAGAAGGGCCCGATGCCGCGGGATGAGTTCCTCGCGCGGCGGGCGGCGGCCTACCAGGCCTACTACGAGCACATGCCGCTGCGGCGGGCGGCCATCCCGAACGGCCCGAACATGCAGATCTACCGGCGTATCGTCTTCGGCAATCTGGCGCAGTTTGACGTGCTAGATACGCGCCAATACCGCAGCGATCAGCCGTGCGGCGACGGCAATAAGCCGCCGTGTGAGGGTGTCTTCGGCTCGTACGCCACGATCATGGGCGCGGCGCAGGAGAAGTGGTTGTTCGACGGGCTGGGCCGGTCTCAGGCGCTGTGGAACGTGATCGCGCAGCAGGTGATGGTGGCGCCTCTCGATCGAGTGCCGGGCGGGGACAAGGTCCTGAGCATGGACAAATGGGGCGCCTACGATGCGTCCCTGAAGCGGTTCATGCGTTTCCTCGATGAAGGCAACCCTTCAAACCCAGTGGTGCTGACCGGAGATATCCACAACAACTGGGTGAACGACCTCCACCTAGACTTCGCCGACCCGCGCTCGAAGATCGTGGCAACGGAACTCGTCGGCACGTCGATTGCCTCGGGCGGTGACGGCTCCGATCAACGGGAAGACACCGACGGAGTGCTGCGCGACAACCCCTTCGTTCGCTTCTTCAACAACCAGCGGGGCTACGTGCGTTGTTCACTGAGCAAAAGCGAGTGCCGCGCAGACTATCGGGTGATGGACTTCGTCGAGCGTCCTGGCGGGGCTATCTCAACACGCGCGTCGTTCGTGGTCGAAGACGGTGAGCGGGGCGTCAAGAAGGCTTGACGGCGAACAAGGCCGCGGATCTCAAAACCGAGATCCGCGCTCTGCAATGTAGGGGCACGGCATGCCTTGCCCGAGGCCGCCAGGATCGCGGATGCCTCTGTCAGATACGTAACTGAGCTTACGAACGCCCAACCTAGTTAAAGATCAACTCCACGTCGACGGTCTGCTCGAGGTCGCTCATCGTCAACTTCGAGTCGCTTTTCTTGAGGTTGTCAAACATTTGCTCCGCGCGGATCCGTTCCAGAAAAAACTTCGGGTAGCCGGCGTTGAATGGCTCGCCGACCTTGAGCCCCCAACGCTTTTTGAGCGCGGCCTCTCCCACCAGATTGAGCCCGCTAATCTTCAGACTCCTGAATTTGTATTGTGCTCCCGGACTGACTCGCAGCGCGATGTCGATGGTCTTGGCTTCCACATCGATGTTGTCGTCAAAGCTCGTCTCTGCCTTCAGGAAACCGTGACGCTTCAAGTACTCGTCGATGCGCTGCAATGTGTCGTGGACTGTTCCGATCTCGGCCCGCCGCCCGGACGTGAACTGCATCATCCGGCCCAACTCGTCCGGGTCGATGTCGGTCGTAAGCGGTAGCTCGACCTTGCCGAACTTGTACTCCTCGCCTTCCGCGACCGGAATGGTCACGATGAGGCCCTCGGTGTCGGGGTCGGGCTCGGCGCGGCACGGACAGAACTTCGCCTCCCACCGTCCGATCGCGGCGTACATCGGGAACACGTTGAATTTGAGCAGTTCGAGCAACCGACGCTCGGAGTAGGCCTCGCCGATCGCGACTTGGTTGAACTCCCGCTGCAAGTCGAGAGTGGGAATGACGCCGGCGTTCTCAAACTTGACGAAGGCGATCGTCCGGATCGTCTCTTGGGGTTGGAAGAGCATCTCAAACTCGTCGGCCGACCGGGAATCCAGGCGTCCGACGATCTTCGTTTCCTTGCCCATCGAACGCCAATAGTCTTGCAACACGTTTCCGATGCGCCGGACCATCAGCCCGGTGGGTGGAACTTTAGGGCCGAACAGGGGAATCTGTTTCCGCAGCGTGGCGGAGAGCTCCTCCTCGGTGACACCGAAACCCTCGAAGCGCACAGGGTACAACTCGACAACCTCCGCGACGGTGTAGGTAACCGCGTACCCGTCGTCCTTGGGCCCCCAGCGAAACTCCCACGAATCGAAGACGCCGGTCCGCTCGAGCTTGCGCCCGGCCCTCTCGAAGTCGTACGGACGGACCTCCCGGCCAATCTCGAGTTCGGTGACGGCGATGATCTCATCGGTGGGGAAGTTCTGATTGCCGATGATGCGGATCTCTCGCAGAGGGTAGGGGTCGTTGTTCTTGGGCTTCTCGGCCGCGGCTTTCGCCTCCGCGGCAGTCGGCTTTGCGCCGGTGCGCTTGCCCTTGCCGGTCTGCGCGTCCGCGACGCCCGTAATCAGAAGCAGTGTGAGGAAAACCGCTATCATTGCTTTGCGCCCATCCAGTATGGCAAACTCCAGTCCTTTCCTTTGTGGACGCTGGGCTCCGGCTGGAGGTTGCGCAGGCGCGCTCGTCAGCATTGCCGCGCCGCTGTTCCCGCGCGCTGACGCATAGCGTGCTACGCCCGTTCCGCCCCTTGGGTCAACGCTCGTAGCGCGGCAAGAGGAACAACAATCCCGATGGAAGCCACCCTGAAGCGAATCGGCTCTCACATTCATCAAGTCGTCTCGGACGCCGAGCTCACCGACGAACTCCGCGCGCGGGCCGCGCAGACGGCTCCGCCGTCCGACGAACCGTGGGTGTTCCACTACCCGTCCCTGACGCGCGACCCGGCAGACCCACAAACCCTCTACCTGGCGGCCGACCGGCTCGGCGATCCGGAGTCTCACAAGCTATTGGTGTTCTCGGCAGGCTCGGCAGGAGAAGCGGCGTGCGAGGTCCGTCCCTTTGCCGCAACCGATCGCGCGGCCGTACACGACTTCGCCGAGGCCATCGACAAGTCATTCCTCCCGCGCCCGCAGAAAGAGCAGCCCGCCGTGGCCGTGGGCAACCGTCATCCGGAAGTGTCGCTGCCTGCGGCATTCGACGCCTTTGGGCGCATCCTCAACGATACGGGCGTCAACATGGCGAGTACCGTGCAACTCTCGGCGACTCGCGAGATGACGATCGACGAAAGCATCGCCGCTCGCGACGGCGAGGATCCGACCGCGATCGGACACACGCGGGTCTCGATCGAGCATCTCTATCACGCCGGGTTGTGGGCTGCGATTCGGGCCGGCTGGCGCCACGGCTACACGGCCGAGGCAGACCACTTCATCATTACCGGCGCCACGCCGGACGAGATCGCCGCGTCGACCGAATCGACGAAAGAAGCGATCCGCCGCGCAGCCGGCTACACGAAGTTCACAACCGACTCCTCGCGCCTGTTCCGGCTGGAAGCCGATGCCCGCCACCCCAACGCGTGGAGCGAAGCCCGAGTAGAAGTGGAGTTCGCGCGAACGCTCTCGGCGGATGAGCAGGGTTGGGTGCTTGCGGAGTTCGGGAGCCCTTTTGCCTTCGACGGCTACGACTATGCGTTCTCGCCCGCGGAAGTGCGCCGGCTTGCCGTCAAGTTTGCCGAGAGCCTCAAGCTGAACGAGCAGCTCTACGACTTCATCCGCGAGCAAAAGCAAGGCGGCGCGTTCGACTTCGAGCCGTCGATCGATGAAGCCGAGACGCTCACCACCCCCGAGGAGTTGCTCTTCTACATGCATTGGCTGGCGGCGCGCGGACGGCCCGCGAGCCTGGTCCCGCCGAATTTGGGTTTCAAGAAACGCCAGGCCTACCCTGAAAGCCAAGCTGCCCTGGAGGAATACGCCGGCGGCAAGATGTGGCCCGAGTTGGTTCCGCGAACGGCACAGGAGTTCAACGGCCAACCGGTCGGCGAGCTGGAGAACCGCGTCGCCGAGCTGGCGGCGGTGGCACGGCACTTCAACGGTACGCTCAGCATCCACTCCGGCAGTGGCAAGCAGGCACGCGTGCTGTCGATGATCGGACGCGCCACGCGAGGGCGGGTCAACTACAAGATCTCCGGCGAGTTGCAACTGCAACTGTTCGACGTCTTGTCGCAACAGCCCGCCGGCAGCCCCTGGCGGTCGCTGTTCGAGCGCATGGTCCACCGGTGTTGTGAGTTCGCGGCGCGGAACGCCTTTGGAGCCGAGAGTGCCCTGGCGGCTCGCTATCAACAACGCGGCCTCGGCTACTACTTGGGGGACGCCGCGCAGGGCCGCGTGGACGGCAATCTGTTCCTGGTTTTCTGGATCGGCAACTTGGTCGGGACGCGCGACAGCCAGTCTCCCGACGGCGACCATCGTTTCTTCAAAGAAAAGATCGACGAGCTACCAGGCGAGTTGCTCAAAGAAGTCCGCCGCCGCAACAGCGACTACATCGTCTGGGTGGCGGGACATCTCAAGCCCTAACTCGGACAAGCCGGAACCATGCGCCGGTGAAACCTCACCCTGAAGGTGAAACGCGGTGGGCCCCGACCCTAACCGGACTATCCCGCTCAACCTTCCGGACGCAGACAGGCCCGTTTAGCGGGCCTTGGTTTCCCTTAGGCCAGGCGTTCTACGCCTGGTAGAATGCCCCCCGAGTGATGAACAGGCCCCTTCGAGGGGCCTTACCCCAAGCCGGCTTGAGCCACGAACCGGCACGACGGTCTGGAGCGAATCGAGCGCCAGCGCCCGGTGCCGGATGGCTCAAGCCCGTTATCGTAAGGCCGCTGAACCGGCCTCGGTAGCTACGAGGCGATCAGGAAACCAGCCGTACAACGGCTGGTTTCATCCACCTCAAGCCGCGTAAACGCGACTGGGCGGACTGGGCGCCAAGTCCTGCCATTGTGTTGAAGCCCAATCAAAATGTCCCCTTTTGCGCCCAATAGAAATGTCCCCTCTGGAGCAGGATTGTGGCTGGCCCCTTCGCCTTGGAGACTGATGATGGCGACGCCGAGGTACCCGTCAAGGGTCCGCGAAGCCAAGCCCTACGGGCCCGCCCTTGACTGCTCCCTCGCCGCCGTGAGAACAGCATTCGGTTCAACAAGGCGAATGAGCTTAAGAACTTAGCGCGCAATGGGACATTTCTACTGGGCTACCGAGGGGGACACTTCTATTGGGCTACGACACCAAGTCCTGCCATTGTTGACAAGGTTTTGGTGTGTTGGTACTAAGGAACAGCTTTGTAGGCCCCGTGTTTTCGACAGGAGCACTTCTTGGTTCTAGAGCCTTCCAAGATGCGTGAGGGTTCGTGCCGGACCGCTCCCTCACGGTCACCGCTCGGTTTTTTGCTAGAACCGAGGCATGCGTCCCAGTGCGGGCTCGCAGGCTTACCTGATTACCTTTAGCTGTTACGGGACGCGGATTCACGGCGGTGAACAGGGTTCGGTTGACCGCAATCACAACCTGCCCAGTGGTCGGTTGTTGCCCGAGAATCCAAGGCGGAGGAGAGCCGAGGAGAGTCTGATGCAACAGGATGACTACCTGCTCGACGCCGCAAGTCGCGACGTTGTTCTCAACGCCCTTCGAGCCGTGTGCGTCCATCGCGGTTGGGATCTGCCGGCGGCGCATGTCCGTACGAACCACGTTCATGCGGTCGTTTGCTCTGATGCGGAGGTGCAACGTGTCATGGTGGATTTCAAGGCCTACGCAAGCCGCGCCCTGACCGAAGCAGGCCTCGGGGGCCGAAGACGGAAGCGGTGGAGCCGCCACGGGAGTACTCGGTACCTGTGGAAAAGGGAGAATGTCAGCGACGCCATCGCTTACGTCGTGACGGGCCAAGGAGACCCGATGGCCGTATTCGACCCGTCCACCGAGCCGTGACCGTCAGGGAGCGGTCCGGCACGAACTCTCGACCTGCCCCCGAACGTGTTTAGAGACGGCGGACCTGGTTCGGTAAGTGTGCGCCGCTGAAGAAACCGAGCGTAGTGACGTCCCGACTCGGTTGGTGGCCGCGGAACGGGGCAGTGCCGGATTAGTCTAGATGCAATCTCGCCGCGTCAGGGTTCGTGCCGGACCGCTCCCTCACGGTCACGGCTCGGTAACCACGGGCCACGCTGTGTCTCGCCGGCGTCAGAGGATGTTGACGCTGACGGTGTTGGCGGCCTTGCCGTCCACCATGAAGTTGACATCTACGTCGCCGCGGCCGGCCAGGGCCCGCGACAGTGCTCCCAGGTTGGCCTGATCGAGGCCTTCGAACACCGCGTGGGGTACCGGTCCGAGCACGCCTGTGGCCTCGCCTCCCACGGTGGCCGTCGCCGGGCCGGCCGCGCCCCGCATGCCCGTCCCGAAGAGGGCGACGAACACCCGATCATCCTCCGCCCCGAGATCGATAGGCACGGCCGCGCCGGTAAACGGGTCGAACGTGAGAGTCTGTTCTACCGAGCCGTCACCACGGATGTGAATGACCAGAGCGGCGGCCAGGCCGGTCCCTTGTGCGTTCGCGGTGTAGATGCCGGGGGCCACGGACTCGATCAGAACGGCCCCTGTGAGCATGTTGCCCGAGCCTGACGTTACCTTGATGGTCGCCGCCCCGAGGGCGGTCCCCGCGGGGATGAGGTAGTTCGCCTGGTTCTCGCGCAGCGCGAAGAACTTGGCCAGCCGGGCCGTGCCTTGGCTGTCGGTGACCTCGATCGTCGTTCCCAACAGATCGGTGGGCAAGGGAAGTTCGGTGACATTCGCTGCGCCGGTGCCGACCCCGAGGCCAAACCCGGAGACGATCATCTCGGCCGCCAGTGCAGCGTCCGCCTCGAAGGTGGCGGAGGAAACCGTGGCGACGGGATTCCCGCCCGCCGTCACCTCGCGCCGCAGCAGATTGCCCGCGTCGTCATACGTGTAGGTGATCGCCGTGCCGTTGCCATAGCTCGCCGAGGTCAATCGGCCGGCCGCGTCGTAGCTGTACTGAACGTTCTGCTGGGCCGCAAGGGAACCGGCGAGAAGAAGGAAGAGGATGAGCTTCGAGAATCTCGTCATTGCTTTTCTCCTCAGGGGCAGGTGGCGAAGGCTTGTGTGTCGACGACGGCCGGGGCGGGGGTACCCAACGGATTTTCGTAAGACTTGGTTTCACCCGTTACCGTGTCGGTCACCCGCAAGGTGTACTCAACGTTGGTGGTTGCCGCGGCAAACACCCAGAAGTTTCCGAAAGCACCGAAGCCCACACCATCAAGCACTTTGATCAAGAACTCCATGTTGTTCGGGTTGAGAAAGAAAAACTCTCCCGTGTCGGCCAGTTCGTCATCATCGCAGAGGTTGGAGCCCCCGATGATGTCGTTTCCGGGATCGCCAAAAACGAAGGGTGCCGAGTTTACGTTGTCCACGGTTCTGTACCCGCGGGCAATCGTGCCGGGCGGTCCTGCCCCGGTATTGGGAACAGCCGCGACCTTCTCTGAGGAATCGTCCTCCGAAGTGGTGTCCTGGGGTGACGCAAGATCGACGATCGTCGAGTCACGCCAAGCCACGTAGGTGGTACCCCCGCTGAATGCGCCGATATAGCGTGCGCCCCAGGAGGTCCCCAAGGGTTCCCGGTTGTCCTGCCCGTTCGGAAGACCGCCTGCCCCGACGTAGCGGCCGTAGAACGTGTAGCCGTGCGGATTGTTGCTCGTGTTGACGCCATCGAGATTGGGCTGCGTGCTACCGGAAAGGCCGTCGTGGGCTTCGACGTGCACGAGGTTGTCACCCTGAGCAAAGTTGTTGGTTGGATCGACAATGAACCAGTCCCCCCACAACTGGTTCACGTTAGACGCTACTCCCGGCCCTGTCCCGCCCCCGTCGACGAAGCCTGGGTTCAGACCGGTGGGATCCACGAACCGCAGGGGTTTATTGAAGGCGAACTGGTAGGGATTGACTCCCAGCGGATCGAGCAGCAAGATCGGGTCGCGAGTCAAGAAGCGGCCGGTCGCCGCGTCGTAATATCTCCTTCGCATGTTGTAAAGCGTCGTCCCACGTTCCCACATGACTCCGAACGCGCCGTGATAGACAAATGGCTGATCGGAGTCGCCTTGCTGCTGCACGTCTTCGCCAAAGGGCGCCACCGCGTAGGCGTCCGTCATCGCACCGCCATTGTCGGTCAGCATGATCGTCGAGCCGGTATGGTCAAAGTGATAGAACGTGGAGCTGTTGTCGGACGTCTCGATACTTTGAAGCAGGCGTCCGTTGGGTTCGTAAAGGTAATAGCGTTGATCAACACCCTCTGACCGAACGATCGACACAGTCGCCATCGAGTGTGCGTAGTTCAACACGTAGGTGTTCGTGCCCGCGGCGGTCGTACGCGACGTGCAGCTCCCCAGCCCATCGTAGGTAAACTCGGCTGCTCCGTCGCCGCCGTCGTACCCGGTCAGAGTCGAGTTGCCGTCCCAGCCGTACTGACGCAAGGCGTCCGTCGTCAGCCGGCCGAGCGCGTCGTATGTCGCATTGCTCATCTGGTGTGCGGCATCGTAGGTCATGGCGCGGGCCCCGGCGGCAGGTTGGCCCGGCAGTGGCGTGTCAAAGGTGGCCGAGGTGATTTGTCCGTCGTCGTCGCGTTCCAAAGTCACTTCCGCTGCGACGATCGGTCCGGAATGACGCACGCTCGCTACCGCATCATTCTCGTCGTAGGTGAAATCCGTCGAAACGCCGTTAGGGCGCTCGATCCGTGTGCGCCGGTTCGCCGCGTCGTAGGTGAACCGTGTGACTCCCCCGGTCCAGTCAGCGACCTGAACAAGCCGTCCACACGCGTCATAGCTGTAGGTCACCTCCTTGCCGCGTGCGTAGGTGATCGTCCGGACCCTCCTGGCCGCGTCGTACTCGCTAAGAATGCCGTTCGAGTCAATGATTTGGCTTTCGGCGTTCCGGCGCAGCGCCAGTCCGCCCGTCCTGAGGAGCATACTGTTGTCGTCGTAGGTGTAATCGTAGGTGGTTCCGTCAAAGAACTGGTTACGCGTGAGCCGTCCGGCAGCGTCGAACGTACGGTTCGTCAACCCCAGCGGCGTCTGGATCGCATTTCGCCGGCCCCGTAGATCGTAACGATACTCGATGACACGTCCCAGGGGATCGGTCAGCGACACTTGGCGTCCAGCGCCGTCGTACTGCCGCCGCCAACGGTCGCCGTTCGGACCGATCAAGTCCTCTATCTCGCCGAGGGCGTTGAACTCGTATCCGGTAATGATTCCGCCGGCGTCCACTTGAGTGAGATTTCCTCGCGCGTCATAAGTGAACTCTCGCAACTGCCCGGTTGGGTTGCGTATCGAAGTCAAGCGGCCAACGGCGTCGTAGGTGTAGTTAATGGTTTGCCCGCCTGGGGCGGTGAGACTCGTTACCCTTCCCACTACGTCTTGGGTCAAGGTTCCGGTCTTGCCCAGGGCGTCGGTCACGGACGCGAGCCGCCCCTCGTCGTCATAGGCGTACTCCACGGCGGTCCCCAAGCCATCGGCGACGGACGCCAACTGATTGCGCCCGTCGTAGCGGTAGAGGACGGCTTCGCCGGCCCCGTTGCGGATCTCTGAAACGTTGCCCACGGGGTCGTAGTCCACCGCCGTGTTGTTCCCATTCCGGTCGATGAAGCCGGCCAGGCGGCTGTTGCCGTCATACTCAAAGCGGCGGACGTTGCCCAGGGGGTCGGTCATGGTACGAATGCGGTCGTTGTCGTCGTACTCGATTTGCACTGCATGACCCAGCTCATTGGTGGCGCGCACGATGTTGTCGGCATCGTCGATTCCTAGGCCGCGCGCGGAGCCATCACCGTATTGAATCGTCTGAATCCGGTTCAGGGCATCGTAGACGAAGGTTCTCGCGACTCCGCCGGCGTCCACGGCTTCCCCCAGCGAACCACCCGCATTGGGTGTGTACCTTTCGGTTCCGCCCAGCGGGTTCGTCCGGGTCAGCAACTGTCCCTGCCGGTCGTACGTGAAGGTCCACTCGTCGCCCACACGGTCGGTGAAGCTCGTCCGGTTGCCTAGGGCGTCGTACTCGTACTGCTCTGTGGCGGCGTCGGGGAAGGTGAGTTGACGGGGAACGTAGAAGCGAAAGCCGTCTTGCGCTTGCTGTTTGTAGTCCATCGTCCAGGTGGCTCCGGAAAAGTCGGTCACGCTGGCCGGGAAACCGGAGGGGTCGTGGTAGGTGAAGACGGCCTCGTTTCCGAGCCGGTCGGTATAGGAGACGATGCGGTTGTTTGCGTCGTAGGTCGAAGCGTCTGCGTTGCCGGCATCATCGGTCGCCCCCACAAGGTTTTGCCCGTCGGCGTGAACGTACTGGCTGACTTGACCGAGCGGATCGACGACCGTCGTGCCCTCGCTGTTGGGGGGCTGTTCGTATTGAAACGTCGTGACGTTACCCTCGCCATCGATCTGGGTGTCGACGCGGCCGTCGCCATCGAAGGTTTGGGTGCTGAGTTGACTGCCGTCCGGCAACGTCGACGTTGTCATCAACCCTTCAACGTCTCCCTCGGCCGTGTAGGTGTAGGTGGTGGTCACTCCCTTCGCGTCGGTAAACGTCGTCAGGTCGTCACCGGTATATGCGAACTCAACGTCGCGCCCGGTTTGATCCGCCACGCGCGTCAGCTTGCCGCCGGTGTAAGTGAACGCGAGTGAGCGGCCAAGCCCGTCGGTGACCATATCGGGACTGTTGGCGCCTTGGGTCACGGTAAGTGCGTTGCCGTTGCGATCTTCGATTCGTGTGAGACGCCCGGCGGCATCGAAGGTGTAGATGCGGGTGGTGGAAAGATCCAGAAAGAGCAGTCCGCCCCCCTCGGCATCTTGCAACTGATGGTCGAGTTTTTCAGTGCTCGACAAGGCCCAGTCGCCTCCGTCGCGTTGAAACATGATGGTCTTGCCGCCGAACAGCGTGATGGTAGTCGTGTTCCCATCGACAGCCGCGGAGAAAGCAAAGTTGTGCGTCCAGTTGTTGCCCAGAGTGCCGGTAAAGCCGGTGTTGGTTAAGTAAGTCGCGTAATACCGGCCAATCGTCAGCGCCAGCGGGCCGCCCAGAAACAGGTCCGGCCTCAGCACGGTCGGGTCATGCAACTCGCCTGTGGCGAGAGAGACGGGGTCTCCCAAGGGCTGCGGGTTGTCTGCTTCCGCATTGGTCAGCTTCAGGGTCTGTCCCGTCACGGTGAAATCGAAGCGTGCCATGTTACTGCCGACACAGCTTGGGCTCGGGGCAGTGATGGTCCAAGTGACCGTCACACGGGACATCCCGTTTTCGACGGGTTCGACGACGACAGAGCCGCTAGTCATCGGGGGGGGGGGTGGTGTAACTGACCGTGCGTGTGCTTCCGAGCCCGCCGCCCTGCTGTTGGAGGCCCACGGCGGTACCCTGCACGGTGGCCGTCACTCTGGTGGTGCAGCCGGTCTCGGTGCCAGAGTTCGTGACAGTAATCGTCGCCTGTGGGCCGGACACATTCACCCGTGACGTGGAGCCTGCCGGCACCTGCGTCGTCCTCCCCCCACTGACCACGGAGAACTGGTGGGCTTGGGCGCTGGTCGCTCCGACCACGAGCAGGGACGCAACAAGCAAGAGCCGTTGCGCAAACCCGCGCGACCGTAGTTGAACAAAGGAACCCACTAGCGACAGGAGATTACGGTTATCTTGATCCGGCATCGGCTTTGACCAAAGTTTCTTTCCTAGATCCTATAGGGCTGTAGTATGCGTCTACGCGGCAACCGAGGTCCACCCTTCTCAGCGGTCTTTCTAGCGTTGAATCGTTGCAGATCCGCTCCGCTCGGGCCGCCGGCCGGCCGGCCCCACTCGCAGACCCTCTTCCCCGCCCAGCGACTTCACCAGGAAGATTTTGCCGATGTGTGTAAGACGTGTACGATTCCGCACATCGGCCGGGCCATCCAGCGAAATCACCACGACGCCCGTAACGTCAAACAAACAGGAGAGTTACGCAGAGCACACAGCAAGAACACAGTAAAACAAGGACTTCGGCCCCCGGAGTTGCGAATAGTCTAGGTGGTCTTCGCAGCATCCGATAAGGGAGGGGGATTCGATGTACGCGTACTGGAGGCGGTGGCATCCGAAGGGAAAAAGAGGGAGAGCGCCGTGTTGGCTCGTGCCCGTCTTGGCCGGATTGCTGTCGGCGCTTGTGCTGCTCGCGCCGGCCGGCGCCGCGGTGTATGAGATAGCGGAGGACAGGGAAGCGCCGGTGCGGCTTCGCACCGAGCCGGCTCCGGACGATCCCGAGCAGATCCACTGCCGCTTTAGTCCCTCGCAGCTCGCCATTGTCGAAAAGCTGAACCGCACCGACGTCGAGCATCTCGTGCGTCTGGGGGAGATGATCGTTCCTGACCGTTGGGACCTTCGCGAGTTGGACTACAGTCCCCTGCCGCAGCGATCCGGCTGGGCGGCGGAGCATGGCAAGGCGATGGTCGTCCATCAGCCGATGCAGATCTTCGGCGCGTATGAGAACGGCGTGCTGGTGCATTGGGGCCCGGTCAGCTCGGGCGCCGGGCGTCGTCCTACGCCCGCGGGGCTCTATCACCTTAACTGGAAATCCAAAGGCCGCGCCAGCACGGTGAACCCCGAGTGGTTCCTGCGCTGGTACTTCAACTTCGTCAACAAGTACGGCATCTCGTTCCACGAGTATGCGCTGCCGGGCTATCCGGCCAGTCACGGGTGCGTGCGGATGCTGGACCGGGACGCACGCTGGCTCTACGAGTGGGGCGACGAGTGGCAACTCGGGCCGCGCGGGTGGACGGTCGAGTCACCCGGGACGCCTGTTTGGATTTTGGGTGAGGCCGAGTATGAGACCGACACGCCCTGGCGGGATCGCGAGTATCTTGCAGCCGGTGGGCAGGTGTCCCTCGGCGGGCCGGCAGAGGCGTTCGGGGATCCGGAGCGCGCGGCGGATCCTGATGAAACCGCCGGTGTGCGTCTGGCGGTTGGCGATCCTAAGCCGGAGAGCAAACCCAAAGGCGTCGGGAGCATCTAGCGGGTCTGTGGCGTAAGGCTCCAGCCTTGCCGAGTCCCGATTCCTCGGGACTCAGGACAGCAAGTGGACGCTAATTCCTGATTGCGGGCAAAGCCCGCACTCGTCCGGACAGCTCAGACTGGCGCACCCGCCTACAATAGCCTTTAGAGTGATGCTGCTTCGCTGCGTAGCGCTGCTGTTGGTCATGGCCTCGGAGTTGGCTTTCGCCCAGGCCGACTACAAGGTCTATAACGACCACCCGCGCCTCTGGCTCGAGGCGCGCCGGTTGCAGCGGTTGCGTAAGGACGTCGAGCGTGAGTCGCAGCGGTGGCGGAACCTCCAACGTCTAATCAAGGCCGACGTCATCTTCCCGGAAGAGCCGCTGGTGCTCGCGCTGCGGTTCCAGGTCGCCGGTGACGAAAGGGCGGGCCGCCAAGCCACCGCCTGGGCACGGGAGAGAGGCGTCGCGGGTTTTGATGACGCCGCCGAGTTGCGGCTCGCCGCGATCGTCTTCGACTGGTGTTACGACCTCCTCACCCCGCGGGAGCGTGCATCCCTCGCTGCCGCGATGGGGGCCGGTGCGGCAGCGTTGGCCGATCGAGGCGATGTCAGCCTGGCTGCGTTCCGTAGCGCTTTTCTGGCTCTGACGTCGATCGCGGGCGACTGGGAACCCTCCCCCGCCACGATCCATTCGTTGATGGAGCGGCACTGGAAGCCGCGGCTGTTCCCGGCCGTCGACGCGGGCGACGTGCTGGGCCGTCCCGCCGATCTGGCCGCGCTGGCTGAGATTGCCCAGGTCGCTCGGTACAACTTCGAGATCGAGTTCTGGGACCGGCCCTCACCGTTTTTCGGCGCGCTGCCTTTGGTTGCCATCCTGCAGTACTATCCCGGCTCGGTGGAGACACCCGAGGGCCTGTTTCGCCACGCAGCCGCGCCGGTGGGTCGGGCGCCCGACTTGGTGCGCGAGGCTTCCTACGGCCGCATCGCCGAGATGATCTTCGTGGCCTACGAGCACACCGTCGGCAACTACCCGTTCTTGCAGGGCTGGTTGCGGTACGACTCCTTCACGCTGGTGTCTCCGCTGGGCGCGCCCTACGAGTTTCTGTGGATCAACCCCTACCTGCCGGGCCTGAGCTACTTCTCGGCGCCTTTGTTTATGCATGACAAGTTGCGGGGGCGGGTCTTCGCGCGCGCCGGCTGGCAGGACGACGATCTATGGGTCGGCTACCTCGGCGGCGAGTTCCAGATCTTCGCCGACGGCGAACGGCACGTGATCCGCCCCGAAGACAAGCAAGCACCGCTGGTGTTTCCCGGCGCGGCGGTCGTGCTCGCCCGCGTGCCGATGTCATTCAAGGTCAAAGTGCCCGAGGGCAAGGCGATCTACCTCGTCGGGCTGGAGGAAGGACAACCGTATCGCGTGAAGGTGAACGGCTCGAAGTTCATCGACGTTCGGGCGGCCCGCGGGGGGATCATCGCCATTGAGAACCTGGCGGAAGCCGGCTGGTCTGAGATCGACTTCGACTCTCAGGTTCAGGTCAGGATCAGGCTAGGGAAGAAGTAGCAGCCCCCATTGAGCAGACCACTAATAACCGCGCTGCTTGTCTTCCACCAGGTTCTTCAACGGCTCACCCTTGACGTAGCGCTTCACGTTCTCGCACAGCAAGCGCGCGGACTCGCGATAGTAGGTAGGCGTCATGTCGGTGCAGTGCGGTGAGAGCAGCACGTTCGGCAGGTCCCACAGCTCGCTTTCGGTCGAGAGAGGCTCGGTTTCGTAAACGTCGAGGCCTGCGCCGGCGATCCATTTCTCTTTGAGGGCCCGGACGAGTACGTCCTCCTGCGCGGTTCCTCCGCGGCCGACATTGATGTAAATGGCCGTCGTCTTCATGGCGCGGAACTCCGGTTCACCGAACATGCCGCGCGTGTCTTCGGTGAGAGGCAAGGCGTTGACGACGTGGTCGGACGCGGCGAGCGCCTCGTGCCAGCGATCGAGCGGCACCATCTCGTCGACCCACTCGCGGCCTTCGACGTTGTCGAGGCTGCGCTTGACGCCGACGACCTTCATGCTGAGGCTCTTGGCCAAGCGCGCGGTGTATCGGCCGGTGCCGCCGTAGCCGATGATGCCCATCGTGTGGCCCGCCAGATCGTTGCAGGTGAATCGATCCCAGCGGCGCTCGCGGCGGCCGGCGTCGAGGCGGGGAACGTCCTTCGAAAAATAGAGGGCGCTTAGCATGACGAATTCGGCCAGAGCCGGCGCATAGAGTCCCCGACCGTTGGTGATCGTGATGGAGCTTTCGATCAACTCAGGGAAAAGAAGCCTCTCCAAGCCTGCCGAGCTGTTCTGGATCCAGCGTAGCTTCGTTGCCGAGGCCAGCGTATCGCGGAGCCAGCGCGACGAGCCCTCCCAGGCGAAGATGATCTCGGCCTCGAGGATCAGCGGCCGAGCCTCCTGCGGGGTCTTCGCTTTCTTGATCTCGACCAGCTCTTCGATAGAGGCGAGTTGCGGGAACCAGGGGTCGGGGAGGTTGCCGAGGGCAAGCAGAACGGGGCGGTCGGTTGGCATAGAGATGAACTTCAATTCTAGCGTCACGCACGTTTCGCCGAGCGGATGCCGGCGATTTGGTGCGACGCACGGGGGCTCAAGGTGTATCGAGGTCTGGTGCATCGGGGGGTCCAAGTGGCCGCGGCTCCGCAACTTCGGCGGAGACCTCGGGCCGATCGGTATCTTGCGGCGAGGTTGTTTTGCGAACGTTGACGGCGGGCTCGACTTGTACGGGGATCTTCAGGGCTTCGACAATGAGGCACTCCTGCTTAGCCTCGTTGAGCAGGGCGAGGACCTTCTCCTGGTCTTCCGCTGCTCCGACTTCCACCACCGGGCGCACGGTGAGCTTCGTGAATTCGATGCTGTGATCGTTCAGCGTGTCGAGCTTGGCCAAGCTGGACGAGCGGTAAGACGAGACGGCCAATCCCGCCTCCCCGGCCATCCCAAGAAACGAAGCCATCAGGCAACTCTCAATCGACGCCAGCAGCAAGTATTCGGGGCTCCAGTAGCCTGGTTCCCCATGAAACTCCTGCGGCGGACTGGCCGTGATAGGGGGCAGCGGATAAGCCTCCAGAACGCCCCGGCGTCGCTCCTGCCATCGGATCGTCGTTTCGTAGAAGAAGGGCCCTTGGCGCATCCTGATTTCCCTCTGTTGGCTGGTTTTGTTTGCACCTGGGCTGCCAAAACCACAACGCGCTCGTGACGGTGCTTTCGGGGTTATTCGGGCGATTTGGCCACGGGGGATAACCTGGGGAAGTCCATCCCGTTGCAAAGCGCTCAACTTGAGGTAGCCCGCCGACAGGGGCGCGATGTCACTTCACGCGGTGGGCGGTGAACTCGATCGCCGCGCGCATGCCGCCGCGAAGCCTACCGCCTCCGGGGCCGCCGCCAGGGCCACCAGCGCCCGGCCCGCCCTCTCGCGGCGGCCGTGCTTCCCCAGCAGCGCCTTCGCGCGGCGGTCTCCCTTCGCCACCGCCCGGAGGTCCCCCTCCGGGGCCGCCGAAGCCTTCGGCCTTACGGGTGAACTTGATCTCGTCGCTCTCGATCTTGCCGGTGTAGAGAATCGTGATCTCGCGCCGGAAATTCATGATCTGCTTGAACGAAATCTCATTGCCCTCGATCTTGCCGTCTTGAATCTCGGAGTCGCCCATCATGTTGGCGACGGTCCCGGTGAGTTTGTCCCGTTCGACCTTGAAGGTGAACTCGAGTTCCGAGGGGCCGCGCCGCGTCTCGAATTCGGCCGGCCACCTGCCGTCAACGTCAGCCGCCGACGCGAGCGAAGCCGCTGCCAGCAGCGAGAATAGCGTCACGGTTGCGATGGTCTTCATAGGTTGGGGTCCTTGGATTGAAGTGTCAGATTGGAGTGGCGGTCAGTGTTAATGCCGCCGGATGTGGGGCCCTACGACCCCGAACCATCCGGCGGCAACTAACGGGGGCCCAGCGAATGCCCCTGGCGAGTGACAATGTGAAAGCTTAATCCAGCAGAATGGGCGCCGCTCCCTCGGGCGGGCCACCAGACGGACCGCCAGGACCAGGTCCGCGCATCCGTCCGCGAGGACCGAAGCCCGGCCGGCCTTTGCCGCCGCGGCCACCGCGCATTCCTGGACCGCGTTCCGGGGCCTCGATGAAGTTCATCGCGGCCGCTTGATGTGCCGCGGCTTGGAGGCTTATCACGCGCTCGAGTTCTTCCACCTGTCCGCGCTGCTCTTCAGTCAGCAAGCCAAGGAGCTGGTTGCGTTGTGCCGTCCGGGCAGCTTTGAGCTGATCACGCAGATCCTTCACTTCGACCGTTAGGTCTCCGATCACGCCAGGGTTAGGGGACGCCATGCGCATTTCTTCGCGGAGTGCCTGACCCTTCTCGCGCAATGCCTGCATGATCGGACGTGATTCTTCACGGGACGTCTGCCGGGCCGTCTTCAGCTCGGCGACCTGTTGCTCGGTTAGGTTCAGGTAGTTGTTGAGCGCCTCGCTGTGCATGCCCTCTCCACGCATGCCTCGTCCGCGATGTCCCTCGCCGCGCTCGAATGCCCGGGGCCCCTGTGCCACTAGGGTGGTTGCACAAAGGACGCTGACTGCGATTAGGTTTAGGGTTCTCATGACCATCACTCCTTTCGTTTCATTCACGAAGACCTTGCGGAAACCGCTTTTGTTTGCCGTCTTGATCTCCGTTCTTGACACCCTCAGCATATCGCCCGAATGTAAAGTCCCGGCTACGTCCGGGTAAAGGTTTGTAAAGCTTGAGCTGGGTATCCACTTGACTCAGGTGACCCCAAGATGTAGTGTAGGGCCTGGTGGAGGATTACCCGCGCGACCAACTCGAATTCGAGTCTCACTTTGCGAGCGAGGAGGCTTGCCGCGACTATCTGTTCGCCTTGCGCTGGCCAGAGGGTTTCCGCTGTCCAAGGTGTGGGCATGAGCGCGCTTGGCCGGTGCGCAAAGTGTGGTTCGAATGCGCTCGCTGCGGGCGGCAAACCTCCGTCACCGCCGGCACAATCTTTCAAGACACACGCAAGCCGCTGCGGCTGTGGTTCCGGGCGATGTGGACCATCACCACGCAGAAGAATGGGGCCAGCGCCCTGGGTCTACAGCGCGTTCTGGGACTGGGCAGTTACCAAACCGCCTGGCCTTGGATGCACAAGCTGAGGCGAGCGATGGTGCGCCCGGGGCGGGAGCGATTGACGGGCCTCGTCGAGGTCGATGAGACCTACTGGGGCGCTGAAGAAGAAGGGGTAATCGGCCGGCAGACCGAGCGTAAAGCGTTGATTGCAGTCGCCGCGGAAGAGAGAGGCACCGGGCTGGGGCGCATCCGCATGCAGCGCGTTCAGAACGCCTCGGCGGCCAGTTTGATGCCCTTCGTCGAGGAGTCGGTCGAGCCGGGCAGCGTGGTTGTTACCGACAACTGGTCGGGCTACGATCCGCTCAAGAAGAAGGACTACCAGCGTTGTATCATCTCGATTAACAACCGCCGCGAGCAGGCCTCGCAGCTACTGCCGAGGGTGCACTTGGCGATCTCGCTACTCAAGCGCTGGATGCTGGGCACGCATCAGGGGGCGGTCAGCCACGAGCATCTGGACTACTATCTCGACGAGTTCGTGTTCCGCTTCAATCGGCGCAGATCACGCAGTCGGGGCAAGCTCTTCTACCGCCTTGTGCAGCAGGCCATGGCGGTGGAGCCGACGCCGTACCGCTCGATCGTCGCCGATTGGGACGCTAAGACGCTGTGAGCCCAACTACAAGATGTTGGGGTCACCTGAGTCAAGTGGATACCCGGCAAGCTTGATTGCCCGAACTTGACGTCTGAGAAGGGTACATCCAGCCTATTGTGGTCCCGGCGGTTCCCTGCGAATCATGGGCCCCCGCCGCCTGCGGTAACGTGGACGCCAACCTCTGCACAGCATTTTGAACTGACCGGGTCAGTTCAAAATGTGCTGACCGGGACATGGGTAACACTTTATGCCAAGCACATAGGTAACACTTTTTCGGGCCGGCTGATGCGAAGTCTGCGCTAACTCTCGTGGAATCAGGGCACTGGCAAAGCTTTCTTCGGCCGAGGCTAGGCTGGGCCATCGCCTTGGTAAGCGGAGGAAACCAAAGGAGTTCGGCCCCGGTTCTGTCAAGGCCTCGCGCCCGCGAGCCGACAGGGGAGCCTTGACAGGTTCGGGGGCGAACTCCAGCCTTAAATAGCAAGGCGATGGTCCATGTGTTACCTATGTGCTTGGCATAAAGTGTTACCCATGTGCCCGGTCAATACCAAAACGCCGGGTGGACCCAGCGGTCCGCCCCTACTGCTTCCCCTGCCGGTACCGATCGGCGTGGATCCGCGCGACTTCCCACATGTAGTGCTCGCCGCGATAATCATCCGAGGCCTTCGTCAAGTGTTCCTGCGCCCACTTCGGGCTGTCAATCAACTCGTGATACAGGCCCGAGTACAAGTGAGCAAAGAACAGCCGCTGGGTCAGCTCGGCCTCCGACGGGTCGCCTACATGCACGACCTCGAAAACCTCGTCGATGCTGCCGTCTCCGCGGAAGAGCCGATAGACCTCCTGCATAGGCACGCGGTCATCCTGGCCCACCGGCAGTATCGCCTCGCGCGCTTTCTCGGTACCCACCAGACCGGCGTTACACAGCACGTGCCAAACCGCGTTCTCCACGTCGTTTGCGTTCACCGTCTGATGCAGTTCGAATTGACGCTTGCCGTCTTCGTATCGCCCGGCGTAGTAGTACGAGATACCGCGCTGCCAGTGGTGAGGCTCGTCGTCGGGCTTCAGTTGGATCGCCAGCGAGAAGTCCTCGATTGACGCTTCGATATTGCCGCGCCGGAACTGCAATGCGCCCCGAACGTTGAGCACGTCAGGAAGCCCCGGCTCCATCGCTAGGACGAGGTTGTAATCCTTGAGCGCCTTGTCGAACTCCCGCCTGAAGTCATAGGCTTGGCCGCGAACGTAATACGCATTGGGGCTGTGCGGGTCCAACGCGATCGCCTTGTTGGCCAACTCCAGCGCGTCGTCCCATTGCGCCAGCCGCGATGCCTGCAGCGCGTCGTAGAGGTACTCGGTCGCGTTCGGCGGCTCGCCCTCCTGCGCCCGGCCCGGCAAGGACACAAGCAGGACGCCTATCAGAACGCCGGGACACGATAAGCCGCGACGAGCCATGAGGGTCGGAAGCACTCTACTCATGATAAGCGAAACACCAGCCATACTAAGCGAGCGTGGGGGGAACAAATCGACCTCCACCGGTGTCCGAGTAGTCGAGATCCTCTGTCTCTCAACTGAGGTGTCACCACCCATGCTCGAGCTTAAATCTGTTACCAAACTTTTCTCCGGTATCACCGCCGTTGACAATGTAAGCTTCTCAGCCGGCACCGGCCAAGTTACCGGCTACCTGGGGCCGAACGGCTCAGGCAAGTCCACGACGATCAAGATGATCACCGGTCTAATCGAGCCCACTTCGGGCGAGATTCTGTTCGACGGCGAGCCGATTCGGCGCGACCCGATCGGATTCAAGCAACGCATGGGATATGTGCCCGAGGAACCGCACCTGTACTCCCACCTCTCGGGAAGCGAGTACCTGACAATGGTCGCCCAGTTGCGTGACTTGCCGTCGGGACCGGCGGGTGCGCGCATCGATGAGCTGCTTCGATTGTTCGCACTTCATGGCGATCGTCACGCGCCCATCTCGGCGTATCTCCAAGAGCATGCGCCAGAAGGTGCTGTTGATCGCCGCACTGCTCCACAATCCCGACCTGGTCCTACTGGACGAGCCGTTCTCCGGACTCGATGTCAGTTCTGGCCTGGTTCTGCGCAGCTTGATTCAAGAGCTGGCGGCTCGCGGCAAAGTGGTGCTGTTCAGCTCGCACGAACTCGAAACCGTCGAGCGTCTCTGCTCTCGGGTCGTCATCCTTCACCGCGGGAAAGTCGTTGCCAACGATTCGGTTGAGCACCTTCGAACGCTGATGGCCCTGCCGACCCTGGAGGACATCTTTTCCCAGCTAGCTGTGGAACAGGACACGGCGGCAATCTCCCGCCAAATCGCGGACCTCATCGAAGCCTAGGCGTCCAGCATGGAGTGCCGAGCCGGAACACATTTTCGCGTGCTTTACCGCCAGTTCCTGTTCCGGATCGTCGATCTGGACATTCTCTCGGAACAAGCCGACGTCGTCAAACTCCTTGGGCAGTTCGCCGCGATGCTCGCGGCGCTGAGCCTCATGGTCGCCGCCGGCGCGTTCCGCATCATCCGAAGCAAGGCGCCCCCGTCGGAGATCCTCGTTAGCGCCTGGGTTGACGAGCACTCTCTGATCGCAACCACGATGGCAGTACTTGGGCTCTTCGCGGTGCTGTCGTGGGATTCGGCGCTTCCCAATCAGCGAGATGTATTGGTGCTGGGTCCTCTGCCCGTGAGGATGCGAACGATCGTCCTGGCCAAGCTGGCAGCGATGGGCTCCGCCGTCGGTTTGGCCGTCCTCGTCCTCAATGTCTTTACCGGGCTTGGTTACCCATTGGCCATTGGCCTCGTGAGTGGGGGTCTACTAGGCATCGCTCGATCGTTCGCGGCTTATTGGGCAACGATGTGGGCGGCCACAGCTTTCATGTTCGGTTGGGTCTTGGCTGTACAGGGGATCGCCGCACAGATGTTTTCCCGGCAGCGGTTCTTGCGGTTTTCGTCGGCGTTGCAATTGGCCGCGGTTTGTCTGATCTTGGCCGTCTACTTCCTCCAACCACCGCTGGCAACTCCGGCTGCTCTTGCGAAGCCTGAGAACGCCGAACTGGCAACGTGGCTACCATCCTATTGGTTCGTTGGCCTGTTCCAACAATTGGCCAAAAATGGGGTATCCACTTGCTTGGACCCCATACTACCTGTGGTGGTCTGCCCCCGATTTTCCTCCCACGCGCCGACTGTACGGCACCGGATCGACCCGGACAGCGTTCTGCAGCAGGCGGTAGAACAGCAACCCGCGTGCCCGTGAGCGGCGGCGGTGGAAGCGGAAGGTGAATTCATCGAGGTAGTAGTCTAGATGCTGCTGGCTCACTGCTCCTTGATGCGTCCCCAGCAACCAGCGTTTCAGAAGCGACGCCACCAGGTGCACACGGGGCATCAGTTTGTGGGCGGGTTCGTCGCTTGGGCTGAGGATCGTAACCTTGGGGGGGTAGCTCTTCTTCGCGATGTTGTCATAGCCCTTCCATCCGTCCGTGTGAACCACCGACCCGAGGCGGCCGATTCTTCGATGAATGCGTGGAGACTGTCGCCAGAGACGTCGGGTACCCGTCGGAGCCGAATGCGGCCGATCCCCCGCCCGTCTTGCTCCGCCGCTACGACAACGATCGCCTGGTCTTCCGTTTGGCGGCCGTGGACGCCTTCTTCGTCTCCACCAACATAGGTCTCATCCATCTCCACACAGCCTTGGAGGCGATCTCGGCCGGGCCGGACCATCGCACGGCGCAGCTTATGGAGCCAACTCCAAGCCGTCTGGTAGCTGCCCAGGGCAAAAGCTGGACTTCGAGCAGTTCAAGCTCGATCACGGCGCGCAGATCGAGGACTATTTCAAAAACAATTACAGCGTGGTTCGCCAGAAGGATGCCTCAGAGTTTGCCCGTCAGCTACGGGAGGATCTCAACTACCGCGACTGCCTGAGACCGATACCTCGGAACGAGCGTAGCCGCCTCCTCCACGCGCTTAGACAGAAAGATACACAGAGGATCGTCGGCGAACTCGCGTCGATCTTCTGGGAGTGTGAGGCGGACATCCGAAAAAGCCGGAGTAGCCGATGCCCGAAGCTTACGAGACCCTGAAGTCGGTCTGGAATCTGCGCAAGCATCCTTTCGAACCTCGCGTCGCGCCCGAGGGCAAAGGCCTCCTCGTCCTCGTCTCGGGCATCGGTCACACCGGTCGGGGTTCCATGGTCAAGTTCCTGGTGCATCAGTTCGCCGTGGAGCGGCAAGGCGATCCACTGATCATCAACGCAACGCTCACTCGCGAGAGCGGCGCGGAAAACGCCAAAACAGTGGCCAGGAAATTCAAGCTTCAGTACGGAATGACCCAGTCGCAGGAGCTGCGAGCCACCCTGGAGAACATCTATAACACGGAAACGGCCGGTAAAGCGCCGCTATCGGCACCCTACTACCCTGCGCTCTTTGATAGCCTGCGAACCGTGATCGAGCCGTTGGATCGCCCCATCGTCATGCTCCTCAAAGGCCCGAACCAATACAGCCTTTGCTCGGACATGTATGAGAGCCTCAAGGATTTCTCGGATTTGATTGTAGTCACCACGAACGATCCGAAGCAGGCCTGCACTTGTAAGCAAACGATGGACATCCGCGGCAAGAACGCGGCGTGGGTTGACGCACCCTTGCTTGACGAGAAGACGGCGCGGAGCTATCTGACCGAGCGGCTAGCGCGCGAGCGCTTGGAGGACGTCCAGGTGGGCACCGACGAGGAGTTGGCGCCATTCACCAACAAAGCGGTCGGGGAGCTCTACCTCTTGGCCGATAAACACAAGGCCTCCGGGCCACCGCCGACATGGCCGATCCAGTTCCTCAACAAGCGGTTCCGGCATGCCATCGATCAGCACATCTTGCGACTGGAAACTATGGTGCAGCAACAAGGGCTTGCTCAGATGCTCGCGCACGACAGTGACGCATTGCGCATCGATGCTAAGGAGATCCGCGACACAAACACGAACATCAACCGTGGAGGCGCGAAATGACGGTGCCTCGGACCGAATCGAAACCCACCAGTCCGTTTCCGGTGGAGGCGGTCGCCACTTGGGGTCAGCCGATTCAGACCCTGCGAAAGTCTGCGGTACATGGACCAGCCCAGGGATGAGCTCGACGCCTATCTCAGCCACTATCCGCACCCTGCCAAGCGCTATGGCGGCGCCATCGGTGTGCGTGGCGGTCACGGCTCAGGGAAGACGCATCTCGCGATGTGGCTCGGCCAGCGGGCTGAGCACATCACAACGATCAACACGCAGGTCCTCTACGCTAAGGCGGACGCGCCCAGCCTGTTCGCTGTCTATCGGCAGCTCGTCGAGCAGCTTCCCAGATTCAGAATCCAGGAGGTCATCCATCAAGCCCTGCTGCGGGTGGCCGAGGCGTCTACCAAGCGTGCCGTGGAAACCGAGGAGCCTGCCCAGCGGATCAAGTCCCCCGGCGACCTGCCAGTGCTTTACGCCGAAAATAATCTCGACCCTGAGCAGCTCTTCGCCGAACTGATCGAGCGACTACGGGAAACCCATCCACCCCCTCTTACCGCGCGTCCTGCTTGACGTTGACGACCTGAGTCAGGGCGAGACCGCGTACCGTTGGCCTTCTCGGGGAAACCATCGAACCGGAGCGGGACGCGGAGCTCGCAAGGAGCCTTCGCGCCTTGGCCGAGGAGAAGGGTGCCGAGAGCGCACCCGCCGACGTGGCCGCAGTCGACGCGCTGGAGAACCCCTGGCCGCACTCTACTCGGTGGCGGGTATTTTCTGATCATCGACCAGCTCGAAGTGGTCTTTCGTACGAATCCCGCCCACCAAGAAAGCCTTTTCTCCGTGTTCAAGAAACTGGTAGAGCAGACGGGCCGGCAGAACGTACTGGTCATTGTGACTGGTGCCGACGAAGCGTGGGAGGCGCTTCCACGCGATGTGACGCCAAGACTCCGAACTCGGCTACCGATTCGAGCTGGCGAGCTCAGCACGGAGGAGACACGGTGGCTCCTGGAATTCGCGCACTGCCAACGGCGCTGGTTTTACCGACGAGGCGGTTGGCTGGTTGCACGAGATCTCGGGCGGAAGCCCTCGCGAGATACTGCGAATTGCTCACCTGGCAATTCGAGCGCGTGAAAGGCCGGCTTCCGCAACTCACGGAGAGCGATATTTTGGAGTGCGCGCGGAAGACCGGCACACTCGATGACCGGCGCACGATCGCGCTCAAGCTCGCTGACCCGCTGCTGGCGCAGTACGGTGAGGTCTTCACCGAGGTGGCGGCGTCACGGGATGTGGTCGTCGACCGGATCGTCCAAGTCGACAAAGTGCCACGCATCGCGCTGGCGGTTCTCCTTACCACGGACAAGATCTCTGAGATCGACTCCGCCCGACGTGTAAGCACGATTCGCGAGGCACTAGGCTCAACTTGGCCGGAGGCAGTTCTGGTCGTGATTTCGGTCGGCTATTCGAGCGATGAGATCGCCTCACTGCTTGGTGAGACGAGCTCCGTCATTCACTTCGAGGAAGCAACCTTTCCACAGTTGCTCCAGGCAGAGGTTCTCAAGAATGTGAGTGCCGGGGCTAAACGGGAGACACTACCCACCGATCAGCAGGAGCTTGCCAAAATCCTCGCGACTATGCAGGACCGCCTCGACACCTTGCAGAGCGCCGCGAGCAAGAGGAGAAGTCAGCACAACAGAAATTCGAGGAGGCGACGACCGCGGCAGCCGAGCCTCGACGCGAGCAGCGGGAGATGAAAACCCGCTGGGAGGTTCTGGATAGGCTCGACGATCTCGGGGAAGCGATGGTAACCGGGAATGTTTGGTTGGAGCGAGACATCATCCAGTCGGTGCTGGTCGCGAATGAAACCTCGCTGCAACTGCGCCAGATCGAGCGCCTCGGGGGAAGCTATCGGGACTTGGTATCACGCCAAATAGTGGAAGCGGAGACCTCACGGGAGTTAGTCGGGGCCCGAAAAGAGGCGCTCAATGAACTTCGCAAGGCTGTGCTGAACCGTAGCATCATCGACCGGTGGCTGAACACCCCATGGCGCTCGACGGCTATCGCCGCCACTGTCACGACAGTCGCCCTCATTTCCTTTGATCTTTCTTTTTAGTATCGTGACCCCCGGGATTTAATCTTCACCGTCATACCGGAAGCCCTCCTCCAGGCCGCTTGCACTTCGGGCGCTTTTTATTTTCTGATCAAGCTTGTCAGCCGTTTTAGACTTCAGTGGTTGGAGAGATTAGCTAGTAAAGCCACTGACGCCTCCGCGCCTACCTCGGACAAACCTTCACAATAATGGCGAGGCTAGTAGCTATTATAGTGCCGGAACCTCGGCTGCGGTAAGGCGGGATGCTTGTATGCTGGCTACCAGGCCGGGCGGTTCTCTGGGCCTATCGGTGACAGTCTGGGCTGCACCCCTGTCGTGAGACAGGGTAAATAGAGACAGATTGCCGTTCGCTGGAAAAAGGTTTCCAGCGCCGTCCTTTTCTCCGATACTATAACCGGCCGGGGAAGCGGAGGCGGGCTCTGCTGGGGAGCAACCCGCCAAGGAATACCCGGCTGGAAACTCATCGAAACGATGAGCGCCCGGAGCGGCCCACCCGCCGCTTCGGGCCTCCCCATCGGATCGATAGATTTCCTCATACCTCAGAAAACCCATACCGCACCCTCCCCGGCTCACGCCGCTCTCTTGACGCCACCGCGGCCTCAAACTCCACCGGCGGCACGTATCCCAGCGACGAATGCAACCGTCGCCGGTTGTAAATCTGCTCGATGAAATGTCCGATCGAGGCCCGCGCCTGGGCCAAGTCACGATCGCGGTTCATCGACACTTCCTCGCTCTTGAGTGTTTTCATGAAGCTCTCGGCGCGCGCATTGTCATAATTGTCATAGAGGTTGCCGCGGCGGCTCATCGACAGCAGCACGCCGCGACTCTCCAACAGTTACACATACGCGCGCGGGGTGTACTGCACCCCTTGGTCGGAATGATGCACCAGCCCCGGACCGACGCGCCGCCAGCGCTTGTCGCAGCGCCGCTAGCCCAACTTCGTCACGGCGACGGTGATTCTAACGAATTTGGGTCTGCGAACGAGTGTAAGTGATTGATACTTCGAACGCACCCTCGCCAGAACCGATGTGTCAACGCCCAATAGAAATGTCCCCCTCGGTAGCTCGATAGAAGTGTCCCCTTGTGTTTCTTGTTCGTAGGAGAGATATCGTCGTCGTCGGGGCTGTGGAACTGTGGGAATCGCGTAGCGATTTCCAAGGGGCGGTGGGAAGGGTGGAAAACCATCCACCGCTCCTCGAACCCGGTACTGCTGCCTCGATAGATTTTCCACGCTTTCCATCCGACCCGGCATTTCCACAGCCCTCTTATGTATTCGCAGCCCGTTTTTTCCGTAACACAGCTCGCCGCCAGGGGTGGTCCGCCGCCGGCTTGCGCCCGCCCCCCGGACGCTGCTGTGGTGCTGGCTTCGTCCGCAGCTGTGGCGTCGGCGTGGCGATCACGTCGTGCTCGATCTCGTGCCCGTCAAACCTCACCTGCAAGCTCTCATCGCGCCACTGTTGGACCGTCACCCGTGCCCCCGCCCCCACGCCCTGGTTGCGTTTCGGCTTCAACTGCAAACAACGATTCTCGAAACGCACCACCCGGTCGTTGCTCACCACCCGTTCGTACTCGCAACAGAACACCCCTCGCAGCTCGGTGCCGCGGGGGAGCGCCTGGTGAAAGTCCGCTGCCGCCGCCGGCTCACAGGCGAAGCGCTCGTTGTGCTCGGCCAGGTACTCCTCGTCGAGATAACGGTTCGCCGCCTCGTACTCGACGATCCCGCGCAGCCGCATCTTCTTGATCAGGCGGTCTTGGTGCGTGCCGTGATGGCGCTCCACTCGGCCCTTGGCTTGCGGCGAGGAAGCCGCCATGATCGTAATGCCGAGCTTGGCACACATGCGCCCGAACTGCGTCTCGGGCTTGATGCCTGCCAGCGCTTCCCGCGACGTCGGCTGGCGCTGGTAGACGTTTTTCCAGTCGCAGTACAACGCCTTGGGAACGCCGTGTTGACGTACCCAGGCTGCGAGCAGATCGGCCGCGGCCCAGGTCGTTTCCTGGTCCGAGAAACGGCACAGCGCCACACCGGTCGCGTCATCGACGAAGTTCATCAGACAGGCTTTCGGACCGCGTTCTTCCAGCCAGTGGTGGTGCGAACCGTCGAGTTGAATCAGCTCGCCGAAGTGCGCTTTGCGTTGGCGCCGGGTGCGATGCGGTTGGCGCTTGCGACGGCGGCTCCACAGACCCGCGGCGAGCATCCAGCGCCGCAGTGTTTCGCGCGGCACTTCCAGGCCGTGGTCGGCTGCCAGATGTTCCGACGCCAGCGTCGGCCCGAAGCGCTCGTGCCCCTCGCCCGCATAGTTCTCGCGCACCAACTCGAGAACCTGCTGGCGTCGCTTCTGATCGGCTCGGTTCGAAGCACGGCCGACGTTACCGTGCACCAAAGCCTTGGCCCCGCCCGCACGGTAACGCTTCTTCAGACGCTTCGCATGGCGGTAGCTGACCTCCAGCAGTTCGGCGGCTTCGGTCAACTTCAGTTCTCCTCGTTTCACTCGGCTCAGCACTTCGCCGCGCCTCAACTCCTTGGCACTCATCCATGTCCTTCCCACTCTCGGCTCCTCCTTCGGAGCCTCAGAGTAGGGGACATTTCTATTGGGCGCTCAAGGGGACATTATCATTGGGCTTCAACACCTCGCCAGAACCGATGTAGTGCAGACCTACCCTCTTGAAATGGCTGCGAATTCGTGACAATATTTTCGCAGAATGTTTTTGCGGCCGCACCGCAGACACAAGGACGGCAAGGACCATACCTACTGGTCGTTGGTCGAGACCGTGCGCACCCCCGACGGACCGCGGCAGCGCCAGCTGTGTTACCTGGGCGAGCTCAATGACGCGGCGCAAGCTCGTTGGCTCACGACCACCGCCGTATTCAACAAGCACGGCGAGAGCCGGCAGCTGAAGTTGTTCCCCTCCAATGTGGATCCCCCGCGCGGGGAAACGGAGGTGGCTCGGGTGCTGCTGGACCGCGTGCGCCTGGAGCGAACACGCCGTTTCGGTGACGGCTTTCTGGGACGGGAGTTGTGGCGGCGTCTGGGGCTGGACCGGTTCTGCGAGGAGTGGTTGGATCGCGAAGACGATCCGGCGGACGTGCCCTGGTCGCGAGTCGCGGCGGTGCTGGCGATCAACCGCCTGTGCGCGCCAGGCAGTGAGTTGGCGATCGAGCAGCGCTGGTATCCGGCCACGGCGCTGGACGATCTGCTGGGGATCTAAGAGGGCAAGATCAACGACACCCGGTTGTACCGCTGTCTGGACCGGCTGCTGCCGCACAAGACGAAGCTGGAGCGTCATCTCAAGCAGCGTTGGGGGGAGTTGTTCGCCGCCGAGTTCGACGTACTGCTCTACGATCTCACCAGCAGCTACGTCGAAGCAGCGGCCCTGAACAATCCGATGATGCAGCGCGGCTACTCGCGCGACCATCGGCCCGACTGCAAGCAAGTGGTGCTGGCGCTGATCGTGAACACAGAAGGTTTCCCGTTGAGCTACGAAACCTTCGATGGAAACCGAGCCGATGTCACCACACTGGAAGCGGTGTTGCGGATGGTGGAGCGCAAGTACGGCCAGGCCCGGCGGGTGTGGGTGTTGGACCGCGGGATTGTCAGCGAAGAGAACCTGGAAGCGTTACGGCGCCGCCAGGGGCAGTATCTGGTGGGAACGCCGCGTGCGAAGCTGAAGCAGTTCGAGCGGGAACTGCTGGAGGAGGGTTGGCGCCAGGTGCGTCCGGAAGTGGAAGTGAAACTGGTCCCGACGCCGCAGGGGGAAGAGACCTACATCCTGTGCCGGTCCACGGCGCGCCAAGAGAAGGAGCAGGCGATTCGCAGACGGTTTTCGGCGCGCCTGGAGAAGGCCCTGCGCGCGTTGTCGAAGCGAGTGGCGGAGAGGAAGCTCAAAGACCGGCCCAAGATCGAGCGGCGGTTGGGGAGCATCCAGGCGCGGCATCCGCAGGTGGCCGACCTCTACTCGATCGCAGTCGTCGAGCAGGAGGGGGGGCCTGCGGGTGGAGTGGGAGGCGATCGCGGAGCGAGAAAGCTGACAGCAAGCTCGGGAAGGGGCCTATCTGTTGCGGACGAACTTGCCCGGCACGGATCCGGAACAGCTCTGGACGAGCTACATCCAACTGACGGAAGCCGCAGCGACGTTTCGGGCGCTGAAGAGCGAACTGTCGATCCGACCGATCTTCCACCCACTGGAGCGGCGGGCGAAGGCTCACATTCTGGTGGCGTTTTTGGGCTACGCGATGTGGGTGACGCTGAAACATCTCTTGTTGCGGCGGCGGTCGGATCTTTCTCCGGCCCGGGCTTTGGATCTGCTAAGCCGGCTGCATAGTGCCGACATCATTTTGCCGACCACGGAAGGTCGTGAGATTCGTCTGCGACGGATCACGACCCCGAGCGCCGAGCAGCAAACTCTGCTGGATCAACTCGGTCTGTCACTGCCGAAGCGGCTCCGTTTTGACACGGAATGTAGTGCAGACTTTGCCCAACCCAACGCTCATTCTAAAGAGCTTAGCCGGACTGCACCCGCCGCTGTGACGAACTTGGGCCAGCGGCAGCGTCGCCGCCAGCGTCTCGCCCAACTCCCACCCGATCGCCCGCCGCGAGTAGGCGTCCAACACCACCGCCAGGTACACGAACGTCTCCCGCAACCGGATGTAGGTGAGGTCGGCCACCCACAGCTGATCCAAGCCATCCACGTGCAGGCGCTGCGCCAGATTCGGATAGACGGGCAGGAACGGCGACGTCTCGGTCGTCAGCACGAAGCGCCGCTTCTTCACCGCCAGCAGGTTATCCTCGCGCAACAGCCGCAACACCTTCTTGTGATTCACCACGAAGCCCTGCCGCCGCAGCTCGGCCCCCACGCGGCGGTAGCCGTAGCGGCGGTTTTGCAAGGCGATGCGCTGGATGCGGTCGCGCATCGCCACGTCACAGGCGGCCGGCGACCGCTCGGCGAAACGGCGATAGAACCCCGCGCGACTCACTCGTCCGAGCTCGCAGAGTTGTTCGACGCGGAGAGGGCCTTGGGCGTGGATCTCGTCGATGACGGAGTAGATCCGCTCGCGCCAGGCGCGTCGAGGCCCGGGGTCGCGAGGTTCACAGCGCGCCAGGCTCGTTCGAAAAAATCCAGTTCGGCGGTTTGCTTGCCCAGCAGCCGTTCGAGCTCGAGGATGCGTTCGTCGCGTGGATCGCGAGGCGACTTGGGCGGCGGCCCTTGCCCGGCCGGCGGGCGTCCGCGGCGGCGGCTCAACCCGCCCGCGCCCTCGCTCCGATAGGCGTCGCGCCAACGATACAGCACGCCGCGTTTGACCGCCCACTCGCGGCTCAGCGCGGTGGGGCTCTCGCCGGCCAGCAGCCGCCGCGCCGCCCTTGTTTGAACTCCACCGAGAACACCCGTGGCTTGCGCCCCTTGAGACTCTCCATTGCGGACTCCTTTCCATTCGCTGAAAAGTGTCCCTCTTTCTACTGTCTCATCTCGGGGGTTCACTCCAATGAGCGATGGAGGCTCCTATGGCCCATCCTTGCTCCATCTCTCTAGTTCTTTGACCGTGTGATAGATGGTCTTTCATAGCCGAGCTTACGGCGCGCCGTTTTGCGGTCGAATCTCCAGTCGATCTTAACCCGCTCGCGGTTGACTCGACGGTTCCAAGCGGCTGCTTCGCTGCGTAGCTTTGCCAAATCCTCGATGCGCCGCTTGCCCAAGCATTGCCTCGAGAACAGTCCAATCTCGATTTCCGCCTGGTTCAACCAACTGCCGTGCTTCGGCGTGTAGTGCGGAGTGAAGCGATCCCAAATCTCGCCGCCGAACTCCTCGCCGCACAGGTCCGTCAGTGACTTGCGGCTGTGCGTCGAGAGGTTGTCCATCACCAAGTGGATCGTCTCCGCTGCGGGGTAGGCCATGGCCACCTCAAACAGCGCCTTGGCAAACGCCACGCCCGAGCGGTCCGGCGTTACGAACGTGAAGTGCCGGCCCGCTTTGGGCTCGACCGCGCAGAAGACATTGGCGGTCCCGCGGCGTTCGTATTCGCTGTCATAACGAGCCTCGCGTCCCGGCGCAGCGGGCGTCGGGGGGCGAACGTCGGCGTGCAGCGTGACCGGCTTCTCGTCGAGGCAGACGACGGGATGCGCCTGATGATAGGGCCTCTCATATGTTTCCAGCACATCTTCCATGCGCACGATGTACTCGTCAGTCAGCTCCGCCAGGCACCACATTTTTTTCCGCCACGGCTTGAGATCGTGGCGGAGAAGCAAGATGCGGATGGTCTCTCGGCCCACGCGCGGGAGCAGTCGTCGTTGGACGGCTTCGTGGGCCATCAGCCGTACCGTCCAGCGGGCGCGCCCTCTGGGCGGATCGCTGCAGACCATGGCGATGATGCGCTGGCGTTGCTGGTTCGAAAGCAACTTTGCCGCGCCGGGCCGCTGCTGGTCGTAGAGCGCACGTTCGAGCCCGCCCTGCTGATAGCGCCGGGCGAGATGACGAACCGATTGCCGTGTCATGGGCAGGACTTCGGCGATCGGCGGCGCGCCCATTCCTTCGGCGAGCCGCAGCAAAGCCACCGCGCGCATCGCCACGCGGACCTGCTCGATGCCGCTGCCTAGAACCTTCTTCAGCGCCGCTTGATCTTTCTTGGAAACTTTCACACGCAGTGCGGCACGAGGCATACCTCCAGCATGCCCCAAAACATTTCGATCCGAACATGTTTATTTGTAAAATATTCAGACGGTCAATGAACTAGTGATATCCGCAAGCGATCTCCAACCCTCAGAATCAGCAATGTCTCCGGCGTGGGGTCCGGAGAGGTAAGTGGTTGAAAGGATTGGGAAAATTGTTTCTCAGAACCTGTCATCGGATTTGGAGGGGAAAGCGACACTCCCAATCGGTGACAGTCAGCGAATTGGCCTCAACCCCCTTCAGCGGCAGCCTGGACCACCTGCGGGCTGCGCTTCGGCGGCTTGGGTGCAATCAAATGACCACAATTCCCTGACTGTGACCGAATCAGCACCGAATCAGCGGAAATAGGGTATCCACTTGCTTGAACCAACCACAAGATGTAGGATGCGGGGATGGTTGACGAATCCGGACCGCATCCGGTTGGCGGCGTTGACTATCCCAGGACCCGGCAGGAATTCGACGATTGGTTTTCGTCGGAGGCGGCTTGCCTGACCTATTTGCAGCGCCTTCGGTGGCGGGAAAGCTTCCGGTGTCCGAAGTGTGCCGGCAGCGAGGCTTGGAAAACGAATACTGGCCACCTGAAGTGTAGAAAGTGTCGGCACCGAACCTCCGTGACGGCGGGGACGATTCTGGAAAGGACGCAGAAGCCCCTGCGGGTGTGGTTTCAGGCGATGTGGTACGTCACCAGCCAGAAATCTGGAGGGAGTGCATTGGGTCTTCAGCATGTGCTCGGCCTGGGCAGCTACCAGACAGCTTGGAGTTGGCTCCATAAGCTGCGCCGTGCGATGGTCCGGCCCGGCCGAGATCGCCTCCAAGGCTGTGTGGAGATGGATGAGACCTATGTTGGTGGAGACGAAGAAGGCGTCCACGGCCGCCAAACGGAAGACCAGGCGATCGTTGTCGTAGCGGCGGAGCAAGACGGGCGGGGGATCGGCCGCATTCGGCTCCGACGGGTGCCCGACGTCTCTGGCGACAGTCTCCACGCATTCATCGAAGAATCGGTCACCCCTGGGTCGGTGGTTCACACGGACGGATGGAAGGGCTTATGACAACATCGCGAAGAAGGGCTACACCCACCAGGTCACAATTCTCAGCCAAAGCGACGAACCCTCCCACAAACTGATGCCCCGTGTGCACCTGGTGGCGTCGCTTCTGAAACGCTGGTTGCTGGGGACGCATCAAGGAGCAGTGAGCCAGCAACATCTAGAGCTCGATCGTCGCCGATTGGGACGCTAAGACGCTGTGAGCCCAACTACAAGATGTTGGGGTCACCTGAGTCAAGTGGATACCAGGCTCCCCGAATACAGAACTCCGCCCACCGCTATTTCGGTCGTTCGGCGATCTGTGTTCCTTTCTACGCCGAGAGTTATGACGACTTCGCACCTGAATTCCTCAACGGAGACCGCCTGCGTGCTTTAGGATGGCCACTGAAAGGGTTAACAATCGTTTCTCCCCTAAAGGAAGCTGCTTCCGAACGGGCGGCGGCTACCACACCAATGGCCGAGTTCGCCCGCTCCTCTAACTTCCTGGTTCGACGAGATCATGGCGGCTGGAGTGCGGACACGAGCGATCCAGAGGGCGCCTTGCTATCTTTGGAGCACGCTGGCGTTTCCATCACGGCCGTGGACGTGGCCGTTGTCGGCTGCGGCGGATCAGGACGGTCTATTGCCGCTGCGATGAAGGTTTCGGGGGCAAACGTGACGCTCGTGAATCGAACCCTCAGCCGCGGACAGTGGGCCTCGACCCGGCTTGGGCTTCCCTTCGTACCGTTGTCGGAGTTTGATCCCGGCTCCTATTCCATTGTCGTCAACGCGACACCAGTGGGCCGTGACGGTCAGGGCTGCCCATTCCCTCTCGACCGCCTACGCGCCGACGCGGTGATTGTCGACTTGGCTTGCGGTCAGCAACTGTCTCCCCTGGTAGTTGCGGTCCGGTCGAACGGGGGCAAAGCAGTTAGCGGCCGTGAGGTGATGGTCCAGCATGCCGTGAAACAGTTCCGCGGAATGACAGGATTAGAAATGGATCGGAAGCTCGCTGCCAAGTGGCTGGAAGCCCAATCGAGGGAAGGAGTCTTGGTGTCAGCCGCCCCATAGTCGATGACCCCAACAAAACGCGGTCGTTCCAATTCAATGTTTGATCTCGGCCTGGACAAAGAGAAGGAGGAACTGGTAGCGCGTGTGGCCACGCTGGCCCGTGAGAGGTTCGCACCGCGTGCGGCCGCCTACGACCGGGACGCTGCTTTTCCGGCGGAAGACTTTGTGGACCTCTTCAAAGCCGGACTGTTCGGCGCTTCCATCCCTCGCGAGTACGGAGGATTAGGCTTGGGGCCGTATTTCGACGATACCTTCACGTTGTGGATGATGACCAAGGAACTCGCCAAGGCGGATCTATCATTGGCGCGGTGCTGGGAAGGTCATATTAACCAGGATTTCCATTTTGGCCCTGGCACGGCCACAGTATACACCCGCTCCGCTCCGAACAGCACGTCCTTTCACGCTGAACCCTGCACATCACCTCTGCTGGTAGTCGCCAGAGCTGGTTCGACCGCTCACAGTCGTTGATTGAGCGGCTTGAACGGCGCTCCGGCCGACACTGCTCCTTGCGAAACCTTTTGGAGCCAAAAGCTGTTGATCCTCACTCCGGCAATGCTACCCACTCGGCAGCGGCAGCGCCCAGATCTTGTGCAGCATGTCGCCGAACAGCCGCCGGTTCAGATGTCCCTCCGCCAATAAGAGCCAGTAATACCGCGCGTGCTTGACCAGCCGACCGCCGGTCTTCATCAACCTGTGTTGCAAGCTCGTCAGCGACCAACTCTTGATTCGCTGCGGAAGCCCCAGCCGCCGCCAAAGATTGCCCAGGTTGTAGGCCAGCACGCTCAGTTGCAACCGCACTTCGTTGGCCCGAAATCGATGGCACGACAATCGCGTCCAGTGCGTCGCCTGCTTGCCTTCCTTGATCCACTGTTCCGCCGTGCCGCGCTTGTTGTAGAAGCGCACCACCGAGCGGCTCGGCAAGCTCATGCTCGTCACGATGAATCCGACGCGCGGGAACAGCTCGCCCTGGTGATGCTCGACCTTAGCGACGATCCACCTCGCCTGCGACCAACTCTCCGCCTGATAGCGAAAACTCTTGTAGCGCACCAAGGGCTTGCGGGAAGGCCTTCCCGGCGGGCGAAACAGGATGTCTTCGATCTCCAGCTCCAAGCTCTTGTTGGCCGGAATGCGAATGGCGTACTGTACTCCGCGTTCCTCCGAAGCCTCATAAACTTCCGGCTTCGCAAAGGCCGCATCGCCCCGGAAGGCGACCTGCTTGCCCGCAGCCTGTTGGCGCTCGATCTCCGGCAACAAGAGCTCATCCCAGTCCTCGGCGCTGTGCACGTTGCCTGGACGCAGCTTGGCAGCGAGGCAATCACCATGACCGTTGAACAAAAGCAACGGGTGGTAGCAGACCGACTCGAAGTGTCCGTTGTAGGCACTGCCTTCCTGTTGGCCATGGACCGGACTCTCGGTGGAGTCCAGGTCCAGAACGACCCGCTCGGCGTCGTCGAACGCTTCCGCTTGCCCGACCAGCTCTCGGTTCAGCGCCATCAGCCCCAGCAGGTTCTCTTCGCTCGCCAGCATCTCCGTCTCGAAGCCGTGCAGCGTCGAGGTCAAGGCCGCACCGCGATCCCAGATCTTCTGCGAACCGATCAGCCGAAACGTCGGATCGATCGAAACCCGCTCGGCGTCGTTGAGGTCCTCGTAGCCGGCGAGTCGGCTGTAAACCGACTGCCGCAACAGATCAGCGAGCGTGAACTGCTTGTTTGTGCCTTGCCGGGAGTCGCTGAGATGCTCGTCAATCAGTTCTCCGAGACCGAGCCGTTCGTCCAGTTCGCGAACCAAAATCAGGCCACCGTCGGAAGTGACGTGCGATCCCTGGAAATCGACTTTGAGAAGTCCATTGAAACTTAGCTGGAATGGCTTGGTTTGTTTTTCACCCATTGGGTGTTGGCCTCCATGGCGTCCTCATCGGGCTCTAGCCCCTATGAATAAAGACGCTCAAGGCCGCTGGAAGGTCGGGATGTCAAACATCAAATTGAAAATGCGGGCTAGACTACTACCCCGATGAATTCACCTTCCGCTTCAACCGCCGCCGCTCACGGGCACGCGGGTTGCTGTTTTACCGCCTGCTGCAGAACGCTCTCCGGGTCGATCCGGTGCCGTACAGTCGGCTCGCGGGAGGAAAATCGGGGGCAGACCACCACAGGTAGTATGGGGTCCAAGCAAGTGAATACCCCATTTCTTCCAAATATTGTTTCCCTTTCCTTTCAATCACTTGCCGCTCGACGCGGGCCTTCGAGGTGGCCGCAGGCAGTTTGGGGCAGTTTGGGGACATCCATGATAGGTATCTGTCAAGGATGGACGCGGTCATCCGAATCCTCCCGTAAGCGCGGGCGTGGTGTTCAGCAGTGACACTTCGCAACCCGAGCGTTCTTGCGAATCAAGTGACAAGGTCAACGAGGCCACGTGACTAGACATCCAATCTGCGGGCATCGGGCCCTCAAGGGCCTACCACTTTTTGTCAAGCACTCCATTCATCAAATCACAGATGGTCCGAGACTATTTGCCACGTTGTTTCAACAACTTACGTGCTCCTTCGGTCGTCCGGTCCGAAACGGGTGTGTATACTGGAGGCGAGAAAGGGTGAGTCAGCGATACTGGATGCCGCCTGGCATGGTCGTGGGGGTCAGCCAGGCCCGCGGCCTTCTTTTTACAGCGCTGCACCGGTGAGGTGCGCCGCCGACGCTGGGATCAGAAGTTTGTCGAAAACCTGGCCAAACCATGCCAAACGGCCTGCCTCAGCCTCCAAACCACCGCCGCGGCGGGCTGAGGGAACGGGTGGGTGTCGGCTAGAACGTCCAACTGAAGCCGAACAAGGGGGCCCAGTGCCAGAGGAGGCCGCTGATCTTCGAGTCGATCGAGTCGGCGATGATTTTGTCCGGGACCGGTGTGACGTAGCCGCGAAACTCCACCCGGAACATGCCGCTCGAGCCGACACGCACTTTCACTCCGCCGCCCACATCGCCGGCGATGACCGTCTGGCTCGACTTGGTCAACAGCGCCAGGTCACTCAGCGGCTGGAAGGCTTGCTCCGTCCCGGTACCACGGTAGATCTTTAGGCCGACGCCAATCGCGGCGTAGGGACGCACCCGCGCCTCCTGGCCGTTTGCGTAATACAGAACGTCGTAGTGAACGGCGTGGGATTCGGCCTTGAAGTCCGCCGAGGCGCTGCCCCCCTCGAGTTGCAAGTCGTTCCTGAAATAAAGGTAGCGGAACTCGCCGCCCCAATGGTTGCCCATCGATTGGCCGAGCACGAACCCGGCTGCCGGGCCCTCTTTCGCACCCGCTTTGCCGGACCGCTCCGGGTTCGATACGTTGACGCTGCGGTAGGACGTGAAGCCGCCGAGCACGCCGATTTCATGACTGCCCTCGGCGAACAAGGGGCTGCTCAGCGCCAGCATGAGACATAAGAAAGCAAGTCGCGCAATGGTTTGGGGGGAGGCGCTCATGATGTTTCTCATCTTTCCAAGGACATAAGCCTTATCAGAATGCGCGGGAATTTGGTTCCCGGAGACGCCCGGCGTCTCCGGAACAGCTACTCGACGATCCTCACGAAAAAGGTCTCGGTCACCTGGCCGGCACTCACCGTCACGGGAATCTGCAAGCCGAATGGCGCGCCGGGCGGGATCAGGAAATTGATTTGGTACAGCGCAACGAAGCCCGGTACCAGGCCCGCGTACAGCACCGTGGCGCGAGCCCCGCCCACCGTGACGGTGGGTTCGGTAGTGGTGACCGACAACGGCGACGCGGGGGCCGAGAAGCCGTCGAGAACCAGCGGCGTCACCCCGCCCATGCCGGTCAGGAAGATCACGCCGACCTCGTTATACCGGAAGGGATTCGAGAGCGTAGAGATTTGATTGTTCTTCAGCCGGAAGACCGCCGCATGCACTCCGTTGTCGGGCCCGGTGATACTAAACACCGCCGGCGCGGCGGCGGCAAGGCTGCTCAGGAAGATGTCGCTCAGCCCGCCCGGCGTGTGGACGATCGTGCTGATGCCTCCACCGAGGGCGAACGACGCCTGCGCATTGATCTGCGTCGCCGAGACGTAAAGCAGCGGCAGGCTGAGACCGTTCATCGAGACGCACGTGCCGCCCAGCGTCGTGGGCAGGGGGGTGGTCTCGGCCGATACCGATTCTTCAGCCAGATTCTCGCCGAAGATGGTGATCAGTCCGCCGGTGGCCACGTCGGTTTTGAAGTTCGCGGGATTGGTGATCGCCGAGACACGCGGCGTGCGCAAGTTCGTGTCGAACCCTCGCGCGAACTCGACGATCCCGGCCGTCCCGGTCGAGACCAGCTTCCCGTTCCGCAAGGCTGCCAGCGTACGGGTAAAGGGGAATTCCTCGGAAAAGGGCGGTGGCGGTGCTTCGACCATGCGTACCGAGTTAAGCAGGATGTTCTGGTCACGGGTGTCGAAGCGCTGCAGGAGGCCCGAACCGTTGCCCGAAACGGGCCGCGTCAAACGCACAGCCATGCCGTCAGGCATGAGGGCGAATCCGGAGGGTGCCTGTCCAGCTGACGCGTCGTCGAAGCTGAGCTGGGGGACCAGGGACTGGTTCAGCAGTTGATCTTGCACGACGAAGAAATCATCGCCCGCGCCGACGGCCCCGCCCAACGACGGGAAGTCCTGCCGGGCTAGCACGAGCCGGCTGGTCTGCGTTTCCCACAGGGCCGTCCGTCCATCGGACTGCGCCAGCATGATCCCCGCACCGTTCGTCAAGGGAACCAGGGCGGTCGCAGTCGAGATGTCGTTCTCGAAGATGCCCAGGGTCACGGGGCTTGAAATGCCACGGAACGGGAGCAACAGGCGTGCGATTTTGCCGTTGCCCTCCGCCGTTTCGGCCGCGATGAGGACGTTGGCGTTGTCGGTGGCCACGCTTACCGGGTAGAACCCTTCCGCCAGGTTGATCCAGAACATCTGGATGTCGCCAAACTTGCGATTCTGGTTGAGGTCGATTAGCGTAAGCGTCTCAGCCCGCGAGTTGGCGACGATCAGGAACGTGCCAAAGTTCCCGATGGTCATCCAAGTTGGGGTATTACCAGTACGGAATGATCCGAGCAAACGAAAAGACTCGGAGTCAAACATGTGAACCTGGAACGACTCTTGGTCGAGCACGTAAAAGCGGTCGCGGTTGGGGTCGGAGATGACGTCCACGAAGTTCCCGGCCACCGCGTGAAAGCGGCCCTTCTGGTCGAGGTCTTGGACGTTGACAAGGAGCTTGGCCACCGCCGGGACGTTGACGGCATCGCTATTGACGATGACATCGAAGGGGACCGTGCCGTCGACCGGAGGCAGGGAATCGGGGAAGACCGTGACGCGCACTTCCGCCGGTGTGACGCCCTGAGAAGGTTCAAATGAGATGCCAGGGGCAGGCGCCCCATTCGAGAAGGCTGCCTGCAACGAAAACTGGGCGGGGCCGCCTGCGCTCTCGATCCGCAGGATCTTGGTTTGGGGCCGCTGGCTGCAGAAGTCGAACTGGAACAGCAGATTGCGGTCTTCGGCCCGAACCTCCACTTGAGGCTCGCTGTTCAAATCGTCGAGCGGCAGGTAGGTGACACCGGACTCACTGGTGGCGTAAAGATGACGGCCGTCGTCGCTGACGAGTAGCCGGCCTTGTACCTGTTCGGGAACCTGGATGCGCCGCCTCACATAGAGGTTGTCCGCATCCATCACGTTGAGCACGCTGCCCGGCTGGCGGCCCGGCGGCCCGGTCGAGGCCGGCGTGTTGAAGACCGCGTAGACGGTATCGATGGCGCTGTCAATGACGTGTCCGCCGAACAGGCCGTCGGCATCGTCCTCGGGTGCTTCCGGCGTGTCGGCCATCACGCTGAGCCGGTTGTTGAACAGTAACTGCCCCGCCATGAAGTAGCCGCCATCGTCGGCCGCGCTGACCTGGCCGAACAGAGGCGCGCTGACGAGCGTACCGTTGGGCCGGATCATCAAGAAGCCGAAGCGCCCAGCGATCGCATAGGAGAAGACGAAGGTCTCGGTGACTCCGTAGATATAACGTCCGTCACGGGAGGCCGTCGCATGGGCCTTGACGATCTCCCTGGGAAACGTGGGCGAGGGTACCGGCAGGACCACGTCGCCCGGGGGATCCTCCAGGTCAAAGATCTCGACGAAGCTGCCGTCGACGGGGTTGAAAAGTTGGAGCTTCCGCTGCGTGACCACCAGCGCTTCAGAATCGGCCCCGAACGCCAGGGTCAAGGGCTGTTCGACCATGGGAAAGTGGCGACGGTCACCCGGGTCATTAAGATTGATAACAGTCAACCCGGAGAGCCGGGGGATCGTAGTTGTCACCGGGACATTGGTGACCACCAGGAACCGATGGTCCGGGGTCATGGCCATCGCCGAGACGGCCGAGGGACTGGGATTGGTCAGGAACGAGCTGACCCGCTGATGCGTGGTGGTGGAGATCACTTCCACGCGGCCGGCGCTGAAATTGCCGGCATAGACAAACCCGCGGGACTCATCAAGAATAATTTCATTGATGTGGCCGGGCAGGGGAATGACATGGCCGAACGAACCCGTACTCATACTCTGGGTAATAGTCTGGGCGCGCGCCGGCTGCGGCAGAACGTGTGGCGATAGCCACACCAAGCACAGAACGCCCACCCATACCAGGGAACGTTCTCGTAGAACTGTTAGGTCAATCGATCTCGTCATTCTCATAGCACCTCGTCCACTCGCCGACCGAGACACACACTAGACTCTTCGGCCGCTACCACCGGGGCCAGCCGCGGGAGCGGGCCCGGGTAGAGGGCAGGCAAGCCGGTCCTGATCGCCCCGGATCAGCGGCTCTGAAGAGTTGCGCCGCGGGGGGGGGGGGGGGGCCGCGATCGGGATCTGCCGCGTGCGAACTATTGCTGCGCCCGCTGGCGGCGCCTCATGATGATCAGCGTCAGCAGCACGACGGCCAAGACGCCACAGATGATGCGAACGGTTGTGGGTTCCATGGTTTCTCTCTCCTAGTCAAGCGTGTTGATTGATAAACGAACGAACTCTGCTCGAGTTGCCTCTCACGGGCCCATCAGTTTTGGCAGGAAGTCCCTCGTCACGCGCACCACCATCGGGCCGATGGTGACCACGAACAGAGAGGGAAGAATGAAGAAGAAGATCGGGAAGACCAGCTTGACGCCGATCTTGGCCGCCTTCTCTTCGGCTTCCTGCCGTATCTGGACTCTCATGAAATCCGAAAGCTGGGTATCCACTTGACTCAGGTGACCCCAAGATGTAGTGTAGGGCCTGGTGGAGGATTACCCGCGCGACCAACTCGAATTCGAGTCTCGCTTTGCGAGCGAGGAGGCTTGCCGCGACTATCTGTTCGCCTTGCGCTGGCCAGAGGGTTTCCGCTGTCCAAGGTGTGGGCATGAGCGCGCTTGGCCGGTGCGCAAAGTGTGGTTCGAATGCGCTCGCTGCGGGCGGCAAACCTCCGTCACCGCCGGCACGATCTTTCAAGACACACGCAAGCCGCTGCGGCTGTGGTTCCGGGCGATGTGGACCATCACCACGCAGAAGAATGGGGCCAGCGCCCTGGGTCTACAGCGCGTTCTGGGACTGGGCAGTTACCAAACCGCCTGGCCTTGGATGCACAAGCTGAGGCGAGCGATGGTGCGCCCGGGGCGGGAGCGATTGACGGGCCTCGTCGAGGTCGATGAGACCTACTGGGGCGCTGAAGAAGAAGGGGTAATCGGCCGGCAGACCGAGCGTAAAGCGTTGATTGCAGTCGCCGCGGAAGAGAGAGGCACCGGGCTGGGGCGCATCCGCATGCAGCGCGTTCAGAACGCCTCGGCGGCCAGTTTGATGCCCTTCGTCGAGGAGTCGGTCGAGCCGGGCAGCGTGGTTGTTACCGACAACTGGTCGGGCTACGATCCGCTCAAGAAGAAGGACTACCAGCGTCGTATCATCTCGATTAACAACCGCCGCGAGCAGGCCTCGCAGCTACTGCCGAGGGTGCACTTGGCGATCTCGCTACTCAAGCGCTGGATGCTGGGCACGCATCAGGGGGCGGTCAGCCACGAGCATCTGGACTACTATCTCGACGAGTTCGTGTTCCGCTTCAATCGGCGCAGATCACGCAGTCGGGGCAAGCTCTTCTACCGCCTTGTGCAGCAGGCCATGGCGGTGGAGCCGACGCCGTACCGCTCGATCGTCGCCGATTGGGACGCTAAGACGCTGTGAGCCCAACTACAAGATGTTGGGGTCACCTGAGTCAAGTGGATACCCGGCATCCGAAAAATTGCGTAACGTCTGCGAAATGCTCGTGCCGAAGCGGTCGGCTTGTACGAGCACGCTCACGAACTTCTTCACCTCGTCCACGTCGGTGCGCTCGCCGAGATGGTGCAGCGCCTCGGCGCGGCGCTTGCCCGCCCGCATCTCGAGATTCAAGATCGCGAACTCGTCGCTGATCTCGCGGTGCGCGTAGCGCAGCTCTTTACTGACCTGCATCAGCGACTGGTCGAGTCCCATACCCGACTCCACGCAGATCACCAACATGTCGAGCGCATTGGGCAGCGCTTTGCGAATGCGCGTCTGCCGTCGGACGGCCTTGCGGCTCAGGATGACGTTGGGACCGAACCAGCCGACGCCGAACGCCGCGCCGATCTGAAAGATCGTCATGTCGCTCTGGAGTTGAAAGCCGAACAACAAGCCCGCGCTCAACAGCGTGAAACAGAGGGACAGCGTGATCTTGATGCCGTACAGCGCCCGCAGAGCGTGGGGGTGGCGATAGCCGGCGCTGATGAGCCGGCGCTGCTGGATACTGACGTCGGTCGGGTTTTGCGGAACCAGTTTGCCGATCTTGGTCAGGATGTCTTGGAAGCCCACAGTGGGGTTGTATCCCTGATGCTGCGCCAACTCCACTTGCCCGGCCACGCGTTCCATCGCCGTCTTGGGCTGGGCCCAGAACTTGAAGCCCAACGAGGCAAACAGCACCGTGAACAAGAAGAACATCAGGATGGACGCCAGCAATACGCTCATGACTTAAACCCCAATGTCCACGATCTTGCGGATCGAAACGAAGCCCAGCAGTTGCAGGCCGATGCAAACCGCCAGCATGACCTTGCCGTCGGGATCATCGACGAAGAACAGCACGTACTCCGGGTTGGTGAAGAACATCAAGATCGCCACCACCATCGGTATCAGCGACAGCACAAGTCCCGAAATACGACCGTGCGCGCTGACCGCGCGAATCCGGCCGCGCAGATTGAAGCGCTCCCGGATCAAGTAGGCCAAGTTGTCGAGCAGCCCGGCCAAGTTACCGCCAGTGCGTTTCTGCATCAGCACCGACGAGACAAAGAACTGCACGTCGAGTAGCGGGACGCGCTTGCCCAGCCGCTCGAGCGCCACCTCGAGAGGCAACCCGAGGTTCTGTTCCTCAAACGCTCGCCGGAACTCGTCGGCCAGGGGAGCTTTGAACTCCTTGTGGAGCATCTCGAGCGACACGGAGAACGCATGTCCCGAGCGCATGGCCCTGGCGACAAACTCGAGCGCGTCGGGGAACTGGGCCTCGAACTTCCTCATGCGAGCCCGACGCCGCGTGTAGATGTAGAAGAACAGACCGCCGCCCCCGAGCAGGAATCCGATCGGTGAGATCGGTTCTCCCTTGGGGATCCAAGACCAGAAGAGGTTGAATCCAAGCAGGGCGAGCATCATGGCGCCGAGCACGGTGCGGGCCGGGTCCCAATCGAGGCCCGCCTGCTCGATGAAGTTGCGAATCTTCTCAATCAGCTCCCGTCCGACCATCATGCGCGCGACGCGCTCACGACCGGAGGTGACGTCGGATTTGACCAAGACGGTGGGCTCACCGGCCCCCTTCCGAGCGATCACCTTGCCCGACACCAGGTCGCGCATCTGGCTGACGTCACGCTTCCGCATGGCGCGGTTGAGCAGCAGGATGGTGAGAACCATCGCTGACGCCAGGCAGAGAAAGAAGATTACAAGGTCCATACTCATCCCTAGTCCGTCACTTCCACCAACTCCTCGAACAGCTGGCCCGGCAAGCGGACGCCGGCCGCGAGGAGTTTCTCGTAAAAGCGCGGCCGGATCCCGGTGGCCGCGAAGCGGCCGAGCACGCGTCCGTTGCTGGATACGCCCAGCTTTTCGAACACGAACAGGTCCTGCAGCATCACCATGTCGCCTTCCATGGTGGTGACTTCGGTGATGCTGCGGCAGCGGCGGGTACCGTCGCTGAGCCGCTCGACTTGAACGATCACGTCCACGGCCGAGGCGATCTGGCTACGAATCGCGCTGACCGGCAGCGATTGCGCGCCGAGGGTGACCATCACTTCGAGACGCGAGATCACGTCGCGGGGGGTGTTGGCGTGAACGGTCGTCATCGAGCCGTCGTGACCGGTGTTCATCGCCTGTAGCATGTCGAGCGCTTCTTCGCCGCGGCACTCTCCGATGACGATGCGGTCGGGACGCATGCGCAAGGCGTTGACAAGCAACTCGCGCTGGCGCACCGCCCCCTCGCCTTCGAGGTTGGGGGGCCGTGTCTCGAGCCGTACCACGTGCGGCTGCTTGAGCTGCAACTCAGCGGCGTCTTCGATGGTCACGACACGCTCTTTCGGCGAGACGAACGCCGACAAGGCGTTGAGCATGGTCGTCTTGCCCGAACCGGTTCCGCCGGACACCACCACGTTCAACCGCGACTTCACCACGCCCTTGAGCAGCTCCATCATCCCCTCGGTGAGGGAGAGGCACGCCACCAGATCGTCGGGCATCAGCTTGTCGGTCCCGAAACGGCGGATCGACAGCAGCGGCCCGTCGACGGAGAGTGGGGCGATGATGGCATTGACGCGCGACCCGTCGGAAAGGCGGGCGTCCACCATCGGGGAGGACTCGTCGACGCGACGGCCCACCTGCGAGACGATCTTGTCGATGATGCGCAGCAGGTGGCCGTCGTCTTTGAACGAAACGTTGGTCAGCTCTAGTTGGCCTTTGCGCTCCACGTAGACCTGCTTGTGCGTGTTGACCAGGATGTCGCTGATGGTCGGATCTTGTAGCAGCGGCTCGAGCGGACCGAGGCCGAAGACCTCGTCGAGCACCTCGTCGCAAATTTGCTGGCGCTCGATCGAACTGAGTAGCGTCGACTCTTCGTCGATCAGCGCCATCAGCGCGTTCCGCACTTCCGAACGCACCTTCTGGTCTTCGATCGAGGCCAGCGCTTCGAGGTTGATCTTGTCGAGCAGACGCCGGTGGAGCTTGAACTTCAACTCCTGGTAGTCGGGATTGACCGTCAAACGGGTGCGTGGAGTCCCGCGCCGGATGCGCTCTTCCCAACCGTCGGAAGTCGTCTTCAGCTCTTGTGATAACGCCATCTCGATCTTGTGGCTTCCGCCGAATCAGCGCTTAGCCGCTGGACAGCAATGCCGTCAGCTTCCGGTCCCGGGCCCCTTTCTTTTTCTCTTCCCCGACCTCTCCAAAATTTGCCGCCACGAAGTTGCGCAGGACCCGGCCCAGGTCGACGTTAGGCGGGATCGGCTTGCCCACAGTCAGCGCCCGATGCGTTGAGGTGCGGTCTTCGGGAAAAACGAAGCTGATTGGAGCGTTGAACACTTTCTCGATGTCCTGCGACGTCAATTCCTGGCGTCGCTGCATGCGGCTGACGAGCAGAGAGTAGTGATCGCGCGTCATCCCGAGCTGCTCAAGATAGACTAGGCATTTGCGCGTCAGGTGGAGCGACGGCAGGTCAGGATTCGCCACCAGAAAGACCTCGTCGGCATCCGCCAACGTAGCCTGGGCCACGCGGTCGTAGACCGCCGCGAGGTCGGCGATGATGATGTCGTAGTTCGCCCGGGCGTACTCGAGCACGGCCGCCACCTTATGACTTTCGATACTGACCGGTTCGGGCCTCTCGGGAGCGAGCAAGATGTCGACTCCGTCGCGCTTGCTCACTAACGCGGACCAAAGCGCTTTGTCAATCTTCTCGGCATGCCGGATCGCGTCGAGCACGTTGTAGGGATGATTGATTCGCAGAGCAAACGAAATGGTCCCGCCCGCCAAGTCAAGATCGATCAGCAACACCCTGCGCTTACCCAGCTCGGAAGCGATAAAGGCCGTGTTGTAGGCGATGGTTGTGGTTCCTTGGCCCGCCTTGGCCCCGGCGAAGGCGTAGAGCTTGCCCAACTCCGGAGCGGGCGGCTGGTCATCGGCATCGCGCAATCGCAAGATCCGGGTGATGACGGTGGTGAGGGATTCAAGATCGAACGGCGCGCAGAGGAACTCGGTGGCGCCGGCGCGCAACGAACGGATGATAATGCCGGCGTCGTTGCTCATATGTAGGCCGACGACGTGGATCTTGGGCCGCAACGCCAAGATCGCGCCGATCAACTCCACCGCCGTCTCAACGTCCGCGCTGAGGTCGAGAAGGCAGACATCGGGCCTTGCCTGGCGCAGGCGCGCCTCCAACTTCTGTGCCGAAGGGTACTCCTTGACCTCCGCCACGATCGTCAGGGCCCGCGTGTCGGAGATTGCGGTCTCGAACGCGTGGGCAAGCTCGCGATTCGGGCAGACAAAGACCGCCGTCAACTCGGTACGGTTCCTGTATTCGTAAGAGGCCATGACTTCTCGTCGATCCGGTTCTCGAACGGGTTGCGCCGCCCGCGCCTGTCTTACTTGTTAAACTTCATCTCGTCGTCGGTGACCGGCGGCAGGAAATCGAGCGGCCGCGGTATGTCGGGTTTCATCTCGCCGGCCTCGTAGGACTCGGGGAATTCCGGGGTCACGAAGACCAGCAATTCGGTGTTGTTCCTCTGCATCGAGCGGCTGCGAAAAAGCTTGCCCAGCAGCGGGATGTGCCCCAGTCCGGGAACGCGATTGATTGTTTCGGCGACACGGTTGTCGATCAGCCCGCCGATGGCGAAGCTCTGTCCCGGAAGCAACTCGACGGAGGTCTCGATACGCCGGGTCGAGAGCGCCGGGATCAGGAAGCCGGAAAAGGTCACGGCGTTGGCGAAGTCCAGGGCGCTGACCTCGGGCGTGACATCCATCTTGATCGAGCCGTTGGGTGTCAACTCCGGAAGAAAGGTTAGCCGAATACCGAACTCACGGAACTGCACGGTCACCGCGCCGGCGCCGGCGCCGCCTTGCAGGATCGGAACAGGGAACTCACCGCCGACCAGGAAGCGTGCCTCTTTGCCCGAGGTAGTGACGACGTTCGGCTCGGCCAGAATCTCGATCAAGCTTTTCGATTGCAGCGCCTTGATCAGGACACCCAAGTTAAGGTCCGGCCGAAAGGCGAACACGTTGAGGATGTCGCTCAGCGTCAACTCCGAACGCGTGCCTTCGAGCGGTGCTCCGATAGCGCCGCCGACACTGTTGACGGTCGGCGGCCCGAACTGGCCGGTGCCAAGCGCGCCCGAGGTGTTGGCCGCGCCGGTGCTGAGGATGTTCACGCCGAACTCGGACATCGCCGACCGTTGCAATTCCGCGAAGCGAACTTTGAGCACGATCTGCCGTTCCGGCGGCGCCGGAGGCAGCTCCAGATTGTTCACCACGGTACCGGCGTTCGCCCCGGTAACCATCGCCACCGCACGGTCGACGACCCCGGGGCTGGACACCTTGCCGTCAAGAGTCACGACACCGCGGCTCGCAGTGACGAGAATGTCTTCGCCGGGAAACGCCGCCTGAAGATGCTCCTGTATCTGCTCGATGTTCGTCGTTACCGAGACGGTGAAGAAGTTCCGCTCGCCGGAACGCGACCATAGGATTAAGCTCGATACGCCCGCGGCCTTCGCATTAATCAGCACTTCGCGGGTGGAGATCGGGACGGCATCAGCGACGTTCGGATCCGTGATCGAGATCCTCGAAATCTCGTCCGGGTGGTCGAGCACCACCGAGCGGTCGACCGTCAGGGGAATCTCATCACCGGCCCCGTTGGGGGCGGCCGTCCTTACCGCGGCGGCCCCGAGGATGAGTGCCGCCAGAAAGGTGCGACCGGCTGTACGAGGCAAGCTTGGAACAAACCCGGCAAGCCGCCGCCAGCCGCTGCTTGCTGCGTGCGGCCGGCTGTCGCGTCGTAGCCGGGCTATCAGGGGGAGACGTTGTGACATGACTGTACCTTGGCTTCAGCGAGTTTCTAGTTTGTCGATGCTGCGAGAGTCTCCACCGTGCGTCGATTCCCGCGGATCATCTCTACTTGGGGAGGAGGAGGTGGTGGCGGAGGAGGTGGTGTTGGCTGCACTACGACCCGGGGACGCGGACGCCCGGTGGGCTGGCGCTTGCGGCGTGCCTTGGTAAACAGATCGCTACTGTGGACCGCCAATCGATCCTTCGCCGTTTCCTCATGGTCGATCGGGTTTCGCAGAATCAATTGGATCGTGCCCTCGCGCGTGGCCAGCGTCAGCAACTCAGCTTGCTCGGGCGTCACCAACACGTTCACGACGGGCACCACCTGCGCGTCTCTTCCGTCGATGCTTTCCGTCTGCTGGCCCGTGGAGAGCACCCTGACCTTCTCGAGCACGATCGTTGTGACCCGGCCCTTGGCTCCCGGCGGCGAACCCGTCAATAGAATATCGACGTCAGAGCCGGGCAAGATAAACCCGCTCACCCCGCTGACCTGGTTGACGGAGATGGCCATCGCCCGCATACCCTCTGGAATCAACGGCGCGAGCCCAAAGCCGACGCCCTTTTCGGTGACGCGGCCCAGCAGGATCGGCTCGTTGGCCAGAATCGGTTTCTGCACCGAGCGCTCAAGCACGTTTTAGCCCGCATTTTCAATTTGATGTTTGACATCCCGACCTTCCAGCGGCCTTGAGCGTCTTTATTCATAGGGGCTAGAGCCCGATGAGGACGCCATGGAGGCCAACACCCAATGGGTGAAAAACAAACCAAGCCATTCCAGCTAAGTTTCAATGGACTTCTCAAAGTCGATTTCCAGGGATCGCACGTCACTTCCGACGGTGGCCTGATTTTGGTTCGCGAACTGGACGAACGGCTCGGTCTCGGAGAACTGATTGACGAGCATCTCAGCGACTCCCGGCAAGGCACAAACAAGCAGTTCACGCTCGCTGATCTGTTGCGGCAGTCGGTTTACAGCCGACTCGCCGGCTACGAGGACCTCAACGACGCCGAGCGGGTTTCGATCGATCCGACGTTTCGGCTGATCGGTTCGCAGAAGATCTGGGATCGCGGTGCGGCCTTGACCTCGACGCTGCACGGCTTCGAGACGGAGATGCTGGCGAGCGAAGAGAACCTGCTGGGGCTGATGGCGCTGAACCGAGAGCTGGTCGGGCAAGCGGAAGCGTTCGACGACGCCGAGCGGGTCGTTCTGGACCTGGACTCCACCGAGAGTCCGGTCCATGGCCAACAGGAAGGCAGTGCCTACAACGGACACTTCGAGTCGGTCTGCTACCACCCGTTGCTTTTGTTCAACGGTCATGGTGATTGCCTCGCTGCCAAGCTGCGTCCAGGCAACGTGCACAGCGCCGAGGACTGGGATGAGCTCTTGTTGCCGGAGATCGAGCGCCAACAGGCTGCGGGCAAGCAGGTCGCCTTCCGGGGCGATGCGGCCTTTGCGAAGCCGGAAGTTTATGAGGCTTCGGAGGAACGCGGAGTACAGTACGTCATTCGCATTCCGGCCAACAAGAGCTTGGAGCTGGAGATCGAAGACATCCTGTTTCGCCCGCCGGGAAGGCCTTCCCGCAAGCCCTTGGTGCGCTACAAGAGTTTTCGCTATCAGGCGGAGAGTTGGTCGCAGGCGAGGCGGATCGTCGCTAAGGTCGAGCATCACCAGGGCGAGCTGTTCCCGCGCGTCGGATTCATCGTGACGAGCATGAGCTTGCCGAGCCGCTCGGTGGTGCGCTTCTACAACAAGCGCGGCACGGCGGAACAGTGGATCAAGGAAGGCAAGCAGGCGACGCACTGGACGCGATTGTCGTGCCATCGATTTCGGGCCAACGAAGTGCTGTTGCAACTGAGCGTGCTGGCCTACAACCTGGGCAATCTTTGGCGGCGGCTGGGGCTTCCGCAGCGAATCAAGAGTTGGTCGCTGACGAGCTTGCAACACAGGTTGATGAAGACCGGCGGTCGGCTGGTCAAGCACGCGCGGTATTACTGGCTCTTATTGGCGGAGGCACATCTGAACCGGCGGCTGTTCGGCGACATGCTGCACAAGATCTGGGCGCTGCCGCTGCCGAGTGGGTAGCATTGCCGGAGTGAGGATCAACAGCTTTTGGCTCCAAAAGGTTTCGCAAGGAGCAGTGTCGGCCGGAGCGCCGTTCAAGCCGCTCAATCAACGACTGTGAGCGGTCGAACCAGCTCTGGCGACTACCAGCAGAGGTGATGTGCAGGGTTCAGCGTGAAAGGACGTGCTGTTCGGAGCGGAGCGGGTGTATACTGTGGCCGTGCCAGGGCCAAAATGGAAATCCTGGCTATATATGTATGGGCAACCCCAAAGGTGTGAAGCGGGATTTCAAGGCCCTGGAGAAGCGCCGTTTCGAAGCGATGCGGCTGCTCGACCAAGGCCACAATCAGTCCGAGACGGCAAGACGGCTGAAAGTCGCTCGCCAAACCGTCAGTGCGTGGCGGCGGCAATACCGCGAGCAGGGTGCGGCCGGACTCCGCCAGGCCGGGCGCGCCGGACGCAAGCCGCTCCTCGATGCCGCACAACGCGAACGCCTGACGTCGCTGTTGCTGGAAGGCCCGCAAGCCCACGGCTTCCCCACGCCCCTGTGGAGCTGTCCGCGGGTGGCTCGGCTGATCGGAGACGAGTTCGGGGTCGACTACCACGAAGGCCACGTCTGGAAGATCCTGCGAGCGCTCGACTGGAGCCCGCAACGCCCGGTCGGAAAGGCGCGCGAGCGCAACGAAGAGCAGATCCGCACCTGGAAGCGCAAGACCTGGACGCGCATTAAAAAAAAGCCCAAAACGAAGGCCGTACGCTCGTCTTCATCGACGAAAGCGGATTGAGTCAGAAGCCGCATCGCTGCCGCACCTGGGCGCCACGCGGCCAAACACCGGTGCTGCAGTTTAACTTCAATTGGGAGAAGCTTTCCGTCTCGGCGGGGCTGACGCTGCGTAACTTCTACTTTCGGCTCTATCCCGGTGCGATCGGCAAAGAGCAAGTGATCGACTTTCTCAAGGCGTTGGTACGTCATATCGATCGGCCGCTGCTGATCGTCTGGGACCGGCTGCCGGCGCACCGTAGCCGCCTGGTGCAAGAGTTCATCCAACTCTCCGAAGGCCACATCGCAACCGAGTACTTGCCACCCTATGCGCCGGAGTTGAATCCGGTGGAATACATCTGGGCTTACTGGAAGCAGCACGAGTTGCCGAACGTCTGTCCGAAGGACTACGGCGAGCTGAACGAGCGGGCCCGCAAGGCACTCCGCCGCATGCACCGCAAACCGCGTTTGATCACGGCCTTCTGGAAACAGTCTTCTCTTTGCTTCGAGTGACGGGATATTATGCGGGACTCAATAGGTCTCCAGCCCTTACGAGCGGTCGTAACTCCGTCAGCGCACCCGGTGCTTGCAGGCAGTGCTCAAAGTCCTCGTCGTCCGACATATCCTGTAAGTCATCGTCGGCCCTTCGAGGGACGAGGCAGATCGATAGATCCTCGATCGGGGCGAAGGGACGCAGTTTGGTCTGCAGGAATGACTCACCGGCCGTCTCTCGAACGTTAGCAGTGGATACACGTGAGGCGACAAGGACCGTCCGAGTCACCAATCGTTCGTCGTCGCGTCTGGGATCAAGGTGGCCACTGTGATTGACCTTGAGGCGCACGCCGAGAAACTGAGGGTCGACACTTGTGTAGGCGTCCCGTATGTACTCACCTTCTTCGGTACCCGGAAGTCCCCACACCATGAGACGATACTTGTTGAGGTCAAGTCCGCGCGAGCGGGTCTCGTAGCGGCCCCGCCAGCGAAGTTCTAAATCCTCGTCACTGTCGGCTCGATCCTTGCCCAGTAAGCCTGGAAAAACGACTTCCAAGTTTAGATGTTCGAGAAACCGTCCTTGGGGTAGGCCTGCTCTGGGTAGTCTTTGACAATGACGTCCGCGTTCCCGATCACTGCGCCGATGGGCAGATCCGACTTGGCGATGACCAGCTCTCGCGTCGGTATTTCGGCCTGTGTCGGCCCGCGACCCACGGTGACTTGATAGAAGATGGCGGTGATCAGCAACGCCATCAGAACGGCCGCCATAATGACGGTGACTAAACGTTTGTCCATAACCCATCCTCGGTGAGAAAAGTTAGCAGCATCCCTAGGCTGATGGCCGGCGCATACGGGATGTAGGCTTTGCGCGCGGGTACGCTGGTATCCTTTTGTGGCGCGGGTCGGAGCCACTCCCAGGCCTTTCGCCCTGCCAGGTACAGCAGCGCCATCAAGGCTCCCAGCATCCCCGTGAGAATCGCGGCCAACCAGATTTTCTCGTCGCCGACGATCGTCCCGAGAGCAGCCATCAGCTTGATGTCACCGCCTCCCATAGCGCCCAGGAGGTAAAAGATGAGGAACACGACAAACCCGTAAACGCCGCCCAAAAGGGCGCTCCACGCGCCGTCGAGACCAAACAGCCACGACTGCGTTGCCAGTCCTGCGACGAACGCTCCAGCGGTGATCGCGTTGGACACCCGCCGGCGCCAGAGATTCTCCGCCGAGGCTGCAATCGCGACGACCAGGCAAAGCAGAAACAGCCAGTTCATGGTTTGTTCGCAACCCGTGGCCGGCAGCCGCGTAGCGGGAAAGCTCTACAGCGCGCCGTGCCGTCCTTCATTCGCCCTGAGTGCAAGGATAAAGTCCGTCTTTTGAGAGATATCCTATTACCCTCTCCCAATGGTATTCACAGAACCGAGTGGTTTTAGGAGTATCGTTACTTAAGCCGGTCTAAGACAATCCACCCAACGCTGCTCATGGTCCTCCTAGAACCGGGTGATCTTATCTCTCTAAGTTGTTTTTAATCATTGTGTTACGATTGATCTTCGGCTTCGCCTCCAGCCCCGGTACCGCGGCACGCCACGAGCGTCGCCAAGACGAAACTAGGGTATCCTTTCGAAGAACAAGGCAGTACCATCGTCATAGATGAGACGCCACCCGGCGCTCAGCTTCATCGCCGCGGCCAGTGACCAAGACGCCGGTATCAAGGCGCCGTCGAGGTCGTACTTGCCCAAAATCGTCTCCCACTTCCAGTCGGCGCCCAGCAGTTCGACGTACTCGTCACGGAGCGTCGGGTCGTAGAAATCACTGCGGCCGTCGATGAAGACTTTCACCTCGGGGTAGTAGCGGTAGATCAGATAGTCGCCCCACTGGTCCGTGCTGAGAATGCGGCGCTCCCGCAACCGATCGCCCAGCGCGTCGCACGCCATCGCTGGGAAGCGCGCTACCGGAAACTCCGCCTTCCAATCCCGCTCGCCGGCACGAAGCTGCAGCATGACGGCCAAGCCCGCCATGGCCGCGATGCCCAACAGACTAAAGACAAACGGGCCCGACTCGGACCGAGTCTGTCCCGGACTTCCCTCGATCCGCCCCCCCGTAGTCGCGCGCGATATCGGAAACCGCCCTGAGCCACGTGTTGCCCGTCTTCGCGCCCGCCTCGAGCAACTCGCTGACCTCGCGCGCCAGAAACGGGACAGCCACGATCATGAAGAGCGGCATGTGCCGAACCGAGATCAACGAGGCGTGCGCCCACGCCAGGACCAGCAGGGCCGGTGTCACCTGCCGTCGAACGAGCATCCGGCCGGCGAGCACAATGCTGACGATCAACACCAATTCGTAGACCTTCATGCTCTCGCCACGGAAGTTGGGCGACTGGAACTCTTGCACGTACTTGAGAATGAAGTCCGACTGAAGGTAAGCGCCTATGTGCTCGTGCAGGTGGTACCCATAGGGGTTGATCAGCGTGCCGGCCAGGCACAGCAGCAGCAGCCCGCCGTATCGCCGAGCGGCGCGCGGGATAGCCCACAGGGACTCGCCGGACTCGCCGCGGGCCCACCACTCCTCGATGCTGCTGCCAGCCAGGTAGATCCCGATGACGACCAGGGCGGCGACGAAGCCTCCATGCGTGTTGGTCCACACGATAACCAGCGGGACTAGCCAGTAGAGGCGCCGGCTCGGCCGCCGCCGGTCGGCTTCGAGCAGCCACAGCGTGAAGAGCAGGAATCCCCAGGTGAACATGTGCGGCCTCGACAGCCAGTGCATCGTGGCCGGAGACAACGCGGCAAACATGCCGAGAATCGCCACCAGCACGTTCACCTCGAGCCACATCATGTAGCGGAACAGCAAGGCCGCGGTCCCGGCGATCACGACGCCCCCCAGGAACACGATGCCCTTGAGGCCGGCCACCTGGTGGACGAGCGCGAACAGAGTGTCCGCCAGCCATTCCCAGGCGAACCACTGGCGGCCCTCCATCGTGAACGAGAAGAGATCCTCGTGGGGGAACTCGCCCGTGGCCAGAATGTGCTCGCCGGTACGGATGTGCCATCCCGTGTCGCCGTCGGCTAGCAGCGAGGAGACGCCGGCCCCGGCGAAGAATAGCCATCCCAAGATGGAGACGAACACCCAATCGGCCAGCGACGGAACGAGGAAACCACGCAGCCAGCCGACGCGCCGTGGTGTCTGGTCCGGTCCCATCATCTCTCCGAGTCGGGCATGCCGTTTGTCGAACGCCGAAATAGAGCTGGCCGCGGGAGGGACAGGCAGGGTCGTACCGACGGTAATAGTCTGACGTACTTCATAGGTTTAGTTAATTGATCCAACAGTAATATGTTCAATCGACTTATTGAGTCCCGCATAATATCCCGTCACTCGAAGCAAAGAGAAGACTGTTTCCAGAAGGCCGTGATCAAACGCGGTTTGCGGCGCATGCGGCGGAGTGCCTTGCGGGCCCGCTCGTTCAGCTCGCCGTAGTCCTTCGGACAGACGTTCGGCAACTCGTGCTGCTTCCAGTAAGCCCAGATGTATTCCACCGGATTCAACTCCGGCGCATAGGGTGGCAAGTACTCGGTTGCGATGTGGCCTTCGGAGAGTTGGATGAACTCTTGCACCAGGCGGCTACGGTGCGCCGGCAGCCGGTCCCAGACGATCAGCAGCGGCCGATCGATATGACGTACCAACGCCTTGAGAAAGTCGATCACTTGCTCTTTGCCGATCGCACCGGGATAGAGCCGAAAGTAGAAGTTACGCAGCGTCAGCCCCGCCGAGACGGAAAGCTTCTCCCAATTGAAGTTAAACTGCAGCACCGGTGTTTGGCCGCGTGGCGCCCAGGTGCGGCAGCGATGCGGCTTCTGACTCAATCCGTTTTCGTCGATGAAGACGAGCGTACGGCCTTCGTTTTGGGCTTTTTTTTAATGCGCGTCCAGGTCTTGCGCTTCCAGGTGCGGATCTGCTCTTCGTTGCGCTCGCGCGCCTTTCCGACCGGGCGTTGCGGGCTCCAGTCGAGCGCTCGCAGGATCTTCCAGACGTGGCCTTCGTGGTAGTCGACCCCGAACTCGTCTCCGATCAGCCGAGCCACCCGCGGACAGCTCCACAGGGGCGTGGGGAAGCCGTGGGCTTGCGGGCCTTCCAGCAACAGCGACGTCAGGCGTTCGCGTTGTGCGGCATCGAGGAGCGGCTTGCGTCCGGCGCGCCCGGCCTGGCGGAGTCCGGCCGCACCCTGCTCGCGGTATTGCCGCCGCCACGCACTGACGGTTTGGCGAGCGACTTTCAGCCGTCTTGCCGTCTCGGACTGATTGTGGCCTTGGTGGAGCAGCCGCATCGCTTCGAAACGGCGCTTCTCCAGGGCCTTGAAATCCCGCTTCACACCTTTGGGGTTGCCCATACATATATAGATGCTCCAAACTATCAAAAAGTGTCATAATAATTTGCGGGATTCAATAAAGTACTATAACTTTAGCAGTATCTTCTATAACCTTCGTGGTACGAGGCGGTAAACCTCCGGATATCAACGATCCTGCTTCCTCGGCTCGGACAGGTCGTAAATCCTGACCGCGTCGCCGCTCTCGAACGCTATCGGGAGGCCCCTGAGCCGGCCGCTTGTCGCCTCGCGGAGGAACTCGCTGGCCGATTCGAGGTGGTAGTCGTCTTCGGCGACCAGCCAGTAGCGGGCCCCAATGGCCCTGGCCGTGTCGCCCAGGTGCTCCAGGTCATGCTTGAGCGGAGCCATGTCCTGCCGGTAAAAAGCTGCGGTCGAGGTGGCAATGGGCCGCATCGCCTGTCGGCCGGTATGGAGAAACAGCAAACCGTCTTCATAGGCGATGAAGCGATGGTCCGGGGCCGTTTCGCGGGCGATCCAGTCGTAGGCGGCTTGCTTGTGGACGGCGAGGGCCGTGCTCTGGGCGATCTGCCGGGCTGTGTGCCCGGGAATCACCCACAGGGCCCGGTAGGCCCCGTACGCCAGCAGAGATCCAACCCCCGCCGTGATTAGTGCCCCGGCGATCCGCTGTCCCCAAGGCCCCCGCTGCCGCCAGACTTCGATGGCGCGCCCAACAAGGCCTCGCCCCTCGGCCACCGCCCCCCACAGGAACAGCGGCAGAAACAGCAGCAGCAGCCTTTCCATCAACGTGTAGTTCCACAGAAGAACGATTGGGACGTGGCACAGCAGCGCGAAGTGCACTCCATGCCAACTCCTTGGTCCGCGTTCGCGGAACACTCCCTTGACGATCAGGAACGAGATTGCGATCGCGGCAGCCTGCCACCAGCCACCCTGAAAGCCCCCTATCGGCAGATGGAAGCACAGCATGGCCGGGGCCTTGAGCATCTCGACCAGATTGAACTGGACTTGCGCCATGAACGTGGAGAGGTCGGGAACGGAGAGCCTCCAGAAGTCCGTGTAACTGGTGTAGAACAGGAGCGTCTGGCGATAACCCACGAGCTGCCCGGCGGCCTCGAGTTGCCTTGACAGAGCCGACCAGCCGAGCATGCCGAGGAAGGGAAGGGCGCCGGCAAGGTACGTCCAAGCCTGCCTATGCAACCCCCGAAGAGCTGCGGCCAGGAAAACACCGGCCACCACTGCCAGGCCGATCGAGCGGGTACCGACCGCGGCTGCTCCTAGGACCAGCGCCCCGGCCCAGCCCAGCGAGGCAGCCGGATTGCCGGGTTCGAGATTCCGTCCGGCGGCCCAGAGCGTCCATGTTGATAGGGCAATAAACAGCAAATCACTCAGGGGCATCCGAGTCAGATCCATAAGTATCGGATGGAGTGAACAAACGAGAGTAATCAGCAGCGCGACCAGCCGTCCTGCCCCCAGCCGGCCCAGCAGCCGGAACGCGCCCACTAAGAACAGGCAGCCACACAACGCGTTGACGAACAGGGCCCCTTGTAGCACCTGGCCGAGGTTTGCCGAGATTCTCCACAGTAAGGAAAGCACCAGCGGATACCCCACCGGGTACTTCGTCTGGGTGGGCGCACCCGGCAGGCTCGGCACGCGGTAGCCCGAACCTTCGGCCAGAGAGCGGGCCGAGCCGACATAGAGGGTGTCGTCGTGAAGGTAACCGAAGTCGTGGGGCGACCACGAGGAGGCGGCTCTCAGCAGGTACAGTGCGAGAATGATTCCAAGGCCGGCAATGGCCGTGCCACGGCGCATGCTAGGTGGGGGAGCCGGCGGCCCGAACTACGCCGCATCGCCCGGCACGGCGGTCGCAGCCGCTGCCAGGTCGTCGCCAAGCTCGTCGCTATATCCTCTCAACTTTCGGCCATACATGGCCAGCTCGAAGCGGTCTTTGACTCCGGTCTTTTCGAAGACATGCATCAAGTGCACTTTGACCGTTCCAGTGGTGATTTGAAGAGAATCGGCAATTTGCTTGTTCTTCATGCCTCGCATGACGAGACTGAGAATCTCATCCTCGCGCGGCGTCAAGCGCGGTGTCGAGCGGCGGTTGATGAAGCCGACGAACTGGTTCGAAATGGAACTCTCGATCCAGATGTTGCTCTTAGCTACGGTACGGATGCAGTCGAGGATGGCGTGTACCGGGAGTGTCTTCTTGAGAATCCCCCGGGCGCCGACCTGCAAGGCCCGGAACGACTCGACCTCCGAGACTTCCGCGGCCCACAGGACGGGCTCCGTGTCCGGCGCTCGCGCCTTGAGGTCAGAGATCAACTGGAAGACGGTCGACGTACCGAGAGCCTTGTCGAGCAAACAGACCTTCGGCGTGTGCTCGGCCACCTGGTCCAGCAGCTCGGTGGGGTCGGCCACCGCACTGATGAATTTCAGGTCGGTTGCCTCGTCGAGACTCTTACGCAAGCCTTCGACAACGATCGGCTGCGTCTCGCAGGCGATTACTTCTATGGGTTTTGGTTTATCCGACATTGGTGCCTGCGGGGCGGCCTAGGGTCCGAATCAACTTCAGAGAGAGAGTACTAGAACCGGTCTTCTATGGTGATATCGTACTCACCCGGAGCACTACAACTAACCGTCAACCTTAGCCGGCTTTGGAAAAACGACCTAACGGACTCTACGCAGAATGGGCCGCGATGGGTTTGGTCGCGCCGAATCGCGGGTCGCAGAGGGATCTACTGGACGAGAAACAGCTTGTGCTCGCGGACTGACTGGTTCCCCAGCCTGTCCTGTAACGAGAGCACGATCGAGTAGCTGCCGGGCCGAATGTCGTCATCGAGGTCCAGCCGGAAGGTGCCGGGCAGCCAGCGTCGTGGATAGTAGGGGGAACCCTGTTCGCCCTGGGGGTCGAATGTGAAGAGCAGCTCACCCGCCTCATCGCGAAGCTCCAGCTCCGCGTGTACGTCGTACGAGTGGTCGGACGCGACCTGGAAGCCGGTGATGTAGAACTTCGCCCACAGCGTGTCGCCGGGGTCGAGCACCAACTCCGGCAGCGGCGCGCCGCCTTCGACCTTCGAGAAGGTGAAATTGCGAACCGTCAACTTGTTGCCTGCCGGAACTTGCTGCCCGCGGACATGGATGGCCATGTGCTTCGTTACCTTGGCCATGTTCAACTCGTCTACGACCTGGAGAGTGATTTGGTAGCCGCCGGCCTCGGCATGCGCGGGGAGCAAGGGGGCGTGGCGGATGATGGGCCGCCAATCCTTGTCCTGCGGCGCCAACTCAGTGTCGATTTTGCCCGCGTCGGCCATCACGAAGCGGTCACCGCCCGGCCCGAACGAGTCGATACGCCAGGAGAGCTTCACCCGGTCAAACTCGCCCCGCGTGTAGCCGCCCACCTCGAACCGCAGATAGACGGTCTCGCCGGGGAAGAAAACGCTGTCGGGGGGAATGCTGTAGCCACCCTCGCCGTCGAGGATGTCGGCTTTGACGATCTTGAGGCCCGCCGGACCGTCGGTGCTCTCGCTCGAAGGCTCCTCGGCGGCAAGCACGCCGGACGCCATCGCCGTGAGCAGCGCGAGGCAGAGCGTGAGGAAGCGACCAATCGAGTTCATGTCGCGGGATGAGGATGGAGTGCCGACAAGCGTCCGATGGTAATTGAAACACCTACCGGGCAAGCTCGGCGGCAAGTTGGGACGGTTGCGCCTCATTAAGCTGTCGGACGCGTTCGCGGACCGTGCCGTTGCGGTATTCGTAGACTTCCTTGCTGCTTCGCGAGACGCCCTCTCGCACCAGTGTCTCGACGTCGAGGCCGGCCTCGGCTGCGTCCAGTTCCCAAACACTCGAAAAAATCCGCGGGCTCTTCGGCAAATAGATCGGACAACAGTCGGTAAAGGGTTCGGCCGAAATCTCATAGGTGCCGATCTTCTTCGCCAGATCGAGTATATCCTGCTTGTCATCACCAACCAACGGACGGTAGACCGGCATCCGCGCCACAGTGTTGACTGCCTCCATATTCTGAAGAGTCTGGGACGCCACTTGCGCGATGCTGTCACCGGTTACGACGCCGTGTGCTTTGTCGCGGCGGGCGATCTGCTCGGCGATGCGCAGCATCAGCCGGCGATAGATCAGGATGCGAAAGGCTTCGGGCGCGGAGGTGACGACCTGCCGCTGGATTTCGTCGAACGGCACGAGGTGCAGCCGCGACGCACCCTGATAGGGGGTCAAGACGCGCACTAGCTCGCGCGCGATCGGCGGACTGTCCTCGCCGACACGCGCCGGCGCGCCGTAGAAGTGGACGAACGACAGGCGCACGCCACGCTTGATGATCTTGTAGGCCGCCACGGCCGAATCGAATCCGCCCGAGAGCAGGCACAGCAACTTTCCGGCTGTGCCCATCGGCAGCCCCCCGAGGCCGGAGAGTTTCTCGGTATAGACAAGCGCGCGGTGCTTGGTGACCTCCACATAGCACGTAGCGTCGGCCTGTTCGAGGTCCACTTTGGCGGGCCGCCCGGTCGCTGCGGCTTGGTCTTCGATCGCTCGTCCCAGGGTGCGCTCGATGTCGACCGAGCGGAAGGGGTAGGTCTTGATCGCCCGACGCGCCCGGACGCGGAATGTTCCGAACGCGAGGCCCGCCATTTGGCGCGATCCTTCCTCGACGATGGCCTCCATGGCCGGCTCGGTTTCACGCGCCACGGCCAGGTAGGCGACGCCACCGACCTTTTGGAGCCGCTGGACGGCCTCGGCGACCGTTGTCTCGTCGTTAGAGTCGGCGGGAGCCGTCAGGTAGACGAGCATGCGACTATCCTCGTGCTTGATCGAGCGGACCGAGAGGCCCTTGAGAGCACGCTCGGCAGCCGCTTTGAGCTTGCTAACGAAGAAGTTACGATTGCAGCCTTTGAGCCAAATCTCGTGGTAATGGAGGATGAGAACCGGCATCGGGTGCTTTCGGGTTCATTATAGCTTTGGGTTCAGCCGTTGATCGGTCGAGCGGTGACGGGTGTCGATGCACCAGACGCAGGCGTTGTTGTAGCCCAATCAAAATGTCCCCTTTTGCGCCCAATAGAAATGTCCCCTCTGGATCAGGTTCGTGGTCGGCCCCTTCGCCTTGCAAGCTGATGATGGCGACGCCGAGGGACCCATCAAGGGTTCGCGAAGCCAAGCCCTACGGGCCCGCCCTTGACTGCTCCCTCGCCGTCGCGAAAACAGCACTCTGCTCAACAAGGCGAAGGGGCTCAAGAGCGTACGGCAAAAGGGGACATCTCTACTGGGCTACAGAGGGGGACATTTCTATCGGGCTACGACACACCAGACGCAGGCGTCTGCGCCATACCACGAATCTGTTACCCTTCAGCCGAAACTGCATTCCATCTCGACTAGGACTAGGAGGTTCCTCATGAGCATCGATCGGCGCGGGTTTCTACGGGAGGCGACGGGCTTGGCATCGGCCGCGGCTTTGGCGGCAGCCGACAGCGTCGAGGCCGTCCCGGCTGATTTCTCCAAGTTGCGCGGACACTTCTACCTGCGCGAAGGCCAGACCTATCTCAACTCGGCGCGGCACTATCCTCTCAACGTGTATGCCGCGCGCGCTGCCCGTGGGTACCTCGACCATATGATCGCCGACCCCGCCGACGAGACCGAACGGCGGCGGCTGAACGACATCAAGGCACGCTTCGCCCGTTTGATCAATGCCAAGCCGTCAGAGATCTGCTTCACTCCCGGCACGATGGCCGGCGAGATGATCATGATGGACGGCCTGGGCCTCGAGAACACCGGCTACAACGTCGTCACCAACGACCTTCCCTACTCGGCCTCACTCTACAACTACTCGCAGCGCAAGAAACACGGCCTCGATCTGCGCATCGCCAGACACAAGGACTGGCGGACGAATATGAAGGCCGTCGAGGACGTCGTCGACAATAAGACCCGTCTCATCTCCGTCGCGCTGGTCTCGAACATGAACGGCTATCTCGAGGACGCCAAGGCCCTCGGCGACTTGGCTCACGCGCACGGCGGCTACCTCTATACCGACATCATCCAATGCGTCGGCGCCGTCCCAATCGACGTTCGCGCGATGGGCATCGACTTCGCGGCCTGCTCGATGTACAAGTTCCTGATGGGCATCCACGGCTTCGGGTTTCTCTACATCCGCGAGGACCTGCAGGGCAGCGTTGTCAGGTCCACCGAGATGCACGGTGGGGTGCAGCTCAACTACCGGCCGTGGGTCGACAACCCCGATCCTTCGAAGGACGAGATGATCGTCGGCGAGGGCAAAGGCGCGGCGCGTTTCGAGGTCGGTGCGCCGCCGTTTGTGAGTTACGCGGCGGCGGAGGAGTCGCTAAAGCTGATCGAGCGACTTGGCGTCGAGAACATCCAAGCACACGCGATGAAGCTCATCGCACGGCTACGCAAAGACATGGCGGCGATTGGGTATCCGACGGTGACGCCCGAGGGCAACGGCAGCTCGATCATCTCGTTCCGCGTGAAGGACCCCTTGGCGGTAACGAAGAAGCTGGAGGGTGCCAACGTTGTCGCAACGATGATCGCGCAATACAAGTTGTTGCGCGTATCGATGTCGGTATTCACTACCGACGACGACCTCGACCAATTGCTGAACGCCTTGTCGTAGTTGCACCTCGACCCGCCGTTCAGAGCCCGCGGACGGAAGTCCGCGGTCCGCGCAAGCCGTCGAAGAAATCTCCAGCCTTTCGACAACCGGGCAGCAGTTCCGGGTGGAGGCTGATGGGCGGACGCAGGGGTCCGCCCCTACATGTTGTAAACCTCGTCCCAGGTGACTTCGCGCCCCAACTCGATCGCGATGCGGCCCATGATCGCGGTCAGCGTGCTCTCGGCGGCGAATAGAGCGGCATTCTCGGGCGCGATCTCCCCACGCACGCCGCGGATGAAGTGTTTGATGACGTCTTCGGTGATGTTGTATTTGGTGTCCTGGCGCGACGGCGTTCTACCCTCGATGTGGACCGTGTAGCCCTGGCGCGAGGTTGTGATCACGCCCTTCGTCCCAAAGAAGTACTCGCCCACGTCGTGGTAGCGGCCCTGGGAGATTTGATTTGCCGAGTGAGTATAGACCCGTCCGTCGGGCAGCTTGTAATTGACCGCGAGGCTGTCCATGATGTCGCCGATATCGTCACGCACAACGCGGGCCCCGTAGCCCGTCGCCGTCACCGGATGAGTGCCGGTGAACCAGTTGACGACGTCGATGTTGTGGCAGTTCTGCTCCACGATGATGTCGCCGGAGCGCTCCTTGTAAAACAGCCAGTTGCGCACTTTCTCTTCGGAGGCTGCGTGCCCGGAGCGGATCGGGAGCGCGCCGCCGAGCCAGGCCGAGCGGATCATGCGGATCTCCCCAATCTCACCGCCGACGACCATGTCGTAGGCGCGGCGGTAGTCGACGCCCCAGCGTTGTTGGAAGTCGACCATCACCATCTGCCCGGGCTTCACGTTCTTGGCGGCGGCGATGATGCGCCGAACACCGGCCGGGTCGACAGCGGCGGGCTTCTCCATGAGGATGTGTTTGCCGGAGGCCACCGCCAACTCAAAGTGCTCGGGATGCAGGTAGGGCGGCGTTGCGATGTAGATGGCGTCGATGTCGGCGTCGAGGATCGCTTGGGCGCTCTTATAGGCCTGAGCCTCCTTGGCGGGGACGATGCCGCGCGCCGCCTCGATGCGATCGTCGTAGATGTCCACCAGCGCCGACACCTGGGCTTGATCATGCTTGACGAAAAGCTGGCTCACCCGAGAGCCACGGCGACCGCACCCCAGCAAGCCAACCTTGACCTTCGAGTTGGCCGGCGTGCCGTAGACCGACTCGGGACGGACGATGGTCCAGCCGGCGACGGCCAGGCCGGTGCCTTTGACGAAGTGGCGGCGATTCGTGCTGTTTTTGTTCAATTTGGTTGTGTTCTCAGACATCGGGGAACCTCGTTCGATCGCTGATTCGCAATTCTAACAGGAGTAGGCAGCGGATCGGCTCGCCGCTGTGCCGCGCGGCACGCGCCGGAGCGGTTCGAGCGGACCGCTATTTGCCGCCCAGAATCTCGCCGTGCGGCTTGCCCTGGCTGATCTCTTCGAAAGCGCTGCGTACCTGCTTGGCCAGGTTGGGGCCGACCCAGTTCCTGACGGCCGATGACAACTCGATCGTGGTTGACTGCGGCTCCCCGTCGGGTCCGATGCGGACGAGGTTCTCGATCTTGCGATCGTCATCAACGGCTCTGCTGACCGCCGCGTGCAGTTCGGTCATAAAGAGCTCTTCGCCATCGAGCAACTCCCGCCCGCCCAGACCGCCGTGGCCGGGCAAGACCACGTCAAAATCGAGCTTCTTCGCCTGCCGGACGACGTTCGGCCAATTTCCGATGTTGCCGTCGCCGGTGTAGTTGAAAGGTCCGTTGGTGATGGCGTCGCCGGTGCAGAGGATCTTCTCCTTCGGCAGATAAGCAAAGCCGTCGCCACGCGTGTGAGCCCAGCCGAAGAAATGAAACTCGACGCGCCGCGTGTCGTCTTCAAGGACGAATGGCGACTCGCGGAAGGTCTGCTGAGGCGGTTCCGGGGCATCGAGCTTCAGCGCCGCCATGCCCTCACGCAGTTTGGCGGCCGCTTGCCAGCGGGCGGGCTCGTAGCGTTTGATCTCCTCGGCGACGCCGGCGTAGGCGAGGGTGGTGGCGCCGTACTGCGTCCAGATGGGGTTGCCATAGGCGTGGTCGCCGTGATGGTGCGTGTCGAAGACATACTTCACGCGTTTGGATGACAGCTTTTCGAGATCGCGCAACACGAGCCGCGCGCCGCTGGGGAAGTTGGCGTCGACGACGATCAGGTAGTCCTTCATCTCGATGATGACGTTGTTGCAGTGGCCTTGATGGCGTTGTTCGCCCTCGCGAAACCACACGCCCGGAGCGATCTCCTTCACGGTGCCCGGCTGTGCTTCGCCGGGAGCGACCCAAAGTGCCGCCGAGACTAGCCCGAGAAAAACCGTTGCTACGATGATCCGCCGATGACGCATGAAGTACCCTCCGAGGCCCTCATTGTCTGATCTAAGCGTCATCCGGACGGAACTGTCAAGTGTTGGAGCAGTATCGTGAAGGATCATGCGGGCACGATCCGGCGCTCCGGGCCTCCAGACGGTAGGTCACGTACTCTTGCCAGGTGCGCCCGCTGTCGCGGCAATTTAGAAAGTTCCCCTGGTCGAAGGAGGATCGCCGTTCGTTGAGGCCGCCAATCGCTTTCAGCCGGAGATTCTGTGCGCGGGCGACGCAGGCCGTCAAGAGTTCGCAAAGCCGCGCAAGGCCGCGCTCTTGACTGCCCGGATCGCCCGCGCGGAAACACCAGACTTCCCTCTAGCAAGCGATTGGCTTCATCTGCCCGATTGTCCCAGGGGGAACTTTCTACTTTGCGGGAAAGGGGAACTTTCTAAATTGCGCCGACACTTGCCAGGTGCGCCCGCTTGAGCGCTATCGCCCGAAGTGGTAATCTGCATGCGTCCGGGCGTCGTGGCCGGGAGGTAGGGAGTTGACTGATGATCGTTCGTACGATTCGCAGCACGCTTGTTTATCTGCTTGTTGGTCTCTTCGGTATCGTCGGCAGTGGGCTCGCGGCCGAGGATGGCTTCACGCCGCTGTTCGACGGCAAGACCCTCAAGGGCTGGACGCTGCTGGGCAAGACCGGCGAAGGCTACCTGGTCGCGGACGGCAAGATCATCTGCCCGCGCAAGGGTGGCGGAAACTTGTTCACCGACAAGGAGTACGCCGACTTCATCATTCGCTTTGAGTTCAAGCTCGAAGACGATTCGAACAACGGGCTCGGCATCCGGGCGCCTCTACAGCAGGGCGGCATTGCCTACGAGGGCATGGAGCTGCAGATCATCAATAACAGCGGCGAGCGCTACAGGGACATCGAGCCCTGGCAGAAGCATGGCTCGTTGTATCACGTGTTCCCAGCCAAGACGGGTTACCTCAAGAAATCGGGTGAGTGGAACCAGCAGGAGGTCATCGTGCAGGGACGGCAGGTCAAAGTAATACTGAACGGCCACACGATCCTCGATGCGAATCTCGATGCGGTCAGTGATCCCGAGATCCGCGCGAAACACCCCGGGTTGCAACGCAAGTCCGGCCACATAGGGTTCTTGGGACACAACGAGCCGATCGAGTTCCGCCACATCCGGATCAAAGAGCTGTAGCGTCCGTCAGGTTCGGGCCGAGGGTGCGTAGCCGAGGCTACGATATCCCAAGCTACCGGTACACCGAGGCCGGCGATCAAACCTTGTCGGGCACGGCGAAGGGCGCGCGGTAGGTGCGCTTGATGAACGAGTTGGCCTCGTCGTCGCCCACGAAACGCTCGGTCGCGGGATCGAAGTCGAGCCGGCGATCGAGGCGGAAGGCGATGTTGGCCATGTGCGCTAGCGACGAGGCGGAGTGCGCCGTCTCGACCGGCCCGTTCTGGTCGGACGTCTTGCGGCTGCGGACGGCCTTGATGAAGTTGGCGTAGTGGTCGCCGCCGACGTCGCCCTTGGGGCCGGGCTCACGCTTCTGGCCGAAGTAGACCTCGTAGCTGTGATAGTCCTTCATCAGCATGAACCCCTTCGAGCCGTAGAAGAGATTGCCGACGCGCACGCCGTCTTCGTAGTTGCTGCTCCACGGCCGAACGGCGATCTCGCCCATGATGCTCTCCTTGGGCCACTTGACTAGCGCCGTGAGAACCTCGGGCGTTTCCTTGTCGTCGTCCCACAGGAACTTGCCGCCCATGGCGGTGATCTCGCTCGGTAGGCCGGTGCCGAGTCCCCACAGCATCAGGTCGGTTTCGTGAATGCCCTGGTTGCCGATGTCACCATTGCCGTATTCCCAGTGCCAGTGCCAGTTGTAGTGGACGTAGCGGCTCGAGTACTGCCGCTCGGACGCGGGTCCCTGCCAGAGGTTCCAGTCGACGTGGGCGGGCGGCGCTTCGGACGGTTTCTTACCGACGCTCGGACGCCACTTGTAGATGCACGTCCGCGCCAGGTAGATGTCGCCGATGATGCCGTCGCGCAGAAGCTGAATGCCTTCCTGCATCGCTTCAGAGCTGCGAAGCTGCACGCCGTGCTGCACGATGCGGTCGTACTTCTTGGCGGCGGCGACGAGTTGCTGACCCTCGAAGATGTTGTGGGCGCCGGGCTTTTCGACATAGACGTCTTTGCCCGCTTGACATCCCCAGATGGCGGCCAGCGCGTGCCAGTGGTTGGGGGTGGCGACGCTGATGCAGTCGATGTCTTTGTCGTCGAGGACCTTGCGCAGGTCTTGCTCGATGGGGACTCGGCGGCCGTACTTCGCTTCGAACTCACCGGCGCGTTTCGCAGCGACGTCACGGTCGGGATCGACGAGCGTGGCGACCTCGACGTTGTCGAGCGGCTCGAAGCCTTTGATGTGGCTCTGGCCGCGTCCGTTGACGCCCAGAACGGCGACCCGAACGCGGTCGTTCGCGCCTAGCACGCGTCCACCGGCGGCGAACGCCATTCCTTTTGCTGCAGCGGCGCCCGCGGCGCTCTTGAAGAAGGTCCGTCTCTGCATCGGTTTCACCTCGTGGAAGGTATGGGGCCGTTGCCCACGGTGTTGCCGCGTGGCGCAACGGCCGAGTCTGTGGTTATTGTAGACGAGTTTCGGGGGGGGGGGGGGGGGGGGGAGAGACCACGCTGAGATCGGAACGAGGTCAGGCGACCCGAGACCAGCAAGTCGCAGCTCATGTGGCGTAAGCCTCCAGGCTTGCCGAGGACCGATTCCTCGGTTCTCAGGTCCGCTACCAAAGGGAATGCTCGGTCGCTTGCCATCCTGAGTCCCGAAGAATCGAGACTCGGCAAGCCTGGAGGCTTACGCCACATCCCGCCCGGCACGCGGGCGGGCGCGGGGGCCCGCTCCTACACTCGGGTCAACAGCGGGGGATATCTGTTCCAAGGCTTGATGCTCTTGTTCGTGTGACTCGTAGATCAGACGGTTACACGGGGGCGAGCAGACGTTTCCCGCGGCAAATGGTCAGGCGGCTGACGATCTTCTTCTCGGTGGCGACGGTCTTCTTCTGCGAGTCGACCAACTGAAACCGGCCGTCTACGATCTCCAGCAGAGCAAGGTCAGCCGGGCCGCCAACCGCGAGTGTACCCATGCCCGGCAACCGCTTGACGGCCTTGGCAGGGTTGGCCGTCGAGCGCAACAGGATGTCGTCGAAGCTCATCCCCAGGTGCAGAAACTTGTTGAAGCCCAATGATAATGTCCCCTTGAGCGCCCAATAGAAATGTCCCCTACTCTGAGGCTCCGAAGGAGGAGCCGAGAGTGGGAAGGACATGGATGAGTGCCAAGGAGTTGAGGCGCGGCGAAGTGCTGAGCCGAGTGAAACGAGGGGAACTGAAGTTGACCGCAGCCGCCGAGCTGCTGGAGGTCAGCTACCGCCATGCGAAGCGTCTGAAGAAGCGTTACCGTGCGGGCGGGGCCAAGGCTTTGGTGCACGGTAACGTCGGCCGTGCTTCGAACCGAGCCGATCAGAAGCGACGCCAGCAGGTTCTCGAGTTGGTGCGCGAGAACTATGCGGGCGAGGGGCACGAGCGCTTCGGGCCGACGCTGGCGTCGGAACATCTGGCAGCCGACCACGGCCTGGAAGTGCCGCGCGAAACACTGCGGCGCTGGATGCTCGCCGCGGGTCTGTGGAGCCGCCGTCGCAAGCGCCAACCGCATCGCACCCGGCGCCAACGCAAAGCGCACTTCGGCGAGCTGATTCAACTCGACGGTTCGCACCACCACTGGCTGGAAGAACGCGGCCCGAAAGCCTGTCTGATGAACTTCGTCGATGACGCGACCGGTGTGGCGCTGTGCCGTTTCTCGGACCAGGAAACGACCTGGGCCGCGGCCGATCTGCTCGCAGCCTGGGTGCGTCAACACGGCGTTCCCAAGGCGTTGTACTGCGACTGGAAAAACGTCTACCAGCGCCAGCCAACGTCGCGGGAAGCGCTGGCAGGCATCAAGCCCGAGACGCAGTTCGGGCGCATGTGTGCCAAGCTCGGCATTACGATCATGGCGGCTTCCTCGCCGCAAGCCAAGGGCCGAGTGGAGCGCCATCACGGCACGCACCAAGACCGCCTGATCAAGAAGATGCGGCTGCGCGGGATCGTCGAGTACGAGGCGGCGAACCGTTATCTCGACGAGGAGTACCTGGCCGAGCACAACGAGCGCTTCGCCTGTGAGCCGGCGGCGGCAGCGGACTTTCACCAGGCGCTCCCCCGCGGCACCGAGCTGCGAGGCGTGTTCTGTTGCGAGTACGAACGCGTGGTGAGCAACGACCGGGTGGTGCGTTTCGAGAATCGTTGTTTGCAGTTGAAGCCGAAACGCAACCAGGGCGTGGGGGCGGGGGCACGGGTGACGGTCCAACAGTGGCGCGATGAGAGCTTGCAGGTGAGGTTTGACGGGCACGAGATCGAGCACGACGTGATCGCCACGCCGACGCCACAGCTGCGGACGAAGCCAGCACCACAGCAGCGTCCGGGGGGCGGGCGCAAGCCGGCGGCGGACCACCCCTGGCGGCGAGCTGTGTTACGGAAAAAACGGGCTGCGAATACATAAGAGGGCTGTGGAAATGCCGGGTCGGATGGAAAGCGTGGAAAATCTCTCGAGGCAGCAGTACCGGGTTCGAGGAGCGGTGGATGGTTTTCCACCCTTCCCACCGCCCCTTGGAAATCGCTACGCGATTCCCACAGTTCCACAGCCCCGACGACGACGATATCTCTCCTACGAACAAGAAACACAAGGGGACACTTCTATCGAGCTACCGAGGGGGACATTTCTATTGGGCGTTGACACCCAGGTGCAGAAACTTCGACATCGTCGTTGGCATATCGTAGACTGGGCCGTTGATGTTGAGGGTGTAGATGTCCGTCGAGATGGAGTCGGGTAGAAAGCCCTGGTCAAGCGCCTTGCGCGCGATTTCGAAATTGAAGCTACCGGCGCCGTGACCGACGTCGAAGTGGACGCCTCGGGCGCGAGCGTCTTTGACGCTGTCTTTGACCAGGATTTCCATTTTGGCCCTGGCACGGTCACAGGATACACCCCCGCTGCGCCGAATACCACGTCTTTTCGCGCTGAACCCTGCACATCACCTCCGCCGGTAGGCGCCAGGGCTCGTCCGTCCGCTCACAGACGTTGATTGAGCGGACTGAACGGCGCTCCGGCCGACACTGCTCCCTGCGAAACCTTTTTGGAGCCAAAAACTGTTGATCCTCGCCCGGGCAACGCTACCCACCCGGCACAGGCAGCGCCCAGATCCTATGCAGCATGTCACCGAACAGCCGCCGGTTCAGATGCCCCTCCGCCAGCAGCAACCAGTAGTAGCGAGCATGCTTGACCAGCCGACCGCCGGTCTTCATCAACCTGTGTTGCAAACTCGTTAGCGACCAGCTTTTGATTCGCTGCGGCAGCCCTAGCCGCCGCCACAGGTTGCCCAGGTTGTAGGCCAGCACGCTGAGTTGCAGCCGTACCTCGTTGGCTCGGAAGCGGTGACACGACAAGCGGGTCCAGTGCGTGGCCTGTTTGCCTTCTTTGATCCACTGCTCCGCCGTGCCGCGCTTGTTGTAGAACCGCACGACCGAGCGGCTCGGCAAGCTCATGCTCGTCACGACAAATCCGACGCGCGGGAATAGTTCGCCCTGGTGATGCTCGACCTTGGCGACAACTCGCCTTGCCTTCGACCAGCTCTCGGCCTGATAGCGAAAACTCTTGTAGCGCACTAGGGGCTTGGCGTTCGGCCTGCCCGGTGGCCGAAACAGGATGTCCTCGATCTCCAGCTCCAGGCTCTTGTTCGCCGGGATGCGAATCACGTAGTCCACGCCGCGCTCCTCCATCGCCTCGTAGATCTCGGGCTTGGCGAAGGCGGTGTCGGCGCGGAACGTCACCTGTTTGCCCTCCGCCTGTTGTCGTTCGATCTCCGGCAGTAGCAGCTCGTCCCAGTCCTCGGCGCTGTGCACGTTGCCGGGACGCAGCTTCGCGCCTAGGCAGTCGCCGTGCTGGTTGAACAGCAACAGCGGGTGATAGCAGAGGGACTCAAAATGGCCGTTGTAGGCACTGCCTTCCTGTTGGCCGTGGACGGGGCTCTCCGTGGAGTCCATGTCGAGCACCACGCGGTCTGAACCGTCGGGAGCTTCGGCTTGCGCGACCAGCTCCCGGTTCACTGCCATCAGCCCCAGCAAGTTCTCTTCGCTCGCCAGCATCTCCGTCTCGAAGCCATGCAGCGTCGAGGTCAAGGCTGCTCCGCGATCCCAGTTCCTCTTCGAGCCGATCAAGCGAAAGGTCGGATCGGCGGATACTCGAACGGCGTCATTGAGGTCCTCGTAGCCAGCGAGTCGGCTGTAGACCGACTGCCGCAGCAGATCGGCCAGCGGGAACTTCTTGTTCAAGCCTTGTCGCGAGTCGCTGAGATGCTCGTCGATCAGCTTCCCGAGTCCGAGTCGTTCATCCAGTTCGCGAACGAGAATCAGACCGCCATCCGAGGTGACTCGCGATCCTTGGAAATCGACTTTGAGAAATCCATTGAACGTGAGCTGAAACGGCTTGTTTTCTTTTTCACCCATCGGGTGTTGACCTCCATGGCGTCCTTATCGGGCTCTAGCCCCTATCAATAAAGACGCTGAAGGTCGCTGGATGGTCTGAAGCTCATACATCAAATTGAAAATGCGGGTTTGATCTTTCCGTTTGCGTCGAGAATGCCCAGCGTATGGGTGTTGAAGCAATGCGTGACGACATCGCCTGGGTGCATCAGGGGCATCACTTCATCGGTGGAAGGCGGTGCGAAGCTGATGTGCGCCATGAGTGGAAGCCTGTAGAGGTCGCATAGCCGGCGGGCGATCTTGAGGAACGGCGGGCTGTAGCGTCCGTTCATGTTCGAGCCGACCTGGAACTTTACACCGAGGATGATGTCGCGGTTCTCGACAGCGGCTTCTCCGGTGTCGTCCATTACGCCCTGGACGTGCTTCACCGGGTCCTCATCGGGATTGCGATTGTTCGGGTAGAGGTAGACGTATCCGTAGATGCGGCTCTGAGCGGGATTGACGATGAAACGCCGGAAGCCATTGATCTGGTTGTAAGCGAACGTGCCGGCATCGATCCAGGTTGTCGTTCCCGACCGCGCGGCGACCGAGTCGGCGTCGATGCCGATCCCCATCCCCGTGTGGATGTGCGTGTGGAGATCGACGAGACCGGGTGTCACGTATAGGCCCTTCGCGTCGACGACATCGATGGCTTTGTCGGCGGCGATGTTCGGCTCGATGGTTGCGATCTTGCCGTCGAGGATTGCTACGTCGGATTTTTGGCGAAAGCCGCGGCTGGGATCTCGGACTTCGCCGTTCTTGATGAGAATGTCGTAGCGACGGGTTTGCGGGCTGGCGGCAGAGGCGGTCAGGCCGGCGGCGGCAAGGGTTCGGAGTACGGTTCGTCGGGTCATGGTGTGAGTTGCGGGGGATGAAAGCGTGAGCGGGTCAGGTGCTCGGGCTCTCGAACCCTTCGGGCAAGGTTGAGGGTTCGTGCCGGACCGCTCCCTTACGGTCGCGGTTCGTTTTCTCGGTGAGATGCATCCGTCACGCCGGGAATGGCCATAGCCGCTCGATGGTCTTGCTTAGCAGCCACGCCTTGTCCTCGTCGGTGAGGAAGTCCATTTCGTCGCGCACCAGTTCAAGCGTCTTGCCGTAGTCGATCTTGCTTTTCGAGACGGGCCAGTCGGTACCCCACATGGTGCGCTCGCGCCCGAAGGTATCGAGTACCGTCTTCACCTGAGCCCAGGTGTCGCTGTGGGGATACGGTTCGCTCGAGATGCTCCAGGTGTGCGAGATCTTGACGTAGACGCGCGGGAATTGCGCCAGCGCGAGCAGCTTGTCCAACTCGGACGACGGGTCGGTCGGCTTGCAGTCGGCCATGTGATCGATGACGACGTCGAGGTCGCCGTATTTTTCGATGTACTTCTGCGCGTCGGGCAGCCGTGAGGCCTTGGTTAACAGTAGCATCGGGACCTTCAATGCCTGCGCCTTGCTCCAGATCGAGTCCATCAAGTCGGTGTTCGTGATCCAATCACCCGCCTCGCTGGCCGAAGGGCTGAGGCGCACGCCCTTGAAGCCCCACTCTTCGGTCCACTTTGTCAGTTCATCGGGCGCGTCAGTGGCTTCGGGGTTGACGCGGCAAACGCCCTGGAACTCCTTGGGGTACTTCTTCATGACGTCGCCGACGTAGCGGCAGTCCCAACGGTAGTGCATCGGGTGGACGATCACCGTGTTCGACACACCGTGAGCCTTCATCAGACCGAGCAGCGTCTCTGCGGAGGCGTCTTCCTTGGGCGGGTTCTTGTTCTCCTCCGGCCACGGATACTTGGGATCGTTGACCCAGACGTGAACGTGCGGGTCGACGATCTTCAGCGGCGGGGCGGCGGCTTGTTCGGGCTCAGGGGCTTCTCCGCCGCAGGCGGCACCGGTGAGGGCCGCGGCTCCGAGGCCCTTGGTGAAATCACGGCGAGTCAAGGTGGTTGCCATACCGATGAATTGTAGAACAGCCGGCCCAAAGAATCCAGCCGAGCGCGGCATTCGAGAGGCAGGTGCGTAGGCCCTTGAAATCCAACAACACACGAGCTTTCTCGCACCCGGTGCCGTTCAGACTCTGCTACAACAGCAGAGCATGCTGCGCAACCGCTCGTTCGCATCAACCTAAGCCATGAGCAAGCCCTCAGGGCCTAGTCCCGCGTTCTATGATGTCGTCGCTGAATCGTATGACCAGCTGATGTCGGCGTCCGCCAGTACGTTGTGGGAGAGGGGTGCTTTTCGACGAGCCGGGTATCCACTTGACTCAGGTGACCCCAACATCTTGTAGTTGGGCTCACAGCGTCTTAGCGTCCCAATCGGCGACGATCGAGCGGTACGGCGTCGGCTCCACCGCCATGGCCTGCTGCACAAGGCGGTAGAAGAGCTTGCCCCGACTGCGTGATCTGCGCCGATTGAAGCGGAACACGAACTCGTCGAGATAGTAGTCCAGATGCTCGTGGCTGACCGCCCCCTGATGCGTGCCCAGCATCCAGCGCTTGAGTAGCGAGATCGCCAAGTGCACCCTCGGCAGTAGCTGCGAGGCCTGCTCGCGGCGGTTGTTAATCGAGATGATACGACGCTGGTAGTCCTTCTTCTTGAGCGGATCGTAGCCCGACCAGTTGTCGGTAACAACCACGCTGCCCGGCTCGACCGACTCCTCGACGAAGGGCATCAAACTGGCCGCCGAGGCGTTCTGAACGCGCTGCATGCGGATGCGCCCCAGCCCGGTGCCTCTCTCTTCCGCGGCGACTGCAATCAACGCTTTACGCTCGGTCTGCCGGCCGATTACCCCTTCTTCTTCAGCGCCCCAGTAGGTCTCATCGACCTCGACGAGGCCCGTCAATCGCTCCCGCCCCGGGCGCACCATCGCTCGCCTCAGCTTGTGCATCCAAGGCCAGGCGGTTTGGTAACTGCCCAGTCCCAGAACGCGCTGTAGACCCAGGGCGCTGGCCCCATTCTTCTGCGTGGTGATGGTCCACATCGCCCGGAACCACAGCCGCAGCGGCTTGCGTGTGTCTTGAAAGATCGTGCCGGCGGTGACGGAGGTTTGCCGCCCGCAGCGAGCGCATTCGAACCACACTTTGCGCACCGGCCAAGCGCGCTCATGCCCACACCTTGGACAGCGGAAACCCTCTGGCCAGCGCAAGGCGAACAGATAGTCGCGGCAAGCCTCCTCGCTCGCAAAGCGAGACTCGAATTCGAGTTGGCCGCGCGGGTAATCCTCCACCAGGCCCTACACTACATCTTGGGGTCACCTGAGTCAAGTGGACACCCAGCTCAAGACAAACCACTTCCACCGGGATGGATCGTCGACGCGGATGGGCATCCCAGCACCGATGCCAACAGGTTCTACGACCCGCCTCGCGGAGGCATTCTCCCTCTCGGCGGTTCGGCGGGACACAAGGGATTCGCGCTCGGCCTGCTGGTTGATATCCTGGGGTGCGTCCTGAACGGTGTCAGCAGCTCGGATCCGGACACGCTAGGCAACGGGGTCTGCTTCTTGGTCATCGATCCAGTGGCGTTCTGCCCTGTGGATTCCTTTCGCCAGGAAGTCGCGCGGACGATCGAGTACGTGAAATCCTCTGCGCCCGCCCCGGGTTTCGAGGAAGTGCTCGTTCCCGGAGATCTCGAGTTTCGAACCATGCGCCGGCGCGAGGCAGAGGGCATCCCGATCGATGAACGCACCTGGCAAGCGATCCAGGAACATGCCGATCGGCTGGGGGTATCGCTGGAAGGGATCAGTCGCGAGGAATAATGGCGCTATCCACTGCGTTGAACTATGGCATGTTCGTCATGCCGATCCATGACCCACGTAAGCCTCTCGCGCAGTGCTTCGACGAAGATCTTGAACTGGCGGTGAAATGCGAGGAGCTAGGCTTTAGCGACTTCTGGGTGGGCGAGCACCATTCCTCCAGCTACGAGAACATTGTCATGCCCGAGATATTTCTCGGCAAGGTTCTCGGTATGACGAAATCGATGCGCGTCGGGGCGGCTCCGGTGTGCCTTCAGTATCATCACCCCGCCCATGTGGCGGGCCGCCTCGCCTTTCTCGATCATCTGTCGCACGGACGCCTGAACGTCTGTTTCGGTCCTGGTGCCGTACCTACTGACATGGAGGTCTACGGCGTTGATCCGAAGGACACAGGAGCACGAATCGCTGAAGCGATCGACATGATCCTGAAGATCTGGACCAGCGATCCGCCGTACGAACTCGACGGGCAGTTCTGGAAGGTTCGGCTGCGCGACACCGTTGACGATGAAATGGGCATCGGAACGCTTCACAAGCCGTTGCAACGGCCGACCCCGCCAATCTTCGTTCCGAGTATCAGCCGCGCCTCCGTGGGCCTGAAGGCGGCCGCCGCCCGGGGCTTTCGTCCCATCAGCCATCACATGCTTCACGAGGAGATCCTCGTCGCGGACACAACGGCCGAGGCTCAGAAACTCGCTCGTAACAATTCACTGGGCTCGTGCGTTCAGTACATCCTCGACTTGACCAACCGCACGTCGGGCTCAGGTCTCACCATCTGGAAGCCCGACTCAAAGATGAGCGACGACGACTGCAACCTGGACTATTTCATGGATCAGGTCATCATCGCGGGCGACCCTGAGCATGTCACCCGCCAGATACTGGAGCTTCGCCAGCGCATCGGACCCTTCGGCACTTTAGTCCTTGTCGCGCACGATTGGGACGATCGCGATCACTGGATACACAGCCTTGAGCTTTTCGCACATGAGGTTGCTCCACGACTAAACCGAGCAGCCGAGATTGACGCACAAACCCTGTTGTAGTCGGTTGACAGGAAGAACCTCGGGGGGAGCTGCGACCCCCGGGCTCGTTTCGCGGGCGGGCTAGGGCAGGGTTGGGGCTCAACTGACTCGACAACAATCACTCCAGTTGCGGTGCAGATCCTCCGGAGCGGTCCTCGATGGTCCGCTGCGCTTGGCGCTCCGTCTCAGCCAGGTTCTCCGCTTGTTTGGAGACGCACGTCTGTGCCAGCATTTTCAATTTGATGTTTGACATCCCGACCTTCCAGCGGCCTTGAGCGTCTTTATTCATAGGGACTAGAGCCCGATGAGGACGCCATGGAGGCCAACACCCAATGGGTGAAAAACAAACCAAGCCATTCCAGCTAAGTTTCAATGGACTTCTCAAAGTCGATTTCCAGGGATCGCACGTCACTTCCGACGGTGGCCTGATTTTGGTTCGCGAACTGGACGAACGGCTCGGTCTCGGAGAACTGATTGACGAGCATCTCAGCGACTCCCGGCAAGGCACAAACAAGCAGTTCACGCTCGCTGATCTGTTGCGGCAGTCGGTTTACAGCCGACTCGCCGGCTACGAGGACCTCAACGACGCCGAGCGGGTTTCGATCGATCCGACGTTTCGGCTGATCGGTTCGCAGAAGATCTGGGATCGCGGTGCGGCCTTGACCTCGACGCTGCACGGCTTCGAGACGGAGATGCTGGCGAGCGAAGAGAACCTGCTGGGGTTGATGGCGCTGAACCGAGAGCTGGTCGGGCAAGCGGAAGCGTTCGACGACGCCGAGCGGGTCGTTCTGGACCTGGACTCCACCGAGAGTCCGGTCCATGGCCAACAGGAAGGCAGTGCCTACAACGGACACTTCGAGTCGGTCTGCTACCACCCGTTGCTTTTGTTCAACGGTCATGGTGATTGCCTCGCTGCCAAGCTGCGTCCAGGCAACGTGCACAGCGCCGAGGACTGGGATGAGCTCTTGTTGCCGGAGATCGAGCGCCAACAGGCTGCGGGCAAGCAGGTCGCCTTCCGGGGCGATGCGGCCTTTGCGAAGCCGGAAGTTTATGAGGCTTCGGAGGAACGCGGAGTACAGTACGCCATTCGCATTCCGGCCAACAAGAGCTTGGAGCTGGAGATCGAAGACATCCTGTTTCGCCCGCCGGGAAGGCCTTCCCGCAAGCCCTTGGTGCGCTACAAGAGTTTTCGCTATCAGGCGGAGAGTTGGTCGCAGGCGAGACGGATCGTCGCTAAGGTCGAGCATCACCAGGGCGAGCTGTTCCCGCGCGTCGGATTCATCGTGACGAGCATGAGCTTGCCGAGCCGCTCGGTGGTGCGCTTCTACAACAAGCGCGGCACGGCGGAACAGTGGATCAAGGAAGGCAAGCAGGCGACGCACTGGACGCGATTGTCGTGCCATCGATTTCGGGCCAACGAAGTGCGGTTGCAACTGAGCGTGCTGGCCTACAACCTGGGCAATCTTTGGCGGCGGCTGGGGCTTCCGCAGCGAATCAAGAGTTGGTCGCTGACGAGCTTGCAACACAGGTTGATGAAGACCGGCGGTCGGCTGGTCAAGCACGCGCGGTATTACTGGCTCTTATTGGCGGAGGGACATCTGAACCGGCGGCTGTTCGGCGACATGCTGCACAAGATCTGGGCGCTGCCGCTGCCGAGTGGGTAGCATTGCCGGAGTGAGGATCAACAGCTTTTGGCTCCAAAAGGTTTCGCAAGGAGCAGTGTCGGCCGGAGCGCCGTTCAAGCCGCTCAATCAACGACTGTGAGCGGTCGAACCAGCTCTGGCGACTACCAGCAGAGGTGATGTGCAGGGTTCAGCGTGAAAGGACGTGCTGTTCGGAGCGGAGCGGGTGTATACTGTGGCCGTGCCAGGGCCAAAATGGAAATCCTGGGTATACTGTGGCCGTGCCAGGGCCAAAATGGAAATCCTGGCTGTGATCCCTTCGAGCACTCGCAAACTGTCGCGAAATTGCCCGCCGTGGAAGTAACATCGGTACAGATCAATGTAAACTTCCAGGGAATCGGGTTCTAGTTCCAGCACCCGTTCGTAAGCGACAACAGCTTGCGGATAGAGTTCGTACTGAGCCAGCTCCCGACCCAGTCTTGCCACCAAGGTAGCGCCGGTCTGCGAAAGCTTCAGCAATTCTGTGGCGTGCAGCGTGGCGGACTGCTTGCGGTCGAGTCGAAGTTCGGTGCGTAGTAGATTGAACAGGATATTGGGATCACTCTGATCCAACCGGTTGGCTTCTTCGAAGGTCTGCAAGGCGAGCGAGTATTGTTGGTTCTGGACGTAGATGTTTTCGAGGTTGTTATGGACGAGCGGCTGATTAGGATCCAGTTCTAGAGATGTGGAAACGGCCGCTGAGGCCAAGCCCAATTTCTTCAGACGAAGATAATTGATACTAAGTGATGGTGCGCAGGCGCGTATCGGGGATCCTGATCAATAGCTTCGAGGAAGAAGGAAGTGGCTTCTTGGTGCTTGCCTTGCCGATCCAAGACCACGCCCATCAAGTCTTGAAGTCCCGGAACGTTAGGGTTAAGTTGTAAATCCTTTCGAAACTCTTGCTCGGCGGCGGCCAGTTTCTCTTGTTGGAAATACGTAATGCCTAGCTTTGTGTGTTCCCGAAAGGCTTCCTGCTGGCTTGCCGCCAGAGTAGGGCTCGTCTGCATGCAGACAAGCAGGGCGACCAGCCCAAGCCTAAGCTTAGAGGAGTCTAGAGTTCCGGCATTAATTTCAATGGGGTGCGCGACAAGAAAGTGATGATTTGCGGGTTCCCCTTTTTTGCGTGCGAATCCTTACGTAGTGATACGTTAGGAAAGGAGGCGTACTATGCCCGAATCTCTCGTCGCGCTCGAACGTCAACGAAAGGCCATCCTCGCTCGGATTCTCGATCTAGGAGACTTCCGCAGCGGATCCATCAGCGCTGTCAGCGGCCGCTGCGGCAAACCGTCCTGCCGCTGCCATCAGCCCGGCCAGCCCGCTCATGGCCCGAACTACCGCCTGACCAGGAAGGTCAACGGCAAGACCGTGAGTGAGACCTTTTCCTCGCCCGCCCAGCGGCGCAAAGCGCAACGCGAAGTTGAGGCTTTTCACCGCTTCCGGGAGCTGAGCCGACAACTGCTCGAAGTCAACGAACAGATCTGCCGCTTGCGCCCCGTCGCCGAGGACGCCGAGCTGAGTCCGCAGGAAAAAAAACGGCCGAGGCGATCCAGCAAGAAGTCGCCGTAGAAGTAGGGAGACTGCTACGGGTCGTCTTGTGTGAGAGGCGCAAGCGCGGGTCGCTCGACCTCGAAGCCGTCGAACAGGCGACGCGCGACGCGCTGCATCAAGCCGGCGCTGTCTTGCTCGAGACGCTGTTGAACGAAGACGCGGCCGGCGAATCGCAGCAGCCCTGCACCTGCGGCTCGCCAGCGCGCTACGCCGGTCGGCGGCCGAAGAAGCTCGTCACGATGCTGGGCGAGGTCGTCGTCGAACGGCCGTACTATCACTGCAGCCGCTGCGGCAAAGGCTTCGCGCCGCACGACCAAGAGCTGGCCGTCAAAGCGACGCAGTATTCGCCAGGCGTGCGCCGCATGACGGCGCTGGTCGGCTCCGAGACGTCGTTCGATCGCGGTCGCGCGTTGCTCGACGAGTTGGCCGGAGTGCGGCTGACCGCCAAGGCTGTCGAGCGCGAAGCCGAGGCGATCGGCGAAGATGTCGCCAGCGAAGAACAAGCCGCGATCGCGCGCGCCGTACCGCTGGAGCTTCCTGCGATGTCAGGACCTGAAACTCCGATTCTCTACATCGAGATGGACGGCACGGGCGTACCGGTCACCGCCGCCGAGACGGCCGGCCGCAAGGGTAAGGACGGCGGCCCGGCCGGCACGCGCGAGGTCAAGCTCGGCTGTGTGTTCACGCAAACAAGCTGCGACGAACAAGGCCGTCCCGTGCGCGACGAAGACTCGACCAGCTACACCGGCGCGATCGAGGACGCCGCCGCCTTCGGACGCCGCATTTACAGCGAGGCTTGGCGACGGGGTTGGAGTCGGGCGCGCAAGAAGGTCGTGCTTGGCGACGGTGCGGGCTGGATCTGGAATCTTTCGCACGAATACTTTCCCGGCGCGATCGAGATCGTCGACTTGTATCACGCTCGCGAACATCTGTGGGAGCTGGCGTCGAAGCTGTTTCCCCAACAACAAAAGCGCCTCCGCGGTTGGGCGCGGCGCATGCAGAAAAAGCTCGACGCGGGGCGCATCGAGCAACTCGTCACTGCGCTGCGCGAGATCGAAACCGACGACCCGGAGTTGGCGCATCCGCTGGCGCTGGAGGCGGACTACTTCCAGCGCCATGCGGAGCGCATGCGTTACGGCGAGTTTCGCCGGCAGGGCTTGTTTGTGGGCTCAGGCGTGATCGAGGCGGGTTGCCGCACCGTCATTGCGAGTCGGTTGAAGCGCTCGGGCATGTTCTGGAGCGTGCGCGGCGCGAACGCTATCACGGCTTTGCGTTGCGCACGGCTCAGCAACCGCTTCGACGACTACTGGGAGAATCGCGCTCGCGCGGCCTGAGCCTCACAAATTTGTCGCACACCCATTTCAATGTGCATCGTTCAGCAAGCGTGATTATACGTGCTTGCGGCATCGTTCCCGCTGGACGCAGGCCTGCGCGCGCAGGCGCTCATAACCCTCAGCGGGCATTGTTGCTCCGCATCCGGGACCGTAGCAGTTGGCTGCCGACCAAACTCACCCACCCCGCTCAGGCGCCCTGCGGCGTACCCCAGTGCGTGCGGTAGCGCCGCTTCACATGCAGGTTCGCGCCGGGGTCGCCGACGATCGTCTCCGTCTCGGCGTCGAACTCGAGGTTGCGGCCCGTCCGCGCCACGATGTTCGCCAGGTGGCAGTGTATCGCCGAGATGTGTCCGATGCCGACGTCGGCGTTCGGCAGCTTGCACGTGCGAACGCAGTCAACGAAGTTGCGCATGTGGTCGTCGCGTTCATCGTCGGCGTCGTCGTACTCGACCATCCTGCCGTCGCTGTCGTACGCCTTGAAGCCCCAACGGCGGTTCCAGCGGCCAATGTGCACCATGCCCTCGGTGCCGTAGACGGCCACGCCGTTCGATTGGTCGTCCTGCCCGTAGGGCGTCCATATGCGCATCTCCCAAATCAGCGCCTTGTCGCCATAGTCGAACGTCACGTTCATCGTGTCGGGCGTCTGCTGGTCGTCGTCGAAGAACACCTTACGCCCCATGCCGCTGATCGTCTTCGGGAAGTTCTCGCCCAACGCCCAGCGGGCGACGTCGATCTGATGCGCACCGTCGTTGCCGGCGTCGCCGGTGCCGAAGTGCCAATGCCAGTGCCACTTGTAATGGAAGCGGTTCGGGTTGAAGGGAATCCACGGGGCCGGCCCGAGCCACGTATCGTAGTCGACGCCGTCAGGCACCGGGCCGTCTTCGGCGTGGCCGATGTGATCGCGAAGCTGGATGTTCCACGTCTTGGCCATCAGCACCTTGCCGATCTTGCCTGAGTTCGCGTATTCAATGCCCCGGATGGTCGAGCCGCGGCTGCGCGACTGCGTGCCCACCTGCACGATGCGCTTGTTGTGGCGTGCGGCGTCGACGATCAGACGGCCTTCGCGGATATTGTGCGAGGGCGGCTTCTCGACATAGACGTCCTTGCCGGCGTTGCACCCGAGAATGGCCGCCGGAGCGTGCCAGTGGTCGGGCGTGGCGACGACGACGGCGTCGATTTCGGGGTCGTCGAAGAGCCGCCGCATGTCGTCGGTTTCCTTCGGCTTCTTGCCACCCGCCTTGGAGATGACGCCCTGCGCGCGCTTGAGCGATGCCTGGTCGGCGTCGCAGATGTGCATCACATTGGCGTCCTCGATGCCCACGAAGGTACGGGTCAGGCCGCGTCCGCGTCCCCCCACGCCGATCATGCCGATATTGACTTTGTCGTTGGCGGCGACGGCCTTCTTGGTTGTGGTGGCAGCGGCCGCCAAGGCGCCACCAATAAAGTAACGTCTGTTCATGAGTCTCGATCCTCCACCTCAAGCGGCCGCGGCGAGGCGGGCCGTCTTTGCGGTCGCGAGCTAGTTGTTGCGATCAGAGATCTTCGTAGGAATCTCTCCGTAGATCTCGGGCCGCCGACTGCGGATCAGGCCGCGAGATCGACTACACTGGAACATGAAATAAGCATACATCTCTCTGACGCATTCTGTACGCAGAGGTGAAACAGATGAGTGCCAAGACCCATTTTCGGCTGAAGGGGGCAACGCAGCCCTTCGCCGCTTTCAAACCATTGGTGCAGGCGTCTCGTCTGAGGCGTCGGACGAAGTTAACCAGGATTTCCATTTTGGCCCTGGCACGGCCACAGTATACACCCGCTCCGCTCCGAACAGCACGTCCTTTCACGCTGAACCCTGCACATCACCTCTGCTGGTAGTCGCCAGAGCTGGTTCGACCGCTCACAGTCGTTGATTGAGCGGCTTGAACGGCGCTCCGGCCGACACTGCTCCTTGCGAAACCTTTTGGAGCCAAAAGCTGTTGATCCTCACTCCGGCAATGCTACCCACTCGGCAGCGGCAGCGCCCAGATCTTGTGCAGCATGTCGCCGAACAGCCGCCGGTTCAGATGTGCCTCCGCCAATAAGAGCCAGTAATACCGCGCGTGCTTGACCAGCCGACCGCCGGTCTTCATCAACCTGTGTTGCAAGCTCGTCAGCGACCAACTCTTGATTCGCTGCGGAAGCCCCAGCCGCCGCCAAAGATTGCCCAGGTTGTAGGCCAGCACGCTCAGTTGCAACCGCACTTCGTTGGCCCGAAATCGATGGCACGACAATCGCGTCCAGTGCGTCGCCTGCTTGCCTTCCTTGATCCACTGTTCCGCCGTGCCGCGCTTGTTGTAGAAGCGCACCACCGAGCGGCTCGGCAAGCTCATGCTCGTCACGATGAATCCGACGCGCGGGAACAGCTCGCCCTGGTGATGCTCGACCTTAGCGACGATCCGCCTCGCCTGCGACCAACTCTCCGCCTGATAGCGAAAACTCTTGTAGCGCACCAAGGGCTTGCGGGAAGGCCTTCCCGGCGGGCGAAACAGGATGTCTTCGATCTCCAGCTCCAAGCTCTTGTTGGCCGGAATGCGAATGGCGTACTGTACTCCGCGTTCCTCCGAAGCCTCATAAACTTCCGGCTTCGCAAAGGCCGCATCGCCCCGGAAGGCGACCTGCTTGCCCGCAACCTGTTGGCGCTCGATCTCCGGCAACAAGAGCTCATCCCAGTCCTCGGCGCTGTGCACGTTGCCTGGACGCAGCTTGGCAACGAGGCAATCACCATGACCGTTGAACAAAAGCAACGGGTGGTAGCAGACCGACTCGAAGTGTCCGTTGTAGGCACTGCCTTCCTGTTGGCCATGGACCGGACTCTCGGTGGAGTCCAGGTCCAGAACGACCCGCTCGGCGTCGTCGAACGCTTCCGCTTGCCCGACCAGCTCTCGGTTCAGCGCCATCAGCCCCAGCAGGTTCTCTTCGCTCGCCAGCATCTCCGTCTCGAAGCCGTGCAGCGTCGAGGTCAAGGCCGCACCGCGATCCCAGATCTTCTGCGAACCGATCAGCCGAAACGTCGGATCGATCGAAACCCGCTCGGCGTCGTTGAGGTCCTCGTAGCCGGCGAGTCGGCTGTAAACCGACTGCCGCAACAGATCAGCGAGCGTGAACTGCTTGTTTGTGCCTTGCCGGGAGTCGCTGAGATGCTCGTCAATCAGTTCTCCGAGACCGAGCCGTTCGTCCAGTTCGCGAACCAAAATCAGGCCACCGTCGGAAGTGACGTGCGATCCCTGGAAATCGACTTTGAGAAGTCCATTGAAACTTAGCTGGAATGGCTTGGTTTGTTTTTCACCCATTGGGTGTTGGCCTACATGGCGTCCTCATCGGGCTCTAGCCCCTATGAATAAAGACGCTCAAGGCCGCTGGAAGGTCGGGATGTCAAACATCAAATTGAAAATTCGGGGTTAAGTGCCGACTCTACGCCAAACTTGCGGTAGCCAGCCAGAACCTTGGCCGCGAGCAGAAGGCGATCGACTACTTCTCCCGATGCTACGAATTGCTTCCAAAGATCAAGGGTAAGTTGCCGGCCGAGGTGAGCGACGCATTGATCTTTCGTCTTGGCGTGGCCTATGTGCGATTAGGCGAAACGCAGAATTGCTGTCTTCGCAACGAGCCTGAAAGCTGCATCCTACCCATCCGAGGAGTGGGTATCCACACCCTAAAAGAGGGATCGAAGCGGGCAATCGACTACTTTACCGAAGTGCTCAACGCCACGCCGGAGGCCTTGTCCATCCATCTGCGGGCTCGCTGACTACTCAATATCGCGTACATGACTGTCGGAACCTACCCGGGAGATGTGCCCAAAGCCCACCTGATGGTAAAACTTACTTGACACACCAGGGCCGCCGGGCTATGCTGACGGGTACTGGGCTGTCGAACAGTTCGAGGTTGATGGCCCCGGATGGGTATGGAAGGACGGGGAGCCGCCTATGCCGAAGATTGACGACACCCTACTCAAGAGCGTCGTTTACTTATTTGGTTCGGTGGATGACGCCCAAGACCCCAACTTGGAAGATCCCATGCGCTACCCTCAGGAACCCGGAGAAACAGACGCCAAGGCGGCGAGTGGATGTTTGGTTGAGGTTCACACAAAGAGCCACCGACACCAATACGTAGTAACGAACCGCCACGTGATTCAGGCAGGCTGGGTTTTCCCCCGTTTTTATTTTGTGGATGGGGATGTCAAGCATGGGTATGTACTCAATTGCGTGCAGGATGACTGGCAGTACGATATCCTTAAGCTGGGTATCCACTTGACTCAGGTGACCCCAAGATGTAGTGTAGGGCCTGGTGGAGGATTACCCGCGCGACCAACTCGAATTCTAGTCTCGCTTTGCGAGCGAGGAGGCTTGCCGCGACTATCTGTTCGCCTTGCGCTGGCCAGAGGGTTTCCGCTGTCCAAGGTGTGGGCATGAGCGCGCTTGGCCGGTGCGCAAAGTGTGGTTCGAATGCGCTCGCTGCGGGCGGCAAACCTCCGTCACCGCCGGCACGATCTTTCAAGACACACGCAAGCCGCTGCGGCTGTGGTTCCGGGCGATGTGGACCATCACCACGCAGAAGAATGGGGCCAGCGCCCTGGGTCTACAGCGCGTTCTGGGACTGGGCAGTTACCAAACCGCCTGGTCTTGGATGCACAAGCTGAGGCGAGCGATGGTGCGCCCGGGGCGGGAGCGATTGACGGGCCTCGTCGAGGTCGATGAGACCTACTGGGGCGCTGAAGAAGAAGGGGTAATCGGCCGGCAGACCGAGCGTAAAGCGTTGATTGCAGTCGCCGCGGAAGAGAGAGGCACCGGGCTGGGGCGCATCCGCATGCAGCGCGTTCAGAACGCCTCGGCGGCCAGTTTGATGCCCTTCGTCGAGGAGTCGGTCGAGCCGGGCAGCGTGGTTGTTACCGACAACTGGTCGGGCTACGATCCGCTCAAGAAGAAGGACTACCAGCGTCGTATCATCTCGATTAACAACCGCCGCGAGCAGGCCTCGCAGCTACTGCCGAGGGTGCACTTGGCGATCTCGCTACTCAAGCGCTGGATGCTGGGCACGCATCAGGGGGCGGTCAGCCACGAGCATCTGGACTACTATCTCGACGAGTTCGTGTTCCGCTTCAATCGGCGCAGATCACGCAGTCGGGGCAAGCTCTTCTACCGCCTTGTGCAGCAGGCCATGGCGGTGGAGCCGACGCCGTACCGCTCGATCGTCGCCGATTGGGACGCTAAGACGCTGTGAGCCCAACTACAAGATGTTGGGGTCACCTGAGTCAAGTGGATACCCGGCATCCTTAAAACCGACTTAGCTATTCTTCCTGTCAGGGATAAAAAGGTTGAAGCCAGGATTTCCGATTTGGCTGCTCTGACGGCACTAGGCTACACCCTCACCCGGCGAAGCACAACCATTTCTCCACCCGGAAGAGGCGGCGGCTGAGGCGGGACCGATCGAGCCCCCTTTCTTGCCCCTCATGGGGGCTGATCCGCCGCTACGAAGGCAATTTCGCAGACACCCCTCCGAGCTTCCGTCCTCAGTACACAGATTTCGCATTCGCCAAGTCGCGTGCTACCAGCCCGGCACAGGCAACGCCCAGATCCGTCCCAGCATGTCGCCGAAGAGCCGCCGATTCAGATGTCCTTCGGCTAACAAGAGCCAGTAATATCGTGCGTGCTTGAGCAGCCGACCGCCGGTCTTCATCAACCGGTGCTGCAAGCTCGTCAGTGACCAACTCTTGATTCGCTGCGGCAGACCGAGTCGCCGCCACAGGTTGCCGAGGTTGTAGGCCAGCACACTCAGCTGCAAGTGCACCTCGTTGGCCCGAAAGCGATGGCACGACAGCCGCGTCCAGTGCGTGGCCTGCTTACCTTCTTTGATCCACTGCTCCGCCGTGCCGCGCTTGTTGTAGAAACGCACCACCGAACGGCTCGGCAAGCTCATGCTGGTCACAACGAATCCGACGCGCGGTAATAGCTCGCCCTGATGGTGCTCGACCTTGGCCACGATGCGCCGAGGTTGGGACCAACTCTCCGCCTGATAGCGAAAACTCTTGTAGAGCACCAGCGGCTTGCGGGAGGGCCTGCCCGGTGGCGAAACAGGATGTCTTCGATCTCCAGCTCCAGGCTCTTGTTGGCCGGAATGCGTATCGCATAGTCCGCGCCGCGCTCCTCCAGCGCCTCGTAGATCTCCGGCTTGGCAAAGGCGGCATCGGCGCGCAAAGTGACCTGCTTGCCTTCGGCCTGTTGGCGCTCAATCTCCGGCAACAATAGCTCATCCCAGTCCTCGGCGCTGTGCACGTTGCCGGAACGCAGCTTCGCCGCCAGACAATCGCCGTGCTGATTGAACAGCAACAGCGGGTGATAGCAGACCGACTCGAAGTGTCCGTTGTAGGCACTGCCTTCCTGTTGGCCATGGACCGGACTCTCGGTGGAGTTCATGTCCAGAACGACCCGCTCGGAGTCGTCGAACGTCTCCCCTTGTCCGACCAGCCCTCGGTTCAGCGCCATCAGCCCCAGCAGGTTCTCTTCGCTCGCCAGCATCTCCGTCTCGAAGCCGTGCAGCGTCGAGGTCAAGGCCGCACCGCGATCCCAGATCTTCTGCGAACCGATCAGCCGAAACGTCGGATCGATCGAAACCCGCTCGGCGTCGTTGAGGTCCTCGTAGCCCGCCAAGCGGCTGTAGACCGACTGCCGCAACAGATCAGCGAGCGTGAACTGCTTGTTTGTGCCTTGCCGGGAGTCGCTGATATGCTCGTCAATCAGTTCTCCGAGACCGAGCCGTTCGTCCAGTTCGCGAACCAAAATCAGGCCACCGTCGGAAGTGACGTACGATCCCTGGAAATCGACTTTGAGAAGTCCATTGAAACTTAGTTGGAATGGCTTGGTTTGTTTTTCACCCATTGGGTGTTGGCCTCCATGGCATCCTCATCGGGCTCTAGCCCCTATGAATAAAGACGCCGAAGGCCGCTGGAAGGTCGGGATGTCTGAATCAAATTGGAAATGCGGGTGAAGTTGTCAAAGGTATCATCCTAATGTATTCTCGTGGACCGGTCTGGCCGCCAGTAGACCTGAGTGAGGCGGTCACCGATAGAGATATCGGTGATGATGTCGTGATGATAGGTCGCTTCTATCCTGCGAGTGGTGGGGGTATCAACGAACCCGTGGCACGTTTTGGGAATGTCGCTACGTGGCCAGCGAGGAAGATATCAATTAGCAAAGCTGGGTATCCACTTGACTCAGGTGACCCCAAGATGTAGTGTAGGGCCTGGTGGAGGATTACCCGCGCGACCAACTCGAATTCGAGTCTCACTTTGCGAGCGAGGAGGCTTGCCGCGACTATCTGTTCGCCTTGCGCTGGCCAGAGGGTTTCCGCTGTCCAAGGTGTGGGCATGAGCGCGCTTGGCCGGTGCGCAAAGTGTGGTTCGAATGCGCTCGCTGCGGGCGGCAAACCTCCGTCACCGTCGGCACGATCTTTCAAGACACACGCAAGCCGCTGCGGCTGTGGTTCCGGGCGATGTGGACCATCACCACGCAGAAGAATGGGGCCAGCGCCCTGGGTCTACAGCGCGTTCTGGGACTGGGCAGTTACCAAACCGCCTGGACTTGGATGCACAAGCTGAGGCGAGCGATGGTGCGCCCGGGGCGGGAGCGATTGACGGGCCTCGTCGAGGTCGATGAGACCTACTGGGGCGCTGAAGAAGAAGGGGTAATCGGCCGGCAGACCGAGCGTAAAGCGTTGATTGCAGTCGCCGCGGAAGAGAGAGGCACCGGGCTGGGGCGCATCCGCATGCAGCGCGTTCAGAACGCCTCGGCGGCCAGTTTGATGCCCTTCGTCGAGGAGTCGGTCGAGCCGGGCAGCGTGGTTGTTACCGACAACTGGTCGGGCTACGATCCGCTCAAGAAGAAGGACTACCAGCGTCGTATCATCTCGATTAACAACCGCCGCGAGCAGGCCTCGCAGCTACTGCCGAGGGTGCACTTGGCGATCTCGCTACTCAAGCGCTGGATGCTGGGCACGCATCAGGGGGCGGTCAGCCACGAGCATCTGGACTACTATCTCGACGAGTTCGTGTTCCGCTTCAATCGGCGCAGATCACGCAGTCGGGGCAAGCTCTTCTACCGCCTTGTGCAGCAGGCCATGGCGGTGGAGCCGACGCCGTACCGCTCGATCGTCGCCGATTGGGACGCTAAGACGCTGTGAGCCCAACTACAAGATGTTGGGGTCACCTGAGTCAAGTGGATACCCGGCTTAGCAAAAAGATCGTCAAAGATCCAGTGGACGCGATTCTTGTCGAGATGCGTTCTCACAGCGGCTACAACGGCTCACCAGTTTTTGCATTTGAGGATGTCGGTGATAGGATCGCTGCTGGCGTTGATAGCAAGTTTAGATCGCTTGGTTATACACCGGAGCCGACCTATATAGACATCGACTGGCGGAATATACTGTTTCTTGGTATTGACTGTGGACACCTGACGACGATCAGACGGGAGAATACGAATATGGCTGTTGTCATACCTTGGTACAAGGTCATTGAACTGCTAAACAGCCCCACACTAGTCGAGGAGCGGGAGCAAATAGACAGAGAAGTAGATGCTGCAGTGGAGCCAAGAGCTACGCCAGACTAAAATCATGCGACCAAAAACGCATCTTCCCATCCCCAACCCGTCCGGCAGGTCGGAGTTTCAGAACTTCGACCGCTTGGTAAAGATGCTGATGCCGAAAGCGAGGAAGCCAAAGTGCAAGAAAACGGCCAAGAAGAAACACGGCTAGGGCTTACGCTTCCCGCGCCCTTGCCGCTTTCACTTTCACGCGGCGACCGGCTCGGCGTCTTGCCCGGTCAACTCCATCCATGTGAGGCGACGGCCTACGGCCCGCTTACAAACGATCCCCAGCCTCTCGGCATCGGTCAGCTTCCGATGGTTGAACCGGAACGCTTGCTCATCGACGTAGCGGAACAAGTGGAGGGGCTCAGTGCTGACGTAGGTTCCTGCCAGGCCGCGCTTGAGCAGGCTCCAGAAGTTCTCCATCCCGTTAGTGTGGACGGAGCCCCGGACGTATTCTTCGGCGTGGTTGATGACTTGGTGGGCATAGTCGGAAGCCAACCCGTCATAGCTAAGAAGCTCATCGGTGTAGACGGTGGACCCTGGAGCAACGTGTTTGCGGACTTCCGCCTGAACGTCTTTCTTCCGGCGTGTGGGAACGACCGACGCGCGGACACTTCCCTTACGCTCCAACACTCCCATAACGATCATCTTGCCTTTGGGACCACGGCCACAAATGCGCTCTTTCCGTTTGCTGGCGTGCATGTTGCGAGCTTTTCCGCCAATGAAGGATTCGTCAGCTTCAACCTCTCCGCTGAGCAGAATGCCTGTGCCCTCTTGCATCGCCCGGCGGATACGCTGGAGCATGAACCATGCGGATTTTTGCGTTACCTTCACGTCGCGGGCGATCTCGTAGGAACTGACGCCATTCTTGCAGTTCGCAATCAGCCAGATAGCCGTCAACCACTTATCCAGACCGATCGGAGAGTCTTCAAAGATGGTCCCGATCTTGATGGAGAACTGCTTGCGGCACTCCCGGTTCTTACATTTCCAGATTCGTCGGCTTTCCAAGAATCCAACGGCTTCCGAATTGCAGTGAGGGCAGGTGACGCCATCGGGCCAACGAATCGAGACCAAGTAGCCGAGAGCGTTGTCTCTGTCCGCGAAGAATCGAATGGCTTCCATGAGGCTCGTGGGCGTCTTCATACCCGTATAGTGCCATGAAAACATTGGTGTGTCAAGTAAATTATTGCCAAATTTATCTCCTTGCTGCAGACGAAGGGCGATCTGAGCGGTCTGGAGTTGGGATCGCACCGGTCATGGCTCAGTTTTTCCGAACTAGGTTTGACAACAGAGGTCTGGGAAAGACCGTGAAGCGGATAGTGGCCCCAGTATCAGTGATTCATGTATCGGATCTCGAACTAGTGCTACCATACACCCACAACCATGAGTTTGTGACACTACTTGAATCTTACTACAGGTTTAACCCAGGATTTCCATTTTGGCCCTGGCACGGTCACAGGATACACCCCCGCTGCGCCGAATACCACGTCTTTTCGCGCTGAACCCTGCACATCACCTCCGCCGGTAGGCGCCAGGGCTCGTCCGTCCGCTCACAGACGTTGATTGAGCGGACTGAACGGCGCTCCGGCCGACACTGCTCCCTGCGAAACCTTTTTGGAGCCAAAAACTGTTGATCCTCGCCCGGGCAACGCTACCCACCCGGCACAGGCAGCGCCCAGATCCTATGCAGCATGTCACCGAACAGCCGCCGGTTCAGATGCCCCTCCGCCAGCAGCAACCAGTAGTAGCGAGCATGCTTGACCAGCCGACCGCCGGTCTTCATCAACCTGTGTTGCAAACTCGTTAGCGACCAGCTTTTGATTCGCTGCGGCAGCCCTAGCCGCCGCCACAGGTTGCCCAGGTTGTAGGCCAGCACGCTGAGTTGCAGCCGTACCTCGTTGGCTCGGAAGCGGTGACACGACAAGCGGGTCCAGTGCGTGGCCTGTTTGCCTTCTTTGATCCACTGCTCCGCCGTGCCGCGCTTGTTGTAGAACCGCACGACCGAGCGGCTCGGCAAGCTCATGCTCGTCACGACAAATCCGACGCGCGGGAATAGTTCGCCCTGGTGATGCTCGACCTTGGCGACAACTCGCCTTGCCTTCGACCAGCTCTCGGCCTGATAGCGAAAACTCTTGTAGCGCACTAGGGGCTTGACGTTCGGCCTGCCCGGTGGCCGAAACAGGATGTCCTCGATCTCCAGCTCCAGGCTCTTGTTCGCCGGGATGCGAATCACGTAGTCCACGCCGCGCTCCTCCATCGCCTCGTAGATCTCGGGCTTGGCGAAGGCGGCGTCGGCGCGGAACGTCACCTGTTTGCCCTCCGCCTGTTGTCGTTCGATCTCCGGCAGTAGCAGCTCGTCCCAGTCCTCGGCGCTGTGCACGTTGCCGGGACGCAGCTTCGCGCCTAGGCAGTCGCCGTGCTGGTTGAACAGCAACAGCGGGTGATAGCAGAGGGACTCAAAATGGCCGTTGTAGGCACTGCCTTCCTGTTGGCCGTGGACGGGGCTCTCCGTGGAGTCCATGTCGAGCACCACGCGGTCTGAACCGTCGGGAGCTTCGGCTTGCGCGACCAGCTCCCGGTTCACTGCCATCAGCCCCAGCAAGTTCTCTTCGCTCGCCAGCATCTCCGTCTCGAAGCCATGCAGCGTCGAGGTCAAGGCTGCTCCGCGATCCCAGTTCCTCTTCGAGCCGATCAAGCGAAAGATCGGATCGGCGGATACTCGAACGGCGTCATTGAGGTCCTCGTAGCCAGCGAGTCGGCTGTAGACCGACTGCCGCAGCAGATCGGCCAGCGCGAACTTCTTGTTCAAGCCTTGTCGCGAGTCGCTGATATGCTCGTCGATCAGCTGGCCGAGTCCGAGTCGTTCATCCAGTTCGCGAACGAGAATCAGACCGCCATCCGAGGTGACTCGCGATCCTTGGAAATCGACTTTGAGAAATCCATTGAACGTGAGCTGAAACGGCTTGTTTTCTTTTTCACCCATCGGGTGTTGACCTCCATGGCGTCCTTATCGGGCTCTAGCCCCTATCAATAAAGACGCTGAAGATCGCTGGATGGTCTGAAGTTTATACATCAAATTGAAAATGCGGGTTAACAAGGAAATGCCTGGCCAGTTCCATCCCGGTGGAATCCCGCTGTTGAGTCAGGAAGAGGAGCCAGGTCCAAATCCTGTTAGGGTAGAGTTGGGGCGTTTTCTCGATCAAATGAGCGCGCGTGTAGGCCAGCGGCCGTAGCCAGATAAGTCTGTATCGACTTCAATGGTCGGAGCCGGGACAGCTTCGATTCACCCCAAGAGAATCGATGAGAATCGGAACAGAGTCGATCTGGCAGCGTCGCCCATACCGGGGTACTGTCAAGTTGACGAACCGTGGGCCAGATAGGCAAGATCTCAGGGATGAAATCATCGACGAATCCCTATGCCGGCTACCGCTATCCTGGGGAGCTCATCGCTCACGCCGTGTGGCTCTATCACCGCTCTTGCCTCAGTCTTTGGGATGTGGAAGATCTCTTGGCTGAGCGCGGCGTCATTGTCAGCCACGAGACGATCCGGCAATGGTGTCTCAAGTTCGGCCGGTCTTACGCCCGATCCCTGCGTCGGCGCCAAGGCCGTCCGGGCGACACCTGGTTCCTCGACGAAGTTTTCGTCACGATCAACGGAGAGCGGCGCTACCTGTCGCGGGCTGTCCGACCAGGACGGCGATGTACTCGATATTCTGGTGCAAAAACGCCGCGACAAAAGAGCCGCGACGCGCTTCTTTCGGAAGCTGCTGAAGGGTTTGCGTACGTCCCGCGCTTGATCGTAACCGACAAGCTGCCCAGCTACAGCGCCGCTCGCAAGGAAATACTGCCGAGTGTGACTCACTGGCAGGACCGCTGGCAGAACAACCGGGCCGAGGTTTCCCACGAAGCGACGCGCCAGATGAGACGGTTCAAATCCGTGCGGCACGGCGCTGGTGCATGAATCAGTTCCGGCACGAGTCAGGGCGCTTGCACAAACCCTCATTACGACACCACAGCGTAGGACTTCGGCCTGCCCAGTTCGGCCATCCGTTTGAGGATGATCTAATCCCTCGATCGCCTCATAGTACAGCTCACGCACGAATGCGACGTCCTCCCTTGCGTAGGAGACAAAGACGTCGTACTGGTCATGGCTCTTCTCGCCTGTCACGCGACCAAGCCCAGTGGGTGCTGGGGGGGGCGTGATTTGCATCAACCGGTGATCTTGTAATACGAGACAGTCCGGCCAAGCACGTCGGTCTGATTCTACCTCTCGACGTATACCTGGTTGCTGAAGAGGGAACTACTCGGAGCAGTGTCGGCGAAAAGCTCTCCCGCGAGCTGGAACGCGGCGATCGAGCGGCATTCAGCGACCGAAACGGGAGCGAACGGAGCATCGATCGTGAGAGGAGAACGAAGACCTGTTGAAGCCCAATGATAATGTCCCCTTGAGCGCCCAATAGAAATGTCCCCTACTCTGAGGCTCCGAAGGAGGAGCCGAGAGTGGGAAGGACATGGATGAGTGCCAAGGAGTTGAGGCGCGGCGAAGTGCTGAGCCGAGTGAAACGAGGGGAACTGAAGTTGACCGCAGCCGCCGAGCTGCTGGAGGTCAGCTACCGCCATGCGAAGCGTCTGAAGAAGCGTTACCGTGCGGGCGGGGCCAAGGCTTTGGTGCACGGTAACGTCGGCCGTGCTTCGAACCGAGCCGATCAGAAGCGACGCCAGCAGGTTCTCGAGTTGGTGCGCGAGAACTATGCGGGCGAGGGGCACGAGCGCTTCGGGCCGACGCTGGCGTCGGAACATCTGGCAGCCGACCACGGCCTGGAAGTGCCGCGCGAAACACTGCGGCGCTGGATGCTCGCCGCGGGTCTGTGGAGCCGCCGTCGCAAGCGCCAACCGCATCGCACCCGGCGCCAACGCAAAGCGCACTTCGGCGAGCTGATTCAACTCGACGGTTCGCACCACCACTGGCTGGAAGAACGCGGCCCGAAAGCCTGTCTGATGAACTTCGTCGATGACGCGACCGGTGTGGCGCTGTGCCGTTTCTCGGACCAGGAAACGACCTGGGCCGCGGCCGATCTGCTCGCAGCCTGGGTACGTCAACACGGCGTTCCCAAGGCGTTGTACTGCGACTGGAAAAACGTCTACCAGCGCCAGCCGACGTCGCGGGAAGCGCTGGCAGGCATCAAGCCCGAGACGCAGTTCGGGCGCATGTGTGCCAAGCTCGGCATTACGATCATGGCGGCTTCCTCGCCGCAAGCCAAGGGCCGAGTGGAGCGCCATCACGGCACGCACCAAGACCGCCTGATCAAGAAGATGCGGCTGCGCGGGATCGTCGAGTACGAGGCGGCGAACCGTTATCTCGACGAGGAGTACCTGGCCGAGCACAACGAGCGCTTCGCCTGTGAGCCGGCGGCGGCAGCGGACTTTCACCAGGCGCTCCCCCGCGGCACCGAGCTGCGAGGCGTGTTCTGTTGCGAGTACGAACGCGTGGTGAGCAACGACCGGGTGGTGCGTTTCGAGAATCGTTGTTTGCAGTTGAAGCCGAAACGCAACCAGGGCGTGGGGGCGGGGGCACGGGTGACGGTCCAACAGTGGCGCGATGAGAGCTTGCAGGTGAGGTTTGACGGGCACGAGATCGAGCACGACGTGATCGCCACGCCGACGCCACAGCTGCGGACGAAACCAGCACCACAGCAGCGTCCGGAGGGCGGGCGCAAGCCGGCGGCGGACCACCCCTGGCGGCGAGCTGTGTTACGGAAAAAACGGGCTGCGAATACATAAGAGGGCTGTGGAAATGCCGGGTCGGATGGAAAGCGTGGAAAATCTCTCGAGGCAGCAGTACCGGGTTCGAGGAGCGGTGGATGGTTTTCCACCCTTCCCACCGCCCCTTGGAAATCGCTACGCGATTCCCACAGTTCCACAGCCCCGACGACGACGATATCTCTCCTACGAACAAGAAACACAAGGGGACACTTCTATCGAGCTACCGAGGGGGACATTTCTATTGGGCGTTGACAGAGGAGAACGAAGACCTTGCACCCGAGCCGCGGATTGGAGTACCCTGACCGTGGCGCGATGGCCAAAACGGAAATCCCAGCTACAAGCCTGCGGCGTCAACGTATGAGGAAAGGCTCGTCTAGAATGTAGGGGCACGGCATGCCGTGCCCTCCGCCGCGGCCAGTTCAAATCCACCCCATTGGCAAAGGAGTTTGAGTCTATGAAACCCATACCCCGACGTGAGTTTCTCTCCCGCTCCACCGCTGGTGCGGCAGCATTGGCGGCTGCGGGCACCGTCGCCATCCGCACTTCCTCCGCCTCGCCCAACGATCAGCTCGGTGTCTCTGTCGTCGGCGTGCGCGGCATGGGAGGCGGCCACGTCAAGCGCCTATTGAGACGAGACGACGTCCGGATCACAGCCATTTGCGATATCGACCAGGCCATCGCCGAACGTGTCGGACAGGAGATCAACCGCGCAAAAGCGTTCACACCCAAACTCGTCGAGGACTTCCGCAATCTGCTCAACGACGACTCCGTCGATGCCGTGGTCGTCGCCACGCCTCACCATTGGCACGCACCCATCGCCGTCCGCGCGATGCAAGCGGGAAAAGACGTTTACTGCGAAAAACCCGCCAGCCACGTCTTCCGCGAGGGGCGGCTGATGGTCGAGGCCGCCAACAAATACGACCGCATTTTCCAGCACGGCACTCAGATGAGGTCAAGCGAGGTCACCAAGAAAGCCGGCGAACTCTTGAAGCGAGGCATCATCGGCGAAGTCAAGATGAGCAAGGCTTGGAACGTCCAGAACCACAATCACCGCAAACCGGTTAGCAATGCCTCACCCCCACGAGGCGTCAACTACGACCTCTGGCTGGGGCCGGCCGGAGAGCGCGAATTCAACGAGAACCGCTTTCACGGCAACTGGAACTGGTATCGCGAGTTCGGCAACGGCGACATCGGCGGTGACGGCATCCACGACCTCGATATGGCACGTTTTGGGCTAGGCGTCCAAACGCACCCCGTGCGCATCACCGCCCACGGCAGTCGCATCCACCTGGAAGGCGAACGGGACTTCCCCGACAACATGATGGTCGCCTACCACTACGAAGAGGGCAAAGTCCTGCTCTACGAAGACCGCGGCTGGACCCCCTACGGCCTCCACGGCTTCGATAGTGGTAACGCCTTCTACGGCACCGAAGGCTACATGATCTTCTCGCGCCGCGGCTATTTCCAGGTCTATCTCGGCAAGAAAGAGGAGAAGGGCCCCGGCATCAGCGACGGCCCCGTGGGACACCCCGAGCACATGGACAACTTCGTTGACTCGGTGAAATCGCGAAAGCCGACGAACGCCCCGGCCCTCACCGCCCATCTAAGCTGTGGCCTCGTTCACTTGGGCGAGATCGGCTACCGTGTCGGCGAGGTGCTGCACTTCGACCCCCAGGCCGAAAAGTTCCGTAACAATGCCAAAGCCGATGCATTGCTGACGAAGGAATACCGAGCACCATGGAACGTCCCTGACCCGGTCTAGAAAGCGCTGCTTCCGTGCCGCGCGCGTCGGCAACCTGTCCACCGGTACGCTAACCATAACAACAACAGGCAAACAACGATTCCAAGGAGATAGACGAAATGAACGCCGTCAGCCGAAGGAAGCTCTTCTCAACAACCCTCGGGGCAGCCGCGACCAGCCTTGCCATCCGTACCAGCTCCGCTTCCCCGAATGAAAAGGTGACCATCGCGGTCGTCGGCGTGAATGGGCGGGGAAACACCCTCGCACGGTACCTCGCGAAGCGCTCCGACATGCGCATCTCGGCGCTCTGCGACGTGGATCAAAGCGTCCTGGAACGCGCCGCTCAAACGGTTCGAGAGTTCGGCGGAGCCCTCCCCAAACTAGTCGCCGACTTCCGCCACCTGCTCGATGACAAATCCATCGACGGACTCGTCCTCGCGACGCCTCATCACTGGCACGTCCCCATGGCGCTTCCGGCTCTCGCAGCCGGCAAGGACCTTTACATCGAGAAACCCGCCAGCCATGTCTTCCAAGAAGGCCGCCTCCTCATAGAGGCGACGAAGAAGCACAATCGCATCGTGCAGCACGGCGGGCAGACCCGCTCCAGCAAGGCGACGGAAAAGGCGGCGGAGATCCTCGCCTCCGGGCTGCTAGGCGAGATCAAGATGACCAAGGCCTGGAACATCCAGCGTGTCCAGCCCTTGCAACCGAAGCCAGACAGCGCGCCGCCCCCGGGCGTCGACTACGAGATGTGGCTTGGCCCGGCGCCGAAGCGGCCCTTCAATCCCAACCGCTTCCACCGTACTTGGCGCCCTTATCGCGACTACGGCAACGGCGATCTCGGCGACGACGGCGCCCACGACATCGACATCGCCCGCTGGGCTCTCGGCGTCAAGACGCACCCGGTCCGCATCACCGCCCACGGCAGCACGGTTGATCTCAAAGGGGAGCGAGAGTTTCCCGACAACATGATGATCGCCTACCACTACCCCGAAGGGAAGGTATTGCTGTACGAAGACCGCCTCTGGACGCCCTACGGCATGCACGGCTTCGACAGCGGCAACGCCTTCTACGGAACCGAAGGCTACATGATCTTCTCGCGCCGCCAGCACCTGCGCGTGTATCTCGGCAAAAAGGAGACCAAAGGACCGAGCATGGGGCCCGACGGCCTGCCGCCACCCACGGAGCTGCACCTAGGCAACTTCATCGAATCCATGCAAAGCCGCAAACAGCCCATCACGCCGGCAGAGGAGGCCCATCTTTCTTGCGGCTTGATCCACCTCGGCGAGACGGCCTATCGCGTCGGCCGCGTGTTGCACTTCGACCCCGCGACGGAGCAGGTCAAGAACGACCCCGAGGCCAACGCGCTGCTGACCAAGAACTACCGCGCGCCTTGGAGTGTGCCTGAGAAGGTGTAAGCACGACTCGGTTGCGCCGTTTTCGATAGCCCGTCCGCCGCTACGGGGGCCTAGAGATCTTGTTGACTGCGGGCGCGTCCGTTCTCGCAAGGAGTCACCGCATGCCCGACAAAGTTCGTATCGGCATCATCGGCGCCGGTAACATCTTTCGCCAACGCCACTTCCCCGGCCTCGCCAAGATCGACGGCGCCGAGATCGCCGTCATCTGCAACCGCAGTGAGGAGTCCGCTCGTGGGATCGCGGCCGAGTTCGGCCTAAGCCCCGAAGTCATGACCGACCCGCACGCCCTGATGGCGCGCGACGATCTCGACGCGATCATGATCGGCACCTGGCCTTACAAGCACTGTCCATTCGTTCTTGAGTCGCTCGACGCCGGCAAGCACACCTTCGTGCAAGCGCGCATGGCCATGAACCTGCGGGAGGCCAAGGCAATGCACGCGAAGGCCGAGGAGACGGGCCTCGTTGCGCAAATCTGCCCATCACCTTTCGGACTCAAGGGCCACAACGTGATGAAACGCCTGATCGGCGAGGGTTACCTGGGCGACGTCTACAACGTCCACGCCCGCTTCCTCACCGGTGACCTTGTCGACCCGACGACGTCTCTTCACTGGCGTCAAGTCGCCCGCTACTCGGGACTGAATGCTTTGGCGATGGGCATCGTCGTGGAAACGATCCACCGCTGGTTCGGCTACATGAAGACGGTTTCGGCCCAAGCAGAGACGTTCACCAAAGAGCGACCGCTCGCCCAGGGTGGCGGCTCGGGCCCGGTCGAGCGTCCCGACACGGTTTACATCACGGGCCACATGGAAAACGGCGCCATGGCAGCCCTTCTGTTCTCAGGGGTCGCGCGCCCGGGGGTCCACCCACTCGTCGAAGCCTACGGCAACAACGGCACTTTGGTCTACAACCTGGCGACCGACACCATCCAGGGCGCGCAGAATGGCGACGATGCCCTGACCGAAATCCCGATCCCCGAAAACGAAGCCAAGCCCTGGACGGTCGAACAGGACTTCGTCGACGCGATTCAGACAGGCAAGCTGGCGGACACGACGTTCTCCGCTGGCGTCAAGTACATGGAGTTCACCGAAGCCGTCTTCCGCTCGGTCGAAACGGCTGGCACAGTACACCTGCCTCTGGCCGACTAGCCGCCGGTGGCAAAATCGGGACGGTGTTGTTCACAAATGTAGGGGCACGGCATGCCGTGCCCGCTTGCCCGGCCTGCGCAACTCTTCCACTACTTCATGTACTGCCGCTGATGTCCCTTCACGTTCAACCGCACCCGATACAAACTCAGGTCAATCGTCACATACAGCACGTTCGCCTCGTCACCAATCCCAAACTCCACGTTACTCGGCGACCCCTGCGCATTGTCCGGGTCGGTCTGGTTCTCCGGCCCAGTCGCAATGAACCCAACCTCTTCGCCCTCGGGATTGATAATCAACACTCCCGGGCGCTTCAGGCTCCTCGCCGTCAGGTAGATATTCCCTTGCTCGTCAACCGTCATCCCGTCGCAGCCGGCCTCCTTGCCGAAGTCCACGAGCGTTCTCCGCGGGCCGTTGACCAGCCCATCGTCCCCCAGTGGAAACGCATACACCTTCATCGCGCCGTGCTCGCCCTTGGGCGCATTGGGGTCAGTGATTCGCTCACTACCATTGTTGTGATCGGCGAGATACAACGTCTTGCCATCCGGACTTAACGCGACCCCGTTGGGCTTCTCGACCTCGTGCGTCACCTCGACCACGGTCCCGTCGGTATCGATACGATACACGGCCAAGTGCTCCAGCTCCCGCGGCTCGGACCCCAGGTACCGCGGATCGCTGAAATAGATTCGGCCCTTGCCGTCCTGGCAGATATCATTGGGTGCGTTGAACTTCTTGCCTTGATAGTTGTCAGCGACCGTCGTACGCTCGCCGGTTTCCACGTTCCAACGTGAAACGCGCCGGCCCCCGTAGTCGGACCCCTCTGCCGCCAACAGATGGCCGTCCGCATCAAAGGTCAAGCCGTTCGACTTGCCGCTATCTTCAGCGAACACGGTCGTCTCCATCGTCTTCGGGTCGAACCGCATGATCAGACCCTTGTCGGTTCCGAATGGGATGTCCGAGAAATAGATGCTCCCGTCCGGCGCCACGGCAGGACCCTCCGTTAACCCGCCCTGGATATCAGCCGAACGGGTGAAGACCTTCTCCAACGTGGCGTCCGCCGGAACAATCGGCCCCGCGGCAGCCGACTCGGGCGCAGGTGCCTCGCTTCCACAGGAAAAACTGCACAGAACCGCAGTAAGAATCAAGAAACGGTAGTGACGCATCGGAAACCCTGGTGAACTTGGGGTGAGCTGACGCGAGACAGCATCCGACGGTCATCCCGTCGGCGCAGCCCCATCGCGCTTCCCCATGCTAGTCCGCCGTGGGTGCGGTGGGCAACTGCTCCAAATGACTTGAACCGGAAGGAGAAGCTAAGCCCCAAATCAGTGGCGCTGCGCTTCGGGTAAAGGGACGGCTCCGGGAAGTCCCGTTGCACTTGCCTCGAACGCCCGCGCTCAGAAACCGAAGCGTTCTGGGTTGCGGCCAATGATGATGGCCGCAATGATCTTTGGGACGTATTCACGCGTCTCAACAGGCAAGGCGCGGACGCGGTACAGATACCAGAAGTTACGCTGCTTGATCGGGTCTTCTACCCTCCGCACCGCGCGTCTTACTTTGGTGGGGCCCAGGTTGTACGCGGCCAAGGCAAGCATGACTGAGCTGCCGGAGCCAAAGTTCAAGATGAGTTCACGCATGTAGCGCGTCGCCGCCCGGGTCGATTTCTCAAGGTCGTGGCGCTCGTCCACGCCTGGGTCGACCTTCATGCCGTAGTAACGAGCCGTCGCCTCCGTGAACTGCCAAGGGCCCACCGCACCCGCGCGGCTCACACTGGCTCTGAGAAAGGCACTCTCCACGAGGGCCATGTAAGCCAGGTCCGGCGGCAACTTAGCCTCCTCGAAAATCCTTCGCATCGCCTCGAGGTCTTCGCGGGACCGGCCTAAAGCGCGCTCGACGTGCTTCTGGTCGCGCGTCTGATACTGCTCAATGAATCGTTTCACCTGTTCCACAAACTCCGGCGGGATGCTATAGACCTCCGCCCCAAAATCCTTCAGTAACGCGCGGATCTCACGCTGGACGAAGATCTGCTCCTCACCCCAGACGCCCCAACGATAGAGCAAGCCATTTTGCAGCGCGCGCGCCCTGCGCTGCTGGGCCTCCAGCTCGTCCAGCAGACCTTCGATCTCGTCGGCATCTTGACCGCCCGAGGCCAGTTTTTCCTCGATGACCTGAATCTGCTGATCGATACCGCTCTTCTCGAGCTTGATCTCCTCGATCGTCCAGTAGCCGTATCCAGTCAGAGCGAAGAGGATCACCACCAGCGAACCAATCACGAGCTTGAACTTCTTCCCCGATCGATCGATGGCCTTGCCGAGCACCTCTCGCATGATGATGACGGTCTGATCGGATTGACCCATGCGCCGAGCCTGTCGTGCCTTGCTGACGGCATGCGAAAGCAACTGCTCGTCCTGCCCGCTGATGCCCGCGCCGGCCTTCGCGTCGCCAACCTCCTTGGGCACGTCCGCGGGAGCCGACATGACCAGAGTCTTCTCGATCTGAGGCGCGCGCGCCTCCTCGACTTCGAATGTGAAGCGTGGCCCTTCCGCGCCCAAACGGATCACCATGTCACGGTCGAGAGCCGCCTCCGACACCCGCCGGTCCTCAAGGTAGGTGCCGTTCGTACTGCCAAGGTCGAAAAGCCGGAACCGGTTTCCTTTCCTGCGGACCTCAAGGTGATTGGAAGAAACCACCGACGCGTCTTCGCCATCGATAACAACGTCGTTCTTGGCAGAGCGCCCCAACCGCGTGACCGCGCCACGCAACGGGTACCGCGCTCCGGCCTTGGGTCCGCTCAGTTGAACCAGCCAAGCTTGCGCCTCTGGGGGTACATCAGAAGGGGAAGGTTTCATTGCGGGACGCGCGAAACGAGGCGAACGTGCCGGCGCGAGGAGACCAACAACCGCACTCCGCCACTGTTGCCATTATAGTCGCCGGGAGCGCACCGGAACCCTTGGCGAGGGTGCGCGACAAGAAAGTGATGATTTGCGGGTTCCCCTTTTTTGCGTGCGAATCCTTACGTAGTGATACGTTAGGAAAGGAGGCGTACTATGCCCGAATCTCTCGTCGCGCTCGAACGTCAACGAAAGGCCATCCTCGCTCGGATTCTCGATCTAGGAGACTTCCGCAACGGATCCATCAGCGCTGTCAGCGGCCGCTGCGGCAAACCGTCCTGCCGCTGCCATCAGCCCGGCCAGCCCGCTCATGGCCCGAACTACCGCCTGACCAGGAAGGTCAACGGCAAGACCGTGAGTGAGACCTTTTCCTCGCCCGCCCAGCGGCGCAAAGCGCAACGCGAAGTTGAGGCTTTTCACCGCTTCCGGGAGCTGAGCCGACAACTGCTCGAAGTCAACGAACAGATCTGCCGCTTGCGCCCCGTCGCCGAGGACGCCGAGCTGAGTCCGCAGGAAAAAAAACGGCCGAGGCGATCCAGCAAGAAGTCGCCGTAGAAGTAGGGAGGCTGCTACGGGTCGTCTTGTGTGAGAGGCGCAAGCGCGGGTCGCTCGACCTCGAAGCCGTCGAACAGGCGACGCGCGACGCGCTGCATCAAGCCGGCGCTGTCTTGCTCGAGACGCTGTTGAACGAAGACGCGGCCGGCGAATCGCAGCAGCCCTGCGCCTGCGGCTCGCCAGCGCGCTACGCCGGTCGGCGGCCGAAGAAGCTCGTCACGATGCTGGGCGAGGTCGTCGTCGAACGGCCGTACTATCACTGCAGCCGCTGCGGCAAAGGCTTCGCGCCGCACGACCAAGAGCTGGCCGTCAAAGCGACGCAGTATTCGCCAGGCGTGCGCCGCATGACGGCGCTGGTCGGCTCCGAGACGTCGTTCGATCGCGGTCGCGCGTTGCTCGACGAGTTGGCCGGAGTGCGGCTGACCGCCAAGGCTGTCGAGCGCGAAGCCGAGGCGATCGGCGAAGATGTCGCCAGCGAAGAACAAGCCGCGATCGCGCGCGCCGTACCGCTGGAGCTTCCTGCGATGTCAGGACCTGAAACTCCGATTCTCTACATCGAGATGGACGGCACGGGCGTACCGGTCACCGCCGCCGAGACGGCCGGCCGCAAGGGTAAGGACGGCGGCCCGGCCGGCACGCGCGAGGTCAAGCTCGGCTGTGTGTTCACGCAAACAAGCTGTGACGAACAAGGCCGTCCCGTGCGCGACGAAGACTCGACCAGCTACACCGGCGCGATCGAGGACGACGCCGCCTTCGGACGCCGCATTTACAGCGAGGCTTGGCGACGGGGTTGGAGTCGGGCGCGCAAGAAGGTCGTGCTTGGCGACGGTGCGGGCTGGATCTGGAATCTTTCGCACGAATACTTTCCCGGCGCGATCGAGATCGTCGACTTGTATCACGCTCGCGAACATCTGTGGGAGCTGGCGTCGAAGCTGTTTCCCCAACAACAAAAGCGCCTCCGCGGTTGGGCGCGGCGCATGCAGAAAAAGCTCGACGCGGGGCGCATCGAGCAACTCGTCACTGCGCTGCGCGAGATCGAAACCGACGACCCGGAGTTGGCGCATCCGCTGGCGCTGGAGGCGGACTACTTCCAGCGCCATGCGGAGCGCATGCGTTACGGCGAGTTTCGCCGGCAGGGCTTGTTTGTGGGCTCAGGCGTGATCGAGGCGGGTTGCCGCACCGTCATTGCGAGTCGGTTGAAGCGCTCGGGCATGTTCTGGAGCGTGCGCGGCGCGAACGCTATCACGGCTTTGCGTTGCGCACGGCTCAGCAACCGCTTCGACGACTACTGGGAGAATCGCGCTCGCGCGGCCTGAGCCTCACAAATTTGTCGCACACCCTCGTTCGATCGCGGTCGCGCGTTGCTCGACGAGTTGGCCGGAGTGCGGCTGACCGCCAAGGCTGTCGAGCGCGAAGCCGAGGCGATCGGCGAAGATGTCGCCAGCGAAGAACAAGCCGCGATCGCGCGCGCCGTACCGCTGGAGCTTCCTGCGATGTCAGGACCTGAAACTCCGATTCTCTACATCGAGATGGACGGCACGGGCGTACCGGTCACCGCCGCCGAGACGGCCGGCCGCAAGGGTAAGGACGGCGTCCCGGCCGGCACGCGCGAGGTCAAGCTCGGCTGTGTGTTCACGCAAACAAGCTGCGACGAACAAGGCCGTCCCGTGCGCGACGAAGACTCGACCAGCTACACCGGCGCGATCGAGGACGCCGCCGCCTTCGGACGCCGCATTTACAGCGAGGCTTGGCGACGGGGTTGGAGTCGGGCGCGCAAGAAGGTCGTGCTTGGCGACGGTGCGGGCTGGATCTGGAATCTTTCGCACGAATACTTTCCCGGCGCGATCGAGATCGTCGACTTGTATCACGCTCGCGAACATCTGTGGGAGCTGGCGTCGAAGCTGTTTCCCCAACAACAAAAGCGCCTCCGCGGTTGGGCGCGGCGCATGCAGAAAAAGCTCGACGCGGGGCGCATCGAGCAACTCGTCACTGCGCTGCGCGAGATCGAAATCGACGACCCGGAGTTGGCGCATCCGCTGGCGCTGGAGGCGGACTACTTCCAGCGCCATGCGGAGCGCATGCGTTACGGCGAGTTTCGCCGGCAGGGCTTGTTTGTGGGCTCAGGCGTGATCGAGGCGGGTTGCCGCACCGTCATTGCGAGTCGGTTGAAGCGCTCGGGCATGTTCTGGAGCGTGCGCGGCGCGAACGCTATCACGGCTTTGCGTTGCGCACGGCTCAGCAATCGCTTCGACGACTACTGGGAGAATCGCGCTCGCGCGGCCTGAGTCTCACAAATTTGTCGCACACCCAAGCCCTCGTGTCAACGCCCAATAAAAATGTCTGTCCACGCCCAATAGAAATGTCCCCCACAGTAGCTCGATAGAGGTGTCCCCTTGGTGGTGGTAGCGAATCGTAGTCGTCGGGGCTGTGGAACTGTGGGAATCACGTAGCGATATTCGAAGCGGCGATGCCTTCGATCCGCTCCCCCGTCGCCGCTGGTGGAGGGCCTCTCGGTGGCGGCGCTACGGCTTGCCGGACGCTACAATGCCTGTAGAAGCTCCTCCGGCCGTTGCGACCGGTGCCGGACGAGACGCCGGCGATTCAGTTCTCATGCCGAAACGATTGGCCAAGCACCAGGTGGAACAGTACCACCGCGACGGATATGTCGCGCCGATTCCGGTGCTCTCGGTGGAAGAGGTACATCGGTTTCTGGCGGCCTACGAAGAGCTCGAAACGGCCTTGGGCGGCAAGCCGAAGGCGACGGAGTTGGGTCAACTGTGTTTCAACTTTCGGTGGGCGTGGGATCTGGTTCGGCACAAAGCCGTACTAGACGCGGTGGAAGATGTGCTCGGCCCGAACATCATCTGCTGGGCGGACTCGGTCTTCCCCAAGCAAGCGCGCGATCCGGGGTTCATCACCTTCCACCAGGACGGCACCTATTGGGGACTCAGTTCGACGCAAGTCACCACGGCGTGGATCGCTCTGACCGAGAGCACTCCCGAGAATGGCTGTATGCGGGTCGTTCCCGGCACGCACACCGATCAGATTCAACCACACAAAGAGACCTGGGCGGACGATAACCTGCTCAGCCACGGGCAAGAGATCCAAGTGGACGTGGACGAGCGCGACGTTGTCGACATCGTGTTGCAGCCCGGCGAGATGTCGCTTCACCATGTGCAGATCATTCACGGCTCGAACGCCAACGATTCCGACCACAAGCGCATCGGTTACGCGCCACGCTACGTGACACCGGAGGTTCGCCAAGTACAGATCGAGGGGCGGCAACCGGCGGTGCTCGCGCGCGGCCGCGATGACTACCACCATTTCGATCTGATCGAGCAGGCTCCGCCCGACGATCCGTTTGACGCGGTGGTCGAGCGGCATCTCCACGCGTCACGGCAACACCTCGAAGAGATTACCGCAACGGAAGCAGCTACATCGTAGCTCGACGCTTCTCCAGGGCCTGACACTTCTCGATCGCTCGCGGCGCGTGTAGTACTCTGACCTCTTGATCGGATCAAGCGATCAACACGACGGAGCAGCGGTTCCGTGACCCCGCTCGACTGGCTCATCTTGATCGTCCTCAACGGGGCGATCGTCGTCTACGGCCTGCGGATCTCGCGGGGCACCACCAAGACCTTCGATTGGTTTCTGGCGGCCAAGGGGTTGCCGTGGTGGATCGTCGGGATGTCGATGTTCGCGACGGCGGTCGACAGCGGCGACTACGTGGCGATCGTCGGCGGCGCGTACACCTTCGGCATTTCGAACCTCACCACGTGGTGGCTCGGCTTGCCGATCGGCTGGTTCATTGTCGCCTACGGGGTTTTCCTGCCGCTCTACCGCAGCGGCATGTTCACCAACGCAGAGTATTTGGAGTACCGCTTTGGGCCGTCGGTGCGACTGCTGAGCGCTTTCATTCAACTGCAGTACCGCACGAACGTGCTGGGCAACGTCGCCTTCTCGTTGTATCTGACGTTCTCGATTTTGACCGACTGGGACGCGGTGGCTTGGTGGCTGGTCGGCGCGATTGCCGCCGCCGCCGCCGCTTACACGGCGATGGGCGGGTTGAAGTCGGTGGCCGTCACCGATGCGATGCAGTCGGTGATGATGTTCGCGGCATCGGCCATCCTTTGGCTCACAGTATGGAACGTGGTCGGCGGCTGGAGCGGGCTGGAGGAACGCTTTCGCTCGATCGACCCGGCGTTGGCCGAATCGATGCTGCACGTCGGCGGACGTCACGAGCCGGGCGTGCCGGCGGGGTTGATCGTCTTCGGTTGGGTCGTCGTGCTGACGGCGTATTGCGTCGTCAACCACTCACAGGCCATGCGGTTGCTGGCGTCACGTTCGGAGTGGGACATGAAGATGGCGGCGTTCGTGGCGAGCGTGGCGAGCGTGGCGACGGCGATTGTCATGTGGTTCAACATCACCTTGGGCATTCTCGCCCGCGCCGTCTACCCGGACCTCGCGACCGTCGACCGCACCTACCCGATGCTGGTGCAGGAGTTTCTCGCGCCGGGCCTGGTGGGCGTGGTGGTGGCCGGGGTGCTCGCGGGCGGCATCTCGACCTACGATTCGATCGGGTCGTCGCTGGCGGCCGTGTTCACGCGCGACGTCTATGCGCGCTTCTTCGTCAAGCATAAAGACGACGCTCACTACCTGCGCGTGTCTCGTTGGGCGACGCCCGTGCTCATCGCCGCGTCGTTCGGTTACTTGCCTTTCATTCAGGCGGGGATGCTGGTGTTCTACTTGCGAATCACGAGCGTCGCGGTGATTCCGCTGTTCACCATCTACCTGATGGGCACGATGACGCGCGTGCACCGGCGCTCGGGGGTCACCGGACTGCTGGCGGGCATCGCATACGGGCTGAGTTCGCTGCTGGGCGAGATGTTCGGCTGGCCGTTGCCGCTGTGGTGGACGAACACGTGGTGGGCGTATGTGTGGAGCATTGCGATCACTGCCGGCGCGATGGTGGTGGTGAGTCTGGTCGTGGGCTGGGCGACCGACGAGGAAGTTCGCGGGCTACTGTACTCGTCCGGGAAAGACAAGCCGGCGGCTGAGCAGGGTGATGAGGCTCTGCCCCACTTGGCAGCGACCGAGGGCACCTGGCTCGATAGCACGCGGGACGAGATGCCGACGATGCCCAAGTATTCGTTTGCCGTGGGCGAGAGTGGGCCGGCTTGGTATTTGAAACCGGTGGTTTGGGCCGGGTTGTTTCTTGGCGTGATTGGGTTTGTTTGCTTGATTGTGTTGTGGTGATCGGGGACATCGACTGGCAAGGTGAGCGCAAGTGTTCTATAATCAACCTAGATGTATAGAAGGATGAATTCATGGCTCTGAGTATCAAACACCCGGAGGCTGACCGCCTGGCACGTGAGTTAGCCTTAGAAACCGGCGAGAGCCTCACTCAAGCCGTGGTCCAAGCCCTGCGCGAACGCTTACGGCGGGAACGAGGGCGGGTCAACGCTCCCCGCCTGCGGGATGAACTACGCGCGATCCGCAAGCGCTGTGCGGCTCTTCCTGAGCTGGACAAACGGAGCGCCGACGAGATCCTCGGATACGACGAGCACGGGCTCCCTCGCTGATGGTCATCGACACCTCTGCCCTGCTGGCGATCCTGTTAGACGAGCCCCGGGCCGCACAGGTTGAGGTTGCGCTCGAAAGCGACCCCGTTCGCTTAATGTCGGCTGCCTCGGTGTTGGAGGCGGTCATGGTTGTGGAATCTCGCCGGGGGGAGCCCGGCGCACGGGAACTTGATCTGCTTCTCCACAAAGCCCTCGTTCAGGTGGCTTCCTTCAGCGCAGAGCAGGTAGAGATGGCTCGCCACGCGTTCCGAGAATTCGGCAAGGGACGGCACCGAGCAGCTTTGAACTTCGGCGACTGCTTCGCGTATGCGCTGTCAAAGACGTCCGGCGAGCCGTTGCTGTTTGTGGGAGATGACTTCAGCCAGACCGATGTTCAGCCGGTAACGCTGGGGACTGCCGCAAACTAGCCCGGCGTGCGAAGATCACGACTTGGGTTCTGATCCAGCTTTCATGATGGGCCAACTTTCATGATCAAATGGTGGCCGGTTGCCTTGCTGTTGGCCCCACTTGGGCTGTTCACGCTCGCCGCTTGCAGCACCGACGCCTCCTTAGCCGCGGACAACAAAGGGCCGGTGTCTTTCACGGACCCGGCGCCTCCCAAGACCAACGCCCTTTCCGGCAAAGCGGCACCCGAGGCCAAGCCCAACCCCGACGTGACCTTTCACGCCAAGCCCAAGCCTCTGCCCGAAGGCGCCGTCACTCACGAGTGGACGTCGTTTCTCGGTCCGCAGCACACCCCCATCTCGACCGAGACGAAACTACTGAAGCACTTGCCCGAGAACGGGCCGCCGCTGGTTTGGGAGCTGAAGAAGGGTACCAGCTATACCTCGCCTGCGATTGCCGGAGACCGCTTGGTCTACCTGCATCGTGTCGGTGATGTGGAGCGCGTCGAGTGTCTGCACCCAGAGACGGGCGAGCTGTATTGGCAGTTCGAGTACCCCACCGACTTCCGGGACCGCTACGGATACAACAATGGTCCGCGGGCGAGCCCGGTGATCGACGGTGACCGCGTCTACATCTACGGGGCGCTGGCGCAGTTGCACTGTCTGAATCTCAAGACCGGCGAGGTTATCTGGAAGCGCGACATCGCGTCGGAGTTCAAGGTGCCGCAAGACTTCTTTGGCATCTCTTCGACTCCGTTGATCGACGACGACCGGCTGATCATCAACGTAGGCGCACCCGGCGGTCCAACCGTCGCGGCGTTCGACGCGAAGACGGGGAAGATGATTTGGGGCGCGGGCACCAAGTGGGGCCCAGGCTACGGCTCGCCCATGCCCGCGACAGTGCATGGCAAGCGGCGTGTGTTCGTGTTCGCCGGTGGCGAAAGCCGTCCGCCGACGGGAGGGTTATTGGTGCTCGATCCCGCCGACGGCACGGTCGACTTCACCTTCCCGTGGCGCAGCAAGAGTTACGAGTCGGTCAACGCGTCAACGCCGACGATCGTGGGCGACCAGGTCCTCATTTCCGCCTCGTATAAGACCGGCGCGGTGCTGCTGGACATCCTGCCCGAGGGTGGGCGCGAAGTTGCCTGGGCGAACCCGACTTTTGATCTCCATTTCACTACAGCGGTGCATCGAGACGGATATCTCTACGCCTTCCCGGGCCGCAACGAGCCGGACGCCGCGCTGGCCTGCGTGAACCTCAAGAACGGCAAAGAGATGTGGCGCACAGTCCTCGAGTGGAAAGAGACGCTCGAGATTCGAGGGCAGACACGCGAGATCGTCGAGAGCACCTTCCGCGGCTCGTTGCTCCTCGTAGACGGACGGTTCCTGGCACTCGGCGAGCACGGCCATTTGCTCTGGCTCGACCTGACACCCGAAGGTTACAAGGTGCTGTCCCGAGCCTCGCTGTTCAAGGCGCGGGAGATCTGGGCCCTGCCTGTCTTGAGCCGTGGGTTGCTCTACGTGAGTCAAAACACGCGCGGGTCGCTCGACGGGACCTCGCCGCGGCTGCTGTGCTACGACATGCGGGCGAGCCAGTGAAGCACGACTTGCCCGTACCTCCCTGCTGAACCGGCATTTCGCAACTCCGCCGATACAATGACGTCATGAAGGTCGACAAGCGCCTTGCGATTCTGGGCGGGGGCCGGCTCGGGGAAGCGCTGCTCCGCGGGGTTCTTGATGCAGGGGTGCTCTCACGCGAAGACATTCGCATCACCGTGCGAAGCGAAAAGCGAACCGCTGAGCTGGCCGAGCGTCACTCCATCAAAGCAACCGCGGGAGAGAGCGCCGCTGCCGCCGCCGCAAGCGACATCATTGTCCTCGCTGTGAAACCACGAGTCGTCAGCGATGTGCTCAGCGAGATCCGCGAGGCAGTACGCCCCGGTCAGATTGTGATATCGATGGCGGCCGCCGTGCCGCTGCGCCTGGTGGAGAACCAACTCCCCGCCCCGATGCCGGTGTTTCGAGCCATGCCCAATATTGCCATGACGGTTCGAGAGAGCGCGACGGCTCTCTGCGCCAATGTGGTCGCGACCGTTACGGACCGAGCAGCCGTCGAGACGATCTTCCGCAGCGTGGGCACGGTACACTTCGTCGACGAAACCGCCATGCACGCGGTCACGGCTCTCTCGGGCAGCGGACCCGCCTACGCGTTCTTCATCGCGGATGCCCTGGCCGCCGCGAGTGCGGAGCAAGGGCTGCCGCGGGACGTCTCGCTCGCACTGGCCCGGCAGACGCTGCTCGGTGCGGCGAGGTTACTCGAGACCGGCGCGGCAGGTCCCGAAGAGATGATCCGCCAGGTTACGACGCCGGGTGGGACAACCATCGAAGGCTTGAAGGTGCTTGAACGCCACGACGTGCGCGCGGCCTTGATGGCCGCAGTGCAGGCAGCGGCGGAGCACTCGGAGGCGCTCACGAGCGAGATCGTGGCAGACCTTTCTTCCAACGGCGAATAGCCCGGTGGCGCGGTTGCGGCACGCGGGCACGGCATGCCGTGCCCCTACATCCTGAACAGCGCGATCAGAACCCCATGGCCGCACGTCCGGCGTCGGTGAGGCGGTTAGCGTCCCAGGGCGGGTCCCACACGTTTTCGATGGAGACTTCGCGGACGCCGGCTAGATCGAGGAGACGGCGGCGAATCGGCTCTCCAATGAAACGGTACTTCGGGCGGCCACGATGCGGCATGGTCATTACGATGTGCACCGTCCCCGTATCAACGCGCACGTCATACACATAACCCATGTCCACAACGTTTGCATTCACCTTGTAGAGCTGGGGGTCGCGAACTTCGCTGAGTGCTTTCCAGATCTCTGCTTTCGGTATCGAGGCGTCGCCGGCCTCACCGGACCTCGCCAATGACCCGAGTGTCGCCGACGGGCGGATCGAGTCAGGAAGGTCGCCTCGCTCGGCCGCGAGTGGGTTGAGCAGGCGATGGCGATAGGCCTCGACTTCCGCCGCGCCGCCGTCGGGTTTGAAAGGCGACACCAGGTAGGCGTTCCGCTGCTTGCGTCTCGCGCCGGCTTGGAGGGTTGGGTTGCCGCGGGCGGCCCAGCGGCTCCACAGTTGTCCGTGGTTCATGTAGTTGAGTGTTGGTGCACCGCTGTGCTTGAGGCCGTCGAAGTTCTCGGCCTCGTGATCGAGGAAGAGGGCGATGAAGGAGTCTCGGTTCTGACGGTTGTAGAATCCGATCGCCCAGAGGTCATCCTTCGATTCGTCGGCGACGGGACCTTCACGCAGCTTTCCGTCACTCGGCATCCACAGCATGTCGGTGAAAGGCGAGCCGGAGAAAACCCATTCGTCATCGCGAAGGTAGGTGATCTCCAAGTCTGTGAGCGTTTCCATGCTGCCCCGCTTGACGAAATAGGGCAGTCCGGCATAGAAGCGGTACTCGACGTTGATGTGAAAGCGGCTCGGCGTAAAGAGCGGGTGAACCGTCGAGTGCGGAAAGCCCCAGCGACGCACGATCGCGCACGCCGGGCCGCGAATGACTTCGTAGTCGGGGCAGTCGGCCCAGTTGGTGACGCGCATCTTCTGAAACGCGCCGGACGTAACGTAGTCGTGCGCCCAGTCGATGCCTGGCGGCTCGCCGTGTCCGTCGCCGGCGGCGAAAAGCTCGCGGCCGCCTTGCTTGTAGGTCAGCCGCTCGATCTGCCCCATCTGACGAGATAGCGAGGCGCGATAGTGCCTGTTCTCGATCTCAAGGCCATAGCCTTCGCCGCGAACCTTGAGGTCAGACGCATAGTCGGGTAACTCGGCGTCCGGATTACCCCAGAACACCAGATAGTGCGATCGGACGTGAGCGGCCGAGTCGGCCTGGAAGAGCAGGCCGCACAGCCGTTGCTCGCCCCGGCGGCGCTCCCGGATGACCTGGCATGGCGTCTGCGTGAGAGTACCCGTCGAAGAATCGACTCGTGCCAGCCGTAGCTCGCGGGAGAGCATGGTCGTCTGGTGGGACGGGAAGGCCGCCGCCAGCTCAATGGGTTCGCCGGCACGCGGCATCCCGACGGTCTCGTCAAGCGCGAGGACCTCATAGTGTGTCCAACCCTTGGCCCAGCGCCGCCAGGGTTCGGGAAGCTCGTCGACACGCCGGGCACCCCCCGGCGCGAGGTCCGGCGGGCCAGGGTCTTCGGAAACCTGTTGCGTGAAGACGATGGTGTCCTTGATGGACTCGGCCAGGGAGCGCGCTTGGTCGTAGCGACCACGAGCGAGGGCGTCTCGCAGAAGGCGTATCTTCTCTTCGACTGAGTCTGTCCGGTGGGAGTATTCGGTTTCTTTCATGATTCTTGGGCTCTATGGCGGCGGCGAGGCGTCAGCCGCGCGTCCCGTAGAATACATGACTCGAGAAGAGTTGCCGACGCGACGTTGATTCGATCGTAGGCTGGCCGCCGTCTATGCTGTACCGCCCCGTGACGCGACAGACGCGGGCTTGCGCCTGCGCGCCCGCGGATTCACATCCGCGGCTCTGTTGCGGCTCGGTTGAAGGGTACACTGTTTGCTGGAGGATGGCTATGAAGAGATGGTTTGTTGTGCTCGTTGCGCTGACCGCTGCTTTCGCAGCGGGACCGGACGTGATCCCAACATCGGCGGGTGACGTCAAGATTAGGCCGGTCACTCACGGCAGCGTGATGCTGGAGATCGAAGGCAGGGCTTGGCACATCGACCCGTGGAGCAAGGGAGACTATTCGTCGCTGCCGAAGGCCGATGTGATTCTGATCACCGATATCCACGGCGACCACATGGACCCCAAAGCCATCGCCGCGATCCGGAAGTCTTCCACCACGATCGTAGCGCCCGCCGCCGTCGCGAAGACCGTGACCGACGCGAAGGTCCTGAACAACGGCGAGACAACCACGGTGCATGGCGTCGAGATTGAGGCCGTGCCGATGTACAACCTCAAGCGGGGGCCTGCGCCCGGCAAGCTCTACCACGACAAGGGACGCGGCAACGGCTACTTGCTCACCGTGGGTGGCAAGCGGATCTACTTCTCCGGCGACACCGAAGCGGTGACGGAGATGCGAGCGTTGAAGAACGTCGACGTCGCGTTTGTGTGCATGAATCTGCCGTACACGATGACTCCCGAAGAGGCTGCGGATGGTGTTCAGGCATTCAAGCCCAAGGTTGTTTATCCCTACCACTATCGCGGCTCGGATCTGGATGTGTTCGCCGCGGGGTTGAAGGGCAGTGGGGTTGAGGTACGGATGCGGAAGTGGTACTGAGGCGACGCTCGCCACGCACGCTCGGCAGGCACATCGGCCTGTGCGTCATGATCAGAACAAAGCCGCTTGCCGGTCGTCGATCAAGACCGGCTCGGTCGGCGCTCGCTTCGGGATGCGGAAGAAGAACGTGGAGCCCTCACCAACCTTGCTGTCGACACGAACCGAGCCTCCATGCGCCAACGCCAAATGCTTGACGATCGCGAGCCCTAGGCCGGTTCCACCCAGTGCCCGCGAGCGGGCCTTATCGACACGGTAGAACCTCTCGAACAACCGCGGAATGTGCTCAGGCGAGATGCCGATGCCGGTGTCGCGGACGTAGAACTCCGCATCCTGTCCTTCGTCCGCCAGTCCTAGCGTGACGACTCCAGCCGCGGACGTGTACTTCGTGGAATTGTCAAGAAGGTTCATCAGCGCCTGCTGGACCGCGTCCGGGTCACACTCGACCTGGAGGTCTTCGACCACCGGGTCGATGACGACCTTGACGCCTTTTCGGTCAGTGACCGTACGGATGGCATCCGCGGCCTGACTGAGAAGGTCCACCCCGCGCTGCGGCGACATGCTGAACTCGCGCGCGCGGACTTCAATCTGCGAGAGCGCCATCAAATCGGATGTTAGCTGTGCCAGGCGTTCGGCGTTTCGGCGAATGATTCGGAGAAAGCGACGGTTGTTTTCCTGATCTTCGACCGCGCCGTCAAGCAGGGTCTCGGTGTAGCCCTGGATCGCGGTCAGCGGCGTGCGCAACTCGTGTGAGACGTTCATGACGAAGTCCTTGCGCATGCGGTTCACGCGCTCTAGGTCGGTGATGTCGTGGAAGACCGCGACGGCGGCCTGGACTTCCCCACCCTGCCCCGCGATCGGCGCGCATGTCACCTGCCAGGCGCGTCCGACTGGTGCCTCGACCACGAGATCAACCGAACGCCATTCGGCTTCGCGAAAGACCCGGTCAAACAGTGCCGGCATCTCGGGATGAGACCAGTTATCGATGGCAGCACCAACGGCTAAGGGTTCGCCTGGGAACATCTGCTCCAGGGCCGGGTTGGAGAGTATGGTTCGGTGATCACGGTCAACGACAAGGATGCCCTCGCCGATACCGTTGACCGCCGCTGCGAAACGCGAGCGCTCGTGCTGCACTTCGTCGAACATCGAGCGAAGGCGCTCACCGGTACTCTGCAACGTCCAACTCAGCTCGGCCAACTCACCGCCACCCAGCTTCGGAGCCTCCGCCTGGAAGTTGCCTTTCGCCAGTTCGCGCGAGAAGGCCGTGATCTCCGAGACCTGTCCGGAAACGCCGCGGGCAAGCCATACCGCCAGAAGGATCGCGGGAATCACGGCGAGCAAGGCGACGCGGTTGATTTTCGAGACGAACTCCGCACGGCGCGCGTCGACGTCGACCATCGGGATGGCGAGACGCAGCGCACCCTCGCGCAACGGTATGGCCACGTAGAGCAACTCGACACCGACGGTTTCACTAACGCGGCTGTCGCTTCCCACCGAACCGGCCAGGGCCGCCGCGAACTCGGGCCGTGTGGCGTGATTCTCCATGCGCAAGGGATCGGCCTCGGAGTCGGCCACTACGATGCCGTTCTGCTCGATGAGAGTTGCGCGACCGCCGACCCGTCGGGCTATCTCGCCCACCTGCCGCGTGCGGTCGGCTGCGGATGAGTCAGCCATGACCAGTTCAGCGACCCGCGCCTTCTCTTCCAAGTCGTGAGTCAGGTCTTCTCGCAGATTGCTTTGGGTGACTCGGCTCACCAGGTAGTTCGCGCCAAGGGCCGCGATGGCAAGCAAGCCCAAGAAGGTGAGCAGAAGCTTTAAGAATATGCGTGTCGTCATGCGGGTAATTCGAAGCGATATCCGAAGCCACGAACGGTTTGCAGCCACTTAGGGTCGTCGGGAGTTTCTTCGATCCGCTCCCTCAGACGGCGAACGTGCACGTCGACGTTACGCGGCGTCACGTGGTGGTCGTGTCCCCAAACAGATTCCAGCAACTTCTCCCGGCTAAAGACGCGGCCCGGATTGGCCAGGAAGAATTCCAGGATTCGGAATTCGGTCGCGGTCAGCGAGATCTGGCGTCCCCGGACGAAAACCCGGCGCGACACAACATCGACCTCAAGAGGGCCGTTGGTCTCGGCCGTGGGCTTGGCAGAAGGCTGGGGCTGTTCTGTTGGGCGGCGCCGCAAGTGCGCCTTCACCCGCGCTACCAGCTCCCGCGGACTGAAGGGCTTGGTGACGTAGTCGTCGCCGCCGATCTCGAGGCCCAGGACGCGATCCACTTCTTCACCCCGCGCGGTGAGAAACAAGATCGGAAGCGGCGCGACGTTCGGGTCCGAACGGACTTGACGGCAAAACTCGAACCCGTCGCCGTCAGGCAGCATGACGTCGAGAATGATCAGGTCGGGAGAGGCCTTCTCCAGGCGTTCAAGAGCGCTCTTTACGCCATGAACGATCTCGACGGAGTAGCCCGCGCGGCCGAGGTTGTAGTCCAGCAGGGTGCAGAGGTCCTCGTCGTCTTCGACAACAAGAATCGAATGGGGCATAAGAAGGCCTCCACATTATATCCGCACACTTCGCTCAGGAAGCGAAAGCGACTGTGCGGAACGTCATGCCTCCCAACCAAGAAACCGGGCGTTGGTTTTGAGGGCGAACTGGCAACTGCGGACCGTATACTCACAAAGGGTGACGCGGTAGACCCTCCCGGGTTGGTCGGTTGAGCCGGGATCCGCCACACGGGCGGCCTATGAGTGATCGTTCCAAGTCAAACGAGCGTGGAACTGACCAGCGTCGTTGGTGGCTATGCTCTCACTTGGTGCGTGTTGAGCGAGGGGCGCCAGATGGTTCGGCCGAGACGGGCGTACTGGAGGAGATCCGGGAGGACGCAATGCGGGTGGCCGTCGAAAATAGCTGTGCTCAGGGGCAGTCTCTAGATGTCCAGACCGACGGTTTTGAGCAAGCCGGGTATCCACTTGACTCAGGTGACCCCAACATCTTGTAGTTGGGCTCACAGCGTCTTAGCGTCCCAATCGGCGACGATCGAGCGGTACGGCGTCGGCTCCACCGCCATGGCCTACTGCACAAGGCGGTAGAAGAGCTTGCCCCGACTGCGTGATCTGCGCCGATTGAAGCGGAACACGAACTCGTCGAGATAGTAGTCCAGATGCTCGTGGCTGACCGCCCCCTGATGCGTGCCCAGCATCCAGCGCTTGAGTAGCGAGATCGCCAAGTGCACCCTCGGCAGTAGCTGCGAGGCCTGCTCGCGGCGGTTGTTAATCGAGATGATACGACGCTGGTAGTCCTTCTTCTTGAGCGGATCGTAGCCCGACCAGTTGTCGGTAACAACCACGCTGCCCGGCTCGACCGACTCCTCGACGAAGGGCATCAAACTGGCCGCCGAGGCGTTCTGAACGCGCTGCATGCGGATGCGCCCCAGCCCGGTGCCTCTCTCTTCCGCGGCGACTGCAATCAACGCTTTACGCTCGGTCTGCCGGCCGATTACCCCTTCTTCTTCAGCGCCCCAGTAGGTCTCATCGACCTCGACGAGGCCCGTCAATCGCTCCCGCCCCGGGCGCACCATCGCTCGCCTCAGCTTGTGCATCCAAGGCCAGGCGGTTTGGTAACTGCCCAGTCCCAGAACGCGCTGTAGACCCAGGGCGCTGGCCCCATTCTTCTGCGTGGTGATGGTCCACATCGCCCGGAACCACAGCCGCAGCGGCTTGCGTGTGTCTTGAAAGATCGTGCCGGCGGTGACGGAGGTTTGCCGCCCGCAGCGAGCGCATTCGAACCACACTTTGCGCACCGGCCAAGCGCGCTCATGCCCACACCTTGGACAGCGGAAACCCTCTGGCCAGCGCAAGGCGAACAGATAGTCGCGGCAAGCCTCCTCGCTCGCAAAGTGAGACCCGAATTCGAGTTGGTCGCGCGGGTAATCCTCCACCAAGCCCTACACTACATCTTGGGGTCACCTGAGTCAAGTGGATACCCAGCTTGAGCAAAACACCGTGGTGGCCGCTTGCTCACAGCGTGAGACGGACTACCTCGTGGAACTACGGTTCTCTGACGGGTTTCGGTGGACCCCCGAGGTCTGGACGCCTCAGCATCTTTATCTTCCCGAGGCTCCGAAGTCGAAGGCCAAGCGCGCGGCGTCGGGTTCCTGAACAATCTGTGACGGAACGTCGGCCTCGAAGCCTCGTTTTACAGTTTCACAAGCAGGCGAAGCCGCCTGCTGGAATGCTACCCTGAGTCGAATACGCCCCTCGCATCTCAGAAACCGCTTCGCACGTCCTGATGGTTGAACCTCGCCTTTCACGCGGCCTGCGTGACCTTTTGCCCGAATACATGCTCGCGCGGCAGCGGATGATTGACACCATCCGCGGGGTCTACGAGTTGTACGGCTTCTCGCCGCTCGACACGCCGGCCGTGGAGTTCCTCGATGTCCTCTCGGGCTCGGCTGGCGAGGAGGCACAACAGCAGATCTTCCGCGTGGCGAATCCTGAAGAAGAGCAGCTTGGCTTGCGGTTTGATCTGACGGTTCCGCTGTCGAGAGTGGTGTCACAGTACCCGGACATGGTGCTTCCGTTTCGGCGCTACCAGGTCTCGCCGGTGTGGCGTGCCGACAAACCGGAAGCAGGGCGCTACCGCGAGTTCACCCAATTCGATCTGGATTCGGTGGGCGCGGAGTCGGAGGTCGCGGACACAGAGATCCTGGCCGGGATGTGCGATACGCTCGACGCGCTCAAAGTGGGGCCGTACCATGTTCGCTTCTCGAGCCGCAAGATTCTCAACCTGCTGCTCGACTACGCGGAGATCCCTCAGGATGATGGTCCGGCGGTCTTCCGCGTGCTCGACAAGCTCGACAAGATCGGCATCGAGAAGGTGAAGCTAGAGCTAACCAGCGGCTACGAGGACGAGTCGGGCGCGCCGATTCCCGGCTTCGGACTGACGCCCGAGCAAGTCGACAAGATCGACCGCTTTCTCAATACAAGCGGCGAGACGCGTGATGACGTGCTGGCGAAGCTGCGCGAACTGTTCTCCGAGGTGGCGCACGCGCCGGATGAGATCGATGTGGTTGGGCGGATCTCATCGCAGCTCGAGTCGCTGGGGTATGGCAGCGACCGCGTGGTGATTGACTTGAGCATCGCGCGGGGCTTGGCGTATTACACGGGTCCGGTTTTCGAGGCGATCCTGCTCGATGCCCCGCAGTTCGGTTCGATCTTCGCCGGCGGACGCTACGACGACCTGGTCACCCGTTTCACCGGCAAGCGCATCCCCGCCACCGGGGCTTCAATGGGTGTGGACCGGCTGCTGACGGCTCTGATTGAGTTGAAGCATGTTCGCCTCGAACGCACCACAACGCAGGTGCTGGTCACGACCATGGACGCCGGCCTCATGTCGGAATACCTGGCGATTACCTATGAGCTGCGGCGCGCGGGGATCCGCTCCGAGATCAACGTGGGCAAGCCCAAGCGGCTGGGCAAGCAGCTTCAGCGCGCGGATCGGCTTGAGATACCGTTCGTCGTCATCATGGGCGCGGATGAAGCCGGAAAGGGTGTCGTCACCCTGAAGGAAATGGGCGAGGGCCGCGAGAAAGCCGCCGCAGTGACCAGTCACGAGGAGTGGAAGGCCGAACGGTTTGGGCAGCAGGAAATTCCACGGGCACAGTTGGTGGGCAAGTTGCGCGAATTGCTGGCGGAATAGCAATGGTTTCCGTGGCGCGTGCAAGCCAAGTGATCGCGGCTACCCTGGGTTGACTCGGATTTATAGGAGTGTCCATGACGGCGGTGGAATGGTTCGTAAAGGGTCTACAGGAGCGTGGGGTTGAATGGGTCGCGACGTTGTGCGGACATGGACTCGACCCGTTCGACTATGCCTGCCGCCAGGCGGGGCTGCGCCTAGTCGACACGCGCAACGAGCAGACCGCCGCCTACATGGCTGAGGTTCACGGGCGGCTGACGGGGCGTCCCGGCGTTGTGGCGGTGTCCGGCGGGGTGGCGCACGCGAACGCCATGACGGGCGTAGTGGACGCCTGGTTCGACGGCGCGCCGATGCTGCTGATCTCCGGCTCTCACGCCCTGCAGACAATGGGGATGGGCCACTTCCAAGACTTCGACCAGGTCTCGCTCGCGCGGCCCGCGACGAAGGTCTCCCGCGTGATCGACTGTCCGGAGAGGACGCTCCAGATCCTCGACGAAGCGATAGCGACGGCCGCGGCTCTGCCTCCGGGGCCGGTCCACCTCACTTTCCCGATGGACGTGCAGGAAGCCGAGGTGGCTGAGGACAAGATGATCCGGACGACGCGGCCGAGCGTCGCGCCCGCGCGTGGGGACTTGCGGGAAGCCGTGCGGAAGCTGGGCGCGGCCAAGCAGCCGCTGATCGTCGCGGGGACCGGGATACACTACGCAGGCGAAGGCGAGGCGCTGTGCGAGTTCTCCGAGCGCTACTCGGTGCCGGTGGTGACGCCGATCTGGGACCGTGGCTCGATCGGCCGGCCGATCGAGAGTTTCGTGGGGGTGGTCGGCGCGGCGACGGGCGGGGCACGGCTGTTACCTGACGCCGATGTGATCGTCATGGCCGGGGCGGTGGCGGATTATCGTGTGGGGTACCTGCAAGCAGGGTCCATTCGCGACGATGCCCAAGTAGTACGCGTCGATCAAGGCTGGCGGGAGTTCGCGGCGAGCTATGAGAGTGCCGGGGGCGCGTCGCACGGAGACTGGTTGGCCGAGGCGAGACGCCGCCGGCAGGAGTTCCGCGAAGGGCTCGAACAGAAAGCCGCCAAACAGAAAGTCGCTGGGCAGGCCGGGGACCAACTTCACGCGACTCACCTGATTCGCGCCGTGAAGCAGGCGCTCACCGACGATATGGTCCTGCTGTTTGATTCCGGCAGCTTCGGCCAATGGTGCCATCAGCTACTGACCGACCGCTACCCGAGCCATTGGCTGACCTGCGGCCGTAGCGGCGTCGTCGGCTGGGGTTTAGGCGGCGCGATGGCGGCGCGACTGACCTATCCTGAGCGGCCCGTGTTGTTGCTGGCCGGCGACGGGTCGTTCACGTTCACGGTCGGCGAGATCGAGTGCGCGGTACGGCAGGGCATTGGGTTCGTCGCGGTTGTCGGTGACGACCAGTCTTGGGGTATCACGCAGTCCGGGCACGTAGCGAAGTACGGCGAAGCGATCACGAGTTCACTCGGTCCGATCGATTTCGTGAAGCTGGCCGAGTCATTGGGCGCACGAGGCGTGCAGGCCACAACGGAACCGGCGTTCGCCACGGCGCTGAAGGAGGGGCTAGCGTCGGAGTCCGTCACCGTGATTCATGCGCCGATCGTCGGCGGGGCGCCGTAGATTGCAAATCGGTTCAGCGTTCATTCTGGTCCCCGTTCGTAGCTTTCGAGTCGTGCCATGTGCAGCGTCATCGGCTCCTCGTCCGAGAAGGCGTGGCGGAATCCGTTCTTGACGAGGTCCAGCAAGTCGCTGTCGGAGAAACCCAGCTTCCCCAACTGCTCGAACTCGTTCGCCAACGACATGCCGAAGAATGTGGGGTCGTCGGTGCTGATCGAGATCGGCACGCCCGCTTCGTAGAGCCGCCGCACCGGATGTTCGTCGTAGGAGCGGTACACCCCCGTGCGCAGGTTGCTCGTGGGGCAAACTTCGAGCGGGATCTGCTTCTCGGCTAAGTACTCTACTAGCTTGGGATCTTCGATCGCTCTCACCCCATGGCCGATGCGCTCGACGCCTAAGCTGCGGATGGCTCCCCACACGCTCTCTGGGCCCGCAGCCTCTCCCGCGTGCACGGTCAGACGCAGGCCGGCGTCCCGCGCGAGGCGGTAGTGCTCAGCGAATTGTTCGGGCGGGTACTCGTGCTCCGCGCCGCCGAGAGTAATGCCGCACACGCTAGCGGGCCGCTGGGCGACGATGCGACGTAACGCGCCCAGCGTGATCTCCGGGCCAAAGTTACGCACCAGGTCAACGATCCACTGGATGCGGAGTTGCGGCGACCGCGCCGCGGCCTCCATCGCCACAATCAGCTCGGTCAACTCCAGCCCTTGATTCAGGTACTCGATCACCGAGACGGTGACCTCGGCGTAGACCACGTTCTGCGCGATCAGGTCGCGGCGGACCTCCTCGATCAAGCCCTGAAAATCGGAGATGTCGCGGAAGAAGTAGCTCGTAAAGAGATACGTTGCCAGGAACTGCTCGAAGTTTTTGTAGTCGAACAGACCGGCGGCCCGGTCGTCGAGCACTTGCGCACCGTCGAGACTGGCGTCGGCCAGGAACGGCGCGAGGTTCGGCGCGTTGCGGAACCAGTCGAGATGTTGCGGTGGGGCGTCGGCGAGAGCACGCGCGGCGGAGTACTTTCGCAGCAGGCCGATGAAATAGCGGCCCGGCATAGCGCCGCGAAGGTGCAGGTGCAACTCGGCCTTCGGGGCCTCGCGGATGAAAGGCAGTATCCGTGACGGAGTGCGCTCTTGCGCCATGACGGTGCTAGTCGCGAAACCGGCCGAGACTCTACGGCAAGATCGCGACGCCCCAAGGGCGCTCTCCCACGGGGATCTTGGCGACAACTTTCTGGGTCGCAACATCCACCACCGAGACGTCATTCGACGGACCGTTGGCGGTGTACAACGTCTTGCCGTCGGGCGTGATCGCGATACCCCAGGGGCGGATGCCCACCTCCACCGATCCGACGACTTCATAGCTGGACGTATCGATGACCACCACATTGCGCCCGCGGCCGGTGGTGACGTAGATCTTCTTGCCGTCCGGCGCGACGGCGATTCCCATCGGCCTCACCGTGTCACCCGTCAGCTTGATGGTGTGGATCACGTCATGCCCGGCCGTATCGACGACCGCGATGGACTCGCCCCGCTCGTTTGATATGTAAGCGCGAGACCCGTCCGGGGAAAAAGCGGCCACGCGGGGCCGCAAGCCTACCTCGAAGGTCTTGACGATCGTCTCCGTCTCGGTATCGATGACAGAGATCATGGCATCGTCCTCCGATGTGATGTAGACCCATTTGCCGTCGGGGCTGATTCCTACCCCTTCGGGCTCGTCGCCCACCGGGAACGTCTTGATGATGCGGTTGGTTGCCGCGTCGACGATGCTGGCCAAACCGACGTCTTCGTTGGCCACGTACAACTTGCTGCCGTCGCTGCTCACCGCCAACTGCTCGGGATCCGAGCCTCCGTCGAGGATCTTGATGAGCTTGTTCTGCTCGATGTCGAACACACCGATCCCGTCCGCCGTCTTGTCGGCGGGGGGCAGAGTGTCGCGATCGACGCCGGGGCCGCCGAAGGGGGATCCACTGAGGGCGACAAAGAGGGTCTTGTGGTCCGGGCTGAGCTGAATCCCGCGCGGGCGCTTGCCCAAGGGGACCGTGGCCAGCACTTGGTTCGTGGCCGAGTCGATCACGCTCATGTCGCCCGAGGCTTCGTTGGTGATGTAGACCCACGGCGCGGAGCGTTCCGCGGGTAATTGTGGTTCCGCGCCCGTGTCGCTGTCGCCACCACAGGCACTCAAGCCGGCAAGACACAGTGCAGCGATCAGCCATACCAAGGATTGTTTCAACGTAGGCCCCGTCCGATACCGTTGCATAGGTTCTCGTCGCTCTCCTCAAGACACGGCACGCGCCGCCGCGCCACCCACCACTATATTACGGGTACAGGTTGTCCCGTTCTGATTGCTCCCGTGTAGAATCTAGTCAGATCCGTTGGCGCGTCCCTTGGAAGCTGACTCAATGACATCCTGGCGCTACCTTGCGTTGCCGGCAACCTTCGCAATCCTTGGGTGCTCGGCCTCCGACGAGCCGCGCCAATCCAGTGGGGAGGTCGAGCCGACAGTGTCTGCTCTCTCGCCGCTGAGGCCTGCCGGAGTCGTGGCAGGCCGAGTCTTGTTGGAAGGGATAGAGATTCCTCAGGTAACGCAGATCGAAAACACCACCGACCCCGCCCATTGCGGAAGAGTTCACTCACTCGAGGACATCGTCGTTTCGCCTACAAGCCGTGGCATCCGAAACGCCGTTGTGGCTCTCGTGAACGTCCCACTGCCCGACGGCTACGAACCGCCGATTTCAAACCTTGTGCTTAACAATCAGGACTGCCGGTTTGAACCTCACGTGTCGGTGCTTACGGTGGGCTCCACGATCGAAGCCGTCAATAGTGACCCTTTCTATCACTCGGTCCACCTCTACGGACTCAAGCAACTCAACGTCTCTTTGAACACATCGCGATCGAGGCTGATCGAACTCCCGAATCGCCCGGGTTATCTGATCGTCAAATGTGACGTTCATGGCTGGATGCAAGCCTACGTCCGGGTCGACCGGCACCCCTTCCACGCTGTCACCGACGTGGATGGGGCCTTTCGCATTAGCGGTGTTCCGGCGGGAACCCACGGGATGGAAATCTGGCACGAGCAACTTGGTCCGTTAGAGAAGAGCGTGTCCGTGGAGCCGAACACAGTTTCAGAAGTAACCATATCTTATGCGAGTCAAACGGAGCGAGAAGACAAATGACTAAGACGCTATTGAGTCGATGCATCTTTCTGGTCCTGCCGTTAATGATCGCTGGGACGTTGATCGAACCCTGCTATGGCCAAGCCGGGCCGCGTTCGCAACCAGGCGCCGAGATGCGCATCTACGCGCCGGAACAACATGACCTCTACGACGGCCGCTTTGTGTTGGGGGCGGGCCGTATCTACCAGGTCGGCGGCTTGAAAGACCCGCCGGGCTGGGACCATATGGGGAACGACGTGGAAAACGTGCGTCCCGTGGAAGGAACGATTGAGATCGATGTCGATGAGATCAAGAACGCGGGCACGTTCGTGGCGAAGCTGAAAGTCCCCGAAGGCCGGCTGGAGATCTCAATGGATCGGTTCCATGAGTTCAGCCCGTGCCAGAACGGAGGCGTCGCCGCGTTCATTTACGAGCACGGCGACTCGGGCTGTGGGGACACCAATTGGCCGAAGTCGCTGCTCTATGTCGCGGGTTGGGGTTACGGACACGCCACGCTCAACGGCAAGAGGATCTACGACAACTACCAAATTCATTTCATGGTGACGCAGGGAATGCGAGATCGGAAATCACTGAAGATCAACTACCCGCTGCTTAACAAGAAGAGCCCGGCTGGCGCGATCAACCCGACGATGCAGCAGCTTGACTTCTTCATTCGCAGTCCAGAAATGGACGAGCTGGGTATCCACTTGACTCAGGTGACCCCAAGATGTAGTGTAGGGCTTGGTGGAGGATTACCCGCGCGACCAACTCGAATTCGAGTCTCACTTTGCGAGCGAGGAGGCTTGCCGCGACTATCTGTTCGCCTTGCGCTGGCCAGAGGGTTTCCGCTGTCCAAGGTGTGGGCATGAGCGCGCTTGGCCGGTGCGCAAAGTGTGGTTCGAATGCGCTCGCTGCGGGCGGCAAACCTCCGTCACCGCCGGCACGATCTTTCAAGACACACGCAAGCCGCTGCGGCTGTGGTTCCGGGCGATGTGGACCATCACCACGCAGAAGAATGGGGCCAGCGCCCTGGGTCTACAGCGCGTTCTGGGACTGGGCAGTTACCAAACCGCCTGGCCTTGGATGCACAAGCTGAGGCGAGCGATGGTGCGCCCGGGGCGGGAGCGATTGACGGGCCTCGTCGAGGTCGATGAGACCTACTGGGGCGCTGAAGAAGAAGGGGTAATCGGCCGGCAGACCGAGCGTAAAGCGTTGATTGCAGTCGCCGCGGAAGAGAGAGGCACCGGGCTTGGGAGCATCCGCATGCAGCGCGTTCAGAACGCCTCGGCGGCCAGTTTGATGCCCTTCGTCGAGGAGTCGGTCGAGCCGGGCAGCGTGGTTGTTACCGACAACTGGTCGGGCTACGATCCGCTCAAGAAGAAGGACTACCAGCGTCGTATCATCTCGATTAACAACCGCCGCGAGCAGGCCTCGCAGCTACTGCCGAGGGTGCACTTGGCGATCTCGCTACTCAAGCGCTGGATGCTGGGCACGCATCAGGGGGCGGTCAGCCACGAGCATCTGGACTACTATCTCGACGAGTTCGTGTTCCGCTTCAATCGGCGCAGATCACGCAGTCGGGGCAAGCTCTTCTACCGCCTTGTGCAGCAGGCCATGGCGGTGGAGCCGACGCCGTACCGCTCGATCGTCGCCGATTGGGACGCTAAGACGCTGTGAGCCCAACTACAAGATGTTGGGGTCACATGAGTCAAGTGGATACCCGGCATGGACGAAAGAAACAACCCTGGCAGAAAGGTGTTCGATCACTTCTTTGCCATGGAGGTGACGTGGAAGTAGCAGGAGGGCGTATCGGGAGGGCTTACTGCGCCCGGTCTCGCTCCATCATCTCCTCTTCTTCCTGCCTGAACTTGCGGAACAGTTCCAGGTGGCGTTTCGCTTGGTCGGGTTGGTTCAGGCGCCGATAAAGGGTGCCAAGGCTGTAGTGAAGCGTCGGGTTGCCCGGCATATACGACTCGGCCTTCTTCATGTACGAAAGTGCTTCCTCGGGGTTGGTCGTTGCCAGTACCTTACCCATGGCAAGGAAGACCTGGCCGTCGTGAGGCAGATGTCGCAACGCCTGGCGGAGCGCTTTTTCCGCCCCAACCTGATCTCCTTGCTCGTGCAAGGCGAGGCCAAGAAACAAATACGACTCCGGAATCCCCTTCCCCGCCCCGGCCCGGAAGGCCTGATTGGCCTGTTCCGCCTGGCCTTGCTTGTTGCTGACCAAGCCCTCCAAAACCGATACTCGGGGATCCCTCGGGGTCGCCTCGCGCAGGTTGCGTAGCGCCGTTTCCGTGAAGGGGAGTTCCTGAACGAAATACCCGGCGACGCCGAACTGATATTGGATATCCGGCTGGTCGGGGAATCGCTTGCTTGCCTCGATCGCTTCCTTCAGCGCCAGTTCTACTTGGCCGATACTCAGTAACGACGAAACCAAGAACTGCCAGTGCCGAGCATCGTAGTTGTTGCTCTCCAAGGCCCGCCGGATCGCCACGATGGCCAAGGTTGGTTGATCCAGCCGCTGATGCGCGGTGGCCTGCGTGGAATGGTACTCCGAGGCCAACTTTTTGTCCGCCGGCCTCGCAATGGACTGAAGCGAGGCCAGGGCCTGCTTCGGCTGGCCGGCTTCGGATTGCGCCGACGCTAGCGCGATGAGCAGACGGTCTTGCTGAGGAAACTTGTTCTCGCGAGCCTTCGAAAAACTCTGCGCCGCCTCGGTCCATTTCCCTTCGGCCGCATAGGCTGTACCCAGAAAGAACTGTGCGTGAGCATTCGCTGGCGTGACCTTTACAACCGCCTCAAAATGTTCGATCGCGTCCGCCCACTCGGCGCGCTGCGAGCTGATGATGCCCAAGAACATGTGGGCGGGGGTGGCCTTGGGGTCTAATTGCAGAACTTGCCGAAAGAGAACCGCGGCCCGATCCGCGTTGCCAGCGCGGTAGGCCGCGTCGGCCTGACGCATCAGCTCGACCGGAGACGGCTGCGCGCTAACCACCGGCCCGATCAAGAGCATCGAAGCCAAGACGAGCGGAAGCCACAAGCGACTAGCCGTCTGACCCAATTGAGATCTGAGAAAAAACGTCAACTCTTGAATGAGTGTTGAGCCAGGGTGTGGCGTAAGGCTCCAGCCTTGCCGAGAACCGATTCCTTCCTCGGTTCTCAGGTCCTCGATCTATCGCCGCTGTTCGGTCACTTGCCGTCCTGAGTCCCGAAGAATCGAGACTCGGCAGGCCTGGAGGCTTGCGCCAAATGAGTAAGAGGTCCTCACGACACCAGGCACCGCACCTCCTCGTAGTAGTTGAGCTCGTGCATGTCGATCCGGTCGGCGGTGCGCTCGGCAGGTTGTACACGGCCCTGGTCGTCGGTCGCCCGGACCACCAGCTCATACCTGCCCGCCTCGGGAATCGACCACTCATACTCCCAATGGACCCACGCATACGGCCGCGGACCGCCACCCTCAATCGGCAGCAGGCGGGCCGCGTGCCAAGTGCCGCCGCCATCCGTGCTGACTTCCACCTTGCGAACCCGCTGCTCGCCGGCCCAGGCGGCGCCGCGCACCACGAACCGCCTACCGACGAGCACCGCGCCATCAGCCGGCCGCGAGAACGCCGCCTTCACTTGCACGGCGGTAACCGGCGTCGACGTCTCGGGCGCGCCCGCGGCGGCGCGCGTCTGCCGCCGATAGGGATTCGCCATCCACCAGCCGGTGTCTTCGCTCGTGAGCACCTCCACCCGCTGCAACCACTTCACCGAGTCCATGCCGTACCAGCCGGGGATCAGGGCACGCAGCGGAAAGCCATGGTGCCGCCGCAACGTTTGGCCGTTCATCTTGGTCGCAAGCAGCGTGTCGGGGTGCAACGCCTTGTCGAGCGGGATGCTGCGGAAATAGTTGAGGCTCTGCTCGGGGTCCTTGTCCGCGCCCCATAGCCGGACATAGCAGGCCTCCGGCAGCGGCTGTGCCCTCGCGAGCAGCGCCCCTAGCCCCAAGCCGGACCACCGCGCATTACCGACCATCCCGCCGCCGACGGCGTTGCCCGCGCACTCGACCGTGGCGACCAACTCGAGCGAGGGTTGCGCCAGTAATTCGTCGTGGCTGATCTCGAGCGCCTGCGCCACCGCTCCCTCAATCGACAACTTCCAGTCCGCCGGCGACGGTACGGCGGGCGAAGGCAGATGCTCGCGAATGAAGAACAGCGGCGTCGGCGTGAGCCAGTCGTAGAGCAGGCTCAAGTCAAAGCCGCGGTTGAACGGCTTGCCCACCGCCGCAACCGCCTGCGCGGACAAACCACGACGCCAAACGCCCGCCAGCGCCACCATACCCTGGCACAGGCGGACCAAGAAACTACGACGGGACCCACGGAGCATAGGTAGTTTCGCCAATACGGTTACGGTTCGCTTGTCATGTAGGGGCACGGTATGCCGTCAAGTACCCAGACATCGTTTCCAGGCGTTCACAAGACATGGTTTCCACTCTCCGTTCCAGGCGATGGGGGCGGCGCGGGCCGTACCAGCGAATGGGTCGCCTGCGCACCCAGTTCCAACTCGCGTACATACATGTGCCGAAAGCGCACCGCGATCGTATCCAGCGGCAACCGCTCCAGCCCCACCCACTCTCCCGCCAACGCCTCGCTCACAAACCAATGACGGCCCCCCTCCCACAGACAGCCCGCCTCGTTCAGCCGCTGGACCTCCATCCCCGCCGCATACTCCCACGCCGGCGGTTGCGGCTGATACGCCCTTTCGCTGCGCCGCCATCGGCTGGCCGGCGTCTCCATCTGAAGCGCTTCGTGCGGACGCCCTTCGTTGTACTCGCGCCGGAAGTGCGCCAGCCACTCGGCCCAATCCTTCACCGGCGACGGTCCGCCACGATGCCGCACCGCCGCCTCGATCGCGCCGTGAAAACGCTCCACCTTGCCCTGCGTTTGCGGATGCCGCGGCCGCCCGTACAGCAAGCGAATCACCTGCTTGATCAACCACACCGACAGCACCGTCAACCCATGCTCGCTGTGTGCGGAGAACCACTGTGTGCCGCGGTCCATCAACATCGCCTTCGGCAAACCCGCTTGCTCGAACGTTTGTTGCAGACAGGCCTGGATCGGCTCGCGGCGCAGCACCCGCAGCGCGTGCAACCAGACCGCATAGCGGCTGTGGTCATCGAGGATCGACAGCGGCTGACAAATCCCGTCGAGGCTCTTCAGAGGCCCCTTGCCGTCCATCTGCCACAGGTCGTTGGGCCGTGGGCGCTCGAAGCGTTGCAAGGCCGGCCGCGGGGCGTGCACGTTCACCAGCCCGTGGCGCTTGAGGATGCGATGCACCGTCGTCGCCGGATAGCGCACGCCGCTTTCTTCGAGCAGTCGCTGCAGCTTGCGCGCGCCCCAGCCGTAGCGTTGGCGCAGTTCGAGCACTTGCCGTTCCCGCTCCGGGGCGCTGCGGCGAGGCGAGGAATGCGGGCGGCGGCTCAACTCACCCAGCTGAGCGAGCGTGCCGCAGGCGAGGTAGCGATCCCGCCACTTGCGACCGGTCGGGCGCGAGATGCCAAACTCGCGGCACAACTCACTGAGCGACTCGGCGCCGCTGGCGGCGCGCACGACGAATTGCATTCTAGATTCTTTCATTTCCAGTTTCCGAAAGGGCATCGGGAGGACTCCTTCGTCCGACCTTAGCCCACGGCTGGGTGGAAACCATGTCTTGTGTACAACTGGAAACGATGTCATGGAACTGAACAGCATGCCGCGCCCGCCGCCGCTGCACAGCACTTACTCCCCGTTCAAGCCCAATCATAAGCCGCCACCGCCGGACCGAACCCGATCGACGTCACCGCGAGCGCGACCACGTGCAGCACCTCTTCCCGCGACGCGCCGGCCTCGACCGCCCGTCGCGTGTGGGAGCGGACGGCGCCTTCCTGGCGGGCGCCGATGGCGAGGCCCAGTGTGACAAGCTCCCGTGTCTTGAGATCCAGAGGCCTCGCTCGTGCGCCGCCGCGCCCAACGAATCATAGGCCTCGGCAAGCTGGGGAAACTCCTCTCGGAACCTTTCGTAGGTCTTGGGCAGTTGCGCCATTCGTTTGCGTCTCCTCTGTTCCGCAGTGTCGGTGAACTCGTATTGTATGGGAAGCCTTCAGGCGGATTACGTCCTCAAGCGAGCGCAACAGAGTCGCGGGTGTAAACCCGGGGGCGCGCGGGCCACGCCCGTGCCGAGGTTGCCAGCGACTGCGCGCCCGTGCCCCTTGTCATCACCATCAGGACCGTGTAAGGCTCAAGCCCCCGCCCCTTTGCCCAGGTCGTCCAGCATCTGGCGGATGAGCTCAGGCCACTCTTGCTGCTGGGCTGTGAGAGCACCGCGTTCTCGGAGCGGATCGAGGATCGTCAACGCCCTATCGAGATCTTCGCGACGACCCACTCTGATCAGGCTGACGACAAGGTCGCGCTGGTAGTCGGCGCGATCCGGCTCGGCCTTAGTCCGCCTTTCGAGGATCTTCGCAGCCTCCCGGGCCACCGACAGGGCCTCTCGAGCAAGACCGAGCGACTGCAGCGGACCGGCCTGTGCCGCGAGAAACCTGGGATACTGTTCGTGGTCTTTTGGAAGAGCCGCACAGACTTCCCGGCAAAAGCTGATCTGGTCAACGACACGCCCCTGCCGTTCGAAAAGACCTCCGATGGTGTACGCCGTGCTCGCGGCTTCATCAAACGCCCGTCCTCGCAACAGCAGCCGCACGGCTTCGATCAGTTCGCCCAGGTCTTTCGTCTCGTTCTTGACAGGCCATTGAAGAAACAGTCCCCCGCGTCGGCAGTACCGCGATAGGCTTCTTCGTCGACCCGTTTCTTCAGAGCCTCCGCTGTCCAGCGATGGACCCAGTAGTCGTCGCCACCTACCGGCGTCACGAGCGACAAACCGGCCAGGCGACCGAGCGACCGCCGGGCCGCCCGAACGCCGTCGGTACCGGTGGGCTTGCCATCGTTCAGGCCGAAGGCCGCGCCCGATACCGGCACTGCCGACGGGAACACGGCAAGCTGATGCAGGGCCTCGACATCACCGGGCTGTTCGGTGACCAGGGCCAGCAACTCGTCGAGCAGAATGTCTTGGGCGCCCACTTCCTCCGCCACCGCGAGAGCCTTCTCCAGGTCATCGGCCGCTTCTTCCAGGTCGAGGTTTAGTTCCGTGACCTTCTCGCTCAACCGCTTGGCGACGTCAGGCAACCGCGCTTCGCCTTTGCGGAGAATCGCGTCGAGGTATTCGAGCATGCGGGGGTGGCCGCCGATCACGCACTGAATCTGCGCCAGGGCGGCGGGCTCCTGCGTCCGCAGCGCTTCGAGCCGCAGCACGAGCTTGCACGACTGCGCGGGCGTGAACGGCCCCAGATGCTTGCCGGCGACCCAGGCCTCCAGGCCCGGCACCGGGTAGCGCGAGGTAATCAGCAGCTTGCCGGTTTGGGCGGCTTGGCAGAAAGCTCCCAGCGCCTGCTCGTTGAAGTCGTTCTTGAAGGCCTGCCCGCCTTCAGTTAGGTTGTCCTCGAAGTTGTCGAGCACAAGCAGGAACTTGTGGTTCTCCAGCAGTTCGGAGACGCGCTTCAGCCGCACGGGGTCAGGAATAGTTCCAAGCAGATCTTCGGCAATCTCCTTGAGTTCGCCCTCACGTTGCCACAGAGCCGTACCAATTTTCTCGCACAGCGAACCGATCTCCCACTGGCCGCTGTAGGCGACCACGTGCCAAGAAACTGTCACAAAATAACATTTGCATCTAGAATTGTTTTCACTTACTCTGGAAGGGTGAGCGAGCCGGCAGCCATCAAGCGTCGTTATGAGGCGCTGCGAGGGGTGCTCGATGAACGTTCGCGGCGGCTGCTGGTGGCCGCGGAAAGCTTGGCCCTGGGGCGCGGCGGCATCTCGGCAGTGGCCCGAGCGACCGGGGTCTCACGGCAAGTCATTGCCCGTGGCCGCCAGGAGTTAACCGAGCCCGCTGGGCCTCCGCCCGGCCGCATCCGGCGTCGGGGCGGCGGACGCAAGCGAAGCGTCACGAAAGACCCCACTCTCAAGAGCGAGCTGGAGCGGCTGGTCGAGCCACTCACGCGCGGCGATCCGGAATCCCCCCTGCGCTGGACGTTGAAAAGTGTCCGCAAGCTAGCCGCCGAACTCGAACGGAGGGGCCACCCAACGAGTCATCGCATGGTGGCCGAGCTGCTGCACCAGCTGGGTTACCGCCTGCAAGCCAACCGCAAGACGAAAGAAGGAACGAAGCATCCCGACCGCAACGCTCAGTTTGAACAGATTAACCGCAAGGTGAAGCGTTTTTTGGCTCACCGCCAGCCCGCCATCTCGGTCGACACGAAGAAGCGGGAACTGGTGGGAGACTTCAAAAACAACGGGCGGGAGCTACGGCCGAAGGGTGATCCGGAGAAGGTGCGGGTGCATGATTTTCCGATTCCCGAACTGGGCCGGGCCACGCCCTACGGGGTCTATGACATGGCGCGCAACCGGGGTTGGGTCAGCGTCGGGGTGGATCATGACACGGCGGCGTTTGCGGTCGAGACGATCCGCCGCTGGTGGCGCTCGATGGGGCAGGCCGCTTATCCGCAGGCGAAGCGCTTGCTGATCACCGCCGACGCGGGCGGCAGCAATGGCTCGCGTCCGCGGCGGTGGAAGCTGGAATTGCAGAAGCTGGCGGACGAAACCGGGCTGCGGATCGCGGTGTGTCACTTCCCGCCCGGCACCAGCAAGTGGAACAAGATTGAGCACCGGCTGTTTTCCTACATCAGTCAGAACTGGCGCGGCAAGCCGCTGATCAGCCATGAGGTGATCGTGAATCTGATCGCCGCGACGACGACGCGAACGGGATTGCAAGTCCATGCCGAACTCGACACGGGCAGTTATCCGACCGGCATCAAGATCACCCACCAGCAGATGGCGGCCCTCAAGCTGCGCCGAGACAAGTTTCACCGGGAGTGGAACTACACGCTCCTTCCCCGCAAGACCCAAGATTGACAAGGTTATTTTGTGACGGATTCCAACAGTTGTCGCTGAGGCGTTGCATAGCCCGTCGGCCACGGAGCTTTTCCCCACGCCCCCGATCCCCAGAAGCTGGTAACCGGCCTTGCGGCCGTAGGGGCTCTTCGCGTCGCCGGTGAGCACGCGCATGACCTCGCGCAGCTCTTCGTGCCGGCCAATCAAGTCGCCGACGCGCAGCATCGGCACCGCACCCGTTACCGGCGAGTGCTTGAACTCCCGCGGCGGCGACGGCTGGGCAGCCAAGTCAAGCAACGGCCGTTCCTCACCCGCGCAGAAGAGCGACGGGGTGGCGTACTCCGCCGGCGGAACGGATTCCCCTCGGGCGGTGGCTTGCCGGCGTTCGAGGTCCGCGCGGGCACGCGCTAGTGCCACGCCCGCGTAGGGAGTCGTACTCGTCAGCTCCGCGTAGAAACGGCCAGCCAGATCGGTGGTATATCGGTCCGACACGGCCGTCTGCATGGCCAGCACAAGCGGCACGCCGCGCTCTAGGAGCGCCTGGGCCAGGCCGGCGGTTTCGGTCTCCCCATCGGTTCCTCCGAGCCCGCTATGACAAGCGGCTAGATACATGAGAGGGGCGGGATGGCCCGAGTCCTGGACCGCGTCGGCGATTTGTTGAGCGGTGACCGGGTCGGGTTCGCCGTCCTCGGTCTCCAGCTCGATCAGGCCGGCCCCACCATGCCCCGACAGGTAGAACACGTGGTAGGGCTGTCAGCGAAGCTCTTTGCGGATCTCATCGAGGCTGCCGACTTCGAGGATGCGAACGTAGACGTCGCCGCTGCCGCGGGCTTGCTCGACACGCCGGTTGTTGGCCGCGGCTTGGCCGAGCAGCTCTGCGAGTTTGGCGGCGACGGGCTCGGGGAAAAGCACCTGGCCGAGAGCACGGCCAAGCTTGTGGAGATCGGCGGTCTGGTCCTCGGCGGCCTGGCGCTGGCGGTGCCACTCGACGTAGGAGAAGGCGAAGTCGGCGGTGGCGGGCACGGTTTGCTTGTCGCAGGCCGGTTGACCGTCGATGGTGCAGGTGACTGCCAAGTGGTCGTCGCCGGCGTTCGTGAGGGTGAGGCACCTTGTGTTCGGCTTGCTGGCGCTGTCCAATGCGCGGTTTGCTGCTGACGCCGTAGATGGCGCTGATGAGCTCGTCGATGGGTTCAGCGTGGAACGTGACGCGGGTCTTGAGAAGTTCGGGGATGGGCGCGTCCGCTTCGAGCAGGACGGGGATGACGCGTTTCTTCTGTACCACCGCCTGCTCGATCAGCGAGCTAATCTCGGCTTGGGTCCAAGCACCGTCGGCGGTGGCTTTCGAGAAAAAGATGAGAGCCAGGTCGCATTGGGCCAGAGCTTTCTCGATGGCTTGGACGAAGTCTTCTCCCGCACGGACTTCCCATTCGTAAGTCCACGCGTCGATACCGTTTTGCCGCAGGTCGGTGGCGATTCTTAGGACAGGCTCGCTGTCGACCGAGCGGTGGCTGCAAAAGACCTTGAGGGCTTCGGGCATCGGCGTTCGAGATTGCCGTCCAATTATTTCAGAAAATCAGCGTCCCGCGGCAAGCCCCAGTTTATCCAGGATTCCGGGAGAGCGCACTGAGAATCGACATGGAAATCGGCGTGTGACAGGGCGACTCCTCTTTAACGGCAATGGATTTCGGCGGTCGGGCACGGGCACAGCGAGAGGAAAAGTCAACGGGTGCGCCATTACGCCGCTAAAAAACGGTCAACTCGGCCAGCATCGCAGCGAAGGGTACCCGACCGGCCACAGTTCCTAGACGACGAACAGAGCCTGTGCCGGATCGATCCCGCACAGGTGCCATCCTGGCGGAGCCACCCGGCGTGAACCGGTGGGAGGCATGGGCAGAGCTTGAAGGGTGCCCCGACGCGAAAGTACAGGGCTGATCCCGTGCTTGGCCGGCGGTGCGCACCTCCCGCGGACGGTCAAGCGGCGGCCCTAGGTGCGGGGCTTGGGCCTGAGGGCTGCTGGTTACGGCGGATGTGGTCGGCTACACGTTTTCCGCAGTGGTCTTGCGGTTCAGGTAGCGCGACTCAGCCTCAACAGATCAGTTACTTCGTGTACTACGCGACGGATCTGCATCACGGTTCTCTCGCCGTTCTGCGAGTTGCACACGGAGCGTCACGAAACAGCCTTTTTGCTGGGTTTTGCTCAACGGTGACGTTCACGGGTCCCTCAAACCAGGATTTCCATTTTGGCCCTGGCACGGTCACAGGATACACCCCCGCTGCGCCGAATACCACGTCTTTTCGCGCTGAACCCTGCACATCACCTCCGCCGGTAGGCGCCAGGGCTCGTCCGTCCGCTCACAGACGTTGATTGAGCGGACTGAACGGCGCTCCGGCCGACACTGCTCCCTGCGAAACCTTTTTGGAGCCAAAAACTGTTGATCCTCGCCCGGGCAACGCTACCCACCCGGCACAGGCAGCGCCCAGATCCTATGCAGCATGTCACCGAACAGCCGCCGGTTCAGATGCCCCTCCGCCAGCAGCAACCAGTAGTAGCGAGCATGCTTGACCAGCCGACCGCCGGTCTTCATCAACCTGTGTTGCAAACTCGTTAGCGATCAGCTTTTGATTCGCTGCGGCAGCCCTAGCCGCCGCCACAGGTTGCCCAGGTTGTAGGCCAGCACGCTGAGTTGCAGCCGTACCTCGTTGGCTCGGAAGCGGTGACACGACAAGCGGGTCCAGTGCGTGGCCTGTTTGCCTTCTTTGATCCACTGCTCCGCCGTGCCGCGCTTGTTGTAGAACCGCACGACCGAGCGGCTCGGCAAGCTCATGCTCGTCACGACAAATCCGACGCGCGGGAATAGTTCGCCCTGGTGATGCTCGACCTTGGCGACAACTCGCCTTGCCTTCGACCAGCTCTCGGCCTGATAGCGAAAACTCTTGTAGCGCACTAGGGGCTTGGCGTTCGGCCTGCCCGGTGGCCGAAACAGGATGTCCTCGATCTCCAGCTCCAGGCTCTTGTTCGCCGGGATGCGAATCACGTAGTCCACGCCGCGCTCCTCCATCGCCTCGTAGATCTCGGGCTTGGCGAAGGCGGCGTCGGCGCGGAACGTCACCTGTTTGCCCTCCGCCTGTTGTCGTTCGATCTCCGGCAGTAGCAGCTCGTCCCAGTCCTCGGCGCTGTGCACGTTGCCGGGACGCAGCTTCGCGCCTAGGCAGTCGCCGTGCTGGTTGAACAGCAACAGCGGGTGATAGCAGAGGGACTCAAAATGGCCGTTGTAGGCACTGCCTTCCTGTTGGCCGTGGACGGGGCTCTCCGTGGAGTCCATGTCGAGCACCACGCGGTCTGAACCGTCGGGAGCTTCGGCTTGCGCGACCAGCTCCCGGTTCACTGCCATCAGCCCCAGCAAGTTCTCTTCGCTCGCCAGCATCTCCGTCTCGAAGCCATGCAGCGTCGAGGTCAAGGCTGCTCCGCGATCCCAGTTCCTCTTCGAGCCGATCAAGCGAAAGGTCGGATCGGCGGATACTCGAACGGCGTCATTGAGGTCCTCGTAGCCAGCGAGTCGGCTGTAGACCGACTGCCGCAGCAGATCGGCCAGCGCGAACTTCTTGTTCAAGCCTTGTCGCGAGTCGCTGAGATGCTCGTCGATCAGCTTCCCGAGTCCGAGTCGTTCATCCAGTTCGCGAACGAGAATCAGACCGCCATCCGAGGTGACTCGCGATCCTTGGAAATCGACTTTGAGAAATCCATTGAACGTGAGCTGAAACGGCTTGTTTTCTTTTTCACCCATCGGGTGTTGACCTCCATGGCGTCCTTATCGGGCTCTAGCCCCTATCAATAAAGACGCTGAAGGTCGCTGGATGGTCTGAAGCTCATACATCAAATTGAAAATGCGGTCAAAGCCGCTGGAAACTCAAAAAACACAACAAAAATCTCTTGCAATCGCCGATGCAATGCGGTACCCTCTTGGAGGTTAGCACCTGAAACGTGGTTTAACCTGGTTTAGCAGAGGAGCCTATGGCACAACGACCCAGTGGAGAGACGGCGTCCAGTGCGGCGCCTGCCCCAAGCGCACCCAAGAAGAAGAGGAAGTATTCCCGCAGTGCGGGCCCTCCGCAGAAATTGGAGCGGCGCATCTCGAAGTCGGGGCACCGCGTCAGCAAGGCGGTCGAGAAGGGCATTCGGACGTATCTGGACGAGCGGGATAAGTCGAGCGATCGCCGGCGAGATGGCGCCCTGATTGAGTCCTACGCTAACGTCGCCGAGGGCTTATCGGAGGGCATCAACGAGGCCAGCCCGGCTATCAAGGACGTAGCGCGGGCAGTGAACTCGAAACGTACGCGGAAAGTGCTCCGGACCGCCGTTCGTTCGATCCCGTTTCCTTGGCCACGCTGAGCCGGCCGCGTGCACTGGGCAGTGAGGTCCTTCGGGACGTGGCTCGCCAACTAGCCAGCTTCTTGCACAGGGGAGGCCCACCAGCGACAGGAAGGCCACGGGCTGTCTCTATTGGGAGTTCGCCTTCCTTCTGGTCAGGTTATTTCCCTACGAGGGCCGACTAGCGGCGTGAAGCGCCTAGTTGTGCGCTCGACGTTTAGCTTCTAGATTGCCAGTATCGCTCGGCTGCGCAGGCCCGAAGCGTAGCGGCACAGAGTGTTGAAGGCGGCCAACGTCGCGAGTCTTTTTCTGAAGGAGACGGTTTATTAGCACACCGATTGTACTTGATTTAGGATCGATCTCGCCCAAAGAGCTGAAGCGTCTCAAACGGGGCACGGGCAAAAAGATGCCCGAAGTGGATCAAGCTTGCCAACAGGCCAAGCAATCAGCCGGCCCGAACGCTCCTCCGGTGGTGGTTCTCTACCGCAAGAAGCGCAAACGCCGGCGGACCAGATTACCGTTGCCGTTCCCCTTCGCATCGTAGCTGCTGCTTCTCGCTAACGAAAGCTGGACCGGAGAGTTGATGATGGCGGCTGTGCCACAGACTACGACGGTACTCAAGGCGGTGCCGCCTCGTCCAGCAGGTGCATCTAGTCCTTCTCCGCCGTGGTCGAGCCGCTTTCAGCGCCGAGTGCCTCAGCCCGGTGAACAACCCCGGCTCAGCCGGCGGCCGTGGTCGATCACCAAGCCGCTGAAGGGCAACATCTTCCGAACCGTTTGGCGATTGCTGCAAACGCTCGGAGTGGCTTTCTACTTTCTTGTCCGCGCCGCGGTGGACCTTGCCATCATTCGCAGGTCCGTCGTGCCGATCCTGCGCCGGGCGAACTACTTAAGCCAGGATTTCCATTTTGGCCCTGGCACGGCCACAGTATACACCCGCTCCGCTCCGAACAGCACGTCCTTTCACGCTGAACCCTGCACATCACCTCTGCTGGTAGTCGCCAGAGCTGGTTCGACCGCTCACAGTCGTTGATTGAGCGGCTTGAACGGCGCTCCGGCCGACACTGCTCCTTGCGAAACCTTTTGGAGCCAAAAGCTGTTGATCCTCACTCCGGCAATGCTACCCACTCGGCAGCGGCAGCGCCCAGATCTTGTGCAGCATGTCGCCGAACAGCCGCCGGTTCAGATGTCCCTCCGCCAATAAGAGCCAGTAATACCGCGCGTGCTTGACCAGCCGACCGCCGGTCTTCATCAACCTGTGTTGCAAGCTCGTCAGCGACCAACTCTTGATTCGCTGCGGAAGCCCCAGCCGCCGCCAAAGATTGCCCAGGTTGTAGGCCAGCACGCTCAGTTGCAACCGCACTTCGTTGGCCCGAAATCGATGGCACGACAATCGCGTCCAGTGCGTCGCCTGCTTGCCTTCCTTGATCCACTGTTCCGCCGTGCCGCGCTTGTTGTAGAAGCGCACCACCGAGCGGCTCGGCAAGCTCATGCTCGTCACGATGAATCCGACGCGCGGGAACAGCTCGCCCTGGTGATGCTCGACCTTAGCGACGATCCGCCTCGCCTGCGACCAACTCTCCGCCTGATAGCGAAAACTCTTGTAGCGCACCAAGGGCTTGCGGGAAGGCCTTCCCGGCGGGCGAAACAGGATGTCTTCGATCTCCAGCTCCAAGCTCTTGTTGGCCGGAATGCGAATGGCGTACTGTACTCCGCGTTCCTCCGAAGCCTCATAAACTTCCGGCTTCGCAAAGGCCGCATCGCCCCGGAAGGCGACCTGCTTGCCCGCAGCCTGTTGGCGCTCGATCTCCGGCAACAAGAGCTCATCCCAGTCCTCGGCGCTGTGCACGTTGCCTGGACGCAGCTTGGCAGCGAGGCAATCACCATGACCGTTGAACAAAAGCAACGGGTGGTAGCAGGCCGACTCGAAGTGTCCGTTGTAGGCACTGCCTTCCTGTTGGCCATGGACCGGACTCTCGGTGGAGTCCAGGTCCAGAACGACCCGCTCGGCGTCGTCGAACGCTTCCGCTTGCCCGACCAGCTCTCGGTTCAGCGCCATCAGCCCCAGCAGGTTCTCTTCGCTCGCCAGCATCTCCGTCTCGAAGCCGTGCAGCGTCGAGGTCAAGGCCGCACCGCGATCCCAGATCTTCTGCGAACCGATCAGCCGAAACGTCGGATCGATCGAAACCCGCTCGGCGTCGTTGAGGTCCTCGTAGCCGGCGAGTCGGCTGTAAACCGACTGCCGCAACAGATCAGCGAGCGTGAACTGCTTGTTTGTGCCTTGCCGGGAGTCGCTGAGATGCTCGTCAATCAGTTCTCCGAGACCGAGCCGTTCGTCCAGTTCGCGAACCAAAATCAGGCCACCGTCGGAAGTGACGTGCGATCCCTGGAAATCGACTTTGAGAAGTCCATTGAAACTTAGCTGGAATGGCTTGGTTTGTTTTTCACCCATTGGGTGTTGGCCTCCATGGCGTCCTCATCGGGCTCTAGCCCCTATGAATAAAGACGCTCAAGGCCGCTGGAAGGTCGGGATGTCAAACATCAAATTGAAAATGCGGGTTAAGAGTACGACGGGCAACACGTGAGGATGACATCTCCCCCCGCCGCCTTCGTATCCTCCAGAGGGCGGATTACTTAAAACGCGTATTTCAGGCTCTGGGGAGCGTCTTCGTCAAGGTGGGCCAGCAGCTCTCACAAAGGTCGGACCTCCTGAGGCCCGAATACTGCGAAGCCCTTGGCGAACTGCTTGACAGGGTCAAGTCGTTCGCCTTCAAGCACACGAGGGTGGCGATCGAAAAGCAATTCAAGTACGACGATACGTCGCTCGAAGAGGTTTTCAGCGAGATCAATGAAATCCCTATTGGCTCCGGGTCGGTCGCGTGCGTCTACGAGGCGTGGCTGCATGACGAGTCCGAGCGCTGGCCCGTACACGTCGTGATCAAGGTTCGGCGGCCAAAGATTCAAGAACTCTTCGGCGCAGACTTACGAGCCTTAAAGATAATCATCCGGATCCTCGAGAATTCGGCATGGTTTCGGCGGGGATATTTTCGCAGCTTCCTGGAGCAACTCGCAGAGATTCTCACTGACGAGCTGGACTTCACCAAGGAGGCACGTTATCAAGAACTCTTCCGCCGGAAGTACCGCAAGCGTAAACGCTATCACGTAGCCGCCCCGAAGGTATTTCACCGATGAAGCGGCAAGGACGTAACCAGGATTTCCATTTTGGCCCTGGCACGGTCACAGGATACACCCCCGCTGCGCCGAATACCACGTCTTTTCGCGCTGAACCCTGCACATCACCTCCGCCGGTAGGCGCCAGGGCTCGTCCGTCCGCTCACAGACGTTGATTGAGCGGACTGAACGGCGCTCCGGCCGACACTGCTCCCTGCGAAACCTTTTTGGAGCCAAAAACTGTTGATCCTCGCCCGGGCAACGCTACCCACCCGGCACAGGCAGCGCCCAGATCCTATGCAGCATGTCACCGAACAGCCGCCGGTTCAGATGCCCCTCCGCCAGCAGCAACCAGTAGTAGCGAGCATGCTTGACCAGCCGACCGCCGGTCTTCATCAACCTGTGTTGCAAACTCGTTAGCGACCAGCTTTTGATTCGCTGCGGCAGCCCTAGCCGCCGCCACAGGTTGCCCAGGTTGTAGGCCAGCACGCTGAGTTGCAGCCGTACCTCGTTGGCTCGGAAGCGGTGACACGACAAGCGGGTCCAGTGCGTGGCCTGTTTGCCTTCTTTGATCCACTGCTCCGCCGTGCCGCGCTTGTTGTAGAACCGCACGACCGAGCGGCTCGGCAAGCTCATGCTCGTCACGACAAATCCGACGCGCGGGAATAGTTCGCCCTGGTGATGCTCGACCTTGGCGACAACTCGCCTTGCCTTCGACCAGCTCTCGGCCTGATAGCGAAAACTCTTGTAGCGCACTAGGGGCTTGGCGTTCGGCCTGCCCGGTGGCCGAAACAGGATGTCCTCGATCTCCAGCTCCAGGCTCTTGTTCGCCGGGATGCGAATCACGTAGTCCACGCCGCGCTCCTCCATCGCCTCGTAGATCTCGGGCTTGGCGAAGGCGGCGTCGGCGCGGAACGTCACCTGTTTGCCCTCCGCCTGTTGTCGTTCGATCTCCGGCAGTAGCAGCTCGTCCCAGTCCTCGGCGCTGTGCACGTTGCCGGGACGCAGCTTCGCGCCTAGGCAGTCGCCGTGCTGGTTGAACAGCAACAGCGGGTGATAGCAGAGGGACTCAAAATGGCCGTTGTAGGCACTGCCTTCCTGTTGGCCGTGGACGGGGCTCTCCGTGGAGTCCATGTCGAGCACCACGCGGTCTGAACCGTCGGGAGCTTCGGCTTGCGCGACCAGCTCCCGGTTCACTGCCATCAGCCCCAGCAAGTTCTCTTCGCTCGCCAGCATCTCCGTCTCGAAGCCATGCAGCGTCGAGGTCAAGGCTGCTCCGCGATCCCAGTTCCTCTTCGAGCCGATCAAGCGAAAGGTCGGATCGGCGGATACTCGAACGGCGTCATTGAGGTCCTCGTAGCCAGCGAGTCGGCTGTAGACCGACTGCCGCAGCAGATCGGCCAGCGGGAACTTCTTGTTCAAGCCTTGTCGCGAGTCGCTGAGATGTTCGTCGATCAGCTTCCCGAGTCCGAGTCGTTCATCCAGTTCGCGAACGAGAATCAGACCGCCATCCGAGGTGACTCGCGATCCTTGGAAATCGACTTTGAGAAATCCATTGAACGTGAGCTGAAACGGCTTGTTTTCTTTTTCACCCATCGGGTGTTGACCTCCATGGCATCCTTATCGGGCTCTAGCCCCTATCAATAAAGACGCTGAAGGTCGCTGGATGGTCTGAAGCTTATACATCAAATTGAAAATGCGGGCGTAATGGTCTCGGAATTTGTCGATGCGATTCCCATGACAGAGGTCACCCGCGCGATCGAGATGGGAGACGAGCAGTACCTAAACTACCGGCGGGGTCTCGGCATTACTCCGGTGCGGCTCGCCAAGCGGTTGATTCGATATAGCTTCCATGCTTTCTTCGAGGGTATCTTCTTCCACGGTGATCCCCATCCGTCCAATATTTTCATCCTGCCGAACAACGAGTTGGTGTTCGTAAACTTCGGTGCCTGCGGAACGTTTTCGAAGCGTGACCGCAACCTGATGTTGCAGATGCATCAATTCCATTCGCAGAAGGATATCCGTGGGATGGTTCAGTGCGTGATGGCGTTAATGGAGCCACTGCGAGGTTTGTCCAAAGACGAATTTCGGGAGAAGCTTACAAAGCTATATTGGGACGGCTATTACGGGTTGCGCAGCAAGGAGTCCGATTGGCGTGATCGGACGTCCTACCGACTGTGGATCTCCCTGTTTGACGTTTGTTACGACTTTGACGTTCCGCTGCCGTCCAATATGTTGCGGATGATCCGAGCGACGCTGCTCTACGACACCGTCGCGGTCAAACTGTACAATCGCATCAACGTTTTTAGGGAGTTTCAAAAGTACGAGCGAACCCTGGCCCGCCGAGTACGGGCTCAGCTAATTGGTGATGTGGCCCGTCAGGCGCTATGTGGCCCCGATCTTCACTGGTATTTATCATTCCAGCGGGTCCTCGATATGGGCCGCACGGCACTGTACCGGGTTCAGAAGTTTTTGGACGAACCTCTATTCAACCCGCATTTTCAATTTGATGTTTGACATCCCGACCTTCCAGCGGCCTTGAGCGTCTTTATTCATAGGAGCTAGAGCCCGATGAGGACGCCATGGAGGCCAACACCCAATGGGTGAAAAACAAACCAAGCCATTCCAGCTAAGTTTCAATGGACTTCTCAAAGTCGATTTCCAGGGATCGCACGTCACTTCCGACGGTGGCCTGATTTTGGTTCGCGAACTGGACGAACGGCTCGGTCTCGGAGAACTGATTGACGAGCATCTCAGCGACTCCCGGCAAGGCACAAACAAGCAGTTCACGCTCGCTGATCTGTTGCGGCAGTCGGTTTACAGCCGACTCGCCGGCTACGAGGACCTCAACGACGCCGAGCGGGTTTCGATCGATCCGACGTTTCGGCTGATCGGTTCGCAGAAGATCTGGGATCGCGGTGCGGCCTTGACCTCGACGCTGCACGGCTTCGAGACGGAGATGCTGGCGAGCGAAGAGAACCTGCTGGGGCTGATGGCGCTGAACCGAGAGCTGGTCGGGCAAGCGGAAGCGTTCGACGACGCCGAGCGGGTCGTTCTGGACCTGGACTCCACCGAGAGTCCGGTCCATGGCCAACAGGAAGGCAGTGCCTACAACGGACACTTCGAGTCGGCCTGCTACCACCCGTTGCTTTTGTTCAACGGTCATGGTGATTGCCTCGCTGCCAAGCTGCGTCCAGGCAACGTGCACAGCGCCGAGGACTGGGATGAGCTCTTGTTGCCGGAGATCGAGCGCCAACAGGCTGCGGGCAAGCAGGTCGCCTTCCGGGGCGATGCGGCCTTTGCGAAGCCGGAAGTTTATGAGGCTTCGGAGGAACGCGGAGTACAGTACGCCATTCGCATTCCGGCCAACAAGAGCTTGGAGCTGGAGATCGAAGACATCCTGTTTCGCCCGCCGGGAAGGCCTTCCCGCAAGCCCTTGGTGCGCTACAAGAGTTTTCGCTATCAGGCGGAGAATTGGTCGCAGGCGAGGCGGATCGTCGCTAAGGTCGAGCATCACCAGGGCGAGCTGTTCCCGCGCGTCGGATTCATCGTGACGAGCATGAGCTTGCCGAGCCGCTCGGTGGTGCGCTTCTACAACAAGCGCGGCACGGCGGAACAGTGGATCAAGGAAGGCAAGCAGGCGACGCACTGGACGCGATTGTCGTGCCATCGATTTCGGGCCAACGAAGTGCGGTTGCAACTGAGCGTGCTGGCCTACAACCTGGGCAATCTTTGGCGGCGGCTGGGGCTTCCGCAGCGAATCAAGAGTTGGTCGCTGACGAGCTTGCAACACAGGTTGATGAAGACCGGCGGTCGGCTGGTCAAGCACGCGCGGTATTACTGGCTCTTATTGGCGAAGGGACATCTGAACCGGCGGCTGTTCGGCGACATGCTGCACAAGATCTGGGCGCTGCCGCTGCCGAGTGGGTAGCATTGCCGGAGTGAGGATCAACAGCTTTTGGCTCCAAAAGGTTTCGCAAGGAGCAGTGTCGGCCGGAGCGCCGTTCAAGCCGCTCAATCAACGACTGTGAGCGGTCGAACCAGCTCTGGCGACTACCAGCAGAGGTGATGTGCAGGGTTCAGCGTGAAAGGACGTGCTGTTCGGAGCGGAGCGGGTGTATACTGTGGCCGTGCCAGGGCCAAAATGGAAATCCTGGTTCAACCCCCTCGATGCGGTAAAAAAGATTCTGTTCGCGATCGGAATGTTCGTCCGTTGGGCCATCGTTATGACGGCGACCACAATTGTCTGTGCCGGTGCGGTTGCCGCCAGAGAGCTGACACGGTCCATGACGTGGGATGACTTGAGGTGGGATAACTTGAAGTGGGATAACTTGAAGTGGGATAACTTGAAGTGGGATAATAATTTGTGGAGCGACCCCACCATTTTAGCCATAGCCATTAGCTGGGTATCCACTTGACTCAGGTGACCCCAACATCTTGTAGTTGGGCTCACAGCGTCTTAGCGTCCCAATCGGCGACGATCGAGCGGTACGGCGTCGGCTCCACCGCCATGGCCTGCTGCACAAGGCGGTAGAAGAGCTTGCCCCGACTGCGTGATCTGCGCCGATTGAAGCGGAACACGAACTCGTCGAGATAGTAGTCCAGATGCTCGTGGCTGACCGCCCCCTGATGCGTGCCCAGCATCCAGCGCTTGAGTAGCGAGATCGCCAAGTGCACCCTCGGCAGTAGCTGCGAGGCCTGCTCGCGGCGGTTGTTAATCGAGATGATACGACGCTGGTAGTCCTTCTTCTTGAGCGGATCGTAGCCCGACCAGTTGTCGGTAACAACCACGCTGCCCGGCTCGACCGACTCCTCGACGAAGGGCATCAAACTGGCCGCCGAGGCGTTCTGAACGCGCTGCATGCGGATGCGCCCCAGCCCGGTGCCTCTCTCTTCCGCGGCGACTGCAATCAACGCTTTACGCTCGGTCTGCCGGCCGATTACCCCTTCTTCTTCAGCGCCCCAGTAGGTCTCATCGACCTCGACGAGGCCCGTCAATCGCTCCCGCCCCGGGCGCACCATCGCTCGCCTCAGCTTGTGCATCCAAGGCCAGGCGGTTTGGTAACTGCCCAGTCCCAGAACGCGCTGTAGACCCAGGGCGCTGGCCCCATTCTTCTGCGTGGTGATGGTCCACATCGCCCGGAACCACAGCCGCAGCGGCTTGCGTGTGTCTTGAAAGATCGTGCCGGCGGTGACGGAGGTTTGCCGCCCGCAGCGAGCGCATTCGAACCACACTTTGCGCACCGGCCAAGCGCGCTCATGCCCACACCTTGGACAGCGGAAACCCTCTGGCCAGCGCAAGGCGAACAGATAGTCGCGGCAAGCCTCCTCGCTCGCAAAGTGAGACTCGAATTCGAGTTGGTCGCGCGGGTAATCCTCCACCAGGCCCTACACTACATCTTGGGGTCACCTGAGTCAAGTGGATACCCAGCAGCCATTATTTACCTTTTGGTGTTCCTGGCAACCGCCTGGACATACGCGTGGTCCGTATACTATCGCCTCAGCGAACCGGATTCCTGAGCAAGCCATGGCCTATTTCGCTATGCAGTACCGGATCTTGTTTCACGACACCATGGCCTATGGCTCGCACCATCACATGACGAACCTGAAGCTCCAAAACATGGCGCGGGAGACCTTGCTGTTCGAAAGCAGGACGAACGGAGACAAAGACTGGCGCCATCAGCTTGCCGACATCGTCATGCTGACGCGAGAGGTCTACAGCTTCAACATCGCCCCTGTGAATTTAGGAGAGAAAGTCGCAGTCCTGCTGACCTATGAGGAGCCCTCCAGGAGCACGGCGCGGCTTTGTTTCCGAGTGGTTCGATCGGACGGCCAACCTGTCTCGTGCGGTTACCAAGGGTTGGTGCTGGTTCACAAGGACACCCAGGACCTGCTACCCGCGCCTCCGATGCTGGCGCAGTATCTGGATCCGTCCAATCCTTACAGCCTGATCGAGAAGCTGGTCGACCCGTCATTCGAGAGGCGGGTCCACGGTGGCAGCAGTGGCGTGAAGCAAGTCATGTCTCCGGAGATCTGCGAGCTCGGCGCGAAGGTGGCGAATGCGGATCTAAGTCACGGTCACCCAAGGATCATCGACGGTGACGGACGGGAATACGCGATCTAGCGGCGGGAAAAGAACAGCGGAAAGAGATGTCAGAGTTCCATCACAAGCTGGTGTTCACGTTCCCGGGTCAGGGTTCCTTCAGCCCGCAACTGCTGCGGAACCTATACCTGTCGCAACGGCCTTTACGCCGGCTTTTCTACTCCGTCGACGAAGCTGCCGGCGATGTCCTGGGCGCTCCGTTCTTACCAGTGGTCTTCGCAGACGATGCGGGCCGACAGCAGGGCCTACTCGCAGAGCACCCCGATCTCGATCAGTTGGGGATTTATCTTGCTAACTACGCTACCGCGCAGTTATGGCTTCAGCGTGGCCTGCGGCCGGATCTGTTGCTGGGGCACAGCTTTGGCGAGATGGCCGCTTTCGCAGTCGCCGGCGTGTACAGCTTCGAACAAGGAGCGAGGATCGTCTGCCAGCGCGTCTTGAGCTTGCGAGAGGCAGCCAACTCGGGACGGATGGCAGCCGTCTCCGCGCCGCGCGTGCAGGTCGAGGCCGTGCTTAAAGGGTTCGCCAAAACTTCTTCGGTATCAGCGGTGAACCACTCGAAGCAAACAGTGGTCTCCGGCCCCGAACAAGAGCTGGAGGAACTGCGTGATCGCCTCGCTCGCGAGGCGGTATCGGTAACTTTACTCAAGAGCCGCTACCCATTCCATTCCAAACTGCTTGCCGGGGCGAGTCGAACCTTCGAGATCGCCCTTATGGCCTACCGTTTCGAGAAGCCGTGCTACCCGGTTTTCGTCGGGACCGAGCACGGGCTGATCGACTCCCGGATGGACTTAGCCACGGCAATGGCCAGGCAGCTCGTGACCCCATTGGACTTTGAGGGCGCCGCGTCGCGATTCTTCGGCGAGGGATATACGCATTTCCTCGAATGCGGCGCGGGCGACATCGTGACCAAGATCATTGGCACGGTTCTTAAGTCCAAAAAGGCGCACCGAGAATGGGCCACCTTCCCAGCCAGCGACGAGGTCGATGTACGTCTTAGTGCTATCCAAGACGAAATTTCCAGTGAGCAGCCAAAAGATAGCGTCGTCGAGCGGCAACCTTTCGCAACTTCCGAGCAGCCTGCTCCCGCAGCGGACAGCCAGCCCCGACCTGTGGTCCACCCCGAGCCCTCGGCAAACGAGCCGATCGCGATCGTCGACATGGGCTGCGTCTTGCCCGGTGGGGCCGATGACCCAGAGACGTTCTGGAAAAACGTCAGGGCGGGAGTCAGCGGCATCGTCGACCTGACGGAAATCGATCCGAACGCGCGTCAAGATTTTGTTGCCGGCAGTGTCGAAGGGGGCGAGCCGCAGATCATCGCGGACAAGACCTACACTCTGCTCAACGGCAGTATCACTAAGATCACCTACGATCCCGATCTGCTGCGCGAGCGATATACCGAGCCAGAGTTCGATCTCCTGACCAAAGGACAGAAGATCCTTGCCCTCGCTGTGGCGCAGGCGTATCGTCCGGAAACCAGCGAAACCGACCCCGCGCGCCTGCAATGCATCCTGGGGGCCACGGCAGATGGCTGGGCTGAGTTGGACGAAGCTCACCTCAAGTCCAGTGCTGCGGAGGCACTGAGCACATTGAACGGTGATGCGGCCGCAAAGAAGACCTTCGCCGAGGTACTATCCCAAGCCCTGCCCGGTGGGTCCAGGAAGCCGGAATCTTTGACTCAGCACACATTGTGCGCAGCGGTGGCGGAAAACTTTTTGGGGGTCGGCTCGGACAGCACCTACATCGTCGATGCCGCCTGCTCGTCCTCGCTTTATTCCTTGGGTCTGGGAGCGAGGGCTCTGTGTACTGGCGAAGCGGACCTCGTCTATGCAGGAGGAGTTTTCGCTCCGGGGCCCGTCAACAATAGCCTCTTCGCGCAGTTTCGCGGACTGACCTCGACCTCCAGCCGGCCGCTCGATGCGAAAGCGGATGGAGTCGTATTCGGCGACGGGGCCGGCGTCTTGGCGCTCAAGCGCCTCACGGACGCCATAGACGACGGCGACCGGGTTCTTGGGGTGATCCGCGCGGAGGGATTCTCGAGCGATGGCAAGACACCTTCGATCAACGTCCCACGGTCGAAGGGGCAGATCATGGCTCTGAAGAGGGCGTATGCTCAAGCATCCCTCGATCCGGCGTCGGTTCAGTACATCGAGGCACACGCCACCGCGACACCAGTAGGGGACGCGGTCGAGTTCGAGGCAATTTGTGAGGCATTGCCTCCATGCGAGGGTCGGACGCGCCTGCTAGGCAGCGTCAAGTCTCTGATCGGTCACACGGGATGGACGTCCGGTGTGGCGTCGGTGATCAAGATCTGCAAGGCGCTTGAGCACCGTGTGGTTCCGAAACAGTTCAACTATGCAAGTCCGAACCCGGAAATTAACCTCGACGGCTCTGGTTTCAGTATCCCTCTGGAGGAGACTTCCTGGCCGGAAAACTCTACCGGGGTCCCCCGGCGAGCCGGTATTAACGGATTTGGGTTCGGGGGCACCAACGCGCACTTCGTCGTTGAGGAATACATCGAGCCCTATCACCGAGCCCTAGCCGAGCGATTTCGAGCTAAGACTCCCGCCCTTCCGGAGGTCGTCATCGTGGGGGCGGAAGGCCTGTTCCCGAGCAGCCAGCATCAGTTCGAACGCGGCAGCCTGCGCATGCCGAAGAAGAGACTTGTGTTGCCGGACGTGGCTGAGAATATGGACGCCACCCAATTCCTGGCGGTCATGGTTACAGAGAAGGTGGTGAATAGCCTACCGGCCGCCGCCTTGGACGGCGACCTCCGGATTGGTGTCACTCTCGGACTCGAATCGAAGACCGAGCGGGGCGTCAGGGCAAGCGAGCGGATCTTTCTCGATCGGCTTAGCCGCATCGTTCGGGCCGCCGGCGGCTCTGAACAGTGGCTCGAAAAGCTTCGCTCGGCTATTACCGCGAGGGGGATCCCGTCGGGCCCCTATACCTTGCCAGGGTTAATGCCGAACGTGGCCGCGAGCCGTATTACACATACTTTCAACTGGCGTGGCCCCAACATCACTCTGGATCGGGGCAAAGGCTCGCTGGTTCAGGCGCTCGATGCCGCTGTCAAATTCGTTCGCGCGGGTGACTGTGACATCGTGCTGGCGGTTGGGGTGAACGCCTGGGCGGGGCACGACGACTCAGCGCACGAGGGGGCAACGTTAATAGCTCTCGCGACGGCCGATACGGCGAGAAAGCACAAGCTACCGATTTTGGCCCGCCTGCGGTTCAACGGCTCGTCCCCTGAGGCGGTGCAAGTTGCTCTCAACGCCGGCACTGGCTCGTCCCGGGGCGCCACTGGAGCCTCCGAACTCCTGGACGCCATTTGGCAGGTGTCGCGTAAATCGAACGCGGCTACGCTGACTTGGAACGGGAAGCCCTTGATGACAATGGTTCCGGCTAACGGAACCGCGAAACTCGCGCCGGCGCGAAAGGTCGAGCATTCGAACGAGTCCTTAGGCAGCCACGCCTACGTCCAAGGTACGCCCATCACAAACTATACGCCTACGCTGGTCGAGGCTCCCGAGCTACAAGCTCGTGATTCGGTCAAGGGCCGTTCATACCTATTCCTGACTGACCAGCCCGATGCTTGGCACTACTTCAAGGAAGACCCCTTGCTGCGGGACTTGACGTTCGCTGTCGTCACGCCACAAGGGGTCAAGATTCCCGGCGCCCACGTTGTTGACGTTTCGACGGAAGACACGTTGCGCGAAAGTCTAGGCCGGCTCGGCCACATCACGTTCGACACGATCGTCGCACTCAAAGAACTGTCTCGCTCCGCCGACGACGACCTTCTGACTACGGAATTCACCGACACACGCCCCTTACTCGACCTGCTGTTCGGGATTTGCCGACATCGATACGAGGAAATCTCCGAGAGGCGCTGCGGGGTCGCTACGATCTGTCTGGGCTCTCTCCGAGACGATGAACTCGATCCCTATACCGGGCTATTCGGCGGCTTTATTAAATCACTCGCCCGCGAACAGCCTCACGCAGCTTGCAAGGCGCTCGCAACGGATGAGACACAGCTCGTCAATGCCCTCGGTCAAGCTGTTAGCGAGATCGAGGCCAACGACGACATGCCCGAAGTCGCTTATCGAATGGGTAGACGGTTGCGAACTGCTTTGACCCAAAGTCAACCGCTTCACAGCAACGGAACGCCTTGGATCGAGAAGGACTCCGTTGTTCTGGCGACCGGCGGCGGCCGCGGGGTCACGGCTGTGCTGGCCGAGTACCTGCTGCAAGCCTACGGTTGCACCGTCATAGCGCTTGGCCGTACCGACCCTGATTTCGTGCCTGCAAGCCTCCGTGAACTCGATGAAGAAGCGTTCACGGCCTATGAATCCCAGTTCTATCGAGATCAGCTCAAGACGGATCGGTCGAAAAAGATCCCCGAGCTCAAGAAGCTGTACGAGCGGTATCAGGCTTCCCACGAACTCTGCCGTGTCATCCAACGCTGCAAGTCGCTCCCCGGCAGGTTCGAGTACATTCGCTGCGACATCAACGACCCTGCCGCCATCAACAACCTGGCCGACGATGTACTGGCGCGTCATGGGCGCCTCGATATGGTCATGCACGGCGCTGGTGTACAGGTTTCGAAGTTCCTGCCCCGCAAGGATCTAGCCGACTTCCAACGCGTCGTCACGACCAAAATGGCAAGCCTGGGTCATTTGTATCGGGCCTGCCTAGAGCGAGGGATTCACGAGACGGTGAAGTTCCACCTCTTGACGTCGGCGTTTAGTTACCTTGGCAACGACGGCCAACCTGATTACGGTGCTGCCAACGAAGCCATGAATCGCCTCGCGCAGCGATTGAATCTAAGGAAACCACAGTCCTACTGGTCGAGCCTCGCTTGGCTCGGCTGGGCCGGAATCGGTATGACGCGGCGTACCGAGTACGCAGCGCTGGCCGCTAGCCGCCGTCTGCGTGGGATCAACCGCGAAGAAGGACAGCAGATTTTCGCTGACGCGATGGCAGGACCACCCGCGTCGGCAATTAATGTTCTCCTCGCCGACGGCGAGGTGAAGTTCTACAGCCCCAAGTTCAGCGAAGCTGCCATTCCTGCCGGAGCTGTGCCAGAAACCCGGGTGCCGCAGGACGGGATGGTTGAATGGCCGGTCAGTCCCGACACAATGCCGTTTTTGAGGGAGCACGTGGTCCGTGGTATTCCGACCCTGCCTGGCTCGTTCATCATCGTCATGGCTGCTGACGCGGCCCACCAGCTTCTGCCCGATCTCAAGATTGTGCAGTTTGAGAGAACTCGTTTCCTACGATTCGTCCGCGCGCACGAGGGACGCCTCACGAAGGTACGGGCCATTTCGAATGTTACCGGGCGAGACAAAGATGAAACGGTCGTGCGAGTACGGATTGTCTTGGACTTCGTCCATAAAAGCGGTCGAGTCTTGGAAAATGACCTCTTGCACACCGAAATCTATGTCCGCATGGCGCCGACGGTTCGGGAGTCAACCGAGGTTTTCAATTTCAGTGCGAATGGAACGCCTGCTGTAAGGCTCGAGGACCCCTACGTGATGGAGAGCTCTCCCGTTCGGCTGAATGGAGGCTTCAAGGCGATCGGGAAAATCTTGGTAGATGACAAGACGCGACGTGCAGACTATAAGCTTCGCGGTGACGCCAGCTACGGATCGAACTTTGACTATTTAATTCCCAACATCATCATGGTCGACGCCTTTTGGCGCTTCGGTACTGTACGCGTCAACGAGAATGGGAACTTGGCCGTGTACGTCCCGGAACGCTGCGACGCGATGAAGGTTTTCTTGACTACACGGATTTCAGTACCGGCGTGCTGCGTGGCCCAGTCACCTTCCGCGGGTCCAATCCGCGGCCCGAGGGCGACCAACTCCACGTGGGCCCCATCGAAGCCTACGACGCAAGTGGCCGTGTGCTGCTGCGTGTGGAAGGCGGCGTTTGCCGCAACTTCGGAGACATCAAGGTTAATTAAATTGGCGAGTTTGTACTCAGTCGCAATGCTCGATCGCCGAGAGGTTCGGCTCGGCGAATGGATGTCCGCTCTCTCCCGACGGGAGCGGAACGAAGTGGCCTCTTATCCCCATTCGATGCGAAGGGCAAGAACGATCGCCAGCCGAGTCCTTACGAAATACCTGCTTGCTTGTCCGGATTCGCATGAGTTGCGGCGGGTATGTCACGACCAGCTTGAAGCTGCCAGAAACTCCGAGTGGACGTCCGTTGAATTACTTTCCGGTAACGCTAGGATGCGCGCCGCTCCCAATCTCTTCCGGGCCGGCAGGGTGCTTTCCTCGGTCTCGGCATCGTCCTCGCATTCTGGACCACTCACGGCCTCATGCATCAGCCGTGACCGAGTAGGGCTGAATCTGGAGCGGATCGAGCACCGCCGGCCAGAGTTCTACTCACAAACATTCTCGCCGGATGAGCAGGCCTGGTCGGCCCGTATGGAGGCCGGTGCCGCTATCGGTAAGGAGGTGGCGTATACGTTTCTGTGGAGTGTCAAGGAGGCGTTTCTAAAGGCGGCCGGCCGACGCAACCTGAGTGTCTGGAGCTTTCCGCGCTGGAGTGTGCAGTTTGACCGCCCAGTCGAGGACGTTCTCCGCGCTGGAGGCCGGCAAAAACTTCTCAGCGTTTCTGGAATTGTTCGGGCGCTGACTTCTCGAGTGCAGTAGTGATAGACGCTACGCGTGTCGACAATATGTTCCTTACGGTTGTTCGATATCAGGAATCTTGCCTTCCCGCGGCTTTTTTGAGGTGACTGATGAATGACCCCGCATTTTCAATTTGATGTTTGACATCCCGACCTTCCAGCGGCCTTGAGCGTCTTTATTCATAGGGACTAGCGCCCGATGAGGACGCCATGGAGGCCAACACCCAATGGGTGAAAAACAAACCAAGCCATTCCAGCTAAGTTTCAATGGACTTCTCAAAGTCGATTTCCAGGGATCGCACGTCACTTCCGACGGTGGCCTGATTTTGGTTCGCGAACTGGACGAACGGCTCGGTCTCGGAGAACTGATTGACGAGCATCTCAGCGACTCCCGGCAAGGCACAAACAAGCAGTTCACGCTCGCTGATCTGTTGCGGCAGTCGGTTTACAGCCGACTCGCCGGCTACGAGGACCTCAACGACGCCGAGCGGGTTTCGATCGATCCGACGTTTCGGCTGATCGGTTCGCAGAAGATCTGGGATCGCGGTGCGGCCTTGACCTCGACGCTGCACGGCTTCGAGACGGAGATGCTGGCGAGCGAAGAGAACCTGCTGGGGCTGATGGCGCTGAACCGAGAGCTGGTCGGGCAAGCGGAAGCGTTCGACGACGCCGAGCGGGTCGTTCTGGACCTGGACTCCACCGAGAGTCCGGTCCATGGCCAACAGGAAGGCAGTGCCTACAACGGACACTTCGAGTCGGTCTGCTACCACCCGTTGCTTTTGTTCAACGGTCATGGTGATTGCCTCGCTGCCAAGCTGCGTCCAGGCAACGTGCACAGCGCCGAGGACTGGGATGAGCTCTTGTTGCCGGAGATCGAGCGCCAACAGGCTGCGGGCAAGCAGGTCGCCTTCCGGGGCGATGCGGCCTTTGCGAAGCCGGAAGTTTATGAGGCTTCGGAGGAACGCGGAGTACAGTACGCCATTCGCATTCCGGCCAACAAGAGTTTGGAGCTGGAGATCGAAGACATCCTGTTTCGCCCGCCGGGAAGGCCTTCCCGCAAGCCCTTGGTGCGCTACAAGAGTTTTCGCTATCAGGCGGAGAGTTGGTCGCAGGCGAGGCGGATCGTCGCTAAGGTCGAGCATCACCAGGGCGAGCTGTTCCCGCGCGTCGGATTCATCGTGACGAGCATGAGCTTGCCGAGCCGCTCGGTGGTGCGCTTCTACAACAAGCGCGGCACGGCGGAACAGTGGATCAAGGAAGGCAAGCAGGCGACGCACTGGACGCGATTGTCGTGCCATCGATTTCGGGCCAACGAAGTGCGGTTGCAACTGAGCGTGCTGGCCTACAACCTGGGCAATCTTTGGCGGCGGCTGGGGCTTCCGCAGCGAATCAAGAGTTGGTCGCTGACGAGCTTGCAACACAGGTTGATGAAGACCGGCGGTCGGCTGGTCAAGCACGCGCGGTATTACTGGCTCTTATTGGCGGAGGGACATCTGAATCGGCGGCTGTTCGGCGACATGCTGCACAAGATCTGGGCGCTGCCGCTGCCGAGTGGGTAGCATTGCCGGAGTGAGGATCAACAGCTTTTGGCTCCAAAAGGTTTCGCAAGGAGCAGTGTCGGCCGGAGCGCCGTTCAAGCCGCTCAATCAACGACTGTGAGCGGTCGAACCAGCTCTGGCGACTACCAGCAGAGGTGATGTGCAGGGTTCAGCGTGAAAGGACGTGCTGTTCGGAGCGGAGCGGGTGTATACTGTGGCCGTGCCAGGGCCAAAATGGAAATCCTGGATAAGTGCATTGCCGAGGTTTGTACGGCAAATACGGTCGACGAACTGCGAGCGGTGGTTGAGCGGGCCCGGAGGGAACACAAGACCATTCGTGTCTCCGGCGGAGGCCGTGACGATTCGTATTCGGGTTCCTTTTCGGGCAGTCCCGTGGTCACGAACGCAGACCAGATTATCGTCAGAACACCGTACCTAAATCGAGCTTGCGCCCACAACGATGGCAGCAACCGGGTCACGGCTGAGGCGGGCATGACCCTCAAGGAACTTGATGTGGTTCTGCGCCGGCACCGCCTTAGCCTCGTCACTCAAACGGCGCCCAACTTCATCACCGTCGCGGGCGCTGTAGCCTTAAGTTGCCACGGTTGTGGCAAGCACAGCGGCACCATGTCGGACTCCGTCGTTGGCATGACCTTGCTGAACTATGAGGGTCGGTTAGTCGAGATCGGCGAAGACGATCCCGACCTGCTCCGAGCAGCTCAAGTCAATCTGGGAACTCTCGGGATCATCATCACCGTAACCTTCCAATGTGAGCCCGCGTTCAAGCTCGTTGCCACGGATACGGGTAAAGTAACCGTTGCAGAGGCGTTGAGTCAGGTGCAGTATCTTTTCGAGGCCCACGACTACCTGGAGTACTTCTGGTATCCGTTTAACGACACGGTGTGGGTAAAGACTTGGGACCGCGTACCATACGAGACTGCAAACGTAAACGCACCGGGACGCTTTGAGGATCTCAAACAAAGGGTACTAGGGGTAACCTCTGACCTTATTCTCAAGACGGCAACGAACTTCCCTTTGTTGACGCCGATTCTTCAAAAGACCCTGATGGCGGCCACCCCAAATCAAACCATGATCGCCCCAACGCCCGACGTCTACCACTACCAAAACTATTTTCCAAAACGTCTTTATGACCTGTCGTACGCGATTGACAACGGCGAAGACTTCTCTAACTTTAGGAGCGCCTGGAATATCGTAACTTCCAAAGTGTGTGAGTACGCCAGACCGAAGGACTCCTGCACGTCGCCTTGGCCATTCGAGTATAAAAGAGGCCATCAGTTCGTGCAAAATTTCATTTTGCACTGCCGCTTTCTAGGGAGCAGCTCAGGATTCATGGCGCCGGCGGTGGATAACCTGCACACCTGCATGTTCGAAGCGGTCACCTATATCGGGACTCCGTCCAAAGAGTATTACGACGAAGTCGAGTCGCACTGGTTATCGTTGGGTGGCCGGCCTCACTGGGGTAAGACATACAATCCCAACCTCGACTTCAGATCGGTCTACGGCAACAACTGGGACAGATTCAATCAAATCCGCCAGAAGATGGATCCGGAAGGAATGTTTCTGAACGACTTTACCAGACACGTGTTCCAGGTAGAACAACAAAGTACGAGCGCGGTAGCCTAGCCGCGGTCGGGAGGCTCGCGATATGGATATGAATGCGGAAGCAAACGGATACAACGGATCTACTTTTCGAGAAGTCCGAGATCAGGTCTTTAGTGACCCCTATGACACGCTTCCCTCGTACGAGATCACCTTGGGCAGCTTCTACAGCGGCCTCAAGAACGCGCTCCTAACGGCCTGTCGCAGGACATTGATCGACGAGCGTGACATCGTCGATCACTTTCAGCGCCTGGTTCATCCGTCGGGCATCGCCTTGACCGGCAAGTGGAGCATGACGGAACCATCCCCGTATACAGGGCTCTTCAAGCAGGGTACGGAAGCGCTTGTGATAGCCCGTTGTTCAGTGCTTCTCTACAAGACCCTGCAAGATGACTTCCGGGGGTTCGCCTTTGCCGGCAAGATTTTCCCGACCTTAGATCCCGACGAGCGTGTTCGGACCGTTGATTTTTTCACAATCGATGTACTAGCGGGTACACAGGCGAAGTACTTTACCGGTGTAGAGCTTTCGAATGAGCCGCCACTGGGTTTCAATCGGGACGTGTTGAAGCTCTTCTGGCTTATAACCGCGACGTTCGCGACGTTCATCCGTGCCAACTGGAACCCTGTTTTCCGTCCGGTTTATCCGCTGGCGGAGTATGGCCGCACCGAGGCCGACGGAGTAACCTCGCCGAAGTGGATGATGGTCAAGGGGTGGGGGGGCTCGGGACAGGTTGACAGGGCCGACTTCCGCGACGAACTGAGGGTCGAGAACTACCACGATCAAGAGCTGATTTTTGACGTCTTCGCTGCGGGCGGGGAGCTCTCGACAGGCGGCCGAAATTACCAGCGTCTTGAGAATATCTGTTTGACGGAGAGTGTCACTTCCGATTCTTGCGACCATCGTCTGAAATTCAAGCACCCACCTCTCAAGGGAGTGAAAATCCTATAGGCGAGGCACAGGTAGGCTGATTGGGAAGACCAGGAGGCAGAAGATGGGATTGTTAAAATGGATCTATCTAGTGTTCCGAGCGTTCTTATCGGCGCTCTTCGTCGCTCCTATGGCGATCTGGAGAATCAAGTGGCTCCGCTATGCTGTATTATTGGTATTGATCGGCGGTGGTTTGGTCACGTACTTGTTCTACGGTAAGCTGCTGGAGCCGGTGACAGTATACGATGTCACCTGGTTGGATCAGGGTTGGACAGAGGATCAACGGGAGCGGTATTACCAGACGGACCAAGGTACGCTGATCATTCCGTATAGCTGGTTCTTGGCTCTGGAGATGCCGCCTACACTAGAAGTATTTGAGAATAGACAACTGTTTCGCAACGAAGAGAACATTACAAGATATCAGTTGATCCCTGACCCGAGACCGAAATACAATCCGAATCTCTTACCGGTCGGTTTAGCCAAAGCGACGGTGCCGGAGGACTTGCTGGATCTGGGACTAGGCCATAAGGAGTGGCTGAGTTTTTCCTGTGCGGCCTGTCACACAGGACAGATCACGTACAACGGACTGGGAATCCGAATCGACGGAATGCCCGCGATGTGGAACTTCAGTCAGTTCAGTACGAATATGACAGCTACACTTGGAATTACCTTCGCGGCACCTACCAAGTTTCGTCGGTTTGCGGAAAAGGTGTTGGCACGGGAGGGAAGGCCAAATACCCGGGCGACGCGGGAGGAGCTCAGGAAGCAGATAGGCGAGTATCTCAAGTGGCCGCTGATAACGGACGCGCTCAGAACGACACTTGAACGAACCTATCCCACGACTGAGGGCCCGGGACGGACGGACGCTCTAGGTCGGGGGGGCAATGGGCAGTTCGCTCAGTTCGATTGGGATCAGAACGTCCGTCAGAGCGTGGGGCCGGTTAGCTTTCCGCCACTCTGGTACACACACGACTACGACTGGGTGCAATCCACCACTGCCATTCGTCAGCCGCTGGGTAGGAACGTCACCGAATCCTGGGGTGTGAACGTGATCGTCGACGTTCTTAATAAAGATCCGGCGAAACTGTACCGCTCGACTCATCCCATGTTCGATCTGTTTTGGATGGAAACTTTGCTTTCGGTCCTAGGGCACCCACGCTGGCCTGGAGGGATTCTTGGAGCGGTCGATGACGAGTTGGCTAAGAGGGGTAAGTACCTCTACGAGGAGGCCATTTGGGACAATCCTCGTGGGCCAAAAGAGGAAATCTATTGTGGCGGGGACGGTGAGCCGGAGTGTAACCAAGAACGGATCGAGAGACAGGAGGGATACTGTGCGCGTTGCCACTCGCCGGTGCGCGAGAAGTCTACGTACACCTGTGATCCGACAAGGGACGAAACTTGTACGGAAGCGCCGCCACTTTGGCAGCTTACGCTTTACAGGCTTGATGTGATCGGGACGGATCCAAACGATGCAAAAGGTTTCAATGCCAGGGTAGGCACGTTATCGCCTGGGACGGGCACGTTGCGGGAGGCTTTCAAGGGTAGCGATCTCGCCGACCCGACGAAAGAAAACCTCGGATTTGGGATTGGCACGGGGCTCACGTTCATAACTACTAACGTAATGGACTGGTGGTTTGAAAGAAATCAAGCCGCGATGGAACAGTGGGTAACCGACGGTGTCTTTCCTAATGTCGAGTACGGACGACGCATCATGGAAGGGTTTCGGTCAAACAAATTCCGGGCACCTCTTGCGTATCCGGCAAGGCCAATGGCAGGATACTGGGTCGCAGCCCCCCACTTGCATAACCACTCCGTACCGAATATGTACGAGTTGCTGAGCCCCGTTGGGGATCGGAGTGAATCGTTCTGGGTAGGCAACCTCGAGTTTGACCCAGTCAACCTGGGTTTCGTCTCCACCCGGTTCAGGCGGGGTTTCAAATTCGACACAAACAAAGCAGGCAACTCGAATGCTGGTCACGAATTCAGCCACAAACCGGGTGGTCCCGTGAAGGACGGTGTCATTGGACCACTTCTGAGCGAGGATGACCGTTGGGCGATCGTGGAGTACATGAAGAAGATTAACGATGTGCCGCCATTGGATCCTGCTGAGGCTGCCAGACGCCGTACTTTGCTTAAGAACATGGCGCGCTATTACGAGGAGGATGTGAGTGAGGGGTATACGAATGGCAGCGCTCCGTACGCCTACGACGAGCCGGCGTCAGCAGACGAGCCGGCGTCAGCAGATCAGCAGACGGCGGGCCAGCAGTAGCACAGGCCGGCTCGCATAAACCGGAACCAGTCACTCTATCGAAGACTGACTGGGTTCTGAATTGCGGAATAAGAAGTTGACTCGGCACCGCATGTGACTTGAAGCACCGGCTTCTGGGAGAGTCAGTTGAGGACGAAGGAGGTGTTGGGTTGCGATTTCAACGAGCCGGGTATCCACTTGACTCAGGTGACCCCAACATCTTGTAGTTGGGCTCACAGCGTCTTAGCGTCCCAATCGGCGACGATCGAGCGGTACGGCGTCGGCTCCACCGCCATGGCCTGCTGCACAAGACGGTAGAAGAGCTTGCCCCGACTGCGTGATCTGCGCCGATTGAAGCGGAACACGAACTCGTCGAGATAGTAGTCCAGATGCTCGTGGCTGACCGCCCCCTGATGCGTGCCCAGCATCCAGCGCTTGAGTAGCGAGATCGCCAAGTGCACCCTCGGCAGTAGCTGCGAGGCCTGCTCGCGGCGGTTGTTAATCGAGATGATACGACGCTGGTAGTCCTTCTTCTTGAGCGGATCGTAGCCCGACCAGTTGTCGGTAACAACCACGCTGCCCGGCTCGACCGACTCCTCGACGAAGGGCATCAAACTGGCCGCCGAGGCGTTCTGAACGCGCTGCATGCGGATGCTCCCAAGCCCGGTGCCTCTCTCTTCCGCGGCGACTGCAATCAACGCTTTACGCTCGGTCTGCCGGCCGATTACCCCTTCTTCTTCAGCGCCCCAGTAGGTCTCATCGACCTCGACGAGGCCCGTCAATCGCTCCCGCCCCGGGCGCACCATCGCTCGCCTCAGCTTGTGCATCCAAGGCCAGGCGGTTTGGTAACTGCCCAGTCCCAGAACGCGCTGTAGACCCAGGGCGCTGGCCCCATTCTTCTGCGTGGTGATGGTCCACATCGCCCGGAACCACAGCCGCAGCGGCTTGCGTGTGTCTTGAAAGATCGTGCCGGCGGTGACGGAGGTTTGCCGCCCGCAGCGAGCGCATTCGAACCACACTTTGCGCACCGGCCAAGCGCGCTCATGCCCACACCTTGGACAGCGGAAACCCTCTGGCCAGCGCAAGGCGAACAGATAGTCGCGGCAAGCCTCCTCGCTCGCAAAGTGAGACTCGAATTCGAGTTGGTCGCGCGGGTAATCCTCCACCAGGCCCTACACTACATCTTGGGGTCACCTGAGTCAAGTGGATACCCAGCTTCAACGATTCGCCACGGCCGGAACGGGGTCCCGGCATGTGAGCTGAAACCCAGTGATCCCTGCCGGACTATTTACCCAGGATTTCCATTTTGGCCCTGGCACGGTCACAGGATACACCCCCGCTGCGCCGAATACCACGTCTTTTCGCGCTGAACCCTGCACATCACCTCCGCCGGTAGGCGCCAGGGCTCGTCCGTCCGCTCACAGACGTTGATTGAGCGGACTGAACGGCGCTCCGGCCGACACTGCTCCCTGCGAAACCTTTTTGGAGCCAAAAACTGTTGATCCTCGCCCGGGCAACGCTACCCACCCGGCACAGGCAGCGCCTAGATCCTATGCAGCATGTCACCGAACAGCCGCCGGTTCAGATGCCCCTCCGCCAGCAGCAACCAGTAGTAGCGAGCATGCTTGACCAGCCGACCGCCGGTCTTCATCAACCTGTGTTGCAAACTCGTTAGCGACCAGCTTTTGATTCGCTGCGGCAGCCCTAGCCGCCGCCACAGGTTGCCCAGGTTGTAGGCCAGCACGCTGAGTTGCAGCCGTACCTCGTTGGCTCGGAAGCGGTGACACGACAAGCGGGTCCAGTGCGTGGCCTGTTTGCCTTCTTTGATCCACTGCTCCGCCGTGCCGCGCTTGTTGTAGAACCGCACGACCGAGCGGCTCGGCAAGCTCATGCTCGTCACGACAAATCCGACGCGCGGGAATAGTTCGCCCTGGTGATGCTCGACCTTGGCGACAACTCGCCTTGCCTTCGACCAGCTCTCGGCCTGATAGCGAAAACTCTTGTAGCGCACTAGGGGCTTGGCGTTCGGCCTGCCCGGTGGCCGAAACAGGATGTCCTCGATCTCCAGCTCCAGGCTCTTGTTCGCCGGGATGCGAATCACGTAGTCCACGCCGCGCTCCTCCATCGCCTCGTAGATCTCGGGCTTGGCGAAGGCGGCGTCGGCGCGGAACGTCACCTGTTTGCCCTCCGCCTGTTGTCGTTCGATCTCCGGCAGTAGCAGCTCGTCCCAGTCCTCGGCGCTGTGCACGTTGCCGGGACGCAGCTTCGCGCCTAGGCAGTCGCCGTGCTGGTTGAACAGCAACAGCGGGTGATAGCAGAGGGACTCAAAATGGCCGTTGTAGGCACTGCCTTCCTGTTGGCCGTGGACGGGGCTCTCCGTGGAGTCCATGTCGAGCACCACGCGGTCTGAACCGTCGGGAGCTTCGGCTTGCGCGACCAGCTCCCGGTTCACTGCCATCAGCCCCAGCAAGTTCTCTTCGCTCGCCAGCATCTCCGTCTCGAAGCCATGCAGCGTCGAGGTCAAGGCTGCTCCGCGATCCCAGTTCCTCTTCGAGCCGATCAAGCGAAAGGTCGGATCGGCGGATACTCGAACGGCGTCATTGAGGTCCTCGTAGCCAGCGAGTCGGCTGTAGACCGACTGCCGCAGCAGATCGGCCAGCGCGAACTTCTTGTTCAAGCCTTGTCGCGAGTCGCTGATATGCTCGTCGATCAGCTGGCCGAGTCCGAGTCGTTCATCCAGTTCGCGAACGAGAATCAGACCGCCATCCGAGGTGACTCGCGATCCTTGGAAATCGACTTTGAGAAATCCATTGAACGTGAGCTGAAACGGCTTGTTTTCTTTTTCACCCATCGGGTGTTGACCTCCATGGTGTCCTTATCGGGCTCTAGCCCCTATCAATAAAGACGCTGAAGGTCGCTGGATGGTCTGAAGCTTATACATCAAATTGAAAATGCGGGTTTACCGGCGTCGATGAGAGGCGGCCGGTCGTGCGAGCGACTCTGGATAGAGATCTGTGTCTGTGATCTAGACTGTTTTTCAAAGCGGCGTGCCAGCCCACGCCCCGCGGCTGTTAGCAGGTCTTCGGTGTATTCTTCGTGCCTGGTATCCACTTGACTCAGGTGACCCCAACATCTTGTAGTTGGGCTCACAGCGTCTTAGCGTCCCAATCGGCGACGATCGAGCGGTACGGCGTCGGCTCCACCGCCATGGCCTGCTGCACAAGGCGGTAGAAGAGCTTGCCCCGACTGCGTGATCTGCGCCGATTGAAGCGGAACACGAACTCGTCGAGATAGTAGTCCAGATGCTCGTGGCTGACCGCCCCCTGATGCGTGCCCAGCATCCAGCGCTTGAGTAGCGAGATCGCCAAGTGCACCCTCGGCAGTAGCTGCGAGGCCTGCTCGCGGCGGTTGTTAATCGAGATGATACGACGCTGGTAGTCCTTCTTCTTGAGCGGATCGTAGCCCGACCAGTTGTCGGTAACAACCACGCTGCCCGGCTCGACCGACTCCTCGACGAAGGGCATCAAACTGGCCGCCGAGGCGTTCTGAACGCGCTGCATGCGGATGCGCCCCAGCCCGGTGCCTCTCTCTTCCGCGGCGACTGCAATCAACGCTTTACGCTCGGTCTGCCGGCCGATTACCCCTTCTTCTTCAGCGCCCCAGTAGGTCTCATCGACCTCGACGAGGCCCGTCAATCGCTCCCGCCCCGGGCGCACCATCGCTCGCCTCAGCTTGTGCATCCAAGGCCAGGCGGTTTGGTAACTGCCCAGTCCCAGAACGCGCTGTAGGCCCAGGGCGCTGGCCCCATTCTTCTGCGTGGTGATGGTCCACATCGCCCGGAACCACAGCCGCAGCGGCTTGCGTGTGTCTTGAAAGATCGTGCCGGCGGTGACGGAGGTTTGCCGCCCGCAGCGAGCGCATTCGAACCACACTTTGCGCACCGGCCAAGCGCGCTCATGCCCACACCTTGGACAGCGGAAACCCTCTGGCCAGCGCAAGGCGAACAGATAGTCGCGGCAAGCCTCCTCGCTCGCAAAGTGAGACTCGAATTCGAGTTGGTCGCGCGGGTAATCCTCCACCAGGCCCTACACTACATCTTGGGGTCACCTGAGTCAAGTGGATACCCAGCTACCAAGAAAGACATCACGAACAGCCCGGTCGAGTTGGCCCTTCGGGAAGTAGAGAACGGGGAGGCTCTCGTAGTCGTGCTCCTCGTCACGCAGCTCTCGTTTGGGGGCAAGCAGATCGTGCTTCGGCTTGACGCGTTGGATCCGGTGGTCGGTCATGGCGACGTGGACGACGTCATCGGTGCGGCGCGGCGGCATGTGACATTCGACGCAGTTCGACTCGCGGAACCGGGCCGCTTCCATCGGATGGGCCTTGGCGTCATCGGTTGAATGGCAGGTGAAGCACCGCTCGCGGTAGTGGGCCGAGATGTCATCGTCAGGGACGGAGCGGTGCGGGTCGTGGCAAGTCGTGCAAAGCAACTCTCCGTTGCTCTGCTGGAAACACTCGGACTTTCGCAATCGATAGGCGGCGCTGACGATGTCGAATCCGTCCTCATGACCGGTGCCGGGCTCGTAGTCGAAGTGCACGACGTGGTCCCCCAGCGCCTCCCCCGGCCGGAAGCGGTAGAACGTCCGCCCAAAACGCAGATACGACTGCGGAGACCGAAAAGGTGTTTCCAGATGGCACTGCATGCAGACTTCAAGCTGCCGCTCGTGGCTGAGGTCCGTGGGGTTCAGAATCGACGCTCGGATCTTGACCAACGAGGTCGCTTCTTGGGCCTCGCTCACATGCTGTGACCCGGGCCCGTGGCAGCGCTGGCAGTCGATGCCGAGCGGCAAGCGGCCTGGGAAGCGGGGATCGTGGTCCCACCCCGGGCGGTCCGCGTTCGGCGTCTCGAACGGATAGCCGTTGTGGCAGAACATGCACTTGTTGGTGATCGCGCGAGAAAAACCCTTGTGGTTGGGCCGGTCGTAGCCGGGTGCCATCGCCCAGTGTTGCTCTTGTGAGTACCAACTCACCGGCAGCTCGACCATGCGTCCGTCGTCGGACCGATGAATGTAGCTGAAGGCGCGCTCGCCCGAACCCATCACGTGCGTGATCTGCTTCTCAATCAGATGGATCTGCCGCCCGTTGTCGTCGAGCTGATACCGCCGGATAAAGAAGCCTCCGTCGCGCTGGACCATCTCGTAATGGCGCTTCGAGGGATCGTGGTAGAAAGTGTTGTTGTCAGTCCAATCTTCCTTGACGTCGCGGGCGCCGGGCAGAAAGAACGAGCGGCCCATCGGCGTCTTAGAAAACTCCTCGTAGATGCGTCCGTGACACGATGCACAGGCTACTGAATCCACGTAGCCGTTCTCTTACGCCGGCAGGACAAACGCGATGAGCGGGACGGCGAGCTGGAGCAACGTGGCTCGCCGTCCAAGACGTCGCACAAGACTGGGCCGGGGGCGCATCTGTCTCATGCTCACTCGGCGCTCGCCGCCGTTTCAGCTCCGAGCACTTTCGCCAAGATGGGCGCCAGCGTTTCGGACGCCCGCGCATAGCCCTGTTTCGTCAGATGGATGCTGTCGACAAAGAGGACGGGCTGTGATCGAAACCGCGGCACCAGATCTACGATAGTGACTCCCAGTTCCTTGCCAACACGCCGCAGGGCCTGTTGTCGCTCGATCTGCCGGTCTTCCAACGCCTGGCTCTGATGCGGCCAGACCTGCACGATCGGAATCGCGCCACGCAAGCGGCACCACTCGACCATGGCGCGGATCTCGTCGTCGAACTCCTCGTCGTTGAGGCGCGGACGCCTTCCCGGCGTGACTCTCCGTAGCAGACGCGTCAGCCGATGGCGGCTGAACTCCCCTTCCCTTTCGGCGGCCAGCAGCTCCTTGTGTTCGGCGTCGCTAAGGTGGTCCCAGATATTGCGGCCGTTCGGCCAAAAGGTGATCACAACCGTGTCGGGAGCGGGCTTCTCTTTCCACTGTTCGAGCACCAGCCGCCCCTGAAAGGCCGAGTAGCCCGGAACTGCGGCGTTGATCGCGCGGATCTTCATAGCGTGGCTCTTCGTGAGTCGCTGCTGCACGCGCCACGGCAACGACTCGTCGTCGTCGACGGGAATGCCGAAGGTGCACGAGTCGCCCAAGAACAATACGGTCTTGTCGGGGGATTTCACTTTCGGTGTTCGGCGGCGGCGGTCACTGTCCGTCGAGACGGAAAAAGGGTACACGGCTCCTGGCAGCCGCTCGGACGCCTTCACGCCGCGAAGGTTCGGCCGCAGGCGCCAGAACAACTCGTCATCAGGATCGAAGAGCTTCTCGGTCCCGGGAAAGACGTCGAGGTTCGTGACCAGGAATTCCCAGCGGTGGTTCTCCGCAGCGGCGAGCGGTTCTTGGCTGGTGTAGGTTCCCAGGGCGAGCAGGAAGGCACCGAGCGCAGCGACGGTTGCGGAGCGGTGCCACAGATTACGCCGCATCGCAACCTCGACCGCGCTGCCGCACAAGGGCGATTGGTCCGATCATTGGCCCGGACCCATTTGCTGAAGCGCCGCCTGGGCGGCCTGCCTGGCGCGTGGATCGCCGCTTTGCAGCGCCCGCTGATAGTGCCGCCTCGCCTCGTCGGTACGTCCCGTGTGGGCGAGGAGCGAGCCCAGATTGATGCGCGCGGTGGAGTAATCGGCGTCGAGAGCCACCGCCTTTTCCAACTCGCGGATGCCCTCGTCGTAGCGGCCCAAGTCGGCCAGGGTTGCACCGATGTTGGCCTGAATCTTGGCTGACCACGGTTCGAGTGCCAAAGCTGCCCGGTAGTGTGTGAGCGCTTCCTCCGACCGTCCGCTCTTGGCGAGCGCATCGCCGAGATTCGTTTCGAGCAGAGGCAAACTGGCCTCGGTGCTGTGCACGCTCCCGGGCAACAACGGCGAGCGGGAGGTGGTCTCCGCGGCCCTGGAATCAGCAGTACGCAATACCATCGCCCGCTCGTAGTTCTCGATCGCGCCTTCGAGATCCCCTTTCTGCGCCAACACTGCCCCGCGATTGTTGTAGACCTTCGACGAGTCTGGGATCAGCTTCGCCGCCTGGTCGTACTCGGCAATCGCGTCGTCGAGCTTGCCTTCTTTCCACAGCGCATTGCCCAGGTTGTAGTGAGCCGTTCCGACATCGGGCGATGCCGCGGCGAGCGACTGCGCCATCGCCAACTCGGTCGGAGAGCGTGTGAGCTCGAGCGTCGCCAGCACAACGACAATCGCCGCAAGGTAGGCGGCCTGAACGAGCCCCTTGCGGCTTGGCTGGAGCTTGCGGATCGCCTTCTTCATCGAGGCGGAGGCCGCGGCGAGGCCGGTCGTGCCGGGTTCGACCCCTGTGATGTCGAGATACTCGCGCGTCCCCTGCTCTCTCACTTTCCAAATGAAGCCGTCGTAGTAGTAATGCAAGGCGTTGGAGGTGAAGATGAGCGCCATCAAGGTCTGCCGCAGCGCCTCGTTCTCGAGGAAGTTCGGGACGAGGTTGATACTTCCGTACCCAAAGATCAGTGCCGTATAGAGAATGACCAAGCCCCAACTCGGACGAAACAGGAAGCGCACGAACGACGTGAGCGGGCTCTTGCGAGCGACGCGATTGCGATTGAACGCCCAAACGATCCCGTAGTACTGAATACAGTGAAATGCCGACCAAACGGTGAACCCGACGAGGAAGTCGTCAGTGCCTACGTACAGGTAGTAGGTGGCGGCGAGGAAGATACCCATCAGCACGAGCTTCTTAAGGCTTACCGGCTTTCCGGTGCGCCACAGGTTCAAGTGATAGCCGACATACGCGAGCGTGAGCAGAGCCGTGAGTCCGATTAAGCCCGTACGTAAGCCGTCGACGAGCTCGGCTGAGAGCAGCGGCAACCCGCTTTGGTAGGCGCGGCTCAACATATTGTGCGAGTAGTGAGGGCTGATCGCGATCAACGTGATGTACCAGGAGATCGCGAACGTCCAGTCGAGGTTCGAGGTCAGCTTACGGACTCCGCCCGCCTTCGAATCATAGATCCGCATGAAGCCGTAATGCTGCATCAAGACGTGCCAGATGTCCCACGCGGCCACGAACAGCAACAGCCCATGCAGGTCGCGCGAGCTGAACCACAACGCAGCGACGAACAGCAGAGGGGGTGCCAACAGAAAGCGCGTCTTGAAACGCTCGAACAGCTCGACGTCACCATAGGAGCGCAAGAACGTCGGGAAATGGTGTCCGAACGTGAAGAAGGCGAGGGAGAGGATGGCGATCTGCTCGGAACTGATGAAACCTCGCAGAGGGAGGAAGACCGCAATGACGACTGCCGGCGCGCCGATAAAGAGCAGGCTGTCCCACAACGGACTCAGTATCCAGCCGGACCGCCGGGGTGCCACGACGGCTCCACCATCACCCGATGCTGCTGTAGAACCCCCCGCACGCGCGGGTGGCCCTGTTTTCTTGCGCCCCATCAAATCCCCCCCGCGAGCCAACAGCCCCCGAAACCTCCATTTTACCTTCTTGCCGCGAATCCAACAGTTGGCCCGATTCTAGCTCGACGCGGATGACCTCGCAACGGTGGTGTTTCGTCTCGTCAAGAAACAATAGAAATGTCCCCTGCGGCAGGGCAGCAGAAGTGTCCCCTTGCCAAAGTCACGTGACTTGCCGCGAAACGACATCAAACCGATCGACTGGAGCAACCCACAACGTTCGCCAAATCCCCGCCAGTCACTTCCCTCCGAGTTTACGTCAAGCTGGTTGTTCAACCTGCAACAAGAACGGGCGTAGCTCCGCAGAAGCAACAAGGATTCTCGGCAGAGTTCATAGACAAATCACCTAGTTATCCAACGGGCCCCTTTCGCACGGTTCAGCCGTGGAATTACATCAGAGCCGCCAGCTCGTGGCGGCTCCGGCAGCGAAGCTAAAAACCAGTTATAATCGTCAGAACACAGCGCAGAAGTAGACTGCTCAAGGCGGAACCTGCTCAGCCGAGGGCAGATTTCGGCCGGTACTTGACCTGTGTCAGCGGCTTCTTGCGATAGTTTACGAGCCTGCACATGGCCCACGCAATCTTGGTCGGGAGTGTTACCCAACCGCTGACGCAGCAGGAACTGGTAGCTATCGAGGGCACTGTTGATTACCTTCGTATCTGTGCAGACCGGCTTCCAGCCAGGGTCAGCTCTGACCTGAATTCTCGTTTCCAGGGACACACTATCTTTAGCCTCGGAACCGATACCCATACCACAACATCCCGTCAGCGAATTGAGAAGCTGTTGACCGCGGCGGTGCAGTACGATCTCACTGAACTCGACGCAGAAACGGATCTCGTTGACGAGGTCCTCGACTCGATACCCCCTTCGCGGCGAATCATCCGTTGGTGCGGCCCGGCGCGAGATTGGCGTGTTCTCTACGAACGTTTTCAGCGGCTGGAGGCTATACCTGCGAAGTACTACGTATTCGTCACGGAACCGTCACGAAACGGCGACGAGCTTGTGGCTCTGGAGTTTCTGTCCTCCATACAGCGCACCGATGTCACCGCTTACGCCCAGGGGCCGTTGGGCTTCTGGACGAGGCTATTGGCTCCTCAGATTGGTGCGCCGCTGGTTTTCGCCTCGGTTCACGAATCGGCGACCGCCTGTGGTGAGCCGAGCGTGCATCGGCTCATGACCGACTATGGATTTCCAAATATCGGTTCGATAAGCGAATTATTCGGCATCGTCGGCAAGTCCGCCCTCCAGTCTTTATTTCCCCGAAGCTGGGTATCCACTTGACTCAGGTGACCCCAAGATGTAGTGTAGGGCCTGGTGGAAGATTACCCGCGCGACCAACTCGAATTCGAGTCTCACTTTGCGAGCGAGGAGGCTTGCCGCGACTATCTGTTCGCCTTGCGCTGGCCAGAGGGTTTCCGCTGTCCAAGGTGTGGGCATGAGCGCGCTTGGCCGGTGCGCAAAGTGTGGTTCGAATGCGCTCGCTGCGGGCGGCAAACCTCCGTCACCGCCGGCACGATCTTTCAAGACACACGCAAGCCGCTGCGGCTGTGGTTCCGGGCGATGTGGACCATCACCACGCAGAAGAATGGGGCCAGCGCCCTGGGTCTACAGCGCGTTCTGGGACTGGGCAGTTACCAAACCGCCTGGCCTTGGATGCACAAGCTGAGGCGAGCGATGGTGCGCCCGGGGCGGGAGCGATTGACGGGCCTCGTCGAGGTCGATGAGACCTACTGGGGCGCTGAAGAAGAAGGGGTAATCGGCCGGCAGACCGAGCGTAAAGCGTTGATTGCAGTCGCCGCGGAAGAGAGAGGCACCGGGCTGGGGCGCATCCGCATGCAGCGCGTTCAGAACGCCTCGGCGGCCAGTTTGATGCCCTTCGTCGAGGAGTCGGTCGAGCCGGGCAGCGTGGTTGTTACCGACAACTGGTCGGGCTACGATCCGCTCAAGAAGAAGGACTACCAGCGTCGTATCATCTCGATTAACAACCGCCGCGAGCAGGCCTCGCAGCTACTGCCGAGGGTGCACTTGGCGATCTCGCTACTCAAGCGCTGGATGCTGGGCACGCATCAGGGGGCGGTCAGCCACGAGCATCTGGACTACTATCTCGACGAGTTCGTGTTCCGCTTCAATCGGCGCAGATCACGCAGTCGGGGCAAGCTCTTCTACCGCCTTGTGCAGCAGGCCATGGCGGTGGAGCCGACGCCGTACCGCTCGATCGTCGCCGATTGGGACGCTAAGACGCTGTGAGCCCAACTACAAGATGTTGGGGTCACCTGAGTCAAGTGGATACCAGGCTCCCCGAATACAGAACTCCGCCCACCGCTATTTCGGTCGTTCGGCGATCTGTGTTCCTTTCTACGCCGAGAGTTATGACGACTTCGCACCTGAATTCCTCAACGGAGACCGCCTGCGTGCTTTAGGATGGCCACTGAAAGGGTTAACAATCGTTTCTCCCCTAAAGGAAGCTGCTTCCGAACGGGCGGCGGCTACCACACCAATGGCCGAGTTCGCCCGCTCCTCTAACTTCCTGGTTCGACGAGATCATGGCGGCTGGAGTGCGGACACGAGCGATCCAGAGGGCGCCTTGCTATCTTTGGAGCACGCTGGCGTTTCCATCACGGCCGTGGACGTGGCCGTTGTCGGCTGCGGCGGATCAGGACGGTCTATTGCCGCTGCGATGAAGGTTTCGGGGGCAAACGTGACGCTCGTGAATCGAACCCTCAGCCGCGGACAGTGGGCCTCGACCCGGCTTGGGCTTCCCTTCGTACCGTTGTCGGAGTTTGATCCCGGCTCCTATTCCATTGTCGTCAACGCGACACCAGTGGGCCGTGACGGTCAGGGCTGCCCATTCCCTCTCGACCGCCTACGCGCCGACGCGGTGATTGTCGACTTGGCTTGCGGTCAGCAACTGTCTCCCCTGGTAGTTGCGGTCCGGTCGAACGGGGGCAAAGCAGTTAGCGGCCGTGAGGTGATGGTCCAGCATGCCGTGAAACAGTTCCGCGGAATGACAGGATTAGAAATGGATCGGAAGCTCGCTGCCAAGTGGCTGGAAGCCCAATCGAGGGAAGGAGTCTTGGTGTCAGCCGCCCCATAGTCGATGACCCCAACAAAACGCGGTCGTTCCAATTCAATGTTTGATCTCGGCCTGGACAAAGAGAAGGAGGAACTGGTAGCGCGTGTGGCCACGCTGGCCCGTGAGAGGTTCGCACCGCGTGCGGCCGCCTACGACCGGGACGCTGCTTTTCCGGCGGAAGACTTTGTGGACCTCTTCAAAGCCGGACTGTTCGGCGCTTCCATCCCTCGCGAGTACGGAGGATTAGGCTTGGGGCCGTATTTCGACGATACCTTCACGTTGTGGATGATGACCAAGGAACTCGCCAAGGCGGATCTATCATTGGCGCGGTGCTGGGAAGGTCATATTAACCAGGATTTCCATTTTGGCCCTGGCACGGCCACAGTATACACCCGCTCCGCTCCGAACAGCACGTCCTTTCACGCTGAACCCTGCACATCACCTCTGCTGGTAGTCGCCAGAGCTGGTTCGACCGCTCACAGTCGTTGATTGAGCGGCTTGAACGGCGCTCCGGCCGACACTGCTCCTTGCGAAACCTTTTGGAGCCAAAAGCTGTTGATCCTCACTCCGGCAATGCTACCCACTCGGCAGCGGCAGCGCCCAGATCTTGTGCAGCATGTCGCCGAACAGCCGCCGGTTCAGATGTCCCTCCGCCAATAAGAGCCAGTAATACCGCGCGTGCTTGACCAGCCGACCGCCGGTCTTCATCAACCTGTGTTGCAAGCTCGTCAGCGACCAACTCTTGATTCGCTGCGGAAGCCCCAGCCGCCGCCAAAGATTGCCCAGGTTGTAGGCCAGCACGCTCAGTTGCAACCGCACTTCGTTGGCCCGAAATCGATGGCACGACAATCGCGTCCAGTGCGTCGCCTGCTTGCCTTCCTTGATCCACTGTTCCGCCGTGCCGCGCTTGTTGTAGAAGCGCACCACCGAGCGGCTCGGCAAGCTCATGCTCGTCACGATGAATCCGACGCGCGGGAACAGCTCGCCCTGGTGATGCTCGACCTTAGCGACGATCCGCCTCGCCTGCGACCAACTCTCCGCCTGATAGCGAAAACTCTTGTAGCGCACCAAGGGCTTGCGGGAAGGCCTTCCCGGCGGGCGAAACAGGATGTCTTCGATCTCCAGCTCCAAGCTCTTGTTGGCCGGAATGCGAATGGCGTACTGTACTCCGCGTTCCTCCGAAGCCTCATAAACTTCCGGCTTCGCAAAGGCCGCATCGCCCCGGAAGGCGACCTGCTTGCCCGCAACCTGTTGGCGCTCGATCTCCGGCAACAAGAGCTCATCCCAGTCCTCGGCGCTGTGCACGTTGCCTGGACGCAGCTTGGCAGCGAGGCAATCACCATGACCGTTGAACAAAAGCAACGGGTGGTAGCAGACCGACTCGAAGTGTCCGTTGTAGGCACTGCCTTCCTGTTGGCCATGGACCGGACTCTCGGTGGAGTCCAGGTCCAGAACGACCCGCTCGGCGTCGTCGAACGCTTCCGCTTGCCCGACCAGCTCTCGGTTCAGCGCCATCAGCCCCAGCAGGTTCTCTTCGCTCGCCAGCATCTCCGTCTCGAAGCCGTGCAGCGTCGAGGTCAAGGCCGCACCGCGATCCCAGATCTTCTGCGAACCGATCAGCCGAAACGTCGGATCGATCGAAACCCGCTCGGCGTCGTTGAGGTCCTCGTAACCGGCGAGTCGGCTGTAAACCGACTGCCGCAACAGATCAGCGAGCGTGAACTGCTTGTTTGTGCCTTGCCGGGAGTCGCTGAGATGCTCGTCAATCAGTTCTCCGAGACCGAGCCGTTCGTCCAGTTCGCGAACCAAAATCAGGCCACCGTCGGAAGTGACGTGCGATCCCTGGAAATCGACTTTGAGAAGTCCATTGAAACTTAGCTGGAATGGCTTGGTTTGTTTTTCACCCATTGGGTGTTGGCCTCCATGGCGTCCTCATCGGGCTCTAGCCCCTATGAATAAAGACGCTCAAGGCCGCTGGAAGGTCGGGATGTCAAACATCAAATTGAAAATGCGGGATTAATTCGCTGGTCCTTCTAGCCGGGCTCGCTACGGACGCACAAAAGGCACGCTGGTTCGACGGGGTCACCAGCCGCTCGGAAAAGTGGGTCGCCTTGAGCGGCGAGCCGCAAGCCCGCACACCGCAACAGAAGACCCGACCCGGCACCGTTGTCAAGCGGGTCGACGGCGGTTATGTCATAGACGGCTCCAAAGTCTTTGCAACGAGCGCGGGCGCTGCTGAGTGGGCCATTCTTCTGGTCAACACCGAGGGTCCCGGTGGTGCCAGACATGCCGACGGTAGTCCGGAAGGATTGCTCCTCTTGGCCTGTGACCTGGACGATCCGAGTGTCAGTTTCGACAATTCTTGGTGGGATCCTATCGGCATGCGCGCAACAGTCAGTCACCTCGCCCGTTTCGACCAGACGTTCATCCCCAAAGAGAATGCGATCGGTCAACCGGGTGAATACCACCGGGGCGGCTGGCAAAGCTGCTTCACGCCACACTACGCGTCAAGCTTCTTGGGGGCGGCCGAGGGCGCATACGAGTTCGGGCTTGACTACCTGACAACGCAGAAGAAGACCTCTGATCCCTTTGTGCAACAGCACATCGGGCAGATGTCACTCAACATCGAAGCCGGCCACCTTTGGTTGAAAAGGGTTGCCGGATTTTGGGAAAGCGGACGCCATGACGAGGCCAAGCTTGCGGGAGCGCGGGCGCGGTACAGCATCGAACTGCTTGCCGACGAAACCGTCAGACACTGCATCCTGGCCTGCGGCGCACGTTGCTTGAATCGGCCCGGCCCTCTCGAAAGAATCGACCGCGACCTCTCCTTCTATTTGCGGCATGACAATCGCGATCACATTTTGGCGAACATCGGACGGTCGCTCCTCGGAGAAACGTTCGACGCAGCCTTCTTTCGCGCGGGGGCGGGCGGAAGCTCCAAAAGCTAGGAAGACAAGATCGGGTCAATCTAAACTTAGTGACGGATATCATGGCTCATAAACGTCAGTTTAGTTTAGGGATCTGGTGGTTTGCGCTTGGCTATTTTGGTTTCTACATTCCATATAGCGCGCTTGTTAAGGCCATCGCCAACGGCGCTATACCAGGCATGCCTAAACTCTCGGGCCTGGAGCTACTACCCGCCACCATTATTCCGGTGGTGCTGGCGATGGTACTGTTCATCACACTGAAGGGCTGGTGGAAATACCCGGACCGCCGGTCGTTGTTTGGTGTCAGCGTGCCGGTCCCGAGGCGGAGCACGGCGCTTTCCGGCCTCGGTTTCGCCTTGATCATCGGGACGACCACGCTCGCCTATACCTTCGAGGGAATCTCGATCCTGTTTGCTTTGCTCCTCCTGCGGGGCGGCGTGCTGTTGATCGCCCCGATCGTCGACACGCTGTTTCGCCGGCGCGTCCGCTGGTTTTCCTGGCTGGCGCTTGGCCTGAGTCTAACGGCCTTGGCAATCGCATTCTCAGACATCGGCAACTACACGATGAGCATCGCCGCGGCTTTGAACGTCGCGGCGTATCTGACGGGCTATCTCGTGCGGCTCCCGTGCATGACGCGGACCGCAAAGTCTTCCAAGAAAGAAGTGACGTATCGCTACTTTGTCGAAGAGCAGTTGGTTGCCATGCCGACACTGGTTCTCGTTCCTGCTGTCTTTGCACTGTGGGGCGCCACCGACGGCATGTTGCAGCTCCGCAGCGGGTTCGTCGCTTTGCTCAGCGGTGAGGCTGCCGCGCCTGCTTTGATCGTTGGAATCCTCTACGCCTGCCTTGGCGTCTGCGGCACGATGATCTATCTCGATCGCCGGGAGAACACTTTTTGCATTCCTCTTAACCGCTGTTCCAGCCTGCTGTCGGGCGTGGTGGCATCCTTCGCTCTGAGCTTCCTCGTCGGGCTCGCCCTACCAAGTCCAATGCAGTTGGTCGGGGCAGTGCTCGTCATCGTGGCGATCCTCTCGTTGTCACCGCTGCACCACATATTTGATAGGCAGCCCAAAGTTTCCCCCTTGGTGCGTCTCCGGGGGACTTATTTATTTGTGTGCGACGGCAACACCTTTCGCTCGCCCGTGGCCCAGGCCGTCTGCCGCTCGGAAATCGCTCGCATCCTCGCGATTGATCCCGGGCGACTGGAGCAGCAAGGCGTAACCGTTTTGAGCGCCGGCGTCAGCGCGAAGCCCGGCGATCCACTCGACACGAACGGTGCGCGGGCCCTTGAGAAGCTTGGTGTGCCGCTCAGTCATCACACTGCGCAACAGCTGACTCCCTCGTCGATCCATCGGGCCGACTCCATCTATTGCGTAACGGAATCGGTCCGTCGCGACGTCATCCGCATGGCTCCCGAGGCCGAAGCCAAGGTGTACTTGCTCGGACCGGAATCCGATCTGGGCGACCATCGTGGCCCCGACGCCCACCAGGCGCTGGAAGTTGCAGAAGAGTTACAGCAACTCGTATCTGAAATGCTGCGCCACCGTAAACCATGCTACGAAGCCATAGGTGCAGCCTCGTAGAAACCACACCCCGGGCGAGACCAGTCACGCCGAAGCCATCGTCGACTGATTGATTCATTTGAGACTTCGCCGTGCCCCCACCCCGCCAACCTACATTCGTCGGTTACTTGAAGTCCTTCGGCCCCGGCATCGTTACGGTTCTTACCTGGCTTTCCGCCGGCGACGTCGTCGCTGCAGCTACTGCCGGCGGGAACTACGGTTACGCCCTGATGTGGGCGTTTTCCATTTGCATTCTGGTACGGTGTTTGTTTGTTTCTCTCATCGCCAAGTACCAGTTGTGTAACGTTCACGGTGAGACTGTCATCGCCGGCCTGTCTCGCATCCACAGGCTTGTCGCGCCGCTGCTCTTTGTTGCGGCCATGGCCCTGTCCCACGCCTTTGGCGTCTATTTGCTTGTGGGTGGCGGGGACGCCGCCGCACGGTTGCTGGGCATGGCTCGCCCCTCGGTCTGGGCCGTTGCCATCGCAATTCTGTGCTTCTGGTTCGCAACAGGAGCCCGCTATCGGTCCATGGAGCGAGTTTTCATGGCCACCACTGCGGTCCTCGCGTGCCTGTTCGTCGGCCTCGCCCTCGTCAGCCGCCCGTCCCCGGCCGAGCTTGCCGCCGGCGTGTTTGGATTTGCTGTGCCTGAGATTTCCGGGCAATTCGACGCCGAATTGGTCCTGTTGTCATTGATTGGCGCGATCGGTGGGGGGCTGCCGAATTTCATCTACCCCTACTTCGCTCGCGAGAAAGGCTGGACCGGCCCTGAACATCGCCGCATCCAGCAGTATGACATCCTGTTCAGCGCGGTAGTACTGATCGTTCTCGATCTCTCGGTCTGGATTGTCGGCGCGGAAACCACTTTTCGAAGCGGCGGCGAGATCACCGACCTCGATAGCCTCGCGTCAACACTCGCTGTCCAGTTAGGCTCCACCGGGAAGCAGCTTTTTTACCTGGGCATCCTGAGCACGATTGTCAGTACGATCATCGGCATCAGCCGATCGTTCGCCCAACTCGCTATTGACGCCTCTCAGAATTGGCGGCCGGACACGCCCGATTTGGCCTCGCGAGCCTACACCGATCACCCCTGGTACCGATGGATCGTCGCCTGGGCCACTCTCTCGCCGCTGGCTTGGCTGATTCGCGCCGACCTTGACTTCGTCCTCCTGAGCCTGCTGGTGAACGCGGCTCAGGTCATACTCGTACCGCTGCTGGTTCTAGGCGTGTGGTACCTGACGAGTTCTCGCCGGCACATGATCGCCGCCCATCGTAACCGGCTCTGGGAGCAGGGGGTCGCCGCCCTCCTGCTATTGGTTGGATGCGTCAGCACCTTCTTCAGCGCTAGAACTTTCCTGAATTTCTGAGATTGCTCGGAGTATGCCGGGGCCGACCTCCGCACGCACTCACACTTTCCTTGTCGCGACTTTCGCCATACCTAGCCACAGTTAGGCCCGGCTCACGTAAGCGCCGTCCGCTGTGTTGACCCGGAGCTTTTCGCCCTCTTTGATGAAGGGCGGAACCTGCACCACCAGCCCGGTCTCCATCTTGGCGGGCTTGGTCACGTTGGTGACCGTGGCTCCTTTGATGGCAGGCTCCGTCTCGGCCACCGTCAAGTCCATCGTTTGCGGCAGGACCACGTTGAACGGGGCTCCCTCGTAGAACTGCACCTTCACCACGCCGTTCGGCAGTAGATAAGAAATCTGGTCGCCGAGGTCCTCCTTCGTCAGAGACACCTGCTCGTAGGTCTCGGTGTTCATTAAGTAGTAAAGGCCGCCATCTTCGTACAGATACTCCATCTCCTGTTCGTCGAGCGCCACCTTCTCCACCATGTCTTCGGAGGAGAACTTGTGCTCGATCATCGCCTTTGAGTGCTGGTTGCGTATCTTCGCCTGGACGAAGCCGCGCTTGTTGCCCGGGGTGCGGTGCGAGACGCTGAAAACGGCAAACAGCTTCCCGTCAAACTTGATGAGCATGCCCGGACGCAGTTGGGTCGCTTGAATATCCACAGCTAGACTTGGTTCCTTCCTGTAGTCAAAACCGCTCTACGCGGCGGCCGAGAGAGATTTTGGAGATCCGGCAGCTTTGACTCTCTCTCGATTTTATCAGGAGCGCGGCCCTGAACCGGCCGATACGATGCTTGGCGGCCTGCGCGCCGGCCGCTTGCGGCGTCGGCCCACCGCCATAAGGTCTTTGACGGATATCATCCGTCAGCCGAGCCACCGTATCCTAGGATGGACCCACTCTAGGAAGGACCATAGCATGGACCAGGGAGAACGACCCATGACCGCGACTGCCCGCATCGTATGCCTGTTTGTAACGTCAGCCGTTTGCGCGATGGCGGCCGATCCGGCACTGCTGAATCTGGCCCGTCCCGACGTGAACTTCGTCATGGGCATCGACGTGTCCCAACTCGCCTCGTCGCCACAGGTCGCAACGGCACTCGCCGAGGCGCGCCGCTCGAAGCCCGAAGTTGAGCAACTCTTCGATATGCTCGGCCCCAACCCGCTCAGCAACCTGGCGGAAATCGTGGTGTCGGGCCGCACCGATCCCGGCCAACCGAACAGCGAGCCCAAGAATCTGCTGGTGGCGGCACGCGGCTCATTCGGCGGGAACGCCTTCATGAACCTGGTCTGCACCAACGGTTGCGAACCGCAGGAGTACCGCGAGAGGGAGATCCTGCGATTCCAGTCCAAGGACACGGGCGAACCGGGCTACGTCACCTTCCTCGATTCCAGCTACGCCGCCCTTGGCAAGCTGGAGGACGTGCGGGGCGCGATCGACCGCAGCGCCATGGAAACGGAGTCGGTCTTCAGCCCAGCGCTGCAAAACGCCGTTCAGAGTTTGGGCCACCACCATATTTGGCTAGCGGCGAACGGACCCTTCGGAAATTCCATGGGTGGAGGCATGTCCGCGGGCGGCATGATGCCCCCGGGCGCGGCGCAGAAGGTCAACGGCTTCGGCCTGGGTATCACTCTGGGCCGCAACATTGACTTCGCCATCGAGCTGGAGTCGCACAGCCCGCAGGACGCCAAGCAGCTCTACGATATGGTGAACGGTCTGATGGCGTTGATGAAGGCCGGCGACACCGACGCGGATACCAAAGCGCTGCTCGATAGCTTGCAGTTGACGCAAAGGGGCTCGTCCTTGTCAGCCTCGCTACAAATCCCCGAGGCCCTCATCGAGAAGCAACTTGCCCAGAGCAGCGCCCTGGCTCAGGCGGGGACCTCGGCAGACCCGACGGCTTCCCGACCCTCGGTTGCCCTAGCCGGCCCCTCGACGCCAAGGGTTTCTACCGGCGCCCCGCGTCGGCCCCGCCGCGAGGGCGGCATCCGCATCTACGGTCTCAAGAACGAACCGGTCGAATTTCCCACACGCCCCAAGTAACCCGCAGCCGAAGCCTCGGGTTCGCCGCTTGGTGCTCGCGCCTTGTTGCGGGTCGCTCCGGCCTCAGGCGGGAACATCGTACACCAGGGCCTTGCCGACCTCGCCGAGGATGTCGAGCAACGCCATGCTGACGGCGACCTGCGGCTTCCCTGCCCTCTGGGCCGGGGCCGCGGCCAATCCAAAGCGCTTCTGCACCGACCCGATCGTTCGCTGTCCCGGAACTGCCGTGATTCATGGTCAACGATGCACCTCACCGGTGCGGCCCCGAGCGCTGCGAGGTTTTCTATGGAACGATCTGGCACTCTCCCGAGCGCGGCTTTCGCTCCTCTTATCCGTCCGATTCCAGGGTACCAAGCCAGGATTTCCATTTTGGCCCTGGCACGGCCACAGTATACACCCGCTCCGCTCCGAACAGCACGTCCTTTCACGCTGAACCCTGCACATCACCTCTGCTGGTAGTCGCCAGAGCTGGTTCGACCGCTCACAGTCGTTGATTGAGCGGCTTGAACGGCGCTCCGGCCGACACTGCTCCTTGCGAAACCTTTTGGAGCCAAAAGCTGTTGATCCTCACTCCGGCAATGCTACCCACTCGGCAGCGGCAGCGCCCAGATCTTGTGCAGCATGTCGCCGAACAGCCGCCGGTTCAGATGTCCCTCCGCCAATAAGAGCCAGTAATCCCGCATTTTCAATTTGATGTATAAGCTTCAGACCATCCAGCGACCTTCAGCGTCTTTATTGATAGGGGCTAGAGCCCGATAAGGACGCCATGGAGGTCAACACCCGATGGGTGAAAAAGAAAACAAGCCGTTTCAGCTCACGTTCAATGGATTTCTCAAAGTCGATTTCCAAGGATCGCGAGTCACCTCGGATGGCGGTCTGATTCTCGTTCGCGAACTGGATGAACGACTCGGACTCGGCCAGCTGATCGACGAGCATATCAGCGACTCGCGACAAGGCTTGAACAAGAAGTTCGCGCTGGCCGATCTGCTGCGGCAGTCGGTCTACAGCCGACTCGCTGGCTACGAGGACCTCAATGACGCCGTTCGAGTATCCGCCGATCCGACCTTTCGCTTGATCGGCTCGAAGAGGAACTGGGATCGCGGAGCAGCCTTGACCTCGACGCTGCATGGCTTCGAGACGGAGATGCTGGCGAGCGAAGAGAACTTGCTGGGGCTGATGGCAGTGAACCGGGAGCTGGTCGCGCAAGCCGAAGCTCCCGACGGTTCAGACCGCGTGGTGCTCGACATGGACTCCACGGAGAGCCTCGTCCACGGCCAACAGGAAGGCAGTGCCTACAACGGCCATTTTGAGTCCCTCTGCTATCACCCGCTGTTGCTGTTCAACCAGCACGGCGACTGCCTAGGCGCGAAGCTGCGTCCCGGCAACGTGCACAGCGCCGAGGACTGGGACGAGCTGCTACTGCCGGAGATCGAACGACAACAGGCGGAGGGCAAACAGGTGACGTTCCGCGCCGACGCCGCCTTCGCCAAGCCCGAGATCTACGAGGCGATGGAGGAGCGCGGCGTGGACTACGTGATTCGCATCCCGGCGAACAAGAGCCTGGAGCTGGAGATCGAGGACATCCTGTTTCGGCCACCGGGCAGGCCGAACGCCAAGCCCCTAGTGCGCTACAAGAGTTTTCGCTATCAGGCCGAGAGCTGGTCGAAGGCAAGGCGAGTTGTCGCCAAGGTCGAGCATCACCAGGGCGAACTATTCCCGCGCGTCGGATTTGTCGTGACGAGCATGAGCTTGCCGAGCCGCTCGGTCGTGCGGTTCTACAACAAGCGCGGCACGGCGGAGCAGTGGATCAAAGAAGGCAAACAGGCCACGCACTGGACCCGCTTGTCGTGTCACCGCTTCCGAGCCAACGAGGTACGGCTGCAACTCAGCGTGCTGGCCTACAACCTGGGCAACCTGTGGCGGCGGCTAGGGCTGCCGCAGCGAATCAAAAGCTGGTCGCTAACGAGTTTGCAACACAGGTTGATGAAGACCGGCGGTCGGCTGGTCAAGCATGCTCGCTACTACTGGTTGCTGCTGGCGGAGGGGCATCTGAACCGGCGGCTGTTCGGTGACATGCTGCATAGGATCTGGGCGCTGCCTGTGCCGGGTGGGTAGCGTTGCCCGGGCGAGGATCAACAGTTTTTGGCTCCAAAAAGGTTTCGCAGGGAGCAGTGTCGGCCGGAGCGCCGTTCAGTCCGCTCAATCAACGTCTGTGAGCGGACGGACGAGCCCTGGCGCCTACCGGCGGAGGTGATGTGCAGGGTTCAGCGCGAAAAGACGTGGTATTCGGCGCAGCGGGGGTGTATCCTGTGACCGTGCCAGGGCCAAAATGGAAATCCTGGGTAATACCGCGCGTGCTTGACCAGCCGACCGCCGGTCTTCATCAACCTGTGTTGCAAGCTCGTCAGCGACCAACTCTTGATTCGCTGCGGAAGCCCCAGCCGCCGCCAAAGATTGCCCAGGTTGTAGGCCAGCACGCTCAGTTGCAACCGCACTTCGTTGGCCCGAAATCGATGGCACGACAATCGCGTCCAGTGCGTCGCCTGCTTGCCTTCCTTGATCCACTGTTCCGCCGTGCCGCGCTTGTTGTAGAAGCGCACCACCGAGCGGCTCGGCAAGCTCATGCTCGTCACGATGAATCCGACGCGCGGGAACAGCTCGCTCTGGTGATGCTCGACCTTAGCGACGATCCGCCTCGCCTGCGACCAACTCTCCGCCTGATAGCGAAAACTCTTGTAGCGCACCACGGGCTTGCGGGAAGGCCTTCCCGGCGGGCGAAACAGGATGTCTTCGATCTCCAGCTCCAAGCTCTTGTTGGCCGGAATGCGAATGGCGTACTGTACTCCGCGTTCCTCCGAAGCCTCATAAACTTCCGGCTTCGCAAAGGCCGCATCGCCCCGGAAGGCGACCTGCTTGCCCGCAGCCTGTTGGCGCTCGATCTCCGGCAACAAGAGCTCATTCCAGTCCTCGGCGCTGTGCACGGTGCCTGGACGCAGCTTGGCAGCGAGGCAATCACCATGACCGTTGAACAAAAGCAACGGGTGGTAGCAGACCGACTCGAAGTGTCCGTTGTAGGCACTGCCTTCCTGTTGGCCATGGACCGGACTCTCGGTGGAGTCCAGGTCCAGAACGACCCGCTCGGCGTCGTCGAACGCTTCCGCTTGCCCGACCAGCTCTCGGTTCAGCGCCATCAGCCCCAGCAGGTTCTCTTCGCTCGCCAGCATCTCCGTCTCGAAGCCGTGCAGCGTCGAGGTCAAGGCCGCACCGCGATCCCAGATCTTCTGCGAACCGATCAGCCGAAACGTCGGATCGATCGAAACCCGCTCGGCGTCGTTGAGGTCCTCGTAGCCGGCGAGTCGGCTGTAAACCGACTGCCGCAACAGATCAGCGAGCGTGAACTGCTTGTTTGTGCCTTGCCGGGAGTCGCTGAGATGCTCGTCAATCAGTTCTCCGAGACCGAGCCGTTCGTCCAGTTCGCGAACCAAAATCAGGCCACCGTCGGAAGTGACGTGCGATCCCTGGAAATCGACTTTGAGAAGTCCATTGAAACTTAGCTGGAATGGCTTGGTTTGTTTTTCACCCATTGGGTGTTGGCCTCCATGGCGTCCTCATCGGGCTCTAGCCCCTATGAATAAAGACACTCAAGGCCGCTGGAAGGTCGGGATGTCAAACATCAAATTGAAAATGCGAGCCAAGAGGGTGGAAGGGGTTTGACCCGCGTGGAGCGGCAAGTGATTGAAAGGAAAGGGAATAACTTCTTGGAAGATTCGTGACTCAAATGAGGATGTCCTTGATCACTTTCTTTAAAGGGCCACGCCGCAAAGCTAGTTCCCTTGCACGCTCGGCGTCCCGCCACTCTACCTTGGAGATGGCTGTTCCGTCGGTATGGCACAATAAGCTGCGGTTTACCCGCCCGAAGAAATAGAGCGCCACGGTGATCAGGGTATCGAGGAGCATATCCGGAGAGATGACTGACTCCCTGAGGTGACCACTCGTCGCCTTCAGCATACGGCCGAATCGCCCGACGTCCAAAGCTCCACCCGAAAAGCAGGTGCCAGTCATGAGCGCGGATATCTCAATCAGTTGGTTCCCAATCCAAAATCTCTCAAAGTCGATGATCGCGGCCAGAGAACCGCCAGGCCGCCATACGAAGTTGCCTGCATGAAGGTCACCGTGGATAACAGCGTTGGGCGTCCAATCGCCCGCTCGAATCGGGCAGCTAGGGTCGCGAATGTACTCTTCAAGTTCAGGCGGCACGGGCAGCCGGCTAAACAGTAATCTGGCTCGTTCGAGGGCCTTGGCAGGTTCGGGAAATCGGCGCCTTCCTTCGAACTCAAGAGGGTCGATTCTGCCCATTGCTCGAAGAAAGCCAGGGACGATCGCTACCAATCCATCAAACTGATCTGAGTCCAGGGGCTGCCGAACGTCCCCATCGATAAACTGGTAGACGCTAACGGCCACGCCAGAGGGTAGTTGCAACGCCCACGAGCCACCACGCGTACTCAGGAAGCGCGGTACGAACTGAAATCCTCCCAGGCGAAGCAGTGATGTCAAAAAGGCCTCCTGTTCGATGTGCGCAGTACTCCGGCGTTGCGAAAGCCTCGCAATCACGGGCGGACTTGTGTCTAGAAGGTAAACGGAGTTCACAGTTCCGGCAGCCAGCAACCGCCACGTGGCAGGTCGAAGTCCGAACGCGTCCTCCACTTCACGCTTCGCTGTTGAAGCCCAATGATAATGTCCCCTTGAGCGCCCAATAGAAATGTCCCCTACTCTGAGGCTCCGAAGGAGGAGCCGAGAGTGGGAAGGACATGGATGAGTGTAAAGGAGTTGAGGCGCGGCGAAGTGCTGAGCCGAGTGAAACGAGGGGAACTGAAGTTGACCGAAGCCGCCGAGCTGCTGGAGGTCAGCTACCGCCATGCGAAGCGTCTGAAGAAGCGTTACCGTGCGGGCGGGGCCAAGGCTTTGGTGCACGGTAACGTCGGCCGTGCTTCGAACCGAACCGATCAGAAGCGACGCCAGCAGGTTCTCGAGTTGGTGCGCGAGAACTATGCGGGCGAGGGGCACGAGCGCTTCGGGCCGACGCTGGCGTCGGAACATCTGGCAGCCGACCACGGCCTGGAAGTGCCGCGCGAAACACTGCGGCGCTGGATGCTCGCCGCGGGTCTGTGGAGCCGCCGTCGCAAGCGCCAACCGCATCGCACCCGGCGCCAACGCAAAGCGCACTTCGGCGAGCTGATTCAACTCGACGGTTCGCACCACCACTGGTTGGAAGAACGCGGTCCGAAAGCCTGTCTGATGAACTTCGTCGATGACGCGACCGGTGTGGCGCTGTGCCGTTTCTCGGACCAGGAAACGACCTGGGCCGCGGCCGATCTGCTCGCAGCCTGGGTGCGTCAACACGGCGTTCCCAAGGTGTTGTACTGCGACTGGAAAAACGTCTACCAGCGCCAGCCGACGTCGCGGGAAGCGCTGGCAGGCATCAAGCCCGAGACGCAGTTCGGGCGCATGTGTGCCAAGCTCGGCATTACGATCATGGCGGCTTCCTCGCCGCAAGCCAAGGGCCGAGTGGAGCGCCATCACGGCACGCACCAAGACCGCCTGATCAAGAAGATGCGGCTGCGCGGGATCGTCGAGTACGAGGCGGCGAACCGTTATCTCGACGAGGAGTACCTGGCCGAGCACAACGAGCGCTTCGCCTGTGAGCCGGCGGCGGCAGCGGACTTTCACCAGGCGCTCCCCCGCGGCACCGAGCTGCGAGGGGTGTTCTGTTGCGAGTACGAACGGGTGGTGAGCAACGACCGGGTGGTGCGTTTCGAGAATCGTTGTTTGCAGTTGAAGCCGAAACGCAACCAGGGCGTGGGGGCGGGGGCACGGGTGACGGTCCAACAGTGGCGCGATGAGAGCTTGCAGGTGAGGTTTGACGGGCACGAGATCGAGCACGACGTGATCGCCACGCCGACGCCACAGCTGCGGACGAAGCCAGCACCACAGCAGCGTCCGGGGGGCGGGCGCAAGCCGGCGGCGGACCACCCCTGGCGGCGAGCTGTGTTACGGAAAAAACGGGCTGCGAATACATAAGAGGGCTGTGGAAATGCCGGGTCGGATGGAAAGCGTGGAAAATCTCTCGAGGCAGCAGTACCGGGTTCGAGGAGCGGTGGATGGTTTTCCACCCTTCCCACCGCCCCTTGGAAATCGCTACGCGATTCCCACAGTTCCACAGCCCCGACGACGACGATATCTCTCCTACGAACAAGAAACACAAGGGGACACTTCTATCGAGCTACCGAGGGGGACATTTCTATTGGGCGTTGACACCACTTCACGCTTCGCTTGCGGTTCCATGGCGCTCATGGTAGACTCAGGGTGTTCTTCCCTAGCTGGGTATCCACTTGACTCAGGTGACCCCAAGATGTAGTGTAGGGCTTGGTGGAGGATTACCCGCGCGACCAACTCGAATTCGAGTCTCGCTTTGCGAGCGAGGAGGCTTGCCGCGACTATCTGTTCGCCTTGCGCTGGCCAGAGGGTTTCCGCTGTCCAAGGTGTGGGCATGAGCGCGCTTGGCCGGTGCGCAAAGTGTGGTTCGAATGCGCTCGCTGCGGGCGGCAAACCTCCGTCACCGCCGGCACGATCTTTCAAGACACACGCAAGCCGCTGCGGCTGTGGTTCCGGGCGATGTGGACCATCACCACGCAGAAGAATGGGGCCAGCGCCCTGGGTCTACAGCGCGTTCTGGGACTGGGCAGTTACCAAACCGCCTGGCCTTGGATGCACAAGCTGAGGCGAGCGATGGTGCGCCCGGGGCGGGAGCGATTGACGGGCCTCGTCGAGGTCGATGAGACCTACTGGGGCGCTGAAGAAGAAGGGGTAATCGGCCGGCAGACCGAGCGTAAAGCGTTGATTGCAGTCGCCGCGGAAGAGAGAGGCACCGGGCTGGGGCGCATCCGCATGCAGCGCGTTCAGAACGCCTCGGCGGCCAGTTTGATGCCCTTCGTCGAGGAGTCGGTCGAGCCGGGCAGCGTGGTTGTTACCGACAACTGGTCGGGCTACGATCCGCTCAAGAAGAAGGACTACCAGCGTCGTATCATCTCGATTAACAACCGCCGCGAGCAGGCCTCGCAGCTACTGCCGAGGGTGCACTTGGCGATCTCGCTACTCAAGCGCTGGATGCTGGGCACGCATCAGGGGGCGGTCAGCCACGAGCATCTGGACTACTATCTCGACGAGTTCGTGTTCCGCTTCAATCGGCGCAGATCACGCAGTCGGGGCAAGCTCTTCTACCGCCTTGTGCAGCAGGCCATGGCGGTGGAGCCGACGCCGTACCGCTCGATCGTCGCCGATTGGGACGCTAAGACGCTGTGAGCCCAACTACAAGATGTTGGGGTCACCTGAGTCAAGTGGATACCAGGCCTTCCCTAAACGCGTCTCGCAACTGCCGGAGGTGGAAGAGTTGATTAAGGGCATTAGCTTCCTTGGCATACGAACTGGCTCTCTTGCGAAGATGCGTGAGTTCTGCGTATCCATTTTAGAACTTCCTGTTCTCCACGACAGACGTGATTTCATTGCATTTCGTGCTCCGAACGGAGACAGGATCGAACTGTTTGGCGTCAACGAACTCAATCACAGCCACTTTACGACCGGTCCGGTTTGTGGATTCGAGGTTGCCGATATCGTCGCTGCCCGGCAGAAGCTGGAGGCTCGTGGGATCGAATTGCTGAGTGGCATCGAGGGCAAGCCAAACGGAACTCAATGGATCCACTTCCGAGGACCAGACGGCAACGTCTACGAGTTCGTGCATCACGCTGACATAGACTAGCTGATATGTCAAATCAAAAGGTGGCCTTGATCACAGGTGGTGGATACGGTCTCGGTGCGGCGATCGCACGAAAATTCGGGGAGATTGGGTACCGCATTGCGATCGTCGGACGATCGCAAGAGGCCCTTGAGGCACATGCAGCCGTCTTGCAGAAAGATCGCATCACTTGCGTGTGGCACATCTGTGACGCGCAGGATTGGCGCTCTGTCCTTAGCGCCGTTGAATTCACTGAATCAGCTCTCGGGCCACCAGCGCTGCTCGTCAACAACGCTGGCGGTTGGATCGGGGACACAATAGAGACGGTTAAACCTGAACGTCTTCTTGATCTGATTGGTGCATCGGTCCTCGGAACAATGTTCTTTTCTAAGGCGGTTGTCCCCGCAATGAAGCGACAGGGTGGGGGCTTCATTCTCAACATCGCGTCAACGAGCGGTTTATTCAGCAGCCGCGATTCGGCCGCAGCCAGCACCCCAAAGGCCGCAGTGCGTTTGTTCACTCACACCTTTGCACGGGAGGTTGCGAAATACCGCATTAAGGTAGCGGTCCTGCACCCGGCTCGTATCAATAAGAAACTAGCGGCCCCCGAAGCGGAGGCGGCGAACGCTGATGGGCTTTACAAGGCTGTTTCTCCGAGGCAGGTGGCTGACATCGCAGCGTTCATTGTCGAGCAAGCACCAAACCTCGTCATTCGAGAACTAGTTGTCACGCCCTCGGATGTCGACCTCTAGCCAGGATTTCCATTTTGGCCCTGGCACGGTCACAGGATACACCCCCGCTGCGCCGAATACCACGTCTTTTCGCGCTGAACCCTGCACATCACCTCCGCCGGTAGGCGCCAGGGCTCGTCCGTCCGCTCACAGACGTTGATTGAGCGGACTGAACGGCGCTCCGGCCGACACTGCTCCCTGCGAAACCTTTTTGGAGCCAAAAACTGTTGATCCTCGCCCGGGCAACGCTACCCACCCGGCACAGGCAGCGCCCAGATCCTATGCAGCATGTCACCGAACAGCCGCCGGTTCAGATGCCCCTCCGCCAGCAGCAACCAGTAGTAGCGAGCATGCTTGACCAGCCGACCGCCGGTCTTCATCAACCTGTGTTGCAAACTCGTTAGCGATCAGCTTTTGATTCGCTGCGGCAGCCCTAGCCGCCGCCACAGGTTGCCCAGGTTGTAGGCCAGCACGCTGAGTTGCAGCCGTACCTCGTTGGCTCGGAAGCGGTGACACGACAAGCGGGTCCAGTGCGTGGCCTGTTTGCCTTCTTTGATCCACTGCTCCGCCGTGCCGCGCTTGTTGTAGAACCGCACGACCGAGCGGCTCGGCAAGCTCATGCTCGTCACGACAAATCCGACGCGCGGGAATAGTTCGCCCTGGTGATGCTCGACCTTGGCGACAACTCGCCTTGCCTTCGACCAGCTCTCGGCCTGATAGCGAAAACTCTTGTAGCGCACTAGGGGCTTGGCGTTCGGCCTGCCCGGTGGCCGAAACAGGATGTCCTCGATCTCCAGCTCCAGGCTCTTGTTCGCCGGGATGCGAATCACGTAGTCCACGCCGCGCTCCTCCATCGCCTCGTAGATCTCGGGCTTGGCGAAGGCGGCGTCGGCGCGGAACGTCACCTGTTTGCCCTCCGCCTGTTGTCGTTCGATCTCCGGCAGTAGCAGCTCGTCCCAGTCCTCGGCGCTGTGCACGTTGCCGGGACGCAGCTTCGCGCCTAGGCAGTCGCCGTGCTGGTTGAACAGCAACAGCGGGTGATAGCAGAGGGACTCAAAATGGCCGTTGTAGGCACTGCCTTCCTGTTGGCCGTGGACGGGGCTCTCCGTGGAGTCCATGTCGAGCACCACGCGGTCTGAACCGTCGGGAGCTTCGGCTTGCGCGACCAGCTCCCGGTTCACTGCCATCAGCCCCAGCAAGTTCTCTTCGCTCGCCAGCATCTCCGTCTCGAAGCCATGCAGCGTCGAGGTCAAGGCGGCTCCGCGATCCCAGTTCCTCTTCGAGCCGATCAAGCGAAAGGTCGGATCGGCGGATACTCGAACGGCGTCATTGAGGTCCTCGTAGCCAGCGAGTCGGCTGTAGACCGACTGCCGCAGCAGATCGGCCAGCGCGAACTTCTTGTTCAAGCCTTGTCGCGAGTCGCTGAGATGCTCGTCGATCAGCTTCCCGAGTCCGAGTCGTTCATCCAGTTCGCGAACGAGAATCAGACCGCCATCCGAGGTGACTCGCGATCCTTGGAAATCGACTTTGAGAAATCCATTGAACGTGAGCTGAAACGGCTTGTTTTCTTTTTCACCCATCGGGTGTTGACCTCCATGGCGTCCTTATCGGGCTCTAGTCCCTATCAATAAAGACGCTGAAGGTCGCTGGATGGTCTGAAGCTTATACATCAAATTGAAAATGCGGGTCTAGACCAAGGTGCACTTAGGTCAGGCCGATGTCGTAGTCGTCAGATGCCCCACTTTCGTTAAGTGCGTGCTGAAATACATTGATCTTTGTCGAGATGTAGTCCCTGTTGAACGCCGTGAAACCGTGGGTAAGACGCTGCACGCCTTCAATACTGATGCCGCCCTCGCGCAGGACACGAACCTTGTCAGGATTGTTCGTGAGAAGCCATGCACGCGTGACGCCCAAGTAGGAAAGCGCTGCGATTCCCGCCTTGTATTGTCTGGCGTCTATTGGCTCATGGAGTTCATAGTTTGCGCTAACAGTGTCATAACCCTCATCCTGAAGGGCGTATGCCTGGATCTTCCTAACAAGGCCGATGCCGCGGCCCTCATGCTTCATAAAGTAGACGAGAATACCCCAAGGAGATCGGCTGATCACGTCCAGACTAGCGTGGAGCTGGGGGCCGCAATCACACTTTTCGGAGCCTAATACGTCACCTGTGAAACATGCGCTGTGAACGCGAATAACAGCAGCGTGATGAGCGTGCTGGCGAAATCCGTTCACGCGCGCTACGACGTCCGGTTCATCGCTACCGCCTAAACCGAAAGTGTAAATATCCATTCTCTTGTGGCGTACATGAACCGTGGCGCGGGCTAGGCAGCGAAGCTCGTGGGGTGTGGATCTTTTCATCGTGCATCCTCGCCGAATGTAATCGAGGCGACGCAACTCGGCGCGGAATCGCCATGCATATTCCAAAGGGCAATCGACGCATCCCAAGAAGCTGTTGCGAGACCTGATTCCGCCCAGCCGATCGCTCCAACGCCCTGTCTGTGGAAGCTAAGTGGTCGGCAATACTCTGGATGCTCTAAGTCGTGGGTCGTGTCCCACACACGCACGTCGAAGTCGTATGAGCCGCTTGCCAAATTCGTCTCCGAGTGTGGTCTCCAGGCAACCGACTTCACGGACTCAGTATGTCCAATTAGTACGTGCTCACATTTTTCGGTCGCCGTGTCCCAAATCCGAACAGTCCGATCGCGTGAGGCCGATGCGACGAGCATACGCCTGGTTCCCCTCGTAGCCGAGACGCAATTAATCAGGTTGCCATGTCCTCGCAGTACAAGCTCGACTTTCCCCTGGCGGTTTACAACGCACAAGGTGCGGTCTGTTGCGCCCGTCACCAGATGATCCGGGTCAAGCCAGGCTAGATTCTTGATCGCAGCATCGTGAGGAGCAAAAGAGTGCAAAAGATGTAGTCCTGTCTTGACGTCGTACTCGAAAATTGTGATTTTCCCCGAGTAGTCAGCAGCCGCAAAAAGCACGCCTGTCGGGCTCCACGCCACTGCGTTCACTGGTGCGGCGACGTTGGATCGCATTAGGAGCGAGCCATCCAGCTTGACCGTGCCAACTTCACCCGAGAAGCAGCCATAGCCGACAACTTCTTTGTCGGCCTGATAGTCAATGGCATTGACCAGGCTCGCCTCACCAGGCATGTCGCCCCCTGGTCGCACAACTTGGCTGTCTTTGTTCTCGGGTTCCCAGATTCGAATAGTGCCGTCATCGAGGCCAGCGACCCAGCGGCGCCCGGCTGGTGCGACGGCGTTGATGCCGTAGGTAGGTAGGCTCTGGGGTTGTGCCTTGCGAATTGTAAACCGGGGACTGGGCTTGCCGGTCAGCCCCAGAATGATTGGAATGCCATCTTGAACCCCAACAACGATCGCTTCCCCATTGGGTGACCAGTGCAGAGCGCGAGGCCAGAGGCGGGGACCTCGATGCTGCTCGACGCGCGCACCCGTGACCGTTTCCCAAACGGTAACGCTACAATCATACGACCCGGTGGCTATTGCTGACGAATCGGGGGCCCAAGCAACCGACTTGACCGCGCCAGCATGGGAACCTAATACGGTCCGAAGGCCACCGTCGCTTGATAGGATGCGTCCTGTACCGTCATCACACGCCGCCGCTAGGGACTTGCCATCGGGGCTCCAACGCACCATTTCGAGATCGCCAGGCTGCGGCCAGTTCGCAAGCAGCTGCCCAGAGGAATCCCAAATCCTTATAGTGGCATCTTCACCGCACGTCGCAAGCAGATCCTTAGCGGGGTGCCAGTCGACGGACATACAGTGATCTGCGTGCACCAGGATCGTGTCAAGGAGTTCTCGCTCGGCAAGGGACCACATGCGTCCGGTTCCGTCTTCGGAAACTGTGACGACATGCTTCCCAGCCGGCGACCATGCCAGAGTATTCACATCATCTGTGTGACGGCTTAACACGCTGACTAGCTCGCCTGTTCCGGTATCCCAGATATGACAGTGTCCATCGGCACAAGCAGTCGCGAGCAGAGCAGCATCTTTGGACCACCTTACACCGTTCACTAACCGAACGTGGGCAAGCCTAAAATGGGGGTCCATAGAATCGGCATTCCAAATGATCGCGGAGCCGTCGTACGAACCCGTTGCCAGGCGATTGCCCAACGGAGACCACTCCGCCGATGTTATTGGGCCCGAATGACCCCTCCAGCGGCTAAATCGCTCAGCGTGTGTGGAGATGAACCGCACCTAAAGTGCCTCCCGATCGTCCGGCTCTTACCTTCGTATTTCAGGCCACGTTGTTTCTTCGACGATCTCGTAAATGTTGCCGTCTGGCCCTCGGTAGTGAGCGTACTTCCACCTGCCGTTTTCCTTGCTGTGAATCGGACCAAGGAAGGCGACTCCTTGAGATTCCATCTCAGCTTTCGCAGCAACGATGTTTCCTACTCTAAACCCGACTACTGGGCCGGCGGAAAAAAGGTCGTATCTTCCCGTCAACGGCCCGTAGAGTGCCACATAATCTCCATTGTCTGTGCGGAAAACGGCGTGATCGCGATCGCAGCGATGGACGAGATGGAGGCCCATAACATCTTGATAAAACGCGCACATTGACTGCAGGTTGTCAGTCCGAGTCACAAGCCAGCTCAAGCCGAACACAGAAATCGACTTGTCCGTTTGAGTCTTCGAGCCGGACTCGGCCGGGTTGCGACTTCGTCGGCCGACCGTCGCTACATCTCGTAGGCGTCCGGCACCCTGAGCCTTGCGGTAGGCTTTCCAAAAGTGATCCGCATGCTCTCGCGATAGAACTGCTATTGCCTTTGCAGCATCTTCATCCGGGAGTGATCGACCGTTGATCCATGAGGACACTACTCCTCGACTCAAACGATCCAGGTTCGGATCGAGCTTAATCAAGACGTCCAAGAACTGTCGCTGGTTCCCATGAGTTCGAACGAGGCCGTCAACCAGGCGCGCAAAAGCGGTTCTCGATCTCTTTGATCGCTTAGAAACTGTCACAAAATAACATTTGCATCTAGAATTGTTTTCACTTACTCTGGAAGGGTGAGCGAGCCGGCAGCCATCAAGCGTCGTTATGAGGCGCTGCGAGGGGTGCTCGATGAACGTTCGCGGCGGCTGCTGGTGGCCGCGGAAAGCTTGGCCCTGGGGCGCGGCGGCATCTCGGCAGTGGCCCGAGCGACCGGGGTCTCACGGCAAGTCATTGCCCGTGGCCGCCAGGAGTTAACCGAGCCCGCTGGGCCTCCGCCCGGCCGCATCCGGCGTCGGGGCGGCGGACGCAAGCGAAGCGTCACGAAAGACCCCACTCTCAAGAGCGAGCTGGAGCGGCTGGTCGAGCCACTCACGCGCGGCGATCCGGAATCCCCCCTGCGCTGGACGTTGAAAAATGTCCGCAAGCTAGCCGCCGAACTCGAACGGAGGGGCCACCCAACGAGTCATCGCATGGTGGCCGAGCTGCTGCACCAGCTGGGTTACCGCCTGCAAGCCAACCGCAAGACGAAAGAAGGAACGAAGCATCCCGACCGCAACGCTCAGTTTGAACAGATTAACCGCAAGGTGAAGCGTTTTTTGGCTCACCGCCAGCCCGCCATCTCGGTCGACACGAAGAAGCGGGAACTGGTGGGAGACTTCAAAAACAACGGGCGGGAGCTACGGCCGAAGGGTGATCCGGAGAAGGTGCGGGTGCATGATTTTCCGATTCCCGAACTGGGCCGGGCCACGCCCTACGGGGTCTATGACATGGCGCGCAACCGGGGTTGGGTCAGCGTCGGGGTGGATCATGACACGGCGGCGTTTGCGGTCGAGACGATCCGCCGCTGGTGGCGCTCGATGGGGCAGGCCGCTTATCCGCAGGCGAAGCGCTTGCTGATCACCGCCGACGCGGGCGACAGCAATGGCTCGCGTCCGCGGCTGTGGAAGCTGGAATTGCAGAAGCTGGCGGACGAAACCGGGCTGCGGATCGCGGTGTGTCACTTCCCGCCCGGCACCAGCAAGTGGAACAAGATTGAGCACCGGCTGTTTTCCTACATCAGTCAGAACTGGCTCGGCAAGCCGCTGATCAGCCATGAGGTGATCGTGAATCTGATCGCCGCGACGACGACGCGAACGGGATTGCAAGTCCATGCCGAACTCGACACGGGCAGTTATCCGACCGGCATCAAGATCACCCACCAGCAGATGGCGGCCCTCAAGCTGCGCCGAGACAAGTTTCACGGGGAGTGGAACTACACGCTCCTTCCCCGCAAGACCCTAGATTGACAAGGTTATTTTGTGACGGATTCTTAGTCTTCTCTGAGTTCACCGGTTGGCTCCTAGCCGGTTCGGATGGCAGCCTCTGCATGTCGGCCCTCAACAGTGGTGACTGCCAAGGGTGCCCTCTGGCCGTCGAAGTAAACCGGATTCGCAGAACGAACCCAACTTCTCCCAGGGCGATCGGGTCGCCACCACCCGCGCCTGACGGGGCATGGTCGAAACTGAGGTGATTATCTCACATCTCCCCGGCCGGCGGAAAAGGGCTCCGTCCAGCTCTGTTTCAATGCATAGGTAGTGGCAAAGAGGAATCCTCCCGGGGGCAAAATGCTGAGAGCGGCCACGCGGTCGGCTCAGAGCCAATCCCAGGAGGATTCCATGCCAGAACTCTACTACATCGGACTCGATGTCCATAAGAAAAGCATCAGCTTCTGCATCAAAACCGGGGACGGAACGATCGTCCAGCGCGGTCAGGTCGCGGCCACTCGCGCCGCCCTGACCGCTTGGGCGTCAGCCCTCGAGCGCCCTTGGGTGGGCGCGCTCGAAGCCACTCTGTTTACCGGCTGGATTTACGATCACCTCCAGCCCTTCGCCCAGGAACTGCAAGTCGCACACCCGGCCATGCTCAAGGCCATCGCCTGCGCCAAGAAGAAGAACGACCGTCTCGACGCCACCAAGATCAGTGACCTGCTGCGCTGCAACCTGCTGCCGCGCTGCTACGTGGCGCCGCCTGCCCTGCGCGAGTTGCGGCGCGTGCTGCGCTATCGCAATCTGCTGGTGGGCGAAGCCGTCCGCATGAAGAACAAAATCAGCGGGCTACTGATGGAAGTGGGCGAACCCTACGATGCCCGGCGGCTGCACGGGCGCAACTATTTCTACTCCTATCTCGACAGCCTGAGCGACACGCCCGAGTCGGTGATCGAGCTGCTCGCCATCACCCGCGGCAGCCTGGAAATGTTCGATCGTTTGCAGCAGGAGTTACTGCGCGGATTGCGGCGCCATCCGCTGTTGCGGGAACGCGTCGAGTTGCTGCAGTCGATTCGCGGCGTGGGGGAGGTGACGGCGTTGACCTGGGCGCTGGAGACCGTCGAGCCCGAGCGCTTCGGTTCGCTGGGCCAGGCGGTGAGTTACTGTGGGTTGTGTTCGGCACAGCGCGAGTCGGCCGGCAAGACGCAGCGGGGACCGCTGTCGAAGCAGCGCAACAAGCATTTGCAGCGGGTGCTGATCGAGGCGGCGAAACTCGCGCCGCGCTGGAACCCGCAACTGCACGACGTCCATGAGCGGGAGTTGACGCGCGGGTCTCGCAATCGCGCGACGTTGGCCGTGGCGCGCAAGTTGGTGGCGTATCTGCGGGCCGTGGACACCAGTGGCCGCGCGTTCGTGCCGCGGGTTGCGGCCGAGGCGTAACGAGGAGAATTTGCTTTTTTTCTGTTAAAAGGAGAAACGAAGAGTTTCATCGACGCTGTGCGGTGTCACGAGCGGCCCGCCGGTCCTCGCCTGTTGGGGACTACGCGAAGGAGTTTGCTGGGAGTTTCCTGGGAAATTTCTGATGCGTCCGTATCTCTGTTTCGAGGCCGGCGGGCCTGAAAACCCAAACTGAATCTTCCGCGACGGTCCCCCGGCCGGTACGGTGGGGCGACCCGATGCGCGCACATGGATGTCTGGTCACGTGACTCGTTGACCTTGCGACTTGATTCGCAAAAACGCTCGGGCTGCGAAGCGTCACTGCTGAAGACAACGCCCCCGCTGACGGGAGGATTCGGATGACTGCGTCCATCCTTGACAGATACCTATCATGGACGTCCCCTTATTGGAGAGGCGAACTCGGATTGGCAAGGCGACCTCGCGGCGCTGCTCTCTGGGGAGCAGCGTTCCATAACGATTCCGCTGTGCAACATCCCCACCGTCGGAAATCCAGTCACGGAATCTTCATCCCGCAGAATCAATCACTTACGCCGAAAACGGCCGATTGCCTCAGACCGGTGCGCTACCCTGAGACCGGAGAGGGGGAACGTGGACAACCCATGAATCACAACTTTTCCGAAAACCTAGCCAAACTATGCCGAACGACCGGCCGGCCCCAACGGTGGAGCCGCTCCCAACCGTTTCGGCTCGGCTTGGAAAAGTCGACCAGCCGCGGGCTCACCCCCGCGCCTCTGCTGTGGTGGCCCGAGGGCGAGGAAACCTTGACCGCGATCCCACCAGCGTTCGCCACCAGCATTCGGGGGCAAGCCAGCAGGGCCACCCAAACATATACGAACGATACGGCTCCCTATGGAGAGCAGTCAATAGCAGCCAAAGGCGGCCAAAAGAGGGCAAGAGAACGAGAAGCGGCAGACGTCGCCCCACCGGGGTTCGGTGGGGTGGTAGGACGCATCCGTGTTGCGCCAAGAGGAACCACGGACTCCCGTCCGCGGCTCCGGTTCTTCCGACGGCTCTCACCCCAGGAGAGAAAGAGCGGCTTGGCAGGCGGTTGACTCACTCTTCGGATGGAATGGGCAGGCGTGCACCCAGAACTAGGCCCAGCTATACTTCGTACCGACGGAGGAAGAGTTATGTCGACAACGAAGAGGCGCTGGCAGGTCAGTGGAATCTTGCTCGCTGCAGTGATGTTGGCACCTGCCGAAAAGGCAGCCGCGCAAGGCCAGACGATGAAGCCGGTCATTCGCGGAACGGCGTACGCGGTCTCCAGCCGCAAACCACAGGCGAGCCAAGCCGCTGAACGAATCTTGCGGGCGGGTGGGAACGCCTTTGATGCTGCCGTAGCGGGCCAAGCGGTCCTTTGTGTGACGGACCCAGGCTCGAACGGCGTGGGCGGCGATGCGTTCATCCTGGTCTTCGATGCGAAGTCCCAAAAAGTCTACTCGGTCAATGCAGGGGGCTACTCGCCCAAGCTCGCTACGATTGACTGGTACAAGAAGAACAACGAGGGGAAGATACCCAAGAGCGACGGCTTGCTTTCCGCGACGGTTCCGACCAGCGTTGACGCCTGGTACACGATGCTTCACCGCTGGGGCACGATGACCTTCGCGGAAGTTTTGCCGCCGGCGATTGAACTCGCCGAAGGTTTTCCGCTGAGCGAGAGACTGGCGGCCGCGATCGGGGGGCGCAGGGAAGGCCGGCGGAACATCCTTGTTCAAGAGGACGGCATCGAGATCGAAACAGAGCGCGTCCGCGGCAATCGGAAACTTCGCAAATACCCGACGAGCGACAGGGTTTACTTTCCTGGGGGCAAGCCTCTACGGGCTGGAGAGGTTTTTGCCAATCCGGATCTCGCGCGCACCCTGAAGAAACTGGTTGCAGCCGAGAAAGAGCATGCCGGCAAGGGACGGCTGGCCGCGCTGAAAGCCGGGCGAGACCGCTTTTACAAAGGCGACATCGCCCGGACGATGGCCGAGTTTTCCGAGGCCAACGGAGGGCTGTTCCGGTACGAAGACTTCGCCGACTATAGCGTCAAGGTCGAGGAGCCCGTTTCGATCAACTATCGCGGTTATGAGGTCTACAAGAATCCCTCCGCCTGCCAAGGGCCTTCGGAGCTCTTTACGCTCAACATCCTGCGAGGCTTCGACTTGAAGGCCATGGGACACAATTCGGCGGACTATATCCATACCTTCGTCGAAGCGCTCAAACTGGCCTTTGCGGATCGTGAAATGTTCCTGGCCGACATGGACTTCGTCAAGATTCCGTTTCCGAGTCTGTTGGCGGAATCCTACGGGGCCCGACGACGGTCGTTGATTGACGCCAAGAAAGCGTCCCGAGAGTTCCGGCCGGGGCATGTCGACACGGGGGTCTCGGGCGGGTCGAAGCGGCCGCGGTTCCGCTTTCCCGTTTCCGGCGACGCCGACCATGAAGGGGACACCAGCTATGTGGCGGTGGTCGATAAAGACCGCAACGCCGTGTCGTGGACTCCCAGCCTGCACTCCGGGTTTGGGACCGGAGTCGTGATGGCCGACCTAGGGTTCATCTTCAACTGCCGCGGCGACTACTTCTGGCTACAGGAGGGGCACCCCAACGCACTCGTGCCGCGCAAGCGGCCGCGCAGCACGTTGACACCCACGCTGATTCTCAAGGACGGCAAACCGTTCATGGCCGTCGGCAGTCCGGGGGGCGACGACCAATGTATGAGGATCATGCAGACCTTTCTGAACGTCGTCGAGTTTGACATGAACATTCAGGCCGCCATCGAGGCCCCCCGCACAACGACGCATAGTTTTCCGTCCTCGGTCTTCCCCCACGCGATGGACCCCGGGCACCTAGCGGTCGAAAGCCGTGTCGCGGCTGACGTTGTCGAGGAGTTGAGACGGCGTGGCCACCGTGTTGACGTCCGCGGAGCTTGGTCGATGAATGCAACGTCGGCGATCGTGGTCGACCCCGAGACAGGAGTCCTGAGCGCCGGTGCCGACGTTCGGGGCGATAACTACGCCCTGGCGTGGTGAGCATACACGCAAACGGACCGCGATATCTGAAACCAATGCCGCTCTACGCCAACACTTCGTCGATCACGTTGCCGTGGACGTCGGTGAGGCGCATGTCGCGGCCGTTGTGGTGGTAGGTGAGCTGCTCGTGGTCGAGGCCCATCAGATGCAGGATCGTGGCGTGCAGGTCGTAGACTGACTTGCGGTTCTCGACCGCCTTGTAGCCGAAATGGTCGGTGGCGCCGACGATCGTCCCGCCTTTGACGCCGCCGCCGGCCATCCAAGCCGTGAAGCCGTAAGGGTTGTGGTCGCGACCGTCGAGGCGCTGGCTGATCGGCATGCGGCCGAACTCGCCGTGCCAGAGGATCAAGGTCTCGTCGAAGAGCCCGCGGCTCTTCAGATCCTTGATCAGGCCCGCGATCGGCAGATCACTCTCGCCGGCGTGCATAGTGTGGAACTTCTTGAGCGACCAGTGCTGGTCCCAGGTGGGCTCGTGGTTGCCGCCGCCGGAGTAGAGTTGCACCATCCGCACGCCGCGCTCCACCAGCTGGCGCGCCGCGGCCCCTATGCATTGAAACAGTCAGCCCGTTTTCGGGCTCAGAAGAGCAAGGCCGCGGATCTCAAAACCGAGATCCGCGCTACGCACCGAAGGCGGCTGCCCTGGCAGAAACGTCACGGGGCGGACGAGGGCGCAAGGGGAGGCAGTATCAGGCCTACGTGGATCAAGAAGAATATGAGTAAGCTACAAGCAAGCTACTGAATTGTTGGCACTTGTGCGCTGTCGGCTTTGTTTTGGTTCCACCACGGTCCGAGGTTATACCATCGCCTTTGGTGCGGTCTTGGCCTCAGAGATCTCGACCGAGGCGCCGTCGCCCTTAGCCTCGCCGCTGAGGGGGATCTCGACCTCGACCACTAGCCCGGGGTGGGCGTTGCGGGCTCGGATTGAGCCCTTGTGCAGGTCCACCGCACGGCGGGCGATCGATAAGCCCAGGCCCGTGCCGCCGCTGCCGCGGTTGCGGTCGCTTTCGACCCGATAGAAGGGGTCGAAGATGCGCGAAAGGTCCTCTTCGGGGACGCCGGAACCGTGGTCTCTGACCGAAACGAGAGCGCGGTCACCGTCGCTATCCAATTTGACGTCGACGATTGTGCCGTCGGCGGTGTGGCGGATGGCGTTCCTCACCAGGTTCTCGACAGCGCGGCGCAGCAGTTCGGGGTCGCCCTTCACCGTCGGAGTAGATGCGCTACGGAAGGCCAGCTTGCAGTTGCGGGCCTGTGCCTCAACCCCGCAATCATCGGCGACCTCGCCAACCAGTTCATCGAGACGAACAATCTCGAGGCGAAGGCTCTCCTTGTCGCCCTCGGCGCGCGTGACTTGGAGCAGCTCTCCGATCAAGGTGTTGAGCCGCTCGGACTCGCGGCCGATCTGCTTCAAGGCCGCGGGCCGGTCGGCGTCCGACTCGGCCAAGGCCGCTGCCACGCCGAGACGCGCCAGAGGCGAGCGCAGCTCATGGGAGACATCTTGAAGCAACCGGCGTTCGGCCGACAACAGCACCTGGATACGTTCGGCCATGCGGTCGAAAGTGCGGCCGAGCTCGCCCAACTCGTCGCGGCGCTTGGCATGGGTGCGGGCCGAGAAGTCACCCTGGCCGAATCGTTCGACGGTCCGCCGCAGGTTCCGCAGGGGCGCGGTCAGGTAGTAGGCGAGTGCCGAACAGAACAGGATGCTGACGGCCAACACCCACAGATGCTGCGCGTTGAAGAACCAGAAAGGCTCGTCGGGCTCGGCTGACCGCACGATATAGCGGTATTCCCCGTCCGAGACCACTCGAGTAAAAGACGGCCGACGGCTTCCGAATAAGAACCACCACATGCTCGGATCACTATTCTTGACCGCCGAGAGGTCTTCGCCGGTGAGCAGGTCGCGGCCCTGCGCATCCGTGAGGTGAATCTCCGTGCGCGGGAAGTCACCGGGGCGGCTACCTCGCGGCACACTAGCCCCTGGGGGACGCCTGATTGGTGGAGCGTCACGCGGTGGACGTACTCCCGGCGGAGGGTCAGCGTGCGGGCGTGGGCTCGGTGGCCGATCGCCGCGAAAGCGACCGCCGCGACGTCTGGTGCGTTCAAGAAGACGAGCGAGTCCTTCCGTGCCGCCCGATTCGTAAGCAAAACGCGCGCGCTGCAACTGAAGCTCGGCGAATTGATTCCTCGGTGAGCGGCCCGGCTCCGCGCGCTGGATCGTCATCGCCGTAATGACAAAGAAGCCCACAAACGTGACGGCGACGGTCGCCACAAACCAGAGCAGGATCTTGGTGAACAGCGATTTCATGCGACGGGCGCTTCTTCCGCGGTGAGACAAAACTGATAACCGACGCCACGAATCGTCTTGATCAAAGTGCGTTCGGCCTCGAGCTTCTTGCGCAGGTGGCTGATGTGAACGTTGATCGAGCGGTCAAAAGCGGTGGCCTCGCGGTCGTAAAGTTTCTCGATAATGGCGTCGCGGGAGAGCACGCGTCCCGCCGCACGCATCAGCATTTCAAGAATGTCGAATTCGATGGTAGTCAACTCCACCTGCCGGTCGTCGACATAAACCTGGCGGGCTGCATAGTCGAGGGTGACACCGTTGACTTCGAGACGCCGTGGAGCGGCTTCGGCCTGGGATTCGAGGCGGCGCAGTATGGCGCGGATACGGGCGGCCAACTCGTGTGGGTTGAAGGGCTTCGGCAGGTAGTCGTCGGCACCGAGTTCGAGCCCCACGATGCGGTCGACGTCTTCGCCACGCGCCGTCAGCATCAGAATGGGCACGCGGCTCTCCTGGCGAACGCGCCGCAAGATCTCGAAACCGTCCATGCCGGGGAGCATGACGTCGAGGACGACCAGATCGAGGTCTTCGCTCAGGGCGCGCTGCATCCCGCGGGTGCCGTCATGCTCACAGTCGAGCTCGAAGCCCTCTTGTTTCAGGAACTTCCGCAGCAGGTCGCAGAGCTCGACATCGTCGTCGATTAGGAGGATCCGCACTGTCCCGAATGTAACATGGGCCAGCAAGAGTGCGGGTAAAGTTTGCTAAACAAAGCTTTACAAACCTTAACCCAGGAGCCTCACTGGGGCCAGCGCTGGGAGTCCGGCTCAGGCTTTGCGCTTCAGGTATCGATCAACGCAGTCGTCTTTCATCTTCTCGTAGTGATCGGACTTGATGCGATTGTAAAAGAACTGCCTATCCGCATACGCCAGACACTTCTCGAGATCAAAACCGGATAGAGCTAGATAGACTGCCGCAAACAGCCCTCCCAGCAGGATCCCGAGACTCAGGGGAGACGGCACCGGCCAACTCGCTGGGACAATAGCTGGGGCAATAGTTCCGAGGGTGGCCCCAACGGAGAACCCGAGCGACGCCCAGCGCATAGCGTCCGGGCGGTCTGACAGGTACTCGAGAAGCTTGCGCTGGAATCCCGGGCCAAACTCCTGCATGGCCCTGCCATTGTAACGCGGCTACGCAGCCTGTAACCTCTGTCTCTGATCCTCGATCGCCCGAATCTGAGAGAGAAGGTTCTTCCGTTTCCACCACAGGAGGAGGGGCCGCGAAATGAGCAGGGCGACCGAGAGAACACCAACGACGAAGAGAAGTCGAGTCTCGGAGGGCCTAAACTCCCGCAGTTGTCCATCGGAGATATAGCTCAGGATGAGCAGAATTACGTGAGATCCAACGATGACAGCCATGTCTAACCGCGTCGGTCGTGGTGGGGGAGTGGCGTCCAGCCTCAGCTTGAGCGTCTTGGCGAATTCGCTGAGAAGCTTCTGACGCTTTTCTAGAGGCAACTCATCAAAACGCGGGTTGTCCGGCGTCGGATGTTCACGTGCGTGCCGTGCGTGCGCTGGCCCAGACATCAGACGATCCGCCGATAGACTATCGATCTCATCGTGCTTCCCACCCCTAGGATATCGACCGTTCGGGTACTCCAGCGAAGGGTCCACCCGCTAATCCATTGAAAAGACAAGGGTAATAGTTTTGAAAAACCCGTGACTGAATCCCGACCCGAGCTGTTTCGACTCTCACCTGGCTGCCCGCGGGGGCAGCGGACCGCTCCAGAAGAGCGACCGATCCGAGCGCCGTAACTGCCGAGATCACCACCACGTGGCAGCCGATGCAAACCACACGACTCTACCACAGCCATCGTAAAGCCCGCTAAACAAAGCTTTACAAAGCTTAACCTTTGAGGGCCGCGGGGTTTATCTTTCGCGGGTATGCTGAGGGTGTCGCCGATGACAAGAGTCGGCGTGAGAACGAGGAACTTCTCGAGCGGATGCAACCACCTTTTCATGTAAACACGGTAGGGCGCATTTTGTTGCGGCAGGTTGGGCGACTGGTTGGAGGAATCGTATTGCACAGCGGATCTCGCTTGGCGTCGGGTGCGACGGGTTCAGGTGCGTGTCTGAGAGGTGCACTTGCAGGCGTAGCGGTATCGGGCACGGCATGCCGTGCCCCTACATGGCTGGCAAAACACACCCGTGTTTGGCGTGTGGTTGTGGCTCTGCTGTTGATGTCGGCGATCGACGGTGTGGCGGCCGAGCATCAGGGCACGGTCGTGGTGAGAGACCTGCCGATTCCAGGCGCTACGGTCAAGGCGACGCAAGGCGACCAGGAACTGTTGACGTGGACCGACGAAGCAGGTGGGTACCGCTTCGAGGACATCGCGCCCGGCACGTGGGTCATCGAGGTTGAGATGTTCGGTTTCGAAGCGTCGCGGCGTGAGATCGAGATCGGCGCCGAAGCGACGCCGGTTGCATGGAACCTCGCGGTCGCGAAGCCGCCGGTTCAGCCGCCCCGCCAACCCTCGATGCGGGAGCGCCGGGAGCGGTTGCAACGCCTGATGGCCAGTCGGGGTCAGCAAGCCCAGGTCATGCAGGACCTCACCGCCATGCCCGAAACGCCCGCCATTGGCACCGGAAGCCCGGACGCAACGCAATCCTTCCTGGTCACGGGCAGCTTGAGCCGCGGCCTGCAGGCGCCCCAAGGGAGCAACGACCCGTTTGGGATGCGCAGCATGTTAGGCGGCGCCGGTGCGGGGGGCCAAGGTAATCCCTTTGGAGCTTCGGGCGGTGCGCCGCAGCCCGGTGGGGGCGGGGGGGCAGTGGGCCCTGGTGGTGCTGGCGGCCGCGGAGGGCGTTTCGGCGGCGGCCGGGGCGGAAGACCCGGCGGTGGACGCGGTGGTCGGCGAGGCGGCGGCCGCGGAGGAGGTCCCCGCGCGGGGCGTGGGCCCGGCGGTCCGGATGGTCCTGGTGGCCCGGGCGGTCGCCAGATGACGCCAGAACGTCGACGCCGCATTCAGGAGTGGATGCGCCGGCGCGGCACGTCGCAGTTCGGGAATCGCATCGGCGCGGGACGGAACCGCATGCGCGTGATGGCGTTCTTCTCCATGCGCAGCTCCGCTCTTGACGCGCGGCCCTACTCACTGACCGGGCAGACGGTCGCGAAGCCATCGTATGCGCAGAACCAGTTCGGCGGGATGCTTGGCGGGCCGCTGAAGATCCCAAAGATCGTTGACGACGAAAAGACTTTCTTCTTCTTTGTCTATCGCGGGGCTCGGAGCCGCAATCCGTTCAACGCCACGAGCACTTTGCCCTCGGCGCTCGAGCGCGGCGGCGACTTCTCGCAGTCGGTCGGTCCGGTCACGATCTTCGATCCCACGACGCAACAGCTGTTCCCGAATAACGTGGTCCCGGCCCCGCGAATCGACGGCGCTTCGGCGGGTTTGGTTCCTTTCTTCCCCGACGTGAATCAGTTGGGCCCGGTGCAGAACTACCAGTTCATCACGTCGGTGCCGCAGAACAACGACAACTTCTCGGTGCGGCTGGGCCGCGCAATCACCGATGCCGACCGGCTGAACTTCTCCTACAACATCCAGATGCGCGACTCCCAGAACGCGCAGTTGTTTGGCTTTCGCGACACCATCGATGGGCGGGCCCAGAGGGTCACGCTGGGCTGGACGCACAACTTCCGCCCCGACCTAATCAATAACCTGCGCTTCACCTACACGCGTACCCGTAACCGGACAATCCCGTTCTTCGCCTTCAAAGAGGACGTGGCGGGGAACCTCGGCATTGAGGGCACGTCTAGCAATCCGGCGAACTATGGTCCGCCGAACCTCTCGTTCACCAACTTCGGAAACCTGACCGATGCGAGTACGGGTTTGCGCCGCGACCAGACGTTTGCGGTGAGCAATGGCGTTACGCTCGTGCGCGGTAGCCACAACCTGTCTATCGGCGGCGACTATCGCCGCATCCAGCTCAACAATCTCAGCGACACGAACGCCAGGGGTTCGTTCACATTCAGCGGCTTAACGACCAGCGCGTTCAACGAACGAGGGCTGCCGTTGCCGAACACCGGTTTCGACTTCGCCGATTTCCTGTTGGGGTTGCCGCAATCAAGCACGATCCGCTTCGGCAACCCGGACACGTACTTCCACGCACCTGCGTACAGCCTCTATGCGCAGGATGATTGGCGGGTCGCTTCGAGTTTCACGCTCAACTTCGGGCTGCGCTACGAGTTTCTGGCGCCGTTTCACGAGAAGTACGATCGGCTGTCGAACCTGGACGTTGAGCAAGGCTTCACCGGAGTCTCACCGGTGTTCCCTGGAACCAGCGGGCCCTACACCGGCGCTTTCCCCACAGGGCTGATCGAGCCGGACCGTAACAACTTGGCGCCGAGGCTCGGCTTGGCATGGAAACCGTTTGCCAAGCACACCACGCTCGTCCGGGCGGGTTACGGCTGGTACTACAACGGGTCGGTCTACAACACGGCGGCGAGCCGCCTGGGCCAGCAGCCTCCTTTCGCGAATACGACGACGCTGACCACGAGCATCAACAGAACGTTGACGGTCCGGGACGGGTTCGCCGGATCGCCGTCCCAGGAGATCACCAACACGTTTGCGGTCGCCCGGGACTACCTCGTTGGCTACGCGCAGACCTGGAACCTGGCCGTACAACAAGAGATGCCCGGCGCGATGGTGGTGGAGGCCGGTTATCTCGGTACGAAGGGAACGCGGCTCGATATTCAGCGCTCGCCGAACCGCGCGCCGGCGGGGTCGCCTCTCGACGCCGAGGAGCGACGCCTAATCGGCAACGCCGTGGGATTCACGTTCGACAGCGCCGAGGGCAACTCGACCTATCACGCCGGGCAGGTGCGGTTGTCGCGGCGGTTCCAGAGCGGTGTCTCCGGCGACGTGCTGTATACGTGGTCGAAGTCGATCGATAACGTCTCGACTTTCGGGGGGGGCGCGGCGGTGGTGGCGCAGAACGACAGAGACCTACGCGCGGAGCGGGGTCTGTCGAGCTTCCATCAGCCGCACTCGCTGACGGCGTCGTTCCTGGTGACGTCGCCCGTGGGCCGCCAGTCGAGCGGCGGGCCTTCGCGGAATCTATTCGAGACGATGTTTCGAGATTGGAACTTCAGCGGCGGGGTAACGGCCGCCTCGGGGACCCCGTTCACATCGACGGTGCTCGGCAATCAGGCGAATGCCGGCGGGTCGGGGGCAATCGGCAGCGGGCGTGCGGATGCGACAGGCCTGCCGGTGACCGCCGGCGCGGGGTTCTTCAACCCGCTGGCCTTCACGAACCCGCCACCGGACCGGTTCGGCAACGCAGCGCGGAATACGATTCCTGGGCCGCGGGCGTTGTCGTTGAACTTTGAGATCAGCCGGCAGTTTTCTCTCGGCGAAAGGCGTAGCATCAACTTCCGGGTCGAGAGTACCAATGTCACGAACACGGCGACGTTCACGGGCCTCGGGACGACGGTGAATGCTTCGAATTACGGAAGGCCGACGAATACGTCACCAATGCGTACGATGCGGGCGAATGTGAGGTTGCGGTTTTGACGAAGCAAGGGGCTAGTGTGCTGTCGCGGGGAGAACGTGGTGGTGAACCAATGGCCGGGCGGGCACAGGGGCCCTCCCCTACGGACTCGCTGGATACCTCGATTCCCGTGGCTCTCTGGGTTGCCGCCGTGCTGGTGGTCGTTCTACTTCTGCCTTCGCTGGGGACTGCGCAGGAGCCGACAGGTCAGAAATCCGGCGAGGCGTTCAAGTTCGAGGTCACAAGCAACCTGGTGGTTCTCAACGTCGGGGTGCGCGACCGCGGCGGCAACACGGTTGAGGACTTGACGGCGGAAGACTTCGAGATCACGGAAGACGGCAAACGGCAGCAGGTTTCGGTCTTCGAGTTTCAGCGTTTGGAGGGGGATGATCTGTTTCTCTTGAAGCCGACGCCCGATCCACCCTCCGCTGAGCCCGAGGCCGACGTCGCCCGTACACGCGACATCACGCCGTCCGCGCCGGGCCAAGTGCGTTACGACGACAAACGGTTGCTGGTGCTCTATTTCGACTTCTCGTCGATGGCCCCGGCAGACCAGATTCGCGCGCAGCGCGCAGCCCTGAAGTTTCTCGATGAGCATATGACGACCGCCGACCTGGTTGCGGTGATGGCGTTTTCGAGCAGCCTGCAGGTGTTGCAAGACTTCACCGACAACCGCCAGTTGCTTCGCGAGGTCATCAGCTCGTTCCGTGCGGGCGAGGCGAGCGAGCTGTCGGAGTTGGCTGAGACAAGCGAGGAGGAGGCGGTCGATGACGGCTCGGCATTTGTCGCCGACGAGAGCGAGTTCAACATTTTCAACACCGACCTCAAGCTGAGCGCGCTTGAATCGGCGGCGAAGATGCTGTCATCGCTGCCGGAAAAGAAAGCGCTGATCTACTTCTCGAGCGGTGTCGGCAAGACGGGCACGGAGAACCACTCGCAGCTTCGTTCGGCGGTCAACGCCGCCGTGCGGGCCAATGTGGCGTTCTATCCCATCGACGCGCGCGGCTTGGTGGCGGAAGCGCCGCTCGGCGACGCCACTCAAGGATCACAGCGAGGCACGCGTGCGTACTCGGGCGCGGGCCAGCGACAACGGCGCCAACGCTTCAACGACCAGCAGGACACATTGTTCACCCTCGCCGCCGACACCGGCGGCAAGGCGCTGCTTAACAGCAACGACCTCAGCGTCGGCATGGTGCGGGCCCAGCAGGACATTTCGAGTTACTACATCCTCGGCTACTACAGCACCAACTCGAAGATGGACGGACGATTCCGGCGTGTGAAGATTCGCGTCCCGTCGCGCAAGAACCTCAAGCTCGATTACCGCTCCGGCTATTTCGGCCCCAAGGAGTTTCGCCGCTTCAGCTCGGCCGACCGGGAACGGCAACTCGAAGAGGCCTTACTGCTAGGCGATCCGATTACCGATTTGACGCTGGCGTTGGAGGTAAACTACTTCCGGCTGGAACGCGACCGCTACTTCGTTCCGGTGGCGGTGAAGATTCCGGGCTCGGAGTTCGATCTGGCGCGCAAGCGGGGACACGAGCAAACCCGCATCGACTTCATTGGCCAGGTGCGTGACTCACGCCGCAAGCTGATGGCCAACCTGCGCGATCACGTGCAAGTTAAATTGCACGGCGACGACGCGGAACAGCTTGCCGGACGCCGGCTGCAATACGACACGGGATTCACGCTGCCGCCGGGCCGCTACACGCTGAAGTTCCTGACACGCGAGAACGAATCTGGTAAAATCGGAACCTTCGAAACGGAGTTCACCATTCCGGATATCGACGATCAGAAGGACTACGCGCGGCTGAGCTCGGTCGTTTGGTCGAATCAGAGGGAGCCGCTCGACTCAGCCATCGGCGTCGCCGAGCGCAACAAGAAACTGCTGGCGCTGCACCCGCTGGTGCGGGACGGGCAGAAACTCATCCCCAGCATTACGCGCGTGTTCAAGAATGATCAGAGCCTCTACGTGTATTTCGAAGTCTACGATCCAGGCACGCAGGGAGACGAGAAAGCCTCTAGCGTCGCCGCCAGTGTAAGCTTTTTCAGAGACGGCAAGAAAGCTTTTGAATCCGAGCCGCTGCGCGTGCCGGCGCTGGCGCCCGAAAGGCGGCGAACGGTTCCCGTCGAGTTTCAGGTCCCTCTGAGCGAGTTGTCGCCGGGCGAGTATGTCTGCCAAGTAAGCGCGGTGGACGAGTTCGGACAGAAGTTTGCTTTTCGGCGCGCGCCGTTGGTCGTGCTGCCCTGAGGCAGCCACGGCCCGCGGATGCGAGCGGGTACGATTCTTTGAAAACAGCGAGGCCAATGATGAGAAAGCAATGCACTCGAATCGCGATCGCCGCCCTGGCGTCGGCGACCCTGCTGTGGGCCGGCGGTTTTTGGGACAAGAAGGGCTACACCGACTGGAGCGAGAAAGACGTCAAAAAGATGCTCAATAGCTCACCCTGGGCGAAGCAGGTCAGCATCACCATGGGTGGGGGCATGGGCGGCGGCATGGGTGGCCGCGGCGGCGGTGGCTACGGCGGTGGTGGCGGTGGCGGTGGCCTGGGTGGCGGCGGCGGTGGCGGAGGCGCTGCCGGCGGAGGCGGTGCCGGCGGAGGGCTCGGTGGCGGTGGCGGCGGTACCCGCATGCCGGGTGGCGGGGGCTATGGCGGTGGCGCGCCGGGCGGCATGGTGCGTCCAACCACGATGCTCGTCGTCCGCTGGAGCAGTTCGCTGCCGGTGAAGCAGGCGATGGTGAAGGCGCGGTTCGCGGCCGAAGCCGAGACCGCCAAGGAAGCGCAGGATGCTCTGGCGCGACCCGAAAGCCATTACATCATTACCGTCAGCGGGCTTCCCGCGCGGATGGCACGCATGGCTGAGAATCCCGAGCGTATCCAGCAATCGGCTTTCCTCGTGCGGAAGAAAAAGCCTGACCTCGGGGTCGAGCACGTGCAGGTCAGCCCCATGGAGGGGTCGGTCGACTTGCACTTGATGTTTCCGCGCACTGAAGCGATCACCCTCGAGGACAAGAACGTCGAGTTCAAGGCGGCGCTTGGGCCGATGGACGTGAGGAAGAAGTTCAAGTTGAAGGACATGGTCTTCAACGGCAACTTGGAGCTTTGAGGTTGGTTCTGGCCGACTGACAGTGGAAGCCCGAATTTCATCTTGTAGGGGTGGACCTCTGCGTCTACCCAGGTGCCGCCGAGTTGCTCGCGGCTTCAACGCAAAGATAAACGGCATTGCCAAGGGGCATGAACTGACCGGGTCATAGGTAACACTTTATGCCAAGCACATAGGTAACACTTTTCGTCCGGGGGAGCCCGGAGGGCGACCGGAGTCAAGTCCCACCCCCGGACGGGCGGCCCGCCGCCGGGCCTCCGCTCGGTCGCAACCCCCGCTCCCGTTCGTCCCACACGCCCAGCTCGTAAAAGGAAAACCACACTCGCCACAGCCCCTCCTCGATCGCCTCCAGCCCCACTCGCTCCCCGTTGAGTCCCTTGCCCACGAACACTCGTTGACGCCACCAGCGGATCCGCCCCTCCAGCACGCGCCGCGCCGTCATCGCTGCCGGATACTCCGGCTCCTCCAGCCGCGACGGATACGCTCGCCCCGTGGCGCTGTGATAACATTCGCCCGGCGTCCGCAGCTGCAACCCCTGGTGCGGTCGCTCCTCGTTGTAGTCGCGGCGAAAGCGATCAAACGCCCGCTGCTGCGCCCGCAAATTCGCCGCCGGCGGCGCGGCCGTCTCTTGTTTCAGCGTGCGGTGCATCCGTTCATGCCGCCCGTTTTGCTCCGGATGTCCCGGCTCGATCCGCTCTGGATCAATCCCCAACTTGATCCACCATACCGCCAGCCGCCCCAGCCCGTGCACCGCCACGGTCGCAAACGGCGGTCCGTTGTCGGTACGCAGCACCTGCGGCAGACCAAACTCCCGAAACGTCGCCTCGAACAGCGGCTGCACATGGGCCCCATCGGGTCGGGTCACCGCCTGGCAACGCAGCAGGTAGCGGCTGGCCGCGTCCGAGATCGTCAACGGATCGCAGCGTCTCCCGTCTCGGGTGCGGAACCAGCCTTTGAAGTCGGCACACCACACTCGGTTGGGCTCCTGGCCCGCGGTCAGCGGCGGCGGGGTCGGCGCGGCGCGCGGTCGGCGTCGCCGCGGCACGCTCAGACCGTGTCGCCGCAGCAGATTCCCGATCGTGCTCACCGCCGGCCAAGCCACCTCGGGCTGCTTCCTCTCCAGCCGCGCTTTCAAGCTCACCGCACCCCAGCGCGTGTGCTGCGCCCGCACCGCGAGGATCTCTTGTTCGATGGCGGCCGCGGTCTGATGGGGCTGGCGTCGTGGCGCGCGCGAGCGGTCCTGCAATCCGTCCCAACCCTGCTGCTGGTAGCGCTGCAGCCATTTGTAGCCGGTGCGGCGGCTCACGCCGTAGCGCCGGCACAGCTCGGCCATCGACTCTTCGTCTCTTTCCCAGTCCACGATAAAATGGGTTCTCTCGTTTCGCACACAGGTCTCCTGCCACGGCATAAAGCATTCCCTCCCAGAAATATTCTATGCCTCAAAGTGTTACCTATGTGCTTGGCATCATGTGTTACCCATGTGCCCGGTTAATACCGGCACCGGGGGCGGACGCAGCGGTCCGCCTCTACACGACAGCCACCTCGGTTCCGGTAGGTGCGCCGTACTCCACCCGCACGAGGAACAATCCCTTGGCCGGAGCGGTCGGGCCCGCCTGCGAGCGCTGCTTGCCGGCCAGGATGGCGTCGATGTCCGAGACCGCAAGACGGCCACGCCCCACTTCGATTAGGGTGCCGACGATGTTGCGCACCATGCGGTAGAGAAACCCCGTCCCGCGAACCCGATAGACGACAAGCTCGTCTTGCCGTTCAATCGTCCCTTGTCGTTCGATGGTCGAAGAGAAGATCGTGCGGATGGTAGTTTCCTTTTCGTCTCCGCCGGCGGCGGCCAGGGCGGCGAAGTCATGTTCCCCTTGGAAGCCGGCGGCTGCAGCGGTCATCGCCGTTTCGTCAAGCGGATAAGGATGGTGATGGACGTAGCGATGGTCAAACGGCGGGCAGATGGCCCCGCGGAAGATGCGGTACTCGTAGAGCTTCGCCCGCGCGCAGTGGCGGGCGTGGAAGTCGGGTTCGGCCTCGGCGACCGCTGAGACGCGAATTGCCGGAGGGAGAAAACTGTTCATAACTTGCCGCAGATTCACGGCAGGGATCGGGTTGGTCAGCGAAAACGACGCCACCTGCCCCAGGGCGTGGACTCCGGCGTCCGTCCGTCCCGCCCCCTGAACATCAACCGGCGCTCCCTCGATCTCGGCCAACACGGACTTCAGCGTCCCCTGGATGGTAGGCCGATCGGGCTGCACTTGCCAGCCGTGAAAGTCGGTCCCGTCGTAAGCGAGCGTCGCCTTAAAGTTGCGCATGGAAGAGAGGTCAGGAACACTCTGTCACGGGCCGGGAAAACCGGCGGTGAGGGAGCTGCTCGCTAACCTTTGGACCGGTGCCGGCGTCTTAGCTGTTGAGTGCCGCCTTCGAAAGCTGTAGAGGCGTTCAGGGCAGTGTTAGGATAACAAAAGACTTCCACCACCTATGGCCTGCACTTTCCCTCAGGGTCGCCCACACCCGCGTATCTACAGCGCAGACTCACAGGGCAGACCGGGTTAAGCTCTTGTGATCTTTTCGGACCTGGTACACCGGTCCGTGAACGTGGAGAATCTTTGACGATGACGTTGATGCGACGATGCTCTCTCTTGCTGTGTCTTTCTTCGGTGCTTGCCTCGACGGCCGCCGCCCAGATGCAAACCAACTACTCTCCCGACTACACGCGCGGACCCAAGGCCTGGCCCAGCTTCACCAGCGTGTACAAGGAAGTCGAGGTGCCCGTGGTGGACTTCGCCAATTCGCCGCGGCTGGACCAGCTTATTCGCGACGGCAAGCTCTACATGTCGCTCAGCGACGCGATCGCGCTCGCGATTGAGAACAATCTCGACATCGCTTACGCCCGCTACGCGCCCAAGCTGGCGGACGCCGACATTCTGCGGGCGAGCGCCGGCGGCCAGTTGCGCGGCGTGCAGACCCAGATCAGCACGCTGTCAACCGGGCAGTCGGTCGCCGGCGGGACCGGCGGCGGGGGCGACGAGACCGGCATTGACGAAAGGGCCGGAGGCGGAGGAGGAGGCGGCGGCGCCGACGTCGGAGACGCCAGCACGTTCTTCGGCACCACCGTGCCTCAGCTCGACCCCACACTCTTCGCAGGGATCGACTGGGGGCACTTCAGCAACCCCCAAACCAGCAACTTCGTCACGGGTACGAACTTCTTCATCCGCGAGGCCAGCGCCTCGCAGATCGGGATCAGCAAGAACTTCCTGACGGGTACGACCGCCACGCTGCGATGGAACAACTTCTGGCAGGACACCAACAGCGTGCGACGGAATTTCGATCCCAGCATTTCCACCAACCTCAGCCTCCGTATTACGCAGTCGTTGCTGCGGGGGTTCGGCAGAGACGTTAACTCGCGCATCATCCGGGTGGCGAAGAATAACCGGGAGATCTCCGATCTGGCGTTCAAGCAACAGGTGATCGAAACGGTGTCGCGCATGCGCGGGTTGTACTGGGACTTGGTCAGCCTGACCGCCGTCGTGCGAGGCCGGCAGGAAGACCTGCGGCTTGCCGAACAGCTCTACGAAGACAACAAAAAACGAGTGGAGATCGGCACCCTGGCGCCCATTGAGATTGTCCGGGCGGAAGCCGAAGTGGCGGCCCGCCAACAGGACCTGACGCTTGCCGTCACGCGTGTCCAACAGCAAGAGACCGTCATCAAGAACGCCATCAGCAAGAACGGCTTGGCCAGCCCCTCGGTGCTCGAAGTGGAGATCGTCCCCACCGACCAAATCGAACTACCGGCGGTTGAGACGATCCCACCGATTCAGGAGCTGATGGAGACGGCGTTGAAGGCGCGTCCGGAGCTCGCGCAGAGCCTGATCAACTTGGAGAACCGCGACATCAACCTCAAGGGTGTGCGAAATGCCCTGCGGCCCGATCTTAGTGCGTTCGTCGACTTCACCAACAACGGTTTGGCGGGCCAACTCAACAACAACTTCCAGGGCCTGCCCGGCGAGATGCCCGAGATCCCGGAGTTTTTCTTGGGCGGGCTGGGTGGCGCGTTGGGCCAGGTGTTTCGCCGCAACTTCCCGGACTACCAGTTCGGAGTTCAGTTGCGGGTCCCGCTGTGGAACCGGCGGGCGCAGGCGGATATGTCGGCGTCAATGCTCGAGCGGCGGCGGGCGGAGATCCGGCTGCGCCAGTCCGAGAACACGATTCGGCAACAGGTCAAGAACGCGCTGATCAGCCTTGAGCAAGCCCGCGCCCGGCACACCGCCGCCGAGAAGGCACGCGTCCTTCAGGAACGGACGCTCGAAGCCGAACAGAAGAAGTTCAACCTGGGCGCGTCAACGATCTTCCTGGTGGTACAGGCGCAGCGCGATTTGGCGCTGGCCCGTGTCGACCAGATCAGCGCTGAGAACGCCTATATCCAAGCCAAGAACGAGCTTGACCGATCGACCGCCCGCACGCTAGAAATCATGGGTGTTTCGATCGACGAGGCGCTGAGCGGGCAGGTTTCGAAGCGCGCGGACCCACTGCCGACCGAGCCCCAGGCCGCGGTGATGGACTTCCGGCGCCAGTTCGCCCGGTAGATTTCGCTTGCCCGTGGGCGCGGCTGATCGGGCCGCGATAGCGCTGGTTTGGTGTCAGTTTTTCGCCGGCTGGGACAAGACTTTGACGCCACCCGCTGTCACACACTATTGAAATACAAAGGTTTAGTAATGGCAGGGTACCTGCTTGGTATGCGGTCGTGCTGAAAACCATCACCGCCGGCTCCGGCCTTGGCCTTCCGCAGAGAAACCCTCAACGCGATGTTCTTCAAGAAGTCCGCCGTTTCAGCCTTCTCAACAACCGCCCTCACCCGGAGCTGGCAGTGATACCTCTTTGTGGACGTTGTTGAAACCGAGCTTACTCTTGCTCACTGCTTTCTTCGCCGGGCTCTTCTTGCTTCGTTAGCTCTTCAATCCGCTTGCGGAGATCTTCCACGTCGCTCTTTTCAAGCTCGTAGGTTGTGGACTGCCCGACGCGCGCCCCGTAAACCTTCTCCTCGGCAGGCGAGCTAAGAACAACCTTCTCCGTGCCGCTGTCGCCGGCCTGGATGACCTCGGCCTCGATCGCCGGGTTGGTGAGTCCGTACTTGCCCTGATCGCTTTCGTCGTCTGAGGGGAACGATTCGGCGCGTAAAGCCCGCAGGTCGTCGAGCAGAGCCTGAACCTTCTCCGACTCTAACTCGCGGTCGCCGTCGGAGCTGAGAATCCACTGATCATCCTTCTTCGCGATATTCAGCCGCGTCTCCCCGTCCCGTACTTGAATCGCCGCCGGGTCGGTGAACCCAAAGTCGAACAGTTTCTTGTTGCGGAAATCGTCGAGCGGCTTGTCGAGCGCCTCGGCCAAGGTGGAGGAAACTTCGTAGACGCCTTCGAGGTCGGAACTCTTGGCGTAGTGCTTGTCGGCCTTGTCTTTGGCGATCGTCAGCGTGTGAACGCCGCTCTCGTCGGTGACCTCCACCACGGCCAGGGGTCGCTGGAAGGAGTACTCGTTCGCAGGTTGGCCCGCCTCGGCCAGCACGGAAGACATCTCACCGTTCTCGACCGCCCGGACCAGATCGCCCACGGTAAAGTTGTCCGCCCGCAACGGCTTGGGCTCGAGAATCTGCCAGGCATCGTCTCCGCTCTTGCCGAACTCGAGCGCGCGCTCACCGACCTTGACCACAACGCGTGAAATCTTCTCACCGTCAAGCCTGAGCAGCTTCTTGTCGCGAAGGTCGAAGACCTCCTTTTCAAAACCGCTCTTGACGTAACTGTAGACGGTGAAGAGCCGGGGGTCGCCGTCGAGCCGGGCGAACACGCCCGAACCCGTGGGAGTGTCGTTGCCGAAGATCACACGGTAGGATTTGTCTTCCTTCGCCTTGAGGTCGATCCGCAGCGTACCGTCGCCCTCGAGCCCGAAGGGTGTCCAGTCAGTGACCTCTTCTTGCACCATGCGGTCGGACTGCAGCGGGCTGACACTGTTGAGCATCGACCCGACGGCGGAATCGTCGGCGGGAATAGCCGAGGGCGCGGCGAACTGCCACTTCTCGTCTTCGCCGCGTTTGACCGCGAGGGTGTCATTGCCGGGGCGGGCGATACTGACTTCCTGGAGGTCGTCCTGCTCGACGTCAACGATTTTGACCCGCTCGTCGTCGTCCGCCGGCGGGTTCTCTTCGGTGTAGTAGACGAGGCCGCCTAGGGCCAAAAGCACGACCACGGCGATAAGAAGCCTAAGAGGTTTCACGTGCGTACCTCCGAATGCATGAAGGGTGGTGGTAGCGGCTCAGCGGCGAACCCACCAGACTCGAACGCCCATACTTACAATGGCAAGCGGGAAGATCACGACGCTCAGCCAGAAGATGCGCGTCATCTCCGACTGTGAAAGGTTCAGCGGAGTGCTCTCGGGGTCTTTGGGGCGGATCGAGATCAGATCTTCGTCCGAGCTGAGCCAGTTGAGCATATTGAGCAGTAGATCGACGTTGCCGCCACGGCCCAGCGACGCGTTGCGTGCGAACTGCGACGTACCGACGACCACGACACGGGCTTGCTTTTCGTCTTCCTCGCCGAGATCGGCGGCGTCGCCATCTTCGTCCTCGTCGTCGTCATCGCTCTCGCCGCCTTCGTCCTCGCCGCTATCGTCCTCACCGCTATCGCTGTCGGGAACGGTGTAGGTCGCGGCCACAGCGAGAGTAATGGGACCCTCCCGCGCGTTGTCCAGATTGGGCCGAAGTTCCATGTCCTCGATCTCATAGTCCTCGGTGGCGACGCTTCCGCCGGTGGAACGAAAGAGATTCTGCACGTCCCAACCGCCGACGGCATCCCCTGCCTCGACCCCGCGCGACATAGGCAATAGACTCACCGTGTTACCCATGACCTCGGTAATGGGATGGCTCTCATAGTCGCCGACGAGCGCCGCGAGTGGCCCGCCGCCAAAGATCCGGCCAACCGGCGACAGCTCGATCACTAACTCGTCGCGAACTCTCACGCCCCACGCCGACACCATCTCGACGAGGTCGGGGCTCGCCTTGTTGTCGAGCATGATGAGCGCGCGCCCGCCGCCCTCGACATACGCCTTGATCACGTCAAGCTCGGGCTCGAAGTACGTTTTCTCCGGCCCGGGCAGGATCAGCATCGTGCAGTTGCTGGGCACTTCGGGATTCTCGAACAGCGAGACGACTTGGGTTTCGTAGTTCGCGTCTTTGATGGCGCTCTCTGCCGCGGAGAAACCGGCGCGCTCGGTGTCGCTCGTATCCGCTTCGCCGTGACCGGTCACGATGCAGGCCGTCTTCTCTTCGCCCTTGAGCAGCTTGATGATGGCGTTGGTGACGTCCTCCTCGTCGGTGGAGGTGGCCTCCTCGCGATTCGCGCCGGCCTCGATCATCACGGTCCCATAGGTGCGGATGTTCATGGCCTGCGCCAACTCGGGCCTGGCATCGGGGTCGATGTAGTCGACCGTCACCCGATGGGAGGCATTCTGGTAACGGACCAAGGTGACCTGCGCCTCGGGAAAGCGCTGGCCCTGGTCGAAGTAGTAGATCTTGAGATCGCGGTCGAGATCGCCGAGGATTTTTAGGGTCTGGTCCGACAGGCTGTAGAGCTTGTCTTTGGTCGCGTCGAAGGTCTTGTTGTAGCGGTCGGCCAAGTAGTTGACCGCCACCAGACAAGCCAGGACTACGATGATGTACGTAGCCGAGTAGGCGCCGTATTTCGTTTGCCGGGCCTTGAGCCAATCGAATTTCATCTTGCGCACTCCTCCGCCTAGGCTCTCCACCGCAAAGATTCAAGCGAGCGCTTGCTCAAGAACAGGCCGAGACCAATGGCGCTCAGGTAGTAGACCATGTCTTTCAGCTCGATCACGCCTTTCGAGAACTGCTGGTTGTGGGTGGCGATCGCCAAGTATTGGCAAACCTTCCCAATCGTCGACGTGTTGTAGGCATTGACCCAGTCGAGCACCCACAGGAGCAGAAACAGACCGAAGGTCACCGCTCCCGCCACGATCTGGTTGCGCGTGAGCGTCGAGATGAACGCTCCCAGCGAGAGAAACGTACCGCCCATCAACAGCAGGCCCAGGTAGCCCACCGCCAGTGCTTGCCAGTCCGGCGTGCTGAGGACAAAGAGGACGACCAGGTTCAGCATCGAGATGCCCAGCATGCAGGCAAAAAGCAGCATGGCCGCCAGCCACTTCCCGAGGATGATCTCGAAGTCCCTCACCGGCGACGTCAACAGCAGCTCGATGGTGCCGCTACGGGTCTCTTCCGCGAACAGCCGCATCGTCACTATCGGAGAGAGGAACAGCAGGATGATGCTGAAGTTCCCCAAGGTGGGCTGGATCACGAATTGGTTGATGTTCATGGGCGGCATGCCCTGGCCCATCCCCATTGCGCCGCGGCCGCTGAAGTCGACAAAGAAGGCAACCGCGCTGAAGAAGAAATACCCGAAGATCACGGCAAACATCGCCAGCAGGATGTAGGCGATGGGAGATGCAAAGTAGCTGTTCAACTCCCGCTTTGCTATCGTCCAAGCGTTTCTCATGACGAGGTCGAAGCCTCCTTTCCGGCGCCTTCTTCATCGGTTTCTTGGTCGGCAGCGGGCGACGCCCCGTCGGACGAAGCCTCGGCCGTCTCGGAGGGAGTTTCATCGACGGCAGGCTCGCTGGCGGCGGCCTCTTCTCCGGGAGGGGGTTCAGCCTCAGTACCCTCTTCCGAGCTAGTTAGCTTGAGGAAGATCTGCTCCAGGCTCAGGCCCACGGGCTTGATTTCGTATAGGCCCCAGCCCGATTCGACCACGGCGCGGGCCAGTTCGCCGCGGATGGCGGAGTCTTTGCCGGTCTCAACCTCCCAGGTGCTACGTCCGCCGTGGCCGTTGGTGCGGTGCACACCGCCGACTCCGGGTACCGAACCCAGCTTGGCTTCGATTTCGTCGGCCGGGCCGTCGATCTCGAGCGCGACCGACTCGTGGCCCTGCATGCGCGCCATCAGGTTGTCGGGCGTGTCGCTGGCCTCGAGCTTGCCCTCGTTGATGATCATGATGCGGCTGGCGATGTTGTGGACCTCGGGCAGGATGTGGGTGCTCAGAATGATCGTGTGCTCGCCGCTCAAGGCGTGAATGAGCTGGCGCACCTCACTGATTTGCTTGGGGTCGAGCCCGGCCGTGGGTTCATCGAGAATCAACACGTCGGGATTGTGGATCAGAGCCTGCGCCAACCCCACGCGCTGGCGGTAGCCTTTCGAGAGGTGGGCGATCAACTTGTTGCGGACGTCGCCCACGGCACAGCGGTCGACGACGGCGTCGACCCGGCTCGCGAGGTCGCTGCCGGCAATGCCTTTGAGCCTGCCCACAAACTGCAGGTAGTCGTCGACCCGCATCTCGGGGTACAGGGGCGGCGTCTCGGGCAGATAGCCGACACGTTTTTTGACCTCCAACGGCTGCTCCATCACGTCGAACCCGGCGATACTCGCCGAGCCGTCGGTAGGCGGGAGGAAGCACGTGAGGATGCGCATCGTGGTCGTCTTGCCGGCGCCGTTGGGCCCGAGGAACCCGACGATCTCGCCTTTGTCGACCTCGAAGCTAATATTCTTGACGGCCCACGTCGGGCCGTATCGCTTGGTCAGGCCTTCAACTTTAATCATGACTGAGCTTCGAAAGGTAATCAACCACGGCTGAGCGGGGGTGCTCAGCCCCTTGCATGTGATTCCGCGAGGCGCGAGGGTGGAACCCTGCTAAGAACCATTATGCAGCATTCGTGCGAGGGGTTGTCAATGGTGGTGGGTGGGGTGTGTTCGCGGCGGACAGAAGGTCGTGAGATGACTTGGAGCCGTCAAGTCAAGCTCAGAGCCGTAAGCGTGAGCTTGCGTTGAGCTGCGGCGGCTAGGGACGGAGGTGCTTGGAAGCAGGCTGGCCGCAGCTTTCCGCGTATCGAGGGGCCGCAGACGCTATCGGACGTCGAGCGGCGGCTGGACCAAAAGCCGCGCCAAGCCCTGGCCGACTCCAGCTACGCGAGCCGCGCCAACGTGGCGGCGACGATCGAAGCCCAGATGGATTTCCTGTCGTCGCCGCCGGATCCGCAGGCGGCCTCCCGCGCGGCCGAGAAAGCGGCCGGCATTACTTGGGAGTTTCGGGCGCAAGGGTTTGAGTACGACGAGAAGGCCGACCTGCTGCGCTGCCCGCAAGGCAAGGAGTTGGCGTTCCAGCGCCGATCGACGAAGCGGGAGCGCAGGTATCGCCAGTATCAGGCGAAGGGATGGATTGTCGAGAGTGTCCGTCGCGGCTGACGTGCTGCCCGAAGAGCTGGGAGCGAGGGCGCACGGTGTCGCGTTTGATGGCGGAGGATGCGCTGATGGCGGCGTGCTCAAGGCCATCGCACGCGGCGAGTTTCAGTTGCGCGGGATGACGAACGGCGAGTTGCGGGCGCGGCTTCCGGGCCGCAACTCCGGACAAGTGAGTCGTTTATTGAAGCGGCTGCGCGTGCATGGATTGATTCGGAAGATCGCACGGAGTTACCGCTATCATCTGACCGCCTTCGGCAAGCAAGTGATCCCGTTGGCGTTCAAGCTCCGAGAAACGGTCGTGCTGCCCGAGTTGGACCTGATCCGCGCGACCGCTTGAGAGATTCCTGCCAGGGTTGTGCAGAAACCAATTACATAGGTACTCACGGTCACGGCTCGGTTGGCGGGCTCGTGGTGTCGGCGGTCGTGCGGAATTTAGTTCTCCGAGGCCAGTACTTCGTCGATGGTGTTGGCGGAGATGGGATGGTAGCGGGACCGGGCTGTTTTGTAGATCGCCAGGGCGCGGCGCTTGCCTTCCTCGGTCTTCGCGAGTTCGGTGTAGAGGGGCTTGAGGAACTTGCGGCGGCCCACCGAGGTGAGAAACTCTTCCAGCCGCGGATAGGCCGGTTCGTAACCGCCGCGCACCGCCATCAGGAGCCACTGGTGAATGATCTCGGAGTTGCCCGTTTCTGTCAATGAGAAGGCCGCGTCGAGTTCGGCGATCTTTGCGGGTTCAACCGTGTCGCCGAGCGAACGCAGGAAGTGAAGCCACTCCTGTGTGGACCAGCCCGCGGTGGGTAGGTCCTCGGCGGCAACTTCACCGGCCGTCCAGCGCCGCGCTTGGCGCTCGACGCCATCGAGACGATCCGACTCGGGACGCGCCATGGCCTCGGGCAGGCCCGGAGTCAGGAGCCAGTCCTCGATCGACACTTGGTCCGCAACGCGCGGGTTGGGTTGCAACAAATACTGATCGAGGTATTGGAGGAAGTCGGCCGTCGTGACGCTCTGGAAGGAGAAGTGGTCGAAGTAACTGCGCAGAAAAGTGTCAAAGCGGTCGCGGCCGACGGCTTCCTCTATCGAGCGCAGGAACAGCATCCCCTTGATGTAGGGAACCGTGGTGAAGCCCTCGTCGGGGTCGCGGCCGTCGAGGTCGACATAGAGGAGCTGGTTTCGAGGCTCGAGTCCCTTGAGTTCGTCCTCCAATTCGTGGACCTCCAGCGCGCCCTCCATCTCGCTACGCTCGCGGCCGAAGACGCGCTCTTGGATCCTCTGCTCGAGGTAGACCGTGAATCCCTCGTTCAACCAGAAGTCCCGCCAGGTGGCGTTGGTGACCAGATTGCCCGACCAGGAATGCGCCAACTCGTGGGCCACGAGCGACACGAGGCTCTTGTCGCCTGCGAGGATCGTGGGGGTCGCGAAGGTGAGGCGGGGGTTCTCCATGCCTCCGAAGGGAAAGCTGGGCGGCAACACGAGAATGTCGTAGCGCTGCCACTGATAAGGCCCGTAGAGCTTCTCGACCGCCTGCATCATGTCTTCGGTATCTTCGAATTCGCGGGCGGCCTTCTTTACCACAGAGGGCTCGGCGTAGACGCCGGTGCGCTCGCTCATCGGCTCGAACACCAAGTCTCCAACGGCCAGCGCGATCAGGTACGACGGGATCGGCTGCGGCATCTGGAAGTGGTATGTGCCGGGTGAGGGCGCCTCGGCGGCGCTGCTAGCTTCCATCTCGGCGCTCATCACGGCCAGCAGGTCTTTCGGCGTGCGGATCGTGGCCGCGTAGGTGATGCGAACGCCCGGGGTGTCTTGCAGCGGTATCCAGCTTCGCGCGTGAATGGCCTGGGACTGCGTGTAGAGAAAAGGATGCTTGCCGCCCGCGGTCTGCGACGGTTCGAGCCATTGCAAGCCCGACGCGTCGGGCTGCGTGGCATAGAAGATCCTCACTCGCGCAGTGTTTTCGGTGAGCGCAACAGTCAGCGGCGCTCCCAGGATGGGATCGCTCTCGCCCAACCTGAAGTCGGCAGGCTCGAAGGCGCCGGATTCGTCCCCGGCCTCGGCGCGTTCGATAGCCAGGCCGCGCGTGTCGAGGACCAACTCGCCGGCGGCCGGGTCGGTCTTTCGTAACATCAGGGTTGCCGAACCTCGCAGCGACTTCTCGATGAATTGAACGTCGAGGTCCAACTCGACCCGCGTTACCTGCACCTGTTCGGGATCTGCATAGGAGTGCACGTCTTTGCGGACGTTCGGCAATGTGGGCATGGAGGTTTTCGTTTCAGGTGAAGGGCAGGCGGTAAGGTAAAGCAAGGCCGTGGCAAGGAGGCAACGAATCGCGGGCCGGACTGCGAGCGACATCGGAAACAACGACACGATTCCATGATAGCGATCGGGGTTGGGGAGTCGAGCGCCTACGCATGGATTACGGGCCGGGCCAAGTAGCGGTGCAGCCCGTAGCGCGGATCTCGGTCTTGAGATCCGCGGCTTTTCTAGCTCGGCCCGGGCCAGGTGGCTGTGCAAATGGCGAAGTACTTATTCACGTAGGGCGGCGCCTTGCGCGAGGCGTACCACATGCGCCAGGTCCCGTCAGGCAGGCGGATGACCGACTGGCTGCTGTTGTAGTGCGACTCCCACGGCAGCGACGGGTCGGGGCGCAACACGGGGTTGTTCGGGCTCTTGTGCCACCTGACCCCGTCGGTGCTGACCGCAAAGCCGATGGTGGTGGTGTCGGCGCCGGGCTGCTCGGTCCAATAGCTGGCGTACCACATCAGGTAGAGTCCGTCTGCTTTGACAACCGTTGGATAGAACAGCCGCCGGTGCTCCCAATCCTGGTCGACGATCAGAACCGGCTCGGCTGTCACGTCCCAAGCCGTGCCGTCGCGGCTCACCGCGTGCCGAAACGACCAGGGCTCGCTTCCGACGTCGGTGTACCAGAGATGGTAGAGGCCCGCCTCGCGGATGATGGTGGGCGCATAGGCGTGCTCGAGTTGGGCCTCCGAGGGCGGCGACCACTGGGACGCGTCAACGCCCGTGGTCTCGTGGAGGGTGTGCAAGCCGTCGTGGAAGTCCACGGCCGTGAACCACATGCGCAACTTGCCATTTTCGCGCAGGGGCCGGCCGGAGGTGTCACGAAGAATGGCCGGCGTCACCACCGAACGGCGACCGTCACCAAACTCGAAAACCGGATTCGCCACCGACTTTTCAAGGTTTACCCCATCGTCACCGGTGGCCAGACCCAGGCGGAAAACTCGCTCGGCCACCTCGCCGCGCGATCCCGGGTAGAGCAGGAAGAAGCGATTCGCGTCGAAGAAGACCGAGGGCGCGAAGACGTGACGGTCATCGAAAGCACCCGCTTCTCCCAGAGCGACGACCGGACCCGCGGTGTGTTTGGTCCAGTTCTGCGGTTGCAGCCAGCGCTCCGTTGGCAGAGCGCTCTTGCCCGTAGGCGCCTCGGAGGGAACGAAGAACCACAGCCCCACGATGGCCACTACGATCAGGAGCTTTGCTGCGTGCCGCAACTTCATAGGAATGCCGCTGAGGTAGCGCGTCGATCACGCTGCGTTGAAGGGCCGTGCTCTTCCGGCGCTATGGGGCGCTCCGATGTAGTCGGCTGCGGCCCGGATGGAGTTGCAGGCGAAGGGGGATGGCGCGGGTTCCTGTCCCTTGCAACTGCGCCGTCTTGATCGGGGCGTCAGGGTCGTTGCTCACGATACGGAGCTGCCCGCTCACAACACCGTCTTCCATCGCGACAAAATCGATCGGAAGGTCACGCGAGCCGCCGTACGGCGCCAGTTCAAAAGGGGTATCCAGTTGACGCCCAGGCTGTGACGGGTGGCGGAGTTGTAGAAAGCCCCTCCGACACCGGTTGCCAGGCTCACGTCAGTGAAGCGCACCTGGGCGGACAGGCCGGTGACGAGGACAAGGGGGATGGCCAAAAGCCGCAAAGTTGGATAGATTATACCGCCGGCAGCATTCGCTTTGGTTGTTCGGTAGGTACGCTACCTGTTCTCGCGCTGCGGTAAAGGGAACATTCTCTTCAACCGTTCGTTGGGCTTCATGTTGTTCTCGTCGCCGCCGTAAAGCCACTTGATTGGCAGCACTCGTAGGCGGCCCGGCATCACGTACTCATTGTTCTCGTCGTAATGGGCATAGGTGTGCCCGATGAGCACACGGTCCCGCCAGAAAAACACCGAAGGGTAGGAACAGCGGCAATAGTCGTCGGGTAGGTCAACGATGTAGCGGCCCTCGCGGTTCGGCGCAGGCTCCGTAGGCCCGGCCACCATGCCCTCGGGCCGGTAGAAGCCGACCGGACCCGTTGGTGCGGCTGACCGCCGAGCTCAGCCGGTTGCGAATGAGACCCTGCTTCATCTCCTCGGGGCTCTCCTGGGACCAGACCACAAGCAAGTCGCCGGTGCCGGGAATCGTCTTAATCTGCCCCGGCGCCCCCGAAGCCGACAAGGGCGTCGCGGTGGGCGCCGACCACGTCTCGCCGTTGTCAAACGACCACGACTTGAAGAGCCGCCCCCAGTCGGTACGCATGTACATCAGCAGTGCTCCCGGCTCAACCTCGGCGACGGACGGCTCGGCCGTCATGCTCCAACCCATCGTCTTACTCTCCCAAATGTAAATCTCACCTCCGCGGCTCCGCTTCCACGTACGCGCGTCATCGTCGGAGTAGTAGACGAACGACCAACAAAACCCGGAGTCAAGGTGATGTGCGCCGGTGCCGATCCACTGGTCTCTCATCAGACCGCCCAGCGTGCGTGGAATCGACGGCTCCTCAAAGGTGATCCGGCGGGGACCCGCCGCGGCCTGGTTCATGCAGGAATAGGCCGGCAGAATGATTCGCCCCGACGTCGTGCGCAGGAGAATGTTGTTGACCGTTGCGATCGTGAAAGGCATCGGCGGATGGACACGAGTCGGCTCTTGCCAGGTCTTGCCTACGTCCTCGCTACGCCAGAACATCAGAAAGCTCGGCTCGCCGGAAGCGTTCCTCGTACGGCCGAGGTAACCGATAGCGTTGCCCCGCAGGCGGATTAGGTTGAACTCCCCCATGCCTTTGAGCGGCTCGCCCGTGATGTCGCTAGGCTTGGCGGGCTCCGACCAGGTCACCCCGCCGTCCTGGGACGTCGAGAAGCGCGGGCCCCGCTCTCCGGCAACCTCGTGAGCCATCAGGATGCTGCCGTCGGGCAGCTCCACGTAGCCAGCGGCACTGCCGCGGCCGTCCACAGTTGCAATCACCTCTTGCGGCCGTGTAATCGGTACGTGAGACTGCTTGGGCTCCTGGGCCGGAAGAGAGATACTAATCCCAAGTAGGAGCACACTCGTGAAACAGCAAACTGAACGGCCGCTGGTTGGTCTGGATTTGTTTGTCATCGTAAGTCTCCGGGAAAATCTGCAGCTTCCCGCGAGACCAGCTTACGCGTAGCCGGCGGCCCTGACAAGCTCAGGGGGCAGGCCAACTCAGCCGGATCGGCGGTACAATTCCCGCAGGAAGACGAAATGGCTTGGCGCTTCAGTATCGTTGTCGCGTCGCTTCTGGCGACGACTAGCTGGATGTCCGGTCTGCTCGCCGCCGAGCCCAGCCGGGATGATTTCGCAGGATTGGCCGAGGAGTACCGAGCCCAGATTCGGCCGGTCATGCAAGAGTTTTGCCTGAGCTGCCATTCGACGGAGCTGCGAACAGGCGAGTTGGACCTCGAACGGTTCGCCTCGCTGGCCGAGGTGCGGCGCGACACCAAGGCCTGGCTCAAGGTTATCGAGATGCTCGACAGCGGCGACATGCCGCCGAAGCCCGCCAAGCAGCTGGCACCCGGGCAGCGGAAGGAGCTGCACCAATGGGTCGAGCGCTATCTTCATGCCGAGGCGTTGGCCAACGCAGGCGACCCGGGGCCGGTGGTTCTGCGGCGGCTCAACAACTCTGAGTACACCTACACCGTTCGCGATCTGACGGGAGTTGATCTCAGTCCGGCTCGCGAATTCCCGACCGACAGCGCGGCCGGTGAGGGGTTCACCAACACAGGCAATGCGCTAGTGATGTCACCCGCCCTGCTGAGAAAGTATCTTGACGCGGGGAAGGAAGTTGCCCAGCACGCCGTGCTGCTCAAGGACGGGTTTCGCTTCTCTCCCGAGGCGACGCGACGAGACTGGACGGACGAAATCCTCGCCGAGATCCGTGGATTCTATGGGGAGTTCGCCGACACCGCGGACCTTGGCGTCGGTGATGACGTCGGCAACGTCGAAGTCCACGGCGACACGCGAATCGGACTCGCCGGACGCTTGCCTCTAGAGAAATACTTTGCCGCCACACTCGCCGAACGAGATGCCCTTGCGACTGGCAGTAAGTCGATCGAAACCGTAGCTCTCGAGCGCGGCCTGAGCGCCAAGTACCTTAGCACGCTTTGGTCAAGTCTCACGGCCGCCGACACATCGCTGCTTTTGGATGATCTCCGGGCCCGATGGCGTAGTGCAACGCCGCGGGATGCGGTTACTCTCGCCGCGCATGTTGCCGCCTGGCAAAGGGGGCTCTGGACGTTCGGTCCGGTCGGCCTAATCGGGAGGAAGGGAGGCCCCTCGCGCTGGATGGAACCGGTGAATCCACTGGTGACAGAACAGGACCTTCATTTCGCCATGCCGCGGGAACTCCGCCACGAAAGTGACGTGGTGCTCTCTCTGGTGACAACCAACGCTGTGGGCCCCAACGATCACAAACTCGTCGTGTGGCAGGAGCCGCGGCTCGTTGCACCAGGCCGCGCGGACATCTACCTGCGCGATATCCGTGAGCTGTATCCCGATGACTCAACAGTGTGGGGCTTGGACCCGGCAATGTTTGGCAGGCACCCCAGCGGCAAGACGATCGACGCTGCGTCGCTCGTGGTTCGTGTCCCGTCGGTCATCAAGGTTCGTCTTCCCGGTTACTTGGCGGCCGGCCGCGAACTCGTCGCAACCGCTACGCTCGACGAGAAGACGGGGCGCGAAGGTGGTGTGCAAGTAGACGCGGTTGTCGGACCACCCCCCACCTCAAGGCTTCTGCCAAGCGAGGTCGTCGTCACATTCTCCCGGGTGACCCAAGTGTTCTCAGATCGCCGGGACGTTTCTTTCCAGCGAAGCTTTCTCTCTGGCGAGAACAGCGCGACGAGGCGGGGACTGGAGTCGGGCTTCGACGAATTTCGCAGCCTGTTTCCAGCGGCGCTTTGCTTCAACCAGATCGTGCCGGTCGACGAGATCCTGACGCTCGCGGTGTTCTATCGCGAGGATGATCATCTCACGCGGCTGATGCTCGACGAGGCGCAGCAGGCGCAGCTCGACCGGCTGTGGGACGAGTTGCATTACGTCAGCGAGAGTGCCTTGCTGCGGGTCACGGCGTTGGACCTGCTGATGGAGGCGATGCGGGGCAACGGGGTGGACGACCGTTCGCAGTACGAGGCGATGTTGCCTTTGCGCGAGCCCTTCGACCAGGACGCCGCCGAATTCAACAAGGAACGGGTCGTACACGAACCTGCGCAGGTCGATGCGCTCGTCGACTTCGCCGGGCAGGCCTATCGCCGTCCGCTGACCGACGTGGAAGCCGCCGAACTGCTCGGCCTGTACCGCCGGTTGCGCGAACAAGAGCTGCCGCATGATGAGGCGTTTCGCCTGACGCTCGCCCGAGTCTTTGTCGCCCCGGCGTTCTTGTATCGGCTCGAGAACGCGCCCGAGGGACCCACTGCCGCGGCCGTCTCCGATTGGGAGCTCGCCAGCCGGCTGAGCTATTTCCTCTGGTCGTCGCAACCGGATGAGGAACTCCGCTCCATCGCGGCTGCCGGCACGCTTCATCAGCCCGAAGTGCTGGCGAAGCAGGCCCGGCGGATGCTCGGTGACGATCGCGTACGACGCCTGGCCACCGAGTTCGGTTGCCAATGGTTGCACATCCATGACTTCGATTCCCTCGATGAGAAAAGCGAGAAGTACTTCCCGGAGTTCGCCGAACTTCGCGGTGATATGTATGAGGAATCGATCCGGTTCTTCACGGATCTATTCCAAAACGACGCCTCATTGCTGAGCCTGCTGAATGCCGACCACACCTTCGTAAACGAACCATTGGCCCACTTCTATGGAATCGAGGGCGTCAAGGGCAAGCAGTGGCATCGTGTCAACGAAATCCGGCAGCACGGCCGCGGCGGCATCCTGGGTCTCGCGACGACACTGGCGAAGCAGTCGGGCGCCTCGCGCACGAGCCCGATCTTGCGAGGTAACTGGGTCAGCGAAGTGCTATTGGGTGAGAAACTGCCGCGTCCGCCGCGGGAGGTTCCCCAACTGCCGGCGGACGAAACGGCCACCGATGGTCTGACCGTACGCCAACTCGTCGCGAGACACACCAGCGACCCGCAATGCGCGTCGTGCCATCAACGGATCGACCCGTTCGGCTTTGCGCTCGAAGGTTTTGACGCGATCGGCCGCCGCCGCGACACGGATCTTGCCGGCCGCCCGATCGACACGCAAACGACCTTGCCCGACGGCACCGAAATCCACGGCCTACCCGGCCTACGGGATTATCTCCTCGAAACACGCCGCGACGCGCTCCTGGGCCAGTTCTGCCGCAAGCTGCTGGGCTACGCCCTCGGCCGCGAGGTACAACTCTCGGACGAACCACTGTTGACTGAAATCCTGGAGCGGTTGGCCAAGAACGACTATCGTTTCTCGGTGGCAGTGCGGGCCATCGTGGAGGGTGATCAATTCCGCAAGATACGAGGAAGGCCACAGTAGGGAGCAGGAGATTTTTTCGTTTTAATTGTCGCCGCAATGTGAAAAGATCCCCTGAGGCGCAAAGTAGAAAGTTTCCCTTCGAACGAGAGACGGCAGGAGGGTGAACGAGACCGTGGCATTGAGCAAGCGAGGGCGCGACCGATTGGTGGTTTTGAGACAGGTCAAGGAGGGCAAGCTGAAACAGAAGGCGGCGGCTGAGCAAGTAGGGCTCAGCCCACGCTGGGTGAAGAAGCTGGTCAAGCGGATCCGAAGGGGACCACGGACTGGCGCATCGGCTACGGGGCAGCCCGTCGAATCGGGCCCACCAAGCCCAGACGCAGTAGCGGGTTCTGACATTGGTGCGGGAGCACTACGGCGATTACGGTCCGACGCTAGCCAGCGAAGCTCAAGCGGGTGCACGTGTGGCGGGCGCGGCGGCCCCGGTGCGGAGAGTTAGTGCAGGGGGACACGTCCATGCACGACTGGCTCGAGGGGCGCGGCCCCTAGCTGTACCTGACGGCGATGATTGATGACGCCACCAGCGAACTGGTGGCGCGCTTTGCGTTGTCGGACTCGACGGCGGAGAACCTGCGGCTGCTGGGGCAGTATCTCGAGCAGAGCGGGCGTCCGGTGGAGGTCTACACCGGCAAGGCGAGCCTGTTTCAGGTCAACCGGCCGTTGCCCCACAACAAGCATCCGGACGCCAAGCCGCAGCCGACGCAGATCGAGCGGGCACTCGCGGAGTTGGACATTCGGCGGGTGCCGGCGCACTCGCCGCAGGCGAAAGGGCGGGTGGAGCGCTGTTTCGGGACGCTGCAAGACCGGCTGGTGAAGGCGCTGCGGCGCGTGGGCGCCAACGATTGGGAGCAAGCCAACCGTTATCTGGAAGAGGAGTTTTTGGAGGAATGGAATCGTCGGTTTACCTGCGAGCCGGCCGAGGCGGCCGACGCGCATCGGCCGTTGCGCAGCGACCAGACCCCGGCTTCGATTCTAAGCTATGTCGAGCCGCGCGTGGTCGGCCACGACTATACGGTAAGGTGGCAGCGGAGGCGTGAAGAAGGCCACTAAGAAAAAAGTCGCCAGTAGGCCCTCCGCGAAGAAAGCAACGACGAAGGCGACGCGTAAGCCCTCCAGACCCGGAAGGGGCGGCGTTAAGCAGAGTGAGGACTTCCCCAAGGCCGGCGATAACCATCATTGAGGGAAACTTCACGGGGGCGCGACAACGAGCGAGGTCTCCAGCGTCCTCTACGGCGCGGGCCCCGAGCTACGGCTGCCAGGTGTCGGCGAGTTGCGCGTACTCCCGCGCCTGAGCCGCGATATCCACCCCCACTTCTTTCGACCAGGCGCCGAGCAGGCGGCGGTACACCGGGCCGGGCCGGCCGTCCCCCACCGGCTGGAAGTTGAAGCGCGTACATGGCACCATGCAGACGGTCGTACTGGTGAACCACGCCTCGTCGGCGGCTCGGACGTCGTAAGGCTCGATATCGGCTTCGTGCACGGCGATGCCGAGCGTTCGCGCGATCTCGATACACGCCTGGCGCGAGACGCCGCGTAGGATGTCGTGGCCCTTGGGTGTGTAGATCTCTCCGCCACGGGCGATGAAGAAGTTATTCCCGGTACCCTCGGTGATGAAACCGCGCTCATCGGTCAGAAGCGCCATGGCTCCCTTTTCCATCCTGGCGGCTTGCATCTCGGCGACCTTATAGTAGATACGGCTGCGGTTCTTGGCCTTGGGGTCGATGTACCGGGCCGGCACCGATTGCTGCGGTGTTACGACGTAATGCACGCCGCTTTCGTACTTCTGGGCCATGCCCCCGTTGTGACGCACCAACGGAATGACGTTGATCGATACGATCGGCGCCGTGCCTTCCTTGACGATCGTTTCGTAAAGCGCCATCCCACCGCGCGTCACGTCGTGCATGATCTGAAAATCAAAACCTTCGAGCGCGGCCAGGTTGTGCTCGATGGTCTGAAGCGTGGCGGCTTCCATTTCATCGATCGTTAGGCCGCAATCAATCTCGACGTAGCGCAGGGAGGCGTAGAGCCGCCCCAGGTGATCGCGCAACCGGTAAGGCTTCTGGTTGAACGACCGCGTCATCTCGAACACCATGTCGCCATACATCAAGGCGCTGTCGAAGATCGAGATGCGCGCTTCCTTCTCGGGGATGAACTCGCCGTTGAAGTAAACCAATCGCTGTGGCATCGAAAGTCCTTACAACGCTACACCATCAACATCCCGCCATTGATCTCTATCACCTGGCCGGTGATGTAGCCGCCGTCGTCGCTCGCAAGCAGTAGCACTGACCCCACGCAGTCCTCCGGCAGGCCGTCGCGCTGCATTGGGATGCGCTCGCGGATCATCTGCTGGTAGGTGTCGGGCGGCGTCCAGATCTCGTGAATTCTCGTGCGGATGATGCCGGGCGCGATGGCGTTCACTGTCACCCCGCGCGGCGCTTGCTCTTTGGCCCAATGCCGCACCATGTTCTCGACCGCCGCCTTCGCAGCGGCGTAGCTGATCTGCTGCACGCCGCCGCCCGTTCGGGCGCTGACGGACGAGGTGACGATTAGCCGCCCCGTGCCGTCGGGAAGTTCGGGGATCACGTGCTTGCCACAGAAGAATACCGACTTACAGTTGACGGCCAGGCCGTGGTCCCACTGTTCGCTCGACAACTCGGTGCTAGGCGTGCGCTCGGTCGGTGTGCCGGCGTTGGCTACCATGATGTCGATCCGCCCGGACCGCTCTTTGGCGTGCAAAATCAGGCCTTCGACGTCGCTCTCTTGGGTGACGTCGGCCTGATGGGCGACGACCGTCCCGCCAAGCTGCTCAATCTCGGCGACGGTCTCGCCCGCGGCCTGCTCGCTGGTGTGGTAGCTGACGACGACCGACGCCCCGGAGCGGCCCAGCCCCACCGAGATAGCTCGGCCAATGCCGGTGGCACCGCCGGTCACGATGGCGGTGCGGCCGCTGAGGTCGACTTGCATGGGTTTAGTGTGCATGGTTGATGATGGTGCGAATAGAACAGTGTATTACGTTGCGGTCGACTCACGGCGGTGCCTGACAAGCGGGATTCACGAACCCAATCTCAGAGCCGCGGGCGTTAGCCCGCGCTGAGATGCGGCAGCGGAGGCCGGTCACCCGTCAGTCGCCGGCCGCCGCGGCAAACGAAAGCCGTTCGGCTTCTGAAATCTGTGTATGAATCCACAAACCCTTTGTGGGCCTTGTTTGCGGCTGAAGATTTGGCACGAAGTTCAGGCGTGCAAAATAGGTTCTTGTTGATTCGGAGCCATCTTCAGCACAGGTAGCGTCCCGTTTGAACGGTCTCGATACTGCTTGGCCACAGCACCGTGAGGATCACCGAGAAGCACTACGCTGCCTGGGTGAAAGAGCGTCAGGATCTTCTTGATGCTCACGTGCGGCGGGCGTGGACGCGCGGTCCGATTGCGAAAGATCTTGCCGCAAATTTGCTACATTCTCTATCCGGAGGTTACAAGCCCAAGAAACTAAAGGAGATAAAGTGGTGGAGGCGGCGGGAGTCGAACCCGCGTCCGAAGAAGTCCACCGCAGAGAGCCTACATACTTAGTCCGCTGGAAATCTCAGCCGGTTGTCAGCAGCGGACACCCACGAACCGGCCCAGCCCGATTGTTTTTCAGCCATCGGCTCCGGACAGAAGCGTCAGGCCAATCCCGCCATGTGACGTCCGGCACCCCCATGCGGGCCTACGGGTGAGGACGGCTACCTAATTAATTAGGCGGCGTACGCAAACTGCGTATCGTTGGCAATTATTGTTTTTCCGATCGTTTAACGGGAGCTCGGAACCCGGTATGCCTCTCTACGTCGGTACAGCCCCGTCGAATCCGTTACGCCCCCACGGATGGGAGAGAGATGCGGCCCGGCTTACGCCAACCCGGATCTCGTCCTTATTCTACTACGGCGGGGCGCCTCATGGTTTCTCGCAAAGGCGCCAAGAACCGCAAAGCCCGCAAAGCCTTCTGCCTTGCTTGGCGAACTTAACGGTCCTTGGCGTCTTTGGGAGAAACGCGGCACCCTACAACAACGTTGGCTCTCGCTTTTGCTCCTTGGCCAGCCGTCTTTCGAGACGGGCTTGGCGGCGCTGCAGTTCCGGTGAGGGCCCGATGCGCTCGGCGGAGCGCGTCATGTGGAGAGCTTGTGGAATGTCCTTGGCGCGGTGCTCGTAGTGCTTGGCAAGTTCTTCGAAGGCCTGGGCGCGATAGTCGTTCTCGAGGCCGGTCAGGTCTTCGAGAATCGCCAACATCTCGTCGTAGCGCCGCTGTTTCTTTTCGAGCAGCGCTGTCTCCCACATCGCACGAAACAGGTTTTCATCGGGCAGGCCGGCGTCGATAGAGCGGCGGTAGAGTTTCGTAGCCGTTTCGTGCTCTCCGCCTTGACGCAGCCAGCGGGCCAGGCCGAGTAGGTCGGCACCGTGCCGCAAGCGTGCCTCTGCCGGGTCGGCAAACGCCGGCAACACCACCGCCGTGAGGCAGGCGAGCGAGACGATGTCGATCACGTTGTGATGAAACAGCGGGACCAGCTTGAACGCCTGCCGCGTGCGCAAGTACTCGAAGTAGTAGTACGGGATCAGCTCGCCGGGCAGGTCGCCCTCGCGCACGACGCCGAGAATGTCGTACTCGAGCTGCATCAAGCGGCAGCTCTCCATGCGCAGCTTCCATAACCGTCTCGCGCCATGCAGCAGGTCGAGGTGATGCATACGCTCAAACGGCCACCACTGCCGCTTGAGACGGTAGCGGGTCTCGAGCAGCGGCGCGTCGTAGGCTTTGCCGTTATAGGTGACCAGAACGTCGTGCCAGCGCAGGAACTCGGCGAGCCCGGCCAGCATGGCGGTCTCCTCGTCATAGTCACGCATGAAGAACAAGCGCACGCGGAAGCCGCCGTCTTCGATCGTGCCGACTCCGACCAGGAACGCGCAGGTGCCGGTGCCGCCGGCGAGGCCCGTCGTCTCGGTGTCGAGAAAGGCCCAGCGCGAAGGGTCGTGCGCAGGGATGGTGTCTCGCGAGACGCCCTTCAGTAGCTCGCCGGGGAGGTCGCCGAGGTGCGAAATGTCCATGCTGCCGTGGCGATGGGTGCCGGGATAGAAGCGCTCTGAGAGGAAGTACCGCCCCCATTGGTTCTCCACGACCTTGCCGTCGAGCAGGGTGTCGGCGTTGTAGTGCTCGGGATGGTCGGTTTCGAGGGCGGGTGGTTCGTGCTCGAAGGCCGGGCGAGGCGGATTCTTCTCAATACGGCGGACGCGCCGCCGCAGGTGGGCCAGTTGCTTGGTGAGGTCAGGCTTCATGTTTCTCGCAAAGTCGCAACGACGCAAAGAAAGACAGGATGGGTTGGCGTCCTTTGCGAGAAACAACCCTGCCGCCCCTTGTCAGGAGCCCAGGATCTCGCCCACCAATCGCCGCGCCACCTCCTTGGCCTTCTCTCCCACCTCACCGAGCGCACCCACGCACGACGGGCATCCCGCCCCGCACGGACACGAATCCAGCAACTCCCGCGAGCGCTCGATCAACCGCCCATGCATCCGATACAACGGCTCGCTCTGGCCGATGCCCCCCGAGAAGTTGTCGTAGAGGTAGAGGTTCGGCTCATACCCGCGCGCGCCATCCTCGTCGTCCCCTCCGATTGCCACCCCCAAGTCACGCGGATCGCACATCAGCAGCAGTGACCCGACCGTCCGCAACGCGTTCGCGAGCCCGGCGACGCCGTTCTGCTTCTCGGTCGGACTGTACTCGGACAGCCGCGCCAGAAACGCCTCGGGGAAGTGCAGCCAGAAGGCCGTTGTGTGCATCTCCTGCTCGGGCATCGCTAGCTTGCCCGCGCCGACGTTCTCGTTGGTGTAGAACTTCAGCTTCTTGAAGCCAACGATCTGACGGTTGATCCGCACCTCGCCATGATTGCAGACCGCCGGGCTGAGCCCCTCCGGCCCCAGCGCCGCCGACCTCAGTACCTCCGGCCCCAGTACCTCCGTGTCGAACGTACTGAGGATCTTCACCCGGGTGTAGTCGATCGCGTCGGTGTAGTAGTTGCATTCGACGCTCCGCACGTAGGCCTTGCGCTCCCCATAGTCGAAGCGATCGACGTGATAAAGCTTGCCCTCGTGAAGGTAGATCGCCTTCTCGTACAGGGTCGTGAGCGCGGCCGTGAAGTCAACCTCCCCGATCACTTGCGGCTCGCCGGTCGTGTCGACCACGACGAAGTTGTCACTGGTGACGGTCCGCAAGCTGACGGCGTTGGCTGGATACGACTCCGACGTCCAGTGCCATGAATCGCCCGCGTGGTGCAGTACGCCGATCTCCTCGAGGAACTTGCAGGGCTCCTCGGTCGAGTGCGGGCCGAACGTCTCGCCGTCTTGAATCGGCAGCTCGAAGGCGGCACACTTGAGATGGCTGATGAGGATCTCGACGTTGTCGGCGTTGACCTGCGCGTGTTCGGGGGAGGCGCCGAAAAAGTAGTCCGGGTGCTCGACGATGTACTGATCGAGCGGCGCGCTGGAGGCCACCAGCACCGTGATCGAGAGTGAGTGCCGCCGCCCGGCGCGCCCGGCACGCTGCCAAGTCGAGGCCACCGTCCCCGGATACCCCGCCATCACCACCGCGTCGAGCGAACCGATGTCGATGCCCAACTCAAGCGCGTTCGTCGCCACCACGCCCAGGATCTCGCCCTCGCGTAACTGCTTCTCGATCTCGCGCCGTTCGCGCGGCAGGTAGCCGCCGCGGTAGCCCCGGATCGACGCCGGTGGCAGCTTCCCGCGGTCCATCGCGTCTTTGAGGTAGCGCACCAGAATCTCGGTCGCCAGCCGCGAGTTGGCGAACACCAAGGTTTGCTGTCCGCGATCGAGAAAGCCCAGCGCCATGCGGCGCGCTTCGGCGATGTAGCTGCGCCGGATGCCGAGCTGGCGGTTGACGACCGGCGGATTGTAGAACACGAAATACTTCTCGCCGGCCGGCGCTCCATTCGATTCGATCGGGACGACGGGCTGTTCGATCAGCTTCTCGGCGAGGGCTTGCGGGTTGGCGATCGTCGCTGAGCAGCACACGAACTGCGGCTTCGAGCCGTAGAATTCGCAGATCCTCTTCATCCGCCGGAACAGGTTCGCCACGTGGCTGCCGAACACGCCGCGATAGGTATGCAGCTCGTCAATAACGATGTAGCGCAGGTTCTCGAAGAACCGTGCCCAACGCGTGTGGTGGGGCAGCACGCCGCTGTGCAGCATGTCGGGGTTCGTGAGGACGACGTTGGCGCGCTGTCGGATCGCTTTGCGTGCGTCCTGGGGCGTGTCGCCGTCGTAGGTGAAGGCGCGCAGGTCGCTGCCCATGGCCTCGATCACGCCGTGCAGCTCGTCGAGTTGGTCTTCGGAGAGCGCCTTGGTGGGAAACAGATAGAGTGCGCAGGCGTTTGGGTCGTTGAGCAAGGCCGACAGCACGGGCAAGTTGTAACAGAGGGTCTTGCCGCTGGCGGTGGGCGTCGTGATGACGACGTTGTCTCCGGCGGCGAGATGCGTGAACGCCTCCTGTTGGTGACTGTAAAGTTGGGTGATGCCGCGCTCGGCCAGTACCCCTTTCAGCCGCGAGGCAACCGTTTCGGGGATCTCGACGAACTGCGCCTCGCAAGCCGGCTGCCGGCGGATAGCGGTGACGGGCGAGTCGTCTTGGTCCCGCAAGGCCTCGAGATACTGCACCGCGCGCTCAAGCGAACGGTCCTGACGGACGAGCGGATTGCGCGCCGGCGGTTGCGGCTCGGGAGCATCGACAAAGCTGAGTGAGAGGTTCAAAGTTGGCTCGTTCCCCTTTTGTTCGCCTCTGAACAGAGTAACCGATTTCGCCGGCGGGATCAAGGGAGTTGTTTCTCGCAAAGGCGCAAAGCTCGCAAAGAATCCCATCACGTCTTGGTGTCCTGCGGTCCTTAGCGTCTTTGTCGGATGCGCTGCCCGGCCGAATCTCAGCCAGAAGGAGCGGCAATGTAGAAAGCCATACCCGGTGCGATCCTCGTTCATGCGTTACTTCAAGGGCTACAAGGAGTTCAAGGTGGACTGGACCCCCGCGTGAGACAGGCAAAACTGGGGCAAGTTGCCGATCGCCAGGTCGCCCCCGAGTAGACTGTCTACTTCGAGGCGTCGCACTGACTTTGATTGGCCCGAGACGGCATCTGTTGTGCGCGGTATAGTGGATCGAACTGAGAAACTACAAGGATCCAACGTCCAACGGAGAGAGCGAATGAGCACACTTGGATACCGCAGTGACTTTCTGGGCGAAGACAAGGTCTTCGAGCTACCGACCATTTCGTTCGAGCATCTGTCCCGCCTCAGCTGGAAATGGAGAACAGCGTTCCGCCGGTAAGCTAACGGAGGGAACGCATGAGGAAAGCACGGAAACACTACACAGCCGAAGAGAAGGTCGCCATCCTGAGACGGCATCTGCTGGACAAGGAGCCGGTCTCAACACTCTGCGACGAGCTGGCGCTGCAGCCGACGGTGTTCTACCGCTGGCAGAAGGAGTTCTTTGAGAACGGAGCCGCCACCTTCCAGACCAACAACCGCAGCCGTCGTCAGCCCGAACAGGAACGCATCGCGCGGCTGGAGAAGAAGATCCAGACCAAGGATGAGGTTCTGGCCGAGTTGATGGCCGAGCACATCGCGTTAAAAAAAAGCCTTGGGGAACTCTGACCAAAACATGGACGCCGCCCGACGTGCGCGACCAGATCGTCGATTTCGTGCGGCGCTGGTCCGACAAGACCGAGATCCACGCCGGGCGTTTCATCCAGTGGCTCGGCATCGCGCCCAGCAAGTTCTACTCCTGGCGCCGGCGCTACGGCTCTCTCAACGAGCACAACGGTTGGGTTCCCCGAGATTTCTGGCTCGAAGAGTGGGAGAAGCAGGCCATCCTCGATTTTTATCGCCAGCATCCGCTGGAAGGCTACCGGCGGTTGACGTTCATGATGCTCGACGCCGACATCGTGGCGGTCAGCCCGTCGAGCGTCTGGCGGGTGTTGAGCCGGGCGGGGCTGCTGCGCAAGTGGAACGACAAAACGTCGCTGAAAGGGACGGGCTTCCAACAGCCGCTAGAGCCGCATCAACATTGGCATATCGACGTTTCCTACATCAACATCTCGGGTACGTTCTACTACCTGTGCAGCGTGCTGGATGGCTACAGCCGTTCGATTGTGCACTGGGGCTTGCGCGAGGCGATGAAGGAGGCCGACATCGAGATCATTCTCCAAGCCGCGAAGGAGAAATACCCGGATGCCAGACCGCGCCTCATCTCCGACAACGGGCCGCAGTTCCTCGCCAAGGACTTCAAGGAATTCATCCGTATCTCGGGGATGACGCACGTGAGAACGTCGCCCTATTATCCACAGTCGAACGGCAAGTTGGAGCGTTGGCACAAATCGTTGAAGAGCGAATGTATTAGGCCGGGCGTGCCGCTGACGCCGGAGGATGCGCGTCGGCTGATCCAGCGCTATGTCGAGCACTACAACACGGTGCGCTTGCACAGCGCGATCTGGTTTGTGACGCCGGAGGACCTGCTGGCAGGACGGCGGGACGAGATCCACGCCGCCCGCGACCGCAAGCTGGAGCAGGCTCGACAGCAACGGCAGCTGCGGCGTCGCCAGGCGGCTTGACTGTGGGAGTTACAATGGCGTTGCCGAGTGAAACGGAAGCGGGCTCTGCTGGGAAGCAACCCTGCCGAGGGATAGCCCGGCGGGCTCATCGAGACGATGACCACGGGCGCGGAAGTCCTCTTTCGCGCTCGTCCCCAAACCCTATCGGATCGATAGACCCTGATGCCTTGAAAATCCCAGCCCGCAGGGCGGCATCTACACTAACGCGGAGCGCTCGCTCTCCCGTTCCGGCTGAACCGGCACACATCAAGGAGACATCGTATTCCCCGATGGAGCAACCGAGGAGGACGGTCCCGAGCTGAAATACCTAACCCGCATTTTCAATTTGATGTATAAGCTTCAGACCATCCAGCGACCTTCAGCGTCTTTATTGATAGGGGCTAGAGCCCGATAAGGACGCCATGGAGGTCAACACCCGATGGGTGAAAAAGAAAACAAGCCGTTTCAGCTCACGTTCAATGGATTTCTCAAAGTCGATTTCCAAGGATCGCGAGTCACCTCGGATGGCGGTCTGATTCTCGTTCGCGAACTGGATGAACGACTCGGACTCGGCCAGCTGATCGACGAGCATCTCAGCGACTCGCGACAAGGCTTGAACAAGAAGTTCGCGCTGGCCGATCTGCTGCGGCAGTCGGTCTACAGCCGACTCGCTGGCTACGAGGACCTCAATGACGCCGTTCGAGTATCCGCCGATCCGACCTTTCGCTTGATCGGCTCGAAGAGGAACTGGGATCGCGGAGCAGCCTTGACCTCGACGCTGCATGGCTTCGAGACGGAGATGCTGGCGAGCGAAGAGAACTTGCTGGGGCTGATGGCAGTGAACCGGGAGCTGGTCGCGCAAGCCGAAGCTCCCGACGGTTCAGACCGCGTGGTGCTCGACATGGACTCCACGGAGAGCCCCGTCCACGGCCAACAGGAAGGCAGTGCCTACAACGGCCATTTTGAGTCCCTCTGCTATCACCCGCTGTTGCTGTTCAACCAGCACGGCGACTGCCTAGGCGCGAAGCTGCGTCCCGGCAACGTGCACAGCGCCGAGGACTGGGACGAGCTGCTACTGCCGGAGATCGAACGACAACAGGCGGAGGGCAAACAGGTGACGTTCCGCGCCGACGCCGCCTTCGCCAAGCCCGAGATCTACGAGGCGATGGAGGAGCGCGGCGTGGACTACGTGATTCGCATCCCGGCGAACAAGAGCCTGGAGCTGGAGATCGAGGACATCCTGTTTCGGCCACCGGGCAGGCCGAACGCCAAGCCCCTAGTGCGCTACAAGAGTTTTCGCTATCAGGCCGAGAGCTGGTCGAAGGCAAGGCGAGTTGTCGCCAAGGTCGAGCATCACCAGGGCGAACTATTCCCGCGCGTCGGATTTGTCGTGACGAGCATGAGCTTGCCGAGCCGCTCGGTCGTGCGGTTCTACAACAAGCGCGGCACGGCGGAGCAGTGGATCAAAGAAGGTAAACAGGCCACGCACTGGACCCGCTTGTCGTGTCACCGCTTCCGAGCCAACGAGGTACGGCTGCAACTCAGCGTGCTGGCCTACAACCTGGGCAACCTGTGGCGGCGGCTAGGGCTGCCGCAGCGAATCAAAAGCTGGTCGCTAACGAGTTTGCAACACAGGTTGATGAAGACCGGCGGTCGGCTGGTCAAGCATGCTCGCTACTACTGATTGCTGCTGGCGGAGGGGCATCTGAACCGGCGGCTGTTCGGTGACATGCTGCATAGGATCTGGGCGCTGCCTGTGCCGGGTGGGTAGCGTTGCCCGGGCGAGGATCAACAGTTTTTGGCTCCAAAAAGGTTTCGCAGGGAGCAGTGTCGGCCGGAGCGCCGTTCAGTCCGCTCAATCAACGTCTGTGAGCGGACGGACGAGCCCTGGCGCCTACCGGCGGAGGTGATGTGCAGGGTTCAGCGCGAAAAGACGTGGTATTCGGCGCAGCGGGGGTGTATCCTGTGACCGTGCCAGGGCCAAAATGGAAATCCTGGCCTAAACTATTCGGTCGTCATGAACCAGTCGACGCGCCAGGCTTTCTTCTCGGCGGCGAATGCCGACTTCAAGAAAAACAATGGCAAGGGCCGGAGTTTCCGACTCGACGGTCGACTCGAACAAGGGGAGCAGCTCGGCAACATCTACTACAAAGATCTCGATGGTGTTACGAACCCCTACGATCGCGGACACCTCACGCGTCGTGACGCGATTTCGTGGGGTGACACGAAGAAACTCGCAAACAAGGCCAGCAGGGACTCCTGCTTCTTTCCGAACGTGACGCTGCAACACGCGAACTTCAATCAAGCGCGGAATGACAGGATTAGAAATGGATCGGAAGCTCGCTGCCAAGTGGCTGGAAGCCCAATCGAGGGAAGGAGTCTTGGTGTCAGCCGCCCCATAGTCGATGACCCCAACAAAACGCGGTCGTTCCAATTCAATGTTTGATCTCGGCCTGGACAAAGAGAAGGAGGAACTGGTAGCGCGTGTGGCCACGCTGGCCCGTGAGAGGTTCGCACCGCGTGCGGCCGCCTACGACCGGGACGCTGCTTTTCCGGCGGAAGACTTTGTGGACCTCTTCAAAGCCGGACTGTTCGGCGCTTCCATCCCTCGCGAGTACGGAGGATTAGGCTTGGGGCCGTATTTCGACGATACCTTCACGTTGTGGATGATGACCAAGGAACTCGCCAAGGCGGATCTATCATTGGCGCGGTGCTGGGAAGGTCATATTAACCAGGATTTCCATTTTGGCCCTGGCACGGCCACAGTATACACCCGCTCCGCTCCGAACAGCACGTCCTTTCACGCTGAACCCTGCACATCACCTCTGCTGGTAGTCGCCAGAGCTGGTTCGACCGCTCACAGTCGTTGATTGAGCGGCTTGAACGGCGCTCCGGCCGACACTGCTCCTTGCGAAACCTTTTGGAGCCAAAAGCTGTTGATCCTCACTCCGGCAATGCTACCCACTCGGCAGCGGCAGCGCCCAGATCTTGTGCAGCATGTCGCCGAACAGCCGCCGGTTCAGATGTCCCTCCGCCAATAAGAGCCAGTAATACCGCGCGTGCTTGACCAGCCGACCGCCGGTCTTCATCAACCTGTGTTGCAAGCTCGTCAGCGACCAACTCTTGATTCGCTGCGGAAGCCCCAGCCGCCGCCAAAGATTGCCCAGGTTGTAGGCCAGCACGCTCAGTTGCAACCGCACTTCGTTGGCCCGAAATCGATGGCACGACAATCGCGTCCAGTGCGTCGCCTGCTTGCCTTCCTTGATCCACTGTTCCGCCGTGCCGCGCTTGTTGTAGAAGCGCACCACCGAGCGGCTCGGCAAGCTCATGCTCGTCACGATGAATCCGACGCGCGGGAACAGCTCGCCCTGGTGATGCTCGACCTTAGCGACGATCCGCCTCGCCTGCGACCAACTCTCCGCCTGATAGCGAAAACTCTTGTAACGCACCAAGGGCTTGCGGGAAGGCCTTCCCGGCGGGCGAAACAGGATGTCTTCGATCTCCAGCTCCAAGCTCTTGTTGGCCGGAATGCGAATGGCGTACTGTACTCCGCGTTCCTCCGAAGCCTCATAAACTTCCGGCTTCGCAAAGGCCTCATCGCCCCGGAAGGCGACCTGCTTGCCCGCAGCCTGTTGGCGCTCGATCTCCGGCAACAAGAGCTCATCCCAGTCCTCGGCGCTGTGCACGTTGCCTGGACGCAGCTTGGCAGCGAGGCAATCACCATGACCGTTGAACAAAAGCAACGGGTGGTAGCAGACCGACTCGAAGTGTCCGTTGTAGGCACTGCCTTCCTGTTGGCCATGGACCGGACTCTCGGTGGAGTCCAGGTCCAGAACGACCCGCTCGGCGTCGTCGAACGCTTCCGCTTGCCCGACCAGCTCTCGGTTCAGCGCCATCAGCCCCAGCAGGTTCTCTTCGCTCGCCAGCATCTCCGTCTCGAAGCCGTGCAGCGTCGAGGTCAAGGCCGCACCGCGATCCCAGATCTTCTGCGAACCGATCAGCCGAAACGTCGGATCGATCGAAACCCGCTCGGCGTCGTTGAGGTCCTCGTAGCCGGCGAGTCGGCTGTAAACCGACTGCCGCAACAGATCAGCGAGCGTGAACTGCTTGTTTGTGCCTTGCCGGGAGTCGCTGAGATGCTCGTCAATCAGTTCTCCGAGACCGAGCCGTTCGTCCAGTTCGCGAACCAAAATCAGGCCACCGTCGGAAGTGACGTGCGATCCCTGGAAGCTGGGTATCCACTTGACTCAGGTGACCCCAAGATGTAGTGTAGGGCCTGGTGGAGGATTACCCGCGCGACCAACTCGAATTCGAGTCTCACTTTGCGAGCGAGGAGGCTTGCCGCGACTATCTGTTCGCCTTGCGCTGGCCAGAGGGTTTCCGCTGTCCAAGGTGTGGGCATGAGCGCGCTTGGCCGGTGCGCAAAGTGTGGTTCGAATGCGCTCGCTGCGGGCGGCAAACCTCCGTCACCGCCGGCACGATCTTTCAAGACACACGCAAGCCGCTGCGGCTGTGGTTCCGGGCGATGTGGACCATCACCACGCAGAAGAATGGGGCCAGCGCCCTGGGTCTACAGCGCGTTCTGGGACTGGGCAGTTACCAAACCGCCTGGCCTTGGATGCACAAGCTGAGGCGAGCGATGGTGCGCCCGGGGCGGGAGCGATTGACGGGCCTCGTCGAGGTCGATGAGACCTACTGGGGCGCTGAAGAAGAAGGGGTAATCGGCCGGCAGACCGAGCGTAAAGCGTTGATTGCAGTCGCCGCGGAAGAGAGAGGCACCGGGCTGGGGCGCATCCGCATGCAGCGCGTTCAGAACGCCTCGGCGGCCAGTTTGATGCCCTTCGTCGAGGAGTCGGTCGAGCCGGGCAGCGTGGTTGTTACCGACAACTGGTCGGGCTACGATCCGCTCAAGAAGAAGGACTACCAGCGTCGTATCATCTCGATTAACAACCGCCGCGAGCAGGCCTCGCAGCTACTGCCGAGGGTGCACTTGGCGATCTCGCTACTCAAGCGCTGGATGCTGGGCACGCATCAGGGGGCGGTCAGCCACGAGCATCTGGACTACTATCTCGACGAGTTCGTGTTCCGCTTCAATCGGCGCAGATCACGCAGTCGGGGCAAGCTCTTCTACCGCCTTGTGCAGCAGGCCATGGCGGTGGAGCCGACGCCGTACCGCTCGATCGTCGTCGATTGGGACGCTAAGACGCTGTGAGCCCAACTACAAGATGTTGGGGTCACCTGAGTCAAGTGGATACCCGGCCCCTGGAAATCGACTTTGAGAAGTCCATTGAAACTTAGCTGGAATGGCTTGGTTTGTTTTTCACCCATTGGGTGTTGGCCTCCATGGCGTCCTCATCGGGCTCTAGCCCCTATGAATAAAGACACTCAAGGCCGCTGGAAGGTCGGGATGTCAAACATCAAATTGAAAATGCGGGTCAAGACGAGTGGCACGCGCTGGAGAAGGCGATCGAGAACACCCGCATCGACGTGAACGACAAGTTCAACATCATGTGCGGGCCGGTCTTCTCGCCAACCGATCGCTTTATCATGCCCACCCCGAGTCTCGAGCCCGGACGCATTCCGGCGGCCTTCTGGAAGCTGATCGCCTACGTTGACGAGACAAGCAAGGATCTGGAGGTCAGCGCCTTCCTCGTGTTCCAGGACGACGAATCGATCCTGAAGAAGAAGCAGGTGCTGGGCAATAATCAGATCGACCCCTTCGTTGTCTACCAGTCGTCCACGACCCTGATTGAAGAGCTGACGGGCCTGGAGTTCCCGGAAGTGGCTTTCGACAACAACCCGATGCTCTTCTACGAGCGACGCCTCGACGAGCACGCAGCCGTGCCGGTCGAAGAAGTCGTCAACACACCGGAGCTAATCCAGGTCTCGACCGAAATGGGCGAGACTTGCGGGATTCGCTTCTTTTCCTAAATCATCAGCCAAGCCGTTTGGCTATACCATCGGTTCACTCTGAGCTTTCGCGAATGGACGGCCCTCCAGGTTGCCTGCGTGATCGCGCGAGTTGAGTCGCCCTGGCAGGGATCGAGAGAGGTTGGTGGGGATCGGTGTCCCTGGGCTCACGCCCAGGGCTATTATCTGGCCCACCCCTTCGGGGTTCGCGGAGGTGCGTCGCCAGCCGGTCATTGGGTGGTATGTGCGTTGTCGGCGTCCCAAACTGTCTATACAGAAAAAGTAATGGTACTGTTGGCAGGCTGTCTGGCCTATGCCCGTCCGCTGGACCTCCTAGCTTGCGAGGACGCTGCGGTCGGTGGCGCGGAAGCCGCGATCGGGCAGGTGAGGGGGCTAGAGGCCCGAAAGTATGATGCCTCAGGGGTTTGACACAGGTTGGACTGAACCTGGTCTCGCGTGGTGCCATGAGCCCGCGAAAAGGAACTCGGAGGGTCCTTCTATTGAATCCCGCAAATTATTATGACACTTTTTGATAGTTTGGAGCATCTATATATGTATGGGCAACCCCAAAGGTGTGAAGCGGGATTTCAAGGCCCTGGAGAAGCGCCGTTTCGAAGCGATGCGGCTGCTCGACCAAGGCCACAATCAGTCCGAGACGGCAAGACGGCTGAAAGTCGCTCGCCAAACCGTCAGTGCGTGGCGGCGGCAATACCGCGAGCAGGGTGCGGCCGGACTCCGCCAGGCCGGGCGCGCCGGACGCAAGCCGCTCCTCGATGCCGCACAACGCGAACGCCTGACGTCGCTGTTGCTGGAAGGCCCGCAAGCCCACGGCTTCCCCACGCCCCTGTGGAGCTGTCCGCGGGTGGCTCGGCTGATCGGAGACGAGTTCGGGGTCGACTACCACGAAGGCCACGTCTGGAAGATCCTGCGAGCGCTCGACTGGAGCCCGCAACGCCCGGTCGGAAAGGCGCGCGAGCGCAACGAAGAGCAGATCCGCACCTGGAAGCGCAAGACCTGGACGCGCATTAAAAAAAAGCCCAAAACGAAGGCCGTACGCTCGTCTTCATCGACGAAAGCGGATTGAGTCAGAAGCCGCATCGCTGCCGCACCTGGGCGCCACGCGGCCAAACACCGGTGCTGCAGTTTAACTTCAATTGGGAGAAGCTTTCCGTCTCGGCGGGGCTGACGCTGCGTAACTTCTACTTTCGGCTCTATCCCGGTGCGATCGGCAAAGAGCAAGTGATCGACTTTCTCAAGGCGTTGGTACGTCATATCGATCGGCCGCTGCTGATCGTCTGGGACCGGCTGCCGGCGCACCGTAGCCGCCTGGTGCAAGAGTTCATCCAACTCTCCGAAGGCCACATCGCAACCGAGTACTTGCCACCCTATGCGCCGGAGTTGAATCCGGTGGAATACATCTGGGCTTACTGGAAGCAGCACGAGTTGCCGAACGTCTGTCCGAAGGACTACGGCGAGCTGAACGAGCGGGCCCGCAAGGCACTCCGCCGCATGCACCGCAAACCGCGTTTGATCACGGCCTTCTGGAAACAGTCTTCTCTTTGCTTCGAGTGACGGGATATTATGCGGGACTCAATAAGACGGGGACCGATGGTTTGGCGGCCGCGTAAGTCAAATCGCAGCTTGCCCTTAGGTGATTTCCTGATTCCCCAGTTCCGGAGCCGCGTAGGACCATGACCTTGGTAGTCAGTATGCCGGCCAGAAAACTCGCCCGGCGTTGTCCGCACGGCCTACGCGCGTTCCTATTCTTCTCGCTGCTTCTCAGTAGTACTACTACCGGGACAGCGTCGCCGACCCTGCTTACCAACGGCCACCCTCTACACGTCCGCCTGCCGCCAGGCGAGCTCGTCGATGGATTCTTCGACCGCTTTATCGTCAACGGCAACAGCGGGTATATCGTTTTTGTTCCCCCAGGCGCCCGTACCTTGACGGTAGAGTTTCAGACCACCCCGGGTACCGGTGTGGAGTTACTTGCCCAAGCGGACAGGGACGTCGGCACCGCGCCGTTCTTCGATGGCCGGGCTGACTATCTGGCCGATCCCGACGGCAACTCGCTGGCCCGGATCGTCATCAGCACGGAGTTAGGGCGGCCCGACCTTAGGCTCAAGCCGGGCATCTATTTTATCGGCTTCCGCCTGCGCGACCTCGGCATCCGCCATGAGGGCGTGCTGACCGCCACCATCGGCGGCGCCGCGATCGATCCCGAGGTACGCGTACAAGAGTCTATCTTCACCGACGATCTAGACGGCTGGACGCACAACAGCACGGCGAGTCCGATTCCTGGTACCAACGTCGGGGCGGGTACCACAAGCCTAAGCCACTTTGCCGAAGGCGGAAACCCAGGCGCGTACGCCCGGCTCAAGCATGTCGCCTTCTTCGGCCCCGACGAATGGTTTTTGGCTCCGCCTAAGTACCTCATCAATCTTTTCGCGCTAGAAGGGCCTCGCTTCCAATTCGATCTGCGCCGTGTTTCGGGCGACTCGGCCCACAACTTCAACGTCCATGTGCGCGTGTTCAACGGCGACACGGGCTACAGTTGGATTGGGCTGGGGCCGCCATCGACCACCGAGGGATGGGAGACGTTCGCCGTCACCATTCGAGCGGATCTGTGGAACCGCTTCGTGGGCCTGGGTTCGTTCGAGGAGGTGTTCTCGGCCCCGTCGCGCATCGAAGTACTTGCTCGGTACGTGGTGCAGCAGGGTACCACAGGGCTCGACAACTTCCGCCTCCTTGCGCGCGGCGGAGCCCCCCGCCGATTGCAGTGCTGCCGACCGTGACCAGCTTCTCCGGCGGAGCCGACGGCTGGGGGCGCAACTTCCCCGCCGCCGATACGTTCCCTGAGGGTACCGAGGGCGACGAAGATTCGGACCTTGTGTGGGTCGACGTCGAAGGCAATCCGGGCGGCTATCTTCGCATCTTTGGCACCGCGGCGGATGGCGGTGATGCGTTTGTCTCGGGCCGCGAGTACCTGGGGAACCTGTCGGGCCTCGACGACCCGCGCTTTGAGTTCGATTACCTGCACCAATCAACCGCGGGCGCCAGCAGGCCGGTCGAGATTCGGCTGGTCGGCCGCGACACGGCGTACACCTGGACCGGCGTCGTACCGGCCGACATCTGGGCCCATCAGATCGCGCCTCTCACAGCGGACGAGTGGACGCTCGCCGCCGGTGACGACCGCTTTGCCGAAGTACTTGCGGACGCGGTGCGTATTGAAGTGTCCGCTGATCTGGCCGCGGGGATCGAGGGCAACTGCATCGACAACTTCGTGCTGCTGACGTCCGATTCGCCTCCTTTGCCCGCGACCATGACGGCCAACCCCCCGTTGCTCGAGTTCCCCGGCGTGGCGGGTGTTGCCAAGGGAGCGGGTGCGGGTGCTCAGGTCCTTCGTATTTCGTCCGGCGGCGGCAGTCTGCGCTGGGAGGCAAGCGTCTCGGGCGCGCTGGCCGAACGGATCACGCTTTCCGAAACCACGGGCGACACGCCCTCGACCGTGTTTGTCAGAGTTGACAGCGCGGGCTTGCCTGCCGGCACGTTCGAGGGGCGCGTCACCATCACGGCTCTGGGGACGAACATCAGTGCCAGCGTTGCCGTCATCCGGTTGGTGCTCGATGAACAGCCGATCCCCACGCCGCTGATCAACGACCTGGGAGTTGTCAGTTCGGCCACCTTCACGAGCCCGTTGTCGCCGGGTATTTTGGCGGCCATTTTCGACCGCAACCTGGGCGGTCCGGTGGGCGGCTTGAACGCCGGCTTCGGCGGCCGAACCGGCGACCGTCTACCGACAAGTCTCGGCGGCGTGAAGGTCCTGGTGTACGATTTGAACGGCACCTTCATCGGCGAGGCTCCCCTGCTGTACGTCGGCGACAAGCAGATCAACTTCCAGTTGCTGTTCTCGCTCTTTGGGCACACCAGCGCGCGCATCGTAGTGGAGTTCAACGGTGTTCGCAGCGAGCCGACCGTAGTTCCAATCCAGGCCTGGGCCCCGGGCATCTTTACCACCGGCGCGAACCGCGCGGTGGCGGCCAACGCCGACGGCACCATGAACGCCTCGGATAACCCAACCGCGGCCGAGGGCCTGCTCACCATCTACATGACGGGCCAGGGCGTCGTCGCGCCTGACTGGCCCGCCGGACGCGCCGCGCCCTCGTTCCCCCTAATAAGGGCGCCTAGCGACATCACAGTGACGATCGGCGGCGTCGAAGCCGTTGTACAGTTCTTCGGCCTCGCCCCCGGCACGACGGGCGTCGCCCCGTTGAACGTCTTCCCCGCGGCCGGCACTCCCAGCGGCGACCAGTTGCTTGTGGTCCGCGTTGGCGGCGTCGTGTCAAACGCCGTCGTCGTGACGATCCAGTAGCCACGGCCCACCACGCAGAGTTGCAGGCATGAACCTGCGTGGACCCTGTTCTAACCAGGATTTCCATTTTGGCCCTGGCACGGTCACAGGATACACCCCCGCTGCGCCGAATACTACGTCTTTTCGCGCTGAACCCTGCACATCACCTCCGCCGGTAGGCGCCAGGGCTCGTCCGTCCGCTCACCGACGTTGATTGAGCGGACTGAACGGCGCTCCGGCCGACACTGCTCCCTGCGAAACCTTTTTGGAGCCAAAAACTGTTGATCCTCGCCCGGGCAACGCTACCCACCCGGCACAGGCAGCGCCCAGATCCTATGCAGCATGTCACCGAACAGCCGCCGGTTCAGATGCCCCTCCGCCAGCAGCAACCAGTAGTAGCGAGCATGCTTGACCAGCCGACCGCCGGTCTTCATCAACCTGTGTTGCAAACTCGTTAGCGACCAGCTTTTGATTCGCTGCGGCAGCCCTAGCCGCCGCCACAGGTTGCCCAGGTTGTAGGCCAGCACGCTGAGTTGCAGCCGTACCTCGTTGGCTCGGAAGCGGTGACACGACAAGCGGGTCCAGTGCGTGGCCTGTTTGCCTTCTTTGATCCACTGCTCCGCCGTGCCGCGCTTGTTGTAGAACCGCACGACCGAGCGGCTCGGCAAGCTCATGCTCGTCACGACAAATCCGACGCGCGGGAATAGTTCGCCCTGGTGATGCTCGACCTTGGCGACAACTCGCCTTGCCTTCGACCAGCTCTCGGCCTGATAGCGAAAACTCTTGTAGCGCACTAGGGGCTTGGCGTTCGGCCTGCCCGGTGGCCGAAACAGGATGTCCTCGATCTCCAGCTCCAGGCTCTTGTTCGCCGGGATGCGAATCACGTAGTCCACGCCGCGCTCCTCCATCGCCTCGTAGATCTCGGGCTTGGCGAAGGCGGCGTCGGCGCGGAACGTCACCTGTTTGCCCTCCGCCTGTTGTCGTTCGATCTCCGGCAGTAGCAGCTCGTCCCAGTCCTCGGCGCTGTGCACGTTGCCGGGACGCAGCTTCGCGCCTAGGCAGTCGCCGTGCTGGTTGAACAGCAACAGCGGGTGATAGCAGAGGGACTCAAAATGGCCGTTGTAGGCACTGCCTTCCTGTTGGCCGTGGACGAGGCTCTCCGTGGAGTCCATGTCGAGCACCACGCGGTCTGAACCGTCGGGAGCTTCGGCTTGCGCGACCAGCTCCCGGTTCACTGCCATCAGCCCCAGCAAGTTCTCTTCGCTCGCCAGCATCTCCGTCTCGAAGCCATGCAGCGTCGAGGTCAAGGCTGCTCCGCGATCCCAGTTCCTCTTCGAGCCGATCAAGCGAAAGGTCGGATCGGCGGATACTCGAACGGCGTCATTGAGGTCCTCGTAGCCAGCGAGTCGGCTGTAGACCGACTGCCGCAGCAGATCGGCCAGCGGGAACTTCTTGTTCAAGCCTTGTCGCGAGTCGCTGAGATGCTCGTCGATCAGCTTCCCGAGTCCGAGTCGTTCATCCAGTTCGCGAACGAGAATCAGACCGCCATCCGAGGTGACTCGCGATCCTTGGAAATCGACTTTGAGAAATCCATTGAACGTGAGCTGAAACGGCTTGTTTTCTTTTTCACCCATCGGGTGTTGACCTCCATGGCGTCCTTATCGGGCTCTAGCCCCTATCAATAAAGACGCTGAAGGTCGCTGGATGGTCTGAAGCTTATACATCAAATTGAAAATGCGGGTCTAACCATCACCGGCCGGCGCGAGCAGCGACTCATCCTCGTGCCGATAGAAGACCAACAACGTGTCCCCGTAGCGGTACAATCTCTGCGTCTTGGATAACTCATTCAGGTATCGAATGACGCCGGGCCAGTTATGGTCGCAATCGTGCCAAGCCACGACTCCGCCGCGGCGAACCATCTTGAGCGCATTGGCGGTATCGCTCGCCACCACCTCGTACGTGTGGCCGCCGTCAATAAACACGAAGTCGATGTTGCCCCGATAGGGCGAGAAGTCGAAGCGAAGAGAATTACCGCGAAGCTGCGTAACCTTCCGGCGCAGTTCCTCTTCGACTGCGCCGCTCTCGATGCACTCTCCGGTCGGATCCTCGGCGGGAAGGTCGACTTCGATTCCCGAGCCGGCAAGAAGCCGGTTCCGGAGACCCATTTCGGCCGCCTCGCGCTCGTCGAGATCGAGAACGAAGATACGGGCGTCGGGATCGAGGTTGCGCGCAAGATTTAGCGAGGTGCGGCCACGGAAGGAGCCAATCTCAAAGACGCGTTTGGCCCCAATCGCCTTAGCGGCGAGGGTGAGCAAAACGATGTCCTGGACGGTGGTATCTCCGAAGGCGTAGCCTGTCGGCGCGAGATGGATCTCGCCGGCCGTGGAGCCCGGCAGGAACTCCTCTAGATCACCGATGGTCGGCATCCGGGGCTGCTCCGTGCCCGAACGCAGCGAACCCCGGCGCCAGCGGCTCAGTATGGGCTCTAAGAGGATGGCCGTCGACGCGAGGCACGCCGCCAACATCGCGCCGACGATGGGCCGCCCGTCCGCCAAGTCGAAGTAGGCCCACGTCGCCAGAAAAACGGCAGCACCGAGAGCTGCGGCGAATGCGAGTCGGCTGGGAGTCAGAGGCACGGAGCGGAACCGGGGACTAGGTATTGTTGCACGGGTCTGTGCACGCTTTTCAAGTTCGGCTCCCGCACCGTCGTCCGCACAGCGGCAGGCGCTCGCCAGGGACGACCATCAGGCGAACGAAACCATCATCCACAACATCAGGCCCACCAGCAGCCAGGCCCAGGGCCGTTCACTGCGCCAGAAGGGCCTCTCGGGTTCGTCACTTGCCGACGAACGGTAGACCCCCCAGGTGAACCTCTCGCCGTCGCGATTGCGCGAACGCTGCGTCAAGTGACTAACGGCAATCAGCACCAACGCCGCGAACACGACCGTCACCGCCGTGCGGTGCATGAAGTTTAGATTCGGGCCGAACGTTCTCCCTGCCGCTTCCGCCAACGGCGACGCTCCAGCGACCCAAATCGCGTAGGCTCGCTCAAAGAATACCGAGAAAAACGGAGCGGACAGAATCGCCGCGACAGCCCCATGGCCGGTGGCGCCGCGCCACAGCACTCCGATCAAGAACGCCACCAGAACGCCCGGCGTCAGGTGTCCCTGTTGGCTGGCGATCTTGAGAAAGAAGTTATCTCCCTCCTTCTCGGTGTAGAAAAGGGCCGCCAGCGTTGCCGCAATGATCACCAGCACCACGATCGAGATGCGCCCGACCAGCAACAACCGCCGCTGCGAGGCATTGGGGCGCACGTACTTCTTGTAGAAGTCGAAGGTGAAGAGCGTTGCGCCGGAGTTCATCATCGAGTCGATGCTCGAGAGAATCGCGCCGATCAGACCCGCGGTAATCAGCCCGGTGAGCCCATAGCCGGCTGGCACGACCAGGCGCACCAGCAGCGGGAAGGCATCGTCAGGTTGCGGTAACTCCGCGATCAAGCCCGTGGCCAGCCGAGCGCGGAACAGGTGGCCCGCGGCGATACCGCCGGCGACGGCGAAGAACGGGATCAGCAGTTTCAGGTAGCCTGCGGCGACGATGCCCATCCGCGCGTCGAAACCGCTGCGGGCGGCGAGCGCTCGTTGAACGATGAACTGGTTCGTGCCCCAGTAGAACAGGTGCAGAAACATCAAGCCCGTGATCACGCCGGTCCAAGGCAAGTCGGGATGGTCCGATGGCAGGTAGAGCTGGAACTTCTGCTCGGCCGCCGGCAGCACCGCATCTTGGGCCATGAGTCCGCTGAAACCGCCGATCTCGGGCTGCGAGAAGACGCGCATGGCGACGAAGATTCCCGCAAGCAGTAGCAGCGCCGATTGGATGACGTCGGTCCAGATGACGGCCTTCAGGCCCCCGACGACGGTATAGACGGTCGTGACCGCCGCGAAAATAAGAATGCCGGTGATATAACTGAACTCGAGCGGCGTATCGCGCAGAAGGAACATCATCGAGCGTGACCCGATATAGAACGCCATGACCATCTGAATCAGCGTGATGACGATCAACGCGACCAGGGAGTAGAGCACTTGGCAACGGGCGTCGTAGCGCCGCCCCAGGTATTCCGACAGCGTGTAGACCCGCATGCGCCGATAGAGCGGCAGCAGGAGGTAGCACAGCACCATCAGAGCAACGATGGCGCCGAGCTCGAAATGCGATTGCGCGAAGCCGACCGAGTACCCGATGCCCATCATGCCGACGAGATGGTTGGCGCTGACGTTGGTGCCGAAGATGGAACCGGCGACGCCCCACCAGGGCACATTGCGTCCTGCGAGGAAGAAGTCCTCGGCAGTATTTTCTTTGCGACCGCTCCACAGGCCGACGCCCATGATGAGCGCGAGGCTGCCGAGGAAGATGGCGATATCGAGAGCGGTGAGTGCGACGTTCACGAGGGGCGGGTGGGGCTAGTCTATCACCGGGCGGCGTTGCGTTCTTCGCCACCATGCCTCAAATCCGCACCTAAGGCGCAGACGACCGCTTCGTTCCCCAGCCCAACGTGACCGTGCCCGGACCCGACACTCAGAGCCGCGGGAGTGAGCCGCGTTGAGCCATCGCTCAACTGCGCGCAAGCCCCTAGCGTTCGAGCGCTGTCTATGTCGCACCGCCGCTGCCGTTGGGAAGCGAATGAGTGTACGCTTCGCCGAGCAAGAGCCCGCGCCGGCTCCAGTTTGCCTCGCCCTTGCTTGCAGTCTCGCAATTCAACTGTCTTCCACACTTGTCCCCCGGCGCTTTCGTCGTCTTCGGTAGAGCAACGCTGCGAAGACGAGTAGCCCTGCGATTCCCGTGGCGTGGGGGCCGTAAATCAGGGCCCCCAGTTTGGCGATTCGCAGATTGATTGATATCTTGGCTGACCCCAAGCAGGTTCCACACCAGGAGACGAACCGATATTCATCTCTAGCAAGCTTGGCGTAGTGTAGCGCTTGCCCGTAGTTCCCGAGCGCCTCATGGCAACGCGAGATACCGCGCACGCTGCGATGGGAGTAGTTCTTGTTCGTCTCCATCAGGTTGTCGCCCGACTGCTCGTCGTTCGGGTCGGACGCCAGCACCTCGGTAAAGTACTCGATGGCCGACTCATACCGAGCGGCCCGCTCTTCGAGGTGCGCCAAATTGAGAACCGCTTGGGGCCACGCCTGCCTAGAAGCAGCGTAGTTCCTGACGCTATACCAGGCTATCTGCGCGCCCACGATGTCGCCGAACTCGTGCAGCGCATCTCCGGCCCCCAGCAAGGCGCGTGCGCCCTCCGACCGACCGATCTCCGGCAACTCCGCCGTCGCGAGCAGGACGCGTGCTTGCCCATACACTTCCTCTGCCCGGTGCAGGAGTCGAGCAAGAAGGAAGTGCTTTTCCACTAGAGGCAACCCATCCGTCTGCCATAAGGTGACGATCGGTTGCAGTCGCTTTCGAGGCATCGCCCAACCCATCTCCAGATAGAACTCCCGATAGCCGTCGATGTCGATCCGGCCCTCCTTCGACCACTCGGTTAGGATGTCAATCCGCTTCCGAAGCTGCTCCCGCACGTATTCACTTCTCGGTTCTTTGGCCCAAGGGAGCAAAGCCGCTGCGGCCTCGGCAAAGGCACCGCGCGCGGTCAAGTTCAGCACGTCACAAACAGCGGGAGCGAAGTCTTCCGTGCCGCAATCGGTCGGGAGCAACTTGCCCTGACGCTCGGCCTCGGCCGTCAGACCAAGCATGTATTCATCGAGCTCTTGTCGGGGTTCGGGAGCCGCGGTCAACGTCGTAGTGTGGGCCCACAACAATCCGGCGGCCAACGCCGCCCTCGCAGGGGTCATCGCTAACGCCTCCTCCCAACGGACTCCGTGGAGGGCGCGTCAAAAACGCGGTCACCCCCCGCTATTATTGACACCGGTCGACGGTCACCTGATCCGGGCTGCCGTTGATTTGTTGCGGGTCTCAAAGCTCCCGCCTCCTGGACACGCAAGCGAACGCGTCACCTACAATGACGGCGATGGTGACGCAGACGAAGAGCAAGAAGCGAGTCGGCCGATACGACATCGCACAGTCCTACGACTGGAACTACGAGCACGCGCCCGGGCCGGACGACCTGGAAGACCTACCTACGATACCGGACGTGCCAGGCGAGTGGAACTTCTGCGGCATCCCAATTGGTTCGCCGTTAGGCGTGCCGGCCGGTCCGCTGCTCAACAGCCGCTGGATACTCTACTACGCGCGCCTGGGGTTCGACGTTCTCACCTACAAGACGGTGCGGTCGGGGTACCGAGCGTCCTACGAGCCGCCGAACCTGTTGCCGGTGACGGTGCGAACGCTCGCGGGCGAGGGCGGGGAAGTCCCCGCGGCTTCGGACGAAAGCGCCTACGACACCTGGGCCATCTCGTTCGGCATGCCATCGAAAGAGGCGGAAGAATGGCGTGCCGATGTCGAGACGGCGCGGCGCGGGCTGGGATCGAAGCAGGTGCTGTCGGTGTCGGTCGTGGCGTCGCCCGAGGGGGGTTGGACGATGACGCAAGTAGCCGACGACTTCGCACAATGCGCGGCGTGGGCAGTCGACGCCGGCGCGCAAGTCGTGGAAGCGAATCTTTCCTGTCCCAACGTCTGCACTAAGGAGGCGGACCTCTATCTAGCGGCTGACGCTGCGGGCGAGATCGCGTCGACGGTCCGCGCGCACATTGGCCGCACGCCGTTGGTGTTGAAGATCGGACTGTTCCAGACGCCCGAGCAGGCCGAGGCTTTGGTTCGCGCCGTCAGCCCCTACGCGAACGCACTCAGTTCCACGAACTCGATCACAGCCACGGTGCGCGGTGCCAACGGCGGGCCGCTGTTCGGTGGCCTGCGCCGGGGGATTGGCGGGGCGGCGATTAGCAAGCGATGCAACGACGAGTTGGCGATGCTCTCACGGACCATCCGCGAGACTGGCTCGGACTTGTTGCTGGTGGGAGTGGGGGGCGTGATGACAGCCGACGATGTCCGCGCGCGCCTTGCCGCCGGGGCCCACAACGTACATCTGGCGACGGCTCCGATGATCGACCCCCTGGTGGGGTTGCGGATTCGTGATCTGCTGACGGCCCAAGGCGCTTGAACGCACCGGGACTCCGCGACTTGGCAACGTCGCTTGGGCCCAGTCTGAAGTTACCGGGACATCGGTCGGGTATTAACCGGGCACATGGGTAACACATGATGCCAAGCACATAGGTAACACTTTGAGGCATAGAACATTTCTGGGAGGGAATGCTTTATGCCGTGGCAGGAGACCTGTGTGCGAGACGAGAGAACCCATTTTATCGTGGACTGGGAAAGAGACGAGGAGTCGATGGCCGAGCTGTGCCGGCGCTACTCGGTGAGCCGCAAGACCGGCTACAAATGGCTGCAGCGCTACCAGCAGCAGAGCTGGGAAGGTTTGCAGGACCACTCCCGGGCGCCGCAACGCCATCCCGGTCAGACCGCGGCCGCGATCGAGCAAGAGATTCTCGCTCTGCGGGCGCAGCACAGTCGCTGGGGTGCGGTCACCTTGAGGGCGCGGCTGCAGCGAAGGCAGCCCGACGTGGCATGGCCGGCGGTGAGCACGATCGGAAATCTGCTGCGACGAGACGGTCTGAGCGTGCCCCGACGACGCCGGCCCCGCGCCGCACCGACCCCGCTGCCGCTGACGCCAGGCAAGCAGCCCAACCAGGTTTGGTGCGCCGACTTCAAAGGCTGGTTTCGCACCCAAGACGGCCGGCGCTGCGATCCCTTAACGATCTCGGACGCGGCCATCCGCTACCTGTTGCGGTGTCAGGCGGTGACGAAACCGGACGGGGACCATGTTCGGCCGTTGTTCGAGGCGACGTTTCGAGAGTTTGGACTGCCGCGGGTGATGCGCACCGACAACGGGCCGCCGTTTGCGACCCTGGCGGTGCACGGGCTGAGGCGGCTGGCAGTGTGGTGGATCAAGTTGGGGATCTGTCCCGAGCGGATCGAGCCGGGACATCCGGAACAGAACGGGCGGCATGAGCGGATGCACCGTACGCTGAAGCAAGAGACCGCCGCGCCGCCAGCGGCGAATCTGCGAGCGCAGCAACGGGCGTTTGATGGCTTTCGCAGCGACTACACCCGCATTTTCAATTTGATGTATAAGCTTCAGACCATCCAGCGACCTTCAGCGTCTTTATTGATAGGGGCTAGAGCCCGATAAGGACGCCATGGAGGTCAACACCCGATGGGTGAAAAAGAAAACAAGCCGTTTCAGCTCACGTTCAATGGATTTCTCAAAGTCGATTTCCAAGGATCGCGAGTCACCTCGGATGGCGGTCTGATTCTCGTTCGCGAACTGGATGAACGACTCGGACTCGGCCAGCTGATCGACGAGCATCTCAGCGACTCGCGACAAGGCTTGAACAAGAAGTTCGCGCTGGCCGATCTGCTGCGGCAGTCGGTCTACAGCCGACTCGCTGGCTACGAGGACCTCAATGACGCCGTTCGAGTATCCGCCGATCCGACCTTTCGCTTGATCGGCTCGAAGAGGAACTGGGATCGCGGAGCCGCCTTGACCTCGACGCTGCATGGCTTCGAGACGGAGATGCTGGCGAGCGAAGAGAACTTGCTGGGGCTGATGGCAGTGAACCGGGAGCTGGTCGCGCAAGCCGAAGCTCCCGACGGTTCAGACCGCGTGGTGCTCGACATGGACTCCACGGAGAGCCCCGTCCACGGCCAACAGGAAGGCAGTGCCTACAACGGCCATTTTGAGTCCCTCTGCTATCACCCGCTGTTGCTGTTCAACCAGCACGGCGACTGCCTAGGCGCGAAGCTGCGTCCCGGCAACGTGCACAGCGCCGAGGACTGGGACGAGCTGCTACTGCCGGAGATCGAACGACAACAGGCGGAGGGCAAACAGGTGACGTTCCGCGCCGACGCCGCCTTCGCCAAGCCCGAGATCTACGAGGCGATGGAGGAGCGCGGCGTGGACTACGTGATTCGCATCCCGGCGAACAAGAGCCTGGAGCTGGAGATCGAGGACATCCTGTTTCGGCCACCGGGCAGGCCGAACGCCAAGCCCCTAGTGCGCTACAAGAGTTTTCGCTATCAGGCCGAGAGCTGGTCGAAGGCAAGGCGAGTTGTCGCCAAGGTCGAGCATCACCAGGGCGAACTATTCCCGCGCGTCGGATTTGTCGTGACGAGCATGAGCTTGCCGAGCCGCTCGGTCGTGCGGTTCTACAACAAGCGCGGCACGGCGGAGCAGTGGATCAAAGAAGGCAAACAGGCCACGCACTGGACCCGCTTGTCGTGTCACCGCTTCCGAGCCAACGAGGTACGGCTGCAACTCAGCGTGCTGGCCTACAACCTGGGCAACCTGTGGCGGCGGCTAGGGTTGCCGCAGCGAATCAAAAGCTGGTCGCTAACGAGTTTGCAACACAGGTTGATGAAGACCGGCGGTCGGCTGGTCAAGCATGCTCGCTACTACTGGTTGCTGCTGGCGGAGGGGCATCTGAACCGGCGGCTGTTCGGTGACATGCTGCATAGGATCTGGGCGCTGCCTGTGCCGGGTGGGTAGCGTTGCCCGGGCGAGGATCAACAGTTTTTGGCTCCAAAAAGGTTTCGCAGGGAGCAGTGTCGGCCGGAGCGCCGTTCAGTCCGCTCAATCAACGTCTGTGAGCGGACGGACGAGCCCTGGCGCCTACCGGCGGAGGTGATGTGCAGGGTTCAGCGCGAAAAGACGTGGTATTCGGCGCAGCGGGGGTGTATCCTGTGACCGTGCCAGGGCCAAAATGGAAATCCTGGCTCGATAGTCATACAGTTTTTTGAAGATGGGACACATCGCCCGTTTCTCTTTTTCCGGCTTGCCGCCCGAGGTGAAGGCCGGATGATGAAAGTAGGCCAAGGTACAGGATCCTTCCTCGATGTTGGCGAGCTCCATTTCGAGCCACTGGAGTTGTTCGGTACACCCGTTCCCATATCGGTTGCGCACTTTCTTGTCTGCACAGAGGTTGCTATTCAACACTATGATCTGCCAGCCATCCAACTCGTAGCTGTAGTAGCCTTTGGCGGGATCGAGAGCCTCCGGCCCATGTTTCTTGAGTTCTTCTTCGAAGTACAAATAATGATGTGGGGCGGTGGCGCTGTATTTGTATTCGTGATGCCGGGTATCCACTTGACTCAGGTGACCCCAACATCTTGTAGTTGGGCTCACAGCGTCTTAGCGTCCCAATCGGCGACGATCGAGCGGTACGGCGTCGGCTCCACCGCCATGGCCTGCTGCACAAGGCGGTAGAAGAGCTTGCCCCGACTGCGTGATCTGCGCCGATTGAAGCGGAACACGAACTCGTCGAGATAGTAGTCCAGATGCTCGTGGCTGACCGCCCCCTGATGCGTGCCCAGCATCCAGCGCTTGAGTAGCGAGATCGCCAAGTGCACCCTCGGCAGTAGCTGCGAGGCCTGCTCGCGGCGGTTGTTAATCGAGATGATACGACGCTGGTAGTCCTTCTTCTTGAGCGGATCGTAGCCCGACCAGTTGTCGGTAACAACCACGCTGCCCGGCTCGACCGACTCCTCGACGAAGGGCATCAAACTGGCCGCCGAGGCGTTCTGAACGCGCTGCATGCGGATGCGCCCCAGCCCGGTGCCTCTCTCTTCCGCGGCGACTGCAATCAACGCTTTACGCTCGGTCTGCCGGCCGATTACCACTTCTTCTTCAGCGCCCCAGTAGGTCTCATCGACCTCGACGAGGCCCGTCAATCGCTCCCGCCCCGGGCGCACCATCGCTCGCCTCAGCTTGTGCATCCAAGGCCAGGCGGTTTGGTAACTGCCCAGTCCCAGAACGCGCTGTAGACCCAGGGCGCTGGCCCCATTCTTCTGCGTGGTGATGGTCCACATCGCCCGGAACCACAGCCGCAGCGGCTTGCGTGTGTCTTGAAAGATCGTGCCGGCGGTGACGGAGGTTTGCCGCCCGCAGCGAGCGCATTCGAACCACACTTTGCGCACCGGCCAAGCGCGCTCATGCCCACACCTTGGACAGCGGAAACCCTCTGGCCAGCGCAAGGCGAACAGATAGTCGCGGCAAGCCTCCTCGCTCGCAAAGTGAGACTCGAATTCGAGTTGGTCGCGCGGGTAATCCTCCACCAGGCCCTACACTACATCTTGGGGTCACCTGAGTCAAGTGGATACCCAGCTTCGTGATTTCCGACCGCGGGATATGTGCGTCTGCGAAAACCACCCCAGGTCGGCTCATACCACTTGGTGAAGTTGTCTTTGGATCCGACTCGATAGGCGTTGTCCCCAAGCACAAATGCATAGCCGTTTGCGGAGTCAATCACTTCCTGAACGATCTTTCCGGTGAGTCGGGCCCTTTTGAGCCCCTTCTTCGAAGCGATATCGCCAGCTCCGACGAGGGTAACTTCGGCAGCGACGGGCGTGACCAGGATCCACAGCAACGACATGACCAAGATCCGTGATGAGTTCATCTTTCCTCCTTAGTTCTCAGTGAAACCGCAACACCACACAGGCCCTGTAGCCAACAAGAGGTACTGAGGGTCTCTGGTATTGAACGCGAAAACAAAGCTCAACTTGGGCCAAAACTGAATCACCACCGATATAACTGCCTGGAGCTGGGCGGTTTGACCCAAAGGAGATTCGTAGGCCTAAAGGATTTCCTTGCTGTCTACGCAAGCAACGGCCGCACCACCTCGCCATGCACGTCGGTCAGGCGGAAATCGCGGCCGGCGTAGCGGTAGGTGAGCGTCTTGTGGTCGAGGCCGAGCAGGTGCAGGATCGTGGCATGCAGGTCGTGGAAGTGGACCTTGTTCTCGACGCTGTAGTAGCCGTATTCGTCGGTGCGGCCGTACACAAGGCCCGGCTTCATGCCGCCGCCGGCTAGCCACATCGTGAAGCCGTGGGGATTGTGGTCGCGGCCATCTTCGTTCTCGGCGGTCGGTGTACGCCCGAACTCGCCGCCCCAGATGAGCAGCGTCTCGTCGAGTAAGCCGCGGCCTTTGAGGTCTTGGATCAACCCCGTGATCGGCTTGTCGACCCGGCCGCACATCTTGATCATGTTCTTCTTGAGCTTGCTGTGGTGGTCCCAGCCGTTGCTGTTGCACTGCACGAAGCGCACGCCGCGCTCACTGAAGCGGCGCGCCATCAGGCACTGCCGGTCGAAGTCTTCGGTCGCCTGGTCATCGAGGCCGTAGAGGCCGCGGGTGGCGGAGGTCTCCTTGCTGATGTCCTGGACTTCGGGCGCTTCGGTCTGCATGCGGAACACCAGCTCGAAGGTGGCGATGCGGCTCTCGAGTTCACTCTCAGGGCCAATCCGCTCCAGATGGCGCTCGGACACTTCGCGCAACATCGTCAACTCGCGGCGCTGCCGTTCGACCCGAGCCATCCCGTCGCCGATGAAGGGGAACACGGCGTCCTTTGCTTTGACGTTGCCGTGGCCGAGCGGCGTCCCTTGATGCGCGGCGGGAAGGAAGGCAGAGCCGTAATTATTCGACCCCCCCCTCGGCCAGCGCCTGGCACATCGTGATGTAGCCCGGCAGGTTCTGGTTCTCCGACCCGAGACCATACGTCAACCACGACCCCATCGCCGGCCTGATGAACGTGTCGCTCCCGGTGTGCCACTCGAGCACCGCGCCACCGTGCCGAGGATTCGAGCAGTGCATCGACCGGATGATTGTGAGGTCGTCGACCATCCCGGCGACGTGCGGGAACAGTTCGCTGACCCATGCGCCACTCTGCCCGTGTTGCTTGAACTCGAACGGCGAGCCGATCAAGTTGCCGCCTCGTCGCGGGAACGAGATCACCCTCGGTTTCGCAAACGGCAGCGGCTTGCCCGTGTCTCGATTGAGCACCGGCTTGGGATCGAACGTATCCATGTGCGACGGGCCGCCGAACATAAACAGCATGATCACGCGCTTAGCCCGGGGCGCGAAGTGCGGCGGGCGAACGGCCAGCGGATCGGTACCCGCCCCGTAAGACTGGTCGGCCAGAAGTGCCGACAGCGCCAGCGAGCCAAACCCCGCCCCCATCTGTCGAAGCAGAGCGCGGCGGGAGAGAGCCGGCGGTTGATCGAGGACGTTCATACTCCTGGGGTCATTCTACATACACAAACTCGTTCGACGACAGCATCACGCGGCATAGCGATTGCCAGGCTTCGGCTTGCCAATCCGGTGTCCCTAAGCCCGCCTCATCATCGGCAAGGACCTCCTCAGTCGGGCTCAAAAACGCGATCCACGATTCCAGTTCGCGCCCTGTGACAGGCCGCGAGTAGAGCAACTCATGCGCCAACGCGATGCGCTCTTTGCCGCTCGCGGCTTCCCGCTGCAACCGCTCGGCCAGCTTCCCAGAGGTCTGCTCGATCAATTCGCTGTTCATCATGAACAAGGCCTGGGGCGCGACGGTCGTCGAAAAGCGCTTGCCGTTGATGGTCGACGGGTTCGCAAAGTCGAACGCATCGAAGACTTGGTAGAGCGCACTGCGCAGCACCGGTAGGTAAACGCTGCGGCGGTTGGTTTGGTAGAGCTTCGAGTCGCGCGACCGTCCCTCGCTGTTGAGGTTCGTAAAACTCGGGTGCGGGACGGGCTTCTCACCTTTGCTCAGGTCAAGCTCGCCCGCGACCGCCAGCAGGGAGTCGCGAATGACCTCCGCTTCCATGCGGCGAAGATTCATGCGTCGCAGAAGACGGTTCTCGGGATCGAGTGCGAACGCTTCGGGGGAATCGCCCGGACACGCAGACGCGGAATCACCGACGCCCGCGGTGCTCCGAGTCTTGTCACACGCCGTGGCGCGCATCTGATACGCACTCGTCAGCATGATCAGCCGATGCATCGACTTAACCGACCAGCCACCCTCGACAAAACGCGCGGCCAGCCAGTCGAGCAGTGCCGGGTGGCTCGGCGGGTCACCCAGGCGTCCGAAGTTGTCCGGCGTACGGACAATTCCTTCACCGAAATGCCCCTTCCAGATGCGGTTGACCATGACACGCGCGGTGAGCGGATGATCAGGACTCGCAATCCAGTCGGCGAGTTCTATCCTTCCGCTGCGGTCGGGGCCGATCGGCGTTCGCTCGCCACGGGATAGAACCTGAAGGAAGCGGCGCGGTGCGGTCTCGCCCGGCGTGAGGTGGCTGCCTCGAATCAGGACGGCCAAGTCCTCGATTTCTCCCTCGCCGACGGCCATCGCCTTGGGGATCGTCTCGTATTCTTCCTTCGCCTCTTCCACGGCCTTCTTGTGTCCCTCGCGCACCTCCTTCGGAGTTGTCGCGCTGTTGAGGTTCGTGACGAAGTCGTCGTGGTAGTCGAACCTGTCTTCGATCTCCGACAGCCGCCGCTCGTCCTCGGCGTTCGTCAACGCGACCGCGTTTAGCTTCGACGTGACGCGGTAGGTCAGCACGGTCTTCGTGCTGGTGAAGATGCCGAGCATCGAGTAGTAGTCTTGGGTCGGGATCGGGTCGAACTTGTGGTCGTGGCAGCGGGCGCAGTCGACGGTTAGCGCCATGAAGGCGCGCGCTGTGGTGGCGAGTTGCTCGTCGGCGAAATCGAGCTTCTGCTTGACAGGGTCGTCTTCGCCGACCATCTTCGGGCCCAGCATCAGGAAGCCGGTGGCGATCAGTCCCTCGGCGCGGTTGTCATCACCCCAGTTGGTGATCAGGTCGCCGGCGAGTTGTTCGCGGATGAACTCGACGTAGGGCTTGTCGTTATTGAAAGCGTGGATCACGTAATCGCGATAACGCCAGGCGTCGGCGTGAACAATGTTGTCGTCCATACCGTTGCTGTCGGCGTAGCGGGCGACATCGAGCCAGTGGCGTCCCCAGCGCTCGCCGTAGCGCGGCGAGCCCAGCAGTCGATCGACCACCTTCGCGAACGCGCGGGGTGAATCATCGGCGAGAAACGCTTGCACCTCGTCCGGCGTGGGCGGCAGGCCGTGCAAGTCGATCGTGGCTCGGCGAAGCAGCGTTCGCTTGGCGGCCGGCGCGGCGGGGTGCAAGCCTTTCGCTTCAAGCCGGGCCAGCACGAAGTGGTCTATCGGCGACTGCGGCCACGATGCATCTTTTACCTCGGGCAATTCCGGATCGACCAGGGGCTGGAACGCCCAGTGGGGCCGTTCTTCCTCAGTGGTCTCGGTTAACTCTCCCACCTTCACCGGTTCGGGCTCGGCCGCGCTGGCCCTGCTAGGCGGCGGTTCGGAACTCGTCCCCGGTTTGGAATTCGGCCACCTCGCCCCGGCTTCCACCCACCGCGTGAGGGTCTGAACCTCGCCCAGCGGCAGCTTCGTCTTCGGCGGCATCTGCACGAACGTGTCGTGGTTGATGGCGTGGATCAGCAGACTACGAGTGGGTTCGCCCGGTACGATCACCGGCCCCGAGCGGCCACCTTTGAGCATGCCGGGCAGAGAATCGAGGCGCAGCCCTGCCTGGCCCTCCCCGGCGTTGGGGCCGTGGCAGGCGTAGCAGCGATTGGCGAGGATCGGCCGGACCCGCTTCTCGAAGAAGTCGGCGTCCTGGGCGCCCAGGGGCGGGGGAGCGTGCAGGGAAGCGGCGAGGCAGCCGATGAGGTCGATGCGGCGGCTTAGCCGTGAACCGTTCATCGTTATGTCGAGAGTAACATGCACTACCGCCAGGGATCTTTGGTCGCGGTTGACTGTGGTATCTTGGCGTTTCCATTGAATCCGTAATCAGATCATCAAGAAAGCAAGAGGTCGAGACCTTGGCATGCGAGCGGAAGGTGTAGGTCGAGCAGATGGCGGCAACCTTCTTGCGAGGACGATCAAACGGAGCCGCCGAAGACAAGGATGGATCTCCCGACGGGAGGGCGCCAGAGGCCGTGGTTGTCGCGGGCCGCCTCGATCCCCTCTCCCGGAAAGAGCGCAGTATAGCAGCCACAAGGAGGGCCCTTCCTGCTTCCGATTGTACGCGGCCAGACGTTCGTGCTAAGGCGACCACAATACGAACGTTCCGAAAGCGTAAATATTCTTTATCTACCGTAATCCGACACGTGCCCGGCCGACATGAACATAGTCAGCGCACGCTGGTGATGAGGGTGCGTGCGCATGCTGTTCGATACGACAAGACGCGCTAGAATCATAGCTTGGACCGCGACGCAGACCGTGAGCTAGCCGGCGACGAGCCATCGCCGCCTGCCCGCGCGAGGCGCGACGTTTGGGAACGCACGCTCGACCAGATCTCTTCCACCTTCGGGAAGATCGCGTACTTGACCTCGTTGCGCAACGAAAACAGCGGCCGCTATCAGCACTTTGGGCTCGCACAGATCTATTCGGAGGACGCAGCCGATCAGGTGCTCTTGTGCCGGTTCAGCCGGAACGGGAGAGCGAGCGCTCCGCGTTAGTGTAGATGCCGCCCTGCGGGCGGGGATTTTCAAGGCATCAGGGTCTATCGATCCGATAGGGTTTGGGGACGAGCGCGAAAGAGGACTTCCGCGCCCGTGGTCATCGTCTCGATGAGCCCGCCGGGCTATCCCTCGGCAGGGTTGCTTCCCAGCAGAGCCCGCTTCCGTTTCACCCGGCAACGCCATTGTAACTCCCACAGTCAAGCCGCCTGGCGACGCCGCAGCTGCCGTTGCTGTCGAGCCTGCTCCAGCTTGCGGTCGCGGGCGGCGTGGATCTCGTCCCGCCGTCCTGCCAGCAGGTTCTCCGGCGTCACAAACCAGATCGCGCTGTGCAAGCGCACCGTGTTGTAGTGCTCGACATAGCGCTGGATCAGCCGACGCGCATCCTCCGGCGTCAGCGGCACGCCCGGCCGAATACATTCGCTCTTCAACGATTTGTGCCAACGCTCCAACTTGCCGTTCGACTGTGGATAATAGGGCGACGTTCTCACGTGCGTCATCCCCGAGATACGGATGAATTCCTTGAAGTCCTTGGCGAGGAACTGCGGCCCGTTGTCGGAGATGAGGCGCGGTCTGGCATCCGGGTATTTCTCCTTCGCGGCTTGGAGAATGATCTCGATGTCGGCCTCCTTCATCGCCTCGCGCAAGCCCCAGTGCACAATCGAACGGCTGTAGCCATCCAGCACGCTGCACAGGTAGTAGAACGTACCCGAGATGTTGATGTAGGAAACGTCGATATGCCAATGTTGATGCGGCTCTAGCGGCTGTTGGAAGCCCGTCCCTTTCAGCGACGTTTTGTCGTTCCACTTGCGCAGCAGCTCCGCCCGGCTCAACACCCGCCAGACGCTCGACGGGCTGACCGCCACGATGTCGGCGTCGAGCATCATGAACGTCAACCGCCGGTAGCCTTCCAGCGGATGCTGGCGATAAAAATCGAGGATGGCCTGCTTCTCCCACTCTTCGAGCCAGAAATCTCGGGGAACCCAACCGTTGTGCTCGTTGAGAGAGCCGTAGCGCCGGCGCCAGGAGTAGAACTTGCTGGGCGCGATGCCGAGCCACTGGATGAAACGCCCGGCGTGGATCTCGGTCTTGTCGGACCAGCGCCGCACGAAATCGACGATCTGGTCGCGCACGTCGGGCGGCGTCCATGTTTTGGTCAGAGTTCCCCAAGGCTTTTTTTTAACGCGATGTGCTCGGCCATCAACTCGGCCAGAACCTCATCCTTGGTCTGGATCTTCTTCTCCAGCCGCTCGATGCGTTCCTGTTCGGGCTGACGACGGCTGCGGTTGTTGGTCTGGAAGGTGGCGGCTCCGTTCTCAAAGAACTCCTTCTGCCAGCGGTAGAACACCGTCGGCTGCAGCGCCAGCTCGTCGCAGAGTGTTGAGACCGGCTCCTTGTCCAGCAGATGCCGTCTCAGGATGGCGACCTTCTCTTCGGCTGTGTAGTGTTTCCGTGCTTTCCTCATGCGTTCCCTCCGTTAGCTTACCGGCGGAACGCTGTTCTCCATTTCCAGCTGAGGCGGGACACTCTGTGAAAGCCATGAAGCGGTTTTTCGCGAGTGGCTTAACTACGAGCTCGAATCGCAGGCGCGCGATCTAGAGAAATATCTCGAATCGATCGAGGATGATCGTGACACGGTCTTGGCGACGTGGTTAACCCTAGAACCGTATCGGCGGCTGGTGCCGGCCGGAGCGAGCGAAGCCGAGCGAGACCTCTACGTCAGCGACCTGCAGTTCGTGCTCGACCTGCTACGGAACGAGTTCTCTTCCGGGACTTAGACGGGCCCGCGGCCTCGAACTGCTGCGCCACGCCCACCACCCGGCCGATGATATCGAGATCGTTCGGATAGCTGAGCACGACGGGGTCACACGGGGATCCCGAATGCGGTTGAAGAATCAAGGTCTTCTGATCAGCGGTCAGATTACACCAGCAGCAGGCAAACCCGTCTCGCAGCTCGAAGCAGTAGATCGGGCGTTCGAACTCATGCGTCCAGCCCGTGCTCTGGATCTTGCGCTGGTTCTCGTCAATCTGCACCAGGGCCCCGGGCCGCAGCAGCGGGAACATCAGATAGTCCTCGCTCCCGATCACCGTATGCTAGGCACCACACCCTTGTTCTCGATGTCGGCCAAGCGGCTTAGGCCGATGGCGAAGTCTAGGTTGTGGTGCTTCTCGGCGATCAGGTTGCTGGCTTGTTCGACTTGACGATAGCGAAGTTCCAAGCACTCTCGAATGCGCTTCAACTTGAGGCCGGCGTCCATGAGTCAGGGGGAGCAGCAGGGTGCTGGAAAATGCCAGTATGATTATACAGATGTTAGGCTTGGAATGCGACCCCCGAAGTTTACTTGTGTTCCGAATTCAGAACAGAGCTTCCTCCTGTGTTCTGAGCTGGGCCAAACCGGCTCTACCATGACCCGGATTGTCGTCGGCATCAGCGGAGCCAGTGGCTCCGTCTATGGGGTTCGCCTCCTGGAGAAGCTCGCCGCCCTGCCTGTGGAGACGCACCTGATCGTGACGCGTCCAGCCGAGAAGACCCTCTTTGAGGAGACCGGCCGGACTCTTAAGGATCTTAAATCGTTGGCGACCGAGTGGCACCCCAATGAGGCGATCGGGGCCACTCTGGCGAGTGGTTCGTACCTGACCGACGGGATGGTAATCGCGCCGTGCTCGGTCAATACGATGTCGGCCATTGCCACCGGCTTGGCGTCGAACCTGTTGGTCCGGGCTGCCGATGTGACTCTCAAGGAGCGCCGCCGGCTGATTCTGATGGTTCGCGAGAGCCCGCTGCACTTGGGGCATCTGCGAACCATGGTGAGCCTCGCCGAAATGGGCGCGATCCTCGCCCCGCCCATGCCGGCTCTCTACACGCGGCCGGCCGGAGTCGAGGAGATCGTCGATCAGTCCGTCGGCCGCGTCCTCGACCTGCTGGCTCTGCCGTCCAAGGGCACACAGCGCTGGCTGGGCGTCTAGCTAGCCAAGGGCTGCGCCATCGATATCGCAACGGAACCGGTGAACGAAAAAGTTGGGGCACAGCACGCTGTGCCCATGTTTGGGTCAAATCGTCCGTTCAAGATCGCCGGGCTGAGGCATAAGGATACAGCCTTGCCGAGAACCGATTCTTCGGTCCTGAGGCCAGGGTTGTGCAGAAACCAATTACATAGGTACGCACGGTCATGGCTCGGTTGCTTCGCCTCGCCAGGTGGGAAGCGCGGGCTAGCGAAACAACACGCGGCTGAGCAACTGGTAGGAGAAGAAGAACGAAACGATCACCAGCCCGATCGACAATCCCGCCGCGGACTTCCAGAATGACTCGATCGGGGAGCCGTGCTGTGGCTCACGAGCCGCGTAACCTAAACCAAAGCCCGCCACCAACCCGCCAAAGTGAGCGGCGTTGTCGATGTGAAAGCCGGGCATCAGGCCTATGACGGCGATGAGAATCGCCCAACGCAAGTAGAACTTCCAGATGAACGAACTGCCCGTGCGGCGTCCGTACGCCATCATCGCGCCGATCAGCCCGCACGCCGCGGCCGAAGCGCCGATGGAGAGGTAGGGACTCCAGTACATGCTGACCAGGAAGCCGAAGATACTCGATCCGAGGTAGATCACCAAGTAGCGAGACGTGCCGTAGTACTCTTCGACCCGCGCCCCGAGATCGAACAGGACCCAGCTATTCATCAGGAAGTGAAAGGTGCCGCCATGCAAGAAGCCTGCCGTGATCAGCCGCCACCACTCCCCTCGCAGCAAGATCGAGAAGCGGTCCTTCGCGCCGAAGAGCCGGAGAACCTCGCCGTCGATGCCCGAGAACAAGCTCGCCGACTGTCCGGTGACCTTTGTGGTCATGATCAGCGTCGCGACAAAGAACACGAAGTTGATCAACAGGATGAGGAACGTAGTGTAGTGGCTCGGGCTGATGAACCCGCCCAGCACCCGCGAGGGGTCCGGCCGCTGCGCGAACGTCTTGCCGACTTTCTCGCCACAGTACTCGCAGACGTTCGCCTTGGGGTCAATAAACGCCCGGCAGTGCGGGCACATACGGGGCTTGGACATGGTTGCGCCGAAAGACTTATCTTTGCCGCTCGCGGCCCGGTTTGCAAGCGAGCGAGGCCGGCTGCCCCTGGAGTGCCTATGGCTGGGGATCGCTCGTGTTCCAGATCGTTCGCGCGAACTTCCAGCCGCCAGCGGGTGTTTTACGGAGCACCTCGATGTACTTGCCGGTTTCCTCCGAGTGTGCGCCGCGGGCGCGGGGAGTCAACGTGGAGCGATAGGTTCCCCATACGAACGCCCACTCGCCCGCGATTTCGATCTCCGAGATGTCACGGCTTTCCTCGACTTCGAACCGTTGAAAGAGGGCTTCGAGAGACTTGCGCATGACCTGCTTGCCGACCTCCGGGCGCTGGTGCGGTTTGAGGATCACCGCATCGTCGGTGTGTAGCGCGAGCAGGGTTTCGACGTCGGCTGTGTTGAGAGCGGTGACGGATTGGTCGACTAGTTCGCGGATGATGGTGGTTTCGGCGCTGTCTGTTGGGGTGGCCGGCGTTTCGATTGCCGCGCAGCCCAACAGCGGGACGAGCACGAATATAATCGGAACCACAGATGAACACGGATCAACACTGATACACCCAGTTTGGGTCTGCTCCGATGTGAGACTCGGACCCTCGGCAACAAGGCGTAGTCTGTGTTCAGCCGTGTTCATCTGTGGTTTCATTCTTGCGTTCGGGGCTCGATTTCGCTGAATGCGGCCGCATGAAAGGATCGTGGAGTTGGCGTGCGGGACGGATTGTTTAGTATTCTAGCGCCGAGCGCCACAACCTCCGGCGTTCTGCCTGCTCTTGATCACACTATGAAAAGACGCACGTTTCTTCAGCACGCTGTCGCGCTGCCGATCGGTCTCAGTCCGGCCTCGCGCCGCCTACTCGGGGCCGCGGTTTCCTCCTACGCCGAGCAGTACCCCGACATGCTCGTCGCTTACCTAGCCGGCCGCCTCAACCAGCTCGATGCCGAGTGGGACCGGAAGCGGAGTGAGATCCAGACCGCCGAGGATCTCAGTACCCGCAACGCCTACGTTCGCGAGAAGCTCGTCGAGATGTTGGATGGCCTGCCTGAGAAAGACGCACTGAATCCAGTCGTGACCAGGACTCTCGATCGCGAGGGCTACCGCATCGAGAGCGTGCTGTTCGACAGCCGTCCCGATTTCCAGGTCACCGGCAACATCTACCTGCCGACCGGCGGCGATGGACCGATCCCGGCGGTGGTCGCTCCTGGCGGCCGCCACGAGTTGGGACGTCTCGACCCCGCACATCAACTTGCGTGCTTGAATCTGGTGCGCGGCGGGTTCGCCGTGCTGGCCTTTGACACGATCGGGCAGGGCGAACGCCGGCATTACTGGAATCCCAGCACACGTGAGAGCGAACTCGACGACCCGCGGCTCGAGCGCATCCTGCCGGGAGGGCTGCTGTTGCTCGCCGGCGAACACCTGGCGCAATACCACGTTTGTGACGGTATGCGCGCTGTTGACTATCTGCTCACTCGCGAAGAGGTCGACCCCGAACGGATCGGCTGCGTCGGGCACTCTCTCGGCGGCTATGTCGCGCTCCTGCTTGGTGTGCTGGATGAGCGGATCGCATGCGTCGTTGCGAGCGAGGGCGGCACTTAGAAACTGTCACAAAATAACATTTGCATCTAGAATTGTTTTCACTTACTCTGGAAGGGTGAGCGAGCCGGCAGCCATCAAGCGTCGTTATGAGGCGCTGCGAGGGGTGCTCGATGAACGTTCGCGGCGACTGCTGGTGGCTGCGGAAAGCTTGGCCCTGGGGCGCGGCGGCATCTCGGCAGTGGCCCGAGCGACCGGGGTCTCACGGCAAGTCATTGCCCGTGGCCGCCAGGAGTTAACCGAGCCCGCTGGGCTTCCGCCCGGCCGCATCCGGCGTCGGGGCGGCGGGCGCAAGCGAAGCGTCACGAAAGACCCCACTCTCAAGAGCGAGCTGGAGCGGCTGGTCGAGCCACTCACGCGCGGCGATCCGGAATCCCCCCTGCGCTGGACGTTGAAAAGTGTCCGCAAGCTAGCCGCCGAACTCGAACGGAGGGGCCACCCAACGAGTCATCGCATGGTGGCCGAGCTGCTGCACCAGCTGGGTTACCGCCTGCAAGCCAACCGCAAGACGAAAGAAGGAACGAAGCATCCCGACCGCAACGCTCAGTTTGAACAGATTAACCGCAAGGTGAAGCGTTTTTTGGCTCACCGCCAGCCCGCCATCTCGGTCGACACGAAGAAGCGGGAACTGGTGGGAGATTTCAAAAACAACGGGCGGAAGCTACGGCCGAAGGGTGATCCGGAGAAGGTGCGGGTGCATGATTTTCCGATTCCCGAACTGGGCCGGGCCACGCCCTACGGGGTCTATGACATGGCGCGCAACCGGGGTTGGGTCAGCGTCGGGGTGGATCATGACACGGCGGCGTTTGCGGTCGAGACGATCCGCCGCTGGTGGCGCTCGATGGGGCAGGCCGCTTATCCGCAGGCGAAGCGCTTGCTGATCACCGCCGACGCGGGCGGCAGCAATGGCTCGCGTCCGCGGCTGTGGAAGCTGGAATTGCAGAAGCTGGCGGACGAAACCGGGCTGCGGATCGCGGTGTGTCACTTCCCGCCCGGCACCAGCAAGTGGAACAAGATTGAGCACCGGCTGTTTTCCTACATCAGTCAGAACTGGCGCGGCAAGCCGCTGATCAGCCATGAGGTGATCGTGAATCTGATCGCCGCGACGACGACGCGAACGGGATTGCAAGTCCATGCCGAACTCGACACGGGCAGTTATCCGACCGGCATCAAGATCACCCACCAGCAGATGGCGGCCCTCAAGCTGCGCCGAGACAAGTTTCACGGGGAGTGGAACTACACGCTCCTTCCCCGCAAGACCCTAGATTGACAAGGTTATTTTGTGACGGATTCTTACCATCATTGGCCAGTGGAGACGAGCGCCGCTCTCGATGTCCCACCCATCGAACAAGTGCTGATCCCCGCCGCAATGCACGGTCTGGACGTTCCCGATCTGCATGCGGCCGTAGCTCCCCGGCCGCTGCTGGCCCTGACCGATTATTCCTCACCCCGTTTCGAAGCGGCGGTCTCGCAGATCCGCGCCGCCTATGCGCTAGCGGATGCCGCCGAGCGGTTCGGTACCGACGAAGCAGACGACCCGCATGGATGGACCGTAAAGCTCCGGCTCGCCACGACCGATTGGTTCAGCCGTTGGTTCTACGACCGCACCGGTCCGGCGATGGAGCCCGACCTCGTCCCCGAGCCGCCCGACGCCCTTTACGCGACGCCGAACGGCTCGTTGCGCTATGCGCGGCGCGGCCACACGGTGTTCTCGTTTCTCCTGAACAAGCAGCAGCAGGCAGGCCTGCCGCCCATCGGAAACCCTCCGGCAGACCTCGCCGCGTTCGCAACCTTCCGCCTCGAGATCGGCCGGCAGATGCGCGGCCTGCTGCATTACGGAGTCGACTCGGACCACGACCTCGCCGTCCACCACCGGATGACGACGCCCCGCAAGCGCTACCGGGTCCAGAAGGAGGAGTTCCTCTCCGAAGACGGGATCTATGTGCCGGCGTGGGTATTCGTTCCCGCGGGGGGTGACGGCCCGTTCCCCGCCAGCCTGTTCGTCAGCGACCGGGGCATCGAAGCGCACGGGATGGAGTTTGGACTGTTGGAAAAGCTGGTTCAGCGGGGCCACCTAGTCGTCGCGGTGGACGTCCGCGGTGTCGGTGCAACCCGGCCTCGGGCGCGCGCGGCGGCCGAAACGGAAGCTGCACTAACGCACATGGGGTGGTCGATGGGCGATTCGCTGCTCGGCATGCGCGTGCGGGACATCGTTCGCGACATCGACTATGTGCTCGAGCGGAACGACGTGGAAAAGTCGGGCATCCGCATCCTCGGACGCGGCGAGGGCGCGCTGTGGGCGTTGTTTGCGGCGGCTCTCGATGCGCGTGTGCGGGGGGCCGTTGCGGATCGTGGCCTGTTGTCGTACGAGTCCCTCCTCCGCGTTGACCGGCACCGTCACGGCACGGCTGTGTTAATCCCGGGTGTACTCGAGCGATTCGATCTCCCGCGGGTGGCCGCGTCGATTGCCGACCGCCACCTAGTGATTCTCGATCCCCTCGACCCTGACAAGAAGCCTGCCGACATCCGCCTGGCGCGGCATACCTACGAGTGGACACGCCGGACCTACGCGAACCTCGGTGCGGAAGGACGGTTTCAGTTGATGGCGCGGCAACCGGGTTCCGACCCGGCGGATGCTTACTTGGCTTTCTTGGATACGTGGCGGGGAGGGTAGGCTATTCGTTGCCAGCCGGGGCTTGTGGCGGCTAAAACGGCAGGAGGCCGGTTGGCGCTCTTTGGGCCGACGCAGCGGTCACGAGCCAGGCGGGTGCACGGTGTTGCAGCAGGCGTGCACGGGCCCGGAGGGGTCAGAGATCATAGCCCGCGGCGCAAGCCCGTCGGGAGAGTGACGGAAGGGCACGGCAAGCCCTGAAGAGCGATGCAAGCGACCTCTTCCTACCGCGTCCAAACCTCGATACGACGGGCTCGCTCCCCTGGTGACACCTCGGCAGCATCGGCCACCTCGCGATAAAACCGATCGAGCTCACCCTCCGCTCGCTCGAGTAGCCCTTCGAAAGCCAGCACGTAGTCGTTGTAGGTTGCCACGGCCGCCAGATAGGCATTGTTGATTTGACCAAACTCATCCGGCGCCGCGCGTGCGGGCGATGCCTGGTCGCATCCCGGCGCCGCTTCACAAAGCGCGTCCCGCAACCGCCCGAAAACCTCATCCTTCCGCCGCTGCTTCTCGACAGGACCGGCGTCGCTCGAAAACAACCGTGACAATGCCTCGCGCGCTTCCTCGATCAAACGGCCCCGCTGATCGGTTTCATCCCATCGCTTCTCGACACCCTCCAAAGACTCACCTCGCCCTTCCGACCGCAACCACCGGCGAACCCCCTCCCGCTCCACCGCGACCGCAAATCCCTCGTTGAAAGCCGAATCGCCCCCGACGTACACCCGCTGATGCGCCAACTCATGAAAGATCAACCCCGCCAGGCCCTCGTCACTGCGCTTCAAGAACGTACTCAACACCGGATCGTCAAACCACCCGAGCGTCGAGTACGCCGTCACGCGCGACACGTACACATCATTACCCGCCATGCGTTGCTGCGACGCGAACTCTCGGGCGTCGTCCTTGGAGAAGTACCCCCGGTAGACGACGCACCCCGCCACGGGAAAGCACCATTCGATCGGCTTGATCGAAAATCGCGGTGCCGCGTAGACGTTCCAGGCGACTTGCTCACGATCGATCTCGACGTACTGCGTGTAGCTCCCGTTATCGGGCAAGCCCAACGCCTCGGTCGCGAACCGCTGGGCCCGCAACACGAGCCCGAGCTTCTCGCGCGTCTCGGGACTCGCGTCCGGCGAATCGAGTACCGCCTCGATCGGCTGCCGCGACGCCATCAGGCGCACATGCCCGACAGCCGCGGCGGTGAGATAAGACAACTCGTAGGGCCCAAGGCCAAGAATCAGCAAGCCAAGAATGGACACTGCGAGTACGGCCGATCCATAAGTCTTGGCACGTCGCGTCATTGGGTTAATCGTGATCCGTAGTTCGTGATTTGAAAGGATTGGCGGCTGCAACTTGCCGTGCTGGCCTACAACCTATTATGGAGAAACTTGTGGCGGCGTCTCGGGCTGCCTCACTTTTGGATCGAGACGTGGTCACTGACGAGTTTGCAGCAGCGGCTGATGAAGACCGGCGGGCGGCTGGTCAAGCATGCCGGTTACTGGCTGCTGCTGGCTGAGAGGCATCTGAACCGGCGGCTGTTCGGCGACATGTTGCGGAGAATCTGGGCGCTGCCGTTGCCGAGCGGGTAACATCGCGCGGTCGAGGATCAATAGCTTTCGGCTCAACAACGCTCGCAGGGAGCTGTGTCGGCCGTATCGCCGTTCAGCCCGCTCAATCAACGTCTTGTGAGCGGACAGGTGAGCCCTGGCGCCTACTGGCAGAGGGGATGTGCAGGGTTCAGCGAGAAAAGACGCGGTATTCGGGACAGCGCGAGTGTATACTGTCGCCATGCCAGGGCCAATATGGAAGTCCTGGGTTATGCCAAGATGGGAGCAACCGCAACACTAAAATGGAGGAGGAATCCAAGAATGCCAGACACTCACGATAGAGCGAACTTTTTCAAACAGAACCCACGGGCGCGCGCGTGGGCGGCATTGGATGAGGCCACGAACCAGCAGAAGAAGATCACTCCCGGAGCGATCAGGGTAAGAAAGGGTCGCTTTTCCCGCAAGCGAGCCGTCATTCTTGGCTCGGGAGTTGCGGGCCTGACCACGGCCTATGAGCTGCTGTCCCAGAAATCCGGCATGCAAGTCACGGTGTTGGAAGCGCAGAACCGTACCGGGGGCCGCTGCCTGAGTTTGCGCACCGGCGACACCCTTACGGAAGATGTCAATAGCGAGTTGTTTGATTCCGAGCCCGGCGAGACCCAAGTCGTCCGTTTCAAGCGGCCGGTGGGCGACAGCGAGCCCTACTTATTGAATCCCGCAAATTATTATGACACTTTTTGATAGTTTGGAGCATCTATATATGTATGGGCAACCCCAAAGGTGTGAAGCGGGATTTCAAGGCCCTGGAGAAGCGCCGTTTCGAAGCGATGCGGCTGCTCCACCAAGGCCACAATCAATCCGAGACGGCAAGACGGCTGAAAGTCGCTCGCCAAACCGTCAGTGCGTGGCGGCGGCAATACCGCGAGCAGGGTGCGGCCGGACTCCGCCAGGCCGGGCGCGCCGGACGCAAGCCGCTCCTCGATGCCGCACAACGCGAACGCCTGACGTCGCTGTTGCTGGAAGGCCCGCAAGCCCACGGCTTCCCCACGCCCCTGTGGAGCTGTCCGCGGGTGGCTCGGCTGATCGGAGACGAGTTCGGGGTCGACTACCACGAAGGCCACGTCTGGAAGATCCTGCGAGCGCTCGACTGGAGCCCGCAACGCCCGGTCGGAAAGGCGCGCGAGCGCAACGAAGAGCAGATCCGCACCTGGAAGCGCAAGACCTGGACGCGCATTAAAAAAAAGCCCAAAACGAAGGCCGTACGCTCGTCTTCATCGACGAAAGCGGATTGAGTCAGAAGCCGCATCGCTGCCGCACCTGGGCGCCACGCGGCCAAACACCGGTGCTGCAGTTTAACTTCAATTGGGAGAAGCTTTCCGTCTCGGCGGGGCTGACGCTGCGTAACTTCTACTTTCGGCTCTATCCCGGTGCGATCGGCAAAGAGCAAGTGATCGACTTTCTCAAGGCGTTGGTACGTCATATCGATCGGCCGCTGCTGATCGTCTGGGACCGGCTGCCTGCGCACCGTAGCCGCCTGGTGCAAGAGTTCATCCAACTCTCCGAAGGCCACATCGCAACCGAGTACTTGCCACCCTATGCGCCGGAGTTGAATCCGGTGGAATACATCTGGGCTTACTGGAAGCAGCACGAGTTGCCGAACGTCTGTCCGAAGGACTACGGCGAGCTGAACGAGCGGGCCCGCAAGGCACTCCGCCGCATGCACCGCAAACCGCGTTTGATCACGGCCTTCTGGAAACAGTCTTCTCTTTGCTTCGAGTGACGGGATATTATGCGGGACTCAATAAATGCCGGTCCTGGACGCATCCCGTCCAGCCATAAACGGTTACTCTCCTATCTGCGAAATTTCGGGGTGGATGTAGAAGTCTATGTCATGAACTCCGAGTCAAACCTGGTGCAAATGGAAGGCGGTCCGTTTCATTCCGAGCCGGTCGTCTATCGTCGACTGAACCACAATACCCGTGGCTGGCTGGCGCAAATGGTCTACGAAAATGCAGAAGTCCTGCTCAAGAGCGCCGGCATCCGTATCCCGAAGAAAACTCTGAAGAAGCGCACGGCACAGCTCCGGGATCTGATGATCTCGTTCGGTGAATTGACCGATAAGGGCGAATACGTTCCCACGGCAGGTGGGGACGGTCTCGAGAATGCCCGCTCGCGTGCGGGATTCGAGGTGCTACCGGGCGTGGATGCCGGCAAGATTGCCGAAGCCATCAAACTCAATGCCCTCCTCGAATCCGAATTCTGGAAGAACGTCCGTTTTTATCAACCGGTCGATTTTTTGTGGCAGCCCACTCTATTCCAGCCCGTCGGTGGGATGGACATGGTGCAGCACTCGTTCGCCCAAAAGGTGGCGGCGCTGGGCGGTACGATTCATCTGAACAGCCCGGTCAAATCCGTCGACTGGGATAGCAAGAAACAGGAGTTCGTGATTCGGGTTAGCCAGGTTGGCACGGAGGAGTGTATCGAATATCGTGCGGACTATTGCTTCAGCAATATTGCGATGCCGTTCCTGAAGCATATCCTGTCCGACAACCTGCAAGGGGCGACAGATGGCCAGGGCTTCGCTCCGGATTTTAAGGACAGCTTGTACGCGGTCTATCGTTCCCAATTCGAGCCGCTGGAAGAGCCTGATGAATATGGCTATGTCGCCCGCTTCCTGGCCAACACGACCAAGGTGGGTTGGCAGGGTGACCGTGCGTTGTGGCAAGGCAGCCACCTCATGGTTTACCACGACGAGGATTGTGACGAAGACATGATGGGAGTGCCTGATTCGGAAGTCGGTGTGGTCCCGATCTTCGGTGGCATTTCCTGGACCGATAACGAGATCGTGCAAATCTGGTATCCTTCCGACGCCTACCACGATGAAAAAGGCATTCTGACCGGCGCCTATAACTTTTCAAGTACCGCTTTTCGTTGGGGCAAGCTGCCCATTAAGAAGCGGCTGCGAAGAGCGCGCGAAGGCGCCAAGCTGTTCGGCAAGGCCTTTGGCGACGGGCTACGCGATGGCGTTGCCATCGCCTGGCAGAACATGCCCTACATCAAGGGCGGCTGGGCGCAATGGCATGTGGTCGAGAACGCCGTCGCCCACTTCAATGTGCTGGACCAGGGTACCGGCGTCTATGATACGGACAGCGAGTTATCCAATCCCGTCTTCTTCATCATCGGTGATCAGATATCGTCACTGCCTGGCTGGCAGGAGGGTGCCATCGCCTCGGCTCTGAACGCGATCAGCCGCCTAGCGCGTCCGGATTTGGAAATTCCCTACTTATCAGCCCTGCCGGATACCAGATTGATGGTTGAAGGTGTCTAGACCTAAAGCGGCGGTAGGCTATGGTTCTTGCAGATTTCGCCGTCGACAAAGACCGTCGGATTCTGGTCCTCGGTGCTCGCCACGGTGTTCAGTATGACGTACATCGCGGGGCAGATCATCGAGCGGTTGGGATTGCTGGGGTCTCAGGGAGGGCCAGAGAGTCAGCAGGCCCCTTGGGATTGCCGTACTGCTTCCGGCATCACTGTTCTTGGGCTCTTCGTGTCTCGTCCTCACTGTGAGCATTCACCAACTGGCGTTGCCGGAGAGAAAAGCTAGCAAAGACGACGACAGAACGGCTCAGCCTGGTGGAGGAGCGTCTTGAAAGGAACGAGTCGTCGGTGGCAGAGCGGACCCGGAAGGCTCTTAGCGGCACGCTGGCCGGACAAGTCAAGACGCAATGCGTTTAGTCCAAGGGCCAGTGCGCGACAATAGATGGCCATGAAGCTGGAAGACAAATGCGCCATCGTAACCGGCGGTGGGAGCGGCATCGGCCGCGCTATCGCAGAGTCCTTCGCCCGTGAGGGAGCCCGCGTCGTCACCGTCGGCCGCAATGCTGAGAAGCTCGACGCCGCGCGCCAAGCGGCAGGAGACGCCGCCGGCCGCATCCTGCCGCGTGCGGTGGACGTCTCCGATCGTGCCGCCGTTCACGACATGGTCGAGTGGGCCGAGGGCGAGTTGGGCAAGATCGACATCCTGGTCAACAACGCCGGAACCAACGTGCCCCGGCGCAGCTTGCCCGAGCTGTCCGCCGACGACTTCGAGAAGATGGTCAACATCAACCTCAACGGCGCCTTCTATTGCGCCTATGAAGTGCTTCCCAAAATGCGCGCCCGGCGGGATGGGCTGATCATCAACGTCTCGTCGGTGGCCGGCGTGCGCGCGAGCGTGATCGGGGGCGCGGGCTACACGGCCTCGAAGTTCGGCATGGCCGGCCTAAGCCTGTCGATCGGCCTCGAAGAGAGCGAGAACGGCATTCGCTCGTGCCTGATCTGCCCGGGCGAGGTCAACACGCCCATCCTCGAAGACCGTCCCGTCATCCCCGACGCCGAGGCCCGCGCCCTCATGCTGCAACCCGAAGACCTGGCCCACGCGGCTTTGTTCGTCGCGACTCTCCACCCCCGCGCGACCGTGCCCGAGATGATTGTGACCCCAACGGCGCAGAAGTTCTCGTGAAGCCGAGAGGTTGACGATACTACGGGTTTCCCGTACCATGGAGTTTGGACTTCGAGTGGGACGAAGCCAAGGCGGAGCGCAACTTGGCTCGTCACGGAGTGGATTTTCTGGACGCCGTGTCTGTCTTTCTCGACCCTCACCGCATCGAGACGGAGGATGATCGCGTCGATTACGGCGAGAGACGGTTTACGACCATCGGGATGGTTGAGCACATGCTCGTTATCGTTGTATTCACGAGCAGAGGTGAATCCACCCGTATCATCTCAGCGAGGAGGGCGGAGAGCCATGAGCGAAGAGCGTATCACGAAAGTGCGCGTTGACAGCAAGAGGCCTCCGCGCGGGAAAACCGATTGGAAGCGGCTTCGATCGCTCACGGATGAAGAGATTCTGCGGGCGGCGCAAGCCGACCCTGACAATCCGCCTCTGACCGAGGATCAACTGGCTCGACTCGAGCCGGTTCCAGAGGCAAAATCCATCCGGAGAAGGCTCGGTCTCACGCAAGAAGAGTTCGCTGCCACCTACCACTTGTCACTGGCGACGTTGCGCGACTGGGAGCAGGAGCGCTACCAACCCGACCAGGCTGCTCGCACCCTCCTGCGCGTGATTGCCCGCTCGCCCGACATGGTGAAGCGAGCGTTGGCTGAAACAGCGGACGCTAAGCCGCAGACTAGAGCTTAGGTCTGTCGGGCTTGGGCAGTGCTCACGCCGCGTTGACCACCTCGATGCTGAGCCTCTTGTTGAGGGCAGCGAAGGCCGCTTCGAGTTGGTCGAGCCGCGAGGCATGGCGGAGGTCGAGCAGACGGTCCACCTGCGGCATATGCCAACGTAAACGGCGCGCGAGTTCAGCCTTGCGGACGCCGGCCTGCCGCATGGCTTGATACAGAGATACCTTCGCTTCGGTGAGAGCGGGCAGAACGACCCATTTGCCTCTCCTGCTGATACGGGAGGGCCGAGGGATGTCTTTCCGCTCCTCGATGTACATCATCAGGGCGGACTTGAGAGCGTCAACGGCCCTCACGAGCGCCTCTTCGTCGTCCTCGCCGAACGTGTGCGCCTCGGGGATATCGGGGAACGAGACCAGAACGGTTTCGTTGGTGTCGGGTTCCAAACGGACGGGGTATTTGATCATCAGCTCCACCTCACTTCAGTCCAAGATCTCGCTTGACGCTTTCGACAAGTCCCCGCGCCCCAAGTCCTTCTTCGATCCGTGCATCGGAATGACCGACCTCCGTTTGCCGAGTCGAACAATCAAGTGTCCACCTTTGGCGGGCGAGAATGAGCAGCCTTGTTTCGATAGCCATCGCTTGAACTCGGCGCTCGTCAACATTCATGATACAACACATCTGTTGTGTTGACGCAGGCTGATTTATGGCGGGTCACACTGCCGTTCGCAACTCGCCAGGTGGCGCGCCACGTATAATCCACTCAACCAGACGCGCCGAGGCCTGGAGGATCACGTGAATCGAGAAGCGACTATGAATGCTGCGAGAGCGTTCTTCGTTGTGGCTTCACTAACCCTCTGCGCCACCGGCCTCCTGGCCCAAACCTGGGTCGAAGACACCTTAGAAGACTTCGCCGACGGCACGCTCGACGCCGCCGGACAGAACATCTACGTCAGCCGCGACGGCGCCATCCGCACCATTCACCGCTTCGACATCAACCAGGACGGCTACCTCGACCTGATGTTCAACAACACGCACGACCGGCGATCGTTCATCCCCGCGACGCTGGCGACGGTCGGGCCCGGCCGGGCGGTTCAGCACTCTCCGTTGGCGGTCGAGGGTAGCCGGCAGGTTGTGTTCGCCGACCTGAACCGCGACGGCTTCCTCGATGTTGTGTTCTGCCCCAACGCCTCCGGGGTGCAGACAAGCCGGCGCTTCGTCACCGTCATCTACGGCGGCGAGGACGGTTGGCCGCCGCGGCGCAGCAACGGGCTGCTGCCGGTGAACAACGTGGCCGACATCGCCGTGGCCGACCTCAACGCCGACCGTTGGCCAGACATCATAACCCTCAACGGCGAAGCCTGGCTGCACGGCCAGCCGTCGGAAGGCCGCATTCTGCGCATCTATTGGGGAAGCGAGCACGGCTTCCTGCTGACGCGTTACCGCGACCTTGGTGTCGAGGGCGTGATCGACCTGGCTGCGGCGGACTTCGATTCCGACGGCGCGCGTGACCTCGCGATTCTCACCGACGGTGGCGCCGTGCTGCTCTACTGGGCCGCGCGCTCCGACACGGCGCCCGGACAGTTCGAACGGGTTCCGCTGCCGTTGCCGCGCGCCGGCGCCATTCATCTCACCGCGGCAGATGCCGATGGTGACGGCCACATCGACCTGCTGGCAGGCACGAACGGAGACAAGCTGTACGTGATGCTCGGCTCGGGCTCGCGCAGGCCCCACACCGGACGGGCCGTCAACGCCTTCCCCGCCTCGCACGTGGCGGCAGGCGATCTCGATGGCGACCGGCGGCCCGATCTGGTCCTCACCAACTTCATTCAGAATCGCGCAGGCGGCGGGGAAGCGTCCGGGGCTGCGGAACAGTCGGGCGCGTCGGTGCGGGTTCTGTGGGGAGGCGATGACTGGGACCGCTCGAGCGCAACAAGCCTCGACATCCCCTACGCCACGGCCTCGGCGGTGGGCGATCTCGACGGCGATGGTCGCAATGACCTGGCCATCGCTGTTCATCAGGGAGAGACGACCTATCTGACCGACTCCGCCATCCTCTTCGGAAAAGCGAATCGCGAATTCGAGCGAGCAAACCAAGGCATACCAACCGAGGGGGCGCTCGATGTCGCCATCGCCCCGAAGACGGACCACCATCCAGCACGCGCCGTATTTGCGAGCAGCTTGGGCGGCACCATCGGCGAGCTAGTACCCGTGCAGGTCTTCTGGGGGGCAACAGACGGTTTTGACGTCGACCGGCAATGGAAGATCCCGATGCGTAGCGGCTACGAATCCAGCGCGGCGGACCTCAATGCGGACGGCTACGTCGATCTGGTCGCTCTCAACTCAGGCCATGCCGGCGCGGCCGCCGAGGGCGATCCGACACTTGGGGCGAACATCTTCTGGGGCGCGGCCGGCGAATACGAACAGCGCTACGATCTTGACAACCGCCGTAGCGTCCTCAACGAGCCCGGCCTCGCGAGCACGAACATCGCCGACCTCAACCGCGACGGCTACCTCGACGTCGTGCTGGGTTCGTTCGAGCCCTCGGACCCGATGGTCATCTACTACGGCAGCGAAGACGGTTTCGACCGTTCGCGCCGGCACGCGATCGAGTCCGAAGGCCGCTCCGCCGAGCCGGTGATCGCCGACTTCAACCACGATCAGTGGCTCGACGTCGCCGTCGTCGCATTCACGAAAGATCGCATCCGCATCTTCGAGGGTGGGCCGGAGGGGTTCAACGCATCCCGGCAGGCCCGGCTCGACACGCCGGCCCCAATCGGCCTCGAAGCCGCCGACCTCAACGCCGACGGTCATCTCGACTTGATCGTCGCGGGCTACCAAGACCCCGTCAGCCACAACCACGATATGGGGCTCACTGTTTTCTGGGGAAGCGGCGACGGCTTCCGGGCGTGGGACGCGCAGTGGCTGCCGGGCATGACGCCCATCAGTCCCGCGGTCGCCGACTTCGATGCCGATGGCTACCTCGATATCTTCTCGCCGCACTACCACTCTGAGCTGACGCGCGAGATGCTACCGAACTATCTCTACTGGGGCGGCGAGGACGGCTTTGCGCCACGGCGGCGCACCGCTCTGATTTGCGACTCCGCCCACGACGCCCAGGCGGGCGACTTCGACCATGACGGCCGGCTCGATCTGGCCGTCTCTTGCCACACCACCGACGGCGACCACAACACCGACTCCAAGGTCTTCTACAACGACGGCGAGCGCTTCCTGAACCCACGCGTCGAGCGGCTCCCGACCCACGGCACCCACTGGATGTGGTCACAGGACATGGGCCATATCTACCATCGCCGCTGGGAGCAGACCTATGAGTCGTCGGTGTTCGAGTGGGAAGACGAGCGGACGTGGGGAAGCGTAACGTACAAGGCCGACGCGCCCAAGGGGACCGGACTCGCATTCGAAGTAAGAACAGCCCCGGCGGCCGAAGGACTTCCCGCGCAAGCGTGGCGCGGTGTCGGGGAAGGCGGTTTCTCGATCCCGCCACAACACCGCGTTCTACAATACCGGGCGGTTCTCACGTCCGAAAACGGCGACCGCTTCCCGGTCGTCGATCGGGTGCGCGTCAGCGTTCAAGCAAGACCGTAATGAATGAGAGCCGCTCCCGTTGGGCCTTCACGCTCCGGCCTCTTTTTGCTTGGCCTTGGCCGGGCCATTTGGGTCGGGGCCGCCCGGCGGCAAAGTCGATCCCCCTCCACCACCGAAGAATCCCCTCACCCAACGCTTGAATCGTCCCCAGAATTGAGGGGTGGGGCGGAAGTAGTCCTCGTCGAGAATTTCGTTGTCAATAAGATCCTGAGGGACCCAGCGCTTGAACATCACCAGAAATTGGATGGCCGCGTAGAGTTCGTGCCCCACGAGCTCTGTTGCTTGCTTCGGAACGTCTTCCTGCAGAGACTCTTCCATCTCCCTCTTCCCCTGTAGATGGGTTTGGATCAAGTCCAACACTTTCTGATTCCGGTCACCGCTGGAAGCGCAGCTTTGAACCGCGGCGCCGATGAGATCCTCGGGGTGACTGGGGAAGGATGACCAGTACTCCGGCGGCACGAAGCTGCGGTACAAGTCCTTCCAGGCAAACCACCGGAGTAATCGCCGAGCGCAAACCCCCCGCTTGCGCAGAAGCCTCTCGAGTCCCGTGGCGTTGCTTTCGATGCTCTCGAGTTTCTCGTCAAGATTCGCTTTTAGCTTCGGTGCCTGTTCGTCGCCCTGCTGGTCATAATTGGCGCGCAGCTTTAGCCTCATCGTTTCGTAGGGGTTGTAGTAGGTGAGAACCGCCACGCGCCGGGTATCCCGTGGGTGCCGGGCGTCCAGAATGCGTCGATTGAGCCATGCCAGGACGCGCTCGTAGTACTGCTTGACGCCAATTGCTTTACCGCCCGGCGTCTCGACGATCGTCGTGCGAAAGAGGGTCGTCGGAGCCACCGCCAGAGCCAGCACCGCCACCCAGTCGTCGTACTGAATCTTGCCGGTTTCCCCGAGGTACAGAAGAAGCGCCAGCAAGATGAGCACGTGAGCGCCACACAGAATGTAGATCCACATGTGACGCAGGACCTTGCGGTACTTACCTTCGTATTTCCTCTTCACGTCAACGATCGTCAACATGAGACAGAGAACGATCGACGCCCCGGCGTAAAGAAAGGGCCCGTCCCCGAATCTGCGCTGCACAAGCTCGAACTTGTGCTGAGTCATCTCGTAGAAAGTTAGGTTCGCTTCAAACTTCTGGATCTTCCCGTTTTCCCGATAGAAGACGCCGGGATTGGCCTTGTTGCGGAAGTTGTCGAAATCCATGCCGGTCAACTCTCCCGGCTTCACGGCGCCTGCCCGCAACAAGTGCGCGAAGTCATTCCGGAAATCCTCTGGAACAAAGGTCTGACGCGTGACGGAGCCGAGCTGCTGGAGTAAGAACCCCGTCGTGTCGTAGGCTAGCGCCGCGATCTCGGAAATCGCCTGCTCCTCTGACCCGGACGCTTTGTCGCCTTGCGGGTTTGCCTCGCCTTTAGGCTCCTCCTCGCTGCTCGAATCCGCCTCGCCGTTCAGGGTGGACACCCAGTACAGCAGATGGTCTGAAAGGGCGACCGTACTGGCATCAACAATAGTGAACGACATCGGTTTGTACTTGACCGTTCTCGCCTGCTCGTCGATCTCCTCAAAGATCAGTGTCAGGTCTTCGGCCAGACCGAAGATGCCCAGGGCCTCGGGCCGCTGGGCGAGAATCTTCTTCACCGCCCCCCGCCGGCTTTCCTGGTTGTCCTCGAAAACCGCCGTGACGTAGATGGGTGGAAACCGCGTAGCTAGGTCGTCGCGAAGCTGCGTTTCCGCCGCGCGGCCAAAGCCGGTGTCCGCATACAGAATGCCTAGGGACGAGATCGCGAACGGAGCCGTGCGATCCAGAATCCGCGCAATGCGTTGTTTGTTGTCGACGTTCGTGCGGAAGAACCAGCCGTTGCGGTCGTTGCCGCCCGTGGCCGTCACCAACGATGAGATCACCGGGATTTGGTACTGACTCAGTTCCGCCTCCTGTTCCACGGCACCCTGGAAGGCGCCGCTGTCGGTGGGTCCAAGGATGATCTCTGCTTCCTTCTTGGTGATGACTTCGACGAGTTTCTTGGTGCCGTCGCGATCACCGCGATATGGAATCGGTACGGGGCAAATCCGTTTGTCGGAATCGAGTTCCGCGAGCGCCTTCCGCACGCCCAGCAGGTGCTGCTCGCCGGTGGCGTCGTCTGCATGGACGACCGCCAGCCGAACCTGTGACCGCGTGCATGGCTGCTCCTGGGCCTTCGACGGCAAACCGAAAGCCAACAGCAGCGTTGCAGCAGTAAGGAAAGCCATGGTTCTAGTCATGTTGCCGTCCCTCCTAAGGGAAGCTTGCTATGGGCCGAATACGTTACCGCCCCCCACTCTCACCCGACTGCCCTGCATACCGGAGTCCGCGCGCTCGCAGACCCCGTCGGTTTCAGCCAAGGGGGAAAACATCCGCGCGCGCCCCCAACCGCCCCACTTTGCGGCCTTTCTCCGGCGAGTCGTACACCACCAACAGATTCGCCGGATCGTCGCCACGCCGGAAGCGGGCCATCCCTTCCGCTTTTCCGCGGCTCTTCTTCTGCGTGAGACGCTCGACCCTCTCCCGCTCGCCCGGCCACACCAGGTCTTCCTTGTCGTTGCGAAGGCCGTCCTTCCAACGGTAGGTCACGACCGGGCCGAGCAGGTCCATTGAAGGTCCCGCGAGAATCAGGAGATCATCACCGTCAATCACCAGGTCGCGAACGCCGTTGCCGTCGAGGTGCACGAAGTGTTTCTTGTACAGTTGTCCGTCGTCGCCGATCGGTTTGAGACTCAGTCGCCCGTCTTTCTCACCGTCAACCTCGAGCCGCAGCACCGCGGCCCAGCCTCGCAACACCGGCCCCCGCAATCCCACGAGTACCGTGTTCCCGTCGACCGCCAGGCCCTCGATGTCGAGGCCGTTCTCTTTGCTCGGTATCTTGGTGAAGGCGCCGAAGTGCTTATCTTTGCTTAGCGCGTCGAGCAGCACATTGCCTTCCTCGTCACCGGGAAGCTGCGCCGCGCGCATTACCCCATCGGGCCGGCTCGGGTCGGGAACGTCCCGCCGGATCTCGCACTCGCCGTTGGCCCCTTCCCGCACGAGAGGAATCCGCGCCAGCATGTAGCGGTTGGCCTCGGCCTCCACCGTCCGCAGCCGCTTGACGTTCTTCTTGCCAGATTTCTTCTTGTTGGATTTGTCTTCTTTCGGACGCTTGCGCTTCAAACTGTGGGAGCCGACCAGCCACAAATAATCGTCCGAGTGGTCGAGGCCCTCAATGTCGACCTCTTCACCCTTCTCCTCGGCCAACAGTTCGAGGATGTCGTCCAGCGCGAACCGCTTGTGGTTCCCGAAGTGTTGACCGTCCTCCGACGATACGCGATCGAGATAGGCCCCCTCGTCCGAGCCCAGCCACAGGCTATTCCCGACCTGCACCACCGCCGAGAGGTCGTCTCGCAGACGGTCTCCGGGCTCGACGCCCGTTTGGTCATCCAACGTCAGAACAATATGCTCGGAGTCCACACCACACCTCCCGTGAGAATCAGCCAATTATTGCAGGGTGGCCCTGCCATTATAGGCGCGAATCAGAGAGATGTTGGGCCAGTGCGCACAGGCAAGAAAAACCGGGTCGGGTGACGGGGATTGCGCCCCGGCACCCTCCCTCGCTGCGTACCACCACCCCCGCCGCCATCACCCCGGCTCACAAATACCGCCCGATCAACCGCAACACCTTCTTATCCCGGATCACTTCCGCGATCCGTTGCATCAGAATGTCGTGGTTGACGTGGTCGAGAACTGCGCGATGTCGATAGCCACCACCCAGTCCTTGCCATCGCGGACGTATTCTTGCGCCGCTCGTACGGCGTCGTGCGCGCTGCGCCTCGGACGAAAACCGTAGCTCGACTCGCTGAACCGAGGATCGAAAATCGGTTGCAACACTTGCACGGGAGAACTCGGAGAACTCGGAGAACTCGGGGAACTCGGGGAACTCGGGGAACTCGGGGACAGGCTACTACTTTCTCCTTGAGACACCATGAGGTCCATGGCGGTCCGTCGGTCAGTCACAGATTTTCAAAATCGATTCCCTCCATGTTTTCAACCACTTGCCCCACCAGACACCCCGCCGGCCCCACCACCGCTTCGTATACTGAGGGTGAGGAACCGTGGCAGCGATCTCACCAGTATTCGAAAGGGCGTACTCTGGAACGCAACACTCCGGCCGGGCGTACTACGCCGGAGCGGCACCCTCACACCACCCCGCCGGCCAAGGCGAACCCCGAAGGGGTGATCCAAATAACAGCCCTGGGCGTGAGCCCAGGGACACCAATCCCCACCACCATCTCCTGAGCCCTGCAAGGACGGCTCAACCAACCTGCTCCTCCGGCCGAGCAGCCACCCAACCACCCGATGGCCCCACCATCAAACTGGGCCACCCAGTCATAAAGGATACTCACAACCCCCAGCAAAAGCGTGCCATATCCTGCCAAATCCTGCCAGATCCGGACGGCCAGGGGACGGAAGGAACCCAATTTCCCCGGGGCACAAACAAACCCAATACCGAGGGTCACAACCGAACCCAATTCCCGAGGTTCGAAACAGACCCAATCCCCAGTGGTCACAAACAAACCCAATCCTCACCGGCACGGACGAACCCAATTCCTCGGTGGGAGCAACGAACCCAATCTCTCGGGTTCCAAGCAAACCCAATTCAACGCCGTACCAGACACGAACCCGTCGACCCGGCCCATTTCCGGATGGATCCGGCATGCTACCTTCCCTCATGGTTGCTAGGATGCTAGCGGTGGGCCTGTTGACACGTACCCTCCTCAACCGCAACTCGCCGCGCCTCCGCCTCTGGGCCAACCTCCCGGCCCTCGCCCTCGCCTGCGCCCTCATCACCACTCCGGCCACCGCCCAGTCCACGGCCGACCGCACCTTCACCGACGAACTCTACCCCATCCTCGAAGCAGCCCAGTGCGCGCTCTGCCACAACGACAACGGGATCGCCTCGCGCACGCGCCTGCGGTTCCCCGAAGACGGCGCCTCGGCGGCGGAGGTCACCTCCTTCGGCCTCAGCCTCGGCCGGTTTGTCGATCGCAACACACCCGAGCAATCGTTCCTTCTCCGCAAGCCCACCAACCGCCTCGAGCACACCGGCGGCGAGCGTATCCGACAGGGCAGCGGCGAAGAGCGCACCCTTCGCGCCTGGATCGACTACCTCGTAAAGCTCCCGGGCGATCGCGTCGACGCCGCGCAGCAACAACGCGACGAACTCAGCCGCAAGCCCATCGCCGACATCCAGATCCGCCGCCTCACACACGAGCAGTACAACAACACGGTGCGCGATCTGCTGGGCGATGAAACCCGTCCCGCCGGCGCCTTCCCGAAGGAAGACTTCGTTCACGGCTTCACCAATCAGGCCGAAGGGCAGAACATCGCCCCATTGTTGGCCGAGGCCTACAACCGGGCGGCGGAAACGATGGCGCGCATCGCCTTCCAAACCGGCGACTACCGGGGCCTCGTCCCCTGCCGCCCGGCGGCGGCCAACGACGCCTCGTGCCGCGCCCGCTTCATCCGCACCTTCGGGCGCAAGGCGTTCCGGCGGCCGCTCACCGACAACGAGTTCGCCCGCTACGAGGCGCTCTTCCGCCGCGAAGCAGAACGCGCGAACGACTTCCTGGCGGGCGCACGGATCATCGTCGAAGCGATGCTGCAGTCGCCGAAGTTCCTCTTCTACGCGAGGCCGTCGTTCGGCAAAGCCGATCCCTACCAAACTGCCGCGCGGCTGTCGTACTTCCTGTGTAACACCATGCCCGACGACGCGCTGCTCGACGACGCCGGCAACGGCGCGTTGGCGACGCCCGACGGCATCGAGCAGGCGGCGCGCCGCATGTTACGCGACCCGCGCGCCCGCGAGGCGATGCATGGCTTCCTGGCGCAGTGGATGCGCTTTGACCGTCTCGATAGCGCCGTGCGCGACCGCCGCATCTATCCTGAGTTCAGCGCCGAGCTGGTGGGCTCGATGCTCGAAGAGACGCGGCGGCTCTTCGACGACGTCGCCTGGGGCGACCGCAACTTCATGGACGTCTTTCGCTCCGACTACAGCTTCTTGAGCACGAGCCTCGCGCAGCTCTACGGCGCGCCCGCCCCCGCCGGCGAGTTCGACCGCGCCGAGTTCCCGCCCGAGACCGAGCGCGCCGGCCTGCTGGGCCAGGCCACCTTCCTGGCCGTGACGAGCAAGCCCGCCGATACCTCGCCCACCGAACGCGGCAAGTTCGTTCGCGAACACTTCCTGTGCCAGGTGGTTCCGCCGCCCCCCGCAGGCACCGATACGACTCTGCCGCCCCTGACGGACGAGAAGCCGCTGGCGGCGCGAGATCGGCTCCAGGTTCATCTTTCGAACGAGGCCTGCGCCGCTTGCCACCGCCTGATCGATCCCATCGGGTTCGGCTTCGAGAAGTTCGACGCCATTGGACGCTTCCGCGAAACGCAAAAGCTCACCATCTTCCCCACGCAAGATGAACAGCGGCGCAAGGTGAAGACCAAGCCCACCGAGTACTCGCTCGCCATCGACGCCACGGGATACGTACAGGGGCTCAACGGGGTTGAGTTCTCATCGCCCAAGGATCTGGGGAGCATCTTGGCGGATGACCCGACGTGCCAAAGGTGCGTCGTCAAGCAACTCTTCCGTTACGCCCTGGGTCGTCCCGAGGCCGAGGCCGACCGGCCCTCCATCGACCGGGCGGTCGAGCGCTTCGAAACCTCGCGTTTTCGCTTCGAGGAGCTTATAATCTCAATAGCCACGTCAGACTCGTTTCTAGGCGGGCCGAGCTAATCATGCGGCCACCGATTTCAAGGCGAACGTTCCTTCGCGGAGTGGGACTCGCGGGAGCGGCGGTGCGTGTGAGCTTGCCGGCGTTTGACGCGATGTTCAATTCGAACGGGACGGCGTACGCCGCCACGGGCAGGCTGGCGGAGAAGCCGATCGAGTCGCGCTTTGTCTTCTGGTTCAACGGCAACGGCATCCCGGAGAAATATTGGATCCCCGCCGAGACGGGCGCCGACTATCAGTTCACGCCCTGCCTCAAGCCGCTCGCCCCCTTCCGAAACGACATCCACATCGTCACCGGACTCGATAGCCCGGCGGCGCGGTTGCCCGGACCCGGCAACAGCCATTACCCGTCGATGAGCGCGATGCTCTCGGGCCAGGTCTTTACGGGACGAGGCGCAGGCGGACCGTCGATCGACCAGTTGATCGCGCGCAAAGTCGGCCAAAACTCGCGCTTCCGGTCGCTGCAAATCGGCGTCTCGCAAGAGTCATTCGGCGAGAGCATCCAGAACAATATGAGCTGGGCGGACCGCGACCGACCGCTGCCGCCCGAGATGATTCCGCACCGCTTGTTCGACCGCCTGTTCGGCTCGAAAGAAGAGCACTGGATCGATCGCCAGAAGAGCATTCTCGATGCGGTGCGCGACGACGCCTCGTCGCTGCAATCAGAATTGGGCGCGAGCGACAAGGTGCGGCTCGAAGAGTACCTCAGTTCCGTTCGCGACCTTGAGCGGTCGATCGCAAGCCTGCCACCCGAGTACAGCCGTCCAGTGGATCGCCCGGCCGAGGGCGGCGACATGCGCGACTGGCCGCGCATCGCGAAGCTACAGAGCGACTTGCTGGTGCATGCGTTTGCGTCGGGGCAAACGCGTGTGGCTTCCTACATGCTGACGAAGTGCCAGGGGCTGTCGCGCTTCCCGTGGCTTGGGCACACGGCGCAACGCCACCACGAATACACGCACGGCCAAGTCGAGACGCCGCGCGGCATGCGCATTCTGCGCGACATCTGCCGCTGGCATGTCGAAGAGTTCGCGTATCTAGTCGCGAAGATGAAAGCGACGCCGGAAGGCGACGGCAACCTGCTCGACCACACCGCTTTGGTAATGATACACGAGCATGCCGAAGCCAACGCCCACAAGAACAACGGCTTGGCGATGATCGTCGCCGGACACGCCGGCGGCCTCAAGACGGGCCTGCACACCAAGACGACCGGCACGGTCGGCGACCTCTACGTGACCGTCGCCGACGAAGCCCTCAAGGCCGGCATCGAATCCTTCCCTACCGCGGAAAAGAAGCTCAGCGACATCGTCTAGCGACGACGCTGATCAAAATGTAGAGGCACGGCGTGCCCTGCCCGCAAGCAGCCCGGGCCACGCAGCCGCTCGTTCAACGGAGTTGCTCTCGGTTTCTGTACGAACGGCAGCTACAGCCCCAGCAGCTTCTTCGCCTCGACAGGGTAGTCGGTGGCGATGGCGTGGACGCCGGCGGCGTGGGCGGCCTTCCAGCGGTCGGGCTCGTTCTGGCGGATGTAGACGAGGACGCGCTTGCGGCCGTTGCGAGCCGTTGCGACCTGCTCTTGCGTCGGCATGTAAGGCGGCTGTGGCGTCACCCAAATGTAGTCGAAGTAGGTCGAGCGTAGGACCACATCGAGATCTTCCTGGTTGCCGGCGCGGCCCGAGACCGGGAAGCGGGCGTTGGCGATCTTGAAGCGCTCGGTCGAAGGAGCGTCCATGCCGAAGCTGAAGACGCGGTCAACCATGCCAAAGCGCTCGGCCAGGCTGACGATCTTCTCTTCGATGCCGCGCGAGAGCTTCTTCATGTTGATGGCGATGTGGGTGTCTTTGTCCTTGTCGCGGCGTGAGATCATGTCGAAGACCTCGCCCAGAGTCGGGATCTTCTCCTTCTTGAACTTCGGGTCGTACCACGAGCTCGCGTCGAGCGCCTTCAGCTCGCGTAGCGTCATTGCCATCACCTCGCCCGAGCCGTTGGTGGTGCGGTCGACGGTGGCGTCGTGGATGACAACCGGCACTCCGTCTTTCGTGAGATAGACGTCGAGCTCGATGCTGATGCCCTTGTCGACGCAGGCCTTGAAGTTGGCCATGGTGTTCTCGGGATACTCTTGCACCATGCCTCGATGGCCGTATATTTTCGTTGTGTGATCGGCGCCGAGCACGACCGGCGAGACGGAGAGCGATAGAGCCGCCAGTGCGAGAAGCGCGCGGCTGCGGACCACGACCTGTGTGCGCATGCGAACATTATAGTCTCAGCATGGGGTTGCCGCCTCTTCGACCGCGGCGGCGGGCACGGCATGCCGTGCCCCTACAGTACCGATGCAGTCTGAAGCCGGCTTGATCCTCGTTCCTGAGCTTGTGGCCATTCCGGCGGGGGTCTACCTGATGGGGCAGGATGACGGGCGTGATGAGGAGCGGCCGGTTCACGAGGTCGAGGTCGAGGTCGGCGCGTTTCGGCTGGGCCGCTCCCAAGTGACCAACGCGGAGTATGACGAGTTTGTCCGCGCGACAGGCCGCAACGAGACGCGCTTCCGTCATCAGGACCACTTCGATCAGCCGCGTCAGCCCGTGACTGGGTCTAGTTGGTTCGACGCCGTTGCCTATTGCGAATGGCTGCGTGCGGAGACCGGCGAACCGTTCTGCCTGCCCACCGAAGCGCAGTGGGAGTGGGCCGCGCGCGGCGGCTTGGCCGGGAAGCTCTACCCGTGGGGCGATGCGCCGGTCACCGAGCGTGAGCGCTACGCCGAGCGGTGGCGGCAGGGGCCCGAGCGCGTGGGCGAGTCCGAGCCGAACGGCTATGGCCTGTTCGATATGTGCGAGAACGTTCACGAGTGGTGCTCGGATTGGTATGACGCGGACTACTACGCCGTGTCGCCGCGCGTGAATCCCCCCGGACCGGATGAGGCAGGCCCGGATGAGAGGGTGCGTCGGGCGTCGCGTGGCGGTGCGTGGCGGCATCAGATCAAGATCTCGCGTTGCGCGGCGCGGAGTAGCATCCCACCTCATCTCGAATACGCTGACTACGGCTTTCGCGTGGCGTGCCGGCAACCCTGAAGGCGCACGAACTCGAAGCCTAATGAGTTGGGCTTCAAGCCCTGCAAACGCCTACACCCGCCTGACGTGCGGCCTCGCCTAGGGCTTTGTCGAGCGTCGCCAGCTCCGCACCCTCGTGCATCGCAAGGTGGAGGTAGGTTGCGTCGTAGGTCGAGAGACCGTATTGCCGCGCTAGGTTCAGCGTCTCGCCCATCGCAAGCGCCAGGAGTTGTGGCTTCATCCGTACGTCCAACTCGTTGAGAAGCTCGGCTGCCAGGGTGACATCGGCCCTGCTCATTCTTGCCTGACGTTCCGCCACGAGGAGTCCGTTGGCAACCTCGATAGGCCAAATGGCGGGAACGACGGCCTGACTCGATCCGGCGATGCGTTTAACAACCCGTTCGGCGTAGACGCTTCGCTCATCCGATAGGCACCACGCAAGCGCAACGGAAGCATCCAAGACGACCACTCTCAAAACCGCCGGCCCTCGTTGATCATGTCGCGAATGCTCATCTTCCCGGGCTTGGCCCGTTCGCGGATCTTGCGCATTTCCTTTAGCAACGCTGCCGAGCCACGTTTTGCTTTCGCGCGTTTGAACGGTACAAGCTTTGCGATGGGGACCCCTCTCCGCATGATCGTGATGTCTTCCCCATGCGCCACACGCTCCAGCAGCGCGGAGAAATGAGTTTTCGCTTCGAAAGCGCCAATGCTTTCCATGGCGAGTCACCTAACAACTAGTTGGATCAACTAGTTGGATCATAACCGATCTTAGGTTGATTGGCAAGCTAGCCATGTGGTGCTGGGAAGCGTGACCGCCCCCGGGCTGTAGTCCAGCGGTACAATTCGCCTAGCAAGCGACAAGTCGGAGTACACGTGGCGTAAGGCCCCAGCGGAGGGTTCGGCCTCCTGGGGCTCGCGCCCCAGGCTAGTATTAAAGCGCCGCTGCGCGGCTTGGCGTCTGGGCCAGCACCCGCACCGTCAACAGTCCGAGCCCTGATCCCCTGTCTCTGATTCTTCCCCCCACTCCTCCAACTTGCGCCGCACCATGCCGGCGTTGGGGTCTTCGATCTGCTCGTAGATCGCCAGCGCGTCTCGGGCGTGCTCGATGGCCTTGGCCCGCTCGCCCAGCTTGTCGAGCGCCAGGCTCATGTTGAAAAGCGCATTCCCTTCGCCCCGCCGGTCGCCCGTCTCGCGCGTGATCGCCAAGTGTTGCTCGTAGGACTTGATCGCCCGCCTCGTTTCTCCCAAGCTGCGGTAGGCAATGCCCAGGTTGCCCAGCGCCGCCCCTTCGCCCCGCTGGTCGCCCGCCTCGCGCGCGATCGCCAAGCACTGCTCGTAGTACTCGATCGCCCGCCGCGCCTCCCCCAACTGGCGGTGGGCCACGCCGAGGTTGCCCAGCGCCATCCCTTCCTGCTCTTTGTTCCCCAGCTTGCCGGCGGCCCGGGCCGAAGCCTCCAGCCAGCGGATACGTTCACGCGGATGCTGGCGCAGGTCGAGCACGTACGCGGCAACAAGGGGGTAGTCCTGCGCCGCCAGCGCGGCCACTCGATCGTCAGATGGAGCGTGCCCGGCCGCCCACGCTTGCCCCGCCTCAATGTGCGAACGCTCGCGGTCGAACAGACGCAGCCCCTCCAGCACACCCTCAGAGTCTCGCAGGTAGGCCGACTGTGCTCGCCGTGCCACTTTCAGATAATGCTCGGCGTGACGCTTCGCCGCGTTGTACGCCTCTTCGTCGCCCCGGCCGTCCCGCGCCAAGTCCCGCATCAGGTCGTGCAGCCGGAAGCGCTCGTCCTTCGCGTCATAGAGCACCAGGCTGCGGCCCATTAACGTATCCAACTCACCGTCCTCGAACTGCCCTACCGCCTCGGCCGCCACCTGGTCGAACGGCGCGGGAAACACCGTCAGCGATCGCCATCGCGCCACCAGTTCCGGAGCGTCGCGCGCCAGCGCCTCGATGCTATCTTCGAGCACCGCCATGACGTCGCGTTCTTCAAATCGCAACTCCGAGCGCTTCTCTTCCACGCGCTTCAGGTAGTCACCCACCGACAGCGAGGGCGACGCGGCCAGCCGGTCACCCGCCACCCGCAGTGCCAGCGGAAGATCGCCGCACAGCGTGGCCAGACTGTCGAGTTGGCCGTCTTCGGCGGGCTTGTCGCCCAGGATTTCTCGCAGCAGCGCTACTGACTCGGGCCGCGGCAATTCGTCGAGATTCACCCGCTCGACGCCGGCCAACTGCACCGTCTGCCGCGAGGTGACCAGCAACGCCGAGGGCGATTTCGGCACGAGCGGCCTCACCTGCTCGCTGTCCTTGGCGTTGTCGGCCAGCACCAACACCGCCCGCTCGGCCAGCAGCCCGTGATACAGGCCGGCGATCTGCTCGGGCTTGTCGGGCAACTTCTGCTCGGGCTCGACGGCTAGGATCACGACGGCCATGGCTTGCTCCGGCGCAATCGGGTTGGCATCGAGCCCGCGCAAATTCACCAGCACCTGCCCGCCGGGATACAGCTCGCGCACCTCCCGCGCCACGTAGTACGCCAGCTCGGTCTTGCCCACGCCGCCCTGTCCGCCGATGGCGGTGATTGCCGCGCCCTGGCGGTTGCGCAGCCGCGCGATGAGTTGATCGGCCTGGTCTCTGCGGCCGGTGAAGTCGGCCACCGGGTCAGGGAGTTGAGGTGCGACGCCTGCCGGGGAGGGTTGTTCTGCAGCAGCGGGCGCAGTCCCAGCTCCCGCGCCGGCTGAGCCGCCTACGATGACCGTCGAACCGGCCTCAGCATGGACAACAGTCTGATCGCGGCCCACGGCGCTGGTCCCCGGGCTATCGGAAACGTTGATGTTGCGATTCCCCGAAATACTGGTCTTTCGTCCGCCATCGCTCTCCTTGACCTGCGAAGCTTTCGGAGGATTCGTCCGAAGAAGCCAATGCCAGAAGCGAATACCCATCTCCTCCAGGTACTTCTTGCCGCCAGTAGACAGGGCAATCGCCATCAGCACGATGACGACCAGCGGAAGGCCAATGACAAAGTAGAGCAACGTTTCCATATCCGGCTCGTGCCAGCAGTTTAGAACAAATCCGATCTCACCAATACAGGTATTACCAAACGGTAGCGGTTCAGTTTCAGCCATGACGGTCTCACGGACACCGGATCAGCCATCCACGGTGGCTCAAGCCGGTGTGTCGGAAGGACGCTGAAGCGCCCTGGGCAGGAACGAAGGGCCACGCTGAACCGGCCGTAAACGACCGGCCTACAACGCGCTTCGCGCGGAAGCCACCTGAAGGCGGCTGGGTGGACGCAGCGGTCCACCCCTACACCGGTATTGACCGGGACATGGGTAACACTTTATGCCAAGCACATAGGTAACACATGGACCATCGCCTTGCTATTCAAGGCTGGAGTTCGCCCCCGAACCTGTCAAGGCTCCCCTGTCGGCTCGCGGGCGCGAGGCCTTGACAGAACCGGGGCCGAACTCCTTTGGTTTCCTCCGCTTACCAAGGCGATGGCCCAGCCTAGCCTCGGCCGAAGAAAGCTTTGCCAGTGCCCTGATTCCACGAGAGTTAGCGCAGACTTCGCATCAGCCGGCCCGAAAAAGTGTTACCTATGTGCTTGGCATAAAGTGTTACCCATGTCCCGGTCAGCACAACCGGGTTGAAGGCAGCCTGAAGGCGACTTGAGAAACGCCGGCCTTCCGGCACAGTGTGCAGCGCACGCCCATCACCAAGCGTGGCGCAGCCAAATTAGCCACTACCCACCAAACGAAACTGAGTCCCGAACGCCGGTGAGGGGTAAATCAGCTCCAATGCACCGTGTGTTTTTTGCTCCTCACGCCGCTTCCTGGGGCTCGCGCCCCAGGCTCGTATTAACCCGCATTTTCAATTTGATGTTTGACATCCCGACCTTCCAGCGGCCTTGAGCGTCTTTATTCATAGAGGCTAGAGCCCGATGAGGACGCCATGGAGGCCAACACCCAATGGGTGAAAAACAAACCAAGCCATTCCAGCTAAGTTTCAATGGACTTCTCAAAGTCGATTTCCAGGGATCGCACGTCACTTCCGACGGTGGCCTGATTTTGGTTCGCGAACTGGACGAACGGCTCGGTCTCGGAGAACTGATTGACGAGCATCTCAGCGACTCCCGGCAAGGCACAAACAAGCAGTTCACGCTCGCTGATCTGTTGCGGCAGTCGGTTTACAGCCGACTCGCCGGCTACGAGGACCTCAACGACGCCGAGCGGGTTTCGATCGATCCGACGTTTCGGCTGATCGGTTCGCAGAAGATCTGGGATCGCGGTGCGGCCTTGACCTCGACGCTGCACGGCTTCGAGACGGAGATGCTGGCGAGCGAAGAGAACCTGCTGGGGCTGATGGCGCTGAACCGAGAGCTGGTCGGGCAAGCGGAAGCGTTCGACGACGCCGAGCGGGTCGTTCTGGATCTGGACTCCACCGAGAGTCCGGTCCATGGCCAACAGGAAGGCAGTGCCTACAACGGACACTTCGAGTCGGTCTGCTACCACCCGTTGCTTTTGTTCAACGGTCATGGTGATTGCCTCGCTGCCAAGCTGCGTCCAGGCAACGTGCACAGCGCCGAGGACTGGGATGAGCTCTTGTTGCCGGAGATCGAGCGCCAACAGGCTGCGGGCAAGCAGGTCGCCTTCCGGGGCGATGCGGCCTTTGCGAAGCCGGAAGTTTATGAGGCTTCGGAGGAACGCGGAGTACAGTACGCCATTCGCATTCCGGCCAACAAGAGCTTGGAGCTGGAGATCGAAGACATCCTGTTTCGCCCGCCGGGAAGGCCTTCCCGCAAGCCCTTGGTGCGCTACAAGAGTTTTCGCTATCAGGCGGAGAGTTGGTCGCAGGCGAGGCGGATCGTCGCTAAGGTCGAGCATCACCAGGGCGAGCTGTTCCCGCGCGTCGGATTCATCGTGACGAGCATGAGCTTGCCGAGCCGCTCGGTGGTGCGCTTCTACAACAAGCGCGGCACGGCGGAACAGTGGATCAAGGAAGGCAAGCAGGCGACGCACTGGACGCGATTGTCGTGCCATCGATTTCGGGCCAACGAAGTGCGGTTGCAACTGAGCGTGCTGGCCTACAACCTGGGCAATCTTTGGCGGCGGCTGGGGCTTCCGCAGCGAATCAAGAGTTGGTCGCTGACGAGCTTGCAACACAGGTTGATGAAGACCGGCGGTCGGCTGGTCAAGCACGCGCGGTATTACTGGCTCTTATTGGCGGAGGGACATCTGAACCGGCGGCTGTTCGGCGACATGCTGCACAAGATCTGGGCGCTGCCGCTGCCGAGTGGGTAGCATTGCCGGAGTGAGGATCAACAGCTTTTGGCTCCAAAAGGTTTCGCAAGGAGCAGTGTCGGCCGGAGCGCCGTTCAAGCCGCTCAATCAACGACTGTGAGCGGTCGAACCAGCTCTGGCGACTACCAGCAGAGGTGATGTGCAGGGTTCAGCGTGAAAGGACGTGCTGTTCGGAGCGGAGCGGGTGTATACTGTGGCCGTGCCAGGGCCAAAATGGAAATCCTGGATTAAAGCGCCGCTGCGCGGCTTGGAATCGTGGCTCCTTTGGCTGGGAGGCCGGGATTCGGCGGAGCGCCATTGCGCGGGTCCCGAGACCTGCCCGCGTCGGTACTCCTGGCGAGATACGTCGACCGGGAGGTCGACGCTCCGGGCCGGAGGCCCGCGCCACACTGCAGACCAAGCATCAACAGGAGTGTCGATGCGGCAGACGTGGGCGTCCGCGCCACTGCGGCCGCCCGACTAGCAGCCCGTGGTAAATGTGTGCTCTGGGGACAGCCAGCCCTTTTTCGCGCGCGAAAGATAGTGGCAAGCTGTTGATTCCGTGGACGCGCGAAAAAGGGTGGCCGTCCCCGAAGGGAAGCTTCGAACTTCCGCCACGGGCTGCTAGGCGCACCGCGGGTGTAGGGTCTCATGTTGTCGTTGGTGTCGACGTTGTTTTTGCGCTGTTGGGCAGCGATTACCTCCCTAGTACCTCCGTTGCCAGGCGGCTCGGAACGGGTGCGACGGGGGTGCGGTTCGTTCCGTAATTCGTCCTGAGGGCTTCGACGGTGCTCAAGGCGTTTGTTTTCACGGGGCCTTGGGTTCGTCTGTGCGGTCGGCCACTCATTCGTGATGCGTGATTCGTGAATCGTGATTCGTCGCCGAGCGTCGCTTGGGGGCTGGGCACGGACTGGGAGGAAAGGCCACGGATCTCAAGAGCGAGATCCGCGCTACGCGCGGCGACGTTTTGCGCGGGGCCGGGCTGCCGGGCACGGCATGCCGTGCCCCTACATTCGGGACACCCGTCCTCGGTTTGCACCGACTGGGTCTGGGCGCGGAAGCCGATCGGGTTGGAGGTCTGCGCTGCTGCTGCCGGTGGCTCGTAGCGCGGCGGTTGGCGCGCCATCGGGTCGGGGGTGTTGTAGGGGTCCGGGTCGGTGACGGTTGGACGGTGGATCGCCCCGTTGGCGGCGCGGTTCTCTTTGCACTCGTACTCGTCTTTGCGCAGTTGCCGGATCATCCGCAGAGCGCGCGTGATGTCGCGGCTCGTCATGGTGCGGTAGCGGGCCAGGTTGTGGAGGGCCTGGGTGTGGTCTTGCATGCTCTTGCCCAGCAGTTGGTTCTCGCCGTTGCGGCCGGGGACGACCGTGTCGGGGTAGCGTTCGCGGGTGGCGCGGTCGGTGCCGTGGTACTGGTAGGTGGTGAGGCCAGCCTCGATGCGCGTGATGCGGCGCAGGCGCCAGCGAGAGTCGGCGATCTGGAGGACGAGCTCGAATTCGATGGCGTTTTTGGGGAAGAGGTTTTCTTCGAGGATTTGGAGTTGGCGGTCGTATTCGGCGGGGTCCTCGTCGGCCATGACGGCGTCGCGGGCGAGGAGACCGTGCTTGAGTGCGTTTTTGGAGGAGCGTGCTTTGCCCTCGGGGGTGCGGGGGCCGGTTGATTTCTTGGCGTTTTGACGGTTCGCCTTCCGTTGTGCTTCTGTAGGCATAGTTCTTCTCCTTAGGATTTCGGTTTAGGTTGGAACGCCGGGTGGCGGGCGGCCTTGGCGTCGGCTCGCGGACGGGAGCCGGGTTGCGGTCCTGAGTCCCGAAGAATCGAGACTCGGCAAACTAAAGTTTGCGCCACATCGGGTGGCGTTCTTAACCTACAGAGTACGGTGAGGTGGTGGGGTGGAGGCCCACTGAAATCGATAAGTGGCGTGGAATGAATGAGATGAAAATTTCAAAGTTCTGTGACTGAAATGGCGGGATGGAGCAGTCAAGGCCGCGGATCTCAAAATCGAGATCCGCGCTACGGGCTGGAATGACGGTTGCGGTAAGGGCGGGACAAGAGCCGAGCGGGGCTCGGCTCGGCACGCCACGGGCGCGCGCCACGTTGAGCGGTATTTGCGGCGGTGAGGGGCAGACCAACACCCCTTTCAGGGCTGGACAGGTGAAAGGGGAGGAACCCTGGGTTACGGCTTGGCCTGCACCCAGGGCTGACATCCGGTCGCCACTTCGCGGCTAGCAGCCCGTGGTGAAAGCATGGTTTCTTGTCAAGCCTGTTTGATACCTCTACATGTTGCGGCTGGCCGGGCAAGCGGGCACGGCATGCCGTGCCCCTACACTTGTGAACAGCACCACTCCCGATTCTGCCACGGGCTGCTAGGCCAGAGTAAATGGGGATTTGAAAGTTCTGTGACTGAGATCGGGCCTCGGGGGCGAGGGCGGGACAAGAGCCGAACCTGTTCGGGGAACTTGACACTTCCGCCGCAATGATGCCTCAATCAAACAGCCGGTTCGTGACCGGCCGTTGTTCCTACGCAGCGTGCAATACGACTTCCTCATCGTCGGAGGCGGGGTTGCCGGGGGCGTCCTCGCCGGTTTGCTGGGCCGGCAAGGGAAAAAGGTCCTCGTCATCGAGAAGGCGACCGAGCCCGCCGGATTGATTCGCCCGGAGATCGTCTGGCCGGCGACGACCGGGGTTCTGGGTTCGCTGATTCCCAGGGAGCGGCTGGCGGCGGACCTCCTGCTTCGCTTGGGCAGCGTGGATGTGCGGGGCGGGAACGGCGAGTCGCTTCTGCTCTCGCGAGCGTTTCTTGACGGTGCCGGAATCGAACGCTGCTCGCTCGAACCCAACAAGCTGCGCGAACAACTGCTCAGCCTTGATGGCTTTGCGCTCCGGCGGGGTGTGGAAGTGACCGGCCTTCTGCGGGAGCGGGGCCGGGTCGTCGGCGTACGCAGCCGTGAGGTGGGAGGGGATCGGCAGCACGAGTTCCTGGGAGGCCACACCGTAGGCAACGACGGGGTTCGTTCGTTTGTTCGACAAGAATGCGGCTTGCCGATGCGAACGCGGATGTTCCCGTTGGACTTCCTCTGCTTCGGATTCGTGTGGCCATCGAGGTTCGAAGGGCGGTCGACCCGAGTTTGGTTCAATACCCACGGCTTGGCCTCGGGCATTCTTGCCCTGTTTGCTGTGCCGCTACCCAACGGCAAAGGCGCCGGCCTGATCGCGGTGCGCCCGTGGATTTTCGACCGGCCCGGCGAGACACAGCAAGGCTGGAGCCGCTTCCGCGAGATCGACAGCGGGATTGTGGACGTCATGGGCGCCCAACAGTTCCCCGGGGATCTGACACGGATTCGCCGCCGCTGGGGACATGCCCCTCGCTACGGCTGCGACGGTTTGATACTCATGGGCGACGCCGCGCATCCCGTCAGCCCGGTCGGCGGGCAAGGGACCAACATGGCGGTCGCCGACGCCGCCACGTTCGCGGACCTGGTTCAGGAGAATGTGCCGGACTTGCTGGGAGAGTATGAGCGCCGTAGGAGGCCGGCGAACGGGCGCTCCCTGCGCTTCACGCGGAACGCGGCATACTTGTTGCAGGTGCCCTCCTACTGTCTGCCGGGCTTCGCGCTGCGCGGGATCTTCCGATGGGTATGCCGGCATCCATCGGCCGTGGTAAACACCATTCGATACGCCTCGACGGCGTTTCGGGCGAACACCGAGCGCCTCTCGCCCGGCTCGGTGGCGTGATGGGGGCGTGATGGCATCCCCCGGCTCCAGTCTGTCCGCTGCGCCGCGGTTCGAGCGTCAGGCCGGCGCGCCTGAGGTCTTGTTTGCTCTGCTGGGGTCGAGCAATCTGACGATCGCCTTGCCCCAGGCGCTGAACCATCTACTGTCGCGCGTGAAGGGTACGGCGATGACGGTTTTCGTTGCCCATGGTCCCGGCCGCTCCTACGGAGTCGACACTGGCAGCTTCGGCATCAAGTTTCGAGCTTTGTCGAGATGCCAATTGCTTCCGGCAATTGAGGAAGCCGCGAAAGACAACCCGGCGGCCCACACCTGGGCGCTGCTCACCGATATTGGAAACGACATCATGCATGGCGTCAGCGTCAAGCATCTGATGGTCCGGGTCCGGCGAACCGTTGAGAGGCTGCGCCACCTCGGGGCCACCGTGGGAGTCACTTCGCTTCCGGTGGAAGGCCTGGCCGAGATCGCGCCATGGAAGTTCCGCGTCGCCCGGCGCCTGGTTTATCCCTTGAGCCGCGTGCCTCGGGACGAGGTTCTCTCGCAGGTCAACGCGATCCAGAACGAACTGCGCGACATGGAATCACGAAGCGAGATCCAACTGCTGCCGGCGCGCCGCGAATGGTATGGGCCCGACGAGTTTCATCTGCGCCCTGGCAGGACGAGCGATGCCGTGACGGCGTGGATTGACCTGCTGTTGGGTGTCGGCGGGCCCCGCCCTGGTAGGGGAGCACCGGCGGCCATCTCGAGGGAATCGCTGTATCTCAACTGCGGTCCCGAGTACCGCGTTTTTCGCACCCGTGGCGAATATCAGGACCGCCCCTTCGTCATTGCGCCCGCTGCGACCGTGCGGAGTTTTTAGCAGAGGGCAGCCAAGAACCGATGGTGACAACCATTCGCGTTCGTCGTCGGCGATGTCGCGACCCGGTGCCGCGGGCCGGGGGGTGCGGGCCTTCTGGTCGGGAGCGTCGACCTCCGGGTCGACGTTTCTGCGCACCGTCCTCTTGCAGGCAGGGGAGAAGACCGGCGCGGACGCCGGTCCTGTCCGCCGGAGGCGCAGGCCACACCCGCTGTTGTATAGTATTGAATTCCTCGCGGGTTCCGATCAGAGGGAAGACGAACCCGCCGAGGGCCTACTTCCCCGCCCTTCTGGAGATCGACTGAATGCCTGCCGCCAAACCATACAAACCACCGAAGGACTTCGCCAAGAGCGCCTCTGTCGGCAGCATGGTGGCCTATAAGAAGCTCTACGACCAGGCCAAGCGGAACCCCGAGAGATTTTGGGAGAAGCTTGCCAAGCAGGAGCTGCACTGGTTCAAGAAGTGGACGAAGGTGTGCGAGTGGAAGTCCCCCTTCGTCAAGTGGTTCGTCGGGGCCAAGACGAACATGTCGTACAACTGCCTCGACCGTCACCTGACCACGCCGCGCAAGAACAAAGCCGCCATTATCTGGGAAGGCGAACCTGGTGACACCCAAACCCTGACCTATCAGGAGCTTCATCGGCGCGTCTGCCGGTTCGCCAACGTACTCAAGGGTCTGGGCCTGCGCAAGGGCAGCCGCTCGATCATCTACATGCCGATGATCCCCGAGCTGCCGATCGCCATGCTGGCGTGCGCGCGGCTGGGGATTGCCCACAGCGTGGTGTTTGGGGGGTTCTCCGCCGAGGCGCTCAAGACGCGCATCAACGACCTCGAGGCCGAAGTCGTCATCACGGCCGACGGCGGTTGGCGGCGAGGTAAGATCGTCCCACTCAAAGCGGCGGTCGACGAGGCACTCGAGGACTGCCCGGGCGTCAAGCACAGTATCGTCTATCGCCGCACCCACAACGACATCGACATGGTTGCGGGACGTGACCATGACTGGGAGGAGTTGGACGCCAAGGCGAGCGAGCACTGCCCGGCGGCGGAGTTAGACTCCGAGCACCCGTTGTACGTGCTCTACACCTCCGGCACGACGGGTAAGCCCAAAGGGATTGTTCATACCACGGGGGGCTACCAACTCTCGGCCAACATGACCATGAAGTGGGTGTTCGACATCAAGGAAGAGGACACCTACTGGTGCGCCGCCGACGTGGGCTGGGTTACCGGACACAGCTACATCGTCTACGGGCCGCTGCTGGTGGGGACAACCACGGTGATGTACGAAGGGGCGCCGGGCCATCCCGAGCCGGACCGGTTCTGGCGGATCATCGACAAGTACAAGATCAATATCCTCTACACCTCACCAACGGCGATTCGCGCGTTTATTCGGCTGGGAGAGAAATGGCCGAAAAAGCATGACCTGTCGAGCTTGCGCTTGCTCGGCTCGGTGGGTGAGCCGATCAATCCGGCGGCATGGGAGTGGTATCACAAATACATCGGCGGTGAGCGTTGCCCGATCGTCGATACCTGGTGGCAAACCGAGACGGGGTCGATCATGATCTCTCCCATGCCGGGAGCGACGCCGCTGAAGCCGGGTTCGGCGACATTTCCACTGCCGGGGATCATCGCCGACGTGGTCGACATGGAAGGGAACCCCGTCCCCAAAGGGGGAGAGGGCTACCTGATCGTGCGCGAGCCTTGGCCATCGATGTTCCGCACGCTGTGGCGCGACAAGCCACGTTTCAAGAAGACCTACTTTTCACAGATCCCTGGGGCTTACTTTGTAGGTGACGCGGCGCGGCGCGACAAGGACGGGTACATCTGGGTCCTGGGGCGGGTCGATGACGTCATGAATGTCAGCGGCCACCGATTGTCGACCGCGGAGTTGGAATCGGCGCTAGTGAAGCACAAGGCCGTGGCCGAGGCCGCGGTGATCGGCAAGCCCCACGAACTGACCGGACAAGCCATCGTTGCCTTCGTCACCCTCAAGTCAGACCAAACAGCGGACGACAAGATGGCCGCCACTCTCCGTGATTGGGTAGCTGTGGAGATTGGCAAATTTGCCCGTCCCGAACAGATCCGCTTTAGCGATGCCCTGCCAAAGACCCGCAGCGGCAAGATCATGCGCCGCCTGCTGCGTGAGATCGTCACCACCGACACTGTGTCGGGCGACATCACGACGCTTGAAGATCTCTCGGTCATCAACCGATTGGCAGGCAAGCAAGACGAGGAGTAGGTGCCTCTCGAGTTGGCGGGTGGCGTCCCCGTGTCCGAGAGAGGCAACCGGGCTAGCGCCGTTCCGCTGTCTGGGTGGGGTTCGCGGCCTTCAAGGAGCTCTCCATCCGCGTCAGGTGGATGACGAAGGGCGTCACCTCGAACGGCATCTTGTCTCGCGCCGAGAGCAGAGCCACAGGCTTCGTCTTGACAAGGTGCAAAGTGTTGGTCCACGGGTCGAGTCTGAGGCGGGAGCCCAACGGCAGAGCGGCGATTTGCTCCATCTTGCCCTCATCGAGGTCCGGGGCCTTGCCTGCCAACTCGCTCAGCCGCAACAGGTTTCCATCGCTGGCTAGTTGGTTGCCGAGGTTCGCCTGAATCAAGTTGGTCAAGTGCGGCGCACGGTTTTCGAGCACCTTGAGAAACAACCCGGCGTTTGCGCGCTTGCCCTTGTAAGGGGATTTCGAGAGCATCTCGATCGCCTTCCGGCTGGCGGCCTCGACCTCGCGTTCACCGCGGCCCAGCCGCAGCTTCTGAAGGATCTGCGAATCCTCGAACATCGTCTGGTCGCTGAAAGCGAACATTGTCTCGGTGCGGTGGCCCAATGCGATGTGCGCCAGTTCGTCGGACAGCACCATCGCCAGACTGGCTTCGTCCGGCAACACGTCGATGAGTCCCCGGCTGATGACGATCGACTGCCCTATTGAGAAGGTCTCGAGCGGCGTCGTCAGCAGGACACGGCACTCGACCTCGAGGTTGATCTCGTTAGTGATGATGAGGTTGCGGACCACCGTGTTCAGCACGTCATCGACTTCCCCCTTCGGCGCCAGCAGGCCGCTTTTCTAGAGACGCCGGATGACGTTTTCTTCGGCCTGCCGCGTCCAGATGCGCTGGCTTTCGAGCGGAGTCACATCTTCCGAGCCACTCTGATCCTGCACCTCGTGGCCGGCTTCCACCAGAATCTCGGTCAACTCCTGCAGCTTACTGCCGCGGAAGGCGCTATAGCCCCAAAGCCGCGTCTGTGCTTTGAAACGGATGGTCTCGCCGTCCGGCCCCAACGCGTTCGCGTCCTGCACATAGACGAAGGCGGGCATCCACAGGCCACCGGCGACGTTGACGCGCCAACTGTCGAAGTGAAAGAACAGCGCCTCGTCCACAGCCGACGTGTAGGTTCCGTTGAAGCGCACAATCTTATACTGCTTGTCTTCCACCCAGATGCGGCCGACGAAGCGTCCCGGCCGGCCTTGCTTGTTGGGCGCGACGTCGAAGACAAGTGTCCGTATGTTGCCGAGGAACTCGCGCCGAACGTACTCGAACTCATACGTGCCGCGCGTAAAGTGGGTCGCGTCCGGCACCACCATCTGCGAGAAGCCTTCGGGGATGAAGTAGTTTCGCCGCGATTTCTTCTTCCGGAAGAATGACAGACCGCGCTTCTCGGGCGAGTGGTCAAAGCCTTCGCTCACGAACAATTGGTCATAGTGGACGCCGTCATCCAAGGTCAGCTTGCCCACCATGTAGTCCGGATATCCGGGCTCTCGGGTTTGACCGCCACATGGCACGCCATGCACTTCGCCTCGGCCGGGAATCCCGCAAAGTCTCCGGGGTCCTCGATCGTATGGCAGTCCAGGCATTGGAGGCCCAGCCCGACGTGTTTCTTATGGCTAAACGGCAGCGGCTGCTCGACGGGCTTGCCGGGCTTAAATTCCGGCGGCGGTTTCGGAGGCTTGCGCGCCACCTGACCCCACCCCAGCCCCGCCAAAACAAGCGTGGCGGCAACAAAGAACGCGGGGCTCTCCTTCATGAGGTCGGCAACGCGAAAGCTGTGAAGCCCGCCTTTGGCCCTTTGCCCTTCACCGTTGACAGGGGACTCGCAGCCGCCACGACGAACTGCCGTCCGTCGACTTCGTAGGTCGACGGTGTCGCCAACCCGATGCCGCCGAGTTGGTGTTGCCAGAGAATCTTACCGTCACCCTGATCGAACGCCCGCAACCTGCCGTCTTCCGCCCCCGCGGAAAACAGTAACCCACTCTTGGTCGCGATGTTGCCGCCGCGATTATACGTACCCGTCGGTGGGATGCCGCGTTTCGTGAGTTCGTCGTATTCCCCGAGCGGCACTTGCCACAGAATCTTGCACGCGTTGAGGTCGATGGCCGACAACCGGCCCCAGGGAGGCGTAATGGCCGGGTAGCCCTCTTCATCCCTCGGCCGCAGATAGTCCGTGTGCTCATACGGACGATAGGAACCCTCGGCCGACTTCATGAGGCGCAGGCTCCAGGGAATCTCGTTGTGATTCACGAACAGAACGCCCTTCTCCGCCACCCAACTTCCACCGCCCCACAAATCGCCGCCATGGTATCCGGGGAATACGAGAACTTCCTTGTCCACCATTGGCGGCGTAAACATCGGCGCGAAAACGACATCCTTCATTCGCTCGTTGACGAGGTACTCGTGCGACTCCTTCGAGAGATGGGCCACGTCATCCCGCGTCATCGAGAGCCTGCTGAACGGCGGCGGCTTCGTCACGAACGGCTGCGTCGGCCACGCTTCTTCACCGGGCACGGTCGACTTCGCCACGGGACGTTCCTCGATCGGATAGAGCGGCTTGCCCGTCTCGCGGTCCAGCAGCACCACCCATCCCAGCTTCGTGACCTGCGCCACCGCGTCGACGGCTCTCCCCTCGTGCTGCACGGTAACGAGGTTCGGCGCACACGGGATGTCGTAGTCAAACAGGTCGTGATGAACCGTCTGGTAGTGCCAGACTCTTTCGCCCGTTTCCGCCTTCAGGCACAGGACGCAGTTCCCGAACAGATTCTCGCCAATCCGATCGCCGCCCCAGAAGTCGAACGCCGGCGAACCCGTGCCGAGGAAGAGGAGTCCGCGCTCGTGGTCGATGCTGACGCCGCCCCAGCAGTTTGCGCCGCCGGATGTCTTCCACGAATCCTTCGACCACGTCTCGTAGCCGAACTCGCCCGGATGGGGAATCGTGTGGAAGATCCAGCGTCGCTTCCCGGTACGGCAGTCATACGCTCGAATGTGGCCCGGCGCCGACTTCTCCGGCCCTTCGCCCGGCACCGACATGACGATCAGCAGGTCTTGGTAGACGGCGGGCGGCGTCCGCGAAACGACCGACTCGATGTCGTCCAGGCTGCGATCAAGATCTTTTTCCAACTCGATGGCGCCGCCCGTGCCGAAGCCGTCGATCAGCTTGCCGGTCTTGGCGTTGATCGCGAAGATATGCTCGCGGACGGCCGCGAAGATCCGCTCCTCCGCACCGTCCTTCCAGTACGTCACACCACGTGACGTGCCCACCGCCTGTCTGCGGCGCCGGCCGTCGTCGAAACCCTGGTTCGACCAAATCAGTTTGCCGCTGTGCGCCTCGATCGCGTGTGAGTGGAGTCCATGCGCGGAGACATACATGATGCCGTCAACGACGATCGGCGTACACTGCACGATGCCTTGTTCGCGCACACGCGGCGGCAGGGTCTCAAGTTCCCAGACGGGCTCGAGGTGCTCGACGTTGTCCTTCGTGATCTCGTCGAGCGGCGCAAAGCGGCTGGAGTGAGCATCCCCCGCATACTCCCGCCACTCCCACGGCTTGGTGTCGGCCGCGCCGGCACGCAGCGATGCCGCCAGCACCGACCCCGCCCCCGCCAAGAACGTTCTACGCTTCATCAGACCTCCGGAAAAGCTCTCTTAAGAAGCCTAGCAACTAGCGCTCGGAAAACCGAGCCGTGACCGTAAGGGAGCGGTCCGGCACGTCCTCCGACACACACACGAGAGCTCCTAGCGCAGAACCAGAGCCGCGGGTGGGAACCCGCGGTCCGCAGCCCAGAGCGCGCATCCCGGCCGATAGCGCGGACCTCGGTCTGACATCCGCGGCTGTGACTTACCCCAACGCCTCCAACAACCGATCCACATCCTGCTGGTTACTGAAAACCGACGGCGAGATCCGCAACTTGTTTCCAAACCGCATCGCCGCATGCACACCGGCACTCCGCAGCTTCTTCATCGTCCCAGCCGGGTCACTCGCGCGGAACACCACGATCGGGCTCTCATTACCCTCTGGCGTGATCGAGGGATACCCCATCTTGGGCAGTTCTTTCCGTAGCCGGTCGGTCAACCCACGCACATGGTTGCGGATGTTGTCGACGCCAAGCTCAAGGACGTATTTCACGCTCTCCTGCGCGCAGATCGCTCCTTCGTACGACGGGTAGCTCACCTCGTAACAGGCAGGCGCCGGACGCGGCTCGAACCCAATCTCATCCATCTCCGGATCAGGCTTCTCGACCCACGGAGCATAGTTGAACCGGACGCCGCCGGAGTGCTGCGTCGGTTTTGCAACGGTCCGTTGCAGGTCTTCCCGCACGTACATAAAGCCGAACCCTTTGACCCCCATCAGCCACTTGTATGTCGAGCAAGCCGCAAAGTCGATACCCATCGCGCGGACGTCGATGGGCACCGCGCCCGCTGCCTGAATGACGTCCACGTAAACATAAGCGCCGTGCGCGTGGGCCAAGTCGCTGATCGCCTTCACGTCGGAGAGGTATCCGTTGACGTTCGACACCAAGGTAATCGAGACCAACTTCGTATTGCGGTCGACGGCCTTCTCCATGTCGCGAAGGTCAATCTGCCAGTCGCGATGCTTGACGACGCGAAGGTCGAGGCCTTCCTGCTGCCGCATCTTGTAGTTGTAGAGGGCCGCGGTGTAGTGCAGGTCGTTGGTGACGACGTTGCCGCCGGCCAGCGTGTCTTGCATGCCATTGAGCAAGTTGCTCTCGGCCTCGATGGTGCTGCGCGCGAAGGCGATCTCCTTGGGCTTCGCGTTGATGAGCTTCGCGAACAGGTTCTTCGCTTCCGTGCGCGGCTCGGCCCACGACGGCCACCAAGGCTCGCCAACCTCATGAGTCGCCCAATCGATATAGCGATGAAGCGCCGCTGACGAATGGACGCTTAGCGGATGCGACGACGCGCAGTCGAAATAGGCGGCGGTTCGCGCTCTCGGAAAATCAGCTCGCACCGCGTCAAAGTCGGGCGCTCCCGAACCCGACGCCGCACGCGGGGCCGCGGAGGCTGCTGAGGCAACCGAAGCCGCCGAGGTGGCGGTGGTCAAGAACTGACGTCGATTCATGGCTTGTCACTCCAAAAGGAAAGTAACAGCGCCCCGGATGTAAACCCGCGGGCCCGCCGCTAGGCGCGGAAAGCTTGGCAAAAGTCGAGTCGCGAATCTGTGTCGATCAGCACGACTCATCGAACCTCGCCCACGTTGGCGTCCGCTACCCTTGCGCGGCTACAGCGGTTGCTCGTAGCGGCCGCGAGGGACCAGGGTTGCCGCGGCATGTCCCTGAGTGCCGACAGCCACGTCGGTGGACGCGCGGCGGGTGGTCGGTCTTTTGGCACGGTTTGGCAAGGTTTTCGCAAGGTTGTCATTCCTGCGTTGCGACTCTGGCCCTCTCGGGTCTCAGTGTAGCGTACAAGGGCGGGCGTTATTCGCCTTTTCCGCCGTAAGTTATTGATTCTATGGGATGATAATTCTGTGACTGGGATTCCGAAGATGGGGGAGGTTGTACAGCGGAATCGTCGGTGCAACGCTGGTCCACAGAGAGCAGCCGAACTGCCCCCGAACTGCCGCGGTCGGCAGGTTTCATCGGCCGCCCAGGTTTTCGTACCACCTGATGTTGGCGGTTCTCGCACCAATGCAGACGATATCGGCGCGGCCATCGCCGCTAAGGTCGGCCACGTCGCAACCGGCGGCCGCCATACCGCCGCTGTCGAGCACTGCGCGATGCCATTTTGTACCGCGATCGTCTGCCGGGTAGTAGAGGTACGCGCTTGCACCCGGACCGCGGTAGCCTGCCACGATCTCGTCGAGCCCGTCACCGTTGAAATCGCCCACCTCAACGGCGTGGCCGTCCTCGAAGCTGGAGTCAATCACGTGGCGAGTTGGGTCGTCTCGAGAGATATCGGGGTAGACCACCACCTGATGTCCGTGCCACGGCTCCAAGGTCACGAGGAATCGATCTGGGAATCGGCCGGCGACCCGGCTTGTCCCCAGGCGCCCCACGCGGATCTCGCTCGCGCCGCCGCCGGGCCGCGAAGCGAGGTCACCGGCGGTCAATTGACGGTGGGTCCACGTTAGCTTGTCTTCGTCACCGCTCGACTGCTGCAGCCACACGCCCCCGAAACTCGCCGTGAGGACCGCCGTCGGTCCCGACCCGTCCCACGCCACCACGCATCCCGTGCACGACGCCGTCGAGCGCATCGTATATCATCCTGCGCTTCCACTCACCCGGGGGGTGCGCGACATGAAAGTGCCATCAGGCGGCTTGGGCGCGGATTCCCAGTAGTCCTCGAAGCGGCCGCTGAGACGGGCGCAGCGTAGCACCACGATGGCGTTAGCGCCGCGCACCGTCCAGAACATGCCCGAGCGCTTGAGTCGCTGCGCCACCACCGTCTTGCAACCCGCTTCGATCACTCCCGAGCCGATCAACAGCCCTTGCTTGCGAAAGCGCGGATAGCGCATCGTTTTCTTCCGCGGCGTGAGGGACGCCGCTGGTTCCTGCTCTTGCTCGACGGGACGCAAGCGGCAGATCTTCTCGTTGACTTCGACAAAGCTACGGCAGAGTTCCCGGAACTTGTGGTGTGCGGCGACTTCGCGCTGGGCTTTGTGCAAGGCGGCGGGCGAGGAGAAGGATTCCTAGACGTATTTGCCGTTGACATAGCGTGTCAAGCGGTAGTTAGCCCAAGTTCGTCACAGCGGCGGGTGCAGTCCGACTAAGCTCTTTAGCCAGGATTTCCATTTTGGCCCTGGCACGGCCACAGTATACACCCGCTCCGCTCCGAACAGCACGTCCTTTCACGCTGAACCCTGCACATCACCTCTGCTGGTAGTCGCCAGAGCTGGTTCGACCGCTCACAGTCGTTGATTGAGCGGCTTGAACGGCGCTCCGGCCGACACTGCTCCTTGCGAAACCTTTTGGAGCCAAAAGCTGTTGATCCTCACTCCGGCAATGCTACCCACTCGGCAGCGGCAGCGCCCAGATCTTGTGCAGCATGTCGCCGAACAGCCGCCGGTTCAGATGTGCCTCCGCCAATAAGAGCCAGTAATACCGCGCGTGCTTGACCAGCCGACCGCCGGTCTTCATCAACCTGTGTTGCAAGCTCGTCAGCGACCAACTCTTGATTCGCTGCGGAAGCCCCAGCCGCCGCCAAAGATTGCCCAGGTTGTAGGCCAGCACGCTCAGTTGCAACCGCACTTCGTTGGCCCGAAATCGATGGCACGACAATCGCGTCCAGTGCGTCGCCTGCTTGCCTTCCTTGATCCACTGTTCCGCCGTGCCGCGCTTGTTGTAGAAGCGCACCACCGAGCGGCTCGGCAAGCTCATGCTCGTCACGATGAATCCGACGCGCGGGAACAGCTCGCCCTGGTGATGCTCGACCTTAGCGACGATCCGCCTCGCCTGCGACCAACTCTCCGCCTGATAGCGAAAACTCTTGTAGCGCACCACGGGCTTGCGGGAAGGCCTTCCCGGCGGGCGAAACAGGATGTCTTCGATCTCCAGCTCCAAGCTCTTGTTGGCCGGAATGCGAATGGCGTACTGTACTCCGCGTTCCTCCGAAGCCTCATAAACTTCCGGCTTCGCAAAGGCCGCATCGCCCCGGAAGGCGACCTGCTTGCCCGCAGCCTGTTGGCGCTCGATCTCCGGCAACAAGAGCTCATTCCAGTCCTCGGCGCTGTGCACGTTGCCTGGACGCAGCTTGGCAGCGAGGCAATCACCATGACCGTTGAACAAAAGCAACGGGTGGTAGCAGACCGACTCGAAGTGTCCGTTGTAGGCACTGCCTTCCTGTTGGCCATGGACCGGACTCTCGGTGGAGTCCAGGTCCAGAACGACCCGCTCGGCGTCGTCGAACGCTTCCGCTTGCCCGACCAGCTCTCGGTTCAGCGCCATCAGCCCCAGCAGGTTCTCTTCGCTCGCCAGCATCTCCGTCTCGAAGCCGTGCAGCGTCGAGGTCAAGGCCGCACCGCGATCCCAGATCTTCTGCGAACCGATCAGCCGAAACGTCGGATCGATCGAAACCCGCTCGGCGTCGTTGAGGTCCTCGTAGCCGGCGAGTCGGCTGTAAACCGACTGCCGCAACAGATCAGCGAGCGTGAACTGCTTGTTTGTGCCTTGCCGGGAGTCGCTGAGATGCTCGTCAATCAGTTCTCCGAGACCGAGCCGTTCGTCCAGTTCGCGAACCAAAATCAGGCCACCGTCGGAAGTGACGTGCGATCCCTGGAAATCGACTTTGAGAAGTCCATTGAAACTTAGCTGGAATGGCTTGGTTTGTTTTTCACCCATTGGGTGTTGGCCTCCATGGCGTCCTCATCGGGCTCTAGCCCCTATGAATAAAGACGCTCAAGGCCGCTGGAAGGTCGGGATGTCAAACATCAAATTGAAAATGCGGGTGTAGTGATCTCGGAGAATTGGCGCGTCCGCGTTGGAATCGTCGGCCACCTCTTGCAGATAGGTCTCGAGCACCGGACGGTACTGCCGCATTGTTTCGACGAAATCCTGTTCGTTAGCGACGATACGGTCGATCAGCCGGTCGACCAGATCAGTGCGCTGGGCCGCCGCCGGCGAAACGGCGGCAAGCATGAAGAGGGCTGCGAAGATAGGGGCTTTGATCGTATGGGTCATGACTCTGGTTCCTTGGTGAGCAAGTTGCCTAGTAAGCAAGCTGGAAGCGGATATGCACCGTGGCCACGAGGTTCACGGGCTCTCCGTCGCGCAGGGCCGGATCGAAGCGGATCTTCCGGGCGGCTTCGATCGCGTTCTCGTCGAGCCCGTAGCCGAGGCCCTGCACGACGCGCAATACATCGATGTCTCCCGATGCCGCGAATAAGATCTCAAGCTGAACTTCCCCTTCGATCTTTCGTTCTCGCGCCTCGGTGGTGTACTTAGGCCGAGGTTTCGCGATGATCTTGACGCTCCTCGCCGGCCTCGCGCGGTGCCCGGGCAGCGCAGGCGTCTTGGCGTCATCGCTGTAGACCACCTCTTCGAAGCCGGCCTGTTTGGACGGACCGTCTTCCGTCGCACCACCGCTGCGGGTCCCGCTACCGGCTTTGACCTCGCCGAATCCGGCCGCGCTGGAGCCGGCCGACCTTGCCTTCCCCCCGGAGGTCCACTTCGTTCCGGCGCGTGCTTGGCCAAAGCCTGCCTGACCTTCGGTCGGACGCTCGTACCTTGCGTTTCGCCAACGCGCACCGTCGCCGGCGGCAACCTCTCCAAAGGCGCTGGGGCCGGCCGGTACGCTCAGGGAGGGCTTCGCTTCTTGAGCGGCGCTTGCTTGGCCGAATCCCGCGGCCTGTATGGTTTCGCGAGGTGTAATCGGTATCTCAGGAGCAATCGCCGACGCCAGTAGACCCGTCTTTACAAGGCTTACCGGGGGCTCGGCGGGCAACGGGACCGGCGGCGGTGTACGTACCGCCACCACCGGCGCTTGGGGGGCGGCCGGCTCAATCCGCACCTTGGGCGGATCGGCGGCCAAAGCCTTGCGCACGGGTGCCGCGTTAGCGAGCGGCTGTGCGACGCGTACCCTCTTCGGCCGCGCCACAGGACGCCTGCGCTGCCGCAGAGGGACCCTCCATTCATCGATGCGCGGGATTGTGGGAGCGAAAATCGTCACCGAGCGGTAGTTCTTGGTGACATTGAGCGGCGACTGTGAAACGGTTCCCAAGAGCACGAGCCCACAGACCCCAAGCACGTGCAGCGCAAAGCTGACGCCGAAGGTTCGGCCCGATCGGCCGGAGACGGAACTGGAGCTGTCAAACACGATGAATCCCTGTTTTGGTTCGCTGAACAGGCGGCCCGCAACCGAGGCCGCAAGTACCGTATCGTCCTCCAGCCATGAGCCTTATCATTCAACGTCAAAAGGCAAAAACTTGACACTTCGAGAGGTCTCCGCAAGTCACTAGAACCGGTGGTGAAAGGTCGGGGGTACGGCATGCCGTGCCCGCCTGCCTGTTTCCGCTATACTCAGAGCTATTACACCCACCGCAAGGGGTGTGTCGAGGAAGTTCGTCATGTACGCCATTATTGAAACGGGCGGGAAACAATACCCCGTCTCCTCGGGCGAAGCTGTCCGCGTCGAGAAGCTGGACGGAGACGTGGGTTCGCCGATCGAGTTCGACCGCGTGCTCGCCGTGTCCCAAGACGACGGTCAGTTGCTGGCCGGAGATCAACTCAACTCCGCCAAGGTCAAGGGGACCATCACCTCCCAGACCCGTGGCCCCAAGATCATCGTCTACAAGTTCAAACGCAGAAAACACTATCGCCGCAAGAACGGTCACCGGCAGGACTATACCGAGGTCAAGATCGACGAAATCGCTGTCTGAGTTCGCGTCATCGCCCCACCGGTAGAGGAAGGATTCATCCATGGCACACAAAAAGGGACTCGGCAGCTCTCGGAACGGACGCGACTCCAACGCCCAACGGCTGGGCGTCAAGCGCTTCGCCGGCCAGATCGTCAGCGGTGGCTCGATTCTCGTGCGGCAGCGCGGCACCCGTTTCAAGCCGGGTGAGAATGTCGGCCGCGGCAAAGACGACACGCTGTACGCGAAGGTCAGCGGCAAGGTAGAGTTTGCCAATCGCGGCCGCCTTGGCCGCGTGATCCACGTTCACCCCGAAGCGGTGTCCGAAGCAGTCTAGGACGGCTCTTTCCGCAAACGCCCCGAGGGTAACGTACAGGTTAAGATTGGGAGGCGGGCAAGCGTTCGCCTCTTTGCTTTTCCCTCCCCGATTCCCCCGTGTTCGTCGATGAAGCCATCGTCAACGTCAAGGCCGGTGACGGCGGCAACGGGTGTGTTGCGTTTCGGCGTGAGAAGTTCGTGCCGCGCGGCGGACCGAGCGGCGGCGACGGAGGCCGTGGCGGGCACGTCATCCTGCGCGCGTCCCGGCAACACAACACCCTGATCCACTTTCGCTACCAACGCGAACACAAAGCGCAGCGCGGCCGGCATGGCGAGGGCAGCAATCGCAGCGGACATTCAGGTGAGGATCTGATCCTTGAGGTCCCGGTGGGCACGGAAGTGCACGATGCCGACACGGGCGAGAAGATTTTCGACTTCACCGAGTACGGCCAGGAATGGATCGCCGGCGAGGGGGGACGCGGCGGACGCGGCAACGCTCGCTTTGCCACGTCCACCAATCAGGCGCCGCGTCGAGCCGACCCGGGATCGCTCGGCGAAGAACGTCGCTTGCGCCTCGAACTCAAGCTGCTCGCCGATGTCGGGTTAGTCGGTTTTCCCAACGCCGGCAAGTCGACTCTGATCTCACGGATTTCCGCCGCGCATCCAAAGATCGCTGACTACCCTTTTACGACCCTCGAGCCGAACCTGGGCGTGGTCACCGCGGACGACCTCGAGAGCTTCGTCGTCGCCGACATCCCTGGGATCATCGAAGGCGCGCACGAAGGCCACGGGCTGGGCTTGCGGTTCCTGCGCCACATCGAACGCACGCGGATTCTGGCTCATCTCATCGACGTGAGCGACTTCAGCGAACGCGACCCGATCGACGACTACGAAGTCATCCTGAGCGAATTGCGCAGTTTTTCCGAGGAGTTGGTGGGCAAGCCCATGGTCGTCGTCGCCACCAAAATCGACGCGGCGCAGGACGACGACCGGCGCCGGCGGCTCGAAGAGTTTTGCGGCGAGCACCAGTTGCCCTTCTTGGTAATCTCGGCGGTCACGGGCAAAGGCATCGACGCGCTCAAACGGCTGCTGACCGCCCGCGTGCGTGCGGCCCGCGAGACCCCGGTGGCCGCATCATGAAGTTTGCATCGCGAGGGTCGTATTCGTGAAGGTCTCATCGTGAAGATAGCCCTGTACGGCGGCACCTTCGACCCCGTGCACCGCGGACACGTAGACGTAGCCCGCGCGGCCGCCGACAGGCTGCACCTCGACCGTGTTTTCTTCGTCCCGGCAGGACGGCCGCCCCACCGGCAAGCCATCACCGAAGCCGCCTACGAACACCGCTACCGCATGGCCGCCTTGGCATGCGAAGGCGACCCCCGCTTCGAGCCCTCGCGTTTGGAAGCCCCCGCGGCCGACGGCAAGCCGAGCTACTCCCTCTATACTCTCCAGCAAGCAAGGTCGGAGATCGAGCCGGACGACCGATTGTTCTTCATGCTTGGCTGTGACGCTTTCGCCGAGATCGACTCCTGGCATCGTTGGGAGGAGGTCGTGCGAGCGGTGGAGTTCATTGTGGTCAGCCGTCCCGGCGCGGACCTTGCCCGCGATCAAGCCCCCGCCGCGGCCCAGGTACAGTGGCTGACGGACGTGGATGTCCCGGTCTCCTCGACCGAGGTTCGCCAGCGTCTCCACGCGGGCGACTCCTGTGAGGATGTTTTGCCCTCGCCGGTCGCACACTATATTCGCGAGCACTCGCTCTACACGCCTCAATCGTCGTCCGTTCTGTCGTCAACGTAGGGGCGGACCGCTGCGTCCGCCAAGTGCAACGGTGGGCACTCCTGCTCTTTGAGCGACACACCCCCCCCCTGCAACCGAACTCCAAGCCGCGAAGCGGCGTTGGATGTTAGCCCTGGGTGGAGCCGTCATAGAGTGGCCCCAAGGGTGAGACAAGATCCAGCTATTCCGCAACGCGGCTGGGCGAGAGCCGGGAAGTAGTTGGGGAACGAGGTATTTAGGTGCGGGACGATCGGCAGGAGCAGATTCGCGGCACCGGTTATTCCGCCTTACGGAACGACCTGAGGAGTACAATGCTGGTGCGAGGCTTCGTATGCCTCGCTTCCAGACTTTCCAGGAGGAACGAACATGGTCCTAGTCGTCGGTGCAACCGGCTTGGTCGGCATGGATGTTTGCGAGCGGCTGCGCAAGCGCGGCGAGACCGTACGAGCGCTTGTGCGAGCCACTTCAGCCCAAGAAAAAAGGGCCCGGCTTCAGCAAATCGGAGCCCAACTTGCCGAGGGGGATCTCAAGTCCCCGGAGATGTTGAAACGGGCCTGCGCCGGCGTGACGTCGGTTGTATCAACCGCTTCGGCTACTCTCTCTCGACAGAAGGGAGACACGATCGAATCCGTGGACCACTTGGGCCAACTGGCGCTCGTTGACGCTGCCGAATCCGCAGGGGTTCAACGGTTTGTCTACATCTCCTTCCGCAACAACCCTGAACTCCAACCCCCGCTTAGACTCGCCAAGAGTGCAGTTGAAGCGCGGCTCCGCCAAGGGGGGATGGACCACACGATTCTCCAGGCGTCTTATTTCATGGAGGTGTGGCTAAGCCCCGCCCTGGGTTTCGATTACGCCGCGAAGCAGGCGACGGTCTTCGGCGACGGCTCTAACAAGCTGAGCTGGGTTTCGAGCGGCGACATTGCACAGGCGGTCATCGCATGCCTGGACGAGCCGCGTACCAGGCGCCAAACGATCGAAATCGGTGGGCCGGAGGCGCTGAGCCCACTGGAGGTGATCCGCCTTTTCGAAGCGGCTGGTTGGGGCGAGTTTTAGATCCAGCACGTGCCGGAAGAGAAACTGCGAGCGGACTACGAAGCCGCCGAAGATCCGCTGCAAAAATCATTCGCCGCCCTGCAACTCCAGTACGCCACAGGGGATCCGATCGACATCAGCCCGGTCCTCAGGTTACTCCCGCTGAATCTTACTTCGGTGAGCGATTATGCTGCCAAGCTCCGAGCGAATTGAGTTGAGGGAACATCCATGATTCATCGTTTTGAAGTAGGCTCGTTTCAAGTTGCGGCGGTTGGAGACGGCGTTCTCGACTACCCTCCCGAAGTTCTTTTTCCACATCTGGACGAGGCGCAGCGGACCCAACTGCTGCGGGAGCGCAACATCGACTCCGAGACGCTCCCGGTTCCTTATATCTGTACCTACGTCGATACCGGCCGCCACAAGGTCCTGATCGATACGGGGATCGGCGCCGGAGTCTCTCCCACAGCGGGTCTTCTCTGGGCTCGCCTCGAGGAGATCGCTGTCAAGCGGTCGGAGATCGATGTGGTAGTTCTCACCCACGGTCACGCCGACCACATAGGCGGGTTGACCGAACCCGAGGGCGGCCCGGCTTTCCCGAACGCGCGCCACGTGATGTGGAAGACCGAATGGGACTTCTGGACGTCCGAGGAGGGCCTCAGCTCAATCCGGTTGCCGAGTCATTTACGCGACCTGCTTGTCCAATCCGCCCGCAAGAATCTCCCGCCGATCGCTTCGCAGATCGACCTCGTCGAGAAGAACGGCGAGATCGTGCCGGGCATCCAAGCGATCGCTGCGCCAGGGCACACGCTGGGACACATGGTCATCGGCGTCGCCGACACTGGTGAGCGTTTGCTCGTTGGTGCCGATACCGTAGTGGATACTCTTCAGTTCGAGCATCTGGATTGGACCTGCCTTCCTGATCAACTGCCCGACCAGACGATCGAAACTCGCAGGCGCATCCTGAGCGAGGCAGCGGACGAGGACACGCTCGCACTGTTTTATCACTTGCCGTTCCCCGGCATGGGGAAGGTGCGGCGGGCGGGAGACGCCTACCGCTGGGATCCGCGCTCCGCGAAGCGGCCAAAGCCGGTCATGCCGGCTTAGGCCACGGTGGAGCCAGGCGCAACCCTGGGTATCGCCCCCGTGCGGCGAGAGCCCTGAAAGGGCGATGGAAAAGTCTCCAGGCGCCGGCGAACCCTCACGCGTGCGGAATCGCACACTCGCGCGCCCTGGCCGCAAAAATCTTCTTGACACCCTACTAGTGTTGTAGTAGATTCAACCTAAGACGTAGGAGGCGGAACCTTTCGTGGCGCGAACCAACCCAATCAAGCTCACCAAATACGAGTTGGAATTGATGGAGCAAGTGTGGCAGCTCGGCTCGGCTTCAGTGCGGGAGGTGCGCGAGAGCCTCCCCTCGCGCAAGCGGCCGGCCTACACCACGGTCCAAACGATGATTTACCGCTTGGAGGAAAAGGGCGCGGTGCGGCGCGTGAAGAAGGTCGGCAACGCCCACATCTTCGAGCCGACGATCACCCAGCAAGCGACCCACCGGCGACTTGTGGACGAACTACTCGAACTGCTGGGCGGCTCCGCCCGGCCCCTGATGACCCACCTGGTCGACGCGGGCAAGCTCACGCTCGACGACGTGCGAGAGGTGGAGGATCGGCTCAAGCAACTCGAACCTGCGAAGGCGAAGGCCCCGAAGGTAAGTACCCCAAAGGTACATACAAAGCCGCGCGGAGGCCGTCGATGAACATTCACGCCGCACTGGCGCAATGGTCGGCCGCCTGGTGGCCGTGGTTCCTCAATCACCTCTGGCAGGCGACGGCGTTCGCCGTGGTCGCCATTATCCTCGTCGCTTTGCTCAGGGGGACGAGCGCTCGAACCCGGTACGCAGTCCTACTCGTTGCTCTTGCAAAGTTCGCTGTGCCGGCGGCGTTTCTGGCGACGATTGTCGACGATGCCGGACTGCGTCCCGAGCCCTTGCAGTGGCAGACCCAACCTCTCAGCGAGACCCACCGACCCCAACCTACGAACCGCGCGTGGCGGCACCGCGCTCGAGACTGCGGAAGAGCGCGGCCGCGGCCGCACCGAGATCGTGGCGATTCTCAAGGCCGCCGGCGCGCGATGAAGTGACTTGAGCCTACTCACGCTAGAGGATGAGTACGCTCTCGCTGTGGAATGGCGATGCGTCGGCCCTCCGACAGGTGGGACGCGTACACTCCCTGAACCATCTCCATGATGTACTGCGCCGCTTGGCCGGAGGCGACGGGTTCGCTGTCATTCTCGATGGCGCGGATCAACTCGCTCGCCAGGTAGCGGTTGCCGCGCGGGATCCAGTCGCTCAAGTCGGCCGGCTTGTGCTCGGGCGTGAAGTGCCAGTGCTCGATCCACGTCTTCTGCCAGCTCAGGTCAGGAAGCTCGGGTAGCACGAGGGGTGCCGGGTAGACGTAGATATCTCCCAAGCGCCGGACGTGCAGCAGGGCCCGCTCGCATTCGATGCGCAAGCCGTAAATCATGCGGCCGGGCCGGTCGATGTTGGCCGTCGAATTGAAGAAGCCGCGTACCCCCTCCCCGAACCCGAACACCGCGTCGATCGAGTCACCCGCGATGGGGCCAACCGGTTCATTCCCCTCTCGCTTGTCTTTGAGCGTCGCATCCCGGTCGCCGACGGCGACATGACCGCTGACCCAAACCGGCCGGCCGGCGAACGCAATCATCAGGTCGAACAGATGCGTCCCGTGAACGCTCAACTCCTCGCCGCCGCCGCGATGGTCATCCTTGGGCCGGGCGTACATGCGCAACAACCGGCCGTACCTGCCCGACTTCACGTCTTCGATCGCCTTCTGAAGCGGCGGCATACCGCGGAACTGGTGCGCGACGGCGATCTTCACGTTGGCCTTGCTGCACGCGTCGATCATCGCGTCCGCATCGACAAGGCCGGCGGCGAACGGCTTCTCGCAGTAGATGTGGCAGCCTGCTTCAGCCGCGGCTTCCACCATCGCGACGCGGTCGGTGACCCAGCGCGGACCGATACTGACGATGTGAAGCTGCTCGGCGGCGATCATCCGCCGGTAGTCACGGTAGAGGCGCTTCACCCCCAGCCGTTCGCCGGCCTTGCGAAGACCTTCCGCGTTTTCGTCGGCGACGGCGACAAGCTCGGCCCGCGGCACGCCTTGGAAGGCCGTATCGAGTCCGTGGCCGTAGTTGCCTTTGCCGGTGGCTCCGATGACTCCCGCGCGGTAGGTTGCCGCCATGTTCGTCCCCCTGTAGTGCGTTGTACTGCGCCGGCCTAGCGAACGTCAACCGGGTCCGAGCCCCTGGTAAGCTGTATCTGACCTCCGACCGCGGGTCGTCCGCGCGGAGGACAACGAAGGAGCACGAATGGCGGGCTGGTCTTACTTCGATTGCGACGTGATGATCGGGAAGTCGCGTATCCCCATCATCGATGAGATGCCCGACGCCGGCGCGCTGCTCAAGCAGATGGACCGCTACGGTATCGACAATGCTCTGTTCTACTACCGTGACGGCGTCAACCTCCGCGGCGCGAGCGAGGCCGCCAAGTCCGAGCGCCTCGACCTGTGCTGGGTACTCTCGGTGACTCTCCGCGGCCCCGATGATCACCTAGCAGACGAAGTCGACCGCATGCTCGACGCGGGAGCAAAAGCGGCCCGCCTTCTCGCCTCGGACGGCCCCTCCGATCCGCCGCTCGTGATCAAGCCCTTTTTGCTCGGAAAGCTCTATGAGCGGCTGCAGCAGCATCGCATGCCGCTGCTGCTCGAAGGCGCTCCACTCTACCGTCCCCAGGGAGCCGCCACCTACGGCGTGGAGGACGTGGACGCAATCTGTAGCGGCTTTCCGGAACTCCCCGTCATTCTGCTACGGACGCATCGCAGCTTGCAGACTCAGTTGGCCCTGCTCATGCGGAAGCACAAGAACCTCTACTTCACCCACGCCCTCAACACGTTGTACTTACAGCTCGAGCAAGTCGTCGAACTGGTCGGCGCGGACCGCGTGTTGTTCGGATCGCAGGCACCCTATTGGGACCCCAGCCTGCCGATCGGCATGCTGAACTACTCGGAGTTGAGTACGGAGAACAAGAAGCTCGTCGCCGGCGACAACCTACGGCGACTGCTCGGTTCGTAGAACGCTGGCCGGGCTTCTCGCCTCCGGACTCATCGCAAGGTGCGTGCCAAAGTGCGATTGAGGGCCATAAGGGCCTCCGTCAGTTGGTAATCCATCACTGGCGACCGTGCTGCTTGCTCTGCCGAAGAGGTGGTCTCCTCTCCCGCCGGAGACATACTCATCATGGCGGTGGACAGGGAAGCGAGATAGATGACGATATCAGCCCACGCGCGAGCGTCCCGCCACGCAGGCCCGAGGTGCGAATCCAGGGCGCCCAGGCCGGCGTGGGCCCCGAAACAAACGCCGAACGCAGTAAGCAGGACGGTGGCGTTGTGCCGCAATTTCAGCCGGAACGAAAACGCGAACGCGGCGAAGATCACGCACAGCGTCGTCATCCCGAAGTAGACACTTTGCTCCTGCACCCGCCAGAACCGGCTCCAAGTGGAGAGATCCACAGCCGGGTTCGCGGCGACCAGAACGGCCAAGAGAATCGCGGTTGCCAGCGCGCCGTGCCGCACCAACTGGCCGAGGCGGCACAAACCAACATAACCGCGCAGCATGCTCTGGTAGATTTCGAGCACGACGCTCAAGCTCAGCGCCCACATGAGCGGCTTCGTCAACACCCAGAACCAGCCGTAGATGACGGCATCGGGGCCGGTGCCATAGCGCTGATAAACGGCCATGCCGATGAGCGTGTGGAGGCCCGAGACCATCAGGTACGAGATCAGATTGGGGTAGTTCGAGGCAAGCCCCTGCCGCCAAAGCCTAACGGCCCAGCCGAATTGCAGAAAGCACACCGCTACACAAGCGACCTGGAGTAATTGACTATTCACCGATGCCGCTCTTATCGGCCACGAGCCGCAAAGTCTTAACGCATTTCTGGTCGCAGCTCTACCCTTCGGTGACAATCTACGGCCCCACAAGCAGGCGGGCTATCCTAGAGGCTTGTCCGCACCCGCCTGTTTGTGACTTCCAAGTACCCCATCTTCGACCGTAGTCGTTTACACCTGCGCCCGCTCGGCGAGCGCGACCACGACATGAATCTGGGCTACCTGCTCCACCTGGATGACGGCGAGCCCGCGTTCGACCATCCTCACCTACCTGTGGTCGCGGCAAAGATCAGGGAGGCACGGGAGAACGGTGCCGCTCGTCTGCTGATGATGGGCGCGCACGTCATCAAGATGGGGGTCTCGCGCCACATCATCGACCTCCTCGAGCGCGGCTGGATCACGCACATCGCCATGAACGGCGCCGGAGCGATCCACGACTACGAGCTGGCTCGCATCGGCTCCACGACCGAGAGCGTGGCACGGTACATCCGCTCGGGCGAGTTCGGTCTGTGGGAGGAGACCGGCTTACTCAACGAGTGGGCGCGCGAAGCGGCCGGCGAAGGCCTCGGCTTGGGTGAGAACGTCGGCCGGCGGATCATCGAAGAGAACTATCCCCATCGCGACGTGAGTATCTTTGCGAAGGCCTACGAGCTTTCGATCCCGGTGACCGTCCACGTCGGTATCGGCTACGACATCATCCACGAGCATCCCAACTGCGACGGCGCGGCGCTGGGAGCGGCCAGCTACCGCGACTTCCTTATCTACACCCGAACGATCGAGAATCTCGAAGGGGGCGTGATGCTCAACTTCGGCTCCGCCATCATGGGACCCGAGGTGTACCTGAAGGCGCTGTCGATGGCGCGCAACGTGGCCCGGCAAGAGGGCCGCGAGGTTTGCCACTTCACCACCGCCGTGTTCGACCTGGTGCCGATCGGGGGTGACTATCACAAGGAGTTGCCGAAGACCGATCCGGGCTATTACTTCCGTCCTCACAAGACAATCCTCATACGCACGGTGGCCGATGGAGGCGAAAGCTACTATATCCGTGGCGACCATCGCGCCGCCTTGCCGGCCCTGAGACGCGCTATCCTCAAGGAGGAAGTGCCATGAAGCCCTCGACACTCGTGCGGAAGTTCAAGGATTGTAGCGCTCTGGTTGTGGGCGACATCTGCCTGGACCGCTGGTGCCACTATGATCCACGGGAGTCGGACCCCTCACGCGAGACGGAGATTCCGCGTTTGGGGATCGTACGTACGGAGGTGACGCCGGGCGCGGGAGGCACCGTGGCCAACAATCTAGCCTCTTTGGGCACTGGGCGGGTGGCGGTGTTGGGCGCGATCGGACAGGATGGATTCGGGTTTGAACTCGAGCGCGCTCTCGGGGCGAACAACATCGACTACCGCCTGCTCGTGGCTTCCCCCGAACTCCAGACCTTCACCTACAGCAAGTTGATCAATGCCCGCAACGGTAAGGAAGACAAGCCTCGCGTGGATTTCATCAACAACCGTCCTCTGCCCGGCGACGTCGAGGACCAACTGATCGCCAACTTCCACGCCGCCTACAAGAAGTTCGACGTCATCATCGTCTCCGACCAAGCGGAAACGAAGCAGGGCGGGGTCGTCTCCGACGCGTTTCGCGAAGTCATCGCCGATGTCGCCGAACGGAACCCGCACAAGATCGTACTGGTCGATTCGCGTACCCGCATTGACCGCTTCCGCAATACTATCGCTAAGGCCAATCGCCGGGAGGCCGACGAGGCTTGCCGCAAGCTCTTCGGCAAGGTGGACTACGCGCGCCTGCGGGATGCCATCGGCACCGAACCGCTGATCATCACCCGCGGCAAACGGGGCGCACTGCTCATCGACGACAGCGGCAGGACGACCATTCCGGCCGTCAAGCCCGAACGCACCGTCGATAGTTGTGGGGCCGGAGACAGCTTCTCGGCCGGCATGGCCCTCGCCCTCCAGGTGACGGGCGACTTCCAAGAAGCGGCCGGCTTCGGCAACCTCGTGTCGAGCATCACCGTCACCAAACCCGGGACAGGCTTCGCCACTCCCGCGGAAGTCATCGCCAAGGCGCGCTCGATGCAGAACGGTGACCTGCGGACGGGTTCCCCAGGTTAACGGCGGCGTTCGCGGTCATGAGTTTCCCGACCGAATACAAAGGCCGTCTGTTGTCGGCCCTCGATACCATCGATCTGGGTAAGGTCGACGAAGCGATCGCCGCACTGCGCGCGGCCCGCGACGACGGGCGGCAGATCTTCGTCTGTGGCAACGGCGGCAGCGCCGCCACGGCCAACCATTTCGCCTGCGACATGGTGAAGGGCGCCAGCTACGGGCATGAGAAGCGCTTCCGGATCATGGCGCTGAGCGAGTCGGTCTCGACGCTCACCGCCTACGCCAACGACGTCAGCTACGATGCGGTCTTCGTCGAGCAACTCAAGAACTTCGCCAACCCCGGCGACGTGCTCGTGGCCATCAGCGGGAGCGGCAACTCGCCGAACGTAATCAACGCCGTGGAGCACGCCCGCGCGATCGGCGCGTACACCATCGGTCTCAGCGGACGCGACGGCGGAAAGCTGCTCCCTTTATCCGATTTGAGCCTGCATGTCGACGACGGCCACATGGGCAGCATCGAGGACGCCCACATGGTGATTTGCCACATGATTGGCTATCACTTCATGGACGTCGAAGGCACTGATTGAGCCCAAGGGACTCATCGCCGGCCCCGTTTTCTGTCAACGCGACCTTGGGGAATTTGCCCCGACAGGGTGTGATAGAATCCTGAACCGCCAGCCTTGGTACAAGCGCCAAAAGAAGGTCAAGATTAGTGGGTGAGCGCGTCCCTCTGTGAAAAACTACTTGCAAAAAGGACGGGTGGTAACCAAGGCGACGGTCCCGTTAGGATCGCACGGTTGGGACTGTGAAGTAGAGGTTCGCGGTGGCCCGGTGGAGCTACCCTGACGGTGCAATTGGCGATCTATCCCCCAACAAAGATGGGGCTGTGCTCGGCTGCACGATTTCAGATATTTCGGCGCGTAGGCTGCTCTCGCTTCGATGGCCCCTCCCAAACTCTGCCAGTAGGATCTCAACATGATCGGCTACAGCCAGCGCGTCGGTGTCGCCCCTAGCCTCTGCCTTACGCTGGAGATCTACTTGAGCATCTCGAAGGGAACTCACTGAAAGGTCGCCTTCCAGATAGCTTCTCAAGACGTCACGAAGCTGCTTTTCGATCGCGCTCATGCCGCTGGAGCCTCCCAAGAGACGAATAACCGCATCAGAGATTCGCGAACTCTGTGATACTCATCGGTTCTTTGAGCGTCTAGCGTCAGGCGAATTTAGCTCTCACATCAGGCGCGACCTTCACGCGCCAGAGACCTCGGGTGAACCCTACTGCACCCGCTCTCAGATCGTAGCCTATTCCAACTCGTCCGGCAAGAGGGTAGCGATCTTCCACCAGTACAAGCGACAGAGCGGAGAGCTTGGTGCGTCTGGGAAACCGGACCCCAAGCAGTTGACCGTAGACGGAATAAACTACTACACCTAGCAGTCCGTGGTGAAAGCCGGGCTTCGTGTCACGACCGTAAGACACACCCACATGTTGCGGTAGGTCGAGCAGGCGGGCACGGCATGCCGTGCCCCTACATTGCGATTCGCACGGTTCTCAGTTTTGCCACGGACTGCTAGTACTACTGTGTTATAAAACATGCTAGCATAAAAGTGTGCCGAACAAGGAGTCGGCGTCAGGCAAACAGCAACAACGTTTCGCGGCTTATCTCGACAGCCTGGCGCGTGCCGCGAGACATGCCGACCGCAGCGAGCCCTTGAAAGCTTATTGCCGCGGTCTCCTACTGCCCATCGAGCGCAAATGCGTGGAGCCGATGGCGGCACGCCTCGCCCCGCACAACGTTCGCCGTACGCACCAGTCGCTGCATCATCTGGTCGCCGACTCGCCGTGGGACGACGACGCCCTGCTCGCCGCCGTGCGGGGCCGCGTGCTGCAGGCGATGAAGAAGACCTCGCCCGTCGTGGCCTGGATCGTTGATGACACGTCCTTCCCCAAGAAGGGCAAACACTCGGTCGGCGTGGCGCACCAGTATTGCGGACAACTCGGCAAACAAGAAAACTGTCGAGTGGCGGTGAGCCTGTCGGTCGCCACCTCGAAAGCCTCACTGCCGATCGCCTACCGCCTGTACCTGCCCGCGTCCTGGGCCGACGATCGAAAACGGCGACGCAAAACCCGCGTGCCCAACGAGATCCGCTTGGAGACGAAACCACAGATCGCACTGGGCCAGATTCGACAGGCGCTCGAAGATGACATCGAGCCGGGGGTCGTGTTGGCCGATGTCGCCTACGGCAACGACAGCGCGTTTCGCAACAAACTGGCGCAACGGGGACTCGAGTATGTCGTCGGCATCCGGAGTTCGACGACCGTGTGGCGAGCGGGGCAAGGGCCTCTGCCGGCGAAGAAATACTCCGGTCGCGGTCGGCCGCCGAAGCGGTTGCGACGCGGCAAACAGCAGCCCGTCACGGTGAAGGAGCTGGCCGGCGAGCTGTTGGCGACCAAAGCCTTCCGCGCGCTGAGCTGGAGGGAAGGGACCGGCCAGACGCTACGTTCTCGTTTCGCTGCCGTACGCGTGCGGCCGGCGCGTCGCGACTACGAACAACACGAACCGCACCCCGAGCAGTGGCTGTTGATCGAGTGGCCGGCGAAACAGGCGGAACCGACCCACTACTGGTTGGCGAACCTATTGAGTCCCGCATAATATCCCGTCACTCGAAGCAAAGAGAAGACTGTTTCCAGAAGGCCGTGATCAAACGCGGTTTGCGGTGCATGCGGCGGAGTGCCTTGCGGGCCCGCTCGTTCAGCTCGCCGTAGTCCTTCGGACAGACGTTCGGCAACTCGTGCTGCTTCCAGTAAGCCCAGATGTATTCCACCGGATTCAACTCCGGCGCATAGGGTGGCAAGTACTCGGTTGCGATGTGGCCTTCGGAGAGTTGGATGAACTCTTGCACCAGGCGGCTACGGTGCGCCGGCAGCCGGTCCCAGACGATCAGCAGCGGCCGATCGATATGACGTACCAACGCCTTGAGAAAGTCGATCACTTGCTCTTTGCCGATCGCACCGGGATAGAGCCGCAAGTAGAAGTTACGCAGCGTCAGCCCCGCCGAGACGGAAAGCTTCTCCCAATTGAAGTTAAACTGCAGCACCGGTGTTTGGCCGCGTGGCGCCCAGGTGCGGCAGCGATGCGGCTTCTGACTCAATCCGCTTTCGTCGATGAAGACGAGCGTACGGCCTTCGTTTTGGGCTTTTTTTTAATGCGCGTCCAGGTCTTGCGCTTCCAGGTGCGGATCTGCTCTTCGTTGCGCTCGCGCGCCTTTCCGACCGGGCGTTGCGGGCTCCAGTCGAGCGCTCGCAGGATCTTCCAGACGTGGCCTTCGTGGTAGTCGACCCCGAACTCGTCTCCGATCAGCCGAGCCACCCGCGGACAGCTCCACAGGGGCGTGAGGAAGCCGTGGGCTTGCGGGCCTTCCAGCAACAGCGACGTCAGGCGTTCGCGTTGTGCGGCATCGAGGAGCGGCTTGCGTCCGGCGCGCCCGGCCTGGCGGAGTCCGGCCGCACCCTGCTCGCGGTATTGCCGCCGCCACGCACTGACGGTTTGGCGAGCGACTTTCAGCCGTCTTGCCGTCTCGGACTGATTGTGGCCTTGGTGGAGCAGCCGCATCGCTTCGAAACGGCGCTTCTCCAGGGCCTTGAAATCCCGCTTCACACCTTTGGGGTTGCCCATACATATATAGATGCTCCAAACTATCAAAAAGTGTCATAATAATTTGCGGGATTCAATAGGCGTCAAAACAACCCGCAAGAATCTGGTCGGGTTGGCCAAGCACCGCTGGATCATCGAGCGCGACTACCAGGAGCTCAAGCAAGAGTTGGGACTGGGTCACTACGAAGGACGCGGCTGGCGGGGCTTTCATCATCACGCCACCCTTTGCATTGCGGCGTATGGGTTCCTGGTGGCTGAGCGGAGCCTTTTTTCCCCCTCGACACGAATCGACCGATTACAGCTACCCCTCCCCAAGCCGCCGTGGGACTTCCGCCCGCGCGGGGCGCCCGATTCGACCCGAGCGGCATAACCCGAGCTCGATTGCGACGCTGCGGAGGCAAATCGGTCGCCACATTCTGCGTCAGCTTCCTTGCTGTCCTTTTTGTGGCTCCGGCTTTTTATAACACAGTAGTACTAGGGACGCTTCAACGGGTCTTCCGGTACCCTTCCGGTTCCCGCAGCCGTGCAGAATCGCTGATACAATTTGATTCACCTCTGGGGCATGGCGGTCGAGTTCCCGAATGGCCCCTCCACTGTGACGTTGGACGAACGGGAGGACGATCATGGTAGCTGCCATCGAAAAGATTTCCCGCGCTCTTGCGGCCGTTGCCCTGCTCGCAACCGCGACGCTGAGCGCACAGCCATCCAACGAGGCCACGCTCCTGCTGGCCCAGCGCATTCGAAAAGAGATTGTGACGCTTCCGAATTACGGCGTGTTCGACAACATTACCTTTGGGATTGGAGGGTCAAAAGTCTACGTCCGCGAACAGGCATCCCGGCCCACCCTAAAGAAATCCGTCGAAAGAGTCGTCGCGAAAATCGAGGGAGTGGACGAGGTCGTAAACGAGATTGCGGTACTCCCCAACTCGCGCTTCGACGAGGACATTCGCGCGGCGGTCTACGCGAACATCTACGGGCACAGCTCGCTGAGCCGCTACAACCCCAACCGCGGGGTCCCACTGCTCGGCGGCCGGCGGCGCTTGCGGTTTGGTATTTCGACCGACCCGCCGCTAGGCGCCCACCCCATCCACATCATCGTCAACAAGGGCAACGTTGTCTTGGAAGGCGCCGTCGACAGCGAAGGGGACAAGACCATCGCCGGCATACAGGCCAACCAGGTAAGCGGGCGTTCTCCGTTACCAACAACCTTGAAGTCCCGCGGCCAGGAAAAAAAGAGAAGTAGTAGCATTTGAGGCTACGCGAATGTGCCGCGCGGACCGGGTCGGACCGGCCGCGGTGACGGCGCGGTCCAGGACGTGTCCTCCACCAGCACGGACCTTGCCGTCAACCTGCGATGGCTTCGGCTTTCGGTCGAACTTCACGGGCTACCGGCCAGCCGATCCCACTAAGTTACACTCGTTCCATAGGCGGAATCCCGCTCCGCCAGTCGTCCCAGCTCTTGCGTCCTGCAAGTGATGAGCAGCCGGTTCCAGCCAAGCAGGAGTGATTTGGCCGTTCTGCGTCGACTGCTGCTGTCCATCGCCCTCGTTGCGGGAACCTTCGGGGCCCTCGTCAACACTTTGTGGATGCTCTACGAACAAGGCGGTGGGCGGCTCCGCAGCGTCGGGATGATCCGTGTCGTACGGACTCTCGGCCAGCTATTGGGTGTTGACCCCGCCCGCCCGATGCCCGACTTCCTCCTCCGGTATCACGACCTCGGCGACTGGGCCGGGCGGGCCGTGTTTCTCGGCGGCGCCATCGTCGCCAATGCGGCGGTTTGTTGCGCTGTGGCACTAGCCCTGCGTCCGATGCTGGTCAAGATGTTGTGGTCGCCAATGCGGAGGGCACCCCAATGGCAGATCGGACTGCCGCTGTTCCTGGGATTGGCATTACTCGTTCCCGTCGTCACAGGCCCAGCCTTCTGGATGACCAAACAGGTACTGCACCTCGACTACTGGGGCCGCTGGGGAATCTCTTTCATAAGCGTCGGTCTGGGGTCGACGTGGCTGCTACTCTTCGCCCTGCTGCGAACGCAGGAGGCGTTGGACGTATTCACCCGCCGTCTCGTGTCGGTTTGCGTCGCTGTCGCCGGGCTGGCGCTTGCCGCAACGGGCCTGGCGGCATTGAGTTCGGGCTCCAAACCGACCCCGCCTCACGGCCGGCCCAACATCCTGCTGATCTCGATCGACTCGCTTCGCCGCGACCATGTCGGATCGTACGGCTATCCCCGGCCCACCACGCCCCACTTGGACGCGCTGGCTCGCGACGGCGTGCGCTTCGACACGGCGGTTGCCCCCACCTCGTGGACGCTCCCCTCGCACGTCACGCTGCTGACGGCCCTGCCCATCCGGGTGCACCAAGTGCACGTTTCGTCCGAGCGTTTCACGAAGCGCGTGCTCACGTTAGCGGAAGTGTTATTGGAAGAGGGCTACGCCACCGCGGGCATTGTGGGGGGCTCTTATCTCGATGCCGGCTACGGCTTTGCCCAGGGCTTTGACCACTACGACGACTACACCGTTGTGAACCGAGACCGACGCAAGCCCGATGGGCATGTGACCTCGCCCATTTCACTCCGGCTCGCGAACGAGTGGCTTGAAAGCTGGGCCGCATCTCAGCAACCGCGTCCGTTCTTTCTATTCCTGCATATGTGGGACGTTCATTACTCCTACGACCCGCCGCCACCATATGACACGATGTTCGACCCGGACTACGAAGGTGACATCGTCGCAAGTCCGTACATGCGAAATCGCCGGATCAACGCCCGAATGGATCCGCGCGACCTCGAGCACGTCATGGCTCTTTACGACGGCGAAATCCGCCACACCGATGATCATCTCGGGCGTCTTTTCGACTCCCTCAAGGGCCTTGGCGCATTCGACGACACGATCATCGTTGTCACGTCGGACCATGGCGATGAATTCTTCGAACATGGCAAGAAGGGGCATGGTCAGAATCTTTTTGACAGCGTGCTGCGCATTCCCCTCCTCATGCGCTACCCGAGCAAGATCCCGGCGGGACGGGTGGTGGAGGGTCAGGTCCGCCTGATGGATGTAGCGCCCACAATCCTCGGCTTGGCGGGCATCGAACCGCCCGCGGAGTTCGGCTACGCCCGCGAAGACGGACCCCACCCGTACCGGGACCTGACCCCACTGCTCGCAGGCGAGCCCGGTACTGCTCGCAGGCGAGCCCGGTGGCGAGCCGCCGCCTCTGGTTGCCTTCGGTGATCTCTACGGCTCTCTCATTTCGCTGCGGACGCGCGACGCCAAGATCATCCGCAGTCTCGACGATCCGAAGCAGGTCCAACGCTACGACCTGCTTCGCGACCCCGCCGAGAAGGACAACCTCTTCGGTGACGACAACGCCGCCATCGACGCCCTGCTCGCGGCGGAGCTGGGTAAGTGGCTGGGTGTTGAACACCAGGAAGACCTGACGGCGCCCATGGAACTCGATCCCGAGCAGGTGCGAATCCTACGTTCGCTCGGCTACCTGCAGTGATTGCGCGGCGGCCCCAGTGGCGCGGGCCTCCTGGCCGGCAGCGTCGACCTCCGGGTCGACGTTTCTGCCCGCACCACCCGCTTCCCCAGGCACGGCAGAAGACCGGCGCGGACGCCGGTCCTGCCCGCCAGAGGCGCGCGCCACACCCGGGCGAGCGTTTCTCATGTAGAGCGCACTTCTACCGCGGGCTGCTAAGCCTATCACCGCGAGCGAATTGTCAAGAGCGTATTCGGGCGCACGGTGACCAGCAACCGTTTGCCGTCCTGGCGAGCGTACTCGCGGTCCCAGCCATAGGTAGGCCCGCCGGCCTGCGTCGGCAAGACCCCGTCTGCCGTCCGCATCTCCCAGCTCTTCGCCGCGTCGACCTCGAACTCCAGCGTCACGCTGTTGGGATAAACGATCGGCGAGAGGTCGTGAACGATCGCGAAGCGACCTTCCCCGAGGCTGTGGATTTTCGTGTGCCCGACGACGTCCCGGTAGGCGTAGAGCGGCCCGATCGGAACGTACCAGACATCGTCGCGTCGGGCGATGTGACTGAGATGCTGCTCGTAGAAGTTGCCCTCGTCGTAGTCGAGCCAACTGGGGTGCGTGAGGAAGTTGTAGATGCCGCCTTGTTCGTAAACCTCGTCGAATTTGGCGTTGATGGCGGGGACATCGGTGCGGCCTTCGGGGGCGATGCCGCCTTTCTTCTGCACGGCCTGCGTGTAGGTGGCGCGGTAGCGGTCGTCGTCCCACGTGTTCATGTCGGGCACCAGGTGGCCGCCGCGGCTCTCATCCGGGTAGATGCGAGCGACTAGGTACCCGGCGTGCCGAAGCTTGCGGTGGACGAAGTCATACTGGTTGCACAGCCCGCAAGGATAGGCGAACGACCACACGTGGGGCTGATCGACCCGGGCCAAAATATCGTCGCGGGAACCGATCAGCTCATGGTCCGAATAGGCCAGGAAGCAGAACTTCCGATCAGGAGGAAACTGGCAGGGGTGGGTGCGCGCGTGGGAACCGATCTCGTGGCCGTTTTGGACCGCTCGCACCAGCACGGGCCACAGGTCATCGGCCACCTTGCGCGCGGTACTGATGAAGAAGGTCGCCTTGATGTCATAGCGGTCCAGCGCCCGGATGGCGTCAGGAACCTTGGGGCTCGAATCGTCTGCCGTGTGAGTGACGACGGCCTTCGCGGCGTTGAGATATTTCGTCAGGCCAACGTATCGGATGGCGTCGTCCGGCCCTGGAGAGCGAATCTCGTCCTTGGAGATTCCGAGGCGCTGTAGCGGGTTGCCGGAGCGTTCACCGATGGGCGCCGGTTCGGTCATCCAAGTTCGGAGATCGGAAAGCGCAAGGTTCTTATCGCGTGCCTCGTAGCCGACCCAGATAAAGGCGGCGACAACGACACCGTAGAAGAGGATGCGAACGAATTTTGCCAAGGTACGACCTACGAAGGTGAGTTCGCTAAAAGTAGGGGCACAGCACGCTGTGCCCGTGTTCGGGTCAAGTCGTCTGCTCGAAGCCGCCGGGCACGGCATGCCGTGCCCCTACATCTCGGTTGTAACAACGGTCGGCCGACCAGGCAAGTTCTCGTTGCCTGCGGCATAGCAGTCGGTTTCTCTCGCCAAACGGCCCTGCTGGGTGTGGGAGGCGACACCCTTGCAGTCGATCTATTCTTGATCCCCCGCCAACTCCTTCTCTGGTCCCTCTTCTTCCGGCGGTGGCTCCGGGATTTTCTCCACTAGGAAGGCGAAGATCCGGTCCCAGGCGCGGTCGCGGTCCATCGTCCAGTCCAGCGGCTTATCTCCCGTGTCGATCGCTGTCAGAAAGTCCGGCGCGCGGCCGCGGAACTCGATCAGCCGATAGTCGATGGCGTGTTCGGTGAGCTTGCTGAGAAACCGGCGCTGGTCTTGGTAGCTGGGGTCCGCGTCGGTGGTGATGAACAGCAGTGGCGTTGTGATCCGCCGGGCATTGCGAAACCCTTCCCGCGCCCGCAACTCGCGGATCAGAGCGTTCTGCGGCAGCTCGCGCCCGAACAGGCGATCCGACATCGTCCGCAACCGAGCCATACCCGCGAACCCGTTCTCGACCATCCCTGAGAAAACGGCCGGCGAAACCACGACGGCTGCGTGAAAGACGTTCGACCGCTCCATGGCCAGCAGCGTGGCGGTCGCGCCGTGGCCCTCGCCAATAATGCCCGAGCGTGTCGGGTCGACGTACTTGAGCTTGCGGGCCAGTTGCGCCAGTTGCAGCAGGTCGATCACTTCGCCTTTGCCGTACTCGACCAGGCCCTGGGATCGTCCCTCCAGCCCGCCTCGTCCTCGAAACGTGGGCGCCACGACCACGTAGCCGCGCCGCGCCAGCTCAAGAGCTACGGCGCGGTAGCGCTCACTCACGCCCCGTTCGGAGCCGTGGTTGAGGACGATCAGCGGATAGCGGGTCTCTTCGTCGACGATGTAGGGGCGCGTGAGGATGCCCGTCATGTGGAGCTTCAGGCTCTTGTAGGCGACGTGGAACCCCTCATAGCCGTCGCCACGGTGGAAGCGCTCCAACTCGCGCAGCTCCCACTCGCGGATGCCGAGCTTATCCCAGTTGCGTTCCGGCGGAGGCGTGCTCGATTCCCCGGTAAGCGTCAGCAGGCCGGGCGGCGTTTCGGCCGCCAGCGGCGCGACGGAGACGGCCGCGAGCCAGACGATAAGAAGCAGTGCCGTGCTCGACAGGCGGACGATCGGAGTGCCGTGCTTCACGGTGAGAGCGGGGAGCAGAACCAGATTGTAACGCAGTTGTCGCGACAACGCTGCATCGAGATTGCGCCATGTCAACGCCCAATAGAAATGTCCCCCTCGGTAGCTCGATAGAAGTGTCCCCTTGTGTTTCTTGTTCGTAGGAGAGATATCGTCGTCGTCGGGGCTGTGGAACTGTGGGAATCGCGTAGCGATTTCCAAGGGGCGGTGGGAAGGGTGGAAAACCATCCACCGCTCCTCGAACCCGGTACTGCTGCCTCGAGAGATTTTCCACGCTTTCCATCCGACCCGGCATTTCCACAGCCCTCTTATGTATTCGCAGCCCGTTTTTTCCGTAACACAGCTCGCCGCTAGGGGTGGTCCGCCGCCGGCTTGCGCCCGCCCCCCGGACGCTGCTGTGGTGCTGGCTTCGTCCGCAGCTGTGGCGTCGGCGTGGCGATCACGTCGTGCTCGATCTCGTGCCCGTCAAACCTCACCTGCAAGCTCTCATCGCGCCACTGTTGGACCGTCACCCGTGCCCCCGCCCCCACGCCCTGGTTGCGTTTCGGCTTCAACTGCAAACAACGATTCTCGAAACGCACCACCCGGTCGTTGCTCACCACCCGTTCGTACTCGCAACAGAACACCCCTCGCAGCTCGGTGCCGCGGGGGAGCGCCTGGTGAAAGTCCGCTGCCGCCGCCGGCTCACAGGCGAAGCGCTCGTTGTGCTCGGCCAGGTACTCCTCGTCGAGATAACGGTTCGCCGCCTCGTACTCGACGATCCCGCGCAGCCGCATCTTCTTGATCAGGCGGTCTTGGTGCGTGCCGTGATGGCGCTCCACTCGGCCCTTGGCTTGCGGCGAGGAAGCCGCCATGATCGTAATGCCGAGCTTGGCACACATGCGCCCGAACTGCGTCTCGGGCTTGATGCCTGCCAGCACTTCCCGCGACGTCGGCTGGCGCTGGTAGACGTTTTTCCAGTCGCAGTACAACGCCTTGGGAACGCCGTGTTGACGTACCCAGGCTGCGAGCAGATCGGCCGCGGCCCAGGTCGTTTCCTGGTTCGAGAAACGGCACAGCGCCACACCGGTCGCGTCATCGACGAAGTTCATCAGACAGGCTTTCGGACCGCGTTCTTCCAGCCAGTGGTGGTGCGAACCGTCGAGTTGAATCAGCTCGCCGAAGTGCGCTTTGCGTTGGCGTCGGGTGCGATGCGGTTGGCGCTTGCGACGGCGGCTCCACAGACCCGCGGCGAGCATCCAGCGCCGCAGTGTTTCGCGCGGCACTTCCAGGCCGTGGTCGGCTGCCAGATGTTCCGACGCCAGCGTCGGCCCGAAGCGCTCGTGCCCCTCGCCCGCATAGTTCTCGCGCACCAACTCGAGAACCTGCTGGCGTCGCTTCTGATCGGCTCGGTTCGAAGCACGGCCGACGTTACCGTGCACCAAAGCCTTGGCCCCGCCCGCACGGTAACGCTTCTTCAGACGCTTCGCATGGCGGTAGCTGACCTCCAGCAGCTCGGCGGCTTCGGTCAACTTCAGTTCCCCTCGTTTCACTCGGCTCAGCACTTCGCCGCGCCTCAACTCCTTGGCACTCATCCATGTCCTTCCCACTCTCGGCTCCTCCTTCGGAGCCTCAGAGTAGGGGACATTTCTATTGGGCGCTCAAGGGGACATTATCATTGGGCTTCAACACATCGAGATTGCGCCACCGACGAGTACGCTACAGTGACTTTCATACAGCGAGAAATCATGCTGGGGACTTCCATGTTCGGAACCAGTCATGCCGGGCAAGAATAAATCGCGCCCACTCATCGCCATCGGTGGTATTCAGCACGAGTCGAACTCGTTCAGTAGTGCGAAAACGACCCTAGCTGACTTCGCCCGCGGCAGCCTGACGCGCGAGGAGGAACTCGTCTCCACCTGGGCGCAGGCCCAACATGAAGTGGGAGGCTTCATCGAGGGCGCCGAGAGGTTCGGGTTCGATCTACACCCGACCCTCTTCACGGTAGCTACGCCGTCGGGGCTCGTGACCTCGAAGGCCTTTGAGGAACTGACCGGCGAGTTGGTCAAGCGACTGAGCTTGGCGCCGCTACTCGACGGCATGCTTCTCGCACTGCACGGGGCCATGGTATGTGAAGACTACCCGCACGCCGACGCCGAGATCGTGCGCAGCGTGCGCGAGGCGGTCGGGCCGGACTTTCCGCTCGTCGTGACGAACGACTTTCACGCCAACGTCGCCGCGGAGTTGGTCGAGCAAGCGTCGGCCTTGGTGATCTACAAGACCAATCCCCATGTCGACCAGCGCGAGCGGGGCGTCAAAGCAGCGGAGATCGTGGCCCGCGCGGCCCGGGGTGAGGCGCGTCCCGTGCAAGCTATCGAGAAGCCGGCGTTGTTCTACAACATCCGCTTCCAGAACACCAGCGAAGAACCGCTGCGACCCATTGTCGAAGAGAGCCGACGACTCGAGGAGAGCCCGAAGATACTCGCGGCGAGCGTCTCAGCCGGATATCAGTATGCCGACGTGCCGGCGATGGGGCCGAGCGTCGTGGTCGTCGCCGACGGCGATGCGGATCTCGCCCGCACCGAGGCCAAACGCCTCTCGGACATGCTGTGGGCGGCGCGTGACCAACTCGTTCTTGACGTGCCGGACGCCGCGGCCGCAGTCCGCGAAGCCATCGACGGCGATGAATTCCCGGTGGTCCTGGTCGAGATGGGCGACAACATCGGCGGCGGCTCGGCCGGCGACAGCACGTTCGTTCTGGCCGAGCTGCTCAAGCAGCAAGCTGAGGGCTGGACGGTGGTCGTCTGCGATCCCGAGGCCGTCCAGGTAGCCGCCGGCGCGGGAGTCGACGGCTTGTTCGACGCGGCAGTAGGTGGCAAGAGCGACGATCTGCACGGCGAGCCCGTCAGGGTACGCGGGGAGGTGCGCTGTTTGCATAACGGCCGCTTTCTTGAAACCGAGGCTCGTCACGGCGGCGCGCGCTATTTCGATCAGGGCTTGACGGCGGTCGTCGAAGCCGCCGGCTCGACTCTCGATCTACAGAACCTGCTGGTCCTCACAAGCCGGCGTCAGCCGCCGTTCAGCTTGCATCAGCTCACCAGTTGCGGCGTCTACCCGGAGCGGCAAAAGATCCTGGTCGTCAAGGCGGCCATTGCCTACCGGGCGGCGTACGGACCGATCGCGAAACGGATCATCGAAGTCGACACCGGGGGGCTCACGGCGGTCAACCCGGCTCGGTTCGAGTACAAGAACGCCCGCCGGCCCATGCACGGGCTGGACTAGGAGTATCCAGCGAGACTTGTAGGGGCGGGCCCCTGTGCCCGCCCGGCTGCTCGTTTACCATTACGTTTTCTTTGCGACAGTGCACTAGGCGCCACAGGATCTGAAGGGTTCGTCACGCCGAGCCCTACACCGAACCGAACCATGCAAGCCTCCTTAGGTGAAGGCAATACCCCCCTGGTTCCGAGCACACACATCGGACCGTCCCTCGGCCTGTCACGCCTGTTCTTCAAACTCGAGACCTGCAACCCCACCGGCTCCTACAAAGACCGCTTCATCGCCGCCGAGATGACTCGATTGCTCGAGCGCGGCGTGAAGACCTGCGTGGCCACATCGTCGGGCAACACCGGTGCGTCGCTGGCGTCCTACTGCGCGCGTTACCAGATCGCCTGCGCGATCGTCGTGAGCCGCGAAACGCCCGAGGGCAAACTGGCCCAGATGCGCGCGCATGGGGCGCGGCTGTTTCTGGTCAAGGACTTCATCACCTCCCCGGACGTGACCGACAACGTTCTGCGGTGCCTGCAGCGCATCGCGGCGGAGCGCAACGTCGCGATGGTCGTTTCGGCCTTTCGCTACTGCCCCGAGGGCATGCGAGGCGTGCAATCGATCTCGGCCGAGCTTCGTGAACAACTCTCCGGCGGACCCGATCACGTATTCGTGCCCATTGGAGGCGGCGGCATGCTCGCTGCCGTGTGCCGCGGCTTCGCCGAGACCCCAGGACCGCAGCCAAAAGTCCACGCCGTCCAGCCACGCGGCTGCCCGACGCTCGTCGACGCGTTCGAGCGCGGCGCGGACGACATCCGGCCTGTCGAAAGCACCACGCGTATCAGCGGCCTGGCGGTGCCGTTCGATATCGATGCCGGCTTGGCGCTGCAACTGTTGCGCGAGAACGGCGGCCACGCCTTCGGAGTCGAAGACGACGAGGTCTACGAAGCACAACAGATGATGCTCGCCACCGAAGGGATCTATTGCGAACCCGCGGGCGCGACGGCGTTGGCCGGCCTCCGTCGGGCGGTGACGAAAGAGATCGTCCGCCGCGACGACACGATTGTTTGCCCTGTCACCGGACATGGATTCAAGGATCCGGAGGCAATCGACCGAGCCGCCGCCCGGCACCCGGCCGCGCTCATTGAAGAGGGTGAGTTGGAGGGCCGGCTCTTGGCGATGCTGAGCTAGCGCGGGCTTCTCACCACGTGGCGAGCCGAAGTATGCGAGGAGGCCGTGAATACGAGGTGCGTGCCGCTTGGCGCCCAGGCTTTCGTCGGGTTAATACTGGCCCGGGGCGTGAGCCCCCGGGTAAGGGCGGTTGCATCAGCCGGACGGCAGTTCGAGCAAGTACCCAACGATGGCTTCCATCTCGTCGGGTGGAAAGTCGTAGGGCGGCATCGTGCTGGTCGGTTCGAACTTCCGCGGGTTGCGGAAGTGTTCGACCAGCCAATCCTCGGTGCGTCTCTGGCCAACGCCGTTCAACGGCGGGCCGACGCTCTGCCCCATGCCGTTCACCCGGTGGCAGCTACCGCACATGTTCATCTGGTAGATCATCGCGCCCTGCATGGCATAGCCCGGCGCGGCCTCGAGCGCGGCGGCGTTCTGCGGGGTGACCTTCAGAAGGAATGCGGACAGACAATTCAACAGCTCGTCCGAGATTTGCACCGCGGGCATCGGGCTGCCGGGCACGACCGACGACGGGTTCTTGAAGTGCTTGATCATCCAATCCGCCGACTTGCGCTCCGCTACCGTCGCCAACGTGGGCCCCATTTTGGGCTCGCCCTCGCTGAGGTTGTGACAGGTGGCGCACTTCTCGCGGCGGTAGCAGGCGCGGCCGGCCAGCTCCACCGGCGTAAGTTGCTCCCAGCCGCCGGCCTCGGCGTCGGTTGCGTAACCTTCGCGTTCTTCCGGCCCAGTGGTCGCCGGCGTGTTGGCGATTGCGCCGATCGTCAGCGCCGCCCATCCGACCGCCGCCAATCCGACCACACCCATAGCCATGCCGCGTTGTCTAATTCCCTTCACTCTGTACCGATCGAGGAAAGGCACAAGCAGAAGTCCCACGATCGCCATGGTCGGAAGTACGATGGCGCCCACCACCTCCCACGAACCCCCGAAAAACGTCAAGGTTTGGAACAGAAACAGGAAGTACCACTCCGGCCGTGGGATATAGGTGTTGTCAGTGGGATCGGCCAGTCGCTCGAGCGGCACGTCGACGGCCACCGCCAACACAAATAGAACTACGAACGCGGCGAAGACTGCCGTGGCGTCTTTGACAGCCTGCCCAGGATAGAACTTCTTCGGCGGACGACGCGCGTCCTCAGGATCCGGCGTTACCCCGTGCTTGCGCACCAGGTAGATGTGGAACGCGACCAGCATGGCCGTTACCGCCGGCAGTACCACAACATGCAGCGAATAGAACCGTGAGAACGTGGCGATGCCCACCGAGCCGTCCACGCTGCCTAAAAACCGCATCAAGTAGCTGCCCACCACCGGGGCCAAGCCGGCAATCTGGATCGTCACCACCGTCGCCCAGTAGGAGCGGTTGTCCCAGGGCAGCAGATAACCCGTCAAACCGAAACCCAGCACCAGCAACAGCAGCACCACGCCCAGCATCCAGGTCGCCTCGCGAGGCTTTTTGTAGGCCCCCCAAAGGGCTACCTGAACCATATGCAGCACGACGACCACGACCATCATGCTCGAGCCCCAGTGGTGCAAGCCGCGGATGAGCCGCCCGCCGGTCAGCTCATTGATGATGTATTGCAAGCTGAAGTAGGCATCGCCCGGCTGGGGAGCATAGTTGAAGGTCAGCAGGATCCCGGTGAAGATCTGAATCAGAAACAGGAACAGCGCCACACTGCCGAAGACCTGCCGCCATCCACTCGAGGCGGGGATGTCTTCGTACATGAAGTTCTTGACCGCGGTTTCCAACCCGGTACGGTGATCGACCGAGTCCAGCAGCCGGCGCAAGAGCACTTTCATGCACCCGTCTCCCCAGGCGAGGGAGCTACCTTGCCAAGCCAAAGCCGCGTCCCTTCGACTCGGCTTCGATAGCGGTCGAGCGGACGCGGCGCGGGACCGGTCAACACCTCTCCCTCGATCGAGAACGTAGACGCGTGGCAGGGGCAGAGGAAGCGCCCCTGCTGGCCGTCCCAACGGTAGCCGCAACCGAGGTGGGTGCATTGGGGTGTAAAGGCGATGATTTCCCTTTCGGTCTTAACCACCCAGGCGGTGGCGCGTTGATACGACTCCTTCCAGCCATCCACCCGTTTCTTCTGAAACACCATCTCCTCGGGCTTGTTGGGAGTGAGCGTGGACACATCACCAGCCTCGGTCCAACCCGTTTCGGACCGCCCGCGCGGAGGCAAGAAGAGATAGGCCATAGCGGGCAACGCCAGCGCGGCGGAGATCACTGCGCCGATGCTATAGATGACACGCTGATAGAAGTTCCGGCGGGTTGTCAGATTATTGGCCTCCATGGTGTCAATCCCTCCGCCCGCGGGCTCTCTCCCGGCGCGGGCCGCATCCATGCTCCCTATTGTCTCCTCATTTCGCCAGGCACCTCGCAATGGTTATGCTGTGCCGGATTCCCCAACCGCCGGCGGCCCGGCCGCGATACGCCTGTAACGAATTGGGTGCGCCAACGACTTGTTGGCAACGGGAGGACTGTTAATTTTAACAAACTCCGTGTCTCGGTGAAAGGCGTTGGTTTGTTAGGTCCTCGACAACTCTTGCTTTCAAATTAGGATTGGCGCCGCCAATTTGCAGTCTAACGATCGGCGAGTTGGAATCACTTGTGTCCAGCAGCAGGTTCGAGATTTGTGAAACTAAAGTGTGGGACGAAAAGAATGCGGTTCAATGGATTGTAGCGAGGAAAATCTAGAATGTGACGAACATGATCTCGATTGGGAGATGCTGTCCTTCGCGAACCTCGTAGGCGGCCCCGCTTCGCGGCCACGGCGATGGCGTTGGTCGGGGCCGAAGGAATCCTCTATAATCCGGCCCATGCATCGACGACAAGCGCTCAAGGCCTTGGGCGGAGCTGCCGCCGCGGCTGGCGGTTTCCCTCACATCGCCAAAGGCCAAACCCAACGCCCCAACATCCTGTTCATCATGACCGACGACCAACGTTGGGACGCCATGAGCTGCGCCGGCAACCAGATCCTCAAAACGCCCCACATGGACCGCCTCGCCGCCGGTGGCGTGCGTTTCAGCCAGGGCTTCGTCACCAACTCGCTGTGCGCGCCGAGCCGCGGGACGATCCTGACCGGGCTCTACTCCCACGCGCATGGCGTCACCACGAACGCCGGCGGTCCACCCGCCGATTCGCACATGGTCTTCAACTACCGCCGCCAGGGGAGGCGCCCGGCAGACACGCTCACCCTTAACTCATCGAGCGTGCTGCGCTCGAACGTCGCCACGTTCCCGATGATGTTGCAGCGGGCGGGCTATTACACGGCAATGGTCGGCAAGTGGCACATGAAGTCAAACCCGAAAGGCTACGACCATTGGGCGGTCCTGCCCGGCCAGGGACGCTACCACGATCCGCGGATGGTGGTAAACAACGGGCCGGTCCAGTTCCGCGGCTACGTCGACGATGTGATCGGTGACCAGTGCCTTGAAACGCTCAAGACGCGTCCGCGCGACAAGCCATTCTGCGTGCAGATGCAGTTCAAGGCGCCGCATCGTGCATGGTTCCCGGCCAAGCGTCACGAGAAGGTCTACGACGACATCGAGATTCCCGAGCCCTCGTCGTTCAACACGCCGCTGGATGACCGTCCGTTCGCCGTTCGCAACACCGACATGCAGATCGGGGACATGCCCGACTTCCGGGAACGCGGCGCGGCGCGAAGCTTGTCGCCCAAAGAAAAGAAGAAGCGCAACTTCCAGATCTTCTTGAAGAACTACTACCGCACGCTGCTCGGCGTCGACGACAACGTGGGCCGTGTGCTCGATTACCTCGACGACGAAGGCCTCGCCGAGAACACGCTCGTCATCTACACCGGCGACAACGGGTTTTTCCTCGGCGAGCTGGGTATGTTCGACAAGCGGCTAATGTACGAACCGTCGATCCGCGTGCCGATGCTGGCGCGTTACCCGGCGGCGATTCGGCCCGGCCAGGTCGACACCCAGCACATGGTGCTCAACAACGACGTTTGCCACACGATTCTCGACTACGCGGGCGTTAAGCGGCCCAAGTCGATCGAGGGACACGGTGCAAGTTGGCGGCCGATCTTCGAAGGCCGGGCCGCGGATTGGCGCACGTCGTGGATGTACGAGTACTTCGAATACCCCGGCTATCACTGCGTAGGGCAGCTTCGCGGTGTTCGCACCGACCGTTGGAAGCTAACGCATTACATTCAAGAGCCGCAGGGTTTCGAGTTGTTTGATCTCGAGAAGGATCCGCACGAGATGAAGAACCTCTACGGCGATCCGGCACACAAGGACCGTGTCGAGGAGCTGCGGGCGGAACTCAAGCGCCACCGCGATCGCCTGGGCGACGATCGTTCCGTCGACGGCACGCCCCTGCCGGATTGCGGCCGCACCCGTATGAAGGATCTGTAGCGTTCGAGTCTGGGCAGGTATCGGGTCGGTGGCTACGCCACTGGATTCGTGGGCGGATTCGACGGCGCAACCGTGGGCGTTCGCCTGGCGCGGGCGGTCAACCAATCAGGCGAGGTGCCAAATCCACTCAGCAACGGCACGCCGAGGGCCATCATGAAGAAGATGAACCCCGCCAGCCAGCCCACGATCGGAATTGGTTGCAAGATCGTGATCAGCACCGCCCCTAAGAGCACGGCGACCAGCGGACCGGCACGCGAGGCCATGCCATGTCCCACCCAGAAGCTGATACCCGCGTAGCCCACAACGGCCAGCACAAAGATCACGGCTGAAAATGGAAACTGCAGGCCGGGAATCCACAGCGGGATGACGAACGAGATCACGCTCAACAGGAACGACGCCACGACCACCCCCAGCCCCAGAACAAACGACATGCCGGCTCGCCGCCGAGCCGTCTCAGCCAACACCGCCAGACGTTTTTCGCCGAGAATGGCCGCCGACAGCAATGCCAGCAACGGCTGGATGAAAAGCGCTGCCAGCAGACACGCGATCAGAAGAACGACCACACCGGAAGCGACGATCGGGACGACCGAGCGAATCGACGTAACGTCGCCGCCAACCCGGGCCTGCTTCACGCCGCTGACGCGCCCGAACACAGCCGTGGCATCGCCGCCAACTTGCGCTCCCGGCCGAAGGCGGACGTCGCCCACAATGGCTGTGGCGTCGCCGCCAACCTTGCCCCTCACTTCCGTGTGGCCGGTAATCGCCAGAGCGTCGCCCTGCACGTCACCGTCGAGCGTCAGGTGGCCGACGACTGCTACCACGTCGCCGCTGACCACGCCCTTGACCACGACCGAGCAGAGCACGCAGAGGACGTCGCCAACGGTCTCCCCCGCCTCGATGCGGATCTGCTCGCCCACGGCAACCCGGTCCTGCCGCTGCTGTGCCGGGAGCACACCGCCAAGCAAGAGCAGAAGGGCTACGGCGCGAACCACGATGAGGGTCTTGGTTGTCATGCCGGCCTTGTTTGCGTTACCCCGGTGGCCGCCGCCCAGTGGCTCGTTCCGCCGCTTCACCTACAGGTAGGTACGATTGTAGTGGATCGAGGTTCCCTCGGCTTGGAATAATGGAGTCGAGGAGTTTCGCTCGCGGAACCTTGCAGAGAACCTCACAGCGAATCTCACACCGAATCCCTCAGGGAGTCATGGCCAAAACGATTGCATTGATACACACAGCTCACGTCCTCATCCCGATATTCCAGAAGTTGTTCCACGACGTGATTCCGGAGGTGGAGGTTTTCAACATCCTCGATGAGAGCCTGCTCAGGAACACGCTGCGGGACGGCAAATTGAGTGAAACGACCCGGCGGCGTTTGGTGGGGTATGTTCACTCGGCGAAGGAGGCGGGCGCGGACGCGGTGATGGTCACCTGCTCGTCGATTGGTCCGGCAGTGGAAGCCGCGCGGGCGGTCGTTGACGTTCCCGTCTTTCGCATCGACGAGGCCATGGCGGACGAAGCGATTGCGGCGGGCCGCCGCATCGGGGTGGCGGCGACGTTGCGGAGCACGCTTGATCCCACCGTGGAGCTACTCAAGACGCGAGCGGGCAGCGCCGGACGTCGCTGCGAAGTGGTCTCGTGCTTGTGCGAGGGCGCGTTCGAGGCTGTCAGTGCCGGTGATGCTGAGACTCACGACCGTATCGTCATGTCGAAACTCACCGAGTTGATCGGCGAGGTGGATGTGGTGGTTCTGGCGCAGGCGTCGATGGCACGCGTGGTAGACGCAATGCCGGACGAGAGCAGGAGAGTCCCCATTCTTTCGAGCCCGCGGCCGGCCGTCGAGCGGGCCGCTGAGGTGATACGCCAGCTTGCCGGGTAAGCGCCGGGTCGGTGGGGACCAACCCCCGCCGGCCATCACAGGCGTTCGGGGCGCGGGGTCTACTTTTGGTTATGATGGAATCGGGGCAGCCGGTGGGGCTGCCTTTTCGCTGTTGAATACGCTCGAAGCGAAGACAGAGGATCATGGCGACCGCTCCCCCTGACGTACTTGCCGTGCGGGCCGGTTCCGGCGCGGCCGAGGCGGTTTCAAAGACCTACGGAATTGACGACTGGGGCTTCGGCTACTTTCACGTTAACGGCAAAGGGAATCTCTCCGTCGCCCCGTGGAAAGATCCCCAGCGGGCGATCGATGTTCACGAAGTCGTCCTCGACCTCGCGAGGCAGAACCACTCGAGTCCGTTTCTGCTGCGCTTCCCTCAGATCCTCGACGAGCGCCTGGAAGCGTTGCACCAAGCCTTTCGCAACGCGATGGCGGAGTTCGACTATGCCGGCCGGCATCTGGCGGTATACCCCGTCAAGGTGAACCAGAAAGTGGAAGTCGTGCGGCGCTTGGTCGACTCGGGCGCGCGCTATCGCTACGGGTTGGAGGTGGGCAGCAAGGCCGAGTTGATCGCGGCGCTTGCAATGCCGCTGGCCGACGACGCGCTGATCGTCTGCAACGGCCTCAAAGACGACCTCTTTCTGCGCACCGCCATCATGGCCGACCATGCGGGCAAAAAGACCGTCATCGTGATCGAAGATCCCACCGACATGGCAGCCGGCCTTGCTCTGGCCGACAAGCTCGGGATCGAGCCGCGGATGGGGATTCGCGTCAAGCTCTATTCGCGCGGGAGCGGCAAGTGGGAGGGCTCGGGGGGCGAGTTCGCCAAGTTCGGCATGACGACGATCGCTCTCGTCAACACGCTCGAGATGTTGCGGCGGGCCTGCAAGACGTCGCTGCTCAAGATGCTGCACTTCCATATTGGCTCGCAGATCACCGACATCCGGCGCGCCAAGAAAGCGGTCAAAGAAGCGGCACGGGTCTACGCCAAGGTCCGCAAGATGGGGTTCGCGGTCGAGTACCTCAACGTCGGCGGGGGCCTCGGGGTCGACTACGACGGCAGTAGGACCGCCTCGGCGTTTTCGGTCAACTACTCGGTGCAGGAGTTTGCCAACGATGTGGTGTACTCCATCAAGGACGTCTGCGACGAAGAGGAAGTGCCCGAGCCGGTCATCGTCACCGAATGCGGCCGGGCGATGGTCAGCTATCACTCGATGCTGGTGGCTGATGTCAAGAAGGTCATCGCGCCGGGTACGCTTGGCAACTACTCGATCGGGGAGATGGAATCCGAGTCCGGCCCGGTGCTGGAGCTGATCGATGTGGCCAAGGGCATTCACGCGAAGAACTTTCGCGAGTACTATCACGACGCCATCCAGCACCGCGAGGAGCTGAACGCGCTGTTCGAGCTGGGCTACCTCGATCTCGAAGACAAGGCCAAGGGCGAGTGGTTGTTCTGGAACATCTGCCGCAAGGCGGCCAAGCTGTCGCGGCTCTTGAAGCAACGCCCCGAGGAGTTCGATGATCTCGACCGGTTGCTCTCGGCGAAGTACATTTGCAACTTCTCGATGTTCCAGTCGCTGCCGGACTTTTGGGCGTTCGACCAGCTCTTCCCAATCGTGCCCATTCATCGCTTGAACGAGGTTCCGTCGGAGCGGGGCATCCTGTGCGACATCACCTGTGATTCCGACGGGGCAGTGGATAAGTTCGTCGACGTGAAGGACGTCAAGGAAGCGTTGGAGTTGCACTCGCTCCGCGACGGCGAATCGTACTATCTGGGCTTCCTGTTGCTGGGCGCCTACCAGGAGACGTTGGGAGACCTGCATAACTTGTTCGGGGTGGTGACCGAGGCGAGCGTCAGCGTTGATGAACACGGGCGGGTCGAGATCGATAAGCTGATCCGGGGCGATTCCGTCCGTGAGGTCATCGAATACACCGGCCACGACACCGACGAGCTCCGGGACTCGCTGGCCAAGCAGTTGTCGGACCGCAAGGAGTTGGGGCTGATCTCCGATGACGATGGGCGTGAAGTGCTGGCGACGGTGTCGCTCGTGCTTGACGATTACACGTACCTGGGGTAGGCGGCGCGCGCGGTGGGCGACTCTGGCCTTCTGATGTAACGCCATCTGAACAAGGGTGTCTGTTCTGACGGGTCCTGGCTGCCTGTGGCGTAAGCCTCCAGGCTTGCCGAGAACCGATTCCTCGGTTCTCAGGCCCGCTGTCAATGGCGCTGTTCGGTAGCTTGCCATCCTGAGTCCCGAAGAATCGAGACTCGGCAAGCCTGGAGGCTTACGCCACATGGACTCCGAATTGTCGGTTTGAGGCCGCCTCACCGCCAACCCACCCTCCGCCGTCCCTCACCGGCTTTCGGTCTCCCGGAAGAATGCAGTAACCTATACGTCTACCTGAGCGCCCCTTCGACTAGATGCCCCGACGGTAGCGATGATCGGACCGTAAAGGAAGAAGGGTGTGTGGTGGCATCGGCGCGGAGTCGTGCCTTCTTCCCAAGGAATAACGGTCCGGGATGCTCGTCGAGCTTGAGACGGTCGAGCGCGCCCAGCGTGGCGACGTCGAGGCGTTTAACCGAATCGTCCAAGCGTACCGCAAGCGGACGCTGGGGACGATCTATCGGCTGATTGGACGTGTCGAGGATGTTGAGGACGTGGGCCAGGATGTTTTCGCTAGGCTCTATTACTCCCTCGACCAGTTGCGTAGCCCGGCGGTGTTCGAGCCTTGGCTCTATCGGCTGACCAGGAACGCGACCTACGACTACCTGCGCAAGCGGCGGCGTTCGGCCAGCGTCCGGATGGCCGATATTAGCGAGGAACAGGTCAGCGTCGCCGATGCTGCCCTGGGGACGAAAGAGTACGATGAGGAGCAGCGAAAAGCGGAGATTCGAGAAACGGTCCAACGGCTCTTCGACGAGATCTCTGATGAGGACCGCGTGCTGTTGACGCTCAAGGAAGTCGAGGGATTGTCGCTGAGGGAGTTGATGGAGATCTTCAACGTCAAGGAAAGCGCCATCAAGGTACGGTTGTTTCGGGCGCGCAAGCGTGCGCTCAAGGCCCTGCAGGGTTGTTGAAGCCCAATGATAATGTCCCCTTGAGCGCCCAATAGAAATGTCCCCTATTCTGAGGCTCCGAAGGAGGAGCCGAGAGTGGGAAGGACATGGATGAGTGCCAAGGAGTTGAGGCGCGGCGAAGTGCTGAGCCGAGTGAAACGAGGGGAACTGAAGTTGACCGCAGCCGCCGAGCTGCTGGAGGTCAGCTACCGCCATGCGAAGCGTCTGAAGAAGCGTTACCGTGCGGGCGGGGCCAAGGCTTTGGTGCACGGTAACGTCGGCCGTGCTTCGAACCGAGCCGATCAGAAGCGACGCCAGCAGGTTATCGAGTTGGTGCGCGAGAACTATGCGGGCGAGGGGCACGAGCGCTTCGGGCCGACGCTGGCGTCGGAACATCTGGCAGCCGACCACGGCCTGGAAGTGCCGCGCGAAACACTGCGGCGCTGGATGCTCGCCGCGGGTCTGTGGAGCCGCCGTCGCAAGCGCCAACCGCATCGCACCCGGCGCCAACGCAAAGCGCACTTCGGCGAGCTGATTCAACTCGACGGTTCGCACCACCACTGGCTGGAAGAACGCGGCCCGAAAGCCTGTCTGATGAACTTCGTCGATGACGCGACCGGTGTGGCGCTGTGCCGTTTCTCGAACCAGGAAACGACCTGGGCCGCAGCCGATCTGCTCGCAGCCTGGGTGCGTCAACACGGTGTTCCCAAGGCGTTGTACTGCGACTGGAAAAACGTCTACCAGCGCCAGCCGACGTCGCGGGAAGCGCTGGCAGGCATCAAGCCCGAGACGCAGTTCGGGCGCATGTGTGCCAAGCTCGGCATTACGATCATGGCGGCTTCCTCGCCGCAAGCCAAGGGCCGAGTGGAGCGCCATCACGGCACGCACCAAGACCGCCTGATCAAGAAGATGCGGCTGCGCGGGATCGTCGAGTACGAGGCGGCGAACCGTTATCTCGACGAGGAGTACCTGGCCGAGCACAACGAGCGCTTCGCCTGTGAGCCGGCGGCGGCAGCGGACTTTCACCAGGCGCTCCCCCGCGGCACCGAGCTGCGAGGGGTGTTCTGTTGCGAGTACGAACGGGTGGTGAGCAACGACCGGGTGGTGCGTTTCGAGAATCGTTGTTTGCAGTTGAAGCCGAAACGCAACCAGGGCGTGGGGGCGGGGGCACGGGTGACGGTCCAACAGTGGCGCGATGAGAGCTTGCAGGTGAGGTTTGACGGGCACGAGATCGAGCACGACGTGATCGCCACGCCGACGCCACAGCTGCGGACGAAGCCAGCACCACAGCAGCGTCCGGGGGGCGGGCGCAAGCCGGCGGCGGACCACCCCTGGCGGCGAGCTGTGTTACGGAAAAAACGGGCTGCGAATACATAAGAGGGCTGTGGAAATGCCGGGTCGGATGGAAAGCGTGGAAAATCTCTCGAGGCAGCAGTACCGGGTTCGAGGAGCGGTGGATGGTTTTCCACCCTTCCCACCGCCCCTTGGAAATCGCTACGCGATTCCCACAGTTCCACAGCCCCGACGACGACGATATCTCTCCTACGAACAAGAAACACAAGGGGACACTTCTATCGAGCTACCGAGGGGGACATTTCTATTGGGCGTTGACATCAAGGCCCTGCAGGGTTTGAAAGAGCAGGGCAAGGTTTGATAAACTGCGCCACACGGGAGATACCATGTCTTTCGACCTTGAACAGCGGTTAACGAAGTTATGGAGAGCCTATCGGGGGGCGTGTCCCGATCCGGAAGGCTCACCTGATTTCATGCCAGGCCTGTGGGCACGCATCGAGGCGGGCCAAGTGCCGAACTGGATCGAGCCGTTACGCTGGTGGGCCACCCGCCTGGCCGCGGCTTCGGCTTTGGCGGCCGCCGTGATGGTCGGCTCGCTGCGGTACCTGCCGCCATCCGATGCCGAGCCTATATCGGCGAGCTACCTGTACGCGGTGCCCGCCGATGCGCTGGCGGAGTACGACGGCGACCTGTGGCTACTTGCGGACAACGGACAATGACCGGACAATCGAGACGGACGGTCCTAATCTACCTGGCGCTGGTTTTCGCGGCGGGGTCGTTGTTCGGCGCGGCGGCTCACCGATTCTTCAACGTCCAGGGTGCAAGCGCCGCCCTGGAAACGAGCGCTCCTTCCCCTAAGGGATACCGCGAGCGGCTCATCATGGAGCTGACGCGCGACCTTTCGCTCAAGCCCGACCAGATCGACAAGGTCCACGTGATCCTCAATGACATCGGGGAACGTTACCATGAGGCTCGCAAGGTCATCAAGCCCGAGATCGAGGTGCTGCGTGCTGAACGCCGGGAGCGCATCATGGCGCTGCTCGATGCCCCACAGCGGAACACCTACCAACAGATTCTCGATCAGCGCGAGCGAGAGAAGGAACAGCGCAAGAAGAATGGCAAGGGCAGCCATTAGGCTGCCTGGGCTAGCCCCTTGTAGGCCTGCTTTGGGCCGCATTTCTCGCAGCCTGATGGTCGAGCATGGCATGCGGGAGCCGGTACGCCGGTTACGCCTGAACGCATTTCAGTAATACTGGTGCTGGGTGAAACCCTGGGTTGGTTCGCACGACCCACCCCTCCGCTTCAGGCCCTTGGACCCCGCTTTAGCCCAAGTTCGTCACAGCGACGGGCACAGGCCGAGTAAGTTCTTTGGAATGAGTATTGGCTTGGGAAAAGGCTGCACTACTTTCCGTGTCAAAACTGAGCCGCTTCAGCAGTTCGAGACCCAGTTGATCCAGTAGCTATGGCTGCTCGGCGCTTGGGGTCGTGATCCGTCGCAGACGGATCTCGCGACCTTCCGTGGTCGGCAGAATGATGTCGGCTCTAGGCAGCCGGATCAGCAGATCCAACGCCCGCACCGGAGAAAGTTCCGACCGCCGGCGTAACAGTAAATGTCTCAGCGTCACCCACATCGCGTAGCCCAGAAACGCCACCAGGATGTGGGCCTTCGCCCGCCTCTCCAGTTGGTGGAAGATCGGCCGGATGGACAGTTCGCTCTTCAGCGCCCGAAACGTGGCTTCAGCTTCGGTCAGTTGGATGTAGCTCGTCCAGAGCTGTTCCGGATTGGTCCTTGCCGTCCTTGTGTCTGCGGTGCGGCCGCAAAAACATTCTGTGGCGCTCTTGGCACGGATTTGGAGCCATTTCAAGAGGGTAGGTCTGCACTACATCGGTTCTGACGACACACCAAGGCCCACCGCGTGTTGAAGCCCAATGATAATGTCCCCTTGAGCGCCCAATAGAAATGTCCCCTACTCTGAGGCTCCGAAGGAGGAGCCGAGAGTGGGAAGGACATGGATGAGTGCCAAGGAGTTGAGGCGCGGCGAAGTGCTGAGCCGAGTGAAACGAGGGGAACTGAAGTTGACCGCAGCCGCCGAGCTGCTGGAGGTCAGCTACCGCCATGCGAAGCGTCTGAAGAAGCGTTACCGTGCGGGCGGGGCCAAGGCTTTGGTGCACGGTAACGTCGGCCGTGCTTCGAACCGAGCCGATCAGAAGCGACGCCAGCAGGTTCTCGAGTTGGTGCGCGAGAACTATGCGGGCGAGGGGCACGAGCGCTTCGGGCCGACGCTGGCGTCGGAACATCTGGCAGCCGACCACGGCCTGGAAGTGCCGCGCGAAACACTGCGGCGCTGGATGCTCGCCGCGGGTCTGTGGAGCCGCCGTCGCAAGCGCCAACCGCATCGTACCCGGCGCCAACGCAAAGCGCACTTCGGCGAGCTGATTCAACTCGACGGTTCGCACCACCACTGGCTGGAAGAACGCGGCCCGAAAGCCTGTCTGATGAACTTCGTCGATGACGCGACCGGTGTGGCGCTGTGCCGTTTCTCGAACCAGGAAACGATCTGGGCCGCGGCCGATCTGCTCGCAGCCTGGGTGCGTCAACACGGCGTTCCCAAGGCGTTGTACTGCGACTGGAAAAACGTCTACCAGCGCCAGCCGACGTCGCGGGAAGCGCTGGCAGGCATCAAGCCCGAGACGCAGTTCGGGCGCATGTGTGCCAAGCTCGGCATTACGATCATGGCGGCTTCCTCGCCGCAAGCCAAGGGCCGAGTGGAGCGCCATCACGGCACGCACCAAGACCGCCTGATCAAGAAGATGCGGCTGCGCGGGATCGTCGAGTACGAGGCGGCGAACCGTTATCTCGACGAGGAGTACCTGGCCGAGCACAACGAGCGCTTCGCCTGTGAGCCGGCGGCGGCAGCGGACTTTCACCAGGCGCTCCCCCGCGGCACCGAGCTGCGAGGGGTGTTCTGTTGCGAGTACGAACGGGTGGTGAGCAACGACCGGGTGGTGCGTTTCGAGAATCGTTGTTTGCAGTTGAAGCCGAAACGCAACCAGGGCGTGGGGGCGGGGGCACGGGTGACGGTCCAACAGTGGCGCGATGAGAGCTTGCAGGTGAGGTTTGACGGGCACGAGATCGAGCACGACGTGATCGCCACGCCGACGCCACAGCTGCGGACGAAGCCAGCACCACAGCAGCGTCCGGGGGGCGGGCGCAAGCCGGCGGCGGACCACCCCTGGCGGCGAGCTGTGTTACGGAAAAAACGGGCTGCGAATACATAAGAGGGCTGTGGAAATGCCGGGTCGGATGGAAAGCGTGGAAAATCTCTCGAGGCAGCAGTACCGGGTTCGAGGAGCGGTGGATGGTTTTCCACCCTTCCCACCGCCCCTTGGAAATCGCTACGCGATTCCCACAGTTCCACAGCCCCGACGACGACGATATCTCTCCTACGAACAAGAAACACAAGGGGACACTTCTATCGAGCTACCGAGGGGGACATTTCTATTGGGCGTTGACAACCAAGGCCCACCGCGTTGACTGCACGTGGAGCTAAAGCTATACTGCCCCGGACGCTGCAAAAGAGGAGTTCCTGCACATTGAAGTCTTACTCAAGCCGCATCGGTCGCTCTGTTTATCCCGCATTTTCAATTTGATGTTTGACATCCCGACCTTCCAGCGGCCTTGAGCGTCTTTATTCATAGGGGCTAGAGCCCGATGAGGACGCCATGGAGGCCAACACCCAATGGGTGAAAAACAAACCAAGCCATTCCAGCTAAGTTTCAATGGACTTCTCAAAGTCGATTTCCAGGGATCGCACGTCACTTCCGACGGTGGCCTGATTTTGGTTCGCGAACTGGACGAACGGCTCGGTCTCGGAGAACTGATTGACGAGCATCTCAGCGACTCCCGGCAAGGCACAAACAAGCAGTTCACGCTCGCTGATCTGTTGCGGCAGTCGGTTTACAGCCGACTCGCCGGCTACGAGGACCTCAACGACGCCGAGCGGGTTTCGATCGATCCGACGTTTCGGCTGATCGGTTCGCAGAAGATCTGGGATCGCGGTGCGGCCTTGACCTCGACGCTGCACGGCTTCGAGACGGAGATGCTGGCGAGCGAAGAGAACCTGCTGGGGCTGATGGCGCTGAACCGAGAGCTGGTCGGGCAAGCGGAAGCGTTCGACGACGCCGAGCGGGTCGTTCTGGACCTGGACTCCACCGAGAGTCCGGTCCATGGCCAACAGGAAGGCAGTGCCTACAACGGACACTTCGAGTCGGTCTGCTACCACCCGTTGCTTTTGTTCAACGGTCATGGTGATTGCCTCGCTGCCAAGCTGCGTCCAGGCAACGTGCACAGCGCCGAGGACTGGGATGAACTCTTGTTGCCGGAGATCGAGCGCCAACAGGCTGCGGGCAAGCAGGTCGCCTTCCGGGGCGATGCGGCCTTTGCGAAGCCGGAAGTTTATGAGGCTTCGGAGGAACGCGGAGTACAGTACGCCATTCGCATTCCGGCCAACAAGAGCTTGGAGCTGGAGATCGAAGACATCCTGTTTCGCCCGCCGGGAAGGCCTTCCCGCAAGCCCTTGGTGCGCTACAAGAGTTTTCGCTATCAGGCGGAGAGTTGGTCGCAGGCGAGGCGGATCGTCGCTAAGGTCGAGCATCACCAGGGCGAGCTGTTCCCGCGCGTCGGATTCATCGTGACGAGCATGAGCTTGCCGAGCCGCTCGGTGGTGCGCTTCTACAACAAGCGCGGCACGGCGGAACAGTGGATCAAGGAAGGCAAGCAGGCGACGCACTGGACGCGATTGTCGTGCCATCGATTTCGGGCCAACGAAGTGCGGTTGCAACTGAGCGTGCTGGCCTACAACCTGGGCAATCTTTGGCGGCGGCTGGGGCTTCCGCAGCGAATCAAGAGTTGGTCGCTGACGAGCTTGCAACACAGGTTGATGAAGACCGGCGGTCGGCTGGTCAAGCACGCGCGGTATTACTGGCTCTTATTGGCGGAGGGACATCTGAACCGGCGGCTGTTCGGCGACATGCTGCACAAGATCTGGGCGCTGCCGCTGCCGAGTGGGTAGCATTGCCGGAGTGAGGATCAACAGCTTTTGGCTCCAAAAGGTTTCGCAAGGAGCAGTGTCGGCCGGAGCGCCGTTCAAGCCGCTCAATCAACGACTGTGAGCGGTCGAACCAGCTCTGGCGACTACCAGCAGAGGTGATGTGCAGGGTTCAGCGTGAAAGGACGTGCTGTTCGGAGCGGAGCGGGTGTATACTGTGGCCGTGTCAGGGCCAAAATGGAAATCCTGGTTTATACCTTCCGGTCAGCCATCTTGACCTGTGTCGCCCTGGGCGCTGGTGGCGGGTTCGGGTGCGGTAGTTCCGTCCCACCGGAGAACGCGGAACTTCATTCGCGGGTGCGGTCCCTGCTGCGGCCGTTCCGGGGCTCGGTTGGCATCTATGCCGAGAACCTCTCCGGCAGCAAACAATATGCTTACCAGGCCGACGACCTTTTCCCCACCGCAAGCGTCTTCAAGGTCGCGGTGATGATCGAGCTGTTCCAACGGGCCGAATGGATCGAGCTGCTCCTCGATGACCGCAGGCCCATCGCCAAAGGCATCTCACACCACGGAACCGGGAAGCTCAAGGCAGGGCCGAGTCAACCGGAGTTGAGCTTGCTGGAATACTGCCGCCTGATGATCGCCGAGAGCGACAACGTCGCCACCGACACGCTGATGAAGATGCTGCCGCCGGCCGCCGTCACGGCAACTCTACGGGAGTTGGGCTTCCCCAAAACCCACGTCGCGGGCAACTGCACCGAGATGCACTATCAGATGGCGGGCATCGACTCCCGCGTCGGCTCGCCGAAACTTGATCAGATCCTCCTAGACCGGGCGCGTGCGGGGAGCTTGGTCGAGGCCGGCTTTGCGGACAGCTCTATCGCCAGCAATGTGACGACCCCACGGGAGATGGCCGCGATCTTCAAGAGGATCTACAACAAGGAGATCATAAGTCCCTCTGCTTCAGTGCAAATGCTTGAGATCCTCAAGCAAACATCGAGCCGTAGTCTAATCCCGAAACATCTGCCGTCGGATACCGTGGTGGCGCACAAGGTCGGCGGGACGTGGCGGGTAAAGGCCGATGTGGGGATTGTCTACCTAGAGCGAGGGCCGCTGCTGATCTCTCTGTTTTCGTACTACCATCCGCGGGAGACGCAAGCTGCCGACATCCTGGCTGAGATCTCGCGGTTGATTGTCGAGTGGGTGGAGAGATCGTAGACGCGGTCAGCCAGGCCCTTCGCCGGCCTCAAACGCCAACACGGGTGGCACGGGTGCGGTGCAGGCCCTCTTGGGCATCGAGCACCGTGATGGCCGCCATATTGACGATGTCCTGGACTTCGAAGCCCGACAGCGACCAAGTTCGAGCGAGACGTGTACTTCCAGACAAGTTCCGGGTCTCGCGCGATTTCGAGGCACGCCTCGGCGACGCCCGGGGAATACGCGAGGCTCAGGTCGAGTTGTGTTTCGAAGGGTTTGGTCGGGGCGATCGAAAGCTTCCCTGGAACGGGTAACGCGTGGTAGTCGAGTGCGTCTTGTTTGCGAACGGGCATGGTGGTCCGTTGATGGAGTGGTTGAAGGATTATTGTCGATGATTGAGTTGGCTGCGTGCGGCGCGGCAAATGGGCCGAGCTTGCTGAACCCCTTCATCGGACTGCTATAGTCTCACCAGTCTTGCTGGTGTCACTGGGAGCAAAAGAATGGCCAAACCCACTCGTCTCAATCGCAGGAATTTTCTGATCACGGCCGGCGCGGCTGCCCTGTCACGTACGGCCCTGGCACCCGCGATCCTGCCGGGCGCGCGGCCGGCCAAGTCCGCGTTAAGCCCGGAGGAATTCCGGCGCAGGTTGCGTGGACCCATCCTCTCGATCCCGACGGTCTATACGAAAGACTTCAAGGTCGACCATCAGGGCGTGCGCAATCAAATCGAGCTTGCGGCCAAAGCCGGCGTGAAGGTTTTCGCGTTGACCGCCGGCAATAACCAATACGATCGGCTCACCTACCAGGAGATTCGCGACCTGACCAAGGTCGTCGTCGAAACGGTCGCGGGCCGCGGCGTAACGATCGCCGCCACCGGCCCTTGGTGGACAGGTCAATGCGTCGACTACGCCCGCTACGCCGCCTCGCTCGGTGCGGACTGCGTGCAGGTCTTTCTGCCCAAGCACGGGCCTCAGGAGGGCCTGTTCGAGCACTTCCGCCAAATCGCCAAGGCGTCCGGCGTCGCGCTCGGCATTCAGGGCCAAGTGCCGCTGCCGGCGCTCAAGCAATTGGTCACGATCGAGCAGGTCTCGGCCTACAAGGAAGAGTATCCGCAGAGCTACTCGATGGAGGTTTTCCACCTGTACGGCAAGCGTCTGAACATCTTTGCCGGCGGACAGAAGTCGCGCTTCCTCTTCTACCAACCCTACGGCATGCAGGCGTACTACAGCACGTTCTCGACGTTCGCTCCGCGGATTGCGATGCGCTTTTGGAAGGCGGCGGAAAGCGGCGAGTTGGAGCGTGCCAGAGAGCTGATGTTCCGCTACGACATACCGTTCTTTCAGAAGTGGTCGCACGCGTTCTGGCGTGGAACCCTGGAGCATTTCGGCGTCGCGAAGCGTTGGCTGCGTCCGCCGGAGCGAAGCTTGACGGACGAACAGATGAAGGACGTGAAGAGGTTCTATCAGGACCTCGATGTGAGCTAGCAGCCCGTGGTGAAAGCATGGTTTCTTGTCAAGTTTGTTTGATACCCCTACATGTTGCGGTCGGTCGAGCAGGCGGGCACGGCATGCCGTGCCCCTACGTTGCGATTCGCGCGGTTCTCGGTTTTGCCACGGGCTGCTAGCCGGCTCTTGGGACGCGCAGCACCCTATTGGAAGCGGACCATCACAATATTGGTCACTTGACCGTCAACGATTAGTTGGACGGTAACCGTCCCGCCATTGATAAAGTTGCGGGGGATGGGGCCGACGTTGACCTGATCAAGCCCGAAGAATCCTGGGGCGTCCGCGAAACTGAAGATCGTCACGTTCTCCCCGTTGAGAATTGCCTGTACTTCGCCCGCCAGGCGGATCCCCGTACCAAACAGGACCAGGAACACCTCATCTCCTTCCGGGCCAAGGTCAATGGGCACCGGGGAAAAGTCAGTAGGGTCAAATACCAGTTCCAGCGGCCCGGCCGATCCACCAGAAATGCGAAGAAACTGCGCCAGGGCAACGTCCTGGTTAGAGACGTTCTTGACGAAGAAAATGCCCGCGCCGGTTTGTGAGATCTGGATGGGAGCCGTGGACGACACGCCGCTGGCCCGGGTGAGGGTAATCATCGCGGGGCCTAGTGCGGTGTCTTCATCGATGTGGAAGTTGATCTGCCTGCCATTGTTGAAGATCCCAAACAGGCCGGACGCGCGAGTGACGCCTTGACTGTCGGTAATCTCGATAATCGAGCCGCCCAGCCGGGTCGGCAGCGGACTCGAATTCCCAACCGCATCGCCACTCGCCCCATTGAGGACGAAGGCGGTGGCGATCGAGTCGGGCGCAAGTCTCGGGCCGAATCCCGCCGCGTCGACAACGCCTTCGGTGGTAATGAGCGGTTGTTCGTCGCCTCCAGGAAGCAGGACACGGACCAAATTGTTGAATGAGTCGGAGAAATAGATGTTCCCTAGGGCATCCGCGGTCACCCCTTGCGGAACGTTAAGCTTCGCGCCCGTGGCGGCCCCCCCGTCGCCGTCGAAACCGGCTTGACCCGTTCCGGCAATGGTCGTAATGGTTCCAGCGGCTAGGCCTTTCGTTGCACCCTCGAGCGCCGTTCCAGCCGGATTCGTCACCTTGCGAATGCGGGAGCCGGCGTCGGCGATGTAGAGATTTCCTTCGGCGTCCACGGCGACATCCCAGGGTTCGACCCCCGCCTCGGTAGCCGGGCCGCCATCACCGCTCCCGATTCCGCCATTGCCGGCGACGGTTGTGATGATTCCGTCCGGGCTAATCATCCGCACGCGGCGATTGAATGCATCGGCGATGAATACATGGCCGTCCGCATCAACAGCGACCCAGGTGGGAGTGCTGATCTGTGCATTGCCGCCCTGACCACCGTCGCCGCTGAAACCCGGCGTGCCCGTGCCGGCTATGGTGGTAATCGTCTCCGAGGCGTCAATCTTTCGAATCCGGTGATTGAAGCTGTCAGCGACGAAAACGTTCCCTTCTGAATCGACCGCGACGGCCGAGGGAAGGCCGAAGGTGGCTGCCCCGGCCGGTCCACCGTCTCCGCTAGAGTCAAGACCCCCACTACCGGCGAAGGTGCTGATGGTCCCGTCGGGCGCCACCTTGCGGATTCGGCGGTTCACGCCATCGGCGACATAGATGTTTCCGGCATTGTCAACAGCGACATCCCGCGGGTGCTCGAGTTGGGCCGCAGTACCCAAACCTCCGTCCCCGCTAAAGCCACTCTCTCCCGTGCCGGCCACCGTCGAGATCGTGGCGGTGGGCGCGCCCTTGGAGACACCCGCCGTCCCGAGCGGCTCCGGACCGACGAACGTAAGCTTCCGGACGCGATGATTGAGCGTGTCAGCGACGTAGAGGTTGGCCTGGTTGTCGGTCTCCAAGCCGTACGGCATGAATAGATCCGCCTCCGTGGCGGGACCGCCGTCGCCCCCATCATGTCTCCGCCCGGCGACGATGTTGATCGTGCCCGCGTTGACTTTGCGAACGCGGTGGTTGCCGGAATCGCTGACATAGAACGACCCAAAATCATTACCGGTCACAATCCCATCGGGAGACCGCATCATTGCGTTGACGGCGGGCCCCCCGTCTCCTCCGAAGCCGAACACGGAGCCCGCTACGGTTTCGATCTGTCCGGACAGGAGAATCCTTCTCACGCGGGTACCCGAATGAGTCACAAAGAGATTGCCCACCTGGTCGAAGTCCAGCTTCCGGGGATGTCCGAGCTCCGCCGACGCGGCCTGCCCGCCGTCTCCCCCGAATCCGAGTGTTCCGTCGCCCGCAAAGGTCGTGATCGTTCCATCTTTGACCATACGAATACGGTGGTTATTGGTGTCAGCGATGAACAGAGATCCGGAGTGCGGCGTGCCGGGGCGTCCGATCACGACCCCGGCAGGTGAGCGCAGTTGCGCACTGGTGGCCAGGCCCCCATCGCCGCTAAATCCTGCCACTCCCGTGCCCGCCACCGTGGTGATCAAGCCGGCGAGATCGACCATGCGAATACGGTCGTTCCGGGTGTCGGCGATGTAGAGGTTACCCGCCCCGTCAAGAGTAACACCTTCCGGTTGACCTAGTTTGGCGTCTACGGCGGGCCCGCCGTCACCCTCGGATCCGAACGATCCCCTGCCGGCAATCGTGGTGATGATACCGGCGAGATCCAGTCTTCGGATCTGGCTGCTGGCCGTCTCGGCGATGTAAAGGTTGCCAAAGTTGTCCACGGCCACATCTGACGGACGGTTCAGGGCCGCATCCACCCCACGCCCCCCGTCTCCCGAGCTTCCGATCACGCCGGTCCCGGCGACGGTAGTGATCTCGCCGGCCCTTGAGACTCGCCTGACGTGGTTATGGGAGCGATCCGCGATGAACAGGTTCCCGCTGGTGTCAAGGGCAAGGCCCTGCGGGTCAAACAAAAGAGCGTCTTGCAGCGGGCCCAGGTCGCCTACGCCGGGCGTGCCCGCTACCGTTTCGATCGTAAAAGCGGTTGTTGGCTGAGCGGGTAACGTCAGCGGGAGTGTCAGCAGAGCAACGAGCAAGAGAACTTTCGGCATGGCATAGACCTCTGGGGAGATTGGTCTCGATGTCTTCACGGTACACCAACTCGCTGGATTCCTTGGGTGATGGGCCACGCGGCTGCGCCCCTGAGGGCAGGTCATGCTCTGGGCACGCGTGCACAGGGAGACTAGCGTGGCTGACTTCGCGTGTCAAGATTTTTTCCACCTTAATCGCTTTGCACGCAATAAGAGTGGGTCCCGGCCCCTGCGCGATCTTGTTGGTGGCGCTAAGTTTACGGGCGCTTCTACCGATGAATCGTACAGGGTACGTCTATCCCGCCCGTGACGAGTCCGCGCTCATTTCGATGGAAGAACGGCTTCCCTGCCCCTTGGCAGGCACACCTCCAGTGGGCCGGCATGGCGGCCGCGTGGCTGGCCGGTGGAGGCGACCTGTCGGATGGTCAGACCTCGCCGATCCCCCTGCAGTGTGCTCAGGTCGGTCTGCTCAGCCTTGGCTCGACCGCGGACTTCCTGTCTCGGCTAGGCAGACGGGTCGCGGGCAGCCTCGGCGTCGCCGGGAGCGAAGCGTCGATTCGGCACCGTTACCTGGCCGCAGTGGTCGAGCGGCATCGCTATATTCACTTCCCGTATGGATTGAGCCACCAGGGTCCGGTACGTGCCGAGATGCAAGCGCTCTTCGTCAAGCCGCGCTTGAGCGACGTCTACGCGGGGCCGCGCTCAGCGTCGCTCCCAAAACAAGGTGATTCGGACCGGGCAGAGGGCAGCAATGTCTGGTCGTGGCTACAGGACTCTTGGCAGCAAGGGCAGAACCTCGTCGTCCTGGGTCCGCCCGGCAGCGGCAAGACCACCCTTCTCCAGTACGTGGCACTAGCGCTAACGAGTCATCCCACGGGCTCGGACGCCTCGGCCGACCGTTGGCTGCCGGCGTTTGTCTCGCTGGCTAACCTGCGTCGAGAGCAGGTCAAGGCGCCCGGCTGGCTGCTACCGGATGCCATAGTCGCACACGCGAGCCTGCGCGACTGGACGCCGCCCCGCGAATGGATCGAGTGCCAACTGACGGAAGGCCGTTTCGTCGTCCTGCTCGACGGGTGCGATGAGCACGCCGATCCGGCCGTGCTTCGCCTCGCCCAGGAGTGGGTCGCGAAGCAGGTGGAGACCTACTCATCAACGCCGTTCGTACTGACAGCTACTCCATCGGGATACCGCCAGGGCGGCCTGTCCACGGGCCGACTATGCTACCTGCAGGCTTTCGACGATGAACAGAGGCGTCTGTATCTGCGCAAGCGGCAAGCCCGGCAAGTCCCCGAGGACCAGAACGGCCACGGAGGCAGCGATTCGGAAGGCGCGTACCGAGAAGCCGATGGGCTGGCCCGGTACGTCGGGCAGACGCCCCACCTGGCACGGATTGTGGAGCGGCCGCTTCATTTGGCGATGCTCATGCTTGCCTACGAACAGGGGTGCGACCAGCCTTCCAACCTCGACGAGTTGTACGGCCAGGTAAGCGAGATCCTGTGGGAGGGGCAGCCCACTGCCACGCCGCCGGCGATAGGGCAGCCGACATCCCGGCCCCAACTGCCGGTGCCGCTCGCCTTCCGAGCGACGAGCGAGGCGCAGGGGGTGGCCGCGGCTGACTACAAGGAGGCCATGCCACCCGGCGCGGGTCTGGTCGTCGAGCGATCCCCCGGCGAGTACACGTTCGTGCACGAGAGTATTCGACACTTCTTGGCGGCGACCTACCTGCGGACCGAAGCGGCCGACAGCGAATTGTTTGCCCTCCCGGACACCCCGCCGTGGAGAGAGGTATTGCGTTTCTTTTGCAAGGAGGTCGAAGGACGGCGCGTTCTGGGTTCCTGCTTGTCGCATCATCCGCCGTCGCTGGGCGTGATTCGACTAGCGGCGATGTATCTACGAGAAACCGACGCCGGAGACGATGCTGTCCGAACGCAGCTCGAGGAGCTACTCAGCGAGTCGGCTGCCGGAGATGACCCCTCGGTACAACAGGCCGCCGAAACCGCGCTATTCGACCTGCGGCTCGGCCCCGACGGCGACGGATCGGCCCTCGGTGAGCCGATCACGATCGCCGAGTACGAGGCCTTTCTCGAAGAGAGCCCCGCGGCGGGGGTGAGCCACCGCCCCGACCATTGGAGCCCAGGCCGCCGTTCCGACGAGCCACCCGACGCACCGGTCGCCGGCCTGCGCGCGGCAGACGCCGCTGCCTTCTGCGGCTGGCTGGCACAAACGCGACGGGGGCCAGGGACCTATCGGTTGCTCCGGCAGGACGATGAGGTCGAAACCAGCCAAGGCGGCGACGGGACACACGCCGTGGGTTACTGGGTCGTCTCCGACAGCCTGGGCGCGTACATGGTGAAAGGGGCGCCGCCCCCGCCGATGACCTACTCTCAGGAGCAACTCTGCGATGACTTGGACCTAAGTCTGCCCGATGGGTTGGGGTTCGATCTCGACCGTGCGTTGGCCCGCCTGCTTGCCCGCGCACAAGCCCGCGCGCGGGCCGAGGCGCGGGTGCTCGATCTCGACCTCGACCGCTCGATCCGGCGCTGCCGCGAACTCGCGCGCGACCTGGAGGAAAACCCCGCGCTGGCCGTAGCCCTCGGTCAGACCTTTGCGCGTGACTTCGACTCCGACCTGGCGCTGACGAGCTATCGGGCCGAGGGACTCAGCTATCACGATCCGAAACTCGATAGTGACCGTTCGACCGCGCATCAACTCGCGCGCGTCCTATCGAAGAGACTCGCCGAGCCGTCCGAACAACAGCGCGTGCTGGCGAAAGTGCTCGGCTTGACGCTTTCGCTCGAGCACATCCTCGACGTGGCGCGCGACGTGGACCGGGCGGTGCGGCTTGTCCAGCGGCGCGAGCCGAGGTTGATCGAGGCCGCTGTCCGCGAGAGCGGCGCGGACGCGGGCTGGGACGAGATCTTTCTCTTCTTGTGGCGGTACGTGGCGTCTCGGTCTTTGCTATTGACCCTGCAGTTGACTTACGCGAGACGCGCGCTTCCGGCCGGCAATTGGTCCGAGCGAATGATGCAAGACAAAGCCGCGCAACAAATCAACGAGCGGATCCAGAACCTCGTGAGCCACTACTCTGATTTGTTTGTCGAGTTTGTCACGTTGAAGCGGCGCATGGCCGGCGAGCTACCTGCTTTCGAGGGCATCCGCTTGGCACGGGAGAGGGCCGAAGTCGATTGAGGTACCGACGCTTCGCTGCAAGATACTATTCCTTCGTAATCGTCTCGTCGAGGTTCAGGACCGTCGAGGCCACCATGGTCCACGCGGCAAGCTCGGTTGCGTCGCTGGAGGGCGACGGTTTCGACTCACCAACGGCCAACAAATCCCGGGCGGCGTCGGCATTCTCGCGGTACTCCTCAAGCTGCTGATGGAACAGCGTCAGCAGCACGTCGCGCTCGCCGGCGGTGGGCTCGCGGGCCACGGCGCGACGGAAGGCGTACGCAAGCCGCGCCGCCGAGTCGTCGCTCGCAGCGATCATCTTCTCCGCCAGCACCCGCGCCGCCTCGACATAGGTGGGATCGTTCATCAGAATCAATGCCTGCAACGGCGTGTTCGTTCGCGCGCGGCGGACGGTACACTTCTCGCGGTCGGGGGCATCGAATGTGGCAAGCTGCGCCGGAGGCACCGTACGCTTCCAGAAGGTGTACATGCTGCGCCGATAGAGGGCTTGCCCGTGACTCGGCGTATACTCCTGCGCCGTGAAGCGGTCGCCGAACGACATCTCCTCCCACAGCCCGGGCGGCTGGTAAGGATAGACCGAAGCTCCGCCAATCTCTCGGTTCAGCAGGCCGGCGGCGGCCAGCGCGTTGTCGCGCACGACCTCGGCGTCAAGCCGGAAACGCGCGCCACGCGCCAGTAGGCGATTCTCGCTGTCCTTCGCGTGTAGCTCGGGCGTTACGCGCGACGACTGCCGATAGGTCGTGGACGTCACGATCTGCCGCTGCATGGCCTTGACGTCCCAGCCGCTCTCGACGAACTCCGTCGCCAACCAGTCGAGCAACGCGGGATGCGAAGGCGCCTCCCCTTGCGAGCCGAAGTCCTCAGACGTCTTGACGATGCCGGTGCCGAAGTACATCTGCCAATAGCGATTCACAGCGACGCGCGCGGTCAGCGGGTTGGACGGATCGACCAGCCACTTCGCCAGCCCCAGACGGTTCGGCGGCGCATCCGGCGGCAGCGGCGGCAGCACACCCGGCACGCCGGCGCTGACTGCATCGCGCTTGTTGCGGTAGTCGCCGCGTCCGAGCACGTGCGTCATGCGGGGCTTGGACATCTGCTTCATGACCATGGTCGTTGGAATCAGGAAGTCGAGTTGCTTTTTTTGGTCCCGCAGAGCAAGCAACCGGTCGTAGGCCTTGCGATAGCGTTTGGGAGCGTAATGCCCAAGGTAGTAATGGCGCAGCTTGTCGTTCTGACCACGGCAACGGCTCTCTTGCTTCGAGATCTTTTTCGGCGTCACCTGCACGTCTTCGGGTTCGTCCTTCTCCACAACGAAACCGTACTCGGCGCAAGCATCGTCGGCAAGACGCTCGGCCAGGATCGCGCGGATGGGCTCGTCCACCGCCAACTGCCGGGCTTCGTTCGCGTCCACAACACGGTCGTAGATCCGTAGGTCGTCGATGTCGCCCTTGAAAGGCCGACCGACCTTGGGATCGCCGATGCCGACCGCCGCGCCGTTGGCGAACGAGCCGCTGAGGTTGTCGTGAGTGACGCGAAGCTCCCAGGGCTTGCCGTCCACATAGAGCTTGAGGCCCTTGGCCTTGCCGGACCCGTCGTAACTCAACGTGACATGCTGCGACTCGCCGAGCACCAGTTTTTGCTTGCTCTGCGCGCGGATCGCATTGTCGGGCCACTGGTGGACGAGCCGGATGTAGAGCGTCTGCCCGCGCTTGAGTTCGGGGAGCTTCGAGGCGCGGTCGAGGTAGAGTTCGACGCCGCGGCGGCTGTCGCTGTCTGCCATCTTGTGGATCAGCGTCTTCTCAGTCTTGCGCTGGGCGCTCATCCAGAGGGCGAGCGAGAACGGGCCGTCGTCTAGTGCTCCCTCGTTGGCGAACTCCGCGTGAGTCGTTCCGCTGAATCGCACGGCGCGGTTCACTTGGCCGTCGTTGTACGTCACCGAACCCTCGGCGATCTTCGCGTGGCGGCCGGCGTCGGAGGCGTCTTGGAAGTCGTCTTCGAACGGGTAGTGGGCGAGCAGATCCGTCCCGGAGGCAGTAGGGATGAGGTCAAGAGCCCCCGGTTGCCACTTCGTCAACAGTTCGGCGATCTTATCGTCAGGCAGCTTTCGTTCGGTGGATTCGATTTCGCGCTTGACCTTGCTCAGCCGGCTTTCCTCCGACGGCGTCGGCAACTGCAACAGCGGCTGCGCATTGCCCCTCTGTCCGTCGAGTCCCTTCTCGGGGATGTTGTTAAAGAAGGCGAAGAAGCGGTAGAAGTCCTTTTGCGTGATGGGGTCGTACTTGTGATCGTGGCAGCGGCCGCAGCCCATGGTCATGCTCAGCCAGACGGTGGCGGTGGTGTCGAGGCGGTCGATGACGTATTCGGTGTGGTACTCCTCGGGGATCGCGCCGCCCTCGTAGTTGATCATGTGATTGCGGTTGAAGCCGGTGGCAACCAACTGCTCGCGGGTCGGGTTCGGCAACAAGTCGCCGGCCAGTTGCTCGATCGTGAAACGGTCAAACGGCATGTTGCTGTTGAAGGCGTTGATGACCCAGTCGCGCCAATGCCACATGTCGCGGTGCGAATCAATGTGGTAGCCATGCGTGTCGGCATAGCGGGCTTGGTCGAGCCACTTCATCGCCATGCGCTCGCCGTAGTGAGGTGATTGCAACAGTTGATCGACCCGCTTCTCGTACGCGTCCGGCGCGTCGTCGTTGAGAAACGCGTCGACTTCTTCGGGGGTCGGTGGGAGCCCGGTGAGGTCGAAGGTGACTCGGCGCAGCAGCGTTGCTTTGGCGGCTTCCGCTGACGGCTGCAAACCCTCGCGCTCGAGCCGCTTGAGGACGAAGCGGTCGATCGGGTTGCGTGCCCAGGTCTCGTTCTGAACCTGTGGAGGATCCGGCCGCGCAGGCGCGACGTAGGCCCAATGCTCCTGCCATTCGGCCCCCTGGTCGATCCAGCGCCGGATGGTGTCGATCTGCTCGGGCCCAGGTTTCTTTTCAAACTGCGGAGGCGGCATGCGCGCCACCTCTTGCTCATGGCTGACACGCTGGAACAAGCGGCTGTCCGCCGCCTTGCCGGGGACGATCACCTGGTAGCCGCCTCGGTCAGCAAACGCGCCTTCTTTTGTGTCGAGCCGGAGCCCGGCCTGGCGCTGGTTTTCGTCCGGCCCGTGACAGGCGAAGCAGTTGTCCGAGAGCACCGGGCGGACGTCGCGGTTGAAGTCGACGCGTGCGGCGGCAGGTTCGGGAGGCGCCGCCGGCGTGCTGCTCGGAAGCAAGAAACATACGGCCCCAATGGCCGCGATCAGAAGGTAGATGGTGTTACGTTTCACGGTACTCCCTCCCCGAGGTCCGCTTGCCGGACCACGAACGCTATGTATATCTTACAGCGAGGGCGCACGGGGACGGTCGTGGCGCGGCTAGCCCGGGCTACCCCGGCGTTTTTCACCCCCAAAATCTGTAGGGGCGGGCCCCTGCGCCCGCCCGCTGCCGCCTCACGGCGCCAGCAGCAACTTACCCGTCGTAAGCCGGCCCGCCAGCTTCTCTTGCGCTTTCGCGGCATCGGCGAGCGGAAAGGTCTCACCGATGCGGACCTTCAACTTCCCATCGGCGACCCAGCCAAACAGGTCGGACGAGCGCTGCTCCAGATCTTCCCGGGTCGCGACATGGTTGACCAAGCTGGGACGCGTCATGAACAGCGAGCCCTTCTGAGTCAGCTTGAGCGGCTCGATGGCGGGGACCGGCCCGCTGGCGTTGCCGAAGAACACCATCATTCCTCGCGGCTTGAGCGAGTTCATACTGCCTTCCCAGGTAGCCTTGCCCACCGAGTCGTAGACCACGTCGACACCGGCGCCATCGGTGAGCCGTTGCACTTCAGCTTGAAAGTCCTGCTCCGTGTAAAGGATCGCCTCGTCGGCACCGGCCCCGCGCACCAGCGCGGCCTTTTCCTCGGTGGAGCAAGTCCCGATCACGCGCGCGCCGCGCATCTTCGCCACCTGCACCAGCACCAAGCCAACCCCGCCCGCCGCGGCGTGCACCAGCGCCGTATGGCCCGGCTGCAACGGAAACGTCGAGTGGGTCAGATAGTGCACAGTCATCCCCTGCACCATCAGCGCCGCGGCCGTGGGAGCGTCGACGCCGTCGGGGATCTTCACCAAACGATTCGCCGGCACGGCGGAATACTCGGCGTAACCACCCAGCACCCCGCAGTACGCCACCCGGTCTCCCGGTGCGAGACCGCTGACTTCGGACCCGACCGCGCTGACCACGCCCGCAGCCTCCTGTCCATCGGTGAAGGGAAGGTCGGTCTTGTACAGGCCCGTCCGGAAATAGATGTCGATGAAATTGATGCCGGCGACATCGATCTTGACGATGGCCTGATTAGGTTCGGGAACGGGGTCGGGCACATCCTCGTAGCGGAGTACCTCGGGGCCCCCATGTTCGTGCACGCGTACGGCTTTCATCAGAGCATCTCCTGTCGAAATGAAGTGCCAATTCTAACAGAAGCACCGCATTCGGACCGAAACCGAGCGGTGACCGTAAGACGGAGGCGACGGGCGTGAGCCCTCGGGCCCGAGGATTGACATCCTCGGCTCTGTTTCTGTTGACGGCGGTCATTTCTATCCATCAAGCAGCGGTCCCGCGGGGCCGCTCTTGGCCACCTTTGGCCACCTATGGCCCTTCTCCATCGGAGCTTCTGGGGATTCTTGATTCATGCGTCTCCCACGACACCGGCGCGGATCGGTGACCAGAGTTTTGGAATGGTGTGTTTCACCGGCTGTTGTATGGGGCGGCGGATCGCCCGTTCTCTTTCTTCGCTTCCAGTGTAAAGGTCGAAACCGGGGCCGGCGGGCATCTGGAGAGGTAAGTGGTTGAAAGGATGGGGAAAACTATTCTCAAAAAGCTGTGACGGAGTGTGGCCTTCGGCCACAACTGGTGTTGAACACAGGCTCGGGGTCATGCTGGGTGCCCTGTCCAGCACCCTCGGTGCGGCGCGGCTGCGGGGGAACCGGCCGGAACCGGCGGAATCGTGGGCTGCGCCCCACTGTTTTTGAGAATCTGTGAACCGCCATGGCCTTCGGCCTCAATTCGACCTAAAGTCCCTTTGTTGGAACAAGTTAGAAGGAGAGGCGGCAGATTTCTCATGCGAACCTGATTTACCAATATCTTTCCGTCCGAGTGCCTCAAACCTTCTTTTTTTGAGCGACTTAGGTCGCAGTACTGCCCTATCGGTGATGGTTGCCAAAGAGGCTCCACGAACGACCTTTAGACGAAATAACCATTGTCTCGTATGGGGACGCCGCAGTACATGTGGGGGCAACGGAGATGGGCACGATGCTCATCTTCAACGAGATCAAAGACAGCGGAGAGTTTTGTGTAAGTGTCATCGTACCTGAGTCCGTCGATGAACTACGTGGGAAGCTGTCTAGAAGCGGTGGCACCTTCACCGTCAGAGGACGCCTCAGCGATGAGGACTACACGGATGGTAATGGTCTTTCCTTGCCTGAGAACCGAAGTGCTGCTGTGACTAGGGTGCGCGACTGTGGCCGTAGCTTGTCATGAACAGTGTCATAGCAAGAGCGTGGAACTTCGTGGGAAAGGTTGTAAAGGATATTGGCCGGCTTGATGTCTCGATGCACCATGCTGTTTGCATGTACTGCCGAGAGGACTTCGGCTGTCACGGGAAGTTCAAAGGAATAAATTTACTAGATACGACTTCCCAATTTTTCACTTCATATAGCGTAAAGCCCGAGCGTACCGTAAACCCGTTGTATTCAGATTGATCAGGCCCCGTAATAGCAGAGGTTTGCGCGAAGATCGTCTCATCACCAGTTATAAAACCTTCTTGCGCAGCATGGTAGTGGCCAGCCAGAGCAAGTGGATATGAGTGGTCGCTAATTAGCTCTTTTACCTCCTGATAATTATAAACGATATGCCGGTGCTCGAGCTTACCATTCTGGTCAAGCAGCATCGGTCCGTAGAAGGCATGACTATCAAAACGCTGAAAGGAAAACTCCGGCGACACAAACGGTATATGATTAAATGTTACAACAGGAGTAGTTGAGGGAAGGTATTCAAAGTCTGCTTTCAGCCATTTGAGCTGGAGGGAATCCCCCCCACCGAAGTAATACAGATTCTGATAGTCCACACTGTCCAAGGCGACAAAGTGAAGCCCACCGTAATTGAAGGAGTAATAGTTTGGGCCGAGATAGCGCCGGTACAACTTTTTCCCATACAATTGATGCTCCGTACTGACCAGCGACTTATCCCTCTCGATACCAAAAATGTCATGATTGCCAACTGCACTATAGACGGGAGTTGTGAACTTATTGATTTCAGTTAGCCGGGTATCCACTTGACTCAGGTGACCCCAACATCTTGTAGTTGGGCTCACAGCGTCTTAGCGTCCCAATCGGCGACGATCGAGCGGTACGGCGTCGGCTCCACCGCCATGGCCTGCTGCACAAGGCGGTAGAAGAGCTTGCCCCGACTGCGTGATCTGCGCCGATTGAAGCGGAACACGAACTCGTCGAGATAGTAGTCCAGATGCTCGTGGCTGACCGCCCCCTGATGCGTGCCCAGCATCCAGCGCTTGAGTAGCGAGATCGCCAAGTGCACCCTCGGCAGTAGCTGCGAGGCCTGCTCGCGGCGGTTGTTAATCGAGATGATACGACGCTGGTAGTCCTTCTTCTTGAGCGGATCGTAGCCCGACCAGTTGTCGGTAACAACCACGCTGCCCGGCTCGACCGACTCCTCGACGAAGGGCATCAAACTGGCCGCCGAGGCGTTCTGAACGCGCTGCATGCGGATGCGCCCCAGCCCGGTGCCTCTCTCTTCCGCGGCGACTGCAATCAACGCTTTACGTTCGGTCTGCCGGCCGATTACCCCTTCTTCTTCAGCGCCCCAGTAGGTCTCATCGACCTCGACGAGGCCCGTCAATCGCTCCCGCCCCGGGCGCACCATCGCTCGCCTCAGCTTGTGCATCCAAGGCCAGGCGGTTTGGTAACTGCCCAGTCCCAGAACGCGCTGTAGACCCAGGGCGCTGGCCCCATTCTTCTGCGTGGTGATGGTCCACATCGCCCGGAACCACAGCCGCAGCGGCTTGCGTGTGTCTTGAAAGATCGTGCCGGCGGTGACGGAGGTTTGCCGCCCGCAGCGAGCGCATTCGAACCACACTTTGCGCACCGGCCAAGCGCGCTCATGCCCACACCTTGGACAGCGGAAACCCTCTGGCCAGCGCAAGGCGAACAGATAGTCGCGGCAAGCCTCCTCGCTCGCAAAGCGAGACTCGAATTCGAGTTGGTCGCGCGGGTAATCCTCCACCAGGCCCTACACTACATCTTGGGGTCACCTGAGTCAAGTGGATACCCAGCTTCAGTTAAATATAGTTCATAGTACTTTCTGGCCGTGTCCTCATCAACCCTAAGTGCATCCTTGATCAAGTCGCCTGTAATGATAATAAACGCTGCTCCTACAGAATCCGCCACTTCCCGGAATCGATTCATACGCGGAAGAACAAGGGACTCGACGTGGGTATCCGAGGCGTGAATGAACCTATTAAGTGTCGCATAATATTATGACACTTTTGGGTTCGCGGGAGCATCTATATATGTATGGGCAACCCAAGAGGTGTGAAGCGGGATTTCCAGGCGCTCGAGAAGCGCCGTTTCGAAGCGATGCGGCTGCTCGACCAAGGACACAAGCAGTCCGAGACGGCGCGGCGGCTCAAAGTCGCTCGTCCAACCGTCAGTGAATGGCGGCGGCAATACCTCGGGCAGGGTGCGGCCGGGCTGCGCCGCGCCGGACGCGCCGGACGCAAGCCGCTGCTCGACGCCGCGCCGCGCCAACGCCTGATGTCGCTGTTGCTCGAAGGCCCCGAAGCTCACCGCTTCCCGACGCCCCTGTGGACCTGCCCGCGGGTGGCTCGCCTGATCGCCGACGAGTGCGGGGTCGCATACCACGAAGGCCACGTCTGGAAGATCCTGCGGGCACTCGAGTGGAGCCCGCAACGCCTGGTCGGCAAGGCGCGCGAGCGCAACGAAGAGCGGATCCGCGCCTGCAGGCGCAAGACCTGGCCCGCCACAAAAAAAAGCCCACAACGAAGGCCGCACGCTCGTCTTCATCGACGAAAGCGGATGGAGTCAGAAGCCGCATCGTTGCAGTACCTGGGCGCCGCGCGGCCAGACGCCGGTGCTGCAGTTCAACTTCAACGGGGAGAAACTGTCCGTCTCGGCAGGGCTAACGCTGCGCAACTTCTACTGCCGGCTGTATCCCGGCGCGATCGGCGAACTCGAAGTGATCGACTTTCTCAAGGCGTGGGTACGTCCTATCGATCGCCCGCTGCTGATCGTCTGGGACCGGCTGTCGGCGCACCGCAGCCGCCTGGTGCAAGAGTTCATCGAACTCTCCGCCGGGCACATCGCAACGGAGTCCTTGCCGCCCTATGCGCCGGAGTTGAATCCGGTGGAATACATCTGGGCCTACTGGAAGCAGCACGAGCTGCCGAACGTCTGCCCCAAGGACTACGGGGAGCTGAGCGAGCGCGCTCGCAAAGCGCTGCGCCGCATGCGCCGCAAACCGCGCTTGATCACGGCCTTCTGGAAGCAGTCCTCTCTTTGTTTTGATTGACGGTATATTATGCGGCACTCAATAAAGTGCTGCTGAGGGTCGCTTTGTTGAAGGGGAAAATTTACTTCGGAGGCCTTCTGGTAATACCAGGTGCCTGCATAGCCGGAAGGTTGGCTGATGAACACATATGGAAAGTCATCTCCCGTTGTCAATGAGAACTGTCCATTTTGATCGGTAAGAGTTGTGCTTACTTGGTCTGATACTGAAACATTTGGAATACCCTCCTCTTCCTGGTCCAACAGCGTATTACCATTGCGATCCTCGAAGACTCGACCCCGTATTTCAGTGGTCTGAGTCTGAGCGTTGAAACTTAGTGAGACTAATAACAGGGCCAATAGGTGTTTCATCATTGCAACCTACGTTTGAAAGAGTGCTTGTCCATCGCCTTTGCCCTAGTGCACGCTGCCGACGATGTTCACGTCACTGGCCGCGCGACACTCTTCGCCGTGACTGGCCGGCGTGGGCCCCCAGAAGATGCACAGGCAGTTCCCGGCCGGCCAGTAGGCCACCGTTCCCGGCTCCACGACATCGCGGGCGCCATCTTCACAGGGCGCTTCTACCGGAATCTCGAAGTAGATCTCACCGCCCCAGTAGTTGCCGCGGGCGTCAAGCGGGAGCGCTTCGTAGATGAGCCGGGCGGTCTCGGAATCGTTCCACTCGGCGTGAACTTCAATGTGACCGATCCGGAAGAGTACCGTCTGCATCGTGTTCGTGGCGATGCGAGTTCGCCGGGCGCGTTGAATGAGGCTCCCAAGACGAGGGATGGAGGAGTCACTTGGGCGTCAGGTCGCCTGTTCGCTCGATGCACGGGGCCGGCGGGCCGCCGACTCGCTTCGCTCAGCCCAGATTCACCCTCCATGAACACGCGGCAAAACGGTCGGTCACCTACCGGTTCGTCTGAAGCGACGTTCGATCTTATCGCGCTCTTTCTCCTCCTCGGCGATCTCTTCTTTCGCTGATTCGACGATCTTCTTGATCTCCTCGTCCTCGGTGTCAAGAGCCAGTTCGAGGCACTGCTCGGATCGTTGGACGAGGACCGTGAGGATGTCAGGCTGATTGAGATGCAAGCGGTCGAACACCTCCGACGTCGAATAGAGCGTCCTGCCGAGCCCGGCCAGGAACACTTGACGCGGCACCTCGGCCGCGCCGCCCTCGAATGCCGCGCGCGCCTTGCTGACGTCGTCGCCGGACACCGATAGCAGGGTCGCTTGAAGAAGAACGCCGCGCATGAGGGTTTCGTCTTCGGCCTCGGCGCGTGGAGCCTCCGTGGGGAAGGTTCCGCCGCTGACACGGGCCAGAACCGCCGATTCATTGGCGCTCCCGCCAGGGAAGGAGAAGTCGAGGGTCACCGTGGCGTCCGAGGCGATCGACTTCTGGAACGGCCCGACCGACTCGGCCAAGGCGATGGCGAACTGGCGCGCGTACCGCTGATACTGCTGAATCGGGTTTCGAAACTGGGCGGCCTTCCCCTCGTTGTTTTTCGCGCCATCGGTGTAGGCGTCACCCAGGTCCATGTAGCCGCGAGCCAGGCCGCTTAGCACGACGAGCCGCCATGCAGCGCCGCGCTTTTGCCACTCGCTCTCCGACTTGACGAGATTGCTGAGGTGCTCCTCGGTTTTCGCTAGGTCGCCGTTGCCGAAGTTTTCTGCCGCGGCTTGCCAGTACCATTCCGGCGTTCCGGTGGCAGGTCCTGACGGGCCTCCCGAGCACCCCCAGAAAAGAGCCGCCATCAGCAGACTCACGCTAATCCACAAGGTTTTGGTTCTCGCAGACATAAATGCCTCCCTGGCCAATTAGTTTACCACACTCCGAGCCGAATCGCAAGTGGGTTTGCCGGTCTTGTCAACGCCCAATAGAAATGTCCCCCTCGGTAGCTCGATAGAAGTGTCCCCTTGTGTTTCTTGTTCGTAGGAGAGATATCGTCGTCGTCGGGGCTGTGGAACTGTGGGAATCGCGTAGCGATTTCCAAGGGGCGGTGGGAAGGGTGGAAAACCATCCACCGCTCCTCGAACCCGGTACTGCTGCCTCGATAGATTTTCCACGCTTTCCATCCGACCCGGCATTTCCACAGCCCTCTTATGTATTCGCAGCCCGTTTTTTCCGTAACACAGCTCGCCGCCAGGGGTGGTCCGCCGCCGGCTTGCGCCCGCCCCCCGGACGCTGCTGTGGTGCTGGCTTCGTCCGCAGCTGTGGCGTCGGCGTGGCGATCACGTCGTGCTCGATCTCGTGCCCGTCAAACCTCACCTGCAAGCTCTCATCGCGCCACTGTTGGACCGTCACCCGTGCCCCCGCCCCCACGCCCTGGTTGCGTTTCGGCTTCAACTGCAAACAACGATTCTCGAAACGCACCACCCGGTCGTTGCTCACCACCCGTTCGTACTCGCAACAGAACACCCCTCGCAGCTCGGTGCCGCGGGGGAGCGCCTGGTGAAAGTCCGCTGCCGCCGCCGGCTCACAGGCGAAGCGCTCGTTGTGCTCGGCCAGGTACTCCTCGTCGAGATAACGGTTCGCCGCCTCGTACTCGACGATCCCGCGCAGCCGCATCTTCTTGATCAGGCGGTCTTGGTGCGTGCCGTGATGGCGCTCCACTCGGCCCTTGGCTTGCGGCGAGGAAGCCGCCATGATCGTAATGCCGAGCTTGGCACACATGCGCCCGAACTGCGTCTCGGGCTTGATGCCTGCCAGCGCTTCCCGCGACGTCGGCTGGCGCTGGTAGACGTTTTTCCAGTCGCAGTACAACGCCTTGGGAACGCCGTGTTGACGTACCCAGGCTGCGAGCAGATCGGCCGCGGCCCAGGTCGTTTCCTGGTCCGAGAAACGGCACAGCGCCACACCGGTCGCGTCATCGACGAAGTTCATCAGACAGGCTTTCGGGCCGCGTTCTTCCAGCCAGTGGTGGTGCGAACCGTCGAGTTGAATCAGCTCGCCGAAGTGCGCTTTGCGTTGGCGCCGGGTGCGATGCGGTTGGCGCTTGCGACGGCGGCTCCACAGACCCGCGGCGAGCATCCAGCGCCGCAGTGTTTCGCGCGGCACTTCCAGGCCGTGGTCGGCTGCCAGATGTTCCGACGCCAGCGTCGGCCCGAAGCGCTCGTGCCCCTCGCCCGCATAGTTCTCGCGCACCAACTCGAGAACCTGCTGGCGTCGCTTCTGATCGGCTCGGTTCGAAGCACGGCCGACGTTACCGTGCACCAAAGCCTTGGCCCCGCCCGCACGGTAACGCTTCTTCAGACGCTTCGCATGGCGGTAGCTGACCTCCAGCAGCTCGGCGGCTTCGGTCAACTTCAGTTCCCCTCGTTTCACTCGGCTCAGCACTTCGCCGCGCCTCAACTCCTTGGCACTCATCCATGTCCTTCCCACTCTCGGCTCCTCCTTCGGAGCCTCAGAGTAGGGGACATTTCTATTGGGCGCTCAAGGGGACATTATCATTGGGCTTCAACAGTGGGTTTGCCGGTCTGTGTCGTAGCCCGATAGAAATGTCCCCCTCTGTAGCCCAGTAGAGATGTCCCCTTTTGCCGTACGCTCTTGAGCCCCTTCGCCTTGTTGAGCAGAGTGCTGTTTTCGCGACGGCGAGAGAGCAGTCAAGGGCGGGCCCATAGGGCTTGGCTTCGCAGACCCTTGATGGGTCCCTCGGCGTCGCCATCATCAGCCTGCTAGGCGAAGGGGCCGACCACGAACCTGATCCAGAGGGGACATTTCTATTGGGCGCAAAAGGGGACATTTTGGAATGGACCCGAAAAGCGAGACCAGGAAAGAAGGGACAATGAACCAGGGAACGGGAAGGAGGTTCAATTGTCTCGAAGACGATTCACGAAGGAGTTCAAGCTGGCGGCCGTCCGGCGGCTCGAAGCCGGCGAGTCGGGCTCGGCTCTAGCACGCGAGCTCGAGGTGAAGCGCGAAAAGCTCTACGACTGGCTGGCACAAGTCGAGCGCTACGGCGTCGAGGGAGCTTTTCCCGGCGCTGGACGGCGTCCGGGCGGCAGCGCCCGCGTCGAGCCCGGCCGCGAAGCCCAGGCCCGTCTCGCGGAGCTGGAACGCAAAGTCGGCCGCCAGGCCATGGAGATTGATTTTTTGTCCGCAGCCTTGCGGCGTGGCGAGGATCTGCGCCGGCCGAGCATCGTCAGTGGAACCGGCGCGTCGCTAACGAAGTACGAGCCGCAAGGCGGCAAGGCAACATGAGCGCACGCGATTTGTGCCGCTTGAGCGGGCTGGCGCGAGCCAGCCTCTACCGCCAGGGCAAACCCGACCGCGAGCCGGTCGGGGAACTGCGGCAGGCCATTGTCCAGGCCGCCTTGGACCATCCGGCCTACGGCACCCGGCGGACGACCCAACAGGTGCGCCGTCAAAAGCTACTGGTCAATCGCAAGCGCGTGCAGCGGGTGATGCGCGAAGAGAATCTCTTGCGGCGACGTCGCCGCACCGTTCCGCAAACGACCGATTCGAAGCACTCGTTGCGGTGTTACGAGAACCTGACGCGCGAGGTCCAACCCACGGGTCCCAACAAGCTGTGGGGCTCGGATCTCAGCTACGTGCGATTGGGAAACCACTTCGTCTATGTGGCGGTGGTGTTGGACGTGTATTCGCGGCGCGTGGTGGGTTGGGCCGTGGGTCCGAACCTGAAAACCGAATTGCCGCTGGCGGCGCTGCACCAAGCGTTGAGCAGCCGGCGTCCGGCGCCGGGTTGGATTCATCATTCCGATCAAGGTTCGCAGTACGCTGCGGAAGCTTATGTGGCCACACTGCGGCAAGCGGGCGCGAGGATATCGATGAGCCGCAAAGGCTGCCCGCAGGACAACGCGTACGTGGAAAGCTTTTTCAAGACTTTGAAAAGCGAGGAAGTCAACTGCAACGAGTATGAAAGTTTGGCCCAGGCGCAGGCCGCGATCGGGGCTTATATTGAGCAGGAATACAATCGCACACGATTGCATTCGTCGCTGGGCTACCGGCCGCCGCAAGAGTATGAGCGGCTGTGGGAAGAGGCGGCTGACGCCGCCTGAGTTTTCGTAAGGCATGAGCAGATCTATCGATCCGATGGCGCAGCACAAGGCGGGATGCGGCCTGAGTAGGCGCACACCCCGCCCTCATCGTTTCGATGAGTCTGCGGCCGGGTATTCCTTGGCGGGTTGCTCTCCAGCAGAGCCCGTCTCCGCTTCCCCGGCTAACTTGATCATGCCCCCATTGGGCTGGATTCGCTATGCTTTTTCAGTCAACTGCAACCCGTCCCTAATTTCTTGGCCTCGCCGTAGGGGTCCAGTCCATTTTGATTGGGCTACAACAGTGGGTTTGCCGGTCGACAGCGATTCCGCAACGCGGTCGGGCGAGAGCCGGGAAGTGATTGGGGAACGAGCGAGTTAGGTGCGGGGCGAGCGGGGCGAGCAGATTCGCAGCCGGACGAGGGCCTCGGCGGGGCCCGAAGTCGGCCGCGGAAGACACCGCTACGCTCGGCTGCCGCTCGGCGGCGTGGTGGCAGCGCAGGATGGCAGGGAGAAAGAAAACCACCCGCTCGCTATGGCGAGGGCCCCGAGCCGTACGGGCAAGCCGCCGCCTGATACAGATCAGCCGCCATCGCGCGCGCCCAAAAGACTCGCGGCTTGCTGCGCCGCAGCGATGCCTTGAGATTGCGCGCAACAAAAACGTGGAAGAGATTAAAAGCCAGAAACACCGTCAACAGAAAGTTCTCGATCGCCGCGGGGTCGTGCTTATATACGTGGTCGGCGTGCCAGCCGTTGACTAACTCGTTGAAACCCTGATTCTCGATGTCCCAGCGTTGATGGCCCAACCTTACCACCCGCGCGGTCCGAACCTGCAGTGAGGAAAGGGTCGTCACCCACACCCACTCGCTGTGATGCGGATGCGGTTGGGAGTCGAGTTGCGAATACTGCTGCCAGCTCTCGACGGAACGAACCACCCGCAGCGGCTGCTGCACCTGCGGCCACGACACCAGGCCCTCGTGATCCCACCACTGGCAATCGCGACCTTGATAGTCGCCGCGTTGGGGCGCCGTGGTCGGCCACAGCCCTTGGACGTCTTGATAGAGGTTGCGGCGCTCGTCCTTGAGCACGATCACGGCGTCTTTGCCATGCCCCAATAAGAAGTTGATAAACGGGGCGGTGGCGTAGAGAGCATCGGCCAACACGACGTCAAAGGCTCGCGGATAGGTCTCGAGAACTCGCGCCAGCAAACGGTGCGCCGCGGCCATCTCGTCCTCGCCGGGCCGTTGCAGCTCGGCGTCGAGCAACAGTCGCAGCGGTTCGGAGCCGGGGGGCGCATCGGAGAGCAACAGCAGTGTGACTTGGCGATGGTAGTATTGCATCTGCTGGCCATCGCGGCGCTGCACGGTGCGCTTCAAGCATCCTCGACAGCAACGGCGGTAGCTGGCGTGAGACTCATGGCCGTCGAGCACGGCCACGCCCAGCCCGCCGATCCCGGGCAGGGCCTTGTTGCGCTTGAGCCGTTCGTAGACGTGATGAATCGCTGCCCGCACCGCGGCGGCATCGAGCCGGCTGTAGACGCGCCCGAGGGTGTCGGCGCTGGGCATCTCGCGGCCCAACCACTGTTTCCAAAACGGTGCGGGCGCTAGCGTCTCTAACGCGTTGAGGCTGCCCAGCCGTGTCCAGAACAGCACCAGCACCGACTGCAGCACCACCCGCGTCGGGATGCGCGGCCGCGGCCTGGTGTCGCCGACGGCGGCCAGCAGCGAGTCCCGCAGACCGTAGACCTTCTCGGCGTAGTGCAGCAGGCGTCGAAGAACGTCATTCCTCCCGGCGGCTTCGGAGCCGCTTCCATTCACGCTCGGAGACCTCGTCGAGGAGCCGTTGGAGTTGCTGGTAGGCGGCCACGGCCTGGCGGACGCGGGCCTCCCAGTGGCGGGGCACAAACAGCTGCTGCAGTTGCCCTTGGCGATTCCGCACCAAATACAACGAGGCGTGAAGCTGACCGCGAGCACAGCGACAGGTGGGCTTGCCGCAGGTGCGTTGGCGGGGCGCCAGCGTGCCGTGCAGCAACCAGCGACCATGGACGAGCTGCGCGATGCGGGAGCGGAGCCTACGTTCGGCATCCGAGAGATGAGAGCGAGTGGGGGCCGCCTTCATGACTGGTATAATTAATATATATCAGAATAACACATGGGTCAAGTCCGCCGGGGGAATGCGAATCTGCTCGGACCTGGAGGACGAGCGAAAACACTTGCTAAATCAAATGTTTCCGACCCTCAAGAAATGTGGATGCGGAACCGCTGGCCGGTCGATTAACCCTGATCGTTGGTCAACTACTGAATCGACGGAGCTTGAGTCGACGCGGTAGCGGTATGCGCCTTGGGCGTCGGTATCCCCAAAGTGTCGAAGAAGGAATCAAGGTCTCCCGATCTGAGCACCCTGCCCAGGACTGCGTAAGGATCATTGCGGTCACCCGCTTTTCGTGGGGTGTCCGCGATGTAGAGTACAACGATCTTCTTCTTCTGAGAAGAGCCTACGTAGCAGATTCTGGTCCGACCCTTCTTGACGCGGAAGATGTTCGATAAGCTACCAGAGAGTGCTCGCTTGGGATTGAATGGGTCGTTCGGGATTACCTTTTCCAGTGCCTCCTGGATGATGCGGAAGTGCTTGACTTTGGCGTTGGTGGCATCACCTCGCGCAACACACTGCTGGGCCTCATCGAAGGCACGATGGTAGACCTTCTCCGCAGTCGGCGTTAGCTCGACCGTATGTTCATCAGCCATACGGCCACTTAACCGCCAACCTCGCTGTCAAGCGATTGCCGAATCTCGGAAAATCTTCTTGTCCGACTCGACCTCAGGTCATCAAGGCCCTGCATCAACAACTCTCGCTCGTTCTCATCAGACATGAGATCAAGTGTTTCAAGTAGCTGCTCAATCTTCTGCTGCATGTACAAAAACTGCTCATAGGTCAACAAAACGGCGAGCGGCCGGTCGTTCTCTTGAATGACAAGCGTCTTCTGAGATTCGCGCAGGTTAGTGGCGTTCAACTTGCGCAATCGGCTTACGCCGACATGTTCTACACTGGGATCGATGTACGGCATCGGCTCCACTGGCATTCAGTTCCTCCGAGCGGGAAAACGGTTACCGGAATAGATTACCTCTTCGAGATTGGTCTGAGTCTATCAGTCGTTGACCCTCAAGTCAATATCCTGTTGTCTCGATCCTGACATAATACTGTCATTATTCTATCACATATCATAGCAATATAACTTCCCTCTGTATGACATCATTCTGCTAAGACTGTCGGGTCAGTGCAGATCGATGATGGCCAGCCGGCCCAGGCGGTCGATCCAGACCTCCGTCATCTCGCCGCGCTTCACGGCTTTCAGCGGGCGCGTCTCTCCCGTCGCATCCAGAAGGGTGGCGCTGCGAAAGACGCCGTCGACGCGGGCGGGAAAGCCCTGTTCGAGCGGTGTATCGTAGTTGATCAGGTGAACCTGCGCCGAAGAGCGAGTATGCTGCACGGCCAGGCCGACCACCGCCGGAGCATTCCACAGCCGCAGATCCCGCACTCTCACGCCGACCAGGTCGATGACGTCGAGGGCGAACTCGCTGGGATCGAGGATTGGATCGTGGTAGGCGACGATGCGGCCACTGCCGAACAAGTACTGGTCGCGATCTCGGTCCGCGCTCGTCTTCTCCACGCCCTCGAAAAGCCACCAGGCAGGCGTAGTTCGGTCGGCGGGAGCCGTGACGAGCAGGCCCCCGGCGCGGACGTACCCTTCCATGCGGCGAAGCTCCGCCCGGCCCGGTGCCGCGATGTTGGCCGCGACCAGCGCTCGGAAGCGGCTCGAATCGAGCACGGGCAGGCCCCCGACGGGATAGACGAGTGGGAACAGATTGCGACGGTATAACAGATTGAGAATCTCGCCCGATTCGGCGGGCGTGCCGGCCGAAACCGTGATCCGGGAGCGGTTCGGGCGTTCCAGCGCATCCTGGTTCTGCCGTAGAAAGCGAGCCGTCTTCCCAAGAGACTCCCAGGCGGCCATGGCCTCCGCATCGCCGGAAAGAAGCGCCCGGCGGTAGTCGTCCTCGACCGAGAGAATCACGTTCCCGCCCGCCAGCTTGGCCTCCACCAAGGCGACTTCCAGCGACTCGTACGGCACGGCGCGACCGCCGGAGATACCGGCCGCCGCATCCGCGCGGTAAGAGAGCGCCGCCGGACGGTCGGGGAACATGCCCCGCAAATAGCCAAGCAGATACGAGTTGGAATCGACCCAGGGCTCGCGGCTGGCGGTGGCGACCTCGATGCCCCGTCCTTCGACGTTCGGAGGACTCCGAACGCCCGGCCACAAGCCAGCCTTGAGGATGAGATGGGCGCCGGGCACATCCCAGCCGATCTGATCGCGGGTGAGGAACACCAGGGCGTCATACCCTCGGAGTTCTTTGACAAAGCCGCGGAGTGCCTCGGGCTTGTCGAAGGCCCCGGCGGCGTCGAGGGCGATCGCGGCAAAGCCGGCCGCGCGGGCCGCGTCGGCCGTCTTAAGCGCCTGCTGCGCACTTTCCATAACGCCCAATTCGGCGATCGGCGTAATCCCCGCCTTGTCGCAGGCATCGGCAAACGCACGGGCTGCGTCATCGGCGGGCCACGGCAGCACGACGGCGGTCCAACCGCCTTTCGTGAGGAGTGCGACGTTCTTGAGATCAGCGGCCCCGGCTTGCGCCCCGGTGTCCCAGCGCCCCATGACCTGGAATCCGAGATCGAATTCGGCCTTCAACGGCGCACTGAGAAAAACGCTGCATCCAAGCAGCAGGAGCAAGCAACGCCGGGTACAGCGACTCTTTTTGCACGACATCGGCTTGCAGCCAGTTTACACCATCAATGTGCTTCCAGGATGCGTTAGCCTGTTGAGAGAAAGGCCGTCGATCGAGACGGCCCACCGTATGCAGCGGCGAGCAAGCAACCCGCAACCGTCCCTTTGGTGTCTTCAACCGGCGTGAGCTTTGCCGACTTATTCACGCGTTGGCCATGGCGGCCGATCCCCAATTGCCCCGACCGGTTCGTCTTGTCGCCGAGGGAGTTTGCGGGTCCGCCTAACGATCTGGCGGTCGACACGACTGGCAGCCGGGAGTTCCAAACCCAGGCGCCCGACCCAGTGGTCGTCACGCCGTTCGAAGAAGGTGGTTTGATCTCGTATCGAAAGCCGGATGGCGGCTTTCTTCACACGCTCAATACGGCGGAGGGGTTCCACCGAAAGCTAGAGCAGTTGGGTATCGACTTGTCGGGGGACCCGGAGATCTGAACCTTGCCTCGCGACCGATGGGGAGACTCTTGGCCGGAGGGAGGAGAGTGGGTCTCAGCTACTGGATGATGACATTGCCGTCTTCATCGAGCCAGGCGATATCGTCGTTGGCGTCTTTCTCTTTCCCCTGCTTCTCGCTCCTGCGCTGCGTTCGCTTTTCGGCTTTCTCGCGCTGTTTTTCCTGACGGGCGAGTTCCTTGAGTCTCTTTTGAAAAGCGGTGTTTGATCGGCTGGCCATGAGCGATTCCCTCTCTCTTGTCAGCACCGGGCAATCCGGGCGCGGCGCAGTCAGGTTGGTCTCCGAACGCGCAGCACCCAGTCCACCAAGCAGCGGATTCCGGCAACAACTGGAACCTCACCGACGCACCCGCCGTCCGGTCAACGCGAGAGCCCGCGAGCCTCACGGGCAACACGACCGTAACAAAAAAAGGCGGGCGCAAACGACGGGGCAACGCGACGCGCCGCAAGCCGACTTCGATGCCACAGGGGGTTCTAGCCCTTAGTCTACCGTGCCCGAACGAGGAATGCCACTCTAGCGGTTGGCGCGATTGCAGCCGGGCCGACGGCTCATGCGCCGGTCGAGCCGAAGCCGTCCGGGCCACGCTGCGACACGGCCAATGGTTCCTCCACGGCCCACTCGACCGCCGCGTAGCTCCCGATGATGAGTTGCGCGATGCGGTCTCCGGCACGGACCGTGTAGTCCTCGGGACCGTGGTTGATCATCAGCACCCGAACTTCGCCGCGGTAGCCCGGGTCGATCGTGCCCGGACTGTTGAGTAACGTTATGCCGAACTTCCGGGCGAGTCCGCTGCGTGGCCGGACTTGACCCTCGTAACCCGCGGGCAACTCGAGGGCGAGCCCGGTCCCGACACCGGCCCAGCCGCCACTCGGCAGTGTGACTTCCTCGACGGCGAAGAGGTCGAGCCCTGCGTCCTCTTCAGGGCCGTGGGCGGCTGTGGGCAAGATTGCGTCGGGCCGAAGCCGAGTCACCGGCACCGTCAGTGTGGTCATAGGCTTACAGGCGGAGTGGGGAGATGATAGCAGGTTCGGCCGAGTTCTTCGCCTGTGGCGTAACCCTCCAGGCTTGCCGGGAACCGATTCGTGGGTTTTCAGCTCCGCGACCAGACTCTCGGTCCGGTCCCGTCCGCACCAGCCTCTTACTCTGACGGCGCAAAACCGCGTCGGACCGTGTTCTCAACCACGTTGCGGGGAATCATGAACTGCAACAAATAGTCAGGGCCGCCCGCCTTCGAGCCCACGCCCGACATCTTGAAACCGCCGAAGGGATGCCGTCCGACGATTGCACCCGTGCAGCCCCGGTTGATGTAGAGATTGCCCACGCGAAACCGCTTCTTCGCCTGCTCGATGTTCTCCGGACTCCGCGAGAAAACGCCCCCGGTCAACGCGAACTCGGTGGCGTTCGCCACCCTAAGTGCTTCCTCGAAATCCTTCACTTTCATGATCGAGAGCACGGGCCCGAAGATCTCCTCCTGCGCCAGGCGATGCCGCGGCCGGATGCCTTGGAAGATCGTCAACGGCACGAAGTGCCCCTCCGGCTCGTGTCCCTGGCGCTTCTCAGGATACTTCTCGATCACCAGCGTGCCCTCGTCCTTGCCCGTCCGAATGTACTGGCCGATCTTCTCCTTCGCGCTCGCCGAGATCACCGCGCCCATGTAGGACTGCGGCTCCTCGGACGGGCCAAGGTGGAGACTGTCGGCTGCTGCCTTGAGGCGCTCGACCAGCTTGTCGTGGATCGACTCCAGCACGATCAGCCGAGAGCAAGCCGAGCACTTCTGCCCTTGGTAGCCGAACGCCGAGTGCAGGATTTCCACGACCGCCTCATCCAGGTCGGCGTCGGCGTCGACGATGATCGCGTTCTTGCCGCCCATCTCCGCGACCACGCGCTTCACACCCATCGCACCCCGCGGTGTCTCGCCAGCCAAACGCACGATCCGAAGACCGACGCCCTTGCTTCCAGTGAAGGCGCTCAATGAAACGTCGGGGTGAGTGACGAGCAGATCGCCGACCTCAGCTCCCGGGCCTGGGAGGTAGTTGAGCACACCCGCCGGCAGCCCGGCCTCCTTGAATAACTCGTAAAGCATGTACCCCGTGACAGGCGATTCTGACGAGGGCTTGTACACCACGGTGTTGCCGCTGACAATGGCCGCCGACACCATCCCCGCCGAGATCGCCAACGGGAAGTTCCAGGGCGCGATAACGGCCGCAACACCGCGGGGCTCGTAAAAGAGCCGGCTGTCTTCGCCGGGCACGTCGCCCATCCGCCGCGGATGCGCGAGACGGCTCATCTCGCGGCCGTAGTATTCGAAGAAGTCAATCGCCTCACATACATCGGCGTCCGCCTCGCCCCAGGTCTTGCCCACCTCGAAGACTTCCAGCGCCGTCAGATCATAACGCCGGCGTCGCGCTGTTTCGGCCGCTTTGAACAACAAGTCCGCACGCTCCTCCGGCTCGACGTCACGCCACTTCTCGAAAGCGGCCCGTGCCGCGAGGATCGCTTGCAGTGCGTCATCAGCCCGGGCCGACGCAACCAGACCGACCTCTTCCTGGGGCTTGTTGGGGTTCGTCGAACGGATGGTACGTCCGCTGACGGCCTCCCGGCCGCCAATGATCAGCGGCACCCGCATCGGAAACTGTCGACGCGTGCTCTCGAGCGCCGCGGTCATGCGCTCTCGGTTCTCCTCTAGCGCCCAGTCCAGAAGCGGCTCGTTGCGAAACTCACCCACGGGCTCACTCGCAAGATTGGTCGATGTATCGCTATGTGCTGTTGCTGTCATCGCGGGGCCTCCCTTGGCAATCTCGGTCATCGCTCGTTGAGCCCCTGCCCCGTTTGTCGCACCCGGTCCGCCATGGCCGTTAAGGAACAGTTGTGGGTCCTTCAGCAACTGGTCGTGAGACACCGCCTCTGAGAAGCTCTGGCGCAGGAACGACTCGTTAGCTGTGTTTTCCAGCAGTCGCCGCACCAGATAGGCCATGCCGGGAATCAATTCGCCAACCGGCGCGTAGAGCCGTAACCGCACCCCGGCCTTCTTGAGTGCGTTGCGTATCGGCTCCGCCATCCCATAGAGAATCTGGTATTCAACCCGATCCCCGGGCACATGCAACTCCCGTGCCATCTCGATGACCGCGGCGATCGAACGGATGTTGTGCGACCCGCAGGCGAGACCGGCATACTCATGGTTCTCGAGAATGCGCCGTGCAGCCGTCTCGAAATTGGCATCGCTTTCGTGCTTGTTCGTGAAGACCGGCACCGGCCAGTTGTTCTGCCGCGCCGCGATGACTTCCGCGTCCCAATAGGCCCCTTTGACCAGGCGGACGGTGACCTGCTGCCCGCGCTCGCGAGCCCAACCGATCAGGTCCGCCACGTCGCGATCGGTGTCACGCAGATAGGCCTGCATCGCGATGCCGGTGTGCGGGTAGCCGTGGAACTCGGGCTCCTCCATCAAGCTGCGGTAGAGCGCCAGCGTCAAGCTCTTGAGGGCCTGGTGCTCCATATCGAGGTTGACGAACGCCCCAATCGCCATCGCGCGCCGCAGGATCGGCCGCAGCCGCTCCTTCGCCTGCCCGATCGAGTATTCGAAAGCACGGGCGCTCATCCGCGAGTCCATTGCCGACGCCTTGACCGAGATGTTGACCTTGGGCGACGAGCCCCAATCCAGATCACCGGCGGCCAGGTTGCCGCCTGCCGGTTCCAAGGACCGCCAGCGCCTCTGCTCGCGATCAAGAGCGTCAATCAGTATCAAGTAACGCTTTAAGTAATCATCCGCTTCCAACTCAGAAACAACGGACTCGCCGAGTAGGTCGATCGTGAAGGCGAAGCCCTTCTTGCGGAGCTTCGCCAGCTCGGGCAACGCCTCGTCGGGGGTCTTGCCTACGATGAACTGCCGCCCCATACTCTCGATGTTCTTCGCGACGCCCTTGGCCAGCAGCTTGGCCGCCAACGATCGGGGAGCGACGGACTTGATGCCCCACTGCAGTGCTTCGGGGAAGTTCTGTCCGGGACGCGTGAAGTACTCACGCAAGTGGGTGGCGACGGCCTGCGGTTCCCCCAGCGTCGGAAAGACATCGACGAAACGGAACATCTCGACCTTGAAGGCCTCGTCGTGCATGCACCAGTCCATGACCTTCCAGGTCCAGTAGTCCTTGCGGAAGATCGAGGGCGACTGGTCTTCGATCAGGTCGTATAACTGTTGTCCTCGCTGGACGATGCGGGTTTCGAGTTCAGAGACCATGGCAGCCTCCTCGGGAACGCGGAGAGCGGCTTTCCCTACTTCCCCTATCGTGTTAGACGTGCCAGGCCCTTAAGGGTGTTTCGTCGGGTTGGGGTTTTCGGGGCAGGCGGTTTCTGGGTTGGAGCCTGCCAGACTGGGAGCCTGCGCGACCCCTGCTCCCGGTTCCGCCGCCACGGGTGCTTGATCCATGGGATCGCTCTTGGCCCCTTGGCGGTAGATGAACAAGTAGACGCCACCCAACAAAGCAAGTTCCAACACGACGTCGGCGACCCCCACATACCCAGGAGGCCCTACCAGCCAATGCGGGACCGTCACTTCCACTTCAAAGAAGGCGGGCAGACCAAGTTCGGGTTCGCTGAACAGGCTCAGCAACGCCCAATCATAGGTGGCATGAAACGAGATGGGCAGCCAGAGAGACCCGGTCCCGTAGCGGCACAGAGCGAGCATGACGCCTGCTGACAGCATCGCAACAATCCCGAGGGGTTCGTGCATGTTGCCACCACCCAGATGAATCATCCAGAACAGCACCGACGTGATCGCAATAGCCATTGTCCGCCCTCGCCATTCCTCGACGGTTTGCATCAGGTACCCACGAAAGACGAACTCCTCGGCAAAGTCGATCAGTGGATAAACCAACAAGGTTGCCAGCACCCACCAGGCCAGAGAGACAGTCGTCACCGTGAAGCGTATCCAGCCAAGAGCTGTGAAGGCAACATAGCTCACCGCCACAAATCCGACGCCCAGAAGCGCGCCGAGCAACACGTTTCGAACGAGTCCTCGGGTAGCCAGGCCGAAGTCGGCGACCTTGCGGCGATCGACTAGCCATATGAAAAAGCAGGTCATCAAGATCAGGGCAGGATTTGCAATGAGAACCGAAATCGTCGCAACCAGCCCCATCTCATTCCCCAGAAGTGGTTCATCACCGAACAGTTTCTCCAAGGACGCCGCGTCACCGGATGCCACGGCTACCCAGAACACCACGAGCAACACAATCGGGATCGCCGTAACCAATACGGTGGCCACGCACGTGACGATGTACAGCATCACCCGTGGCAAGGGCGACAGCCTTGGCCCCGGCGGCTCGTTCTGTGGAAACGGGGGTTGCCCCGACTCCACCGGCGGTGGAAGAGGCGCATGAGCTTCATGCACTTCGGGGCTGTCCATGAGATTCAACCCAGTGTACTCCCTGTGTCATCGCGACCCTGTACCTTCGTCCGCTGCACCAGCCGTCTAAGGCGTTAGAAGCGACTTCACAGCGCTGCCTGATTACGGACGATCTTTACGCTAGGCTCGAACCGTGCCGCGGGAAACAAACATGCCGGACGCAGCCATCCGCATCCTCGGTGTTCCCCTCGACCTCGGCCAGCAGCGACGCGGCGTCGACATGGGCCCGTCGGCCCTGCGGGCGGCACGGCTGCAGTCGCGCCTGCGCGCCATGGGACGTGACGTCGAGGACTCAGGCGACCTTCCGGTCGTCATCCCCGAGACCCAATCAGTCGTCGACGATCGTGCTCGCTACCTCGATGAGATCGCCTCGGTTTGCCACGCAACCGCTGAGAGGGTTTCGAGGACGGTAGCCGAAGGCCGCGTCCCGTTGATGATCGGGGGCGATCACTCGATCGCAGTGGGTACACTGGCGGGCGTTGCCCAGGGGCTGCGCGAGCAAGGCCGCCAACTCGGCCTGATCTGGCTCGACGCACACGGCGACATGAACACCCTCGACACGACACCGAGCGGCAACATCCACGGCATGGGATTGGCCTGTGCCATCGGCATCGGCCCCCCCCCCCCGCACTGGCCGGGCTCATCAGCGAGCCGCCGATCGTCTTGCCGGAGCATGTCGCGTTGGTTGCAGTGCGAGACCTGTACCCCGGCGAGAAGGACAACCTCCGCGACTCCGGCGTCCACGTGTTCACCATGCGCAACATCGACGAGCGCGGAATGCGCAACATCATCGAGCAGGCCATCGCCGTCGCCTCCGGCGGCACGGCAGGCTTTCACGTGAGCCTCGACATGGACGTGCTCGACCCGACCGAGGCCCCCGGCGTCGGCACGCCCTGCCCTGGCGGCATCAGCTACCGCGAAGCGCACCTCGCAATGGAGATGATCGCCGACTCGCGCTCGATGCTCTCGTTTGAAGTCGTTGAGGTCAACCCCATCCTCGACACAGCCAACCGCACCGGCCTGTTGGCCGTCGAGCTGGCCCTGTCCGCCTTCGGAAAGCAGATCGTCTAGATCTGTTCGTGTACAATCGCACCAACCAGGGACCGGAAACTGGATTTCCTACACTCGGCGGCCGGGCATGTTGGGGCACGGGCGTAGCACGCTACGCCCCTACAACCCAGCTAGGCCCGCCGATCCCCCAAGGGGCCCCACGTCCTACACGGCCTTACTTGGATGATCGACGTCGACGACCCGTCCGAAGGCCATGCCGGTAAAGGGCGTTTGCGCCGGGGCCGGCGTGGAAGCGGCCACGAGCGGAGTTGTCATACTGATGAAGTGTTTGCAGTGCATCATAAATCTCATTTCCAAGAACACCTACGATCGACCGTAGGGGCGTAGCGTGCTACGCCCGTGGGCGCGGTGGGGACCCGGCCTGGGGCGTAGCGCGCTACGCCCCTACAGTCTGCGGTCGTTGTAGTTATTACCGGCGATGGTAGTTTTCCTTGTCCTCTTCCCACCTCTCGGGATTTCGCAGGATGTAATCCCGGGCTCGTAGGAACTCCCGATCGTTGCGAATAACGCGGTCATAGTAATTCCTCTGCCATATCGGTCCAAGGTGACCCAGTTCCATCCGCGCCCTTCGGGTCACCGCGGATTTGACCCCCCGCACAACCGCACCGACGGATTGTGCGCCGGGCCCGATCAAGCGATCGGTGCGAGTGGGGCAGCCCCCGTTGTGGCATAGCATTCCCTCACGAAGGAGGGTGAACAGGGCATGAACATGGTTCGGCATCACGACAAACTCATCGAACTCGACGTAGGTGCGCAGCGAGATCGTTTTCTCCCATTCCTGCGCGACGATCGACCCCAGCTCGGACAGACGCACGCGCCCGTTGACGACACGTCCGAACGCATAGCGCTGGTTCACCGCACAGGCGGTGACGAAATAGCTTCTGTTTTGGGTGTAGTCAAACCCCGCCAGGCGGATGCTCCGACGACGCGGAGGGTCCACCGGGGCATGGAGGGACACGGCAGATGAAGTTGACACGGGATTACCACAAACCCCTGTACGCCGGTAGGGACGTAGTGCGCTACGCCCCTACAACAGTGCCGTTTGGTGTCAAGGAATTAGCGCCGCCTCGACCTTGCCGGAACCAGCCACTGGGCCATCTCTTCCTCCGACGCCACAGCTTCCTGGATCAGGAGATTGCTCTCCGCCCCCGCCGCGGCAAAACTGTCCCGCACCCAATCGCTCGGGAACGAGCCCGCGACGTTGTGTAGCAGAGTTTTCTCCGATGGCAGCAGCGTCGCCGCCCCCCCCCCGGAAGTCCCCCGCCCTACGCAGGCCGGGAATGAAGAAGTGGCTTTCGAACTCGGCGTCCGAGCCCGCGTCAAATAGCACCAGGTCCGCCACCAGCCTGACCGGCCCATCTGCCAGCGCCCGCGCGAAAACACACCATAATCCCCCGCCTTTGATGCCCACCAGGTTGATTGCGTCCGAGCCCGTTTGTTTCCGCAGATGAGTGATGGCGGTCAGAACATCCTGGATGCGGTTGGCGTCGTCGGTACGGTTGAAGGTCGTGAAGTAGCGGTGTCCCGTACCCTTGTCGGACGTGTCTCGCGCAACCTTGGCGCGCCCGGTCTGGAAGGCATCGATGCCCATCACTGTCCCGCCACGGGTCAACAACTGTTGGACGAGACCGTCACGGCTCTCCGACGAGCTGAGCACCCAGGCCGAACCCTCCGGGTGCACGATGAGCGTGGGAAGAACGCCGGCCCGAGGGCGTCGCGGCTTCAGCAGAACGGCCGGCACCCGGTCTCCCCTCCCCTGTCGCCCGACCAGGAACACCTCACCGCTCGGCAACTCTTCCACCGTCTCGGTCACAACGTCGTCCGCTGCCGGCGGCGATGCCATGATCGAGAACCCAAGCCGCTCGCGAAACGCCTCTTGCGCTTTACCGAGCGTCGCCGAATCTCGCGGACGAAGCGAGGCGATATTCTTCTCGGTCTCGCCGATGTAATACCGAATCAACCCCGCCTGATCGACCGCATGTGGCGGCAACTCGCGGCCCCAGAGACTCATCAGACTACTCAACTGCGGCACGCGCGAGCCCTGCTCTTTGAAGTGCGAGACGTCCGCGTCATGGAGAACCTTCTTCCCAAAGAAAGCGTACACCGCCTCACGGCTCTGCTGGTTGTAGTTGTGTGGCGCGTCGACTTGCACCTGCTCGAGCTGCGACGTGGCGTCGAATAGCCCGTACACGCTTCGAATCGCCGGGTACTCCTCCCGTGGCGTGTTGCGCGTCCAATCACCCGTGGCCGAGATCATCATCATGGGCCGAGGCGCCATGAGCGCGCCGATCTCGACGTTGAAGGTATCGATGCGCAGGTTGGGCGCGTTCTCGCAAACCGAGCCGCCCTGCATGATCGCCGAGATCATATTGACCGGCGCGGAAAACTTAATGCGGTCGTCGAGCGCCTGCAGGATGAACGTCTGCGTCCCGCCACCCGAGGCGCCGGTCGCGCCGATGCGCTCGGGATCGACGTCCGACAGGGACGCAACAAAATCCGTCGCCCGAATGCTGTTCCACGTCTGCAGCCCAAGCATGCCGATGCCCCACAGTTGCTCGCGCGGCCCTTCGAAGCCATGCGGAAGCTGCATCGTGTCGTTGTAGCCAATCATGTCGTAGGTGAAGACGACGAAGCCCTGCCGCGCCAGGCTAATGCCGCGCGCCGGAACCGAGCCGGCTTCGGAGTTTTCGAGCCGTCCGTAACGCCAGTGGCCGTGCGGCGACACCACGGCCGGAAACGGCGCCTCTCGGCCCTTGGGCCGATAGAGGTTGCCTCCCAGGAAGAAGCCGGGGTGGGTTTCGAGCAACACTTTCTCGATCGAATAGTCCTCGCCTTCGACCTTGTCGAACACCTGGGGATGGAGCGGCGTCCTGGGGGGCATCGGCATCAAGCCGGCGCTTGAGAGAATCTGTTTTCGCAGAAACTCGGCCCGCTTCTTCCACGCCGCAAGGTCGGTGTACTCAGTCCCGTGCTCGGTCAGCGTGAAGTGTGTATCGGTGTGGGGGATCTCGCGATTGCGGCGGTCCTGATCCGGAATGCCGTTCGCAAAGGCGGTCGCCCCGCCGGCTACAGCAAGGATCAACACAGCTCGAACTCTCATGGGCAGGATTGTAGCTCAGCTTGGCCCTCAGTGCTTGCGGCGGTCTCCGGCGGTAGTCGAGCCAACGGGCTCAGCAGTTGCGTTTCGAATTGCGGTGTCCGGGCACGGCATGCCGTGCCCCTACTTTTCGGTTCGCCGGTTCCGTCGGGGTATCACGGGTGCAGCCCTTGCCTAGTCAGGCCCCGGCAACCGCCACCACATTTTGCTCGACCCACTCGGCGAAGTCCCCGGTGGTACGAAACGTCTCGAGCGGCTTCAAAGCATCGAGCGCCCCGTAGTCGGACGTCCCAGCCCACGCCGCGCCCAGAGCGACGGCACCGATTTCGTGCGCCGATCGGATATCGGAGGGCGCGTCCCCAACACAGGCAACCTCCGCCGAGTCGAGCCCCCAGCCCGCCAGCACCTTGCGCATACACTCAGGCTTGACGCCACCGCGCGGCGAGCCCGCCTCGACAGGATCGAACACGCCCTCCAAACCCATCTCACGAAGAGAGATCTCGGCGGTTCCGGGCCCCTTACCTGTCACGACGCCGAGCTTCAACTCCTGTTGCCGCAACCGCCGCAACACGTCCTCTACCCCGGCGAAGGGTGCCTGGCAAACTTCATGCGCGGCGGTATACTCGCGCAGGTACATCTGCAACGCCGCCTCCCAATCGTCGGGAAACAGATCCTGAAAGATCCCCTCCTCGGTCGGTCCGAACATGGCCCGAATATCGCGGTCACTATGATCTCGGCCCAGGTAATGTCGAAGCGTTACTCGAAAGCCGGCGAAACAAACCGGCAGCGTATCGCCAAGAGTCCCGTCGAGATCGAAAATCATACCTCTAATCTGCATGGGGCGATGTGGACTTGCCTGCGGCGACCGCTCGCAGTAAACAAGCGGCAATCAAACATTCTCGCGCGTTCAGAGCCTGGAATGGGAACGAGGAAGGTCGCCCGACCGCCCCCAACAGAGAGGCGTGGACGAAAGTCCGCGCTGAGATGCACGGCATGCCGTGCCCCTACATCGTGACTTCTTCCGCCTTCCCCTTTATGCCGCCGGCCAACTCGTCGTAGATGGCGAGCACTCGCGCGGCAGTCCAGTCAGCGTCTTCTCGTGTAGCCCCCTGTTGCGCGGCCGCCGCGAGCCGGAGCCTACGGTCTTCGTCATCGAGCAGTGCGGCCGTTTCATGAGCTAGGGCTTTGTAGTCCCCGACCTCGACGGCGACCGCCGCGTCGGGAGCCCAGTCGCAAAGGTGTCCGACAGCCGTTCCCACGGTGGGAACGCCGGCCACCGCGGCCTCCAGCACAACGATCGGATCGGCTTCGTGCAGCGAGGACACCAGGAGGAGGTGGGCATCCTCCACCAACGGGCGCACCTTCGGGTGAGGCAGGAAACCGTGAAAGGTGACGTAGTCCGCCAACGCGTACTCGCGGCATCGTTCTTGAATTCGTCCGTCAAGAGTATCATCGCCCACAACGTCAAGGTGAAAGCGGCATCCTTGTTTTTGCAGATCTCGAACGGCCCGCAGAAGCGTCGTCTGGTCCTTCACCGGGTTCAAGCTCGCCAGGTGAATCAGGCGGGCCGGTTCTGACGTATGGCGGCGCCGTGGCTCCAGCAGCGGCCAGCGATCGAGCGCTACGCCGAAGGGCAGCCGTTCCGCCTCGATGCCAAGCTCCCTCGAGGTTCTCTGCATCTCCACGCTAGGTGTGGTGATGTGCGATGCGCCGGCGACCGCGGCCCGCAGCCACAGCCGGCCCCGCCAATGCTTGCGCCCTCCATAGTTGATGGCGGGCAGGTCAGCGAGATCTCCTCCGGTGATGTGGAGCAGTAGCGGGACTCGCAGGATCTTGCTCGCAAACGCACCCACGACTCCGGGTGGCGCCGCCCAGATCGCATGCAGGACGTCAAAGGGTTCACGGCGATGCTCCGCCACGATCTGCGCCACCATGCGCGGCCTGCGGGGCGACGCTCCGATGTTGTGTACCTCGGCGCCGAGAAGCTGGTAGCGCGTCGGGCCCGGTTCCTGCCACAAGGCGAACACGTGCACGTCGTGCTTGCGCGCGAGGCGCTCGATGAGCCAGAGCAGGCAAGGAATGACGCGATACTGGCCGCCGCGGTCGACGCCGCCGGGAACCAGCAGCCCGACCTTCATCGGCCCCTCAGCAACGCCTCGTAGGCGTTGAGCCACTGGCGGCCGATCGCGTCGTAGGAGAGGCACTGTTCGAAATGGCGGCGGGCGGCTTGGCGCAACCGTCGCCGGTCACGACGCGCCCACTCCGAGAGCAATCGCGCCAGGGCCTGCGCGTCGCCTACGGGAAACAGCTCGCCCACCTCGCCGTCGCCCGTGATCTTACGGAACGAGGGGATAGCGGTGACCAGCGGCGTCGTCCCGCAAGCCAGGGCTTCGATGAGCGAGAAGCCGCTCCCTTCGCAATGGCTGGCAAGCACGAAGAAGTCGGCGGCGCGATAGAAGTCTTCTACCTCGTGCCGCGGGACCTTGGCCAAAAGGTGAACCGCCTCGTGCAGCCGGGGACTCGATTGAAGACGCTCTTGCACACCGTCGAGCAACGGCGCTTCAGTGTACAGGCACCACAGCCGCAGGTCCGGCAGTTCGGCCAGCACTTCATCGACCGCGTTCAAGACGGCGAGCGGATCTTTGTTGCCATCGAGCCGGCCGACCCACAACAGGCAGGGGTCGCCGACGAGCCCGCAATTGCCGCGAGCGGCGGCCTGGTCGCCCGGTGTGAAGTGGCTCGATCCTTCGACCACCTCGAAAACCGGAAGATCGGGCCGTAGGATGCCCGCATCAACGAAGGGTCGGGCCTGCTCACGCGCGGTGAAAGCGACCGCCGACAGGTCGTGGAAGCCCCATCGGTGGAGCTGCCGCCGGAGGCCGCTGGGCGGGTGGCTGGCGTGGTCCTGCGCAAGAATAGGGACGCGTCGAAATGTACGGGTGAGCAGGCGGGTTTGGACGGGGGCGGTCAGGCCCTGCACGTGAACGATATTGGGCTGGGATTCAACAATCGTGGAGACAAAGTCGCGGAATCCGCCTAGCCAGCGTGTCCCGCGCGCCGTTCGTCCAAGGGGGCCCGATACGTGCCGAAAACAGTACGTGACACCGTCGCGTTCGAGCGTCGAGTCCTCGTGCGCCGCCTGAACCACCGTCACTCGGCAACCCGCCCGAACCGTCGCCGCCGCTACTGCCGTCATGCTGGGCCAGGCATCGAGTAAGGCGTCGGGCGGCCGCCGATGGATGTCGGCGTGGAAGCTTACTTGGACTACATGCAAACGGTAAAGCTCCTGTGCTCTCCACTCTAGTCGAAGACTCTGTGAGCCGGCCGATGTCGTGTTTCGTAGCTCAAATGGGGCGTAACTTCAGGAGTCGGCGCGGGGCGGGCACGGCATGCCGTGCGCCTACTTTCCACAAGTGGGACCTCTACAGCATCGGTGCCGGCAGGCGAACATACGACCGCTCAAGGCACGCGGTGCGCGAGGTGAATTAGAATGGTTCCTACCGGTTTGCTGTATCACGGCTGAAGTCCCGGAGCTCGCGTCAGGACGCACCATGGCGGACATCCTGCTCACCCACTGCAACCACCTGTTCTTCGACCCGAAGCAGGTGCGTAAAATGCAGCCCTATCCGCCGTTACAGACGTTGCTGGCGGCCGCTTGCTTGCGTCGAGAAGGCTACGACGTCGCGTTCTTCGATTCGACTTTCGAGCAACCGGAAGAGGGCTTTCGCCGGGCGCTTGAGAAGCATCGGCCGCTTCTGGTTGCTCTCTGCGAGGACAACTTCAACTTCCTGACGAAGATGTGCCTCACCAAGAACCGTGAGCTGGCGTTTTCGATGATCGCCGCCGCCAAGCAACACGGTCTTCCCGTGATCGTCAACGGTTCCGACGCGACTGACGCCAGCGAGGCCTACCTCGATGCCGGGGCGGACTTCGTGGTGGTGGGCGAGTTGGAACAGACGCTGATTGAGACGGCTCGTCATCTGCTCGGCAAGAAACCTGCGGGTAATTCATCCAAGAACGGGAAGGGAACCGGTGCGTCCACCATTCCTGGACTCGTCTTTCGAAACCCAGCCAAGCGGACGCTCCAGAGAACACCTCGCCGCGACCTGATGACCGACCTCGACGCGCTGCCACAGCCGGCGTGGAACCTGATCGACGTGGCCGCCTATCGCAAGCAGTGGCGCGAGGCCCACGGTGACTTTTCTCTGAACATGGTGTCGAGCCGCGGCTGCCTCTATCGCTGCAACTGGTGCGCGAAGCCGATCTACGGCGAAACCTATCAGCATCGCTCGCCGCGGGCTGTGGCCGAAGAGATGCGCCACCTCAAAGACACGCTCGAGCCCGACCAGATTTGGTTTGCGGATGACATCTTCGCGCTGTCGGGCGAGTGGACGCGCGCCTTCGCCAACGCCGTCGAGGAGTTGGATGCGCGCATCCCGTTCAAGATGCAGTCGCGTTGTGACCTGATGACGCGCGACACGGTCGAGGCGCTGCGCCGCGCCGGCTGCCGCGAGGTTTGGATGGGGGCCGAGTCGGGCTCGCAGAAGATCCTCGACGCGATGGACAAGGGGGTTGCGGTCGAGCAGATGGGCCGCGCGCGAGAGAATCTGCGGCTCCACGGCATCCGCGCCTGCTACTTCCTGCAGTTCGGCTATCCTGGCGAGACCTGGACCGACATCGAGCGCACGGTCCGTATGGTTCGCGAGACCGAGCCCGACGACGTGGGCGTCTCGGTTTCGTATCCGCTGCCGGGCACGGTTTTTCACGACCGGGTCGCGGCGCAACTGGGCTCGAAACGCAACTGGTCCGACAGCGACGAACTGGCCATGATGTTTCAAGGCACGTACACCACCGAGTTCTACCGCACGCTACGCGACGCCGTCCACCTCGAAGTCGAGGTCCGCAACGGACGCGGCTCGAACGGCGACAGCCGCCGCGTCGCCGAGTTGTGGACGCAGGTCGAAGCCATGGAGAAGACCTGCGCCAACCCCCGCCCAACACCGCTATGGACCTCCTGCTAACCCACGGCTACTTCTTGGCCGAGGACCCCAAAGAGGCGCTGATCATGAAGCCGTACGCACCGCTGGGGATCCTCTATTTGTCGTCTCATTTGCGCCAAAAGGGGTTCGACGTCGAGATTTACGACAGCACGTTCGGTTCGCGCGAGGAGCTGCAGCGCATCCTCGAGACCGAGACCCCGGCCACGATCGGCATCTACTCAACGCTGATGACGCGGGCGAGCGTCATGGAAATCGCGGAGGCGGCGGGTGAGCTCGATTGGACGGTCGTGATGGGCGGCCCCGAGCCGGAGAACTATCCCGGCGAGTACCTCGCGACCGGCGTGGACTTCGTCGTGGCAGGCGAGGGCGAACGCACGATGGAGGACTTGCTCCAAGCCCAACGCGACTACCGCTATCGCCCCCTGGGCCTGCTGTCGGTCGAGGAGGCTGCCAAGATTCAGGGCCTGCACTACCTGGGCGAGGACGGCGCTATGTTCAGCGGGCCGCGCGAGCTCATGCCCGACCTCGACGCCCAGCCGTGGCCCGACCGCGAGCGCATCGACATCGACAAATATCTAACGGCCTGGCGCGAGCGTCACGGCCAAGGGTCGGTCTCGGTCATCACGGCGCGAGGGTGCCCGTATCATTGCCGCTGGTGCAGTCATTCGACCTACGGCAAGACGCACCGGCGTCGCTCGGCGTCGAACGTCGCCGACGAGGTGGAATGGATTCTCGATCGCTACAAACCCGAAATGCTGTGGATGGCCGATGATGTATTCACGATCCATCACGGCTGGATCTTCGAGTATGCCGCGGAGTTGAAGCGGCGCGAGGTCCATGTCCCGTTCGAGTGCATCACGCGCGCCGACCGGCTCGACGCGAAAGTCGCCGACGCGTTGGCCGAGATGGGCTGCTTTCGCGTGTGGATCGGGTCGGAGAGCGGTTCGCAGCGAATCCTCGACGCCATGGAGCGCGGCGTGAAGGTCGAGCAGGTGCAGGAGTCGGTGCGCCTGTGCCGTGAGCGCGGCATCGAGACCGGCATGTTTCTGATGTGGGGCTACGAGGGCGAGGAGCCGGCCGACATCGAGGCGACGGTGGATCACGTCAAGACTTGTGATCCGAATGTATTCCTCACCACCGTGTCGTACCCGATCAAGGGCACGCCGTATCACGATGAAGTGTCCGAGCGCCTCGTTAACCTGGCCGAGTGGGAGAAGACGAGCGACCGCGAGTCGAAGATCGCCGGGCGTCACTCGCGGCGCTACTACGACTTCGCCGATCAATGGCTGAAAAGCGAAGTGAAGCTGCAACAGCTTTCGAGAACTAACGGCACACCGGCCGACGAGGCTGAGCTTAGTAAGCTGAAGAGCCAAATCGCCGGGGCTAAGCAAGGGCTCGCCGACACGGCCGACGAGGTGGAAGCTTGAGCAGCGCGGGCGCGGTGGAGTCGCCGACGTCGGGAGTCGCCTCGGGGGCCGTTCGCGAAGCTTTCGACCAAGTCGCGCCGAGCTACGACGGCGATTGGACCCAGTCCGCCATCGGCAGGCTTCAGCGAGCGGCCGTCTGGCGGACGATCGACGGACTGTTCCAGCCGGGTGATCGCGTTCTCGACCTGGGTTGTGGTACGGGAGTGGATGCGATGCATGTTGCAGCCCAAGGCGAGGCATCCCAAGGCATCCGCGTGCACGGCATCGACGTGGCGCCCGGAATGGTGGAAGTCGCCAAGCGCCGGGCCGGCGACGCCGGGCTCGCCGAGCGGGTCACGTTTCAGGTACTCGGGATCGAGGACTTGCACCTGCTCGACGCGGGGCCGTTCGATGGCGTTGTTTCGAATTTCTCGCCGCTGAACTGTGTGCGCGATCTCGGTCCCGTGGCCGCGCAACTCGGACGGATGGTCAAGCCCGGGGGGACGATGGCGCTGTGCGTGATGAGCAGCTTTTGCCTGTGGGAAACACTTTGGTATCCGCTGACCGCGCAATTGTACAAGGCCTCGCGGCGCTGGCGCGCAGACAACCCCACGGCTTCGGTTGGCTTAGAGGATGAGTTTCCGATCTATTACCCGACGGTGAAGGAGCTTCGCGCGGTGTTCGGCCCGTGGTTCCGCGTCGTGCGTCTGGAGGGCGTGGGCGTGTTCGTGCCGCCCTCGTACTTGGAGCCCTGGGCCCGCCGCGTGCCAAGGCTCGTGTGGGCGTTGGGCGTCATCGATCGACTGGTGCATCGATGGCCCGGCCTCCGCGCCATGGGCGACCACCGGTTGTTGATCTTCGAGCGGCGGGCCTAGAGCACTCAGCCCGGCCCCAGCGTGGTCCGCGCAGCTTCCCGTGCAAGCATTCGTATAGGGAACGTAGAAGCGCCCGAGGGAAAGGGCGGCAACAATTGGCCGGCTCAGTAATCGCGGAAGGGGCCGCGCGGTTCGGCGTCGTCCATCTGCTTGCGCCAGGCGACCCAGCGGGCCTTCATCGCTTTGAGTCGATCCGGATGTTCGGCCGAGAGGTCGCGCTGCTCGCCGATGTCGGCTGCAAGGTCGAATAAGCCGCTGCCCCACTCCGACTCCACCCACTTCCAGTTCTGGTAACGCGCGCCCTTGTCGTCGCGGCGCTGCCAGTAGAGGTCGGTCCGCTGTGAGGGCGCCTTGTGTTTGAGGGCGGGGTCTTTGAGGGCGGGCCCTTTGAGGACGGGCAGCATGTCAAACCCGTCGTAGATGACCTCGTCGGGCAACCGTCCGCCCGCGACGGCCGTGAAGGTCGGGAAGATCTCGAGCGAACTCAAGCAGGCGTCGCTGACTTCGCCCGCCGGGAGTTGCCCGGGCCAGCGCGCGAGGAACGGCACGCGCACGCCGCCCTCGAACATCTGGCCCTTGCGTCCTCGCAGCGGAGTGTTGTCGGCGACGCCGGAGCCGCCGTTGTCGCTGAAGAAGACGACGAGCGTGTTGCCGGCGACGCCGAGCTTGTCGAGTTCGTCGAGGATGCGCCCGATCGCGTCGTCCATGGCGGTGACGCAGGCCATGTACCTCTGCTTTTTGGTGGGCGGCAGGTCGCCGTACATGCGGTAGTACTTGTCGGGCGCTTGCACGCCGGTGCGTTCGAGGTTCGATGCGCCGTGCGGGGCGTTGAACGGCACGTAGAGGAAGAACGGCCGATTGTGATTGCGGTGCAGGAACTCGATGGCTTCGCGGCGGAACAGGTCGGTGGCGTACCCCTCGACCTTGACGCGCTCGTTGCCGCGAAACATCGACGGGATGCCGTAGCGCTCGTGCGTGAAGTAGTCGATGCCGGTGTTCGAGAATCCGAAGAAGGTATCGAAGCCGCGTTGTTGGGGCAGAAAGCGCCGGGCGCGGCCGCTGTCCCACTTGCCGAAGATGCCGGTGGCGTAGCAGGCCTCGCGCAGCACCTCGGCGATGGTGATCTCGCGGCGGTCGAGGCCCAGGGCCATCTCTGGCGAGACGGCGTACTCGGCTTCGGTGAAGCGGTGGTCCCAGTTGACCTCGTTGTTGCGGATCATGTCGTAAAGGCCGTTGCGTTGCGGGTACCGTCCGGTGAGGATGCTGCTGCGCGAGGGGGTACACGCGGGCCAGGTGACGTAGAAGTTGGTGAGGCGCACGCCTTCGGCGGCGAGGCGGTCGAGGCTGGGGGTCTTGAGCTCGGGCCGACCGCAACAGCCGAGGTCGGCGTAGCCTTGGTCGTCGGAGACGATCAAGACAATGTTGGGCTTGCCTGCAGCTTGTGCCGGATGAAGCCATCCGAGCACCGACAGCAGCGCGGCACAGTACGCCCAGGTCGCGCTACCTCTCGCGAGCGAAACGGGACGGGGAGTTGTTCGACTGTTCATGACCGACGCTTCATGATTGGGGTCGCCATCTCTCAGGAACTCTATCACAAGGTCTGGGGCCGGGCGGTAGTGTCTGACTACGCGCTTCGACTGAGTCTGTCGTGTCGCCGGTGGGTCGGGGACAAGAGCCGAGCGGGGCTCGGCTCGGCACGCCATGGGCGTGCGCCACACCGCGGGCGACCCGTGTAAGCTGATGAACCGAGGTTCGCGGGGCCTTCGGTGGCGCCTCGGACCGAGAAGCCGACGTCTTGCGACACGCGGGCACGGCATGCCGTGCCCCTACATTGCAGAGAGAACCGCGACCGTCTTTGCGAAACAGACTACCAAGTAAGGAGTGTCGGAACCATGAGAAATCCGCCTGGACGCTGTTCTTTGTTCGTCACCAGTATCCTCGGAGGAATCCTCGTCGGGATCCTCGCCGGCGTTGGCGCAACGGGGCTCATCGTGCCGTGCCTTGCGGCGGACTCGGCGACCACCGTCTCCCACAGTAGCTACGAAGACTTCGCGCAAGGTACCCTCGGCAATTCGGGCGCGAATCTCTATGTGTCGAAGAGTGGCCGCGTTCAGGTCGTGAACCAGTGGGACCTGAACCGCGACGGACACGTCGACATCCTCATCAGCAACGATCACGACGTCTTCGAAACTGTTGACGCCTTCATCTATTGGGGCGACGCCCAACATGGCTACCGGTCGCTGTTTCCAGACCTTTGGCAAGACCGTCCGCTGGCGCAGGTTGCGTTCCAATTGATGGACAACGAGGGCCACTTGACGCGGCTTCCCTCGTTCGGGGGCGGGCGCTCCGTCGTCGCCGACCTCAACCGCGATGGGTATCCGGAGATTGTCTTCTGCAACTTCATTCACAATTATCCAGGCCTGCGCACGGCCTATGTTTACTGGGGCTCGCCCGACGGCTACGCCTCGGCAAACAAGACTGAGCTGCCGACCAACTGGGCGAGCGGTGTCGCGGCGGCTGATCTCAACGGGGACGGTTATCCCGAACTGGTCTTTGCCAACCGAGGCGTCGAGCCCGGCTCAGACAAGTTCACGCCCTACGTCGAGCCGGTGTCGTACATCTACTGGAACAACGCAACGGGCTTCCGTCTCGAGAATCGATCGGAGCTTCAAACGCCCGGCGCACGCGATGTTGCCGTTGGCAAACTCAACGGCGACGAGTTTCCCGACCTGGCTTTCGCCAATGACGCCGCGGACGGGGGAGAAGTCAAGGTCTTCTTCGGGAGCGGCGACGGCTCCTACCCCGAGCAAGAAAGCCGCTCGATTCCCGTGCCGGACCCGACCAGTATCGGCTCCTTCGACGTGAACAGTGACGGCTACGATGACCTGCTCATCACGGGAGGTTCGGGCGACCAGACCATCGCGACCGGTGAAGTTGGGGCCGAGTCCACCGAGAAGAGTTCGGCGGTCTGGCTTTATCACGGCTCCAAGACCGGCCCGTCCGGCGACGCGGACGTTTCCCTGCCCTCCTACGACGCCGGAGCCGCCCTCGCCGCCGATCTCAACGGCGACGGCCACCAAGACATCGTCATCGCCAACACCTCGCTCGGTAAGAAGGCGGCTGTCGACTCGTTCATCTACTGGGGCTCGGCCGACGGTTTCTCCGCCGACCGGCGCAACGAGCTGCCAACGCTGGGCGCCAATGCCGTCGCTGCGGCGGATCTCAATGATGATTCGTTCCCGGACCTGGTGTTCGCCAACTCCAACGACGGCGAAACGTACGACGTGCCCTCCTACATTTACTGGGGAAGTGCGACCGGGTACGCCGGCTACCTGCGGTCTGAGCTACAAAGCTTCGGAGCGGTTGGCGTGAACCTCGCCGATCTCAACCAAGATGGCGTCACCGAGATTCTGTTCGTAAACCAATACAGTGGCAAAGTCAGCGGACAGGTTGGATCGCACATCTTCTGGGGCAACCCGCATCACCACTATTCGACAACGTCGATGACGTCACTGCCGACGCGAGGCGCCTACGGCACCGCGGCGGCCGACCTGAACGACGACGGTTTCAACGACATCGTGTTCTCGAACTCCTACATCCCGCGTTCGTACGTCTACTGGGGAAGCGCGAACGGCTTCGCCGAGTCGGACCGCGAGGAGATCGACCTCGGCGGCGGGGCGTACACCAGCAACGCCGCCGATCTGAATCAAGACGGCCATCTCGACCTTGTCTTCATCGGCAGCGTCGACGGACGCTCCACGGCAACTTTGTTGTGGGGGTCGGCCGAGGAATTCTCCACCGGCAACAGAACATTGCTCTCGTTCGACGAGGACCGCAGCCTGGGCAACGCCATCGCAGACCTCAATCGCGACGGCTACCTCGATCTGGCCTTTTCCGGCGACTACTTCGGGACGGTGACGATCTTCTGGGGCTCGCCGAGTGGTTTCTCGCAAGAGAACCGTTGGTCTCGCTTCGTATCCGCCGGGAGCCTCAAGCTGGCCGACCTCAACCGCGACGGACTGCTCGACTTCGTGATCTCCGGCTCCTTCGAACCCGAGACAAAATCACGCGACGCGAAGACCCGTATCTTTTGGGGAACGGCCGACGGCACCCCGTCCCCGCAGGCCGCATTCGAGCTGGAGGCCTATCAATCACTCGAGTGCGGCATCGCCGACCTCGACCAAGACGGCAATCTCGACCTGGCCCTCTCGAACTACATGTCCGACAGCACACGCGCGCTGCCGCTGTTCATCTATTGGGGCGACGATATCGCGTCGTTCAGCAACCAACGGCGAACTGAGCTGCCCGCTGATTCGTCCGCGGGCATCCAGACGGTTGACCTCAACCGCGACGGCTATCGCGAGATCATCATCCACAATCACTTGAGAGATGGGAATCACTCCATCGATAGCGCGATCTACTGGAATGGGCCGGATGGCTTCCGCAAGGACCAGCGGACGATGCTCCCGACCTTCGGCCCCCACTTCTCGCAGTCGATCGACACGGGGAACCTCTACACGCGGGAACTCGAGGAAGAGTATGTCTCCGGTGCGATCGAAATACCGGCCGGGAAGCAAGCCAAGTTGAACTGGCGTGCCGAGGAGGCGCATGGCGCGAAGCTACGATTCCAGGTTCGACTCGCCACTTCACGAGAGGCCCTTCAAGACGCCCCTTGGCGTGGGCCGGGCGGAGGCGACAGCTACTTCGAAGCCCCCGGCGCCGAGCTATCGCCGGCCTCGGCCGACCGCTGGGTGCAGTATCGCGCTGTGTTTCAATCGCCCGACGGCGGAGCGTGGCCGATCCTCAACGAAGTCACTCTGGTCCTCAGATAGCTTCACCGGCGCCGCGGTCAACGCTGCAAGCCGCCGACGCTGTGCGCCGGTGCATATGGGCTACCCTTGAACCAGAAGTAAGAAAAGGGGAGTACGGCAGGCCGTGGATTCATCACGACGACTCGAAGGTAAGGTGGCGCTGGTCACCGGTGCGGCGAAGCGCATCGGGCGCGCGATCGCCCTACGCTTGGCGCACGAGGGCGCCCGGGTCGCAGTGCATTACCGGGGTTCGGAAGCCGAGGCGCGGCGGACGGCCGAGGACTGCGGAGGGCAACTCTTCCAAGCTGACTTCACGCAGGTGGACGAAATCGAGCGCCTGTACCGCGAAGTCGAAACCACCTACGGACGCCTCGACTGCCTGGTCAACAACGCGGCTCGGCATTACGAGATGAAGGTGCTCGAGGTGACCGAGCAGGGCTGGGACTCGATTCACGACGTGAACCTCAAGGCCGTGTTCTTCTCCTGCCAAGCGGCGGCGCGGCTGATGCTCCGCAACGGCGGAGGCAGAATCGTCAACATCAGCTCGCTCGGCGGCCGGCGCCCTTGGACGCGGCACGTCCCCTACTGTGCTTCCAAGGCGGGCGTGATCATGTTGACCGAAGCGCTCGCCAAGGCGCTGGCGCCGGAGATCGCCGTGAACAGCGTGGCGCCGGGCGTGATCCACTTCGGACCCGAAATGCCGGCATTGACGCAGCGGCTGATTTCGGTCACGCCGATGCGCCGTCCCGGCAGCGGCGAGGAAGTTGCCGAAACGGTGCTGCACTTCTTGACTGCGTCGGACTTCCTCACCGGCCAGGTGATTACCGTGGACGGGGGGCTGTCGTTGCGGGCGTAGGCATCTACCCGTTGCCCGCACGGTTTGTAGGGCTCGGTGGTCGTGGTGAGGCAAAAGTCTTAACGCAGAGCATCGACTCGCTCCGGTCAAATCTTCCCGGGCGCCCCACTTTCATTCGATCGGCGTTTAAGCGCTCAAAAGCGGACCTTAACCGAAAGAGTGATGGTGCGCATGTCGGCCGCAGCGTAGTACCCGCCAAAGAATGGCTCGTCGTACGAAGACGGGATACCAAGGTTCACGAAGTTCAAGGCGTTGAGCGCATCGGCGCGGACCAAAATCTCTTGACCCTCTCCGGGCAGACGGATGCGCCGGAACACTCCTACGTTGGCCGTGACAGCCCCGGGGGTCGGAGCGATGTTGCGTCCAGCGTTCCCAAGCTCGAAAGGGCCCGGCCATTGCACGGCAGCCGGGTTGTACCATCGCAAGGGGTTGCTGCGTTGCGACTTGGGCAACACCAGCGGCTCGCCGGGGACGATGTTAGGCCGTTGGAAAGTTCCGGTCGTCGACGCGGTAGAAAATCCGATCAGGGTTTGCGCATAGCCGTCTTGAGCGATCAGGTTCGAGGTGAGTTGCCACGGACCGACAATGGAGCCAAGCAGGCCCTTGTTGAGCCATCGCTGCCGCGTGCCGAAGGGCAGTTCCCAGATGACGGAAGATGTGAATCGCTTTCTAATGTCGTGGAACGAGAGGCTGCGTTCCAAGCCTAGGTTCCTTTCGTCCTGAGCGCCGAGGTTCTGGTAGAAGCTCTGCAGCGGGTCGCTGGCGTCGTCGATGGACTTCGCCCATGTGAAGGAGTTAATGAAGCTGACGCCGTTGCGGAAGCGACGGCTAGTGCGGAAATGGAGGGAGTGGTAGATCGAGCTGGCACTCGACTCGATCGCGCTGATCGGTCCGATCGACGGGAAGGTCCGCAGCTCCTGGAGCTGCCCCTGCCGAGGATCGAGATTCTCGCCCGTTTCGGTGTGGAACGCAGTGTTATCCCGCATTTTCAATTTGATGTTTGACATCCCGACCTTCCAGCGGCCTTGAGCGTCTTTATTCATAGGGGCTAGAGCCCGATGAGGACGCCATGGAGGCCAACACCCAATGGGTGAAAAACAAACCAAGCCATTCCAGCTAAGTTTCAATGGACTTCTCAAAGTCGATTTCCAGGGATCGCACGTCACTTCCGACGGTGGCCTGATTTTGGTTCGCGAACTGGACGAACGGCTCGGTCTCGGAGAACTGATTGACGAGCATCTCAGCGACTCCCGGCAAGGCACAAACAAGCAGTTCACGCTCGCTGATCTGTTGCGGCAGTCGGTTTACAGCCGACTCGCCGGCTACGAGGACCTCAACGACGCCGAGCGGGTTTCGATCGATCCGACGTTTCGGCTGATCGGTTCGCAGAAGATCTGGGATCGCGGTGCGGCCTTGACCTCGACGCTGCACGGCTTCGAGACGGAGATGCTGGCGAGCGAAGAGAACCTGCTGGGGCTGATGGCGCTGAACCGAGAGCTGGTCGGGCAAGCGGAAGCGTTCGACGACGCCGAGCGGGTCGTTCTGGACCTGGACTCCACCGAGAGTCCGGTCCATGGCCAACAGGAAGGCAGTGCCTACAACGGACACTTCGAGTCGGTCTGCTACCACCCGTTGCTTTTGTTCAACGGTCATGGTGATTGCCTCGCTGCCAAGCTGCGTCCAGGCAACGTGCACAGCGCCGAGGACTGGGATGAGCTCTTGTTGCCGGAGATCGAGCGCCAACAGGCTGCGGGCAAGCAGGTCGCCTTCCGGGGCGATGCGGCCTTTGCGAAGCCGGAAGTTTATGAGGCTTCGGAGGAACGCGGAGTACAGTACGCCATTCGCATTCCGGCCAACAAGAGCTTGGAGCTGGAGATCGAAGACATCCTGTTTCGCCGTTATAACTGCGGAAACGATACAGGTGGTTGCCCTTGTTCCCAATGTACGCCAGCTCCATATTCGTGAGTAAAGGAAGCTCGCGTTGAATTGTGAAGGCTGGGTATCCACTTGACTCAGGTGACCCCAAGATGTAGTGTAGGGCCTGGTGGAGGATTACCCGCGCGACCAACTCGAATTCGAGTCTCGCTTTGCGAGCGAGGAGGCTTGCCGCGACTATCTGTTCGCCTTGCGCTGGCCAGAGGGTTTCCGCTGTCCAAGGTGTGGGCATGAGCGCGCTTGGCCGGTGCGCAAAGTGTGGTTCGAATGCGCTCGCTGCGGGCGGCAAACCTCCGTCACCGCCGGCACGATCTTTCAAGACACACGCAAGCCGCTGCGGCTGTGGTTCCGGGCGATGTGGACCATCACCACGCAGAAGAATGGGGCCAGCGCCCTGGGTCTACAGCGCGTTCTGGGACTGGGCAGTTACCAAACCGCCTGGCCTTGGATGCACAAGCTGAGGCGAGCGATGGTGCGCCCGGGGCGGGAGCGATTGACGGGCCTCGTCGAGGTCGATGAGACCTACTGGGGCGCTGAAGAAGAAGTGGTAATCGGCCGGCAGACCGAGCGTAAAGCGTTGATTGCAGTCGCCGCGGAAGAGAGAGGCACCGGGCTGGGGCGCATCCGCATGCAGCGCGTTCAGAACGCCTCGGCGGCCAGTTTGATGCCCTTCGTCGAGGAGTCGGTCGAGCCGGGCAGCGTGGTTGTTACCGACAACTGGTCGGGCTACGATCCGCTCAAGAAGAAGGACTACCAGCGTCGTATCATCTCGATTAACAACCGCCGCGAGCAGACCTCGCAGCTACTGCCGAGGGTGCACTTGGCGATCTCGCTACTCAAGCGCTGGATGCTGGGCACGCATCAGGGGGCGGTCAGCCACGAGCATCTGGACTACTATCTCGACGAGTTCGTGTTCCGCTTCAATCGGCGCAGATCACGCAGTCGGGGCAAGCTCTTCTACCGCCTTGTGCAGCAGGCCATGGCGGTGGAGCCGACGCCGTACCGCTCGATCGTCGCCGATTGGGACGCTAAGACGCTGTGAGCCCAACTACAAGATGTTGGGGTCACCTGAGTCAAGTGGATACCCGGCTTGTGAAGTTCCACTGCTGGACATAGGGCGTCACGGCATTGGGATCAATGTAGTGGTGTGAAGGAAGGCCAAACCGGGGGTTTCTAAATGCATCGTCGAAATCAAGTTGCGGGGACGTGACAGTAGAGTCATTGGTTTCACTTCGAATGCCATTTCGGACCAAGTTGTAATAGATCGCTCCCATCTCGTGTTGGTAATAGATGCCGTACCCCGCCCGAACCACCGTCTTCGAATCCGCGCGATACGCCAGCCCGACCAGCGGAGACCAATTCTTCCGGTTGGCTTGGACACCCCGCTTGGGCAGGCCGCTGGGGTCGACGCCGACGCGGACGAGTTCGGGAGGATTTGGCAGCGTTGAGAAGTCCAGGTTGAAGTAATTGTCGCGGATCTCACGGGGAGGGCTCTGATAACCGTATCGCACCCCCAGCATTAAGGTGAGGCGCGGATTGATCCTAATCGAGTCGTTAACATAACCGGCTGCATAGCTTGTGCGCAGGTACCCCTGCGTGGCCCCAACCGTCCGAACGGCCTGTTGCGGAAAGCCGAGCAGAAAATCGGCCAGCTCAAGCCCGGTTTCCGCAAGAGGTTCGATCGGATCCGGCCCGGCGCTGAAGACGTTGGTGAACAGGAAGTGGCCTCGCGCCGGCGAGGCCTGCCGGTAGTTCAACTCGATCTTCCGAAACTCCCCGCCGAATTGCAGAGTGTGCCGCCCTGTTAGCAACGTGACGTCATTGAGCACGTGGTACAGGTTGTCTCTCTGGTTGATAGGACGTTGCGCGGAGTCAACCGGAAAACCAATAGAAGAGACGAACACGGATGGGAAGCCCCAGTTCGCTGGATCGCGGTTGATGCCCTCGATTCCCAGTTCCCCGATGATGTCTCGCCGAAACTCGCTATAGACGCCGTCAACGGCCACGAGCCGGTTGTATCCGATCTTGAAGTTGTTGATCAGCGACGGGCTGAAGACGTGGGTTTCGTTGAGGGTGGCGTTCCAAGCTCGCGTGCGCGTGGAAGTTCCGGTTATACCGTTGTAGACATCTTCCACGTTCTGCTTTTGGTCGTTGACATGGAAAGCGCCGTTCAGCCAGTCCGTCCGTGCGAGCTGAGTGTCGATGCGTAGATTGCCCTGATTGTTGTGCGTTCTAGAGGGCCGCTGCCCGAGGAAGTTCCGCTGAATCTCACCGGGCACGTTGGGAAGCGGGGTGAACTCAAGATACTTGTTCGCGACCGGGCTGAATCGATTCCTTGGAATCGTGTTGTTCGGGAATGGCGTTCGGAAACCACCGCTCGCACTGAGCGGATCGTAGATGGTCCGGCCGTAGTCCGTCAGGTCGCCTTCGCGAGCGCGGCGGGTGGGAGGCGAAGCGCTACCTTCCTGCCGGCTACGCGCCTCCAAGCCTTCATAGTGGGCGAAGAAGAAGACCTTGTCGCTTATCAGCTGTCCGCCGAAGCTTGCGCCGAACTGGTTATGGCGCAGTGGGGCTTTCGGCTGGACCTCCGAACTGAAGTTATAGGGCCGGGCATCGAGAGCGTCGTTGCGCAGGTAATTGTAGACTTCGCCGTGGAAGTCGTTCGTTCCGGCTCGCGTTACTACGTTTATGATTCCTCCCGGTGCCTGGCCGAATTGTTGCGAGCTAGTGCTGACCTGAACCCGGGCCTCTTGTAGCGACTCAACAGACGGGGTGTTCGTCATGGAGTTGATGTTCCAGTTGGTGTTGGAAAGTCCGTCCAGCCAGTAGTAATTCGCCGTCTGGCGCTGCCCGCCAAAATTCATGTTCGCCGAGAGGAATCGATTACTGCCGGGCTGGAGACCGCTCAGCACGTTGCCATTGAAACCATGCATCCTGAGGTTGGCCACGTTAGTCGATAGACTGAGGGAGGTAAAAACGTCCCGTCCCGGCAGCTCCTCGAGAGCACGTTGCTCGATGTCTCCTCCCACAGTCGTGTTATCGCTTTGCAGCGTTGCGGCAACCGGCGCCTCGACCGTGATTGTCGTTTCGATGTCTCCGACTTCCAAACTGACGTCGACTCGGGCGGTTTGGTGCACCTCGAGCGTGATAGCAGACACGACGGCTTTCTTGAACGCGTTCTTGCTGACTCCCAGCTCGTATTTCCCCGGAGTGAGATAGGGCACGAAATAGCGCCCATACGCGTTAGACTTGGTGGTCCGCTGTAGGCTCGTGCTCGCCGAGGAGACGGTGAGTGCGGCATCCGGCACCGCGCTCCCGGTGCCATCGGTGATTAACCCCATAAGATTGCCTGTTTCAATCTGACTCCGAGTCTGACAGGGGAAAAGAACGACGACGAAGAGCGCCAGGCACCGGCAAAGCCCGGCCGCACGAATAAAGGGTATGTGTGAGACAGAACTTGGGATATTCATGTTTCCCTCCGAGTGCAGAAGTTCGATCAGGACCATTAAGGTTAGCTGATTTTACCCCAAGTCGGCACTATTGGATCGGCTCAGCGTCAAGCCAAGATAAAAGGGCTCGTCTCCAAGAGTGTAAAGCGGTTCAAAACCATTTGGAACCAGTGGCTTCCGTTGCCCAGAACGTCGATTCTTCACCGCTTGAGGAGGCGCGACGCTCGGTTGTCCAGCGGCCGTGAGCCTTGCGCACCTACTGTGGCCGGCGGACCGCGCGAATGATAACGGCCACTTCGAGGGTGACGCTCGGAGAGATGCAGGTAGATCGCTGTGGGCTCGACGAGCAGCGCCGGACCGTCGGCAGATCGGCGCCTTGTTCCAGCAGATGGGAGGCGTGTAGCCCTTGGCTAGTTGAGCCGGACAGCTCGAATCATTTGTGCGACCGATGCACACGCTGGTTCCAGTATGATTGTGGATCGGTGCGAACCATGTGTGGATCAACCCCGACCCTTTCCACTCGAACCTTGCTCTGCTTGGTGGCGCTCGCGGCGGCGCTACCCCTCTCCGCACAGCAGGCCCTCCCCGCGCAGCAACGCTTCCGTATCCTCTTCGGAGGCGCCGGTCCGGCGGTCGTCGATTGGAGCGGCAGCATCTCGGCGCAGTCCGGTGCGACGATCGTCACCGCCTATCACTTCGGCCCCGGCGAGACGTTCGACGACTCGTCGTGGAAGTGCGGCAACCAGTGGGACGGCAAACTCCAGATGGAGCCGAAGGATGCCGCCGACTTCCCTCCCACGCGCTGGAAGGGCGTCGTCGTCGATGTCGAAGGCGGCGATCAAGCCCGCGTCTCGATCCAAACCGCACAGGGCAATGCGGCCTTCCGCGCCGGCGAGGTGCGCTATCAGCAAACCCTGAAGCGGCTGGACGGCCGCATCCGCATCGAGCGCGTCCCCGCGGTGGAGCGCATGTCCGAGAGCCTCGCCGACGACGACTACCCGGCGATGACGATCGGGCCGGACGCACGCGTCTGGGTGGCATGGATTGCGTTCGAGAACGGCGCCGATACGATCCAGCTTCGCTCGTCGAGCGACGGCACAACCTGGGATGAGCCCGTCACGCTCGCGCCACGGGGCGACTACTACCAAGTCGCGCTTATCGCGACCAAACCGCGCGCCGTGACCGCCGTGGCGTCGGCCATCCGCGACGGCCGCGTGCAGCTCTACAAAGTGGAGTACTCGATCGGTAGTGCCCCGGTTGTGGAACCACTGACACGCGGACCCGGACCCGACACCTTTCCGCGCATGGCGGCCACGCCCAACGGCGACGTTTATCTCGTCTACCAGTCCGGTGAGAAAGCCAACGCCCAAGGCAATACGGACATCTCGCTCATGGTCCGGCGCGGCGACGACTGGTCCGCGCCGATTAAGGTCACCGGGCACCCGGCGAACGATTGGGAACCCTCGGTCGCCGTCAACTCACGCGGCGAGGCCGCGATCGCCTGGGACAGCTACCGCCATGGCAACTACGACATCTTTCTGCGACGCTACGCCGATGGCAAGCTCGGGCCGCTCGAGCGCATCACCGCCAGCCCCGACTTCCAAGCGCACGTCAGCCTCGCCTACGACCATCGCGAGCGCCTCTGGATGGCCTGGGACAACGGCGACCCGAACTGGGGCAAGGACCATTACGGCATCAACGGAATCCACCGCGGTGAGAGCGGCCTCTACTTCCATCGCCAGGCGCAGGTGCGCGTACTCGATCGCGGCCGCATCGCCAAACCCGCCGTCCCGATCGATCACCGCTTTCCGGCGAGCCCGATCACGGGAAGCTGGATGGCGCTCGGCCTCGACAGCGCGCGCCGAACCTACACCGAGTACCCCGTCCTTCAAGTCGACGGCAAGGGCCGCGTCTGGGCCATCCTGCGAACGCGCACGCTGGGGCGCCCGAACCCACCCACGGTCGCCGCGCGCTCGATCTTCCCCTACTGGGATTACAAAGTCACCATGTTCGACGGCCATGGGTGGACGCCGCCCGTGTGGATTCCCTTCTCCGACGGACGCATCGAGCAACGGCCCGCCGTCGCCGTCGAACCCTCAGGCAGCCTGTGGATCGCCTCGCAAACCGATGGCAAGAGCTATCCCGCCGATGACTCGCGCTTCTGGCAGTACGACGTCTATGCCGGCAAGATCGACCTCGACAAGGTTCCCGGCGGGCACGTCGAAAGCGAGTTTTTCGTCGGCACCGATGACCTGCCGGCACCCGAGATCGTCAGCGACGCCGAACCGAAACTCGCCAAGCCACTGTGGAAGACGTACCAGATGGAGGTGGGCGGCAAGAAGTATCACGTGACCTGGGGTGACCTGCATCGTCACACCGACCTCTCGTTCGACGGCTACAGCGACGGGAGCCTCTATGACTGCTATCGCTACGCCATCGACGCCGCCCGCATGGACTTCCTCGGGCCGTCGGAGCACCTGCTACCCGAGAAAGTCGATACGTCATACCTTTGGCGCATGGTCGACAAGGCCGTCGATGTCTACAAGATTCCCGGCGTGTTCTATCCGCTGTTGAACTACGAGCGGACGGTCGCCTATCCCGACGGTCACCGCAACATCGTGTGGCGCTCGCGTGGCTATCAGCCTATACGCATCAAGCCAGGCGAGCGCGCCAACGGCGTCGCCGAAGACGACATGCTGCTGCTTTGGAAGCAACTGCTGTCGGGCGGCGAGCAGAAGGCCATCAGCATCCCCCACACCACCGCCACACAGATGGGCACCGACTGGCGCTACAACGACGAGCAGGCCGAGCGCCTGGTCGAGATGTTCCAGGGCAATCGCGACTCTTACGAGTACCTGGGCGCGCCGCGTGGAGCCGTAGCGGAGAAGATCGTCGTCGGGGGCTATATTTCATCGGGCGAGATTCACCCGAAGGGTTTTATCTGGAACGCGCTGGCGAAGGGCTACAAGATGGGATTCATCGCCAGCTCCGACCACCGCTCCACCCACATGTCATACGCCGCGGTCTATACGCCCGAACGCAGCTACGACGCCATCTGGGATTCACTTCACGCCCGGCGCACCTACGCCGCGACGGACAACATCATCGTTGACTTTCAAAGCGGCGGCCACGCGATGGGAGAGGAACTCTCCGCCGACGAACCGCCGCGCATCGACGTGCGAATCATCGGCACAGCGAACATTCAGCAAATCGACATCATCAAGAACAACACCTTCGTCTACACCGCCCACCCGGGAGTCAGCGAAGTCACCTTCACCTACACCGATGCCGACATCGAGCCCGGCACGCACTACTACTACGTACGGGTGATCCAGCAGGACAACAACATGGCCTGGGGCAGCCCCATCTGGGTGAACTACAAGACGAACTAAGCGGAGGTAAATGTATGACCCGAAACATGATCTACGCCGCAACGATCACTCGACTACTGATGGTTGCCCTCGCCCTTCCGCTTACTCTTACCGCCGCCGAGCCCATCGACATCGGTTCGCGCCTCGAACTCTTCGTCGACGACCACTTGGTCGACAAGCTCACGGGCGAAGCACGGCGCGTTCTCCATCGTCCCGTGCCGCGAGAGGTTGCGCTCGACCGCACCAAGCCGTGGGAGGGCAACGCCAGCGGCTACACAACCGTGTTCCAGGACGGCGACCTGTACCGCATGTACTACCGCGGCTTCCACATCGCCTACAGCGATGGCGAGAGCGAGGCCACCAACCGCGAGGTGATCTGCTACGCGGAGAGCCGCGACGGCATCCATTGGAAGCGGCCCCGCCTCGGCCTGGTCGAGTCCCACGGCTCCAAGGAAAACAACATCATCTGGGACGGCGTTGGCTCGCACAACTTCTCCGTATTCAAAGACGCCAACCCCGCGTGCCCGCGCGAGTCGCGCTACAAGGCGCTCGGCGGACACCGCTGGAAAGAAGGGGGCCTGCGGGCATTCCGGTCCGCCGACGGGATTCATTGGGAGTTGATGACGGAGAGCCCAGTCATCACCGTGGGCGATTTCGACTCGCAGAACGTCGCCTTCTGGGACACGTTGCGCAACGAGTACCGAGCCTACTGGCGCGACTCCCGGAAGGACGACCCGAAGTATCTCGACGGCCGCGACATCCGTACCGCCACGTCGAAGGACTTTGTCCACTGGTCCGAATCCGAGTTTCTCGAGTACACCCCGGGCCGGCCTCACCAGCTCTACACGAACGGAGTCGTCCCCTACCATCGCGCGCCGCATATCTTCCTGGGCTTCCCGACGCGCTACGTCGACTACGGCTGGTCGGAGTCAACCCAGGCACTGCCGCAACTCGACTACCGACGCGTTGTAGCGAGTAAATCTCAGCGCTCGGGCACGGCCATGACGGACGGCGTCTTCATGGCCAGCCGCGACGGACACAACTTCGAGCTGTGGCCGGAAGCCTTCCGGCGGCCGGGTATCGAGCGTCCGGGAAGCTGGTTCTACGGCGACAACTACGGCAACTGGGGGCTGGTCGAAACTCCGTCGTCGATGGAAGGCGCGCCAAACGAGCTGTCCATCTACGCCAGCGAAGGCGGGCGCCAACCGGACGGCAACCGCCTTCGCCGCTACACGCTGCGCCTCGACGGATTCGTCTCGGTGCAGGCGCCCTTCGCCGGTGGCGAGCTGATCACGCAGCCGCTCGTCTTCGCGGGCAGCGATCTGGTGCTCAACTTTTCGACGTCCACCGTGGGCAGTATTCGCGTCGAGCTTCAGGACTCCGGCGGCGACGCGATCGAAGGTTTCACGCTGGACGACTGCCCGCCGATCTACGGCGACACCCCAGCGCGCACGATTGCCTGGAAACTGGGCTCCGCTGTGAGCAGGTTATCAGGCAAGCCGATTCGCCTCCGTTTCGAATTAAAAGACGCGGATCTTTACTCGTTGCAGTTCAGGTAGACCCGCTTCCCTGTTGGGCGGGATCCGGGTGTCCTAGGCGTTTCTCGCTAGCCGATCGCCCAGTTTCGTGGGAAGACGGGGACACACCCGTTTGGATCTCCCTGTTCTGTTCGCGCTGCGGACGACCCAGACGTGCGTCGGAATTCATTTGCTTTTTCCGACAGCTAGCAGTATTCTGTGTTTGGCCCTTTCGACCGAACGGATTGCAAGACGGGCCCGCATCGCCCTTTGCGGGCCCCACAAATTGGCCTGAGCGGACAACATAAGTTGTCGCCTAGCCATAGCACTGTCGGCGTTACGAGACGGTGTTATGTCCGTCGATTTCTGAAGAAGGGCCGTCTACTCAAGGAGGAGTGCGACATGGCAACGACTGGTGGAGCAGGACCTAAGACCGGACCCGAACGGTATCGGAGCATTGACGGCACAGGCAACAACCTGACGCATCATGAATGGGGAAGCGCGGGACAGCAACTGCTGCGCCTTACCAGCGTCGCGTATGGCGACGGTATCTCCACGCCGGCCGGCGAGGGGTGTGCGACAAATTTGTGAGGCTCAGGCCGCGCGAGCGCGATTCTCCCAGTAGTCGTCGAAGCGGTTGCTGAGCCGTGCGCAACGCAAAGCCGTGATAGCGTTCGCGCCGCGCACGCTCCAGAACATGCCCGAGCGCTTCAACCGACTCGCAATGACGGTGCGGCAACCCGCCTCGATCACGCCTGAGCCCACAAACAAGCCCTGCCGGCGAAACTCGCCGTAACGCATGCGCTCCGCATGGCGCTGGAAGTAGTCTGCCTCCAGCGCCAGCGGATGCGCCAACTCCGGGTCGTCGGTTTCGATCTCGCGCAGCGCAGTGACGAGTTGCTCGATGCGCCCCGCGTCGAGCTTTTTCTGCATGCGCCGCGCCCAACCGCGGAGGCGCTTTTGTTGTTGGGGAAACAGCTTCGACGCCAGCTCCCACAGATGTTCGCGAGCGTGATACAAGTCGACGATCTCGATCGCGCCGGGAAAGTATTCGTGCGAAAGATTCCAGATCCAGCCCGCACCGTCGCCAAGCACGACCTTCTTGCGCGCCCGACTCCAACCCCGTCGCCAAGCCTCGCTGTAAATGCGGCGTCCGAAGGCGGCGGCGTCCTCGATCGCGCCGGTGTAGCTGGTCGAGTCTTCGTCGCGCACGGGACGGCCTTGTTCGTCGCAGCTTGTTTGCGTGAACACACAGCCGAGCTTGACCTCGCGCGTGCCGGCCGGGCCGCCGTCCTTACCCTTGCGGCCGGCCGTCTCGGCGGCGGTGACCGGTACGCCCGTGCCGTCCATCTCGATGTAGAGAATCGGAGTTTCAGGTCCTGACATCGCAGGAAGCTCCAGCGGTACGGCGCGCGCGATCGCGGCTTGTTCTTCGCTGGCGACATCTTCGCCGATCGCCTCGGCTTCGCGCTCGACAGCCTTGGCGGTCAGCCGCACTCCGGCCAACTCGTCGAGCAACGCGCGACCGCGATCGAACGACGTCTCGGAGCCGACCAGCGCCGTCATGCGGCGCACGCCTGGCGAATACTGCGTCGCTTTGACGGCCAGCTCTTGGTCGTGCGGCGCGAAGCCTTTGCCGCAGCGGCTGCAGTGATAGTACGGCCGTTCGACGACGACCTCGCCCAGCATCGTGACGAGCTTCTTCGGCCGCCGACCGGCGTAGCGCGCTGGCGAGCCGCAGGTGCAGGGCTGCTGCGATTCGCCGGCCGCGTCTTCGTTCAACAGCGTCTCGAGCAAGACAGCGCCGGCTTGATGCAGCGCGTCGCGCGTCGCCTGTTCGACGGCTTCGAGGTCGAGCGACCCGCGCTTGCGCCTCTCACACAAGACGACCCGTAGCAGCCTCCCTACTTCTACGGCGACTTCTTGCTGGATCGCCTCGGCCGTTTTTTTTCCTGCGGACTCAGCTCGGCGTCCTCGGCGACGGGGCGCAAGCGGCAGATCTGTTCGTTGACTTCGAGCAGTTGTCGGCTCAGCTCCCGGAAGCGGTGAAAAGCCTCAACTTCGCGTTGCGCTTTGCGCCGCTGGGCGGGCGAGGAAAAGGTCTCACTCACGGTCTTGCCGTTGACCTTCCTGGTCAGGCGGTAGTTCGGGCCATGAGCGGGCTGGCCGGGCTGATGGCAGCGGCAGGACGGTTTGCCGCAGCGGCCGCTGACAGCGCTGATGGATCCGTTGCGGAAGTCTCCTAGATCGAGAATCCGAGCGAGGATGGCCTTTCGTTGACGTTCGAGCGCGACGAGAGATTCGGGCATAGTACGCCTCCTTTCCTAACGTATCACTACGTAAGGATTAGCACGCAAAAAAGGGGGCCCCGCAAATCATCACTTTCTTGTCGCGCACCCGCCGGCGAGTATCGCCCCTCGCCCCGTGCTATCACCAATGCGCTTTGCAAGCAAGCGGAGGCGAGCTCGAATAGCAAAAGGCTGTCAAACTTCATTTGGGCCTTCGGCCAGTTTCTCGACCACGAGCTCGATTTGACGGATCCGGCGGATCCCGCGGAGCCGTTGAACATGTCCGCGCCGGCCAACGACCCTGACCTGCCGAATGCCAGCATTGGGTTCAACAGGTCTGACTACGACCGCACAACGGGTGGCTCGGCGGACAATCCACGGCAGCAAATCAACGCGATCACTGCGTTTATCGACGCGTCCAACGTGTACGGCTCCAGCGAGACCCGTGCTACGGCCTTGCGGCTCAATGACGGTACCGGCAAGCTCCGGACAGACTCCAAACCGGTCGGGGTGCTCCTGCCGAAAAACTACTACGGACTCGGCAATGCCAACGCAGTGCACCTGCCGGAGCCTTCACTGTTTCTGGCCGGTGATGTCCGGGCGAACAAGCACTCAGTGCTCACGTCGTTGCACACTCTGTTTGTCAGGGAACACAATCGCCTGTGCGACGAAGTCTTTCCAAAGCGCCCCAAGAACGACGACGAGGGCTACCTGCACGTCCGCAAGATCGTTGCCGCTGAGATGCAGGTGATCGTTTACTGCGAATTCCTCCCTGCGCTGCTGGGTCCCGGCGCCATCGCCCCGTACGGCGGCTACAAAGACGACGTGAACCCGGGGATCAGCAACATTTTCTCGACCGCCTGCTACCGGGTCGGTCATTCCATGATTCCCAGGACGCTGCCGCTTGGGGGAGGGGAGCCGGGTCTGCCGTTGCGGGAAGGCTTTTTCCGGCCCGCGTTGATCGATGACCGCGGGATCGAACCCTTCTTGCGAGGCCTTGCGTATGAGGCGATCCAGGAAATCGATTGCGAGATCGTCGAAGAGCTACGGACCTTCCTTTTCAGAGAGTTTGACCCAAGGAGCAAGAGGTTGCTGGATCTGGCAGCCCTTAACATCCAACGGGGTCGCGACCACGGCCTCGCCGACTACAACCAATGCCGGGAAGATTTCGGCTTGGCGCGGCGGACGAGCTTCAGTGAAATCACCTCGAATGCGGCGCTGGCAGCTACGTTGGAAGCCGTCTACCGAGATGTCAACAATATCGACGCCTGGATCGGCGGGTTGGCGGAAGATCACGTCGATGGAGCTGCTGTCGGGGAACTCATCTACACGGTACTCAAGGACCAGTTCGAACGCGTCCGCGACGGCGACCGATTCTACTTCGAAAATGACCCGGATTTCTCGAAAAAGTATGTCGACGAGTTGAAGGGGACGACGCTATCGGAGATCGTCGAGCGCAACACGACGATCGAGGATCTGCCGGACAACGTGTTCGTCGTGCCCGACAACTAGTCCGCCGCACGCTGACGTCTGGCAGCCGAGACAACGATCGGCTGACGTTCGCGGAAACCCGCCGTAGCTCCCGCGCTGGGTTCTGGTAGGTGATGCCCGGTGGAGTTCTTGAGGACGGTGGCTGGCCGCCTGCGTCACCGTCCTTGGTGCTCCCCCCTCGTTGGGCGCGGAATAAGCTTGGCTGTGCCAAGACGGTCGGCCACGTTCCCTTATCTAGTCGTCGCGGATTCGAATCCGCGCCGGCTCGACAACCCACAGTGAACCCACGGGGGAATCGTTCTTCAGGTGCTGGACGAGATTCTGCGTGAGCAACTCAAGAGCTGCCCATGTAACCCGCCCGGGATGTCGCATTGCAACGATGCCGGGCGTCTGCTGAGGAGGGAAGCGCAAGAGGTCGGCAAAGTCGAGATCCAAAGTAATCAGGCAACGCGACTACCGTTTACAGACACCAGCCAGGTCTTCATCGGGGATCCCAGAGAGGCTTTGTCCAGCTACGGTTGTAACGTCGTGACCAGCTTCCTGGAGAATTTCTTGAACCCGTCGACTGAGGTTTTCGTCGAGCTTGAAAGTCATCCGGTCTGCGATAGCTCGACAAACCTCTGGCGACTCATCTCGGCTCCGTAGGCGATCGCCGCACGAATGTCGTCGGCCACCAGTTGGGGGTATTCGCTAAGAATGTCCCGCCCCTCAACACCGTCAGCCAGAAGGTCCAGAATCAGGGATACCCAGATCCTCGTCCCCCGGATACACGGCTTGCCGAAGCAAACGTTGGGATCGACCTGAATCCGATTCAGAAGCTGTGTCTGTACCGGCGGCTTCACACTGCTGTCATGATAGCGTACAGGGCGTGAGTCGGACCCACTTCCCACTTCAGCACAGCGTTGTGTGTGAGCATCACCGCGCCGCTGGCGGAGACAGCCCGCGTCCTTACCTCGCGCCAGGGGCCACGATCGACTCGGCGTAGAGTAGTTCGCCGGTGAGGCCGTCGTAGTACTGGAAGACGACCTGCGGGTGCGGAAAGGCGACCCAGCGGTCGACACCCTCTTCGGCCGGGTTGTTGAACACGGCGTTCGACTGGACCACGCAATAAACCGGCCGCTTTCGCATGTGGTTGGGCGTGTCACTCAGGATGTAGCTCGACCAGCGAATGTCGGCTTTGCGGCCTTGGGAGTCGAAGACGCCGTTGGCCGGGCGATTGGCTTCGGATCCGGCTGGGTGGTTCATCGAGTTGTGCGGGCCGGAGGCGAACTCCCACACGCGGTCAGTGATCTTGATGGCGAAGCTGTTGTGTAGGTCGCCGGTCAAAACGAAAACAGGCTTGCTAAGCGCGTCCCAGAAGTTGATCAGCTCCTCGCGCTCGTCCAGGAACACGGTCCACGCGTCGTCCTTGTTTTCCTCGGGGATCGGCGCGCCCGTACCGCCGACGTGCGGGATCATGAAGTTCACCGACGATACGACGATGAAGTAGTCGGCGTCGCTGGCGGCCATGCCGTCTTGGAGCCACTTTTTCTGGCGCGCGCCGAGCATCGAGCGCCCCTTCTCGGCAGGCTTCGTCACGTCGTGCATTTCGCGGTAGGTGCGCGTATCGAGGAAGAAGAAGTCGGCGTTGCTGACCCGCCTCTTGTAGTAGGAGACCCGGCCGATCGAATACGTCTGCTCGCCAGCGGCCTTGGCCGCGGGACGGATGCGAAGGCGTTGCGCGTCGATCACTTCGACGATCTCGTAGACGCCGGCATTGGGGTCGCCCCCTTCCGTGTCCGAGGGACCCTCCATCACGCCGGCGTCGGGGGTCCCCCAATGGACGTGCAGCGTCGCCGCCTCGTCGAGCTTCAGGTTGCTAAAGTCCGCTTCTGCATCCGTGAGAATGTCGCTGCCGGTTTGGAACGAGCCGCGGCCGAAGCGCAACGCCTGGGCGTCCCCGACGGGATTGCTCCATCCCAAATAGTCGTACCAGGCACGCACGCCGATGTCGCGAAAGACGGCCCGGCGGTCGACGCGTCCGACCTCGGCCGAGCCGTAGACGTCGTTGAGGATCTCGTGATCGTCGAAGGTGTAGAACGACGGGATGACGCGGTGCCAGGCGGCGAGGTTGTTGGCGCGCGAGAGGTAGAGCTTGTAGTTTTCCCAGACGCCGGCGATCGTGGGCATCAACTCAACCACGCGCGGCTTGGCGTCGGCGCCGACTTGGCCTAGCCAGTCGTCGGGACTGTATTCGCGCATCTCTTCATAGAGCCAGTCGCCGTTCTGGATAGCGAAGTCGATGCGGCTGCGCTCTTGCTCGCGGTAGAGCTCGCGCTTCATCGTTGCGAAGGTCGGCACCGCGGGCCCGAAGGCGCTGCCGCTACCGGTATTTTGGTTGTTACCGCAGGCGAATTCGAATCGGAAGTTGAACAGTCCGTCGGGATTGTGCTCGGCGTGGCGATAGTCGTCCGCGTTGGGCAGAGTGTGGAACGACCCGCCCAGCTGTGTGGCTACCGCGTCGGGCAGGACAAGCTCGTAAAAGTACTTGGTGTGGGATGCGAGTCCGGTGATGTGGACCCAGCCGGTATTGTCGTGATCGAGGGTGGTTTCGGCGGGCTCGGAGACCTGGTCGAGCTGTGCAGGGTCGGCGCCGTATCGTACTTGAAACGACGCAGGCCGCGACGTACGCGCCCAAACCCCGACACCGTCTGACGACAAGCGGCCAAGCATCGGGCCGTGCGTGATCCCTAGAGCGCCACCGGTATCGGTAGGGCCCACGGTACAGGCCGCGGCAGCCCATAGTGCGAGCGTGATGATCAGGATTCTCAGGGTCATGCCGTGGGGTCTCCTCCGTCGTACCGCCCGGTCTCGCGGATCGGATTTTGTGCAGCCGAATGCTAACACGAACGTGCCGGGGATGAAAACCACGGTGCCCTGGTGACTCGTAGGGTGCGCTCTTGTGGAGCGGAGCCTGTACTCGTACGGAGGTCCGGGCCGGTCGCGGACCTGCCGCTACATCCCGTTGACGAGCTTGCCGATGCTACCGAACAACTGAATCATCGCCGGTCCGGCGGTCACCAGGAACATCGAGGGCATGATCAAGAAGAAGATCGGGAAGACCAGCTTGACGCCGACCTTGTGGACCATCTCTTCGGCGCTCTGGCGCCGGCGCAAACGCAGGTAGCGTGCTTGCGTCCGCAGCACCTTCGAGATGCTGGTGCCGAACCGGTCGGCCTGGATAAGCAGCGAGGTCAGCTTGCGCAACTCGGCCTCGTGCGTCCGCTTGCCGAGATTGCGCAGTGCTTCGGCGCGGCTGGTGCCGGCACGCATGTCGTATTGAAAAACCGACAGCTCGTCAGTCAGCACCGGGTGCACCACCGCCAAGTCTTCCGCGGTGGTGGCAATCGCGGAATCGAGTGAGAGTCCGCTTTCGATCGAGATGACCAGCAGATCAAGCAGGTCGGGCAATCCACGTCGGACGGCGCTCCGGCGGTTTTGCGTCAGCCGGTGGAGCACCATCTCCGGCAACCGGAAGCCGATGTAGCCGGCGCACAGGACCACAGGGCCGATCGACATGATGTCCGGATTGAGGCTATAGAGAATGACGGCGGTCAGAATGGGAAGCGTGACGGTCGTCAGTACCCTCAGACCCTGCACCGCGACGACGGCCCAGTCATCGCGGAAGCCCGCCGAGACGAGAAGACGCCGAAGCACGCGCCCTTCCGCTTCCGATCGTTGCCAGCGCAAGCCCAGTTTGTAGAGCCTGTGCGTCCAACCGGGTAGTTCAACAGGAACGTGCGCGGGCGCAATCGGCCCAACCGTACCCGGCGGGTGTGCGACAAATTTGTGAGGCTCAGGCCGCGCGAGCGCGATTCTCCCAGTAGTCGTCGAAGCGGTTGCTGAGCCGTGCGCAACGCAAAGCCGTGATAGCGTTCGCGCCGCGCACGCTCCAGAACATGCCCGAGCGCTTCAACCGACTCGCAATGACGGTGCGGCAACCCGCCTCGATCACGCCTGAGCCCACAAACAAGCCCTGCCGGCGAAACTCGCCGTAACGCATGCGCTCCGCATGGCGCTGGAAGTAGTCCGCCTCCAGCGCCAGCGGATGCGCCAACTCCGGGTCGTCGGTTTCGATCTCGCGCAGCGCAGTGACGAGTTGCTCGATGCGCCCCGCGTCGAGCTTTTTCTGCATGCGCCGCGCCCAACCGCGGAGGCGCTTTTGTTGTTGGGGAAACAGCTTCGACGCCAGCTCCCACAGATGTTCGCGAGCGTGATACAAGTCGACGATCTCGATCGCGCCGGGAAAGTATTCGTGCGAAAGATTCCAGATCCAGCCCGCACCGTCGCCAAGCACGACCTTCTTGCGCGCCCGACTCCAACCCCGTCGCCAAGCCTCGCTGTAAATGCGGCGTCCGAAGGCGGCGGCGTCCTCGATCGCGCCGGTGTAGCTGGTCGAGTCTTCGTCGCGCACGGGACGGCCTTGTTCGTCGCAGCTTGTTTGCGTGAACACACAGCCGAGCTTGACCTCGCGCGTGCCGGCCGGGCCGCCGTCCTTACCCTTGCGGCCGGCCGTCTCGGCGGCGGTGACCGGTACGCCCGTGCCGTCCATCTCGATGTAGAGAATCGGAGTTTCAGGTCCTGACATCGCAGGAAGCTCCAGCGGTACGGCGCGCGCGATCGCGGCTTGTTCTTCGCTGGCGACATCTTCGCCGATCGCCTCGGCTTCGCGCTCGACAGCCTTGGCGGTCAGCCGCACTCCGGCCAACTCGTCGAGCAACGCGCGACCGCGATCGAACGACGTCTCGGAGCCGACCAGCGCCGTCATGCGGCGCACGCCTGGCGAATACTGCGTCGCTTTGACGGCCAGCTCTTGGTCGTGCGGCGCGAAGCCTTTGCCGCAGCGGCTGCAGTGATAGTACGGCCGTTCGACGACGACCTCGCCCAGCATCGTGACGAGCTTCTTCGGCCGCCGACCGGCGTAGCGCGCTGGCGAGCCGCAGGCGCAGGGCTGCTGCGATTCGCCGGCCGCGTCTTCGTTCAACAGCGTCTCGAGCAAGACAGCGCCGGCTTGATGCAGCGCGTCGCGCGTCGCCTGTTCGACGGCTTCGAGGTCGAGCGACCCGCGCTTGCGCCTCTCACACAAGACGACCCGTAGCAGCCTCCCTACTTCTACGGCGACTTCTTGCTGGATCGCATCGGCCGTTTTTTTCCTGCGGACTCAGCTCGGCGTCCTCGGCGACGGGGCGCAAGCGGCAGATCTGTTCGTTGACTTCGAGCAGTTGTCGGCTCAGCTCCCGGAAGCGGTGAAAAGCCTCAACTTCGCGTTGCGCTTTGCGCCGCTGGGCGGGCGAGGAAAAGGTCTCACTCACGATCTTGCCGTTGACCTTCCTGGTCAGGCGGTAGTTCGGGCCATGAGCGGGCTGGCCGGGCTGATGGCAGCGGCAGGACGGTTTGCCGCAGCGGCCGCTGACAGCGCTGATGGATCCGCTGCGGAAGTCTCCTAGATCGAGAATCCGAGCGAGAATGGCCTTTCGTTGACGTTCGAGCGCGACGAGAGATTCGGGCATAGTACGCCTCCTTTCCTAACGTATCACTACGTAAGGATTAGCACGCAAAAAAGGGGGACCCGCAAATCATCACTTTCTTGTCGCGCACCCGTACCCGGCCGCGCGGCAGCGGGCGCAGCCGCCGGGGCGCTCCGGCTCCAAACCCAGTAGCCGATCAAGGCAGCAACGGAAGCCATCGCCAGGAAGAAGGCCGTTGACAGAGCGAAGAGCATGGCGCGTTAGACCTTGATATCCACAATCTTGCTGATAACGAAATACGCCGCGACCTGCGCGCAGATGGCCGCGAACACAAGGGTCTTCCCTGCCGGGTGATTGAGCAGCACCTCGAAGTAGTCGCTATTGACTGTCCACATGACAACCGCGATGAGCACCGGCAGTGAGGTCAGCACGACGGCGGTCAGCCTGCCGTTGGCCGTCAGGGCCCGCACCTGGCCCTTAAGAGAAGAGCGTTCTCGAATCGTCTCGGAGAGGTTGTCGAGCAGCTCGTGCAAATTGCCACCGGTTTTCGACTGCGTGAGCATCGCGGAGACGAAGAACTGCACGTCGACCATGGGCAGCCGTACGGCCAAGCTTTTCAACGCATCGTCCATCGACGAACCCAGGTTGTATTCATCAACGGTCTTGCGAAGCTCGGTCGACAGGGGGGCGCCTACCTCGTCGGCCACCAGTTCCATCGACATCGACAGCGAATGACCCGCGATGGTGGCTCGCGAGAGGTAGTCGAGCGCCTCGGGGAGTTGCTCTTCGATCTCGCGATAACGCGCCGCCCGCTGCCTTCGTAGGTACAGGATCGGTGTGTAGGACCCGGCCACCGCGACCACAAGGCAGCCCCACAGCGGCAGCAGATCGAGTTGAAACAGCACGTTCAACGTTACGACCCCGCCGAGCAGCATCAGCGCGCTGGTTCGGCCAACCGACCAGTTGACGCTCGCTTGGCCGAGCAGGGTCTTGAGAAACGGGGTGAAACGAAATCGCGATAGCAGCAGGTGATAGACCGACAGCGTGCTCAGTCGGTCGCTGCGAAGTATCTCCACCGCGTCGGTCCCAGGCCCAGTGGGTGCGCCCCGGGAATCCGTCTTGCGCCGGTCACGAAACACCAGGGCCCAGGCCGCCAACGACAATCCCGCGCCGGCGAGAAACGTCAGCAAGAACGTTAGGCTGTAGAAAGTGATTTCGGCCACGCGCTAGACCTCGACGACGGATTCGAAGAAGCTGTCGGGAATGTTCTCATTGCTGCGGTGGAGGCGTTCGAGAAATTGCGGCTTGGACCCCGTGGCGGAAAACCGCCCCTTGACGCATCCGTTCTCCAGGCCGAGCTTCTCAAAGACAAACAGTTCCTGGATCTCGACCTCCCCGTCAACGATGCCGGACGCCTCTGAGATTTGCGTCACCTTGCGCGTCCCGTCGCTGAGGCGCTCGGTCTGCACGAACACCTGAATTGCCGCGGCGATGTGCTTGCGCATCGAGGCCACGGAGATGTTCGAGTTGGCCAGGGCGATCATCAACTCGAGGCGGCTCACGGCGTCGCGGCCGCTGTTGGCGTGGATCGTTGCCAGCGAGCCATCGTGCCCGGTGTTCATCGCCTGCAACATGTCGAGCGCTTCTTCGCCACGCACCTCGCCCAGGATGATGCGGTCCGGCCTCATGCGCAGGCTGTTGACCAGCAAGTGACGCTGCTTGATCTCCCCTTCGCCTTCAAGATTCGCCGGACGGGTCTCCATTCGCGCCACGTGCTCCTGACGAAGTTGCAACTCGGCGGTGTCCTCGATCGTCACGATGCGTTCGTCGGCGGGGACGAATGCCGAGAGGATGTTGAGCAGCGTCGTCTTGCCCGAGCCCGTCCCCCCGGCAATCAGGATGTTGAGGCGCACCCGCACGCAGGCGGCGAGCAGGTCCATCATGGGCTGCGTCAGCGAGCGAGTGGACACGAGATCGTCGGCGCTAAGAGGCTCCTTCGAGAACTTTCGAATCGAGAGCAGCGGCCCGTCCACCGCCACCGGGGCGATCACCGCGTTGACGCGCGAGCCGTCCGGCAGGCGCGCGTCCACCATCGGCGAGGATTCGTCGATGCGGCGACCGGCTTGCGAGACGATCTTCTGGATGATGCGCTGCAGATGAGCATTGTCCTTGAACTTGACCGGGCTCTTCGAGAGCTTCCCCGCGCGCTCGACGTGCACCAGGTCGGGAGTCGTCACCAGGATGTCGGCAACGTCGGGGTCTTGCATCAGCGGCTCGAGCGGGCCGAGGCCGAACACCTCGTTGAGCACCTGGTCAATGAGTTCCTCTTTGTGTTCCTGCGGCGCCGGGAAGTCAGCTTCGTCGACTAGCGTTACCAACGCCGAACGTACTTCGCGCCGGACGCGGGGAGCGTCGATCTCAGCAAGACGATCGAGATTGATGCGGCCGATCAGCTTGCGATGAAGAGCGTGCTTCAGCTCAATATTGGAGGGAGCGTCAGAAGCGCCGGGTCGAGGTTCAGGCCCGATAGGGGTGCCGTTCGGGGTCGCGGAGAGGGGAACGGATTGGGTGGCCATGTCGGTTCGGTTAGTCGCCTACGCCTCAGCCTTTGCCCTCAGTCGTCGCGTAGCGCCGCTAAGTCGGCTGGTTCCGTGCTCGTCGCCGGTTCGGCGCGCTTCTTGGCCGGCGCGGAGGGAGCCTTCGCGGACCGCGCCGCGGCTTGGCGCCGGGGGGGCGCCTTCATCACATCGGACAGCCGAATCGGCCCGCCCGTGATCTCCACGCTCTCATCCAGCGGATTCCTCAGAGCAAGCCGGACGGCCCCGCTTTGGTCGGCCAGGCTAAGCCTCTCGGACTCCTTGGCCTCGACCAAGAGCGTGACGACTGGAATCGGGTTGCGCTGCTCACGAGTCACCGGCTCGCGTCCAGTAGCCACGACCTCGATGTTCTGCAACACCGTCTTCAGACGCACATCGGGACGCCCCGGAGATCGAGGCAGGTTCGCCACCATCACGTCGACGCGATCCCCCCGCTGCACGAGCTGCGTTACGCCGGCGAACTCGTTGACATGAACCGTCACGGCTCGCATCCCAAGGGGAACCGATGCGGCCAGCCACAACTGGTCCTTGTCAGTGAGGTGCGTCGGCAAAACCGGCTTCGCGGCCCGGACTGCCTCGCCTAGAACCTCGCCTTCAACAGCCTGCGCGTCGAGGAACGCTCCCTCCGGCAGTCGCAGTTCTTTCCAGGACGAAACCTCCACGTCGCCCGCACTGAGCCGGGTGCCCCGCGGCAAGTCTCGCGCCGCCACCACGATCGAGTGCTCCACCGGCACCGGGGTGGCCGTTTCGGCGAAGTACCCGGCGATCAACTGATAGAACAGGAACGTCGAAGCCGAGGCTCCGACCAAACCAATCCCGGTCACGATCAGCAGCTTTTTCTTCATCGGATTCCCGCTGCCTTCGGTCCCGTTCTCCCCGGTTGGGGGCTGGCGGTTTTGGGAGTCGTCAGACGCGTTTTTGGAGAACTTCGTTGGATCAGACATTTTGTCGCGGCGAAGGCGGCACGGGCTGTTGGGCAGGCCGGCAACGGTGGTACGCACTACAGCCGGCCGACGACGCACTTATCGGCCGAAGCAGCGCGAGGTACGCACAGAACCTCACCGTTTCGCGCTTGCCCGGCAACCCGAAGGGCGCACGGGTGTCGTCCCTTGGATGGTAGGGATAGCCGATCGAGGCCAGAGATCAGCAAATCGCACTAGCCATCTACTCAATATCCCCTAGCAGCCCGTGGCGGAAGTTCGAAGCTTCCCTTCGGGGACTGCCACCCTTTTTCGCGCGTCCACGGAATCAACAGCTTGCCGCTATCTTTCGCGCGCGAAAAAGGGCTGGCTGTCCCCAGAGCACACATTTACCACGGGCTGCTCGTGCGCAGCCCACCTTTGGTGCATCGTTGGCCCCTTTGCGGGGACTGGCCGCGGCTCGCTAAGGCCCGCTTCTTGTTGAGCTTGACCTCGATACCTCGCCCACGACCCACCTCCGTCGATCAAAACTTTTTATGAGAATCATTTTCTCGGCAGGTGGCTAAGGTCGGTGTGCTACGATTAGGGCCTCAGACCATCAGGGATTCCCTTCCCCTTGTACTAGTCTTGTCACGATCTTTGGAGGATTCATGAGTACCAACCGCACGCCCGCGGAGGTCCTAACCTACGCGAGAGAGAACGACGCCCGGATGCTGGATGTACGGTTCGCCGACTTGCCCGGACTCTGGCAGCACGTCACCTATCCCATCGAGCAGCTCGACGAGTCCGTCTTTGAAGACGGCTTTGGTTTCGACGGTTCGAGCATCCGCGGCTGGCAGGCGATCAGCGAGAGCGACATGCTCATCGTGCCCGACCCCGCCACGGCGATGATGGACCCGTTTACGAGCGTGCCGACTCTCATCCTCACCGCGGACATCGTCGACCCGATCACCAAGCAGCACTACGAGAGGGACCCGCGCTGGATCGCCAAGAAGGCGGAGAACTACTTGCAATACACCGGCGTGGGCGACACGGCTTTCGTCGGCGCCGAGGCGGAGTTCTTTATCTTCGATAACGTGCGGTTCGACCAGTCTTACAACTACGGCTTCTATTACATCGACGCGGAGGAGGGCCGTTGGAACTCCGGCCGCGAGGAGAACAACCTGGGCTATCGGCCTCGCTACAAAGAAGGGTACTTCCCCGTACCGCCGACCGACCATCACCAGGACCTGAGAACCGAAATGGTCGAGGTCATGGCGCAATGCGGACTCTCGATCGAGTGCCACCACCATGAAGTCGCCACGGGCGGACAGGGCGAGATCGACCAGAAGTTTGACTCGCTGTTGCGTTCGGCCGACAACATGATGCTGTACAAGTACATTGTGCGCAACGTCGCCTTCCAGCACGGCCACACGGTGACCTTCATGCCGAAGCCTCTGTGGAACGACAACGGCAGCGGCATGCACACGCACTTGAGCATTTGGAAGGATGGTATTCCGCTGTTCGCGGGCGACAAGTACGCCGGCCTCAGCGACATGGCGCTGCACTACATCGGCGGCATCTTGAAGCACGCACCGGCGCTGGTGGCGATCACCAACCCGACGACGAACAGCTTCAAGCGGCTGGTTCCCGGCTTCGAAGCGCCGGTGAATCTGGCCTACTCCCGCCGGAACCGCTCCGCGGCCTGCCGCATCCCGATGTATTCGCCGAGCCCGAAGGCCAAGCGCGTTGAGTTCCGCTCGCCGGATCCGGCATGCAACCCCTATCTGGCGTTCGCGGCCATGCTCATGGCCGGCCTGGACGGCATTCAGAATAAGATCGATCCGGGCGAGCCGCTCGATAAGGACATTTATGATCTGACTCCTGAGGAGTTGCAGAATGTGCCGTCCCTGCCGGCATCGCTCGAAGGCGCGCTTGATGCCTTGGAGAAAGATCACGAGTTCCTGACCAAGAACGACGTCTTCACCGAGGAGGTCGTCGAGACCTACATCGACTACAAGCGCACCGCCGAGGTCGATGAGATGCGGCAGCGCCCGCACCCTTACGAATTCGCGCTGTATTTCGATATCTAACAAGTGAAGCGAGAAGAGCTTCTAGGCAGTTGCCTAATCCGGCCCTCTCGGGGGCCGGATCTCTGTTTCGCAAGGCATCGCTCCACGGCCCATCCTGCGCCGCCACTTATGCCGGTAGCCGTATTCCGTCGGCGCCTTCCGCACCTTCTGGTAGTGGGGTGAATCTGCGTGGGGAGATTTGGGTGGGGGCAGGCAGGAGACTCATCTTGGCACATCGACGCCTGCATCATTCATGCGTCGTCCCAAGTTACTGACTTCTTTCTTGGCGTCAAGGAACTCGCGACGAAGGCGCTTGACATCCTCGTAACTGAGAATCTCGTCTGGTTCTTCGATGAGGTCTCGATACGTGGTGGGTTCTGGATCAATCAGTATCTTGATCGATTCTGAGATGTTGCGCTAGTCTCCGCAGGCGCGATTCAACTCCCCATAGATTGCCGAGAGAGACCTCCGGGCCTCAGCGTACTCGCCGCTCAACTTTCCGAGGCTGATGGTCTGTTCGTCCTTGCTCATTGGTTCGATTTTATCACTGATCTCGTAGTGATCCTCCCAGCCAAGCCAGAGAGTATCATCCCGGCCGATGCCAAAATTAACCACCACATCACCTCTGTGGGCCAACCGTGCCACAGCCACTCTATCAGTACTGCGATCGGGATGAGCGGTATAGTCAAGACTCCCAGCACATCAGCCACGTATCGCCAGAGAAAATGTACACCGAGCCAGTTGACGTACCACCCAACCATACAGATAGCACCGAAGAGCCAGGCGACGTTCCCAACACCACGAACAATCCTGGGGAGAGGTTCAAGACCAGCGCTGAGACCCATCATCCGTCACCTTCAGGAACCCGAATCTTCTTCACGATCCGCATCTTATGCTTCTTGCCGTCCTCATCAAGCACCTCGATCTCCCGTGACTTGCGAAACCGGAATTGTACCCGGTCATTGACGGTCAGCACCGCCGGGTCGTTTCTCTTGATGGTGACGTAGAATCTGAAGTGTCGGCCATGGCTCTGTCGGGCGACCAGCACATAGCCGTCGTAGAGGATGTGAAAGTCGGTCAGTTTGCTGTATCGAGCACTCGTGTTCGCATGGGCTGTATTCGATATCTCATCGCCAGTAACCGTCGTTCGCTCGCCAAGGTAGACCGTCGCCTCCTCGCTGGCAAGCAGCTTCCCTGTTAGCCATTCCTTTGTCTTTAGATTCTCTTTCGCCTGGACCCCACCGGCCAACAGTAGCCCCAAGCCTAGAACTACAATCAAGCGATTCATCGTGTCACCTCCTGCCGACAGTATGGACCACGATAGTGTGCAACGCAACAGGGTATAGACCTCTGCCGGACGCGCTCCCAGACTGGAGGGGATGCCTGATGAGCTACACGTCAGACTCGGACGCCGTATCCGGGATCTGCGGATTGAGCGAGGGTGGTCGCAAGAGGAACTGGCCGACGTTTCTGGGCTGCATCGGAACTATGTCGGCTCAGCCGAGAGAGGAGAACGGAACCTGACGGTCAGCAGCCTTCAGGCCCTGGCCGGCGCTTTCGGTTTGACTCTCTCAGAGCTACTGGAGGGCCTGGATCAAGGGCTGAAGACAGATCAAGAGAAGGCGCTGGGGAAGATCGAGAAGCGCAAAGCCAGGATCGTCAAGGCCTACAACACCGAGTAGGTGTGGTAGAATCTTCTCGGGGTGGACCTGACGCGAATCGAACGCGCATCTTCCAGTTTACAGCCGGGTGCTCTTCCAGTTGAGCTACAGGCCCACCCCAATCACCCTACCACATCAGCTACGAACATTGCAATCAGTGGCTTCGGGCGTCAGGATGAGTTCGCAATAGTTGCGGAAGCGGCTTGACATCCTGCTATCTGTACGTCTACAATGTCTTGTAGATGAATCCGCTAGAGCAAGTCATCGAGCTTTCCAAAGAGATTGATCGGCGCAGGGCTGAGCTGTCTGCTATGGAACGGCAGCTCGGCAACTTGATTAGGCCTGAAGACCGTTCTCCCGCGGCCGCACAAAACGGCAGCAGGCAGCCGCGAGTTGGTTCAGCGGAAGCAAACATCCTGCTGATTCTGAAAGCTGATGTTTCCCGCGCCTTCAGCGCGAATGATTTGATCGAGAAGATCGGCGGCACTCCGTCAACTGTGAAGAGCGCCGCCAGTCGTCTTGTTACTGCTGGCAAGATTGAGCATGTTCGCGGGCCCAACGGAGGGTATCGAGCACTGAAAGAGTAAACACGAACGCTCCGACAGGTGGTTGTAACACCTGCCGGGGCAAACACATCCCTAAGGCCAAGCGGGGCCAAAAGGACGGTCGTCAGACGCCTTCCATTTTGACTCATTTGGCCGGAAAGGTCAAGAGTCAAGATGGTGTGTGTCGTAGCCCAATAGAAGTGTCCCCCTCGGTAGCTCGATAGAAGTGTCCCCTTGTGTTTCTTGTTCGTAGGAGAGATATCGTCGTCGTCGGGGCTGTGGAACTGTGGGAATCGCGTAGCGATTTCCAAGGGGCGGTGGGAAGGGTGGAAAACCATCCACCGCTCCTCGAACCCGGTACTGCTGCCTCGAGAGATTTTCCACGCTTTCCATCCGACCCGGCATTTCCACAGCCCTCTTATGTATTCGCAGCCCGTTTTTTCCGTAACACAGCTCGCCGCCAGGGGTGGTCCGCCGCCGGCTTGCGCCCGCCCCCCGGACGCTGCTGTGGTGCTGGTTTCGTCCGCAGCTGTGGCGTCGGCGTGGCGATCACGTCGTGCTCGATCTCGTGCCCGTCAAACCTCACCTGCAAGCTCTCATCGCGCCACTGTTGGACCGTCACCCGTGCCCCCGCCCCCACGCCCTGGTTGCGTTTCGGCTTCAACTGCAAACAACGATTCTCGAAACGCACCACCCGGTCGTTGCTCACCACGCGTTCGTACTCGCAACAGAACACCCCTCGCAGCTCGGTGCCGCGGGGGAGCGCCTGGTGAAAGTCCGCTGCCGCCGCCGGCTCACAGGCGAAGCGCTCGTTGTGCTCGGCCAGGTACTCCTCGTCGAGATAACGGTTCGCCGCCTCGTACTCGACGATCCCGCGCAGCCGCATCTTCTTGATCAGGCGGTCTTGGTGCGTGCCGTGATGGCGCTCCACTCGGCCCTTGGCTTGCGGCGAGGAAGCCGCCATGATCGTAATGCCGAGCTTGGCACACATGCGCCCGAACTGCGTCTCGGGCTTGATGCCTGCCAGCGCTTCCCGCGACGTCGGCTGGCGCTGGTAGACGTTTTTCCAGTCGCAGTACAACGCCTTGGGAACGCCGTGTTGACGCACCCAGGCTGCGAGCAGATCGGCCGCGGCCCAGGTCGTTTCCTGGTCCGAGAAACGGCACAGCGCCACACCGGTCGCGTCATCGACGAAGTTCATCAGACAGGCTTTCGGACCGCGTTCTTCCAGCCAGTGGTGGTGCGAACCGTCGAGTTGAATCAGCTCGCCGAAGTGCGCTTTGCGTTGGCGCCGGGTGCGATGCGGTTGGCGCTTGCGACGGCGGCTCCACAGACCCGCGGCGAGCATCCAGCGCCGCAGTGTTTCGCGCGGCACTTCCAGGCCGTGGTCGGCTGCCAGATGTTCCGACGCCAGCGTCGGCCCGAAGCGCTCGTGCCCCTCGCCCGCATAGTTCTCGCGCACCAACTCGAGAACCTGCTGGCGTCGCTTCTGATCGGCTCGGTTCGAAGCACGGCCGACGTTACCGTGCACCAAAGCCTTGGCCCCGCCCGCACGGTAACGCTTCTTCAGACGCTTCGCATGGCGGTAGCTGACCTCCAGCAGCTCGGCGGCTTCGGTCAACTTCAGTTCCCCTCGTTTCACTCGGCTCAGCACTTCGCCGCGCCTCAACTCCTTGGCACTCATCCATGTCCTTCCCACTCTCGGCTCTTCCTTCGGAGCCTCAGAGTAGGGGACATTTCTATTGGGCGCTCAAGGGGACATTATCATTGGGCTTCAACAGAGTCAAGATGGTGTGTCATAACTGTGCGGCCGGTTGCCACCGGCACGGTCGCAACCGCAACGGGAGCAGCCGATACCGTTGTCCCACTTGTCGCCGCACCTTCAGCGAAGCTCGCAAGGTCGTCGGCAACGGATACCTACCATGGCCGAAGGTCCGGATGGTGATCCATTTGCTCGTCGAGGGCAACTCGCTTCGCTCGATCGAGCGGCTCACGAACGTGAGCAAGCAAACCATCATCAATCTGCTTCGGCAGGTTGGCTCAGCCTGCAAGGATTTCAGCCGCCGGCGCATACGGAATGTGAAGGTCGTGGATCTGCAATTGGACGAGCTGGGTATCCACTTGACTCAGGTGACCCCAAGATGTAGTGTAGGGCCTGGTGGAGGATTACCAGCGCGACCAACTCGAATTCGAGTCTCGCTTTGCGAGCGAGGAGGCTTGCCGCGACTATCTGTTCGCCTTGCGCTGGCCAGAGGGTTTCCGCTGTCCAAGGTGTGGGCATGAGCGCGCTTGGCCGGTGCGCAAAGTGTGGTTCGAATGCGCTCGCTGCGGGCGGCAAACCTCCGTCACCGCCGGCACGATCTTTCAAGACACACGCAAGCCGCTGCGGCTGTGGTTCCGGGCGATGTGGACCATCACCACGCAGAAGAATGGGGCCAGCGCCCTGGGTCTACAGCGCGTTCTGGGACTGGGCAGTTACCAAACCGCCTGGCCTTGGATGCACAAGCTGAGGCGAGCGATGGTGCGCCCGGGGCGAGAGCGATTGACGGGCCTCGTCGAGGTCGATGAGACCTACTGGGGCGCTGAAGAAGAAGGGGTAATCGGCCGGCAGACCGAGCGTAAAGCGTTGATTGCAGTCGCCGCGGAAGAGAGAGGCACCGGGCTGGGGCGCATCCGCATGCAGCGCGTTCAGAACGCCTCGGCGGCCAGTTTGATGCCCTTCGTCGAGGAGTCGGTCGAGCCGGGCAGCGTGGTTGTTACCGACAACTGGTCGGGCTACGATCCGCTCAAGAAGAAGGACTACCAGCGTCGTATCATCTCGATTAACAACCGCCGCGAGCAGGCCTCGCAGCTACTGCCGAGGGTGCACTTGGCGATCTCGCTACTCAAGCGCTGGATGCTGGGCACGCATCAGGGGGCGGTCAGCCACGAGCATCTGGACTACTATCTCGACGAGTTCGTGTTCCGCTTCAATCGGCGCAGATCACGCAGTCGGGGCAAGCTCTTCTACCGCCTTGTGCAGCAGGCCATGGCGGTGGAGCCGACGCCGTACCGCTCGATCGTCGCCGATTGGGACGCTAAGACGCTGTGAGCCCAACTACAAGATGTTGGGGTCACCTGAGTCAAGTGGATACCCGGCTTGGACGAATGCTGACCTTCGTCAAGAAGAAGCAACGTCGCCTGAAACCAAAGGACGATTGGCAAGTGCTCGGAGATCAGTACGTCTACATCGCCTTGGAACGCCACTCTAAGCTGGTGGTCGCTTGGTTGCTGGGTCGTCGCAACGAAGCCAGCACCGCAGATTTCGTCACATTGATCCGAGACAGCACAGCTTCAGAGAGGTTCCAAGTCAGCTCCGATGCCTACCAACCTTACGAAGGAGCAATCAAAACAGGACTTCACGATCGGACTGACTTCAGCCAGATCATCAAGCCGTTTCGCCGAGTCCCGCAAGGGCCTGCTGAGCCGATTCAAGGACCACTGGGCTCGACTGTCATCAAGTCTGTCATGGGAGATCCTGTCGGGGATCGGGTTTGCACCGCGCATGTTGAAAGGTTCAACGGGAGCCTGCGCCAGTGGTGCAAGCGGTTGACGCGATCGACCTACGCTTTCTCGAAGAAGTGGGAGATGCTCGAGGCGGCCTTGGCGCTGCACTTCGCGTACTGCAACTTTTGCCGCATCCACGGGAGCCTGCGGGTCACGCCGGCGATGGAGGCGGGGGTGACTGATCACCTGTGGAGTCTGGATGAACTTTTAGAGGAGGCTGTGGGATGATGTGGCTGTGGTGGCCGCCGATCCTGCCGAGACCGCCACCAATGATCCACGCAGATTCACCCCACTACCCACCTTCTCACCGCCCGCCTTCGCCGAACGGTTTGAGTTATCATCGGAGCGTCTTTCCGCAACACCTGACACCCGGCCAACCGCTGTCTTCCCGGCCTGCCCCTGCTCGTTGTTCGCGAGGGGCGTTGTTTGCAAGGGGCTGTCGGCGAGCGGGTATTGCGACGGCTGCAAGTGGGTAGCACCTTAAGAGACTCGATGGACTCGTCAGCGCTCGACCGTCCGGTCAACCCAAAGTGGACCGCGCGTGACATCGTCGCCCGCTCCTGGCAAGTTCTGCGTCAAGAGGGAGCCGTAAGCCTGTGGTTCAAGATGCTCGGCGAGCTGTTCTACAGGCGGCTCGTCGTCATCGAGCAACCGTTGCCGCCGAGCGGCCGGGGGATTCGGTTGTCCGAAGACGTCCAAACGGGGTCGCTCACGACCGACGATCTGGACGAGTACATCGCGGCACGTCCTCTGGCGGATCGGGAAACCGTTCGGCGACGGCTGAAACAGGGAGAGGCCTGCCTGTTAAGAATCCGTCACAAAATAACCTTGTCAATCTAGGGTCTTGCGGGGAAGGAGCGTGTAGTTCCACTCCCCGTGAAACTTGTCTCGGCGCAGCTTGAAGGCCGCCATCTGCTGGTGGGTGATCTTGATGCCGGTCGGATAACTGCCCGTGTCGAGTTCGGCATGGACTTGCAATCCCGTTCGCGTCGTCGTCGCGGCGATCAGATTCACGATCACCTCATGGCTGATCAGCGGCTTGCCGCGCCAGTTCTGACTGATGTAGGAAAACAGCCGGTGCTCAATCTTGTTCCACTTGCTGGTGCCGGGCGGGAAGTGACACACCGCGATCCGCAGCCCGGTTTCGTCCGCCAGCTTCTGCAATTCCAGCTTCCACAGCCGCGGACGCGAGCCATTGCTGCCGCCCGCGTCGGCGGTGATCAGCAAGCGCTTCGCCTGCGGATAAGCGGCCTGCCCCATCGAGCGCCACCAGCGGCGGATCGTCTCGACCGCAAACGCCGCCGTGTCATGATCCACCCCGACGCTGACCCAACCCCGGTTGCGCGCCATGTCATAGACCCCGTAGGGCGTGGCCCGGCCCAGTTCGGGAATCGGAAAATCATGCACCCGCACCTTCTCCGGATCACCCTTCGGCCGTAGCTCCCGCCCGTTGTTTTTGAAGTCTCCCACCAGTTCCCGCTTCTTCGTGTCGACCGAGATGGCGGGCTGGCGGTGAGCCAAAAAACGCTTCACCTTGCGGTTAATCTGTTCAAACTGAGCGTTGCGGTCGGGATGCTTCGTTCCTTCTTTCGTCTTGCGGTTGGCTTGCAGGCGGTAACCCAGCTGGTGCAGCAGCTCGGCCACCATGCGATGACTCGTTGGGTGGCCCCTCCGTTCGAGTTCGGCGGCTAGCTTGCGGACACTTTTCAACGTCCAGCGCAGGGGGGATTCCGGATCGCCGCGCGTGAGTGGCTCGACCAGCCGCTCCAGCTCGCTCTTGAGAGTGGGGTCTTTCGTGACGCTTCGCTTGCGCCCGCCGCCCCGACGCCGGATGCGGCCGGGCGGAGGCCCAGCGGGCTCGGTTAACTCCTGGCGGCCACGGGCAATGACTTGCCGTGAGACCCCGGTCGCTCGGGCCACTGCCGAGATGCCGCCGCGCCCCAGGGCCAAGCTTTCCGCGGCCACCAGCAGCCGCCGCGAACGTTCATCGAGCACCCCTCGCAGCGCCTCATAACGACGCTTGATGGCTGCCGGCTCGCTCACCCTTCCAGAGTAAGTGAAAACAATTCTAGATGCAAATGTTATTTTGTGACAGTTTCTAACTCGCAAGGCAAATCAAATCGTTGCGGTGTGTTGGGCGGCTACGGGCCAAGGATACATCGAATACCTCGATTGCCGGATCCAGCTCGCACCCGATCGTGTCTACCTTTATGAGGCGCTCGCGATCCGGCAATTTCATGGGACGAAGACCGGTCATCAGCTCAATGCTTATGTCGCGGAGCACTTCCACCAAGCCGGCTATGCAGGGCTTGTTGGGGCGGTTCTGCCTGAGAACGAGCGCGCGCTGCGTATGTTTCGGAAGATGGGCTTTCGACCAGTCGGTTGGATATCCTGCTACCGGCTGGGCCCCTGGCGCCGCTATTCTTTGGAGTTTGCGCCGGGCGTCGAGCCCTTCTCGCTGAGCCGCGAGCCGGCAGAGCCGGCTCCGATCGGCGCCACCGACACAGCTACGACCCAAGCGCGCGCCGCGAAGCGGCTGTGACCAACCCGCCTGCCGTAGACTGAGGGCAAAGGGCGGCCCGTCCAATCAGCATGTCGCATGGAGACCCTCCTAGACCTTCTTGACCGGTTCACTTCGCTCGGGAACCGGGAGGCGATTCTATACCACAACGGCTACCGAACCTGGAAGCTGACCTACCGGCAACTCTACCGCCGCATCTGCGCTTTCGCCCACTTTGTCGACGAGAAGGACATACGCAAAGGCGACCGGCTTCTGCTGTGGGGAGAGAACCGTCCCGAATGGGCGGTAGTGTTCTGGGCGTGCGTGGCTCGTGGCGTGGAGTTGGTCCCCGTCGACTTTCACAGCTCGGTCGATTTTGTCAGCCGGATTCAACACGAAGTCCCGCCGCGGTTGATCGTCGTGGGTGACGAGCCGGGGCGTGAAGCCGGGGCCTCGTTGGGCAGTTTGGGCACAGAGGTCGTCTCCGTTCGCGACGTTGCGGCCCTGCCTGAGAGGGATTCACTTTCGGCCGTTTCCCTCAGCCGCGACGATGTGGTCGAAATCCTCTACACCTCGGGCACCACGTCGGAGCCGAAGGGCGTTGTGCATCGTCACCGTAACCTCTGCGCCAACCTCAACCCGATCGGACGCGAGATCGGCCGTTACCGGACACTGGCCCTCCCCTTCCAACCGATTCGCTTGTTCGACGCGCTGCCGCTCAGCCACATGTTCGGCCAGTTGGCGGGACTGTTCGTCCCGCCTCTGCTCGGAGGGGCGGTCGTCTTCAGCGACGACTACAGCCCGGGCGCCCTGATCGAGACCGTCCACCGCGAGCGCGTTTCCGTGATGATCAGCGTGCCGCGGCTCCTGCAAAACATTCGCAACGAACTCGAGAGAAGATTCGACCTGCACGACCAACATCCGCGCTACCACGGCATTCCGGGCGTGGTCGCCCGATGGTGGATGTTCCGCGACGTCCGCCGGGCGCTGGGCTTGAAGTTCTGGTGCGTCGTGGCGGGAGGCGCGCGTCTCGACGCCGACCTTGAGGACTTCTGGAAACGGCTGGGCTTGGTCGTCGTCCAGGGCTACGGGCTCACCGAGGCCAGCCCCGTGGTCGCCATCAATCATCCCTTCCACGCACGGCGCGGCTCGATCGGCAAGGCGATCGAGGGTCAGGAGGTGAGGCTGGCGCCGGATGGCGAGATTCTGGTACGCGGCGAAAGCGTCGTCGGCGAGTACATCGGCACCACGGGCGAGTCCGCGACGCGCGTTAAGGACGGGTGGCTGCACACGGGCGACGTCGGCGAGATCGACGAGGAGGGGCGGCTCTACTTCAGGGGACGTAAGAAAGACATGATCGTCACCGCCGACGGACTCAACGTCTTTCCTCAGGATGTCGAGTCGGTGCTTCAAGCGCTGCCCGCCATCAAGGACAGTGTGGTCATCGGCCGCAAACAGAACGGCGACGAGCGCATCCACGCCGTGCTGATCCTGCGCGAAGGGGCCCACGATCCCGACTCCGTCATCCGTGCGGCCAACAGCCGGCTCGAAGCTCATCAACGCATCCAAAGCTGGTCCGAGTGGCCCGCCGCGGACTTTCCGCGCACAGCCTCCACCGAGAAGATCAAGCGCGGGGAGGTTTCGCGGTACGTCGCCGCCGGGACCGGTGCGCGCACCGAGACGCCGCCCGCGGCCGGCGGCGTGAAGGGCGCCCTGGCCGAGCTAACCGGCCGGGATGCCGCGACTCTAGAGCCTGAAACGCAACTCGAAGACGACCTCGCGCTCACTTCGCTGCAGCGAATGGACCTGCTCGCGCGCCTCGAGAACGAGTTCGCCATCGAACTTGATGAGCAGCAGTTCGCGCGGCTACGCACTGTCGGCGAATTGGAGGCAGCGGTGACGGGTGCAGAGGGATCGGCCGGCTTACAGGTAGCGACCAGCGTACAGGTTCCGCCCGAGGCCGCTGCGGTCGAGACGACCGAGCCCGCCCCGCGTACAGAGAAAATCGCCGCGCCCCACGGACCCGCCCCAAGACAAGCCGTCCTGCCCCGCTGGAGCCGTGCTCTTCCGGTGCGGGCGGGCCGGGCAGTCTTTCTCAACCTTTTCGCACTGCCGGCCATGCGGCAGATGATCAAGCTGCACGTAGAAGGCCTCGAAAACCTCGACCAGGTTCAACCGCCTCTCATCTTCGCCTGCAACCACCTCAGCCATTTCGACACGGCTTGCATCTCCGCCGCCCTACCCCGCCGTTGGCGCAGGCGGCTTGCCCCCGCGATGTCGCAAGACTACTTCCGCGCCTACTTCGAGCCCCGCAACGAGCCGTGGCAAGAACGCTGGAAGGTCGCGGCGCAGTTCTACCTGGCGTGCGGCCTGTTCAACGCCTATCCCCTGCCACAAAAGATGGGCGGGACGCGGCGGGCCCTGAAGTACACCGGCGAGCTGATCGACGCCGGCTTCTGCCCACTGGTCTACCCGGAAGGCGAACGCTCGTTGACGGGCCAGATGCAGCCGTTCAAGACGGGCATCGGGTTAATGGCGCTGCGACTCAACGTCAGCGTCGTACCCGTGCGGGTCTCGGGCACCTACGAAATCCAATCGGTCCATGATGAGTGGCCCAGACCCGGCCAAGCCACCGTACGCTTCGGCCAGCCAGTGCGCCTGGAGCAGGGTCAAACCTACGAGGAAGCAGCACATCGCATCGAGAACGCCGTGCGTGCGTTGTTCTGATAGGCTGGGGCATCGGCATAGGGGCTGGCCTTAACCTGCCCGCTGGGCGATCAAGGACGATACAACAGGGAGGAGTGTGCGAGTGATGGTAAAAGGGTTGAGGGAGGATACCCCCTGGAATTTGCCGGAGAAATGGAAGCTCGCGGCAAGTGTGTTTACACCACTGGCGGTTGTTTTTCTTGGAGTGCAACTGCAATGTCAGGCCGGCAAGATTGCACGAGCTCATGAGCAGGCTGGCCAGGTTGTCAAGAAGCGGGTCGAGCTTTGGTGTCAGTTTGCGGAGCCGCTCAACGACGTATATTGCTACTTTTTGTTTGTAGGGCAATGGAAGGAACTGAGTGAAGAAGATATTATCGGTCGCAAGCGGCAGCTCGATCGCATCATGTACTCCAATCGCCCGTTCTTTTCACAAGAGTTCTTCGAGAAGTATGAGTCGTTCATGGATGCTGCGTTCAAGCCGTTTGGTGGCTGGGGCGAAGATGCGAAGCTGCGAACACATCCAATTCGACCTCAGGATGCCAATGTCCCAGGGGATCGATTCACCAACAAGGACAACAGCAGCAAGATTCACGATGCTTACTACAGGCTACTGACAGAAGCGGCTGCCGAGATGGAACTAGAGATTGGCGAAACCGAAAAACCTCAGCCGCCGCAATCGAGGGAAGAGATCGTGACGGCAGGGCAGCGCGTCGGGTTGCCGTAAGTGCCGTCTGCCGCCATCGCTGCGCGATGGCCCCGGATGTATAATCGCGGGTGCCGTGACCCGCCTCGCAACGTTTCTGCCCATCAGCCTCCTCCTCCTCACCATCACTCCGCTCCAAGCCCAGCAACAGAGCACCCCCGAACGCCAGTGGGTGCGGGAAACCCGCTACCAACCCTCGCCGCTCCGTCTCGCAGGAGACCTTCCCGGCACAGCCGTGGGCATTCCGCGCCACACCGCCGACTGGCCCGCCATCACCTACGGAACCGACGGCACGCTCTACTGCGCGTATGTCGAATGGAACGGCAAGCAGGCCGACCGCGTCGTGGCGCGGATTCGCAAAGAAGGTACGTTCCCATTGGAGGTGTTCGAGATCAGCGGTTGGGGCGACCACTATTCCCCGGCGATCACCGCCACGCCTGACGGTGCCCTGGTGGTCTGGTCCAGGCAGGTCGATGGGAACTTCGAACTTTTCACCCGCACGCTCTCCCCCGAGGGCGACTTCTCCGCGCCCCGCCGCCTCACGCGCGCGCCCCACAGCGACTTCAACGTCAAGGCCGCGTCCGACGGCTCGGGCAACGTCACCCTCGTCTGGCAGTCCTTCCGCAACGGCAATTCCGACATCTACGCCCGCCGCTTCAACGGCGACGCCTGGGGACCGGAAGTCCGCATCTCCACCAGCGACGCCAACGACTGGCAGCCCGCCGTGGCCCTCGATTCGGCCGGCACCGCCTGGGTCAGTTGGGACTCCTACGACCACGGCAACTATGACGTCTTCTTGCGCTCGTTCAGCGGCACACGTCCCGGAGAAGTCGTTGCCATCACGACCGAGACGGCCGCGCAGTTCCATTCGAGCGTTGCCGTCGATGCCAACGATCGCGTCTGGGTCGCCTGGGATGAGGCTGGCGAGAACTGGGGCAAGGACTTCTCGCGCTCGAGCGCGGTCGACGGCAGTCGCGGCCTCTACAACTCACGATCCATCGGCCTTCGCGTGTGGGCCCATGGACGCCTCCAGCAACCTGCGGCGGACGTCTCGCAAGTCCTCTCCGGCGGCATGACCCGCTACGCCGCGCTGCCCCATCTCGCCTTTGATGGCAACGGCGCACTGTGGCTGGTGTTCCGCCATTGGACTCTCTCCGAACCCGTCACGGCACACCAGTTCTTCGCCACGCACCTGAGCGGCGGAAAGTGGTCGCTGCCGTCTCGGCTGTCTAGGAGCTCGGGCCGCGCCACGCAGTTCGCGTCGCTCGCGCGGACTCGCGGGGGCCGTATTGTGGTTGCCTACGCCGGCGATGGCCGCTCGGCGGACAACGTCCCAACCGAGCAGTTGCACGCCCTGCACTACCGCGCGTACGTGACCGATCTGCCCAAGAGCAATCAGCCCGCGGCAGCTCAACTCGAGGAAGTGACACTTCCCCGCCCTACCGAGCGTCCGCCGCGCCGGCCGCGGCACGCGATGACGCTCGCCGGCAAGACCTACCGCCTGATGTGGGGCGACTGCCACCGTCACACCGACATCGAGCCGCACAACGGGCCCGACGGCTCGATCCTCGACACCTGCCGCTACGCGATGGACGCGACCCAGATGGACTTCCTCGGTACCGCCGATCACACCGAGACGCTCAACGGTCGCCGCGCCGACGGCTTGCGTGACTACCAGTGGTGGTGGACGCAAAAGGCCGTCGACTTGATGACGCACGCGCCCGTGTTCGTCGGCATCTATAGCTACGAGCACAGCATGCAGCGGCCCGGCGGCCATCGCAATCTGCTCTTCCTCAAGCGCGGCGCGCCGATGCGACTGATCGACCGCGAGCGCCGGCCCGAAGACAACCTGCCGCCGAACCTGTGGAAGTGGATCGAAGGCAATGTCCTCACCCAGCCCGGCCAGAAGGTCGTCGTCGTCCCGCACACGTTCGGCTCGGGCCCGCTGGCCGACTGGAACTGGCCCAACCCGGCCTACGACTCGGTGCTCGAAATCTACCAGGCCTTCCGTGGCAGCTACGAGGCTTGGCGGCTGCCCGAGGACGAGAAGCGCGGCCCCACGCAGACCGACGAGCACGGACACTTCGCGCGCGACGCGCTAGAGAAGGGCAACGTCTACGGGTTTGTCTCGTTCAGCGACCACTTTTCGACGCACAATAGCTGGGCCGCCGTGTGGGCCGAAACCGAAGACCGCCGAGGCGTCCTCGACGGGATGCTCGCCCGGAGCAGCTACGGCGCGAGCGACGAGATCATCGTGCGCGCCTCGGCCGACGGCCACATGCCGGGCGCGAGGTTCGAAGCGTCCGCCGCGCGACCTCCCCAGATCGAGGCCGAGATCGAAGCGCCCGACGAGATCCTACGGATCGACATCGTCAAAGACGGCAAGTACGTCTACACCACGCGGCCGGGTAAGCGCACGGCCAAGATTTCCTACCGTGATCTCAATGCCGGCGCCGGAGAAACCTACTACTACCTGCGCGTGTTCCAACGCGATCCCGAGAACCCAACAGGCGATCCCGAGGCAGCGTGGATCTCCCCTTTCTTCGTCACTTACAAGGACTGAAATGTGACTTGTCGATTTACTCGTGCTCAGGGTTTGAGATGTAGGGGCACGGCATGCCGTGCCCTCGTACCACAACACCCTCCAATATCAGACTCACCCGAAGAAAAGCGGCGATCTCGCAACAAGCTCCTGTGGGTCGCCCTGTGTTTGCTCCTCGCGGGCCTGGGCTGCTCGGAATCACCCGACGCTCCAACTGCGTCAACCGATCAGACCAGCGCAAGACCCCATCCGCTCGACCAACGTCCACAACCGTGGGAGAGAAGGCCCGAGCCGATTCTCTCAGCCGGCACGACCAAACAAGCTTGGTCAAAGGTTGTCCTCTATACGCCTCACGTCCTCCGCCGGGACGGGAAGTTCAAGATGTGGTATCTCGGCACTTCGACCGGGTCCCGCGCGGCTGACATCGCCCTCGGTTACGCCGAGTCCGACGACGGCATCGAGTGGCGCGAGCACGACGCCAATCCGATCCTCACGGGCGACGACCTGCCCTGGGGCTCGAACTTTCAGACGCCTTTCGTGCTGTTCGACGAGGAGGAGAGCATCTACAAAATGTGGTTCGTATCGGTCACGGAAATCGAACGCGACGAGTCGGGAAAGATGACCGAGATGACGCAGTCTCTGGGCTACGCCACCAGCCGCGACGGGATCTCGTGGGACATCCACCCGGAGCCTATCTTCGAATCAGGCCGTTCGCCGTCGGTCATCAAGGAAGGCCCCGGACGCTATCGCATGTGGATGGGTTCGCGGCCGAGTCGCCAACATCCCCCCGGCGATCTCTATCGCAACGTCTACGAGTTCACCTCGACCGACGGCCTCCAATGGGCGCGCTCCGATCAGCCGGTCTTGCAGCCCACGGGCAGGGCGAACTCGACCGTCTACCCATTTGTCATCAAGGAGGGCGACATATATTACATGTGGTACGGTTGCCACCTCGACGGAGGGACGTTCGAGATCTTCTGCGCGACCTCGCGCGACGGCACCCACTGGGACACCGACCACAGCCGCGAGGCCTTCCCTGCCGCCCATGGTCTTGAAGGAGGCAGAGATCTGTTCGACGGCCGTTACACCTCGACACCCTCGGTCGTCAGTCTCGAAGACCGCTACTTGATGTATTACTCGGCGCGCGATTGGCAAGACGAGTACACCGACGGCAAGGGCCGAAAACGAACGGACTCCGCAGGCGTCTACGCACACATCGGAGTCGCCGAGCTATCCACGAAATCAACCGAGCCGTGACCGTAAGGGGCTGTGAAAAAATCGGGGAGTCCACGGTTAGCATGGCCGGAAGGCCCGCCGCAACTGCTAGGGCAAGTTGAGGCATCCAGCTACACAACCGAGATGAAATGAGGAGACTCGCGGTTTCGGGAGTGCGGTACGCTCCCGAGTGACGGGCTTCGCCCCGCCCGTTCCATGACGCGGGGCGAATCCCGAAATCTCTTCTTATAACGAAAGGAACTACGAACTATGAAGAACCATAGCAAAGCCATCGAAGCCTTGTCACAACCGCAACACGAGATGATCGAACAAGGCATGAACGTCGTCGCCGGTCTGGACCTGGGTGACCAGTACTCCCACGTCTGCCTGCTCGATCTGGAAGGAAACATCGTGGAACGCGTGCGCGTGCGCACCACCGTCCAGCAGTTCGAGAAGTACTTCGGCGCGTGGGCGTCGATGCGGGTGGTGTTCGAAGCCGGCACCCACTCGCTGTGGGCCTACCGGCTGCTGGAACGCCTCGGTCACGAAGCGCTGATGGCCGACACGCATCGGCTGGCGCTGATCACGCAATCGCTGTCGAAGGGCGATGAGCGCGACGCCGCCACGTTGGGCGAGTTGGGACTGCGGATGCCCCAGATGCTCAACCCCGTGCAGCCGTGTTCGCTCGAGACGCAACAGGATCGCACCCTGCTGCGGGCACGCGAGGGCGCGGTCGCCGCGCGCACCAAACTGATCAACTTGGTGAGGGGCACGGTGAAAAGTTTCGGCGAACGCTTGCCGAAGTCGGGCACCGAGGCCTTTGCAAAGAAGGCCGGCGCGGCGATGCCGGCGTCGCTGCGCGAGACGCTGAGCCCGTTGCTGCTGGTGATTCAACACCTCAGCGACGAGATCCGCCGCTACGACAAAAAGATCGAGAAACTGAGCGAAGAGAAATATCCGCAGACCCGGCGGATGCGCTCGATCCGAGAGGTGGGGCCGATCACGTCGTTGGCGTTCGTGCTGAACCTGGACAACGACGCCACGAAGTTGAAGAGCAGCCGAGCGGCGAGACCGCGCATGGGGCTGCGTCAGAAGAAGCGCGACTCGGGGAAGAGCTCCCCGCAGCTGAGCATCACCAAGAGCGGCGACCCGATGCTGCGGAAGCTATTGGTGCAATGTGCGCAGTACGTGTTGGGACACCACGGCACGGACTCGCAGCTGCGGCGCTGGGGCTTGCGATTGGCGGCGCGGGGCGGCAAGGCAGCGAAGCGCAAGGCGGTGGTGGCGGTGGCGCGCAAGTTAGCGATCCTGCTGCATGTGTTGTGGAAGCGCGAGGTGGACTTTGATCCGTTCTACGGCAGCCAGGACCCGAAGCCGCCCGTCGAAGCGGCCTCCGTGTCGGGGTCGGGGTCGGGGTCGGGGTCGGGGTCGGGGTCGGGGTCGGGGTCCGAGCCGGCGGGATGAGTTGAGCGGCACGAAGGAAGCCGGATCAGGTCAGTAGTACGAGTTCGCAAGGCGGAGGAAAGGAAGCCCCCAGCGAAGGGAACACGTCGGACACCGAGTTCGTAGCGACTGCGCGTTCCGGGCCGGCCAGCAGGACAAGGCCGCAGCTGAGACAGCAGCGCTGCTAAGACTGAACTTCAAAGAGCACCGCGTCGCGGACGACGCCAAAGAGAGTGCGGATGGAAGCCAGGTCGGACGTGCCCCAGAAACTGAAGTTTCCCCGAGGCCCCTTGCCAGTTGACAAAGCGAATCTCCTCATGGAAGCCCGGAACGCAAGTGACGGGTCAATGCGGCCGGTTCGATCGGTAACCCCGGACCCTTGGCCGAAGCACCAAAACCTCAAACGCCCCGTACCGGGGCTGGCGATCGTTTGGCGGCTTCTTCCCACGACTTGCGTCGTGGGCTACTTTCCATCGCCCCGTACCGGGGCTTGGCTTCGTGGTTGGATGCACCGGGTTGCGCCCAGAGGGAACCGCGGGTTTCCACCCGCGGCTCGGTTGTGTCGTTGGATGCCTCAACTTGCACGATGAGTTGCCGCGAGGTTCCCCGCCGTGTCAACCGTGGACTCCCCGATTTTTTCACAGCCCCTCACGGAGCGGTCCGGCACGAACCCTGACGTCACTCAAAGGCCTCTAGACTAGGCGTTAACGAGAAGGGCGCCGTCATCCGAACGCGTGAAGGCTACCGCGCAAGATGAGGCACTCTTCGTCCGGAAACCGCTTGCCCGCGGTTAAGCAGCCGGTCCGCTATACCGCAACACCATTAACGTCATGTCGTCGGTCTGGGGGGCGTCGCCGGAATGGCGTTTGACGGCGTCAAAGATACTGTCGACCATCCCCGCGGCGGGCAGGTCCCAAGCAGCGCGGGTGGCCTCGAGCAGCCTATTTTCGCCGAACTCTTCGAAGCGGCGGTTCATAGCTTCGGTGAAGCCGTCGGAATAGATAACCAGCAGGTCGCCAGGATCGATCGTCACCGTCGCCTCTGGAAAGCTGAACGACGGCACCACGCCGAGCACCGGTCCGCCCGTCTCGAGCAGCCGCGGCTCGCCGCCTTTCGAGAGCAGCATCGGCGGGTTGTGCCCGGCGTTGGAGTAGCGCAGCTCGTGACGGGCCGGGTCGACCGCGTCATGCAGTCCCCGGCCGCCGGATTCAGCAGTGTCTGCCCGCGAATGGTGGCCTGGACGTTGGCCATCAGCAGCGCCGCCGGCATGCTCTTACCAGAAACGTCGCCCAGGACCAGCGCCAGGTGGTCGTCGCCGGACGGCAAAAAATCGTAGTAGTCGCCGCCGACGTTGCGCGCGGGAACCGTCTTCGCCGCCAGGTCGTAGCTCGGCAGATCAGGGACGCTTTTCGGCAGCAAGTTGCGCTGGATCTCGTGCGCCATCTCGAGTTCCCGCTGCATGACCTGCAGGGCCTTCTCTTCTTCCACCAGCCGGGCGTGCTCGATCACTTGCGCCGACTGCGCGGCGATGATGGTCCCCAGGCGCTGGTCGCTCTCGGTGAAGCCGCTCCCCTTCTTGTTGAAGACGCTGAGCACGCCGATCATGCGTCCCTTGAGTCGCAGCGGGACACACATCAACGAGGTGACACCATCGACCTGTTGCGTGGGTGTGCGAAACCACTCTTCACTGGCAACGTCGTTGATTACGAGCGGCTCCTGATTCTTGAGCATCCAGCCGACGACCTGCTCGCTGAGCCGGTAGGGGTCGCGGCGCAGGTCGGTCTGGACCTTCCGCACCATCGTGTGCAGTGCCGCGGCCTCGTCCTTCTTGCCGAACATGAGCACGGCGCCCTGGTCGACCGCCAAGTGCTTGATGCACTTCTGCACGACTAGGTCAACGATGGCCTCGAGCGACGACGCCGACGCGATCGCGGTGGCGACATCATTGAGGACGGAAAGCTCCTCGACCGCCCGGCGCAGACGGGTGTTTTCGGCCTCGAGGCGCGCAAGGTGAGAGGCTGGGTCGGGGGCGCTCACGGGCTTTGGGATCAATCAAAGGGAACTTTGAAAACACGCCCCTCAAGCATAGCGAGACCTGGAGCATACCACCAACCTCGACGCCGAACGAAGCAGGCCCGCCAGGTTGAGAACTGGCGGGCTGTGTTTCTCTGAAGCTGGGTATCCACTTGACTCAGGTGACCCCAAGATGTAGTGTAGGGCTTGGTGGAGGATTACCCGCGCGACCAACTCGAATTCGAGTCTCACTTTGCAAGCGAGGAGGCTTGCCGCGACTATCTGTTCGCCTTGCGCTGGCCAGAGGGTTTCCGCTGTCCAAGGTGTGGGCATGAGCGCGCTTGGCCGGTGCGCAAAGTGTGGTTCGAATGCGCTCGCTGCGGGCGGCAAACCTCCGTCACCGTCGGCACGATCTTTCAAGACACACGCAAGCCGCTGCGGCTGTGGTTCCGGGCGATGTGGACCATCACCACGCAGAAGAATGGGGCCAGCGCCCTGGGTCTACAGCGCGTTCTGGGACTGGGCAGTTACCAAACCGCCTGGCCTTGGATGCACAAGCTGAGGCGAGCGATGGTGCGCCCGGGGCGGGAGCGATTGACGGGCCTCGTCGAGGTCGATGAGACCTACTGGGGCGCTGAAGAAGAAGGGGTAATCGGCCGGCAGACCGAGCGTAAAGCGTTGATTGCAGTCGCCGCGGAAGAGAGAGGCACCGGGCTGGGGCGCATCCGCATGCAGCGCGTTCAGAACGCCTCGGCGGCCAGTTTGATGCCCTTCGTCGAGGAGTCGGTCGAGCCGGGCAGCGTGGTTGTTACCGGCAACTGGTCGGGCTACGATCCGCTCAAGAAGAAGGACTACCAGCGTCGTATCATCTCGATTAACAACCGCCGCGAGCAGGCCTCGCAGCTACTGCCGAGGGTGCACTTGGCGATCTCGCTACTCAAGCGCTGGATGCTGGGCACGCATCAGGGGGCGGTCAGCCACGAGCATCTGGACTACTATCTCGACGAGTTCGTGTTCCGCTTCAATCGGCGCAGATCACGCAGTCGGGGCAAGCTCTTCTACCGCCTTGTGCAGCAGGCCATGGCGGTGGAGCCGACGCCGTACCGCTCGATCGTCGCCGATTGGGACGCTAAGACGCTGTGAGCCCAACTACAAGATGTTGGGGTCACCTGAGTCAAGTGGATACCCGGCTCTCTGAAAACGAACTGGATCGTAGACTCAAAGTTCCCGGTAGATACTATCGGAGAGGATCGTGCGGATTTCGTCCAAACCCTTGAGCCAAGTCTGGAACTCTGCATTGTCGGCAAGCTTGGCCATTTCTGCAGCGAGAACCTGCAAGCTCTCGAACTCCATCGATACGACGACCGAACCAGTCTCGGGACCCGCAAAGCCGTCCCGCCAGATTCGAAGCTTGGCCGGGCTACCGTTCTTTTTCAGAAGCGCCTTGCCCTGCTCTAGTTGCTCGACATACCCGGCAACATCGTCGGTTTGAACCACCACGACTCTGAGCACGGTATCCGCGGCGATCGCGGGCGTTGACGCCACGAATAGTAGCGCCAAGGCGACGAGGCTCAGACTGATTTTCGTCTTTATGGATTTCCCCCTTAGCGAAGACTTCCATCGGGGATGCCTTCGTAGCAACAGTCTACTCCTGCGGTCGCCCCATCACAAGGTCGTTCTCCTCGGGGCATTTCTTGCCGCTCCCGACATCCGCGTACCCCGCGGCATGCATAGCCGCCCGTCCCCGTCTTCTCTGGCGCCGAGTCATCGCGACACAGCCGAGGCGCGCGGTGACACAGGCCCGCCCCGCCGGCCGCCTCGTAAGACACTCACAAAGAACAACTTTCGCCGCAACCCAAACCGGCGGCTCGATTGCTCCCTTGGCGTCCGAACTCGTGATCGACACACACCTCTTGAAATTCTTGCCCTCTGCTGGAGCCGCCTGATTTCGGGGTGACCGTTGTAATGCCGCGGGGTAGTCACTGACCGACGCCCGTGGTGGGCACTCCGGGACAGCGGCATCCAGCAGAGGGGATTTTTTCGAGAGAACGATCTTCCTTTCGGGCTTCGGTTTTCCTTCGGGAGGATGGATGTTCCGGTTGACACTTCCAGACGCGGACGCGACCGGAATAAAATGTGCGGGCATTGGCCATCCGTCATCGTAGGGCGACCGGGTTCGAAGAGCCAGGTAATCCCCCCGGCTCAACCGGCTCTGGTGCAGGATCACGGCCTTCGGGTTCCCGCCTTGATCTTGCACCGGACCGGAACTCGGGCCATGCCCGGGCCGGGACGAGCCCCATTTCCACCGCACCGCTAGAAGGCCCCTGAGACTCACAGGTTCGACGCTAAGGCGATCGTCGTACCGAAACCGGTACTGGGAGCTCTCTCACACCAGTACGGAGAACTCGTTCACAACGGTACGGGTGCTTCATTGACGGATTCACCCATCCGAGTTGAGAATCCTTGTGAAGATTGCCCGCAGCATCGGGAGGTTGAACATGATCGTTCAAACAAGCGAAACCGACTCTAGGCAGGTCCATTCTCTCGCTCGCCAGCTTCATGCGAAGACTGCCGAGATCCAACACCGTCTCACCTCGAAAGGGCTGGCCTGCTTGGCCGGACAGGGTTCCAGCGGGCCCGAATGCCTGGACGAGTCCGAGTTGGCTGATCGCAGCCACGAAGAGTGGATCGATACGACGCGCAGTCACCTGGACCAAGTGTTGCTCCACCAGATCAACGAGGCATTGATCCGCGTGGAGATGGGCGAATTCGGGTTGTGCGTTGATTGTGAGGAGCCGATTTCCCTCAAGCGGCTGAAGGCGGTGCCGTGGGCGTCCCACTGCATAGAGTGCGCAGACCGTGGTTTGTCGGACTGGGCGTGATCACACGTCAACGTTGGTGCCGGCGGTCGTACATCCGCCAATGTAGGGGCACGGCATGCCGTGCCTGCTTTAGAACGGACGACCTGACCCGCACACGGGCACAGCATGCTGTGCCCCTACTATTCACCGTTGGGATAGCAAGGGCGCAGCCCCCTGGCTGTTGGCCCCGCGGTCAGAAAGCCAGCGTGCCGGTACGCGGAACTTCCTCTTGATTCGGCAGGTAGAGCGTCTGGCAACGCTCGCAGCGATAGACCTCGCCGCCGGGACCGGCCTGCTGCCTCACCTCGTCGCCGAATTCGTACCAGCGCTTCAGGTGGCCGGCGCAGATCTTGCCCTTCTTGGCGACTTCGTTGCAGGCTCGCTGCCGCGGCTTGCGCGCCTTGACCTTGGTGCCGTCGCCGAGCGTCGCGAGCAGGTTGGGATCCGGCGGTTCCTCGACGGTGGCGGTGGTTTCCTCTTCAGCCATGGTGCTTCCTTCTAGCACGTTCGCGAGAAAACGAGTATAACAAACAGTTGGCCCTGTTCCCGTTGGGCTGCCCCTTCTCGACCGACCACCACGACCATGTTTCCGGAGTCGACAAACATGAAAATCTGCGGTACGTACGACGATGTCAGCCTCATCCTCAGGCTCTACGAAACCCGGCGCGAGAAGAAACTGCGCGAGGCCCGCGATTGGTTCTTCAAATCCTTCCACGTCAAAACGCTCGACGAGTTGCATAAGCTGTGCCCCATCGGCTCCGAAACCAACGCCTTCTACCGCATGGTGGTGAGCTACTGGGAGATGGCGGCCTCGTTCGTCACGAACGGGGTACTGCACCGGGAATTGTTCTTCGAAAGCGGCCGCGAGCTGCTTTTCGTGTGGGTCCGTATCCGCGATGTCCTGCCGGCGATCCGCGAGGCGCACAAAGACCCCAACGCATTTGGAAATCTCGAAACCGTGGCCAACAAGTACATCGAGTGGTGGAAGGGCCGCTCCCCGGACGCCTACGACGGGTTTGTCGAGCGTGTGAGCGCGAAACCGAAGTAGGATCGGCTCTTCGCGCTGAACGGTGTATCGCTTGGCGGTGGCGTCTCCGTCTCAGATTGACTCTTCTCCATAAGCGTCCCGGCGAGTCTAAGCAGTCGCCTTCAGTTGGTGTCCGCACCGCGCGCGTCCAATCGGCGTCCGCGCTAGCCGTCTTCAGGCGCCTTCAGGCAGCTTCCGCGCGAAGCGCGTTATAGGCCGGTCGTTTACGGCCGGTTACGCGGGCCCAGCAACGATGAAAGGGCGTTTTAGCGTCCTTCCCCTCGACCGGCTTGAGCCACTGCCCGACCTGCCCTCGGTGATCGCGAACAACTCGCGCTCCCATGTTCCTCCGTCCTCCGGGTTTGGCACGGAGACGCAAGCGGAGACGCGGCCCGCTTGACACTGCTTCACGCCCGCTGGTATCACTGGCCCATGTATCACAGGCCCATGCCGCACCCCGGCCGTCCTCGCCGACGGATTCTCACGCCCGCTCTTTCGTTGTTCGCGTTACTGCTTTCCGTGACGCCTTCCCTTGCGCAGGAATGGCCCGCCTACGGTGGCACGCCCGGTGGCGCCCGCTACTCGGCGCTTGACCAGATCAACAAAGGCAACGTCAGTCAGCTCAAAGTCGCATGGGTCCACGACAACGGCGATGCCAGTGACGGCACCGAGCTTCCCACCCGCTCGGCGTTCGAGACCACGCCGCTGCTCGTCGACGGCGTTCTTTACGTCGTCACCGTGTTCCACCGCGTTTTGGCGCTCAATCCCGACACCGGCACGCAGCTCTGGGAGTTCGACCCCAAGTTCGACGTTACCCAACGCGTCAACCTCTACCACAACCGCGGGCTCGCCTATTGGACCGACGGCCAACGCAAGCGCATCCTGCTCGCCGATCAGCTCGGGCGGCTCTTCAGCATCGACACCGAAACGCATAAGCTCGACCCGGGCTTCGGCGTCGATGGCATGGTCAACCTCCAAGAGGGCATGCTGACCGACAAGTATCCGCACCTGCGCTACGGCGTCACCTCGCCCGTGGCGCCTTGCGGCGACGTGTTGGTCGTCGGCGGATGGGTCAGCGACGGCGAGCCGCAGGGGCCGAGCGGCGACATCCGTGGATTCGACGCGCGCACCGGCAAGCTCGTCTGGCGGTTCCACACCGTGCCTCGTCCCGGCGAGTACGGCCACAACACCTGGGAAGGCGACTCGTGGCGAGAGCGCGGCGGCACCAACGCCTGGTCGACGATGAGCGTCGACGAAGAGCGCGGCATGGCCTTCGTCCCGCTCACCTCGCCGTCGATCGACTTCTACGGCGGCGACCGCAAGGGCGCCAACCTGTTCAGCGACAGCGTCGTCGCGCTCGACTGCGCCACCGGCAAGCGGCGCTGGCACTTCCAGACCATCCACCACGACTTGTGGGACTGGGACCTGCCGACCCAGCCGAACCTCGTCACTGTCACCCGCGAGGGCCGCGAGATCCCCGCCGTCGCGCAGATCACCAAGACCGGTTTCGTCTTCCTACTCGACCGCGTCACGGGGAAACCGCTGTTCGAGGTCGAGGAACGGCCCGTCGAGAAGAGCGACATCCCCGGCGAAGAGTCCTGGCCGACGCAACCGTTTCCTGCCAAGCCGCCGCCCTTTGCCCGCCAGTCGATGACGAAAGACGAGTTCACCAACGTCACGCCCGAGTCGCGCGCCGAGTGTCTCGAGATGACCAAGGACGCCATCATCGACCGGCCGCTGTACCGCGCCATTCGCCGCAAGCTCACCGTCATGTTTCCCGGCACCAATGGCGGGCCGAACTGGGGCGGGGCGTCCTTTGACGCCACCCGCCAGGTGCTCTACGTGAACTCGATGGACGTAGGCGCCTTCACGCGCATCGTGCCCCGCCCGGAGGGCTCGAAGGCCCCCTTCCGCAGCCGCGGCACCAAGTACGGACGCTTCTGGGATTCGAACCAATACCCGTGCCAGCAACCGCCCTGGGGTCACCTGACGGCAATCGACCTCAACAAGGGTGAATTCGTCTGGCGCGTCGTGCTGGGTGAGTTCGACGAGCTGACCGCGCGCGGTGTCCCGCAGACCGGCACCCCCAACCTTGGCGGCTCGATCAACACCGCCGGCGGACTGGTCTTCATCGCCGCCACCAACGACAGCCGCTTCCGCGCGTTTGACAAAGACACTGGCGCGCAGCTTTGGGAGACGCACCTGCCCGCCAGCGGCCACGCCACCCCGATGACCTACTGGAGCGAGAAGACCAAGAAGCAATACGTCGTGATCGCCGCCGGCGGTGGCAACAAGTACAACGACGCGTACCTGGCCAAGCTCGTAGCCTTCGCCCTGCCGTAGGCGTGCGGCGGTGCCGGTCCGGTGAAAAACGGGGCGCCCGCGCCAAACGGAGCTACTGCAGCCCCTCCACCAAGTAAAGGTCCGAAATGTTTCGCCCGTAGCTGTAACAGTAGGACTGTTCGTCGGCGTAAATCTGGACGGACCAAATGTCGAACACGCCGACCGTGTCAGCAGGAACCAGGGTTTTCCAGAGAGATCTCTTCCCCGTAACCAGGTCCACTCTGTCGATGGTTTGCGGCACTCCGCTGTCGGCCTGCAAAAAGACCGAGCGGCCATCGGCGCTCCACGCGGCGAAATTGTCCGCAGGCTCGACGCCGAGGATCTCTCGCTCCTCCCCGCCCTCTATCGGGAACAACGACGGGGGGCCGTCCGTCTCCGCGGCAAGCCATTCGCCGCTCGGGGAGACCGCCTTTTGCCCCAGCCAAAAACGGTAGCCCTCCGGCGTGATGGGCCGGGGTTCGCTGCCATCGACACCTTGGATGTAGCAGCGGACGCCTTGGCCCGATACGCTTCCCGCGAAAACAAACTGGCGGCCGTCGGGCATCCAATCCATCGCCTCGTAGTTCTTCATGTCGTCATTTCTAATGCGAATCGGTTCTCCGGCGCCGGTAGGGAGCAGAACTATCTCCGGGAGAGCCCCCAAGGACATCGTTAGTGCCATTTTTCCGTCCGGAGACAGAGCAAACGCTTGCCCATCGCCCAGCCGCACCGCCGCCTCGCCGGTGGTCTTGCGCAAATACACCCCCCAGCGTCCAAGCCCGCCGCCCTCGCCGAACTCCGTCATCAGAATCGTTTCGCCATCTGAGGTCATGTCGTCCACTTCCGAGGCGTCGAACCAAGAAAGGTCGCGCTCGGCTTTCTGCCCGGGCGCCAGGCAGTTGGTAACGACCCGAAGATTGACGCGGCTCACCAATGCGCGCCCATCGTCGGAAACATCGAACAGTCGTAGGGTGGCGGGGCTGCGGTGAACGATGCCCGCGGCCCCCGACGGACTCAGGGCTAGTATCGTATCGGCCGCATGCCAACCATCCTCGTACCAAACTTCGTCCCCATCAGCGGCCCAGACGAGATTCAGGTTGTCCTGTCCGTTTGCGTGAGAGCCGAGAACCATCTTGGCGCCGTCCCGGTTGACCGTCGCGATCTGCCAATCGCCCGCAAATCCGAATGGTCGTTCGGAGAAGGCGATCCGGCCGTCCCTCTGCGAAACCCGAAAGCTGGATATACGAGTGGGAGTTTCATAGAGGACGTTCCCGACGGGCAGCTCGATGCGGACTCGGCGGTCAGTGGTTCGGGCAACAGCCAACTGACCGTCCGGTGCAAAGTCCGCGAACAGCACGTCGGTCAACACCTCACGTGGGGCTCCTCCGGCCAACGACGCCTGCAAAAGAATGGCGGGTACGGCTGAGTTGGAGGATCCAAAAGAGAGATCCAGATTCCGGGGCGGCCGTAACGCCAGGGCCATCTCGCCGGTTTTCGATATCGCCAGGATGTCCACATCCTGGATGTTCAACGAGCGCGACTCCGAGCTTCCCCGGCGTGTCGTAAAGAGTTCCCGGCGGCCGCCCTCCCATGCGGCGCTATAGACGATCGTGTTGCCATCGGGACCAAATCGGGCTGAGGTGACCGTCCCAGGGCGGAACGTAAGCCGTGTGTACGTTGGAAACGTCGGGGCTTCGCCGCTAAAGCTCGTGCCTGCCACGAAGGCGATCGCCAGCAACATCAGCAGTCCGGCTGCAGCAAGAAATACGACTGTCGCGCGCTTTAGTTTCGGGGTCGGGCGTGGTGGTGGAGTCGCCTGACCAACGGCGGTCTTGAGCACTGCCGACTGGCCCGACTCGATCCTCTTGCGCTGCGTTGAAAGGTCAACCAGCACTTCGCCGGCGCTCTGGTACCGCTCGTTGGCGGCCTTCGCCAGGCACTTGCCGATTATGAATTCCAACTCCATCGGCACTCCCGTGCGTAGTCCGGTCGGCGGCTCCGGCTGTTCGTTGGTGATGGAGTACATCACCGCTTTGTCGTAGTGGCCCTTGAAAGGCTCCTGGCCGGTGACCATTTCGTACAGGACGACACCGAGGGACCAGACATCTGAGCGATGGTCGATTTCGGCTCCATAGGTCTGCTCGGGCGACATGTAGGTCACGGTGCCCATCGTTTCGTCCATGCGGGTGAGCTTGGAGCGGTCCGTCAGCAGGGCCAGGCCGAAATCCATAACCGTGACCTGGCCGTCGTCGCCGATCATCAGGTTGGCGGGCTTGATGTCGCGGTGGACGACCTTCTTGCCGTGAGCCGCTTGTAACCCCTTAGCGGTCTGGATGGCGATGTCGAGGGCGTCCTGCAGCTTGAGCGGACCGGCCTCGATCTTCTTGTCGAGCCCTTCGCCTTCGAGGAAGGCCATCGCAATGAAAGTGCGACCGTTGGCCTCGGCAATCTCGTGAACGGTGCAGATGTTTGGATGGTTGAGGGCAGCGGCAGCCTTGGCCTCACGCTCGAACCGCTTGCGGATCTCGGTGTCCTGGACCAGGTGTGGGGCGAGGAACTTCAGAGCCACGGGGCGGTCCAGTGACGTGTCCTCGGCCTTGTAGACGACACCCATGCCGCCTTCGCCGAGCTTCTCGGTGATGCGGTAGTGCGAGATGGTTTGGCCAATCACGATAGCCCGATTCTACCCTGAAAAACATAGCCGCCGAGCAATCCACTACAATCCGTTGGACCCCCTGAAAACGTTGGGCCTTGTGAATCGGAGTTGACTTCATGCCTGCACTGAACCGCCGCGACCTCTTTCGTCTCGGTGCGGCCGGCGCGGCGGCAGCCGTCGCCTCCACCCAGCAACGCAAAGACCGTCCCAACATCCTCTTCCTGATGACCGACCAACAGCGCGGCGACTGCATCGGGGCGGACGGCAACCGCGCCATCAAGACGCCCAACCTCGACCGCCTGGCCGCCGAGGGCGCGCGATTCCGCTGCGCTTATTCCTCGACGCCGAGCTGCACGCCCGCCCGCGCCGCGTTGCTCACCGGCCTCTCGCCCTGGCATCACGGCATGGTTGGCTATTCGCGCGTCGCCGAACGCTACCCGTTCGAGAAGCCGCGCGTGTTGAGCGACGGGTTTCAGGGTGCCTGTCACAGACCCACTCCACCTCTTATAAACGCTCGGGTTTCTGCAATCGTGCAATCGATGCTAGTCCACCGCCCGTCGCATCTTTTGAAACCGAATTACCCATTCTGTTTCAGGGCCCCGCGAGACTACGCCGCCGGTTGGGGCGCAAAGCCCTCCACCTTGATCCGGTCTTCATCCTTCCGCGCCTGCGCCAGATCGTAGGCGGCCTGCATCCTGATCCAGGTATCGGCCGTCGACCAGCCCGCTTTTTCGAAGCGGATCGCCATCTCGGGCGAGATGCCCGCCTGCTCGTTGACCAACCGCGAAAGGGCGGCTCGGCTCACGCCGAGCTTCTTGGCTGCTTCGGTCACAGTAAGACCGAGCGGCTCCAAGCAGTTGATCCGGACCGAGAGGCCGGGATGTGGCGGATTCTTCATGGGCATGGTTTCGTCCTTTCGTTAGTGGTAGTCGACCAGCTTCACTCCGAGCGCATCGCCGCCCTCAAAGCGGAAGATGATGCGCCAATTCGCCTTCACCGTAACCGCGTAGTAGCCTTTCAGGTCGCCCTTGAGCGCGTGGAGGCACAAAGCTGGAAGCCGCATCCCTTCCACGCTCTGGGCAGAGTCGAGATGCTCCAGAATGGTACGCACCTTGTCCAGCAAATCGGGCCCAATACCGCTCGCGTCACCGCGTTCGTAGAGTCGTTTCAGGCCCCTATGTTGAAAGCTGCATATCATGCTTCACTGTACAGTGAAGCGTACCACGCGTCAACAGGAACGTATTCCTATCGATCACCTTCTTGCCTCTCTCTCAAGGGAGGATCCGATTTCCTGGCCTGCTGCCACTCGGTCAACAAAGACGGATGCGGACCCGTATGAGGATTCAGCTGAAGACGATTCTTGGTGAAACCGAATTCCCCATAGTGTTTCACGTTGAGATCGAGTGTTGTAGCCCAATCAAAATGTCCCCTTTTGCGCCCAATAGAAATGTCCCCTCTGGATCAGGTTCGTGGTCGGCCCCTTCGCCTTGCAAGCTGATGATGGCGACGCCGAGGGACCCATCAAGGGTTCGCGAAGCCAAGCCCTACGGGCCCGCCCTTGACTGCTCCCTCGCCGTCGCGAAAACAGCACTCTGCTCAACAAGGCGAAGGGGCTCAAGAGCGTACGGCAAAAGGGGACATCTCTACTGGGCTACAGAGGGGGACATTTCTATCGGGCTACGACATCACGTTGAGATCGAGTTGTGCTAGTGTAGTGCGTCAAGCAGATTGCACCTTATGCAGGGCGGCACGTCCGCGCTTGACTTTCTCGAGGATGTCGGAGGCGGTCGCTGTCCAGATGAAGGGCGTGGGATGCTCGTTGTGCTGAGCGATGTAGTCGTCAATGGCGGCGACGAGCTCGTCCACGCTGCGAAACACGCCGCGGCGCAGGCGCTTGACGGTGAGATCGCGAAAGAATCGCTCGACCATGTTCAGCCACGACGCCGAGGTCGGGGTGAAATGAATGTGGAAGCGCGGGTGACGATCGAGCCAACGCTTCACAGCGGCATGCTTGTGGGTGGCATAGTTGTCCACGATGAGATGAAGCTGTTTGTCCTTGGGAGTGCGGCGGTCAATTAAGCGCAGGAAGCGCAACCATTCCTGGTGGCTGTGTCGGGGCATGCACTCGGCGATCACGCTGCCGTCAAGAGTGTTGAGCGCCGCAAACAGGGTGGTCGTGCCGTTGCGCTTGTAATCGTGGGTCATCGTTTGGCCGCGTCCCTTTTTGAGCGGCAGGCCGGGTTGGGTGCGATCGAGGGCTTGGATTTGGGACTTCTCATCGAGCGAGAGAACCAGAGCATGCTCAGGCGGATTGAGATAGAGTCCGACGATGTCGTCGAGTTTCTCGGCGAAACGCGGGTCATTGCTGAGCTTGAAGGTCTTGACGCGGTGGGGCTTGAGGCCATGGGCGCGCCAAATCCGTCCCACGGTGGAAGCGCTGACGCCGGCCGCGGCGGCCATGGTGCGGCGGCTCCAGTGGGTGGCGTTGGACGGTTTCTCGCGGGTGGTCTTGTGGATGATCTGCTGTACTTTCTGCTTCGAGACGGCAGGTGTACGACCGGGCCGTGGGGCGTCTTTTGCAATGCCGGCGATGCCGCTTTCGAGAAAGCGCGTGCGCCAGCGGGCCACCAACTGCCGCGAGACACCGAGCTGTGCGGCGATCTGCTTATTCTCGAGACCGTGGGCGGCCAGCAGGACAATCCTGGCTCGCAGGGCGAGACGAACGGCGACTTGGCGGCCGCGCGCGTAGCGGTCCAACTGCTTGCATTGCGCTGTGTTCAAAGTTACTGGTTGTGCTCTTCGCATCCCATGCCTCCTGTTAATAGAGACGATGGGAAGCCAATATAAGTTACATTATTTATGGTGCCCTACACTAGTGCCTCGAGCATGCAATGTCAACGCCCAATAGAAATGTCCCCCTCGGTAGCTCGATAGAAGTGTCCCCTTGTGTTTCTTGTTCGTAGGAGAGATATCGTCGTCGTCGGGGCTGTGGAACTGTGGGAATCGCGTAGCGATTTCCAAGGGGCGGTGGGAAGGGTGGAAAACCATCCACCGCTCCTCGAACCCGGTACTGCTGCCTCGATAGATTTTCCACGCTTTCCATCCGACCCGGCATTTCCACAGCCCTCTTATGTATTCGCAGCCCGTTTTTTCCGTAACACAGCTCGCCGCCAGGGGTGGTCCGCCGCCGGCTTGCGCCCGCCCCCCGGACGCTGCTGTGGTGCTGGTTTCGTCCGCAGCTGTGGCGTCGGCGTGGCGATCACGTCGTGCTCGATCTCGTGCCCGTCAAACCTCACCTGCAAGCTCTCATCGCGCCACTGTTGGACCGTCACCCGTGCCCCCGCCCCCACGCCCTGGTTGCGTTTCGGCTTCAACTGCAAACAACGATTCTCGAAACGCACCACCCGGTCGTTGCTCACCACCCGTTCGTACTCGCAACAGAACACCCCTCGCAGCTCGGTGCCGCGGGGGAGCGCCTGGTGAAAGTCCGCTGCCGCCGCCGGCTCACAGGCGAAGCGCTCGTTGTGCTCGGCCAGGTACTCCTCGTCGAGATAACGGTTCGCCGCCTCGTACTCGACGATCCCGCGCAGCCGCATCTTCTTGATCAGGCGGTCTTGGTGCGTGCCGTGATGGCGCTCCACTCGGCCCTTGGCTTGCGGCGAGGAAGCCGCCATGATCGTAATGCCGAGCTTGGCACACATGCGCCCGAACTGCGTCTCGGGCTTGATGCCTGCCAGCGCTTCCCGCGACGTCGGCTGGCGCTGGTAGACGTTTTTCCAGTCGCAGTACAACGCCTTGGGAACGCCGTGTTGACGCACCCAGGCTGCGAGCAGATCGGCCGCGGCCCAGGTCGTTTCCTGGTCCGAGAAACGGCACAGCGCCACACCGGTCGCGTCATCGACGAAGTTCATCAGACAGGCTTTCGGGCCGCGTTCTTCCAGCCAGTGGTGGTGCGAACCGTCGAGTTGAATCAGCTCGCCGAAGTGCGCTTTGCGTTGGCGCCGGGTGCGATGCGGTTGGCGCTTGCGACGGCGGCTCCACAGACCCGCGGCGAGCATCCAGCGCCGCAGTGTTTCGCGCGGCACTTCCAGGCCGTGGTCGGCTGCCAGATGTTCCGACGCCAGCGTCGGCCCGAAGCGCTCGTGCCCCTCGCCCGCATAGTTCTCGCGCACCAACTCGAGAACCTGCTGGCGTCGCTTCTGATCGGCTCGGTTCGAAGCACGGCCGACGTTACCGTGCACCAAAGCCTTGGCCCCGCCCGCACGGTAACGCTTCTTCAGACGCTTCGCATGGCGGTAGCTGACCTCCAGCAGCTCGGCGGCTTCGGTCAACTTCAGTTCCCCTCGTTTCACTCGGCTCAGCACTTCGCCGCGCCTCAACTCCTTGGCACTCATCCATGTCCTTCCCACTCTCGGCTCCTCCTTCGGAGCCTCAGAGTAGGGGACATTTCTATTGGGCGCTCAAGGGGACATTATCATTGGGCTTCAACAGTGCCTCGAGCATGCAACTCTACGAGCCGCGCGGACAGCGCAAATACCTGACTCCTCTGGAACGTGATGCTTTCCTTCGGGCTGCGCTGGCTTCGGCCCCGGAAGTACGTACGTTCTGGGAGACGCTAGCCTACACCGGCTGCCGCATTTCGGAAGCACTCGCCATGGATCCAAGCCACATCGACCTGGAGGGTGGCGTCCTCTTCCTGGAGACGCTCAAGAAACGCCGCACAGGTGTCTATCGAGCGGTACCTGTGCCTGGCCCGTTTCTCAAACGGCTCGATCTGGTGCACAACGTCCGTACAACTCAACAGGACCTGCGGGAGGGATCGGATTCCAGGCTCTGAGGGTGGTCCGGCACGACGGCTTGGCGTCGGGTGCGCGAGGTGATGCGGCCGGCCGGCATGGCTGGATTGCCTACTACGCCAACGACATCCAAACAGTCCGTCATCCTGCGCCACAGCCGCACGTCCGAACAATCCACTACAATCCGTTGGACTGTTCCGATCGGAGCTGAGATGCCTGCACTGAACCGCCGCGACCTGTTCCGCCTCGGCGCCGCCGGAGCCGCAGCCGCCGCCTCCGCGCAGCAGCGCAAGGACCGCCCCAACATCCTCTTCTTGATGACCGACCAACAGCGCGGCGACTGCATCGGGGCGGACGGCAACCGCGCTATCAAGACGCCCAACCTCGACCGTCTGGCCGCCGAGGGCGCGCGATTCCGTTGCGCTTATTCATCAACGCCGAGCTGCACGCCGGCGCGCGCCGCCTTGCTAACCGGCCTCTCGCCCTGGCATCACGGCATGGTCGGCTATTCGCGCGTGGCCGAACGCTACCCGTTCGAGAAGCCGCGCGTGTTGAGCGACGCCGGCTACTACACGCAGTGCATTGGCAAGAACCACTTCCACCACCAGCGCAATACCCACGGCTACCACCACGTGTTGCTCGACGAGTCGGGCCGCGAGCGTACGCCCGGGTTCCGCAGCGACTACCGCTCGTGGTTCTGGTCGCAGGCGCCGAACCTCTATCCCGACGCCACCGGCATCGGCTGGAACGACTATCCCGCCAAGGAGTACGCACTGCCCGAACGCCTACACCCAACGCAGTGGACCGGCGAGTCGGCGGTGCGCTTCCTCAAGACGTACGAGCGTCCCGAGCCGTTCTTTTTGAAGGTATCGTTCGCGCGGCCGCATAGCCCGTACGACCCGCCGGGGCGTGTAATGCGAGAGTTCAAGGACGCCGACCTCCCGGCCCCACACGTCGGCGATTGGGCCGAGCGCTACCGCCCGCGAAGCAGCGACAAAACCTCGCTGTGGCACGGCGACTTGGGCGCGGCGCAGGTCCGCCATTCGCGGCAAGGCTACTACGGATCGATCCGATTCATCGACGAGCAGATTGGACGCATTCTCGAAGCGCTCCACCAGCGCGGCATGTACGACGAGACGTTGATCGTCTTTCTCTCCGACCACGGCGACATGACCGGCGACCATCACCTGTGGCGCAAGTGCTACGCCTACGAGCCGTCGGCGCGGGTGCCGATGCTGGTGCGGTGGCCTACGGGGCTCGCGGCGGCCGAGAGAGGACAAGTGTTCGAGCAACCGGTCGAGTTACGCGACGCGCTGCCGACCTTCCTCGACGCCGCCGGTGTTGAAGCGCCGCCGTCTCTCGATGGCCGCAGCCTGCTCGATCTCGTCCGTGGCAAGGGTGACGACTGGCGTGAGTACATCGACCTCGAGCACAACATCTGCTACAGCCCCAAGAACCACTGGAGCGCGTTGACCGACGGCAAGACGAAGTACATCTACCACGCGCTTGACGGTGAGGAGCAGCTTTTCGATATGCGCAACGATCCCGGCGAGGAGCAAGACCTGGCCGGCGACAATCAGCACAGCGAGGAGCTAAGCAAATGGCGTAGTCGGCTAATCGACCACTTCCAGGAGCGCGGCGAACCGTTCCTCAAAGGAGGCGCGCTCGTTCCCCGCCCCGAGAGCTACCGCCACTCACCGAACTATCCCGACTCCGCCGCCTGACGAGTACGCCTTGGCAAACGACACTCAGAGCCACGGGCGTGAGCCCGCGCTGGTCAGCCGCCAGCCGTTTGATCCAAGCGTTTGAGAAGAAGATGCGCCGGTCAGTGAAGAGGTGTCTGCGCGTGACGCGGTGTGAGAGCTTGACGCTTCTTTTTCAGATGAGGCCCATTTATGCGCTGGCGGTGGGGAAGCGCGGACTCAGGGGCCGTGAAAAAATGCTGGGGACAATCAGCCGCGGCCTGATCAAACCATTGGGTTGAGTGGTAGCCGGCATCCTAATCAGGTTTCACGCCACCACAGGAGTTCTCGGCGCGAATCCGCGCGAACCCAAGAAGCCGAGATGAAATGAGGAGACTCGCGGTCTCGGGAGTGCGGTACGCTCCCGAGTGACGGGCTTCGCCCCGCCCCTTCCATGACGCGGGGCGAAGCCCCAAACCTCTCTGATTACGAAAGGAACTGCGAGTCATGAAAAACTCTAGCAAAGCCATCGAAGCCTTGTCACAACCGCAACACGAGATGATCGAACAAGGCATGAACGTCGTCGCCGGTCTGGACCTGGGCGACACATACTCCCATGTCTGCCTGTTCGATCTGGAAGGACATGTCGTCGAACGCGTCCGCTTACGCACCAACATTGCTGCCTTCGAGAAGTACTTCGGCGCGTGGGCGTCGATGCGGGTGGTGTTCGAAGCCGGCACCCACTCGCTGTGGGTCTACCGGCTGCTGGAACGCCTCGGTCACGAAGCGCTGATGGCCGACACGCATCGGCTGGCGCTGATCACGCAATCGCTGTCGAAGGGCGATGAGCGCGACGCCGCCACGTTGGGCGAGTTGGGACTGCGGATGCCCCAGATGCTCAACCCCGTGCAGCCGTGTTCGCTCGAGACGCAACAGGATCGCACCCTGCTGCGGGCACGCGAGGGCGCGGTCGCCGCGCGCACCAAACTGATCAACTTGGTGAGGGGCACGGTGAAAAGTTTCGGCGAACGCTTGCCGAAGTCGGGCACCGAGGCCTTTGCAAAGAAGGCCGGCGCGGCGATGCCGGCGTCGCTGCGCGAGACGCTGAGCCCGTTGCTGCTGGTGATTCAACACCTCAGCGACGAGATTCGCCGCTACGACAAAAAGATTGAGCAGTTGGGCGAAGAGAAATACCCGCAGACCCGGCGGATGCGCTCGATCCGCGGGGTGGGGCCGATCACGTCGTTGGCGTTCGTGCTGAACCTGGACGACGACGCCACGAAGTTGAAGAGCAGCCGCGGGGCGGGAGCGCGCCTGGGGCTGCGTCCGAAGAAGCGTGACTCGGGGGCGAGCTCCCCGCAGCTGAGCATCACCAAGAGCGGCGATCCGATGCTGCGGAAGCTGCTGGTGCAATGTGCGCAGTACGTGTTGGGACACCCCGGCACGGACTCGCAGCTGCGGCGTTGGGGACTGCGGTTGGCGGCGCGGGGCGGCCAGGCGGCCAAGCGCAAGGCGGTGGTGGCGGTGGCGCGCAAGTTGGCGGTCCTGCTGCATGTGTTGCGGAAGCGCGAGAGGGACTTTGATCCGTGGTACGGGAGGAAGGACCCGCAGCCGCCGGTGGAAAACGGCCCGCGCGCCGGCGCCGGCGGGATGAGCGGAGCGGCACGAGGTAGGCCGCCTGCGGGAAGCAGTACGAGTTCGCAAGACAGACGAAAGGAAGCCTCAGCGAAGGGAACACGTCGGACATCGAGTTCGCGGCGACGGCGCGTTCCGAGCCGGCCAGCAGGACCAGGCCGCAACCGAGAAAGCAGCGCCGCCCAGACTGAACTTCAAAGAGCACCGCGTCGCCGAAGACGCCGAAGAAAGTGCGGATGGAAGCCAGGTCGGACGTACCCCAGAAACTGAAGTTTCGCCGACGCCCCTTGCCAGTTGACAAAGCGAATCTCCTCATGGAAGCCCGGAACGCCAGTGACGGGGCAATGCGGCCGGTTCGATCGGTACCCCCGGACCCTTGGCCGAAGCACCAAAACCTCAAACGCCCCTTACCGGGGCTGGAGATTGTTTCGCGGCTTCGTCCCACGACTTGCGTCGTGGGCTACTTTCCATCGCCCCGTACCGGGGCTTGGCTTCGTGGTTGGCGGCACCGGGTTGGGCCCAGGGGGAACCGCGGGTTCCCACCCGCGGCTCGGTGGTGTCGTTGGATGCCTCAACTTGCACGATGAGTTGCCGCGAGGCTCCCCGCAGTGTCAACCGTGGACTCCCCGATTTTTTCACGGCCCCTGAGGGAGCGGTCCGGCACGAACCCTCCCACACCTCAGCAACCCCTAGACTAAGCTCCGCTGGCCCAGTTACAACCATATGGTACCGGCTCCGAATGCGAGCCCCGAAGGGAGCGGCCCAGATACCAGCCCAGTGCGTAAGCGCTGGAAAAAGAAAACACCTCAAAACCAATTGAGCCCTGTAAGCGGCGACTCAACCTCCGCCGCTTCAGGAATCACGATTCACGCTCCAGCGATTCTCGCCCCCGACTCCTGGGTCGTGAAGGCCGCCCCCAAGCGGCACTTTCATTCCGGCCCGGGGTGCCAAAAGCCGTACGGGCCGACCGCCGTGTCCGCCCTCTGCCGCATACGCTCCTCAGAAATGTAGGGGCACGGCATGCCGTGACCGTCTTCCAAGGTCACTGTATTTTGCGAGCCTCCATAGAGGGCTTGACCGATGGACGGCAAGTCAAGACTCGTCCTAGGCTCAGGTCATGCGCCGTTTGCTATTCTCTTTGTTGCTCGTTTTCGCCAGCGGGTTCCCCGCAGAGACGCAACTGCTTTGGCGTCTTCCCCGGCCTGAGCAAGGGCGGCTTCTTCGCCCTCAGCCATGAGGTCGTGCGGGCACTGCTGCGCCGCCTGAACCTGCGCGAAGCGGATGTCGGAAATTACCCCCCCCCCGGCTTCGGCCCGGCGGCCGCGCCCGGCCGCCTCGGATGATGCGCTACCCAGTAGAATAGGGCGTCATGCCAATGAAGGTCCGGGAGGTGGTCCGGTTACTCGAAGAGCACGGCTGGAAGGAGATTCGATCAAAGGGGAACCACCGGCACTTCAAGCACCCTGAGCAGCGCTACGTCATCACCGTGCCGGGCAATGAAGGAAAGGAACTCGCAACAGGTACACTGAACGCTATACTCAAGAAAGCAGGCTTGAAATGAGTCCGAAGCGTTACCCGCTTGTGATTGAAAGGACCGGGACCGGATACTCGGCCTACTCCCCGGACGTGCCGGGCTGCGCGGCGGTGGGCGACACCGAGGAAGAAACTCGGCGCAACTTCCAGGACGCTTTGGCTGCCCACTTCCAGGCGATGCGCGAGTTAGGTGAGCCAATCCCGGAACCGAGTTCGTCGGTCGACTACGTCGAAGTCGCAGCATAGTCGACCTTACCTCCGTGGGCCTCAGCTACCCCGCGAGCGGTCGCTTATATGGCGCGCGGGTCCCCAGACCTGCCGTGTCCGTACTCTTACCGACCCAGGGCTTCATCCTCATAAGAGCTAACTTACCAGTAGACACCTATGCACCCATCGTCTACCCTGGAGACATGCCACAGGCCCACGACGAAGACTGGAACGTTTTGCTGCGCTTGTTCCCCGCGGATTGGGAGGCGCTGGCGCGCAGCAGCGGCGCGGTCCGGCGTTTGCGCGGCTTCGACTCGGTCAGCGGCTTGTTGCGCACCCTGCTGTTGCACGTCGGGCCGGGCCATTCGCTGCGCGAGACGGTCGTGCGCGCCAAAGCCGCCGGCTGGGCCAAGATCTCCGACGTCGCCCTGCTCAAACGCTTACGCGCCGCCGGCGAGTGGTGGAGACTCCTGTGCGTGGCTCTGCTGCGCGAACAGGGCGGCGAGGCCGCGGCCGAGCCGGTGCGCCTCGTCGACGGCAGCTTGATCTGCGAACCCGGCCCAACCGGCAGCCAGTGGCGGCTACATTACAGCCTGCGGCTGCCCTCGCTCGAGTGCGATTACTTCGAGTTGACGCCGGCGGCGGGCGCGGGCAACGGCGAGCGTCTGGATCGTTTTGCTCTCGCGCCCGGAGAGATCATGCTGGCCGATCGCGCCTACATTCATCCGCAAGCGTTGAGTTGGGCCGCGGCGCAGAAGATCGGCTTGGTGGTGCGGTACAACAGCGGCTCGACGCCCTTGTTTGACGCCCGCGGACGACGTTGGCCGCTGTTGCCGAGGCTGCGCAAACTGCGTCCGGGACACAGCGTCGCTTGGCGCGTCCAGGTGCGCACGGCCAGCGGCTTGCTCGGGGGACGGCTGTGCGCGATCGGCAAGAGCGCGGAGGCAACGGCACAGGCACGTCAAAAAATCCTGCCACGCGCCCAGCGCAGTCAGGCGCAGGTGCGGAAGGAAACGTTGGAGTTGGCCGCGTACGTGTTGGTGTGGACGAGTCTGGAGGAGGCGTACGACAGCGCGAGGGTGTTGGCGTTGTATCGTCAGCGTTGGTAAATCGAGTTAGCCTTCAAGCGTCTGAAGTCGCTGGCGGAGTTGGGACATTTGCCCAAGCGTGATCCGGACAGCTCACGAGCGTGGCTCTACGGCAAGCTGTTGTTGTCGCTGTTGGGGCAAAAGCTAGGCCGCCAGGGGCAGGACATTTCCCCCTGGGGCTACCCGTTGGAGCGAGAGACCGGCCAGCCGCTGGCGTGAGTTCCAGTTTGAGTTTCATCAGATCTGCAACGCGATCGAGCCCCGCTTGTCCTTAGCGGGAGTGATGGGCAACTGGAACCAAATCGCCCACGACCTGCGCGAGCCGTCACGCAAACGGGTCCCGCAGATACAGTCACTGCTAAGTTAGCGCTTATGGGGCTTCATCCTAGGGAAACCCGAGAGACTCTTTGAGTCGGAAGATCTGCGCTGGCGTGATTATTCCACCCTTGATTACGACGTATCCGCAGACGGGGAAAGATTTGTGATAACAGCGCCTGCCGAAAACGAGAACGCCCCTACGCCTGCGATCCGCGTGGTTCAAAACTGGCACGAAGAGTTCAACGACAGCGGGCAGGACCAAGTTCTCCTAAACTAGACCAACTAGACCTCAACATTCCTGAAGGAGTCAACACATGGCAATCAAACGTCTGCAAGTCGGTCCGCGCATGAGCCAGGCCGTCATTCATGGAGACACGGTGTACACAGCCGGGCAGGTGGCCATCGACGCGCCCGGCGCGTCGGTCACCGAACAAACCCAAGACGTTCTCAATCGCATCGACAAGCTGCTAGCGGAAGCCGGCACGGACAAAACGAAGCTGCTGTCCGCCACCATCTGGCTCTCGGACATGGACACCTTCAACGAGATGAACGCGGTCTGGGATATCTGGGTGGCTCCGGGCAACACACCGTGCCGGGCCTGCGTGAACGCCCAACTGGCAGCGCCACAGTATGACGTCGAGATTGCGGTGATCGCGGCGCTCTGATGGGCCCCGGCGGCGAGTTGTGACGTCTGAGCCGCCCGACCACGGGCACACTGCGTCTACGGCCATTGACCACAAGGGCAAAGGGCTCGGTCATCCTTCTGGTCGCACCATGACGCAGAGGGTCACAGATTTTCCAAACTTTGCCGACACAGGGCTTCCGTTCTCCGAGGCAGGCGAACCCCAAGCATCGACAAGGGTGTCGATGCGGCAGACGTGGGCGTCCGCGCCACACCCCCGTGGTACGCAACAGATGATGGAAATGAGAGACCGCTGATCCCAAAACCGAGATCCGCGCTACGCTCAAACCCCGCTGAGGAACTCGTGGACGGTCGACGCGACGTTCGAGGCGAACTGCGTGTTCTGCTGCCGCGGAAGATCCGACACCACGAAGGCGAGATAGTCGCCCGTTTCAAACCCGGCAACCTGAAACTCGTCCACCCCGGACCGATAGATGGGCATGCCGGCGCTCTCGAGAACCGGCGCCAGTTGATCCGCCGTGAACGACTCGCCCGGCCGCCGCCGCGTGATCACCACAGACAGCAGTGTGCCGTCCCCATGCATTGCCATGTGAACAAACCGGCGCTCCCGAAACGTGCACTGATGCGCCAAAGAGATGCGGTACTCGGAGGGGACCTTGTCTCGCACGGCCCGAACCAATCCGGCGTATTGCGGGCCGATCGTCTGCGACAATTCTTGCAGCGAAGGTGCGCCGTCCTCGAACTTGCGGAAGTGCGCGCAATGCACGTGGTCGCCTAGGCCCACTTGGACAATGTGCGACACCCGCGCGTAGAGCGAGTCGATGTAGTCCTCTTGCGCGGCTCGGTCGAGGTCGTTGGGTTGGCCCTCCCCGTAGAAGACAAGCCAGCCGGCGAAAAGCGAGACGACAAGCGCCGCCGCCAGCCCGAAAGCCGGTACCTGTGCGAGGAACCAGTTCGTGCGGAGCGGCGTTTCCCGGATTCGGCTCCGAATCCTGGCTTCCAGATAGGGCGGCGCGCTGGTCCGCTGGACCGCGCTCTTGAGGGTGGTCTTGATACGCAGGCGGGTCTCGAGCTCCTCCGAGCAGCGGGAGCAGCCTTCCAGGTGCCGGGCGACTTCATCGCTGGTGTCGTCCGGCAGTTGGGCGTCCATGTACCGGTCGAACTCACCCTGCATCTTTTCACACGCTTCCGCGTCAAAATCCATAACCTTCATGCGCTTTGCGCCTCCTCGGCGGCTTTCCGAATGCCAGTAGGACCGAGCCACCTCCGCTAGATCGACTCGCAGCAGCTTGCGTCCCCGGCTCAACCTCGACATGACCGTACCCATACGTATTCCAAGTACCTCGGCAATCTCTTTATAGGAAAGCTCTTCCACGTCCGCCAGTAAAACCGCCGCCCGGAAGTCGGGCGGGATGCGGTCCAAGGCTGACAAGACATCTTCATCCGTTAACTGTTCGGGCACCGGCTCCGTGTGGACCAGCCTCTGCTCCAGCGGGATCTCGTCGTCGCCTACCGCGATCAGCTTCGACGAGCGGCTGCGGTAATCGTGGATGCAGTTGAACAGGATTCGAAACATCCAGGCGCGGCAGTTCGTGCCGGGTCGAAACTGACGGAACGACTTCCAGGCCCGCAGGAATGCCTCCTGGACCACATCGTCGGCCTTGGTCGGGTCCGCGAGCGACCGGGTGGCCACGCGATGCAGGTCGTTGAGGTGCGGCAGGGCCGCCTCCTCGAACTCCTCGACAGTGGGTTGACGCTTCAGCAACACGGGCCCGTACCTGCTGACGGAATTCTCCCTGCCGGACCCGTTCCAAGGGAGCCGCGGGAAAGGATCGCGCAACGCGACACTTTCCGGATATTCTACACGTATTCCACGAGTTACGTGGTTCCACGAAGCCCACGGCGGGGGCCACGTTGGACGGGCGGCGCTGCTGCTAGATTGCGGTTCGATCTGCATCCCGTTCACTTTCGATACCGGGCCGCTTGGCCCTGCGCGCCCCCCACTGGATCGCCCCGGACCGGCCGCGTGCGTCACCGGCGGGCACAACTCCAGCGTAGAGACAACCGTCATCTAGGCAACTGCCTGGGGCCGTGGTTTATTCCCGGCCCCGCAAACTTTTTTTTGGCCCACCTTTCACACGAGGTGCGCCACCTGCGAAGGGCGGCGCCGGTGGGCGGGGAAAAGGCGAGGCCCCGGGGCAGCATCCGGAGCCTCGAGTGGGTCAGACTACTGCAAAGGGAAGCCGGTCAGCACGAAATCCGAACCCGCCGAGTGGCAGCCGAAGCACCCAGGCACGCCGTTGCCGCCGGCGACGATCTTAGCGGCGTCGCGGGTATTGGTCGTCTCGTACCAGAACCAGCCCTTGCCGCCGGCGCTGTCGGCGCCGGTCTTGACCATAACCGCCCAGCCCATCAGCCGATCGCCGTTCTCCTCATACATCTCCTTCACGATCGACGCTCCGACGGGGTGCGAAGCGTTGCCGGCCTTCAGTGAGGCTTCCATCTTGGAATCGAGAAACACGCGTACCGGCCAGCCAAACTTCGCATGCGGACCGCGCTAGGCGTGAGCCCCCGATTCCTTGGCCGCGAAGTTCTTGTAGCCGCCTTCCGTTAGGAACTTGAACAGGGCCGCGGTTTCCGTCGGCACCGCGCTTGCGACAGTCGGCGTATCTGCCGTCGGTTCCCAAGCCGCGGCCGCGCCGGCGGCCATCGCGCTTGCCATCTCCTTGAACGGCTTCGACTCCTTCGCCATCGTCTTGCCGCTCTTGCCGCGCGCCGCACGCAGTATCGGGTAGGCCGGGTATCCACTTGACTCAGGTGACCCCAACATCTTGTAGTTGGGCTCACAGCGTCTTAGCGTCCCAATCGGCGCCGATCGAGCGGTACGGCGTCGGCTCCACCGCCATGGCCTGCTGCACAAGGCGGTAGAAGAGCTTGCCCCGACTGCGTGATCTGCGCCGATTGAAGCGGAACACGAACTCGTCGAGATAGTAGTCCAGATGCTCGTGGCTGACCGCCCCCTGATGCGTGCCCAGCATCCAGCGCTTGAGTAGCGAGATCGCCAAGTGCACCCTCGGCAGTAGCTGCGAGGCCTGCTCGCGGCGGTTGTTAATCGAGATGATACGACGCTGGTAGTCCTTCTTCTTGAGCGGATCGTAGCCCGACCAGTTGTCGGTAACAACCACGCTGCCCGGCTCGACCGACTCCTCGACGAAGGGCATCAAACTGGCCGCCGAGGCGTTCTGAACGCGCTGCATGCGGATGCGCCCCAGCCCGGTGCCTCTCTCTTCCGCGGCGACTGCAATCAACGCTTTACGCTCGGTCTGCCGGCCGATTACCACTTCTTCTTCAGCGCCCCAGTAGGTCTCATCGACCTCGACGAGGCCCGTCAATCGCTCCCGCCCCGGGCGCACCATCGCTCGCCTCAGCTTGTGCATCCAAGGCCAGGCGGTTTGGTAACTGCCCAGTCCCAGAACGCGCTGTAGACCCAGGGCGCTGGCCCCATTCTTCTGCGTGGTGATGGTCCACATCGCCCGGAACCACAGCCGCAGCGGCTTGCGTGTGTCTTGAAAGATCGTGCCGGCGGTGACGGAGGTTTGCCGCCCGCAGCGAGCGCATTCGAACCACCCTTTGCGCACCGGCCAAGCGCGCTCATGCCCACACCTTGGACAGCGGAAACCCTCTGGCCAGCGCAAGGCGAACAGATAGTCGCGGCAAGCCTCCTCGCTCGCAAAGTGAGACTCGAATTCGAGTTGGTCGCGCGGGTAATCCTCCACCAGGCCCTACACTACATCTTGGGGTCGCCTGAGTCAAGTGGATACCCAGCTCGGGTAGTACTGCGTAAACACGAAGTCCTCCGCCGCCGCGGCCTGGTGGCAGGCGTTGCACGACGCGGCCGGAAAGGCGTCAGCCACATCCGCTAGAGGATACTCGTGGCCGAAGCTAAAATACGCCCAGTTTCCGGGCTCTTTCGCGAAACGCTTGGCGTCTTTGATTGTGGCTTCCAGGCCGGTGAACTCGCCCATGAAGTAACCGTTGCCGCTGACGGCCTGCTTCGAGCCGACGCTGACCAGTTCCTTGATGATCACGGTCCCGTCGCGGAACTGCCCGGTCCGTTGATAGTGGCTGAAGTCGGTTGGGTGGATGTAGACGTTGTGGAAGTCCGGAAACGGCGCCGCGGGCGGGTTTAAGCCCGCATTTTCAATTTGATGTTTGACATCCCGACCTTCCAGCGGCCTTGAGCGTCTTTATTCATAGGGGCTAGCGCCCGATGAGGACGCCATGGAGGCCAACACCCAATGGGTGAAAAACAAACCAAGCCATTCCAGCTAAGTTTCAATGGACTTCTCAAAGTCGATTTCCAGGGATCGCACGTCACTTCCGACGGTGGCCTGATTTTGGTTCGCGAACTGGACGAACGGCTCGGTCTCGGAGAACTGATTGACGAGCATCTCAGCGACTCCCGGCAAGGCACAAACAAGCAGTTCACGCTCGCTGATCTGTTGCGGCAGTCGGTTTACAGCCGACTCGCCGGCTACGAGGACCTCAACGACGCCGAGCGGGTTTCGATCGATCCGACGTTTCGGCTGATCGGTTCGCAGAAGATCTGGGATCGCGGTGCGGCCTTGACCTCGACGCTGCACGGCTTCGAGACGGAGATGCTGGCGAGCGAAGAGAACCTGCTGGGGCTGATGGCGCTGAACCGAGAGCTGGTCGGGCAAGCGGAAGCGTTCGACGACGCCGAGCGGGTCGTTCTGGACCTGGACTCCACCGAGAGTCCGGTCCATGGCCAACAGGAAGGCAGTGCCTACAACGGACACTTCGAGTCGGTCTGCTACCACCCGTTGCTTTTGTTCAACGGTCATGGTGATTGCCTCGCTGCCAAGCTGCGTCCAGGCAACGTGCACAGCGCCGAGGACTGGGATGAGCTCTTGTTGCCGGAGATCGAGCGCCAACAGGCTGCGGGCAAGCAGGTCGCCTTCCGGGGCGATGCGGCCTTTGCGAAGCCGGAAGTTTATGAGGCTTCGGAGGAACGCGGAGTACAGTACGCCATTCGCATTCCGGCCAACAAGAGCTTGGAGCTGGAGATCGAAGACATCCTGTTTCGCCCGCCGGGAAGGCCTTCCCGCAAGCCCTTGGTGCGCTACAAGAGTTTTCGCTATCAGGCGGAGAGTTGGTCGCAGGCGAGGCGGATCGTCGCTAAGGTCGAGCATCACCAGGGCGAGCTGTTCCCGCGCGTCGGATTCATCGTGACGAGCATGAGCTTGCCGAGCCGCTCGGTGGTGCGCTTCTACAACAAGCGCGGCACGGCGGAACAGTGGATCAAGGAAGGCAAGCAGGCGACGCACTGGACGCGATTGTCGTGCCATCGATTTCGGGCCAACGAAGTGCGGTTGCAACTGAGCGTGCTGGCCTACAACCTGGGCAATCTTTGGCGGCGGCTGGGGCTTCCGCAGCGAATCAAGAGTTGGTCGCTGACGAGCTTGCAACACAGGTTGATGAAGACCGGCGGTCGGCTGGTCAAGCACGCGCGGTATTACTGGCTCTTATTGGCGGAGGCACATCTGAACCGGCGGCTGTTCGGCGACATGCTGCACAAGATCTGGGCGCTGCCGCTGCCGAGTGGGTAGCGTTGCCCGGGCGAGGATCAACAGCTTTTGGCTCCAAAAGGTTTCGCAAGGAGCAGTGTCGGCCGGAGCGCCGTTCAGTCCGCTCAATCAACGTCTGTGAGCGGACTGAACGGCGCTCCGGCCGACACTGCTCCTTGCGAAACCTTTTTGGAGCCAAAAACTGTTGATCCTCGCCCGGGCAACGCTACCCACCCGGCACAGGCAGCGCCCAGATCCTATGCAGCATGTCACCGAACAGCCGCCGGTTCAGATGCCCCTCCGCCAGCAGCAACCAGTAGTAGCGAGCATGCTTGACCAGCCGACCGCCGGTCTTCATCAACCTGTGTTGCAAACTCGTTAGCGACCAGCTTTTGATTCGCTGCGGCAGCCCTAGCCGCCGCCACAGGTTGCCCAGGTTGTAGGCCAGCACGCTGAGTTGCAGCCGTACCTCGTTGGCTCGGAAGCGGTGACACGACAAGCGGGTCCAGTGCGTGGCCTGTTTGCCTTCTTTGATCCACTGCTCCGCCGTGCCGCGCTTGTTGTAGAACCGCACGACCGAGCGGCTCGGCAAGCTCATGCTCGTCACGACAAATCCGACGCGCGGGAATAGTTCGCCCTGGTGATGCTCGACCTTGGCGACAACTCGCCTTGCCTTCGACCAGCTCTCGGCCTGATAGCGAAAACTCTTGTAGCGCACTAGGGGCTTGGCGTTCGGCCTGCCCGGTGGCCGAAACAGGATGTCCTCGATCTCCAGCTCCAGGCTCTTGTTCGCCGGGATGCGAATCACGTAGTCCACGCCGCGCTCCTCCATCGCCTCGTAGATCTCGGGCTTGGCGAAGGCGGCGTCGGTGCGGAACGTCACCTGTTTGCCCTCCGCCTGTTGTCGTTCGATCTCCGGCAGTAGCAGCTCGTCCCAGTCCTCGGCGCTGTGCACGTTGCCGGGACGCAGCTTCGCGCCTAGGCAGTCGCCGTGCTGGTTGAACAGCAACAGCGGGTGATAGCAGAGGGACTCAAAATGGCCGTTGTAGGCACTGCCTTCCTGTTGGCCGTGGACGGGGCTCTCCGTGGAGTCCATGTCGAGCACCACGCGGTCTGAACCGTCGGGAGCTTCGGCTTGCGCGACCAGCTCCCGGTTCACTGCCATCAGCCCCAGCAAGTTCTCTTCGCTCGCCAGCATCTCCGTCTCGAAGCCATGCAGCGTCGAGGTCAAGGCTGCTCCGCGATCCCAGTTCCTCTTCGAGCCGATCAAGCGAAAGGTCGGATCGGCGGATACTCGAACGGCGTCATTGAGGTCCTCGTAGCCAGCGAGTCGGCTGTAGACCGACTGCCGCAGCAGATCGGCCAGCGCGAACTTCTTGTTCAAGCCTTGTCGCGAGTCGCTGAGATGCTCGTCGATCAGCTTCCCGAGTCCGAGTCGTTCATCCAGCCAGGATTTCCATTTTGGCCCTGGCACGGCCACAGTATACACCCGCTCCGCTCCGAACAGCACGTCCTTTCACGCTGAACCCTGCACATCACCTCTGCTGGTAGTCGCCAGAGCTGGTTCGACCGCTCACAGTCGTTGATTGAGCGGCTTGAACGGCGCTCCGGCCGACACTGCTCCTTGCGAAACCTTTTGGAGCCAAAAGCTGTTGATCCTCACTCCGGCAATGCTACCCACTCGGCAGCGGCAGCGCCCAGATCTTGTGCAGCATGTCGCCGAACAGCCGCCGGTTCAGATGTCCCTCCGCCAATAAGAGCCAGTAATACCGCGCGTGCTTGACCAGCCGACCGCCGGTCTTCATCAACCTGTGTTGCAAGCTCGTCAGCGACCAACTCTTGATTCGCTGCGGAAGCCCCAGCCGCCGCCAAAGATTGCCCAGGTTGTAGGCCAGCACGCTCAGTTGCAACCGCACTTCGTTGGCCCGAAATCGATGGCACGACAATCGCGTCCAGTGCGTCGCCTGCTTGCCTTCCTTGATCCACTGTTCCGCCGTGCCGCGCTTGTTGTAGAAGCGCACCACCGAGCGGCTCGGCAAGCTCATGCTCGTCACGATGAATCCGACGCGCGGGAACAGCTCGCCCTGGTGATGCTCGACCTTAGCGACGATCCGCCTCGCCTGCGACCAACTCTCCGCCTGATAGCGAAAACTCTTGTAGCGCACCAAGGGCTTGCGGGAAGGCCTTCCCGGCGGGCGAAACAGGATGTCTTCGATCTCCAGCTCCAAGCTCTTGTTGGCCGGAATGCGAATGGCGTACTGTACTCCGCGTTCCTCCGAAGCCTCATAAACTTTCGGCTTCGCAAAGGCCGCATCGCCCCGGAAGGCGACCTGCTTGCCCGCAGCCTGTTGGCGCTCGATCTCCGGCAACAAGAGCTCATCCCAGTCCTCGGCGCTGTGCACGTTGCCTGGACGCAGCTTGGCAGCGAGGCAATCACCATGACCGTTGAACAAAAGCAACGGGTGGTAGCAGACCGACTCGAAGTGTCCGTTGTAGGCACTGCCTTCCTGTTGGCCATGGACCGGACTCTCGGTGGAGTCCAGGTCCAGAACGATCCGCTCGGCGTCGTCGAACGCTTCCGCTTGCCCGACCAGCTCTCGGTTCAGCGCCATCAGCCCCAGCAGGTTCTCTTCGCTCGCCAGCATCTCCGTCTCGAAGCCGTGCAGCGTCGAGGTCAAGGCCGCACCGCGATCCCAGATCTTCTGCGAACCGATCAGCCGAAACGTCGGATCGATCGAAACCCGCTCGGCGTCGTTGAGGTCCTCGTAGCCGGCGAGTCGGCTGTAAACCGACTGCCGCAACAGATCAGCGAGCGTGAACTGCTTGTTTGTGCCTTGCCGGGAGTCGCTGAGATGCTCGTCAATCAGTTCTCCGAGACCGAGCCGTTCGTCCAGTTCGCGAACCAAAATCAGGCCACCGTCGGAAGTGACGTGCGATCCCTGGAAATCGACTTTGAGAAGTCCATTGAAACTTAGCTGGAATGGCTTGGTTTGTTTTTCACCCATTGGGTGTTGGCCTCCATGGCGTCCTCATCGGGTTCTAGCCCCTATGAATAAAGACGCTCAAGGCCGCTGGAAGGTCGGGATGTCAAACATCAAATTGAAAATGCGGGTCCAGTTCGCGAACGAGAATCAGACCGCCATCCGAGGTGTCTCGCGATCCTTGGAAATCGACTTTGAGAAATCCATTGAACGTGAGCTGAAACGGCTTGTTTTCTTTTTCACCCATCGGGTGTTGACCTCCATGGCGTCCTTATCGGGCTCTAGCCCCTATCAATAAAGACGCTGAAGGTCGCTGGATGGTCTGAAGCTCATACATCAAATTGAAAATGCGGGTGTAAAGGTCTCAAAGACTGCCGTGGCGTGGGCTGGCGTCAGGCTGTCCTCTTCCGTCGTCCGAAGCCGAGGCCGAGGATCGCCAGCCAAATCCTTTCAAGGGACTTCGACGATCTCTGGCTTTAGGCTTTCGGTAAATCCCAACACCTCGCCTTTTTCCTGTTCCGGCACTGCAAAGGCCTCCAGAGTCGCGGTCAGGTGGTGGATCGCGCGTTTCCAGTCTTCCTCGTCGAGGCGCATCCCAATATGCACGGTCGTCATGTCACGGCCCGTGTAAACCAGCAGCTCGCCCGAGGACGTGCACAGAAAATCGACCAATAATTGTTGCTCGCGTGCGACCCCGTCCGCGCCCCTGTGGTCGTAGAAACGGCGCAGCTTATCGTCATCTTTAATCCGCACCATCAGTGCGGCGCTTACAGCGGCGATGGCGTCATACCCGCCCAGGCGTTCGTAAAGAGACTTGTCCGACATGCTAAGTATCCTCCCTATGGCGGCCGGTCCGGCCAGATTGACGTGTCGCACCGCGCAGCGAAGGGCGAGCGCTAAGATTCTCCGCTACCATCCTTCGCCAGGATTTCCATTTTGACCCTGGCACGGCCACAGTGTACACCCGCGCAACTCCGAACAGCACGTCTTTCCCACTCTGAACTCTGCGCATCACCTCCACCGGTAGCCGCCAGCGCCTCGTCCCACGGTCTCGCCTGAAGGGTGCTCAGCACTCCACCGCTTTGGGCGACCGTTCTCGACGCGTGTTCATTACAGTCAACAGTCTTGGTGTGGAGTTTATTCCCCGCGACGCCGAAAACGGACGGGAATATTTCAGACTCATGAACCGTTGTCTAGATGTGAAGGCTGATCAGCAATCTCGCACACGAACGAGCGCACGACGGACCCTTCCACTGGCGCTGGTCTTGTGGGCTGGCGCGGCTGGCTGGGGCGCGTCGCCCGTGGCGCCGGTCAACATCAACGGCAAGGGTCTCGCTCTCAAGGGTTACGACGCGGTTGCTTACTTCGAGCAGGACCAGGCGGTGAAGGGCTCCCCGCAACACTTCCACCAATGGATGGACTCGACTTGGCGGTTCTCGAGCAAAGAGCACGGCGACCGCTTAGCGGCCGACCCCGAGCGCTACGCTCCGCAATACGGCGGTTATTGCGCTTGGGCGGTCAGCCAAGGCGCCACGGCCCCCATCGATCCTAAGGCCTGGACGATCGTTGACGGCAAGCTGTACTTGAACTACAACCGCGGCGTTCAGAAGCAATGGCGGCGCGATGCGCCAGCACGTATCGAAGAAGCCGACCGCCACTGGCCGCGGCTGCACCGCTGAGGCGCGGCGAACAGCCGAGCGTCGGGACGAACAAGGCCTGGGGAATAACAAGATATCGGGAATAATTTCTGGCCTTCAGGGGTTGACGTGGTAGACAACGATGGTTGACCGTGATTGGACGAAGCGATTTCCTACGGGGAGGAACGGAATGGCCATCGGAAAACCAAAAACCATGACGAGGGTTGGTTGCTTCATTCTGCTGTTGTGTTTTGGCTGGGTGGATGCGATCGCGCAGCCCCCCTCCCAAAAGCAGGACACGCCCAAGCAGGACACGCCGTTTTCGCCCACGGTTCCCGTACAGGAGGGCGACCGCTGCATCGTCTGCGGCACGCCGCTGAGTCCGGGCGACAAGGTCTATCTGGTCGAAGGGCAGCGCGTCGGCGTGATGACCGAGATGGAGCCGACCCTGCTCAGCGACCTCTGGGCCTACCTCGCGCGTCTTAAGCCCCGCGGCGGTCTGTTCGGTGGTGAGACGGCGCGCCAGAGCCGGGTTTCAAACGTCTGGCTGCTCGCCGGCTTGTATTTGACCGTCGGTCTCGGGTTTGCCGCCATTTGCGCGCACCGCGCTTTGAATATGGGTGCCCGCCCGGTGCCGTGGTTCTTTGCCGGACTGGCGTTCAACGCCTTCGGGTACCTGGCGTTGCTGTTGCGCTCGAAGGGAGAAGCGGACGGGACGGAAGCCGCTCCGATCTACCGCGGCGTCGTGAAGATCCCCTCCACCGCCGAGCCGACGGCATGCCCTGCTTGCGGCGGCCTCAATCATCCCGCGGCGACCGACTGCACAAGCTGCGGCGCCGAGTTGACTCCCACCGCCGAATCGGAAGTGACCCTCGCCGCGGCGGTCCAGAGTGGTAGCAGCACGGGGTCGGACACCTCCACACCGTCAAACAACGCCAATTCGCGGGGGCCGACGCCATGATCGCCAAAGTCAAAGAGATCATCGATCAACTGACGGCGAGCCCCAACATGGTGCAGCGCCGGCCGGAGGTCAACGAAGACCGCGAGAGCAACATCCCGGGCCTCTACATCATCGGCGACCTGGCCGGCGCACCGGTCATCAAGCTGGCGATGGCGCAGGGCTACGAGGTCATTGAGCACATCGCCTCCAAATCGGACGCCATTGGCAACGATCCCGACCAGTACGACCTGCTGATCGTCGGCGCCGGCGCTTCGGGGCTCAACGCCGCGCTCGCCGCCGGTGAAAACGGCATGCGCTTCCTGGTGCTCGATAAAAGTAAGGTCGCCAACACGATCGAGAATTTTCCCGAAGGCAAGTGGGTCTACGCCGAGCCCGACAAGACCGTGCCCAAGGGCAAGCTCTGGCTCGACGGCGCGCGCAAGGAAGACCTCGTCCAACGCTGGAACCAGATCATCGCAGAAAACCACATCGACGTTCGAACCGGCGAAGGTTTGCAGTCGCTGGAGCGCCTCAAGAAGGGTGGCTTCATCGCCCGCACCGAAAAGGGAGAGTATCGCGCGCGGCGCATCGTGCTGGCCACGGGGCAGCGAGGCAACCCGCGAAAGCTGAACGTCCCGGGCGAAGACCGCGAACCGGTCTACCACCGCCTCTACAGCCCCAAGCACTACAAGGGCGAGGACATCCTCGTCGTCGGCGGAGGCAACAGCGCGGTCGAAGCCGCGGTCACCCTTGCCGAGCAGAACCGCGTCAAGCTCATTCACCGCCGTGACACCTTGGGCCTAGTCTTCCAAGACAACAAGCGCAAGCTCGACGAGGCCGTTGCCGCCGGGAGCATCGAGATATTGTGGAACGCCGGCATCACGGAGTTCGGCGACACCGAGGCCACCGTCCAGATCAAGGGCAACGCCGCGCCGCGCCGGCTGCCGTATCAACACGCCTTCGTCCTCGTGGGCGCCGAGCTGCCATCGCGCTTCCTACAGTCGTTGGGAATACGCCTGGAGAACGAGTGGACGGGCAACGCGCTTCACTCGCTGCTGCTGACCGTCACCACCTTGTTGGGACTGTGGTTCGGGGGCGGCCAGTCGGGCACGCCGGTCCCCACGATCGCCGGCTGGGGATTGGCGCTGGCATCGTTGGGCGGTCTGTTCTACACAGGCATCAAAGGGGCGAAGTGGTCATGGCTGGGCGTTTCGTTCCTGGTGTCGTACACCGTCTACGGGGCCAAGCTGGGCAACGGGCTCGAGCTGTGGCCGTATCGCGGCTGGGGATTCAATACGCTGTCATTTTTCGACCGGCCCTGGTCGTTCTGGTACACCGTGATCTACACGTTGTTGATGACCTTCTTCGGCTTGCAAGCGCTCAAGAGGTGGGGCATCGACCGCAAGGACAAGTTTCAGATCTGGCGTTACGTCAGCCTGATCTCGTTTCAGTGGATCTTCTTCTTCCTGATCCCTGAGTTCCTGTTCAAATGGGCCGTGCAGTATCAGTGGGTGGGCGAGAGGCTGGCGTCCGACCCCTCGTTCGCCGATCAGGCCTGGCGGTCGTACGGAGTGATCTACGCCTGGCCGCTGTTTTTCTACACGTTCTTCTACTACCCGCATCAGATCTGGATCGTGTGGGGCATCGTGCTGACTTTCGTCATTATTCCGGTGCTGGTGTTGTTCCACGGCAAGCGCTACTGCTCGTGGATCTGCGGCTGCGGCGGGCTGGCGGAAACCTTGGGCGACCGCTGGCGTCATCTGGCGCCCAAGGGCCCCACGGCGATCGTGTGGGAGCGCATGAACTGGACGGTTCTGGGCTCGGCGGTTGTCGTGACCCTCATGATGCTGCTGCGCGACACCTACGCCGTGTTGAATGCACCGGCTACGACCGGTCTCGACCTCTATCACCTACTAGCCGACGTGTGGCTGGTTGGCATCATTCCCGTCACGCTCTACCCGTTTTTGGGCGGCAAGGTCTGGTGCCGTTACTGGTGTCCGCTGGCGAAGATGATGCACATGTTCAGCGCCTTCTACACGAAGGTCAAGGTGAGCCGCTTCCACATCGTGCCGAACGACAAGTGCATCGGCTGCACCGAATGCACCCGCAACTGCCAGGTCGGGATCGACGTGATGAGCTACGCCATCAAACAAGAGACGCTCGACAACCTCACCAGCTCCTGCATCGGCTGCGGCATTTGCGTCTCGGTCTGCCCGATGGATGTGCTGTCGTTCAGCGCACAGCCGCCGGCACCCGGCCTTGTGCAGATCCAAGGGAGCAAGGCGGCCTGAAGGCCCTCACGACATGGGGCGGGACGAGAGACTTCGTAAATAACGAGATCAGCAACAAGACCGAGGGGAAAACACGATGCACACTCTTCGATTTCTCGACGCCACGCATGACACGACGCTAGCGCTATCGGGCTCCTATCATCCGGTCCTAGTGGTGGTATCGATCGTGGTGGCCGTGTTGGCCGCCTATGCCGCCCTGGGCCTCGCCGATCGGATCGCGGCGGCGGAAACGGCTCGCGCCAAGCGGCTTTGGCTCGTATCCGGTGCTATCGCGATGGGTATCGGTATCTGGGCGATGCATTTCGTCGGGATGCTGGCGTTTCAGTTGCCGGTTGCGGTCGCCTACACGCTAGGCGGCACCCTGCTCTCGGTGGCGCCGGCGGTCGGGGCGAGCTGCGTGGTGCTCTACGTGACCAGCCGTCCGACCCTCCGACGGCTTCAACTCTTACCGGCCGGGGCTCTGATGGCGCTCGGCATCGGAGCGATGCATTACATCGGCATGGCGGCCATGCAAACGGCGGCACACATGCTCTACGATCCGATTCTGTTTACCGGCTCGATTGTCGTGGCTTTCGGCCTGGCGACCTCCGCTCTCCATCTTCATTTCCGGGCGAGCCGGCGCGCCAAAACGGATGGCTGCCGCACGCGCCACCGCACGCGCCTCGGCGCGGCGGTGACCATGGGGTTGGCGGTGGCCTGTATGCACTACACGGGCATGGCCGCCGTCTATTTCTTCCCAACCGGCGGACACCCGGCGCCGACCGGTGCGTTGCAGCCCACTCTGCTGGCGGTTCTGGTTGGAGTCGCGGCGATGGTTGTGCTGACGCTGGCGATCTTGGTGGCAGTCGTCGATGGCCGGCTAAAGGCGGCGGCCCTTTCGGTTCGCACCAGCCGCTCGCGAATGATGCAAGCGATCGAAAGCGTGTCGGAAGGCTTCTGTCTCTACGACGCCGAAGACCGGCTTGTCCTCTGCAACAGCCGCTACCGCGAACTCAATCGTGACGGCGATTGCGAGGTCATTCTTGGCGAGACCTTTGAACAGATCATCCGGCGGGCGGCCGAGCGGGGCCTGATTACCGAAGCGATTGGACGCGTGAACGAATGGGTAGCCGGCCGGCTCGCCGCGCGTCGCGAACCCGCCGGCCCGAGCGTGCAGCAGCGCAGCAACGGACGTTGGATCCAGATCAACGAGCAGAGGACGGACGATGGCGGAATCGTCGCGATCTTCACCGACATCACGGATCTCAAGACGGCGGAGATCGAGCTTTCGGAGACGATCGAGAACCTCAAGGCCACTCAGACCCAGCTCATCCAGTCCGAAAAGATGGCGGCGCTCGGGCAGCTAACCGCCGGCATCGCACATGAGATCAACACGCCGGTCGGCGTCGTCAGCAGCACGGTCGACAGCTTCGACCGCTGTGTCAAGAGGATTGTCGAAGCCGTGGAGACGAGCCGCACGCTGGACGACGTGAAGTCGGACCGCAGTTTTCAGCGCTCGGTCGATCTCATCCGCAACAACAGCCGAATCATCTCAGAGGCCAGCCGCAGGATCGCCAAGATCGTTCGCGGGCTCAGGGCCTTTCCCGACGAGGAATCTCCTCAACAGGCGGCCGACCTGCGCGAGTGCGTTGAGAAGTCGCTGACACTGGTGCAACACCAGTTGCGCGAGGGGGTCACGATCGCCAAGAGGCTGGGCGACGTTCCGTTGATCCCTTGCCGGCCCTCGGACCTGAACCAGGTTTTGTTGACGCTCTTGACCAACGCGATCCAAGCGATTCGCGGCCAAGGCGAGGTGATGGTCGAAACGGCAAGGGACGAGATCTGGGCTCGCATCCGTATCTCGGACACGGGCGCAGGCATCCCGAAAGAGAAGCTGAAGGGCCTGTTCGACTTCGGCTTCACCACGAAGGGGACGCGGGTGGGCGTCGGGATGGGACTCTCCAGCGCGTACGGCGTGGTCCAGCGATGCGGCGGCGACATCTCCGTGTCGAGTGAAGTGGGCAAGGGCTCGGTCTTCACGATCAGCCTGCCACTCCAGGCGGCTGAAGCCACGGCGTACTAATGCCAGTTACGGCCCGGGAGCCAAGTGAAGCGGGTCGGGCCGCCAGCACAACCCAGCGCAGAACAAAACCGAGTGCGTCCGAGACACCGCCATCGCTAGAACGGTGGCGGCTCCCCATCATCAGGCACATCTTCGCCAATATCACCGGCGAGGTTGTCGAACTTCACATACTTGCCGATGAAGGCGAGCTTGATGCGGCCGGTGGGGCCGTTGCGCTGCTTGGAGAGGATCAGCTCGGCGACGCCTTTCAGATCACTGTTATCGGGCTTGTAGACCTCTTCACGGAAGATGAAACCCACCACATCGGCATCCTGCTCGATCGAACCGCTCTCGCGCAGGTCGCTCAACTGCGGGCGGTGGTCGCCCGGACGTGTCTCGGGCGCGCGGCTGAGCTGCGAGAGGGCAATGACCGGCACCTTCAGGTCTTTCGCCAGCAGCTTGAGCCCGCGCGACATGGCCGAAATCTCTTGCGTGCGGTTGTCGTGGCGTCCCTTCGATGCCAGCAACTGCAAGTAGTCGACAATCACCAGCCCGAGGCCGTGCTCGGACTGCAAGCGCCGGCACTTGGCGCTGATGTCGAGAATGTTCGTGTCGGCCGAGTCGTCGATGTGGATCTTGCTGTCAACCAGTTGCGTCAGCGCTTGGTTCAAGCGGCGTCGCTCTTCCTGATTGAGATAGCCGCCGCGAAAGCGATGGCTGTCGACGCGCGCGGTCGAGCACAGCAGCCGCGTCAGCAACGACTCGTTCGACATCTCGAGCGAGAAGACCGCAACCGGTACGGCGGGTTTGTCGGGCATCGCGGTACCGACGTGCTGCGCGATGTTGAGCGCCAGGGCGGTCTTGCCCATCGAGGGGCGCGCCGCGATCACGATCAGCTCCCCAGAGTGCAGCCCGGTGGTCATCTCGTCGAACTTCACAAACGGCGTCGAGAGGCCGCGCACCCTTTTGCTCGGATCCAGAAACGCGCGGATGCCGCCCGGGAAGCTCTCGACCACCTGGCGCGGATTCGAAAAACCGGAACGCAGTTGCGCGTCGCCGACCTTCATGATCGACGACTCGGCTTCGGCCAGCAGGTCGTCGATCTCTTCGCCGCCCTCGATGCATTGCGTGATGATGTCGTTCGCCGTGTGAACGAGCCGCCGCATCAGCGACTTGTCTTTGACGATCTTGACGTAGTTGTCGATGCTCGACAGCCGCGGCATGCCGTCGCTCAGCGAAGCGATGTAGGCGACGCCGTCGCACGATTCGAGCTGAGTGTTCTTGGAAAGCTCTTCGACGAGCGTGAGGTCTTCGATCGTCACGCCCCGCGCGTGAATCTCTTCCATGCGCAGGAAGATGCGGCGATGCTTCTCGATCGCAAAGTCGGCGGCGTCAAGCCGGCCCGCCACCTGCGGGAACAGGCTGTCGTCGAGCAGTATCGAGCCGAGCACGAATCGCTCGGCTTCAACGTTGGTGGGGAGCCCTTTTTCGAGGGCCAGTGCGGTTCCGCTAGCGGCCATAGCGTTGCGAGGGTTCTCAAATGATGCTACAGGAGTATGCCAACTCAACCAAGAGAAAATATATCCCTTATTTTCAACGGCTTACACTGTGCTGTGGACGATCGGCACCCAATCACGCGTAGCCCCTTTCCCCTCAGCAGTTTATCCTGTGAATTCGCCTGTGGATGAGGCTGTTGACGAACAAGCGGGCGGCCAAAGCCCTTGTCTTCAGTCGTTTAGAGCGATACGAAACATACGGCTCCCAGAATGTTTCAATATATGCTACCACTCAGGCGAACAAATGGCAAACACGAACAAGACCGCTCTGAACGTAGATCAACAAGGACAGGAGCCGACGGGTAGGGCTCTTCGCCCCGGCAACGAGGTCGCTTGCCGCCGACCCGCCTGCCCTAACACTCACAAGTACCGCTTCGAAATCTCCGCCCCCGCCACATAGTTCAGTTTCGCCAGCTTGACCATCTGGTAAACGTTGATCCGGAAGTCGGGACAAGTTCCCACCAGTGCATAAGCGTCGTTGGGCGTGTAGCCGTACTCGGTAATCAGCCAGTCCATTAGATTGTAGGTCGCCGTCTCGACCGCGACCTCGAGCGGCCGGTAGGCGTAGACCGAGACGATCGAGTCCGGCTTTTCGATGCGCATCCAGGGCAGCCGCTTCTGCTTGATCAGCTCGAGCTTGACGCGTACGGTCGAGTTCGTCTCCGCGGCGGTACCGGTAAACTCGGTGTCGCCCTGGCTGGCGTGGACATCGCCCAGGTAGAACAGCGCGCCGTCGTGATAGACCGGCAGATGGACCTTGTTCCCCGGGGCCACGTCGCGGATGTCGAGGTTGCCACCCCAGGCATCCTGGCCGTCGCCGCTGGTGGCGACTTCGCGGTCGGGCGCGACACCGATCGTGCCGACGAAGGGCGTGATCGGCCATGAGATGCGGTCGTTGAAGTGTATCGTGCCATCGCGCGTCGTTCCGCTGGGTCCCACTTCGTGGCGGAGGATGTAGGTGGTGTACTCGGTCGAGATTTCGGGCCAGCGGTTCGAGTCGCCCAGCGGACCGCGCTTGGGGCCGTTGGCCGTCCACGAGAAGTCGGCCACCTCGATGTCTTCGATCATCACGACCAGCGTGTCGCCGCGCTCGGCGCCGGTGAGATAAACAGGGCCGCCGATCGGGTTGGCCAGCGGCGGGACGCGGTCGAACCCGGGCCGGCGGGCCGGAATTGCCAAATCCTCGGGCGTTTTGAAATACCCCGTCGAGGCGTCCCAGGTTTCGACCTCAAAGCTCTCGCCCGGCTCGACGCGCAGCAGCGGCTCGTCTTGCCAGTTGAAGGCGTACTTCTTGGATTGGTCGCGCGGAATGCGTTGCATACAGTCTCCTTGGGTCCTCGGATCAGGATCTATCATAGCGGCCACACAGCGGCACCGAAAGCAACGGCACTTGCGACAATAGAGAGCCGTTTCGAAACTGAGCAGGGGGGAACCGACGCAATGGCAGCAGCACAGGCGGAAGTGGACCGGGAAGTAAAGAGGTTCATGGCTGGGCTCCGCAAGCGGAACCCGGGTGAGCCCGAGTTCCATCAGGCAGTGTGTGAAGTAACCGAAACCTTGATGCCGCTCGTGCTCGAGAACCCCAAGTACCGCAAGGCACAGATTCTCGAGCGCCTCACCGAGCCCGACCGAGTGATCATCTTCCGCGTGACGTGGGTGGACGACCGGGGCAACATCCGCGTCAACCGCGCCTGGCGGGTGCAGTTCAACAACTCCATCGGACCCTACAAGGGCGGCATGCGGTTCCACCCCACCGTAACGTTGAGCGTGCTGAAGTTCCTGGGATTCGAGCAGGTGCTCAAGAACAGCCTCACGACGCTGCCGATGGGCGGCGGTAAGGGCGGCTCGAACTTCAATCCCAAAGGCAAGAGCGAGAACGAAGTGATGCGCTTCTGCCAGTCGCTGATGATCGAGCTGCACCGCCACATCGGCGAAGACACCGACGTGCCCGCCGGCGACATCGGCGTCGGCACCCGCGAGATCAGTTTCATGTTCGGACAGTACAAGCGGCTCGCCAATCGCTTCACTGGCATTCTGACGGGCAAGGGCCTGGCTTTCGGCGGCAGCTTGATTCGCACCGAAGCCACCGGCTACGGCGCCGTCTACTTCATGCAGAACATGCTGGCGCAACGGGGCGACGGCGTGAAGGATAAGACGGCGGTCGTTTCCGGCTCGGGCAACGTCGCGCTCTATGCCATCGAGAAGCTCACTCAACTCGGCGCGAAAGTCGTCACGGCTTCCGATTCCGGCGGGTTCATCCACGACCCCAATGGCATCGACGAAGAGAAGCTGGTGTGGCTCAAGGAGCTGAAGGAGGTTCGCCGCGGAAGGATCTCCGAGTATGCCGAAAAGTTCGGCTGCACCTACCGTGACGGCGAGCGGCCCTGGAGCGTGCCATGCCAGCTCGCTCTGCCCTGCGCCACCCAGAATGAGCTGCATGTCGAGGATGCACAGACGCTGCTCGCCAACGGAGTCACGGCGGTAGCGGAGGGAGCGAACATGCCCACCGACCTCGAGGGAGTCCACGCATTCTTGAGTGGGAAGATCCTGTTCGGTCCCGCCAAGGCGGCCAACGCCGGCGGCGTGGCGGTCTCGGGCCTCGAGCAGAGCCAGAACGCTTTGCGCATCTCGTGGTCCCGCGAAGAAGTCGCCACCCGGCTGAAGGACATCATGAAGAACATCCATTCCCAGTGCGAAGAGCACGGCCGCGACGGTCCGGACTTCGTCGATTACGTCAAGGGAGCGAACATCGCGGGGTTCATCAAGGTGGCGGACGCCATGTTGGCCTACGGGGCGGTTTGACAGGCGGCGCTGAGCCCGAGACTGGTTATTTCAGGGCTCGATCGCCCCCGGCCCATCAGTGCCTCTGTCAAGGCTCTCCAGATGCCAATAGGTGCGTTCACGGGCCTTGGTTTCAACTAGGCCAGGCGTTCGACGCCTGGTAGAATGCCCCCGAGTGAATGAACCAGGCCCCTTCGAGGGGCCTTACCCCTAACCGGCTTCCTGGAACTGCCAGTTGCTTCGGCTGGGTGAGGGCCGGTTCCGGGTCGGGGGACGCCACGGAAAGCTCGCTGGCCGGCTGGATTTGGCAGGTTCTGTCAGGACTTGGCGCGGTTTTGGGCTTGATTCTAAAGATTCTTCATATTCTTCACTCATGGGTCACCTCGCACGGCACCGGTGCGGATCGGTGGCCTGGGTTGAGATTGTGGTGTTGCACTTGTTGTGCCTGTTGGGCGATGATCGCCCGTAAGCTTTCCTCGCTTCTAGTGTACGGGCCGATGGTCGGGCGGCGGGATGGCTGGCCAGGTAAGTAGTTGAAAGGATGGAGGAAATTGTTTTTGAAAGTCTGTGAATGGCCGTCATGGGCCTCATGGCGCGTCACCGATATGCCACCGATATGCCCACCGATAGGCCCGATAGGCCAGAGCTGGGCGGAACCGTTGAGTACCGCTTTTTCGGCAACTCTACAGTTAGTAGGCATAGAAATCCTCCGATGGAGCCGCTTCGATGAAGGGTTCCTCGGCTGAACCAGCCAAGTCTTCCTTCCCCGAAAAAAGTACAACTTCGATGCTGGGTGGCGCGGGCTCTCTCGAAACTGGCTCGTAAAACTTGACGCCGGAGGACTTTAGGTATCCGAACGCTGGGTCGTTGGCTACGTGGTCGCTGCCAGACGGCGAAGGCAGCCAACCATGCACGTTCGCCTCGTAGGAGAGGAGCCAATGCTCCCCGTATAGGCCGTCGCCAGTCAGATACTGCTCCCAGAGCTTGGGTTGGAAGTCGGCGTGCAAGAGACCCCGAGAGCGTTGGCGTCGAGAGCCGACACAGCCACGGCAGAATCCCCCATTGATTGGAGAACATCTGTGGCCTTCTGGTCTAGTCGAATATCGAAAGCCAGAGCCGCCCAGAGCGCCCAAACCACCTCGTTACCGTGACCAAGGGGCGCATGCCGGCGGACTTGAAGATTGACCCAACGCTCAACGAGAGGCTTGTTGAGAACATAGCCGCTGCGCTCGTAGCGAACGAGTTCGCTGAGGATTTCTGACGCTACGCCCGGTGTGACTGTCATTGAGTGGACCATCAGTTGCTGAAAGGAATCCCAGTTTTCGGGAGCGACCTTCGTGGCCGGGCTGCGAAATCGGGCTACGGCGAACTTGATTACAGCTTCGTCCGGGTGTCGCTGGGCCTCCCGAAAAGCCAAGTCAAAGTACCTTATAAGGTCCGATTTCTGTTTGCCCGGAGTATCTCGAAAGCGGAATTCGCGCAGCGACTCTGCCCATTCAGCTTCTAGAGGCTGTGGGAGTTCGAGCGTCTTGGTCTTTCGCGGGTTAAGGGTAAGCTCAAAGTCTGCGAGGAGGTGTTGCAGCGTCGCTATCGCGTCCTCGGCCGCTGCAAGTGTCGGAACACCGAACTCGTAATCGTCGACCCGTCGATAGACGAGAACGTCATTGCCGAGCCTCTGACGCAAGAGTTTGTCCACTGGAGCAAGAATGGTTTCGACGAGAACCAGCGACGAGTCAGGGCCGATTGGTAGGCCGACGGTCTGGTCGTCTTGTGCCCTCCGAACTAGGGTATCGAGCACGTTCCCTAGAAGGGATTTGTCTTGCCGCCGGGATTTGGCTTTGGTTTTCCCATGCAACGCCCAAGGAATGCTGTGTGTGTAGACGGAAGGATAGAACTGAGAAATATCGGTTAGGACAGCATATCGGGCTGTAGCTCGGACTTCTGAACGGAGCCACGGGCGGGTGCCAAAAGGGCTTTACGGAACAAGGCCTCGTCTACCGTTTGGGTCAGCAACCGGTCGGCTTCGGGTGATCTCTGACATTCCTATATGGTTGTCAAGGTCGGCCCAGTTGTCGACGATTGCCTTCGCAAGGCCATACTGGCAGACCGGATTCGCCAGCGCCAAGCGTCGGCGAAGCGTGCCCACACGCGCCAGATTGTGGAACGACAGCCTGGCGGAACGCCCTTCCTCGAATAAGACAGGAAGCGCGCTCGCTGCAACTCCAGCAACGTGCGGAGCGTAGGTTTCGGTGGTGAACGTAGGGGGTAGTTCCCTGGGGAAGTATCCGCGGGCTAGGAGCGATTCAAGTGAATACGCGGTGGACATTGGAGAGCAAGTCTATCCTAGCAGCGTCCCGGAGTTTCGGCGACCGTTCGGCAACGGGCGACAAATGCCGGAGACTATTGCAAACTCCTGTGGTTTCGGCATGGCTCGCCGCGCGAACCTTAATCCGCCCGTAGAGCCTGGCCTACTGGGACGGCCTCCAGAGTCCGTCCCCTTCGGGGTCCCAGAGTGCCTGTCCCCATCGGGCCCCATCGGGTCTTGCTGTTGATAGCTTGGCGTACAAAATTACACGGCCAATTCGGTGACTGTCACCGATAGGCCCCGATAGGCCCGATTGGTTTGCCGATGTGGTGAGGCGCGACGTGAACCCATTGTTCTTCGCTGAACAGCGTAAGTTCCTGATCGACGAGGGACCCTCCTCGGACCTGAGATACCGAACGCAGGCTGGTTGAGTTTACTGGTGCGGAGAAAGATGAGTATCCTGACGGGCTTGAGAGGCGGGAATAGCGTCGCTGTTGACAGCAAGGAATCGCGGCGACGTTCCCCAACGGCAAGCCGGGTCGGCTCGCTGTTTCTGTTGGTCGCCAGCTAAGTTCTCCAGTCGGGCAAAGTTTTCTGTTCCCGTTCAATACAGAGAATCAGGCTCCGTCGTAACAGATTTGCAGACTGTCGGATCACATCGATGATCTCGGCGTCCTGCATCTGTCGGCCGTGAACGGCGTCGCATCTGTGATCGTAAAGTTCGCGTATATCAGCCTTCGGTGGCCCACAGCCCCACGCCGCGATACGCGCCACGAGCCGGTCGGTGACCGGTCGATCCGTCTGGATTCCAAAGAGAGCCTCAAGCGCGGACCAAATATTTGCGACGGCAAGTCGCGAATCTATTGTGTGATTCCAAGTGTATGCAGCGTTGAAGGCCAAACCAAAGCGGCGAGAACTTGAAGACCCAGTGCGGTGTCCCAGTGTTCGCGAACCCACGCCAGGTCCTCAGTTGTAACTGGTCCGGAGCCGTCGACGTGAATCCGGCGCGGAACGTCATCGAGGGTTACGAACGGCACCGATTGATCTGAGACTGATGCCACCGTATCCCAGGAAACTGTAGTCGAAGAGGGGCAAGCAAGCGACTGGTGGCCTCGCAGCTTGATCAGCGCTGCTGTGTGCCAAGCCAAGCCATGAAGGAACTCCGAATTTATCTTGCTGGGTATCCACTTGACTCAGGTGACCCCAAGATGTAGTGTAGGGCCTGGTGGAGGATTACCCGCGCGACCAACTCGAATTCGAGTCTCGCTTTGCGAGCGAGGAGGCTTGCCGCGACTATCTGTTCGCCTTGCGCTGGTCAGAGGGTTTCCGCTGTCCAAGGTGTGGGCATGAGCGCGCTTGGCCGGTGCGCAAAGTGTGGTTCGAATGCGCTCGCTGCGGGCGGCAAACCTCCGTCACCGCCGGCACGATCTTTCAAGACACACGCAAGCCGCTGCGGCTGTGGTTCCGGGCGATGTGGACCATCACCACGCAGAAGAATGGGGCCAGCGCCCTGGGTCTACAGCGCGTTCTGGGACTGGGCAGTTACCAAACCGCCTGGCCTTGGATGCACAAGCTGAGGCGAGCGATGGTGCGCCCGGGGCGGGAGCGATTGACGGGCCTCGTCGAGGTCGATGAGACCTACTGGGGCGCTGAAGAAGAAGGGGTAATCGGCCGGCAGACCGAGCGTAAAGCGTTGATTGCAGTCGCCGCGGAAGAGAGAGGCACCGGGCTGGGGCGCATCCGCATGCAGCGCGTTCAGAACGCCTCGGCGGCCAGTTTGATGCCCTTCGTCGAGGAGTCGGTCGAGCCGGGCAGCGTGGTTGTTACCGACAACTGGTCGGGCTACGATCCGCTCAAGAAGAAGGACTACCAGCGTCGTATCATCTCGATTAACAACCGCCGCGAGCAGGCCTCGCAGCTACTGCCGAGGGTGCACTTGGCGATCTCGCTACTCAAGCGCTGGATGCTGGGCACGCATCAGGGGGCGGTCAGCCACGAGCATCTGGACTACTATCTCGACGAGTTCGTGTTCCGCTTCAATCGGCGCAGATCACGCAGTCGGGGCAAGCTCTTCTACCGCCTTGTGTAGCAGGCCATGGCGGTGGAGCCGACGCCGTACCGCTCGATCGTCGCCGATTGGGACGCTAAGACGCTGTGAGCCCAACTACAAGATGTTGGGGTCACCTGAGTCAAGTGGATACCAGGCTTTATCTTTTCTGATGAATAACGACTACCACATGTAATTTCTGCCGCGATGGCATGAGAGAATCTTGCTACAGCGAGGTAGTCTGAGTGAACAGGATCGGCGGCGCGACAGACGTGAACAACGCCCGGCGCATTCTTGACGGACCGTACGGCCAAGAAGCCGGGAAGAATCTCAAAAGGCTCCTCATCATACTGGATTCCGGACACACCCACGAACACTTCAGCGTCTGGCACATGCGGTCGGAGCTGTGCCGCCCGCTCCTCCGCAGCGAGTAGGGGTCGAAGACGCCCTTCGATTTCACGCAAGCGTTGTTCAGTCAATGCCATTAAGGATTCGTTGTGTTTCGGCTTTCTAACTCGTCTGTAGGCCAACCTGGACAATACCCCGCCCAGCGAACATAAGCCCATGGGTGCTACATCAAGGAGACCGCCGCATCCAGTGCAGGGGACCGCAAACCCTGGGCAACTGCAAGTGTAGACCCTGTTCTGACAAGGTTGGTTTGATACGTAGTCTACTCCGGGCAACATCGATGCTGCACGGAATCCATGTGCAGATCCGCCACGTGCGGTTCAACTCGACCACGGGCCCCGGCCGCGTGATTGTAGGAACGACTTTGCCAGACTGGCTTCACCCGCGAGCCTAGGGCTTTGACACGTTGGTACGCCCCGAGTCGGTTTGAATCCCCTACTCCTTGATCTCCGCCAACTCCTTGAGCAACTGCCCAGTTCTCGAGCCGGTCTTGCTTGGCCAGGCGCATCTCCTCAGAGCCCGAACTCAATGACCTAGCAGGAGGTAAGTCGGGGACATCCAAAGACGAACAGTTGGGGCACCGACGTGATGGCGAACCTATGGTGTGCTTCCGCTGTCAGGTGGCGAGCAATCCGGGCTAGCGCGATCGGCCGCGCGAAGATCCGCGAGAGCCGCCGCCGGAGCGTGAAGCCGACCCGCGGCTGCGAGAGACCGACCCGCCGCTGCTCCCCCTCGATCCTCCGCGCGACATCGAGCCTCCACGTGACATCGAGCCTCCGCGCGACATCGAGCCCGAGCTGCGGGCCGTCGGCATCCGGCCGCGCGAGACAGAGCCCCGCGACCGGGCACTGGGCGCCCGCATCGTGGGCATCCGCGAGGGCGAGACCGACCGCCCCGAGGGCATCGCCGAGCGTCCCCGTGAGACACTTCCAGAGCGGCTACGCGGCGAACGCGACGAGGTCGACGGCGCCCGGCTCGATCTTCCGCTCGAGAGAGAACGGCTCGACGCGCCGCCCGCGGGCACTCGTGAGCGGCTACGCGGCGCGAAACTCCCCGAGCGGCGCGACGTGGTTGCAGAGGATGCGGATGAAGACGAACGACGCGCCGGCGCCGACGGCACCACACTGGCGCTCGACGACGGTCGGCTCGACGGCGGGCTCGAAACCCGCGACCGGCTGCGCGGGGTAAATCGTCGCGAGTTGCTCGAAGGAGTCGAAGAAGCACCCCTCCGGGCTGAAGAAGCACCCCTCGGGGTTGAAGACGCACTCCGCGCCGTGCTCGCGGTAGGAGTGGCGGAACGAGCCCTGCTGCCGGTAATGCCAGTCGCGGTCGTCGCGCCCGGCACGCGGGAGCGGCTGCGCGGCGCGAAACTACCTTGACTACCGCGCTGACTGCTCTGGCCCGAGGTCGTCGCTGGCGAGTTCGACGACGGAGTGCTGCCGGGGCTCACTCGCGAACGAGTCGCCGGCGCGACCGTCGAGCTTCGCCCGCGGTTTGTCTGTCCGGGGCTAGTCTGGGGACGGCTTAGCTCAAACGTTCGGGATGAAGAACCGCCGCGTTGGCGGACTCGCATCTGCGGCCTGGTTGAACCCGTGGCCGCTCCGCTTGGCGTGGTCCTGGCGTTGGCCGCTCGGCGACCGCCGAACTGCCGCCAGGCGGGCGTTCCGGAGATCGCCCCGGTCCGCGTCCCGCCGACACGGCTTCGCGTCGTCGCGGTGGGACTGCCCGAAGACCCTCCGCGCGTTGGCGCCAGGGAAGAGCTGCCGCGCTGCGTGCCCGCGGCTGTCCCCGTAGCTGTCCCCGTCCCCGTACCTCGTGACGCGGCGCGCGCCCGCGGGAAGCCTTGGAATCGGCCTTCTCTCGAAGACCCTGTCGTGGCCGAGCGCGTGCGGCTGCCGCTCGAACCGGTCTGCGCAGCCGTCGCGCCGACTTGCGTCCCCGCAGTGCGAGTCCCCGCAGCACGAGTCCCCCCAGCGGGAGTCCCCACTGCACGCCCCCGCGCGGTGGCCGGCTGTCCGGTTGTTGCCCCCGACACCCTACCGCGCGTGGCGGTTGATGTGGTCGCGGTCCGCGCCGAGCCCAGCGCTGATGGCGTTCGCACGACCGACGACGACCGAGTCGCCGAACCGGTTCGCGCCCGCCCCGCCGTGCCCGTAGCTCCCAGGCCCGCTGCACCCACCCCTGCGGTGCCGGTGCCGCGTCCGGTTACCGCGGCCCTTGTGCCACCGCCGGTGCCGCGGCTTCGGGTTCCCGCGAACTCACGCACCGAGCCGGCGACGCGCTCCTGCTGCTGCTGGAACGACGCTCGCTGCGCGGTGGCGCGGCCGCGATTCGTGGTGAAGAAACGCGTCCCCGAGTTCGAATTCGCCGAGGCGCGCCGGAAGTCGGTTGGCGACGCACTCCGCCCACGGCTTTCGGCCGAGGGCACGATCGGCAATCGGCCTCGCATCAGGCCCGCCTGGCGTAACTGCGACGGACGCAGGCTCTGCGGCGTGCCGACCCGTCCTCTCGCGAATGCTTCTCCGCGAATCGCCGACACCCCGTTGCGGTGCCGCGCGTTGCGGTAGTTGTTGTAGATGTTGACGCTGTTGTCGACGTAGACCGAGTTGTGCCGCCCCCCGCCGCGGTGCCGGCCGTACCAGGGGTTGTAGCGCTCGCCCGGAGCCAGCGGAATCCAGCCGAAGTGACTGTAGCCGTAGTGATGGCCGCGTCCGAAACCGAACCCAAAGTTGAAGCCGTGCCCGCCACCATAGTGCCCGTAGCCGAAGAAGGCGACCAACGCCGGCCGCCAGTAGTGATGGCCGTAGTACGACCCCGGATACCAACCCCAGCCGTGGTGCGCGTGGTGGAACCAGCGCCCGTAGTGGTAGGGCGCCCAGCCCCAGCGCTCGTAGCTCACCCAGGTCCAGCCGTAGTAGTCCACCCAGGTCCAACGGCCGGAGCGGTAGGGCGCCCAGCCAGCAGATACGGTCGGGAACCAGGAGTTGCCGTACCCTGAGACGTACTGCCAACGCCCTGCATCGTCTAGGTCTTCGGCGCCATAGATGCTGCGGCTCAGCTTGCGGTAGCTCTCGGACTTCTGCAGGCTCTTGTCGCGACGCTCGTTGAATTCATCCCAGTTGTCTTTCGGGTCGGCCTTTTCGATCGCAAACTCAAGGGCCCCCTCAGCCTTCTCCGAGCCGCGCCGCACCACCATCATGCGGCCCTGCTTGAGCGTCTCGACGCCCTGGGCGGAGGCGACCTCCGCTTGCCCTTTGCGGACGATGATTCGGACGAGATCCTGCCCGATCACTTCGACGCGGTAGCGCCCGTTCTTGCCGGGACGCACCGCGACCAGCGGTGTCTCAAGATCGACGTCCGCCTCGCCGCCGCGCAGTTCGCTGTAGTTCACTACGCCGCGTTCGACCTGGACACGGAACTGCTTGTTGCCCAGGTTCGCCATGTGGACTTCACTCGACTCATTGAGCCGGAGAAGGTTCGAGTAATCGAGCTGGACTTCGGCGCGTGACGCCGTCCCGGTCGCGATGCGATCGCCCTCGACCACGGGCGTGTTGACAGGCGCTTGGATCCAGTCGCCGGAATCACCGCGCCGGATGGTGACATCGCCGTTGGTCAGGCTGACCCGTGCGACCCCCAAGGCGGGGCGATCCTCCTCTTGGGCCCAGCCGAGAGGGGCCAGTAACAAGGCCGCCAAAGCGGCTCGTACCAGTAGGTTGCCCACGCGTGTCATTGTCCTGTCCTCTGACACTATAGACGCAATCGGCTGCCCAATGGTTAACAAGCTGATAAAAAAAGACTTGTACCGGAGTTCGTCATGCAGAAAACCGGTGCAGAACCACCGCTGCGGCCGAAACGAACCAGCCCTGCGCGCCGGAAGAGACCCTTGTCGAGAAACGCCTCTCGACCCGCCACTTCGGAGCCGCGGGTGGGAACCCGCGCTGAGCTGCCGCGTTCGTGCATGACGTTCCTAGGGATGCGACCCTCTCGTCACCTTGAAGCATCTCAACGCAGGCTCACGCCTGCGGCTCTGAGTCTGGTCCCGCCGAGTCTGCTTGGAGCCGCGACAACCACTGAACCAGATATGACGCAACCGCTCATCAGCCTACACCTTACACCTCTCGGGCCCAGCCTAAAGAAAGGGAAACCCCTATGACGATCTCCAATGTGGGGACATCCATGATAGGTATCTGTCAAGGATGGACGCAGTCATCCGAATCCTCCCGTCAGCGGGGGCGTTGTCTTCAGCAGTGACGCTTCGCAGCCCGAGCGTTTTTGCGAATCAAGTCGCAAGGTCAACGAGTCACGTGACCAGACATCCATGATAGGTATCTGTCAAGGATGGACGCAGTCATCCGAATCCTCCCGTCAGCGGGGGCGTTGTCTTCAGCAGTGACGCTTCGTAGCCCGAGCGTTTTTGCGAATCAAGTCGCAAGGTCAACGAGTCACGTGACCAGACATCCATGATAGGTATCTGTCAAGGATGGACGCAGTCATCCGAATCCTCCCGTCAGCGGGGGCGTTGTCTTCAGCAGTGACGCTTCGTAGCCCGAGCGTTTTTGCGAATCAAGTCGCAAGGTCAACGAGTCACGTGACCAGACATCCATGATAGGTATCTGTCAAGGATGGACGCAGTCATCCGAATCCTCCCGTCAGCGGGGGCGTTGTCTTCAGCAGTGACGCTTCGCAGCCCGAGCGTTTTTGCGAATCAAGTCGCAAGGTCAACGAGTCACGTGACCAGACATCCATGTGCGCGCATCGGGTCGCCCCACCGTACCGGCCGGGGGACCGTCGCGGAAGATTCAGTTTGGGTTTTCAGGCCCGCCGGCCTCGAAACAGAGATACGGACGCATCAGAAATTTCCCGGGAAACTCCCAGTAAACTCCTTCGCGTAGTCCCCAACAGGCGAGGACCGGCGGGCCGCTCGTGACACCGCACAGCGTCGATGAAACTCTTCGTTTCTCCTTTTAACAGAAAAAAAGCAAATTCTCCTCGTTACGCCTCGGCCGCAACCCGCGGCACGAACGCGCGACCACTGGTGTCCACGGCCCGCAGATACGCCACCAACTTGCGCGCCACGGCCAACGTCGCGCGATTGCGAGACCCGCGCGTCAACTCCCGCTCATGGACGTCGTGCAGTTGCGGGTTCCAGCGCGGCGCGAGTTTCGCCGCCTCGATCAGCACCCGCTGCAAATGCTTGTTGCGCTGCTTCGACAGCGGTCCCCGCTGCGTCTTGCCGGCCGACTCGCGCTGTGCCGAACACAACCCACAGTAACTCACCGCCTGGCCCAGCGAACCGAAGCGCTCGGGCTCGACGGTCTCCAGCGCCCAGGTCAACGCCGTCACCTCCCCCACGCCGCGAATCGACTGCAGCAACTCGACGCGTTCCCGCAACAGCGGATGGCGCCGCAATCCGCGCAGTAACTCCTGCTGCAAACGATCGAACATTTCCAGGCTGCCGCGGGTGATGGCGAGCAGCTCGATCACCGACTCGGGCGTGTCGCGCAGGCTGTCGAGATAGGAGTAGAAATAGTTGCGCCCGTGCAGCCGCCGGGCATCGTAGGGTTCGCCCACTTCCATCAGTAGCCCGCTGATTTTGTTCTTCATGCGGACAGCTTCGCCCACCAGCAGATTGCGATAGCGCAGCACGCGCCGCAACTCGCGCAGGGCAGGCGGCGCCACGTAGCAGCGCGGCAGCAGGTTGCAGCGCAGCAGGTCACTGATCTTGGTGGCGTCGAGACGGTCGTTCTTCTTCTTGGCGCAGGCGATGGCCTTGAGCATGGCCGGGTGTGCGACTTGCAGTTCCTGGGCGAAGGGCTGGAGGTGATCGTAAATCCAGCCGGTAAACAGGGTGGCTTCGAGCGCGCCCACCCAAGGGCGCTCGAGGGCTGACGCCCAAGCGGTCAAGGCGGCGCGAGTGGCCGCGACCTGACCGCGCTGGACGATCGTTCCGTCCCCGGTTTTGATGCAGAAGCTGATGCTTTTCTTATGGACATCGAGTCCGATGTAGTAGAGTTCTGGCATGAAATCCTCCTGGGATTGGCTCTGAGCCGACCGCGTGGCCGCTCTCAGCATTTTGCCCCCGGGAGGATTCCTCTTTGCCACTACCTATGCATTGAAACAGGCGGGCTGGATGCCGATACTCTCTCTGTCGAGTGCCTGCTCGATGGAAACAGTGACGTCAACAACAGCAGGCGAGAGAACCGGAGGAACCGCTGCCGTGCGGATACTGGCTGACTCGATCATCGTTGTAACTTCTCTCGCGATCGGCGTGTTGTTCGGCCTCTTCGGCCGGCTGGGCGTCGATGCCGTAGGAAGCTCGAGCGAGATCCTCCTGGCTCACGTCGAGTTCTTTCTCCGCGTCGCTCCGCCGCTCGGGTTGGTGTCGATCGCCCTGCTATCTCTTGCGGGCGGTTACCACACCAAGCCGGTGCTGAGTTGGTGGCAGAAGGCGTTCGCGCTGGCACAGTCGATCACCATCGCCTACTCACTGCTGCTGGTGGCAAGCCCGCTGTTGGCGCTCGACACCAGCCTGCTCTCGCCACTGGGGATCACCGTCGCGGCTTACCTGGTCAACGTCGCCGGATGCATCGGCGCGCGAACCGCCAAGTTCTACGTCTGGCAGAACTTCCACGTCCAGCCCAAGAACCCTCCGATCGAGAAACCCGTCGAGAAGGTTCTCGTCATCGGCGGCGCGGGATACATCGGTAGCGTCCTGGTGCGGAAGCTGCTGGCAGCCGGATACGAAGTTCGCGTCCTCGACCTGCTGATTTTAGGCGACGAGCCCATTCGCGGTCTCTACCGGCACCCCTGCTTCGAGTTGATTCGCGGCGACTTCCAGCGCGTGGACGCGGTGATTCACGCCGTGCGCGGCATGGACGCGGTGATTCATCTTGGCGCGATTGTCGGCGACCCGGCTTGCGCGCTCGATGAAGAGACGACGCTGCAAACCAACTACGCCGCAACCGCACTGGTGGCGGACGTCTGCAAGGGGCAAGGGGTGTCGCGGTTCGTGTTTGCCTCGACGTGCAGCGTCTACGGGGCGAGCGACTCGATTGTCGACGAAACCTCTGAGCTCGACCCCGTCTCGCTCTATGCCGCGACCAAGATCGACTCCGAGCGAATCCTACTGGCTTCGCGCAGCGACCGCTTCCATCCGACCATTCTGCGGCTGGGCACGGCCTTCGGCTGGTCGTACCGTCCGCGTTTCGACCTGGTCGTCAATCTACTCACGGCCAAGGCGTACTTCGAGAAAAAGGTCGTCATCTACAACGAGGAACAGTGGCGTCCTTTTGTGCACGTCAACGACATTGCGCGCGCCTTTCACAAGATGCTCGAGGCTCCCCTGGCCCAGGTCAGCGGCGAGATCTTCAACGTCGGCTCCGCGGACATGAACCTCCGGCTGGGCGACGTCGGCCGGGCGATTCACGCTATCGCCTCCGGAGTTAACGTCGTCAAGGAGACCAACGCCGACCGCCGAAACTATCGCGTGTCGTTTGAGAAGATCCACGAGCGGCTGGCGTTCGAGTGCGAGACGCCCCTCGATGACGGCATCCGCGAGATTCACCGCCATCTCGCGCTGGGCAGGATTCCCGACTACACCAGCGTCCTCTATCACAACCACAAGTCGGTCGAGCAGAATGGGGACGGCGTTGTCGAGCCGGCCGTCGCACTCAAGCTGATCTCCGAGCGCTTTGCCGCACGCAAGCACGAGCCTTCCAAGATGGGCGTCCCGGCGTAGCAGCCTTGGCAAGGGCGCGGACCGTGAATCGTGAATCGTGGCTGCGGACGGAAGTCCGGGGCCAGGCGTGGGCGACAGGTCTGCCCGGCCCACGAACGGTCTGCCTTGGGCGTGGACTCGATGGGGCGAAGGAGACGTCGACCCGGAGGTCGACGCTGCAGGCCAGGAGGCCCGCGCCACCACGTAAACGCTGTTGCTTCCCGTCGTGCCCCGGTCGCAAGACCGGGTCAGTCGCTCTGAGTGGTGGGCCGGCGCGCGAGGTGGTGCGGATATGCCAAGCCAGCCCCTTGAGCCGGCATCCAAAACGTAGTAGCCTGACTACACGATGTCGGTAGGCGGCCAAAGCGAAAAACCCACCGTTTTCGTCAGCTACAGCCACAAAGACGAAAAATGGCTGGATTCAATCCTGCCTCAACTCAAGGCCGCCCAACGCTACGGAAACTTTGAGGTTTGGAGCGACCTCGATATCCGCGAAGGCGAGCGCTGGTATCTGCGTGTCAAGGAGATCCTCAGTAAGACTCGCTTTGCCGTCTGTCTGGTATCCGCGGACTTCTTGTCTTCGAGCTTCTGCATGGACGAGGAGATTCCCTTCTTCCTGCAGAAAGCCCGGAGGGGTGAGTGTGAAATCCTGCCGGTTTTGATCAAGCCTTGCCCTTGGAAGAAACACCCTTGGCTCGAAGAACTGCAGATGTACACCGCCAACGGAAAACCCCTGGCAGGCGTATCCGGGAACACTCGCGACCAGGTGTTCACGTGGCTGGCTGACCACGTCTTTGAAGCTTCGCAGCCGGGCTACGTGCCCCCTCCGCCACCGCCGCCCGAATGGGACGCACCCGAGAAAGAGGACATCTCGCACCTGCCCGAAACTGGTGAGCTGCTGTTCGGGCGGCGCGACGAACAGAACCTGCTCAACGACTCTTGGAACGACCCGAAAACCAACATCATCGTCTTCAAAGCTCATGGCGGCGTCGGCAAATCGACGCTCGTCCGGGTGTGGACGGAACGCATGCGCCGGGACAACTATCGTGAGGTCGAGTATGTGTATGCCTGGTCGTTCTACAGCCAGGGGACGCGGGAGCGCGTCACCTCGGCCGACCAGTTCATCAACGCGGCCCTCCAATTCTTCGGCGACCCCGACCCCGCGAAAGGGTCGCCCTGGGACAAGGGCGAGCGCCTGGCCGAGCTGGTCGCGGCCCAACGCACCCTGCTGCTGCTCGACGGCATGGAGCCACTGCAGTCGGGACACGACTTCGACCTTGGCGGGATCAAGGACCCCGCGCTCAAGACCCTGCTCGAAGCGCTGGCCGAACGCAACCCGGGCCTGTGCGTCATCTCGACTCGCGAAGAGGTCACCGACCTCCAGCAGCCGGAGTATGAGAACGCGGTCAAGCACATCGACCTGGAGCACGTCTCGACGGTGGCGGGACGGGCGCTGCTGCGCACGGCGGGGGTCACGGGGCCGGACGAGCGACTGGAGGCGGCCGTCGACGACCTTGGCCGTCACGCCCTGGCGCTGAACCTGCTGGCGGCCTACCTCGCCAAGTGGCATGGCGGCTCGATCGAGGGCGTGGCCGATGTCCCCGAGCTGCTCGACGTCGGCCCGAAGGAAGGCCGCCATGCCCAACGGGTGATGGCGGCGATCGAGAAGCGCTTGGGCCAGGGACCAGGCCACGGGCCCGAGGTCGAATGGCTGCGTGTGCTAGGGCTCTTCGACGCGCCCGCGGAGCAGGGGCCACTCAAGGCGGTGCTGGCCAAGCCGGCGATTCGGGGATTAACGGACCGGCTGGCGGGGCTCTCCAAGCATGGCCGCGAGGAGGCGGTCGAGCGGCTGCGGGACCTGAAGCTGGTCGCGGAAGAGAGTCACCATGTTCCGCCACGGCTGGACTGCCACCCGCTAGTTCGAGAGCGCTTCGGCGGTTCGCTCAAGCAGGAGCGTCCTCAGGCCTGGCGCGAGGGCAATCGCCGACTGTACGAGTACTGCCAGGCCCAGCAGAAAGAGGAGGCAACAGAGCTGCGCGAGCTGGAGCCGCTCTTTCTAGCGGTCTCCTACGGACGCAAAGCGGAGAAGTTGATCGAAGCTCTGGACGAGGTCTTCTTCGGCCGCATCAACGGCAACGACAATCCTTCACCGGGAGGCGATCACTACCGAGAGCGCTACGAGAACCATCGGCTTCGCGACAAGCTGGGCGGTCTAAGCACGGACTGTGCGCTCCTTCAACCCTTTTTTGACCGGGACTGGCAGCTGCCGGCAGCGGAGAGGCGACCGAGTAAGGGTACGGAGGCCGACGCACTCTGCAGCATAGGCCTCGACCTTCGCATGTTGGGGAAGCTGGATGCGGCCGTGCCGCCTCTGGAGCGGGCCCTCGATCTTGCCAAGGTGTGTCGCGTCGACGGCGGGTGCGATGACGACCGTGCGACGAACTATGGCCGCCATCTCGCACAGCTCTATCTGACCAAAGGGGACGTTGAGGCGGCGGTAGGCGCAGGCAAGGAAGCCTCTGAGTACGGTGCCCGAGGGGGCAGTACCAGTCAACGGCTGCAAGCGATCGTGGCCTATGCGGACGCACTCCACCAGCACGGATGGCCAAAGGCGGCGCGAAAGCAGTTTGTGGAGGCTGAGAAAATAGGGAGCGGGACACTACTGTCCCATCATAAGTCGAATAGAGTCAGTTGGTTGGAGGGATGGAGTGGTGGAAGTTGGGAATCGAGGCCCTCCAACACCTGTAAAATGGGCGTTTTCTCGAAGCCGGGTATCCACTTGACTCAGGTGACCCCAACATCTTGTAGTTGGGCTCACAGCGTCTTAGCGTCCCAATCGGCGACGATCGAGCGGTACGGCGTCGGCTCCACCGCCATGGCCTGCTGCACAAGGCGGTAGAAGAGCTTGCCCCGACTGCGTGATCTGCGCCGATTGAAGTGGAACACGAACTCGTCGAGATAGTAGTCCAGATGCTCGTGGCTGACCGCCCCCTGATGCGTGCCCAGCATCCAGCGCTTGAGTAGCGAGATCGCCAAGTGCACCCTCGGCAGTAGCTGCGAGGCCTGCTCGCGGCGGTTGTTAATCGAGATGATACGACGCTGGTAGTCCTTCTTCTTGAGCGGATCGTAGCCCGACCAGTTGTCGGTAACAACCACGCTGCCCGGCTCGACCGACTCCTCGACGAAGGGCATCAAACTGGCCGCCGAGGCGTTCTGAACGCGCTGCATGCGGATGCGCCCCAGCCCGGTGCCTCTCTCTTCCGCAGCGACTGCAATCAACGCTTTACGCTCGGTCTGCCGGCCGATTACCCCTTCTTCTTCAGCGCCCCAGTAGGTCTCATCGACCTCGACGAGGCCCGTCAATCGCTCCCGCCCCGGGCGCACCATCGCTCGCCTCAGCTTGTGCATCCAAGGCCAGGCGGTTTGGTAACTGCCCAATCCCAGAACGCGCTGTAGACCCAGGGCGCTGGCCCCATTCTTCTGCGTGGTGATGGTCCACATCGCCCGGAACCACAGCCGCAGCGGCTTGCGTGTGTCTTGAAAGATCGTGCCGGCGGTGACGGAGGTTTGCCGCCCGCAGCGAGCGCATTCGAACCACACTTTGCGCACCGGCCAAGCGCGCTCATGCCCACACCTTGGACAGCGGAAACCCTCTGGCCAGCGCAAGGCGAACAGATAGTCGCGGCAAGCCTCCTCGCTCGCAAAGTGAGACTCGAATTCGAGTTGGTCGCGCGGGTAATCCTCCACCAGGCCCTACACTACATCTTGGGGTCACCTGAGTCAAGTGGATACCCAGCTTCTCGAAAACGGTGACGCTGAGAATCTGTAGAATTCGGGAGAGACTGGCCTCGATGCCGAGCTGTTTTTTGAGAATCGCCACCATCAGATAGACGATCACCCCGACCCAGATCTGCGTCTTCACCGCGTTCGCCGACGTGCCGTAGAACTTCTTGATGCGGAGGTGTTGTTTGATCCACTTGAAGAATAATTCCACATCCCAGCGACGCTTGTAGAGTTGCGCAATCGTGAGCGCAGGCAACAGAAAATTGTTCGTCAGGAAACGCAGGCGAAGGTTCTGCGGCTCATCCCAATAGCGGATCAGCCGAGCGGGGGCGGGATAGTCGCGGGCCGAATCCTGGCCGGTGAGTACGATCGTCTGATCCGAGCGCAGGCCCGTCGTTTTGTCCACGCGATGGGAGTAGCGGCGGCGGTACTGCATGTTTTTTCGAGCCCGCACGACGAAGAAAGTGGCCGCCAGCGTGAATCGATAGAGGCGGGCAAAATGAATGTACCCGCGGTCCATGACATAGCAGGCCCCCGGCTCCAGCACGAGATCATCCAACACGCTGACATCGCTCACGTGCGCCGACGTCACGCGAATAAAGCTGGGAATACTGCCGCGCAAGTCCAACAGGGTATGGACCTTCACGGCTGCTTTCGTGCGTTGGAAGGGAGCCCACGGAAACAAGGACAAGCACAGATCGATGGTGGTGGAGTCCAGGGCGTAGGCTGTCTGCTCCAATTCCAGCCCCAGATCTTAGTGGGAGTAGAGTTGCCGGGCTTGGTGGATGAGGACCTGAGCGACATCGGCGTAGATGCGCCAGTCGCGTTTCAAGTTGGCATTCGCCAGCGTATTGCGGGAGATGTTGCCGCGAAAGCCCATATGGTGGAGCCGTGGTTGTACGGCGCGGAGACAAACTTCGATATCGCGCAGACTCTCGCGCGAGGTGAGTTGGGCGAAAGCGAGACACAGGAACTGGTCGAGACAAGAAAAGTGCTGGATCTTGTGATTTCCCCGGTAGCGCTCGACGCAACGGCGGAACTCAACCAAGGGGAACAAATCCATCAGCTGCGAGAAAACGGTCCGTCCGACATGCATGACCAGCATCGTACAGCCAGGCAGGCCGCCGATGGCGTTCAAATCGATTTGCCTCGAAATCAACCCTATCACGCTGTGAAATCGTGACTTACAGAGTCTCTACGAATCGACGTTGGGACAGTAGTGGGAGCGGGAGCGCCCCGTACCTGCAGAAGCAGCAGGGCTATCGTTACTGCGATCTCTTGCTGGCCGAACAGAATTGGCGCGAGGTGATCGAGCGCTGTGAGCACAATGGCAAAGCCGCAGAAGCAGAAGGAAACTTGTTGGCCATAGGGCTGAACCCGCATTTTCAATTTGATGTATGAGCTTCAGACCATCCAGCGACCTTCAGCGTCTTTATTGATAGGGGCTAGAGCCCGATAAGGACGCCATGGAGGTCAACACCCGATGGGTGAAAAAGAAAACAAGCCGTTTCAGCTCACGTTCAATGGATTTCTCAAAGTCGATTTCCAAGGATCGCGAGTCACCTCGGATGGCGGTCTGATTCTCGTTCGCGAACTGGATGAACGACTCGGACTCGGCCAGCTGATCGACGAGCATCTCAGCGACTCGCGACAAGGCTTGAACAAGAAGTTCCCGCTGGCCGATCTGCTGCGGCAGTCGGTCTACAGCCGACTCGCTGGCTACGAGGACCTCAATGACGCCGTTCGAGTATCCGCCGATCCGACCTTTCGCTTGATCGGCTCGAAGAGGAACTGGGATCGCGGAGCAGCCTTGACCTCGACGCTGCATGGCTTCGAGACGGAGATGCTGGCGAGCGAAGAGAACTTGCTGGGGCTGATGGCAGTGAACCGGGAGCTGGTCGCGCAAGCCGAAGCTCCCGACGGTTCAGACCGCGTGGTGCTCGACATGGACTCCACGGAGAGCCCCGTCCACGGCCAACAGGAAGGCAGTGCCTACAACGGCCATTTTGAGTCCCTCTGCTATCACCCGCTGTTGCTGTTCAACCAGCACGGCGACTGCCTAGGCGCGAAGCTGCGTCCCGGCAACGTGCACAGCGCCGAGGACTGGGACGAGCTGCTACTGCCGGAGATCGAACGACAACAGGCGGAGGGCAAACAGGTGACGTTCCGCGCCGACGCCGCCTTCGCCAAGCCCGAGATCTACGAGGCGATGGAGGAGCGCGGCGTGGACTACGTGATTCGCATCCCGGCGAACAAGAGCCTGGAGCTGGAGATCGAGGACATCCTGTTTCGGCCACCGGGCAGGCCGAACGCCAAGCCCCTAGTGCGCTACAAGAGTTTTCGCTATCAGGCCGAGAGCTGGTCGAAGGCAAGGCGAGTTGTCGCCAAGGTCGAGCATCACCAGGGCGAACTATTCCCGCGCGTCGGATTTGTCGTGACGAGCATGAGCTTGCCGAGCCGCTCGGTCGTGCGGTTCTACAACAAGCGCGGCACGGCGGAGCAGTGGATCAAAGAAGGCAAACAGGCCACGCACTGGACCCGCTTGTCGTGTCACCGCTTCCGAGCCAACGAGGTACGGCTGCAACTCAGCGTGCTGGCCTACAACCTGGGCAACCTGTGACGGCGGCTAGGGCTGCCGCAGCGAATCAAAAGCTGGTCGCTAACGAGTTTGCAACACAGGTTGATTAAGACCGGCGGTCGGCTGGTCAAGCATGCTCGCTACTACTGGTTGCTGCTGGCGGAGGGGCATCTGAACCGGCGGCTGTTCGGTGACATGCTGCATAGGATCTGGGCGCTGCCTGTGCCGGGTGGGTAGCGTTGCCCGGGCGAGGATCAACAGTTTTTGGCTCCAAAAAGGTTTCGCAGGGAGCAGTGTCGGCCGGAGCGCCGTTCAGTCCGCTCAATCAACGTCTGTGAGCGGACGGACGAGCCCTGGCGCCTACCGGCGGAGGTGATGTGCAGGGTTCAGCGCGAAAAGACGTGGTATTCGGCGCAGCGGGGGTGTATCCTGTGACCGTGCCAGGGCCAAAATGGAAATCCTGGCTGAATGACCTCGCGTGGGCGCGCGGGCTTCTCCACGCGAGTACTCCGGCGGCGCAAGCAAAGCTCGCCAAGGCTTTGGACGTGTTGCGTGAAGCAGGTCAGCGTGAGTTCCTGGCTCGAGGCTTTTTGGTTCGTGCGCAGGTTTGCATGGACTCCCGTAAATACACGGAAGCGCGCAAGGATCTACGCTACGTGCTGGCACTTGCCAGGGGGATGCGCCTTCTCGAAGCGGATGCCTGCCTTGCGTCAACGCGGCTCGGGCTCGCCGTGGGTGAGGCCGGCCAGGCTCGCGCGAGCCTGGCTCAGGCCATGCGGATCGTCTGCGAGACCCAGTATAGGCGCCGGCTGCGGGAGGTCGCGGATCTACAGGGTTTGCTCGACGTGGGGGCGGGATCGAGAGCAGCTCCCCGGCTGAGTCGATGGAAGCGCGATTCCAGCGTGCAGATTAGCGACAAACAAATCGCCGAGATTCTCAAGGCGGTCGACGAGGCCGGGAAAGTTCTACTCTGCGCGCAGGGTCAGATCGCAGCTGAATACAAACCTGACCAAACCCTAGTGACGAACGCTGATAAGGAGGTCGGGTCGAAACTGGCAGACGTCCTCCGGCGCCAACTCCCTGGCGTTCGCCTCGCGATCGAGGATTATTCTATCCCGGAATCGGACGACGACACCGAGGCGGAGTTCCTGACAGTCGTCGACCCCCTCGACGGCACTGGGCCCTACGTTCGCGGGCTGCACGACTACGCAATCTCGCTTGCGGTGTTTCGGGGCGGGGACGGCTTCAAGCCGTCGTTAGCTGTTGTTCATTTGCCCGCCTACCAGCGCTGGTACGTAGCACAAAATACTGGCGAACGCGTTGAGGCATTCCGCGGTACGTCGGTCGCGTCGCTGCAGGGTCTTGGCCGGATTGCTGAGTCCAGTTCGGCCCCAGACCTCACGCCTGATCGAGTCTATGTCTGGGCAAGCTCTGACGGTCATCGGTTTCTACGCAACTACGATGGCAAAATTCGAGCACTAGGTGCGAGTGCCGTCCACCTGGCGATGCTGTCCGAGGCCACAAATGATCCCGCCGCCGTGCTGGTCACGCGCTACAAGTTTCACGATGTGGCGGCCGGGCTAGTCTTGATCGAGGCCGGGGGTATGAGTGTGTGGGACGTCGAAGCGAAAAGTATGTGCCCTCACAATCAGATGTGCGAGTGCGCCCTCGCGGGGACGCCGCTGCTAATAGGAACAGCCTCTGCTGTTGAGGACCTTGCACGACAACTGTAGCGATGGAGCCGGCACCGCGCACAGCCCACTACGAGACTCCTTCGTCGGTCACCGACAAGTTGGACGCCCTTACAGGGCTCTGCCGTCTTGGCGGTCTTCTCGTTCCCCGGGGCAACACGACCGGGCTGCTGATTGGGTTGCCGCTGCGCGGCTCGCATTCGGAACCCCGAAGGAGTGATCCAGATAACAGCCCTGGGTGTTAGTCTCTAGCCCTTGAGCCAGCGGTCGAACCACTGGAAGGCTTCCTTCTGCATGTCGCGGTCGAACTTGTGCGGGCCGGGATAGAAGCTAGCGCGGTAGCGGTCCGGCGCTTCGGCCTTGTGGTACACCTCTTTGAGGATGGCGTCAGCCCGTTCCATCTCGGGCAGGGTGAAGAGCTGATCTTGGCGGTTGTTGAGTACGAGCACCGGGTTCGGTACGGCGAGCCCCAGGATCTCCGGGTAGTCGAGGTAACGAGGCATGCCGGGGATGTAAATCATCCACGTGTGTGTGTAGCACTTGTTGAGAAGATAGTCGCGCCACGTGGTCATCATTCCCACGGCACAGGCACAGCGTATCCGTTCATCCACGCCGGTCAAGTAACAGGTCCTCAGCCCACCGCCGGACAGCCCACAGCAACCCACTCGCTCTTCATCCACTTCCGGCCGCGAGCAAAGGTAGTCGAGCGCGCGCTGGTCCTCGGCCGTGAAGACACCGGGCCAGGTCGTTCCCGCGCAGAACAGGCTTTTCGAGACCAGATGTTCGTGTCCGCCGGCAAAGCGGTTGTAACGCTCGATCTCTTCCTCCGATTCCAGGTTCACCTCTTCGAGATCGTGTCCGCGTTTGATCACGGCCGGCAGATCGGCGGCTCGCACGCGGCGCGTAGCGAAGGTGAAGGTGTCGTGAACAAGAACGGCGTAACCGCGCTTGGCGAGTTCGTTGGCCCAAGCCACGCCGCCGTAGTACTTGTCCTGGTGCGTACGCATCAGCGGATGCACGTCGTTGCTGATGCGCGTGATCTTCCGGGTGCCGAAATACTTATTGCCGCCGTGATCGTGAAGCCCGACGACGCCCGGCAAGGATCCTTTGGCGCCCGCGGGCTTGAGGAAGATGGCTTCGGTCGGCGGCCCGTAGGGCAGTTGCCAGCTCAGGTGTTCGATCTCGAGGCCGTCGTATTCAAAGCGGTGTTGGAGTTGAGCGTTAGGCGTCCCGCCGGTGTCCAGCTGCATGAGGAAATCACGGTAGCGCGTACGAGCCCGGTCGCGCCAAGCGTTGATGTCCCTCCATTCGGCGCGGCGGAAAGACAACTCGGCGGGCGCGTCGCCGACAAGCCCTGCAGCCCATTCGCCGTACGCGCCCAACATGTTCTGCGGCATATCGATCTCCTGCCCCGACAGGATACACGACTCGCCGGCCAGGCTCGGATGTTTGAACCCAGAAGGGGTGGTCCAAGGAATGGCCCTGGGCGTGAGCCCAAGGTAAACGACGATCGTCTCCTTGAAGCCCTGCAAGGGGCGACACAGGTCTTACGCGAGACTCCAGGCCCCAACAAGATCCGCGGTTCAACCGGCGCCGATGCGGGGAAGGCAAATCAACCTTCGTACGAATCGGTGCTGCGTCAACCTACAGCGTGGATCTCGGTTTGAGATCCGCGGCCTTCCCTGCCCTCTACATGGGCCCTCGGGGCTGCGGCCCGCGGAGAGTTCTCCGAGTCGCCCTTTCAGGGCTCAAGGAGTCTTTGTGGGGGTCGGCGTCCCTGGGCTCACGCCCAGGGCTGTTATTTGGACCACCCCTTCGGGGTTCGCCGCCGGCTTCGGTATCGTGATGTGAATCGGTCGCTCTGGACACACTTCCCCCGTACTGCGCTGTCGTCACAGGAGACCGTCGGCCTACAGCTTATCGAGCCCCTCGGTCAACTCGATATGCGTGCCCCAAGGGTCGGTCAAGAAGGCGAGCTTCAACCCCAGCTTGGGAAGCTCTTCATACGGCCGGTCGAACGTCACTCCTTGCGCTTCGAGCTTCTTGCAGAACGCTTTGAGGTTCTTGATCTCGAACCCGATGTGGTCGAGCACACGGCCTTTGGTCGGCTCCGGCGCCTCGGCGGCCGGTGAGTACGTGAGGTTGATGCCCGGCAGGTCGGCGGCTTGGAACGGACCGCGTTGGCCCCCGATCGCGCCGAACGTTTTGACGTACCAGGCCTTCATCTCGTCAACCTGGTGCGAGAAGAAATGAATGTGGTGGTTCGCCAGCGGAGTCTCGAGGGCCCGGTTCTCGAACATCTCGATCTTGAGGTCGTCGGGCGCCATGATGAACGACAAGTAGACGCGCTGCGACGGGCTGAAGAACAGGTCGCCCTTGGCGCGGTTGCGGCTGATCTCAGTGCGGGTGACGACCGGCACGCCGGCGGCGCGCAGCTTCGACATCTTCGCCGGGACGTCGGGGAACTGAATGCCGATGTGGTTGACCGAGCTGCCCTTGCTGCCGGCCGTCGGCGCCCGCTCGCGAAGGAAGATCAGCGCGTTGGGGAATTGGACGTACTCGAGCGGCCCGAGCTTGCCCGGCGTCCCGCCGAGCAGGTCGACCCAGAAGCGCCGGTGGGCGCCGAGGTCGCTGACGTTGAGATGGTGATGGCCGATGGCGATGGGCGCGTCTTTGGCGGCGGTGAGCTGCGCGTTGGCGGCGGACGGCACGGCCACAATGAGTACGGCGAGTAAGCAGATGAATCGCATAAGGTTCTACCCGGCCCTCGAATGAGTCTCCCTTGGGCGTGGACTCGATGGGGGCGACAGCGTTGATCTTACACCGGGTTGATTTTACAACGGATCGACGACCACGCGCGTGAGGTGCTCGTGTCCAAGCGGCGAGGAGGAATCGGCCAGCGGTGACTACGCCGGACCGGCTTGGCCCATCTTGCTTCGGCTGCGGGGGTTTGCGATACTTGAATCGTGGATGTGTGCCTGCGGTTCACCCGTTCGCGGCGTGATCGTTACGGCACGCGAAGCACGGTTTCCAACAACCCTAAAGGAGGGCAATGGCAAAAGAAGAAGGCATCGAAGTACAAGGAACGATAGTCGAGAAACACCCCGGCGGCATCTTTGACGTCAAGCTAGACGACGAACACCTTGTCTTGGCGCGCATCGCCGGCAAGCTCCGCAAGCACCGCATCCGCATTCTCACCGGCGACCGCGTAACGGTGGAACTGTCTCCCTACGACCTCACACGCGGTCGCATCACCTACCGTTTCCGTTCCTAGCTCTTGGTTGGCCGCGTGCTGCCAAACGAGGGCGGTGGTGCATCCGGGCGCACGTCCGAGGCGATCGCGCGCCGTCCGGGTCGGCGTTCCCCATAGAATGGGGGGATGCCGAAAGCAAGCTGGGAAGGCGTCGTTCTCGCCGAGAGCGAGCATACCGAGGTCGTCGAGGGAAATCACTATTTCCCGCCCGACTCGATCAAGCGGGAGTACTTCAAGCCGATCGATCAAACGTCCGCCTGCCCGTGGAAGGGCACGGCCCTGTACTACGACATTGAGGTGAGCGGCCAAACCAATCCCGGGGCGGCCTGGTACTATCCCGAGCCCAAAGAGGCGGCCGCCCAGATCAAGGACCACATGGCGTTCTGGCGCGGGGTGCAGATCGAGGGGTAGAGTCAGCTCTGGGTTTAGTTCAGCCTGCCGGCAACTGCTGTGTGCTGCAGTGCAGGGTGCCGAAGCCCCAAGCGAGATCGACGCTGTGGATGCCGATGACGTCGCGCTTGGGGAATAGCTCGGCGAGGATCCCGAGGGCGATGCGGTCAGCCGGGTCGTTGAAGGTCGGGACGAGCACTGCGCCGTTGGCGATGTAGAAGTTGGCGTAGCTGGCCGGCAGGCGGTGTTGTTGGAAGTGGAGCCGCCGCGGCATCGGCAGCTCGACGATGTCGAGGGAGCGGCCCCGCTCGTCGCGCATGGAGCGCAGGCGGCGGAGGTTGTCGCGCAGCGGGGCGTGGTTCGGGTCGCGGCGATCGGGCTCGACCACCGTGACGACCGTGCGGGGCGCGACGAAGCGGGCGAGGTCGTCGACGTGGCCGTGCGTGTCGTCGCCGGCAATGCCCTTACCCATCCAGAGCACGTTGCGGATACCGAGATAGTCGCTGAACAGCGCTTCGTAGCCGTCGCGATCGAGGCCCGGGTTGCGTTGCTGTGGCGTGTTCAACAGGCACTCCTCGGTGGTGAGGAGGCTGCCTCGTCCGTTGACGTCGATGGCTCCGCCCTCGAGGACGACATGGCGACCGCGGAATCGTGGATGCTGGATGTGCGCCTGTTGGCTGCGGGCGATGCGCCCGGCCAGGGCCGCGTCCTTGTGCCAGTTGCGATAGCGGGCCCAGGCGTTGAAGCTCCAGCAAACGGCTGCCAACTCGGAGCGGCGACGGACGAAGAGCGGGCCGGAGTCGCGGACCCAGGAGCGGTCGGTCGGGTATCGGTGGAATGTGACGGCGGAGAGGTCGATGCCGGCGTGGTCCAACATGCGCCGGGCGGCGGTTTCGGTACGTCGATCGTTGACGACGAGGTGGATCGGCTCGCGGTGGTGTAGGTGGCGGATGATGTCGACGTACACCCAGCGTACGGCTTGGATCTTACCGGGCCAGTCGGCGGGCGTCTGCGGCCAGACGAGCCAGGTGGCTTCGTGCCGCTCCCATTCGGCCGGCATGCGGAAGCCGCGGGCGCGCGGGGTGTCGTCGTTGGCCATGGAGCGGGCGTTACCGAAGGCGAGGCTACGTTGCCTCGTCTACGTTGCCTCGTCTGGGTTGTCTTTGTCGAGGAACCGTGAGGAGATGCCCCCGTAGGCGTCGGTGCGGCGGTCACGCAGGAAGGGCCAGTGGCGGCGTGTCTCTTCTATCAGAGTGAGATCGCAATCGGCGACGAGAACCTGCTCGATCTCACCGGCTTGCGCTACGATTTGGCCGAAGGGGTCGCACACGAACGAGCCTCCCCAGAACTCGACGCCTTCGTAACCGGCCGGCCGCGAAGGCGAGCTGTCGAGCAGCCGCTCGTGGCCGACCCGGTTGCAAGCGGCGACGAACACGCCGTTGGCGATCGCGTGGGCGCGTTGCGCGGTGCGCCAGGCTTCGAGCTGGTTGGCACCGTGTGCGCCTTTCTCTGACGGGTGCCAGCCGATGGCGGTCGGATAGAACAGGATCTCGGCGCCCTGCAGCGCGGTGAGGCGCGCCGCTTCGGGATACCACTGGTCCCAGCAAATGAGCACACCGATGCGTCCGAGCTCAGTGTCGAACGCCCGGAAGCCCAGGTCGCCGGGCGTGAAGTAGAACTTCTCGTAGTAGAGCGGGTCGTTGGGGATGTGCATCTTGCGGTACAGACCGACGATTGCACCATCGGAGCCGATGACGACAGCCGAGTTGTGATAGAGGCCTGCGGCGCGGCGCTCAAACACCGAGCCGATGACGACGATGCCGGCGTCCCGGGCGGCTTGGCCCAACGCCTCGGTGGTCGGCCCCGGGACGGGCTCGGCCGAGTCGAACCAGTCGGGGTTCTCCTCTTGGCAGAAGTACTGGGAGCGGAACAGCTCTTCGAGGCAGACGATCTGCGCGCCCTGGGCCGCCGCCTGGCGAACGAGGCTGATGGCGTTGTCGAGGTTGGCGTCGCGGTCGGCCGAGCAGGCCGTCTGGACGAGGCCAATCTTACAAGTGCGATCGGAGCTTGCCATACCGGATTGCATGGGGTCGTCTAATGCGGTTGATCTAAAACAAAAGGCCCTGGATTGCTCCAGGGCCTTTAGAGGTTAATCGGGCGACGTCCTACTCTCCCACGCAGTTGCCCACGCAGTACCATCGGGGCTGAGGGGCTTAACGGCCGTGTTCGGGATGGGAACGGGTGTGACCCCCTCGCTATGGCCACCCGAAATCGTTGGCCCGTTGATCGTTCACTCCATAAGCCGATCAGCGGCGCCGAATATTGAAGGGCTCGCGCATCGCGTCGAGCGCTCGCACCGTGCATCGCTTCCGGGCCGCTCCTTTGAAGGAGACGTCTGGGAAGGATTCAGTGCTGAGTCAATTTTATGGTCAAGCCGAACGGGCGATTAGTAACGGTTAGCTGAACGTGTTACCACGCTTACACATCCGTCCTATCAAACTCGTAGTCTTCGAGTGCCCTTATTAGCTTACGCTTGGGAGATCTTATCTTGGGGAAAGTTTCGCGCTTATATGCTTTCAGCGCTTATCTCGACCGAACTTCGCTACCCAGCTATGCCGCTGGCGCGACAACTGGATCACAAGAGGTTCGTCCGACCCGGTCCTCTCGTACTGGGGTCAGCCCCCCTCAAATCTCCTACGCCCACCACAGATAGGGACCGAACTGTCTCGCGACGTTCTGAACCCAGCTCACGTACCGCTTTAATGGGCGAACAGCCCAACCCTTGGGAGCTTCTTCACCCCCAGGATGCGATGAGCCGACATCGAGGTGCCAAACCCAAGCGTCGATGTGAACTCTTGGCTTGGATCAGCCTGTTATCCCCGGCGTACCTTTTATCCGTTGAGCGACGGCCCTTCCATGCGGAACCGCCGGATCACTATCGCCTGCTTTCGCACCTGCTCGACTTGTAGGTCTCGCAGTCAACTTGGCTTATGCGATTGCACTCTACGGCTGATTTCCAAACAGCCTGAGCCAAGCATCGCGCGCCTCCGTTACATTTTAGGAGGCGACCGCCCCAGTCAAACTACCCACCAACCACTGTCCCTCTCCCCGATCAGGGGAGTAGGTTAGAACCGCAATACGATCAGGGTGGTATCTCACCGGCGGCTCCTCCGAGCCCAAGAGCCCGGAATCAAAGCCTCCCACCTATCCTGCGCAAAACGCAACGCGATTCACTGGTAAGTTGTAGTAAAGGTGCACGGGGTCTTTCCGTCTTGTGGCGGGCACCCGGCGTCTTCACCGGGACCACAACTTCGCCGGGTAGGTTGTTAAGACAGTGCTCAGATCGTTACGCCATTCGTGCAGGTCGGAACTTACCCGACAAGGAATTTCGCTACCTTAGGACCGTTATAGTTACGGCCGCCGTTCACCGGGGCTTCGGTTGAGAGCTTCGCTTCCGAAGAAGCTAACCCCTCCCCTTAACCTTCCGGCACCGGGCAGGCGTCAGCCCCTATACGTCGTTTTCGACTTAGCAGAGACCTGTGTTTTTGGTAAACAGTCGCCTGAGCCATTTCACTGCGGCCTCTCTTGCGAGAGGCGCCCCTTCTCCCGAAGTTACGGGGCTAATTTGCCGAGTTCCTGAACAACCTTTCACCCGAGCGCCTGAGAATACTCATCTCGTCTACGTGTGTCCGTTTACGGTACGGGTACCTTAACTTCTCCTTAGAGGTTTTTCCTGGCAGTGTAGCGTCACAGCTTTGTTCCCTTTCGGGATCGCGTCCGTCTTCAGTGATAGCTTCCGAGTGGATTTACCGGCCCGGAACACCTTATGACGGCCAAAGTGGATATCCATCACCACTCCTGTTTAGCTTCCTGCGTCACCCCATCGTCAAACGAAGTAAGGTAGTCGCGGAATATTAACCGCGTATCCATCGGCTACGCCTTTCGGCCTCACCTTAGGACCCGACTAACCCTGAGCGGATAAACCTTGCCCAGGAAACCTTAGACTTTCGGCGACCAGGATTCTTACCTGGTTTCTCGCTACTAATGCTGGCAGAGTCTCTTCTGAACCGTCCACCGGTCCTTACAGTCCGGCTTCAACCAGTTCGGAATGCTCTCCTACCGCCCGTGAATCGCCGAAGCGATTCTCGAACTCGCGGCTTCGGTAGAATACTTGAGCCCCGTTACATTTTCGGCGCCGAGAGGCTTGACCAGTGAGCTATTACGCTTTCTTTAAAGGATGGCTGCTTCTAAGCCAACCTCCTGGCTGTCTGGGCCTTTCGACTTCCTTACCCACTTAGTATTCATTCCGGGACCTTAGCCGGCGATCTGGGCTGTTTCCCTTTTGACCATGAAGCTTAGCCCCCACAGTCTGACTCCCGTGCTTACGTCAACGGCATTCGTAGTTTGGTTGGATTCGGCAAGCTTGGAAGCCCCCTTGTCCATCCAGTGCTCTACCACCGTTGCGAATCACACGAGGCTAGCCCTAAAGCTATTTCGGAGAGAACGAGCCATAACGGAATTTGATTGGCCTTTCACCCCTACCCTCAGCTCATCCAAGCCGTTTTCAACCGACACTGGTTCGGGCCTCCGGTTGCTGTTACACAACTTTCACCCTGACCAAGGGTAGATCATCCCGTTTCGCGTCTATTCCCAGCGACTGAACGCCCTATTCAGACTCGCTTTCGCTGCGGCTCGCTTACGCTTAACCTTGCCACTGAGAATAACTAGCCAGCTCATTAAGCAAAAGGCACGCGGTCAGGCGTGACACCGGATTCCCGAAGGAACCACTCGGCCATAGCCCTCCCACTGCTTGTAGGCATACGGTTTCAGGTACTTTTAACTCCCCTCGCAGGGGTTCTTTTCACCTTTCCCTCACGGTACTAGTTCACTATCGGTCGCAAGCGAGTATTTAGCCTTACCGGATGGTCCCGGCAGTTTCCCACAAGATTTCTCGTGTCCCGCGGTACTCAGGATCCCACTAGGTCTGTTTGGTTTTCGCCTACCGGACTGTCACCGTCTATGGTTGAATTTTCCAAAACATTCGGCTAACCGCCCAGATCCACGTTGTGGTCCTACAACCCCAGGCTTACGTTACCGCTCGCCTGGTTTGGGCTATTCCGCGTTCGCTCGCCGCTACTAGCGGAATCACTATTGTTTTCTTTTCCTCCGGGTACTGAGATGGTTCACTTCCCCGGGTTCGCCTCGCCACCCTATGGATTCAGATGGCGATGACCGGTGTTCACACCGGCCGGGTTTCCCCATTCGGACATCCCCGGATCACAGCTTACTCGCAGCTCCCCGAGGCTTATCGCAGCCTGCCACGTCCTTCATCGCCTGCTTGCGCCAAGGCATCCCCCGTACGCCCTTAGTAGCTTGACCATAAAATTGACCCAGAACTGAATCTGGGTCGGCGCTCGTTGAGTGTCCGCCTCTCTTGTCAAACCACAGTAACCGACAAGGAGAACGATCACCCAGCGATGTGCTAGATGCCCTTCAATATTCAATTGTCAAAGATCAGGACGGGTACTACATGTGAGCTTTCAAACGGTCAACGCTTAAAAGCTCACATGTGGCGCCGGTCAAGCTCGCTCCGCACGCTGGGAGAGGCGGCCCAAAGCGACGATGGTGGGCCTGGTTGGAGTTGAACCAACGACCTCACCCTTATCAGGGGTGCGCTCTAACCAACTGAGCTACAGGCCCTGGATCGCTGCAGCGCGAAACTGCGGAGCCAAAAGACTTCGAGCCAAAAAACCTTGATGGTGGAGCTGATCGGGCTCGAACCGACGACCTCCTGAATGCAAATCAGGCGCTCTCCCAGCTGAGCTACAGCCCCCGGAAACAAGTGGCGCCAAGGCGAGATCGGCCCCTGCGCTACGAGCCCGATACTGCAACCCCGGTAAAGCCATCCATGAAAATGAGGCCGGTTGGACGCCCCGGCTTCCGAAGAAGCCGGGAAAACAGTTCACGAACGCGACCCGAATCCTAGTCGCGGCGGATAAGACCGAACGTCACCGCTAAACAACAGCGGTGTCGGCCCACGTTCTCTCTTAGAAAGGAGGTGATCCAGCCGCAGGTTCTCCTACGGCTACCTTGTTACGACTTCACCCCAATCGTGAATCACACCTTGGGCCGCTGCCCCCCGAAGGTTGGCTCG